>NZ_KQ948554.1:0-166343 GCF_001514125.1 Streptomyces longwoodensis | reverse complement strand
TACGGCCGCCTTCATCACCTCGGCGGACTGCAGCACGAACGGCAGCTGCATCTGCCCGGAGCCGAACAGCTCCCCCACGACCTTCATCCCGTCCAGCAGCGTGTCGTTGACGATGTCCAGGGCCGGCCGCGTCCGCAGCGCCTCGTCCAGATCGGCCTCCAGGCCGTTGCGCTCACCGTCGATGATGCGCCGCTTCAGCCGCTCCTCCAACGGCAGCGCCGTCAGCTCCTCGGCCCGGCCCGCCTTCAGCGACTTCGCCGTCGCCCCCTCGAACAGCTGCATCAGCTTCTGCAGCGGGTCGTAGCCCTCACTGCGCCGGTCGTGGATCAGGTCCAGGGCCGTGCGGACCTCCTCCTCGCTGAACCGCGCGATCGGCAGGATCTTGCTGGCGTGGACGATGGCGGAGTCCAGGCCGGCCTTGACGCACTCGTCGAGGAAGACGGAGTTGAGCAGGATGCGCGCGGCCGGGTTCAGGCCGAAGGAGATGTTCGACAGGCCCAGCGTGGTCTGCACCTGGGGGTGGCGGCGCTTGAGTTCGCGGATCGCCTCGATGGTCGCGATGCCGTCCTTGCGGGACTCCTCCTGACCCGTGCAGATCGTGAACGTCAGGGTGTCGATGAGGATGTCCCCCTCGCGGATCCCCCAGTTCCCCGTCAGGTCGGCGATCAGCCGCTCGGCGATCTCCACCTTCTTCTCCGGCGTGCGGGCCTGGCCCTCCTCGTCGATGGTCAGCGCGATCAGCGCCGCCCCGTGCTCCTTCGCCAGCCGCGTCACCTTCGCGAACCGCGACTCGGGGCCGTCACCGTCCTCGTAGTTCACCGAGTTGATCACCGCGCGGCCGCCCAGCTTCTCCAGGCCCGCCTGGATGACGTCGACCTCGGTGGAGTCCAGCACGATCGGCAGCGTCGAGGCCGTCGCCAGGCGCCCGGCCAGCTCCCGCATGTCCGCGACCCCGTCCCGGCCCACGTAGTCGACGCACAGGTCCAGCATGTGCGCGCCCTCACGGATCTGCTCGCGGGCGATCTCCACACAGTCGTCCCACCGGCCCGCGAGCATCGCCTCACGGAACTTCTTCGAGCCGTTGGCGTTGGTGCGCTCCCCGATCGCCAGGTAGGAGGTGTCCTGCCGGAACGGGACCGCCTGGTAGAGGGAGGCCGCGCCCGGCTCGGGCTGCGGGGAGCGTTCGGCGGGAGCGGCGTCGCGCACGCGCTCGACGAGCCGGCGCAGGTGCTCGGGGGTGGTGCCGCAGCAGCCGCCGACCAGGTTGAGGCCGTAGTCGCGGACGAAGTTCTCCTGGGCGTCCGCCAGGCCCTCGGGGTCGAGCGGGAAGTGGGCGCCGTCCTTGGTGAGGATGGGCAGGCCCGCGTTCGGCATGCACAGCAGCGGGATCCGGGCGTGCCGCGTGAGGTAGCGCAGGTGCTCGCTCATCTCGGCCGGGCCGGTGGAACAGTTCAGGCCGATCATGTCGATGCCCAGCGGCTCCAGTGCGGTCAGGGCGGCGCCGATCTCGGAGCCGAGCAGCATCGTGCCGGTCGTCTCGAACGCCATCGACACCAGCAGCGGCACCTCGACGCCCGTCGCCTCCATCGCGCGCCGGGCACCCAGCGCCGACGCCTTGGTCTGCAGCAGGTCCTGCGTGGTCTCCACGATCAGGGCGTCGGCGCCGCCGGCCAGCAGGCCTTCGGCGTTCTGCTGGAAGCCGTCGCGGATCGTGCCGTAGGGCACGTGACCGAGGGTGGGCAGCTTGGTGCCCGGGCCGATCGACCCCAGCACCCAGCGCTGGCGGCCGTCGCGGGCCGTGTGGGCGTCGGCGGCCTCGCGGGCGATGCGGGCGCCGGCCTCCGACAGTTCCTCGACGCGGTCGGCGATGTCGTACTCGGCCATGGCCGCGTGGTTGGCGCCGAACGTGTTGGTCTCCACGCAGTCGACCCCGGCGTCGAAGTACGCCTCGTGCACCGAGCGCACGATGTCGGGCCGGGTGACGTTGAGGATCTCGTTGCAGCCCTCGAGCTGCTGGAAGTCCTCCAGCGTGGGCTCCTGGGCCTGGAGCATCGTGCCCATCGCCCCGTCGGCGACCACCACACGGGTGGCGAGGGCCTCACGGAGCGCGGACACACGGGCCCGGCTGTCGGCGGAAGGGGTCGGCGGCACAGAGGCCATGGAAGGGCTCCCTCGGGTGCGACGGCTGTCGGCTTTGCCTCTCCCAGGATGCGTGCACGGCGGCTCGCGGGGAGAGCGCACGCCGTCAGGGTAGCCGGGACGGAGGGCATATGGTCAGGGCGTCCACGGGGCGGACGCCGGTGACCGCCGGGCCACTGCCGGGGGACCGAAGTCGGAACGCATGCCGTCGGACCATTGGCAGGAGGTCGGCATGGACCGGTAGTGTTCGACATTGCCGAACGGTGACAGTTCGCACTGCGCGCATGCGGGCGGACGCCCGACGGCGCGTCCGTGCGGGCACGGGCGGGACGGCCGCGGGGCCGGACGGTCGAAGGGGACGGAGGCAGGACGGCGATGGCACGGAACATCCAGTCGCTCGAACGGGCGGCCGCGATGCTGCGGCTGCTCGCGGGCGGCGAGCGGCGGCTCGGCCTGTCGGACATCGCCTCGTCGCTCGGCCTGGCCAAGGGCACCGCCCACGGCATCCTGCGCACCCTCCAGCAGGAGGGGTTCGTCGAGCAGGACGAGGCCTCCGGCCGCTACCAGCTGGGCGCCGAGCTGCTGCGCCTGGGAACTACGTACCTGGACGTGCACGAGCTGCGGGCCCGGGCCCTGGTCTGGACGGACGACCTGGCCCGTTCCAGCGGCGAGAGCGTCCACCTGGGCGTGCTGCACCAGCAGGGCGTGCTGATCGTGCACCACGTCTTCCGTCCCGACGACAGCCGGCAGGTGCTGGAGATCGGCGCCATGCAGCCGTTGCACTCCACCGCCCTGGGCAAGGTGCTGTCGGCCTACGACCCGGTGGCGCACAGTGAGGCCCTGGAGGCCGACCGCAAGGCGTTCACCGACCGCACCGTGTGCGACCTGGACGACTTCGAGCAGCTCCTGGACATCACGCGTGCGCGGGGTTACGCGGCCGACGTGGAGGAGACCTGGGAGGGCGTCGCGTCCATCGCCGCCCCCATCCACGACCGGCGGCGCATGCCGGTCGGCGCGGTCGGCATCACCGGCGCCGTGGAGCGGCTGTGCCGGCCCGACGAGGAGGGCGCGCTGCGGCCCGAGCTGATCGCGGCGGTGCGGGACTGTGCCCGCGCGGTGTCACGGGACCTGGGCGCCGGCCGCTTCTGAACGGTCACCCCGGGCGCTGCCCGGGGGCCGGACCACCTTTCCCACCGGGACGCCTGGCAGGCGTTCCGGTTTTTATCTACCCTCCACCGGACAAAAGGGATGACCCTCGGTCCGGCCTGCGGAGATCGATAGCACAGGGCGATCAATAACGATCGTGCTTTCGATAACAGGACTCTTGACGGGTGCGTAACGCCACAGCAAGACTCCCGTCCATCGGTCGGCATTGTCGAACACCTACCGGCAATACGCGCTAGAGTGTGACAACGCCAAGGGCCGGCATCGCTCTCATCACCGAGGGCGCCAGATCCCCGGCGGGACCCGGGGATCGGCTTCCCTGGACGAAGGACAAAGGAGTCGCGGGTGTCCAGCTCCGACATCTTCATCGGCGAGACCATCGGTACCGCCATACTCATCCTGCTCGGCGGCGGTGTCTGCGCCGCCGTCACGCTGAAGGCCTCCAAGGCCCGCAACGCCGGTTGGCTCGCCATCACCTTCGGGTGGGGCTTCGCCGTGCTCACCGCGGTCTACACCTCGGCGCCCCTGTCGGGCGCCCACCTCAACCCGGCCGTGACGCTCGCCCTCGCCATCAAGGACGGCGACTGGAGCAACGTGCCGGCGTACTGGGGCGGACAGATCCTCGGCGCCCTGATCGGCGCGACCCTGGTCTGGGCCGCCTACTACGGCCAGTTCCACGCGCACCTCACCGACCGGGAGATCGTCGGCGGCCCGGGTGCGCAGGCCACGGCGGCCAAGGCCGTCGAGGCCCAGGAGAAGGGCGCCGGCCCGGTCCTGGGCGTCTTCTCCACCGGCCCGGAGATCCGCAACGCGGTGCAGAACCTCGCCACCGAGATCATCGGCACCGTGGTGCTGGTGCTCGCCGTGCTCACGCAGGGCCTGAACGACAAGGGCAACGGCCTCGGCAACCTGGGCGCGCTGATCACCGCGCTCGTGGTGGTCTCCATCGGCCTGTCCCTCGGCGGACCGACCGGCTACGCGATCAACCCGGCCCGTGACCTCGGTCCGCGCATCGTGCACTCCCTCCTGCCCCTGCCCAACAAGGGCGGCTCCGACTGGAGCTACGCCTGGGTCCCCGTGGTCGGCCCGCTGATCGGCGGCGCCCTCGCGGCAGGCATCTACAACGTGGCTTTCGCCTAGTCACCGAGTTTTCGGCACCACGCTTCGCCCGATCGGGTGAGGAGCACGAAACTCCCGGCGCACGCCGTACGTACAAGCCCTCAAGACCACGGAATCCCCAGGAGCACACAGTGACCGACGCCCACACCGCCGGCCCCTTCATCGCCGCCATCGACCAGGGCACCACATCCTCCCGCTGCATCGTCTTCGACCGCGACGGGCGCATCGTCTCCGTCGACCAGAAGGAGCACGAGCAGATCTTCCCCAAGCCGGGCTGGGTCGAGCACGACGCCACCGAGATCTGGACCAACGTCCAGGAGGTCGTCGCCGGCGCCGTCGAGAAGGCCGGCATCACCCGCGACGACATCAAGGCCATCGGCATCACCAACCAGCGCGAGACCACCGTGCTGTGGGACAAGAACACCGGTGAGCCCGTCCACAACGCCATCGTCTGGCAGGACACCCGCACCGACGCCCTGTGCCGCGAGCTCGGCCGCAACGTCGGCCAGGACCGCTTCCGCCGCGAGACGGGCCTGCCCCTCGCCTCCTACTTCGCCGGCCCCAAGGCCCGCTGGCTGCTGGAGAACGTCGAGGGCCTCGAGGCGCGCGCCGAGGCCGGCGACATCCTCTTCGGCACCATGGACAGCTGGGTCATCTGGAACCTCACCGGCGGTGTCGACGGCGGCCGGCACGTCACCGACGTCACCAACGCCTCCCGCACCCTGCTGATGAACCTCCACACGATGGAGTGGGACGAGCGGATCGCCGAGTCGATCGGCGTGCCGCTGCAGATCCTGCCGGAGATCCGCTCCTCGGCCGAGGTCTACGGCGAGATCAAGGGCGGCAAGCTGGGCGACCTGCTCGGCGGCATCCCGGTCGCCTCCGCGCTCGGCGACCAGCAGGCGGCCCTGTTCGGCCAGACCTGCTTCTCCGAGGGCGAGACCAAGTCGACGTACGGCACCGGCACCTTCATGGTGATGAACACCG
Organism: Streptomyces longwoodensis; assembly: GCF_001514125.1. GTDB lineage: Bacteria > Actinomycetota > Actinomycetes > Streptomycetales > Streptomycetaceae > Streptomyces > Streptomyces longwoodensis. The sequence goes on along the minus strand of NZ_KQ948554.1, from coordinate 160,934 downwards.
GCGAGAAGATCATCAACTCGTACGCCGGCCTGCTGACCACCGTCGGCTACAAGATCGGCGACCAGGACACGGTCTACGCCCTGGAGGGCTCGATCGCCGTCACCGGCTCGCTGGTGCAGTGGATGCGCGACCAGATGGGCCTGGTCTCCACCGCCGCCGAGATCGAGACGCTCGCGCTGTCGGTCGAGGACAACGGCGGCGCCTACTTCGTGCCCGCCTTCTCCGGCCTGTTCGCCCCGCACTGGCGCTCCGACGCCCGCGGTGTGATCGCCGGCCTCACCCGGTACGTGACCAAGGCGCACCTCGCGCGGGCCGTCCTGGAGGCCACCGCGTGGCAGACCCGGGAGATCGCCGACGCCATGGTGAAGGACTCCGGCGTCGAGCTGGTGACCCTCAAGGTCGACGGCGGCATGACGGCGAACAACCTGCTGATGCAGACCCTCTCGGACGTCCTGGACGCGCCCGTGGTGCGCCCGATGGTCGCCGAGACGACCTGCCTGGGCGCCGCCTACGCCGCCGGTCTCGCCGTCGGCTTCTGGAACAGCACCGACGACCTGCGCGCCAACTGGCGCCGGGCCGCCGAGTGGACCCCCCGCATGGACGCGGAGACCCGCGACCGTGAGTACAAGAACTGGCTCAAGGCCGTCGAGCGGACCATGGGCTGGATCGAGGACGAGAGCTGAGCTGCCCCCCGCGACAGCTCTGACGAGGAGTAAGTACCCGACATGACCACTCAGTCCACCCTGCAGTCCGTGCCTGCCCTGGGGACGCACCCGTCCTCCGGCTCCGCCCCGAGCCGAGCCGAGACCCGGGAGCAGCTCTCTAAGGCGTCGTACGACCTCCTCGTGATCGGTGGCGGCATCCTGGGCATCTCCACCGCCTGGCACGCCGCGCAGTCCGGCCTCAGGGTGGCCCTGGTCGACGCCGGCGACTTCGCCGGCGCCACCTCCTCCGCCTCCTCCAAGCTCCTCCACGGCGGTCTGCGCTACCTGCAGACCGGCGCGGTGAAGCTGGTGGCGGAGAACCACTTCGAGCGCCGTGCGGTCTCCCGCCAGGTGGCCCCCCACCTGGCGAACCCGCTGACCTTCTACCTCCCCGTGTACAAGGGCGGGCCGCACGGCGCGGCGAAGCTCGGGGCGGGCGTGTTCGCCTACTCCGCGCTCTCCGCGTTCGGCGACGGCGTCGGCCACCTGCTCTCCCCCGCCAAGGCGGCGCAGGACGTGCCGGAGCTGCGCACGGAGAACCTCAAGGCCGTGGCCGTCTACGGCGACGACCAGATGAACGACGCGCGCATGGCGCTGATGACGGTCCGCGCGGCCGTCGAGTCGGGCGCGGTCGTCCTCAACCACGCCGAGGTGACAGGGCTCCGGTTCACCCGGGGCCGCGTGACGGGCGCGGACCTGAAGGACCGCACGACGGGCGACGAGTTCGGCGTCAACGCCCGGCTGGTGCTCAACGCGACCGGCCCGTGGGTCGACCACCTGCGCAGGATGGAGGACCCGGATGCGGCGCCGTCGATCCGGCTGTCGAAGGGCGCGCACCTGGTCCTGAAGCGGACCTCCCCGTGGAAGGCCGCCCTGGCGACCCCCATCGACAAGTACCGGATCACCTTCGCCCTCCCCTGGGAGGACATGCTGCTGCTCGGCACCACCGACGAGGAGTTCGAGGGCGACCCGGCGGACGTCTCGGTCACCGAGAAGGACATGGCCCAGATCCTGGACGAGGCCGCGTTCTCGGTCCGGGACCAGCAGCTCTCCCGTGACCTGATCACGTACTCGTTCGCGGGTCTGCGCGTGCTGCCGGGCGGCCCCGGCGACACCGCCAAGGCCAAGCGCGAGACGGTCGTCACCGAGGGCCGCGGCGGGATGCTGTCCGTCGCGGGCGGCAAGTGGACGACGTTCCGGCACATCGGCCGCACGGTGATGAAGAAGCTGGAGGCGCTGCCCGGTCACCCGCTGGGCGACGACTTCGAACCGATCGCCTCGCTGCCGAAGAAGCTGCCGCTGCCGGGTGTCGCCAACCCGCGCGCGGTCGCCCACCGGCTGCTCGTCGACAACCCGGCGCCCGGCCCGCGCATGGCGGCCGACACTGCCAAGCACCTGGCGACCCACTACGGCTCGCTGGCCTTCGACATCGCCCGCCTGGCGAACGAGGACCCGGAGCTGGGCCGCCGCGTCCACCCCGACGCCCCCGAGATCTGGGCCCAGGTCGTCTACGCCCGGGACCACGAGTGGGCCGAGACGGCGGACGACGTGCTGCGCCGCCGGACGACGCTGACCATCCGCGGCCTGGCCACGGACGAGGTCCGCGCGAAGGTGCAGGACGTGCTCGACGGGAAGTGACCGGCCCGGCCGGACCGGAAGGGGCGTCTCCGCAGCGGCGGGGCCGCCCCTTCGGGCTGTCCGGGGCGCGTCGTCGATCTTCACGCGCCGGTGGTGTTCACCGGTGGGGATCGGGGCAGTGATCCGTTCGTCCCCGGTGCAAGGGGGCTGCGGGCGCCCCCGCCGCACGCCGTAAGGTTGGGTGGTCAGGCGAGGGCACGTCGGAAGGAGGCGCTGGGTGATCGAGCTCGAGGGGGTTCCCGAGCTGATCGACCCGGTCATGGTGGCCGCGTTCGAGGGCTGGAACGATGCCGGCGACGCCGCCTCCACCGCGGTCGCGCATCTCGAGAGGGAGTGGAAGGGCGAGGTGTTCGCGGCGCTCGACGCCGAGGACTACTACGACTTCCAGGTCAACCGTCCCACGGTGTGGATGGACGCGGGCGTACGCAAGATCACCTGGCCGACGACGAGACTGTCGGTGGTGCGCGTCGGCGGCGAGAAGCCGCGGGACCTGGTCCTGGTCCGGGGCATCGAACCGTCCATGCGCTGGCGCTCGTTCTGCAACGAGCTGCTGGGCTTCGCGCACGAGCTGGGCGTGGAGCTGGTGGTCGTCCTGGGTGCCCTGCTCGGTGACACCCCGCACACGCGTCCGGTGCCGATCAGCGGCACCACGTCCGACCCGGACCTGGCCCGCCGGATGGACCTGGAGGAGACCAAGTACGAGGGGCCCACGGGCATCGTCGGTGTCCTGCAGGAGGCGTGCACGCACGCGGGCGTGCCGGCGGTGAGCCTGTGGGCGGCCGTACCGCACTACGTGTCGCAGCCGCCGAACCCGAAGGCCACGCTGGCCCTGCTGAACCGGCTGGAGGACCTGATCGACGTGCGCATCCCGCTGGGCGAGCTGCCCGAGGACGCGCGTGCGTGGCAGGTGGGCGTGGACCAGCTGGCCGCGGAGGACAGCGAGGTCGCCGAGTACGTGCAGACGCTGGAGGAGGCCCGGGACACCGCCGAGCTGCCGGAGGCGTCCGGTGAGGCGATCGCGCGGGAGTTCGAACGGTACCTGCGGCGCCGCGACGGCGGCCCGGCCGACGGCGACACGGGCCCGGGTACGCCGCCCTACCGGCGGGAGGGCCCCGGGGAGCGCACGCGGCCCCCGAAGCCGCCGAAGCCGAGCGGCGAGGACGACGGCGCGTCGGGGGACCGGCCGTCCGAGGACTGACGCCCGGAGGCTGACGGGGGTCCGCTGCGGGAACTTCTCGGCGGCCTCGACGCATTGAGGGGTGAGGGGCGCGCTTCCCGCGGGAAGCGCGCCCCTCGGCGCGTTCGGGTCAGGCGTCGCTCAGAGCGCCACGCCCAGCAGGGCGTCCACGGCGCGGGAGACGAGGCCGGGGGCGGCCGTGTCGGTGCCGCCCTGTGCGTCCTGGAGCTCCGCCCAGCGGTCCACCGCGGCCAGCGCCGCCGGGGCGTCCAGGTCGGCGGCCAGGGCCACGCGGATCTCCTCCACCAGGGCGTCGGCGGGCGGGCCGTCGGGCCGGGACACCGCCGCGCGCCAGCGGCCGAGGCGGGCCTGGGCGTCGGCGAGCACCTGGTCGGTCCACTCCCAGTCGGCCCGGTAGTGGTGGGCGAGCAGGGCGAGCCGGATCGCGGCCGGGTCGACGCCGTCGCGGCGCAGCTGCGAGACGAAGACGAGGTTGCCCTTGGACTTGGACATCTTCTCGCCGTGCAGGGCGACCATGCCGGCGTGGACGTACGCCTTCGCCATGGGGAACTCGCCGGTGAGCACCTGGGCGTGCGAGGCGCCCATCTCGTGGTGCGGGAAGGCCAGGTCGGAGCCGCCGCCCTGGACGTCGAAGCCCATGCCGAGGTGGTCGAGGGCGATGGCGACGCACTCGATGTGCCAGCCGGGGCGGCCGCGGCCGAGCGAGCCGCCGTCCCAGCTGGGCTCGCCCTCGCGGGCGGCCATCCACAGCATCGGGTCGAGCGGGTTCTTCTTGCCGGGCCGGTCGGGGTCGCCGCCGCGCTCGGCGGACAGCAGCCGCATGGCGGCGGCGTCGAGGCGCGAGACCTGGCCGAAGTGCGGGTCGGACTCGACGGAGAAGTAGACGTCGCCCTCGAGCTCGTAGGCGGCGCCGAGCTCCCGCAGGCGCTCCACCAGCGGGACGATGCCGGGTATCGCCTCGACGGCGCCGATGTAGTGGCGCGGCGGGAGCATCCGCAGGGCGGTCATGTCCTCGCGGAAGAGGGCGGTCTCCTTCTCGGCGAGGGCGACCCAGTCGACGTCGTCCCGCTGGGCGCGCTCCAGGAGCGGGTCGTCGACGTCGGTGACGTTCTGGACGTAGTGGACCTGCCGCTTGGTGTCGAGCCACACGCGCTGGACGAGGTCGAACGCGTTGTACGTCGCCGCGTGCCCCAGGTGGGTGGCGTCGTACGGCGTGATGCCGCAGACGTAGAGGCGGGCGACGGGACCGGGGTCGAGGGTGACAGGACCGCCGGTCGCGGTGTCGTGGATCCTCAGGTCGCGGCCCTGACCAGGCAGGGCGGGGACCTCGGAAGCGGGCCAGGCATGCATGTCATGAGCCTAACCGGACCGGAGTTCGGTATACGAACCGGTGCGGTCCGGATGACCGGGAAGGCGTTCTTGTGGATTCCGGGCGGATGTGCAGGTGGGGCCGCTGTGCGGGGGTGCACACCGGTTCGAGGGGGAGGATCCCGGCCCGGGAGCTTCTGTCCGCTTGTGCGGCTATACGGGTGGCCAGGGGATCGCGGGCCACTCCCCGCCGGGCTCCGGGTGCCGGCCGGAGGTCAGCAGCGCCTCGACCCGCGCGCGCGTGGCGTCGACCTCCGCGGGCGTCAGGAACTCGGCGAGCGCCGCCGTGAGCTGTCCGCCGGGCTCCAGGGCGCTCCTGAGGCCCTTGAGGACGTCCAGGGCCTCGCCGGTCAGGGACTCCCCCGCCCAGCCCCACAGGAGGGTGCGCAGCTTGTCCTCGACGTGGAAGGTGACGCCGTGGTCGATGCCGTGGAGCCGGCCGTCGGCGGTGGGCAGCAGGTGGCCGCCCTTGCGGTCGGCGTTGTTGATCACCGCGTCGAGCACGGCGAGCCGGCGCAGCCGTTCGTCGTCGGCGTGCACCAGCAGCGCGGTGCGTCCCTCGCCGACGTCGGCGAGGCCGATGGCCTTCCAGCCCGGCTCGGGCTCCTCGGCGTCCACCAGGGCGAGCAGGTCGGGCGCGTCGGCCTCGGCGGCCACCTCGATCCACAGCTGGCACATGCCCTCGCCGTACGGCCCGTCGCGCAGCACGGTGGGCGGTACGAGGCCCCAGCCGGTCGCCTCGGACACGCGGTACGCGGCGACCTCGCGCCGGGCGAGGTTGCCGTCGGGGAAGTCCCACAGGGGCCGCTCGCCGGCCACCGGCTTGTAGACGCAGGCGGCTTCGCGGCCGTCGAGGGCCACGGTGCAGTACAGGGCCGCGTTGGAGGCGTCGCGGATGCGGCCGCGCACGGTGAGCTCCCCGCGCGCGAGGAGGTCCGCGGCGGCCGGGTCGGTGGTGGTCACGCCCCGCGGCGGTATCCGTTCTGGCGCGGACATACGTGTCCTTCCGGGTCGAGCGGCAGGCTGCACAGCGGGCACGGCGGCCGGCCGGCGTTGACGACGTCGAGGGCGCGCTTGGCGAACGCCCGGGCCTGGGATCCGGTGAGCCGGACCCGCAGCATCGGGGGCCCGTTCTCCTCGTCCTGCAGGAGCCGCTCCTCGGCCTCGGCGAGGTCCTCCTCGGACTCGGCGTCGAGCTCCACGAGGGCCTGCGCCTCGACGATCATGCGCTGCTCCTCGCCGTCCCAGGCGAGGGCCATCGTGCCGACCCGGAACTCCTCCTCGACGGGTGTCTCGAGGGGAGCGGTGTCGGCGTTCTCGGCGGGCGCCACCGCGGGTACGGCGGCGCTGCCGCCGCTCCGGCGTACGACCTCGTCCAGCAGCTCGTCCATGCGCTCGGCGAGCGCTGCGACCTGGGTCTTCTCCAGGGCCACGCTGGTCACGCGGGTGCCGGCGGTCGCCTGGAGGAAGAAGGTACGGCGCCCGGGCAGTCCGACCGTACCGGCCACGAAGCGGTCCGGGGGGTCGTAGAGGAACACCTGACGGGACACGTCCTGTCTCCATGGGAATCGTGAATACGTGAACGTCCATGCGTGAACGCGCGCGTGCGGACCGCTTCACCCTACTGCGGCGGACGATCACCGTGCGCCCGCGTCACCCCCGACCGTGGCGTCCTCGGCGGGCGGCTCCTCCCGCGGCACCAGCGAGGCGAAGTCACCGGTGTCGCCGAGGCGCACCAGGAAGGGGCGCAGCCGGGTGTAGCGGATCACGGTGACGGAGCACGGTTCCACGGAGATCCGCTGGAAGAGGTCGAGGTGCAGTCCGAGCGCCTCGGCGACGAGCGACTTGATGATGTCGCCGTGCGAGCACATCAGGTAGACGGCGTCGGCGCCGTGGTCGCGCTCCACGCGCGCGTTCCACTCGCGCACGGCCTCGGCGGCGCGGCTCTGCATGGCGCGCATGGACTCGCCGCCGGGGAAGGCGGCGGCGGAGGGGTGGGCCTGGACGACCTGCATGAGCGGTTCGTCCGTCAGCTCGGCCAGCTTGCGGCCGCTCCAGTCGCCGTAGTCGCACTCGTTGATGCGGTCCTCGGTGTGCACGGGCAGGCCGGGGCGGGCGTCGAGGAGCGGCTGGAGGGTTTCCCGGCAGCGCTGCAGGGGACTGGTGACGACCTCGGCGATCGGGAGGTCCGCGAGCCGTCCGGGCAGCGCGGCGGCCTGTTCGAGGCCGCGTTCGTCGAGTGCGACACCGGGGGTCCGGCCGGCGAGCACGGCCGAGGTGTTGGCGGTGGACCGTCCGTGCCGGACGAGGATCAGCGTGGGCATGCCGCCCAGGGTAGGCGCACGCGGGTGTGCGCCGACGGACCGGGGAAAGACGGACCGGTGAGCCAGGGAAGGGAGAATGGACTCCGTGATCGTGGACTGCGCCATCTACCGGGACGGGCGTCGCAGGGAGGGCCCCGGGGACTTCTCCGACGCGCTCGACGAGGCGCGGTCGGCGGGCGGCTTCGTGTGGATCGGGCTGCACGAGCCCAGCGCGGACGAGTTCGACACGGTCGCGGAGGAGTTCGGCCTGCACCCGCTGGCCGTGGAGGACGCCCTCAACGCCCACCAGCGGCCCAAGCTGGAGGTCTACGACGACTCCCTGTTCGTGGTGTTCAAGCCGGTGGTCTACGAGCCGAAGAGCGACGCGGTGTCCACCAGCGAGGTGATGGTCTTCCTCGGCGACGGTTTCGTGGTGACCGTCCGGCACGGCGAGGGCGCGCCGCTGGCGGCCGTACGGCGCCGTCTGGAGCACGAGCCGCACCTGCTCGCCAAGGGCCCGACGGCGGTGCTGTACGCCATCGCCGACGCCACCGTGGACCACTACCTGGACGTGGCGACGGAGCTGCAGAACGACCTGGAGGAGCTGGAGGCGGAGGTCTTCTCGCCGGCCTCGGGCGGCTCGCGCAACACCGCGTCGCGGATCTACACCTTCAAGCGCCAGGTCCTGGAGTTCCGCCGGGCGACGGTCCCGCTGGCCCCGCCGCTGACCCGCCTGGCGGGCACCGCCTCGGCCAACGGCGGGGTGCCGTTCGTGAACGACAAGGCCCGCCCCTTCTTCCGCGACGTCAGCGACCACCTCACGCGCGTGAACGAGTCCGTGGAGGGCCTGGACCGCCTGGTCTCCGACGTCCTGTCGGCCCACCTGGCGCAGATGAGCGTCCGCCAGAACGACGACATGCGGAAGATCTCCGCGTGGGCGGCCATGGCGGCGGTCCCCACGATGATCGCGGGCATCTACGGCATGAACTTCGACCACATGCCGGAACTGCACTGGGTGTGGTCCTACCCGGCGGTGATCGCCGTGATGGCGGGCCTGGTGGGCTTCCTGTACAGCCTGTTCAAGAGGCGGGGGTGGCTCTGACGGGGGTCACGCGAGCTCGGCCGCCGGGCTCCCGGGGGTGCCCAGGGCGTTGGGGATCCGTGGGGGTTTCAGGGTGGTCATGCGGTGCCAGCCGGTGAGGCGTTCCCAGGCGTAGACCGCGTGGATGCCGAGGGCGAGGAGGGCCGCCTTGGGGCGGGGCCAGTGGAGGATGCGGCCCATGTGGGACATGACGGCGAGGCTGACGTCGCGGTAGATGCGGATCTCGGCGAGGGCGCACGTGCGCAGGGTGCGCTGGATGGTGCGGCCGTGGCCGGCGCGGGCGAGGCGGAGCAGTTCCTCGTGGCAGTAGGCGAGGTGGTTGTCCTCGTCCTGGGAGATCTGCCGGACCGCCCGGCCGAGGTCGGGGTGGTCGGCGAAGTGCTTGCGCAGCAGCCGCATCTGTTCGGAGGCGCGCTGTTCGGTGACCCGGCTGTGGGCGAGGTAGGTGACGATGTCCTCGACCGTGAGGGGCTGCTCGGCCTTGAGCTTCTCGTGCGGGAGGCCGATGCCGTGGCGTTCCAGGAGCATCGTGTAGTCGGTCTCGGGCGGCACGGGGACCGGCTGCAGGCCGCGCTTGCGCAGCAGGGCGGTGAAGATGCGCCCGTGCTTGTCCTCGTCCGCGCCGTGGCGGGCGATCTTGGGGGCGAGGGCGCGCTCCTCACGCGGGGCGAGCGCGGCGATCCGGGCGTTCTCCCAGCCGCCCTGGGCCTCGCCGCCGGCGGCGATGGAACAGAACAGCGCGTACGACTCGTCGTGGTCGAGGATCTCCTGGAACAGACTCTTGGCCGAAAGCATCGTCGGGGCACCTCTCCGCGTTCCGCACGGGTGTGTGGGACTCCGCGAACAACGAGTCAAGTGCGACCCGCCGGAGCCCGCAACAGCATTGCCGGACGGCTGCGCCGAACGGGCGACCCCGGGGGCCTCGTCCACGGCGTAACCGCCCGCGCGCCGGCGCGTTAGGAGGGTGACGGCCGTGGCGGGGAAGACCCCCCGAGCCCCCACCACGGCCGCTGACGTCCTCCTCCCGGGACCGCGCCCCGGTCCGTCAGGCGAGCCCGGCCCGCTCCAGTGCCTCGACGCCCGCCCGCAGCGACGCCAGCCGCTCGTCCAGGGTGAAGCCCGCGGGGGCCAGGGTGAGCGTGGTGACGCCGACGGCGGCGTAGGCCTTCATGCGGTCGGCGATGCGGTCCACCGAGCCCAGCAGCGTCGTCCGGTCGATCAGCTCGTGCGGCACCGCCGCCGCGGCGCCCTGCTTGTCGCCGGAGAGGTACTTCTCCTGGACCTCGGCGGCGGCCTGCTCGTAGCCCATGCGCCGGGCGAGCTGGTTGTAGAAGTTCTGCTTGGCGCTGCCCATGCCGCCGACGTACAGCGCGGTGTAGGGGCGGAAGGTGTCGGCGAGCCCGGTCACGTCCTTGTCGTCGCCGACCGCGAGCGGCACCGTCGGACAGACGTCGAAGCCCTCCATCGTCAGGCCCGCCTTCTCGCGGCCCGCGCGCAGGTGCCGGAGCGCCGTGTCCTCCAGGTGCTCGGCCGAGGGGAAGATCAGCAGGGCGCCGTCGGCGATCTCGCCGGTCTGCTCCAGGTTCTTCGGGCCGATGGCCGCGATGTACAGCGGGATGTGCTCGCGCTCCGGGTGCACGGTCAGCTTGATCGGCTTGCCCGGGCCGCCGGGCAGCGGCAGCGTCCAGTGCTCGCCGTCGTACGTCAGCCGCTCGCGGCTCATCGCCCGGCGGACGATCTCGACGTACTCGCGCGTGCGGGCCAGCGGCTTGTCGAACTTCACGCCGTACCAGCCCTCGGAGACCTGCGGGCCGGAGACGCCGAGGCCGAGGCGGAAGCGGCCGCCGGACAGGGAGTCGAGGGTGGCCGCGGTCATCGCGGTCATCGCGGGCTGGCGCGCCGGGATCTGGAAGATGGCCGAGCCGACGTCGATCCGCTCGGTCTGCGCGGCGACCCAGCTGAGCACGGTGGCCGCGTCCGAGCCGTACGCCTCGGCCGCCCAGCACACGGCGTACCCGAGCCGGTCGGCCTCGCGGGCCACGGCCAGATTGTCCGCGTCCATTCCGGCACCCCAGTAGCCGAGGTTGATCCCGAGCTGCATGGCCGCATCCCCTTACCGATCAGTAACGACGCTGTCGCGGAGACCTTAGCGCGGGGGCCCGGCGACGGGCAGGCGATGTGGCGAGCGTCGCGCCCGCCGCAGGTCGTCCCACCTGCGCGGAACCGAGCCGGGCCGGCCGCGGATCCGGTTGTCCACAGGCAACCCACGGCGCACCCCTGGCCAGTAATCTCGGCGTCCATGGAGCAGAGGCATCTCGGCCGTACCGGCCTGCGCGTGTCCCGCATCGGGCTCGGCACCCTGACGTGGGGCCGCGACACGGACGAGCACGACGCCGCGGACCTCTTGAAGACGTTCTGGGAGGCCGGCGGCAGCCTCGTCGACACGGCGGACGTGTACGGCGACGGGGAGGCGGAGTACCTGCTCGGGCGGCTCATGGAGGGGCTGGTCCCGCGCCGGGACCTCGTCATCTCCACCAAGGCGGGCAGCGTGCCCGACCCCGACCGCCGCTTCGACGGCTCCCGCGGCCACCTGCTGTCCGCGCTGGACGCCTCCCTGGCCCGGCTCGGCACGGACCACGTCGACGTCTGGCACGTGCACGCCTACGACCCGTCGACCCCGCTGGAGGAGACCCTCCAGGCCCTCGACATCGCGGTCGCCAGCGGCCGGGCCCGCTATGCCGGGGTGTCCAACTTCTGCGGCTGGCAGCTCGCCAAGGCGGCCACCTGGCAGCTCGCCCAGCCGGGCGCGCGCACCCGGCTGGCCAGCACGCAGATGGAGTACTCGCTGCTCCAGCGCGGCATCGAGCGCGAGGTGCTGCCCGCCGCGCTGGACCTCGGCATCGGGCTGCTGCCCTCCTCCCCGCTGGGGCGCGGGGTGCTCACCGGGAAGTACCGGGGCGACGCCCTGCCGCCCGACTCGCGCGGCGCCTCCGACCACTTCGCGCCGTTCGTGGAGCCCTACCTCGACGACACGGCCGGCCGGATCGTGGACGCCCTGTCCACCGCGGCGGACGGGCTCGCGGTGACCCCGCTCCAGGTCGCCCTCGCCTGGGTCCGGGACCGGCCCGGGGTGGCCGCCCCGATCGTCGGCGCGCGCAACGCGCAGCAGCTCACGGCGGCGTTGTCAGTGGAGGCGCTTAGTCTTCCTGACGAGATCTGCCGGGCGCTCGACGACGTGTCGGCACCGGTGCACCGCTATCCCGATCACGACTGGAGCACGCTGTGAGCACGGAGCCGGAGACCACGGAGAGCGCCGAGCCGGGGAAGCCGGAGGACGCCGTGCGGAGCGGCACGCCGACGGACGCGGCGGACGCGGGCGGGCCGGACGCGGACGGGGCCGACGCGGGTGGGGCCGACGCGGGTGGGGCGGACGCCGAGGCCGCTCCCGGCACCGACGGGTCCCCGGACACCACCGGTACCACGGACGCCGACACCTCGGAGACCTCTGAGACCTCGGAGACCTCCGAGCCGGCCGACACCACCGAGCCCGCCCCCGCCGAGGGCTCCCCCCAGCTCAGTGAGGCCGAGGCCGAGTTGCTGGCGCAGAAGCTCGAGCGGGAGCGGATCGAGCAGCGCAAGGCCGAGAAGAAGGGCCCCATCGCCAGCGGGACCAAGCTGAGCGGCCAGGCCGCCGACCTGCTCGCCGCCGTACGGGCCGTGGAGAGCGGCGAGAAGCCCGTGGCCGCCGTGTTCGCCGAGCCGCGGCCCGCCCCGCGCCGCCCCGCGCCGGAGCCGGTACGACGGCCGCAGCCGGTGCCGGCCGCGCCCGCGCCGTCCGAAGCTCCCGCACCGCACACCGTGGACGGCGTGCGCCGGGTGCTGACGGAGGGGAGCGCCCCCGAGGCGCTCGCGCCGCAGGTTGCCGCCGCGCTCGGCGAGGGCGCGGAGGACCTGCTGCGCGAGGACCCCTGGCAGCTGCTGCGGGTCACCGGGGTGCGGCCGGAGCAGGCCGACGGGTTCGCGCGGGCCCTGCTGGGCGCCGAGTGCCGGCCGGACGACGAGCGCCGGGCCCGGGCGGTGACGGTGTGGCTGCTGGAGCAGGCCGCCCTGGCCGGGCACACCGCGCTGGAGCTGTCCGCGCTCGCCACCGCGCTGGCCCGCCAGGGTGTGCCGGACGCGGACGCCGCCGTGCAGGCCACGCTGGCCGAGGGCGAGGCACTGGTCTTCCAGGACGCCCTGGACGAGCCGGGCGCCCGCCCCGGCACCGCCCCGTCGGCCCCGACCCCCGCCCCGGCGCCGTCGGCCGCGGCGGGTGACGGCGCGGACGACGCCGAGGGCGAGCAGGACGAGGCCGAGGAGGAGCGGCCGGTCCGGGTCCTCGTCGGGCTCGAGCGGTACGCACTCGCGGAGGAGAGCCTGGCCGACGGCCTCGCCCGGATCGTCAACTCCCTGTCCAAGGAACCCTCCCCGGAGTGGGAGGCGGCCGCGGCGGCGGCCTCCGGCAGCACGGCCGAACTGATCCGCGCCGTCGCCGGGCACGGCCTGGTGCTGCACACCGGCGGCGAGGCGTCCCGCGCCGAACCGGCCGCGCTGCTCACCGTGGCCCGCGGCCTCGGCCTGCGCGCGGTGGCCGCCTGCCACACCCCGGACGGCCGGCGCCGGTTCGCGGCCCTGCTCGGCGCCGAGGGCCCCGTGGTCACCGTCCCCGGCCTGCTCGCCGGCACCGAGGGCCCCGGCCGGGACGCGGAAGGCGCACTGGACCTCGACGTCCTGGTGGTGCTGGACGCGCCGCAGCTCGACGTGGAGGGCGCGGCGATGATCGTGGAGTCGCTGCCCGACGGGGCGCGCCTCGTGCTCAGCGGGGACCCGGCGGTGCTGTGGTCGGCCGGGCCGGGCCGGGTCTTCGCCGACCTGCTCGCGGCGCGCACCTGCCCCCAGGTCGCCTCGCGCACCCCCGACCCCGGCCCCCTGGGGGAGCTGGTCTCGGGCGTGGGGATCGGCGAGCTGACCCAGGTCGACGCGCCCGGCAAGGAGATCGTGATCGTGCCGGTGCGGGACGCGGGCGAGGCCGTGCACCGCACGGTGCAGCTGGTCGCCGACTCGGTGCCGCGGGCCCTCGGGGTGCCCCCGGAGGACACGGTGGTGATCACGCCGGGCCACGGCGGCGCGGCCGGCACACGCGTGCTCAACGCGGCCCTGAAGGAACGGCTGAACCCCGGTCCCGGTCGTTTCGGCGGCTTCGACCCCGGTGACCGCGTCGCCTACTCCCCCGCCCCGGGCCGTGCGGTGCCGGGCCAGGTCGTGGGGGCCGACACCGAGGGACTGCACCTGTCCTGCGCGGACGGCGCCGTCGTCGTACCGAAGGAGCGGGTGGAGCAGGCCGTGCGGCACGGGTGGGCGCTGACCGCGCACCAGGCCGTGGGCAGCCGCTGGCCGGCGGCGGTCGTCGTCCTGCCCGGGGACGCCGCGCAGGCGCTGTCCCGGCCGTGGGTGTACACGGCGTTCGGCCGGGGCGAGCGGCACCTGTCCGTGGTGCACGGGGTCGAGCAGGCCCTGCCGAGGGCGGTCGCCGAGGTCACCGCCAAGCCCCGCACGACCCGCCTGCCTGCGCTGCTGCGGAGCCAGGTCCCGGCGGCGCAGTAGCCGCCGGGCTGCGCGCAGCGGACAGGACAGGACACGACAGGACACGACAGCGGAGCACAGCGGGCGCGGCAAGCGGGCAAGGCAGCGGACACGCGAACGGCGCCGGTCACGGGAGACCCGTGCTGACCGGCGCCGTTCACCGAGCCGCGGGGACCGCGGGACCGCTCAGCGGTCCGCGTCCAGCGGCTCCAGGTCCTCGTCCTCCTCCAGCCCCAGCTCGCCCTCGATGTCGTCGTCCTCCTCGTCGTCGGGGCCGTCGAGTTCGTCGTCGAAGACGGCGCTGACGTCGAAGCGGCACACCACCTGCTGGGGGTCCGGCTCCTCGAAGGGCGACTCGAGCCACTCACCGGGCTCGGCCGGCTCGTCCGCGGCGACCACCCAGAGCGTGGAGTCGCCCTCCTCCAGGCCGAACTCCTTGTGCCGGGAGGCGATCTCGTCCGGCTCGAACTCGCCGAACAGCAGCCCAAGCGCTCCGTGCACGGTGCGCGAGCCGCCCGCTCCGGAGCCGGGGAGCTCCTCGTCCGCGGCCTCGATGCGCTGTGCCTGCGCCAGCAGCCGCTGGGGCTCGGCCACCGAGTAGTCGCGGCGGATCAGCACGCTGAGCGCGCTCGGCTCCTCCGGTCCCGCGTACGGTGGCAGGCTGTCCTCCGCGCCGGGGATCTCGAAGGGGGTGACCTCGTCGTACCGGTCGTAGAGCAGCTCGTCGTACGTTTCCGCGGCCGCGGCCAGCTGGTTGAACGCCTCGTAGACGGCGGGGTCGTCCTCCCCCGACCGGCGTTCGACCGCGGCCAGGTGGCGGTCGAGCGCGGTCTTGACCGCCTCGGCGGCGGCGCGTACCTCGGCAGCGGTGGGCTGCGCAGCATCAGACATAGTGCAGACGCTATCCGTACCGGGCCCCAGACCGCACAATAGATGCGATGCCGGAATACGAATTCGTCGACGTGTACGTGCCGCGCGGGGTCTCCCGCACGGAGGCGGCACGTCTGCTGACCGACCACGCCGAGTACGGACACTGGGAGCTGCACCGTCTGAGCCTCATGCGGGACGGCAGTCGCAAGGTGCGGCTGCGCCGCCGGATCATCCGCCAGGTACGCGCCACCTGGTGAGCCGGGACGGCGACCGGGCGACGCACGACGGAGCGGGCCCCACCCGGGTGGTGGGGCCCGCTCCGTCGTGCCGTGCGCGTGCGGGCTACGCCGAGGCGCGCGCTCGGCGGTAGAGGACCGCACCGGCGAGCAGCGCCCCCGCGCCGGCCGGCAGGGCCAGGCCCAGCGGGACGTCGCCGCCGGTGTGGGCGAGCTGGGCGCCCGCCCCGCTGCGTCCGGCCGCCTGCACGGCGGAGCCGGCCGGGGTGACGTGGCCGGAGGGTCCGCCCTGGGCCTCCACGCCACCGCCGGGCTTGCCGGGGTGGTGCGGGTGGCCCGGATGGTGCGTACCGCGGTCGCCGCCCGGCTTCGTCGCGTTGGCGCAGGCGTTGCCGACCGACGGGTTGAGGGCGCCGACGACGTCGACGCTGTTGCCGCACACGTTGACCGGTACGTCGACCGGGATCTGGACGTGGTTGCCGGAGCCCACGCCGGGCGAGCCGCCCGTGTGCCCGCCGGCCTGCGCGCCGCCGGAGCCGCCGTGCGCGCCGGAGCCGCCGCCCGGGTGGCTGCCGCCGTGGCTGCCGCCGCCGTGGCTCCCGCCCGGGTGGCTGCCACCGTGGCCGCGCGGCGTCCCGTCCGGCTGCCCGGTGTTGGCGCAGGCGTTGCCGACCGACGGGTTGAGGGCGCCGACCACGTCGACGGTGTTGCCGCAGACGTTCACCGGTACGTGCACCGGGGCCTGCACGGTGTTGCCCGACAGGACGCCGGGCGAGTGGGACGAGGAGCCGGTGGCTCCCGCGTCGGCGTGGGCGTATCCGCCGGCGGCGGCGATCACCCCCGTCGCCGCCGCCATCGTCATGAGGCCCTTGCGGGTGACGTGTCGCACTGCTGCATCCCTGCTTTCCGCCTGGAGAGGAATCCTGGAGAAACGCCGGTCCCGGAGCGCAGGCGCACGCTCCGGGACCGACCGTGTGGACGAGCCCTCAGCGGGCGGACGTCACTTGTTGAAGCAGGTGTTGCCGAAGGCGGGGTTCAGGAGCCCGATCACGTTGACCGTGTTGCCACAGACGTTCACCGGCACGTGCACGGGCACCTGGATGACGTTGCCGGACACGACGCCCGGGGACTGCACGGCGGCACCCTGGGCACCCGAGTCGGCGACGGCCAGGCCGGCACCCGCGAGCACCAGACCACCGGTGGCAGCCGCGGCAGCGACGATCTTCTTGATCATTGTTCCTCCTGCGTAGGTAAGGCGATCCCAAGTGCGGATCACGTCACCTGTAACGAGGAGGAAGTAATCGGGCTACGAGCTTATCGGCGGATTCACTCTTACCGGCCGTTTCGCACGGGCGCCCGATTACCTGGTCGTCTCCCGTCAGGACGCGTCGATGAAGCGGTCAAGGACGCGCACGCCGAACTGCAGTCCGTCGACCGGCACCCGCTCGTCCACCCCGTGGAACATGCCCGCGAAGTCCAGCTCCGGGGGCAGCTTCAGCGGGGCGAAGCCGAAGCCGCGGATGCCGAGGTCGTCGAAGGACTTGGCGTCGGTGCCGCCGGACAGCATGTAGGGGACGGCCTTGGCGATCGGGTCCTCCGCGACCAGCGCGGACTGCATGGCCTCCACCAGGGCGCCGTCGAAGGACGTCTCCAGCGCCTTGTCGGAGTGGACGTCCTCGCGGCGCACGTTCGGGCCGAGGAGCCGGTCGAGGTCGGACAGGAACTCCTCCTCGTGGCCCGGCAGGAACCGCCCGTCCACGTGCGCGGTGGCCTCGCCGGGGATGACGTTGACCTTGTAGCCGGCGTTCAGCTGGGTCGGGTTGGCGGTGTTGCCGAGCGTCGCCCCGATCAGCTTGGCGATGCCGCCGAGCTTGGCGAGGGTCGCCTCCATGTCCTCCGGGTCCAGCTCGGTGCCGAGGGCGTCGCCGAGTTCGTCGAGGAAGGCGCGGGTGGTCTTGGTGACCCGGACGGGGAACGTGTGCCGGCCGACGCGGGCGACGGCCTCGGACAGCTCGGTGATGGCGTTGTCGCGGTGGATCATCGAGCCGTGGCCGGCGGTCCCGGCGACGGTGAGCTTCATCCAGTGCATGCCCTTCTCGGCCGTCTGGATGAGGTAGAGCCGCCGCTGCTCGCTGACGGTGAACGAGAAGCCGCCGACCTCGCTGATCGCCTCGGTGACGCCCTCGAACAGGTCGGGGTGGTGGTCGACGAGGTACCGGGCGCCGTAGGTGCCCCCCGCCTCCTCGTCGGCGAGGAAGGCGAGGACGATGTCGCGCGGCGGGCGGCGGCCGCTGCGCAGCCGGTCGCGCACGACCGCGAGGGTCATCGCGTCCATGTCCTTCATGTCGACGGCGCCGCGTCCCCACACGCACCCGTCGGCGACCTCGCCGGAGAAGGGGTGGTGGGTCCAGTCGGCCGCGTTGGCCGGGACGACGTCGAGGTGGCCGTGGATCAGGAGGGCGGGCCGGGACGGGTCCTCGCCCTCGATGCGGGCCACCGTGGAGGCGCGGCCCGGGTAGGACTCGAAGATCTTCGGTTCGAGGCCCACCTCGGCGAGCTTCCCGGCCACGTACTCGGCGGCGGCGCGCTCACCCGGTCCCGAGTGGTCTCCGTAGTTGCTGGTGTCGAACCGGATCAGCTCGCGGCAGAGGTCGACGACCTCGTCCTCGCCGGTGACCGTCTGGGCCGGGTCCGTCTCGCTCACGCTGCTTCCTCCCGCTGTCACTGCTGTGGGTCCCCCTCATCCTCCCCCTCCCGCACGCCGGGGCCCAAGGCCGGTCCCGGCCCGTCACACCGCGTTCACGCCCGCGGGCCGGCCGGGGCCGTCCGGGCCGTGATCGGTCACCCCGGAAAGCCTGGTAATGTTTACGTCGTCGCCGCAAGGGAAACCCCGGCCGACAGACACCTTGTCCGGGTGGCGGAATGGCAGACGCGCTAGCTTGAGGTGCTAGTGCCCTTTATCGGGCGTGGGGGTTCAAGTCCCCCCTCGGACACCAGCAGGGGCCCGACCAGTCTGACTGGTCGGGCCCTTAGTCGTCGGATGTGGGCGATCTCTCTCCGGTCCCGCGAACGGCGAGGTCAGCGACGGGCGCCAGGGCCCGGCACTCCCCCGAACGGCCGTCCTCCGGTGGCGGGTTGAAAGGGCCGAAGCCACTCTCGTACTAAAATTTCCGGCTTGTTGTGAAGCTGGAGCCGGACAACCCCAGGCAGACCTGCGGGCCCCGCCAGCGCCCCGGAGGATCCCGGGTGACAGACGCGAGGACCCGATGGCCGCGATACAGCAGGGCAGTGCGCTCGGCCTGCTCGACGAGGACCTGCCCGACCCCTTCCCCGGCACGGCCCGCTACACCGGCGGACCGGCCGCCCCTCCGCGCACGCTGGTCGACGTGTTCGACGCGTCCGTGCGCGCCCACCCGGACGAGCCGGCCCTGGACGACGGCGCCGCCCGGCTCACCTACCGGGCGCTGGCCGCCGAGGTCGAGCGGCTGCGGCGCCGGCTCGCGGCGGCCGGGGTCGGGCGCGGGGACCGGGTCGGCGTGCGGGTGCCGTCGGGCACCAACGCGCTGTACGTCACGATCCTCGCCGTGCTGGCGGTGGGCGCCGCCTACGTGCCGGTCGACGCGGAGGACCCGGACGAGCGGGCCGAGCTGGTGTTCGGCGAGGCGGGCGTACGGGCCGTCGTGACCGGCGGTGCCACGGTCACCGTCGTGGGCGGGGGCCGCGGGGCCGGTGCCGCCCGGCCCGGCGCCGAGGACGACGCCTGGATCATCTTCACCTCCGGCTCCACCGGGAAGCCGAAGGGCGTCGCCGTGCGGCACCGCAGCGCCGCCGCGTTCGTGGACGCCGAGGCCGCACTGTTCCTCACCGAGGAGCCGATCGGACCCGGCGACCGGGTGATGGCCGGGCTGTCGGTGGCGTTCGACGCGTCCTGCGAGGAGATGTGGCTGGCCTGGCGGTACGGCGCCTGTCTGGTGCCGGTGCCGCGCGACCGGGTGCGCAGCGGTGCCGACCTCGGGCCGTGGCTGGTCGAGCAGGAGATCACCGTCGTGTCGACGGTGCCGACGCTGGCCGCGCTGTGGGAGCCGGACACCCTGAACGACGTACGGCTGCTGATCTTCGGCGGGGAGGCGTGCCCGCCCGAGCTGGCGCAGCGGCTGGTGACCGAGGGGCGCGAGGTGTGGAACACCTACGGGCCGACCGAGGCGACCGTGGTGGCGTGCGCCGCGCTGATGACCGGCGAGGAGCCGGTGCGGATCGGGATGCCGCTGCGGGGCTGGGAGCTGGCCGTCGTCGACGGGGCCGGGGAGCCGGTGCCGCCGGGCGGCAGTGGTGAGCTGGTGATCGGCGGGGTGGGGCTCGCCCGGTACCTCGACGCGGACAAGGACGCCGAGAAGTACGCGCCGCT
Source organism: Streptomyces longwoodensis (assembly GCF_001514125.1). Taxonomy (GTDB): domain Bacteria; phylum Actinomycetota; class Actinomycetes; order Streptomycetales; family Streptomycetaceae; genus Streptomyces; species Streptomyces longwoodensis. The sequence continues at coordinate 141,488 of NZ_KQ948554.1, read as the reverse complement.
GCCCGCGCTCGGCTGGGAGCGGGCGTACCGCAGCGGCGACCTGGTGCGGGCCGACCCGGAGGGCCTGGTGTTCCTCGGGCGGGCCGACGAGCAGGTCAAGCTGGGCGGGCGGCGCATCGAGCTGGGCGAGGTGGACGCCGCCCTGCAGGCGCTGCCCGGGGTCGCGGGCGCGGCGGCGGCGGTGCGCACCGCGCGCGGCGGCAACCAGCTGCTCGTCGGGTACGTCGTCCCGCAGGACGGCTGGGACCCGGCGGTGGCCGTGGCGAAGCTGCGCGCGGAACTGCCCGCCGCGCTGGTGCCGTTGCTCGCGCCCGTCGACGTGCTGCCGACGCGCACCTCGGGCAAGGTGGACCGTGCCGCTTTGCCCTGGCCGCTGGAGGGGCTGGAGGGCGGGGGCCCGGCCGAGGAGCTGTACGGCACCGAGGCGTGGCTCGCCGAGCAGTGGCACGAGGTGCTCGGCGTCCCCGTGAGCGGTGCCTCGGACGACTTCTTCGCGGTGGGCGGCGGGAGTCTGGCCGCGGCCCAGCTCACCACCCGGCTGCGGACCCGCTACCCGGGCGCGGCCGTGCTGGACGTCTACCAGTACCCGACCCTGCGCAAGCTGGCCCGCCGGCTGGAGGGGTCCGCGCAGGACGACGCGGCCGGCCGGACGGTCGTGCCGGTGCCGAGGCGGGCGCAGGCGGTCCAGCTGGTGCTGCTGCTCCCCCTGTTCATTCTGCTGGGACTGCGCTGGACGCTGGTGCTCGCCGCGCTGGGCGCGCTGCTGCCGGGCCACGGGTGGCTGCCGTCGGCGCCCTGGTGGCTCCTGGCCGCCGGTGCGCTGGTGCTGTTCAGCCCGCCCGGCCGGATCGCCCTGGCCGCGGGCGGGGCACGGCTGCTGCTCAGGGGCGTGGGACCGGGCAGGTACCCGCGCGGCGGCGCGGTCCACCTGCGGCTGTGGACGGCCGAGCGGCTGGCCGAGGTCACCGGCGCGACCGCGCTGACCGGCTCCTGGCTGCAGCGCTACGCGCGGGCCCTGGGCGCGAAGGTGGGGCCGGACGTGGACCTGCACGCGCTGCCGCCGGTGACCGGTCTGCTCAAGCTGGGCCGGGGCGCGGCCGTGGAGTCCGAGGTCGACCTGTGCGGGTACTGGCTGGACGGCGACCGGCTGGAGGTCGGCGCGGTGAAGGTGGGCGCGCACGCCGTGGTCGGCACGCGCAGCACGCTGCTGCCGGGCGCCCGGGTCGGCAAGCGGGCCCAGGTGGCGCCGGGGTCGGCGGTCACCGGGCAGGTCCCGACCGGGCAGCGCTGGGCGGGCGCGCCCGCGGTGAAGCTGGGGCGGGCCAAGCGCGCCTGGCCCGAGCAGCGCCCGCCGCGCGGCCGGGTCTGGGGGGCGCTGTACGGTCTGTCCGGGGCGGGCCTGTCGCTGCTGCCGGTCGTGTCGGGTGCCGTGGCGCTGCTGGTGGTGAGCCGGTTCGTGGACGCCGGGGACCCGCTGCCGGGCGCGGCGCTCGCGCTGGTCCCGGCGACGCTGGCCTACGGCATGACGTACGCGCTGCTGATCCTGCTGGCTGTGCGCCTGCTCAGCCTGGGGCTGCGGGAGGGGACGCACCCCACGCACAGCCGGACCGGGTGGCAGGCGTGGACGGTGACCCAGCTGATGGACCGCTCCCGCGAGACGCTGTTCCCGCTGTACGCCGGGCTGGTGACGCCGGTGTGGCTGCGGCTGCTGGGCATGCGGATCGGGCGGCGGGCCGAGGTGTCGACGGTGCTGGCGCTGCCCAGCCTGACCACGGTGGGCGAGGGCGCGTTCCTCGCCGACGACACGCTGACCGCGCCGTACGAGCTGGGCGGCGGCTGGATCCGGGTGGGGCGGGCGCGGATCGGGCGGCGGGCGTTCCTCGGCAACTCCGGGATGACCGCGCCGGGCCGCCGGGTGCCGGACGGCGGGCTGGTCGGGGTGCTGTCGGCGACGCCGAAGAAGGCCAAGAAGGGCAGTTCCTACCTGGGGCTGCCGCCGGTGCGGCTGCCGCGCAGCTCGGCGGGCGGTGACCAGAGCCGCACCTACGAGCCGCCGGCGCGGCTGCTGTGGGCGCGCGGGCTGGTGGAGCTGTGCCGGATCGTGCCGGTGTTCTGCTCGGCCGGGATCGCGCTGCTGACCGCGGCGGCCCTGTGCGCGCTCGGGGCGTGGGCGCCGCTGCTGTGCGGCGCGGTGCTGCTCGGGGCGGGTGTCGTGGCGGGCGGGTGCTCGGTCGTCGCGAAGTGGCTGCTCGTGGGACGCCACCGGCGGGGCGAGCACCCGCTGTGGAGCGGCTTCGTGTGGCGCAACGAGCTGGCGGACACGTTCGTCGAGGTGCTGGCCGTGCCGTGGCTGGCCGGTGCCGTGCCGGGCACGCCGGTGATGACGGCGTGGCTGCGCGGGCTCGGCGCGCGCATCGGCCGGGGCGTGTGGGTGGAGAGCTACTGGCTGCCGGAGAGCGACCTGGTCACCCTGGAGGACGGGGCGACCGTGAACCGGGGCTGTGTGCTGCAGACGCACCTCTTCCACGACCGGATCTTGCGGACGGATACTGTGGTCCTCCGTGAGGGTGCCACGCTGGGCCCTGGCGGGATCGTGCTGCCCGGCAGCACGGTGGGGGCCCGCGCGACGCTGGGTCCCGCGTCGCTCGTCATGGCCGCGGAGTCCGTCCCCGACGGCACCCGCTGGCTGGGCAACCCGATCGAGGCGTGGCGCCCGTGAGCGCCGGCCGGCCGGTGCCGGAGGGCGGTGGACCGGCGGCACAGGGCAGCGGCACGGCGCAGGGAGCGGCAACGGCAGTGGCAGTCCAGCAGTCAGCGGGTCCGGACCCGTACTTCCCGGCGAACGGCGATCCGCGCTACCGCGTGCACCGTTACGAGCTCACGCTGGACTACCGGCCGGGGCCGAACCGGCTGGGCGGCGCGGCGCGGATCAACGCCATCGCGGGACGGGCGCCGTTGACGGAGTTCCACCTGAACCTGGCCGACTTCCGGATCGGCCGGGTCCGGGTGGACGGACGGCAGGCGCACTACACGCACCGGGGCGGGCGGCTGCGGATCCGCCCGGCCAAGCCGGTGCGGCCCGGGGCCGCGTTCACCGTCGAGGTGCACTGGTCGGGCAACCCCCGGCCGGTGAACAGCCCGTGGGGCGGGCTCGGCTGGGAGGAGCTGGGCGACGGGGCGCTGGTGGCGAGCCAGCCGGTCGGGGCGCCCTCGTGGTACCCGTGCAACGACCGGCCCGCCGACAAGGCGTCGTACCTGATCTCGGTGACCACGCCGTCGGCGTACTCCGTGGTGACGGGCGGGCGGCTGCTGACGCGGACCACCAAGGCGTCCACGACGACCTGGGTGTACGAGCAGGCGGCGCCGACGTCGAGCTACCTGGTGGGCCTGGCGATCGGGCGCTACCAGACGGTGCTGCTGGGTGACCCGGGGCCGGGCGGGGTGCCGCAGCACGCGCACATCCCGGCGCACCTGCTGGCCGACGTCTCACGGGACTTCGCCCGGCAGCCGGCGATGATGGAGCTGTTCCAGGAGCTGTTCGGGCCCTATCCGTTCGACGAGTACGCGGTGGTGGTCACCGAGGAGGACCTCGACGTGCCCGTCGAGGCGCAGGGGTTGTCGCTGTTCGGCGCCAACCACGTGGACGGGGCGCGGGGTTCGGAGCGGCTGGTGGCGCACGAGCTGGCGCACCAGTGGTTCGGCAACAGCGTCTCGGTCGCCGACTGGCGGCACATCTGGCTCAACGAAGGGCTCGCCAAGTACGCGGAGTGGCTGTGGTCGGAGCGCTCCGGCGGCCGTCCGGCGCGTCAACCGGCCGCCGCTGCACACCGGTTGCTGTCCTCCCTGCCGCAGGACCTGCGGCTGGCCGATCCGGGCCGCAAGGCGATGTTCGACGACCGGCTCTACGAACGCGGGGGGCTGGCGGTGCACGCGCTGCGCCGCGCGCTGGGCGACGACGTCTTCTTCCGGATGCTGCGCGGCTGGACGTCCCTGCACCGGGGCGGGGCGGTGACGACGCAGACGTTCGCCGCGCACGTGGCGCGCTTCGCGCCCGAGCCGGTGGAGGAGCTGTTCGACGCGTGGGTGTACGGCACGGCGCTGCCGCCGCTGCCCGAGGGCTGAGCGGACGGGCCGGGGCCCGGCGGCCGGCGCGGTTCGGCGACAATGGTGACCATGGCCCGTCGTCCCGCCCGCACCTCCCGCCCCGCCCGGTCCGCTCCCCGGCCCACCGCCGGGCCCTCCGGCTGCCCGTGCGGGCTGCCCGGGTCCTACGACGCCTGCTGCGGGCGCTTCCACCGGGGTGAGGCCGTCGCGCCGACCGCGGAGCGGCTGATGCGGTCGCGGTACAGCGCGTTCGTCCGGGGCGAGGCGGAGTACCTGCTGCGGACCTGGCACCCGCGGACCCGGCCCGCCCGGCTGGACCTCGACCCGGGGGTGCGCTGGACGGGCCTGGAGGTCCTGGCGACCGAGGACGGGACCGCGTTCCACTCCGCCGGGGTCGTGGAGTTCCGGGCCTCCTACCGGGGCGGCGCGCTGCACGAGCGCAGCCGCTTCGAGCGGGTGGACGGGGCCTGGACGTACGTCGACGGGGACTTTCCCGGCGCCTGACCGCGCCGCACGCGGGGGACCCGCCCTGCTACGGCGCCAGGATGTCCAGTTCCTGCAGCGCGCCGACGGTGATCTCGCGGGTGAGGGCCTCCGCGCGGGCGGCGTCGCCCTCGCGGACCGCCTCCGCGACCTGCACGTGCAGGGTGACCGCGGCCGGGTCGGGGTCCGGGAACATCACCTCGTGCTGGGTGCGGCCCGTGAGCACCTCGGCGACGACGTCCCCGAGCCGGGCGAACATCTCGTTGCCCGAGGCCGTGAGGATCACCCGGTGGAAGGCCATGTCGTGCACCAGGTACTCCTCCAGCCGGTGGCCGCGCGAGGTGGCCACCATGCCGAGCGCGCACTCGGTCAGCGCGGCGCACTGCTCGGCCGTGGCGTGGCGGGCGGCGAGGCCGGCCGCGACCGGTTCGACGGCCGAGCGCAGGACGGTGAGCGAGCGCAGCTGGCGCGGCCGGTCGGCGCCCGCCAGGCGCCAGCGGATGACCTGCGGGTCGTAGACGTTCCACTCGGCGGACGGGAGCACCGTCACGCCCACGCGGCGGCGGGACGCGACCAGGTGCATGGACTCCAGGACCCGGACCGCCTCGCGCATCACGGACCGTGAGACGTCGAAGCGCTGGGCGAGCTCGTCGGTGAGCAGAACGCTGCCCGCGGGGTATACGCCCGCCGTGATCTCGGGGCCGAGGGTGTCCAGTACGCGGCCGTGCAGCCCCCTGCCCGATGTGCTCATGCACTCAGCGTACGGGGTGGATCACGGAGCCAAAAAGTCAGACTTATTTGTCACAAGGTCTTGAATTCGTCGTACCTAATGGGTTTCATCGTGGCCGACGCCGGATGTCGGTGTCGGATGTCGAAGAGGACAGCGAGGCAGTGATGCGTACCCCCCACGTCGTCGTGGTGATGGGCGTCGCCGGCACGGGCAAGACCACCATCGGTCCCCTGCTCGCCGCCCGGCTGGGCGTTCCCTACGCCGAGGGCGACGACTTCCACCCGCGGGCCAACATCGCCAAGATGACGGCCGGGGTGCCGCTCGACGACGAGGACCGGTGGCCGTGGCTGGACGCCATCGGCGCCTGGGCCCACGAGCGGGCCGGACTGGGCGGGGTGGTCAGCTGCTCGGCGCTGAAGCGGTCGTACCGCGACCGGCTCAGGGCCGCCGCTCCCGGCGTGGTGTTCGTCCACCTCATCGGTGACCGGGCGCTGATCGAGGACCGGATGTCCCACCGGCGGGGCCACTTCATGCCGACCGCGCTGCTCGACTCGCAGTTCGCCACGCTCCAGCCGCTCGGGGCGGACGAGGCGGGCGTCGGCGTCGACGTGGCCGGCGGCCCCGAGGAGATCGCCGAGCGCGCCGTCGCCGCGCTGGACCGGCTCCCCGACCCGGCCCCGTAGGACCGGCGGCACCTCACACCACCCCGGCCGCACTCCCCCGTCGGCCCCCTCTCTGCAAGGAAAACCGTGACCACACTCAGCGTCGAGATGCTGGCAGCGGACCCCGTCGAGCCCATCACCTCGGCCGGCCACGCCCAGCTGGGCATAGCCGTCCTGGTGGGCATCGCCGTCATCGTCCTGCTCATCACCCAGTTCAAGCTGCACGCCTTCCTCTCCCTGACCATCGGCTCGCTCGCGCTGGGCGCGGTGGCCGGGGCGCCGCTGGACAAGGTGATCACCAGCTTCACCACCGGCCTCGGCAGTACGGTCGCCGGGGTGGGCGTGCTGATCGCCCTCGGGGCGATCCTCGGCAAGATGCTCGCCGACTCCGGCGGCGCCGACCAGATCGTCGACACGATCCTCGCCAAGGCGGGCGGCCGCTCGCTGCCCTGGGCGATGGTGCTGATCGCCTCGGTGATCGGCCTGCCGTTGTTCTTCGAGGTCGGCGTCGTCCTGCTGATCCCCGTGGTGCTGATGGTCGCCAAGCGCGGCAACTACTCCCTGATGCGGATCGGCATCCCCGCGCTGGCCGGCCTGTCGGTGATGCACGGCCTGGTGCCGCCGCACCCCGGCCCGCTGGTCGCGATCGACGCGGTGGGCGCCAACCTGGGCGTCACGCTGGCGCTCGGCGTACTGGTGGCCGTCCCGACGGTGATCGTCGCCGGTCCGCTGTTCTCCAAGGTGGCGGCCCGCTGGGTGGACGTCCCGGCCCCCGACCGGATGATCCCGCAGCGCCCCTCGGAGGAGCTGGAGCGGCGCCCCGGCTTCGGCGCGACGCTGGCCACGATCCTGCTGCCGGTCGTGCTGATGCTGGCCAAGGCCCTGGTCGACATCGTCGTGGACGACCCCGAGCACACCGTGCAGCGCGTCTTCGACGTGATCGGCTCGCCGCTGATCGCCCTGCTCGCCGCCGTGCTCGTCGGCATCTTCACGCTGGCCCGGCCCGCCGGCTTCGGCAAGGAGAAGATCTCCGGACTGGTCGAGAAGGGCCTCATGCCCATCGCGGGCATCCTGCTGATCGTCGGCGCGGGCGGCGGCTTCAAGCAGACGCTGATCGACTGCGGCGTGGGCCAGATGGTGCTGGAGATCTCCAAGGACTGGTCGATCCCGGCGCTGCTGCTGGCCTGGCTGATCGCGGTGGCCATCCGGCTGGCGACCGGTTCGGCGACCGTGGCGACGGTCTCCGCGGCGGGCCTGGTGGCCCCGCTCGCGGCCGACATGTCCACGACCCACACCGCGCTGCTGGTCCTCGCCATCGGCGCCGGCTCGCTGTTCTTCAGCCATGTCAACGACGCCGGGTTCTGGCTGGTGAAGGAGTACTTCGGGCTGAGCGTCGGCCAGACCGTCAAGACCTGGTCGATCATGGAGACCATCATCTCCGTGGTCGGCGGCGGCCTGGTCCTGCTCCTGTCGCTGGTGATCTAGGAGGGGGCCTGCCGCCGACGGTCCTGGACGCCGGGGCCGGCCGGTTCACCTGCGCCACAGCGGGTGTTCCCGGTCGGCCCAGTCCTCGCTCACCCAGCCGGTGCGCATGCCGTGGCGGGCCTCGGGATCGCCCAGGGCCATGCCGATGTGGCCGGCGAGGACGATGCCGAGGGTCAGCGCCAGCCAGTCGTGGACGAAGGTCGCGTTGGTGCGCCACTGGATCGGGGTGAGGTGGGTGAACCACATCAGCAGTCCGGTGCCGAGCATCACCAGCGTGGCCCCGGCCACCCAGGAGGCGTAGACCTTCTGCCCGGCGTTGAACTTGCCCGCCGGTCGGGCCTCCCGGCGCTTGTCCCGGCGCAGGGCGGCCCGCAGCCACAGCCGGTCGTGCGCGCCGAAGCGGTTGAGCCGGCCCAGGTCGGCGCGGAACGCGCGGGAGGCGAGCCCGGCGAGGACGGGCACCGGCAGCGCGAGCCCCGCCCACTCGTGGATCCGGACGACCAGGTCCCGGCGGCCGACGAGCTCGGCGAGCTGGGGGACGTACAGACACGCGGCGGTGACCACGCAGACGCCCATGAGCAGGGCGGTGGCGCGGTGGATCCGGCGCTGGGCGGGGCCGAAGCGCGGGACGCGGGTGGCGGCCGCCGGGGCCGGGTCAGCTCGTAGGGTCATCGTCGCGTCCGTTCGACCGGCCGACCCAGGCGTCGACGTCGTAGCCGCGGTCCTCCCAGTAGCCGGGCCGCACGTCCTCGGTGACGGTGATGCCGGAGAGCCACTTGGCGGACTTGTAGAAGTACATGGGGGCCACGTAGAGGCGGACCGGGCCGCCGTGGTCGTGGCCGAGGTCCTCGTCCTTCATGCGCAGGGCGACCAGGACGTCCGGCCGGCGGGCCTGCTCCAGGGTGAGGCTCTCCGAGTACGCCCCGTCGAAGCAGGTGAAGCGGACCGCGCCCGCCGTCGCCCGCACCCCGGCCGCGTCGAGCAGCGCGGACAGCCGCACGCCCTCGAAGGGGGTGCCCGGGACCCGCCAGCCGGTGACGCACTGCACGTCCCTGACCAGCCGGGTCTGGGGCAGGGCCCGCAGGTCGGCGAGGGTGTAGCGGCGGGGGCGGTCGACGAGGCCGTCGACGGTGAGGCGGTACGTCTGCGCGTTCTTGTGCGGGACCGAGGAGGTCACCGAGTAGTAGCGGAAGCCGCCGCCGTTGGGCAGCAGTCCGGTCAGGCCGGTGGGGTCCTTGTCGGCGGCGCTGCCGAGGAATGCCTCCAGGCCGCGTTGCAGCGTGGGGGCGGCGACGACGCCGAGTGCGCCGAGGCCCAGGGTGCCGAGGAAGACGCGCCGGCCGACGGGGGTGCCGCGTTCCTCCGGGTGTTCGGGGTCCACGTGGTCCATTCGAGCACTTGGGACCGGACGGGGCCAGGGACGGCCGGGGTCCGTCAGACTTTCGTCACCGTTTCCCACCTGCCCCACCGACGCACGTCCGACGTCTCCCACGGGTGCGTGTGGCGTGCGCCATGGCGGTGGGGCGCCGTACGGCCCAGCATGGAGCGACCGCCCGGAACACGTCATTCCGGGCATTCCCCGGGCCGGTGCGGGCACGAGGACGCTACAGTCGGCAGCCACGACCCGTGGCCCGGCCGGATTGATCGAGGTGCGCAGCGTGTCGGTTCTGGTTCTCGCTCTCGCCGTCGGTGCCGCGTGCTGCCTGGGTTTCGGGTTCGTCCTCCAGCAGGCCGCAGCGCAGCGGGCGCCCCTCGGTGACTTCCTCTCGCCCCGCCTGCTGCTCGACCTGGTGCGGGTGCCGACCTGGCTGGGCGGACTCGCCCTGATGGTGGCCGGCATGGTGCTCGGCGCGGTCGCGCTCGGCCGCGGCGAGGTCTCCCTGGTGGAGCCGCTGTTGGCGACCAACCTGCTGTTCGCCCTCGCGCTGTCCCGGCGCCGCACCCGGCAGTCCCTCGGCCGCCAGGGCTGGGCGGGCCTGTCGCTGCTGGCCGGCGGGGTGACGGCGTTCATCGTGGCGGGCGAGCCGCGCGGCGGCACGGCGGTCACGGACCCGCTGCGGCACTGGCTGATCATCGGCGTGATGGTGGGGCTGGCGCTGCTGGTCACCACGTACGCCAAGCGCTCACGGCTCAGCGCGGGACCGGTGCTGCTGGCCCTCGCGGCGGGGCTGCTCTACGGCGTGCAGGACGCGCTGACCCGGGTGAGCGGCGAGCGCTTCGCGGACGGCGGGCTCACGGGGCTGCTGACCGGATGGCAGCCGTACGGCGTGCTGGTGCTCGGGGTGACCGGTCTGGTGCTGGTGCAGAGCGCCTTCGAGACGGCCCCGCTGCGCATGTCGCTGCCCGCGCTGACCGCGGCCCAGCCGCTGGCCGGGATCGCCTGCGGGGTGGGCTTCCTGGGCGACCGGCTGCACACCGACACCGGCGCGCTGGCCTGGGAGGCGGCGGGACTCGCGGCGATCGTCGCGGGCATCGTGCTGCTCGGGCTGCACCCGGCGATGCCCCGCGGCACGGCCCCGCGCGAGCCGGTGCCCGACCTCCAGTCCCGCTGAGCGGGCGTGCTTGGATGGCCCGCATGAGCGCTGCTGAGGAGATCCTCGACATCGTCGACGAGCAGGACCGGGTCGTCGGGCAGGCGCCGCGCGGACGGGCGTACGCCGAGGGCCTGCGCCACCGCTGCGTGTTCGTGCGGGCCCGGGACGCCGACGGCCGGGTCTTCGTCCACCGGCGCACCCCGACGAAGCTGGTCTTCCCGTCGCTGTACGACATGTTCGTCGGCGGGGTGGTCGGCGCGGGCGAGTCCTACGACGACGCGGCGCTGCGCGAGGCCGAGGAGGAGCTGGGGGTGAGCGGCCTGCCCCGGCCGGAGTTCCTGTTCAAGTTCCTCTACGACGACGGCGCGGGCCACAGCTGGTGGTCGGCGGTCTACGAGGTCCGCTGCACGCTGCCGGTCCACCCGCAGGTGGAGGAGGTGGCCTGGCACGACTTCCTCCCCGAGGAGGAGGTCGAGCGGCGTCTGGCCTCCTGGGAGTGGGTGCCGGACGGGCTCGCGGCCCACGACCGGCTCAGGGAGTTCCTGGCGGCCCGCTGACGGCGGGCGGCCCGCGCCGGGCGCCCGGTAATGTCCTGGGCGTGATCGACTTCGTGCGGAACGTCCGCCTGTGGTTCGCGCCCGAGCAGGTGCGCGAGGAGGGCAGCACGCCCGACTACCGGTTCTCGCTGGCGAACGAGCGCACGTTCCTGGCCTGGCTGCGCACCGCCCTGGCGCTGATCGGCGGCGGCTTCGCGGTCGACCAGTTCCTGCCCGACCTGCGCTGGGGCTGGCGCGTGGGGCTGGCGCTCGCCCTGCTGGCGGCCGGGGTGCTGTGCTCGTTGCGCGCGGTGAACCACTGGGTGCGGTGCGAGCGGGCGATGCGGCGCGGGGAGGACCTGCCGACGTCGCGGTTCCCGGCGCTGCTCGGGGTGGTCGTCGCGGTGGTGGCCGTGGCGATGGTGGTCGTGGTGCTCGCCGGGTGGGAAGGGTGAGCCGGGGGGAGGCCGGGACGGGTCGGGAGGCCGGGGCGGGCTCCGGATCCGGGGCGGGCGGGACGAGCCGTCACGGGACGACCGGGGACCGGGACCCCGGGCTCCAGCCGGAGCGGACCCGGCTCGCCTGGCGGCGTACGACGCTGGCCGGCACCGTCGCCGCCGTGCTCGCGGTGCGGGCGGCCCTGCACGGCGGGCCCTCGTCGGCCTCGATCGTCGCGTGCGCCGTGTGCTGCGCGCTGTGGGTGGCCTTCCTGCTCGTGGCCCAGCGCCGCATCCTGGCCCTCGCGCGCACGGCCCGCCCGGCGCCCCTGCCCGCCCGGCAGGCCACCGCGGCCGCGCTGTGCGCGGTGGCCCTGGCGGTGTGCGCGGCGGCGCTGGTGGTGTGAGGCGGTCCGGCGCCGTGGTGTGAGGCGGTCCGGCGCCGTGGTGTGAGGCGGTAGGGGCCCGGCGCCCCCGGCTCAGTACCCCGTCGCCCCGGTGCTCCCCGCTTCCGGTGCCGGGTCCTCCCAGTCGACCGTGACCACGATCTTGCCGCGGGCGTGGCCCTCCTCGCTCAGGCGGTACGCGTCCGCCGCGCGCTCCAGCGGGAACGTCTCCGCCACCGGCACCGAGAGCACGCCCCGGTCGGCCAGGTCGGACAGCCGGGCCAGGTCCTCGGCGTCCGGGCGGACCCAGACGTAGCGGCCGCCGTAGCCGACGACGTCGCCGTCGGCGATGGACGCCAGCCGCCCCTCCGGGGTGAGGAGGTTCACGGAGGCCTTCAGCGCGTCGCCGCCGACCGTGTCGAAGGCCGCGTCGACCCCCTCGGGGGCCAGCCCCCGCACCCGCTCGGCCAGTCCGTCGCCGTAGGCCACGGGCTCGCCGCCCAGGGAGCGCACGAAGTCGTGGTTGCGCTCGCTCGCCGTGCCGATGACGCGGGCGCCGAGGTGGTGCGCGATCTGGACGGCCATCGAGCCGACGCCGCCGGCCGCCGCGTGCACGAGGACCGTGTCGCCGCGCCCGACCTGGAGCGCCCGGTGGAGCACCTGGTAGGCGGTGAGCCCGGCCAGGGGCAGTCCCGCGGCCTCCTCGAAGGAGAGGGAGCGCGGCTTGCGGGCCAGGGTGCGCACCGGGGCGGCGACGTACTCGGCGAAGGTGCCGCGGGACAGGAAGTCCTCGCGGACGTACCCGATGACCTCGTCGCCGGCCGCGTACTCGGTCACGGACACGCCGGGCTGGACGACGACGCCGGAGACGTCCCAGCCGGGGACGACCGGGAAGACGGCCTCCAGCATGCCGTCCAGGTAGCCCTGGCGGGCCTTCCAGTCGACCGGGTTGACCGACGCGGCCCGGACCTTGACGAGGACGGCGTCGGGTCCGACCTTGGGGTCGCGGACCTCGCCGTACGCGAGGACCTCCGGTCCGCCGTAGCGGCTGTAGCTGATGCCCTTCATGCCACCGACCCTCCGGGGTGAGCCCGTGCCGCGCAAGCCGGGCGCCCGGGGGCGCGCCGTCCGCGCGGCGACCTGTCCGCCGGCGCGTCCGCTCGCGCCGGCCCCCGTCGCAGTACCCCTCCCGGGGCGGTCCCTGCCCCCGCCGGGCCGAAAAACATAGGGTGGCCCCGATCACGTTGGGCCTCCCCACTGGACGACATACCGACCGGTCGGCATCATGAGTCGAGTTCCGTTGACCCAGCCCGTAGGAGCCCGCATGAGCCCCGACCACCCGCCCGGCCTCGACCTGGACCGGCTGCGCGCCCTGCTCGACCGCGAGCGGCCCGGTCTGGTGGGGGGTCCTCTCACCGGCCGGCTGATCGAGGGCGGACGCTCCAACCTGACGTACGCCGTCACCGACGGCACCGCGCGCTGGGTCGTGCGGCGGCCCCCGCTCGGCCACGTCCTCGCCACCGCGCACGACATGCGGCGCGAGCACCGGGTGATCAGCGCCCTGCACCCCACGAGCGTGCCGGTGCCGGAGCCGGTGCTGCTGTGCGAGGACGAGGAGGTGCTCGGCGCCCCCTTCTACGTCATGGAGTTCGTCGAGGGCACCCCGTACCGCACCGCCGACCAGCTCGCCCCGCTCGGCCCCGGGCGCACCCGCGACGCGGTGCTGTCCCTGGTGGACACCCTGGTCGAGCTGCACGCGGTGGACCCGGCCGCGGTCGGCCTGGCGGACTTCGGCCGGCCCGAGGGGTTCCTGGACCGCCAGCTGCGCCGCTGGGGCAAGCAGCTCGACGCCTCCCGCAGCCGCGACCTGGCCGGCATCGACGAGCTGCACGCCGCGCTCGGCCGGGAGCTGCCCGACTCCCCCGCCCCGGCCGTCGTGCACGGCGACTACCGGCTGGACAACGTCCTCATCGGGGAGGACGACCGGATCAGGGCCATCCTCGACTGGGAGATGTCCACCCTCGGCGACCCGCTCACCGACCTCGGCCTGCTGGTGATGTACAGCATGCCGCTGGCCCTGCCCGACTCGCCCGTGTCCACCACGGCCACGGCGCCGGGGCACCCCTCCCCGCGGGAGCTCGTCGAGCGGTACGCCGCGGGCTCGGGACGCGACGTCTCGGCCGTCTCCTGGTACACGGCGTTCGCCTGGTTCAAGCTCGCCGTGATCCTGGAGGGCATCCACTACCGGTACACGCTGGGGCAGACGGTCGGGCGCGGCTTCGACCGGATCGGCGACCTCGTCCCCGTCTTCATCGACCACGGACTGACCACTCTTCAGGAAGGCTGACGAGCCATGGACTTCGCGTTCGACACGCGCACCGAGGAACTGCGCGCCAAGCTGCTCGCCTTCATGGACGAGCACGTCTACCCCGCCGAGGCCGTGGCCGAGGAGCAGCGCGCCCTGCTGTCCTCGCCGTGGGACACCCCGGCGGTGGTCGAGGAGCTGAAGGCCGAGGCGCGCCGCCAGGGCCTGTGGAACCTCTTCCTGCCGGACGAGGAGTACGGCGCCGGGCTCACCAACCTGCAGTACGCGCCGCTCGCCGAGATCACCGGCCGCTCCCCGCAGCTCGCGCCGACCGCGCTGAACTGCGCGGCGCCGGACACCGGGAACATGGAGGTGCTGGCCCAGTTCGCCGACGAGCAGCAGAAGAAGCAGTGGCTGGAGCCGCTGCTGGCCGGTGAGATCCGCTCGGCGTTCGCGATGACCGAGCCGGAGGTGGCCTCCTCGGACGCCACCAACATCACCACCCACATCGAGCGCGACGGCGACGAGTACGTCATCACCGGCCGCAAGTGGTACATCTCCGGGGCGATGAACCCGGACTGCAGGATCTTCATCGTGATGGGCAAGACCGACCCGGACGGCGCGGACGTGCGCCGCCAGCAGTCCATGGTGCTGGTCCCCCGCGACACCCCGGGCGTCACCGTGCGGCGCGCCATGAAGGTGTTCGGCTACGAGGACCACTACCACGGCGGTCACGCCGAGGTGGTCTTCGACCACGCGCGCGTGCCGGTCACGAACCTCATCGGCGAGGAGGGCGGCGGCTTCGCCATCGCCCAGGCCCGGCTGGGTCCCGGCCGCATCCACCACTGCATGCGGCTGATCGGCATGGCCGAGCGGGCGATCGAGCTGATGTGCCGGCGGGCGGTGTCCCGGACGGCGTTCGGCAAGGCGCTGGCCCAGCAGGGCGTGGTGCACAACTGGATCGCGGACGCCCGGGTGACCGTGGAGCAGCTGCGGCTGCTGGTGCTGAAGACCGCCTGGATGATGGACACCGTCGGCAACCGCGGGGCCCACACCGAGATCCAGGCCATCAAGATCGCCACGCCGCGCGCGGTGGTGGACATCATCGACCGGGCGATCCAGCTGTACGGCGCGGGCGGGGTGAGCCAGGACGTCCCGCTGGCCGAGCTGTACGCGGGGGCCCGCACGCTGATGATCGCCGACGGGCCCGACGAAGTGCACCAGCGGTCGCTGGCGCGCCGGGAGCTGAAGAAGTACCTGTGACGGACCGGCCGGCCGGGGCCACGGGCGCCCCGGCCGGCCGCCGGCTCCGTCAACTTCCGTCAGGCTCCGTCAGGAGCGGCTCCGTGCGGTCACGGGCGCAGTGCGCGCAGCAGCAGGTCGGCCAGGTGGTCGGCGAGGTCCTGCGGGCTGAGCTCGCCGTCGGGGCGGTACCAGGTGGACAGGTGGTGGACCGAGCCGAAGTGGTAGTCGACCACCAGGTCGGCCGGGGTGGCCGTGGAGAAGACACCCTCGCGCTGGCCCTCCTCGATCAGCGCGCGGAAGCGTTCGTGGTAGCGGCGGCGCTCGGCGCGCACCTGCTTGTTCTTCTCGGGGCTGAGGTGGTGCATCGACCGGAAGAAGATCGAGGCGTCGTCGAGGTTGTCGATGGTGGTCACCACCACGTCCGCCGCCGCGTCGCGCAGCCGCTTCTCGACGGGTGCGTCGGCGCCGGCGAACGCGTCCAGGCGTTCCTGCTGGACGCGCAGCACCCGGGCGTACACCTCGTGCAGGAGGTCGTCCTTGGAGCCGAAGTAGTGGTAGAGCGCCCCCTTGGTGACGCCGGCGGCCTCGACGATCTCCTGCACCGAGGTGCGGTCGTAGCCCTGCTCGGCGAAGAGCCGGGTGGCGGCGGCCAGCAGCCGCTGCGGCACGGGGGTCCCGTCACCGTCCGTCGTCCTTGGCACTGCCGCCACCTGCCTTTCCGTTCGCCTTACCGGCCGTCGTGCGTGCGGGAACGCAGTTCCCGCCGGAGGATCTTCCCACTCGCCGTCTTCGGCAGGTCGGGGAGGATCTCGACCTGCCGCGGGTACTTGTAGGCGGCCAGTCTCTCCTTGCAGTACACCGCGAGTTCATCCGGGTCGGTCTCGACGCCCGGGCGCAGGCTGATGTACGCCTTGACGGTCTCGCCGCGGTAGCCGTCGGGCACCCCGACGACGGCCGCCTCCCGTACCGCCGGATGGGTGTAGAGCACGTCCTCCACCTCACGGGGCCACACCTTGAAGCCCGAGGCGTTGATCATGTCCTTCTTGCGGTCGACGACGTACAGCCACCCCTGCTCGTCCATGAAGCCGATGTCCCCGGTGCGCAGTTCGCCGTCGGGGAAGGTCTCGGCGGTGGCGTCGGGCCGCCGCCAGTAGCCGGGGACGACCTGGGGGCCGCGGACGACGATCTCGCCCTGCTCGCCGAAGGGCACCTCCGCGCCCGTGTCGTCCACGATCCGCACGACCGTGTCCGGTCCCGGCACGCCCACCGCGAGCGTCCCGGAGACGGGGTCGACGGGTGCCTCCCGGTGGGGCGGGACGGACGCGCAGGGCGCCGTGCACTCGGTGAGCCCGTAGCCGTTGCGGATGTACGGCCCGAAGCCCGCGCGGAACTTCTCCACCAGGGCCGGCGGCAGGGGCGCGCCGCCGGAGGAGATGTTCACGAAGGACGCGAAGTGCTCGCGGGTGACGGCGGGGTGGGCGGCCAGCGCCATGAAGGCGGTGGAGGGGCCGACGGTGTAGTGCGGGCGGTGCTCGGCGAAGGCGTCCAGGACGACGCCGGCCTCGAAGCGGTACGTCAGCACGAGGGTGCCCGCGCTGTTCAGACAGGCGCCGAGCTGGCAGACCATGCCGGTGATGTGGAACAGCGGCGCGAGCGCGTAGTAGACGGGCGCCTCGGGCAGGTGCAGGCCGGTGCGCTGCCGCTCGGCGTTGACCATGATGTTGCGGTGGGTGTTGGTGGCGCCCTTGGGCGTGCCGCTGGTGCCGGAGGTGTAGCTGATCAGCGCGATGTCGTCGGGGGCCGGCTCGCGTCCCTCGGGCGCGGGGTGCCCGGCGCGGGCGACGGCGGCGAGGTCGTCGGCGTCCCCGGCCTGCGGCAGCCGTGCGAAGGTCAGCACGCGCGCGTCGTCGCGGGTCTGGAAGTCCCGTTCGCAGGCGGTGAGCACGATCCGTACGGGCGAGTCGGCGGCGGTGGCGCGCAGGTACGACTCCCAGGCGCGGTCGGCGCAGACCAGCGCGGCCACCTCGCCGTCCCGCAGGACGTGGCCGACCTCGGCCGACTTGTACATCGGGTTGACGGGCACGACGGTCGCGCCCGCCTTCCAGGCGCCCAGCAGGGCGAGCACGAAGTGCGGCGAGTTCTGCAGCAGGACGGCCACCCGGTCGCCGCGCTCCAGCCCGCGGGCGGCCAGGTGCCCGGCGACGGAGTCGCTGAGCTCGTCCACCTCGCGGTAGGTCAGCCGTCCGTCGAAGTAGGCGAGGAAGGGCCGTTCGGGTACCTCGGCGGCGGCCCGGCGCAGGGCGTGCACCAGGGAGTCGGCCGGGTCGATCGGGGCCCGCTGGGCGTCGTCCAGGAGGGCGAGCCAGGGCCTGGCGGCGTAGCGGGAGGCGGTCACCGGGTGGCCTCCCACTTCTGCTGGAGGTGGTTCATGCCGGTCAGCCAGCGGTCCGGTTCGGCGGCGCGGGCCTGGTAGTAGGCGGCGACCTCGGGGTGCGGCAGGATCAGGAACCGGTCCTCCTCCATCCCCTTGAGCAGCGCGTCCGCGACGTCCTGCGGCTCGATGGCGGTGGGCTTGAGCACCAGGTCGCCGGCGGTGCCGGTGGCGGAGAGCATGTCGGTGCGCACGCCCTGCGGGCAGATGGCGTGCACCTTGACGCCGCGGTGGCGGTAGGTCAGCGACAGCCACTCGGCGAAGGCGTAGGCGCCGTGCTTGGTGACGCTGTACGGCGCGGCCCCGATCATGGTGAGCAGGCCCGCGGCGGACACGGTCGACACGAACCGCCCGTTCCCGCGCTCCAGCCAGCCGGGCAGCAGGGCGTGGGCGGCGCGGACGTGCGCCATCACGTTGACGTCCCAGGCCCGGGCCCACACGTCCTCGCCGGCGGCCTCGGTCCCGGCGGAGCCGAGCCCGGCGTTGGCGCAGTACACGTCGACCGTGCCGCCCAGGGCGTCGCGGGCGGCGTCGACGACCGCGGAGGCGTCCCCGGGCACGGCCGTGCCGCCGATCTCCTCGGCGACGGCCCCGGCCTTGTCCGCGTCCAGGTCGTTGACCACGACCCGGGCCCCCTCGGCGGCGAACCGGCGGGCCAGCGCGGCCCCGATCCCCCCTCCGGCTCCGGTGACGACGACTCCGGCGTTGTGCAGGGCTTCCACCATCGGTCTCCTTCGACACGACTTGCGCGCGGGGGCGGCTGTGCCGGGACAGACTAACCGGTCGGTATGTGTGAGGGAAGGGGAACTGACCGAACCTAGGGGCGGGGGAACAGCCCGCATGCGACGACCCACCGGAGGATCCATGCACCTGTCCCGAAGAAGCCTGCTCGCCTCCACCTCCCTGGCGGCGGCCCCGGCGGCACCGCGGCACCGCGAGCGTCCGCGCACCGGCTTCGAACGGCTCGCGGCCGACGGCTACGCCCTGCTGGCCGGCCAGAAGGTGGGCGTCGTCACCAACCCCACCGGCGTCACCCGGGCCGCCGAGCACATCGTCGACGTGATGCACCGCGACCCCCGCGTCGGCCTGACCGCGGTCTTCGGACCGGAGCACGGCTTCCGGGGCACCGCCCAGGCGGGCGGCTCGGAGGGCCGCTACGACGACCCGGCGACCGGGCTCCCGGTCTACGACACCTACCTCAAGAGCGGCCGGCCGCTCGCCGACGTCTTCACCACGTCCGGCGTCGACACGGTCGTCTTCGACATCCAGGACGTCGGCGCCCGCTTCTACACCTACATCTGGACGCTGTACGACTGCATGGAGGCCGCGGCGCTGGCGGGCCTGCGGTGCGTGGTGCTGGACCGGCCGAACCCGGTGACCGGCCGGGCGGCCACCGGCCCCGTGCTGCACCGGGAGTTCGCGACGTTCGTCGGCCGGCAGCCGATCGCCCAGTCGCACGGCATGACGGTCGCAGAGCTGGCCCGCCTGTTCAACGGCGAGTTCCTGACCGCGCCGGTGGAGCTGGACGTGGTCACGACGACCGGCTGGCGGCGGTCCCAGTGGTACGACGAGGCCGGGCTGCCGTGGGTGCCGCCGAGCCCCAACATGCCCACGACCGACACCGCGCTCGTCTACTCCGGCACCTGCCTCTTCGAGGGGACCAACCTGTCGGAGGGGCGCGGCACGACCCGGCCGTTCGAACTGCTCGGCGCCGAGGGCCTCGACGGGCGCTGGGCCGCCGCCGCCAACGCCCTCGGGCTGCCCGGGGTGCGCTTCCGGGAGGCGTACTTCGCGCCGGCCTTCTCCAAGTTCCAGGGCAGGACCGTGGGCGGGGTGCAGGTCCACGTCCACGACCGGGACGCCTTCGACCCGGTCCGCACCGGTGTGGCGCTGCTGGTCACGGCCAGGCGGGTGTGGAGCGGCTTCGCCTGGCGCGCGGACCACTGGATCGACAAGCTGACCGGCTCGACGTGGGTGCGCACGGCGATCGACGCTGGCGCCTCCCCGGACGAGGTGGTGGCGGGCTGGCAGGCGGAGCTGGAGGCGTTCCGCCGGGTGCGGAAGGAGTACCTGCTGTACCGGTGAGCGGGGACGGCGGGCCCGTGTCCCTGGGGACGGGCCCGCCGCCATGGCGCGGTGCCGGCCGAGGTGGCCGGTCAGCGGTGCGAGGTGAACTCCACGACCTGCTGGTAGGTGGGGCGGTTCTGCCAGCTGATCCGGTAGTGCTTGATGCCGCCCAGGGTGCGCTGGACGATCGAGTCGGCGCACCACTGGTCGCCCGCCGCACACTGGTCGTCGCCGGGGTAGACCTGCGCCGCGGTCGTGCCCGCCGCCTCCTTCAGGGAGCTGATGAGCACGTCCCGGCAGGCGGACAGGCTGCCGCCGCCGCAGTAGGTCCGCGCCAGCGGTCCCTGCACGGACTTGCCGAGCACCGCGCGGACGTCCTTGTCGACATAGCTCCACCAGCCGTACTGGAAGGAGCTGCCGGCGTGCGAGCCGGTCGGGCCGTGGCCGGCCGAAGGGGCCTCGTCGACGGGCAGGTTGTGCGTGAACGCCGTGTACAGGTCGCTGCCCAGGCCCGGCTGGAACTCGGCCTTCACCAGCAGCGGCCACCAGGCGTCCAGCAGGCGGATCGCGTCGGCGTTCGCGTACGCCTTGGAGCCGGCCGACGTCTCCGTGCGCAGGCCGCCCGCCGTGAGCCAGGTCCGCAGTTTGCCCACGGCCGCCGCGGCGGTGGTGTCGGTGACCGGGGAGCTGGTGATCACCTCGAGCAGGTCCGGCAGGACGTCCTCGGCGCGCAGGTCGGCGAGGGCCGCCTCGCCCATGGCCTTGACCAGCGCGGCGCGGGTGACGCCGCCGGCGGCGACCAGCTTCCTCACCCGGTCCTCCAGCAGGTTGCCGCGGTGCACGGACCCGTCGCCCCAGGGCGCGGTCGTGTAGTCCTTGGCCTGCTTGTTGTTCCAGGAGATGTAGTAGCCCTGGTCGGTGGAGTGCGGGTGCGCCGAAGCCGGGGTGTAGGTGGCTGTGTTGGCGGCCGGGTCCCAGCCGCGCCACTCGTAGGCCGGCTGCGCCCAGACCGGGAACTCGGCGTCGACCCCGCTCGCCCGTACCGGGTTGTCGCCGCTGTTGTAGTACGCGGTGTGGGTGGCATCGGCGTAGAACCAGTTGAAGGTGTAGTTGATGTGCTGCACCGCGCCCTGGAAGGTGTCCGGGCCCTTGACGTAGTCCGGGTCGTTGAGCATCTGGAAGCCGATGATGGAGTCGGCCTCGTGCAGGTAGGAGGAGCGCAGGGTGGTGTAGGCGACCTTCTTGCCGCCGACGGTGGCCCGGTACGCGACGGGCCCGTACCGGGTGCGCCAGACCCGCATCGTGTACGAGCCGGCCGCGGTGCCGTCGGCCGTGGTGGGCTTCCAGGCGTTCTTCTGCTCGACCTTGTCCATCGCCGTGCAGGTGCCGCGGTACAGGTAGTGGTAGTCGTCCTGGCACAGCTCGACCGCGTAGGTGTCGATGATGTCCTGGCCGGAGGTCGTGGCGCTCCACGCGTAGTCCTGGCCGCGTCCGAGTTCGACGTACATGCTCAGGCCCGCGAAGGAGGCGCCGCGGGCGCTCAGGCCGGGGCCCTGGATCTCCTGGAGCATGAGCAGCTGCGGGGCGAAGTAGCCGGTCTGCGGGCCGAAGACGGCGACCGGGTGGCCGCTCGCCGTGTACTTCCCGCTGACCACGAGGGCGTTGGACATGCCGCGCCGGGCGGAGCCGAGGGCGGTCGCCGCGGCCGTGCGGGAGGCGGTGCTCGCGGTGGCCGTCGCCGCGCTGCCGGTGCGGTCGTACACCAGCGGTTCCCCGGTGACCGAGCCGGCGTCGGGCAGGGCCTCGCCCTGGGGGGCGTCCGGCCGGGTGGCGTAGGGGAAGCTGCGGCCGTCGTGGACGGTCAGGACGGCCTCGGGGTCGTTGCGTTCGCGGAACGACTCCCAGACCCTGGTGCCCTCGGCGACGCCGTACTTCTCCTGGGCGGCCAGCAGGGACAGGGCGTTGTCGACCTCTCCCCCGCCGCCGGAGCCGAACAGCGCGCCGACGACCGAGGCCAGTGCCACCAGGTCGGTCACCTTGAAGTGGTCGATCGTGCCCGCGTTGGTGATCGAGTCCTTGTGGCCGGTCAGCACGTACTCGCCGGGGAAGTAGCGGCCGCTGTCGGAGGCGTCGATGTAGGCGTTGATGCCGTCGAGGTAGGCCTTGACGTCGGCGAGCGCCTGCTGGCCGCGGGCGCCGTTGTTCGCCACGGCGTTGTCGATCTGCGCCTGGAGGTCGGCCTCGGTGTACGGGGCATTGCGCCAGAACTGCTGTTCCAGGCCCTGGTTGGAGGGCGCGCCGCCCGCGAAGCCGGTCAGCTGGCCGCGGCCCACGTGCCGGAAGACGTCCATCAGCCAGAGCCGGTCCTGGGCCGCGGCGTACCCGGCGCCGAACTCGGTGCCGTAGCGCGTGGTGCCCGTGATGTGCGGCACACCGGTCTTCTTGTCGCGGACGATCGTCACGTCGCCGCGCCCGGCGGGCTTCTCGGTGGAGGCGACCTGGTCGGAGGAGACGCCGAACGAGGCGTCGTTGAAGAAGGTGTTGATCGTCGCGTTGGTCAGGGAGGGGTAGCCCTTGGCCAGGTTGGCGTAGGGGCCGAGCTGGTCCTCGGCGTGCCCGGGCTGGGTGCCGAAGGCCTGGTTGAGCAGGATCTGGGCGAGGGTGGCGTTGCCGTTCTCGCCGGGCGGCAGGATGTCGGAACACTGGCCGCCGCACAGGTCGTTCGGGGTGGCCGTTCCGGCGGCCGAGGCGGCCGTCTGGGTGAGCGGGGACAACAGCCCCGCAATCAGGACGCATACCGAGGCGCTCTTCAGGAACCCGGGGAATCTGCCGGGAGTTCTCAGTCTGTCGAGGGTTGCGCGGGAGGTTCGCCGTGGCATGGGCAGCTCCTAGCGACTGGGGTGGCCGGAAGGTTACCGCCGGTAGCGCACGGAGTGAAGATGAGCATGCGTCACTTTTCCAGGTCCCGACGACGGCTTTACGACGGACCCCACGACGGCACGGAGATCGAGTGGAGCCGAATCGCCTGTCGGTACGTCTCTTCGACGACGTCGCGCGCAGTCGGCGCGGCGGTGCCGAAGTGACCGAAGTACAGGTGCAGATGTGACGGAGGTGCAAGGCGATGGCCGGTTTCCGGAGTCTGGCGAGACAGGTGCGCGACCCGCGGTGCGACCTGGCACTGCGGCGGTACTCGCTGCGCAAGTGCCTCGAGCGGTTCGCGCCCTACGGGCACCGGGCGACGTGGGACCACCTGTGCTCGCGGGCCGGGTTCGGGCCCGAGGACCGATCCCCCGACCCGGCGCGGCTCGTGGCCGCGTTGGAGGAGCTGGAGGAGGCCCGCGCGGTGTGGCTCGCGTACGAGGTGGAGTTCGCCGAGCGGCGGAGGAAGGAGAAGCACGACGGGCTGCGCAGGCCCGGCAGTGTCGACGACTGGCACCGGCTGACCTGGGGCGGCTTCGGTGTGGCGTGGTGCGACGACCCGCGGGTCCACCCCCGTGGACCGCTGGCCGAGGTGCTGCGCCGGCTGATCGCCGCGCTGGAGCGGGCACCGGGCTCGTGCTGCCCGGTGTGCGACGGTGAGCGGCTGGACTGGAGGGACGACCTCGACCACGAGCCGTCCGCCGGCCCGGTCTGCGCGGACTGCGGGATCCTCGTCCCGCGGCCGGTGCTCACGCCCGGGGCGCTGGGCGCCGCCCGGCGCGGACGGCTGCTGATGTCGGCCTGACCGCACGGCGGGGGTGCGCCGGGGATGCCGCACCCCTGTTCCCGGGGACGTGTCACCATCGGGGCATGGTGCAGGTCTGTCTGAACGGAGCACGCACGGCCGCCGATTCCCCGGCGGTGCCGCTGTCACCCGCCGCACTGGCCCGGTCCGCCGCCGAGGCGGTCGCGGCCGGGGCGACGGACCTCCACGTCCACCCGAAGACGCCGTGCGGCCGGGACACGCTCGCGCCGGACGCGGTCGCGGCGACGCTGGAGGCGATCCGGGAGCGCGTGGACGTGCCCGTCGGCGTGACCACGGGCGCGTGGGCCGAGGACGGTCCGACGACGCGCGTCGACCGGGTCCGCCGCTGGACGGTGCTGCCCGACCACGCGTCGGTCAACTGGCACGAGCCGGGCGCCGAGGAGCTGGCCGCCGCGCTGCTCGACCGGGGTGTCGGCGTGGAGGCCGGCATCTGGTCCGGCACGGACGGCGCGGCCCGCTTCGCCGCCTCACCCCGGGCGCCGAGGGTCCTGCGCGTCCTGGCCGAGGTGACGGACCCCGACCCGGCGACGGCCGTGCGGTCGGCCCACGCCCTGCTCGCGGACCTCGCCGCGATCCCCCACGGCCGCCCGGTCCTCCTGCACGGCGAGGAGGCGTCCACCTGGCCGGTCCTCGCCCTGGCCGTCCGCCTCGGCCACCCGACCCGCATCGGCCTGGAGGACACCCTCGTCCTGCCGGACGGCCGACGGGCGTCGTCCAACGCGGAGTTGGTGACGGAGGCGCTGCGTCGGCGCGGGGGCGCCCAGCGGTCGTCGTAGGCCGGCGTCGTGGGCCGGCGTCGCAGGCCAGTGCCGGCGTGAGGAGGCCGGTCCGCTGCGCGAGCGCGACGGTAGCAGGGCGTATTCCGGTGGTTCCAGGGATTTCGGCGGCGGGACAGTGGGGCGGACGATTCCGACGAGCTGATCAACACCCCTGGGAGAAGGCCATGTCGACGCTGCGCGTCACCGCCGAAGTGCTGACCGTGCACGAGCACCCGAACGCCGACGCGCTGGAGCTGGCGCAGGTCGGGCTGTACCGCGCGGTGGTGGCGAAGGGCGTGTACCGCACTGGTGACGTGGCCCTGTACATCCCCGAGCAGGCGGTGCTGCCGGCCGAGCTGATCGAGGAGCTGGGGCTGACCGGGCGGCTCGCGGGCGGGAGCGCGGACCGGGTGAAGGCGGTCCGGCTGCGCGGCGAGCTCTCGCAGGGCATCGTGTGCCGGCCGGGGGCGCTGGCGGACGTCGACCTCGTCCGGGCCGCGGCCGAGGGCACCGACTTCGCCGAACGGCTGGGCATCACCAAGTGGGTGCCGCCGATCCCGCCGACCATGGACGGCGAGGTGCAGCCCGCACCCGCGCTGCTGCCGTGGGTCGACATCGAGAACGTCCAGCGGTACCCGGACATCTTCGCCCCCGGCGAGCCGGTCGTCCTGACCGAGAAGCTGCACGGCTCGGCCTGCCTGCTCACCTACGTCGCCGACGAGGACCGGGCGTACGTCTCCTCCAAGGGCTTCGGCGCCAAGTCCCTGGCCCTGAAGGAGGATCCGCGCAACCTGTACTGGCGGGCGGTACGGGGCCACGGCGTCGCCGAGGCCGCGGCCCGGCTCGCCGAGCGGCTGGGCGCGCGACGGGTCGGCGTCTTCGGCGAGGTGTACGGGGCGGGCGTGCAGGACCTGACGTACGGCGCGGACGGGCGGCGCGACACCCTGGGGTACGCCGTGTTCGACGTCTCCGCGGAGATCGGCGGCACGGTGACCTGGCTGGACCCGGCGCAGGTGCTGGCCGGCGAACTCCCGCTGGTCCCCCGGCTCTTCGAGGGGCCGTACGACAGCGCGACCGTCCTGGCGCACGCCTCCGGCCGCGAGACCGTGTCCGGCCGGGCCCTGCACCTGCGGGAGGGCGTCGTGATCCGGCCCGCGGTGGAGCGGTACAGCCCGGTGACGGGGGGCCGGGCCATCGCGAAGGCGGTCAGCGCGGCGTACCTGACGCGGAAGGGCGGGACGGAGTACGAGTGAACGCCGGAGCGCGGAGCGGGAGGGGGGCCGGGGTGGTCGGGCGGCTGCCGGTGCGTCGGGGCCGGTCGCGGAGTTCCCCGCGCCCCTGGGTGGGTCCGCGCGACGGCGCCTCAGGGTGGCCCTAATCCCCTTCCTGGCGTGCCCGTTCCGCCATCAGGCGGGAGCCGACCAGGCGGTCGCCGAAGACGTCGTCCGGGTTGGACAGGACGCACGTGCTGAGGGACAGGCAGCCGCAGCCGATGCAGTCGGTGAGGTGGTCGCGGAGGCGGTTGAGCTGCTTGATGCGCTCGTCCAGCTCCGAGCGCCACGCCTCCGAGAGGCGGGCCCAGTCCTCGCGGGTCGGGGTGCGTTCCTCGGGCAGCCGGGCCAGGGCCTCGCGGATCGTGGCCAGCGGGATGCCGACCCGCTGGGCCGCCCGGATGAAGGCCACCCGGCGCAGGGTGTCCCGGCTGTAGCGGCGCTGGTTCCCGGGCGTGCGCCGGCTGCTGATCAGGCCCTTGGCCTCGTAGAAGTGCAGGGCGGAGACCGCGGCACCGCTGCGCGCGGCCAGCTGGCCGACGGTCAGCTCGTGGATCTTCTCGGGAATCTGGGGCACTCACCGGAGCCTACCCACCGCGCCGACGCCGCCGTCCGTTGACATCCCCCCGCCACCCGACCATGCTAAGCAGTTGCTTAGACATCGCGGACCGAGCGAGAGGCCGGGAACATGGCAGAACCGAGGACCTTCACCTCCCCCGACGAGCTGAAGGCGGCCGTGGGCGAGCAGCTGGGGTACACCGACTGGGTGGAGGTCGACCAGAAGCGGATCGACCTGTTCGCCGAGGCCACCGGGGACCACCAGTGGATCCACGTCGACCCGGAGAAGGCCGCCGCGGGCCCGTTCGGGACCACCATCGCGCACGGCTACCTCACGCTGTCCCTGCTCCCCCTGTTCGGGCCGCAGCTGATCAGCGTCGAGGGCGTGAAGATGGGCGTCAACTACGGGACGAACAAGGTCCGCTTCCCCGCCCCCGTCCCCGTCGGCTCCCGGCTGCGCGCCACCGCGACGATCACCGGCGTCGAGGACGTCCCGGGCGGCGTGCAGGTGGCCGTGGCCTTCAGCGTGGAGCGCGAGGGCGGCGACAAGCCGGTCTGCGTCGCCGAGTCGGTCTCCCGGTACTACCTGTAGGCCACGGCCGTACGGCACGGCGGCGGCAGCGCGCCCTACTTCGCGCCCACCATCCGCAGCACGAGGTCGGCGTACAGCGTGCCGACCTCCTCGGGGGTGCGCGGGCCGTCGACGTTGAACCAGCGGGCCACGTCGATGCACAGCGACAGCACGGCGAGCGTGGTGCCCTTGACGTCGATCACCCGGAACTCGCCCGAGGCCACGCCGTCCTCGACGATCCCGCGCACCTCGGCGTCCACCTGGCGCCGCAGCTCGAGGATCTCGGCGCGGGCGTCGGGGCCGAGGGCGTCCAGTTCGTACTGCACGACCCGGGCGGTGGTGCGCCGCCCGGCGTGCCAGCGCACGAAGGAGCTGACGGCGTCGGCCAGGCGCTCCGTCGCCGTGCCCTCGCGCCGGGCGGCCGTGCGCAGGATGTCCAGGGCCTTGTCGTGACCGATGCGGCTGATCCGGTGGAGCAGCTCTTCCTTGGTCTTGTAGTGGATGTAGAGCGCCGCCGGGCTCATGCCGGCGCGGCCCGCGATGTCGCGGGTCGTCGTCGCGTGGTAGCCGCGCTCGGCGAAGGCCTCCACGGCGGCGACGAGCAGCCGCCTGGCCGCGTCCGGGGTGACCTCTTCCCACGGCTCGATCTCGCCGCCGGCCGTCTCCTCCGCCGTACTCATCGCTCGCTCGCCCCTTCCGATGACAGAGGGACCACCATACCGCCGAAGCTGAGCGGCCGCTTAGAGCGGCCGCTCACGGGGAGGTCGAGGGGCCGAGGCCCCGCCACGGGTCGGGTCAGAGCTTCTCGAAGGGGTCGTGCTCGGCGAGGAGCTTCTCCAGGCGGGCCTGGTCGACCCGGCTGACGATCTGCCCGGCCTCCTGGCGGTCCCGGATGACCTTGGCGAGGGTGAAGGCGGAGGTGACGAGGTAGAGGACCGCGATGGCCAGGAAGCCCCGCACCCAGGCGTCGGCGTCGAGCCGGACGATCCCGACGGCGGTGGCCGCCATGGCGACCGCGAAGGAGGCGACGGCCTGCCCGTGGAAGGCGGCCGTGCTCTGCTGCTTGACCGGTGTCTCGCTCATGGCAGGAGCATCGCCGCCCGGCCGGGGGCCGCACATCCGCCCGGGTACTCAGGGCGTACTCAGAACGCCGCCCCCGTCCTCAGAACGCCGCCCCCCTCCTCAGAAGGCCGAGACTCCGGTCAGGGCGCGGCCGATCACCAGCTTCTGGATCTGGCTGGTGCCCTCGTAGAGGGTCATCACGCGGGCGTCGCGCAGGAGTTTGCCGGCCGGGTACTCGTCGATGTAGCCGTAGCCGCCGAAGACCTGCAGGGCGTTGTTCGCGGCGCGCACCGCCGCCTCCGAGGCGAACAGCTTGGCCTTGGACGACTCCACGGCGAAGGGCCGGCCCCGGTCGATCAGGTCGGCGACCCGCCAGGTCAGCAGCCGGGCCGCGTCCACGTCGAGGGCGATGTCGCTGATCAGCTCCTGCACCAGCTGGTGGTGGGCGATCGTCCTGCCGAACTGCTCGCGCTCGCCCGCGTGCCGCACCGCCACGTCCAGGGCCGCCTGCGCGATGCCGACACAGCCGGCCGCCACCGACATCCGCCCCTTGGCGAGCGCCGACATGGCCACGGAGAAGCCCTTGCCCTCCTCGCCGAGCAGGGCCGAGGCGGGTACCCGTACGTCCTCCAGCACCAGTTCGGCCGTCGCCTGGCCGCGCAGGCCGAGCTTGCCGTGGATGGCGCGCCGGGTCAGGCCGGGGGTGTCCGTGGGCACGAGGAACGCGGAGACGCCCTTGTGGCCGGGCGCGTCCGTGGAGCGGGCGAACAGCAGCACCACGTCGGCCCAGGTGCCGTTGGTGATGAACATCTTGCTGCCGTTGATCACGTACGCGTCGCCGTCGCGGACCGCGCGGGTGGTGAGGTTGCCGGCGTCGGAGCCGGTGCCGGGCTCGGTCAGGCCGAAGCAGCCGACGTACGCGCCGGAGGTCAGGCCGGGCAGCCAGTGCCGCTTCTGCTCCTCGCCGCCCCAGGCGGCGATCGTCTTGGCGACCAGGCCGAGCGAGACGGAGACGATGCCGCGCACCGACGAGTCGCCGCGCCCCAGCTCCTCGGTGACCAGGCAGTACGCGAGGTGGTCGCCGCCCGAGCCGCCGTACTCCTCGTCGATCGTCAGGCCGAGGAAGCCGACCTCGCCGAGCTTCTTCACGATCGACCGGTCGACGTCCTCCGCCCGGTCCCAGGCGAGGGCGTGCGGGGCGACCTCGCGTTCCACGAAGTCCCGGGCGAGCTGCCGCACGGCGGTCTGCTCCTCGCTGAGCTCCAGGTTCACCACGAGATCACCCCACAGATGTCGGACCGGACGCCGGACCTTGAAAACCGTACCTTTAAATTAGCACTGCTAGTTTCCGGTGTGCAGCCCTACTATGTGCGCCATGGCCCGACCGCGCAAGCCCTTGCTGAGCACCGACCGGATCGTCGAGACGGCCCGGGAACTCGTGGACGCGGAGGGGCTGGCGGCCGTCTCCACCCGGCGGCTCGCCGCCGAGCTCGGGGTGAGCGGGCCCTCGCTGTACAACCACTTCCGCACCAAGGACGAGATCCTGGAGGCGGTCGCGGACTCGGTCAGCGCGCAGGTCGACCTGTCGATGTTCGAGGACGGCCGGGACTGGCGGACCGCGCTGCACGACTGGGCCGTCTCCTACCGCAGCGCGCTGCGCGACCACCCCAACATCGTCCCGGTGCTCGCGCGCGGCCCCGGGCGGCGCCCGGCCGCGCTGCGGCTCGCCGACGCCGTGTACGGGGCGATGGTCGACGCGGGCTGGCCGGCCGCGCAGGCGACCTCCATCGGGGCGCTGATGCGGTACTTCATCATGGGCTCCGCGCTCGGCTCGTTCGCCGGGGGCTTCGTGGAGGACCCGAGCGCCTACGACCCCGCCGACTACCCGCACCTCGGGCAGGCCCACCTCCTCGCCGAGCAGCAGGAGAAGATCGACGAGCGGGCCTTCGAGACGGGGCTGACCGCGCTGCTGGACGGGCTCGCGGCGCAGTACGAGCAGGTCGCGCGGGGGCGGTGAGGCCGGCCGCGTCCCGCGGGGCTCGTGGGGTCGGCCGCGTGCCGGTGCGCACGCTTCGGTGGGCGCCGAAGTGTCCGTGCGCGATGCTGGGCCCATGACCACCAGGGACCCCAGGGCGCCGGGACTCGCCGCGCTCGCCGGGCTGATCGCCGACGGGACGCGGGCCGCGTGCCTGCTCGCGCTGCTGGACGGGCGGGCCTGGACGGCGGGTGAGCTGGCCCGGCACGCGGGCGTCGCCGCCTCCACGCTCAGCGAGCACCTGAGCCGGCTCGTCGCCGGCGGGCTGCTCGCCGAGGAGCGGCAGGGGCGGCACCGCTACGTGCGGCTCGCCGACGCACGTGTCGCCCAGCTCGTGGAGGACCTGGCCGCGCAGGTCGCGCCCGGGGCGGCGGTCCGGCCGCGGACGCTGCGCGCGGCGAGCGCCGGGTCGGCGATGGCGCGGGGCCGCACCTGCTACGACCACCTCGCCGGGCGGCTCGGCATCGCGGTGACCGACGCGCTCACCGAGCGGGGGCTGTTGCGGCAGGACACGGGGTTCGCGCTGACGGACGCGGGGGTGGAGTGGTTCGGGCGGGCGGGCATCGCGCTGGACCGGACCGGGCGGCGGCCGCTGGCCCGCGGGTGCCTCGACTGGACGGAGCGGCGGCCGCACCTGGCGGGGGTGGCGGGGGCGGCGCTGTGCCGGCACGTGCTGGAGGTGGGGTGGTGCGTGCGGGTGGGGTCGGAGCGGGCGGTCGTGGTGACGGCGGCCGGGGAGCGGGGGCTGGGGGCGTTGTTGGGGTTGTCGGTCGAGGGGTTGCGGTGAGGAGGGGTGGGGGTGCGAGGTGTGGTGGCGGGTCGTCGGGTGCGGGTGCGTGGGGGCTGGTCGCGCAGTTCCCCGCGCCCCTGGGGTGGGTCGGCCTCAGCCCTGTCGCACACGACCCCGCGCCCCTGGGGTGGGTCGACTTCAGCCCTGTCGCGCAGGACTCCGCGCCCCTGCTCCGTCCTTCTTGTCCGATGTCCGCCGGGATCGAGGCGTTCCGATGTCTACCCTTCGGGAGCATGATGCGCAGCCAGTCCGATCGGGCCCGGGTCCTCGCGGCGGGGGCCGCCTGTGTCACCGTCGTGGCCTGGGCCTCCGCCTTCGTGTCGATCCGGAGTGCGGGCGGTGCCTACTCCCCCGGTGCGCTGGCGCTCGGCAGGCTGGTGTCGGGGGCCGCGGTGCTGGGCGTGCTGTGGGCCGTGCGGCGGGAAGGGCTGCCGCCGAGGTCCGCGTGGCGGGGCGTCCTGCTGTCCGGGGTGCTGTGGTTCGGTTTCTACATGGTCGCCCTCAACTGGGGCGAGCAGCAGGTCGACGCGGGGACGGCCGCGCTGGTGGTGAACGTCGGACCGCTGCTGATCGCCCTGCTCGGGGCCCGGCTGCTCGGCGACCCGATGCCGCCGCGGCTGCTGGCGGGGATGGCCGTGTCGTTCGCCGGGGCGGTGACCGTCGGGCTGTCGATGTCGAGCGGGGGCGGGTCCTCCGTGTTCGGCGTGGTGCTGTGCCTGCTGGCCGCCGTCGCCTACGCGTCCGGTGTGGTGGCGCAGAAGCCCGCCCTGGCGACGGCGAGCGCCCTGCAGGTGACGACGTTCGGGTGCCTGGTCGGGGCCGTGGCCTGTCTGCCGTTCGCCGGGCAACTGGTGCACGAAGCGGCGAAGGCGCCGGTGTCCGCCACCCTCAACATGGTCTACCTGGGCGTCTTCCCCACCGCCCTCGCCTTCACCACGTGGGCCTACGCCCTGGCGCGCACCACGGCCGCCCGGATGGGTGCGACCACCTATGCCGTGCCGGCCCTCGTCGTGCTGATGTCGTGGCTGGCGCTGGGCGAGGTGCCCGGGGTGCTCACGCTGGCGGGCGGGGCGCTGTGCCTGGCGGGTGTGGCGGTGTCCCGGTCGCGGCGTCGGACGCGGGAGCGGGCCGCGGCGCCGGAGCCGCGGCCCGAGAAGGTCACGTGAGCGACGTCAGAAGACGACCAGGGCCCTGCCGCCCTTGCCCGCGAGCATGTGGTCGAACGCCGTGGGGATGTCGTCCAGGGTGATGCGCTCGGTGACCAGTGAGGCCAGGTCCAGGCGGCCCTCGCGGATGTGGGTGGCCAGGACCGGGAGGTCGGCGGCCGGGTCGGAGTTGCCGTAGACGCAGCCGGAGAGGGTGCGGCCCCAGTGGAAGAGTTCCAGGGCGTTGAAGGTGACCTGCTGGTCGGTGCCGCCGATCCCGACGACCGTGGTGCGGCCGCCGCGCCGGGTGGACTCCCAGGCGGTGCGGATGGTGACGGCGCGGCCCACGCACTCCACGGCGACGTCGACGCCCTGCTTGCCGGTGAGGGCGCGGATCTCGCGGGCGGTGTCGGAGGAGGCCACGAGGTAGTCCGTGGCGCCGGCCGCCCGGGCCAGTTCCTCCTTCTCCGGGGAGACGTCGACGGCGACGATCTTGGAGGCGCCCGCGATCCGGGCGGCCTGGAGGGCCGCGAGGCCGACCCCGCCGACACCGAAGACGGCCACCGTCTCGCCCTCGCGGACCCGCGCCGAGTGGTGGACGGCGCCGTAGCCGGTGAGGACGGCGCAGCCGAGGAGGGCCGCGTCGGTGAGGGGGATGCCCTCGGGCAGGGGCAGGAGGCAGGAGACGGGGACGACGGTCTCCTCGGCGAACGCGGCCACGTTGAGGCCGGGGTGGAGGTCGGTGCCGTCCACGGTCCGGGCGTACACGTCGGCGGCGCCGCTGAGCGCGTTGGCGCACAGCCAGACCTCGCCGAGGCCGCAGGCGTGGCAGCGGCCACAGGAGGGCGCCCAGTTGAGGACGACCCCGTCGCCCGGGGCGAAGCCGGTGACGCCCTCGCCGACGGCGACGACGGTGCCCGCGCCCTCGTGCCCGAGGACGGCCGGGACGGGCACCTTCAGGGTGCCGTTGGCCAGTGAGAGGTCGGAGTGGCAGACCCCGGCGGCGGCCAGGCGGACCCGGACCCGGCCGGGGCCCGGTGCGGGCAGCTCGATCCGGGTGACGTCCAGCGGGGCGCCGATGGCGGGCAGGACGGCGGCACGTACGGCCATGTCTGGTGGACTCCCTTAAAACTGGAGGGACTTGGTCTGCAGGTACTCGGCGAGCCCGTGGGCCCCGAGTTCCCGGCCGACGCCCGACTGCTTGTACCCGCCGAAGGGCGCGAGGGGGTTGAAGCGGCCGCCGTTGACGTCGACCTGCCCGGTGTCCATGCGGCGGGCGAAGGCCACGGCCTCGGCATCGTCACCGGCCCAGACCGCGCCGGCGAGGCCGTAGACCGTGCCGTTGGCGATGCGCAGGGCGTCCTCCTCGTCCTCGTAGCGCAGGACGGACAGGACGGGGCCGAAGATCTCCTCCTGGGCGATCGTCATCTCCGGGGTGACGTCGGCGAAGACGGTGGGGCTGACGAAGTAGCCGCGCTCGCGCGGGGGTTCGGCGCCGCCCGCGACGAGCCGGGCGCCCTCGGCGACACCCTTCTCGATGTAACCGCGCACCCGGGCCTGCTGCTTGGCGTTGACCAGCGGGCCGATGCGGTCGCCGTACTTGGCGGCGGCCGTGCGCGCCAGCTCGACCGCCTCGTCGTACTGGTCGCGGTGGACCAGCATACGGGTCCAGGCGCTGCACGTCTGGCCGGAGTTGGACATCACGTTGGCGACGCCGACGTTGACCGCCTTGGCGAGGTCGGCGCTCGGCAGGATGACGTTGGCGGACTTGCCGCCGAGTTCCAGCGCGACCTTCTTGATCGCGGCGCCCGCGGTCGCGGCGATGGTCCGGCCGACGGCCGTGGAGCCGGTGAAGCTGACCAGGTCCACCCCGGGGTGCTCGGCGAGGGCCTGTCCGGCGACCGGGCCGAGGCCGGTGACCAGGTTGAACACGCCGGCCGGCACCCCGGCGTCGTGGACGCACTCGGCGAAGAGCTGGGCGACCAGCGGGGTGTCCTCGGCGGGCTTGAGGACGACCGTGCAGCCGGCCGCGAGGGCGGGGGCGACCTTCGCGACGACCTGGTGGAGCGGGTAGTTCCAGGGCGTGATGGCGGCGACCACGCCCACCGGCTCGTGGAAGACGGTCGAGTTGCCGACCTTCTCCTCGAAGGCGTGGCGGGCGGCCAGGTCGGCGTAGGAGCCCGCGACGGCGATCGGGACGGCCGCGTGGACCGCCTGGGAGAAGGCCAGGGGCGCGCCGAGTTCGGCGGTGACCGTCTCGGCGATCTCGCCCTTGCGGGCCGCCAGCGCGTCCCGCAGCGCGGACAGCCGGGCGGCCCGTTCGGCGGGGGCGGTGGCCGCCCAGCCGGGCAGGGCGGCGCGGGCGGCCCGTACGGCCGCGTCGACGTCCTCGGCGCCGGCCGCCGGGACCCGGGCGATCACCTGCTCGTCCACGGGGTCGACGACGTCGATCACCTCCCCGCTCAGCGCCGGGCGCCAGGCGCCGTCGAGGTAGATGCCGTCGTGTGCCTTCATCGCGTTCCCTCCGGGCGGTCCTCGTCGTCCGACCCCAAACTAGCGGTGTTAGTTTTCTGGCACCAGGGGTGACCGGGGCGCGGACGGGCACGCGTCCGCATCACTCTTCCAGATCGGGGAGCCTCGCGGGGGTGGGGCAGATGCGCTCGCCGTGCTGGTCGAAGACGAACAGGTGGGCGACGTCGACCAGCAGCGGCACCTGCATGCCGTGGCGCAGGTCCAGGTCGGGTGTGGTGCGCACCACCAGGTCGCCGGGGAGCCGGACGTCGGCGGCGGCCGGGGCCGGGTCCGGCTCGGGGGGCTCGTCCAGGACCACCACGGGGCCGGCCCGCAGGCTGCCCGCGCGCTCGCGCAGCCGGTCCAGCACCGAACCGTCGCGGCGCCGTCGGCGGGACGGCCGCGACGCCGGCCGGGGCGCCTCCAGCTCGGGGACGACGGCGGGGCGCGAGCCGGTGTTGAAGTGGACCAGTGCCTCGTGGCCCTGGAACTCCACGTGCTCGACCAGCCCGGTGATCAGCGTCTCGCCGGGCCGCGCGGTGGAGGCTTCGGCGATGCGGACGGCCTCCGAGCGCAGGCCGACGATCACCTCCCGGCCCTGCTGCACGCGCAGCAGCTTGTGGTCGACCGACAGCGGCTCGGGCAGCCGCAGCGCCTGCTTGCCGAGGCTGATGGTCATGGCGCCGTCGAGCGGGGCGCGGACCACGCCGCGCAGCAGGTTGATGCGGGGGGTGCCGATGAAGGCGGCGACGAAGATGTTGCGCGGCAGGGCGTAGACCTCGCGGGGGCTGCCGACCTGCTGCAGGACGCCGCCGCGCAGGACCGCCACCCGGTGGCCGAGGGACATGGCCTCGGCCTGGTCGTGGGTGACGTAGACCGTGGTGACGCCGAGGTCCCGGGTGAGGTGGGCGATCTCGGCGCGCAGGTGGTTGCGCAGCTTGGCGTCCAGGTTGGACAGCGGCTCGTCCATCAGGAAGGCCGAGGGGTGGCGGGCGATGGCCCGGCCCATGGCGACGCGCTGCCGTTCCCCGCCGGAGAGCTGGGCCGGGAACCGGTCGAGCAGGTCCTCGATGCCGAGCATGCGGGCGGTGGCGTCCACCCGGGGGGCCGGGTCGGCGCCGGGGGCCTCGATGCGCAGCGGGAAGCCGATGTTGTCCCGGCTGCTCATGGAGGGGTACAGCGCGAAGTTCTGGAAGACCATCGCCATGTCACGGGCGGACGGCAGCAGTTCGTTGGCGGATTCGCCGTCCAGCAGCAGTTCGCCCTCGGTGATCTCCTCGAGGCCGGCGATCATGCGCAGGACGGTCGACTTGCCGCAGCCGGAGGGGCCCAGCAGGACCAGGAACTCCCCGGGTTCGATGTGCAGGGTGAGCCGGTCCACCACGCGGACGCCCTTGGCGTAGACCTTGCTCACGTCGTGCAGAGAGATGGCGCGTGTCATGAGAGTCGTCCCCGATCCAAACGACAGACCCTTGGTGCTCCGCGGTCTGGGCCGCCCCGTGCGGGTCGTACGAGGCGTACGAGTCACGGAAGTTAACGGACTGTGCGCGGCCGGGGAAGAGACGGGACGAGGAATCGGGCGGTCCCGTCCGAGGGATGAGAAAGCGGACGCCCGGGTTCTGCCGTGCCGGGGCGGTGGGGGCGGTGCGGGACCGTCCCCACCGTCCGGTCATCTGACGGCGGTCAGGTGGGCGAACACCACCACGTTGCTGGTGTAGCCGGTGCGCCGGGTGAACAGGCCCCCGCAGGTGATCACCCGCAGTTCGGCCCGCTCGGACGCGCCGTAGACCTCCTTGTCGGGGAACCCGGACTTGTCGAACACCCGCACCCGGTCCACCGTGTAGACGGCCGTACGCCCGTCCGCGCGCCCGACCTCGATGTGGTTGCCGGGCTTCACCTCGGCCAGTGCGGCGAAGACGGCGGGGCCCGTCCGGGTGTCGCGGTGGCCGACGGCGATGGCGGTGCCCGGTTCGCCGGGTGTGGGACCGGCCCGGTACCAGCCGACGAGCTTGGGCCGGTCGACCGGCGGGGTCGACAGCTGCCGGTGGTCGTCGAGCCGCAGGCCGATGACGGGCGCCCGGATGCCCAGTGCGGGGACGCCGAAGGTGGTCGGCCGGGAGGCGGGCAGCGGGGTCGCGGGGGGCTTGCCCGCGGCCTTGGCGTCCGTCCGCCCCGTGCCGCCCGCCGTGCGGCCGCCCGCCGCGCTGCCGGACGGGGCGGGGCGGGACGGGGCGGCGGACCCGGCGCTCGCGCCGGTCCCGGGCCGGGACGCGGACGGGACCGGGGAGGGGCTCGCCGACCCGGCCGGGGAGCGGCTCGCCGCGGCGCCCCGCGTGGGGGTCGGCGCGCCGCTCCGGGTGGGTGTCGCGCCGCCGCCCTCGCCGTCGGTCTTCCCGGGGAGCGGGTCCCCGCGGGCGTCGGTGCGGCCGGGGGCGGCCGCGGCGGCCGCCCGCTGGGGCGCGGACGGCCGGTCGTCACCCCCGCACCGCACCCCCACCGTCACCAGGACGACCGTCAGGACGGCCGTCCTGGTGAGGCGGTAGGCACGCGTCCGGTGCCACGGCCTGCGTCTGCGCCTAGGCCGCACCATGGGTGCGCCGGCGCGTCTTGCGGACGTACAGGGCGGCGCCGACCGCTACGACACCGACACCCGCCGCGGCGGCCACCGGGCTGTAGGCGGCCGCCGTGTCGACGAGGCCGCCACCGCCCGCGTGCACCCCGCCCTTGGGGCCGTCCTGCTCGCCCTGGCCCCAGCCCGCGTCGCCCTGCTTGTCCTGGATCTCCCCGGGGCCCTGCTCGCCCTCGCGCTTGCCGTCGTGGCAGTTGACCCGGAAGACCTTCTCCTTGGGGACGCCCGCGACGATCCACGTGATCTTGTACTGGCCGTCGGCCAGCCCCAGCGGGTCGGTGTGCCCGGCGCCGCCCGCGAGCGGGATGGTGCCGGTGACGGTGGCGGCGGTGGGCAGCGGGGGCTGCGCGAGGATCGTGTAGGCGATGGTGGGCAGCGTGTCGAAGTTGACCGCGTCCAGGTAGAAGCGGCAGACCAGCGGGTCGTCCTTGGAGACGCCGAAGGGGACGTGCTCCCGGTGGACCCGGATGTCGCCGGCCTCGCCCTGGGCGACGGCGGCGGGGGCCGCGAGGAACGTCGCACCGGAGGCCGTGAGGGCGGTGAGGAGGACGGCGGCACCGACGCGGGAGCCGTGCGGGCGGGGAAGTGTCAGGGTGGGCATGCATTCCTCCGAGTCAGGACGATTTTCATACAAATCGCTCTTTCGCCTCGGACTCTCTGCCATGCACCCCCGCGCGTCGCGGCAGCGACACACGGCACGCCGTCAGATATCGCTCGTGCGGCGCAGTCCAGGCCGCCGGCGCCCCTCCCCCGCCCCGTCCGGCCGCGGGACGGCCCCCGGTGCGCGCAGCGCCACCCCCGCCGACAGGAGCAGCAGTGCCCCGAGCAGCACGAACGGCGCCGCCACACCCGCGAGACCGGCGACCAGGCCCGCGCCCGCGGGGGCCGCGACCTGCCCGAGCCGGTTTCCGGTCAAGCGCAGCGCGAGGGCGGTCGAGCGGGCGGCCTCGGGCGCGGCCCGCACGACCGTCGTCATCGACAACGGCTGCCCCACCCCCAGGCAGAAGCCCAGCACCGCGAGCATCGCGCCCAGGGCCCACACCGGCACGGGCAGCGCGACGCCCGCGCACAGCAGGGCCGCCAGGGCGCAGGTCACCACCAGCAGCGCGGTGCGGCCCAGCAGCCGCAGCAGGGGGGTCAGCACCAGGCGGCAGGCGATCGAGGCCGCCGCCCGCACGCTCAGCAGGACGCCGACCACCGACGGGGCGATGCCCCGGTGCTCGCCGACCACCGCCAGGTAGGCGGTGAGGACGTCCGTCGCGGACAGCACCGACAGGCTCACCAGGATGCCCGCGGGCACGCCCCGGGTGCGCAGGATGCGCCCCACCGGGACCCGACTCCCGCCTCCAGTGCGGGACTTGGCCGCCGCCTCGTCCTCGATGCGCCACAGCGAGGTGAACGCCGCCGCCGCGCCGGCCCCCGCGACCAGCAGGGCGAGCGCGCTGCCGCCCGCCCGGTCCGGCCCGCCGATCAGCGCGCCCGCCGCGACCGGGCCGGCCAGCTGCCCGAGGGAGGCGCCGATGGTGAAGTACCCGAAGTTGCGGTCCTGTTCGTGCGGCGCGGACTGCCGCGCGACCAGCGATTGGGCACCGATCACGAAGCAGAGGTGGCCCAGGCCCATCACCCCGCTCCACAGGGCCATCGTGGCGAGGGAGCCGGCGAGGCCGCTGAGCGCGCAGCCGCCCGCGACGAGGACCACGCCCAGCGGCAGCAGGGGCGCGCACCGGCCGTGGTCGGTGCGCCGGCCCAGCGGGACCGCCGCGAACAGCGGGAACAGGGCGTAGACACCGGCGATGACGCCGACCGCCCGCTCGTCGGCACCCAGCGCGAGCGCCCGGTAGGAGACGGCGGGCCGGGCCATCGAGACCGCCCCCTGCGCGCAGCCGAAGGCGATGACGAGGCGGAGCAGCCAGCCGCGGTTCCCACCGGGCGCCATGGTTCTTCCTCCGTGGGGTGGTCTCCGTGGGGTGGTCCAAGGAGTCCGGGGCTGTTCGGGAGGCGCGTCAGACGATGCCGAACAGCACGGCCGCGCCGAGCACCACGAGCGAGGTCAGCGCCGCCCACTTCACCACGAACCGGGTGTGGTCGCCGAACTCGACCTTGGCCATGCCGACCAGGACGTAGACGGCCGGGACGAGCGGGCTGGACATGTGCAGCGGCTGGCCGACGATCGAGGCACGGGCCACCTCGACGGCGGGGACGCCGTGCGCCTGGCCCGCCTCGGCCAGCACCGGCAGGATGCCGAAGTAGAAGCCGTCGTTGGACATGAAGTACGTCAGCGGGATGCTCAGCACGCCGGTCACCA
Source organism: Streptomyces longwoodensis (assembly GCF_001514125.1). Lineage (GTDB taxonomy): Bacteria > Actinomycetota > Actinomycetes > Streptomycetales > Streptomycetaceae > Streptomyces > Streptomyces longwoodensis. The sequence goes on along the minus strand of NZ_KQ948554.1, from coordinate 102,703 downwards.
CGGCCATGTGCGGTCCGAGACCGGCGGGGATGTTGTCGACCAGCCACGTCGCCATGTGGTCGACCATGCCGGTGCCCTGGAGGACGCCGGTGAAGACGGCGGCGGCGAAGACCATGCCGGAGACGTTGAGCACGTTCTCGGCGTGCGCGGCGATGCGGGCCTTCTGGTCGGGCATGTGCGGGTAGTTGACGGTCAGGGCGAGCGCGGCGCCGAGCAGGAACAGCACCGGGATCGGCAGCCACTCCATGATCATGGCGGTGAGCAGCGCGACGGTGAGCACGGCGTTGAACCAGTACAACCGGGGGCGCAGGGTGGCGCGGTGGGGGTCGAGGCCCTGGAAGGCGTCGTCCTCCGGCTGCCCGGACTCGTCGGACCCGTCGGCCGGGTGCGCGCCGGGGCCGGAGCCCGCGGCGGGGCCACCTGCACCGGAGCCCTTCGCGGTACCGCCGGCGCCGGACCCGGCACCGACCAGCACCGTCTCCGTCACCGGCTCCTGCTCCGTCTCCTCCACCAGGACGTCGTCCAGCGTCAGCACGCCGAGCCGCGTGCGCTCGCGGCGGCCGAGGACGTACGAGAGCGCGAGGACGAACAGCAGGCCCATGGCGAGGGCGGGGATCATCGGCACGAAGATGTCACCGGCGTCGAGCTTGAGCGCGGTGGCGGCGCGGGCGGTCGGGCCGCCCCACGGGAGCGTGTTCATCACGCCGTTGGCCATGGCGGCGACGCCCGTCATCACCACCAGGCTCATCTTCAGGCGCTTGTACAGCGGGTACATCGCCGAGACGGTGATCATGAAGGTGGTGGAGCCGTCGCCGTCCAGGGAGACGATCGCGGCGAGCACCGCGGTGCCGACCACGATCCGCAGCGGGTCGGCCCTGCAGAACTTCAGGATGCCCCGTACGACCGGGTCGAAGAGGCCGACGTCGATCATCACACCGAAGTAGACGATCGCGAACATGAGCATCGCCGCGGTCGGGGCGAGCCCGGTGACGCCGTCGAGGACGTAGTCACCGAGCCGGGCGCCCTTGCCGACGAACACGCAGAAGAGCGCGGGTATGAGCACGAGCGCCGCGATCGGCGACATCTTCTTCAGCATGATCAGGACCAGGAAGGTCGCGATCATGGCGAAGCCGAGGAGGGTCAGCATGAGTGGATACCTAACGTTCGCCCTTGAACATCCCACCTGGGGGTCGGCGGTGCGTTGACGTTAGGACCCGTCGTCCAGCGTCAGCAAGACGTCGACGTGCGAGCAATAAGCGCAAAACCGCTGGTCACGGCTTTGTGCTGCTCAGCGCGCCGACCTTTTCGGCCACCGGGACCACCTCGACCGGGAAGCCGTTGAGGACCGCGTTGCCCGACAGCGGGTCCAGCAGGCTGCCGTCGAGGAGCTGGTTGACGTTGACGCCGGGGTCGGTGGAGGCGTGGCCGAGCCGGGTGCCGGGGCGGTCGTGGCCCCAGCCGTGCGGCAGGCTCACCACCCCGGGCCGCACGTCCTCGGTGACCTCCGCGGGGGCGGTCACCTCTCCCCCGGCGCCCCGGACGCGCACCGGCTGCCCGTCGCGCACGCCGAGCCGCGCGGCGTCGTCGGGGTGGACGTGCAGGGTGCAGCGGTTCGAACCGCCGGTCAGGGCCGGGACGTTGTGCAGCCAGCTGTTGTTGGAGCGCAGGTGGCGGCGGCCGACGAGGACCAGCGCGGCGGGGCTCGCGGTGAGGGCCTGCCGCAGCCGGGGCAGGTCGGCGGCGATCGGCTCCGGCAGCAGCTCGACCTTGCCGCTGACGGTCCTCAAGGGCTGGGGCAGGCGCGGGCGCAGCGGTCCGAGGTCGATGCCGTGCGGGTGCTCCAGCAGCCGGGCGAGGGTCAGTCCGTCCGGCCGTGCGCCGAAGCCGTCGCCGTAGGGGCCGAGGCGCAGCATCAGGTCGAGCCGGCGCTCGGGGCCGTCCTCGCCGGTGAGCGCGGCGGCGAGCTCCTTCGGGTCGCGGCCGTGGACCGGGGAGTGCGGGTCCTGGACGGCCCGGCCGAGGGTCTGGGCGACGACCGTGTCGTCGACGGCCGCGGGGTCGGCGCCGTGCAGGCCGGTGACGGCCAGGACCAGCCGGGCCATGATCTCGGTCTCGGCCATGCGGCCGGGCGCGAGCGGGACGGCGGGGCGGTTGTAGCGGACCTGGTGGCGCACCGCGAGGGTGTTGAACGCGAAGTCGTGGTGCGGGGCCTGCGAGGGCGGCGGCGGGGGCAGCACGACGTGGGCGTGGCGGGAGGTCTCGTTGAGGTACGGGTCGACGCTGACCATGAACTCCAGGGAGTCCAGGGCCTTGTCGAGCCGGTCGCCGTCGGGCGCGGACAGCACCGGGTTGGCGGCGACGGCGATCAGGGCACGGATCGGCTCGCCCTCCTCGGTCGCGGTGTCGATCTCCTCGGCGAGGGCGGACAGCGGCAACTCGCCCTTGGCCTCGGGGTGCCGGCTGACCCGGGAGTGCCAGCGGCCGAGGGCGAAGCCGCGGCCGGGTCCCGCGGGCCGCGGGGTGCGGTCGGTGGCGGCCTGCGGGAAGAGCGCGCCGCCGGGCCGGTCGAGGTTGCCGGTGAGGATGTTGAGCACGTCCACGAGCCAGCTGGCGAGCGTGCCGTGCGGCACGGTGCAGCTGCCGATGCGGCCGTAGACGGCGGCGGTGGGCGCGGCGGCGAGTTCGCGGGCCAGGGCCCGGACGGTGTCCGCGTCGACGTCGCAGGCGGCGGCCACGCCCTCGGGGGTGAAGTCCCGCAGGGCGGCGCGGAGTTCGTCGAGGCCCTGGACGTGCGGCGCCAGCTCGCCCAGCCGTACCAGGTCCTCGTCGAACAGCACGTGGGCCATGGCGGCGAGCAGCAGCGCGTCGGCGCCGGGGCGGATGGTGACGTGCCGGTCGGCGAGGCGCGCGGTGCGGGTGCGGCGCGGGTCGATCACGGTGAGGGTGCCGCCGCGGGCCCGGAGCGCCTTGAGCCGGCCGGGGAAGTCGGGCGCGGTGCACAGACTGCCGTTGGACTCCAGCGGGTTGGCGCCGATCAGGAGCAGGTGGTCGGTGCGGTCGAGGTCCGGTACCGGGATGGCGTTGGCGTCGCCGAACAGCAGGCCGCTGGAGACGTGCTTGGGCATCTGGTCGAGCGTGGAGGCGGTGAACAGGCTGCGGGTGCCGAGGCCGGCGAGCAGCACCGGCGGGTAGAGGGCACCGGCCACGGTGTGGACGTTGGGGTTGCCGAGGACCACGCCGACGGCGTGCGGCCCGTGCCGTTCGACGACCGGGCGCAATCCGGCGGCGACGGCGTCGAACGCCTCCTGCCAGGTCGCCTCCCGCAGCTCGCCGTCCCGCCGGACGAGGGGGCCGCCCAGCCGGTCGGGGTCCCCGTCGACGGCGGGGAAGGCGGCGCCCTTGGGGCACAGGAAGCCCTTGCTGAAGACGTCCTCGCGGTCGCCCCGGGCACCGGTGACCCGGCTCCCCTCGACGGTCAGGGTCAGCCCGCAGGTGGCCTCGCACAGGGGGCAGATTCGCAGGGCGGTGCGGGACACGGGTCCTCCCGGTGGGGCGCGACGACGGTGGGCGCTACGGCGGTTACGGCGGGCACGGTGGTCGCGGCGGGCACGACGACCGGGGCCGGGCGCCCGCGGCGGCGGAACCGGCGTCGGCGCCTGGCGCGAGCATACCGACCGGTATGCATGGGCGACAGCCCCCCGGCGCCGGGCCTGCGCGGGCCCGGCGTCCGGTCAGCCTTCCGCCCGCGGGCCCTCCAGCGCGCCCTCCAGGTACGCCCGCAGCAGCGCCCGCATCTCCGCGATGACCTTCTCGTCGCCCTCCGGGTCCATGCGGAAGGCCAGGTGGATGAGGGTGTCGGCGGTCTCCACGGCGACCAGGAAGGTGCGGCGCAGGTCGTCGTCGACCGCGCGGTCGAGGTAGCCGGAGAGCAGGGCGGCGAGACGGTCGGCGACCCGGGTGTTGGGCTCGGCCTGGCGGGAGCCGACCGGGATCTGGTTGCCGAAGTCCACCAGGGAGAAGCCGGGCGCGGTGCGCTTCATCGCCAGGTACTCGTCGAGCACCGCGTCCATCGCGGCCCGCCAGTCCGCGCCGCCGGACGCCGTCAGCCGTTCGGTGACCCGCTCCGACCAGTGCTCCAGGTTGCGCTGGGCCAGCGCGTCGGCCATCTGCCGCTTGTTGCCGAAGAAGCGGTAGACCGAGCCGATCGGGACACCGGCGCGCTGGGCCACGGCACGGGTGCTCAGGTCGTCGTAGCCGACCTCGTCGAGCAGGGCGGCGCAGGCGTCCAGGATCCGGGTCAGGCGTTCGGCGCTGCGTCGCTGCACGGGGGCGCGACGCAGGGGGGTCGCTGGGGGCACGGCGTTCATGATGCCGGTCCGCCGGGCGCCGGCGCACCCTGTCCCGACGCGGTGATGTCCGCCGTCCGCTCCACCGGCTTGCCGTCCACCGCCCAGCCCGTGCCGTCGTCGGCGTAGAGCCGTGCGGTGACGTGGTGGGTGCCGTGCGGGAGGTAGCCGGCCGGGATGCGGTGGGCGGGGGTGCGCAGGTCGGCGACCGGGGCGTGGTCCACGTAGAGGCGGGCGAAGCCGCGGCCGGCGACGGCGCGGGCGGGGGTGCCCGGCGGCGAGAGGCGGAAGTGGCGCAGGGTCAGCCGGACGTCCCAGCTGCCGTCGGTGTCCGGCTGCACCTCGATGCCGACCTCGGGCGCCCGGGCGCCGTCGACCTGGCGGTAGTGCCGGCCGTCCTCGTCGGTGTCCTCCAGGACCTTGCCGACGGGCGCGGTGGACTCGCCGGCCCCCTGGCTCCCGGGGCTCGGCCGGCTTCCTCGGCTCTCCTGGCGGCCCTGCTGGTCGGTGTGCCCACCGGAGTCGCAGCCCACGGATCCGGTCAGGAGCAGGACACAGACCGCGAGCGCGGCGGGGAGGGCGCGCGTCCACGACATGCGGGCGAGCCTAGAACACGGGTCCGACAGCCCGGATCCGCCTGAAGTCGGGTTCTCGGCGGCCGGTGATCGTCCTCGCAGAGGAGGAGGGCGGCGGCCCTTGCGCGCCGGAAATCGCAATCCTATGGTGTGGCACAGGAATCGGATCGCAAGGGAGCGAGCGACGATGAGCGATGGGGGCACCCCCGGCGCGGGCGGGCCGGAGCACGGGGACGCGCGCAAGGCCGCCGAGGGGCTGACGTACCTGTCCGGCTTCGGCAACGAGCACTCCTCCGAGGCGGTGCCCGGCGCCCTGCCCGAGGGCCGCAACTCGCCGCAGCGCGCCCCGCTCGGGCTGTACGCGGAGCAGCTGAGCGGCACGGCGTTCACCGAGCCGCGGGCGCACAACCGCCGCTCGTGGCTGTACCGCATCCGGCCCTCCGCGGCGCACCCGGCGTTCACCCGCACCGGCAACGGCGCGCTGCGCACGGCGCCGTTCACCGAGACGGTGCCGGACCCCAACCGGCTGCGCTGGGACCCGATGCCCGAACCGCCGCGCGGCACCGACTTCCTGGCCGGCCTGTGGACCCTCGGCGGCAACGGCGACGTCACCCAGCGCACCGGCATGGCCGTGCACCTGTACCACGCCGACACCTCGATGGAGCGCGTCTTCAGCGACGCCGACGGCGAGCTGCTGATCGTCCCCGAGCGCGGCGGGCTGCTGCTGCGCACCGAGTTCGGCCTGCTGCACGCCGAACCGGGCCACGTGGCGCTGGTCCCGCGCGGGGTCCGCTTCCGGGTGGAGCTGCTGGACGCGACGGCCCGCGGCTACGTGTGCGAGAACTACGGCGCCCCGTTCCGCCTGCCCGACCTCGGCCCGATCGGCGCCAACGGCCTCGCCAACCCGCGGGACTTCCACGCGCCGGTCGCCGCGTACGAGGACGTCGAGGGGCCGGTGGAGGTGGTCAACAAGTACTGCGGCAACCTCTGGACGGCCACCTACGAGCACTCGCCGCTGGACGTCGTCGCCTGGCACGGCAACCACGTGCCGTACGTGTACGACCTGCACCGCTTCAACGTCATCGGGACGATCTCGTACGACCACCCGGACCCGTCGATCTTCACGGTGCTGACCTCGCCGTCGGACACCCCGGGGCTGGCCGGCGTCGACTTCGTGGTGTTCGCGCCGCGCTGGCTGGTCGGCGAGGACACCTTCCGGCCGCCGTACTTCCACCGCAACGTGATGAGCGAGTACATGGGGCTGGTCGAGGGCGCCTACGACGCGAAGACCGCCGGGAAGGGCGGGTTCGTGCCCGGCGGCGGCTCGCTGCACACCATGATGTCGGCGCACGGCCCGGACCGGGAGACCTTCGACCGGGCGAGCGCGGCCGAGCTGCGGCCGCAGAAGGTCGACGACGGGCTGGCGTTCATGTTCGAGACGCGCTGGCCGATCACCCTCACCGGGCAGGCGGCCGGCGCCGACCACCTCCAGCCGCGCTACGACGACGTCTGGCAGGGCCTGGAGCGGCACTTCCGCCCGGGGCCGTAGGGGGTGTCTGCCGCTTGCGCCGGGGATGCGCTCCCGGTACGGATGGCCCGTGACCTCCTTCGCCCCGGACTCGATCGTCCTGAACCGCAAGCTGCCGCTCTGGTACCAGGTGTCGCAGTCGCTGCGCGCCTCGATACTCGGGCGCTCGCCCCAGGACCCGCTGCGGCTGCCCACCGAGGAGCAGCTGGCGGAGCACTACGGGGTGAGCGTGCTGACCATGCGCCAGGCGCTGAAGGAGCTGGAGGACGAGGGGCTGATCTCCCGGCACCGCCGCCGGGGCACCTTCATCGAGCCGGACGCGCGGCGCGGGGCCCCGGTCCGCCTCCTCGGCTCGGTCGACGCGATCGTGGCCCAGCAGTCCGGCATGGTCACGACCCTGCTGGGCCACGGCACCGCCCCGCTGCCGCCCGAGATCGCCGAGTACTACCCGGACCTGGCCGAGGCGGCGACGTACCACCGGCTGCGCGGCGACGAGAAGACCGGCGAGCCGACCAACCACGCCCGCAACTGGGTGCGTCCCGAACTCGCCGGCCGCATCGACCCGGAGGACCTGCTGCGCTGGCCGATGACCAAGGTGCTGCGGGACGTCGTCGGGGCGGACATCGGCCGGATCACGGACACGGTCGAGGCCCGGCTCGCCGACCCGGAGACGGCCCGGCTGCTCGCGGTGCCGCTGCTGAGCCCGATCCTGCACTACACGGGCGTGACGTACGACGCGGACGGCCGGGTGCTGGACGTGGTCGTCATCCACTACCGGGGGGACCGGTTCTCCTTCACGGTGACGCTGGAGGCGTGACCCGGGCCGCCGCCGCGGGCGGTCGTGGAGTGCTCCCGCGCCCCGCCGGGGGCGGGGCCCCCTGCCGTACGATGCGGTGCGTGACGCACGACGACGCTCCGCTGCTCGCGGACCTCATGCCGTGGTCCGTCGCACCGCCGCGGCTCGGCCGGGGCTGGCCGGCGGCCCCCGACGCGGCGTCCCTGAGGGCCCGTTGGGACGCCCTGCTGAAGGCCGCCGGACCCGACCGCGCGGCGCTGTTCGAGCCGACCCGCTCCCGCACGCTCCACTCGGCGGTGGGACAGCTGCCGGGCCGGTCCACCGGCACCGAACCCCTCGCGCGGGCCACCGGCCCCTGTCCGGAGCCGGTACGGGTGCTGCTCGCCCCCTTCGACGAGCAGTGGCTGATCCCCGACCACCGGCTGATCGACACCGCCCGGCCGGAGTTGTGGCGGGTGGCCGACGACCGGCAGGTGTTCCTGGTGGAGCACGGCGACGCGCTGCTCGCCACCTCGCACCTGCCGCTGCTGCGGCCCGGCCGGGTACACCCGCTGTACCGGCGGCCCGGCGGCTCCGAACCCAACCTGGCGCCGGGCCTGCTGGACCACCTCACCGCGCGCCTCGGGCGGCGGCCCGACCCGGCGGACGTGCCGGCCTGGATCCTCGCCACGGCCCGCCCCGGCTCGCCCCGCCGCGTGCCGCTCACCGCCGATGCCGAGGTGTGGGCCGCGGGCGTCGCCCTCGGCCACCGCGTCCTGTGGCTGATGCGCCGCGACGGCGACCGCCCCCGGCTGCCGGGCGGCCGCCGCCCCTACGTCCGCGCCCCGCTCCCGCCGCGCCCGGCGACCGTGCGCTACGACCGCGAGGAGGAGGCCCTGTACCTCGACGAGGGCCGCATCTCCCCGGTGCCGCCCGAGGCGTGGGACCACGAGACGGGCGGGGTGCGGGTCCTCGAGCAGTGGCTGGCCGCCCGGACGGCACCGGCGCCCGCCGGCACCCTGGCCGCGCTCCGGCCGTCGGCCTGGCCGCAGCACTGGACGTCCGAACTGCTGGAGCTGATCACGGTCCTGGCCCTGCTGGCCGAACTGCGCCCGCAGGTGGCGGAGATCGAGGTGACCGACCCGGTCACGGCCGCGGAGCTGACGGCGGCCGGCGTCCTGCCCGTCCCGGAGCGGGCCCACCGCCCGGCGTCGGTCCTGGACCACCAGGAGGAAGGCCCGGCGGGCCAGTTCACCCTGCTGTGAGGGGGGCCGGGCGGACCGCTGCTGACAAACGCCCCGGCCGGGGGCCATGATCCACCCCATGGACACCGACACCCCCGCCGACGAGCCGTTCGCCCAGGCCCACACACACGCCTCCGCCGGGTCCGGCCCCGCCACGGAGCCGCTGCCCCTGGAGGGCATCACCGTCGTCGCCGTCGAGCAGGCGGTGGCGGCCCCCTTCGCCACCCGGCAGCTCGCCGACCTCGGCGCGCGGGTCGTCAAGGTGGAGCGCATCGACGGCGGCGACTTCGCGCGGGGCTACGACACCGCCGCGGGCGGCCTGGCCTCGCACTTCGTGTGGTGCAACCGCGGCAAGGAGTCCGTCGCGCTGGACCTGAAGGACCCGCGCGGCCTCGCCGTCGTCCGGCGGCTCGTCGCGGGCGCGGACGTGTTCGTGCAGAACCTCGCCCAGGGCGCGGCGGCCCGGCTCGGCCTGGACGCGGCCACGCTGTGCGCGGCCCACCCGCGGCTGGTCGCCGTCGACATCTCCGGCTACGGCCCGTCGGGCCCGTACGCGCACAAGCGGGCGTACGACATGCTCGTGCAGTGCGAGGCGGGTCTGGTGTCGGTGACCGGGACGCCGGAGCAGCCGGTGAAGGCGGGCATCCCGGCGGCGGACATCGCGGCGGCCATGTACGCCTTCTCGGGGGTGCTGGCGGCGCTGGTGCGGCGCGGAGTGACCGGGCGGGGCGGCCCGGTGGAGGTGTCGATGCTGGACGCGCTCACGGAGTGGATGGGCCACCCCCTGCACCACACGATGCACGGGGGCGCCGCCCCGGCGCGCACCGGCCTCGCGCACGCGGTGATCGCGCCCTACGACGCCTACCCCACCGCGGACGGCGGGCGGGTGCTGCTGTCGGTGCAGAACGACCGGGAGTGGCGGCGGCTGGCGGAACAGGTGCTGGAGCGGCCCGAGGCCGGGACGGACCCGGCGTTCGCGACCAACGCGGCGCGGGTGGCCCACCGGGAGCGCACCGACGCCCTGGTGGGCCGGGCGCTGGGCGCGCTCGGCACCGACGAGGCGCTGGCGCGGCTGGAGGGCGCGGGCATCGCGTGCGCGCGCCTGCGGGACCTGCACGAGGTGGCGGAGCACCCGCAGCTCGCGGCCCGTGAGCGGTGGCGACGGGTGGGGACGCCGGTCGGGCCGCTGCGGGCACTCCTGCCACCGATCACCTTGCCGGGTGGGCGGGCACGGATGGGTGACGTGCCCGCGCTCGGGGAGCACACCGGAGCGGTGCTGCGCGCCGTGGGGATGACGGACGACGAGATCGCAGCACTGCGCCGGGACGGCGTGGCCGCCTGAGCGCGGGCGGTCAGTGCCGGTGGCCGCCGAACAGCGAGCGACGCAGTCGGCGCAGCGGGGCGAACAGTGAGACGCGGCTCACCCTCCTGCCCCGGTCGCTGCGCTGGTGCGGCCGGTCGCGTGCGGTCAGTTCCCGCATCAGTGACGTCGCCTCGAGGGTCTCCCGCTGCGGTATGGCGGGCCCCGCGAGCACCGAGAGGTGGCGGTCGAGCCGCGAGCTGGTCGCGCTGCTCCCGCAGGTGATCGCAGGGACCCTCGCCCTGCTGTGCATCGTTATCTGTTCCATGTCACTCCCCACCCGTACGAGTCCACCCGGCCCGGGCAGGTTAACCCTATCGCTCCCCGGGGGCACGCGTGTATCACGGTCCCAGGATTCACCTTCCCCGCAAGGGGGTTGACGACTCCTTTCCGGTCACTCTCCGAATCCAACCGATTCCAGGGCGAGTTGGACAACTGGCTGGCTGGTGGGCTGTGGTGATCCCCCGTCGGGTTCGACGGTCACAGCGAGTGAGGTGGCCGAGGTGTCGAGACCGGTCGCGACCAAGGGCGTGTCGCCCTCGAACAGGCCCAGGGAACGGGGCGGCGCGGCGGGGCGCATCAGCCACAGCTGGTGCACCTTGCCGCCCGGCAGGGCGCCGTACCCGCTCAGCGTGACGACCGCCCGGCCCTCCGACGCGGAGGCGATCACGCCGATGCCGCGGCCCTGCGCGTCGCGGCCGGCCGTCGCGCGGGCGTCCGGGGCGGCCAGAACGTGGGCGATCTCACGTGCCCGGGCCTGGGCCGCATCCAGGTCGTCCCGGGTGCGGTCCGCCTGTACGGCGAAGAGCGAGGCGACCACCAGGGCCGCGGCGGCGGTCGCCGTGGCGAACGGCACGAACAGCGGGCGGGACCGGGCGGCGCGGGCGCGCGGCGGCGGCTGCGTCCCCCAGACGTGCGGCGGGAGTTGGGGCGCGCGCTCGCGCACCGGTGCGGCGGACTCCTGCGGGGTGACCCGTACGGCGGCGAGCACCCGGTCGCGCAGCGCGGCCGGCGGCGGCGCGGCCGTCGACCAGGCGAGCCGGACGGCGTCCTCGGACAGCGCCCGCACCTCGGCGGCGCACCGCTCGCAGGCCCGCAGGTGGCGTTCGAAGCGGCGCCGCTCGTCGGGTTCGAGGGCGTCCAGCGCGTAGGGCGCGGCCAGCGAGTGCAGGTCCTCGCGGCGCAGTCGGCCGAGCAGGCTCATGCGGCACCTCCCAGGCAGTTGCGCAGCCGCGTGAGTCCGTCGCGCATCCGCGTCTTGACGGTGCCCAGCGGCAGCGAGAGCCGCTCGGCCACTTCACGGTACGTATAGCCGTCGTAGTAGGCGAGGGTGACGGACTGCCGTTGCAGGGCGGTCAGCCGGTCCAGGCAGCGGCGCACCCGCTCCCGCTCCAGGCCCGCCTCGACCTCCTCGGTGACGTGGTCGAAGGCGGGGTGGTGGGCCCGCTGGGCCTCGCGCTGCTCGCGTTCGCCGGCCGCGCGGGCGCTGCGCACCCGGTCGACGGCGCGGCGGTGGGCGACGGTGAGGACCCAGGACAGGGCGCTGCCCCGGCCGGGGTCGTAGCGGCCGGCGGTGCGCCAGCACTCCAGCAGCACCTCCTGGGCCACCTCCTCCGACTGCGCCGGGTCGCGCACCACGCGGCGCACGAGGCCGAACACCGGCCCGGACACCAGTGCGTAGAGCCGCTCGAACGCCGTGTGGTCACCTCCCGCCACGAGCACCAGGAGCTCGTCCGCCTCCATGCGGTCCCCCTCTCCGCGGCCGCATCCGGCCCGTCCCGTCACACCAGGCATTCGCAACGCACACACCTCCGGACGGTGTTACGGATCGGCGGCCCCGAAAAGCGGGTCGGAGGCGGCCGGGAAAAAATTTTCCGAGCCGACCAATCCGCTCCCGCCGCCCCTCCGAATGCCCGGTCAGACAGGCAAGTCGGCTCTGAGGACGGACCCATGACACCTATATCCAGGAGCGGCACGGGACGCGCGGGCGTCGCGACCCTCATCTGCGGGGCGCTGGCCGCCGGGACGCTCGCAGCAGCCGGCGTGGCCACGCTGGCCCCCGGGGAGGCGGCCGCCTCCAGCCACCGGGAGGCCCCGCTGATCTCGGGGACCCCGCAGTACGACAACACGGACCTCTACGCGTTCGTCAGCCCGGACCACCCGGACACCACGACGATCGTCGCGAACTGGATCCCGTTCGAGGAGCCCGCGGGCGGCCCGAACTTCTTCCCGTTCGCCGAGGACGCGCAGTACGACATCCACGTCGACAACAACGGCGACGCCCAGGGCGACCTGCTGTTCCGCTACACGTTCAAGACGCACGTGAAGAACAAGAAGACGTTTCTGTACAACACCGGGGCGGTCGAGAGCCTGGACGACCCGGACCTCAACGTGACGCAGACCTACGACCTCGAACTGGTCAAGCTGAAGGGCCGCAAGGAGGTGCACCGCACCAAGCTCGCGGACGACGTGCCGGTGGCGCCGTCGAACGTCGGCAAGGCGTCCATGCCGGACTACCGCAAGCTGCGCGACCAGGCGGTGTACCACCTCCCCAACGGCGCCAAGTCCTTCGCCGGCCAGGCCGACGACCCGTTCTTCCTGGACCTGCGGGTGTTCGACCTGCTGTACGGGGGTGACCTCTCCGAGGTCGGCAACGACACCCTCAAGGGCTACAACGTCAACTCGATCGCCCTGCAGCTGCCGACGGACCTGATCACCGAGTCGTCGCACCAGCCGGTGGTGGGCATCTGGTCCACCACCCAGCGCAGGAACGCGCAGGGCTACTACACGCAGGTCTCTCGCCTGGGCAACCCGTTGGTCAACGAGGTCGTCAACCCGCTGAAGGACAAGGACACGTTCAACGCGTCCACGCCCCGGGACGACGCGCGGTTCCTGAAGAACGTCACCAACCCCGAGCTGCCCAAGCTCATCGAGGCGATTTACAAGATCAAGGCCCCGACCGAGCCGCGCAACGACCTCGTCGACGTGTTCCTCAAGGGCGTCAAGGGCCTCAACCAGCCGCCGTACGTGACGCCGGCCGAGGAACTGCGCCTGAACACCTCCGTCAAGCCGACGATGCACCCCAAGCGGCTCGGCGTCCTCGACGGCGACAACGCGGGCTTCCCCAACGGCCGCCGGCTCACCGACGACGTGATCGACGCCTCGCTCCAGGTCGTCGAGGGCGAACTGGTCGGTTCGAAGAACGACTTGGGCGACGCCGTCGACAAGAACGACAAGGACTTCGAGAAGTCCTTCCCCTACGTCGCCCTGCCGACCGAGGGTTCGCGCGGCTCGACCGCCAAGACCGACGCCGCCGTCCGCAGCCAGCTCGGCGACGCCCTCACCGGCTCCTCCACCTCGGACACCCCGCTGATCGCCGCGTCCGCCGGTGCCGGAGCGGCGGGCATCCTCCTCGTCGGCGGCGGCCTGCTGTGGTGGCGCCGTACGCGGGGCCGCGCGTACTAGACCGCACCCCGGGGCCGGTCCCGACCGGCCCCCGCGAACCGGGCCGGGGAGCCTCCTGCACCTCCCCGGCCCCTCGTCCGGCGCGGCCCGCGCGATCCTCCATCCCCCACGGCGCGGGCCGCGCCACCGAGCGACTGCAGGCAGGCAAGGCAGATCCAGGAGAGGGCGGAGAGGGCATGGCCCCCGAGATGAACGACGGCGGGACGCACTCCGGGCGACGACCGGTACGGCCGACCGCTGCGGACGCCACGGACGTCGCGGACGCCGCGACGGAGGGGGCGCCGACAGCGGCACCCGCACCCGGGGCGGACGCTGGTGCGACGGAGCGCGGGGCGGACGCCGACGTGGAGACGCCCATGGTGGCAGGGACGGAGGGGATGGACGAGACGGACGGGACGGACACCGGCGCCAACACGCCGCCCGCGCAGGTGAGTCACCCCGGGCCGGACCCAGCCCCGGCGCCCGACGCCCCCGCTGTCGATCCGCGGGTCGCCGCCGTGCGGCGGGTCGGGGCCGCGGGGCGGCGGTGGCGGGCCGTGCAGCTCGGTGCCTGTGCCGCCCTGCTGGCCGTGGCGATGACCGCCGGGGCCGTCGCGGTCGGGGCCCTGCGGGACGGCGGGGGCCGGGCCGTGGCCACGTCGGCGGCCGTGTCGCCGGGGCTGCTCGCCGGCGGCGACCTGGACGCCGGGGTCACCTCGCTCCAGGCCCACCTGCGCACCCAGCCACGGGACTTCGGCAGCTGGGCCACCCTCGGGCTCGCCTACGTCGAGCAGGCCCGCACCCAGGGCGACCCCTCCCGGTACCCGCAGGCCCGCAAGGCGTTCGACACCTCCCTCTCCCTGCGCGCCGACAACGACCAGGCGCTCGCCGGCCTGGCCGCCCTCGCCGCCGCCCGGCACGACTTCCGGGGCGCCCTGACCGACGCCGACCGGGCCCTGGAGCGGAACCCCTACAACGAGCGCGCCCTGTGCACCCGCATCGACGCCCTCGTCGAACTCGGCCGCTACGCCGACGCGTCGAAGGCGGCCGGGACCGCCGACGCCCGTCGCCCCGGCATCCCGGTGTTCACCCGCTACGCCTACGCGCACGAGCTGCGCGGGGACGTCACCACCGCCCGCCGCGTCCTCACCCAGGCGCTCGACGGGGCCACCGGCCCCGGCGACATCGCCTACGTCGCCACCCAGCTCGGCCAACTCGCCTGGAACCAGGGCGACTACCCCACCGCCCTCGCCCACTACGCCCGCGCCCTCGCCGCCGACGACGGCTACCTGCCCGCGCTGGAGGGCCGCGCCCGCGCCCAGGCGGCGAGCGGCCGGCGGGAGGAAGCCGTCAAGGGGCTGGAGGCGGTCGTCGCCCGGTACCCGCTGCCCGGCCCGCTGGTGGCCCTCGGGGAGCTGTACGAGGCCCGTGGCGCGGCCGGTGACGCGGACCGGGCCCGCGACCAGTACGCGCTGGTCGACGCCTGGACCGACCTCGCCCGCGCCAACGGCGTCGACGTCGACCTGGACACCGCCCTGGCCGCCGCCGACCACGGCGACCGGGCGGCCGCCCTGCGCGCCGCCCGCGCCGAGTGGGCGCGCCGCCACACCGTGCACACCGCCGACGCCCTCGCCTGGGCACTCCACGTCAACGGCCGCGACGCCGAGGCCCTCGGGTACGCCCGGCAGGCAACGGCCACCGGGTACCGCAACGCGGGTTTCCTGTACCACCTCGGCATGATCGAGCGCGCCACCGGCCACGCCGCCGCGGCCCGCACCCACCTCACCGCCGCACTGGAGCTGAACCCGGGCTTCTCCCCGCTGGGCGCCCGCACGGCCCGCTCCACCCTGACCGCACTGACCGCACTGACCGCACTGACCGCACCGCCGGCGCACACGGCGCCCCGGACGACGGAGGGCGGCCGGTGACCCCCCGCCGCTTCCTCGCCTCGGCCGCGGCCGTCCTCCTGACCGGGTGCGCGCTCGCACTCGTCCCGCCCACCACCGCGAGCGCGCACCCCCTCGGCAACTTCACCGTCAACCGCTACGACGGCCTCGTCGCCGCCCCCGGCACGCTCCGCGTCGACCACGTGGAGGACCTCGCCGAGATCCCCGCCACCCAGGCACGGCCCGACATCCGGCGGCTCGGGATGAGCGCCTGGGCGGGGCAGCGGTGCGCCACGGCCGCCTCCGGCAGCCGCCTCACCGTGGACGGCCGCACCGTCCGCCTGACGGCCACGGCCGCGCGGGCCGTCGTACGCCCCGGGCAGGCCGGGCTGGACACCCTGCGCGTGGAGTGCCGGCTCACCACGCCGCTGCCCCTGGACGCCCCCGTCGCCCTGGCCTTCCACAGCGCGGGCGCCACCACCGGGCCCGGCTGGCGGGAGATCACCGCGCGGGGCGACCGGACGACGCTCACCGCCAGTGACGTACCGACGTCCTCCGTGTCGCACGAACTCACCCGCTACCCGAAGGAGTTGCTCTCCTCACCCGCCGACACCGCGACCGCCGCGCTGCGCGTGCGGCCCGGCGGGCCCGCCCTGGTGGAGGACGGGCGTGACGCGCCCGCCGCGTCCGTGCTGCCCCGGGGCGCCGACCGCTGGACCCGGGCGCTCGACGGCCTCGTGGCCCGCCACGACCTGACGGTGGGCTTCGCCGCCCTGGCCCTCGTCATCGCGGTGGGCCTGGGCGCGCTGCACGCGCTCGCGCCGGGCCACGGCAAGACCCTGATGGCCGCGACGGCGGCGGCCCGCGGCGGCCGGGCCCGCTTCCGGGACGTCCTGCCGCTGGCCGCGTCGGTGACCGTGACCCACACCCTCGGCGTGGTCGCCCTGGGCCTCCTCGTCACCGCGGGCTCGGCCGCGGCCCCCTCGGTGATCGCCTGGCTCGGCCTGGCCAGCGGCGCGCTGGTCCTGCTGGCCGGCGCCGGCCTCGTCCGCCGCGCCTGGCGCAACCGGGGCACCGGACACGGCCCTTCGCACACCCACGACCACCCGCACCCCCACGACCACCCGCACCCCCACGAGCCGGAGCACACGCCGGCGCCCGCTCCCGCCCCCTCCCCCGCACCCCGCGCCCTCGCCCTGGCGGGCGCGCCCACCGGACTCCCCCACCGACCCGCCCCCACGCCCCCGCACCCCCACGACCCCAGCGAACACCCGCACGCGCACCCCGACCCGCACCCGCACCCCCACACCCACACCCACACCCACGGCGGGGTCACCCACTCCCACCCCACCGCCCCCACCCTCCGCGGCACGCTGCTCCTCGGGTTCGCCGGGGGGCTGGTGCCCAGTCCGTCCGCGGTCGTCGTGCTGGTCGGCGCGGCGGCGCTCGGGCACGCGTGGTTCGGGCTGCTGCTCGTCGTGGCGTACGGCGTCGGGCTCGCGCTCACGCTCACCGCGGCGGGGTTCGCGGTGGTCCGCCTCGGCGGGGGTGTGACCCGGTTCCTGGACCGGCACCCGCGCCGTACGGCCCACCCGCTGGTCACGGCCGTGCGCCGCGGCGCACCGCTGTGGTCGGCGCTCGTGGTCGTGGCCCTCGGGGCCGGACTGGTGTTCAAGGGGGCGGCATCCGTACTCGGTTGAGCTACTTTGGGGAGGATGGCGCGGGGGCGCGAAGAGGGGGCGGCCGTGTCCGAAGCACCGGGCAGTGAGCGTCTGGTCGCCGGCCGGTACCGGCTGGTGTCCCCGCTCGGCGAGGGCGGCATGGGCACGGTGTGGCGGGCCCGCGACGAGGTACTGCACCGCGAGGTGGCCGTCAAGGAGGTGCGCGCGCCCGCCGGGCTGCCGGCCTCGGACGTGGAACGGATGTACACCCGGCTGGAGCGCGAGGCGTGGGCGGCGGCCCGGGTGGCGCACCGCAACGTGGTGACGGTGTACGACGTGGCCACCGAGGACGGGCGGCCCTGGATCGTCATGGAGCTGGTGCGCGGCATCTCCCTGGCCGAAGTGCTGGACGCCGAGGGGCCGTTGTCGCCGCGGCGGGCCGCGTACATCGGCGCCGAGGTGCTGGCCGCGCTGCGCGCCGCGCACGCGGCGGGGGTGCTGCACCGGGACGTGAAGCCGGCCAACGTGCTGCTGTCGAACGATGACCGGGTCGTCCTCACCGACTTCGGCATCGCGACCGTCGAGGGGAGTTCCGCGCTGACGATGACCGGGGAGGTCATCGGCTCCCCGGAGTTCCTCGCGCCGGAGCGGGCGCTGGGGCGGACCCCGGGCCCCGAGTCGGACCTGTGGTCGCTCGGCGTGCTGCTGTACGCGGCGGTGGAGGGCGCCTCCCCGTTCCGGCAGCACACCCCGCTGAGCACCCTGCGGGCGATCGTCGACGAGCAGTTGCCCGCGCCGCGGCGGGCCGGACCGCTGGCGCCGGTGATCGAAGGGCTGCTGCGCAAGGACCCCGCCGAGCGGCTGACGGCCGAGGCGGCGGAGCGGGACCTGCGGGTCGTCGCGGCGGGCGGTGCCCCCACGCGGTCCGGGACGGTACGGGCCGACGCCCTGTGGGCCGCGCCGCTCCCGCCCACGGCACGCACCGAGCCGGTGCGCGAGCGGGGGCCCGCGGCGTACACGGCCCCCTCGGTGCCCGCCTGCACGGACCCGGTGGACGGCGAGGACGACTCCCGCCGGGAGCGGCGTTCGGCGGCGGTGCTGATCGTGGGGGTGCTCGCCCTCGCGCTGGCCGTGGCCGGGCTGACGTACGCGCTGCTGCACGGCGACGACGGCTCACGGACGGGCGGGACGACCGGCTCGACCGGGCGGACGGGTCCGGCCCCGGCGACCGGCACGAGGAGCACGGGGGAGGGGGAGCAGCCGAGCCCCTCGCCGAGCGGGTTGTCCACCGGCGCCGGCGCTCCGCAGTCCGTCGCGGTGGTGGTCACCGGCGCGCACACCGACTACTCCGGGAGCTGTCCGCCCGCGGACGAGCGGGCGCCCGCCTTCACGGCGACGATCACGGTGGGTCGGCTGCCGGCCGAGGTCGACTACCGCTGGGTGACCCGCGACGGGCGGGTCCTGGCGGACGGCTGGAGGACGCTCCGGTTCCGGGAGGGCGACGACCGGTCGCAGCAGGACCGGGTGGTCGTGACCACCGGGGCGCGCGAGGGGACGTACCGCGACGCGGTGCGGGTGGAGGTGCGCGAGCCCCGGCGGGTGACCTCGAACGAGGTGCCGGTCTCGCTGACGTGCGAGACGGAGACCCCGTCGGACGGGGCCTCCCCTTCTGCTTCGGGTTCTGCTTCTGGTTCCGCTTCGGCATCCCCCGCGGGTTCAGCTGCGGGCTCTGCTGCGGGTGCCGCCGCGGGTTCTGCTCCGGATCAGTCGTTGGCGTTGAGCACGGGGAGGTAGCCGCCCGACTGGCCGGCCGCGGTGGGGTGGTAGGACTCGCCGATGTTGAGCCAGTTCACGCTGTGCAGCCAGGAGTCGCCGGAGCAGATCTCGTGGCCGGTGAAGGTGGAGCGCACGTCGCCGAAGACGAAGCCGTGGGCGGCGGCACGGCCGGCGACCGTGCTGTCGAGGTAGTCGGACGCGTCGTTGATGGCCTTGCGCTTGGTCTCCGACAGTCCGATGCAGGTGGTGCCGAGCTGGTAGAAGCGGGGGTAGCCGAGCACGACCACGTGGGCGTTGGGGGCCTTGGAGCTGATCGCCGAGTAGACGGTGTCGAGCTTGCCGGGCAGCGTCGACGCGACGTACGCCCGGGCGGTGTTGATGCGGGAGATGCAGGTGCTGTCGGAGCTGGTCACGCAGGTGGTCATGACGTCGGCGAAACCGGCGTCGTTGCCGCCGATGCTGATCGAGACCAGGCCGGTGGAGGTGGAGAGCCCGCCGAGCTGACTCGCCAGAACTTCATCCGTTCGGGCGCCCGAGCAGGCCGCGAACGTGAACGAGGAGGGTGCGTGGGCGGCGTTCCAGAGGTAGGGGTACGCCTTGGTGCTGCGCTTGCAGTCGCCGCTGGAGCTGATGTAGCTGCCCGCGCCGACGCCGGACGAGTAGGAGTCGCCGAGGGCCACGTAGCCGCCGGTGGCGGCGAGTTGGGATGCCTGTGCCGTGAGGGCGCCGGTGAGGGTGGCGCCGGCGGCGAGGAGGACGGAGCTGACGAATGCCGCGATTCGGGAACGTCTCATGGAACCTCCCTTTAGCAGGATCTCTGCTCACAACTTTGGTAGCAGCTACGCGTGTTGACAGGAAGTGTCCATGCCAAAAAACATGTTGACCGATCATCAGATGACTACACGTCAGTCGGCATAGTCGGCATGTCAGGACGAAGCCGACACACCGTACGGACCGTGGAAACCGGGTGCACACGGGGCCCGCGTGCCCGATCATGGGCGGCATGTCTGCGCACCCACACGACGCTCTGCCGATCCGGCTCAACGTCGACGACTCCGACTCGCCGTCCGACGTCGTCGACGCGCTGTTCCTCGGCCGCTTCGCGACGGGCGAGCAGCCGTTCTCGCACGCGGTGAACATCGACCGGGTGCGCTCCGGCGCGACCCTGCTGCCACCCGACGCCCGGGTGCTGCGCGTCGCGCGCGACGACGACCGCAGCGCCACCCTCGCCGAGGGCGACGGCTGGACGCTGCTGATCTCCCGCTGGAGCCGCGGCGCCGACGTCACGGTGACCGCGACCAGCGCCGAACTGGCCGCGAAGGTGCTGGACCAGGCCACCGACGGCGCGACGGACGAGCCCGAACCGCAGCCGGAGAACGTGACGATGGGCTTCTGGTACGTCTCCCCGCGCCGGGGCCCGCACCGCACGACCCGTCAGATCTCCGCCGGCACCTGGGACGAGGTGCGGGAGAACTACACCGCGCCCGTGGCCGACGCGATGGACCGGCTGATGGCGACCACCCCCGAGGACATCGCCGGGCGGCTGCTCCTGCTGCACGGCCCGCCGGGCACCGGCAAGACCTCCGCGCTGCGCACCCTGGCCCGCTCCTGGCGGGAGTGGTGCCAGGTGGACTGCGTGCTGGACCCGGAGCGGCTGTTCAGCGACGTCGGCTACCTGATGGACATCGCCATCGGCGAGGACGACTCCACCGGCAAGGGCCGCTGGCGGCTGCTGCTCCTGGAGGACTGCGACGAGCTGATCCGCGGCGAGGCGAAGCACACCGCGGGCCAGGCGCTGTCCCGGCTGCTGAACCTCACCGACGGCCTGCTCGGCCAGGGGCGCAACGTCCTGGTCGGCGTCACCACCAACGAGGACCTGGAACGCCTGCACCCGGCCGTGGTCCGGCCCGGCCGCTGCCTGGCGCGCATCGAGGTCGGCCGGCTCACCCAGGCGGAGGCCGTGCGCTGGCTGGGCACGGAGGAGGGCGTCGGCCGCGAGGGCGCGACGCTGGCGGAGCTGTACGCGCTGCGCCGGGGCACCTCCCCGACGTCGCTGCCCGAACCGCGGGGCGGCGCGGACGCGGGCCTGTACCTGTAGGTGCTTTCATGGGGCCATGCCCCTGTTCGTCGGCACCTCCGGTTGGCAGTACAAGGACTGGAAGGGCGTGCTGTACCCGCCGGAGGTGCCCACGCGGCTCTGGCTGGAGGAGTACGCGACGCACTTCGCCACGGTCGAGATCAACAACGCCTTCTACCGGCTGCCCTCGCGGGAGACCTTCGCGTCCTGGGCCGGGCGGGTCCCGCCGGACTTCGTGGTCGCGGTCAAGGCGAGCCGCTACCTGACCCACATCAAGCGGCTGAAGGACCCCGAGGAGCCGGTGGAGCGCCTGATGACCCACGCGGCGGGGCTCGGCCCCCGCCTCGGCCCGGTCCTGCTCCAGCTCCCGCCCACGCTCCAGGCGGACCCCGCCCTGCTGGACCGGTGCCTGTCCCGCTTCCCGGCGGGCACCCGGGTGGCCGTGGAGCCCCGGCACGCGTCCTGGTGGACCCCGGCCGTCCGCTCGGTCCTGGAGGCCCGGGGCGCGGCCCTGTGCTGGGCGGACGCCCGCGCCCGCCCGGCGACCCCGCTGTGGCGCACCACCGACTGGGGCTACGTCCGCTTCCACGAGGGCCTGGCCCGGCCCTGGCCGCACTACGGGCGCCGGTCCCTGGAGACCTGGCTGGACCGCATCGCCACGACCTGGTCCGCCGGGGCCGACGTCCACGCCTACTTCAACAACGACCCCGGCGGCGCGGCGATCCACAACGCCCACACGTTCGCGCGGGCGGCGCGGAGGGCGGGGCTGCACCCGACGCGAGTGGAGTTCACCCCGACCGCCTGACTCACCTCTGGCTCAGCGCACTTCACCGTGGGCCACGGAGGACCTCACTCCCCGTAGGCGGCCCGCAGGGCGTCGCGGACGGCCGCGAGGGCCGCCTGCCCGTCCAGGCCCAGGCGGCGGGCCCGGTCGGCGTACGCCTGGGCGGCCGCGGCCAGTTCGCGCTCCGCGGCCTGGCCCGCGGCGGCGACGTACGTGCCGTTGCGGCCCCGCGTCTCGATCACCCCGTCCGCCTCCAGCGCCCGGTACGCCTTCGCGACGGTGTTCACCGCCAGCCCCAGCGACTCGGCCAGCCCCCGCACCGTCGGCAGCCGGTAGCCCACCGGCAGCGCCCCGGAGCGCGCCTGTGCGGAGATCTGCGCGCGCACCTGCTCGTACGGCGGGGCGGCACCCTCATCGATGTCGATCTTCAAGGTCACGCAGCGATTGTCCCGCACCGGGCCGGAAATTCGGAGGCGGCCGGACGCGGGCGGACGTAGCGTGCGCTCCCATGAACGTCATCGTGCGGGACCTGCGTCCCGGCGTGCGCAGCGACGCGGAGGGGTTCACCGACGTGCGGCGGCTGGTCCTGCCGTACCTGCTCGCCACGCCCGAGTCCGTGCTCCACGACCTCGCCCACGCCCACCCGGACGCCCGGGTGCGCCGGCTGGTCGCCGAGGAGGACGGCGAGATCATCGGCACCGCGCAGGTGGGTGTCGCCCACGACAGTCCCGAGCCGGGCGTGGGCTCCGTCAACGTGTGCGTGCACCCCGAGCGGCGCCACCGCGGGGCGGGCACGCTGCTGGTGCGCGCGGGCGAGGAGCACCTGGCCGCGCACGGCGTGCGCACGGTGTACTCCTGGGTCCTGGACGAGCCGGGGCACCGGGAGTTCGCGCAGCGGCAGGGCTACCGGGCGAGCCGTCCCGCCCGCTTCCTGCGCCTGGACCTGGCCCGTACCCCGCTGCCGCCGCTGCCGGACCCGCCGGCCGGCGTGGAGCTGCGCACCGCGGCCGACTTCGCCGACGACCCGCGCCCGCTGTTCCGGCTGGACGCGGAGTGCGTGCAGGACGAACCGAGCGACGTGGACGCCGAGTTCGCCGACTACGAGGCGTGGGTCGAGGAGTACTTCCGGCACCCGATGCTGGACCCGGAGCTGACCTCGGTCGCCGTGGCCGACGGCCGCGCGGTCGCCTTCAGCGTGGCCCACACCGACGGACGCACGCAGTACCAGACGGCGATGACGGGCACCGCCCGCGCCTTCCGCGGCCGGGGCCTGGCCAAGCTGGCGAAGGGCCACTCCCTCCACCGGGCCCGCGCGGCCGGGTACACGCAGGCGTACACGGGCAACGACGCGGAGAACGGGCCGATGCTCGCGATCAACCGGTGGTTCGGCTACGAGGTCTGCGCGACGGAGGTACGGCATGTCCGCGAACTCGCCTGAGGGCGCCCGCACGCTGGACGTCATCCTGGTCAAGGCCGGGCGGACGAAGATCCGGTACGCGGCGGAGCTGCTGCACGACGACGGCACGCGCCTCGCGGTCCGCGCCCCCTGGGCCGGTGACGGGGTGCGCGACTTCGGCTTCGTGCGCTTCGAGGCCGGGGACGTGTTCACCGAGTACTACTGGCGCGACCGCTGGTACTCCGTGAAGGAGGTCAGGGACGGGTCGGGCACCCTCAAGGGCTGGTACTGCGACATCACGCGTCCGGCCGTGCTGACCGGCACGGACCTGGTCGTGGAGGACCTGGACCTGGACCTGTGGCGGTCGGCCGACGGCAGCGACGTACGGCGGCTGGACGAGGACGAGTTCGAGGAGAGCGGCCTCGCCGACCGCGACCCGGCGGCCGCGGCCGCCGCACGGGCGGCCCTGGCCGAACTGGAGGCCCGCGCCCTGGAGGGCGGCTTCGAGGCGCTCCTGCGCTGACGGACACGGACCGCTCACCGCTCGCTCACACCGCCCCCAGCACCGCGTACCGCTCGTCCGTCACGGCCCTCCCCCACAGCCGCGCGTCGTCCGACAGCCGCTCCACGCGCGCGTGGTCCACGAGCGGGGCCAGCAGGGCGGTGAGGCGGTCCGCGGGGACGCCGACCGGGTCGACCGTCCCCCACACGCCCTCCACCAGCACGAACCGGCCCCCGGGGCGCAGCAGTGCCCGCCAGTGGCGCAGGACGCGGGCCGGGTCGGGCAGCGTCCACAGCACGTGCCGGACGAGGACGACGTCGAAGCGCCGCTCCCCGACCGGGGGCGCCGCCGCGTCACCGCGCAGGAACACGGCGTCACGCCCGGCGAGCTTGGCGCGGGCGAGGCCGAGCATGTGGGCGGAGCCGTCGACCCCGGTGACGCGGTGGCCCTGTTCGGCCGCGAGGAGCGACAGGCTGCCGGTGCCGCAGCCGACGTCCAGTACGTCGGCAGGGCGTCCGGGGAGCCAGGCGCGCAGCCGGTCGGCCCAGGCCGCGCGCACCTCGGGGTCGCGCAGGCCGTGGTCGGGCTCGTCGTCGAAGGCGGCGGCCGCCGCGTCCCAGTCGACACGCCCCGTCGTCGTGGTGTCACCCTCGTCCGTCATGACCCGAGAGTGACACCCGCCACTGACAGCGCGATGGTGACCGGCGCCACTGACAGCGCACGGACCGATGAGGAACCCTCCCCGCACGGGTCTACCCCGTGAGACCACGGAACCCGGTAGGCCCTCGAAGGAGGCAGCCATGCGCCGCGACCTCGTGCAGAAGCCCCTGAAGAAGACCGACTCCCGCCGCCTGCGCGACGAGGCCGACGAGCGCCCCGCCGGCCGCCCGGAGATCCGCAAGGACGTCGCGCGCACCTGGTGGCCCGACGGGTGAGCGCCCCGTGAGTGCTCAGACCAGCGGCTTGCGGTAGTGCAGGCGGGCGTACGGCCCCTCGGTGCGCCGCTCGACCACCTCGTAGCCGAACCGGGGGTAGATCTTCTGGTTCTCCCACATCAGCGCGTTCGTGTAGAGCCTGATCTCGGGCAGGCCGCGCGCACGCGCGTGTGCCTCCACCCACTCCAGCAGCCGCCGTCCCACGCCCCGGCCGTGCGCGTCGGGGTGGACGGCGATGCTGTCGAGGAAGAGGTGGTCCGCACGGGCCTCGACGACCACCAGGCCGACCACGGGCCGTCCGGTGACGAACACCTTGCCCGCGGCCACGTCCGCCGCGTGGTCCGCCTCCATGGGCACGGGCCGCACCCCGATGCGTGCCACGTAGGGCTGGTAGGCGGCGTCGGTCACGGCCCGCACGGCCGGGACGTCGGCGGCGACGGCGGGCCGGATGTCGTCGTTCGTCATGCCGCGCACGGTACCTACCTCAGCGCAGTCCCAACACTCCCTTAACGGCACCATAAGGATCTCCTCCACCGGCCCCGAGCAGGCGATTTCCCGGCCGCCCGGGGCTAGTTTGCTGATCGCCCCCACGGGATCCAGCCCGGTTTCCAGGACCGTTCCGAGGAGTTCCGCATGTCCGCCCGCCGCCGTACGACCGCCGCCGCGATCGCCCTCACGGGTGTCGCCCCGCTCGCCCTGACCGCGCTGTGCGCCTCCCCCGCCTCGGCGCACGGCTCGATGGGCGACCCGGTCAGCCGGGTCGCCCAGTGCTACGCGGAGGGCCCGGAGAGCCCGAAGTCGGCCGCGTGCCGGGCGGCGGTCGCGGCGGGCGGCACCCAGGCGCTGTACGACTGGAACGGCATCCGCATCGGCGACGCGAACGGGCGGCACCAGCAGCTGATCCCGGACGGGAAGCTGTGCAGCGCGAACAGCGAGGAGTTCAAGGGCCTGGACCTGGCCCGGGCCGACTGGCCGGCGACCGGCGTGCGGGCCGGCGCGTACACCTTCAAGTACCGCGTGACCGCCCCGCACCGGGGCACCTTCAAGGTCTACCTCACCAAGCCGGGGTACGACGCGACGAAGCCGCTCGCCTGGTCCGACCTGGACCTGGAGCACCCGGTGGCCACGGCCACGAACCCGGTCGCGGCGGGCGGCTTCTACACCTTCTCCGGCACGCTCCCCCAGCGCTCCGGCCGCCAGCTGCTGTACGCGGTGTGGCAGCGCTCGGACAGCCCGGAGGCGTTCTACTCGTGCTCGGACGTGACGTTCGGCGGGGCGGCGGCGGGCGGGTCCGCCGAGGCGCCCTCGCAGGAGCAGATCGACGCCGGTGCCGACAAGTCGACGATCGAGCACCACGGCCACGGCGACGACGACGCGACCACGACGACGGACCCGACACCGCGCGAGGACAGCGGCGCCGGCAGCGGCACGGACGGCGGCACGGACGGCGGATCCGGCAACGGCACGGACAGCGGTGCGGGCGCCGACGGCAGCGGCAGCGGCACCGGTGACGACAGCGGCGCGGCGGGCGCTGACGCGGCGACGGCGGCCCCCGCGGCTCCGGCCGACGCCAACGCGCCCCAGCCGGCCGGTGCGTCGCGCAGCCTGGCCGAGACCGGTGGCGACAGCAGCACGACGTACCTCGCGATCGGCGGCGCGGGCGCCCTGGCCCTCGGCGCGGCGGCGCTGTTCGCGTCGGTGCGGCGACGGGCGGTGGGCGGCCGCCGCTGAGCGGCGGACACGACTCCGGGGTCCGGCCGGCGGCTCAGGCGGGCCGGACCCCGGCGGGCGTCACCCGGGCGCCCGCACGGCGGGCCGGGCTCGGCCAGGGCTCAGCAGGGGGTCGGCACGGGCTCAGCTGAAGACCGACGCGCAGGTGGTGGCGGTGGCGTGGGCCGGGTCGAGGGCGTTGGCGACCTCGTGGAAGGCGACCCGGTCGAGCAGGCCGATCGCCAGGTGCTCGGACAGGTCGAGCGGGCACAGGTCCTGGAGCAGGACGTTGTGGACGTCGGAGCCGCTGAGGTACTGGCTCCGCCAGGGGGTGACCACCTCGTCGTACTGGCTGGCGATGACCGTGTAGCGCACGCCCGGGACGGTGTCGCCGCCCGCGTTGAGCTTGGTCAGGAAGGCGGAGCCGACGATCTGGTCGGCGAGGCCGGGTGTGGTGGCCTTGAGCAGGTCCTCGGCGCCGGGGAAGTACGGCAGCAGGTTGGTCAGGCCGCTGAGGGTCGTGCCGTGGTTGTCGGGGGCGATGCCGACGAGGGCGTTCACCTTGGCGGCGCCGCCGAGGAACTTGAGGTAGTAGCGCGGCATCATGCCGCCCTGCGAGTGGCCGACGAGGTCGGCCTCGGCGGCTCCGGTGGCGGAGAGCACCTTGTCGACGAACACGGACAGCTGCGCGGCCGACCGGTCGATCGGGCCGAGGCCGTGGAAGAGCGGGACGCCGTCGAGCTGCCCGTAGTCGAGGGAGAAGACGCAGTAGCCGCGGCTCGTCAGGTAGGGCGCGAGGCCCAGCCAGTTGTCGACGGAGTTGCCGAGGGTGCCGTGGACGAGGACGACGGGGCGGGGGTGTGCGGCGGAGGGCTTGCAGGAGTAGTCGTTCCAGCCGCTGGAGGGAGCGGTGGCGGCCTGGGCGGTGCCGGCGGCGGGGAGGGTGGCGACCGCGGCGGTCAGGACGAGCGCGGCGAGGGGTCTGAGCAGTCTCTTCCAGGGCAGCATCGGGTGATCTCCTTGCGGCTCAAGGGGGATGCGATGGTGGGGTGCCCTGTGATCCGGATCACGGGATGCTGTTCACTCGTCAAGTTACGGGCGAGTAGCCCACGCGTGAAGTTACGCGTCGGTAAAACTTCCGGCGATGAGCAGGCAAGCCGTGAAGTCCGGTGAACTACCGGGAACTTCCGTGAAGTCCTGATACTCCGTCACCAAGCGGGACGAATGGGTCCCCCGGGAGCGATCCGCGCCAACCGGGCACCCAAAGCGCCGACTTCACCCTCCCCGAGCGTGCGGACCCAGTCCCCCACCACCTCGGCGGCCGCCTCCTCGGCCGCCGAGGTGCACGCCCACCCCCGCTCGGTCAGCACGATCAACCGGGCCCGCGCGTCGCCGGGGTGCGGCCGCCGCTCGGCGTACCCCTTGCGCACGATCTCCTCGACCAGCTGACTGGCCGCCTGCTTGGTCACCCCGAGGTGCGCGGCGAGGTCGGTGACGGTGGCGCCGCCGGGCGCGAGGCGCGCGAAGGCGAAGCCGTGGGCGGGCCGCAGGTCGGCGAAGCCGCGGGCCACGACCCCCTCCTGGATGCGCTGGGTGAGGTCACCGGCCACCGCGAGCAGGGCGGCGGACAGGGCCATGGCGTCGGAGTTCTGCACACGGACATTGAAACACCCTTGACGCATTGGTCAAGCTGCTTGACGATATGGACAAGCAGCTTGACCAATTGCCCTCTCCGAAGGAGATCCGCCATGCCCGTCGTCCGCTCGTCCGAGGCCGTCACCCACGAGGTCCACGGCGCCCGTTTCGTCTCGTACGCCAGTCCGCTGTCCGGGAGCAGGGAGCTGTGCGCCTGGCGGGGGGAGATCCCGGCGGGCACCCGGGCCCCCGCGCACACGGTCTCCCGGGAGGAGGTCTTCCACCTGCTCGTCGGCGAGCTGCTGATGACCCTGGACGGCCGCACCGAGCGGATCGGCGCCGGGGACACGGTGATCGTGCACGCCGGCACGACCCTCGCCGTGGAGAACCCCACCGACCACACCGCGCTGTCCTGGGTCACCACCTCGGTCGGCCTGGAGGCCGAACTGGCCGACGGCACCCGCCTGGTGCCGCCGTGGGCCAACTGACGGCACGGACCGGCCGGTCCGCCCGGCCGGCGCGCGCCCCGCGCGGCTCACGCGGCCAGCGACCCCGGTATCACCGCGCGCGGCCCGAACTTCGCGCGGGCGCGGTCGGCGACCTCCTCGATGCGGCGGACCTTCTCGTCGACCGGGTCGAAGGTGAGCTGGTGGGCCGCCCGGTCGGCGGGGGCGAGCCCCTCGGCGCGCAGGGCCAGCACGCGGACCCGGGCCCGCTGGAGACCCAGCGCCTCGTACAGCCCGTAGGCCGTCTTGGTCAGGTCCGCCGAGTGCGCGGTCGGTTCGCTGAGGGTGCGGCTGCGGGTGGTGGCGGACCGGTCGGCGTAGCGCACGGTGAGGGTGAGCGTGCGGCAGACCTTCTCCACGGCGCGCAGCCGGGTGCCGATCTCCTCGGCGGCCGAGAGCAGGGCGCGGCGGTGCCGGTCCGGGTCCAGCTCGTCGCGCTCGAAGGGGCGTTCGGTGACCAGGGAGCGGGAGATCCCGTTGGGGACGACCCGGCCGCGGTCGATGCCGTTGGCCTTCTCGCGCAGTTCGCGGCCCGCCTTCGCGCCGATCAGGCGCTGGAGCGTGGACAGCGGCGCGGCGGCGACCCGGCCGAGGGTGTCCAGGCCGTACTCGTCCAGGGTGCGGGCGGTCGCGGGCCCGACGCCGGGCAGCGCGGCGACCGGCCGGCCGGCGAGGAACTCCGCGATGCCGTCCGGGTCCCCGGGCACCGCGCGGGTCAGTCCGGGCCGGGCGTCGCGCAGCGCCATGCGGGCCAGCAGCGGACCCGGGCCGGCGCCGATCGCGCAGTCCACGCCGTGCAGGGCGAGGGCGCGCACCCGGATCACCGAGGCCAGTTCGACGGCGGTGCGGCCGAAGTAGCGTTCGGCGCCCCGCAGGTCGGCCAGTGCCGTGTCCGGTGGCAGCGCCTCGACGACGGGGGTGAACTCCTCGAGCAGTCCGAGCAGCCCCGGCAGGGCCGCCTCGTACATCGGCGGCAGCTGGAAACGTACGCAGAGGATGGTCATCCCGCACTCCCCGGACTCTGGTGCCACAACTTCCTTCCCACCGCGGGCCCTTCGCCCGCGGGGCGCAGATCCGCCCAGGGGTGCATCTCGTACCCCGTGGACATGCGGATCTTCCGTTCCTCCATCGGGTCGCGCGCCGCGGAGCCCGCGGGCGCCGGCCGGCCGTCCGAACCGGCGAGGCGGGCCCGGGCCGCGCCCTCGCCGTCGGCCGGCGGGGCGCCGTCGACGGCGGCGGGCGTCCGCGCCAGCCGGGCCGCGACCTCGTCGAGGCCGCCCTCGGCGCGCAGTTCGATCAGGTCGGCGAGGTTCCAGGCGGCCGCGCCCACGACGCTGAAGCTGCGCGGCCCGCGCCGCTGGACCACTCCGCGCACCAGCAGCAGCCAGGAGTGGAAGACGGTGTGCGCGCAGGTGTCGTGGGAGTCGTCGAAGAAGGCGAGGTCGACCAGGCCGGTGCCGTCGTCCAGGGTGGTGAAGATGACCCGCCTGCCGGAGCGGATCGGCGGGGTCTGGGTGGCCGCCTTGGCGCCCGCGACCAGCACGGTCTCCCCGTTCCGCACCTCGCGCAGCCGGCGCGCGGAGACGACGCCCAGCTCGGTGAGGAACTCCCGGTGGTCGTCCATCAGGTTGCGCGAGGCGTCCATGGAGAGCACGCCGAGCTCGGCGCTGAGCCGCTCCGCGGAGGACAGGTCCGGCAGCCCGGCCGACGCGGTCCTGCGTCCCCCGGCCAGCGGGAGCTGCTCGCCGCCCCCGCTGCGGGTGCCCCGGTGCAGCTCGGTCAGGTGCAGTTGCAGGTCGCGCCGGTTGGCGCCGAACGCGTCCAGCGCGCCGACCTGGGCGAGCCGTGCGGCGATCGGCCGGCTCGGGCGGGCCCGCTCCCAGAAGTCCAGCAGCGAGGCGTACGGCCGGCCCTCGGCGATCCGCGCGGCCTCCGCCTCGCTGATGCCGTGCACGTCGGAGAGGGCGAGCCGCAGTCCCCACACCCCGCCGGACCCCTCCGGCCGCCCGGATCCCCCGGCTTCCCCGGCTTCCCCGGCTTCCCCGGCTTCCTTGGATTCCTTGGATTCCTTGGATTCAGACACCAGTTCGATCTGGTGGGTGACGCCGGACGCGTTCACGTCCAGCGGCAGGATCGGCACCCCGCGCCGCCTGGCGTCCGCGAGCAGCAGCCGCTTGGGGTACATCCCCGGGTCGTGGGTGAGCAGCCCGGCGTAGAAGGCGGCCGGGTGGTGGGCCTTCAGCCACGCCGACTGGTACGTCGGGACGGCGAAGGCCACCGCGTGCGCCTTGCAGAAGCCGTAGCTGCCGAACGCCTCGACGATCTCCCAGGTCCGCCGAATCGTTTCCGCGTCGTAGCCGCGGGCCGCCGCGTGCTGGGCGAACCAGATCTTGATCCGGGCCTGCGACCCGGGGTCGGACAGCCCGCGCCGGACCCGGTCGGCCTCGCCGCGCCCGCAGCCGGTCATGATCGCCACGATGTCGATGACCTGCTCGTGGAAGACCACGACCCCGTACGTGCCCTTCAGCGGCTCCTCCAGGTCGGGGTGCGGGTAGCGGACCGGGGCCCGTCCGTGCCGCGCCTCGATGAACGGCCGCACCATGTCGGCGGCGACCGGGCCGGGCCGGAACAGCGAGATGTCGACGACCAGGTCGTGGAAGCCGGCCGGCTGCAGGCGCCCCACCAGGTCGCGCTGGCCCGGTGACTCGATCTGGAAGCAGCCCAGCGTCTCGGTGGAGCGGATGAGCCGGTACGTCTCCGGGTCGCCGGGCGGCACCCCGTCCAGGTCGACCTCCTCGCCCGTGGCCCGTGCCACCTCCGCGACCGCGTGCGCCATCGCCGACTGCATCCGCACGCCCAGCACGTCCAGCTTGAGCAGCCCGAGGTCCTCCACGTCGTCCTTGTCGAACTGGGACATGGGGAAACCCTCACCGCTGGTCGGCACCACCGGCGTACGGGACAGCAGGGAGGCGTCGGACAGCAGCACCCCGCACGGGTGCATGGCGACCCCGCGCGGCAGGGCGTCGAGGGCCTCGACCAGCTCCCACAGCCTGCCGTACCGGTCCCGTTCCCCGGCCAGCCGCTTCAGCTCGGGCAGTTCGTCCAGGGCCGCGCGGGCGTCGCGGGCGCGGACGTGCGGGAAGGACTTGGCGATGCGGTCGATGTCCGCCGGGTCCAGGGACAGGGCGGCGCCGACGTCGCGGATCGCGTGGCGGACGCGGTACGTCTCCGGCATCGCGACCGTCGCGACCCGCTCGGTGCCGAACCGGCCGATGATCGCGCGGTAGACCTCGAGCCGGCGCGCGGACTCCACGTCGATGTCGATGTCGGGCAGCACGACGCGCTCCTTGGACAGGAAGCGCTCCATCAGCAGCCCGTGCTCGACCGGGTCGGCGTGGGCGATGCCCAGGAGGTGGTTGACCAGGGAGCCGGCGCCGGACCCGCGCGCGGCGACCCGGATGCCCATGTCCCGCACGTCGTCCACCACTTGGGCGACCGTCAGGAAGTAGGAGGCGAAGCCGTGGTGGGCGATGATGTCCAGCTCGTGGTGCATCCGCTCCCAGTAGGCGCGGCGGCCGGTGTAGCCGCGCCGCACCATCCCGGCGACGGCCCGGGAGGCGAGCGTCCGCTGTGCGGTGCGCCGGCCCGCGCCGACCAGGTGCGCCTCGGGGAAGTGGACGCTGCCCATGCCGAGGTCGTCCTCGGGGTCGACGCGGCAGGCGGCGGCCGTCGCCGCGGTCTGCTCCAGCAGCCGGTGGGCGGCCTCGCGCCGGAAGCCCGCGGCCGCCACGATCCGCTCGGCCGCGTGCAGCATGGCCTCCGGGTCCTTGAGCCAGGCCTCCCCGGAGTCCAGCTCCTTGGTGGGGTCGATGGGCACCAGCCGCCGGGCGGCGTCCAGCACGTCGGCGACCGGGCCCTGGCCGGGGTCGGCGTAGCGGACGGCGTTGCTGAGCACGGGCCGGACCCGCTGCTCGGCGGCGAAGCCGACGGTACGGGCGGCCAGGCGCAGCGAGCCGGGCCCGGTGCCCTCGCGCCCGTGCCAGACGGCCTCCAGGCGCAGGGCGTCGCCGTAGACCTCGCGCCAGGGGGCGAGGAGCCGCGCGGCGCGGTCGGGGCGGCCCGCGGCGAGGGCGCGGCCGACGTCGGAGCCGGGGCCGAGCAGTACGGTCAGCCCCTCGGCGTGGTTGTCGGCCCAGGTCAGCAGGGGGGTGCCGGCCGTGGGACCGCCCGGTCCGGGCGGCGTGGCCGGTGCCGCGGGTCCGGCGCCCGCGTGGGCCGCCGAGACGAGCCGGCACAGGTCGGCCCAGCCCCGGGCGCCGTCCCGGGCCAGGAAGGTGACCCGGGGGGTCGACTCGTCGACGAAGGCACCGCCGCGCACGGGGGTACGGCGCCGGCCGCGCTCCTGGGTGCGCCCGGGCGGCTCCGGCGGGGCCACCGCGAGGTCCACCCCGAAGAGCGGCCGGACGCCCGCCCCGGCGGCGGCCTTGGCGAAGCGGACCGCCCCGGCGACGGTGTCGCGGTCGGTCAGGGCGAGGGCGTCCATGCCCCGCTCGGCGGCGCGCTCGGCCAGCCGCTCGGGGTGCGAGGCGCCGTGGCGCAGGGAGAACCCGGAGACGGTGTGCAGATGCGTGAAACCCGGCACACGCACCTCCCGCACTCGTGAGCCCCACACGGCTCTCGAACATCAGTTCCAAACTCGCCCACCTCCACCATAGACCATTTCTCGAACATGCGTACGACAACCGTTCGGGCGCCCCCCACCTGCGGAAACGCCCGTCCCCCGGGACCGTGGGGGCATGACACAGACCTCCTTCCTCGACGAGGTGAAGGACGCGGTCACGCCGCGCGCCACGCTGCTGGTCCTCGGCGTGGTGGCGCTCTCGCTGCTGTTCATCACGTCCTACGTGGGCGCCCTGCACGACCCGAAGCTCAAGGACGTGCCCTTCGGGGTGGCCGCCCCCGGGGCCGCCGCGCAGCGGACGGTGGCCCGGCTGGAGCGGCTGCCCGGGACCCCGCTGGACCCGCGCACGGTGGCCGACGCGGCGACGGCCCGGCAGCAGGTCCGGGACCGCACGCTCTACGGCGCCCTGGTCGCGGGGCCGGCCGGCGGCAGCGACACCCTGCTGGTGGCCACCGGCGGCGGCAAGGTGCTCGCCGCCGCCCTGGAGGGCCTCGTCGGCGGCCTGGAGAAGGCCCAGGGCCGCACGGTGCGCACGGTGGACGTGGCTCCGGCCGAGGCCCGGGACGCCAACGGCCTGTCGTCCTTCTACGTGACCGTCGGCTGGTGCGTGGGCGGCTACCTGTGCGCCTCCATCATGGTGGTCAGCACGGGCGCCGCCCGCTCCACCCCGCGGCGCGCGGTGATCCGGCTCGGCACGATGGCCCTGGTCGGGATCGTCGCCGGCCTGGGCGGCGCGCTGATCGTCGGCCCGGTCCTGGGCGCGCTGCCCGGCAGCTTCGCCGCGCTGTGGGGGCTGGGCGCGCTGATCGTCTTCGCGGTGGGCGCGGCCACGCTCGCCCTCCAGGGGCTGTGCGGACTCGCCGGCATCGGCCTGGCCATCCTGCTCGTGGTGATCCTCGGCAACCCGAGCGCGGGCGGCGCGCTGCCCCCGCCGATGCTGCCGCCGTTCTGGCGGGCCATCGGCCCGGCGCTGCCCCCGGGCGCGGGCACCTGGACGGCCCGCTCGATCGCCTACTTCCGGGGCAACGCCGTCACCGGCCCCCTGCTGGTGCTGTCGGCGTGGGCGGTCGCCGGCACCCTGATCACCCTGCTGGCGTCCCGCCTGCGCACCGGCGGGACGGCCCCGCGGACCCCCCGCCCGGCCGGCGGCCCACCGGGCGGCGGGACGGCGGACGGCGGGACCACGGACGCCCGGTAGCTCACGCCCCCCGCTCGGGCGGCGCGGGGTTCACCGGCAGCTGCTGCTGGGCCCGCTCCAGGAACCGCAGCAGCTCCACCGGGAAGGGGAGCACCAGGGTGGAGTTCTTCTCGGCGGCCACCGCGACCACCGTCTGGAGCAGCCTGAGCTGCAGCGCGGCCGGCTGCTCGGACATCTCCTTGGCCGCCTCGGCGAGCTTCTTGGACGCCTGGAGCTCGGCGTCGGCGTTGATGACCCGGGCCCGGCGCTCCCGGTCGGCCTCGGCCTGGCGGGCCATGGACCGCTTCATGGTCTCGGGCAGCGAGACGTCCTTGATCTCGACCCGGTCGATGGTCACGCCCCACTCCACGGCCGGGCTGTCGATCATCAGCTCCAGTCCCTGGTTGAGCTTCTCCCGGTTGGACAGCAGGTCGTCCAGTTCGCTCTTGCCGATGATCGAGCGCAGCGAGGTCTGCGCCATCTGCGAGACCGCGAACCGGTAGTCCTCCACCTTCACCACCGCGTCGGCCGGCGAGGTCACCCGGAAGTAGACGACGGCGTCGACCCGCACGGTCACGTTGTCCCGGGTGATGCCCTCCTGCGCGGGCACCGGCATGGTGACGATCTGCAGGCTCACCCTGCGCAGCTTGTCGACGCCGGGGATCACCAGCGTCAGCCCCGGCCCGCGCACGCCGTCGCGCAGCCGGCCGAGCCGGAAGACCACGCCCCGCTCGTACTGCTTGACGACCCGTGCCGCCGCCGTCACGTACACCCCGCCGGCGCACACCAGCGCCGCTCCCGCCGCCACCAGTTCCTCGACCATGTCGGCCCCCAGGGTCCGCAGTGGGTCCCGGGCGGCCCGCGCCCGGTACCCCGACGGTAACCCCGTACCGCGGGCAAGGGGGAGCCCCCGCACGACGGTTGGCGTGCGGGGGCTCCCCGGGTCGCGGTGCCCACCGGTCCGGCCGGTGTGCCAGGACGCGCTCCCGGTCAGTACACGTGCAGCCCGTAGGCGTTGAGCGCCTCGGTCACCGGCTGGAAGAAGGTCGTCCCGCCGGAGGAGCAGTTGCCGCTGCCGCCCGAGGTCAGGC
The DNA here is from genome assembly GCF_001514125.1 of Streptomyces longwoodensis. Lineage (GTDB taxonomy): Bacteria > Actinomycetota > Actinomycetes > Streptomycetales > Streptomycetaceae > Streptomyces > Streptomyces longwoodensis. Next base: position 67,614 of record NZ_KQ948554.1, on the reverse strand, counting down.
CGTAGGCGATGCCGCTGTTGGAGTACAGCGGGCCGCCGGAGTCGCCGGGCTCGGCGCAGACCGTGGTCTGGATCAGGCCGTAGACGACGTCGCCGCCGCCGTAGTTGACCGTCGCGTTCAGCGCGGTGACCCGGCCGCTGTGGATGCCGGTGGTCGAGCCGCGGCGGTAGACCGTGGTGCCCACGGAGGGCGTGGCCGCGCTGGTGATGTCGACGCTGCCCACGGTGCCCGACTTGGTGACCGAGGAGTTCGTGTAGCGCACGAGCCCGTAGTCGTTGGTCGGGAAGCTGGAGCCGGCGGTGGAGCCGAGCGTGGTCGAGTGGGACGAGTTCGACCACCAGGTGCCCGCGCCGTCGGTGCAGTGACCGGCGGTCAGGAAGTAGTAGTTGCCGCTGTTGTCCTGGACGTTGAAGCCGAGGGAGCAGCGCCAGCTGCTCGCGTAGATGGCGTCGCCGCCGGAGATCAGCTTCTGGAACTTGCCCGCGGTCCGCTTGATCGTCAGCGCACCGGAGTTGGCGCCGGCCTGCTCCTTGATCTTCGCGATCTCGGACTGGGAGACCGTGCTGTCGACGGTGACGACGACCCGGTTGGTCTTGCTGTCGACGACCCAGGCGGTGCCCGGGACGTCGGCCTGGAGCACCGAGGAGCTGGCGCTCTTGAGCTGGGTGGTGCTGAAGGTGGTGGCGTCCGCCGCGGTCGCGTTGGGGATCGCGATCGCGGCCGCGGCCACGAGTCCGGTGGAGACGGCGATCAGCCGGGTCCGTCTCGTGATGCCGCTGGTGGTGGTGCGCTTGATCCTCACGTTTCGTTCCCTCCCAGGGGAAGTCGGGGGCCCGCGTGGGGTCGGGGCCCGTGAGGCGCAGCCAGGGTCCGCCGGGGCGTCCGGATTCCGAACACGCCGTGGCCCTGACAAGCGCTGAGGGGGAGTATTCGGCCGAACGGCCGGTCGGCGCAAGGGTGCCTTTCAGCCGTCAACCTTTGCTCTGCCTTTGCGTGTTGGACACCCACCGGCCGCCACCGACCGGCCCCGGCCCCGGGTGACCGGCCTCAGAGCAGGTGGCGCTCCCCTGCGGCGACCGCGACCGGCAGCGTGTTGCCGGGCGGCGGGAACGGGCACAGGAAGTGGTCCGCGAAGGCGCACGGAGGCAGTTGGGCGCGGTTGAAGTCCACCGTCGTACGCCCCTCGGCGTCGGGCGCCCCCGGGTACAGGAACCGGAAGCGGAAACTCCCGTCGCCGCTGGTCGCATCGGCGAACACCGCCCACAGCGAGCCGTCGCCCTGCACGCTCACCCCGAGCGTGAACTCCTGCCCGTCCAGCGCGAACGTCACCTCCCCGCCGAGCCCGAGCCCCCGCTCGCGCCCGTCGGCGTTCGGCACCCGCACGGTGCGGTCCTCGCCGTACGGGGTGAACCGCCCGGGCACCGCCCAGCGCTCCTGGTACGGCGTGGCCGCGATGCCCCGGAAGGCGCGCCGGGCCCCGGCGTCCGGGTCGTGGACGCGCACGCCCCAGAGCCCCTCGCGCACCAGCACGAGCAGGCGCCGCTCCCCGTGCCCGACCCGGACCGCGTCCACCGGTCCGGCGTCGGCCGTCAGACGAACCCCGCCGGTGAACGGCTCGCCGTCCAGGGTCAGTCCGTCGGCCGGGTCGGCGGTGAGCACCACCGCGTCCTCTTCGGCCACCCACACCCCGGGGATGTCCGGAATTCGCCCCTCCGGATGGTCGTCGAGCCAGTGCGTGCCGGTGACCGCCAGCGGCCCGTAGGGCGCCGTCACCGCCTCCACGCGCTGCTCGTGCCACTGCTTCCACGCGTCGGGCGCGTCCGTCGTCATCCGACCGGCCTTTCTCGAAAGGGCTGCGAAAAGGATCTGTGAGGGATCCGTGAGAGTGATCTGTGTGAGGGATCCGGAAAAGGGACCCAGAAGAAGGGATCCGGAAAAAGGGATCGCCAGGGCGATCAGTGCGGCGTCGGCACGAGGGGCCGCAGGCCCAGGTGCTCCCGCAGCGTGCTGCCGGGGTAGAACGTGCGGAACAGCCCGCGGTGCTGGAGCAGCGCCACCGTGCCGTTGACCAGCCGCTCCAGATCGCGGCGCGGCGCGACGGGCACACAGTGGAAGCCGTCGACGGCCCCGTCCTTGTGCCACACGGCGATCAGCTCGGCCAGGTCGACGGGGCCGCCCCGGTACAGCGGGCCGTGCACGGTCGGCCGGGGGCCGCCCCCGCCGTGCCCGGGCTCGGCGGCGTACTCCCCGTCGCCGAGGTCCACCAGGAGCCCGGCCAGCACCCGCAGCCCGTCCGGGTCCCGGCCCAGGCCTGCGGCCCGCTCCCGCAGTTCGTCGCGCACGATCCCGGCCTGCACGGCGTCCGCCACCCGGACCACCGCCACGTCGGCGTACCGGGCGGCGGCGGCCCGGGCCCCGGGCGCGGTGGCGTCGACGACCCGCACGGGCGGGGCGGGCGCGCTCCCACCGCCGCCGGCCCCGGGCCGCGGGGGCGTCCCCCGCGCGCCCCCGTCGGCCCACACCCCGGTCCGTCCCCGGTGCGCCGGGTCGACGTCCGCGACGCCCTCCCCCGGCACCGGGACGACCCCGATGCGCCGGGTCGTGGCCAGCACCCGCGCCGCCAGCCCGGGCGGTGTGCCGTCGCCGGCCAGGGTCACGAAGTCCAGCCCGCCGCGCTCGGCGAGCCGCACCAGCTCGACCTGGGCGTCGGCGTCGTCCGCCCCGGCGGGATCGACGGCCGCGGAGTCGACGGCGGCGGCCAGGTGCAGCAGTCCCCGGCCGAAGGAGGTGCCCATGCTCACAGCACCTTCGACAGGAACGCCCGGGTGCGCTCCTCCCGCGGGGCGTCCAGCACCTGGCCCGGGGGACCCTGCTCCACGATCCGCCCGTCGGCCATGAACACCACGGTGTCGGCGACCTCCCGGGCGAACCCGATCTCGTGCGTGACGACGATCATCGTGGTGCCCTGGCGGGCCAGGTCCCGTATGACGTCGAGGACTTCGCCGACCAGCTCGGGGTCGAGCGCGGAGGTCGGCTCGTCGAACAGCAGCAGCTTCGGCTCCAGCGCGAGGGCCCGCGCGATGGCCACGCGCTGCTGCTGCCCCCCGGAGAGCTGTTTCGGGTAGGCGTCGGCCTTGTCGGCGAGCCCGACCCGCTCCAGCAGCCGGCGCGCGTCCCGGACGGCCTGCTCCCGGGGCCGCTTCAGCGCCGACACCGGCGCCTCGACGACGTTCTCCACCACGGTGAGGTGCGGGAAGAGGTGGAAGTTCTGGAACACGAAGCCGATGCGGGTGCGCTGCTTGAGCACCTCGCGCTCGGGCAGTTCGTGCAGCCGGCCGCCCACCCGCCGGTAGCCGATGAGCGTGCCGTCGACGCTGACCGCGCCGCGGTCCACCTTCTCCAGGTGGTTGATGGTGCGCAGCAGCGTCGACTTGCCCGAGCCGGAGGGCCCGAGGACGACGGTCACCTCCCCGGCGCGCACCGACAGGTCGATGCCCTTCAGGACCTCCAGCGGGCCGAAGCTCTTGTGGACCGACCTGATGTCGACCATGACGCTCATGAGTGAGTCCCCTTGACTGGCGGATGAGTGGGCGGGTCAGGCGGCGGCGTCGAGGCCGAGCTCCCGCAGGAGGGTGAGGGCGGCGCGCGCGGTGGCGTCGTTCTGCCGGAACGCGGGGCCCCCGGTGCGCGGCCGGGTGAACGCGCCGGGCGCGCGGACCTCGGTGTGCGGCCCGAGCGCGAACCGCCGCGGATGCGGCCGGCCGGCCGGGTCGAGGATCCGCCCGTCGACGGGGTCCACCCGCAGCAGCCCGTCCGGGGTCTCCCCCACCCCCTCGGCGTGCAGGGCGCGCAGCAGCGGGTCCCGCGCCCGCGCGACCGTCGGCTCGGGCAGCCGCGCCTCGACCAGCGCCCGCGCCTCGACGTGGAACCCGGGCACGGTCGGACTGGACGCCCGGAACACCCCGTCCTCGGCGTGGACGGTCATGTCGGCGCCGACGAACCGCAGCAGCCCCGCCCGGGACAGCGCGAGCATCTGCCGCAGCCGGGGGCCGGGCGGCCCGGAGGCCATGTAGTTGAAGAAGCCGTGCCAGGACGTGCCCACGTCGCCGAGCCGCACGAGCTGCCCGTACACGGAGAGCAGGCCGAGGAACACGGCCAGGTCGGCGCTGTGCCCGGGGTCGTGGCGCCGGGTCAGGTCCCCCTCGATGTACTGCCGCAGCCCGTCCTGGAGTTCCTCGTGACCGGCGTACCGCACGCCCTGCAGCGGCCGGTCGAGCGCGGCCAGGTCGAGCCGGTCGGCGGGCTCGGGGACGGCCGCCGCGGCGAGCGCGGCCCGCTCTTCGGGGCCGGTGGTGGCCGCGTACTTCTCCTCGAAGTCGGTCCAGGCGACCGTCGTGCGCTCGGGGTGCGCGGTGAACAGCCGGTGGTAGTGGGCGAAGCCCAGCTCCTTCTCCACCAGCGGCCACACGTCCCGCCGGAACTCGAACCCGCCGGGCCGGGCGAGCAGTTCCTCGATCTCCGGGGGCCCGAAGAAGCGCGGCAGCGGCGGCCGTTCACCGTCCAGGCCGTAGCCGATCTTCGAGTGGTACGGCACTCCGCGCCGCGATCCGACGTACAGCACCGGTTCGCGTCCGGAGGGCACGTAGGTGTCGCCCTCGTGGCGTCCGCCGCGGCCCTCGGTGAGCAGCACCATCAGGTCGACGAAGGCGAGCCCGAAGCCGCGCACCAGCACGGGTTCGCCGGGCCGCAGGCCGGACAGGTCGCTGTCGGCGGTGAAGTCGGGCGGCAGGTGGGTGAGCCCGTGGGTGCGGGCGTACGCCGCCAGCTCCCGCTGCTCGTCGTCGGGTTCGGCGTCGAGGTGGCCGAGGGCGAGCACCACCAGGTCGGCGGTCAGCGGCTCGGTGAGCCCCTCCAGCCAGACCTGCTGGCGTCCCCCGCGCGGCCCGCTCACCCGCACCGCGCGCCGCGGGTGGTGGTGGACGGTGATGCCCGGGGGCAGGGCGGCGACGGCCTGCTCGTGCACCCAGCCCAGGTAGGCGCCCTGGACGCGGCGGCCGGCGAAGGTGCGGCCGTCGATGCCGGCCCACTCGTGCAGGGTGGGCCCGGGGCGCACGGGTCCGTCCATGGCCACCGTCTCGTCGGTGAACATGGTGACGTCCTCGGCGTGCGAGTTCATCCACAGCAGGGGGGACTGGGCCTGGCGCCAGATGCGTCCGGCGCCCGGCGGGTGCGGGTCGACGAGGTGGATGTCGAGGTCCGAACCGGCGTACAGCTCGGGCGCGTTGGCGGCCATGCGCTCGATCAGGCCGGTCGCGCGCGGGCCGGCCCCGACGATCACCAGGGAGGGGCTCGGGCTCATCGGGCGGCCCCCGTACCGCGCGCGTAGCGCTTCTCGACGTAGTACTGGCCGACGCTCAGCACCGAGGTGACGACGGTGTACCAAAGGGTGGCGACCATCAGCAGCGGGATGACCTGGTAGGTGCGGTGGTAGACGAGCTGCACCGAGAACAGCAGGTCCTGTACGGCGATGACGCTGACGATGGAGGTGCCCTTGAGGGTGCCGATCAGCATGTTCCCGGCCGGCGGCACGATGGCCCGCATGGCCTGCGGCAGCACGATGCGCCACCAGCGGCGCCACCGGCTGAGCCCGAGCGCCTGCGCGGCCTCGATCTGGCCCCGGTCGACGGAGAGGATCCCGCCGCGCACCACTTCGGCGGCGTAGGCGGCCTCGTGCAGGGTGAGCCCGATGATCGCCACCGCGATGGGCGTGAACAGGTCCACGGTCCGCACCCCGAACAGGTGCGGGTACAGCGCGCCGATGTTGAACCACAGCAGCAGCTGCACCAGGATCGGGATCGACCGGAACAGCCAGACGTACCCCCAACTCACCGCGCGCAGCACGGGGTTGGCGGACAGCCGGGCGGCGGCGAGCAGCGTGCCGAGGGCGAAGCCGAGCACCATCACCACGACGGTCAGCCAGAGTGTGAGCCACAGTCCGCGCAGCACGGAGTCGGTGGTGAAGTAGTCGGCGACGACGCCCCACTGGAACGCCCGGTTGCGCAGGACGGAGGTGACGGCGAGCCCGAGCAGCACGAGCACGGCGGCGGCCGCGGTCCACTGCCCGTAACGGCGCTGCGGGACGATCGGCAGCTCGTCGGCGTGGACCGGCGGGTCGTCCGGGGCGGCGGGGGCCTTGGCGAGGGTGGTGTCGGAGGACATGGGAAGGCTCCGTGGGTCGGTGGTCCCTCCCGCCTCGGCCGAGCCGGGACCGGGGGACGAACACGGTGGTGCCTTCACACGGGCGGCGCGCGGGGCGCCGTGCGGCCGAGCCCCTCAGCAGGGCCGCGCCTCGACTGTACGGGCCGATTTCCCCTCGCTGTCAAGGGTGTCCAGACTGTGAGCAGTACGTCTCATGTCGGTTGACGCGGAACCGGGGACCTGTTCCACTTGCCCCATGCATCCGCAGCAGTGGCTGGTCACCCGCTCCCACATCGACTTCGGTCGTGTGTGGTCCTGTTCCTGTTGAGCGACCCCCTGCTGCCCTGATCCCGGTGGTGCCGTCCCCCTACCCGGGGACGTCCCCGTCCTGATCCCGGGCGCCTCCCGCGTTCTCCCGTACGCGTTCCTTCCTTCTCCGCTCTTCTCCGCACCCTCGCTTCTCCCTCTTCGCCTTCACACGCGCACCCCCTCACTCCGCGCTTCCCTTCCTCTTGCCGTTCGTAGGAGACACGCCCACGATGCGCACGCCCTCGCACACCCCTTCCCGCCTGCTCGCGTCCTTCGCCCTGATCACGTCCGCCACCGTCCTGGTGACGGCCTGCGGTTCGGGCTCGGACGACTCCGGATCCGGCAGCACCGCCCAGGCCGCCGCCGGATCCGACGGCATCCCCACCACGGACGTGGTGTCCGGCGTCCGGAAGGACGAGGCGGCGGCCAAGCTCCTGCCGCCCGGGGTGACCAGCCTGACCGTCGGCACGAGCGTCGGCAGCACCCCGCCCGGCACCTCCTACCTGGAGGACGGCAAGACCCTGGTGGGCCAGGACGTCGACTTCACCAACGCGGTCGCCAAGGTGCTCGGGGTCGGGGTCGACCAGCAGCAGGCGAGCTTCGAGGCGATCCTGCCCGCCCTGGACAGCGGCAAGTACGACGTCGGCGTCAGCAACTTCGGCGTCACCACCGAACGCCTGAAGACCATCGACTTCGTCACCTACATCAACGACGGCCAGGGCTTCGCCACCCGCAAGGACAGCAAGCTGGCGAAGGTCACGGACCTCGCGCAGCTGTGCGGGCTGAACGTCGCGACCGGCGCCGGCACCACGTTCGAGGCCACCCTGGAGAAGAACGCGCACCTGTGCACCGACGCCGGGAAGAAGGCGTACAAGGTGCAGACGTACAGCGAGTCCAGCGCCGTGTGGTCCTCGCTCCAGCAGGGCCGCAGCGACGTGGTGATGTCCACCATCAACGGCCTGCGCTACGCCGTCGCCCACCAGGACGGCCTGAAGTTCCTCAACGAGTTCCACCGCCTGGACGTGGGCTTCGCCTTCAAGAAGGGCACCAAGCTGGCGCCCGCCTTCCAGGCGGCGGTCGACAAGCTCATCGCGGACGGCACGTACGCGAAGATCCTGAAGAAGTGGGGGACGACCGGCTCGGCGATCGCCACGTCGCAGATCAGCCCCCCGGAGCTGAAGAACTAGCGCACGTCCCGCGCCTGCGGCCGCTGACGCCGGGTCAGCAGTCGCAGGCGCAGCACTCGCAGCACGAGCAGGCCTCACAGCACGAGCAGGCCTCGCAGCAGGAGCAGTCGCAGTCACCGCAGCCGCTGCACCAGCCCTCGCGCTTCCTGCGCGACCAGGGACCCTCGAACTCGTCGGCGCAGCACACCCGGCAGGTGCAGCACAGCCCGATCGCCGCCGCGCAGCCCGCCCAGAAACCCCGCTGGGCGGGCGGCTGCGGCCCGCCCCCGAAGGGGTGGCCCCCACCCTGGTACGGGTGGTGCGGGTCGTACGGCGCACTCGGCCCCTGGGGTGCGTACGGTCCCTGCGGCGGGCCGAAGGCGGCCTCGGGCCCGTGCCCGCAGGACGTGGCGCCGAAGGCCCGGTCCACCGAGCGCCGCAGTTCGTGCGCGAGCAGCAGGTGCGCCAGCCGGCCGTCGGTGAACTCCGCGTCGCGCAGGGCGAGCCGGATGCCGTGCAGCGCGTCGTCGGCGAGCCGGCGGGCCTCGGCCCGGGAGGTGCCGGTGGCGGTGAGCGGGTTCCAGGCGCCGGCCGCGGCGTCGGCCGGCTGGTCCTCGACGGCGTCCAGCAGGTGGGCGAGCCGCCCGAAGAGCCGCCCCACCTCGGCGAGCGGTACGGCGTTGCCGGGCCGGCCGGCCAGGACCGCGGTGTGCGCGAAGGCGGCCGCCGTGGCGGTCTCGGTGGGTTCGGTGACCGTCAGCAGCGGGGTGCCGGGCCCGGCGAGCGCCTCGATGCCGACCTGCCGGTCCACCGCGTCGACCAGGACGGCGGTGTCGAACCCGACGGCCGAGCCGCCGCGTTCCCCCGCACGCCCCCAGCCGGCCGCGACCCGGCGCGCGGCGAGCGCCACCGGCCTCCGGGCCAGCAGGCCGTCGCCGTCGGCGACGTGGTCGCGCACCTTGGCCGAGGCGAGCACCAGGGAGACGGCGGCCGCGAGCCGCGCGCCCCCGCCCTGGGCGACGGACTGGGTGCGCATCCCGCGCAGCGGGCACGGGCCGGCCGTGCGCCGGGCGCCGGGCGCGCGCTCGGCCTGAGCCTCCGTCAGGACCGAGATGAGCAGCCCGTCGTAGTTGGTGACGACCCGCGCGAACTGGCCGTGGTCACGGCGCAGGGCGAGGCAGAGCCCGCACAGGTGCGCCATCCACTGGGTGGCGAGGCCCTCACCGAGCCGGTGACGGCAGGGCCGGACGATTCCGAACACGATGATCCCCCGTAACGCTTACGACATCGAGCTGCCGCATGCTATCGACCGATCGTCGTTCCGGGAGCGCCGCGGAACGGGCATCCCCGTTCACTCCTCCGCAGCACGTCTCACCCGTCCGCCGCAGACAATCATATTTCACTCTCAGTCAGCAGCGGTTTACTTCGGAGCCCTTGGGATACGCGGCCTCTCGACGGATCTGCTGTGCACCAGTACCGTCACAAACCCCCCGCGCGGCGTCTATCCACTTGGCGCGACATCCGCATCATGGACGACCATGGGGTGCGGAAAGGAACAGAAGACCGCTGTGAGAGGAGGCGTCCATGGGATCGGTGCGCAAGGCGAGTGCCTGGCTTGGCCTCGTCGACGACAACGATGACGAGCGTTACTACGACGACGACTACTCCGAGGGGACCGACTCCGGGGACGCCTGGGTGACCGACCCCCGGGTGAAGGTCGCCTCGGACACGGCCGAGGAGAAGGGCCGCCGGATCGGCACGGTCACCCCGGACAGCTTCCGGGACGCCCGGGTGATCGGCGAGCTGTTCCGCGAGGGCGTGCCCGTCATCATGAACCTCACGGCCATGGAGGCGGCCGACGCCAAGCGCGTCGTCGACTTCGCGGCCGGGCTCATCTTCGGCCTGCGGGGATCGATCGAGCGCGTCTCCACGCGCGTGTTCCTGCTGACCCCCGCCCACACCGAGATCGTCAACGGCGACCCGGCCGGGCACCGCGCGGACGGTTTCTTCAACCAGAGCTGAGGCAGGGCCGCCCACCGGCCCTGCCCCCGCCCGGGGTTCACCGGAAGGCGTCGAGCCCGGTGAGCGCCTTGCCCAGCACCAGCTGGTGCATCTCGACGGTGCCCTCGTAGGTGAGCACCGACTCGAGGTTGGTCGCGTGCCGCATCACGGGGTACTCCAGCGAGATCCCGTTGGCACCGAGGATCGTCCGCGCCGTACGGCAGATGTCGATGGCCTCGCGGACGTTGTTGAGCTTGCCGAAGCTGACCTGCTCGGGACGCAGGCGGCCGGCGTCCATGCGCCGCCCCAGGTGGTGGGCGAGCAGGATCCCCTTGTGCAGTTCGACCGCCATGTCCGCGAGTTTGGCCTGGGTGAGCTGGAAGCCCCCGATGGGCCGGCCGAACTGCTCGCGCGACTTGGCGTAGTCGACCGCGGCCTCGAAACTCGACCGGGCCGCCCCCATCGCCCCCCACACGATGCCGTAGCGGGCGTGCGAGAGACAGCTGAGCGGGCCCTTGAGCCCGACGACCTCCGGGAGCACGGCGTCGGCGGGCAGGCGTACGTCGTCCAGCACGAGTTCGCTGGTGACGGAGGCCCGCAGGGACCACTTGTGCTTGATCTCGGGGGCGGAGAAGCCGGGGGTGTCGGTGGGCACCGCGAACCCGCGGATGCCGTCCTCGGTCTGCGCCCAGACGACGGCGACGCCCGCGACCGATCCGTTGGTGATCCACATCTTGCGGCCGTTGAGCACCCAGTCGCCGCCGTCGCGCTTGGCGTGGGTGCGCATCGAGGCCGGGTCGGAGCCGTGGTCGGGCTCGGTCAGCCCGAAGCAGCCGATCACCTCGCCGGCGGCCATGCGGGGCAGCCAGTGCCGCTTCTGCTCCTCGCTGCCGAAGCGGTGGATCGCGTACATGGCGAGGGAGCCCTGCACCGAGACCAGGGAACGGATGCCGGAGTCGGCGGCCTCCAGTTCCAGGCAGGCGAGCCCGTACTGCACCGCGCTCGCGCCCGCGCAGCCGTAGCCCTCCAGGGACATGCCGAGGGCGCCGATCCCGCCGAGCTCGCGGGCGAGCTCCTTGATGCCGGGCAGCTCGCCGCTCTCGAACCACTCGGCCACGTACGGCAGGACCCGCTCGGCCGCCCACCGGCGCACGGTGTCGCGCACCGCGAGGTCCTCGGGCTCGAGCAGGTCGTCGATCCCGAGGGGGTCCGCGGGGTCGAACGGGGGCAGCGAGCGGGAAGTCGAGGCCATCAGGCACCCCTCCGAAAAACTAGCACCGCTAACCAATAAGAACCGCCCCTGACGTTACGACCCCCACGACCCGACGTCCAGGCATACCCCGTTCGGGTGAACCTTCCGGCAGCCGGATCCGTCAGCCGCCGACGGTGGGCGACCACGGCGGGCAACGGTCACCGCTCTGCCCCACCCGCACGGGTGGTGCGTGGGTGGGAGAACAAGGCGGTCACACCGACACCCTCTGGTCCTCGGGGGACCTCGGCACCGGGAGACCGGCCCCCGGCGCAGCCCCCTCGCACTGCATCACCCGCGGCAACCGCAACGCCGCCACCGCCCCCAGCAACAGCAACCCCGCACTCACCAGCAACGTGACGTGCAGCCCGTGCACGAAGCTGTCCACCGCGGCCCGCCGCAGCGCCGCACCCCCCGGGCCACCCAGCCGACCCGCCACCTCGTACGCCTCCCCCAGCGAATGCCCTGCCGCCGAGGACGCCCCGGCCGGAACCCCCGGCACCGACGCCAGCCCGGGCGCGTACGCCGCGTTCATCACGCTGCCCAGCAGGGCGATCCCCAGCCCCGCGCCCAGCTGGTACGACGTCTCCCCGATCGCCGCCGCACCCCCGGCCTGCTCGGCCGGCGCCTCGCTCAGCATCGACTCGTACGCCGCGAACAACGTCGTCTCCAGCCCGAACCCGAGCAGCACGAACCCGAACAGCAGCAGCCCCGTGTCGTCCGTCTCGCCCATCGCCGTGAGCACCACCACGGCCGCCGCGGTGAGGCAGAACCCCCCGCACACCATCCGCCGCGGCCCGAACCGCCGCAGCGCCCGCGCCCCGAGCAGCCCCGCGGCCATCGCCGCGAAGGTCAGCGGCAGCAGCCGCAGCCCGGTCTGCAGCGGCGACAGCCCCAGCACCAGCTGGAGGTACTGCGCGGCGATCAGCTCCAGCCCCACCAGCGCGAGCATCGCCAGCACGATGCACCCCACCGCCGTGCTGAACGCCGGCCGCGCGAACATCCTGAGGTCCACCAGCGGCTGCGCCTGCCGCCGCTGCCGTCGTACGAACAGCGCCACCAGCACCGCGCCGACCAGCAGCGGCACGAGCGTCGCCGGGCTCCCCGCCGCCTCGTCCCCGCCGAGCCGCTTCACCCCGAAGACCACGCCGAACAGCCCGACGGCGGCCATCAGCGCGCCGACGACGTCCCACGGCCCGTCCCCCGCACCGCGCGACTCGGGCAGCAGCAGCCGTCCGACCGGCAGGCTGACCAGCATCAGCGGGATGTTGACCAGGAACACCGAGCCCCACCAGAAGTGCTCCAGCAGGAAGCCGCCCAGCAGCGGCCCCACCGCCGCGCCGACCGCGGCCACCGCGCTCCAGATGCCGATGGCGAGCGCCCGTTCCCGGCGGTCGGGGAAGACCTGGCGCAGGATCGACAGCGTCGCGGGCATGATCATCGCGCCGCCGACGCCGAGCAGCGCCCGCGCGACGATCAGCACCTGGGCGTCCGGGGCGAGGGCCGCGAGGGCGGAGGCCACGCCGAACAGCGCGTAGCCGAGGAGCAGGATCCGTCTGCGGCCGACCTTGTCGCCGAGCGTGCCGAACAGGATGAGCAGCGAGGCGCAGACGAGCGGGTAGGTGTCGACGATCCAGAGCAGTTCTATCGCGCCGGGCTTGAGGTCCTCGGTGACGGCGGGCACGGCGACGTGCAGCACCGTGGCGTCGACGGCGACCAGCAGCAGGCTGACGCACAGCACCACGAGGACGACCCAGCGGTTGGCACCGGCCCCGGCCGCCCGACGGCGCAGCGCTGCGGCGGCCGTGGTCGTCCCGGACATGTACGTACCTCCCAGGTGTTCCCCTGTCGTCGGCGGGCTCGCGGGGTGGGGACGCCCCGTGGCTCGGCCGGGGAGGAGCGGTGGTCCCCGGCCCGCGCGGACGAACGGCAGGTGAAGGCAGCGTACGCGAGTCGGCGCCGAGGTCACGTGGCGGACCTCTCAGACTCCGCGGGCGGCGGTGTGGTGTGCGCCACTTCCCCGACGCCTCCCCGGCGCCGTTCCGGGGCCCGCCCGCCCCTCCCCGGGCGGTCCGCACGAGGGGCGGAACCGGCCGGTCGCGGGGCGTCGATAATCGAGCCCGTGACCGATCTCGACACGCGCGTGGCCCCGCCGAGCGCCCCCACGACGCTCCGGGCCGCTCCGGCGCTCCTCGGGTACGCCGCCGTACGGGCCCTGGGCCTGCTGGTGCTGGCCCTGTGGAGCGCCGCGCGCGACACAAGCGCGTACCGACTGCTCACCGCCCGGTGGGACGCCCTCTGGTACGTGCGCGTGGCCGAGCTGGGCTACGGCTACGAGGTGCGCCTGCCGAACGGCGACGTCCACTCCAACCTGGCGTTCTTCCCGCTGCTCCCCTGGCTTGAGCGGCTGCTGCACGCGACGACCCCGCTGTCCTACGCCGACGCCGGCTTCACCGTCTCGCTCCTGGCCTCGCTCGCGGCGGCCTGGGGGATCTTCGCGGTCGCGGACCTGCTGTACGGCCGTCGGGCCGGGGTGTGCGCCGTCCTGCTGTGGGCGGTCCTGCCGGTCGGGATCGTGCAGTCGATGGCGTACAGCGAGTCGCTGTTCACGGCGCTGGCCGCCTGGTCGCTGTACGCGGTGCTGACCGGCCGCTGGGTGACGGCGGGCGCCCTGGCCGCGCTGTGCGGCCTGACCCGCCCGGTCGGCCTGGCGGTCGTGGCGGCCGTGTGGGCGGCGGGCCTGTTCCCGCGCGGCGGGCGTGCCCCGGGTGTCGCGCGCCGGGCCGTCGGCCTCGTCCTGGCCCCGCTCGGCACGGCGGGCTACGTCCTGTGGGTCGGGCACCGCACGGGCCGGGGCCCCTTCGGCTACCTCGACGTCCAGGCCGGCTGGCGCAACGGCTTCGACGGCGGGCGGGCGTTCGCCGGCTTCGTCGCCGACAAGTTCACGTCGTTCCCGGGCGCGCTCGCCGGTCTCGGCCTGGTCGCGGGAGTGGCGGCGCTGGTCCTGCTGTACGTCGCCGGTGTGCGGCAGCGCCAGCCGCTCGCACTGCTGGTGTACACGGGCGTCGTGCTCGCGCTGGCGCTGTGCGCGTCGAGCTACTTCGGCTCCAAGCCGCGGCTGCTCCTGCCGGCGTTCCCGCTGCTCTTCCCGCTCGCCCGCGCCCTGGCCCGGCTGCGGACGCGCGGGGCGGCACTGGTCACGGTGGGTGCGGCGGTGGCCTCGGCGGTGTACGGAGCGTGGTGGCTGAACGGGTCCGGTCCCCCGTGAATTCCGGGCCGACCTGCGTTTAACACCTCTTGACATCCCCCGCAACCCGAGCCGGAATGATCAAAGGAAATAAAGGGAAGCACATTCTGCGACCGTCATTCCTCAAGAATTAACCGGCTGCCTGAGAGCAATCCCACATCACATCGTCATCACAAACCCGTGGATTCGACGGAGATGCGAGCTCACTCGCTGTAACGTCGATTGGGTGCGTACCGAACGGAACCTCACCCGTCTGGACCGGGTGTTCGCCAGGCTCGACCGCGAGCCGGAACGCCCGGCCCACCTCGATGTGCCGAGGATGAGCCGGCACCGGGTCGCGCTGCTGTCCGCGACCCTGGGCTTCTACCTGGCGATCGTGTGGCTCGTGGTGACGACGTCCTGGCTGGTCCGCCTCGACTGGCAGGTCATGTTCTTCCGGCCGTACCAGCAGTGGTCGGGCATCCACTGGTTCGTCGACTACTACGTGGTCCTCGGCCAGCGCGGTCCGACCGCCGTGATGGTGGCCGCCTGGCTCGGCTGGCGTTCCTGGCGCCAGCACACCCTGCGCCCGCTGCTCACCCTGGGCGCCTCCCTGCTGCTGCTGAACGTCACGGTCGGCGCCGCGAAGATCGGCATGGGCCGGCTGGGCCCGCACTACGCGACCACGATCGGCTCGAACGAGATGGGTCTGGGCGGCGATATATTTCCCAGCGGCCACACCGCCAACGCGGTCGTGACCTGGGGCATCCTCGCCTATCTGGCCTCCACCCCGCGGGCCCGCCGCTGGCTGTCCGCGCTGTCCGCGGTCACCTCGCTCGGCGTCGGCCTGGCCACCGTCTACCTCGGTACGCACTGGCTGAGCGACGTGCTGCTCGGCTGGGCCGCGGGCCTGCTGGTGCTGCTGGCGCTGCCCTGGTGCGAGCCGGTCATCGCCCGCGCCGAGGACGGCCTGCTGGACCTGCGCGACCGCTGGCGCTCCCGCCGCCCCGTCCCGGTCCCGGCGCCCACCGCCCCCGTCCCCGTCCAGGTCCCGCTCGCCGCCCGCCCGGCCGCGTCGCAGGACGACGAGGCCGCGGCCGCCCGGGATGCGGTCACCGCGGCCCGGGCTCCCCGGCCGCCCGCGTACCTGGCCCCGGGCCCGCACGGCGGCCGCTCGGAGCGCACCCCGGTCACCCCCGTCGGCAGCCGGCGCCCGCCGCACGCGGACCGTCTGCCGCGCGGTACGGCGGCCTCGGCGACCCGGCCCCTGGCGGGCGGCTGACCGGCCGCAGGAGCGGCGGAGCCCACCGGTACGCACAGCCCGGGCCCCGCAGCGAAGGCCCCGGTTCCTCGCGAGGAACCGGGGCCTTCGTCGTACGACGGGCGGGGCGGGGTGCCGGGTCAGCCCTTCCAGGCGCGGCCCACCCGGCCGTCGCGGACCTCGAAGTTCAGCCGGCCCACGCGGTACTCCATGGTGATGATCGCCCCGGGCGGCAGGGTGCGCACCGTCGTCCACCCCCGTTCGCGCGCGAGCCGTTCGGCGCGCTCGGCCTCCAGGCCGACGTAGGCGTCCGTGCTGTCGTGGGGCTCCGCCGGGGGCGTGGGAATGGGTGCCATACGGCCACGCTAGGCCGCCGGGCCCGGAGCCGGAAGCCCGCGCCGGTGCCGCCGGACCCCGCGCGCCCCTCCTGTCACACTTCTGTCACAGCGTGCCGATCCTGGTTTGACCGCGTTCCGTCACTCCGAACGGCAACTCGGCGCACCGCCGGCCCCTATTCGAACGTAATTCCCCGGGGGCCGGAACCGCTTCTCGAATAACGCGCGGGTGCCTTGCCGGAGAACCCCCGGTAACCCGACGCTTTACCTTCCGGGCGGTCTCCGGACACGCCTGTGGGCGGAAGCCGACGGCGCATGAGAAATACACGGCTTCCGCACATCGTCTCCGTATGCCCCCGGCGCAGCGCGCCACACCTGCCGGCCCGTCCTCTAGGGGGTCCCCTCCGCCGGGGGCGGACCGGACGCCCCCTCGGACCGGGCCAGGGCGTCGTCGAGCCGGTCCCGGGTCCGCCGCAGCGCCTCGGTCAGCCCGGGCGGATCCAGCACCTCGAAGGGGAAGCCCATCATCACCACGTGGATCACCATCACGTCGAGGCTGCCCGCCCCGGTGCGCAGCAGACAGGCGTCCGGTCCGTCGGCCCGCAGCGTCCCGGCGGACGGGGAGATCCGCTCGGCGGCCCGCTCCAGCGGCACCAGCAGCCGGACGGTGGCGTGCTCGGCGTACACGCGCGTGGAGACCCCTTCGGCGACGTACGCGGCGAGGTCCTCGGCCGGCGGCTCGCGCGGCTCGAAGCGCGGTCCGTGCGGCGGCTTCGGGGTGATGCGGTCCACCCGGAAGGTCCGCCAGCCGGCGCGCTCGACGTCCCAGGCCACCAGGTACCAGCGGCGCTCGCTGCACACCAGGCGGTGCGGTTCGACGGTACGGCGGGTCGCGGTGCCGTCCGCGCCGGTGTAGGCGAAGCGCAGCCGCTCGGCGTCCCGGCACAGGTGGGCGAGCTCGGTGAGCACGGCCGGGTCGACGGCGGCCGGCTGCGCCGCGCGCGCCATCGGCACGGTGAACTCGGTGAGCGCGCCCACCCGGCGGCGCAGCCGGTGCGGCAGCACCTGCTCCAGTTTCGCCAGCGCCCGCACCGAGCTCTCACCGATGCCCTCGACGGCCTGCCCGGCGGCGGTGCGCAGCCCGACGGCCACGGCGACGGCCTCGTCGTCGTCCAGCAGCAGCGGCGGGAGCTCGGCACCGGGGCCCAGCTGGTAGCCGCCGCCGGTGCCTGGGCTCGCGTGCACGGGGTAGCCCAGCTCGCGCAGCCGCTCCACGTCCCGCCGCACGGTGCGTGGCGTGACCCGGAGCCGCTGCGCGAGTTCGGCGCCGGACCACTCCCGGTGGGCCTGGAGCAGGGAGAGCAGACGCAGCAGTCGGGCGGAGGTCTCCAGCATGGGGCGAGTCTGCCAGCCGGTCCCGGGCGGGCGGTGGGCGCCCGTGGCCGGGTGCGGGCCGGCCCCGCCTGGTCGACGGACCGGGCAGGGCCGGCGCACGGCGGTGCGTGCGTACCGGGGCGTCCGGCTCAGAAGAGGAGCCGCTGGCCGGGCACGATCAGATCGGGGTCGCCGCCGACGACGGCCTGGTTGGCGGCGTACAGGCGTTGCCAGGTGGTGCCGTTGGCGGCGGCGATGGTGCTCAGCGTGTCGCCCTGGCGGACGGTGTAGTCACCGCGGGAGGCGCCGCGCGAGGCGGGCACGGCGGACCGCTCGGCGGCCTGGGCGCCCTTGTGCGTCGTGGTGTTCTTGCGCGTCCCGCTCTGCGACGGGGCACCGTTCTGCCGCGTGTGGTGCTCCCCGGAGCCCTTCGACGTCTTCGTGGAGGAGCCCGACCCGGTGGACGCCGTCCCGGCGGGTGCGCCGCCGGACGCGCCGGCCCGTGCCGAGCAGACCGGCCAGGCGCCCCAGCCCTGGGCGCCCTGGACCTTGGTGGCGACGGCGATCTGCTGGTCCCTGGTGGCCCCGTCGGCCGTCGCGGCGTAGGCGGTGCCGCCGTACGCGCGCCAGGTGGAGGCGGAGAACTGCAGCCCGCCGTAGTAGCCGTTGCC
The DNA here is from genome assembly GCF_001514125.1 of Streptomyces longwoodensis. Classification (GTDB taxonomy): domain Bacteria; phylum Actinomycetota; class Actinomycetes; order Streptomycetales; family Streptomycetaceae; genus Streptomyces; species Streptomyces longwoodensis. The sequence goes on along the minus strand of NZ_KQ948554.1, from coordinate 49,824 downwards.
GGTGTTGATGTGCCAGTTGCCGCCGCTCTCGCACTGGGCGATGCGGTCCCACACCCCGCCGTCCGCCGCGTCGGCGCTGCCGGTCGCGGCCAGCACTCCCAGCGGGGCGAGCAGCGCCGCCCCGGCGAGGACCGCCGCGGTGCGCGTCGTGCTGCCGGTGGCGCGGGTGTTCTCGCGGGTGGTATCGGCACACTCGGACATGTACATCCCTCTCTGCTGACCCGGGCTTCCCCCCGAACGGGGCGCGCCGACCGCACAGGGAAGGCGGTCGCCGTGCTCCGTCCCGTCCGCCGGCGGTGGTGCTGCGCGTGTCTTGCTCTGCGCGGCCGGTGGACGTACCCGAGCGGTGCTCGTTGCACACGGCGGAGCAATCTAGGGATGCTGACGGGTCGTTATCAACCAATTCCCCGTTTCCGCAGGCCAGTTCAGGGTTACCGGGGGTAGCAATTCGATCATGCCAGGCGCTCTGCCCCTGATCGTCCCGACATGTCGGGCCTCAACTCGGGCAAACTGTGAGTCAGTTCACGGAACCACTGGTCGTGACCTCCACGTGATCTGACAGGGAGTGTCCTGTTCCGTTCGCTCCGTGACCGAGCGCGTCCGAGGGTCCCATTCCGTTCGCCGTACCGCGTGACTCCCGCCACAGGTCGCCCGTTGTCTTCTTCATGGGCCGGGGAGCCACCCGGCCCGTCACCGCACCGCATCCGAGGGAGCCACCCGTGCCGCGCATGCTCGACGTCAGCGACGAGGTACGCGCCGAGATCGGCGACGAAGAAGCCGACCGGCTGCTCGCCGGAGAGAACGCCCCGGGCAGTTACGACTGCACGTCCTGCCGCACCCCGGGCGACTCCGAGCACGAGCGCACCAGCACCGTCCTGTTCATCGGGGACGAGACCGCCGTCCTCGCCTTCGCCCACGCCACCTGTCTGCCCTCCCAGGTCGTCCAGGTCACCGAGGAACAACTGCGGGGCGCCGTACGGTCCATCGGCGGCGACGGCGCCGACCTGGAGCCGGAGAAGGTCGTGCCCGAGCAGGCCGTGCTCGGCGTGACCAGCGGACTCGTGCTGATCGCGGGCGAGTTGCACCCCGCGCTGGTCGTCGAGCCGACCGCGCCGATCGTCCGGCCGGGCGCGACCGGCACCGGCGACGACTTCCTGCCGCTGCTCATCGAGCAGGGCTTCCTGCCGGTCACCGAGCTGACCGAGGCGCCGCCGGTCCGGCACGGGTGGTCGGTGCTGGTGGCGATGGGACAGCTGCACGCCGTGCTCCAGCCCGGTCCCGACGGCGGCCAGCCGGTGGCCTGGTGGCAGGCGCACCACCCGCTCCAGGTGACCGAGGGCTGGCGGACCGCCGCCAACAAGCACCAGCAGGTGCTGATGTTCGCGGCACCGGTGGGCTCGATCGGGCGCCAGCCGCGCGAGGACCTGCTGCGCGACGCGCTCGACAAGGCCGCGGCCAACGGCCGGCTGGTCGCCGCGGCGCTGCCCCTGGCGGGCACGTGACCCGCTTCCCCCGCAGGTGAGGGGCCGGGTACCGCATCCCTTCCCGCGGCCGGTCGTTTGGACTTACGTGCACGCATACGACTCCCCCCGCCGCCCGTCCCTCCCGTCGATCCCCTCCGCCCGACCGGGTCAGGACTCCTCCGGCGGGCCCTCGGCCACGCCGATCTACGACGCGCTCTACGCGGAGTACGTCAGGTCCTTCCGCGCGCTGCCGGGTGACCGCAGCGGGGAGGAGGAGCTGGGCTTCACCGCCTTCGGGAACGGGAGCCTCCCGCACGGCACGGACCCGTACGACGAGGCCCCCCGGCCCGGGTCGTTCAGCAGCTCCTACGGCGCCTACAGTGCGGGGGCGCAGAGCGCCCGCCGGGGCCTCGGGCAGCAGGCGCCGGGCGGCTGGCAGCGGGTCGGGACGCTCGGCCAGCAGCACGCGCACACCGGGATGACCCCCGTACCGTCGGCGCTCCCGCCGGCACCGCGCCGGGGCTACTGACGGCGCGGCACCCCGGACACCCCGCACCGACGACGAAGGGGCGGCCCCCACGGGCCGCCCCTTCGTCGTCGCCGGGCCCGGCCGGTGGCCCGGCCGGGCGCTCAGCCGGTCACTTCTTCTTCGCGCCGCGCTTCTCGCGCACCCGCACCGAGATGTGGATCGGGGTGCCCTCGAAGCCGAACTCCTCGCGCAGCCGCCGCTCGATGAAGCGCCGGTAGCCCGCCTCGATGAAGCCGGAGGCGAACAGCACGAACCGCGGCGGCTTGGTGCCGGCCTGCGTGCCGAACAGGATCCGCGGCTGCTTGCCGCCCCGGACCGGGTGCGGGTGGGCCGAGACCAGCTCGCCGAGGAAGGCGTTCAGCCGGCCGGTCGGCACCCGGGTCTCCCAGCCGGCCAGGGCCGTCTCGATCGCCGGGACCAGCTTCTCCATGTGCCGGCCGGTGCGCGCCGAGACGTTCACGCGCGGGGCCCAGGCGATCTGGCCCAGCTCCGTCTCGATCTCCCGCTCCAGGTAGTAGCGGCGCTCCTCGTCGAGGGTGTCCCACTTGTTGAGGGCGAGGACGATCGCGCGGCCCGCCTCGACCGCCATGGTGACGATCCGCTGGTCCTGCACCGAGATGTTGTCGGAGGCGTCGATCAGGATGACCGCCACCTCGGCCTTCTCGACGGCGGCCGCGGTGCGCAGCGAGGCGTAGTAGTCGGCGCCCTGCTGGAGGTGGACCCGCTTGCGGATGCCGGCCGTGTCGACGAACTTCCAGGTCTTGCCGCCGAGTTCGATCAGCTCGTCGACCGGGTCGCGGGTGGTGCCCGCGAGTTCGTTGACGACGACGCGCTCCTCGCCGGCCACCTTGTTCAGCAGCGAGGACTTGCCGACGTTCGGGCGGCCGATCAGGGCGACGCGGCGCGGGCCGCCGAGGGCGGTGCCGAAGCTCTGCTCCGGGGCCTCGGGCAGCGCCTCCAGGACGGCGTCGAGCATGTCGCCGGTGCCGCGGCCGTGCAGCGCGGAGACGGGGTGCGGCTCGCCGAGGCCGAGATTCCACAGGTAGGCCGCGTCGGCCTCGCCGCTCGGGCCGTCCACCTTGTTGGCGCACAGCACGACCGGCTTGCCGGCCTTGCGCAGCAGCCGGACGACGGCCTCGTCGGTGTCGGTGGCGCCGACCTTGGCGTCCACGACGAAGACGACGGCGTCGGCGGCGTCGATCGCGTACTCGGCCTGGGCGGCCACGGAGGCGTCGATGCCGAGGACGTCCTGCTCCCAGCCGCCGGTGTCGACGACCTTGAAGCGGCGGCCCGCCCACTCGGCCTCGTAGGTCACGCGGTCGCGGGTGACGCCCGGCTTGTCCTCGACGACGGCCTCGCGGCGTCCGATGATCCGGTTGACGAGGGTCGACTTGCCGACATTGGGCCGACCGACGACGGCGAGGACGGGCAGCGGGCCGTGGCCCGCCTCCTCGATGGCGCCCTCGACGTCCTCGACGTCGAAGCCCTCTTCCGCGGCGAGCTCCATGAACTGCGCGTACTCGGCGTCGCCGAGAGCCCCGTGGTCGTACTCGTGCTCAGCCGAGTCGCCGGGCTGGTTCTGGTCGTTCATGAAGTGCGTACCTCGTCGTTCCTTCGTGGTGATCGGTGGACCGGCCGGGGTGTGTGCCCGGGTGATCCACTACTCAGTGTCGCCTAGCGCCCGGTGAGGCGCCTGGCGTGGTGCAGGTGCTCCCCGAGCTGCTTCTGGATGCGTTCGGTGGCCTCGTCGAGGGCCTTGCGGGTGCGCCGCCCGGAGCCGTCGCCCGCCTGGAACGGGTCGCCGAAGACCACGTCGACCCGGCTGCGCAGCGGGGGCAGCGCCTTGACCAACCGTCCGCCGCGCCCGGAACTTCCCAGCACGGCCACGGGCACGATCGGCGCCCCGCTGCGCACGGCGAAGTAGGCCAGCCCGGCGCGCAGCGAGGCGAAGTCGCCCTCGCCGCGGGTGCCCTCGGGGAAGATCCCGAGGACGCCGCCGCCCTCCAGCACCGCCAGTGCCCGGCTGATCGCCGTGCGGTCGGCGGTGGAGCGGTCGACCTCGACCTGGCCGATGGCGGTCAGGAAGCGGTCGAGCGGGCCCACGAACACCTCCTTCTTGATCAGGAAGTGGGTGGGCCGGGGCGCGACGCCCATGACCATGGGTCCGTCGATGTTGTGGGAGTGGTTGACGGCGAGGATCACCGGGCCGGTGGCGGGCACCCGCCAGGCGCCGAGCACCCGCGGCTTCCACAGCCCGTACATGAGGCCGACGCCGATGCGCCGCCCGACCTCTGCGCCCCGCTCCGAGGGCAGGGAGGGTCCGCTCACTTCCCGGCCCGCTTCTCCTCGACGAGGGTCACCACGCACTCGACGACCTGGTCCAGGGTGAGCTCGGTGGTGTCGACCTCGACGGCGTCGTCCGCCTTGGCGAGCGGGGACGTCGTGCGGCTGGAGTCGATGCGGTCCCGCGCGACGAGCGCCTCCTGGGTGGCCTTCACGTCGGTGCCCCGGCCCAGCTCGCCGCTGCGGCGCGCGGCCCGGGCCTCCGGGGAGGCCGTGAGGAAGACCTTCAGGTCGGCGTCGGGCAGCACCGTCGTGCCGATGTCCCGGCCCTCGACGACGATGCCCCGCTCGGCGCCGGCCGCTGCGGACCGCTGGAGCTCGGTGATCCGGGCCCGCACCTCGGGCACCGCGCTGACCAGGCTGACCTTGGAGGTGACCTCCTGGGTGCGGATGGGGCCCGCCACGTCGACGCCGTCCACGGTGATCGTCGGGCCGGCCGGGTCGGTGCCCGAGATGATCTCCGGCTTGCCGGCCGCGGCGGCCACGGCGTGCGGGTCCTCGACGTCGATCCCGTTGGTCACCATCCACCAGGTGATCGCCCGGTACTGGGCCCCGGTGTCGAGGTAGCTCAGGCCGAGCTGCGTGGCCACGGCCTTCGACGTGCTCGACTTGCCCGTGCCGGCGGGGCCGTCGATGGCGACAATCACGGGCTGGGCGGCGCCGTTTTCCACGGGGGGACACCTTCCTGGTGCGAGGTGGTGAGCGGGTGCGGGACGCGAGGGCACCCCGCACCAGGTTACCGGGCGCGCGGACCCCTCCTTCCAGCCCCGGGTGGGCTCCCGGCCTACTGCCGCAGCGCCCAGCCCCGCTCCCGCAGCGCCGCGGACAGCAGCAGGGCGGCCTTCGGCTCCACCATGAGCTGCACCAGTCCGGCCTGCCGGCCCGTGGCGTGCTCGATCCGCACGTCCTCGATGTTGACCCCGGCCGCCCCCGCGTCCGCGAAGATGCGGGCCAGCTGCCCCGGCTGGTCGTCGATGAGCACCACGACGGCCTCGTACGCCCGCGGCGCCGAGCCGTGCTTGCCGGGCACCCGGACCTGGCCGGCGTTGCCGCGCCGCAGCACGTCCGCGATCCCGGCGGCGCCCTCGCCCCGCTTGTCCTCGTCGGAGGACTGCAGCGCGCGCAGCGCCCGCACGGTCCCGTCCAGGTCGGCGGCGACGTCGGAGAGCAGGTCGGCGACCGGCCCCGGGTTCGCGGAGAGGATGTCGATCCACATCCGGGGATCGGACGCCGCGATCCGGGTCACGTCCCGGATGCCCCCGCCGCACAGCCGTACCGCCGACTCCTCGGCGTGCTCCAGGCGGGCGGCGACCAGGCTGGAGACCAGGTGGGGCATGTGCGAGACGAGGGCGACGGCACGGTCGTGGGCGTCGGCGTCCATCACGACCGGGACGGCCCGGCAGTGCGAGACCAGCTCCAGCGCCAGGTTGAGCACCTCGGTGTCGGTGTCCCGGGTGGGGGTGAGCACCCAGGGGCGCCCCTCGAACAGGTCCGCGGTCGCGGCCAGCGGGCCGGACTTCTCCCGGCCCGACATCGGGTGGGTGCCGATGTACGCCGACAGGTCCAGGCCCCGCGCCTCCAGCTCCCGGCGGGGGCCGCCCTTGACGCTGGCGACGTCCAGGTAGCCGCGGGCCACGCCCCGCGTCATGGCGTCGGCGAGCAGAGACGCCACGTGGGCGGGTGGCGCGGCCACGACCGCGAGGTCGACGGGGCCGGCGGGCGGCTCCTCGGTGCCGGCGCCGAGCGCGGCGGCCGTGCGGGCCTGCTCGGGGTCGTGGTCGTCGAGGTGGACGACGACCCCGCGCTGGGCGAGGGCCAGGGCGACGGACGTGCCGATCAGCCCGGTCCCGATGACGAGTGCGGTCCTCACTGGGCGATGTCCTTGCGCAGGGCGGCCGCGGCGCCGAGGTAGACGTGGGCGACGTCGGAGCGCGGCCGGTCCGACTCGACGTGGGCGAGGATGCGCACCACCCGGGGCATGGCGCCCTCGATGTCGAGTTCCTGGGCGCAGATCAGCGGGACGTCGACGATGCCGATCTTGCGGGCGGCGGCCGCCGGGAAGTCGCTGTGCAGGTCGGGGGTGGCGGTGAACCAGATGCTGATCAGGTCGTCGGCGGTCAGGCCGTTGCGCTCCAGGACCGCGGTGAGCAGCGCGCCGACCTGCTCGTCCATGTGCCCGGCCTCGTCCCGCTCCAGCTGGACGGCTCCCCGGACCGCTCGTACCGCCACGATGCTGCTCCTTGCTGACGTGCTGATCGCTTCGCGTAGTCCAGCGTAGTCAGCCACCGGCCGCCGGGCGCGGGCCGCCCGCCCGGTGAGACGGCCGGGACGCCCCGCCGGACACTTAGGGAGGGAATGAACCCGTACGCCCCCTTTACGTCGGATACGGCGTCCGCTTCGATGGTGGCGCGCCCGGCCTGGTCCGGTTCCTGGTTCTCCCGATCCCCGGAGTGACGACATGACCCACCCCGCTCCCCGCCGCACGGTCCTCCTCGTCACCGGCGCGGCGGCCCTGGCCGCCGGGTGCGGCGGCCCTGGCCGCCGGGTGCGGCGGCGGGTCCGGCGGCGACGGCTCGTCCGGGGGCGCGTCCGAGGGGACGCCCTCGGCGGGTGCCTCCGGCGGCCGTGAGCTGGCGAAGACGTCCGACATCCCGGTGGGCGGCGGCAAGGTCTTCGCGGACCGCAAGGTCGTGGTCACCCAGCCCGCCCAGGGCGAGTTCAAGGCGTTCTCGGCGATCTGCACCCACCAGGGCTGCACGGTGGCCACGGTCGCCGGCGGCACCATCAACTGCCCTTGCCACGGGAGTGAGTTCCGCATCGAGGACGGCTCGGTGGCCCGTGGCCCGGCGTCCCGGCCGCTGCCGGCGGAGCGGATCACCGTCCAGGGCGACTCGATCGAGCCGGCCTGAGCGCACCGCCGGAGGGCGGGCCCGGCTCAGGCGTCCCAGAGGGCGCCGAGGGTCACCAGTTCGCTGCCGTGCTCGATGCGGTCCGCCCACGCGGTGGGCCAGGCCCCGGCACCGGCGTAGGCACCCGCGAAGGCGCCCGCGAGACAGGCGATCGAGTCGGAGTCGCCCGAGGAGCAGGCCGCGCGGCGCAGCGCGGTCACCGGCTCGTCGGGGAAGAGCAAGAAGCACAGCAGGCCGGTGGCCAGCGCCTCCTCGGCGATCCAGCCCTCCCCCGTGGCCCGGCACGGGTCCTCCTCGGGGTCGGGGCTGCGCAGCGCCGCCTCCAGGCGGTCCAGGACGCGCAGGCACTCGTCCCAGCCGCGCCCGATGAAGTGCTCGGGGGTGGGGTCCTGGGCCCGGGTCCACAGGTCGCCGAGCCAGTCGTGGTGGTAGCGGCCGCGGTTGTCCCGGGCGTACGCGCGCAGGGCGTCGACCAGGCCGCCCGGCGCGGTGCCCCGGGCGAGCAGCCGCACGGCGTGCGCGGTCAGGTCGGAGGCGGCGAGCGCGGTCGGGTGGCCGTGGGTGAGCCCGGACTGGAGCTGGGCGGCGCCGGCGCGCTGGTCGTCGCTCAGCCCCGGCACGATGCCGACCGGGGCCACCCGCATGTTGGCGCCGCAGCCCTTGGAGCCGATCTGGCTGGCGTCCTGCCAGGCGCGGCCCTCCTCCTTGAGCAGGGAACACGCGGTGAGGCAGGTGCGCCCGGGGGCGCGGTTGTTGTCCGGGGACTCGTACCACTTCACGAACTCCTCGCGCAGCGGCCCCTCCAGACCGCGGGGACCGAGCACGCCCCGGTCCATGGCGGTGCGCAGCGCACGGGCGACCGAGAGGGTCATCTGGGTGTCGTCGGAGACGAACGCCTTCCCCGGCAGCTCCATCTCCCGCCAGGGACCGCACTTGGCGATGATCGACGGCACATCGTTGAACTCGGTCGGGAACCCGAGGGCGTCGCCCAGGGCGAGCCCCAGCAGGGTTCCCGTGGCGGCGCGCTGGTCGCCGAGGGTCGCGTCGGTCATGTCGTACGTCCTTCCCGTTGCGGTCGGAGGAGGGGCGGGTGGAGGGTCGCGGCGGGTCCCGCGCGGTAGAGCGCGGCCGGTTTGCCGCGGCCGCCGGTCAGCCGCGCGCCGCCCGGTACGGGGGCGACGAAGCCGGGCGCGGCGAGCACCTTGCGCCGGAAGTTGGGGCGGTCCAGGGGGGTGCCCCACACCGCCTCGTAGACCTGCTGGAGCTCGCCGAGCGTGAACTCGGGCGGGCAGAAGGCGGTGGCGGCACAGGTGTTCTCCAGCCGGTCGCCGATCCGGGTCCGGGCGTCGGCCAGGATCCGGTCGTGGTCGAAGGCCAGCTCGCGGGCTTCGTCGTACGGGACCCAGCGGGCCTGGGCCGCGTCGCCGCCGCCGTGCGCCTCGGGGGCGTCGGGGAGCAGCGCGGTGAACGCGACGGACACGACGCGCATCCGGGGGTCGCGGCCGGGCTCGCTGTAGGTGCGCAGCTGCTCCAGGCGCAGTCCGGACACGTCGGCGAGGCCGGTCTCCTCGGCGAGTTCGCGGCGGGCGGCATCCTCGGCGGACTCGTCGGGCAGCAGGAAGCCGCCGGGCAGGGCCCAGCGGCCGGCGTAGGGCTCCTGGCCCCGCTCGACGAGGAGCACGTGCAGCGTGCCCCCGCGCAGGGTCAGGACGGCGAGGTCGACGGTGACCGCGAAGGGCTCGTGGGCGTACTTGTCGTAGGTGCCGTGCCCGTCGTGCTCTTCGCGCGGGAGTTCACCGCCCACCCCGTCCACCCCCTTTTAATAGTCAGGTCGACTATAAAAGGGGGTGGGGGTCGCCCACAAGGCGGATGTCTACAGGTCGACTTCCTTCATCAGCATGCCGACCTCGGTGTTGGACAGCCGTCGCAGCCAGCCCGACTTCTGGTCGCCGAGGGTGATCGGGCCGAAGGCGACCCGGACCAGCTTGTCGACCGGGAACCCGGCCTCGGCCAGCATCCGCCGCACGATGTGCTTGCGCCCCTCGTGCAGGGTGACCTCGACGAGGTAGTTCTTGCCGGTCTGCTCGACCACTCGGAAGTGGTCCGCGCGCGCGTAGCCGTCCTCCAGCTGGATGCCGTCCTTGAGCTGCTTGCCCAGGTCGCGCGGGATCGGGCCGACGATGTGCGCGAGGTAGGTCTTGCGCACGCCGTACTTCGGGTGGGTCAGGCGGTGCGCCAGCTCACCGTGGTTGGTGAGCAGGATGACGCCCTCGGTCTCGGTGTCCAGGCGCCCCACGTGGAAGAGCCGGGTCTCCCGGTTGGTGACGTAGTCGCCGAGGCACTGCCGCCCGTCGGGGTCCTCCATGGTGGAGACCACACCGGCCGGCTTGTTCAGCGAGAAGAACTGGTACGACTGCGTGGCGACGGTCAGTCCGTCGACGCGCACCTCGTCCTTCTCCGGGTCGACGCGCTTGCCCTGCTCCAGGACGATCTCGCCGTTGACCTCGACGCGGGCCTGCTCGATCAGCTCCTCGCAGGCACGCCGGGAACCGTAGCCCGCGCGGGCGAGGACCTTCTGCAGCCGCTCGCCCTCCTGCTCCGCGCCCGGGAAGGTCTTCGGGGGCCGCACGTCCTTCTTGCCCGCGTACCGCTCGCGGTTGCGCTCCTCGGCGCGGGCGTCGTACTCACGGGAACTCGCCGGAGCGGTACGGCCGCGCCCGGTACCCTGCCCCTGCCGGGGGCCGCCCTTGGCGCCACCGCGCGCCGAGGCGCCGCGGCCCGACTTCGGGCCGTCCTGCGTGGCGCCCGGGCCCACGTCGTAGCGCCGCTCCTCCGGGCGCGGCTTCTTCGGCCGGCCGCCCTGCTTGTCGTCGCGGGCGTTGCCGGCGCCGCGGTAGTTGCCGCGCCCGCCGCTGCTCCCGCCGCGGCCGCCGCTGTTGCCACCACGGCTCCCGCCGTTGTTTCCGCTGCTGTTCCTGCCGCTGCTGCTTCGCATCAAAAGTTCCGTCTAGTCGTCTGCGTCCTCGGCGTCCGGCGCATCGGGTGCGTCCGGATCGAACGACGGCACGCCTTCCTGGGTCTCGGCCTCGATCGCCTCGGCCTCCGGGAGGAAGGGCGCGAGCTCCGGGAGTTCGTCCAGGCCGCGCAGGCCCATCCGCTCCAGGAAGTAGGTCGTCGTCCTGTACAGGATCGCACCTGTTTCGGGTTCCGCGCCCGCCTCCTCGACCAGACCGCGCTGCAGGAGGGTGCGCATCACGCCGTCGCAGTTGACCCCGCGCACCGCCGAGACCCTGCTGCGACTGACCGGCTGGCGGTACGCCACCACCGCGAGCGTCTCCAGCGCGGCCTGGGTGAGCCGGGCCGTCTGACCGTCCAGCACCAGCCGTTCAACGGCGGGCGCGTAGGAGGCCCGGGTGTAGAAGCGCCAGCCGCCGGCGACGAAGCGCAGCTCGAAACCGCGGCCCTGCACGGTGTACTCGTCGGCCAGCTCGCGCAGCGCGTCGGCGATCTGCCGCCGGGGCCGCTCCAGGATCCTGGCCAGGTGCTCCTCGGTCGCGGGCTCGTCCACGACCATGAGGACGGCCTCCAGGGCCGGCTTGAGGTCGAGGCCGGCCACGGTGCGCGAGCCGGCCGGGGCCCCTTCGGCCGTACCGGTGGTGTCCCCGCTCATGCCTCCTCCTCCCGCTCCGGCGGCTCGGGCGGCCGGTCGAACTCGTCCGTCACCCGCGGTGTCCCGTCCCCGTCACCGCCGGTCCAGCGCACCAGCAGGTCGCCGAGGGCGGTCTCCTGGTCGAGGGCGACGGCCTTCTCCCGGTACAGCTCCAGCAGCGCCAGGAACCGGGCCACCACGGTCAGGGTGTCGTCGGTGTCCTCGACCAGCGCGCGGAAGCTGGCCTCGCCGAGCTCGCGCAACCGCGCCACGACCACCTGGGCCTGCTCCTGCACGCTGACCAGCGGGGCGTGGATGTGGTCGACGTAGACCTGCGGCTTGGGCCTGGGCTGCATCGCCTTGACCGCGAGCCGGGCGAAGCCCTCGGGGCCGATGCTGATGACCACCTCGGGCAGCAGCTCGGCGAGGTGCGGTTCCAGGCCGACCGTGCGCGGCCAGCGGCGGGCCTCCTCGTCGAGCCGCGCGGTGAAGATGTCGGCGATCCGTTTGTACGCACGGTACTGCAGCAGCCGGGCGAACAGCAGGTCGCGGGCCTCCAGCAGGGCCAGGTCGCCCTCGTCCTCCACCTCGGCGGCGGGCAGCAGCCGGGCCGCCTTCAGGTCGAGCAGGGTCGCGGCGACGACCAGGAACTCGGTCATCCGGTCCAGGTCCCAGTCCGGGCCCATCGCCCGGATGTGCGCCATGAACTCGTCGGTCACCTTGGACAGCGCGACCTCGGTGACGTCCAGCTTGTGCTTGGAGATCAGCTGGAGCAGCAGGTCGAAGGGCCCCTCGAAGTTGGCGAGCCGCACCGTGAAGACGCCGTCGGGGGGCTCGGGAGCGTCGGCGGGCGGGGCGGGCTCAGCCGCCGCCGGCGGCCCGGCGACGGGCTCCGCGACGGGTTCGGCCACCGGCGCGGCGACACGGTGCGCCACCGGCTCCACGGTGGGCCGGGCGACCGGCTCACGGGTCGGCTCCACAACCGGCTCCACGACCGGCTCCGCCACCGGCTCGGCGGTCGGCCCAGCGGCCGGTTCGGGGGTCGGCCCCACCCCCGGTCCCCGGCCCAGCGCACGCCGGCGGCCGCCGGGTGCACCGGGGCCGCGGGGAGGGTCGTTCGAGGTCATCGCCCCCGCAGGCTACCGCTACCGCCCGCGCAGCCGTCGTACGAGGATGCTGGCGTCCCCGCGGGTCTCCAGGTCGGCGAGGACCACGGCGACCGCCTCGCGGACGATCCGGCCGCGGTCGACGGCCAGCCCGTGCTCGCCCCGGAGCACCAGACGGGCGTGCTCGAGGTCCATCAGCTCCTCGGCGGAGACGTACACGGTGATCTTCTCGTCGTGCCGCTCGCGGCCGCTGGGCCGTCGTGCCGCCGCCCGTCCCCGCTTGCGCGGCGCCGCGTCCGCGGCCCCGGCAGAACCTTCCTGCGCCGCAGTGCGCCGTCCCGAGCGGTCCCCGGCGCCCCGGCTGCGGGACTCCCCGCCCTCGGGGTCCGCGTCGGCCGCGACGTGCTCCGCGCCCTCGCCGCCCTGTGCCGGCACGGACGGCGGGGCGTCCCCGTCGCCGGGGGCCGGCGCTGCCGACCCGTTGGCCGCGGGCGCGACCGCCGCGTCGCCGTCCGCGGCGGGACCCGGCACGCGGGCCTCGCCGCCCGGACGCCGGGGCGTGGACGGCTGGAGCGCCGTTCCCCCTGTCGTGCGGAAGAGTTCGTCGGCCCCCGGCAGACTCACTCGGCGTGACACCGGGCGAGCACCTCCCTGGCGAGCTGGCGGTAGGCGGCGGCGCCGACGGAGTTGGAGGCGTAGGTGGTGATCGGCTCACCGGCGACCGTCGTCTCCGGGAAGCGGACCGTGCGCCCGATGACCGTGTGGTAGACGTGGTCGTCGAACGCCTCGACGACGCGCGCGAGCACCTCGCGGCTGTGCACGGTGCGCGAGTCGTACATCGTGGCCAGGATGCCGTCGAGCTCCAGCTCCGGGTTGAGCCGCTCCTGGACCTTCTCGATGGTCTCGGTGAGCAGCGCGACACCGCGCAGGGCGAAGAACTCGCACTCCAGCGGGACGATCACCTTGTGGGCGGCGGTGAGCGCGTTCACCGTCAGCAGGCCGAGCGAGGGCTGGCAGTCGATGACGATGTAGTCGTAGTCGGACATCAGCGGCTTGAGCGCGCGCTGCAGCGTCGACTCCCGGGCCACCTCGCTGACCAGCTGGACCTCGGCGGCCGACAGGTCGATGTTGCTCGGCAGCAGGTCCATGTTGGGGACCGCGGTCTTCAGCAGGACCTCGTCGGCCGACATGCCCCGCTCCATGAGCAGGTTGTAGACCGTGAGGTCGAGCTCCATCGGGTTGACACCGAGACCGACCGACAGCGCGCCCTGCGGGTCGAAGTCCACGAGCAGCACCCGCCGGCCGTACTCCGCGAGCGCGGCACCCAGGTTGATGGTCGACGTGGTCTTGCCGACGCCGCCCTTCTGGTTGCACATCGCGATGATCGTCGCGGGGCCGTGGTCGGTCAGCGGGCCCGGGATCGGGAAGTACGGCAGCGGGCGTCCGGTCGGCCCGATGCGCTCACGGCGCTGGCGGGCCGCGTCGGGCGCGAGCGTGGCCGCGTACTCCGGGTCCGGCTCGTACTCGGCGTCGGGGTCGTAGAAGTGCCCTTCGGGCAGTTCGTCGTAGTCGGCGAAGTGGTTGCGGGGCGCGCCACTTCCGTCGCCGGCCATGGCGTTCACGTGATGACCGTCCATGCTCTGGGGTGCTGACAGAGCCGTGTGGGGGCTGTTCTGGCTCTGGTGGGCTGCGAAGGTTCGGACAGCGACGGAGCCGACAGCCTCGACGCCCGCGGGACCCTGGTCCCGTGCAGGCATTCCTGGTTGACCACCCCCGGGAGAAAATGTCGACTCATTCACAAGTCGTCTTACCTCCTTGGTGACCAGGAAACTTCTAGACAGGTCAGCGTGGCACCATGCCGACGATTGGCGACTCTATGGCGTGTCGGGCGTCCGCAGCAACACAATCCGCCGGACCCGGCCCGATGTGTCGGCAATGAAACATCCCGCTGTCAAGGGCGTACGGCCGTCGCACAGCAGGTTCCACCGGTGTGCGAATCGGTCGAAGGGTTGCGTTCGAGGCGAGTTGACCGAGAATCGCAAAGTGACCATACACACATCCGGCCGGACCTTGTGGGGCAAGGTCCGGCCGGTCGCGTGTCGTTGACCACCTGTGTTGACGAATCGCCTTTTACCCGGGGACGACTTGATCCCGTCGGTCAGCCGAGCAGGGAGTCCAGCTCCACGTGCTCCAGGCCGTGCGCCTCGGCGACCTCCCGGTAAACGACCTTGCCGTCATGGGTGTTGAGGCCCTTGGCCAGCGCGGGGTCGCGGCGCAGCGCGTCCACCCAGCCCTGGTTGGCGAGTTCGACGATGTAGGGCAGGGTCGCGTTGGTCAGCGCGTAGGTGGAGGTGTTGGGCACCGCGCCGGGCATGTTGGCGACGCAGTAGAAGACCGACTCGTGGACCGTGAAGGTCGGCTCGGCGTGGGTGGTGGGACGGGAGTCCTCGAAGCAGCCGCCCTGGTCGATCGCGATGTCGACAAGGACACTTCCCGGCTTCATCCGGGACACCAGCTCGTTGGTGACCAGCTTCGGGGCCTTGGCGCCGGGGATCAGCACCGCGCCGATCACCAGGTCGGCCTCCAGGCAGGCCTTCTCGAGCTCGAAGGAGTTGGAGACGACGGTCTGGATCTTCGTCCCGAAGATCTTGTCGGCCTCCTTGAGCTTGTTGATGTCCCGGTCGAGCAGGGTGACGTGGAAGCCCATGCCGATGGCGATCTGCGCGGCGTTCCAGCCGGAGACGCCGCCACCGATGACGACCGCCTTGGCGGCCAGCACGCCCGGGACGCCGCCGGGCAGCACACCGCGGCCGCCGTTGGCGCGCATCAGCTGGTAGGCGCCGACCTGGGGGGCGAGCCGGCCCGCGACCTCGGACATCGGGGCGAGCAGGGGCAGGGCGCGGCTGGGCAGCTCGACCGTCTCGTAGGCGATCGCGGTGGTGCCGGACTCGATGAGCGCGTCCGTGCACTCCTTGGAGGCGGCCAGGTGCAGGTAGGTGAAGAGGGTCTGGTCCTTGCGGAGGCGGTGGTACTCCTCGGCGATCGGCTCCTTGACCTTCAGCAGCAGGTCGGCGGCGGCCCAGACCTCGTCGGCGGTCTCCAGGATCTGGGCGCCGGCGGCGACGTACTCCTCGTTGGTGATCGACGAGCCGACGCCGGCGTTGCGCTCGACGACGACCTGGTGGCCGTGGCGCACCAGCTCGTGCACACCGGCGGGGGTGATGGCCACCCGGAACTCGTTGTTCTTGACCTCGCGGGGGATGCCGACCTTCACGTCGATCACGGTCCTTGGCTCAGAGGGTGTGGGGCATGGCAGGGCATACCCGGCCGCAGAGGGCATACCGGGATGCATCGCAGGAGAATGTGCGACAGAGCCAGTCTAATGAAGGTGTTCCCGCTGTCTAGCCTTCCTTTGCATCAATCTTCAGCGGGTGTACTGCGGATTTCGCAGGCGTTAGCAGCGTGTTCCGGCTGGTCCTGCCGCTCGGACCCCTCCGGCGGCCCCCCGGTCTCGGGTGCCTCCTCCCCCAGGATGCGCTCGGCGGCCGCGCGGTGCAGGTGGGCGGCGGCCGGGTCGCCGAGGTGCTCCAGGGTGTCGGCGAGCCGCAGGTTCAGCGCCGCCTGGAGCCGGTGGTCCCCGGCCCGGCGGGCCGCCTCCACCGCCTCGCGGCAGGTGCGCAGCGACTCCTCGGGCCGGCCCGCGTACTCTTGAACACGCGCGATTTCACTGACCGCTCGGGCCTGCGCGGCCAGGTCGCCCAGCTTGCGGTGGGCGGCGGCCGCGGCCCGCCAGTTGCGCAGCGCCTCGCCGTAGCGGGCGGCGTAGGTGTGGGCGGTGGCGATCCGGCCGTAAAGGCGGGCGGCGTCCGCGCGCTCGTCGCGGGCCAGCCGCTCGCCGAGGGCCCGGCCGAACCAGTCGGCGGCCCGGTCGTAGTCCCCGAGCTCCAGGTGCGCGCCGCCTACGGATTCCATCGCGCGGCCGGTCGCGTACGGGTCGTTCGCCTCGCGTCCGGCGTCCAGCGCGGCCCGGTAGCGCACCAGGGCGGCCCGGGTGCGGCCGGTGCGGGCGTCGACGTCGGCCAGGTTCAGCAGGGCGGCGGCCCGCTCCCGGGGCAGGTCGCGGCGCTCCGCCACGTCCAGGACCAGCCGGTGGACTTCGTACAGGTCGGGCGCCGCGGCCTGGGTGCCGAAGTGGGCGACCATCGCCCGCACCAGCTGGGACATCAGCCGCCGGGCCAGGGTGTCCAGGTCCCCCTCCTGGACGGCGAGCCGGGCGCAGGCGAGCAGGGCGGGCCGGCTCAGGTCCAGCCACTGGGCGGCGGCCCGGGCGCCGGGGAAGCGCAGGGCCCGGGGCAGCCCCTGGAGCTTCTCGCGGGCCTGGGGGCTGTCGGTCTCGGTGGTGGCGCGGCAGGACTGCAGCAGCCGGACGGTCCGCTCCAGCATCCGGGCACGGGCCAGCTGGAGCTCGGCCGGCCGGTCGTGCGCCTCGACGGCGGCCCGCAGCAGGGGGTGCAGGCAGCCCGGCACCTCGTACTGCGGCAGCGGGGAGTCGGCCGCGCGCAGCAGGCCGAGGGCGGTCAGGTCGTCCAGCGTGGTGCGCGCGGCGCCGATCGAGCAGCCGGCCAGCGCGGAGGCGGTGTGCGGGTCGACCAGGCCGGCCGGGGCGAGGCTGAGCAGGCGCAGTATCCGGGCGGCGGGCGCGGGCAGCCCGGCGTGGACCAGCCCGAAGACCCGGCCGAGCGGGGTGCCCTCGTCGCCCTCGGCGTGCAGGTGCTTGGCGAGGTCGGCCACGGCCGACGTGGGCCGGGCGGCGAGCCAGCCCCCGGCCAGCAGCAGGGTGGCGGGCTGGCCCTGGCAGGCCTCGACCAGGCCCTCGGCGGCGTACGGGTCGACGGTCACCCGGACCGAGCCGGTGTACCGGGTGAGCAGTTCCAGGCCCGACTTGGTGTCCAGGCCGCCCAGGGTGCAGGGGCGCACGTCGGAGATGCCGGTGAGGGGGCCGGCCGAGACGGCGACGACCAGGCAGTCGGGGGTGTCCGGCAGCAGGGCGTCGACCTGGTCGGCGCCGGCCGCGTCGTCCAGCAGGAGCAGGGCGCGCCGTTCGGCGAGGGCGCCGCGCAGGGCCGCGGCGAGGTCGTCCTCGCCGGCGCCGGGCGGGGCCGGCTCGTCCAGGGCGGTCAGCAGGTCGCGGGCCACCCGGGCGACGGGGACGGGGGTGCCGTCGGGCTCGCTGAGCCGGGCGCGCAGCACCCCGTCCGGGTACCGGTCCGCGACCCGGCGGGCCAGTTCCCCGGCGAGGGCGGTGCGTCCGGATCCGGGGCGGCCCGCGATGAGCAGCACGCGCGCGCGGGGCGCCTTGCGCCCGGAGATGGTGTCCAGTCCGGCCCGCTCGATGTCGGCGAGCAGTTCCTTCAACTCCCGGGTGCGGCCCAGGAAGTGGCCCTCAGCCGACGGTTGTCCCGACAGCTTGGCGCCGTCCGTGTCCACCGTCTGATCCGTCACGGGCCACACTCCCGTCCCATCGCACGCCTGGGGCCCGCCGGGACTCCGGTTCGGGCGTTTCCAGAGCCTAGTTCACGCTCTGCGACGATCCGGGCCGTGCACGGCGGTGACGGGGCGGGACTCCCCTGATCGGATCAAAAGATCGTAGGACCGACACGCGCCAGCGCGGTGTGCGCGGGCGCGTGTCGGTCCTCGGACCCCGGCGGGGACTAGGGGGTGTCTTGTCGGCGAGCCCGGCCTGACCGACAAGACACCCCCTATGCCTCGAACGGGCGGGCCGGCCAGGGGGCCTCCGCCGGGCGCAGGACGTCCAGGCCGTCCCCGCCGCGGGCGGCGACCAGGGACAGCACGCCGACGACGAGGCAGTTGTTGTGCAGCTCCCCCGCCAGCACACCCCGGACCAGCTCGTCGACCGGCACGCGCGCGTGCTGGAGGTCGGTCTCCTCGTGCTCGGCCGTGAACCGCTCGCCCTGGGCCTCGGACAGCCCGCGGGCCAGGAAGATCCGCACGGACTCGTCGCAGCCGCCGGGAGTGGTGTACACGTCGGTCAGCACCCGCCAGTCCTCGGCCTTGACGTGCGCCTCCTCGTACAGCTCGCGCTGGGCGGCGTGCAGCGGGTTCTCGCCGGGCACGTCCAGCAGGCCGGCCGGGATCTCCCACAGCTTCTGGCGCACCGGGTGGCGGTACTGCTTGATCAGCAGCACCCGGTCGTCGTCGTCCAGCGCGAGGATGGCGACCGAGCCCGGGTGGACCTGGTAGTCGCGGCGGGCCACGGAGCCGTCGGGCATGACCACCTCGTCCGTGCGGACGGAGGTCTTGGCGCCCCGGAAGGGGGTCTCGGAGGACCGGATCTCCCACTCCTCGGGGGTGTCCTTGATCGTCATGCCTGCCCTTTCACCTGCGTGACCTGCGGAAAACAAAACCGGGGTGCGTACCCGTGAAGGTATGCACCCCGGCCACCGTACAACTGATGTGTTACTTCGACTCTTCCCCGGCGTCCTGGGCCCGCCTGCGCTCCACGGCGGCCTTGACGAGGCCGGCGAACAGCGGGTGCGGGCGGGTCGGCCGCGAGCGCAGCTCCGGGTGCGCCTGGGTGGCGACCAGGTAGGGGTGCACCTCGCGCGGGTACTCGACGTACTCGACGAGCTTGCCGTCCGGCGAGGTGCCGGAGAACAGGACGCCCGCCTTCTTCTCCAGCTCCCCGCGGTAGGCGTTGTTCACCTCGTAGCGGTGCCGGTGCCGCTCCTCGACGTACTCCTTGTCGTCGTACACCTCGCGCACGATCGAGCCCTCGGCCAGCTTGGCCGGGTACATGCCCAGCCGCATCGTGCCGCCCATGTCGCCCTCACCGGCGACGATGTCCATCTGCTCGGCCATGGTGGAGATGACCGGGTGCCCGGTGGCGGGGTCGAACTCGGTGGAGTTGGCGTCGGCGATGCCGGCCAGGTTGCGCGCGGCCTCGATCACGATGCACTGCAGGCCGAGGCAGAGGCCGAGCAGCGGCACCTGGTGCTCACGGGCGTAGCGGATGGCGCCGACCTTGCCGTTGACACCGCGCTCGCCGAAACCGCCGGGGATGCAGATGCCGTCGACGTCGCCGAGCTGGGCGGCGGCGCCGGCCGGGGTCTTGCAGTCGTCGGAGGTGACCCACTTGATCTTCACGCGGGCCTTGTTGGCGAAGCCGCCCGCGCGCAGCGCCTCGGTGACCGAGAGGTAGGCGTCGGGCAGGTCGATGTACTTGCCGACCAACGCGAGGGTGACCTCGTCCGTGGGGTTGTGGACGCGGTCGAGCAGGTCGTCCCAGGTCGTCCAGTCCACGTCGCGGAACGGCAGGTCCAGCTTGCGGACCACGTACGCGTCCAGGCCCTCGCCGTGCACGGTCTTCGGGATGTCGTAGATCGAGCGGGCGTCCGGGCAGGCCACCACGGCGGCCTCGTCGACGTCGCACATCAGCGAGATCTTGCGCTTGATCGCGGTCGGCACCTCGCGGTCGCAGCGCAGCACGATGGCGTCCGGCTGGATGCCGATGTTGCGCAGCGCGGCGACGGAGTGCTGGGTCGGCTTGGTCTTCAGCTCGCCCGAGGGGCCGATGTACGGCAGGAGCGAGATGTGCACCACGAAGACGTTGTCGCGGCCGACCTCGTGGCGGACCTGGCGGACGGTCTCCAGGAACGGCAGGGACTCGATGTCGCCGACCGTGCCGCCGACCTCGGTGATGACGACGTCGACCTCGTCGGTCGCCATGCGCCGGATGCGGTGCTTGATCTCGTTGGTGATGTGCGGGATGACCTGCACGGTGTCACCGAGGTACTCGCCGCGGCGCTCCTTGGCGATCACCGTCGAGTAGACCTGGCCTGTAGTGACATTGGCGGAGCCGTCCAGGTCCCGGTCGAGGAAGCGCTCGTAGTGTCCGATGTCGAGGTCGGTCTCTGCTCCGTCGTTGGTGACGAACACCTCACCGTGCTGGAAGGGGTTCATCGTGCCCGGGTCGACGTTCAGGTACGGGTCCAGCTTCTGCATGACCACGCGCAGGCCCCGGGCCTTGAGCAGCATGCCGAGGCTGGAGGCCGTCAGACCCTTGCCGAGGGAGGAGGCGACACCCCCGGTGACGAAGATGTGCTTGGTCGTCGTGGCTGGGCTGGTGCGGAAGGCAGCGGGCGGCATGGCCAAGAGGGGGCTCCCGTGGTCGCGGTCTGGGGTGGCGGTTCGGGGGCTTTCTCACCCACCGGCTCACGGGCTACCAGGGTATCAGCGCCGACGGGTGATGGCTCCCGGCCACGCTGCGCACACGGGCCGCCACGTGCGGTTCCCCGGGCGGGGGGCGCGGCACGGGCCGGACACCGGTCCCTCACCCGGTGCTCACCCGTTCGGCCCACACGGGTTGCCCGGAGCGGCACGCAGATCATCTACGTGCGTCGTATTCTGCTCGGACACTCGCTGCCGAGCACGGCCGGACACACGGCACCACCCCCGCCCGTCACCACCGGAACCCCAAGAGCTCGTCAGTTGGTTGAGCGGAGATCGTCGTTTTGCCCTCCGGGCGGAGCGGCTGCTTTGCTTCACCGCTCAACAACGCAGTGATCCAACCTGTTTACCCCCCTTGACCGCACTAGCGACAGCCCCGCTTTGGGGTGACGTGGCCGTTCGACTGGAGTTGCACGTGGCCGGGCGCATCGAAGACTACGCACTCATCGGAGACATGCAGACCGCTGCTCTCGTCTGCCGTGACGGGACGGTGGACTGGCTGTGCCTGCCCCGCTTCGACTCGCACGCGGTCTTCGCCGGACTGCTGGGCACGGAGGAGCACGGCTTCTGGCGGCTGGGTCCCGCCCACGCCCCCGACGCCGAGCCGCCCACCGCGGCCCGGCGGGGCTACCGCGGCGACTCGCTGATCCTGGAGTCCGAGTGGGACACCCCGCGCGGCACGGTCCGGGTGACCGATTTCATGCCGCCGCGGGACGGCGCCCCGCAGCTGATCCGCATCGTGGAGGGCGTCTCGGGCCGCGTCCCGATGCGCTCGGCGCTGCGCATGCGGTTCTCCTACGGCCGGGTCGTCCCCTGGGTCCACAAGCACGAGGGCCGCACGGTGGCCATGGCGGGCCCGGACTCGGTGTGGTTCGACACCAGCGCGGAGACCTACGGCAAGCAGCTGACCACGTACGCCGACTTCACCGTCGCGCCCGGTGACCGGATCGCGTTCACCATCTCGTGGCAGCCCTCGCACAAGGAGCCGCCGGCGCTGCCGGAGCCGGAGCAGTCGCTGGAGGCGACGGAGGACTTCTGGCGCGAGTGGGTGGAGCACTGTACGTACCACGGTCCGTACCGCGAGGCGGTGATCCGCTCCCTGATCACGCTCAAGGCGCTCACCTACGGGCCCACCGGCGGCATCGTCGCGGCCCCCACGACCTCGCTGCCCGAGGACATCGGCGGCGTGCGCAACTGGGACTACCGCTACACCTGGCTGCGGGACGCGGCGATCACGCTGTCCTCGCTGCTGCGCACCGGCTACCGCGAGGAGGCCCGCGCCTGGCGCGAGTGGCTGCTGCGGGCGGTCGCCGGCGACCCGGAGAACCTGCAGATCATGTACGGCATCGCCGGCGAGCGCGAGCTCGGCGAGGCGGAGCTGGACTGGCTGCCGGGCTACGAGAACTCCGCGCCGGTCCGCGTCGGCAACGGCGCCGCCCACCAGCTCCAGCTGGACGTCTACGGCGAGGTCACCGAGGCGCTGCATCTCGGCCACATGACGGGCCTGGCCCGCAACGACTACGCCTCGCTGCTCCAGCTGAAGCTGATCCGCTACCTCGAGGACCACTGGCAGGAGCCGGACGAGGGCATCTGGGAGGTGCGCGGCCCGCGCCGCCACTTCGTGCACTCCAAGGTGATGGCCTGGGTCGCGGTGGACCGCACGATCAAGCTGATCGAGTCCGGTGACGCGGACGGCCCGCTGGAGAAGTGGCGCGAGCTGCGCGACGACATCCACCGGGACGTGTGCGAGAAGGGCTACGACAAGGAGCGCAACACCTTCACGCAGTCCTACGGCTCCAAGGAGCTGGACGCCTCGCTGCTGCTGATCCCGCAGATGGGCTTCCTGCCGCCGGACGACAAGCGGGTGATCGGCACCATCGAGGCGATCCAGCGCGAGCTGTCCACCCCGGACGGCTTCATCCTGCGCTACCCCACCCAGGGCGACGACGAGGGCGTCGACGGCCTCCCCGGCGACGAGGGGGCGTTCCTCGCCTGCTCGTTCTGGATGGCGGACGACCTGGCGATGATCGGCCGCGTCGACGAGGCGCGCAGGCTGTTCGAGAAGCTGCTGTCGCTGCGCAACGACCTGGGGCTGCTCGCCGAGGAGTGGGACCCGCGCCTCAAGCGCCAGGTGGGCAACTTCCCGCAGGCGTTCAGCCACGTCCCGCTGATCGACACGGCCCTGCGCCTGACGGCGTCGGGGGCGTACGGCGGCTGACGGACACGGCGGTCGAGGGCGTCCCCGCACCGCGCGGGGGCGCACCGCCGTCCACCGGTGGGTGCCCCCGTGCCCGGGCGGAGGCGCCCCGGAGACGTCCCCGGGGCGTCCGAGGATGTCCCCGGGGCGTTCGCGCAGGTAGCGTCCGCTGCATGGACAGCCGTACCGACCAGCGATTCGACGGCCGGGGCGCCGGCATCACCGTGCAGCGGGCCCTGGAGCTGCCCGGGCTGCGCAGCGGGCTCCCGGAGGTGTTGGCGGGCGCCGACCGGCTGGGGCGCACGGTGCGCTGGGTGCACGCGGGCGAGGTGCCCAACATCGCCTCCCTGCTCAAGGGCGGCGAGCTGCTGCTGACCACCGGCTACGGCCTGGGCACCCGGCCGGCCGAGCAGCGCGCGTTCGTGCGGACCCTGGCCGAGCGGGGCATCGCCGCGCTGGTGGTCGAGCTGGGGCCACGGTTCGCGCGCCTGCCGGCGTCCCTGGTGGAGACGGCCCGCTCGACCGGGCTGCCGCTGGTCCAGCTGCACCGCGAGGTGCCGTTCGTCACGGTCACCGAGGAGATCCACACCGAGATCGTCAACGGCCACTACGCCCTGCTCCAGCAGGCCGAGGAGGTCCACCGGCGCTGCACGCAGGCCCTCCTGGGCGGCGGCGGGGTCCCGCAGGTCCTCGCCATCCTGGCCGACTTCGGCGGCAACCCGGTCTTCCTGGAGACCCCCGACGGGCAGTTGCTGTACGCGGCCGGGGCCGGGCCGCGGGGCACGGACCCGCTCCAGGTGTGGGAGGGGCTGCGCGGCCCCCACAAGGACGCGCCGCCGCTGTCCGGCTCGGTGCTGGTGGACGTGCCCGGGGGCGGTCCCGGGACGGGCTCGGTGCGCGCCCGGCTGGTGCTGCTGCCGGTGTGCGCCCCGCTGGCCCCGGTGCACCGGATGGCGGCCGAGCGGGCGGCCGGGATCCTCGCGGTGGTCCTCATGCAGGCCCGCCAGGAGGAGGAGCTGGCGGCCCGGGGCCGCGGGGACTTCCTGACCGACCTTGCGGAGGGCCGGATCACCGCGGAGGACGCCCCGGCGCAGGCCCGGGTGCTGGGCTTCAAGCCGGGCGCCGGCCCCCTGCTGCCGGTGGTCATGCGGCTGGGCGACGCGCTGTCCCCGGGCGGTGGCTGGGCCGTGCTGGCCCGGGCGGTGGCGGAGGAGCTGGCCTCGGTGGGCGTGCCGGTGCTGCTGGGCGTGCGCCCGGTGGAGGGCCGGGTGCCGCTGCTGCTCGGCCTGCGCTCGGAGTCGGAGCGGGCGGCGGTCGCCGACCGGGTCGCGGCGGCGCTGCGGGCCGGGGTGGAACGGGCCGGGATGCAGCGGCCGGGTGCGGCACCGCCGGTGGTGGTGGTCGGGGTGGCGGGCGGCTGGGCGGCGGCCTCCGCGGGCCTGCGGCACGCGGCGGAGACGGCGACGGCCGCCCAGGGCCTGTCGGACCGGCCCTGGTACGACGCCCGCCGCCTGGACATCGACCTGCTGCTGTGGCGGCTGCGCGACCACCCGGACCTCGCGGCCTTCGTGGACCGCGCGATCGGCCCGGTCCGCGACCACGACGCCCGCTCCCGGCCGCCGTTGCTGCCGACGCTGGAGACCTACCTCGCCCACGCGGGCCGCAAGGCGGAGACGGCGCGCGAACTGCACCTGAACCGGCAGACGCTCTACAACCGCCTCGCCCGCATCGGCGAGTTGCTGGGCACCGACCTGGACGACCCGCAGACCGTCCTGGCGCTGAGCCTGGCCCTGCGGGCCCGCCGGCACGTGCCGTGACCGGCCGCGGGACCGTCAGGCCAGCGGGCGGGGCTGGGTCAACTCGTCGTAGACGCTGAGGACCTGGCCGACCGTGTCCTCCTCGGTCGGCCAGGTGGCCGCCTGGCGGGCCCCCGACTCCCGCAGTCGCGCCCGCCGTTCGGGGTCGTCGAGGAGGCGGGTCACCGCGTCGGCCAGGGCCTTGGCGTCGCCCGGCGGGACCAGTTCGGCGGCGTCGCCGACGAGTTCGCGGACGGCGCCGGTGCGGGCCGCGACGAGGGGCACGCCCGCGTGCAGGGCTTCCTGGGCCAGGACCGGGCGGGCCTCGCCGGTGCCGGGCAGCAGGGCCAGGTCGGCGGCGGCGATGAGGTCGCCCACGTCCTGGCGCAGCCCCAGCAACGTGACGGGCAGCCCCTCGTCCTCGATGCGCCGCTGCAGCACGGGCCGCAGCGGGCCCTCCCCCGCGATCGCGACCATGGGCACCGGGTCCCGGCGGCACCACGCGTGCGTGGCGTCCAGCAGGACGTCGAAGCCGCGGGGGCGGTCCAGGGAGCCGACGGCGAGCAGCAACGGGCGTCCGGTCGCGCCGACTTCGGCACGTGCCTTGGGCCGCCCGGGGTCCGCGTCGTCGGGCGGCGCGGCCGGGCGGGGCCGGGGCAGCGCGACGGCGGCGAGCCGGGCGTCGCGGGCCCCCGTGCGCCGGGCCCGGTCGACCAGCGCGGAGGACGTGCCGAGCACCACGGTGGCCGTCCTCGCCACCCGCCGCTCCAGCATCCGCAGCAGGTGCGCGCGGGCGCCCTCGGCGTGGGCCCGGTCGTGCCAGGTGACGACCAGCGGGGTGTCCCGGCCGCTGAGCGCGAGCACCGCCCGGAAGGAGGCGTGCAGGCCGTGCGCGTGCACCAGGTCGGCGCCCGCGCAGGCCGTGCGCAGGGCCGCCACCGACGCCGGGTCGCTGCTGCGCGGCACGGGGACGTGCTCGGCGCCGGCGCCCGTGAAGTCGTAGGTGTGATCGGCCTCGGAGGGGGCGCACACCGTCACCCGCACGCCCCGCGCGACGAGCCCCGAGGTCAGGGAGCGCACGTGGGCGCTGCTGCCGGCGTTGCCGCCGCCCAGCACCTGCACGGTGCGCAGCGGCGACTGGCCGTGCGGTGAGGGCGTGCTCACGGGGCTCACGTGGCCGGGGCTCCTGGGTCGGGTCGGACGGTCACGAAGAAACGTACAGAAGGATCGGGCGCGGGGGTGTACGGCTCCGGTCCCTCCCCGTTCTCCTGCCAAGGATGCCAGCCCGTACGGCCGTTGCGGGACGCCGCACGCCCCGGCGTCGGGCCTCCCGGGCGCCCATGTCACCCACACGGGTGAGGGCGTGCGGTTACGGCCGAACGGCGGGGCGGAGTGCGCGCGGCGGCGCGGTGGGGGTGGGTGCGTGCGTCCAAGGGCGCGTGAGTCCGGGGGCGCGTGAGTCCGGGGAGCGTGTGCGTCCGGGGAGCGTGTGCGTCCGGGGGGCGTGTGCGTCCGGGGGGCGTGTGCGTCCGGGGGGCGTGTGCGTCCGGGGGCGCGTGCGTCCGGGGGCGCGTGCGCCTCAGCACCAGCCCGTGGCGACCACGCCCGCGAGCTGGGCGGGGGTGGCGGCCGAGCGGGCGGGGACGTCCGGGGTCAGCAGGCGGCGGGCGAGGCCCGTGAGGGCGCTTCCGGGGCCCAGTTCGACCAGGTGCGGCCGGCCGCCCGTCAGGGTGTGCAGGGCCGTCATGGAGTCCGACCAGCGCACGGGTTCGAGGAGTTGGCGGCGCAGCAGGTCGCGCCAGAGCGCCGGGGCCTCGCCGTGATGGGGCCGGCCGTCGACGTTGGCCACGACCGGGCAGCGCCCGGGGGCGAGGGGCGTGGCGGCCAGGGCCCGGGTGAGCCGGGGCAGGGCCGCCGCCATCAGCGGGCTGTGGAAGGCCCCGCCGACCCGGAGGGGCAGCGCCCGGGCGCCCGCGTCGACGGCGTGCGCGGTGAGCGCCGCCACGGCGTGCGGACGGCCCGACACCACCACCTGGCCCGGGCCGTTGACGTTGGCCACCCAGACCTCGGCCGGGCCGGTGGCGCCCCGGGCGTCGACGAGGGCCGCGGCGGTGCGCGCCATGTCCGGGCCGACCAGGACGGCCATGGTGCCGGGCACCAGCCGGGCCGCCTCGGCCATGGCCGCGCCGCGCTCGGCGACCAGCCGGACCGCGTCCCGCGGGGTGAGGACCCCGGCGGCGGTCAGGGCGGCGTACTCGCCCAGGCTGTGTCCCGCGCAGACGGCCGGCGCGAGGTCGCCGACGGCGGAGCGCAGCGCGTCGAGCAGCACCATCTCCAGGGTGAAGGTGGCGAGTTGGGCGTTGTCGGTCCGGG
Organism: Streptomyces longwoodensis; assembly: GCF_001514125.1. GTDB lineage: Bacteria > Actinomycetota > Actinomycetes > Streptomycetales > Streptomycetaceae > Streptomyces > Streptomyces longwoodensis. Next base: position 23,212 of record NZ_KQ948554.1, on the reverse strand, counting down.
TGAGCCGCTCGGCGTCGGCGTGCAGGAGCAGTTCGCCCAGGTCGCGCCCGGCGGCTTCGGAGAGGTCCTCCACGACCGCCCAGTGCGCGGTGTCGCGCCAGGGGGCGCCCATGCCGGGGCGCTGGGCGCCCTGCCCGGGGAAGAGCAGGGCGAGCCCGGCGCCGGGGGCCGGCGCGGGGGACGGTGCGGGAGGGGCCGCCGCCCGGGAGGAGGGAGGTGGAGCCGGCGTGGGCATGGGTGCGGTCCCTTTCTGCGGAGAGGGGGCGCCGTGGGGTGGTCGTGGGCCCCTGCGGAGCACCCGAGCTGTCGTCGTGGGCCCCTGCGGGGACCCCGAAGGGGGCGGGTCGTCGTCGGCCCCTGCGGGGCGTCCCGGGCAGGTGGTCCAAGTCCCTGCGGGGCGCCCCGCGGGCCGTCTCCCGCGCCGTCAGCCCGCCCGGGCCGACGGCTCCGGGTCCGGGGCCCGGGGGACCGGTGTCGCCAGCACCTCGGTGAGGAAGCGGGGCAGGGACGCCCGTACGCCCGCGAACGCCTCGTGGCCGCCGGGGTAGCGCTGCCAGGTCACCGGGTGGCCCCAGGAGGTGAGCAGGTCGCGCAGTCCCGCGCCGTTGCCCTCGGGGACGATCCAGTCGCGCGCCCCGTGACCGATCCACACCGGCAGCCGGGCGTTGGCCGGTGCCGGCCGGCCCCCGGGGAGCAGCGCGGTGAGGTCCGGCGGCAGGAAGGGCGCGTACAGGGCCGCACCGGCGAGCGGTTCGGTGTGCCGCAGGGACAGCGTCACGGCGACCGTGGCCCCCTGGGAGAACCCGGCGACCACCGTCCGCGCGGCCCCGACCCGCTCGGTCTCCTGGCGCAGCAGGACGGTGAGCGGGCGGAGCACCGCGAGCAGGCCCGGGGTGTCGATGCGGTCCGGCGTGAACAGGTTCTGCGGGAACCAGCACGGCACCGGGAGCCCGGTCAGCAGACTCGGTGCCTCGACGGGCGCGCGCGGGAACACCCCGCGCACGCCCGCCGCGGCGAGCCCCAGCCGGTCGGCCACCGCCGCCAGGTCGGCGGGGCCCTGGCCGACGCCGTGCAGCCACACCACGGTGGCCCGGTGCGGTCCGGCCGGCTCGATCACCTCGCGCTCCAGCCGGCGGACCGGCCCGCCGCCGTCGCCCTGCGGCCCGCCGCGCCCCGCCGCGCTCATCCGAGGGACGCGGCGCGGCGGGGCGCGGCGGGCCGGCGCAGGAACATCGACGCGTACTGGCCGCCGAACCCGAAGGAGTTCTTCAGCAGGCCCGCGACCGGCCGCTCGACGGGGGTCAGCGAGGTCCGCACGTCGCACGCCGGGTCCGGTTCGGTGCAGGTCGGCACGGGCGGGACGACCCCGCGGCACAGGGTGAGCGCGGAGGCCGCCGTCTCCACGACCCCGGAGGCGGCCGACCCGTGCCCGGTCAGCGACTTGACGGCGCTGACCGGCAGTTCGGCCATCCGCTCGCCGAACACCCGGTGCAGGGCGCGGGCCTCGGTCACGTCGTTGAGCCGGGTCGAGGTGCCGTGCGCGTTGACCACGTCGACGTCCTCGGGCCGTGCTCCGGCCTCGGCGAGGGCCGTGCGCATGACGCGCTCGACCATCTCCACCCGGGGCGCCGTCATGTGGCTGGTGTCCACGGCCAGCCCCCAGCCGCCGATGACGGCGTGGTGCTCGTCCACCCCGCGCCCGGCGGCGTGCTCGGCGGTCTCCAGAATCAGGGCGCCCGCGGACTCGTTGATGACCATGCCGGTGCGCCGCCGGTCGAAGGGCATCGAGGACAGCGCCGGGTCGCCCTTCCAGCGCGACAGCGCCATCAACTGCCCGTACTGCGAGAGCACGTACGGCGTGTTGCGGGACACGGCGGCGGACACCACCGCGTACCGCGCGCGTCCCGACCGCAGGAGCCGCGCCGCCTCCGCGAGGGCCCGCAGTCCCCCGGCGCAGGTGGCCTCCAGCCGCACCGGCACCACCGCGGTGCCCAGCCGCTCGGCGATCTCCGCGGGGTAGGCGGACAGGTCGCGCGCCTCCAGCGGCAGGTTCCTGGTGCGCAGGTGGGCCAGGACGGCCGCGGGGTCGTCGCCGACGGTGTCGTACCGTTCGCCGAGGTCCGCCATGTGGGTGATGTAGTCCTGCGGGTCGGACCCCGTGGGGCCCGGCCAGACCCGGGCGTACACCAGGGCGGCGGGGCCGGCCGCGGCGGGCCGGGCGTCCAGGCGGGCGTCGGTGAGGGCCTCCTCGACGGCCGCGTGCATGAGGGTGTCGCCCCAGGACCTGCCGGGCGCGCCGTGGTCGGCGGCGACCTTCTCCCGCACCTCCGGCGGGATCAGCCCGGCCGTCCAGCCGCAGGGCAGACCGGTGGTGTCCATCCGCTCCTCCCGGACGATGCCCGAGCGGCCCTCCAGGTTGGCGGCCCAGAAGGACGGCACGTCACCACCCACGGGGGTGACGACCCCCATGCCGGTGATGACGATGTCCTCCAGGGCGTCGTGCGCGTGCGCCTCGCTCATCGGTGTGCCTCCCCGTGGTCCGTGGTGGGCCCCTGTGCCCCGGTGAGCACCAGGGCGCCCGCCGCGGTCGCCCGCCGGCCCTGGGTGAGCGCCGTCAGCAGGACCGTCGCGGGCGCCGGGAGGGGCAGCGTGCGTCCGACCACCGGCGAGAGGTCGCCGAGGCCGGGGTCGGGGCGGTCGAGCAGGCCGACCGGGGGCAGTTCGGCCCGGGTCAGGCTCTCGACGGCCAGCGCGGTGTCGATGAGCGCCGAACACTCGAACGCGTTGCCGATGGTGCCCTTGGAGCCGGTGACGGGCAGGCCGCCCGCGCGCGGCAGCACGGTCAGCGCCTCCAGCCGGTCCAGCGCGACGGAGCCCGCCCCGTGCGCCCACCAGGCGGTCGGCGCGGTCCCGGGCGCGTCGAGCACGGCGTCCACGGCGAGGGCGGCGGCCGTGGCCAGGTCCGCCGCGGCCAGCACCTCGCAGCCGTGCAGCCACGCCAGGACGGGGCCGGAGACCTTGTCGGCGCGTTCCAGCAGGACGGCCGCCGCGCCCTGTCCGGCGAGCGTGCCGGAGCGGTCCGCGTCGAAGGGCCCGCTGCCGGCGGTGGCGCGGGTGCCGAGCGGTTCGTCCTGGTCGACGGCGGCCAGGCCGGTCACGGTCAGCGGTGCGCCGACGCCGACCACCAGGACCCGGTCGAGTTCGCCGGTGCGGATCAGCCGGGCGGCCAGGGCGAGCGCCCCGGTGCCGCCGGCGGCCGTCTCGCCGTACGCCGCGACGTTGGAGCCGCGGAAGCCGCTCGCCATGGAGACGAACTGGCCGAGCTGGGAGGGGATGCCGCGGATGTAGGAGTAGTCGGGGACCTCGTCGTGCAGGAACTTCGCGAGCGGCCGGGGGTCGTGGCGGTACTTGGAGGCCAACCGCGGCATGACGTCGCTGAGTTCGTCGCCGCTGCTGGCGACAGCCATCACGGTGCCGCCGCGCACGTCCTCGTCCTCGCCGGGGATCCCGGCCCGCGCCAGGGCCTGGCGGGCGGCGGCGACCGCCCACCGGGCCGACTGGTTGGCGTACTTGCCCGCATTGGCCCAGGACCGGCCCTCGGGCCAGTCGACCTCGGTGCCGTCCACGACGGCGGTGGGCCAGGGCAGGCCCGGGGCCGCTCCGTCGCCGCCGGGCAGTTCGAAGAAGCTCTTGCCCGCCGCCATGGCCTCCCACAGGCGGGCGACTCCCAGGCCGGCGGCGGAGATCACCCCGGTGCCGGTGACGGCTATGTCGGACGGCGGGCTCGCGGTGGCCGTGTCGGACCGCGGGCTCGCGGTGGCCGGGTCGGACGGCGTGCCGGTCGGGTCACTCGCCACGGCCGCCCCCGCCGCCTATGCCGCCCCACAGGCGGTAGCCGCCGTCGACGGTGATGGTCTGCCCGGCGATCCAGGACGCCTCCTCCAGGCACAGCAGGGCGACCACGTCGGCGCTGTTCTCCGGGGTGGTCATGCGCTCGCCCGGCCAGGGGGAGATGGCGAGTTCCTTGGCGACGCCGTGCTTGAAGTCGGGCCGCACCTTGAACACCCCGGTCTGCACGAGGCCGGGCCGCACGCAGTTGGCGACGATGCCGTACGGCGCGAGCTCGTAGGAGAGGTAGTCGGTCAGCGCCTCCAGCCCCGCCTTGGCCGCGGCGAACAGCCCGGCGCGCGGGATGATGCGCGTGGTCGTGGAGTTGGTGATGGTGATGAAGCGGGCGCCCTCGCGTTCGCGCATCAGCGGCAGCGCGTGCTTGGCGAGCAGCCAGGTGGCCCGGGAGTTGGTGTCCTGCACGAACTGCCAGTCGCCGAGCGAGGCGTCGGTGAGCCGGGAGAACTTGGTCGCGGCGGCGTTCTGGACCAGGATGTGCAGGTCGTGGTGGATCTCGCCGATCTCCGCGATCAGCTCTTCGATCTGCGCCGGGTCGCCTAGGTCGGCGCGGTGCAGGGTCACCTCGGTGCCCTGCTCGCCCAGTTCGGCGGCGAGTTCCTTGGCCGGGCGCTCCCGGTCGACGTAGTTGATGGCCAGGGTGGCGCCCCAGGCGGCCAGTTTGCGGCTGATGCCGGCGCCGATGCCCCGTGATCCGCCGGTCACCAGCGCGACCCGGCCCTTCAGCGGCTGGTACTGCTCTGTCATCGGTGCACCCCTCCCGTGGTGGCGGGCCGCTCGGCCCTGCGCAGCAGGACGACGCTCATCCGTCCGATGGCGTACGTCCGGTCGTTGTCGTCGAAGACCCGTCGGGTCGTCTCGATCAGCCCGAGCCGGTCGTCGATCTCCGAGGCCCGGTCGGTGCTCGTGGTGAACCAGAACGGTGTGTCGGGGTAGAGCGGGCGCACGAAGTCCCAGCTGAGCCTGCGCATCCCGACGATCGCGGCCGGCGAGCCGTGCTGGACGACCCAGCCGGAGGTGATCGAATGGATGAATCCGCCGGGCACGATCCGCCGCCGGCGGTCGGTGCCCTGGGCGAAGTCGTCGCTGTCGTGGACCGGGTGCTTCTCCCCCATCAGGTCCAGGAGCCGGTCGAGCAGCGCGCTGTCGAAGACGACGGGCCCGAACCGGCGCACCGGTGCGGCGGCCAGGTCCTCCCAGTACTTCACGGCCCCCACGGCCGCACCCCCTCGTGGTCGTGGTGCTCCGCCGGGCCGGTCACCGTGACCGCCGTGCGGCGCCGCCGCGCGTGACCATGCGGCCGCCGTCGACGGTGAAGGTCTGGCCCTGGATGTAGTCGGCCTCGTCGCCGGCCAGGAAGGCGACCAGTCCGCCGATGTCCTCGGGCAGGCCCCAGCGGGTGCCGTCCGCGTCGGAGCCGAGCCGGTCGGCCACCGCGGCGGTCATCTCGGTGCGCACCTTGCCCGGTGCCACGCAGTTGACCCGGATGCCCTTGCGGCCCACCTCCACGGCCAGTGCCCGGGTGAGGGCCTCGATGCCGCCCTTGGACGCGGCGTAGGCGCTCTGGCCGGGCCCGGGGGTGCGCGCCGAGTTGGAGGAGATGTTGATGATGCGCCCCCACTGCTGGTCCAGCATGACCGGCAGGACGGCCCTGCTGGTCAGGAAGGGCCCGGTGAGGTTGGTGCGCAGCACCCGCTCCCAGCGGACGGTGGAGGTCAGGGCGAGCAACTGGTCGTCGATGACGGCCGCGTTGTTGACGAGGACGTGCAGGGCGCCGTCCTGGGCGGTGACCCGCTCGACCAGCCGCTCCACGGCCGCCTCGTCGCCGACGTCGGCCTGGTGCAGGGTGGCCCGGCCGCCGTTCGCCTCGATCTGCTTGACCACGCCGCGCCCGGCGTCGAGCGCGCGGTGGCACACCACGTGCACGGTGAGGCCGTCCGCGGCGAGCCGTACGGCGATCGCGGCGCCGATGCCGCGCGAGCCGCCGGTCACCACGGCCACCCGGGCGGGTGCGGCCGGCTCAGGCACGGCCGGCGCCCTCGACGGCGGCGGCGATCGAGGCGACGCTGCGGTGGTGCTCGTCGGCCTCGGCGCTCCAGGCGTCGAGATCGAACTCGGTGCCGAAGTGACGGTTGATGCGGCGGGCCAGCTGCAGCAGGTCGAGGGAGTCGAGGCCGAGGTCCTCGACGACGGACTGCTGCGGCTCGACGCTCTGGTCGGCGATGCCCGGCTTGACTTCCTTCAGCAGGTCGATGATGTCGTCGAGCGTGGCGTTGGGTGCCGTGGTCATCGGTTCCTCCGGGAGGGATCGGCGATACCGGCCGGATTAGCCGGCCGTCGCAATCCATGCCAACAGAGGGGTGATCGGAACCGCAACGCGTTGATCACGAAAAACGCCGGACACGTCGTGGGAAGTCGATCCGCACCGGCGACAAAAGACCTCGCCGGTCCACGGAATATGTTCCTCCGAATCTCGGACAGGATGAATCAGCCAGCCCGGCCGGAACAATCAGGGCAGCGGCCAAGGTAAAATAAGGTAAACCTTTCTTGACCGCCCATCACCGCACTTCATAAGCTTGATCGGCGTCACACATCCCTTCGATGAAACGACCCAATTCTCGACGCCCAGGGGGGAAGTCGTGGGACGCAGTGAAACGCCGGTCCCGCAGTCCGCAGAGTTCTACGAATTAGCCGAGTGGCTCCGTTCACAGCGCCGCAGATCCGGTCTGACCTACCGGAGGATGGCGCAGCTGATCGAGCAGAACCGTATCGCCGAACCAGGGTGTTCGCCCGTCACCCTGCTGCGCGCCGACCGGGGCACCCTGCTGCCACGCCGGCAGGTCGTCGAGGCGTACGCGCAGGTCTGCGGCGCCTCGCTCCGGGAGGCGCGGCAGCAGTGGGGGCGGGCGGCCCGCCGGGCCGACCCGGACCGGGGAGGCCCCGGGCAGGTGTCGGCCCTCGCACCGTCCGGCCGCAGGCTGGAATTCGTCTACCATCCTGCCCACCTCCTGGAAGCCATGCACCGGGTGCGCCTGGCGGCCGGCCAGCCGTCCCTGCGGGAATTGCAGAAGCGGGCCCGCGAACTGGGCACCACTCCACTGCCGCGCAGCACGGTCGCCGACGTGCTCGCGGGTCTGCGGATGCCCTCGGAGGACCTCCTCGTCGCCTATGTGCGGGCCTGCGGGGAACAGGGCAGCCTCATTCCCCACTGGCGTCACGCCTGGGCCCGCGCCCAGGGCGCCGGGCTGCCCTGACCGCGCTTTTCCCGTCGTCCGGTCGAGCGACGCTTTTTCCCGGGACCGGAAGGAAAGAGGAGGGCCGGTCGGACACCGCGCCATTCCGATGCGGAAGATGCGGAGCCTTCGCATTCCCGGCCGCACGGTTTTCCCGCACCGCCTTTTCCGCGAGGGCCGATGACGTTCCTCGCGGAAAAGGCGGGACACCGCATCCGGAAATTACCCCGGGATTCCCGGGGCAGTCGCCACGCACCAGCCGAAGGCCGGCAGGGACACCGTCCCGGACCCGGCGTCCACGTCACCGTCCCCCGCGCCGCGCGTCCACGGCGCGGCGGGCACCGCCCCCGTCGCGGGCGCCGCGCCGAAGTTCAGCGCGACGGCCACCGCCGCCCCGCTCCCGGGGCCGGCGGCGGGGTCGGTGAGGGTGTAGGTGAGCACGGTGTTGTTCAGCGTGTGCACCTGCGTCTGCGCCCGCACCAGCCAGGCGTTGCGCCGCCGCAGCCCGACCAGCGTCTGGTGCAGCCGCTGCACGGACAGCCGGTCGTCGCCCAGCTCCTCTGGGCGGGCCGGGAACGCCGGCCGGACGGCGTCGTCGCCGCCCACCCGCTCCTCCTTGACGCCCTGCCAGGCGCGCTCGTCCCCGGCGTACACCGACGGGATCCCGCCGACCGTGAACAGCACCGCCAGCGCGTGCGCGAGGTGCCGGGGTTCGTGCAGCCGGCTGGCGATCCGGGTCACGTCGTGGTTGCCGACGAACGTCTGCGGCGGGAACGTGTCGAGCAGGGCGTTGTGGCGTTTGAACGCCCAGGCCAGCTCGTGCGGGTTGGTGTCGTTGAGCGAACTCCACACCGCCTTCCACAGTTCGTACTGGGTGACCGAGTCGAGCCCGCCCTCCGTGACGTACGCCGTGTAGTCGCCGTGGATGACCTCGCCGCTGAACCACGCCTGCGGGTGCCGGGCCCGCACCCGGTCGGTGACGGTCCGCCAGAAGGGCCGCGGCACGGCGTACGCGGCGTCGAGGCGCCAGCCGGCCACCCCGCGGTCCAGCCAGTGCTCCATCACCGCGGCCACGTGGTCGGCGACTTCGGGGTTCTCGTGGTTGAGGGCGACCAGGTGCCGGTGCCCCTCGAAGGTGCGGAAGTCGTCCCCTTCGGGCACGAACCAGTCCGCGTACGGCGACGCGGCACCGCGCCGCACCACGTCCTGGAAGGGCCCGAAGGACCGGCCGACGTGGTTGAAGACGCCGTCCAGCAAGACCCGCACCCCGCGCTCGGCGGCCCGCTCGACCAGCTCGGTCAGGTCCTCCTCGGTGCCGAGCCGGGGGTCGACGCGGAAGTGGTCGGTGGTGTCGTAGCCGTGGGTCTCGGCGGCGAACACCGGGCCGAGGGCCAGGCCGTTGCAGCCCAGCGCGAGGAGGTGGTCGAGCCAGTCGGCCAGCACCGGCAGGCGGTGGCGCGGCGGCTCGCCCGGGGGCAGGGCGGCGCGCTCGGCTCCGAGGAAGCCGAGGGGGTAGACGTGCCACCAGATGGCGTGGTCGGACCAGGGCACGGAAGCCTCCGTCAACGGGGTCGGGACGGGCGGTCGGAGCGTCCGCCCGGTGAGTCGGCGAGACGGTTCATCAGACGGGCGGCGAGCAGCAGCACCTGTTGCTCGGTCTCGGTGAGCCCGGCGAGGGCCCGGTCCAGCCAGATGTCGCGCTGGGCCATGTCGCGGGCGAGCGCCCGGCGGCCCTCGTCGGTGAGGTGCAGGACCCGCTGCCGCCCGTCCCGGGTGTCCCGGCTGCGGCTGATCAGGCCGTCGTCCTCCAGTTCGGCGAAGACCCGGGTGAGGGACTGCGGCTGCTGGTGGTCGGCGGCGGCGAGCGCGCCCGCCGACATCGGCCCGTTGCGGCGCAGGTGCGCCAGCACACTGCCCTTGTTGAGGCTCAGCCCGTCCTCGGGCCGCTCCGCGCTCAGCCGCCGGGCGAGCCGGACGACGCCCTGCCGGATCTCCGCGACACCGTCGTCGAGGCCCGACGACGGCTCGGTCCGCTCTGGTCGCTCCACCGTCACCTTGTTAAGGTAACACTCACTATTTCGCGACGGGCAATCGATATCTCCCCGTTCACGCGCACCTTACGTCGGCGGTGATCCTACGTAATGCTTACTTTCCCGAGGTCGCTGCGCCGGGCACTCCACTTCGACCCCGACGGCCGGCACCTGCGCGCGACCGCCGTCACCATGGCCACCGTCCTCGGCACCTACGGCTGGGCGCTGCTCGTCGAGCACCGGCCCGGCCTGCACGCCGACAGCTTGGTCCAGGCGGTCGTGGTGGCCTCGGCGCTCGGCCGGGTGCAGCGCGCCTTCGACCGCACCGACCGGGCGGTGGCCTGCCTGGTGCTGCCCTGCGCCGCGGCCGGCGGGACGGAGCTGGGCACCCTGATCCGGCAGCACCCCGACGTAGGGGACGCCCTGTTCGTGCTGGGCATGACCGCGGCCATCGCCGTCCGCCGGTTCGGCACGCGCGCGACCCGCGCGGGCACCCTCGTCGTGCTGCCGCTCGTCGCGGTGCTGGTGGTGCCGGCCGGAGTGGTGCCCACGGACGGACACGCCCGGGCCGGCTGGGCGGCGCTGACCGCCCTGTTCGCGGTCGTCTGGGGAACCCTGCTGACCTGGGCGGCGCACCGCACGGGCGTCCTCCCCCGGCCCCCGGCCGCCTGGGTGGTCCGGGACCCGGCGCCCGCCCGGCCCGGCCTGTCGCCCAGCACCCGGATGGCCCTGCAGATGGCGGCCGCCCTCACCGCCGCGTTCGTCGTCGGCCGCACCGTGTGGCCCGACCACTGGGCATGGGTCGTCCTCAGCGCCCACCTGGTGTGCAGCGGCGCGCGCAGCCGCGGGGACGTGCTGGTGAAGGGGGCCTGGCGGACCCTGGGCGCCGCGGCCGGCACCCTGGCCGGGGGCGCCCTGTCGGGCACCTTCGGACCGCGCTCGGACACCGCCGTCGTGCTGATCTTCGCCGTGCTGGCCGTCGCCACCTGGCTGCGCGAGCTGAGCTACGCGTACTGGGCGGCCTGCGTCACCGCGGTGCTCTGCCTGCTGTACGACTGGTTCGGCCAGGACCCCGGCAACCTGCTGCGGACCCGGCTGGCCGGGATCGCGGTGGGCGCGCTGATCGGCCTGGCCGCGTCCTGGCTGGTGCTGCCGATCCGTACGGCCGCGGTGGCGCGGGCCCGTACCGCGGCCGCGCTGGCGGGCCTGGGCGAACTGCTGGAGGCCGACTGGCGCGACGTACGCGCCGTGCGGCGGGCCCGTGCCCGGTTCGCGCACCGGGTGGACCAGCTGGGCCTGGCGGTGGCCCCCCTGCGGGTCCTGGCCGCCCTCCCGGCTCCCGGCCCGCACCGCGCCTCCCCGGCCCTGGAGGCGTGGTCGGCGCTCCAGGGCTGCGCGGGTCCGGCCGACGCGCTGACCGACGCCGTCGTGGCGGCCCCGGCGGACCTGCCCGGCGATCCGGTGGTGACCGGGCGGCGCGCCCGCGCCGCGGCCCACGCCCTCGCCGTACGCCGGGCGATCGGCCGCCGTCCCCCGCCGGCGGACGGTCCCCCGGCCGACGCCCCGGAACTCCCGGACACGCCGGCCGTTCCGGGGCCGGCCGTGCGCACCGCCCTCGAGGCGCTGACCGCGCTCGACACCCGGCTGGACGCCCTGGCCCGGCTGTACCCACCGCGGCACGCCCCGTCCGCGGCGACCGCCACGGCGCCCTGAGACCGACTCGCCGCGTCCTGAGATCGGGTCACCGCGCCCTGAGACCGAAGACACACCGCGCCCTGAGACCGACCCACCACGCCCTGGGACCGGGTCACCCCGGTCCCGCGGCGGGCGTCACCCGTCCGCGCGCGCCGTCGCCAGCAGTTCCTCGGCGTGGGCGCGGGCCGTCTCCGAGTCCTCCTGGCCGGCGAGCATCCGGGACAGCTCGCGGATACGGTCCTCGCCCTCCAGGACCTTCACGCCCGAGCGGGTCACGGACCCGTCGTTGGTCTTCTCGACCAGCAGCTGCCGGTCCGCGAAGGCCGCGACCTGCGGGAGGTGGGTGACCACCACGACCTGCGCGGTCCTCGCCAGCCGCGCGAGGCGGCGCCCGATCTCCACGGCCGCCTTGCCGCCGACCCCGGCGTCCACCTCGTCGAACAGGTACGTGGGCACCGGGTCGGTCCCGGCGAACACCACCTCGACGGCCAGCATGACGCGCGAGAGCTCACCGCCCGAGGCGCCCTTGGCGATCGGCCGGGCCGGCGCTCCCGGGTGGGGTGCGAGGAGCAGCTCCACCTCGTCGGCGCCCGCCGGCCCGTACGCCACCGTGCGCCCGCCGACCGCGACGCCCTCCGGGTCCTCGGTCTGGCGGATCTCGAAGGACACGCGCGCGTGGGGCATGGCCAGGGAGGCCAGCTCCTCGGTCACGGCGGCCGCGAACCGCTCGGCGGCCTCGCCGCGCGCGTCGGTCAGCGCCTGCGCCAGCCCGCCCAGTTCGGCGCGCAGCGCGTCCCGCTCGGCGGTCAGCTCGTCGATGCGCTCGTCGTCGGAGTCGAGCTCGGTCAGACGGGCGGCACCGCGCTCGGCCCAGGCGAGCACCGCGGCGACACCCTCGTCGGACTCGCCGTACTTGCGGATCAGCCCGGTCAGCGCGGCCCGGCGCTCCTCCACGGCCGCCAGCCGCAGCGGATCGGCGTCCAGGTCGTCGGCGTACCCGGCCAGCTCGCCCGCGACGTCGCCGAGCAGGATGCCGATCTCCCCGATGCGGTCGGCGAGCGCGGCCAGCGCCGGGTCGTGCGAGCGGACGGCCTCCAGGGCGCGCTGGGCGCCCGCGACGAGGGTGGTGGCGTCGATGCCCTCGGGATCCTCGGGATTGCCCGCGAGGGCCGCGTGCGCGACCGTGGCGGCCGACGACAGCGCCTCGGCGTGCCCGAGCCGCTCGGCCTCCTCGGCCAGCTCCACGTCCTCGCCGGCGCGCGGCTCGACGGCCGCGATCTCGTCGAGGCCGAAGCGCAGCAGGTCGGCCTCCTGGGCCCGCTCACGCGCGCGGGTGGTGATCCCCTCCAGCTCGGCGGAGACGGCCCGCAGCCGCCGGTACGCCTCCTGGTACTTGGCGAGCGGCACCGCGACGGCGTCCCCGGCGTACCGGTCGAGCGCCTGCCGCTGGCGGGACAGCTTGAGCAGCCCCTGCTGGTCTGTCTGCCCGTGTACGGCCACCAGCTCGTCGGCCAGCTCGGCCAGCATCCCGACGGGCACGCTGCGCCCGCCCAGGTGCGCCCGCGAACGTCCCTCGGCCGAAACGGTACGGCTGATCAGCAGCGCCCCGTCGTCCAGCTCGGCGCCCGCCTCCTCGGCGCGCACGGCCACCGGGGCGTCCGCGGGCACGGTGATGCGCCCCTCGACGACCGCCTTCTCGGCCCCGATCCGCACGAGCGCGGCGTCCGCGCGTCCGCCGAGGAGCAGCCCGAGGCTGGTGACCACCATGGTCTTGCCCGCGCCCGTCTCACCCGTCACGGCGGTGAAGCCTGGCGACAGCTCGACGACGGCGTCGTCGATGACTCCGAGCGACCGTATCCGCATCTCTTCCAGCACGGTGAAGACCTTACGAGGTCGGGCGGAGGAAGTGCGAGGTGCCCTTGTCACTCGCGCGGGTGGCCCGCCGGGACCGGCACCTCACCGGCCCCGCGGACGGCCCGGTGACTAGTGCGGGGCTCCCCGCCAACCGGACACGGGCAGGGCGAACTTGGCCACCAGCCGGTCCGTGAACGAGGCGTGGTGCAGCCGGGCCAGCCGTACCGGCACGGCGCCGCGCCGCACCTCCACCCGCGCCCCCGGCGGCAGCTCGACGGTCCGCCGCCCGTCGCACCACAGCACGCCCGGCGGGATGTGCGGCAGCACCTCGACGGCCAGCACCGAGTCGGGCGAGGTCACCAGCGGCTTGGCGAACAGCGCGTGCGCGCTGATCGGCACCATCAGCAGCGCCTCCACCTCGGGCCACACCACGGGCCCGCCCGCCGAGAACGCGTACGCGGTGGACCCGGTCGGCGTGGACAGCACGATGCCGTCGCAGCCGAACCCGGTGACCGGCCGCCCGTCGATCTCCAGCACCACTTCCAGCAGCTTCTCGGCGCCGGCCTTCTGCACGGCCGCCTCGTTCAGCGCCCAGTCGGTGTGCACGATGTCGCCGTTGCGGTGCACGACGACGTCGACGGTCATCCGCTCCTCGACGTCGTACGCCCGGGACACCACCCGGTCGACGACCTTGTCCAGGTCGTCGCGCTCGGCCTCGGCGAGGAAGCCGACCCGCCCGAGGTTGACGCCGAGCATCGGCACGCCCGACGCGCGCGCGAACTCCGCGCCGCGCAGCAGCGTCCCGTCACCGCCGAGGACGATCAGCAGCTCGCACCCGTCGAGGCACTGCGGGGTGGCCTCCTTGACGAGTTCCACCTCGGCCGGCAGGGGCAGGTCGCGCGCCTCGTCCTCCAGGACGCGCACCCCGATCCCGGACCGCAGCAGGCCCCCGACCACCAGTTCCGCACTGCGGATGGCGGCGGGCCGGCCCGTGTGGGCCAGCAGGAAAACGGTTCGTGCTCGGTTCTCGGTCACCGCGGCCCCTCCGCCACTGCACGGTCGACGTCGGCCGGGTCCAGAGCGGGTGCCCCGGCTCGCAGCCACAGAAAGTACTCGACGTTGCCCGAGGGGCCCGGCAGCGGGCTCGCCGTGACGCCCCGGACGCCCAGTCCCAGCTCCCACGCCCGCCCGGCCACGCCCCGCACGGCCTCGGCCCGCAGCTGCGGGCTGCGGACCACGCCCCCGCTGCCCAGCCGTTCCTTCCCCACCTCGAACTGCGGCTTGACCATCATCACCAGGTCGGCGTCGGGTCCGGTGCAGCGGGCCAGGGCGGGCAGCACCAGCCCGAGCGGGATGAAGGACAAGTCCCCCACGACAAGATCCACAGGCTTCCCATCGATCGCTTCAAGCGTCAACTCGCGTACGTTCGTACGGTCCTTGACGGTGACGCGTTCATCGCTCTGCAGGGACCAGGCGAGCTGTCCGTACCCCACGTCCACCGCGACCACGTGCGCGGCGCCCGCGCGCAGCAGCACGTCGGTGAAGCCGCCGGTGGACGCGCCGGCGTCCAGCGCGCGCCGGCCCCGCACGACCAGGCCCTGCGGCCCGAAGACCTCCAGGGCCCCGGCGAGCTTGTGGCCGCCGCGCGAGACGTAGTCGGGGTCGCTGTCGTCGGCCGCGACGACGATGGCCACCGCGGTCTCCACCTGGGTGGCGGGCTTGGTCGCGACGGTCCTGCCGACGGTGACCCGTCCGGCGGCGATCAGCTGGCTGGCGTGCTCGCGCGAGCGCGCGAGCTTGCGGCGCACCAGCTCCGCGTCGAGACGGCGACGTGCGACTCCTGCCACGGTCGGTTCAGCTCCTAGGTCCGTACGGCGGTGGGGGGACGGGAGGTCCCGGGCGGGCGTCGAGCGCGGTGAGCGCGTCGCGCAAGCCCCGGTGTACATCCTCGTACACCTCCACGTGCCCGTCCGTGGCGAGGTGGTCGGCGTCGCCCAGCCGTTCGAGGTGGGCGTCGACCTCGGCGTGGCCGGTGGGGGTGCGGGGCACGCCGAGCGGGGCGGGGGCGGCCGGGTCGTCGTCGGGCTCGGCCTGCGGGGCCGCTTCCTCCCAGGGGCTCTCCGTGTCGCTCATGCCCAGACGCTACCGCGAAGCGCTGCGGTACCGTCGTGCCCGATGGCGACGATCGAGGAGTGCCGTGCCGCACTCGAGAAGCTCTCGGACAGCATGGGCCGGGCCGAGGGGGACGTCCGCGCGGCCGCCGCGCTGGACCGCTCGGTGAGCTGCCACGTCACCGACCTGGACACCACGTTCCTGGGCCGCATGACGGGCGGCCGGATCCGGGTCGACGACACCGTGCCGGGGCCGCCCCGGGAGAAGGCCGAGATCCGGCTGTCGATGACCGGCGACGACCTGGTCGCCCTGGTCGACGGCCGGCTGCACTTCGCCAAGGCGTGGGGCTCGGGCCGGGTGTCGCTGCACGCGGGCCTGCGCGACCTGCTCGTCCTCAGGAAGCTGCTGTAGCCGCCCTCACAAAGCCTCCGTGGCCGGCACGCGCGCGCGTGCCCTGCGGGCCGCCGGTACGACCAGCGGTGTGCCCGTCTCCGGGTCGTCGATGACCTGGCAGCGCAGGTGGAACACCTCCTCGACCAGCTCCGCGGTGACCACCTCGCCGGGCGTGCCCTGGGCGACGACCCGGCCGGCCTTGAGGGCCACCAGGTGGGTGGCGTACCGGGCGGCGTGGTTGAGGTCGTGCAGCACGGCGACCAGCGTCCGCCCCTGCTCCTCGTGCAGCTCGGCGCACAGGTCGAGCACGTCGATCTGGTGCTGGATGTCGAGGTACGTCGTCGGCTCGTCGAGGAGCAGCAGCGGGGTCTGCTGGGCGAGCGCCATGGCGATCCACACGCGCTGGCGCTGGCCGCCGGACAGCTCGTCGACGTACCGCTCGGCCAGCTCGGCCACCCCGGTCTGCCGCATCGACTCGCGCACCACCCGCTCGTCCTCGGCGGACCACTGGCGCAGCAGGCCCTGGTGCGGGTAGCGGCCGCGGCCGACCAGGTCGGCGACGGTGATCCCGTCGGGCGCGATGGAGGACTGCGGCAGCAGGCCCAGGGTGCGGGCGACCTGCTTGGCCGGCAGGGACTGGATGGCCTGTCCGTCCAGCAGCACCCGGCCGCGGCTCGGCTTGAGCATCCGTGACAGGGCCCGCAGGAGCGTCGACTTGCCGCACGCGTTGGGGCCGACGATCACCGTGAAGGAGTGGTCGGGGATCTCCACCGACAGCTGCTCGGCGATCACCCGCTGGTCGTAGGCGAGGGTGACGTTCTCGGCGGACAGGCGGTTCACGGTGCTCCTTCGGTCGATGCGCCCGCGGTCGGGGCCGGCGGGGGCGCTCATATCCGGCCCGCCCTGCGCTCGGTGACCAGCAGCCACAGCAGGTAGACCCCGCCGAGCACGCCGGTGACCACGCCCACGGGCAGCTGCCCGTCGCCGAACAGCCGCTGGGAGGCCCAGTCGGCGACGAGCAGCAGGGCGGCGCCCATGCACAGGGACGGCACGAGGTTGGGTCCCGGCGAGCGGGTCAGGCGCCGGGCGAGTTGCGGCGCGGTGAGCGCCACGAAGCTGACGGGGCCCGCGGCGGCGGTGGCGGCCGCGGTCAGCAGGACGGCGCACACCATCAGCAGCATCCGCACCCGCTCGACGCGCACGCCCAGGGCGTGGGAGACGTCGTCGCCCATCTCCATCATGCGCAGCCCGCGCGCGTTGGCGAGGACCAGCGGGACCAGCACGCAGAACAGCACGAGCAGCGGCCAGACCTGCTTCCAGTCCCGCCCGTCGAGCGTGCCGGTCATCCACACCAGGGCCCGCGCCGCGTCGACGAAGTCGGCCTTGGTCATCAGGTAGCCGTTGACCGCGGTGGCCATCGCGGACACGCCGATGCCGACGAGCACCAGCCGGTAGCCGTGCACCCCGCGTTTCCAGGCCAGCAGGTAGATGGCCGCGCCGGTCACCAGGCCGCCCACCAGCGCGCCCACGGTGACCGCGTCGGCGTCCCCGGAGAACAGCACGATGACGACGAGCGCCCCGGCGGTCGCGCCCTGCCCGAGCCCGAGCACGTCGGGACTGCCGAGCGGGTTGCGCGAGACGGCCTGGAACAGAGCCCCGCCCAGGCCCAGCGAGGCGCCGACGAGCAGGCCGACGAGGACCCGGGGCAGCCGCAGCTCGTTGACGATGAACTCCTGGCCCGGGTCGCCGTTGCCGAGGAGCGTCCTGAGGACGTCACCGGGCGGGATCGGGTAGTCGCCGGTGCCGATCAGCGCGACCCCCGCGCCGAGCGCGGCGAGCAGCAGCAGGACGACGACCACCAGGGCCCGCGGATCCAGCCGGACGGACAGCCCGCCCGGGGTGCGCAGCGCACGCGGCCCGCGCCGGCCGGGACCCTGGTCCGCCTTCACTTCGGTCGTCACAGCTGCGCCGTCCTCCGCCGTCGTACGAGAAAGATGAAGACCGGGCCGCCGATGATCGCGGTGATGATCCCGACCTGGACCTCGGAGGGCCGGGCCACGACCCGGCCGATCACGTCCGAGCCGAGCAGCAGCACGGGCGACAGCACGGCGGCGTACGGCAGGATCCAGCGCAGGTCGGGCCCGGTGAACGAGCGCACGACGTGCGGCACCATCAGCCCGACGAACACGATGGGCCCGCACGCGGCGGTCGCCGCCCCGCACAGCACGGTGGCGGCCAGCATCGACAGCGCCCGGGTGCGGTTGAGGTGGGCGCCGAGGGACCGGGCGGTGTCGTCGCCCATCTCCATCGCGTTCAGCGGCCGGGCGAGGGCGAGCGCGAGGACCGTGCCCGCCACCAGGAACGGCAGCACCTGCTCGATCGTGGAGTCGGTCGCGGAGGACAGCGAACCCACCGTCCAGAACCGCATCTTGGCGAGCGCCGCGCCGTTGGTGATCATCACGGCCTGGAGGTAGCCGTACAGCGCGGCGCTGATCGCCGTGCCCGCCAGCGCGAGCCGTACCGGTGTGGCGCCCCGGCTGCCGCCGAGGAACCAGACCAGCGCGCCCACCGCGGCCGCGCCCAGGAAGGCGAACCACACGTACCCGCTCAGGCTCGTGACGCCGAAGAAGGTGATGGCGGTGACGACCGCGGCGGACGCGCCGGCGTTGATGCCGAGCAGCCCCGGATCGGCCAGCGGATTGCGGGTGAGCGCCTGGAGCACGGCTCCGGCGAGCCCGAGGGCGGCACCGGCGAGCAGCCCGAGCAGGGTGCGGGCCAGCCGCTCGTCGACGACGACGTCGCCGTACGTCCCCGAGGACGCGAACAGCCCGTGCCACACCTGGGCGACGGACAGCTCCTTGGCCCCGACGGCGATGCTCGCCACGGCGACGACGGCCAGGACACCCAGGGAGACGAGCAGTCCGACGGCACGGACCGCCCGCCGGGCCGGGGGCGCGGGAGCCGGCTCCGCGCGCTGTTCGGGAACACTGTCGACCAACACGCAGTTAGGTTAGCCTACCCTGCCAAGACCCCTCGATCCCCGGCCCGGACCCGCCCGCCCGCGCGAAGCCGTCCCACCACCGCACACGGGTCCCCCGACGGTCCCTCACATCCCCAGCCGCGCCAGCGCCTTCTCCGCGTCCAGGGTGCAGGAGCCGTCCCCGGCGGACGTCCAGGCCGCCGCGCACAGCGCCCGCAGCCCGTCCGGGCCGTCGCCGTCCCCCTCCAGCCGCAGGCGCTCGCCGTCCGCCGAGGCGGTCCACCCGCCGCAGCGGAAGCCCCCGTCGGCCTCCTCGACGTCCGGCTGCCCGGTGAGCAGCCCGCGCAGGTCCCGGTCCACGAACGTCGGCCGGTGCCGCGGCGGCGCCGCCAGCAGCTGCGCGCCGTCCGTCACCCCGGTCAGCACCAGCAGCGAGTCCACCTCGCCGTTGAACGCGCCCTCGATGTCCGTGTCCAGCCGGTCACCGACCACCAGCGGCCGCTCGGCGCCGGTGCGCAGGATCGTCTCCCGGTGCATCGGCGGCAACGGCTTGCCCGCGACCTGCGGCTCGGCCCCCGTGGCGATCCGCACGACCTCCACCGCCGCACCGTTGCCCGGCGCGATCCCCCGCCCGCTCGGGATCGTCAGGTCCGTGTTGGACGCGAACCACGGCACCCCGCGCGCGACCGCGTACGACGCCTCCGCGAACCGCCCCCACGGCAGGTCGGGACCGCCGAACCCCTGCACCACGGCCGCCGGGTCGTCGTCCGCCGACTCCACCGGCTCCAGCCCCCGCTCGCGCAGCGCCACCCGCAGCCCCTCGCCACCGACCACCAGCACGCGCGCGCCCTGCGGCACCTGCTCACTGATCAGCCGGGCGACCGCCTGCGCCGAGGTGATCACGTCGTCCGCCGCCGCCGGAATGCCCAGCTCGGTCAGGTGCGCGGCCACGGCGTCCGGGGTGCGCAGCGCGTTGTTGGTCACGTACGCGAGGTGCATCCCGCCGTCCCGCGCGGTGGCCAGCGACTCCACGGCGTGCGCGATCGCGCTCCCGCCCGCGTACACCACCCCGTCGAGGTCGAGCAGCGCCGTGTCGTACGCCTCGCTCAGGGCCCGTGCACTGCCCTCGGGCCTCGTCCTGACGCGCTGGCTCATTCCGCATCGCTCCTCGTTCGCTCGCTTTCCCCGATCATCGCGCATGCCACCGACACACGTACGATGCCCTGATGAACACAGCAGGTCACTCGCAGGCGACGGCGCCCCGGGGCCTGGAACTCACCCCGTTCCGAGGCCTGCGCTACGACCCCGACCGGGTCGGCAGCCTGGCGGCCGTCACCTCACCCCCGTACGACGTCGTCGTCCGCCCGGACGGCCTGCACCAGCTCCAGGACGCGGACCCGTACAACATCGTGCGGCTGATCCTCCCCCAGGCCACCACCGCCGGCGAACGCAACGAACAGGCGGCCGGCACCCTGCGCCGCTGGCTCGCCGAGGGCGTCCTGACCGCGGACCCCGAGCCCGCCCTGTACGTCTACGAGCAGCGGCACGCCGACGGCATGCTCCAGCGCGGCCTCATCGGCACCCTGCGCGTCAGCGGCCCCTCCGACGGCGTGGTCCTGCCCCACGAGGACGTCATGCCGCACATCGTCGCCGAACGCGCCGCCCTCATGCGCGCCACCTGCGCGAACCTCGAACCCCTGCTGCTGACCTACCGCGGCGACGCCGACAGCGCAGCGGCCCGCGTCGTGGACGGGGCGACGGAACGGCCCCCGCTGCTGTCCACGACCACCCTGGACGGCTACGGCCACCGCCTGTGGTCGGTCACCGACCCCGCCGACCTGGCGGCCGTCCGGTCGGACCTGGCCCGCCACCAGGCCCTGATCGCCGACGGCCACCACCGCTGGGCGACCTACCGCCGGCTGCGCGCCGAGCACCCCTCGCCCAGCCCCTGGGACGACGGCCTGGTCCTCCTGGTCGACACGGCCCGCTACCCCTTGCGCGTCCGCGCCATCCACCGCCTGCTGCACGGCCTGCCCGTGGCGGACGCCCTGGCCGCCGTCCGCGACCACTTCCGGGTCCGCCGGCTCGACGTGCCCCTGCCCGAGGCCCTGGACGCGCTGGCCGACGCCGCCTGCGCGGGCAACGCCTTCCTGCTCGCCGGGGACGGCGCTTTCCACCTCCTGGACCGGCCCGACCCGGCGCTCCTGGACCGCACCGTCCCCGCCGACCGCCCGGCCGCCTGGCGCACCCTGGACGCGACCGTCCTGCACGCCACGCTCCTCGACCACCTCTGGCACGTCCCCGAGGACGACCCGGCCCGCATCGCCTACATCCACGACACGGCGGCCACGGTCGACAAGGCGGAACGCGACGGCGGTACGGCCGTCCTGCTGCACCCCGTCCGCGAGGAGGTCGTCCGCGACCTGGCCCGCCAGGGCGTCACCATGCCCCGCAAGTCGACGTCCTTCGGCCCGAAGCCGGCGTCGGGGCTGGTGCTGCGCGCGCTGGACCTCTGACGAGGCACACGAAAAAGGGGCGGGCCTCCGGACGTGCGTCCGGGGACCCGCCCCTTGGTCGTGCTCACCCGCGGTTCACGGGGAATCAGCGCTCGCCGCGGCCCTCGTCATCGAGGTCCTTGACGTCCGCGTCATCCGCGTCATCCGCCTCGTCCGCGTCCTCCTCGGCGTCCTCGGCGTCTGCGGCGTCTTCGGCGTCCTGGTCGTCCGAGTCGTGCTCGTCGTCGTCGGCCCGGTGGGCCGCGTCGTCGTCCTGACCGACACCGACAGGCTTCGCCGCCACCGCGTCGGCGTCCGCGCCGTCCGCCGTCTCGTCGAGGGCGTCGACGAACTCCACGCCGTCCAGCTCGGCGAGCCGGTCGGAGGCGTCCGTGCTGCCGTCCCGGTCGGCCTCCACGGCCTTGGCGAACCACTCCCGCGCCTCGCCGTTGCGCCCGGCCGCGAGCAGCGCGTCGCCGTAGGCGTACCGCAGCCGGGCCGTCCACGGCTGGACGGAGTGGGAGGCCAGCTCCGGGCTCTGCAGCGTCACGATGGCCGCGTCCAGCTGCCCCATGTCACGCCGGGCACCGGCCGCGACGAGCCGCATCTCGACCTGACCGGCCTTGTCCAGCTTGTGCACCTCGGGCGCACCGGCCATGTCCAGCGCCTTCTCCGGCCGCCCGAGCCCCCGCTCGCAGTCGGCCATCAACGGCCACAGGTCGACGGTCCCGGTCATCCGCCGCGCGGCCCGGAACTCCGCCAGCGCCTCGGCGTACTTCTGGTTGGCGTACGCCGCGAACCCGGCCGCCTCACGGACGGCGGCGACGCGGGACGCCAGGCGCAGGGCCACCTTGGAGTAGCCGTAGGCACCCTCGGGGTCCTCGTCGATGAGCCGCGCGACCATCACCAGGTTCTTGGCGACGTCCTCGGCGAGCGTCTTGGGCAGGCTCTGGAGCTCCTGCCGCACGTCGTTGTCGATCTCGTCGCCCGTGACGTCCTCGGGGATCGGCAGCCGCTTGATCGGCTCCCGGTCCCGGTCGCGGTCACGGTCACGGTCGTCGCGGAAGCGCCCGCCCCCGCGCCGGTCGTCACCGGGCCGGCCACGGAAGCCGCCACCCGGCCGGCCGCCACGGTCGTCCCGACGGGGCCCACGGCCACCACGGTCGTCCCGCCCACCACGGAACCCACCACCGCGCTCGTCCCGACGGTCATCCCGGCGGTCGTCACGGCGGTCGTCGCTGCGGTACGAGGGACGCTCACCGCGGTCGTCACGACGGAAGGAGGGACGGTCGCCCCGGTCCCCACGGTCGTCACGACGGAAGCCACCGCGATCGTCGCGCCGGTCGTCACGACGGTCATCACGGCGGAACGCGGGACGGTCGCCCCGATCCCCGCGGTCATCGCGACGGAAGGAGGGACGGTCACCCCGGTCCCCACGGTCGTCACGACGGAAGCCACCGCGATCGTCGCGCCGGTCGTCACGACGGTCATCGCGCCGGTCGTCACGGCCGAAGGACGGGCGGTCGTCGCGACGGAACGGAGGACGGTCACCCCGGTCGTCACGCCGGAAGCCACCGCGGTCGTCGCGGCGGTCGTCACGCCGGTCGTCCCGACGGTCGTCACGGCGGAACGCGGGACGGTCGCCCCGGTCCCCACGGTCGTCACGGCGGAAGGAGGGACGCTCTCCCCGGTCGTCACGCCGGAAGCCACCGCGGTCGTCGCGGCGGTCGTCACGGCGGAACGAGGGACGGTCGCCCCGGTCGCCGCGGTCGTCACGGCGGAACCCACCGCGGTCGTCACGACGAGGCTCACGCCGGTCGTCGCGGCGGTCGTCACGGCGATCGTCGCGGCGGTCATCGCGTCGGTCGTCACGGCGGAACGCCGGACGCTCACCACGGTCGTCACGACGCCCGTAGCCACCACGGTCACCGCCGTCACGCCGGTCGTCGCGGCGGAACGCGGGACGGTCGCCGCGGTCGTCACGACGGAACCCACCGCGGTCACGGTCGTTGTCGCGGCGGCCGTAGCCCCCACGGTCGCCTTCACGGCGGTCGTCACGCCGATCGTCGCGGCGGAAGCCACCGCGGTCGTTACCGCCTCGGTCGCCGCCGGCGCGGTCGTTGCGACGGAAGCCACCGCGGTCGTTGCCGCCGCGGTCACCACTGTCCCGTCGCCGCTGGTCGCGCTCCGGTCGGTCGTCGGGAGAGTTGGTGGACATCGGTGACTCCTGTCTTCGGTACCTCAAGCATTGTAAAAACGAAAGGACCCCTGGTCCCAGCTGAACGCTGGTGACCAGGGGTCCTTCCCAAAGATTGTTCGGCGGTGTCCTACTCTCCCACAGGGTCCCCCCTGCAGTACCATCGGCGCTGTAAGGCTTAGCTTCCGGGTTCGAAATGTAACCGGGCGTTTCCCCTACGCTATGACCACCGAAACCCTAATGGTTTCGAGCGAACAAGCACACTATTCTGTTGGCTGTTCTGCTCTGAACCGGCAACTGTTCGTTGCCTCAGAACT
>NZ_KQ948553.1:323500-594894 GCF_001514125.1 Streptomyces longwoodensis | reverse complement strand
ATATGAGGTGAAGCCGTCCCGGGTCCGGTACTACCGTGGGCCTGTGAGTACTAGGGACATGACAAAGGCTGGCGTCGTCGTGCGGACCGTGCGTGCCGAGGAGTGGCCGGCGGTGAAGGAGCTCCGGCTGTTCGCGCTGCAGGACCCCGTGGCGCACCTGGCGTTCCTGGAGACGTACGAGGAAGCCCTCGCCCGGCCGGACGAGTTCTGGCAGGGGCGGGCGGCCGGGGCCGCCGACGGGGCCCCCGGCGCACGGCAGTTCGTGGCCGAGGCGCCCGGAGGGGACCTGGTGGGCACGCTGACCGTGCTCGTCGAGGAGGCCGGCACCGTCGACTGGGCCGGGTTTCCCGTCGAGCGACGGCAGGGGCACGTCGTCGGGGTCTACGTGCGCCCCCAGTGGCGGGGCGGGGGCGTCAGCCGTGCGCTGTTCGACGCCGGTCTGGGCTGGGCCTGGGACAGCGGGGTGGAGCGGGTGCGGCTCATCGTGCACGAGGAGAACGGCGTCGCCCAGGCCCTGTACCGGCGGGTCGGGTTCGTGCCCAGCGGGGTGACCGTGCCGTTGGGCCACGGCGACGACGAGGCCGAGCTGGAGTTCGTGCTGGAGCGGTCGTAGGGCTCACACCGGGAGTTCGTCGTGCGGCCAGCGGGTCCGGGCCTGTTCGCGGGAGCGCAGCAGGGCCAGGGTCGGCAGGCCGCGGTCGGTGCCGGTGGTGAGCAGGGCCGGGAGCTGGGGGATGGGCGCCACGGCGGCCACGTCGTCCAGGACGAGGGTGAGTGGTGGGTCGAGCCGACCGGAGGATGACCGTTCGGCCATGCGCCGGCCGTGCTCGACCACGCTTGCGGCGAGGGCCGTGAGGAACGGCATCGCGCCCGGCGTCGTCCGGGGGTCCTCGAGGGACTCACCCACTACGTAGAGGCTGCCCCCTTCGTCGATGAAGGAATCCAGTGCGAGGGCGTCCGTTCGGTTCGGGGTGCAGGCCTCACGGACGTTGACCATGGTGAGCGCGGACAGGGCGCGGGTGGCCAGCTCCTGGGCGATGTCCCGGCGTTCCGGGTGGGCGGTGAGGGCGGCCTCCAGTTCGCCGGCGGAGCCGGAGGCGGCCTTCGGGTTCGTGCGGAGGATGCGGACGGCGTCCTGCACCTGGCTGCCCTGGGACCAGCGGTGGACGTGGCGGATGGTGCGGCCGTCCACGGCGGCGGCGTGCAGGTAGCTGCGCAGCAGGGTCTCGGCGGTGTCGCTGACGGCCTGGTCCAGCCGGGAGGCGGGGCGGACGGGGGCGAGGAGGGCGGTGGCCCGGTGGGCCGCGGTGTTCTTGTCCTCGCAGCCGGTGGTGGGGGACCAGTGCAGGCGGGCCGGGGTGTCGCAGAGGTGGGCCGGGTCGTAGACGTGGACGGGGCCCAGCTTGGCGCGGGCGTCCTTGGTGGACTGCCAGAGGGCGGGGTTGGAGGTGACGACGAGGACGGGGCCCTCGGCGTCGCGGACGGCCTGGGCCGCGGTGAGCTCGCGGGCGTCCCGGGGGGCGTAGAGCACCGTGCCCTCGGCGCGGTGGGTGTCCCAGCCGGTCACCGGTTCGCCCTGGGACGGAGGAGCGGCCGGCGGCTCCTCCGGTTGCTCGACCGGCATCGGTGCCGGAGGTGCGACCACCTCGCTGACCTCCTGCCGGGGGTGCGGTACCGGCTCCGGCGGGCGCTCCAGGCCCAGCTTCCTCCGCGCCCGTACCGCCCTCCACCTCGCCAGCGTGCCCATCGTGAACACCGTCAGGACGAACAGGATCATCAGCTGGCCGATGAGCAGGCCCCAGAAGAGGCCGTAGCCGGAGAGGGCGTCGGCGGGGGCGTCGGGCCAGGCGCCCGGGACGTCGTGCGGCCGGCCGATGAGGTGGCGCATGGCCAGGGGGGTGTGGGTGAAGGTGACACCGTCGGGCCAGGCGCCGTGGGAGAACAGGGCCGCCAGGCCGGTGGCCGTCCAGACCAGCAGGGTCATGCCGAGCAGGAAGGCGAGGAAGCCCAGCAGCAGTCCGTCGGGGACACCGCCCTGGGTGCCCCGGCGGGCGGGGCCGTCGTCGACCGGTCTCACGGCTTCCTCGCTCTCCGGGCCCTTCCCTGCTCTTTCCCGCGGGCCCGCTCGTCCCTACGCCACCGTCGACTCGGAGTCGCCCAGGTGCTGTTCCACGAAGGCGGCCGCGCGCTGTTCCGCCTCGAGTTCGGCGGCCCGCAGGGCGTCGTCGCCCTGGAGGAGGTCGCTGGAGGACTCCGTCATGGCGCGGTCGGTGAAGACCAGTGGGCGTTCGGTCTCGGTGATCAGGTGTTTGACCACCTGGACGTTGCCGTTGACGTCCCACACGGCGATGCCGGGGGTGAGGGTGGGGATGATCTCCACCGCCCAGCGGGGCAGGCCCAGGACGCGGCCGGTCGCGCGGGCCTCGTCGGCCTTCTGGGCGTAGATGGTTCTGGTGGAGGCCATCTTCAGGATGGCCGCCGCCTCCTTCGCCGCCGCTCCGTCGACCACGTCGGACAGGTGGTGGACCACCGCCACGAAGGACAGGCCGAGGCGTCGGCCGAACTTCAGCAGGCGCTGGAACAGCTGGGCCACGAACGGGCTGTTGATGATGTGCCAGGCTTCCTCGACCAGGAAGATGCGCTTCTTGCGGTCGGGGCGGATCCAGGTGTGCTCCAGCCACACGCCGACGATCGCCATGAGGATCGGCATGGCGATGGAGTTGCGGTCGATGTGGGACAGGTCGAACACGATCAGCGGGGCGTCGAGGTCGATGCCGACCGTCGTCGGGCCGTCGAACATGCCGCGGAGGTCGCCGTCGACCAGGCGGTCCAGGACCAGGGCGACGTCCAGGCCCCAGGCGCGGACGTCGTCCAGGGCGACGTTCATCGCCTCGGCCGAGTCCGGTTCGGGGTGCCGGAGCTGGTCGACGATGTCGGTCAGGACGGGCTGACGGTCGACGATCGTCTCGTTGACGTAGGCGTGGGCGACCTTGAGGGCGAAGCCGGAGCGTTCGTCCAGGCCGTGGCCCATGGCGACCTCGATGATCGTCCGGAGCAGCGCGAGCTGGCCGGTCGTGGTGATCGACGGGTCGAGCGGGTTGAGGCGGATCCCGTGGTTCAGGGCGGCCGTGGGGTCCAGGCGGATGGGGGTTATCCCCAGCTCCTCGGCGATGAGGTTCCACTCGCCGACGCCGTCCTCGCCCTGGGCGTCCAGGACGACGACCTGGCGGTCGCGGAAGCGCAGCTGGCGCAGGACGTACGTCTTCTCCAGGGCGGACTTGCCGTTGCCGGACTCGCCCAGGACCAGCCAGTGGGGGGCCGGCAGCTGCTGGCCGTAGAGCTGGAAGGGGTCGTAGATGTAGCCCTTCCCGGAGTACACCTCGCGGCCGATGATGACGCCCGAGTCGCCGAGGCCGGGGGCGGCCGTGGGCAGGTAGACGGCCTGGGCCTGGCCCGTGGAGGTGCGCACCGGGAGGCGCGTGGTCTCGACCTTCCCGAAGAGGAAGGACGTGAACGCTTCGGTGAGGATCGACAGGGGGTCCCGCATGGGTGCCCTACCTTCGGATGCCGGTGGCGAACGGGAGGGTGTTCACGAAGGCGCGGTGGTGCTCGCGGTCGCACCACTCCAGCTTGAGGTACGACTTGCCGGCCGAGGCCCTTATCGTGCGCTTGTCGCGGGCGAGTGCCTCCGGGGTGCGGGAGGAGACCGTGATGTAGCCGACCAGGTTGACGCCCGCCGCGCCGCTCGCCAGGTCCTCGCCGCGCTGGTCGAGGCGGCTGTTCGCGGCGACGTCGCGGGGGTCGACGGTGCGGTTCATCTTGGCGGCGCGGGACGCCTCGGCCTCGTCGTTGGTCTTCTCGGTCAGCATGCGTTCGATGGCCACCTCGGTGGGTTCGAGGTCCATCGTGACGGCGACCGTCCGGATGACGTCCGGGGTGTGGACCAGCAGCGGGGCGAGGAAGTTCACGCCTACCGGGGTCATCGGCCACTCCTTGACCCAGGCGGTGGCGTGGCACCAGGGGTGGCGGGTGGCCGACTCGCGGGTCTTGGCCTGGAGGTAGGTGGGCTCCATGGCGTCCAGTTCGGCCGGCCAGGCGTTGCGGCGGGTCATCGCCTGGATGTGGTCGATGGGGTGGTCCGGGTCGTACATGGAGTGGATGAGCGAGGCGAGGCGGCCCTGGCCGAGGGGCTGGCGGACGCGGATGTCCGCCTCCTGCAGGCGCGAGCAGATGTCGGTGAGCTCGCGGGCCATGACGACGGCGAGGCCGGCGTCGCGGTCGAGCTTGCGGCCGTTCTGCGGGCGCGCGGCGCGGGCCATGGCGTGGGCCTCGGCGGCCAGCTCCCGGGAGTAGTGCATGCAGGCGACGAGGTAGGCGCGGTGCTGCTCGCTGCTGGTGGACACCATCGACTGGAGCTGGTCGTACGACTGCTGCAGCCAGCCCGGGGACCGGTCGTCGCCGCGCTGGGCGACGTCCTTGGCGTGGGCGTCGGGGTCGGCGGGGAGGGTGCGGGCGAGCATCTGCAGGCGGGTGACGAAGCCGTCGCCGTTGGCGACGTGCTTGAGCAGGGTGCCGAAGCGGTCGACGAGGGCCTCCTGGTCCTCGCTGTCGCGCAGGCCGACGCCGGGGCCCTCGATCTCGATGGCGGCGGTGACGGTGCGGCGGTCGGCGTGCAGCAGGACCGCGATCTCGTCGGGGCCGAAGGGTGCGGCCAGCCAGCTGATGCGGCCGATGCCGGGGGGCGGCGGGACCTCGACCTCGCGGCCGTCGAGGCGGGTGCCGGCCTCCATGGCGGCGGAGCGGTAGACGGTGCCGCGGCGCAGGGTGCGCTTGTAGCTGCGGTTGATCTCGAACCACTTGTAGAACGTGCGGTGCTTGTACGGCACGTAGACCGCGGCGAGCGCGATCAGCGGGAAGCCGGTGAGCAGCACGATGCGCAGGGCGAGGACGGGGACGAGGAGCCCGCACATCATGCCGAGGAACGCGCCCGCGACGATCAGCGCGATCTCACCGGTCTCGCGGTTGCGGCCGATGATCGCGTTCGGCCGGGCGCGGCCGATCAGATATGTACGGCGGGGCGTGACCGCATGGGACACGTGGGACTCGGTCGTCAACGCCCTTCACCTCCCGTGCGGTTGGTACTGCTGTTGCGGTTGTTGCCGGCGTGCGGGGTGTTGACGGGGCTGCTCGCGCGGGGCGCGGGTGCGGCGGAGGGGACGGGTCCGCCGCCCCCGCCGCCGGAGGCGGGGCGCGAGCTGTGGGCGGCGATGCCGCCGGCGGTGGTGTTGGCGGGGCGGGGCGCTCCCGCGGACGAGCCGCCGCCGTTGCTGTCGGCGCGGGTGCTGTGGGTCTTGATGCCCTGGGCGACCAGGGACGCGGGCGAGGAGATCACCGCGGCGGCCTTGTTCTCGGCGCCCTGCATGATGCGGTTGTTGCGGGAGTTGGCGATCTCGTCGCCGAAGCCGGGGACGAAGCGGTAGATCATCGCGCTGGCGAAGATGGCGAGCAGGATGATGGCGAGGCCGGAGACGACGGCGGAGAACGCGCCGGGGCCGTCGTTGGAGGACAGCGCGCCGGCCAGGCCGAGGACGATCACGATGACCGGCTTGGCCAGGATGACGGCGATCATGATGCCGGCCCAGCGGCGGACGTGGCCCCAGAGGTTCTTGTCGACGAGGCCGGCGTAGACGACGGTGCCGAGGAGGGCGCCGACGTAGAGCAGGGCGGCGCGGACGACGAGCTCCAGCCAGAGGACGCCGGCGGCGAGGATGCTGACCAGGGACACCACGATCAGCATGATCGGGCCGCCGCCGATGTCCTGGCCCTTGGCGAGGGCGCCGGAGAAGGTGCCGAAGAACGTGTCGGTCTGGTCGCCGGTGGCCTTCGCGAGGACCTCGCTGACGCCGTCCGTAGCGGAGACGACCGTGTACAGGATCAGCGGGGTGAAGGCGGAGGCGAGGACGGTCAGCCAGAGGAAGCCGATGGCCTCGGAGATCGCGGTGGTGAGGGGGACGCCGCGGACGGCGCGCTTGGCGACGGCCAGGAGCCACAGCACGAGCGTGAGGATCGTCGAGGCGGCGAAGACGACGGCGTACTGCTGGAGGAACTTGGTGTTGGTGAAGTCGACGTTCGCGGTCTCCTTCACGGCCTCGCTGAGCTTGTCGACGGTCCAGGAGGCGGCGTCGGCGCAGCCTCGCGCGAGCGAGGACAGGGGGTCGAGGGTGTCGGAGACGCCGGGGTTGGTGGTGCCCGAGGTGCCGTTGCCCTTTTCGCAGTACTTCTTGGCCTGGCCGGGGATCAGCGAGCAGTCGACGCTCGAGGACGGTGACGGACCGCCGGTGGGCGTGGGGGACGGGTCCGGCGTGGGCAGCGCGGAGGCACGGGTGGCCAGCAGGACGGCCGTGGTCTGTACGGCGGTCACGGCACCGGCGAGCGTCAGCACGCGGCGGGGGTTACCGGGCATACGTGAACCCTCCGTACGTCTCGATGGCCTTGCTGATCTCGTCGGAGGTGGCCGCCTTGTCGTCGCCCGGGACGGGGGACGGGCCGTCGGTCTGGGTGTCGGTGACGACCTTCCAGTCGCCGTCGGCCCAGCGCAGGCTGAAGGTCCAGGTCTTCCAGGACGTGGTGACCGGGTCGGTGGACTTCTGGCCGGACATGCCGATGAGGCCGACGTACCAGACCGAGACCTGGGCGGTCGTGTCGCTGTAGGCGAGCACGGTGGTGCCGGCCGGGATCACGCGGGAGACGAAGGTGCTGCCCTGCGGGGCGTTGCCGGCCGCGTCGAGGCCCATCTTGGCGAGGAAGTCGGCGGAGTACGCCTGGTCGAGGGCCGTCCGCAGCCGGGAGGCGGCGTCGGCGGTGTAGACGGCGTCCACGATGGTGTGCCGGGTGTCCGGCTGGAACATGCCGGTCGAGCCGAGCACGACGGCGTAGTTGGCCGCGGCCGACTGGGCGCCCTCCTGGCTCCGGGCGAAGCCGGCCGGGATGCCCGCGCCGTTCTTCGTCCGCACCGGCTTCGCCCCCGAGGCTGCCGTGGGTGCTGCCTTCGGGTTGGAGCTGTTCGTGCCGGACGACGTCGCGGCGTCGTCTCCGCCGCGGTTCGCGAAGGCGATCGCCGCGATGAGGAGGACGACCACGCCGACCACCGTGACCAGGCTGCGCGAGGAGGAGCGGCCGCCGCGCCGGGCGCCGCCGTAGGGGTCGTTGTCGGGGACGCGCAGGCGTGTCTGGCCGCCTCCGCCGCCGTAGACGTACCCTCCGTCCTCGCCGGCGCGGGCGGGCTCGCCGTAGCCGTGTTCGTCGCCGGGACTCATGCCCTGTACGCCCCCTCGTTGCCGTACCGGAACGCGTGGTAGTACGACGGTAGCCGTGCGGGTTCCCGCGCGGGCGCGGTGTGGTGACTCGACATCAGGGAAACGCAACCTCAGCCGGTGGGCACGACGGGTGGGTGGGTGGAGGGGGCCGGGCGCGCCCGGAGTGCGCGGGAGGGGCTACACCGCCATGCCGTACACGATGGTGAACAGGGTGCCGAGCGATCCGATGATGAAGACGCCCGTGAGGCCGGCGATGATGAGGCCCTTGCCCTGTTCGGCGCTGAAGGTGTCGCGCAGGGCCGTGGCGCCGATGCGCTGCTTCGCCGCGCCCCAGACCGCGATGCCGAGGCAGAGCAGGATGGCCACCGCCATCACGACCTCGATCATCACCTTGGCCTCGTTGCCCAGGCTGCCGAAGGGGCCCCAGTCCGGAGCGATCCCGCCGATGATGGTGTTGATGTCTCCCTTGTCGGCCGCAAAGAGCATGTAAGTCACCGCCCCTGGTGGGTAGTTCCGCACGGCCCCTGCCGGTGTGCAGAGGTCACGCCTCATTCTCGCCGACAACGGCGCCGTCGGATGTCGACTTGACGTCATTGATGGACTGGATTCGTACGAATACCACCGTACGGTTACTCTGTGTATCACGGAGGTTCACGCCGGGCAACGAGATCTGGGCGGAACCTGTGGTGTGGTTCCGTCGTTGACCCCTCTTCACGGTCGTCGCGTTTTCTGACGGCCGGTCGGGTGAGCCCCCGCCGTTCGATGGTCTCATGAGGCGTCAGGTCCCTTCCGCCGTCCGGTCCGAGGGTTCTCTCACCTTCGTTCTCTCACCTTCGTGCGGCACAGTGCTTCCGATGAAGCGAACCGCCTGGGTCGTGGCGGCCGTGCTGCTGGCCGCGCCCTCCGCCTCCGCCGCCGCGGCCGACGACGGGCCCGGACCCCTCGGGACGACCGTCGTGGCGTCCGGCGGGCGCCCGTTCGCGCGGATCGGGGCGCTGTTCGGCGCCGACCGGGCGGGACGCCTGGCCGGCGGGCACTTCTGCACCGCGTCCGTCGTGCACTCCCCGCACCACGACCTGGTGGTGACGGCCGCGCACTGCCTGGAGGGCGCCGACGGGACCGACCTGGTGTTCGTGCCGGGCTACCGGGACGGGAAGGCGCCCCACGGGGTCTGGCACGTGCGGCGGCAGTTCCTGCCCGACGGGTGGGCCGCGGGGCAGGACGAGGACAGCGACGTCGCGTTCGCCGTGCTCGACCCGCGGGGCGGGCGGGAGGTGGAGGACGTCGTCGGGGCGTACCG
The DNA here is from genome assembly GCF_001514125.1 of Streptomyces longwoodensis. GTDB lineage: Bacteria > Actinomycetota > Actinomycetes > Streptomycetales > Streptomycetaceae > Streptomyces > Streptomyces longwoodensis. The sequence continues at coordinate 586,278 of NZ_KQ948553.1, read as the reverse complement.
GTTCGTGGCCGGGACGGCCGTCGGCGCCACCGCCGTGACCCTCACCGGCTACCCCAACGCCCGCGAGGCGCCGGTGACCTGCTCCAACCGGCCCCGCGCGCACAGCGCCACCCAACAGCGCCTGACCTGTCCCGGCTTCACCGGCGGGACGAGCGGGAGCCCCTGGGTGAACGGCGACGGCGAGGTCGTCGGGGTGCTCGGCGGGCACGAGCAGGGCGGCACCACCGCCGACGTCTCCTACAGCGTCGTCCTCGGCCGTGAGGCGGCCGCGCTCTACCGGGAGGCCTCCGCCGACCCGTGAGTGATCGTTCCCAGGTGAGGCCCCCGGCCCTACACTGACCGAGGCGGACTCCCGGACGGTGAGGGGCGGTTGACGGTGCGTAAGGCGTGGATCGTGGCGACCGCCGCCGTGGGCGCCGGTGCCGCCTTCGTGATGGTGCTCGTCGTCGGCGTCTACATGGTCGCCGGGAACATGGTGAACGGGGTCGGCTCCGGCACCCGGGCCCTCGCCAAGGGGTCCGTGCCCGCCGCCTACCAGGCCACGGTGCAGAAGTGGGGCAACCTGTGCCCCGCCATCAACCCGGCGCTGCTCGCCGCCCAGCTGTACCAGGAGAGCGGGTTCAACCCGCGCGCCCAGAGCGCCGCCGCGGCGCAGGGCATCGCGCAGTTCATCCCGGGCACCTGGGCCACGCACGGCGTCGACGGCGACGGCGACGGCGACCGGGACGTCTGGGACCCCGCCGACGCCATCCCGTCGGCCGCGTCGTACGACTGCTCGCTCGCCTCCTACGTCAAGAGCGTGCCGGGGAACATCACCGAGAACATGCTCGCCGCGTACAACGCGGGCCCCGACGCCGTCATCCGGTACGGGGGCGTGCCGCCGTACAAGGAGACGCGGAACTACGTCCGGATCATCACCTCCCTCGAGGACTCCTTCGCGGCGCCCGTCGGCCGGCTCGGTCCCACCCAGCAGGCCGCGGGGGCCATCTCCTACGCGCAGACCAAGCTCGGCACGCCCTACCTGTGGGGCGGCACCGGAACGGCCGGCCAGGGCGGGCGCTTCGACTGCTCGGGGCTGACCCAGGCCGCCTACGAGAGCGTCGGGATCACGCTGCCGCGCGTCGCCAACGACCAGTACAACGCCGGGCCGCACCCCTCGCGCGGCGAGCTGCTCCCCGGCGACCTGGTGTTCTTCTCCGACGACCTGACCAATTCCCGGGCCATCCGGCACGTGGGCATCTACGTCGGCGGCGGCTACATGATCGACGCGCCGCGCACCGGCGCCGTGATCCGCTTCGACCCGATCGACACCAAGGACTACTTCGGGGCCACCCGGGTCACCCAGGACGGCGCGAAAGCGTTGCCCACAGCTGTCTGAAAAAGGCTCAGTCCGACCGCTCTGAGCTGCGACGACGTATCTCTCTTCGATAACGTCTGCGTGATCATTCAGTGGAGAGCGGAACGTATCAAGCGGGGCCGTGCGTTCCTGTTGACGTAGGACATCGACCACGGGGGTGGGCGAGCCGGCGCACCGTGTGCCGGGCGGAACACGACGAAGGGGCCGCGCACCATGGCTGGACTCGCCGAATCCGGGTCGAACCCCGACGTCGACCTGCTCTACGACATCAACGGGCTGGCCAAGGACGCGCCGCACTGGTTCGACCGCGTCGTCGAGTTCGTCGGCGAGTACGGCCTGCTGCTCGCCATGGTGCTGCTCGTGCTCTGGTGCTGGGCGGGCGTGCGGCGGCGGGCCGGCTCCGGGGAGGAGGCCGCCTCGTCGGTGGCCGCCCTGGTGTGGGCGCCGCTGGCCGCCGGCATCGCCGTCCTGGTCAACGTGCCCATTCGCGGCTTCGTCGAGCGGCCCCGGCCGTTCCGCACCCATCAGGGGCTCGACGTCCTGGTCTCCGGCAAGACCGACTACTCCTTCGTCAGCGACCACGCCACCCTCACCATGGCCATGGCGGTCGCGCTGTTCGTCGCCCACCGCGGGTTCGGGCTCGTCGGCATAGGGCTGGCGCTGCTGGAGGGCTTCTGCCGCGTGTACATGGGCGTGCACTACCCGACCGACGTGGTGGGCGGGTTCGCGCTCGGCACGGCCGTCGCGCTGCTGCTGTCGCCGCTCGCCTCCGCGCTGCTCACCCCGCTCCTCAAGGCCGTCGAGCGGTCCCCGCGCGTCGGCGGGCTGGTGCGCAGCCGCTCGGCCCGCCTCGCCACCCACGACGCCGTGGTCGCGGGCGCCCGGCGCGAGGCCACGGCCGAGGACCGGGACCTGGCGGCCTGAGCGGCGCCCCCCGAGCGCCCACAGGGCCTACAGAGCTTGCGGGAAGGTGAAGAAGCGGTTCGGGTCGTACTGCTTCTTCAGCTGCGTCAGCCGGGCGGCCGCGTCGCCGTAGTAGGCCTTCTTCCAGTCCGTCAGGGTCGGGTCCGTGTAGTTCTGGTACGCCGCACCCGACGCGTACGGCTTCATCGCGCCGTGCGCCGACGCCAGCCAGGACTGCGCCGACGTGCCGGCCGTGCCCGCCTTCCAGGACACCAGGTACTGGGCCAGCATCCGCGACCGGCGGTGCACGAAGGCCGTCGCGGTCGGCGCGACCCGGTTCACGGCGCCGCCCAGCGCGGTGAGCGCGATGCTGCCGCCCCCGCCGCGCACCTGCTTGACCTGGGCGAGCAGCGCCTGGATCCCGGCCGCCGACAGTGAGTGGTCGAAGAAGTCGGAGCGGGCCGCGTACGTCTCCCGGCCCAGCGCGCCCTGCGGGGAGCGGCCCGGGGTCGATCCCGGCAGGTGGCACTGGGCGTCGGAGGCGAACGAGGAGCAGCCGGCGTAGGCCTCCATGGCCTGCTCGTAGGAGCGGCGGCGCAGGGAGACACTGGTCGCCGGGGCGCCCACGCGGTCGGCGAGGCGGTCCACGGCGTTCTGGAGCTGGCCGTAGGTGCCGATGCCGAAGGCCGCGACCGACACCTTGGGCGTGCCGCCCGGGGTGTTCTCCAGGTGCAGCGAGGACCAGATCTCGTCGGGCTGGGACGGACCCCACTCCTGCCAGGCCCGCACCACCGCGGCCGCCCGCGACCAGGGCCAGGTGAGGTACCCGGTGACCGCCTGCGGGGCGGGGTGGGTGCGGAAGCGCAGCTCGGTGACGACGCCGAAGGTGCCGTTGCCCGCGCCGCGCAGCGCCCAGAACAGGTCCTTGTTCTGGGTGGCATTGGCCACGAGCTGCTTGCCGTCCGCGGTGATCAGCGTGGCCTGGGTGAGGCTGTCGCAGGTCAGGCCGTAGGCCCGGGAGACCACGCCGTGGCCGCCGCCGAGGACCAGGCCGGAGACGCCGACCGTGGGGCAGGAGCCGGCCGGGATCGTCACGCCCTTGGCGGCCAGCGCCCGGTAGACGTCGATGAGTTTGGCGCCGGCGCCGACGACGGCCTCGCTGCCGCTGACCCGGATCCGGCTGAGCCGGGAGACGTCGACGATCAGCCGTCCGTCGCCCGAGGACCAGCCGGCGTAGGAGTGGCCGCCGTTGCGGATGGCGACCTTGGTGCCGTGGGCGCGGGCGAACGACAGGGCCGTACGGATGTCGTCGGGGTGGGCGACGTAGGCGACGGCGGCGGGCTTCAGGCCGTCGAAGCGGGTGTTGTACAGCTGGTGGGCCGTCTTCCAGGAGGCGTCGCCGGGGCGGATCAGCGCACCGTCGAGGTCGTGGGCGAGCGCGGTCCAGTCGGCCGGGGCGGTGGCCCCGCTCGCGGTGAGCGCGGTGATGCCGCCCGCGGAAGCGGACGAGGAGCCCCCGGGTGTGCCGCCGCCCGCCGGGCCCGAGCCGTTGCTGTCGCCGCCCTTGCACCCGGCGGTCACGGCCGCCGTGAGCGCGGCGGCGCCGCCTATGAACGTACGCCGTTCCATGGTCCGTCCCTGGTGTGGGGCGCCCGGGGGCGCCGTCCTGCACGGGCCCGTCGACCGGCGGGACCGCGCCTCATGGAGCGAGACGGCGGCGGGGCCTCAGGGGTTCCAGCCGTCCGCGGCGTGTCCCCGGGCGTCCGTGCGCGCCAGGCTCCTCGCCCGGCGGGCGGGGCCGCGCCAGCCGCAGGCGCAGCGGGCGAAACAGAAGCGGCCTTGCTCGACGGTGTCGGTGCGGTGCTCCCCGGGTGCGGGGGGAGCCTTGGGTCCGTCCTGCTGCGTCACGACGACTAAGGTACCCACGCTCGGCAAAGGCTTTCCCCGCCGCGCGCACCGCTTTCCGGGCGCCCCCGCGCACGCCCTGCGCACGCCCCGGCCGCGCGTGACGGTGGCCCCCGCACCTCGTTAACCGGACGACAGGGCGCCCGTGACGGACGTGACCGGCTGGGGGTAGGCAGCGATGGCACAGCGACAGCACAGGTGGGCGGGTGCGGTGGCCGTCGCGGGGCTCGTGGCCTCGGTCTGCGCGGGGACCGCCGGGTGCGCGGGCAGCGGGGCGGCCGCCGAGGGCGGGCGGGGCCCCGAGGGCGGCAGGGCCACCACCGACCCGGTCGGGACGCTGCACCGGGCCGCCGACACCCTGGTCGGCGCCGGCAGCTCCCAGGCGCGCACCTCGATGGAGATGGCCACCGGCGGGACCCGGGTGACCATCCGCGGGGAGGGGGTCTACGACTACCGCCACCGGCTCGGCCGGCTGAAGGTGGTGCTCCCGCAGGACCCCGCGGGCGAGAGCCGGCACCGTCCGATCACCGAACTCCTCACGCCGGAGGCGCTGTTCATGAAGAACCGGGGTGCCGGGGTGCCCGCCGACAAGTGGGTGCGGGTGGAGACGGCGTCGCTGTCGGACGGCAACCTGGTCACCGGCGGGGCGACCGATCCGCTCGCCGCGGCCGAGGTGCTGCGCGGCACGCGCACGGCGGCGTACCTGGGGCGCACCGAGCTGGCCGGGACCGCGGTGCGGCACTACCGCGGCACGGCCGACCTGACGGTGGCCGCGCGGAACGCGACCGGCGGGAACCGGGCGTCGCTGGCCGCGGCGGCGAAAGGGTTCGCCACGGCACGGGTGCCGTTCGACGCCTACCTCGACGACCAGGGCCGCATCCGCAAGGTCCGCTACCGGTTCAGCTTCGTCAACGGCCAGCACGGACGGGCGGTCGCGGTCGCCTCGACGACCCTGCTCTACGGCTTCGGCGCCCCCGTGGACGTACGGCTGCCGGCGTCGCGCGACATCTACGCGGGGCGGGTCGCCGAGGAGTAGCGACCCCGTGGCACGGCCTGCGTACGCGGGGCGCGGTAGGCGGTGACTACGCCGTGAACTAGCCCGTCCGTGCCATGCGCGGTGTGTGGCCCGCTCCCTACTCTAGGAAGCCGGTGACGGCAGGGACGAGGTGATGCGCGTGGCTCCGGGCGGCGGTACGGCGGTGCAGGACCACGTGGCCCTCGCCGAGATCGAACTGTGCGGGGAGCTGATCATCGCGGCGTCGGCGGCCGAGGAACGGCTCAGCCTGGAGAGCATCGACGAGGTGCTCCGGGTGGCCGAGGAGCGGGAGACCGCCGGACGGGAGTGACGTCTGCCGGCGACGTGTCCGGGCGGGCCCGGACGCCGGGTGCGAGTGAGGTGCGCCGCGCGGCCGTGGCCGAAAGGCGACCCCGGGCCGGCCGTGCGGGCGGGCGCGGTCAGGTGCGCAGGAGGCGCCCGATCGCCTTTGTGGCCTCCTCGACCTTCGCGTCGATCTCGCCCCCGCCCTTGAGGGCGGCGTCGGCGACGCAGTGCCGCAGGTGCTCCTCGAGGAGCTGGAGCGCGAAGGACTGCAGGGCCTTCGTGGACGCGGAGACCTGCGTGAGTATGTCGATGCAGTAGACGTCCTCGTCGACCATCCGCTGCAGGCCGCGGATCTGGCCCTCGATGCGGCGCAGCCGCTTGAGGTGCTCGTCCTTCTGGTGGTGGTAGCCGTGCACCCCGCGGTCGTGGTCGGTGACCACCGCGTCCGCGCCGGCCTCGGGGGAGGGCGCCGGGGTCGCGCCGGCCTCGGTCGTCGTCATCGCGTCCTCCCGTTTCGGATGGTGGCGGGCGATATATACCCCTGCCGGGTATATGGTAGCCAACTTTGGCGGGTACAGGACCCTTGGTCGCCCCTGTGCTGATCACTCTGCCTCATGGGCGACACTGGGGGACGGCCCCTTAGCCGTGGCCGGATGATGCGCTTAGCATCACCCTGACCGAAACCGATGCACCCCGAGGACCCCACGTGCGCTTTCGTCTGACCCCCAGGGAGACGAGCTTCTACGACATGTTCGCCGCATCCGCGGACAACATCGTCACGGGCTCCAAACTCCTGATGGAACTGCTCGGAGCGGACGCGTCCGCCCGGGCCGAGATCGCGGAACGCATGAGGGCGGCCGAACACGCGGGCGACGACGCCACGCACGCGATCTTCCACCAGCTGAACTCCTCGTTCATCACGCCGTTCGACCGGGAGGACATCTACTCCCTGGCCTCGTCCCTCGACGACATCATGGACTTCATGGAGGAGGCCGTCGACCTGGTCGTCCTCTACAACGTCGAGGAACTGCCGCGGGGCGTGGAGCAGCAGATCGAGGTCCTGGCCCGGGCCGCCGAGCTCACGGCGGAGGCGATGCCGAACCTGCGGACCATGACGAACCTCACCGAGTACTGGATCGAGGTCAACCGGCTGGAGAACCAGGCCGACCAGATCCACCGCAAGCTGCTGGCCCAGCTCTTCAACGGCAAGTACGACGCGATCGAGGTGCTGAAGCTGAAGCAGATCGTGGACGTCCTGGAGGAAGCGGCCGACGCGTTCGAGCACGTGGCGAACACGGTGGAGACCATCGCCGTCAAGGAGTCCTGAGCCCCTCCATGGACACCTTCGCTCTGGTCGTGACCATCATGGTCGCGCTCTTCTTCACCTATACCAACGGCTTCCACGACTCGGCGAACGCGATCGCCACGTCGGTGTCGACCCGGGCGCTCACGCCGCGGGCCGCGCTGGCGATGGCGGCCGTGATGAACCTCGCCGGCGCGTTCCTCGGGTCCGGGGTCGCCAAGACCGTCAGTGAGGGGCTGATCCAGACACCCGAGGGCTCGACGGGAATGGCGATCCTGTTCTCGGCGCTGGTGGGTGCGATCACCTGGAACCTCGTCACCTGGTACTTCGGGCTGCCCTCCTCCTCGTCCCACGCGCTGTTCGGCGGCATGGTCGGGGCGGCGCTCGCGGGCGGCACCACCGTGTACTGGAGCGGCGTGCTGGACAAGGTCGTCCTGCCGATGTTCATCTCGCCGGTGGTCGGCCTGGTCGTCGGCTACCTGGTGATGACCGCGATCCTGTGGCTCTTCCGGCGGTCCAACCCGCACAAGGCCAAGCGGGGCTTCCGCATCGCGCAGACGGTGTCCGCGGCCGGCATGGCGCTGGGGCACGGTCTGCAGGACGCGCAGAAGACCATGGGCATCGTGGTGATGGCCCTGGTCATCGCCGACGTCGAGGACTACGGCGACCCGATCCCGGTGTGGGTCAAGCTCGTGTGCGCCCTGATGCTGTCGCTGGGCACCTACGCCGGCGGCTGGCGGATCATGCGGACGCTGGGGCGCAAGATCATCGAGCTGGACCCGCCGCAGGGGTTCGCGGCGGAGACGACCGGCGCGTCGATCATGTTCACGACCGCGTTCCTGTTCAAGGCGCCGATCTCCACGACGCACGTCATCACCTCGGCGATCATGGGCGTGGGTGCGACGAAGCGGGTCAACGCGGTGCGCTGGGGCGTCGCCAAGAACATCGTGCTGGGCTGGTTCATCACGATGCCGGCCGCGGGGGTCGTCGCCGCGCTGGCCTACGGGGTGGTGAAGCTGGCGGTGCTGTAGGCGCCGCCGGGTTCGTTTCCCCACCGGCTCACACACCCGAGGAAACGTTTCGGAACAGCAGCGGGCCCGCCCCCGGGAGCCAGGGGCGGGCCCTTTGCGTCCTCGCGGTGGCACCGCCATGCAGCACCGCGAGGGGTCCATCGGGTCGGCCCGGCGAACCGGGACGGCCCGGTCAGCCGAAGCGGCCCGAGATGTAGTCCTCGGTCGCCTGGACCGACGGGTTGGAGAAGATGCGCTCCGTCTCGTCGATCTCGATGAGCTTGCCGGGCTGGCCGACCGCGGCCAGGTTGAAGAACGCGGTGCGGTCCGAGACCCGGGCCGCCTGCTGCATGTTGTGCGTCACGATGACGATCGTGAACCGCTCCTTCAGCTCGCCGATGAGGTCCTCGATGGCGAGCGTGGAGATCGGGTCCAGGGCCGAGCAGGGCTCGTCCATGAGCAGGACGTCCGGCTCCACCGCGATCGCCCGGGCGATGCACAGCCGCTGCTGCTGACCGCCGGAGAGACCGGAGCCCGGCTTGTTCAGGCGGTCCTTGACCTCGTTCCAGAGGTTCGCGCCCTTGAGGGACTTCTCGACCACGTCGGACAGCTCCGACTTCTTGTACTTGCCGTTCAGGCGCAGGCCCGCGGCCACGTTGTCGAAGATCGACATGGTGGGGAACGGGTTCGGGCGCTGGAACACCATGCCGACCTCACGGCGCACCGACACCGGGTCGATGCCGTGTCCGTACAGGTCCTCGTCGTCCAGCAGCACCTTGCCCTCGACCCGGCCGCCCGGCGTGACCTCGTGCATGCGGTTGAGCGTGCGCAGGAACGTCGACTTGCCGCAGCCCGAGGGGCCGATGAAGGCGGTCACCGAGCGGGGCTCGATGGTCATCGAGATGTCCTCGATCGCCTTGTGGGATCCGTAGTAGGCGGTCAGCCCGCTGACGTCGATTCGCTTGGCCATTGCTTCTTCACTTCCAGATAGTCGCCTTGGGGTCGCCGTCAGCGACCGGCCGCGCGGCGGTAGCCGCGGAGGGTTAGCGCGGGGCCTTCCAGCGGGCGATGCCGCGGGCCGCCAGGTTGAGGATCATCACGAACGCGATCAGCGTCAGGGACGCGGCCCAGGCCCGGTCGTACGCCGCCGTCGAACCGGCGCTCTGCGAGTACTGCTGGTAGATGAACAGCGGCAGCGACGCCTGGGCGCCCTCGAAGGGGTTGTTGTTGATGAACGGGTTGCCGAACACCAGCAGCAGGACCGGGGCGGTCTCACCGGCGATACGGGCGATCGCCAGCATGATGCCCGTGGTGATGCCGCCGATCGAGGTCGGCAGGACCACCTTCAGGATGGTGCGCCACTTGGGCACGCCCAGTGCGAGGGACGCCTCACGCAGCTCGTTCGGGACGAGCTTGAGCATCTCCTCCGTGGAGCGCACGACCACCGGCATCATCAGGATCGCGAGCGCGAGGGACCCGGCGAAGCCGAAGGGCTGCATGTCCCACATCAGCATCAGGCTGAGGATGAACAGGCCGGCGACGATCGACGGGATGCCGGTCATCACGTCGACGAAGAAGGTGACCGCACGGGCCAGGTTGCCCCGGCCGTACTCCACCAGGTAGATCGCGGTGAGCACACCGATCGGGGCGCCGATCAGGGTGGCGAGGCCGACCTGCTCCAGGCTGCCGATGATGGCGTGGTAGATGCCGCCGCCGGCCTCGAAGTCGGCGACGACGCCCATGGAGTGGGTGAGGAAGTAGACGTCGAGGACCTTCAGACCGCGCTGCACGGTCGCCCACACCAGCGACAGGAGCGGGATCACCGCGAGCAGGAACGCGACCCAGACGAAGCTGGTCGCGACCCGGTCCTTGGCCTGGCGCCGGCCCTCGACGCGGGCGGCGATGGCGTAGGTGCCGACAACGAACAGGACCCCGGCCATCAGGGCCCACTGGATCTTGCTGTCGAGGCCGGCGGCGGCGCTGATGCCGAGGCCCAGCGCGACGGACCCGGCGGCGATGGCCCAGGGGGTCCACTTCGGCAGGCTGGCGCCGCGCAGGGAGCTGGGGCGCTTGTCGGCGATGGCTGCGTGGCTCATGCGTTGGCCCCCGAGTACTCCTTGCGGCGGGAGATGATCCAGCGCGCCGCGCCGTTGACCAGCAGGGTGATCACGAAGAGGACCAGACCGGAGGCGATCAGCGCGTCCCGGCCGAACTCGTTCGCCTCGTTGAACTTGCTGGCGATGTTCTGGGCGAAGGTGCCGCCGCCCGGGTTGAGCAGGCTGGCGTGGATGTCGAAGTCCGGGGAGAGCACGGTGGCCACGGCCATCGTCTCGCCGAGCGCCCGGCCGAGGCCGAGCATCGAGGCGGAGATCACGCCGGAGCGGCCGAAGGGCAGGACCGACATGCGGACCACTTCCCAGCGGGTGGCGCCCAGGGCGAGCGCGGCCTCCTCGTGCATCCGCGGGACCTGGCGGAAGACCTCGCGGCTGACGTTGGTGATGATCGGCAGGATCATGATCGCCAGCAGGATGCCCACGGTGAGCATCGAGCGCGGCGCGCCCTCCTCCCAGCTGAAGACCCCGGTCCAGCCCAGGTAGTCGTTCAGCCAGCCGAAGAGGCCGTCCATGTGCGGTACCAGGATCAGGGCGCCCCACAGGCCGTACACGATGGACGGCACCGCGGCGAGCAGGTCGATCACGTAGGCGATCGGGCCGCTCAGCCGGCGGGGGGCGTAGTGGGTGAGGAACAGCGCGATGGCGACGGCGATCGGGACCGCGATGACCATGGCGATGACGGAGGACACGACCGTGCCGAACGCCAGGACGGCGATGCCGAACTTCGGCGGCACGAGGCTCGTGTTCCACTCGAAGGTGGTCAGGAAGTTGGCCTCGTCCTTGCTGATGGCCAGCGAGGCACGGTAGGTCAGGAAGATCGCGATCGCGGCCATGACGGCCAGCAGCAGGATGCCCGAGCCGCGCGAGAGGCCGAGGAAGATGCGGTCACCGGGGCGGGTGGCGCCCCGCGCGGCGCGCTTCTGCTCGGTCGGGGTCGGCAGCGTGGTGGGGGGTGGGGCTTCGTCTGTCTTCTGTGTCGATATGTCCATGGGGTTCTCCGGTCTGCGGAGCCGCTCGCGGCGGCCCGGGCGGGGCCGTGCTCGGCGGCCCCTGGCGGCGGTGCACCGGACGGCACGGCCCGGACCGGGTCAGCCGGTCCGGACCGCGCCTTCAGTTCAGCTCAGGCTCGCGACAGTGCTGCGGACCTTGGAGATGATCGCGTCGGGCATCGGGGCGTAGTCGATGCCGGAGAGGATCGACTGGCCCTCCTGCGAGGCGATGTAGTTCAGGAACGCCTTGGTGCCGGGCAGGGTGGCGGACTTGTTGCCCTTGTCGCACACGATCTCGTAGGTGACGAGGGTGATCGGGTAGGCGCCGTCGGCCTTGGTGGTGTAGTCGAGCTTCAGCGACAGGTCGCTGCCGGTGCCGACGACCTGGGCGGCGGCGACGGCCTTGGTGGCGCCGTCGGAGGAGGCCTTGACCGGGGCGGAGGCGCCCGTGTCGATGTCGACCGTCTTCAGACCGTCCTTGGCGTACGACAGCTCCATGTAGCCGATCGCGCCGTTGGTCTGCTTGACGCCCTGGGCGACACCGGAGGAGCCCTGCGCCGCCTGGCCGCCCTTGGCCTGCCAGGCCTTGCCGCCGGAGTACTTCCAGTCGTTCGGGGCGGCGGCGATCAGGTACTTGGTGAAGTTGTCCGTGGTGCCGGACTCGTCCGAGCGGTGGAACGCCTGGATCTTCAGGTCGGGCAGCTTGGCGCTCGGGTTCAGCTTCTTGATCGCCGCGTCGTTCCACTTGGTGATCTTGCCGTCGAAGATCTTGGCGATCGTGGGGGCGTCGAGGGTGAGGCTGTCCACGCCGGAGATGTTGACGGCGACGGCGATCGGGCCGGCCACCATCGGCAGGTCGATGCCCTGGCCGCCGGAGCAGACCTGCTTGGAGGCGGTGACCTCTTCGGGCTTCAGCGCGGAGTCCGAGCCGGCGAACGCGACCTGGCCCTGGGTGAAGGCGGTGATGCCGGCGCCCGAACCCGAACCCTTGTAGTTGATCTGGACGCCGTTGCACGCCTGGGTGAAGTTCTTGACCCAGGCGTCGATCGCGTTCTTCTGCGCGGAGGAGCCGTCGGCCAGGAGCTGGCCCTTGGCGTCGTCGCACTTGATGGAGCCGGCCGCGGTGGTGGCGGAGGCGGAGCTGCTGCTGTCACCGCTGGAGCCGGTGTCGTCCGAGCCGCACGCCGTGAGGGCCAGGGCGCCGGAGACGGCGAGAGCACCGAGGGTGAGGGCCCGCCGGTTCATGCGCTGAAGCTTCACTGAGGGTGATTCCTTCCAGGAGCCGCCGTCCTGATCCGGCGGCGTGCGAAAGTCTGGGTTGCGCGGATGCGACCCACAGGTCGCGGTCCGCACCGGGTAAGGCCGAAATTAGGCAGAACAGGTGAAGGCGCCTATGGGCGTAAATGAACGCGCGGTGAACCCTGGTGGACGGTGCGGTTAGGTCACGGAAGGCTTACGCCGAGGACACGGCGCGGTCCCGGTTCCCGGCCCGTCAGGCGGACCGCAGGGACTCCATGAGCGCGTCGACGAGGTCGCGGTCCCTGGGCTGGGTGAGCCGGGCGCGGGCGGACGCCGGCGGCAGCCACAGCACCCGGTCGACCTCCAGGTTCGGTACGAAACCGCCTGCTCCCGCCTCGGCGGCCCAGTAGCGGACCTCTTTGGGGCGGCCCTGGGCCCGGTAGCGCAGCGTGGGCAGCTCGGCGCCGGGCACGGCCGTGTAGCCGGTCTCCTCGACCACCTCGCGCAGCGCGCCCGCGAGCGCGTCCTCCCCCCGCTTAAGCTTGCCCTTGGGGTGGGACCAGTCGTCGTATTTCGGCCGGTGGACCAGGCACACCTCCAGGCTGCCGCCCGTGGCGGACCGGCGCCACAGGACGCAGCCGGCCGCCAGGACGGGGGTGTCGCCGGGGTCCTCCGGGCCGTACGCGCCCTGGGGGTACTGAGGGTCCTTCGGGGAGCTCACCGTGGGGTCACCGCCTCAGGGAGGGCGAAGGGGACGGGAAGGGGAGTAGGGGTCAGGCTGTGGTGACGGCGGGTCTCTGCCAGGCCCGCTGGAACGCGTACCGGGCCGCCTCCACCTCGTGCCGCTGGTCGGCGTGCAGCACCCCGAGGGCGTACGCCGTCGCGGGCGCGATCCGGGGGGTGCGGGCCGCCTGGGCCGCGGCGGCCGCCGCCTCCGAGGCGTCCCGGTGCCGGTCCAGGGCCTCGCCCGCGGCGATCAGGCGCGCGTCGGGCGGGCAGTCGCCGTCGTGCAGCACCTCCAGCGCGTACCGGTGCAGGCGCAGCAGCAGCCGTACCTGGTGCCAGGGCGCGTCCTGCGGGTGCGGGGCGGTGTCCGGGGACAGGCCGTGGACCAGCGCCTCGGCGTTGTACGGGTGGCCCGCGGTGACCAGGGGCAGCGCGGCGACCGCGTCGGTGAGCCGCTCCTCGGCGGCCGTGGCGAGCGGCACCAGGTCGGTGCCGGGGGCGTCCGGGGTCAGCGGGACCTCGCTGGCCAGGACGGCGACCTTGTCCGCGACGGCGTGGAAGCGGGAAGAGCCCAGCGCCTGCAGCGCCGTGGAGTGGGCGCGGGTGCGGGCGAGCGTGAGCTGGCGGTCGAGCAGGGCGCCGGCCTTGGCGGCGCCGACGGTGAGGTTCCCGCGCTCGACCAGGGGGCCGGGGGCGGGCGCGGTGGCCACGGGCCCGGGGGAGGCGGTGGCGGTGCCCGTGGCGCGGGAGTCGGCCGGTGCGCCCGCGGCACGGGACGCGGCGGACGTGCTCCCGGTGGCCCGGGAGGTGACGGCCCCGTTCCCCGTGGCGCGGGAGGTGACCGGCGCGCCCCCGGCAGTGCGGGAGGCGGCCGCAGGACTTCCGGCGGTGCGGGAGGTGGCCGGTGGGTGGGCCGTGCCGGGGGCGGTCCGGGGCGCGGTGGACGCCTCGGCCGGGTCGGGGAGGGCGGCCGTCCCGGGCAGGGGGGCGCCCCCGCCCGCTCCCTGCCCGGGGACCGCCGTCGCGCCCGACAGCCGCTGGAGCGCCAGCAGCAGCCGCTCCAGCCGGGCCTCGTACGCGTGCTCCAGGGCCAGCGTCCCCGACAGCCAGGCCAGCTCGGGGCGGATCTCCTCCGACCAGTCGGCGTCCAGGAGGGCCCGGAAGGTGTGCAGGCTGCCGCTGATGCGGCGGGCCGAGCGGCGCAGGGCGCGCGCCGCCTCGGCCGCCTCGTCGGTCCCCCCGTGGGACCCGCCCGCGCGCTGCAGCCGCAGCGCGCGGAGGAACTCCGTGGCCCGGGCGCGGAGGTAGCCCGCGAGGGCGTCCCCCGTCACCGGAGCCCCGGCCGCGGAGTCCGTCAGGTCATGGTGTCGCTGTGCCACGCCGGCGCCTCCGGGCGTCTATGAGCATCTCCTGGACGTTGCGCAGGGGCGCGCCGTCCGCATCGGTCGCGTGCCGGGTCCACTCGCCGTCCGCGCCCAGGTGCCAGGACGCGGTGGCGTCGGACATGCCGGTCTCCAGCAGCCGGTTGAGCGCGGCGCGGTGGCCCGGGTCGACGACCCGCACGAGCGCCTCGATGCGGCGGTCGAGGTTGCGGTGCATCATGTCGGCGCTGCCGATCCACACCTCGGGCTCGCCGCCGTTGCCGAAGGCGAAGACCCGCGAGTGCTCCAGGAAGCGGCCGAGGATCGAGCGGACCCGGATGTTCTCCGACAGGCCCGCGACCCCCGGGCGTACCGCGCAGATGCCGCGCACCCAGACGTCGACCGGCACGCCCGCCTGCGACGCGCGGTACAGGGCGTCGATGACCGCCTCGTCGACCATCGAGTTGACCTTGATGCGGATGAACGCCGGGCGGCCCGCGCGGTGGTGCTGGGCCTCGGCGTTGATCCGCGAGACCAGGCCGTCGCGCAGGGACTTGGGGGCGACCAGCAGCCGGCGGTAGGTCTCGCGGCGCGAGTACCCGGAGAGCCGGTTGAACAGGTCGGACAGGTCCGCGCCGACCTGCGGGTCGGCGGTGAGCAGCCCGAGGTCCTCGTAGAGCCGGGCCGTCTTGGGGTGGTAGTTGCCGGTGCCGACGTGGCAGTAGCGGCGCAGCGTCTCGCCCTCCTGGCGGACCACGAGGGACAGCTTGCAGTGCGTCTTCAGCCCGACCAGGCCGTAGACGACGTGGCAGCCGGCCTCCTCCAGCTTGCGCGCCCACTTGATGTTGGCGTGCTCGTCGAAGCGGGCCTTGATCTCCACCAGCACCAGGACCTGCTTGCCGGCCTCGGCCGCGTCGATCAGCGCGTCGACGATCGGGGAGTCGCCGGAGGTGCGGTACAGGGTCTGCTTGATGGCCAGCACGTCCGGGTCGGCCGCCGCCTGCTCCAGGAAGGCCTGCACGGACGTGGAGAACGAGTCGTACGGGTGGTGCAGCAGCACGTCCCGCTGGCGCAGCGCGGCGAAGATGTCCGGCGCGGACGCCGACTCGACCTCGGCCAGGTCACGGTGGGTGCCGGCGATGAACCGGGGGTACTTCAGCTCGGGCCGGTCCAGGCCGTGGATGCGGAACAGGCCGGTCAGGTCGAGCGGGCCGGGCAGCGGGTAGACCTCCGCCTCGGAGATCTTCAGCTCGCGCACCAGCAGGTCCAGCACCTCGCGGTCGATGGACTCCTCGACCTCCAGGCGCACCGGCGGCCCGAAGCGGCGCCGCATGAGCTCCTTCTCCAGCGCCTGGAGCAGGTTCTCCGCGTCATCCTCCTCGACCTCGAGGTCCTCGTTGCGGGTGAGCCGGAACGCGTGGTGCTCCAGCACCTCCATGCCCGGGAACAGCTCCTCCAGGTGCGCGCCGATGACGTCCTCGATGGGGACGTAGCGGCCCGGGGAGCTCTCCAGGAACCGGGACAGCAGCGGCGGCACCTTCACGCGCGCGAAGTGCTTGTGGCCGCTGACCGGATTGCGCACGACCACCGCGAGGTTCAGCGACAGGCCCGATATGTACGGGAAGGGGTGCGCCGGGTCGACCGCGAGGGGGGTCAGGACCGGGAAGATCTGGTGCCGGAACAGCGTGAACAGCCGCGCCTGCTCCTTCTCGGCCAGCTCGCTCCAGCGGACCAGGTGGATGCCCTCCTCCGCGAGTGCGGGGGCGACGTCCTCGTGGTAGCACGCGGCGTGCCGGGCCATCAGCTCGCGCGAGCGGGCCCAGATCATCTCCAGCACCTCGCGCGGCTGGAGGCCGGACGCGGAGCGGGTGGCGACACCGGTGGCGATGCGGCGCTTCAGGCCGGCCACCCGGACCATGAAGAACTCGTCGAGGTTGCTGGCGAAGATGGCGAGGAAGTTCGCCCGCTCCAACAGGGGGGTGTCGGGGTCCTCGGCGAGCTCCAGGACCCGCTCGTTGAACGCGAGCCAGCTGCGCTCCCGGTCGAGGAAACGACCCTGCGGCAGCTGGACGCCGTCCACCACGGTGTCCTCGTACGCGTCGAGGTCCGCGTCGAGGTCGGGTTCCAGATCGGAGACCACGGCGGCCACGGTGTGCGGGCGGTGCGCGGCGATGGAGCCCACGGAGGGCTGCGCGTGCTGGACCTTGGCCTGGGAGTTCTGCTGGCTCATGGATTCATTGTTCCGCGCTACGAGCGGGACAGGCGCGTCGGAACGCGCGGGCGGGAGCACGGCGGCGGTCCCGTCGGGGGGCGGCGAGGGCTCGGGCACGGCGGCGTTCATTGGCCGAGCGTCGCAAGGTCGTCTGAATCACCGGTTACGGAGACATGACGTGCGGGATAGCGGGGAGGGTCCCGCGGGGGTTCGTGGGGGTCGTGGGGCGCGTACGCACGCGTGGCGTCCCGGTCGTGGGTCACGCGTGCGTACGCGCGGGGGGTGCAGGGCGTGGACGACGCCGGTGGTACCGCGCCGCGGCCTCCCCGCGTCAGCGCGTCCGGTGGCGTACGACGGCGAAGGCCGCGGCGGTCGCCAGCGCGGCCACCGCCAGCACGACGGCCGTCTCGACCAGGTGCAGCGGCCAGAAGTGGGACTGCGGGTGGTACGAGGCGTAGTAGCCGGTGACGCCCAGGTCGTCCAGGCAGCGCCGGGCCGCGGCGGGGGCGCCGCCGCAGTTCCAGTACGGGACGCCGGTCCGGGGCCGGCCGTGGACCAGGGCGCCCTCGTCCAGCACCCACGCGTGCTCCGGCGTGACGACCACCGTCGCCGAGGTGCGGTGCACCTGCGGCCACAGGGAGGGGCGCAGGCGGGTGAGGGCCAGGTTCAGCAGCCCCATGACGGCCGGCGAGACGCCGAGCGCGGGCAGGGCGCGGCGCAGCAGGAGCGCGGTGAGCGCGCCGACGGCCAGGGCGCACAGGGCGTACGCGACGGTGGCCGGGCCACGGGCCAGGAACGGCGCGGCCCCGCTCCACTCCTCGAACACCAGGTGGGGATCGGAGTGCCAGGACCAGCGGAACACCAGGACCAGCACGGTCATGCCGCCCGCGATCACCAGCGCCGGCACGGCGAGCTTGGCCGCCAGCCAGCGGGCGGGCGTGACGGACTGGGTCCACGCGAGGCGCGCGGTGCCCGACTCCACCTCCCGGCCGATGAGCGCGCCGCCCGCGAACGCGGCCACCGCGAGGAAGGCGTAGGCCACGAGCATCCCGATCCAGCCGACCGGGGTGCCGAAGCCGAGGCCGGGCACGGTGCTGTCGCAGAAGTCCTCGCCGGCGCAGTCGATGGCCGCCCGCTCGGCGGGGGCCGTGACCAGCGTCAGCCATACCAGCCAGCCCGACAGTCCCGCCACGACAGCCACCCACAGCAGCAGCGCGGTGCGGTGCAGCCGCAGGACGGTCCGCGCGGTGCCCCACGCGCGCGGGGCGGCGGACGGCGCGGTGACGGCCCGCTCATCGGTGAGCGCGGTCATGCGGCGACTCCCGTCCGACGGGCGGCTGCGGTCCGACGGCCCTGGCGTTCCTGGCCGGCTCCCGCCGTCCGGCGGCCCCGGGCGGCTCCGCCGGTCGACCGCCCGAGCAGGCGGAACGCGATCACCGTGAGCACGGCGACCAGGGCCAGCAGGACGGCCGTGGTGGTCAGCTGGAGCGGCCAGTAGTGCGCGGCGGGGTGGTACGTGTGGAAGAAGCCGACCGCGTCCGCCTCGGCGTAGGTGGCCGTGCAGCCGTGCACCGCGTCCTCCGGCGGGCAGTGCGGGAGCGGGACGTGCGCGCCCGTGGAGGTGACGATGCCCTCGTCGACGGTGATGCCGACGCCCCCCGGGCCGCGGCTGAGGGGAGTGACCACCGTGTCGGCCGCCCACAGGTGCGGCATCAGCCGGTCCGCGAGGACCCGGACCGCCGCGGTGGCGACCAGGCCCGTCGCCAGCGCGGGCAGCGCACGGCGCCACAGCAGGCCCGCCAGCGCCCCGCACCCGAGCCCGGCGAGGGCGAGGCCGACCGTGGTCGGGCCGTTGGCGTGCAGGGTGAGGCCGTCGTACCAGGACTTCGCCGTGTCCACGCGGCCGTGCGCCGCCGACCACGCGCGGTGGTGCAGCCAGACCAGCAGCCCCGTGCCAGCGGTGACCAGGACGGCCGGCGCGGCCAGCTTGACGGCGAGCCAGCGGGCCGGGGAGACACCCTGCGTCCAGGCGAGGTGCGCGGTGCCGGACTCCAGCTCACGGCCGATCAGGGCGGCGCCGGACCAGGCGGCGACCAGGAAGGGCAACGCGGTCAGGGCGACCGTCGTGTAGCTGTACACGTCCTTGTAGCGCAGGATCGCGTCCTGGTAGTAGGAGCAACGCCCCCCGTCCCGGCACGCGTTGTAGTCGCGCCACGCGTCGGCCGACGCGTCCGTCAGCGGGCCCGCCAGCCAGAGCAGCGCGGCGGCCAGCACGACGACCAGGGCCGCCCAGACGTACAGGGTGGGACGGTGCAGGCGCAGCAGCCAGCGCAGGTCGCGGGCGAGCGCGGCGGGACGTCCGGGGGCCGCGGGCAGCGGGCCGGGAGCGGTCGGCAGCGGGGAGGTGAGCGCGCTCATGCGGCGGCCCCCGTGTCGGCCGTGGCGTTCCCCGTGCCGGCCTTCGTGGTGGTCCCGGCCCGGTCGGCGGGCTCCGCGGGGGTGAGGGAGGCGGCCCGCGGGTTGCGGAGGTAGGCGAGGACCAGTTCCTCCAGGGTGGGCGACGCGGTGCGCCACTCGGCCGGCAGCGGGCCGTCCGGCCGGATCAGTGCGGTGAGCTGACGGCCGGTGGTGCGGGACTCCACCACCGTGTGCCCGGTCAGGTCGGCCGTCTCGGCGGACGCGCTCACGCGTGCGTGGGCCTCGGTCAGCTCGTCGATCTCACCGGCCAGCCGCACCCGGCCGCCCCCGACGAGCAGCAGGTGGTCGCAGGAGTCCTCCAGCTCGGCGACGACGTGCGAGGACATCACGATCGTGGTGCCGTACTGCGCCGCCTGCGCCATCAGCGTGCCCATCAGTTCGTGCCGGGCCAGCGGGTCCAGGTCGGCCATCGGCTCGTCCAGCAGCAGCAGTTCGGGCCGCTTGCCCAGCGCGAGCGCGAGGGCGACCCGGGTGCGCTGACCGCCGGAGAGCGAGCGGATCCTCGACCCGGGCGCCAGCTCCCCGGCCCGTACGACGGCCTCGGCGACGGAGGGATCCCAGTGGCCGGGGTTGAGGTCGGCGCCCAGGCGCAGCGTCTCGGCGACGGTGAGCTGGGGGTAGAGCGGCTTGTCCTGGGCGACGTAGCCGACCCGCGCGCGGGCCGACGCCGGGTCCGTGCCCAGCACGATGACCTCGCCCTCGGAGGGCGTGGTGAGTCCGGCGGCGAGGGCGAGCAGGGTGGACTTCCCGGCGCCGTTGGGGCCTACGACGGCGCAGACCCGGCCGGCGGGCAGCCGGAACGAGCAGTCGCGCAGGGCCCAGGCGCCGCGGCGCCCGAACCGCTTGCCGAGCGCGGTGGCCCGCAGGGCGTACGGGGTGGGGCGGCTGGTCATGAAGGGTCTCCCCCCTGGAGCGCAGGCTTGCCGCTCGGGTTGCTGGGGCTACTGGGGCTACTGGGGCGGCAGGGGCTACTGAGGTTGCTGGGGTCGCTGGGGGTCCTGGGACTGCTTGTGCTGCTGGGGGCGCCGGGGTTGTGTGGGGCGTCGCGTCTGCTCGGGCTCGGTGGGCCGGGCGGGCTGCCCGGGTCCGGGAAGACCTCGTCCAGGACGGCGGCGAAGAGCGCGGCCACGTCCTCCCGGTCCAGCCCCGCCTCGCGGGCCTCCGCCGCCCAGGCGCCCAGTCCGGCGCGCAGTGGGGAGTCGTCGGCGGGGGTCGCGCCGAGGGAGCGCCGCACGAAGGTGCCGAGCCCCCGGCGGGCCTCGACCAGGCCCTCCCGCTCCAGCTCGCGGTACGCCTTGAGCACGGTGTTCGGGTTGATGGCCGTCGCCTCGACGACCTCACGGGCGGTCGGGAGCCGGTCCCCGGGCCGCAGCAGGCCCAGGCGCAGGGCCTGCTTGGTCTGCTGGACGATCTGGACGTAGGTGGCGACGCCGCTGTGGCGGTCGATGCGGTATTCGACCACGGCAACCACCCTTTCACTAATTGAGTAGTGAAAGGGTGGTGCAGGGTGGGGCGGAAGTCAAGCCGGGGGCCGGAGCCGTGATGAGGTGCCCGAGGCAGGTACGGGGTGGACCGGCGGCCGGTTCCGGAAATCCGGGCCGCGGATCGTGAACCGATGGGCGGGGCTCGTCCGATGAGGGGGTGTGAGCGAAACGGGAAGCGACGGGGAGCTGCTGCGGGCCATCGCGGCGCACGGGGACCGTCACGCCTTCGAGGAGCTGTACCGGCGCTATGCGCCGTGGCTGAGCGCACGCATGCGCAGCCGCTGCGCCGACGCCGGGATAGTCGACGACGTCGTCCAGGAGACGTTCCTCGCGGTGTGGCGCGGCTCCGCGCGCTACCGCGAGGAGGGCGACGTGGCCGGCTGGCTGTGGCGCATCGGCTCGCGCCGGCTGGTCGACGCACTGCGCAACGACGGGGCGCGCGGACGACTGCGCCAGACGCTGGCACGGCTGCGCCACCGGGACGAGGCGTCGGCGGAGGACCGCGTGCTCGCGGGGGTGGAGCACGGGGACCTCGCCGGGGCCCTCATACGGCTCTCCCCCGAGCTGCGGGCGGTCCTCCAGGCGACGGTCATCGACGGCCTGAGCACCCGGGAGGCCGCGGTCCTGCTCGGCATTCCCGCCGGCACGGTCAAGACGCGGGCCCAGCGCGCCCGCAAGCAACTGCGGGAGGCGCTGGCGTGAGGCGGACGGAGCAGGTCATGGACGGGAGCCGGCCCGTGACCGGACGGGGTGGCCCGCTGTGCGGCGGGGGTGTCCCGGCGCACAACGGCGGAGCCCCGGTGGACGGCCAGGGAGCCCTGTCGCGCGGCGGCGGAGTCGCGCGGTGGCAGGAGCGGCAGCGACGGCAGCAGGAGGTGGCGGCATGACGTGGCACGTGGCCGAGGAGGACCTGCGGGCCTACGCGCGCGGAGAGTTGGCACCCCCCTCGCTGTGGTCGGCCGACACGCACCTCACGGCCTGCGCGCAGTGCCGGGCACGGCTGGCGGGGGCGACCGAGCCGGCCGTGCTGGACGCCGGCTGGGAGCGGCTGGACGCGGAGCTGGACGCGCCCCGGCCGGGACCGTTCGAGCGGGTGCTGCTGCGGCTCGGCGTCGCCGACCACACCGCGCGCCTCCTGACGGCGACACCGGTACTGCGCCGCTCCTGGCTGCTGGCGGTGCTGTCGCTGCTGATGATGACCGTGCTGGTGGTCCGGGTGGCGGACACTCCGGGTCTGTTCCTGGCGCTGGCGCCGCTGCTGCCGCTGGCCGGGGTGGCGCTGTCCTTCGGTCCGTCGCTCGACCCGACGTTCGAGATGGCGGTCGTCGCCCCGCTGCACGGCTTCCGGCTGCTGATGATCCGCACGGTCGCGGTCCTCACCACCGGGCTCGTCTGCAACGGCCTGGCGACCCTGGCCCTGCCGGGGTACGGCCTGTCGGCCCTGGCCTGGCTGCTGCCCGCGCTCGCCCTCACCGCGACCGGACTGGCGCTCAGTGCCCGGCTGGGCCCGGTGCTCGCGCCCGCGCTGGTCGGCGGCGGATGGCTGGCGCTGCTGCTGGTGGCCACCACGCGGGCCGACGGCCACACGCCCGTGCCGTTCACGGCGGCCGGGCAGTCGGCCGCGGCAGGACTGGCGGCCCTGGCGACCGTGCTGCTCGTGCAGTCACGGGACCGCTTCGACACCGGGCGCGCGGGCCACTTCGCGGGAGGGGACCTGCCATGACGACCGACCGTCGTACGGCGTTCTTGCTGCCGACCCGCGCCTCGCAGTCCCGGTGGGCGGCAGGTGACGGCCCTTCACCCGACGGCCCTTCACCCGACGGCCCCCGCCCCCACAGCCACCCACCGGTCGGCGCCCCCGCCCACCGCCCTTCACCCGACGGCCGCGCAGGCCACTGCCCTTCCGGGAGCACCGCATGACCCCCGCACCCACCACGCTGACGGCCTCCGGCCTCACCCTCCGCTACGGCGGCACACGGGCCCTCGACGACGTCTCGCTGAGCCTGACACGCGGGGTCACGGGGCTGCTCGGGCCCAACGGCGCGGGCAAGACCACCCTGCTGCGGGTGCTGGCCACCGCCGTGCCGCCCGACGGGGGCGGGTTCAGGGCGCTGGGCCACGACCCGCGCACCTCGGCGGGCCGGCTCGCGCTCCGGAGGGAGCTGGGCTACCTGCCCCAGACCCCCGGGTTCCACCCGGACTTCACGGCCTTCGAGTTCGTCGACTACGTGGCGATCCTCAAGGAGCTGACCGACCGCGGGGCACGCCACCGCGAGGTGCGCCGCGTCCTGGAGGCCGTCGACCTGAGCGAGGTGCGCGGCAAGCGGATCAAGCGGCTGTCCGGCGGGATGCGCCAGCGCGTCGCCCTGGCCGCCGCCCTCGTCGGTGACCCCGGCTTCCTGGTCCTGGACGAGCCGACCGTCGGCCTGGACCCGGAACAGCGAATGCGGTTCAGGGAGTTGGTCGCCGAGGCGGGCGAGGGCCGCACGGTGCTGCTGTCCACCCACCAGACGGAGGACGTGGCGATGCTCTGCCACCGCGTGGTGGTCCTGGCCCACGGCCGGGTCCGCTTCGAGGGCACCCCCGCCGAGCTGACCGCGCGGGCGGCCGGCCGGGTATGGAGCAGTGCCCGGCGCGACCCGGCCGCACGTGCCGGCTGGCGGACCGGCACGGGCACCTTCCGCAACGTCGGCGACCCGCCCGAGGGCGCCGACCTCCTCGAACCCACCCTGGAGGACGGCTACCTGCTCACTCTGGACGGCGACAGCGCGGCGGTGACGGCATGAGCACCACGGTCAAGGAGCCCACGACGGACCCCACCCCGGCCGACGCCGCCCCGGCCCGCGCCGCCCACCGCACGGCGGCCGTCCTCGCCCTCGCCCGCGTCGAGGCACGGGAGCTGGTGATGCAGATCCCGGTGCTGTTCTTCTTCCTGCTCGAAGCCGGCCTGCTCGTCTGGAAGTGCTGGGACGAGGAGGGCATGGACGCCTTCCCGGTCCTCAACACGGTGGACCGCGACACCCAGTCCGGCCCGCTGCTCGCCTCCATCGCCCTGCTGATCTGTGTCAACGTGGCGGTGCAGCGCGACCGCAGGAACGGCACGGCCCAGCAGTTCGGCGTGCTGCCCCTGGAGCCCTGGCGCCGCACCCTGGCGCACCTGCTGTCGGTGGTGCCGTTCGCCCTGCTGGCCGCGCTGCTGGTCGCCGTCGAGTACGGCTGGTCGGCGCTCAAGCCCGGTGCCGTCGGCCACGGTTCGCTCGGGGAGCTGGCCGTGGGACCGCTGATGGTGCTCCTCACCGGGGTGGTGGGCGTGCTGCTGGCCCGGCTGCTCCCGTCGAGCCTCGTGCCCATACTCTTCGCGGTCGCCGTGTACTTCCTGATCACGAGCCTGCTGATGACCGACGGCGCGCCGGAGGGCGTGCGGCGGCTCGCGCCGGTCCTCGACGCGGGCGGCGGCGGGGGCGACCCGGTCCCCTCGGACCTGCTGGGCCGCCCGGCCTCCTGGCACGCGCTGTACCTGGCCGGGCTGTGCGCCCTGCTGGCCTGCGCGGCGCTGCTCGTCGCCGGCGGCCGCACGCGCGCGCTGAAGGCCGTGACGGCGGTCGCCCTCGCGGTCACCGCGGCGGGCGCCGTCGGTCAGCTCCCGCGGGACACGGCGGCCCTGGAAGCAGCGCGGAAGACGGCCTCCACGGCACCCGAGCGGGTCCAGTCCTGCACGACCCGCGACGGGGCGACGTACTGCTCCTTCCCCGAGTGGAACGGCGTGCGGCGGGAGTGGGCGAAGGTCGTGGACCGGGTGCGCGCGGCGGCCGGCGCCCCGGCGTCCGACCTGCGCCTGACGGTACGACAGCGCATCGACACCAGCGGCGGACTGGAGGTCGACAGCACGCTGGCCCCCTCCACCACTCCCGGTGAGGTCACGGTCGGCACCCGCTGGGGCGGCAACCGCGTCGGCGAGTTCGCGGTGGGCGTGGCCGCGGTCCTGGTGGCCGGTACGGAGGCCAGGGCCGACGCGCTGTGCGACGGGCGCATGGTCACCGTCATGTGGCTGGCCCTGGGCAGCGACCCGCACCCCCTGACGACCTTCCGCAACGTACGCCTCGACGACGAGGTCACCGGCTCGGGCGTGGTCCTGGCCCCGACGGACCCGCTGTCCCTGACGGCCCAGCAGACCGAGGTCCTGCGTGCCCTCCTGGACCGCCCGCGCGCGGAGGTGACCGCCCGGGTCAAGGCCCACTGGCGGGACCTGACGTCCCCCCGGACGACGACGGCACAGACCGCGCGGCTGCTGGGCGTGCCGGTGCCGAAGGGGGTGGAGACCTGTGCGGACGACGAGTAGGTCCCTCCTGCGCAGGGGGAGGGGCCCGCTGCTGCGGGCGCTCGTGCCGCCGGTGTGGCGGACGTTGCCCTGGCGGGCGGCCGCGGTGGCCGGCACAGGGGGCCTGTTGCTGGCCGGGAGCACCAGACTTCCGGAGCGGGTGCCCGACGCGGACGCGGGATGGGCCGTGCTGCGGCTGGTCGCGCTGCTCGGTGCCCTCGCGTTCGGGTTCCTCCTCGACGACCCGGCCCGGCACACCACCGCCGCCACACCGGTGGGCCGGGCGGTCCGGGCCGGCCTGCGGGCGGGGCTGGCCCTCCCGGTCGCGGCGGCCTGGTGGACGGCGGCCCTGTTCCTCGTACCGGGGCCCGCGCGTCCCCCGGCCGGCCCGGTCACGCTGGAAGCCGCCGCCATGGCGACGACCGCGCTCGCCCTCGCGACGACGGTGATCCGCTGCACGGACGCGACCAGGCCGGGCAGGGCGACGGCGGTCCGGCTGGCCCTGGCCGCACTGGCCGTGGCGCTGGTCCCGGACCGCTGGGGACTGCTGAACCTGCCCGGGGACCCGTGGTGGACCGGGACCCAGCAGCGATGGGCCTCGGCCCTGGTCCTGACGGCGCTGCTGGTCGGGGCGGGGACACCGGAGCCGCTGCGGCGGTGGAGCCCGGGACGCAGACCGCTCGCCGGCCGGCCGGGGCGCACGTCACCCGCACGCTGACCCCGGGCACCAGGGCCGTCGTCCACTGCCGGGCGTACTCAGCCGTCCGGCCCTCCACCAGCGGGAAGGTCCCCCGGGGTCTCACGTCTCCGTGCGGTACATCAGGTCCGTCTCGTAGGTGACGAAGCCCAGCCGCTCGTACACGGACACCGCCGCCTTGTTGTCGGCGTCCACGTACAGCATCGCCGTGGGCATCCCCTGGGCCGCCAGGTGCCGCAGGCCGATGGTGGTGAGGGACTTGCCGAGGCCCCCGCCCTGGGCACCGGGGGCGACGCCGACGACGTAGACCTCGCCGAGCTGTTCCTCCGCATGGACCTTCGTCCAGTGGAAGCCGACCAGGTGCTCCCCGCGGAAGGCGAGGAAGAAGCCCCCCGGGTCGAACCAGGGCTCGGCCTTGCGGGCGTCGAGGTCCACCTGGGTGAGGGAGCCCTGCTCGGGGTGGTGGGCGAAGGCCGCGGAGTTGACGGCCAGCCAGGCGGCGTCGTCGGTGCCGGGCACGAACGCCCGTACGGTGACGCCCTCGGGCAGGACGGGGGCGGGCAGGTCGAGGTCGGTCAAGGACCGGCGCATCTGGCGCAGTTCGCGGAACAGGGTCAGGCCGAGCACCTGGGCCAGGTGCCGGGCGGCGGGGTGACCGCCGTGGGCCCAGACCCGCAGCCGCTTGCCGGAGGCGGCGAGCAGCGCGGACCCGAGCGCACGGCCGTGCCCGTGACCGCGGTGACCGGGGTGGACGACGAGTTCGGCGGCCGGTGCCTCGACGGGGTCGGTGTCCTCGAGCTGGCCGTAGCCGACGAGTTCGTCGCCCACGGTGAGCAGCAGGTGGGACACGCCCGCGCGGGCGCCGCCGCGCAGCTGCAGCCGGCCCTGCTCGGACACCGCCTGCTGGCCGTCCGCGCGGGCGGCCTCGGCGAGCAGGTCGAGGACGGCGTCGGTCTGGTCCGGGGTGAGCGCCGAAGTGGTCTCGAGGGATCGGGAGGAGGGGAGCCGTGCGGGGTCGTCGCTGGTCATGCGTACGAGGGTAAGGCTCGCCCCGGCCGAAGTGGCGGCAGCGCCCGGGCGGGCGGCGACGGCAAAGACGTCGGAAAAGGGAAACCAGGATGTAACCATGAACCCCCTGTCGCGCTACGCGCGTTGACTTTAGGCTGCGCCGGGCGAACCACTCACCACAGTTGAAGCACAGGGGGGCGCATGCCAGCCACTTCCCAGTCGTATCCGAGCCGCCGACGCCGGACGTACCGCATGCTCGCGGCGGCCGTCACGCTCGCCAGCGCGGGCGCGCTGGCCGCGGCGCTCCCGGCGGACGCGCACGACAGCACGCACTCCCGTCCGCTGCCCAGCCGTTACCAGGACGTGCAGCTGCTGTCCTTCAACGACCTGCACGGCAACCTGGAGCCGCCGTCCGGTTCCTCCGGCCGGGTCACCGAACGGCAGGCGGACGGCACGACGAAGACGATCGACGCGGGCGGTGTGGAGTACCTGGCCACGCACCTGCGCCAGGCCCGCCAGGGCCACCCGTACTCCGTCACCGCGGCCGGCGGTGACATGGTCGGCGCCTCGCCGCTGATCTCGGGCCTGTTCCACGACGAGCCCACCATCGAGGCGCTGAACAAGCTGGACCTGGACGTCACGTCGGTGGGCAACCACGAGTTCGACGAGGGCGCCAAGGAACTGGGCCGGCTGCAGAACGGCGGGTGCCACCCGACCGACGGCTGCTACACGGACACGCCGTTCGAGGGCGCGGACTTCCCCTACCTCGCGGCCAACGTGCTGAACGAGAAGTCCGGCAAGCCGATCCTCAAGCCGTACTGGGTCTGGAAGAAGAAGGACGTCAAGATCGGCTTCATCGGGGTGACCCTGGAGGGCACGCCGGGCATCGTCTCCGCGGAAGGCGTCAAGGGCCTGCAGTTCAAGGACGAGGTCGAGACGATCAACAAGTACGCCAAGGTGCTCCAGCGCCAGGGCGTGCAGTCGATCGTGGCGCTGATCCACGAGGGCGGCTTCCCGGCCTCGTCGGCGTACAACTACGACTGTGACGCGCCGGGTGCGGGCGCCGGGATCTCCGGCCCGATCGTCGACATCGCCAAGAACGTGACGCCGGCGGTGGACGCGCTGGTCACCGGCCACACCCACAACGCGTACGTGTGCACCGTCAATGACCCGGCGGGCCGGCCCCGCATGGTCACCTCGGCGTCGAGCTTCGGCCGCCTGTACACGGACACCACGCTGACGTACGACCGGTTCACCGGTGACATCGCGCGCACGGCGGTGAAGTCGGCGAACCACGTGGTCACCCGGGACGTCCCCAAGGCGCCCGACATGACGCAGCTGATCAGCAAGTGGAACACGCTGGCCGCGCCGATCGGCAACCGTCCCATCGGCTACATCTCCGCCGACGTCCCCAACACGGGCACCGAGTCCCCGATGGGCGACCTGATCGCCGACGCGCAACTGGCGTACGGCAAGCAGCTGGACCCGGAGACCGACCTGGCGCTGATGAACCCGGGTGGTGTGCGCGCGGGCCTGACCTACGCGGCCAAGGCCGGCGAGGGCGACGGCGTGGTGACGTACGCGGAGGGCTTCACGGTGCAGCCGTTCGCCAACACGGTGAACCTGCAGGACTTCACGGGCGCCCAGGTGATCCAGGCGCTCAAGGAGCAGGTGAGCGGCTCCAACGCGGCGGCCCCGAAGATCCTCCAGCCGTCGTCGGGCCTGACGTACACGCTGGACCTGACCAAGGCGGGCGCGGACCGCGTGGTCACGGACTCGATCCGGCTGAACGGCGCGCCGATCGACCCGGCGGCCACCTACCGGGTCGCGACGAACAGCTTCCTGGCGGGCGGCGGTGACGGCTTCACCACGCTGGGCCTCGGCACCAACGACCTGGTCGGCACCGACGACCTGGCGGCCCTGGCGCAGTACCTGACGGCCGGTTCCTCGGCCACCAGCCCGATCGCCCCGCCGGTCCCGAACCGGATCACGATCGTGCAGTAGGCCTCGGCCGACGAGGGCCCCGTCCGTACGCGCGTCGTACGGACGGGGCCCTTCTGCATGTCGATCCCGACGTGTTGCAACGGGCCGCGTCCCCTCCCCGCCCGGCGGCGCGTCCGTCCGGGCGGGGAGATCGTACGGCTGCGCGCCGGGCGGTCAGGCGGTGGGCGTCCAGTCGCCCAGCCAGTCCGCGACTTCCTGGTCCGCCGCCTGGGCGGCCGTCAGGTGCGGGCGGTCGCTGCTCGCCGGGCCCGAGCCGGGGCCCTGGTTGGCGTACTCGGCGAAGCGGTCGGACTTCCAGGAGAAGCCGCTCATGTCGGTCCAGGGAGTGGACTTGATCGCGGCGCTGAGGGTCGTGTTGCGCACGGTCGTCTGCGGGTCGAGGGTGGCGTCGCCCCCGGCGTGCCAGGGGCGGCCGAGGTAGAAGGTGCGGTCGGAGACGTCGCCGTTCACCGTGGAGTTGGCGATGAGGATGCCCCGGCGGCCGGCCGCGGTGGAGGGGGCGGTGACGTAGCCGGCGGAGGTGCCGTTCCAGCGCTTCTTCAGCGTGATGACGGACCGGTCGACGACCGCCGTGGCCCGGCCGAAGAGGAAGTCGACGTTCCCGACGACGTACGAGTTGGTGACGTACACCCGGCCGAGCCTGTCCTTCGACGCGGTGTCGACGAGCAGGGTGTCCTGGTCGCCCTCGACGATGACGGAGTCCAGGAGCACCTTGTCGGCGGCCGTGCGCAGCGCCACCGCCTGCGGGGCGATGTCCTGGTGGGCGGCCTCGTCGAAGTCGTTGGCGACGGTGAGGTTGCGGGCCTGGAAGTCGTCGGCCTCCACGGCGACCGTGGCGCTGCCGCCGGTGCCGTACGTGCCGGAGCCGTCGGGCCTGGTGGTGCCGGAGGCGTTGTTGTAGACGATCACCGTGTCCTTGCGGCTCGCGCCGGTGCCCTGGATCGTCACGTGCGGCTTGTTCGACGGCACCCTGACCAGTTCGCGGTACGTGCCCGGCTTCACCGAGATCACCACGCGGGAGGTGTTGCCGGCCGGTACGGCGTTCACCGCCGCCTGGACCGTCGTGTACTGACCGGTGCCGTCCTTGGCCACGGTGAGCGTGGCCGCCGCCGCGGCTGCCGCCTGCTGCTGTCCGCCGACCACCACGGCCGTGCCGTACGCGAGGGTGCCGGCCGCCGTCAGGGCCAGCGGCAGACCGAGGGCCGGGTTCCTCGGCCGCCTGCGCCGGCGGGGCCGGGCCGTGCCGTTGCTGCGGTGCGTTGTGCCAGCGCTCATGCGACTGTCCGTTCCGTGTGGGGGAGGTGACCGACAGGGGGTCGCCACGGGGAACGGAAAGGTTGCCGACCCACCGGAGGGGGCCGGAGCGGCACGGTCCTACGGCGCCGGCGTCCCCGGCGCGGTCCCGGCACCCGGCGTCCCCGGTGTCTCCGGCGTCTCGGGCAGCTCCGGCGGTGGCGTCGGCGCCCCCGGCAGCCGTACGGTCGCCACCGTGCCGCCGCCCTCCGCGCGGGCCAGCGTCACCTCGCCGCCGGACTGCTGCACCGTCCGGGCCACGATGGACAGGCCGAGCCCCGACCCCGGCAGCGCCCGGGCGCTCGGGGAACGCCAGAACCGGTCGAAGACGTGCGGGAGTTCGTCCTCGGGGATGCCGGGGCCGTGGTCGCGCACGGTCAGTACGCCGCCGGCCAGTCGCACCTCCACGGTGCCGCCCTCGGGACTGAACTTCACCGCGTTGTCCAGGACGTTGACCACGGCCCGCTCCAGCGCGGCCGGTTCGGCCCGGGTGTACCAGGGCTCCAGCGACGCGGTCACGGTCAGCTCCGGGCCGCGCAGCCGCGCCCGGCGCAGGGCCGACTCGACGGTGTCCTCCAGCGACACGACCTGCACGCGCTCCCCGCGCTGGCGCTCCGAGCGGGACAGTTCCTGCAGGTCCCCTATCAGCGAGGCCAGTTCGGTCATCTGCGCCTTCACCGACGCGAGCAGCGCCTTGCGGTCGGCCTCCGGGAGGGGGCGGCCGGTCTCCTCGCTGCGGGTGAGGAGCTCGATGTTGGTGCGCAGCGAGGTGAGCGGCGTGCGCAGTTCGTGCCCGGCGTCCGCGATGAGCTGCTGCTGGAGCTCGTGGGAGTCGGCGAGGGAGCTCGTCATGGAGTTGAACGACCGCGACAGGCGGGCGATCTCGTCCTCGGCGTCGTCCTCCACGGGGATGCGGACGCTGAGGTCCTCGGTCCGGGCGATGTGCTCGACGGCCTCGGTCAGCTTGTCCACGGGCCGCAGCCCGGCCCGGGCGACGGCGAGCCCGGCGACCCCGGCACCGATGACGCCGACGCCGGAGAAGAGCAGCAGGATCAGCGCCAGTTCGTTCAGGGTGGACTGGGTGCCCTTGAGGGGGGCCGCCAGGACCAAGGCGACTCCCTTGCCGTCGGACGTGTCGACGCCCAGGTACGCCGTCAGCACCCGTACGGCGTTGCCCTTCTCGTCCGTACCGTCCCGGAAGTAGCCCTCGCCGCCCTTCGCGTTCCGGATGACGGTCCGGTCGCCGCCGGTGACCTTGACGGCGCTCGGCGAGTTCGGATCGACGCAGGGCGCGCCCTCCTCCTTGATCGCCTGGACGTAGTCGTTCCGCCCGGGGAAGACCTGGGTGTTCCCCTGCGGGCTCTGCGTGCACCGCTCGAGCAGCGCACCGACCGTGCCGGGCTTGCGCGCCATCTCCCGCAGGTCGTCGTCGACCTGGTCGTACAGCTTCCCCTGCACGATGAACCAGCACGTCACCGACACCGCCGCCACCGCGAACGCCACCGCCGCCGCGACCAGCAGGGACAGCCGGGCGCGGATCGGGAGCGTGCGGAAGCGGCGCGTGAGCCTGTTCACTCGGCACCGCCCTGCCGCAGGACGTAGCCGACGCCGCGCACGGTGTGCACGAGGCGCGGCTCGCCGCCCGCCTCGGTCTTGCGCCGCAGGTACATCACGTACACGTCCAGCGAGTTGGACGACGGCTCGAAGTCGAAGCCCCACACGGCCTTGAGGATCTGCTCGCGGGTGAGCACCTGGCGCGGGTGCGCCATGAACATCTCCAGCAGGGTGAACTCCGTGCGGGTCAGCTCCACCGGCCGCCCGCCGCGCGTGACCTCCCGGGTCGCGAGGTCCATGCGCAGGTCGGCGAAGGTGAGCGCCTCGTCCGCCTGGGCCTCGGCGGACACGGCGGCGGCGTAGGAGCTGCGCCGCAGCAGGGCCCGGATGCGGGCGAACAGCTCGTCCAGCTCGAACGGCTTGACCAGGTAGTCGTCGGCCCCGGCGTCCAGCCCGGTGACCCGGTCGCCGACGGTGTCGCGGGCGGTGAGCATGAGGATGGGCGTGGTGTCGCCGGCGCCCCGGATGCGGCGGGCGGCGGTCAGGCCGTCCATGCGGGGCATCTGGATGTCGAGGACGAGCAGGTCGGGGCGGTAGCGGGTGGCCTTGTCCAGGGCGTCCGCGCCGTCGACGGCGACCTCGGTGTCGTAGCCCTCGAAGGCGAGGCTGCGCTGGAGTGCTTCGCGCACCGCCGGCTCGTCGTCGACGATGAGGATGCGCTGGGTGTCACGGTCGCCTTCGGCGGGGCTCATGGGCGTGGGTTCCTCGGGTGCGGGCGGGACGGTGTGCTGACGGGCACGGACGGGCCCGGGCCTTCTCAGCGTCGCACGAATCCCGGCGGACACGAGGAGGCCCCCCGGCGGGAGCCGGTCAGGCGGCCCGTCGGGCCGGGCGGCGGCGGGTGCCGCGGGACGGGGGAGCGGTGCGGCGCGTGGACGACCTGCTGGATCATGACGTCCTCCTGGTGGTCCGCTGGTGGTGCGCTGGTGGTCCGCTAGTTGTCCGCGCCGCCGGCCCGCAGCGTGGCCAGGTCGGACTTCACGGTGTTGATCGGGATGGCGAAGCCCAGGCCGATGCTGCCGGCGTCCGAGGAGGACGAGGAACTGGCCGAGTACATGGCGGAGTTGATGCCGATGATGTTGCCGCCGGCGTCGATCAGCGCGCCCCCGGAGTTGCCGGGGTTGAGCGAGGCGTCGGTCTGGATCGCCTTGTAGGTCGTCGTGGAGGAGCCGGTGTCGCCGTTGAACTGCCGGCCGCCGAACTCGAACGGCCAGCCGCCGCCCTGCTGCTGTTGCTGCTGGCCCTCGTCGGTGGAGACGGTGACGTCCCGGTCCAGGGCGGAGACGATGCCGCTGGTGACGGTGCCGCTGAGGCCCTCGGGGGAGCCGATGGCGACGACGGTGTCGCCGACCCGCACGCCGGCGGAGTCGCCGAGCGTGGCCGCCTTCAGCCCGGAGGCGCCCTGCACCTTGATCAGCGCGAGGTCCTTCTTGCTGTCGGTGCCGACGACCTGCGCGGTGTAGGTCTTGCCGGTGCTGGTCCTCACCTTGACCGAGGAGGCGCCGGCGACGACGTGGTTGTTGGTGACGATCTCGCCGCCGCTGGTGATGATCACACCGGAGCCGGTGGACTGGCCGGAGCCCGACGTCGCCTGGACCTCGACGACGCTCGGGCTGACGGCCGCGGCGATGGCGGCGACACTGCCGGTCCTGCCGGTCGGCACCACGCTGGTGGTGGTCGAGGACGAGACGACCTCGTTCTTGCCGGTCAGCTCCTGGATGCCGTAGGCGGTGCCGCCGCCGATGGCCGCGGCCACGATCGCGACGGCGGCCAGCAGCCCGAGCGGGCCGCGGGTGCGCCTGCGGGCGCGGGGCGCCGGCTCGGCCGTGCCGGGGGTGAGGAGAGCGGTGCCGCCGTCGCCGTCCCCGGCGCCCTGCGCCGTGAGGGGCCGGTACTGCGGCGGGGGCGGCCACTCGGGGTTGACCGGCGAGGGGGCGGCGGGGGTGGAGGCGTGCTGCTGGGCGCCCTGGTGAGGGTGGGGGTACGCGCTGTCGTACTCGCCTTCGCGGCGGAAGCTCTCGGTCATGTCCCCGAGACTGCCGCCCGACCATGAGAGCTCCCTGAGTGCTCCCTGAGAAGCCCGGCAGAAGCTCGTTCGCCCCGTATAAGTGGCTTGCTGCGGACCTGGGCGGGTCCTTCAGGCAGCTCTCAGGAAAGCCGCCCGCGGCCTCACGCGCAGCCGCAGGACCGCCGTACCACCAGCCGCGACGGGAACACCTTCAGCCGCTCCCGGCGCGAGCCCGCGACCCGCAGCCCGTCGTCCAGGACCAGGTCGACCGCCGCGCGGGCCATCGCCGAGCGGTCCGAGGCGACCGTCGTCAGCGGCGGGTCCGCGAGGGCCGCCTCCTTGATGTCGTCGAAGCCGGCCACGCCCAGCTCGCCGGGCACGTCGATGCGCAGCTCGCGGGCGGCCCGCAGCAGGCCGATGGCCTGGTCGTCGGTGGAGCAGAACACCGCGGGCGGGCGCCGGGGTCCGGAGAGGATGTCGAGCGCCACGCGGTAGGCGTCGTAGCGGTTGTACGGGGCCTCGAAGACCCGGCCCTCGGTGGGCAGGCCGGCCTCCTCCATGGCCCGCTTCCAGCCCTCGACGTGGTCGGAGACGGGGTCGCCCACGGCCGGCGTCTCGGCGGTGCCGCCCATGCAGGCGACGTAGTCGTAGCCGTGCTCCAGCAGGTGCCGGACGGCCATCTGGGCGCCGTTGACGTCGTCGAGGACCACGGCCACGTCGTCGATGGCCTCGGGCCGCTCGTGCAGCAGCACCACACGGGCGTCCCACGCGTCGATCTCGGCGGCGGCGGAGTCGTTGAGCGCGTGGGAGACGAGGATCAGGCCCGAGACGCGCATCCCGAGGAAGGCCCGCAGGTAGTGGACCTCGCGCTCGCCGATGTAGTCGGAGTTGCCGACGAGGACCATCTTCCCGCGCTCGGAGGCGGCCTGCTCGACCGCGTGCGCCATCTCCGCGAAGAACGGCTGGCGGGCGTCCGGGACGATCAGGCCTATGAGGTCGGTGCGCCGGGACGCCATGGCCTGGGCGACCCGGTCGGGCCGGTACCCCAGCTCCTTGATGGCGGCGAGGACACGCTCGCGCGTGGCCGGGGCGACCGGCCGGGGTCCGTTGTTGATGACGTAGCTCACGACGGCGGTCGAAGTCCCCGCCAGCCGCGCCACGTCGTCCCGAGTCACCTTGGCCACGCGCGGAGTCTACGCGGAGAGACCCGCCCTGGGCAGGGCGTCCGGGGGCTTGCCCCGGGACGCCCGTGCGGTGGCAACGCCCAGGTGGCGGGGGTGCTACACGTCCGCCGCGACCTCTTCGGCACCGATCCTGGCCGCGTTGTCCGCATCGCCCGGCTTTGGCCGGTCCGCCGCGGCCTTCGGGGCCTTCGCCTCGTCCGCGGAGCGGTCGCCCTTCTCGGGAGTAACGAATCGATAACCGACGTTCCGGACGGTGCCGATCAGCGACTCGTGCTCGGGGCCGAGCTTGGCGCGCAGCCGCCGTACGTGGACGTCGACCGTGCGGGTGCCGCCGAAGTAGTCGTAGCCCCAGACCTCCTGCAGCAGCTGGGCGCGCGTGAAGACGCGGCCGGGGTGCTGGGCGAGGTACTTCAGGAGCTCGAACTCCTTGAAGGTCAGGTCCAGGACCCGGCCCTTGAGCTTGGCGGAGTAGGTCGCCTCGTCCACCGACAGGTCGCCGTTGCGGATCTCCATGGGGGAGTCGTCGTTGACGATCTGCTGGCGGCCCATGGCGAGCCGCAGGCGGGCCTCCACCTCGGCCGGTCCGGCGGTGTCCAGGAGGACGTCGTCGATGCCCCAGTCGGCGGTGACGGCGGCCAGGCCGCCCTCGGTGACGACCAGGACGAGCGGACAGCCGGGCCCGGTGGAGCGCAGCAGCTGGCAGAGGCTGCGCACCTGGGGGAGGTCGCGGCGGCCGTCGACCAGGATGACGTCGGCGCCCGGGGTGTCGACGAGGGCGGGGCCCTCCGCCGGGGCGACGCGCACGGTGTGCAGCAGCAGTCCGAGGGCGGGCAGCACCTCCGTCGACGGCTGGAGGGCGTTGGTCAGGAGCAGCAGAGAACTCATACGTCTGGTTCCTCCTCGGTCCCTGCGAGGACGTGGGCGGTGCGGCACTGCTCTGCGATCCCGGGGCCCCGTACACCAGCGGTTTCCCCACTCGTATACAACGCTTCCGAAAGCACGAAAGGACCCGGGGGCTTCACTGCCCGAGTCCTCTTCCCAGCACAATAGCCGACATGAGCAACGGTTCGGCAGGTCGTGGGGCACGTTCCCCCGTTCGTCCGCATGGCGAGACGACGGGAACCGCACCATTGCGGACGTTCCTGTACACGGAAGACGGGATCTCGATCGATTCCGTATA
Source organism: Streptomyces longwoodensis (assembly GCF_001514125.1). Classification (GTDB taxonomy): domain Bacteria; phylum Actinomycetota; class Actinomycetes; order Streptomycetales; family Streptomycetaceae; genus Streptomyces; species Streptomyces longwoodensis. The sequence goes on along the minus strand of NZ_KQ948553.1, from coordinate 550,570 downwards.
CGATCCGGGACCCGTTGTATACGACACGTCACCGTCACCCGCCGATCATCCGGTGTTCGTCGTGGCGCACGGGTTCACCGGCGACGTGGACCGTCCGCACGTTCGCCGGGTGGTGCGCGTCCTCGCGCGGTACGGCGCCGTCGTCACCTTCTCCTTCCGCGGCCACGGGGCCTCCGGCGGGCGCTCCACGGTCGGCGACCGGGAGGTGCTGGACCTGGCGGCCGCGGTCGGCTGGGCGCGCTCGCTCGGGCACACGCGCGTGGCGACGGTCGGCTTCTCCATGGGCGGCTCGGTGGTGCTGCGGCACGCGGCCCTGCACCGGGACGCCGAGGGCACGGACGCCGTCGTCTCGGTCAGCGCCCCCGCCCGCTGGTACTACCGGGGGACGGCCCCCATGCGGCGGCTGCACTGGCTGGTGACCCGGCCGGCGGGCCGCCTGGTCGGCCGCTACGGCTTCCGCACCCGCATCCACCACCGCGACTGGGACCCGGTGCCGCTGTCCCCGGTGGAGGCGGTGCCAGGGATCGCCCCCACCCCGCTGCTCGTCGTCCACGGCGACCAGGACGGCTACTTCCCCGTCGACCACCCGCGGATGCTCGCCGAGGCCGCCGCCGGTCACGCCGCGCTCTGGCTCGAACCCGGCATGGGCCACGCCGAGCACGCCGCCGCGGACCCGCTGATGACCCGGATCGCCGAGTGGACGGTGGCCCGGCTCCGGGAGGACGGCTGACCGCCGGGCGGCCGGTGCCCCTCGTGGCCGTGCGGGCACGCGCGAGGGCCGCACCCCAGGTGTCCAACCCGCGGGGTGCGGCCCTCGTGTGCGGTGCGGTCCGCTCAGACCGCGATCGCGACCTCCGCGAGGCCGCCGTGCTGGGCGACCACCGTGCGGTCGGCGCTGGCGCCGGGCACGAGGGCGCGGACGGTCCAGGTCCCCTCGGCCGCGTAGAAGCGGAACTGTCCGGTGGCGGAGGTCGGGACCTCCGCGGTGAACTCGCCGGTCGAGTCGAGCAGGCGCACGTAGCCCTGCACCGGCTCGCCGTCCTTGGTCACCTGGCCCTGGATGGTGGTCTCACCGGGCTTGATCGTCGAGGCGTCCGGCCCGCCGGCCTTCGCTCCACACATGTCGTACTCCTGAAGGGGTCGGATGCGGTCGGTGGGTGGGGTTACTTGCCGGTGCCGAGCTCGATCGGCACGCCCACCAGGGAGCCGTACTCGGTCCAGGAGCCGTCGTAGTTCTTGACGTTCTCCACGCCCAGCAGCTCGTGCAGCACGAACCAGGTCAGGGCCGAGCGCTCACCGATGCGGCAGTAGGCGATCGTGTCCTTGGCGAGGTCCACGTCCTCCTGGGTGTAGAGCTCCTTGAGCTCCTCGTCCGACTTGAACGTGCCGTCGTCGTTGGCGTTCTTCGACCACGGGATGTTCTTCGCGGACGGCACGTGGCCGGGGCGCTGGGACTGCTCCTGCGGCAGGTGGGCCGGGGCGAGCAGCTTGCCCGAGAACTCGTCGGGCGAGCGCACGTCGACCAGGTTCTGCGCGCCGATGGCCTGGACCACGTCGTCGCGGAAGGCGCGGATCGAGGCGTCCTGCGGCTTGGCCTTGTAGTCGGTCTTCGGGCGCTCGGGGACCTCGTCGCCCGGGACCAGCTCGCGGGCGTCCAGCTCCCACTTCTTGCGGCCGCCGTCGAGGAGCTTGACGCTCTCGTGGCCGTAGAGCTTGAAGTACCAGTAGGCGTAGGACGCGAACCAGTTGTTGTTGCCGCCGTAGAGGATCACCGTGGTGTCGTTGGCGATGCCCTTCTCCGACAGGAGCTTCTCGAAGCCCTCCTGGTCGACGAAGTCACGGCGGACCGGGTCCTGGAGGTCCTTGGTCCAGTCGATGCGGATCGCGTTCTTAATGTGGTTCTTCTCGTAGGCGGACGTGTCCTCGTCCACCTCGACGATGGCGATGGTCGGGTCGTCCAGGTGCTCCTGGAGCCAGTCGGCGTCGACCAGGACGTCGCTGCGGCTCATGCTCGTTCTCCTCCGGGGCAGTCGCGGCGGGGGTGTGCAGGTGAGGGACGTGCGCGGGCGCAGGGGCGGGGCGCACGGACGCCCTGGGCAGGGCGGCGGGGAACGCGGGTGCCCGGCTCTGGGGTCGGGGTCCGCTCAGAAGGGGCGACAGAGCATGGCGGCGACGCGGCACAGGTCTACTGCCCGCCGCTTCGTGAGGTCCGCCTGTCGCTTCATGGTCCCGATCGTAGGGACGGATCGGGACGTGTGTCACCGCCGTGTCATATGGCGAGACGCGATCGTCCGAATAGCGGGATGAGTGAGGTGTCCGGACCCCGCCCGCGGGCACGGCGGAGCACCCCGCGGGCCCTGGCGGCTGCGGTACGGACGGCACCGTCTCGCCTGTCGGACACCTGCCGTCCGTGGTGGCCCTGCGCGGCGGCGCCCGGCCGTACGACGTGTTCCGGCCAGGTGCTGCCTACCCGGCCAGGCGGACGCCGGAACCCTTCACCGTGATCTCGACGCCGTTCTTCGCGGGCACCACCGTGTCCAGGCCGATGCCGCCCGGCAGGTCGTCGATCTTCTGCTCGAAGTCGGTGACCGAGCGGACCTGGTTCTCGCCGATCCTGACCCCGCCGATGCTCGGCAGCGAGTCGGCGTGCACCCGCACGGTGTCGCCCTCGACGGACACGGAGCTCAGCACGTACACCGTCGGCAGGCCCGCCGCGCTGACGCCCACCTTGATCTTGCCGTTGCCGCCGTCGGCCAGGCTCACCACGCGCGCGGTCAGCCCGAAGCCCAGCTCCGTGGGCTGCGACTTGGCCGCCTTCAGCAGCTGGTCGTAGGTGATCGACGCGGTGCCGCGGGCCGTCGACGCGGTGGCGGAGCCGAAGTCGGAGGAGAACTCCACGCCCTTCATCGACGCCTTGAGGTCGTCGATGCGGATCGGGTCCCTGCCGTTGCCGGTGTCCGCCTGGTAGCTCTTGATGCCGACCTCGACGTCGTCCAGCGAGCCGCCGGCCACCTGGGTGAGGAAGGGGAAGCCCTTGATGGACACGTCCGGGGTGGAGGCCAGGTTCTCGCTGGTCCTCAGCTTGTCGGCGGCCTCGCCCTCGGCGAAGTGGACGGCCAGCCGGTCCGCCAGCACGAACAGGCCACCCAGGACCACGACGACGATCAGCAGTATTCGCAGCGCACGCATTGCAGTTGTTTCCCCCACCCGGGACGGCCGGCCTGACGGTCAGTGACCACTCACGGTAAACCTGGGGGCAAGACCGGCCGGTGATTTGTCGATCAGCTGTGACAGAGGACCGCCGTCACACCAGGGCCCGCCCCAGCACCCACACCGCCGGGGCCGCCGCCGCGAGGGGCAGGGCCACGCCGGCCGTGAAGTGCACGAAGCGGGACGGGTAGTCGTAGCTCGCGACCCGGTGGCCGACCAGCGCGCACACCGCGGCGCCCGCGCCGAGCAGCGCGCCCCGCGCGCCGACGTCGGTCAGCCCGCCGACCGCGACGCCCGCGCCCGCGGCGGCGAGCAGCGCCACCACCACGGACGCCGGCGTCGGCAGCGGCAGCGCCCGGGCCACCAGGGCGACGGCCACCGCGGCCGCGCCGACCGTCACCGCGTCCGGCTCGGCGGCGAGGAAGCCGGTCGCCAGGATCGCCAGGGCCGAGGAGGCGACCGTCGCCATCAGGCCGTACATCCGCTCGTCCGGGTCGGCGTGCGAGCGCAGCTGGAGCACCAGGCAGAGCAGGACCCACACGCCGAGCGTGCCGAGGATCGCGGCCGGCCCGTTGTCGCGGCCGGCCACCAGCAGGGCGGCGTCGGAGACCAGCGCGCCGAGGAACGCCAGCGCGATGCCCTGCCGGGCGGGCCACATGCCGTTCAGCCGGAACCAGCCGGCCGCCGTCACCGCCTGCAGCACGACCAGCGGCACGAGCAACGCGTACGTCCCGAGCGCCGCCGTGCCCGACAGGAGCAGCCCGAGCAGCGCGGTGAGCGCCGCCGGCTGCATCCCGGGCTCTATGACCGGCGAACGGCCCTCCAGACGGGCCCGCTGGGCGTCGGTGATCCGGGCGTTCCCGGCGAGCGTGGCGGGACCGTACTCGGGTGCCTGGCCGGAGGCGGCCGCCTGGGCGGCGGCGGGAGCGGCGGGAGCGGCGGCGACCGGTTCGGCCGGGGGCAGCGCCGCGTCGAACGGCTGGGGGGTCGGCTGCGCGGCGGCGTGCTGCGGGGCGTAGGCGTAGGCCTGCGCGTCCGGGTACTGCTGCGCGGGCTGCCCGTACGCCGACGGGGCGTACGAGTCCTGCGGGGACTGCGGTGCCTGCTGCCAGGCGTCCGCCGCCAGGACCGGGGGCAGGTACGACGTCTCGGCCGGGCCGGCCGCCGTCACCGGCGGCTGCGTGCTGGTCTCCCAGGTCTGGCCCTGCCACTGCTGGGTGTACTGGTCGTCGTACGGCTGCTCCTCGTACCGCCCGTACCCCGGCTCCTGCGGGTACGGCTGCTGCCCCGGCCAGGCGGCGGACTGCGGGGACCCGTGGGGCTCCGGCCCGTCCTGCCCCTCGGGGTACGGCGGGTGCTGCTGGTACGGCTGGTACGGCTGATCGGTCATCGGTGTCTCGTCACCCTCCTGCGAACGGCGGAAGCACCTCGACCGTGCCGCCCTCGGCCAGCCGAACCGTCTCATGCGCGCGGGTCCCCACGGGGTCGCCGTCGACCAGGAACGAGCAGCGCAGCAGGACGCGCGTCAGCTCACCGGGGTGCCGCGCGCGCACGGCGGTGAGCGCCTCGGCGAGGGTGACCGCGTCGTACGGCTCCTCGGCGACGCCCGCGGCCGCCTTGGCGGCGGCCCAGTAGCGCACCGTGACCTCTGCCATCTCGTCCCTCTGTCGGTCATGCGGAATCGGCTGTGAACACCGCTCAGGCTACTGGGCCCGCGCGGCCTACCCTGGACCCATGTACGCAAGGCGACGGCACGTGTACTTCGCCATGATGGGGACCTGCCTGGCCCTCTTCGTCCTGGCCTGGGGCGTCGTGCGCATCTGGTCGGTCCCCGCGGCCGTCGGCATGTGCGTCGTGGCCATGGTGATCCCGCCCCTCGCCGCGATGGTCGCCAACCGCCGCGGACCCGAGGACCGCTGGTGGGACGACCCGTCCGGCGACCCCAAGTCCGACGAGTGGTGGGACGAACTCGACGGCCGCAAGCGCCCGCGGTAGGTCGTGTCCGCAAAGTCCCGTCGTCCGCCCGGAGGGCAGGCGGGACTTTGCGGACACGGCCTAGGGGCGGGCCGGGGTCCCGTGCCGCGTCAGTACACGAGTGCCTGGGTGTCGTCCGCCAGGGACTCCTGCACGAAGACCTGGGCGCCCGCGATGCGCACGCCCTCGATGACGTCCTTCTCCGTGATGTCCCGGCGGGCCGCGCACTGGGTGCACAGGGTGAGACGGCCGCCCGCGAGGACCGCCTCGATGAGCTCGGGGAGCGGCGCCGCGTGCGGCAGCTCGAACTCCGCGGCCCGGCCCGGCAGCGCGAACCACGCCGACTCACCGGTCAGCCACAGGGACACCTCGACGCCGCTGGCGACCGCCACGGCCGCCACCGTGAACGCCTGCGAGCACCGCTCGGGCGCATCGGCCCCCGCCGTCACCTTGATCACCAGCTTCTTCGCCATGACGGAATCGTAATCAACGCTCCCGCAACTCCTTGTGGGGACCACCCTCGGCACGCTGGCCGGGACCTGCGTCGGCTACCTCGTCCAGGCCGACCACGACCCCACCCCCGAGGGCAGGGTCGCACCGCTGTCCGCGGCCCAGGACGGCCAGGTGGCGACCGACGGCGACCTGCGCAAGCTGCTCACCGACCACGGGCTGCGGCACGTCGCCGCCCGCGGCTGGACCACCGCCGACGGCACCCGGACCCGCATCCACCTCCTGCAGTTCGGCAACGGCGGAGGTCGTCGACGAGCTGTTCGGGTCCCTCGTCCGGTACGACCGACCGGAGTACGCCCTCAGCGGCGCCGCCGAGACGACGCACGACGAGGACCACCCGGCCTCGGCCGTGCCCGCCCAGATCACCCGCTCGCCTACGACGAGGCCGAGCCGTACGGCCCCGAGCAGGTGCGGCAGGCGTACGTCCAGGCGGGTGACGTGATCGGGCTGGTCGTGCAGTCCCGCGAGGGCACCGCCGCGGCCGTGCCGTTCCAGCAGACCGTGACGTTGCAGTCCGAACTGCCGGCCTGACCGGCGGCGGCCCGCAAGGGCGTCCCTCGCACGGAGCCCCGGGTCCCGGCCGCGTAAGCTGGGGCCCGGCTCTGTGTACTCCCCCGACGGGGGACCCTCCGATCCTCGCCCAAGGAGCATCCCGTGGAACTCTTCTTCGAAATTCTGCTGGTCCTGGTCTGCGTCGGCGTCCTCGCCTTCGCCGGTCTGACCGTGAAGAAGCTGTACCAGGGCCAGCGCTGACCCCTATCCAGGAACCGCCTCTCATGATCGAGATTCCGTCCGACCTGCACAAGAACCTGGTCCCGCTCGCCTTCCTGCTCGGCAACTGGGCCGGCGCCGGCGTGCACGACTTCCCCGGCGCCGAGAAGTGCAACTTCGGCCAGGAGGTCACCTTCACGCACGACGGCCGGGACTTCCTGGAGTACCACTCCTCCAGCTGGGTGCTGGACGAGGACGGCAACAAGGTGCGCCCGCTGGAGTCCGAGCACGGCTTCTGGCGGATCGACGACGAGCGCCGGGTCGAGGTGACGATGACCCGTGACGACGGCGTCGTCGAGATCTGGTACGGCCTGCTCGCCGACAAGAAGCCCCAGATCGACCTGGCCACGGACGCCGTCGCCCGCACCGCCGGCTCCCCGCCCTACAGCGGCGGCAAGCGGCTGTACGGCTACGTCAAGAGCGACCTGATGTGGGTGGGCGAGAAGCAGACCCCCGACGTCCCGCTGCGCCCGTACATGTCGGCCCAGCTGAAGAAGGTCGTCACGCCGGAGGACGTCGAGCGCTGGGCGAAGGCCCTGCCGGGCGACCTCCCGGACGACGGCATCGCCTTCTTCAAGTAGCGCGCCGACCGGACCGCCGCCGCCCCGGCGGCGGTCCGCCGTCCCGCCGCCCCGGAGTGATCCGCACGACACGGGCCTAGACTGGCCCCTGTGGTGAGCACCGACTGGAAGAGCGATCTGCGGGAGCGGGGTTACCGGCTGACCCCGCAGCGGCAACTCGTGCTCGAAGCCGTGGACACCCTGGAGCACGCGACCCCCGACGCCATCCTCGGCGAGGTGAGGAAGACGGCCTCGGGGGTCAACATCTCCACGGTGTACCGGACCCTGGAGCTCCTGGAGGAGCTCGGGCTGGTCAGCCACGCCCACCTGGGCCACGGGGCGCCGACGTACCACCTGGCCGACCGCCACCACCACATCCACCTCGTCTGCCGGGACTGCCAGAACGTCATCGAGGCGGACGTGGACGTGGCGGCGGAGTTCACCGCGAAGCTGCGCGAGCAGTTCGGCTTCGACACCGACATGAAGCACTTCGCGATCTTCGGCCGTTGCCGGGACTGCTCGCTCAAGGGTTCAAGTACCGGGTCGTAGTCTTGAGGTATGAAGAGCCCCCTGCTGTCCCTGCCCGGCGCCGTCCCCGCCGAGGGCGTGGACGAAGGTGTCGCCGCGCACTACGGCGACCTGTTCCGTGAGCAGCGTGCCCTCGCCGACGGCACCGGTTTCGTCGACCTCTCGCACCGAGGCGTCGTCACCGTTTCCGGCGAGGACCGGCTGAGCTGGCTGCACCTGCTGCTCACCCAGCACGTCAGCGACCTGCTCGCCGGCCGGGCCACCGAGGCGCTGATCCTCTCCGCCCACGGCCACATCGAACACGCCCTGTACCTCGTCGACGACGGCACCACGGTGTGGGCCCACGTCGAGCCCGGCACCCAGGACGCGCTGCTCGCGTACCTGGAGTCGATGAAGTTCTTCTACCGGGTCGAGGTGGCCGACCGCACCGCCGACACCGCGGTCGTGCACCTGCCGGCCGGCTCCATCGCCCCGGTCCCCGAGGGCGTCGTGGTCCGCGAGACGCCGTACGGCCGTGACCTGTTCCTGCCGCGCGCCGACCTGGAGGCCTACGCGGCCGAGGTCGGCTCCCCGGCCGGGATCCTGGCCCACGAGGCGCTGCGCGTCGAGCAGCACCGGCCGCGCCTCGGCTTCGAGACCGACCACCGGACCATCCCGCACGAGCTGGGCTGGATCGGCAGCGCCGTGCACCTGCAGAAGGGCTGCTACCGCGGCCAGGAGACCGTCGCCCGGGTGCAGAACCTCGGCAAGCCGCCCCGCCGGCTGGTCTTCCTGCACCTGGACGGCAGCGAGGTGCACCTGCCGGCGCCCGGCACCGAGATCCGCGTCGCGGACGAGGACCCCGACGGCCGCAAGGTCGGCTTCGTGACGTCGTCGGTGCGCCACTTCGAGCTGGGCCCGGTGGCCCTGGCCCTCGTCAAGCGCAACGTCCCCCTGGACGCCCGCCTGGTCGCCGGCGACACCGCTGCGGCGCAGGAGACCGTCGTCGAGCCGTAGGAAGCGCCCCCGCGCGCCGGCCGGGCGCGCGGGCTACATCTCCAGCAGGACGGTGAACGGGCCGTCGTTCGTCAGGGACACCCGCATCTGCGCCCCGAAACGGCCCGTCGCCACCGTCGCGCCCAGCGCGCGCAGCTGGGCGACCACCTCGTCGACGAGGGGTTCGGCGACATCGCCGGGGGCGGCCGCGTTCCAGGTGGGGCGGCGGCCCTTGCGGGCGTCGCCGTAGAGCGTGAACTGGCTGATGACGAGCAGGGGCGCGTCGACGTCGCTGCACGACTTCTCGTCCTGCAGCATGCGCACCGACCACAGCTTGCGGGCCAGCTGGGCGGCCTTCTCCTTGGTGTCCTCGTGCGTGACCCCGACGAGGACGCACAGTCCCTCGCCCTCGATCGCGCCCACCGTCTCGCCGTCCACGACGACGCTCGCACCGTCGACCCGCTGTACCACCGCTCGCATGCGGCCCATCATGCCCTGTGCCCGGCAACCCCCGTACCGGGCCTTCTTTTTGATCCTTAAGGCCCCATCTGGGGCCGTTCGGGGGCACTCGGTCACATAGCGGCCACTTGGGGTGGCACGATGCTTCCCACACGCCGGTCGAGGGGACGGTAGAGGCACATGAGCACACCGAGTACCGGGCGGTCGGGCACGGCCACCCAGCGCACGCCCGTGCAGCGCACCGACAGCCCACGGCTGCCGGCGCACCCGCCCGACGCGGAGGGGGCGTTCGAGGCGGTCGGCGCGGCGGCGGCGTTCCCGGCGCCCGGCGCCCGCGCCGTGCCCGGTGCCCGCGAGGTGGCCGGCGTCTGCGAGGTGGCCGGCGTCTGCGAGGTGGCCGACCCGGCGCCCGGCCACGAGCTGTCCGGGCTGAGCCTGCCGCAGCTGCGCACCCTGCGCCGGGACGCCCAGCGCGACGAGGCCGACCTCAGCTACCTGCGCCGGCTCCTCCAGGGCCGCATCGACATCCTGCGCGCCGAGCTGTCCCGGCGCGGTCCCACACCGCCCGGGGACGGGGACGTGGTGGACCGGCTGCCGGAGATCCTGACCGACGCCCCGGCCCGGCAGCGCTCCTCCGCCCGGCACGTCACGGTCGGCGTCCCGCACAGCGAGGAGTACCGGCGGCTGGCCGCCGAGATGCTCGACGAGGTCGAGCTGTCCGACCTCGACGCCCGCACCGACACCGAGCTGCGCGACGCGATGGCCCGCCTGGTCCGCTACGAGCAGCAGGTCTCCCGTCGCCGCCAGCTCCTCCAGCTCACGGCCGACGACTGCGGCGCGGAGATCACCCGCCGCTACCGGGAGGGCGAGGCCCAGGTGGACGACCTGCTGGCGTAGCCCGCCCGGGGGCGCACCGGCGCGTGGGCCCGGCGCGCGGAAAACCGGGCGACACCACCGGGGCGTTTCCCTACCGTGGCCCCATGACCAGCCCTGCCGAGTCCGCCGACCGTGCCGACGCCCTCGACGTCCGTCCGATCACCGAGGCCGAGACACCGGCCTGGATCCGGGCCCTGGACCTCGGCTTCCTGCGCAGCCCGGGCATCTCGGAGCGCGAGCTGGCAGACCGGGCGGCGGGGATCGACCCCCGGCGGACCCTGGGGGCGTTCGACGCGGGCCGGTGCGTGGCGACGTTCCGCTCGTTCCCGCAGGAACTGACGGCCGTCGGCGGCACGGTCGTCGCCGCCGACGCGATCACCAACGTCTCCGTGCAGGCCACCCACCGCCGCCGGGGCCTGCTCACCCGGATGATGAGCCAGGACCTGGCCGCGGCGAAGGAGCGCGGGGACGTCGTCGCCACGCTGATCGCCGCCGAGTACGCGATCTACGGCCGGTACGGCTTCGGACCGGCCACCTGGGCCGCCCGGTGGAGCGTCGACGTGCCGCGCACCGGCCTCGACCGGCGCCGCGCGGTGCCCGACGACGGCGGCCGCATCGACCTCGTCGACGGCGCGGAGATCCGCAAGCTGGGCCCCGAGCTGTACGACCGGGTGCGCCGCGCGGTGCCCGGCGCGATCGACCGCCCCGAGCGCTGGTGGCAGGTGGCCACCGGGGTGCTGCGGACCCGGCCGGAGTGGACCGAGCCGTTCTTCGCCGTGTACCGCTCCGCGGCCGGGGAGGTCGAGGGCATGGTGGCGTACCGCACGGACGACCGGTGGGGAGAGGCCAAGCAGCCGCTGAACACGGCGTCGGTGCTCTGGCTGCTGGGGAGCACCCCGGCCGCCGAGCGGGCGCTGTGGCACTACCTGTGCTCGATCGACTGGGTCACCACGGTCACCTCCGGCGACCGCGCGCCCGACGACCTGCTCCCGCTGTTCCTGCCGGACCCGCGCGCCGCCCGGATCACGATGCGGGCCGACTGGATGTGGCTGCGGCTCCTGGACGTCGTACGGGCCCTGGAGGCGCGGACGTACGAGGGGGAGGGCGAGCTGGTGCTGGAGGTGCTGGACCACGCGGGGCTGACCGGGGGCCGCCACCTGCTGACGGCGTCGCCCGAGGGGGGCTCCTGCGTGCCGACCTCCCGGAGCGCCGACCTCACGCTGGACGTGGCGGACCTGGCGTCGCTGTGGCTGGGCGGGGAGTCGGCGGTGCGGCTCGCGGCGGCGGGCCGGGTGCGGGAGGAACGCGCGGGCGCCGCCCGGAAGGCAGACGCCCTGCTGCGTACGCCCAGGCGACCGTGGTGCCCGGACATCTTCTGAGGGCGGTTCCTTCCGGACGGCGACGGTGGTGGTGCGGTATCCGTAGCTGTTCGGTTGTGGCGGTGCGGTACCGGTGTCGGGCACCGGCATTCAGTTGTGACTGTGCGGTTCGTGCTCGGTGTTCGGTTGTGGCTGTGCCCGGTCTTGGGTTGTGACTGTGCCGGCTGTGCTCGCTGTGCGGTTGTGGCTGTGCGCTCGTGGCGGCCGTGCTGATCGTGGTGGCCGTGTGCCGGACTCCCGGCTCCCCTCCGGAAGGGAGCCCGACCAACCACCAGGAAGCGTGACCATGTCGGGGAAGTTGGCAGCCAACTTCACTGTACTTATGTCCGTTGGGAAGCGTCTCATAACCATCTCTTCGTGAACTGCCGGAAGATGGCGGGAAGTTGTACTGTTCGGACGTGGAGCCGGAGCACGCCTCCGCCAGTGGGCGGAAAGGGCAACAACGGCCACGGACATCACACCGCGAGGTGGCCGACGAGCTGCGCGCCAGGATCAGGTCCGGGGTGCTGCGGCCGGGGCAGCGCATGCCCACCCAGGCCAAGCTGGCCGATGAGTTCGGAGTGGAACGCGGTGCCGTACGGCAGGCCCTGCGCATCCTCCAGGCGGAGCGCCTGCTCACCAACGTCTCCAAGGGCGCACCCGCCACCGTGGCCCCCGACCTGGGGCTGAGCCGGGTCCCGGCCGGGCCGACGGCGCCGCCGCAGCCGACGATGGTGGCGCTGGCGCCGCGGATCGCGGAGGCGTTCGCGGCGGAGCACGTGCGGATCGACGCGCTCTGCCTGACCTCCGTCTCGCTCACACTTGCCATCGGCGAACCCCTCCGGCAGATTCACGCGGGCCGATTGAATCCGGCCAAGGTCGACGTGCGGGTGCTGCTGCCGTCCCGGGACATCGACCTGGCGTTCCCGGCGCCGGTGACCGACGGCTCGGCCGCCGCCCGGCTGCGCCGCCACTGGCTCACCCACCGCAACGCGCAGGTGCAGGTCCTGCGGCACAACCTGCTGGCCCTGCGCAGCACGCACGGCATCGACGTGGGCGTCACCTTCCGCGCGCTGCCGTTCACGCCGCCGGTGAAGCTGTACCTCCTCAACGGCACGGAGGCGCTGTTCGCGTACTACACGCTGGAGCGGCGCGAGCAGCTCATCGACCAGGAGCAGTTCCAGATGTACGACGCCGAGGGCACCCGCTCGATGCTGTTCGCCTTCGAGCGGGGTGCCGGGGCGCGGGACACGACGTTCGTGGAACAGTCCCACCTGTGGTTCGACGCGCTGTGGGAGACGATCAGTTCGCAGCTGGTGCTCACGAACTGACCGCCGGCCCGGTGACCAGCACCGCGAGGATCACGGCACCGAGGGAGACGGCGGCGGGGATCCTGGCCCGCAGGCCGAGGGTCAGCAGGAGCAGTCCGGCGGCGCCGGCGGTGCCGTACTTCCACTGCACGGCCTGTTCGAGGAGTGCGGAGAGGAGGGCGTAGGCAGGCACGGTCTTCCTCCCTTCGGAGGGTCCGGTCGTGCGGAGGCGGGACGCGAAGGCCGGCGTCCCCGGTCGAGGGGGAGGCAAACCTTCCGCCAACTCGACTGAGTTGGCAACCAACTTCACTAAGGTTGTCCCCACTTGGTACCAACCCTCAAACAGCTTTCCGGCAACTCCCCGTAGATGGATCTAAGTTGTAGCGTTTGGTTGTGACCCAGGAGAACGTGGCAGTGAACGGCAGCAAGCGGCTCACGCCCCAGGAGATCGCCGACGTCCTGCGCGAACGCATCCGCGCCGGCGAGCTCAGGGCGGGTGACCGGCTGCCCACCCAGGCCGAACTCGCCGAGGAGTTCGGCGTGGAACGGGGCACCGTCCGCCAGGCCCTGCGCGCCCTCCAGGAGGACGGCCTGCTGACCAACGTCAGCAAGGGCAGCCCGCCGCGGATCGCGGAGCCCCGGCCGACGGGCGGCGACACCCCGCTGCCCACGACGGTCGGCCTGGCCCCCCGCCTCACGAAGGCGTTCGCCGCCCCCGAGGTGTGCGTGGACGTCGTCAGCCACACCTCCGAGACCCTGATGCTCGCCCTCGGCGAGCCGGTCCGCCGGATCTACGAGGGCTCGAGCCGCCCCCGGAGCATCCGCTTCCGCGTCCTGCTGCCGTCCCGGGAGATCAACCTCGCCTTCCCGGTCCTCGTCGGGGGCCACACCGCCGACGACCCGGTCCACGAGCGCTGGCTGGCCATGCGCAACGCCCAGGCCCAGGTGCTGCGCCACAACCTGCTGGCCCTGCGCTCCGTGCACAACATCGACGTGAGCGTCACCTTCCGCGCGCTGCCCTTCACCCCGCCGGTCAAGCTGTACCTCCTCAACGGCGAGGAGGCGCTGCTCGGCTACTACATGCTCGAACGCCGGGAGGAGGAGTACGACAGCCGGACCCTGGAGATGTGGGACGCCCTCGGCTCGGAGTCCCTCCTGTTCTCCTTCGAGAAGAAGTCCGGCGAACGGGACGCCGCGTTCGTCACGGAATCCCAGAAGTGGTTCGACGCCCTCTGGGAAACCATCACGTCGGACCTGACACTCTCCTAGTGACTTCTACCGACACCGAGAACGAGACCATGGAGCTGCGCGAGCTGCGGGAGCTGATCGTTCGGGCGCGGGTCGTCCTGTGGGACTTCGACGGACCGGTCTGCCGGCTGTTCGCGGGGCACCCCGCGGCGGACGTGGCGAGGGGCCTGATCGGCCACCTGGAGAAGCTGGGGCTGGGCGAGCTGCTCACCCCGGACGAGCGGCGGTCCACCGACCCGCACGTCCTGCTGCGCGCGGTGGACCGCCACCGGCCCGGCAGCGACCTCGTCGCCCGGTTGGAGGACCACCTGACCGCGGAGGAGCTCAAGGCGGCCGAGTCCGCGATGCCCACGCCGTACGCCGACCCGGTCATCCGCACCTGGGTGGCGGTGGGCTCCCGGATGGTGATCACCACCAACAACGCGCCCCGGGTGGTGCGTTCCTACCTGACCGAGCGGGGCCTGCTGTCCTGCTTCGCGCCCCACATCTACGGCCGCACGAACGACCTCCAGCTCCTCAAGCCGGACCCGTACTGCCTCAACCGCGCCCTCAGCGCTACGGGTTCGGCCCCCGGCGACGCGCTGATGATCGGCGACACCGCGTCCGACTTCCAGGCCGCCCGGGCCGCCGGGGTCCCCTTCCTCGGCTACGCGCGCAACGAGCGCAAGGAGAAGGTGCTCAGGGAGGCGGGTGCCACCGCGGTCGTGGACTCCCTGCGCCTGATCCACGAGGTGCTCTGGCAGGTTCACGCCTGACTCAGGAGCACCACCAGGACGACGGCCGCACCCACGGCCAGCCCTTCGTGCCGGGCCCTGATCCCCACCCCGAGTCCGAACAGCAGCACCATCCCCACCACGCCGAGCCTGGACTGCACCAGCGACGCCGCGGACCACTCGGCCAGCCCGCACAGTGCCGTGAGCAGAAGCATCCCCGTCCCCCTGTCCTGACGACCTTCGCGAACCGATCAACTCCCGGTCCAATTGGACTGGTTGTCGTACCGAGTATGTCCCCGGTCCTTCTGATCCTTTAACCGGCAGGAGCAGACGGGCGTTCGGGTGTGACGATTGGACTGGAAGTGGTGCGGTCGCCGGACGGACAGCGGTACGGTCGTGCCATGGACGCGCAACGCAGCGGTGAGGGGGGCGGCAAGGAGTTCCAGCGGGTCTTCAGCACGCTCCTGACCCGGATCGCCGAAGGCCGCTACCCCTTGCGCTCCTACCTGCCGCCCCAGCGTGAACTCGCCGCTGAGTTCGACGTGTCACGCGACACCGTCCAGCGGGTCATGCGCGAACTCGTCAGCGAGGGCTGGATCGAGAGCCGGCAGGGCAGCGGTTCACGGGTGGTCAAGACCCAGCGGATCCACTCGCCCAGGACCGGCGCCCGGCAGGGCACCACCCTGGGGCCCCTGCTGGGCGCGGTCTTCGAACAGCCCCACGTGACGCTCGACGTGTACACCCTGACCTCGGAATCGCTGGACGCCCACATCCGGCTCCAGGTGGAGCGCATCCGGGCCGGCGAGATCGCCCCCGCCGGTATCGCCCTGCGCATGCTCCTGCCCGACGACACCGAGCCGTTGCCGTACCCGGCGGTCAAGGGCGACCCCCGTGACACCCGGTTGCTCCACCGCATGCGGGCCATCACCCGCCGGCACACCGAGTCGCTGCTCCAGGCGCTCGACGACCTCAGGACCGAGGGGCTCGTGCCGTCGGTCGCGGTCACCTTCCGGCGGGTCCGGCTGACTCCCACCTTCAAGCTCTACCTGCTCAACGGGACCGAGGCGCTGTTCGGCCCCTACGAGGTGGTGGAGCGCCGGATCAGGGTGCAGGAGGAGGAGGTGACCGCCCTCGACGTGCTGGGGCTCGGCGCCACCCTCACGCACCACGTGAAGGACGACGAACCGGACTCGTCCGGCACCGTTTTCGTCGAATCCATGCAGGCGTGGTTCGACTCGGTCTGGAACGGACTCGCCACCTGACCGCAACCCGGCTGCGCTAGCATCGCGAACCGCGCGAGCAACCTCACCCGCCCGTACGTATGGATGGCGAACACGCCACTGTCGAACGACCGGCGCGGACGAGTGGCCGACCACCCGTTGTGCCCACCCGATCGGCGCTCTGGTCGTGCGGCCCCTTGCACGGCATCTAACGTGTGCCTCACCATCCGATCCCAGCGCGAGTACCGGAGCGGCCCCGTGGTCGACCCCTCAGTTCCCCTCTCTCTCCTCGGGGAGCGACCCGCCGACGACGGGACGGCGTCCGTGCTCCTGTGCGGGTTCGCCGACACCGCCGCGTCGACGGGACGGGCGGCCAGCGGCCACCACAACCGCAACTACGTCCTCCCGGTCACCCCGGCGGTGGCCCCGCTGCTGCGCCGCCCGCCCGGCACGCCCGTGACGGTGCGCGTCCCCCGCAGCGACGCGCCCTCCGTGGTCATCAGGACGTGGCACGACGAGGCCGCCGTCCTGCGCGCCGTGCACGCGGCCCTGCCGCACACCCCCGAATGCCTCGCCGAACAGCCCGGCTTCGCCGTCCACAGCTACGTGGAGGGCGCGCCGCTGTCCGCGCTCTGCCCCGGCGACAAGCCCGTCGACTCCCTGCTGGTGCAGGAACTCGCCGGACTGCTGGCCGGGACGGCCCTGGTGCCGCCGGAGACCCTGCCGCCCCTGCCCGACGACTGGCCCGCCGACCACACCGACAGCAGGGGCTTCCTGAGGACCCTGGCCGGACTGGCGGACCGGCAGGTCCGCCGGGCCAACGAGGCCGACTTCGGCGGGCTGTTCGCCGACCTCGGCATCCCCGCGGGCGCCCTGCTGTCGTTCGCCGAGAACCTCCCCGCCCTGACCCGGCGGCCGTACGGCCTGCTGCACGGCGATCTCCACCGCGACAACCTGATCGTCTCCTACGCCGGCGACCCGCCCCTCGTCTGCCTCGACTGGGAACTGGCCACCTACGGCGATCCGCTGCACGACCTCGCCACCCACTTGGTCCGCATGCGCTACCCCGACCACCAGCGCCCCGAGGTGATCGAGGCATGGGCACGGGCCATGGGCGAGGTGCGTCCGGCGGCCGTCGACGGCCTGGACCGGGACCTGCGCCACTACCTCGCCTTCGAACACGCGCAGTCCGTCTACCCGGACATCATGCGCACCGCCCGCTCCCTGGAGACCTCCCCCACGCGCCGGCGCCTCGACGAGGCCACGGTGGAGGTGCGCCGGGCCCTGCTCACCGCGCAGCGTCCCCTGCGCCTGCGCGTCCTTCCCCCGGCCGGGGAGATCGAGCAGGCGCTGCTGCGGTGGCTGGCGGCGCGCGGTCACGACCCCGCCGGGATCGTCGGTGCCGGACGCGACCGGGTCCCGGCGTGGCGCCCCGACGAGCGCCTGCCCGGGACGCCCGGGTTCCGTCGCGAGCACGTCGAGGAGGTCCTGGCGGCCGAGGCGGTGGCCCCGGCGCACCGGGTGTTCGAGGGCTCCGCCCACCGCAACGTGGTGGTCCAGCCGTCGAACGGCCGTCCCCCGGTGGTGGTACGCCGCCGGCTGCCCGGGGCACCCCGCCGGGAGCGCAGTTACCTGAGCGAGCACGCGGTGCTCCGGGCCATCGAGGCATCCAAGATCCCGGTGTCGGCCCCGCGTGCCCTGGCCCTCGGCACGAGCCACGGCGACGACCACTTCGCCGTGCACACCTACGTCGGCACGCACCCCGACCAGCCGCCCGTGCACCCCGTCAGGGGCCTGCGCCCCCGGGAGGCGGACGGGCTGGTCGACCAGTTGTGCGCCCTGACGGAGGTCGACTACCGCCACCTCGACCCGACGGCCGGCGAGGGCCGCTTCCACACCTGGCTGACCGAGCAACTCGTGCTGCTGGTCCGGCACCTGTCACCGCAGACCGGGCAACTGGCCCGAGGCCTCGGCCTGCCCGGCCCCAGGGTGCTGCGGCAGGTCCTGCTCCGGCACCGGGTCACCGAGCGCACCCCCACCCTCCTGCACGGCGACCTCAACCCGTGGAACCTGGTGTGCCGCCCCGACCGGCTGGGCGTCACCCTGATCGACTGGGAGATGGCGGTGGTGGGTGACCCGCTCTACGACCTGGTCCGGCACCTGCACCTGACCCCCACCCGGCCGGAGATCAGGGAGCGCCTCTTCCGCCGCTGGGAGGCACGGATGCCGCCGCAGCACACGGTGAACTGGCGGGAGGACTGGAGGGTCTACCGCTGGCTGGAGCTGATCCGCTCCGCGTACCTCGACCTCGACCGCCTGGTCACCGGCGCGGGCCTGGACGCGCCCAACGTGCGCCGGGCCGTCGACTCCTACGCCGGGACGCTAACCGCCGCCACCGCCGCGCTCGGCCGACCCCTGCCGGCCCCGGCCAACCCCTACCTTCTGCGTGCCCTCACCTAGGAGCGCTCCGGCACGTCCCGCTGCGTAGGCTCACCCCCGTGACCGATCACGGAACGCGCCCCCCGGGCCTGCGGGAGCGCAAGAAGCAGCGGATGTACGAGTCCGTGTCGGAGACGGCCATCCGGCTCTTCCTGGAGCGCGGTTTCGACGCCGTGTCCGTCGCCGAGGTGGCCGCCGCGGCGGAGATCTCCAAGCCGACGCTGTTCCGGTACTTCCCGGCCAAGGAGGACCTCGTCCTGCACCGGATCGCCGATCACGAGCGGGAGGCGGCGCGGGTCGTCGAGGCCGCGCCGGACGTGCCGCCCCTGCACGCCCTGCGCCGCCACTTCCTCGAACGGCTCGCCGCCGGCGACCCCGTCACCGGCCTCAACGACCACCCGCAGGTCGTGGCCTTCCACTCCCTCGTCTACGGCACCCCGTCCCTGGTCGCCCGCATGTACCGCCACCTCGAACGCTCGGAGGCCGCCCTGGCCGAGGCCCTCGGCGGCGACCTGGAGTCCCGGCTCGCCGCCGGGCAGGTCGTCGCGGCGCAGCGGATCCTCGCGGAGGAGAACTTCCGGCGCGTCGCGGCGGGCGAGCCGGTGGACGCCGTACGGCCGGAGGCGGTGGCGGCGGCGGAGCGGGCCTTCGGGCTGCTGGAGGAGGGGCTGCGGCGGTTCGCCGGCGCGTGAGGGCGCAGCACCGCAGGGGCCCGAGCAGCGAGGCTCGGTAAAAAATGTTACTCGGTAACGACGATGCCGTACCCTCGACGCATGACCGACTCCGCCGCTCCCGCCGCCGCCCACGACACCCCTCCTGAGGCCACCCGGCACGTCGATCACGCCCCGCACCCCGACCACCCGCACCCCGATCACCCGCACCCCGATCACCCGCACCCCGACCACCCGTACCCCGGCCTCCGCCCCGAACTCCACCGCGAGCGCGCCCACCACGACCGCTGCCGCACCGCCCTCGCCGCCATGGTCGACGGCGCCGAGGAACAGGTCGTCATCGGTGAGGACGTCTCCGCCTCCGGGGCCGACGCCGAGGTCCTCGGGTACCGGCTGCGCAGTCACGCCAAGGC
Source organism: Streptomyces longwoodensis (assembly GCF_001514125.1). Lineage (GTDB taxonomy): Bacteria > Actinomycetota > Actinomycetes > Streptomycetales > Streptomycetaceae > Streptomyces > Streptomyces longwoodensis. Next base: position 531,335 of record NZ_KQ948553.1, on the reverse strand, counting down.
GCTGCGCGAACTGCCCGAGGGCCCGCTGTTCTTCGGCCGGCTCGACTTCGGCGACGACGGCCCGGGAGCCGGTCTCGGCGGGCTGCACATCGGCCGCCTGCGCATCGGGGAGCACCCGGCCGCCCCGCCGCTCGTGGTCGACTGGCGCGCTCCCGTCTCCCGCGCCTTCTACCAGGCGAGCGCCGGCGACCCCCAGGGCGTGGTCGTCCGCCGCCGCTTCGGCTGGGCGCCGGGCAGCCGGGGTGACTCCGCCGACCTCACCGGGTTCGAGGACGAGCACCTGGGCGCCCGCGCGGGGGAGGGGGCGCCCCCTGGGCCGGCCTCCGCCCCGAGCGCCCTGCTCGCCCAGGAGATCGAGCGCCCCCGCGTCGGCCCGATGCGGGACATCGCCGCGACCATCCAGCCCGAGCAGGACGACCTCGTGCGCGGCGGCCTCGGTGACACCGTGTGCGTCCAGGGCGCCCCCGGCACCGGCAAGACCGCCGTCGGCCTGCACCGCGCCGCCTACCTCCTCTACACCCACCCCCAGCGCATCCACCGCGGCGGCCTGCTCGTCCTCGGCCCGCACCGGGCCTTCCTCTCGTACATCGCCGAGGTGCTGCCCTCCCTCGGCGAGACGGGCGTACGGCAGTCGACCCTGCACGACGAGATCGCCCGCCACCCGGTGACCGGCACCGACAGCGACCTCGCCGCGGGCGTCAAGCACGACGCCCGGATGGCGGAGGTGCTGCGCCGGGCGCTCTACGCGCGCGTGAGCGCCGACCGCGCGACCGGCGTCGTCATCGCCGAGGACTCCTGCCGGTGGCGCGTCACGCGCGATGAGCTCGCCGCGGTCGTCGCGGGGGTGCGCGCCGAGGAGCCGCCGTACGCGATCGGGCGGGAGCGGGTGCGGGCCCGGATCGTGCGGCGGATCCAGGACCAGGCCGAGCGCCGGGCCGGCCCGCGCCCCGCCTCCTGGGTGCGGCGCGTCGAGCGGGCACGGGTGGTGAGCGCCTGCGTGGAGGCCGTCTGGCCGAAGGTGCGGCCCGAGGAGGTCGTCGCCGAACTCCTCGCCGACGCCGAGGCGTTGGCCCGGGCGGCCGACGGCCTGCTCGACCCGGCCGAGCAACGGGCGCTGCGCCCGCCGCGTCCCCCGCGCTCCTGGAAGTCCGCGCGCTGGTCGGCCGCCGACCAGGTGCTGCTCGACGAGGTCGCCGGCCTGATCGACCACCCCGAGGGGTACGGCCACGTCGTGGTCGACGAGGCGCAGGACCTCTCCCCGATGGAGTGCCGGGCCATCGCCCGCCGCGTCCGCTTCGGCTCCCTCACGGTCCTCGGTGACCTGGCCCAGGGCACGACCCCGTGGGCCGCGCGGTCCTGGCCGGTGCAGATGGCCCACCTCGGGCGGCCCGGGGCGCCGGTCGTCCCCCTCACCACGGGCTTCCGCGTGCCGGGCGCGGTGGCCGACCTCGCCAACCGGCTGCTCCCGCAGCTGGACGTGGACGTACCGCCCGCGCGGTCGCTGCGCACGGACGGCGAACTGCGCCTGCGTCGCGCGGACGGCGACCTGCTCACCGCGGTCACCGACGCCGTGCGCGACGCCCTCGACCGCGAGGGCTCGGTCGGTGTGGTGTCGGCGGACGCCCACACGGACGAGGTCCGCCGCGCCCTCACGGCGGCCGGCATCGCGACGACGGGCCCGGAGGCCACGACGGCCCGGGTGACGGTGGTCCCGGCGAGCCTGGTGAAGGGCCTGGAGTACGACCACGTCGTCGCCGTGGAACCGGCGGCGATCGCGGAGACCCGCCCCCGGGGCCTGCACCGGCTGTACGTGGTCCTCACGCGCGCGGTGTCACGGCTGGACGTGGTGCACACGAGGGAGCTGCCGTGGGAGGAGGCGGAGGCGTCGCCGACTTGAGAGGCGCCCGCCGACGGTCGGCCCACCGCACCCGCATCGACGAACTCCTGGCCAAGGAGGGCTTCCGGGACTGATCCTGGATCGGATGCTGCTCTTCCTGGACATCGACGGCACGCTGATCCCGTTCGGCGGACGGACGCCGTGCGCCACGTACACCGGCCCCACGCCTCCCGCCCACCCGCTGCTCGCCCGGCTCGATCCGGCCCTCGGGCCCTGCCTGCTGTCGCTCGGCTGCACGTTGACGTGGGCCACCACTTGGGGCGAGGACGCGAACAGCGTGGTGGCACCGTGGCTCGGCCTGCCGCCCCTGCCGGTGGTGGACTGGCCCGAGGAGACGGACGAGACGCCCCGGCCGGGCGGGGTCCACTGGAAGACCGAGGCGCTCCTCGCCCGGGCGGCGGCCCGCCCCTTCGTCTGGCTGGACGACGAGATCACCGACGCCGACCGCGCGTGGGTGGCCGCCCGGCACCCGGCGCCCGCCCTCCTCCACCGGGTCGACCCCGGCGTCGGCCTGACGAAGGCCGACCTGGCGGGCCTGCGGGAGCGACTCGCGCGAGCCGGCCTGCGCCGAGGCCGATGAACCCGCCGACGGCCACCGCCACGGCCCGGCTGCAGCCCCAGCCAGGGCGACTACGACGGTGTCCGCTACGCCCGCCCCGTGTACGTGAAGTCGTACGCCCCCCAGTCCGCCGCCGCGCGGTACCCCAGGCGCTGGTACAGGGCGTTGCTCGTGGGGTTGGAGCGGTCGGCGAAGAGGACGACGTCCCGGACGCCCTGGGTGAGGGCGGCCCGGGTCACCTCGGTCGTCACGGCGGCCGCGTAGCCGTGTCCGCGCAGCTCGGGCGGGGTGTAGACGATGTCCACCTGGATCTGGCCGCCGATCAGGGGGTTCATGCCGGCGACGGAGACGGGGGTGCCGTCCGGGGTCTCCCACAGGGTGTAGCGCTTGTCGGCGAAGCGGGTGCGGGGCCAGGACGCGGCGTCGGCCGGGGCGGCCTCGCCGAGCGCCCGGGCGAACGCGCCGCACCAGTGGATGACTTCCTCCAGGTCCTGCTCGCCGAGCACGCGGCTGCGGCCCGCCGGCATCGGCTCCGGTGGGGTCAGCGTGCCGAGGCGGTAGAGACGGACCCGTACGTCCCGCGGTCGCGCCGTCGCCCCCGTGTGCCGCTGCCAGGCCCCGGCGAACGCGGTGGCCGTGTCCTGGTCCGCGCTGACGGAGCGCGGCGCGTGCCCGAGGGCGGCCAGCCGGGCGGCGAGGGCGTCGGCCTGCGGGGGCGCGAGCGGGGAGAGGCCCAGCGTGCCGGGCGGGAGCAGGTAGCAGGTCCCGCGCACCTCACCGCCCTGCACCAGCAGGCCGAAGGCGGGAGCCCCGGGCCCGAACGCCCCCGCCCCGCGCACCCGCACCCGCTCGGCCCACGTCGACTGCATGACGTGCATCCAGGGCCGCCCCCGCAGGAACCCGCCGGCCCGCCGGAGGAACTCCCCGACGTCGTCCACGAGGTGCCAGTCGTCCGGGGCGGCGGGGCGTGAGTCATCGGCGCGCATGCCTCATGGTTTCCCTTCCGGCGACCCCTCGCCCACGGTGTCCGCATGCGGGGCACCCCCGGCGGACCGGTCGTCGGTGCGGTCCGCCAGGTGCGGGTCGATCGTGGCCGCCCAGTGCTCCGCCCAGCGGGCGAGGGGGTTCAGGGCGTGGCGCGCCTCCTGCCCCAACGGGGTGAGCTCGTAGCGGCTGTCGGGCAGTTGGTGGATCACCCGGGCGTCCAGCAGTTCGGTCAGGCGTTGCCGCATCACGCTGGAGGACATGTCGTCGCACCGCTTCTGCAGGGGGCGGAAGCCCAGCGGTCCCGCGCGCAGCTCCCACAGGATGCGCAGGCTCCAGCGCCGCCCGAACAGATCGAGTGCGGCCATGAGTGGCCGGCCGGTGGTGGAGCCGCGAACGGGGCTGCCAGGTCGGGGTGTTGCCATGTCGAGACGTCCCGCTCTCCAGAGTTGCCGCTTCGGATTCCGACACGCTAGCATCGACGACCGCTTCGGTAATCGAAGCGAAGGAGGTCGGCGTCATGCCCGAAGTGGTGGTCGTGGACGCGTGTCAGCGGGACGGCGCGGGCGGCAGCCCGACCGCCGTCCTGGACGATGCGCCGTTCACCGACGAGGAACGACGCCGCATACCGGCGGAGTGGGGTACGTCGCACGCCGTCTTCCTCCGCTCGGCCGGGACCGAGCGCGGCCATCCCGCCTACACATTGCGGTTCTTCACCGCCCGGGCCGAACTGCCCGCCTGCGGCCACGGCACCGTCGCCGCCCTCGCCGTGCTCGCCGAACGGGACGGCGGTGACCGCGACCACCGCGCCGTCCTGCGTACGGCCCACCGCACCTTCACCGGTCGGGCGAGCCGCGACGGTGACGGCCTGACGGCGTCGTTCGACCCGGGCCCGGTGAGCCTGCGGAGCGCGGCTGGGCCCGAGTTGAGGGCCGTTGCAGCCGGCCTCGGACTGACGGCGGGCGCGGTCGCCGACAAGGCCTGTGTGGCGTCGAACGGGCGGCCGAGGCTCCTGCTGCCCCTCCGGTCGCGCGCCGTACTGGCCGAACTCACGCCGGACCTGGCCCGGTTGCGCGCGGCCTGTGACCGTCACGGCCTGCTCGGCTGCTACGCCTACTCGCCCCCGGACCGGCACGGCCGAGCGGCGGCCCGGATGTTCGCGCCGTCGATCGGCGTCCCCGAGGACATCGCCAACGCCAACAGCACGGCCTGCCTGGCGGCGCACGCCGCCGGGTCCGGCACGCACCGCCTCGCCGTCGACATGGGAGATCACCTCGGCAGCCCGTCCACCGTCACGGCGACCACCCGCCACGACCGCACGGGACTGCGGATCCGCGTCGGCGGGCGAGCGGCGATCGCGCGCACGGTCGTACGAGGTCTCGGGCCAACCCGTTTCTGACAGAGGAGGAACCGTGGCCAAGGGCTACTGGGTCAGTGTCTACCGCACCGTCGCGGACCCCGAGAGGGTCGCCGCCTACGACGAGCTCGCCCGTCCGGCCGTCAGGGCCGCGGGCGGACGGCTGCTCTCCCGCGGCAGCCGGGTCGTCGCCCACGACGCCGGAATCGCCGAGCGCACCGTCCTGATCGAGTTCGACAGCTTCGACCAGGCGGTCGCCGCACGCGCGAGTGCCGCGTACCAGGAGGCACTGGCCGTACTCGCCGACGGTGTCGAGCGCGACTTCCGGATCATCGAGGGTCTCGACTGACGACCGATGCTGCGGCAGGGAGGAGGAGTCACCCTCCTTCCGGGTGGCGTGACACACTCTTGCTAGCGATTGCTTGCAATTGTTAGCAGGGGTGGGGCACGCTGGGGGCATGGCATCGCTCAACGTCGGCAATCTCGGTGAGTACCTGCGCGAGCAGCGGCGCAACGCCCAGCTGTCGCTCAGGCAGCTCGCCGACGCTGCCGGGGTGTCGAACCCGTACCTGAGCCAGATCGAGCGCGGGCTGCGCAAGCCGAGCGCGGAGGTGCTGCAGCAGGTCGCCAAGGCGCTGCGGATCTCCGCCGAGACGCTGTACGTGCGGGCCGGGATCCTCGACGCCGAGCGCGACCGCGACGAGGTCGAGACGCGCGCCGCCATCCTCGCCGACCCGACGCTCACCGAGCAGCAGAAGCGGGCGCTGCTCCAGATCTACGAGTCGTTCCGCAAGGAGAACGGCTTCGACATCGACACCCGCGGCGAGCGCCCCGCCGACGCCGCGCCCCCCGGGCGCGTCGACGGCACCGCCGCCCACCGCGGTCGTACCGTCGGCGAAGAGGCCGGACACGACGACCACGGCCCGCTCGGTGGGTACGACGACGACGCCGATCCGCGGCAGACGGCCGGTTGACCGGACCAGGGGACCGACCGTCCGACCGCGGAGCGACACCACCCCCAGCCGAACACGACGACCGCGCACCACGCGCGCAAGGGAGGACCCTCACCATGGCCATCACCGACGACCTGCGCAAGACCCTCAGCGACCCCACGCCGCTCTACTTCGCCGCCGGCACCGCCGACCTGGCGCTGCAGCAGGCCAAGAAGGTGCCCGGCCTGGTGGAGCAGCTGCGCGTCGAGGCCCCGGCCCGCTTCGAGGCCGTGCGCAACACCGACCCCAAGGACGTCCAGGAGAAGGCCGCCGCCCGCGCCAAGGAGGCCCAGGAGACCCTGCAGAGCCGGGTCACCGACTTCTTCTCCTCCCTCGACGGCGACCTGAAGAAGCTGGGCGAGAACGCCCAGGACCTCGCCCTGCGCAGCGTCGGCGTCGCCGCCGAGTACGCCGTCAAGGCCCGCGAGGCCTACGAGAAGGTCGCCGAGCACGGCGAGCAGGCCGTCCGGCAGTGGCGCGGCGGCGCCGCAGAGGGCATCGAGACCGTCGCCGAGGGCATCGAGAGCGTCGCCGACGGCGTGGAGAACTTCGCCGTCGCCGTCGAGTCGGACCCCGCGCCCAAGCCGCAGCCCGTCACGGTCCAGGAGGACAGCGGCACGGTCGGCACGGCCACCGCCGCGTCCGCCTCGGCCAAGAAGACCCCGGCCGCGAAGAAGACCCCGGCGCCCCGCCGGACGACGACCACCGCCAAGAAGACGCCCCCGCCCGCCAAGTGACCCCGACGCGGGCGGCACACGGATCGGGCCGGCACTCCGGGCACTCCCGGAGCGTCCGGCCCGTTCTCCTGGTACACCGTCCCGAACGCGGGTGGCGGTGACACGGTTTGCGGGTACGGTGACCGCGTAGAGACGCGCCGAGTCGGGTGGTGGACGTAGTGCTGATGCAGGGGTTCGCAGGCTTCATGTGGCTGCTGAGCATGGCGCTGATCCTTTTCAGCGGCTTCGCTCTGATCGACGCCGCCACGCGCCGCGAGGACGCCTACCGCGCGGCCGACAAGCAGACCAAGCCCTTCTGGCTGATCGTCCTCGCGCTCGCCTTCGTGGTGAACCTGATCTTCAACATCCTGTCGTTCCTGCCGATCATCGGCCTGATCGCGACGATCGTGTACATGGTCGACGTGCGCCCCGCGCTGCGCTCCCTCCCGGGCGGCGGCCGCAGCGGCCGGGGCCGCGGCTCCAGCAGCGACGGCCCGTACGGCCCGTACAACGGCGGCCGCTGACAGCCCGCGTCCACGAAACCCCGTACGGCCGCGGCGGCTTCGGACAGCCGACGCTCACGTCGGGGCCGTACAGCGCGTGCCGCTGACGGTGGGAAGCCGCCCGACGAGGGGTTCCGTCAGTCCCGCGTCCGCTCCAGCAGCATCAGCGCCACGTCGTCCGTCAGCTCGCCGCCGTTGAGCTCGCGCACCTCGTTCACCGAGGAGCGCAGCAGCTCCTCGCCGCGCAGGCCCTCGCCGAGCAGCCGGCGGATCATCTCCACCATGCCGTCCTGCCCGAGCCGCTCCCGGCTCCCCGTGCCGACCCGGCCCTCGATCAGGCCGTCGGTGTAGAGCAGCAGGCTCCACTCGGCACCCAGCTGTACCTGCGTGCGCGGCCAGCGGGCGCCGGGCAGCAGGCCCAGCGCCGGGCCGTTGTTGTCGTACGGCAGCAGGCGGGCCGGTCCGTCGGGCCGCGCGATCAGCGGGGCCGGGTGGCCGGCCAGGCACAGGCCGGCCCGGCGGCCGTCCGGCGCGATGTCCACCGTGCACAGCGTCGCGAAGATCTCGTCGTCGTCCCGCTCGTGCTCCAGCACCTGCTGCAGCGTGCCGAGCAGCTCGTCCCCGCACAGCCCCGCCAGCGTGAGCGCCCGCCAGGCGATGCGCAGCTCCACGCCGAGCGCCGCCTCGTCGGGCCCGTGCCCGCAGACGTCGCCGATCATGGCGTGCACGGTGCCGTCGGGCGTGCGCACGGTGTCGTAGAAGTCCCCGCCGAGCAGCGCGCGCGAGCGGCCGGGGCGGTAGCGGGCGGCGAAGCGCAGCGAGGAGCCCTCCAGCAGGGGCGTGGGCAGCAGGCCCCGCTCCAGCCGGGCGTTCTCCTGCGCGCGCAGCCTGCCCTCGGCGAGCCGGCGCTCCGCGCTGTCGGACCGCTTGCGCTCCACGGCGTAGCGGATCGCCCGGCTCAGCAGCCGTCCGTCCAGCTCCTCGTGGAACAGGTAGTCCTGGGCGCCCACGCGCACGGCCTCGGCGCCGCGCTCGGCGTCGCCGGACGCGGTCAGCGCCAGCACGGCGTGCCGGGGCGCGAGCCGCAGCACCTGCTTGAGCACGGCGAGCTCGTCGTCGTCCTCCTGGGCGCGGCCGGTCACGGGCAGCGCGAGGTCCAGCAGGATGCAGTGGACGTCGTCGGTGAGCAGCCGCTCGGCCTCGGTGAGGTTGCGGGCGGTGCGCACCCGGATGGGCTTGCCGGCCTGGTCGAGCAGGCCGGGCACGACCGGGGCGGCCGCCGGGTCGTCCTGGATCAGCAGCAGGCCCAGGTTGGCCGGGGTACTGGTGGTGGCGGTGGCGGCGGTCTCGACCGTCGCTTCCTTGCGGCCGTCGGTGCGTGCGGCTCGGTTGTTCGCCTCTTCCTCGAGGGGAGCGCCGCCGCCCTGCGGCGACGCGGTCCGCGCCTGACCGCTCTCCACGGCCGGGATCGCTCTCTGCCGCGGTACGGGTACGGGCATCGTCTTGGGTTCCTTCCCTCCCCCCGAGGGCACGGCGGGGACGAGGGACCTCGACCCACCGACGGGGACCATAGCCGCAACCGGCGCCGCGGGGGAATGGTCCACGGCACGCGGGTCGTCCGCGGACCGCCGTCATGTGCCGGTCCCGCCAGCGCAGTTGGGCGGCCCCCACGACCGGCGGGGATGACGAACGTCACGTCTTCGCCGGGTTTGTGGGCCGTTGGCCGTGCCGTGGGTCACGTGGCTCGGGTCACGGGTCCGTCATGTCGGACTCATGTCGCCTCCGGGCCGCGCGTGTTCGACATCACGTGCCCCGGCTCACGCCCCCGGCCGGACGACCCCCAGGATCGGCATCGAGCCCGCGCCCGCCAGCGTCACCGTCCGCCCCGGCCGCGGGGCGTGGACGATCGTGCCGTCGCCGACGTACAGCGCCACGTGGCTGGCGTCCTTGAAGTAGATGATCAGGTCACCGGGGCGCATGTCCTCCACGGCGACGTGCGGCAGCTGCTTCCACTGCTCCTGCGAGGTGCGCGGGACGGGGACCCCGGCGTGCGCCCACGCCTGCGAGGTCAGCCCCGAGCAGTCGAAGGTCTTCGGGCCCTCGGCGCCCCACTCGTACGGCTTGCCCATCTGCGCGGTGGCGAACCGGACCGCCTTCGCGCCCTGTGTGGTCGCCCTGCCCTGCGCGCCCTTGAGGACACCGGTGTCCAGCCACGCGGTCTGCGCTTGCCGCGCGGCCTCTTGCTCCAGCTGGGCCAGGCGCTCCTTCTCCTGCTTCTCCAGCTGCGACTCGAGCTCCTCGGCCGCCGCGATCTGCTGCTCGATGCGCTTCTGGGCCTTCGCCTTGGCCTTGCGGTTGGCCTCCAGCTTCTGCCACTGCGCGGAGGCGTCCTTCGCGTACTGCTCCAAGTCCTGCTGGGTCTGCGTCAGTTCCGCGAGCAGGCCCTTGGTCGCCTTCTGGCCCTGGAGCACGCGGCCGGTGCCGTCCAGGAACTCCTGCGGGTCGTCGCTCAGCAGCAGGTGGGCCTCGTCGGGCAGCCCGCCGGTGCGGTACTGGGCGGCCGCCGCGGCACCGGCCCGGGTCTTCAACTCGGCCAGCCGCTCCCGGCCCTTGACGATCTTCCGGGCCAGTTCGACGAGCGCCGCGGACTGCTTCTTCGCGGCCTCCTCGGCCGCGTTGTAGGCGTCGGTGGCGACCGCCGCGTCGTGGTACAGCGTGTCCAGCTGCGCCCGCACGGCCTGGAGGTCCTTGCTGGGTGCGGGTGCCGTGGGTGCCGTGGGTGTCGTGCCCGGTGCCGGTGTGGCGGAGGCCGACGGTGCGGGGTTCGGGCCGGCCCATGCCGTGCCGGGTGCCGCCAGGACGGTGACCGCGCAGACCACGGTCACGGCCGCCGCGATCAGGCCGCCGCGTGTCGTGCCGCTCGCCATGTCGCTACCCCCAAACTGATTTACCGTCAGTAACTTACGGACGCCTGGGGGATCGTGCCATGCCGCGGCCGAAAACGACAGAGGCAGTACGTCCGGTCACTTCCCGCCACGACGGCCAGGTCATGACGCGGTCCCCGCCTGTGTGACGAACGCCTCACGGAGATCGTTCCGGGGTGGGTGCGATCCGGGGACAACTGGGGGGAACGTAAGGGGAACCCGGAGGTCAGGGGCAGGGTCAGGGGTGGGGCTGGGGTGGTCGGCTGAAGCGCCGTCACCCCCGCGGCGCCAACGCCCCCCAAGCCACCGTCACTTCACCCTGCCGCCAGCGCACCGGCCCGTCCACCACCGGCCAGTCGGCCGTCAGGTCCCGTACCGCCCGCATCCACCGCTGCCGCGCGCCGTACGAGGCGTAGGGCGCCGCGGCGGCCCAGGCGCGGTCGAAGTCGCGCAGGAAGGCGTGCACCGGCTCGCCGGGCACGTTGCGGTGGATCAGCGCCTTCGGCAGTCGTTCCGCGAGGTCCGAGGGCCGGTCCAGCGAGCCCAGCCGGGTCGCGAAGGTGACCGTCCGCGGCCCCTCGGGACCGAGCGCCACCCACACGTGCCGCCGGCCGATCTCGTCGCAGGTCCCCTCGACCAGCAGCCCGCCCCGCGACCCGGACGCCGGGTCGGCCGGAGCGAGCCGCGCGCACAGCCGCTCCCAGACCCCGGCGACCTCGTCCTCGTCGTACTGCCGCAGCACGTTCGCCGCCCGGATCAGCGACGGGTGCCCGGCCAGCGGGACCTCGAAGCCGCCGTGCCGGAAGACCAGCCCGTCCCGTTCGTAGGGCCGGGCGGCCGCCACGCGCGCGGGGTCGATCTCGACGCCGACCACGCGCGCGTGCGGCGCGACGGACCGCAGGCGCGCCAGCAGCTCGACCGCCGTCCAGGGGGCGGCGCCGTAGCCGAGGTCGACCGCCACCGGGTCGGCGGCCCGGCGCAGCTCGGCGCCGTGCGCGGCCGCGATCCAGCGGTCCATGCGCCGCAGCCGGTTGGGGTTCGTCGTCCCGCGCGTGACCGTGCCCACGGGGCGGCGCGCGGCCGTGCCCGGGGAACGGGGGGTGGTGCGGGAGGTCATGCGTACGAGGGTATGCGGCGCGGGAAGCGGGGCACCCGGGACGTACCACGTGGGGTGGCGGTCGATCGACGGTGTGCGGCGGAGAACCCTTCGCCGCACACCGCGGCGACACACCCTTCGCTGCGCACCGGGGCGGCTGGCCCTTCGCCGCGCACCGCGTCGGACACCGGCCCGAGAATCCCCTGACGCAGACCACGACCCCATGACCCCACGAAACCCGTGACGCAGCGCCGCGTCGAACGGTTGAGCGAAGCCCGGTAATCCCTCGGCAAAAACCGCCCCGACCGGAATGGGAGTCCGCCCCTCCGACGTTGCACCAGCTTGGAGGGAGCCCCACCCCCTCCGTCCGGCATGCCCGCAGCTAGGAGGAACGCCACGTGAGCCAGTACGTCAGCAGGCTCGGGCGTCGCTCTCCCGCCACGCCCTCACGGCTCCGGCTGCCGCACCGCAGGCCACGCCGCGTCGCCATGCTCTCCGTGCACACCTCACCGCTGCACCAGCCCGGCACCGGCGACGCCGGCGGCATGAACGTCTACATCGTGGAGCTCGCGCAGCGCCTCGCCGCCCTCAACATCGAGGTCGAGGTCTTCACGCGCGCGACCACCGCGGCCCTGCCGCCCGCCGTCCAGCTGGCCCCCGGCGTCCTCGTCCGGCACGTCGACGCGGGCCCCTACGAGGGCCTCGCCAAGGAGGACCTGCCCGCCCAGCTGTGCGCCTTCACGCACGGCGTGATGCAGGCCTGGGCCGGCCACCGCCCCGGCTACTACGACCTGGTCCACTCCCACTACTGGCTCTCCGGCCACGTCGGCTGGCTCGCCGCCCAGCGCTGGGGCGTCCCCCTGGTGCACGCCATGCACACCATGGCCAAGGTCAAGAACGCCAACCTGGCGGCCGGCGACACCCCCGAGCCGCCCGCCCGCGTCATCGGCGAGACCCAGATCGTGGACGCCGCCGACCGCCTCATCGCCAACACCACCGAGGAGGCCGACGAGCTCGTCCGGCACTACGCGGCCGACCCCGGCAAGGTCGCCGTCGTCCACCCCGGCGTCAACCTCGACCGCTTCCGCACCGCAGACGGCCGCGCAGCCGCCCGCGCCCGTCTGGACCTGCCGCAGGACGCCCTCGTCCCGCTCTTCGCAGGACGCATACAGCCCCTGAAGGCGCCCGACGTGCTGCTGCGCGCGGTGGCGGCCCTCCTCGACCGGCGTCCCGAGCTGCGCTCGCGCATCGTCGTCCCCGTCGTCGGTGGCCCGAGCGGCAGCGGCCTCGCCAAGCCGGAGGGGCTGCAGAAGCTCGCGGCCCGGCTCGGCATCGCCGACGTCGTACGGTTCCGGCCGCCCGTCGGGCAGGAGCAGCTCGCCGACTGGTTCCGGGCCGCGTCCGTGCTGGTCGTGCCCTCCTACAGCGAGTCGTTCGGGCTGGTCGCCATAGAGGCGCAGGCCACCGGCACGCCCGTGCTGGCCGCGGCGGTCGGCGGCCTGCCGGTCGCGGTGCGCGACGGCGAGACCGGCTTCCTGGTCCAGGGCCACGACCCGGCCGCCTACGCGCGCGTACTGGCCCGCTTCGCCGACGACCCGGCGCTCACCCCCCGGATGGGCGCGGCCGCCGCCCGGCACGCGCAGTCCTTCGGCTGGGACCGGGCCGCGGGGGCGACCGCCGAGGTGTACACGGCCGCCCTGCACGCCCACCGCCGTCGCGTACGCTCGCACCATGGGTGACGCACAGCAACAGGCCGCGCAGACCACCGTCGAGGGCTCCCTCCGGGACGCCGAACTGGAGTGGGAGAGCCCCGAGCCCGGCACGTACGTCGTGCAGCTCCCCGGCACCCGCAAGCTGGCCACGACGGTCTCCCTGCGCGTCGGCCGCCACTCCCTCTCCCTGAACGCCTTCGTCGTCCGCCACCCCGACGAGAACGAGGCCGGCGTCCACCGCTGGCTCCTGGAGCGCAACCTCAAGCTGTACGGCGTGAGTTACGCCGTCGACCGCCTCGGCGACGTCTACGTCACCGCCAAGCTGCCCCTGGCGGCGGTCACCCCGGAGGAGGTCGACCGCCTCCTCGGCCAGGTCCTGGAGGCCGCCGACGGCGCCTTCAACACCCTGCTGGAGCTGGGGTTCGCGTCGGCGATCCGGCGCGAGTACGAGTGGCGGGTCTCGCGCGGCGAGTCCACGCGCAACCTGGAGGCGTTCGCCCACCTGACCCGCCCGGAGGGCGAGCGGGCCTAGCTGCTTGCTCCGACGGGTCAGGGATGCGGCGGAGGCCCGGGACGCCCGTGCAGCGCGTCGTACCCGACGAAGGTGAACATCCGCCGCCCGGCCGGCCACGGCCCGCCCCGACCGGCGTACCGGTGCGCGCCGACGCCGTACGGCACCTCCGGCCCCGACACCCACAGCGGGACGAAGCCGCGCTCCGCCAGCCACCCGCACACCCCGGTGTCGTGGTGCCGCGTCCGTGTCCACACCAGCACGCCGCCCGGCCGGCACAGCCGGGTGCAGTGGTCGAGGGTGCGCCGTACGTCGGCGTCGGTGAGGTTCCCGAGGACCCCGCACAGCAGCACCAGGTCGGCCGGGGCCATCCCGGCGTAGGCGTCGGTCGCGGAGGCGTCCCCGGCGACCACCTCGACCCGGTCGAGCCCGGCCGCGGCGGCGGCGCGGCGCGCGTGGGCGACGTTGCGCTCGTCCAGCTCGACCAGCCGGGCCCGTACGTCGTCCCGGCGCGGGTGCCCGGCCAGCACCCCGATCAGGTCCCGCCCCTGCCCCGCGCACACGCTGACCACGCGTAACGGCCCGTCCGGCGCGTCGTCCAGGGCCTCGGCGATCCGCTCCCGCACCAGCGCCAGGCGGCGGCTGAGGTAGGAGTCGGGTGCGTCGTAGGCGCGGTGCCACGTGTGCCAGTCCATGGGGCCCCCTCGGCGCGCGGACGGACGTGGGACTAGACGTGCCCGGCCACCCATGGCTTACGCTAGGTAGACCGACCTACCTACCTACGTCGCTGGGGTGAACGATGAAGGAGACCGAGGGATCGGCGGCGCACGTCGGGACCGCGGGCCGGCGCCGGCGCCCCGCCCGCGAACGCCTGCTGGCCGCCGCGGCCCGCCGCTTCTACGCCGACGGCGTGGCGGCGACCGGCATCGACACGATCACGGCGGACGCCGGCGTGGCGAAGATGAGCCTGTACAACAACTTCTCCTCCAAGTCCGAACTGGTCCGCGCCTACCTCGACGCCCGGCACGAGGAGTGGCTGGGCCTGTACCGCGCCCGCCTGGACCGGGCGGAGGGCCCACGCGAAGGCGTCCTGGCGGTCTTCGACGCGTACGCCGACCACGCGGCCTTCGCCTACGAGCGCGGCTTCCGCGGCTGCGGCCTGCTGAACGCCGCGGCCGAACTGCCCGTCGGGGACGAGGGGCGCGCGGTCGTGCGCCGCCACAAGGAGGAGGTCGAGGCCCTGCTCGCCGGGCACCTGCGCGACCTGCTGCCCGACCGCCCGGACGAGGTGCGGGCGACGGCGGAACACCTGTCGTTCCTGTTGGAGGGCGCGATGGCCCGGGCGGGCCTGGAGGGCGAGGACACGCGCGTACGGCATGCGCGGGAGCTGGCGGCGCGCGTGCTGGAGGGGGTGGGCAGGTCGTGAAGGAGGGTTCTTCGCCGGTGGCGGCCGCCGCGGAACGGACCCGGCCGGCGGACGCCGACCTACGACCGTCGACGGCTCGTCCCTCGGCGGCGACCGTGGGCACCCTGTGCGTCCTGGCCGCCTCGGTGCTGTGGGGCACGACGGGCACGGCGGCGACCTTCGCACCGGGGGTGGGCCCGCTGGCGATCGGCGCGGTGGCGATGGGCCTGGGCGGTCTGCTCCAGGCGCTGACGGCGTGGGCGCACATCGCGCGCGAGAGGCGGGCGCTGCGCGCCGGTGGGGGCACGGTGGCGCTGGGCGCGCTGGCGGTGGCGGTGTACCCGTTGGCGTTCTACACGTCGATGCGCCTGGCCGGGGTGGCCGTCGGCACGGTGGTGTCCCTGGGCACGGCCCCGCTGGCATCGGCGCTGATCGAACGGGTGCTGGACGGCGGGAGCCTGACGCGGCGTTGGAAGGCGGGCGCGGCGCTGGGCGTGCTGGGGACGGTGCTGCTGTGCGCGGCGGAGACGATGGGGGCGGGGTCCGCGGCCCGAGGGGGCTCGGCCGCGGAAACGGTCCTCGGCGTGTGCCTCGGCCTGGTCGCGGCGACGACGTACGCCCTGTACTCCTGGGCAGCACACCGCCTGATCACCCGCGGCATCTCCTCGCGTGCGGCGATGGGCACGGTCTTCGGCCTGGGCGGCCTGCTGTTGCTCCCCGTCCTCCTGGCAACGGGCGCACCCTTGCTGGCCTCCTGGACGAACGCGGCGGTCGGCACGTACATGGCCCTGATCCCCATGTTCACGGGTTACGCCCTCTTCGGCTGGGGCCTCACCCACGTCCGACCGAGCACGGCAACGACCCTGACCCTGCTGGAACCGGCGGTGGCGGCGGTACTGGCGGTACTGATCGTGGGGGAACACCTGCCGGGGGTGGGGTGGTTGGGGGTGGGGTTGGTGGGGGCGTGCTTGACGGTGCTGACGTGGAGGGGCAATGCGGGTGCCTAGGCCTCCGGCACGCGTCTGAACGGGCTGCCCGGCCCCCCTCACAGATGCTGCTTCGCCGAACTGACGAGCCGCGCAATGTCGTCCCGGGTCCGGACCCTCAACTCGTCCAGTGCGACCCTGTCCTGCGCCTTCTGGAGCATCGTGACGTCGTCGAGCACATCTCCCGCAGCCCGATTGAGATCGGCGTCATCAGTAAGCATCTGCACCCGGAAAAGGGCCTCTTGCGCGGCGGAGCGCAGGTCATAGGCACGGATGCGCACCGCGTCCGGCTCCTCGGGCGGCGGCTGCTCGTGCTCGCAGAACCAGAGGTGGATCAGACAGCGGCGGTAGTTGACCAGCGTGCCGGCATAGGCGGAGTAGGCATCGAGCCGCTCCTGCCGCAACTTCTCGCGCCGGGCGAACTGGTGACTCCGGTCGGTGGTGCGCTGCTGGAACGCCAGGGTGATCCCGGACCCGAGCAGGGTCCCGAGGACGGCTACGGCGCTGGCGATGATGGACTCCACGCCTCTAGCTGACCATGTGTCCGGGCAGCAGTCGGTCCGTCGACCGACTTCGCCGCCGAAACGCCGCTCAGGCCAATGAGGCTTGCATGCCGAGGAGGGACTACGGGAGCCGAGACGGGCATTCCGGCGTACGGAGCTTGCGAAAGGTTGCTGGGCCTCTCCTGCGACGAAGTGTCAGCGGGACCAGACCGGCTGATTGTCCTGCCCCCTCACTGTCTGTGGTTCCCCGCAAGCGATCGCACGGGTCTGGCACTAGGAGCGGCCCCTGGGGCTGCGCGCCCGGCGTGAGGGGGCGACCAACGTTATCCGCGTTTGGCCTACAGCGCGGTCAGTCAAGGTGCCTGCCTGGTCGGGGCATACGTGCGGGACCGCTCATGGTGCCTGCGCCAGTGTTCGTGGCGCCACCCATGCCAGCTAGTCCCCTTGCAGTCGCACGCAGCACGCAGAGATGCAGAACCGGGGCGGATCACGTTTGCCGGACGTCCGTTGAAGCCATGAGTCGTGGCCAAAACTCAGACGCAGACTGCTCGTGCGTGCCAAGCTGTGACGGTAGAACTGTCAAAAGAGGGAGCGGATGTTGTCTTCTGAGGTTCACGTTTCAATCACCCCCCGAGGTATGAGCGTTACGGAGGCGTATCGACTGTTCAGAGAGGACTCACTCCTCGTGAATCGACGGTATCAGCGAAAGCTCGTCTGGTCAGTCGCCGAAAAACAGCTTCTGATTGATAGCATCCTAGGCGGTTATCCAATTCCTCTGATTCTTTTAGCCGAAAGGCCCGAGATTCACGGTAGTGGGAAATATGAGATTATTGACGGAATGCAGCGCCTCGATGCCATCTTTTCGTTTATTGAACAAAAGTTTGATTATGATGGCATGTATTTCGATCTAGGGCAGAGCGCCAGAGCGCGCCAAGCGGCTGCTGCCGGGGCTTTCAAGCCTGCTCACACTCAGAGCCTACTGCCTGCCGACAAGTGCGCAAACCTGGTTGATTACCAGTTGGCTGTCACGATTTTTCCAACTCAGACTGAGGGGCAAATCACCGATGTCTTCAGTCGGATCAACTCTAATGGGCGCCAATTGAGCGCGCAGGAAAAGCGGCAAGCTGGAATGCTCAACCCCTTCTCGGAGCTTGTGCGAACGGTTGCGAGCTCTTTGCGGGGTGACGTATCAGATGACGTGCTCTTGTTGCACGATATGCCGAGCATCTCTATCGAATCATCCCGGGAAAACCAGCAATACGGAGTGCGGGCAGAGGATACGGTGTGGATCAGGCATGGAATTCTTAACGTGAAGCAATTGCGGGAGGGGGATGATGAGCAGATGGTGGCAGATATTTCCGCCTCCATTCTATCCGGAAACCCCTTCCCTGCAAGTAAGGAAGAGTTCGACGAAATCTATGACTCGCAAAGCGAAAAGCACAAACGCCTGGAGAGGGCTTTGGCGGCTTATGGAGGTAAACGTCTCCAAGCTGAAATCCAGTCTACTTTTTCCGTCCTCACTGAGGTGATTGATTCCCAGGTTGCTGGACCGAACGGCTTAAGAAACCTAGTTCGTCCTGGTAGCGGCAACCCCATTCGCACCCCTTTCTATGCTATTTTTATGTCGTTCTTCGAACTCATTGTTCGTCAACAGCACTCGCCTGCCGATAATGCGGCCATCGTGGCAGCTCTCAGGAATGTGGGACCCAGGCTCAAAAGTGCACGTCATTATACTTCGGCGGAGGATCGTACCTCTAATATCGACATGATCACGGGGTTGATTCAGAGGTATTTCGTGGCCAAGGTTCCGCCTGTATTTGGACACGGCCCCGGCCTGGCGCTAGATTTCGAGAATTCGCTACGCAGATCCAGGATCGAAACCAGTCGGTATGAGTTCAAGCAGGGAGTTCTTAGGCTAGATCACCGAAGGACGAGGGACGATGAGCTCTTTGTGAGGCTAGCCGAAACAATTTGCGGCATCGCTAACGTGCAGCGAGGGCATGAGGGGTACCTGTTCATCGGAGTGGCGGACAAAGAGGCCGATGTAAAGCGAGTCGAAGCGCTAGACTCTGTGGCCGCTGTCCCGGTCGGCCGACACCATTACGTCGTGGGTGTGGATAGGGAAGCAGACGCCTTGAAGATCTCGTTGGATGCTTACGTGCAGCGCTTTGTGACGAAACTGAGTCAGCAGCCAATCAGCGATCCGCTGGCTACTCAGATCCTGAGCGGTGTGGATACAATCGAATACAAGGGACTTTCGGTCATTAGGGTCCTGATTCCCGGCCAGAACGATCTCTCTTACTGTGCGGATCGTGTCTTCATCAGGCGAGGATCTTCTACGGAAGAAGTCACCGAAGTTAGGAAGATTGCGGCGCTAGCAAAGGGGTTCAGTTGACGGCGCACGCCCTGCAAGTAGGGCGGTGAAGCACATTCAGGGTTTGGTGCGAAGGGCATGGGTGAACATAGAGCGTGACGTTTCGAAGTGGCTGCTTGAAGCCGTGAGGCCCACCGTCTCAGCCGCGGCAAACCTCTTCTCGAACTGCAGGCGGCTGATTGCTGCGTGAGCGTGCGTGGCAGTGGCGTCGGTCAGAGGCCCGGCCGCACGCGGGCAGAGAGCCACAAGGCGGGTCGACCGGGGCACGGCGACCGATCGCTCGCATGGTCACAAGTGTGAGCGTCGGCTCACAGTGCGCAAGGGGCGTTCCAACTCGGGTATGCAGATAAGTGATTCGACGAGCATGCCTGCGGGCTGTCTCCGGGCCGTCGAGTGCGGGACGGACCGGGCACGTCGACGACGGGAGCAGCAAGCCCCCTGCCCACGGGAAGGCCGCAGGCAGGGGGCTTGATCAAAACTGTCTACTTCTTCTTGCCCTGGTTCTTGACCGCCTCGATCGCCGCCGCGGCCGCCTCCGGGTCGAGGTACTTGCCGCCCGGGGTCACCGGCTTGAACTCGGCGTCGAGTTCGTAGGAGAGGGGGATGCCCGTCGGGATGTTCAGGCCCGCGATGTCCGCGTCCGAGATGCCGTCGAGGTGCTTGACGAGGGCGCGCAGCGAGTTGCCGTGGGCCGCGACCAGGACCGTGCGGCCGGCCAGCAGGTCGGGGACGATGCCGTCGTACCAGTACGGCAGCATGCGGACGACGACGTCCTTCAGGCACTCCGTGCGCGGGCGCAGCTCCGGCGGGATGGAGGCGTAGCGCGGGTCGTCCGACTGGGAGAACTCCGTGCCGTCCTCGAGCGGCGGCGGCGGGGTGTCGTAGGAGCGGCGCCACAGCATGAACTGCTCCTCGCCGAACTCGGCGAGCGTCTGCGCCTTGTCCTTGCCCTGGAGGGCGCCGTAGTGGCGCTCGTTCAGGCGCCAGCTGCGGTGGACCGGGATCCAGTGGCGGTCCGCGGCCTCCAGCGCGAGCTGGGCCGTGCGGATCGCGCGCTTCTGGAGCGACGTGTGGACCACGTCGGGCAGCAGGTCGGCGTCCTTCAGGAGCTCGCCACCGCGGACTGCCTCCTTCTCGCCCTTCTCGTTGAGGTTGACGTCCACCCAGCCGGTGAACAGGTTCTTCGCGTTCCACTCGCTCTCGCCGTGGCGGAGGAGGATCAGCTTGTACGGTGCGTCGGCCATGCGTATGAGCGTAATCCAAGGTTTTGGGCGCGGGGCGGCCGTGCCCGACAGGCGGACGCTTGACGGGGATTGTTAATCGAGTGGCCTCCCCGCCGGACCCGTTCGTAAGGTGTGCCTGCCGTTGCAGCCGCTTACCCGGCCGATCGTCACCCGTCACCACGGTCGTCCGCCCGGCCGTTCCCAGGCATCCGCACACCACCGGGGGTCCCGCCATGCCCGTCACCCGTCTCGGACGCGCCACCCGCGAGTCGGTCTCCGGCCTGCCCCCCGCCTTCTGGTGGCTGTGGACGAGCACCCTCGTCAACCGGCTCGGCGCCTTCGTGGCCACCTTCATGGCGCTGTACCTGACGCTCGACCGCGGCTACTCCGCCTCCTTCGCCGGCCTCGTCGCCTCCCTGCACGGTCTCGGCGGCGTCCTCTCCTCCCTCGCCGGCGGCGTCATGGCCGACCGGCTCGGCCGGCGCCCGACCCTGCTCGTCGCCCAGACCGCCACCGCCGTCTTCGTCGCCCTGCTCGGCTTCGTCGAGCACCCGGCCGCGATCGCCGGTGTCGCCTTCCTCGTCGGCATGGCCTCCAACGCCTCCCGGCCCGCCGTGCAGGCGATGATGGCCGACATCGTCCGCCCCGAGGACCGCGTCCGCGCCTTCTCCCTCAACTACTGGGCCATCAACCTCGGTTTCGCCGTCTCCTCCATGGCCGCCGGCTTCATCGCCGAGGTCAGCTACCGCGCCGGCTTCCTCCTGGAGGCCGGCATGACCCTCGCCTGCGCGGTCGTCGTCTTCCTCAAGCTGCCCGAGTCCCGGCCCGCCCCCGCGCCGAAGGCCGACGCCGGCCCGGCCGACGCCGTCGGCCTCGGGCACGTCCTGCGCGACGGCCGTTTCATGGGTGTCGTCGGACTGTCGTTCCTCATCGCGCTGATCTTCCAGCAGGGCTCGGTCGGCCTGCCCGTCGCCATGGGTGCCGCCGGGTTCACCCCGGCCGACTACGGCATGGCCGTCGCCGTCAACGGCGTCCTGATCGTCGCCCTCCAGATCCCCGTCACCCGCTTCATCGAACACCGCGACCCGCGCCGGCTGCTCGTCGTCTCCTCGGTCCTCGCCGGGTTCGGCTTCGGCCTCACCGCCTTCGCCGGGTCCGTCGGAGCCTTCGCCCTCACGGTGTGCGTGTGGACGCTCGCCGAGATCGTCAACGCGCCCACCCAGACCGGGCTCGTCGTCCGCCTCTCCCCGGTCCACGGCCGCGGCCGCTACCAGGGCATGTACACCCTCTCCTGGGCCGTGGCCGCCCTCGTCGCGCCGCTGATGTCCGGTTTCGTCATCGACCGGTTCGGGGCGGAGTGGCTCTGGGGGCTGTGCGCCGTCGTCGGCACGGTGGCGGGCCTCGGCTACGCCGCCCTCATGCGCCGCCTCCACGGGGACGAGGACACGGAGGGGGCCGCCGCCCTCGCACCCCGGACCACCCTCCCCACCGACGCCGAGCGCCCCACCAACGCCGACCTCCCCACCGACTCCGACCGCCCCGCCCAACCCGCCTGATCCCGCGGCCCGCCGAGCGAGCGATCCGCCCAGCGGGCGCCCGCAACCGCCCCCTACGGATGCATCCGCGCCCCCTTCACCACCTTGTCCACCGCGTTCCGCGGCCCGTACACCGACAGCCCCACCAGGTCCAGCTCGGCCGTCGGCACGGCCCGTACCGCCGCCCGGTTGTCGCGGTCGTTGCCCGTCGTGAAGAGATCGCCCGTGAAGACGGCCCGGGGCAGCGCCCGCGACAGCACGCGCGCGTGGGCCGCCCTCAGGGTCTCCTTGGTGCCCTGGAACACCAGGACGGGCTGGCGGAACATCGGCAGGTAGCCCACCCCGTCGGCGTCCTCGTACGGTTCCCCGATCACCTCGGGGACCTGGGTGCCCAGCCCGCTGACCAGGAACGCGGTGACGTTCAGCCGCTGCCACGGCTCCAGGTCCTCGCGCAGCAGCACGGCGATCTTCGTGTCGAAACGGAGGGGTTCAGTGCTCATGCCACGAGACTGCCGAGCCCCGTACGACCCCGTCTTGTACGTTCTTTGCATGGCCGCCCGGCAGGAAGTCACCGCCTGGCGCCCCCGCGTCCGGGGCGTCACCGAGGTGTTCCACGCCCACTTCACCGAGTACGCCTACCCGATGCACGTCCACGACGCCTGGACGCTGCTCATCGTCGACGACGGCGCCGTGCGGTACGACCTGGAGCGGCACGAGCACGGCACCCCGCACGACACGGTCACCCTGCTGCCCCCGCACGTCCCGCACAACGGCGCCCCCGCCACCCCGCACGGCTTCCGCAAGCGGGTCGTGTACCTCGACGCGAGCGTGCTCGGCGAGGACCTGATCGGGGCGGCCGTCGACGGACCCGACCTGCGCGACGCGCTGCTGCGCCGCCGCGTGGGTCGGCTGCACACGGCACTGGCCCGCCCCGGCGACGAGCTGGAGGCGGAGAGCCGGCTGACGTTCGTCGCCGAGCACCTGCGCGCGCGCCTGGACGAACGGCTGCGCCCGACCGGGCGGGACGCGCGGGACCCCGCCCTCGCCCGCCGGCTCCGCGAGCTCCTCGACGCGCGCGTCACGGACGGCGTCACCCTGGAGGAGGCCGCACGCCTCCTGCACGCCCATCCCGCCCATCTCGTACGGGCGTTCAGCGGCGCCTACGGCATCGCCCCGCACCAGTACCTGACGTCCCGCCGGGTCGGCCGGGCCCGCCGGCTCCTGCTGGACGGGCTCCCGCCGGGCGAGGTCGCCACCACCGCCGGCTTCTTCGACCAGGCGCACCTGACCCGCCACTTCCGCAGGCTGGTGGGCGTGCCCCCGGGGCGCTACCGCCGCTCGGCCCGCTGAACCGAGCGGGGCCGGGCCTGGTCCGGGGGTCCGGAGCCCGGCCCCGCCCGGCACGGTCCTCCCTCAGACGCTCAGCGGCACCGGATGCACCTCGTCCGCCTTGTGTCCCGCGCGCTCGTGGATGCGCTGGACCGCCTCGGCCGAGGGGGCCTCGGACAGGCAGTAGACGACGCCGGCCTCCGGGTCCGCCCAGGCGCTCTCGAAGTGGACGTGCTCGTCCCCCTCGATGGCGAGATCGGCGTTGTGGGCCTCCATCAGCTGCTCTTCGGTGATGCCCGCCATGCCGCGGTGGACGTCCATGAACTTGGGCATGTTCCCGCACCTCCTTCGGTTCCGACCCGCCCTCCCTCCATGCTGCGCCGCCCCGCGCCGACGCGCAGACGATCACCGGCCGACACCGCAGCACGCGCGCACGCCCCCGCGCGCACGCCTCCCGTACGACGAGGGCCCCGGCGGCAGCCCGCCGGGGCCCTGGCTCGTCCTCGCTCACCTCACCCGCACTGGCACGGATTGCCCGACTGGCACCCGCACCCGCACCCCGAGCCGCAGCCGCACGCGCCGATCAGGGTGAGGTTCCTGATCTCGGCGGGCCGCTCGGTCGGGCGCTCCTGCGTGGGGTCGGGTGTCGTACCGGGGGTGCTGGGGGTTTCGGCCATGGACCCTCCTCGAGGCTGGTGCCTGTACCCATTGCATGCCCGCCGGGCTGGGCGCATCAACGGCGCACAGTGGCTCGCCCACGCCCCGCCGGGCACCCGCCCGCCCCCTCCGGCTTCCCCGGGCTTCCCGCAGCCGGCTCGCGCGGGGACGCCGCGGGCTACGCCTCGGCCTGGATCTCGGGCTGGTAGTCCGCGCCGAGGAGGTCCGCGTGCTCGCCCGTCACCAGGAATACGACGCGCTTGGCGACCGCCACCGCGTGGTCGGCGTACCGCTCGTAGTAGCGGCCGAGCAGGGTGACGTCGACGGCCGTCTCGATGCCGTGCCGCCAGCGCTCGTCCATCAGGTGCTGGAAGAGCGTGCGGTGCAGCAGGTCCATCTCGTCGTCGTCCTGCTCCAGCTGCATCGCCAGGTCGACGTCCTTGGTGACGATCACCTCGGCCGCCTTGGCCATCAGCCGCTGTGCCAGCTGCCCCATCTCCAGGATGGTGGCGTGCAGGTCGTGCGGGACGGCGCGGTCCGGGAAGCGCAGCCGGGCGAGCTTCGCCACGTGCTGGGCGAGGTCGCCGGAGCGCTCCAGGTCGGCGGACATCCGCAGCGACGTCACGACGATGCGCAGGTCCGTCGCCACCGGCTGCTGGCGGGCGAGCAGCGCTATGGCCCGCGCCTCCAGCTCGTGCTGCAGTTCGTCGACCCTCTTGTCGGCCTCGATGACGCTCTCGGCCAGCTTCAGGTCCGTGTCGAGGATCGCGGTGGTGGCGCGTCCGATCGCCGAGCCGACCAGCCGGGCCATCTCCACCAGACCGTCGCCGATCGAGTCAAGTTCCTCGTGGTACGCGTCCCGCATCAGGCTTCCCTCTCGTATGTGTTCCTGGGGTCCAGGGGGTTCCGGGTTCGGGGGTGCCGGGGACGTCCCGGTCCGGGAACCGGCGGTGCGAACCCCACGTTCCCACGGTGTGCCCCGTACGCGTCGGTTTCCGTCCCCTCAAATGAACCACCCCTGGCTCCCAGGTGAACTCTGGGCGACGAGTGTTCGAGGTCGCACCTCGATGGCTGTGGCCAGCACGGACGGCATGCCTAACCTGGACGCATGGACGTGAACGCGGCGGTCGCCGCAGCGGCAGCGATCGCCGGGGTGCTCACCGGTGTCATCGCCATGCTGGCGTTCCGCTGGAGCGAGCGCGACCAGAGCCGTCCCACCCGCACCTCCCTGCACACCGACCCCGTGCTCCCGCCCGGCGTCGACACCGTGCTCTCCGTGCTGCGGTCCTCCGCGGTGGTCCTCGACGAGGCCGACGCCGTCGTCAAGGCGAGCTCCGCGGCGTACGCCCTCGGGCTGGTCCGCGGCGGCAAGCTGGCCGTGGAGCCGATGCTCCAGATGGCCCGGGACACCCGGCGCGACGGCGAGATACGCCAGGTCGAGCTGGACCTCCCGCGGCGCGGCACCGGCCGCGGCGACGCGCTCGCGGTCTCCGCGCGCGTGGCCCCGCTGGGCTCCCGGCTGGTGATGCTGCTCGTCGAGGACCTCACCGAGGCGCGGCGCATCGAGGCGGTCCGGCGCGACTTCGTGGCGAACGTCAGCCATGAGCTGAAGACCCCGGTCGGGGCGCTCTCCCTGCTGTCGGAGGCCGTCCTGGACGCCTCGGACGACCCGGAGGCGGTGCAGCGCTTCGCCGGCCGGATGCAGATCGAGGCGACCCGGCTGACCAACCTCGTGCAGGAGCTGATCGACCTCTCCCGGGTGCAGAACGACGACCCGCTGGAGGACGCCGAGCCGGTCCGCATCGACGAGCTGGTCGCCGAGGCGATCGACCGGTGCCGGCACCAGGCGGGCACCAAGCAGATCACCATGGCCGCCGGCGGCACCGCGGACCTGCACGTGTGGGGCAACCGCGGCCAGCTGGCCGCCGCGCTCGGCAACCTGGTCGAGAACGCCGTCAACTACTCCCCGGCCCGCACCCGCGTCGGGATCGCCGTGCGCCGGATCACCGCGCCCGGCGGGGACCTCATCGAGATCGCCGTGACCGACCAGGGCATCGGCATCTCCGACAAGGACAAGGAGCGCATCTTCGAGCGCTTCTACCGGGTCGACCCGGCCCGCTCCCGTGCCACCGGCGGTACGGGGCTCGGGCTGGCGATCGTCAAGCACGTGGCCGCCTCGCACGGCGGGGAGGTCACGGTCTGGAGCTCCGAGGGTCAGGGCTCCACGTTCACCCTGCGGCTCCCGGAGGCGGGCGCCGCCCGTGACCGGGCCCTGCAGCACCCCGCTCTCGACGACGAGGACGACGTCCGAGACGGGGACCGGCGTTCCGCCGCCGGCCCGTCCCACCCCTCTTCTGCCGCATCCCCCGACTCCACCGCGTACGAAACGCTTTCCGCCCCGGAGGTCCTTCCGTGACCCGTGTGCTCGTCGTCGAGGACGAGGAGTCCTTCTCCGACGCCCTGTCCTACATGCTCCGCAAGGAGGGCTTCGAGGTCGCCGTGGCGGCGACCGGGCCCGACGGCCTCGACGAGTTCGAGCGCAACGGCGCCGACCTCGTGCTCCTCGACCTGATGCTGCCGGGGCTGCCCGGCACCGAGGTGTGCCGCCAGCTGCGCGGCCGCTCCAACGTCCCCGTCATCATGGTGACCGCCAAGGACAGCGAGATCGACAAGGTGGTCGGCCTGGAGATAGGGGCCGACGACTACGTCACCAAGCCGTTCTCCTCGCGCGAGCTGGTCGCCCGCATCCGCGCCGTCCTGCGCCGGCGGGGCGAGCCGGAGGAGGTCACCCCGGCCGCGCTGGAGGCCGGGCCGGTCCGGATGGACGTGGACCGCCACGTCGTGACGGTGTCCGGCTCGAAGGTCGACCTCCCGCTGAAGGAGTTCGACCTGCTGGAGATGCTCCTGCGCAACGCGGGCCGCGTCCTGACCCGCATGCAGCTGATCGACCGCGTCTGGGGCGCCGACTACGTGGGCGACACCAAGACCCTCGACGTCCACGTCAAGCGCCTGCGCGCCAAGATCGAGCCGGACCCGGGCGCCCCGCGCTACCTGGTGACGGTCCGCGGCCTGGGCTACAAGTTCGAGCCGTAGGCCGCCCGCACCCCATGACGACGAGAAGGGCGGCACCCCCAAGGGGTGCCGCCCTTCTCCGTGGTTCCGCGGGCGTCAGGCCCGGGGCCGGG
The DNA here is from genome assembly GCF_001514125.1 of Streptomyces longwoodensis. GTDB lineage: Bacteria > Actinomycetota > Actinomycetes > Streptomycetales > Streptomycetaceae > Streptomyces > Streptomyces longwoodensis. Next base: position 504,887 of record NZ_KQ948553.1, on the reverse strand, counting down.
TCACTGGGACGCGGACTCCGACGCCGACGGCGAGGAGGACTCGGCGGCGGCCGGGGACTCGCTCGCGCCCGAGACGTCCGTGTTCGGGTTCGCCGACGCGGGCGCGCTCTGCGAGGCGGACGGGCTCTGCGAGGCGCTGGGGACGTCGGTGGGGCCCCAGCCGGAGAAGTAGCTCTTGGCCGGCACGACGAAGGCGCGCAGGCTCACCTCGCCCGTCTCGCTGAAGGTGAAGGTCACCTTCTGCGCGTTGCCGTCCTGGACGGCCTCGGGGCTGCCGGAGAGCACCGCGGAGGCGTTGTCCTGGCCACCGAGGACCAGGGAGCCGCCGGCCGGGACGACCAGCTTGCCCTTCTGGCCCTTGGCGGGGGAGAGCTGGGCGTCCTTGTCCGCGCCCTCGACGGTCACGGAGTCGAGGGTCTGGTCGGTGTCACCGCCGTTGAAGATGGTGGCGGCGACCACGGCCGGGCCGGTGGACTCGCGGTCGGGCTGGGTGATGACGGTGGCGTTCTGGATCTTGATGTCGCCGACGTGGACGGCCGCGTTGTCCGGCTTGATCTCCAGTGTCTGGGCGTTGTTGCCGGCCGCGCAGCCGGCGAGCGTGGCGATCGAGAACGCGAGGGCGGAGGCGGCGAGGGCGCCGCGTCGAAGGCTGCTGCTCACGGCGGCGGCAACTCCTTGAACGCACGGACGGCTCCCTTGACAAAGCCGCCCTAAGGGTCAGTCAGCGGCCTTAGGTTACCGAGCCGTTCCCGGGGCGCCGCACCCGACCCGCCTCTAAGGCACACCGGGCCGGTCGCGGAGGTCATCGAGCACCATCCGCCCCACCTGTCACATGCGCCTCAGGAGTCACAACTGACTCCGACGCCCGCCATTCACATAAGCGTCGACGGCCCGTGCCCGGGGATTTTCCGTGGCGGAATGCGCTGCCGTCCCCGGAATTGATCACCGCTCGTTCGGGGTCGTCGTGATCAATTCCGGAAACGACGCGGATCCGACTCCGCGCACCGAACGGAGTAGCGGAAGTCGCACGCTTGGAACCAGACATTCGGTGCGTTTCGGGCGTCTTCGCGGGGCTCCGGACGCGTGTGACGTGCGCGTTTCACCCGGCTCGGACAGCCGCTCCGACCTGCGAATACCTGCTTCCGGGCACCCCGCGCAGCACGTTCCTGTCGCTGTTGTCAAGCCCCGAGATATGCCCTGACCTGCGAAAACGCCATTCAGAACCGCCGGTTTCCGTGTTACCCTGGATAGCCACGGAAGGGGTACCTGTCACATGACGTTCAAGGTTGGCGACACCGTGGTCTATCCCCATCACGGGGCCGCGCTGATCGAGGCCATCGAAACTCGCCAGATCAAAGGCGTGGACAAGACCTACTTGGTGCTGAAGGTCGCCCAGGGCGACCTGACGGTGCGTGTGCCAGCGGACAATGCGGAGTTCGTCGGCGTGCGTGATGTGGTCGGTCAGGACGGGCTGGACCGGGTCTTCGAGGTGCTGCGCGCGCCGTACGCCGAGGAGCCCACGAACTGGTCGCGTCGTTACAAGGCAAATCTGGAGAAGCTCGCCTCCGGCGATGTCATCAAGGTCGCGGAAGTCGTGCGTGACCTGTGGCGTCGTGAGCGCGAGCGCGGACTCTCCGCCGGTGAGAAGCGCATGCTCGCCAAGGCCCGCCAGATCCTGGTGAGCGAGCTCGCGCTCGCGGAGAACACCAACGAGGACAAGGCCGAGGCGCTGCTCGACGAGGTTCTCGCCTCCTGACGTCAGGCCCCCCTGGTCCGGCGCAGCCCAGACAGCAGCATCCAGCAGCACATCGAAATGCCGCGGTGCCCGATGACGAATTCCTCGTCGCCGGGCGCTGCGGCATGTTCGTACCCGGCTGCCGTACGGACGCCGGTGCGCTCCGGCGGGTCACCGATGCCGCCACGACGGCACACGAGGACCGGCACCTGGGGCGGGTACGTCGGGGGAAGCCCCCGATACTTGGCGTGCCGGGCCCGGGCCGAGCGGCTCGACCGGTGCGTCACGGAAGGGTCTGGTCAAGCGTCGCGCCCGGCACTCCCCAGGCCATACCCACGTAGGCTGAGCACACAAACCTGACAGGAACCGATGTCTGACGATTCGCTTCCCGCGCCCCCGCCGGCCCGTACGGCGGCCGTGATTCCCGCCGCAGGCAGGGGAGTTCGCCTAGGTCCCGGCGCCCCCAAGGCGCTGCGCACGCTCAACGGCACCCCCATGCTCATCCACGCGGTGCGCGCGCTGGCCGCCTCGCGCGCGGTGTCCCTCGTGGTGGTCGTGGCCCCGCCGGACGGCGCGGCGGAGGTGAAGTCCCTCCTCGACGCGCACGCGCTGCCCGAGCGCACGGACTTCGTCGTCGTCCCCGGCGGGGGGACCCGCCAGGAGTCGGTGCGGCTCGGGCTGGAGGCCCTGCCCCCCGAGTACCGGATCGTCCTGGTCCACGACGCCGCCCGGCCGCTGGTGCCGGTCGACACGGTGGACGCGGTGATCGAGGCGGTGCGCGAGGGCGCCCCGGCGGTCGTGCCGGCGCTGCCGCTCGCGGACACCGTCAAGGAGGTCGAGCCGGCCGGGACGCCCGGCGACCCCGAGCCGGTGCTCTCCACCCCGTCCCGGGCCCGGCTGCGCGCGGTGCAGACGCCCCAGGGGTTCGACCGGGAGGCGCTGGTCCGCGCCCACGCGTCGGTGACCGGCGAGGTGACCGACGACGCGAGCATGGTGGAACAGCTCGGCGAGCGGGTCGTGGTCGTACCGGGCCACGAGGAGGCGTTCAAGGTGACGCGCCCGCTGGACCTGGTCCTCGCCGAGGCGGTCCTGGCGCGCAGGAGGCTCAACGATGGCTTCTGAGCCGCGGATCGTGCTGCCCCGGGTGGGCATCGGCACCGACATCCACGCGTTCGAGGAGGGCCGCGAGCTGTGGTGCGCCGGCCTGAAGTGGGAGGGGGAGGGGCCGGGACTGGCCGGGCACTCCGACGCCGACGTCGTCGCCCACGCCGCGTGCAACGCGCTCTTCTCCGCCGCCGGCCTCGGTGACCTGGGCCGGCACTTCGGCACCGGGCGGCCCGAGTGGTCCGGCGCGTCCGGGGTGACCCTGCTGACGGAGGCGGCCCGCATCGTGCGCGCGGCCGGCTGGGTCATCGGCAACGTCGCCGTGCAGGTGATCGGCCCCCGCCCGAAGATCGGCAAGCGCCGGGACGAGGCGGAGAAGATCCTGTCGGACGCGGCCGGCGCCCCGGTGACCGTGTCCGGCGCCACCACCGACGGACTGGGCTTCCCGGGGCGGGACGAGGGACTGATGGCGGTGGCGACGGCGCTGGTCGCGCAGGCCGGCCCGGACCGCTGACCGCAGGGCGCGGGGCGTGATGCCCGGCACGGCACGCGCAGCGGCCCGCGCCCACTACCCTGGACCCGTGACTATTCGCCTGTACGACACCAGCGCCCGGCAGATCCGTGACTTCACCCCGCTCACGCCGGGCTGCGTCTCGATCTACCTGTGTGGCGCCACCGTGCAGGCGGCCCCGCACATCGGGCACATCCGCTCGGGCCTGAACTTCGACATCATGCGCCGCTGGTTCGCCTACCGCGGCTACGACGTCACGTTCATCCGCAACGTCACCGACATCGACGACAAGATCATCTCCAAGTCGGCCGAGCAGGGCCGGCCCTGGTGGGCCATCGGCTACGAGAACGAGCGGGCCTTCGCCGACGGCTACACCGCCCTCGGCTGCCTCCCGCCCACCTACGAGCCGCGGGCCACCGGCCACGTGACCGAGATGGTCGAGATGATGCGCGGCCTGATCGAGCGCGGCCACGCCTACGAGGCCGACGGCAGCGTCTACTTCGACGTCCGGTCGTGGCCGGCGTACCTGGAGCTGTCCCGGCAGGACCTGGACGACCTGCGCCAGCCCTCCGAGGAGGGCATCACCGGCAAGCGCGACCCGCGGGACTTCGCGCTGTGGAAGGCGACCAAGCCCGGTGAGCCCGACTGGGAGACGCCCTGGGGCCGCGGCCGGCCCGGCTGGCACCTGGAGTGCTCGGCGATGGCCCACAAGTACCTGGGCAGCGCCTTCGACATCCACGGCGGCGGCCTCGACCTGATCTTCCCGCACCACGAGAACGAGATCGCGCAGGCCAAGGCGTACGGCGACGACTTCGCCCAGTACTGGGTGCACAACGCCTGGGTGACCCTGAGCGGCGAGAAGATGTCCAAGTCGCTGGGCAACAGCGTCCTGGTCTCCGAGATGGTCAAGCAGTGGCGCCCGATCGTGCTGCGCTACTACCTCGGCACCCCGCACTACCGCTCGATGATCGAGTACAGCAAGGAGTCGCTGCGCGACGCCGAGGCCGCGTTCGGCCGCATCGAGGGCTTCGCCCAGCGGGTCGTCGAACTCGTCGGCGAGACCGTCGAGCCGGCCGCCGAGGTGCCGCCCGCCTTCGCCGAGGCGATGGACGACGACCTGGGCGTCCCGCAGGCCCTCGCCGTCGTGCACACCACCGTCCGGCAGGGCAACAGCGCCCTCGCCGCCGACGACAAGGATGCGGCGGTGGCCCGGCTCGCCGAGGTCCGCGCCATGCTCGGCGTCCTCGGCCTGGACCCGCTCGACCCGCACTGGGCCGGCGAGGCCGACGCCGGCGAGGACCTGCACGGCGTCGTCGACAGTCTCGTACGGCTCGTGCTGGACCAGCGCGAGTCGGCGCGCGGCCGCAAGGACTGGGCCACCGCGGACGCGATCCGCGACCAGCTCCAGCAGGCCGGGCTCGCCATCGAGGACAGCCCGCAGGGTCCGCGCTGGACCCTCGGTCCGCGGTAGCGGACCGCACACGAGTGTGCCGCCCGGCCCGCCGGGCGGCACACTGGCACTCACGTACGTTCACCCGCTTCACGAAGACAGGTAGGTCATGGCCGGGAACAACCGCCGCATGTCCGGCAAGAAGGGCGCGCAGGTCGGCAGTGGCGGCCAGCGGCGCCGGGGCCTCGAGGGCAAGGGGCCGACGCCCCCCGCCGAAATGCGCAAGGGCCACGTCAAGCAGCGCGCCGCGCAGGCCAAGATCAAGCGCGCGCAGGGCGGCCGTGCCCCGCAGCGGCGCGGTGGCGGCCGCTCGGCCTCCGAGCTCGTCGTCGGCCGCAACCCGGTCGTCGAGGCGCTGCGCGGCGGCGTGCCCGCGACGACGCTGTACGTCCAGCAGTTCATCGACAACGACGAGCGGGTGCGCGAGGCGCTCCAGCTCGCGGCCGAGCGCGGCGGCATCAACCTCATGGAGGCGCCCCGCCCCGAGCTGGACCGCATGACCAACGGCCTCAACCACCAGGGCCTGGTGCTCCAGGTCCCGCCGTACGAGTACGCCCACCCCGAGGACCTGGCCGACGCCGCCGCCGAGGCGGCCGAGGACCCCCTGATCGTGGCCCTCGACGGGGTGACCGACCCGCGCAACCTCGGTGCCGTCGTCCGCTCGGTGTCCGCCTTCGGCGGTCACGGCGTGGTCGTGCCCGAGCGGCGCGCGGCCGGCATGACCGCCGGCGCCTGGAAGACGTCCGCGGGCACCGCCGCCCGTACGCCGGTCGCGCGCGCCACCAACCTGACGCGCGCGCTGGAGGCGTACAAGAAGGCGGGCGTCGTCGTGGTCGGGCTCGCCGCGGACGGCGAGGTCGACCTCGGCGAGCTGGACGCCCTCGGGGGCCCGGTCGTCATCGTCGTCGGCAGCGAGGGCAAGGGCCTGTCCCGGCTCGTCGGCGAGACCTGCGACTACCGGGTGCGCATCCCGATGCCGGGCGGCGCCGAGTCCCTCAACGCCGGTGTGGCGGCGGGCATCGTGCTCTACGAGGCGGCACGCCGACGGGTCTGAACACCTGTCCGGCAGGCCGCCCGTACGGGTCGATTCCGGCGGGTTGTGCGGGAGCAGGGCAACCTTGACGGGGTCCGGACAGATCGGACCGGTCAAAGCAGTGTCCTAACCACACGTCACTCGGTTAGATGAGTGTGGACACCAGAACACCCCGCACACCCACGGGGGACCGCTCGTCGGATCTCGACGACGCTCCCGCGCTGAGCATGGTGAAGGTGCCGAGCGATCCGGCGCAGATCATCGTCAATCACGCCAGTTTCCGCGTGCTGCTGGGCGCCTCGTCGTGGCGCGCCTCCTCCTCGCGGATCGCCCGGCCCGTGAGCGCCGCCCAGGACACCGCGCGCACGCCCGGCTCCGCCGAGGCCGCCGCCGTCGCCCGGCGCCGGCCCGTCGTGTGGAGCGGCCAGACCGCCCCGGACGACACCGGCGCCCACCGGCTGCTCCAGGCGGTGCGGGCGGGCAGCGTCGGCCACGGCGAGGACGGCCGCGCCGACGCCGGCGCCACCCAGGTCATTCCGCGCGTCGACGTCGGCGGCTACGACGACGTCACCGCGCAGACCCTGGAGACCCCGGTCGTCGGCGCCCAGCGCAGCCACGGCGACGGCGGCCAGCGGCTGCTCCCGCCGATGCGCACGGTCGGCAGCGCGTACGACGACACCGGCGCCTACGGCGCCTACGACGGCGGCGCGCTGTCCGAGACGGCGGCGTTCCCCGGAGCCGGGTACGCCGACGCCGACCGCGACGACCCGGACGCCCCCGGCGCGGCGGCGCGCGGCAAGCGGCACGGCGACGACCCCGCGCGGCACGCCTACTACCCCGGCCGCCGGATGAACCTCGGCGTCGTCCTGCTCCCGCTGCGCGTCTTTCTCGGCTTCATCTCCCTCTACGCCGGCATGGGCAAGCTGTGCGACCCCGTCTACTTCGACGGCGGCAAGCGCGGCTCCATGGTCAAGTGGCTCAACACCCTGCACCCGTGGGAAGTGGCCGAGCCCCTGCGGCAGTTCGCGCTGCACCACCCCATCGGCTCGGGGCTCGTCATCGCCTTCCTCCAGGTCGTCGTCGGTGTCCTCACCGTCCTCGGCTGCTGGCAGCGGGTCGCGGCGGTGGTCGGCGCGCTGCTCTCCGCCGCGCTCATCGTCACCGTCAGCTGGAAGACCGTCCCGGTCTACGACGCGCCCGACATCATCTACCTCGCCGCCTGGTCGCCGCTGATCATCGCGGGCGCGCCCGTGTACTCGATCGACGGCCGGCTCGCCGCGAGCGCCTGGCGGCGCCTCGGCCCCCGCTCCGAGTTGTGGGAGCTGCGCCGGTACGTGCTGCGGCGGGGCGCCCTCGTCACGGCGGTCACCGTCGGCCTCACCCTGCTCGTCGGCTCGCTGCTCGGCGGCGCGGTGCGGGACTCGGACCGGGTCGTCGTGCCCGGGCCCGGCGAGGCCCCGCGCAACGAACTGCCGGGGACCCCGCTGCCCGGCGAGCCCGGCAAGCACCGGGCGAGCCGCAAGCCGGCCGCGTCGGCCTCCCCGACGCAGGGCGCCACCTCGGAGCCGTCCGCCGGGGAGGACCGCGAGGACTCCGGCGCCCCGCGCGACGAGGACACCTCGAGCACCGGCGCACCCAGCCAGACGCAGGGCACCGTCGGCGACGACAGCCCGCCCGAGCAGTCCTCGCCGGTCCAGGAGGCGCCGAGCACGTCCTCCGGCCCGACGTCGGGCGGCTCCTCGGGCGGCGGCGGCTCGACGGGCGGCGGCAGTGGCTCGGACGGCGGCTCGTCCCACTCGGACCGCCCGGGCCTGGTGGGCGGTCTGCTGGGCTAGCGGAACGCGTCTTGCACACGGCAGAGGACCCCGCACCTTTCGGGTGCGGGGTCCTCTGCCGTGGGCTGTCGTGGGGCGGGAGCGGCGCGGGTGCCCCTCGGTGTCAGCGGCCGAGGGCGGCCAGTTCCTTGGCGGCCTCGGTCAGGTCCTTGGCGGTGTCGATGGCCCGCCAGTAGGCGCCCTGCGGGATCGGGAAGCCGGCCAGGCGCAGCTCACGGGCGAGGCGCGGGAACGTGGTGCGCTCGTGGTCGCCGCGCTCCGGCAGCAGGTCGGCGAACGCCGGGGAGAAGACGTAGACGCCCGCGTTGATCTCGAAGGTCGACGGCGGCGCCTCGATGAAGTCCGTGATGTGGCCGAAGCCGTCGGTCTGGACGGCGCCCCAGGGGATGCGGGGCCGGGCGAGGGCGAGGGTGGCCACCGCGTCGCGCTCGGTGTGGAAGTCGGCCATGTCCCGCAGCGAGAAGCGGGTCCAGATGTCGCCGTTGGTGGCGTACCAGGGCCGGTCGGGGTGCGGCAGGTGGGCGGCGGCGTACTTCAGGCCGCCGCCGCGGCCCAGCGGCTCGTGCTCGACGACCGTGGTGACCTTCAGCGGCAGGTCGGCCGTCGCGAGCCACTGCTGGAGCACCTCGGCGAGGTGGCCGCAGGAGACGACGACGTCCGTGACGCCCTCCTCGGCGAGCCAGCCGAGCTGGTGACCTATGATCGGCGTCCCCGTGCCGGGGATCTCGACCATCGGCTTGGGCCGGTCGTCGGTGTACGGGCGCAGCCGGGAGCCCTGGCCACCGGCCAGGACGACGGCTTGTGTCGGGCGGGACGCGGCGTGCGGATGGGTCATGACGGCACTGTACGTGGCGCCGCGCGGGCGCCTGAGGCCGGGAACCGGGTCCGCCGGCGGCCGTCTTGGTGGGCGCCGCTCCGGGCCCGTGCAGGTCGCGTGCGGGCCTTTCCCGACGGTGGCCGTGACCGTCGTCGCCGACGACGGTCACGGCACGGGCGGTACCTCACCTCTGACCACGGCCGTACGCCTGCGCCGTGGGCTCAGCTGTGGGCCGCGAGGACGCCCGAGGCGAAGGAGGTGTCGCACACCGGGCGGGCGTACGACTGCGCACGGGTGGGCCCGTAGACGCGGACCGCGGCGCGGCCGAGGGCGCGGGCGATGGAGGCGCAGTGCCGCGCGAGCGACGGCTTGCCGTTGACCGCCTCCTGGAGGTGGGTGAGCGCGGTGCCCGGGTCCTTCTCCTGGAGCTCGGTGAGCAGCCGGTCGCGCAGCACGTCCTGCGGGGCGCGCGGGGCGGTGTGCTTGGCGTCGCCCGCGGCGGCGACGTCGGACGCGGCGAGCACCGAGTCCGCCGGGTTCCCCGACCAGTTGACGCGGGTCACCGCGAGGGTCCCGGAGAGCACCAGGACGACGGGCAGGACGAGCGCGAGGGTGCGGCCGATGTGGCGGGCGGGGCCCTGGCCGCGTCGCGTTGCGGGGGAGGAGCTGGAGTGCTTCACGGAGTGCTTCACGCGAGTGAGGGTAGCGCCCGGTAGTGATTTGGCGACATTGAGTCACCCGGTCGGGGGATGAACCCGTGCACCTTTTTGGGTAGTGGGTTGACGGGTACCGCTCGGAACGCCGGTTCCACCGTGGTGTCGGAGCGGCGGGGAGACACAGCGGAAGGGCCCCGCAGCACGCGTGCTGCGGGGCCCTTCCGGTTGCCCGCGGGGAGGCGGGCCGACGGTGTGGCGGCCGGTGACGTCAGTCGGAGAGGCGCGCGCCCGTGGAGGTCGAGAACACGTGGGTCTCGCCCGAGCGCGGTACGACGTTCAGCGTGCTGCCCTTCTCCGGGACCTCACGGCCGCCGACGCGGACGACCAGGTCCTTGGCCTCGCCGCCGACCTGCGCGGTGCCGTAGACGAACGCGTCGGAGCCCAGCTCCTCGACGACGTTGACGACGACCGCGACACCCGTGGCCGGGTCGGTGGTGACGTCGAAGTGCTCGGGGCGGACGCCGACGGTGACGGTCTTGTCGGTGGCGGAGGACAGGGCCTCGCGCTGCACCGGCACGACCGAGTTGCCGAACTTCACGCCGCCGTCGGTGATCGGGACCTCGACGAGGTTCATCGCCGGGGAGCCGATGAAGCCGGCGACGAAGAGGTTCGCCGGGCGGTCGTACATGTTGCGCGGGGTGTCGACCTGCTGGAGCAGGCCGTCCTTGAGGACCGCGACGCGGTCGCCCATGGTGAGGGCCTCGACCTGGTCGTGGGTGACGTAGACCGTGGTGATGCCGAGGCGGCGCTGCAGGGACGCGATCTGCGTACGCGTCGAGACGCGGAGCTTGGCGTCCAGGTTGGACAGCGGCTCGTCCATGAGGAAGACCTGCGGCTCACGGACGATGGCGCGGCCCATGGCGACGCGCTGGCGCTGACCGCCGGAGAGCGCCTTCGGCTTGCGGTCCAGGTACGGGGTCAGGTCGAGGATCTTGGCGGCCTCCTCGACCTTCTGCCGGATCTCCGCCTTGTTGACGCCGGCGATCTTGAGCGCGAAGCCCATGTTGTCGGCGACCGTCATGTGCGGGTAGAGCGCGTAGTTCTGGAACACCATGGCGATGTCCCGGTCCTTCGGCGGCAGGTGGGTGACGTCGCGGTCGCCGATGCGGATGGCTCCGCCGTTGACGTCCTCCAGGCCCGCGAGCATGCGCAGGGAGGTGGACTTGCCGCAACCGGAGGGACCGACCAGGACGAGGAACTCCCCGTCGGCGATCTCGATGTCCAGGGCGTCGACGGCGGGCTTGTCGGAACCCGGGTAGATCCGGGTCGCCTTGTCGAACGTGACAGTGGCCATGGTGAATGGGCCCCCTTCTACCGGCAGGAACGTGCCGGACGATCCGTTGTAGGAAGGTGGTTGGTGTAGTCCACACGAGTGAACTGGGTCAGGACGGTACCTGCCATTCACCCGCCCTGTCAGTACCCGGAGGACTGTGAACTTCGGGGAAATTCTCGCCGGGCCCCCCGGACGACCTGGGTACACTGCACGGGCACGCGTCCTACGGACCCGCGCACGCCTCCTTAGCTCAGCTGGTCAGAGCACCGCTCTTGTAAAGCGAAGGTCGTCGGTTCGAATCCGACAGGGGGCTCCGCCGCACAGCGGCACGAACGCCCCGGCCGGTGATCGGTCCGGGGCGTTCGGCGCCGTACCCGTCCTCAGCCGGTGCCGCCCAGGTCCAGCACCTTGGCCTGGTCCGGGGGGTGCACGTCCAGTGGCTCGTCGAAGGCACTGAACGACGTGGTGGTGTCCATCTCGGCGTCTTTGTAGACGACCTTCAGGAGGTAGGGCCTGCCCTCGGTGGCGACGTAGAAGGTGTAGGCGCCGGACGTCGCGTCGGTCACCTCCAGGGACATCGCCGCGACGCCGTCGATCTCGGTCGGCCGGCCCTTCTTCACCTTGCCGAAGGACGCGAACGGATGCGTGCACTGGGAGAGCCCGTCCCCCTCCCGCGACGCGCTGACCGGGGTTCTGGCCCAGAAGCCCTGCTCGCCTGTGCCGGCCACCGAACGGCTCCACTCCTCGACGTAGGTTCGGTTCGGGCGGACGTAGTCCGTGCCGTCGATCCGGATCTGGTCGAGCCTGGCACCCGTGTCCGAGGTCAGCTCGAACGCGCACGTGCCCTTGAGATCGGTCGTCAGCCTGCTGGACAAGTCACCACCCGTGGTCGACCTGGTGACCGAGTCGATGGTGACCGACCTCAGGCCGCGCATCGTGGCATTTGCCTCGTCGAGCATCTGATCGGCGGCGGGAGGTGGCTCGCTCGTGCCCCCGCCCGCGCAGCCCGTCACGGCGCCGGCCATGACGCAGCACGCCAGGACCGTCGTCACGGCAGTAGGTGTCGTTCGCACGAGAGCCCCCCTCAGGTCTGAACGCGATCATGCCAGGGGACTCGCCGCAGTCCCGAGGAGGGTGCCGCACGGGCGTGCGAAACTGCTGCGGCGGAGTCAACGTGCGAAGCTCTCGGGGGAATTGGCGATGTCGCCGTCGTTTGCAGTCGTCCTGCTGCCGATCGTGCTGCTGGTGGGAGGACTGTGGCTCGCGGGTGTCGTTCTCGGCCTGCACGGTGTGCTGCTGGGCAGGCTGCCGGGTGCATGGCTACCGCGTCATGTCCGGCAGCCGAGACTGTGGGGAGCGGGAGCTCTGTTCGTCGCGGCCGGTGGCCTAGCCCGCCCGTCACTGGTCGTCATCGGGCTCGGTCTCATCGCCTTGGGCCACGTCCTGAGACGGACGCCGTGACCACTCGACAACGAGGTCGTGAGGGCGTGCGGCCCGACACAGCGGCCCCGTCATCGACTCTGCCTGACGCCAGTACAAGCGATGAGCGACTGCGCATCTGCAGAGAGGAAGAGCATGTAGACCCATTGGCCGTCCGGTGACGTGACCTGTCCGAGCCGGATCGGTGACGGGTGGGAGTCCAGGAGCTCCACGGCTCGCTCGAGCCCGAGTGTTTCCTGCCCCGTGCGCTGCGTGAGCCCAAGACGGCGGCGATAGATCCTGGCGAGCGACTCGGAGGCCGTGGTCCCCTCCCAGACGACGCCCACGCCACCGTCGAGCAAGGCGGCCCGGGCCAAGGCCGTCACCTCCGAGCCGTCCTGGAGGAGGTCGGCTATGCGGTGCTGCTCCATGCCGATACTCCGGGAGGGGACGGCGGCTGATGTCCCATGCTGACATTGAGGGCGTCCACAGCTAACAAGTTTCAGCCGGTCTTGGCGCGAGTGCGGGGAACTTTCCTATGACTTACCGGTTCACGGCGCAGGTCGCTTGTGGGTTCGATGATCCCGGTCGGGACGACTGCGTGATGGCAGGTGTGGCCGAGTCGGACGACGAGGGTGGGTTCTCCCTGCTGTTCATGTGTGGCTTCGAGGCGCCCGACGCCCAGGACGTGTCCTTGGGGATGGACACCCACTGCCTTGTCACGCCCGACCAGGGCACCGCGTACGGCTGTGTGCGTGGGGTGGAACTGGACGGCGACGTGCTGCGGGTGACGTTGGATCCTTCGGCATTGCACGCGCTCGGGTTGGCCGACCCCGTCGTCGAGGTCCTGCTGCGGGCACCGGCCGTCGACGTGGCACGCATGCGTGCGGTGCTGCTGCGCGTCGTGGCGTACGGACGCCCCGGGGCGCGCCCGAGCGTGGTCGGCCTATAGCGCGGGGCGGATCAGTGGCGGCCCGCGATGCGGTTCGCTGCCGTTGCCAGGCGGGACGTGCCCGGTGTGCGGAGGGATTCTTCGCGGTGGTCCGCCGTGCGGTACGTCGCGTACAGGGTGTGGACCGCCAGCCAGCGGAGGGGTTCCGGTTCCCAGCGGCGGACCTTGTGGTGGACCCAGGGGAGGGTGGTGAGGTCGGTGGGGGTGTCGGTGAGGACCAGGTCGCGCAGGGTGCGGGCGGCCAGGTTCGTGGTGGCCACGCCCGAGCCGACGTAGCCGCCCGCCCAGCCGAGGCCCGTGGCGCGGTCGAGGGTGACCGTGGCGCACCAGTCGCGCGGGACGCCCAGGACGCCCGACCAGGCGTGCTCGACCCGGGCGCCGGCGAGGGCGGGGAAGAAGGCGGTGAGCACCTCCCGCAGTGCCTCGATGGTGGCTTCCTGCGTGCGGCCGTCGTTGTCCGTGCGGGAGCCGAAGCGGTACGGCACGCCCCGGCCGCCCAGCGCGATGCGGCCGTCAGCAGTGCGCTGGGCGTACATGTAGGCGTGCGCCATGTCGCCCAGCGTCGCGCGGTCCTCCCAGCCGATCGCCGCCCACTGCTCGTCGGTGAGCGGCTCGGTGGCGATCATCGAGGAGTTCATCGGGAGCCAGGTGCGGCGCTGGCCCTTCAGGTCGGCCGTGAAGCCCTCGGTGCAGCGCAGCACGTAGGGGGCGCGGACGGTGCCGTACGGGGTGACCGCGTGGCGCGGGCGGATCTCCGTGACCGGGGTCGACTCGTGGATCGTCACGCCCAGCGCCTCGACGGCCGCCGCCAGCCCCTTCACCAGCTTCACCGGGTGCACCCGGGCGCCGTGCGGCGTCCAGGACGCGCCCACCGCGTCGGCGACGCGGATGCGGGCCGCGGTCTCCGTCGCGTCGTACAGCTCGCGGTCGTGCTCGCCGTAGGACAGCTCGTGGGCGTGGAAGGCCTTGAGGCGGGCGAGCTGGGCGGGGGTGCGGGCGACCTCCAGGACGCCGCCGCGGTGCACGTCCGCGTCGATGCCCTCGGCCGCGGCGACCGCGATCACTTCGTCGACGGTGGCGTTCATCGCCCGCTGGAGGCGTACGGCGGCCTCGTGGCCGTGCAGCTTCGCGTAGCGGTCGCGGCCGGCGATGCCGTTGTAGAGCCAGCCGCCGTTGCGCCCGGAGGCGCCGTAGCCGCAGAAGCTGCGCTCCAGGACGGTGACGCGCAGGGAGGGATCGGCCTTCTTGAGGTAGTACGCGGTCCACAGGCCGGTGTAGCCGCCGCCCACGATCACGACGTCGGCGTCCGCGTCCCCGGGCAGCGGCGGGCGCCGGTCGGGCAGGCCGTCGTGGGCGTACCAGAAGGAGATGCCGCCGTTGACGGGGCCGCGTGCCGAGCTGTCCATGGGCGGACGTTAGCCCCTGGGGACGGGGGCTGTCTCCTTCGGATTCCGTACCGCCGTACGGCCCCTGACCAGCGGATAACACCCCAGTCCGACCAGTACGGCGACGAAGTGGCCGACGTCCGTGAAGGTGGGTCCGCTCGTCAGCGGCAGGACGTGGACCAGGAGCACGCCGGCCAGGTAGCCGTACCGCCAGGGGGTGCGGATCTCGTACGTGAGCACCGCGACGACCCCGGCCAGCGCGTAGCTCACGCCGATGTCGAGCGCGTTGTACTCGGAGTGCGGTGCGACGCCCCGCTCGATCGCCCACAGCAGCGCGCCCTCGCTGATCAGCGTGGCGAGGACGTGCGCGAGCGCGCACACCAGCAGCCAGCGGGCGGTGCCGAGCCGGCGTTCGGCACTCGCGTGGAAGACGGTGTAGAGCACGGCGTACGGCAGCCAGCGGCCGCCGTCGATCCACATGGCGCTGGCGACCAGGACCCGCACCGGGTTCTGGGACAGCTCGTGCAGGTTGGTGGACCGCTGGCGCAGGAAGTCCTGCTCGAACTCCGGCGACATGTGGTGCAGGGCGACCGTGGTGACGAACAGGACGCCGAGCCACAGGTACGTGCCGGGCGCGCTGCGGACGTACGACCGCACCGCCGCGAGGGCCCGGGGGACACGCCTGTGCCGTTTCATCCCCGTCAGTATCGTCCCGGGGGCCTTCGCGGCACCTGTCGAGCCGGGTCGGCCGGGGGTCAGACCACCGGCTCCGGGACCGCCTCCTCCTGCCGTGCCCCGTGCCTCGGCGGCCCGGTCGTCACCAGGAGCACGGCGACCAGCCCGGCCAGGAGCATGACGCCGGCGGCCCACCACAGGGCCACCGTGTAGCCGTGCACGGTGCCCTCGGCGACGACCTGCGCCCGCCGGGCGGGGTCGCGCAGGTGGGCGGTGACGTAGCTCGCGGCGCTGGTCGTGGCGATGGTGTTCAGCAGGGCCGTGCCGATCGAGCCGCCGACCTGCTGGGAGGTGTTGACCGTGGCGGACGTGACGCCGGAGTCGCGCGGCGCGACGCCCGCGGTGGCCGTGGAGAACACCGGCATGAACGTCAGGCCCATGCCGAGGCCCATCAGCAGCAGGGCGGGCAGGATCTCCGTGGCGTAGGACGAGTGGACCGTCATCCGGGTGAGGATCAGCATGCCGCCCGCGGCCAGGACCATGCCGGGCCCCATCAGGGCGCGCGGCGCCACGCGCGGCAGCAGCCGGGCGGAGATCTGGGTCGAGCCGATGATGATCGCGACGGTCAGCGGCAGGAACGCCAGGCCCGTGCGGACCGGCGAGTAGGCCAGGATGACCTGGAGGTAGTAGGTCATGAACAGGAACAGGCCGAACATGCCGATGGTGGCCAGCCCCATGGTGAGGAAGCAGCCCGCCCGGTCGCGGTCGCGGACGATGTGCAGCGGCAGCAGCGGGGACTTCGCCCGGGTCTGCCACCACACGAACACCGCCAGCAGGGCCACGCCCCCGGCGAGCAGGGCCAGCACCAGCGGGTCCGACCAGCCGCGGGGCTCGGCCTCGCTGAAGCCGTAGACGATCGCGACGAGGCCGCCGCAGCCCAGCAGGACGCCGGGCACGTCCAGGCGGGCGTCGGCGTGGCCGGGGCGGTCGTGCAGCAGCGCGAACGCGCCGAAGACCGCGACGGCCGCGATCGGCACGTTGACGTAGAGGCACCAGCGCCAGTTCAGGTACTCGGTCAGCAGGCCGCCGACGATGAAGCCGATGGCGGACCCGGAGCCGGCGAGGGCGCCGTAGATGCCGAACGCCTTGCCGCGCTCCTTCGGGTCGGTGAAGGTCGTGGTGAGCAGGGACAGCGCCGAGGGGGCCAGGACGGCCGCGAAGACGCCCTGGAGGGCGCGGGCGGCGAACAGCATGCCGTCGGTGGTCGCCGCGCCGCCGATCGCGGAGGCCACGGCGAAGCCGATCAGCCCGATGACGAACGTCCGCTTGCGGCCCGCCAGGTCGGCGATGCGCCCGCCGAGCAGCAGCAGGCCGCCGAAGGCGAGGGTGTAGGCGGTGATCACCCACTGGCGGTTGCCGTTGCTCATGCCCAGGTCCTCCTGGGCGGAGGGCAGGGCGATGTTCACGATGGTGGCGTCGAGGACGACCATGAGCTGCGCCAGGGCGATGACCACCAGGCCCCACCAGCGGCGGGGGTCGGTCGCGGGCTCCGTCGGGGGTTCACCTGTGTGGGTGACACTCATCCGCCCAGAAGACCACGTATCGGGACGAGGTGCATCTTCGGGACGGCCCTTGGCCGGGGGCGCCGGTCACGGCTCCAGGACGACCTTCCCGACCGTCCCCCGGCCCTGGAGGGCGCGGTGCGCGGCGGCGGCCTCGGCGAGCGGGAAGCGGGTCACGGCGGGGACGAGGCGGCCCGCGGCGGCCTCGGCCAGGGCGCGCTCCTCGAGGGTGCGCAGCGGGTCGGGGCCGCCGACCCTGCTCAGCATGGCGGGGCCCAGGACCTGCTCCGAGACGCCGTCCACGAGGTACCCGCGGCCGCCGACGACGCCCTCGGCCGACCAGCCGAAGACCAGGTGCCGCCCGCCCGGGCCGAGCAGGGCGACGGCCTCGCGGGTCACTTCGCCGCCCACCCCGTCGAAGACGACCGTCGGCACCCGGCCGCCGAGCCCGGCGCGGACCGTGCCGGGCCAGCCGGGGTCGCGGTAGTCGACGGCGAGGTCGGCCCCGGCCGCCCGCACCCGGGCGACCTTCTCCGGTCCGCCGGCCAGGCCGACGACGGTGGCGCCGGCGTTCCTGGCGTACTGCACGAGCAGGGTGCCGATGCCGCCGGCGGCCGCGGGCACCAGGACCACCGCGTCGGGGCCGAGGTCGGTGAACCCGGCGATCCCCAGCGCCGTACGGCCCGTGCCGATCATGGCGACGGCGGCGGCGAGGTCGAGGGGACCGGGGACCTCGTGCAGGTGCGCGGCGTCCGTAACGGCCAGCTCGGCGTAGCCGCCGGGGGCGAAGCCGAGGTGGGCGACGACGCGCTTGCCGAGCCAGCGGGCGTCGGTGCCCTCACCGAGGGCGTCGACCACGCCGGCGACCTCGCGGCCCGGAACGGTGGGCAGCTCCGGGAGCGCGGGGGCCGGGCCCCGCACCCCTTCCCTGAGGGCCGTGTCGAGCAGGTGCACCCCGGCCGCGGCGACGGCGACGCGGACCTGGCCGGGTGCGGGCCGCGGGTCGTCGACCTCCTCGTACCGGAGGTTCTCGGCGGGGCCGAAGGCGTGGAGGCGGATGGCGTGCATGGGGTCCCCCTGGGTGGCCGGACGGCCGGTGGTCGACGACTGGTGCCTGCGGGGGCCCGCCGCGGTGGCGGTTCCCCGTACGCCGCCAGCCTCCGACCTCAAGCACGCTTGAGGTCAAGATCCCGGGCGCGCGGGTCTGAGGGGCGGTCCGCGTGCGGGTCGAGGGGCGGTCCTCGCGCGGTAGGGGCGGTCGGCGCGCACGTCGGGGCGTTGTCAGTGGCTCCGTGCAGGATGGGCGCATGACGAGCGCGAGGACCGGTCCCGGACGCGGTGGTGTGAAGGGGGCGCGGCGGCCCCAGGTGCGGCTGCCCGCGCTGGAGGAGTTCGGGGGAGCGGAGCTGGAGCCCGACGGGGACTACGACGGGCTGGAGTTCCGGGAGCGGGACCTGGCCGGGCAGGAGGGCGGCGGCGCCCGCTTCATGGACTGCGCGCTGCGGGGGTGCGCGCTGGACGGGACCGGGCTGCGGCACGCGCGGTTCCTGGACTCGGTGCTCGCGGGTGTCACCGGGGTGGGCACCGACCTGGCGGAGTCCACGCTGCGCGACGTGGAGCTGACGGAGGCCCGCCTGGGCGGCACCCAGCTCTACGGCGCCGTCCTGGAGCGGGTGCTGGTGCGCGGCGGCAAGATCGACTACCTGAACCTGCGTCAGGCCCGGCTGAAGGACGTCGTCTTCGAGGGCTGCGTCCTGGTGGAGCCCGACTTCGGCGGGGCCCGACTGGAGCGCGTCGAGTTCGTCGACTGCGCCCTGAGGTCGGCCGACTTCACGGCCGCGACGCTCAAGGACACGGACCTGCGCGGCGCGACCGAGCTGTCGGTGGCGGGCGGCGTCGACCGGCTGTCGGGCGCGGTGATCAGCACGGGTCAACTGATGGACCTGGCACCGGTGTTCGCGGCGGCGCTGGGGGTCAGGGTGGAGGACTGACGACGGACGCCGGGCGCCGGGCGGACGCGGGCTCCCCCGGAGGCACGCCCCCCGCTCACCCCACCCGCGGGAACCGGGCCTGGAGCGTCCAGATCGCCGGGTTCTCGCCCAGGTCCTCGTGCAGGTCGACCAGGTCGGCGAGGAGGTCGTGGAGGAAGTCGCGGGCCTCGCGGCGCAGTTCGGCGTGGGAGAAGGAGAGCGGCGGCTCCTCGGCCGGCATCCAGTCGGCCTCGATGTCCACCCAGCCGAAGCGGCGCTCGAACAGCATGCGGTCGGTGGACTCGGTGAAGTCCAGCTCGGCGTGTTGCGGGCGGGAGGCGCGGGAGCCCGCCGGGTCCCGGTCGAGGCGCTCGACGATGTCGCACAGCGCCCACGCGAAGTCCAGCACCGGCACCCATCCCCAGGCTGTGGACAGTTCCCGGTCCGACGTGGTGTCGGCGAGGTAGACGTCACCGCAGAACAGGTCGTGCCGCAGCGCGTGGACGTCCGCGCGCCGGTAGTCCGTCTGCGGGGGGTCGGGGAAGCGGTTGGAGAGGGCGTAGCCGATGTCGAGCACGTCAGTGATGGTGTCATGCCCGCATAGGATCGCGGTCGTGTCCTTTTCGACGCGCCTTGTCCGCTCCGGCCCGGCCGTTGCCGCCGCCTTCGCCCTCTGCGTGCTCACCCTCACCGGGTGCGACGACGACGGGCGCGGCGACGCGGGCGCCCCCGGCGTCGGCGACCCCTACTTCCCCCTGGCCGGGAACGGCGGCTACGACGTGTCCCACTACGGCCTGACCCTGAGCTACGACCCCGGGGCCGGCCGTCTCACCGGCAAGGCCGTCGTCACCGCCCGCGCCACGCGCGACCTCGCCGCCTTCGACCTGGACCTGGCCGGCCTCGACGTGCGGGACGTCACCGTCGAGGGCCGGCGCGCCGGGGTCCGCCGCAGCGGACAGGAGCTCACCGTCCGGCCGGCCGAGGCCCTCGGCGCCGGGGAGACCTTCGAGACGGTCGTGCGCTACTCGGGGCGCCCGCGCACGCTCACCGACCCCGACGGCTCCCACGAGGGCTGGCTGCCGACCGCGGACGGCGCGCTGGCCCTCGGCGAGCCGGTCGGGAGCATGGCGTGGTTCCCGGGCGACCACCACCCGTCCGACAAGGCGTCCTACGACCTGACCGTCACCGTCCCGGAGGGGCTGACGGCCGTGTCCAACGGGCAGCTGACCCGGGCCACGACCTCCGGCGGGCGGACGACCTTCACCTGGCACACCGCCGAACCCATGGCGAGCTACCTGGCCACCCTCGCGATCGGCCGGTACGAGGTGCGGCGCTCCACCACCGGCGGCGGGGTGCCGGTGTACACGGCCGTCGACCCCGACCAGGCCGAGGACAGCCGGGCGGTGCTCGCCCGGCTGCCCGAGGTCATGGACTGGGCGGCGTACAACTTCGGGCCGTACCCCTTCTCCTCCACCGGCGCGGTCGTGGAGCGCCCCGAGGACGCCGAGTACGCCCTGGAGACCCAGAACCGGCCCGTCTTCCCCGGCGCCCCGGACACCGGCACGCTGGTGCACGAGCTGGCCCACCAGTGGTTCGGGGACTCGGTGACGCCGCGGACCTGGCGGGACATGTGGCTCAACGAGGGCTTCGCGACGTACGCCGAGTGGCTGTGGGACGAGGACCACGGCGGCGACAGCGCCCAGGACACCTTCGACACCCTCTACGACGAGGGCGAGGACGGCGACGAACACCTCTGGGACTTCCCGCCCGCGAAGCCGCCGGGCGCCGCGCACGTCTCCGGCCGGCCGGTGTACGCGCGCGGCGCGATGGTCGTCCACATGATCCGCCGGACCGTCGGCGACGACGCCTTCTACGACCTGGTCCAGGGCTGGACCGCCGCGCACCGCCACGGCACGGCGAGCACGGCCGACTTCACGGCCTATGTGGAGCGGCACGCCCCGGACGAGGACTGGGCGCCGATCTGGAAGACCTGGCTGTACGGCAAGGCCAAGCCCCCCACTGCTTCCGCAGCACCGTGCAGGGGCGGTTGTGCCGGAGGTCGCGGCGGTGGGCGACGGGTGCGTAGCCGAGGGCGGTCCAGAAGGCCAGGCCCTTCGGGTTGGCGTCCAGGACGGCCAGCCGTACGGCGCTGCGGCCCGCGGTGCGGAAGCGGTCCTCCACCGCCTCGGCGATCCGGCGCCCGAAGCCGCGGCCCTGCACCGCCGCGTCGACCAGCAGCAGCCCGATCCAGGGGTCCGGGTCGGCCGGGTCGGGGTGGTGGGCCAGGGTGACCACGACGCCGACGAGCCGTCCCTCGGAGCGGGCGAGCTCCACCGCCACGTGCGGGTTCGCCAGCTCGTCGGCCAGCTCGGCCGCCACCTGCTCCGGCCGGATGTCGTCCGGGTCGGGGAAGTCGCCGCTGAGCGCCTGGAAGACGTGGTCGGAGGCGTAGAGCGCGGTGAGCTCGGTCAGGACGGCGGGCGGGATGTCCCGGTCCGGGGTGAGGGGCAGGGGCTCCAGGATCACGGGACGACCTTTCGCGGGGACAGGCGGAGCCCCCGGCCGTGGCGCACCGCGGCCGGGGGCTCCCGCCGGACCGGCCACGACGGCCGGCCGGACTGCTCAGACGTTGACGCCGAAGTCCTGGGCGATGCCGACCAGGCCGGAGGCGTAGCCCTGGCCGACCGCGCGGAACTTCCACTCGGCGCCGTTGCGGTAGAGCTCGCCGAAGACCATGGCCGTCTCGGTGGCCGCGTCCTCCGACAGGTCGTAACGGGCGATCTCCGCGCCGCCGGCCTGGTTGACGATGCGGATGTAGGCGTTGCGGACCTGGCCGAAGTTCTGCGAGCGGTTCTCGGCGTCGTAGATGGACACCGGGAAGACGATCTTGTCGATGTCGGCCGGGAGGGCGGCGAGGTTGACGTTGATCGCCTCGTCGTCGCCCTCGCCCTCGCCGGTGCGGTTGTCACCGGTGTGGACGATGCTGTTGTCCGGGGTCTGCTTGTTGTTGAAGAAGACGAAGTGGGCGTCGGAGTAGACCTTGCCCTGGGTGTTGACCGCGATCGCGGAGGCGTCGAGGTCGAAGTCCGTGCCGGTGGTGGTGCGGACGTCCCAGCCGAGGCCCACGGTGACGGCGGTCAGGCCCGGAGCCTCCTTGGTGAGCGAGACGTTGCCACCCTTGGACAGGCTTACAGCCATTGTTGGGAGTCCCTTCCCTCGTTCCGCGTGCGCGGCGGTGCCTTACGGGGCTTCGTACGGGCACGAAGCTACATCTACCCCTATGAACGCCGTGAGGGGGCGCGAAGGTTCCGCCCGGCTTTACTTTCTTTACCCTTCCCTAATTCGCGTGACGTGGACGGGTCACAGCCGGGAACATGTACGGCATGTCCGGTCCCCATCTGATCCGCGGCTCCGTCTCCCTCCCGGAGGCCGAGCTCATGTGGCGTTTCTCGCGGTCGTCCGGGCCCGGCGGCCAGCACGTCAACACCAGCGACTCGCAGGTGGAGCTGCGCTTCGACCTGGCCCGCACCGAGGCCCTGCCCGAGGTGTGGAAGCGGCGTGCCCTGGAGCGGCTGGCGTCCCGGCTGGTCGACGGGGTGATCTCGGTGCGCGCCTCCGAGCACCGCTCCCAGTGGCGCAACC
The DNA here is from genome assembly GCF_001514125.1 of Streptomyces longwoodensis. Classification (GTDB taxonomy): domain Bacteria; phylum Actinomycetota; class Actinomycetes; order Streptomycetales; family Streptomycetaceae; genus Streptomyces; species Streptomyces longwoodensis. The sequence continues at coordinate 482,808 of NZ_KQ948553.1, read as the reverse complement.
GCGAGGCGGCCGCCGTGCGCCTCGCGGCGCTGCTCGCCGAGGCCACCGCGCCGCCGCCCAGGCCGCGCCGCCCCACCCGCGTCCCGCGCGGCATCAACGAGCGCCGGCTGCGGGAGAAGAAGCAGCGCTCGGAGACCAAGCGCGGCCGCTCGGCGAAGGACTGGGGCTGACGCGCCCCGCAAGCGCTGACGCCCGCCGGCCGGCCGGGTCGCCGGCGCCTCAGCCCAACTGCCGGTACCGCCCCCGGAAGTACAGCAGCGGTCCGCCCTCCGCGCTCGGCACCCCCGCGGTCAGGACGCGGCCGATCACCAGTGTGTGGTCGCCCGCCGCCACGCGCTGTTCCGTGCGGCACTCCAGGGTGGCCAGCGCGCCGCCGACGAGCGGGGAGCCGGTGGCGGCGCCGCGGACGTAGGGGATGTCCTCGAAGAGCAGCCGGTCGCTGATGCGGCCCTTCATGGCGAACCGGCCGGCGATGTGCCGCTGGCTCTCGGAGAGCACGGAGACCGCCCACAGGGGCTGCTCGTCGAGCAGGTCGTCCATCCGGGAGTCCGCGCGCAGGCTGACCATCACCAGGGGCGGTTCGAGGGAGACGGAGACGAAGGCGGTGGCCGTCATGCCGACGTCCTCGCCGCGCGGGGCGGAGGGGTCGTCGGGGTCCAGCGGGGGCTCCTGCGCGGTCACCAGGACCACACCGCCGGCCAGCCGGGACATGGCGGCGCGGAACTCGTCATTGCTCACCCCTTCAGCATGCACAACGGAGGCGGCGGGGGCGGCGGGGGATGTCTTCGGCACGCTTCCAGACGCTAGTCTGCCCTCTCCGCGCCCCGCATCGGACCTCGGCCCGAAGCCGGTCCTAGGACCACGGTCCCGGCACGCCCGTACCACCGGAAGCGCGGCAAATCCGGGAAAGGCCGCGAACACCGGGAAACGCGGAAATCTCTCCCAATTGTTCATGTTCTTATGTGACTTGAGTCACAAGGGCCATGAATTGTTGACCCTGTGTACCGACCGGGCTTCGCGCTGTGATTCAGTGGCGGAGACCGCTCAAGAACAGCAGCAGGACAGCAGCCCGACAGCTGCGGAGAACAGTACGCCGACGACAGACCCTTGATTCGCTGCGAAGTCTCGGGGGGAGGGCGAGCATGGAGACCGAGTCGGAGCCGTACGTCCGTCTTGCCTCCCTGCGACAGCTGCACCAGGTCATGGCCGACATGAACACGGCCCGCAGCCTGGCGGACACACTGCAGACGGTCGCGGACGGCGTCGTCACCGCACTCGGCTACGAGCTGGCGTGCGTCAACCTCGTGCGCGCCGACGGGGACCTGGTGGTGGCCGCCTTCGCCGGCAACCCGGCGGCCGAGGCGCTGATCACCGGCCGGGTCGGCTCCCGCGAGTCCTGGGAGCGGCGGCTGACCATGGGCGAGCACTGGGGCGACCTGGTGTTCATCCCGCACACCGAGGGCTGGATCCTCGACGACGACGACGTTCCGCAGTGGTACACCGACGGGCCCGCGCCGCGCTTCGAGGACGAGTGGCACCCCTCCGACCGGCTGTTCGCGCCGATGTACACGCCCTCCGTGCCCGGCGGCTCCGGCGGTGAGCTGATCGGCGTGCTGTCCGTGGACCGCCCGCGCAACGGCCGCCGGCCCGGCGCCTGGGGCCGCGAGGCGCTCCAGATGTACGCCTTCCAGGCCGCCATCGCGATCAGCAACGCCCGGCTGCGGGCCAACATGCAGCGCGCCCTGGTCCGCCTGGAGCGCGAGCAGCAGGCCCTGCGCGCCAGCGAGGAATCCTTCCGCCAGGCCTTCGAGTACGCCCCCTCCGGCATGGCCATCGCCGAGATGGGCGGCGACCAGCACGGCCGGATCCTGCGCACCAACGACGCCCTGTGCCGCCTGCTGGGCCGCCCCGCCTCCGCGATGCGCCGCTACTCCTTCTCCGACCTCGTCCACCCCGAGGACATAGGCACCCTGCTGCGCACCTCCGCCGAGGGCGGACGTGCGGAGCTGCGCCTCGGCCGGCGCGACGGCACCTACGTCTGGGTCAGCCTGCGCAACAGCGTCGTCGCCGACGCCGCCGACGGGCCCCGCTTCCTGCTCACCCACGTCGAGGACATAGAGGAGCGCAAGCGCCGCGAGCTCCAGCTCGCCCACCGCGCCTCGCACGACTCCCTGACCGGCCTGCCGAACTCCGCCGAACTGCGCTCCCGCCTCTCCTCGCGGCTGTGCCGGCGGCCCGCCCACGCGGCGCTGGACGAGGCCTTCGCGTCCCACGACGCCGCCTTCGGCCCCGCGGTGCCCGACCTGGGCGACGGCTTCGACTACCGCCCGGACCCGGTGGAGTCCTACGACGGCTACGACCACCACGTGCACACCGTCGCCCCCGAGGAGGGGCACGACGACGGCACCAAGGGGCTCGCGGTCCTCTTCTGCGACCTCGACGGCTTCAAGTCGATCAACGACCGGTTCGGGCACAACGCGGGCGACGCCGTCCTCATCGAGGTCGCTCGTCGGCTCTCGCGGGGCGTGCGCGACGGCGACACCGTCGCCCGGCTCGGCGGCGACGAGTTCGTGATCCTCGCCGACGGGCTCGGCCGGGCCGACGCCCAGGACCTCGCCGTACGGCTGCGCAACGAGATCATCCAGCCGATCCGCGCCGAGGGACGGGCCGTGCGGGTGGGCGCCAGCTTCGGCATCGGCTGGGCACACTGCGGCATGACGGCCGACGAGGTGCTGAAGTCCGCCGACGAGCGGATGTACGTCGAGAAACGATCTCGTCCCAAACAGCACCGGCGTGCCGGATGAGGTGCAGGTCAGCGCGGTGATGCGGCCGGTGGTGCGGTCCGGGTCACCCGTTCGGCCCCTGCGGAGCGGGTAGGCTCGCACTTCGCCACACCTGTTCAGACGCGCCCCGCGAGACGCCCACGGCGTCCCGGGACGCCCCCGCATCCGCCCCCCGCACCTGTTGAGGAGTACGAAGGGATGACGCCCGGCAACAACGGCGCGAGCACACCCGAGGACGACGACCCGTTCGGCTACCTCTACGCCGACGGACAGGCCAACGGAGCGCAGCCGCCCTCCAGCAGCGGCTACGGCTACCCGAACGCCGTCGGCCGGGTGCGCGCGGTCGGCGAGCGCCAGTACGGCCAGCAGCAGACCCAGCCGTACGGGCAGCAGCCGTCCTACGGCCAGCACGGCGCGCCCCCGCAGCAGCAGGCGGCGTACGGCAGGCCGAACGCCCACTACGCGGCGCCGGAGACCCTGCCCGGCGGTGCCTCCACGACCCGCCAGCAGTCGGTGTCCGGTGGCGGCGGCGGTGGCCGGGGCCGCGGGCCCAACACCAAGGGGCTGCTGATCGGCGCGGTCGCCGTGGTCGCGGCGGTCGTCATCGGCATCGCGGTGGCCATGGCCAACGGCAACACCGACGACGACAAGGGCGGCGGCGACCAGGCGGCCTCCACGCCCACCGCGTCCGCGAGCGCCTCGCCCAGCGAGTCGAGCACCAGCGAGGCGAGCGAGACCGAGCTGCCCACGATCGAGGCCAAGGCACTGCGCCTGGACGGCGGCGCCACCACGTCCTCGGACGTCGAGGGCGCCCAGGCGGGCGGCGGGGTCTACGTCGGCAACCTCAACAACGTCGGCGCCTCCGTCACCTGGACGGTCAACGGCATCCCCGAGGACGGCGCCTACACGCTGTTCGCGCACTACAGCACGCCCGGTGAGGACCAGTCCATGACGGTCACCGTCAACGGCAAGGTCTTCGGCACGAAGATGCCGCTGAAGAACTACGCCCAGGCCCCCCAGGGCGACTTCGTCAAGGGCTGGACCACCACCTACGTCTGGCCGGCGCTGACGAAGGGCACCAACACCATCTCGCTGTCCTGCCAGGACGGCGACAAGTGCAACGTCCTGCTCGACCAGCTGTGGCTGAAGAAGGGCCAGGTCACCAAGTAGCCGCGGGTCAGGCGGCGGTGACCTCCCCGGTCACCGTCACCCGGCCCAGCAGGTCCCGGTAGGCCGTGGCGTCGAACTCGCCGGCCGCCGGGGCCAGGACCGTCGCCGCGGACAGGGCGACCGCGCGGGACAGGCGCTCCGGCCAGGGCAGGCGGTCCACCAGTCCCGCCAGCAGGGCCGCCGCGACCGAGTCGCCCGCGCCCGTGGGGTTGCCCCGCACCCGGGCCGGCGGCACCGCCCGCCAGCGCCCCTCCGGCGTCACCGCGACCAGGCCGTCCGGGCCGAGCGTCGCCACCACCGCGCGCGCCCCGCGCCGCCGGGCGTCCTGCGTGGCCCGTGACGGCTCGTGGGAGCCGGTCAGTTCGGCCAGTTCGTCGGCGTTGGGCGTGATGACGTCCGGGCGGGCGGCCACCCCGCGCCGCAGGGCCTCGCCGGCCGTGTCCAGCAGCACCGGCACCCCCGCGGCCCGCGCCGTGCGCACCAGCCCCGCGTACGCCCCGACCGGCACCCCCGGCGGCAGGCTGCCGCACAGGGCCACCGCGTCGGCGCGGCCGACGAGCCCCTCGTACGCCTCCTGGAAGGCCGACCAGCGCGCCGGGTCGACGACCGGGCCCGGTTCGTTGAACTGGGTGGTGTCGCCGGTGAGTTCGTCGACCACCGCGACCGTGCGCCGGGTGGGCCCGGTGACCGGGACCAGGGCGTCGGTGAGCCGGGGCGTCGCGGTGAGCCGCTCGCGCACCGCGTCCCCGGTGGTCCCGCCCGCGAAGCCGGTGACGGTCACCTCGTACCCGAGGGCGGCGAGGACCCGGGCCACGTTCAGCCCCTTGCCGCCGGGCCGTTCGGTGACCTCCGAGACCCGGTGGGAGGCGTGCGGCCGCAGGGACCGTACGCGGTAGGTGACGTCGAGAGCGGTGTTCAGCGTGACCGTGAGGATCACCTGGCCGACCTCCCCCGATGAGTGCGTGCGACGTTGCCGTCCGGAGTCCTGATCATGCCAAAAAGACGGCGACCGGCCCAGAGTGCGGGTCGGCCACCGTCCTCCTCCCGGCGGACGTATCAGCCCAGTTGGGGATCGACCACCCACGCGCCGTGCCGCATCACGCCCTTGAGCTCGAAGTCCGCGTCCAGCACCACCAGGTCGGCGTCCTTGCCCGGCTCCAGGGAGCCGATGCGGTCGTCGAGGCCGAGCAGCCGCGCCGGGTTGGCGGACAGGGCGCGCACCGCGTCCGTCACCGGCACCCGGTCGATCGTCACCGCCCGCTTGAACGCCCGGTCCAGGGTGAGCGTCGAGCCGGCGATGGAGCCGCCCTCCACCAGCCGGGCCACGCCGTCCGCGACCTCCACCTCCAGCGGGCCGAGCATGTAGCGGCCGTCGCCGAAACCGGCCGCGTCCATCGCGTCGGTGATGAACGCGACCCGGTCGGCGCCCGCGTGGTGGAAGGCCAGTTGCAGCGCCGCCGGGTGCAGGTGCGTGCCGTCATCGATCAGCTCGACGGTGACCCGCTCGTCCTCCAGCAGCGCCGTGATCGGCCCCGGGGCGCGGTGGCCGACCGGCGGCATCGCGTTGAACAGGTGCGTGGCGACCGTCGCGCCGGCGTCGATCGCCTCGACGGTCTGCTCGTAGGTGGCGTCCGTGTGCCCGATCGCCGCGATCACCCCGTGCTCGGCGAGCAGCCGTACGGAGTCGATGCCGCCCGGCAGTTCGGTGGCGAGCGTGACCATCTTGGCGTGCCCGCGCGCCGCGTCGACCAGCTTGCGCACCTCGGCCGGGTCGGGGTCGCGCAGCAGCTCCTCGGAGTGCGCGCCCTTGCGGCACGGCGAGATGAACGGCCCCTCGAAGTGGACGCCGGCGATGTCGCCCTGCTCGGCCAGCTCGCTCAGCAGCCCGGCGCGCTGCGCCAGGAAGTCCATGGCGCCGGTGACCGTGGAGGCCACCAGGGTGGTGGTGCCGTGCAGGCGGTGGGTGTGGATGCCCTTGAGGACGTCCTCGACGGTGCCGGAGGTGAAGGACGCCCCGCCGCCGCCGTGGTTGTGCAGGTCGACGAAGCCGGGGACCACCCAGTGGCCGCTCAGGTCGACGACCTGGGCGTGCTCGGGTGCGGCTGCGGCGATGCGGGTGCCCTCGACCACGACCCGGCCGTCCGGCACGGCGCCGGTGGGCAGGACGACCGTGGCGCCGGAGAGCACCACGGGGGTGCCGCTCGTCACGGGGTGCGGGCTCGTCGGGGTGGCTCGCGCCCCTGGGTGGGTTGCCATTACGGCGTGTCCTCCTTGCCGTCGGTGGTGTCGAGGAGATCCCAGGCCAGGAGGCCCGCGCCCAGGCAGCCCGCCGTGTCGCCCAGGGCCGCGGGGACGATCTCCGGCAGTTTCTGGAAGGTGACCCGTCGGCGGACGGCGTCCCGCAGTGGTGTGAACAAGGTTTCCCCCGCCTCGGCGAGGCCGCCACCGATGACGAGGGTGCGCGGGTCCAGCAGGGTGAGGCCGGTGACCAGGCCGTCGGCCAGCGCGTCCACCGCCTCCTGCCAGATCCGGACGGCGTTCGGGTCGCCGGACGTGACGGCCTTCGCGCAGTCGGCCGCGTCCGCGTCCGCGGTGCCGCTCGCCCGCGCCCACGCCTCGCTGACGGCCGCCGCCGACGCGAACCGCTCCAGACAGCCGTGCTGCCCGCACGGACACGGCGGTCCGCCGGGCCGTACGACGATGTGGCCGATCTCGCCGGCGAAGCCGTGGGCGCCCGCCTCGACCCGCCCGTCGATGCCGATGGCGCCCGCGATGCCGGTGCCCAGCGCGACGAACAGGAACCGGTCGGCGCCCCGGCCCGCGCCGAGCCGCCCCTCCGCCAGACCCCCGGTGCGCACGTCGTGGCCCAGGGCCACCGGGGCGCCCAGCCGCTCGGCGAGCAGCGCGCGCAGCGGGACGTCCCGCCAGCCCAGGTTGGCCGAGTAGGCGGCCACGCCGTGGGTCTCGTCGACGATGCCCGGGACGGCGACGCCGGCCGCGGCCGCGCCCTCGCCGAACCGCTCGACCCCGTGGGCGTGCAGCTCGGCGGCGAAGTCGAGGATGCCGGCGACGACCGCGTCCGGGCCGCGCTCGCGGCCGGTGGCCCGGCGCGCCCGGTGCAGCAGCGTGCCGTCGGCTCCGACCAGGGCGGCCTTCATCCCGGTGCCGCCCACGTCGAGGGCGATGACATGTCTCACGGGGGACAGTGTGGCCCCAGGACCCGCGAGAGGTCTAGTCCACTTGCGTGGTGTAGACCTTATTCCGATAAACGGACCAGGTGTAAGCACCATGGTTCCCGCACTACCGGTCAAGGGGATGACACGTGCAGCGGCGCGCTTGGCGTACGGGGACGATCGCGGCGGCGGCCGCGCTGGGGATGACGGGAGTCCTCTCCGGCTGCGGGCTCGGCGGCGGCTCGGGCGAGGTGACGCTGAAGCTGGTCGCGGCCGACTACGGCGACAGCGCGGCCAACAGCTCGAAGAAGTACTGGGCCGACCTCGTCGACGCGTACGAGGCCCGGCACCCGGACGTGCACGTCGAGGTGAGCGTCTACTCCTGGACCGAGGTCGACCGCAAGGTCCGCCGGATGGTCGACGCCGGCGAGGCGCCCGACATGGCCCAGATCGGCGCCTACGCCGACTACGCGGCCGAGGACCGGCTCTACCGGGCCGGCGACGTGCTCTCCATCCCCGTCCAGGCCGACTTCGTCCCCCAGCTCGCCCAGGCCGGCGAAGTGGACGGCGTGCAGTACGGAATGCCGTTCGCCGCCTCCACGCGGCTGCTGTTCTACAACAAGACCCTCTTCGGCAAGGCCGGCCTGAAGCCGCCCACCACGTGGGCCGAGCTGGCCGCCGACGCCGCCGCGCTGGAGGACGACGGGGTGACGTACCCGTACGCGCTGCCGCTCGGGCCGGAGGAGGCGCAGGCCGAGACCCTCCAGTGGCTGCTGAGCGGCGGGGGCGGCTACACCTCCACCGTCGGCGGCTACGGCCTCGACGCCGCCGAGAACATCGAGACGTTCACGTGGCTGAAGGACGAGCTCGTCGGCAAGGGGCTCACCGGGCCGGTCGCGCCCGGCAAGCTGAACCGGGCGGCCGCGTTCGCCGCCTTCGCCGACGGCCGGGTCGGCATGCTCAACGGGCACCCCTCCCTGATGAAGATGGCGCAGAAGAAGGGCGTGAAGTTCGGCATGGTGCCGATGCCCGGCAAGGACGGCGCCGCCCGCAACGCGCTGGGCGTGGCCGACTGGATGGCCGCGTTCAAGCAGAACGGCCACGGCGAGCAGATCGGTGACTTCCTCGACTTCGTCTACAGCGAGAAGAACGTGCTCACCTTCTCCCGCGAGTACGACCTGCTGCCGGTGACCACGTCCGCGAGCTCGGCCATGTCCGCCTCGGCCGGCGACCAGGACCTCAAGCCGTTCCTGGACGAACTCCCGCTGGCCGAGCTGTACCCGGTCGGCCGCACGTCCTGGGCGACGGTCAGCGCGGCCCTCAAGAAGCGGATCGGCACGGCGGTGCAGCCCGGCGAGAGCCCCGCGCTGGTCCTCGGCGAGCTCCAGACCAGGGCGATGACGGCGGACACCAGCACCTCGGGCTGAGTTACCGTGCGGGGTATGGAGCAGCGGGAGCGGGACATCCTCGCGATGGAGCGCCGCGGGTTCTCGTCGCCGGGGGCCAAGGAGCGGGCGGTACGGGAGGAGTTGGGACTGGCGCCGGTGCGCTACTACCAGCTCCTCAACGCCCTGCTGGACGATCCGCGGGCGCTGGAGCACGATCCGGTGACGGTGAACCGGCTGCGGCGCGTGCGGGACGCGCGGCGGGGTGAGCGGTAGAGGGGTCGGTGCAGGTGCCCCCCGTTTCCCGGGTGGCCCCCGTTAGGGTCGGGGTCATGGGAAGCCCTGAGACGTATTCCGCCGAGAGTCTGCCCACGCCGCGTACCCCGGCCGGGAGGGAGGCGCTGGAGGCGCTGGTCGCCCGGCCCGGGCGGGCCGTCGTCGGCCTCGACTTCGACGGCACCCTCGCGCCCATCGTGGAGGACCCCGAGAAGGCCCGCGCCCACCCCGACGCCCTGCCGGCCCTCGCCGCCCTCGCCCCGCGCCTGGCCGGCGTCGCCATCGTCACCGGCCGGCCCGCCGAGGTCGCCGTGCGCAACGGCGCCTTCGCCGGGGCCCCCGGACTGGAGCACCTGACCGTGCTCGGGCACTACGGCGCCGAGCGGTGGGACGCCCGGACCGGCGAGGTCACCGCCCCCGCCCCGCACCCCGGTCTCGCCGGGGTCCGCGACGAGCTGCCGGCCGTACTGGAGCGGGCCGGCGACTGGGACGGCGTGTGGGTGGAGGAGAAGGGGCGGGCCGTGGCCGTGCACACCCGCCGGGCCAGCGACCCCGACGGCGCCTTCCGCGCGCTGCTCGGCCCGCTGGGGGACCTCGCCGAGCGGCACGGACTGGTCCTCGAACCCGGGCGCCTGGTCCTGGAGGTGCGGCCGGCCGGCGTGGACAAGGGGGTCGCGCTGACCGAGTACGTCCGCGTGACCGGCGCGGAGACCGTCCTGTACGCCGGGGACGACCTGGGCGACCTGCCCGCGTTCGCCGCCGTGGAGCGGCTCCGCGCCGAGGGCGTCGCCGGACTGCTGGTGTGCAGCGGCAGCGCCGAGGTCACCGAACTCGCCGACCGGGCCGACCTGGTGGTGGACGGCCCGGAGGGCGTCGTACGGCTGCTGCGGGCGCTCTCGGCTCAGCTGGACTGAGCCGTCAGGGCGTTGAGCTGGTCCAGGAACCACTGTGCCGGCGGCAGCGCGGTCGCCGCTGCCGCCAGGCGCTTGGCCCGCTCGGCCCGCTCCCCGGCGGGCATGGTGAGCGCCTGGTGCAGGGCCCGGGCGGTCTCGACCACGTCGTACGGGTTGACCGCCAGGGCGTCCTCGCCGAGCTCCTCGAAGGCACCGGCCTCCTGGGACAGCACCAGCACGCAGCCCTCCTCGGACAGGACGGGCATCTCCTTGGCGACCAGGTTCATGCCGTCCCGGATGGGGTTCACCAGGGCCACGTCGGCGAGGCGGTAGGCGGCCAGGGAGCGGGCGAAGTCGTCCTTGACGTGCAGGACGACCGGGGTCCAGCCGGGGGTGCCGAACCGCTCGTTGATCCGCTCCGCGGTGCGCTGCACCTCGGCCGTGTAGTCCCGGTACACCGCGAGGTCCTGGCGCGAGGGGTAGGCGAACGCCACGTGCACCACGCGCTCGTGCCACTCGGGGTGGTCCACCAGCAGCTGCTCGTAGGCCAGCAGGCCGCGCACGATGTTCTTGGACAGCTCCGTGCGGTCCACGCGCACGATCGTCCGGCGGCCCGCGCCGATCTCCTCGCGCAGCCCCGCCATCCGGTCGGCCACGTCGGGCCGGTGGGCCCGCTCGCGCAGGAACTCGCCGTCCGCGCCGAGCCCGTGCACCCCGATCCGGGTGCCGCCCGTGCCGCCCGCGAACTGCTCGCAGCAGGCGGTGAACGCGTCCGCCCAGCGCCGGGTCAGGAAGCCCAGCCGGTCGGCGCCGAGCATGCCGCGCAGCACCTGTCCTGCGATGTCCCGCGGCAGCATCCGGAAGTACTCCGGCGGCGCCCACGGCGTGTGCGAGAAGTGGCTGATCCGCAGGTCGGGCCGCAGGTCACGGAGCATCCCGGGGACCAGGGTCAGGTGGTAGTCCTGCACCAGCACGGCCGCGCCCGGCGCCGCCTCCTCGGCCAGCGCCTCGGCGAACGCGCGGTTGTACGTCTCGTACGACGCCCACTGGCGCCGGAACTCCGCGTCGAAGACCGGCTCCAGCGGCGTCTGGTACAGCATGTGGTGGACGAACCACAGCACCGAGTTGGCGATGCCGTTGTACGCGTCCGCGTGCACGTCGGCCGGGACGTCCAGCATCCGGGTGCCGGGCTCGCCCTCACCGCGCCGCACGGCCTCGCGGTCGCCGTCGGACAGCGCCGAGCACACCCACAGCGCGTCCGCGTCCGGGCCGATCGCCGACAGCCCCGAGACGAGCCCGCCCCCGCCCCGTTTCGCGGTCAGCGAACCGTCCTCGCCCACCGTGTACGACACCGGTCCGCGATTGGACGCGACCAGCACCCGAGCCTTCTGATCAGCACCGCGCGTGAGAGCCATACGCCTCAACCTAGCCCGCCCCGTAAACGCTCAAACGTACGGTTCCACTGGGCGAGCGACCGTATACGGGGCGTCGGGTCCGGAGCCCTCACGCCACCTTGCGGGTCGTGTACTCGGCTATCTCCGTCATCGGCGGGCGCTCCTCCGTGTCGACCGAGTACGTGCGGGGCTCGAAGCCGGAGTCGCCGCGTTCGAACTGGGTGAGGGACGGGCGGATCAGGTGGCCGCGGGCCAGGCGGAGCTGGGCCGTGCGGTAGATCGCCGCGGCCATCCGGCCCAGGGCCTGGCCGTCCTGGTGGCGGTGCTTGCGCACCCCGAGGTCGACCTGCGCCAGGGCGTCCAGGCCCACCAGGTGCAGGGCGTCGACCAGCATCCCGAGCTCGACGCCGTAGCCGACGGGGAACGGCAGCTGTTCCAGCAGGGAGCGGCGGGCCGCGTATTCGCCGCCGAGCGGCTGCACGAAGCCGGCCAGCTGCGGCCAGTGCATGTTCAGCAGCGGGCGGGCCATCAGCTCCGTCACCCGGCCGCCCTGGCCGGCCGCGCCGCCGAGCGGGCGGTCGTACATGCCCTTGACCAGGTCGACGCCCGGCTCGGTGAGCAGCGGGCCGACGAGCCCGGTGACGAAGTCGGAGGTGAACTCCCTGAGGTCGGCGTCGATGAAGCAGACGACGTCCCCGCCGGTCACCAGCAGGGAGCGCCACAGCACCTCGCCCTTGCCGGGCACGGCGGGGATGCGCGGCAGGATGGTGTCGCGGTGGACGACCCGGGCACCCGCGGCGGCGGCCACCTCGGCGGTGCGGTCGGTGGACCCGGAGTCCACCACCACGATCTCGTCCACCAGCGGCGCCTGCTGCACGAGGTCGTGGCGGATGACGGCCACGATCTCGCCGACCGTCTCCTCCTCGTTCAGCGCGGGCAGGACGACGGACACGGTCAGGCCCGCGGCACGCTTCGCGGCCAGCACCCGGTGGAGGGGGCGGTCGGCCACGGACCAGGACCGGGTGGCCAGCCAGCGCTCGACTTCTTCCAGCACGGTCAGTGGCTCCTCACGGTTGTCTCGCGGTTCGGACGACTATCTCAACTGTCCTGGTCGTCGGTTACAGTCTTGGACAACGCTGGTGACCATCGCATGTCGGGGTCGGCCCGCGTCCACAACCACATACAGCTCATCCAGAGGGGCAGAGGGACACGGCCCGATGAAGCCCCGGCAACCCTCCAGTCGGTTCTCCTGACCTGTGCAGCGAGGCTCCCGGCTAGGGAAGGTGCCAAATCCGTCTCACGGCGAGATGCGTCGTGAGGAAGATGAGGAGAAAGGGCCTCGCCTCACATGGCTGCGCAGACTGTTGAAAACACCACCGGATCCACCGGCTCCTCCGTCGACCTCGGCCCCGCCGCAGCGCTGAGCTGCCGCGAGTGCGGCCACCGCGTCCCGCTCGGACCGGTCTTCGCGTGCGAGGAGTGTTTCGGTCCGCTCGAGATCGCCTACGACTTCTCCGCCCACGACACCGAGGAACTGCGCAAGCGGATCGAATCGGGCCCGGCGAACATCTGGCGCTACGCCCCGCTGCTGCCCGTCCCCGCCGACGTGGCCGACAAGCCGAACATCAACCCCGGCTGGACCAAGCTCGTCCAGGCCGACAACCTGGCCCGCGAGCTGGGCGTCGAGCACGGCAAGCTGTTCGTCAAGGACGACTCCGGCAACCCGACGCACTCCTTCAAGGACCGCGTCGTCGCCCAGGCCCTGGAGGCCGCCCGCGCCTTCGGCTTCACCACGCTGTCCTGCTCCTCGACGGGCAACCTGGCCGGCGCGGTGGGCGCCGCCGCCGCCCGCGCCGGCTTCCGCAGCTGCGTGTTCATCCCGCACGACCTGGAGCAGGGCAAGGTCGTCATGGCCGCGGTCTACGGCGGCGAGCTCGTCGGCATCGAGGGCAACTACGACGACGTGAACCGCTTCTGCTCCGAGCTGATCGGCGACCCGGCGGGCGAGGGCTGGGGCTTCGTCAACGTCAACCTGCGGCCGTACTACGCCGAGGGTTCCAAGACGCTGGCGTACGAGATCTGCGAGCAGCTCGGCTGGCGGCTGCCGGACCAGATCGTCGTGCCGATCGCCTCCGGCTCCCAGCTCACCAAGATCGACAAGGGTCTGCGGGAACTGGTCGAGCTGGGGCTCGTCGAGGACCGGCCGTACAAGATCTTCGGCGCCCAGGCCGAGGGCTGCTCCCCGGTGTCGACCGCCTTCAAGGCCGGTCACGACGTGGTCCGCCCGCAGAAGCCGAACACCATCGCAAAGTCGCTGGCCATCGGCAACCCGGCCGACGGGCCGTACGTCCTGGACATCGCCCGGCGCACCGGCGGCGCCGTGGAGGACGTCACGGACGAGGAAGTGGTCGACGCCATCAAACTGCTGGCCCGCACCGAGGGCATCTTCGCCGAGACGGCGGGCGGGGTGACCGTGGGCGTGACGCGCAAGCTGATCGGCGCCGGCGTGCTGGACCCGTCGCTGACCACGGTCGTCCTCAACACCGGCGACGGCCTGAAGACCCTCGACGCGGTGGCCGGCACCGGCCTGACCGCCACCATCCGCCCGACCCTGGACTCCTTCCGAGAGGCTGGCCTCGCATGAGCGTGACCGTCCGCATCCCCACCATCCTGCGCACCTACACCGGTGGCCGGGCCGAGGTCGCCGCCGAGGGCACGACCCTGGCCGAGGTCATCGAGGACCTGGAGAAGCACCACGCCGGCATCGCCGCCCGCGTCCTCGACGACCAGGGCAAGCTGCGCCGCTTCGTGAACGTCTACGTCAACGACGACGACGTCCGCTTCGAGCAGGGCCTGCAGACGGCGACCCCGGACGGTGCGGGCGTCTCCATCATCCCGGCCGTCGCCGGTGGTCAGTAACCCTCGGTAATAGCGATCACCGCGCGTACATCGAATTGCCCCCACCGTAAGAGAAGCGGAGGGGGCAATTCCATGTGATTGAGCGCGGTACAGTTGGGGAACCCGCCCCGGATCCATGAATCGGCGGGCTTTGATTCCTGCCGCGTGCCCGATGAGAAGTAGCCAAACTGTGCGCTCCTCCCGCGGCTTATGCGCCTTTTGTGCAGCCCGACTTGCCCCGAATTCGGGCGCATTCTGGCCACATTCCGGATCGTTCGCGTCCGGAATTCTCGTCCGATTGACCTGTTGCAGACGGCAGTTGGACAGATACATTCAGCCGCGGTCGACGCGTTCCGGCGCACGCCCCCAACCAGTCTGGGGGGTGAGGTCTGACCCGGATCCGCGAAGTGCGGATCTGTGCAAGGGCCAGTAATAGGGGAGTTAGGCATGGCTCAGGGCACCGTCAAGTGGTTCAACGCGGAGAAGGGGTACGGCTTCATCGCGGTCGACGGTGGTGCGGACGTCTTCGTCCACTACAGCGCCATTCAGATGGACGGCTACCGCACCCTTGAAGAAGGCCAGCGGGTCGAGTTCGAGATCTCGCAGGGCCAGAAGGGCCCGCAGGCCGACATGGTTCGCGTCACCGCCTGAACGTTCACCGCCTGAACGTTCTTCCGCAGTCACTCACCGAGGGGTCCGCGCCCGCCCAGGGCACGGACCCCTCGCCCGTGTGCGGGGGGTCCCGCGGTGCCGACCCTGTTCGCCTCGGGCTGAGACGCGGCCCGGACTCCGAGAGCCGCTTGCGCCCGCCCGTCGCCCGACCGCCACCCCTCGACGAGCACTCGCTCCGCGAGCGCGCCTTGCACTCTCCTAGTCCGAGTGCTAATCATTGGCGTTAGCACTCTGAAGGTGAGAGTGACAGCGAAGGACCGGGTCGGTGAGGCCCGCGGGCCGGGTGGGGCAAGGAACCACCGGGTCGGCGAGCCGTCCGTCGCGGGCGCGGGCGCGGTCCGAAGGAATCACCCCCAGTCCTGGAGGGACCACTTCACATGGCCAAGATCATCGCGTTCGACGAGGAGGCGCGGCGCGGCCTCGAGCGCGGCATGAACCAGCTCGCGGACGCCGTCAAGGTCACCCTCGGCCCCAAGGGCCGCAACGTCGTCCTCGAGAAGAAGTGGGGCGCCCCCACGATCACCAACGACGGTGTCTCCATCGCCAAGGAGATCGAGCTCGAGGACCCGTACGAGAAGATCGGTGCCGAGCTCGTCAAGGAAGTGGCGAAGAAGACGGACGACGTGGCCGGTGACGGCACGACGACCGCCACCGTCCTGGCCCAGGCACTGGTCAAGGAAGGCCTGCGCAACGTCGCCGCCGGCGCCAACCCGATGGCCCTCAAGCGCGGTATCGAGAAGGCCGTCGAGGCCGTCTCCGCCGCCCTGCTGGAGCAGGCGAAGGACGTCGAGACCAAGGAGCAGATCGCTTCCACGGCCTCCATCTCCGCCGCCGACACCCAGATCGGCGAGCTCATCGCCGAGGCCATGGACAAGGTCGGCAAGGAAGGCGTCATCACCGTCGAGGAGTCGCAGACCTTCGGTCTGGAGCTCGAGCTCACCGAGGGCATGCGCTTCGACAAGGGCTACATCTCCGCCTACTTCGCGACCGACATGGAGCGTATGGAGGCCGTCCTCGACGACCCGTACATCCTGATCGCGAACTCCAAGATCTCCAGCGTCAAGGACCTGCTCCCGCTCCTGGAGAAGGTCATGCAGTCGGGCAAGCCGCTGCTGATCATCGCCGAGGACGTCGAGGGCGAGGCCCTGTCGACCCTGGTCGTCAACAAGATCCGCGGCACCTTCAAGTCCGTCGCGGTCAAGGCCCCGGGCTTCGGCGACCGCCGCAAGGCGATGCTGAACGACATCGCCATCCTCACCGGCGGCGAGGTCATCTCCGAGGAGGTCGGTCTCAAGCTCGAGAACACGACCGTGGACCTGCTGGGCAAGGCCCGCAAGGTCGTCATCACCAAGGACGAGACCACGATCGTCGACGGCGCCGGCTCCTCGGAGCAGGTCGCGGGCCGCGTGAACCAGATCCGCGCCGAGATCGAGAACAGCGACTCCGACTACGACCGCGAGAAGCTGCAGGAGCGCCTGGCGAAGCTCGCCGGCGGTGTCGCGGTCATCAAGGCCGGTGCCGCCACCGAGGTGGAGCTCAAGGAGCGCAAGCACCGCATCGAGGACGCCGTGCGCAACGCCAAGGCGGCCGTCGAGGAGGGCATCGTCGCCGGTGGTGGCGTGGCCCTGCTCCAGGCCTCCCAGGTGTTCGAGAAGCTGGAGCTCGACGGCGACGAGGCGACGGGCGCCCAGGCCGTCAAGCTCGCGCTGGAGGCCCCGCTGAAGCAGATCGCCGTGAACGCCGGCCTCGAGGGCGGCGTCGTGGTGGAGAAGGTCCGCAACCTTACCCCGGGTCACGGCCTGAACGCCGCGACCGGCGAGTACGTCGACCTGGTCGCCGAGGGCATCATCGACCCGGCCAAGGTGACCCGCTCCGCGCTGCAGAACGCGGCCTCCATCGCCGCGCTGTTCCTCACCACCGAGGCCGTCATCGCCGACAAGCCGGAGAAGGCCGCTGCCCCGGCCGGCGGCGGCATGCCGGGCGGTGACATGGACTTCTGATCGACCCCGGTCGATCAACCGTCCTGACGGACCGAGGGCGGCACTCCCCGTACGAGGGGGGTGCCGCCCTCGGGCGTTCCCCGGTGTCGGCCGGGGTGGTCCGCACGGGCCGGGTGGGCTGAATCACACCGCTCGCCGAGCGGCGGCGGAATGCACGGGCGCACGGGATCGGTTGACGCTGACGTGGCATGCATGCGCGTGCACATACCAGCCGGTATACCCCCAAGGAGCCCCCACGTGACCGCGACCACCGCCGAGTCCACTGAGCCCACTCCCGGGTCGTCCGCCTCCCGCGCCGCGCAGATCCTCGCCCGGCCGGTCTCGATCAACGGCCTGACCGTCCCGAACCGCATCGTGATGGCGCCGATGACCCGCATGTTCTCGCCGGGCGGCGTCCCGGGCGAGGACGTGGTGTCGTACTACGCCCGCCGTGCCGCCGCCGGGGTCGGCCTCATCGTCACCGAGGGCACCTACGTGGGCCACGAGTCGGCCGGCGAGAGCGACCGGGTGCCGCGGTTCCACGGCGAGGAGCAGCTCGCGGGCTGGGCGAAGGTCGCCGACGCGGTGCACGCGGCCGGCGGCACGATCGTCCCGCAGCTGTGGCACATCGGCATGGTCCGCAGGCCCGGGAAGCCGCCGTTCGAGCAGGCCCCCGCCGTCGGCCCGTCCGGCATCCGGCTGGACGGCACCCAGGACGGCAGGGCCATGACCCGCGGTGACCTGGACGACGTCATCGGCGCCTTCGCCGAGGCCGCCGCGGCCGCCGAGCGCATCGGCTTCGACGGGGTCGAGCTGCACGGCGCGCACGGCTACCTCATCGACCAGTTCCTGTGGGCGGGCACCAACCGCCGGACCGACGCCTACGGCGGTGACCTGGTCGCCCGGACGAAGTTCGCGGCCGAGATCGTCGCCGCGGTGCGCGCGTCCGTGTCGGCCGACTTCCCGGTGGTCTTCCGCTACTCGCAGTGGAAGTCGGACAACTACGACGCCCGGCTCGCCGAGACCCCCGAGGAGCTGGAGGCCGTCCTCGCCCCGCTCGCCGCGGCCGGTGTCGACGCCTTCCACGCCTCCACGCGCCGCTACTGGCTGCCGGAGTTCGACGGCTCGGACCTCAACCTGGCCGGCTGGACCAAGAAGCTGACCGGCCGGCCCACCATCACCGTCGGCTCGGTCGGCCTGGACGGCGACTTCATCCGCGGCTTCGCGGGCGAGGGCTCCCCGGTCAAGGGCCTGGACGACCTGCTGGACCGCCTGGAGCGCGAGGAGTTCGACCTGGTCGCCGTCGGCCGCGCGCTGCTCCAGGACCCCGAGTGGGCCGCCAAGGTGCTCGCGGGCCGCTTCGACGACCTGGCGCCCTACGACGCGGCGGCACTGAAGACCCTCAGCTGACCCGCTCCGGACGCCGGGCGGACCGTCCGGCGTCCGCCGCCGGGCGGCCCGGGACGGGCCACCGCCGGGGCTACAGGTTCCCCATGGGTTCGATGTCGACCTTCACCGGGGTGCCCCAGATGCGCAGCACCTCGTAGTCGGTGAACTCGTGGACCAGGCGGTAGGCCATGGCCGGCCGGGACCCGCGGCGCAGCGCGGCCAGGTACAGCTCGGCCTCGCGGCGGTCGCGGCGCGGGGTGCCGCACAGCTGCCACTCCTGCCCGTTCCACAGCTCCGGCAGCCACCGCTGCTGGGGCTGGGGGCGGTCGCCCCGGACCCCGTACCGGGAGGGGGCGGACTGCTCGCCGTGCGGCCGGGACGGACCGTAGGGGCCCTGGGCGCCGTACTCGGAGCGGCGGGCGGCGCGGCGCCGGGTCTCGCACAGCAGGCACAGGTCGGGGGCGCCCTCGTCGACGGGCCCGTTCGGGTGCTCGGCGCACCGGGTGACGGGCGCCGCGGTGCCGACGCTCTCCTCCAGCAGGTCCAGGGCCCGCCGCAGGTCGGCCTTGACCTCGTGCAGCCGGGCGTCCGGGGTGTCGGCGGTCAGGGCGTCGCCGTGCTCGCCGAGGAGGCGGAGGGCACGGCCCAGGGCGGTGAGCTGCGCGTGGTTCATGGCGGGTCCGACGCCTCACGGTCTCGACGAGGTAGGGGCGGCCTCCAGGGTAGGCCGGTTTCAGCCGGACGAGCGGGCCGGTGCCGGGGCGCCCGCCTCCTCGGCGGTGCGGTGCGGGCCGTCGGGGAAGCCGGCGATCCACGTCGCGGCGAAGCCGACCCCGTAGCCGGTGAGCAGGCCGCCCGCGTAGACCGCCGCGGCCGCCGCCAGGCCGTGGGAGCCGGTCAGGAGCGGGAACAGGGCCCAGCCGGAGGGACCGATGGCCGTGGCGCCGACGTCGTCGCCGAGCATCGCGAAGAACCCGACGAACGCCCCGCCGGCCGCGCCGCCCGCGCAGGCGGTGAGGAAGGGACGGCCGAGGGGGAGGCAGACGCCGTAGACGAGCGGCTCGCCGACGCCGAGCAGGCCCGCCGGGAGGGCCGAGCGGATCGTCTCGCGCAGCGCCGTGTCGTGGCGCAGGCGGACGTACACCGCGCAGGCCGCCCCGACCTGGCCGGCGCCCGCCATGGCGAGGACGGGCAGCAGCGGCGTGGAGCCCTGCTGCTCGATCAGGGTGGTGTGCAGCGGGATGAGGGCCTGGTGCAGGCCGAGCATCACCAGCGGCAGGAACAGGCCGCCCAGCAGCAGCCCGGCGACCGCGCCGGTGTGGGTGAGCAGCCAGGTCGCGGCGGTGCCGACGGCCGAGGCGACGGCGCCCGCCACGTACATCAGGCCGTACAGCGTGGCGAGCCCGGCGACCAGCACGGTCACCGTCGGGGTCACCAGGACGTCCAGCGCGTCCGGCACCCGCCCGCGGCAGGCCTTCTCGACGTACGTGGCGAGCAGCGCGGCGGCCAGCGCGCCGAGCACCCCGCCCTGGCCGGGCACCAGCGCCACCCCGAACGCCGTCACCTTCGCCACCCCCGGGTACACCACCACGGCGGCGACGGCGCCGCCCAGCACGGGCGTCCCGCCGAACTCGCGGGCGGTGTTCACGCCGACGAACACGGCGAGGAGCGCCATGAACGCGGCCGCCACGACGCTCAGGGCGGGCGTGATCCCCGGTAGCCACCCGGCGTTGACCAGCAGGCCGTTGAGCCCGGCGAGGACCCCGCAGCCGACCAGCGCGGGGACCAGCGGGACGAAGACGGCGGCGACGCGGCGCAGGGCCGACCTCAGCGGCGTGGCGTCGCGCCGCCCGCGCTCCGGCCGCGACGCGGCGCCACGCGCGGCCGGTTCCCCTGCGACGCTGCCGTCCAGCAGCTCCTCGAAGGCGGCCGTCACCCGGGTCACGGCGCCGGGCCCGAGGACCACCTGGTACGTCCCGTCGTCGACGACCACCCCCAGCACCCCGGGCACGGCCCGCACCGCCTCCTCCCGCACCCGCGCCGGGTCCAGGAGCCCCACCCGCAGCCGGGTCATGCAGTGGGCGACGGAGGTGACGTTGGCGGGGCCGCCCAGCAGGGGCAGCAGGGCGGCGGCCGTGGCCCGCGGGCCGGTGCGGTCGGTGCGGTCGGTGCTCATGGGCGAAGCGTGCGGCTCACCCCGGCGTGGCGGCGAGCGCGGCACGCAGATGGCCGCCGGACTCCTCCAGAAGGCGGGCGGCGGTGGGCCCGTCCACCCCGGCGAGCAGCACCAGGATCGCGTGCTTCACCTCGCCCCCGGTGGCGGTGAGGGCCGCCTCGATCTCCTCGTCCCCGGCGCCGGTGGCGAGGGCGACGATGCGCCGGGAGCGGGCGCGCAGCTTGTCGTTGGAGGCGCGCACGTCGACCATCAGGTTCCCGTAGGTCTTGCCCAGCCGGATCATGGTGATCGTCGACAGCATGTTGAGCACCAGCTTCTGCGCGGTGCCGGCCTTGAGCCGGGTGGAGCCGGTGACCAGCTCCGGTCCGACGACCACCTCGACGGCGTGCTCGGCGGCCGAGGCGAGCGCGCTGCCCGGGTTGCAGGCCAGCCCGACGGTCAGCGCGCCCAGGGCGCGGGCGTGTTCGACGGCGCCGAGGGCGTAGGGGGTGCGGCCCGAGGCCGAGACGCCGACAACGGTGTCATCGGGCGTGAGGTGGAGGGCGTCCAGGTCGGCGACGGCCAGTTCGCGCGAGTCCTCGGCGCCCTCGACGGAGCTGACCAGGGCGTCTGGGCCGCCCGCGATGAGCCCGACCACCTCGCCGGGCGCGGTGTTGAAGGTGGGCGGGCACTCGGAGGCGTCCAGCACCCCGAGCCGCCCGGCGGTCCCGGCACCGGCGTAGACGAGGCGCCCGCCCCGGCCCATCCGGGCGGCGACGGCGTCGATGACGGCGGCGATCCGCGGCAGCTGGGTCCGGACCGCGGCCGGGACGCCGGCGTCCTCGGCGTTCATCAGCCGCGCGATCTCCAGCGTGGGCAGGCGGTCGATCTCGGCGAGGTCGGCCCGGAAGGCCTCGGTGGGCAGGGCGGACAGCTGGGAGAGCAGGGGGTCGGGGCGGGAGGTGCGGGGGGTGCGGGGGGTGGAGGAGGTCATGACGGACGGCTCTTTCCCGTGCGGCTGGTCATGGACAACGACCCCTACGGTCTACCGGTGCCGGTGCGCGAGCGCCTCGTACGACGCGGCCAGCGCCGGCGCGGCCGACTCGTAGGTGCGCTGCGCGACCCCCACGAACAGGCAGTCCACCACCAGCAGCTGACCGGTGCGCGAGGACATCGCGGCCGGGCGCAGCTCGCTCTCCCGGGCCGTCGAGGTGGTCAGCACGTGGTCGGCGTAGGCCGTCACCGGGCTGTCCGGGCGCCCGGTGATCGCCACCGTGGTGGCGCCCCGCTCGAAGGCGACCCGCAGCGGCTCGATGACGTCGCCCGTCGACCCGGAGTGCGTGATGGCGACGGCGACGTCCCCGCCGCGCAGCTGCACGGCGTTGGTGACCGCGAGGTGGGGGTCGCCGGGGGCGTGCGCCATCAGCCCTATCCGCAGCAGCTTCTGCGTCAGGTCCTGGGCGACCAGCCCGGACGCCCCGATCCCGTACACGTCGGTGCGCCGGGCCGCGGCCACCGCGGCGACGGCGGCGCCCAGTTGGACGGTGTCCAGCCCGGCCGCGGTGTCCGCGAGGGTCTGCTGCTCGTCGTAGGCGAGCTTGGCGACGACGTCGGCGATCGGGTCGTCGACGGCGATGTCCGTGGTGATCGCGGGCGAGCGCCCGGACTGCTGCTGGGCGGCCAGCCCGGCGAGGGCCAGGCGCAGGTCGCGGTAGCCGGGGTAGCCGAGGAGGCGGGCGGTGCGCACGACGGTCGCCTCGCTGGTGCCGGTGCGTTCCGCGAGACCGGTGACGGTCAGGGCCGCGCACCCGGCGGGGTCGCTCGCGACGGCCTCGGCGACGCGCTGCATGGAGCGGGTCATCGAGGGCGCGAGCGTGCGCACCTTGGCGGCGAGCGCCGCCGGCGGAGGGAAAGTTTCCTTCACATGCTCGGACACGACTGAAAGTTATTTCCGGTCCGGGGGCCCGGTCAAGAGTGCGCACAATGGGACCATGGATCCCGTGAGCCCCCTGGAACAGGCGCTGCACGCCGCCCGCGCCCGCGTGCTGGCCGACCTCGCCGCGGACGAGGTGGCCCAGCCGGACGTGGTGTCGATGGTCGAGAACTCCGTCGTGGAGCGCCGCTGGTGGGTGGAGCAGTGGCCGGACGGCGCGGCCTACCTGCCGGGCCTGGTCGCCCAGGACGTGCAGGACGCGTTGCTGGAGCGGTACGGCCGCTGGCCGCTGTGCCCGGTCTGCGGCTCGGGCGACCCGCACGCCCTCGACGTCGAGCCCGAACTCGGCCCGGACCCGCACTGGGTGTGCCACAAGGCGGGCGTGCGGGTCGCGGCGGTCGGCTCGCTCGGCGCGGCGGCGGGCGGCACGCCCTCGTCATGACCGTCTACATCGACCCGCCCACCTGGCCGGGGCACGGCCGTCTGTGGTCGCACCTGGTCAGCGACACCTCGTTCGCCGAACTGCACGCGTTCGCCGAGCGGTTGGGCGTGCCGCGGCGCGCCTTCGAGCGCGACCACTACGACCTGCCCTCGCACCGCTACCTCGACGCGGTCGCGGCCGGCGCGGTGGAGGTCGGCTCGAAGGAACTCGTGCGCAGGCTCACGGCAGCGGGGCTGCGCCGCCCCAAGGGCCGGGCCCGCTGAGACCGGCCACGGCTGTCGCGACCGGCCGTGACGCGCCTACCGCTCGCGCACGTACGGCCGGAGGGCCCGCCCCTACCGCTCGCGCACGTACAGCCGCATCGCCTGCGCCCCCGGCTCCCGCGGCGCCTCCTCCAGCGGGGCCGGGACGAAACCGGCCCGGGTCACCACGCCCTGCGACGGCAGGTTGTCCTCGTCGATGACCGCGCACAGCGTGCGCACCTCGTCGTGGGCCAGGGCGTGCGCCGTCAGGGCGCGCAGGGCCTCGGTCGCGTAGCCGTGGCCGCGGGCCGGCTCCACCAGGTCGTAGCCGACCTCCACCCGGCCCTCGTCGTCGGGAGGGCCGTGGAAGCCCATGGTGCCGACCGCCCGGTCGTCCTCCCGCCGTACGACGGCGAAGACGCCGAACTCCGGGTGCAGCACGCCGTTCTCGTACGCCTTGACCAGCATCCCGGAGGCGTCCCGGGCCCCTTGCAGGGGTGCGCCGCCCAGCCAGGCGTAGCCGCCGTCGCCGCCCGTGTGCAGGTCGACGGCGGCGGCCGGGGTCAGCGCTTCGAGGGTCAGCCGCTCGGCGGGCAGGGCGAGCGGGTTGACCCAGTGCCAGCCGGTGACCGGCGCGCGGTCGGGCAGCTCACCGCGGCCGGTGGCCCACCGCAGGGTCGGCCAGGGGGCGGCGTCCGGGCGCACGTGCGGGAACAGCCGGGTGAGCGCGCCCGCGCACAGGTCGGCCGGCGGCTCGTACGGCACGCCCAGGCCCTCGGCGATGTCGTGGGTGTGCAGCAGCAGTTCGGTGACGGCCATCGCGGCGAAGCCCTCGCGGTTGGCGCTGCGGAAGGGGTACGGGTGGTGGGCGCGCACCGCGCGCGGGGTGGTGCGCACGGCCATCGCCAGCAGGGTGCCGGTCGTCTCGACCACGTCCGCCACGCCCGCCGGTCCGGTGCCCTCGTCGAGGGTCAGGTCGAAGGGGACCCAGGCGTCGGCGGAACGGCTCGCCAGCAGGCTCGCGTAGGCGAGCAGCGTGCCCGCCAGGTGCTCGGCGGTCTGCAGGCAGCTCCACTCCAGCCGGCCGGCCGGCACCCCCTCCCAGTCCCGGTCCGTGACCGTCCGCAGCAGCCCGACGCCGCTGGCGACGGCCGCCTCCACCTGATCCCCGCCCCAAGTCCGCATGAGGGCAGCCTAGGCGCAGGTGCTGCTCAGCTCGACAGCAGTTCCAGCTCGCCCCTGAGGTTGTAGCGGGCGGTGGCCTCCCAGCGTTCGGCGCCGTGAGGGGTGCGGAACAGGCGGGGGAGGTCGAGGAGTTGGCGCAGGACCGCGGCGCGGCCCGCGCGGAAGGCGTCGTTCGGCACGAAGTGGTACTCCTCCCGGACGGCCGCCGTGTAGGCGGCGTACACCGAGGGCGCGGAGGCCAGGATCGCGAGGTCCGCGTCGCACAGGACCTGGCCGTTGCGGTCGTCGTCGGCCGGGTCGTGGGTGACGGTGAGGCGGACCAGCCGGGCGACCTCCGCGGTGGTCCGCTCCGGGACGCCCGCCTCGGGCAGGGCGCGCTCGGCGAGCGCGGCGGAGCGCTCCTCGTTCTCGGAGCGGTCCGGCAGGTACACCGCGTCGTGGAACCAGGCCGCCAGCCGCACGGCGTCCGGGTCGTCGGCGTACGCCTGGAGCGTGTCGACGTGGTCCAGGACCGCGGCGAGGTGGGTCAGCGTGTGGTAGTGCCGCTGGGGCTCCTGCCAGCGGCGCAGCAGGGCGTCGGCGTACACGTCGGGATCGGGGTGGCGCGTGCCCTCCCTGACCGACAGCAGGGTGCGCAGCCAGCGGGTCCGCAGGGCGTCGAGGTCGACCATGGGTTCATTCTCCGCCTTGTCGCGCGGCGGGGCGGTTCCGGTTCGGGGAGGGCGGGGCGGTACCGCGCGGACACCCCCTAGCGTGGGGCCATGACGACGATGAGTACCGACACGTACGAGCCGAGGGACCCCGAGCTGCCCGGGCGGCTGCTCGTCACCGAGCGGGACGGGCTGGTGCCGTTGCTGCGGTCCCGGCCGGACGACGACTTCGCGCGGCCGGCGCCCGCGTGTCCGGGGTGGACGGTGCGGGACGTGGTCGCGCACTGTTCGGCCGCACTGGTGCGGGTGGTGGAGGGGCGCTTCGAGAAGGGCGTGTTCTCGCCCGCGTCGAACGACCGGGACATCGCCGAGCGGGCCGACTGGCCGAACCAGCGCGTCGTCGACGAGCTGGAGCGCGCGATGACCGAGGCCGGTCCGGCGATCGCGAAGGCCGGGGGCGTGCTCGACCTGGTCGCCCTCGGGGAGTGGGTGCACGGCGGCGACGTGCGGGACGTGTTCGGCGAGCCGGGGGCCTACGGCGGTCCCGGCCTGCCCGACGCGCTGGCACTGCTGGCGCGGGTGACCCGGGAGAAGGGCTGCCCCGCCCTGCACGCCGACCTCGACCACCTGGACGAACCGCTGCTGCTCGGCGCCGCCGACGGCGGGCGGACCCCGGCCCGCTTCATCGGCGACGGCCCGACCCTCGTCCGGCTGTACGCGGGGCGCCGGCCCGCCGAGGGGGTGTCGTACGAACTGGCCGGGGCCGAGCCGGGGGAACTCAACATCTTCGGCTGACCCCGGGTGGCCCCCCGGGCGGGCCCTCCCGGCGTACCCTGGCATTGGACTAGACCTGTAGCCGCTCCAGGGGAACACGACGGAAGGGGTCCTATGAGCACGCGTGCAGTCCTGGAGGTGATCGCCCTCGACCCCGAGGACGCGGTCGCCGCCCAGGCCGGAGGCGCGGACCGCCTCGAACTGGTCACCGACATGGCCGCCGACGGGCTGACCCCGTCCGTGGCGACCTTCGCCGGGATCCGGGCCGCCGTCGACCTCGACCTGCGCGTGATGCTGCGGCTCGCGGACGGGTTCGCGGCGGGGGACGTGGCGCGGCTGGCCGGCCTGGCCGGCGAGCTGCGGGCGGCGGGGGCCGACCAGTTCGTGCTCGGCTTCCTCGACACCGCCGGCGAGGCCGACCTCGACGCGGTGGAGCAGGTCGTCGGGGCGCTGGAGGGCTGCCGGTGGACCTTCCACCGCGCGATCGACCGGGCCGCCGACCGTGACGCCCTGCGCAGGCGGCTCGACGGCCTGCCCGGCCTGGACACCTACCTGACGGCCGGTTCCGCCACGGGCGTCGACGACGGGCTGACCGTGCTCGTCACCGAGGCCGGACGGCGCGGCCTGCCGGGCTACGACCAGCAGCTCCTGGTCGGCGGCGGCCTGCGCCTGGACCACGTCCCGGCCCTGCGGACGGCCGGCATCGACGCCTTCCACATCGGCGGCGCGGCCCGCCCGGACGGCTGGTCCGGCCCGGTGTCGGCGGATGCCGTCGCCGCGTGGCGCCGCGCGGTGGACGGCGCCCCGGCACCCGAGGCGGTACGGGAGTCCCGGACCGCGGAGGTGGGGGAGTTGCTCTGAGCGTCGCGGGCCGGGGGTGTCCCTCCTGGGCGGGGGACCGCGCGGACGCGGCCTACGACACGGCCTGGCCCAGCTGTTCCGGCAGGGGGCCCGTGTGGGTCACCGTCAGGCCCGACACCGCTCGGGTGAGGGCGACGTACAGCCGCCGCAGGCCGGTGCGTTCGTCCGGTTCGCCGTCGACCACGGCCCGGGGCTCGTCCAGGACCACGTAGTCGTACTCCAGGCCCTTGGCGAGGGACGCCGGGACCAGGGTGAGGCGGGCTTCGGCGGTCGTCTCCTCACCGGGGGCGAGGTGGGGCAGCCCGGCGGCCGCGAGGGCGTCCGCCAGCGCGGGCACGCGCGCGTCGGCCGCGATCAGGCCGATGGACCCCTCGTGGCGCAGCGCCTCCTCGCACGCGGCGACCACGTCCGCGTCCCCCGCGACCGCGCGGACCTCGAAGGAGCCGGGGTTCTCCCGCACCGACGCCACCGGGGTCAGCCCCGGCGCGATGTGCGGGAGCAGCCGCGAGGCGTAGGCGATCACGTCCGTCGGGACACGGAAGCCGGCCGTCAGCTCCTCGATCACCGCGTCCCGCTTGCCGAGGTGCCCGAGGGCCTTCTCCCAACTGCGGGTCGCCCAGGGCGTGGTGCCCTGCGCGAGGTCGCCGAGGACCGTCGCCGAACCGGTCGTGCAGCGCCGCCCGACCGCCCGGTACTGCATGGGCGACAGGTCCTGCGCCTCGTCCAGCACCACGTGGCCCAGCGAGTGCGTCCGCCCGATCAGGTCGGTCGCCTCGTCGACCAGCACGGCGTCCGCCGGCGACCACCGCGCCGACTTCACCGAGCGGACCGGCTTCTCCCACAGGACCGTCTTCTGCTCCTCCGCGCTCAGCACGCCCTCGGCCTGCCGGGCGAGGAAGTCGGCGTCGGTCAGCAGCCGCAGGACCAGCTTCGCCGGGTCGACCGGCGGCCACACCGCCTTCACGGCCGCCTTCACCGCGCTGTTGCGGGCGACGGCGTCCTGCACCCGGTCGTCCGGCGCCTCGCCCGAGCGCTCCATCTGCACCAGCACCGCGTGCGCGATGCGCTGCGGCAGGGCCTCGCGGGCGGCGCCGTAGCGGATGTCGCGGTCCAGCAACTCACGCACGATGGCCTCGAGTTCGTACGCCGGCACTCGCCAGCGCCGGGAGCCGCGCACCACGACGACCGGCTCGGTCGGCATCGTCACGTGCGCGTACACCGCGCGCCGCAGCACCTCGGCCATCCGGGCGTCGCCCTTGACCACGGCGGCGGCCGCGTCGTCGGTGCCGCGCACCTCCACGTGCGCCACCAGGTCGTCGACCGTCGCCTGCCGCACGGTCAGCTCGCCGAGCGCGGGCAGCACCTGCTCGATGTAGTGCAGGAAGGACCGGTTCGGCCCGATGACCAGGGTCCCGGTGCGGGCCAGCCGCTCGCGGTGGGCGTACAGCAGGTACGCCACCCGGTGCAGGCCGACCGCCGTCTTCCCGGTGCCGGGGCCGCCCTGCACGCACACGGTGCCGCCGAGGCCCGACCGGACGATCTCGTCCTGCTCGGGCTGGATGGTGGCGACGATGTCGCGCATCGGGCCGACGCGGGGCCGCTCGATCTCCTGCTGGAGCAGCTTGCTGGTGCGGGCCGCCTCGCCGGGGTCGGAGAGGTGCTCGTCCTCGTACGCCGTGATGTCCCCGCGCGTGTAGCCGAAGCGGCGGCGCAGCGCGACGTCCATCGGGTCCTTCTTGGACGCCCGGTAGAACGGCTGCGAGACCGGCGCGCGCCAGTCGATGACCATCGGGTCGCCGTCGGCGTCGTGCACGTGCCGGCGCCCGATGTAGAAGCGTTCCCCCTCTGCTCCCTCGGCCCGGTCGGCGCCGGGCGCGTGCAGGTAGTCGAGCCGGCCGAAGAACAGCGGGGTGTCGCTCAGGTCGGCCAGGGCCTTGATGCGCTCGTCGATCTGGCGGGCCAGCACCTCGGCGTTGACCCAGTTCGCGGTGACGTCGCGGATGTCGAGCGACTCGACGTCCTCCCGCATGGCGCGCAGCGCGGCTCGGGAGGCGGCCAGGTGGGAGCGCTCGCGGGAGAGGGGGTCGTCGGCGGACAGGGGCGTGGACAAGGGGGTGCCTCCGGGCCTGCGGGACGGTCATGGGGGTCCGGCCGGTTTCCGTCCGGTCGGCGGCGCTCCGGGAGGGAGGCGGGCAAGAGCGGAGATTCTAGGACCGGGGGCGGGCGGCAGGCCAATGGATATTCGCCCGGCCTGCGCGGCGGCCCTCTGCGCGGCGGCCCTCCGCGCGGACGCCCCGGAGCGGCCCGGGAGGTCCCGCCCCCTAGGGGAGCCGTCCCCCGTCCGGAGGGGACGGTGCTCCACCCGGGGGTGGAGCGGAGATCCTCCCGAAGTGGCTCTCCGGACCGATGCCACCCTTATGTCCCCGATCGCACCATGGAGACATGAGCGCAGCGACCATCACCCACGCCCCGGCCCCGGGCCGTCCGCCCGGCGCCACGTCCCTGTCCGTGTCCGGCAGCCACCACCACCGTCTCGGCGACACCCTGCGCGCGATACGCGTCTTCGCGGGCGCCGCCTTCGACGTGATCATCCTCGGGGAGTACGGCGAGGAAGCGGGAGTCCGCCGCTCCTGACGGCACCGCGCCGGCCCTCCCCGGCGACGACGACCACCTCGTCGCCCTCGGACCAGCGCCGGCGGTCCGCCTTGGGCGGATTCAGGCGCAGCCCGTAGCCGGGGGCCCGGTGGGCCTCGGCGTGGCTGCGGTAGCCGATGGCGCACTCGCCCCGGTCGCGGGCCGCCGCGACGACCGTGGCGAAGGACGTCTCGTGGCCGGTCAGGACGTAGTCGGCGGCCGACCGCAGGTGGAGCTGCGTGCCGCCGGCCGAGAACAGTTCGTCGAACACGGCCGCCAGGTGGGGGTTCTGGGAGATCTGCGCCATCAGCAGTCCGATGAGCTTGCCGCTGATGATCACGTCGGCGCCCGGCCCGAGCGGGGCGAGGGGACGGTTGCCGTCGTCGGTGAGCTCGGTGACCACCGGCAGTTCCCGGCCGGTGCGCCGTTCGAGGTGGCGCAGGACGAGCAGGGTGACGAGCGTGCGGGTGTCCGGCTCCTCGGGGGGCTCACCGGCCCGTGGCTCCTGGCCGAGCACGACGACGCTCCGGTAGGAGGCCAGGTCCAGGCCGGCCAGGGTCTCCGGCCGGGTGGTGTCGCCCCGGAGGGCCACACAGGTCCAGTCGGAGCCCTCACCGCCCTCGCCGCCCTCGCCGGCCTCGTCACGGTCGCCGCCCTCGCAGGCGGCCCGCACCGTGGCCTCGTCCTCGTCCGCCACCACGTCGGCCACCGACCCGGGGGGCGCGTTGCGGCCCCACTCCCGCAGCACGAGGGGCGCACGCCGGTTCCAGCCCAGCACCAGCAGCCGCTCCGGCCGGGTCTCCGGCGGCCGGACGCCCGCCACGAGCCGCTCGTCGACCAGCGGCGCGCAG
Source organism: Streptomyces longwoodensis (assembly GCF_001514125.1). Lineage (GTDB taxonomy): Bacteria > Actinomycetota > Actinomycetes > Streptomycetales > Streptomycetaceae > Streptomyces > Streptomyces longwoodensis. The sequence goes on along the minus strand of NZ_KQ948553.1, from coordinate 453,069 downwards.
TCGGCGAACTCGGCGGTGTCGTCGTCTGCGGCGATGACGAGGAGCTGGTCGTCGGGTTCGAGCACCGTCCCCGCGGGCGGGTTCAGCCAGGGCACCCCGCCGCGGATCAGCCCGACCGCGCTGGCGTTGCCGTAGGAGAGCAGCGCCTCGCCGAACTCGCGGCCGGCCAGGGACGGGTGGGCGGCCGGGTAGAACTCGTCCCCGGCGAAGTCGAGCAGGTCGCGGTGGACCAGGGACAGTCCCGGGCGGCGCGCCGCCTGCGCGATGAGCCGGGCGGTGACGGTGTCGCTCTCCAGGACGACGCCCCGGGACCCGGCGGCCAGGCGGGCCGCGAGCAGGTGGCCGCTGTCGCGGACCGCCGCCACGACGGGCACGGTGACCTCGCCCCCGCGCGCCGTCGCCCGCAGGGCCAGCAGCGCCTTCACCACGTCCGCGTCGCCGCGGGACGCGTCGGGCGGCAGCACGATCACCGAGTCGGCGGTGGCCGGGCTGGTCAGCGCCAGCACGGCCGGGTCGGCGGACGGGCCGCTGCGGCAGATCAGCCGGGTCCGGCCGGTCGGGCCGACCTTGCTCTGCAGGGACTCCTCCATGGCCGTCTTGTCGCGGTCGGCCAGGATCGCCACGGCCGAGCGCCGCTGGTTGGCGCCCGCCGCGACCAGTTCGCCCACCACCGTGAAGACCTGCTCCGACCAGCCCAGGACCACCACGTGGCCGCGCTCCAGTAAGGTCGAGCGGCCGCGCCGCAGGGCGATCAGCCGCTCGGTGAGCCCGGTCGTGATGAGTCCGACGAGGGTCGAGACGTAGACCAGGGCGACCAGGGCCAGCAGCACCGACAGCGCCACCCGGGCCGGGCTGCCGGTGGTGCCGCCCAGCCGCATGGTCTCCCCGGTCAGCCGCCAGATCGCCGCGACCTTGCCGGACAGGGTGGCGGGGGCGTGCCCGCTCGTCCACACCAGCGCCGCGCTGGCGGGGACGACCACGGCCAGGCAGACCAGTACAAGCCAGCCCACCAGGGCCGAGGTGCCGCGCGCCAGGGTCGTGTCGAACCAGTACCGCGCTCGGGCACCCGCCCCGGGCCGCTGTTCCACTGTGTTCCCCCTCCGCGCGCAGGTCTGTAGGGGGCAGTGTCCTGACCCGGCCTCACACGCCGGGCGGCACGGGGGCGCGATTCATCCCTTCGCCGTAATCGGGGGCAGGCGCCCGCCCCCTCGTGCCTCCGCGCACCCGGCCGGCACCGGTTTGGACGGGGGTGGCGCGAGTCGGCCCCTAGCTCTCCGCCAGCAGTTCGTCCGCGTCCATGATCCGGTAGGCGTACCCCTGCTCGGCCAGGAACCGCTGGCGGTGCGCGGCGAAGTCCTGGTCGATGGTGTCGCGGGCGACCACCGAGTAGAAGTGCGCCTGGTGGCCGTCCGCCTTCGGGCGCAGCACCCGCCCCAGGCGCTGGGCCTCCTCCTGCCGCGAGCCGAAGGTGCCCGACACCTGGATGGCGACCGTGGCCTCCGGCAGGTCGATCGAGAAGTTCGCCACCTTCGACACCACCAGCACGCTGATCTCGCCCTGCCGGAACGCGTCGAACAGCTTCTCGCGCTGGGCGTTGGACGTCTCGCCCTTGATCACCGGCGCGCCCAGGTGCTCGCCCAGCTCGTCGAGCTGGTCGATGTACTGGCCGATGACGAGGACCTGCTGTCCGGCGAAGCGGCGCACGATCGCCTCGGTCACCTTCCGCTTGGTGGCGGTCGTCGCGCAGAACCGGTACTTCTCCTCGGCCTCGGCGGTCGCGTAGGCGAGCCGCTCGGAGTCGGTGAGGTTGACGCGGACCTCCACGCAATCGGCGGGCGCGATGTACCCCTGCGCCTCGATCTCCTTCCACGGCGCGTCGAACCGCTTCGGCCCGATCAGCGAGAACACGTCGGACTCCCGGCCGTCCTCGCGCACCAGGGTGGCGGTCAGCCCCAGCCGGCGCCGGGCCTGGAGGTCGGCGGTGAACTTGAAGACCGGTGCGGGCAGCAGGTGCACCTCGTCGTAGACGATCAGGCCCCAGTCGCGGGAGTCGAACAGCTCCAGGTGCGGGTAGACGCCCTTCCGCCGGGTCGTCAGGACCTGGTACGTGGCGATGGTGACGGGCCGGATCTCCTTCCGCGTCCCGCTGTACTCGCCGATCTCGTCCTCGGTCAGCGTGGTCCGCTTCACCAGCTCGTGCTTCCACTGCCGGGCGGAGACGGTGTTGGTGACGAGGATGAGGGTGGTCGAGGCGGCCTGCGCCATGGCGCCCGCGCCGACCAGCGTCTTGCCGGCGCCGCACGGCAGCACCACGACGCCGGAGCCGCCGTGCCAGAAGTTCTCCACGGCCTGGTGCTGGTACGGCCGCAGCGCCCAGCCGTCCTCGCGCAGCGCGATCGGGTGGGCCTCGCCGTCGACGTACCCGGCGAGGTCCTCGGCGGGCCAGCCCAGCTTGAGCAGCGTCTGCTTGATCTGCCCGCGCTCGGAGGGGTGCACGGCGACGGTGTCCGGGTCGATGCGGGCGCCGACCAGCGGGGCGATCCGCTTGGAGCGCAGCACCTCCTCCAGCACCGGCCGGTCGGTGGTGGTGAGCACCAGCCCGTGCGCGGGGTGCTTGCTCAGGGTGAGGCGGCCGTAGCGGTCCATCGTCTCGGCGATGTCGACCAGCAGGGCGTGCGGCACCGGGTACCGGCTGAACTGCACGAGGGCGTCCACGACCTGCTCGGCGTCGTGGCCGGCGGCCCGCGCGTTCCACAGGCCGAGCGGGGTCACCCGGTAGGTGTGGATGTGCTCCGGGGCCCGCTCCAGCTCGGCGAACGGCGCGATGGCACGGCGGCAGTCGTCGGCCTGCTCGTGGTCGACCTCCAGGAGCAGGGTCTTGTCGGACTGGACGATGAGTGGACCGTTCACGCGCGGAACCTTTCCGTCAGGCCAGGGGACGCGGCCAAACGTCCAGTGTGCCACTCGGCGCCGCACGGGCCCCGGTCACGGCCGGACGCCCTCCCGGGCAACCCCGGGCCGCCCCCGGCTGTCTTGACCGGCACAGCGGCGCGTGCGCGCCGCCCGGAGGGGAGGCGCGGGATGGCGGCGGGCAGGTGGGTGACCGGTGTGGCGGCCACGGGGGTGCTGGTGGCGACCGGGGCGTGGGTGCGGTGGCCGGCGGGCGTGGACGGGCCCCTGTGGGAGGAGGTCCGCCCGGTGATCGAGGCGCGCCTCGCGGCGCAGGCCCAGGGCACCGGGTACGGGTCGGCGCGGCCCGAGCTGGGGGCGCGCTGGTTCTGCCGGGCGCGGGCCCTGGACCTCGACGAGCGGGGCGGCCTGGTCCGGGCGGGCGTCGCCACGCTCTGCGTGGAGTACGGGGCGCGCGACGGCGCCCTGGTCGAGTGCGGCGCGGACGCGGTCCCGCAGGAGGTCCGGCTGCGGCGCGGCCCGGACGGCGGCTACCGGGTCGTCTCCCGCGAGGAGGCCCCGGACGGCGCGGGCTCCGCCGCCTGGCGCCGCGACCACTTCGGCCTCCTCACCGACCCCGACCGTCCGGACCCCGCGGCGCAGGCCGCCCTGGAGACGGCGGCCCGCTCCCACTTCGGCCTCCCGGCCGACGCCCACGTCGCGGAGTGCTGAGCGGGGCCCGGCCGGGGCCCGGCGCCGTCAGTCGTCCGCCAGTTCCGCCACCCCCGTGATGCGGTGCAGGGGGTACGTGCGCACCTCGTCCGCCGTGTGGTCGTACGCCGTGACGAAGCCGCCCTCGACGCGGACCGGGGCGATGACGCGCTGGCTGGCGGCGCCGTCGGCGTTGACGTAGCCGATCCACAGGGCCTCGCCGGTGAGGACGGCGGCCTGCACCGTGGCGAGGGTCTCCGCGGGTGACGTGCGGGGCAGCTCGCCGGGGGCCGGCGGGGTGCCCGGGGTCTTGCGGGGCGCCGTCGAGGCCAGGTCGCCCGCCCGGATCGCGCGGACCGCGGCGGCCAGCAGCGTGGCGTCGGGGACGGGCGGGCCCTCGGGGACCGGCTCGGGGGGTGTGCGCGGCGGGGTGCGCCGGGCGTCGGCGCGGGTGATCACCACGTCGCCCTCGGCGGACTCGGCGGCGGGCGCGTACCCGAGGGCGCGCAGCCCCTCCAGCAGCGCCGCCGGGTCGGCCTGCGCGGCCAGCACGGTCGGCGCGAGCCGGCGCAGGCGCAGGGCGGTGGAGCGCTTGTCGGCGAGGATCTCGTTCAGCACGGCGTCGTCGTCGCAGCGCACGTACGCCGAGGCCGCGCCCACCCGCAGGTGCCCGTGCCGGCGGGCCACGTCGTCGATCAGGTAGGCCAGCGGCTGCGGCACCGGGGTGCGGGAGTGGGCGGCGAGGAAGGCGTGCAGGTCGGAGGCGCTGCGGCCGGCGTCCAGGGCGCGGCGCACCGAGGCGGGCGTGAAGCGGTAGACCGTCGCGCCGCCCTTGGACTCGACGTCGGCGAGGACGTCCAGGACGTCGGCGAGCGGCCGCTGGAGCGGGCCGGGGGCCACCGCCGTCAGGTCGGCCTGGAGCAGCACGTGGTCCAGCGGCTCGGGCAGCAGCGGGGCGAGCCGCCGGGCCGCGGCGGCGCGGGCGGCGGCCCGGGCCTGCGGATCGGCGGGCCCCGACGGCACGGACCCGGCGGCGGGGGCGCCGGCCGGCGCGGCCCGGTGGTGGACCGGCAGCTTGTCGCCCGGGGTGTCGGGGACGTCCGGGGAGCCCTGGGTCCGCGCGGCGTCGTCCGCCGCGTGCGGCTCCGGCGCCCCGAGCAGGGCCCGCCCGTGCGAGGACAGCGCGCCGCGGCCGGTGACGCCGAGCAGCTCGGCCTCCTGGAGCGTCCAGCGGGCCAGCCGGGACCGCAGGTCGTCCTCCTGCTGCGGCCCGCGCAGCGGACGCTCCCAGCGCAGCCGCGCCAGCACCGATTCCGGGTCGGGGGAGGTGCCCGCGGGCAGCGCGGCCAGCAGCGCCAGCACCCGGCGGCGCACCTCGGGGGCCACCGAGCGGTCCAGGCCCGGGCCCAGCGCGGCCAGCGTGCGGTCCTTGGCGTCCCGGCCGCCGACCAGCCCGGCCGTGCGGGTCGCCGCCAGCCAGGCCCCGGCCAGGTCCGCCCACCGGTCGGCCGCGGGACGCTCCCGCCACTCGTCGTGGGCGGGGGTGGCGGCGTAGCGCTCGTCGGCCTCGCCGTCGGAGGCGATCAGGCCGGCCGCGTACGCCAGCTCGACCCAGAACGCGGCGACCGGCTCGGACACGTCCAGCGCGACGGCCGTGCGCTTGAGGTCGCGCACGCTCAGACCACCCGCCCGCAGGACCGCGGGGCCGCCCTCGTCCCAGTCCTTCAGCAGCTCCTCGACGGTCGCCAGCGCGGTGTACGCCTGGCCCGCCGCCGTCGCGTCCACGACCTGGGGAGAACCCTGCCGTGTCCCGGTCGGCCCGGCCGGCTCGACCGGCGGCGGCACGGGTTCCGTCTCCCGGTGCGCGCGCCCGCCGCGCAGGTGCAGGGCGACCTCGCGGGGCAGCACCACGGTGCCCGGCGCCGTCGGCAGCAGCAGCCCCCGGTCCAGCAGCCAGCGCAGGTGGGTCGCGGGATCGGCGGTGACCTGCCCGTACGGCGGCCCCCACACCAGCCGGGACAGCACCTCGCGGGCCTCGGCCGGGGCCTGGCCGAGCAGCTTCGCCATCCGCTCGCGGTCGGTGAACAGCGCGGTCAGCGCGGCCGCCGCCGATACCGCGTCGTGCGTGGACGGCAGCCCGGCCGCCGCCACCAGCTCCTGGATGCGGCCCGGCGACATGCCCGCCGTGGCCTCCTGCACGGTCGGGCCGAGGCCGGTCGGCGAGGGGTGCTGCGGGGACGGCGACAGCAGCTCGCGGGCCGTGCGCACCAGGCGCAGCCGGTCGTCGCCGCCCCACACCAGCGCCTGCTCGCGCAGGGTCCTCACGGCGCGCGGGAGGGCGGCGGCCACCGTCGCGTCGCCGTCGTCGCCGGTCATCAGGCCGAGCAGCTCGTCGTACGACGCCGGGTCCCCGGCCACGGCCAGCGCCTCGGCGGTCTGCAGCGCGAACCGGTCCAGCCGCTCCAGCGCCCGCACCACCGAGGCGCGGGTGCCCGCGCGGGTGGCGAGCTGCGTCAGGTCGGTCGGCACCGGCGTGATGAGGTCCGGACGGGCGCGCAGGAGTGCCGCCAGGGAGGCGTCGTCCCGGGCCCGGAGCGCCTCCGCGAGGGACCGCGGGGCCGCCGTCCGGCCGTCCGGCTTCTCGTCGCTGCTCATCCGCTCAACGGTAGCGGGTGGCGGCCCGCCCTCACCGCCCCCGCGCCCCGGCCCGCCGGGCGAACGGGACGTTTCCCAGGTGACCCGCGGATGAACTTCAGTGGGACGGTGCCGACAACCCTGGCGATGCCGGGCACCCCCTGGCCACCCTGGGCTCCCCGCCGACTTCGGTACGGGGCGCAGGAGTTCGGGGGAACCGGGGAGACGCGGTGAATGATCGGGCCGAGCAGTGGATAGCGATCCTGAGCCTGGCGTTCCCGGTGCTGGCGTTCCTCTGGGAGTTCGCCGTCGTCGGCCGCAAACGGCTCGGCTACCGGGTGCAGATGGACACCCTCGCCGCGGACGCGGCCGGCAAGCCGTACGCCGACGTGCTCGGGGACATGCGGCACGACGGCCACCAGCTCAAGGACCCCTCGTTCGTGCTGCTGCGCATCGAGAACGCCGGCTCGGCCAAGATCGTGTCCGAGGACTACCTGGCCGACCCGGTGGACCCGTACGGCATCAAGGTCACCTTCCGGGACCGCCGGGTCGCGGCGGTGGTCCTCACCGACCCGAGCCGGGACGAGGTGCGCGACTTCTTCTTCGAGGACGTCGCCGAGAACGACACCACCGTCCGCACCGTCGCCAAGCCCGGCTTCCGCCGCGACAACAACGAGGCCGAACGCACCGGTGTCGTACGGCTGCCCAAGGTGACCCTGTTGCGGGGCGCCGAGTACAAGGTGCTCGTCGTGCTGGAGCGCTGGCCCGAGGACCAGGGCACCGGGCCCTTCCCCGACCCGGTCGTGCGGGGCGCCGACGGGCAGGACCGCTGGTACGACCCGGCGGTGCGGTTCTTCCGGCTGAAGGCGACCAGGACCGAGAGCCACGTGTTCGCCTCCCGGCCGGCCTGGTGGGTCATCTGCGTCCTCGCGGCCGCCGTGACCGTGCAGGCGTGCTTCACGCTGTTCCTGAGCGGCGAGCGCCGCCCGCCGCTGGACTGTGTCGGCGGCACCCTGCACCTGCACGGCTCGACGGCGTTCGCGCCCGCCGTGCGGGCCGCCGCGGAGGACTACCTCAGGCGGTGCGAGGGCGCCGGGGCGTCCATCCCGCTGGCGAGCGACACCTTCAAGGGCAGCACCGACGGCGTCACCGACCTCGACCAGGCCGGCAAGGACGCCGGGGTGGAGGTCGGCGAGGGCCTCGGCGACCACCTGGCCTTCACCGACGGCCTCGCCGCCGACGGCCACCCCCGGCTCCTTCCCCGGCCCGTGGCCTTCTCGGTGTTCGCGCTCGTCGCCAACAAGGACGCGGGCGTGCAGAACCTGACCCTGGCCCAGGTCCGCGCCGTCTTCGCCGGCCGGGTGCACAACTGGGCCGAGGTCGGCGGCAACGACGTGCCCGTCCACGTCGTCAACCGCGATCCCGGCTCGGGCAGCCGCAGCACGCTCGTCACCAAGGTCCTGGGCGGCCACGAGCCCCCGCAGTTCACCGTGACCGACTGCGCCGCCCTCGACCCGCGGCGCTACGGCCGCTGCGAGGTCTCCAGCACGGACACCATGCTCAACCGGGCCGCCTCGAGGCCCGGCGCGATCGGCTACAGCGAGGCCGCCGGCGTGGACGGACACGAGGGCGCCGCCCGGCTCGTCAAGCTCACCATCGACGGCCGCAGGCCCACGGCGGAGGGCGTGGAGGACACCCACTACCCGTACTGGCAGACCGAGTTCGCCTACACCTACGGCGACGCCCCGGCCGGCTCCGTCGCGGCGGCCTTCCTCACCTTCCTCACCCAGCAGAGCGGCCGGGACGTCCTGCGCGAGCACGGCCACGGACTGTGCTCCGAGGCGCACGACGCGGGGGAGTGCCGCCCGGTCTGACCGGCACCGTGCACCCCGCGCTGCGCTACCGTCGTCCCGTCCGGGTATCGGCCCACCCACGCCGGAGGGGAACTGCGTTGGGGATCGAGAGCGACCAGGTCGTCTACGAGTACCTGAGCCGCGTCGGCGACGTGGCGCAGCAGCGGCAGTTGTCGTCGGCCACGCGCATGCGGCTTGTGTCGGACCTGCGCAACGAGATCGACCGGAGCCGGGCGAGGGCGACCGTGGACTCCCCGGCCGCGGTCCGCCGCATCATCGCCCGCCTCGGCAGCCCCGACGACGTCGTCACCGCGGCGGCCGAGGGCGGCGGCCCGGCCGTGCCGGAACCCCCGCGCCCGGCGGTCCCGGTGCAGCGCGACCCCGCCTCGGAGCAGGCACCGAGGCTCCGGAAGACCCCGAAGGCGGCCCCGCGGACCGGTCCGGCCCCGGCGGACGGGACCCCCGACGAACCCGTACGGCCGGACCGGCCCAAGGGGTTCCGCCGCGTCGTCCCCCGCCCGCGCCCCGCGGGCCCCGCGCCCGCCGCCCCGTCCGACGTGCCGTCCCCGCCCCACCGCGCCGGCACCCACGAACTCGGCGACACCGCCTCCGCGCCGGACTGGTGGCGGCGCGGCCCCTTCGGCCCGGCGGGACTGGACGACCACGTGCCGGGTTTCGTCGGCGGGGTGGAGATCCCGGACCTGCTCAAGCCGCCGCCCCGCAAGGAGGCGGAGCAGGCAGCGGAGTCGGCGGAGGCGGCGGAGTCCCGGCCCGGGCCGGCGGCGGAGCAGCCCGCCGCGCAGGAACCGGCCGTGCGGACCCGGCGCCGGCTGCTGCCCCTGCCCGCCCGCCGCTGGAGCAACCCGCTGCTGCTGCTCGGCGCGCTGTGCCTGGTCGCCGGCGCGGTGCTCGGCAACTGGTTCGCCCTGCTGCTCGGCTGGCTCATCGCCTACGCTTCGCGCCGCCTGACCGACACCGAGACGAAGATCGCGGTCATCTGGCTGCCGGCCACCGCGGTCGCCGCGGGGCTGGCCTGGCTGTGGGGCCGCGGCGAGGGCCGCTGGGGCACCCCCATCGCCGACGGCCACCTGAACGAGGCGGTCGCCGAGACCTGGCCCTGGGTGGTCCGGGGCGCGGCCGTGGCCTCGGCCCTGTTCCTGGCCTGGCGCTCCCAACGCCGCACGTGACCGCCCGAGTCGGCCTCCCCCTCGGGGTGGGTGCGCCGACCCGCACGCCCCTCCCCGCCCCGTGACCCCCACCGCACCGGGGACAATGGCGGGCATGGTCTCCCCCTCCGCGTCCCCCTCGCCCTCCGCCTCTCCGTCCTCGTCCTCGTCCCCGTCCGCGCCCACCGTCGGGTTCGACCTCGACATGACGCTGATCGACTCCCGGCCCGGGATCCGTGCCTGTTACCTGGCGCTGGCCGAGCGGACCGGGACGTTCATCGACGCCGACCTGGCGGTGACCCGGCTCGGGCCGCCGCTCGTGGACGAGCTGGGCAACTGGTTCCCGGCGGACCGGGTGGACGCCATGGCCGACCTGTACCGGGAGATGTACCCGGCGTACGCCGTCGCGGCCACCCCCGCGCTGCCCGGCGCCCGCGAGGCGATCGACGCCGTGCGCGCGGCCGGCGGGCGGGCGCTCGTCGTCACCGCCAAGTACGAGCCGAACGCCAAGCTGCACCTGGCGCACCTGGGCATCGAGCCGGACGCGGTCGTGGGCGACCTGTGGGCCGAGCAGAAGGCCGAAGCGCTGCGCGAGCACGGCGCGAGCATCTACGTCGGCGACCACCTCGGCGACATCCGCGGCGCCCGCGCGGCCGGCGCGCTGTCGGTCACCGTGGCGACCGGGCCGTACGACGAGGCGGCGCTGCGCGCGGCGGGGGCCGACGTGGTCCTCGCGGACCTCACCCGGTTCCCGGAGTGGCTAGCGGAACACCGCCGCGACGGCCACGGCGGAAACTCCCCGGCCACCGGTTACCGCGAGGCGCCCCGCGCCTGACGGCGGCCCGCCGCGATCGCGCGCAGCACTCCCGCGGCCGCGATCAGGAAGCCGACGCCCATGAGCATGCTCAATCCGAACATGTACGTCGGAAAAGGCCGCGAACCGAAGAACAGCGGGGCCACCGTGACGAGAGTGGCCACGGCACCGGCGAAGAACACGAGGACACCGGCGCGGATCAGTCGGTCACCGGGCCCGGCGGAATTCGTTTGGGTTTTGTCACGCACCGGACCAGGGTAGTTCCCAGCGCGAAGGAACAACCGGGCGACGTCTTGTCACCCGCCCCCAGACCATTAGCCTTGGTACCTCGCGGGTCGAGGGAGACCCGCCGCAGTGCTGTCAAAAGCCGTTTTTCGATGCAGTTTTCCGACGAGTACGAGGACGAGGGACAGACGTGCCCACCGGCAAGGTCAAGTGGTTCAACAGCGAGAAGGGCTTCGGCTTTCTCTCCCGTGACGACGGCGGTGACGTCTTCGTCCATTCCTCGGTCCTCCCCGCCGGCGTGGAGGCACTGAAGCCGGGACAGCGCGTGGAGTTCGGCGTCGTCGCCGGGCAACGCGGCGACCAGGCCCTTTCGGTGACCATCCTCGACCCGACCCCGTCGGTCGCGGCGGCCCAGCGCAAGAAGCCCGACGAGTTGGCCTCCATCGTCCAGGATTTGACGACCCTCCTCGAGAACATCACGCCGATGCTCGAGAAGGGCCGTTATCCCGAGAAGACCTCCGGCAAGAAGATCGCCGGTCTGCTGCGCGCGGTCGCCGACCAACTCGACGTCTGAGGCGCCCCCTTCGAGGGATGCGCACCGTTCAGGGAAAGTCCAGCGCGTCCGGGCCGAGGGGCGGCACCAGTCCCTCGGCCGCCGCGCGCGTGAGCAGCCCGCGGACCGCCGCGTGCCCGTCGTCGCCCAGCTCGGCGGTGAACTCGTTGACGTACAGCCCGATGTGCTGGTCGGCGACGGCCGGGTCCATCTCCTGGGCGTGCTCCATGACGTAGGGCCGGGACGCCGCGGGGTCGTCCCAGGCGGCCCGGACCGAGGCGCGCACCGCGTCGGCGAGCCGGGTCAGGGCGTCCGCGCCCAGCGACCGCTTGGCGATGATCGCGCCGAGCGGGATCGGCAGCCCGGTGGTGTCCTCCCAGTACTCGCCCAGGTCGGCGAGCCGGTGCAGCCCGTAGTTCTGGTACGTGAAGCGCGCCTCGTGGATCACCAGGCCCGCGTCGACCTTCCCGTCCCGCACGGCCGGCATGATCTCGTGGAACGGCATGACGACGATCTCGCCGACCCCGCCGGGCACGGTGTCCGCCGCCCACAGCCGGAACAGCAGGTACGCCGTCGACCGCTCCGAGGGCACGGCGACGGTCCGGCCCGCCAGCCCCGCACCGCCGGCGGTCCCCGCCTCCCGGGTCAGCACCAGCGGCCCGCAGCCCCGGCCCAGCGCGCCCCCGCAGGGCAGCAGGGCGTACTCGCCGAGGACGTAGGGCAGCACGGCGTACGACACCTTCAGCACGTCGAACTCGCCGCGCTCGGCCATGCCGTTGGTGACGTCGATGTCGGCGAACGTCACGTCCAGCGCGGGCGCGCCGGGGATGCGGCCGTGGGCGAGGGCGTCGAAGACGAAGGTGTCGTTCGGGCAGGGGGAGTAGGCGATCCGCAGCGGGTCACCGGTCGTCGTCATGGTGTCTCCAACTCTCCAGGACGGGCACGAGCTTCCCGAAGCCCTCGGTCAGGGCCGCGAGGGCGTCGGCGATGCGCCAGGCGGCGCGGTCGCGCGGTCCCACGGGGTTGGAGACCGCGCGGACCTCCAGCACGGGCACGCCGTGCAGGGCGGCCGCCTCGGCGACGCCGAAGCCCTCCATGGCCTCGGCGAGCGCGTCCGGGTGGCGGGCGCGCAGGGCGGCGGCCCGGTGGGCGGTGCCGGTGACGGTGGACACGGTCAGCACGGTGCCGGCGCGTGCCCCCGTGGCGGCCGCGGCCTGCCGCACCAGCGCGGCGGGCGGGCGGTGGGTGACGGTCCCGAAGCCGAGCTCGGTGACCGGGAGGAAGCCGTCGGCGGTCTCGGCGCCCAGATCGGCGACGGTGATCGCGTCGGCGACCACGAGCGAGCCGACCGGGGCGGCGGGCAGGAAGCCGCCGCCGATCCCGGCGCTGACGACGAGGTCGTACGGGGTGCCGTCACGGGCGGCACCGGCGAGCGCGGTGGCGGTCGCCGCGGCGGCGAGGGCGGAGCCCACCCCGGCGGCCACCGGATCCACGACGAGGCCGCCCGGCGCACCGCTCGCGGCGCGCACGGCGTCCAGCGCCGCGGCCACCGCGTCCCGCTCCACGGGGACGGCGGTGGCCACCAGGACCCGGTACGGACCGGCCGCGACGATCAGCCTTCCTTCTTCAGCTTGAAGGACCACAGCCCGGTGACGGACTGGCTGTCCTTCTTGCCGTCGGACGCCTTGATGGAGACCAGCGTCGAGTCGCCCTGGGCGCCGTACTGGGCGTTGAAGAAGACGCTGCCCGGGATGGTGCGGTACGTCTTGGTGCTCTCGTCGGTCAGCGGCTGACCGTTCATCAGGATCGTCCAGCGCTTGTCGGCGATGTCGGGGTCGACACCGAAGCGCACGGTCTCGTCGGGGTCCACGGAGATCGACTTGATGTCCGTGTCCTTGAGGCACTTGGCCAGGTCCGCGGCTTTCAGCGTGTCGCCCTCCCCACCGCAGGTGGCGTCGGTGCTGACCGAGGAACGGCCCACGGTGATCGTGGACAGCGGGGTCGGCTTGTCGCAGGCCGACAGGACGAGCAGTCCGGCGGAAACGGCGCCGGCGGCGGCGACGGCGCGGCGGCGTCGCACAGCAGCGGATTGCAGGGTCATGCCCGAAGGCTATCGGGCAGGCCCGGCGGTCCCCCTACGAGGGGTACGGCGTCGCTGTGGGTTACGCCACGCGGGTCCGCGACGCCCCGCCGTGCCGCGCCGAGCTCAGCAGGCCCCGTACGGTCGTCGCCCATCCGAGGGCGAGCACCCCGGCGGCCACGGACAGGCCCAGCGCGCCGTTCAGCGGCATGGCGATGCCGACGGCGCCGCCGAACACCCAGGACATCTGCAGCAGCGTCTCGGAGCGGGCGAACGCCGACGTGCGCACCAGCTCCGGCACGTCCCGCTGGAGCAGCGCGTCCAGGGACAGCTTGGCCAGCGCCTGCGAGAACCCGGCGACCGCGGTGAGGCAGGCCACCAGGAACGCCCCGAAGAACGCCGCCGCCACGACCGCCGCGCCCAGCACCACCGCGACCACCGTCACGATGATCAGCTCGGGGGCCCGGGAGCGCAGCCAGGCCCCCACCGACGTGCCGAGCGCGTTGCCCAGGCCCGCCGCGACCGCCACCGTGCCCAGCGACACGGCCGCGCTCTGCCCGGTCAGCGGGTGCTCGCGCAGCAGGAACGCCAGGAAGAACGTCAGGAAGCCGGACAGCCACCGCAGCGCCGCGTTGGCGCCCAGCGCGTGGGTCACGGCGATCCCGACCGTCCGCAGGCCCGGCCGCTTCGCGGACCGCCGCCGCGGGCCGTGCACGTGCTCCTCGTCCGCGGCGAGCAGGGCGGTGTCCTCCCCCTTGGCCGAGTCGACCTTCCGCGGCAGCGAGAACGACAGGAACATGCCCGCCACGAAGATCGCGAACGCGCCGAACAGCGGCCAGCGCGGCCCGACCGCCTGGAGCCCGGCGCCGATCGGCGCGGCCACGCCGGTGGCGAGCAGCCCGCCCAGGGTGACCCGTGAGTTCGCCTTCACCAGGGAGAACCCCGGTGGCAGCAGCCGGGGCACGACCGCGCTCCTGACCACGCCGTACGCCTTGGAGGCGACCAGCACCCCGAGGGCGGCCGGGTACAGCTCGAGGCTGCCGGTGACCACCGCCCCGGACAGCACCAGCGCCAGCAGGGCGCGGGCCAGCATCGCCGCGGCCATCGCGGCGCGCCGGCCGTGCGGCAGTTTGTCCAGGAGGGGGCCGATGACCGGGGCCAGGAGCGTGAACGGGGCCATGGTGATCGCCAGGTACAGCGCGACCCGGCCGCGGGCCTCGTCGGTCGGGACCGAGAAGAACACGGTGGAGGCGAGGGCGACGGTGATCATGACGTCGCCCGCGCCGTTCACCGCGTGCAGCTCGATCAGCTTGCCGAGGCCCGACTCGCCCGCGCCGTGCGCGTGCGTCGCCTTGCGGATCCCCCGGGCCGTTCCGGTCACGGGGAAGTGCAGGGCACGCCCGACCGCACGGACGGACCCGCCGAACCGGCCCGAACCGCCCCGCCGTACTCCGGCCGTGCCCGGAGGTGTCTTCGCGGCTGCCACGACGTCATAGTGCCCTGAGTCGGGGGGAGGTAGTGCGGTTTGATGCCAAGCGAGTTGCGGGGGCAGGCCCGCCCGGCGGGGGCCCCGACCGGCCCGTGCGGCGCGCCGGACGCCGCGCGGAGCGCCGAAGAATCACCGTCGGTGTAGGCCAAGCGCCCGCGAACAGGTAGCGTGCGTATCTCAGCCATCCCGCACAATGGATGGCACAGGTGCGCCCGAGCGCGATTCGGACGCGGACGTCGACGCGGCCCCCCGGTCCGCTCCGTCCGCCCCACCGCCGGAGGCAACCGCACCCGAGAGACGGCGTAGGAGAGAAGCGATACCTGTGAGCGCAGCGACAACGCGAAGCCGCACCCCCGACCGTCTGTGCGCCGAGGCCGTCGACCTCGCCCGCGCCGCAGCGGAGGAGGCGGCCGCGCCCGGGGTGGTCGGTGCACACGTGGGCACGGTCTCCGAGGGGGACCGCGTCGTCACGCACTTCTTCGAGTGCCGCGAGCTCGGGTACCGCGGCTGGCGCTGGGCGGTGACCGTGGCCCGCGCCTCCCGCGCGAAGGTCGTCACGCTCGACGAGGTGGTGCTGCTGCCCGGCCCGGACGCCGTGCTGGCCCCGGAGTGGGTGCCGTGGAGCGAGCGCCTGCGCCCCGGCGACATGGGCCCGGGGGACCTGCTCCCCACCGACGCGGAGGACCTGCGCCTGGAGCCCGGCTACACGGGCGAGGACGAGCCGCCGCCGAACTCGGCCGTCTCCACGGAGATGGCCGACCTCGCGGAGGCGGAGGACGCCGACGTGACGGCCGGACCGCCGGCCGAGCTGCCCACCGCGCCGCGGCGGGGCTCCATCGCCGCCGTGGCCGAGGAACTGGGCATGCGGCGCGCCCGGGTGCTCTCCCGCTACGGCCTGCACACCGCGGCCGACCGCTGGGAGGAGGCGTTCGGCGCGAAGACGCCCATGGCGCAGGCGGCCCCCGCGGCCTGCCTCAGCTGTGGCTTCCTGGTGCCGGTCGGCGGCTCCCTCGGCCAGGCGTTCGGCGTGTGCGCCAACGAGTTCTCCCCGGCCGACGGCCGCGTGGTCTCCCTGACGTACGGCTGTGGCGGCCACTCCGAGGCCGCGGTGATGCCCAAGCCGCCGCGCCCGGCCGACCCGGTCATCGACGAGACCCGCGTCGACCCCTTCCCGCTGCGCCCCTCCCCGGACTCCGGCTCGGTCCCGGCGACCGCGGACGAGGAGACGGCGGAACTCGGCCACTCCTGAGCCGGGCCGGGAGCCCGGGTCCTGAGCCCGGGACCCAGCCGGGGTCCTGAGCCGGCGGGAACCCCGCCCCCGGGTGGGCGGCGCAGGTCGGGGTCGGTGAGCGGTACCTTCGTCCTCACATCGACGAGGAGATGGAACCGTGAGCAACTTCGTGCGGCCCGCGGCCGAGGGCGCCGACCCCTTCGGGACCGCCCGTCTGCGCCGGGGCGTCCTCGACGCCTGGGCCACCAGCCCCGCCCGCTTCCGTGAGGACGCCAACGCCGAGGAGGACCTGGTCCTCGGCGGGTACCGGGACCGGCTCGTCGTCGAGCTCGCCCAGAACGCCGCCGACGCCGCGGCCCGCGGCCGGGTGGCCGGCCGGCTGCTGCTGACCCTGCGCGACGGCGTGCTGGTCGCCGCCAACACCGGCGCGCCGCTGGACGCCGCCGGGGTCGAGTCGCTGGCCACGCTGCGGGCGTCCGCCAAGCGCGACAGCGAGGCGGTCGGGCGCTACGGCGTCGGCTTCGCCGCGGTGCTCGCCGTCACCGACGAACCGGCCGTGGTGAGCCGGCACGGGGGCGTGCGCTGGTCGCTGGCCGAGGCCCGCGACCTCGCCGGGGACACCGCCCGGCACAGCCCCGGCCTCGGCGACGAGATCCGGCGCCGCGACGGGCACGTGCCGCTGCTGCGGCTGCCGTTCGCCGCCGAGGGCCTGCCGCCCGCGCCGTACGACACCGCCGTGATCCTGCCGCTGCGGGACACCGCCGCCGCCGGTCTCGCCGAGCGGCTGCTGCACGCCGTGGACGACGCCCTGCTGCTCGCCCTGCCGGGCCTGGAGGAGGTCGTCGTCGAGGTGGGCCAGGACGCCCCCCGCACCCTGCGGCGGCGGACCGACGGGCCGCACACCGTCGTCGTCGAGGACTCGCGCGACGGCACCACCCGCTGGCGCACCGTCGCCGCGCACGGCCCGCTGGCGGCCGCGCTGCTGGCCGACCGGCCCGTCGAGGAGCGGCTGCGGCCCCACTGGTCCGTCACCTGGGCCGTGCCCGTCGACGCGGACGGCGCCCCGGCACGGCCGCGCACCGCGCCCGTCGTGCACGCGCCCACCCCCAGCGACGAGCCCCTCGGCGTGCCCGCGCTGCTCATCGCGTCCCTGCCGCTGGACACCACCCGCCGGCACGCCGCGCCCGGCCCGCTGACCGACTTCCTGGTGGAGCGCGCCGCCGACGCGTACGCCGAGCTGCTGGCCGGGTGGCGGCCGGTGGGCCCCGGCGTCATCGACCTCGTGCCCGGCCCGCTCGGCAAGGGCGAGCTGGACGGCGCGCTGCGCCGGGCCGTCCTGGAGCGGCTCCCGCGCACCGCGTTCCTGCCGCCGGCCGTCGCGCCCGGGAAGCCTGGCGCCGGGGAGCCCGGGGAGCCGGGGGAGACCGGGGAGGAGTACGACGACCTGCCCGAGGCGCTGCGGCCGCGGGACGCCGAGGTCGTCGAGGGCGCCGGCGCCGACACCGTGCGGGTACTGGCCGAGGTGCTGCCGACGCTCCTTCCGGCGGGCCTGGAGCGCCGCGTGGAGCTGCGGACCCTCGGCGTCGCCCGGGTCCCCCTCGCCGACGCCGTCGACCGGCTGGCCGGCCTGGAGAAGGACCCCGGCTGGTGGTACCGGCTCTACGACAGCCTCGCGGGCGTCGACCCCGACCGGCTGTCCGGGCTCCCGGTGCCGCTGGCCGACGGCCGGACGACGATCGGGCCGCGCCAGGTGCTGCTGCCGACGCCCGAGGCCGCCGGGGTGGACACGGACGTGCTGGCCCGGCTCGGCCTCAAGGTCGCCCACGCCGACGCCGCGCACCCGCTGCTGGAGAAGCTCGGCGCACTGCCCGCCACGCCGAGGGCGGTGCTGACCACCCCGCAGGTGCGGGCCGCGGTGGCCGCCTCCCTGGACGACGACCCCGGCGCCTGGGACGAGGACGCCCCGGACGCCGAGGAGCTGGCGGACACGGTGCTGGCGCTGGTGCGGGACGCGGGCCTGGAGCCCGGCGACGAGCCCTGGCTGGGCGCGCTCGCCCTGCCCGACGAGGACGGCGAACCGGCGCCCGCCGGGGAACTCGTCCTGCCGGGCAGCCCGTTCGCCGAGGTCGTCCGGGAGGGCGAACTGGCTTTCGTGGACGCCGACCTGGCCGCCCGGTGGGGTGAACAGCCGCTGGCCGCCTGTGGCGTGCTGGCGGACTTCGCGCTCGTGCGGGCCACCGACGTCGTGCTGGACCCGGACGAACTGGAGCCCCGGGAGGGCGACTTCGCCGAGCCCGACGACGCGGGCCTGCTGGACGCCGTCGACGTGTGGTGCGAGGACGTCCTCGACCGGTTCCCGGACAGCCCCGTCCCGCCGGTCGCCACCGAGCTGGTCGCCGTGCGCGACCTCGACCTCGTCGACGACGGCCAGTGGGCCCGGGCGCTCGCCCTGCTGGCCCGACCGCCGCTGCGCGACGCCCTGGTCCAGCCGGTGCGGATCCTGCTGCCCGACGGCACCCACGAGGTCGTACGGCCCTACACCGCCTGGTGGTTGCGCGGGCACCCGGTGCTCGACGGGCGGCGCCCGGCCGGGCTGCTCGCGGCCGGCGGCGACCCGCTGCTGCGCGGCCTGTACGACGAGGCCGACGCGACCGGCTTCGACGACGAGCAGGTGCTGCGCGCGCTCGGGGTCCGCACGTCGGTGGCGGCGCTGCTGGACGAACCGGGCGGCGCGGCCGAGCTCCTGGACCGCCTCGCCGACCCGGACCGCACCGTGACCGCGGCGCAACTGCATGGCCTGTACGGCGCGTTGGCCGAGCTGGACCCCGAGCGGGTGACTCTGCCGGACGAGCTGCGGGCCGTGGTCGACGGGCGGGTGGAGGTCGTGGACGCCGCCGACGCGGTGGTCGTGGACTCCCCGGACCTGCTGCCCTTCACCGCCGGGGTGCCGCTGCTGCCGGTCCGCCCGGGCCTGGCCGCCGAGCTGGCCGAGCTGTTCCAGGTGCGGCGGCTGAGCGAGTCGGTCACCGGCGGGGTCGACTCCGAGGGCACCGAGCACGACGTGCCGGAGCCGGTACGGGTGCTGCTCGGGCCGCTCACCCCGCGGACCTACGTCGAGCACGGGGAACTCGTCGTGGACGGCGTGGAGATCGACTGGCGGCTGACGCAGGACGGCGTGCTGCACGCCGCCACCCTGGAGGGCGTGGCCGCGGGCCTCGCCTGGGCGGCACGCCAGTGGCCGCGCCGCTTCGAGGTGGCCGCCCTGCTCGAAGACCCGTCGCGCACCGAGGAGTTGGCCCGGGACCGCTGGTTCGACTGACGCGGGCACAAAATCTTCACGGAGGCGTACAACCATTCGCATCCGTCGTGGATCTGATCATGTGAGCCAACAGGCTCCATGATCACTTGGGCCCCCCGCGAGGACGAGTCGTCGGGACCGACCCGCCGGGGGCCCCCTTTTCCCACCGGGGGAAAACATGCGCATCCGCGCCACCGTGGCCGCCCTCAGCGGCGCCCTGGTCCTGTCCGCCCTCGCCGTGCCGGCCGCGACGGCCGCCGACGGCGGACCCAGCAAGCAGGACGTCGTCCGCGCCGCCCTGAAGGCCGCCGACGGCAAGTCCGCGTACACCGGGTCGACCGGCACCGACACCGGCACCCCGTACCCGCTGAGCGTCACCTTCTCCAACGTCAAGGTCAACAGCGGCAAGCCGATCGTGGCCGGTCCCACCGGTCACGTCGTCGCGCCCGTCACCTACACGGTCACCCACTCCGCGGACGTCGACCTCAGGGCCGCCGACACCTGGGTGGACGTCACGCTCTACCGCGGCTCCTACGACGAACCGGCCAACTTCCTGGAGGGCGACAACTGGCCGGTGTGCACCGCGGTGTCCGCCACGGTCGACACCTGCAAGGGCACCGTCGACGTCCGCCCGGCCGAGGACCTGTACAACGTCGACGCCACCACCTGGAAGGCGACCGGCTACGTCATCGACTGGAACGACGTCGACCCGTACAGCACGGACGAGATCGACTGGAGCAAGGTCGGCGTCGCCGACCAGGACAACCTGGCCGCGGTCAGGCTGCAGCGCCGCACGGCCGTCACGGTCAACGCCTCGCCCGAGCCCGTCCGCAAGGGCGCGACGATCACCGCGACGGGCCGCCTGACCATCGCCAACTGGAACACCGGCGTCTACTCCGGCTACGCCGGCGTGTACGCCCAGCTCCAGTTCCGCAAGGCCGGCACCACCACGTACTCCACCGTCAAGAGCGTCAAGACCACCTCGACCGGCGGCCTGAGCACCACCGTCAAGGCGAGCGTGGACGGCTACTGGCGCTACAACTTCGTCGGCACCAACGCCGCCCCGGCGATCGCCGCCGCCGGCGACTACGTCGACGTGCGCTGACCAGTCCGTGAGACACCGGCCGTAACCGCGAACGCCCGCCCCGGAAGCCGTCCGGGGCGGGCGTCCGCGCGCCCGGCCTGATCGGCAAGACACCCCCTAGGGGGTGCGTCGGTCGACCCACCGCCACACCAGTTCCAGGGCGGCCGACGCCACCGCCGCGATGCCCACGGCGATCCA
Organism: Streptomyces longwoodensis; assembly: GCF_001514125.1. Taxonomy (GTDB): domain Bacteria; phylum Actinomycetota; class Actinomycetes; order Streptomycetales; family Streptomycetaceae; genus Streptomyces; species Streptomyces longwoodensis. Next base: position 432,844 of record NZ_KQ948553.1, on the reverse strand, counting down.
CGGCATCGTCGTCCCCACCAGCTTCAGCGCGAAGAAGTGCTGGAGCCACGGCACGACCAGCACCACCAGGAACGCCAGGCCCATCGCGGCGACCAGCAGCACCCGCCACCAGGTGTACGGGCGGGCGATGATCGCCAGGATCCACAGGGAGACCAGGAACAGCGTGAGCGTCGCCGCGCTGGTCTCGGCGTCCAGCGACCCGGCACCGGTGTAGTGGTGGCGGGCGATCAGGTAGGTCACGAAGGTCGCCACCCCCGCCACCACGCCGCCCGGCACGGAGTACCGCATGACCCGCTCGACGAAGTGCGGCCGGGCCCGCTCCCGGTTCGGGGCGAGGGCCAGGAAGAACGCGGGCACGCCGATGGTGAGCGTGGACAGCAGGGTCAGGTGGCGGGGCAGGAAGGGGTACTCCACCTGCCAGCACACCACCAGCAGCGCCAGCAGCACCGAGTAGACGGTCTTCACCAGGAACAGCGTCGCCACCCGCGTGATGTTGCCGATGACCCGCCGTCCCTCCGCCACCACCGACGGCAGCGTGGCGAAGCTGTTGTCGAGCAGCACGATCTGCGCCACGGCGCGGGTGGCCTCGGACCCGGCGCCCATCGCGACGCCGATGTCGGCGTCCTTGAGCGCCAGCACGTCGTTGACGCCGTCGCCGGTCATGGCGACGGTGTGCCCGCGCGACTGGAGGGCGCCGACCATGTCCCGCTTCTGCTGCGGGGTGACCCGCCCGAACACCGTGCCCTCGTCGAGCGCCTCGGCCATCGCCCCCGGCTCCCCGGGCAGCCGCCGCGCGTCGACGGCGCTGCCGCTGAGCCCCAGCTTGGCGGCGACCGCCCCCACCGACACCGCGTTGTCGCCGGAGACGACCTTCACGCGGACGTTCTGCTCGGCGAAGTAGCGCAGGGTCTCGGCGGCGTCGGGCCGCAGCCGCTGCTCCAGGACGACCAGCGCGGCCGGCTCGGCGCCCTTCGTGACGTCGGTGTCGTCGAGGGCGCGCTCGGCGCGGGCCAGCAGCAGCACCCGCAGGCCGTCCTCGTTGAGCCGCTCGGTCTCGGCCAGCGCGGGGTGCCCGTCGTCCAGCAGCACGTCGGGGGCGCCCAGCAGCCAGGTGCTGCTCGCGCCGTCGCCCTCGTCGAAGGTGGCGCCGCTGTACTTGCGGGCGGAGGAGAAGGGCAGCGCCCGGGTGTGGCGCCACCGTCCGCCGTCGGGGTAGGCGTCGATGATCGCCCGCAGGGAGGCGTTGGGGCGCGGGTCGGACGCGCCGAGGGCGCCGAGCACCCGGCGCAGCGAGGCCTCGTCGTGGCCGTCGAGGGCGCGCAGCCCGGTGACGTCCATGCCGCCCTCGGTGAGGGTGCCGGTCTTGTCGAGGCAGACGGTGTCGATGCGGGCCAGGCCCTCGATGGCGGGGAGTTCCTGGACGAGGCACTGTTTCCGGCCGAGCCGGACGACGCCGATCGCGAAGGCCACGGAGGTGAGCAGCACCAGGCCCTCCGGGACCATCGGGACGATGCCGCCGACGGTGCGGGCGATCGAGTCCTTGAGGTCGTTGTTCTTGACGAACAGCTGGCTGACGACCAGGCCGAGCGCGGTCGGGACCATCATCCAGGTGACGTACTTGAGGATGGTGGAGATGCCGGTGCGCAGCTCGGAGTGGACCAGGGTGAAGCGGGACGCCTCCTCGGCGAGCTGGGCGGCGTAGGCCTCGCGGCCGACCTTGGTGGCGCGGAAGGCGCCGCCGCCGGCGACGACGAAGCTGCCGGACAGGACCGGGTCGCCGGGGTGCTTGACGACCGGGTCGGCCTCGCCGGTGAGCAGGGACTCGTCGATCTCCAGCCCGTCGGCCTCCGCGCACACCCCGTCGACCACGATCTTGTCGCCGGGGCCGATCTCCAGCAGGTCGTCCAGGACGATGTCCGAGGTGGCGACCGGCACGGCGGTGCCCTCGCGCCGTACGACGGGCCGGGTCTCGCCGATCACCGCGAGCGAGTCGAGGGTCTTCTTCGCGCGCCACTCCTGGACGATGCCGATCCCGGTGTTGGCGACGATCACGAAGCCGAACAGGGTGTCCTGGATGGGCGCGACGGCCAGCATCACCAGCCAGAGCACGCCGATGACCGCGTTGAACCGGGTGAAGACGTTCGCCCGGACGATCTCGCCGAGCGAGCGGCTGCTGCGCACGGGAACGTCGTTGACCTGACCGCGCTCGACGCGCTCGGCGACCTCCGCGGCGGTGAGCCCCGTCGCCCGGTGTGCCGGGACGGCGGGGGCGGCGTCGGTGTGGGTCATGCCTTCGACGGTACGTGCGGACGGGGGCCTTCACCCGCCGGAGGTCCCGAAGATCAGACCACGGGAGGAGCCGGATCCTGCGGTGGTAGTACGCGCCCCCGCTCGAGGGCCGCGTCGCGCCGGCGGACGTACCAGATGCCGATCAGGCCCAGCCCGCCCCCGGCCAGGCAGGTCCACACCCACCACAGGTGGCCGTGGTCGTCGAACCAGCCGTAGAAGGGCAGCTGCACGAGGAAGAGGACGAACCACAGGACCGTGCCGCCGACGACGGTCGCGACCACGGGCCCTTCCAGGGGCTCCGGCGCCTCGTGCTTGGGGGATCCCGAGAAAAGTCCGGCCATGCCGCACAGCTTACGAGGCCCGGGGCGCGCGGTCGCCGTCCCCCGTGCCCGCACGGGGTCTACGCGCGGAGATGGCCAATCACGGCTTCATATGTTCATACTGAAACCGTTTGTCTATGACCGGTTCCGTTCGTAGGAAAGTATCAATGGCCCCCACCTCGGCCCCTTCCCAGGCCCCCGCGTCCGAGCAGCCGGGCGGCACGCCCGGCCACGGCGCCCTCGACCGCTACTTCAAGATCTCGGAGCGGGGCAGCACGCTGGCGCGTGAGGTCCGTGGTGGTTTCGCCACCTTCTTCGCGATGGCCTACATCATCGTGCTGAACCCGATCATCCTCGGCAGCGCGAAGGACATGTACGGCCACCAGCTGGACAACGGCCAGCTGGTCACCGCGACGGCCGTGACGGCGGCGTTCACCACGCTGCTGATGGGCGTCATCGGCAACGTGCCGATCGCGCTGGCCGCCGGCCTCGGCGTGAACTCGGTCGTCGCGCTCCAGCTCGCCCCGCGCATGGCCTGGCCCGACGCCATGGGCATGGTCGTACTGGCCGGTCTCGTGGTGATGCTGCTGGTCGCCACCGGACTGCGCGAGCGGGTCATGAACGCGGTGCCCTTCGGCCTGCGCAAGGCCATCAGCATCGGCATCGGCCTGTTCATCATGCTGATCGGCCTGGTCGACTCCGGCTTCGTCTCCCGCATCCCCGACGTCGCCCAGACCACCGTCCCGCTCCAGCTCGGCGGCGACGGCCACCTCAACGGCTGGCCGGTGCTGATCTTCGTGCTGGGCGCGCTGCTCACCCTCGCGCTGATCGTGCGCAAGGTCCCCGGCGCGATCCTGATCTCGATCGTCGCGATGACCGTGCTCGCGATGATCGTCGAGGCGGTCGCGAAGGTGCCGTCCTGGGGCCTGACCACCCCGAAGTGGCCCGGCAACCCGGTCGGCGCCCCCGACTTCGGGCTGCTCGGCAAGGTCAGCCTGTTCGGCGGCTTCGGCAAGGTCGGCGTGCTGACCGGCGTGCTGTTCGTCTTCACCGTGCTGCTGTCGTGCTTCTTCGACGCGATGGGCACGATCATGGGCGTCTCCGACGAGGCCAAGCTGACCGACGCCCAGGGCCAGATGCCCGGCATCAACAAGGTGCTCTTCGTCGACGGCATCGCCGTCGCGGCCGGCGGCGCCAGCTCCTCCTCGGCCACCACCTGTTTCGTGGAGTCCACGGCCGGTGTCGGCGAGGGCGCCCGCACCGGCTTCGCCAACGTGGTCACCGGCGCGCTGTTCGCCGTGGCGCTGTTCCTCACCCCGGTCGCGACCATGGTCCCGTCCCAGGCGGCGACCCCGGCGCTGCTCGCGGTGGGCTTCCTGATCCTGGCGGGCTCGGTGAAGGAGATCGACTGGGCCGACTACACGATCGCGATCCCGGCCTTCATCACCATGGTGATGATGCCGTTCACCTACTCGATCACCAACGGCATCGGCATGGGCTTCATCACCTTCACGGTGCTGCGGCTGGCGGCCGGCCGCGGCCGGGAGGTGCCGGTGGCCATGTACGTGGTCTCCGCGGTCTTCGCCTTCTACTACCTGATGCCGGCCCTGGGTCTGACCTGACCGGCCCCCGGGTCCGCCCTCAGGTGAGCCCGTAGAACTCCTCCGTCTCCTCGACGGCGGCCTGGAACCGCTCGTCGAAGTCGGTGCGGATGAGCGTCCGGACGACATAGTCCTGGACGCTCATTCCTCTTTTCGCGGCATGGTGCCGGAGCCGCTCGAGCAGGACGTGGTCCATTCGCAGGCTGAGCACGCTGGTCCCCATGGCTACGAGGGTCGCGGCACGGTTCGGGGTGATGCGTGCCGTTCCCCGCTCGTATCACCCGTATGAGTGATCTCGGCCGAGTGGTTCCGGCGCGCAGTGGCGGGGATCACGGCGCTCCAGCGCGCCTCCGGTTTTTCTTTAGCGAGAGTAATGAGTTAAGCTAAAGAACATGCCGGACCTCACCCATGGCGACGACGCTGCCGCCGTGAACTCCCTCAGATCCGCCGTGATGCGGCTCTCGCGCCGCCTGAAGCACCAGCGGGTCGACGAGTCGCTCAGCCCGACCGAGATGTCGGTGCTCGGCACGCTGTCCCGCTGCGGCAGCGCCACCCCGGGCGAACTCGCCCGCAAGGAGCACGTCCAGCCGCCGTCGATGACCCGCATCGTGGCGCTGCTGGAGGCCAAGGGCCTGGTCCGGCTGGAGCCGCACCCCGAGGACCGCCGCCAGAAGGTCGTCACCAGGACCGAGCAGGCCGAGAGCATGCTCGCGGAGAGCCGCGCCAAGCGGAACGCCTTCCTGGCGAACCTGGTGGACGGCCTGGACGAGGACGAGTGGGCCAAGCTGCGCGCTGCCGCCCCCGTGCTGGAGAAGCTCGCACACCTGTAAGCACAGTCACCGTCATCGAGGAGGCGAACCCTTTTGAGTACGGGATCCGGAGCAGCTTCCGCCCCCGCACCGCACACCCGATCCGACTCCCCGCCCACCCCGGGACCCGCCCGCCGGTCCTCGATGTTCAGCTCCCTGAGGATCAGGAACTACCGCCTGTTCTTCCTCGGCCAGGTCGTCTCCAACATCGGCACCTGGATGCAGCGCATCGCCCAGGACTGGCTGGTCCTCAGCCTCACCGGTTCCGCCACGGCCGTCGGTGTCACCACGGCCCTGCAGTTCCTGCCGATGCTCCTGTTCGGGCTCTACGGCGGTGTCCTCGTCGACCGGCTGCCCAAGCGCCCCACCCTGCTGTCCACCCAGGCCGCGATGGCCGTCACCGGTGTCGTGCTCGCGGTGCTCACGCTCAGCGGCCACGTGCAGGTCTGGCACGTCTACCTCGCCGCCTTCGCGGTCGGCCTGGCCACGGTCCTCGACAACCCGGCCCGCCAGTCGTTCGTCTCCGAGATGGTCGGCCCCGAGCAGCTGCAGAACGCGGTCAGCCTGAACTCCGCCAACTTCCAGTCCGCGCGCCTGGTCGGACCGGCCGTCGCCGGTCTGATGATCACCGGCGTGGGCACCGGCTGGGCGTTCCTCTTCAACGGCCTGTCGTTCGTCGCCCCCATCGCCGGGCTGCTGCTGATGCGCGCCCGCGAGCTGCACGTCGTCGAGCGCGCGCCGCGCGGCAAGGGCCAGCTGCGGGAGGGCCTGCATTACGTCGCCGGACGCCCGCAGCTGATCTGGACCATCGTCCTGGTGGGCTTCGTCGGCACGTTCGGCTTCAACTTCCCGGTGTACCTGTCCGCCTTCGCCGACGACGTCTTCCACGTCGGAGCCGGGTCCTACAGCCTCTTCAACACCCTGATGGCCGTCGGCTCGCTGGCCGGCGCCCTGCTGGCCGCCCGGCGCGGCACCGCCAGGCTGCGGGTGATGATCGCGGCGGCGGCGCTGTTCGGCGCGCTGGAGCTGGTCGCGGCGACGGCGCCCTCGCTGTGGCTGTTCGCGCTGCTCATGGCCCCGATCGGGATGTTCGGCATGACGATCAACGTCAACGCCAACACCGCCATCCAGCTGGGCACCGACCCGGCCATGCGCGGCCGCGTGATGTCCCTCTACATGATGGTCTTCCTGGGCGGCACCCCGGTCGGCGCGCCGATCGCGGGCTGGATCACGGACGCGTACGGCGTGCGCGCGGGCCTGGCGGTCGGCGGCGCGATCTCGGCCGCGGCGGCGGTCACCGTCGGCCTGGTCCTGGCCCGCGTGGGCGGCCTGCGCCTGGCGGTGGCCTGGGACCACGGGCACCCGAAGGTCCGCTTCGTCCCCCGGGAACGCCAGGAGGAACTGGCCCGGGCGGCGTGAGCCCCGGCGGGTGGACGGTGCGGTGACCTCCGCGTCCCGCACCGGCCCGCGCGCCCGGCCGGTGCCGCGGGGCCGGTCAGACGCCGCCGGACTGGACGGGGAACGTCACCAGCCGGGCGACGACCGTGGTGGAGGCGTCGGCGGCGGCGAAGGCGACCGGGGCCTCCAGGGAACTGAGGTCACCGCGGGTCGGGAACTGCGTGACGTCCTTGGTCACCAGGACCAGCGGTCGCACCGCCGACGCCACGACGTCCGCACCGTCCGGGCCGCTGAGGGTCAGGGTCACGGGCACGACGTCGAGCAGCTCGTACTTCAGCGGCAGGTGCTGGGAGATCCGCAGCGCGCCCGCCGAGCCGGAACCGGCGTCCGCCTGGGTGAGGGTGACCGTGCGCCCGTCCGGGAGCTCGCCGGTGACCTGGAAGCCGACGGGGTGCAGGGCCACGCTGTCGTGCGGGGCGTCCGGGTCGACGTCGACCCGCTGCTCGATGCCGCCGCGCAGGTCCACCCGCACGGTGGCACCGCCGATCTCCAGGGTGGCTCCCCGGGCGAGCAGCGAGCGGGGGATCTCGGAGCCGATGGGCGGCAGGCCTGTGGACATTCCTTCGCACCTTCCTGTGCCGGGCCAGGCCCGACGCCTGGACACCTCCGTCGCCCATGCTCGGCGTCCGGCTGTCCGGCGTCCGTGAGAACCACCCGTCACTCACCCGTACGGGGAGCGGGGACCGCCGGCGCCGGGCGGGCCGTCCGCAGGGCGCTCAGCGCGAACACCGTGGTGAGGTAGGCGGAGCCGAAGTACACCGGGAGGCGGCCCATCCGGTAGTAGGCGGCCGCGGGCCAGGAGCCGTCCGGTCGCTGGGCGCGGGCGAGCCGGGCACGGCGCTCGTCCTGGCCGGCCGTGACGCCCAGGTGGTCGGCGGCCAGGACCCGCAGCGCGGTCTCCAGGACGCTGCCGGGGACCGCCGGCGCGCCGGCGCCGGTCCGCTCCAGGGCACGGCGGGCCGGCGCGGTCAGCGGACGGGCCGCGTCCGGGAAGCGGGCGCACAGCCGGGAGACGGCGTAAAGGTAGGCGTCCGGCGAGGGGTAGTAGCGGGTGCCGCACCGGAAGCGGCCGGACGACAGGTGCTCGGCGAGGTGGCCGATCGTGGCGTCGGCGACCCCACGCGCCTCGTCGCACCCGGTGAGGTCCGCCAGGAGCAGGGCGTAGAGGGCGTTGGCGCAGGCGACGGGGTCCTGCTTCGGCCCGCGCGGGAGTGTCCCCGGTTCCTTCCTGTCCTCCCAATAGACCAGGAAGACCCCCGGCCGGACGGCACCGGCACCCCGCTCCGCCGCCGACCGACGGGGAAGGCCGGTGGCCGGGGCGGCCGAGCGGAGCAGGTCCCGCGCACCCGCCCGCAGCCCGGCGGCGGGGAGCAGGCCCGACTCGTACCGGGCGGCGAGCGCCAGGGCGGTGCAGTCGGTGTCCGCGGGCAGCCCACCGGGGCCCGGCAGGAACCGGTACCGGTGGCGCCACCGGTACGTCTCCACCTGGCGCGCCAGGCACCGGACCAGCTCCGGGTCGCCGCCCGGCGCGAGCAGCACCAGCGACACCATCGCGGAGAACCCCTCACCGGCCAGGTCGAACCCCGGATCCACCCCCCAGGCCTCCACGATCCTCCTGCGCGCCCGCGCCCCGTCGAAGCCCTGCTCGAACCCGGGACACAGGGACAGCTCCGCCGACGGCGCACCTGCCGCTCCGACCACGCGGTGCACGTACGCCATCGCCCGCCCGACGGCCCGCGCGTACGGCGCGACGTCGGGAACCAGTGCGGTGGACGGGGGTGGGGGAAGCGCCACGACTGTTCCTTCCCCGCGGCTCCGGCCCGGAAGCAGGCGGGGGCGTCCGTCGCGCGGAACTCGCCGGTCCCGACGACCGGGCCCACGGCGCCGCGGCGAGGGCGAGCACACTGACCCCATGAGACTCTTCGCCGCCGTGCTGCCGCCCGAGGACGTCACCCGGGAGCTCGCCGCCGAGGTGGCCGTGCTGCGGGGGCTGCCCGGTGCCGGGGGGCTGCGGTGGACCGAGCCGGCCGGCTGGCACTTCACGCTCGCCTTCTACGGCGAGGTCGACGACGCCACCGTGCCCGCGCTGGCGGCGCGGCTGGAGCGGGCCGCGCACCGCGGCGCGCCCTTCGAGCTGGCCCTGCGCGGCGGCGGGCAGTTCGGGCGCGGCCGCGCCCTGTGGACGGGCGCGCACGGCGACCTGCCCGCGCTGCGGCTGCTCGCCGAGCGTGCGGAGGCCGCCGGGCGCAAGGCGGGGATCGACCTGGGCGAGCACCGCCGCTACAAGGCCCACCTCACGCTCGCCCGCAGCCGTACCGCCGTGGACACCCGGCCGTGGGTCGACGCCCTGGCCGGTTTCACCGGCCTGACCTGGACCGTCTCCGAGCTGGTGCTCGTCCGCAGCCACCTGCCCGCCTCCGGCGTGCCCGGCCGGCAGCCCCGTTACGAGCCGGTCGGCCGCTGGGCGCTCGGCGCGGCCGGTTAGGCTCGGGTCCGTGGACCCGAAGACCCGGAACCGGATCATGGCCGGTGCGCTCGTGCTGTTGTTCGTCGTGGTGGCGGTGGCGGCGGCCGTCGGCAGGTAGCCCGACGGCCGCCGGTCACCGCCGGCCCCGCCCTACCAGGCGAACGCCTCCGGCGACGGACCGGGACCCGGGAAGATCTCGTCCAGGCCGGTCAGCAGCTCCTCGCCCAGCTCCAGCTCGACCGCCCGCAGCGCGGACTCCAGCTGCTCCGCCGTGCGCGGACCGACGATCGGCCCCGTCACCCCGGGACGCGTCAGCAGCCACGCCAGCGCGGCCTCGCCGGGCTCCACGCCGTGCTTGTCCAGCAGGTCCTCGTACGCCTGGATCTGCGCCCGGCCCGCCGGGTCGGCCAGGGTGTCCGCGGCGCGCCCGGAGGCCCGCCGTCCGCCCTGGACCTCCTTCTTGATGACCCCGCCCAGCAGACCGCCGTGCAGCGGCGACCAGGGGATCACGCCGAGGCCGTAGTCCTGCGCGGCCGGGATGACCTCCATCTCGGCGCGCCGCTCGGCGAGGTTGTACAGGCACTGCTCGCTCACCAGGCCGATGGTGCCGCCGCGGCGGGCGGCGACCTCGTTGGCCTGGGCGATCTTGTAGCCGGGGAAGTTGGACGAGCCGACGTACAGGACCTTGCCCTGCTGGACCAGGACGTCGATCGCCTGCCAGATCTCCTCGAACGGCGTGGACCGGTCGACGTGGTGGAACTGGTAGACGTCGATGTGGTCCGTCTGGAGGCGCTTGAGCGACGCGTCCACCGCGCGGCGGATGTTCAGCGCGGAGAGCTTGTCGTGGTTGGGCCAGACGGTCTCGCCGTCGGTGTCCATGTTGCCGTACACCTTGGTGGCGAGGACCACCTTGTCGCGGCGGCCGCCGCCCTGCGCGAACCAGTTGCCGATGATCGACTCGGTGCGGCCCTTGTTCTCGCCCCAGCCGTACACGTTCGCGGTGTCGAAGAAGTTGATGCCCGCGTCCAGCGCCGCGTCCATGATCGCGTGGCTGTCCGCCTCGTTCGTCTGCGGTCCGAAGTTCATCGTGCCGAGGACCAGTCGGCTGACCTTGAGTCCGGTGCGTCCGAGCTGCGTGTACTCCATGCCACCAGCCAACGGCGTGGAGTGCGCTCTAGGCAAGCGACGCGAACGGTTCAGCCGTGTTCCCCCGGCACCAGCGTCGCGAACACCGCGCGGGTGCGGTCGCCCTCCGGTGACTGCCAGGCGCCGGTGACGTGGCCCAGGGCGTCGGCGGGGTGGGGGCCGGGGGTGAGGCGGCGGTGGATGCGGAGGATCGTGCCGTCCGCGGTCGGCAGGGTCGTGCCGGAGGCCGTGTCGGTGACGGTGGCCGGCCGGGCCGGGGCGGTGGGGGCCGGGCCGGTGCAGGCGTGGGTGACCTCGTGGTCGGGGGTGTCGGTGAGGCTCTGGGCCTGGGCCTGGGCGCGGCCCTCGAACAGGGCGAGCAACTGCGCCTGGAACACGGGGTCGTGGCAGCCGTCGTAGACCCAGCGGGTGCCGAGGACGCCGTGCTCCGTCGTGCCGACGAGGGCGTGGCCGGCGTCGGCGAGCGGGGCGCCGCGGTAGGTGAGGGGGACGTGGTAGGCGACGGGGGCGGCGCCGGAGGTGTCCAGGGCGACCATGAACTCGATGCCCACCTCGCCCTCCGGGTCGTCCAGCCGGAACCCGCCCGGCCTCGACAACTCGGGCCCGCCGTCCCCGACGTACCAGGGGCGCGTGGGCAGCCAGTCGGTGAGCAGTTCCAGCTTGGTCGGCTTGAGCGTGGTCCGGTGAATGATCGCCATACGACGAGATTCTGACAGCCGGCGCCCGCTCTAGTCGCGAGGGAACTCCTTGGTCTCCAAGGTCAGACCGAGCACCGTGTCCGTCAGGTCGACGTCGGCCCCGAAGGCCACGGAGAGCTCGCTGACGTACTCGCCGTCCTTGGGCCGGGTGTAGAGGTGGCACCTGCCCTGGTACGGGTCCGCGATCAGGTAGGCGGGGACCTCGGCGAGGGCGTAGGCGGTCTTCTTGGGGCCGTAGTCGTTCTGGGCCGTGCCCTGCGAGATGACTTCGGCGACGAACTCGACGTCCGTGCACCGCCAGCGCCCGTCCGCGTCCTTGCGCGCACCGTCGCGCAGCTTGGCGACGTCCGGCGCGTAGCCGTTCAGCTTGCCCGGGAAGTCGATCCGCACGTCGGACAGGACCGCCACGTCCACCCCGAACCGGTCCTCGATCGCCCGGACGATCCGACGGATGATCTTCCAGTGGATGTCCCGCTGCGGCGCCATGAAGATGGTCCCCTCGACGATCTCGACCCGGTAACCCTCAGGGGTGGTCCGCTCGATCGACTCGAACAGCTCGTCCAGAGTCAGCTCGCCGCTGTCGTCGGCCATCTCGGTCCTGTCTGCGAGGACGGTCATCGTGGCGCTCCTCCCCGGCCGCCTCACGACGAGGGCGGCCGCGCGGTACAACGATACGCACGGTGACCAGGGCACGCCCCAGCCCCGCGCCCCGTCAACCGGCGCTCCCCGTCACCCCGCGTACGGCTCGCCCAGCCCCCACGCCTGGTGCATGGCGTTCGCGAAGGCCGCCGCCAGTTTGTGTTCGCCGCTCGCGTTGGGGTGGGTGCCGTCGTACGTGTCCGTGTGCAGGTCGTACGACGCGGGCAGGGACGCGAGCAGCAGGGGGGAGCCCGGCTCGTCCAGGTCGGCGAGGGTCTTCGCGAGGAGCTCGTTGAAGGCGGTCACCTGCTCCCCGAACGACGCGTCGGTGGCCGCGCGGACGTTGGGGACGACCGGCAGCACGACCATGCGGACGTGCGGGTCGGCCCGGCGCGCGGCGGCGACGAACGCGCGGACGTTGTCCGCCGTCTGCTCCGGGTTGGTGTAGAAGCCGAGGTCGATCAGGCCCAGCGCGACGAGCAGCACGTCGGCCCGTCCGCGCCGCACCGCGTCCTCGACCAGCGGCGCCATGTGCAGCCAGCCCTCGCCCCAGCCGGCCAGGTGGGCGCGCGGGAAGCCGGGTTCGGCGTAGGCGTACGACGTGGGCGCGTCGGTCCGCGGGTCGTACAGCGTCTCGCGCGGGCCGACGAGGGTGAACGGGCCGTCGTACGTGGCGCACAGGTGCCGCCACATCCGGTACCGCCACGTGTGTTCCCCCGCGCTGCCGATGGTCTGGGAGTCGCCGACCGGCATGAACCTGAGCATCCGCTCATCATGGACGATCCGCGTCCGCGGTGGGATGTGAGGGTCACCACCCCGCGGCCGCCACCCGAGGGGGTGGCCGCGCCCCGGGGCGGGCCGCGGATGGCACGCTTGGGCCCATGCGCCGTCGACTGCTCGCCCACGTGTCCGCCCTCGGGGTCCTCCTCGTCGGCGCCCTCGCCGTGCCCGCCGCCGCTGCCGGGGACGGCGACGGGCGGTTCACCATCGAGGACCCGCGGATCACCGAGTCCAGCGGCCTCGCCGCGTCCCGGCTGCACCCCGGGATCTACTGGACCCACAACGACAGCGACGACGGCCCCTACCTCTACGCCGTCGACAGCGCGACCGGCAGGACGGTCGCCCGCGTCACCCTCACCGGCATCGGGCGGCCCCGGGACGTCGAGGCGATCTCCATCGGCCCCGGCAACGAGATCTACGTCGGCGACATCGGCGACAACCTCGGCGGGAGCTGGCCGTACGTGTGGATCTACCGGCTGCCCGAACCGAAGGTGCTCAAGGACCAGACCGTGCGGGCCACGCAGTACGTGGTCACCTACTCCGACGGCCCCCGCGACGCCGAGTCCCTGCTCGTGCACCCCAACACCGGGCGCGTCTACATCATCGACAAGAACGAGGACGGCGGGCACCTCTACGAGGGTCCCGCGCAGCTGACGGCGTCCGCGCGGCCCGGCTCCAACGTCTTCCGTCCGGTCGCCCCCGTCGACCTGTGGGCCACCGACGCGGCCTTCTCCCCGAACGGCGAACAGCTCGCCGTGCGCGGCTACTTCGGCGGCATCGCCTACGACTGGAACGACGGGAGGCCGGAGAAGACCGGGCGGCTGAACGTGCCGCTGCAACGGCAGGGCGAGTCCGTCACCTACTCCGCCGACGGCCGCAAGCTGATGTACGGCAGCGAGGGCACCGGCAGCGAGGTGGTGCCGGAGGACGCACCGGGGGGCGGGTCGTCGTCCTCCTCGTCCTCGTCGTCCGGTGGGTCGTCGGAGGGGTCCGGGAGCGGGTCGTCGGGGAAGTCCTCGGGCGGCGGGCTGGACGGGGGTGCGCGGACGGCCGTCGTCGCCGTGGTCGTCGTGGGCGCGGCGGTGTTCGGGCTGCGGCGGTTGGTGCGGCGGCGGTAGGCCGGCGGCCGAGGAGGCTTTACCCGGAGCCCGTTGGTGTGAAGTGGTGCGCACTCCCTTGACGTGTGCATGAGAGCTGGTTCCATAGGGACCGAGGGTGATGGGAGCGCTCCCATCGATTCCGGACCCTCGCCTTCCGAAAGGATGCAGCGAGCATGTTCCGCACCTTGAGAAGAGCGCTGTGCGCCGTCGCCGCCGCGCTCCTGCTGCCGCTGGGGGCCGGCGCGCACGCGGCCCACGCGGCGGACACCGCCGCCGGCGCCGGGTACTGGCACACCAGTGGCCGCCAGATCCTCGACGAGGCCGGGCAGCCGGTCCGCATCGCCGGGATCAACTGGTTCGGCTTCGAGACCGCCAACTACGTCGTCCACGGCCTGTGGTCCCGCGACTACAAGAGCATGATCGACCAGATGAAGTCGCTGGGCTACAACACGATCCGCGTCCCGTACAGCGACGACATCTTCAAGCCCGGGACGGTCCCGACCGGCATCGACTTCTCCAGCGGCAAGAACGCCGACCTCCAGGGGCTGACGTCCCTCCAGGTCCTGGACAAGCTCGTGGCGTACGCCGGCCAGGACGGCCTGAAGGTCATCCTGGACCGCCACCGCCCGGACTCCTCGGGCCAGTCGGCGCTCTGGTACACCTCCGCCGTGCCGGAGTCGACGTGGATCGCCAATCTCAAGGCGATGGCGGCGCGTTACCAGGGGCAGGACACGGTCGTCGGCATCGACCTGCACAACGAGCCGCACGACCCGGCCTGCTGGGGCTGCGGCGACACGGCCACCGACTGGCGCCTGGCGGCCCAGCGGGCGGGCAACGCGGTGCTGGCGGTCAACCCGAAGCTGCTGGTCTTCGTGGAGGGCGTGCAGACAGTCAACGGCGTCTCCGGCTGGTGGGGCGGCAACCTGATGGGCGTCGCCCAGTACCCGGTCCAGCTCGACGTCGCCAACCGGGTGGTGTACTCGGCGCACGACTACGCGACCAGCGTGGCGCAGCAGACCTGGTTCAGCGACCCGGCGTTCCCCGCCAACATGCCCGGCATCTGGGACAAGTACTGGGGCTACATCTTCAAGCAGAACATCGCCCCGGTCTGGGTGGGGGAGTTCGGCACGACGCTGCAGTCCACGGTGGACCAGAAGTGGCTCGCGGCGCTGGTGTCCTACCTGCGCCCGACGTCGACGTACGGCGCCGACAGCTTCAGCTGGACCTACTGGGCCTGGAACCCCAACTCCGGTGACACGGGCGGCATCCTCAAGGACGACTGGGCGACCGTCGACACCGCCAAGGACAACTACCTGACGAGCATCAAGGCACCGGGCTTCCCGGGCACCGGTGGCGGGGGCGGCGGAGGCGGGGGCGGAGGCGGCGGCACGACCCCGACCTGCTCGGCCGCCTACACCGTCACCAGCGACTGGGGCACCGGCTTCAACGCCGAGGTGAAGGTCACCAACACCTCGGCCACGGCCCTGAAGTCCTGGAAGGTCACCTGGACCTGGTCGGGCTCCCAGCACGTGACGAACATGTGGAACGCGACGTACACCCAGACCGGCACCACGGTCACCGCGACCAACGCCGCCCACAACGGAGCGCTGAGCACGGGCGCCTCGGCCACCCTGGGCTTCGGAGCGACCCCGGCCGCGGGCACGTCCCCGACGGTGACCTGCACGGCGACCTGACGGGCCCCGGAATCGAGAAGGGCGCCCGCTGCCTCCGGGCGCCCTTCGTCGGGTCTCCGGGCCTGATCACCCGATTGGGGGAATATCTCCAGGTTTACCCCTGCACGGAAGTGGTCGTCCCCCTACCTTGCGGATCATGGTCAGCACAGCGCACGAGGCGATGCACCGGATCTTCCGCGAGGATCCGCACCTCTTCGCCCGCGTCCTGCCCCGCGCGGGCATCCCGTTCCCCGAGGCCACCTCGATCGAGCCGCTGGACACGGACCTCACCGAGATCAGGCCCGTGGAACGCCGGGTGGACAGCTTGTTCCGGGTCCACACGGCGGGCGAGGAGGGCGGGTTCCTGCTCGCCGTCGAGGCGCAGGGCAGACCGGACGCGGACAAGCCCAGCAGCTGGACGTACTACTTGGCGCACCTGTACGCCAAGTACCGGCTGCCCCCCATCCTGCTGGTCGTGTGCCGGGACAAGACGACCGCCGCATGGGCGGCCGAACCCATCCGGATCGGCCGTCGCGTCCACACGAGCATGGTGGTGTTCCCGCTGGTCCTGGGACCCGGCAACCTGCCCGCGATCACCGATCCGGAGGAGGCGGCCGGCGACCTCGCCCTGGCCGTCCTCTCCGCTCTCGCCCACGCCAAGGACCCGGGCCATCCTGCGATACTGGACGCACTGGCGGCGGCGCTGTCAGGCGTCGACAGGGAACAGGCCTACAGCTGGGCGGAATTCACCGAAACAGGTCTGGGCGACGCCCGGGCACGGACGTTGTGGAGGGAACTCTTGTCGACGTACACGCTTCGCTTCCCCGGTAGCGGCACGATCATCGAGGAGGCCATCCTCAAGGGCCGGGAAGAGGGCCGGGAAGAAGGCCGTGAGAAGGCTCGGGCAGAGGACATCCTCCGCGTGCTGCGCGTGCGGGGCATCGCGGTGTCCGATGCCGTGCGGGAGCGGGTCAGTTGCTGTGACGACCTCGAGGTGCTCGGTACCTGGCTGGACCGGGCCGTGACCGTCGGGTCGGCCGACGATTTGTTCGTGGAGCCGTCCGGGGCGTGAGGCGTGGTGGGGAACGCGTGAAGGGGGCGCCCGGAGTGGCGGGCGCCCCCTTCGTGTGTGCCGTGGGGTCAGAGCTGGTCGATCACGTAGTCGATGCACTTCGTCAGGGCTTCGACGTCCGCGGGGTCGACGGCCGGGAACATGGCGACGCGGAGCTGGTTGCGGCCGAGCTTGCGGTAGGGCTCGGTGTCGACGATGCCGTTGGCGCGCAGGACCTTGGCGACGGCGGACGCGTCGATCTCGTCCGAGAAGTCGATCGTGCCGATGACCTGGGACCGCTTCGCCGGGTCCGTGACGAACGGCGTCGCGAACTTCACGTCCTCCGCCCAGCCGTACAGCGTGCGCGCCGACGTGGCCGTGCGGCGGACCGCCCAGTCCAGGCCGCCCTGGCCGTTCAGCCACTCCAGCTGCGCGTTGAGCAGGAACAGGGTGGACAGCGCCGGGGTGTTGTACGTCTGGTTCTTGCGCGAGTTGTCGATCGCCGTCGGCAGGCTGAAGAACTCCGGCACGTGGCGGCCGGACGCGTGGACCCGCTCGGCCCGCTCCAGCGCCGCCGGTGAGAAGACGCCGATCCACAGTCCGCCGTCGGAGGCGAACGACTTCTGCGGGGCGAAGTAGTAGACGTCCGTCTCGGAGACGTCCACCGGCAGCCCGCCCGCGCCCGACGTGGCGTCGACCAGCACCAGCGCGCCCTCGTCGGCCCCGGCCACCCGCTTGATCGGCATGGCCACACCGGTCGAGGTCTCGTTGTGCGTGAACGCGTACACGTCCACGCCCTCCTCGGCCCGCGCCTCCGGGTGCGTGCCCGGGTCGGCGGAGATCACGGTCGGCTCGGCCAGCCACGGCGCCAGCTTGGCGGCCTTGGCGAACTTCGAGCTGAACTCGCCGAAGCTGAGGTGCTGCGACTTGTTCTCGATCAGGCCGTGGGTCGCGATGTCCCAGAACGCCGTCGAGCCGCCGTTGCCGAGGACCACTTCGTAGCCCTCGGGCAGGGAGAACAGCTCCGAGATGCCCTCGCGCACCTTGCCGACCAGGTTCTTGACCGGGGCCTGGCGGTGGGAGGTGCCCAGGAGCGACGTGCCGGTGGCGGCGAGGGCGTCCAGCGCCTCGGTCCGCACCTTGGAGGGACCCGCGCCGAAACGTCCGTCCGCGGGCTTGATGTCAGAGGGAATCCGGATCTCAGCCACGAGGGGGAGGGTAGCCGTTCCGGGAAACCTGGGCGAAACGTCGTCCGTCGGGTGAGACGGCCACCGCACGCCGCCCCACGGCACCCGCACGGCCGTGTTGCGCGGCCCTCCGGGCCCGGCGGAGACTGACGGGGAGGGGGCCGCCCCCAGGGAGGTCGCACACCATGGGCACGTACGTGGAACTCCCCGCCGTCCGGACCTGGTACGAGACCGACGGCACCGGCGACCCGCTGCTCCTGCTGCACGGCGGCCTGTGCACCAACGACACCTGGGGCGCCCAGCGCGGCGACCTCGCCGCCCGCTTCCGGGTCCACCTCCCCGAGCGCCGCGCCCACGGCCACACCCCCGACGTCGAGGGACCGCTGTCGTACCGGGACATGGCCGACGACACGGCCGCCTTCCTCGACCGGGTCGTCGGCGGCCCCGCCCACCTGGTCGGCTGGAGCGACGGCGCGATCGTCGCCCTGCTCGTCGCGATCGCCCGCCCCGACCTGGTGCGCAAGGTCGTCGCCATCTCCGCCAACTTCCGCCCCGGGCCCGACAGCAGCGTGTCGCCCGAGATGTTCGCGCACCTCACGCCCGACGCCCCCGACATGGCGATGTTCCGCACGATGTACGAGGCCGTGTCCCCGGACGGCCCCGCCCACTGGCCGGTCGCCGCCGGCAAGGTCGTCGAGATGATCCGCACCCAGCCCGACATCCCCACCGCCGACCTGGGCCGGATCACCGCGCCCACCCTCGTCATGGTCGGCGACGACGACCTGATCGCGCCGGAGCACACCCTCGCCCTGTACCGCGCGGTCCCCGGCGCCGAGCTGGCCGTGGTGCCCGGCACCTCCCACGCCCTGCCGATGGAGAAGCCCGACCTGGTCAACCGGATGATCCTGGACTTCCTCACGAACGACCCGGTGCCGACCCTGTTCCCCGTCCGCCGCTCGCAGCCAGCACGAACGTGATGCTGATCAGCAGCGACCAGGCGCCGAACTTCTCCACCCCGACCGGCTCCCAGCCGTGCAGCTGGTACGGGTAGCGCCAGGCCCCCGCGTACGTGGCGAGGTTCTCCGCCACCCACAGGAAGAACCCGATCAGCACGAACGACAGCGCCAGCGGCATCCGAAGGCGCACCCCGCGCACCGTGAACCGCACCCACGTGCCCGCGGTCACCGCCAGCAGCAGCGCGGCCAGCGGCAGCCGTACGTCGGGCAGCCAGTGGTGGGTGAAGAAGTTGGCGTACACGGCCGCGGCCACCACCGCCGTGGCCCGCGGGCGGTAGCGGACCAGCTCCAGGTCGAACAGGTGCCAGGCCCGGCACACGTAGCTGCCGACCGCCGCGTACAGGAAACCCCCGTACAGCGGGACGCCCGCGAACTTCAGCACGGCCGGCTCCGGGTAGCTCCACGACCCCAGGGACACCTTCACCAGCTCGAAGGCGAGCCCGATGACGTGGCAGGCGGCGATCACGACGACGTCCCGCCCGGTCTCCCAGCCGCGCCGCCAGAACAGCGCCGTCAGGAGCACGCCGTAGACCACGAGGAGGTCGTAGCGCGCCACCGGCAGCCGCGGCAGCAGCGTGGACGCCGCCACCCCGGACAGCAGGCAGATCGCGAACGCGCACGCCCGGGTCTGCGTCCAGGCGAAGTCGAGCAGGTGGCGCAGGGCGGCGGAGAGCGGGGCGGTGAAGGGTGTCGTGAGCATGGTGTCCCGTAGGACGGGGTGGCGTTGCCCCCGGTTGCGGGTGGCGCACGCGAGCGCGAACGGCCGGGACGGCGTCGGCGGGGACGGGCGCCCGTCCCTGGGCATGCTGGACCCATGACGGATCACGCGGAGCTGGAGGCGGCGCTGCGCCGGGGCGTGCGCGGGGACGTGGACTTCTCGGTCACGGCCCGGGCGCTGGTCACCATGGACGCGTCCAACTACCGGCGGGTCCCGCGGGGCGTCGTCGCGCCGCGGGACGCCGACGACGTGGCGGCCGTGCTGGCGGTCTGCCGTGAGCACGGCGTGCCGGTGGTGGCGCGCGGCGGCGGCACGTCGATCGCCGGGCAGGCGACCGGCACGGGCGTGGTGCTGGACTTCACCCGGCACATGAACCGCCTCCTCTCCCTGGACCCGGACGCCCGCACCGCCGTCGTCCAGCCAGGCCTGGTCCTGGACCGGCTCCAGGAGGCCGCCGCCCCGCACGGCCTGCGCTTCGGCCCCGACCCCTCCACGCACAGCAGGTGCACGCTCGGCGGGATGATCGGCAACAACTCCTGCGGCTCCCACTCGGTGGCCTGGGGCACCACCGCGGACAGCGTGCGGGAGCTGGACGTGCTCACCGCCCGCGGTGAACGGCTGCGGCCGGGCCGGGACTGGGGCGGGGCCCCGCAGGGCCTGCGGGAGCTGGTCGAGGGCGAGCTGTCCCGGCTGCGTACCGGTTTCCCCGAGCTGCCCCGCCGCATCTCCGGGTACGCGCTGGACGCCCTGCTGCCCGAGCGGGGCGCCGACGTCGCCCGCTCCCTCTGCGGCTCCGAGGGCACCCTCGGCGTCCTGACCGAGGCGGTCGTACGGCTCGTCGAGGCGCCCCGCGCGCGGGCGCTGGCGGTGCTGGCGTACGGCGACGAGGGCGCCGCGGCGGAGGCGGCGGCCGGGCTGCTGCCGTACCGTCCGCTCACCGTGGAGGGCATGGCGGCCGACCTGGTGCCGCCGGGGGCGGGTCTGCCGCGGGGTGGCGCGTGGCTGTTCGTGGAGACCGGCGGGGGGACGGCCGGCGAGGCACGCGCGCGAGCGGAGGAGATCGTGCGGGCGGCCGACGTCCTGGACTCCCTGGTGGTGACGGACCCGGCCGCCCAGCGGGCCCTGTGGCGCGTCCGGGAGGACGCGAGCGGCACCGCCACCCGGATGCCCGACGGCACCGAGGCGTGGCCCGGCTGGGAGGACTGCGCGGTGCCGCCCGCCCGGCTCGGCGCCTACCTGCGCGACTTCCGCGCCCTGCTCGCCTCCCACGGCCTGCGCGGCACCCCGTACGGGCACTTCGGGGACGGCTGCATCCACGTCCGCATCGACTTCGACCTGCTGAGCGAGGCGGGCGTCGGCCGCTTCCGCCGGTTCTCCGAGGACCTCGCCGACCTGGTCGTCGCACACGGCGGCTCGCTGTCCGGGGAGCACGGCGACGGGCAGGCGCGCGCCGAGCTGCTGCCGCGCATGTACGGCCCGGAGCTCGTGGCCCTCTTCGAGCGGGCCAAGGCCGTCTGGGACCCGGACGACCTGCTCAACCCCGGCATGCTGGTCCGCCCGGCCCCCCTGGACTCCCACCTGCGCTTCGCGCCGCTGCCCCGCGGACCGGTTCCGGTCGTCTTCGGCTACCCGGCCGACGGCGGCGACTTCACGGCGGCGGTACGGCGCTGCGTGGGCGTCGCCAAGTGCCGTACGACGTCGGCGGGCGGCCCGGGCGTCATGTGCCCCTCCTTCCGCGTCACCGGCGAGGAGGCGCACTCCACGCGCGGGCGGGCCCGGCTGCTGCACGAGATGCTGGCCGGCGAGCTGGTCACGGACGGCTGGCGCTCGCCGGAGGTGCGCGACGCCCTCGACCTGTGCCTGGCCTGCAAGGGCTGCCGCTCGGACTGTCCGGTCGGGGTGGACATGGCCACGTACAAGGCGGAGTTCCTGCACCACCACTACGCCGGCCGGCGCCGCCCCGCCGCCCACTACAGCCTGGGCCGGCTCCCGCGGTGGCTGCGCTGGGCGTCCGGCGCCCGGCTGACCCCGCTCGTCAACGCGCTCGCGGCCGTACGCCCGCTGGCCCGCGTGGGCAAGCGGCTGGCCGGAGTGACACCCGAGCGGGCGGTCCCGCGGCTGGCCGGGGAGACGTTCAGCCGCTGGTGGCGGCGTACGGCGGGGCGGGGGAGCGGGAGCAGCGGGGGTGTCGGGGAGAGCGGCGGGGCCGGGCCGCTGGTGGTGCTGTGGCCCGACACCTTCACCGAGCACCTGACGCCGTCGGTGGGCCGGGCCGCCGTGCGCGTGCTGGAGGCGGCCGGGCTGCGGGTCGCGCTGCCGCCGACGCTGCGGATGCGCGGACGGCCGGTCGGCGACGGCCGCTCCCGGTCGCCGCTCGCCCTGCTGACCGCACGACGCGCGCGCGTGTGCTGCGGGCTGACGTACGTCTCCACCGGCCAGCTCGACCACGCGCGCGTGGTGCTGCGCCGCACCCTGGACCTGATGGAACCGGTGCTGGAGACCGCCGCCCCGGTCGTCGTGCTGGAGCCGAGCTGTGCGGCGGCGCTGCGCGGTGACCTGCCCGAGCTGCTGCCCGACGACCCGCGGGCCGCCCGTCTCGCCACGCGCGTGCTGACGTTCGCGGAGGCGCTGGAGCGGTACGCGCCCTCGTGGGTGCCGCCCCGCGTGGACCGTCCGGCCGTCGGCCAGACCCACTGCCACCAGCACGCGGTGCTCGGCGACGCCCCGGACCGCCGACTGCGCGCGGCCGCCGGCCTCGACGGGGAGCTGAGCGGCGGCTGCTGCGGCCTGGCGGGCAACTTCGGCTTCGAGCGCGGCCACTTCGAGGTCTCCCGAGCCTGCGCCGACGAACAGCTCCTGCCGGCGCTGCGGGACGCCCCGCCGGACGCGGTGGTCCTCGCGGACGGCTACTCCTGCCGCACCCAGGTGGAGCAGTTGTCCGGGGCGCGGGCCAGGCACCTGGCGGAGGTGCTGGCGGAGGCCCTCCCGGACGCACCGTGACCCAGGGGGGTGTCTCGTCGGGGTGTCTCGTCGCGCGCTCCGCCCCGCCCGGCTCCTACGGTGGTCGCAACCGTTGCGCGAAGGAGATCCCGGTATGTCCGAGCCAGCCCCGCCCCTGTCCGTCCGCCCCCTGTCCCGGGCCGAGCACCTGGCCTTCGTCGCGGGGCGGCCCTCCGTGAGCCACCTGCAGGTCCCCGCGTGGGGCGAGGTGAAGCAGGAGTGGCGGGCGGAGGGCCTCGGCTGGTTCACGCCGGACGGCCACCTGGCCGGGGCCGGGCTGGCCCTGCTGCGGCCGCTACCCGGGCTGCGCAGGTACCTCGCCTACCTGCCCGAGGGGCCGGTGATCGACTGGTTCGACACCGACCTGGACCGCTGGCTGACCCCCCTGCTCGCCCACCTGAAGGAGCAGGGCGCCTTCTCGGTGCGGATGGGCCCGCCCGTCGTGCTGCGCCGCTGGAGCGCCGACGCGGTCAAGGCGGCCGTCGCCGACCCGGCCGCCCGCCGGCTGGGCGACGTCGAGCCGACCTCGTACGAGCCGCGCGCCGCCGAGGTGGCCGAACGGCTGCGCCGGGCCGGCTGGCGGCCGTCGCGGCAGGGCGGCGAGGACGGTTTCGCCGCCGGCCAGCCCCGCCACGTCTTCCAGGTGCCCCTCGCCGGGCGCACCCTGGAGGACGTCCACCGGGGCCTGAACCAGCAGTGGCGGCGCAACATCAAGAAGGCCGAGCAGGCGGGCGTCAAGGTGGTCCGCGGCGGCCGGGAGGACCTGCCCGTCTTCCACGAGCTGTACCGGGAGACCGCCGAGCGCGACCGCTTCCTGCCCCGCCCGCTGCCGTACTTCGAGCGGATGTGGACCGCCCTGACCGCCGAGCACCCGGACCGGATGCGGCTCTACCTCGCCCACCACGACGGCGAGGTCCTCGCCGCCGCCACCCTGCTCACCGTCGGCGAGCACGTCTGGTACTCCTACGGCGCCTCCACCGCCCGCAGGCGCGAGGTCCAGCCCAGCAACGCGCTGCAGTGGCGGATGCTCTGCGACGCCCACGAGGAGGGCGCCGCCGTCTACGACCTGCGGGGCATCACCGACACCCTGGAGGAGTCCGACCCCCTCCTCGGCCTGCTGCGCTTCAAGTCCGGGACGGGCGGTGAGGCGGTGGAGTACCTCGGCGAGTGGGACCACCCCCTCAACCGCCTGCTGCACAAGGCGCTCGACCTGTACCTGGGCCGCCGCTGAGCGGACTCCTGACGCGCGGACCGGTCCATCATGCGGGACAGTTGCATAACGGGTTCACACGCCTGTCGAGGTCCACTACCCTGGACTTCGCAGTGCAGCACGCTGAACGATCTCCGAGCCGCGAACCTACCCCTGGACCGCCCGTGACCACGCCCAGCACCTCCACCGCACCCACGGCAGCGCACACCCCGGCGGCCCCGGGTGCCCGATCGTCCCTCGGTCCCGTCGGCCTGGTGCTGGCCGGCGGGGTGTCCGTGCAGTTCGGCGGCGCCCTCGCGGTGACGCTGATGCCGCGCGCCGGCGCCCTCGGCGTGGTCGCGCTGCGGCTGCTCGTCGCGGCGGTGGTGCTGCTGCTGGTCTGCCGTCCCAAGGTGCGCGGCCACTCGCGCGCCGACTGGGGCACGGTGGTCGTCTTCGGCCTGGCGATGGCCGCGATGAACGGCCTGTTCTACCAGGCCGTGGACCGCATCCCGCTGGGCCCCGCGGTCACCCTGGAGGTCCTGGGCCCCCTCGCCCTGTCCGTCCTCGCCTCGCGCCGGGCGATCAACCTGGTGTGGGCCGGGCTCGCGCTGGCCGGGGTCTTCCTCCTGGGCGGCGGGGGCTTCGACGACCTGGACCCGGCGGGCGTGGCGTTCGCGCTCGGGGCGGGCGCGATGTGGGCGGCGTACATCGTCTTCAGCGCGCGCACCGGCCGGCGCTTCCCGCAGGCCGACGGCCTGGCGCTGGCGATGGCGGTGGGCGCGGTGGTCTTCCTGCCGCTGGGCCTGGCCGAGTCCGGCACCCAGCTGCTCGACCCGGTGACGCTGGGCCTCGGCGCCGCGGTGGCGATGCTCTCCTCGGTCATGCCGTACACGCTCGAACTGCTCGCCCTGCGCCGCCTGCCCGCCCCCACCTTCGCCATCCTGATGAGCCTGGAACCGGCCCTCGCCGCCACCGCGGGCTTCCTCGTCCTCGGCCAGTCCCTGAGCCTGCCCCAGGCCCTGGCCATCGGCCTGGTCATCGCGGCCAGCATGGGCGCGGTGCGCACCCAGGTGGGGCGGCGCAAGCCGGTGGTGGCGCCGGAGGCGTGAGCCCCGGGCCTGTTCTCCTCGCCGCCTCTCACCGGGGGGGCGGACGGTCATCAATTCATGCAAGCATGCTTGCTTGTTTCTGGCCCCGCTGCCATGCTCCCCCCATGGCCGACCCGACGCCCGTCTTCGACGACCTGCGTGCCGAGAGCGACGAACTGGACCGCCTCGTCGCGGAGTTGGAACCCGAGCAGTGGGCCCTGCCCACCCCCGCCGCGGGCTGGACGATCGCGCACCAGATCGCCCACCTCGCCTGGACCGACCGTTCGGCGCTCACCGCGGTCACCGACGAGGAGGCGTTCCGGGAGCTGGTGGAGAAGGCCCTCGCCGCGCCGGACACCTTCGTCGACGAGGGCGCCGAGGACGGCGCCCGCCTCGCGCCCGCCGACCTGCTGGGCCGCTGGCGCGAGGGCCGCGCCGCCCTCGGCAGGGCCCTGGCCGCGGCCCCGCCCGGTGCCCGCTTCCCCTGGTACGGGCCCCCGATGTCGGCCGCCTCCATGGCCACCGCCCGCCTCATGGAGACCTGGGCCCACGGCCTGGACGTCGCCGACGCCCTCGGGGTCACCCGGGCCCCCACCGACCGGCTGCGCCACATCGCCCGGCTCGGCCACCGCACCCGCGACTTCGCGTACACCGTGCACGGCCTGCCCGTCCCCGCCGACCCGTTCCGGCTCGACCTGACCGGCCCCGGCGGTGACGTCTGGACCTACGGCCCCGAGGACGCCCCGCAGCGCGTCACCGGGACCGCCCTCGACTTCTGCCTCCTGGTCACCCGGCGCGCCCACCGCGCCGACCTGGCGCTGCGCGCCGAGGGCCCGGACGCCGACCGCTGGCTGGACCTGTCCCAGGCGTTCGCCGGCCCGCCCGGCGCCAGCCGCCCGCCGAAGGGAGCCGGCGCGTGACCCTGCGCATCGGCAACTTCTCCGGCTTCTACGGCGACCGCTCCGACGCCCTGCGCGAGATGCTCACCGGCGGCGAGGTCGACGTCCTCACCGGCGACTACCTCGCCGAGCTGACCATGCTGATCCTCGGCCGGGACCGGCTGAAGGACCCCGGCGCCGGATACGCCCGCACCTTCCTGCGGCAGCTCGAGGAGTGCCTCGCGCTGGTCCACGACAAGCGGGTGAAGATCGTCACCAACGCGGGCGGCCTGAACCCGGCGGGGCTCGCCGCGCGCGTCCGGGAGCTGTCCGAGCGGCTCGGCGTGCCCCTGCGGGTCGCCCACGTCGAGGGCGACGACCTCACCGCCGCCCACCCCGGCAGTCTCGCCGCCCACGCCTACCTCGGCGGCTTCGGCATCGCGGCCTGTCTGCGCGCGGGCGCCGACGTAGTCGTCACCGGCCGGGTCACGGACGCCGCCCTGGTCACCGGGCCCGCCGCCGCCCACTTCGGCTGGCCGGCGGACGCCTACGACCAGCTCGCCGGAGCCGTCGTCGCCGGGCACGTCCTGGAGTGCGGCACCCAGGCCACCGGCGGCAACTACGCGTTCTTCACCGAGGGGCCGGGCGACGTCGGCCGCCCCGGTTTCCCGCTGGCCGAGCTGCACGAGGACGGCAGCGCCGTCATCACCAAGCACCCCGGCACCGGCGGCTTCGTCGACGTCGGCACGGTCACCGCGCAGCTGCTCTACGAGACGGCGGGCGCCCGGTACGCGGGCCCCGACGTCACCGCCCGGCTGGACACCGTACGGCTCCGCCAGGACGGGCCGGACCGGGTGCGGATCGAGGGGGTGCGCGGGGAGGCGCCGCCGCCCACGCTCAAGGTCGGCCGCAACCGGCTCGGCGGCTTCCGCAACGAGGTCGTGTTCGTGCTGACCGGCCTGGACGTCGAGGCCAAGGCCGCCCTCGTACGGCGCCAGCTCGCGCCCGCGCTCGGCAAGGTCGCCGACGTCCGGTGGGAGCTGGTGCGCACCGACCGGCCCGACGCCGCCACCGAGGAGACCGCGAGCGCGCTGCTGCGGCTCGTCGTGCGCGACGCCGACCAGCAGGCCGTGGGCCGGGCCCTGAGCGGGGCCGCGGTGGAACTCGCCCTCGCCAGCTACCCCGGCTTCCACGTGCTGGCCCCGCCCGGCAAGGGCGCGCCGTACGGCGTCTTCGAGGACGCCCACGTCCCGCAGGACGCCGTCGAGCACGTGGCCGTGCTGCCCGACGGGCGCCGCGTCCCCGTGGCGCCCGCCCCCGGCAGTGCCGTACCGGAGGACGTGCCCGAGCCGCCGCTGCCCGGGCCGCCGCCGGACGGGCCGACCCGGCGAGCACCCCTCGGGCTGGTCGCCGGCGCCCGCAGCGGCGACAAGGGCGGCCACGCCAACGTGGGCGTGTGGGCCCGCACGGACGCGGCCTGGTCCTGGCTCGCCCACACCCTGACCGCCGACCGCTTCCGCGCGCTCCTGCCGGAGACCGCCCCGCTGCCGGTGACCCGGCACGTCCTGCCCCGGCTGCGCGCCCTGAACTTCGTCGTCGAGGGCATCCTCGGCGAGGGCGTCGCCGCGCAGGCCCGTTTCGACCCGCAGGCCAAGGCCCTCGGCGAATGGCTGCGCTCCCGCCACCTGGACATCCCGGAGGCCCTGCTGTGACCGTCCTGCCGTCCGCCCTGGACACCCGCGGCCCCGACCACGCGGCCCACCGCGCGGCCATGCTCGCCAAGCTCGCCGACCTCGACGCCGAGCACGCCAAGGCCCTCGCGGGCGGCGGTGAGAAGTACGTGCAGCGGCACCGCGCGCGGGGCAAGCTCCTCGCCCGCGAACGCGTCGAGCTGCTGCTCGACCCGGACACGCCGTTCCTGGAACTCTCCCCGCTGGCCGCCTGGGGCAGCGACTACACCGTCGGCGCCTCCCTGGTCACCGGGATCGGCGTGGTCGAGGGCGTGGAGTGCCTGATCACCGCCAACGACCCCACCGTGCGCGGCGGCGCCTCCAACCCCTGGTCGCTGAAGAAGGCCCTGCGCGCCCACGAGGTCGCGCTCGCCAACCGGCTGCCCGTGATCAGCCTGGTGGAGTCCGGGGGCGCCGACCTGCCCTCGCAGAAGGAGATCTTCATCCCGGGCGGGGCCATCTTCCGCGATCTCACCCGGCTGTCCGCGGCCGGTATCCCCACCGTCGCCGTCGTCTTCGGCAACTCCACCGCCGGGGGCGCGTACGTCCCCGGCATGTCCGACCACGTGATCATGGTCAAGGAGCGGGCCAAGGTGTTCCTCGGCGGCCCGCCGCTGGTGAAGATGGCCACCGGCGAGGAGAGCGACGACGAGTCCCTCGGCGGCGCGGAGATGCACGCGCGCGTGTCGGGCCTCGCCGACCACTTCGCCGTCGACGAGCCGGACGCCCTGCGCCAGGCCCGCCGCGTCGTCGCCCGCCTCAACCACCGCAAGGCGTACCCCGACCCAGGGCCGGCCGAGCCGCCCAAGTACGACCCGGAGGAGCTGCTCGGCGTCGTCCCCGACGACCTCAAGGTCCCCTTCGACCCGCGCGAGGTCATCGCCCGGATCGTCGACGCCTCCGACTTCGACGAGTTCAAGCCGCTGTACGGCACCAGCCTGGTCACCGGCTGGGCCCGGCTGCACGGCTACCCGGTCGGCGTCCTGGCCAACGCCCAGGGGGTCCTCTTCAGCGCCGAGTCGCAGAAGGCCGCCCAGTTCATCCAGCTCGCCAACCAGCGCGACGTCCCGCTGCTCTTCCTGCACAACACCACCGGCTACATGGTCGGCCGGGAGTACGAGCAGGGCGGCATCATCAAGCACGGCGCCATGATGATCAACGCGGTGTCCAACTCCCGGGTCCCCCACCTGTCGGTCCTGCTGGGCGCCTCCTACGGCGCCGGGCACTACGGCATGTGCGGCCGCGCCTACGACCCCCGCTTCCTGTTCGCCTGGCCCAGCGCCAAGTCCGCGGTGATGGGCCCGCAGCAGCTCGCCGGCGTGCTCTCCATCGTGGCCCGCCAGTCGGCCGCCGCGAAGGGCGCGCCCTACGACGAGGAGGCGGACGCGGGCCTGCGCGCCCTGGTGGAGCAGCAGATCGAGTCCGAATCCCTGCCGATGTTCCTGTCCGGGCGGCTGTACGACGACGGCGTCATCGACCCGCGCGACACCCGCACCGTCCTCGGCCTGTGCCTGTCCGCGATCCACACCGCGCCCTACGAAGGCGCGCGGGGCGGCTTCGGCGTCTTCCGGATGTGAGGGACCTGACGTGATCACTTCTGTCCTCGTGGCCAACCGGGGCGAGATCGCCCACCGCGTCTTCCGCACCTGCGCCCGACTGGGCATCCGCACCGTCGCCGTGCACTCCGACGCCGACGCGCACGCCCTGCACACGCGCGTGGCCGACAGCGCCGTACGCCTGCCGGGCGCCGCACCCGCCGAGACCTACCTGCGCGGCGACCTGATCGTGAAGGCGGCCGTCGCCGCCGGCGCCGACGCCGTGCACCCCGGCTACGGCTTCCAGTCCGAGAACCCCGGCTTCGCGCGCGCCGTCCTCGACGCGGGCCTGGTGTGGATCGGGCCGCCGCCGGAGGCCATCGAGGCCATGGCGTCCAAGACCCGCGCCAAGGCGCTCATGGGCATCGCGCCGCTCGACGCGGAGCACGTCACCGAGGCCGACCTGCCCGTGCTGGTGAAGGCCGCCGCGGGCGGCGGCGGGCGCGGCATGCGCGTCGTGCGCCGCCTGGACGAGCTGGAGCCCGCCCTGCGCGCCGCGCGCGCCGAGGCCGCGAGCGCCTTCGGCGACGGCGAGGTCTTCGTCGAGCCCTATCTGGAACACGGCCGCCACGTCGAGGTGCAGGTCCTCGCCGACACCCACGGCACGGTGTGGGCGCTCGGCACGCGCGACTGCTCCCTCCAGCGCCGCCACCAGAAGGTGATCGAGGAGGCCCCCGCCCCCGGGCTCACCCCGGCGCTCGACGAGGAACTGCGCGCCCTCGCCGTCCGCGCCGCGCGTGCCGTGGACTACGTGGGCGCCGGCACCGTCGAGTTCCTGGTCGCCGACGGCACCGCGCACTTCCTGGAGATGAACACCCGCCTCCAGGTGGAACACCCGGTCACCGAGGAGGTCTTCGGCCTCGACCTGGTCGCCGAGCAGATCAGGATCGCCGAGGGCGCCCCCCTGGCCGCCGAGCCACCCTCCGCGCGCGGGCACGCCGTCGAGGCCCGCCTGTACGCCGAGGACCCGGCCGGCGACTGGTCCCCGCAGACCGGCACCCTGCACCGCCTCGCCGTCCCCGACGGCGTCCGCCTCGACACCGGCTGCACCGACGGCGACGAGATCGGCGTCCACTACGACCCGATGATCGCCAAGGTGATCGCCCACGCCCCCACGCGCGCGGAGGCGGTGCGGAAACTGGCCGGCGCGCTGGAGCGCACGGCGATCCACGGCCCCGTCACCAACCGCGACCTGCTCGTCCGCTCCCTGCGCCACGAGGAGTTCACCTCCGCGCGCATGGACACCGGCTTCTACGACCGCCACCTGGCCGCGCTCACCCAGCCCGCCGCCGACCCGCTCGCCCCCCTCGCCGCGGCCCTCGCCGACAGCCACGGCCGCTCCCGCTTCGGCGGCTGGCGCAACCTGCCCTCGCAGCCCCAGGTGAAGCGGTACGTGATGGCGGGCCAGGAGCACGAGGTGCGCTACCGGCACACCCGCGGCGGCCCGGTGGCGGACGGCGTCCAGGTGATCCACGTGGACGCCTCGGCGGTCGTCCTGGAGACGGACGGCGTGCGCCGCCGCTTCGAGGTGGCCCGCCACGGCGACCGGGTCTGGGTGAACGGCACCGCCCTCACCGCCCTGCCCCGCTTCCCCGACCCGGCGGCCCAGCAGGCCCCCGGCTCCCTGCTCGCGCCGATGCCGGGCACGGTCGTCAAGATCGCCGACGGCCTCGTCACCGGATCGGGTGTCCGGGCCGGTGAACCGCTGCTGTGGCTCGAAGCGATGAAGATGCAACACCGCATTTCCGCACCGGCCACCGGAGTCCTGGTGGACCTGCCGGTGGCGGAAGGAGACCAGGTGGAGGTCGGCACCCTCTTGGCCGTGGTCGAGAGCAGCCAACCGTAGGGGCGCGGGGAACTGCGCGCCCAGCCACCGACGACAGCCACCCGGAGGACCACCGTGACCACCCTCATCGAACCCGAAGAGCACCAGGCCCTCCGCAAGGCGGTAGCGGCCTTCGCCAAGTCCCACCACGACCCGGCGACCGTATGGCAGGAAGCCGCCAAGCTGGGCTACATCGGCGTCAACCTGCCGGAGGCATATGGCGGGGGAGGCGGCGGCATCACCGAACTCTCCCTCGTCCTCGAAGAGCTCGGCACCGCGGGCAACCCCCTGCTCATGATGATCGTCTCCCCGGCGATCTGCGGCACCGTGATCGCCCGCTTCGGCACCGAGGCCCAGAAGCGCGAGTGGCTGCCCGCCCTCGCCGACGGCTCCCGCCTGATGGCGTTCGGCATCACCGAGCCCGACGCCGGCTCCAACAGCCACCGCATCACCACCACGGCCCGCCGCGACGGCGCCGACTGGCTGCTCACCGGCCGCAAGGTGTTCGTCTCCGGCGTGGACATCGCGGACGCCACCCTGATCGTCGGCCGCACCGAGGACGCCCGCACCGGCCGCCTCAAGCCCTGCCTGTTCATCGTCCCGCGGGACGCGCCCGGCTTCACCCGCCACCGGATCGACATGGAACTGCACAGCGAGGAGAA
The DNA here is from genome assembly GCF_001514125.1 of Streptomyces longwoodensis. Classification (GTDB taxonomy): domain Bacteria; phylum Actinomycetota; class Actinomycetes; order Streptomycetales; family Streptomycetaceae; genus Streptomyces; species Streptomyces longwoodensis. Next base: position 401,922 of record NZ_KQ948553.1, on the reverse strand, counting down.
GCAGTTCGAGCTGGTCCTGGACGACGTGCGGCTGCCCGCCGAAGCGCTCGTCGGTGACGAGGACGCCGGTCTGCTGCAACTGTTCGCCGGGCTCAACCCCGAGCGCATCATGACGGCTGCCTTCGCGATCGGCATGGGGCGCCACGCCCTGGCCCGCGCCGTGGAGTACGCGCGCGAGCGCACCGTGTGGAAGGTCCCCATCGGCGCCCACCAGGCCGTCGCCCACCCGCTCGCCCAGGCCCACATCGAGCTGGAGCTGGCCCGCCTGATGATGCAGAAGGCGGCCCACCTCTACGACGCGGGGGACGACGTCGGCGCGGGCGAGGCGGCCAACATGGCGAAGTACGCGGCGGGGGAGGCCTGCGTGAAGGCGGTCGACCAGGCGGTGCACACCCTCGGCGGGAACGGCCTGACGCGCGAGTTCGGCCTGGCCCGGCTGATAACGGCCGCGCGCGTGGCTCGTATCGCCCCGGTGAGCCGGGAGATGATTCTCAACTACGTCTCCCACCAGACCCTCGGTCTGCCCAAGTCGTACTGACGACGCACGCCGGCGTGCGTGAGGAGGAACCATGTTCCGCAGCGAGTACGCAGACGTCCCGCCCGTCGACCTGCCCATCCACGAGGCCGTGCTGGGCCGTGCCGCCGAGTTCGGCGACCGGCCGGCGCTGATCGACGGCACGGACGGCACCACGCTCACGTACGACCAGGTCGACCGCTTCCACCGCCGGGTGGCCGCCGCACTCGCCGAGGCCGGGGTGCGCAAGGGGGACGTACTGGCCCTGCACAGCCCCAACACGGTCGCCTTCCCGCTCGCCTTCTATGCGGCCACGCGCGCGGGCGCCTCGGTCACCACCGTGCACCCGCTGTGCACGCCCGAGGAGTTCGCCAAGCAGCTCGGCGACTCGGGGGCCCGGTGGATCGTCACCGTCTCCCCGCTGCTGGCGACGGCCCGCCGCGCGGCGGAACTCGCGGGCGGCGTCGAGGAGGTCTTCGTCTGCGACAGCGCGCCCGGCCACCGCTCGCTGATCGACATGCTCGCCTCTCGCGCCCCCGAGCCCCGGCCGGACATCGACCCCGTGGAGGACGTGGCGGCCCTGCCGTACTCCTCGGGCACGACCGGCGTCCCCAAGGGCGTGATGCTCACCCACCGGCAGATCGCCACCAACCTCGCCCAGCTGGAACCCGCGGTCCCGGCGGGACCGGACGACCGCATCCTCGCCGTGCTGCCGTTCTTCCACATCTACGGGCTGACCGCCCTGATGAACGCACCGCTGCGCAAGGGCGCCACGGTCGTCGTGCTGCCCCGCTTCGAGCTGGAGGCGTTCCTCGCCGCGATCCAGACCCACCGCATCACCGGGCTGTACGTGGCTCCGCCGATCGTGCTGGCCCTCGCCAAGCACCCGGCGGTCGCGCAGTACGACCTGTCGTCCCTGCGGTACGTCATCAGCGCCGCCGCACCCCTGGACGCCGACCTCGCCGCCGCCTGCGCGCAGCGGCTGGGCCTGCCGCCGGTCGGCCAGGCGTACGGCATGACCGAGCTGTCCCCGGGCACGCACGTGGTCCCGCTGGACGCCATGGAGGAGGCCCCGCCCGGCACCGTCGGCAAGCTCATCGCCGGCACCGAGATGCGCGTCGTCTCCCTCGACGACCCCGGCAAGGACCTCGGCGTCGGCGAGGCGGGCGAGATCCTCATCCGCGGCCCGCAGGTCATGAAGGGCTACCTCGGGCGCCCCGACGCCACCGAGGCGATGATCGACCGCGACGGCTGGCTGCACACCGGCGACGTCGGCCATGTCGACCGGGACGGCTGGCTGTTCGTCGTCGACCGGGTCAAGGAACTCATCAAGTACAAGGGCTTCCAGGTCGCCCCGGCCGAGCTGGAGGCGCTGCTGCTCACCCACCCGGGCATCGCGGACGCGGCCGTCATCGGCGCCCACGACGACGACCGCAACGAGGTGCCGCACGCGTTCGTGGTCCGCCAGCCCACCGCCGCCGACCTCTCCGCGGGCGAGGTCATGATGTACGTCGCCGAGCGGGTCGCCCCGTACAAGCGCGTGCGCCGCGTCACCTTCATCGACGCCGTGCCGCGCGCCGTGTCCGGGAAGATCCTGCGCCGGCAGCTCAGGGAGCGCACATGACACTGATCGGCCGTACCCGCGCGCGGGGCGTGGAGACCCTCGCGCTCGACTCCCCGGACAACCGCAACGCCCTCTCGGCGGCGCTCGTCGCCGAGCTGGCGGAAGCCCTCGCCGACTGCGCCGGCGACCCCGGTGTCCGCGCCGTCGTCCTCACCCACACCGGCGGCACGTTCAGCGCCGGCGCCGACCTGCGCGACCCGCCGCACCCCGACGCGCTCGTGGACCTGCTGCGCCGGATCGTGGAACTGCCCCGGCCGGTGGTCGCGCGGGTCACCGGCCACGTCCGCGCGGGCGGCCTCGGCCTCCTGGCCGCCTGCGACATCGCGGTCGCGTCCCGCGCGGCGACGTTCGCCTTCACGGAGGTGCGCATCGGCGTGGCCCCGGCCGTCATCTCGCTGACGCTCCTGGACCGCGTCGACCCGCGCGCCCTGGCCCGCTACTACCTCACCGGCGAGCGCTTCGACGCCGTCGAGGCGGCCCGCACCGGCCTGCTCACCGCGGCCGCGGGCGACGGCGAGGAGGTGGACGCCGTCCTCGACCCCGTCCTCGACGGGCTGCGGCGATCCGCGCCCGAGGCCCTGGCCGAGACGAAACGGCTGCTCACGACTAGGGTGCTGGAGACCTTCGACCGGGACGCGGCCACCCTGACCGCGCTCTCGGCCCGGCTGTTCGCCTCCCCGCCGGCCCGCGAGGGGATGACGGCCTTCCTCGAACGACGGGATCCCTCATGGGTGCTGTGACCGGTGCCTCGACCGGCACCCCTTCCGGTGCGGCGACGGCCGACGCGCGCGCGGAGCGCCTGCCCAAGCAGGACCGCAGCCGCGCCACCCGGCAGCGGCTCCTGGAGGCCGCCGTGGCCTGCCTCGCCGAGCGCGGCTGGGCGGGCTCCACGGTCTCCGTCGTCGCCGAGCGCGCCGGTGTCTCCCGGGGCGCCGCCCAGCACCACTTCCGCACCCGTGAGGACCTGTTCACCGCGGCCGTCGAGTACGTCGCCGAGGAGCGCTCCACGGCCCTGCGCGCCCTGTTCCCGCAGGGCGCGTCCGGCGACCGGCGCGCGGTCGTCGCCGCCCTGGTCGACCTGTACACCGGCCCCCTGTTCCGGGCCGCCCTGCACCTGTGGGTCGCCGCCTCCGACGAGGAGCAGCTGCGCCCCCGGGTCACCGAGCTGGAGGCCCGCGTGGGCCGGGAGACCCACCGCATAGCCGTCGAACTGCTCGGCGCCGACGAGTCCCGCCCCGGCGTCCGCGAGACCGTCCAGGGCCTCCTGGACATGGCCCGCGGCCTGGGCCTCGCCAACCTCCTCACCGACGACACGACCCGCCGCGCCCGTGTGGTGGCGCAATGGGCGGACCTCCTGGACACGGCCCTCGCCTGAGCCGACGTCCGGCCGGGACCGTCACCGGCGGTCACGGCACCCTCAGGGGCTCAGTCGCTCCACCCGCCAGCCGCCGTCGGGTCCGGCGACGTAAGCCAGGCGGTCGTGGAGGCGGTTCAGGCGGCCCTGCCAGAACTCCACGCGCTCGGGGGTGACCCGGAAGCCGCCCCAGTGCGGCGGCACGGGCACCTGCTCGCCCTCCGGGTAGCGGGCCTCCAGCTCGGCGTACGCCGCGTCCAGGCCCTCGCGCGAGGCGATCACCGTGGACTGGGCGCTCGCCCAGGCGCCCAGCTGGGAGCCGTGCGGCCGGGTCCGGAAGTACGCGGCGGTCTCGTCGCGCCCGGTGCGCACCGCCACGCCCCGCACGACGACCTGCCGGGCCATCGGGTGCCAGGGGAACAGCAGCGACACGTGGGGGTTCTCGGCGAGGTCGCGGCCCTTGCGGGAGTCGTAGTTGGTGTAGAAGACGAAGCCCCGCTCGTCGAACTGCTTCAGCAGCACCGTGCGTGAGCTGGGCCGGCCCTCGGCGTCGGCCGTGGACACGACCATCGCGTTCGGCTCGAACAGGTGGGCCTCCAGGGCCGCGTCCCGGAACCAGCGGGCGAACTGCTCCACCGGCGTCGCGGCCAGGTCGGACGCGTCGAGGCCCTCGGCCCGGTACTGCTTGCGCATCGACGCGGGATCGGGCGCGGGTTCGGCGGCGGGATCGTACGGGACGGCGTCTCGGTCGCTCACATGGTCATCTTGCCGCATGGTCCGCCCGCACCGCCCGGTCCCCGGACCGGAAGACCACCGCCCGACCCAGATGGCACTGAGTGCCGCGGGGGCTCCCCAAAGGTGGCACTCCGGGGATATCGTGCTGGTGCCGTGCCGGTGGGGTGACCGCCGACCGCACGGGGCATCACAGGGGTGGGCGCCCAGGACCGCGAGCCGGGACACGACCGCGGATCCACGGGCCCCTCACCCTCCCCAGCCGCCCGACACCTGGTCGTCCCACCGGACGCACCACCTGTCACTCACCTCACGAGGAGCCGCCTGATGTCCGACTTCGTACCCGGGCTCGAGGGAGTCGTCGCATTCGAGACCGAGATCGCCGAACCGGACAAGGAGGGCGGCGCCCTGCGGTACCGGGGCGTCGACATCGAGGACCTGGTCGGTCACGTCTCCTTCGGCAACGTCTGGGGCCTGCTCGTGGACGGCGCCTTCAACCCCGGCCTGCCGCCCGCCGAGCCGTTCCCCATCCCCGTCCACTCCGGTGACATCCGCGTCGACGTGCAGTCCGCGCTGGCCATGCTCGCCCCCGTCTGGGGCCTGAAACCGCTCCTGGACATCGACGCCGACCAGGCCCGGGACGACCTGGCCCGGGCCGCCGTCATGGCCCTGTCCTACGTCGCCCAGTCCGCCCGCGGCCAGGGCCTGCCCATGGTCCCGCAGCGCGAGATAGACCAGGCGCAGTCCGTCGTCGAGCGGTTCATGATCCGCTGGCGGGGCGAGCCCGACCCCAAGCACGTGGCCGCCGTGGACGCCTACTGGACGTCCGCCGCCGAGCACGGCATGAACGCCTCCACCTTCACCGCGCGCGTCATCGCCTCCACCGGCGCCGATGTCGCCGCGGCCCTCTCGGGCGCCGTGGGCGCCATGTCCGGCCCGCTGCACGGCGGCGCCCCCTCACGCGTGCTCGGCATGATCGAGGAGATCGAGCGCACCGGCGACGCCGAGGCGTACGTCAAGCAGGCCCTCGACCGGGGCGAGCGCCTGATGGGCTTCGGGCACCGCGTCTACCGCGCCGAGGACCCCCGCGCCCGCGTCCTGCGCCGCACCGCGCGCGAGCTGGGCGCCCCCCGCTTCGAGATCGCCGAGGCGCTGGAGAAGGCCGCGCTGGAGGAGCTGCACAACCGCCGCCCCGACCGCGTCCTCGCCACGAACGTCGAGTTCTGGGCCGCGATCGTCCTGGACTTCGCCGAGGTCCCGGCGCACATGTTCACCTCGATGTTCACCTGCGCCCGCACCGCGGGCTGGTCGGCGCACATCCTGGAGCAAAAGCGCACGGGCCGCCTGGTGCGCCCGTCCGCCCGCTACATGGGCCCGGGCCCGCGCGACCCGCGCGAGGTGGAGGGGTACGCGGACATCGCTTCCTGACGCCGCTCGCCGAGAGACCGGCGTGACCGGCGTGACCGGCGGTGCGGGCGCGTGGCACCGCCGGTCCCGGATCGGCGTCAGGGAGACGCCGACGTGTCTCCCCGGCGCGCGCCGGTCTCCCGCAGGAAACGGGTCTGGCGGTCCAGGAATCCCGCCGCGTACAGCTTCCGTGGCGCGAGGACGGCGGTCGCGGTCAGCCGCAGCGACGAGCGTTCCGTGGCGTGGTCCACCAGCGAGTGCGTGGCGTCCGGGTAGTGCTCGACGCTCAGCGTGGAGGCGGGGAGGACTTCGCGGTACACGGCCTGCGTCTCCTTGACGTCCACGTTCACGTCGTGGCCGGCCAGCACGAGCAGGACGGGGGTCCCCTTCATGGCGCGCAGGTCGGCGACCGCGTCGGAGGCGTAGTTCGCCGAGATGAACCGCCACCGGGCGGGCGTGACGCCGTCCGGGTCACCGACCGCCGCGCGGTACTCGGCGTAGGTCGCGCCCCTCCTCAGCAGCCGCACGGTCGTCTCGCGGCGGCGCAGCGCCGCCTCGACGCGCTGCGGGCCGGCGCCTTCCCGCCGGAGTTCGGCGAGCAGGTTGTAGCGGCCCTGCCGCAGCCAGTTGACGGCCGGGGAGACGGCGATGACGAAACGTATGCCCCGGTCCTTCGCGGCGACCTTGGGCAGGACCCATCCGGCCTGGCTGGCCCCCCACAGTCCGATGCGGCGCCCGTCGATCCCGGGACGCCCGCGCGCCCAGGCCACGGCGGCGAGTGTCTCCTCGGCGCGGTCGTCCATGCTCTGGTCGAGCCAGTCGCCCTCCGAGCCGGCCACCCCCGGCTTGCTGAAGGACAGCGAGGCGTAACCCGCCCGCGCGAACGCCTCCCACAGGGGCCGGTAGAAGGTGTCGTGGGTGGCGTCCACTGGCCCGTCCCCGTGCACGAAGACCACCAGCCCGAACGGCCCCCCGCCCGAGGACGGGCGGGCCAGTACCCCGTCCAGGCGGTGACCGTGGTGCCGCAGCACCACGCGTTCCTCGCGGAGGTCGTAGGTGTTCCGCCACACCACGACCCCGCCGAGCCCGCCCGCCACGAGCAGGGCGCCCACCAGGGTCCACAGCAGGTACCGCCGCCCCCGCCGCGCGCGGACCGTCCTGCCCGTCCTCCGTCGTCCCAGCACCGGACCGCTCCGATCTGTCATTCATTCCGTTCATAGTAAAAACGCTCGTATCAAGGATGAACGTATTAGAATCGATAGGGCAAGGGGATCGGAGAGGCTGGGGGAGCAGGAGCATGGAGCCCACGAACGCGCGGAACGGGACCGTCACGTGCCGACGAGGTGTGCCCGAGGGGGCCGAGGGGGAGGTGGCCGCGCTCTACTGGGAAGCGTTCGGCCGTAAACTCGGCCCGGCCCTCGACCCCCCGGAGACCGGGCGGGCCTTCATCGCCGCGCACCTGAACCACGACCGGGGCGTGACCGCCCTCGCCGACGGCACGGTGGTCGGCGTCGCGGGCTACCGCCTCGGCGGGCGCGCGCTGACCGGCGGCGACGTGCCGGACGTCCTGTCCACCTACGGCGTCCTCCGGGGCCTGCCCCGGCTCGCCGTACTCGCCCTGTTCGACCGCACCCCCGAGGAGGCGGAGCTCGTCATGGACGGCATCGCGGTGGACGCGCGCCACCGGGGCCAGGGGATCGGCAGCCTCCTGCTGGCGCAGGTCGCCGCCGTCGCCGCCGAGAACGGATGCCGGCGCATCCGGCTGGACGTCATCGACACCAACCCCCGCGCCCGGGCCCTGTACGAACGCCACGGCTACGTCGCCCGGCACACCGAGCGGACGCCCTACCTGCGCCGCCTGCTGGGATTCGGCGCCGTGACGACCATGTACCGGCCCGTCACCGGGGCGGACCGCACCGCGGGGGACGGGCGGTGACGGCCGCCGGCACACCCGCCACCGGTACCGGAGCGGACGGCCCCCCGCGGCCGGAGGTGCCCACCCGGCTGCTCGTGCACGCGCTCGTGCGGGAGGACGGCACCGTGGACGCCGCCGAGCTGTACGGCGTTGCGGTCCTGCTGGGCATGACCGATCAACAGGTGCGCCTGTGCGTCAGGCGCCTCGTCGCCGACGGGCGGTTCACCCAGGAGGGCCGCGGGCGCAAGGCGGTCCTGCGGGCCGTCGCCGACCCGACCGGCGCCCTCGCGCCCGACGCGGCGTACGTACACCACGCCTACCGGCAGGACGCCGGGCACGCCCCCTGGGACGGGGTCTGGCACCTGTTCGCGTTCGCCGTCCCCGAAGCGCGGCGCACCACCCGCGACGCCCTGCGGGACACCCTCCTGCACCTCGGAGCGGCCCCCCTCCAGGGCGGCCTCTACGTCACCGCCAACGACGTCGCCGACATCGTCGAGGCCCACGCCCGCCGCCTCGGCGTCCTGGACTCCCTGACCTTCCTGACCAGCACCGACCTGCGCGTGGGCACCCTCACCGACCCCGCCGCGCTGGCCGCCGGGCTGTGGCCCCTGGAAGACGTCGCCGCCCGCTACGAACGGCTCACCGCGTTCGCGCAGCACTGCCTGGCCCGGCTGGACGCGCCGGCCGGGGGCGACGGCACCGACAGCGCGGCGTCGGCCGGACGACTGGCGATGGCGGTGGAACTCGCCGCCGAGTTCACCAGGGCGATTGACCCCGACCCGCTGCTTCCGCCGGAACTGCTGCCCCAGCCGTGGCCCGGCGCCCACGCACGACGCCTGACCGCCGACTGCTGGCACCGCCTGCGCGGGACGGACACCGACGGGCCGGCGGGACTGCGCCTGTTCCGCCTCTACGGGGACGCGCTCGGCCGGCTCACGCCGGGGTCAGCAGCCCCGCGTGGTGCCGGCGGGCGACCAGCGGGTGGGCCCGCAGCTTGCCCTTGAGCTCGTTGTAGCCGTATTCGGCGAACAGCGGGTTGGCCGGGTCGTCCGTGACGCCGGGCGCCGCCGGGGCGTGCGGGAAGGGCAGCGGCTCCACGCGCGCGTCCAGGCGCGGGTTGTAGAAGAACGGCACCGAGTAGCGCTCCACCCCGCCGGGCGGCGAGACCACGCGGTGGTTGGTGGCGAGCAGGTAGCCGTCGGTGGCGACCTCGAGGAGCTCGCCGAGGTTCACCACGAAGGCGCCCTCGATCGGCGGGACGTCGTGGAACTGCCCGTCCTCGCGCTGCACCTGGAGCCCGCCCACCTCGTCCTGGAGCAGCAGGGTCAGGAAGCCGTAGTCCTTGTGCACGCCGACGCCCTGGTCGGCGCCGTCCTCGGCGGTCCCGGGGTAGCGCACCAGCTTCAGCTGCGGGTGCGCCCGGTCGCCGAAGACGTTGTCGTAGAAGTCGGCGGGCGCGCCGATCGAGGCGAGCAGCTCGTGCAGCAGCCGCTCGGCGACCGCGCTCAGCCGCTCGATCCAGTGCAGCGCGGCCGTGCGCAGCTCCGGCAGCGACGCGGGCCACTGGTTGGGCCCCTCCAGCCACCAGTACGCCGGCTCCCCGGGGCCCGGGACCCGGGCCGGCCGCTCGGCGCCGATGTCGAGCTGGTCGCGCCAGTCGCGCCGGCCGCCGGTGCGCTCGTCGCCGGTGCGGGTGTAGCCGCGGAAGTGGGGGGAGTGGACGTTGTCGAGGGCGAGCCGCTCGGCCTCCGGCAGGGCGAAGAACCGCCGCATCGCGGTCAGCAGCCGGTCGGTCTCCTGGCGGGTCACGCCGTGGCCGATGAGCTGGAAGAAGCCGACGTCGTGGGCGGCGCTGTGCAGCTGGGCGTGCAGCAGGGCACGCGCGCGCGGTCCGCGGTCGGCCGCGGACAGGTCGATGATCGGGAGCTGCCGGTGGGCGGGGAGCGTCGCTGCGGGGGTGGGTGCGTGCGTCATGAGGTGTCCGCGGGGTGTACGGGCTCGGCGAGAGCTGACGGAAGCCGCTCGGGTGGAGCGGAGGAGGGGGGCGGCGGTGGCCGCGCAGGGGGGCGCCGGGACGGCGCGGGGGAGAAGCTCGGACCACGGGGGGCCGGACGGCTCGGAGGGAGCCCGGACGGCTCAGAGGGAGCGTCGACAGCCCATGCTCGTGACGCGGACGAAGTCCACGTGGCGGCGTCGAACGAGCGAAAGCATGGCGTCAGGGTACCGCCCGCCCGGAAGACCCGTACAGCGCGCGGACCGGGACCGGAAGATCTTCCGGACATGCAGCGACCCGCGAGTCTGGTTCCTCCCGGGGGAGGAGCCGGCCGGACGTACCGGCGACTCGCGGGTCGGGTGACTGCGTGGAACTGGCCGGCTGCGTGTGTCGCGCACACGCTGGTCCGGCGCCGAACCGAGTCTGACGGCGGACCGCTAGCCCGCAGCCACCTCTTCCGTCCGGTATGCATACATCTGCCGAACCACCTCCTTTCCGAAGTGCTAGCCACCCTAGGAACCGTTCGCGCCCGGATCAACCGTTTTTTTCGCGGACCCCGTCCCGCACCCGTGCGGTGCCGCGTCCGGTCCCCGTCCCGGTCCCCGTCCGGCCGCCCCCGATACGCCGTTGACGCAGGTCGGCGCGGCGCGCTTGGCTGCCGGAGTGACCGATCTCCGCATCGTCCCCGTGGCCGCCGCCGACGACGGCGCCCTGCTGGACTGGCAGCACGTCCACAACACGATCGTGCCCCCGGCCGCCCTGCCGCTCGACGCGGTCCGCGCGCGTGCGGGCCGCAACCGCCTGTGCAACGCCTACGAGGGCGACGTGCTCGTCGGCTGCTCCACCGTGCGCCCGCCGCAGGGCGAGGAGGCCGTGGCGACCGTCATCGCGCGCGTGCTGCCCGAGCACCGGCTGCGCGGCCTGGGCACCGCCCTCTACGACGACGGCCTCGCCCACGCGCGCGTGCTCGGCGCCGGAGCGGTCGAGACGTGCGTGCTGGCGGCCAACGGGGACGGCCTCGCCTTCGCCCTCGCGCGCGGGTTCGCCGAGACCGAGCGCTACGTGCTGGACGGGGAGAACGATCTGTGGATCGACCTGCGGCTGAGCGGCTGGGACCGCGGGTAGGCGTGGGGACACACGGGCAGCGCGCCGGGGACGGTCCGCTCCGCAACGATTGCTCTGCAATATTGCAGGAACCCTGTGTGTGCTGCATCACCTTCGAGTTGAATGAAGGTGAGGGAAAGGGCTGGTGGCGGCCCGTGAGCGAACCGGCGCGCCGTCGCCGCCGACGCGTCCGGCATGGGGGTTCCAGGTGAGTGCTTCCCGGCGTAGCGGGACCACGGACGAGCTCGGGCCGGACGACGGCCCCGAGCCGCCCGACCGGGGCGGTGCCGGCTCCGGCACCCCGCCGCCCGGCGGTCCAGGACACCCCGATCACCCCGGCGGCGCCGACCTGCTCGCCGCGCTCCTGGACGGCATGGACGCGGCACTGTGCGCCTTCGACGCGGACGGGGTCGTCACCCACTGGAACCGGGAGGCCGAGCGCATCCTCGGCTGGACGGCCGCGGAGGCCGTCGGCCGGCACGGCTTCGCCGGCTGGGCGGTGCGCGAGGCGGACGCCGAGGAGGTCGAGGGCCGGCTGCGGGCGGCCATGCGCGCCCCCGGCCGCCAGGTGCACGAGTTCGCGCTGGTCACCAAGGACGGCGGCCGGGTCCTGGTGCGCACCCAGTCCGCCGCGGTGCCCGGCCCCGGGGGCACGCCCGCCGGCCTGTACTGCGCGTTCAGCGAGGTGCACGCCCAGATCGACCTGGAGCGGTCCATCGCGCTGAGCGAGGCGCTCCTGGAGGACGCCTCCTGGGGCGTGGTCCTGGTCGACGCCGACCTGCGCCCCGCCGTCGTCAACGCGCACGCGGCCCGCGCGCTGGGCACCGGCCGCACGGCCGCGCTGGGCCGCCCGCTGGGCGAGCTGCTCACCCAGGGCGTGGAGGAGGTGGAGAACGCCCTCACGCACGTCCTCGCCGAGGGCGCCCCGCCCGCGCTCGCCGAGATGTGGGTCGGGGTGCGCACCCCGGACGGCGAGAAGCGGCGCTGCTGGCGCAGCGGCTTCCTGCGGCTGGCCTCGCCGCTCGCGGAGGAGCCGGTGCCGCTCGGCGTGGGCTGGGTGTTCCAGGACGTCACCGAGGCCAAGCACGGCGAGCAGGAGGCGTCCGTGCTGCGCTTCCGCGGCAACCAGCTGCACCGGGCGGCCCGCGCGGCCGCCGAGTGCGAGGACCCCGCCGAGGCGGTCACCGTCCACCTCGACTTCGCCCTCGCCGGATTCGCCGACCACGCCCTGATCGACCGCGTCACCGGAGGTACGGCGCCGTCGGAGGGCGGCGGGTCGGGCGCGGGCGGGGGACGCCCACCCGGGGCCCCGCTGCGGCTGGTCCGTATCGTCGAGACCCCCTCCGGCGGCGGCCCGGGCCCCAGCACGCTCACCGGCCGCGCGGGACTCCCCGTGCGCTACGCCGACGGCCACCCCGCGCTGCAGTGCGTCGCCCGCGCCGGGTCCGTGCGGGCCGGCGCCGGCAGCGTGCCGCCCGACCAGGCCCGCGAGTGGGCGCGCACCCGCCAGTGGCCCGAGGACACGGTGCACGCCCTGTGCGCGGCGCTGCGCAGCCGGGGCCGCACGCTCGGTGTCGTGACGTTCCTGCGCGGGCGCGGCCGCAGCCCGTTCGAGCGCTCCGACACGGCCTACGCGGAGGATGTGGCCCTACGGATCGCGGCGGCCCTGGACCTGGCGGAGGCGCTGGGCGACCGGGGCGGGGACGCCTGACGGGTCGCGGACGCCGGACGGACCGCCGTCGTCACGGTCGTCACATCCGTCACGTCCGTCAGGGTGTCACTTCGCCGCGGCCCTCGTCGCCGCGGCCGTCGTCGTCGCGGCCGTCGTCGTGCCCCGGCCTCAGTGCCGGTAGAAGATCCGCTCCCGGTACTCGTCCATGATCCGCCCGTTCCACTCGTGGCCGCCGTCGACGTTGCCCGAGCGCAGCAGCGGCGGCTCGACGCCCCGCTCCGCCAGGGAGCCGGCCGCGGTGGCCATGACCGCCTGGAGCAGCGCGGCGGTGACGACGGTGGAGGCGGGCGCGAACGGCGCGGGCACGGAGTCCAGGGCCAGCTCGGCGTCGCCCACGGCGATCTTCGAGTCCAGGACGACGTCGCAGTGGTCCTTGAGGAAGGTGCCGGAGGCGTGCCGGGACTTGGTCTCCGTCGCGTACGCCACCGACGTCACGCCGATGACCCGGACCCCGAGGGCGCGGGCGTTGAGGGCCATCTCCACGGGCAGGGCGTTGCGGCCGGACAGCGAGACGATCACCAGGGCGTCGCCCGCGCCGATCGGGGAGGTGTCCAGCACGGCCCCGGCAAGGCCGTCGACGCGCTCCAGGGCGGAGCCGAGCGTGGCCGGGGTGACGTCGACGCCGACGACGCCCGGAACGGCGAGCAGGTTCATCAGCGCGAGTCCGCCGGCCCGGTAGACGACGTCCTGCGCGGCGAGGGAGGAGTGCCCGGCGCCGAAGGCGAAGAGCCGGCCGCCGTCGGCAACGGTGTCCGCGAGGAGCTTCCCGGCGGCCTCGACGGCCTCGGCCTCCTCGTCGCGGACCCGCTGCAGGAGCCCGATCGCCGCGTCGAAGAACTGCCCACCGAGCCTGCGGTCGCTCATCCGAGGGGCCCCTTTGCCGAGTCGGGTGTCCGTGTCGCGGATCACCGTGCGGTCTGGACCAGTGGGATGTCAATACGGCGTGCGGGCCGCGCCGGGGCCCGCCGCCCGGGTCTGCCTTCCTCGGCACGGCACGGTTGTCAGTGGGATCCGGCAGAATTGACGTCAGGGCCAGCGCACGCGCCGGAGAGCCGTCCAGCCTCCGGGACACTCATCGAGGGGCACGTATGTCCGGACTCATCGACACCACGGAGATGTATCTCCGCACCATCCTCGAGCTGGAGGAGGAGGGTGTCGTCCCCATGCGCGCCCGCATCGCCGAGCGGCTCGACCAGAGCGGTCCGACGGTCAGCCAGACGGTCGCGCGCATGGAGCGCGACGGCCTCGTGTCCGTCGCCAGCGACCGGCACCTGGAGCTGACCGACGAGGGCCGCCGCCTCGCCACGCGCGTGATGCGCAAGCACCGCCTCGCCGAGTGCCTCCTCGTCGACGTGATCGGCCTGGAGTGGGAGCAGGTGCACGCCGAGGCCTGCCGCTGGGAGCACGTGATGAGCGAGGCCGTCGAGCGGCGCGTGCTGGAGCTGCTGCGCCACCCGACCGAGTCGCCGTACGGCAACCCGATCCCGGGCCTGGAGGAGCTGGGCGAGAAGGACGGCGCCGACCCGTTCCTGGACGAGGGCATGGTCTCGCTGGCCGAGCTCCACCCGGGCCTGGAGGGCAAGACGGTGGTGGTGCGCCGGATCGGCGAGCCCATCCAGACCGACGCCCAGCTGATGTACACCCTGCGCCGTGCCGGGGTGCAGCCCGGCTCCGTGGTGAGCGTCACCGAGTCGGCCGGCGGGGTGCTGGTCGGCAGCGGGGGCGAGGCCGCCGAGCTCGCGTCGGACGTCGCCTCCCACGTCTTCGTCGCCAAGCGCTGAGGCGCCCGGGTGCCGCGCGCCCGAGGTCCGGCCACGCGCGCCCACGGTCCGGCCCCGCGCGCCCACGGTCCGGCGCCGTGCGCCCAAGGGGGAGCCGGGCGGAAAACCGCAGCGCGGCACCGCGTCTCGTGCCAGGCTGTCGCGTGAGGCATGGGACCGGAGGGGGCGGGACGATGTGCCGCAGACGACAGGAGGGCCCCGGTGCCGTACGGCACCGGGGCCTGTCCTCCCCTGTGTCGACCCGGAGCCCCGAGCTCTCAGGGTCGTTCCCCTCGGACCGATTTCCCCGAGCGGTCCGCCTCCCGCAGAAGGTCTCCCCTCGGCAGCGGCGATCATTCCTTGAGGGGGGTCACTCGAACGAGGGGTGTTGCCTGGCACCCAGGCGTTTTTCGAATACGAGTTCGATAGTCTGGGTGTGACACGCGTGCATCACCGCGTGCGCTGAGCCATGTGAGTGTGGGAAGCCGGCGAGCCAAGCCAGGGGGTGCCAGTTCCGATGGCGCGACGCATCGACGTTACCGGGGCGGGGGGCGTGCGCCTGGCGGCGTGGGAGTTCGGCGACCCGCCCAAGGGCGACCCCGGCCCGGTCGACGGCCCGGAGCGGGACCGCGGCGCCGGGGTGCTGTTACTGCACGGCCTGATGGGCCGCGCCTCCCACTGGGCCCCCACCGCCCGCTGGCTCTCCGAGCGGCACCGCGCCGTCGCCCTCGACCAGCGCGGCCACGGCCGCAGCGAGAAGCCGCCCCGGGCCGCGTCGTACACGCGCGAGGCGTACGTCGAGGACGCCGAGGCCGCCCTCGAGCAGCTCGGCCTCGCCCCCGCCGTCGTCATCGGTCACGCCATGGGCGCCCTGACCGCCTGGCAGCTCGCCGCCAAGCGCCCCGACCTCGTGCGCGGCCTCGTCATCTGCGACATGCGGGCCTCCGCGCTCGGCGCGGCCTCGCAGCGCGAGTGGGCCGACTGGTTCCGGACCTGGCCCCTGCCCTTCGCCACCCTGGCCGACGTCCGCACGTGGTTCGGCGAGGACGACCCCTGGGTGGAGCGGCCCAACCCCTCCCGCGGCGCGTTCTACGCCGAGGTCATGCAGGAGGCGGCCGACGGCTGGCGGCCCGTCTTCGAGCCCGAGCAGATGCTGCGCTCCCGCGAGACCTGGGTGTACGACGCCCACTGGGAGGAGCTGGCCCAGGTGCGGTGCCCCACGCTGGTCGTGCGCGGCCTGGACGGCGAGCTGGGACGGGCGGAGGCGCAGGAGATGGTGCGGGTGCTGCCCCGGGGCGAGTACGCCGAGGTGGCCGACGCGGGACACCTGGTGCACTACGACCAGCCGGAGGGCTGGCGGGAGGCCGTCGAGCCGTTCCTGGACGGGGTACTCACCGGCTGAGGCGGCGGCCGCGGCGGCCCCCCCCGCAAGCCCCTGCCCGCTACCCCCTGCCCGCTACCCCCTGCTCACCGCCGTCAGGATCTCCGGCAGGCGGGCCGCCGTGCGGGGGGCCGCGAGGCGCAGGCCCAGACAGGTCAGCGTCGCGCCGTAGGCCGCGCCCGCCGGCAGCAGCAGCCAGGTCCACGCGTCCCCGCCCGCGCTGACGTTCAGCCAGATCGTCACGGCGATCACCGGGGCGCACAGCAGGGCGGCCGCCACCATGCCGCCGAAGATCGCTGTGCAGGCGAGGCCCGCCTGCCCGGGGGCCACGTTCTTGTAGCCCTCCTGCGGGATCGAGTAGGGGAAGCGGGCCGAGGTCCAGGCGCCGGTCGCGAGCATCGCGCCGAGCAGCGCGCAGGACAGCCCGAGCACCTCCGGCAGCCGGGGCCAGTCGTCGAGCAGCCCGGTGGTGACCACGGCGACCAGGGCGGTGTACGGCAGGGTGATCACCAGCAGCGCCAGCGCCCGCGCGCGCAGTTCGGCGTAGGCGTCCCGGGTGGAGGAAATGCTCAGGGCCACCATCCAGAAGGCGGAGGTGTCCTGCCCGAACTGGTTGTACATCTGGATGCCGAGCATCCCGGCGGCGAAGCACGCGAAGTACGGCGAACCGGTGCCCTGGAGGGCGTTGAACACCGGCACGATCAGACCGATCGCCAGGGACGTCACCCAGGCCGCCTTCGTCCTGGGGTCCCGCCACACGTAGCGCAGGCTGCGTTCCATCACGGTCCCGGTGCGCCCGGCGGGCAGCAGCCGCGCGAGCCCGGACGACCCGCGCCGCTCCCGCGTCCCGGACCCGGCGGCCTGGAACGTGGAGCCGTCGGGCGCGGTCATCAGCCGGGTCAGGCTGCGCTCCCACACCACCAGCAGGGCCCCCAACGCGGCCGCCGTGAGCAGCAGTTGTGCGGCCGCACTGCCGTACGACCCCTCGCTCGCGGAATCCGCGGCGCCGACCGCGGCGGCGGGCGGCACCCACCGCAGCACGTCGGCGGCCGGGTCGAGCCGGCCGAGGCCCGAGGAACCCAGTTGCTGGGCACCGAAGTTGACCACCTGCGCGCCGACGGCGACGACCAGTCCGCTCAGCACGGCCAGGTCGCGTCCCCGACGGCTGGTCAGCAGGCGGATGTTGGCGGCGGCCACGGCCCGCGCGAGCGTCACGCACACCAGCAACCCCAGCACGGCCCCGAGGACGCCGACGCCGTACGCCGTCGCCCCGTGCGCGACCGACACCACGGAGCCCGCCAGCAGCAGCGCGGTGAACAGCGGCCCGATGCCGACCAGCGAGGCGGCCAGCAGGGCCCGCACCAGGGGCCGGGGCCGCAGCGGCAGCATCACCAGCCGGGTCGGGTCCAGCGTCTCGTCCCCGCTGGGGAAGAACAGCGGCATCACCGCCCACCCGAGCCCCAGCACCGCCACCAGCAGCACCACCAGGGACGCGGCGTGCGCGTGCCCGCGCAGGGCGACGAGCCCCACCAGCTGCAGCGCGGCGACCAGCAGGACGACGACGGCCGAGGCGACGTAGGCGGCCCGCCTGCCCGCGGACTGCCGCAGCCCGTTGCGCAGCAGCGACAGCTTCAGCCGGACGACGACGGCGGTCGGCGCGCTCACCGGGGCCCGCCGCCCAGCCAGTCGAGGTCGGAGCCGGCGTCGCGCTCCCGGGCGCCGACCAGCTCCAGGAACGCCTTCTGCAGCGATGGCGCCGACCCGCGTACTTCCTCCAGCGGGCCGTGCGCGCGGATCCGCCCGGCGGCCAGCACGGCCACCCAGTCGCACAGCGACTCGACGAGCTCCATGACGTGGGAGGAGAAGACGACGGTGGCGCCGGAGGCCGTGTACCGCTCCAGCACGCCCCGGATGGTCTGCGCCGACACCGGGTCCACCCCCTCGAACGGCTCGTCCAGGAAGAGCACTTCGGGGTTGTGCAGCAGGGCCGCCGCGAGGCCGATCTTCTTGCGCATGCCGGTGGAGTAGTCGACCACGAGCTTGTGCTGGGCGCCCGCGAGGTCGAGGACGTCGAGGAGCTGGGTGGCCCGCTTGTCGACCTCCGCCCCCGGCAGGCCCCGCAACCGCCCGGTGTAGCCGAGGAGTTCACGGCCCGACAGCCGCTCGAACAGCCGCAGCCCCTCGGGCAGCACCCCGATGCGGGCCTTGACCTCCACCGGGTCGCGCCACACGTCGTGCCCCACCACCTCGACGGTCCCGCCGTCGGGCCGCAGCAGCCCGGTCACCATCGACAGGGTGGTGGTCTTGCCCGCGCCGTTGGGTCCCACCAGCCCGATGAACCGCCCGGCGGGCAGGTCGAGATCGATCCCGGCGACGGCGACCTGCTGCCCGAACCGCTTCCAGAGGCCGTGCACACGTACAGCAGAACTCATGCACGCACCTTAGGCCGTGTCCTGCGGTCCACCCGGCGTACCGGGACGTGCGGAGGGGGCTACCGGTCCCGGCCGCACGCGTAGGCGAGCGGGGGGACCAGCTCCTCGGCGTCCGGCAGCCACCGGTTCGCCTGCGTGGGCCGGCACGCCCACTGCACGGCCCCGCCCGATCCGAACCGGGTGGGCGGTGCGGCCACGTACGCGCCCTCGCCGAGCGCCAGCAGGTCCAGCGACGCGGGCGCCCAGCCGAGCGCGCGCACCAGGTCCGGGACCTTCGCGACGGCCCCCGGGAGCACGAAGAAGTACATCCGCCGGTCCGGGGCGAGCGTCACCGGACCCGGCGTCACCCCCATGCGCTCCATGCGCGCGAGGGCCAGGAACCCGGCCGTCTCCGGCACGGAGACCGCGTCGAACGTCCGCCCCGTGGGCAGCAGGACCGACGCCGTCGGCTGCTTCTGCCACATCCGGCGCGCGACGGTCGCGCTGCCCGTCGCCAGGCTCGCCCAGTCGGGCCGCGCGGGATGGGCCCCCGGCGCCGCGCACGCGGTGTCGCCGCACGAGCAGCGCCGCACCCCGTCGACCGCCTCCAGCCAGGTGCCGGGGAACACGTCCCAGTGCCGTTCCCCGGCGTAGCGGACGGCGGTCTCCAGCAGCGGTTCCCCGCGCTGCTTCGGGATCTGAGCGGCTTCGGTGCCGGGGATCGTGTCTTCCACGATGAACACAACTCCCGCCGTCACCAGGGGTTACGCCGTGCCCTGTGCGCGGGGGAGGAGCACCGTCGCGGACTTCGGGGCGCACGGGTGCACGCGCGGGGGCGCGCGGCAGGAAGGCGGACGGGAACGGGTAGGCACGGTCAGGGGTCGGCCGGTGGCTTACCCCGGCAATCCTCGCATGTCCCGCATTTTCGGTATGTCCGCGGGGCATCGATCTTCACGGCCGGATCTTTCGTTCCAAGGGGTTCGCAGGGGGTTATGCCATGGCCGCAAGGCCGCTTGTCGCGCGGCAGCCGAACGAACGGCTGCAGGCGCTCATCCAGGAAGCCGGATGCTCCAACGCCGGGCTCGCCCGCCGCGTCAACATGTGCGGCGCCGAACACGGCCTCGACCTGCGCTACGACAAGACCTCCGTGGCCCGCTGGCTGCGCGGCCAGCAGCCCCGGGGCCGGGCCCCGGCGATCATCGCGGAGGCGCTGGGCCGCAAGCTCGGCCGGACGGTCACGATCGACGAGATCGGCATGGCCAACGGCAAGAACCTCGCCTCGGGCGTGGGCCTCCAGTTCTCGCCGACGGTACTGGGGGCCATCGAGCAGGTCTGCGAGCTGTGGCGCAGCGACGTGGGCCGGCGGGACTTCCTGTCCGGGTCCTCGGTGGCCGCCTCCGCGCTCGTCGAACCCAGCCGCGACTGGCTGATCTCGGCGCCCGACGCCCAGGTGGCGCGCTCGGCGGGGCCCCGGGTCGGCCAGTCCGACGTCGCGGCCGTGCGGGCCATGACGCAGGCGCTGGTCGACCTGGACCACCAGTACGGCAGCGGGCACGTGCGCCCGGTCGTCGTGCACTACCTCAACAGCGTCGTCTCCGGGCTGCTCGCCGGCTCCTACCGGGAGGCCGTCGGCCGCGACCTGTTCGCCGCCGTGGCCCGACTCACCGAGCTCGCCGGGTACATGGCCGTCGACACCGGCCAACCGGGCCTGGCCCAGCGGTACTACATCCAGGCGCTGCGCCTCGCCCAGGCGGCCGGGGACCGCGGCTACGGCGGCTACGTCCTCGCCGCGTCCATGAGCCACCTCGCCGCCCAGCTCGGGAACCCGCGCGAGATCGCCCAGTTGGCGCGCGCGGCCCAGGAAGGGGCCCGGGGGCGGGTCACCCCGCGCGCGGAGGCGATGTTCCACGCCGCCGAGGCCCGGGGCCACGCCCTGATGGGCGACGCGCGCGCCGCGCAGGAGGCGTCCGGGCGGGCGGTGTCCGCGCTGGAGGCGGCCGACCCCGCGTCCGGGGACGACCCGGTGTGGATCGCCCACTTCGACGAGGCGTACCTGGCGGACGAACTGGCGCACTGCCACCGCGACCTCGGCCAGGCCGAGGCGGCGGCGCGCTGCGCGGAGCAGGCGCTCGCCGGGCACCCGGAGGGCCGGGCCCGCCGCCGCGCCATCGGCTACGTGCTGCTGGCCGGCGCGCAGGTGCAGCAGCGCGAGGTCGAGCAGGCGTGCAGCACCGGCCTGAAGGCGGTCGAGCTGCTGGAGACCCTGCGCTCCAACCGGGGCGCGGAGTACCTGGAGGACCTCCAGCAGCGGCTGGAGCCGTACCGCGACGAGCCGGTGGTCAGGGAGTTCGGGGCCCGCCTGGACCTGCCCGCCGCCGCGTAGCCCGAGGGGGCGCCCGCGCGGGTCAACCACAGCGCACGGCGCCCCCGTTGTGCCACCGCTCTGTTAGCGACGTCACAGGGAGGAGGCCACGTCCTGAGCTGCGTGGCACGGGGTTCCGTGGAGCCGGTAGCGTGAGCCGACGATTCCGAAGGTCCCCCATTCACAGGAGTCCCGGTGACGCAGAGTGGACAGGGCGAGGAGCCCTCGGCGCGGTCCCCGCGCGAAGGCATCGTGCTGCCCTCGGACGGCGGCGCGCCCCTGCTGCCGGGCACGACGAGCGGCGAGGACAGACGCCCCGAGCACGACCCGTACGGCGGCCGGCACGCCGGCCCCGCCCACCCGGGCGACGGCGGCCACGGCGGCCATGACGGCCACGGCGGCTACGGCTCCCCGCAGCCCGAGCACGGCTCCTACGCCGACCCCCACCAGCAGGGCCACGGCTCCTACGGCGGCCCGCAGCAGGCCCCGTACGGCGACCAGCAGGCCTACGGCGACCCGCAGCAGGCCTCCTACGGCGACCCGCAGCCCGCCCCCGGCCAGACCTGGGGCCAGCCGTGGGGCCCCGACCAGCACGGGCCGGCCCCGCAGCCGCCCGCCGGCCGGTCCGGCCGGTCCGGCCAGGGCTCCTGGCCGCTCCCCGCCGACCAGCAGCAGTGGGGCGGTGCCCAGCCCGCCGACTCCGGCCAGTGGAACCCGGCGCCCCAGCAGGGCCCGGGCCCGCTGCCCCCGGAGGGCGCGCAGCCGCCGTCGTACGGCCACGGCGTGCCCGGCGCCCCGCTGCCGCCCGCGGCCCACGAGGGCGCCACCCAGTACCTCCCGCCGGTGCCGCCCGCCGCGGCGGACGAGGGCGCCACGCAGTACATACCGCCGGTCCCCGCGGCACACGGGGACCAGCAGGCCACGCAGTACATCCCTCCGGTCGGCGCCCGCCCGGACGAGGGCGCGACCCAGTTCCTGCCGCCGGTCGGCGGGGGCGCGCTGCCGCCGGAGACGCCCGCCGAGGCGACCCACTACCTGGGCACGGGCCCGCACGCGCAGGGGCAGCCCGCCGGCTCCGACGCCGAGGCCACGCAGTACATACCGCCGGTCGCCGGCGGCCGGCCGGGCCAGGCCCCGTACGGCGGTGCCGAGGGCGAGCGGCAGCCGCCCGCCGAGTTCGCCAACCTGTTCCGGGGCGAGTCCCCGGCCGGGTCCACCCAGCAGATGCCCCGCTTCACCGAGCCCGGACCGGGCGGCCCCGCGGGTCCCGCCGGTCACGGTGCGGGCCGCTCCGCCCCGCCCTCGTTCCTGCCGCCCGGCGGCCGGCGGGCCGTGCACGACGACGCCGACGACCACGGCGGACGGCGCGGCGGCGGACGGACGGGGTCCCGGGTGCCGCTGATCGCGGCGATCGGCGTGGCCATCGTGGTCGTCGGCGTCGGCGCGGGCGCGCTCATGGCGGGCGGGGGCGGCGGGGGCGGCGGCGACGACCGGCCCGCGTCCGCGTCGGCGCCCGTGCAGTCGGGGTCCGCGTCGACGGCCGCCGACCCCGCGAAGGAGCAGGCGGTCGCGCTGGACAAGCTGCTCGCGGACAGCGGCAGCAGCCGGGCCAGCGTGATCGGGGCGGTGGCGGACGTCAAGGCGTGCCGCAACCTCCAGCAGGCCGCCACCGACCTGCGGGCCGCGGCCGGCCAGCGCACCGACCTGGTGACCCGGCTGGACGGCCTGACCGTGGACGAGCTGCCCGACCACGCGGCGCTGACCACCGCGCTCACCAAGGCGTGGCAGGCGTCCGCCGAGGCCGACAACCACTACGCGGCCTGGGCCGACCAGGTCGCCGGCAACAAGAAGGCGTGCAGGAAGGGCCAGGCCCGCACGACCCCGGAGACACAGGCCGGCAACCGGGCGAGCGGCACCGCCAGCGCCCAGAAGAGCAAGGCCGCGCAGCTGTGGAACGGCATCGCGCGCAAGTACGGGCTGACCGAGCGCCAGCCGACCCAGCTCTGACCTGACCTGACCTGGCCGGGCCCAGCGGGGCGCGGCCCGGCCAGGTCAGGTCGGCCGGCTAGTCGAGGTTGGCCGACTCCAGTGTCGCGGTCACGTCGACGGAGCCGCTCTTGGCGGCCACCAGCCGGCCCTTGCGCACCACCTGGAGGCTCACGTCGGCGTTGACCAGGCGCGGCAGGCCGACCGAGCCGAGCCGGTCGGCGAACTGCCAGCGCAGCGTCGGCGTCAGCCCGCCGGTCTCGATCCGCAGCCCGTCGTCCAGGGCGCTGCGGACGGTGTCCGCGGTGACCTGGCCGCTCCCGAGCGACTCCACGACCTTCCTGAACACGGTGTAGGCGATGTACGTCGTCTGCACCCCGGTGTCGTCGGCCTCGATGCGGTTGTCGGTGAACGCCTCGTCGCTGATGATCTTCTTCATCCCGTTCCAGCGCGCATCGCTCGCCACCGGGTACCAGCCGGTGACGTAGGCGCCCTCGTACGGGCCGGACGCGCCACCGGTCGAGTTGATCACCGTCTGGTCGACGCTGCCGAGGACGGTCGCGGTGCGCACCGAGGACGCGTCGTCGTCGCGCCGGAAGGAATCCATGAACGTGCTGGTGCGGTCGCCGAGCGCGGGCACCACGCAGCCCTTGCCGCCCCCGCGCGTGGCCTCGGCGAGGGCCTTCTGGGCCTGGGCGGAGTACTCGGTGGCGTCCTCCGCGGCCGGCTGGTCGGTGGCGTCGGCGTGGCCGCCCGCGTCCAGGCCGGAGTTCAGCAGGCTGGGCAGGGCGTCACCGGCGATGGTGTCCGGGCGGACCAGCGCCACCCGGCCGCAGACCCCGGAGAGCTCCCGGCCGAGCCCGGCCAGCAGCGCGGGCTGGCCGCCGTTGACCGGGTAGGACAGGGGGCTGGTGAACTCGGCGTTGGTGACGCCGTAGCCGCCGATGTACGGGATGCCGGCGCCCTGCAGCGCGGGGAAGAACGAGTCGGAGTACTGGCTGTAGGAGCCGACGACCGCGACGGCCCCCTCCTTCACCGCGCGCCGGGCGCACTTCGCGGCGCCCACCGAGTCGTTGCGGTCGTTGCAGGTCAGGACCTTCAGCGTGCGGCCGCCGAGGCCGCCGTGGGCGTTGGTCCAGCGCGCGTAGGCGCGGGCGAAGGCGGGCATGCCGGGCTTGTTGGTGGCGCTGGTGTCCTCCGGCGCCCAGGTCATGACCGTGATCGAGGTGTCCCCGGAACCCCCCGTGGTACCGGGGATGACCCCGCAGCCGGCGAGGAGTGACGCACCGGCGGTCAGGGCACCCGCGAGGAGCGCGGACTGTCTGACGTGCCGGGTGAAGCGGTGGTGCCAGGGGAGGAAGGTGCTTCGCGTACGTCGCCTGCCGGTCATGGACCCACACGCTTCCGTCACATCCCCAACCCCACAGTGACCCGCGGTCAACGGATGGTGACGTACAGGTGAATTACGGGGGCCGGTCGGACCGGCGCCGGGCGGAACGTACGATCGATGACCGTGCAAGGTTCGGAGAACTCTTCCCGTCGCGGCCGTCGCTCCTCCACCATGGGCGGCATGCCCCTGAACGACATGCCGTGGTGGCGCTGGCGCAGCAACGTGCGCTCGGCGCTGCACATGCTCTCCGACCCGCTGTTCCAGCGGAACGTCTGGCTGGCGGGCGTCGACGGGTACGGCGACGTCACCGACGCCGTGTACCGCCTGGTCGAGGACACCTGGCTGGACAACTGGTCGGCCGAGAAGTACGTCGGCACGATCTTCCGGGACTCCCAGGAGGCGGCGCTCGTCGACACGGCGGTGCTGCGGGTGCTGCGGATCATGCACCAGGTCGGTCCGGACGCGCCCGTGTCCGCCTACCTGGAGCACGCGGGCTGGCCGGAGGCGGTCCGGGCGGCGCGCGACGCGCACGTGCGGATGTCGGTGAGCGACGGCGAGGACCCCGACCAGCCGCCGCGCACCCTCGAGGTGCTGCAGATCATGACCCGGTCCGCGTAGCGGGACGACGGTGGGGCGCGGGGCCCGTGTGTGCGACCCTGTGCTGCATGAACGAGCAGTCCACCCGAGCCGCGGCGGCCCCCGCCGACCAGTACGTCCTGACCCTGTCCTGCCCCGACAAGCAGGGCATCGTGCACGCCGTGTCGAGCTACCTGTTCATGACCGGCTGCAACATCGAGGACAGCCAGCAGTTCGGCGACCACGACACGGGACTGTTCTTCATGCGGGTCCACTTCTCGGCCGAGTCGCCGGTGACGGTGGACAAGCTGCGGGCGAGCTTCGCGGCGATCGGTGACTCCTTCCACATGGACTGGCAGATCCACCGGGCCGACGAGAAGATGCGCGTCGTGCTGATGGTGAGCAGGTTCGGGCACTGCCTGAACGACCTGCTGTTCCGGGCCAGCATCGGGGCGCTGCCCGTGGAGATCGCGGCGGTGGTCTCCAACCACACGGACTTCCAGGAACTGGTGTCCTCGTACAACATCCCCTTCCACCACATCCCGGTGACGAGGGAGACCAAGCCGGAGGCCGAGGCGCGGCTGCTGGAGCTGGTCCGCGAGGAGCGCGTCGAGCTGGTCGTCCTCGCCCGCTACATGCAGGTGCTCTCGGACGACCTGTGCAAGCAGCTGAGCGGCCGGATCATCAACATCCACCACTCGTTCCTGCCGAGCTTCAAGGGCGCCAAGCCGTACCACCAGGCGCACGCGCGCGGCGTGAAGCTCATCGGGGCGACCGCGCACTACGTGACCGCGGACCTCGACGAGGGGCCGATCATCGAGCAGGAGGTCGAGCGCGTCGGCCACGACGTGACGCCGGAGGGGCTGGTGGCGGTCGGGCGGGACGTGGAGTGCCAGGCGCTGGCGCGGGCCGTGAAGTGGCACGCGGAGCGGAGGATTCTCCTCAACGGGCGCCGGACGGTGGTGTTCGCCTAAGGGGGTGGGGGGTGCGGTCGCGTCGGCGGCTGCGGGTGGTTCGTGGCCGGTCGCGCAGTTCCCCGCGCCCCTGAGGGGTAGGGACACTGGTCCGGCATTCAGGGGCGCGGGGAACTGCGCGAACGCCCCCACGCACCCGCAGCCGCCGACGAGCCCCCGCCACCCCCTACAGCCGGCTCAACGACGCCACCGCGGACAGCACGTCCCCGATGGCCCCCTGATCGCCGACCTGCCCGGCCGCCGCCTCCCGCGGAGACACGTGTCCCGCCGCCAGCCGGCAGAACTCCACGTCGTCCAGCGCCACGTGCGCCACCTGGTGCTCCGCGGAGCCCACCGCCGCCGGTGAGTCCAGCGGCACCAGCCACTCGCCGCCGCCCCGCCCCTCGATCTCCAGGCGGACACTGCGCCCGGGCCGGCCCGCGGCCACCAGGTGCCGACTGTCGCCGCCCGGCGCGGCCAGCCCCGCCTGCCGCCGCTGCGCGAGCGCGCCCGGCAGCATCCGGACGGCCAGGTCGATCATCCCGTGCAGGTGCCGCGGCGCGGGCGGCTCGTAGGGGTAGTCGACCGCGTCCGCGATGTCCTCGGCGTGCACCCAGCACTCGAACGCCCGGTCCACCAGGGCGTCGCGCAACGGCAGTTCGAACCCGCCGTACGACACTCCCAGCAGCCCCGTGCCCTGGGTGAACGACGCCGTGCGCACCAGGGCGTGCGTCTGCTCCCGCCACGGCCCGCGCACCGAACGCGTGGGCGGGAAGTGGGCGTTGCGCCAGTACCGCTCGGTGCGTTCCTGCGGCGGTGTGGGGGCGGCGCCCTCCTCCAGCGGGTCGTCGAGGCCGAGCGCCGCCGCGACCAGCCCGTCCACCGCGAGCAGGTGCGCGATCACCCCGGCGACGGTCGTACGGCGGTTGCTCGCCCCCTCGGCGCCGAACCACCGCAGCCGCACGGGCGCGTGCCACTCGGCGTCCCCGAAGTCCTGCAGCAGCGCGTCCAGTCGGGCGGTCTCGGCGTCGTACGACAGCGCCCACTCGGGCACCGGGATGCGCGGCGGCCGCCGCTCCAGGCAGCGTTCGAGGACGCGGGTGCGCAGCCCGGGGTCGAGGTCGAGGCTGTCCGGGCGCTGGAGCAGCCCGACCGCCTCGCGCAGCCGGCGCGCCTCGTCGGCGCAGGTACCGCACACGCCGAGGTGGGCCTCCACGGCGGCCGTCTCCTCGGCGGAGCAGGCGGCCAGCGCCCACGCGCCGAGCAGCGACGTGAGCACCGGGTGCTCCAGCTCCGGCGCGGGTTCGGGCGACGGGTCCGGGCCGGCGGTGCCGGTGAGGTCGCCGAGCCGTTCCCCGTCCTGCCGCAGGCCCTCCTGGAGGTTCTCCCGCATGCCCCGCACGTCCTCCCCCTGTTCCCTGTCCGGCACCGCGGGCAGCGGCAGCCCGCCGTCCTCCACCGAGGTGCGCGGCGTCGGTATGCGCGGCGGCCGGTGCGGGTGGTCGGGCCCGCTGCCACCGCCGCCGTGCGGGCCCCCGGGGGCCTGCCCTGCGTGGTCGTCGTGCTCGTCGTCGCCGTCGTACGCCTCGGAGCCGGTGGTTCCGCTCACGCCGCACCCCCGTACCCGGGCGGTGCGCCGGGGGAGGCGGCGTCGTGGGCCGTGGACAGCAGCTGGAGGCCGAGGCGCAGCCGGCGGCGGGCCTCCTCCTCGGTGATGCCGATGTCGGCGGCGGCCTGCCGGTAGTCGCGGCGCTGGAAGTAGGCCAGTTCGAGCGCGGCGCGCAGCGGGGCCGGCATCGACTGGACGATGTAGTCGGCGCGGGCCGCGACGGAGGCGTGGCGGACCCGGTGCTCCAGCTCCTCGGCGGTGCCGGGGCCGCCGCGGGCCAGCGCGGCGGCCCCGGTGTCGCGCAGCCGCTGCACGGCGAGGCGGTGGGTGAGGCCGGCGACCCAGGTGCGCAGCGGGCCCTGGTCCGGGTCGTAGGACTCGGGGTGTTCCCAGACGTGGACGAAGACCTCGCGGGTGATGCCGTCGGCGGCGCGCTCGTCGCCGAGCACGCGGTGGGCGAGCCCGTGCACCAGCGAGGCGAACCGGTCGTAGAGCTCGCCGAGGGCCGCCGCCTCGCCGCGGGCGAGCCGCTGCTGCATCTTGCGGTCCCAGCGGGGCGGTGCGTCCTTCTTCGCCATGCGGCCCCCTCACCCGTCCCGTCGCGTCCAGCGTGCGCCCACCGTCACCTCGAATGTAGTCGGCACGTCGAAGGACGCACTCCCCTTTGTGGCAATGTGCGCCCCCTGCGTGGTGAGGGATGGTAAGGGACTTGTCCGCTCCTCCGTCCGTTCTTCGGCGTGCCCGATCGTGTCCGCTTCCGATCGAACAGGACCGGTCTCGACTGGAACAAGCCTCTTTCCTTTCCTCTCCGTTTCTCGATCGGCGTTTCCGGGAACGGCCGCTGGGCAGCTGCGCTGCAAGGAGGCGAAGGGAAGCGTAAGCACCGCTTCCGGATCTGCTGCCGCTTCCTCTCCGGCGAGCGAAGGGTGTGGTGGTGGCGTTCAAAGTGACCGGCGGCGAGCAGGGCGGATGGGCCGTGCTCCACGTGTCGGGCGAGCTGGATCTGGTGACGTCACCCGGGCTGCGGCAGCGGGTGCACGACGAGGTGGCCGACGGCCGGCACAGCCTCGTCCTCGACCTCTCCGACGTCTGGTTCTGCGACTCCAGCGGGGTCGGGGTCCTCATCTCCGCCCGCCGCCTGCTGCGCAGTTGCCAGGGCAGCCTGCGCCTGGTCCTGCCGGCCGCCGGGGCCGTCGAGGGGTCCCACGTCAACCGGGTGTTCGGCGCGCTCGGCGTGCGGCGCCTCTTCGACGTCTACCTCTGCCTCGAGGACGCGGTCGTCGACGACACCGAGCCGCTGTCGGCGTGAGCCGGGCCGGGCGCACGGCTCCCTGAGTCACGCCGCCCCAGTTCCCCTCCACCACCCCGTGCCACGCCGTTGTCCCGGAATTCCCCCGGTCCTGGCACAGACGTCGTCCCCCGGTCCCCCGGGTGCCGTCCGCGACGTACGCTCCCTGCCAGAGAAACCCCACGTGACGACGTTAGGCGGCCCAAGGACATGGTCAGCAGCGAGTACGAGCGAAGGATCGCCGCCCGGTTCGCCACCTTCGACCAGGACGGCAACGGCTGGATCGACCGGGAGGACTTCAGTGGCGCGGCCAAGGCGCTGCTCGCCGAGTTCGCCACGGCGGCCCGGTCCGACCGGGGGCAGGCGCTGTACGCCGGCGCCGAGGCGTTCTGGCAGGGCATGGCCGGGATAGCGGACCGTGACGGTGACCAGCGCATCACCCGGGAAGAGTTCGTGAACGGCGCGGTCAAGCGCCTGAGCGACAGCCCCGACCGGTTCGCCGAGATCGCCCGGCCCTTCCTGCACGCCGCGCTCGCGGTCGCCGACACCGACGGCGACGGTGCCGCCACGGTCGACGACACCGTGCGTGCCCTGCGGGCCCTCGGCGTCCCCGAGAACGTGGCCGGTGCGGCGGCCCGCGCGCTGGACGCGGACGGCGACGGCAGGGTCGGCGAGCCGGACGTGGTCCCGGCGTTCGCCCGCTACTTCACGGTCCCGGCGTGACGGCGCCCGCAACACGCCCGGGCGCCGCAGCAGTTCGCGGGGTGGCGGAACGGTCGGCGCCCCGTGGGGCGGACCGGCGGGACCCGGCGATGTCGCCGATCGTGGCAGTGGGCGATCACGGAGCGTGAAGCCCTGACGGTGGCGGATGAGGGTGCCGCCGCCGTCCGTCACCGCCCGGAGTCGGCGGACGCTCGGGTACCGTCGCTGCCATGCGAGTGGTTCCCGGTGCGCAGCCCGCCGTTGGTGCCTGTTCGACTCACCTCGGCGAGCGTCGCACAGTATCCCGCACGGGTACTCCTTCGCGCGGGAATATGCCCGAAGCCCTTGTTGGGGTGACGGAACGTCAACCAAGCTGTCCGGTACGGGAGTCACGGTCCGTCACTCTCTCCCCGGCCGTTGTTCTGGTCATGCAGAAAATGGCTACGATCGTGGCCCTTGTCGTCGTGGTGCCCGTGCGTCGCGTGTTCCTCGCGTGCCGTGCGGCCGTGTGTCCTCCGGTTCGGATGGTGTAGCGGTGCAGGTGCTTCAAGTGCAGCTGGAGATCCGGCCCGACCCCGCTGAGGTGGGGCGCGCCCGGAAGTGGACCCGTTCGCGCCTGGCCGGGTCCGGCATAGGGGCCGACGAGCCGGTCGCCGAGACGCTGGTCCTGCTCGTCTCGGAACTCGTCACCAACGCCGTGGTGCACACCGGGTGTCCGGCCGTGCTGTGGCTGTCGCTGCCGGAGCCGGAGACGGCCGAGGGCGCGACGCTGCGCCTGGAGGTGACCGACGCCTGCTCCCGCGCACCCGTGCCCCGGTGGGCCGACGGTGACGCAACGGGCGGCCGGGGCCTCGCGCTCGTCGACGGGCTCGCCGACCGCTGGGGCTGGAGCGTGGAGGGCGACGGCAAGCGGATCTGGTGCGAACTGGACCGCTGCGCCCCGTCCGACGACGCGGGCGCGGAACAGGGCGGCGGCGCACGGTGCCCGGAGCCGGCCTTCGGGACCCACGGGTCGTACGGGACGTACGGCGGCTTCGAGGGGTTCGAGGGGTTCGCCTACGAGGCGGTGTAGCGCGGGCGGGGGCGCGTGGGCCGGTGCAGCGGGCGTCGACGGACCGTCAGGCCGGCCGGGCCGTGCGCCCGGGCGTGCTTCCGTGCGCGGCCCCGGCGAAAGCGGCAAAAGGTAACAAACCTTCAATCAGGTGTTGACGGGCAGGTGTCCGTTTGATCACGCTTGTGGTCTGCGACACGCCGCGAGGGGACGGCGAGGGGCTCGGTGACGGGAGTCCTCGTCGAGTGCGGGTCGCGGATTCGGCGCAGCAGGTTCCCTCGGGGTCCACGGGAACCGGTGGGGGGTGCTCCCGTTCCGGCGCAGCCGGGAGCGGGGGTGCGGACGCCGGAGTCGGATGGCGGCGCGCGGTGCCGTGCTCGGGGCGGGTACCGGCGCGCCGCCAGCCGAACAGTCGCGTACGTCGCGTGCGCCCGACGCCCGGGACGACCCCGCCGCGCCCTCCACAGCCTGTGGACAACGTTTCGGACGCCGGGGACGGCCGTCGCGCCCGGGTAATTTCTCCGCGCCGTCTCCGGGAAAGGCCAGGTCAGCGGCGCGCGCCCGGTCGCTTACCGCATTGTTGTGCCGACGACCACAGCGGAGCGGCGGTGGCTGGGCTCATACTGAGGGATGACCAAACCCGCTGCATCGAAGCGTCATTTGCCGACCAGCCCTTTCAAGGCGCCCGTCGCGCCCGCTCCCAAGTTCTTCGCCGTGGGGGACCAGGTCACCCACGACGCGCACGGCCTCGGCCGGGTGATCGGGATCGAGGAGGGCATCGCCGCGCTCGTCGACTTCGGATCAACGCAGATGCGGATCCTGAGCCCGTACGCCAAGATGACCAAGCTGTAGAACCCGCAGGGCCCGGTCACGGCCCACCGGGCTCCCCCGAGGGGCCCGTACCGAAAGAGAGACCTCTCATCGAATCCACCTCGTTGTTCTCCGCTCCGGAAGGGCAGCCCCGCCGTTCCGCGGCGGCGGCCTCGCCCCGTCCCGCGACGAACCCCTTCCAGGCCCCGGACTTCGGGGAGGAGGACCTGTTCCTGGCCGAGGACGAGGTCCTGGAGCCCGGCCCGGGCGCGCAGCACTTCCGGGTCGCCTGAGGCCCCGCGCTCACGCCCCCACCGCGGCCGCCCGGAACGTCCGCCGGTAGGCCGTCGGCGTCACCCCCAGCGCCGTCTGCAGGTGCTGGCGCATGGACTGGGCCGTGCCGAAGCCGGCGTCCCGGGCCACCTGGTCCACGGACAGGTCGGAGCACTCCAGCAGGTGCCGGGCGCGCTCGACGCGCTGCTGGGTGAGCCACTGGCCGGGGCTCACCCCGACCTCCTCACGGAACCGGCGGGTGAACGTCCGCACCGACATCGCCTCCTGCGCGGCCATGTCGCGCAGCTGGATCGGCTCGTGCAGCCGGGCCAGCGCCCAGGCGCGCGCCGCCGTGGTCGTCGCCTGCTGCGGATCCGGCACCGGCCGCTCGATGTACTGCGCCTGCCCGCCGTCCCGGTGCGGCGGGACGACCGTGCGGCGGGCCACCTCGTTGGCGACCGCCGTGCCGTGGTCGCGGCGGACCATGTGCAGGCACAGGTCGATCCCGGCCGCGACGCCCGCCGAGGTCAGCACGTCGCCGTCGTCGATGAACAGCACGTCCGGGTCGACCCTGATCCGGGGGAACATCCGCTGCAGCCGCTCGGCGTCCGCCCAGTGCGTGGTCGCCGGGCGCCCGTCGAGGACACCGGCCGCGGCCAGGACGTAGACGCCGGTGCAGATCGACGCGAGCCGCGTGCCGGGCCGGACGCGGGCCAGGGCGGCGGCCAGCTCCTCGGTGAGCACCCCCTCGTCGTGCACCGGGCCCAGCTCGTACGACGCCGGGACGATCACCGTGTCCGCGGTGGCCAGGACCTCCGGCCCGTGCGGGACGTGCACCGCGAAGTCGGCGTCGGTCTCGACCGGGCCCGGCGGGCGGACCGAGCAGGTCACGACCTCGTACAGGTGCCGTCCGCGCGCGTCCTTCGGGCGGCCGAAGATGCGGTGCGGGATGCCCAGTTCGAAGGGCAGCAGGCCGTCCAGGGCGAGGACGACGACGCGGTGCGGCCGGAACGGCGGCGGGGACTGCGGGCCACGGCTCATGGCCCGATCCTAACGAATGCTGTCCCTCGGGCCACTCGTTGACGGAGCGCGGACAGCGCAAGCTCGGTGCCGTGACCCAGACAACCGACGTGTCCCCGCCGGCCGGAGCCACCGGCCCCCTCCCCGGACCCCGCCGCACCCGAGTGCACCGGGCGTGGTTCGTCGCCGCCGTCACCTTCGTCACGATCATCGGCGCGGCCGCCTTCCGCTCCCTGCCCGGTCTGCTCATCGACCCGCTGCACGAGGACTTCGGCTGGTCGCGCGGCACGATCGGCGCGGCCGTCTCGGTCAACCTCGCGCTGTACGGGCTGACCGCGCCGTTCGCCGCCGCGCTGATGGACCGCTTCGGCATCCGCCGGGTGGTCGCCGTCGCCCTCACCGTGATCGCCCTCGGCTCGGGCCTGACCGTGTGGATGACGGCCGCCTGGCAGCTGCTGCTGTGCTGGGGCCTGCTGGTGGGCCTCGGGTCGGGCTCCATGGCGCTGGCCTTCGCCGCGACGGTGACCAACCGCTGGTTCACCGAGCGCCGGGGCCTGGTCAGCGGCATCCTCACCGCCGCCTCCGCGTCCGGCCAGCTGATCTTCCTGCCGCTGCTGTCCTGGATGATCACCCACCACGACTGGCGTCCGGCCGCGGTCACCGTCTCCCTCGCGGCCCTCGCCGTCGTCCCCTTCGTCTGGCTGCTGCTGCGCGACCACCCGGCGGACGTGGGGCTCACGCCGTACGGCGCCACGGAGTTCGTGCCCAAGCCCGCCCCGGTGCGGGGCGCCGCGGGCCGGGCGGTGCGGGTGCTGCTGTCGGCGGTGCGCACCGGCCCGTTCTGGCTGCTGGCCGGCACCTTCGCGATCTGTGGCGCGTCGACCAACGGCCTGGTGCAGACCCACTTCGTGCCCGCGGCCCACGACCACGGCATGCCGGTGACGGCGGCGGCCTCGCTGCTGGCGGTGATCGGCGTGTTCGACGTGGTCGGCACGATCGCCTCCGGCTGGTTCACCGACCGCTTCGAACCGCGCCGCCTGCTCGCCGTCTACTACGCCCTGCGCGGCGTCTCCCTGCTCTTCCTGCCGATGCTCCTGGCGCCGACGGTCCACCCGCCGATGCTGTTCTTCATCGTCTTCTACGGCCTCGACTGGGTCGCCACGGTGCCCCCGACCCTCGCCCTGTGCCGCGAGCAGTACGGCGAGGACAGCGCCATCGTCTTCGGCTGGGTGCTGGCCTCCCACCAGGTCGGCGCGGCCCTGGTCGCCTTCCTCGGCGGCGTCGCCCGCGACGCCTTCGGCTCCTACGACGTCGTCTGGTACGCCTCCGGCGCCCTGTGCGCGGCGGCGGCCCTGATGGCGCTGGTGATCCGGCGCAGGCCGGCGGCGCCGCTCACGGTGGTGGCGACGGCGTAGGAGCTCAGCCCTGGGCGGGCAGGCGGGACAGGCTCTCGCCGCCCGCGCGGGCGACGGCCTTCGCGATGCGCTGCGCGTCGATCGCCAGCTCGCGCAGCATCCCGCTGATCGGGTTGGTGAAGCCCGTGAAGTACAGGCCGGGGGCGCCCGAGGGGGTGCGGGCCCCGTGCACGACCGGCCGGCCCCGGCCGTCGAGGACGCCGAGGTGACCGACCAGGCCCTCCAGCGCGCGGACGTACCCCGTCGCCGCGATCACGGTGTCCGGGGAGATCCGGCCGCCGTCGGCGAGCAGCACCTTGCCGTCCTCGAACCCCTCGACGGCGGCCACCACCTCGACCCGGCCCGTGCGGACCGCGTCGATCAGGCCGACGTCCTGCACGGGGATGGCCCCCTCGGTGACCCGGCTGTAGAGCCCGGTGCCGGGGCGGGGCAGCCCGTGCGCCGACAGGTCGGGCACGCTGAGCCGCGCCATCGGCCGGGCCAGCCGGTCCACGAGCGCGACGGGCAGGCGCCGTACCAGGACGCCGGTGTACTGGGCGGCCCAGCCGGCGGTGGAGCGGCGCACGATGTGCGGGGCCGTGCGCACCGCGAGCCGGACCCGCTGCGCCCCGCTCTCCACCAGGTCCACGGCGATCTCGGCGCCGGTGTTGCCGACCCCGACGACCAGCACGTCCCGGCCCGCGTACGCGGTGCCGTTGCGGTAGGCGGAGGCGTGCAGGAACTCCCCGGTGTACGTGTCCCGGCCGGGCCAGTCGGGGACGCGCGGGGTGTGGTTGAAGCCGGTGGCGACGACCACCGCGGCGCCGGTCAGCCGCCGGCCGCCGGTGGCGTGCAGCAGCCAGCCGGTGCCGTCGGGGGAGGGCTCGACGCGCGAGACCTCGACGCCGGTGACGATCTCCAGCTCGTGGTGCTCGGCGTACTTCTCCAGGTAGCGCACCACGTCGTCGCGGGACACCCAGCGGCCGAAGCGGCGCGGCATCGACAGGCCGGGCAGCGCCGACAGGCGGCGTGTGGTGTGCAGGTGCAGCCGGTCGTAGTGCCCCCGCCAGGACGCGCCCACCCGGTCCGACTTCTCCAGCACCACGGCCCGTACGCCCTGCGCGCGCAGCGCGTACGCGGCGGCGAGCCCGCCCGGACCGCCGCCGATGACGTAGACGGGGCGGTCGGCGGGCTGCGGAGCGGGAGCGGGCCCGTCGGGAGCGGTCCCCTCGGGAGTCGTGTCGTCGGCCATGAGCGCGAGCGTAATCACGCCCCGGGTTGATGGGTCTCGGTCAAGACCACAATTGGTTGCGGATTGATCACACCTGGGGAGGGGCGGGCGGGGGGCCGCCCGGGAGCGACCGTCCGCGGGGCGTTTGAATGGCCGGATGAACACGATCCATGACGGCGGCGCGCCGCCCGTCCTGCGGGGGAACGGTCTCGTGCTCGGTGCCTGGGACGCGGAGTCGGACGCCGACGCCGAGGCGTGGTGGCGGGGTCAGGCCGACGAGGAGTTCCTGCGGTGGAACACACCGCTGAGGCCCGTGACGGACCTCGCGACCTCCCGGGAGTCCCTGCGGGGCAAGGCGTGGCAGACGGCCGAGGGCACCTCCGTGTCGTACCGGATCGCCGACGCGGAGGACGGGACGGTGCTGGGCCACGTCGGCGTCAACATGATCGACCGGGTGACGCGCAGCGGACGGGTCGGCTACTGGGTGCTGCCCGAGGCGCGCGGCCGGGGCGTGGCGAGCCGCGCCCTGACCCTGGCGGCCCGCTGGGCGCTCGGCGACGGCGGCCTGTACCGGCTGGAGTTGGGCCACGCGCTGGGCCACGCGGCGTCCTGCCGGGTCGCGGAGCGCTGCGGCTTCCCGTACGAGGGGACGCTGCGCGGCGCGATGTTCGAGGCGCACCGCCAGGACGCCTTCCGCGACGTCCACCTGCACGCCCGCCTGTCGGACGACCCGGACCAGCCGTGACCGCGGGCGGCCGGGGAGGGTTTCCGCGGTACCGCCGCCTCCCGTGCCCACCTCAGCCGCTCCGCTCCAGCGCTGCCCTCACGGCCACAGCAACCCCCGCTGCCAAGGTTCCCCCGCCTCCCGCCAGTAGCGCAGGCGTACGTGGCGGCGGTGTTCCTCGCCCTGGAAGAACTCCACCTCCTCCGGGGCCAGGTGGTACAGGGTCCAGGTCGGGGACTCGGTCTCCGGGTGGGTGCGGGCGCGGTCCCACGCGGCCTCCGACGCGGTGCGCAGGTCGTCCAGGGAGGCCAGGGGCTCGCTCTGGTGGCCGGTGAGGGCCGCGGCCAGGGCTCCGGTGGAGCGGGCGTGCAGGTCGGAGCGGGCCTCGGCGGCCGGGGCCGCGGTGACCGGGCCCCGCACCCGCACCTGGCGGCCGAGCGCCGGCCAGTAGAAGGCCAGCGCCGCGTACGGGCGGGCCGCCAGGTGCCCGCCCTTCCTGCTCGTGCGGTGGGTCGCGAAGGACCAGCCCCGCTCGTCCGCGCCGTGCAGCACCACGATCCGCACGTCGGGTCGGCCCTCTTCGTCCGCCGTCGCCAGGGACACGGCGTGCGGCTCCCGCTCACCCGCCGCCACGGCCTCGGCGAACCACGTCGTGAACAGCGCCGACGGCTCCCCGGGGGCCGCCCCCACGTCGAACGCCGGCAGGCTCGTCGCCCCCGGCGCCCACACCCGCAGCGACCTCAGCAGGCCGTCCAGGTCCCGGCCCTCGGCCGTGCCGTCCGTGGTCTCGCCGATCTCGCCGATCTCGCCCGTCTCGTCGTCCTCAGCCATGCCCTCATCGTCACACCCGCGGCCCCGCCCCGCTCACACCTGCCCCAGGTCCGAGGACACCCACCGCTCCGGGCGCAGGTGCACCACCACCTGCTCGCCGTGGTTCTTCCAGGCGAACTCCACGTACCCGTCCACCTTGTCCGCCGGCAGGTAGCGCGCCGACATCCGCCGCAGGTCCTCGATGGTCGCCGGGTCCGTCCGCAGCACCGGGCCCTCCACCGACACGTAGCGGATGGTCGGCTCCAGCCGGTCCACCATCAGCGAGAACCGCCCCGCCGCCTGGATGCGCCCGTACTTGCGCGAGTCCCGGCCCGTCATGATCCACACGTCGCCGCCGGGCTCGTACCCGTACCAGATCGGCACCGTCAGCGGTCCGCGCCCGGTCCCGCCGTCGACCGACAGCGCCGCGACGTGCGGCTCCGCCAGGAACGCCTCTCGCTCTTCACGCGTCAATGCCATCTCGTTCTCCTCCAGGGGGTCCGTCGAGCGGTCGTCCTCGCGTCCTGGGTCAACGCCGCCCGCTCCGACGCCCCTTCCCCCCGCCCCCGCCCACCGATCAGTCCCGGCCACGCACCACCGCCCCGGGCGAGCGGAACCACCCACCCGCCCGGCACCGCGCCGGGATTCACAGCGCGTGCTGCACGAGCAGCAGCGTCCCGATGCCGAGCATCGCCGCCCCCGACGTGCGGGTCACCGCCCGCGCCGCCGCCGGACGGGCGCCGAGCACCGCGCGGGCCAGGACGCCGACCGTGGCGTACACGGCGGCACAGCACGCCATGTGCAGCAGCCCGAGGACGGCCGTCTGCGCGGCCACCGGCAGGTGACCCCCGCCCCCGCCGCCACTCCCGCCCGCGCCACCGGCCCCCGCGCCCCCGGTCACCAGGAACTGCGGCAGCACCGACAGGTACAGCAGCAGCCCCTTCGGGTTCAGCCCGCTGATCGCCGCCCCGCGCAGGAACACCCGGCCCCCGCTCTCGCCCGGCAGCGCGCCGGGCCCGGACCCGCCGGGCTCCCCGGACGGCACCCCCGGCCGCCGCAGCACGCTCCAGCCCAGCCACACCAGGTACCCGGCCCCCGCCACCGTCAGCGCCGTGAGCAGCGCCGGCGAGCCCGCCACCAGGACCGCGAGCCCCGCGACGGCCAGCGCGGTGTGCACGGCGTACCCGCAGACCAGGCCGCCCACCGCGGCGGGCACCGAACGGCCCCGTACGCCCGCCGCGATCGTGTACGCCCAGTCGGCGCCCGGCACGCAGACCAGCAGCAGGTCCAGGGCGAGGAAGGAGAGGAGGGTGGTGCTGTCCATGGGGGTGACATTAGGCGCGAAGGGCGCGAAAGTGCTGCCGAAGTTTGCCCGGGCACCCCCGGTCCGGGGGAGGATCTACCGCATGGACGACGTGGACCGGAAAATCCTTGCCGAGCTCCAGCAGGACGGGCGGCTGACCGTGACCGAACTGGCCGCACGGGTGCGGCTGAGCGTCTCGCCCTGCCACCGGCGGCTGCGGGAGCTGGAGCGGTCGGGCGCGATCAGCGGGTACCGGGCGGTGGTGGAGCCGGCGTCCGTCGGGCTGACCTTCGAGGCGCTGGTCTTCGTGTCGATGCGGCAGGAGGACCGGGACACGGTCGCCGAGTTCGAGACCGCGCTGGCCGGCATCCCGCACGTGCTGGAGGCGGAGCGGCTGTTCGGGGAGCCGGACTACCTGCTCCGGGTGGCGACCGCCGACCTCGCGGCCTTCCAGCGCCTGTACGACGAGCGGCTCGCCACCCTGCCGGGCGTACAGCGGCTGACGTCCACGCTGGTGATGAAGCACGTGGTGAAGGACCGGCCCCTGCCGGCGGAGCGCACCGGGCCGTGACGGGCGGCCCCGTCCGGACGGGGAAGACGGCGAGCGGCGGCCCACTCGGGTGGACCGCCGCTCGCCAGACAGGACTTGAAATCCGGGACGACCGTCCCGGGAAAGGGGCGCGTGCGCGCCGGGGGCTACCTCGACGGCTTCTTGCCGGTGACGCCCAGGTGCACCAACAGGGCCAGGTTGGGCCGCAGTTCGGGCGGCTTGACGCCCCAGGCCGAGAAGCCCTTCTGGTGCGAGGCGACCGACGCCAGCATCGTGACCAGTGACCCGGCGATCGCGGCCGGGTTCACCTCCTTGTCGACCTTGCCCTTGGCCTGCAACTCGGCGACCGCGTCGGCCAGGGAGGAGTTCACTGCGTTCAGGATCTTCATGCGGAGCTTGTAGAAGCGCTTGTCGCCCTCGGCGGCGCCGAGGTCCACCACGCGCAGGATCGCGTCGTGCTTGCGCCAGAACTCCAGGAATCCGTCGACGAGTTCCTGCGCGGTCTGCCACCCGGCCTTGCCGACCCAGGACCGTCCCTCGAGCAGCCCGGCCAACGCCGCGCCCTCGGAGGCCATTTGGTCGGCGATCTCCAGGACGGCGCCCTCGACGTCCGGGAAGTACTGGTAGAAGGTCGCGGGCGAAGTACCGGCCTTCCGGGCGACGTCGATGACCTTGACGTCCCGGTAGGGGGAGGAGCTGAGCATCTCGCTGAGGCAGTCGAGCAGCTTCTGCCGGGTCGCCTGCCCACGCCGGCCGGCCACGCGGCCGTCGACGGTACGCACTTGTCCTGTCATGTCGTCAGCTTACCGAGGGGTGATCGGAGCGCGATTCGGCCGACTGCAAATGGGGTGCGGGGGCGATCGGCGGCGCTTGCGCTGGTCTGCGGGGTGCGCCCGCCGCCGTTACGTTGGGCGCATGGCCGAAAACAGGGCATCGGTGTACGGAGAGGGCGTCCCCTGCTGGGTGGACGCCCAGCTTCCCGACGTGGACGCGGGCAAGCGGTTTTACGGTGAGCTCTTCGGGTGGTCCTTCGAGGACGCGTACGGCGGCTCCGTGTGGGCCCGCCTCGACGGGGAGCCCGTGGCCGCGCTCGCCCGCAAGGCGGACGGCCGGATGCCCACCGTGTGGACGGTGTACTTCGCGGCCCCCGACGCGACGGCCACCGCCCGCCGGATCGACGCGGCCGGCGGCCAGGTCGTCGCGGCCCCCTTCCCGGTCGGCGACCTGGGCGCGGCGGCGCTGGTCACCGACCCCGAGGGCGCCGTCTTCGGGCTGTGGCAGGCCGGCCGCCACCCCGGCTTCGGCGCCCGGCACCGGCCCGGCGCCTTCGCCTGGGCGCAGCTGTACGCCCGGGACACCGAGCGGGCCAACGGCTTCTACGGCGGGCTCTTCCACGACGCCCTGTTCGGGCCGGACGCCGAGCCGGACTTCGGCCGGGCCCCGGTCACCGACGTCTTCCCGGCGCAGATGCCGCCGCACTTCGTCGTCCACTTCGGCGTCGAGGACTGCGAGGCGGCGCTCGGCACGGTCGGCCGGCTCGGCGGGCGGGTGCAGGCGGGGCCGTTCACCGCCTCCTACGGGACCGTCGCCGTCGTCACCGACGACCAGGGGGCGTCGTTCGCCCTGCTGGAGCGGTGACGGCCCCCGGAGCGGAGGCGGTGCCGGTGTCCCTGTCGGGTGCATTGCCCCGGTAAGGGCGGTGACACCCTGTTTCTCCCCGGGTTCGCAACCGGTGCCCCGGCCAGGAAGAATCGGGGTGCGTGCCGCCGCGGCGGTGCGGTGGTGAGACGCTGCACTTCGGTCGCGTACACATAGTGGGTGACGCGGCTCGTACGGGGAGGTGGCAGGCAAGTGGTGGATCAGCTGACGCAGCACGATCCGCGGCGGATCGGGCCGTTCGAGGTGCTGGGACGGCTGGGGGCCGGCGGCATGGGGCTGGTCTATCTCGCGCGCTCGGCGTCCGGCCGGCGGGTGGCGATCAAGACGGTCCGCACCGAGCTGGCCGAGGACCAGCTCTTCCGCGTGCGCTTCACGCGCGAGGTGGAGGCCGCCCGGGCGGTCTCCGGCTTCTACACGGCGGCCGTCGTCGACGCCGACCCCCGGGCCGCCGTGCCGTGGCTGGCCACCGCGTACGTCCCCGCGCCCTCCCTCGAGGAGATAGTGAACGAGTGCGGCCCGCTGCCGGCCCA
The DNA here is from genome assembly GCF_001514125.1 of Streptomyces longwoodensis. Lineage (GTDB taxonomy): Bacteria > Actinomycetota > Actinomycetes > Streptomycetales > Streptomycetaceae > Streptomyces > Streptomyces longwoodensis. Next base: position 361,774 of record NZ_KQ948553.1, on the reverse strand, counting down.
GGCGGTGCGCTGGCTCGCGGCGGGCGTCGCCGAGGCGCTGCAGTCCATCCACGGTGCCGGGCTGGTCCACCGCGACCTCAAGCCGTCCAACGTGCTGGTGGTGGAGGACGGCCCCCGGGTGATCGACTTCGGCATCGCCTCCGGTGTGTCGAACACCCGTCTGACGATGACGAACGTCGCCGTCGGCACCCCCGCCTACATGTCCCCGGAGCAGGCCAAGGACTCCCGGAGCGTGACCGGCGCGAGCGACGTGTTCTCGCTCGGCTCGATGCTGGTCTTCGCCGCCACCGGGCACCCGCCCTTCCACGGCGCCAACCCGGTCGAGACGGTCTTCATGCTGCTGCGCGAGGGCCCCGACCTGGAGGGCCTGCCGCAGGAGCTGCGCCCGCTGATCGAGTCCTGCATGCAGATGGACCCCACGGCCCGGCCCAACCCGGCCGACCTCCAGGCGCAGCTCGCCCCGCACCTGTTCGGCTCCGGCTCCGACGACAGCGGTACGGCCTCGGCGTGGCTGCCCGAGAAGGCCGTCACCCTGATCGAGACCCGCCGCGGCGGACGCCCCTCCGTCAAGCCGGCCCCCACCGCGGGCCGCAGCGGCGGCGGCCACCGCCCGGCGGTCCCGCCCCCGCCCCCGCACGACCCGGTCGTGCCCACGCCGCACGTCCCGGTGCCCGTCGGCGCCCCCGACACCGGACCCGTCCGGCTGGCCGGCGCGGCCGTGCCGATCGGCCCGGGGCCGCGCGTCGCCGACCTGCGCGCCACGGCCGCGGTCAAGGCGCCGGTGCCCGACCCCGGCCTGGTCGCCACCTGGACCCGCCCGCGCCCCGGCGTCAACGGCGCCGACTCCGCCGTGGGGCCCGCCGTGCCCGCCGCGCCCCCGGAGACCAACGCGGGCTGGCGCCCGTGGCGGTTCCGGATGTCCAACGACGTGTGGGGCACCCCGGCCGTCGCCGACGACCTGGTCTACGTCACCTCCTTCGAGGTGCACGCCCTGGACGTGGCCACCGGCAGGCGCCGCTTCAAGACCCGCGACGTGGCCTGGTCGATGGCGGTCGCGGACGGCCGGGTCCACGCCTCGGACGGACCCACGCTGTTCGCGCTGGACGCCCGTGAGGGGCGGGACCTGTGGCGCCTGCAGACCGACGCCTGGGTGTACGCCCTCCAGGCCGACCGGGGCACCCTCGTCACCGGCACCCGCGGCGGCGGGGTCCAGGCCTGGGAGGCGTCCGGCGGCCAGAAGCTGTGGGAGATCACCGGCTGCCAGACCGACTTCGAGTCCCCCGAGGCGGGGCCGACGCTGCACGACGGCACGGTCTACGTCTGGCAGGACGCCCGCCTGCGCGCCCTGGACGCCCGCAGCGGCGAGGAGCGCTGGTCGTACCCCATCGGCGACACCGCCTCCTGCGGCGGTGTCCCGGTGCGGGTGACCCCGGCCCCGGACGGCTGCGTCTACATCAGCGCCGGCACCCGCGTGCTCGCCGTGGAAGCGGCGGGCGGCCGGGTGCGCTGGCACTTCGAGGCCCCGGCGGTCTTCCTGTCCCCGCCCGCCTTCGTGCCCGGCCCGGCCGTCACCGGCGGCGGGGTCTACCTCGCCGACTACCTCGGCACCGTGTACGCCCTGGACGCCACCGACGGCCGCGACCGCTGGCGCATCGCGACGGAGGCCCGCTCCTCCGTCGAGCCGGTGCTCGTCGCCGCCGGCCACGTCCACGTGGGCAGCGGCAAGGGCCTGTACACCCTGGACGCGGTCACCGGCACGCCCAAGTGGCGCTTCCAGTCGAGCGGCGACATCGTGGGCGCCCCGGCCGTCGCCGAGGGCCGCATCCACTTCGGCTCCACCGACCACCTGCTGTACACCCTGAAGGCCGACGACGGCCGGCTGCGCTGGAAGCTCGCCACCGGCGGCGAGATCACCGGCTCCCCGGTCGTCCGGGACGGGGTGGTGTACGCGTGCAGCAAGGACCGGTGCGTGTACGCGCTGGACGCGGAGAAGGGCACCGGGACGGCGCGCGGCGCCTGACGCACCCCGGAGGGGAAACGGAGGGGGAAAGGGGGGACGGCCGTCGCACCGGGCGCACGGAAGGGGTCCGGACGACGACCGTCGCTGTGGGGGAGCGGCGGGCGGGCCGCCCTCCTCCCAGACGCTACGCCGGGTACGGTCCGGTCGCCACGCGGTGACATGGCCGTGACAGCGCGTACCTAGGCTGGGGTCCATGGAACGACGGGGGCACACACTCAGACTCACGGCAGTGGCGGCACTGGTCGTCCTGGCCCTCACGGGCTTCTCCACCGGCCGCGGCCACGGCAGCCACCACGGCGGCGGGGGCGGCGGGTGCAGCAGCTCGCACCAGGACCACGACGGCTCGTCCACCGGCGGCGGCACGTCCGGGTCGCGCTACCACGACTACGACGATGACGACGACTCCTACGACAGCTCGTCCACCGGCGGCAGTTCCGGCAGTTCGTCGCAGTCGGCGGGCACCCTCCGGGACGCCGACGTCGAGCTCGTCGACTGCGCCACCGAGGCGATGCCGTACGCCACCGTCCGGGTCACCAACCCCAACGACCGGGGCGGTTACTTCACCGCGACCGTCGACTTCCTCGACGCCCGCTCGGAGCGGCTGGAGCGGCGCACCGCAGCCGAGTTCGTCGCCGCGCACGACACGGTGACGGTCCAGGTGGACCTGTCCGGTCCCGGTGTGGCGGCGAGGGTCGACCACTGCCTGGCCGTGCAGCACGCCACGGCCGGCTGACGCCCGCGACCCGTCCGGCCCCGGACACGCCTCGGCCGCGGTGGCTCCCCCTCGGTGCCACCGCGGCCGTTCCCCCCTCGGTGAGGTCTACTTGCCGCCGAGGTCCAGGGCCGGCGGGGCCGGCGCGTGGTTGTCCATGGTGGTGAGGGACGTGTCGGCGGACGGCGCGGGCGCGTGGTTGTCGAGGGCGACGACCGGGCCGTCCTTCGGCGGTGCGGGCGCGTGGTTGTCCAGGGTGACGATCTCCTCGTCCTGGATCTTCTTGTCTTCGCTCATGAGCCCCTCCCCGGGTCCCGTGGATCTGTGGGGCCCCTGCCCGGCAGCTCCCCCGAGGGCTGCCGGACAAGGACCGTGCGGGAGCTCACCCTATGTGGCCGAGCCCCGGCGACCCGTCTGCCCCCCGACGCGACGGATCGGTGCGCCGAGCATGACAGCGGGTCATAAACGTTCGATGAACGCCCCGTCGGGCCGCCGTCAGACGACCGGGGCGGGGGCCAGGAGCCCGCGTACGCCGTCCGCTTCGGCGGCGCCGACCTGCTCGTAGAGGGCGAGTGCCTCCCGCCAGCACGCCCGGGCCCGGTCGGCCTGGCCGAGTGCATCCAGTGAACGCCCGAGCGCGGTCAGGACGTTGGCCCGCATGCGGTCGCCGCCGATGCACCCGATCGCGAGGGCCTGTTCGGCGTGCTGGGCCGCCTTGGCGGGCTGCCGCCCGGCGAAGTGGGCCTGCGCGATGCGGAAGTGGGTGGTCCCCTCCCACAGGCGCTGGCGGTCCGTGCGGAACATCTCCAGGGCGCCGGTCAGTTCGGTCAGCGCGTCGGCCGTCCGCCCGGCCTCGGTGAGGGCCAGGCCCAGCGCGTAGCGGGCGTTGGCCAGCCGCAGGGTGAGCCCGAGGCGGTCGTAGAGGTCGATGCCCTGCTGGGCCAGGGCGATGGCCTGCGACGTGCGGCCCAGGGCGAGGTGCACGCGGGACAGGTTGCACAGGGCGCTCGCCTCCAGCGGGAGGTTGCCGTCGGCCCGGGAGCCCTCGATGGCCGAGAGCAAGTGGCCCTCGGCGTCCTCGTTGCGGCCCTGGATGAGCGCGATGATGCCCCGGTCGTTGCTGGCCCAGTACAGCGGGATGAGGTCGCCGACGGAGCCCGCGAGGGCGACGGCGCGGCAGGCCTCGTCCTCGGCGTCGTCGTAGCGGCCCGCCACCAGGTGCACGTTGGTCAGTGCCGTCCGGGCCCGGCCCTCCGCGCGCCGGTCGCCGGCCGCCGCGGCGGCGTCCCGGGCGGCCAGGGCGGCGGACTCGTACTGCTTGGAGTTGGCGCCCGACTCGCTCAGGTCCTTCGCGGCCCACAGCAGGTCCACGCCGCGGCGCAGCCGGCCGCCGGTGAGGGCCTGGCGGGCGCACGACAGCAGGCAGTTGGCCTCGGCGTAGAGCCAGTCCAGGGCCCGCTGGCGGTCGGTGAAGGCCAGACCCGGGTGGCGGGTCGGCTCCAGGTGGTCCACCAGCCGGTCCCCGGGCCGCTCCAGCGCGAACACCCCGGCCGCCGTCGCCAGGTAGAAGTCCAGCAGCCGCGACAGCGCCGACTCCCGTTCGGTGGGCGGCCATTCGTCCCGCTCCGCGCACGCACGCGCGTAGAGCCGGACCAGGTCGTGGAAGCGGTAGCGGCCGGGGGCCGCCGACTCCAGGAGGGAGGTGTCGACCAGGGACTCCAGCAGGTCCTCCGTGTCGGGCAGCGGCAGGTCCAGGACCGCCGCGGCCGCCGCGAGCGAGACGTCCGGGCCGTCCGCCAGGCCCAGCAGGCGGAACGCGCGGGCCTGGGCCGGCTCCAGCTGGCCGTAGCCGAGCTCGAACGTGGCCTTGACCGCCAGGTCCCCGGCCTGGAGCTCGTCCAGCCGGCGGCGCTCGTCGGCGAGTTTCTCCGCGAGCACCGAGACGGTCCAGGTGCGCCGCGCCGCGAGCCGGGACGCCGCGATGCGGATCGCCAGGGGCAGGAAGCCGCACGCCGCCACGACGTCCAGCGCCGCCTCCCGCTCCGAGGCGACCCGCTCCTCGCCGACGATCCTGGTGAACAGCGCCAGCGCCTCGTCCGGGGACATCACGTCGAGGTCGACCAGGTGCGCACCCGCCAGGTCCAGCATCCGCACCCGGGACGTCACCAGCGCCGCGCAGCCCGCGGTTCCCGGCAGCAGCGGTCTGACCTGGGCCGCGTCCTTGGCGTTGTCCAGCAGCACCAGGACCCGCCGGCCGTCCAGCAGCGAGCGGTACAGCGCCGCCCGCTCCTGGAGCGAGTCGGGGATCGCCGAGTCCGCCGTGCCGAGGGCCCGCAGGAACGCGCCGAGCACCGTCTCCGGCTCGGCCGACCGCTGGCCCGCGCCCTGGAGGTCGACGTACAACTGCCCGTCGGGGAAGGCCGACCGGGCCTGGTGGGCGACGTGCACCGCCAGTGTCGTCTTGCCCACGCCGCCGATGCCGGCGAGCGCGGAGACGGCCATGACGCTGCCCTCGTCGCCGGAGGCCGCCGCCAGCACCTCGCCGAGCTCCTTCACGAGCGCCGAGCGCCCCGTGAAGTCGGGGACAGTCGCCGGGAGTTGTGCGGGCCGGACGCGGAGGACGCCCGGGTCGGCCGCGGGCGCCGCCTCGGACAGCGCGGGGTCCGCCCGCAGGATCCGCTCCTGCAGCTCGCGCAGGTCCGGTCGCGGGTCCACGCCCAGCTCCTCGGCCAGCAGGCGCCGGGTGTCGGCGTACACGGCGAGCGCCTCGCCCTGCCGGCCGCTGCGGTACAGGGCGAGCATCAGCAGCTCGCGCAGCCGTTCCCGCAGCGGGTGCGCCGCGGTCAGCGCGGTCAGCTCGGAGACCGCCTCGGCGTGGCAGCCCTGCTCCAGGTCCAGGTCGAGCCGCGACTCCAGCAGCCCGAGCCGCCACTCCTCCAGGCGCACCCGCTGGGCCTGCGCGTAGGGCCCGGGCACGCCGGCCAGGGTCTCGCCGTCCCACAGCTCCAGCGCCCGGTTCAGCGCCTCGCGCGCCCGTCCCGGCTCCCCGGCCGCCCGCGCCTTCTCCGCCTCGGCCGCCAGCCGGTGCGCCCGGGCGAGGTCCAGCGCGCCGTCGGGCAGGCCGCGGATCGCGTAGCCGCCGGACTCGCTGACCAGCACGCCCGCGTCCAGGACCTTGCGCAGCCGCGAGGCGTACGTGCGGACCGCGGCCAGCGCCTGCTGCGGCGGCTCCTCGCCCCACAGCGCGTCGATCAGCTCGGCGGCCGTCGCGGTACGGCCCTCCCGCAGCAACAGAGCGGCGAGCAGGGCGCGTTGCTGCGGGGAGCCGGTGGGCAGGGGCTCATCGCCGCGCCAGGCGCGCACCGGGCCGAGCACGCCGAAGCGCGGGGCCGCCGCGGACGCGGGACGCCGCTGCTCCGGCACGCGCGCGTCACGCGGTACACGGTGGTCGTCCATCGGATCCCCCTCGGCGTCCTGACTATCGGGGTCAGTTTGCCCTGTCCATGCCGGAAACGGCAGTCGGGCGAGACGCCGATCACAGGCCGACCCGGGCCGATGCCCGGACACCTGACGGGAGTTCACACATCCGTCACAGCCTCTCCGCACGGCCGCGCCCGCCGTGCGGCGGGCGGTGGCCCGTCCGGCACGGCGGGGGAGGAGAGGGGAGGGAAGGGGCCGGGAGGGAAGGGGCCGTGGGGGTCAGGCGTCCGCCGCCACGGCGAGCCGCGGGAAGGTCACGCCGGTCAGTTCCTCGGAGACGGTCCACAGCCGGCGGGCGGTGACCGGGTCGGAGGCGGCGCGGGAGCGGCCGACCAGGGTGGGCGCGCCGCGCATCTCGAAGACGCCGTCAGGGCCGGTGTAGCTCGCGCCCGGCAGGTCCTGCACGGCGGCGTACAGGGTGGGCAGCGCGCCGGCCGCCTCGTCCTGGGCGAGGAACCGGTTGCCCGCCCGCATCGCCAGGCGGCGCAGGGGGCTGGCGTCGTGCCCCTGGAGGTTGGTGGCCGCCCAGCCGGGGTGCGCGGCCAGCGCCCGCACGGGGGAGCCCTCGGCGGTGAGGCGGCGCTGGAGTTCCAGGGTGAAGAGCAGGTTGGCGAGCTTGGACTGGCTGTAGGCGGCCATCGGCCGGTAGGCGCCGGCCAGGTCGAGGTCGTCGAAGTGGATGCGCGGGGAGCCGGGCATCCGGTGCGCGCCGGACGACACGGTCACCACGCGGTCCGTGACGTGCGGCAGGAGGAGGTTGGTGAGGGCGAAGTGCCCGAGGTGGTTGGTGCCGAACTGCATCTCGAAGCCGTCCTTGGTGCGGGCCTCGGGGATGTTCATGACGCCGGCGTTGTTGATCAGCAGGTCCAGGTCGCCGTGCCAGGCGGCGGCGAAGGCGCGCACGGAGGAGAGGTCGGCCAGGTCGAGCCGGCGGACCTCGACGCTGCCGTCGACGCGCAGGGCGGCGGCCTCCCCGCGGCGCGGGTCGCGGACGGCGAGGACGACGTGGGCGCCCGCGCGGGCCAGGGCCTGGGCGGTGGCGAGGCCGATGCCGCTGTTGCCGCCGGTGACGACGGCGGTGCGGCCGGTCTGGTCGGGGATGTCCTGGGCGGTCCAGGGACGGGCTGTGGTCTGGGGCGTGTGAGGGGCCATGACTCCAATGTAGGCGGTGTTCACAATGTAAGCAACGCCCACAATGTAAATACTGCACACAATGTCGTCGCCGCCCACATGACGCCTCCGCGCCGCCACTAAGCTGGGCGCATGACGAGCCGCCGCCCCTACCACCACGGAGACCTGCGCGCCGAGCTGCTCTCCCGAGCCGAGGAGACCCTGCGCGAACGGGGGGCGGGCGCGCTGTCGCTGCGGGAGCTGGCCCGGGACATCGGCGTCAGCCCGGCCGCCCCCAGCCGGCACTTCCGCACCAAGCAGGCCCTCCTGGACGCGCTCGCGCTGACCGGGTTCGAGCGGCTCGCGGACGTCATCGCCGCCTCGCAGCAGGACGCCGGCGCCCCGTTCCCCGAGCGGCTGGACGCCGCGGCCCGCGCCTACGTCGACTTCGCCATGACCAACGCCGCGCTGCTGGACCTGATGTTCTCGGTCAAGCACAGCGCCGACGCGGCGGAGGTCCTGGGCCGCGCCGTGCACCGCTGGTCCGACCTGCTCCTGGAGGTGATCGCCGGCGGCCAGCGCGAGGGCGAGGTCCGCCCGGGCCCGATGGAGCGCGTCGCCCTCCCCGTCTTCGCCGCCCTGCACGGCTACGCGGGCCTCGCGGTCGGCGGTTTCCTCCCCCCGGAGGCTATGGCGGACGGCCTCACCGACGTGATCGCCGCCACCCTGCGCGGCTGCGCACCCGACCCGCCCCGGGGCTGAACCCCCCGCGTTCCGGCGCAGGTCCCCGACGTTCCCGCACGCCCCGGCAGGGCACCCGGCGCGGACCGTTGGTTGAATGTGCTCCGACAGGGCGCGGCGAGAGCGGGTGGCTTCTGATGCGGGTCGTGACGTGGAACCTGTGGTGGCGCTTCGGCCCCTGGCGGGAGCGCCAGAAGGCGATCCTCGCGGTGCTGCGCGACCTGCGGCCCGACGTGGTCGGCCTGCAGGAGGTGTGGGCCGCCGACGGGGAGAACCTCGCCGCCTGGCTGGCCGACGAACTGGGCCTGCACTGCGCCTGGGCGCCCTCACCGGCCCCCGAGCGCTGGCGGCGCCGCATCGGCGACCCCGGGGTCGACATCGGCAACGCCGTCCTCAGCCGCTGGCCCGTCACCGAGCAGCGGGTGCTGCGCCTGCCGGCCCCGGACGACCTCGACGACGGCCGCCTCGCGCTCTACGCCCGGCTCGCCGCCCCCGGCCACGACGTGCCGTTCTTCACCACCCACCTGACCTCCGCCCTGCACGCCTCGGCCGTGCGCTGCGACCAGGTCAGGGCGCTCGGGGCGTTCGTCCACGAGCACCGCGGCGACACCCCGTTCCCGCCCGTCGTCACCGGCGACCTCAACGCCTGGCCCGACTCCGACGAGGTCCGCCTGCACGGCGGCTACAAGACCGCGCCCGCCGTGCCGGGCCAGGTCCTGGTCGACGCCTGGGAGTACGCCGACCCGGCGGCGCCCGCCGCGACCTGGGACCCGGCCAACCCGTACACCGCGAGCCTGCTCAAGCGCGGGGTGCGCATCGACTACATCCACGTCGGCCCGCCCGGCCCCGACGGGCTGGGCGACGTCCGGGCGGTGCGGCGCGCGGGCGACGGCCCCGTGGAGGGCGTGTGGCCCTCCGACCACGCGGCGGTCGTCGCGGACCTCGCCGACGGCTGACCTGACCCACCCTCAGTCGCGCCCGAGGAACACGGGGTTGGTGAACGCCACCAGCGCGCCCGGCACCGCCGGCACCGTCGCCGCCTGGCGGACCTCGGCGCGCACATAGGCCGCGTACGCCGGCGTCGTCCGCCACTCGACGGTGCCCGTGCCCGAGGCGGGCAGCGGACCGCCGGTGAACAGGACGCCCTGGTCGGTGACCAGGCGCACGGTGCAACCCGGGGCGCCGGACACCTCCAGGCGGACGGTCACCGGGGTGTCCCGGCCGACCGCCAGGCGCTCGCCGATCCCCGCGTGCTCACCGCGTCCGCCGCTCGCGCCGAAGGACAACGAGACGTCCCGCGACTGGGCGACGTACGACCGCCCGGCGCGCAGGCCCGCGAGGACCGCCTCCCGGGTCAGGTCGTCGGCGAGGACCACGGTCTGCGGCAGCCCGACCACGTCGGGGTCGCGGTGGGCGTCGCTGCTGCCCATCGCCGGGAGCCACCCGCGCCCGTCCCGCACCGACGCGACCAGCGTGGCGTCCCAGGCGGCCAGGGCCACCTCGTCGTCGGGCGTCCAGGGGCCGTTCCACACCTCCACCGCGTCGGCCTCGCCGAAGCCGAACTTCCAGGCGCAGCCGACGCAGGTGGCGTGCGGGTGGGCCGGGACGACCAGGCCGCCGGCCCGCCGGATCCGCTGCGCGAACCGGCCGAAGCGGTCGTCGCGGGCCCGGTAGCGCCAGTCGACGAAGGTGCCCGGGTCGGTGCCGAGGGCGACCACGTGACCGGTGCGGGTGGTGACCTCCTCGCCGAGCAGCACGAGCAGGTCGTCCCCGGCGACGTCCGCCCAATGGGCGTGCCCGGACGTCGTGTTGTGCTCGGAGGTGTTGACGAAGTCCAGCCCCGCGGCCCGCGCCAGCGCCCCGATCTCCGCAGGCGTACGACGCCCGTCGGAGTACACGGAGTGCAGGTGGCAGTCACCCCGGTACCAGGCCCGCCCCCGCCCCCGGGCCCGCTCCGGCGGGTACACCGGGCGCGCGGCGGCGCCGGGTTCGCCGTAGGAGAGCGTGACGGTGAGCTCGTACGCCAGCCCCTGCGGGGCCACGGTGTACGGGCCGAGGGCGACGTGCCAGGTGCCGGGCCGCACCGGTCCCGGGAGGTAGCCGGGGGTGGCGTCGTCGGCGCGCACGAAGAACTCGCTGCGCGCCCCGCCCGACCAGCCGCGGAAGCCCCGGCCGCCGAGATCGGTGCCGCGCTCGTCGAACAGGCCGATGTCGAGGGCGTTGCCGGCGGTGCCGGCCGGGACGGCGGGCCGGTCGTAGGCGTACGACACCCGCAGCTCCCGCACGCCCCGGGGCACCTCCACCGGCACGTACACGAAGTCGGGTGAGCCGGTGGGGAGCGTGCCCCGCACGGTCCTCGTCTCCCGGTCCGCGCCGCCGGCGGCGGCGAATCCCACCCCCGCCACCGTGACCGCGGCGGCGGCCCCGGTCACGAACAACCCACGCCTGCCGATGTCCCGAGCGTCCTCGCGCATACCCGCCAGTCTCGCGGACTGACGTGAACTCCCGTGAGCCGCAAGGGAATCGGCGCAAGGCAATAAATATGGCCGAACGGATGCCGACCGGTCGGTATGGACAGACGCCCTCCTCGCCGGTACAGATGAACCCGACACGCAGGCCACCGAGGGCCCACGAAAGGCAGAGCCGCATGCGCATCGCCGTCACAATCTTCCTCACCGACGAGACGATCACCCCCGTCCGCCTCGCCCGTGAGCTGGAGCAGCGCGGGTTCGCCGGGCTGTACCTGCCCGAGCACACCCACATCCCCGTCGAGCGCACCACGCCCTACCCGGCGGGCGGCGACCTGCCCCGCGAGTACGGCCGCACCCTCGACCCCTTCGTCGCCCTCGGCCAGGCCGCCGCCGTCACCGAACGGCTCGGCCTGGGCACCGGCATCACCCTGGTCGCCCAGCACGACCCCATCGACCTCGCCAAGCAGATCGCCACGCTGGACCACCTCTCCGGCGGCCGGTTCACCCTCGGCCTGGGCTTCGGCTGGAACGTCGAGGAGGCCGACGACCACGGCGTGCGGTGGGGGACGCGCCGCGAACTGGTCCGGGACCGGATGGCCCTCATGCGCGCCCTGTGGTCGGAGGAACCCATCGCCCACCAGGGCGAGTTCGGCGCGGTACGGGCCTCCTTCGCCCACCCCAAGCCCGTACAGCAGCCCCGCGGCCCGGTGACCGGCCCGCGCACCCTGGTCGGCGGCGCGGCGGGCCCCAAGCTGTTCGCCCACATCGCCGAGTACGCCGACGGCTGGCTCCCGATCGGCGGCCGTGGCCTCACCGAGTCGGTCCCGCGCCTGCGCGAGACCTGGACGGACGCCGGCCGCGACCCCGCCACTCTCCAGATCGTCCCGTACGCGGTCACCCCCACCCCCGGCAAACTCACCCACTACGCGGACCTGGGCATCGAGGAGGTCGTCGTCCAACTCCCGCCGGAGGGAGAGAGGGAGGTCCTGCACAAGCTGGACGAATACGCCGAGTACGTGTGAGCGGACGTGTCTTAGGGGCGCGGGGAACTGCGCAAAGAACGACGACGACCGGCACCGGACAACGCACACCAGCCCACCCCTCAAGGGGTGCGGGGAACTGCGCGAAAGACACCACGCACCCGCACCCGACCACGCACCCCCATCCCGCCCGCCCCCGTTCCCGGCTGACCCCGCAGAGCGCTCCGTATGCTCGAAGGATGACGACTCCCGCGACCCCCGGAACCGGCCCCACCGAGAACTCCCTGCGTCGCGCCCTCAAACGTGCCCGGGACGGCGTCGCCCTCGACGTCTCCGAGGCCGCCGTCCTGCTCCAGGCCCGCGGTGAGCACCTGGAGGACCTGACCGCGTCCGCCGCCCGCGTCCGCGACGCGGGCCTGGACGCGGCCGGCCGGCCGGGCGTCATCACCTACTCCAAGAGCGTGTTCGTCCCGCTCACCCGGCTGTGCCGGGACAAGTGCCACTACTGCACGTTCGTCACCGTCCCCGGCAAGCTGCGCCGCGCCGGGCACGGCATGTTCCTGTCCCCGGACGAGGTGCTGGACATCGCCCGCAAGGGCGCCGCCCTCGGCTGCAAGGAAGCCCTCATCACCCTCGGCGACAAGCCCGAGGACCGCTGGCCGGAGGCGCGCGAGTGGCTCGACGCGCACGGTTACGACGACACGATCGCCTACGTCCGCGCCATCTCGATCCGCATCCTGGAGGAGACGGGCCTGCTGCCCCACCTCAACCCGGGCGTGCTGAGCTGGACGGACTTCCAGCGGCTCAAGCCGGTCGCGCCGTCGATGGGCATGATGCTGGAGACCACCGCCACCCGCCTGTGGTCCGAGCCCGGCGGCCCCCACTACGGCTCCCCGGACAAGGAACCCGCCGTACGGCTGCGGGTGCTGGAGGACGCGGGCCGCTCCTCGGTCCCCTTCACCTCGGGCCTGCTCATCGGCATCGGCGAGACCTACGAGGAGCGCGCGGAGTCGCTGTTCGCGCTGCGCAAGGTCGCCCGCGCCCACCACGGCATCCAGGAGCTGATCATCCAGAACTTCCGCGCCAAGCCGGACACGGCGATGCGCGGGATGCCGGACGCCGAACTGGACGAACTGGTCGCCACGGTCGCGGTGGCCCGGCACATCATGGGCCCGAGCGCCTGCCTGCAGGCCCCGCCGAACCTGGTCGACGGGGAGTACGGGCGGCTGATCGGCGCGGGCATCGACGACTGGGGCGGGGTGTCCCCGCTGACCATCGACCACGTCAACCCCGAGCGCCCCTGGCCGCAGATCGAGGAGCTCACCGAACGCTCCCGCGCGGCCGGCTTCGAGCTGCGCGAACGGCTGTGCGTGTACCCGGAGTTCGTCCGGCGCGGCGAGCCCTGGCTGGACCCGCGGCTGCTGCCGCACGTGCGGGCGCTCGCCGACCCGCAGACCGGGCTCGCCCGGGAGGACGCCGTGGTGGAGGGCCGCCCGTGGCAGGAGCCGGAGGAGGTCTTCACCCCGACCGGCCGCACCGACCTGCACGCGTCCATCGACACCGAGGGCCGCACCTCCGACCGGCGCGAGGACTTCGACGAGGTGTACGGCGACTGGGACGCGCTGCGCGAGGCGGCCGCGCCCGGGATGGTTCCCGAGCGCATCGACACCGACGTGCGCCAGGCCCTGGCGACCGCGGCCGACGACCCGACGAAGCTCACCGACGCCGAGGCGCTGGCGCTGCTGCACGCCGACGGCCCGGCCCTCGACGCGCTGGCCCGGATCGCCGACGACGTCCGCCGGTCGGCCGTCGGGGACGAGGTGACGTACATCGTCACCCGGAACATCAACTTCACCAACGTCTGCTACACCGGCTGCCGTTTCTGCGCGTTCGCGCAGCGCCGCACCGACGCCGACGCCTACACGCTGTCGCTGGAGCAGGTCGCCGACCGCGCCCAGCAGGCGTGGGAGGTGGGCGCGGTGGAGGTGTGCATGCAGGGCGGCATCCACCCCGACCTGCCCGGCACGGCGTACTTCGACATCGCCCGGGCGGTCAAGGAGCGCGTCCCCGGGATGCACGTGCACGCCTTCTCGCCGATGGAGGTGGTCAACGGCGCGACCCGTACCGGCCTGTCGATCCGCGAGTGGCTGACCGCCGCCAAGGAGGCCGGCCTGGACACCATCCCCGGCACGGCGGCGGAGATCCTCGACGACGAGGTCCGCTGGGTCCTCACCAAGGGCAAGCTGCCGGCGGCCACCTGGATCGAGGTGGTGGAGACGGCGCACGAGCTGGGCATCCGCTCGTCGTCGACGATGATGTACGGCCACGTCGACCAGCCCCGCCACTGGCTCGGCCACCTGCGCACCCTCGCCGCCCTCCAGCAGCGCACCGGCGGCTTCACGGAGTTCGTGACGCTTCCGTTCATCCACACCAACGCCCCGGTCTACCTGGCCGGGATCGCCCGCCCCGGCCCGTCGATGCGCGACAACCGGGCGGTCACGGCGATGGCGCGGCTGCTGCTGCACCCCTGGATCCCCAACATCCAGACGAGCTGGGTGAAGCTGGGCACCGAGGGCGCGGCGGAGATGCTGCGCTCGGGCGCCAACGACCTGGGCGGCACGCTCATGGAGGAGACGATCTCGCGCATGGCGGGCTCCTCCTACGGCTCCTACAAGTCGGTCAAGGACCTGATCGCGGTCGCCGAGGCGGCGGGCCGCCCGGCCCGGCCCCGCACGACGGTGTACGGGGAGGTCCCCGAGGAGCGCGTGCGGGCGGCCGAGGCGTCCGACGGCCACCTGCCGGACCTGTTGCCGGTCCTGGACTGAGTACGATGATCCGACCCCCGGCATCGGGGGCTGGAGACTGAGGAGATGGGTGCCCGTGCCTGCCCGACGGCTTCCCTCGTGGGCCTGGGTGACCGGCCTGACGACCGGCGCGATCGTCGCGGTCGTGGCCCTGGCGGTACAGGCCGACGGGGGCACGCACCCGTCGGCCGCGGCGGGCGCCCGCCCGCACGCCTCGGCGTCGGCCACCCCCGAGCCGAAGCCGACCCCGAGCGCCATCACGTCGGCGGAGGTCCCGGACGGCTCGGGCACGGGCCGCCGCATCGTCTACTCGCTGGACCAGGACCGGGTCTGGCTGGTCGACGCCGACGACCGGGCCCGGTCCACCTTCACGGTGTGGCCCGGCACGGTCGACCCCAAGCCCGGCAGCTACACGATCTCCCTGCGCAAGGACGCCACCACCGGCTCCGACGGCGTCGACATCGAGCACATCGTCTACTTCACGGTGTCGTCCGGCGTGAACATCGCCTTCTCCAACGCTGTCGACGGCTCCTCCCCGCCGCCCGCCTCCGGCACCCCCACGGGCGGCATCCGCCTGCACAAGGCGGACGGCACCGCCCTGTGGGCCTTCGGCGCGACGGGGACGAACGTCAGGGTCGTGCCGTAGCCGGCTCCTCGCGGGTCGTCAGCTGCACGACGAGCAGCACCAGGCCGCTCAGCGTGAACACCCGGGTCGCGGCGTCCAGGCCGTTCCAGTCCTTGGACTGCCACATGGCGAACCACTCGCCGCCGACGGCTATGAACCCGGCCCCGAACAGCAGCATCACCATCAGCAGGCCGTACGTGGAGAGGGTGCGGGCGCGGGGGGTGTCGCGGCGGACCCACAGCCAGGTGGCGGCCAGCAGCACCAGCGCGGCGGCGGTCTCCCAGGCGATGATCAGCACGTAGGCGGTGTCCTGGAGCGCCCTGCCGGTGATCGCCCGCCACATCAGGTCGTCGTCCTCGAAGGTGGTGTCCATGGCCAGGACGTGCCGCACGAACTGCTGGTTGGTGCCGAAGTCGGTGATGTTCCCGAAGGCGACCAGCGCCATGTAGAGGGCGACCGTGGCCGTGAGCGCGGTGGCGGTGACGGTCAGGGGGCGTGCGCCGCGCGCGGCGGGTGCGCTGGATTTGATCATGGGGAGGTCATTCCCAGCCCACACGTCCGTCTCCCGTGCGGATTGAGCCAGATCCATGTCGGGTGCACCTCAACTCCACGTTCACGGTCGATTACAGTGGCGAACCGTCGTACGTGCGAACGGGGCCCGGGAGGACGTGGTGAGTGCGACAGCGGGTCCCGTCTGGGGCCGCAGCGAGCAGCAGGACTTCCGCAGCCGGGTGCGCGGCACGCTGCTGGGCGCGGCCGTCGGCGACGCGCTCGGCGCCCCCGTCGACGCCCTGTCGGCCGAGGAGATCCAGGCCGCACACGGCCCCGACGGCGTGGCCGACCTGCTCCCCGCCCACGGGCGGCGCGGCACGATCACCCACCTCACCCAGCTGACCCTGTTCACCGTCGACGGCCTGATCCGGGCCCAGGTCCGCCGCGACACCGGCGCCTGGCACCCGCCGACCGACCTGCACCGCGCCTACCTGCGCTGGGCCGCCACCCAGCGCGACTGGGGCCCCGACGAGCGGCGCGCGGAGGACGGCTGGCTGGCCCGCGAGGAGTGGCTGTACGCCCGCCGCGAGCCCACCCGCGCCCTGCTCATGGGCCTCGGTGACACCACCATGGGCACCCTCGACGCGCCCAAGAACCCCGCCGCCGCCGGCCCCGAGGTGGTCCCGCGCTCCGCTCCCTTCGGGCTGCTCGTCGGCTGGGAGCCCCAGCTCGTCGCCCAGCTCGCCGTCGAGTGCGCCGCGCAGACCCACGGCCACCCGGCGGCCTGCCTCACGGCGGGCGCGTACGCCCTGGTCGTCCACGCCCTGGCGCGCGGCGACAGCCTCGACGGGGCCGTGCAGCGCGCCCTCGCGCTGATGGCGGCCCGGCCCGGCCACGAGCCGGTGACCGACGCCCTCCAGCGCGCCCTCGGCACCGTCCGCCAGGGCCTGCCCACCCCGGCCCGGGTCGAGGAACTGGCCGGCGCCGAGCGCCGCGCCCCCGGCGCGCTCGCCGCCGCCGTCTACTGCGCCCTGGTCGCCGAGGACGTACGGCACGGACTGCGCCTCGCGGTCGGCCACGGCGCCGCCTCCGCCGCGGTCGGCGCGCTGACCGGCGGACTGCTCGGCGCCCTGCACGGCGAGACGGCCCTCCCGCCGGCCTGGCTGGCCGAGCTGGAGGGCCGTCCGACGATCCTGGAACTGGCCGACGACTTCGCCATGGAGATGACCCAGGGCCCGGCCCTGCACGGCCCCGCCGGCGCGTCCCCGGGCTGGCTGGCCCGCTACCCGCGGGCCGTGTAGCGGGCCGGGCGCCCGGCCGTCAGTCCTTCACGGGGGCCGGGACGGCGTCCCGGGGCTCGGGGACCGCGGCCGCCGTCCCCTCGTCACCGCCGTTGATGCGCTCGATGACCGCCAGCCGCTCCGGGGTGTCCTCCGGCTTCAGGTACCCGACCAGGACGTACAGCACCAGCGAGACCGCGAGCGGCACGGAGACCTGGTACTGCAGCGGGACCCCGCCGTCGACGTTCCAGTTGATCGGGTAGTTCACCAGCCAGAACGCCAGCAGGCCCAGGGACCAGCTGGTCAGCGCCGCGGTCGGGCCCGAGCGGCGGAACGGGCGCAGCAGGCCCAGCATCATCGGGATCGCGATCGGGCCCATCAGCCCCGCCACCCACTTGATGACGACCGTGATGATGTCCTTGAACGTGGGCGAGTTGACCTGAGTCGCCACCGCCATCGACAGGCCGAGGAAGACCACCGTGGTGACCCGGGCCGCGACCAGCCCCTTGCGCTCGCCCCAGGCCCGCGCCTGCTTCGACAGCACCGGCGCCACGTCCCGGGTGAAGACCGCCGCGATCGCGTTGGCGTCGGAGGAGCACATGGCCATCGTGTGCGAGAAGAACCCGACGATCACCAGGCCCAGCAGGCCGTGCGGCAGGAGCTGTTCGGTCATCAGGCCGTAGGAGTCGGAGCCGTCCGGCTTCTGCGCGTCGACCAGCAGCGGCGACATCCACATCGGGAAGAACAGCACCACCGGCCAGACGAGCCACAGCGCCGCCGACAGCCGCGCGGAGCGCTCGGCCTCGTGTGCGGTGGCCGTGGCCATGTACCGCTGGGCCTGGTTGAGCATGCCGCCGTTGTACTCGAACAGCTTGATGAACAGGAACGCCAGCAGGAACACCGTCCCGTACGGCCCCACCAGCGGCTTGTCGTGGCCGTGCAGCGCGGGCTGGTCCCACGCCTCCAGGAAGCCGATGCCCTTGTCGTCCAGCTTCAGCACCACGGCCACGAACATCGCGACGCCGGCCAGGAGCTGGATGACGAACTGGCCGAGCTCGGTCAGCGCGTCCGCCCACAGGCCGCCGATCGTGCAGTAGACCGCCGTGATGCAGCCGGTGATGAGGATGCCCTGGTTGAGCGACACCCCGGTGAACACCGACAACAGGGTGGCGATCGCGGCCCACTTGGCGCCCACGTCCACGATCTTCAGCAGCATGCCGGACCAGGCCAGCGCCTGCTGGGTCCGCAGGTCGTACCGGTTCTTCAGGTACTCCAGCGGGGAGGCCACGTGGAGCCGGGAGCGCAGCCGGTTGATGCGCGGCGCGAACAGCTTGGAGCCGATGGCGATGCCGAGCGCGATGGGGAAGGACCACGTGATGAACGAGGTGACCCCGTAGGTGTAGGCGATGCCGGCGTAGCCGGTGAACATCACCGCGCTGTAGCCCGACATGTGGTGCGAGATGCCGGACAGCCACCAGGGCATCTTGCCGCCCGCGGTGAAGAAGTCGCTGACGTTGTCGACGCGCTTGTGCGACCACACGCCGATGGCGACCATCACGCCGAAATAGCCGATGAGCACGGCCCAGTCGAGACCGTTCATGTGCGCCCTCCCAGGGTTCAGCCCGGCGCTCATCGTGGGTGCGGGCGCGTGAACACGACAAGTAAGCGGAAGGTCAAGGGGAGGCAAAAATGTTCGGAGTGCTGTCCTGGGTTCATCAGTATGAACGAGCCGGGCACGGGCGTCCGCCGCTGGGGAGGGGCGGGGAAGGACCTACCGCGAGGCGTCGTCCTTCAGCTCGTCCGGGCACGGCGTGCCGCGCGGCAGCTGGTACGGGGCCGCCAGCCGGTACGTCCCGGACTTCGGCGCGAGCAGCACCGTCCACTTGTCGCCCTGGGCGTCCTCGTCGGTCTCGTACAGGCACCCGTTCAGGTTGGAGAACGACTTGGGCTCGCCCTCCTCGCGGTGCTTCGACGCCTCCGTCTCCTGCGGCGCCTTCAGGCTCTTGCCCTGCGCGTCGACGATGCTCAGCCACGGCGAGTAGGGGATGCGGATGAGCACCCGCCCCGCCCGCTGCACGTCGATCGTCCACTCGCCCTGCTCGGCCCGCTGCACCACCGCGTGCGGCTCGGCGAGCGGCGCCGGGTCGGTCACCCGGAACAGCTGCCAGTTGGCGTCGCCCCAGATCTGCGTCAGGTAGGGCAGCCCCCGCTGCACCAGCTCCCGCTCCCGCTCACCGCCGTCCCCGTCCGGCTTGTCCTTCGGCACCACCACGAAGTGCACGGCCCACCGCTGGA
Organism: Streptomyces longwoodensis; assembly: GCF_001514125.1. Taxonomy (GTDB): domain Bacteria; phylum Actinomycetota; class Actinomycetes; order Streptomycetales; family Streptomycetaceae; genus Streptomyces; species Streptomyces longwoodensis. Next base: position 342,764 of record NZ_KQ948553.1, on the reverse strand, counting down.
GCCACTCGTGGTAGTTCGCGGAGTTCAGGGTGTCGTCGTAGAAGAGCGGGTTGCGCTCCATGTCGGCCTGCCGGTTCCAGCCGCGCGCCAGGTTCACGTACGGCGCGAGCGCGGACGCCTCCCGGTGCGAGCGGGCCGGGACGACCTCCACCCGCCCCTTCTCGGCGCCGACGCCCTGGAGCTGGTTGACCAGCGGGGCCAGCTCACGCGCCCACGACGCGGCCGGCGTCGTGCGCACCACGTCGTCGACCGACTTGAAGCCGATCCAGGTGACGAACCCGGCGATCGCCACCACGATCACGTACCACTTGCGGGTGCGCGGCACCGCGAACGGCAGCGCGCACACCAGCACCACCCCCGCGAACAGCATCGCCAGCCGCGTGATGTTCGACCCGATCTGCGAGCTGACGATCCACACCCCGAGCACCGCGAGCCCGTACACGGCCGCCGTGATCCGCACGGTCTTCCAGTCGTGCGGCACGACCAGGAACACGATCACCGCGTAGACGAACGGCAGCGACGCCGAGCCGAACGACATCGGCTGGGTCCCGGAGAACGGGAACAGCCACGCCGACACCGCGACCACCGCGGCCGGGGCCAGCCCCAGCGCCCACGCGCCGGGCCGCCGCTTCTGCAGGAACAGCGCCACCGCGATCAGGCCCACGAACAGGCCCGCGACCGGCGACGCCATGGTGGCGAGCGCGGCGAGCGGCGCCGCGCACAGCGCCTTCGCCCAGCGCTTGTAGCGCCAGCGGTGCGGCCAGCAGAAGACGACGGCCACCGCGCCCAGCGCGAACACCGTGCCGAGCCCGAACGTCACCCGGCCCGACGCGGCGTTGCACAGGAACGCGAACACCCCGGCCACGGCCGGCCACACCGGGTTCCTGACCGGCCGGCAGCGCAGCAGGACCAGCGTCAGCAGGGCCGCCGACAGCGTCCCCGCGATCATCATCGTGGTCCGCACCCCGAGGACGGACATCAGGTACGGCGAGACCACGCTGTACGACACCGGGTGCATGCCGCCGTACCAGGCGAGGTTGTACGCGGAGTCCGGGTGGCGGCCGACGAACTCGGCCCACGCGTCCTGCGCGGCGAGGTCGCCGCCGCTGTTCGCGAACGTGAAGAACCAGACGAGGTGCAGCACACCGGAGAGCGCGGTGACCGACAGCACCGGGTGGCGCCCGAGCAGGGCCGCGAGGGCGTCCAGCCGGGCCCGGAAGCCGGACCGGCCGGACCCGCCGGGCGGTGCGGCCGGGGCGGGCCGTCCGGGTTCAGCGGGTGCGGGAGCGTCCGCGGGCACCCGTATTCGCGGGCCGGCGTCCGGGCCCGGACCGGTGTCGTCGGCGCGTGTCGGCTCCGCAGTGGCCACCTGAAGGCACTCCCCGTCCCGTCTCTTCTTCTGTCGACCTGTGCGTTCGGCGGCGCCCGCACGCCGGCCTGTCCCGTTTCGTGACGCTAGCACGCACCCCGTGGGGCAGCCCCCTCGGTGGGGGCGCCCCGACGGGGTGCGCGGGGACCGGCCGGGGGCAGGCCGGCGGCCGGCCGGTACAGCTAGCCGATCCGGGTCAGCTTGTCCGTGAAGCCGGGCTCGGTGAGCTCCTGCTGCAGGGCCACCGGCACCTTCACGGCGCCGCTGTCGCCGTCGCCGACGGTCAGCGTGCCGACCTGGGTGCCCGCCTTCGCGGAGTGCGGCAGGTCGTCGGCCGGGGCGAAGGACAGCTTCACCGTGAGGCCCGCCCAGCCGACGGCCGGGACGTCCTCGGTCACCACGACCGGCGTGTGGTGCCCCATCAGGTCGTCGACGTACCCGACGACGTCACCCTTCTTGAGGATCTTCGACGCGGTCATCGACTCCTGGGCGGCCAGCATCGCGGTCTTGCTGACCGCGTTCACCGTGTCGATGATCGGCGCCTTGTGCTGGCCGAGGATCGCGCCCACCAGGGTCACCGTCTCACCGCCGACCTCCTCGGTCGCGGCGAACAGCAGGTTGCCGCCGGCCTTGGTGGTGCTGCCCGTCTTCAGGCCGATCGCGTGGTTGTACGGCACCAGGGTGTTGTAGTTGCGCCACTTCTGCCCCGACGGGTCGGTCCACTCGGGCAGCCGGGTGATGTCCGTCAGCGCCTTGATCTTCACCAGCTCGTTGCCCAGCTTCACCTGGTCCTCGGCGGTGGAGACGGTGGTCTCCTTCAGGCCCGAGGCGTCGGTGTAGGTGGTGTTGGTCATCCCGAGTTCCTTGGCGGTGTCGTTCATCTTCTTGATGAACGCGGTCTCGGAACCGGCGTCCCAGCGGGCCAGCAGCCGGGCGATGTTGTTGGCCGACGGGATCATGATCGCCGACAGGGCCTGCTTCTGGGTGAGCTTGTCGCCCGCCTTGACGGTGTTCAGCGTCGACTCGCCGTCGGCGTCGTACCCGCCCTCCTTCTCGGCGGTCGCGTCCACCGGGATGGCCGGTCCCTCCTCGCCGGACTTCAGCGGGTGGTCCTTGAGGACGATGTACGCCGTCATCGACTTGGCGACGGACCCGATCGGCACGGGCGTCTGCTTGCCGAAGGAGTCCACGGTGCCGACGTCGTCCACGTCCATCCAGCCCTGGCCCTCGCCCGGCCAGGGCAGCTGCACCTTGCCGCCCTCGAAGGTGAAGGAGTCCTTGGCGGTGAGGGTCAGCTCGGGCTTCGGGAGCGGCCGCACGGCCTGCACGATCGCAAAGACGATCACCAGCAGGATGACCAGCGGCGTCCAGATCTTGATCCGCCGGGCCAGCGTGCGCAGCGGCGTCGGCGGGGGCGGCGGGGTGTTCGTCAGCTCGGCCAGCAGGTCCAGCGGCGGCTTCGGCGGCACGGGCTGCTGCTGCGTCCGCTCGGGACCGACCTGCGGCACGACCGCCGTCGCCTCGGAGGGCTTCACCGTCGGCAGCGCGGTGGTCGCCTCGGCGGGGGCGGTCGCGGAGGCGGAGGCCGCGGGGCTCGCGGGGGCCTTGGAGGTCCCGGGGGTCGCCGGGGGCGTGACCTTGCGCAGCACGGTCGTCGACTCGGCCGGCTTGGGCTTGCGCACGTCGGGGTCGTCGAGCGACTTCAGCGCGACGAACTTGCTGGTGCGCTCGGGGTCGGGCTCGGGGGTGGAGCCCTTGGGGGCGGAGCCCTTCGGGGCGGCGTCCTCGGGCTCCGCGTCCTTGGGCTCTGCGTCCGCGGGGGTGGCGTCCTCGGGCTCGGTGCGCTCGGGCTCGGCGTCCTTGGAGGCCGTGTCCTTCGGCTCGGCGTCCTTCGGCTCTGCGTCCTTCGGCTCGGCGTCCTCGGGGGCGTCTGCGGCGGGCTCGGCGTCGGTGGGCTGCGGCTCGGTGGTCTTGCCCTCGGGCGTCTTGCCGGTGCCGGGTGCGTCCTCGGCCGGGGAGGCGTCGGCGGGCTCGTCGCCGTCCGGGGCCGGCGCGGCGTCGGCCTTGTCCGCAGGGGCGGTCGTGCCCTTGGGGGCCGGGGAGGCGTCGCCCAGCTTCAGCATGGTGGTCGGCTGGTCGACGGCGCGCTCGGGACGCGGGGCCTTGAAGATCGCGGTGGGCTGGTCGACGGGGGCGTCGGCGGTGTCGTCCGCCGTGTCCGCCTCGGCGCGCTCGTCCTCCGCGTCGGCGGGATCGCGCCGGCCGGAGCCGGCCTCGGCGGGGGTGTCCTGGTCGGCCGCGTCGCTCTCGGGGGCCGTGTCCGCGTCGGCCGCACCCTCGGTGTCCGTCCCGGCGTCGCCGTCGCCGTCCTCCGAACGGCCCTGCGCGCCCTCGGAGGCGCCCTGCGCGCCCTCGGAGCCCTCGGCGACCCCGGAGTCCTCCCCGGCGCCGCCCGAGCGCCCGGAGCCGCCCTCGGCGTCCCGCGAGGCGCCCTCGGCGTCGGAGGCATCCGCCGACTCAGCGGTGTCCGCGGCCTCCGCCGTGTCCACCGGTTCCGCCGTATCGGCCGCGTCCGCCGACTTCTCGGTCTTCCCGGTCTTCTCGGTCTTCTCGGACTTCCCGGAACCGTCGGTACTCCCGGCCTCCTCGATCGCCTCCCGGACCGAGAACACCCGCGTGGCCGTGTCCACGCCGCCGCGCGCCCCGGCGGACTCCCGTGCCACGGCCATCCGCGGATCCCGCGTTTCCCGCGCTTCCCGCGCTTCCCGCGCCTCGGGAACCGGCCCCGCACTCCCCGACGTCGGTTCTGCCGACGACTCGCGCTGCTTCGACCTGTCGGGGGACTCGCCCGCCACCGATGCCTCCTCGATTACGTTCCCGTACGACCCGCACAGCGGCCGCTTCGTAGGGTGTACCGCCCGCCGGACCACCGCTCCACCGTGCTGTCCGAACCGTGTACCAGTGTCCTGTGTGCGAGCCCGACCCGAGCGGTAGACGAGAACGACATACCTGCCGGTTCCCTTACAAACAGGTCACGCACCCTCGACAGACCAATGTGAGAGGGGTCACCCTGTCATTCATCCACGCGGGGAGGCATGGATGGGCAGGAGCCGCAGAACACTTCCGGAGGAGCTTCTGTTGCTGGCACTGGACCCGGCCACGGGTACCACTGCACAGCCGCAGTCGCTCGATCTCGGTCTGGCCGGAGCACAGCTAGTGGAGCTGGCGCTGGCCGGACGGATAGCCCCAGACGGGGATCGTATCGCCGTGGTCGTGCCACGGCCGACAGGAGATCCGACCTTGGACTGCGCGTTGGAGTTGCTGCGACGACGCGGCGCTCCGGTGCGGGCGGTCCACTGGATCGGGGGCCCACGACTGGGCCTCCGTCAGGTCTACCTCTCGCACCTGGAGCGGTGCGGCATGGTGCATGCCGTCGAGGGCCAGATGTGCGGGGTGTTGCCGACGACGCGCTACCAGGCGACGGACACCGCGATCAGCCGGGAGATCAGGGCCCGGCTGGACTCGGCGATCCGCACCGGCGTGCCGCCGGACCCGAGGACGGCGGCGCTCGCCGCCCTGGCCCACGCGGTCGGTCTCGGCAAGCACCTGTATCCGGGCAACGAGGGACGCTCGTCCCGCTCCCGGCTGCGGGACCTGATCCGGCACGACCCGATGGGCGGACTCGTGGCGCACGCCGTGATGGACGTCCAGAACGGCGCCGTGGCGCAGCCGCGCCGGGGCGCCCCACCGGCACCCGCCGGCCGGCAGCCCGCCGGTGCCGGAGGCAGGGCGGTGCCGGAACCGGCGCGGGGCGTCCCGACGCAACCGCACCGTGGCTCGATGGCACGCGTCGTGGCGCACTGAGCCGCAGCCGCGGCTGCCGTCACGGTCGCAGCCGTGGTCGCAGCCGCCGTCACGACACCTGAGGACCCGTTCGGGAGCCGCCGCGTCCGCGCGGGGCGTCGGAACCGTTCGCACCGCGAACGGCAACGGCGTCCCGCGCGGAGGCATGTCCGGGCAGCCGCGGGGTGGGGGAAGAAGGGTTTCTCCACCCGAACTGGCGCGTACCGACCGCATATCCACCATTTTCCAGCGCTGGTGAGGACCTTGGTGGCAGTCTGCTCAACAGCAGATACGCAAAGTGTCACGTCAGGTACACAGCGGAGGTGCACGTCCCGTGGCGTCCAGTGTCAACCCCACCGTCCGGCGGCGCCGGTTGGGCCAGGAGCTGCGCCGGCTCCGCGAACTCAAGGGCATGACGGCCGAGGAGGTCGCCGAGCGCCTCCTGGTGTCGCAGTCGAAGATCAGCCGCCTGGAGAACGGCCGGCGCAGCATCAGCCAGCGCGACGTGCGTGACCTGTGCGGGGTGTACGAGGTCGAGGACCAGCGCATCGTCGACTCGCTGATGCAGATGGCCAAGGACTCGCGCCAGCAGGGCTGGTGGCACGCCTTCGGCGACGTCCCCTACAGCGTCTACATCGGCCTGGAGACCGACGCGGCGAGCCTGCGGGTCTACGACCCCCAGGTCGTCCCCGGCCTCCTGCAGACCCGGCAGTACGCGGAGGCGCTCATCGCGGGCGCCCTGCCGGAGACCGCGCAGGCCGAGGTGGAGAAGCGGGTCCAGGTGCGCATGCGCCGGCAGGAACGCATCTCCAGCCCCGACAACCCGCTGCGCCTGTGGACGGTCCTCGACGAGGCGGCGCTGCGCCGGGTGGTCGGCAACAAGGAACTGATGCGCGAGCAGCTGGAGTTCCTGGTCGAGCAGTCGCAACTGCCGCACGTCACCGTGCAGGTGATCCCGTTCGAGATGGGCGCCCACCCGGGCCTCAACGGCCAGTACGCGATCCTGGAGTTCCCGGACGCGGCCGACTCCAGCGTCGTCTACATCGAGGGCGTCACCAGCGACCTGTACCTGGAGAAGCCGAACGACGTGCAGAAGTACAGCGTGATGTACGAGCACCTGCGGGCCCAGGCGCTGAACGTGGAGCAGTCCCGGCAGTTCATCGCGGACGCGGCGAAGCAGTACGCGCGCTAGGCCGTACCGCGCGGATCACATGGGGCGGCGAACCGTACACCCTCCCTAGTCCGCGGCGGAAGGCTCCACTGGAATATGCCATCCAGTCGAGTGAATCACTGCTCCGTCCGGGAGAGCGGGCGAGTAGCGTCGATCACGCCACCGAAGCAACAGGGTTGGCGCGATCCGAGCAACTCCCCTCACAGGCAATACGGAGCAGAAATGGCAATTCGTCAGGGCAGCACGGACACGTGGACCAAGTCCTCGTACTCCACCGGCAACGGCGCCTGCGTCGAGATCAAGTCGCCGGTCGTCGGGGCCATGGCCGTCCGTGACTCCAAGGTCACCGAGGGCCCCACCCTCGGCTTCCCGGCCGCCGCGTGGAACAAGTTCGTGGCCTCGGTCAAGGCGTAGCAGGCACCCCTGCCCGCACAACTGCACAAGCACCACCGGAGCCCTCTCGACCAGTTCGCCGTCCTTGCCGAGAGGGCTCGGCTTGTGTCCGGACCCGGTTCAGCCGAGCTGCGCCTCGATGGCGGCGAGGACCTCGGGGGCGTCGGGCTCGGTCTGCGGGGAGAAGCGCGCGACGACCCGGCCGTCCCGGCCGATGAGGAACTTCTCGAAGTTCCAGCGGATGTCACCGGTGTGCCCCTCGGCGTCGGCGACGTCGACGAGGCGGGCGTAGAGCGGGTGCCGGTCCTCGCCGTTGACGTCGACCTTCTCGGTCAGCGGGAAGGTCACGCCGTACGTGGCCGAGCAGAACTCGGCGATCTCCTCCGCGGAGCCGGGCTCCTGCCCGAGGAACTGGTTGCACGGCACCCCGAGCACGGTGAAGCCACGGTCCGCGTACTGCTCGTGGATCCGCTCCAGCGCCGTGTACTGCGGGGTGAGCCCGCACTTGGACGCGACGTTCACGACGAGGACGACCTTCCCGTCGTACTGCGACAGCTCGGCGTCCCCGCCCTTCAGGGCACCGATCCGCACGTCGAGGGGCGAGGAGGAAGCATCAGTAGTCATGCGCGGATGCTAGCCCGAGGCCCCGACCACCGGCCGCCCCCGCCCCGACCCCGGCCGCCGTCCACGCGCGCGGCCCGCACCGGCGGCACGCGCGTCCTGGCGGCTGCGCTGCTGCCCCTCCCGCACACCGCGGGCAGTCGTGCCGCAGGGCGGCACGGGTGGGCGCGGCGGCACCTCGTCAGCGCCGGGCCGCGCGACCCACCCCCGGGCAACCCCAACGCCGCCCACCCCGCACCCACCCCCGGGCAACCAGGGCGGCGGTTCACCTACCCCCCGCCCCCACCACCGCATCCCCCACCCCCGTCCGCGAATACCGCACCGCCCGCCCCACCCGCCGCCGCTCCACCAGCCCCGCGTCCAGCAGCACCCGCAGGTGCCGCCCCACCGACCCGAGCGCCATCCCGGTCACCGCCACCAGCTGCGTCGTCGTCAGCGGAACCCCGAGCAGCACCAGCACCCGGGCCCGCCCCGCCCCCATCAGCGCCTCCAGCGCGGCCCCGGCGGCCCCGGCCCCGCCCTGCTCCACCCCGGCCAGCACCCCGACGCACGGATACACCACGGCGAACCGCCCCCGCTCACCCCCGCCCGACCGCTCCCGCTCCTCCCAGGACACCCACCCCGCCCGGGGGGTCACCGGCACGAACACCAGCTCGGCCCCGGAGACGTCCCGAGGCGGGTACTCGTGCAGGTTCACCTGGAAGCGACTTTCCCCCAGCCACCGCGTCCCCGGCCGCAGCGAATCCAGCACCGCCGCCCACCCGCCCTCGCTCACCTGCGCCGTCCGCGCGGCCACGTCGGCCTCCAGCACCCGCCGGCGCCGCCCCCAGTACGGCCGTACGGTCTCCTCCCACACCCACTCCAGCACCCGCGCGGCCCGCTCGCCGAGATCGTCACGCGCGAGGAGCCCCGGCAGCTCCCCGCCCCCCGCAGCCGTCCGCAGATGGGCCCGGGCCGCCTCCCCGGACACCCCCCGCACCCGTACCAGCGCCTCCTCCCACCCCTCCCCGTCCCGGGGCGTGGGCGTCAGGAAGTCCGCGATCCACTCCCGCCCGAGCCCCACCCGCACCAGCTCCCGGGCCACCGGGTCCGCCGCGAGCAGCGCCCGGTAGTCCGGCCGGTGCGCACGCAGCCACCCCACCTCCCCGGGATGCGCCCCCGCCCCGGAGTGCAGCAGCTTCAGGCTCGCGAAGACCTCCGCGTACGACGACACCACGAACCGGCTGCGCGCCACGGTGTCCGCGTCGACCTGCCACCACCCCACGAGAGCCCCCTCCGCCCGAGCCCCGACCTTTCGCCCCCACGCGAAACGTTAACGACCCCGCACACCCCGCTCCCACACTCCGACCATGTCCACGCAGAAATCCACCCCCGGCGCTCCCCGCACCCCGAACCCCGCAGACTCCCCGGGCCCCGACCCCACCCACCGCCCCCGCTACACCGACCTCTTCCGCACCCCGGAGTTCACCCCGCTCTTCCTCTCCTCCGCGGCCCACACCGCCGCCCAGACCCTCACCGGCCTGGCCCTCGGCACGCTCGTCTACGAGGCCACCGACTCCCCGCTGCTGTCGGCGCTGAGCATGTTCGGCCCGTCCCTCGCCCAGGTGCTCGGCGCCACGGTCCTCCTGTCCGGCGCCGACCGCCTGTCGCCGCGGGCCACGCTGACCGGCATCTCGGCGACCTTCGCCCTCGGCACGGCGTTCCTCGCGGCCCCGGGCCTCCCTCTATGGTCCCTCTTCCTCGTCGTCCTGGTCCAGGGCCTCGTCGCGGCGCTGGGCGGCGGCGTCCGCTGGGGCCTGCTGCACGAGCTCACTCCCAACGACGCTTACCTCCCCGCCCGTTCGGTCTTCAACATGATGTCCGGCCTCACCCAGGTCGCCGGGTACGCCACCGGCGGCGCCCTCCTCACCACCCTCGCCCCCCGCCCGACCCTGCTCCTCGGCGCGGCCCTGCACGCCGTCGCCGCCGCGGTGACCCGCCTGGGCCTCACCCCGCGCCCGGCACGCACCCGGGGCCGCCCGACCCCGGCGGAGACCTGGCGCACCAACCGCGTCCTGTGGTCGTCCCGCCCGCGCCGCCTCACCTACCTCGGCCTGTGGCTGCCCAACGGCCTGGTCGTCGGCTGCGAATCCCTCTTCGTGTCGTACGAACCCGGCGCCGCGGGCACGCTGTTCGCCTGCGCGGCCCTCGGCATGCTGGCCGGCGACCTCACCGTGGGCCGCCTCCTGCCCCCCACCACCCGCCGCCGCCTGGCCACCCCTCTCCTCCTGCTCCTCGCGACCCCGTACACCCTCTTCGCCCTGCACCCGCCCCTGCCCGTGGCCGCCCTCTGCGCGGCGCTCGCCTCGGTCGGCTTCGGCGCGAGCCTGGTCCAGCAGGAACGCCTGATGAGCCTCACCCCACCCGAACTCGGCGGCCACGCCCTGGGCCTGCACTCAGCAGGCATGCTCACCTGCCAGGGCCTCAGCGCCACGGCAGCAGGAGCAACAGCCCAACTCACGTCCCCACCCACAGCAATGACCCTCCTGTCCCTCACGTCCCTGGCTGTAACAGCAGCCCTGACCCTGCCCCGCCGCCCCTGACCCCCCTCACCGCCCGACCCACCACCGCACCCCCCACCGAACGAGCACCCCCACCCCCAGCGACACGAGAATGGCCCCCCAGTCGATGACATGGGGCAACCCGGGAAAGAACCCGAAGAAGAGAATGCCGACGACGAACCCCCCGACGAGCCCCACAGCCCCCCACCGCCGGCGCCGCTCCTCCACCCGCTGGGAATGCTCCTGCTCCTGCTGCTCGATCATGAACGGCTCACTTCGTGATGTGATGACACTGACTGACCCGTCGCACCCCGTTCACGACGAGGTGCGCACACGCCTTGCCGTAACGAGGGAGTCGCTGCGGGGAGTTGTTCCGCATCGGGTCGATCTTGCACTCGCTGTGCGTCCTGCCACGTGAGGTGCGGTATGTCCGGTTGTTCGTGTCGGCATAGGTGAAGTCGATGCGCCAGTTGCAGAAGCCGGAACTGAGGGCCGCGACGAAGGCACAGTCCACGCCGGCGTTCTGGTACGTGATCCGTTTGCCCGAGCCCCGGATGGCGTGGGTGAACATGCACCCGGTGGGCACCTTCATCGTCATGCCACCCACGCTGTACTCGAAGGTGCGCACGGGAGTCGATCCGATCGCGGTGGCGTGGGCGGCCGTCGCTGCGGAGAACACGAGGGCCCCCGTGGCGACGAATGAGGTGACGAGTCGTGCGAGGCGAGGCCTGACCAAGGGGATCCCCTCCGGTGTTCCCGGGCTGAGTACGAGTACCGGGAGAACCGCCTCCGGCCGACCCCGGTTGTCCCCTCCGGGCGCCTTTCATCACCACAGGTGATCACCTCATGTGCCCGCTGACGTGCAGAAACGATCCCTGGCCCTGTGAACCGTCCTGAGTGCCGTGGGCGAGGAAGCGACCGTCGGAAGAGCGGTACGGGGCGCCCGCACGCAGCAAGTGATCCACGTCACTTTTGATCATCGCCAGTGACATTCCCTGCTGCCCGCCCGCTGCGATGTATGGGCCATCTATCTGTCGGGTGTGCCCCTTGCTGCCATTCGCTGTGGCCGTCTCGGCCATGACTGGGGGGAACGACGTGGGTCGTCGTGGAACGCACGCGTACAGACCGCTGAGCCTGAAGAGGCGGGCCTGGCTGACGCTGGGGGCGGTGGTGCTGGGCGGCGGGGGAGTGGTGACGTACGCCGTCGCCAGCCCCTCCGGCGACGGCCCCGGTGGGGGCGACGGCGCGCGGCCGAAGCGGCCCGTGAAGGTGTACGACCTGGCCCTCCAGGGCACCGGCGGCGACCGCCGCGAGCTGAGCCGCACGGACACCCGGCAGTTTTCCCTGCTCGGCGTCACCTGGGCCGGCGCGGGCAAGCGCCTGCACGGCACCGCACAGGTCCGCACCCGCAGCGTGGAGACCGGCGACTGGACCGCCTGGCACGACCTCGACCTGGACGTGGACCCGCTGGACAAGCCGGGCCCGAGGGTGCGCGGCGCGTCCGAGCCGGTCTGGGTCGGTCCGTCCGACGGCGTCCAGGTGCAGGTGGTGCGCAAGAACGGCACCACCACCCCCCTCCCCAGGGGTATCGAGGTCAACCTGGTCGACCCGGGTGTGGTGACCGACGCCGAGACCGAGCCGGACGGCAACGGCAAGGGCAACGGCGACGGCACCGAGCCCGCCGCCTTCGCCCTCGACGGCACCGACCCGTCGACCTCGACGACCCCGGACCCCTCCGCGGACGCGTCCACCGACCCCGACGCCACCACGTCCCCCTCCCCGACGGACAACCAGGCGACGGCCACGACGTCCCCGAGCCCGGCGGACACCTCACCGGAGGGGAGCACCAGCTCCTCCGCCACCACGCCCCCGCCCGCGACCACCACCCCCACCCCGACCGCCACGGTCCCCACCGCACCGCCGTCCACCGCCCCGAGGCCGCAGATCGTCCCGCGCGCGGACTGGGGCGCCGACGAGTCGATCAGCCCCGAGGCACCGGAGTACAACACCGACGTCAAGGCCCTGTTCGTCCACCACACGGACGGCACCAACGACTACACCTGCGACCAGTCCCCGGCGATCGTGCGCAGCATCTACGCGTACCACGTGCAGGTCAGCGGCTGGAAGGACCTCGGCTACAACTTCCTCGTCGACAAGTGCGGCACCCTCTTCGAGGGCCGCAAGGGCGGCGTCGACCTGCCGGTCCTTGGCGCCCACACCTACGGCTGGAACCGTGAGGCGGCCGCCGTCGCCGTCATCGGCGACTACACCCAGACCTCCGCGACCGACGCCGCGCTCACCTCCATCGCCCGCCTCGCGGCCTGGAAGCTCGGCCAGTACGGCGCCGACCCGGCCGGCACGACCCAGCTCGTCGCCGGCGCGACGCAGAAGAACCTCGCCGGGACCAGCTTCACCACCGGCACGAAGTACACGTTCCAGCGGATCTCCGGCCACCGCGACGGCTTCAACACCCTGTGTCCCGGCGACCTCCTCTACAACCAGCTGCCGAAGATCCGCAGTTGGGCGGCGGGCCCGGCGCAGGGCCTGAAGGTCACCTCGGTCGGCAGCGCGACCCTGTCCGGGACGACGTACTACACCAAGGGCGCCGTCAAGGTCGGCTGGACGACGACCACGCCGGGCACGCTGATCTCCCGCTTCGAGCTGCTGGTCGACGGCAGGGTCACGGCGACGGCGGCCGGTACGGCCACGTCCGCCTCGGCCACCCTGCCGCTCGGCACGCACTCCGTGGCCGTACGCGCCGTGCACGTGTCGGGCCGGGCGACGACGACGGCGGCGCTGAAGGTGGTCGCGGAGACCACCGCACCCACCTTCCCCACCCCGCCGACGCTCGCGCTGCGCACCGGCACGGTCAGCACGACGTCCGTCCCGGTCACCCTGTCCTGGAAGGCCGCCGACAACGCCGCGCTCCACTCGGTGAAGCTGCTGACCCCGACGACGGCCACCTTCGGCCCGACGGTCACCAGCGCCGGCAGCACGGCCAAGCCCGGTACGGCGTCGGTCTGGTCGATGCGCGCCTACGACTACGCCGGCAACTACGCCACCTCCTCGCCCTCCTACACCCCGGTGGTCCTCCAGGAGACGTCGGCGGTGAGGACGGGCACGTGGACGACGCGCTCCTCCACGAGCTACCTGGGCGGCAAGTCGTACTCCAGCTCCGCCAAGAACGCCGCCCTGACCTGGACCTTCACGGGCCGCTCGGCCTCCTGGGTGGTCTCCCGCGCCACGACCTCGGGCCAGGCGTACGTCTACGTGGACGGCGTGAAGGTCTCCACGGTCGACCTGAAGTCGGCCACCACGCTCTACCGCCAGGCCATCTGGACGAAGACCTGGCCGACGACCGCGAAGCACACGGTCAAGATCGTGGTGGTGGCGACGGCCGGCCGCCCGACGATCACCACGGACGGCTTGGTCTACCTCAAGTAGCCACGACCCAGCGCACGTCGATCGGGGTGCCCGCGCACCCGCCCGAGGCACCCCGATCGGGTGAAAGCGCACCCGTGCCGCAACTGCCGCCCCGCCCACACGGGTCGTACACGTGCAAGCCTCCACCGACCCCCCGGGGGACAGCACATGAACAACCAGCACCCACATCACCCGCACGACCCGAACCAGCCCACCTGGCCGCCGGAAGGCTACGGCCCCCCTCCCCAGCCGCCGAAGAAGACCAGTGTCGGCAAGATCGTCGGCCTCGGCTGCGCGGGCGTGATCGGACTGGTCGTGCTGATCGGCGTGATCGGACTGGCCGTGGGCGGAGACGGCGACAAGGACGACACGACGAAGAGCAGCGCCCCGCCGACCGTGCCGGACACCGGCAGGACAGCGGACGACCTGCCGGAGCAGGACGCCAAGTCGAAGCAGGCGGTGACGCTGAAGGCGCGCACGACGGCCTTCTCGAAGAGCATCCTGGCCACTGACGGCGACTACACCAGCGTCCTCGTCACGATCACCAACAACGGCGACAAGCCCCTCGACGTGAACCCGCTCTACTTCACGGTCACGGACAGCAACGGCACCAAGCACACGACCGAGCTGGCCGTGGATGAGAAGCAGATCGCCACGGTCGAACTGGCCCCGGGCGAGAACATCTCCGGCACCGTCACGGGCAAGAACACCTTCGCACCGAAGTACGTCACCTACACCGACGGCTTCCTCGGCGATTCCTACCGCGCAGACGTCTCCTGACCCCCGCCCAGCCGGCAGCGGGATCAGTGCACACAGAACTCGTTGCCGGCCGGATCCCGCAGCACGGTCCAGGCCAGCCCCGGCACACTGTGCTCACCGACGACGCTCGCCCCCAGCCCGACCAGCCGCTCCACCTCGCCGGCCATGCCGGTGCCCTCCGGGGCGGCGAAGTCGACGTGCACGCGGTTCTTGCCCCGCCGCTCCTCACCCACCCGCTGGAACCCCATCGCCACGGGCTGCGCCCTGACGATGACGAAGTCCCCGTGATCCTGCGCGACCTCGCCCCCCAACGCGACGGCCCACCACTGGGCCAACTCCTGCGGCTCCGCGCAATCCACCGTGATCATCACTGCTGTCAGACTCATGACCGGCACCCTAACGAGGACCACTGACAGACAACCCGACCGAGGCGAGGGCCCCAACTATGGTGGCCGCGTGGACAGCATCCCCGCCAACCGGCGCCTCTGGAACCGGATCAGCAGCGCCTACCAGCGCGAGCACGACCCACAGATCGGCGCCACGCCCCGGCTGTGGGGCATGTACTCCATCCCCGACGCGCACGTGCAGGCCCTGGGCGACGTCACCGGCAAGCGCGTCCTGGAACTGGGCTGCGGCGCCGGCCAGTGGTCCAGGGCGCTGGCGGCCGAGGGCGCCGACGTGGTCGGCCTGGACCTCTCCGAAGCCCAACTCGCAGCAGCAAAGGCGTCGATGGGAACGCCCTGCTACCCCTTGGTGCAAGGCGCCGCCGAGCACCTCCCTTTCGCCGATGACAGCTTCGACCTCGTCTTCTGCGACTTCGGCGGCCTCAGCTGGGCACCCCCGCACCGGGCCGTCCCCCAGGCCGCCCGCGTCCTGCGCCGAGGCGGACGCCTGGTGTTCAACGTCGCCAGCCCGTGGTTCGAGACCTGCTACGACGAAGCCACCGCCCGCGTGACCACGACGCTGCACCAGGACTACTTCGGCCTGCACACCATCGCCGAGGGCGACGACGCGACCAGCTACCAACTCACCTACGGCGACTGGATCAGGGTCCTGCGCGCCGCGGACCTGATCATCGACGACCTCATCGAGCCCCGCCCCGATCCCGGCACCCGGAACGGCTACAACGAGACAGACCCACCGGACTGGGCCCACCACTGGCCTGCAGAAGCCCTCTGGGTCACCCACAAAACGTAGGGCCCGCGGCGGCGCGTGGGTCAGATCTGGCCGAGGTCGATCTCCACCTGGAAGGGGGCCGCTGCCTTGAGGACGCCGGTGAAGACGTCTCCGTCCCGGTAGGTCAGCGTCGCGGGGTCGAGCACGTAGGTGCACACGAGAGGCACGCCTGTCGCCGCCTGCTCGATCCGCCAGTAGAAGCCGATGCCTGCCTTGGCGTACTGATCCACCTTCACGATCCGGTCGGTGGTCTCCGAGCCGGGCAAGACCACCTCCGCGACCAGGAGTACGTGCTCAGGCCGAGTAGGGGTCAGGTCGATCGTGTCTGCGCGGTACCACGACGACGTCCGGGCGACGATGGGTGAGCGGGAGGTCTTGGAGCCGGACGTCGAAGTCGGTATCGGCATTCCACTCGGATCCTGCGGCTGCATCCAGGGCGTTCGCCAGAATCCGGGCGTGCCGGTTGCGACGCTTGGACGCACTCGGACTGTTTGTGGTGCCCCAGATCGAGAACTAAGGCCCGTCTTACTCTGCTCAAGAGCGCGCGCAGAAGGCGTACACAAAGAGGACGTGCCTGGTACTGACGCGTTCCGGGAAGACAGTGCTATAGATTGCATCCTGCTCCCGGATCTGGCGCTTTTGCGGGATGACGCTAGCGCCTGGGCAGCTACCGTGGTTGCAGCTGATTCTCACCCGGTCGTCGGATAACATCTTCGGCCCCACCCCCACGCCCCCCGTGGCCGTCCGTCCGGTCGCCCGTTGCCTGGTGCTTCTGCCGCCGTCAAGCCCGCTGAGGGCGCGCCCCTCCCGGCCTCGTCGGATGAAGCAGACCGTCGCAGCCCGTGTCCATGAGCAGTTGTTCGGTCTGCGGGGAGGGGTGGTGCAGCAGGAGGAACGCCTTGGACTCGGCGGCATGCTCGGACACGTCGAGGAAGACGCGCAAGCCGCTGTCGTCACAGCGCTCGACGGTGGTCAGATCGACGTCGATGAGGGTGATGCCGTCCCGCAGACACTGCTCCAGAGCGGCGCGCACCTGGGCCGCGGTGGCGGGGTCGATCACACCGGCCAGGGTGACCAGGGCCCGCGCCCCCCGGTCGTGGCGGTAGATGTTCAGCCGCGGAAGAGTCATGACGCCTCGGTTCAGTCGCTCGGATCCTCGGGTGCTCCGGAGCCTGTATCCACGTCCTGGGATCGCGTCGCCGCGGGCCGGGTGGGTGCCGGGGCGGGGCTGCCGGGTCGCCTGTCGGACGTCCGGACGCCGGCCCAGGGCGCGGGGTGCGGCTGGGGCGCGACACGACCACGGCGACCGGGCCGGGGGGTGCTGTACCGGTACGCCGCGATCCTGTCGGCGTGCTGGAGCCCGAGCCGGTGGATCACGTACGCCGCCACCGCGACGAGGACCAGGAAGGCGACGATCGTCAGGAAGGCGGTCATGGCGGCCACCTCACATACCGACGATCAGCCGGCTGGCCGGCCCTGGCGGACCGGTCTGCCCGGGAACGGCCGCGGGTACCGCCGGGGCGCCGCCCTCGTACTCCCATACCTCGTCCGGGCGCCCTGGCCGGTCGTCGCCCGGGACGTCGTCGAGGGCATCGTCCGCGGCGATGAGCGCGCTCGCGGTCAGCGGCGGCCCGTCGTGCCCGGACGCGGCTGCCATCAGCCGGGCCGCCGACGCCGCCCCGGTCCCGGGCGGAATGACGAGGAGGTCCCAGCGGCCGGTGCCGTAGGAGAGCAGCAGCAACTTGTGGGGGTCGAGTTCCGGGGTGAACCAGCCGGCCTTGACGATGTGCCCGGCCACGGGGATCTTGCGCGGGATGACAGGCCAGTGCTCGGGGTTGACGGCGATCCGGGTGATGCGGCCCCAGAGGGGATCCAGTACGTCCATGAGCGCCGGGAGTTCGTGCAGCAGGTCTCGGGACCTGGGCCACCAGGCTCCGTCCAGGAGTCCCCGGGGGCCGTCGGCCTTCAGGGCGAGGCGCGCGGCCGGGGCTGCGGCGGGCTCGGCGAGCGGCAGGGTGGGGAGCAAGGTCGCCGACATGATGCGGACCCGTCTCCGGGCCGCTTGTGCAGCGGCCCGGGTTTCTTCGTTCGCCGGGAACGACCCGGCGTGGAAGCCGGTGTGCGAGATGCCCTCGGTACTGACCACACTACTCCGCGTTCCGTCGCAACGCGGAGGGGCCGTGTGGTCGCAACGCGGAGGGACCGTGTGGCGAGGGGCGGTGCACGAGCGGGGGTGGCCGTTCCCCGATCACGCGTCCGCGCGGCTTCTACGGCGCCGTCGTCGAGCCGGACGGCGGCGGACCGGCGTGACCGTTCGCCGGGCGTGACACCGGCCCGTACTCCTCCCGGGCGTCCGGGCGGCCGCCCTGCTGGGGGACGGATCCGAGCCCTGTTCCCCGCTCCGGCCCCGGCCCGTCGCACCGACGTGTACCGCGCCGCAGGAGGTGGGGCAGGAACGCGTAGAAGCGGTCGGGAAGGAACACAGCGTCGGCGACGATCATCGTGCCCGAGAAGAGCGGCAGTCCGAGCACCACGGCGATGGCGACGTGCATGCCCAGCAGCACGGTCAGAACCGGGTACTTGAGCCGGCCGAAGAGCACGAACGGGAAGGCGACCTGGGTGAGGACGGTCAGGTAGCCGGCGACCGCCATCGCCAGCGGACACCGGTCCATGGCGTGGGAGAGCGCGGGCCACGGCTGGAAGAGCTCTAGGTTCAGCACGTAGTGCAGGGCGGTGCCGTCGTCCCAGAACGAGCCCTGGACCTTGTACAGACCGGCCGATCCGTACAGGAAGCAGACCTGTGCCGCGATCACGAGGACGCCGCAGTTGTGCACCACGGTGACCAGCGTCCGGCGGGCCACACGCAGGTCCGGAGCGACGACGTGGCGCGTGCGGGCGACGTCCGTGCGCGCCGCCTTGATCCGCGCGCGGCGTGCGTCCAGTGACCAGCGCCGACCGCACGCGGTGAGCGTGAGGTAGAGGGCCATCAGCAGCAGGAGATTGTCGCCGCCGTCCGTCATGAAGATCGCCCGGGCGTGGAAGGAGACGACCACGCCCGCGAACAGCAAGGACGTGGCCCGGGTCCGCCAGCCCAGCAGGAAGAGGGCGGACGTCAGGAGGGCCAGCGCGTAGCAGAGCTCGAAGTAGGTGCGGCTGTCCGACAGGAGCAGGAAGCTCCACCAGCCCGTCTGGTCGAAGAGCTGCGCCGCCAGTGAGGGTGTCCACGGGGAGCCGGGACCCCAGATCTCGTCCCGGTGGGGGAACTCCCGGAGGAGGAAGGCCAGGTAGAGCAGCCCGTACCCGATCCGCAGGACCGCTGTGGCGTACAGGGACACGGGACGGCCGGTGAGGAGGTCCCAGGCACTGTCTGCCCGTGCGAGGAGCAGACGGTGGACGCGGGCCCGTGCCCCGTCATCGGACCCGCCCGGTACGGCCGGGCCGACCGGGAGTGCACGGACCTTCTCACTTCCCACGGGGGGCCACCTTCCACCAGGGCAGGAGCCGGTTCTCCACCGGCGTAGGGGGCCGCCGGCCGGCCGCCGCGCCAGGCGCGGCGACGGGCGAGGTGACGACCCGCAGCTGGATGAACTCGAACGTGCCCGCGCGCCGACCGGCGACGCGGTCCGCGGCGATGTTGCTCAGGTACGTCTGCATCATCACGGCCCGGGGAGAGTGTGCCCTGTCGTCCGCGCCGTGTGTGTCGACGTAGGAGGTCCAGGCACGGCGCAGGAGGTTCTGCGCCGTGTGGCTGGGAAACGGGTCGTGTGCGACGGCGGCACGGTCCAGGGCGGTCAGGTCGATCCAGGGGCTGACCCGCGCTGAGCCGTCGGGCCCGCTGTGCGCTGTCCTGGCCCACACCCTGCGGTTGACGGAGTCGGGGTTGGGGGCGAACAACTGCCAGTTCTGCTCGAAAAGGGGATACACCCACGCGACGACCTGCCGGCTGTACCGCTGTGAGACGGGGTTGGG
>NZ_KQ948553.1:0-323475 GCF_001514125.1 Streptomyces longwoodensis | reverse complement strand
CCGAGATGCACCAGGGTCGTCACCAGGCACACGAGGACGGCACCGCGCAGGCCCGCTCTCAGGGCCCTGGCACCCCGGACCCGCTCGCCGGGCGGACCGGCGTCCGTTCTCCGTTCCCCCGGCGGCGAGCCGCCATCGGTCCGTCGGTGTTCCTTCACGCGTGCCGCGTCAGTTCCGCTCGACACCGCCCACCTTGCTTTCTCGTGTTCCGCCGCCCGGCGTCACAGGCTGTTCGTCCACCGGCAGCGGCAGCGGCGGCGTGCGGCGGGGTCGAGAGGTCCCGCCGCACGCCGTCATCCGCGGTACGGATCCGCGATCCGCCGACTAGCTCTCGTGGTCTTCCTGACCGTCGGACTTGGGTGCGTTGCCGTAGCCGTAGTTGCCGTAGTTGCCGTAGTCGTGGCCGTTGTCGTCGCCGGGTCGATCGCCATGGCCGTGGTCCGGCTTGCCCGGCGCGCCCTGGTGGTCCTCGCCCGGTTTGCGGTGGTGGTCGTACCCACCACCGACGTCCGGTCCGCCGTGTTCGCCGGGCTTGCCGTGGTGTTCGCCGGGCCTGCCGCCGCCGTGCTGGCCGGCGGTGTTCCCGGCCGTGTTGCCCGCGGTGTTCCCCGAGGTGTTCCCCTTGGTGACGTTGTTGCCGGCGGTGTTGCCCGCGGTGTTCCCGGAGGTGCCGCCGCCCGTCACGTTGACGATCGGCCCGCCCAGGAGGCCACCGCTGACCAGACCACCGCTGACCAGGCCTCCGCCGATCGCACCGGCGGTGCTGCCGGTCGTCGAACCGGTCGTGGTGCCGGTCGTGGTGCCGGTCGTGGTGCCGGTCGTGGTGCCGGTCGTCGTACCGCTGGTGGTGCCGGTGGTCGTGCCCCCGGTCGTCCCGGTCGAGCAGGCGTTGAGGAAGATCCGGTTGGTGTCGAGCGTCACGGCGCCGTTGCGGGCCAGCGCCCGGCCCTCGATGTTGGTCCCCGTGGTCACGTGGATGTCCGTCAGGGCCATGATGGTGCCCACGAAGGTGGAGTTCGTGCCGAGGGTGGCCGAACTCCCGATCTGCCAGTAGACGTTGCACGCCGAGGCGCCGTTGGTCAGAAGCACGCGGCTGGAGGAGGCCGTCGTCAGGGCCTCCGGAATCTGGAACACCCACACGGAGTTCGGGTTTCCTCCGGCGTCCAGGATCAGATCGCCGGTGATGCCGACACCCGAGGTGGCGGTGTAGACGCCCGGAAGCAGCGTCGTGCCGTTCCCGATGCCCGCTGCGAGTGCGAAGTCCGTGGCCTGACCCGCCGCGTTGTTGTACGCGGTGACCAGGTCGGACTTGGCCTGGGCCGCCACGGCGTCGGCGGCGTGCACGGCGCCGAGCACCTCGCCGGGCGGGAAACCGGTGATCGCGGGGTTCGGGTACGTCCCGAGGTCGTGACTGATCACCGTGGGGCCGGTGTTGGTGACTCCCGCGCCCGCCAGGACGGAGAAACTCGCCGCCGTGGCCAGCGGTACCGGTGTGGCGATGGCGACTGCCTGGGCGGGCGACAGGACGACCATCGCGGCGGCGACCGTGGCGGCGAGAGCTGAGGCCAGCAAGCCCGGCAAGGAGCGCCGGCGAGCCGTCTCAGGGATTTTCAGCTTCATCAAGAGGCCATTTCCTGTGGGGGCCGTGGCGTGCCGGGCTGTAACCGAACGCCCGGAGAGCCGTGATCTGGTGGTGCATATTACGGAGGAATCTTCCTGAGCCCGCGACAATAGAAGTGCGTTTCTGGTTTTCGAGCGTTCATCTCTGGCGTGCGGCGCATTATTTCGAAATGCGTACTTATTGATTGTTCGGTGATAACACCTGGTTGCGCGGACGAACTCCCCGGGCCGCGCGACGTGATCCCGCGCCTGCGGACGCACGTGGAAACGGCACATGACGACGTCACGATCCGATGTGGTCGGTGCCCGGCCGCGACGGTATGGCGAGTGATCAACATCGCTTCTCGCGTGGCAGTCTGCGGATCAGAACGATGACGTGAACCCGGAGGTACCCCGCCCGTGGCGGCGAACATCAATCCCACCGTCAGGAGACGTCGCCTGGGGGCCGAACTGCGTCGGCTCCGCCAGGCCAGTGGACTGAAGAGCACGGAAGTGGCCGAGCGGCTGATGATCTCCCAGCCCAAGATCAGTCATCTGGAGAACGGCCGCCGCGCGATCAGTCCCCGCGACGTGCGCGACCTGTGCGCGGTCTACGGGGTGTCGGACCAGAAAGCCGTCGACGCGCTGATCGAGATGGCGAGGGAATCCGGCACACGGGGGTGGTGGCACGCCTACGGCGACATCCCCCAGAGCGTCTACATCGGCCTGGAGACGGACGCCGCCTCGGTCCACGCCTATGAGCCCCTGGTGGTCCCGGATCTGCTGCAGACCCCCGCCTACGCCCATGCGGTCATCGAGGAATCGATTCCCCGGCTCACGGCCCGGCAGGCCGCCGCACGGCTGAAGGTGCGGCTGCGCCGGCAGCACCGGATCTACGACCCGGCGGGCCCGTTGCGCTTCCGGGCCGTCCTGGACGAATCGGTCCTGCGCCGTGCCGTCGGCTCTCCCGACATCATGCGGGAGCAACTGGAACACCTGAACGCGCTCGGCGCGGAGCCCAACGTCACCGTGCAGGTCCTCCCCTTCACGGGCGGCGCTCATCCGGGCCTGTCGGGGCGGTTCTCCCTCATGAGGTTCGCCGACGGTCCCGAGGCGGCGGTGGTGCACCTGGAACGGTTCACCAGCGACCTCTACCTGGAGAAGCCGTCCGACGTGCGGCCCTATGACGTGATGTACACCCATCTCCAGGCCCGGGCCCTCGACCCGGTCAGCAGCCGCCATTTCATCACCGACGCCGTCAAGTGGCACGTCGGAGCGGCGAACCGTCCCTGACCACCCCTCGGACCAGGACTCGTACGCCTCCGCCGTGACCTGCTGGATCGGTTCCGCCGGTAGCGGGGCGAGGGGGCGGGCGATCTGCGGACGTCGGTGCGTGTGGCGCCAGGAGTAGCGTGGGAGGTGCGGGGCGGGGTCCCGTCGTCGCACTGGCCCTACCGACGGGTGGTCCTCATGACCAGCTCGGACACACCACCTGTTCCCCGGCGTCTGCCCAGTGGCGTCCACGAGGCCGTGCGACCGGGATCTGCGCTTCTGCGGCTGGAGACGACAGCATCACGCAGAGGCGTCCTCGACGGCGCGTGGTGGCCGCGCTCGCGCGACATCGGCGCCGAGCTGCCCGCCCTGTTGGGTGCCCTTGTCGCCCACCTCGGCCCCGTGTCGCGTGTGGGGTTGGATGCCGCCGCCTGGGAGGGTCTGCCGACGCGTATCGTCGTGGACGACCGGGTGGTGCACATCGACTCCTTCCCGGTCGGTGACGATACGGTCCTGATCACCCGGGGCGACCGGGACATCTTCTCGTTGCTGGTCGTCCCGCCCGACGCGGCACCGGATGCCGCCCGTGCCGCGATGGCCCGGGCGGTCCGGGTGGACAACGTCAGCGACGCGGAACAGATCCTCATAGACACCGGCAGCGGGCGCGGTCCTGTCGGCTGACAGGGCGGCGGAGCCCGTCCCTCGGGATGCTCCGGTCCACGTCACCCCACTGAGGCGGCCCCCTCCCGGCCTCACCGGGTGGAACGGACCACGAAGCCCGTGCCCTTGAGCAGCCGCTCGGTCTGCGGTCAGCCGCGCCACTCCACCATGAGCAGCGTCGCGTCGTCGCTGGTCCGTCCGCCCCGTGCCCGCTTGAGCGTGTGGGACAGCGAGCGCGTCACCGCCCGGATGCCGCGGCCGGTCCTCTCCAGCCGGTTCACACAGTCGATCAACTGGTCCTCCCCGAACTCCGCCCCGCCGCTCTTGTGTTCCTCGACCACTCCGTCGGTGAAGCAGAGGACTCGGTCCCCGGGCACCAGCCCCAGTTCGCTCACCCGGGGCTCCGAACCGCCCAGGCCGACGGGAAGGGTCGTCGGGGCGGCCAGACGTCGTGCGACGCGGTGGTCGCGGACGAGGATCGGCGGCGGGTGCCCGGCGTTGACCCACTGCACCCGTCCCGTCGTCGTGTCCAGCTGCAGCATCTGCGCGGTGACGAAGTGCTCGGGACCGAACTGTCCGGCCACGGCGCGGTCCATGAACGCGTAGATCTCCGACAGCCCGATGCCGGCGCGGCGGGCGTGGCGATAGCTGCCGATGGCCACGGTGGCCATCGTGGCCGCGTCCAGTCCGTGCCCCATCGCGTCGATCATGACCACGTGGAGGACGTCGCCGTTCAGCGCGTAGTCGAAGCTGTCGCCGCCCACGTCGTAGGCGGGTTCCAGGATCCCGGCGACGGCGACCCGGGGCATGATCATGGCCAGCGGTGGCAGCAGGGACCACTGGATCTCCGCGGCGACGCTCATCCCCTCATCGCGTCGGACGTCGAAGAACAGGTCGGAATAGCCGTGCTTGGTCACCAGGAGGTCGGCCACCAGGCCCGAGATCCTGAGAAGCAGGCGGCGGTCGTCGTCATCGACGACGTCCAGCGTCACTGCCATGACCCCCACCTGGTCACCACCGTCCAGCAGCGGCAGATGGACCCGGACGCCGTCCTCCTGGGGCACCTCGACAGGAACGGCGTCGAGGAAACAGCGGCCCGCGTCGGAGTCGTCGATCAGCTGGGGTTCCCCGCCGGTCAGCCCCTCACCGGGCAGCGGTACGAGCACCAACTGGCCGTAGTCCTGCAACAGCACCTGCGGACGACGGGCATCGAGCCGCTCCATCACGTCGGCGACCAGGGGCCCGATGAGATGGGGCGGGAGTTCGTGCGCGCTGTCCAAGATCTTTCCGAGGAGCGCTTCCCCGAAGCTCTCGGACCGGTTCGGGCGCCGTCGTTCGGCCATCTCCTCACCTTCCGCGGTCACGCTTCGGGCGGGGGCGGGCCGGGATGACAACGGATCTGTCGGTGCCATGGCTCCATCATGCGGTCGTGAAAGCCCGGTCCGCCGGTCGGGCGGGGCCGGCCGGGCTGCTCACCCGGGTCCCGCTCCTCCTTCCGGCTCCCCCGTGTCCTGTCCGTCGAGGCCGCTCTCGGCGAGCGCCAGCAGGCGCGGAGCCGACAGTGCGTTCGCGGGGTCGGAGGCGGCGGTCAGCAGCCGGGTGGCCACCCGGTCCGGCTCGTCCGGGGGGATCACCAGCAGTTCTCAACGCCCCACGGTGCCGCAGTCCACGGTGATGGCATGCGCCTCGGCGGCGGAATCGGTCAGCACCACCTCGATCACGTGTCCGGGTGCCATCACCTCCCGCGGGGCATCGGGCCAGGCGGCCGTCCCCACGGTCACGCGGGTGATGGTGCCGATGCCCGGATCCAAGGAGCCGACCAGTACGGGCAGCTCCAGTTCCAGGGCGCCGCAGCGCGGCCACCACGCGCCGTCCAGCGGGCCGTGGCTGGCGTCCGGCGTGAGGCGCAGCCGGGGCGAGGGCATGCGGTAGCAGTGTCCGTCACCTGGTGCCGTGCCCTCGGCGGGCTCTGTGCTGGCGTTCATCGTGCGGTCCCGTTCCGGGCCGTGCGGTCTCCGGCTGCCCGTGTCGTGTCACTGGCCGGGAACGGCGCCACCGTCATGGTGCGCCCGGAAGTTCTCGGTGTGCCCCAGATTACTCCCGACGGTGGCGGGCGGTGTGGCGCGCAGCCATCGCACTGCCGCATCACCGGCGCGCCGAGGGCTGTCCTTCAGCGGACAGGGTCAGTACGCAGGGGGCGACGGCGCCGTGCATCCCCACGACCTCACCCAGGTTCTGCCACCCCCAGGACGAGAAGGCGGCTCGAGCTCCCCGGTCGGCAGGATGCAGCAGGGTGACCCCGAGGGAGGAGTCCAGGTCCGTGAGGAGACGCTGTTGCAGGCGGCGGGCGATGTCGCGGTGCTGAACGTGCGGATGGGCCACGACCTGCGTGAGGACGACGAACCGTGCCCGGGAAGTGAGTCGCTGGATGATCTCCTGGAGGCTTCCGCCGTCCTGCCGGCCGTCGGAGCCGTCGGAGCCCACCGGAAAACCGAAGGCGCAACCGACCAGCACCGTCGTCTCGGCGACCAGCAGGGCGAAGCCGGGGCGGTGGGCGGTGACCGCCAAGCGGTGCAGGAAGTCTCCGCGGTCGTGGTACGCCTCTCGGACGGTGCCCGCTACGGACTCCGAAGCCAGGTCGGCGATGTCCTCGCACATGTCTTCTGCCTGCCGGCGGGTCAGCCGGCGAAGGCGGATACCGTCCCTGAGGACCGGCCGGCCCGGCCGACGAACGGGGTCCTCGGGCGCCCGCGTCGCGGTGTTCATGAGGTCGCTGGACGCGGTGGGCGGCACGGGGCTCGCGAGGGGCGCAAGGAGCAGCGCAGTCGATCCTGTGGCATCGAGGAGCCGGACGATCTGAGCGCACGGATGGTGCAGCCGCAGGCGAGCGTGGACCCGGCCGGCGCGCCGAGCTGCCGAGAGGAGGACGTCCAAGCCCCTGGCATCGCAGGAGCCGACCGTGGTGAGGTCGAGGTCGATCTCGGTGGCGCCGTCCAGCAGACACTGCTCCACTGCGGCCCGCAGCAGCGGCGTGGTGGCCGGCCCGATGTCGCCGGCGAGCGTGACGAGCGTTCGCTCTCCTCGGACCCGCCGATGGATGTCCAGCCGGGAGGGGACCACCACGTCTCTTCTCGGCGGGTTCGCGAACCTGCGCGGGCTCTCCGCGCGGCTCCTGCCGTGACGGGCTCGCTGTGCCTCGACTGCGGCGGACATGGTGCCGACCCGTCTCCGAGCCGACCACGGGGGCGGCCCGGATTCACTCGTCCCTCGCCGAGGACGACCCGGCGCGGGGGCCGGAGTGCGTGATGCCCTCGGTACTTCAACCGTACGTCGGCCGCAACCGGAAGCGGCCGCGTCGAAGGACGCGCACCTCACAGCCGGGGGCCGGCGGGGTAAGGGCAGGAGCGCCACCCCGTCCCTGCCGTGTCGCGGCAGGTGCTGTCGAAGGACGCGCGCCGGCTCTGGACCACTACTGGCCGCCGCGCAGTCCCCTGAACACAGCACAGCGCTGCCGCCCGGAGCCGGACGGCAGAGCGGGTGGACGAATGGAATGCCGGCTCACTTCCGAACCCGCACGCGACGCGACCGCCGCTCACCGGGTCTCCGAACCCCTCGGGGCGACACGTCGCACGCCAGGAGGGTTCGGTCCGGGTGAAAGCCGGCTTGCGGAAGGCGTTGCGGACACCGTTCGGAGTTCGCGGTCGTGGGAAGGGGAGAACTCCTTGCAGCACCGCCCACCGGCCGTCGATGGGGGAGATCCGCATGCCGGTGCCGGTGCCGGTTCGCCGAGGAGCCGCTGGTGATCGAGGGCAGCATGACGTGCCCGGTGGACGGGACGACCCAAGCCGCCCGTCAGGCGGGTCAGGTCAGTCGTGGCCGACGGCCTTCCTCCCGGCTTCGGAGCGATGTGTTCTGCGAGAGAAGAAGGCCCTTCCGTCCGTCGGACGAAAGGGCCTCTGACCGAGTTTCCCGTGTGCCCCCGGCAGGATTCGAACCTGCGACACCCGCTTTAGGAGAGCGGTGCTCTATCCCCTGAGCTACGAAGGCGAAGGTGGCGTCGCGCGTGTGGGCGTGACGTCCACAGCGTACCGGATCAGTGGGGGAGGCAGGGGTGAGGTCGGCGCGGTCGGCAGGCATGCAGGGGCGTCGGCAAGACAGGGAAGCGGGGGCGCCTCGTCCCGCTGGCCCACCCCCCTCACCCCCTCATCACCCCCCCACCCCCTCACCTCCCCCCACCCCGCACCACCCGCACCCGGTAACCCCCGTCCCCGTCCACCCCCTCCACCACGATCCGCACCTTCGCCTTGGGGTCCTTGAAGGTCTCGCCCGGTACGAACGGCGCGTCCGACAGCTCCGCGTGGACGTTGGGGCTGCGTGTGCAGCCGCCGCTGTCGCGGTGGGCGTCGTAGACCGTGACCGGGCCCATGCCGGTGTCGACGTCCGCGTCGACGCGGTAGACGAGGACGCCCGGGCGGCACACCGCCTCGTCGTTGCCGGCGTGGGTGCGCACCTCCACCGCGTAGCCGCTGCGGGCACTCAGCGGGACGAACACCAGCTTCGGGCCGCCGGTCACCGCGAGCGGGGTCAGGCGGTACTCGCTCGTCCCGGGGTGCGCCGCGCAGCCGATCTGGGAGTCGTCCAGCCAGCCCAGCTTCCACTTGTGCCAGCCGAGCAGGTCGTTGTCGGCCCCCCAGTCCTCGCTCATGATGTCCCAGTGGCCGACCGAGCCCCCGCCCTCCTGGGTGTAGAGGTCGGGCAGGCCGAAGACGTGGCCGTTCTCGTGGGGCAGCACGCGGTAGCCGGTCTTGTCGTAGGAGCCGGAGCCGTCGTCCTGGCGGGAGTAGACGAAGGACGCGTTCGCCACCGGGACCCCGTCGGCGGTGGGGGCGTCCGCGTTGCCGGCGAACGTCACCGACAGGACCGTGTCCAGCGCGGAGGGGCCGGCGTTGGGGGTGACCAGGACGTTCAGCAGGTCGTACGACGCGAAGTCGACCCTGCCGTCCGCGGCGGCCACGAGGTCCTGGACCAGCTGCCGGTACCCCGGTTCGAAGGGCGCGCCGCGTTCTATGCCGTACGCACGGAACGGCTTCGGCATGCGCAGCCAGCGGCGGACCGGTGTCTCGGGGACGTAGTCGAGGCGGCCGTACGACGCCGTGCGGAACCATTCCCGGGTCTGCGGGAAGAACTCGTGGAAGCGGTCCAGCGCGTTCCCGTGACCCGGCGCGTCCGGGAAGTCGATCATCAGGCTGAGGGCGCGGACGCGGCCGGTGGAGCGGGCGTAGCCGCCGGGCGTGGGGACGCCCTCGGACATCTGGACGGCCGAGCCGCCCGTGATCATGCAGGGGGCGAGGGTGGTGGCGCGGGCGGGGGAGACCGCCGGGCCCGCGCCCGCGCCGGAGGGGCCCGCGGCGGGCGGCCGGCCGGAGCCCGCGGCGGTGCTGACCGCCAGCGTCAGCAGCGTCACCGAGGCGAGCGCGGCGGCCCGCCGGGAGCGTATGCGGCGGCTGCTCGGCTGCGGCTGCATGCAGGTGCCCTTCGCTCCCGGCAGCCACCGTCACCGGCTGCACCCTTGCGATCACCCTGTGCCGCGACACGCCGGGACGCGCGCTGGAACGGCCGATCGTGGGTTACCGGGCGGTATGCGGGGGGCGGGAGAGGGTCCTCGACGTACGGCCCGGAGAGTGGCGCGCATCACATTCGAAAAAAGTCCCCGGACGGGAAATAACCGGGGACCCCTTCCCCGTTTAGCCATGTGTCCGAGCGAAACGGGGACAGCTTCCCCGGATCGCCAGCCCGACCACCGAGGAGTGCACCGTGACGACCACCGCCCCCGTCCAGCGCAAGGCGCCCCGGCCGCGCGCCGACGCCCTGCGCAACCGGGAGCGCATCGTCACCGCCGCCCGCGAGATGTTCGTCGAGTTCGGGCCGTACGTCCCGCTCGACGAGGTCGCCCGCCGGGCCGGCGTCGGCAACGCCACGGTGTACCGCAACTTCCCCGACCGCGACGCGCTGGTGCGCGAGGTCGTCTGCCAGGTCATGGACCGTACGGCGCAGGCGGCCCGGCAGGCGCTCGCGGAGACCGGGGACGCCTTCGAGGCGCTGGAGCGCTTCGTGCACGTGTCCGCGGACGAGCGAGTCGCCGCGCTGTGCCCGATGATCTCCAGCACCTTCGACGTCAACCACCCCGACCTCGAGGCCTCCCGGGTCCGCGTCGAGCAGCTGATCGACCAGCTCATGGAGCGGGCCCGGCAGGCCGGACAGCTCCGCGAGGACGTCGGGCCCGGTGACCTCATGGTCGCGGTGGCCCAGCTCAGCCGCCCGCCGGCCGGGACGGGGTGCCCGAACGGGGACCGGTTCGTCCACCGCCATCTCCAGCTGTTCCTGGACGGACTGCGGGCCCCGGCCCCGTCCGACCTGCCGGGAACGCCCGTCACCCTGGAGGACCTCCGGCAGGCCTGACCCGACCTGACACGAGACCTGCTCTCTCCCTCTTTCTTCGTCTTCCTTCGTCGTTCCTTCGATTCCACCGTTCCGACGTTTCGTTCCGACGTCCTGTTCTCACCAACGTTTTTCGACGTCCCGAAGTCCCGAAGTGGGTACCCCCATGTCTGAAACAGCCGTGAAGGCTCCCGGCGCCGCCCGAGAGGGTGACGCCAACCGCTGGAAGGCGCTCGCGTTCATCGCGCTCGCCCAGCTGATGGTCGTCCTCGACGCCACCATCGTGAACATCGCGCTGCCCTCCGCCCAGCAGGACCTGGGCATCTCCGACGGCAACCGGCAGTGGGTCGTGACGGCCTACGCGCTCGCCTTCGGCGGTCTGCTCCTGTTCGGTGGCCGCATCGCGGACCTGTGGGGCCGCAAGCGCGCCTTCGTCACCGGTCTGGCCGGTTTCGCCGTGGCCTCCGCGCTCGGCGGTGCCGCCGCCAACGAGGCCATGATGTTCGGCGCCCGCGCCCTGCAGGGCGTGTTCGGCGCGCTGCTCGCCCCGGCCGCGCTGTCGCTGCTGGCCGTGATGTTCACCGACGCCAAGGAGCGCGCCAAGGCGTTCGGCATCTACGGCGCGATCGCCGGTGGCGGCGGCGCCGTCGGCCTGATCCTCGGCGGCTTCCTCACCGAGTACCTGAACTGGCGCTGGACGTTCTTCGTGAACATCCCGTTCGCCATCGTCGCCGCGCTCGGCGCGTACTTCGTCATCCGTGAACCGGAGGGCGGCCGCAACCGCAACCCGCTCGACATCCCCGGCGTCCTGCTGTCCACCCTGGGCCTGGTGGCCCTGGTCTACGGCTTCACCCGTGCCGAGTCCGAGGGCTGGAGCGACTCGCTGACCATCGGCATGTTCGTCGCCTCCGGTGTGCTGCTGATCGCGTTCGTGCTGGTGGAGTCCCGGGTCAAGGCCCCGCTGCTGCCGCTGCGCGTGGTCACCGAGCGCAACCGCGGCGGTGTCTACCTCTCGCTCGGCCTCGCGATCATCGCGATGTTCGGCCTGTTCCTCTTCCTGACCTACTACCTGCAGGTCGTCAAGGGCTACACGCCCGTGAAGACCGGCTTCGCCTTCCTGCCGATGATCGCGGGCATGATCACCGGTTCCACCCAGATCGGCACCCGGCTGATGACCCGGGTCGCGCCGCGGCTGCTGATGGGCCCGGGCTTCCTGGTCGCCGCGCTCGGCATGCTGCTGCTGACGCGGCTGGAGATCGGCTCCTCGTACGCGGCCGTGCTGCTGCCGGCGATGATCCTGCTGGGCCTCGGCATGGGTACGGCGTTCATGCCGGCGATGTCCCTGGCCACGCTGGGCGTCGAGCCGCGAGACGCCGGTGTCGCCTCCGCGATGGTCAACACCTCGCAGCAGGTGGGCGGTGCCATCGGTACGGCGCTGCTGAACACGATCGCCGCGTCCGCGACGACGTCGTACATCAAGGACCACATCGCCTCCGCCGGGTCCCGGCCGCAGCAGCAGCTGGTCCAGCTGGAGGGCATGGTGCACGGCTACACCAGCGCCATCTGGTTCGCCGTCGGCATCCTGGTCGCGGCCGCCGCGATCGCCGTGACGTTCATCAACGCCGGCCGTCCGAACCTCGGGCCGATCGCCGGCTCGGGCTCGGGCGACGGGGTCGAGGACGAGATCGCGGTGCCGGTGGTGGCCCACTGACCGGCTGAGCCCCGGCTGCCAGAGGTACCCCTCCGGTTCATCCCCGGTGTACGGCGGGGAAGGGGACGCCCCGCCCGTACACCCCCCTCGGGGGAACCCTGCCCCGGCCCCGCGCCGCCGCCCGGGCGGTCAGCGGAGCCAGGGCAGGTCCGCCCCCGCTTCGTTCGGCTGGAGTCCCTCGGCGACGATCTGCATGATCTCGCCGAGGGACTTCTGCTGTTCCGGGGTCAGCCGGTCGAACAGCGCCTGGCGTACGGCGCTGACGTGGCCCGGCGCGGTGCGGCGCAGCACCTCCAGGCCCGCGTCGGTCAGCACGGCGAACTGGCCGCGCTTGTCCGAGGGGCAGTCCTCCCGGCGCACCCAGCCGCTCTTCTCCAGGCGGGCGACGGCGTGCGAGAGCCGGGAACGGGTGATCTTCGCCTGCATGGCCAGTTCGGTCATGCGCAGCCGGCGGTGCGGTGCCTCGGCGAGGCCGACCAGCAGGCCGTAGTAGATGTGCGGCATGCCCGCGTCGCGCTGGAGCTGTCGGTCGAGGTGGTCCTCGAGCAGGGTGGTGGCGTGCAGGTAGGCGCGCCAGACGCGCTGTTCCTCGGCGGTGAGCCACTGCGGCTCGTCGGCGGGTGCGGATGCCGTGTTCATGGTCTCCATCGTACGGCGCCTGTCCTTGAAACTTGAACAAAGAGGTCGTAGGGTGGGCACTCCGCTAGTGCTTTAACTTTTAAGCAAACGTCCGGAGTGTGAGGGAGAGCCGCCGTCATGACCGCCGCCGCCCCGCGAGAGCGCATGCCCGCCCTGTACCTCAGCCACGGCGCCCCGCCGCTCGCCGACGACCCGGTGTGGCCCGGCGAGCTCGCCGCCTGGTCCGCCGCGCTGCCCCGCCCGAAGGCCGTCCTCATCGTCTCCGCCCACTGGGAGGAGGCCCCCCTCGCGCTGGGCGCGGTCGAGACCGTCCCCCTCGTCTACGACTTCTGGGGCTTCCCCGAGCACTACTACCGCGTGACCTATCCGGCCCCCGGCGCGCCGGAGCTCGCCGAGTCCGTCCGCAAGCTGCTGCGCACCCCCGGCACCCCCGTGCAGGACATCCCCGACCGGGGCCTCGACCACGGTGCCTACGTGCCCCTGGTCGAGATGTTCCCGCAGGCCGACATCCCCGTGCTCCAGGTGTCCATGCCGACCCTCGACCCGGTGCGGCTGATGGAGATCGGCCGCCGCCTCGCCCCGCTGCGCGACGAGGGCGTGCTGATCGTCGGCTCCGGCTTCTTCACCCACAACCTCGCCGCGCTGCGCCACACCGGCCCCGGGGTGCCCAGCTGGTCCTCCGAGTTCGACGACTGGGGGCGGCGCGCGCTGGAGACCCGGGACTGGGACGTGCTCCTCGACTTCCTGAACAAGGCCCCGGCCGGCCGGTACGCCCACCCGCGCACCGAGCACTTCGCCCCGCTGTTCGTGACCATGGGCGCCGCGGAGGCCGACGGCGAGCTCGACGCGCAGAAGTCCGTGATCGACGGGTTCTGGCTGGGAATGGCGAAGCGGTCGGTGCAGTTCGGCTGAACGGGTGGCGGGTGGCGGGTGGCGGGTGGCGGGTGGTCGTC
Organism: Streptomyces longwoodensis; assembly: GCF_001514125.1. GTDB lineage: Bacteria > Actinomycetota > Actinomycetes > Streptomycetales > Streptomycetaceae > Streptomyces > Streptomyces longwoodensis. The sequence continues at coordinate 310,203 of NZ_KQ948553.1, read as the reverse complement.
AGGGCGGCTGCCTGGTCCGGCGCTGTGGCTCCCTTGGGTCCCGCTGGTCCGGCCGTGTCCTGTTTCCCCGTCCGTGGCAACCATCGGGCGGTACGGCCCGTCTTCACGGTGGGAGGGCGGCCACGGGCGGCGCTCCCCGGGGGTGACGACGACGGTGTCGAATGTGATGGGCGTCTCACGGGCGGAGTGGCCGCTGAGGCCCGTGAGGGTGCCGAGGTCCCCTCGACCCCGTCCTGACCTGCACCCTTGCCCGTCCCGGCGGGGGTCCGCATCCGCGTGTGGCCGGGCAGGATACTGCATGATCACACGATCCGGAGGACGCGAGGGGAATTCTGTCCTGTTTCCAGTCGTTGTATCCGTCGGAAGCCGGGCACCCGTGGAGAGTCCCCCCAGAGGACCGGACCGAATCCCGCAAGGGAGTGGTCCCGTGGCCGGCAGCCGAAGGACCACCCGCTGACCCACCATCGCAAGGGAGCACGCATGGCAACCCGTGCCGTCGCCCGTCGTCAGTCCGCCACCGGCGAGACGGCCGACGCGGCCCGCAGTGTTCGCGCCACCGGCGGCGAGATCGCCGACCGCGATCTGGTCGGCATGTACCTCGACGAGATCGCGCGCACACCGCTGCTCGACGCCGCCAGGGAGGTCGAGCTGTCGCAGATCATCGAGGCGGGTGTGTTCGCGCAGCAGGTCCTGGACGGCTTCGAGGAGTCGCGGGCCGACGCCTCCAGGGAGGAGCTGGAGGCCCTGGTCGCCGCGGGTGAGCGGGCCAAGGACGTCTTCATCCGCTCCAACCTCCGTCTGGTGGTGGCGGTCGCCCGGCGCTACCCGCGCAGCGGCCTGCCCCTGCTCGACCTGATCCAGGAGGGCAACGCCGGCCTGGTGCGCGCGGTCGAGAAGTTCGACTACCGCAAGGGCTTCAAGTTCTCGACGTACGCCACCTGGTGGATCCGTCAGGCGATCACCCGCTCGATAGCCGACCAGTCCCGCACCATCCGCCTGCCCGTCCACCTCGTGGAGGAGCTGGGCCGCATCCGCCGCGTGCAGCGCGAGTTCAACCGGGAGAACGGCCGGGACCCCGAGCCCGCCGAGATCGCGGCCGAGCTCGGCTCGACGCCGGAGCGCGTGACCGACGTCCTCGACTGGGCCCGCGACCCGGTCTCGCTGAACATGTCGGTGGACGACGAGGGCGAGACCCAGTTCGGGGACCTGCTGGAGGACACCAGCGCGGTCTCCCCGGAGCAGTCGGTGCTGACCCTGCTGCGCAGCGAGGAACTGGACGGCCTGATCGACCGCCTGGAGCCGCGCACCGCGTCCATCATCAAGATGCGCTACGGCATCGACGACGGCCGTGAGCGCACGCTGACCGAGGTCGGCAAGGAGCACGGCCTGACCCGTGAGCGCATCCGCCAGATCGAGAAGCACGCCCTGCTGGAGCTGAAGAAGCTCGCCCGCGACACCGGCTTCGAAGCCGCGGCGTGAGCGGCGCGGGCCCCGGCCTTCCGGCGTACGCCGGGTGGCCGAAGCCCGCGCAAACATGGCGGGGGACCGTCGCTTCAACCCGGCGGGGCGGGGAACAACCTTGGTGAGCACGGGAGTTCGAGGCACGGAACCCTGGAGCTCACTTCTTGGAGCGACCTGAGCGGCCACCCACGACCACGTCCCGACGCAATCCCCCCCGGCGCCGGGACTCTCCCAGAGCCGGCCTCCGGCGCCTGTCCCCCCGGGCGCCGGAGCCGGCTCCTCCTGTGCCCGCCCCTCACCCGACGGGCGGGCACCACGCTGGAAAGGCGGGGCACCCCGTACCTGAACCCCGGGGTGGCCCGCCGGTGGCAGATTGTGCCACAGCGGCATAGCCTGCCGACGTGATCAGCTCCACCCCCGCACCGCGCAGCACCCCCTCCGCCTCGCCTTCTTCGTCTTCCTCGGCGCCCTCATCGTCCTCCTCTTCCCCCGCCGCCCCCGCCTCGCTCACGGAACGGCGCAAGGCGCAGACGCGGTGGGAGATCGCGAGGGCGGCGGCCCGGCTCTTCGCGACCCAGGGACTGCGCACCACCCGCGCCGAGGACATCGCCCAAGCGGCCGGCATCGCACCGCGCACCTTCTACCGCTACTTCGCCACCAAGGAAGAGGCCGTCGCGCCCCTGTACGCGGCGGGTGCCGAGCGCTGGGCCGAGGCGGTCCGCGAGGCACCGGCCCACCTGTCCGTCGCCCAGGCGCTGGAGCACGGGGTCCGGCACACGCTGACCCCCGGCGCCGGTGTCTCCACGGCCTCCTGGGAGTGGGTCCGCACCCTGATCCGGCTGGCCACCGGCCACCCCGCCCTGGGCAAGGTCTGGGCGGAGGTGTGCCTCACCTCCGAGGACGCCCTGGCCGGCATCCTCGCCGCCCGGCTGCATCGCGACAACGTTGCCGCACCCGACCTGCGCTTCGCGGCGGCGGTGGCCGGAGCGGCCGTACGGGTGGCGGTGGAGACGTGGGCCCAGGGCGCGGCGGCACCGACGGGACCCGACGGCCCGGCGGAGCTGGCGCTGGCCAACCTGCGGGCGCTGCGGGGGTTCTGGGAGGGGTTGGCCGGGTCCTGAGAGCGGGCGGGACAGATCACCGGGGCGCGGTGCGACCGCCCGGTATCCGGCGCCGCCCGCTGTCCGGTGCCGCCCGGTGTCCGGCGGGCCGGTCCCGCGTCCGGGTCAGCCCGCCGCGCGGGTGAGCCGTACGCCCAGCTCCCGTACCGACGTCACCAGGTCCTCGGGGGCGCGCACCCGGAAGTCGCAGCCCACCATCAGCAGCCGTACCGCCAGCCACTGCACGGGGTCGCCGGTCGTCCCGCGCACCCGGCACCAGCGCGGCGCCGGCGCACCGTCCTCGCCGCCGGTCCGCGGCTCGGTCCCCGGCTCGGGCTCCGGGCGGCCCAGCCAGGTCGGCAGCCGGGCGGCCACGAACTCCGCGTCCGCCTCGAAGAGCACGTCGAACGCGTACTCCCCGCCCTCGTGCCCCCGCCGGATCGACCGCCGCAGGTACTCCGCCGCGTCCCCCTCCGGCAGCTCGCGCGGCGAGAACCGGGCCCCCGTGGCGAACGGCTCGCGCACCCGGTCCACCCGGAACGTCCGCCAGTCCTCGCGCCCGAGGTCGTAGGCGACCAGGTACCAGCGGCGGCCGGTCGAGACGAGCCGGTAGGGCTCGGTCAGGCGGTGCGACTCGGTGCCGTCCTTGGCGCAGTACCCGAACCGCAGCCGCTCCCGGCCGGCCACCGCCGACGCCATCACGGTCAGCGTCTCGGGCGCGATGCGCGCCCCGTCCCCGTTGATGAGCGGGGTGGTGGCGGCCTGGAGCGTGCTCACCCGGTGGCGCAGCCGTGCGGGCAGCACCTGCTCCAGCTTGGCCAGCGCCCGCACGGACGCCTCGTCCACGCCCTCCAGGGCGTGCCCGGCGCCCGCGCGCAGGCCCACCGCGATCGCCACCGCCTCCTCGTCGTCCAGCACGAGCGGCGGCATGGCCTTGCCCGCGACCAGCCGGTAGCCGCCGTCGGCGCCCTGGGTGGCCTGCACCGGATAGCCGAGTTCACGCAGCCGGTCGATGTCCCGGCGGACCGTGCGCCGGGACACCCCGAGCCGGTCGGCGAGCTCGCCGCCGGGCCACTCGCGGGGCGTCTGCAGGAGGGACAGGAGCTGGAGGAGCCGGGCCGGGGTGTCCGTCGTCATGTCACCGAGGATGCCGCAGAACTAGGACACGATCTGACCTATTGCGGTCCTACCGTGACGGCATGACCTCGAACGAGACCACCCCGGGCACCCGGAAAAGCACCCGCTCCGACGGACCGACCGGCGCGGCGCCTCCCGACCGGACGCGATGGTTCGCGCTGGCCATCGTGATGACGGCGGCCTTCATGGACCTCGTCGACGTCACGATCGTCAACATCGCCATCCCGTCGATCCAGCGCGACGCCGGCGCCTCCTTCAGCCAGATCCAGTGGATCACCGCGGGCTACGCGCTCGCCTTCGCCGCGGGCCTGATCACCGGCGGGCGGCTCGGCGACATCCACGGCCGCAAGCGGCTGTTCCTGCTCGGCGTCGCCGGGTTCACCGTCGCCTCCGCCCTGTGCGGCTTCGCCGTGAACCCGGAGATGCTGGTCGCCTCCCGCATCCTGCAGGGCGCGATGGCGGCGATGATGGTCCCGCAGGTGCTGTCGATCGTGCACGCCACCTTCCCGGCGCACGAGCGCGGCAAGGTGTTCGGGCTGTTCGGCGCGATCGTCGGACTCGGCGCGGTGTCGGGCCCGCTGCTCGGCGCCCTGCTCACCGAGTGGAACCTCTTCGGCCTCGAATGGCGCCCGATCTTCCTGATCAACCTGCCGGTCGGCATCGCGGCCCTGGTCCTGGGCCGCCGCTTCATCACCGAGTCGCGCGCCCCGCACGCCCTCAAGCTCGACCTGGTCGGGGTCGCCCTGGTCAGCCTCGGCCTGCTGATGCTGCTCTACCCGCTGACCCGCGGCCGTGAGCTGGGCTGGCCGCTGTGGGGGTACGGGTCCATGGCCGGCGCGCTCGTGGTGTTCGGCGTGCTGGTCGCCTACGAGCGGCGCAAGGCCGCCCGCGACGGCTCCCCGCTGATCGAGCTGTCCCTGTTCCGGGTGAAGTCCTTCGCCGCGGGCATCGCCGTGCAGACCGTCTTCGGCGTCGCGCTCGGCGTGTTCTTCCTGGTCTGGACGCTGTACATGCAGATCGGGCTGGGCTGGAGCCCGCTGCGCGCCGGTCTGACGGGCGTGCCGTTCTCCATCGCGGTGTCGGTGGCGGCCGGGCTGTCCGTGCAGCAGCTCGTCCCGCGCTTCGGCCGCGGGGTCCTCCAGGCGGGCGCCCTGACGATGGCCCTCGGCGTGCTGCTCTACATCGCGGAGTCCGATCGCTACGGCCTCGACATCGCCCCCTGGCAGATGGCGCTCCCGCTGGTCGTGATGGGTCTCGGCATGGGCCTGATCGTCGCCCCGCTGACGGACGCGATCCTCTCCGGGGTGCCGCGCGAGCACGCCGGCTCGGCGTCCGGGCTGATCAACACCGTGCAGCAGATGGGCAACGCGCTCGGCCTCGGCCTGGTGTCCGTCGTCTTCTTCGGGCAGATCTCCGACCACCTCACCCCGGACCGGATCGGCCCCGCCTTCGTGAACGCCTTCCAGCACGCGCTGGTCTGGGTGGCCGTGGTGATGGGCGCGATCTTCCTGCTGATGTTCGCCCTGCCCCGGCGTCCGGCCCAGCACCTCGAGGGGGCCGGGGCCCCGGCGCCGTCCACGGCGGGGGAGCGGGACGGGGAGCCTGCGCCGCCTGCGCTGGTGCCCTGACCCTGGGCTCTCGGCTCCGGCGGGCCCGGCACTCCGTGAGGGGGTGCCGGGCCCGTTCGCGTGTCCGGGTGTCCGGGACGGGTGTCCGTTCGCGTGTCCCAGCACCCTGAGTGCCGCCCGTTTGTGTCCGGACCGGGTCCGTACCTGTTTACTTTCCGGATATCCGGGCGTAGCGTCACGGCGAAACCACACGTTCGGGCATGACGCGGAGGCGAACGGACATGTACGCACCGGAGCGGCAGCAGGAGATCCTGCGGCTCGCGCGCGACGGCGGCCGGGTGGACGTGCTCTCGCTGGCCGAGGAGTTCCAGGTGACCGCGGAGACCATCCGCCGGGACCTGAAGGCCCTGGACCGCGCCGGCCTGGTCCGCCGCGTGCACGGCGGGGCCATCCCCGCCGGACGCCTCGACTTCGAGCCGGACCTCGCCGAGCGTGAGGGCACCGCCGCCGACGAGAAGGACCGCATCGCCAAGGCGGCCCTCGCCGAGGTGCCGGCCGAGGGCACGATGATCCTCGACGCCGGTACGACGGTCGCCCGCCTCGCCGCCGCCCTGCCCCTGGAGGCCGACCTCACCGTCGTCACGCACTCCCTGCCCATCGCGGCCCGCCTCGCGGACCACCCGGGGATGCAGCTCCACCTGATCGGGGGGCGCGTACGGCACCGTACGCGCGCCGCCGTGGACGCCTGGGCGCTGCGGGCGTACGGCGAGATCCGCGCCGACGTGCTGTTCGTCGCCGCCAACGGCTTCTCGGTCGAGCACGGGCTGACCACCCCCGACCTCGCCGAGGCCGCCGTCAAGCGGGCCGCGATGGCCGCCGCCCGCCGGGTCGTCCTCCTCGCCGACTCCGCCAAGCACGGCCAGGAGCACTTCGCCCGCTTCGGCGCCCTCGGCGACGTGGACCTGCTGATCACCGACAGCGGGCTGAGCCCCGACGACGCGGCCGCGATCGAGCGCGGCGGCACGGAAGTGGTGCGCGCATGATCCTCACCGTCACCCCGAACCCCTCCCTGGACCGCACCTACGAGGTCCCCTCCCTGGACCGCGGCGAGGTCATCCGCGCGTCGGGCGAGCGCATGGACCCGGGCGGCAAGGGCGTGAACGTCTCCCGGGCCGTCGCCGCCGCCGGCCGGCGCACGGTCGCCGTCCTGCCCCTGGGCGGTGCGCCGGGCGCCCTCGTCGCCGACCTGCTCGACGCGCAGGGCATCGAGGTCGCCCCCGTGCCGGTGGCTGGCGCCACCCGGTCCAACATCGCGCTCGCCGAGTCCGACGGCGTCCTCACCAAGATCAACGCGCCCGGTCCGGAGCTGTCCGCCGCCGAGCAGGAACTGCTCCTGGAGACCGTGCGCGAGCAGTCCCGCGAGGCCACGTGGATCGCCTGCTGCGGCAGCCTCCCGCGCGGCCTCGCCCCCTCCTGGTACGCCGACGTCGTCACCCGGGCGCACGCCTCGGGCGCGCGGATCGCGCTCGACACCTCGGGGCCCGCGCTGCTGGAGGCGCTGCGCGCGGCGCCCGACGTGGTGAAGCCCAACGCCGAGGAGCTCGCGCAGGCCGTCGGGCGCCCCCTGGCGACCGTGGGCGACGCGGTCAAGGCGGCCGAGGAACTGCGCGGCATGGGCGCGCGCGCCGTCCTCGCCAGCCTGGGCGCGGACGGCCAGCTGCTGGTGGAGGACGCCGGCACCTGGTTCGCCACCGCGCGCGTGGGGACCGTGCGCAGCAACGTCGGCGCGGGCGACTCCTCCCTCGCCGGTTTCCTCGTCGCCGGCGGCAGCGGTCCCGAAGCCCTGGCCTCGGCCGTCGCGCACGGCGCGGCCGCCGTCCAGCTGCCCGGCAGCGTGATGCCGACCCCGGCCGCCCTCGACCCGGCCGCGGTGACGGTGACGGCGGACGTCCCGGCCGACCGGGAACTGACGGAGCCGGTGTCATGACGCCGACGGCTCCGACGGCTCCGACGGCTCCGACGGCTCCGACGGCTCCGACGGTCCCTGCGCCGTTCCTTCTCGCGGCGCCGGAGCGGCGTGGCTCCCCGTCACGCGCCCCCGTCCGCTGCCACCTTCGGCACCCGCACCTGGTCCTCCCCCTGCCTCCGGCAGCCCCCCGCAGTACCCCCGTCCCCCATCACGCCCACCCCCTGACTGCCCGGGCGATACGCGTGCGAAGGAGCCCGCGATGAGCGACATGATCACCGCGGACCTGGTCGATCTCGACCTGTCCGCCGACACCAAGGAAGCGGCGGCGCGATCCCTCGCCGAGCGCATGGTCGCCCAGGGCCGGGTGACCGACCTCGACGGCTTCCTCGCCGACGTGGCCGCCCGCGAGGCCCAGATGCCGACCGGCCTGGACGGCGGCATTGGCATCCCGCACTGCCGCAGCGCGCACGTCACCGAGCCGACCCTCGCCTTCGGGCGCAGCGCCGCCGGCATCGACTTCGGCGCGCCGGACGGCCCGGCCGACCTGATCTTCCTCATCGCCGCTCCGGCCGGTGCGGACGACGCCCACCTGACGATCCTGTCGTCCCTGGCCCGCCAGCTGATGAACGCCGACTTCACCGCCGCGCTGCGGTCGGTGCCGGACGCGGAGGGCGCGGCGGCGCTGATCCGCGGGGACGAGGCGCCGCGGGTGGCCGGTGGGACGGGCGCGGTGAGTGCTGCCCCGGCCTCCGACGACTCCGCCCCGGTCTCCGACGACTCCGCCTCGGCTTCTTATGACTCCGCCGTGGCGCCGGGGGCGGCCTCCGCCGGCGCCACGGCGGGCAGTACGGCCGCGGCCCCGGTCCCGGCCCCGACCGCGGCCCCTGCCGACTCCGCCCCGGCGGGCCCGTTCCGGATCGTCGCCGTCACCTCCTGCCCGACCGGCATCGCCCACACGTACATGGCGGCCGAGTCCCTGGAGAACGCCGGCCGTGAGGCGGGTGTCGAGATCACCGTCGAGCCGCAGGGCTCGGCGGGCTTCACCCGGCTCGACCCGGCGGTGATCGCCGCGGCGGACGCCGTGATCTTCGCGCACGACGTGCCGGTCCGGGAGAAGGACCGCTTCGCCGGCAAGCCGACCGTGGACGTCGGCGTGAAGGCGGGCATCAACCGCCCCGCCGAGCTGATCGCCGAGGTCCGGGCGAAGGCGGCACGCGGCGAGGCCACGGCACCGGCGGCCGCGGGCCGGGGTGCGGGCGCGGGCCGGGGTGCGGGCGCGGGCACGCCGGTGGAGCGGACCGGTGACTCCACCGAGGGCTACGGCACGAAGCTGCGCAAGTGGCTCATGTCCGGCGTGAGTTACATGGTCCCGTTCGTCGCGGCGGGCGGTCTGCTGATCGCCCTCGGCTTCGCCATCGGCGGCTACAAGATCAACAAGGCGCCGTCGGTGATGGACCACTTCCTCTGGACCCAGGCCGACAGCTGGGGCGCGCTGCTCTTCCAGATCGGCGGCGTGGCCTTCGGCTTCCTGGTCCCGGTCCTGGCCGGGTACATCGCCTACGGCATGGCCGACCGGCCGGGCCTGGTCCCCGGCTTCGTGGGCGGCGCGATCTCCCTCACCATCAACGCGGGCTTCCTCGGCGGTCTGGCCGCCGGTCTGATCGCCGGTGGCGTAGTGATGGCGATCCAGCGGGTGCGCATCCCGGCGGCCCTGCGCGGCATCATGCCGGTGGTGGTGATCCCGCTGATCTCCTCGGCGATCGTCGGGTTCCTGATGTTCGTGGTGATCGGCAAGCCCATCGCCTCCGCCCAGAAGGCCATGACCGACTGGCTCAACGGCCTCACCGGCACCAACGCCGTCCTGCTCGGCACCCTGCTCGGTCTGATGATGTGCTTCGACCTCGGCGGCCCGGTCAACAAGGTCGCCTACACCTTCGCCACCGCCGGCATCGCGGTCTCCGACCCGGGCGACTCGGCGATGAAGATCATGGCCGCGGTGATGGCCGCCGGCATGGTCCCGCCGCTGGCGATGGCCCTGGCCACGACCGTGCGCGGCAAGCTGTTCACCCCGACCGAGCGCGAGAACGGCAAGGCCGCCTGGGTGCTCGGTGCGTCCTTCATCTCCGAGGGCGCGATCCCGTTCGCCGCGGCGGACCCGCTGCGCGTCATCCCGTCCTCGATGGTGGGCGGCGCGATCACCGGTGCCCTGTCGATGACGTTCGGCGCCACCCTGCGCGCCCCGCACGGCGGCATCTTCGTGGTCCCGCTGATCGGCAACCCGCTGCTCTACCTGGTCGCCATCGCGGCCGGCGTCTGCGCCACCACCGCCCTGGTCGTCCTGCTCAAGGGCCTGCGCAAGCCGGCTCCGGGCACTACGCCCACGGAGACGGCGGACGGCGGCACCACGCCGACGGCGCCGGAACCCGAGGAGCAGCCGGTCGCGGCGTGAGCGGACCGGCGGGAGCCGGTACCGCCACGGGACCGGGATCGGGATCGGGACTGTACGACGACGGCCGACCACGGAGCCCCCTGCGGGGCGCGTGGTCGGCCGCTCGTGTGGGTGGGTCCGGGTCAGCCCACCTGCGCCGCCCGGCGCTCCATCGCCTCGCGGGCCTCCGCCTCCGACGGGTACACCTCGCACATGTGCCGGCCGTCGGGCGTGGCCGTGTGCTCGACCTCCCACAGGGAGAGCTCCCGGCCGTCGCGGAGCAGGAACGCGTGCTCGTAGAGCGCGTACCCGAGCCCGATGCGGCCCGCCCGGCAGGGGCGGCCGAACGCCTGGGTGATCTGGTGGGCGCACGCGGTGCTCAGCAGGTCGGCCAGGTCCTGCCCCGGCCGGTCCGCGTTCTCCGCGCGGCGCAGCAGGCGGCGGGCGTGGTCGGCCGAGTCGTCCGGCACGTACTCGTGGCGGGGCATGGGGATCGGGGACAGCTGCACCAGCACCGGCAGCTCGAAGTCCGGGGTGTCCGGCGGCAGGGGCAGGCGGCCGGTGGCGGCGCGCAGCTCCTCCTCGTCGACGTACACCTCGTGCTGCGGCTCGCTGCCCGGCGCAGTGTTGTGGACGAGCTCCCACAGGGTCAGAGCCGAGCCGTCGGCCAGCAGCCAGGTGTGCCGGTACGTCTCACGGTGCAGGCCCGCGCTGTGGTGCGCCGAGTGCAACGAGCTGTCGTGCGCGAGCGCGCAGTCGAGCTGCCGTATCGTGTCGTCGGGCAGCTCGAAGGAGTTCAGGGCACGGCCGAGAAGCCGCGCGAGGTGCTCCTCCGGAGACTCGGGCGACTCGGCTGGTTCGTACGCTGTCGTCTCGTACGGAACGCTCAAGGTTTCTCCCGGCGTTGCTGCATGTCACCTTGTGGGTGCATACCGTAGCCCCTCGGCCGGACATCATGTCCGGGAACCGAGAAAACGTACGCCGGGAAAACGCGCGGGCCGCGCGAGATGTTCCCGCGCGGCCCGAGTTTCCGTCAGGAATCGCCGGTCAGCGGCGTGTTGCGGCAGAAGCGTGCCCGCTCACACCGCGCTCCCCGCCTGCCACTCGCTCCACGACAGGTTCCAGCCGTTGAGGCCGTTGTCCGGCGTGACCGTCTTGTCGGGGGAGTTCTTCACCACGACCACGTCCCCGACGAGCGAGTTGTCGTAGAACCACTGGGCCGAACTCTCGCCCTGCGCGCCCTGCACGTCCGCGAGCCCCACGCAGCCGTGGCTGGTGCCCTCCCGGCCGAAGGGCGGATTGCCCCGGTTGTACCAGTAGTTGCCGTGGATGAACGTGCCCGACTGCGTCAGCCGCATCGCGTGCGGCACGTCCGGGATGTCGTACTCCCCGCCCAGCCCGACCGTCCGGCTGTTCATGCGGGTCTGCACGAACTTCTCGGAGATCACCATCTGCCCGTTGTACGTGGTGTGCTCCGGGCTGCCCGACGAGATCGGCACCGACTTGAGCACCTGGCCGTCCCGCACGACCGTCATGGTCTGCGTGTCGACGTCCACGGTGGACACCTGCGAGCGCCCGACCGTGAAGGTCACCGTCTTCTTCTGCACCCCGAGCACCCCGTTGGCGCCCTCGACGCCGTCCAGGTCGATCCGCATGGTCACCTTGGAGCCGGCCTTCCAGTACTCCTGCGGCCGGAAGTCCAGGCGCTGCGCGCCGAACCAGTGCCCGACGACCTGCTGCCCGCTGCTCGACGTGACCGTGATGTGCGACTGCACCGCCTTGCGGTCGCTGATCGCCTTGTCGAACGTGAACGACACCGGCATGCCCACCCCGACGGTGCTGCCCGCGTCCGGCGTGTACGTGCCGATGAAGCTGTTGTCCGAACTGACCGTCGTGAAGATCGAGTTGGCCGCGGAGGTGCGGCCCTCGCCGTCCTTGGCCGTCGCCGATATCTGGTACTTCGTGCCCCGTTCCAGCTGCTCCTTCGGCTTCCAGCTCTTCCCGTCCGCCGACAGCGCGCCGGGCACCTCCGCGCCCGAACCGGCCACCGTCATCCGTACGGTGGTCAGCCGGCCGTCCGTCACGCGGACGCCGGTCGTGTTGATCGACGCCCCCGTCGAACCGTCCTTGGCCGAGATGGCTATCTGCGCGGTCGACGTCTTCGCGCCGCCGCTGCCGCCCTTGGCGTTACGGTCGGCGTCGGCGTTGGCGTCGCCTCCGCAGGCGGTCAGGGTCAGGGCGCCGACCACGAGGGCGGCCGCGGCCCCCAGTACGCGCCGCGCTGCAATGTCCGGCGTTGTCACGGGCTGCTCCAGCTTCAGGTGATGTGCGGGTGTCCGCTCCAGTACGACCGGGAAGAGGGGCGGGACACCGGGCGGGGTTCCGCCCGCACCGAGCCGGACACCATCACGTGACAGAACCGGGACAATCACGACCGGGCCGGGTCCGCCTCCCCGCGTCCGTCCCCGTAGAGCTCCGTGTACGACGGCCACGCGCCGCCCGCCGACTCGACGGACCCGGCCGCGCGCACCGCCCGCACGATGGCCCGCGTCACCACGTCCGCGCCGGCGGCGAGCACGTCGTTCAGCGCGAGCGGGTCGTCGACGGCCGCCAGGTCCCCGCCGGCGCGGGCGTCCTCCGCGGGCAGCCGCTGGTCCTGGTCCGCCCTCGCGAGGGGCCGGGTGCCGGTCGCGAGGGCGAACACGGTGTCCCCGTCGTGCAGCAGGTGCACCGGCCGTACGGCGCGGGCGATGCCGTCGTGCGCGGTGCCCGCCAGCTTCTGCGCCTGCGCCTTGGACAGCCGGGCGTCGGTGGCGACCACCGCGAGCGTGGTGTTCAGCGGCGGGGGAGCGTTCCTGGCGGCGCTCTTCGCGAGCCGCCGGAGCGCGGCCTCGTGCACCTCCTCGTCGGGGAGCCGCGGGCGCCGCCCCTCGTACCACTCCCCGTACAGCGCGCCCGTCGCCGGATCCAGCGGTGAGCCCACGGCGTTGGCCACCACCAGCGCGCCCACCGTGATCCCCGAGTCGAGGACCACGCTCGCCGTGCCGACCCCGCCCTTCAACGCGCCGATCACCGCACCCGTACCGGCGCCCACACCGCCCTCCGCCACCGGCGCCCCCGGCGGGGTCGCCGCCGCGGCCTCCACCGCGGCCCGCCCGGTGGCCGCGTCCGGCCGAGCCCGGAAGTCGCCGCCGCGCCCCAGGTCGAAGACACAGGCGGCCGGTACCACCGGCACGACGTGCGTGGGCTCCGGTCCGACGCGCACCCCGCGGCCCTGCTCCTCCAGCCAGGCCATCACTCCGGAGGCCGCGTCGAGCCCGTAGGCGCTGCCGCCGGTCAGGACGACCGCCTCGACCCGCTGCACGAGGTTGCGCGGGTCGAGCGCGTCGGTCTCCTTCGTCCCGGGCCCGCCCCCGCGCACGTCCACGGCAGCCACCGCGCCGCCCTCCGGGGCGAGGACGACGGTCGTACCGGTGAGCCACCCGCCGCCCACCCGCGTCGCGTGCCCCACCCGCACCCCGGCCACGTCCGTCACAGCGTCGACTGTCATGGCAGCCAGTGTCACCCACGCCGGGTGGCGGGCAGTGGCACCTGCCCACCCTCGGCCACCGGCATCGGCACCTGTCCCCCCTCGGCGCCGGCACCGGCGTCCGCACCGGCACCGCCGCCCGCACCGGCACGGGGTCCGCCCTCAGCCGATGGTCAGCCGACGGCGTCCGGGGCCCGCCCCACCGCGTCCTCCCGCGCCTCCGCACGCGCCGTCAGTGTCGTGCCCGTGGCCACCGCGAGCGCGCACACCAGGCCCGCCGCGAGCACCGCCCCCTCACCGAGGAACGTGCAGCCCACCACCAGCAGCGCGGTGACCGGCAGCACCAGCTGCTGCGCCAGGCCCACCTTGAAGTGCCGCGCGTGCAGCGCCCACACCGTGACCAGGAACAGCGCGGTCGGCACCGTCACGGCGGCGGACGCGGCCGTCGTCGACACGTGGGCCGTGCCGACCGCCTGCTCCACCGCCACCTCCAGGCCGGCGCCGATCGCCGCCGCCGACGCGAAGATCAGGTAGTGGCCGTACCCCCACAGGAACGCCTGCGCGCTGGACCGCAGGTGCCCGTGGATCGGCACCACGAAGTAGATCCACCAGGCCGCGAACACGATCAGCAGACCGCCCACCGCGATCGGCACCAGCTCGCCCAGCGCGTCGTGTTCGTCGACCGCCGACTTCACGGCGACCGTGGCCGCCGCGATCGTCTCGCCGAGCACGATGATCGTGAACAGGCCGTACCGCTCGGCGATGTGGTGCGGGTGCCAGGACGTCATGAAGTCCCGCTCGGCGAACATCGGCACGCTCAGCTCCGCGACCACCATCACCAGGAACACCCACGGCCGGGCCGGCTCCGGCAGCACGACGAGCCCCAGCCAGCCGACCATGCACAGCAGCACACCGGAGGCGTAGCGCAGCGCCGTGGTCCGCTCGGCGCCCTCGGCCGTGCGGGCGGCACGCAGCCACTGGGCCGCCAGCGCCAGCCGCATGATCAGGTACCCGAGCCAGACGACCACGAAGTCGTGCTCGCCGAAGGCCCGCGACACCCCGGCGGCCAGCACCAGCACCCCGGCGATCTGCACGAGCGTGACGACCCGGTACAGCACGTCGTCGTTGTCGTAGGCCGAGGCGAACCAGGTGAAGTTCATCCACGCCCACCAGATGGCGAAGAACACCATCGCGTAGTCGAGGACGCCCTGTCCCGCGTGCCCCTCCGCGACCGCGTGCACCAGCGCCACCCCGGCCTGGGCGATGGCGACCACGAAGCACAGGTCGAAGAACAGTTCCAGCGGCGAGGCCACCCGGTGCGCCTCGCCCCGCCCCCGGGCGACGAGCCTGCGCACCGGCCGTGGCCGAGCGGCGGAGGAAGAGGAGGACGGGGATGAGGAGGACGGGGATGAGGAGGACGGGGAAGAAGAGGACGGCGAGGGCGAGGGGGAAGGGGAGTGCGGCGGAGTCGAACCGGTCGTCATGGGTCCCAGCACAGCAGACGAACCTCCGGAAAGCCCACCCAGCGGCCCACGGACCCGTGTCCTCCTCGGCCCGTACCCTGGACGTATGAGCACCCCTCCCGCCCCCGAGCCCCGGCCCGCGCTCGTCTTCGACGACCCGCTGGACCAGCAGTCCTCCGACGACACGGACCGCGGCTGGGGCGAACAGCCGTCCGGCAACGACAGCGCCGCCGACCTCAAGCGCTTCCTCGACGAGAAGCCGCCCCACCACATCTGAGGACCCGGGGGTCGCGCCTACTCGCGGCTGTGGCCCGAGCCCCGCTGGGAGACGAGGGCGTCGCGGATCTCCTTCAGGACCTCCAGCTCGGTCACCTCGATGATCTCGCGCGTGCCCTCGCGCGCCTTCCTGCGGGCCTCGACGCGGGCGAGGTACTTCGACATCGGCAGGACCATCAGGAAGTAGACGACGGCCGCGGTGATCACGAAGGTCAGCGTCGCGCCGAGGACGGAACCCCACAGGATCATCACGCCGTGGGAGACCGAGCCGTCCGCCGCTTTCACGCACGGGCCCTTGAGGCACGAGCTGTAGCTGTCGAGGTTCTGGGTGCCGATCGCCCCGACCAGTGGGTTGATCACACCCTTCACCACCGAGTTGACGATGTTCGTGAAGGCGGCGCCGATGACCACCGCGACTGCCAGGTCGACGACGTTCCCGCGCATCAGGAAGGACTTGAAGCCCTGCCAGACGGTGGGTTCCTGCTTTTCCTTCACCTGGGTGACTCTCCTCGTGCTCACAGGGCGTGGAACAAACAGTCCTGCAACCTACGGCAGCGTCACCTCGGCCTGTCCCATCGGGTAGCACGATCGTGTTACTTGATCGCCTCACCACAGCGCCACCGCCAGCCGCGCCGTCGCCCCCGCGCCCGCCAGGCGCACCGCCGTGGACCGGGGCACCGACAGCACGACCAGCGCACCTTCGCCGACGTCGCCGGACTCCGGGATCCGCGTCACCACCGCCCCGCGCGCCACGACCTGGGCGCCCGTCCCCGCCCCAGTCCCCGCCCCGATGGCCGTCTGCCCGGCGGCGATCACGTCGACCCGGTCCCCGGGGCGCAGCAGCCGCACCGTGGCCGCGTCCGCGATCCGCACCGGCGCCGACACCGGCTCGGCGGGCGGACCCCGCCGTACGGGATCGGCCGGCGCCGTCGGCATAGGGGCGGCCGGGTTGTCGGCCGGGTGACCGCGGGAGCGGCCCGCCTCGTCCACCGGGCCGGCCGCCACGAGCGCGGCCGCGGTGACGGCGAGTCCCAGCGCCACGGCTCGCCGCCGGGACCGTACGAGCCGCCGCAAGGAGCACCGTCCGCCGCGCACCCGCACGGGCGGGAAGTGCGGCACCTCGCACGGCGGAGGCGCGTCCGCACCCAACGGCGCGGGATACAAAGGGGACGGGACGGACGTGGGGGCGGGCTGGGGGACCGGCACGGGATCACCACCTGGGCGAGGGATCGGCTTGCGCGTCCCACGATGGGGCCGGGCGCCGAAGCCCGCCGGAGCCGGTGCACCACCGGCCGGTTGTGGACAACTCCCTCACCCGAACGAGGACTTCCGCGCCCCTGACCCTCCCGAGCCCCCGCCTCTCCGAGCCCCCGCCCCTCCGAAGCCCCGCCCCTCCGAACCCCCGCTCCTGCCAAGCCCCGTCACGTCACGTCACGGCAGCTCGAACCCCGGATCCATCCCGCCCAGCGCGTTCGCGCACAGGCAGTCCCGCTCAGCCGTCGTCGGCAGCGCGGCCACCGCGTCGAAGAGCACGCCCCGCAGCCGGTCGACGTTCGCCGAGAAGACGCGCAGGACCTCGTCGTGGGAGACGCCCTCGCCGGTCTCGGCGCCCGCGTCGAGGTCGGTGACCAGGGTCAGGGACGTGTAGCAGAGCTCGAGTTCGCGGGCCAGCGCCGCCTCGGGGTGGCCCGTCATGCCCACCACCGACCAGCCCTGGGCCTGGTGCCACAGCGACTCGGCGCGGGTCGAGAAGCGCGGGCCCTCGACGACCACCAGGGCGCCGCCGTCGACCGGCTCCCAGTCCCGGCCCCGCGCCGCCTTGAGCGCCGCCGCCCGGCCCGTCGGGCAGTAGGGGTCGGCCAGCGACACGTGCACCACGTTGGGCACGGCGCCGTCGGGCAGCGGGAGCCCGTCGAAGTAGGTGTTCACCCGGGACTTCGTCCGGTCGACCAGCTGGTCGGGGACGAGCAGTGTGCCGGGGCCGTACTCGGGCCGCAGCCCGCCCACCGCGCAGGGGCCGAGCACCTGGCGCACGCCCACGGAGCGCAGCGCCCACAGGTTGGCCCGGTAGTTGATCCGGTGGGGCGGCAGGTGGTGGCCGCGTCCGTGCCGGGGCAGGAAGGCGACCCGCCGGCCGGCGACCTCGCCGAGGAAGAGGGAGTCGCTGGGCGCCCCGTACGGGGTGTCCACCTGGATCTCGGTGACGTCCTCGAGGAACGAGTAGAAGCCCGAGCCGCCGATTACGCCGATCTCTGCGTTCACCATGACCAGCACACTAGCCCGACGCGCGGGCCCCGTGGCACGCCGAAGGCCCCACCGTCACCGACGGCAGGGCCCGGAACGCGGTACGGGCGGGTGCCCGGCGACGTCTTACGCGGCGGAGGAGCTGCTGGAGCTCGACGACGAGGAGCTCGACGACGACCCGGAGGAGCTCGACGAGTCGGACGACGAGGACGACGTCGACGTGGAAGGCGACGACGAGGACGACGTCGACTTCGAGGACGCCGGCGCGCTGCTCGACGAGGAGCCGCGGCTGTCGTTGCGGTAGAACCCGGAGCCCTTGAAGACGATGCCGACCGCGGAGAACACCTTCTTGAGGCGGCCACCGCAGTTGGGGCACTCGGTCAGGGCGTCGTCGGTGAACTTCTGCACCGCCTCGAGGCCCTCGCCGCACTCGGTGCACTGGTACTGGTAGGTCGGCACTGTCTTCCTCCTGGCACTCTCACTCAATGAGTGCTAACGACGGTCCATAGTGACGCATTCCCCGGGATCAGTCCACTGCCACCGGCTCGCGGTGACCCACGCCACGCGCGACGGTGCGCTCGCGGACCGGTGCCACCAGCCGGGAGCGCAGCGCCACCAGGGTCACCAGCGCGAGCACCGTGCCGGCCATCGGGACCAGGAACCCGGCGCCGCCGCCGACCCGGTCCTCCAGCTGCCCGGCGACGGTCACGGCGGCCGCCTGCCCCAGCGCGACCGCGCCGGTCAGCCAGGTGAACGCCTCGGTGCGGGCCCCGGCCGGGACCAGCCCTTCGACCAGGGTGTAGCCGGTGATCAGCGCGGGCGCGATGCACATGCCGACCAGCAGGCCCAGGCCCGCGAGCACGAGGACGGAGTGCGCGGCCCACAGCCCGGACGCGGTCAGGGCGAGCGCGGCGTACCCGACGAGCAGGCGGCGCTGCGGGGCCACCTTCCAGGCGACGGCGCCGCAGACGACGCCGGAGAGCATGTTGCCGGCGGCGAAGACGCCGTACAGGACGCCGTTCAGGCCGGGCTCGCCGATCGACTCGGTGAACGCGGCGAGCGACACCTGCATGCCGCCGAACACCGACCCGATGCCGAGGAACGCCACGATCAGCACGCGCACGCCGGGCACGCGCAGCGCGGAGGCGTGCTCCACGCGTGCGTGGCCGGCCGGGGTGACCGAAGGCTGGGTGCCGCGCTGCGCGGCGAACAGCAGGCCGCCGACCAGGGTCAGCGTCGCCTCGGTGAGCAGGCCGCCGGCCGGGTGGACGGCGGTGCACAGGGCGGTGGCCAGGAGCGGTCCGACGACGAAGGTCAGCTCGTCGGTGACGGACTCGAAGGCCGCCGCGGTCGTCATCAGCGGCGAGCCCTTCAGCTTCACGCCCCAGCGGGCCCGCACCATGGGCCCGACCTGCGGGACGGAGGCGCCGGTCGGCACGGCCGCGGCGAACAGCGCCCACAGGGGCGCGTGCGCCAGCGCGAGGACGGTCAGGCCGACGCCGGACAGGGTGTGCACGAGGACGCCGGGGATCAGTACGGCGCGCTGCCCGTAGCGGTCGGCCAGGCGGCCGCTGTAGGGGGCGAACAGCGCCATGGAGACGCCGGTGACGGCCGCGGCGGCGCCCGCGGCGCCGTACGAACCGGTGGTGTGCTGCACGAGCAGCACGATGGAGAGGGTGAGCATCGCGAACGGCTGGCGTGCCGCGAAGCCCGGCAGCAGGAACGTCCAGGCGCCGCGGGTGCGCAGCAGCTGTCCGTATCCCGGGCGGGAGGGGGCCGGCGAGTTCGTCGACGGCTCGGAGGTGACCGTGGATGCCACGGCCCGTGCCTTTCTGCCGCCTGGTAGCGCGTCCCCTGGCACCAGGGCGCGCCGAGAGCTGTCCTCTTGCGCGTACTGCGGTAGATACCGGTGGGTCGCCGCGGAAGGGCTGTCCGGCCGCCATACGGTCGCGCCAGCTCTGCGTCAGGCAGAGTTGGTCCGATCAAGGTGCGCCTTCATGATACCGGGGCCGGACCTGGTCAGGGCTGTGAAAACGAGCACCACGCGCGCGTTCACCTGTGATCGGCAGAGCGGTGAACAGGTCGAAACGCACACGAAACACATCAGCCGTGCGCCGTCCGGCCCTCCCCGCCGCCCCGGCCGCCCGTGCCCAGCCACCCGGCCAGCTTGCCGCCGCGGCCCACCGCGCGCAGGCGCGCCTCGGCCGCGTCGCGCACCGGGTCGGTGGCCACCACGAGCAGTTCGTCGCCCCGGCGCAGGACGGTCGTGGGCGCCGGCACGAACGACGTCCCCTCGCGGACGACGAGGGTGACCGCGGCCCCGGCCGGCAGCCGCAGCTCGTTGATCTCGACGCCGTGCATCCGGGAACCCTTCGGGACGACGACCGACAGCAGGTGCCCGCGCAGCCGCTCCAGCGGCGCCGACTCGATGCCGAGGTCGGTGGCCTCGGACTCGTCGCCCAGCTCGAGCGTGCGGGCGAGCCAGGGCAGCGTCGGGCCCTGGACGAGGGTGTAGACGACGACCAGGACGAACACGATGTTGAACACGCGGAGGCTGCCCTCGATGCCGCTGACCATGGGGATGGTCGCCAGGATGATGGGCACGGCGCCGCGCAGCCCGGCCCACGACATCAGCGCCTGCTCCTGCCAGGGCACCCGGAACGGCGTCAGGCACAGCACGACGCTCAGCGGCCGCGCCACCATGGTGAGCACCAGCCCGATGAGCAGCGCGGGCACCACGTCGTCGCCCAGTTCGTGCGGGGTGACCAGCAGGCCGAGCAGCACGAACATGCCGATCTGGGCGATCCAGCCGAGCCCGTCGGCGAACCCGCGCGTGGCCGGCCAGTGCGGCAGCTTCGCGTTGCCCAGCACCATCGAGGCCAGGTACACGCCGAGGAAGCCGCTGCCGTGGGCCAGCGCGCCGCCGGCGTAGGCGGCGACCGCGATGGCCAGCACGGCGATCGGGTAGAGGCCGGAGGCGGGCAGGGCGACGTG
Organism: Streptomyces longwoodensis; assembly: GCF_001514125.1. Classification (GTDB taxonomy): domain Bacteria; phylum Actinomycetota; class Actinomycetes; order Streptomycetales; family Streptomycetaceae; genus Streptomyces; species Streptomyces longwoodensis. The sequence continues at coordinate 290,034 of NZ_KQ948553.1, read as the reverse complement.
GCGCAGGCCCCAGGCGCCCGCCCAGCCGACGGCGAGCCCGATGGCGGCGCCGATGACCAGCTCCAGCGCTATCTCGCCGATCAGCACGTACCAGTGCTCGACGGGCCCGGTCCGGGAGAAGGCGACGACCAGGATGACCACGGGGGCGTCGTTGAAGCCGGACTCGGCCTCCAGGGTGCCCGTCACGAGCGCGGGGAGGGGGATCCGGCGCAGCACCGAGAAGACGGCCGCGGCGTCGGTGGAGGAGACCACGGCGCCGATGATGAGCGCCTGCCGCCACTCCAGCCCGACCAGGTAGTGCGCGCCGGCCGCGGTGACCCCGACGCTCACCGCGACCCCCACCAGCGCCAGCGCGGAGGCGGCCGGGAGCGCCGGCCGGATCTGCGTCCACTTCGTGCCGAGACCGCCCTCGGCGAGGATCACGACCAGGGCGGCGTAGCCGATGACCTGGGTGAGTTCGGCGTTGTCGAAGCGGATGTCGCCGATGCCGTCCTGGCCCATGAGGACGCCGATGCCGAGGTACACGAGCAGGCTGGGGAGCCCGCTGCGCGAGGAGATCCGGACCGCTGCGACGGCGACGAGCAGGACGATCGAGCAGACGAGCAGGAGCTGGTTGAGGTGGTGAACAGTCAGCGGCGGTTCCCTTTCCCTGGCGCACGCGCGTGACGCGCCGACGCACTCGTCCATCGGACACGAAGTGACGCGCCCCCGCACCCGACTACTTCATTACCTTACCTAACTCTTGACGATTTCTTGACGCTCGCCGGGGCGTGATCGAACGTCCTTGCGCGCTGGTTGCCGACTCCGCGTCAAGTGCCACGGGGCCCTGCGCCTATGGTTGCTCCAGCGCTCATTCGAAGTCACAGCCCGACCTGCCGCTCGCGTTAGGACAGCAAGGACAGCGATGCCCCCCAACACCACCGCCACAACGGGTGACAAGCCCGGCAAGTCCGGCAGGAAGAAGGGGCGCAAAGCCCGTTTGATCGTGCTTGTGCTGGTGCTGGCCCTCGTCGGCGGCATCGCTTTCGGTGCCTACTGGTCCATCAGCACCGTGCGCGCCTCCTTCCCGCAGACCAAGGGTTCGATCACGCTCCCCGGCCTGTCCGGCCCGGTCGACGTGAAGCGGGACGGCTACGGCATCCCGCAGATCTACGCCTCCTCCGACGAGGACCTGTTCAAGGCGCAGGGCTACGTCCAGGCGCAGGACCGGTTCTACGAGATGGACGTCCGCCGCCACATGACCTCCGGGCGCCTGTCGGAGATGTTCGGCAAGAGCCAGGTGAAGAACGACGAGTTCCTGCGCACCCTGGGCTGGGACCGGATCGCCCAGAAGGAGTACGACAGCGAGCTGTCCGCCGCCACGAAGAAGTACCTGCGGGCCTATGCCGAGGGCGTCAACGCCTACCTCGACGGCAAGGACGGCAAGGACATCTCCCTGGAGTACGCGGCACTGGGCTTCACCAACGACTACAAGCCGTCGAAGTGGACCCCGGTCGACTCGGTCTCCTGGCTGAAGGCGATGGCGTGGGACCTGCGCGGCAACATGCAGGACGAGATCGACCGCGCGCTGATGACCAGCCGCCTCGGCCCGCAGCAGATCGCCGACCTCTACCCGCAGTACCCGTACAGCCGCAACCGGGCCATCGTCCAGCAGGGCCAGTACGACGAGCTGACCGGAACGTTCGAGTCGAAGAACGACTCGGGCTCGTCCGACGGCACGTCCACGGGGGGCACGGGCTCGTCGGGCGGCACTGGCTCCGGGGACGGCACCGGCTCCGGGGACGGCACCGGCTCGTCCGGCGGCACGGGCTCCTCCGGCGGCACCGAGGGCTCGGCCCTGCAGGGGCAGCTCTCGGGCCTGTCCGACGTCCTGGACGACCTGCCGACCGCCGTCGGCGTGAACGGCAACGGCATCGGCTCCAACTCCTGGGTCGTGTCCGGGGACCACACGATCACCGGCAAGCCGCTGCTGGCCAACGACCCGCACCTGTCGGCCTCGCTGCCGTCCGTCTGGTACCAGATGGGCCTGCACTGCCGCAGCGTCTCCAGCACGTGCCAGTACGACGTCACCGGCTACACGTTCGCCGGGATGCCCGGCGTGGTCATCGGCCACAACCAGGACATCGCCTGGGGCATGACGAACTCCGGCGTGGACGTCACCGACCTCTACCTGGAGAAGGTCACGGGCGACGGCTACCTGTACGACGACAAGGTCCGGCCCTTCGTCACGCGCGAGGAGACCATCAAGGTCGCCGGCGGCACCGCGAGGAAGATCGTCGTGCGCCAGACCGCCGACGGGATGCCGCTGCTGTCCGACCGTGACGACGAGCTGCTGAAGGTCGGCAAGAAGGCCACCGTCGACACCGATGCCCCCGACCGCGCGGACGGCTACGCGGTGGCCCTGAAGTGGACCGCGCTGGAGCCGGGCACCACCATGGACGCCGTCTTCGCCATGGACAGGGCGAAGGACTGGGAGGGCTTCCGGGCCGCGGCCAAGAAGTTCGACGTCCCCTCGCAGAACCTGGTCTACGCCGACACGAAGGGCAACATCGGCTACCAGCTGCCCGGGAAGATCCCCACGCGCGCGAAGGGCGTCGACGGCTCCGTCCCGGCGCCGGGCTGGAAGCCGAAGTACCGCTGGACCGGCTCCATCGAGTTCGACGAGCTGCCCTACGAGTTCAACCCCAGCCGCGGCTACATCGTGACCGCCAACCAGGCCGTCGTCGACGAGGACAAGTACCCCTACACCCTCACTACGGACTGGGGCTACGGCACCCGCAGCCAGCGCATCACCGACCTGATCAAGTCCAAGATCAAGGGCGGCGGCAAGATCTCCACCGACGACATGCGTCAGATGCAGACGGACAACGACAGCGAGATCGCCAAGCTGCTGGTGCCCGTGCTGCTGAAGATCAACGTGGACGACCCGGACGTCCGCGAGGCGCAGAAGCTGCTCCAGGGCTGGGGCTACACCCAGGACGCCGACTCGGCGGCCGCCGCCTACTTCAACGCGGTCTGGCGCAACATCCTCAAGCTCGCCTTCGGCAACAAGCTGCCCAAGGAGCTGCGGGTGGAGGGCCAGTGCCTGTGGGTCGACCCGGTCAACAGCACCGGTCCCGTGGACCGCACCCAGAAGGTGCGCGAGTGCGGCCAGCGCGCCGCCGACCAGGCGCAGCCGGACGGCGGGGACCGCTGGTTCCAGGTGGTCCGCACGCTGATGGACAAGCCGGACAGCGACTGGTGGACCACGCCCAAGTCGGGCACCCGCGACGGCGCCACGAACCGGGACGAGCTGTTCAAGCGGGCCATGGTCGACGCCCGCTGGGAGCTGACCGCCAAGCTCGGCAAGGACATCGACACCTGGAGCTGGGGCCGGCTGCACCGCCTGTTCCTGAAGAACCAGACCCTCGGCACCAGCGGCCCGTCCTTCGTCCGGCGCGTCCTCAACCGGGGCCCCTGGAAGCTCGGCGGCGGCGAGGCCGCGGTCGACGCGACCGGCTGGAACGCGGCGGGCGGCTACGGCGTCGTCTGGGTGCCGTCGATGCGGATGGTCGTCAACCTCGACGACCTGGACAAGTCGAAGTGGATCAACCTCACCGGGGCGTCCGGGCACGCCTTCAGCGCCCACTACACCGACCAGACGGGCAAGTGGGCCGACGGGGAGCTGCTCGACTGGGCGTTCGGCGAGAAGGCCGTCGACAAGAGCACCAGGGACACCCTCGTCCTCAAGCCGTGACCCGCGGCGGTAACTGAGCGAAGGGGCCCTCCACGCGCGCGTGGAGGGCCCCTTCGCTCAGTTACCGCCGCGGGTCTCAGGGGTGGTCGAAGCGGCGGACGCCCGACGGGGTCACCACCGCGTGCACCGGGCGGTCGTGCGGCTCGGCCGGGACGCGGGCGACGACCTCCGTGTCGTACAGGAGGACCACCAGCGCGGGACGTGCGCCCGCGTGCTCCAGCCGGGCCAGCACCCGGTCGTACGAGCCTCCGCCGCGGCCCAGCCGCATGCCGCGCGCGTCGGCCGCCAGGCCGGGCAGCAGCACCACGTCGGCCTCCGTCACGGCGTCCGGGCCGAGCCGGGCGCCGGTCGGCTCGAAGAGGGCCATCCTGCCGCCGTGTTGCACGCGCGCGAGGGAGCCCTCGCCCGCGTAGGCGCCCCAGTCGAGGTCGTTGTCGGGCAGCAGGGCGGGCAACAGCACGCGGGCGCCCCGCGCGCGCAGCGCGTCCAGCAGCGCGAGGGTGCCGGGCTCGGTGCCCACGGAGACGTACGCCGCGACCGTGTGCGCGTGCGCCAACTCGGGTAGTTCCAGGGCGTGCCCGGCGAGCGCCAGGGCTGACTCGCGCACGTCATCGGCCGTCAACGTGTTCCTCACCGCGAGGAACTCCCGCCGCAACATCCGCTTGTCAGACTCGGCCCCGCCTGTGCCGTGATGATGCACGCGTACGCTCCCGTTCTGTTCGAATCAGTTCATATGAACATCTATTAACCGGAGCTACAGATTCCTCTCAAACGCACCGGATAGGGTGGCGCCCATGACTCAGTCGCACCCACGGATCAGCAAGGCTGTCATCCCCGCAGCAGGTCTCGGCACCCGGTTCCTCCCGGCGACGAAGGCCACTCCCAAGGAAATGCTGCCGGTCGTCGACAAGCCGGCGATCCAGTACGTGGTCGAGGAGGCCGTCGCCGCCGGCCTCGACGACGTCCTCATGGTCACGGGTCGCAACAAGCGCCCCCTGGAGGACCACTTCGACCGCAACTACGAGCTCGAGTCGGCTCTGGAGAAGAAGGGCGACGCCGGCCGGCTCGCCAAGGTCCGTCAGTCCAGTGACCTCGCGACCATGCACTACGTGCGCCAGGGCGACCCCAAGGGCCTCGGCCACGCGGTGCTCTGCGCGGCCCCGCACGTCGGCCAGGAGCCCTTCGCCGTCCTGCTGGGCGACGATCTGATCGACCCCCGCGACCCGCTGCTCCAGCGGATGATCGAGGTGCAGGAGCAGCACGGCGGCAGCGTCGTCGCCCTCATGGAGGTCGCCCCCGAGCAGATCCACCTCTACGGGTGCGCGGCGGTGGAGGGCACCGGCGAGGCCGACGTCGTCAAGGTGACCGGCCTGGTCGAGAAGCCGGACCGGGCGGACGCCCCCTCCAGCTACGCCATCATCGGCCGCTACGTCCTCGGCCCCAGCATCTTCGGCATACTGCGCACGACCGAGCCCGGCCGCGGCGGCGAGATCCAGCTCACCGACGCCCTCCAGCAGCTCGCCGCGGACGAGAAGGTCGGCGGCCCGGTGCACGGCGTCGTCTTCAAGGGCCGCCGCTACGACACCGGCGACCGGGGCGACTATCTGCGTGCCATTGTCAGACTCGCGTGCGAACGTGAAGATCTGGGTCCGGACTTCCGGTCCTGGCTTCGCAGTTACGTCACCGAGGAGTTGTAACCACGTTGAGCACCGCCGCGCCCCACTCCCCCGGCCAGGACCGCCTGTGGTCGGTGGACGAGCACCTGGAGGACGTCCTCACCGCGATCCGCCCGTTGGAGCCCATCGAGCTGCACCTCCTCGACGCCCAGGGCTGCGTCCTGGTCGAGGACGTCACGGTGCCGGTGTCCCTGCCGCCGTTCGACAACAGCTCCATGGACGGCTACGCGGTCCGGGTCGCCGACGTCGCGGGCGCGAGCGAGGAGTTCCCGGCGGCCCTGGAGGTCGTCGGCGACGTCGCGGCCGGACAGCCCGGCCTGCTCCAGGTGGGGCCGGGCCAGGCCGCCCGCATCATGACCGGCGCCCCGCTGCCCCCGGGCGCCGAGGCCGTCGTCCCCGTGGAGTGGACCGACGGGGGGCTCGGCGAGGGCCCCGTGGACGGCATGCGCGCCCGCAGCCTCGCCCCCGAGGGCGCCACCGGGCACGTGCGCGTGCACCGGCCGGCCGAGGCACGCGCCCACGTGCGCGCGCAGGGCAGCGACGTCCGCGCCGGGGACCGCGCGCTGGAGGCGGGCACCGTCCTCGGCCCGCCGCAGATCGCTCTGCTCGCCGCGATCGGCCGCGGCACGGTCCGCGTGCGCCCGCGCCCCCGCGTGGTGGTGCTGTCCACCGGCAGTGAACTCGTCCAGCCCGGTGAGCAACTGGCCGACGGCCAGATCTACGACTCCAACAGCTTCGCCCTCACCGCGGCCGCGCGGGACGCCGGCGCCATCGCCTACCGCGTGGGCGCCGTCGTCGACGACGCCGACACCCTGCGCTCCACCGTCGACGACCAGCTGGTCCGCGCCGACCTCATGGTCACCACGGGCGGCGTCAGCGTCGGCGCGTACGACGTCGTCAAGGAGGCCCTGGCGCACGTCGGCGACGAGGACGAGCCCGGCAGCGGCGTCGAGTTCCGCAAGCTCGCCATGCAGCCCGGCAAGCCGCAGGGCTTCGGCACCCTCGGCCCCGACCACATCCCGCTGCTGGCGCTCCCGGGCAACCCGGTGTCGTCGTACGTCTCCTTCGAGCTGTTCGTCCGCCCCGCCATCCGCACCCTGATGGGCCTCACCGACGTCCACCGGCCCACCACGCGCGCGACGCTCACCGCCGACCGCCCGCTGACCTCGCCCCGGGGACGCCGCCAGTTCCTGCGGGGCAGCTACGCCGACGGCGCCGTCCGCCCGGTCGGTGGCGCCGGATCGCACCTGGTCGCGGCCCTCGCGCACGCCGACGCGCTGATCGTCGTCCCCGAGGACGTCGAGTCCGTCGAGCCGGGCGCCGAGGTCGAGGTCGTCCTGCTCGGCTGAGCCCCGCGCGGACCGGTCCGCGGGGCGGTCCTGGGCGGTTGCGCCCTGGGACTTGGGGGTACCGTGTCGCGCACAGCAGGCCCGTGCGCCGCACCGCGACGGGCCCGGACCGGGAGCGCCACACACCATGACCGTGCCATCCCGGGGGGAAGCCCCCGGACCCCCAGCGCAGGACCGACTGACGCACCTCGACGAGGCGGGCGCCGCCCGCATGGTCGACGTGTCCGCCAAGGACGTCACCGCGCGCACCGCCCGCGCGAGCGGCCGGGTCCTCGTCTCGCCCCGCGTGGTCGAGCTGCTGCGCGGCGGGGGCGTGCCCAAGGGCGACGCCCTGGCCACCGCGCGCATCGCGGGCATCCTGGGCGCCAAGCGCACGCCCGATCTGATCCCGCTGTGCCACCCCCTGGCCCTGTCCGGTGTGACACTGGACCTGTCGGTCGCGGACGACGCCGTGGAGATCGCCGCGACGGTGCGCACGACGGACCGCACGGGCGTCGAGATGGAGGCCCTCACCGCGGTCTCCGTCGCCGCGCTCACCGTGATCGACATGGTCAAGGCGGTCGACAAGGGAGCGGTCATCACCGACGTGCGCGTGGAGGAGAAGACGGGCGGCAAGTCCGGCGACTGGAGCCGGCCGTGACCGCCGCGCCGCCCCCCGCCGCCGCGCCGTACCGCGCACTGGTCGTCACCGCCTCCAACCGGGCCGCCGCCGGGGTCTACGAGGACACCGGCGGCCCTCTGATCGCCGCGGGCCTGACCGGCTTCGGGTTCACCGTCGACGGCCCCCGGGTCGTCCCCGACGGCGACCCCGTGGAGGCGGCCCTGCGCGCCGGGGTCGAGAGCGGCTACGACGTGATCGTCACCACCGGCGGCACCGGCATCTCGCCCACCGACCGCACCCCCGAGGCCACGCGCGCGGTGCTGGACCACGAGGTGCCGGGCATCGCGGAGGCGATCCGGGCGTTCGGCCGGGACAAGGTGCCGACCGCGGCCCTCTCGCGCGGCCTCGCCGGGGTGGCCGGGCGGACCCTGATCGTCAACCTGCCGGGCTCCTCCGGCGGCGTGAAGGACGGGCTGGCGGTCCTGGAGCCGCTGCTCGTGCACGCCGTCGACCAGCTCCGCGGCGGCGACCACCGACGCACCGACGGGCATGACGGTCACGGTGCCCACGGCGAGGACCCCACCAGACCGTCCGGGGGTGCGCGCTGAACAGCCCGTCCTGGCCCGTCCAACTGGCGGAGGGCGACGTCGTCCTCCGCCCGATAAAGCTGCGCGACCAACGCGCGTGGCGCGAGGTCAACCGGCGCAACCGGGACTGGCTGCGCCCCTGGGAGGCGACCATCCCGCCGCCCGCGCCCAGCGGGCCGATCGCGCACCGGCCGACGTACCGGCAGATGGTCCGGCACCTGCGCTCGGAGGCGAACGCCGGCCGGATGCTGCCGTTCGTCATCGAGTACCAGGGGCAGCTCGTCGGTCAGTTGACGATCGCCGGGATCACCTGGGGCTCGATGTGCTCCGGGCACGTCGGTTACTGGGTGGACCAGTCGGTCGCCGGCCGCGGGGTGATGCCGACGGCCGTGGCGCTCGCCGTCGACCACTGTTTCCGCGCGGTCGGCCTGCACCGCATCGAGGTCTGCATTCGCCCCGAGAACGGCCCCAGCCGACGTGTGGTGGAGAAACTCGGATTCCGCGAGGAGGGGCTGCGGCCCCGCTATCTCCACATCGACGGCGCCTGGCGGGACCACCTGGTCTTCGCGCTGACCGCCGAGGAAGTCCCGGAGGGCCTGCTGACGCGCTGGCGGAGGTCGCGGCCCCGCACCGCGCCCCGTGACCACCAGAACACACCGGGGAATGCCGGCAACCCCGGAAATTGAAAATATGTTCGAAATTGATCGATGGGCGACGTTCTCGGAGCAATGAATTCCCGGCCCGGGTGAGCCACTGATCGCATCGGTCACAAAAAAAGTTCGAAATATCAGCCAGATCGTGCGACACACCGGCCCAATTGGGCGATGGCCCCAGGCGATCCCCTCTACCGTGTGAGGCGTGAGCAGCAGCGGCCTCATCTACGCAGTCATTGTCGGGGCCTGGGCCGCCTACTTGGTGCCGATGTGGCTCCGTAGGCAGGACGAGCTGAACGAGGCCCGTCCGACCGAACGCTTCAGCACCGCCATCCGGTTGCTGTCCGGACGGGCGGCCATGGAGCGTCGTTACGCCAAGGACCTGCGGGCGCGCTCCACCGACGAGGCGGAGCCCGACGCCGACCCGGACGCGGTCACCGACTCGGTGGACGTCCGGGCCTTCGCCGTGCCCCCGACCCGCCCGCAGACCCGGGTCACGCTCCCGGAGCGCGAGGGCGGGCAGCCCGGCGCGGACCGGCACGAGCGCGTGGAGCGCGTCGAGCGGACCGAGCGCGAGCGGGTGGGTGAGCCCTTCGCCGGGAGCCACGCCGCGTCGGCGTCCTCCGAGTCCGCCCAGCCCTCCCCGTCTTCCGAGTCGTCGGCGCCGTCCGCGGCACCCGATGCCGCCCGGCGCGTGCCCCGTGCCCGGCGCGCGCCGAGCCCCTCCGCGCAGGCGGCCACGGCGCGGGCCCAGCGCTCGAAGGTGCTCGCGCGCCGCCGGCGCACCACCGTGATGCTGTTCCTCGCCTTCACCCTGGGCGCCGTCGTCGCGGCCGTCGGCGGCCTGGCGTTCCTGTGGGCGCCCGGTGTGCCCGCCGTCCTGCTCAGCGGGTACATCGGCTACCTGCGCGCCCAGGAGCGCCGCCGCTTCACCTACCAGATGGACCGGCGCCAGGCCGAGGCCGCCGCGCAGCGCCTGCGCGAGCGCCAGCCGCGCCGCCGGGCCTCCTCGGCGGCCACGCCGTCCGTGGAGGCCGACGCCGGCGCAGAGGAGCCCGCCACGGCCCCCGAGCCGGAGACCGACCCCGGGCTGCTCGCGCTCGCCGCGGACCGCCGTGCCCTCGTCGAGCAGACCGACCACGCCGAGTGGGTCGACCAGCAGCGTGAACGCCAGCGGCACCCCGGCCAGGGCGACAGCTGGGACCCGGTGCCGGTGCCCCTGCCGACGTACGTGACGGCACCGGTCGCCCCGCGCGCCACGCCGGACGTCGACCTCGGCGCCCCGGACACCTGGAGCTCGGCCCGCTCCAGCACGGTCGCCGCGGACCAGGCGGAGCCAGAGGCCGGCACCGGCGCCGGGACGGAGACCGCCGAGTCCCGGCCCGAGGACGAGGAGCGCTCCGACGCCCGGCGCGCCGCCTCGGCCCGCCGCTCCCGCGAGCGGGGCCGCACCCCGCTGTTCGACCAGTACGAGGACGGCGAACGGCCCCGCGCCGCCAACGAGTGACGCTCAGCGGGCCCTGGCGCGGTCCTCGGACCCCGGCGGAGCGGTCCCCGCACCCCCGCGGAGTAGTCCCCGGACCCCCGCGGAGCGGCGCCCGGCGCGCCCCTGGTGACCTGCGCCGGACGCCCCGCCCGGCCGCCCGACAACGGATTTTTGAGCAGGCCGACGGGGATGCTAGAGTTTCACTCGTTGCAAGGGCCTGTGGCGCAGTCTGGTAGCGCACCTCGTTCGCATCGAGGGGGTCTGGGGTTCAAATCCCCACAGGTCCACGCAGCTCAAAGCCCCGACCGGGTTTTCCGGCCGGGGCTTTGGCATGTCGTACGTGATGTATGCGGCGCTTCCCGCAGGTTCACACCGCAGGGAGCCCCTCGTCGGCGGAAGTCGGCAAGGGCTCCGTGGTGTTCGGGGTCACACGCGGGTCGGGCGGCCGCGCAGGCTCCAACCCGTCGCGGTCAGGGACGCGCACAGCGACAGCAGGGCGCACGTGGTCGTCGTCCAGGCGAGGGGGCGCCACGGGACGGTCAAGGGGGCCGGGGCCGTGAGCAGGTGCAGGGCCGTCGTCATGCCCGACAGGTCGGCCAGCGTCACCAGGACGCCCAGGGCGGACCCGAGTGCCACCACCGTCAGGCTCTCCAGGGCCGTCAGGCGCAGGATCCGGGCGCGGGTGAGGCCGGTCAGGCGCAGGGTCGTCAGTTCCGTGCGGCGGGCCGACGCCGCCATCAGCGCCGTGTTGGCCACCGACAGGCCCGTGTAGAGCAGGGCGATGCCGAGGACCAGCAGGACGCCCAGGCGCGTGGCGCGGTTCCGGGGCGGCCAACTCGCCCGGACCCACTGGGCCTTGGTCAGCAGCCGCACCCCTTCGACCGACCTCAGGTGCCGGGCGACCGTCACGGCCGACGCCCCCGCGCGCACCCGCACGTCCACCCGGTCGACGCCCGCGCCGGGAGCGTTCGCCGGGGTGACGTAGGCGCCGTTGCCGCCCGTGCCCGTGGCCAGGACCGCCGCGATGCGCAGGGTGCGCGGCGTGCCGTCGCCGCGCCAGACCCGTACCCGCTCACCCACCCGGTGCCGGGCCCACTCCCGGGTCACCACGATCGACTCGTCGTCCAGGTCGGCGAGGTGTCCGGCCGTCACCGGCAGGCGCACCGTGCGCTCCAGCGGGCCCGGTTCGGCCGCCCGGGCCGGGAAGCCCACCAGTGCGACGCCGTCCTCCAGGGTCCGCACGGCGGTCGTGGCCGTCGCGGACACCTCGGCGCCCGGCACCCGCCGCAGCCGCGCCAGCGCCGCCGGGGCGAACGCCGTGCCGTCCGCCGGGGTCACCACGAAGTCCGCGGCCGTCTGCCGCTCGACCTCCGCCGCGCGCGCCCCGCCCAGCGTCGCCGTCGCCCCCAGCAGCGAGCCCGCGAGCGCCACGGTCACCATGACCGGCGCCGCCAGCGACGCGGTACGCCGGGCGCCCGTGAGGACGTTCTGCCGCACCAGCACGCCGAGCACCCCCGGCAGCCGCACGAACAGCCGGGCCAGGGGGCGCACCAGCACCGGGGAGAGCACCGCGGCCGCGCCGACCAGCAGCAGGGGGCGGCTGACCCAGGTCTTGCGGTGCAGCAGGTCGCCCGGGTCGGTCCACAGCGCGTACGCCAGGGTGGTGGCCGCCGTCAGCAGCAGGAGCGTCCCGCACACCCATCGCGCGCGGGGCAGCCGGGCCGGCTCCACGGACACCTCCCGCAGCGCCTCCACGGCAGGCGTGCGCCCGGCCCGCCACGCGGCGCCGCCCGCTCCGGCCAGGGCGACCAACAGGCCCGTCCAGAAGGCCAGGTGGTACGGCCACACCGCGCCGCCGACCCGGTACCAGGCCGGGGCCAGGCCGCCGTCGACCACTAGCGCGCCGAGGTGCGGGGCGGCGTACGCCCCCAGCGCGCACCCGGCCGCCGAGGCGAGCGCGCCGACCAGCAGCGCCTCCGCCAGGACCGAGCGCCGGAGCTGACCCGGCGTCGCACCCGCCGTGCGCAACAGCCCGAACTCCCGGCGGCGCTGCGCCACCGCGAACGCGAACGTCGAGGAGACCACGAACACCGACACGAACGCGCTGACCCCGCCCGCCGTGCCGAACAGGGCGTTCAGCGCGGTCAGCGCCTCCGCGTCGCGGTCCGGGTCGGCGTCCGCGAGGCGCCGCTCCGCGCCGGTGAGGACCCGCACGCGCGCGTCGCCGCGCAGCACGGCCCGTACGGCCGTGGCGTCCGCCTCGACCACCGCCTGCCGCACCTCGGGGGCGAGGGCCGCCGCGCGGGCGTCCGTGAAGAACACCGCACGCTCGAAGCCGAGGTCGCCGACCGTGCCCACGACGGTCACCGTGCCGTGGGCGGTGCGCAGACGGGCGCCGGGGCGCGTCCAGCCGCCCGCCGTCACCACCTCGTCCGGCGTCGCGGGCGCCCGCCCGGCGGTGAGGGCGTACGGGGCGAAGCGCGCCGTCGACCAGGGGTGGCCGACAAGGCCGACAAGGCCGGCCGGGCCGTCGGCCGGGCGCACCGGGAAGGAGCGGTCCGGGGTGACGCGGCCGAGCGTCGCGAGGGCGTCCAGCGCGGCGGGCCGCAGGGGCGGGGCGTGGGGGAGGCGGGCCGTGCGGGGGCCCGCCGGGGTCGGCACCCGGAGCGTGTCGTCGGCCCGGACGACGACCGGGGCGGCGGCGAAACGCTCCGGGGAGCGGTGCGGCGCGTGCAGCGACGCCGCGAGGGCCTGGCCCATCACGGTGAGCAGGGCGACGCCCAGCGCGAGCGCGACGAAGCCGCCGACGAAGGACGCCCGGCGGTCGTACAGGGTGCGCAGGGCGGTGCTCAGCACGCCACCGCCCCCGTCGCCGTACGGCTCTCCAGCGACACCGTCCGGGCCGCGACGGTCTCCGCGTCCGGCGCCGACAGCTCGTCGTGCACCCGGCCGTCGACCAGGAACACCACCCGGTCCGCCGCCGACGCGGCCACCGGGTCGTGCGTGACCATCACGACCGTCTGCCCCTCGTCGTCCACCAGGGCGCGCAGCAGCGCCAGCACCCCGCGGGCCGTCGTGGAGTCCAGCGCGCCCGTCGGCTCGTCGCCGAACAGCACCTCCGGGCGGGTGATCAGCGCGCGGGCCAGCGCGACACGCTGCTGCTGGCCGCCGGAGAGCCGGGCGGGGAGGTGGTCCGCGCGGCCGGCCAGGCCGACCTCGGCGAGCGCGGCACGCACGCGTGCGCGGGACGGGCGGCGGCCGGCCAGGCGCAGGGGCAGGGCGACGTTCTGCTCGGCGGTCAGCGACGGCAGCAGGTTGTACGACTGGAAGACGAAGCCGATCCGGGCCCGGCGCAGCAGCGTCAGCCGGCGCTCGCCCAGCCCCGTCAGCTCGGTGCCGCCGATCCGCACCGAGCCCGACGTCGGCCGGTCCAGCCCCGCGGCGCACTGCAGGAGCGTCGACTTGCCCGAGCCGGACGGGCCCATCACGGCGGTGAACGAGCCCCGGGGGAAGGCGAGCGTGACGTCGTCGAGCGCGGTCACCCCGGTGCCCCCGGCACCGTAACGCCTGCTCACGGCGGTCAGTTGGACGGCGTGTGTGGTCATGACCCCACGAAACCCCGGGCGGGGGCCCGTGTCGGTCGGGCAGGGGCGACAACCGGGGTGGGGCCAGGCATACCCCCGGGGCTCCGGCTGGACGGATGGCCCGGCCGGGGGCGGCGCTCCTACGGTGATCCGCATGCGTCCTCGTACGGTGTGGCAGGCACTGGCCCGCCCGGACTACCTGCTGTCGTCGTGGCCCTGGCGGGCCGTCGGCCACCTGCTGACCGGAGTGGTGCTGGGAGTCGTCGTGCTGGCCGGGCTGGTGGGCCTCGTCGCGGCCGGCGGGCTCCTCGCCGTCGTCCTTGTCGGGCTGCCGCTGCTGGGGCTGACGGCGTTCGCGGGCCTGCCCGTCGCGGCCGTGGAGCGGTGGCGGCTCGGGTGGCTCGGGGAGGGGCCCGGCCCCGCCGGCACCGACGCGGCCCGGCTCACCGCACACGCAGACCCGCCCGCCCCCGGCCTGCGCAGCTGGCTCGGCATCCGGCTCCGGGAGGCCGCCACCTGGCGGGAGTTGGGGCACGCGCTGCTGACCGGGTTCCTGCTGTGGCCGGTGGAGGCGCTCGTCGTGACCGTCGCCCTGGTGTGCCCGGGGGCGCTGGTCGCGACGCCGCTGCTGCTGGCGACCGCGGGGGAAGGGCGGGAGCTGAAGGTGCTCAAGGCGGTGACCGTCACCGGGCAGGCGCAGGCCTGTGCACTCGCCGCGCTCGGGCTCGTGGCGCTCGCCGCCGGGCTGTACGGCGTCGGCGTGGCCGCGGGCGCGCGGGCCGGGCTCACCCGCCTGCTCGTACTGCCCCGCGCCGGTGAGGCCGAGGCCCGGGTGCGCGAACTGGCACGTTCCCGCGTGCGGTTGGTGGAGGCGTTCGAGGCGGAGCGGCGGCGGATCGAGCGGGACCTGCACGACGGGGCGCAACAGCGGCTCGTCGCCCTCAGCATGGCCCTGGGACTGGCCCGGCTCGACGCACCGCCCGACGGGCCGCTCGCCGCGCAGCTGGCCAGGGCCCACGCACAGGCGGACGCGGCGCTCGCGGAGCTGCGGGAGCTCATCCACGGCATCCACCCCCAGGTGCTCGCCGACTACGGGCTCGCGGCGGCCGTGGCGGACGCGGCCGACCGCTCGCCGGTCCCGGTCGCGACCGAGGTCGACCTGCCGGAACGGCTCCCCGCGGCGGTGGAGGCCGCCGCGTACTTCGTGGTGCGCGAGGCACTGGCCAACGTCGCCCGGCACAGCGGGGCGCGGCGGGCCCGCGTGCGGGGCGCCCACCGCCACGGGCGGCTCGTCCTGGAGGTCGAGGACGACGGGCGGGGCGGCGCCGACCCGGCCACCGGCTCCGGCCTCACCGGACTCGGGGACCGGGTGTCGGTGCTCGATGGAAGACTGGCCGTGACCAGCCCGCCGGGCGGGCCCACCCTGCTGCGAGTGGAGATCCCGTGCGCGACGCAGCCCACGGCCGACGACCCCTGCGCGTAGTCCTCGCCGAGGACGGCGTGCTGCTGCGCGACGGCCTGACGGCCCTGCTGGAGCGGTTCGGGCACCGGGTCGTCGCGGCCGTCGGGGACGCCCCCGCCCTGCTCGACGCGGTCCGGGCGCACGACCCGGACGTGGTCGTCACCGACGTGCGGATGCCGCCCGGGTTCACGGACGAGGGACTGCACGCGGCCGTGCGGCTGCGCGGCGAGCGGCCCGGACTGCCGGTGCTGGTGCTCAGCCAGTACGTGCAGCGCGCGTACGCGGCCGAGCTCTTGGACTCCGGGGACGGCACCGGGGTCGGCTACCTGCTCAAGGACCGCGTCGGGCAGGTGGCGGAGTTCGTCGACGCCCTCGACGAGGTCGCGGCTGGCGGCACGGTCGTCGACCCGGAGGTCGTACGGCAGTTGCTGCGCCGGCGCCGGGACCCGCTGGAGCGGCTCACCCCGCGCGAGCGGGAGGTGCTGGCGCTTGTGGCCGAGGGCCGCTCCAACGGCGCGGTCGCCCGCGCGCTGGTCGTCTCCGAGGCGGCCGTCGGCAAGCACATCGGCTCCATCCTCACCAAGCTCGACCTGCCGCCCGCGCAGGACGTCCACCGCCGGGTGCTGGCGGTACTGGCGTACCTGCGGGAGTGAGGCCGCCGGCTCACACGAGGCCGAGGCCGGACTACCGGCTCTGCCGCAGTGGCTTGGCGTAGCACAGGCTCGCCTCGTGGTGGCGGTAGTAGCCGAACTTGGTGCACGGCTCGTAGCCGCTGGAGGTGTACAGCGCGACGGCCTCCGGCTGCTGGGTGCCCGTCTCCAGCACCATCCGCACCCGCCCCGCCGCGCGCGCGTCCTCCTCCAGCGCGGCGAGCATCCGCCGGGCCAGGCCGCGGCCGCGCGCCTCGGGCACGACGTACATGCGCTTCAGCTCCGCGTCGCCGTCCTCGTTGCCCTCGTCGTTGTGGTCCTGACTGCGCCAGCCGCCCGTCGCCACCGGGCGGTCCCGCCCGTCGTAGGCGATGAGGTACACGCCCCGCGGCGGCTGGAAGTCGGACGGCGCGAGGACGGTGGCGTCGCCCCCGTCGCCGTAGCGCACGTGGTATTCGGCCTGGACCTCGTCGTTGAGCTTGACGGCGTCCGGGTGGTCGAAGGGCACGGGGCGTATGTTCATGCTGCTCACTGTACGTATATGCGCACGCATGGGGTGCGGGGCGGATCGGTCGCCCTCCAGTGTGCCGGTATCGTGCCCGGGTGCTGACCGTGACCTCCGTGAACGTGAATGGGCTGCGCGCCGCCGCGAAGAAGGGCTTCGTGGAATGGCTCGCCGACACCTCCGCCGACGTGCTGTGCCTGCAGGAGGTGCGCGCCGAGCCCGGGCAGCTGCCCGCCGCGGCCGGTGCGCCGGAGGGCTGGTTCGTCGTGCACGCGCCCGCCGCCGCGAAGGGCCGGGCGGGCGTGTCCCTCTACAGCCGCCGTGAGCCGGACGCCGTGCGCGTCGGCTTCGGCTCGGCCGAGTTCGACACCTCCGGCCGCTACGTCGAGGCCGACCTGCCCGGTGTCACGGTGGCCTCCCTCTACCTGCCCTCGGGCGAGGTCGGCACCGAGCGCCAGGACGAGAAGGTCCGCTTCATGGACGCCTTCCTCGCCCACCTCAAGGAGCTGCGCGAGCGCGCCGCGGCGGACGGGCGCGAGGTGCTGGTCTGCGGCGACTGGAACATCGCCCACGAGCCGGCCGACCTGAAGAACTGGCGCGGCAACACCAAGAACTCCGGCTTCCTGCCGGAGGAGCGCGCCTGGCTGACCCGCGTCCTCACCCCGGAGGAGGGCGGCTACGTGGACGTGGTGCGGGCGCTGCACCCGGGGCTGGAGGGGCCGTACAGCTGGTGGTCGTACCGGGGCCGCGCCTTCGACAACGACAGTGGATGGCGCATCGATCTCCACGTCTCCACGCCCGGTCTGGCCGGGAAGGCGGTCAAGGGGTACGTGGAGCGTGCCGCCACGCACGCGGAGCGCTGGTCGGACCACGCGCCGGTGACGGTGGTCTACGACCTCTGAGCCCGCCCCGGCGGATCCGTCAGTCCCCCTCTTCCTCCCTTTCGTTCTCCTTGTGCTCCCGCACCCTCCGGTCCAGCGCCAGGGAGAGTTCCGCCTCCACCACGCTGCGGGCCAGGGGGCGCAGGCGGTGGAGGTTCTCCTCGGGGCCGTGGCGCAGGATCAGGTCGGTGAAGAGGTCGGCCAGGGCGTCGGCGTGCTGGCGGACCCGGGCGCCCGCCGAGAGGACCTCGGCGAGCGGGATGCCCTCGCGGACCAGGGCGGAGGAGACGTCCAGCAGGCGGCGGCTGATGTGGACGATCTCGTCGCCGTCGGTGCCCAGGTAGCCGAGGTCGAGGGCGGCGGCCAGGTTCTCGGGGGTGACCTCGCCCTCGAAGCGGGCGGCGAGTTCCTCGGGGGTGAGGCGGACCGGTTCCTCCTCGGTGGGCGGGGCGACGCCGAGGAGGTCGGCGACGTCCCGGCCGTGGTCCAGGGCCTCGGCCAGTTCGGCGATGCCGCTGAGGGTGTGGCCGCGCTCCAGCAGCGCCGCGATCGTGCGCAGCCGGGCGAGGTGGTGGTCGTCGTACCAGGCGATCCGGCCCTCGCGGCGGGGCGCCGACAGCAGCCCGCGCTCCCGGTAGAAGCGCAGGGTGCGCACCGTGATGCCGGCCCGCTCGGCCAGCTCCGCCATGCGGTACTCCCGCTTGTCTGCCACGCCCGCACCTTAGTTCGTACCGTCGGTAACTTTCTCCGGCCGACCCCCTACCCATGAGTACGCCGCTCCTCTACTCTCCCATTGCGCCAGTGTTCACTGGCAGAGTCACGCGAGGAGGGTCTCGGATGGCCGAGCAGGAGCGGGTACGGGTGGCGGTGATCGGGTCCGGCTTCGGCGGGCTCGGCGCGGCCGTGCGGCTGCGCCGCGAGGGGATCACCGACTTCGTGGTCCTGGAGCGGGCGAGCAGCGTCGGCGGCACCTGGCGGGACAACAGCTACCCCGGGTGCGCCTGCGACGTGCCCTCCCACCTCTACTCCTTCTCCTTCGCGCCCAACCCCGACTGGCCGCGCACCTTCTCCGGGCAGGAGCACATCCGTGCCTACCTGGAGCACGTCGCCGACGTCTTCCACTTGCGCCCGCACCTGCGCTTCGACTCCGAGGTGCAGCGGATGACCTGGAATGCCGAGCGGCTGTGCTGGGACATCGAGACCGCGAGCGGCGCCCTGTCGGCGGACGTCGTGGTCTCCGCCACCGGGCCGCTGTCCGACCCGAAGATCCCGGAGATCCCGGGCCTGGCGTCCTTCCCGGGCAAGGTCTTCCACTCCGCCCGCTGGGACCACGACTACGACCTCACCGGCAAGCGGGTCGCGGTGGTCGGCACGGGCGCGTCCGCGATCCAGATCGTGCCGGCCATCCAGCCGCAGGTCGGCCGCCTCACCCTCTTCCAGCGCACCCCTCCGTGGGTGATGCCCCGCGTCGACCGCGCCATCAGCGGCGCCGAGCGGTCCCTGCACCGGGCACTGCCGCTCACCACGCAGCTCCGCCGCGGGCTGCTGTGGGGCATCCGGGAGCTGCAGGTGCAGGCGTTCACCAAGCGGCCCGACGAGCTGGGCTTCGTCGAGAAGCTGGCCAAGCGCAACATGGCCCGCGCCATCAAGGACCCGGCGCTGCGGGCCAGGCTGACGCCCGACTACCGGATCGGCTGCAAGCGGATCCTGCTGTCCAGCACCTACTACCCGGCGCTCGCCCGGCCCAACGTGGACCTGGTCGACAGCGGGCTGCGCGAGGTCCGCGGCTCGACCCTGGTGGCCGCCGACGGCCGTGAGGCCGAGGCCGACGCGATCGTGTTCGGCACCGGCTTCCACGTCACCGACATGCCGATCGCGGAGCGGGTCGTGGGGGCGGAGGGCCGCACCCTCGCCGAGGTGTGGAAGGACGGCATGGAGTCCCTGCGCGGCGCGACCGCGGCGGGCTTCCCGAACTTCATGACGATCATCGGGCCCAACACCGGCCTGGGGAACTCCTCGATGATCCTGATGATCGAGTCGCAGCTGAACTACCTGGCCGACTACCTGCGCCAGTTGACCGTCCTCGGCGGCCGCGCCGCCCTCGACGCCCGGCCGAGCGCCGTGCACGCCTGGAACCGGCGCGTGCAGGAGCGGATGCGGCGCACCGTGTGGAACACCGGCGGCTGCACCAGCTGGTACCTCGACGCCAACGGGCGCAACACCACCATCTGGCCGGGCACCACCGCCGAGTTCCGCCGCGCGACGCGGCGGGTGGACCTCGCCGAGTACCAGGTGGTCCGGCCCGGGGGCGCGCAGGACGGCCCGGGCGCCCCGGGTGCGGCGGACACGACGGCCACCGCGGACGCCACGACCACCGCGGACGAGACGGCCACCGCGGACGCCACGACCACCGCGGACGAGACGGCCACCGCGGACGGGACGGCCACCGCGGGCACCACGACCACGGCCGGCACCGCCTCCGCCGAGGTGGCCTCATGAGCCGGCGCCCCGCACACGTCACCTCCGGTCCCTACGCCCCGCCCGCCCCCACGCGGGAGCTGAGCGTCGTCTCGGCCGACGGCGCCCGGCTGCACGTCGAGGTGCACGGGCCGGACGACGCCCCGGCGGTCGTCCTGGCGCACGGCTGGACCTGCTCGACCGCCTTCTGGGCGGCACAGGTCCACGCGCTCGCGGCCGACCACCGGGTCATCGCCTACGACCAGCGCGGCCACGGGCGCAGCCCCGCGATCAGCACCTGCGGCACCGACGCCCTCGCCGACGACCTCGAGGCGGTCCTGCTCGCCACCCTCGCGCCGGGCGAGAAGGCGGTCGTCGCCGGGCACTCGATGGGCGGGATGACCGTCATGGCCGCCTCGACGCGCCCGGCGTTCCGCGCGCACGCGGCGGCGGTCCTGCTGTGCAGCACGGGCAGTTCGCAGCTGGTCGCCGAGTCCACGGTGCTGCCG
Organism: Streptomyces longwoodensis; assembly: GCF_001514125.1. Classification (GTDB taxonomy): domain Bacteria; phylum Actinomycetota; class Actinomycetes; order Streptomycetales; family Streptomycetaceae; genus Streptomyces; species Streptomyces longwoodensis. The sequence goes on along the minus strand of NZ_KQ948553.1, from coordinate 269,898 downwards.
CTGCGGCCCGGCCGGCTCAGGACGTGGCTGACCCGGCACGTCCTCGGCTCGCGCGCCCCGCTGGGCCCGGTCACGCCGGCCGCGCTGCGGATCCTCAAGTACGCCACGATGGGCGCCGGTTCGAGCCCGCACATGGTGGAGGCGTGCGCGCGGATCGTGCACGCCTGTCCGCGCGGGTCGCGGCACGCCTGGTCGCAGGTGCTGGACCTGCTCGACCTCGACCACGCCGTACGGGAGTTGGACGTGCCGACGGCGGTGGTCGTCGGCACGGCGGACCGGCTGACGCCCCCGCGGCACGCCCGTGCGCTGGTGGCCGCCCTGCCGCAGTGCGTCGGCCTGACCGAACTGCCCGGCCTGGGCCACATGACGCCGGTGGAGGCGCCGGAGCTGGTCACCGGCCGGATCAGGGAGCTGGTCACGACGTACGTCGTTCCCCACACCGCGGAGGGCCCGGCCGGGGTTCCCGCTCAGACCGCACGGACCGAACGGACCGCACAGGCCGCTCAGACCGCACGGACCGCACAGATCAAGGAGGGCGCATGAGCAAGGTGAGCCTGGAGGGCCAGGTCGCCGTCGTCACCGGAGCGGCGCGCGGCGTGGGCGAGTTGCTCGCCCGCAAGCTGTCGGCGCGCGGGGCGAGCGTCGCGCTGGTGGGCCTGGAGCCCGACCTGCTCAAGCAGGTGGGGGAGCGGCTGCACGGCGACAGCGACCACTGGCACGCCGACGTCACCGACCACGAGGCGATGGCCCGGGTGGCCCGCGAGGTCAAGGAGCGGTTCGGGAAGGTCGACATCGTGGTGGCCAACGCCGGGGTGGCCACCGGCGGGCCGTTCGTCGACTCCGACCCGGACTCCTGGCGCCGGGTGATCGAGGTCAACCTCATCGGATCGGCGGTCACCGGGCGGGCGTTCCTGCCGGTGCTGATGGAGAGCCGCGGCTACCTGCTGCAGATCGCCTCCCTCGCGGCGATCACGCCGGCGCCGATGATGACGGCGTACTGCGCGTCCAAGTCGGGCGTGGAGGCGTACGCGCACAGCCTGCGCGCCGAGGTCGGCCACCGGGGGGTGCGGGTCGGGGTGGGCTACCTGTCGTGGACCGACACCGACATGGTGCGCGGTGCCGACCAGGAGGACGTCATGCGGGAGTTGAGGCAGCGGCTGCCGTGGCCGTCCAACAAGACGTACCCGCTCGGCCCGGCGGTGGACCGGATCGTGGCCGGCATCGAGCGGCGGTCGAGCCATGTGTACGGGCAGTGGTGGCTGCGCGGGATGCAGGGCGTGCGCGGCTACCTGCCGGGGCTCATCGGGACGGTGGGGCAACGGGAGATGAGGCGGTTCGCGCCCCGGCTCCAGGGGATGAGCACGGGGCTCGTCGGAGCCGGCGGACAGGCCGACGAGCAGGCCCGCGCGACGGGCCGGCGGTGACGTCCGCACTGGTCAACACCCCTGTGGCTACGCCCCGTAACTGATCGACATGCGGAGCGTGTCGGCCCGTGTGAATCTGGTCGTGGCCCCGCGAGGGGCCCCAACCCCCCACTCACACAGGAGTGAACCCACATGGGTATGAAGGACAAGTTCCAGGACCGGACCGAGCAGTGGCAGGACCAGGCTCGGCAGAAGGTGGACGAGGCCAAGGAGCGCATGCCGCAGCGCGGCCGCAGGTCGCCCCAGGACGAGCAGACCGGGCAGCCCGGGCAGTCCGAGCGCGGCCGCCGCGAGCCGGAGGAGCGCTTCGACCAGGACTACGAGGCCTGACCCTCGTCCTACGGCCCTGGCCGACTTCCGTGGGGTGCTCCGCTTCGGCGGGGCACCCCACGCCCCGTCGTGGGGCGGCCGGCCCCCGGTGGGTCACGCCTCCCGCGGCGGCAGCTTCGGCCGGGACCGGTCCGGCACGTCACGGCGGTCGGGCGGGGACGCCGGCGGGTGGGTCTCCAGCAGCTCCAGCGCCAGCCGTACGGCGTCGTCGAGTTGGGCGTAGCGCCCCTCCGCCCAGTCCAGCGGGGTGCGCAGGGCCTCCAGGTCGGGGGCGACGCCGTGGTTCTCGACGGACCAGCCGTAGGCGTCGAACCAGGCCGCGTTCATCGGCACCGTGATGACCGTGCCGTCGCCGAGCCGGTGACGCCCCGTCATGCCGACCACGCCGCCCCAGGTGCGCTGTCCCACCACCGGTCCCAGGCCCAGGAGTTTGAAGGCGGCGGTGATCATGTCGCCGTCGGAGGAGGTCGCCTCGTCGGCCAGCGCCACCACCGGTCCGCGCGGCGCGTTGGAGGCGTACGACACCGGCTGGGCGTCGCGGGTGAGGTCCCAGCCGAGGATCCTGCGCGTCAGCTTCTCCACCACCAGTTCGCTGATGTGCCCGCCCGCGTTGCCGCGCACGTCGACGATCAGCGCGGGCCGGGAGACCTCGCCGCGCAGGTCGCGGTTGAACTGGGCCCAGCCCGAGCCGCCCATGTCGGGGATGTGCAGGTAGCCGCACCGGCCGTCGCTCAACTCCCGCACCACCTGGCGGCGTTTGGCGACCCAGTCCTGGTAGCGCAGCGGCCGTTCGTCGACCAGCGGGACCACCGCGACGCGCCGGGCGCGGCCCGCCTCGCCCTCGGCGGGGGTGAAGGTGAGCTCCACGGTGGTGCCGCCCGCGCCGGCGAGCAGCGGGGAGGGGCCGGTGACCGGGTCCACCGGCCGGCCGTCGACGTGGGTGAGGACGGCGCCGTCGCGGATGCCGGTGCCGGCGAGCGGGGAGCGGGCCTTGGAGTCGGAGGAGTCGCCGGGCAGGACGCGGCGGACCGTCCAGGCGCCGTCGCGGCACACGAGGTCGGCGCCCAGCAGGCCCTGCCAGCGCTGGTAGTGGGCGGGGCCCTCGTTGCGCCGGGAGGCGGTGACGTAGGCGTGCGAGGTGCCCAGTTCGCCGAGGACCTCGCGCAGCAGGTCGGCGAACTCGTCGGGGGTGGCGACGCGTTCGACGAGCGGCCGGTACTGGTCCAGCACCGCGTCCCAGTCGATGCCGCACATCCCGGGGTCCCAGAAGTAGGCCCGGATGAGCCGGCCGGCCTCCGCGTAGGACTGGCGCCACTCGGCGCCGGGGTCCACCTCGTGCAGGATGCGCCGGAGGTCGATCCAGACGGTCGTGTCGCCGTCGCCGGTCTCGGTGGACGGCACCGCGCGCAGGTCGCCCTCGTCGGCGACGACCAGCCGGGTGCCGTCGCCGCTGACCTCGAACCAGTCGAGGTGGCCGACGAGTTCGGACTTCCTGGCCCGGGTGATGGCGAAGTGCTCGAGCGTCGGCCGCCCGCTGGTGTCGTCCGGGTTGGCGAAGGTCTCGCCGAGCGCGCCGGAGATGGGCCAGCGCAGCCACACCAGCCCGCCGCCCGCGACGGGGCGCAGCGCGGAGTACTTGGAGGCGGTGACCGGGAAGGGCGTCACCCGGCTGGCCAGGCCCTCCACCTCGACGGTCACGGTGCCGTCCCCGGCGCCCTCGTCCTCGGCCGGGTCCAGGCCGCCCGCCGCGGGCCGCCCCTCGGGGCTGAGGGCGAACGGGGAGGGGGTCGCCGACGACAGCGGCACCAGGTAGGGGCGGCAGCCGAGCGGGAAGGACAGGTCGCCGGTGTGGACGTCGTAGACCGGGTCGAAGCCGCGCCAGGACAGGAAGGCCAGGTAGCGCCCGTCCCGGGTGAAGACCGGGTTCTCGTCCTCGAAGCGCCCGTCGGTGACGTCGACGACGAGCCGCTCGCCGGTGCCGGTGATGCGGGCCACCCTGATCTGCCGCAGGGAGCGCCCGATGCCCGGGTGGGACCAGGTGAGCCAGGCCCCGTCGGGTGAGAAGGCGAGGTCGCGCACGGGTCCGTTGTCCGACCGGACCAGCTCGGTGACCTCGCCGTTGGAGTCCTCCGAGGCGTCGACGAGCAGCAGCCGTCCGTCGTGCGCGGCGAGGGCGAGCCGTTCGCCGCGCGGGTCGGGGACCAGTTCCAGGACGCGGCCCAGTTCCCCCTGGGCGAGCCGGCGCGGCGGGCGGTCGCCGGAGGCGCGCGGCAGGTGGGCGATCTCGACGGCGTCCTCGCCCTCGGCGTCGGTGACGTAGGCGACCTGCCCGCCGGGGCCGAGCATCCGGGGGAGCCGGACGCGCACGCCCGGGGTGTCGGTGAGGGTGCGGGCGGGGCCGTCCCGGTGGGTCAGCCAGTACAGGCTGCCGCGCACGACGACCGCGCTGGCCCGGCCGGTGTCGTCCACGGAGAGCCCGTCGACGTGCTGGGCGGCGGGCACCTGGTGGGGCCGGCGTCCGGTGCGCGGCCCGTTCGGGCGGACGTCGATCCGGCGCGGCGCGGAAGAGGTGGCGAGGTCGTCGACGATCCACAGGTCGCCGGCGCACTGGTATACCACGCGCGTGCCGTCGCTCGACGCGTGCCGGGCGTAGAAGGCGTCGTGGTCGGTGTGGCGGCGCAGGCCGGAGCCGTCGTGGGCGCACGAGTAGAGGTTGCCGACGCCCTCGTGGTCGGAGAGGAAGGCGATGCGGTCGCCGACGAACATCGGGGAGTGCAGGTGGCCGCCGAGGCCGGGCAGCAGCCGCCGGCCGTGCAGCCAGAGCCGGTCCGTGGCGCCGCCCCGGTAGCGCTTCCAGGCGGCGGGTTCGTGCGGCGGGGTGCCGGTGAGCAGCAGGCTGCGGCGTTCCCCGTCGAGGTCGGCGACCTGGAGGTCGGAGACCGGGCCCCAGGGCAGCTTGCGGCCGGGGGCGCCGTCCACGCCGACCTTGTAGGCCCAGGTGAAGTAGGAGAACGGCTCGCCGTGGGAGGTGACGGCCAGGATGTCGCCCTCGGGGGTCCAGCCGCACACGCGCGTGTCGGAGCTGCCCCAGTGCGACAGCTGCCGGCCGCGGCCGCCGTCCACCGGCACGAGGTGGATCTCGGGGTCGAGGCTGCGCCAGCTCGTGTAGGCCACGCAGCGCCCGTCGGGCGACAGGCGCGGGTGGCCGGTCCTGGTGCGGTCGGCGGTGAGCCGCCAGGCCCGCCCGGGCGTGTCGAGCGGCGCCAGCCACAGGTCGTCCTCGGACACGAAGCACAGCAGGTCACCGCGCAGGTGCGGCAGGCGCAGATAGCTCACCTCCCCATGCTTTTCCGGTGCGCGGGGCCGGGCAACTCGTGGGCGGTCCGCGTGCCGCCGGGGCCTTCTCTTACCCGGCTCTTACACACGTGAGCCAGGACACGTACGAAACTGTTTCGTTTCGTTGACAAACGGGGTATGTTCGTCTTGCACAAGGACACCCGGGCCCGGTCCGGGGTCACCGACCGCGGGAGCGGAGAGGGGCGCACGGCATGACGGAAACCGCGACGGCGCGTCGCAGTCGCATCACGCCCGAGCGCGAGGCCGAGCTGTACGAGGCGGTCCTCGACCTGCTCCGCGAGGTCGGCTACGACGCCCTGACCATGGACGCCGTCGCCGCCCGCACCCGCTCCAGCAAGGCCACGCTCTACCGCCAGTGGGGCGGCAAGGCCGAACTGGTCGTCCGGGCCATCCGGCACAGCAAGCCGGGCCGCATCGACGAGATCGACACCGGCAGCCTCCGGGGCGACCTGCACGCCCTGGTCCGCCTGGAGGACGACTGCACCATCGAGCGGAACTCCGCGCTCATGCGGGGCGTCGCGATGGCGATGCACAACAACGCCGACCTGCGGGCGGCCTTCCGCTCGCAGCTCGTCGAACCGGAGATGTCCTCCTTCCACGAGGTGATCCGGCGCGCGGTCGACCGGGGCGAGGTCCGCCCCGACTGCCCCGCACTGGACTTCCTGCTGCACATGATGGTCGGCGGCTTCGCCACCCGGGCGCTGCTCGACGACCAGCCGCCGACGCAGGAGTTCCTCACCTCGTACATCGACGCCGTGGTCCTCCCCGCCCTCGGCGTCCCCACCAGCTGACCGGGTCCCACGTCCCGGACTTCACCTGACGTCACCGCTCACGTCGTCGGGCCGATCACCCCTGTCCCCACCGCGGGTCGATCACCCCTGCCCTGACCACCCCACGACTGACCGGGAGTACGCCCCCGTGGCCACGTTCCTGTACCGGCTCGGCCGGTTCGCCTTCCGCCGACGACACGTCGTCGCCCTGATCTGGGTGGCGCTGCTGACCCTCGCCGGGGTCGGTGCCGCCAACGCGCCCGCCGCCGGCAACACCTCCTTCTCCATCCCGGGCACCGAGGCCCAGAAGGCCTTCGACCTGCTCGAACAGCGCTTCCCCGGGGCGAGCGCCGACGGTGCCACCGCCCGGGTCGTCTTCAAGGCCCCGGCCGGCGAGAAGATCACGGACGCCGGCAACAAGGCCACCGTCGAGAAGACCGTCGGCACCCTGTCCGACGGCTCCGAGGTCGCCTCCGTCGCCGACCCCTACACCGGCAAGGCCGTCAGCAAGGACGGCACGATCGCGTACGCCTCCGTGAAGTACGACGTCTCCGGCATGGAGCTGGAGGACTCCTCGCGCGACGCGCTGGAGGAGGCCGCGCAGGACGCCCGGGACGCCGGGCTGACCGTCGAGGTCGGCGGCGACGCGCTGAGCGCCGCCCCCGAGACCGGCGCCACCGAGGTCATCGGCATCGGCATCGCGGCCGTCGTCCTGGTCATCACCTTCGGCTCGCTGATCGCGGCCGGACTGCCCCTGCTGACCGCGCTCATCGGCGTCGGCATCGGCGTCTCCACCATCACCGCGCTGGCCGGCACCCTGGACCTCGGCTCGACCACCTCCACGCTGGCCACGATGATCGGCCTGGCCGTCGGCATCGACTACGCGCTGTTCATCGTCTCCCGCTACCGGGCCGAACTCGCCGAGGGCCGCGAGCGCGAGGAGGCCGCCGGCCGCGCCGTCGGCACCGCCGGCTCCGCGGTGGTCTTCGCCGGCCTCACCGTCGTCATCGCCCTGGTGGGCCTGTCCGTGGTCAACATCCCGATGCTGACCAAGATGGGCGTCGCCGCCGCGGGCACGGTCGCCGTCGCCGTCCTCATCGCGCTGACGATGATCCCGGCCCTGCTCGGCTACGCGGGCCGCAAGGTGCGCCCCATGGGCGAGAAGAGCAAGCTCCTGGGCGGCGGCCGGGCCCGCGCGGCCGACCGCGCGGCCAAGCCCAACCTGGGCACCCGCTGGGCGTCCTTCGTCGTCCGCCGCCCCGTCGCCGTCCTGCTGCTCGGCGTCGTCGGCCTCGGCGCTGCGGCGGTCCCGGCGGCCTCCCTGGAACTGGGCCTGCCCGACGACGGCTCCCAGCCGACGTCCACCACCCAGCGCCGCGCCTACGACCTGCTCTCCGAGGGCTTCGGCCCCGGCTTCAACGGCCCGCTGATGGTCGTGGTGGACGCCAAGGACAGCACCGACCCGCAGGCCGTCTTCCGGGACGTCGGCAACGAGATCAAGCGCCTGGACGACGTCGTCACCGTCACCCCGGCCGCGGCCAACAAGGCGGGCGACACGGCCACCATCACCGTGATCCCCGGCTCCAAGCCGTCCTCGGCGACCACCGAGGACCTGGTCCACGCGATCCGCGACAAGGGCGCGGACGTCAAGGCCGACTCCGACGCGAGCGTGCTGGTCACCGGCTCGACCGCGATGAACATCGACGTCTCCCAGAAGCTCAACGACGCGCTCGTGCCCTACCTGGCGCTGGTCGTCGGCCTGGCCTTCCTGCTGTTGATCGTGGTGTTCCGCTCGCTCCTGGTCCCGCTGAAGGCGGCCCTCGGCTTCCTGCTGAGCGTCATGGCGGCGCTCGGCGCGGTGGTCGCGGTCTTCCAGTGGGGCTGGCTGTCCGGCCTGATGGGCGTCGAGGAGACCGGCCCGGTGATGTCGATGATGCCGATCTTCATGGTCGGCGTGGTCTTCGGCCTCGCCATGGACTACGAGGTGTTCCTCGTGACCCGGATGCGGGAGGCCTACGTCCACGGCGAGAAGCCGAGCCAGGCCGTGGTCACCGGCTTCAAGCACGGCGCGCGGGTCGTCACCGCCGCCGCGGTGATCATGATGGCGGTGTTCGCCGGCTTCATCGGCTCCAGCGAGTCGATGGTGAAGATGATCGGCTTCGGCCTCGCCATCGCCGTCTTCTTCGACGCCTTCGTCGTCCGCATGGCTCTGGTCCCGGCCGTCCTCGCGCTGCTCGGCCGCCGCGCCTGGTGGCTGCCGAAGTGGCTGGACCGCGTCCTGCCCAACGTCGACGTCGAGGGCGAGGGCCTGCGCACCGCCTCCGGCGCCCCCAGCCGGGACGACGACGACAAGGAGCTCGTGCGCGCCTGACGCACCGCTCCGCCCGGAACGGCCGGTGGGGGATCCGTGGGGACGGGGCACCCCCACCGGCCCACAGGACGGGGGCCGGCCTCTGACGGGGCCGGCCCCCGCCGCACGTCAACGCGTTCGCCCGCGCCTGCCCCTAGCATGCCGTCCATGACGACGCCGGACGCAGCACACCCCCTCTTCGCCCAGGCCCTGCGCGGGATGGGCCTCGACGCGCTGAACGCCCAGGTCCGCCGCTTCCCCGACGCGACGCGCACCGCCGCCGAGGCCGCGGCCGCGATCGGGTGCGAGCTGAGCCGGATCTGCAAGTCGCTGGTCTTCGCCGCCGACGGGGTGCCCGTCCTGGTCCTCATGGACGGCGCCTCCCGCGTCGACGTCGACCTCGTCCGCAAGGAGCTCGGCGCCGATGCCGTCACCCGCGCCGACGCGGCCCTCGTCAGGGAGACCACCGGGTACGCCATCGGCGGCGTGCCGCCGTTCGGGCACCGCACCGCGACCCGGGTCCTGGCCGACCGCGGCCTCCTCGCGCACGACGTCGTCTGGGCGGCCGCCGGCGACCCGCACACCGTCTTCCCGATGGCCCCGCGGGAGCTGGTCGCGCACGCCGGCGCCACCCTGGCGGACGTGCGCGAACGTCCCGCGTGACGCCGCCGGCCACGGCGGCTCACCGGGTGACGAGGGGCGGGCCGTCCGTGTAGCCGTTGGACGGGCGGGCGATGCGCTCGACCGTACGGGCGTCCAGGCCGGCCTCCGCCGAGGGGGTGCCCAGGGTGCCGGACGGGTGCCAGGTCCCGGTGACCGCGACCCAGGTGTCGGCCTTCGGCGCCGCCACGCCGTGGACGCGCACCTTGACCGACTGGGCGTCGGCGGCACAGCAGTTGAGGATCAGCCGGGTCAGGTACCAGCCGTCGCCGCTGCCGTCGGGCGTGACGAACCCGGCCATCAGCACCGTACGGCCCTGGACGGCCCGTGACCGGTCCTGCTGCACCCGGCGCGTGAAGTCGCCGAGCGTGAGCGGCAGCGGGGAGGTCGCGGGCAGCGGGTCGAAGGCGTCCTGGTCCGTGACGGGGACGGCCTGGGGCGTCTCCCGGGAGGCGGTGTAGGCGCCGAGGGCGGGCGGCGCCCAGAACAGCAGGCTGAGCGCGGGCAGGAAGAGCAGCCAGGCGACCCACGGCGGGCCGTGCCCGTGGTCGTGCCCGTGGGGGTCCCCGGCGGAGGCGGCGGCACCGTCGGCCGCCGGGGCCCGCCGCAGCCGGGCCGCGTACGACCAGCCCTCCGCCGCCCCGAGGGCCAGCAGCACCACGCCGGACGCCACCAGCAGCGGGCGCATGCCCTCCTTGACGTAGCGCAGGAACAGGTCGGAGAACAGCGTCGCCTGGAGCAGGCCGAGGCCGCTGAGGGCGAGCAGCAGTGCCTGGACGGGACGTCTCACAGCAGGATCCCCCCGACGAGCGCGCTGCACGCCACCGCGACCACCGCCGTGGCCGTGGAGAAGCGGACCGCGAAGGCCCGCCCGAAGGTGCCGGTCTGCAGCGCGATCAGCTTCAGGTCGACCATCGGGCCGACCACCATGAACGTCAGCCGCGCCACCGGCGAGAAACCGGACAGCGAGGCCGCCACGAAGGCGTCCGCCTCCGAGCACACCGCCAGCAGCACGGCCAGCGCCGCCAGGAACAGCACCGACAGCCAGGCCGACCCGGCGAAGGTGTCGAGCACGGACCGCGGGACGGCGACGTTGAAGGTGGCCGCGGCCATCGCGCCCACCACCAGGAACCCGCCCGCGTGCAGCAGGTCGTGCTGGAAGCCGGCCCGGAACTCCGCCCAGCGGCTGTGCCCCGGCCGGTGCCCGGTGTGCCGTACGGACGGGCGCAGCCACTCCTCCCTGCCGAGCCACAGCCACAGCCAGCCCATGACGCAGGCGGCGGCCAGGGAGGCCACCAGCCGGGCCAGCACCATCTCCGGGCGGCCCGGGAAGGCGACGGCGGTGGCGGTGAGCACGATCGGGTTGACGGCCGGCGCGGACAGCAGGAACGCGAACGCGGCCGCCGGGGTCACCCCGCGTCCGATCAGGCTCTTCGCGACCGGCACCGACGCGCACTCGCACCCCGGCAGCACCACTCCGGCCACTCCGGCGACGGGCACGGCGAGCGCGCCGCGCCGGGGCAGCACCCGCTGGAACACCGAGGCGGGCACGAAGGCGTTGATCGCACCCGACAGCGCCGTGCCGAGGAGGAGGAAGGGCAGCGCCTGCACGCAGACCGCCAGGCACACCGTCCGCCACGCCAGGACGGCGGGCGCGTCCGTCCACCGGCCCAGGACGACCAGCGCGGTCCCGGGCAGCAGGGCGGCGCCCAGCAGCAGGAGCGGCCAGTGCCGGGGCCACTCCCGGGCGCGGACGGCGTCCCCGTCCCGGGCGGTGTCCGGCGGCTGCTGGGCGAGCTGGTCTGTGCTGTGCATGGCCGCATCAACATAGCGGCCCGGTGGTCGCGTGCGTCAGCAGGTCCCGAGGAGCACCCTGGAAGCAGGTCTCGTGGAGGTGGTCCTGATGATGCACACCGCAGTGGGATGGCACGTCGAGCTGGAGTTCCTGGAGGACGGCCGGCACACGCGCGCGGTGGCGCTGGTGCGGTTGCCCGACGGCACCGAGGTCCGCGCCCACGGGCACGCCACGCGCCACGACACCGACGCCGACCAACCGCGCACGGGCGAGGAGATCGCGGGCGCCCGGGCGCTCAACGAGATCGCCATGCGGCTGCTGACCAAGGCGCACGACGAGATCGACTCGGCGTCGGGCCGCACCTCCCACCCGATCCACGTCTGAGCGGCGCGGGACGGGTCCCGGGGGCGCTCGGGGTCAGCCGGCGAGTGCCGTGCGCACCGCCCGCACCAGCGCCTGGGCCCGGGGGTCCGCCGTCACGCTGGAGCGGAAGCCGTTGGTGACGTAGCCGAAGGCGATGCCCGACTCCGGGTCGGCGAAGCCCAGGGCGCCGCCGCGGCCGGGGTGGCCGAAGGAGCCGGGGGACAGCAGCGGCGAGGCGGTGCCGTGCAGCATGGGCCCGAGGCCGAAGCGGGTCGGGACCACGAGCACCCGGTCGGGCCCGGCCGACCGCTCGCCGCGCGCCAGCTCCACGGTGTCCGGCGTGAACAGCCGCCGCCCGCCGTCCACCTCGCCGATCAACGCGGCGTAGGTCCGGGCCAGGCCGTCGGCGGTGGCGATGCCGTTGGAGGCGGGCAGGACGGCCGCGCGGTAGGCGGGGTCGTTCTCGTCGGGCAGCGGGGTGATCGCGGCGAAGGCGCGCCGGGTGAGGGAGGCGGGGTCGGCGTAGGCGTCGGCGACGGCCCGCTTGGGGCGCACGCGCAGGGCGCCGGCCGGCTCGGGCGCCTGGAGCCGGCCGACCCGGCCGACGCGGTGCGCCTCGGCGGCGGGCAGCCCGAGCCAGAAGTCGGCGGCGGCCGGCCCGGCGACGTGCTCGGCGATCCAGGCGCCGGCGGACCGCCCGGTGACCCGCCGCACCAGCTCCCCGGTGAGCCAGCTGAAGGTCTGGGCGTGGTAGCCGTGCGCGGTGCCGGGCTCCCAGACGGGCGCCTGGGCGGCGACGGCGGCGGCCGCGAGGTCGGGGTCGGCGGCCTCGGCGGGGGTCAGCGGCCGGTCCAGCACGGGCACGCCCGCCCGGTGGGCGAGCAGGTCGCGCACGCGCGTGTGCTCCTTGCCGGCCGCCTTGTACTCGGGCCAGTACGTCCGCACCGGGGCGTCCAGGTCCAGCTCGCCGCGCTGGTGCAGCAGCAGGAGGGCGGCGGAGACCACGCCCTTGGTCGCGGAGCGCACGATCTGCGCGGTGTCCCGCTCCCACGGCAGCGTGCCGTCGACGTCGCGGGTGCCGCCCCACAGGTCGACGACCCGGTGCCCGTCCCGGTAGACGGCGACCGCCGCGCCGCGCTCCCCGAGGGTGCGGAAATTGGCGGCGAACGCCTCCCGGACCGGCTCGAAGCCCCCCGCCACCGCACCGTTCACGTGCACGTCCACGCCCGACCGTCCTCTCGGCTCACCTTCGACCCTGCGGGTAACGCGTGCGACGCCCCTGGGATTCCTGGGTCCGGCGCGTCACGCGCCCGTGGCCACGGACCGCGGGTCGAAGCCGAACGGCAGCTCCAGGCGGTGGGCTCGCATCAGGGCGTCGTCGCCGAGGAGTTCGGCGGTCGGGCCGTCGGCCGCGATCACGCCGTCGCTCAGGACCAGCGCGCGCGGGCATAGTTCGAGCGCGTAGGGCAGGTCGTGGGTGACCATCAGCACGGTCACGTCCAAAGCGCGCAGGATGTCGGCGAGTTCGCGCCGGGAGGCCGGGTCGAGGTTGGACGACGGCTCGTCCAGGACCAGGATCTCAGGCTCCATCGCCAGCACTGTCGCGACGGCGACCCGGCGCCGCTGGCCGAACGACAGGTGGTGCGGCGGACGCTCCTTGAACTCCGCCATGCCCACCTGGGCGAGCGCCCGGTCGACCCGCTCCTCCAGCGCCGCGCCCTTGATCCCGGCGGCCGCGGGCCCGAACGCGACGTCCTCGCGCACCGTCGGCATGAAGAGCTGGTCGTCGGGGTCCTGGAAGACGATGCCGACCTTGCGGCGGATCTCGGCCATGTGCTGCTTGCCGACGGGCAGTCCGGCGACGGTCACCGAGCCGGTGCCGCCGGACAGGATGCCGTTGAGGTGCAGCACGAGGGTCGTCTTGCCCGCGCCGTTCGGGCCGAGCAGCGCGACGCGCTCGCCGCGCGCGATCGAGAAGTCCACGCCGAACAGGGCCTGGTGGCCGTCGGGGTAGGCGAAGGCGAGGCCGGAGACCTCCAGGGAAGCAGTCACAGGGTCCATCCCAGCAGACACACGACGAGGGCGGCGCACGGCAGGGCGAGGGCGTGCGACCACTGCGCCCGGGACGCGGTCACCTCGTCGATCACCGGCATGGATCCGGCGTAGCCGCGGCTGACCATGGCCAGGTGCACGCGCTCGCCGCGTTCGTAGGAGCGGATGAACAGGGCGCCCGCCGACTTGGCGAGCACGCCCCAGTGGCGTACGCCCCGGGCCTCGAAGCCGCGGGACTCGCGGGCGATCCGCATGCGCCGCATCTCGTCGGTGATCACGTCGCCGTAGCGGATCATGAAGGAGGCGATCTGCACGAGCAGCGGCGGGAGCTTCAGCCGCTGCAGCCCGAGCAGCAGTTCGCGCAGTTCGGTGGTGGCCGCCAGCAGCACCGACGCGGCGACGCCGAGGGTGCCCTTGGCCAGCACGTTCCAGGCGCCCCACAGGCCGTTGACGCTCAGCGACAGCCCGAGGACGTCGACCCGCTCGCCCTCCGCCACGAACGGCATGAGCACGGCGAACGCGACGAACGGCACCTCGATCAGCAGCCGCCGCAGCAGGAACCCGGCGGGCACGCGCGCGTGGCGGGCGACGAGCGCGAGCAGCACGGCGTACAGGGCGAACGCCCACATCGCCTCGCGAGGCGTCGACACCACGACCACCACGAAGGCGAACGCGGCGGCGAGCTTGGTGTGCGGCGGCAGGGCGTGCACGGGCGAGTGCCCGTGCCGGTACAGCCGGTGCGCGTGCCCGGCGCCCATGTCAGACGTTCTCCACGGTGGTGGTCGAGGCGGGCGACACGTCGTCGGCCGCGCGGCGGCGGCGCAGGGTCCAGAAGACGGCGCTGCCGGCCACGACGGTCACCCCGACGCCGATCACGCCCGCCAGCCCGCCGGACAGGCGGGCGTCGTCGACGTCCTTGACGCCGTAGTCGGCGAGCGGGGAATCGGCGTTGGTGTGCTGCTCGGCCTTGCGGTCGATGCCGTGGTCGGCGGCGACCTTCTCCAGGCCGTCCGGGGAGGAGGAGGCGTAGTAGCTGACGAACCCGGCCAGCACGAGCGAGGTGACCAGGCCGGACACCCACAGCGCGCGCCGCGAGGTGCGCACCGCGACGGGCTCCGCGGCGGGCTCCGCGGCGGCCGGGGCCGACGGCGCGTCGACGAGCTCGCCGTTCACCCGCAGCTTCAGCCGCTGCTCCAGCCCACGCGCCCCGTGCACCAGGTCGGGGCGTACGGCGATCACGGCGCCCACGGTCAGCGCGGTGATCACGGCCTCACCGATCCCGATCAGCACGTGCACGCCGATCATCGCGGTGGCGACCTTGCCGATCGAGACGTCGGTGGTGCCGCCGATCGCGTAGATCACGGTGAACGCGACCGCCGCGGCCGGCACGGAGACCAGCGCGGCCACGAACGACGCCACGGTGACCGAACGGCGGCTGCGCGGCAGGACCTTCACCAGCGCGCGGAAGAGGGCGTAGGAGACGACCGTGGTCACGATCGCCATGTCGGTGATGTTCACGCCGAGCGCGGTCAGCCCGCCGTCGGCGAAGAGGATGCCCTGCATCAGCAGGACGACGGAGACGCACAGCACGCCCGTACAGGGGCCCACGAGGATCGCGGCGAGCGCGCCGCCGAGCAGGTGGCCGCTGGTCCCCGCGGCGACGGGGAAGTTCAGCATCTGCACGGCGAAGATGAAGGCCGCGACCAGACCGGCCAACGGGGCGGTCCGCTCGTCGAGTTCGCGGCGCGCGCCGCGCAGGCTCACGGCGATGGCGCCGGCGGCGACCACGGCGGTCACGGCGGACGTCGGGGCGTTGATGAATCCGTCGGGTACGTGCACCGTTCGATGATAGAGCCCTGTTGCGAACCTCTTGCAAGAGCGATCTCATTGCCCGAAGGCGCAAAACGGAAAATATGAGACATTGGTGAGGGGGTGGACGCACAGCTTCCACAAAGGTCACCGAGTGTGAAGGGGCCGTCCGATGTCCGTAGTCGAGCAGTACGCACGAGCCCACATCCTCACGGACGCCGACCGGCTCGGGGTGGACCTCGGAGCGGTCCCGGTCGTCCTGCGCTACGACCCGGACGCCGACCCCCGCTCGGTGCGCGTCGGCCTGCCCGGCCCGCACGAGTGGACGCTGTCCCGCACCCTGCTCGAAGAGGGCCTGAGCGCCCCGGTCAGCAGCGGACAGGTGCGGGTGTGGCCGTGCGGCCGGGTGCAGGCGATCGTCGAGTTCCACTCGGCCCGGGGCGTCTCGGTCGTGCAGTTCGAGACCAAGGTGCTGACCCGCTTCCTGCGCCGCACCCACACCGCCGAGCCCGTCGCGGGCTGAGGGTGCGGCTCAGCCGCCCAGCCGCAGCAGGGACGCCACGATCGGGCCAGCCGTGTCGCCGCCGTGGCCGCCCGCCTGGACCACGCCCGCGGCCGCCAGGTCGCCCCGGTACGCGGTGAACCAGCCGTTGGGCTTGTCCTGCCCGTCGACCTCCGCCGAGCCCGTCTTCGCGCCGTAGTCGGGCCCGAGCCCCGACATGGCCTGCGCCGCCGTGCCGTACGCCGCCGTGTAGTTCATCAGCTCGCGCAGCTGTCCGAGCGTGGCCGGGGACATGGTGCGCGAGGCGGTGGCCAGGGTGCGGCCGTCGACCTTCGGCGAGACCAGGTACGGCTGGTGGAACGAGCCGGACTTCACCGTCGCGGCCACGGACGCCATGTTCAGCGGGTTCATCCGCACTCCGCCCTGCCCGATCAGCGAGGCCGCCTTCTGGGCCGCCGACTGCACCGGCACCGAGCCGTCGAAGCTGGGCACGCCGACCGACCAGTTGTTCAGCGACAGGCCGAACACCTGCTGGGCCTGCTTGGTCAGGCTGTCGTCGTCGAGCTTGCCGGCCTGGCTGATGAAGGCGGTGTTGCAGGAGCGCGCGAAGCTCGCCTTGAAGGTGCCCTTCTTGATCTCGAAGTCGTCGTCGTTGTGGAACGTCCAGCCGCCGTAGCGGAACGTCTTCGGGCACGGGTGCACCTTGTCCGCCGACGCCAGGTCCTTCTCGATGAGCAGCGACGAGGTGATGACCTTCATCGTGGAGCCGGGCGCCAGCGAGCCCTGGAAGGCGGTGTTGAAGCCGTGGCCGCTGTTGGCGACCGCGAGGACCTCCCCGGTGGACACGCGCGTGACGACGACCGAGGCACGCGGGCGGTTCGCCACCTGGCGCTCGGCGGCGGCCTGCAGCGTCGGGCTGAGCGTCGTCCGCACGGTGCCCGGCGTGCCCTTGCTGAGCTCCAGCAGCGTCTTGTCGGAGGACTTCTTCGCCTTCGACTCCTTGCCGCGCACCACGCGCAGCTCGACGCCCGCCTTGCCGCCGGCCTCCTTGCCGTACTTCTCGCGCAGCCCGTCCAGGATCGTGCCGAGGGAGGGGTACTTCGCCTCGGTGATCTCACCGCCCTGGCGGTCGAGCGCCGTGACCGGCGGGGTGCCGGACGCGCCGGTCACCAGGGTGTCGCCGTCGGCGAGGTCGGGGTGGACCACCGAGGCGTGCCAGTCGACGCGCGGCGTGCCGTCGGTGGTGTCGCGGACGACGGTCAGGGCGCTGTCGTAGACGAGCGGCTTGCTGACGCCCTGGTAGGTCACCGTGCCCTTCACCGAGAAGGGGACCTTCGCGCCGGTGGGGGTGCCGGGCGTGAGGGTGGCGCCGGTGACGTGGGCGTCCTTGGTCCAGCCGGTGAGCAGGGCGGTGGCCGCGGCGGTGTCGTCGGTGGCGGCGGCCGCCCGGTCGACCCGGCCCTGCTGCCAGGAGGTGAGGAACGTGGTGGCGGTGCCGGTGACCTCGGCCGCCGACAGGGGGCCCGTCTTGATCTTCGGCTTCGCGGCGGCCGTGGCGGTGGTCCGGCTGTCGGCCGAGGCGCCACCGCCGTAGAGCGCGTAGGCGCCGACCCCGGCGCCGACGACGACCGCGGCGGCCATCCCGCCGATGACGGCGGGGTTCTTCGTCCGTCGCTCGGCGACGCGCCTTCTCTTGCCCACGACCCGTGTTCCTCCGCGCTCCCCGGGAGGGCTCCCCGTGCCCCCGTGCCCTCGTTGCCCTCATGCACCCCAACGACGGCGACCAGCCTAGGGTCCCGTGCCACGCGGGTGACCCCTCTGTGACGTCAGCCACCCGCTCGTAGCGGGGTTGTGACACGAGGGGGTGGTGGGTCAGCCGGCGCGCAGGACCGACGCGACGATGGGGCCGGCCGCGTCGACGCCGTGGCCCGCGCCCTGGGCCATGGCCGCGGCCGCGACGTCGTTCCGGTAGCCGGTGAACCAGCTGTCGGAGCGGGCCTGCCCGTCGACCTCCGCGGAGCCGGTCTTCGCGCCGACGTCACCCCGCACCGCGGACATCACCTCGGCGGCGGTTCCGCTGGTCGCGGTGCGGTGCATCATGGCGCGCAGCTGCTGCACGGTCCGGGACGACAGCCCCCGGGCGCGGGCGAGGGCGCGGTCGTCGAGGCCGCGCGGCACGATGACCGGCTGGCGGAAGCTGCCCGTCATCGCGGTCGCCGTGATCGAGGCCAGGTTCAGCGGGTTCAGCTGCACCTGGCCCTGCCCGATCAGGGCGGCCGCCGTGTCGGGGCCGCCGGAGGCGGGGACCGAGCCGTCGAAGGACGGGATGCCGGTCTTCCAGTCCAGGCCGATCCCGAAGCGGTCGGCGGCCTCGTTCGTGAGGGAGTCGACCCGCACCTCGTCGGCGAACTTCACGAACGCCGTGTTGCAGGAGCGGGCGAAGCTGTCGGAGAGGGTGGCGCCCTCGTCGGGCTTCAGGTCCTTGAGGTTGTGGAAGGTCTGGCTCTGCCAGACGGCCTCTTCGGGGCAGGGCGCGGGGCCGTCGGCGGTGGTGATGCCGTTGTCGATGAGGGTGGCCGCGCTGACGATCTTCAGGGTGGACCCCGGGGCGACCCGGCCCAGGAACGCGGCGTTGAAGCCGTCGGTGCGGTGGTTGGCGACCGCCAGCACGTCGCCGCTGCTGGGCTGGACGGCGACCACGGACGACTCGGCGTACGACTGCACCGCCCGCTCGGCCGCCGCCTGCAGCCCGGCGTCCAGCGTGGTCCGCAGCTTCCCGGCCCGCCCCTCGGCGAGGGTCAGCACCGGGGTGTCGGCGGCGCTCGCGTCCGCGTGCCGCACCGCCAGCTCGACGCCGGGCGAACCGCCCGCCCGGTCGCCGTACGTGTCGCGCAGCTGGTCCAGGACCGGGCCCAGGGAGGGGTACTGCTCCTTCGTCAGGAGCTTGCCGTGGCGGTCCACCGCCTCGATCGGTGCCGCCGCCGACGCGCCGGTCACCAGGGTGTCGTCCATGCTCCTCAGCGCCGGGTGGACGACCGAGGGCTGCCAGTCGACGAGCGCCTTGCCGGTGGTGACGCCCCGGACCACGGTCAGCCGGCTCCGGTAGGTCAGCGGCGCGGACTTCCCGCCGAAGGACACCGTTGCCCTGACGGCGTACGGGACGGTGGCCCCGGTGGCCGTGCCGGGGGTGATGCGGACGCCCGTGACGTGGGCCTCCGTGGTGTAGGCGGTGAACAGCGACCGGGCGCGTTCGGCGTTGTTGGTGAGCGCCGCCGCCCCGGCCGCGTCGCCCTTGCTCCAGGCGGCGAAGAACGCGCGCGTGGTGTCCTTCACCTCGTCGCCGCTCGGTGGTCCGGTCCGCACCGGCGCGGGCCCGCCGGCGGCCGTGCCGCTGTCCGAGCTCAGCGCGGAGAGCACGGTCCAGCCGCCGTAGCCGGCCCCTCCGACCATGACGGCGAGCACCGAGCCGATGATCGCCGCCTTGACCCCCTTGCGCATGACGTGCCCCTTCCCCGTTTCCCCGTGATCCCCGTTCGAGCCGCCCCCACGTTCGTTCTGAACGCGTTCAGAAACGGCGGCCGTGGTCGCACTGTAAGCGGAGGAAGGGTCCGCTGTGACCCCTGTTCCCGGGAACTTGTCCGAAGCCGGACGGCAAACCGGGGTCACCGGCGTGAATCAGGCACGTGAATCGGACACCGGGTCATGGCCACGTACGTGAACGGCGCCGGCGTCCGCGGCGTGGCTCAGAGGGACGCGAGCCAGGCGGCGGCGTCACGGGGGCGGCCGAGGCGGACGGCGTGGAGCGGGGCGAACCGCGGGTCGCGCAGCCGGCGCCCGATCTCCCGGCGCCGCGCGGTGAACTGGGACCAGGCCCACCAGGCGGGGTGTTCGCGGCTCAGCCAGTCCCGCCAGGTCTCCCGGTTGCCGCCGAAGAGCTCCTCGCGGGTGACGGTCCGCCGCAGCGAGCGGCGCAGCACCCGGGGCATGACGACGCGCCGGGGGTAGTCCAGCCAGACGACGGTGTCGGCCCGCTCCCACAACAGGTCGCGCACCTCCGGGTACCCGAGCGAGTCGACGACCCAGCGGGGCCCGTCCACCAGCCCCGCCACGTCCTCCACCAGCCGCTCGTTCACGGCCCACCCGGGCCCGGCGAAGTACAGCGCGTCCATCTCCAGGTACCGCAGCCCCAGCCGCCCCCCGAGGTCCCGGGCGAGCGTGGACTTCCCGGCACCGGTGACGCCCACGACCAGGACGCGCTCCAAGGGCGCGCCCGCGCCTATACCCACGTGTCCAGCCACATCCGCGACCGCCACGAGTCGATCGGGATCGCCTGGCCCGTGTACAGGGGCCAGAAGTAGATGAAGTTCCACGCGATCAGGAGGACCAGGACGCCCGCCCCCGTCGCGCCCGCCACGCGGCGGGTGTCCGAGGAACCCGGTGGGCCGACGATCGCGCCGATCATCATGGCCACCGCCAGGCACAGGAAGGGCAGGAACACCACCGCGTAGAAGAGGAAGATCGTGCGCTCCTGGTACAGGAACCACGGCAGGTAGCCGGCCGCGATGCCGCAGGCGATCGCGCCCGCGCGCCAGTCGCGGCGGAACGCCCAGCGCCACAGGACGTACAGCAGCGCGAAGCAGCCCGCCCACCACAGCAGCGGCGTGCCGAGCGCCAGGACCTCGCGCGCGCACTTCTCGCCCGCGTTCACGGGGCAGCCGTCGGACCCGGGGGAGGGGGACTCGTAGAAGTACGACACCGGGCGGCCGAGGACCAGCCAGCTCCAGGGGTTGGACTGGTAGGTGTGCGGCGAGGTCAGGTGGGTGTGGAACTCGTAGACCTCGTGCTCGTAGTGCCACAGGCTGCGCGCCCAGTCGGGGAACAGCCACGTCCAGTCGCCGCCCTTGCCGTCGGTGGCGGCCCAGTTGCGGTAGTAGCCGCCCGAGCCGTCGGCGGGGGACAGGATCCAGCCCGTCCAGGACGCGACGTAGACGGCCACCGCGACCGGCACCGTCGCGAGGAACGCCAGGCCCGTGTCGTACTTCAGGACGGCCAGGTACGGGTGGCGCGCGCCGGCGACCTTCCGGGACCCGGCGTCCCACAGCAGCGTCATCAGGCAGAACGCGACCATGATGTACAGGCCGTTCCACTTCGTCCCGATCGCCAGGCCGAACATCAGACCGGCGGCCCAGCGCCAGGGGCGCCACCCCAGGCGCAGCCGGTCGCCGACGGACGGGTCGGGACGGGTCCGGCCGTCCGCGTCGGCGGGCAGCGCCGCCGCCAGCCGCTCGCGCGCCCGGTCCCGGTCGACCACCAGGCACCCGAACGCCGCCAGCACGAAGAACATCAGCACCCCGTCGAGCAGCGAGGTGCGGCTCATCACGAAGTGCAGCCCGTCGACGGCCATCAGCCCGCCCGCGAGGCAGCCGAGGAAGGTCGAGCGGAACAGGCGCCGGCCGATCCGGCACAGCATCAGCACCGACAGCGTCCCGAGCACCGCGGTCATGAACCGCCAGCCGAACGGGTCGAACCCGAAGAGCAGCTCACCGAGCCCGATGACGTACTTGCCGACCGGCGGGTGCACCACGTACGCGGCGTCCGACGGGATCGTGACGTGGCCGCCGCTGCCGAGGACCAGGTCGTTGGCGTTCTTGTCCCAGTTGACCTCGAAGCCGCGGTGGACCAGCGCCCACGCGTCCTTCGCGTAGTACGTCTCGTCGAATATCACCGCCTTGGGGCTGCCCAGGTTCCAGAAGCGGATGACGCCCGCCAGCAGCGTCACCAGCAGCGGGCCGAGCCACCCCGACCAGCGCGTGATCCGCTCCGCGAGCGCGGGGCGCGCGCCCAGGGCGTCCCACAGCCGCGGGCTCGGCTGCGCGTACGGCGGCACCAGCCGCTCCCGGACGTCGCCGGCCGGCTCCGCCGCATACCCGAAACGGCGCAGCCGTTGCTGCCACGAGGGCCGCTGGTCCTGCGGTGCCTGGGCCAGCCGGTGGTCCGTGGAGTCCGTGGAGGACGCAGTACTGGTCACCGCGCCATCGTAGGGAACCCGTCTGTGTGAGTCCCGTGCCTCGCCCCTGCGAGGATGGAAACGTGACAGTTACGCCCGACAACGCGCCCGGAACCCTCGTCCTCGCCGGCACCCCCATCGGGGACGTCGCGGACGCCCCTCCCCGCCTCGCGCGGGAACTCGCCGACGCGGACGTCGTCGCCGCCGAGGACACCCGCCGGCTGCGCCGCCTCACCCAGGCCCTGGGCGTGACGCCCCGCGGCCGCGTCGTGTCCTACTTCGAGGGCAACGAGGCGGCCCGCACGCCCGAGCTGGTCGACGAGCTGCTCGGCGGCGCGCGCGTGCTGCTCGTCACCGACGCGGGGATGCCGTCGGTGTCCGACCCCGGGTACCGGCTGGTCGCCGCGGCCGTCGAGAAGGACGTCCGGGTCACGGCGGTGCCCGGGCCGTCGGCGGTGCTGACCGCGCTCGCGCTGTCCGGGCTGCCCGTGGACCGGTTCTGCTTCGAGGGCTTCCTGCCGCGCAAGGCCGGGGAGCGGCTGTCGCGGCTGCGGGAGGTCGCCGAGGAGCGGCGCACCCTCGTCTACTTCGAGGCCCCCCACCGGCTCGACGACACCCTCGCCGCGATGGCCGAGGTGTTCGGCGGCGAGCGGCGCGCCGCGGTGTGCCGCGAGCTGACCAAGACGTACGAGGAGGTACGGCGGGGTCCGCTGGAGGAGCTCGCGCGGTGGGCGGCCGAGGGCGTGCGCGGCGAGATCACCGTGGTGGTGAGCGGCGCCCCCGAGCGCGGCCCGGAGGAGATCGGCCCGGAGGAACTGGTGCGGCGCGTGCGGGTGCGCGAGGAGGCCGGCGAGCGCCGCAAGGAGGCGATCGCGGCGGTGGCGGCGGAGGCGGGGCTGCCCAAGCGCGAGGTGTTCGACGCGGTGGTGGCGGCCAAGCACGGCGGGACGCAGCCGGCCTGAGAACGGCGCACATGCCCTCTGAGCAGGGCGCATATCGCCTGAGCGCACGCCCCATGGCGGGGCAAAAGCGCGGTCGCCCCAGGCAAAGCCGAGCGCCTCGCCGGGCCCGTTTCGACAAGGAACGCCCAAAACGGGTCCAACAGTGGACAGGTCTGCTGCGCCCGCCTCGGCGGCGCAGTCCACTGGACCGCAGGGACGCACCCGTCCCGCGACCCGACCGGGGTTCCGGGGGAATCCCCGCCGGGGCGCCAGTCCAGCGGACAACAGGAGCTGGCATGAGTGAGACCACAGGGCGGACCGGCCTGCGCGCCGGTGCCACCGCCGTCGTCAACGAGTCGTACTCCTTCGCCTGCATGCGCTGCGGGCACGGCTGGGAGCAGTCGTACGAGATAGAGCACCACCGGGACGGCGACGGCCACGAGTTCGTGCGGTACGTGGCCGACGGCCGCGTCGTGCCGTCCCCGCTGAGCCGCCCGGCCTGCGTCAACTGCGACGGCACCGTCGTGCGCATCATGCGGGCCGGCCAGGTCTCGTCGGTGCGCGACGCGGCGCACCGCCCGCACGAGGTGTCGCCGGCCGGACCGGTCGAGGTGCCCGGGCCGTCCGCCGGGGGGCCGGACGGGCAGCACCACTGGCACCTGTCCGACCTGCTGCACCCCTTCCAGCGCCGGGCCAGCTAGGGCCTGGCACCACCCGGGCGGCCCGGTCGCCTTCCGTAGGATCGGAGCATGCCTTCGAACGCCGACCGGGCCGACAAGAACACCGCCCCGCCGCTCCCGCAGCCCCTGCGGGTGCCGGTGGCCGACTCGCACACCCACCTCGACATGCAGTCCGGCACCGTCGAGGAGGGCCTGGCGAAGGCCGCGTCGGTCGGCGTGACCACGGTCGTCCAGGTGGGCTGCGACGTCCGCGGCTCACACTGGGCGGCCGAGACGGCGGCCACGTACGACAACGTCCACGCGGCCGTCGCCCTGCACCCCAACGAGGCTCCGCGCATCGTCCACGGCGACCCCGACGGCTGGTCCCGGCAGGGCGCGCGCGAGCCGGGCGGCACGGCAGCCCTCGACGAGGCGCTGGCCGAGATCGACCGGCTGGCCGCGCTGCCCCACGTGAAGGCGGTCGGCGAGACGGGCCTCGACCACTTCCGGACCGGCGAGGACGGCAAGGAGGCCCAGGAGGCCTCGTTCCGCGCGCACATCGAGATGGCCAAGCGGCACGGCAAGGCCCTCGTCATCCACGACCGCGACGCCCACGCGGACGTGCTGCGCGTGCTGAAGGAGGAGGGCGCCCCCGAGCGCACCGTCTTCCACTGCTACTCCGGTGACGCCGAGATGGCCGAGGTCTGCGCCCGGGCCGGGTACTTCCTCTCCTTCGCCGGCAACGTCACCTTCAAGAACGCCCAGAACCTGCGCGACGCCCTGGCCGTCGCCCCGCTGGAGCTGCTGCTGGTGGAGACCGACGCGCCCTTCCTCACCCCGGCGCCGTACCGCGGACGGCCCAACGCGCCGTATCTCGTTCCGGTCACGGTGCGCGCCATGGCCGCCGTGCGGGGCCTCGACGAGGACGCCCTGGCGACGGCCCTGGGCGCGAACACCGCGCGCGCCTTCGGTTACTGAACGTATGCCGTTCGTCACCGGCCGATAACGGCCGGGATGCGCTCGCCGCCCGGCAGCTACGGAGCGTGGCCGCGTCGCTTTGGAGAGTGACCGGCGAGCCGCTAGGTTCTGGGGGCCCGATCCCGACCCCGCTGGACATACGGCCCCCTGGAGCGTGTCGGCGTGAGCGACCCGCAGTACGCGCGCAACGCGCACCACCCGGAGTACCCCGGCCTGCACACCGCCGAGACCGTCCCACAGGGGGTGTACGGGCCGCCCGAGGACTACGTCGACCCGTACGGGCCCGCCCTCGGGAGCCTCCCGCACCCGTACGGCCCCCTCTCCTCGTACGGCGACCCGGACCCGTACGGCCACCCGTACGCCGACGCGTACGCGTACGACCGCCCGTACTCCCACCCGTACGCGCACACGTATCCGCACGAGCCGCGCGAGCCCGTGCTGCCCCGGCAGACGGGCACCGCCACCCTGGTCGCCCCGCCGCCCCCCGGCTTCGCGGACCTGCCGACCGCCACCCTCGTCGACGTCACGGCCGCGCCGCGCCCCGACCCGGGCCCGGGAGAGCCCCGCGCCGGGGCGGGGCACCGGGCCGGGCGGCGGCGCAGGGCGCGCTACGCCGAGCGTCCCGACTCGCCGGTGCGCCGGCTGCTGCCGCAGGCGCTAGTCGTCGCGTTCCTGGCCGGCGGCACCACCGCGTTCGTCGCCGAGGACAAGGCCGTCGAGCTGACCGTCGAGGGCACCCCGCGCACCCTGCACACCTTCGCCGACGACGTGACCGGACTGCTCGCCGAGGAGGGCGTGCGGGTGGGCCCGCACGACGTGGTCGTGCCCGGCCCCGGCACCGGCCTGAGCGACGGCGAGGAGGTCGAGGTGCGCTACGGCCGCCCCCTGCGGCTGACCCTGGACGGGGAGCGCCACGAGGTGTGGACGACCGAACGCACCGTCGAGGGGGCGCTCAGACAGCTGGGCGTGCGCGCCGAGGGCGCGTACCTGTCCGCCGCGCGCTCCCGGCCCATCGGGCGCGAGGGGCTCGCGCTGGACGTGCGCACCGAGCGCTCGGTGACGGTCATGGCGGACGGCCGGGCCCGCACCGTGCGGACCAACGCGGCCACCGTGCGCGAGGCCGTCGAGGAGGCCGGCATCACCCTGCGCGGCCAGGACACCACCTCGGTGCCGCCGGACAGCTTCCCGCGCGACGGCCAGACCGTGACCGTGCTGCGCATCACCGGGGGCAGGGAGGTCCGCGAGGAGCCCATCCCGTTCGTCGTCCGGCGCGTCGCCGACCCCACCCAGTTCAAGGGAACGGAGGTCGTCGAGCAGGCCGGACAGCCCGGCCTGCGGCGGGTCACGTACTCCCTGCGCACCGTCAACGGCGTGCGCCTCAGGCCCCGCCGGGTGCGGGCCGAAGTGGTGCGGGTGCCCCGCGCCCAGGTGGTGAAGGTGGGCACGCGTCCGCTGCCCGCGTCCGTGCACGGCGCCGACGGGCTCGACTGGCAGCGCCTCGCCGCCTGCGAGTCCGGCGGCCGGCCCGACGCGGTCGACCCGTCCGGCACCTACGGTGGGCTGTACCAGTTCGACACGCGCACGTGGCACACCCTCGGCGGCAGCGGACGGCCCCAGGACGCGCCCGCGGCGGAACAGACGTACCGCGCGAAGAAGCTGTACGCGCGGCGCGGCGCGAGCCCCTGGCCGCACTGCGGGGCCCGGCTGCACGGCTGAGCCGGGAGTGCCGGGGCGGGGCCCGTGACGTGGTCCGGGGCTGTCGGTGGGCCCCCGTAGTCTTGTCCCGTGAGCAGCAGCCCCACCCCCGACGCCCTCCTGGGCCCCGCCGACGTCCGTGAGCTGGCGGCGGCCCTCGGCGTGCGTCCCACCAAGCAGCGCGGCCAGAACTTCGTGATCGACGCGAACACCGTCCGCCGCATCGTCCGCACCGCCGGCGTGCGGCCCGACGACGTGGTCGTCGAGGTCGGGCCGGGGCTCGGCTCCCTCACGCTCGCGCTGCTGGAGGCCGCCGACCGGGTCACCGCCGTCGAGATCGACGACGTGCTGGCCGCCGCGCT
Organism: Streptomyces longwoodensis; assembly: GCF_001514125.1. Lineage (GTDB taxonomy): Bacteria > Actinomycetota > Actinomycetes > Streptomycetales > Streptomycetaceae > Streptomyces > Streptomyces longwoodensis. The sequence continues at coordinate 243,844 of NZ_KQ948553.1, read as the reverse complement.
GCCCGCCACCGTCGCCGCGCGCATGCCGGAGCGGGCCGACCGGTTCGCGCTGGTGCACTCCGACGCGCTGCACGTCACCGAGCTGCCCGGCCCGGCCCCGACGGCCCTGGTCGCGAACCTGCCGTACAACGTGGCGGTGCCGGTGCTGCTGCACATGCTCGACACGTTTGCCGGCATCGAGCGCACCCTCGTGATGGTGCAGGCCGAGGTCGCCGACCGGCTCGCCGCCGCGCCCGGCTCGAAGGTGTACGGCGTGCCCTCGGTGAAGGCCAACTGGTACGCGGACGTCAAGCGCGCCGGTGCCATCGGCCGCACCGTCTTCTGGCCCGCGCCCAACGTCGACAGCGGCCTGGTGTCCCTGGTCCGCCGCCGTGAGCCGGTGAAGACGTCCGCCTCCAAGAAGGAGGTGTTCGCGGTCGTCGACGCCGCGTTCGCCCAGCGCCGCAAGACGCTGCGCGCCGCGCTCGCCGGGTGGGCCGGCTCCGCGGCCGCCGCCGAGGCCGCCCTCGTCGCCGCCGGGGTCTCCCCGCAGGCCCGCGGCGAGGCCCTCACCGTCGAGGAGTTCGCCCGCATCGCCGAGCACCGCACCGCCCAGCCCGAGGAGAGCGCGTGAGCGTCACCGTCCGCGTGCCCGCGAAGGTCAACGTCCAGCTCGCCGTCGGCGCCGCCCGCCCGGACGGCTTCCACGACCTGGCGAACGTCTTCCTCGCGGTCGGCCTGTACGACGAGGTCACGGTCACCCCGGCCGACGAACTCCGCGTCACCTGCGCCGGGCCCGACGCCGACCAGGTCCCGCTGGACCGCACCAACCTCGCCGCGCGCGCGGCGATCGCCCTCGCCGGGCGGTACGGCCGCAGCCCCGACGTGCACGTCCACATCGCCAAGGACATCCCCGTGGCCGGCGGCATGGCGGGCGGCAGCGCGGACGGCGCCGGCGCGCTGCTCGCCTGCGACGCCCTGTGGGGCACGGGCGCGTCCCGCGCGGAGCTGCTGGAGATCTGCGCCGAGCTCGGCAGCGACGTGCCGTTCAGCCTCGTCGGCGGGGCCGCGCTGGGCACCGGGCGCGGTGAGGTCCTGACCCCGCTGGAGGTCGGCGGCACCTTCCACTGGGTCTTCGCGATGGCCGCGCGCGGGCTGTCCACGCCGGCCGTGTTCCGTGAGTTCGACCGGCTCGCCGAGGGCCGCGACGTCCCCGAGCCCGTCGCCTCCCGGCCGCTGCTCGACGCGCTCGCCGCGGGGGACGCCGACGCGCTCGCCGCGGCCGTCTCCAACGACCTCCAGCCGGCCGCGCTGTCCCTCTTCCCAGAGCTGACCGACACCCTCGCCGCGGGGCGCGCGGCCGGGGCGCTGGCCGCGGTGGTCTCGGGCTCGGGCCCGACCACTGCCTTCCTCACGCGTGACCTCGCGTCGGCGGAGGCGGTGGCGGGGGCTCTGCGGGTTTCCGGGACGTGCCGGGCGGTTCGCGTGGCGGTGGGGCCGGTGGCGGGGGCGACGGTTCTGGAGCCCGCGGCGTCTGGCTGAGCGGTGCGCTCCGCGTCCTGCCTGTCGGGTGGGTGCGGCGCCGTTGTGGTGGGGTGCGCAGTTCCCCGCGCCCCTGGGTGGGGACAGGGCCGGTCGATGGTTCTCGTGCCGCACCTTGCCCTGGTCGCCTGGGTCGTCGTGTGGGTGCGGCGTCGTCGTGGCTGGTCGCGCAGTTCCCCGCGCCCCTGGGTGAATAACCCCGAGCCTCGCTCCCAGCCGGGCGCCTACGCTCGTCGGCGTTCGGTCGGGGAAGGGGTGGGTGTGGGACGGCGGGCGTTGGTGGGGGCCGTGCGGCGGGGGGACCTGCGGGAGGTGCGGGCGCTGCTCGCGGGCGGTGTCGAGCCGGATGCGTTCGACGACCACGAGGGCGTGCCGGTGCTGTGCCTGGCCGTGGCGGCGCACGACGAAGCGGTCGTCGAGGCGCTGCTGGAGGCCGGGGCCGATCCGCTGCGTCGGTTGTCCGACGGAACCACCCCATTGCTGCGGGCGGTGACCGCCGGGGCGTGGCGACTGACCGACACCCTGGCCTTCGGCCGCACCCCCCTGCCGTTCCCGGACCGCGAGGAGCTGTTGGCGCACGCCCGTCACTGGGCGGACACGGGCGCCGAGGCGGGGCTGCGCCGGCTGACCGGTCTCACCGGACCCGTCACCCGGACCCGGGTCGAGGACCCGGAGGTCGGCTGGTGGTGGGAGGCGGTGTCACTCGGCGGGCTGACCCTGCACGACGCGCACGCGGCGGTCATCACCGCACTGGAGGCCCGCTACGGGCGGCGTACGCCCTTCGACACACTGGTGGAGCGCGCCCTCGCCCACCCCGACCGCGACCACGTCGTCTGGTCGAAGGTCGTGTTCACGCTCGCCCACCGGCTCGATGAGGAGACCTGGCAGTGGTCCAGGGACCTGCTCAACCACCCGGACCGGCCCCACCGCCTCCTCGGCGCCGACGTGCTGCTGGGGATGGTGCTCGGGGACCCCTTGACGGGCCGTGACCCCTTCTCGGACCGGGCCGACCAGCTCCTGCCGTGGGCGGAGCAGGAGGAGGACCCGGAGGTGCTCGCGGTCCTCCTGCACGCGCTCACCCACGCCCAGGGCCCGGAGATCGAGGCCCTCGGTCTGTCGTACCTCACGCACCCCGACCCGCGGGTGCGGTCGCTCGTCCCGGACTGTCTGGAGGTCTCCGGGGACGGCCGGTCCGTGGTCCGTCGCGGGAGCCTGGCCGTCGTCCTCACCCTGGTCGACGACCCCGACCCGGACGTCCGTACGTGGCTGTGCCACTGGCTGCGCCACTACCGGGGCCCCGAACCCGAGGCCGGGGACGCGCTGCTCGCCCTCACCCACGACCCGCGGCAGCGGATCCGCGCCCACGCCGTGTCCGGCCTGGCCCTGCGCGACGACCCGCGCTGCGTGGCCGCGGAGCAGCGGATCGGGCCCGTCGGCGAGGACCTGCGCGACGACGAGGTGCTGTTCGACGTGTGGCGGTACCAGGAGCGGCGGCGCCGGGCGGCCGGTACCGGGTGAGGCGTCCGTCCCTGGCCCGCCCGACGTGACGGGAGCGCCCCGCCGCCCGACTACCCTGGAGGGTCGAGCATCCCCCCGGGCAGGAGAGAAATGGCCGTCAACCTGGTCAATGTCGAGAACGTCAGCAAGGTGTACGGCACCCGTGCGCTCCTCGACGGCATCTCGCTCGGCGTGTCCGAAGGGGACCGGATCGGCGTCGTCGGCCGCAACGGCGACGGCAAGACCACCCTGATCCGGATGCTCGCCAAGGTGGAGGAGGCCGACTCGGGCCGGGTCACCCACTCCGGCGGGCTGCGCCTGGGCGTCCTCACCCAGCACGACTCCCTCGACCCCGCGGCCACCGTCCGCCACGAGGTCATCGGCGACATGGCCGACCACGAGTGGGCCGGCAACGCCAAGGTCCGCGACGTGCTCACCGGCCTGTTCGGCGGGCTCGACCTGCCCGGCTTCCCGCAGGGACTGGACACCGTGATCGGCCCGCTGTCCGGCGGCGAGCGGCGCCGCATCGCGCTGGCCAAGCTGCTCATCGAGGAGCAGGACCTGATCGTCCTGGACGAGCCGACCAACCACCTCGACGTCGAGGGCATCGCCTGGCTGGCCCAGCACCTGCAGACGCGCCGCTCGGCCCTGGTCTGCGTCACCCACGACCGCTGGTTCCTCGACCAGGTCTGCACGCGGATGTGGGACGTGCAGCGCGGCGAGGTGCACGAGTACGAGGGCGGCTACTCCGACTACGTCTTCGCCCGCGCCGAGCGCGAGCGCATCGCCGCGACCGAGGAGGTCAAGCGGCAGAACCTGGTCCGCAAGGAGCTGGCCTGGCTGCGCCGCGGGGCGCCCGCGCGGACGTCCAAGCCGCGCTTCCGGATCGAGGCGGCCAACGAGCTCATCGCGGACGTGCCGCCGCCGCGCGACACCAGCGAGCTGATGAAGTTCGCGTCCTCGCGGCTGGGCAGGACCGTGTTCGACCTGGAGGACGTCACGGTCCAGGCCGGCCCCAAGGTGCTGCTCAAGCACGTCACCTGGCAGCTCGGACCCGGCGATCGCATCGGCCTGGTCGGTGTCAACGGCGCCGGCAAGACGTCCCTGCTGCGGGCCATGGCCCAGGCGGCGCGCACCCAGGGCGAGACCCAGCCGGCCGGCGGGCGGATCGCCGTGGGCCGGACGGTCAAGCTCGCCTACCTCTCCCAGGAGGTCGCCGAACTCGACCCCACCTGGCGGGTCCTGGAGGCCGTGCAGCGCGTTCGCGAGCGGGTCGACCTCGGCAAGGGCCGGGAGATGACCGCCGGGCAGCTGTGCGAGACGTTCGGCTTCGGCAAGGAGAAGCAGTGGACGCCGGTCGGCGACCTCTCCGGCGGTGAGCGGCGCCGCCTCCAGCTGCTGCGGCTGCTCATGGACGAGCCCAACGTCCTGTTCCTGGACGAGCCCACCAACGACCTGGACATCGAGACCCTGACCCAGCTGGAGGACGTCCTCGACGGCTGGCCCGGCTCGATGATCGTGATCTCCCACGACCGGTTCTTCGTCGAGCGCACCACCGACCGGGTCTTCGCCCTCCTCGGCGACGGCACCCTGCGGATGCTGCCGCGCGGCATCGACGAGTACCTGGAGCGCCGCCGGCACATGGAGGAGGCCGCCGCGGCGGCCGCCCCCGCCGCGGCCGCGCCGGCCGCCGAGCGCGGTGAGAAGAGCGCCGCCGACCAGCGCGCCGCCAAGAAGGAACTCCAGCGCATCGAACGGCAGTTGGACAAGCTCTCCGAGCGCGAGTCCAAGCTGCACGCGCAGATCGCCGACAACGCCACGGACTTCGAGAAGGTCGCCCGACTCGACACCGAGCTGCGCGAGTTGGCCGGTGAGCGCGAGGAGCTGGAGATGCGCTGGCTGGAACTGGCCGAGGACGCCTAGGCAGTGGCCCGGCGCACGGCGCGGCGGGCGGGGCGCGGTTCTCCCGCCCCGGCGCGCAGCGTCGGCGCGCGCGCCGTGTGAAGGGGGCGTGGAGGCGCGTAACGGGGGCATCACGGGCGGGTTCTCCCTTGGGAACAGCGGCGGGCGCGGGCCGGTGGACCGTCGGTGCCGGGTGATAGAAAGAGCCGTCTGAGAACTGTCTGAGTACGACTCCGGGTCCCGAGCGAACCTCAGGGCGTGGCCGAAAATCAGTGAACGAGGGGGAAGACGCTGATGGCTCAGCCGCCCGATCAGCCTCCGCAGCAGGGTGGTTTCGGACCGCCCCCGCACCAGCCGCCCGCCCAGCCGCCGCAGGCGCCCGCGACACCGCCCGCGCCGCCGCAGCCCGGCTACGGCTACCCGCAGCAGGCCCCGCCCCCGGCCCCGGGCCCCTACGGCGCACCCCAGCAGCCGGGACCCTACGGCGCACCGCAGCAGCCGGGACCGTACGCGCCGCCCCAGCAGCCGGGCCCCTACGGGGCGCCCCAGCAGCCCGGACCCTACGCGCCCGCGGCGCAGCCGGGGCCGTACGGGCAGCAGCCCGGGTACGGCTACCCGCAGCCGCCGCAGTTCCCCGGCGCGCCCGGCGCCCCGGGCACCCCGCCGTCCGGCTCGCGCAGCCCCTTCAAGGGCCGGCCCGCGGTCGTGGTCGCCGCGGCCGTGGCCGCCCTGCTGGTCGTCGGCGGCACGGTGTTCGCGGTGACGCGCGGCGGCGACGACAAGGACGACAAGCCGGTCGCCACGCACAGCGACGACGACAAGCCGTCCGCTTCCGCCGACCCGGTCGACCCCGGCGACGGCAGCGGCGACGGCGGCGGCGGCGCCCAGGACTTCAACGCGGGCCGCAAGGCCGGCGAGGCCAAGGTCCTCTGGTACAAGGAGGCCCCCGACGCGCCCGCCTCCGGCGCCGAGGCCCCCGGCATGTGGATCACCGGCACCACGGCCGTGAAGGCCGCCTACAAGGAGGTCGTCGGCTACAAGGTCGCCGACGGCACGCCCGCGTGGGCCACCGTCACGCTCCCGCAGAAGGTCTGCGCGGTCACCCGGCAGAAGACGGCCGACGACAAGGTCGTCGTGGCGTACATGAGCGGCACCAGCGACCGCGCCAAGTGCAACCAGCTCCAGCAGCTCGACCTGAACACCGGCGCCAAGGGCTGGACGGCCGTCGTCGCCGACGGCGCGCTGTTCGACAGCGCCATCGACATCGAGCTGTCCCTCGCCGGCAACACGCTGGTGGTGGGCCGCTCCCAGTCCGGCACGGCGTACGACGTGCGCACCGGCAAGAAGCTGTGGGACAAGAAGAATTACGGCGACTCCTGCTTCCCGACCGCGTTCGCCGGCGGCACCCGGCTGGTGTCCGTGGCGTCCTGCGACGCGACCGGCGCGAAGGAGCACGAGGAGCTCCAGGAGCTGGACCCGGCGACCGGCAAGGCCAAGTGGACCCGGGAGTTCGCCAAGGGCTGGCGGGTCGCGCGCACCTTCTCGCTGGACCCGCTGGTCGTCTACAGCACCAACCAGGACAAGAACACCTGGAACATCTCCACGTTCAAGGCCGACGGCACCGCCCGCTCCCAGGTCGCCTTCGACGGGAACTTCGCGCCCGAGTGCCAGTCGGCGATCCTCCAGCGCGACCTGACGGGCTGTCAGGGCGTGGCGGCCGACGCCGACACCCTCTACCTGCCCACCGACGCCAAGAGCGGCCCGAACGAGATCGTCGCGATCGACCTCTCCTCCGGCAAGCAGAAGTGGCGCGTGAAGTCGCCCGCGGACGAGACGATGCTCCCCGTCCGGCTCGAGGGCGGCGCCCTGGTGGCCTACGTCGAGCCGTCGTACGACGCGGCCGGCCAGGTGGTGTCGATCCCCACCGCGGGGACCGCGCACACCCCGGCGAAGCTGCTCCAGCTCCCGGCGAGCACGACCGCCCTCGAAAGCAGCTTCTACGCCCGCGACCTCGCCTGGACGGACGGGCGGTTCTACCTCTCCAGCACCCGGCTGAACGGGGCGGACGACGCGAAGGAGAAGCTGATGCTCGCCTACGGCAAGTGACACCTCCCCGCGGTCCGTCCCCCGAGCTCCTTCCCGACGAGGTACCCACACCATGACCACGCCGCCGCCCCCGCCGCCCCAGCAGCCCCCGCAGGGGCCAGGCCCCGGCACCCCCGAGGACCAGCCGCAGGACCAGGCCACGCCCGCCCCGCCGAGCCTGAGCAAGGCCCCGCAGCCGGGCTACGGCTACCCGCAGGCACCGCAGGCACCGCAGGCACCGCAGGCACCGCAGGCACCGCAGGCGTCGCCCCAGCAGCCCCCGGCGCCGGGCTCGCCGACGCCCCCGCCCCCGCAGGGCCCGCCCCAGACCCCGCCCGCGGGCCCGCCCCAGGCGCCGCCCGGCTACGGCTACCCGCAGCAGGCCCCGCCCGCCCAGCCGCCCCAGGGCTACGGCTACCCCACGCCCCCGCAGCCGCAGGGCCCGTACGCCGCCCCGCAGCAGCCGGGCCCCTACGGGCAGCCCTCGCCGTACGCCGCCCAGCCCGGTTACGGCTACCCGGGGCAGCCCGGACAGCCGGTCCAGCCGGGGTACGGGTATCCCGGACAGCCGACCGTGCCGCTCCAGCCGCAGGCCGTGCCCGCCGGCGGCGGCCGGAAGGTGAACGCGCAGCTGCTGATCATCGTGGCGGCGGTCGTCGCCATCGCGCTGATCGTCGGCGGCGGCATCTGGTACTCCAAGGCGTCCTCCGACGACAACGAGGCGAAGAAGGACGACAAGGCGACCGCCGGGACCACCGGCGGCACCGCCGGCGGCCAGGACGACAAGGGCACCGGCGGCACGGCCGGCGGCGGCTCGGAGAAGGCGCCCGCCGACCCGGCCTCCAAGCTGCTCTTCCAGGTGCCGATGCCGGTCGTCGCCAAGGGCGACAGCGTGGCCGTGGACGGCTCCTGGCTCACCGACAAGGCGTACGTGAAGAGCGGCGTCGCCGAGGTGTCCGGCTACGACCGGAACACCGGCGCCAAGCTGTGGACGGTCAAGCTGCCCGGCCCGGTGTGCGAGGCGAGCCGGCACATGACCAAGGACTACCGCACCGCCGTCCTGTTCCAGCCGAAGATGCCCGCCAAGAACTCCTCGGCCGGGTGCAGTGAGGTCGCGGCGCTGGACCTCGCGGCCGGCAAGCAGCTGTGGCGCAAGACCGTCTCCTCCGGTGACTACCCGGTCACCTTCGACAACGTCACCGTCAGCGCGAACACCGTCGCCGCGGGCAGCACCGACGGCGGCGCGGCCTTCGACATCGCGACCGGCAAGGTGCTGTGGTCGCCCAAGACGTCCGACAGCTGCTACGACGCCGGCTACGGCGGCGGCCCGAAGCTGGTGGCGCTGCGCAAGTGCGGCTCGTACGACAACCCGGAGCTGCACGTCCAGACCATCGACCCGGTCTCCGGGAAGGTGCTGTCGGAGTACAGGATGACCGCGGGCATCGAGTACGCCTCGATCGTCTCCACCGACCCGCTGGTGGTGGCCGCCGACGTCGGCGACAGCGCCGGTGACGGCAGCGGCATCTCGGACTTCTTCTCCGTCGACAACAAGACCGGCAAGCTGATCACCCGCATCTCCGCGCCGGGCGACCAGTACGCGGCGGACTGCGAGGGCATCACCCGCATCGAGGCCTGCACGGGCCTCGCGGTCGGCGCGGGCCGCCTGTACGTGCCGACCGAGGAGCACGACGGCACCGGCGACTACAGCCGCACCAACGAGGTCGTCGCCTTCGACCTGGCCACCGGCAAGCAGACCGGCCAGCGCGCGGACGCGGGCGACGGCTACACGATCGTGCCGCTGCGCATGGACGGCGCCGACGTGATCGCGTACAAGCGGCCGCCGTACGACAAGGGCGGGCAGATCGTCAGCATCGACGGCACCACGTTCAAGCAGACGACGCTGATGCAGAACCCGGGCACCGACGCGGTGCGCGACCTGGAGAGCAACTACCTGCCGCAGTACTCGGAGATCATCTACTCCGACGGCCGGCTGTACATGGCCGGCGTGTACGCCGACGTCTCCAGCACCGGCGACAAGGAGTACCTGGCGATCGGGTTCGGCACCGGAAGCTGAGCACCGGCGCCCCGCCACCCGCCGCCACGGCCCTGTCCCCTCCCCGGGGGCGGGGCCGTGCGCGTGTCCGTCGCGGGCCGGGCGCGGTGGCTGCCCCGTGGTGCGCCCGCGTGCGCGCGGAACGCCGGAAAGTCCTCCGATCCGGGTCGGTTCTCGCCGGTAGGGGCAGCGCGATGTCGAACAAGCGTGTAGCTTCCGGGGGCATGAAACGGACGGGGGAGCCGGGGGGCACCGCGTTCGACCGGCACCGTGGTGGGCATCCATGGGGGGACTGGGGGGTTGCTCGATGGGAGTGCGGCTCATGGTGGTCGACGACCACCGACTGCTCGCCGAGGCGCTGGCCTCGGCGCTGAAACTGCGCGGGCACCGGGTGCTGGCGGCGGCCGCACCGGCCGCGGGGGCGGCGGAGCTGGTGATCAGCCGGGCGCCCGAGGTGTGTCTGCTGGGCACGGCGGCCCCGGCCGCGCCGGGGACCTTCGACCCGGTGGTCCGCATCAAGCGGGAGCGGCCGCAGGTGGCGGTGCTGGTCCTGGGCCCGGTGCCCGACCCCCGGGGCATCGCGGCCGCGTTCGCGGCGGGCGCCTGCGGCTACGTGCGGCACGACGAGCGCATCGAGGGCGTCGAGCGGGCGATCATGAAGGCGCGGGCGGGTGAGGCCGCCGTGGCGCCGCAGCTGTTGCAGGGGGCGTTCAGCGAGCTGCTGAACCCGGCCGCGCAGCCCGACGACGAGGGCCAGCGGCTGCTGCAGATGCTCACCCCGCGCGAGGTGGAGGTCCTGGTCCGGGTCGCGGACGGCGAGGACACCCGGGTGATCGCGGCCGGCATGGGCATCGCGCCCTCCACGGCCCGTACCCACGTGCAGCGGGTGCTGATGAAGCTGGGCGTCGGCTCCCGCCTGGAGGCGGCGGCCCTCGCGGCCCGCACCGGCCTGCTGGACCGGGCGGGCGCCCGGGGCGCGGCCGACGGCGGTCCGGTGCTCTGAGCGGCGTCGCGGACGTACGGTCCGGCGCACCCGTACGGGGCCGGAGTTCCTGTGGACTCCGGCCCCGTACCCGCAGGCGTATCCGTACCGGGGGCGACTACGGCGTGGGCCGGCCCGGCTCGCCCGCTTCCCCGTCCTCCGGCAGCGGCGGGGGCGTCGGGGCCGCGGTGGGCCGCAGCTTCAGCCAGACCAGGAAGAAGAGGCCGAGCAGCAGCATGCCCAGCCCGGTCCAGAGGTTGATGTTGACGCCCTCGGCCTTGTCGAGGTCGGCGTCGGACACGGTGAAGCCGGCGATCATGACGATGACGCCGTAGAGGACGAACAGGCCGCCGATGATGCGGCGGATGTCGAAGAGGCGCGCGGCCGTCGCGGACTTGCTCTCGAGGTCGGTGACCTCGCGCTGGACGTCGTGCTCGGAGTACCCGTGGTGCTCGGACATGGTTCCTCAATCCTCCCGCGATCAGAACGAGAACGGGATGTAGCAGGCGGCCGCCAGGACGATCGCGCCCCAGCCCAGCAGGGCGGGCCTGCGGTACCAGGCGTCGTCGCCCGCGGCGGGCGGCTCCTGCATGCCGGGCGAGCGGGTGCCGTAGACCAGGCCCTGGAGCTCGGCGGCCGGCTTCGGCGCGGTGAACAGCGAGACGGCGACCATGACGACGGCGCCGGCGACGAAGCCGACGATCGCGGAGACGAAGTTGGCGCCCTGGTCGGAGGGGATGTCGACGATGCCCTGCTTGTAGATCCAGAAGTAGTTCACCATCGCCGCGACCGTGCCCGCGAGCAGGCCCCAGAAGCCGGACTTGGCCGAGGCGCGCTTCCAGAACATGCCGACGATGAAGACGACGAACATCGGGACGTTGAAGAAGGAGAACAGCGTCTGCAGGTAGCTCATGATGTTCGAGAACGACGACGCGAGGAACGCCGTGCCGACGGACGCGGCGACACCGATCACGGTGATCAGGCGGCCGAACCGCACGTAGTAGGCGTCATCGCGGCCCCGGACCACGTAGCGGGCCCAGATGTCGTTGGTGAACACCGTGTTGAAGGACGACACGTTCGCCGCCATGCCCGCCATGAAGGCGGCGAGCAGACCGGTGACCGCGATGCCGAGCACACCGTTGGGCAGCAACTGCTCCATCAGGTACGGGATGGCGTCGTTGTACTGGTAGCCGGAGTCGGGGGTGCCGAAGCCGGGGATCAGGGCGGCGGCGGTCAGGCCCGGGATCATCACCAGGAACACGATGAAGATCTTCGGGTACGCGGCGATCAGGGGCGTGCGCTGGGCCGCGGAGAGGTTCTTCGCGGACAGGGCGCGCTGCACCTCGGCGAAGTTGGTCGTCCAGTAGCCGAAGGAGAGGACGAAGCCGAGGCCGAGGACGATGGTCAGCCAGTTGGCGCCGAGCGGGTTGTCGCTGCCGATACCGGTGCCGCCCCAGGCGGTGGTGAAGTTCTCGCCGTGGGTCGCCGTCAGCTTGTCGGTCAGGCCGCCCCAGCCGCCGACCTTCTTCAGGCCCAGCACGACCAGCGGGATGAGGGCCGCCAGGATGACGAAGAACTGCAGGACCTCGTTGTAGATGGCGGAGGACAGGCCGCCGAGGGTGATGTACCCGAGGACGAAGGCGCCCGCGACCACGATCGCCACCCACTGCGGCCAGCCCAGCAGCGCCTCGACGACGATCGCCAGCGCGTAGAGGTTGACGCCGGCGATCAGGATGGCGGCGAAGGCGAACAGGGCCGAACTGAGCAGGTGCGCCCACTTGTCGAAGCGCAGCAGGAGCATCTCGGGGACCGAACGGACCTTGCTGCCGTAGTAGAAGGGCATCATCACCAGGCCGAGGAAGACCATGGCCGGGATGGCGCCGATCCAGTACCAGTGCACCGTGTAGGCGCCGTACTGGGCGCTGTTGGCCGCCATGCCGAGGATCTCGGTGGCGGCGAGGTTCGCCGAGATGAAGGCCAGGCCGGTGATCCAGGCGGGCAGCGACCGCCCGGACAGGAAGAAGTCCAGGCTGGTCTTCACCGATCTGCGGGCGGCGAAGCCGATGCCCAGGACCACGACGAAGTAGATGGCGAGAATCGTGTAGTCGAGTGCGTTCGTGGGGAGTCGGAGCTCGGCCGCCAGGTCGAGCACAGGGGTGTCCGTGGGGGTTTGCATGGAATCTCGCTTCGTTGCGTGAACAGATCCAGAGCGGAACCTACGCCTTTGCGTTCAGCAATTGAACACTTCAGGTGCTCGTTTTTGTTTGATCGTGACGTTGACTCCTGGTGGTGGGTTGTGATGTGTTATGTTTGATTATGTTGAGTGAGGAGTCCGACGTGAAGAAGACTTCGACCCGGCTGGCCGACGGTCGCGAACTGATCTACTTCGACCTGCGCGACGACCGGGTGCGTGACGCCGTCGACCGCCGGCCGCTGGAGCCGACGCGGACGACCTCCGAGGTCCGGCGCGACCCGCTGCTCGGCGACTCCGTCGCCGTCGCCTCCCACCGGCAGGGCCGCACCTACCACCCCCCGGCCGACGAGTGCCCCCTGTGCCCGTCCCGGGACGGGCGGCTGAGCGAGATCCCCGACTCGACGTACGACGTCGTGGTCTTCGAGAACCGTTTCCCCTCCCTCGCCGGCGACTCCGGCCGCTGCGAGGTGGTCTGCTTCACCGAGGACCACGACGCGTCCTTCGCCGCCCTCACCGAGGAGCAGGCGCGACTCGTCCTGGACGCGTGGACCGACCGGACGTCCGAGCTGTCGCATCTGCCCTCCGTGGAACAGGTGTTCTGCTTCGAGAACCGTGGCGCCGAGATCGGGGTGACGCTGGGTCACCCCCACGGGCAGATCTACGCCTACCCCTTCACCACGCCCCGCACCGCGCTGATGCTGCGCCAGGTGGCCGCGCACAAGGAGGCGACCGGCGGGGAGAACCTGTTCGACGCCGTCGTGGAGCGTGAACGCGCCGACGAGCGGGTCGTCCTGGAGGGTGAACACTGGGTGGCCTTCGTGCCGTACGCCGCGCACTGGCCGTACGAGGTGCACCTCTACCCCAAGCGGCGGGTGCCCGACCTGCTCGCGCTGGACGAGGCGGCGCGCACCGAGTTCCCCCAGGTCTACCTGGAACTCTTGAGGCGCTTCGACCGGATCTTCGGGGAGGGTGAGCCGCCGACGCCGTACATCGCCGCCTGGCACCAGGCGCCGTTCGGCCGGCTGGAGGAGTTCGACGGCGTCAACCGCGACGACTTCGCGCTGCACCTCGAGCTTTTCACCATCCGCCGCACTTCCGGCAAGCTGAAGTTCCTCGCGGGTTCCGAGTCCGGCATGAACGTGTTCATCAACGACATCCGGCCGGAGGCCGCGGCCGAGCGACTGCGAGAGGTAGCGAGTTCATGAGCGGTAAGTACCTGGTCACGGGTGGCGCGGGGTACGTCGGCAGCGTGGTCGCCCAGCACCTGCTGGAGGCCGGCCACGAGGTGACGGTCCTCGACAACCTCTCCACGGGCTTCCGCGAGGGCGTCCCCGCCGGCGCCTCCTTCGTCGAGGGCGACATCCGGGACGCCGCCAAGTGGCTCGACGCCTCCTTCGACGCCGTGCTGCACTTCGCCGCCTCCTCCCAGGTCGGCGAGTCCGTCGTCAAGCCGGAGAAGTACTGGGAGAACAACGTCGGCGGCACCATGGCACTGCTCACCGCCATGCGCGAGGCCGGCGTGCGCACCCTGGTGTTCTCCTCCACCGCCGCCACCTACGGCGAGCCCGACGAGGTCCCGATCGTCGAGAGCGCCCGCACCCGGCCGACCAACCCCTACGGCGCCTCCAAGCTCGCCGTCGACCACATGATCACCGGCGAGGCGGCGGCCCACGGCCTGGCCGCGGTCTCCCTGCGCTACTTCAACGTGGCCGGCGCGTACGGCGCGTACGGCGAGCGCCACCAGCCCGAGTCGCACCTGATCCCCCTGGTCCTCCAGGTCGCCCAGGGCCGGCGGGACGCCATCTCCGTCTACGGCGACGACTACCCGACCCCCGACGGCACCTGCGTGCGCGACTACATCCACGTCGCCGACCTGGCCGAGGCCCACCTGCTCGCGCTGCGGGCCGCCCGGTCCGGCGAGCACCTCATCTGCAACCTCGGCAACGGCAACGGCTTCTCGGTCCGTGAGGTCGTCGAGACGGTGCGCCGGGTCACCGGCCACCCGATCCCCGAGGTCGTGGCCCCCCGCCGCGGCGGCGACCCGGCCGTCCTGGTCGCCTCGGCGGCCACCGCCCGCGAGAAGCTGGGCTGGAACCCGTCCCGCGCGGACCTCGCGGGCATCGTCGCGGACGCGTGGGAGTTCGCACAGCGGATCACGGAGGAGCAGTAGTGGCGGCACAGCAGGTACGCGCCCGGTTCACCGAGCTCTACGGCACCGGGCCCCAGGGCGTGTGGTCGGCGCCCGGCCGCGTCAACCTCATCGGTGAACACACCGACTACAACGACGGCTTCGTGATGCCCTTCGCGCTGCCGCACACCGCCGTCGCCGCGGTCGCGCGCCGCGACGACGGCGTGCTGCGCCTGCACTCCGAGGACGTCGAGGGCGGCGTCGTCGAGCTGGCCCTCGACGGCCTGGCGCCCGGGACCGACCGCGACTGGACGGCGTACCCCGCGGGCGTGGTGTGGGCGCTGCGCGAGGCCGGCCACGCGGTGACCGGCGCCGACGTCCACCTCGCCTCGACCGTCCCGGCGGGCGCGGGCCTGTCCTCGTCGGCGGCCCTGGAGGTCGTGGTCGCCCTGGCGCTCAACGACCTGTACGACCTGGGCCTGCAGCGCTGGCAGCTGGCCCGGCTGTGCCAGCGCGCCGAGAACGTCTACGTCGGCGCGCCCACCGGGATCATGGACCAGACGGCGTCCGCGTGCTGCGAGGAGGGCCACGCGCTCTTCCTCGACACCCGCGACCTGTCCCAGCGGCAGATCCCCTTCGACCTGGCCGCCGAGGGCATGCGGCTGCTGGTCGTCGACACCCGCGTCAAGCACGCGCACAACGAGGGCGAGTACGGCAAGCGCCGCTCCGGCTGCGAGCAGGGCGCCGCGCTGCTCGGCGTCGACGCGCTGCGGGACGTCCCCTTCGACGACCTGGACGCGGCCCTGGCCCGGCTGCGCACCGAGGCCCGGGACGCACCGGACGCCGAGGAGGTCGTGCGGCTGGTGCGGCACGTGGTCACCGAGGACCACCGGGTCGAACGCGTCGTCTCCCTGCTGGAGTCGGGCGACACCCGGGCCATCGGCCCGGTCCTGACCGAGGGGCACGCCTCGCTGCGGGACGACTTCCGCGTCTCCTGCCCCGAGCTGGACCTGGTCGTGGACACGGCGCTGGCGGCCGGCGCGCTCGGCGCCCGGATGACCGGCGGCGGCTTCGGCGGCTCGGCGATCGTCCTCGCCGAGGCCTCCGACGTGGAGACCGTCGGCAAGGCGGTCGAAGAGGCGTTCGCGGGGGCCGGGTTCACCGCCCCGCGCGTCTTCGAGGCGGTCCCCGCGGCGGGTGCCCGCCGCCTGGCCTGACCCGCCTCGGGAGTGGGGCCGTAACCGGCCTAGCCGAGTCGCTTGGTCAGCGTGTACTCGGTGCAGCCCGGCGGGTAGTCCTCGATCGTGCACACCACCTCGTAGCCCAGGCGCCGGTAGAACCCCGGCGCCTGGAAGTCCCACGTCTCCAGGCGTACGCGGGTGCAACCGCGCTCCTCGCGGGCGACCCGCTCCGCCTCCGTGAGCAGGCGTGCGCCCAGGCCCGCGCCGCGGTGCCGCTCGTCGACCCACAGGTGGGTGACGTGCAGCCAGGCCGTCCAGGTGTGCCCGACCAGGCCGCCGGCCAGCTCGCCCGCCTGGTCCAGGGCCCAGACGTGCAGCGGCGCCTCGCGCTCCGCCGGGGTGCCGCGCAGGGCGCGCAGGACCGGCGAGGCCGCCGTGTTGGTGTCCAGCAGGCGCGAACGGAGCACCGCGCGACGGTCCTTGTCGACTTCTGTCTCAAGACGGAACATGCGGCACACCATAAACGCGCCGGGGGAACAGTTCTGCAAATCCCCTTCCGCTCCCGGCCCGCAGCCCTACCCTGTGAACAGCGCCGGTGGGGGCCGGTGCTGATCAGGGGGCGAGACAGCCGGGTACGACGCCCGGGGCGGGGGTAGCGGTTACTGCACGGCGGCGGCCGTGCGGCGCGTGCCCCGCCCGGGCGTCGTGTCCGCGCCGGCCGTCACTCTCCGGACCTGGGGTATCCCCTGCTCCTCGTGGAGCTCGGGGAAGGGGGTTTCGTGGTGCGCATCCGAGTCCTGGTCGTCGACGACCACCGCATCTTCGCCGAGTCGCTCGCCGCCGCCCTGGCCGCCGAGCCCGACGTCGACGTCTCCGCGGCCGGCAGCGGCCCGGCGGCGCTGCGCTGCCTGGACCGCGCGGCCGCCGAGGGGCGCCGCTACGACGTGCTGCTGGTCGACGCCGACCTCGGCGGCGCCGTGCCCGGGCCGCGGCCCGCGGTGCCCGTGCAGGAGGTGGGCGAGGACGGGCTGGTCGACGGGATCTCCCTGGTCGCCGGGGTGCGCGCGGCGCAGCCCCACGTCCGGGTGGTGGTCCTCGCCGAGAAGGACGACCCGCGCCGCGCGGCCCTCGCGCTGCAGGCCGGTGCGTCCGGCTGGGTCGCCAAGGACTGCTCATTGTCCCGGCTGCTCAACGTCATCCGGGGGGTGCTGCGCGACGAGACGCACCTGCCGCCCGCGCTGCTCACCGGGGTACTGCGCGAGCTGACCGCGGCCCGCAAGCACCGCACCGAGAGCGAGCGGCTGGTGGAGTCGCTGACCCCGCGCGAGCGGGAGGTGCTGCGCTGCATGGTCGCCGGGCTCGGCCGCAAGGCCGTCGCCGAGCGGCTGTTCCTCTCCCCGCACACCGTGCGCACCCACATGCAGAACGTCCTCGGCAAGCTGGGCGTCCACTCCACCCTGGCCGCGGTGGCCCTGGCCCGCCGGGCGGGCGTCGGCCCGGTCGACCTCGGCACTCCGGCCCGCATGGTCCAGGAGGAGAGCAGCAGCGCCTGAGACTCCGGTCGGTTCCGAGGGGGCGCGGGTAACTGCGCGACCGGCCACGACGGCGCCGCAGCCCGAGGGCGGGCCCAGCCCGAAGACACTCCCTAGCCCGGGATGTTGTCGAACGGCGCCGTCAACTGCCGGAGCAGCCCCGCCAGTTCGATCCGCTGCGCGTGCGACAGCTCGCCGAGGATCGCGCGTTCCTGCGCGAGCAGCCCCGCCAGCGCCTGGTCGGCGCGGTCGCGGCCCTCGTCCGTGAGCCGCACCAGCACCCCGCGCCGGTCGCTGGGGTCCGGCAGCCGTTCCACGAGGCCCTTCTTGGCCAGCCGGTCGATGCGGTTGGTCATCGTGCCCGACGTCACGAGCGTCTGGGTCAGCAGCTGGCCGGGGGAGAGCTGGTAGGGCGCCCCGGCCCGCCGCAGGGCGGTCAGGACGTCGAACTCCCAGGGCTCCAGCTGGTGCTCGGAGAACGCCAGCCGACGGGCGCGGTCCAGGTGCCGGGCGAGCCTGCTGACCCGGCTGAGCACCTCGAGCGGTTCCACGTCGAGGTCCGGGCGCTCCCGGCGCCACGCTGCGACCAGCCGATCGACCTCGTCCTCCATGACGATCAGTGTAGTGGTTGTGTCGACATGAAGTCTCTTGATGTGAAGTCTCTTGACATCAAGAGAAATTGCCGGGGACAGTGGAGGCATGACCGAGCCCACCTGGGACCCCGCCCAGTACCTGCGTCACGCCGGCCACCGCGCCCGCCCCTTCACCGACCTGCTGGCCCGCGTCCCGGGCCTGCCCGGCGACCCGCCGCGCATCGCGGACCTCGGCTGCGGCCCCGGCAACGTCACCGCCCTGCTCGCCGACCGCTGGCCCACCGCGCACATCACCGGCTACGACAACTCGCCCGCCATGCTCGAGCAGGCGCAGGCGCACGCCGGTCCCACGCCCGGCGGCGGCCGCCTGGACTTCGCGCCCGCCGACGCCACCGCCTGGACACCGGCCGAGCCCTACGACCTGATCGTGTCCAACGCGGCGCTCCAGTGGGTGCCGGGGCACCTCGACGCCTTCCCCGCCTGGCTGGCCGGACTCGCCCCCGGCGGCACCTTCGCCTTCCAGGTCCCGCACAACCTCGACGCGCCCCTGCACGCCCAGATGCGCGAGCTCGCGGCCACGCCCCGCTGGCAGGACCGCCTCGGACACGTCCTGCGCGCCGGCGACTCCGTGCACGCCCCCGGCGTCTACCTGGACCGGCTGGCCCGCCTCGGCTGCGCCACCGACGTCTGGGAGACCACGTACCACCACGTCCTGACCGGCGAGGACCCGGTCCTGGACTGGGTCAAGGGCACCGGCCTGCGCCCCGCCCTGACCGCCCTGGCCGACGACCCGGGGGCCCGGGAGGCCTTCGTCGCCGAGTACCGCGACCTGCTGCGCACGGCCTACCCGAGCAGCCCGTACGGCACCGTCCTGCCCTTCCGCCGCCTGTTCGCGGTGGCCCGCAAGGAGGCGTGATGCTGCGCTGCGTCGACCACGTCCAGCTCGCCGCGCCACCGGACAGCGAGGACCTGCTGCGGGCCTTCTACGTCGGCGTCCTCGGCATGACGGAGGACGCCAAGCCGCCCGCGCTCGCCGCCCGCGGCGGCTGCTGGTTCCGCTCCGGCGAGGTCCGGCTCCACCTGGGCGTCGAGGCGGACTTCCGCCCCGCGCGCAAGGCGCACCCGGGGCTGCGCGTCACGGACATCGCGGCGTACGCCGGCCGGCTCGCGCGCCACGGCGTCACCGTCACGTGGGACGGGGACCTGCCGGGTCACCGCAGGTTCTACGCCGAGGACCCCGTCGGCAACCGGCTGGAGTTCCTCGAGCCGGAGGTTTGAGGCGGGCGGGAGCGGTCACTCGTAGCGATGAGACGCCCCCCGAACCTGACTGGGAGTGATCAACCGTGGCAGGCGAGCAGAAGGCCAAGGGCAAGACCGAAGAGCTCAAGGGCAAGGCCAAGGAAGCAGTGGGCCGTGCCGTGGGCAACGAGCGGATGACCGCCGAGGGCGAGGCCGACCAGATGAAGGGCGACGCCCGCCAGGCCAAGGAGAAGGCGAAGGACGTCTTCAAGCACTGAGACGGACGCACCGGGTCGGACCGACCCGCACGCACGCGCCGGGGCCCCCTGGGAACAGGGGGCCCCGGCGCGTTCAGGTGTGCCGGGCGTGGGGCGCCGTCAGCTCTTGCGGTGGCCTATCAGCCGCGGCTTGGGCTCCAGGCCGTCCAGGCCGTGCCAGGCCAGGTTGACCAGGTGCGCCGCGACCTCCGCCTTCTTCGGGCGGCGCACGTCCAGCCACCACTGGCCGGTCAGGGCGACCATGCCGACCAGGGCCTGGGCGTACAGCGGCGCCAGCTTCGGGTCGAAGCCGCGGCTCTTGAACTCGCGGCCCAGGATGTCCTCCACCTGCGTGGCGATGTCCGAGATCAGCGAGGCGAAGGACCCCGTCGACTGGGGGATCGGCGAGTCACGGACCAGGATGCGGAACCCGTCCGTGTACTCCTCGATGTAGTCCAGCAGCGCGAACGCCGCCTGCTCGCACAGCTCGCGCGGGTGCCCCGCGGTCAGCGAGCTGGTCACCATGTCGAGCAGACGGCGCATCTCCCGGTCCACGACGACCGCGTACAGGCCCTCCTTGCCGCCGAAGTGCTCGTACACCACCGGCTTGGACACCCCGGCCTTCGCCGCGATCTCCTCCACGCTGGTGCCCTCGAAGCCCTTCGCGGCGAAGAGGGTGCGACCGATCTCCAGGAGCTGCTGGCGGCGTTCCGCACCGGTCATCCGGGTGCGGCGCGCACGCCGCGGCTTGTCGTTGCTGGGGGTACTGCTGGGATCGGTCGCCACGGCGTCCATCATGCCGCGTCGGCCGTGACCTTCCGGCGCCGGGAGCCGCCCTCCTCGTCGGTGCGGCGCGAATCGATACGCGAGCGTGACGGCCAGCGCACGTCATAGGCCCAGCCGAGCATCTCGAACCAGCGGATGAACCGGGCCGAGGAGTCGATCTGGCCGCGCATCACACCGTGCCGCGCCGAGGTCGGGTCCGCGTGGTGCAGGTTGTGCCAGGACTCGCCGCACGACAGGACCGCCAGCCACCACACGTTGCCCGAGCGGTCGCGCGACTTGAACGGGCGCTTGCCGACGGCGTGGCAGATCGAGTTGATCGACCAGGTCACGTGGTGCAGCAGCGCCACCCGGACGAGCGATCCCCAGAAGAACGCGGTGACCGCGCCCCACCAGGACATCGTGACCAGGCCGCCGATCAGCGGCGGCAGCAGCAGCGACACGGCCGTCCACAGCACGAACTGGCGGGAGATCGCCCGCATCGCCGGGTCCTTGATCAGGTCCGGCGCGTACTTGTCCTGCGGCGTCTGCTCCTCGTCGAACATCCAGGCGATGTGCGCCCACCACAGGCCCTTCAGCAGGGCCGGCAGGGTCTCGCCGAAGCGCCACGGGGAGTGCGGGTCGCCCTCCGCGTCGGAGAACTTGTGGTGCCTGCGGTGGTCCGCCACCCAGCGGACCAGGGGCCCCTCGACCGCCATCGACCCCATGATCGCCAGTGCGATCCGCAGGGGCCGCTTGGCCTTGAAGGAGCCGTGGGTGAAGTAGCGGTGGAAACCGATCGTGATGCCGTGGCAGCCGAGGAAGTAGAAGAACACCAGCAGACCGAGGTCCAGCCAGCTCACTCCCCATCCCCAGGCCAGCGGCACCGCGGCCACCAGCGCGAGGAACGGAACGGTGATGAAGAGCAGCAGCGCGATCTGCTCGATCGAGCGCTTCTGCTCCCCGCCCAGCGTGGCGGGGGTCGGATCGGTGGAGGCGGTCGTCTTCGCCGTGTCTGCGATCACGTCGGAGCTTGAGGTCATGCGGGTCCTCTGGGGGTCTTGGAATCAGGCAGTGCCGTGGACGGAAGCCGTACCAGCGGTTCCTACGGTTCCGTAACCTACGGCATCGTAAGTATGGCAGGGCGATGCGCGGCGGCAAGAGCCCGACAGCCTGCGCCTGCGCATGGACACCTATCCTTGTGTCGGTCGGACAGCGCGGTCCGCTCTGATTTCTTCCCGGAGCTTGCTCCCCGCAAGCGGCGCCGCCGCACGGGGCGGAGTCCGGGTTCCCCTCCCAGACGAGCTTCAACACTGCAAGGAGCCGCACCTGTGAGCAGTGCCGAGGACCAGACCGTGTCCCAGGAGACCACCAGCACCGAGCTGCGCGCCGACATCCGCCGACTGGGCGACCTGCTGGGCGAGACCCTCGTCCGCCAGGAGGGCCCGGAGCTGCTCGACCTGGTGGAGAAGGTCCGCCGCCTCACCCGCGAGGACGGCGAGGCCGCCGCCGAGCTGCTGCGCGGCATCGAGCTGGAGACCGCGGCCAAGCTGGTGCGCGCCTTCTCCACCTACTTCCACCTGGCCAACGTCACCGAGCAGGTGCACCGCGGCCGCGAGCTGCGCGCCCGCCGCGCCGCCGAGGGCGGCCTGCTCGCCCGCACGGCCGACCGCCTCAAGGACGCCGACCCCGAGCACGTCCGCGAGACGGTCCGCAACCTCAACGTGCGCCCCGTGTTCACGGCCCACCCCACCGAGGCGGCCCGCCGCTCGGTCCTCAACAAGCTCCGGCGCATCGCCGCGCTCCTGGAGACGCCGGTCATCGACGCCGACCGCCGCCGCCAGGACGTCCGGCTCGCCGAGAACATCGACCTCGTCTGGCAGACCGACGAACTGCGCGTGGTCCGCCCCGAGCCCGCCGACGAGGCCCGCAACGCCATCTACTACCTCGACGAGCTGCACGCCGGCGCCGTCGGCGACGTCCTGGAGGACCTGACCGCCGAACTGGAGCGCGTCGGCGTCCACCTCCCCGAGGAGACCCGCCCGCTCACCTTCGGCACCTGGATCGGCGGCGACCGCGACGGCAACCCCAACGTCACCCCCGAGGTGACCTGGGACGTCCTCATCCTCCAGCACGAACACGGCATCAACGACGCCCTGGAGATGATCGACGAGCTGCGGGGCTTCCTGTCGAACTCCATCCGCTACTCCGGCGCCACCGAGGAACTCCTCACCTCGCTGCAGGCCGACCTCGAACGGCTGCCCGAGATCAGCCCCCGCTACAAGCGCCTCAACGCCGAGGAGCCCTACCGGCTCAAGGCCACCTGCATCCGCCAGAAGCTGGAGAACACCAAGCAGCGCCTGGCCAGGGGCACCGCGCACGAGCCCGGCCGCGACTACCTCGGCACCCGCGAGCTCCTCGACGACCTGGTCCTCATCCAGACCTCGCTGCGCGCCCACCGCGGCGGCCTGTTCGCCGACGGCCGCATGAGCCGCACCATCCGCACCCTCGCCGCCTTCGGCCTCCAGCTGGCCACCATGGACGTCCGCGAACACGCCGACGCCCACCACCACGCCCTCGGCCAGCTCTTCGACCGGCTCGGCGAGGAGTCCTGGCGCTACGCCGACATGCCCCGCGACTACCGCGCCCGGCTGCTCGCCAAGGAACTGCGCTCCCGCCGGCCCCTCGCGCCCACCCCGGCGCCGGTCGACGCGGCCGGCGAGAAGACCCTCGGCGTCTTCCGGACCGTCAAGCGCGCCCTGGAGGTCTTCGGACCCGAGGTCGTCGAGTCGTACATCATCTCCATGTGCCAGGGCGCGGACGACGTCTTCGCCGCCGCCGTCCTCGCCCGCGAGGCCGGCCTGATCGACCTGCACGCCGGCTGGGCGAAGATCGGCATCGTGCCGCTCCTGGAGACCACCGACGAACTCAAGGCCGCCGACACGATCCTGGAGGACATGCTCTCCGACCCGTCCTACCGGCGGCTGGTCGCCCTGCGCGGCGACGTCCAGGAGGTCATGCTCGGCTACTCCGACTCCTCCAAGTTCGGCGGCATCACCACCAGCCAGTGGGAGATCCACCGCGCCCAGCGCCGCCTGCGCGACGTCGCCCACCGCTACGGCGTGCGCCTGCGCCTCTTCCACGGCCGCGGCGGCACCGTCGGCCGCGGCGGCGGCCCCTCGCACGACGCGATCCTCGCCCAGCCCTGGGGCACCCTGGAGGGCGAGATCAAGGTCACCGAGCAGGGCGAGGTCATCTCCGACAAGTACCTCATCCCGTCGCTGGCCCGCGAGAACCTCGAACTGACCGTCGCGGCCACCCTGCAGGCCTCCGCCCTGCACACCGCGCCCCGCCAGTCCACCGAGGCCCTCGCCCGCTGGGACGCCGCGATGGACGTCGCCTCCGACGCCGCCCACGCCGCCTACCGCCGCCTCGTCGAGGACCCCGACCTGCCGACGTACTTCCTCGCGTCGACGCCGGTGGACCAGCTCGCCGACCTGCACCTGGGCTCCCGGCCCGCCCGCCGCCCCGGCTCCGGCGTCTCCCTCGACGGACTGCGCGCCATCCCGTGGGTGTTCGGCTGGACCCAGTCCCGTCAGATCGTCCCCGGCTGGTTCGGCGTCGGCTCCGGCCTCAAGGCGCTGCGCGAGGCCGGGCTGGACAGCGTGCTGGACGAGATGCACGAACAGTGGCACTTCTTCCGCAACTTCATCTCCAACGTCGAGATGACGCTCGCCAAGACCGACCTGCGCATCGCCCAGCACTACGTCGACACGCTCGTCCCCGACGAGCTCCGGCACGTGTTCGACACCATCCGCGCCGAGCACGACCTCACCGTCACCGAGGTCCTCAAGGTCACCGGCGAACGGGAACTCCTCGACGCCCAGCCCGTCCTGAAGCAGACCTTCGCCATCCGCGACGCCTACCTGGACCCGATCTCCTACCTCCAGGTGACCCTGCTCAAGCGCCAGCGCGACGCCGCGGCCACCGGCGAGCAGCCCGACCCGCTGCTCTCCCGCGCCCTGCTGCTGACCGTCAACGGCGTCGCCGCCGGCCTGCGCAACACCGGCTGACCCGCCCCGCACACCGGCACACGAGGGCGCCCCCGGGACCTGGGTCCCGGGGGCGCCCTTCGCCGTCCCTCACGCGGGGAGCGCCGGCGTCAGCGGTGCTGCCCCTTGCGCCGGCGCAGCACCAGGAACGCCCCACCGGCCACCAGCGCCGCCGCGGCCGCCGACAGGGCACCCACCGGGGCGCCGTTGCCGGTCTCGGCCAGGTCGCCGCCGCCTCCCTGACCGGACGGCACGGGCGCGGCCGTCGTACCCGACGCGGACGCACCCGGCGCGCTCGACCCGGAGCCCGGCCGGGAGGCGCTCGCCGAGCCGGACGGGGTCGACGTGGCGGACGAGGAGGCCGAGGACGAGGCCGACGCCGACTGCGAGGCCGACGGGGACGCACCGGTGCCGCCGCCCTCCGCGCAGTCCACCTTGAAGACCTTGTGCTTGGCGGCGCCCTTCTCGCCCTCGAAGGTCCAGAACAGCTTGTACTGGCCGTCCGGCAGCGACAGGTCCTGGGTGCGGCCGTGGCCCTTGCCGTCGAGGGTGATCGAGCCGGTCTTCACCGTCTCGCCCTTGGGGGTGGCGTTCACCGCCCACGCCTCGATGTGCCAGTCGACCTTCTGCAGCCCGTCGAAGTGGAAGGCGTCCAGGTAGAACGAGCAGACCTTCGGCTCGTCGCGCTGGTCGAACTCGCCGGTCGTGGAGCGGTGGGTCTTCACGTCGCCGTTGTCGCCGCCGGCGACGGCACCGGTCACGGGGACCAACAGGGCGGCGCAGGACGCGACGGTGACGACACCGGCGCGCGAGAGGGAACGCAAGGGGCGCATGGGGCAGTCCATCTTCGTGTGGTGACAGGGAAGATGTGGAGGGGGCGGCCCAGCCTGTTCCCCCCGCGCGAGGCGCGTCAATCACGAACGGGCAACGCTTGGCCGGTTCTTGACGTCGCTGCAGGGGCAAGCCCGCCCATAAGGCGTGAAGTGGGGTGGCGAGAAGTGATCGCCGGAACACGAGGCTTCAGACCGCGAGGCTTCACACCGCGAGGAACGCCGCCGTCAGCAGGGCGACCCCCGAGCCCGCCAGCAGCCGGCCCGCCCGCGGCCGCCGCATCCCGCCCGCGACCACCACCGACGCCAGCAGCAGCGCGCCCCCGAGCGGCACCCACGCGTACAGCACCCCGGCCGGCCCCGAACGCACCACCCGGTCGGTGTCCGGCTTCACCACCACCGTGTACGTGCGCCCCACGCGCACGCCCACCGACCGGTCGATCTCCACCCGCGCCCGCGCCGTCGACCCCGCCGACACCGGCGCGTACGGACCTGAGCAGGTGTCCTCCCCGCACCGGGTCACCGTCACGGTGCCCCGTTCCCGCCCCTTGGTCAGCATCACGTGCTGCGCCGTCCCCCAGGACGCCCACACGCCCGCGATCAGCACGAGCACGGTGACCGCCCCCATCGCCGCGACCCGCCCGAACCGCAGCGCGGTGTCGGAGGTGCGGCGGGAACGGTGGGCGGCGGCAGGCATGGCCGGGATCATTGGCCATGGCCCTGCGCCGGGTCAACTCCGCCGGGGGCGGTTCAGGAGTTGTACGTCCCCTGCGCCCGCTCCAGCCCCTCGGTCACCAGGCACTCCACCGCGTCCGCCGCCCGGTCCACGAACCAGTCCAGTTCCTTGCGCTCCGCCGAGGAGAAGTCCTTCAGCACGAAGTCCGCGACCTGCATCCGCCCCGGGGGCCGCCCGATCCCGCACCGCACCCGGTGGTAGTCCGGCCCCATCGCCTTCGTCATCGACTTCAGCCCGTTGTGCCCGTTGTCCCCGCCGCCCAGCTTCAGCCGCAGCGTGCCGTAGTCGATGTCCAGCTCGTCGTGCACCGCCACGATCTGCGCGGCCGGCACCTTGTAGAAGTCCCGCAGGGCGTTCACCGGCCCCCCGGACAGGTTCATGAACGACATCGGCTTCACCAGCACAGCCCGCCGCCCGGCCGGTCCCACCGGACCGATCCGGCCCTCCACGACCTGCGCCTGCGCCTTCCCGGCCCGCTTGAACCTCCCCCCGATCCGCTCGGCCAGCAGATCGGCCACCATGAAACCGATGTTGTGCCGGTTCATGGCGTACTCGGGCCCGGGATTTCCCAGGCCGACGATCAGCCAGGGGGCGTTGGCGGGGGTGGTCACGTCCAGGTCTCCTTGATACGCGCCAGCCGCCGCCCCTCGGGAGGGACAGCGGCTGACCGGTGGGTGATCGTGGGGATCAGGCCTCGGCGGCGGCCTCGTCGCCCTCGGACGCCTCGCCCTCGGTCTCCTCCGCCTGCGCGGCGAGGACCTGCAGGACGACCGCGTCGTCCTCGACGGCCAGCGTGGTGCCCTTGGGCAGCTCGATGTCCTTGGCGAGGACGGAGTCACCGGCCGACAGGCCCTCGACGGAGACGGTGACGGACTCGGGGATGTGCGTGGCCTCGGCCTCGACCGGCAGGGCGTTCAGCACGTGCTCGAGCAGGTACGCGCCCGGGGCGAGCTCGCCCTCGGTCTGCACCGGGATCTCGACCGTGACCTTCTCGCCGCGCTTGACCAGCAGCAGGTCCACGTGCTCCAGGAAGCCCTTCAGCGGGTCGCGCTGCACGGACTTCGGGATCGCCAGCGCGGTCTTGCCGTCGAGGTCCAGGGCGATCAGGACGTTCGGCGTGCGCAGCGCCAGCAGCAGTTCGTGGCCCGGGAAGGTCAGGTGGACCGGGTCGGTGCCGTGGCCGTACAGGACACCCGGGACCTTGTTCTCACGGCGGATGCGGCGCGCGGCACCCTTGCCGAACTCGGTGCGGGTCTCGGTGGCGAGCTTGACCTCGGACATGGTGATCACTCCTCGTAGGAAGCGGAACGGACGGGGTCACCCGGCCAACGAACGGCCTGCTACGAAGAGCGCGTCGATAACGGATCGCCGTACTGGGTACGGCCTCCCTCGCCGAGCAACTCCAGCAGCTTACCCGGCGGGGGAGGCCGTACCCAAAACGATCACCGGACGCGGTCAGCGCACCCGGTGCAGAAACCTCACTGCTCGTCGAACAGGCTCGTCACCGAACCGTCCTCGAACACCTCACGCACCGCACTCGCGATCGTCGGGGCGATCGACAGCACCTTGATCTTGTCCAGCGCGTCACTCAGCTCACCCGGCGTCGGCAGCGTGTTCGTGAACACGAACTCGCTCACCCGCGAGTTCTTCAGCCGGTCCGCCGCCGGACCCGACAGCACGCCGTGCGTCGCCGTCACGATGACGTCCTCCGCACCGTGCGCGAACAGCGCGTCCGCCGCCGCACAGATCGTGCCACCCGTGTCGATCATGTCGTCCACCAGGACGCACACCCGGCCCTCGACCTCACCCACGACCTCGTGGACGGTCACCTGGTTCGCCACGTCCTTGTCACGCCGCTTGTGGACGATCGCCAGCGGCGCACCCAGCCGGTCGCACCAGCGGTCCGCGACCCGCACCCGGCCCGCGTCCGGCGACACCACCGTCAGCTTGTCGCGGTCCACCTTCTCGCCCACGTAGTCCGCCAGCAGCGGCAACGCGAACAGGTGGTCCACCGGACCGTCGAAGAAGCCCTGGATCTGGTCCGTGTGCAGGTCCACCGTCAGCAGCCGGTCCGCACCGGCCGTCTTCATCATGTCCGCGATCAGCCGCGCCGAGATCGGCTCACGGCCACGGTGCTTCTTGTCCTGCCGCGCATAACCGTAGAACGGCACGATCACCGTGATCGAACGCGCCGACGCCCGCTTCAACGCGTCGATCATGATCAACTGCTCCATGATCCACTTGTTGATCGGAGCCGTGTGGCTCTGGATCAGGAAGCAGTCCGCACCACGCGCCGACTCCTGGTAACGGACGTAGATCTCGCCATTGGCGAAGTCGAAGGCCTTCGTCGGGACGACCCCGACACCCAGCTGGTGGGCGACCTCCTCGGCAAGCTCGGGGTGGGCGCGGCCGGAGAAGAACATCAACTTCTTCTCGCCGGTCGTCTTGATCCCGGTCACAGCACTGTCTCCTCAGAGGTGTCTCAGCCGGCTGACGACAGGCCGCGCCGCTGGGCGCGGCGAGCCGTCTCAGCTGGTGGGGGTGCGGGTGTGCACTTATCACGGTACGCCGTGTTTGACGCACGCGTTTCCGGTCAGTCCTCGCGCTCGCCCTCACGGGCAGCCGCCTCGGCAGCCCGCGCCGCCGCACTGCCCGGACGCTTACGGGCCACCCAGCCATCGATATTCCGCTGCTGGCCACGGGCCACGGCCAGCGAACCGGGCGGCACATCCTTGGTGATCACCGAGCCCGCCGCGGTGTACGCGCCGTCCCCGATCGTGACAGGAGCCACAAACATGTTGTCCGAACCCGTCTTGCAGTGCGACCCCACCGTCGTGTGGTGCTTGGCCTCACCGTCGTAGTTCACGAACACGCTCGCCGCGCCGATGTTCGAGTACTCACCGATCGTCGCGTCCCCCACGTACGACAGGTGCGGCACCTTCGTCCCCTCACCGATCGACGCGTTCTTCGTCTCCACGTACGTCCCGATCTTCCCCTTCACCCCCAGCCGCGTCCCCGGCCGCAGGTACGCGAACGGCCCCACCGACGCCCCCGCACCGATCTCCGACCCGTACGACACCGCGGTGTCCACCCGCGCCCCCGCACCCACCACCGTGTCCGTCAGCCGGCAGTTCGGACCCACCTCGGCCCCCTCCGCCAACCGGGTCGCACCGTGCAACTGCGTCCCCGGGTGCACCACCACGTCCCGCTCGAACGACACCGTCACGTCCACCCACGTCGTCGCCGGGTCCACCACCGTCACACCCGCCAGCATCGCCTCCGTCAGCAACCGGTCGTTCAGGATCCGCCGCGCCTCCGACAGCTGCACCCGGTTGTTGATCCCCGCGATCTCCCGGTGGTCCGCCGCCACCGACGCCCCCACCCGGTGCCCCGCCTCCCGCAGGATCCCCAGCACGTCCGTCAGGTACTCCTCACCCTGACTGTTGTCCGTCCGCACCTGCTTCAGCGCGTCCGCCAGCAACGCACCGTCGAACGCGAACACACCCGAGTTGATCTCCCGGACCGCCCGCTGCTCCTCCGACGCGTCCTTGTGCTCCACGATCGCCGTCACCGCGCCCGTCGCGTCCCGCACGATCCGGCCGTACCCCGTCGCGTCCGGGACCTCCGCCGTCAGCACCGTCACCGCGTTGCCGTCCGCGCCGTGCGTCTCCGCCAGCTGCCGGAGCGTGGCCGCCGTCAGCAGCGGCGTGTCCCCGCACACCACGACCACCGTGCCGTCCACCGCGCCACCGAGCTGCTCCAGGCCCATCCGGACCGCGTGCCCCGTGCCGTTCTGCTCCTCCTGGACGGCCGTGCGCACGCCCGGGTCGATCTCGGCGAGGTGCGCGGTGACCTGCTCGCGCGCGTGCCCGACGACGACCACGAGGTGCTCGGGGTCCAACTCGCGGGAGGCGGCGAGGACATGACCGACGAGGCTGCGACCGCAGATCTCGTGCAGGACCTTGGGTGTGGCCGACTTCATACGGGTGCCCTCACCCGCTGCGAGAACGACGACGGCTGCCGGGCGAATGGCGCTCACGGAGTTGCCCTTCGGCTGTGTAGGGGTGGGGACACCCGAAGGATACCGGGGCGTTGACCGGGGGACATGGGAGCGGGTCCCGACCTGGAGGTCAGGACCCGAACTGCGCTCGTGTGCGCTGTGAGCTCCCCCGCAAGGATTCGAACCCTGACCTGCTGGCACCAAAAGCCAGTGTGCTGCCAGTTACACCACGGGGGACAGCGCCTCAGACCTTACCGGAGACGTGCCGCTGACTGGGTCACGATTCCCTCCCAGCAGCCCTCGATGCGGTTGTAGAGGTGGGCGCTTCGTGCGACGGCGATCACCAGGCAGCCGTGGTAGTCGTCACCGGTGTTCTTACGGACCGTCTTCGGGTTGTGCCGCTTGAGCGTCGGCTTGGCGAAGGCCGACACCTCCGTGCCGGCGATCGCCGCCCAGAAGCGGTGGGCCGCGTCCACGTCGGCGGACTCGTGGATGAGGAGCCGGAAGCCCAGGCGCTCGCGTTCCACCTCCAGGAGATCGAGCCAGGCGAGGTAGACCTGGACCACCCCGGGGTCGCTGTTGACGAGGACCGCCCGTTCGCGGCGGTCGTACGGCTTGCTCTTGGATCCCTCGGCCCAGTACAGCGCCACGCCGGTCAGGAACAGCTCGCGATCGGTCAGCTCGCCGACGCCGTCACGGGCCGCGCGCTTGATCCCGGCGCGTTCCTCGTGTTCCGCGGCGCGACGCCTGGCGAGTCCGTCCTGCATGAGTGCCCGGTGTTCCTCCGGGGTGTGGCGGGGGCGAGGGCGCGGCAGGTCCCGGACCCACAGCGACACCGAACTCCGCGAGCAGCCCAGCTCCGCTTCGATCCGGTCGTACGTCCACCCCTGGAGGCGGAGCTCCCGCGCCTTCTCCCGCAGGTCGTCCTTGGCGTTCGGGCGCTTGGTCCAGTCGGGCGGCGGCTCCCCCTTCACCAGCCGGTGGAGGAGGTCGTTGTTGTAGACCTTCAGCTCGTCACGGATCTGCCGGAGGCTGTGCCCGCGGCGCCGCAGCGCCACCGCCTGCTGTCGCAGGCCCTCGAAGTCGGCGTACTTGGGGGTCGTGCCCGGTGCATGTGTCATACGCATACCGTCCGGGCGGAATGTAGCGTTCCGTGGTCGAACAGGGGTGGTTCAGTAGTTCGAGTGAAAGTAGGGGGTTTCGGAGTTATTCGATTACGGAGGGTGGTGTAGGCCAGTCGGCGAAACTCGCCGGAAAAGGCGGGGTGGGCTTCCGTAGGCTGGAGCCATGACCACGACGGGGGAAGAGCACGAGGCGGCCCGGGGAGGGCCGTGGTGGTGGGCCAGGTGGCGCAGCGCCGTGCTGGACGGGGCGCTGGCCGCGGCGTCGGCGGTGGAGTGCGCGGTGGAGGGCGTTCCGTTCGCGCGGGACGCGGGGATCGCGCCGGCGGTGGGGGTGGTGTTCGGGCTGCTGGCCGGCTCGGTGCTGGTGGTGCGCCGCCGGTGGCCGATCGCGGTGGTGCTGGTGGCGATCGCGATCACGCCGGCCGAGATGGGCTTCCTGATGGGGGTCGTCGGCCTGTACACGCTGGCGGCGTCGGAGCTGCCGCGCCGGATCATCGGTTCGCTGGCGGGGATGTCGCTGGTGGGGACGCTGATCGTGACGTTCGTGCGGGTGCGGCAGGACATGGCGCGGGGTGATCTGACCCTGGGGGACTGGTTCGTGCCGTTCGCGTCGATCACGACGGCGATCGGGATGACGGCCCCGCCGGTGCTGCTGGGTCTGTACGTGGGCGCGCGGCGGCGGCTGATGGAGAGTCTGCGGGAGCGGGCGGACAGCCTGGAGCGGGAGCTGCAGTTGCTGGCCGAGCGGGCGGAGGAGCGGGCCGAGTGGGCGCGGGGTGAGGAGCGGACGCGGATCGCGCGGGAGATGCACGACGTGGTGGCGCACCGGGTGAGTCTGATGGTGGTGCACGCGGCGGCGTTGCAGGCGATCGCGCGGAAGGACCCGGACAAGGCGGTGAAGAACGCGGCGCTGGTGGGGGACATGGGCCGGCAGGCGTTGACGGAGCTGCGGGAGATGCTGGGCGTGCTGCGCAGCGGTGACGGGGTGCGCGGGGGGTCGTCGTCGGCGGTGCCGGCGGCGGTGGAGGTGGCCGCGGCTGCGGCGGTGGCGGTGTCGCGTGCGGTGGTGGACGAGGGTGCGGTGGAGGGGCCGTGCCTGTCGGACGTGGAGGAGCTGGTGGGCCAGTCGGCGGCCGCGGGGATGGTGGTGGACCTGTCGGTGGAGGGGGAGGCGCGGTCGTACGCGGCGGAGATCGAGCAGACGGCGTTCCGGGTGGTGCAGGAGGCGTTGACGAACGTCCACAAGCACGCGGCGGGTGCGAAGACGTACGTGCGGCTGGCGCACCGGGTGTCGGAGATCGCGATGCAGGTGGAGAACGAGCCGCCGCCGGAGGCGGGGTCGGCGTCGTCGGCGCGGTTGCCGTCGGGGGGGAACGGTCTGGTGGGGATGAAGGAGCGGGTGGTGGCGCTGGGCGGGGTGTTCGTGTCGGGGCCGACGGAGGCGGGGGGTTTCCGGGTGTCGGCGGTGATTCCGGCGGTCTGAGCGGCCGAAGCGGCGTACGCCGCGGAGGCGGAGCGGACTGCGTGGGCGCTGCCGCGGGGGTCAGCCGGTGGTGAGGCGGGTGGGGCGGGTGCCGGCGACGAGGGTGCCGAGGGCGTGGTCGATGTCGGGGCCGAGGTACCAGTCGCCGGTGTGGTCGAGGGCGTAGACGCGGCCTTCGGCGTCGATGGCGAGGAGGGCGGCGGTGTCGGTCTCGGTGCCGAGGGGGCTCATCTCGGTGTCGAGGGCGCGGCCGAGGTCGCCGAGGGTGCGGGCCTGGTGGAGGCCGTGCAGGGGGTCGAGGTGGAGGGTGGCGGGGGCGAGCTGGCGGCCCGGTCCCGTGGGGGTGATGTGCAGTCCGCCGAATTCGGCCCAGGCCTCGACGGCGGCGGGGAAGACGGCGTGGCGGTGGCCGCCGGGTGAGATGTGGTCCCGGAGGGTGTCGGCCCAGACTTCCGCTTGTTTGATGTCCCAGCGTCCTGGTTGCCAGCCGGCGTCGCGCAGGGCGGCGTCGACGGGGACGGGGAAGCGGGTGGTCGAGGTGCGGTCGGTGTGCATCTGCCCTTCGTTCGTCGAGGTGGTGGACCGGCGGCGGGGCGCCGTGGGGCCGCCGTGGTGCGGTCTTCCTTGCGGTGATGGTGGTAGTGGTGGTGGGAGGAGCGGTGCGGAGGGGCGGGGTCAGTGGTCGGCCGGGGTGGGGTCGACGATGCGGACGCCGAAGTGGGCGCTGAGGGCGGTGCAGGCGCGGCAGGGGGTCGCGAAGGCACCGTGCAGGGGGTCGCCGTCCTCTCGGATGTGACGGGCGGTGAGTTTGGCCTGTTTGAGGGCTTTGCGGGCTTCGCCGTTGGTCATGGGTTTGCGGGCGGCGCGTTTGCTGCGGGCGGTGTCGGCGGCGGCGAGGTGGCGGGAGATGAGGAGGGTCTCGGCGCAGCGGCCGGTGAAGCGGTCGCGCTGGCCGCTGGTGAGGGTGTCGAGGAAGTCCTGGACGAGGGGGTGCAGGACGGGGGGTTCCTCGCCGCGGGCGGCGGTGCTGGTGAGGGTGGTGCCGCGGACGGAGAGGGCGGCGGCGACGGTGGGCAGGATGCCGTCGCGGCGGTGGCGCAGGGTGGGTGCGTGGGGGGTGTCGGCGGTGCTCCAGCCGACGCGGGGGTCGCCGCCGGCCGGGGCGCCTGCGGGTGCGGGGACGGGGGCGGTGGGGGTGCGCGGTCCGTCGTGCGGTGCCGTGTGCGGTGGTGCGGGTGGCTGCGGCTGGGGGCCGCGGTGCGGTCCCGTCTGTGTCGCGCTCATGATCGTCATCCCCTCCTGAGCATCCCCCGGGCGGACCCAGGGTGCCAAATGGCGTGGCTGGTGGGGAAGCTGGGGCGCCGCGACACGCCAGCGGTGGGGTGGGTGGTCACGTGGGGGTGACGGCTGGTCACACAGGGGAGGGTGCGGGAGGGGCTCCCGGGGGTGACGGGGGTGGGACGGGGGTGCGGGGTTCGAACGGAGGGCCGGTGACCGGGGTCGCCGTACCGCATAGGCTGTCGGCACCGCGACAGGCGCGGTCAACGCGCGTCGGTGCCGTTGAGACAGTCGACTACGGTCCGTGGTGGGCCGGTTCCGGGTGCGGAGCCGGTGGCCGGGGGCCGTAACGGAATGCCGCAGGGGGCAACCGCCATGACGACAGGTCGGCTCGGGCTGGGGGTACCTCCCGGCCGCCAGGCCCAGGGACACGCCGCGCCGCCGAACGCGGCCTACGCCGGGCAGGTCGTGCACTTCCCGGACCCGGTGCGGGCCGCGCGCCATCCGAGGGGGGTGCGGGTGGACGAGCACGGCTACCCCGACTTCTCGCCCTATGCGCGGGCGGCCGCGGAGATCGCGGATCCGCCGGAGGGCTTCGGCGTCGACGAACTGCGGTTGACGGACTACGTGTCGGCGAACGCGGCGTCGGCCGCGGCGGGGCACGAGTTGTGGGACACGGTGCCGAACGTGGCGACGCCGCACGGCTGGACGTGGCACCACGTGGTGGGCACGCGCCGGCTGGAGCTGGTCCCGGTGGAGGTGAAGGCGCTGCTGCGGCATCACGGTGGCGTCGCGACCGCGAACGTCGAGCAGGACAAGCGCGGGACGCGTCCGCTGCAGGAGACGCGGCCGGCGCACTTCCGGCTGCCGAAGTCGGGTGTGGCGGTGACCGAGGCGCAGGTGCAGGGCGTCGAGGAGGACCTCGGCTACCGGCTGCCGGGCGCGTACCGGTCGTTCCTGAAGGCGGCGGGCGGGTGCGCGCCGGTGGGGGCGGCGCTGGACGCGGAGTTGGGGCTGCTGCTGGACCAGCCGTTCTTCACGGTGCGGGACGAGGCGGCGGTCAACGACCTGGTGTACGTGAACAAATGCCTGCGCGACCACCTGACGAAGGACTACCTGGGCGTGGGGTTCGTGCAGGGCGGTCTGCTGGCGGTGAAGGTGAAGGGCGAGCGGGCCGGTTCGGTGTGGTTCTGCGCGTACGACGACGTGCGGGACGTGGATCCGGGGTGGTCGCCGGCGGAGCGGGTGGAGCGGTTGCTGCTGCCCGCGGGTGAGGACTTCGACGCCTTCCTGTCCCGACTGGCGGGCGATCCGCCGGAGTTGGAGACGGTGGCGAATCTGATGGTGGACGGTGGCTTCGCGCGTGCGGTGCCGGTGTCCTCGGTGTCTGCGGCGGGGGAGTGAGCCGGGCCATGGTGACGTTCGCGCAGGCGCAGGAGCGCGCCGAGGAGTGGATCAACGGGGACGTGCCCGCGTACCAGCACCGGGAGGTGCGGGTGCGGGAGTTCGAGCTGGGCTTCGTCGTCTGGGGCGAGGACCGGGCCGACGGGCCGCGCTCGGACGCGGGCGGGCAGCGGCTGGTGATCGCCCGGGACAGCGGGGAGGCCACGCTGTGGCCGGCGCTGCCGGTGGGCGAGGTGATCCGCCGGTACGAGGAGGAGTACGGCCGTCCCGAGGACGCGCCGCAGCCGGCGCCGGCCGCGGCGCGGGTGGACCTGAACCAGACGTCGTTCCTGCTGTCGCCGCCGGAGTGGCTGCAGGAGGCGGCGGACAAGCTGGGGATCCCGGACCGGCGCGAGCCGGCGGGGAGTGCGGCGTCGAGTGCGGCGTCGGCGGCCTCGTCCGGGAGCGACGGCGCCGGCACCGGCGCCGGGGGTGCGGTGACGCCGGATCCGTCGCTGCCGCGGACGCAGGCGGGCGTGCCGGGCGACGCCGGTGCCGCCGCCGGTGCGCCGGCCGCTCCCGCCGCCGGTGCGCCGGCCGCTCCCGCGTCCGGTGCGCCCGCCGCTCCCGTCGGGGCGACGCCCTGGGCGGGGACGGACACCAACGCCGATGCCGGTGACGACCGTTCCGTACCGCTGCCCGCGACCGTGTTCGCGCCGCCGCTGAGCGGCTCGGACGACGAGCCGCAGCCGCCGGTCGCGCCGCCGGAGGCCAAGACGGCCCTGATCTCGGGCGGCAGCCGGCTGCCGCCGACGGCGTTCGCGCCGGCGCTGGACGACGCGCAGGCGCAGGGCACGCCGCCCGCGCCGCCGTCCGGCCCTTCGTACGGCTACCCGCAGGGCCCCGGCGCCGCGACGCGCCCCGCGGGCGCGCCCCAGGACGGCCCGGGCACGTCCGGGCGGCCGCTCGCGCCGCACGCCGGTGACATCGCCGACGCCGCGACCAGCAAGGCGGCCCCGCCGCCGCGACGCGGGGGCGGGGCCACGCCTCCGCCCCCGCCGGGAGCGCCGGGTACGCCGGGCGCGCGGCCGGGCGGCACGCCGCCGCCGTCGGCGCCGGGTGGTGGCGCGTACGTGGCGACGCAGTTCGTGTCGTCGCTGGGCCCCGATGGCCCCGAGGGCGCTCCGGGCGCTCCCGGCGCGCCGACCCCTCCCGCGCCGCCGAGCGCGCCGGGCGGTACGCCGCCGGGCGGTGTGCACCACGCGGAGACGATGTTCGCCGACCCGAACCGGCCGGGCGGCGGCCCCGTGCCCCCGCCTCCGCCGGGCGTACCGGGTGCGCCGGGCGCACCGCAGGTCCCCTCCGCCCCGGCCCCGCACCAGCCCCCGGCCGCGCCCGGCGCTCCTCAGGCGCCCGGCGCCCCGGGTGCTCCCGCCGGGCCGGGCGCTCCCGGTCACCCCGGCGGGCCCCGCGGGGCCGTGCACCACGCGGAGACCGTCCTCGCCGCACCCCCGGTGGGCGGTCCCGGCGTGCCCCCGCCGCCGCACGCCCCCGGGATGCCTCCGGGCGCCCCCGGACCGGTGCCCCCGGGTGCGGTGCCGCCGCCGGGCGCTCCGGTGCCGGGGCAGCCGCCGGCGTACGGGTACCCGCAGCAGCCGACGGGGCAGCCGACGGTCGGTCCCGGCTACCAGGCGGTGCTGCGCTACCGGGCGCAGGACGGCTCGGAGCAGCAGCTGATCCGGCGGTCGGCGCCGGGGACGCCGCACCCGGAGTGGCAGATCTTCCACGAGCTGCGCGCGATGAACGTGCCGCCGGACCAGGTGCTGGAGCTGCACACCGAGCTGGAGTCGTGCGAGCTGCCGGGCGCGTACTGCGCGCGGATGATCCGGGAGCAGTGGCCGCAGGCGCGGATCACGAGCATCGCGCCGTACGGCACGGACCACGCGAGCCGGCAGCAGGGGATGCAGCAACTGCTGGCACACCAGGGTGAGTTGCACCAGGTGGCGGACGGTCCCGCGCGGCCCGCGCCGGTGCGGGCGCCGCTGCCGCCGGTGCACCCGGCGCCGCCGTTGCCGCCGGAGGCGGTGGCGCAGGAGCTGGGGGCGGCGTTCGGGCCGGGGATCTTCCGGTTCGAGCAGGCCGCGGTGTCCCGGCAGGGCGTGCCGCCGGTCGTGGCGCACGCGCTGGTGGTGGCGGGCCTGCCGGTGGACGTGGGGCCGTTCTTCTGGGCGCAGGCCCAGCCCGGCCGCCCGGTGCCGACGCTCGCCGAGCTGGCGCAGGAGCGCGGGGTGCAGCCGGCGGCCGACGCGGGGTCGTACCTGGTGATGGGCAGCGACTTCGGCAAGGCGCTGTGCGTGCAGTACGGGACGGCGAACATCGTCGCGGTGCCGGTGGAGGCCGGCCCGGGCGGGGCGCCGGTGCCGCCGCAGTTCGTGAACACCGGGCTGCTGGAGTTCCAGCGGTGCCTGGCCCTGCTGGGGCGGATGTGGCGGCTGCGGTTCGGGCTGAACCAGGAGCAGGCGGGCCGCTGGACCGTGGACTTCCAGGCCCAGCTGGCCGCGCTGGACCCGGCGGCGCTGGGGTCGCCGGAGAGCTGGTGGTCGGTGCTGCTGGAGCAGATGTGGGACGGCCTGCTGTGAGCTGAACGTCCCGCGCTGCGCTGCGCGGTGTGGTGGGGGCCGGGCCCGGTCGTACGACGGGGCCCGGCCCTCCGCCGTGTCCGGGGTGGCGCGTGACCGGTGCTCGGAGTGTCGGGTTAGAACACTTATGTCCGATACCTCAAGATGTGCGGAACGTCGTTCGGACATCGTTTGGGGTTCCAGGATGAGCAGCGCGCCGGTGTCGCCGTACGGGTTCGTGGCCGTCCGCGGGCGGGGGTACCGGCCCGCGCAGGTGGAGGCGTACGCCGCCGGGATCTGCGCCGAGCGGGACGCCGCGTGGGAGCGCGCGGCCCGCCTGACGGTGCTCGCCCGGGAGATGGAGACCGAGGTGGAGCGGTTGCGCGAGGCCGTCGGACGGCTCGCGCCGCAGACCTACGACGCGCTGGGGGAGTCGGCGCGGCACCTGTTCCGGCTCGCGCAGGAGGAGGCCGCGGCCCTGCGTGAGCGCGCCCGGCAGGAGGCGGACGAGCGGGTCGCCCGCGCCGAGGAGCGCGCCCGGGCGGTGCGCGGGGCGGCCCAGGAGCGGGCGGACGCGCTGCGCGCGGAGACCGAGGAACGCGCCCGCGCCCGGCTGCTCGCCGCGCAGGCGGAGGCGGACGCGATCCGCGTCACGGCCCGCGCCGAGGTCAAGGAGGGCCGGGCCGAGGCGCTCGCGGGACTGCGCGAGCTGCGGCGCCGCACCGAGGTGCTGCTCGCCGAGCAGGAGGAGGAGCAGGCCGGACGGTGGGCCGCGGTCGAGCGCGAGGAGGCCGAGCGGGCCGCCGCCCTCGATGCCGAGCACGCCCGGCGGGCCGCGCTCGCCGAGGCCGCGCTGGCCCGCGCGGAGCAGGAGTTCGCCGACGCCGAGGAAGCGGCCCGGCACGGTCAGGAGGAGGCCGACGCGTACGCCGCCGGGATCCTGGCCGGGGCCCGGCAGCACGAGGAGCACGTCGCCCAGGAGACGGAGCGGGTCCTGCGCGAGCACGGGGCGGTGTGGGACGACGTGTGCGCCCACATGGACCACATGCGCACCAGCCTGACGGCCCTGACGGGGCGGACGGTCGACTGACCGCGGACGGTCGGCTGACCGCGGACGGTCGGCTGACCGCGGGCGGTCGGCTGACCGCGGGCGGTCGGACCCCACCCCTACGGGGAGCCCCGGGGCCGCTTCCGCCCCGCCCTCACCCGCTGCCCTCACCCCCTGCCTTCACGCCCCCCCGCCCCGGCCCCCACGCACCGCGCCCGCCAGGATCCAGCTCTCCACCGCCTCGTACTGGCGGCGCTGTTCCTCCGCCTTCGCGCGGCCCGAGGCGAGGGTGCCGAGCCAGCCGAGGGCGAAGCCGAGCGGGATGGTGACCAGGCCGGTCGTGGTGAACGGGAACCAGTTGAAGTCGGCCTCGGGGAAAGCCGATCCGGGTGAGCCGGAGACCAGCCGGGTGCCCGGCATCACCACCAGCACCGCGAGCGTGCCGCCGATCAGCGTGGCGAGCAGGCCGGTGCGGGTGTAGCGGCGCCAGAAGAGGCTGTAGACCAGCGCGGGGGCGAGGGCCGAGGCGCCGACGCAGAAGCTCAGGGTGACCAGCGGCTGGAGGCTGCGGTGCTGGATTTGCGCGGCCAGCAGCACCGTCGGGACCCCGACGGTCAGCGCGGACAGCCGGGCCAGCAGCATCTCGCGGCTCGGGGACGTCTCGCGCCGCCGGGAGGCGAACACGTCGTGGGCCAGGGAGTTGGCGCAGGCGAGGATCATCCCGGCGACGGAGGCGAGGACGGTCAGGAAGAGCGCGGTGGTGACCGTGGTGAACAGCAGCGTCTCCCCGGTGGAGACGTCCGCGCCGAGGACCGCGCGCGAGCCCAGCAGGTAGGCGGTGTTGCCCTGCGGGTCGGCGCCGGCGATCACGGCCCGGCCGACCAGTGCCGTCGCGCCGAACCCGACGACGGTGATGACCAGCACGAACAGCACCACGCAGGACACCGCCCAGGACAGCGAGCGGCGCACCTGGCGGGCGGTGGAGGCGGTGTACGTGCGCATGGTGATGTGCGGCAGGCAGGCGCCGCCGAGGACCACCGACAGCTCGGCGCTGATCATGTCGAGGTCGGCGTACCTCCCGCCGCCGAACTGCAGGCCGGAGCGGAGGAACGCGTCGCCGACCCCGCTGCCGCGGGCGGCCGCCTCGAACAGGGCGCCGGGCTGCCAGTCGAACCGGGCGAGGACGAGCAGGGCGACGGCGGCGCCGGACCCCAGCAGCATCACGATCTTCACCATCTGGATGAGGGCGGTGCCCTTCATCCCGCCGATCGCCGCGTAGCTGATCATCAGCACGCCCATGCAGACGACACAGCCGGTCTGCAGCGAGTCGCCGGAGAACCCCAGGATGAAGGCGAGCAGTTGGCCGGTGCCGGCGAGCTGCACCAGCATCATCGGCAGCAGTGCGGCGAGCGTGACCGCGCAGGCGGTGATGCGCACCGCCCGCCCCGGCATCCGGCGGGCCAGGACGTCGCCCATGGTGAACCGGCCCGCGTTGCGCAGGGGTTCGGCCAGCAGGAACATCAGCAGCACCAGCGACAGCGCCGTGCTGAGGGCGAGGACGACGCCGTCGTAGCCGGCCAGCGCGATCACGCCGCCGGTGCCCAGCACGGTGGCCGCGGAGATGTAGTCCCCGGCGATGGCCAGGCCGTTGCGCAGCGGGGACAGGGAGCGGTAGCCGGTGTAGAACTCGTCGAGGTCGTCGCGGTCCGGGCCGGTCATCACGCACAGCAGCAGGGTGACGGTGGCGACGGCGGTGAAGGCGACGAGGGACATGGTCTGCGCGCCGCCGCCGAAGTCGGTGACGGTCGCGGCGAGTTCGGCGGGCGCGGCGGGGCGCGGGGCGGTCATCGTCGTGCCTCCCGCCGGGCGTCCACCTCGGCCTGGTGGCGGATGCGCCGGGCCAGCGGGTCGACGTGGCGGTGCGCGGTGAGCTCGTAGACGGCGATCGCCAGCAGCGTGACGGGCAGTTGGGCCAGGGCGAGCAGCAGGCCGGCGGGCAGGCCGTCGGCGACGCGGGCGGTCATCACCGACGGCGCGCACGCCGACAGGACGAGGAAGACGACGAAGTAGCCGAGCGCGGTGAGCGTGGCCACGCGCCGCTGCCACCGGTAGGCGGTGCGCAGGACCCGCAGGTCGCTGTGGTGCCCCAGCGGGGCGTGCTGCGGCGGCCGGCGCGGCGCGGGCGCGGGCGGGGGCGGGGCGGGGGCGGGCTGCCAGGGGTAGGTGAGGTGCGGCGGCTGCGGGGGCGAGAGTGAGGCGTGCGGCGGGGAGGCGGCGTGCGGGGGTGGCGGCGGGGTGCGGTACGGCGGGGAGGCGGCGTAGGGCGGAGGCGTGCGGCGGGGCGGCGGATACGGGTCGTGGGACATCCCGAACTCCTTGCGCGGCTCGGGTCCGTGGCGGCGGACCGCAGGGAGGTTGGGGGGTGCGGGTCACGCACGCTACTCGGCGGTCATCCGCCGCGCGAGGTTTTCGGCAAACTGGGTGGTCGGTATGCGCTTACTGCGCGGGGACCCGGCTGACCTGCGGGTGTTACCGATGGTTACCTCACGGCTCCCCCTGCTCCGGGGTGCCGTGCCCGCCGTCGCCGGGCTCCGCCAGCACCGGGAAGCGCCGCGGGGCCACCAGCAGCAGGACCAGGAAGGCCAGCGCGGCGGCGCAGGCCGCGCCCAGGTAGACCGCGTGCACCGCGTCCGCGACCGCCCGCCGGGTGGCCTCCGCGACGGCGCCGTCGTCCAGCCCGCGCGCGACCGCGTCCAGGTCGCCCGCGCCGCCCAGCCGCGCGGCCAGCACCCCGTTGGCGACCGCGCCGAACAGCGCCGCGCCCACCGTCTGGCCGGTCTGCCGGCAGAACAGCACCGACGCGGTCGTGGTGCCCCGCTCCGACCAGCCCACCGTGGACTGCACCCCGACGATGAGCGGCAGCTGGAACAGCCCGAGCGCCGCCCCGAGCAGCAGCATCAGCAGCGTCGGCTGCCAGGCCGCGCCCGGGTACGGCAGGAACGGGAACGCCAGCAGGACCAGGGCGGCCGCGCCGATGCCGAGCAGCGCGGTGTTGCGGAAGCCGATCCGCCGGTACACGTGCTGGCTCAGCGCCGCCGACACCGGCCAGCTCACCGTCCAGACCGACAGCACGAACCCCGCGGCCACCGGCGCGAGCCCCAGCACCGCCTGGGCGTACGTCGGCAGGAACACCGTCGGCGCCACCATCAGCAACCCCAGCGCGCCCAGCGCGAGGTTGACCGCGGCGATCGTGCGGCGCCGCCACACCCACCCCGGGATGATCGGCTCCGCCGCCCGCCGCTCCACCAGCACCACCACCGCCACCAGGGCGAGACCCAGGCCGAACAGGGCGAGCGAGGGAGCCGACAGCCACGCCCAGGCCACTCCGCCCTGCACCAGCGCGGTCAACAGCGCGCCCCCGCAGGCGAACACCGCCAGCGCGCCCGCCCAGTCGACCCGCGGACGTCCCGCCGACTCCCGCCGCGGCTCGTGCAGGTGACGGACGATCAGCCACAACGCCAGGGTCCCGACGGGCAGGTTGACCAGGAAGATCCACCGCCAGTCCGCGTACGCCGCGAGCACCCCGCCCAGGCCCGGCCCCGCGACCGCGGAGACCGCCCACACCGTGGACAGCTTCGCCTGGATCTTCGGCCGCTCCCGCAGCGGGTAGAGGTCGGCGGCCAGCGTCTGCACCGTGCCCTGGAGCGCCCCGCCGCCCAGCCCCTGCACGACCCGGAACGCGATCAGCGCGCCCATGTCCCACGCCAGCGCGCACAGCAGCGAGCCCAGCAGGAACACCGCCGCGCCCGCCACCAGCACCGGCTTGCGGCCGAAGGTGTCGGACAGCTTGCCGTAGACGGGCAGGGTCACCGTCACGGCCAGCAGGTAGCCGGAGAACAGCCAGGAGAACACCGAGAAGCCGCCGAGGTCGCCCACGATCTGCGGGACGGCGGTGGAGACGATCGTCGAGTCCAGCGCGGCCAGCGCCATGGCCAGCATCAGCGCGGCGACCACGGCCCCCCGCCGGCCGGGCTCCGTGCCCCGCGCGGTGTGCGGTGCCGCCGGTTTCGTGGTCCCCACCGGACCCCCTCCTCGCCTTTCCGGTGCCCCTTGCAGCTATCTGCGGGACACAGCTTCCCACCAGGGGCGCCCGTCGCGGGAGGTGGAGCCCGCCCCGAGGGGCTCTCCACCCGTCGGTGGAGATCCCCTAGGGGTTCCTCCGCACCAGGGGTCGGGGCGGGTTCGTCCCGACGGAGGACGAGAGGGGGGCCCGGCCGTCCTTAACCTGGCTTTACGCCGCGGGGGGCGGGCCGGCCCCACCGTCCGGTGGTGGGGTTAACCCCCCGCGAAGACGGGTCCGGGCACCAGCGCGCGGGACCGGCACCGACCGCCAGACTCTTGGACAGGCCGAAGGGGCCGGGACACCGGGCACCACCGGGACACCGAACCCACCGGTACGACGGCACCACCCGTACGACGGAACGACCCGTACGACCCGCACCGCGCACCGGTGCGGCCATCTGCTGACCGACATAGGAGACTTACCGTGACATCGGCTGTGACCATTCCCAGGCACGGGGGCACTGGAGGGCGTACGGCCGTTGCCGCGCGGGCGCGGCAGGTCGTCAAGTCGTACGGGTCGGGGGAGACCCGGGTCGTCGCGCTCGACCACGTCGACGTGGACATCGCCCGCGGCCAGTTCACCGCGATCATGGGCCCCTCGGGGTCCGGCAAGTCCACCCTGATGCACTGCCTCGCCGGCCTCGACACCGTCACGTCCGGGCAGATCTACCTGGACGAGACCGAGATCACCGGCCTGAAGGACAAGAAGCTCACCCAACTGCGGCGCGACCGCGTCGGGTTCATCTTCCAGGCGTTCAACCTGCTGCCCACGCTGAACGCGCTGGAGAACATCACGCTGCCCATGGACATCGCCGGCCGCAAGCCCGACCGGGCCTGGCTGGACCGGGTCGTGGAGACCGTCGGCCTGGCCGGCCGGCTCAAGCACCGCCCGACCCAGCTCTCCGGCGGCCAGCAGCAGCGCGTCGCGGTGGCCCGGGCCCTCGCCGCGCGCCCCGAGATCATCTTCGGCGACGAGCCGACCGGCAACCTGGACTCGCGGGCCGGCGCCGAGGTCCTCGGCTTCCTGCGCACCTCGGTCGACGAGCTGGGCCAGACCATCGTGATCGTCACCCACGACCCGGTGGCCGCCTCCTACGCCGACCGCGTGCTGTACCTCGCCGACGGCCGCATCGTCGACGAGATGTTCAACCCGACCGCCGAGCAGGTCCTGGACCGCATGAAGGACTTCGACGCCCGGGGGCGCACGTCATGACCGTGCTGAAGACCTCGATGCGCAACTTCTTCGCGCACAAGGGCCGCATGGCCCTGTCCGCGGTGGCCGTCCTGCTGTCGGTGGCCTTCGTCTGCGGCACCCTGGTGTTCACCGACACGATGAACACCACCTTCGACAAGCTCTTCGCCGCGACCTCCTCCGACGTGACGGTCAGCGCCAAGGACGCCTCCGACACCGGTGAGACGACCTCCGACACGGGCAAGCCGCCGGTCATACCGGCCGCCGCGCTCGGCACGGTCCGCTCCGCGCAGGGCGTGGAGGCGGCGGAGGGCACCGTCTTCTCCACCTCGGTGACCGTCGTCGACGCCGACAAGGACAGCCTGTCGCCGTCCAGCGGCGCCCCGACCATCGTCGGCAGCTGGAACGCCAACGACGCCCGCACCATGAAGATCACCTCCGGCGCGGCGCCGCACGGCTCCGGCCAGGTCATGGTCGACGAGGACACCGCCGACAAGCACCACCTGCGGCTCGGCGACGAGATCGCCGTGATCAGCGCCCTCGGCACGCACACCGCGAAGATCTCCGGCATCGCCGCCTTCCAGGTCACCAACCCCGGCGCCGCGATCTTCTACCTGGACACGCCGACCGCGCAGCGCACCCTCGTCGGC
This sequence comes from Streptomyces longwoodensis, assembly GCF_001514125.1. Lineage (GTDB taxonomy): Bacteria > Actinomycetota > Actinomycetes > Streptomycetales > Streptomycetaceae > Streptomyces > Streptomyces longwoodensis. The sequence continues at coordinate 199,402 of NZ_KQ948553.1, read as the reverse complement.
GCGACGGACGTCTTCACCAACGTCAACGTCACCGCCGCGGCCGGGGTGAGCGACGCCCAGCTGAAGAAGAACGTCACCGCCGCGCTCGGCGGCGACTACAAGGTGCAGACCGCCAAGGAGACCGCCGACGCCAACCAGGCGAGCGTCGGCGACTTCCTCGACGTGATGAAGTACGCGATGCTCGGCTTCGCCGGGATCGCCTTCCTGGTCGGCATCTTCCTGATCATCAACACCTTCTCGATGCTGGTCGCCCAGCGCACCCGCGAGATCGGCCTGATGCGGGCCATCGGCTCCTCCCGCAAGCAGGTCAACCGGTCGGTGCTGGTGGAGGCCCTGCTGCTGGGCGTCGTCGGCTCGGTCCTCGGCGTCGGCGCGGGCGTCGGCATCGCGGTCGGCCTGATGAAGCTCATGGGCCAGATGGGGATGCACCTGTCGACCGACGACCTCACCGTCGCCTGGACCACCCCGGTCCTCGGCCTCGTCCTGGGCGTCGTCGTCACCGTCCTGGCCGCCTACCTCCCCGCCCGCCGCGCCGGCAAGGTCTCCCCGATGGCCGCGCTGCGCGACGCCCACGCCCCCGCCGACGCCCGGGCCGGACTGGTCCGCGCCGTGATCGGCCTGGTGCTCACCGGCGCCGGCGGCTACGCCCTCTACGTGGCCGCCAACGCCGACAAGGCCAGCGACGGCTCGCTGTGGCTCGGCCTCGGCGTCGTCGCCTCCCTGATCGGCTTCGTCGTGATCGGCCCGCTGCTCGCGGGCGGGGTCGTCCGGGTCCTGGGCGCGGTGCTGCTGCGGGTCTTCGGCCCCGTCGGCCGCATGGCCGAGCGCAACGCCCTGCGCAACCCGCGCCGCACCGGCGCCACCGGCGCCGCACTGATGATCGGCCTGGCGCTCGTGGCCTGCCTGTCGGTGGTCGGCTCCTCCATGGTCGCCTCCGCGACCGACCAGCTCGACAAGACCGTCGGCACCGACTTCATCGTCCAGTCCGACAGCGGGCAGGTCATCACCCCGCAGGCCGTCCAGGCGATCAAGAGCACCCGCGGCCTGGAGCGCGTCACCGAGTACAAGACGCTCGACGCGAACCTGACCACGCCCGACGGCAAGGTCTCCAAGGACGAGACGATCAACGCGGCCGACCCGACGTACGCGAAGGACCTGCGCACCAAGACCGTCGCCGGCGACCTGACCGACGCCTACCGGCCCGACTCGATGTCCGTCTTCGAGGGCTTCGCGAAGGACCACGGCATCAAGCTCGGCTCCACCGTCTCGGTCGCCTTCAAGGACGGCAGGACGGCGAAGCTCACGGTCCGCGCGATCACCAGCGACGACGTCGTGATCGACAAGGGCGCGATGTACGCGTCGATCGCCACCGCCGCCCGGTACGTCCCGGCCGACCGCATGCCGCTCGACCAGCTGGTCTTCGCCACGGCGAAGGAGGGGCAGCAGGACGCCGCCTACACCTCGCTGAAGTCGGCGCTGCACGACTACCCGCAGTACACCGTGCGCGACCAGACCGACTACAAGCAGGCGCTGAAGGACCAGATCGGGCAGCTGCTCAACCTGATCTACGGGCTGCTCGCCCTCGCGATCATCGTCGCGGTCCTCGGTGTGGTGAACACCCTCGCCCTGTCGGTGGTCGAGCGCACCCGCGAGATCGGCCTGATGCGGGCGATCGGCCTCTCCCGCCGCCAGCTGCGCCGGATGATCCGCCTGGAGTCGGTGGTGATCGCCCTGTTCGGCGCGCTGCTCGGCCTGGGCCTGGGCATGGGCTGGGGCGCCACCGCGCAGCAGCTCCTCGCCCTGGAGGGCCTGAAGGTCCTCGACATCCCCTGGCCGACGATCATCGGCGTCTTCATCGGCTCCGCCTTCGTGGGCCTGTTCGCCGCCCTGGTCCCGGCGTTCCGCGCGGGCCGCATGAACGTCCTGAACGCCATCGCGACCGAGTAGCCACCGCCGCCCCCCGCGGCGGCGGAGCACGGGGGACACGGGGGAACGGGGGACACGGGGGAACGGACCCGGTGCCGGGAGTCCTGGGGGACTCACGGCACCGGGTCCGTCGTCTTCTCCCCACCGCCCGGAGGGATCCGGCACCGGCCCGCTCACCGTCGTACGCTGGACACCCAGACCCCCGGCCCGTGACACGCGTCGGGCCCGTCGTGTTGCCCACCCCCCTGGAGAAAGCCCCTCCATGAGCCTGCACGGTCTGCTCGACGCCGTAACAAAGGACACCGCCCTCGCGGAAGCGATCACGGCGGCCCGCGACGGCAACCGCCCGCACGTCGACCTGGTCGGCCCCCCGGCGGCCCGCCCCTTCGCGATCGCCGCCCTGGCGAGGGAGTCGGCCCGCACCGTCCTCGCGGTGACGGCGACCGGCCGCGAGGCGGAGGACCTGGCCGCGGCCCTGCGCTCGCTGCTCCCGCCCGAGGGCGTCGCCGAGTACCCCTCCTGGGAGACCCTCCCGCACGAGCGCCTGAGCCCCCGCAGCGACACCGTCGGCCGCCGCCTGGCCGTCCTGCGCCGCCTGGCCCACCCGCGCACCGACGACCCGGAGACCGGCCCCGTCTCGGTGGTCGTCGCCCCCGTCCGCTCGGTGCTCCAGCCGCAGGTCAAGGGCCTCGGCGACCTGGAGCCGGTCGCCCTGCGCCCGGGGCAGACCGCCGACCTGAACGACGTCGTCCAGGCGCTGGCGGCAGCGGCGTACGCGCGCGTGGAGCTCGTCGAGAAGCGCGGCGAGTTCGCCGTGCGCGGCGGCATCCTGGACGTCTTCCCGCCCACCGAGGAACACCCCCTGCGCATCGAGTTCTGGGGCGACGACGTCGAGGAGATCCGCTACTTCAAGGTCGCCGACCAGCGCTCCCTGGAGATCGCCGAGCACGGCCTGTGGGCGCCCCCGTGCCGCGAGCTGCTGCTCACCGACGACGTGCGCGCCCGCGCGCGTGCCCTCGCCGAGGACCACCCCGAGCTGGGCGAACTGCTCGGGAAGATCGCCGAGGGCATCGCGGTCGAGGGCATGGAGTCGCTGGCCCCGGTGCTGGTCGACGACATGGAACTGCTGCTCGACGTCCTGCCCGGCGGCGCCATGGCCGTCGTCTGCGACCCCGAGCGGGTGCGCACGCGCGCCGCCGACCTGGTCGCCACCTCCCAGGAGTTCCTCCAGGCGTCCTGGGCGGCCACCGCGGGCGGCGGCGAGGCCCCGATCGACGTCGGCGCGGCCTCCCTGTGGTCCATCGCCGACGTCCGTGACCGGGCGCGCGAACTGGACATGATGTGGTGGTCGGTCTCGCCCTTCTCGGCCGACGAGGAGACCGGCACCGACACCCTCAAGCTCGGCATGCACGCCCCGGACACCTACCGCGGGGACACCGCGAAGGCGCTCGCCGACACCAAGGGCTGGCTCGCCGACGGCTGGCGCACGGTGTTCGTCACCGAGGGCCACGGCCCGGCCGCCCGCACCGTCGAGGTCCTCGGCGGCGAGGGCATCGCCGCCCGCCTCGACAACGACCTCGGCGAGATCAGCCCGTCCGTCGTGCACGTCTCCTGCGGCTGCATCGAGTACGGCTTCGTCGACCCCGCGCTCAAGCTGGCCGTCCTCACCGAGACCGACCTGACCGGCCAGCGCACCGCCGGCCGCGACGGCGCCCGGATGCCGGCCCGCCGCCGCAAGACCATCGACCCGCTCACCCTGGAGGCGGGCGACTACATCGTCCACGAGCAGCACGGCGTGGGCCGCTACATCGAGATGGTGCAGCGCACCGTGCAGGGCGCCACCCGCGAGTACCTCGTCGTCGAGTACGCCCCCGCCAAGCGCGGCCAGCCCGGCGACCGCCTGTACATCCCGACCGACCAGCTGGAGCAGATCACCAAGTACGTCGGCGGCGAGGCCCCCACGCTGCACCGGCTCGGCGGCGCCGACTGGACCAAGACCAAGGCCCGCGCGAAGAAGGCGGTCAAGGAGATCGCCGCCGACCTGATCAAGCTGTACAGCGCCCGCATGGCGGCCCCCGGCCACGCCTTCGGCCCGGACACACCCTGGCAGCGCGAGCTGGAGGACGCCTTCCCGTACGCGGAGACCCCCGACCAGCTGACCACCATCGCCGAGGTCAAGGAGGACATGGAGAAGTCGGTCCCGATGGACCGGCTGATCTGCGGCGACGTCGGCTACGGCAAGACCGAGATCGCGGTGCGCGCCGCCTTCAAGTCCGTCCAGGACGGCAAGCAGGTGGCGGTGCTGGTGCCGACGACCCTGCTGGTGCAGCAGCACTTCGGCACGTTCTCCGAGCGGTACGCGCAGTTCCCGGTGAATGTGCGCGCGCTCAGCCGCTTCCAGACCGACACCGAGGCCAAGGCCGTCCTGGAGGGGCTGCGCGACGGCTCGGTGGACGTCGTCATCGGCACCCACCGGCTGTTCTCGTCCGAGACCAAGTTCAAGGACCTGGGCCTGGTCATCGTCGACGAGGAGCAGCGCTTCGGCGTCGAGCACAAGGAGCAGCTGAAGAAGCTGCGCGCCAACGTGGACGTGCTGACCATGTCCGCGACGCCCATCCCGCGCACCCTGGAGATGGCGGTCACCGGCATCCGCGAGATGTCCACGATCACCACCCCGCCGGAGGAGCGCCACCCGGTGCTCACCTTCGTCGGGCCGTACGAGGAGCGGCAGATCGGCGCGGCGATCCGGCGCGAACTGCTGCGCGAGGGCCAGGTCTTCTACATCCACAACCGGGTCGAGTCCATCGACCGGGCGGCCGCCAAGCTGCGCGAGATCGTGCCCGAGGCGCGCATCGCGACGGCGCACGGCCAGATGTCGGAGGCGGCGCTGGAGCAGGTCGTCGTCGACTTCTGGGAGAAGCGGTTCGACGTGCTGGTGTCGACGACGATCGTCGAGTCCGGCATCGACATCTCCAACGCCAACACCCTCATCGTCGAGCGCGGCGACAACTTCGGCCTGTCCCAGCTGCACCAGCTGCGCGGCCGGGTGGGGCGCGGCCGCGAGCGCGGCTACGCCTACTTCCTGTACCCGCCGGAGAAGCCGCTGACGGAGACCGCGCACGAGCGCCTGGCGACCATCGCCCAGCACACCGAGATGGGCGCCGGCATGTACGTGGCGATGAAGGACCTGGAGATCCGCGGCGCGGGCAACCTCCTGGGCGGCGAGCAGTCCGGCCACATCGCGGGCGTCGGCTTCGACCTGTACGTGCGGATGGTCGGCGAGGCGGTGGCCGACTACCGGCGGCAGCTGGAGACGGGCGAGATCGAGGAGGAGGCCCCGCTCGAGGTCAAGATCGAGCTGCCGGTCGACGCGCACGTCCCGCACGAGTACGCGCCCGGCGAGCGGCTGCGCCTGCAGGCGTACCGCGCGATCGCCTCCGCCAACTCCGAGGAGGACATCAAGGCCGTCCGCGAGGAACTCGCCGACCGGTACGGCAAGTTGCCCAAGCCGGTGGAGAACCTGCTGCTGGTGGCGGGCCTGCGGATGCTCGCCCGGGCGTGCGGCGTCGGCGAGATCGTCCTGCAGGGCACCAACATCCGCCTCGCGCCGGTGGAGTTGCGGGAGTCGCAGGAGCTGCGCCTGAAGCGCCTGTACCCCGGCTCCGTCATCAAGCCGGCCGCCCGTCAGGTCCTGGTGCCGCGCCCGAAGACCGCGAAGGTCGGCGGCAAGCCGCTGGTCGGCCGCGAACTGCTGGGCTGGGTGGGCGAGTTCCTGGCGTCGGTGCTGGGCTCGTGACGTGAGGGGGCCCGGCAGGGGGTGGTCGGCTCGACGCCGCCCTGCCGGGCCCGGGGTCCCTCGGGGACCCGGGGGAGTGCCCGGGGTCCGGACACGGCCTAAGGCTGTTCGGGCCGGTCGCGGTCCATGTTGAGCGCGCCCTCCGCCTTGCGCTGCGCGTCGTCGACCTGGCCCTCGTACTTGCCGCCCGTCCTCTCGTTCACCTTCTTCTCGGCGGCGTCGGACAGGGACCCCGCCTTGTCCTGCGCCTGGCGGTTGCTCTTGAACCTGTCGAAGATGCCCATCCAGAGCTCCTTCCGGGGGTGACTCCTCACTCGACCATATGCACGGGTTGCCCGGCTCGACCACTTGTGGGCGGATGTGGTCCAGACCTCCTGACGGGCCCCGCACCCGCGCTGGCTACGGTGTACGGGCCGTCACCCGGGGAATCCGCCCTGTGGTGGGCGGACCGCACCGCCGGGCAGGCGGGAACAGGCGGGAAACAGGCGGGAACTGGTGGGAAGGGGAGGGACGCGTGAAGCGTCTGAGGGGTGGGGCGGCGATCGCCGTGGTGCTGCTGTGCACGCTCACGGGCTGCAAGGACGACCTCGCGGGGAACGGCACCGCGGGACCCGGCGGTACACCCGCCGCGACCGGGGGCGCCGCGCTCACGGCGGCCGACGCCCTGACGGTCAAGGGCAGGGCGCCCAAGACCGGTTACGAGCGCGAGAAGTTCGGCACCGCCTGGGCGGACACCGACTCCAACGACTGCGACACCCGCGACGACATACTGAAGCGGGACCTGGAGGAGGTCCGGTTCACCGCCGGCCAGTGCAAGGTGTCGTACGGCGTCCTGGAGTCGGACCCCTACTCCGGCAAGTCCGTCACCTACCGGCGCGGCCGCAGCCAGGTCGACATCGACCACGTCGTCGCCCTCTCCGACGCCTGGCAGAAGGGCGCCAAGTACTGGGACGCGAGCAAGCGCATCGCCCTCGCCAACGACCCGTTGAACCTGGTGGCCGTCGACGCGAGCACCAACCGTTCCAAGGGCGACGGCGACACGGCGACCTGGCTCCCCCCGAACAAGGCGTACCGCTGCACCTACGTCGCCGCGCAGGTCGCGGTGAAGAGGAAGTACGGCCTGTGGGTCACGGCCGCGGAGAAGTCCGCGATGAAGAAGGTCCTCGCCACCTGCCCCGGCCAGAAGCTCCCCACCGGCGGCAACCCGACGAAGGCCCCGGAACGCTTCCGCGCGGGCTGAACCCGCCGAGCAGCCCCGGGCGAGCCCGCCGGGCACCGCCACGAAAACGGCTTTCCCGCCCCGGCCCCGCGTCCCTACGGTGACCGCATGCAGGTCACCGTCTCCTCCCTCGCCGACCGCCCCGACCTCGTCGACGCGGTGCTCGGCATGCCCGACACCTGGGCCGAGTTCACCACCCAGGACCCGGTGGGCACCGCCCACTACCCGCGGATCCCCCGGGAGTTCCCCGAGTACGTGGCGGTCGCGCAGGACGAACGCGGCGAGGTCGTGGCGCACGCCTTCAGCGTCCCTTTCCGCCTGCACGCCGAGGGCCGGGGCGAGTTGCCCGCGCGCGGCTGGGACCAGGTGCTGCTGTGGGCCTTCGCCGACCTGCGCTGCGGGACCGTCCCGGACACCGTGAGTGCCGTGTCGGTCGTCGTCGCGCCGCACGCCCAAGGGCTCGGCCTGTCCGGCCGCATGCTCGGCGCGCTGCGCGACACCGCCCGCGCCCGCGGCTTCTCCGAGGTCGTCGCCCCGGTGCGGCCCAACGCCAAGCACCTCGAACCGCGCACGCCCATCGAGGAGTACGCCCGCCGGGTGCGGGAGGACGGGCTGCCCGCCGACCCGTGGCTGCGGGTCCACGCCCGCGCCGGGGCCGTGGTCGAGCGGATCGCCCCCGTCTCCATGACCGTCGCCGCCCCGCTGGCGGACTGGCGCCGCTGGACCGGGCTGCCCTTCGACACCGAGGGCCTCGTCGAGGTGCCCGGCGCGCTCGTGCCCGTGCACTGCGTACCCGAGCGGGACTACGCCGTGTACGTCGAGCCCAACGTGTGGATGCGGCACCCGCTGTGAGCGGCACCGCGACGGTGCGGCCGGGCCGGTCGTGCGGCGGCGTGCGGCAGCGCCGGTCGCGGGGGCGTGCGGGTCAGCCCAGCTCGTCCAGGTCGAGGATCGTGCCGCTCGGCTTCTGCGCCGGGACGGGCTTCTCGTAGTCGCTGAAGGCGAGCGTGCCGGGGTCGCCCGCGGACGCGCTGTCGATGCGCAGCAGGTACGGCTCGCCCTGGGTGGCGACGTACACCGTGTACCGGTCCTTGCCGTCCTGCTCGGTGAGCACGATCGCGGGCGTGCCGTCGACGGTGGTCGTCCTGCCGCGCGTCGCCGCCGAGGAGCCCTCGTCGGCGCCGCCGAGCACGGTGTCCAGGTCGCAGAAGCCGGAGATGTCCATGGCGTCCTTGCCGGTGGCGGACGTCCTGGTCCACTTCCCGGCGAGCATGTTCACCACGGCGTCCGTGGTGTCCTTCGACTCGCCCTTGCTCTGGGCGCGCAGGAACGCCTCGTCGTACTTCATGTAGATCGTGTCGCCGGTCTTGATCAGGTCGGCCCTGCCCTGGCCGTTCATGCTCAGCGAACCGGCGCACTCGCCCTTCTTGTCCAGGGCGACGTCCAGGGTGATGGTGCCGCCGCTCTCCTCGTCGGGGACGTCGCCCTTCAGGCGCAGCGACGAGGCGCCCGTGGTGGCGGTCAGGGCCCGGTCGGCGATCTGGCCGCCGGTCAGCCCGGCGAAGGGTTCCTTCTCCTTCTCCTTCTCCTTGGCCGCCGGCGAGGCGCTCACGCCGCCGGTCCGGGAGGCGCCGTCGGACGAGTCCGACCCCGACTGGCAGCCGGTGAGCGCGGTGGCCGTCGCGGCGGCGATGCAGAGGGCGGCGAGTGTGGTGCGACGCATGGCGATTCCTTGGCGTGTGGGACCTGATGGACGGAACGGGACGAGTGCGCAGACGGACGCTGCGTAAGCGGACACGGGTGCCCCGGGCGTCCCCTGTGCGCCCGGGGCGCCGTCCGCGAGGTCAATGACAGCATGTGCTGTGAACCGAGTCAACACGGTTCACAGCACCGGACCGGTACACGTGCGTGAAGGGGTCCGTCTTGTGTGCGTCGGTATGCTCGGCCGTCACAGGGCGACGAGGGGAGCGGGGCGGGTGCAGGACAACGCGACAGAGGTGACCGCGGCCGGGATCGCACGGCTCGCGGGCGTCGGCCGTGCCGCCGTCAGCAACTGGCGCCGCCGGCACGCCGACTTCCCCAAGCCCGTGGGCGGCAGCGAGACCAGCCCCTCCTTCGCCCTCGCCGAGGTCGAGGACTGGCTGCGCCGCCAGGGCAAGCTCGCCGAGGTCCCGCTGCGCGAACGCGTCTGGCAGCAGCTCGCCGGCCACCCGGAGGGCCCGGTCACCGGACTCGTCCACGCCGGCTGCGTCCTGCTGCTCATCCACGCCCGCCCCACGGTCTGGCTGGAGATCAGCAAGGGCCGCGACGAACGCCTCGCCGCCCTGCTGCCGGAGGCGCTGGAGCAGGTGCTCCCCGCCGGGCCCGCCGAACGGCCCGCCCTGCGGCCGCCCACCGCCCCGCGCCTGCTGCCCTCGGTGCCGCTGCTGCGCGGCGTGGCCGACCTGGCCGCCGAACTCGGCGCGCGCCGGGCCTTCGAGTTCCTGGTCGGCCGTCACCTCGACGCCAACCCGCGCCAGTACACGCTCACCCCCGCCGAACTCGCCCGCCTGATGGCCGACCTCGCTGGACCCGCCCGCACCGTCCTCGACCCGGCCTGCGGCACCGGAGCCCTGCTGCGGGCCGTCGACCCGCGCCCCGACCAGGAGCTGTACGCCCAGGACAGCGCGCCCGACCTCGCCGCGCTCACCGCCCTGCGCCTCGCCATCGGCACCCGCGCCACCGTGCACGCCGCCGTCGGCGACACCCTGCGCGCCGACGCCCACCCCGGCCTGCGGGCCGACGCGGTGCTGTGCCACCCGCCGTTCAACGAGCGCAACTGGGGCCACGACGAACTCGCCTACGACGCCCGCTGGGAGTACGGCTTCCCGGCCCGCACCGAGTCCGAGCTGGCCTGGGTGCAGCACGCGCTGGCCCGGCTGCGTGCGGGCGGCACCGCCGTGCTGCTGATGCCGCCCGCCTCCGCCTCCCGCCGCTCCGGCCGCCGCATCCGCGCCGACCTGCTGCGTCGGGGGGCGCTGCGCGCGGTCGTCGCGCTGCCGACCGGCGCGGCACCGCCGTACAACCTGCCGCTGCACCTGTGGGTGCTGCGCCGGCCCGAGCAGGTGCCCGCGCAGCCGCGGGTGCTGCTGGTGGACGCGGGACGGTTCACCGGCGAGGGGCGCGGCGGGCCCGACTGGGACGCCGTGCGCGAGGCCGTCCTGGACGCCTGGCGGACCACCGACCGCACCGGCGACCTGGAGGAACGGCCGGGCCTGGCCCGCACCGTGCCGGTCATCGACCTGCTCGACGACGACGTCGACCTCGCCCCGGCCCGCCACCTGCCCCCGCCCGCCGTGGCCGACGGCGCGGCGGCCCTCGCCGCCGTGCGCGAGCGGCTGGGGGAGACGCTGCGGCTGACGGCCGACCTCACCCCGCCGCCCGCCGACACGGGGCGGCCCGCGCACTGGCCGCTCACCACCGTCGGCGAACTCGCGCGCGGGGGAGCCCTGACGATGAGCACCGGCGGCAGCGGCGGCCACGCGCGCGTACCCGTCCTCACCGACCACGACGTGCTCGCCGGCACCGCCCCCTCCGGCACGCTCCCCGAGAGCGACGGGGAGGCGGTGCTCACCCGGCCCGGCGACGTCGTCGTCCCGGTTCTCGGCGGCGGCGCGGTGGCGCGGGTGGTCGACGGGTCCACCGCGGGCGCCGCCCTGGGACGCAACCTCGTGCTGCTGCGCCCCGAACCGGCCGAGCTGGACCCCTGGTTCCTCGCCGGGTTCCTGCGCGGGACCGCCAACCACCGCCAGGCCAGCAGCTACGCCTCCACGGCCACCCGGCTGGACGTGCGGCGCCTGCAGCTGCCCCGGCTGCCGCTGGAGGAACAGCGGCGCTACGGCGCCCGGTTCCGCGCCCTGGACGAGTTCGAGCGCGCGCTGCGCCGGGCGGGCCGGCTCGGCGACCAGCTGCTGCGCGGCATGTACGACGGCCTCACGGACGGCTCGGTCGCCCCGGACTGAGCCGCGTGAGCCCTGGGCGGAGGCCCGCGCGCCCGTCCGCGCCTCACCGGAAGCGATCAGTGCGGCAACGGTTCGGTACATCCCGGACCCCGTTGTCCGTGTCGGCCTATACGCTCAAGGCCTCACGTCGACGTCCAGCCACCCCCGGTTCAGGAGCAGCCATGTACGGCCACGGCGCGGTGCCGCCCTCACGCAGCGCGGGAACCGTCATCACCCTGCGCGTGCTGTTCGCCGCCGCCGGCTTCCTGTCGTGCGGCCTGCTCGCGTGCATGCCGCTGTTCCGCGTCGCCGCGCTGCGCGGCCGGTGGTACGACTGGACGGCGGCCTACGTGAGCCTGCCGCTGTCCATCGGCGCGCTGGCGGTGGTCGGTTCGGTCCCCGAGACGGACGTGCGCAGCGACATCGCGCTCGCGACCGCGCTGATCCTCGGCGCCGCGGCGGCGGCCTACTTCGTGATGGTCGACGTCCAGCTGGGCCGGCGGCCGCAGTTCGGCCCCGGACCGCAGGGTCCCGGCGCGCACGGCCCCGCCGCCCCCACGGTGTTCGGTTACGCCCAGCCCACGCCGCCGGTCTCGCCGTACGCGACCACGCACGTGCCGCAGCAGCCGCCCGCCACCCCGGTGCCCCACCCGCACACCCCGATACCCCAGCCGCACACGCCCGTGCCCCAGCCGCCGCCCGCCCACGGCTCCACGGCCCCGGGCCCCGTCCCGCCGCCGCAGCGCCCCGCGCCCGCCCGCATCGACCAGGTGCGCGCGGAGCTGGACGAGCTCAGCGACTTCCTGCGCAAGCAGGAGGGCCGGCCCGGCGGTGACCACGAGGGCGGCCGGTGACCGGGACGGCCGGACGCGTCGTCGGCGACCGGTACGAACTGGCCACGCTCCTCGGGCAGGGCGGCATGGGCCAGGTCTGGACGGCCTACGACCGGCGCCTGGACCGGCGCGTCGCGGTGAAGCTGCTGCGCCCCGACAAGGTGGCCGGCGCCGAGGCCGCCGAGCTGCGCCGCCGGTTCCTGCGCGAGTGCCGGGTGACCGCGCAGGTCGACCACCCCGGCCTGGTCACGGTGCACGACGCGGGCAGCGAGGGCGAGGAGCTGTTCCTCGTCATGCAGTACGTCGACGGCGCCGACCTCTCCGACCACCTGGCCGAGCACGACCCGTACCCGTGGCCGTGGGCGGTCGCGGTGGCCGCGCAGCTGTGCGCGGTGCTCAGCGCCGTGCACGCGGTGCCGATCGTGCACCGCGACCTCAAGCCGCGCAACGTGATGGTGAAGCAGGACGGCACGGTCACCGTCCTGGACCTGGGCGTCGCGTCCGTGATGGACAGCGATACCACCCGTCTGACGCACACCGGTTCGCCGATCGGGTCGCCCGCGTACATGGCGCCGGAGCAGGCCATGGGCGGCGCGGTGGGCCCGTACACCGACCTGTACGCGCTCGGCGTGCTGCTGCACGAACTGCTCAGCGGTGACGTGCCGTTCGCCGGTTCCACCGCGCTGGGCGTGCTGCACCGGCACCTGTACGAGCCGCCGGTCCCCGTGCGCCGGCTGCGCCCCGAGGTGCCGGAGGCCCTGGAGAACCTGGTGCTGCGGCTGCTGGCGAAGGACCCGCAGCACCGGCCCGCCTCGGCGCAGGAGGTGTACGAGGACCTGGCGCTGCTGCTCCCCGCGCGCGGGATGCCCACCGGGGCGCCGCTGGACCCGACGCGTCCCTTCCTGCGCCCGCACGCCCCCTGGCCGGACCGCGCGCGCACGCCCGCGCCGCAGCCCGCCCCCGCGACCCCGGTGCCCGGCGCGCCCGGCAAGCCGGACGTGGCGGACGCCGTGGACGAGGTCAAGCGCCTGCTGGGGGAGGGCCGGATCACCCAGGCCGTCGACATCCTCAGCGCGATCCTCCCGGCCGCCGCCGAACAGCACGGCGAGCACTCACCGGTGGTGCGCACCCTGCGCAAGCAGTACGCGGCCACCCTCATGGACGACGGCCAGTACCGGCGTGCGCTGCCCGAACTGCGCCGCCTGGCCGCGGAACGCGCCGCCGAGGCCGGTCACGCCGACCCGCAGGCGCTGCGCTTCCGCTTCGACGTGGCCCAGTGCCTGGAACAGCTCGGCGACCCCGCGGCGGCGCTCGCCGAGTACCGCACGCTGCTGCCGTACTACGAGAACCAGTACGTCTTCACCGACCCCGAACTCGCCCACGACGTCCGCCGCCGCATCGGCCAGCTGCTCCTCGCCGTCGGCGACCGGGGCGCCGCGCACGACACGCTGATCCGGCTCCTGCACGACGTGGAACGCCTGCGCGGCCCCGGCCACCCGCTCGCCGCGGAGGTCCACCGCACCCTGCAATGGCTGGGGCAGGTGCGCGGGTAGCGCGGGTGACGCGGTTGGGGGGAGGCCCGCGGAGTCACCGGACAGCGGGTGCATAGGGTGACGGCGGGGGTGCGCACGCACACGCGCGCGCCGTGAACACGAATGGGGTGGGGATGGCCGAGCACCGGCAGTCCAAGAAGCGCCGATACATCGCCTGGACCGTGGCCGGGGCCGCCGTGGTCGCCGGGGGCGGGATCGCCGCGCAGCAGTCCATGGCCGCCACCACCTGGCCGGCCCAGAAGACCTACACCGGCCGCGCCTTCGACACCTGCACCGCGCCCTCGCCGAGCGCGATGAAGGCGTGGAAGACCGACGGCTACTACGGCGCCGCCGCGGTCTACATAGGTGGCGCGAACCGCGGCTGCGCCCAGCCCAACCTCACCGCGTCCTGGGTGAAGTCGGTCAACTCCGCGGGCTGGAAGCTCATCCCGCTCTACGTCGGCGCCCAGCCGCCCTGCCAGACGAGCGCCAACCCGGAGAAGCTGACCGCGGCCACCGCCGCCTCCCTCGGCGCGAAGGACGCGGCCGACGCGGTCGCCAAGGCGTCGGCGCTCGGCATGAAGGCCGGCAGCCCGGTCTACCTCGACATGGAGCCGTACGACATCACGAACAAGGCGTGCAACGACGCGGTGCTGACGTATGTGCGCGCGTTCACGAAGACCCTGCGCGGCAAGGTCTACCGCGGCGGCTACTACGGCTTCAGCAGCTCCAGCGCCAAGGCGATCGCCACGGCCACGAACAAGACGGACCTGCCGGGCAACCTCTGGTACGCGCTGTGGGACAAGCAGCAGACGACCACCGCCGACTGGCCCTGGGGCGCCACCCAGTTCACCGGCCACAGCCGCGGCCACCAGTACCTGGTGAACAGCAAGGAGACGCGCGGCGGCTACACGCTCACCGTCGACCGCGACGCGTGGGACGCACCGGTCGCGATCGTCGGCTGACCCCCGGGCGCGGCCCCGGCCATCGCGCGTCGGTGCGGCGGTGCCTGAAGTCCCGGTGAATCGTTGGTCCAATGGGTTGGCCCCAGCCGTCCCACTGCCTACCATCGATCACCGCAAGACTTTGTGCACCGTCGCACAATCTCCTCGGGAGGTTTCCTTGCACCGCCGTCGCCGCACCGCGCTCCTGCTGTCCGCCGCGCTCATCGCGGCCGGCCCCCTCCTCACCGCCTGCGGCAACGACGCGCACCCGGGCGCCGCGGCGGTGGTCGGCGACCAGCGGATCACCGTCTCCCAGCTCCAGGGCCGGGTGGACGAGGTGCGCGAGGCCCAGCGCGCGGCCGTCCGGGACGACGCCCAGTACGCGCAGGCCGTCGCCCAGACCGGCACCCTCGCCCGGGACACCCTGCACGGCATGGTCCTGGACCGGGTGCTGGAGCGCGCCGCGCGCGACGCGGGCGTGACCGTCAGCCGGGGCGAGGTCCAGACGATGCGGTCCGACCTGGAGAAGCAGGCGGGCGGCGCGAAGGCCCTGGAGACGGCCTGGCTCCAGCAGTACGGCGTCCCGCCGCAGCGCCTCGACGACAACCTCCGCCTCCAGCTCCAGGCCCAGAAGCTCGCGCAGAAGCTGGGCACCGACACCAGCCGGCCCGAGTTCTGGGGCGCCCTGGCGAAGGCGTCGAAGGACCTCGGCGTCGACCTCAACCCGCGCTACGGCAGCTGGGACGTCCAGAAGGTCAGCCGGGTGGACGCCGACACGCCGTGGGTGCGCGAGGTGACGACGGCGGGGCAGAAGCAGTCGGCCTGATCGGCTCCGGCGTCCGGCGTCCGTGGTCCGTGGTCGGCGTCCGCGTCGGCGGGCGCAGGACGGCTCCGGTCGGTGTGATCGTACGACCGCACCTGCTGCCTGTGGACAACGCCGCGAGGCCGTCGGCGGTGTGGGTTACGTTCGAAGCGTGAACGATGTGACCGCCTCCGCCGCCGCCCCCGGTTCCCCGGACGCCCGCCGCCCCGCCGACCCCACCGGCACCGCCACCGGCCGGGTCGTCCTGCTCACCACCAGCCACCGCGTCGCCCCCGGCCTGCTGTCCTGGCCGGCCTGGGAGGCGCTGCGCACGGCGGACCGCGTGCTGTGCGCGGACGGCGCCCACCCCCAGCTGCCGTACCTGCGCGAGGCCGGGATCACCGTCGAGGAGGCGTCGCCGACGGCCGAGGAACTGGTCGCGGCCTGCGCCGGCGGCCGCACGGCGGTCGTGGTGGCCACGGGGGAGGGCGAGCCGGCCCTCACCGACGGCCTGGCCCGGCTGGCCGGCTCCGGCCGGGTCGCCCTGCCCGAGCTGGAACTGCTCCCCGCCTCGTACGACCTCCCCGGCGCGCGCCTGCTCGACCTCGTGCAGGTCATGGACCGGATCCGCGCCGAGTGCCCCTGGTCGTCCCGGCAGACCCACCGGGGCCTGGCCAAGTACGCGGTGGAGGAGTCGTACGAGCTGGTCGAGGCCATCGAGGACGGCGACCGCGACGAACTGCGCGAGGAACTGGGCGACGTCCTGCTCCAGGTGGTCTTCCACGCCCGGATAGCCCAGGAGGACGAGGAGGCGCCCTTCTCCGTCGACGACGTCGCCGCCACGATCGTCGCCAAGCTGATCCACCGCCACCCCCATGTCTTCGGCGACGCGACCGCGACCACCCCCGAGGAGGTCAAGGAGCACTGGCTGCGCACCAAGGCGGCGGAGAAGCGGCGCGAGTCCGTCACCGACGGCGTGCCGCTGCACCAGCCCGGCCTGGCCCTCGCCGCCAAGCTGGCGTCCCGGGTGCGCACCGCGGGCCTGGGCGTCCCCCTGCCCGCCGGCGAGGGCCTCGGCTACGACCTCCTCGCCCTGGCGGCCCGCGCCGAACGCGAGGGCGTCGACCCGGAGGCGGCCCTGCGCGCGGCGGCCCGCGCGTACCGGGACGCGATCCGGGAGGCGGAGGGCCTCCCCGCGCACCCCGCGGACACCCCCACGGATACCGTCGATCGGTGACAGCCCAGCCCCACCCCCCGACCCCACCGACCGGCCCGACCCCACCGACCGGCCCGGCGTCCTGCCCCGTCGCCCCGGACCCGCCCGGAGCCCCCGCCCCCGAACTCTTCACCTGGGAGTTCGCCGCCGACCCCTACCCCGCCTACGCCTGGCTGCGGGAGCACGCGCCCGTGCGGTGGACCCGGTTGCCGAGCGGGGTGGAGGCCTGGCTGGTCACCCGGTACGGGGACGCCAAGCAGGCGCTGGCCGACCCGCGGCTGAGCAAGAACCCGGCGCACCACGACGAGCCCGCGCACGCGAAGGGCAAGACCGGCATCCCGGGCGAGCGCAAGGCCGAGCTGATGACCCATCTGCTCAACATCGACCCGCCGGACCACACCCGGCTGCGCCGGCTCGTCAGCAAGGCGTTCACCCCGCGCCGGGTGGCCGAGTTCGCGCCCCGGGTGCAGGAGCTGACGGACGGCCTCATCGACCGGTTCGCGCGGACCGGCTCGGCGGACCTCATCCACGACTTCGCCTTCCCGCTCCCCATCTACGCCATCTGCGACCTGCTGGGCGTCCCGCGCGAGGACCAGGACGACTTCCGGGACTGGGCCGGGATGATGATCCGGCACGGCGGTGGCCCCCGGGGCGGGGTCGCCCGGTCCGTGAAGAAGATGCGGGGGTACCTCTCCGAGCTGATCCACCGCAAGCGCGAGGCGCTGCCCGCCGACCCGGTGCCCGGCGAGGACCTCATCTCCGGGCTCATCCGCGCCTCCGACCACGGCGAGCACCTCACGGAGAACGAGGCCGCGGCGATGGCGTTCATCCTGCTGTTCGCCGGTTTCGAGACCACGGTCAACCTCATCGGCAACGGCACGTACGCCCTGCTCACCCACCCCGGGCAGCGCCACCGGCTCCAGGAGTCCCTGGCGCGCGGCGAGCGCGGGCTGCTGGAGACGGGCGTGGAGGAACTCCTGCGCTTCGACGGGCCGGTGGAGCTGGCCACCTGGCGGTTCGCCACCCGGCCGCTCACCCTCGGCGGCCAGGACATCGCCCCCGGCGACCCGGTGCTCGTCGTCCTGGCCGCCGCCGACCGCGACCCGGCGCGCTTCGCCGACCCGGACGTGCTGGACCTCTCGCGCCGCGACAACCAGCACCTCGGCTACGGGCACGGCATCCACTACTGCCTCGGCGCCCCGCTGGCCCGGCTGGAGGGCCAGACCGCGCTGGCCACCCTGCTCACCCGGCTATCCGACCTGCAACTCGCCGCCGATCCGGCCGAGTTGAGGTGGCGCGGCGGGCTCATCATGCGCGGTCTGCGCGCGTTGCCCGTGTCGTTCACACCTGACCCGTAATCAACCGGGGTGCGGGGCGGGGGTGTCACGGGCGGACGTGAAGATGACACGCGTTCAACTTTGTGATCTTCACGTGATCCGCGCGGCATGAACTTGTGACAAGTGATCGTCTGCCGATACGTTCACCCCTCAGCGCGGCGACCCGCACGTGCCCACGGCACCCGCCGCGCCGGTCAGTGCTGTCTCGAGAAAGGCCCCCGCATGCTCTCCGGGAACGGTCGTCACCGTCGCCCCCGTCAGGCCCCGGCCCTCCTCGTCGCGGCCGGCGTCACCGGATCGGCCATTGCCATCCCGCTCCTCGCCGCCTCCGGCGCCAGCGCGGCGGACGGCACGGTCTGGGACAGGGTCGCCGAGTGCGAGTCCGGGGGCTCCTGGAGCGCCGACACCGGCAACGGCGAGTACGGCGGCCTGAGTCTGACCCAGGCCGACTGGGAGTCGTACGGCGGACTGGCCTACGCCCAGAGCCCCGACCAGGCCAGCCGCAACCAGCAGATCGCCGTCGCCCAGAAGGTCCTCGCCGACCAGGGCGTCGGGGCCTGGGGCACCTGTGGCCTGACGTCGGGACTGACCCAGCGGAACGGCGCGCTGGGCGTGGACACCGGCGTGGCCGGCGACGCGTCGCAGGCGCCGCTTCCCGGCGGGTTGTCCGACTCCTCCAAGGAGACCACCGGTTCCACCGGTTCGGGTGATTCGTCCGAGTCGTCCGGGTCGGCGTCCTCCACTCCGGCCGGCGACACGGGGGCCACCCCGTCCGACTCCGCCTCTTCCAAGCCCTCTTCGCCCTCTTCGTCCGTTCCGTCGGACACGTCCGCGACGCCGGGAACCTCCACCGGTGCGGAGCAGGGCGACGCCGCCGCGCGGACGCCCGACAGCTCGCCCACGGGCAGCCCGTATGCGGACACTCCGGACAAGTCCGAGCAGGGCGTGGGGTCCTGGAGCCTCGTCGACACCAGCGCCGCGGCCGACACGACGGACAGCGCGCCCGCCGCGGCGTCCGGCACCGGCAAGCACCGGGGCGGCAGCGCCGAGGAGACCCCGGCCGAGGACGGCACCAGCACCGCCTCCGTCGGCCGCCACGCGTCCCCCGTCGGTGAGGGCTACCTCGTCCACCCGGGTGACTCCCTCGAGTCCATCGCCGACTCCCTTGACCTCGCGGGCGGGTGGCGTGCGCTGTACGAGGCGAACAAGGACGTCATCGGGGCCGACCCGAGCAGTATCGTCCCCGGTCAGACCCTGTCTCTAGGGGTTGAATAGGGCGAAAAGCACCGGGAGTTCACGTCACGCTTCGCCGCCAATTGTCCGGTTTGGCGAAAGTGTGGGATGAGTCTCAGAAGCCCTGATCGTCTTTGAAATTCCGTCGATCACCTGTCTACGGTCGTGACCGCTCGGCAACCCGAGCCCCGGCCGTCGCAACGCCGAATCCTGCCAGCGGCAGCCCGGGAACAGTCGTCGCGTCAAGCGCCGTAGGCAGGAGCGGGGGACCCAAGGTAAGTGCCGGGTCCGGCAGTTGAGAGGCCTTCGGGCCATCGACGCCGGGACCGGCTTGGGGTGGAGCCGCGTCGTCCGAGAGGGGGACGCGGCCGGGCAACTCAACCGGCCCGAACCCGACAGCTCACCTCGCAGGCGTCGGTGAGGGGATCGATCCATGCTGTTTTCCGGCAAGGGCAAGCACCGTCGTCCGTCCAAGGCCACCCGCGCCGCCGCGCTCGCCGGCGTCACCGGTGTCGCCATCGCCGCCCCGCTGATGGCGGCCGGCAACGCCTCCGCCGCCACCGCCTCCGAGTGGGACGCCGTCGCCCAGTGCGAGTCGGGCGGCAACTGGTCCATCAACACCGGCAACGGCTACTACGGCGGCCTGCAGTTCTCGGCCTCCACCTGGGCCGCGTACGGCGGCACCGCCTACGCCTCCACCGCCGACAAGGCCAGCAAGTCCCAGCAGATCGAGATCGCCGAGAAGGTCCTCGCCTCCCAGGGCAAGGGCGCCTGGCCGGTCTGCGGCAAGGGTCTGTCGGGCGCCTCCACCGGCGGCTCCTCCAGCAGCTCCTCGAGCTCCTCCGGCTCCTCCAGCTCCAACTCCTCCAGCAGCGGCTCGAACTCCACCTCGACCCGCTCCGAGGACCAGGCCGCCTCCCGCTCCAGCGAGCGCCCGGCCGCGACGCAGAAGACGCAGAAGTCGCAGAAGACGGTCACCACCCCGACCGGCAAGAAGGTCAAGAAGGGTGACGGCGAGTACAAGGTGGTCACGGGCGACACCCTCAGCACCATCGCCGCGAAGCACCACGTCCAGGGCGGCTGGGAGAAGCTGTTCCAGCTGAACAAGGACATCGTCGAGGACGCCGACCTCATCTACCCGGGCCAGCAGCTGCACCTGAAGTGACACGCGGCTCGTAGCCGAAGCACAGCGCCCTCACATCCGGGTCCTCCATGGTGGAGGCCCGTGAGGGTCCCCCCGTCCCCACGGGCTCCCCGCCCCGGTGCGTCCTCCCCCGTACGCACCGGGGCGGGGTTTTTCATGTCCTGATGGCCGCACCGGGGTTTTGTTCAGTTCAGGAACAATTTACTCTCGGTTCTGTCCACGAGGTGGCCGATCGGCTGGCCGAAGCGCCGGAGCCGGTTAGGCTCATCTCGCAGAGCCACTGCGGTACTGCGTGTACCCGCGTCACATCCACGAAGGAGATGCTCGTGCCGTCCATCGACGTCGTCGTAGCCCGGGAAATCCTGGACTCCCGAGGCAACCCCACGGTCGAGGTCGAGGTCGGCCTCGACGACGGCAGCACCGGCCGTGCCGCCGTCCCGTCCGGCGCCTCCACGGGCGCCTTCGAGGCCATCGAGCTCCGCGACGGCGACCAGAACCGCTACCAGGGCAAGGGCGTCGAGAAGGCCGTCCTCGCCGTCATCGAGCAGATCGGCCCGGAGCTCGTCGGCTACGACGCCACCGAGCAGCGCCTGATCGACCAGGCCATGTTCGACCTGGACGCCACCGACAACAAGGGCTCGCTCGGCGCCAACGCCATCCTCGGCGTCTCGCTCGCCGTCGCCCACGCCGCCTCCGAGGCCAGCGACCTGCCGCTGTTCCGCTACCTGGGCGGCCCGAACGCGCACCTGCTGCCGGTGCCGATGATGAACATCCTGAACGGCGGCTCGCACGCCGACTCCAACGTGGACATCCAGGAGTTCATGATCGCCCCGATCGGCGCGGAGTCCTTCTCCGAGGCGCTGCGCTGGGGCACCGAGGTCTACCACACCCTCAAGGCCGTGCTGAAGTCCAAGGGCCTGTCCACCGGCCTCGGCGACGAGGGCGGCTTCGCCCCGAACCTGGGCTCCAACCGCGAGGCCCTCGACCTCATCCTCGAGGCCGTCAAGCAGGCCGGGTACGTCCCCGGTGAGCAGATCGCGCTGGCGCTCGACGTCGCCGCCTCCGAGTTCTACAAGGAGGGCAAGTACGTCTTCGAGGGCAAGGAGCGCTCCGCCGCCGAGATGACGGAGTACTACGAGGAGCTGGTGGCGGCCTACCCGCTGGTCTCCATCGAGGACCCGCTGTTCGAGGACGACTGGGCCGGCTGGAAGGTCATCACCGACAAGCTGGGCGACAAGGTGCAGCTGGTCGGCGACGACCTGTTCGTCACCAACCCCGAGCGCCTGTCCCGCGGCATCGAGGAGGGTGCCGCCAACGCCCTGCTGGTGAAGGTGAACCAGATCGGCTCGCTCACCGAGACCCTGGACGCCGTCGAGCTGGCCCAGCGCAGCGGCTACAAGTGCATGATGTCCCACCGCTCCGGCGAGACCGAGGACGTCACCATCGCCGACCTCGCCGTCGCCACCAACTGCGGGCAGATCAAGACCGGCGCCCCGGCCCGCTCCGAGCGCGTCGCCAAGTACAACCAGCTGCTGCGCATCGAGGAGATCCTCGACGACGCCGCGGTGTACGCCGGCCGCAGCGCCTTCCCGCGCTTCAAGGGCTGAGCGGACCGGCACTGGGCCTTTAAGGGTCAAGGCTGCGCCAGTCGTACGTACGTCCCCGTACCGGTCCCGTACCGTGTGCGGGGACGTACGCGCGTGTGAACGGGAGGTCGGCGACATGGCCGTGAAGGACCGGGACCGGTTCTCCACCGCGACCCGGCTGCGGGTGCTCGGCGAGCAGACGGCGGCCCGGGTCTACCGCTCGCAGACCCGGCGGCAGGCCCGCCGCTCCCGGCTCACCAGCCGTGCCGCGCTGCTGGCGCTCGTACTGTGCTCGCTGGTGGTCGCCCTGGCGTACCCCATGCGCCAGTACGTCTCCCAGCGCGCCGACATCGCCGACCTCCAGCGCGAGAAGGAGCAGGCCCGCCGGCGGGTGGAACAACTGCGCGACCTCAAGGCACGCTGGCAGGACGACGCCTACGCCGAGCAGCAGATCCGGCTGCGGCTGCACTACGTCATGCCCGGCGAGACCGGGTTCGTGGTGGTCGACCCGGACGCGGCCCAGCAGTCCCGCGCCGACCTCGGGGCCGCCGACCGGCCCTGGTACTCCAACGTCTGGGACGGGGTCGACAAGTCCGACGCCTCCGGCCAGAAGAACTGACAGAGAGACACACCCCGAAGCATGGAAACGCCCCCGCCGACCACGCCGCGCACCGAGCCCACCGACGCGGACGTCGAGGCCTTCAAGCAGCAGCTCGGGCGTCCGCCGCGCGGGCTGCGCGCCATCGCGCACCGCTGCCCCTGCGGCAGCCCGGACGTCGTGGAGACGGCGCCCCGCCTGCCCGACGGCACGCCCTTCCCGACGCTGTACTACCTGACGTGCCCCCGGGCGAACTCCGCCATCGGCACGCTGGAGGCCAACGGCGTGATGAAGGAGATGACCGAGCGGCTCGGCACCGATCCCGGGCTCGCCGCCGCCTACCGTGCCGCGCACGAGGACTACATCGGGCGCCGCGACGAGATCGAGGAGCTGAAGGGCTTCCCCAGCGCCGGCGGCATGCCGGACCGGGTGAAGTGCCTGCACGTCCTGGTCGCGCACGCGCTGGCCGCGGGCCCCGGGGTGAACCCGCTGGGCGACGAGGCGCTGGCCATGCTGCCGGAGTGGTGGCGCAAGGGCAGCTGCGTGGCGCCCGACCGGCAGACCACCGACCAGCCCGCCCAGGGGGAGGCCCGATGACCCGCGTCGCCGCCATCGACTGCGGTACGAACTCCATCCGGCTGCTCGTCGCCGACGCGCACCCGGAGACCGGCGAACTGACCGATCTGGACCGGCGCATGACGATCGTGCGGCTCGGCCAGGGCGTCGACCGGACCGGCCGCCTCGCGCCCGAGGCGCTGGAGCGCACCTTCGCCGCGTGCCGCGAGTACGCGGCGGTGATCAAGGAGCACGGGGCGGAGCGCCTGCGCTTCGTGGCCACCTCCGCCTCCCGGGACGCCGAGAACCGCGACGAGTTCGTGCGGGGCGTCCTGGACATCCTGGGCGTCGAGCCCGAGGTCATCACCGGCGACCAGGAGGCCGCGTTCTCCTTCACGGGCGCCACCAAGGAGCTGACCGGCCGCGACGACCTGGCCAAGCCCTACCTGGTGGTGGACATCGGCGGCGGGTCCACCGAGTTCGTCGTCGGCGACGACCGCGTGCGGGCCGCCCGCTCCGTGGACGTCGGCTGCGTGCGGATGACCGAGCGGCACCTGGTGGTCGACGGGGCGGTGACCGACCCGCCGACCGAGGAGCAGGTCGCGGCGATGCGCGCCGACATCGAGGCGGCCCTGGACCTCGCCGAGCGGACGGTCCCGCTGCACGAGGCCCGCACGCTGGTGGGCCTGGCGGGCTCGGTCACCACGGTCTCGGCCATCGCCCAGGACCTGCCGGAATACGACTCCGCCCGCATCCACCACTCCGTCGTCTCCCGCGACCGGGTCCGCGAGATCACCGAGCGGCTGCTGCACTCCACCCACGCCGAGCGTGCGGCCGTGCCCTCCATGCACCCGGGCCGCGTCGACGTCATCGGCGCCGGTGCGCTGGTCCTGCTGTCGATCATGGACCGGATCGGCGCGGAGGAGGTCGTGGTGAGCGAGCACGACATCCTCGACGGGATCGGCTGGTCCTTGGCCTGACCGCCTACAGGTTGCGGTACACGTCCCGCCGGTCGCCCACCTTGACGACGAGGACGACGAGTTCACCGTCGTTGATCTGGTAGGCGACCCGGTAGCTCCCGACCCGGAGCCGGTAGAGTCCGGACGGGCCGGTGAGCTTCTTGACGTCGGCGTCCTGGCGGTACGGGTCGTCACCGAGCGCGGTCAGCGCGGCCAGGATGCGCATGGCGTCGGGCCGGCTGATGGCCCGGAGCTGCCGCTGCGCCGCCGCGGTGAACCGGAAGGCGTACTTCACGCGGCCTCGCCGTCCCGTTCGGTGAACAGGTCTGCCAGCAGTTCCGCCATCGTCACGGTGGGACCGCCTTCGGCGAGGACCGCTTCGGCTTCGCGCGCCAGCATGACGTCGGCCGCTTCCTCCAGCGCCTCGAAGTCCGCGATCGGGACCACGGCCGCCACGGGAGCACCGTTGCGCGTGATGACGGTCGGAACGCCTTCCTCGGCCCGGTTGATGTGGTCGGCGAGGTGCGCGCGGGCTTCCCGTACGGTCACGGTGTTCTCAGTCATGAGGCCAGTGTACGCGTTGCCGTGTACACATGCCTGGGATCCAGCGAGTGGTGTTCGCGAGCAGTCCTGAGTGATTCGCAACAATTGACCTGTTTTGCCCCTTCCGTAGAGGTCTACCCGGCCCGTACAGGCTCCACGAGAAGGGTGGCCGAACCATGATCCGTAGAGAGCAGATCGCATCCGTCCTGGATCACCCCGTCATGGACGAGGAGGGGCACAAGATCGGGGACGCCAAGCACGTCTTCCTCGACGACACGACCGGCGCGCCGGAGTGGGTGTCGGTGAAGACCGGCTTGTTCGGCAGCAACGAGTCCTTCGTCCCCGTGCGTGATGCCCGGGTGGTGGAGGACCACGTGGAAGTCCCGTACTCCAAGAGCAAGGTCAAGGACGCCCCGAACGTCGACGTCGACAGCGGCGGTCACTTGTCGGAGGACGAGGAGCACCGGCTCTACGAGTACTACGGCATCGACTGGGACATGTCCTGGGCGCGGGCCGGCGAGTCCGGCGAGGGCGGCTTGACCCATGACGAGGGCATGGGGCCGGACATGGCCGCGGACGCGGACCGGCCCGGCATGACGGGTGGCACCGCCGGCGCGGCAGGGGCCGCCGGCATGGCGGGCACCGCGGGCACCGCGGGGGCCGACGTCGGCGCCCGGCCGGGCATGGGCACGGCCGACGACGCCATGACGCGCTCCGAGGAGCGGATGCACGTGGGCGTCGAGCGCCGTGAGGCCGGCCGCGCCCGGCTGGTCAAGTACGTGGTCACCGAGGAGGAGGAGCGCACGGTCCCGGTGCGCCACGAGGAGGCGCGCATCGTCCGTGAGCCGATCACGGAGGAGAACCGCGACGCCGCCCTGTCCGGCCCGGACATCACCGAGGCCGAGCACGAGGTGGTGCTGCACGAGGAGCGGCCGGTCGTGGAGACCGAGGCCGTCCCGGTGGAGCGGGTGCGCCTGACCACCGAGGAACGGACCGAGCAGGAGACCGTGCGCGGCACGGTGCGCAAGGAGCGCATCGAGAGCGGCGCCGACGAGGCCGACGAGGAACTCGGCTTCGCCGAGGACCGCGCCCGCGACGAGGACGGCGGCTACGGGCGCACCTAGGCAGGCGCCGCACGGACGGGAGTGGGGCAACCGGGGCCGGCGGCCCGCCGCCGGCCCCATCCGGTCTTGAGCCGGTCTCCAGCGGCTCTCGACCGCCCCCTCCGTCCGGCCCGCGCGCGGGACGCCGGCTGGGCCTTCCGAGGCCCCGATACCCCCTGGTCAGCCGCCTCCGTTGAGCGCGCCGGACCACGCCTGAGCGGGTGCGGAAGGGGTCCCGAGGGGCTCCGGCGACATGCCGTCGGGAAAGTTCGTGAAGTTCTTCACAAGGAATTCCGTCGCGACGACCCCCCGAGCGCCTTCGGATCACCCCTCCAGAGCCCGAACTCCCCTTTGAACATGTTCAGAAGAGGGTGTACGGCCCTCTTCGCATCACGTGCCCCGGGCGGTGTTTCCACTCCCTCACGGACCGCTCGGAACGCCAGAGAGGCAGCTCACGCGGCATTGACAACGGGGTGTACCGGACAACGGTTCCCGTCGCCCGCCCCGGCCCGGGTGAAAGGGGCCGCGGAGTGTAGCACAGGCACTGGACAAGCTTGTGAAGGGGCGCACGAGGTGCCCCCTCCAACCGGGTGGATACTCGATGCCATGAGCACCACGGAGCGTCCCAGGATCCTCGTAGTAGGCGGTGGGTACGTAGGCCTGTACGCAGCTCGGCGCATCCTCAAGAAGATGCGCTACGGCGAGGCGACCGTCACGGTCGTCGACCCCCGGTCGTACATGACCTACCAGCCCTTCCTCCCCGAAACCGCCGCCGGCAACATCTCCCCGCGCCACGTCGTCGTCCCGCTGCGACGCGTGCTGCCGAAGGCGGAGGTGCTCACCGGCCGGGTCACCACCATCGACCAGGACCGCAAGGTCGCCACGATCGCCCCGCTGGTCGGCGAGGCGTACGAGCTGCCCTTCGACTACCTGGTCGTCGCGCTCGGCGCGGTCTCCCGCACCTTCCCGATCCCCGGCCTCGCCGAGCAGGGCATCGGCATGAAGGGCGTCGAGGAGGCCATCGGCCTGCGCAACCACGTCCTCGAGCAGCTCGACAAGGCCGACTCCACGACCGACGAGGAGATCCGCCGCAAGGCGCTCACCTTCGTCTTCATCGGCGGCGGCTTCGCCGGTGCCGAGACCGTCGGTGAGGTCGAGGACATGGCCCGCGACGCGGCCAAGTACTACAAGAACGTGTCCCGCGAGGACATGCGCTTCATCCTCGTCGACGCCGCCGACAAGATCCTCCCCGAGGTGGGTCCCAAGCTCGGCCAGTACGGCAAGGACCACCTGGAGAGCCGCGGGGTCGAGATCTACCTGTCGACCTCCATGGACTCCTGCGTCGACGGCCACGTCGTGCTGAAGAACGGCCTCGAGGTCGACTCCAACACGATCGTGTGGACCGCCGGCGTCAAGCCCAACCCGGTCCTGTCCCGCTACGGCCTGCCGCTGGGTCCCCGCGGACACGTCGACTGCGCGGCCACGCTCCAGGTCCAGGGCACCGACTACATCTGGGCCGCCGGCGACAACGCCCAGGTCCCGGACCTCGTCGGCCGCAAGGCGGGCAACGAGAACGCCTGGTGCCCGCCGAACGCCCAGCACGCGCTGCGCCAGGCCAAGGTCCTCGGCGACAACGTGATCTCCGGCATGCGGGGCTTCCCGCAGAAGGAGTACAGCCACGCCAACAAGGGCGCGGTCGCGGGCCTCGGCCTGCACAAGGGCGTCGCGATGATCGTCATGGGCAAGATGAAGATCAAGCTCAAGGGCCGTCTCGCCTGGTACATGCACCGCGGCTACCACGGTCTGGCCATGCCGACCTGGAACCGCAAGATCCGGGTCTTCGCCGACTGGACGCTCGGCATGTTCCTCAAGCGCGAGGTCGTCTCCCTCGGCGCCCTGGAGACGCCGCGCGAGGAGTTCTACGAGGCCGCCAAGCCCGCCCCGGTCGCGTCGGCCCCGGCCGCCCGCACCGGTGACAGGACCGAGAAGGCCGAGGAAGCCGCCAAGGCCTCCTGACCCGACGTCGTCCGGACCCCTCGAAGGGGCCGCCCGCCATCCGTGGTGCGGGCGGCCCCTTCGGCGTTCCCCGCCGCCTCCGCGGGGCCGCCCCAACAACATGGCATCTACACCTTCTTTGCCCACTCATAACCCCAATGCGGGACTGCGCAGCGGGCGTCCTGGTGTTTACGTGGTCACTGACATCCGGGATCGTTCGTCACGGAGGTGTGCGCCATGGCTGACGCCGCGTCGCGGCTGAAGGGCCTGCTCGAACAGTTGTTGGGAGCGCCGCTCCCGCTCCGCATCCACGCCTGGGACGGCTCTCAGGCGGGTCCGCCCGACGCCCCGGCGCTGGTCGTACGCCACCGCAGGGCCCTGCGCCGCCTGCTGTTCAAGCCCGGCGAACTGGGCCTGGCCCGCGCCTGGGTGGCGGGCGACCTGGACGTGGAGGGCGACCTCTACACCGCCCTGGACCGGCTCTCCGGACTGATCTGGGAGCGCGGCGAGGACGCGCCCACGCTCGCCCGGTCGCTGCGCGACCCCCAGGTGCGCTCCGCGGTCCGCGGCCTGTTCCGGCTCGCCGGACCGCCCCTGCCGCCCGCGCCGCCGGCCGAGGAGGTCCGCCGCACCCGCCACCTGCACACCCGCCGCACCGACCGGCGCGCCATCAGCCACCACTACGACGTCGGCAACGACTTCTACGAACTGGTCCTCGGCCCGTCCATGGTGTACTCCTGCGCCTACTGGCCGGCCCCCGAACCCGGGGCCACCCTCGAACAGGCCCAGTACGACAAGCTCGAACTGGTCAGCCGCAAGCTCGGCCTGACCTCCGGTCAGCGCCTCCTGGACGTCGGCTGCGGCTGGGGCTCCATGGCGATCCACGCGGCCCGCGAGCACGGGGTCTCCGTCGTCGGCATCACCCTGTCCCAGGAGCAGGCCGCCTACGCCCGCAAGCGCGTCGCCGAGGAGGGCCTGACCGACCGCGTCGAGATCCGGGTGCAGGACTACCGCGACGTCACCGACGGCCCCTTCGACGCGATCTCCTCGATCGGCATGGCCGAACACGTCGGCGCCGACCGCTACCTGGAGTACGCCCAGGACCTCCACGCCCTGCTCGAGCCCGGTGGACGTCTCCTCAACCACCAGATCGCCCGCCGCCCCCAGCGGGACGAGTCGACGTACGAGGTCGACGCGTTCATCGACGCCTACGTCTTCCCCGACGGCGAGCTGGCGCCGGTCGGCACCACCGTCACCCAGCTGGAACGCGCCGGCTTCGAGGTGCGGGACGTGGAGGCGATCCGCGAGCACTACGCGCTGACCCTGCGCCGCTGGGTGACCAACCTGGAGGCGGACTGGAAGCGGGCGGTGGAGCTCGCCGGCTACGGACGGGCCCGGGTCTGGCGCCTGTACATGGCGGCCTCCGCGCTCGCCTTCGAGCGCAACCAGATCGGCGTCAACCAGGTGCTCGCCGTGAAGACCCCGCAGTCCGGCGCCTCGGGGATGCCGCTGCGGGCCCGCACCTGGAACTGACTCCGCGCGGGCACGCGAAGGGGCCCCCGTCCGTCGGACCGTCGGACGAGGACCCCCTCGCGCGTCACGCGACCGGCGCCCCGGCTACTCCGCCTTGATCGCCTGGAGCATGTTGAGCCGCGCCGCCCTGCGGGCCGGCCACAGCGCGGCCAGGACGCCCACCGCGGCGGCCAGCGCCAGGAACGCGGCCATCCGCGCCCACGGCAGTACCAGCTCGTACGTCGCCATCCTGGTGCCCAGCAGCTCACCGGCCGCCCAGCCGAAGAACACGCCCAGGCCGATGCCCAGCACGCCGCCGAACAGGGAGATCACCAGGGACTCCAGACGCACCATCCGCTTCACCGAGCGGCGCTCCAGCCCGATGGCGCGCAGCATGCCGATCTCCTGGGAGCGCTCGAACACCGACATCGCGAGGGTGTTGATGACGCCCAGCACCGCCACGATCACCGCCATCGCGAGCAGGCCGTAGAGCATGTTCAGCATCAGCGTGAACATCTGGGCGATCTCCTCGGACAGGTCCTCCTTGCTCTGCACCCGGACGGCCGGGTTGGAGCCGAGGGCCTTCTCCAGCCGGTCCTTCGTCGCCCCGGAGGCGCCGCCGGACGTCTTCACCATGACCTGCATGTCGGCCGGGTCGCTCTGGTGCGGGGTGAGCGCGGCGGTGTCCAGCATGATGCCGTGGATCAGCTCGTTGCCCTCGTAGACCCCGGCGACCGTCAGCCGCTGCGCCTTGCCGTCCTCGTAGTGCACGGTGAACGCCGAACCGGCCTTCCAGCCGTGGGACTCGGCGGTGTCCTGGTCGACGACGACCCGGTCCCCGCCCACCGTGAAGGAGCCGTCGTCGACCTTCAGGTCGGTCAGCTCGCCGATGGCGGAGCCGTTCACGCCGGTCAGGTACTCGGTGCGCCCGTCGATGCGGGAGGGCGCGTTGCGCAGCGGGCTGGTGGTGGTCACGCCGTCGGTGCCCTTCAGCGTCCGCTCGACACCGGGCGACAGCTCGTTGCCGTTGGCCATCGACACGACGTAGTCGGCGCGGATCGCGGCCGAGGCCATCTTGTCGATCGACTTCTGCAGGCTGCCCGCCATCACCGTCATCCCGGTGATCAGGGTCAGGCCGATCATCAGCGCGGACGCGGTGGCCGCCGTGCGGCGCGGGTTGCGCACCGAGTTCTGCCGGGCCAGCCGGCCCGAGACCCCGAAGGCGCGCAGCAGGGGCGCCGCGGCCGCGATCAGCGGACGGGACAGCAGCGGCGTCAGGATGAACACGCCGATGATCAGCAGCACCGCGCCGAGGCCCATCGGGGCCTGCCCGTCGGAGCCGGACAGGGTGGTGGCGTACAGGACGACCGTGACGCCGGCCGCGGAGAACAGGGCGCCCAGGGTGTTGCGCAGCACCAGCGACTTGGTGGTCGCCTTGGCGTGCACGCTGCTCATCGCCGCGACCGGCGGGATCTTCGCGGCGCGCCGGCCGGGCAGCCAGGCCGCGAGCATGGTGACGACCACGCCGACGACCAGGGCGGTGGCGACCGTGCCGGGCGAGACCACCAGCGGCCCGTCCGGGACGGTCGCGCCGAGGCCGCCCATCAGCGAGCGCAGGCCGATGCCGATGCCGACGCCGGCCACCAGGCCGCTCACCCCGGCCACCGTGCCGACCACGAAGGCCTCGATCAGCACCGACCGGGTCACCTGGCGGCGCGAGGCGCCGACCGCGCGCAGCAGCGCCAGCTCCTTGGTGCGCTGGGCCACCAGCATGGTGAAGGTGTTGGCGATGATGAACGTCCCGACGAACAGGGCGATGCCGGCGAACACCAGCAGGCCCTGCTTCAGCCCGCTCATCTGCGAGGAGATCAGTTCGGCCTGGTCGTCGGCCAGTCGCTCGCCGGTGGTGGTCTCGGTGGTGGCGCGGGGGAGCGCCCGGTCCAGGGCCGCCTTCAGCGCGGTCTGGCTGGTGCCGGGCGCGGCCTTGACGTCGATCTCGTCGTAGGTGCCCGCCTTGCCGAACAGCTTCTGCGCGGTCGGTGTGTCGAACAGGGCGAGGCTGCCGCCGGCGGCGACGTTGCCATCGTCGGTGGTGAACACGCCGGTGATCCGCGGCGCCAGCACGGGGCCGTCGACGGACATCCGCACGGTGTCGCCGACCTCGTAGCCCGCGCGCCGCGCGGTCTCGGAGTCGATGGCGACCTCCTGCGCGCCGTGCGGGGCCCGGCCCTCCTTCAGCGGGTAGCGCGGGTCGTCGGTGCCCCAGTAGTTCCCGCCCTGCGACTGGAAGCCGCCGCCGATGAGCTTGCCGTCCTTGTCGGCGAGCGCGGTGAAGCCGTCGACCACGCCGATCGCGGAAGCGGCCCCCGGCACCCGGGCGCTCGTGCGCAGCTGGGCCTCGGTCAGCTCGGGCGTCCGGCCGACGGTGTCGCCGGTGTCCTTGCCGCCCTGGGGGCGTACGGCGACGTCGACCTGGTCGAAGCCCTTGGCCGAGCTCTTCTGGTAGGCGTCGGAGATGGTGTTGGTGAAGACCAGGGTCCCCGACACGAACGCGACGCCGAGCATCACGGCGAGCACGGTCATGAGGAGCCGGGCCTTGTGCGCGAGCACGTTGCGCAAGGCGGTACGGAACATGGGTTGTCTCAGTCCAGGGTGGGTGACGGGGCCGGGAGCGACGGCCGGGGGCGGCTCCGGTGGCCGGAGGGGGTCAGCTCGTGCGGCCCTTGGTGTCGAAGCGCTTCATGCGGTCGAGCACGGAGTCGGCCGTGGGCGCGTTCATCTCGTCGACGATCCGCCCGTCCGCGAGGAAGACGACCCGGTCCGCGTAGGCCGCGGCGACCGGGTCGTGGGTCACCATGACGACCGTCTGGCCCAGCTCCCGCACGGAGTTGCGCAGGAAGCCCAGCACCTCGGCGCCGGAGCGGGAGTCGAGGTTGCCGGTGGGCTCGTCGCCGAAGATGATCTCGGGCCGGGAGGCGAGCGCGCGGGCGACGGCGACGCGCTGCTGCTGGCCGCCGGAGAGCTGGGCGGGGCGGTGGCCGAGCCGCCCGGACAGGCCGACCATCTCGATGACGGTGTCCAGCCACTGCCGGTCCGGCTTGCGGCCGGCGATGTCCATGGGGAGCGTGATGTTCTCCAGCGCGGTGAGCGTCGGCAGCAGGTTGAACGCCTGGAAGATGAAGCCGATCTTGTCCCGGCGCAGCCGCGTGAGCTGCTTGTCCTTCAGCGAGCCCAGCTCCGTGTCGCCGATGCGCACGGAACCGGAGGAGAACGTGTCGAGTCCGGCCACGCAGTGCATCAGCGTGGACTTGCCGGAGCCGGAGGGCCCCATGATCGCGGTGAACTCGGCCTGGCGGAAGTCGACGGAGACCCGGTCCAGGGCGACCACCTGGGTCTCGCCCTGTCCGTAGATCTTCGACAGCTCCGTGGCACGGGCGGCCACGGCGGTGGTCCGGGGAGAGGCGAGGGGGCTGGTGGTCACGGGTGGCGCTCCGATCGCGGGACGGTGGCGGGGGGACGCTCACCATCCTCACGGCCGGATGCCGCCGTGGAGTCAGTCGCTGTTCCGGTATCGGGGGCAGACTCCGGTCGGACGGGCGGGCCGTGTGTCATACCTGGGGATGACCCCCGCCCCGGAGGCGATCACACCGCCGTACGGGCCGGTCTGCGAAGAACCGGTGAGGCACCTTGGTTCAAGCGGTGAAATCCCGTCATTCAGCATGTGCCGCTGACCGCTGCCAGGAGGCCTTCTGGCACGTGTGGATGGCGCGATCCCGGTGCTGATGCTCCCTCAGACCTCAATAAAATAAGACAACATCGAGCCGTCCGGCCCCTGTTCGCGGGACCGGTCCCGATAGTCTCGGCCTCGACGCGGAGCCCTTGACTTGCCCAGATGGTGGAATGCAGACACGGCGAGCTTAAACCTCGCTGCCCCTTCGCGGGCGTGCCGGTTCAAGTCCGGCTCTGGGCACCTCCGCGCACACATGCTTTGAGCTGCGGAAACAGTCGAAAATTGATCGCTCGTCATGTTGGCGTGGGAACACCTTGGGAACATCGAAGGTAGCCTGCGCCCATGGCGAGCGTTGTTGAGCGCAGAAACAAGGCCGGTGAGGTCACCAGCTACCAGGTGAAGTGGCGCCTCGGCGGCGCCGCCAAGGGAGCCTGGCAGACCGAACGGTTCGACGACCCAGTGTCCGCTGAGGTCTTCAAGCAGGCCGTCGACGAGGCTGGACAGCACTGGCCGGCCGGGTGGATCAAGGGCAAGGGCTACGTCGACGAGGCGGCCGTCGGCGAGGAAGAGTTGCGCTACCGGTTCGACAACTACGCGCGGCAGTCCATCGAGCTGCGCACTGGGGCCAGCGACAAGTACAAGGCCGACTGTCTTCGAGAGTTGGAGACGTACATCCTGCCGACGTTCGGCCACTGCGACGTCCGCTCGCCCGAGCACTTCTCCAAGGCGACCGTGTCGGCATGGGTGCTCCAGATGGCGGGCACGAAGGTGTGGCGCGGCTCGAAGCACAAGCCGATGTCGCCGAAGACGTTGAAGAACCTGCACGGCCTGCTGTCGTCGATCCTCCGGGACGCGGTGCAGGCGGAGCCCCCGCTGCGCCAGCGCAACCCGTGTGAACTGACGGCTCTGCCCCGCACCGACGATGACGGGATCGACGACGACGACGGTGAGGACATCGAGTTCCTGGAACCCGACGAGGTTGCCGGGATCGTGTCGAAGCTGACCCAGCCGCAGGACCGGATCTTCGTGCGGCTGACCTATGCGACGGGGATGCGCTGGGGCGAGGTCACCGCGCTGGCCCGCAGGCACGCTCGCTGCGGCAAGCCCGGCCAGTACGAGCTGCGCGTTGCCCGCGCCTGGAAGAAGGGCAAGAAGGGCGAGGGCTTCTACCTGGGGCCGCCGAAGACGAGGGCGGGCCGGCGCACGGTTGAGATCAGCGAGAGCGTGTGGAATGAGCTGTTCGACCTGGGCCTCACGTCGATGGCTGACGATGACCTGCTCTTTCAGGGGCCGACCGGCGGGCGGCTGGTCTACTCGACGTTCTACGAGAAGTGGATACGGGCCGTGGAGAAAGCGAAGACGGAGGGACTGCTGCCCGAGTGGAAGCAGCCGACGTTCCATGACTTGCGGCACAGCCACGCGGCCGCGCTGATCTCGGCCGGGCACCCGCTGACCCTCGTGCAGCGGCGCTTGGGCCATGAGTCGATCAAGACGACGAGTGACACGTACGGGCACCTGCTGCGAGGCGCGCACGAGGAGGCGCTCCTCACGATCGACCAAGCGCTCGGCCTCGGCGGCGGTGGCGGAGTGCGGGACGAGGTCCTGGAGCACGTGCCGGTGCGCGACCCGGGCCGCACGCTATACGTGGCGCATGTCGGTGGGAACATGCTCGGCTTCTGGGACGCGGGGCACGCGGAGGAGCTGGCGGAGCGCTGGGCGAGGGAGCGCGGAGGCGCGGTGCACGTCGAGCGGATGACGACGGACTGGTGGATACGCACGACCGGCGGGCAGACGGGCGCCGACAACGGGCTGCGGCGGGTGCGCAGCGAGCTGCCGGCCCGCGCGTACATCTGGCAGGCCGGTCCGGCACTGTACGCGGCGGACGGGTCGGAGACCGTGACCGACCCGGGCGTCCACGAGGTGCGCGGCGGCTGGGCGTGGGACTTCGAGGAGTCGTACACACAGGAGCCAGCGCACTCGTCGGCGCAGTGGCTGCGAGGGCCCGCGGCTGAGACGGAGGCGCGGGCGTGGGGCCCGGATGCGGAGGCCGTGCGCGCGGCCTATGCCTCGGCGCGCGCGAATGCGCTGCGGATCTGCTCGCTGCATCCGGACCGGGCGACACTGCCGCGCCAGTCCGCGATGTAGTTGAGCGTGGGGGGTGGCAAGTAACCCGCCAGCGGAAAAGCCTAGTTGGCTACTCCAGCAGGGTGAGGGATCCCCGCCTGATCGGCGTGCAGCCGCCGTCGGCGTGATCGGTACCGGCGTGGTCTTGACCGGATGCCGGGGGCGGCGCCTGCGCGGGAGGCGGGAGCCGCGGTGTGCTGGCGGCCGGTGACGTGGCGCGAGCCCCCGAGTCGTGCAGTCTGAGCCGCCGCCCGGGGGGTTGCTCGCGTTGCGGCTGAGCGGCGGTATTAGCCGCGTCAGCTGAGCCGAGTCCTATGAGCCGTTGCGCTGCCATCTCGGCCTGGAGCTGGATGATCAGCTGCCTGTGCCTTCGCCAGCCCAGGTACAAAAGGATTTCGGCGAGTATCAGAGCTCCCACTATCCCCGACAAGACATGCTGAATCACGTTAGCCCCCTTAGTTTCGGATCGAACCATTTTCAACGATGCAATCCGGAGGCGTGCAACTCATATTTATGGATCAACAGGCTCATTCGTGGCGGCGCCATGGCC
This sequence comes from Streptomyces longwoodensis, assembly GCF_001514125.1. Taxonomy (GTDB): domain Bacteria; phylum Actinomycetota; class Actinomycetes; order Streptomycetales; family Streptomycetaceae; genus Streptomyces; species Streptomyces longwoodensis. The sequence continues at coordinate 164,185 of NZ_KQ948553.1, read as the reverse complement.
GAAACTCAGAGCTTCAGGTGAGGCCTTTGGGGCGAATAGGGCGCTCCGAGGGCCCGGCGTGACGGGCAAGCTGCCTGTTGCGGAGAGCGTGAGGTCAATTCCAGCCACGACCGGGCGAGCCGGTTCAGACGCAAAGGTGGAGAATCGGCAGTTCGATGCGGAGTAGGCACTCGCCGCTGGCGGGTGGATGTCCTCCGCCGCCGGACTGAGAGGGCGGGTTGGATGGCGCGGAGGGCGACGGGCTGGGCTTCTCCGGGAGCGGCTGTTCGCTGCCGGTAGGTGCTGCCGTGGCCCCAGCTGAGCTGGCCGAGGGCCTAGCGGCGGAGCTGGGCTTGCCGAGAGGGACAGAGGACTCCCTGAAAGTGGTCGTGTCGCCGCTCAGGATCGACGCCGTCGGTGCTACCGACCTGGCGCTGGCAGGCGTCGAAGTGCTGCTCTTGCCACGGCTCGGGCGGTCCTGGCCGGACGCGGTGGGCGCTGGCGATGCGGCGGTTGATGACGGCCGGGTGACGGCGGGCGGACGGGCGTCGGCCGGCTCAGGGCTGTCGGACGTCATCGTGTACACGAGGGCGGAGGAGGTCGTGGCGACGGCGATCGCGGTACCTGTGATCAGGGCGCGGCGGTGGTGCGTCCATAAGTCGCGTACCCACGTGCCGATTGAGCTGAGGATGGCGGCGACGCCCCCGCCGATGTAGAGCGCCAAGTGTCGTTTCCGACGGACGGGCTCGGGTTTTTCGGTGGGCGGCTGGATGGGCGTCTGCAGTCCGGCCTGAAGTGCTGCGATCTTCGATGCGGTGATCTCGGCGCGGAGCTGGTTGATCAGCTCCGCGTTCGAGCGGTGTTCCCTGTAGAGCAAGATCACTGCGAGGACAACCGCCCCGAGTACTCCTGCGAGTATCACGTCAGTCACATAAACCCCCTGCATATGCCATGGAGGGGTTATGTAACGCACATGCAACTTTCAAGCCGCGCGTGTGCGTTCGTGATCGAAGTGTGACGTTTTACCCGGTGCGGCGTTGCTCGGGCGCGGGTTCTGCGTGCTCAGGGTGTGCAGACGGGTGCGTTCGGCCGAGGCGGCGCAGCACCTCGTCCTGAGCCTCGGGCGGCAGTGATGCCAGCAGTGCGGTGATCGCGTCCAAATGGGGGTCGTTCCCGTATGGGCCGCCGGCGCCCGCATCCGCGTGCGTTGCTGAGTCGCTTGAGGGCGGTGGCGGGGCCAGCTCGTTGAGGATTTCGGCTGCGTCTGGGCGCCCAGCTTCGTCCAGCTGCTGCGAAGTCACGCCGACAGCCTGGGCCATGCGGGCGAGGGTCTCGGCCGGGGCGGTGACCGGGATCTTCATGCCCCGGCCGACAGATTCGTAGCCGTTGACGATGTGCCGCCAGCGGGCGTCGGACATACTCGCGCGCTTGGCTGCCTGGCGGGCCGACAGCCGGGCCCGCCTGGCGGCCTGCTGGAGCAGCACCGCCTCCGGCGGGGGATTGGGGGGGTTCGCGTCCATGCTCAAGAGGTTCGCATAACTACGCAGTAATTCGCTACACGGTCCGCATACGTAGCGCGCACTATGTGTCGGCGTGTGATCGGCGCCACAATTGCGAGTAACTTCGCAACACTTCGCGAACCTTCGCATAGGGTGTTCGCATGATCAAACACCCACCCCGACTCAGGCGCCGCAACGGCGCTCCCTTTCACCACTCTCCGAAGGCCGTCACGGACGCCCGCGAGAACGCAGGCCTCACGCAGAAGGCGCTGGCCGAGGCGGTCGGGATCTCGGTGTCCCTGCTGTGCGACATCGAGGCGGGCCGCCGCAACGCGACCCCGGAGCGGCTCCGCTCGATGGCCCGCGTGTTGGGCTGCTCGGTCGCCGACCTCCAGCCGTCGGCCGGCGTCACCCAGCTCGACGACGAGCCGCCGGTACCCGAGGCGCAGCCGGTCATCAAGGAGCGGCAGGCGTCATGAGGTTCACCCGGCGCGACTACTGCGTATGCACCGAGGTCCGGAACTGGGACCTGGAACAGGCTGCGGAGAAGCTCAAGTGCCGGGTGCGGTTCCTGGAGGACAACCTCGCCACGCTCCCGCACCAGAAGCTGGGCCGCTCGGTCGCCTTCTGCGACTGCGAGCTGAGGCTCATTCAGGGGTTGTTCAGCGTCCTGCCCGAGCTGCCCGACGACGTCCTGCCCGGCCGCGAGCCGGTCACGCAGCAGGCGCCCGTCGCGGCCCTCGCAGCGATCAAGCCTTCCGCCACCAGGCGGAGAAGTGCCGTCGGCTGACGGCGATCGGGGCCGCGAGCTACGCGACAGCCCGCGCCCCCGAGTCCGCACACAACGACCCGAGAGAAGGAACGTTGCCTGAACAGGCTACCCACACGTGGACTCCACCCGAGGCACCTTGCGGTGATCTCGCGTACGGGGCACCGACCGCGCGGCTGCTGCTGCCCGCCGGTGACCTCGACGACCCCGACTTCCGGCGCCGCTGGGAGAAGGTCCGGCGGACCGGCATCGGCGGTTCCGACGTCGCGAAGATCCTCGGCCTCAACAAGTACGCGGGCCCGCGCCATGTCTTCGAGGAGAAGCACGGCCGGCCCGTCCCGCTCGACGACCAGGTCGCGGAGTATGCCGAGATCGGCCTGGAGATCGAGGACTTCATCTCCCACCTCTTCACCAAGAAGACCGGCATCCCGGCCGTGCCAACGCCGGGAACGCTGGCGCACGTCGACCGGCCATGGATGCGGTCGAACGTGGACAGGTACGCGCTCGACCCGGACACCGGCACCGTCGTCGCCCCGGTCGAGTTGAAAAACCGCTCCGCCTACCAGCTCGACGACTGGAAGGACGGGGTGCCCGACGCGCCCGCCCTCCAGGTGCACTGGAACATGGCGGTCGGCGGCTGGCCGTACGGCTGGGCCGTCGCCCTCGTCGGCGGAAACACGCTGCGCTTCCACCGCATCGAACGGGACGAGGAGCTGATCCAGACCCTCATCGACGTGTGCGGGACGTGGTTCCAGCGGCACGTCATCGAGGGCCGCCCGCCGCAGGCGGACGGGCTGGAGGCGACGACGGAACTCCTCGGCCAGCTGTGGAAGGTCAAGCCCGGCGACGTGATCGAGGTGTCCCGCGTCAAGGCGGAGAAGCTCCTCGCGCGGCGCAAGCGGCTCATCGAGCAGATCGAGGAGCTGGACGGGCAGAAGACCGCGGTCGAGAACGAGATGCGGCTGATCTGCGGCGGCAAGGCCGCCGTCGCGCAGGTCGACGGCAAGAAGGCGTGGTCGTACGCGCCGGACGGCAACGTGTCCGCGAAGAAGCTCCAGAAGGAGTACCCGAAGGTCGCGGCCGAGTGCCGCAAGACCGTCGAGCAGGTCGACGTGGCGCTGCTCAAGGAGAAGTACCCCAAGGTGTACGAGGCGTGCCGCGGCCGGGTGCTGCGCGTCCCGAAGGCGGGGCTGCGATGAGCCTGACCACGTTGAAGGAGCGCGTGCAGCAGCGCGCGGCCGCCGCCAGCAGCGACGGCATCCCGCCCGGGCAGGCCGACGAGGACACCCCGGCGGGCCGCGACCACGACGCCGAGCAGTTCCGCGCGGACATCGCGGCCGCGCTGCCCGCGCACGTGAGCGTCGACCGGTTCCTGGCGGTCCTGCGGCCGGTCCTGCCGGGCCTGCGGAAGTGCACGCCGGCGAGCGTCCGACAGGCCGTCATCACGGCCGCCCGATTTGGGTTGCTGCCCGACGGTGAAGAGGCCGTCATCACGGCGGACGACGGGATCGCCACTTTCCTGGCCACGTACCACGGCTACATCGAGCTGATGTGGCGGTCGGGCATGGTCAAGTCGATCGTCGCGAAGGTCGTGTACGACGGCGACGAGTGGGACTACGTGCCCACCGCGCCGGTCGGCCAGGACTTCACGCACCGGCCGAAGCTGGGCTCGCCGAAGGACCGCACGCCGCTGTTCGCGTACACCTTCGCGTGGCTCGACGGCGGCGCCCGGTCGGACGTCGCGATCGTCACGGTCGAGGAAGCCGAAGCGATCCGCGACGAGTTCAGCAAGGCGTACCAGCGGGCCGAGGCCAACGGGCAGAAGAACAGCCTGTGGCACACGCGGTTCCCGGACATGCTGCTCAAGACGGCGATCCGGCGCGCGGCGAAGCTGCTGCCGAAGTCCGCTGAGCTGCGGGCCCTGGTCGCGGTCGAGCGGGCCGCCGACGAGGGGCACACGCAGATCCTCGCTGCGCTCACCCCCGAGGCCCTCGCGCTGGAGGCGGAGGCCCGGGCCGCCGCCCGCGCGGCGGAAGCGTCGCAGGACGTCCCGCCGCCCCGCCTGCCGGTCAAGCGCGGCCGGGCCAGGCCCCGGCGCCGCCACCGCGACAAGAACAAGGCCACGAGGCGGTAGCCGTGCTGGCCGCCTTGATCAGCCGGGTCCGCGCCTTGCGCGCGGGCCCGGCCCCCGCCCCGCTCCCCGCGCTGGAGCGGCCCGCCCCGATCGAGGGCGCCGACATCGCCGACTTCGACACCTGCCCGCGCGAGAACCGCCGGACCCCGCACGCGATGCGCGCGGACGGCTCCCGCCGCTGCTTCCGCTGCGGACACGAGACCCCAGGACAGGACTCATGACCACCACCAGCTGTGACGAGACGTTCGGGCCGCTGTACGAGCCGCCGCAGCCGAAGCTGTGCGCCAACTGCCCGTGCTGCTCGGCCCGCTTGTGCGAGAAGGGCGCGACGAGCGTCCAGCAGTGCCACGGCCTGGTCGCCGACCCGGAGATGATGCCGTACGTCGCCGCGTGCCCGTGCTCGGCGGCGACGACCCGCAGCACCCACGCGTGGCGGCTGGCGCAGATCCGCGCCGTCAAGCACGCCACCGAGCACCCGCTCGGCAAACCGGCCGAGTTCGTGCTGCGGGCCCTGGCCGGCGGCACATCGTTCGAGGACCCCACCGAGGAGCTGCGCGGGCTGCGCGCCCGCGGCTACGTCGACGGCTACGCCGACGGTGGCGCTGAGGCGTGGCGGATCACCCTGCTCGGGCGCCGCTACCTCCTGGCGCTCGACGAGCCCCGCCACACCACCGCCGTGTACGTGAACAGCGTCGACGTGCCGACCCGCACGGCGAAGGTCGTCGTGATCGGCTGGCACCTCGAGCGGGAGGTGACCGTCATCGCCGACCACCTGGCGACCCCGGCGCAGCTCGACATCAAGGACCTGCCGGGCCGCTACCTGGACGCGAAGGCCAACCTCGGCGTCACGGACCCCGACGACCTGGTCCTCACGCGGATTCAGGTGCCCGCGCCGATCGGCCCGGACTACGTCGCGGTGCGCCCGCTGTGGCTGCGGGACGGCGGTGCCCGATGAGCACGCCGAAGACCGTGGTGGGTCTGGATCTGTCGCTGACGGGGACGGGCATCGCCTACCGGGACGGGTCGACGACCACCGTCAAGACGAAGCAGACCGACGGCGACGGACGGCTGACACAGATCGAGGAGGCCGTGCAGCTCGCCATCGGCGGCGAGGCGTACGGGCTCGGCCCGCTGCCCGACCTGGTCGTCATCGAGGACCTGCCGACGCACGCGAAGGGCGCCGGGTTCACCGGCATGGTCCACGGCGTCGTCCGCAACCTCCTCCGGAAGAACGGCGTGCCGTACGCGCTGGTCACCCCGGCGACCCTCAAGAGCTACGCGACCGGCAAGGGGTCCGGCGACAAGGTGCCGATGGCGCTGGCCGCGTACAAGCGGGCCCAGCGCGAGTTCGCCACGGACGACGAGTGCGACGCGTGGTGGCTTCGGCACGCCGGTCTCGACCAGCTCGGCTGCCCTGAGTTCTCGATGCCTGCCGCCCAGCGGGCGGCCCTCAGCAAGGTTCCCTGGCCGGAGGTGAAGTCATGAGGCAGGCGCTGGTCGAGGTCAGCGACGAGCGGATCATGCGGGCGCTGCTCGCCGCCGACGACGTGTCGAACCGGGCGGTTGCCCGGCAGCTCGGCATCCGGGACGAGTCCCGCGTTGCCCGCGTCCGCAGGCAGATCGGGCTGCCCCCGTACGTGCGGGGCCGGCGGCCGCTGTACCGGTCGGTGCGGGAGGCGTTCGAGCGGCAGTCCGAGCCGGTCGAGGGCGGGCACCGCCGGTGGACGGGGACCCGCGAGGCCAACGGCACGCCGGTCGTCCGCTACCTGAGGCGCATCGACACCGCGTACCGGGTGGCGTTCCGGCTGCACTACCGGCGCGAGCCGGTCGGGTACCTGTCGAGGTCCTGCAACATCCCGGGCTGTGTGGAGGGCGCGCACCAGGTCGACCGTGCGATGCGGGAGGCCCAGTCGTGAACCTGCTGCTGGACGTCCTGATCTGGATCGCCGAGAACATCGCCTGGTGGTGGCTGCTCGTGGCCTCGCCGCTGGCGTCGGCGTGGCTGTGGTGGCGGCTGCGGGCGACGGGCCGCCACCGCGCCACCGGTCCGGCCGGCGTGCCCGAACCGGCCCAGGCCGCCCCGCCGGTCGTGGCCGACGAGGACACGATCGTCTTCCAGCGGGTCGCGTACCCGGGCGGGGAGACGGACCGCTGATGCACCGTCCAAGCCGCTACGCACCCAAGACGCTGCCGCGCGCCCCGCACTGGTCCGACCAGGGCGCGTGCCGGGACGCGGAGGACATCACCGTGTTCTTCCCGGAGGACTTCCCGACGGGCGTGGCCGTGCTGCTCGTCAAGGAGGCCAAACGCATCTGCGTCGGCTGCCCGGTGATCGAGGCGTGCCTGAACGCCGCGATGTCGGGCCCGGAGCAGTACGGCGTGTGGGGCGGCTTGGACGCCAAGGAACGGCAGTTGATGCGGCGGCGTGAGCAGCGGCGCCGCCGCCGCGAGACCGCGCGTCGCCTCAACGCCCTCCGGAGGGAGGCCGGCCATGCCGCGAGCGAAGTTGCTGGCGTCGGATGAGTTCCTACCTGCCAGCGGCGTCCTGGACTGGTCCGACCCGAAGCGGCACTGGGCGCAGCGCCCGCGCCCGTGCCGGTTCTGCAAGGGCCCGACGTGCCTGCGCGACGAGGGCGGCCGCCCCTCCCACAAGACGTGTGCCGAGACGTACCGGGCCCGCCGCCAGGCACACACCGTGCAGGTGTACGCGCAGCGGGCCCAGCTCACCGACGACGACGGGCACGCCTGACGCGTGCCCGCCCCCATCCCATGTAGGAGCGGATCCCATCGTGTTCGGATTCAAGCGCAAGACCCAGCCCCAGCCCCCGGCCCAGCCCCAGGTGCAGCCTGAGCCGGTGCCCGCGCGGCCGCCGGTGCTGGCGACGCCCATGGTGTCGCTGATGAAGAAGGCCGCCACGTCGCTGGAGAAGGACGGGCTGGCCGGCCACCGGGCGGCCGTGCACCTGGTGCTCGACCACTCGTCCAGCATGCTCGAGTACTACCGCAGCGGCGCCATGCAGCGGCTCGCCGAGCAGGTCCTCGCCCTGTCCGCCAACTTGGACGACGACGGGCGGGTGCCGCTCACCTACTTCGCGACCGACGCGGAACCCTCGACGGTCGTCAGCCTCAACTCCTACGCCGGCGTCATCAACCGCACCCACGAGCGCGCCCGGTGGGGCGGCACGAACTACGCGGCCGCCATGGACTTCGTGCGCCTGGAGCACCAGGGCAGCGACACACCCGCGCTGGTCGTGTTCCAGACCGACGGCGACCCCGACTCCCGGGAGGCCGCCGAGAACGCACTGCGCCGCGCGGCGACCGAGCCGCTGTTCTTCGTGTTCGTCGGGTTCGGGTACCGCGTCAACTTCCTGCGCCGCCTCGATCTGCTGACCGGCCGCCTCGTCGACAACGCGGCGTTCTTCCCCGCGCCGGACCCCTCGCGGGTCACGGATGAGGAGCTGTACGCGGCGATCACCGGCCCGTACGCGAAGTGGCTGCGCGAGGCCCGCGCCGCGGGGGTCGTCCAGTGACCGGCCGGAAGTTCATGGTCGGCCTGGCGTTCGGCTTGGTCGTGTGGGCGGTCACCGCGTTCGTGCCGGTGATCGGCCCGTGGTCGCCCGTGCTCGGCGCGGCCGTCGCCCTCGTCCTCTGGGCCTGACCCCTGCCGGGGCCGCCACCTCGAGCGGCCCCGGCCCCCAACCTCCCCGCAGTGAAAGGTCACTCCGATGTCCAAGGACGTCGCCACCCTCTACGACGAGCTCGGCTGCATCCGCGCCGTGGCCGACGATCTCGGCGTCAGCTACACGACCGCCTGGCGCCGCCTCCACGCGGCCGGCGTGCCCGTGCACGGCCCCGGCGGGCGCCAGCTCGAAGTCGATGAACTCGCCCGGTACATGGCCAGCCTGTACCGGGAAGGGCTGAGCGTGCGCCAGATACAGGAGCGCACCGGCAAGGGCTACTCGTACTCGTTCGTCTACCAGCGCCTCAAGCGGGCCGGGATCAGGATGCGCGGCAAGAACGGCCGCCCCGTGAAGACGGCGGACGCCCGGTGATGGGCGACGAGCGCCTCGCCAACCTGGTGATGGTGGCGCTCGCCTGCGCCATCGACGAGGACTACGACGGCGCGTTCCGCGCGGTGAGCGAGGTCGGTGAGCAGGCGGGTCCCGGCCAGTTCCAGATGTACGCGGCGTGCGTCGCGTTCGCCGAGACCGGCCGCCAGGCCCTCGTGAAGCTGTACGGCGACCAGGCGCCCGACCTCGCCCGCGACCAGTACTGGTCCGTGGAGCAGCTGCCCAGCCCCGACGGCGCCCCGGACGCGCAGGACCTGTTCGCGGTCCGGTTCATCGTCGCCGTCGCCAACAACGACAAGCCGCAGGCCATGGCCCTGTGGCAGGCCGCACTGCGCGCCAGCAGCGCGGAGTACATCGCCTCGGTCGCCGCAGTCCTCACCGCAGCGGCCGGCCTCGTGCGGAAGGCATTCCTGTGACCCGCTTCTACCACGGCGGCGTGCCCGGCCTCCGCCTCGACGACCGGCTGCTGCCCCCCGCGGTGACCGGCATCGAGAAGTCGCTGACGGCGACCGCGCAGGAGCTGGGCGCTTCCCCGGAGCACGCCCGCCGCGACCGCGTGTACGTCACCACCAGCCGCGACGTCGCTCGCGTGTACGCGGCCCTCGCCCCGGACGGGGCCCTGTACGAGGTGCTGCCCGTCGACGAGCTGACCCCGGACCCGGACTGCCTGGCACCCGGTGTCTCGTGGATGTGCAAGGCGGCGGTCGTCGTCCGCATCGTCGACCCCGTGGTGCTGCTCCGCACCCGCCCGTTCGAGGCGTGGATGCGGATGCTGAACCGGGCGGCCGCCGCAGCCAGCCGGGAGGCGAACCGGTGAGACGCAGCGAGGACTTCGGGCACCGGCCGATGGTCAGCTTCACCGACGGCCGCGCCCTGAACCGGGTGTGCGCCCGCTGCACGATCAGCACGCTCACCGGCGAGTGGGGCGTGCGCTGGCCGTGCACCAGCGCGGTCGTCCTCGGCCTGGTCCGCCGAGAGGAGGCGACCCCGTGACGCGTGACGAAGAGATCACCGCCGTCCGCTACATGCCGGCGACCGTCGTGCGGATCACCGCGCGCCGCGAAGACGGCAGCCTCGAACACACGTGGGCGCAGACCTACCACCTCGACGAGCCGCTGCTGCTCGGCCTCGGCACCCTGGAGACCTTCCCCGGCTACCTGCGGTCCTCCCAGGCCCCGCCCCTCGTGCGGGGCCCGGCGCACCGCATGGCCGGCGCGCTCGTCGCCCGCTACGAGCACCCCCAGCACACGGACATCCTCGTCATCGCCCAGGCCATCTGGCAGCGCCGCCAGAGCGACGTCGCCATCGAGGCGTGGACCGCCGACGAGCCCGGGCACTGGTGGTACGCGCTCGTGCCCCGCTGGCGGCGCATGTGGGACACCGAGATGTGGCCCCTCGCCACGCTCTCGGGCGGCCACCACGCGTACGCAGTCGGCGAGTGCCGCCCCGTCGACGACTACCCCTGGCCGAGCCCCGCGCCGATCCCCGGCGTCCTGCCTCCCCCGGCGCCCGGCACGCAGGTGATCCAAGCGCACACCACCGTCGCACCGCCCCCGCCCGGCTTCCCGCCGTACCGGTGGGTGGTCACGTGATGCTGCTCGGCCTGTTCGTGTTCGTGGTGATGAACTGCGCGGCCGGCGTCATGGGGCACCCGCCGGTCGTCATGCCGATGGTGCGCCGCGCCCTCGCCCGGGCCGCCCGCAGGCACACCAGCAGCCCCCGCCTGGAGCCCGTACGGCGCGTGCCGTCCTGGGCGCGAGAGGGGGAGCAGTGAGGTGCGCCCCGTCAGTCGCCGTGCTCGGCCATGAGCTGGCGCGCGCGGTCGACGAACTCGGGCGTGACCAAGCAGATGCGGCGACGTCCCCGCTCGGTGAGAGCCGTGAAGACCTGCCGCTCTCGGGCGTCCTCGATGAGCTGCGTCAGCTGCGCCCGCGCGTGAGTCAAGGGCAGGTCTTGGATCCCGTCGGCCTGCATCTCGGGGGTCTTCGCGTCCATGGCCAGAGTGTAAGGCATGGCCAGAGTTACCAAAGTGGTGAGACTTGCAAAAGTTTAAAGATCGAGCGACGATCTGAGCAGGACACCACCCCACCAGCACGACCAGAGAGATGACCCCGTGAGCGTGGACGAGCAGGACGACCGCAAGGAAGGCGCGGTGCCGAACTCCTTCGGTAACGCGCTGGCCTGGAGGTGGTCGCGGGAGATGCCCCGCGGCCTCAAGGGCGGTTTCCTGACGATGCTGTACGCCTTGCGTGCGATGGCCGCTTCCTCGGGCCAGCTCCGGTTCCGGGACGGCAAGCCGATCCGGATTCAGGACCTGGCGAAGGCGGCCGGTTGTCGTGAGCAGGACGCTCGCCGGTACCTGGACGCCGGGATACGGGCGGGCGTGGTGCTCGTCGACGGCGAGCGTCGCCGTGGACGGGCCGCGCTCTATGCCATCCCCGGCGACAACGTGCGGCCGGACTGGAGGGCCGCAGAGGACTACCTCAAGGCGACCGCCCGCCGGCGTACCCCGGACGGAAGTTCGGGCCACAGTGGCACGAATCCCGTGGACGAGAGTTCGGGCCACAGAGGCACGAACCAGATCGGGCCACAGAGGCACGAACCTGAGCCGACGGACGACGACCCGGTTCGTGCCACAGAGGCACGTTGGGGTTCGGGCCACAGTGGCACTACCGGTTCGGGCCACGGAGGCACGAACAACCCAGGTATTACCCATGGGGTTCCCCAAGAGGTGGCTGAGGTAGTTCCTCAACCTGAGGTGGTTGGGGGCGAGTCGGCCTCGAGGGAGCAGATCCCGGAGCAGGACGACGACGAGCCGTTCGGCCGGTGCGAGGTGTGCAAGGTGCCGCTGATGCGCGCCGGGAAGCGTTGCTCCGCCCACCGGGAGGCCCTGGCCCGCCGCAGGCCCCGCGAGGGCCGCAGCAAGCCCGTACAGGGCCCGTTGCTGATGCCGGTCCCCACCACCCCCGCCGAGCCCCGCCAGGACGTTCCAGCGGCCTTCCAGCCGCCCCCCACGGACCCCCTGGCCCCTCTGCGGACCTGCGGCTGCGGCCGTGAGTTCCGCGACCGAGACCCGGCAGCCCGATGCCCGGACTGCCTCCACGCCGAGCACACCGACGCCACCCGGCGCCGCCAGTTCGGCACCTGACACCCGAAGGAGACACCCGCAGTGAAGACCTGGAACCCGCGCCTGGACGTCGTCGAGGCGCTGGAGGAAGCCGGTTGGACCGGCGACCCGGACAACCCGCTCGGCCTGCTGCGCTGCAACGGCGCCGTGTGGGGCGTCCACAGCGACGAGGGCGCGTCCAGCCTGACCGAGCCCGCCGCCGGGGAGACGATCGAGTTCCCGTCCGGCACCCCGTCCGAGCTGATCGTCGCCGCGTGCCTGGCCGCCGCCGAGCAGGCCGACGACCTGGTCCACAAGAACGGTCGGCTGCACCTGGCGTGGGAGTCGGCGAAGCGCCGCGCGAAGCGGCGGCGGCCGCACGAGCGTGAGGGCCTGATCTTCCACCTCGAACGGCAGAACAAGCAGCTCGCCGGGTTCGCCGGCCTCGCGAACCAGGCAGCCCAAGCCAGCAACATGTCCTGGTCAGAGGCCCGCGACGAGGTGCAGAGGCTCCGCGAGCGCAACGGGGAGCTGCTAGCCCGGATCGACCGGCTGATGGAGCGGCTGCACAACGCCGCCGAGTTCCGACTGCCGCCGGTCCCGCCGAACTTCACGCCGTTGATCGTGCGCCTCGACCCGGCGTACGACGGCACCCAGTGGGCCGTCCTGCACGACCCCGGCGACAGCATGGTGCGCCGCGCGTGGACGCCGGACGGCTGGCAGATGGCGTGGTCCCTCGCCCACGACGAGACCTACTGCTGGCCGGACCCGGAGACGGCACGCGCACAGGCGAAGCGCGCACAGGCCGAGGACGACCGCGAGCCCGACGTCGACGGGGCCGGCCGCACCCGCGAGTCCTACAGCGACACCCCCACCGGCACCACCGCCCCATGACCACGAGCAGCCGCCCCCTGCTGTCACCAGGGGGCGGCCCGCACCCACCCTACGAAGGAGCCCACCGAGTGGACCAGCAGTACGAGACCCCCGAGGCGCTGCGCGAGTTCCTCCAGATGTGCCTGACCCCGCGCCCCGGGCAGGAACGCACCGCGCTGCGCCTCGTGGAGTTGCTGCCCCCGCAGATCGCCGCGAAGGCCCACGAGTTCGCCCCGCACCTGGCCGGCCTGGACCGGACCGCGACCGACCTGGAAACGCAGGCGGGGCAGGCCCGGCAGGCGTACGCCGACGCGCTCGCCGCGTGGATCGGCGGACAGGAGCCGCCCACCACGCAGGACCGGCTGTCGTCGCCCTGCTTCAACTGCACGCACACCCTGAACTGGCACAACACGGCCATGGGCGGGTGCACGATCGACACGTGCGGCTGCGACAAGTTCCGCGGTGAGCGCTACACGATCGGCCGGTCCGGGGTGTTCGCGACCCTGTACGACTGGCAGGAGCACCGCCTGATCGTCGAGGCCGCGACCGTGGAGCACTGCCTCAAGATCCGCGACCAGCTCCTCGCCGGTGAGCCGCCGTGCGTGAAGTGCGGCCAGCCGAAGCTCGCCCACATCGGCTGGGCGCGCGGCCACCTGTACGCACCCCCCGAGGACCCTGCCCCGGCCGACACCAAGCCGATGTCGCTGATCGACGCGGCCACCGCGGCGTACGACGCGGCGGCCGCGCACGCCGCGACCTGCTTCACGTGCTGGCCCGGGATGCGGTTCGCCGAGATGTGCTCCGCCGGGCAGGCCCAGGCGCTCGCCGCGCTCCACCAGAGCGGCGTGCTCGACTGCGAGCACATCGCCTGGGACGTCACCACCGAGCACCCGGCGAGGGACGGCAGCGGCTGGGTGAAGTCCCGCAAGTGCGCGGACTGCGGGGAACCCATGGCCCCGATCACGGAAGCGGACCCGCACTGGCCGCACGACGGCGGCGAACCCCCGGCCGGCGTGAGCGAGCCGGACACCGGCATCGTCGCCATCCGCCGCATGGTCCGCGACATGTGCCCCACCGCCCAGCGCTTCGAGCCCGTCGAGGTGCCCGGCACCGTCAGCCCGGTCGGCTGGACGTTCGCCACCGGCACCGGTCAGTGGACCCAGTACGGCTACGTCATGGCCGACGGTGCGCCGCTCGCCGTGAACCTCCACAACACGCGCGCCGCAGCCCACGACCGCGCCCGCGAGCAGGCCCGGCAGTGCGACTGATCCCGCCCTGTGTCCGCCGCCGCCTCAAGCGGCGGCGGCACGCCCGCACCTGGCGCGCGATGGAGGTCTTCACCTTCAACCACGCGCCCGCCCCCACCTGGAACCGCATCCGCACCTGGAACGACGCCGCCCGCATCTGGAAGCGGCGCCCCGAACACCCACACAAGGACAGCCGATGACCACCCTCCCTCAGCCCGCCCCCGACGAGCGGCGCGAGGACTACCTCGCCGCCCTCCTGGCCGCCGACCCCTACGCCCTCGTGCAGCGCCGCGACGACCGGACCCGCCTCGCCGACGCCGTCATGAAGGTCGCCGACGCCGAGATCGCCGCCGTGCTGAACGCCGCCGCCGACCAGATCGACAGCACCCCCGACATCAGCGCCGCCGTGCACGCCACCACCGAGCTGCGCCGCATCGCCGCCCGCGTACAGGCCGCCCTCGACGCGGACGCGAAGGACCGCCGATGACCGACCGTCCCACCGGCCTGGAGCGCCTCATGGCGATGATGTCCGGCCAGAACCCCCCGCCGCAGACGCCGAAGGCACCGACCCCGGAGGAGATCGCCGAGCAGCGCAACGTGCTTGTCGCGAACCTGATGGCCGTCGCGGAGATGCTCGCGCCCGTCTTCGACCACGCCGACGGCATCCGCCATGAACTCACCCGCCGCGGCTACAGCAGTCAGCACGCCGAGCAGGTCGCCATGGTGTGGCTCGTCAGCACCGTCCAGACCATCGGCTCCGCGCAGGGAGCGTCGTGACCACCTACCCGTGCCCCAACCCCGCGTGCGACGGGCGGCGCCGCACCGGCCAGTACCTGTGCTGGGACTGCTGGGACGCCCTCCCCGCCCCGGCCCGCACCCAGCTCAGCCGCCGCGACCCAGCGGCCCGGGCCCGCCTCCAGCTGCTGTACCGGCAGCTCCAGGCCGGCGTCCCCCCGCAGCGAATCCAGATCGAGCCCATAGGAGCCTGACCCGTGCCCAACCGACGCCGCGTGATCGAGTGCCTGTTACAGGACGCCATCGGTGCGCAGGTCTTCAACGGCCTGATCGGCGAGTGCGTGTCCATACCGAACGCCGACTACGAGGCCGTGAAGGACGCCGCGACGGCGATCCTCGAACGCGTCGCGGAGGCCGTCGACTGGCGCCGCCTCCTCCGTGAAGCCGCCGCCCGGCACGCCACCGTCCACCCCGACTACCAGCCCGACCACCTGGAGTGGAGCGGAGCCGAAGGCGTGTGCGGCGCCTGCCTGGAAGAAGCCCTCCTCGCCGATGACATCGGCTTCCAGGACTGGGAACGCACACCCGAAGCCCCCCGGGACCACGAGCACACCGACTGGCCGGCGATCGTCGCCCGCAACCTCCACCACCGCGACACCGTCGCCTGGCACCCCTACAAGCAGCCCGCCGACTGACCCCCGCCCGGGCCCGGCCGCCATCCGACGGCCGGGCCCCGACCACACCCCGGAGAACCCGTGCGCATCACCCTCCTGACCCCCGAGCAAGCCCGCGCCGTCGGCGCCGCCCTCGACGCCGCCCGCACCTGGTTCCAGCGGCTGCGGAAACTCCTCGCCTGGGCCGCCGAGCAGATCCGGGAATCCGCCGCCCACATGCAGCGGTTGGCCGACTACCTGCGTTCCGTCCGCTTCCGCCCGGACCGGCCGGCCTGGGCCAGCCCGTACGGGCCCGCACCGAAGGGACTGCGATGACCGACCGCACCCACCTCGACGACCTCACCAGCGAGCAACTCGACGCCCTCTACGACGAGCTGGACCGGCTTCGTGCCCGCATCGACCGCGCGGGCATCGACGGCCCCGAGACCGCCCCGCCCGCCACCCGCTGGCAGATCGAAGCCCGCATCAAGGACCGCTACGGCACCCTCGCCCGCGACCTCACCGACCGCGACCGCGCCGTCGACCTCTACCGGCGGCGCCGCCGCGAACACCCCGACAGCGGCGTCCGCCTCGTCCGCAAGGTCACCCTCAGCCTCGTCGACGACCCCGACACCGACCCCTCCCCCTGAACACCACGAAGCCCCGGCAGGCAGGGCAGCCGCCGGGGCTTCGTTGCGTGGACGCGCACGCCCAGAATACGGCGCGCGTCAGCCGTGCAGGGCCGCCTCGTACTCGCCGGCCTGCTGCGGGGTCAGGTAGTGCGACACCCGCACCAGGACCGGCCCGTCCAGGTAGTGGTACTCGGCGAGCATCGGCATCGACTTCGTCACCGACTGGATGTACTCCGAGCGGGCCTTCGCGTCCTCCGCCGACCCGAACACCTCGACCGCCCCACCCCGCAGCGAGTCGTCCTTGTCCAGGCCCTCGGTGTCCGACGCCGCGATACGCGAGTCGGTGAACGTCACCTTCGACGTGTACTGGTGCGGGCGGCCCATCAGCTTGTTCTTGTCGTTCTCGGCCGTGACGACCGTGCCCGGCTTCGCCGCGCTCACCTTGCCCGACAGCCGCGCGAGGACCTGCTGCGCCGTGACCGACGTCGGCATCGAGCCGCCGTCCGGGTTCAGCGGCTCCGCCGAGATGGTGAGGCTCGGCTTCGACGACGCGTCGTCGTCACCGCCCCCGCACGCGGTGAGCAGGCCGACGGACGCGACGCCGGCGACGACTAACAGCAGGGCTCTACGCATGGTCATGACTCCTGGGTGGACGAAGCGTGGTCGGGTCGGGCTGATCAACGACCGAAGAACACGACGAGTTGCGACCGGCGCGCGGTTTCAGGCTTCGCCGTCTCCGTCGCTCGCTGCCCGCTTCCGCCTCCCCGTGCGCGGCCGGTTCTTCCCGGACCCGGAGTAGCCGCGTTCGATGTCCTGCACGGTGGAGATCGACACCCCGAGCGTCTCGGCGATCACCTTGTAGGTGACCTTCTCGGCCCGCTTCCCCAGCACCCAGGCGCGGCGCAACTCCTTCAAGGTCGGCGCGCTGTCCACCTGGACCCGCAAGACCTCGGTGATCGCTCTCGCCTGCCGGTCCGGGTCGTCCATCTCTTCGATGGCACGCAGTGCGTCAGCCACCCGCCGTGCCTCCTCCGTGCTGTCCCGTTCCTCAGCCATCCCGCTCCCTTCGCGGGTAGCCGCTTGCGCTGACTTTATGGGGTCCCATAAAGTCGAGGCAAGCGGCACCGCCGGTGCCGTGCGTCAACAAAGAACGGCGCCGGGCGTGTTGTGGAAGGCCGCCCGGCGCCGGTCGCCCACCTGAGCTACCAGGAGTGCGAACGTGAGCAAGAGTAGTGGGGCGCCCCGCGCCCGCGAAGAGGAACCGGCCGGGTCCGGGCAGGTCAGCGACGAGATCCACGCCAAGGCGGCCGAGCTGGCCGGCGAGTTGCAGCGCCGCGCGAGCGGAGCCCCGTACAGCGAGGCGGAACTCGCCGCGTTCGTGCGGGAGCGGACCGAGGCGCAGGGCGCGGTGTTCTACGCCGAGGTGCTGGACCTGTTCCCCGACGTCCAGGCCGGTGACACGGCCGCCGGATACGCGGCGCGCGCGGTGAAGGCGGTGCGCGGATGAGCCCCCGCCAGATCAGCACGAGCACGCCGAACAAGGTGGCGTCGGAGCCCGCGACGGTCGCCGCCTGCCAGCAGGACCGGCGCACCCCGGCCGAGGAGACCCGCGCGCGCGGCGACGCCGCCGTGCAGCTGGGCCTCGCCAAGATCGCGGCTGGCGGTGGCCGCTGATGAAGAAGCTCGGATTCACCAAGCCGATCAGCCCGGACGACCCGCGGCTGCGGGGTCACGAGACCACCTACAAGGCGTCGCAAGGCGGCTGGGTCAAGGACGACGGGAAGCCCGTCGCCGGCGAGCCGCAGCAGCAGCACGACGTCGACGAGCGGAGTCGAGCCCGGCGCTGGCGCTGATCGCCGAACACGTGGCCGGGCCCCGCCGGGGCCCGGCCCCCGTAACTGCCGAAGGAGCAGACCCATGTGCGAGCCCGAAGTGCGCGACCTTACGAGAGGCCAGAGCGCTGTTCTCGCCCTGGCCGCCGTGCCCATGGTCGTGGCCGGCGTGCTCGGCGCGTGGAGCACCTACGGCAACATCACCGCGGTGTTCCACCGGAAGACGGCCGCGTTCGGCGTGATCGCCTTCGGTGAGGGCGGCGCGGTCACGCTCGCCGTCGTCATGGTCGCGCTGACCATGCTCGGCCAGGCGACCCCGCACCTGGTGCGCGCGGGTGTCTGGCTCGTGCCCGCCGCCGCGGCCGCAACGGGCGCGTACGTCGCCCGCAACGGGGCCGAGTCGGCGGTGTTCGCCGTGACCCCGCTGTCGATGACGTTCGCCGCCGAGGGCCTCGCCCTCATCGCGCGCCGCCTGTTCCAGTACCGCACCGGCGTCGACGCCGACGCGCAACGCCGCAACGAGCGTCGCGCGATGCGCGACGCCGCAACGCTGCACAAGATCAGCTGGCACGGGTCGCTCGCCCGGCACCACGCCTCGACCCGCGCGAAGTGGTGGCACCAGGCAGCGGTGTGGCGCCTCGAGCGCACCCTGCGGCCGACCACTGCGACGGCCGCCGCGCAGCTCATCGCAGTGCACGACGAGCGCGTTGTGCGGGGCGCCGCCGGCGTCCTCGACGCGATGTACGGCGACGCCCCGGCCACCGCGCCCGAGCTGCCCGCACCGCCGCAGCAACCCGAGGCGACGCCCGCCCTGGACGCGATGCCCGCGCGGGAGCAGTTCGTGCTCGACGCACACTCCGACGACGCGTTGCGCCTGTTCGAGGAGCCCGCCACCCCGGCCGCACCCCAGGGCCCGATGCGGCCCGCCGCGGTCGTGCAGAAGGCCATCACGCCCGAACTCGCCTCGGCCGTCGACGACGCACTGCGCGTCGTCGCGACCGACGAGAACATGCGGCTCCTCACCGCCCAAGAGGTCGCACGGCAGAAGGGCGTCACGCCCGGCACCGTCCGCTCGTGGGTGCACCGCAACAAGCTCACCCCGGCCCGCCGCGACGACGACGGCCGCCTCCACTTCCACCCCAACGACGTCGCAGAACTCGACTGAAACGCCCTGACCAGCGGTGCGACGGGTGTTGCAACGCGCAACGCAACACCCGTCGCGCCAGGAAGGCAGACCCGCGATGATCGACCAGCCCGACCTCGACAAGGGCGAGACGGCGGTCCGCGCGGCGCTCCGCAGGCTCGGCGCCCGTCCCGCCGGCCACGCCGCCGAGGACGAGCCCCAGCGCGCCCCCGCGCCGGTGCCCGCCGTGGCGATCCCGCCCCGCCCCGCTCACCCCCCGACCATCCCCGCGCCCGCACCCGGGCCGCACCCGGGGGACCGTCTCCCGGAATGGTGGCGGCAGGACAAGCCCCCGCTCGGCGAGCCGCCCGCCGCCCCCGCGGCCCCGGCCGCTCCGCAGCCCGCCCCTGGCGACGCCCCGGCGGACCAGCCCGCCGCGCCGCGCCTGAACCTCGTCGAGAAGACCGACGACGAGCCCGACGCCGACGAGGCCGACACCGACGACGAGACGGTGGGGGAGAGGCCGCACCGGAAGTGGGCCACGCGGCTGCGCCGCCCGGACCGCGAGCCCACCCGGCCCCGGTTCGCCACCGCGACCCCGTTCGTCCGCCCCGAGAAGCGCTCCCTGGCCGAGCTGGTCGGCGCGATCCCCCCTCACAAGAAGTGGGCGCTGTACGCGGGCAGCGGCCTCGCGGCCGGCTGGTTCTTCGGCATCCCGCAGTTCTTCACCGACGTCACGGCCAGCGTCGCGCAGCACGAAGGCACGTGGCGCAACAGCCCCGACGTCTACTTCTGGGCCGTTGCAGCCGCCGTCGCGGTCGGCCTCGACCGCGCCACCCGCCGCTCCTGGTTCCTCATCGCGTGGGCCACCCGCGGCCTGACCGTCTGCATCGCCATCGGCGCCCTGCTGTACGGCAACCCCATCCAGACCTGAGCAAAGGACAGCCCGTGAACTCCCTGATCCCTCCGATCGGGATCGTCTCCTTCGCCCTCGTGATCACCGCCGTGCTGATCCTCGGCACTAGGAAGAGGGACCCCGAAGCCAAGGGCAAGCCGCTCGGCTGGTGGTGGACGCTCGGCCTCAGCATGCTCGCCGGGGCCTCGTACACGGCCGCGGGCTGGCCCTTCAACGTGGTGCCCAAGCTCATCATGGGCGACATGGTCGGCCTGGCCACCGCCGTGGTTCCCGGCGTGACCCTGTCGGGCATCGCCCTGCTGTTCCTGGCGGTGCTGATCTGGGTGGGCCTCACCCGCAGGCAGGTTGCCGTGATCGGCATCATCCTCGTCCACATCATGGCCGGCGCAGGCGGAGGCTTCGGCACCCTCGCCCAGCGCATCCACGCCATCGCAGTGCACCTGGCGGGCGGATGACCACCGACGTCCCCGAGCGCAACGCGCCCGTCGCAGCGGGGGAGCAGCCCGAGCCGGGGGAGCGGCCCGTGAAGCAGCGGGCCCTCGCCCTGCCGGACCTGCGGCCGTACGCCGACCCCAAGGCCGTTGCAGGCCTCGCACGCCAGGGCATCGCAGCCAGCCGCCAGCCAGCGGCCAGCGTCGCGCGTCGCACCCTGCGCGGCATCGCACGCGTTGCGCGTCGCACCCCCCGCGGCATCGCACGCGTCGCGCGGGCGTTCGGCACCGGCAACCGGACCCTCGCCCGCCTGCTGTGGGGCTGGCTCGACGGCAGCCACGGCGAGAAGCTCTCGCTGCCCGCCCGGCTCGGGGGAGTGGTCCTCGTCGTCGCGGGCGCCGTCCACACGATCGCCGACTACGGCGCCGCCGCGTGGATCCCCCTCGCGTGGGGGTGGTTCCAGGGCTCGGTCATGACCGGCGCGGGCATGTTCGACCGGCTCCTCGGCAAGGCCGAGCCGCAGGGGACCGGACAGGCCTCGCAGAAGGGCCCGGAAGCGGCCCCGGCCGGGCGCAGGAAGGGCCTGGCCCGACTGCTGCGCCAGGCCCCGGCGACGGCCCCCCAGGAGGCCGACGGCCAGGACCTCGCGGAGCCCCCGCTGACTGCCCTCATCCGGGAGCTGATCGGCGACGACAACGGGGTGCATTTGCAGGTCCTCCGACCGGCCATGCGGGAGCGCCTCCCCGGCCTGGCCGACGCCGGCGACAAGCAGCTCCGGGAGGTCCTCGTCGAGGCTGGCTTCGACCCCTCCCGCACGTTCCGCGCGGGAGGGGTCGCGGGGCGCTCCGGAGTGCACCGCGACGAGCTGCCCCCGCTCCCCTCCCCCGGAAGCGGCCAGGAGGACTCTCCGCCCCCGGAGAGTGGCTCTGACGTGCGAAAGTCTCCGGGGGGAGAGCGAGCGGAGAGCCGCCTGGAGAGGGGGTGGAGACGCCGCCGCAAGCTCCCCGCCGGGTGGACGGAAGCGGACGTGGCGCGCGGCCACCGGACCGTGGCCGACCCCGAGCGCGGCCCGTCCGCGTGGAAAGTCGAGCGCCTGGACGACGTCCAGTGACCGGCCGGCGCGTGGCTCGAACAGTCCGTCCGAGGTGTGAAAGGGGCCGAATCGTGAGCCAGCTG
Source organism: Streptomyces longwoodensis (assembly GCF_001514125.1). Taxonomy (GTDB): domain Bacteria; phylum Actinomycetota; class Actinomycetes; order Streptomycetales; family Streptomycetaceae; genus Streptomyces; species Streptomyces longwoodensis. The sequence goes on along the minus strand of NZ_KQ948553.1, from coordinate 143,009 downwards.
AGGGGCAAGTCCTCCATCATGAGCGGTGACGACACGCGAGTGAGGGGGGCGCCCGTGGGCGGGCCGTACGCGTACCGCTGTCCGCAGTGCCGGACGACGTCGGAGCCGATGGAGACGAAGCCGGCCGCGCGCGCAGAGGGGCACGAGCACCGGCGCCTGTTCCACGGCGGGCACCACCCGGACGGTGAAGAGGTGATCCGGGTCGAGTACGCGCCGAAGGGCTGGAGCGACATGGAGCCCTGGGAGAGGGCGCTGTCGGTCGCGGTCATCCTAGCCCTGGCGATCGGCCTGATGATCAAGCTGGGCTGACGCCGGGGAACGACTAAGGGCCGCACCCCGCCGGGGTGCGGCCCTTCGTGCTGCCCGCTACTTGCCCTCAGCCTCGGTGCCCTTGTTGGGAGGCGTGTCCTCGGCCGGCTTGCGCTTCCACGCCTTGTTCGGGACGCGGGGCTGGACGCCGTACTCCGCGCCGATGATGCGGAGCATCGCCTCCGACCACGGCACGATCGGGTGCGCCGCCATGGACGCGAACGGCAGGTCGGGGTCGGCCTTGAGGTCGTCGGCCAGGGCCTTGCGTGCGGCCTTGCGCCGCTCCTCCTCCAGGTCGACGGCTTCGAGCCAGGCCCGGAGGGCGTCGCGGACCTCCTGGCTGGGCTTGTACTCGGGCAGGGTGCGGGGTCCGAAGTTGGGCTTGGGCATGGCGTCAGTCTTTCACGAGGCGGTTGAAGCAAACCGGTTGAACCAGCAGGGCGGCGCCGATCTTTGAACGATACTTTACTGAGCAGGCTTGGTAAAACTGGCTAATCAAAGTCGATTCAGGAAAGAATGGAAGTAGTCCAAAACCCAACAGACCAGGCAAGGAAGGACAGACCGTGAGCAGCAACCTCATCCGCGCGGCGGAACAGCTCGGCCAGATCATCGAGGCCGTCGACACCGCCCGCGCCCAGGCCGATGCCATCAAGCCGCCCAAGGTGTGGCGCTTCGCCAGCAGCGCCGACGCCCGTACGGCCGTGGACCGCGACCAGGCCGCCGACGGAGACATCCTGGTCGTCGAGTCCGAGCAGGTCGTCGCGTTCGTCGTCGTCGTCATGCCGGTGGCCATCACCGAGCAGCACGGCGCGTTCCACCCGTACAGCAACCTCGGCAAGCCCGCCCGCGACTACTCCGAGGGCTACTGGACCCGCAGCGTCGACCTCGCCGAGCAGACCGCGATCGAGCTGGGCTACGCGCTCGCCGACCCGGCCGCAGCCGAGACCGCCCGCACCGCTGCGGGCCTGCCGGTGCCCGTCGAGACCCCTCGGATGCTCGTCGAGGCCGGCGACATCCTGCGCCACTTCGGCGCCCGCCTGCACGTCATCGACACCGGCGTGCGGATCCTCCCCGAGGCGGACAGCGCGGAGTGGTGGGCGCTCGTCGAGGGCGTCAGCGAGGACGACCGGCGCCGCACCTACCGGGGCCGCTGGACGTTCACCGTGCCCGTCGCCACCGCCGCGTGGGACATCGTGATCGTCGAGCGCACCCTGTGAGCGGCCCCCACCCCTGCCCCCTCCCCGACCGCATGAAGGGATCGCCCATGTTCGACCTGGTGTCCACCACGGTGTTCGCCGCGCTCACCGAAGCCGGCATGGCCGGGCACTGGCACGACGACGAGCAGCTCATCGTCGCCTACCCGGCGTCCGTCAGCCCCGCCGAGGCCCTCGACCGCGAGCACATCGTCATCGACTGGACCGGCACCGCCCCCGACAGCGTGGAGTTCTCGGCGGACGCCTGGGAGCCCGACGGCCGCCCCGACTTCACGCAGACCGGCACCGCGTACGCCACGCCCGTGCCGCGCGCCCTCGACCTGGAGGCCGTGCAGTGCGCGAAGGCGGTCGCCGAGTGGTTCGCCGACCCGGTCGTCACGGCCGGGCAGGTGCTCTTGGAGGCGCTCGCCGTCCACGGCCTGACCGCGTACACGGACGACGTCGGCATGAGCTACGCCATCGCGCTCGAGGACGGTGTGGCCCCGGACCGGGTGCGGGACGGGCTGCACCTGAGCGTCGGGGACCGCAGCCCGTCGATCGATCGCATGCCGTCGGCGCACACCGGCTGGACGGTGTGCGTGCACGACCATAACGGCGAGCCCGTCGGCGGCCCGGTGTTCAGCACGGGCGACGGCGGCCTCGTCGACTGCGCGGCGGACTCGGCCGCGGCAGCCCGGGCCATCGCCGACCGGGTGCGCGCCCACCGGCAGCGGCCGGCGACGCGGCCGCTCGACCCGAAGAACCCGCGCGACCGGGCGGAGATCGTCGAGCACCTGGAGCTGGAGCTGACGGGCGGCTGCGGGTTCTGCGACCTGGAGGCCGACATGATGTGCGCCGGGTGCGGGCGGTGCAACTGCCACCGGCACGATGACTGCGTGCGCCCCGCCAGCCAGTAGCCAGCCGCAGGCCCTGTGACCTGCGGTTTTCTTGACTGAACCTTTGCCTACTCAGCTTATTTAAACTGGCTAGGCAAAGTCGATTCAGGAAAGGATGGAAGTAGTTCAAACCACCACCAACCAGTAAGGGGAACGGGCGTGCGCGCACACACGAAGGCGACCGAACACGGGAGATGCCTCAAGTGCCGCCGCCCGCTCCGCAAGCCGACCCCCGACGGCTACGGCCCCAAATGCCGGGCCAAGCTGCGCCGCGCCGCGCGCACCGACACCACGCACCCGAAGTGGCAGACCGCGAAGGCGATGGAGCTGCTGGAGCTCGGTGCGATCGTCCCGCTCCGCCAGAACCGGATCTTCCTCGTCGTCTCCGACGACGGCACCGAGCTGTACCGGACCGCAGCTACCGGCCAGTGCAACTGCCCGGCCGGCCTGCGCTCCGTCCGCTGCTACCACTCCGTGGCCGCCCACCTCGTAGCCGCCGCATAACCCAGGAAGGAGAGCGCGCCGTGTCCGCATACCTGCTGACCACCCGCCGCCTGATGACCCTCGCCCGGGTCGTGCGCGGCCGCGCCTACCACCCGCACCGCTACCTGATCGACGCCCTGGCCGGCGCCATCGAGGACGCGGCGATAGCCCTGACCGCGTACCCGGTCGACGAGCCCGGCCAGCTGCCCCAGGAAGCGGCCGACGCCCTCGCCGAGGCGACCGAGATGCTCACCCGCGACGACTTCATGGTCCCGGTCGCGGTCCTCGGCTACGCCACCGCCCCGGTGACCGGCGCCCTCCCGACGATGCGGCCGCTCACCACCAGCCGCGACCAGGTCGCCGCCGCGGACCGCGACCTGCGCGCCCGCCGCCTCGCGCTCGTCGAGCTGGGCCACCTCAGCTCCCGCGACGACGACGTGATGGCTGCCGCGTTCACCGGCCTGATCAAGCTCCACCGCCAGCACGACCGCCTCGCCGCGGCCGTCGCCACCGACCTGCGCCGCCACGGCAGCGCGCCCACCACCAGCTGACCCGCCCCAAACAGGAGAGAACCGTGATCACGTTCGCCACCCGCACCGACGACTCCCCGAGCTGGTTCACGATGCCCTGCATCGCCTGCCAGATCCTCGACAGGGAGACCCGGGCCACCCGCACCGTGAAGGCCACCAGCGGACTCGGCCTCGCCTCCTGCGAGGCGCACCTCGGCATGACCGAGCGCGTCATGACCCGGCTCCGCGACTACGACCTGACCGGGCTGCGCGCCGCGTTCATCACGGCCGGCCTCGCCGCCGGACCGGACGCCACCGGCACCGAGCTGGGCGCCATGTACCGGGAAGCGGCCCAGGCCGCAGCCGACAGCGGCCCCACCGAAGGCGACAAGCTGCGCGCCGCGCTGGCCGCCTTCGGACTCCCCTCGTTCCACGCGGAGGACGGCGGCGTGTCCTACGTCCTCGTCGCCGTCGACCGGGCGGACACCGAAGCCGCCGCGCACACCGGGACGAAGGTCCTGCTGCACTCCGGGGAGGACGCGGCCCGCCCCGCCGACCAGCACGACGAGCCGTGGACCGCGTCCCTGTACGCGGGCGACGGCACGTACCTCGACGAGCTGTTCTCCGCCCCGGCCGGTCTGCCTCTCGCCCAGGAGTGCGCGGCGACCGCCCTGTCCCTGGCCTGCTGGATCGCCGTGAACGCCGACCGCTTCACCCGCTGACCACCCTCGCCCCGGCCCAACCCGGGCCGGGGCCCGCACCCCAGAGAGAAGGAACCCGATGCCGATCCACCTGACCGCCCCCGAAGCCGCGCCCGGCGGCCCCGACGGCAAGGGCTGGAACCGCCTGTCGCTCAACGCGCACTTCGGGCAGGCCGCCCAGTGCGCGCTGCGCCCCCAGCGGTGGGCCGCCCTGCTGGAGTCCCAGGACACGCGCCGCGCCCGCTGGGGCGGCTTCGGCCCGTGCGTGAACGGCGGGAAGTGCGACGCCTGCCCGCTGCTGGCCGCGCTGCACGACCAGTGCACAGTTGTTCCGTTCAACGCGCCCCGCGTCCTGGTGCGCGTCGAACCGGTGTACCCGCCGGACGCCATGTTCGCGGGCCCGGCCGGGTGGCGGCTGTGGCCCACCCTCGGCCCCGACGACCGCGACTACCGCGACCGGCGGCCCTGGTCGTGGGAGGACGTCGTGCGCGTGCACGGCTGGGAGGTCGGCCGCGCGTACGTCGACGAGCACGGCGACGGGTTCTGGCTGGAGCGCACCACCCGCGTCCCCGCCGTCGGCGTCAGCATCCGCTCCAAGGCGCGGGCGTCGTTCACCCGGCACTCGTTCGCCGTGGCCTCCACCGGGGTTGCGATGCTCCACTGCGGCGGCGGCGCGTGCACGCACGACGAGGAGCTGCTGAACGCGATCAGCCACGCCTGCCCGGGCCCGGACGGGGCGGACGAGGAACGCGTGCCCGTCCGCTGGTGGCAGGACATCCAGCTGGCCCCCGAGCCTGTCGGCGCCTACCGGTTCGCGGCGGCCGTCTCGCCGTACAGCGTGCGGATCGTCGCCCGCGACCGGGAGCTGCGGGAGTGGGGCCGGTTGACGCTCACCGGGTCCGGCTGGACCACCGAGCGCGTCCTCGCGGCCGGCGGCGCCCTGCGCGCCCACCTCGCGGGCCCGGCATCATAGAAGATTTTTTGCCTAATTGGTTTGGTAAAACTAGCTAGGCAAAGCCATATAGGGAAGGATGTAAGTAGTTCAAACCACACCAACCAGCCCGGAAGGACGTCTCATGGCCGCCATGCCTCACGTCACCGCGATCGCCCGCATCCTGCGGGGCCTCGGCCTCACCCAGGGCCGCGGCCGCGACTTTCGCGTCACCGGCGACTACCAGAACGGCGAGCGCATCGGCACGTTCGTCGTCGTCCTCACCGCCCACGCGGACGAGGTGATCGCCGAGCACGCCGACGAGATCGAGCACCTCTCGGACGAGGCGGGCTACCCGTACCGGGTCTCGGTCCGCTACGACAAGAAGGAGCGGCCGATGACGACCGTCGCGAACTACGGCGGCAGGGTCCGCGAGGTGCCGCCCGCCGCGGCGGCGGCCCTCGAGGAGCCGGCGAAGCCGGAACCGGCCCCGGCCGGTACGCCGCCCACCCCGCTGCCCGAGGTCGACGAGCGGGTCCAGCGGCGCTTCGAGCGCACCCAGGCCGGACGCCTCGGCTGGTCCGAAGGCCAGGCGGACCTGGTCCTCGCGGCGGCCGACAGCCTGCTCTACCGGCACCCGGTCGACGGCACCCTGCGGCGGCAGGACATGCCGGGCGCCCCGGGCCGCGTCGTCTCCGACCACCGGCTGCGCCCGCTCGTGGAGGCGGGGTTCCTCGTCATCGGCGAGCCCGACGCGGTCGGCCGTCGGCGCATCCTGGTCACCGCCGACGGGCGGACCGCCGCGCGCCTGTGGCGGAAGTGGCAGCCGGTCCCGGCCGACAAGACGCGCAGCGAGGAGCTGGCCGAGCTGCCCCCGCTGTTCCGGGGCGCGGAGGCCCACCGGCGGATGGCCCAGTGGAACCAGGAGGAGGTGCGGCGGGAGGCGCAGCGCATCGCGCTCATGGAGGCGCAGGAGGAGCTGTACGCCTGGGAGGAGCGTCAGGCGCGGATGCTCCGCGCGTGGCAAAAGGTCAACGAGGTGAGCAACCCGGCGCTGTCCCGGGTGCCCGCCGGGTGGGTGCCCACCGACATGGAGGTCAGGGTGTACGGGATCCCCGAGCAGGTGGTCGACGAGCTGCGCGAGGAAGCGGTGAGCCCGCAGCCCAAGCCGAAGCTGCCCGACATGCAGTGGACGGCCGAGGAGCGGCCGGCGGCGCTGGAGGCGGACATCAGCGGCCCGGAGCAGCTCGACCTGCTCGCCCTGTGCGGCGCCTGACCTGCGGTTTTCCTGGGAGTTTCTTTGCCTATCCAGTTTGTTAAAACTGGATAGGCAAAGCCAATTCGGACAGAATGAAAGTAGTTCAAAATCCCAACCTGAACAGAATGGGAGCCCGGCATGGACGCCATCTTCACCGCCGACAACGACCGCCTCGCGGACCTCCTCGCCGAACAGTACGAAGGCCTCTACGTCAGCGAGCTCCACCCCGGCATCGCGGTCCGCTACGTCGGCCTGGCCGGCGACCTGGTCTCCAAGAAGCTCCCCCGGGAAGCCGAGCCCATCGCCAAGGTCATCGCCGAGGCCATCGAGGATGCCGACATCGAGCAGATCGCCCCCTGGGACTTCGCCCGGCACATGGGCGTCGCCCTCACCGTCCTCGAACAGTTCTGACCCCCGCCCCCACCGGCCCGGCACCCGAGAGGGTGCCGGGCCGGACCCATGCCTGAACGGAGGACCGATGCAGCAGCTCGACCTGTTCGCCGACCTCGGCGAGCCCGAAGCCCCGAAGCCCGAGACGACGATCACCCTGCCCAAGCCGACCGCGGGCCAGTACGCCAGCCCGGCCAAGCCCCCGGCGCCCGCCCCCGCCCCGGCGCCCGCCCCGGCCCCGGTCGCGGCCGGCGGACGGCGGCGGCCCGAGTTCGTCTCCCGCCCCACCGGCGGCGCGGAGTTCGGCGAAGCCGTGGCCACCGCCTGGCACCACGCGCACGGCGGCAACCGCATGGAGATCCCCCTCGGCGTCGTCGCGACTCTCGCCCTGTGGCCGCTCAAGGGCGCCCCCCGCACCCTCGCCGACTTCTTCCGGGGCCTGGACGCCCAGCAGATCCTCGCGTGCGTCCGCGAGGTCTCCGCGTACTGGTGGATGCGCCGCCCCGACCTGATCGACACCGCGCGGGTACTGTTCGAGTGGGCGGACCGCGATGACCACACCAAGCACGAGCTGGCCGCGATCCGCGCCACGTTCCACGCGGCCCTCGACGCGCACGCCCTCGACCACACCGGTCACGAGGATCCCGAGGCGAACAGCTACATCGACCTCATGTCGTGGACGGTGACCGCGCTGCGCCACAACACCGCCCGGCAGGGCCTGGGGGAGTACCACACGCCCCCGGAGGTGTGCGACATGATGGCCGCCCAGATCATCGGCAACGACCCCGGCGTGATCCACGAGGGCTACTCGCTCGCCGACCCGTGCGCGGGCACCGGCGGCATGTTCCGGTCGGCCGCCCAGCACCTGCGCGGCATGGGCTTCGACCCCGCAGCGTTCACGTGGTTCGCCCAGGAGATCGACCCGCTCGCCGCGGCCGGGTGCGCGGTCAACGTCATCGTCTGGGGCCTGGGCCCGAAGGCGCTCGTCGCCTGCGGCGACACGCTCGCCGAGGGCAGCATGTGGCAGCGGGCCGTCGAGCACCGGCGGATCATGGTCGAACACCGCGACCGGGCAGCCTCGACAATGGCGATGGCCTCCGCGATCGCCCAGGTCGAGCAGCTCGTCAACCCGGGGGTGAAGGCCGCCTGACCTGCGGTTTTCTTAGAAGTTCCTTTACCGAATCGGCTCGTTAAAACTGGCTAGCACGAGCCGATTCGGGAAGGATGGAAGTAGATCAAACCACCCCACCCCGCACAGAAGGGACCCACGCGTGAGCGCCAACCTCCTCCCCTACATCACGGCCGGCCTGCGCTTCCCCGCCGACGACATCCTCTGCAAGGGCGACACCTGGCAGCGCGGCTGCGCCAGCGCCGACGGCGAGGCCGCCTACGCCATCCACACGTACAAGGGCAAGCACATGTGCGCGTACCACTCCCCGTTCGACAACAAGTACGCGCCCTGCACCGAGTGCGGCATCAAGCCCGCCCTGATGGCCGGCGAGGACGAGCAGATCTGCGACGACTGCCTGGGTGCGGCCGAGCGGGTGAGCGAGTACGACTACTACCTGGCCATGACCGGCGCGCACGACCTCCGCCACCCGGACCGGCCCGCCCCCGGCGACCTGCCCGCCAGCCCCGACGTCGACCACTACACGAAGGAAGCGTTCCGCCCGGCCGCGCACGTGTGCGACGAGGACGCCGAGCGCGCCCTGTACGGGCGCTACGTCTCCGACGGCCTGGCCGACACCGACGGGTACTTCGCCCCTGAGAGCTTCGAGGCCTGGCGGGCGCACTACCACCGGGGCATCGGCTACCAGGAGCCCCGCACGGCCGCCTGCACCGACACCGAGTGCCACGCCCCCCGGCACGAGCGGACCCGCCTCCTCGACCACGGCCGGCGGCGGCAGCCGGGCCAGCCGCGCTTCGAGGAGCTGTGCCCCTCCTGCCACGCCCCGCGCGAGGCCGCCCTGTTCGCCGCCCAGCAGGCCCGCCGGGACGGCCAGCGCCGCCCGGCCGAGGCCCCCGAGCAGGGCGCCATCGCGGCCTGACCTGCGGTTTTCTTAGAAGATCCTTTACCGAATCGGCTTGTTAAAACTGGATATAGCAAACCGATTCGGGCAGGATGAAAGTAGTTCAAAACACACCAACCCGGCCAGCATGGGAGAGCGACATGACCGCCACCTTTGACCTCGCAGACATCTTCGACGGCCTCGCCGACCACCGGCTCCGCATGGACGTGGCCGCCCGCGCCCGGCTGGCCGAAGCGCTGACCGACCCCACCCGGGCCGTGGACAGCAGCCTGGTCCGCGACGCGATGCAGAAGGCGGCGAACGCCAGCCCGTACCTGGGCGTCCTGGAGATCGCCGAGAAGGCCGGCCTGGTCGAGGCCCTGGACGACATGCGCAAGCGCCTCACGCACCGGCTGCTCACCCGCGGCATGTCCTCCAGCACGTGCCAGATCCACAACGAGAACGAGCGCTTCCACCTGGAGGCCGCCCAGCACTTCCTGACCGACACCCAGGGCCTCGTGGAAGCCGCGCGGGCGGCAGCCGCGCAGCCCGCCCCGGCCGGCGAGCCCGAGCCCGAGCCCGACCCGGCGCCCGCGCCCGCCCGGAAGGTGACCCCCGCTCAGCGGCGCACCCTGGAGGCCATCCGCGACAACGGCGTGAAGCTCCAGGAGCTGCGCGTCGGCCAGACCCGCGTGTCCACCGAGCGCGGCGAGAAGCCCCGCAAGGACATGGTCGAGTGGGCCATCGACGAGGGCCTGGCCGTGCGCGACAACTCCCGCTCGCTCTACGAGGGCCAGCCGGTCAGCCTCACCCCGGCCGGCGACGCGGTCCTCGCCGCCTGACCCGCCCGGGCCGCCCCCACCGGCCCGGCGCCCGCCCGGGCCGGACCCCGCACGAAGGAAGGAACCCACCATGGCGCATGCGCTGAACTTCGACATCACCACCGACGCCGGGCAGGCCATCGTCGACCTGTTCGACGGGATCAAGACGACCATCGCCAGCGGCGAGGACTGGAACGGCGGCGACGTCGTCGACGCCCTGACCGCCTGGTTCACCGCGCTCGGCTTCGACGTCGAGGCAGGGCCGGTCGGAGCCCCGGCCGCCTGACCCGGCGCCCGGGCGCCCTCGAGCGCCCCGGCGGCCTGGTCGGACCCCACGGAGAGCGAGGAGACGGCGATGCAGGACACCACGATGCGGGCCCGCGCGCGGGAGCGGAGCGGGCGGCTGGAGGCCGACCGGCGGCTGGTCGAGCGGCAGCAGGAAGCGATCGTGTGCGCGGCTGTGCAGGTCGGCGGCACGAGTGTGGCCGTCGCGCCCGAGGTCCTTGCGGAGGCTCTGGCGCAGCTCGACGCGGACCACGCGCGGCTGACCGACGAGATCGGCCACTGGGCGGCCGTCGCGGGGCAGGGGGACCGCCTCTGACCTGCGGTTTTCTTAGAAGTTCCTTTACCGAATCAGCTTGTTAAAACTGGCTAGGCAAAGCCAATTCGGGCAGGATGAAAGTAGTTCAAAACCACCCCAACCAGCCAGCGAAGGGACACGCCATGACCGCCACCACCGCCGAGGCCACCACCACCGAGACCGCGCCCGAGGCGAAGAAGACGCCCGCGCGCAAGCCGGCGGCGCCCCGGAAGGCGGCCGCCCGGAAGGCCCCGGCCCCCAAGGCGGCCCCCGCGAAGAAGACCCCGGCGCCCAAGGCGGCCGGCGACGGGACGCGGACCCAGCTCCGCACCATCCCGACCTCGAAGATCGACCGCGACCCGGGCCAGCCCCGCGAGCACTTCGACGAGACCTCGCTCAAGGAGCTGGCCGCGTCCATGGCCAAGCTCGGCCAGCTCCAGCCGGTCACCGTCCGGTACATCGAGGACACCAAGCGGTACACGCTGATCATGGGCGAGCGCCGCTGGCGGGCCGCCCAGATGGCCGGCCTCGACACGATGAAGGCCGTCGTCATGCACGGCGTCGGGGAGAGCCGCCACACGTTCGCCATGGCCGTCGCCGAGAACGTCGGCCGCGCCGACATGACCCCGGTCGAGGAGGCCAAGGCGTTCCACAAGCTCGCCGAGAACGGCTACGAGATCGACGAGATCGCCGAGCTGGTCGGCAAGAGCGCCCCGTACGTCCAGTGGCGCATCGACCTGCTCGCCCTCTGCCCGGAGGCGCGCGAGGCCCTCTCCAAGGGCCAGCTGCCCGTCGGCACCGCCTGGTACGTCGGCAAGCTCTCCAACGCCAACCAGGTGCGGTTCCTCGCCCGGTACGTCCGGGGCGACTTCAAGTCGGCCCGGGACGCGCAGATCTTCGCGCAGGAACTCCACGCGGAGGAGAAGCGCCAGGAGGAGCAAGGCTCGTTCTTCGTCCTGTCCGACGAGGCCGCGGCCGCCCGCAAGGACAGCGGGCAGGGCGCCCTGCCGGGCTCCCTCGACCTGCCCGAGGAGGAGCGCGAGCGGATCAGCGCCGACCGCGCGAAGCTCACCGGCAAGATCGACAAGCTGGGCCAGGCCGGGGAGATCCTCTCCCTGCTCGCCGCGACCGACCCGGAGGAGCTGGCCCTGCTGCTCGCCGGGACGCCCGGCGGCATCGGCGGCCACCGGCTGCGGATCAAGCACCTCCAGGACATCGCGACCAAGGCCATGGCGAACCTGCGCCGGGCGGAGATGGTCGCCGAGGTCCGCGCCTCCGGACTGACCGTCAACCCGGACGCCGAGGCCCCCGCCGACGTCCCCGCCGAGGCCCTGGCCGAGGCCGCGGCCTGACCCCCGAGTTCACCGGCGCCCCGCCCAGGCAGCGGGCGGGGCGCCCCCCTTCCATCAGCCAAGGAGCACCAGCCATGCAGAAGCCCGTCAGCTACCACGAGCAGACCGCCCCCGCGTTCACCCTGGCCGACGTCGCCCGGGCCGCCCTGGACCACGTCGGAGACCAGTGGCGGGCCGCGTCCGGCCCGTGGGGCACGACCGGCCACCTGTGGGCGTGGGACAACACGCCGTTCACGATCGGCGTGAACGGCACCGGCGAGCTGTTCGTCCGCAACGACCGGCTCGGCGACGCCCTCCCGCTGCCGGTCACCCCGGCCGACGACCTCGACACCGTCGCCCGCGCCGTCGCCGACATCACCGGCCGCCTCTACTGACCTAAGCCCCGTTCAGGGGGGCCAGAACCCCCCAACCCCTGAACGGGGCTCCGAGGCGGTCACAGCGGCCCACAGCGGGCCACCACACGCCCGTCTCAGCCCCGTTCAGGCAGCCCCACCCCAACTCCCTCAGGAAGGACCGCAATGGAGATCCCAAGCGGCGTCCACGACGTCCTCGCCGACCCCCGCACCGTCATCGCCGGCGACCGCGTGCAGATCCCGTTCGAGCTGGACCGGCCCCTGTACGAGCAGGTGGCCAAGGTGCTCACCGAGATCGGCGGCCGGTGGGACGGCCGCAAGAAGGTCCGCGCGCACGTCTTCCCGTTCCCGGTCGAGGCGTTCATGCGCGCGTGCCTGGCGACCCGCGAGTTCCCGAGCCGCTTCGAGCAGGGCTGGTACCCGACCCCGGAGAGCGTCGTCGACCAGATGCTCGCCCACGCGGGTGTCCGCGACGGCATGAGCGTGCTGGAGCCCTCGGCGGGGACCGGCTCGATCGCCGGGCCGGCGGCCGAGAGCGGCGGCGTCGTCGACTGCGTGGAGATCGACGAGCGCCGCATCCGCGTCCTCAACGGACAGGGCGCCGCGCGCCGCGTGGTGCACGCCGACTTCCTCGACCTCGACCCGCTCGACTGCCCGCACGGCTACCACAGGGTGCTGATGAACCCGCCGTTCTCGGCGGCCGTGCAGCACGTCCGGCACGCGCTCGGGTTCCTCGACGACGGCGGGACGCTCGTCGCGGTCCTGCCCGAGTCGGTGATGTGGCACAGCGACCGCGCGACCACCGAGTTCCGCGAGCTGGTCTCCCTCGCGGAGGGCACCTGGGCGCCGCTGCCCGACGACGCGTTCGCGCCCTCGGGGACGAGCGTGCGCACCGTACTCCTGGTCCTCGACGCGGCGGCCGGCGGGCCGCTGCCCACCCACGGATGGCACCAGCGCCAGCCCCGCCAGCTCGACCTGTTCGCCGCCACCTGACCCGCCACATCTTTGAACCTTCTTTACCTAGTCGGCTCGGATAAGCTGGCTAGCTTTAGCCGAGTAGGGAAGAATGAAGGCAGTACCAATCACCACCCCGAAAGGGACCGAATGCAACTCGCCACCTGCACCTACCAGGAGTTCACGCCAGGCATGGGTGCACCGATCCGCACGACGGCCGGCGCACCGCGCTTCGCCCTCGGCTACCAGCTCGCCGGGCACGCACGCCTCATCACGCCGACCCGGCAGCTGCTCGCGCAGAACCTGCCGCGCGACGCGTACGAGTTCCACTACCGGCGGCTCCTCAACGGCCAGGGCATCGACCGGATCTACACGGAGCTGGCCGGCCTCGCCGCCCGCGCCGGCGCCGACCGCCTGGTCCTGCTCTGCTTCGACCGGCTGAACAAGCCGGAGAACTGGTGCCACCGCACGATGTTCGCCGCCTGGTACCTGGAGAACACCGGCGAGGAAGTCCCCGAACTCGGCGCCCTCCCGCCCACCACCCCGCCCCGCCTGTTCTGACCCGAAAGGAGACCGCCGTGGCCGGCGCCTACTGCAAGTTCTGCAACCAGCGCTGCTTCGTGTACCGGGTGATACCCGACGGCCCCGCGAAGGGCTGGGCCGGACACCTCGCCACCTGCCCGGGGGGCATGGCCCACGACCGCGCCCAGACCGGGCACGACCACACGACCGCCATCAACCCGCTCAGCAACAACTGACCGCCTGACCTGCACAGTCCACCGGCCGGGACCCCCACGGGTCCCGGCCGGGCTCACATCCGAACGGAGCACACGCCATGTACGACGAGGTCGCAACGCGCGTCACCCTGGACAGCATCATCGGCCCCTACGACTGCATCGCCACCGACACCGGCCGGTGCCCCCGCTTCACCCTCGACGCCGCCCGCCAAGTCTCGGCGGGGACGCTGAGCATGGCCGACGACTACGGGTACAGCTGCGTGGACACCATCCACGTCATCGACGGCCACGCGGGCGGCGCAGACACGGTCCACGTCTTCGACACGGGCGAGACGTACGTGGTCAACGAGGACGGCGACCGGGCCCCGCGCGCGGTCGCCGTTCGCGTCCGCTGGCGCGGCAAGGTCCCGACCGTTACCCCGGTCCCGGTGAACCGTGAGACCCGCCGGGCGGCCCGCAAGACGCAGAACAAGCCGCGCGGCGGCCGAGGCGCCGCTGCCCGCGCGGCCGTCATCTGCATCCGCTGGCAGTGGGTGCACGACGAGGGCTCCAGCGCGGTCGACGTCATCAACCCTGCCGACGACGGCCGCTACCCCATAGGCGGCTGGGAGTGGCCGTGGTGCGTGGTCACCTGGGACTGCGTGTGCGGCTACAGCCCGGACTGGCACGAGACCGAGTGCCTGTGCGGCCTGACCCGCGACAAGCAGCCCACCGAGCCCCTCGCGGTCGCTGCCGCCCGCGCCCTCGCCGCCCTGCGCACGCTCGTCCCCGAGGCGACGTCCGCGCTCGTCGACCTCGCCGACCTCGCCCGCATCTGCGCGGTGTACGCCGGGGACCGCGAACTCGACCTGGCCGACGACACCGGCCCGTTCGATACGGAGACGCTCGGCACGGCCGACGAGATCCTGCGCCAGGCCCTCGACACCGCGAGCCCCCTCGGCCCCCTTGCCGCCGGGTGGCAGCACGTCCCCGACCCGGACACCGATCGCCTGTACCGGATCACCTTTCCGGCCGCCCGCACCCACTGACCTCCACCCCGACGAAACGAGGACGCCTCATGGCCATCCAGCGCCCCACCGGGCCCACCTACCACCTCCCCACCAGCCAGGCCCTCGGCGCGGCCGTCGACAAGGCCCTGAACGACGCCCGCCGGGCCACCGAACACCTCGGCCGGACCATGGCCGTCGTCACCGCCGCGGGGGTCCGCGACATCCTCACCGGCCACGAGTCGGACGCCCCGTTCGGCGCGGCCCGCCTTGAGCTGGTCGAAGGCGAGGACGGCTCCCTGTTCCCGACCGGCCGGTACTGGACACAGGCCGGCGAGGAGCGCACGTTCACCGAAGCGGTCGGCCAGACCGACGCCGGGAACGCCCTGCACGACCTGAGCGGCTGGACCGCGTACCTGGACGAGTCCAACTGGGACATCTGGTGGCCGCTGTGCGATGAGCTGCCCGACCGTGACCGGAGGCGGGCCTTCGCGCTCGACCTCGCCCGCGCGGCCGCACTCACCATCGAGCCCGCCCCTGCCGAGGCGGCCGGCGAGGTGCAGATGGTCGAGGCGCTGGTGTGCGCGAACGACCGCGACCGCTACCCGGCTCTGCTGGACCCCGCCGACCAGCGCGGCGGACACGTCCGGCCGTGGTTCGACCTGCCCACCGTCCGCCGGATCGCGGCCGACACCCGCCGCGAGGCCCGCCGCTACGGCCACGGCTCCACCGACACCGTGCACGTCCTCACCGGCACCGTCGACGGCGCCCGGCACACCGTGGTGGTCGTCGTCTCCTGGATGCGCCTCGGCGGCGAGCACCGCACACAGGCCGTCGAGGTCCTCCACCCGAACACCGACGGCCGGTACGCGGTCGGCGGGCACGCCTGGTGCTGGTACGCCCTCGACGACGACCTCATGCCGCAGATCCCGTTCCGGCCCGCGTCCGCCTGACACCCCTCACCCAGGAAGGAGCACGCCATGTCCCGAGCCCCCTCGAGCGCCGCCGAGTCCGGCGTCCGCGTCACCTACGTCCACCAGGGGCACGAGTACCACTTCCAGATCGGCCCGGAGCGCGCTCCTCACGGCTACGCGGTGGCCGTCCAGCTCCACACGTACGTGTGGCTGGAGGAGATCGCCGTCCGGCCCGAATGGCGGGGCCGGGGCATCGGCGGCCGCCTCCTGGACGATGTGATCGCCCGGTTCGGGCACCAGAGCATCGGCCTGCACTGCTGCCCGTTCGTGCCCGACTTCGGCGAGCCCCAGCGGAAGGTCGGCCTGCACAGCGACGACCTGCTCGCCTGGTACGGCCGGCGAGGCTTCGAACTCGCCGACGACGGTCATCGCATGTTCCGCCTGAGAAGCCGCTGACCTGCGATTTCTTTGTAGTCACTTTACTCTATCCAGTTATTCCTAACTGGCTAGGCAAATTGTATTCAGGAAGGATGAAAGTAGTTCAACACGCACCAATCGCCCACCAAGGAGCAGACCGTGAGCCAGGCGCCTGCACAGACCCTGATCGCCGAGTACCTCGACCTCCCCGACACCGAGGCGTCCGACGAGTTGTTCCACAGCGGCTGGGACAGCCGGACGCTCGCCTACGCACTCGCAGACGAGTTCAGCATCTACGCCGACAACCCCAAGCGGCTCCAGTTCCTCGCCGAGTTCGGGAGCGAGGACCGCGGCGGCTGGGTGCGCGGAAACATCTGCCGCGCCCTCGCCGCCAAGGGCGTGACCCTCTCCGTCGTCAACCGCCGCAAGTCCTGACCCGACCGGGGGCGGCCCGTCGGCCGCCCCCTCCCTCCATCGCCCCGAACACGCCCCCCAGGAAGGCCCCCATGAACGTGATGCTCACCCCGAATCGCACCGAGTCCCCGACCAGGCCCGAGGTGTACGGAACCCCCGCCTACTTCGGCCGGGTCGAGTGGTTCGACGTTGTCGACCGCGCAACGAACGACCTGCTGCCCTGGACCGTCAGCCGCATCGACGGCAAGGAGTGCGTCATCAACCACCCGGCCGAGGGCATCACCGCCGGCCTCAGCTCGCTGCGGACGGCCGCCGAGCTGATCCACGCCCGACGCATGCGCTGACCGCCCCCCTGCCCGACCTACAAGCGCCGCCCCGACCGGGGCGGCGCTCGCCATCCCAACAAGGAGTGACCGCATGGCCTCTGTGAAGAGGAAGAAGTTCCGGATCGCTGCCCACCGGCCGGCAAGGAGACGGCGCGTCTTCCGCCACGACTCCCTGACCGCGTGCGACCTGTTCAGCGGCTTCGGCGGGCTCACCAAGGGCATCGAGGACGCCGGATTCGACACGATCATGGCGGCGAACCACAACGAGTACAAAGTGCGGGTCCACGAGACGAACCACCCGACCGCCGAGCACTGGATCGCCGACCTGGTCGACCCGGACGCCTCCGACTACCACTCCGCGCGGGACCT
This sequence comes from Streptomyces longwoodensis, assembly GCF_001514125.1. GTDB lineage: Bacteria > Actinomycetota > Actinomycetes > Streptomycetales > Streptomycetaceae > Streptomyces > Streptomyces longwoodensis. The sequence goes on along the minus strand of NZ_KQ948553.1, from coordinate 126,107 downwards.
GCCCCCGGCCGACCTGCTCGCCGCCGGTGTCTCCTGCTTCGCCGCCGGGGCGCTCGTGCTCACCCGGCGCGGGCTCATCCCGATCGAGGACGTGAAGGTCGGCGAAGAGGTGTGGACGCACCGGTCGCGCTGGCGCCCGGTCACGCACACCTCGGCGGTTGACCGGCCCACGGTTACCGTCAACGCGACCACCGCGATCACCTGCACCCCGGACCACCCGTTCATGGCGGCTACGGCCACGCGCGCCGTCCAGCCTCGCCGTAGGTACCAGCCGCTCGACGGCGCACGCTGCCTCGAATGCGGCGGCCCGGCCCCGCAGTTCAGGAACACCAGCACGGCCCGCCTGTTCTGCTCCCGGAAGTGCAGCCAGGCGAACGCGAACAGGCGCGCACTCCTCGTCCTCGGCGCACCGCGTGAGGTGCGGGCCGACTCCCTGGCCGGCGAGTGGGTCGGCACCCCGATCCTCACCGGCGAGACCGACGCCCTGCCCGTGGTCGACGGGCTCGGCACGGTCACCGCCGACGTCGCGTGGGTGCTCGGCCGGTGGGTCGGCGACGGGTGGCTCGCCCGCCGACCCGAGCGGGGCAACGTGTGGTCCCGCGTGACGATCTGCGCCAGCCACGACGAGAGCGACGCACTCGCCGAGGAACTCGCGGCACGGACCGGCCTCCCGTGGAACCGCACCCGGCAGCGCACGACCGACACCTTCCACGTCAACCGGGTGGGCCTCGCCGCCTTCCTGGCCGACCACTTCGGCCACGGCGCCGCAGGCAAGAAGCTGCCGACCTGGCTGCTGTTCGCGCCCGAAGAGATCCGCCGTTCCTTCCTGGATGGCTACCTGTCCGCCGACGGGCACATCAGCCGGGACGGCCTGCGCGTCCAGTCGATGTCGGTGTCCAAGCAGCTCACCGTCGGCGTGCGTCTCCTGCTGACCTCGCTGGGCTACTACGCCACGGTCCACTACCAGCGGCCGAAGGCCACGGCGGTCATCGAAGGCCGCACGGTGCGACAGAGCCCCCGCTGGACGGTCACCGCGCACCTGACCCAGCAGCGGAAGCCCAAGCACCGTGATGCGGACGGCTTCCGGTGGGGCAAGGCCAGCGGCGCCATCGCCCCGGGCGAGACGGTCACGGTCTACAACATGACCGTCGAGGAGGACCACACGTACGTGGTCGACGGCGTCCTGGTCCACAACTGCGTCAACCACTCCCAGGCGAACACGCAGAGGGCGTACGAGCAGGGCCTCGGGCTGTTCGAGCTGGAAGACCCGGAGTTCGAGGCGCGGGTGACGCGCTCCGAACGGGACCGCGCGACCGCGACGTGCGTTCTGCAGTACGCCGGGCGGCACCACCCGCGGCTGATCCTCGTCGAGTGCACGACCGGCCTCCAGTCGTGGGGGCCGGCGATCCTCGGCCGCCCCAAGATCGGCGACGGCAGCACCTACCGGTGGTGGCTCCACGAGTTCGAGAAGCTGGGCTACCGCTACCGGGTGCTGTACCTGAACTCGCAGTTCTTCGGCGTCCCCCAGAGCCGCGACCGGCTCTACATCGCGTTCTGGGACGAGTCGCTGCCCACCCCCGACCTCGACCACCGGCCGGCGTCGTTCTGCCAGCACTGCGACAAGACCGTGGAAGCGGTCTGGTCGTGGAAGACGGGCGTGCCCGCCTCGGGGTCGGTCTGCTACGGCAAGCAGTACAACTACCGTTGCCCGAGCTGCCGCCGCGAGGTCGTCCCGCCGATGACGCCCTCGCTGGTCGCCCTCGACCTGTCCGACCTGGGAACCAAGATCGGCGACCGGGACGTCCCGCTCGCCGAGACGACGCTCGCCCGCGCCGAACGCTGCCGCCAGCGCTTCGCCCAGTACCCGGCGGTCCTGATGCCCGCGAAGTCGGTGCACGGCATCGAGCGGCACCCGTGGCAGCCGATGTCCACGCAGACCAGCCAGCAGGAGACCGCGCTCCTCATGGCCGGTCAGATCATCGCCGCGCACCGGCACAACGGCGACGGCCAGCACATCCTCAGCCCGATGGACACGGTCACCGCAACGCACGAGAAGGCGGTGTTCCTCGCGGTCGACAACTACCAGGGCGGCCCCCGGGGCGCGCACATCCCGCTGCCCACGCAGGTCGGTTCGGAGACGCTCGCCGTGGTGTCATCCGGGATCGTCCCGTTCCGGAAGAACACGCTGCCCACGGTGCACGCCGAGGCGATGCCCACGGTCACCTCCGACCAGATCCCGGGCCTGCTGAGCGCCGGTTGGTTCAAGCAGAACGGGCCGAAGGGCGACGAGACCGCGCCGCACCCGGTGACCGACCCGCTGGGCACGCTCACCACGCGGGACACGACCGGGCTGCTCGTCGCCCAGTGGCAGGCGTCGCTGGCCGACCTGCCGCTGGAGGAGTGCTTCTTCCGGATGATGAAGCCCAGCGAGGTCGGCGTCGGCTGCGGCTTCGACGTCGACTTCGCTGGCCGCAAGGGGACGTTCAAGGTGTGGGGGAGCGCGCGGAACCAGGTGGACGGGTTCGGTAACGCGGTGAGCCCGGCGGTCGGAACGTGGATCGCGTCCCGGCTGCGGGCGGTCATCCATGGCGAGCTGGTCGCCGCCTGACAGCCGCGATCTCTTTTGAGATTCTTTACGTAATCTGCTTGGTAAAACTGGCTAGCCAAAGCCAACTAGGGAAGGATGGAAGTAGTTCAAAACACCAACTACCACCCAGGAGTGCGCCATGCCGGTCCGCAAGATCACCCCCACCACCCTGACCGCCAAGGAACTGGCCGCCTACCTGCGCGAGCAGATCAGCCCCCTGCGCGCCCTCTTCAACAGCGGCAACCACGGCACCCGCACGGGCGCCATCTGCGTCCACGACAACACCGTCCCGATCATCCGCGCCCTGGAGGCCGGCGAGATGGACCCGGTCAAGGCCCAGGTCCGCCTGATCGCGGTGAACGAGATCAGCCGCCGCTACCACATGCGGGTCATCCGGGCCCACCGCCCGGCCTGACCCACCCCGGGGCCGGGGGCAGGCAGCGCCCCCGGCCCCAACCCCCCTCAACCACCCACGCACGAACCGAGAGGAACCCGATGACCACCACGACCCCCCTCACGAAGCGCTGCACGAGCTGCGGCAACACCTGGCCCAGCACCGACGGATGGGGCGGCACGGTCGCCTACTGCACCGAGTGCGCCAAGACCGCCGACGCCATCGGGCCCCGCGCCCCCCGCCCGGCCCGGAACGGCGTCATCGACACCGGCACGCTCATCGAGGACGGCAACCCGTTCAACCTGCGGTACGCCGTCCTCGATGCGCGCCCGGGCGACGTCCTCGACGACATCGTCACCCCGGACTACGTGGTGGGCGACGCCCTGTACCGCACGGGCGTGGTCGTCGACGCCGACCACCGCGGCCTCGGCGTCGCCTGGCCCGCCGACACCCGCATCGGCCGCGCGCAGGTGCGAGCCGCCTCCGACGCCGCCGCCGTGATCCACGCGACGGTCAGCCCCGGCCTCGGCTCATTCGCCCTCACCGGCGTCGCCCACGACCGCGAGACCAGGGACCGCGTCCGCGCCGCGATCACCAACGGCGGCTGCCCGTGGCCCACCGGCCGCCTTACGGTGACCGTCGAGACCGTCACCGGCCGCCCGCTGGACGCCTCGCATGACCTCGCGATCGCCTGCGCCATCCTCGGCGCGGCCGGGCACTACCGCCCGGCCGCCCTGGACGAGGTCGCGTTCGTCGGCGGGCTGGGCCTGGGCGGCAGGGTGCGGCTGGTGGCCGACATCAACGCGGCCGCCCGCGCCGCCATCGCCAGCGGCTGCACCACCGTGATCGTGCCCGAAGCCAACATGCACGAATTCGACGTGCCCGAGGTCAGCGTCTACTGCGTGGCCACCATCGCCGAGACCGTGCGCCTGCTCCAGACGTTCGACCGCGCCGCGTCCTGACCACCCCCGCGCCGGGCCGGGGGCAGGCAGCGCCCCCGGCCCCTGCGCAGGCGGCACGAACACCTGGCACGTGCCGCCCGCCCAGGAACCGCCTGGACCCCCTCGAACGGAAGGACAACCGCTGTGACCACCACCGACCCCGGCACGGCATACGCGGCCGCCTACGACGCGGCGGCCGCCGCCCGCCTCGACCTGTACGCGAAGGCCACCGCGTACATCGGCCACCTGGTCCGCGGCCACCTGCCGCAGGCCGCGACGCTCGTCATCAACGCCAAGTGCCGGGACCTGCACGAGGTCCAGGACGCCGAAGGCCTCCCCATCTGGCACGCCCCGACCAGCGCGGGTCAGGGCCTGCCCGACGAGGTCGCCGACGAGGTCGACGGCATCCTCGCCGACGTCATGCCGTTCGGCGGCATGGCCGGCGCCGCCCGCTGGCCGATCGCCCCCCAGGGCCTGCCCTACCGCCTGGTCCGCCTGCCCGGAGCTCCCGCCCCGGCCAACGGGACCGGCCAGCGGAAGGTGGCCCACACCCGGTTCCCCACCCCCGAAGGCCTCCGCGTGATCAGCGGGATCTTCGCGCCCGCGGCCACCCCGCGCATCGACATCACCGGCACCAGGGACACCTACGCGCGCGAGACCCGCGACCGCATCCGCGCCGCCATCATCAACAGCGGCTACACCCTGCCGACCGGGTCGCTCGACATCACCGCGGACTGGCTGGTCATCCGCTCGGGCGGGCCCGCCGCCGACCTCGCCACGGCGGCCGTCGCCCTCGAAGCGGTCGGGCTGCTCCCCGCCGACATCACCCAGCGCGTGGTGCTGATCGGTGAACTCGGCCTCGACGGGACAGTCCGCACCGTGCGCGACATCGAACAGCCCGTGGCGGCCGCCCTCGGGCTAGGGGAGAAGCACCTCATCGTGCCCGCCGAGCAGACCGACCTGGTCGGCACCCCCACCGGCGTCACCGTGACCGGCGCCTACTCCCTGGCTCACGCGGTCGCCCACCTGGCCGCGCTGGCCGCCTGACCCCCGCCCCTACGGCCGGGGGCAGGCAGCGCCCCCGGCCCCACCCCTCCCGATCGGAGACCCCGTTGACCACCGACCTGCCCGACGTGCACCTCGTGATCTACGGCGCTGGCCGCTTCCCGCCCCCCTTCGGCCTGCTCGGCTACCTGTTCACCGTGCCCGGCAGCTACCCCGACGACCTCCCCGCCCACCTGCACGGCCCCAACCAGGAACTGGCGGTCTACCTCAAGCCCGACGAGCCCGACACCTGGGAGGCCCGCGCCACCGAAGGCGAGCGCCGCGTCTACGCCACCGGCCCCAGCCGCCGCGAGACGATCGGCCTCGCGTTCCTGGAGATCGCCCGCCGGCGACGCCGCGAAGCCGCCCAGGTTGCCGCCAAGCGCGCCGCGGCCGGACTGGAGCCCGCCCCGCCGTACGCGGTCGAGGTCACCTCCGCCACGACCCTGGTCCTCACCGGCCGCGGCGCGGCCGTCCTCCACCAGGTCGTGCCCGCTGACGACGACACCCCCGCCCGCTACCACTGCCACGACATCGAAGGCAGCGGCGCCACGTTCGTCATCACCGCCGACCAGCCGGTCACGCTCCAGACCATCAGCACCGGCGTCCTCCACGCGCGGTGCGCGCACGGCCTCGAGGACGCGGACGCCTGCTTCGAGAACGAGCCGGACGCCCTCGCCTACATCACCGACACGCTGACCGCGTTCTGGCCGTGCACCGACCTGCCCGCCAACTAGCCCCGCCCACCGAGAGAAGGAACCCACCCATGCCGGACACCGGCTTCTACAGCGAGTACTTCGAGGACGCCTACCGCGACGCGGCCAAGGCCCGCCGCGAGGTCCTCGACCGCGGCCTGCTGCTCATCGCCCACGTCATCTGGGACGAGCTGCCCACCGCGACCGCCCTCAGCATCAACGGCGGCACCCCGACCGCGATCCACGACGGCGATACGCAGCTGTGGAAGTTCAACGACGCCACCCGCGACAGGCTCAGCGAGAGTGCTCGCGCCCGCGTCCGCGACGTCCTGCTGGACATGCTCCACTTCAACCGGGGCACGGCCGGCCTGCTCGCCGCCGACTGGAAGGAGGTCCCCGACCTGATCGGCACGCTCCGCGTCGACCTGCCCGACAACCCCGACCGCGAGACCCCGGCTCCCGCCCCGGCCGACCGGCCGACCGGTACACCGGGGGAGGACGCCGGGCCCTGCGCCCAGTGCCAGCGGCTGCTCATCTGGGACAGGACCGGGAAGCGCGTGAACGACGAGTGGGGCGAGTACATCTGCTCCGGCCCCCGCCCGGGCGGCACCGCCTCCGCCATCCACGTCCTCGCCGCGCCCGAGACCGCCCCGGAGGACCAGGAGGACCAGGCGGCCCACGCGCACGCGCGGCCGAGCGGCCGGGACCTGGCCACGCACCCGATGGAGGACCCCGACCACGACTGCGCCACGTGCAACGGTGACCACCGGCCGGTCGTCCCGCCCATGGTCGGGATCGCTCCGTACTGCGCGTGCGGCTGGACCCCCCACCGGGGCGTCACCGTCCACGACCACTTGAAGGAGATGGGCGCCTGGCCGCCCGCCCCGGTCGAGGAGTCGCCGCGCGGCCACTCCGCCACCCGCGCGTAACAGCACAGGCGAGGGCCGGGGAGCAGGCAGCGCTCCCCGGCCCTCACTGCCGATCTAAGCACCTCACCCCCCTCTGCTTCACCCCACTCCACGCGGAAGCTCCCCGGACGTCCATGCGGCGTCCAAGCCCTCAACCGGCCGGCTTCCACCACCCCACCACCCCCAGGAAGGTCCGCGATGCCCACCGCTCAACTGGCGTTCGACCTGCCCGGCTTCGGCACCGAGGTCCCCGACCTGGCGTCGTACACGTGGATCATTGCGAACCTGTCGGGCGGCAAGGACTCCATCGCGATGCTGCACGAACTCGTGCAGCACGCCCGCGCGGCCGGCGTCGCCGACCGCATCGTGTGCGTCCACGCTGACTTGGGCTCCGCCGAGTGGGAAGGCACCCGCGAGCTGGCCGCCGAGCACGCCGCCGCGTACGGCCTGCGGTTCGAGGTCGTCGCGAGGAAGGGCGGCGACCTCATCGACCGGATCGAGGAACGCGGCATGTTCCCCGACGCCGACAACCGGTGGTGCACCTCCGACTTCAAGCGAGGCCCCGTCCGCACCCTGATGACCCGCCTCGTCCAGGAAGCCCTCGACGCCGGGCACACCGGCCGCGTCCGCATCCTCAACGTCATGGGCCTGCGCGCCGAGGAGTCACCGGCCCGCCGCAAGCTCCTCGCGTTCTCCCACGAAGGCGCCTGGACCTGCCCCTGCGAGACGTGCGTGCCCAAGCGGGCCAAGGCCGAGAAGTACAAGGCGCGCAAGCAGCCGGTACCGAAGGGCGTGGGCCCCGGCTGGGGCGCCTCGAACACCCTGCGGCACGTCGACGTCTGGTACCCGGTGCACGCCTGGTCGGAGCTGGACGTGTGGATGGCCGTCGAGACCTCCGGGCGGCGCAAGCACCCCGCCTACCTCGCCGGGATGCCCCGCCTGTCGTGCATGTTCTGCGTCCTCGCGTCCCGGCCGGCGCTCGTCCTGTCCGCGCAGCTCAACCCGGAGCCCGCCGCCCGCCTCGCCGGCATCGAGCAGAAGATCGGGCACCGCTTCCGCAAGGACCTGTCCATGGCGGAGATCATCGCGGAGGCCGAACGGTCCCCGCGCGTCGCGGCCGTCGCCTGCTGGCAAGGCTGAGGTGGCCCCGACCCTCCCTGCTCCCAGCCCGAAACGGCCACTGGGCTGCGCTCCTTTCGGTCCGATAGGACTGCTTCTATCGGACAGAAAGAAGGTGTAGCCTCGCTGTATGGACCAAAAGCATCTGACACCCGCGATGGTGCGGATCATCCAGACGTTCCTAGAAGATCCCGAAGCGAAGTTGTTCGCCACGGAGATCATGAAGGCCGCCGGCATCGGCAGCGGCTCCCTGTACCCGGCGCTCGCCCGCATGGAGGCGGAAGACTGGATCACGCAGGAGTCCGAGGATCCCGAGGTCGCCAAGGCCGAACGGCGGCCCGCCCGCCGCTACTTCCAGATGACCGGCAAGGGCGCCGTCGCGGCACACGCCGCGCTCGTCGACTACAGCAACGCCGTCCGCCCCCCGGCGAAGTCGCCCGCCTGGCGCCCCGGCTGGCAGCCCACCTGGCGCGTGACCCCGGGCTGCATCGCTGGCAGCTTCCTCGTAGTCGTCAACGGTGCGCTCGCCTCCGCCCTGATGGGGCGGTGAGCCCGGTGACCATTTCCCTCCTGCCCGCGGCCGCCGCGCCCGGCGTCGAAGTCCACGGCGGCACCTTCATCGGCCACGACGTCAACGGGTGGACGGTCGCGATGATCTGCGCGATCGTCGCCGCGGTCATCTACGAGACGACGATGGCGCTCCTGCGTAAGGTGCCGCTGCGCATCCCGTTCGTCGTGCTCCAGCTCGCCCGCATCCAGGTGCCCAAGGCCTACCGCTCCGAGCTGTACCAGTCGTGGCGAGCGGAGCTGTGGCCGATGCTCAAGGGGCCAAAGCGCGGGAGACTGCTGCGCTGGATCGACGGCATGAAGTTCGCCATCGGGCTGTCCTTGCGCGGCGCGCGGGCCACCACCAAGATCATGGCCGCGGCCAAAGCCGCAGCCGAGGCCCGTGACGACACCGAGGCACCGGTAACCCCAGTTTGGATTGTGTCCCTCAGCCCGCGGTCTTTGGCCGTCTTCAGTGCCACCTGCACCACTGGCCTAGGGGTCGCTGCCGGGGCGGGTACGCCTGTCTGGTTGCTGGTTGTAACGAGCGGCGCGTTCATCCTGACATTGGCCACCGGGATCGCTTCCTTGATGCTGCGACGGCAGCGATCACGTAAGTAAAGCAAGCGTCCGCCGCAGCACGCTTAACCCGGCCATTGTTTCGTTCTTGATCCCCCATGGGCTCGGCCTCTAACGTCCGAAGCGGCCGATCGCTTCACGGCCACCCCGCGCTGGTGCGTAGTAAGTAACACGGCCCGACTTCCAGTCGGGCGATCCAGGTGCAAGCCCTGGCCGGCGCTCCACGATGCAGGGCCCCTCGCCACGCCCCCGGTGAGGGGCCCTTCGCACCCCCCAAGACCACTCACAATGGGCCAAACCCGCAGGTTGCACCCCGGGCCTGCGCCACGGACTTCATTGGAGCGGCCCATGTTCCACGGATCGATACCCGCGCCCCTGCGGTCGATCATCTACGAGCACGCCGGGACCTGGCCCGGCGACGACATCTACGTCGGATGCTCGGGCAACTTCACCATCGAACGCGTCCTCCACGCCCGGTTCGGCGACCAGCGGCGCGTCCACGGCAACGACATCCAGGCGTACTCGTGCGCTCTCGGCTGGTACCTCGCCGGCGACCCGCTCAACTTCACCCTCCGCGAGGAGTACGAGGACACCCTCGGCTGGCTCCACCCGTACCTGGAAGACCGCGCCGACCTCATGGCGACGCTGATGCTGGGCACCCGCTTCCTCCAGTACGTCGGTAAGGACGGCGCCTACTACCGGCGGATGATGGACGCCACCCGCGACCAATGGGCGCGGATGCACGAGAAGACCGCCACCAAGCTCCGCGCCCTGGAAACCAAGCTGGGCTCGTTCTACGCCGGCGACGTCCGCGACTACCTCGACCAGGAGGTGCCCCCCGACGCCCCGGTGGTGATGTTCCCCCCGTTCTACGCGAAGGATTACCAGGCGCAGTTCGCGTCCATCGACGCCGCGTTCCACTGGCCCGAGCCGTCGTTCGACGACCTCACCGAGGACGGCAAGGAACGCATCATCGAGCAGGTCCAGGACCGGCCCAACTGGGTCCTCGGCCTGCACATCGAACGCCCCGAGCTGCGCGACCGCCTCGCCGGCGTCGTCCAGACCGCGAACCGCGGCCTGCCGATCTACGTGTACGCCGCCGCCGGGCCCCGCCGCATCGTCCGCCCCCGCCAGCCCGTCGAGGCGATCCCTATGCCGAAGATCGGCCCCGACGAGCCGCTCGGCGACCGCATGAGCCTCCACGTCCTCACCGGCGGCCAGTTCGCGGGCATCCGCTCCCAGTTCATGTCCAAGTCGATCAAGCCCGGCAGCCCGCTCATCGCGTGCGGCGTCGCCGTCGACGGCAAGCTGATCGGCGCGTTCGCGTACCTGCCGCCGAAGTTCGACCCCAACACCGCCTACCTCATGTCGGACTTCCCCGTGTCGTGGACCCGCTACCGGCGCCTCGCCAAGCTCATCGTGATGGCCGCTTCCACGAAGGAGGCGCAGGTCCTCATCCAGCGCAGCCTCTCCAAGCGCATCGACGGCTGGGCCACCACCGCGTTCACCGACCGACCCAACAGCGCGAAGTACGGGCGCGGCATCCCTGGCGTGAAGCTCCAGAAACGCACCGAAGCCAGCAGCAAGGACCCCGGCGACGGGATCCACCGCTACCAGCTCCAGTACGGCGGCCCCCTCGGCGCCTACGACTTGGACGACGCCCTGTCCCTGTGGAAGACCAAGCACGGCAAGGACCTGCGATGACGACCGACACCACCACCCCGCTGTTCCGGCCCCGCCTCGTCCGCCGCGACCCGCGCACCCTCACCCCCCTTGAGGTGAACGCCCGCTTCATGCGGAAGGAGGAGTGGGACCGCCTCGTCGAGAACATCCGCCGCGACGGCTGCCTCACCTCCACCCCGCTGATCTACAACGGCGGCGAGTACGCGGAGGGCCAGGAGCTGATCCTGTCCGGGAACCACCGCACCAAGGCCGCAGCGGAAGCCGGCCTCACCGAGATCGACTGCATGCTCATCGAGGAGCAGCTCACCCGGCAGCAGCTCGTCGCGATCCAGCTGTCCCACAACGCCATCGCAGGCGAGGACGACCCCGCCACCCTCAAGCAGCTCTACGACGAACTCGACGACGTCGACTGGCGCGCCTACTCGGGCCTGGACGACGCACAGCTCCAGCTCCTCGCCGAAGTCAGCCCCGAGGGCCTCTCGGAAGCGAACCTCGACTTCGCCACCGTGTCCCTGATCTTCCTGCCGTCCGAGCTCGAAGCCGCCCGCGAAGCGTTCGACCAGGCCCGCGTCGGCCAGAACGAGTCCTGGCTGGCCGCACGCGCCGACTACGAGCGGACCCTGGACACGCTCGCGTCCACCCACGCCGCCCACAAGGTCGGCAACGTCGCCACCGCACTCCACGCCATCCTCGCGATCGTCGAACGCCACCTCGACGAACTCGCCGACGGCTACACCGCCCCCGACGGCACCCACCTCCACTCGGGGAACGTCGGCCTGGAGACCGTCCTCGGAGCCCGCACACTCCCCGCCCCGGCCGCCGTCACCCTGAACAAGGCGATAGCCGCAGCAGAGGGACGCGGCGAGATCGAGCAGGGGCAGGGCTGGAAGCTCCTCGAACGCCTGGCGGGTGAGTACCTGTCCGGACCCAACCACACCCCGAGCGACCCGGCATGAGCGGCGTCGGCGTCCAGTTCGTAGGCGGCCCAGCCGACGGCCGGCTCCTCGCCATCCCCGGCGACCCCTGGAACCCGCCCCACACCTACGAACTCCGCAACCCCGACGGCGACCGACTCATGTACGTCCGCGCCCTGAACCCAGGCGACGACGGACCCCTGTGGCACTACCGGTACGACCGCACCGTGAACAGGGAGGCACGGGCCACATGAGCACACGCCAGCCCATCACCCTCGACCCCACCCTGGACCCCTGGGAACGCCAGCCCGGGGAGTCAGCCCACAAACACGGTCAGTTCGCCACCTACCGGGACCTCGGCCGCACCCGCACCCTGACAGAAGCAGCGCAGAGGCTGACACTCGCGTACGGGCACGTGAGGAACCTGGCGGCCTGGTTCCGGTGGCGGGAGCGCGTCGAGGCGTACGACCGGCACCTGGACCGCCAGTACGAGGCCATGTGGCTGGAGGAGCGCCGCAAGGCCGCCGAGAACGACGCGAAGATCCTCGGCGCGGCGGTCGGCAAGCTCGTCGGCCGGCTCCAGACGCTCCGCCCCGAGGAACTGTCGCCCGGCGACTTCATCCGGCTGATGGACGTCGCGATGCGGCACCGGCGCGTCCTTTTCGGCGACCCCACGCAGACGATCGCCGTCACCGGCGAAGGCTCGACCGCGTTGGCGAAGCACTTCGAGGAGTTCGCGCAGATGGCCCCGGAGCAGCGGCGTGCCCGGCTCGGGGAGCTGGCCGCGTCGGTGAACCAGAGGATCCGCGCGGTCGAGGGCGGCGACGACGAAGACGACCCCGACGACGACGAGGAGGCGTAGCGCTGTGACGACGGCCGTGGACGAGCTGGAGCACCTGGACGACGAGGAGGTGTACCGGCAGCTGGAGGCCGCGCGCCGGGCGATGAGCGCGGACCTGCTGCGCGACCCGGTGACGCTCGCCCGCGGCCTCGACCGCCGGTTCCGGATGCGGCCGCACCTCAAGCTGATCGGCCAGGCGCTCGCCGAGGTCGCCCAGGGCGACGTCGACCGGCTGCTGATCCTGACCCCGCCCCAGGTCGGGAAGTCCACGTGCGTCGCGGAGTGGTTTCCGTTCTGGTGGCTGTGCATGTTCGGCCGGGACAAGGTCGCCGTCACGTCGTACGGCGACGACCTGGCGCTGCGCCGGGGCAAGAGGATCCGCGGCTACGTCGAAGAGTTCGGCGACGAGTGGGACCTGCGTCTGAAGCCGGGCTCCGGTGCGATGCAGGACTGGGAGGTCACGAAGGGCGGCGGCTGCCGGTCCGTGTCGGTGGGGAAGGGTCTCACGGGTTTCGACGTGAACCTGCTGATCATCGACGACCCGCACAAGGACCGCGCGGACGCCGAGTCGGAAGCCGCACGGCGTGCCCTGCACGACTGGTACTCCTCGGCCGCCCTGTCCCGCCTCCAGCCCGACCGCAGCGCTGTCGTCGCGATCCAGACCCGATGGCACCCGGACGACTTCGCCGGCCGGCGCCTCGAGGAAGAGGGGCGGATCGAGGAAGGCGGCCGGTGGAAGGTAATCCACCTCCCCGCGGTCGCCGACCCCAAGTTCGGGCCCGACCCGCTCGGCCGGGAGCCCGGCGAGCCCCTGCCGCACCCGAAGATCCCCACCCGCGACACGGCGCGGCTGCGCGCCTGGTGGGCGCAGAAGAAGACCACGTCGATCGTCCGGGACTGGCACGCCCTGTACCAGGGCGACCCCCAGCCCGCAGAGGGAGCGCTCGTGTCCGAGGAACTGCTGCGCCTGCTCCGCGACACCGGCACACCGGTGGAGCCGCAGAAGATCGCCGTCAGCATCGACCCCTCGGGCGGCGGCCGGGACACCGCGGGCGTCATCGGCGGGTTCCTCGGCGACGACGGCCGCGTGTGGGTCACCGACGACGTCTCCGCGCCGATGTCCTCGGCCGAGTGGTCCACCGCCGCGTGCCGCCTCGCCCACCGCACGAACGCGTCGATCATCTACGTGGAGTGGAACTTCGGCCGCGACATGTGTGTGCTGGCCATCCGCACGTCGTGGGAGACGCTCCAGCGGGACGGGGAGATCCCGAAGAACGTCCTCATGCCCGCGATCCACCCCGTGCGCGCCAAGCAGGGCAAGCTGCTGCGCGCGGAGCCGATCGCGCAGCAGATGGTGCAGGACAAGGTCCGGCTGCGGGGGGTGTTCCCCGACCTGGAGCGCGAGTGGGCGACCTGGCAGCCCACCGACCCCGACAGCCCCGGCCGCATCGACGCCTCCTGCGTCCTCGTGTACGGCCTGATCCCCGAAGCCAACGCCGGGGCGATCGCCCACGCACCCCTGCCGACGGCCCCCCAGCCCACCGGCAACCGGCCGGCTTCCCCGTACTCCCAGCGCATCCGCTGACCTGCCCGCGCGCCCCCCGGGCCAGTGAGGCAACATCGGGGGTGTGAGCAGCATCCCCGACGCCGAACCCGCCCGCCCCTGGCGACCCCAGGACGGGCCCCGGCCGACGGTGTGGACGTGGCCCCGCACCGACCGGCCGGCGCTGCGGGTGATGTCCGGCGGGCAGTGGCGTCACGCTTCCGTGATCGCACGCCAGGACTGGGCGGATGGCACAGTGCGCTACCAGGTGGAGGTCGACCTGCGCGGCGACACCGCCACGCGGATCGCCCTGTACCAGTGGCCACAGCCCGGCCTCGCAGTAGCGCGGCGCAGCGCCCACGAGCCGACGCAACGCGTCGACGAGACCTGGCAGGGCGACATGCCCCACCGAGGTCCCGTCGAGGCCGGCCCCCGCCGAAGCGGGGAATCCGGCTGATCGTGGTTCTACGTGATTCCGCCGAATCCGCCGTGGCTCACGATCTTCGCCACTTCCTCAGCCACTCGCAGCCCGTAATAGATCACCTGCGAAATGATCACGGCGAGAGGGCCGTGTGTTCGCGCTCGGTTCACCATTCGAGTCCGCCAGCCGATCGGCTGAGGATTCCGGTTAGGACACCCCTTGTCGGGGCACTCCTGTTCCTCGGTGGTACGTTCTTCCACCAGATCTCTCCTCTGCACAGGTGGATAGATCAACAAGGGGTGGGCTGCTCGGCCAAGCGGCCCACCCCGCACTGCCCGTGAAGGGCGACCAGGGCGTCATGCCCCAGAGGAATACCCATACGGCCAGATACAAAGCAGTGACTTGTCGTACGGGTGTTCTCTGGGGGTTTCGAGACCCTACCTGGGTGGTGGGCTAATGAAACCCCTTGATCGCGAATTAGTGTCCGATCATGGCTGCCTTCACCCTTGCGTCCGGGCGCCCCATGTATATCGCCTTTCCGTGATCTAAATGACGGGCCTGTGGACAAAGCGCGGCAGCCGAACTGAACGCCCCCACGAATGGAGACCCTATCTGCGGCCTCCGACATCAGTGGCTACCCGGCTCGTAGTGCACTGCCTGGCCTTGCCGGACAAGGGTCCTGGGCTCCCTCGCTGGCCGCTGGTGGCCTCCCAGTACTTCGAGGCCCCCCGCTGACCTGCGCGGCGGGCACACTGGACCGCGTGAAACTGCCGCGCATCGAGTGCAAGGACTGCGGCCGCCACATCGCGGCCGGCCCGGTCGCCGGACGCCTCAGCAAGGGCCGTCTGGCCCGCCACGACCCGCCGAAGCGCGTGAGCCTGTACGGGACCGCGCTCGTGTCGTGCCCGGGCTCCCTCGACATTGTCGACCTGCCCGTTTCCGCAGATCAGCTTGAGTTCGAGGACAACGAGAAGGCGCTGGCCAGCAGCCTCCGACAGGAGGGTGTGCGGCTCGTCGCGGGTGTTGATGATGGCGGGCTCGGCACGCTGCCCCTGTTCTAGCCGCGCACCCCCGCCGGGTCGTGGAACACGCTGTGCACCGGTATCTCGGCCAGCTCCGCGAAGACCTTCTCGAAGTCGTCGAGGTCCAGGTCGACCATCTCCATCTGGTCGCGGACGTCCCCGAAGAACAACGCCTCCATGTCCCAGCGGCGGCCTCGGCCCAGAGGTTGCACCGGGTGCGGAGAACTTCTGCACCTACATGGAGGTCAAGCCGTCGTACTCCGACGCCCTCAGGGACCGCACGACCTCCCGAGCTGTCGTGCACTTCGCGGCACTTCGCAGCAGTTCGTGCGAAGTACCATGGCCGCCGTCCTTGACCTGGGGATCTTCACCGGAGGCGGCCGTGATCTCTCTGCCCGTGCTCGCACTGCTCGGCTTCGCCGCGTACCGAGCGACACAACTTGGTGTCCATGACACGATCCTCGACGGCCCGCGGCAGCGCCTCGGCCTCTGGCACGCGAAGAAGGTCGACAGCCGGGCGCGCGGCTTCATCGTGCAGCTCGTGTCGTGCATCTACTGCTTCGGGTTCTGGCTGTCCGGCCTGACGCTCCTCGTCTACCTCCTCGCCACCGACAGCTGGGGTGACGCGCCCTGGCTCGTGCACGGCATCGAGTGGTTCGCCGTCGCCGGCGCGCAGGCCCTCGCCAACCGGTTCGACGACTCGCTGGGCCACTGACCATGCCCCGCGAGGTGAGCGCGGCAGCCGCGCGGTACAGCGTCAAGACGTCCTCGGCGAACAGCCGCCGACGCAAGCCCGACGAGAAGTGGCAGGCGGGCGCCTGGGAAGCGTTCCGTGACACCCCGGAGGTGCGGTTCGCCGGCGAGTGGGTCGGCAACGCCATGTCCGGCGCCACCCTGTACGCGGGGCGCCGCACCGACGACGACACCGTGGAACGCGCCCCCGACGAGCACCTGGCCACGCAGATCGTCCGCGAGATCGCAGGCGGCACCGACGGCCAGTCGAACCTCCTCGGCGACTTCGGGCCGCAGCTCGTGACCGCCGGCGAGGGATGGATCGTCATCCGTCCCCGCGACGAAGACGACGACCTCAGCGAGGACGAGGACGACGCCACGGACGGGGAGAACACCTCGTACTCGTGGCACGTCCTGTCCACGCTGGAGGTCCGCGAGGAACAGGGCGGCAGCCTGGTCGCGGAGGTCGACGGCGAAGAACTCGAGATCCCCGCCCTCGACGAGGCGATGGACCCCGACTCCACCGACCCCATCGCGATCCGCGTGTGGAAGCCCGCCCCCTGGCGGCACATCGAAGCCGACTCGCCCGTGCGCGCCAGCCTCCAGTTGCTGGAGCAGTTGCAGTTGCTGAACGCGGCGATATCGGCGATCGCCCGGTCCCGGATCACCGGCCGCGGTGTCCTCCTCGTCCCCAAGGGCACCCGCTTCCCCACTCAGCCCGGGCAGGCCGGTGACGCCGAGGACGACCTGATCCAGATCTTCCTGGAAGTCGCCGCGACCGCGATCCGCGAACCCGACTCGGCCGCCGCGACCGTCCCGATCATCCTGGAAGTGCCCGCCGAGTCGATCAGCGACATCCGGTGGCAGACGTTCGAGTCGACATTCGACGAGCTGGCGATCCAGCTGCGCGACGAGACGATCCGCCGGTTCGCCAACGGCCTCGAAGTCCCCGCGGAGATCCTCCTCGGCCTCGGCGACGTCAACCACTGGGGGGCGTGGGCGCTCACCGCCGAAGCGATCCGCCTCGGCGTCGAACCGCGGCTGCGGATCGTGTGCCACGCCCTCACCACACAGTGGCTGCGCCCCATGCTCCGCGCGCAGGGCGTCGACGACGCCAACGAGTGGATCGTCTGGTTCGACACCAGCAAGCTCCGCGTGCAGGCCAACCGCGCCCAGACTGCGCTGGAGGCGTTCCAGGCCGGCCTCATCAGTGCCGAAGCCGCCCGCCGCGAGACCGGCTTCGACGAGGCCGACGCCCCCACCCCCCAGGAGGAGCAGGCCCGCCGCAAGCAGGCGGCCGACGACGACGCGCAAGACACGCCCCCCGGTGAGGAGAACGAGGACAACGTGAGCGACCTGCCCGTAGACGAGACCACCAGCATCCCGGACACGCTGCCCGCCTCGTCCGGCCCCCGCATCCCCGACGGCCTCCTGGCCGCCGCTGACGCCCTGATCTGGGCCGCCCTCGTCACCGCCGGGGAGCGGCTGCGGAACAAGCCGCCGTGCCCGCGCAGCGAACGCGGCCGGGCCCGCGAGATCAAGGCCGGGGAGCTCCACACGGTGTACCCGGTCGACCCGGACATGATCGACGTCTACCACCTGCTCGATGGGGTGTGGGTGCGCGTCCCCGAGGTCGCCGAGCGGTACGGCGTCGACGGCCCCTGCCTCGTGCTCGCCCTCGACGACTACACGCGGGCCTTGATCGCCGCCCGCAAGTCCCACCAGTACGACGAGACCGAGGCCGTGCTGCGGTTCTCCAAGTGCCTGGGGCTCGCCGCGTGAGCGCCGGCCTGCGCGTCAACGTGACCGTCGTCGCCGGCCCGGGCCGCCCGGCCTGGTGCGGCCGCTGCAAGGCCAACACAGGCGTCTCGGTGGACGTGCTCGGCCTGTTCCCGACCGGCGTCACCCGCATCAGCAAGGTCAGCGTGTGCGAGGTTCACGACGACCCCGACGACCAGGAGGACCGCCGTGGCTGAACGCGTCGACCACGTCGACCTGTGCCCGGACTGCCAGGGCGTGCGGGTGCTGCCCGCGACCCGCATCAGCGACGTCACCGTGCACATGGACGGCAGTGACCACATCTCGTACCGGGGGAAGGCCACCGTCACCGTGATCCCGCTCCCGGACCCGTGCCCCAACCCGCGGCGGGAGGTGCCCGATGGCCCGGCCTGACCTTGCGGCCCGCCTCGACCAGGCCGAGCAGGACGTAGCCGACGAAGTCCGCCAGGTCCTCGACGAGGTCGCCGCCGAGATCAGCAGGGAACTCGCCACGGCCATGGAGATCGTCGCCGCCCGGTTCTCCCTGTCCGCGATCGGCCGCATGTGGCGTGCCCGGATGCCGCGCCTCGTGCGGCGCCTCCTCGGCGTCGCCGAGCAAGCAGCCCAGCAGGCCGCCACCGACAGCGGGCAGACCCTCCCCGACGGCTGGACCGACCTCCCCGAGCGGCACGACCAGGGCGACGAGCTACCGGCGTCGCTCGGCTCGTACGTCACCGACACCGAGCACCTGCTCCGCGCCGTCGGGGACCGGCTCACCGCCGCGGCGGTCGCCGAACTGGCGGCCGGCCTCGACGCCGGCGAGGACATACCCGCGCTGCGGGCGCGGCTGCGTGAAGCGTTCTCCCGCGAGGGAGCCGAGCTGGGGGAGATGCGGGAGGAACGCATCGCCCGCACCGAAGCCACTC
The DNA here is from genome assembly GCF_001514125.1 of Streptomyces longwoodensis. Taxonomy (GTDB): domain Bacteria; phylum Actinomycetota; class Actinomycetes; order Streptomycetales; family Streptomycetaceae; genus Streptomyces; species Streptomyces longwoodensis. The sequence continues at coordinate 107,454 of NZ_KQ948553.1, read as the reverse complement.
GCGCCTGGAACGCCGCCACCCTCGCCGCAGGGCAGGCGCTGACCGCCCCTGACCGGCCGCTGGTGAAGCAGTGGGTGACCCGGCACGACGCGCGGGTGCGGCACGCCCACAACGACGTCGACGGGGCGCTGCGCCTGGTCGACGAGGCGTTCACCGTCGGCGGCCTCCCGATGCGCTACCCCGGCGACCCCCTCGCCCCGGCCGCGCTCACCGTCAACTGCCGGTGCGTCCTTCGATTGGCACCCGAGCAGCGCACCGCATCCGTAGGAGTGAAGGACCGCCCGCGCCCCAGCGTCTCCGAATCGAAGGCCGACAGGGTGCGCAGGCAGATCGGAGACCGCATGGGCCTGCCCGCGAGCCTGCTGGTCGGGCCCGCCGACCGCCGCCCCGCCCCCACCTTGACCGCGGCGGCCACCACCCACACCGGCGCGATGATCGCGCTCATCCCCGCCGAAGAGGACGCGCAGCGCCTGGCCCTCGAAGACGGGGAACTCGCCGACGAACTCCACTGCACGCTGATGTTCCTCGGCGACGCCGACGACTGGTCCAGCGAGCAGCGGGTGTCGCTCGCCGAGTCGGTGACGGACTACGCGCAGACCGCGCCGATCGCCGCGCACGTCTTCGGCGCCGCCCACTGGAACCCGCACGGCGACGAACCCGTGTGGGTGTGGTCCGTCGGCGACGACCGCGACAACCGCGACCCGGACGCCCTCACCTTGCAGGACATGCGGTACGCGGCCGCCTACGCCGTGTTCGACGCGCTGGAGCCGCTCCCGGAGATCCCCGACCAGCACTCGTCGTGGCACCCGCACGTCACCGCGATCTACAGCGCGGACACCGACCGGTTCGCGGACCTGATCGACCGGGTCGGGCCGATCCGCTTCGACCGGCTGCGGGTCGCGTTCGCCGGCGAGCACGTCGACATCCCGCTCGCCCTCGCCCAGGAGGAACCGATGGCAGACAGCATTCAGGCCGAGGCGGTCGAACCGGCGCCGCCGCCCGTACGCACCTGGACCACCCCCGACGACAGCGCGCTCGCCTACGAAGGCCGCCGCACCGGAGACGGCAGGATCTTCGCGGAGGGCGCGCTGCGCTGGGACACCGGCCCGTGGCCCCTCAACTACGCCGACCGGCTGGGGCAAGCCCACGAAGGCGCCCGGCTCGCCGGCGCGATAGCCGAACTCGGCCGGGACGGCGACCGCCTCACCGGCCGCGGCCCCATGTACCCGACGACGGAGGCCGGGTGGGAGGTGTGCTCGCTCCTCGACCAGCAGCCGCCCGCCGCGCTCGGCGTGAGCGTCGACCTGGACGACGTGAGTATCCAAGTCGTCGACAACACCGCCACCGACGGCGACGACGAGGACGAGCCGCTGATGCTGGCGGCGTCGTTCGCGTCGGCGAGCATCATCCGCCTCGACGACGGCGCCTGGCAGATCACCGCCCAGACCCGGCCCGAGGTGACCGCGTCCGGGGTGGAGCTCACCCACTCCACGCGCACCATCAGCGTGTTCACCAGCAGCGGGGGTGCGATCTCCCGCGCCACCGCCCGGCAGGTGTTCGGCGCGCAGCTCACCGCCGCCGCGGACGACCCCGACCCCGAGGACGGTGTCGTCGTCCACGAGGAGACCGCCGGCGACTACCTGCTGCGGATCACCGACGCGCGGGTGCGGGGCGCGACCCTCGTCAGCATCCCCGCGTTCGCGGACGCCCGCATCGTCCTCGACCCGCCCGAGCAGATGGCGTCCGCGCCCGCCGTGGCCGCCGCCTCGGGGGACGAGCACGACCAGGTCGTGGCGTACGTGTGCTCCAGCCCGACCCCGGTCACCGCGCGGGAGGTGTCCGAAGCGCTCGGCCTAGACCCGGCCGCGGTGCACTCGCACTTCGCGCGCGCCCTGGAAGCGGGGCGGATCGTGCGGATCGCGCGCGGCCAGTACGTCGGCGCGTCCACCCTCCCCGAAGGCGACATCGCGGCCAGCAGCGAACTGACCGACGAACAGCGCGCCGCCGTCGAAGCCCTCGACGCCCGCTACGAGCAGCACGGCGCGCAACTCGTCGCGTCGGCGCTGCGCGTCGTCCAGGCCCGCGAGCCGTTCCCCGCCGCCTGGTTCCGGGAGCCCACCGAGGAGGAACTCCCCCCGGACAGCGGCGGCGTCCACGTCGTCGACGGCCGCGCCTACGGCTGGGTCGCGCAGGCCGGTGTGCCGCACGAGCTGCACGGCCGGAAGGTCACCATCGAGAAGCTCGCCAAGCGCGGCATCGACACCTCGTACTTCCTGCGGACGAAGCTCCAGCTCGACGACGGCAGCACCGTCGCGGTCGGCCCGATGACGATGAACGTCGGCCACCACCGCGACGGCTTCGAGTGCGAGACTGACGTCTGCCAGTTCGACGACTCCCGCACCGTTGGCGCCGTGGTCACGGTCGGCATCAACGAGCGCGGCATGTGGTTTTCCGGGGCGGCCGGCGAGTGGCTGTCGGCGTGGGACAGCCTCGTGTACCGGGCCTGCCAGCCCAGCTACCACATGACGCAGGCCCGGGACGGCAGCTGGCAGTTGAAGGCCGTCCTGTCCGTGCCGAGTCCCGGGCATCCGTCGCGGCTCGCCGCGTCGGCGCAGCAGCCGGGCCTGGAGCAGGTCGCCGCCGTCATCGACCGGTCGAACATCGCGATCACCGCCGCCGCGGCGGCCCTCGAGGAACCCGCTACGGCCGACACCGGCCCCGAGCCGGTGCACGAGCGGACAGTCGAGTCGCCGGCCACCGACGTGGGCGCGCTCGCCACGGTGCTCGCCGACCCCGACGCTCTCGACGGGCTTGCGGCCGCCCTCGAGCGGCGCCTCAGCGAGCGGGCCGCCGCCCGCGCCGAAGCCGAGCAGCTCGCCACTCTCCTCGACGAGCCCACCACCGCCACCACCGGAGGGAACTGACCATGGGATGCAACTGCGGAAGCAAGCGCCAGACGACCGGCGCGAAGACCGCACAGTACGAGGTCGTCGAGGGCGGGCGGCGCGTCTTCGGGCCGACCCCGTACAAGGCGACCGCGCAGGCCGTCGCCAACAAGGTCGCGGGCCGCGAGGTCCGTGAGGTGGGGGCCAGCTGATGTGCGGCTGCTCGAAGAACAAGACGACCGTTAGCGCGTCCGGCGGCCGGGTCCCGGCCACGCTGTACCGGGTGATCCTCAACGGAGGTGACGGCGCGGTCGTGTTCCAGACCCACGACGTGGCGAAGGCCCGCACGGTAAACGGGAACTACCCGGGCAGCGTGATCGACCCCAACCCGGACCCGGCGCCCGAGCCAGCCGAACCCGCCCCCGACGGCGAGCCGGTGAAAGCGACCGAAGCGACCGAAGCCGCGCCCGCGGACGACGACACCGCCTGACCCTGCCCGCGCGGCCAGGCCGTTCGCCCTGCACAAGGGCCCGGCCCGGCCGTGTGGGCAGCTAATATGCCCTTTCAGCCGGATGGTTTAGGGCCTGGCTCCTGCGAATCACACAGGAGTCACTCATGGCCGACCAGCCGTACGAGCTGCCGGACGACATCGCCACCCTGTCCGCCGAGGACCTGGACACGCAGATCGCGGCGGCGCGCGAGGCGTTCCAGGCGATGCGCACCAACCCCGACCTGGACCTGGAGTCCATGCCCGCCGTGCGCGCCCTCGCGGCCGGCATCAAGGCGATGGAGGCCGAGCGGACGGCGCGGCTGTCGCAGGTGCAGGACGCCCTCGCCGAACTCGACACGCTCGCGGCGGAGATCGGCCTCGACGACCACGCCCCCGCCGCGCCGCAGCAGCTCGCCGCCGACACCGACACCACCGTGGAGCCCCCGGCCGGCGATGAGGACCCCGCCGCCGAGCCGGGCGGCGAGGAGCCGGTCACGGCCTCGGCGGGTGTCGTGGTGCCGAAGCCGCGGCTGTCCCTCGGCCTGGTGCGGCAGCACGCGCCGCGGCAGATCGTTCCCCGCAACGGCGGCACCGGTATCACGATCACCGCGTCGGCGGAGGTGCCCGGGTCGACGCTCGGCTCCACCCTCGACATGGACGGGCTCACCGAGTCCGTGACGCGCGTCGCCGGCCTCGTCGCGAACGGCGGGAAGGCCCTCGCGGCCAGCTACCAGCTGCCGTTCGCGAAGGACCTCATCGTCAACGACGCCGGCTCGGTCGAGGAAGGCACCATGACGGTGCTCACCGCCTCCGACCAGCGGCGCCTCAAGGGCGGTGACCTCGTCGCGAGCGGCGGATGGTGTGCGCCCAGCGAAACGATCTACGACTTCGTCGAGTACTCGTGCCCGGACAACCTGTGGGACCTCCCGGAGGTGTCCCTGTCCCGGGGCGGGCTGCGCTACTACATGACGCCGGAGCTCGACATCAACGCGATGTCGTGGGAGTGGACCGAGGCCGACGACATCAGCGCCGTCGACGGAGACCCGACGAAGCCCTGCTTCAAGATCCCGTGCGTCGACCCGGTCGAGGTGCGCTGCACCGCGTACGGCGTCTGCGTGCAGTCCGGCATCCTCAGCCAGCGGTTCTTCCCGGAGCTGAACACCTTCTACATCCGGCGCGCGATGGTCGCCTACGAGATGCGCCTCAAGGGCGCCATGTACGCGCAGGCCCGCGCGAAGGCCACCCCCGTCACCACCGCGCCGAGCTTCGCCAGCTTCACCGCCGTGTACGGCGCGCTCGCCCTCCAGGTCGCCGACATGGTCGAGCGGTGGCACCTGTGCGACCGCATTAACCTGGAAGTGGCGATGCCGTGGTGGGCCAGGAACATGTTCCTCGCCGACATCGCGCGCAGGAGCGGCTCGCAGATCTGTGACCTGCCCGCCCGCTGCATCGAGGACAAGTTCGCCGAGATCGGCGTCCGCGTGAACTGGGTGAAGAACATCCCGCCCGCGGTGCCCACGCAGATCGGTGCCGTCACGCCGGCCACGGACTGGCCGGACACCATCGAGGTGCTGCTGTACCCGGCCGGCGCTTTCCAGATGGGCCGTGGCCCCGAGGTCAACCTCGGCGTCGTCCACGACAGCACCCTGATGGCAACGAACGACCACACGGCGCTGTGGTTCGAGTCGTGCAACGCGCTCATCTACCGCGGTCCCGAGGCGCGCCGCGTCACGATCCCGGTGTGCGCCGACGGCTCCGTCGGCCCGCGCAAGACCCCCGTCTGCCCGACCGCCTGACCAAGCCGCTCCGATCGCAGCCCCGGGCCTCTGCCCGGCCGGGGCTGCCGGCGCACTGAGAGGACGTGAGGCAGATGGCAGGGCTCTCCAAGACCGTGAGCGCAATCCGCGGCACTCCCAGTCCTTTCGGTCTCCTGGGCAGGTGCGTCGACGTCATCGACGCCGACGATCTGCACGAGCTGAACGGGACGCAGATGGTGCCGCTGTCGTGCACCGCAGCGCACACCTGGCAGCGGGACTGCCCGCCTCCCCCCACCCCCAACCCGGCGAGCAAGACGTTCGACCGGCCCGGGCTGTGCGAGTTCGACCCGGTGACCGTGTACGCCGGCGCCACCTGCTCCACGTTCGGCATGACCCAGGACGAGGCGGTCGCCCACGCCACGGAAACGCTCCGCATGGGCGAGCAGCGCGCTCTGGAGGAGCACTTCATGGTGAACGCGCTGTGCACCATGGCCGCCAGCAACGACCTCACCCCCGCGGCGGGCCCCCTCCAGGTCGCCCAAGGCATCGCGGTGCTGGAAGGCTGGCTCGCCGAGCAGTACGGAGGCAAGGGGCTTCTCCACGTGCCGGCGGGGGCGGCGGCCCTGCTCGGCTGCTGCAACGTCGTCACCGCTCCTACCTCCAGCACTGGTTGCCCCCAGACGCTGATGGGCAACGGCGTCGTCTTCGGCGCCGGTTACGCCGCGAACGTGGGGGGTGCAACCTGCACGCAAGCGCCCGCTGGCGAGCTGTGGTTGTACGTGACCGGCCCAGTGCGGGTGCGACGGGGGCCGCTCGACATCAACCCGACCACCGAGGCGCAGTCCATCGACACTCGCCTGAACGACCGTTATGTCCTGGCCGAGCGCACGTCCGTGATCGAGACGGCGTGCTGTGAGGCGGCGGCAGTGAGGATCTCGACGTGATGCTGATCAAGGTGAAGCCGGCCTCCGCCTTGCGGACCGAGTTCGCGCGGTGGGCGGTCAGTCAGGACGCCCGCGTGAACACGTGCTCTCACGACCAGTTCTGTGTGCCAGAGGACCAGTTCGCCGACGTCCCGGAGCACCTGCTGGCCGGTGCACTGGTCGACGATCAGCCGTACCGTCCATCCGACGCGCTCGGTTCGCCCCCTGACACCGCCAGCCGCGACGAGACACCCGAGGCTGTGCAGCGAGCCGACGAAGCGCCTGTGCCTGATGAGGGTGTCGAAGCTGAGGCGAGCGGACGGGCGCGGCGCACGCCCGCGCGCGGGGCGCGCCGCAAGACGACGCCTGGGCAGGGCAGCTGACGCCGCCCCACAGCCTCGGAACCCGTCGGGCCGGGACCACGGTGGAGCGCTACGCCCGTGGCGCCGCATATCAGCCTGTGGCCGGGCACGCCCGAGGCTGGGGGACCACGTCAAACTGGGCGGTGCTCCGAAGTCTCGAATTGCCTTTCCGTCGCAGCCGTTACGGCGGTGGCGGTAGTTGGGTTGCCGCGTTAAGCGCGGCGCCAGCGGCCCGTGAATCCTTTGCATCGCTTTGGCGGAGCACCAAGAGCTTTGCCATGGCGAGAACGCTAGGGCTCACCATGATGCCTGCCATCACGTAATCGTTCTCTAGTCCGAAGTAAAAAGCGGCAGCAACGGAGCAGACGGAAATGAGCGTTCCTCCGCACAGCGCGATCATGTCCAATACGTGGCGGCGTCGATCGCGAGCGACCATGAGTTCATGCTGGCGCACCATCATCGGTTCTAGTTGCTTCAGTGCCACACGCAAATGGGCGGGAGGGAGCTGAGCCCACTCCTTGGCATAGGAAAGGGCGAGTTCTTCGGGTGCTCGAATTTCATCCGCCATCTCAGCCCCCCGGCCCCAGATCGACACCGCCGTGCGGCCCCGCAGTGTTGTGTGGCTGGTCGCCTGCTGCTTGGCCCGGTGGGCCGAGAGCAAGGAACATGTGGGTCAACCCCTGTACGGTCTCAGCGGCAGCGGGAACAATCTCTTCCGGTGTGGCATCAACCGGGGAATCGTCGATCAGCATTTCTTGAGCGAATTCCCACTCTTCCCGCTCAATTTCTTCTGCTGCAATCGCAAGGGCCCGCGCCTGACTGCTCTCCCGTGGCAGCCGCGGCTCAACGTCCCAGGGCATCGACTCCGGGGCGTCAAACCCAATGGACAGCAGTTCGTCTACCCCCGCTTTAAGCGACTTCTGGAGATAGTAGTCGACTACTGTGGTTAGGCCCTTTGCGATGCAGATTGTGCCTGCCACGGCGGTGGCTACGGGCGGAATAGGTGACGAAGCAAATAGTGAAAATATGGAAAGGCCGACCCCAATTCCGAGTTCTGCTGTAAAACGTACTGCAACTCGCGTCAAGGTCGTCATCGTGCGCGGATATGGCGATTCGAGCGGGTATCTCTCCACTGGCCCCCCGGTGGCGCGCTCGGCTCTCTACCTCTCCAGTTAAGCAGCAGCTCACGGCGGTTGGCGGCTCGGCCAGCTCTTTGGCATATGCCGTGGCCCAGGATGGTTGCAGACGGTCGGACCGATGTGTGCGGCACCGACAGCCGGCATGTGCCCAGCGGCGTCACCAACCACCATGTCCCACGCCATGCGCTGCACCCCTTTCGCCTTGCCGACCATCGCACTTACCCCTCGATCGGGTAGAGGCGCTGCCGTCTTCGGGCGGGTCGCTGTGCGGGGCAGCTACGAAGATCCCGACCAGTCGGTGATCTCCGGAAGGACACGCTCGTGCTCTTCGCCCGTACCTTCACGGCCGCCGCCGCCCTCGCGGCCGTACTGCTGCCCGCCGCCGCCCACGCCGCCCCGGCCCACGTCCCGCACCGCGATCCCGGCCAGAGCATCACCCTGCCCGTGCGCGAGGCCCTGACGCAGATCCTGGTGGCCGGCGAGGACCGCACCGGCTACGAGCGCTCGGCGTTCAAGCACTGGGTCGACGCGGACCGGGACGGCTGCAGCACCCGCGCCGAGGTCCTCAAGGCGGAGGCCGTCATCTCACCCGAGCAGGGGCCGCGCTGCGCCCTGACCGGTGGCCGGTGGTACTCGCCGTACGACGACCGCTACATCCAGGGCCCGACCGGGCTGGACATTGACCACCTGGTCCCGCTTGCAGAGGCCTGGGACTCTGGCGCCTCCAGGTGGTCGGCCGCCGAACGCGAGGCGTACGCCAACGACTTGGGCGACGACCGCGCACTGATCGCGGTGTCGGCCGCGTCGAACCGGTCGAAGGCAGACCAGGACCCGACCACATGGATGCCCCCGGCCGAGGGCTACCGCTGCCAGTACGCCACCGACTGGATCGCCGACAAACTCCGCTGGCGCCTGTCCGCCGACGAGGCAGAAGCGGCCGCCCTGACGGACATCCTGAGCCGCTGCTCCAACGTGCCGGTCACGGTCACCCTCGCCCGATGAAGTCCAAGGGGCCGCTCGCGGAAGCAGGAGAACCACCCGAAGTCGCCGCACTCGGCGGTCGCCTGGTCGCGGGGACGGCGGCCGGGACCCGGGCCGCCCGAACACCTGACGGGGCGCCGTGCCAGCCGTCGTGACGACGGCGCGCCAGGCCTAAGGGGCCGGACGCGCCGCAGTTTGGTCACCGGGTGCGGGCGGCATGCCGCCTGTACCCGGTTGTGGTGTCAGCGGCGGTTGTCGCCGCGGTTGCCGCGGTCGTCCCAGTCCCCGCGGTTGCCGCGGTCGCCCCGGTCCCCGCGGTTGTCCCGGTCGCCGCGGTCGCGGTCGTAGCCCCAGGAGACCTTGTCGATGAAGCGGCCGTGGTCGTTGCGCAGGGTGGCGGTGTCGGAGCGGTTGTCCCACACGTAGTTGCGGCGGTCCTGGTAGAGGTCGGTGCGGTTGTCGCGGCCGACTCCGGTGTGGATGCGGACGGTGGCGCGGCCGGCCAGGCGGTAGTCGTTGAAGGTGTAGGTGTGGCCGTCCTCGTCCTCGAGGGTCCAGCCGTCGAGGTTGATCCCGTGTCGGGCGGTGTTGGTGACCTCCACCCACTCCCTGTTCAGTGAGCGGTTGGAGCGGTCGTCCGGGCCGGGGGAGTTGTACTGGACGGCCGAGATCTCCACGCGGTGGCGCGGCGCGCGGGAGTGGTCGTCGGCGGACGCCGGCAGCGCGGCCACCGAGATGAGAGCGCCGGCTGCGAGGACGGCAGCGGCGAGACGGCGACCGGTGACGAGAGCGGAAGCGGACAAGAAGTCCCCCTGAAGGGTGCGGGCACCCCCCGGTCAACGGCCGTGACGGCCGCCCGGAGGTGGTGCGGTGTGTGGGTTGCGACCGGTTGGCCGCACACACACTTTGTCCACGTCGGGCAGGAATGAAGGGCAAAACATGAGCACTGTTACTTGCTGCTCATGTTTCAGTAACTCTCAGTTGCATTCTCCATGTATGTCCCGTATGCACGATGTTGACGGTCCGGCAGGTCGGCCTGCTCAGTGCGGGCAAGGCGCTCGTCCCGCGGTCGCCAGTCCGCGCCACCCGGGGAACCTGCCTCGCTATCACCCGAAAGTGAGTAACAGCCTCAAGGCTGCGCACGCGCCCCCGCACCGGGCCTACGCCGCCGGTGCGGGAAGTGTGATGGGTGTGCTCCTCGATGGCCCGGCTCGGGCGATCTCGTCTGAGCCGATGCAGTGGTGCGCGGCAGATGCTGGCCGCGGGCTGGGTTGAGCTCGCTGAGCGCAGTCCGGCCAGTTCTTAGTTCTCACGACCGGCGCCAAAGATGTGTTCGAATACCACGGCGCTGAGAACGCCGTGAGCCCCGGAACCGGGGAGGCCGGGGCTCACTCGCGTATCCGCGGGGGTTCGGATCTTCACGCGTGCCCTGCCCAACGCTCCCTGAGCGCATGGGTTACGGCCCGGCGGAATCGGCCCCGGGCTCACCGAACCGCGGCACCTGCGCCGTGTCGATGTCCGTGCGGATGCGGTGCGGGCGGGCAGGGTGGCGGAACCGTCCCGCAGCGTCCCGGGCGACGTCGACCGCAACCTCCAGCACCACTGCGGGCTCCACCAGGACGACGTCCAGCATGCGCCGTGTTCCCCAGCCCGCCGAGAACGTCCACCCCTCCCACGGGTGCACGTGCGCCGGCCGGACTAGGACGTCGCCCAGGGCCCGCGCGAGATGCGCGGACAGGGTCGTGCTGCGCCCGGTGTACCGCAGGCGCCCCGCAGTGTCGTAGCGGCCAAGCAGCGCCGCCCTGGGCGCCCCCAGCGTGCCGGTGACGGCACCGATGATGGCCTCGGTGGTGATGCGCACCTTGTACTTGCGCCAAGCCCTGGCGCCCCCGGTGTAGGGGTCACTCAGTCGCTTGAAGCAGAGACCCTCCAGCCCAGCCGCCGTCCACTCCAGCCACCCCTGCGCGACGGCCGGATCGGTCGTCGACGGGCACAACGTCAACGGCGGTTCCAGCTGGCGTTCGGCGACCAGGGCCTCCAGCGCCGCGCGTCGCCGCTCGTACGGCCAGCTGGTCAGGTCAGTTCCGTCCGCGTGGACCAGGTCGAAGACCACGTAGTGCGCCGGCCACTGCCGCGCCCCGTGGGCTGAGCCGCTGCCACGCCGCGCGAGGCGCTGCTGGAGCCGCTCGAACGCGAGCCGGCCCTGCTCCCACACCACCAGCTCGCCGTCCAGGCCTGTGTCCGCCGGCAGTTGCGCGAGGGACGCGGCTCGGATCTCGGGGAACGCGGTCGTCATGTCGGTGCCTTGCCTCGAACGAAGCAGCACGCGGCCGCCGGTATGTACGGCGAGCTGGGCCCGGTAGCCGTCCCACTTCGGCTCCGCTGCCCATCCGGCAGGCAGGGCAGGGCTGTCCACGGCGGTGGTGAGCATCGGCTGCGGCAACGACCACGTCATGACGTGATGCCTTCCACCTCAGCCACGAGATGACCTGTACGGAGGCGGCCGCTCACCCGGCAGCCGGGCGACTCGACGATTCGGCTCCTGCAACAAGATGACGCCTTGACGCTGGTCGCAGGCGGATAGACTCACTCACCGCCGGATGGTTTAGGGCCTGGCTCCTTTGAATATGAGGGAGCTGGCCCGTGTCCTGTCCTCTGATCGCCACGGCCGACGTTTTCCGCGTGACCCGCGTCGACCGATGCGGCAACCCCGTCCAGGGGAACGACAACGCGTTCGTCGCCGAGTGCTTCAGCTCGATCGCGTTCAACAACAACGTGGATGACGGCGACGACATCGAGTACAAGGCCGCGAACGGCAAGGTGTGCGGATACCGACGCGGCTGCCCGACCTTCCGCGGATTCGACGTCGAGATCAACTTTTTCGCGGTGTCTCCCGAGCTGATCGAGTTGCTCACCGGCAACCCGGTGTACCTGGACGCGTCCGGCGAGGTCATCGGTACCGACACCTGCTCCCTTCAGTGCAAGACGGGCTTCGCGCTTGAGCTCTGGGCCGAGGTGCTGGGCGAGGACTGCGACGAGGGGTCCACCGGGCAGTGGATCTACTTCGTGCTGCCGTGGATCACCAACGGGTTGCTGGGCGACATGGAGATCGGCGGCGAAGCGGTCACGCTTCAGGTGACCGGCGCAACCCGGGCGGGCGGCAACTGGGGCGCGGGCCCGTACAACGTCACCCGCAACGCCGGCGGGGCGCCGAGTCCGATGCTTACGCCGCTCGGGCCGACCTGCCACCGGCGCATCTTCATCACCGACGTGGCCCCGCCGGTCCCGTCGTGCGACTACGTGCCCGTACCCGTGCCGGCCACGCCCTGACCGCGGGTGGCGCCCTCGGGCCTGGAGGCAGCCGCACCCGCGTGTGCGGCTGCCTCGCCGTGTCACACCGACTTCGGGAGGCGCTGAATGCTCCAGCCAACTCCGTGTGAGCTCTGGCCGTTCGACCCGAGCTGCTGCCTGCTACCCGAGGACACCAGCGAGGAGACGATCACCAGGTGGCGGCGCGTCGCAACGAGCATCTTGTGGATGGCGTCCGGGCGGCGCTGGGGACCGAGCTGCCCGGTGACCGTACGGCCGTGCCGCCGCAGTTGCCTGGACGACTACTCGGGCGCGGTCCGGTGGGGGACCGCCGGCCCGTGGATCCCGTACCTGGGCAGGGACGGGAAGTGGCGGAACGCGCGCGTGTGCAGCTGCGAGACGGACTGCTCGTGCACCGAGCTGTGCGAGGTACGGCTCGACGGGCCCGTGCACGACATCGTGTCCGTGCAGATCGGCGGTGAGACCCTCGACCCGGCCTCATACCGGGTCGACAACGGCGACCTCCTGGTCCGCGCGGACGGCGCCTGCTGGCCGGACTGCCAGGACATGGCCGCGCCGTGCGGGGAGCCGGGCACGTTCTGCGTCACGTACCGGACCGGCCTGCCGCTGGACGAGGCGGCGATCGCCGCGTTCTCGGCGCTGGTGTGCCACCTCGTCAAGGGCTGTGGCGGCGGCTCGTGCGGCTGCAACCTCCAGCGCAACCGCAACCTCTCGCGTGTGAGTAGGCAGGGCGTCGACCTGGAGTTCGAGGACCGGACCGCGATGTACGCGGACATGCGCACCGGGCTGCCGGAGGTCGACCAGTGGCTGGTGCTGGTCAACCCGTACAGGCAGCCGGCCCCGTCGCGGGTGTGGTCGGTGGACTACAAGCAGCCGAGGGTGACGACATGGCCCTGAGCCCGCTTGCGATCGACGACCTTGCCCAGTCCGTGCTCGGCTGTGTGTGTGCGGCCTTGGACCAGGTCGCCGAGGAGGTGCCCGGGCATCCGGGCTGCCCCGACTGTCGGCGCTGCGTCGTCCCGGGCACGGCCGCGTGGGACGGCTGCGAAGACCCCTGCTCTGGGAGCACGGGCGGGCAGCTGTCGGTGAACGTGTCCCGGATCTTCCCCTCGACCGTCAGCGACTTCCCCCGGCAGGACCAGGCGGTGCGCGACGCCCGGAACTGCCAGCCGCCGCCGGTGACCGCGGTCGAGCTGGTCGTCACCGTGCTGCGGTGCGCGCCCGGCCCGACCGAAGACGGTTGCCCGCCCACGTGCGACGAGCTCGCCGACGCCGCCCGCACCCTCCACGTGGACGCCCTCGCCGTCTACAACGCGCTGCTGTGCTGCCTGCCGAAGACGGCGTCCGGGCGGCGTGGCCGTCGGTTCGTCCTCGGCCAGCAGCGCGCCGTCGGCCCGCAGGGCGGCTGCGTCGGCATCGAGCAGACCGTCACCGTTGCCCTGCCCGCGTGCAACCCGTGCCCGGAGGACACCCCGTGAGCGTGGACGTGAGGATCGAGACCGGCCGCATCGCCCGCTTCCTGCGGCTGCGTGGCGGCCGCGTCGAGCGGAAGCTGCGTGAGCGCACCGAGCGCGTCGCACGGATCGCCGCGGCGGAGGCGCCCGGGTCGATGGGCCGCTACGTCGACTGGCACATCGAGACCGGGCCGCGCGGCCTTGAGGGCGTCATCACCTGCGACCACCCCGCGGTGCTCTACGTGGTGCAAGGGACGCGGCCGCACCTGATCCGGCCGCGCCGCCGCGGCGGTGTGCTGCGGTTCGAGGTCGGCGGCGACGTCGTCTACACGCGGCTCGTGCGGCACCCGGGGACGCGGCCGAACAACTTCCTCGCGCGGGCCCTGCGGATGGGCCGCTGAGCCGCTGGTGAGGCCCTGTGCGGGCCGTGCGGGCGACTACCCTTCCTGGTGCGCTGACTGGTTGAGGGCCGGGCGAAGGAGCGGAGAGAGGATCACCCGTGCAGAAGACCATCGCCCTGCATCAGGACCCGCACACCATCAACGTCGGCCCCTACGTGCTGGAGTTCGTCCCCGAGCAGTTCGGCGACGAGTTCGTGGACGCGTACGCGGAGCTGAACGCGGTGCACCAGGCGAAGGGCGTCGACCTCGAGCGCCTCGACGACAGCGACCCGGACGTGCTGCGGCAGACGCTGCGGTCGCTGAGGGTGTTCATCGCCCGGCAGATGCTGCCCGACTCGGCGCGGTCGTTCCTGACCGTGAAGGTCATGAAGGGCGCCGAGACGCTCGGCTCCTTCCAGGACGTCGACGAGGCCCGGGCGCTCGCCGACCAGAACCCCGGCTCGGTGCTCCGCGACGAGGTGCGGCTGCCCACCCGCGCCATCGTGGAGATCCTGGAGACCACGGTGGAGTGGTACGGGGGCGGTAACCGCCCTACTGGGTCGTCTTCCGGCTCTGCGCCCAGGTCGCGGCCTGGTGGGAGTCGTGGGACGGGCATCTCGCGCTCCAGGGCGTAGACCCGCACCAGTGGCCGTTGAAGCGGATGCTGAACGCGGCCGAGGTGCAGCTGTACCAGGGCGCGAAGGACGACTCGGAGCGGGCGCGGATCAAGGCGGAGCTGTACGCGCCGCCGAAGGGCTACCGGCCCCGTCCGGCGGCGCCCGGGCAGCCGGCCCGCCCGAGAGCGGCGGCGATGGGCGTGGGCGACGCGAAGGCGATGCTGGCGGCGTTCGCCGCTGAGGACGCGCAGCTCATGGGCGGACGCGGCCGATAATCTGATGACGTGGTCGCCCCTTCCGGGGGGAGGGGCGAGCACCAGCTGACTGGTTCAGGGCCGGGCAACCAACGCGAGAGCGGGGTTGCCTGGTGGCCGGCGAAGACGAGGACTTCGGGTCAGCTCACATCACCATCGACCTCGATGACACCGGGGTCGTCACCGATGCGCGGGCGCTCGGTGAGCGGATCCAGGCCGCCCTGAACCGGGCGACGCGCGGCATCGCCAACAAGATCAAGAACGATCTGCAGAACGCCCTGCGCGGCGTCAAGGTGCAGATCCAGGTGGACCCGGACCTGCGCCGCTTCGACTCGGCGTTGCTGACCGGCCTCAGCCACATCGACGCCATTGAGATCCCCGTGGTGCCGGACCTGCGCCGGTTCGACTCGATGTTGCTGACCCGCCTCGGCCACATCGACGCCATTGAGATCCCCGTGGTGCCGGACCTGCGCCGGTTCGACTCGGCGCTGCTGACCGGACTGCGCAGCATCGACTCGCTGAACATCCCGGTGGCGCCCGACGTCAGCGACTTCATGGCCCGGCTGCGGGCCGCGCTCGCCGGCGAGGAGATCGCGATCCGTGTCGTCCCCGACTTCGGGGACTTCGACGACCGGGTCCGCGCCCACCGTGCGCCCGACGTCAACGTGACCGCCGACGTCGACACCGGACGGCTGGGGCGGTCCCTGGCCGGGCTGGGCGGGATCGCCGGGCGGGTCGGCTCGCAGCTCGCCGGGCTCCTCAAGCTCGGCGCGGTCGGGATCGCCGCTGCCGGGGCCGCCCAGGGCGTCGGCGCGCTGCTCGCGGCGCTGGCACCGGCCGGCGGAATCATCGCCGCGATCCCCGCCGCGATCGCCGGTGCCGCCGCGGCGATGGGCACGCTCAAGCTGGCCACGCTCGGCGTCGGCGACGCCCTGGAAGCCGCCGTCCAGAGCGACGCGAAGGACTTCACCGAAGCGGTGAAGAACCTCGCCCCCGCGGCGCGGCAGGCCGTCACCGCGGTCCACCAGCTCCAGCCGCAGCTGAAGCGGTTGCAGCAGTCCGTGCAGCAGTCGTTCTTCCGCCAATTCGCGGGCGACGTCACGGCGTCGATCAAGAACCTGCTGCCGCTGCGGACCCAGCTGTCCGGGCTCGCGGGCGAGTTCGGGAAGGCCGCCAGCCAGGGCTTGAAGTTCGCGGCGTCGAAGGAGGCCCTCGCCCCGCTGCGGACGATCATTCAGAGCACGACGCAGGCCGCGTCCGGGTTGCAGGTGGTGGTCCAGCCGCTCGCCAAGGGGTTCTTGGACGTCGCGGCGGCGGTGGCGCAGGCGTTCGGCGGGCAGGTGGGCGGCACGATCGCCCAGCTCGGCGCGCAGCTCGGGACGTTCCTGTCCGGGTTCGCCGCGTCCGGCCGCGCGGTCGAGGTCGTCCGTACGGCGGTCGGGGTGTTCCAGCAGCTCGGCTCGATCGCCGCGAACGTCGGCGCGATCATCGCCAACGTGTTCCGCGCCGCCGACGGCGCGGGCGGCGGGCTGCTGAACAACCTCCAGGAGATCACCGGCTCGTTCCGCGAGTTCGTTGCGTCGGCGGCCGGACAGCAGGCGATCGGGAACCTCTTCGGCACCGTGGCGACGATCGCGGCGCAGCTCGGGCCGAACCTCGGCGCGCTGGTCACGCAGATCGGCGCGATCGCGCCCGCCCTGAGCCCCGTGTTCACCGCCCTGGGGCCCGCCCTGGTCGGCGTGATCGACAGCTTGGGCCCGGCGCTCGCTGCGATCGCGCCGAGCCTGACCACCGTGGCGCAGGCCCTCGCCGCTGGCCTAGCGCAGATCGACCTGGCGCCGCTCGGCGAGTCGATCGCGCAGGTGCTGACCGCGCTGTCGCCGCTGCTGCCGCTCGCCGGGCAGCTCGTCAACGTCCTCGCGCAGGCCCTCGCGCCCGTGCTGTCGACCCTGGCGGCCGCGTTCGGGCCGATCATTGAGGAACTGGTCGGCGCCCTGATGCCCGTCCTGCCGCCGCTGACCAGCGCGTTCGTGCAACTGGCGACCTCGATGGCGCCGATCGCCGCTGGGATCGGTGACGCCCTGGCCGGGGTGATCGCCCGGCTCGCGCCGCTGCTGCCTTCCCTCGCCACCTCGTTCGGACAGCTGGCGCTGGCGCTGGCGCCGATCGCGGAGAGCCTCGGCCAGGCCGTCGTCGACCAGCTGTCCGCGCTGGAGCCGGTCCTGCCGCAGATCGCCGGGGCGGCGACCGAGCTGGTCGCCGCGCTGGTGCCGCTGGTCGGGCAGATCGTCGACGCGCTGCTGCCGGTCCTGCCCGACCTCGTCGGCGTCTTCCTGCAACTCACCACCGCGGTCCTGCCGGTGGTGCCGCCGGTGCTGCAACTGGCGACCGCGCTCGCCCCGCTGGCCGACCTCGTCATCCAACTCGCGGCGCCGCTGCTCCAAATCGGGCTCGGCTTCCAGACGTGGCTGGCCGCGAAGGTCGCCATCCCGATCATCCAGGGCATCGCGACCGCGCTCGGCGGGCTGATCACCGGGCTGACGTCGGTCGTCACGTTCATCACGAACCTGCCGTCCATGATCGTGTCCGGGCTGTCGATGCTGGGCGGGTTGATCTCCACCGCGTTCACGTCGGTCGTCGGGTTCTTCCAGCGGCTCCCCGGGATGATCCTCGCCGCCCTGGCCGCCCTGCCCGGGCTGCTGGCTCAGGCGTTCCACCTGGCGCTGGTGGCGACCGGCATCGCCATCGGCACCGGCATCGGCGCGCTGATCCTGCTGTTCACGCGCGTGCCCGTGATGATCTACAACGGGCTGGCATCGCTGGGCGGGTTCCTGGTGTCGCGGTTCTCGGCGGCGCTCTCCGCCGCGGCGAGCGCCACCTCGAGCGGCGCCTCCACGGTCGCCGCGTTCTTCCAGGCGCTGCCCGGCCGGATCGCCGGGTTCCTGGCAGGGCTGCCCGCCCGGCTCGGCGGGATCTTCCGGTCGGCGGGCTCGTCGATGCTCGGCGCGGCCCGCAGCGCGGGCTCACAGGTCCTCGGCTTCTTCCAGGCGCTGCCCGGGCGGATCGGCAGCGCCATGTCCAGCGCGGGCTCGGTGCTGGCCGGCGTCGGCATGGACCTGGTGCGCGGCCTCATCGGCGGTATCCGGTCGATGGCGGGCGCCGCCGCGGACGCCGCCCGCGACGTCGTCGGCTCGGCGATCAGCGCCGCGAAGAGCGTGTTGAAGATCGGCTCGCCGTCGAAGGTGTTCATCGAGATCGGCAAGTGGACCGGGCAGGGCTTCGTCATCGGCCTGACCGGCACCGTCGACCAGATCAAGCAGACCACCGAGAAGATCGCCAAGCTGATCACGCAGGCCTTCAAGGGGAAGAACACCCGGCTCGACGACCGGCTCCTGGCGGTCATCGCCGACGGCAACAAGCGGCTGGTGACGCTCGCCAACCAGCGCGACGCGCTCGCCAAGCGCATTGCCGACGCCAACAAGTTCGCGACGGACACCGCGGCCTCGGCGCTCCAGTCGTTCAGCCTCCAGAACCTCACGCAGGGCGGCGACATCACCCGCGAGGGCCTCCTTGGCGGGCTTCAGGACGCGGTGTCGCAGGTGAAGAACTTCACCGCGCAGATAGACGCGTTGAAGCGGCGCGGGCTGCGGTCCGACCTGCTGTCGCAGGTCATCGGCCTCGGCCCCGCTCAGGGCGCCGAGCTGGCGTCGGTCCTCGCCTCCCAGTCGTCGACGACGATCGCGGAGATCAACGCGTTGCAGCGACAGCTCGTGACCGCGTCGAACGCGCTCGGCCAGCACGCGGCGGACAGCTTGTTCGACGCGGGCAAGCAGGCCTCGAAGGGCTTCCTGGCCGGGTTGAAGGGCCAGCAGAAGGACATCGAGAAGCTCATGCTGGACATCGCGAAAGCGATGCAGACCAGTATCCGCAAGGCGCTCGGGATCCACTCGCCGTCGACCGTGTTCCGGAAGATCGGCGACCTGACCGGGCTCGGCCTGCACGTCGGGATCGTGGGCCGGTTGAAGGACGTCACCGCAGCGGTGCGGGCGCAGGCGCGCGGCATGGCCGACGCGGTCAGCGGCCAGCTCGCGGCCCTGAACACGGTGGTGCCGGGGCCGGTGGTGCAGCCGACGCTCGGCACCCTCAGCGGCGCGGGCCAGCCCGCCGGCGGGCGCGCGGGCCTGGCCGGCGGGATGACAACGGTCAGCAACGTCGGCGGCGCCACGACGAACTTCAACATCACCGTGCAGGCCGCCAACGACCCGGAGCAGACCGCTCGCGCCGTCATCCGCCAGATCGCCACGGCGAACCTGACCTGAGGAGTTGGAGTGCTGGTCGACTACGTGACGGTGGGCGGCGTGGAGGTCGTCAACCACGCCCGCCTCAGGCAGTACTTGCAGACGGTCGGGTCGCCGCTGGACTCCGGATCGGAGATCTGCTCGTGCGAGGCACTCACCGCGGCGGTCCTCGACCCGGACGGGCTGCCGTACACGACGCCCGACGACCCGGACACGCCGGCGCCGTGGTGGGACCCGGACGCCCCGGAGAGCGACGAGTTCGCCGGGGTACTGCTGCTGAGCGTCGACGGGGTCGACGACTACCCGGTGGAGCGGTCGGTCAGCACCGCCGTCACCGGCGGCGGCGCCATCGGCCCCGCCCGGGTGCAGCCCCGCGCGATGACGTTCACGGCGCTACTGCTCGGCGCGACCTGCTGCGGCGTCGAGTACGGGTACCAGTGGCTCAAGTCGGCGTTGCAGGGCTGCACCGGCTCGCAGTGCGGCGGCGACTGCGTGGAGATGTACGCGTGCTGCCCGGGCGGGACGATGACCCGGGACGAGTTCAACGCCCAGCACCGCCGCTCGTTCCGGCGGGTGGCGCTCACGAAGGGGCCGCGGGTGACGGCCCGCAACGGGGGCGGGAACTGCGCGGGCGGCGCCTGCGAGATGGGCGCCGACATCATCCAGGTGGAGTTCACGCTCACCGCCGCGAGCCCGTTCGCGTACATGGACCAGGTGGAGCTGCTCGATGTGCTGGTGCCCGGCGACCTCGACGGGACGTGCGTCGACTGGTGCATTCATCCGCCGGGCGGCGCCCCCTGCACGGGGTGCCGCCTCGCGAAGTGTGTGGAGGCCGGGGACGGCTGCGCTGATCCGGCGTGCGCGCCCGCCGCGCCGCCGGTCCCATCGGGGCCGGTGACGTGCTTCTGCAACGCGATCGCCGTCAACGACGCCGCGTACGCGCTGGACCTGAGCAGTCGGCCCGGACTGATCGACGACGTGCCGGTCATCGGCGTGTACGCGGGAAGCAGCGACCTGCGCAGGTTGACGATCACCCTGTACGAGCGGACCGCGGTCGACGCCGGCCTGACGTGTGCCGAGGTCGCCGAGAAGCACCGCTGCGAGCCGTACGCGCAGTGGACGGTCGCGTTCCTGGCGGCCGGGTCGGAACTCGTCCTTGACGGGCAGACGGGCCGCGCGGTGGTGTACTGCGGCGGCGTCTGCCAGTCGGCTGGCTCGGTGTTCGGGCGGGACGGGGCGCCGCCGTCCTGGCCGGTCCTCGGCTGCGCGGAGTACTGCCTGCTGCTGGAGAGCGACGGCATCCTGCCGCCCGCGCCGGACGCGCGGGTGCAGTTCGCCGTCGCTGGGAAGGTGCTGTAGCCGTGGCGGGGCTCGGGTGTGCAGCCGAGTACACGGCGTTCATCGCCGACCGGGGCGGGTCGATCCTCGCGCAGGCGGAGACCCTTACCCGGGTGCGGTGGGGGCGCATCCTCAACGACGCGTCGACCGCCGTCGTGACGATCCAGCCCGACATGGACTGCTGCGGGAAGCTCGGGCAGATGCGCGGCATGAGGCACTGGCTGCACGTGTTCCGCAACGAGCAGTACGTGTGGGGCGGGCAGATCATCCAGCCGACGTGGGGGGTCGGCACGGTGACCGTGTCGGCCGCCGACATCGTTTCGGTCCTCAACCGGCGCTCCCCGCACGAGCCTAAGTCGTTCACGGACACCGATTTGACCGACATCGCCGAGTGGCTCATCGAGGACGGCTTCTTCCCGGACGACCCGGGCCACAGCGTGCAGGTCCTCGCGAAGTCGGGGATCCGGGTGTCCCGCTCGTACACGCAGGGCATCGGGCAGTCCGGTGACAAGCTTCGCGATCTCGCCGACACCGGCTTGGATTTCACCGCATACGGGGAGAAGCTGCTGCTCATGCCGGACGACTGGTCAGCGAGCGTCGGCACGATCACGGACGCGGACCTGCCCGATGGGCTGAGCGTCGCCGAGGACGGCACCGCGGTCGTCACGAAGTGGTACGTGTACGGCGAGGAAGGCTCGGGGATCATCGGTGTGGCCGGCGGCGTCGACCCGTACTACGGGCTGATCGAGCGGTCCGTGCAGGACTCCACCATCACCGACCAGGCGTCGGCGGACGCCTCCGCGGCTGCGCGGCTGGCGTCGTCGTTGCAGGTGCCGGTCTACATCGACACCTCGGAGGTCACGCTGTCACCGGACGCCGACGTGGACATCGCCCACCTGGTGCCGGGCTGGTGTGTGGATGTGGCGACCACCGCGACGTGCCGGAACATCGCGCAGCGCATGAAGCTGACCGGCCTGTCGGTGGAGGCCGACGGCGACGGCGAGTCGGTGAAGGTCCAGGTCGGTCCAGTCGGTTCGAACGTGGAGGACGTGTAATGGCGAGCAGGCCGGCGATGCGGCTGATCCCCGACAACCCGCTGGCGGGGGTGCTGCGGGAGACCGAGCGCGCCGCGCGGCAGCCGGGGCCGCGCGGCCGCCAGGGCGAGCGCGGCCCCCGCGGCGAGCAGGGCCCTCAAGGCGTTCAGGGAGTGCCGGGCCCGCCCGGCGAGCCCGGGCCGCCCGGTGCGCCCGGCGGGCCCCCAGCGGCGAGCATCATCAGCACCTCGGCAGACGGCCGCGTCACGTGGGTGTATCAGCAGCCGTTCACGCAGCCGCCGGTGATCGGCGCTCTCGTCGTCGACCCGGACCCCGCCGACGTGCGCGCGGCGTGGGTGACGCTGGAGGCGGTTAGCACCACGCAGGCCACCATGAGGGTGTGGCAGTCCACCACGGTCGCGACGGGCGGGCAGACGGCCGTACCGGCAGGCTCTGGGGTGAAGGTGCATGTGACGGCGGTCGGCACGATCGCCTGACCGGCGTGGCTACCCTGGTGTCGGAGCTGGATGGTTGAGGGCCTGGCTACGGAATCGAGCATGTGAGGTCCCGTGGCGAGATCGTGTGCCGATGGCACGTACTTCCAGCTCACCGACAATGGAGAGTTGTCGATCATCCCTGGCTCGCTCGGCCTGAGGAAGGTCCTCTACTACGACAAGCCGGGCACGTACAGCTTCACGAAGGCGTCCTACCCATGGCTGGCCCGGGTGCGGGTGCAGTGCCAGGGCGGCGGCGGAGGGTCGGCGGGCGCCTTCTCGGATGCGGGTGAGCTGATCGCCCGCCCGGGCGCCCCTGCGGGGGCGTGGGCGCAGTCCCTCATCGAGGTGAGCGCGCTCGGCACGGCGGAAGCCGTCGTCGTCGGCAAGGGCGGGATAGGCGGCCAGGACAACAACGCCGGCGGCCCAGGCGGCACATCAAGCTTCGGCGGGCTGGTGTCCGCAGATGGCGGCGACGGCGGGCCCGCGAACATGCTGTCCGGGACAGCGCTGGAGACCGCGCGCGGCCCGGCCGGCTCATCGTCCGGCACCGGCGACATCATCATCGGCGGCGGGGCCAGCGGCGCCTCGATCCGGCTCAGCGCAGGCCAGTGCGTGTCCGGGCGCGGCGGCGACTCTGTCCTCGGCCGCGGCGGTGAGGAGCGTCGCACGAGCGGGCCCGGGCAGCCGCCGACCGGGTACGGGGCGGGCGCGGGCGGCGCCGTGTCCATCAACGCTTCGCCGCAGACCGGTCAGCCCGGCGGCAGCGGCATCGTCATCGTCGAGCTCTACGGCTGAGGGGGTCGGGTCATGGCGAGGTGCCAGTGCGGCGGAAGCGGCGACTGCCAGTGCGTGGTGCAGGCCGGGGAGAACGCGACGGTGACCGGGACGGGCTCCGCGCTCGCGCCGTTCACGGTGAGCGCGGTGACGAACTGCGACGAGGTCCGCGAGTGCCTGTCGGCCGGTGACGGTATCGCGTACGACCCGGCGACGGGCGAGATAGCCGTCGAGGTGTCCAGCGCTGCGGGCAATAATCTTGCGGTCCGGTCGGACGGCCTGTTCGTGCCGACGGGGTCCGCGACGATCACGGCCGGCCGCGGGCTGGTCGGTAATGGGTCGGCCTCGAACCCGGTCGAGGCCAACACGATGGAGTGGCCGTTCCCGTGCGACGTGGACGCGCAGGCGGGCGGCGTGTACAGCGACGCGAACGGGCGGCTGCGGGGCGACCCGATGCCACGCATGAACTACTACGAGGCCATCTTCAGCCAGACGTACAACAACGTGGCCGTGCCTGCATCGGAGACGGTCGTGGTCGGCTACACACTCGTCCTGCCGAACGTCGACCCGTGCCGTCCGGCGATGGCGATGGTGTGGCAGGAGCTGGACGTCGAGATCAACCTGCCGGCCAACTCGGGCGCTATGTACGGAATCAGCACCGACGACACCTGGTACTCGGCGAACCGAGGCAGCAGCGCGATCACGGCGACGCACACTCAGACCGGGCGAATGCTGCGCGCGGTGATCCCCGCGGGCGACTCGGTCAACTTCCTGCTCAACGTCACCATGGGCCGCGGCTCGGGCGGCGCCACCTACTCGCAGATCCAGTCGTATCAGCGGGCGTGGGTCTTCTCGCTGCCGAACTAAGGAGTCGCCCCCGTGGAGGAGACGAAGCGGTACTACCGCAACCCCGACGGCACCGTGCGGATGCTGGGAGGCGTGAACTTTACGCCGCCGCTGTACGAGGACGAAGGCGTGCAGGAGATCACGAAGGAGGAGTTCGACGGGGCCGTGGCAGCGCACCGCGCGGAGCAGCAACGCCGGGCGCGAGAGCAGGAGGCAGCCGAACAGGCGGAAGCGCACGGCGCCTACGACATGCTGCGGGCCCTCCCTGGGATCACCAACGAGGTGGCGAGCCGCCTCACCGGCTACCACCCGCCCGAAGAGGCCGTGACCCCGGCAGACGAACCGTAAGCTAAGCGTGCCGCATGGTTCAGGGCCTGGCTCGACTCGAAACCCGGAGGGGTTCATGGCGAGCTGCAAGTGCGGCGGTGGCGCCTGCCACTGTGTGGTGACGGATGGTCCCGAGACGGCGGTCGCCGGGGCGGGAACCGCCACCAAGCCGTACGTCGTCGGAGCGAAGGTCTCCTCGACGCCCGGCAACACGCTGACGATCGACGCGGACGGCCCGTTCGTGCCCGCCTCGGCCGCCCCCTACGTGACCGGTGTGCCGGTCGCCGACATGCAGGCCGGGGGCGACGACTGATGGCCTGGTGCCCGTTCGCGACGAAAATGGAGCTTCAGCCGGAGTCCGACGCGCAGCCGGCCATCCGGCCGACGCAGCTCATCGTGCACAGCCTCGCCGCGCCGTGGACCATCGAGCGGATCTACGCATTCTGGCGGGACGGAACGAACCTCGAGTCGCACTTCGGGGTGGGGTACGACGGCCGGATCGGCCAGTACATCGGCACCCAGACGCGGGCGGACGCCAACGCGGCGGCCAACCTCCGCGCGGACGGGTCCGGCGCCCTGTCGGTGGAGACGGCGTCGAACGTGGAAGCGTCGGACCCGTGGACGGCTGCGCAGGTCGAGTCGCTGATCCGGCTCGGCGTGTGGGCGCACCAGCAGCACGGCATCCCGCTGCGGCTGTGCCGGTCGGCGTCCGACCCCGGGTTCGGCTGGCACCGGCAGTTCGACGCGTGGAACCCGAACGCGCACTCGTGCCCGGGCGACGCGCGGATACGGCAGTTCCGAGACGTGATCTTCCCGGAGATCGTGGCGCGCGCCACCGGCAAGACCACGACCACCGAGCCCCAACACCCGCAGGAGAACGACGGCATGACCCTGGGCAAGCTGAACGAAGCCAACCCGCTCGACGTGACGCTCAAGTCGGGGGAGTGGACGCGGCTGGCGTTCGAGGACGCGGTACTGCACTCCGGTCCGCGCCGCCTGGTCGGCCCCACGTACGTCCAGCTCACGTTCGCGGCCGACACCCCGCCGGGGACCCTCGTCACGGGCCGCTTCTACGCCACCGACACCAGCGGCAAGGACGAGTCCGGGTACGGCGACGTCGGCCCGCTGCCGCTCCAGGCGGGCGGCGCCGTGCAGTTCCTCCACAACGTGGACGTCCCCGCGGAGCGTCACCTGCGGTTCATGGTGCGCGCGGTGTCCCCGGACGGGGCGCCCGTCACCCTCACCCATCGGTTCGTCACCGGCGACTACGTCGCCTGATCGGAGGCCCATCGTGGGAACCCTGCTCCCGTCCGTACTGCGTACGGTCGTTCCGCTCGTCGCGGGCTGGGCCATCGTCGCCCTCACCCACCTCGGGTTCACCCTCGACAGCGAGACGGCGCAGGCCGCCGTGACGCTCCTCGTCGCGGGCGCCTACTACCTGCTGTTCCGGCTGCTGGAGCGGGCGGTGGAGAAGTTCGGCGGCCCGCCGTGGATCCAGGGCGCGGCGGGTGCGTTGCTCGGCTACGCCCGCCCGCCCCGCTACCGGCCCACGGACGACGTCGGCGACCTGATCCGGCAAAGCCGCTCGTGAGCGCGCTGTCACCACGGGTGGACGGGTTACCGGCGGTGGTCCGCCGCGCGGCGTCTGGGAACTGAAGGGAGTGCTACCCGTGCCCGATGACCAACTGAGCGTCGGTGAACTCGGGCGCACGGTAGACGCGATGCGCCGCGAGTTCCGCGACGGCATGGCGGGCCTGAACAGCCGCCTTGACAGGCTCGTGTCGGCCGAGGTCTACACGCTGCAGTCGGCTCACACCGACCAGCGCATCGCCGCTCTGTCCCAGGAGTTGCAGAAGGAAATCAGTGCGCGGGAAGCGATCGAGGCCGCGTTCGAGAAGTACCAGCTCGACGAACGTGACCGCCGGGAGAAGGACCGGCAGGCCCGTCTCTACCAGGCCATCGTGCCCGTCCTGATGGGGCTTCTCGCGGCGGCCATCGCGATCTGGGCGGTGGTGGCGAAGTGACCGGCGTGTGCAGGAAGTACCCTCGCGTCCGGCTGCCGCGGGCCGAGTGGCTGGTCGCTCTCACTGCCGTCGTTGTCCTGGTACTGCTCACTTGGCTCGCCGTCCAGGTCGTTTCCTTGTCCAACGAGCTGCGTTCCGCGAACGACGCGCGGGACGCTCTCGCCACGCAGGTGCAGGAGCTAGGAGCGAGTCCGGTCGCCGGCCCGCCGGGCAGCCGCGGGGAACCGGGCGAGAGCGTGATCGGGCCGTCCGGCCCGCAAGGCGACCGCGGTCCGGCGGGCCCCACGGGCCCAGCCGGACCCGTGGGCCCCGTAGGTCCGGTGGGACCGTCGGGGGCACCGGGCGGCGACGGAACTCCCGGCACCGACGGCAACGACGGCAGCGCGGGCGAGCCGGGCCAGGCGGGCGCTGCCGGTCAAGCAGGTCCCGCCGGGCCGCCGGGACCACAGGGAGACGCCGGGCCGCCGGGACCGCCCGGACCGGAGGGCGAGCCGGGCGAGCAGGGCGTAGCGGGCCCGCCGGGGCCCGCCTGCCCTGACGGGTACAGCCCGCAAGTCCCGTCGTACGACCCCGACGCGCTGGTCTGCCGCAGGACAGGCAGTCCGCAGCCCGACCCGCACGACGACAATCAGAGTCTGCGGAGTCTGGCTCTCGACCCGCAGCGACGCCAGTACCTGTAGCCGGCGCGCTGACCCCCCAAACGGGCCCCCGTCCTTCCTCCCCCGCTCCGGAGGAAGGACGGGGGCTCTGCCGCGCTCTGGGATGCTGGCGGGCATGACTTACGAGCCTGACGACGAGGACCAGGAGCTGCGCGAGGTCCTCGCACGGCTGCCGCGCCGCACCCCGGCGGAGGTGCTGGCGGAGATAGAGGCCGCGCGGCGTGCG
The DNA here is from genome assembly GCF_001514125.1 of Streptomyces longwoodensis. Lineage (GTDB taxonomy): Bacteria > Actinomycetota > Actinomycetes > Streptomycetales > Streptomycetaceae > Streptomyces > Streptomyces longwoodensis. The sequence continues at coordinate 80,859 of NZ_KQ948553.1, read as the reverse complement.
AGCGCGTCGGCTTGGGCGCCGCCGAGCATCGTGCCGATGCCGGACTTCCCCGAGTTCGGGCTCGTGCGGTACGCGTGCCCGCTGGGCTGCGGCTGGCATCACGACGAGCAGCCGGGCGCCGAGGCGTTCGGGCCGATCCTCCTGCCCGTCGGCGACCGCGCGGACTTGGACGCGGCGCTGACCGCGCACGCCGGCGAGCGCGCGGAGGTGTACCAGGCGCGCGTGGAGGCTGCGGTCGCCGAGCACTGGGCGCAGGCGCACCCGGACGCCGGATGAGTGGACCTGAGCTGTCAGTGCCCGGGGTTACCTTGGACGGGTCATTTTCCGTGTGGCTGGCTGGCTGACCCGGGAAAGCCCTCAGGCCCCTGCCCCCCGTCCCTGGGCCGGGGCCTGCGGTATGCCTGACGCCCTGCCAGAGGCACGCCGACGCCCGTACATTGGCGATGAAGGCTCATCGTGGACGTGAGGGGCACATCGTGGAATTCCCCGAAGACTTGAGCATGGGCGAGCGCATCCGGGCTTTGAGGGAGTCGCGCGGTATGTCCCGCCCGGTCCTGGCCCAGCAGTGCGGTCGCGGCGTCGAGTGGTTGAAGAAGGTTGAGCTCGGCGAGCGGCAGATCGACTCGTACACGTTGCTGTTGCGGCTGGCGGCCGCGCTCCAGGTGCCGGACCTGTCCGTCATCACGGGCGCGGCGAGCGACGTGACGGCGCCGGTGCCGCTCGGCCGGCTCAACCACCCGTCGCTCCCGGCGATCTGGGCGGCGGTCATGACACGGCCGCTGGCCGTGTCGGTGCAGCAGCAGGTGCCGCCCGACGCGGGGCGGCTCCAGGGCCGCGTCGACGAGGCATGGCGGCTGTGGCACACCTCCGAGCACAACCGCACCGAGGTGGGGGCGCTGCTGCCCGGGCTGATCCGCGACGGGGAGGCGGCGACGCGGGCGCTCGACGGGCAGGACCGCCGGCGTGCGCTGGTAGCACTGTCGGACGTGTACCGGCTGACGGGGCAGGCGACGGCGTACGTCGCCCCGGCGGAGCTGGCGTGGGTGGTCGCGGACCGTGCGCTGACGGCCGCGCAGGACGCCGACGACCCGGCGGCGATCGCGGCATCGGCGTGGAACATGGGCAACATTTTGCGGGAGACGTCGTACCCGGAGGACGCGCTGCGGGTCGTGACGGAGGCCTCGGACCTGCTCCGCCCGCACCTGGACACGGCGCCGGACGACTGGCGTGGCGTGTACGGGGCGCTCCAGCTGCACGCGGCGGTGACGCACGCGCGGGAGGGAGCCGAGGGCGACGCCTGGCGGTACTGGGAGCGCGGCAACCAGGTCGCCAAGAGCCTGCCGGTGTCGTACGTGCATCCGTCAACGGTTTTCGGTCGAGCCAACTGCGACTTCCACGCGGTGTCGGTGCACACCGACCTGATGCGGTCGGGGCAGGCGCTCAACATGGCCGACGAGATCGACCCGGAGACCATGCCGTCGGTAGAACGGCAGGCCAGGCTGTGGGTGGAGGTCGCGCGCGGGCATCTCCAGCGCGGGGACCGCACCGCGGCCCTGATGGTCATGAAGATCGCGTGCGAGACGGGCATCGAGACGGTGCAGTACACGCCGTCGGCGCGCGGGGTGGCCGCTGAGCTGTGGCGAAAGGCTCCGCGTGCGCTGCGGCCCGAGGCGCAGCGGCTGGCCGAAACGGTGGGGGTAAGCGCCCCCAGCTAGGGGACGGCGGGGGCAACGGGTACAGCGTGTACCTGTTACTGCCCGGTAGACGTCCTACGGTGACGGCGCTTGCACAGACCGTTCCCGTAACCGGAGGTCACCCCGTGGATACGCCCCCGCCTCGCTGGCACGCCTCGCCCCGCCGCGGCGCCGCGCCGTACAGCGACCGGCAGACCGGAGAGGTCCGCGTCCCGCTGACCTTGTTCGCCGTCGACGAGCCGGTCAGCGACATAGAGCTCGTCATGACGCGCGCTGAGGGCGAGGCGCACCTGGAGCAGGTCCGAGCCGCGCTCGCGGCGGCCACCGAGACTGCCCTCCACGGCCGGCCCCGCGAGGTCGCGTGATGACCGACCTCGACCTGTACGACCCGGACGCCGGCGAGGTGTTAGTGGAGACCGCCCGGGACCGGGCGATCTCCGCGCAGACCTGGCTGCTGGCGGCTGCCGACTCCCGCGACCTGGCGCTGACCGAGTGGCAGACCGCGACGGTCGCGCTGCTGCGGCTCGGCGGCCTGTTCTCCGCCGTGAGGATCCGCCGCGCCGTCGTGCACGCCGCGGTGGAGACCGACGACCCGGAGCTGGTGAGCGGCGTGCTCGCCAACCTGCTGGACGGGCCGGTGTTCGCCGACCAGGCCAACGGCAACTACTACGTGCTCGTGCCGGTCTCGACCGGGCAGCGCGCCGAGTGGCTCGACCGCAGGTTCGAGGGGCACGCCGAGTGTCTGGGCCGCGCCACGTTCCTCGGGGTGCCCCGCACGGACGTGACGGACCCCGAAGTGTCGTTCTGCCACTGGGTGGTGCCGATGCACGGCCCGGGCGACTTGTGCTCGCCGGACAACGTGGCCGTCCTCGTGACCGCCGGGCGGAACAAGCTGCTCAGGGAGACCGCGCTCGATGTCCGGTAGCCGTATCGACGCCGACACGGTCCGCGAGTCCGTCGCGGTCGCCCGGGACTGGCTGTTCGCGCGCGAAAGCGACGACGAGGCCCTGGCCGGCCTGTGCGACGGGCTGCGGCAGCACGTCGAGCAGCTCATGCCCGTCGTCCTGGAGATGGCGCCCTGTATGCGGGGGCTCAAGCGGACGGTGGCGCTGCACGGCCTGACCCGCGGGCACCAGGTCCTGGAGGACCTCGACGACTACAAGAGGACGCGCGTGACCGCCTGGTTGCACGTGCGGGACCTCATGTCGACGTCACAGACGCTGCTCGACCTGTACGAGCGGCCCGGGCCGCTCGGCGAGCCCCTCGAAAGCGACGAGATCGAAGCGGCGATGAGGGCGCGTCAGTGCGGCAGATGCGGGAATCCCATCAGCGAGGGCCAGCAGTGGCGGCGGGCGATCCTGAACAGCCGCTCCGGTCCCGCACTCAACGGCTACGTCCACCGGGACAGCTGCGACGTCCTGGCTGCGGTGAGGCGGGCGCAGTTGCGCCCCGTTCCCGCACCGACCGTCAGCTGACCCGCTGTAGGCGCCCTGCGGTCGGATACCGCGGGGCAGGTGCTCGGCCGGGAATGGTTCGCGTCCATGGGCCGGCCGGGCACCACCTGAGATCCGCCGCCCCGGCAGTCCGGTCCGGGGCGGCGTGCAGGAAAGGGATCATGCGAGTCGAGTGGGTTCGTGGTGCCTGCTGGCGCTGCGACGACGAAGACGTGCCCGTGGCGTGGGTGGGGCCGGTGCAGTGGGAGGGGCAGCACGCCCCGATCTTCTTCTGCGGGCCGTGCCTTGAGGCCTTCAAGGCGAAGACGATCGCCTACTGGATGAGCCGCTGGCCCGCGCCCCGCTCGCTCGCCGATCCCCGCCCAGTCTCCGGTGCGGGGGACGCCCTCGAACGGCTCGTACCCCCTGCGGGCCAGGAGCCCCGCACCGGTTCCCCGTCAACGACGACGTCTTGGAGGACGCGTGACGATCGCCCCGGAAGCCCCAGCCCCAGCCCCAGCGCCCGCAGCGCCGACGTTCCTCGAACTGGAGCTGACCGGCCGCTGCCAGCTGACCTGCTCGTCGCACTGCTACGCCGAGGCGGGCCCGACGAAGGGCCACGGCAGCATGTCGGGCGACGACTGGTTGCGCGTGCTCGACGAGGCCGCCACGCTCGGCGTGCAGACGGTGCAGATGATCGGCGGTGAGCCGACGATGCACCCGCAGTTCATCGAGCTGGTCGACTACGCCCTCGGGCGCGGGCTGCGGGTGCAGGTCTACAGCAACCTGTACCGGATGAGCGACCGGCTGTGGCTGCTGTTTTCGCGGCCGGGGGTGAGCCTGGCGACGTCGTACTACAGCGACGACCCGCGCGAGCACGACGCGATCACGGGACGGCGCGGCAGCCACGCCAGGACCCGCGCGGCCATCGTGGAGGCACTGCGCCGGGGCATCCCGTTGAAGGTGGGCATCATCCACATGCGGGCCGAGCAGCGCAGCGAGCAGGCCCGCCTGGAGCTGGCCGATCTGGGCGTGAAGTGGGTGCGGATCGACCACGTGCGCGCGGTCGGCAACGGGGCCGCTGGCTCGCTGCCGTCGACGTCGGCGCTGTGCGGCCGCTGCGCGGACGGGAAGGCGGCGATCCTCCCGGACGGCACGGTGACGCCGTGCGTGCTCGGCCGGTTCCTGCCCGCCGGGAGCGTCAAGGAGCAGGGTCTGGCGGCGGTGTTCGCCGGGGCGGCGTGGGGGCGGGTCGCGGCGAGCATCCCGCGGCAGCGGCACGCGTTGTCGGCCGGGTGCACGCCGGACGAGGACTCGTGCATGCCTTCGCCGGGCAAGGCCACGATGGGGTGCAACCCGGACCTGGACGGCTCGGACTGCTCGCCGGCAGAGACGCCGGCCTGCGAGCCGGCCTACGACTAGGAGACCTTCGTGGACTTGGACGTGGACTGGCACAGGCACTCGCGGCCCCTCGCCCTGGAGCTTGTGCGCCGCGAGTCGCGGTGGTTCGAGCCGCTCTCGTACGTCCCGCGGCACGTGTTCGTGCCGCGCTGGTGGGAGCGCGACGGCGACGGCTGGACTGTGCGTGACGGGGCGGAGGATCCCGAGGCGTGGATGAGCGCCGCGTACTCGAACAGAACGCTCGTCACCCGGGTCGGGCCGCTGCACGCCGACGAGGTCGAGCCCGGTACGGCTGGCCAGGGTCTGCCGACATCGTCGTCGACGCTGCCGGGCCTGGTCGTCGCCATGTACCGGCACGCGTCGATCACGGACGGCTCGCGGGTCCTGGTCACCACCGGCAGCGGGTACGGCACGGCGCTGGCGTGCTGGCGGCTCGGCGCCGAGCAGGTCACGAGCGTCGACGTCGACCCGTACCTGGTGAAGGCGGCATCGACGCGGCTGGCGTGCGGGCTCGGGATGCACCCGCAGATGGCGGTGTGCGACGTGACCGGCCCCCTGCCCGGGGAGTACGACCGGATCGTGTCGACGGTGTCGGTGCGGCCCGTCCCGGTGTCGTGGCTGGCCGCGCTGCGGCCGCACGGCCGGCTAGTGACGACGCTCGCCGGTACCGGGCTGATCATCACGGCCGACAGGACCGACGACGGCGGCGCGGTCGGCCGCGTCGAGCCGGACCCGGCCGGGTTCATGCAGACGCGGCACGGCGACGACTACGACCGGCCGGCCGACGCCCTGTGGCAGATCGTGCGCGACCTCGACGGCGAGGACGTCAGCACCAGCCGGTACCCGCTGCTGTACGTGCCGGACGCGTGGGACGTGTGGTCGATGCTGTCGCTCGTCGAGCCCGGCATCGAGCACCGCGTCAGCGAGGACGGCGGCCGGCGGACGGTGTGGCTGCTCCACGCGGACGGGTCGTGGGCGCGGGCGACGGCGTCCGGGTTCCTCGAGGCGCCGGTCGTGCACCAGGGCGGCCCGCGGCGGCTGTGGGATGCGCTGGAGCGGATCCGCAACCGCCTCAACCGGTCGGGCACTCTGCCGGTGTACGGGGCGCGGGTGCGGATCGAGCCCGACGGTGTGATGACTCTGTCACGCGGCAGCTGGTCGGTGGCCGTCGCGTGACGTGAGACCCCCTGGAGCGCGCGACAGTGACGCTTCGGGGGAGTGGCCCCGGCACGTCCGCTCCTCCCCCGTGGCGGATGGCCGGGGCCACGGACTACGGCAAGTCTCCGACCCCTCACCTGGGGCCGGTCATCGCTCCCGGCACGGGAGCTGTCCGTACAGGAGGCACGTTGTGACCACGATGCTGGAGCGCGAGGCGCTCCCCGTCTCTGCGCTGGTCCCGGACGAGGTCCGCGACCGGCTCGCGCAGTACATCGTCAAGGAGCACCCCGAGTTCACCGTCGAGTTCGCCGGGCGCCTCGTCGTCGAGTCGGCGAAGTTCCAGGCCGCCAGCGCCGCGCGGCCCGACGTCCGGATGGCGCCGAGCCTGCTGGTTGACATCGGCTGGCACGCCTGGCTCATGCACACGACCGACCGCGACGCCCTCATGAAGCGGATCGGCGGCGTCGTGCACCACGTGCCCGAACTGCCCGGCGACGACAGCGGCGACAAGAAGGCGGTCCGCCACGACACCCTCGCCGTGATGCGGGACACCGGTAACACACCGGACCTGGAGCTGTGGCCGGCCGCATCGGGGGACTGCACGCAGTGCCACGCCGGGTGCACGGACAGCCCGAACTCCGGGAAGAGGTAGGCACACTGTCGGCCGCCCGGTCCACCGGGCCGGGTGGCCGACGCCCTGGAAGGATGAACGCATGACGACGAGCACCGTGGCGTGGGACACGTACTCGAAGCAGCGGCCCGAGCGGCGACCGGTGAATGCGGCTGGTGAGACCACCTGGTTCAACTGGACGCAGTACCCGGACCACGGCCCCGGCGCTGAGGTGCTGGGCGTGCAGCAAGGACACCGGGTGCTGGACCTCGGATGCGGCAAGGGCGGCAACCTGGCTCACCTGGCGACGCTCGGCGCCCGCGCGGTCGGGGTCGATGTCTCGCCGGCTCAGCTTCAGGCCGCGCGCGAGCGCTGGTCGGGCGCGGGGCTCTCGCTTCACCGGCGGGACGCACTGGAGTTCCTCACCGCGGAGACCGGCGAAGACTTCGACGCGGTCTACTCGGTGTTCGGTGCCATGTGGTTCACCGACCCGGTCCGGCTGCTGCCAGCGGTCCGGGCCCGGCTGCGGACGGGCGGCGTGCTCGCCTTCTCGCAGCGCCCGCCGGTCAAGGGCTGCTACGGCTGCCAGGCGTCGTACATCAACCGCGGCGACGACGAGGACCCCCTCGTCGTGCGGCGGTGGGACTACGAGCTGGACGACTGGCACGGCCTGCTGGCCGGCTTCGGGTTCCGCGACGTGCGGACGAAGATCCTCCCGGCGCCGCCCGGGCCGCGCACGATCGGCACGATCCTGGTGCGCGCGGTCGCGTGACGGCTCCCTGAGCCCCCCTGGAGCGCGCGACGGTGACGCTTCGGGGGTGTGGCCCCGGCTCCTCTGCTTCCCCCGTGGCGGAGGGCCGGGGCCGCTGCCGTGTCGGCGGCCGGCGGGCGGGTTCCGGACAAAGGGACCGTGCACGCTGTTCCCGGCGTGTTCCCGTGGGAACAGGCAGGACGCGCGGGACGGGTGACAACGGCTCGGAACGGCTCCGAACGAGCCGAAGCGGCGGGCAAACGAGCAGGTCACGAGAAAAGTGCAGGTCAGCGCGGTTGTAGGCAGCGGTTCAAGTCCGGCTCTGGGCACCTCCGACCGGCGCGGTGACTGCACCCTCCCTTCAGGCGTTGACCGCACCGCCCCCCGAGCGCCGACAGGGGATGAACACGGGCGCGGGCTGTCGCCACCCGTCCCGCCGGACCGACGGCGGGTCTCCGGTCGGTCCCGGACGTGTTCCAGGTCGGTCATGACCGCCGTTCGCCCGCTGCCGGGAATCACGCGGACGCGTAGCGTGTTCCGCGACACGGGCAGGGAAAGATCCTCCTCAAGCACTAGAGTCAATCCTTTGCCTTTCCATTACTCTTGAGCCCAAGGCCACGCGAGGTGGCCATGGAGGAGTGAAATGAGGAGCAGAAACCCGGTCTTCTCGCGACGGGGGTTCAGCCGCGACAACGGCTACGCGGGCTTCGACGCCGCGCCGCAGGCCGGGGGACCCGCCGTCGCCACGCAGGGCAACCCGTACGCACAGCAGGCGGGCAACCCCTACGCGCAGAACCCGTACGCCACGGACCCCTACGCCCAGCAGGGCGCCGGAGCGCCCCCGGCCCCGGTGACCACCGCCGGCCGTATGACGATGGACGACGTCGTCGCGCGCACCGCGACCACGCTCGGCATCCTGGTCGTCACGGCCGCGCTGTCCTGGGCGCTGCTGCCGGTCGACGACGCCAACATCAACCGGTCCTACGGCATCGGCATCGGTGCCGCGCTGGTCGCGATGGTGCTGGCCTTCGTCCAGTCCTTCAAGCGCCGGCCGGCCCCCGCGCTGATCCTGTCGTACGCCGCGCTGGAGGGCGTCTTCCTCGGCGTCCTCTCCAGCATCGTCGACAACCGCATCGCCAGCGGCGCGGCCATGCAGGCCGTGATCGGCACCATGGCGGTCTTCACCGCCGTCCTGGTGGCGTACAAGGCGGGCTGGATCCGCGTCACGCGGCGCTTCTACGGCTTCGTGATGGCGGCGGCGCTCGGCTTCGTGCTGCTGATGGCGGTGAACCTGCTGTTCGCGGTCTTCGGCGGCGGTGACGGCCTCGGCTTCCGCAGCGGCGCGCTCGGCGTCGTGTTCGGTGTCATCGGCGTGATCCTCGGCGCGCTCTTCCTCGCCCTGGACTTCAAGCAGGTCGAGGACGGCGTGGCCTACGGCGCCCCGCGCGAGGAGGCCTGGCTCGCGGCCTTCGGCCTCACCATGACGCTGGTGTGGATCTACCTCGAGTTCCTGCGGCTCATCGCGATCCTGAACAGCAACGACTAGCGAAGAACCGCACGCGCCCACGCGCGCACGGACGGGCGAAAGGGCCCCGGGTTCTCCCGGGGCCCTTCGTCGTCGTCCCCCGTCGTCGTCCCCCGTCGTCGTCCCCCGTCGTCGTTCCGGGTCGTCGTCCGTCGTCGTGCGCGCCTAGAGCAGTTTGCGCGCGGCCCTCCTCAGGTCGTACTCGTGGATGATCGCCTTGGCGTGGCCGTACGCGAGGTTGTGCTCGTGGCGCAGCCAGCTGACCTTCTCCTCGAAGCGGAAGAGGGCCGGGCCTTCGTCGACGGTGCGCAGCCAGTCGGAGACTTCACGACCGGTGCAGTGGGGGATGCGGGCGAGCATGTTGCGATGGGTCTCCTCGGAGAAGACTTGGGACATCGGCGCCTCCGGATGCTGGGGTGTGAGCCGGTCCTTCAGGTCACCGTGCCTGAGCGTCCGCCCGTTGGCAACAGTGCGGCAGCGGCGCGTACGCTCGGGCCCGTGGTGGATACGACGCCGTTGAGCCGAGCCGTTGATCACTTCGCCGACCGGTTGCGCGCGGCACCGCAGTCGCGCCTGCAGCGCGGGGCCGCCGCCGAGGCGCTCGCGGCGGCCAGGGAACTCGCGCGGTGGGCGCAGGAACTGGAGCGGCCCGGGGCGGAGCCGCGGATCATGCCGGACGCGGGCATGTTCGCCGCCGCCGACCAACTCTCCGTCGCCGCCAACGACTTGGCCGTCGTGCTGTCCGCCGACGACGAGGTGGAGCGGGCGGTGCGGGTGATCGAGGAAGCCCAGAAGCGGGCGGGCGTCTGAGACCTACCGCCCGGCGGAGCCGCGGGGCCCGGCTCCCGATCGGACGGGACAGGGCCGGCCCGGACCGGCCCGCCCCGCTCAGAGGGACGCGATGACCCGGTCGGCCAGGATGTAGACGTTCTCCTCGCCGCACGCGAAGGTCAGGGTGTACGCGCCCGAGATGCCCGAGCCGCCGAGGAGCACCGGGGCCTCGCCCGCGGTGAGGGCGGCCGCCAGGCGCTCGGCGGTCTCGCGGTGGCCCGGCGTCATGCACAGGGTCGTGCCGTCGGCGAAGACGTAGACGTCCAGCGTGCCGAGGGGACCGGGGCGCACGTCGGTCAGCTCCACCCGGGACGCGGCCAGTTCCTCCAGCGTCGCCACCGTGCGCTCGTGGTCGTTGACGACCGGTGACTGCACGGGCACGAAGTCCGGGTGGGAGGGGTGGCGGCGGCGGGCCGCGGCCAGTTCGGGGGAGTCGGCGGCGAACTCGTCCGGCTCGGTCACCGGCTCGAGCGGCTCCAGACCCGCGAAGTCGGCCTGCCGGGGCAGGAACAGCTCGCTGTCGGGCAGCCCGAGCAGCGTGGGCGCGTCGGAGGCGTCCCGCGTCTCCTGGGCGGCCCAGAACGCCCGTGCCTCGGCGAGCTCGCGTTCCCGCTCCTCGGCCAGCGCCTCGGCGACCGCCGCCCGTATCTCGGCGGCGTCAGACGTGGTGCGCGCGGCGGGCACCAGGCCGCGCGTCATCGCGGCGTGGTTCTCGGCGAGCTGGGCGTGCAGCGCGGTGACCTGCCGCCGCAGCTTCAGCAGGGTGCGCAGGACGGCGACGCCCACGGCACCGGTGGCGGCCGTGGTGACCAGCAGGGCGATCGGCATGGCGCTCACTGACGTACTCCCGGTTCAAAGTCGACCCCCGACTTCCTACATCAGCTTGAAGGGCGGACTATCCAGCTGTCAGTGCGTAACGTCACGAAACGGGCAGGACCTTGGACCTGGGGTTCGGTGATGCAGCGCCTCTGAACTGCGCGTTCCCTGATGCGAGCGAGATAGGTCACATCCTGGGGGAAATTGGATCACAAATCGGCCCGGAGTTCGGTCGTGTTCCGAACTCCGGGCCGAGGCGTCACGGCAGGTACCGCGACGGTCACGCTGGGGTGGTCAACGGCCTCAGCTGAGGCGCTCGATGACCATGGCCATGCCCTGGCCGCCGCCGACGCACATCGTCTCCAGGCCGAACTGCTTGTCGTGGAACTGGAGCGAGTTGATCAGCGTGCCGGTGATGCGGGCGCCGGTCATCCCGAAGGGGTGGCCGACGGCGATGGCGCCGCCGTTGACGTTCAGCTTGTCCAGGTCGATGCCCAGGTCGCGGTAGGAGGGGATCACCTGGGCCGCGAAGGCCTCGTTGATCTCGACCAGGTCGATGTCGTCGATGGTCAGGCCGGCCCGGCGCAGGGCGTGCCGGCTCGCCTCGACCGGGCCGAGGCCCATGATCTCGGGGGAGAGGCCGGAGACACCGGTGGAGACGATCCGCGCGAGCGGGGTCAGGCCCAGCTCGCGGGCCTTGGTGTCGGACATGATGACGACCGCGGCGGCGCCGTCGTTGAGCGGGCAGCAGTTGCCGGCGGTGACCAGGCCGTCGGGGCGGAACACCGGCTTCAGGCCGGCGACGCCCTCCAGGGTGACGCCGGGGCGGGGGCCGTCGTCCTTGGCGACGACCGAGCCGTCGGGCAGGGTCACCGGGGTGATCTCGCGCTCCCAGAAGCCGTTCTTGATGGCTTCCTCGGCGAGGTTCTGCGAGCGGACGCCGAACTCGTCCATGTCCGCGCGGGTGACGCCCTTGAGGCGGGCGAGGTTCTCCGCGGTCTGGCCCATCGCGATGTACGGGTCGGGCAGCAGGCCGTCCTCGCGCGGGTCGTGCCAGCTCGTGCCCTCCTGCTGGGCGACCTCGGCGGTGCGGGCCTCGGCCTCGGCGAACAGCGGGTTGTGCGTGTCGGGCAGGCTGTCGGAGTTCCCCTTCACGAAACGGGAGACCGTCTCCACGCCCGCCGAGATGAACACGTCGCCCTCGCCGGCCTTGATGGCGTGCAGGGCCATGCGGGAGGTCTGGAGCGACGACGAGCAGTAGCGGGTGACCGTGCAGCCGGGCAGGTGGTCCATCCCCATCTGCACGGCCACGACGCGGGCCAGGTTGTTGCCCTGCTCACCGCCGGGCAGGCCGCAGCCGAGCATCAGGTCCTCGATGTCCCGCGGGTCCAGCTCGGGGACCTTGGCGAGGGCCGCCTGGATGATCTTGGCGGTGAGGTCGTCCGGGCGCAGGTCCTTGAGGGAGCCCTTGAAGGCGCGGCCGATCGGGGAGCGGGCGGTCGAGACGATGACGGCTTCGGGCATCACGGCTCCAGGGCGGTACGTCGGAAGGATGGGCAGGGCTGGTTGGGAAGTTACCCGTACGTATGGCCCGGGTCACGGCTGCGGTCGTGTGACCCTGACCGCACTTTCCAAGCGCTTGCTTTGTCGCGGTGGGGGTGGGCCCGGCGCCGCCGCCCCCCGCCGGGCCGTCAGACCGTCGGGCGAACCGGCTCCGCCTCCGTGACCCGCCGGCGCCGGCGGCGCTTGAGCAGCGCCCACGGACCCCGCGGGCCCGTCGGCATGGCCGCCGTGACCTCGGTGCCGGCCTCCTCCACGGCCTCCGCCGCCGCCCGGGCCACCGGCAGGAACCCCTCGCGCCGGAAGCTGTCCGGGCGCTCCTCCTCCGCGGGCCACAGGCCGAGCGCCGCGCACACCGTGGGCAGCACCGCCATCGCCGCCGTCGCGTACCCCTCCGCCGACGGGTGGTACAGGTCGGGCCCGAACAGCTCGCGCGGGTGCGCCTCGAACTCCGGTCCCAGCAGGTCGCCCAGCGACACCGTGCGCCCGCCCTGCTCCACCACGCCGATCGTCTGCGCCGCCGCCAGCTGCCGCGAGGCCCGCCGCGCCAGCCACCGCAGCGGCTGCTGCACCGGCTCGATCGTCCCCAGGTCGGGACACGTGCCCACGACCACCTCGGCGCCCGCCGTGCGCAGCCGCCGTACCGCCGAGGACAGGTGGCGCACCGAGCGGGTCGGCGGCATCCGGTGGGTCACGTCGTTGGCGCCGACCATGATCACGCACACGTCGGGCACCCGGCCGCCGTTGCCGAGCACCAGGCCGACCTGGCGGTCCAGGTCGTCCGACTGGGCGCCGGGCAGGGCGACGTTGCGCAGCCGCACCGGCCGCTCGGCCACCGCCGCGAGCCCCGACGCCAGCAGCGCGCCCGGGGTCTGGCCCGCGCGGTGCACCCCCTGGCCGGCCGCCGTGGAGTCGCCGAGCAGCACCAGCAGCAGCGGGTCCTCACCCGGCACCGCGTAGGACCGGCCGTACACCCCGTCCGCCTGCGGCACGTGCGGCTGCGCGCCGTTGCCGTACACCTGGCGCCGCGCCAGCTGCGCCTCCGCCACCAGCAGCCCCATCAGCGCCGCCCCGGCCAGACCGACCCCGCCGCCGCCGTAGGCCGCGCCGGCCGCGATGCGGCGGGCCACCCTCGCCCTCGCCATGCTCGTCATGCGTCGCCGCCACCTCCTCGAACCCGTACACCCACTCCTTGCCCCGCACGCACGGTGGCCCAATCCCGACGGGGAGTGAACGACCCGTCCACGCTTTAGGCTGGCGGGACCACGACGACCACTCTTTTTGCAAGCAACCGGAGACAACGGTGCATTTCCACGACTCGATGATCAGCCTCGTCGGCAACACCCCGCTGGTGCGGCTCAACAGCGTGACCAAGGGCATCAAGGCGACCGTCCTGGCCAAGGTCGAGTACTTCAACCCGGGCGGCTCCGTGAAGGACCGCATCGCCCTGCGCATGATCGAGGCGGCCGAGCAGAGCGGCGAGCTCAAGCCGGGCGGCACGATCGTCGAGCCGACCAGTGGCAACACCGGCGTCGGTCTCGCCATCGTGGCCCAGCAGAAGGGCTACAAGTGCATCTTCGTCTGCCCGGACAAGGTGAGCACGGACAAGATCAACGTCCTGCGGGCCTACGGCGCCGAAGTGGTCGTCTGCCCGACCGCCGTCGACCCGGAGCACCCGGACTCGTACTACAACGTCTCCGACCGGCTCGTCCGTGAGACGCCGGGCGCGTGGAAGCCCGACCAGTACTCCAACCCCAACAACCCGCTCTCCCACTACCACTCCACCGGCCCCGAGCTGTGGGAGCAGACCGAGGGGCGGATCACCCACTTCGTGACCGGCGTCGGCACCGGCGGCACCATCTCCGGCACCGGCCGCTACCTCAAGGACGCCAGCGAGGGCCGGGTCCGGGTCATCGGCGCCGACCCGGAGGGCTCGGTGTACTCCGGCGGCTCCGGGCGCCCGTACCTCGTCGAGGGCGTCGGCGAGGACTTCTGGCCGACCGCCTACGACCGCACCGTCGCGGACGAGATCGTCCCCGTGTCCGACAAGGACTCCTTCCAGATGACCCGGCGGCTGGCCAAGGAGGAGGGGCTGCTCGTCGGCGGCTCCTGCGGCATGGCCGTCGTCGCCGCGCTGCGCGTCGCCGAGCGGCTCACCGAGGACGACGTCGTGGTCGTCCTGCTGCCCGACAGCGGGCGCGGCTACCTCAGCAAGATCTTCAACGACGAGTGGATGGCCGACTACGGCTTCCTCGAGGACGACGGCCCGAGCGCCCGCGTCGCCGACGTGCTGAGCGACAAGGTGCACGGCGCGATCCCGTCCCTCGTCCACATGCACCCCGAGGAGACGGTCGGCGAGGCCATCGAGGTGCTGCGCGAGTACGGCGTCTCCCAGATGCCCGTGGTCAAGCCGGGCGCCGGTCACCCGGACGTGATGGCGGCCGAGGTCGTCGGTTCCATCGTCGAGCGCGAGCTGCTGGACGCCCTGTTCACCAAGCGGGCCTCGCTGGAGGACCCGCTGGAGAAGCACATGTCGGCCCCGCTGCCGCAGGTCGGCTCCGGTGAGCCGGTCGGCGACCTGATGTCCGTGCTCGGCGCGGCGGACGCGGCGATCGTCCTGGTGGAGGGCAAGCCGACCGGTGTGGTCAGCCGTCAGGACCTGCTGGCCTTCCTGGCCAAGGGCGGGAAGTAGCGGCGAAGCTGCGGTGAACCGGCCGTGTACGCGGCGAACGTGCGGTGTCCGGGGCCGATCGCGACGGCGCACAACTGGTACGAGGGCGTCACGTCCACGCAGCACACGCTTAACACGCATCCGGCAGATTGAGGGATGTCGGCAGGGACGGGAGCGGCTCCCCGTTCCGGCCGGCGGCGAACGGCGTCACGGACCTCCGGAGCGGCTCCCGGACCTCCATGGACGCCACGGACGCGTGACCCGGCCTGACCCGGCCCGCGTCCTTCGCGGGGACCGCCGTCGTCCCGCCCCCCGTTCACGGGGGTGCGGCGGTCCCCGCGCACACCGCCCCGCTCAGTCCGTCCAGTCGTCCCCGGTGTCCTTCTTCCCGCGGCGGCCGAACAGGCCCGGGTGGGTGCGCGCCGCCTGGACCGCGTTGACGCCGACGATGCCGAACCACGAGACGATCAGGCCGGGCAGGTGTGCCGTGCCCGCGCCGATCGCCGAGAGCGGCACCGCCAGCACCAGCGAGACGATGCCGAAGCCGAAGCGCTCGCCCCAGGAGTCGGTGGCCTTCGGTGAGCGCGCGTCGCGGGCCGCGACCATCTGGTGCTCGGCCAGCTGCCGGCGGACCCGGCGCTCGACCGCCCCGTCGATGCGCTGGTCGACCTTCTCCAGGAAGGATTCGACGAGCGCGGAGTCGTACTCCTCGCCGAGTTCCCTGCGGGCCTGCAGGGTGGCGTTCAGTTCCTTCTTGAGCTCGGTGTCCCGCGCGTCCATTCCGGTCATGCGTCCACGCTAGGGAGCGCCGCGCCCCGGCGCACTGGGGGTAGCCCCCCTGTCGGCCCTCCGGCGACCGCCCGTGCCGGCCCGTGCCACCCCTGCCCCCCCTCGGCTCCCTTGCTCCGCTGTATGACCTCATGCAGAGTTCAGGGAGACTGAATACGACGCAAGGGGGAGCACGGTCATGACGGACAGCCCGGCCGCGCGGCTGCAGGCGCTCTTCGAGGGGCACCGGCTCACGCCGACCCAGCGGCGGATCGCGCACAGCATGGTCCGGCGGGCCGCCGACGTGCCCTTCCTGTCCAGCGTGGAGCTGGCCGACCTGGCCGGCGTCAGCCAGCCCTCCGTCACCCGCTTCGCGGTCGCCCTCGGCTTCGACGGCTACCCGGCGCTGCGCCGCCACCTGCGCGAGGTCGCCCCGGCCGGGCAGGACGCGGGCAACGGCGCGTTCAACGAGTACCAGCAGGCCGTCGAGGCCGAGATCGAGAACCTGCGCCACCTCGCCGACGCCCTCGCCGACCCCGGGCCCGTGCACCGGGCCGGGCGGATCCTCGCCGCGTCCCGGCCGCTGCCCGTCCTCGGGCTGCGGGCCGCCGCCTCCCAGGCGTACGGCTTCGCCTACTTCGCCGCCAAGGTCCACCCGGACGTACGGCTGCTGCACGAGGGCGGCACGATGGTCCACGACCGGATCGACGCCGCCGTCCGCGCGGGAGCCACGGCGCTGCTGTGCTTCGCGCTGCCCCGGCACCCCCGCGAGGTCGTCGACACCCTCGGGCACGCCCGGGAGGCCGGGCTGACCGTGGTGACCGTCGCCGACTCGGCGTTCGCGCCCGTCGCCAAGGTGTCCGACCTGCTGCTGCCGGCCGCCGTCGGCACCGGCCTCGCCTTCGACACCGCCTGCGCGCCGATGCTGCTCGGGCGGGTGCTGCTGGAGGCGATGTGCGACGACCTGCCCGACGCCCAGGCGCGGCTGGAGGAGTTCGACGCGCGGGCGGTGGCCCGGGGGCTGTTCGTGGAGTGAGCCGCGGCGTGTGCGGTGCGCGGATCCGGGGTGTCCTTTCTCAGAGTCGTCTCACGTTCGCTCGCTACGCTCCCGGCTGACGTGTTCGTGCCGAGACGGCGAGGAGGCGGAAGGTGGCACGCGCGGATCGCAGAGCGCACGGTCTGGCCCGGGTGGCCGTGGTCGTACGGGCCGGAGCGGCCCCCCTGTGGTGGTGCGGGGTGGTCGCGGCGGGCGTCGGTGTACCGGTGCCGGGCATCACGGGACGGCGGATCGGGGTGCTCGCCGCGGCGGCGCTGTTCCTCGTGACGGCGGCCGTCGTGGCGTACCGGGGGCGGCGCCGCTACCGGACCCTGGCGCGCGGGGCCGCCCGCGCGGGCCGGCACGACGTGCTCCAGGACCGGGCCGTCACTGTACGGAACTGGCGGCGGGGCCACCGCTGGTGGCTCCTGGTGGCCTTCGCGGCCGCCCTGGGCTCGTCCTTCGCGGTCCCGGCGGCCGGCGGAGGACTGCTCGCGGGCTGCGCGGTGGGCCTGTGGCTGAAGTCGGCCTGGCTGGGCCGCCGCGAGCGGGAGGCGGACGCGCTGCTGTGGGTGCGCGTGGACTGGCTGGGCCGGCGCGGCGGACGCCCCGCGGGCAAGGCCGTCAAGGGCTACCGCAGCACCGGCATCGCGGCGGGCGACGCGGCCCCGGGCGGGGCGCGCCGCCGCACCGCGGCGCTGGTCTGAGGGCCGGTCAGACCTCCAGGGACTCCTCGATCCGCTTCAGCTGGTGGCGGGCCATCGCCAGGTTGGCCCGCTTGGCGTCCAGCACCAGGTAGAGGAAGAGCCCGTTGCCGCCGCGGCCGGTGAGCAGCCGGATCAGGTGGTACTGGTCGGTGAGCGTGATCAGGATGTCCTCGATCTCGGCCTTGAGGCCGAGGTGCTCCATGGTGCGGATCTTGGCGCGGATCACGTCGGTGTTGCCGGCCGCGGCGACGTTCAGGTCGAAGGTCTTGCTGCCGCCGATCGTGCCCAGCGCCATCCCGCTGGTGTAGTCGACGAGCGCGGCTCCGGTCGCGCCCTCGATGGAGGCGAGCGCTTCCTTGAGGGCGGTTTCGGTGTTGGCCATGACGGGGTGTCCTCTCAACTTTCCGTGGTGGTCCGCGGTGTGGTGCCGCGCGGTGTGGTGGTGGTCGTGGGACCCGCGGCGGGGGAGGCGGCCGTGCGGGCGGTGCGGGTGCGCGGCGCGGGCCGGACGGCGGGCCGGGCGGGGGCCAGGGCCGCGGCGTCCACCAGCTCGCCGATGCGGGCGCCCGCCCGCCGGCCCTCCAGGTGCAGCCGGCCGACGTTGACGCGGTCCTGGGCGAGCAGGGTCAGCACGGCGTGGGCGCCGGCCGCGTAGGTGGCGACGTAACCGAGGTGACCGCGCAGCAGCAGCTCGCGCAGCTCGCCCCGGCCGGTGGCGTCGGTGGTGCGGATCGCCACGCCGAGGGCGGCGGCGGTGAGCGCGGCCAGTCCCTCCGGTTCCACGCCGGGGGTGTCGTGGGCGAGCACCAGGCCGTCCACGCTGGCCGCGAGCGCTCCGGTCAGCTGCGGCACGCGGGCGCGCAGCCGGTGCAGTTCCTCGAGCAGCGCGGGCTCATCCGCCATCAGCGCTCTCCTCTCGCCGAGGGGTCGTAGGCGTTCAAAGGGCCTCCAGCGCATCCCTGAGCCTCTTCAGGAGGGTGATGTCGGGGTCGGTGACGGGGGGCAGGGTGATGCCCGGCGGCGGGTCGGGGGCGGACGGCGGGGGCTTGGCGGCCACCAGTCCGGCGGCCGCCAGGCGGCGCACGTCGGCCAGCGTGGGGAAGGCCCGCCGGCCCAGCGCGCGGGCGATGTCCGGGGCGGTGCGCACCCCGTCCACCAGGGCCAGCACCGCCCGCTGCCGCGCGTCGGGCGCGGTGGCCGGGACGGGCGCCTGCCGGGGGGTGGTGCGCAGCAGGGGCGCGGTGTCCGCGAGCGGCTGCGGCCAGAGGCGGTGCAGCAGCGCGCGGCGGCGCAGGGTCTCGCGCTCCAGTTCGGCGACCGTCACCGGCCGCACCGCGCCCAGCAACTGGCCGCTGCCGTAGTGGAAGCGGCCCGGTGTGCTGCTGGGGGCGAGCGCGAAGTACCCGGCGTCGTAGAGCGCGCCCAGGTGGCAGATCTCCAGCGCGCCGCGCGCGACCAGCCCGGCCTCGACCAGCAGCCGGCCCGCGCCGTGCTCCTCGTCGGCCCGCTCCACCGCCTGCCGCCAGGCGTCGGCGGCGAGGGTGCCGTGGGCGAGCAGCAGGTCGGCCAGGCCGGGGGCGAAGGGGCTCTCGGCGTGCACCACCTGGCCGTCGGCGAGGTGCAGCGTGCCGTGCTCGCGCTCCAGCACGCCGGTGGCCCGCTCGGCGGCCAGCCGGGTGAGCATGGGGGAGACCCCGCCGCCGCCCGCCGGGTCCGGGACGGCCGCCCGGTCGCGCACCGGCAGCCGGGGCGGCGGGACCGCGTGCGTCATGATCACCCCAGCACCAGCCGTCCGGCCATCTCGCCCAGCCGGATCCGGGCGAGCGCGAGGTTGCCGTCCGAACGGCCGAGGCACACGTGCAGGAACACGCTGCTGTCGAACGAGGTGGGCACGAACCGCAGCAGGTGGTAGCTGTCGCGGTTGCTGATGATCAGGTCTTCCAGCGGCGGGTCGGCCGGCACGTCGTCCTCGACGGGCGCGAACGCCCGCTGTTCGGCGGCGAGCCGGGCGATCTCGGCGGCCTCGGCGGCGGCCGCCTCGTGGTCACCGCCGGGGAACTCGCCGACCGTGCCTAGCGCCAGCCCGCTCGTCCAGTCCACCAGCGCGGCGCCCCGGGCTCCGGGCAGTCGCATGGCCTCCAGTAGGCACTCGTCGATTCCGGGCACCGTGGCTCCCCTCCCGCCTGCGGTTCGGCTGAGTGAGGAAGAGGTTACGCACGGTGCGTGCGAACGGAGTGTCTTCTGGCATTTTCCAGTGGAACATGCGCGGAGCCACTAAGGTGTGCCAACTGCCCCCGGGCACCCGTCTGTTGAACACCCCGCGGGGGTGTACGTCAACGGCGCCCGGGCGCACGCAGGGTGGCGAGGGCGTCCGCGTGCGCCCCTCCCGATTCGGCCACCAGCTCCTGGAGCGTCTGCGGCGCGCGCACCGTCGCGAAGGCCACGCCCCCGGCGCCGTCCGGTGCGAAACCGTAGATCCCCGGCCGGGTCAGCGAGTTGTACCCGTAGTGGTGGGCGAAGTAGTACGCGCCCGTGTCCGGTGCCGCCGCGTAGTCGCCCTGTGCGAGCAGCGGCAGCGCGCGCCCCTCGGCGAGCAGGTCGCCCGCGAAGCACGCGGGCCCGGCCACGTCCTGCACGACCGGGGGACCCTCCTTCGGCCGTCCTTTCGCGTCGTAGGCGAGGATCCTCAGCGGCCAGGCGCCCGGGTCGTACACCGTACGGGTCGCCACCTGCACGCCCGCGTGCGTCACCGCCACCGGCCGCCCGCCCGCGCTCTTGGCGTACTCCACCCGTGCCACCACCGTGCCCTGTTCGGCCAACAGTGCCCGCCCGAACTCGGTGACCAGCCCGTACCGCCCGTCCAGCAGCCCCGGGACCTCCTCGCGCAGCAGCCGGGCGTACTGCGCGAACGTCGGTGTCGTCGCCTCCGAGGCGAAGTTCACCGGCAGCCCGCCGCCGATGTCGAGCGTGTCGACCTGGCGCCGCCCCACGCGCGCGTTGATCTCCTCGGCCAGCGCGTACAGCTCCGCCGCGCCCCGCACCATCAGCGACAGCGGCACGCCCTGCGACCCGGTGTGCGCGTGCAGCCGCGTCAGCCAGGGCCGCTCCTCGTACGCGCGCAGCACCCACTCGCGGGCCCCCTCGTCGCGCAGCGCCACCCCGAACTTCGAGGTGGCCGTCGCCGTCGACAGCGCCTCGATGGACCCGGCGCCGATCTGCGGGTTGACCCGCAGCCCGACCGGGGATCGGACCGGGCCCGACGCGGCCAGCGCGTCCAGGCGTGCCAGCTCCTGCGGGTTGTCCGCGTTGACCGCGATGCCGAGCGCCAGCGCCTCGCGCAGCTCGGCCGGGGTCTTCGCCGGCGAGTCGAGCACGATCGCCTCCGGCGGCACGCCCGCCGCCGTGGCCAGCGCGAGCTCGCCGGGGCTCGCCACCTCGGCGCCCAGACCGGCCTCGTGCAGCAGCCGCAGCACCGGCACCAGGGGGGCCGCCTTCACCGCGAAGGCGTGCAGCACGGGCGTCCCGGGTGCGACGACCGCCTCGAACGCCGAGCGCAGCCCCGCCGCGGCCTGCCCGACGCCGGTGACGTCCAGCAGTCCGACGAGCGGGGCGTCCGGCCCGAGCAGGCCCTGCTCCACCGCGGCCCGCACCGCCTCGTCCCGCCGCGCCGCCCGCCCGTCGGCCCCGGCGTCGCCGTGCGCCCGCTCGCCGTCCCGGTGCTCGTGCCCGTCGTGCAGCTCGCCCACGTCGCCCACGTCGTCTCCCGTCCCGTCGTCCTTATCGAGGTCGGCCCCATCGGACCGGGGTCGGCCTGCATCCAGCCAAACACCCGTGTCCGGGAGGTGTCGGGCCGGGCCCGGTATTGACTAGGTCTATTCACGGCGACAGGATGTGAATAGGAGTAGTAACCGGAGGAGGCAGACGATGTCGGGACCCCGCCCCGTACGAGCACCGCGCGGCACCGAGCCGAGCGCCCTGGGCTGGCAGCAGGAGGCCGCCCTGCGGATGCTCCAGAACAACCTCGACCCCGAGGTCGCCGAGCACCCCGACAAGCTCGTCGTCTACGGCGGCACCGGCAAGGCGGCCCGCGACTGGCGCTCCTTCGACGCGATGGTCCGCACGCTGCGCACCCTCAAGCAGGACGAGACCATGCTGGTCCAGTCCGGCCGCCCGGTCGGCGTCATGCAGACCCACGAGTGGGCCCCGCGCGTCCTCATCGCCAACTCCAACCTGGTCGGCGACTGGGCCACCTGGGAGGAGTTCCGCCGCCTGGAGGCCCTCGGCCTGACCATGTACGGCCAGATGACCGCGGGCTCCTGGATCTACATCGGCACCCAGGGCATCCTCCAGGGCACCTACGAGACCTTCGCCGCCGTCGCCGCGAAGAAGTTCGGCGGCACCCTCGCCGGGACCATCACCCTCACCGCCGGCCTCGGCGGCATGGGCGGCGCCCAGCCCCTCGCGGTCACCATGAACGACGGCGTCGCGATCTGCGTCGACTGCGACCCGCGCGCCATCGACCGCCGCATCGAGCACCGCTACCTCGACGTGAAGGCCGACTCCCTCGACCACGCGCTGCGGCTGGCCGTCGAGGCCCGCGACGCCCGCCGCCCGCTGTCCATCGGCGTCCTCGGCAACGCGGCCGAACTCGTGCCGCAGCTGCTGGCCATGGGCGCGCCGATCGACATCGTCACCGACCAGACCTCCGCCCACGACCCGCTGGCCTACCTGCCCGTCGGCACCGCCTTCGAGGACATGGCCGACGCCGCCGCCAAGGACCCGGCCGGCTTCACCACCCGCGCCCGCGAGTCCATGGCCCGCCACGTCGAGGCGATGGTCGGCTTCCAGGACGCCGGCGCCGAGGTCTTCGACTACGGCAACTCCATCCGCGGCGAGGCCCGGCTCGCCGGGTACGACCGGGCGTTCGCCTTCCCCGGCTTCGTCCCCGCCTACATCCGGCCGCTGTTCTGCGAGGGCAAGGGCCCCTTCCGCTGGGCGGCCCTGTCCGGCGACCCCGCCGACATCGCGAAGACCGACAAGGCGATCCTGGAGCTCTTCCCGGAGAACGAGTCGCTGGCCCGCTGGATCAAGATGGCCGGCGAGCGCGTCCACTTCCAGGGCCTGCCCGCGCGCATCTGCTGGCTCGGCTACGGCGAGCGCGACAAGGCCGGCGAGCGGTTCAACGACATGGTCGCCTCCGGTGAGCTGGCCGCGCCGATCGTCATCGGCCGCGACCACCTCGACTGCGGCTCCGTCGCCTCCCCGTACCGCGAGACCGAGGCCATGCTCGACGGCTCCGACGCCATCGCCGACTGGCCGCTGCTCAACGCCATGGTCAACGTGGCCTCCGGCGCCTCCTGGGTGTCCCTGCACCACGGCGGCGGCGTCGGCATGGGCCGCTCGATCCACGCCGGACAGGTCACCGTCGCCGACGGCACCGCGCTGGCCGGCGAGAAGATCCGCCGGGTGCTCACCAACGACCCCGGCATGGGCGTGATCCGCCACGTCGACGCGGGCTACGACATCGCCGAGTCGGTCGCCGGGGAGCGCGGCGTGCGGGTGCCGATGCGCGAGGGTGACCCGGCGTGACCCAGCACGGCAGCGGCCCGGCGGGGTGGCGGGCGGGCACCTCCTTCCAGGAGATGTGGCGCGACCTGCTCCCCGTCGGCCGCCACCCCGACTCCCGCGGCTACCGCCGGTTCGCCTGGACCGGCGCCGACGCCGAGTGCCGGGACTGGTTCCGCGAGCAGGCCGAGGCCCGCGGCCTGGTCCACGAGCTCGACCGCAACGGCAACCAGTGGGCCTGGCTCGGCGACCCGGAGGCCGGGGACGCGGTCGTCACCGGCTCCCACCTGGACTCCGTCCCCGACGGCGGCGCCTTCGACGGCCCCCTCGGCGTCGTGTCGTCCTTCGCCGCGCTCGACGAACTGCTCACCCGGGGCGCCCGCCCCACCAAGCCGCTCGCCGTCGTCAACTTCGGCGACGAGGAGGGCGCCCGGTTCGGACTCGCCTGCGTCGGCTCCCGGCTGACCGCGGGACGGCTCACCGCCGAGCAGGCCCACCGGCTCACCGACGGCGACGGCGTGACCCTGCCGCAGGCCATGGAAGCCGCGGGGCACGACCCCGACGCCATCGGCGCCGACCCCGAACGGCTCGCCCGCATCGGCGCGTTCGTCGAACTCCACGTCGAGCAGGGCCGCGCCCTCGACCTCAGCGGCGACCGGGTCGGCGTGGCCAGCGCCATCTGGCCGCACGGCCGCTGGCGGTTCGACTTCCGCGGCGAGGCCAACCACGCCGGCACCACCCGCCTCACCGACCGCCGCGACCCGATGCTGTCGTACGCCGAGACCGTGCTCGCCGCCCGCCGCGAGGCGCAGCTCGCGGGCGCCGTCGCCACGTTCGGGAAAATCTCCGTCGAGCCGAACGGCGTCAACGCCATCCCCTCCCTGGTGCGCGGCTGGCTCGACTCCCGCGCCGCCGACCAGGACACCCTGGACACGGTGGTCGCCGGCGTCGAGAAGGCCGCCCGCGCGTACGCCGACGCGCACGGCGTCGACCTCGACGTCGTCCGGGAGTCGTTCACCCCGGTCGTCGAGTTCGACCACGCCCTGCGCGACGAACTCGCCCGCATCCTGGGCCGGGACGCCGAGCTGAGGGTCCCCGTCCTCGGCACCGGCGCCGGACACGACGCCGGGATCCTGTCCGACCGCGTCCCGACCGCCATGCTGTTCGTGCGCAACCCCACCGGGGTCTCACACTCCCCGGCCGAGCACGCGGCCGAGGACGACTGCCTGGCCGGGGTGAGCGCCCTCGCCGACGTACTGGAAGGACTGGCCTGCACGTGACCTCCCCGCAGCGGACGTACTGGCTGGAGCACGCCTGGCTCGACACCCACGTCGAGCCGGGCGTCGCCCTCGACGTACGGGACGGGCGCATCACCGCCGTCCGCACGGACACGCCCGCCCCGCCCCCGGGCGCCGAGGTGCTGCGCGGCCTCACCCTGCCAGGACTCGCCAACGCCCACAGCCACGCCTTCCACCGCGCCCTGCGCGGCACCGTCCAGGTCGGCTCGGGCACCTTCTGGACCTGGCGTGAGGTCATGTATTCCGTCGCCGACCGGCTCACCCCGGAGCGCTACCACGCCCTCGCCCGCGCGGTGTACGCCGAGATGGCCCTGGCGGGCGTCACCGCCGTCGGCGAGTTCCACTACGTGCACCACACCCCCGACGGCACCCCGTACGCCGACCCCAACGCGATGGGCGAGGCGCTGATCCAGGCCGCCGCCGACGCCGGCATCCGCATCACCCTCCTGGACACCTGCTACCTGTCCTCCGGCTTCGGCGAACCCCCCAACGCCCACCAGCGCCGCTTCTCCGACGGCACCGCGGAGGCCTGGGCCGCACGCTGTTCACTCCTCGAGGAACGGGACCACGCACGGATCGGGGCCGCCGTGCACTCGGTGCGGGCCGTACCCGCCGAGCAGCTGGCGACCGTGGCCCGCTGGGCCGAGGAGCGGCGCGCCCCGCTGCACGTCCACCTCTCCGAGCAGACCGCCGAGAACGACGCCTGCCTGGCCGCCCACGGCCGCACGCCCACCCGGCTGCTCGCCGACCACGGCGTCCTCGGCCCGCGCACCACCGGCGTGCACAACACCCACCTCACCGACGAGGACATCGCCCTGCTCGGCGACTCCGGCACCGGCACCTGCATGTGCCCGACGACCGAACGCGACCTCGCCGACGGCATCGGCCCCGCCGTCGCCCTGCAACGGGCCGGCTCCCCGCTGAGCCTCGGCTCCGACAGCCACGCCGTGATCGACCTGCTGGAGGAGGCGCGCGCGATGGAGCTGGACGAGCGGCTGCGCACCCGCACCCGGGGTCACTGGACCGCCGCCGCCCTGCTGCGCGCGGCCTCCGCCGACGGCCACGCGGCGCTCGCCTGGCCGGACGCGGGCACCCTGGAGCCGGGCGCGCTCGCCGACTTCACCACGATCGCGCTGGACTCGGTCAGGACCGCGGGCCCGGTGCCCCGGCTCGGCGCCGAGACGGCCGTATTCGCGGCGTCGGCGGCCGACGTGCGGCACACGGTCGTGGCCGGACGGCACGTGGTGCGCGACGGGGCGCACGCGCTCGTCCCCGACGTGCCGCGGGCCCTCGCCGAGGCCGTCGCGGCCCTGCGCGCCTGACGCCCGCCCGCGCCGCCCCCGCCGTCGCCCCTCCCGCAGCCCCCGCCGCCGCCCGCCACGAGGACACCATGAGCAGCAGCACCGTCATCACCAACATCGCCACGCTGGTCACCAACGACCCCTCCCTCGGCGACACCTCTCCCCTCGGTCTGGTCCGGGACGCGGCCGTCGTCATCGACGGCGACCGCATCGTGTGGACCGGTGCATCCAGCAAAGCACCCGCCACTGACAACCGGGTCGACGCCGGCGGCCGGGCGGTCCTGCCCGGCTTCGTGGACTCCCACTCCCACCTGGTCTTCGCGGGCGACCGCACCGAGGAGTTCAACGCCCGCATGTCCGGCCGCGGGTACACGGCCGGCGGCATCCGCACCACCGTCGCCGCCACCCGCGCCGCGAGCGACGAGGAACTCGAACGCACCCTGACCCGCTACCTCGGCGAGGCGCTCCGCCAGGGCACGACCACCATGGAGACCAAGTCGGGCTACGGCCTGACGGTCGCCGACGAGGCCCGCGCACTGCGCCTGGCCGCCGCCCACACCGACGAGGTCACCTACCTCGGCGCCCACATCGTCGCCCCCGAGCTCGCCGACGACCCGGCCGCCTACGTCGCCCTGGTCACCGGCGAGATGCTCGACGCCTGCGCCCCGCACGCCCGCTGGATCGACGTGTTCTGCGAGCAGGGCGCCTTCGACGGCGACCAGGCCCGGGCGATCCTCACCGCTGGGCGCGCCAAGGGCCTGCACCCGCGCATCCACGCCAACCAGCTCTCCCACGGCCCCGGCGTCCAGCTCGCCGTGGAACTCGACGCGGCCAGCGCCGACCACTGCACCCACCTCACCGACGCGGACGTCGACGCGCTGGCCCACAGCCGCACCGTCGCCACCCTGCTCCCCGGAGCCGAGTTCTCCACCCGCGCCGCGTGGCCCGACGCACGCCGGCTGCTGGACGCGGGCGTCACGGTCGCGCTGTCCACCGACTGCAACCCGGGCTCGTCGTTCACCTCGTCGGTGCCGTTCTGCATCGCCCTCGCCGTGCGGGACATGCGCATGACCCCCGACGAGGCCGTCTGGTCGGCCACCGCGGGCGGTGCCGCGGCCCTGCGCCGCACCGACGTCGGCCGCCTCACCCCCGGCGCGTACGCCGACCTGACGCTCCTGGACGCGCCCAGCCACGTCCACCTGGCCTACCGGCCGGGCGTCCCGCTGGTGTCCGGGGTCTGGCGCCGGGGCGTGCGGGTGGTCTGAGCGGGCGGTACGGGCGCGCGCCGCTCCCGGTCGGCCACCGACCGGCCCCACGCCGTGCCGGCCAGCACCAGCACCGCGCCGACGTACCCCGGCCACCCCGGCCGGTCGCCGGCCAGGGCGATGCCGACCGCGGCCGCCCAGACCGGCTCGGTGCCCAGCAGCAGGCTGACCCGGGACGGCGAGGTACGGCGCACCGCCCACATCTGCACGAAGAACGCGAACAGCGTGCAGAAGACCGCCAGGTGGACCAGGCCCAGCCAGTCGCCGCCGTCGAACGCCGAGGCCGCCGCCCACGGCGACGCGCCCGTGCCCGGCACCGCGACCAGCAGCGCGAACACCACGACCGCGCTGCCCAGCTGCACCGTCGTCAACGACAGCGCGTCCGCGCCGCGCACCGACTCCATGCGGGCCATGGCGAGGACGTGCACCGTACGGGCCACCGCCGCGCCCAGCATCAGCAGGTCACCGCCCGACGGCGCCGTGAAGCCCGCGCCCTGCGTCAGCAGCACCACGCCGGCCACCGACAGGCCCGCCGCCGCGAGGAACGACCCGGGCAGCCGGGTCCGGCGCACCCGGCTCTCCGCGAGCGGCGTGAACACCATCGTCAGGCTGATGATCAGGCCCGCGTTCGTGGCCGACGTGCGCACCAGTCCGTACGTCTCCAGCAGGAAGATCCCCGCGAGGACCAGGCCCAGCAGCGCGGCCCCGCGCAGTTGCACGGCGCTCAGCGCGCGCAGCCCGCGCCGGCCGGCCACCACCAGCACCGGCAGCGCCACGGCGAACCGCAGCACCAGCACCGCGAGCACGGTGTCCGTCGTGGTCACGCCCTGGGCGGCGAGGTAGCTGGAACCCCAGACCACCGCGACCAGCAGGACCGGCAGGTCCGCGAGTCGGCCGGAGACGACGGCACGGCCGGGTCGGGCGGCGGGGGCGGACATCGCACTCCTCGGGGGTCGGGGCCCCCGCACAGTCGGAAGGCCGGGTCAGCGTAGCCGCGCCCCGCGCGCGTGCCGAGCGTGTTCCACCAGGTGAACGCGGGGCCCGGCGGCCGGCCCGTGGGTCACCGCGCCCCGGCCCGCCACCGCTGGTCCGCGCCGTCGTCCAGCCGCGCGAACGTCAGGCCGCCGTAGCCGTCCTCGGCCAGGGCCGTCTCCAGGGCGATCGCCGGGCGCACCGTGCCGTCCGGGTCGACCAGGAACGTCAGGTTCTCCCCGTTGTCGCCGTACACCGACGAGCACGACCACACGCCCACGCCCCGGTCGACCGAGCCGCGGCTGTCCAGGCAGAAGTCGGGGTCGGCGGCCGACTGGAGCACGCCCCGGCCCGCGTCGAACCGCCAGCGCTGGCTCACCGAGGACGAACAGGGAACCGTGAGCACGTCCGTGCCGTTGGAGAAGTCACCGGCCACCTCCAGGCAGCGGCCCGAGGCGACGTTCACGACCTGGGCGAACGCCGCGCCGGGCGCCCGCGTCGGCGAGGGGGTCGGCGTCGGCTTCGGCGTGGGCCGCGGGGCGGGCGGGCGCGTCGTGCGCGTGGGGGAGGGGGAGGGGGAGGCGGAGGTACGGCTCGGAGTCGGGACCGGCGCCGGCACGGACACCGTGGCGGTCACCGTCACCGGGGGCACGCTCGGCGGCGCGCTGCTCGCCGTGCCCGCGGCGTGCTGGTCCGACGGGTCGCCGGAGACGACCAGCAGCACCAGCAGCGGGGCCAGCGCCACCCCCAGCGCGGCCGAGACCAGCGCCAGGCGACGGGCGGGCGGCCGGTCGGCGGCGGACCCGGAGGCTTCGAGGGCGTCGGGGGAGTGCGGGGCGGGCCGGTCGCGGTCCTCGGCGGCGTACGCCGTCCCGGCCCACGGCAGCAGACCCTCGGCGAGCGTGCCGCGCGGGGCGTCCCGCAGGGCGCGCTGCTCCTCGTGGGCGGTCGCGCAGTGCGGGCAGTGCGCCTTGTGGGCGTCCAGGTCGGGGCTCGGGCGCGGCGCGTCGGTGCGCACGGACTGCTCGATCAGCCGCCGGAAGTCCGGGCAGCGCGGGTCGTCGGAGGCGGCGAGACGGTGTCGCAGCGCGGCACCCGCCAGCGACTGCAGGGCGGGCGCGACGCCGTAGGAGACGTCCGCCGGGGTCAGGCCCAGCAGGGCCGCCGTGCGCTCCACGGGCTCGCGTTCGACCACGCCGTACCAGAGCAGGCCCTGGTCGCGGGAGGGCAGCGACTGGAAGGCGGTGAGCAGCGGCGGGACGGGTCCGCGCGGACCGGCCGTGTTCAGGACGAGCAGCAGGCCCGGGTCCAGCCCCGCCGCCCGCTCGTCGGCGGCCCACTCGCCGGCCACCCGGGCCGCCAGCAGCAGGAGCTGGTGCCGCCAGGGCAGGCCCGGGTCGGTGCCGCGGGCGGTCTCCCGCGCGGCCAGCGTGAACGCCTGGGCGGCGAGGCGGCGGGCGGCGGGGTCGCCGCTCGTGCACAGGCGGGCGTAGGCGAGCACCGCCGCGTCGTGCCGGGCGCGCAGCTCCCGCAGCGCGGGGTACGCGGTCCCGGGCGCGGCCCGGAGCAGTGCGACGAGCCGCGCGTCGGACCCGCCCACGGGCACGCCGTCACCGGCGCGCTCACCTCGGGCCATGGACCCCTCCTCACCGGGCGCTGACGTACTGGTCAGTCCGAATCGGGGGTGACCCTAGTGGCCGAGGGGGCGCCTGGGGAGGTTTCCCGGGGTAACGGCGGGAACACGGTGGGGAACCGGAGCGCCGGGGCTCCGGCCCCGCCCGGGTGAGGGGGTCAGTCCTCGACCGTGAGCCCCCGCCGCAGCCGCACCAGCGTGCGCGACAGCAGGCGCGAGACGTGCATCTGGGAGATGCCCAGCTCGTCGCCGATCTCCGACTGGGTCATGTTGGCGACGAAGCGCAGCGAGAGGATCGTGCGGTCACGGGGCGCCAGCTCGGCGATGAGCGGCTTGAGGGACTCGACGTACTCGATGCCCTCGAGACCGTGGTCCTCGTAGCCGATGCGGTCGGCCAGCGTGCCCTCGGTGTCGGTCTCCTCGGCCTGCGCGTCCAGCGAGGCGGCGGTGTAGGCGTTGGACGCGGCCATGCCCTCGACGACCTCGTCGCGGGGGAGGCCGAGCCGCTCGGCCAGCTCGGCGACGGTGGGCGCCCGGTCCAGGGTCTGCGCCAGCTCGTCGCCCGCCTTGGCGAGGTCCAGCCGCAGCTCCTGCAGGCGGCGCGGGACGCGCACGGACCACGAGGTGTCGCGGAAGAAGCGCTTGATCTCGCCGATGATGGTGGGCATCGCGAATGTGGGGAACTCGACGCCGCGGGACAGCTCGAAGCGGTCGATCGCCTTGATCAGGCCGATCGTGCCGACCTGGATGATGTCCTCGAGGGGCTCGCTGCGCGAGCGGAACCGGGAGGCGGCGAACTTGACCAGGGCGAGGTTCAGCTCGACGAGGGTGTTCCGGACGTACGCGTGCTCGGGGGTGCCTTCCTCGAGCGACTCCAGACGCTCGAAGAGGGTCCGGGACAGCGCCCGCGCGTCCACGGCACCCACCTCGTCGTACGGGGGGATCTCCGGGAGCCCGGCGAGGGCGTCGGCCTCGCCGGCCGGGGTCGGGGTCGACGTCGCCCCGTGAACGTGCGGTGCGTCGAGCCGCGGTGACATGATGTCCTCCATCGTTCTCGGCATCAGGCTGCCGAAGCCAGTACGTGCACTGCGGTGTGCGGCGCCTCCGAGCCGGCCGTGTCGTCAACGTGTCCTCCTAGCCCTACCCGCTCCACCGAGGCCGCCGCAAGTACACTCTGTGCTCTTGTGTCCGTTTATGGGTGATTGTTCGGCTGTCGTAGTGCGGAACGAAGGCGTAGTGTGCGAGGGCGTCAGCAACCAGCGAGTGACACCGGGAGAGATGACGGCATGGACCACGGGACGGTCGGCAGCGCACAGTCGGGCCGGCTTCTGGTGGAGGTTCGGGAAGCCGGCACCAGCGCCGTCGTGACTCCGGCGGGTGAACTGGACCACCACACCGCCGATCTGCTCCGCGAGCCGCTGGAGGAGTGCCTGGCCAAGGGCTTCAGCCGGCTGGTCGTCGACTGCTCACGGCTGGAGTTCTGCGACTCCACCGGCCTCAACGTACTGCTCGGCGCCCGCCTGAAGGCGGAGGCCGCGGGCGGCGGGGTGCACCTCGCCGGCATGCTGCCGGTCGTCGCGCGGGTGTTCGAGATCACGGGTGCGGAAGCGGTCTTCACCGTGCACGACTCGGTCGAGGACGCCCTCGCCGACGGCGACGGCTGACCGGTCCGCCCGCACACGCCGCAGCCGGCCGACGTGGCGCGTTCCGCATCGGCGGGAAGCGAGGGGTGTTCCGCCGGGTGCGTCGGGCAGGAGTCATCCTGGAGAGGTCGGCGGCGAGTCGAGGGGGAGGACATGCGGACGGACGGGACGGCTCCCGTGCGACGGTACGGCCGCGGCGCCGGGACCCGCCGGTACGGCGGCCCGGGCGGCGGTGCACGGACCGTGACGATCCCGGGACCTCGCGGGGACCGTTGCGGGAAGACTCTCGGGAACGCTGACGTGGACGCTGTGGATGCTTTCGACGACTCTGACGGGGACTGTTGCCATCGTGAACTGGGGAATCGGTGAGGTGAAGCGCTGATGAGCACCACCCGGCCTGTCCCGCCGGGCTCCCCGGAGCCCAGCGGCGCTTCCGGGGCGACGGCGGGCCGTCAGGTCCGCAGCCTGAACTTCGACGGAGCGAGCGGTGTCGTTCCGCTCGCCCGTGACTTCGCCCGGCAGGCGCTGTACGCGTGGGGCTGGCTGCCGGCCGACGGCGCCGACCAGCGGGCCGCGGCCGAGGACGTGCTGCTCGTCGTGTCCGAACTGGTCACCAACGCCTGCCTGCACGCCGAGGGCCCCCAGGAGATGCGGCTCGCCTGTGACAACAAGGTGATCCGCGTCGAAGTCGCCGACCACGGCACCGGCCAGCCCTCCCCCCGCACCCCGCACCGCGCGGGCCGCCCCGGCGGCCACGGCATGTTCATCGTGCAGCGCCTGTGCCTGGACTGGGGCGTCGTCCGCACGCCCGGAGTGGCGGGCAAGACGGTCTGGGCGGAACTGGGCGCCGCCCCCGCGTAAGGCCGCTCCGGCGCAACAAAGAGGCGCGCACACGGCCGGAGGGCCGCCGCATCCCCGGGATGCGGCGGCCCTCCGGCCGTGGTCGGTCAGGCCGCGCGGGCCCGCCGGGACCCGCTCAGCGCACGTCGCCCATCAGGGCGTTGACCTTGCGGCGGTACATCCACACGGCGAAGCCGGCGACCACGGCGAGCACGGCCTCCAGGGCGACGAAGCCCATGCGGTCCAGGTTCACCCCGCCCACGGCCGGGTTCGACAGCAGCGCGGTGACCGAGTCGCCCGCGGTGACGGCGAGGAACCACACGCCCATCATCTGCGAGGCGTACTTCGCCGGCGCCATCTTGGTGGTGACCGACAGGCCCACCGGGGACAGCGTCAGCTCGCCGACGGTCTGCACGAAGTAGATCGCGACCAGCCACATCGCCGCGGCCTTGTGACCGCCCTCGGCGATCGACAGCGGGGCGAGGAACAGGAAGAACGACGCACCGACCAGCACCAGGCCGGAGGCGAACTTCACGATGGTGCTCGGCTCCTTGCCGCGCCGGTTCAGCCACAGCCACATCCAGGCGAAGACCGGCGCCAGGGCCATGATCATGACCGGGTTGACCGACTGGTACCAGGAGACCGGGAACTCCCAGCCGAAGACGGTGTTGTCGGCGCTGGCGTCCGCGAACAGCGACAGGGTCGAGCCGCCCTGGTCGTAGATCATCCAGAAGACGGCCGCGGCCACGAAGAACCAGACGTACGCGGAGACCTTGGTGCGCTCGGCGGTGTCCAGGTCCTTGTCGCGCCGGATGCGGGCGATGACCAGGATCGGGACGATCAGGCCGATCAGGGTCAGCGGGATCAGCGCCCAGTTCAGCGTGAAGTGGCCGGTGAAGCCGACGATGCCGTAGAACACGGCGGCGATGGCCAGCCACACCAGGCCCTTGGTCAGGGTGGCGGACTTCTCGGCCGGGGACATCGGGGTGGGGACGACGTCGCTGCGCTCGCTCAGGTGGCGGCTGCCCAGCAGGAACTGGGCCAGGCCCAGCGCCATGCCGAGCGCGGCCAGCGCGAAGCCGAAGTGCCAGTTGACGTTCTCGCCGACGGTGCCGATGACCAGCGGCGCGACGAAGGCGCCCAGGTTGATGCCGATGTAGAACAGCGTGAAGCCGGCGTCACGGCGCGGGTCGTCCGGGCCGTCGTAGAGGTGGCCGACCATCGTGGAGATGTTCGCCTTCAGCAGGCCCGAGCCGATGGCGACCAGGCCGAGGCCGACGAAGAAGGTCGCGGCGGCCGGCAGGGCCAGCGCCAGGTGGCCGAGCATGATGATCAGACCCGCGACGGCGACCGTCTTGCGGGGGCCGAGGAAGCGGTCCGCGACCCAGCCGCCCGGCAGGGCGAGCAGGTACACGAGCGACACGTACACGGAGTAGATCGCCGTCGCCGTGCCCGCGCTCAGGTGCAGGCCGCCGGGGGCCACCAGGTACAGCGGGAGCAGAGCCCTCATGCCGTAGTAGGAGAAGCGCTCCCACATCTCGGTCATGAAGAGGGTGGCCAGTCCGCGGGGGTGGCCGAAGAAGGTCTTCCCGGTTCCGGGGGTGTCCGGACGGACCGAGTCCTTCGTCAGGCTGGACGCCATGGTCGTTCCTTGCTGGTTCGGGACGCGCGAGCGGAGCGTTGCGCGCCCGGTGGGGCGGCCGGCACCGGCGGGTCGGCCCGTCCGCCCCACGCCCGGGGGGAAGCCGCTCCGGATCGCGGAGCGGAGGACGGCGACCACCGGGATCCACGCCTGGCGCGCGTCGCGCCGAGGCCCGGCCACAGGTCATTCCTTTCAAGGCTGGGGAGAACCAGCCCGCACACAAAAGAGACCCTCAGCGTCACAGACGTCGCCGAAGGTCCCCGCGTACTACAGGCGTTTCTTCACCATACGGCAGGACACCGCCGCATATGGAAGGACTTGAGACGCGGATCACAGGTGTACACGGAACCACGGGCATGGTTCCGAAGGTCCCATCCAGGATGACATCCCTGGACCGCAGGTCCGTACCAAGCCGCCGGGTGATCCCGGACGGCGGATGTCCGGCTTGTCCTGAGTAAGAGACGAGGGGGCCGATCACACCTCGGCCCCCTGGTCAGGCGGACTACCATCGGCTCATGACCCGTGTACTGCTCGCCGAGGACGACGCGTCCATCTCGGAGCCGCTGGCCCGCGCCCTGCGCCGGGAAGGGTACGAGGTCGAGGTGCGTGAGGACGGACCGACCGCGCTCGACGCCGGGATGCAGGGCGGCGTCGATCTGGTCGTGCTGGACCTCGGCCTGCCCGGCATGGACGGCCTGGAGGTCGCCCGCCGGCTGCGCGCCGAGGGCCACGCCGTGCCGATCCTGATCCTGACCGCGCGGGCCGACGAGGTCGACACCGTCGTCGGTCTGGACGCGGGCGCCGACGACTACGTCACCAAGCCCTTCCGGCTCGCCGAACTGCTCGCCCGGGTCCGGGCCCTGCTCCGGCGCGGCGCCGCCGAGCCGCAGCAGCCGCCCGCCACCCACGGCGTGCGCATCGACGTCGAGTCGCACCGGGCGTGGATGGGCGACGAGGAACTCCAGCTCACGGCGAAGGAGTTCGACCTGCTGCGGGTGCTGGTGCGCGACGCCGGACGGGTCGTCACCCGCGACCAGCTGATGCGCGAGGTCTGGGACACCACCTGGTGGTCGTCGACCAAGACCCTCGACATGCACATCTCCTGGCTGCGCAAGAAGCTCGGCGACGACGCGGCCAACCCCCGCTACATCGCGACCGTGCGGGGCGTCGGCTTCCGCTTCGAGAAGAGCTGAGCGGCCCGGTCCGCCGCCTCCCGGGGCCCGACCGACACGACAGCCCCGCAGCCACCGTCCGGAGAAGCCCGTGCGCCGCCGTCTCATCCAGTCCACCCTCGCCGTCGTCCTCGTCGTGATCGCGGTGTTCGGCGTCTCCCTGGTCATCGTCGAGAGCCGCACGATCAGCAACAGCGCGCAGGAGCGGGTGGACTCCGAGGCCGTGCGGCTGGTCGGCATCGTGGACAGCCGGCTGCTCGGGCACGAGGACGTCACCACCGAGATCCTGCGCGACCAGGTCACCCAGAACCGCCACGCCGTGATCACCGTGCCCGGCCGGGCGCCCATCGAGATCGGCACCGCGCCGCACGGCGACGTCATCACCGCGACGGAGAAGGGCGAGGGCGGCGAGACCGTCGTCGTGCAGGAGCCCCGCTCCACCGTGACCCGCGAGGTCGGCCGCACCCTGCTGATCATCGGCCTGGTGGCGCTGCTGGCGGTGGTCGCCGCCGTCCTGCTCGCCATCCGGCAGGCCAACCGGCTCGCCTCGCCGCTCACCGACCTCGCCGAGACCGCGGAGCGCCTCGGCTCCGGCGACCCCCGCCCGCGCCACAAGCGCTACGGCGTCCCCGAGCTGGACCGGGTCGCCGACGTCCTGGACTCCTCCGCCGAGCGCATCGGGCGGATGCTGACCGCCGAGCGGCGCCTGGCCGCCGACGCCTCCCACCAGCTGCGCACCCCGCTGACCGCGCTGTCCATGCGGCTGGAGGAGATCACCCTCACCGACGACCCGGACACGGTGAAGGAGGAGGCGACGATCGCGCTCACCCAGGTGGAGCGGCTCACGGACGTCGTGGAGCGGCTGCTGACCAACGCCCGCGACCCGCGCACCGGCTCGGCCGTCTCCTTCGAGCTCGACGAGGTCATCCAGCAGCAGCTGGCCGAGTGGCGGCCCGCCTACCGCAGCGCCGGGCGGGCCATCGTCAGCTCGGGCAAGCGGCACCTGCGGGCGGTGGGGACGCCGGGGGCGGTGGCCCAGGTGCTCGCGGCCCTGATCGAGAACTCCCTGATGCACGGCGGCGGCACGGTGGCGCTGCGCACCCGCGTCACCGGCAACCAGGCGGTGATCGAGGTGACGGACGAGGGGCCGGGCGTCCCGGCGGACCTCGGCGCCCGCATCTTCGAGCGGACCATCAGCGGCCGCAACTCCACCGGCATCGGCCTGGCGGTGGCCCGTGACCTGGCGGAGGCGGACGGCGGGCGGCTGGAGATGCTCCAGGCGCAGCCTGCGGTGTTCGGGCTGTTCCTCTCGCGCACCCCGCCGGCGAAGCGGTCGGCGCAGGACCAGGAGCCCACGGTCAGGTGAGAGGTCGGGCGGGGGACCAGGCGGGGGAGAGGGCCGGCCGTGGCCGCCCGTCACTCCCGCCGGTCGTCGGGACCCCGGTTCAGCTCATCTGCTGCTGTGCCGTGGGGGTCGATATGTCCGCCTCCAGGAAGGACTCCGCGCTCGCCACGGCGTCCCGCGCGGGCAGGGCGCGGAACACCCAGGTGCGGTAGGACCAGAAGCGGAACAGGGTCGCGACGCCGATGCCGACGAACTTGAAGACGTTGCTCTGCAGCGGGCTGTCCCAGCCGCACCAGTACGTCGCCGCGTAGAGCACGCCGTTCTCGATGACCAGGCC
Organism: Streptomyces longwoodensis; assembly: GCF_001514125.1. Classification (GTDB taxonomy): domain Bacteria; phylum Actinomycetota; class Actinomycetes; order Streptomycetales; family Streptomycetaceae; genus Streptomyces; species Streptomyces longwoodensis. Next base: position 44,885 of record NZ_KQ948553.1, on the reverse strand, counting down.
GACCACGCTGAACAGCAGGAACAGGGTGAGTTCCTTGGTGCGGCCGCTCTTGTCGCGGTCCCGGTAGGTGAAGTAGCGGAAGCCGACGTAGTTGAAGACGATCGACACCACCGTGGCGATCACGCTCGCCCGGACCACCTGAAGGTCGGTGACGTGCCGGACCAGGTTGAAGACGGCGAGGTTCACGAGCAGGCCCGCGCCGCCGACCGCGCCGAACTTGGCCAGCTCGTGGACGAGCCGGCGGAGCCCCGAGGCACCATGTCCCATGGTCGTGCAGGCCCCCGTCCGGGTCAGCGAATGGTTCGACCCCGCCATGCTAACCACCGGGCGTGTCCGTTTCCCGTGGCCGCGGTGCGGGAGGCACTGATTCAGGCCGTCCGGCGTGGCCGATACCCTAGGCGTGTGACGTTCCCCGTAGTCGGCATGGTCGGCGGTGGCCAGCTCGCGCGCATGACGCACGAGGCGGGCATTCCGCTGGGCATCAGGTTCAAGCTCCTCAGTGACACTCCGCAGGATTCCGCGGCACAGGTCGTCCACGACGTCGTCGTGGGCGACTACCGCGACCTGGAGACGCTGCGCGCGTTCGCGCGCGGCTGTGACGTGATCACCTTCGACCACGAGCACGTGCCCACCGAGCACCTGCGGGCCCTGGAGGCGGACGGCATCCCCGTGCGCCCCGGCCCGGACGCGCTGGTGCACGCCCAGGACAAGGGCGTGATGCGCGCGCGGCTCGACGCGCTGGGCGTGCCGTGCCCCCGGCACCGCATCGTGCGCGACGCGCAGGACGTGGCCGCCTTCGCCCAGGAGGGCGCGGGGTTCCCGGTCGTCCTGAAGACCGTCCGCGGCGGCTACGACGGCAAGGGCGTGTGGGTCGTCGACACCGTCGAGGAGGCCGAGGAGCCGTTCAGGGCGGGCGTCCCGGTCCTCGCCGAGGAGAAGGTCGACTACGTCCGCGAGCTCGCCGCCAACGTGGTGCGCTCCCCGCACGGCCAGGCCGTCGCCTACCCGGTGGTGGAGTCCCGCCAGGTGGACGGCGTGTGCGACACGGTCATCGCGCCCGCGCCCGGCCTGGACCCGGCCCTCGCGCTGGAGGCCGAGGAGATGGCGCTGACCATCGCCAAGGAACTCGGCGTCGTCGGCCACCTCGCGGTCGAGCTGTTCCAGACCCGCGACGGCCGCATCCTCGTCAACGAACTGGCGATGCGCCCGCACAACTCCGGCCACTGGAGCATGGACGGCGCGATCACCAGCCAGTTCGCCAACCACGTGCGCGCCGTGCTCGACCTGCCGCTCGGCGACCCGCGCCCGCGCGCCCCGTGGACCGTGATGGTCAACGTCCTCGGCGGCGACTTCCCCGACATGTACTCCGCGTACCTGCACTGCATGGCCCGCGACCCCCAGCTCAAGATCCACATGTACGGCAAGGACGTGAAGCCCGGCCGCAAGGTCGGTCACGTGAACACCTACGGCGACGACCTCGACGACGTGCTGGAGCGCGCCCGTCACGCTGCCGGCTACCTGAGAGGCACCATCACCGAATGAGCCCTGTTGTTGGCATCGTCATGGGGTCGGACTCGGACTGGCCCGTCATGGAGGCCGCCGCCAAGGCCCTCGACGAGTTCGAGATCGCCTACGAGGTCGACGTGGTCTCCGCGCACCGCATGCCGCGCGAGATGGTCGCCTACGGCGAGCAGGCCGCCGACCGGGGCCTGAAGGTGATCATCGCCGGCGCGGGCGGCGCCGCCCACCTGCCCGGCATGCTCGCCTCCGTCACCCCGCTGCCGGTGATCGGCGTGCCCGTGCCGCTGAAGTACCTCGACGGCATGGACTCCCTGCTGTCCATCGTGCAGATGCCCGCGGGCGTGCCCGTGGCGACCGTCTCCGTCGCCGGCGCCCGCAACGCCGGCCTGCTGGCCGCCCGCATCCTCGCCGCCCACGACGAGGACCTGCTGAACCGGATGCGCGACTTCCAGCAGGACCTGAACGACCAGGCCACCGAGAAGGGCAAGCGCCTGCGCGCCAAGGCCGAGGGCGCCGGCGGCTTCGGCTTCGGCACGGGGAAGTGACCGCGGTGACCTCCCTGGACCGGGCCCGCGAGCTGCTGCGCGAGTTCCCCGTGGTCGACGGCCACAACGACCTGCCCTGGGCGCTGCGCGAGCAGGTCCACTACGACCTCGCCGCCCGCGACATCGCCGTACGCCAGGACGCGCACCTGCACACCGACCTGCCGCGGCTGCGCGAGGGCGGGGTCGGGGCCCAGTACTGGTCCGTGTACGTGCGGTCCGACCTGCCCGACCCGGTGCCGGCCACGCTGGAGCAGATCGACTGCGTGCGGCGGCTCATCGACCGCCACCCGCGGGACCTGGGGGCCGCGCTGACGGCGGCGGACATGGAGGCGGCCCGCTCCGAGGGCCGCATCGCCTCCCTCATGGGCGCCGAGGGCGGCCACTCCATCGCCAACTCCCTCGGCGTGCTGCGCGGGCTGTACGCGCTCGGCGTGCGCTACATGACGCTCACCCACAACGACAACGTGGACTGGGCGGACTCGGCGACCGACGAGCCGAGGGCGGGCGGTCTGACCGCGTTCGGCCGCGAGGTCGTGCGGGAGATGAACCGGCTCGGCATGCTGGTCGACCTCTCGCACGTGGCGCCGACGACCATGCGGGACGCGCTGGACACCTCCACCGCCCCGGTGATCTTCTCCCACTCCTCCTCGCGGGCCGTGTGCGACCACCCGCGCAACATCCCCGACGACGTCCTGGAGCGGCTGCCCGCCAACGGCGGTGTGGCGATGGTGACGTTCGTGCCGAAGTTCGTGCTCCAGGCCGCCGTCGACTGGACCGCCGCCGCGGACGACAACCTGCGGGCCCACGGCTTCCACCACCTCGACGGCACCGCCGAGGCGATGAAGGTGCACCAGGCCTTCGAGGAGGGCCACCCGCGCCCGGTCGCCACCGTCGCCACGGTCGCCGACCACCTCGACCACATGCGCGAGGTGGCGGGCGTCGACCACCTCGGCATCGGCGGCGACTACGACGGCACGGCCTTCACCCCCGAGGGCCTGGCCGACGTCTCCGGCTACCCCAACCTCCTCGCCGAACTGCTCGACCGCGGCTGGTCCAGGGCCGACCTGGCCAAGCTGACCTGGCAGAACGCGGTGCGGGTGCTGGGCGCCGCGGAGGACGTGTCCCGCGCCCTGCGGGAGACGAGCGCCCCCTCCCACGCCACCCTCGAGGCGCTCGACGGCTGACCGCTGCCTGGTGGGCGGAGGCGGAGCACCCGAACGGCTCCACCCACCAGGAAGCCGCCCGGCCCCCGTGCGACGGTGTCGGTACTGCTGATCACGGCGCCGGAGGGCGGCGCCGGTCGACCCGTACGGAGACCGCCATGGCCGACCTCCAGGACGAAGTGCACCCCATGACCGAGGTCGCGGCGCTGCCGCTGGAGGACCCGTTCGCGGACCCGCTGGACCTCCTGGACGCACCCGGCCCCTCCGGCGACCCCCTGGCACGCGCCCACGCCCTCCTGGACGACCACCCGGTCGCCGACGGCTACACCGGACTGCCCTGGGTGCTGCGCCACCTGCCCTGGTACGACCTGGAGGAGGGCGAGAGCGCCGTCGACACCGACGTGCCCCGGCTGCGCGAGGGCCACGTCGGCGCGCTGTTCTGGTCGCTGCACCTGCCCGAGGGCCTGGCCGCCGACCGGGCCGTCGGCGCCACCCTGGAACAGCTCGACCTGGTCCGCTCGGTGATCAAGGCCCACCCCGAGGGGCTGCGGCTGGCCCGCTCGGCCGGGCACGTCATCGACGCCCGCAACTGCGGCCGGATCGCCGTCCTGCTCGGCCCGGCGACCGCCGCCGCGCTCGACGACTCCCTCGGCATCCTGCGCGCCCTGCACACGCTCGGGCTGCGCGTGCTGACGCTGGCCGGCACCTCCTGGGCGAGCGGGGCCGGGCTGACCCGGTTCGGCGAGGAGGTCGTGCGGGAGATGAACCGGCTCGGCGTGGTCGCCGACCTCTCCGGCGCCTCCGAGGCCACCATCACCCGCGTCCTCGCGCTGTCCCGCACCCCGGTGCTGTGCACCCGCTCAGCCGCCCGCTCCCTGCGCCCCCACCCCGACAACCTGCCCGACTCCCTGCTCACCGGGCTGGGCGCGGCCAAGGGGCTGTGCCTGGTGCCGCTGACGGCCGAGCAGACCGGCCCGACCGTCCGCGACGTCGCCGACCACCTCGACCACGTGCGCGCCCTGGCCGGCCCGGACTGCGTGGGCCTGTCCGGCACCTACGACGCCGGCGTCGCCCACCCCCAGGAGCTCGCCGACGCCTCGGGCTACCCGCGGCTGATCGCCGAACTCCTGCGGCGGGGCTGGCCGGAGTCCGACATCGCCCTGCTCACCTGGGGCAACGTCCAGCGCGTGCTGCGCACCGCCGACTTCGTCGCCCGCTCGGCCCGGGAGCGCCGCGAGCCGTCCACGGCGACGATCGCGGAACTGGACGGCTGACGGGCGGCTGGACCCGGACCCAGGACAGCTCCTAGAGCCGGTTCTCCACGTCGATCCGGCACAGGCAGAACGGGTGGCCGGCCGGGTCGGCGTACACCATGAAGTCCTTCTTCTCCCGGTCCTCCACGTCCAGCGCACGCGCCCCGAGCCCCAGGACCTTCTCGTGGGCCGCGTCGAGCTCCTCCCACGTCGACCCCGCGTCGAAGTCGAGGTGGAACTGCTGGGAGCGGTCGCCGCTCGGCCACTCGGGCGGCACGAACTCCTCGGCGCGCTGGAAGGCCAGCCGCGGCCCCTCCGGCACCCGCAGCGTCACCCACTCGTCGTCCTCCGCCTCCGGGGCGCCGCCGGCGAGGGCCGCGTAGAACCGGGCGAGGGCGAGGGGGTCGGGGCAGTCGATCACGACGTTCCGCAGGCGTACCGCGCTCGGCATCTCGGGGACCTCCAGGTCGGTCGGGTCAGCAGGCGCACAGGCAGAACGGGTGCCCGGCCGGGTCCGCGTAAACCCGGAAGGTGCGCGAGCGGTCCTCCGCGTCCAGCGGCTTCGCGCCGAGTGCCAGAACCGCCTTCTCCGCCGCGTCAAGGTCCTCCACCGTGACGTCCAGGTGGAACTGCTGGGAGTGGTCCGGCGCGGGCCAGCGCGGCGGTACGAACCCGGGCGCCGTCTGGAAGGCCAGCGTCGGCCCGTCGGGCACCTTCAGGTCGACCCACGCGTCGTCGCCCTCGGGCGTGCCGCCCAGCACCTCGGCGTAGAAACCGGCCAGCGCGTGCGGGTCGGGACAGTCCAGGACGACGGCGCCCAGCTTGGCGAGAGCCATGACTTCCTCCTCGAAGTCGCGGGTTACCCATGAACGCGGGCAACCGGTAACGGTTACCCCATGCTGGCCCATGGCAGGTAACGTCGCAAGGGGAAACGCGGAAACGCGGAAGGTAGCGTGCAGCCATGAGTGAGCGATCGCCCGCACCGGGAGGGCTGGCGCTGGTCGAGGCCCTGGTCAACACCCTGGACATCGAGTCGGACGTCGACGCCCTCGACCGGGAGGACGTCCGGGCGCGCTTCGGGATCGGCGCGGACGGGCTCGCCGGGGCGCGCGCCCTGCGCGAGTCGCTGCGCGCCACCCTGCTCGCCCACGCCGGCCATCCGCCCCACCGCGCGGTGACACCGCTCGGCGACCTGCTGGCCGCCGCGCCCCTGTACCTCGCCGTGGACGAGCGGGACGGCTCCGCCGCGCTGCGGGCCGACGACGGCCCCCTGCTGTCCCGGGTGGCCGGCGCCGTCGCCGAGGCCCTGGTCGCGGGCACCTGGACCCGGCTCAAGGCGTGCGAGGCGGACACCTGCCACTGGGCGTACTACGACCGCAGCCCGGCCGGCCGCGGCCGCTGGTGCTCCATGCAGGTCTGCGGGGCCCGCGCCAAGATGCGCCGGTACCGGGAGAAGGTGCGCTGAGAGGCCGTGTCTTTCGGATCAGCCCGACACGGACCGACGGCGCCTTGACAGTGCCGGTGAGCGTGGCTTGGTGCGTGCAGCTGCAAGGCGGAGGAGGGCGTCGATGCGGAGCATCGGCAACCGACGACAACGCGGCAGATGTGCGTGCCAAGCCCCGCGGCCCCGGGGTGATCCGAAAGACACGGCCTACGGCCCAGCGCGGTGGTGCAGAATGCAGCCAGGCGCCGGTTCGGCCGACTGAGCCTCGGCCGAACCGGTCGCCGTCCGGCGCTCGCGGTCGGGCTTCCGGGGGTCGGGCCGTCAGCGGTCAGGGGTCAGCCGTCAGGTCGTGGGGCCGTCGGGTCGTCAGGACAGAGGGCCGTCAGGCCGTCGGGCGGCCCATCGCCCGGTACGTCCAGCCCGCCTTGCGCCACAGCTCGGGGTCGAGGGCGTTGCGGCCGTCGAGGATGACGCGGGCCTTGGCGACCTCGCCCAGCGCCGCCGGGTCCAGCTCGCGGAACTCCCGCCACTCCGTCAGGTGCAGCACCACGTCCGCGCCGCGGACCGCGTCCAGCGCGGTGGGCGCGTAGCCGAGGGTCGGGAAGACCCGCCGGGCGTTGTCCATGCCCTTGGGGTCGTACACGGTGACCTGGCCGCCCTGGAGGTGGATCTGCCCGGCGACGTTCAGCGCGGGCGAGTCCCGCACGTCGTCGGAGTCGGGCTTGAAGGTGGCGCCCAGCACGGCGACCCGCCGGCCCAGGAACGGCCCGCCGCCCAGCGCCTGCCGGGCCAGCTCGACCATCTGGCCGCGCTGGCGCATGTTGATCGAGTCGATCTCGCGCAGGAAGGTCAGCGCCTGGTCGGCGCCCAGCTCGCCCGCGCGCGCCATGAAGGCCCGGATGTCCTTGGGCAGGCAGCCGCCGCCGAAGCCGATCCCGGCCCGCAGGAACTTGCGCCCGATCCGGTCGTCGTACCCGATGGCCTCGGCGAGCTTGGCCACGTCACCGCCCGCGGCCTCGCAGACCTCCGCCATCGCGTTGATGAAGGAGATCTTGGTGGCGAGGAAGGAGTTGGCGGACGTCTTCACCAGCTCGGCGGTCGGGAAGTCGGTGACCACGAAGGGCGAGCCCTCGGCGACCGGCGTGGCGTACACCTGGCGCAGGGTCCGCTCGGCGCGCTCGCTGCGCACGCCGACGACGATCCGGTCCGGGTGCAGCGTGTCCTCGACGGCGAAGCCCTCGCGCAGGAACTCCGGGTTCCAGGCCAGCTCGGCGTCCTCCCCGGCGGGCGCGTGCGCGGCGAGGTACGCGGCGAGCCGGTCCGCCGACCCGACGGGCACGGTCGACTTGCCGACGATCAGCGCGGGCCGGGTCAGGTGCGGCGCGAGGGAGGCCACGGCGGAGTCGACGTAGGACATGTCACAGGCGTACTCGCCGTGCTTCTGCGGGGTGTTCACGCACAGGAAGTGCACGTCGCCGAACGCGCCCACCTCGGCCCAGTCGGTGGTGAACCGCAGGCGCCCGCTGGACCCCTCGAACCCGGGCACGTGCCGGCGCAGCAGCTCGTCGAGGCCCGGCTCGTACATCGGGGTCTCACCGCGCTCCAGCAGCGCGATCTTCTCCGGTACGACGTCCAGCCCGAGCACCTCGAAACCCAGCTCGGCCATGGCGGCGGCGTGGGTGGCGCCGAGGTAGCCGGTGCCGATCACGGTGATCCTGAGGGCGGCCATGGATGCTCCTGGGGTGGACGTCGTTCGCTGCGCGCCCGAGCATATCCGGGGCGCGGCACGACCCCGAGCCGGGCGGATCGGCGGGTTCCGCGCGGGGTTCCTCCCGGTCGTTCCCGCTTGTCGTCAAGGTCACGTCTTCACGCCGGGCGGGCGGCCTCTAAAATTAGGGTTACTTAACGGTAGTTAGCGTCAGCAGCAGAGCGTCTTTGGAGCGTGAGGGAACGTGGCCGGATCGGCTGACTTCGACTTGTACCGACCGTCGGAGGAGCACGACATGCTCCGCGACGCCATCCGCTCGCTGGCCGAGGCGAAGATCGCCCCGTACGCCACCGCGGTGGACGAGGAGGCGCGCTTCCCGCAGGAGGCCCACGACGCCCTGGTCGCCAGCGACCTGCACGCCGTGCACGTGCCCGAGGAGTACGGCGGCACGGGTGCCGACGCGCTCGCCACGGTCATCGTCATCGAGGAGGTGGCCCGCGTCTGCGTGTCCTCCTCGTTGATACCCGCCGTGAACAAGCTGGGCTCGCTGCCGGTCGTGCTGTCCGGCTCCGAGGACCTGAAGAAGAAGTACCTGGGCCCGCTCGCCAAGGGCGACGCGATGTTCTCGTACTGCCTGTCCGAGCCGGAGGCGGGCTCCGACGCGGCCGGCATGAAGACCCGCGCGGTACGCGACGGCGACCACTGGGTGCTCAACGGCGTCAAGCGCTGGATCACCAACGCGGGCGTCTCCGAGTACTACACGGTGATGGCGGTCACCGACCCGGCCAAGCGCTCCAAGGGCATCTCCGCCTTCGTGGTGGAGAAGTCCGACGAGGGCGTCTCCTTCGGCGCCCCGGAGAAGAAGCTCGGCATCAAGGGCTCCCCGACCCGCGAGGTCTACTTCGACAACGTCCGCATCCCCGCCGACCGCATGATCGGCGAGGAGGGCACCGGCTTCCTGACGGCCATGCAGACCCTGGACCACACCCGCATCACCATCGCCGCCCAGGCGCTGGGCGTGGCCCAGGGCGCCTTCGACTACGCCAAGAACTACGTCCAGGAGCGCAAGCAGTTCGGCAAGGCCATCGCCGACTTCCAGGGCATCCAGTTCATGCTGGCCGACATGTCGATGAAGATCTCCGCCGCCCGCGCCCTCACCTACCAGGCCGCGGCCGCCTCCGAGCGCGGCGACGCCGACCTGACCTACCTGGGCGCCGCCGCCAAGTGCTTCGCCTCGGACGTCGCGATGGAAGTCACCACGGACGCCGTCCAGCTCCTCGGCGGCTACGGCTACACCCGCGACTACCCGGTCGAGCGCATGATGCGCGACGCCAAGATCACCCAGATCTACGAGGGCACGAACCAGGTCCAGCGCATCGTCATGGCCCGCAACCTGCCGTAAGCCCCCGCCACTCACGACAGAGCCCCCGACGGACACCCGCCGGGGGCTCGTGTCGTGAGCGGTGGGGGGCCGGCTCAGTCCTCGAAACCCTCTGCTGCTCGCTTCTCGCGGAGTTCCCTGATCGCGCGGCGGCGGGCCAGGCGGTGGGTGCGGCGGATCTGGGCCTCCTGGTAGCGGCGCTCGTCGCGCTCGGTCTCCGGCTGGACCGGCGGCACCCGGCGCGGCCGGCCGTCGGCGTCCACGGCCGCGAAGACCAGGTAGGCGGAGCCGACCTGGGTGGCCGGCGCGGACTCGTTCCAGCGCTCGGCGAGCACCCGCACCCCGACCTCCATGGAGGTCCGGCCGGTCCAGTTGACCTGGGCCTTCACATGGACGAGGTCACCGACGCGGACCGGCTCCAGGAACACCATCTCGTCCATCGACGCGGTCACCGCGGGCCCGCCGCTGTGCCGCCCGGCGACGGCTCCCGCGGCGTCGTCGACCAGTTTCATGATCACCCCGCCGTGCACCGTGCCCAGCAGGTTGGTGTCGTTGTGGGTCATGATGTGGCTGAGGGTCGTGCGGGACGCGGACGTCGGCTTGCCCGGGATCTCCGGGGCGTCCGACTCCGCCGTGGTGGCCTGGTCCGTCATGGCCCCCACCTTATGCGGCCGGCGACATTCCGGGACTTTGTGTCAGCTTGGCCACAGCGCCGCGATGATTTTCCGACGACTCTTGTAAGGCACCTGGCTGGGCCCGGCACACTGTGGCCATGAATGATTGGCCCCAGGGATGGTCCGACGACAACCGCGGCTCCCGGTACGGACGTGGCAGTGCGAGCGATCAGCCCGAGGGCGCGCGCGTGATGCGACAGGTCCGCCGCGGTCCGGCCGCCCCGCCGCACGGCCCCGGCGTCCCGCCGCAGCCGTCGTACGTCGACGGCCGGGGGTACGGCGACCCCGCCGGCACCCCGGGCGCCGACCCCGGGTACGACAGCGGCTACAACACGGGCCAGGTCTACGGCAGCCCCGGCGGCCGCGGCCCGGCCGGCACCGGCACGGGTGCCGGGCGCCCCGCGCCGAACTGGGGCAGGCGCATCAAGTGGACGGCGGTCACGGTGGTCGCCGTCCTGCTCGTGACGAGCGTCGCCACCTACTTCTGGGCCGACTCCAAGCTGCGCCGCGAGGTCGACCTGTCGAAGGTCATCGACCGGCCGTCCGGCGGCGAGGGCACCAACTACCTGATCGTCGGCTCCGACAGCCGCGAGGGCATGTCCGCCGCCGAGAAGAAGCAGCTGCACACCGGCTCCGCCGAGGGCAAGCGCACCGACTCGATGATGATCCTGCACGTCGGCGACAACGGCGACACCCTCATCTCGCTGCCGCGTGACTCGGACGTCGAGCTCCCGACCTTCGTCGGCTCGGAGTCGGGCAAGACCTACAAGGGCACCGGCCGGCACATCAAGCTGAACGCCGCGTACGCGACGGACGGCCCCGAACTGCTGGTCAGGACGATCGAGTTCAACACCGGGCTGCGCATCGACCACTACGTCGAGATCGGCTTCGCCGGGTTCGCCAACATCGTGGACGCGGTGGGCGGTGTCGACATCACCATCGACAAGGGCTTCAAGGACAAGTACTCGGGCGCCGACTTCAAGGCTGGCAAGCAGACCCTGAACGGCGAGCAGGCCCTCGCCTTCGTCCGCACCCGGCACGCGTTCGCCGCCTCCGACCTGGAGCGCACCAAGAACCAGCAGAAGTTCCTCGCGGCGCTCGCCCACCAGGTGGCCACCCCGTCGACGGTGCTGAACCCCTTCAAGTTCTACCCGGTGATGGGCGCGGGCCTGGACTCCCTGATCGTCGACAAGGACATGGGCCTGTGGGACCTGGGCTCGATGTTCTTCGCGATGAAGGGCGTCAACGGCGGCGACGGCACCTCGATGAACATGCCGATCTCGGGGTCCTCCGGCGGCAACCTCGTCTGGGACAAGGCCAAGGTCAAGACCCTGGTCGACCAGCTCAAGAACGACGAGAAGGTCACCGTCAGCGGCAACTGACCGACGACGCACCCGCGGGGGCGGGGCCGGCGCTCAGGAGCAGCCGGCCTCGTCCCCGCGCACGACCGCGGTGTCCGTCTCGCCCGGATTGACGACCCGCACGGCGCGCACGGTGCGGAAGTCCGCCCCGGCGATCACCTTCAGGGTCGGCCCGAGCCCCTTCACCGCTCGCAGCTCGCTGCCCGGCAGGGCCGCCGCCAGTGACCTGGCGGAGCGGTCCCAGCGGGGGTCGTAGGCCACGACCGTGCGCCGCGCCGCCTGGTCGGCGGCGGTGACCGGACGGCCCGTCGTGCGGAAGCCCGCGGCCGCCAGCGCCGCGTCCACGCGCCGGCCGAGGCCCGCGGTGCGGGTGCCGTTCTCCACCTGCACCCGGATCTGCTGCGGGGGCACCTCCACCGGCGCCGTCGTGGGCCGCGCCTTGGGCGCCACCGCCAGCGGCCGGTCCTCGCGCAGCGCCTGGAACAGCCGCCGCGACGCCACCGGGTCCCACTTCAGCGTCGAGCCGATGCCCTTGACCACGTAACCCAGCTGACCGATCGGGACCGTGGTGAACTCCGAGGAGGAGGGGGAGAAGGTGCGCATCGCGCGGCCCAGGTCCAGCAGTTCGTCGGTGCCGAAGCCCCGGTCGGCGCGCACCGAGCCCAGCACCGCGCGGGCCACGTCCCGGAACTTCAGCGGGTTGAGCAGGATGCCGGAGGACGTCGCCCGGTCCACCAGGGCGGCCAGGAAGCGCTGTTGGCGCTTCATGCGGCCGAGGTCCGAGGAGGCGTCCGCGTGCCGGGAGCGCACGTACTGCAGGGCCTCGCCGCCCCGCATGGTGTGCCGGCCGGGCGCCAGGTCCAGGCCCGTGTAGGCGTCCTTCAGGGGCTCGCTCGTGCAGATCTGCACACCGCCGAGGACGTCCACCGTCCGCATGAAGCTGGTGAAGTCGACCTCCAGGTAGTGGTCGATCTTCACGTGGGTCATGTTCTCGACCGTACGGACCGTCAGCTGCGGGCCGCCCTCGGCGTACGCGGCGTTCAGCTTGAGCGGGTGCCCGGCGTGCCGCTCGCCGGTGGTGGCGTCGACGTGCTCGGGCGTCTCGGCGTAGGAGTCGCGCGGCAGGCTCACCACGCTCGCCCGCTCCCGGTCCTCGGAGATGTGCACGATCATGATGGTGTCGGTGCAGTGGCAGGGCTCCCCGCCGAGGCGGTACCTGCGCCGCTCCTCCTCGGTGATCCGGTCGCGCCCGTCGGTGCCGACCAGCAGCACGTTCATGCCGTGGCCCGCGCGCGGCCGGTTCTTCATGTCCTTGAAGGCGTCGACGCGGGCGATGCCGGAGTCGAGGCTGGTGACCAGCGAGTGCCCGATGCCGGCCGAGGCCAGCACCACCACGGAGAGCGTCATCGCGGCCCGCAGGGCCCAGCGCGGACGGCGGCGCCGTACGGCCGCGGGCGGGGCCGGGCGGGCTCCGGGGCGGGCGGGGGGACGCGGGGGCCGGCGGGCGGGGGGCCGGGGCGGCGTGACGGGCATGTGGGGGGACACCTCCGGGCGGCGGCCGTACGTGGGCGAGCCGTGAGCACGGTAGGCCGATACGATCGGTGGACCGGCGCAGCAACCCCGGCGGGGCGCGGGCGTGTCCCCCGTTCGCGGTAACGTGAGCCCCCTATGAACGCCAAGTCCGACGTGCAGCTCCCCGCCGTGTCCGTGATCATGCCCGTCCTCAACGAGGAGCGGCACCTGCGCGGAGCCGTCCAAGCGATCCTCGCGCAGGAGTACGCCGGCGAGATGGAGGTCGTGATCGCCCTCGGTCCGTCCACGGACCGCACGGACGAGATCGCGGCCGCGCTCGTGGCCGAAGACCCGCGCGTGCACACCGTGCCCAACCCGACGGGCCGTACGCCCGCGGCGCTGAACGCCGCGATCAAGGCCTCCCGGCACCCGGTCGTGGTCCGCGTCGACGGCCACGGCATGCTCTCCCCGAACTACATCGCCACCGCCGTGCGGCTCCTGGAGGAGACCGGCGCGCAGAACGTCGGCGGCATCATGCACGCCGAGGGCGAGAACGACTGGGAGCACGCCGTCGCCGCCGCGATGACCTCCCGGATCGGCGTGGGCAACGCCGCCTTCCACACCGGCGGTCAGGCGGGCCCCGCCGAGACCGTGTACCTGGGGGTCTTCCGCCGCGAGGCGCTGGAGCAACAGGGCGGCTACAACGAGGAGTTCATCCGCGCCCAGGACTGGGAGCTGAACTTCCGCATCCGGGAGGCGGGCGGCCTCATCTGGTTCTCGCCCGAACTCAAGGTGTCCTACCGGCCCCGCCCTTCGGTGCGCGCCCTGGCCAAGCAGTACAAGGACTACGGCCGTTGGCGGCACGTCGTGGCCCGCTACCACGCCGGGTCGATCAACCTGCGCTACCTCGCCCCGCCGACCGCGGTGTGCGTGATCGCGGCCGGGATCGTGGTCGGCGCCGTGCTGACCCCGTGGGGCTTCCTCGTCCCCGGCGGCTACCTCGCGGCGATAGCCGCCGGGTCGCTCCCGGCCGGCAAGGGGCTGCCCCTGAAGGCGCGGCTGCAGATCCCCGTGGCCCTCGCGACGATGCACATGTCGTGGGGGTGGGGCTTCCTGACCAGCCCGAAGTCGCTGGCCAGGCGGGTCATCGCCTCGCGGCGCCCCGCGGTGCTCGCCGAGCCCCGCAGCGAGGGCGCCCTCTGACGTCCGGGTAATCCAGGGCCCGGCCTACCAGACGTAGGCCGGGTCCACGTGCATGCACTGGCTGGTGTCGGCTGCGTTGATCGCCTGCGCCGAGTCGGGGGTCGTGTCCTTCGTGGCGGGGGCCCGGTAGGCGGTGCCGGAGCGCCAGTCGGCGCCCACGACGAGCGTGATGCCGGAGACGTCGGTGGACTTCTTCACCGCGCTCGCCGGGAGGCCCAGGGCCCGGGCCACGACCTGCGCGTCGGCCTGGAGGTCGGCGCTCGGGTAGCGCACGACCGTCGACGGCTCGGCCGTGGCCGCGGTGTGGTCCGCGACCGCCCGGGTGAAGCCCTTGCCGGTCAGCACGTCCGCGATCGTGCCCGCGCGCCCGCGAACCGCCGCCTGGGTGTCGGTGGCCGTGCCGTTGAGGACCTGCACCGCGATGGCGGCGGGCGCGTCGGCCGTGGCCGTCGGGGTGGCCGAGGCGGTCGCGGCGGGCTTCGCCTTGTCCTTGCCGTCGAGCGCGACGTCGTCGCGGACCATCCGGAACAGGGTCTCGGCGTCCTCGGTGGGCTCGACGCGGCTGCCGACGTACCGGTTGGGCATCGTCGTCATGGTGATCCGCTCGGTCGGCACCCGCTGGAGCTCGTCGGCGAGGTCGTACATCTTCTTGATGCTGTCCAGGCCGTTGTCGACGGTGATCGCCTTCGTCGCGGCCTCGGCGAGCTTGCGCAGCTTGTTGGGGCTGGTCAGCTTGGCGCTGGCGCGCAGCTCGCGGACCATCGAGTTCATGTACATGTGCTGGGCCTTGGCGCGGGCCAGGTCGGTGTCGTCCTCGAAGCCGTAGCGGGTGCGCAGCCACTGCAGGGCCTGCTCGCCCTTGACGTCGGTGGTGCCCTTGGGCAGCTTCAGGCCGGAGCCCTTGCCGGCGGAGGTGTGCGAGTAGACGTTGGCGTCGACGCACACCGGGACGCCGCCGATGGCGTCCGCCATCGACACCACGCCCGAGAAGTCGATCATCATGAAGTGGTCGATGTGGATGCCGGTGAGCTTCTCCCAGGTCGCCACCGTGCAGCCGGGGCCGCCGCGGCCGAGCGACTCGTTGGCCATCATCCGGCCCCGGGTCGCCGGGTAGACCGTGCCGTCGTCCGGGTCGGTGCACTTGGGCAGGGAGAGCAGGGTGTCGCGCGGGATGCTCACCACGGACATGTTGGAGCGGTCGGCCGAGACGTGCAGCAGCATCTGGACGTCCGCGAGCGGGGGGCCGCCGAAGGTGTCCCGGGCGCCGCCGAGCTTCTGGTTCTCCGCGGTGTCGCGGGCGTCGGAGCCGATCAGCAGGA
The DNA here is from genome assembly GCF_001514125.1 of Streptomyces longwoodensis. Taxonomy (GTDB): domain Bacteria; phylum Actinomycetota; class Actinomycetes; order Streptomycetales; family Streptomycetaceae; genus Streptomyces; species Streptomyces longwoodensis. The sequence goes on along the minus strand of NZ_KQ948553.1, from coordinate 29,801 downwards.
TGTTCAGCGGGGTCTGCCCGGCCGCGTTGGCCTTGGTCTGCGCGGCCCGGTCCTTGGCGTCGCCGAGGTTGAGGTCGTCGCTCCTGATGTTGTCGTTGAGGTGCTGGTAGTAGAGATAGCCGGCCCCCGCCGTGCCGAGTATCACCACCGCCAGTACCGTCGCCGACCAGCGCAGCACGCGGCGTCTGCGCCGGGGGCGGCCCCCCTTGCCGCGCCTGCCGCCGCCGCTCGTGCCACCGTCCGGGCCGCCGGGTTCCGTGCCTTCCGCGGGTTCCTGGTCCTGCGGTGTGAGGGACATCGTGTCCTCGACCGCGGGAACCTCCCCCCGCACATTGCTCTGCGCCATCCCCTGCCCTCCCCGCCGTGCACCCAGACACGGGTCTCCCACCCGCGTCGCGTTAGACGCGCGGGGCCGCTCTCTCGTTGTACGCAGTCCGCCCCGCGTCTACCTAGACGCGTGGCGGACCGTTTCGGTCACTACTTGGCGCACTCGACCTTGTCCGCCGTGGACTTCTGCACCGTGTCCGGCACCGCGGCCGGCGCCGTCAGCGAGACGCCCGGACCCTTGAAGTCCTTGCCGAGGGTGAGGGTCATGGTCGGCAGCCCCTGGGCATTGGTGACGCTCCGGCCCGGCTTCAGCGCCGTACCGGGCAGCCCCATCACGGCGGCCAGCTTGCGTGCCTGGGCCGCCTGGTCGGGGGCGTACTCGAGGGTGGTGCTGCCCAGCTGCGCCGGGGCGTTGCCCGCGTTCTCCGACTTGGTCACGCCCGCATCGTTCTGCAGCCAGCTGAGAGTGGACTGTGCGCTGCCGGGCGCGGCCCCGCCGTTGAGGATCCGCACCCGCACCTCGGACGCCGCGGACCGGGTGCCCTTGAGCCGGGCGGCGGCCGCGGCGGCGGCCGCGTTCTTGGAGGCCTGCGCCTTCTTCTTCACCGCCGTGAAGGAGACGTCGTCCTTGATCATCTGGAAGACGGTGGGTGCCGTGCTCGCGTTGAGCACGACGGTGGCCTTCACCTTCTCCGCCGGGTTGTCGACGACCGGGACGGTGGTGAAGGTCAGGTTCTTGGTGTTGAGCTTGCCCAGCTCCATCCCCAGGTCCTTCAGCTTGTCGATGCTGTCCAGCTGGGAGTCGACCGTGAGCGCCTTGGTGCCCGCCTCCGCCAGCTTGATCATCTTGGTGGGGCTGGTCAGGGTGTCGTTCGACTTCAGCTTGCGCATCAGCGCGCTGAGGAACTGCTGCTGGATCTGGATGCGGCTCAGGTCGCCGCCGAAGCCCACCGAGTGCCGGGTGCGCACGAACGCCAGCGCCTGCTCGCCCTCGATCTCGTGCGTGCCCTTGCTCAGCTTCAGGTGCGAGTCGGCGTCGTCGATGTCCTTGGCCAGGCACACCTCGACCCCGCCGACCGCCGTGGTCAGCGTCTTGACCGCGTTGAAGTCGGCCACCATGAAGTTGTCCGGGGTGATCCCGGTCAGCTCGGTCACCGTGCGCATCGTGCAGCTGGGGGTGCGGCCGTCCTGGCCGAGGCTCGTGTTGAACCGGGCCCCCTCCGTGCCCTTGATGACCTTGGTGGAGCCGTCCTCCTGCTCGGTCGGGCAGTCCGGGACGTCCACGATCAGGTCGCGCGGGATGCTCAGCGCGGTCGCGTTGGTGCGGTCCTTGGAGACGTGCAGCAGGATCGTGGTGTCCGCGTGGCCGACGCTGCCCGCGTCGCCGTAGCCCTCGTTGCCCGCGCCCGTGCGCTTGTCGGTGCCGATCAGCAGGATGTTGATGGCCTTGTCCTTGTTGAAGCCACCGGTGCTCGCGCCGTCGTCGGAGACCGACTTGATGTTGCCGTTGAGGTGCTCCAGGTACAGGTAGGCGGCGCCCGCGGTGCCCACCAGCACGAACGCCATGATCCCGCCGGTCCACAGCAGGACCTTCTTGGTCTTCGCCTTCTTCTTCACCGGCCGGCGGCCGCGCCGGCCCGGCGGCGGTTCCTGCGCGGGGGCGCCCCGGCGCCTGCGCTGCGGCGGCACCTCGGGCTCCGTCGCGTCCCGGTCGGGGGCGGTCGTACGGCCGCGGGTCCCCCGGCCCGACGAGCCGGTCCGGCCGGGGGCGGCCGCCCGCGGTCCGGGGACCGACGGTTGCGCTGCGGAAGGAGCCAGTCGCAGTTCGTATTCGCCGGTGTCCGGATTGAGCACCCACTGGTCTGCGGGGTCGATGTTCTCCGCCCGCCCACGGCCTTGCGCGTCCACGGTTGTCCGAATCCTCCGTAGGGGCCACGCGGCGCCTTCCCCCCTCAAAAGGCGCTCGGGTCTTGTCACACAGTGCACGACCCCAGGACGGACCTCTGGCCGGGTGCACCGGATCGCTCACACTATCCGGCCGGTACGCCGTCGAGCGACGACGGTGACACATTCCACGTCCCTACAAGCGGGCAATACGCCGCATTTCCCTGAACCCCGGTTCTTCCGTTGCGCTGCGCTTGGGCGGGCCTTTACCCGCAGATGTCGTCGGCGGCGGTCCGGCCGCGGAACGCGGCGGCGGACTTGTCGGCCGCCTCCCGTGCCGAGGCCGCGCTCACCGCGATGGGCTTGTCGGTGCGCAGCCGCCGGAACAGGTCCTCCGCGGCCGGCTGCACGAGCTGGTCGCGGTTGGCGTTGTAGACGTACGCCTCCCTCGGCACGGTCAGGAAGCGGACCCGTGAGGCGGGGATGTCGCGCAGGCCGCGCACCAGGTCGTACAGGCCGTGCAGGCTCGCCAGCGCCGGGTCGGTGGTCAGCGACGACGTCGCCGCGTCCAGCACCGGGTAGAGCTTCACCGGGTTCAGCAGGACGTCGTTGCCGCGCACCTTGGTGACCAGCGCGGACAGGAACCGCTGCTGGCGGTCCATGCGGTCGGTGTCGCTGCCGTTGCCGAGCGACTTGCGGGCCCGCACGTAGCCCAGGGCCTGCTCGCCGTCGAGGGTGACCCGGCCGGCCGGCAGCCGCAGCTTGGCCGCCTTGTCGTCGATGGGCTCGTCCAGGCAGACCTCGACGCCGTCCACCGCGTCGACCATGTCCTTGAACCCGCTGAAGTCCACCACCACGTGGTGGTCCACCCGCACGCCGGTCAGCTTCTCGACGGTCCGCACGGTGCACGCCGAGCCGCCCGTCTGGAAGGCGTAGTTGAACATGGCGAACATCGGCTCGCCCCGGCTGCCGTCGCGCCGCCGGCAGGCCGGCACGTCCACCATCAGGTCCCGGGGGAGGGAGACGGCCGTGGCGGAGCGCCGGTCCGCGCTGAGGTGGAGCAGGATCGTGGTGTCCGAGCGCTCCGTCCCGGAGTCCTTGCCGTACTCGCCGTTGCCGGCGCCCGCCCGCGAGTCCGACCCGATCAGCAGGATGTTCTGCGCGCCCTTGACCAGCGCGGTGGGCCGCTCCTTCTCGTACCGGGCGAGCTCGCGGGCGGCGGCCTCGTCGGGGGTGATGTTGGCGCTGAGCTTGGCGTAGACGATCGACCCGGCGACCGTGACGCCGATCAGCACCACGGCGGCGCCGAGGGCCCCGCCGTACAGCCAGCGGCGGCGCCGGCGGCGTGCGAGCCCGGCGCGGCTGGCGTGGGCCCCGGTGGGCGGACCCGTCCGGGGCCGCGGGGACCGCCGTCCGTCGACCACACCCGCCACCACCCCTCACGTCGTCCACGCGGTCAGTGCGGAGTTCTGCGCTTCGATCATTCACCGGGGTGGGGTGGGGTGGGGGCGTGGGATGGGCCGAACGGGTGACGGGCCCTGCCGGGGGTGCGGGTGGGCGGGGGCGGTGAGGGGGCGCGGGGTGGTCTGCCGGGTGCGGGTGCGTGGGGGCTGGTCGCGCAGTTCCCCGCGCCCCTTTGGGTGGGGCGGGTCGTCGTCGGTCGTGTGCGGGTGGGTGGGGGCTGAGTGCGCAGTTCCCCGCGCCCCTGGAGGTGGGGCGGGCTGTCGTCGGTCCGATGCGGCCCGTGGGGGCTGGTCGCGCAGTTCCCCGCGCCCCTTTGGCCTACGTGCGGGCCGTCGCCGTGACGCGTTCGGTGTCGATGCGGCGGGTGAGGGTTTCCTCGGTCGCCTGGTCCAGGTGGCGGCACAGCACCACCGAGCCGCCGCTGGCGAGCGGGGCGTACAGGCCCGCGCTCAGGCCCTCCCAGGTGTCGTAGCCCCGCCCGGACAGCAGGCGCGAACCCGGGCCGAGCAGCCCCAGCGCCTCGGCCTCGCCGCGGGCCCGTTCCACGATCTCCGCGCCGGTGTACTCCGCCCCGGCCACGATCAGGGCCGGCTCCTCCGGGTCGACCGGCGCGTACGGCACGAAGCGGTCGCCGTACGTCGGCACCTCCACGGCGTAGTCGGCGTACCCCTGTGGCGGCGCCGGCACGAAGCGCCGGCCGAGCGGCGCCAGGGACAGCGCGTACCGCTCGCCCTTGCAGGCCCGGCCCGCCTCGATGCCGTCCGGCCCGGCCACCACGAAGTCCGCCCGGGCGGGATCGCCCGCGACGTCCGCGACGACGCCCACCGACGAGCACGCCACCAGCCACACCGCCGTCTGCCAGTGCGCGGGCAGCAGCAGCGCGACCCGGTCGCCGGGCTCGGCGGACATCCCGTCCTGGAGGAGGTTCGCGGTCTTGGCCACCCAATTGGCGAAGGTGGCCACGGACAGTTCGACCCGTTCCCCCGTGGCGTCGTCGTAGAAGGTCACCAGCGGGCGCGCGGGGTCCGCGGCGAGCGCGGAACGCAGCAGGTCGGCAGGGGTGCGATCGGTGGCAGTCACCCGCGCAAGCGTACGCCGCCCCCGCCCGCCCCACCCGCGCCACCGCCCGGCGGGGGGCCACCGGTTCGGCGGAACGGCGCCCGACTGACCGTCAAGTCACCGATGGACAGATATGTATGACCATGTCCAAGATCAGGGGCATGCACGGATTGCTTGCTACCTCACTCGGTGTCACCTGTGCGGCCGCCCTCACCCTGCCCCTGGCGCCACCCGCCGGCGCGGCGCCGGAGCCCCCGGCACCGATGGCGGAGGCGGCGGCCGCCGTGGCCGGGGCCGCCCGCCCGGACCCGCCCCAGGTGCCCGGCGCCCCGCCCCGCGCCGCCTCGGCCACCCCCGACCTCCCCGGCAGCACCCAGTCCCTGCCCCTCGCCCCGCTGGCCCGCGACCGGGCCCTCGGCGGCGCGGGCGACCAGGGCCTGCCCCGCCGCGACGTACGGCACTTCTCCCTCCTCGGCGTCGTCTGGAACGACCCCGACACCCCCCTGCACGGCCGCGTCCAGGTCCGCACCCGCGCCGCCGGCACCCACGCCTGGTCCGGCTGGCAGGACCTGGAGACCCACAACGACGACCACGGCGCCGACCCCGGCACCGCCGAACGCACCTCCGGCCACGTCCGGGCCGGCACGGCCCCCCTGTGGGTCGGCGACTCCGACGGCGTCGAGGTCCGCGTCCACGGCGAGGACACCGACCGGCACGGCCGGACCGGCGCGACCCGGGCCGCGCTCACCACGCCCGGGGCCGCGGCGGCGCTCCCGAAGGGCCTGCGCCTGGAACTGATCGACCCGGGCACCGAGGACACCCGCGCCGTGCACCTCTCCGCCGAGGCCGCCGGGACCCGGCAGATCCGGCCGGCCGCCCTGGACGCCGAGGCGCGGGCGGCCTCCGCGGCCAACGCCGACCTGGCCCCCGTGGGCGCCCTGGAGATCCCCGCGCTCGACCGCGCGCAGACCCGCAGCGAACTGCTCTCCCTGCGCTCGGGCCGGCTGACGGCCGCTCAGAAGGCGAAGCCCTACATCGGCCCGCGCCCGGGCATCGTCACGCGCCGCGGCTGGGGCGCCGACGAGAAGCTGCGAGAGAAGTCCTTCGTCTACACGTCGAAGGTCAAGGCGGCCTTCGTCCACCACACCGCGTCGGGCAACACGTACAAGTGCTCCCAGGCCCCCTCGCTCATCCGCGGTATCTACCGCTACCACGTCAGGAGCATGGGCTGGCGGGACATCGGCTACAACTTCCTCGTCGACAAGTGCGGGACCATCTACGAGGGCCGGGCCGGGGGAGTGGCGAAGGCGGTCCTGGGCGCCCACACCCTCGGGTTCAACACCAACAGCATGGGCATCGCGGTGATCGGCACGTTCGGCAGCACCAAGCCGCCCGCCGCCGCGGTGACGGCCGTCGCCCGGCTGACGGCGTGGAAGCTGGGCCTCTACGGGGGCAATCCGAAGGGCAAGACATACCTGAAGTCCGGCGGTGGCAACCTCTACCGCAAGGGCAAGAACGTACGGCTCAACGTCATCTCCGGCCACCGCGACGGCTTCGCCACCGAATGCCCGGGGCGGCAGCTCTACGGCAAGCTCGGCACGGCCCGCTCGTCGGCGGCGCGCCTCCAGGGGCGCTGAGACCGGGGACCGGGACCGGCGTGCCGGGAACCGCACGGCCGTCGACGGCGTCGCACACCGGTCTGCATACACTGACCGGCCGAAAGACAGTTCGGCCGGTCCCGGCAGGAAGCGAAGACGACAGGTGACAGAAGCGATCCTCCTGGTCGGCGGCAAGGGCACCCGGCTGCGCCCGCTCACGGTGCACACGCCCAAGCCGATGGTGCGGGCGGCGGGGGTGCCGTTCCTCACCCACCAGTTGGCGCGGGCGAGGGCCGCGGGCGTCGACCACATCGTGCTCGCCACGAGCTACCTCGCCGAGGTCTTCGAGCCGCACTTCGGCGACGGCTCCTCGCTGGGCCTGCACCTGGAGTACGTGACCGAGGAGGAACCCCTCGGCACGGGCGGCGCGATCCGCAACGTCGCCTCCCGCCTGCACTCCGGCCCCGACGACCCGGTCCTGGTCTTCAACGGCGACATCCTGACCGGGCTGGACATCCGCCGTCTGGTGGCCACCCACGAGGAGACCGGGGCGGACGTCTCGCTGCACCTGACCAAGGTGACGGACCCGCGTGCCTACGGCCTGGTCCCGACGGACGCCACCGGCCGGGTGCTGGCGTTCCTGGAGAAGCCGACCACGCCCGAGGAGATCGTCACCGACCAGATCAACGCGGGCGCCTACGTCTTCCGCCGCTCGGTCATCGACACCATCCCCACCGGCCGGCCCGTCTCCGTCGAGCGCGAGACCTTCCCCGACCTGCTCGCCGCCGGGGCGCACCTGCAGGGCATGGTCGACTCCACCTACTGGCTGGACCTCGGCACCCCGGCCGCCTTCGTGCGCGGCTCGGCGGACCTGGTCCTCGGCCGCGCCCCGTCCCCGGCGGTGCCGGGCCGCTGCGGCGACCGCCTGGTCCTGCCGACAGCCATGGTCGCCGCCGACGCGAAGCTGACCGGCGGCACGGTGGTCGGCGAGGGCGCCTTCGTCGCCGGCGGCGCCCGCGTCTTCGGCTCCACCATCCTCCCCGGCGCCGTGATCGAACCCGGCGCGGTCATCACCGACTCCCTCATCGGCACCCGCGCCCGCGTCGGCGAACGCTCCGTCCTCACCGGCACGGTCATCGGCGACGGCGCGGTCGTCGGCGCGGACAACGAACTCCGCGAGGGAGCGAGGGTGTGGTGCGACGCGAGGATCCCGGCGGGCGCACTGCGCTTCTCACCCGACCGGTAGTCACCCCAGCCCGTCCGGCGTTTGAGGACGAGGCCCGTTCAGGGCCGAAGGGGGGTCTGGGGGCACAGCCCCCAGCAGCCGGCCGGCAACGAGCGCCCCCGCGTCACAACCCCCGGATGTCGCCGACAGGCATCCGCGGGGCCCGCCGCGCCGGCACCGCCCCACTCAGCAGGATCAACCGCGCGGCCCGATGCCGCTGCCCCGCATACGGCTCCAGCAAGCGCAGCATCACCGCATCGTCCGCGTGCCGGTCCCCCGCCAGCGCCCACCCCACGATCCCCGGCAGGTGCAGGTCCCCGGTCGTCACCTCGTCCGCCGCCCCGTGGCTGCGCTGCACCGCCTCGGCCGACGTCCACGGCCCGATCCCCGGCACCACTTCCAGCCGCGCGCGAGCCTCCCGCGGCTCCATCCCCACCGCCTCCTCCAGCCGCGCGGCGACCCGCACGGCCCGCAGGATCGTCGAGGCCCGCTTGTTGTCGACGCCGGCCCGGTGCCACTCCCACGACGGGATCAGCGCCCAGGTCCGCGGCGCGGGCATCACCCACAGCCGCCCCCCGGCCGCGGGCCCCGGCGCCGGCTCGCCGAACTTCCGTACGAGCAGCCGCCACGCCCGGTACGCCTCGTCGGTCGTCACCTTCTGCTCCAGGACCGACGGGATCAACGACTCCAGCACCAGCCCGGTCCGGATGAGCCGCAGGCCGGGCCGCCGGTGCCGTGCGTGGGCCAGCAGCCGGTGCCGGGGCACGAACGCGGACGGGTCGTCGGCCGCCCCCAGCATCTCCGGCAGCCGGTCGAGCAGCCAGTCGGCCCCGGGCCCCCACGCCTCGCCGCGCACGGCACCGCCGTACGCCGACACCCGCAGGGTCCCCGGGCCGGCGGGGGTGAGGCTGGCCCGCCACACGGAGCCGTCGGGCATCGCCCGGAACGTCGGGTCGGCGGGCCCCCGCCGCAGCGGCCCGAGCACCAGCCCGAGGTCGAGGGGCCCGTCGGGCGCGTACGTCCGCACCCGCCCGGCGGACGGCGCGGTCGCCGCCGGCCGGGCCGCGGGCACCACGACCTCGCCGCCGCGCGCGGTGGTGCGCGTGGGCCGCGGAGCGAAACGTCCAGCCACGGATGAGGTCCCTAGGAGAGCGAGGAAGGCAACCCCACGAGCGTAAGCGCACCCGCGACCGGAACCACCCCCCGCGTCCCTCCCGTCTCAGCGGACCTCGATGAACGCCTCCGCGTCCCGCTCGGCCCGGGGCCGCGGTTCCTCCGCCGGGCGCCCGACGGCCACCGCCCCCATCGGGTCCCAGTCGTCCGGCAGCCCCAGCACGTCCCGTACGACGTCCCGGCAGAACATCGTCGACGACACCCACGCCGAGCCCAGCCGCTCCCCGGCCAGCGCGACGAGGAGGTTCTGCACGCCGGCCCCGGCGGCCACCACGAACATCTCCCGCTCGGCGGTGTCCCGCCGGGCGTCGCCGTAGGTGTGCGAGCCGTCCATGACCAGGCAGGGCACCACCAGGTAGGGGGCGTTGCGCAGGACGTCCCCGCGCCGGACCCGCCGGGCGATCGACTCCTCGCTCCTGCCGTCCCGGCGCAGGTCCGCGATCCAGGCGTCGCGCATCGCGTCGAGCAGCCGGGTCCGGGACTCGGCGGACTCCAGCAGCACGAACCGCCACGGCGTCGTGTGGTGCGGGGCGGGCGCCGTCACGGCCGCGGCCACCGCGCGCCGTACCGCGCCGGGGTCGACGGGGTCGTCGGTGAAGGCGCGCACCGTGCGGCGCTGGGTGACCGCGAGCCGCACGGCCTCGGAGGTGCCGAGGCGGAACATGTCGTCCTGCGCCCCGCGGACCATGGCCCGGGCGCCGTCGTCGTCCGCGTGCGTGCCGTCGTGGTCCCCCTCGCCGGGGGTGACGACGTGCGGCAGCCCGCGGACCACGGCCACCGGCCGTCCGGCGGCCTTGCCCTTGACCAGGTCACCGGCGGCGGCCAGTTCGTCCGCCGTCGCCACGACCGTCGCGCTGAGCGGGTTGCCGTACGCGTCCGTGCCACCGCGCAGGTCGTCCAGCACGCGGACGCCGGCGGCGCCGATCGCGACATCGGTGAGGCCCGCGCGCCAGGGCCGCCCGAAGGTGTCGGTGACGACCACGCCGACGTCGACGCCGAGGGCGTCCCGCAGGCCCCGGCGGACGGCCCGCGCGGAGGCGTCGGGGTCCTCGGGCAGCAGCAGGACGGTGCCGGCGGGCGTGTTGGAGGCGTCGACCCCGGCGGCGGCCATGACCAGGCCCTGCCGGTTCTCCACGATCCGCAGTGTCCCGCGCCGGGCGACGACGCGCACGGTCTCCGCGTCGATCGCGGCCTCCCGGTCGGCGGCCTCGACGATCCGCCCCTCCGCCTTGGACACGATCTTCGAGGTGACCAGGACGACGTCCCCGTCGGCGAGCCCCGGCTCCGCCGTGGCGATCAGCTTGGCCAGGTCGTCCCCGGGCCGCACCTCGGGCAGCCCGGACGGCGCCCAGACCCGGTACTCCTGCGCGGCGGGCCCGCTCACGCTCCCCGCACCTCCTCGGCCAGCGCCAGCGCCTCCCGGGCCATCCGCTCCGTGGCGTCGAGGTCCGTCATCATCAGCGGTACCGCCCGGCACCGGATGCCGGCCGCCTCGACCCGCTCGACTGTGCCCGCGTCGACGGTGTCGACCAGCCAGCCGTCCAGCAGCCCGGAGCCGTAGTGCTCGGCGACCGCCGCGGCCGTGGACTCCACGCCGACGGCGGCGAGCACCTTGTCCGCCATGCCCCGTACGGGCGCGTCCCCGACGATGGGGGACAGCCCGACCACCGGCACGCCCGCGTCGGCGATCGCCTCGCGGATGCCGGGCACGGCGAGGATCGTGCCGACGGACACGACGGGGTTCGACGGCGGGAAGAGCACGACGTCCGCCTCGGCGATGGCCTCCAGCACGCCGGGCGCGGGCTTCGCCTGCTCGGCGCCCACCGGCACGACCGCCTGGGCCGGCACGGACGCCCGCAGCCGCACCCAGTACTCCTGGAAGTGGATCGCCTTGCGCTCCCCGTCCAGTTCGACGGCGACGTGCGTCTCGACCCGGTCGTCGGTCATCGGGATCAGCCGCACGCCCGGCTGCCAGCGGTCGCACAGCGCCTCGGTGACCGCGCTGAGCGGGAACCCGGCGCCGAGCATCTGCGTCCGCACGATGTGCGTGGCGAAGTCGCGGTCGCCCAGTCCGAACCACTCCGGTCCGACGCCGTACGCGGCCAGTTCCTGCTTGAGGTGGAAGGTCTCGTCCGCCCGTCCCCAGCCCTGCTCCTCGTTGATGCCGCCGCCGAGCGTGTACATCACCGTGTCGAGGTCCGGGCAGACCTTCAGCCCGAAGAGGTGGATGTCGTCCCCGGTGTTGCCGATGACGGTGACGTCCGCGTCGGGCGCGGCCCGCTTCAGACCACGCAGGAACCGGGCACCACCGATGCCGCCTGCCAGAACCACAATGCGCATGGCCCCAAGTCTTGCAGGCCGGTGGGACAACACGGGGGGCGGTGACCGGTCACGGTCACCCGGCGGTGCGGTCGCGGCCCTCCGGCGGTGACCGGCCCGCGCCCGCGGGCGCACGGCTCGCGGGTCAGGCGGTGACCGGACTCGCCTCGCAGCGGGCCTCGGTGTGCATCGGCATCTCCGTCAGCCCCGGGAAGTACACGTGCAGGCTGACGGCCGGCTCCAGCGCGTCGTTGACGACCTCGTGCACGTAGCCCGGCGCGAACACCCGCTGGTCGCCCTCGCGCAACGCGCGCGTGTCGCTGCGGGTGTGCTCGGTCAGGGTGCCGGACAGCACGGTCAGCACGCCCGAGGAGCGGCCGTGGTCGTGCGAACCGCTGCCCTGGCCGGGCACCCAGGACAGCAGCCACACCTCGTAGCCGGGACCCGTGCGCAGCCGGTGGTACCAGCGCGTGGTGGCGTCGTAGCGCACCAGGTGCGCCCACTGGGAGCGGTCGGCGGCGATCGAGCGGGCGAGACCGGCGAACTCGGCGACGGTGGCCGGGTGTTCGCGGGGGGTCTGGAGCAGGTGCGGGACCTCGAGGATGTCGCCGGCGATCTGGAGGTCGCTGTCGCTGTTCATGGGTGCGGTGGTTCCTCGGCGGAGTGGGGGGTCGGCTGGGTGTCGCGGTGCCGTCCGCCCGGGTCACGGGGGACAGGTGGGCCCTGGTGGGGGCGGGGAACAGACAGCCGAGTCGCGGTGGACTCAGGGGAGGGTCAGCCGGAGCGCGGTCGGCTCAACAGCTGGAACAGCAACAACAGCTACGGCGAGCGCGGGCAGCACCGTCGGACCCGGCGGAGCGGGTCGAGGTGGATGCCAAGTTCGCGAGCATGCCCACAAGGACAGCGGTTCACACCCGGGGTGTCAACTCGGCACCCGGAATGTGGGACGAGTTTCACCTCATCCGGTCCACCTGCCAGGTGAAAGGTTTGTGCACCGGGAACCGGGGACACATGCGCCACATGCCGGGCGCAAGCCCCGTTGCGATCCCGTGATCCGACTGTGATCCGGTTCGCTTCGGCGCGCGCGTCGGAACGGGATCGATCCCCAGGACGTCCTCCTCCGTACAGGCCCCCGCGGGGGCCGAGCCGGGGAGGAGGCCCTCGGGGGTCCCTCTCTGCGTGTCAAGGTTTATGCCGATTTGAACACTTAACGCATGGCCTTGGTTCCGCAGAGTGAATAAGGGGCCCAATAGCAGATCTCGGCTTGACTCGCCCGGAGCAGCACACTTGTAATTTCACTCGTGTCGTTCAGCCGGGATCGGTAACGGCAACGTCACGGGGACGCGAAACGGACGAGGGGCGCACATGACCGAGCTGGTGCAGCAACTGCTGGTCGACGACGCGGACGAGGAACTCGGCTGGCAGGAGCGCGCACTGTGCGCCCAGACCGACCCCGAGTCCTTCTTCCCTGAGAAGGGCGGCTCCACCCGCGAGGCGAAGAAGGTCTGCCTCGCCTGCGAAGTCCGCTCCGAATGCCTCGAGTACGCCCTCGCCAACGACGAACGCTTCGGCATCTGGGGCGGTCTGTCCGAAAGGGAGCGGCGCCGCCTGAAGAAGGCGGCGGTCTGACCCCGGGGCGCCGTCCCCGCGCGCGTACCGCGCACATCGAGGGCACTGCCCGCGTCCGCACACCGGTGCGAACGGCCCGTGGCCCGTGGGTTGTCCACAGGCGGCGGGCCGTCGTCATGCCCAGCCGATAGTGTGGGCGCTCGTCCGAGACGCCCCGCCGTGCGCACGCGGCACCGGCGTCCACCGCAGTCCATCGAACCGGGGCCCGTACCTCGATGTCCGCGTACAGCCACTCGACAGCGCGTCACGACGCCGCTGCCACGGCGGGATTCGACCCGACCCACCTGCCGGGATCCGACCCGACCCGCCCTCCCGAGTTCCCGCGCCACGTGGTGACCGCGGTCCTCGTCTCCCACGACGGGGCCCGCTGGCTGCCCGACGCGCTCGCCGGCCTGCTCGGCCAGGAGCGGCCCGTGCAGTCCGTCATGGCCGCCGACACCGGCAGCGCCGACGACTCCGCCCAGCTGGTCACCGAGGCCCTCGGCGCCGACCGGGTCCTCCACCTCGCCCGCCGCACCGGCTTCGGCCAGGCCGTCGAGGAGGCCACCCGCACGGCCCCGGTCCTCACCCCCGACGACCTGCCGTACCTCAAGCGCCCCAGCGGCTGGGACCCCGTCACGCGCACGTGGCGCGACGACGCCTACGACCTGCCCGAACTCCCGTACGGCGAACCGGTCCAGTGGCTGTGGCTGCTGCACGACGACTGCGCGCCCGAGCCCGACGCCCTGGCCGAGATGCTGCGGGTCGTCGAGACCGAGCTCGAACTGGGGCGCGACGACGTGGCCGTGGTCGGCCCCAAGCTGCGCGGCTGGTACGACCGGCGGCAACTCCTGGAGGTCGGCGTCAGCATCGCCCCCTCCGGCCGCCGCTGGACCGGCCTGGACCGCCGCGAGCAGGACCAGGGCCAGCACGACCACGTGCGCTCCGTGCTGTCGGTGTCCACCGCGGGCATGCTGATCCGCCGCGACGTCTTCGAACAGCTCGGCGGCTTCGACCGCCGGCTGCCCCTGATGCGCGACGACGTCGACCTGTGCTGGCGCGCGCACGCCGCCGGCCACCGCGTCCTGGTCGCCCCCGAGGCGGTCGTCCGGCACGCCGAGGCGGCCTCGCGCGAGCGCCGCACCGTCGACTGCGCGGGCCGCACCACCGCCTCCCCGCACAAGGTCGACAAGGCGGGCGCCGTCTACACCCTCCTCGTCAACAGCCGTACGGCGGCGCTGCCCTGGGTCCTCGTGCGCGTGGTCGTCGGCACGCTGCTGCGCACCCTCGCCTACCTCGTCGGCAAGGTCCCCGGCCAGGCCCTCGACGAGATCCGCGGCCTGCTGGGCACCCTGCTGCGGCCCGAGCGGATCGTCGCCGGACGCAAGAGGCGCGGCCGCCCGGCCGTCGACAAGGACGAGCTGCGGCCGCTGTTCCCGCCGCCCGGCGCGACCGTGCGGGCCACCGTCGAACAGGCCGCGGGCGACCTCTTCGGCTCCTCCGACGCCGAGGTGCCCTCGGCCGGCCGGCACGGCGGCGGCCTGGAGTCCGGGCCCGGCGGCGACGACGCCGACTTCCTCGAGGTCGAGCAGTTCGCCCGCCTCAAGCGCATCGCCCGCAAGCCCGGTCCGGTGCTCTTCCTGCTCCTGCTCGCGGTCTCCCTGGTCGCCTGCCGCAACCTCCTCGGCGGCGGCGCGCTCGCCGGCGGCGCCCTGCTGCCCGCCCCGGCCGACGCCTCCGAGCTGTGGTCGCGCTACGCGGACGCCTGGCACCCGGTCGGCGCCGGCGGCACCCCGTCCGCGCCGCCCTACCTCGCGGTCGTCGCCACCCTGGCCACCCTGCTGTTCGGCTCGACCGGCCTCGCCCTGACGGTCCTGCTGGTCTGCTCGGTGCCCCTGGCCGGGTTCACCGCGTACTTCGCCTCCCGCCCCCTCGTCGAGTCCCGGCTGCTGCGCGCCTGGGCGGCCGTCGTCTACGCCTTCCTGCCCGCCGCCACCGGCGCGCTCGCCGGCGGCCGCGTCGGCACCGCCGTGCTCGCGGTGCTGCTGCCGCTCCTCGCCCGCGCGGGCGTCGCCGCGAGCGGCCTCGCCCACCGGCCGGGCACCCGCGGCAGCTGGCGCGCCACCTGGGCCTACGCGCTGCTGCTGACCGTCACCACCGCGTTCACGCCGATCGTGTGGCCGATCGCGCTGGTCCTCGCCCTCGCCGTGCTGGCCCTGCGCCGCGCCGACCTCCCCGCCCACGGCCTGCGCTTCCTGGCCCAGCTGGGCACCCCCCTGCTGGTCCTGGCGCCCTGGTCGCTGTCCCTGCTGCCGTTCGGCTTCTTCACCCAGGCAGGCCTCGACTTCGGCGCCTCCGCGGCCTCCGCGCTGGACCTGCTCGGCGCCAGCCCCGGCGGCCCCGGCACGGTGGACGGGCTGATGCTGATCGGCATCGTCCTGGCCGCGCTGGCCGCCCTGCTGCGCGCCGAGCGCCACCGCAGCGTCCTCACCGCCTGGGCGGTGGCCCTGGTCGGCCTGGTCTTCGCGGTCCTGTCCAACGGCTCCACCTGGGCCGGTCCGGCCACCCTCGTCTACGGCATCGCCCTGCTCACCGCCGCCGCGCTCGGCGCCGACGGAGCACGCGCGCGGGTCGCCGAGCAGAGCTTCGGCTGGCGCCAGCCGGTCGCCGCGCTGATCGCCTTCGCCTCGGCCGCCGGCCCGCTGCTGGTCGCCGCCGGCTGGATGATCGGCGGCGCCGACGGGCCGCTGGAGCGCCGCGACCCCGTGCAGGTGCCCGCGTTCGTCGCCGAGGAGGCCGGCACCCGCGACCAGGCCCGCACCCTCGTGCTGGACAGCGGCTCCGCCGCCCACGTCGACTACATGCTGGTGCGCGGTTCCGGCGCCCGCCTCGGCGACGCCGAACTGGCCGCCGCCGACGGGGAGAACGCCCGGCTCGACAAGGTCGTCGCCAGCCTCGTCGCCGGCTCCGGCGCCGACCAGGCCGACGAACTCGGCAAGTTCGCCGTCGCGTACGTCCTGGTCCACAAGGGCGCCCCGCGCGAGGTGACGCGCGTGCTGGACGCCACCCCGGGCCTGAAGCGGCTCAGCCAGCAGGACGGCAGCGCCCTGTGGGCGGTGGACCGCGAGGTCTCCCGCGCGGCGATCGTCACCGCCTCCGGCTCCGGCACCCCGACCCCGGTCGCGGCCGGCCCCGTCGAGGTGCACACCACGGTCCCCGACGGCGCCGACGGCCGGATCCTGCGCCTGGCCGACTCCGCTGCCGAGGGCTGGACGGCCACCCTCGACGGCAAGCCGCTGCAGCGCACCACCGTCGACGGCTGGGCCCAGGGCTTCGAGCTGCCCTCCTCCGGCGGGAAGCTGGACGTCACCTACGACGACCCGTTCACCCACACCCTGTGGCTGTGGGCGCAAGGCCTGCTCGCCCTCGTCCTCGTGGTGCTCGCCCTGCCGGGCCGCCGCCGCGACGTCGACGACGACCTCCCCGAGGAGGAGCCGGTCCCGGCCCAGGCCGTCGCCGGCGAGGGCCGCCGCGCCCGCCGCCTGCGCGACCGTGCCGAGGCCGCCGAAGCCGGCACCCCGGACGACGACGCCCCCTCGCCCGAGACGCCGCAGGCCCCGCCCGCCGTCCCGCAGCAGCGGCCGTACGACGAGTGGGACACCTCGGCGGCGACGTACGCCGACACCGACTACGGGAAGTACCCCGACGGCGCCTACCAGGGCGCCCCGCAGTACCCCGCGGGCGGCTACGACCAGCAGACCTACGACCCCTACCAGGCCGGCTCCTACGACCCGTACGGCTACGACGGCCAGGCCCAGCAGGCGCCGTACGACCCGGCGACGTACCCGCAGCAGTCCTACGACCCGGCGTACGGCCAGGGCTACGACCCCGCGTACGACCCGGCGCCGCAGCACCCCCACGGACATGAGCGCCCCGACGGGAGCCAGCAGTGAACCGCACGACCCTGTCCCTGATCGCCTGCGTGGCCGCGCTCGCCGCCGTCACCGGCTTCGCCACGCTCGACGCGCCCGACACCTCCGGCGCGGACACCACCAAGGCGGCCGCCCGACTGCCCGTGGAGCGCACCGGCCTGGTCTGCCCGGCGCCCAGCACCTCCGACCTCGCGGAGACCGCGTACACGTCGTTCACGCCCGTCACCAAGGGCGCCGCCGCGAAGGGCACCGCCCAGCTGACGGCCGCCACCGAGGAGTCCACGGACGCCACCGGCAAGACCGACGGCAAGGACGGCAAGACGGACGGCAAGACCGGCGAGACGGACGGCAAGACCGGCAAGTCCAAGGAGAAGGGCGGGAAGACGGCGGCGAAGCCCGTGCTCGCCCCGAAGGCGCCCGGCACCCCGGCCACCGGCAGCACCAGCGGCGGCACCACGCCCGCGTACCTGGGCACCGCCGAGGGCGCGTACGCGCCGGGCTGGACCCTCCAGGAGACCACCCAGGTCGCCGCGGGCACCGGCCGCGGCCTGCTCGGCGTCAACTGCACCGCCCCGGACACCGAGTTCTGGTTCCCCGGCGCCAGCACGGCCGCCGACCGCACGGACTACGTGCACCTCACCAACCCCGACGACTCGGCCGCCGTCGTCGACATCGAGCTCTACGGCCCCGACGGCGCCCTGCAGACCACCGTCGGCGAGGGCATCACGGTCCCCCCGCACGCGAGCGACCCGATCCTGCTGTCCACGCTGACCGCCGAGAAGCAGGACGCGGTCACCGTGCACGTCAACGTGCGCAGCGGGCGGGTCGGGGCCGCCGTCCAGGCGCTGGACGACAAGCTGGGCGGTGACTGGCTGGCCCCGGCCGGCGACCCGGCGGGCAGCCTGGTGATCCCGGGCATCCCCAAGGACGCCGTGTCCGTCCGGCTGGTCGCCTTCGCACCCGGGAACGCCGACGCCGACCTGAAGGTCCAACTGGCCTCCTCCACGGGGCTGATCACCCCGGCGGGCCACGAGACGCTGCACGTCAAGGGCAAGATGTCGGCCTCGGTCGACCTGGGCGACGTCACGCGCGGCGAGGCGGGCTCCCTGGTGCTGACGCCGACGGACGACGCCGTGCCGGTCGTCGCCGCCGTCCGGGTCGTGCGTGGCAAGGGCGACGACCAGGAGTCGGCGTTCATCCCGGCCACGGCCGACGTCGGCACGCGGGCGTCGGTCGCCGACAACCGGGCCAAGGCCGCCACGCTCTCCCTGACGGCGCCCACCGGCACGGCCCAGGTGAAGGTCACGTCCTCGGCGGGCAGCGAGGGCGGTGCGACGGCGTCCCAGACGTACACGCTCAAGCCCGGCACGACCCAGGACGTCGTGCCCCCCGCGCCGCAGGGGCTGAAGGGCACGTACGCGATCACGGTGGAGCACGTGTCGGGGGCGCCGGTGTACGCGGCGCGGACCCTGCTGTCCACCGACAAGGACACCCCCGGCTTCACGATCCAGACGCTCCCCGACGACCGCGGGACGGTGTCCGTGCCGGAGGCGGACGAGAACCTGGACGTGCTGCAGCGGTAGCCGGGCCGCGGCGGCGGGGCTGGGCGCGAGGGGGGCGTGCCAGCGGGGCGCCCCCGTTCCGGTCAGTCCTCGCCGTAGCGGGGGTCGACCGTCTCCGGCGTCAGGCCCAGCAGTTCGGCCACCTGCTCCACGACGACCTCGTGCACCAGCGCGGCCCGTTCGTCCCGTCCCTTCGTGCGGATCTCGACGGGCCGCCGGTACACGACCACCCGCGCCCGGCGCCCGTCGCGGGCCGGGATCGTGCCGCCGAGCGGCACGGCCTCGTCGTTCCACGGGACGCCCGACCCGTCCAGCCGGGGCACCTCGAGCACCATGAAGTCCATCTCGGCGAGCTGCGGCCACCGCCGCTCCAGCCGCTCCACCGAGTCCTGCACCAGGTCCGCGAACGCGTCGGCACGGCTGGCCGCCAGCGGCACCTGCGGGGGTGCGATCGGCCCGCGCATGCCCCGTCCGTGGCGATCACGTCGGCGGGGCCCGGGGCCTGCGGCACGGGGCGGTACGGGGTTGTCCATCACTACCGAAGCGTAGCCGTCGCCGCCCCCCGCCGCCCGGCCCGACGCCAGGGACCGGACACCGTCCGACTCCGCCCACGGCGTGTCACGGGATGACCATTCCAGCCAAGGTTGGGCTCGATTCCGTATCCCTCCGGGACCGGCGAACTCGTGGCAATTGATGGCCTTTGCACCGATCAGTGACCGGCCGGATCGATCCCCTCTGCCGCCAGGGCTGGTGTTCACCCAGGTCAGAGAGGTATGACAGGAGTGATCTGTGGGGCGTTTCACAACACGACACGGTGGAGTGACCTGGTGGAGAGTCGTCGCGGCCCGCTCAAGAGTGCGGTACCGTCCAACGTCGTGAGCCCTGTACGTCGCTGTTCGCGCACCGCTTGCGGCCGACCCGCCGTCGCGACGCTGACGTACGTCTACGCCGACTCGACCGCGGTCCTCGGCCCGCTCGCCACCTACGCCGAACCCCACTGCTACGACCTGTGCGCCGAGCACTCCGAGCGCCTCACCGCCCCGCGCGGCTGGGAGGTCGTCCGCCTGCTCGACGGTTCGGCCCCCGCCCGCCCCAGCGGCGACGACCTGGAAGCGCTCGCCAACGCGGTGCGCGAGGCGGCCCGCCCCCAGGAGCGGGCGGCCGGCGGCGGTTCCCGCGGGGCGGACCCGATGGAGGTCGCCCGCCGCGGCCACCTCCGGGTGCTGCGCTCCCCGGACAACTGACCCGGCACCTGACAACTGGCCCCCGCCGCGCGCCAGTCCGCCCCCCGGCGCCTTCCTCCGGCTCGGCCGGTCCGCTGCCCGTCCCTCTCCAGGGTGACGCCGTCCCCTTCCAGGGTGCACTTCCGGTATGCCCGTTGACGGTCCCGTACCTGTAGTTTGTGGCGACCGAGTGGACCTGAGGAAGGGTGACCGTGGCTGCTGACCTGTCGCAGATCGTGAAGGCGTACGACGTGCGCGGCGTGGTCCCGGACCAGTGGGACGAGTCGCTGGCCGAGCTGTTCGGCGCGGCCTTCGCCCAGGTGACCGGCGCCCGCGCGATCGTCGTCGGCCACGACATGCGGCCCTCCTCGCCCGGCCTGGCCGCCGCCTTCGCGCGCGGTGCGGCGGCCCGCGGCGTCGACGTCACCGGCATCGGCCTGTGCTCCACGGACCAGCTGTACTACGCCTCCGGCGCGCTCGATGTACCGGGCGCCATGTTCACCGCCTCGCACAACCCGGCCCAGTACAACGGCATCAAGCTGTGCCGCGCGGGCGCGGCGCCCGTCGGCCAGGACACCGGCCTCGCGGAGATCCGCGCCCTGGTGGAGCGGTGGAGCACCACGGGCGCCCCCGAGCCGGCGCAGCGGCCGGGAACCCTCACCCGGCGCGAGACGTTGGACGACTACGCGGCGCACCTGCGCTCCCTCGTCGACCTGACCTCGATCCGCCCCCTGAAGGTCGTCGTCGACGCGGGCAACGGCATGGGCGGCCACACCGTCCCGACCGTCTTCGCCGGCCTGCCGCTGACCCTGGTGCCGATGTACTTCGAGCTGGACGGCACCTTCCCCAACCACGAGGCCAACCCCCTGGACCCCGCCAATCTCGTCGACCTGCAGAAGCGGGTCCCCGTGGAGGGCGCCGACCTCGGCATCGCCTTCGACGGCGACGCCGACCGCTGCTTCGTCGTCGACCAGAACGGCGACCCGGTCTCGCCGTCCGCGATCACCGCCCTGGTGGCCGCCCGGGAGCTGGCCCGCAACGGAGGCACGGGCACGGTCATCCACAACCTGATCACGTCCTGGACGGTGCCGGAGGTGGTGAAGGAGAACGGCGGCACCCCCGTGCGCACCCGCGTCGGCCACTCCTTCATCAAGGCCGAGATGGCCCGCAGCGGCGCCATCTTCGGCGGCGAGCACTCGGCCCACTACTACTTCAAGGACTTCTGGAACGCCGACACCGGCATGCTGGCCGCCCTGCACGTCCTCGCGGCCCTCGGCGGCCAGGACGGCCCCCTGTCCGCGCTGGTCGCCCAGTACGACCGCTACGCCGGCTCAGGGGAGATCAACTCCACGGTCGCCGACCAGGCGGGACGCATCGCCGCCCTCAAGGCGGCCTACGGCGACCGTGAGGACGTCACCCTGGACGAGCTCGACGGGCTCACCGTGTCCGCGGCCGACTGGTGGTTCAACGTCCGCCCCTCCAACACCGAACCGCTGCTGCGGCTCAACGCGGAGGCGCGCGACGAGGCGACGATGGCCGCGGTGCGGGACGAGGTCCTGGCCGTCATCCGCGCCTGACGGCAGCCCCGGAGCGGGGCCGCGGCCGGGGCGACGGTCGGGGCGGCGGCCGAGGTGGCCGTCACCCCGCGTCGGCCGTTCCACCGGCGGTACGCTGACCAGGCACATCCGCACCCGCCCGCACAGCGCGGCGCACGCGTGCGGCGCAGCGCCCGTACGACCCATCTCGAAGGGACAGCCCCATGCCGCTCGAAGCCGGCCTTCTGGAGATCCT
Organism: Streptomyces longwoodensis; assembly: GCF_001514125.1. GTDB lineage: Bacteria > Actinomycetota > Actinomycetes > Streptomycetales > Streptomycetaceae > Streptomyces > Streptomyces longwoodensis. Next base: position 8,636 of record NZ_KQ948553.1, on the reverse strand, counting down.
CGCCTGCCCGGCCTGCCACGCGCCCCTCAAGGAGCAGGACGCCGAGCTGGTCTGCACCGGACAGGACTGCGGCCTGGCGTACCCGGTGCGCGACGGCATCCCCGTCCTCCTCGTGGACGAGGCCCGCCGCCCGGAGTGAGCCCCGCGCGGTCCGCCGGGGACCACCCGCGGCCGCCGCGCCCCCGGGGCCCCGCCCCGCCGGGCGTCCGACCGCGGCCGGCGTTCCCGCACGGATCCGCGTCCCCCGCCACCCGGCGCCCGCACCCCCGACGACCACCGGCGATCGGAGACCTGACGCCATGCTCGACGAATCGCTGCTCGACACGCCGGAGGCCCTGGCCGACGCCGACCGCCGGGCCCTGCTGCGCGGCGCGGCCGAGGCCGGTGCCCGGGTGCGCACCGCCGCCCGGTACGCCGTCGAGGCCGGGGTGGGGCAGCTCAAGCCGGACGGCCGCCCCCGCGCCGTCCTCATCGCCGGCCCCGGCGCCGCCGCCACCTGCGCCGCCGACCTGCTCGGCACCCTCGCCGGCGCCGCCTGCCCGGTCACCCGCCTCGCCCCCACCGGCGTGGCCCCCGCCGCGGGCGCCCTGCGCTGGGACCTCCCCGGCTGGGCCGGATCGCTCGACCTGCTGCTCATCGCCACCCCGGACGGCAGCGAACCCGGCCTCTCCCTCCTCGCCGAGCAGGCCTACCGCCGCGGCTGCACGGTCGTCGCCGTCGCCCCCGCGGGCGCCCCGCTCACCGAGTCCTCCGGCGTCGCGCACGGCCTGTTCGTGCCCATGGCGACCGCACCGTACGAGCAGGACGACCTGCCGCCGGCCGCGGCCTCCGCCCCCGGCGTCCTGTGGGCCCTGCTCACCCCGCTGCTGGCGCTCCTGGACCGCATCGCGCTGCTCTCCGCCCCCGCCGACGCGCTGGACAAGGTCGCCGACCGCCTCGACCGCGTCGCCGAGCGCTGCGGCCCGGCCATCGCGACGTACAGCAACCCCGCCAAGACCCTCGCCGCGGAACTCGCCGACACGCTGCCCGTCGTCTGGACCGAGGGCGTCTCCGCCGGACCCGCCGGCCGGCGCTTCGCCGCCGCACTGGCCGAGCTGTCCGGCCGTCCCGCGCTCGTCGCCGAACTCCCCGAGGCGCTCGCCGAGCACAGCGCGCTGCTCGCCGGCCCGCTCGCCGCCGGCGCCGACCCCGACGACTTCTTCCGCGACCGCGTGGAGGAGCCGCCCGCGCTGCACGCCCGCGTGGTGCTGCTCCGCGACCGCCCCATCGGCGGCCTCACCGCCGCCCCCGCCGCCCGTGACCTGGCCCTCGGCAACGACACGCCGATCAGCGAACTCGAACCCGAACCCGGCGACGAACTCGAGACCCTCGCCGAGCTGATCGCCGTCACCGATTTCGCCGCCGTTTACCTGGCGCTCGCCTCCGGCGCCTGATCCTTGGTCCGACCCACGTACTACGACAGCCCGCAAGGAACGGTATGGACCGCCTCGACAACACCGTCCGCCCCTACGCCTGGGGTTCGACCACCGCGATCCCCCAGCTCCTCGGCGTCGAGCCGACCGGTGAGCCGCAGGCGGAGATGTGGATGGGCGCCCACCCCGGCGCCCCCTCCGGCACCGGCCGGGGCTCCCTCGACCAGGTGATCGAGGCCGACCCGGAACGCGAACTCGGCGCCGCGGCCGTGGCGAAGTTCGGCCCGCGCCTGCCGTTCCTGCTGAAGCTGCTCGCCGCCGGCGCTCCCCTCTCCCTCCAGGTGCACCCCGACCTGGACCAGGCCCGGCAGGGCTACGAGGACGAGGAGCGCCGCGGCATCCCGGTCGACGCCCCGCACCGCAACTACAAGGACGCCAACCACAAGCCCGAACTGGTCTGCGCGCTCACCGAGTTCGACGGCCTGTGCGGCTTCCGCGACCCGGCCCACGCCGCCGACCTGCTGGAAGGCCTCGGCGTCGCCTCCCTCACGCCGTACGTCGACGTGCTGCGCGCCCACCCCGGGGACGCCGCCCTGCGCGAGGTCCTGACCGCCCTGCTGACCGCCGACCGCACGGAGCTGGCCCACACCGTCGACCTCGCCGCGGCCGCCTGCGAACGCCTCGGCGGCGACTACGCGCCCTACGCCGGCATAGCCCACCACTACCCCGGCGACCCCGGCGTCCTCGCCGCGATGCTCCTGAACCACGTCAGGCTCCAGCCCGGCGAGGCCCTGTTCCTCGGCGCGGGCATCCCGCACGCGTACCTCAGCGGACTCGGCGTGGAGATCATGGCCAACTCCGACAACGTGCTGCGCTGCGGCCTGACCCCCAAGCACGTCGACGTCCCCGAACTCCTGCGCGTGGTCCGCTTCGAGCCCCGCGACCCGGGTGTGCTGCGCCCCGAGGCCGCCCCCGACGGCGAAGAGGTCTACGAGACGCCCATCGACGAGTTCCGCCTGTCCCGGTACGTCCTGCCCCGGGGCGCCGCCGCCCACGACCTGACGCGCGCCACCCCGCAGATCCTGCTCTGCACCGCGGGCACGGTCCGGGTGGGGGATGAGGAGCTCTCGGCGGGGCAGTCGGTGTTCGTCGCGGCGGGCGAGAAGGCCGAGGCGTCCGGTGCGGGCACCCTGTTCCGCGCCACGGTCATCGCCTGATCCTGACAACAGGATCGTATGACCGCGTCTGTGGATACCTGAGAAGCCAGTGGCGAACGGGGCTGCAAGAATGGCCCACCGGCAAAGAGCGGGCAAAGGCCCCGCCGGGCCAGGCGGACGACGGCGAAGGGACAACGCGGACACATGAGCGCGTCAGGCGGCACCAGGGCGATCGTGGCGGCACTCGGAGCCAACCTCGCGATCGCGGCATCGAAGTTCGTGGCGTTCGCGTTCAGCGGCTCGTCGTCGATGCTCGCCGAGGGCGTGCACTCCCTCGCCGACTCCGGCAACCAGTTCCTGCTGCTGGTCGGCGGCAAGAAGGCCCAGCGCGAGGCCACCCCGCAACACCCGTTCGGCTACGGCCGCGAGCGCTACATCTACGCCTTCCTCGTCTCGATCGTCCTCTTCTCCGTCGGCGGCATGTTCGCCGTCTACGAGGGCTACGAGAAGATCCGCCACCCGCACGAACTGGAGCACTGGTACTGGCCCGTGGGCGTGCTCGTCTTCGCGATCCTCGCCGAGGGCTTCTCGTTCCGCACGGCCATCAGGGAATCCAACGAACACCGCGGCAAGCTCAGTTGGTCCCAGTTCATCCGCCGCGCCAAGGCACCCGAGCTGCCCGTCGTCCTGCTGGAGGACTTCGGCGCGCTCATCGGCCTGGTCCTCGCCCTCGGCGGCGTCGGCCTCGCCCTGCTGACCGGCGACGGCGTCTGGGACGGCATCGGCACCGTCTGCATCGGTGTCCTGCTCGTCCTCATCGCGCTGGTCCTGGCCGCCGAGACCAAGTCCCTGCTCCTCGGCGAGTCCGCCGGCCTGGAGGAGGTCCGCAGGATCGAGGCCGCCGTCGTCGACGGCCACACCGTCACCGGCATCATCCACATGCGCACCCTGCACCTCGGCCCCGAGGAGCTCCTCGTCGCCGCGAAGATCGCCGTCCAGCACGACGACACCGCCGGCGAGATCGCCGCCGCCATCAACGCCGCCGAGGCCCGCATCCGCGAAGCCGTCCCCATCGCCCGCGTCATCTACCTCGAACCGGACATCTACAGCGAGACCGAAGCCGCCCGCGGCGCCGACCCGGAGGCCACCCCCGGCGGCCCCGCACCCCACGCGGCCGGTCACTGACCGTCACGGCGCCCCCTCACCCGCCGCTACAGGACCGCACGCGAACGGCTCGATCCGACCGCGGGCGGACTGGGGGCCGCCGCCGTGTCCGGTGTAGCTTGGAACGGAGCCAGACGTCGCTGCTGATGGCGGTCGGGCGGTCCCGACACGGACCGACCGAGGGAGAGAGGGCCTCCGACGGACTGCGCTGCGCGTACGCGGGCATGCCTGTGCCCTCCTTCGGGCACCCCGGTGTCCGCCGCCGCGCAGACCAGCCGTACCCAGACCTCGCCCCAACCCCGAGGAGCAGCTCGCAATGACGACTGTCGACAACCGACAGGACTTCAAGGTCGCCGACCTCTCCCTGGCCGAGTTCGGCCGCAAGGAGATCACCCTCGCCGAGCACGAGATGCCCGGCCTGATGGCGATCCGCAAGGAGTACGCCGAGGCCCGGCCGCTGGCCGGCGCCCGCGTCACCGGCTCCCTGCACATGACGGTGCAGACCGCCGTCCTCATCGAGACCCTGGTCGCCCTCGGCGCCGAGGTCCGCTGGGCGTCCTGCAACATCTTCTCCACCCAGGACCACGCGGCCGCCGCCATCGCCGTCGGCCCGAACGGCACGCCGGACAACCCGCAGGGCGTCCCCGTCTTCGCCTGGAAGGGCGAGACCCTCGAAGAGTACTGGTGGTGCACCGAGCAGGCGCTGACCTGGCCGGACAGCCCCACCGGCGGACCCAACATGATCCTCGACGACGGCGGCGACGCGACCCTGCTGGTCCACAAGGGCGTCGAGTACGAGAAGGACGGCAAGGTCCCCTCGCCCGACACCGCCGAGTCCGACGAGCACCGGGTCATCCTGGAGCTGCTCACCCGCACGGTGGCCGAGTCCCCCCAGAAGTGGACGCAGCTGGCCTCCGAGATCCGCGGGGTGACCGAGGAGACCACGACGGGCGTGCACCGGCTGTACGAGATGCAGCGCGACGGGGTGCTGCTGTTCCCGGCGATCAACGTCAACGACGCGGTGACGAAGTCGAAGTTCGACAACAAGTACGGCTGCCGCCACTCGCTGATCGACGGCATCAACCGGGCCACGGACACGCTGATCGGCGGCAAGACGGCCGTGGTGTGCGGGTACGGCGACGTCGGCAAGGGCTGTGCGGAGTCGCTGCGCGGCCAGGGCGCCCGCGTGATCATCACCGAGATCGACCCGATCTGCGCGCTGCAGGCGGCGATGGACGGCTACCAGGTCACCACCCTCGAGGACGTCGTGGAGACGGCCGACATCTTCATCACGACCACCGGCAACAAGGACATCATCCTGGCCTCGGACATGGCGCGGATGAAGCACCAGGCGATCGTGGGCAACATCGGCCACTTCGACAACGAGATCGACATGGCCGGCCTGGCGAAGATCGAGGGCATCGTCAAGGACGAGGTCAAGCCGCAGGTGCACACCTGGACCTTCCCCGACGGCAAGAAGATCATCGTGCTGTCCGAGGGCCGTCTGCTGAACCTGGGCAATGCCACCGGCCACCCCTCGTTCGTGATGTCGAACTCCTTCGCCGACCAGACGCTGGCGCAGATCGAGCTGTTCACCAAGCCCGACGAGTACCCGGTGGGTGTGTACACGCTGCCCAAGCACCTGGACGAGAAGGTCGCCCGCCTGCACCTGGACGCCCTGGGCGTCAAGCTCACCACGCTGCGCCCGGAGCAGGCCGCCTACATCGGCGTGAACGTCGAGGGCCCGTTCAAGTCGGACCACTACCGCTACTGAGCCGGTGACCCGGTCGCCGGCCGCGCGGTCCCGCGCCCCGGCGACCACCACGGCCGGCCACCGGCCGCACCTCCGAGGCAGGCCCCCGCACCCCCGTGTCGGGGGCCTGCCCCGTCGGCCGTCCCGGCCGGGCCACCGTCACGGCGCCCGGCCCGCCCGTCACGACCCAGGACCCCCATGCCCCGCGGCCGCTATTCCCTCCACGACCCGCACGACCACACCCCCCTCGCCGAGGAACACTTCCAGTGCGCCCCCGGCCCCACCGGATGGCGCTACGTCGCACGACGGACGACCCCCACCGGCGAGCACACCGGCTCCGTCGACCTCACCCTGGACGACCTCGGCCGCCCGCTCCGCCTCGAACTGCACGCGGGCAGCTGGCAGGTGCGCGGTGCCGCCCTCGACGGCGTCACCTGGGTCCGCACCGACCCCACCGGAGCCCACGCCACCGAAGGCACCGTGCGCGCCCACGCCTTCACCGGCACATCCCCCGCGTTCCTCGTCGCCACGGCCCGTCTCCTGCGCCTCACCCCCTCCTCCGCAGCGACCCGCGTCCGTCTCGTGGCCCTCACCGACCCGGTGCTCGCCCCCCGCACCGTGGACCAGTCCTGGGCCTTGGTCGACAGCGAAGCACACGCCACTGACAACGGCCCCCTGACCGTGGACACCTACCAGGTCAGCGCCCTGGACACGGGGGAGCAGCACTCCGTGCACATCGCCGGGGACGTGGTCCTCTCGGCGCCCGGCATCGAACTGGAGGACCTGGAGTCACCGCCGTCGACGTTCGCCTGACCCGGACCGCGATCGCGCCTCGTCAGGCGGGCGGGACAAATCCGGTGCCCGGACGCCGACCGGCCGACTGCTCGGGCGGTTCGTCGCCCTGGGAGCCGGGGGCAGGCGCGACCGAACCTTCCGCAGCCGGGGGAGTGAACGTCGGGGTGGCCGCCGGAGCGCTCGCCGGCGGACCGTACGCGGGCGCCGCGGGAGGGACGGGAGCGTACGGGGTGCCCGACGGAGCAGGGACCGCCGGAGAGGCCCGCCGGACCTCCCGAGCCTGCCGCTCCTGCACCACCGCCGCCAGGTACGCGGCCGGCGGCACGCCCTCCGGCGCCGGCGCCCCGGTGTGGGCCACCAGGTCCCCGGCCAGCCGCTGGGCCATGGTCCAGCCGACCTGCGGGTCCAGCTGGTGCATCCGTCCCAGGTACTGGCGGATCGCCAGCCACAGGCCCTCCGGCACCGCCGACAGGTCGAGCCCGGAGAACCGCCCGGCCAGCCACGGCGGGGGAGGCGCGACGAAACCGGTCCGCGCCACCGGCACCCGCTCCCGCACGACGAGCGTCCCCGCGAACACGTCACCCACCCGACGCCCCCGCGCCGACACCAATGACGCGGTGCACGCGACCACCCCGCCCGTCAGCAGGATCTCCACCACCCCGATGGCGCCCCGCACGAGCGCGTGCCGGAACCGGATCGGCCCGCCGTCGTCGCGCACCACCCGCAGACCGCACGCGGCCTTCCCCAGCGAACGCCCGTGGCTCAGCGTCTCCACGGCGATCGGCCCACCCACCAGCACCAGCAGGAACGCGGCGATCGACAGCGCGATCTGCGCCGCGTCGTCCAGCGACGCCGTCCCCAGGACCAGCGCGACGGACACGCCCACGTAGACCACCACGGCCACCGTCAGGTCCAGCAGCGTGGCCAACGCCCTGCTCGGCAGCCTGGCGGGTTGCAGCTCCAGCGCCACCGCCTCGCCGGTCACCAGCTCACTCACGTCCGCGTCCTCTCCCCTGACCTGCCCCGCGACCGGCCAGTCTGCCAAGCTGAGCACACATCGCGCCGCAGTACGACAAGCTGACATCCGGGCCGGCCGCCCCCGCCCTCCGACGACAGCCGACGAACAGCCGAGGAGCAGGCACACCGATGGACCTCGACGTCTTCGTCTCCGCCCACCGGGCCGAATGGGATCGCCTCGACGCCCTGCTGCGCCGCCAGCGCCGCCTCACCGGCCCCGAGGTCGACGAACTCGTCGCGCTCTACCAGCGCACCGCCACCCACCTCTCCCTGATCCAGTCCAGCGCGCCCGACCCGCAGCTCACCGGCCGGCTCAGCCAACTCGTCGCACGCGCGCGAAGCGCCGTCACGGGCGCCCGCCGCGCCTCCTGGCGCGACGCGACCCGCTTCCTCACCCAGGGGTTCCCCGCGGCCGTCTACCGCTCGCGCCACTGGTGGGTCCCCACCGCGCTCCTGTCGACGGCCCTGGCCGTCCTCCTCGGCTGGTGGATCGGCACCCACCCGGAGGTGCAGGCCACCATCGCCACCCCCAGCGACCTGCGCGAACTGACCCGCCCCGGCGGCGAGTACGAGACCTACTACTCCAGCCACCCCGCCGCGGCCTTCGCCGCGCAGGTGTGGACGAACAACGCGCAGGCCGCCGCGATGTGCCTCGTCCTGGGCGTCTTCCTCGGCCTGCCCGTCCTGTGGATCCTCTTCCAGAACATGCTCAACCTGGGCATCGGCCTCGGCCTCATGTCCTCCGCGGGCCGCCTCGACACATTCCTCGGCCTGGTCCTGCCGCACGGCCTGCTCGAACTGACCGCGGTGTTCGTCGCCGCCGGCACCGGCCTGCGCCTCGGCTGGACCGTCATCGACCCGGGCCCCCGCACCCGCCGCACCGCACTGGCCGAAGAAGGCCGAGCGGCGGTCGGCATGGCCATCGGCCTCGCCCTTGTCCTGTTCGTCTCGGGCGCGATCGAAGGCTTCGTCACCCCCTCCGGCCTGCCCACCTGGGCCCGCGTCACCATCGGCGTGACCGCCGAGCTGGCATTCCTCACCTACGTCTACGTCCTCGGCGGCCGGGCCGCGCGCACCGGGGAGACGGGCGACGTGGAGGCGGCCGAGCGCAGCGCCACCGTGCCGACGGCCGCCTGATGTGCGGTCACGCCCGCTGAGCTGCTAGTGTCCTCTTCGCCCCGCAGGAGCTGTTGACACGGATCCGGTGGGGAGGTAGATTCGAACAGTTGCCTGGAACTGGATCTCATCCGGTCGGCAGCGGTTAGTATCTACAGGTCTCACGGAACACAGATTCCAGAGAGACCCCCCGACGAAATCGGAAAACGGCCGCCGGTCAAA
>NZ_KQ948552.1:361400-607878 GCF_001514125.1 Streptomyces longwoodensis | reverse complement strand
AACGTGGAGTCTGAGCGGGGTTGCGGACGCCCTGGGGCCAGTAGGTGATCTGGGCACGGGAATCTATCACCTGGTCACGGGGGACACCAAGGCACTCTGGGGTGATGTGGCGGGTGTGGTCGCCGGCGGAATTGGAACAGCGCGCGGTCGTAAAGCGTTACATGACAATCACCACATGTTTTGCCGTTGTAGGAATTCTGTTCGGCGTCTTCCTGATAGCTTCCGGAAATTCCGGGGGATGGATCTTCCTGGCTCTTGTCGTCGTCATCTATGCCGGCCTGGCAATGTTTCTGAACATTATGAGGAAAAACAGCCCGGTCACCAGTAGGCCGAGAATAACCATGACCCGGGCGGACTGCATTGCCTTCCCCCGGGTCATGGTTATGGGCTGGTGACCTGAGTCGGAGGTACGTCGGCAGTAGGTGGCGACTTCGTCGAGTTCAGGCTGGACGGACCGATGGAAATGCGGATGTGTGACCGGCCAAGCTGCTCCAGGCTGCGGTTCAAGTAATCGTTCGTGTGTACTGCATCGACTTTTATGCGGTTCGGCCCGTGGACAGCCTGTTGGGCCCCCTCAGTGATCAAGAGGCGAAGGGGTAACGGTCGACTATGACGACATGGTGGAAGCGGATCGGTGCTGCGCTGGCCTTGGCAGCGGTAGTGAGCGCTGTCACGACGCTCGTGAGTGACCGGTCGTGGGGGTGGGACTTCGCAGCCCAATGTCTGATCTACGCGGTGCTCTACACATTGTTGGGATCTGTGGTGGCACGATCGCGGCGTCGGTCTGAAGAACGGGATGCGCAGCACATGCGAGAGATTCAGGAGATGCGGCGCGGCCGACGTTAACGGTGGTCCGCTGCCTGCCGCCTGGGCTGGTTCAACTTCGGTGACGGACGATTCGGTTTCGTTGGCACCGACGCCCGCCGCTTGGGCGAGGTGCTGCGGGTGCGGAGCATCTCGCGGCTCGGGGTCGACGTGCGCGTCGGCATCGGTCCGTCCATCACCGTGGCGGCGACCGCCTCCGCCCAGATCGAAACTCCCGGCGGGGTCCTCGCCCGCGATCCAGGCGCTGATCCGGGCGACGTGCTCCGGGCTCAGCACCCACCGCCCCGTCTCCCCGGGCCGGCGGGTGCGTCCACGCCGATTCCCAAAGTCGGGAATGGCATGTTGGACCGGTCCGGCCGTGGGCGACGACCGTTCCCGTGACCGCCTCGCCCTTGCCGCGCCTGGCCGCAGCGGGCTTGCAGGCGGGTGGGAGCTGGCGGGGGACGAACAGCGCCTCATCCCGCGGCGGACTGACCAGCAAGATCCACCTGGCCTGCGACGGACGGGGCCGGCCGCTGTCCTTCACGGTCACGGCCGGCACCCGCAACGACTGCACCCAGGCCGAGACGGTCATCGACAAGATCCGGGTCGCGAGCGCCGGGCCGGGACGGCCCCTTGTCCGGCCGGAGCGGGTGGTGGCAGACAAGGGCTACTCGGCCCGTTCCTTCCGCGCCTGCCTGCGCAGACGCGGCATCAAGGCGACCATTCCCGAACGCGTCGACCAGCTCGCGGGCCGACGCCGGCGCCGCGAACGGCCCTGCGGCTTCGACCGGACCGTCTACCGCCGCCGCAACGTCGTCGAGCGCTGCTTCCACCGCCTCAAGCAGTGGCGAGGCATCGCCACCCGCTACGACAAGCAACCCGACCGCTACCTCGCCGCCATCACCCTGGCCAGCACACTCATCCGGCTCCAGACATGATCGACAAGACGATGCCTAGGGGGGTGCCGTCCCTGCCGGCAGCACGCGGTGACGTGCGCAGGGAGGCGCGGCGAACGCGCAGCGGATCGCGTCCGCATCTATTTGGTGCACGCCCCTTGACCCGAGATACCTACCGGTCAGTATTCTCACGCCACCTTCACTGACACGGCTGCCCCCGTCTCCCCAGCGGTCCGGCAGACCCCCCTCGTCATGCCCAGCCCGCAGGCCCCGCTCCCGTGATCCGGGAAGCCTCAGGGCTGCCCTCTGTCAGAACGCGCCGACGAGCGCCGTCCCCGACCCCACCACGGAGTCCCCACGTGAAGAAGACCCTTGCCGCCGCAGCCGCCGCGGCAGCCGGTGCCCTGCTCGCCGTACAGGCTTCCCTCCCCGCTCAGGCCGCCGGCGGTACCACGTTCACCGCGACCAGCAACCCCGTCCTGTTCGTGCACGGTTACACCGGGAACGCGAGCAACTGGAACACCATGGCGGACCGCTTCAGAGCGGACGGCTGGCCCTCCTCGTACCTCGACCAGTGGTCCTACGACTGGCGCCAGTCGAACGCCACGACGGCCCAGCAACTGTCCGCCGAGGTCGACCGGCTCCTCGCGGCGACCGGCGCCACCAAGGTCGACATCGTCAGCCACTCCATGGGCGGGCTCGGCTCCCGCTACTACCTGAAGAATCTCGGCGGCACCGCCAAGGTGGACGCCTGGGTGTCCCTGGGCGGCCCGAACCACGGCACGGACAGCGCCAACACCTGCACCGACACGTCCTGCACCGAGATGCGGATCGGCTCCGCCTTCCTGGCCGACCTCAACTCCGGTGACGAGACGCCGGGTGCGGCCCGCTACGCGACCTGGTGGTCGCCCTGCGACACGGTGATCAACCCTGACAGCTCCGTGGCGCTCTCCGGCGCGACCAACACCCGGACCGCCTGCCTCAGTCACACCGCTCTGCTGACGGACGCGACCGTGTACGCCCAGACCCGTGACGTGGTCAATCGCTGACCCATGTCACGGTGGGCACTGCAGAAGGCCGCGGCTGCCGCACGCCGACGGGGTCGTCGCGTGGCAGCCGCTGAGGCCTCGCCTCACCTGGCGTGACGGCCACCGCGGACGGCGCCCCTCACGTCCCCTCGGGCCCGTCGGCACCCGGCTGCGGGGTCGCGCTCCTGATCACCGCGAAGCGGGCGCCGTAGGGGTCGGCGAGCCGGGCGACACGGCCGACGCCCGGGAGGTCCGTGGCGGGGCTGCGGACCGTGCCGCCCAGCTCCCGCGCGGTGGCCACCGCCGCGTCGGTGTCCTCGACCTCGAAGTACGGCAGCCAGTACGCCCCGGCCTCCGCCTCCAGCGGGTCCTCGGACAGCGGGACGATGCCGCCGAACATGGCGTCCTCGCTCAGCCCGCCCGGCAGCAGGGTGGTGTACGTGCCGCCGGGGAAGTCGACGCCGTAGGTCTCCAGGCCGAGGGCCGCGCGGTAGAAGTAGGCGGCCATGGGCAGGTCGGCCGTGTACAGCTCGATCCAGCACAGCGAGCCCGGCTCCTGGACCAGGTCCAGCCCCTTGGTCCGGCCCGGCTGCCAGATGCCGAACGGCACGTCCGCCTTGTCGGCGAGGATCGCCATGCGCCCGCGGTCCAGCACGTCCAGCGGACCGGCCAGCACCTTGCCGTGGGCGCCCTCGGCCGCCCGCGCCGTGGCGTCCGCGTCCGAGGTCAGGAAGTACACGGTCCAGGAGGGCGGCCCCTGCTCGGCGGAGGTCTGCATGCCGCCCGCCACGGTCCTCCCGGCGAGCTGGAAGAAGCCGTACCCGCCGGCCTCGGGCGGGCCGGGGCGATACTCCCAGCCGAACAGGCCGCCGTAGAAGGAAGCGGCGCCGTCGATGTCGGGGGTGCCGACGTCGAGCCAGTTCGGCGAGCCGGTGACATCACGGATGGTGAGCATCTGCGCCCTCCTCTGAGGGATCCCGTTGCCTGTACTGCCGAGTCTGGCACCCACCACCGACAAGCGCCGCCGAACCGCCCGTCCGGTCCGCACGGCCGGCGACCGGGACCGGCCCCGCTGCGCGGTTCTCCCCGCGCGCCGCCGTGCACCGGGGCGCCGCGCGGGGCCATCATCGGGACGGCCGGGTCCGTCCGCCCGCGTTGATCAGTCGTTGAGCGAACGTTTTTCGCCGACCGGCACGCTCCTGGGCATGTTCACCGACACCATCACCACGCCCGACCTCACCTGGCAGCGGGAGGCGCTGTGCGCGCAGACCGGGGCGGACTTCTTCTTCCCCGAGCCCGGCAGCTCGGTGCGTGACGCGAAGCGGATCTGCGGCCTGTGCCCGATCCGCTCCGCCTGCCTCGACTACGCCCTCACCCACGACGAGCGCTTCGGCGTCTGGGGCGGCCTGTCCGAGAAGGAACGCCTCCACCTGAGGCGCACCTCCTCCTGACCCTCAGCGCACGCGGCCGCGTACGCCAGGGACCGCGAGACCCGGTCCCGCCCCCCTCGCTCAGCCCGCCGCCCGCGCAGCCATCCGGGCCTTGCGGGCCGCCAGGCGCTCGTCGAACTTCGCGGCCTCCGCGTCCAGGCCGCCCAGGAACAGGCCCAGCTCGTCCTGGGCCCGCTGGCCCTCGGGGCCGAGGCCGTCGATGTCCATGACCTTCAGGAAGCGCAGCACGGGCTGCAGCACGTCGTCGTGGTGGATGCGCAGGTTGTAGACCTCGCCGATGGCCATCTGCGCGGCGGCCCGCTCGAAGCCGGGGATGCCGTGGCCCGGCATGCGGAAGTCGACCACCACGTCCCGCACGGCCTGCATCGTCAGGTCGGGGGCGAGCTCGAAGGCCGCCTTGAGCAGGTTGCGGTAGAAGACCATGTGCAGGTTCTCGTCGGTCGCGATGCGCGCGAGCATGCGGTCGCAGACCGGGTCGCCCGACTGGTGGCCGGTGTTGCGGTGGGAGATGCGGGTCGCGAGCTCCTGGAAGGCGACGTAGGCGACCGAGTGCAGCATCGAGTGCCGGTTGTCGGACTCGAAGCCCTCGCTCATGTGGGCCATCCGGAACTGCTCCAGCTTGTCCGGGTCCACCGCGCGCGAGGCGAGCAGGTAGTCGCGCATGACGATGCCGTGTCGGCCCTCCTCGGCCGTCCAGCGGTGCACCCAGGTGCCCCAGGCGCCCTCGCGGCCGAAGAGGCTGGCGATCTCGTGGTGGTAGCTGGGCAGGTTGTCCTCGGTGAGGAGGTTGACCACCAGCGCGATCCGGCCGATCTCGGTGACCTTCGACTGGTCCTTCTCCCAGGCCTCGCCGTCCTCGAAGAAGCCGGGGAAGTTGCGGGCGTCGCTCCACGGCACGTACTCGTGCGGCATCCAGTCCTTGGCGACCTGCAGGTGCCGGTTGAGTTCCTTCTCGACCACTTCCTCCAAGGCGTACAGCAGCCGGGCGTCGGTCCAGCCGGCGGCGCTGCCGAGGTGCGGGGAAGTGATCGTCACGGGAACTCCAGGGGACGCGGGAACAGACGGGGACGGTCCGGCGAGCGGTGCCGAACTTACGAAAGCGTAGGCTACGTACCCGTAGGTTACGAAGCCGTAGGTTAAGGCCGCCGTAAAGACCGCTGATCAGCCCGGCCGGATCCGTCCCGCCGGGACGGGCCCCGCCGGGACGAATCCACCCAAATGACTCAGATTCGCGCAGGTCCGGGGCCCGGACGGGGAGGCCCGGGTTCCCCGTCAGGCGTACAGCTCCCGCAACCGGACCGAGAGGCACGTCACACAGCCCTCGAGCTTCTCGAACTCGCTGATGTCCACCACGACCACCTCGAAACCGAGGTCGGTGAGCAGGTCGGCCGTGCGCGGGGCGCTCGCCGCCATCAGCAGCCGGTCGCCGCCTAGCAGCACCACGTGCGCGCCGGACTCCTCCGGCACCGACAGGAAGCGCGGGAACAGCGACGGCCGGTCGACCTTCGGGATGTGCCCGATCACCGTGCCGTCGGGCAGCGCCGTCACGGCCGACTTCAGGTGCAGCACCCGGCTCACCGGGACGGCCACCACGCGCGCGCCCAGCGGCTCGAACGCCGCGCGCAGCTGCTGGACCCCGGCCGCGTTGGTCCGCCCGCCCCGGCCGACGTACACCGTGTCGCCGACCTTCAGCACGTCACCGCCGTCCAGCGTGCCCGGCTCCCAGATCCAGTTCACCGAGCAGCCCAGGCGCGCCACGGCCTCCTCGACGCCCGCGGTCTCCCCGCGGCGGGACTCGGCGCCGGGCCGGGTGATCAGGGCGACGTTGCGGAACACCACCACGGCGTCCTCGACGAACACCGCGTCCGGGCAGTCGTCGGCGGGCTCGACCTCGACGGTCTCCCAGCCGTGCGCGCGCAGCGCCTGCGCGTACGCCTCCCACTGCTCGACGGCGAGGTCCACGTCGACGTCCTCCCGCTCGACGTGCGTGACCAGCCCTTCGGCGAGGCGCGGGCCGGGGCGGCGGATGAGGGCCTTCTTGCTGGGCACGTCCGTGTCTTCCGTGTCTTTCCGTGTCTTTTCGTGGAGGTCTCGTGGTGGGGTACCGGCGAGGGGCGGACCGGCGCCGTGGGCCTGGCGCCGGTCCGCCATCATGCAGCCCCGGGGCACCAGGACCAAACCCCCGCCTACCCCGCCTCGGTCAGCTCCTCCCACGAGGTCTCCCGCAGCTCCCCGTCGAGCAGCAGCCACCGGGTGATCCCGATCGACTCCAGGAACGGCAGGTCGTGGCTGGCCACGACCAGCGCCCCCTCGTACGACTCCAGGGCCGAGGTGAGCCGGCGCACGCTCGCCATGTCGAGGTTGTTCGTCGGCTCGTCCAGCATCAGCAGCTGGGGCGCCGGCTCGGCGAGCATCAGCGCGGCCAGCGCCGCCCGGAACCGCTCCCCGCCGGACAGCGTCCCGGCCCGCTGGTCGGCGCGCGCGCCCCGGAACAGGAAGTGGGCCAGCCGGGCGCGGACCCGGTTGTTGGTGGCGCCCGGCGCGAACCGGGCCACGTTCTCGGCGACCGTCAGCGCGTCGTCGAGGACGTCCAGCCGCTGCGGCAGGAACCGCAGCGGCACGTGCGCGTGCGCCTCGCCCGCCGCCGGTGCCAGCTCGCCCGCGACCGTGCGCAGCAGCGTCGTCTTGCCGGCGCCGTTGCGCCCGACCAGCGCGACCCGCTCGGGTCCGTGCAGGTCCAGGGAGACCGTCACGGGGGTGCCGTACGCGAGCCGCAGCTCGCGCAGGGAGAGGACGCCGCGGCCCGGCGGCACGGCGGTGTGGGGCAGTTCGACGCGGATCTCGTCGTCGTCCCGTACCGCGTCCACGGCCTCGTCGAGCCGCTCGCGGGCCTCGGCGAGCCGTTCCTCGTGCAGGATGCGGTGCTTGCCGGCGGACTCCTGCGCCGCCCGCTTGCGCGCCCCCATCACGATCTTGGGCTCGCGCTTCTGCTCCCACATCTTCTGCCCGTACCGCTTGCGGCGGGCCAGCTTGACCTGGGCGTCGGTGAGTTCGCGCTTCTGCCGGCGCACGTCGGCCTCGGCGACCCGCACCATGCGCTCGGCGGCCTCCTGCTCGACGGCCAGGGCCTCCTCGTAGGCGGTGTAGTTGCCGCCGTACCAGACGACCTCCCCGCCGCGCAGGTCGGCGATCTGGTCGACCAGGTCGAGGAGTTCGCGGTCGTGGCTGACCACGACGAGCACGCCGGGCCAGGACGCCACGGCCGCGTACAGCCGCCGTCGCGCGTACAGGTCGAGGTTGTTGGTGGGCTCGTCCAGGAGCAGCACGTCGGGCCGGCGCAGCAGCAGCGCGGCCAGCCGCAGCAGCACGGACTCGCCGCCGGAGACCTCGCCGACGGTGCGGTCGAGGCCGATGTGGCCGAGGCCGAGTTCGCCGAGGGTGGCCAGGGCGCGTTCCTCCACGTCCCAGTCGTCGCCGACGGCCTCGAAGTGCTCCGGGCGGACGTCGCCGGCCTCGATGGCGTGCAGCGCGGCCCGCCGCCCGGCGATGCCGAGGGCCTGGTCGACGCGCAGCCGGGTGTCGAGCGTGACGTTCTGCGGCAGGTACCCGATGTCCCCGGCGACCCGGACGGTGCCGTCGACGGGGGTCAGTTCGCCGGCGATCAGTTTCAACAGGGTGGACTTCCCCGACCCGTTGACGCCGACGAGCCCGGTGCGTCCGGGACCGAAGGAGACGTCCAGGCCGTCCAGTACGGCGGTGCCGTCGGGCCAGGCGAAGGAGAGGGAGGTGCAGGCGATGGAATGGGCGGTATGCGTCAAGTGGGGCCTCGCGGTCGCGGGTGCGGTCAGGGCAACGCGTGTCGAGACACCGGGGACGGCGACCGCAGGACGGCGGGGCACGGGAGGATCCACACGAGGACCGGGGAAGGAGACCTGTTCCAGCCCGGTTCCACAAGGACGGCTCGACACGCCGAGGTCGCACGCGGCACGCACACCCGACGGGCGTGCGGCGGTGTCTCATGACCTCAGAGGAGCAACGTCCTTCTCCAATCGGCGGCAACAGGACCGTCGTCCACCGTAGGAGCCCCGACGGCCGGGGTCAACCGGATTACGGCGCGGCATGCACACGTCGGATTCCTGCCAGCGGCGCCCCGGCCCCGGCTGCTTGAGTGGCGGCATGACGCACCCCGACCACAGCCCCCTGCGCGACCGCGCCCTGGCCTTCCGCGCCCTGCACGTGCCGGGGCGGCCCCTCGTCCTGCCGAACGCCTGGGACACCGCGAGCGCCCGTCTCGTCGAGGACGCCGGCGCCGCCGCCGTGGCCACCACCAGTGCCGGAGTGGCCTGGGCGCTCGGCGCGGCCGACGGCGACCGGCTCGGCCGCGAGGACGCCCTGCGCGCCGTCGCGGACGTCGTCGCCGCGGTGCGGGTGCCCGTCACCGCGGACGTCGAGAGCGGGTACGCGACGGACCCCGAAGGTGTGGCCGGCACCGTCCGCGCGGTGCTCGCGGCGGGCGCCGTCGGCATCAACATCGAGGACGCCCTGCACGAGGGGGACGCGCCGCTGCGGCCGGTCGCGGAGCAGGCAGAGCGCATCGCGGCCGCCCGTGCGGCCGCCGACGCGCTGGGCGTGCCGCTGTTCGTCAACGCCCGCGTCGACACGTTCCTGCGCGGGGCCGGGGGAGTGGACCTCACCCTGGAACGGGCCGCCGCCTTCGTCGCGGCGGGCGCCGACGGCGTGTTCGTCCCCGGGGCCGTCGACCCGGAGACGGTGGAGCTGCTCGTCGAGGGCGTCCAGGCGCCCCTGAACGTCATGGCGGGGCCCGGCGCGCCGCCCGTCGCGGAGCTGGCCGGGCTCGGTGTCGCGCGCGTGAGCGTCGGCTCGGGCATCGCCCAGGCGGCCCACGCCCTGGTCCGCCGCGCCGCGCGGGAGCTGCTGGACGCGGGGACGTACGGGTCGCTCGCCGGCGGGCTCGACTACGGCGAGCTCAACGCCCTGTTCGGGGGCGGGCGTTAGCGCCCGGCGGGCGTCGGCGCGGGGCGGGCCTCAGCAGGCGTCCCGCATCAGCTCCGCGAGGTCGTGGTCCAGGTCGAGCTGGAGGTGTTCGTGGCCGACCGGCACGAGCTCGCCGCTGGCGGCGAGGAAGCTGCGGACGTCCGAGGAGTGCACGTGCACGATCGCGGTGCCCTCCGGCGCGTGGAACTCCAGCACGGTGCGGTCGTACCCGTAGGGCCGCACCCGGACGTCGCCCTGGCCCTCGGCGCGGGTCAGGCCCGCGGCGAGCAGTTCCCGGGCGAAGGTCCAGCACACGTCGACGCCCTCCAGGGTGGCCGGGGCCGGGAAGGTCATGCGCACGGCGAAGGGGTCGGTGCGGTCGTAGTGCAGGGTGGCGGGGATGTGCTGCATCCGTGGCGCGGCGGCGACCAGGCGCGCCTCCACGGGCTGCTCGATGACGGTGGACAACGCCTTGCTCCCTCGTGACGGCGGGACGAACTCCGGTCGGGTGAGGCCGGCACTGGGAGAGACGTCGGAACCGGCCGATCCGTGCACACGTCGTGAGAGTGACCTCGGTCACCGCGTTCATGCACCCGAGTGACCCACCTCTCCCCGGGATCCACACAGGTGCTCCGCCCGCGGGGACGGCCCGGCCGGGCCGGGGAGGGCCTCTGGACGCCGTCCGGGCGGTGGGCTAGCTTCCCCCGCCATGAGGCGCTTGGGGAGTACGCGACGCGGGACGACGACGGGACCGGGCGGACGGACGGGGCGGATGGCGGCCGTGGGAGCGGCCTGCGCGGCGGCCCTCGTGGCGCTCACCGCCGTCCCCGCACAGGCCCACGCACCGGTGGGCCGGCCGGCGCCGCACTGGCAGCTGAAGGACACCGGCGCCCCGGACGTCCGGTTCCGCGGCCTGGCCGCCGTGGGCCGGGACACCGCGTGGGTCGCCGGGACCGGCGGCACGGTGCTGCGCACCACGGACGGCGGCGGGACCTGGCGCGACGTCTCGCCCCCCGGCGCCGGGGACCTGCAGTTCCGGGACGTGGAGGCGTTCGACGCGCGGCACGCCGTGGTGCTGGCCATCGGCGAGGGCGAGGCGTCCCGGGTCTACCGCACCGACGACGGCGGCGGCACCTGGACGGAGTCGTTCCGCAACACCGACACGCGGGCGTTCTACGACTGCCTGACGTTCTTCGACCGCCGCCACGGCCTCGCCCTGAGCGACCCGGTGGACGGGAGGTTCCGCGTCCTGTCCACCACGGACGGCGGCCGCTCCTGGTCCGTCCTGCCCGACGCGGGGATGCCGGCGGCCCTGGAGGGCGAGGCGGGGTTCGCGGCGAGCGGGCAGTGCCTGGTCGCGTCGGGGCCGCGCGACGTGTGGCTGGCCACCGGGGGCGGCGCGCGGGCGCGCGTGCTGCACTCCGCCGACCGCGGTCTGACCTGGACCGCCGCCGCGACCCCGGTGCCGGCGGGCGACCCGGCGCGCGGCGTCTTCGCGCTCGCCTTCCGGGACCGCACGCACGGGCTGGCCGTCGGCGGCGACTACCGCGCCGACCAGCCCTCCCCGCGGGCCGCGGCCACGACCGCCGACGGGGGCCGCACCTGGCGGCCCGCCGCGACGCCGCCGCCGGCCTACCGCTCCGGGGCCGCCTGGCTGCCGCACAGCAGGGTCGCCGCCCTCGCGGTCGGCCCCACCGGCACCGACCTGACGACCGACGGCGGCCGCACCTGGCGCACCCTGGACACCGGCTCGTACGACACCGTGGACTGCGCCCCGGACCCGGTGTGCTGGGCCGCGGGGGAGAAGGGGCGGGTGGCACGGCTGGAGCGCTGAGCCCCGCGGACGACGGGGAGGCAACACATCCCGTGGGGCGGGTACCCGATGGCCGGACGTGAAAGGAGCGAACGCCATGCCTGCTGGTTCCAGCCCCAAGCGGGAACGTCAGTACGAGCACATCAAGAAGAGCGCGCAGGACCGCGGTGAGAGCACCGAGCGGGCCGAGGAGATCGCGGCCCGGACGGTGAACAAGGAACGCGCCCGGTCCGGCGAGGCCAAGACGGCCAGCCGCACCTCCACCCAGGACATGTCCTCGGGCAAGCGCGGCGGTCAGCGGTCGGGCAAGGGCTCCCAGGGGCCCACGTACGACCAGCTGTACGAGGAGGCCAAGAAGAAGAACGTCAAGGGCCGCTCGGACATGAACAAGGACCAGCTCCAGCGCGCCCTGGGCAAGGGCTGACGGGTCCGCCGGTCAGCCGGCAGGCTCCTGGTACCGCGCCAGCTCCGGGGCCGTCTTCGTCGCGACGAACTCCGTGACGCGGTACGCGCACACGCCGGCGGTGACGAAGGGGTCACCCGCGGTGATCTCCTCGATGCGCGCCCGGTCCTCCGCGACGGCGAGGATCACCCCGCCGTCGCGGGGGTTCTTGCGTCCCGACGCGAGGAAGACCCCGCGCGCGTACTGCTCGTCCAGCCACGCCACATGGGCGCCGAGGACGGCGTCGACGGCGTCGAGCGGGGCGGTGTAGGTCAGCTCCAGCACGAACATGATCGCGAGCCTACCCCCGGGCCCGCGCGCGCGTGCGGCCCCGTACGCTCGGTGCACCATGACGACCGTTCCGATCCCCGCCGACTGGCCCACGACCGAAGACGAGGCCCGCGCCGTCCAGGACGAGCTGCGGGCCCGCGTGGTGCTCGACGAGCCGGGGCCGCCGCCCGGCACCGGCCACGTGACGGGCGTGGACGTCGCCTACGACGACGCACGCGACGTCGTCGCGGCCGCCGCCGTCGTCCTCGACGCGGCCACCCTGGACGTCGTCGCCGAGGCCACCGCCGTCGGCCGGATCTCCTTCCCCTACGTGCCCGGGCTGCTGGCGTTCCGTGAGATCCCCACCGTGCTCGCCGCGCTCGACGCCCTCGCCTGCCCGCCGGGACTGGTGGTCTGCGACGGCTACGGCCTCGCCCACCCCCGCCGCTTCGGCCTGGCCAGCCACCTGGGCGTGCTGACCGGCCTGCCCACGATCGGCGTGGCGAAGAACCCGTTCACCTTCACCTACGACGCCCCCGCCGCCGAGCGCGGCTCGTCGGCCCCCCTGCTCGCGGACACGGAGGAGGTCGGCCGCGCCCTGCGCACCCGCACCGGCGTCAAGCCGGTCTTCGTCTCGGTGGGACACCGCACGACGCTGCCCACGGCCTGCGCCCACACCCTCGCGCTGACCCCGGCGTACCGCCTCCCGGAGACGACCCGCAGGGCCGACGCCCTGTGCCGACGGGCCCTGCGGGAAGCGGTCGGCCCCGGTGCGGAGCACCCCGCCCCGCCGCACGTGGACTGAACGGGCCGTCTGAGTACGTCATCTGAGTACCCGTACGGATGTTCGCGCGCCCGGTCGGCGGGAAGGTGAGGGCATGACCACTCACCGCGCCGCCGAGCCGCTCACCGATCCGCACCGACCCGTGGAACGGGCCGTGACCGTGGCCCTCGCCCTGGGGGTGCTGGCCGGGCTGGGCTGGATCGTGGGGATGGTCTACACGCTGGTCGCCTGGCCCCTGTGACGGTGCCGGTCCCGTCGTCGGCCCCTCAGCGGGTGGCCGCCACGCGGAAGCGGATGCCGGCGCGCACCAGACGGTCGGTCAGGGCGTCGCCCATCGCCACCGCCGTGGTGACCTGGCCGGACGTCTCGGGCAGCGGGTCCTGGGCGAGGGACAGGGCGGCCTCGGCGAACATCTTGGCCGTCTCGTCGTAGCCGGGGTCGCCGCCCGAGACCTCCGTGTACACCCGCCGGCCGCCGCCCTCGCCCACGAACCGCACGGAGAACCAGCTGCGCGCCCGCCGTTCGGCGCTCGGTCCGTCGCCCGGGCGCAGCCGGTCCGACAGCCGGCGCCGCACCGGCGGCACCTGCGCGGCCGCCGCGAGCGCGCCGACGGCGGCCACCCCGCCCAGCGCCACGGGCAGCCGGCGCACGGCCGCGTAGTGGCGGTAGCGGAAGTCGGGGCCGTAGCGGCGCAGCGCCTGCGCCGAGCGGCGCACGACCTGCGGGTCGATCGTCGGCAGCGGCAGCGCCCACGCGCCCACCTCCGGCGCGAACCGGGGCGCGCCGACCGGCGCGGTCGCCCGCCGGCCCACCAGGCGCGGCTCGTGCCGGGCCCGGTCCCGGGCCGCCGCGACCATCTGCCGCCCGCGGGCGAACTGGCCCAGCGCGGAGGCGAACGTGCCGCCCGAGAACGCGGCGTCCGCCGTCACGAACCCGTCCACGGTCAGCGGCACGCCCTCCGGGAGCTGCCGCACGGTGTAGTACACGCCCAGGTCGTGCGGGACCGAGTCGAACCCGCACGCGTGCAGCAGCCGCGCCCCGGTCTCGCGCGCGCGTGCGTCGTGCCGCACGTACACCAGGTCCACGAACTCCGGCTCCCCGGTGAGGTCCAGGTAGTCGGTGCCGAGGTCGGCGCAGGCCGCGACCAGGTCCTCCCCGTGGAGTACGTACGGCCCGACGGTCGTGGCCACCACGCGCGCCTGCCCGGCGAGGGAGCGCAGGGAGTCCGGGTCCGCGACGTCCGCCCGCAGCACCCCGACCCGCGCACCGCCGGGCAGCGCCTCGCGCAGCCGCTGGAGCTTCTCCTCGCTGCGCCCGGCGATCGCCCAGCGCACCTCCTCGGGCGCGTGGTCGTCCAGGTAGCGCGCGATGAGCCGTCCCACGAAGCCCGTGGCCCCGAACAGCACGATGTCGTAGGGACGGTCCGTCTTTTTCATCCTGCTCATGACACCCCTCGGTCGCGCGGCCCGCGCCGCTGTCGGTGGCCGAGGCTAGCGTGAGGGGGCAAGGGCGGGACGACGCGCCCCCGTACCCGTCGCCCGGCCCCGCCGGAGGGGCGCCGACGGGCCCCCGGGCGTAGGCTGTCCAAGCGCTTGCTTGCTCACTTCTTGTGTCCTCGGGGCCACGTTCCTAACATCACTGGTGTTACAGCAGTCGTGTCACAGCAAGGGGGCTGGATGACAGCGGCACGGACGCCCGGGCACGGCCCGCTCACCGGCGTGCGCGTGGTCGAACTCGCCGGGATCGGCCCCGGCCCCTTCGCGGCCATGCTGCTGGCCGACCTGGGCGCCGACGTGGTGCGGGTGGACCGCCCGGGTGGCCCCGGGCTCGCCCTCGACCCCGCGCACGACGTCACCAACCGCAACAAGCGCTCCGTCGTGGTCGACCTCAAGGCCCCCGACGGCCCCGCCCGTGTCCTCGACCTCGCCGAGCGCGCCGACGTCCTGATCGAGGGCTACCGCCCCGGCGTCGCCGAGCGCCTCGGCGTCGGCCCCGGCCACTGCCACGCCCGCAACCCCCGGCTGGTCTACGGCCGCATGACCGGCTGGGGCCAGGACGGCCCGCTCGCCCCGCGCGCCGGACACGACGTGGCCTACATCGCCCTCACCGGCGCCCTCGGCCTGATCGGCGACCCCGACCGGCCCCCGGCCGTGCCCGCCAACCTCCTCGGCGACTTCGCGGGCGGCTCCCTCTACCTGGTCGTCGGCGTCCTCGCCGCGCTGCACCACGCGCGCGAGCACGGCACCGGCCAGGTCGTCGACGCCGCCATCGTCGACGGCACCGCCCACCTGTCCGCCCTGGTCCACGGCATGCTCGCCGCCGGCGCCTGGCAGGACCGGCGCCGCGCCAACCTCCTGGACGGCGGCTGCCCGTACTACGGCACCTACGAGACCGCCGACGGCCGCCACCTGGCCGTCGGCGCCCTGGAGCCGCATTTCTACGCCGAGTTCCTGGACGTCCTCGGCCTGGACGGCTTCGCCGACGCCCACGCGGACCCGGCCCGCTGGGAGGAGCTGCGCGCGGCCGTCGCGGAGCGCCTGCGCAGCCGTACCCGCGACGAGTGGACGGCTGCCTTCGAGGGCACCGACGCGTGCGTGGCCCCCGTGCTGACCCTCCGGGAGGCCCCGCACCACCCGCACCTGGCCGCCCGCGGCACCTTCACCGACCACGACGGCCTCACCCAGCCCGCCCCCGCGCCCCGCTTCTCCGCGACCCCCACCACCGTGCGCACCGGCCCCGCCCGGCCGGGCGCCGACACCGAGGCCGTGGCCCGCGACTGGGACGTACCCGGCCTGCCGGCCCCCTCGGACGCCACCGAGCCCCGCACCGACCGGAGCCCCCTGCTCCGCAGCCCTCATGGAAAGGCCCCCCAGTGAGCACCGAAGCGTACGTGTACGACGCGATCCGCACCCCGCGCGGGCGGGGCAAGGCCAACGGCGCCCTGCACGGCACCAAGCCCATCGACCTGGTCGTCGGCCTCATCCACGAGCTGCGCGACCGCTTCCCCGGCCTGGACCCGGCGGCGATCGACGACATCGTGCTCGGCGTCGTCGGCCCGGTGGGCGACCAGGGCTCCGACATCGCCCGCATCGCCGCGATCGCCGCCGGCCTGCCGGACACGGTCGCCGGCGTCCAGGAGAACCGCTTCTGCGCCTCGGGCCTGGAGGCCGTCAACCTGGCCGCCGCGAAGATCCGCTCGGGCTGGGAGGACCTGATCCTCGCCGGCGGCGTGGAGTCCATGTCCCGCGTCCCGATGGCCTCCGACGGCGGCGCCTGGTTCAACGACCCGATGACCAACCTCGCCGTGAACTTCGTGCCGCAGGGCATCGGCGCCGACCTGATCGCCACGATCGAGGGCTTCTCCCGCCGGGACGTCGACGAGTACGCCGCCCTGTCGCAGGAGCGGGCGGCCGCCGCCTGGAAGGACGGCCGCTTCCAGCGCTCGGTGGTGCCCGTGCGGGACCGGGCCGGCCTGGTGGTCCTCGACCACGACGAGCACCTGCGGCCCGGCACCACCGCCGACTCCCTCGCGAAGCTCAAGCCCTCCTTCGCCGACATCGGCGAGCTGGGCGGCTTCGACGCCGTGGCCCTGCAGAAGTACCACTGGGTGGAGCGGATCGACCACGTCCACCACGCGGGCAACTCCTCCGGCATCGTCGACGGCGCCGCCCTCGTCGCCATCGGCTCCCGGGAGGTCGGCGAGCGCCACGGCCTCACCCCGCGCGCCCGCATCGTCTCCGCGGCCGTCTCCGGCTCCGAGCCGACCATCATGCTCACCGGCCCCGCGCCCGCCACCCGCAAGGCGCTCGCCAAGGCCGGGCTGACCATCGACGACATCGACCTCGTCGAGATCAACGAGGCGTTCGCCGCGGTCGTGCTGCGCTTCGTGAAGGACATGGGCCTGTCCCTGGACAAGGTCAACGTCAACGGCGGCGCGATCGCCCTCGGCCACCCCCTGGGCGCGACCGGCGCGATGATCCTCGGCACCCTCGTCGACGAACTGGAGCGCCAGGACAAGCGCTACGGCCTCGCCACCCTCTGCGTGGGCGGCGGCATGGGCATCGCGACGATCGTCGAGCGCATCTGACCACCCTCCCGACGGATCACACGGAGCACCTCGCATGAGCACTCAGCCCACCACCATCCGCTGGGAACAGGACCGCACCGGCGTCGTCACCCTCGTCCTCGACGACCCGAACCAGTCCGCCAACACCATGAACGCCGCCTTCCGCGCCTCCCTCGCCGCGGTCGCCGACCGCCTGGAGGCCGAGAAGGACACCGTCCGCGGCGTCATCCTCACCTCCGCCAAGAAGACCTTCTTCGCCGGCGGCGACCTGCGCGACCTCATCCGCGTCACCCCGGACACGGCGCAGGAGCTGTTCGAGGGCGGCCTGGAGATCAAGCGTCACCTGCGCCGCATCGAGACCCTCGGCAAGCCGGTCGTCGCCGCGCTCAACGGCGCCGCCCTGGGCGGCGGTTACGAACTCGCCCTTGCCTGCCACCACCGCATCGCCCTGGACGCCCCCGGCGCCAAGATCGGCTGCCCCGAGGTCACCCTCGGTCTGCTCCCCGGGGGCGGTGGCGTGGTCCGCACCGTCCGCCTCCTCGGCATCACCGACGCCCTGCTGAAGGTGCTGCTCCAGGGCACCCAGTACGCCCCGCGGCGCGCCCTGGAGAACGGCCTGGTCGACGAGGTCGTCGACTCCCGCGAGGAACTGCTGGAGCGGGCCCGCGCCTTCATCGAGGCCCACCCCGAGTCCCAGCAGCCCTGGGACCGCCCCGGCTACCGCATCCCGGGCGGCACCCCCGCGCACCCGAAGTTCGCGGCCAACCTGCCCGCGTTCCCGGCCACCCTGCGCAAGCAGACGTCCGGCGCCCCCTACCCGGCGCCGGCCCGCATCCTCGCCGCCGCCGTCGAGGGCGCCCAGGTCGACTTCGAGACCGCGCAGGTCATCGAGGCCCGCTACTTCGTGGAACTCGCCGCCGGGCAGACCTCGAAGAACATGATCCAGGCGTTCTTCTTCGACCTGCAGGCCGTCAACTCCGGCGCCAACCGCCCGCGGGGCGTCGAGCCCCGCACGGTGCGCAGGGTCGCCGTCCTCGGCGCCGGCATGATGGGCGCCGGTATCGCGTACTCCTGCGCCCGCGCCGGCCTCGACGTCGTCCTCAAGGACGTCTCCCTGGAGGCCGCCGTCAAGGGCAAGGCCTACTCCGAGAAGCTGTGCGACAAGGCCGTCGCCAAGGGCCGTACGACGCGGGAGAAGGCCGACGCGCTGCTCGCCCGCATCACGCCCACCGCCGACGTCACCGACCTGGCGGGCTGCGACGCGGTCGTCGAGGCCGTGTTCGAGGACACCGCGCTCAAGCACAAGGTGTTCCAGGAGGTCGAGTCCGTCGTCGCGCCCGACGCGCTGCTGTGCTCCAACACCTCCACGCTGCCCATCACCACGCTCGCCGAGGGCGTCGAGCGGCAGGCCGACTTCATCGGGCTGCACTTCTTCTCGCCGGTCGACAAGATGCCGCTGGTCGAGATCATCAAGGGCGAGCGCACCGGCGAGGAGGCACTGGCCCGCGCCTTCGACCTGGTGCGGCAGATCAGGAAGACGCCGATCGTCGTCAACGACTCGCGCGGCTTCTTCACCTCCCGCGTCATCGGACACTTCATCAACGAGGGCGTGGCGATGGTCGGCGAGGGCGTCGAGCCCGCATCCGTCGAGCAGGCGGCGGCCCAGGCCGGTTACCCGGCCAAGGTGCTCTCCCTGATGGACGAGCTGACGCTCACCCTGCCGCGCAAGATCCGGGCCGAGTCGAAGCGGGCGGTGGATGAGGCCGGCGGCACCTGGGCCGCGCACCCCGCCGAGGCGGTGATCGACCGCATGATCGACGAGTTCGGCCGCACCGGCCGCAGCGGCGGCGCCGGCTTCTACGACTACGAAGACGGCCGGCGCACCCGCCTGTGGCCGGGCCTGCGCGAGCACTTCACCCGGCCCGGACACGAGATCCCGTTCCGCGACATGCAGGAGCGCATGCTCTTCGCCGAAGCCCTGGACACCGTCCGGCTGTTGGAGGAGGGCGTGCTCACCTCGGTCGCCGACGCCAACATCGGCTCGATCCTCGGCATCGGCTTCCCCGGCTGGACCGGCGGCGTGCTGCAGTACGTCAACGGCTACGAGCCCGCCACCGGGGAGGCGAAGGGGCTGCCCGCCTTCGTCGCCCGCGCACGGGAGCTGGCCGAGCGCTACGGCGACCGGTTCACCCCGCCCGCGCTGCTGGTGGAGAAGGCGGAGAAGGGCGAGACCTTCACCGACTGACACCCCGACGTGACGACCCCTCGGGGGCGGGACCGGACGGCCCGCCCCCGACGGCTGTGCGACACGCCTGCCCGAAGGCTTGTCAAAACCCGGACACAGCGCCAATCTGAGGGCATTTCAGCCCACACGGCTCGGGGGCCGTCATGCCATCACGTCCGGATCCGCTTCCCGCCCACGTTCCCGCCCCAGTTCTCGCCTCCGCCTCACTCCTGGTCAGGTCCCGCACCGCTGTCCTGACCTGGGCCTCGGCCGCCGCGCTCGCGGTCGCCACCGTCCTGGCCACCGCCCCGGTCGCCGCCGCCGAACCGGCCACCACGGCCGCCTACCCGGCCGGCGCGACCGCCACCCGGTACTCCGGGCTCGCCTTCGACGCCTGCACGGCGCCGCCGCTCACCACGATCCGCGCCTGGACCGCCTCGCCGTACCGCGCCCTCGGCGTGTACCTCTCCGGCGTCAACCGCACCTGCGCGCAACCGCAGCTGACCGCCTCCTGGGTGGCCTCCGTCTCCGCGCTGAAGTGGCGCCTGCTGCCCGTCCACAAGGGTCTGCAACCGTCCTGCGGCGCCCGCGCGAGCGACGCGAAGATCAGCACCAGCGCCACCACCGCACGCTCCCAGGGCACGGCCGCCGCCACCCAGGCGGTCACCGCCGCCAAGGCGCTCGGCATGCTCCCGGGCAGCGCCCTGTACAACGACATCGAGAACTACTCCCAGACGAACGCCACCTGCCGCACCAGCGTGCTGAGCTACGTCTCCGGCTGGACCAAGGAGCTGCACCGCCTCGGCTGGCTGTCCGGCGTGTACATGAACCTCAGCCTCGGCGCCAAGCAGCTCGCCGACGTCTACACCTCCACCGGCTACGCCCGCCCCGACGCCCTGTGGGTCGCCCGCTACGACGGGGTCGACTCGCTCAAGGGCTGGGCCGGCGTCGCCGACGGCAAGTGGGCGGTCCACCAGCGCGCCAAGCAGTTCCGCGGCGGCCACGACGAGACCTACGGCGGGGTGCGCGTCAACATCGACACCGACCGCCTCGACACCCCCGTCGCCACGGTCGCGTACCCGTACCGGACCACCGCCGCCGTCACCGCCCGCTCCGGGCCCACCACGACCGCGGCGGCCGTGACGTCGTACGCCCGGGACGCCACGGTCCGGGTGGTGTGCCAGACCAGCGGACCCAAGGTCGGCACCTCGACCGTCTGGGACAAGCTGAACACCGGCGCCTACGTGGCCGACCACTACGTCGACACGCCCTCCACGACCAGTTGGAGCCCACCGCTGCCGCGCTGCACGTACCCGTACCAGATCGCCTCGGCCACCGGGGTGACCGAGCGCGGCGGACCCGGCACCTCCTACACCGCGCTCGGCACCGCGCCCAACGGCGCGCTGGCCTGGGTGACCTGCCAGAAGTCCGGGACGGCGGTCGGCGGCACCAAGGTCTGGGACCGGCTCGACAACGGCCACTACGTCAGCGACCACTACGTCTCCACGCCCAGCGGCACGACCTACAGCAAACCGGTGCCGCGCTGCTGACCCGGCACCCCGCCGCTCAGGGGGGTCTCGTCGGTGGCCCGCCCGCTCACTCCGTCAGCCAGCCGCGCAGCTCCTGGCGCAGCGACCGCTGGAAGGTCGTCAGCAGGGCCTGCACCACCAGCGGGTGCATGTGGGCGGAGAGCGAGCGCACGTCCTCGGCGGCGCGCTCGGCGACCGCGTCCCGCAGCAGCCGGGACAACGCCTGCGCCGCCGCGCGGGAGTGCTCCAGCAGCACCTCCCGCGCCGCCAGGACGACCTCCTGCGACAGCGGCACATCCAGCAGCTCCACGCCCAGCCGCAGGAGACCGGCGTCCACGCGGTAGGAGTCGCCGTCGGGCGCGAGCACGTCCATGGCGGCGAGCCGGTCCACCTCCGCGTCGGTCAGCTCCCGCCCCGCCCGCCGGTGCAGCTCCGCGCGCCCGACGGTCTCGGCCGCCTCCGGCGCCCAGGACGCCACCACCGCGCGGTGCACGGCCAGGTCGTGCGCGGTCAGGTCCGGCGGCAGCCCGCGCAGGTACCGCTCGATCGCCGCGAGCGTCATGCCCTGCCGCTGGAGCTCCTCGATCAGTTCGAGACGCGCGAGGTGCGCGGGCCCGTAGTGGCCGACCCGGCGCGGACCGATCACCGGCGGCGGGAGCAGGCCCTTGGTGCCGTAGAAGCGGACCGTGCGCACGGTGACGCCCGCGCGGGCGGCCAGCTCGTCCACGGTGAGGACCGGCTCCTCGGTCTCGATCGTCATGAGCAGCAGTATCGCTGTCCCACCAGTGCGGTGACACTCCTGGTGCCACCGCGCCCCGCGTGTGAGAAGCGACGCTCTGTGACATGAGCCATCGCGAGCGGGGCAGGAGGTCTGGGAGACTGCTGCCTTGGTCTGTGCCCCCACCGGGTGCCGCGGGCCGCGACTGTACGGACCCGGGCGTGACCCGCCCGGGCGCACCAGAGAGTGGAACGACCCGTGAGCAAGGACGCCGTGCACACGGCCCCGGCCGCTGCCCCCGCGCAGACGGCCACGTCGCCCGCGGACGCGGGCGACGCCGGCTACAGCAAGGACCTCAAGCACCGCCCCGGAGATCGCCACGATCGCCTTCCTGCTGGCCTGCCTCGGCATGATGGCCAACGACCCGGAGGTGGGCCGCAAGACCCTCCTCCTCATCCCCGTGATCGCGCTCGCGCTGGTCGTGGGCTGGTTCGGTGTGCGCCGCCGGGTCACCCGCACCGAGAACGAGGAGCTGACGGACCTCACCCGGTAGCAGGACCCGTGCCGGAGGGGTGGTCCGGGGAGCACGCTCCCCGGACCACCCCTTGGGCCGTTGCCGGGCGGTTCCTACCGGACCGCGCCGTGCACGTCGTTCGTCGCCGCGATCCGCTTCCAGGACTTCGGCTGCACCGGCGCCGCCCCCCGGGCCGACGGCGCGACGGACGCCGCGCGCGCCGCGGGCGCGGCCGGCTTCGACGGCTGGAACAGCCAGGTGTCGAACAGCGCGGCCAGCGGCTTGCCGGACACCTGCTCGGCGTACCGCTGGAAGTCGGCCACGGACGCGTTGCCGTAGGCGTACTTCTGCGGCCAGCCCTTGAGGACCGCGAAGAACGCGTCGTCGCCGATCGCGTTGCGCAGCGCCTGGATGGCCAGTGCGCCCCGGTCGTAGACCGCGCCGTCGAACTGGTTCTCCGGACCCGGGTCACCGGGCTTCACGGTCCAGAACGCGTCGTCGGCCGGGTGCGAGGCGTAGACGTAGTCGGCGAGCTGCTGCGCCGTGCCCTCGTCCTCGTGCTCGGACCACAGCCACTGCGCGTACCGCGCGAAGCCCTCGTTGATCCAGATGTCCTTCCAGCCCTTGACCGACACGCTGTCGCCGTACCACTGGTGGGCCAGTTCGTGCACGACCACGGAGGTGTTGGCGCCGTTGGCGAACTGGCGCGGGCTGTAGTAGACGCGGGTCTGCGTCTCCAGCGCGTACCCGGTCGTGGTGTTGGGGACGTAGCCGCCGGCACTGCTGAACGGGTACGGCCCGAAGTAGCCGCTGAGCCAGTCGACGATCTCCCCGGTGCGCTCCACGCTGGCGCGCGCCGCGCCGTCGTTGTCGCCCAGGTCCTTGCTGTAGGCGTTGATCACCGGGACGCCGCCCTCGGAGGTGCCGGTCGTCACGTCGAACCGGCCCACGGCGAGCGTCGCCAGGTAGGTGGTCTGCGGCTTGTTCTCGCGCCAGTTGTACCGCGTCCAGCCCAGCTTCGAACTCGTCGACTGCAGCGTGCCGTTGGAGATCGCCTGGGTGCCGTCCGGGACGAGCACCGAGACGTCGTAGGTCGCCTTGTCGAGCGGGTGGTCGTTGCTCGGGAACCACCACCAGGCCGACTCGGGCTCGTTGGCGCCGATCCCGCCGTCCGGGGTGCGGTGCCAACTGGTGAAGCCGTACGCCTGCTTGGACGACGGCACCCCGTGGTAGCGCACCACGACCGTCAGGGCCGTGCCCTTGGGCAGCGGCGACTTCGGCGTGACCACCAGCTCGTGCTCGCCCGAGGCGGAGAAGGCGGCCGCCACGCCGTTGACCCGCACCTCGCTCACGTCGAGGAGGAAGTCCAGGTCGAAGCGCGACAGGTCCTGCGTGGTCTTCGCGAGGAGGGTCGCGGTGCCCTCCAATTCGTCCGTCGCGGGCTGGTACTTCAGCCGCAGGTCGTAGTGCGAGACGTCGTAGCCGCCGTTGCCGTAGGCCGGGTAGTAGGGGTCGCCGATGCCCGGCGCGCCGGGGGTGAAGCTCGCGGCCGACGCCGGGATCGCCAGCAGTACGGAAGCCGCGGCGAGCGCGCCCGGTGCGATGAGTCTGCGGTGCACGAATGCTCCAAGTCGTCGGAACAGCAGATCCGTTCGAAGCCTATTGACTCCCCGTGCGCGGAACCTGTCCACGGCCGCCCCTGTCACACGATCGCCATTCGGCCGTCACGAGCCCACCCTCCCCAGGGGTGCGATCCGGCCACGGCGGAACCACGCGTGCCGCACCGGATGCCCTCTTCTGCACGGGAGTTGGCGGCGGTAGCGTCCCGCGCATGCCGACACGCACGCGCTTCACGACCTGGAGACCGCTCGCGACCGCCGCCGTCACCCTCCTCCTGGCGGCCTTCCTCACCCCGGCGACCGCGAGCGCGGCGGGAACCGCCCGCACCCGCGAGAGCCTGCCCCGCTACTCCTACGCCGACGCGGTCCGTGAGGCCGTCTGGGTGGACACCGGCCTCGACGGCGACGGCGACGGGCGCACCGACCGCGTCGCCGTCGACATCGTGCGCCCCCGCGAACCCGCCGCCCAGGGCCGCAAGGTGCCCGTCATCATGGACGCCAGCCCCTACTACTCGTGCTGCGGACGCGGCAACGAGAGCCAGAAGAAGACCTACGACGCCGACGGCCACGTCGTGCAGATGCCGCTGTTCTACGACAACTACTTCGTGCCGCGCGGCTACGCCGTCGTCGGCGTCGACCTCGCCGGCACCAACCGCTCCGACGGCTGCGTCGACGTCGGCGGCCGCTCCGACGTGCTGTCCGCGAAGGCCGTCGTCGACTGGCTGAACGGCCGTGCCCGCGCGTACACGACCCGCACCGGCACCGAACGGGCCCGCGCCACCTGGACCGACGGCCGCACCGGCATGATCGGCAAGAGTTGGGACGGCACCATCGCCAACGGTGTCGCCGCCACCGGCGTGCGCGGCCTGCGCACCGTCGTGCCGATCAGCGCCATCTCCTCCTGGTACGACTACTACTTCCAGCAGGGCGCCCCGCTGTACGACTCCGGCCCCGAGTGGCTCTCCGACTACGTCGACAGCCCCGAG
Source organism: Streptomyces longwoodensis (assembly GCF_001514125.1). GTDB lineage: Bacteria > Actinomycetota > Actinomycetes > Streptomycetales > Streptomycetaceae > Streptomyces > Streptomyces longwoodensis. The sequence continues at coordinate 583,736 of NZ_KQ948552.1, read as the reverse complement.
GCCCGCGCCCGCTGCGCCGCCGTGCAGCAGCGCCTCGTCGACGGTGCCCCGCGCACCGGCGACCTCACCGCCCTGTGGGCCGAGCGCGACTACGTCAAGGACGCCGCGAAGGTCAGGGCCAGCGTCTTCCTGGTGCACGGCATGCAGGACCTCAACGTCCGCACCAAACACCTCGGCCAGTGGTGGGACGCCCTCGCCGACCACGGCGTGCGGCGCAAGATCTGGCTCTCCCAGACCGGCCACGTCGACCCGTTCGACTTCCGCCGCGCCGCCTGGGTCGACACCCTGCACCGCTGGTTCGACCACGAACTGCTCGGCTACGACAACGGCATCGACCGCGAGCCGATGGCGGACGTCGAGCGCCACCCCGACCAGTGGGTCACCTCCGCCACCTGGCCGCCGCGCGGCACCACCGCCACCACCCTGCGCCCCGCCCCGGGCGGCGAGCCGGGCGTCGGCACCCTCGGCCTGCGCCGCACACCCGGCACCGAGACCTTCACGGACGACCCGGCGCTCGACGAGACCGACTGGGCCGCCCACCTCGACCGGTCCACCCCGGAGAAGGCCGGCTTCCTGACCGCGCCGCTCACCCGGGACCTGCGCCTCGCCGGTTCCCCGCGCGTCACCGTCACCGCCACGCCCACCACGGCGACCGCCCACCTGTCCGCCGTCCTGGTCGACGTCGGCCCCGACACGATCCGCGACTACGCGGCGAGCGGCGAGGGCATCACCACCCTCACCGACCGCACCTGCTGGGGCGCGAGCACCCCGGGCGACAGCGCCTGCTTCAAGGCGGCCGCGGCGAAGACCGTGGACGTCGGCGCCACCGTGGTCAGCCGGGGCTGGGCCGACCTCGGAACCTCCGCCGACCCCGGGCACGGCGTCCCGCTGACACCGGGCCGGGCGTACACCCTGACCGTGGACCTCGCGGCCACCGACCACGTCGTGCCGAAGGGCCACCGGCTCGCCCTGGTCGTCGCGGGCACCGACCGGGACCTCATCGACCCGCCCGCCGACCGGCCGACCCTGACCCTGGACCTGGCCCGCACCTCGGCCCGCGTCCCGCTGGTCGGCGGCCCGGCCGCCTTCGCCCGCGCCACGTCGGGCAAGCAGCAGGCGACGCCCGTCGCGCCGACCGGCGTGGCGGGGCCGCGCACCGCTCCCCGCGTGCCGTAGGCGTGCCGTAGGGCACGCGGTCCAGGAGACGACCAGGTCACCGGACCGCTCCCTGATCCGCCCTGATCGACGAGACGCCCCCTAGGAGGCGGCCGGGCCCACCAGCCCGGCCGCCTCCTCGGCGCAGCCCCACGCCACCGTCACCCCGGCGCCGCCGTGGCCGTAGTGGTGCACCACCGGGCGCCCGTCCGGCAGGGTCCCGCGCTCCAGCCGTACCGCGGGCCGCGCGGGCCGCAGGCCCACACGGTGCTCCAGCACCCGCGCGCCCGCCACCTCCGGGCGCAGGGCCGCGCACCGCCGGACGATCGCCTCGGCCACCGCCGGGTCCGGCTCCGTCGACCACGCGTCCTCCTCGGCGGTCCCGCCCAGCAGCAGCCGGCCCGGCTGCGGCAGCAGGTACGTCGGCTCGCCGTCCGCGCCGGTGGAGACCAGCCAGGTGCCGACCCCCGGGTTCTCCACCACGACCAGCTGGCCGCGCACGGGCCGCACCGCCGGGTCGGCGGCCAGCTCGCGGGCGCCCAGGCCGGAGCAGTTCACCACCACCGGGGCGTCCGCCTCGGCGAGGTCGCCCACCGCGCGCACCTCCACCGTGCCGCCGGCCGCCGCCAGCCGCTCCCGCAGCCACGGCAGGTGCGCCGGCATGTCGACGAGGGGCAGCCGCGCCCACAGGCCCCCGCCGCGCGGGTACTCCCGGGCGGTGGCCGCCCGCAGCCCGGTCAGCCGTCCGGCCGCCCACCCCTCCACCTCGGCCGGGTCCGTCTCGCCGAGCACCCCCTCGACCAACCGGACGCCGGTCCGATCAGGCCGCGCGGCCAGCTCCTCGTACACCTCCAGCGAGCGCAGCGCCCACGCCCGCGCCGACTCCACCGGCTCGATGTGGTACGGCCACCACAGGCCGCCGGCCACCGCGGACGTGGTCCGCTCGGCCGGCTCCCGGGTCCACACCCGCACCCGGTGGCCGCGCTCGGCGAGCACGACGGCCGTCGTCAGCCCGATCACCCCGCCGCCCACCACGATCACTCCGCCGCTCATCCCCGCTGCCTCCTGCCGGCCAGGTGCCCCGCCCGTCGGGACTCCCACTAGGATCTACCGTCTGTGACCGCCACCCTCGTCGCCAAGAACCTCGCCGCCGGCCACGGCGACCGCTCGCTCTTCTCCGGGCTCGACCTGGTCGTCGCCCCCGGCGACGTGATCGGGCTGGTCGGCGCCAACGGCGCCGGGAAGTCCACCCTGCTGCGGCTGCTCGCCGGGCTCACCGCGCCCGAGGAGGGCGAGCTGCGGCTCTCCCCGCCCACGGCGGCCGTCGGACACCTGCCGCAGGAGCCGGAGCGGCGGCCGGGGGAGACCGTGCGGGAGTTCCTCGCCCGGCGCACCGGCGTGGCCGACGCCCAGCGCGCCATGGACGAGGCCACCCAGGGCCTGGTGGACGGCACCCCGGGCGCCGACGACGCCTACGCGGCGAGCCTGGAGCGCTGGCTCGGCCTCGGCGGCGCCGACCTGGACGAACGGGCCGAGGAGACCGCCGACGCGCTCGGCCTGCGGGTGGACCTCGACCAGCCGATGACCGCCCTGTCCGGCGGCCAGGCGGCCCGCGCGGGCCTCGCCTCGCTGCTGCTCTCCCGCTACGACGTCTTCCTGCTCGACGAGCCCACCAACGACCTCGACCTGGACGGCCTGGAGCGCCTGGAGCGGTTCGTGACCGGGCTGCGCGCCGGCACCGTCGTCGTCAGCCACGACCGCGAGTTCCTCACCCGCACGGTCACCAAGGTCCTCGAACTCGACCTGGCCCAGCAGGCGGTCAACCTCTACGGCGGCGGTTACGCCGCGTACCTGGAGGAGCGGGAGGTCGCCCGCCGGCACGCCCGCGAGGACTACGAGGAGTACGCCGACAAGCGCTCCGCGCTCCAGGACCGGGCCCAGACGCAGCGGTCCTGGATGGACAAGGGCGTGAAGAACGCCCGCCGCAAGGCCGGCAACGACAACGACAAGATCGGCCGCAAGTTCCGCAGCGAGGCCAGCGAGAAGCAGGCCGCCAAGGCCCGGCAGACCCAGCGGATGATCGAGCGCCTGGAGGTCGTCGAGGAGCCGCGCAAGGAGTGGGAACTGCGCATGCAGATCGCCTCCGCCCCCCGCTCCGGCGCGGTCGTGGCGACCCTGCGGGACGCCGAAGTGCGGCGCGGCGCCTTCACGTTCGGCCCGGTGTCCCTCCAGGTCGACTGGGCCGACCGGATCGCGGTGACCGGGGCCAACGGCGCCGGCAAGTCCACCCTGCTGGCCGCCCTGCTGGGCCGCCTCCCGCTGGACTCCGGCCACGCCGCGCTCGGTTCGGGCGTCCTGGTGGGCGAGGTGGACCAGGCCCGCGCCCTGTTCCACGGCCCCGTCGCGCTGCTGGACGCGTTCCAGGCGGCCGTCCCCGACACCGAACCGGTCGAGGTCCGCACGCTGCTGGCCAAGTTCGGCCTGAAGTCGGACCACGTGCTGCGCCCCGCGGCCGGCCTGTCACCCGGTGAACGCACGCGGGCCGCCCTGGCGTTGCTCCAGGGCCGGGGCGTCAACCTGCTGGTCCTCGACGAGCCCACCAACCACCTCGACCTGCCGGCCATCGAGCAGCTGGAGTCCGCCCTCGACGCCTACGAGGGCACCCTGCTGCTGGTCACCCACGACCGCCGCATGCTGGACGCGGTCCACGTCACCCGCCGCCTGGAGGTGGCCGACGGCAAGGTGACCGAGCGCTGAGGGACCCACGGCGCACGGCTCCCGGCCGGGTCACGGGCTCGGCCGGGCCACGCCTCAGTCCAGCCGCGCCGCCAGCTCCGGGTAGTCCCGCACGAACCCGTCCGCGTCGAACACCACGTCGCTGCGGAAGTCGCCCGAGGCGAACCGCACCCGGGTGCCGCCGGCCCCGTCACCGAGGTGGGTGTACGTCTGCCACGACGGCCGGACCGTCAGGGCCGGCACGGACACCCAGGCCGTCAGCAGCCGCCGCTCGCCGGGGCGCCGGTGCAGCCCGTGCCGCAGGACCGGCATGGTGTTGGTGAGGGGACACCGCCCCAGGTCGCAGTCGAAGGCCGCGTCGAAGCCGGGGAGCCGTTCCCCGTCGGCCGTCCAGCCGCCCCCGTCGCCGCGCCGCAGGTCCAGGGAGCGGGTGCGGGCCGCGGTGTCCACCGTGACCCGCAGCCGGCGGGTCACGTAGCCGGGGCCCGTGTCCAGCTCGTAGGTGACCCAGTACGGCTCCGGTACGGTCCCCACCGCCCGGCCCCGGGCCCGCAGTTCATCGTCGCCGACCTCCGCCCAGGCGGTCTCGTACCCGTTGCTCGCCGTGACGTCCCAGGTCAGTACGCGCGAGATGGTCATACGGCCACTGTACGGGCGCGGCGCCGACGGGTCCGGGCCGTGACCCGGACCCGTCGGCGGGTGTCAGCCCCGGCCCTTCTTGGGGTCGAGCAGGCCCGCCCGGCGCAGGGCGTCGGCCATCGCGCCGTTGGCCGGGGCCGCGGCCGCCTGGCGGGAGCCGGAGCCCGAACCGCCCCGGCCGCCGCCGCCCTGCCGCTGCTGCGGGGGCCGGCCGCCACCGCGCCGCGGACGCTCGCCGCCCGCGGCCGGGCCCTGCGGCGCCGCCTCGTCGTCCAGCCGCAGCGTCAGCGAGATCCGCTTGCGCGGGATGTCGACGTCGAGGACCTTCACCTTCACGATGTCGCCCGGCTTGACCACGTCCCGCGGGTCCTTCACGAACGTCTTCGACATCGCGGAGACGTGGACCAGGCCGTCCTGGTGCACGCCGACGTCGACGAACGCCCCGAACGCGGCGACGTTGGTCACCACACCCTCCAGGACCATCCCGGAGGACAGGTCGGAGATCTTCTCGACACCCTCCTTGAAGGTGGCCGTCCTGAACGCCGGCCGCGGGTCGCGCCCCGGCTTCTCCAGCTCCTTGAGGATGTCCGTCACGGTCGGCAGGCCGAACGTCTCGTCCACGAAGTCCGTGGCCCGCAGCGAGCGCAGCACCCCGGTGTTGCCGACGAGGGACGCCACCTCCTGGCCGGTGGTCTTCACCATGCGGCGCACCACCGGGTACGCCTCGGGGTGCACGCTGGATGCGTCCAGCGGGTCGTCGCCGCCGCGGATGCGCAGGAAGCCCGCGCACTGCTCGTAGGCCTTGGGGCCGAGCCGGGGCACCTTCTTCAGCTCGGTGCGCGAGCGGAACGGGCCGTTGGCGTCGCGGTGCGCCACGATGTTCTCGGCGAGGCCCGAGGTGATGCCGGAGACCCGGGCGAGCAGCGGCGCCGAGGCGGTGTTGACGTCCACGCCCACGCCGTTCACACAGTCCTCCACCACCGCGTCCAGGGAGCGCGACAGCTTCACCTCGGACAGGTCGTGCTGGTACTGGCCGACGCCGATCGACTTGGGGTCGATCTTCACCAGCTCGGCCAGCGGGTCCTGCAGGCGCCGCGCGATGGACACCGCTCCGCGCAGCGACACGTCGAGGCCGGGCAGGTCCTGGGAGGCGAACGCGGACGCCGAGTACACCGACGCGCCGGCCTCGGAGACCATCACCTTGGTGAGGTTCAGCTCCGGGTGCCGGGCGATGAGGTCGGCGGCGAGCTTGTCGGTCTCGCGGGACGCGGTGCCGTTGCCGATGGCGACCAGCTCCACCGCGTGCTCCTGCGCCAGCCGGGCCAGCTTGGCGATCGCCTCGTCCCACCTGTTGGCCGGGACGTGGGGGTGGATGACGTCGGTGGCGACGACCTTGCCGGTCGCGTCGACCACGGCGACCTTCACGCCGGTGCGGAAGCCCGGGTCCAGGCCGAGCGTCGCGCGCGTGCCCGCCGGGGCGGCCAGCAGCAGGTCGCGCAGGTTCGCCGCGAAGACGTTCACGGCCTCGTCCTCGGCGGCGGTGCGCAGCCGCAGCCGCAGGTCGATGCCGAGGTGCACCAGGATGCGGGTGCGCCAGGCCCAGCGGACCGTGTCCAGCAGCCACTTGTCGCCCGGCCGGCCCCGGTCGGCGATCCCGAAGCGGTGCGCGACGATCCCCTCGTACGACGACGGCCCGTCCGTGGGCTCCTCGGGCTCCAGGACGAGGTCGAGGACCTCCTCCTTCTCGCCCCGCAACATCGCCAGGACCCGGTGCGAGGGCAGCGCGGTGAACGGCTCGGAGAAGTCGAAGTAGTCGGCGAACTTGGCGCCCGCCTCCTCCTTGCCCTCGCGCACCTTCGCGGCGAGCCGGCCACGCCCCCACATGCGCTCGCGCAGCTCGCCGATGAGGTCCGCGTCCTCGGAGAACCGCTCGGTGAGGATCGCCCGCGCGCCGTCCAGGGCCGCCTGCGCGTCGGCGACGCCCTTGTCCGCGTCGACGAACGCGGCGGCGGCCGCCGCCGGGTCCACGCCGGGGTCGCCGAGCAGCCCCTCGGCGAGCGGCTCCAGGCCCGCCTCGCGCGCGATCTGGGCCTTGGTCCGCCGCTTCGGCTTGTACGGCAGGTAGATGTCCTCCAGGCGCGCCTTGGTCTCCGCGCCGCGGATCCGCGCCTCGAGCTCCTCGGTGAGCTTGCCCTGCTCGCGCACCGACTCCAGGATCGCGGACCGCCGGTCCTCCAGCTCCCGCAGGTAGCGCAGCCGCTCCTCGAGCGTGCGCAGCTGCGCGTCGTCGAGCATCTCGGTCGCTTCCTTGCGGTAGCGCGCGATGAAGGGCACCGTCGAACCGCTGTCGAGCAGCTCGACGGCGGCCTTGACCTGCCGCTCCCTGACGCCGAGCTCCTCGGCGATCCTGCCTTCGATGGACCCTGCGCTGGACCCGGGTGTCGTCACGATCCCGTACCGCCTTCTCCACTGGGGTTGCGCGGCAATTGTGGCAGGCGCCACCGACAGCCCGGGACCAGGCCACGGACCCGGCGCGGCGGACCGCGCAGGTCCGTGCGCCGGGAGGGGAGGGGGCCGGGGTGAGGGAGCTAGGCGCGGCGCCCCCGGGCCGAGCCGGAGGCGCCGCCGAACAGGCGGCCCAGGGCCCGGAAGGGCAGCGTGACGACGGTGGCCACCGCGCCGCCGATCTGGCGCAGGACGTCGGCGATCGCTCGGAACATGGGACTTCCTCTCTCCGTGGCTTGCGTGAGGGCTTCCCGTCAGGGCTTCCCGTGGGGGTTTCCCGTGGTGGGCACTCCCTCCCTCCCGCATACCGCGCACCGCGCCGGACATGCCTGCGTACCGCGGCGCCCCGGGCCGACGGCAGGAAAGGTGGGGAACCCGTCATTGCGGCCATGAACGCCCCGCCCGAAGAATCGGGGCATGCCCCAGCGAACCGTCCTCGTCGTCCTCTTCGACGGCGTGCAGAGCCTCGACGTCACCGGCCCCCTGGAGGTCTTCGCGGGCGCCGAGCGGCACACCCCGGGGACGTACCGGATCCGCACCGCCTCCCTGGACGGCGCCCCGGTGCGCACTTCCAGCGGGCTGACCCTGGTGCCCGACGGCCCGCTGGCCGGGGCCCGCGACCCGCACACCCTGCTGGTGCCCGGCGGGGAGGGCACCCGGACCTCCGACCCGGAGCTGACCGCGTGGCTGCGGGCGCACGGCCCCCGGGCCCGGCGTCTGGTCTCGGTCTGCACGGGGGCGATCCTGCTGGCCGGGGCGGGCCTGCTGGACGGCCGCCGGGTCACGACGCACTGGAGCTACTGCGCCAAGCTGGCCCGCGACCACCCGTCCGTCACGGTCGAGCCGGACCCCGTCTACGTCCGTGACGGCCACGTCGCCACCTCGGCCGGCGTCACCGCGGGCATCGACCTCGCACTGGCCCTGGTCGAGGAGGACCTGGACCGGGACGCCGCGCTGACCGTCGCCCGCCACCTGGTGGTGTTCCTGCGCAGGCCGGGCAACCAGGCCCAGTTCAGCGCCCAGCTCGCCGCGCAGACCGCCCGCCGCGACCCCCTGCGGGAGGTGCAGCGCTGGATCACCGAGCACCCCGCCGACGACCTGTCCGTGGAGGCGCTCGCGGCCCGCGCCCGCCTCTCCCCGCGCCACTTCGCCCGCGCCTTCCGCGACGAGACCGGCACCACCCCCGGCCGCTACGTCGACCGGGTCCGCCTGGAGCACGCGCGCCGGCTCCTCGAGGACACCGCCGACGGCGTCGAGGAGGTCTCCCGCGCCAGCGGCTACGGCACCCCCGAGGCCATGCGCCGCGCCTTCGTCAAGGCCCTCGGCACGCCCCCGGCGGAGTACCGCCGCCGCTTCCGCCCGGCCCACTGATCCGACCCGTACACCACCCCTGGGAAGGGACACCCATGCAGATCGCGATCGTGCTCTACGACGGCTTCACCGCGCTCGACGCCGTCGGCCCCTACGAGACCCTGGGCCGCCTCCCGGGCGCCGAGACCGTCTTCGTCGCCGAGGAGACCGGCCCCGTCCGCACCGACACCGGCGCGCTGGCCCTGGTCGCCGACCGGACGCTCGCCGAGGTGCCGCACCCCGACGTCCTGGTCGTGCCGGGCGGCCCCGGCCAGTCCGCGCTGATGACGCACGCCCCGCTGCTGGACTGGCTGCGCGCCGCCGACGCCGGAAGCACCTGGACCACCTCGGTGTGCACCGGCTCGCTGCTGCTGGCCGCCGCCGGACTGCTCCGCGGCCGCCGGGCCACCTCCCACTGGCTCGCCCTGGACGCGCTGCACGCCCACGGCGCCGAACCCACTGGCGAACGGGTCGTCACCGACGGCAAGTACGTCACCGCGGCCGGCGTCTCCGCCGGCATCGACATGGGCCTGACCCTGCTCGGCCGGATCGCGGGCGACGAGCACGCCCGGGCGGTCCAGCTGCTCACCGAGTACGACCCGCAGCCGCCCTACGACGCGGGCTCCCCGCACAAGGCGCCGGCCCACCTGGTGGAACAGCTGCGCGCCCGGAGCCGTTTCATCCTCACCCGGGGCCCGGCACCGTCCAGGTGAAGCGCGGCCCGCGCCGCTGGAGGAACGCGGTGACGCCCTCCGCGGGGTCGTCGCTGCCGCGGGCCTGCTCGGCCCAGTGGGCGTCGCGGTCGGTGCGGCCGTCGGCGAACTCCTTCGCCGCGGCCTGCGTCAGCTGCGAGCGCGAGACCAGGACACGGGTGAACTCGGCGACGCGCTTGCCGAGTTCACCCTCGGGCAGCACCTCGTCGACCAGGCCGGTGCGCAGCGCGCGCGGCGCGTCGATCAACTCGCCCGAGAACAGCAGGTACTTCGCGGTCGCCGGACCCACCAGCGTCACCAGCCGCCGGGTGGCCGCCGCCGGGTACACCAGCCCGAGCTTCGCGGGCGTCACCCCGAACAGCGCGCCCTCCTCGGCGAACCGCAGGTCGCAGGCCGCCGCCAACTGCGCCCCGCCGCCCACGCAGTGGCCCCGGACCGCCGCGAGGGTCGGCTTGGGGAACGCGGCCAGCGCCTCCTCGGCGCGCTGCGCCAGGCGCTGCGCCTCGTCCGGCGACCCCTGGAGCGAGGAGATGTCGGCCCCCGCGCAGAACGTGCCGCCCTCCCCGGTCAGCACCAGCGCCCGTACGCCGGGATCGGCGGCGAGGCCGTCCAGCAGCGGCGGCAGCGCGCGCCACATCGCGGCGGTCATCGCGTTGCGCTTGGCGGGGTGGTGGATGACGACGGTGGCGACCGAGTCGGTGACACCGTGCAGCAACTGGGGCTCCATGGGCCGGATGCTAGCCGCCGTGGGGCGCTGACGATCACGGCGGGCGATGTGAGCGTTACGACACCACGGGGCAGGGGACCCGCAGGGGCAGGACGACGCCAGGAGGTGCGCCATGACCGCGGCAACCCCGCCCGGGGACACGACGACCCAGCTCAAGCGGGGCTTCGGCTGGCTCGCCGTGCTCGGCGCCGTCCTGGTGGCTGCGGGCCTCGTCGGGCTCGTCTACGCCGGTGTGGCCACGCTCACGTCGATGCTGCTGTTCGGCTGGCTGCTGCTGATCGGCGGCCTGGTCGGCCTGCTGCACGCGATCCAGGCGCGCGGCACCAACTTCTTCTGGCTCGGCGTCATCGTGGCCGCGCTGAACATCGCCGCGGGCGTGGTCGTCGTGCGCCGCCCGGACGCGACGGCCGCCGCGCTCAGCATGTTCGCCGCCCTGCTGTTCCTGTCCGCCGGCGTGTTCCGGCTGGTGGGCACCCTGGTCGTGCGCGGCACCCACTTCGGCTGGACGCTGGTGCTGGGCGCCTTCGACCTGCTGCTCGGCGTGCTGGTGCTGGCGAACTGGCCGAGCAGCAGCCAGTACGTCATCGGCACCTTCTTCTCCCTCGCCCTGCTGTTCGACGGGCTGGGCCTGGTCGCCACCGGCTACGGCGGGCGGCGCATCGTCGGCATGGTCTCCGAGCGGCTCGCCGGGGACACCCGTCCCGGGGACGGGCCGGGCGACGCCCACGTGAAACCCGTACAACCGGAATAGATCGCGAACGCGGCCCGCCCGGAACAGAAGCGGTCACCGGGGCGACCGGGCCGGACAGGGCGGGTCGGAAACGCTCGATACCCGCTGACTTGTGTTCAGTCGGGTGGGGGGCGGAGGCTCGTTCCCAACACTTCAGGCGTGGTGACAACCGAGCGCGAGGGTGGCGGACTGACGATGGACAACCAGGGGCGAGGGCCCGGCCCACGCCCGGAGGACGGCACGGACGGACCCCTCGGTCCGGTGGGCGACCCGGTGCCCCGGCCGCTGCCGTACGAGGGCGTCTGGCGGTTCACCGCCCCCGCCGTGGACGCCTCGGTGCCCCAGGCGCGGCACGCCGTACGGGACCTGCTGCACCGTCAGGGGGTGCCCGTCTCGGAGGACCTGGTGCAGGCGCTGTTGCTGATCGTCTCCGAACTGGTGACCAACGCGGTGCGGCACGCGGCCCTGCTGTCGCCCACGCTGGCCGTGGAGGTGGCCGTGGGGGCGGAGTGGGTGCGGGTGTCGGTGGAGGACAACCACCCCTACCGCCCGACCGCGCTGGAGAACCCGCACAGCGCCACCGGCGGGCGGGGCCTGCTGCTGGTCCGGGAGATCACCCGGGAGGCGGGCGGGGTGTGCGACGTCGAGCACACCGCGAGCGGCGGCAAGGTCATCTGGGCGGCCCTGCCGCTCAAGCCCGCCGGGGCGCCCTGACACCGGGGCGCCTGACCGGGCTCACCAGCCCGCGGAGTGCCCCGTCAGCTCGCGGATCGCGGGCCGGGCCGCGTCCAGCACCGTCATGAACCAGGCGGAGAAGGGGTCCGCGGCGTGCCGCGCCTCCAGCGCGGCTGAGGTCACGTACGCCGTGTCGCCGACCTCCTCCGGGTCGGGCCGCAGCGGGGACTGCACCAGGCCGACGAACAGGTGGTTGTACTCCTGCTCCACCAGGCCCGAGGCCGGGTCCGGGTGGTTGTAGCGCACCGTGCCCGCCTCGGCCAGCAGCGTCGGGGAGACGCCCAGCTCCTCGAAGGTGCGCCGGGCGGCCGCCGCGAACGGCGCCTCGCCGGGGTAGGGGTGGCCGCAGCAGGTGTTGGACCACACGCCGGGGGAGTGGTACTTGCCGAGCGCCCGCTGCTGGAGCAGCAGCCGGCCGCGCTCGTCGAAGAGGAACACCGAGAACGCGCGGTGCAGCTGCCCCGGCGGCTGGTGGGCGGTCAGTTTCTCCGCGGTGCCGATCGTCACGCCGTCCTCGTCGACCAGTTCCAGCAGAATCGCGTCAGCGGTGCCGTTCGACGAGCTGTGCGTCGCGGTGGCAGGTGTGATCGGCATACCCATCCTTAGCTTCGGTCCTCGCGCACCCCAGTCTGCCGCACGCCTGCGCCAGTCCCGGCGTGTCACGGCGCCGGAAGCGGGGCCCGATGGGTGATCTTGCCCGGCCGGACCGGCGGGGAACCGCTACGGGAGGGTGGTGCGGGGGGCACGCGTGCGAGGGTGCCGGCCCGCGGTGCGACTCCGGACCGGCCCGCCCCGGGAAGGCCGGTCACCGCCTCAGTGGCAGAGCCGCGCCTCGTGCTCGGCGTGTCCCACCGGCTCCAGCTGGAAGGTGCAGTGCTCCACGTCGAAGTGGTCGCCCAGGCAGCCCTGGAGCTCGTGCAGCAGCTTCTCGTGGCCGATCGCGCTCAGCACGTCCGAGCGCACCACCACGTGCGCCGACAGCACCGGCATCCCGGAGGTGATGGTCCAGGCGTGCAGGTCGTGCACGTCCTCCACCCCGTCCAGGGCCAGGATGTGCGAGCGCACCTCCGCCATGTCGACCCCGCGGGGCGCCGCCTCCAGCAGGACGTCCAGCGTCTCCCGCAGCAGCTTCACCGTGCGCGGCACGATCATCAGGCCGATCACCAGCGAGGCGATCGGGTCGGCCGCGGCCCAGCCCGTGGTGAGGATCACCACCGCGGACAGGATCACCGCCACCGAGCCCAGCGCGTCCGCGGCCACCTCCAGGAAGGCGCCGCGCACGTTCAGGCTCTCCGCCTGGCCGCGCATCAGCAGCGTCAGCGAGACCGAGTTCGCGACCAGGCCGATCGCACCGAACACGATCATCAGGCCGCCCTCGGTCCCGGCCGGGGTGAAGAAGCGCTGGACGGCCTCGTACAGCACGTACCCGCCGACCCCGAGCAGCAGCAGGCAGTTGGCCAGCGCGGCCAGGATCTCCGCGCGGGCGTAGCCGAAGGTGCGGTGCGTGGTGGCCGGGAGGCCCGCGAAGTGGATGGCGAGCAGCGCCATGCCGAGGCCCAGCGCGTCGGTCGCCATGTGGGCGGCATCCGCGATCAGCGCCAGCGAGTCCGCGAGCACCCCGCCGACGATCTCGACGACCATCACGGTCAGCGTGATGCCGAGCGCGGCCCGCAGTCTGCCGCGGTGGGCGGCGGCCGCCGTCCCGCCGGCCGGCGCGTGCGTGTGTCCGTGGTCGTGCCCAGCCCCCATGGGAAAGCCGCCTCCAAAGGTCGCCGGACGGCGGGCGCGTGCCGTCCGGGCTCACAGTGAACTACGGGTGGGGGGTATCGGGCAACGCGGCACTGAACACCGTTGTCATTGCTGTGACCTGCGGAAACGAACGACGCACCCGCAGGCGGGCCGCGCCGCAGGTCAGCGCGTCGCCACCGGGGCGGCCGGCTCGCCGCCGTGGTGCAGCCGCCACCCCCGCCAGGCCGACTCGACCATCTCGCGCACCCCGCGCCGGGCCGTCCAGCCCAGCTCCCGGGCGGCCAGCGCGGCCGACGCCACGGCCCGCGGGGCGTCACCCGGCCGGCGCCCCTCGACCACCGCGGGCCGCCGGTCCCCGGTGACCTCGCCGATCAGCGTCACCAGCTCCCGGACCGAGACGCCCTCGCCCCGACCGATGTTCACCGTGAGGTCCCCGGACGCGTCCGGCGCGGACAGCCGGCGCGCCGCCGCCAGGTGCGCCTCGGCGAGGTCGGCCACGTGGATGTAGTCGCGCACGCACGTCCCGTCCGGCGTCGGGTAGTCGTCGCCGAAGATCCGCGGGGCCTCGTCGCGGGTGAGCCGGTCGAAGACCATCGGGACGATGTTGAACACGCCCGTGTCGGCCAGCTCGGGTGCGGCCGCGCCCGCCACGTTGAAGTAGCGCAGGCAGGTCGTCGCGACGCCGTGCGCCTGTCCCGCAGCCCGCACCAGCCACTCCCCGGCCAGCTTGGTCTCGCCGTACGGGTTCACCGGCGCGCACGGGGTGTCCTCGGTGATCAGGTCCACGTCCGGGTTGCCGTACACCGCGGCGGACGAGGAGAACAGGAACCGCCCGATCCCCGCCGCGGCGACCGCGTCCAGCAGTGTGGCGAGCCCGCCGACGTTCTCCCGGTAGTAGCGGGTCGGCTGCGCCACCGACTCGGCGACCTGCTTGCGCGCGGCCAGGTGCACCACGCCGGTCACCGCGTGCTCGGCGAAGGTCCGCTCCAGCAGCGCCCCGTCCGACAGCGGGCCCGGGACCAGGGGGACGTCCGCCGGGAGCCGCCCGGGGACCCCGGTCGACAGGTCGTCCAGGACGACGACCCGCTCCCCGGCGCCCGCCATCGCCCGCACCACGTGCGCCCCTATGTATCCGGCCCCGCCGGTGATCAGCCACGTCATGGTCGTCCACCCTATGCGCGCGCACCCGGCCGGTGCGCAATGTCCCCGATGTCGGGTCCGGGGCCGCACGGTTTGTGGCGGGGACCACCGATCACCGATGATGATCGCGGCGGAGGCCGGTGCAGACGGTCTTGATCGGGACTGAACGGCCGGTGAACGACGGTTTCCCGGCATCCGATAGCCTCTGCCGACATGCCGCCCGCCGGGAGTCGCCCAGGGGCGCCCCCACCACGCAGACGACCGGCGTGCCACGCGCCGCACAGGGAGTGAGTTCGGTTGCCGACCGCCATCCTCACCGGTCAGCCGGTGCCCGGATCGTCGATCGAGTCGGACCTGCGGGACCTCGGCTTCGACGTCCGCACCGCCTCCGACCCCGCCGACGCCGAGGCACTGCTCGCCGCGGTGCCGGGCGAGGAGCGGGTCGCCCTCGTCGACGCCCGCTTCGTCGGCCACCCGCACGCCCTGCGCCTCGGGCTCACCGACCCGCGCTTCCCGCTCGCCGCGGTCCCCGGCGCCGTCACCGCCCGGGCCGAGGGCCGCCAGGCACTGACCCGCGCGCTGGCCCGCGAGACCTCCGCCGCCGGCGGCACGGCCCACGCGGGCACCCCCGCGCGGACGACGCTGAGCGTGGGGGACCCGGCGGGGGTGGACAGCCTCGCCGACCGGATCGTCACCGCGCTGGACGCCGACGGCGTCACGGTGCACCGCCCCGAGCTCGGCAGCCTGGTCGCCGCGGTCCCCGCCGACCCCCAGGCCCGCAACGAGGCGCGGCAGGCGGTCGCCGCCCTCGACGACGAGGCCGTACGCCTGAAGTCGGCCGTGAAGGCCCGCGACGGCTTCTTCACCACCTTCTTCATCAGCCCGTACTCCCGCTACATCGCCCGCTGGTGCGCCCGGCGCGGCCTGACCCCCAACCAGGTCACCACCGCCTCCCTGCTCACCGCCCTGATCGCGGCGAGCTGCGCGGCCACCGGCACCCGGGCGGGCTTCGTCGCGGCGGGCGTCCTGCTGATCGTGTCCTTCGTGCTGGACTGCACCGACGGCCAGCTGGCCCGCTACTCCCTGCAGTACTCCACGCTCGGCGCCTGGCTCGACGCCACCTTCGACCGGGCCAAGGAGTACGCCTACTACGCGGGGCTCGCGCTGGGCGCGGCCCGCGGCGGCGACGACGTGTGGGCCCTCGCGCTCGGCGCGATGGTCCTGCAGACCTGCCGGCACGTGGTCGACTTCTCCTTCAACGAGGCCAACCACGACGCCACGGCGAACACCAGCCCGACCGCCGCCCTCTCCGACAAGCTCGACAGCGTCGGCTGGACGGTCTGGGTGCGCCGGATGATAGTGCTGCCCATCGGTGAACGATGGGCCATGATCGCCGTTCTGACCGCGGCCACCACCCCGCGGATCACCTTCTACGCACTGCTGGCCGGCTGCGCCCTCGCGGCCACGTACACGACGGCCGGCCGGGTGCTGCGGTCGCTGACCCGCAAGGCGCAGCGCACCGATCGCGCAGCGCGCGCCCTGGCCGACCTGGCGGACAACGGCCCCCTCGCCGAGCTGCTGGCGCGGGTCCTGCCCGCGGGGCGCTTCCCGGCGCTGCTGTGGGCCGTGGCCGGAGCCGTGCTCCTGCCGCTCGCCGCCTGGATCGACGGACCGGGCTGGTCGGTCGTCCTGTGCGCCGTCGTCTACGTGCTGCTGTCCTCCGAGGCCGTCGCCCACCCCCTCAAGGGCGCCCTCGACTGGCTCGTCCCGCCCCTGTTCCGCGCCGCCGAGTACGGCACCGTGCTGATCCTCGCGGCGAAGTCGGACGTTAACGGAGCGCTACCGGCGGCTTTCGGACTGGTGGCCGCCGTCGCCTACCATCACTACGACACGGTGTACCGCATCCGCGGTGACGCCGGAGCGCCGCCGGCCTGGCTGGTGCGCGCCGTCGGGGGGCAGGAGGGGCGGACGCTGCTCGTCACCGTCCTCGCCGCACTGCTCACCGCGGCGCAGTTCAAGGTCGCGCTCACGGTCCTGGCCGTGGCCGTCGCCCTCGTGGTGCTCGTCGAGAGCATCCGCTTCTGGGTCGCCGCCCACCAGGGTGGCGCCCCGGCCGTACACGATGAAGGAGAACCCGCATGATCGGCCTCGTGCTGGCGGCCGGCGCCGGACGGCGTCTGCGCCCCTACACCGACAGCCTGCCCAAGGCGCTGGTGCCGGTGGGGCCCGCGGGCATAGAGGGCGAGCCCACGGTGCTCGACCTGACCCTCGCCAACTTCGCCGAGGTCGGCCTGACGGAGGCCGCGATCATCGTCGGCTACCGCAAGGAGGCCGTGTACGCGCGCAAGGCGGCGCTGGAGGAGAAGTACGGGCTGCGGCTGACCCTGATCGACAACGACAAGGCCGAGGAGTGGAACAACGCCTACTCCCTGTGGTGCGGCCGTGACGCCCTCAAGGACGGCGTGATCCTCGCCAACGGCGACACCGTGCACCCGGTCTCGGTGGAGAAGACCCTGCTCGCCGCCCGCGGCGAGGGCCGGCGGATCATCCTCGCCCTGGACACCGTGAAGTCCCTCGCGGACGAGGAGATGAAGGTCGTCGTCGACCCGGCCCGGGGCATGACGAAGATCACCAAGCTGATGGACCCCGCCGAGGCCACCGGCGAGTACATCGGCGTCACCCTCATCGAGGGCGACGCCGCCCCGGAACTGGCCGACGCCCTCAAGACCGTCTGGGAGACCGACCCCCAGCAGTTCTACGAGCACGGCTACCAGGAGCTCGTCCACCGCGGCTTCCGCATCGACGTCGCGCCGATCGGCGACGTGCCGTGGGTGGAGATCGACAACCACGACGACCTCGCCCGCGGACGGGAGATCGCGTGCCAGTACTGACCCGGCTGATCCCCTCCCCGCTCGTCGTCGACATCCGCCCCGGCGCCCTCGACGACCTGGGCTGCGTGCTCGCCGACGAGCGCATCTCCCACTCCGGCCGCCTCGCCGTCGCCGTCAGCGGCGGCTCCGGCGCCCGGCTGCGCGAGCGGATCGCCCCCACCCTGCCCGGCGCCACCTGGTACGAGGTCGGCGGCGGCACCCTCGACGACGCGGTCCGCCTGGCCGGCGAGATGAAGGCCGGCCACTACGACGCGGTGGTGGGCCTCGGCGGCGGCAAGATCATCGACTGCGCCAAGTTCGCCGCGGCCCGCCTCGGCCTGCCCCTGGTCGCCGTGCCGACGAACCTCGCGCACGACGGCCTGTGCTCGCCGGTCGCCACCCTCGACAACGACGCGGGCCGCGGCTCCTACGGCGTGCCCAACCCGATCGCGGTCGTCATCGACCTCGACGTCATCCGCGAGGCCCCGGTCCGCTTCGTGCGGGCCGGGATCGGCGACGCCGTCTCCAACGTCTCGGCGATCGCCGACTGGGAGCTCGCCCACCGCGTCAAGGGCGAGAAGATCGACGGCCTGGCCGCCGCGATCGCCCGGCAGGCGGGCGAGGCGGTGCTGCGCCACCCGGGCGGGGTCGGCGACACTGACTTCCTCCAGGTGCTGGCCGAGGCGCTGGTGCTCAGCGGCATCGCGATGTCGGTGTCGGGCGACTCCCGCCCCTGCTCCGGCGCCTGCCACGAGATCAACCACGCGTTCGACCTGCTGTACCCGCGCCGGGCGGCGGCCCACGGCGAGCAGTGCGGCCTGGCCGCCGCGTTCGCCATGTACTTGCGCGGAGCCCACGAGGAGTCGGCCCACATGGCCGGGGTGCTGCGCCGGCACGGACTGCCCGTGCTGCCGGACGAGATCGGTTTCACCACCGAGGAGTTCGTCCGGGTCGTGGCGTACGCCCCCGAGACCCGACCGGGCCGCTACACGATCCTCGAACACCTCGACCTGAAAACCGAACAGATCAAGGACGTCTACGCCGACTATGTCAAGGCCATCGGTAGCTGAACTCCGTCCGGTCGTCCACCCCGCCGGGGTGAAGGACCGGCGCAGCGGCGAGCACTGGATGGGGCGCCTCTACATGCGTGAGGTGTCCCTGCGGGTCGACCGCTACCTGGTGAACACCAGGGTCACACCCAACCAGCTCACGTACCTGATGACCGTGTGCGGCGTGCTCGCGGCCCCGGCCCTGCTGGTGCCGGGGATCGCGGGCGCGCTGCTCGGCGTGCTGATGGTCCAGCTGTACCTGCTGCTGGACTGCGTCGACGGCGAGATCGCCCGCTGGAAGAAGCAGTACTCGCTCGGCGGGGTCTACCTCGACCGGGTCGGCGCCTACCTGACCGACGCGGCCGTGCTGGTCGGCCTCGGGCTGCGCGCCGCCGACCTGTGGGGCAGCGGACGCATCGACTGGCTGTGGGCCTTCCTCGGCACCCTGGCCGCGCTCGGCGCCATCCTGATCAAGGCGGAGACCGACCTGGTCGGCGTCGCCCGGCACCAGACCGGCCGGCCGCCGGTGCAGGAGGCCGCCGCCGAGATGCGCTCCTCCGGCATGGCGCTGGCCCGCCGCGCCGCCGCCGCGCTGAAGTTCCACCGGCTGGTACTCGGCATCGAGGCGTCCCTGCTGATCCTGGTCCTGGCGATCGCCGACGCGGCCCGCGGCGACCTGTTCTTCACCCGGCTCGGCACCGCCGTGCTCGCCGGGATCGCGCTGGTGCAGACCGTGCTGCACCTGGTGTCCATCCTCGCGTCGAGCAGGCTGCGGTGAGTGCGATGGCTTCCTCCTCCCTGAAGGTCGGCGCGGTCGTCATCACCATGGGCAACCGCCCCGACGAGCTGCGCGCGCTGCTGGACTCGGTCGCCAAGCAGGACGGCGACCCCGTCCAGGTGGTCGTGGTCGGCAACGGCTCGCCGGTCCCCGACGTCCCCGAGGGCGTGCGGACCGTCGAGCTGCCCGAGAACCTCGGCATCCCCGGCGGCCGCAACGTCGGCATCGAGGCGTTCGGGCCGAGCGGCCGGGACGTCGACGTCCTGCTGTTCCTCGACGACGACGGGCTGCTCGCGCACCACGACACCGCCGAGCTCTGCCGGCGGGCCTTCGCCGAGGACCCCAAGCTCGGCATCATCAGCTTCCGCATCGCCGACCCGGACACCGGGGTCACCCAGCGCCGGCACGTGCCGCGGCTGCGCGCCTCGGACCCGATGCGCTCCTCCCGGGTCACCACCTTCCTCGGCGGCGCCAACGCGGTGCGCACCCAGGTGTTCGCCGAAGTGGGCGCCCTGCCGGACGCGTTCTTCTACGCGCACGAGGAGACCGACCTGGCCTGGCGGGCCCTCGACGCCGGCTGGATGATCGACTACCGGTCCGACATGGTGCTGTACCACCCCACCACCGCGCCCTCGCGGCACGCGGTCTACCACCGCATGGTCGCCCGCAACCGCGTCTGGCTCGCCCGCCGCAACCTTCCCGCCGTGCTGGTCCCCGTCTACCTCGGGGTCTGGATGCTGCTCACGCTGCTGCGCCGCCCCTCCCGGCCTGCGCTGAAGGCCTGGTTCGGCGGGTTCCGCGAGGGCTGGGCCACGTCCTGCGGCCCACGCCGGCCCATGAAGTGGCGCACCGTATGGCGGCTGACCCGGCTGGGTCGGCCCCCGGTCATCTGACAGGCTGCGTCCGACGGCTTCCCCCCGGTGTCCCAGGACGCCCCCGGCGTCCGACGGCGTCCTCCCGGCGTCCCCGGCAAGACGAAGGTTCCAGCTGTGAGTGAGACCCTGACCCCGGCGCAGCTCGCCGCGAAGCACGGCCTGTCCGTCAGCGGCGCCCGGCCCTCGGTCCCCGCGTACGTGCGTCAGCTCTGGGACCGGCGCCACTTCATCCTGGCCTTCTCCTCGGCGAAGCTGGCCGCCCAGTACAGCCAGGCGCGGCTCGGCCAGCTGTGGCAGGTGGCGACGCCGCTGCTGAACGCGGCCGTCTACTTCATGATCTTCGGGCTGATCCTGGGGGCCGGCCGCGGGATGCCCAAGGACGTCTACATCCCCTTCCTGGTCACCGGGGTCTTCGTGTTCACCTTCACGCAGAGCTCGGTGATGTCCGGGGTGCGCGCGATCTCCGGCAACCTGGGCCTGGTGCGCGCCCTGCACTTCCCGCGCGCCGCACTGCCCCTGTCGTTCTGCCTCCAGCAGCTCCAGCAGCTGCTGTACTCGATGATCGTGCTGTTCCTGGTGGTCGTGGGGTTCGGCAGCTACCCGGACCTGTCGTGGGCGCTGATCCTGCCGGTGCTGGCCCTGCAGTTCTGCTTCAACTCCGGACTGGCGATGATCCTCGCGCGGGCCGGGGCGCACACCCCTGACCTGGCGCAGTTGATGCCGTTCGTGATGCGCACCTGGATGTACGCCTCGGGCGTGATGTTCTCCATCCCGGTGTTCCTCGCCGACAAGCCGCAGTGGATCGCGAACGTCCTGCAGTGGAACCCGGCCGCCCTGTACATGGACCTCATGCGCTTCGCGCTCATCGAGGGGTACGGCGCCGAGAACCTGCCCGACCACGTCTGGGCCGTCGCCGGCGGCTGGGCGGTGCTCGTCGCGCTCGGCGGCTTCCTGTTCTTCTGGCAGGCCGAGGAGAAGTACGGCCGCGGCTGACCGCACCGGGTCCCCGGGCGCGTGGCCGGCCGCCGCACCGACACGCCCGGGGCCCCGCCGGAACTGCCCGGCGCGGCTCCGCGTCTGCAAAGGAAACGTCAACTCCCGCCGTCCATAGGAATCTTGACGTCAATCGGTGTGTTGTTGTGATGTGCGGGACACCCCTGCGATCACCGATGCGTTGTACAACGTAAGCTGTACCGGTCCCGAAAGGCGGCAAGTGGGGCGATAATGCGCGACACCCTCGGGCCGGGCTGCCCGGCGGGCGGCCGGGCGGCGTGTCCGAAATAGTGTGTATTGGGTCGGCGGTGTAGAACGGGAGATGTGACGGCAATGGCTACGGAGACTCCCCAGCTCGACACAGCACGTGCCGTCCCTGCCCCGGGCAGCGCACCATGACGGGACCCACCACGCGCACCGGTGACCCCGAGCGGGACACCCTCGACAAGGCCGCGCACGAGAACTTCCCCGTGGCCCCCTTCTTCCTGCCCCGCGACTGGCGCGACGACCTCATGGCCGTCTACGGCTTCGCCCGCCTCGTCGACGACATCGGCGACGGCGACCTCGCCCCCGGCGGCGCCGACGCCGCCCTGCTCGGCGTGCCCGCCGACCGGGCCGGGGACCGGCTGGTCCTGCTGGACGCGTTCGAGGCCGACCTGCGGCGCGTCTTCGACGGCACCCCCCGCCACCCCCTGCTGCGCCGCCTCCAGCCGACCGTCCGGCGCCGTTCGCTCACCCCGGGGCCGTTCCTCGGCCTGATCGCCGCGAACCGCCAGGACCAGGTGGTCTCCCGCTACGAGACCTACGACGACCTGCTGGCCTACTGCGAGCTGTCCGCCAACCCCGTCGGCCGGCTCGTGCTCGCCGTCACCGGCACCTCGACCCCCGAGCGGGTGCGCCGCTCCGACGCCGTCTGCACCGCGCTGCAGATCGTCGAACACCTCCAGGACGTGACCGAGGACCTCGGCCGCGACCGCATCTACCTGCCCGCCGAGGACATGAAGCGTTTTCACGTCCAGGAGGCGGATCTCGCCATGGCCGGCGCGAGCGCATCGGTGCGCGCCCTGGTCGCGTACGAGGCGCAACGCGCCCTCGATCTCCTGAATGAAGGCGCCCCCCTGGTGGGTAGCGTCACCGGCAGGCTCAGACTGCTGCTCGCGGGGTTCGTGGCGGGGGGAAGGGCGGCGGTCCACGCGATCGCCGCCGCCCAGTACGACGTCCTTCCCGGCCCGCCGAAGCCCGGCAAGCTCCGGCTGCTGCGCGAGGTGGGCGTGACCCTGCGAGGAAAGGGGTGATCCGGACCGTGGAGTCTCCGCCACCCGCGTCCGCACCGGTACTCGCCGCCTACAGCTACTGCGAAGCCGTCACCGGGCAGCAGGCCCGCAACTTCGCGTACGGCATCAGGCTGCTGCCCACACCCAAGCGCCGGGCGATGTCCGCGCTGTACGCGTTCTCCCGGCGCGTCGACGACATCGGCGACGGCGCGCTCGCCGCCGACGTCAAGGTCGCCCGGCTCGAGGACACCCGGACCCTGCTCGACCGGGTCCGCGCGGGCAAGGTCGAGGAGGACGACACCGACCCCGTCGCGGTCGCCCTCAGCCACGCCGCGAGCGCCTTCCCGATCCCGCTCGGCGGCCTGGACGAGCTGATCGACGGCGTCCTGATGGACGTGCGCGGCGAGACCTACGAGACCTGGGACGACCTGAAGGTCTACTGCCGCTGCGTGGCCGGCGCCATCGGCCGGCTCTCCCTCGGCGTGTTCGGCACCGAGGGCAGCGCGCGCGGCTCCGAGCGCGCCGCGGAGTACGCCGACACCCTCGGCCTCGCCCTGCAGCTCACCAACATCCTGCGCGACGTCCGCGAGGACGCCGAGGGCGGCCGCACCTACCTGCCGTCGGACGACCTGGCGAAGTTCGGCTGCTCCGCCGGATTCGACGGGCCCACCCCGCCCGAGGGCTCCGACTTCACGGGCCTCGTCCACTTCGAGGTGCGCCGCGCCCGCGCCCTGTTCGCCGAGGGCTACCGGCTGCTGCCGCTGCTCGACCGGCGCAGCGGGGCCTGTGTCGCCGCCATGGCCGGCATCTACCGCCGCCTGCTGGACCGCATCGAACGCGACCCCGAGGCCGTCCTGCGCGGCCGGGTCTCGCTGCCCGGCCGGGAGAAGGCCTACGTCGCCGTGCGCGGCCTGTCCGGCCTGGACACCCGGCACGTCTCCCGCCGCTCGCCCGCCCGGCAGGCCGCCCGGAGGCGGACCTGATGGGCGCGCCGGGCGACGCAGCGGGCCCGGACGGTCCCACCGGCGCGGCGCGGCACGCAACCCCGCGCTGCGGCGCGGCGTCCCTGAGGACATCGGTCGGTCGTGCAGGGTGTCCGCAGCACGACCGGCAGGCAGGGGAGGACGCACGATGAGCGACGGCACGCAGTCGCCCGGGGCACCGATCGCCGACGCCTCGGCGCGCGCGGGCCGCGGCGGCCCGGGCGACGGGACCACCGGCCGCGACGCCGTCGTGGTCGGCGGCGGGCTCGCCGGGATCACCGCTGCGCTGGCCCTCGCCGACGCCGGGGTGCGCGTCACCCTGCTCGAGGGCAGACCCAGGCTCGGCGGCCTGGCCTTCTCCTTCCGGCGCGGCGACCTCACCGTCGACAACGGCCAGCACGTCTACCTGCGCTGCTGCACCGCCTACCGGTGGTTCCTGGACCGGATCGAGGGCAGCGCGCTGGCCCCGCTCCAGGACCGCCTGGACGTGCCCGTGGTCGACGTGGCCAAGCCCGAGGGCCGACGGCTCGGCAGGCTGCGGCGCGACGCCCTGCCCGTGCCCCTCCACCTGGGGCGCGGTCTCGCCACGTACCCGCACCTCTCGCTCGCCGAACGCGCCCGGGTCGGCCGGGCCGCACTCGCGCTCAAGGCCCTCGACCTCACCGATCCGGCGCTGGACACGCAGGACTTCGGCAGCTGGCTCACCGCCCACGGCCAGTCCGCGCGCGCCGTGGAGGCCCTGTGGGACCTGGTCGGGGTCGCCACCCTCAACGCGGTCGCGGGCGACGCCTCGCTCGCCCTCGCCGCGATGGTGTTCAAGACCGGTCTGCTGTCCGACCCGGGAGCGGCCGACATCGGCTGGGCCCGCGTGCCGCTGGGCGAACTGCACGACCGGCTGGCCCGCAAGGCGCTCGACTCCGCGGGCGTGCGCACCGAGGTCCGTACACGCGTCACCTCCCTCTCCCGGAACGAGAACGGGCGCTGGAGCGTTCAGGTTCCCGGCGAGACGCTGCACGCCGACGCCGTCGTCCTCGCCGTACCCCAGCGCGAGACGCACGACCTGCTGCCGGCCGGGGCCCTCGACGCCCCCGAGCGGCTGCTCGCCCTCGGCACCGCGCCCATCCTCAACGTGCACGTCGTCTACGACCGCAAGGTGCTCGCCGCCCCCTTCGTCGCGGCCCTCGGCACCCCCCTGCAGTGGGTGTTCGACCGCACCGACGCCTCCGGGCTGCGCGAGGGCCAGTACCTCGCGGTGTCCCAGTCGGCCGCGCAGGACGAGATCGACGCCCCCGTGGCCGTCCTGCGCGAGCGCTACCTGCCGGAGCTGGAGCGGCTGCTGCCCGCGGCCCGCGGCGCCGGGGTGCGGGACTTCTTCGTCACCCGGGAGCGCACCGCGACGTTCGCCCCCGCCCCCGGCGCCGCACGGCTCAGGCCCGGCGCCCGCACCAAGGCACCCGGCCTGTACCTGGCCGGGGCGTGGACCGCCACCGGGTGGCCCGCGACCATGGAGAGTGCGGTCCGCAGCGGCGTGAGCGCGGCCGACGCCGCGCTCGGCGCCCTGGGCCGGTCCCGCGACCGCCTCCCGGAGTTCTTCGGGGAGGCCGCATGACAGCCGATCTGCGTGGGCCCGGCCCCCGTACCTCCGGCACCGCAACAAGAGGAGAAACAGTGCCCCCTGTGCCCCCGGCCACGACTGCCGCGGTGGACGTGTCCGCGCTGCTGGAGCGCGGCCGGACCCTGGCCACCCCGGTGCTGCGGGCGGCCGTCGACCGCCTGGCGCCGCCCATGGACACGGTCGCCGCCTACCACTTCGGCTGGATCGACGCCCAGGGCAACCCCGTGCACGGCGACGGGGGCAAGGCGGTGCGCCCCGCCCTGGCCGTGCTGTCCGCCGAGGTCACCGGCGCCCGGCCGGAGACCGGCGTGCCCGGCGCGGTCGCCGTCGAGCTGGTGCACAACTTCTCGCTCCTGCACGACGACCTGATGGACGGCGACGAACAGCGCCGCCACCGCGACACCGTGTGGAAGGTGCACGGCCCCGCCCAGGCGATCCTGGTCGGCGACGCCCTGTTCGCCCTCGCCAACGAGGTCCTGCTCGAACTCGGCACCGTCGAGGCCGGCCGCGCCACCCGCCGGCTGACCAGCGCCAGCCGCGCCCTGATCGACGGCCAGGCCCAGGACATCTCCTACGAGCACCGCGACCGCGTCAGCGTCGAGGAGTGCCTGGAGATGGAGGGCAACAAGACCGGCGCCCTGCTGGCCTGCGCCAGCTCCATCGGCGCGGTGCTCGGCGGCGCCGACGACGCGACCGCCGACGCCCTGGAGAAGTACGGCTACCACCTCGGCCTGGCGTTCCAGGCCGTCGACGACCTCCTCGGCATCTGGGGCGACCCGGAGTCCACGGGCAAGCAGACCTGGAGCGACCTGCGCCAGCGCAAGAAGTCCCTGCCGGTGGTGGCCGCCCTCGCGGCGGGCGGCGGCGCCTCCGAGCGGCTCGGCGACATCCTCGCCGCCGATGCCAAGAGCAGCGACTTCGACACCTTCTCCGAGGAGGAGTTCGCGGCCCGGGCGCGGCTCATCGAGGAGGCCGGCGGCCGCGAGTGGACCGCCGGGGAAGCCCGCCGTCAGCACACCATCGCCATCGAAGCCCTCGACGCCGTCGACATGCCCGGCGAGGTCCGGGCCCGGTTCACGGCACTCGCCGACTTCGTCGTCGTACGAAAGAGATGATCACTATCGGTCGAATAACCCTCGCGTAGTCGCCGGCCGGTGCCCCTGGGCGCCGACCCTCAGCACCGGCCGACGGCGGACCCACAGCAGCACGACTTGCACGACTGCACGAAGGGGAAGCCATGACAGCGACGACCGACGGAAGCACCGGGGCCCTCCCGCCCCGCGCTGCCTCGGCCAGCGACACCACCCGCATCACCACTGACGAGACGGCCGGGGTCCCCCGGGCCGCCGAACGCGCCATGCGGCGCGCCACCGACTTCCTGCTCTCCCGCCAGGACGACCAGGGCTGGTGGAAGGGGGACCTCGAGACGAACGTCACCATGGACGCCGAGGACCTCCTGCTGCGCCAGTTCCTCGGGATCCTGGACGAGGCGACCGTGGGGGCCGCCGCCCTCTTCATCCGCGGGGAGCAGCGCGAGGACGGCGCCTGGGCCACCTTCTACGGCGGCCCCGGTGACCTGTCCGCCACCGTCGAGGCCTACGTCGCCCTGCGCCTGGCCGGCGACACCCCCGACGCCCCCCACATGGCGAAGGCGTCCGCCTGGGTCCGCGAGCGGGGCGGTATCGCGGCGGCCCGCGTCTTCACCCGCATCTGGCTCGCGCTGTTCGGCTGGTGGAAGTGGGAGGACCTGCCCGAACTGCCGCCGGAGCTCCTCTACTTCCCCAAGTGGTTCCCGCTCAGCATCTACAACTTCGGTTGCTGGGCCCGCCAGACGATCGTGCCGCTCACCGTCGTCTCGGCCAAGCGCCCGGTGCGCCCGGCCCCCTTCCCGCTGGACGAGCTGCACACCGACCCGGCCCGTCCCAACCCGCCCCGGCCGCCGGCGCCCTTGGCGAGCTGGGACGGCGTGTTCCAGCGGCTCGACAAGGTCGTGCGCGGCTACCGGTCGGTCGCGGTGCGCCGGCTGCGCAGGGCGGCCCTGAACTCCGCGGCCCGCTGGATCATCGAGCGGCAGGAGAACGACGGCTGCTGGGGAGGCATCCAGCCGCCCGCGGTGTACTCGGTCATCGCGCTGTACCTCCTCGGCTACGACCTCGAACACCCCGTGATGCGGGCCGGTCTGGAGTCCCTGGACCGCTACGCGGTGTGGCGCGAGGACGGCGCCCGGATGATCGAGGCGTGCCAGTCGCCGGTGTGGGACACCTGCCTGGCCACCATCGCGCTCGCCGACGCCGGCCTGCCCGCCGATCACCCGCAACTGGTCAAGGCCGCCGACTGGATGCTCGGCGAGCAGGTCGTCCGGCCCGGCGACTGGTCCGTGCGCCGGCCCGAACTCCCGCCGGGCGGCTGGGCGTTCGAGTTCCACAACGACAACTACCCGGACATGGACGACACCGCCGAGGTGGTCCTGGCGCTGCGCCGGGTGCGCCACCACGACCCGGAGCGCGTGGAGAACGCCATCGCGCGCGGGGTCCGCTGGAACCTCGGCATGCAGTCCAGGAACGGCGCGTGGGGCGCGTTCGACGTCGACAACACCAGCCCGTTCCCCAACCGGCTGCCGTTCTGCGACTTCGGCGAGGTCATCGACCCGCCCTCGGCCGACGTCACCGCGCACGTCGTGGAGATGCTCGCCGTGGAGGGCTACGCCCACGACCCGCGCACCCGGCGCGGCATCGAGTGGCTGCTCGCCGAACAGGAGCCCGAGGGCTCGTGGTTCGGGCGCTGGGGCGTCAACTACATCTACGGCACCGGCTCGGTGGTGCCCGCGCTGACCGCGGCAGGACTGCCCACCGACCACCCGGCGATCCGGCGCGCGGTGACCTGGCTGGAGCGGGTGCAGAACGACGACGGCGGCTGGGGCGAGGACCTGCGCTCCTACCAGGACCCGGGCCGGTGGAGCGGCCGGGGCGCCTCCACCGCCTCGCAGACCGCGTGGGCCCTGCTCGCGCTGCTGGCGGCGGGGGAGCGGGAGTCCCGGGCCGTCGAGCGCGGCGTCGCGTGGCTGGCGCGCACCCAGCGGGAGGACGGCAGCTGGGACGAGCCGTACTTCACCGGCACCGGCTTCCCCTGGGACTTCTCCATCAACTACCACCTCTACCGTCAGGTCTTCCCGCTCACCGCGCTCGGCCGGTACGTCCATGGCGAGCCGTTCGCCAACCAGGCCGTCAAGCCGAGGACCGCTCAGCAACCGGCGGCGGCCGCCACGTCCGTCGCAGAGGCCGAGGCCGGCTGATGGGAGCGCTGCCCGCCCCGGTCCCGCCGCTGCTGGTCGCCTGCGCGCTCGGCATCGAGCACCTCGCCCTGCGCACCGGCGACCGCGACGGGGCGGGCGGGCCCGTCACGGTCCTGCGCACCGGCATGGGGCCGAAGGCGGCCGAGCGGTCCGTCACCCGGGTCCTCGCCGACCCGGCGCTCCAGGGGGCGGCGGTGCTCGCCACCGGCTTCTGCGCGGGCCTCGCCCCCGGCATGCACCCCGGCGACCTGGTGGTCGCCGAGGAGACCCGTGACCCGCGCGGGACCGTCCCGTGCGTCGCCACCGAGCTGCTCGTCAAGGAACTCGGGCGCACCCTGCCCGGCCGCACCGTCCACACCGGCCCGCTGACCGGCTCCGACCACGTGGTGCGCGGTCCCGAGCGGTCCGCGCTGCGGGCCACCGGCGCCATCGCGGTGGACATGGAGTCCGCGGCCACGCTGCTGACCGCCGTGCGCGCCGGCGGGCGCCCGGTTGCGGCCGTCCGTGTGGTCGTGGACGCTCCAGAACATGAACTCGTCCGGATCGGCACGGTACGCGGTGGAATATCGGCTTTCCGCGTCCTTCGATCCGTGCTTCCTACTTTTTTCGAATGGCACCGTAATGTGCTGCTCCCCCGGAGGTGAGCCCGATGGCCATGCCGCTGCGCCAGTCCATCAAGGTCGCTACATACCTTGCCGAACAGAAGCTCCGCAAGCGCGACAAGTTCCCGCTGATCGTGGAGCTCGAGCCGCTCTTCGCCTGCAACCTCAAGTGCGAGGGCTGCGGCAAGATCCAGCACCCCGCCGGGGTGCTCAAGCAGCGCATGCCGGTCGCCCAGGCCGTGGGGGCGGTGCTGGAGTCGGGTGCGCCGATGGTGTCCATCGCCGGCGGCGAGCCCCTGATGCACCCTCAGATCGATGAGATCGTGCGCCAGCTGGTGGCGAAGAAGAAGTACGTCTTCCTGTGCACCAACGCCATGCTGCTGCGCAAGAAGATGGACAAGTTCACGCCCTCGCCGTACTTCGCCTTCGCCGTGCACATCGACGGGCTGCGCGAGCGGCACGACGAGTCGGTGGCCAAGGAGGGCGTGTTCGACGAGGCCGTGGCGGCCATCAAGGAGGCCAAGCGGCGCGGCTTCCGGGTGACCACCAACTCGACCTTCTTCAACACGGACACCCCGCAGACCATCATCGAGGTGCTGAACTTCCTCAACGACGACCTCCAGGTCGACGAGATGATGATCTCGCCCGCCTACGCCTACGAGAAGGCGCCCGACCAGGAGCACTTCCTGGGCGTGGAGCAGACCCGCGAGCTGTTCAAGAAGGCCTTCTCCGGCGGCAACCGGCGCCGCTGGCGGCTCAACCACTCCCCGCTGTTCCTCGACTTCCTCGAGGGCAAGGTCGACTTCCCCTGCACCGCCTGGGCGATCCCCAACTACTCCCTCTTCGGCTGGCAGCGCCCCTGCTACCTGATGAGCGACGGCTACGTGCCGACGTACCGCGAGCTGATCGAGAAGACCGACTGGGACAAGTACGGCCGCGGCAAGGACCCGCGCTGCGCCAACTGCATGGCGCACTGCGGCTACGAGCCCACCGCCGTCCTCGCCACCATGGGCTCACTCAAGGAGTCGCTGAGGGCCATGCGCGAGACGGTCTCCGGGAACCGGGAGTGAGGCCGTGACCGCCGTCCCCCTCGGCGTCCCCGAGGTACCGGCCCGGCCGATCGCCGCGCGGCGCGTGTCGCGGCGCATCCACGTCGGGCCGGTGGCGGTCGGGGGCGGGGCCAAGGGGCGGATCTTCGTCAAGGGCGAGGTCATCGCCACCGTGCCCGAGTCGAGGATCGTCGAGACCCTGCTCGGCGAGGCGATGCGCATCGCCGAGCAGGGGGAACAGGACGGCGTCGCCCCGGGGGAGCCGGCCGTCACCGTGAGCTGAACAGCACGGACCGAAGGGGGCCCGAGCGTGACGATTCTGGAGAGCATCCGGCAACCACGCGACCTGAAGGCGCTGTCCGACGCGGAACTGCGTGAACTGTCCACGGAGATCAGGGAGTTCCTCGTCCAGGCGGTGGCCAGGACCGGGGGACACCTCGGGCCCAACCTGGGGGTGGTGGAGCTGACCCTCGCGCTGCACCGGGTCTTCGAGTCGCCGGCCGACCGCATCCTGTGGGACACCGGCCACCAGAGCTACGTGCACAAGCTGGTGACGGGACGTCAGGACTTCTCCAAGCTGCGCGGCAAGGGCGGCCTGTCCGGCTACCCCTCCCGCGAGGAGTCCGAGCACGACGTCATCGAGAACAGCCACGCCTCCACCGTCCTCGGCTGGGCCGACGGCCTCGCCAAGGCCCGCCAGGTGCGGGGCGAGGAGGGGCACGTCGTCGCGGTCACCGGCGACGGCGCGCTGACCGGCGGCATGGCCTGGGAGGCGCTCAACAACATCGCGGCGGCCCGGGACCGGCCGCTGGTCATCGTCGTCAACGACAACGAGCGCTCCTACGCGCCCACCATCGGCGGCCTCGCCAACCACCTGGCGACCCTGCGCACCACCGACGGCTACGAGAAGGTGCTCGCCTGGGGCAAGGGCGTCCTGCTGCGCACCCCGGTCGTCGGCGCCACGGTCTACGAGTCCCTGCACGGCGCGAAGAAGGGCTTCAAGGACGCCTTCGCACCGCAGGGCATGTTCGAGGACCTGGGCCTGAAGTACGTGGGGCCCATCGACGGGCACGACATCGGGGCGCTGGAGTCGGCGCTGCGCCGCGCCAAGCGCTTCCACGGCCCCGTGCTGGTCCACTGCCTCACCGAGAAGGGCCGCGGCTACGAGCCCGCCCTCGCCCACGAGGAGGACCACTTCCACACCGTCGGCGTGATGGACCCGCGCACCTGCGAGCCGCTCACCCCGGCCACCGGACCGTCCTGGACGTCGGTGTTCGGCGAGGAGATCGTGCGCATCGGCGAGGAGCGGGACGACGTGGTCGCCCTCACCGCCGCCATGCTGCACCCCGTCGGCCTCGGTGCCTTCGCCGAGCGGTTCCCCGACCGGGTGTGGGACGTGGGCATCGCCGAGCAGCACGCGGCCGTCAGCGCGGCCGGCCTGGCCACCGGCGGGCTGCACCCCGTCGTCGCGGTGTACGCCACCTTCCTCAACCGTGCCTTCGACCAGCTGCTGATGGACGTGGCGCTGCACAAGTGCGGCGTGACCTTCGTCCTCGACCGGGCCGGGGTCACCGGCGTCGACGGGCCCTCCCACAACGGCATGTGGGACATGTCCGTGCTCCAGGTGGTGCCGGGCCTGCGGATTGCCGCGCCGCGCGACGCCGACCAGCTGCGGCTCCAGCTGCGGGAGGCCGTCGCCGTGGACGACGCGCCGACGCTGGTGCGCTTCCCCAAGGAGTCGGTGGGCCCCCCGGTCCCGGCCGTGGACCGGGTCGGCGGCCTGGACGTGCTGCACCGCGCCGAGCGGCCCGAGGTGCTGCTGGTCGCGGTCGGCGTGATGGCGCCGGTCTGCCTGCAGGCCGCCGACCTGCTCCAGGGCCGGGGCACCGGCTGCACCGTCGTCGACCCGCGCTGGGTCAAGCCCGTCGACCCGGCCCTGCCCCACCTCGCCGCCGAACACCGCCTGGTGGCCGTCGTGGAGGACAACAGCCGTGCGGCCGGCGTGGGCTCGGCGGTGGCGCTGGCCCTCGGCGACGCCGAGGTCGACGTCCCCGTACGGCGGTTCGGCATCCCCGAGCAGTTCCTCGCCCACGCCAAGCGCGGCGAGGTGCTGGCCGACATCGGACTCACCCCGGTCGAGATCGCCGGCCGGATCAGCGCGAGCCTCGCCCTGCGGGCCGACGGGACCGACGGCGCCGAGGCCGCCGACGGCCCGCCCGCGACCCCCGCCCCGCTCGCACACCCCCCGGCGCAGCAGCCCCCCGCCGACGCGAAGCCCTCCAAGGAGACCCACGCATGACCACCGCGGAATCCGCGTCCCCGTCCCCCTCGTCGCCGTCGGCGACCCCCGGGGACTTCGACCTCGGCGCGCTGCTGGCCGACCGCGGAGCCGAACGCTACGAACTGCACAGCAAGTACCTCAATCCGCAACTGCCGCGCATGCTGCGCACCATCGGCTTCGACAAGGTCTACGAGCGCGCCGAGGGCGCCCACTTCTTCGACGCCGAGGGCCACGATTACCTCGACATGCTCGCCGGCTTCGGTGTGATGGGCCTCGGCCGCCACCACCCCGTCGTCCGCAAGGCGCTGCACGACGTCCTCGACCTGGGCCTCGCCGACCTCACCCGGTTCGACTGCCAGCCGCTGCCCGGCCTGCTCGCCGAGAAGCTGCTGGCGCACAGCCCGCACCTGGACCGCGTGTTCTTCGGCAACAGCGGCACGGAGGCGGTCGAGACCGCGCTGAAGTTCGCCCGCTACGCCACCGGCAGGCCGCGCGTGCTCTACTGCGAGCACGCCTTCCACGGCCTGACCACGGGCTCGCTGTCGGTCAACGGCGAGTCCGGCTTCCGCGACGGCTTCGCGCCGCTGCTGCCCGACACCGCCGTACCGCTCGGCGACCTCGACGCCCTCGCGCGCGAGCTGCGCAAGGGTGACGTGGCCGCCCTGATCGTCGAGCCGATCCAGGGCAAGGGCGTCCACGAGGCCCCGCCCGGCTACCTGCGCGCCGCGCAGGAGCTGCTGCACCGGCACAAGGCGCTGCTGATCGCCGACGAGGTGCAGACCGGCCTGGGCCGCACCGGCGACTTCTACGCCTACCAGCACGAGGAGGGCGTCGAGCCGGACCTGGTGTGCGTGGCCAAGGCCCTGTCCGGCGGGTACGTGCCCGTCGGCGCCACGCTGGGCCGGGACTGGATCTTCAAGAAGGTCTACTCGTCCATGGACCGGGTGCTGGTCCACTCGGCGAGCTTCGGCTCCAACGCGCAGGCCATGGCGGCGGGGCTGGCCGTACTGACCGTCATGGAGAACGAGCAGGTCGTCGCGCACGCGCGTGCGGTGGGCGAGCGGCTGAAGGGGCGGCTCGCCGCGCTGACGGAGAGGTACGAGCTGCTGGCCGACGTGCGCGGGCGGGGCCTGATGATCGGCATCGAGTTCGGCCGGCCCACCTCGCTGAAGCTGCGCAGCCGCTGGGCGATGCTCCAGGCGGCCCGCAAGGGCCTGTTCGCGCAGATGGTCGTGGTGCCGCTGCTCCAGCGCCACCGGATCCTCACCCAGGTCTCCGGCGACCACCTGGAGGTGATCAAGCTGATCCCGCCGCTGGTCGTCACGGACCAGGACGTCGACCGCTTCGTCGAGGCCTTCACCGACGTCATGGACGACGCCCACACCGGGGGCGGGCTGATGTGGGACTTCGGCCGGACCCTGATCAAGCAGGCGGTGGCGCACCGCTGACCATCCGGTCCAGTTCTTGCCTCTGGGGCAAAAAATTTGCCCCAGAGGCAAGAAGTGGGCTGAATGGACGTATGAGTACGCCCGAGTCCCCCTCCGGCGCGGACGACCTGACGGCCGTGGCCCCGCAGCTGCGGGCCCTGCGCCGCCGCGCGGGCCTCACCCTGGAGGCCGCGGCCCGCTCCGCCGGGCTGTCGCCCGCCCACCTGTCCCGGCTGGAGACCGGACAGCGCCAGCCGTCCCTGCCGATGCTGCTCGCGCTCGCCCGCATCTACGGTACGACGGTCGCGGAACTCCTCGGCGAGTCGGTCGCCGACCGGGACGCCGTCGTGCGGGCCGGCGACATGGAGCCGACCCGGGCGGGCGGCTGGACGTACTGGCAGGCCGGTGCGGCCGGGCGCGGGATGCAGGCCCTGCGCGTGCACGTCCCGTACGGCTCCCAGGGCGACATCGTGCGCGTGCACCCGGGGGAGGAGTGGCTGCACGTCCTGCGCGGGCGGCTGCGCCTGCGCCTGGGTGACAGCGCCCACCTGCTCGGGCCGGGGGACGGGGCGCACTTCGACTCGCTCACCCCGCACCGCCTCGCCGCCGAGGACCCCGACGGGGTCGACCTGCTCTTCGTCCACACCCTGCTGCAGAGCCCCACGGCCACGCTGTGCCTGGGCCCCACCCCCGGAGAGACGCCATGACCGAACGCCAGGACAGCCGCGAGGAGCGGTTCCCCCGCGCCCTGTGGATCCGGCTGATCATCTACATCGCGGTGGGGCACGTCCTCGCCGCCTTCATCTGGCTGCTGTTCGAGGTGGGCGCCAAGCAGTAGGGCACCCACGCGCGCGCCACCGGGAGCGCCGGCTCAGTCGAGCAGCCGCTCCCGCAGCCGCTCGCGGGTCTGCGGA
The DNA here is from genome assembly GCF_001514125.1 of Streptomyces longwoodensis. GTDB lineage: Bacteria > Actinomycetota > Actinomycetes > Streptomycetales > Streptomycetaceae > Streptomyces > Streptomyces longwoodensis. The sequence goes on along the minus strand of NZ_KQ948552.1, from coordinate 549,555 downwards.
GTGATCCCGAGCCCCTGTTCCAGGTAGGCGTCCACCCCGCCCCAGGTCTCCTCGATCGTTTCGAACGCCGCCATGAGGTACTCGGCGCGGGCGTCGAACAAGGGGCTGAGCAGCTCCATCACCTCGGGGGAGTAGGCGGAGCCGTCGCCGCTGCTGCGCCGCACCCGGTAGCGCCGGTGCTTGGCGTTGGACTCCAGGTAGTCGGCGAGGATGGCGTCGCGCTCCACGTCGAGCGCGAGCAGCGTCACCGCGACGGACAGCCCGGCGCGGTCCTTGCCCGCCGCGCAGTGCATCAGGGCCGGGACGCTGTCGTCCGCCAGCGCGTGCAGCACGCGCGCGTGCTCGGCAGTGCGCTGCCGGATGATCGAACGGTACGAGGCGATCATCCGGCCCGCTGCCCTGCCGTCCCCGAGCAGGACGCGCAGCTGCTCGATGTCGCCGTCGCGGACCATCTTCCAGAACTCCGCGCCGTCCGCCGGGTCGGACAGCGGCAGGTTCACATTGCACACGCCCGGCAGCTCGACGTCCGGGCCCTCCAGCTTCTGGTCGGCCGCGTTGCGGAAGTCGAAGATCGTGTGCAGCCCCAGGGAGGACAGGAACACGGCGTCCTCGGCGGTCGCGTGCGCGAGGTGGCCGCTGCGGAACAGCACGCCCGGGCGCACCCGCCGGCCGTCCACGGTCGGCAGGCCGCCGACGTCACGGAAGTTGCGCACGCCGGCCAGTTCGGGCTCGGTCGACGGTATCTGCTGCGTCACGGGGGCTCCCTCCCGGTCGGTCTCCGCCCACGCGGCTCGTGGTGTGGTCGGCGGGACGTCCCCCGACCCTACGACATGGATACCTCGGGCAACGGTCCGTCCAACCTGCGACAAGAAGGCTCCCCGGGCATTGCCGGGCGGCCCGTCACCCCTGATGATGTCGGAACTTGATCGTGCCTGTTGGATTCAGTGGGGGTTTGATGCCCGAGACCGTCGCCACCGGCCGTACCTGGCTCCTGTCGGGGCCCACGAGCAGCTACGCGCTCCACGTCGCGGAGGACGACGTGCTCGTGCACCTGCACTGGGGCCCGCGCATCGTCCCGGCCGACGCCGAGGCCCTGGCCGCCGCGCCGCCGCCGTCGTACTGGCCCTTCGAGTCCCCCCTCGACGGCCGCGAGGAGTACCCGGTGGAGGGCGGTCCGCGCTTCGTGCGGCCCGCCCTGTCCGTGCGCGACGAGGAACGCCGCGGCACGGAGTGGCGCTTCGAGGGCCACACCGTCGTGGACGACGGCGACGGTGAGGGCCACAGTGGTGACGGCGAGCTGCGGCTGCGCTTCCGTGACGCCGGACTGGCCGTGACGCTGCACTACCGCATGCGCGGCGACGTCGTGGAGCGCTGGACGACCCTCGCCAACGACGGCGCGACGCCCCTGGAGCTGCTGCGCGCCGACTCCGCCACCTGGACCCTGCCGCACCGCGAGGACTGGCGGCTCTCCCAGCTGCACGGCCGGTGGGCCGCCGAGTCCCGGCTGGTGCGCTCCCCGCTCACCTACGGCGAGAAGGTCATCGGCAGCCGCCGCGGCCACACCGGTCACCAGCACCTGCCGTGGGTCGCGCTGGACACCGACGCCACCGAGGAGAGCGGCGAGGTGTACGGCTGCGCGCTCGGCTGGTCGGGCTCCTGGCGGATCGCCGTCGCCCAACTGCCCGACGCGCGCGTGCAGATCACCGGCGGCGCCGGGCACGACGACTCCGGCCTGCTGCGCCTCGCGCCCGGCGAGAGCTTCACCACGCCCGTGTTCGCCGGCCTGTGGACCGACGCCGGCCACGGCGGCGCGAGCCGCGCCTGGCACGCGTACCAGCGCGCGTACGTCGTCCCCGACGCCGACCGGGACCGGCCCGTGCTGTTCAACTCCTGGGAGGCCACCACCTTCGACATCTCCGAGGAGCAGCAGCTCGCCCTGGCCCGCCGGGCCGCCGCGATGGGCGTGGAGCTGTTCGTGGTGGACGACGGCTGGTTCGGGGCGCGCACCAGCGACCGGGCCGGGCTCGGCGACTGGACGCCCAACCCCGACCGCTTCCCCTCCGGTCTCACGCCGCTCGCCGACCGGGTGCACGAACTCGGGATGCGGTTCGGCATCTGGGTCGAACCCGAGATGGTCAACCCGGACAGCGACCTGTACCGGGCGCACCCCGACTGGGTGCAGTACCAGCCGGGACGCAGGCGCACGGAGCTGCGCAACCAGCTGGTGCTCAACCTGGCCCGCGAGGACGTCCAGGAGTACCTCTGGCAGCGGCTCGACGCGCTGCTGTCCGGCGCCCCGATCGACTACGTCAAGTGGGACTTCAACCGCTGCTTCACCGACGCCGGCTGGCCCGGCGACCCGTACCCGCAGCGCCTGTGGGTGGACCACGTCCACGCGCTGTACGCCCTGCTGGACCGGCTGCGCGCGGCCCACCCGCACGTGGCCTTCGAGTCCTGCTCGGGCGGCGGCGGGCGCATCGACCTGGGGATCCTGAGCCGTACGGACCAGGTGTGGACCTCCGACAACACCGACCCGCTGGACCGGCTCGCCATCCAGCACGGCTTCAGCCAGCTCCACCCGGCGCGGGTCATGGCCGCATGGGTCACCGACAGCCCGAACACCCAGCTCAACGGCCGGGTCAGCTCCCTGCGCTTCCGCTTCGTGAGCGCCATGGCCGGGGTGCTCGGGGTCGGTGGCGACCTCACCGGGTGGAGCGAGGAGGAGCTGGCCGAGGCCGCCGGATGGGTCGCCCTCTACAAGGAGATCCGGCCCGTGGTGCAGCACGGCGACCTCTACCGGCTGCGGCCCCCGGGCCTCGCGCAGGGCGGCCCGAGCGCCGTGCAGTACGTCCGTGGCGACGAGACGGTGGTGCTCGCCTGGCTGGAGGCCCAGCGGTACGGCGAGCCGGTACCGGCGGTCCGGCTGCGCGGACTCGACCCGAGCGCGTCGTACGAATGCCGCGAAACGGGCGAAGTGCACCGGGGTGCGCTGCTGCTGCACCACGGCGTGCGGACCGGGCTCCGCGGCGATCTGGATGCGACGGTTATACGGCTACGCCGTATCTAGTCCTTCTGTCCGAATTGGCGGGCTTCCTTCCAACTCGCTGGGAAATGCGGAGTGCTGGGGCGGAGCCGCGTGAGCATCGTCATATCCGTGACGGTGCGTCGTCCGTCATGTTCACGTAATGCCGGGAGTTCGCGCGGGAATTGACGGGGGAAATGGTCTTTCCGTCGACGCTGGGTGACGGGGAATTCCGGAAAGGGATCAAGGGAAAAGCCCGGTCCGTGCAACCACCGCTTGTTTCGGTGCGTCCGGGTCGCTTACGTTCCAGACCAATCCGGACGGACGCCTAATCCTGCCGCCGTCCGGGGCCCGCACACCCACCCGTGCACGGCAGGAGCGGGGGACCCACAGGTACGACGCCTGTTCCGGTTCCCGGAACGGCTCGGGGTAAAGCCGTGTGCCCGCACACGGCCGGACATCTCCAGTCCGCACCCGACAGCTCACCTCGTAGGCGCCGGAGAGGAATTCGCCATGCCCGCGAAGGGTAAGCACCGCCGTCCCAAGATGCAGCGTTTCACCCGTTCCCTCGCCGTCGCCGGAACCGGCGGCGCCGCGCTCGCCCTCCCGCTGATGGGGGCCACCGGCGCCCACGCCGCTCCGGCCCAGTCGGCCGCGCAGTCGGTCTCCGCCGCGCCGCAGCAGGCCGACGCGCACCAGAAGTCCGCCGCCCGCACGACCTACACGGTCCGGTCCGGCGACTACCTGTCGAAGATCGCCGCCGAGCAGCACGTCTCCGGCGGCTGGCAGAAGCTGTACCAGGACAACCGCGAGGCCATCGGCGACAACCCGTCGCTGATCCACCCGGGTCTGAAGCTGTCGCTCGGCAAGAAGGCCGCGACCGGCTCCTCGACCGGGTCGAAGGGCTCCGCCCCGAAGTCCTCCGCCCCGAAGTCCTCGGCCAAGTCCTCGGCCCCCGCCGAGAAGCCGGCCGAGCAGAAGACGGCCACCCAGGCCGCCGACACCACCGGCAGCTCCTCCGGCTACACGCTCCCGGTCGCCGGCGGCACCGTCGGTACCGCCTACCACACGGCCGGCAGCATGTGGTCCAGCGGCTACCACACCGGTGTCGACTTCGTCGTCCCGACCGGCACGTCCCTCAAGGCCGTCGCCGCGGGCACCGTCGTCTCCGCCGGCTGGGGCGGCGCGTACGGCAACCAGGTCGTCATCAAGCTGAACGACGGCTACTACGCCCAGTACGCCCACCTCTCGCAGCTCTCCGTCTCGGCCGGCCAGACCGTGACCGAGGGCCAGCAGGTCGGCCTGTCCGGTGCCACCGGCAACGTGACCGGCCCGCACCTGCACTTCGAGATCCGCACCACGCCGGACTACGGCTCCGACGTGGACCCGGTCGCCTACCTGCGCGCCCACGGCGTCACCGTCGGCTGACCCGCCGGGTCGCACCACCCCCACGCCACCGAAGGCCGGGCCCCATCCCCTGGGTCCGGCCTTCGGTGTATCCACGTCAGGAAACGCAGCTTTCCGTCCGGGTCGCTTATTCCCCGGTTGGCAAACTCTTTAGGGGTGTCTTATCTCACCGCCCGTCAACCCCCGCTTACGGTCGCGTAGGTCACATTCGAAGGAGGATCATCACCTGACGTGGCAGACGATTCGAAGAGTGACAGCAGATCAGTGATCGGGTCGTACGTGGCGGTGGGCGACAGCTTCACCGAGGGCGTCGGCGACCCCGGACCCGACGGTGCGTTCGTCGGCTGGGCCGACCGGCTCGCGGTGCTCCTCGCCGACCGGCGGCCCGAGGGCGACTTCACCTACACCAACCTCGCCGTGCGCGGGAAGCTGCTCGACCAGATCGTGGCCGACCAGGTCCCGCAGGCGGTCCGTCTCGCGCCCGACCTGGTGTCGTTCTGCGCGGGCGGCAACGACATCATCCGCCCGGGCACCGACCCCGACGAGGTCGCCGAGCGGTTCGAGCGCGCGATCGCGGCCCTGACCGCCGTGGCCGGCACCGTCCTGGTGACCACCGGCTTCGACACCCGTGGCGTCCCGGTGCTCCGGCACCTGCGCGGCAAGATCGCCACTTACAACGGACACGTGCGCGCCGTCGCCGACCGCTACGGCTGTCCGGTGCTCGACCTGTGGTCGCTGAGGTCGGTGCGCGACCGCCGGGCCTGGGACCACGACCGGCTGCACCTGTCCCCGGAGGGGCACACGCGCGTGGCGCTGCGCGCCGGACAGGCCCTCGGCCTCCCGGTGCCGGCCGACCCGGAACAGCCCTGGCCGCCGCTGCCGCCCCGCGGCACCTTCGAGGTCCGCCGAGACGACGTGCACTGGGCGCGCGAGTACCTGGTGCCGTGGATCGGGCGCAGGCTGCGCGGCGAGTCCTCGGGCGACCACGTGACCGCCAAGGGAGCGCTGTCGCCGGACGACATCAGGGTGCGGATCGCGACGGTGGCCTGAAGGCCGCAGGGTACGGCTCGCGGACGTGTGGCCCTCTCCGCCGGGGGAGTGCCACGCGTTCCGGGTCGCTCCCGCCGGCGACGCCGCCGATGCGCTTCTGAGCGCCACGCGTCACGGGCAGCTCCCGCCGGGGAGTGCCACGCGTCCTGGGCAGCTTCCGCCGGGAGTGCCACGCGTCCGGGCTGCTCAGCCCTCCCGGCTGCCCGACGCCGTTGCGGCCAGGCCGAGTTCGCGGGCCAGCGCCTCCTCGACCCACTCCTGCGCACGGGTGCGTGACACCGCGCCGCCGTAGGACGTCAGCTGGACGGCGAGGCCGTCGAGCAGCGCCGTGAGCCGCAGCGCGGTGGCGGCCGGGTCGGGGCAGGTGAACTCGCCCGCCGCGACGCCCTCGGCGACCACCTCGGCGAGAGCCGCCTTCCACGCCCGGTCCAGGTCCTGGGCCACCTCGCGCAGCGCGGGCTCGCGCAACGACACCGCCCACCCCTCGATCCACAGCCGCCAGCCCTTGGCCGGGCCCGTGGGCGCGTACCAGCGCACCGCCGCCCGCAGCCGCCGCAGGGCCGTCGTACGACGCCCGAGCAGCCCGCGCAGATGGGCGAGGTCGTCCTCGGCGGCCTGGGCGAACGCGGCGGCGACCAGCTTCTCCTTGGTCGAGAAGTGGTAGAGCACCAGCGCGTTGCTCACGCCGAGCGCCGAGGCCACGTCGGCGATCCTGACCGCCGCCGCACCCCGCTGCTCGATCTGCTCGATGGCCGCCCGCAGCAACTCCCCACGCCGCTCGGCCACGCTCAACCGGACCCTCGCCACGGCGTCACCCTACACAGCGTCGCTTATCCGGCCACTCTCGCGCTGGCCGACTTCTACGTCCGCAACCGCATCATCAAGAAGAATCGCTACGTGGCGTGGGTCAAGTAGCAGGAACTCCGACGAAGGGATGCGCATGAGCGGCGAGGTCGAACGGGGCAATAGGCAAGTCCCAGTCCACTACCACCAGTTCAAGATCAGCGATTAGGAGGGACCCGTCGCCGCGGATCTGGCATGCGAGCACAACGGGGCTCGTCGAGGTCGCGGACGGCGCCGCGTACATCCGCACCGGCATCCACACCGGCGACGTGGAGGTCACCGTCACCCTGCACGAGACCGCCCCTTCCAGGTGTGGCCGGCAGCTGCGGCCCCCGTCACCGTGCTCCGCCAAAGCGACGACTACGGCGCATCGCTACGCTCCAGCTGAGTACTTGCGGCTTGCCGGCCCATGGAGTGGTGCGCGGCCAGAGCCGTGCTCAGTGTGTCGGAGTGACGACCGGTGGTCCGGCTTCTTGTAACTGTGTCGTCTGGATGACGAGAGCCGGCCGGTCGGCACGCGCTCCGACTTCGTGCGCGGAACCGACGGCAAGATGCAGGGGTGGCGCGACCACGGTCGGCTCTACCGCTACAGCGCTGTGACATGAGCAGGTGTCAGCCCCGCGGTCGGTACTCGCTGGGCAGGGGCGTGGGGTCCGGCATCGCGCGGCGACTTCGCCGATGATCGCGGCCGTCGGCAGGGTGAAGGCCCGTGTTGACACGGAGGAGGCGGGCGCCGGGTTCACCGCGCCCGCCGTTGTCACGCGGTGGGTGTCACGGGTGCCGTATATGTCGCTGGGCGCTCGGCCGAGTCCTCGATGAAGGCCTGTGCTGCCGCCAGTTCGGCGGTGCCCGCGGCCTCGGCCGCTTCCAGGAAGGTGTAGGCGTCCGCGCCGATCGGTACGCGCAAGGGGGCCGTGGGTGACGCCACCAGGCGTAGGACGTGGTGGGCAAAGACTTCGGGGTGGGTCAGGTCGGGGTTGGTGGACATGCCGCGTAGGCCCGCCTCGACGTCTCCGGTGCTTTGCGCGTAGGCCGGGATGCGGTGGGCGGCCTCGGTCAGTGAGGTGCCGTAGCGGGTGGCGAAGCCGCCGGGCTCGACCGCGTGCACCCGGATGCCGAAGGGGGCGACCTCCGCCGCGAGGGCCTGGCTCATGCCCTCCAGTGCGTACTTGCCCGCCACGTAGGCGGAGAGGCCCGGCAGTCCTATGCGGCCGGCGATCGAGGAGACGTTGACGATGTGGCCGTAGCCCTGACGGCGCATCAGGGGGAGCGTCAGGCGGGTGAGTCGCCATGGTGCGACCGTCAGTACTTCGAGTTGCTCGCGTAGTTCGTCGTCGGATACTTCCTCGACCGCGCCGAACAGTCCCGATCCGGCGTTGTTCACCAGTACGTCGACGCCGCCGAAGCGGTCCACCGCGTGGGCGACCGCCGCTTCGCACTGGTCGGCGTCGCACACGTCCAGCGCCACCGTCGACAACCGGTCGGGGTAGCGGTCGACCAGGTCGTTCAGGGTGGCGGGTCTGCGGGCCGTGGCGATCACCAGGTCGCCGGCCTCCGCGGCGGCGTCCGCCAGCGCCCGTCCGAGCCCCGAGGAGCACCCCGTCACCAGCCATCGCCGCGTCATGCGTCCCCCCCCCGTCGCCGTGGCCGTCAGCCGAGCAGGGTGATGGTGGCAGCTTCGCGCTCCGGGCAGGAGGGGCGCGCGGAAGCACGAACGGCGCGTATCCGGGTTAAGGGGAGGCGGGCCGGTCCTCGCTGCGCCCTGCATCCGGTGGCTGGTTCTCGCCGGTGTGTGGTCCTCGCCCGGTGCGCCACAATGACCGTTCCGTCCTGTTGTCGTACGGACCGAGGGGCCGGACGTGACGAGCAAGCGTTACCGGCCGCGTGCGGCGAGGGCCACGGGCGCCGTCGTTGTCGTCTCGGCCGCCCTGGTGTTCGGTCTGTCCGCTTGTTCCAGCGGTGAGTTGGACACCGAGTGCACCGGTGGCGCCTACGAGGTGGAGTGCCATCCGGTGGCGCCCCGGCCTTCGGGTACGGCCACTGAATCCGGATCGCCGGCCGTCGCGGCGCCGACGCCTTCCCTCTCGTGCCCGACGGACTGGGCAGAGGTGTGGCAGCGGATGGAGGCCCGGACGTGGGACCTCGCCTGCCCTCTCCCGGCTTCACTGGAGACCGTCCTGCCGACTCCGAGCCTTTGAGACGCGGACGTTGTCGGTGGTGGCCGGTACGTTGCGGTCATGGGTATCTATCTGGTGAGTGTCGCCGCGCAGGACTGGTCGCAACCGGGGGAGGACGGGTACGGGGACGTCGCCGCCGCGCTCGACACCGAGTTGGAGCGGCGCGGGCTGCCCCCTTACGAGCCGCAGGAGGCCGTGCGGGAGGCGCCGGGCTGGTTCGAGGAGAAGGTGAGCCCGTCCATGGACGGCTTCGTGGCGCTGTGCACGACGCACCTGACCGACGCAGAACTGTCGACCCTGCTCGACTGGAGCGTGCTGGTGCCCCTCGCGCTGGAGGAGGAGATCGTCCTCCCCGTCGGCACCGCGTACTCCGGCGACGAGACGACGGTCGCCGGGGCCGCGCGGGTGCTCGCCCTGGCCGAGCGGTTGGCCGCTGCCATCGCACTGCCCGTGGACGCGATACCGGCCGGCGAGAACCTCGCCCTGAGCCTGTGGTTCCTCGAGGGCGAGGCCGAACGGGCCGCGCAGGTGTGGCCGGGACCCTGGGCGGAGGACCTGGACGCGGCCTTCTACGTGGCGTTCTACCTGCGCGCCGCGCAGTACTGCCTGCGGAACGGCTGCCCGATGACCTACTCCTGAGCCGGCCAGGGCCAGGGGCAGGGGCAGTGCGACGGCGGTGGTCCAGGGCCCTCCCCGCGGGCGTGGTTCAGCAGGCGCCCTCGTCCTGCCACGGGCCCCACTGCGAGGCGCCGGGCACCTCGTTCTGGGTCCACCACTTGGCCTTCCAGTTGTGCTTGCCGTAGGAGACCTCGTTGCCCGCGGTGTACACCGCCGATGCACTCCATGCCGTCTTGCAGGAGGTGGAGGTCGGCGTGGGCGTGGGCGTCGGCGTCGAGGTGGGAGGGGTGGTCGGCGGGGTGGCGCCCGCGAACTTCACCGAGTACGCGGCGAAGTCCCAGGAGTTCTGGGCGACGCTCGAGCAAGTGCCGGACGTACGGCCGCCGTTGTCGGGAGGACTGCACTGCCGGTCCCGGTTCAGCGACCAGAACGTGAACCGGTCCATGTGGTGGCTGGTGGCGTAGTCCAGCACCGTCTGGAAGTCGGCCTGCGTGAAGATCTCGCCCGTGTCGCTGCGGCCGTTCATGCCGGAGAAGCCCTCGTGGGCGTAGGCGGTCGCCTGGTCCCAGCCGAACGTCGACTGCAGGATCGAGTTGAAGTTGGTCAGCGCGCTGGTCTGGCTCGCCGCGCCGTTGAAGCCGCCGTCGAACGGCATGATCGAGAAGTTGTTCGGCGTGAATCCCTGGGACTTGGCCTCCAGCAGCATCTGCTTGCCGAACCAGCCGGTGCCGTCCGCGGTGCCGGCCGTCGTCACGGAGACGTACAGGCCGGGGTTGTTCTGCTGGAGGATCTTGGCGGCGCCGATCTCGTTGTGGATGGCCGCGGTGTTCTCGTACTCCGGCTCCTCCAGGTCGAAGTCGATGGCGTGCAGCCCGTACTTGGTGATGACCTGCTGGTAGGCCGCCGCCGTGGACGCGGGGTCGGAGCAGGCCTGGCCGAGCTTGGTGCCGCCGTAGCCGCCGATGGAGACGGAGACGTCGCCGCCCTTGCCGCGGATCGTGTTGATCACCGACTGCACGGCCGTGTCGGAGGAGACGGGGGCCGTACCGTCCCAGGTCGGCGAGCAGCCGCCGCCGTTGGGGGCCAGGACGAAGGCCAGTTGGAACGCCTTCAGGCCGGTCGCGTCCATGATGGCGGCCGGGTCCGGCGGGTTGTTGTCCAGCGGCATCAGGTACGGGGCGGCGGCGTACCAGCGGTTGGCGAGCGCGGTGGTCGCGCCCGAAGCGCTGCCCGCGACGAAGGCGGTCGCGCCGGCGGCGGCCAGTGCGACGGCCGCCGCCGCGCCCAGACAGGCCCTAAGGGGTCTCATGACGTGCCTCCCGGAGGGGTGGGGTGGAGGGAGCCGCCCCAGGCTCTGGGAGGTGTTGGGGTCACGTCAATGAGTTGGACTAGACCAACCGTCACTTTGGACTAGACCATGCGATGTCTTTGCCTGCCGTCGACCGTCGACCGTCGACCGCCGCAGGGCAGGGCGTGGTGTCACCCGGCCCGCTGGGTCGTCTCCCCGGCCTGGGCGGGTACCGCGGGCAGCGCGACGGTGCAGGAGGCGCAGCGTCGGGCCTCGGCCGGGACGGGGCTGAGGCACTCGGGGCAGTCCCGCTTGGGAGCCTGGACGTCGTGGTGGGGAGCGAGGCGTTCGTGCAGCTTGTTGATGGGGAGGACGACGAGGAAGTACAGGGCGCTGGCGACGAGGAGGAAGCTGATCGCCGCGTTGAGGAAGGCCCCGTAGGGGAACTTGGTGGCGCCCACGGTGAAGGTCTTGCGGGCCATGTCGCCGGTGGCGCCGGTGGCCAGTCCCACCAGCGGGGTCAAGAAGGCGCTGACGAAGCCGTTCACCACGGCGGTGAACGCCGCTCCGATGACGATGCCGACCGCCAGGTCGACCACGTTGCCGCGCAGGATGAAGCTGCGGAAACCCTTCACCTCTCACCCCTTCTCCGCCCGTGACGTCGACGGACGCATCCCGACCTGTCGCCCCACCCCGGATGCCCTACCGCGTCGCACCCATGCCTGCCGGGCCGGCGGCACCGCGGCCGCCGGCCCGGCGAGGCGGTCGTCCGGATCGGCAAGACACCCCCTAGGGCGCCGGTGCCTGCGGCGGAACGCCTCGCAGGCCGGCGTTCGGGGCTTGGTCCGGTAGTGCCGACAGAAGGGTCGGCCACCACGCGGGATGTTCGTGCAGCAGATGACGCAGTACCGGGCTGCTGCGGATGGTGTGTCGGCAGTAGTCCGCCCATGGGCCGGCGCTTTGGCTGTCCGGGATGCGTTCGTGGACGTGCACACCGCTGGCGAGTACGTCGGCGAGGAGCTCGCCCAGGGTGAGGACCTGGTCGCGCTCGGGCCCGTCCCCGGGCAGCGGCTTGTCGCTGTAGAAGTAGGCGCGCATCCCCTCGTGCTGAAGCATCATGGCGTGAACCTCGCGCAAGGACCGCAGCACGGTGTCGTTCGCGGCGGCAGCCGCCACGGCGTTGCTGACCTTGGCCTGCTCCATGGCTACGACGGTCTGTCGCGTGGCCGTTCCGGTCTGCCGGGCCAGGTAGAACATCGACCACGCGTTCAACGCCGGCGCCAGACCCGCCACCAGTGCGCCCACGGCCTCCGCCGACACGCCGCTCCCCTCGCCGCACCTGTGCGAGGACAGTACCGCCGAGTGCCCGGCGTCGTCCGTGACCCGGGCCCATTCCCAAGTCACGGCCGAGGCGGGGCGCCGGTTTTCAGTCACGTGACCCGCGTGATGGTTGGGGTGACGGCCCGCGCTCATGCGCCAGCCGGCCGCTCCCTGCGGGCAGTTGTCGGCTCACCGCTCCCGCGGGATGGAGCGGGACAGGCGGACCGCTGACACCAGGAAGAAGATTCCGCCGAGCGTGGCGTACCCCGCGAGGGCGGTCAGTGTGGGGTCGTCCTGGGCCGCGCCGCGGAGGAAGCTCGCGCCCGCGAGGACCGAGATGCCGCCGCTGAGGATCATGGCCCACTGGCCGCCCATCGACCGGCGCGCCAGGCCCACCAGGAGCTGGACGAGGCCGGAGACGATCGCCCATGCGCCCCAGACCCGCAGCACGTCCGCGACGCTCGACGTGCCGGCGACGGCGACCCCGACCGCGGCGAGCGCGCTCACCGCCATGTTGGCGTACAGGCCCTTGAGCGGTCCGGCTGCGCGCGCCGACCTGGCGTCCACGACGGCCGCCGCCACGTCGAACGCGGGGTACAGGGCCAGCAACAGTTGGACGCCCAGGGTGAGTTCGGACCCGCCGAGCAGGAGGAGCGCGGCCCATGCCACGGCGAAGACGAAGCGGACGACGTACAGCCTGCGCAGGGCGGGCGTGGTGCCGGCCGGCTCCGCGGGGGCCGGGGCGGGAGCGGGTGCGGTGGATGCCATGGGGTCCTCCAGAAGCGCATGACGAGTGGTGGGTGTGGCGGGTGGTCAGTGGCGAGGTGCACGTGACGACTGCGGACTTCGCTAGTAGAGAGAACGGTCTCTCTACCTTGATCTCCCGACAGCCTGGCACAGCACCCCCCTCCAAAACAAGAGAGAGCGTTCTACCCGCTACGATGGCCGTATGACGAGGACGGAAGCCGGCGCAGGTACCGGCAGGCGGGTCTCCGAGGCCCGGGAGCGACTGCTGAGGACCGCCGGGCAGCTCTTCTACGCGGAAGGCATCCACACCGTGGGCGTGGACCGCCTGGTCGCCGAGGCGAAGGTCACCAACGCGACCTTCTACCGCCACTTCCGCAGCAAGGAAGACCTCGCGGTGGCCTACCTCGGCAGCGTCGACCAGGCGATCCGCGGCCAGATCGCCACCCTGACGGCCGAGGACGTGCCGACCGACGCCATCCTGCGGGGCATCGGGGAGTCGTTGGTCGAGCAGATCCGTTCGCCCGGTTACCGCGGGTGCGCCTTCCTCAACGCGGCAGCGGAGTTCCCCGACCCGGGGCACCCGGTCCACCGGGCCGTCGTGGAGCACCGCGCGTGGTTCCTGCAGACGGTCACGGGGCTGTTCGCCGACATCACCCCCGCGCAGGCCGAGCACGCCGGACGGCACTTCGTCATGCTCCGCGACGGCGCGATGAGCGCCGGTTACCTCGGCGACCCGGTGGCGGCCGGCGAGACCCTGCTGCGCGGCATCGAAGGGCTGCTGCGGGTCCACATCGCGCGCCGGGCCGACCAGGGCTCCGCCACACCGGCGCCGTCCGACCGCCTCCCCGCCGAGGCCGCCCCCGTCTCCGGCATCGACTGCTCACCTCCCCGCGCTTGAGCCCAGCGGACGGCACTCGGCGTCCCCACCCACCGTGCTCACGGTGAGTGGCGGGTGGCCGGGCCCAGGGTGAAGCTGGAGGTGGCCGGCGGGCGTCGGCGTCCAGGAGCGGTGCCCGTGCATCCGTGCGGCTGCCCTTTCCGCTCCACCCCTCGGATGCGGTCGGGGTGACTCGAAGGCCCGGATTGGGGAACCGGAAGGGGTGCCCTGACCCACGAGGAAGCCGGGTGCCCGGCTCTCCCCCGGAAGAAGGACAAGGATGGCGCACGAAGAGGACGATGGGCGCACCGGCGGCGACGGTGTCGTACGCCGCCGTCCGCTGCGCGAGCGGCACGTCGAGGAGACGGTCGAGATCGCGGTGCCGGTCCGCACGGCCTACAACCAGTGGACGCAGTTCAAGACGTTCCCGCGCTTCTCGGCCGTGGTGCAGGGCGTCGAGCAGGTTCGGCCCACCGTCACCGCGTGGACCATCGGCTACGGCCCCCTGCGCCACCGTTTCTCGGTGGAGATCCTGGAACAAGACCCCGACGCCTACCTGGCCTGGCGCGGCCTGGAGCAGCACCCCACCCACGAGGGGGAGGTCGAGTTCCGGCCGACGGAGTCCGGCGGCACCGCGATCACGGTCCGGATGTTCCTGCGGCCGCCCGGACCCGCGAAGGCCCTCATCCGCTCCTCCCGGGTCACGGAGCTGACCGCCCGCCTGGTGCGCGGGGAACTGGTCCGCTTCCAGCACTTCATCGAGGGCCTCGGGCAGGAGGGCGGTGCCTGGCGCGGCACCATCCGCAACGGCCGGGTCCAGCACGACACCCCGGAACCGCCCAGGAGCCGTGTCGCCCAGTGGCCCGTCGGCTGACCCGCGTACCGCACACGGCAACAGAAAGGCCAAGCGATGCAGAACCCGCCCGGTGAGGAGCCGGAGACCTCCCTCTCCGTGACACCGCCGAAGAAGTGGGCGGCCGGGGTCCCCGCCGTCGTGCACGCGCTGGAGTACTCGCTGGAGCAGACCTCCCCGCGCAAGACCGGCGTCGACCTGCTCACCATGAACCAGGTGGGCGGGATCGACTGCCCCGGCTGCGCGTGGGCGGACCCCGCCCCGGGCCGGCGCCACCGCAACGAGTACTGCGAGAACGGCGCCAAGCACATCAACGACGAGGCCACCACGCGCCGGATCACCGCCGACTTCTTCCGCGAGCACAGCGTGTCCGACCTGGCGGCCCGTTCCGACATGTGGCTCAACCAGCAGGGCCGGCTCACCGAGCCGATGTTCAAGCGGCCCGGGTCGGACCACTACGAGCCCATCGGCTGGAACGACGCCCTGGGCGTCCTCGCGCAGGAACTCAAGGGCCTGGACTCGCCCGACGAGGCGGTCTTCTACACCTCCGGCCGGGCCAGTAACGAAGCCGCCTTCGTCTTCCAGCTCTTCGCCCGCGCCCTGGGCACCAACAACCTGCCCGACTGCAGCAACATGTGCCACGAGTCCAGCGGCTTCGCCCTGAACGAGACGCTCGGCGTCGGCAAGGGCACCGTGAGCCTCGACGACCTCCACCACGCGGACCTGATCTTCCTGGTCGGGCAGAACCCGGGCAGCAACCACCCGCGGCAGCTGTCGGCCCTGGAGGAGGCCAAGCGCAACGGCGGCCGCATCGTGGCGGTGAACCCGCTGCCGGAGGCGGGCCTGCGACGCTTCAAGAACCCGCAGAAGCCGCGCGGGGTCGTCGGGCGCGGCACCCAGATCGCCGACCGCTTCCTGCACATCAAGCCGGGCGGGGACCTCGCCCTGTTCCAGGCCCTGAACCGGCTGCTGCTGGAGGCGGAGGACGCGCGTCCCGGCACCGTCCTGGACCACGACTTCATCGACGCCCACACCTCCGGCTTCGAGGAGTTCGCCCGGCACGCCCGCACCGTCGACTGGGACGACGTGCGCGCGGCGACGGGGCTGACCCGTGAGGAGATCGAGAAGGTCCGCGACGAGGTGCTGGGCAGCGAACGCGTCGTCGTGTGCTGGGCGATGGGCATCACCCAGCACAAGCACGGCGTGCCCACGATCCGGGAGATCGTCAACTTCCTGATGCTGCGCGGCAACCTGGGGCGCGCGGGCACGGGCGTCTGCCCGGTGCGCGGCCACAGCAACGTCCAGGGCGACCGCACCATGGGCATCTGGGAGCAGATGCCGGACAGCTTCCTGGACGCCCTGCAGGAGGAGTTCGGCTTCGACCCGCCGCGCCCGCACGGCCTGGACTCGGTGAAGTCGATCAAGGCGATGCTGGAGGGCCGCGTCAAGGTCTTCCTGGCCCTGGCCGGCAACTTCGTGCGCGCGGCGCCCGACAGCGACGTCACCGAGAAGGCGATGCCTTCGTGCCGGCTGACCGCCCACATCTCCACCAAGCTCAACCGCTCGCACACCGTCTGCGGCGACACCGCGCTGATCCTGCCGACGCTGGGGCGCACCGAGCGCGACGTGCAGGCCGATGGCGAGCAGTTCGTCACCGTCGAGAACTCCATGAGCGAGGTGCACACCTCCCAGGGGCGGCTGGAGCCGGCCTCGCGCATGCTGCTGAGCGAGGTCGCCATCCTGTGCCGGCTCGCCCGGCTGAGCGTCGACGGCGTGGGGGACATCCCCTGGGCGAAGTTCGAGGGCGACTACGGCACCATCCGCGACAGCATCTCCCGGATCGTGCCGGGCTTCCACGACTTCAACGCCCGGGTGACCCGTCCGGGAGGCTTCCAGCTGCCCAACCCGGTCAACGAGGGCGTGTTCCGCACCGAGACCGGCAAGGCCCGCTTCACCTGCAACGACCCGGTGGTCCCCCGGGCCCCCGAGGGGCACCTGCTGCTGCAGACCCTGCGCTCGCACGACCAGTGGAACACCGTCCCGTACACCAACAACGACCGCTACCGCGGCATCCACGGCAGCCGCCACGTCGTCCTCGTCAACCCGGCCGACCTGTCCGCACTCGGTCTCGCCCAGGGGGACCGGGTGGACCTGGTGAGCGTCTGGGAGGACGGCACCGAGCGCCGGGCCGAGAACTTCGAGGTCGTGCCCTATCCGGCGGCCAAGGGCTCGGCCGCCGCCTACTACCCGGAGACCAACGTCCTGGTGCCGCTGGACAGCGTCGCCGACATGAGCAACCAGCCCACGTCCAAGGGGCTCGTGGTCCGGCTGGAGCCCGTCGGCGACCGGGTCAGGGACGTTCGTACAACTGGAGCAGGCCGGCCACGCTGAAGCACCCGGCGCCCAGCAGCGTGCCCCAGTCGGCGATGTCGGCGTTGACCAGGCTGCCGGTGGCCGGGCGGGTGTAGGCGGCGACCGCCGAGACCATGAAGAGGACGGAGCCGAGCTGGTTCACGGCGGTGATCCACCAGCCGAGGCTGCGCGAGCGCAGGCAGGGCCGGGCGCGGTGGCAGATCTCGACGAACGCGAGGTGGCCGGAGATCAGGAACAGCAGGCAGCCGATCACGTCCGGCGCCCAGACGAGCCGGTTGACCTCCTGGACACTCAGTCCGCGCAGGAAGGAGTCCAGCAGGTCGACGGCGAACACCAGCGTTCCGGCGAACAGGACGAAGGTGCTCAGCCAGTCGACCCGCGCCGGCTCGTAACTCCACCAGCGCCAGCCGCGGGTGACCAGGCGGCCCTCGCCGCCGGGTTCGTGGCGGGGCGCGTTGACGACCTGCAACAGGGAGACGTAGCCGCCGGTGTTGAAGAACAGGCCGCCGGCGAAGTAGATCGAGGCGCAGGTGGTGGCGTCGCCGGAGCCGAACTGGGCGACGGCGGCACCCGCCGCGAAGAGCGCGCCGCCGAGGACGAAGGCGGTCGCGGCGAGGGCGTTGAGCCGGCGCAGCCGGCCGAGCGTGACATCGTCGACGCTGACGTTCCGTCCGGCCGGTGCGCCGGACGGGCGGACCGCGATGACGCCGCGGCGCCGGGCGGGCCGTGACTCCCACACGGCGGTGCCCCCGCCGGGCGGCTGCCAGGTGAGCCGGGTGGTGAAGGGCCCCGCGCCCTCGGCGCGCGGCTCGGCGGACGTCATGCGACTGTCCGGGGCGCCGTGCTCCGCGTGGCGGCCTGGGCCGCCTCGTGCGTCACTCATGACAAGTCCTGGTTCTTCAGGCCGATGGGCGTGCAGGCTTCGTGCGTCCCTCCCCACACGCGTCGACTCTGCCAGAGCACACCGCGCACGACGGCCATTGCCCGAGCGTCGGTCCGCGGTGTCCGCTGCGGACCCGTCCCGCGCGGGCGCCGGGCCGGTGCTGTCAGAGGGGCGGACCATAATGGGAACCCTCGGCGATTCCCCTGGAGGTACCGTGGCCGGTTTCCGTTCCCTGAGCTCCGGGCTCCGCGCGCTGGTGCCCGAGGCCTTCGGCGCGGACCCGAGCGGTGAGCGCCTGGCGCGCATCCGCAGATCCCCCCACTTCGCAGACGGTGTCTTCCAGAACCCCGGTGGTCTCGCGCGCACCCGCCCCTCGGGCTCGGCGCTCGAGTTCGCCAAGGTGTTCTTCGACCGGGAGACCCGGCCCCGCCGCGTGCCCTCGGGCACGGTCCCCGTGCACCCGACCACCGTCGCGGACCTGGCGGAGCCGCCCGCGACCGGGCTGCGGCTGACCTGGATGGGGCACTCCAGCGTGCTGGCGGAGATCGACGGTCAGCGCGTGCTGTTCGACCCGGTCTGGGGCGAGCGCTGCTCGCCGTTCCCGTTCGCCGGGCCCCGGCGCCTGCACCCGGTCCCGCTGCCGCTGGCCGCCCTGGGCGAGGTAGACGTGGTGGTGATCTCCCACGACCACTACGACCACCTGGACTGGCCCACGATCAAGGCGCTGGCCGGCACGGACACCCTGTTCGCGGTGCCGCTCGGCGTCGGCGCCCACCTGGAGCGCTGGGGCGTGTCCGAGGGCCGGGTGCGCGAGCTGGACTGGCACGAGGAGACCAAGGTCGGCGGCCTCACCCTGACCGCGACGCCGGCCCGCCACTTCTGCGGCCGCGGCCTGCGCAACACCCAGCACACGCTGTGGGCGTCCTGGGTCGTCGCCGGCGCGGAACACCGGATCTACCACAGCGGCGACACCGGCTACTTCGACGGCTTCCGGGAGATCGGCGCCGCGCACGGCACCTTCGACGCGACGATGATCCAGATCGGCGCGTACAGCGAGTTCTGGCCCGACATCCACATGACCCCCGAGGAGGGCCTGCGCGCCCACCTCGACCTCCAGGGCGGCGAGCCCTCGGGTGTCCTGCTGCCGATCCACTGGGGCACGTTCAACCTCGCCCCGCACGCGTGGGCCGAGCCGGGGGAGTGGACCAAGGACGCCGCCGAGGCCGCCGGGCAGGCGGTGGCCCTGCCCCGGCCGGGCGAGCCGTTCGAGCCGGCCGGGAAGGTGCCCGCGGAGGCGTGGTGGCGCGGGGTGTCCGCGCCCGTGGTGCGTTCCTGGGACCGTGCGGAGCGGTCGCCGCGTGCCGCGTCCGAGGTGCGGGAGGGACTCGACCTCGCCGGAGAGCGCTGAACGTCCGTCGGTCCCCGGTCCGAGCGAAGGCCACACCCCATACGCTGAGTGACGGGCGTGGGTGTCCTGACTCCTCGCAGGCACCCTCGCGCGGCCCCACCCCGCCCGACAGCGGCCCCGTCGCGCCCGGCAACAGGGCCGCCGCAGCGTGCTCGGTCTCCCGTTCGAGGCGTCATACCAGAGCGGGACGCCGTGCGGGGGACTTTGTCAACTGCCCGCCGCACATGAGGCGTACGCGACTACCGTGAGTGTCCGTCGGACCACTCGGCGCCGTGTTCCGCGGTCCCGTCGGCCCGACACCACGAAGCCGCACACCCGGCTCGCGCCCCCACGCGCGGGGACCGGGCCCGACGGACCAGTACGAGGACACCGATGTCTCACCTCCGCGCACCGGCCGCCCGCGCAGACCGCCGCGAGGGCGGGCGGCACGGGCGACCGGTCGCCCGCCCCGCCCCCGCGCCGGCCGAGACACACATACGGCCCCAGCTGATGCGGCTCGCCCTGTTCCCGCCCGTCGCGGTCGCCCTCGCCGCGGGAGCCGCCGTGCTGGTCGCCCTGCGCGCCGGGCGCCCGCAGGGCGGCCCCACCCTGTGGGCGGTGCTCGGCTGCGCGGTCGGTGTGAGCCTCGCGGGCATCCTCATCGCGGCCGTCGCCGCCGACCGCACCGCCCGCTCCATGGGCGACCGCATCACCACCCTGCGACGGCACAGCGCGCGCCGCGAGGCCGACCTCCACGCGCTGGTCGAGGCACTGCGCCGCGGCGACACCCCGCCCCGGCGCGGCACGCGCGGCCGCCCGCCCGCCGACGGCGACGAGTTCGACGCCCTCGCCGCCGACCTGGCGAGCGCCCACGACGGGGCCGTCGCCGCCGTCGTACGCGCCGCCCAGCTGTCCAGCCAGGCCGGGAGCGAACAGAAGCTCGAGGTGTTCGTCAACCTCGCCCGCCGGCTCCAGTCGCTGGTGCACCGCGAGATCTCCCTGCTCGACGAGCTGGAGAACGAGATCGAGGACCCCGACCTGCTCAAGGGGCTCTTCCACGTCGACCACCTGGCCACCCGCATCCGCCGCCACGCCGAGAACCTCGCCGTGCTCGGCGGCGCCGTCTCCCGGCGCCAGTGGAGCAACCCGGTGTCCATGACCGAGGTGCTGCGCTCCGCCATCGCCGAGGTCGAGCAGTACTCGCGGGTCAAGCTGGTGCCGCCGGTGGACGGCGAACTGCGCGGGCACGCCGTCGCCGACGTCATCCACCTGCTCGCCGAACTCGTCGAGAACGCCACGGTGTTCTCCGCCCCGCACACCCAAGTCCTGCTGCGCGCCAACCTCGTCACCTCCGGGCTCGCCGTCGAGGTCGAGGACCGCGGCCTCGGCATCCCCGCCGACGAACAGCAGCGGATGAACGCCCTGCTCGCCGACCCCGACCAGGTCAACGTGGGCCGCCTGCTCGCCGACGGCCGCATCGGGCTGTTCGTCGTCTCCCAGCTCGCCCGCCGCCACGGCATCAGGGTGCGCCTGCAGAACAACATCTACGGCGGCGTCCAGGCCGTACTCGTCGTCCCCCAGGCCCTGTTGGGGCCGACGCCCGGGATGCCGGCGCCGACGGCGCGAGGTGCCGCCCCCCGACAAGCCGTGGCGCAAGGAGACATCTCACAAGGTGCCGTGGCGCAGGGGCCCGTACCGTCGACGGCGCCGCGCCGGGAACCTGACCCGACCGGTGCCCACCACCTGACCCCACCCGCGCCGCCCGCACCCGCTCACGCACCCGCCCCGGCTCCGGTCCCGGTCCACGACACGACCGGCGCCCACGCCACCGTCGTCCCCCTCCCGGCGCCGGACCCGGCCGGCGGGCACGACGGGCCGGCCACCCCGGCCGAACCGCACACGCGGCCGGCGCCGCTGCCCCTCCGTGGCGCGCACCGCGACCGGCCCACGCCCGCCCACGCCCTGCCCGGGGTGCGGGCCGACGACCGGCAGGCCGCCGAGGGCGCCGCCGGGCACGTGTCCGTCCCCCGGACCGGCGCGGTGCGCGGCACCATGGGGCGGCCCCAACTCCCGCGCCGCCGCGCCCAGGAGCACATCGCGCCCCAGCTGCGCGGCGGCCCGCTGCCCCGCCAGGACGGCGAACCCGCCGGGCACGACCCCGGGTTGATGGCCGCCTTCCAGCGCGGCATCGGCCTCGCCGAGTCCCGGCTGGGCCTGGAGGACGGCTCCCCGCCGCCGGCCCCCGCCCCCCTGTCCGAGGCGTACCCGGCGCACACGGCCGCCGCCGTCGAGGCGTACGGCGTGCGCGGCGTCCCGGCCGCGCCCGGACCCGACCACCCCACCCCCCGGCACGACGGGAGCGCACCCGCCGGATGACCACCCCACCCCCCAGCGCTTCCGCGGACCCACGGACCCCAAGGAGTCGATCCACCATGCCGAGCGACGCGCCGACCGGCCACGTATCCGACCTCGACTGGCTGTTGGGCGGCCTCGTGCAGCGCGTACCGCACACGGCCAGCGCGGTGCTGCTGAGCTGCGACGGCCTCGTGAAGTCCGTCCACGGCCTCGATCCCGACAGCGCCGACCACATGGCCGCCCTGGCCTCCGGGCTGTACTCCCTGGGCCGCAGCGCCGGCGTCCGCTTCGGCGACGGCGGCGAGGTGCGGCAGGTCGTCGTCGAACTCGACTCGACGCTGCTGTTCGTCGCCACCGCCGGCTCCGGCACCTGCCTGGCCGTGCTGGCCGGCCGGGAGGCCGACGCGGCCGTGCTCGGCTACGAGATGGCGATGCTCGTCAAGAGCGTGCGCCCCTACCTGGCCACCGAGCCCCGCCGGCCCGCCGTCGAACCCCCGGTGATGAGGTCTTGAGCGTGGCGGCGGCCGGGGACGGCCCCTGGCTCGACGAGGCGGCCGGCCGGCTGGTGCGCCCGTTCACGGTCAGCAACGGCCGGACCCGGCCCAGCGTGGCCCTCGACCTGCTGTCCCAGGTGCGGACCACCGGTGCCACCCCGCCCGGCCCCCTCGGGCCCGAGCACGCGCAGGCCCTCGACCTGTGCCGCTCACCGGTCCCGGTCGCCGAGGTGGCCGCCCACCTCAAGCTCCCGGCGGTGGTCACCAAGGTCCTCCTGTCGGACCTCGTCGACTGCGGCGCCCTGACCACCAAGCCCCCCGAGTACCAGCACAACCCCACCGACCGGGCCCTACTGGAGGCAGTGCTCGATGGACTACGACGACAGCTCTGACCACGCGGGCCACGACGACCCCGAACTGTTCCCCACCGCGCTGAAGATCCTGGTCGCGGGCGGGTTCGGCGTCGGCAAGACCACCTTCGTCGGCGCCGTGAGCGAGATCGCGCCGCTCAGCACGGAGGAGCTGCTCACCACGGTCGGCGCGGCCACCGACAACCTCGACGGCATCGAGAACAAGGTCGAGACGACCGTGGCCATGGACTTCGGCCGCATCACCCTCGACCCCCGGCACGTGCTGTACCTGTTCGGCACGCCCGGACAGGAGCGGTTCTGGTTCATGTGGGACGAGTTGTCCGAGGGCGCGCTCGGCGCGGTCGTCCTCGCCGACACCCGGCGCCTGGAGGAGTGCTTCGCCGCCGTCGACTTCTTCGAGGAGCGCGGACTCGGATTCGTCGTCGCCGTCAACGAGTTTGACGGCGCGCACCGCTACGGCCCCGAGGAGGTGCGCGCCGCGCTCGACCTCGACCCGGCGATCCCCGTCGTGCGCTGCGACGCCCGGATCTCCGCGTCCGGCGTGCAGACGCTGCTCACCCTCGTCCGGCACCTCATCGCCCACGCGCCCGTCGTGCCCGAGCCGACCCGCGGCGCGCGCCGGTGACTCCCGACCCCCGCCCGCGCGTGCCGGTGACCCCCGACCTCCCGCCCCCGGAACCGCGCATGCCGTACGACCGCACCGAGGGAGCCCGGACATGAGCTACGACCCGCCCCGCCCGGCCGGGCGGCTGCTGCTCACCCCGCAGGACCAGGAGGCCCCCGCCCGCGCCGCCCGGCTGCGCCGGCTCGGCCTCGGCGGACGCCCCGAGCCCGCCCTGGACGCCTTCGCCGACCGCGTCGCCCACCTCACGGGCGCCCCCTACGCGATGGTCAACTTCATCGGCGAACAGGGGCAGTTCTTCGCGGGACTGCACATCGGCCCCCACGTCGCGCGCGGGGGCAAGCCCGAGCTGGGACGCCACCTCCCGCGCGACTACGGCTACTGCCCGCACGTCGTCGTACGGCGCCGGGCGCTCGTCCTGGACGACGTGGCCGACTTCCCGCGCTTCGCGTGCAACCCGGTCGTCGACGAGTACGGCGTCCGCTCCTACCTCGGGGCACCGCTCGCCGACAGCACGGGCATGGTGCTGGGCACGGTCGGTGCCGCGGACCTCGCGCCGCGGGCCTGGGGGAGACCCGGCCTGGAGACCATCAAGGCCGCGGCGGCCGACCTGGTGGCCCGCATCGAGGCGGGCGCCCGGGACGGGCTGCCGCTGTAGCGGCCGGCGGTCCTGGCCGGCGTCAAGCGGAGCTGTGGCACCGTGTGAAGCGGAGCTGTGGCGGCGTTTAAGAAAACCTCGATGGACCGCGGTGGGGGACGTACGGCAGATTGCTCGTCGAATCCACCCCTCTCCCCGGCTGCGGGCTCCTTCGGCCTGCCCGCGCGCCCGGGACCTCACCACAGGAGCCGTCGCGTGAAGGCGCTGGTCAAGGAGAAGGCGGAGCCCGGGCTCTGGCTCGCGGACGTCCCGGAGCCGCAGATCGGCCCCGGTGACGTACTGATCAAGGTGCTGCGCACCGGCATCTGCGGCACCGACCTGCACATCCGGTCCTGGGACGGCTGGGCGCAGCAGGCCATCCGCACCCCGCTCGTGGTCGGGCACGAGTTCGTCGGCGAGGTCGTGGAGACCGGGCGGGACGTCACCGACATCGCCGTCGGCGACCGGGTCAGCGGCGAGGGCCACCTGGTGTGCGGCAAGTGCCGCAACTGTCTGGCCGGGCGCCGCCACCTGTGCCGGGCCACCGTCGGCCTCGGCGTCGGCCGCGACGGCGCGTTCGCCGAGTACGTCGCACTGCCCGCGTCCAACGTGTGGGTGCACCGCGTCCCCGTGGACCTCGACGTGGCCGCGATCTTCGACCCGTTCGGCAACGCCGTGCACACCGCGCTGTCCTTCCCGCTGGTCGGCGAGGACGTGCTGATCACCGGCGCCGGACCGATCGGCCTGATGGCCGCCGCCGTGGCCCGGCACGCGGGCGCCCGCCACGTCGTCGTCACCGACGTCAGCGAGGAGCGCCTGGAGCTGGCCCGCAAGATCGGCGTCAGCCTGGCCCTGAACGTCGCCGGTTCCTCGATCGCCGACGGCCAGCGCGCCCTGGGGCTGCGCGAGGGCTTCGACGTCGGCCTGGAGATGTCCGGCCGGCCCGAGGCCCTGCGCGACATGATCGCCAACATGACGCACGGCGGCCGGATCGCGATGCTGGGCCTGCCGGCGGAGGAGTTCCCGGTCGACTGGGCCCGGATCGTCACCTCCATGATCACCCTCAAGGGGATCTACGGCCGCGAGATGTTCGAGACCTGGTACGCGATGTCGGTCCTGCTGGAGGGCGGCCTCGACCTGGCCCCCGTGATCACCGGCCGCTACGGCTACCGCGACTTCGAGACGGCGTTCGCCGACGCGGCGAGCGGCACCGGCGGCAAGATCATCCTCGACTGGACGGCGTAGGCCTGTCGGACAGGCCCCAGTTCTCGTGGCCCGGTTCGCCCGGCCCTGACGTACCCCTTTGGAGTCCCCATGTTCGACACCGTGCGCGACGACCTGCGCGCCACCCTCGACGAGATCCGTGCCGCCGGGCTGCACAAGCCGGAGCGGGTGATCGGCACCCCGCAGTCCGCCACCGTCAACGTCACCGCGGGCGGGCGTCCCGGTGAGGTCCTGAACTTCTGCGCCAACAACTACCTCGGCCTGGCCGACCACCCCGAGGTGGTCGCCGCCGCCCACGAGGCGCTGGACCGCTGGGGCTACGGCATGGCCTCCGTGCGCTTCATCTGCGGCACCCAGGAGGTGCACAAGGAGCTGGAGGCGCGCCTTGCGGCCTTCCTCGGCCAGGAGGACACGATCCTCTACTCCTCCTGCTTCGACGCCAACGGCGGTGTCTTCGAGACGCTCCTCGGCCCGGAGGACGCGGTGATCTCCGACGCCCTCAACCACGCGTCGATCATCGACGGCATCCGGCTGTCCAAGGCCCGCCGCTTCCGCTACGCCAACCGCGACCTCGCGGACCTGGAGCGGCAGCTGAAGGAGGCGGCCGGGGCCCGCCGCAAGCTGGTCGTCACCGACGGCGTGTTCTCCATGGACGGCTACGTGGCGCCGCTGCGCGAGATCTGCGACCTGGCCGACCGGTACGACGCCATGGTCATGGTCGACGACTCGCACGCCGTCGGCTTCGTCGGTCCCGGCGGCCGCGGCACCCCCGAGCTGCACGGCGTGATGGACCGCGTCGACATCATCACCGGCACCCTCGGCAAGGCGCTCGGCGGGGCCTCCGGCGGCTACGTCGCCGCCCGCGCGGAGATCGTCGCCCTGCTGCGCCAGCGCTCCCGGCCGTACCTGTTCTCCAACACCCTCGCCCCGGTGATCGCGGCGGCCTCGCTGAAGGTCCTCGACCTGCTGGAGTCCGCCGACGACCTGCGGGTCCGGCTGCGGGAGAACACCGCCCTCTTCCGCCGCCGGATGACCGAGGAGGGCTTCGAGGTCCTCCCCGGCGACCACGCCATCGCCCCGGTGATGATCGGCGACGCGGCGAAGGCGGGCCGCCTGGCCGAGCTGCTGCTGGAGCGCGGCGTCTACGTCATCGGGTTCTCCTACCCGGTCGTCCCGCAGGGCCAGGCCCGCATCCGCGTCCAGCTGTCGGCCGCGCACTCCACGGACGACGTGAACCGCGCGGTGGACGCCTTCGTGGCGGCCCGGGCCGAGCTGGAGGGCTGAGCGGGAGCACACGGGGGCATTTGAGACAATCGATCGCATGATCGAAGCGCGGCGGCTCCACATCCTGCGTGCGGTGGCCGACCACCGTACGGTGACCGCGGCTGCCGCCGCGCTGTACCTCACCCCCTCCGCGGTCTCCCAGCAGCTCGCCGCCCTGGAGCAGGAGACCGGCCACCGCCTGGTCGAGCGTGGCGCCAAGGGCGTGCGCCTCACCCCGGCCGGGGAGATCCTGCTCAGCCACACCAACGCCGTCCTCGCCCAACTGGAGCGGGCCGAGGCCGAGTTGGCCGCCTACAGCTCGGGCCAGGCCGGGACCGTCACGGTCGCCGCCTTCGCGACCGGCATCGCCCTGGTCGTGGCCCCGGCGGTCGCCCGCCTCGCCGGGACCGCCCCCGGCATCCGCATCCGGGTCCAGGACGCCGAGGGCGACGCCAGCCTGCCGATGGTCCTGGACCGGCAGGTCGACGTCGCGGTGGCCGTCGAGTACCGCGGGGCGCCGCCGGCCGACGACCCGCGCCTCACGCACGTCCCGCTCTACGCCGAGCCCTTCGACGCGGTCGTCCCGGTGCGCCACCGGCTGGCCGACCTGGCCGAGGTGCCCCTGGCCGACCTGGCGAAGGACACCTGGATCGGCCCCTACCCCGGCAACCCCTGTCACGACGTCGTCGTCCTGGCCTGCGAGCACGCCGGCTTCCAGCCCCGCCTGGAGCACTCCTCGGACGACTTCCGCGCCGTTGTCGCCCTCGCCTCGGCAGACGCCGGCGTGGCCCTCGTCCCGCGCTCGGCCCTGCGCGGCATGGACCTCACCGGCGTCGTCGTGCGTCCGGTGGACGGCGTCGCCCCGACCCGCCGCGTCTTCGCCGCCGTGCGCCGCGGCGCGGAGGACCACCCGCTGATCCGTCCGGTGCTGGACGCGCTCGGCGAGGCGGCGGGCACGGAACGCGCGGAGAGCTTCCGTTAACACGGGCGTCTCATATCAGGGATAGGTTCCCGGATATGAGAACCGAGGAACTCGCGGACCCGCCCGCGGACAACGACGACAGCGACCCGGACCCCGACGCCGTCGACGCCCGACTCGCCGCCCGGCTGGCCGAGTTGCGGGCCGAACGGGGCTGGACGCTGGAGGAGCTGGCCGACCGCAGCGGCGTGAGCCGGTCCACCCTGTCGCGCGCCGAGCGGGGCGAGACCAGCCCGACCGCCGCCCTGCTGAACCGCCTGTGCCACGTGTACGGGCGCACCATGTCGCGGCTGCTCGGCGAGGTCGAGGCCGCCTCCGCTCCGGTGCCGGTGCTGCGCGCCGCCGACCAGCGGGTCTGGGAGGACCGCGCCTCCGGCTTCGTACGGCGCTCGGTGTCGCCGCCGCACGCGGCGCTGCGCGGGGAACTCGTGGAGGGACGGCTGCTCCCCGGCGCCGACATCGCCTACGACCGGCCGCCCGTGGCCGGGCTCGAGCAGCACGTCTGGGTGCTGGACGGGACGCTCGCCGTCACCGCCGACGCCACCGAGCACCGCTTGGACGCGGGGGACTGCCTGCGGCTGCGGGTGTGGGGCCCGACGCGTTTCCGCTGCCTCGGGGACACCGGGGCGCGCTACGTGCTGGCGGTGGTGCTGCCGTGAGGGTGACCCGGCTGCACGGCGACCGACTCCGGTCCGCCGTGGGTGCGTTGGCCGACCTGCTGGTCGACACGGTGGCCGGCGGCGCCTCGGTCGGCTTCCTCGCGCCGCTCGACCGCGACGGGGCCGTGGCCTGGTGGACGGAGCGCGCGGCGGCCGCGGCCGACGGACGCCTCGCGGTGTGGGCCGCGTACGACGGGGACCGCGTCGTCGGCACGGTCGGCCTCGCCCTGCCGGACAAGCCCAACAGCCGCCACCGCGCCGAGCTGGTCAAACTGATGGTGCACCGGGACGCCCGCGGCCGGGGCCTCGGACGCCGGCTCCTGGCCGTGGCCGAGGAGGCCGCCGCCGCGGACGGGTTCACCCTGCTCCACCTGGACACCGAGACGGACAGCCCCGCCGAGCACCTGTACCGCGGGGCCGGCTGGACGCGGGCCGGGGTCATCCCCGACTACGCGGCCGCCCCGGACGGGGTGCTGCGGCCCACCACCCTGTACTACAAGCGCCTGGTGGGCGCCGGCGGGTGAGTGTCAGTGGCAGGGGCTACGGTGCGGGACATGCCGGACGCCGAAGACGTACGCCGTATCGCCCTGTCCCTGCCGGACACGACGGAGAAGACCGCCTGGAACATGCCCACGTTCCGGGTGGCGGGCAAGATGTTCGCCACGCTGCCCGAGGACGAGACCTCCCTCGCCGTGCGCTGTCCCAAGGAGGAGCGCGACGAACTGGCGCTCGCCGAGCCGGGGAAGTTCTGGATCGCCGCCCACGAGGCCCAGTTCGCCTGGGTCCGGGTCCGGCTGGCGGCGCTCGACGACGAGGCGGAGCTGCGCGACATCCTCGCCGACTCCTGGCGGCAGGCGGCACCGCAGCGGCTGCTGGAGGCGTATCCGGAGCTGGGCGTGACCGGCGGGCGGTGAGCCGTCACCGGTCGGTCCGGTCCGCGGCGTCACCCGGCCACCGGCACCCGCCCCCCTGCGAGGAACGCCCCGATCCGCTCCCGCAGCGATCCCGCGTCCAGGCCGTGCGCGGCGACGTGTTCCTCCACGGTGCCGTACCGCCGGAGCTCCCGGCGGCCGACGCCGAGGCCCAGCACCCGGTGGGGCACGTCGGCGAGGGCGTCGTTCGCGGCGGCCGTCGAGGTGCCCGCGAGGTACGGCTCCACCAGTACGACGTCCGCCGTGGCGTGCTCGGCGGACCAACGCAGCGCGGCGGCGTCGAAGGGGCGCACGGTCGTCGCGTACAGCACCGTGACGTCGAGGCCCTCCGTCGCCGCGAGCACCGCGTCGAGCATCGGCCCGACGGCGAGGACCACCCCGCAGCGGCCCTCGCGCACGACCAGGAACCGCTCCCCGTCCACGGGCAGCGCGGTGCTGTTGGCCTGCACCGACAGCCGCACGTACACCTTGCCGTCGGCGCTGGGGTCGCCCGGCCGCACCGCGTGCCGCAGCAGCGTCTCGGCCTCGTCCGGATGCCCTGGCACGTGCACGGTCCAGCCGTCGAGCGTGTCCAGCAGGGCCACGTCCCCGGGTGCCATGTGCGTGAAGCCGCCGGCCGGCCAGTCGAAGGACGCGGCGGCGCTGACCAGCACCGCGCCCGCGTCCTGGTGGCCGAGGTCGAGCTTGACCTGCTCGAAGGGCCGCTCGACGAGGAAGCTGGCGAACGTGTGCACGACGGGCCGCATCCCGGTGAGCGCCAGCCCGGCGCCCGCGCCGATCAGCAGCTGCTCGCGGATGCCCACGTTGATCACCCGGTCGGGATGGCGGGCGCGTGCCCCGTCCAGGGCGGCGGCGCCGATCTCGGCGACCACGACGGCGACCCGGGGGTCCTCGTCGAGCATCCGGGAGACGGCGGGGGCGAAGCGGTCACGCATGGTGTCCATGGAGGGCCTTTCGGAGCCGGTCGACGGTGGAGGAGGGGGTGGAGGAGGTGTCGTCAGTCGGACTTGGGCTCGACCCGGGCGACGACCGCGTGCGGGCGGCCCGGGTGCGGGGCGGTGAAGGCGGCGTACAGGGCCTCGTGGTCGCGGCCGTCGACGGGCGCCGTCGACCACCCCGCCGCCTCGAAGCGCGCGACGATGCCGCCCGGCCGGGCGTACGTGGCCGAGGAGTTGTCGACCACGACGGTGTGCAGCCGCTCCAGACCGGCCGGGCCGGCGAAGGCGATCGCCTCGTGGTTGCTGCCCTCGTCCAGCTCCGCGTCGCCGACGAGCACCCACACCGCGGGCCCGCTGAGCCCCTGGGCGCGCAGCCCCAGCGCCGTGCCCACGGCGATCGGCAGCCCGTGCCCGAGGGAACCGCTGCCGATCTCCACGCCCGGCACGAGGGTCCGGTCCGGGTGGTGACCGAGGGGCGAGTCGTAGGAGCCGAAGCCCGGGAGCCAGGCGGCCGGCACGAAGCCCTTGGCGG
This sequence comes from Streptomyces longwoodensis, assembly GCF_001514125.1. Taxonomy (GTDB): domain Bacteria; phylum Actinomycetota; class Actinomycetes; order Streptomycetales; family Streptomycetaceae; genus Streptomyces; species Streptomyces longwoodensis. The sequence continues at coordinate 519,704 of NZ_KQ948552.1, read as the reverse complement.
CGAGGACCGCGTAGTAGGCCATCGGGCCGTGGCCCTTCGACAACAGGAACCGGTCACGCTCCGGGTCGTCCACGCGCTCGGGCGCGACCCGCAGCACCCGGTCGTGGAGCACCCACAGCACGTCGAGCGTGGAGGTGGCGGCGGGGCCGTGCTTCTCGTCGCCGGTCATCCTGCGCATGAGGTCCGGCAGGTCCGCGTAGCTGTACGCCCGACGGCGTTCCTCGGTGATCGTCATGCGGTCGATCGTGCAACCTCGACCAAACTTGAGGTCAAGTGCGGCACGGCCGAAACGGGTGCGCGACCACCGACCCGAGTGCGGTATTGTTTCCCTGCGCGTTCGGCCAGGGGAAACCCCAGGTCAGACGGCACCGGGACGTGGCGCAGCTTGGTAGCGCACTTGACTGGGGGTCAAGGGGTCGCAGGTTCAAATCCTGTCGTCCCGACGGTGTGGTCCGGCGGGCCTGTCGACAACGACAGGCCCGCCGGACTTTTTCGTGCCGCCGCTGGCCATGGTGGCGTCACCGTCCGCGGCGCAGCCGCCGCAGCTCGTCCAGTCGCCGCCCCCCGCCAGGTCGGGGTCGGTCGCGAAGCCTGCCGTGTCCGGTGGACTACGAGGAGGCGGGCGGCGGTCCGGTCTCCGTGCGGCGTCGGGTGGCGTGCAGGGAGCCGAGGAGGCCGAGGGCCCGGGCGCTGGGGCTGCCCGGTTCGGCGTGGTAGATGACGAGTTGCTGACCCGGGGCGTCGCGGACGTCGAAGGCCTGGTAGGTGAGGGCGAGCGGACCCACCTCGGGGTGGTGCAGGTTCTTGGCGTCCCGGCTCTTGCCGCGCACGCCGTGGGCGCTCCACAGGCGGCCGAACTCGGTGCTGTGAGCGGTGAGTTCCCCGACCAGCCGACGCAGGTGAGGGTTGTCCGGGTCGAGGCCGGCGCCCTCGCGCAGATTGGCCACGGCTGCCTGGGCCGCCCGCTCCCAGTCGGCGTAGAAGTGCCGCCCCGCGGGGTCGAGGAAGATCATGCGGGCCAGGTTGTCCGCCGGGTCGAACGGGATGAAGAGCGCGTCGGCCAGGGCGTTGGTGGCCAGGACGTCCAGGGTGCGGCCCAGGACGAAGGCCGGGGTGTGCGGGTAGCCGTCCATCAGCTGGCGCAGGGCCGGACTCACCCCGGCCGCCGTGTGGACGGAGGCTTCCGCACCGGACGCGCCGCCGGCCAGGCGGAACAGGTGCGTGCGCGCGTCGCCGTCCAGTCGCAGGGCGCGGGCGAGGGCGTCCAGGACCTGGGGGGAGGGGTTGCGTTCGCGGCCCTTTTCCAGGCGGGTGTAGTAGTCGGCGTTCACCCCGGCGAGGACCGCGACCTCCTCCCGGCGCAGTCCGGCGACCCTGCGCGTTCCGTGGCTGACCATGTCCACGTCCCGTGGCGTGAGGCCGGCCCGGCGGGCGCGCAGGAAGGCCCCCAAGTGGTTGTCGTCCATGCACCACAGGCTAGGCGGCTGTCCGCCGCGTTGCCTGGGTGTGCCGCACCCAGGCGACGGGCGTCCTGGTCCGGTGCGGGCCGTCCGCACAGACTCGGTGGCGCAGTCAGCCGACTGCGGAGCCACCCCATGGAGGACATCGTCATGACGCAGACCACCAAGGTCGTCCTGGTGACCGGCGCGAGCAGCGGGATCGGTGAGGCGACGGCCCTGCGCCTGGCCGCCGACGGCCACCGGGTGTTCCTGGGCGCGCGCCGCACCGAGCGCCTGGAGAAGCTGGCCGGGCGGATCGCCGCCGACGGGGGCACCGCGGACTTCCGGCGGCTCGACGTCACCGACGCGGCCGACGTACGGGCCTTCGTCTCGGCCGCGACCGAGCGCTGGGGACGCGTGGACGTGATGGTCAACAACGCCGGAGTGATGCCGCTCTCGCCCCTGTCGGAGCTGAGGGTGGACGAGTGGGACCGGATGCTCGACGTGAACGTCCGCGGCGTGCTGCACGGCATCGCGGCGACCCTGCCGGTCATGCGGGAGCAGGGCGGCGGCCACATCGTGAACGTCGCCTCGGTCGGCGCGTACGAGGTGGTGCCGACGGCCGCCGTCTACTGCGCCACCAAGTTCGCCGTGCGCGCCCTGTCCGAGGGACTGCGCCAGGAGTCGGCCGGGGACATCCGGGTCACCGTGGTCTCCCCGGGCGTCACCGAGTCCGAACTCGCCGACTCCATCTCCGACCCGCGTGCACGCGAGGACATGAAGACCTACCGCTCGGTGGCCGTCCCGGCGTCCGCGATCGCCGACGCCATCGCCTTCGCCGTCTCCCAGCCCGCCGAGGTCGACGTGAACGAGCTCGTGGTGCGCCCGGCCGCCAGCGCGCAGTAGCGGCGGGCGTGTACAGGGCCTCCGTACCGTCGCCGAATGGGGTTCGGCAGCAACTCGAGCGCTGAGGTGGGGTGTTGCCCTGGCCCGCGGTGATCACTAAGGTCGGTCGCGTGACTGCCGGGTCGGCCTTGGGCCATGCACGAGGGGTACTCCCGGCCTCGGCGTGAGCCCGAGGCGGGCCAGAGGCCCGCCCCCTCCTCCGCGTCTTTGCTCCCGGCGCCCACGCAGGGCGCCTTCCGCACGGAACCCGAGACCGGAGACCCGCCACTGATGTCCTCCCACCAGCCCTACCCCCATGCCGGCGTCCAGCTGAACCACACGGCTGTGTACGCGAGCGACCGCCACCTGTCCGCCGAGTTCCTCGCCGCGATCCTTGGCCTGCGGGTCGGCGCGCCGTTCGGGCCGTTCCTGCCGGTCGACCTGGGCAACGGCGTGACGCTCGACTACTGCGAGAAGAGGGACGAGCCGATCCAGCCGCAGCACTACGCCTTCCTCGTAGCCGACGGGCAGTTCGACGCCGTGATCGCCCGTCTCGAGGCGGTCGGGGTCACCTACTACGCGGACCCCGGCCATACCGACCCCGGCCGGGTGAACGATCTGTTCGGTGGCCGAGGCGCCTACTTCGCCGACCCGGACGGTCACAACATGGAGGTGATGACCCGGCCGTACGCCCGCCCGTAGAACGGGACGATGCCCCTGGCGATCACCAGCGTGATCACCAGGGGGCACCGGGGCCGGTGTCAGCCCAGGCCCACATGGGCCAGGGCCTGGCGGAGGAGGAAGCCGTGGCCGCCCGGCATCTCGCTCAGCACCTCGGGCGAGGCCGCCTCGTGCGGGCTGAACCACACCAGGTCCAGCGCGTCCTGCCGCGGCCGGCAGTCACCGGTCACCGGCACGATGTACGCCAGCGACACCGCGTGCTGGCGCGGGTCGTGGTACGGCGTGATACCGACCGTCGGGAAGTACTCGGCGACCGTGAACGGCTGGAGCGAGGTGGGCACCCGGGGCAGCGCGACCGGACCGAGGTCCTTCTCCAGGTTGCGCAGCAGGGCGTCCCGGACCCGCTCGTGGTGCAGGACCCGGCCGGAGACCAGCGTGCGGCTGACCGTCCCGTCCGGGCCGATGCGCAACAGCAGTCCGATGCTGGTGACTTCGCCGCTGTCGTCGACGCGCACGGGCACGGCCTCGACGTACAGGATCGGCATGCGGGCACGGGCCAGTTCCAGCTCGTCCTGGCTCAGCCAACCGGGCGTGGTCTCGGTCATGTCAGACATTGCTTGATCATACTTTCAGTGTCCGGAAGGGAGCCGGTAGACCCGGCGGGCGTTGTCCGCTCCCGCCCAGCGCGCGAGGCGCAGCGCGTCGGACAGGTGCAGTTCGTCGGCGTCGACCCGGTCCTGGAGCAGGTCGCCCAGTCCCCGGCGGAACGCCAGCGCGCCGAGGTGGTAGAACTCGGCGACACCGTAGGCGTCGGAGCTGTACAGCAGTTTGCGGAACGGTGTGATCTCCAGCGCCTCCTCCAGCACCGCCCGCGCCCGCGCCGGACCCACGTGGTGCAGGGTGAGCCCGACGTCCAGGTACACGTGCTCGAACACCGCGGCCAGGTACGCCGCCCGGCGCTGGTAGGGCCAGCAGTGCAGCAGCAGCACCGGGACGGCGCCGCCGGTCGCGTGCAGCCAGTCGGTGAGCAGGCTCGGGTCGGCCCGGTGCAGCCGCAGGTCGGCGTCGCCGAAGCCGGTGTGCAGCTGCAGCGGCAGCCCCAGGTCCACGGCGGTCCACAGCAGGTGCCGTACGAGGACCGGGTCGTCGAGCCGGCCGCCGCGCGCCAGCCAAGTACGGGCGGCCCGGGTGACCTCGGCGTCCGAGGGACGGGCCGGGTCCAGGTCGAAGCCGGTGCGGTAGGCGGCCACCGACTTCACCCCGACCACGCCCGGGCGGCGCACCGCCTCCAGCGCGGCCGCGCGGAAGGCGTCCGCGTACGCCCCCGCGTCCACGCCCCGCGCGGCCACCGCCTCCCCGACCCCCTCCAGCCGTACGACCTCGTGGGCGGTGCCGCCCCCGGCGCGGGCCAGGGCGGCGGGCGGGGTCAGGGGGAGCGGGGCGTACCCGGTGTCCACGCAGAAGACGCCGGTGCGGGCGGCCGACAGGAAGCGCCGGGTCACCTCCCGGGCGCCCAGCTCCGCGCGCCGGGCGACGTAGTCCTCGGGCGGCGCGTGGCGCGGCAGGTCGAGCACGGGCGCGCAGTGGCGGCGGACGGCCACCCCGGCGGGCGTGTCGAAGGGGGACAGGCCGGGCCACCGGTCGCCCTCGGTGAGCAGCGACTCGAACCCCGGCCCGTCGAGGTCGCCGGCGGCCACCCCGTGGCAGTGGTGGTCGACCAACTCCAGCGCGGCCAGCGCCTCGTGGACCGGTCCCTCGGGGGCGCCCACGTCAGTACCGCCAGCGGTAGGCCGCCGCCACCCGCTCGTCGTCCAGCCCCGCCACGCCGGCCGACTCGCCCTCCCGTACGGCGCTCACCGCGTCGGCGAGCACCGGGCCGAGCGCGGCCCGCAGCACCTCGTCCCCGCGGAACGCGGCCACGGCCTCGTCCAGCGAGGCCGGCAGCCTGTGCACGCCCCGTTCCGCCGCGCGTGCCGCGTCGAGCCGCACCGGGTCGCCGGTCGTCTCCACGGGGAGCCGCGCGCCCGACCCGACGCCGTCGAGTCCGGCGGCGATCAGACAGCCCAGGGCCAGGTACGGGTTGGCGGCCAGGTCCACCGGCTTGACCTCCAGGTTGGCCTGTTCCTCGCCGTGGCCCGCGGTCCCCGGGACCAGGCGGATCGCCGTCTCGCGGGTCTCCAGGCCCCACGCCGTGAACACCCCGGCCCACTGCGACGGCTTCAGCCGCAGGTAGCTCGCCGGGCTGGGCGCCGTGACGGCGGTCAGGGCGGGCAGCCGGCCCAGGATCCCGGCCGCGAACGCCTCCGCGTCCGCCGTCAGACCGTGCCGGCGGTCGCCGCCCGTGTGCAGGCTGCGGCCGTCGCGCCAGGCCGACAGGTGGACGTGGCCGCCGTTGCCCACCCCGCGCGCGGACACCGCGGGCGAGAACGACACGCGCAGGCCGTGGCGCCGGGCCACCGCCCGGATCGTCTGGCGCACCAGCACGCTGCGGTCCGCCGCCGCCACCGGGTCCAGCGCCCCTACCGACATCTCGAACTGCCCGGCCGCGTACTCGGGGTGGAGCTGGTCGACGTCCACGCCCTGGGCCGCGCACGCGGCGAGCAGGTCGGCGAGGCAGTCGCTCAGCTCGACCTGCCGGGTCGCGCCGTACGCCGGGCCGGCCGCCGCGGGCACGAACGCGCCCTCGGGCGCCGTGTCCAGGCCCACCGACCACTCGATCTCCAGCGCCGCCCGGAAGGTGAGTCCGTGCAGCTCCGCGGCCCGGGCGACGGTCCGCCGCAGGAACGTCCGCCCGCACCCGGGGTGCGGGGTGCCGTCCTGCGCGATCCGGTCGACGGGCGCCCACGCCCAGCCCGGCTGCGCGGCCAGCACCGTCAGGTGGTCGAGGTCCGGGTACAGCCGCAGGTCGCCGTCCGGGCCGCCGAGCACGTCCGTGGTGACGCTGCGGTCGTCGGCCAGGAAGGTGTCGAACACCGGGGACATCCCGACGCCCCACGCCGCGGCCGACGCCAGCTTCGCGGTCGGCACCGTCTTCACCCGGGTCACGCCCGCGGTGTCGACGTAGGCCAGCACGATCCCGTGCACGCCCCGCCCGGACAGCTCCCCGCCCAGTGCGGTCGCCCGCTCGACGTCGCCGGGGCGCCCGCCGGGCACCGGGTCGGCCAGGGTGGTCATGGGCACGCGCCCCCTTCCGGGCTCCCGTCCACCGGGTTCCCGCCGGTCACGCGGCCCATTGTGCCCCCGGATGATCGGCATGTCCGGGAAATCGGGCGAGGCGGATGGTCCGGGGCCCGGGGCAGGGGGTGGCCACCCCTCGGCGCCCCCCGGAGGCCCCGGGTCGCCCCGGTAGGGTGGCGAGGGCCCTCAGGGGCCGGCCCGTACCGAAAGCTCCGCGCCCGTCACGCCGCGGCCCGGGCCCGCACAGAAGGCAGGACATGCCCTACTCCTCCTCGCCCCTGGACCCCGTGGACGCCCTGACCGAGGCCACGCCGTGCGCCGCGCCGCCCGCCGACATCCGGCTGGTGGTCACGGACATGGACGGCACGCTGCTCGACGACGACAAGCGCGTCCCCGCCGGGCTGTGGGACGCGCTGGCGCGGCTGCGGGAGCGCGGGGTGCTGTTCAGCCCGGCGAGCGGACGGCAGTACGCCACCCTGGCACGGGAGTTCGCCGAGGTCGCCGACGGCATGGTGTTCATCGCGGAGAACGGCACCTACGTGGTGCGCGACGGCGAGGAGCTCAGCTCCGACCCGATGGACCGCGCCGTCGCGGCCGACGTGGTCCGGGCTGTACGAGGCCTCGCGGCGGGCGGCGTCGACGTGGGCGCCGTCGTCTGCGGCAAGCGGTCCGCGTACGTCGAGCGGTCCGACGAGCCCTTCCTGGCCGAGGTGCGCCGCTACTACCTGCGCCACGAGGTCGTCGAGGACGTCACGGCCGTGGACGACGACGTCATCAAGGTGGCCCTGTTCGACTTCGGCTCCGCCGAGCGGACCACGGCCCCGGCCCTCGCGCCGTTCGCGGGCACGCACCAGGTCGTCGTCTCCGGCGAGCACTGGGTGGACGTGATGAACCGCACCGCGAACAAGGGCGCCGCCCTGCGCCGCCTCCAGCGCGAGCTCGGCATCACCCCCGCCCAGACCATGGTCTTCGGCGACTACCTCAACGACCTGGAGATGCTGGACGCCGCCGACTGGTCCTTCGCCATGGCCAACGCCCACCCCGAGGTGATCCGCCGGGCCCGGCACCTCGCGCCGTCCAACAACGACAACGGCGTCCTGCGCACCCTCGCCCGCGTCCTCGGCCTCCCCCTGGACCCGCCGCTGGACCCGCCGCTGGACGGCGCCGGGACGGACGCCGCGTGAGCGCCCCGTCCGCCGTCGCCCGCCTCACCCGCGACCTGACCGACGGGCTGGACGGCGCGGACCTCGAGGACTTCTACCGCGACCTGCACCGCCACCCCGAACTGGCCTTCCGGGAGCACCGCACCGCCGCCCGGCTCGCGACACGCCTGCGGGCCGCCGGGTACGAGGTCACCGAGGGGGTCGCCGGGACGGGCGTGGTCGGCGTGCTCGCCCACGGGGACGGCCCGGTGGTGTGGCTGCGCGGCGACATGGACGCGCTGCCGGTGTCCGAGGCGACCGGGCTGTCGTACGCCTCCACCGTCGACGGGGTGATGCACGCCTGCGGGCACGACCTGCACGTGACCTGGCTCGCGGCGGCCGCCGAGGCGCTGGCGGCCGGCCGGGACGCCTGGTCGGGCACGCTGGTCGTGGTCGGGCAGCCCGCCGAGGAGGCCGGCGGCGGTGCGGCGGCGATGGTCGCGGACGGCCTGCACGAGCGCTTCCCGCGCCCCGACGCGCTGTTCGGGCAGCACGTGGCCCCCGGCCCCGCCGGGTTCTACCCGCACCGGCCCGGCCTGGTGATGTCCGCCTCGGACGACATCGACGTGGTCGTGCACGGACGGGGCGGCCACGGCTCACGCCCCGAGGCGGCCGTCGACCCGGTGGTCACCGCCGCGTACGTCGTCACCCGGCTGCAGACCGTGGTGGCCCGCGAGGTCGCCGCGCGGGAGCAGGTGGTGCTCACGGTGGGCCGGTTCCACTCCGGCACCACGCACAACACCATCCCCGCCGACGCCCGCCTCGCGCTCAACCTGCGCACCCAGGACCCCCAGGTCCGGGCCCGCGTCCTGGACGCCGTGCGGCGGATCGTGGAGGGGGAGTGCGCGGCGGCGGGCTGCCCCCGGCCGCCGGAGGTCACGGTGGCGTCCGGCTACCCGACCACCGTCAACGACGCCGCCCTGGACGCCCGGGTGGCCGCCGTCCACCGCGAACTGTTCGGCGACGGCACGGTGTTCGACGTCGGCCCGGTGATGGGCAGCGAGGACTTCTCCCTGCTGGCTCCCGCGGGCGTGCCCTACGACTACTGGCTCGTGACCTCGACGCCCACGGCGGTGTGGGACGCGGCGCCCGGCGAGGACCTGCTGACCCGGCTGGACAACGTCCCCGCCAACCACAGCCCCCTGTTCGCCCCCGACCCGTCGGTCCTCCTGCCGGGCGTACGCACCCTGGTGTCGGCGGCACTGGCCCGGTGGGCGGAATGACATCGCACGGCGGGCTGACATCCGGCGGCTGAGCCGTACCTGGCGACCCCTCAGGACGACCCCTCAGGCAGCGGCTCTCCGCGCCGCACCGCGGGCCCGGCGTCCGCCCGCCGCGCGCAGCAGGTCCGCGCGCTCCGCCTCGTCGGTGCCGCCCCAGACACCCGTCGTCTGGGCATGGGCCAGGGCGTAGGCCAGGCAGTCCGCGATCACCGGGCACCGCGCGCAGACCCGCTTGGCGGCGGCCACGTCCTCCAGGGCCGGTCCTGTCGAGCCCACGGGGAAGAACATCTCGGGGTCCTCGCCCACGCAGGCAGCTTTGGTCAACCACATCATGCGGGCGCGGGTGTCCCGGGCCGACGGGTGCAAACACCCCCGTGCGCCATGACTCCCGCGAGCCGGGAGGCGCGCCGCCCCGGATCTTCCCAGCACCCCGGTGGGCGGTCTATAGTCCGAAACTAGCAGCGCTAATTAATCACGGCCGGCCCCCGGGCCGGGCAGCGTCGGTAGGAGTCCTGTCGTGCGTCCCGTCCACTTCGCGGCCGCCCGCCGCACCCCCATCGGCAGACTGCGCGGAGCCCTGTCGTCCGTGCGGCCCGACGACCTGGCCGCGGGCGTGATCCGCGCCCTGGTCGCCGACGTCCCCGCGCTCGACCCCGCCCGCATCGACGACGTGTACTGGGGCGCCGCCAACCAGGCGGGCGAGGACAACCGCAACGTCGCCCGCATGGCCGCCCTGCTCGCGGGACTACCGGAGTCCGTGCCGGGTGCCACGGTGAACCGGCTGTGCGCCTCCGGCCTGGAGGCGGTCACCACCGCGGCCCGCACCGTCGCCGCCGGCGAGGCGGACGTCGTCCTCGCGGGCGGCAGCGAGTCGATGAGCCGCGCCCCGTTCGTGCTGGCCCGCCCCGACGAGGCACTGCCGCACCGCGTCGAGACCGTCGACACCCGGCTCGGCTGGCGGCTGGTCAACCCGGCGATGAAGGAGCTGCACGGCCTGCTGGCCATGGGCGAGACCGCCGAGGAGGTCGCCGAGCGGTACGGCGTCTCGCGCGAGCGGCAGGACGAGTTCGCCCTGCGCAGCCACCGGCTCGCCGCCGAGGCGCGCAAGAACGGCCACTTCGACGACGAACTCCTGCCCGTCGAGCGGCCCGACGGGGTGGTCGTCGACGCCGACGAGGGCATCCGCGAGGACACCTCGTACGAGAAACTGGCGTCCCTCAAGCCCGTGTTCCGCAAGGGCGGCACGGTCACCGCGGGCAACGCCTCGCCGATGAACGACGGTGCCGCGGGCCTGCTCCTGGTGAGCGAGGAAGCGCTGAACGACCTGGGCCTGGAGTCGCTGGGCCGCTACGTGGCCGGTGCCTCGGCGGGCGTCCACCCGGACGTCATGGGCATCGGGCCGGTCCCGGCGACCCGCAAGGCGCTGGCCCGCGCCGGGTGGGGCGTCGACGACCTTCAGGAGGCCGAGTTCAACGAAGCATTCGCCGCGCAGGCGCTCGCCTGCGTCGACCAGCTCGGCATCGACCCGGACCTGGTCAACCCGACCGGCGGCGCGATCGCCCTCGGCCACCCGCTGGGCTGCTCCGGCGCCCGCATCCTCACCACCCTCCTGCACCGCATGCGCCGCACCGGCGCGGAGCGCGGCCTGGCCACGATGTGCGTGGGCGTGGGACAGGGGAGCGCGGTGCTGGTCGAGCGGCACTGACCCCGAGCGGTTCAGGGACGGGCCTCCTCGGGCTTCCACCCCCACGCCGTGAGCATCCCGGCCGACAGGGCGGCACAGTCCGCCGAGCCGAGGTAGCGGACCGCCTCGTCGACGGCCGCCGCGTCGACCAGTCCTGTGGCCAGCATCGCCGGCCGGCTCCGCTCCCAGGTGTCGGCCCAGAACCGGCTGAGGGGAGAGCCCGGCACCAGCGGCGGTACGTGCACCTCGGCGGCGACGGACCGGAGCCCGGCCTCCCGCAGCAGCTGCGGGTAGGACGGCACCCAGGTGACGTCCGTGCCGATGGTGTTCCTCAGCCCTTGCCACATCGCCGCCATCGCCGTGGTGTACGGCGTGGCCGGCGTCCGGTCGCCGGTCAGGTCGACCGCGTCGCTGAGGACCAGGACGCCGCCCGGTTCGACGAGTGCGGCCAGGGCGGCGATCACGCGGCGGTACTCGGGCAGGTGCATCAGCACGAAACGGGCGTGGACGAGCCGGAACCGTCCGGTCACGAACCCCTCGGTCGTCACGTCGGCCTCGCGGACGTCGAGCCCGGGCACACGCCGTGCGGTGAGGAAGCGCGCGTCGCGGTCCACGGCGACCACGCTCGCCACCCCGCACTCCTGAAGGAGCCGCAGGGACACGGTGCCGGTGCCCGCACCCACGTCCAGGCAGCGCCATCCCGGGCCCACGCCGAGGGCCCTCAGCCGTGCGACGGTGATGTCGTCGTAGGCGAGGGCACCGAAGTCGATGCGTTCCCCCTCGCCGCCCTGGTCGGGACGGAAGACGGCCTCGCCGTAGCGGCCGGCGCCCGGCGCGCCCGCGCCGCCGTCGGCGGTCACGGGGCGACCGCCACGTCGGAACGGCCGTTCCACCGTCCGGACGGGAGTCGGGCCGGGGCGCCGTGCAGGGCGTCGTCGAAGGAGTTCAGCACCGGACCTCCAGGCGCGGGGGAGCGGGAGCGGACGGCCCGGAGCGAGGCCGTCCGCCGCCGATCCTCCCCCGGCAGCCGCCCGCACCGTCGAGGCGCGCCGCTCCGCATCGGAACGGCCGACCGGGTGTGCCCCGACGAGCCGTAGGAAGGGGTCACTGGGCGGGACGGTGCTGACCCCGTGGATGCGTGCGCATAGCATCGGTGCCCGCATGAACATCATCTCCTCGTGGCACATCACCGGCTGGGAGTTCGCCGCCCTGGCCTTCGCGGCGCTGCTCGTCGGCTTCTCCAAGACCGCCGTCAGCGGCGCCAACACGGTCAGCCTGGCGATCTTCGCGGCCGTGCTGCCCGCCCGCGCCTCCACGGGCGTGCTGCTGCCGGTGCTGATCGCGGGGGACGTCCTGGCCGTCCTCACCTACCGCCGGCACGCCCACTGGCCCACGCTGTGGCGGCTGTTCCCGGCGGTCGCGGCCGGGGTGGTCGTCGGCACGCTGTTCCTGGTGTGGGCCGACGACGCGGTCGTACGGACCTCGATCGGCGCGATCCTGCTGCTGATGGCGGGCGTGACCGTCTGGCGGCGCCGCACGGCCGAGCGGACCGACGACCCCGACGCCGTGGTCACCCGCGCCGGCCGCGTCAAGGCCCGCTCCTACGGCGTCCTGGGCGGCTTCACCACCATGGTCGCCAACGCGGGCGGCCCGGTGATGTCGCTGTACCTGCTGTCGGCGGGCTTCAGGAAACTGGGCTTCCTCGGCACGTCCGCGTTCTTCTTCCTCATCGTCAACGTCTCCAAGGTGCCCTTCAGCGCGGGACTCGGCCTCATCGACGGCCGCTCACTGCTCCTGGACGCCGCACTGGTCCTGTTCGTCGTCCCCGGCGCGCTCCTCGGGAAGTGGGCGGTGCACCGCATCAACCAACGGCTGTTCGAGCAGCTGGTGATCGCCGCGACGGTGGTGGGCGGACTGCAACTGCTGCTCCGCTGACGTCCGTCGGGCAGGTCAGTTCCGGCGGGCGTCGCGGATGCGCTCCAGCCACTCCCGGGCCAGGCGGTGCCCGTCGGGGTACTGGTCGTCCCGGTCCCAGCGCCATGCCGTGACCATCGCCAGGACCAGGGTCCGGCAGGCGCGCAACAGCCCCTGGTCGAGCCCGCCGTAGTGCGCGCCGACCTCCTCGGGGGCGTGGGCGACGTCGAACGCGACCGGCCCGCGGCAGCACGTCTCCAGGTCGACGAACAGCGGCCCGTCCCCGGTGGCGAGCAGGTTGCCCGGGTGCGGTTCGCCGTGCAGCAGCTGCTCGGCGCCGCCGTGCCCGACGATCGTGCGCCGCAGGTCGCGCAGCGTGCCGGCGAGCAGCGTCCGGTCGGCGTCGGCGAGGGCCGGGGTGCGGTCGCGGTCCGCCACGAGGCGCTGCGCCTGCGCGACCCGGTCGGTGAAGTGCGGCACCGCCACGTCGAGCGTGCGCATGCCTCCGTGCAGCCGTTCCAGCGCGCGGGCGTAGTCGGCCGGCGCGACCTGGCCCGGCGCCACGGGCGCGTGGTACGTCCACAGCGTGACCACGAAGCCGTCCCGCTCCAGGACCCGCGGCCCCACCCGGGGGTCGGGCACGGCCACCGGGCACACCGACGCCGCCAGCCGCCCGGCGAGTTCGACCTCGAACCGGGCGACCTGCTGCGCCTCGGGCGCCACCCGGGCCAGGACGTCGCACGGCAGCAGTCGCAGCGTGAGCTTGTTGGAGTCGTGCAGGACGACCGCGTCCCGCACCGCGAGCCCGCACGAGACGGCGGCCGCCCGGGCCGCGGCGACCGCGCGCCGTCCCTCCGCAGTGTCCACGCCCCTCCGCCCCCTTCCTCGCCGGACCTGAGCCCCGGACGTCCCGTGCCTCAGGCGGTGGCGGGAGCCGGTGCGGGGACCTGGGCGCCCGTGCGGAAGGCGGCGGCCCAGTCGGACGTGGCTCCTATGCCGCCGAACGTGTAGAAGTGCAGGCCCAGTTCGCCGTGGCGGCCGGGGTCGTGGCGCTCGGCCAGCGCGTGCACGAACCGGTCGGGGCCGGCCGTGCCCATCAGGTTGGTGAGGGAGAAGCCGTACTTCTTGGCGATGCCCGCGCTGGTGCCGACGCCGAAGCGCGCCGCGTACCGCAGCAGCCGCCGTATCCCGGCCGGGCCCGGCACGCCGACCCGCACCGGCAGGTCCACGCCCCGGTCACGCACCGCCTCCAGCCAGGCGAGCACCGGCTCGGGGTCGAAGCCGAACTGGGTGATCACGCTGCCGGTGAGGCCCTCCTCGCGCAGGACGGCCGCCTTCTCCTCGATCGCCGACCACAGCGCCGGCTCGCTGATCGCCGGGTGGCCCTCCGGGTAGCCGCTCACCCCGACGTGCCGCACGCCGTACTCCTGCAGCAGGCCCGAGCGCAGGACGGCGAGCGCGTCGTCGTACGGGCCGAGCGGCACGGACGGGTCGCCGCCGACGACGAAGACGTGGTCGGCCGCGCCGGCGTCCCGCAGGGCGGACAGGAACGCCTCGAGCTCCGCGCGGGAGCGCAGCCGGCGCGCGGACAGGTGCGGTACGGGCACGAGCCCGAGCCGCCGCACGGCCCGTACGGCGGCCAGGCGCAGCTCGGTGTCCTCGGTGCCGAGGAAGGTGACGTTGACGCGGGTGCCGTCCGGGATCGCGGGCCGGGCCGCCTCCAGCGCGGCCACGTCCTTGCCGGTCATCTCCAGCGAGTAGCCGTCCAGCAGGTCACCGGCGGCCGGGCGGGGGAGAGGGGCGACGACGTCCATCGGTGTGCGCTCCCCGTCCCTCGTGTCGTGTGCGTGCGGCCGTGACCGCGGTCCCGCTCCGCTGCCGGACCGCGCCGCACAGGGTAACAACCGGCCCCGCACGGCCCTTCCCCCGCGTCCGGTGACACGGGCCGCCCCCGCGGCGGCGAAAGGCGCCCCCTAGGCTCGGCGCCATGTCCCCGCACGTCCTGATCCTCGGCGGCACGACCGAGGCCCGTGAGCTGGCCGCCGTCCTCGCGGCCCGGCCCGGCGTCCGTGTCACCACCTCGCTGGCGGGCCGGGTGTCCCGGCCGGGGGCGCTCGACGGCGAGGTGCGGACCGGGGGGTTCGGCGGGGCCGGGGGACTGGCCGCGTGGATCCGCGACCAGGACGTGGCCACCGTCGTGGACGCCACGCACCCCTTCGCCGCCGGCATCACCGCGAACGCGGCCCGCGCCGCCGCGGACACCGGACGCCCGCTGGTGGTGCTGCGCCGCCCCGGCTGGTCGCCCGGGCCCGGCGACCGCTGGCACGACGTCCCCTCCCTGGAGGCGGCGGCCGCCCTGCTGCCGTCCCTGGGCCGCCGCGCCCTCCTGACCACCGGACGCCTGGGCCTGGCCACGTTCGCCCACGTCACGGGCGTGCACTTCGTCGTCCGCTCGGTCGAGCCGCCCGAGCCGCCGCTACCCCCGGACACCCGGCTCGTGCTCGCGCGCGGCCCGTTCACCCTCGACGACGAACTGGCTCTGCTGCGCACCCACCGCGTGGACGTCCTGGTCACCAAGGACAGCGGGGGAGCGGCCACCTCGCCCAAGCTGACGGCCGCCCGCACCCTGGGCCTGCCCGTCGTGATCGTCCGCCGCCCCGCCCTCCCGGACGGCGTGACCGCCGTACCGGACGTGGTAGGCGCCCTGGACCGCCTGGGCCTTGCCGCGCCGTGACCGGACGGCCCGCGGCAGGCGCCCCTACGGGCGGTCCGGGTTGCGGCGCAGCAGGTAGGTGTCCATGATCCAGCCCTTGCGCTCCCGGGCCTCCGCGCGCAGCCGCTCGATGCGGGGCGCGGCCTCGGCGAGCGGACCGGCGACCAGGATCTCGTCGGGCGTGCCGATGTACGCCCCCCAGAAGATGTCCATGTCCTCGTCGGCGTACCGCCGGAAGGTCTGGTGGGCGTCCAGCATCACCACCACGTCGTCCACGCCGTCCGGGAAGCCCTCCGCGAGCCGGCGCCCGGTGGTGATCTGCACCGGCCGCCCCACGCGGTTCAGCCCCGTGCGGTGCCGGGCGACGAGCGCCGAGACACTGCTGATGCCCGGCACGACGTCGTACGCGAAGTCCACCGTGCCGCGAGCCCGGACCTCCTCCAGGATGCCGATCGTGCTGTCGTACAGCGCAGGGTCGCCCCACACCAGGAACGCGCCGGTCTCCTGCTCGCCCAGCTCCTCGGCCATCAGCCGCTCGTAGATGTCCGCGCGGGCGCTGCGCCAGTCCCCGACGGCCGGCGAGTACGCCGTGCCGCCCGCGGTGCGGTCGCGCTCCGGGTCCCGGGCCTCCACCACCCGGTACGTGCCCTCCGGCACGTGCGTCGCGAGCATGTCCCGGCGCACCTGCGTGAGGTCGCTCTTCACCTCGCCCTTGTCCAGGACGAAGAACACGTCCGTGTCGCGCAGCGCCCTGACGGCCTGGAGGGTCAGCTGGTCCGGGTCGCCCGCGCCGATGCCGATGACATGAATGGTTCGCACGCACCGAGTCTGCCGTACGGCACCGACCGTGACCGCACCGGTCCCGCACGCGCGCGGGGACGGCGCCGGGACGGGTCAGCGCAGGTGGGGCGCCCGGGCCCGGGCGTCCACGGGGGCGTCCGTGCGCTCGACCTCGTCCGCCAGCGCCCGCGCCCAGGCGATCACCCCGGGCAGGTCGATCCCGTACGGACGCGCCTCCCCGTCCCGCGCGGCCCACTCCTCGGCCGCCCCGGCGCCCCGGCGCAGCAGCCGGGCCCCACCGGTCCGGTTGCCGCGCGCCGCGTGCGTGAGGCCGACGGCCAGCTGGGCGAGGCCCCGCCACAGGGCCCGCTCCTCGTCCGGGCCCGACTTCCAGGCGTCCTCGAACACCTCGTGCGCGTGGAACGGCTTGCCCGCCGCGAGCAGGTCCTGTGCCTCGGCGACCGTCTCGTCCGGGGTGCGCACCACCCCCTCCGGCTGGCGCTCCACCCCGGGCGCGCCGTACGGCAGGGGCCGCCCGAGCCCGTCCCGGGGCCGCGCGTTGCGCGCCCGGCCCTCCTGGTCCCGGTCCCGTGCCTCGCCGTCCGTCGCCCTCGTGCCGCTCATACGGCGATTGTCCCGCCCGGCGGCCGCTTTCGGCGCACCGCCCGGTGTGGGGTAGAGTTCGGTACGCGCGATCACGCGGCTCCGGCCGCGGAAGCGCACCGGGACGTGGCGCAGCTTGGTAGCGCACTTGACTGGGGGTCAAGGGGTCGCAGGTTCAAATCCTGTCGTCCCGACGGTGCGAAGGGTCTTCGCGGGCAGCAGCCC
Organism: Streptomyces longwoodensis; assembly: GCF_001514125.1. Classification (GTDB taxonomy): domain Bacteria; phylum Actinomycetota; class Actinomycetes; order Streptomycetales; family Streptomycetaceae; genus Streptomyces; species Streptomyces longwoodensis. The sequence continues at coordinate 503,178 of NZ_KQ948552.1, read as the reverse complement.
GTGGGGGCCCTTTTTGCATGTGCGATGTGCGGGCAGTGGCCCGTGGGGTCCTTTCCGCATGTCGGCCCAGCTGGTGGACCGATTGGGGCCCGAGACCCCGTCGCGTTCAGCCGAGCGGAACGCCCGTGTGCTGCTCCAGCGCGTGCAGCAGGCGGGCCTGGAACTCCTCGTCCAGGGCCGCGGGATGGGGAGCCCGGGTCTGCCGGTGGTACCAGTAGCCGCCGGTCGCCGGGGTCACGTCGGGGTGGGTGGCCAGCCAGACCTGGGTGCGGTGCCCGGCGACCAGGTCGTCCGGCGCGCTCGCGCCGCCCATGCGCGTGGGCACCCAGCCGGGGTCGACCGCGTGGCTGGTCGTCCCCGGCCAGCGGGCCGCGCACGCCTGCGACAGGGCGGTGACCCACAACTTGGTGTCGCTGTAGGAGGCCGTGCCCCGCGTCAGCCCGCGCAGGTCGGTGGAGCCGGAGCGGTGCATGCCGCTGCTGAGGTGGATCAGCCGGGACGGCTTCTCCAGCAGGGCGGTCAGCAGGTACGGCGCGACCGTGTTCACGGTGACCGTCTCGGGGCCGCTCAGGACACCGGCGTTGTGGACGACGACGTCGAAGCGGCCGAACGCGGCGGCCTGGCGGGCGACGTCCTCGATCTCGGCCGGCACGGAGAGGTCGCCGAGGACCACGCCCGCCCACCGGTCGGCCTGCGCCGGGTCGCCGAGCCGGGACCGGTTGCGGGCGTGGACGACCACGTCGTGCCCCTCACCCGCCAGTGCCTCCGCGGTGTCGCGGCCGAGGCCGGTGGAGGCCCCGGTCACCAGGATCAGAGCCATGTTCGTTCTCTCCCGTTTCTTCAGGGGCCGGGCGGAGTGGGGCGTAGCGCCAGGAGGGCGATGTCGTCGGTGCTCCCGGCGCCGAGGCCCAGGATCAGCTCGTCGCAGAAGACGTCGAGGGGTGCCCGGGCGAGGGCCGCGGTGTGCCGGCGCAGACGGGTCATGGCGTCGCTGAGGGATTCCCCCGGGCGCTCGATCAGGCCGTCGGTGAACATCAGCAGGGTGGAGTGGGCCGGCAGGGCGTCACGGGCGGTGGGCCTCGGGAAGCCGCTGTCCACGCCGATGAGGAGACCGGAGGCGGTGTCCAGGTAGCGGGTGTCGCCGTTGGGGCAGGTCAGCAGCAGGGGGAGGTGCCCGGCGGAGGAGTGGTGCACCTCCCACGGGCCGTCGCGGGGACCGGTGACGACGGCGTAGGCGCACGTCGCGGTGGAGTGCGGGTAGAGCGTGAGGGTGGCGAGGTCGAGGCGGCCCAGCACCTCCGAGGGCCGGTCCTGGAGGTCGACGGCGATCCCGCGGAGCATGTTGCGCAGCTGGCTCATCGTCACCGCCGCGTTCAGGTCGTGCCCGGACACGTCCCCGATGACCAGGGCCGTGTCGCCGTCCGGCAGGGTGAAGGCGTCGAACCAGTCGCCGCCGACCTGGGCGGTCGTGCTGGACGGCGCGTAGCGGGCCGTGATCTCCATGGACGGGATGTGCGGGAGGCGGGGCAGCAGGGAGCGCTGGAGGCGTTCGGCCGCGGTACGGGTGTGCTGGTGCAGGCGCGCGTTGTCGACACTCAGCGCGATGCCCTGGACGAGGTCGGCGACCAGGAGCGCGTCCTGCTCGGTGAAGGGGGCGTCGTGGCCGGTGCGCACGACGATCAGGGCGCCCAGCACCTCGCGGCGGGCCCGCAGCGGGGCCATGATCGTGCTGCCGGCGCCGAGCTGCTGGAACAGTTCCAGCTGCCGGGCGTCCAGGGCGCTCTCCGCCTGGTCCGGCGGGGGGACGTCGGTGATCAGCAGGGGCCCGGCGCCGTTCAGCACCCGGGCCAGCGGCCCCCGGGCGTTCTCGGACACCGGGGGCAGCCTGCCGAGGTCCACCCCGGCGCTGAGGGCCTGCGGCTCACGGTGGACGACGCAGACCCGTTCGGCGTCCCCGTACTCGTCGAGCAGGTCGACCACGCACCAGTCGGCCAACTGCCGGGTGAGGACGTGGCACACCCGGCGGAGCCCCTCGCGCAGGTCGAGGGTGCTCGACAGGGCGCTGGTGGTGTCGGCCAGCAGGCTCAGCCGCTCCCAGTCCCGGGCCGCCCCCGCGTCGCCGGCCCGCGGCGCCGCAGCCGGACCGGTGTGCAGCCGTGGCGAGGCCCCGGTACCGGGACGCGGCACCGGCCTCTCCTCCCCGGGAGCCGTGGCCCGGGGCCTGAACTGGCCGACGTGCACCGTGCGGCCGTCCACCGCCTCCTGGCTCTGGACGTGCAGGCGCACGGGGACCAGGCTGCCGTCGCGGTGCAGCCCCGGCAGCGGGATGGACCGGCCCATGATGCGGGACCGGCCGGTCAGCTGGAGCGCGGTGAACCCGGCCTGATGGCGCTCGCGCAGGTGCTCGGGGATCAGTACGGTCAGCGGCCGGCCGATCAGTTCGTCGGTCTGCCAGCCGAGCAGGTCGCCCAGGGCGGCGTTGGCGGCGATGATCCGGCCGGCGTCGTCGGCCGCGACCGTCGGGACGGCGCTGTCCTCCAGGTCGCCGGCGTCCCACGGCGCCAGTTCGGCGGAGGCCGCGTCCGGCACACCGGGCAGCAGGGTCCACGCGGTGGGCGCGCTCCCGGCGAGCTGGGTGGCCAGTTCGTCGAGCACCCACTGGTGGTGGCCGCGCACGTGGGGCGGGGCCGGGAGGGTCAGCAGGGCGCCCAGCTGGGCCGCCGCGTCGCCGTGTTCGAGCACGTGCCGCAAGGTGTCCACGGCCGGCGCGGCGTCCACCGGGAACGCCACGTCGAGGGTGACCGTGGCGCCGCCGGTCACCGTCTCCTCCAGAGCGGAGGCCGTGCACGCGTTGAGGGCGCCGGACACGTCGGCGGCGGCCACCAACTCGGCCCGCGAGATCCCGGCGCGGTCCTCGAGGCCGGTGGTGAGGGCCAGCTCGCGCAGCATCTCGTCGCCGTGCTGCTGGGCCGCGCGGAACAGGACGAGCGGCACGTCGACCAGCTTCACGGTCGTGGTCCGGCCCCGGACCGGCGCGGACTCCCACCCGGACGTCGGCGGCGCCGGGGCCTGGGGCCACAGCTCGAACCAGACCGTCTTGTGGCCCTCGCCCGGGTGGGCGCCGTGGCTGGACGCCAGTTCCTCGACCACGGCGAGGCCCCGTCCGGCACCGGCGTACGGCCTCGGCTCCCGCGGCACGAGCGGGCGGTCCGGCCGGCCGTCGTCCACCCGCACCCGTACGTGTCCCTCGTGCGACCAGACGCGCACCTCGACGTCGGTCCGCGCGTGCAGCACCGCGTTGGTCACCAGCTCGCTGGTGAGCAGCTCGGCGGTGTCCACCACCTCCGGCGCGTCCGCACGCAGCGCCGACCGCACGAACCTCCGGGCCAGCGGCACACTGCGTGCCTCCGGGGGGAAGCACTCGTAGAGGGCCGCGGGGGGACGGGAACGATCCATGACGCTATCCATCCCGCCGTGCGGCGCGGATCTAACGCACCGGACCTGGTGGAGGGGCGGGGCCCCGGCCGAGGGCGGCACCCGGCGAGCGACCGAACCCGGTGACGTGACCGGCCACGGATCGCGGCGACGGATCGCGGTGAGGGAACGCGGTGACGAAACCCGGCGACGCGATCTTGCCAAGCCGCTCGCCGCCCACGGACCCTGGTGCCGGACAGGGCACGTGCCGACCGGCGAGAGGACGCGATCAGGGTGTCGAGCAGGCCCGCGACGGGCGCCACCATCACCAACCCCGTGATCCCCGGCTTCTACCCCGATCCGAGCGTCTGCCGGGTGGGCGAGGACTACTACCTCGCCTGTTCCAGCTTCGAGTACTTCCCCGGCGTGCCCCTCCTGCACAGCCGGGACCTGGTGCACTGGACCCAGATCGGCAACGTCCTCGACCGGCCCGGCCAGCTCCGGCTGCCGCTGGACGCGCCCTCCTCCGGCGGCGTCTACGCGCCGACGCTGCGCCACCACGACGGCCGCTTCTGGCTGGTCGTCACCAACGTCAGCGGCGGCGGCAACCTGCTGGTCACCGCCACCGACCCGGCGGGCCCCTGGTCCGACCCGGTCCCGCTGCCCGGTGTCCCCGGCATCGATCCCGACCTCGCCTGGGACGAGGACGGCACCTGCTGGTGCACCGTCGCCGGCGTGGGGCAGGTCCGCCTCGACCCGCGCACCGGGCGCACGCTCGGGCCCTTCCGGCGCATCTGGTCCGGGACGCCCGGCGCCAAGGCCCCGGAGGCGCCCCACCTGTACCGGATCGGCGACCACTGGTACCTGCTGATCGCCGAGGGCGGCACCGAACGCGGCCACGGGGTCTCGGTGGCCCGCGGCCGCACCCCCGACGGACCGTTCGAGCCGTGCCCGGCCAACCCGGTCCTCACCCACCGCGGCACCGACCACCCCGTCCAGAACACCGGCCACGCCGACCTCGTCCAGGGCCCGGACGGCTCGTGGTGGATGGTGCTGCTCGGGGTCCGGCCGGGCGGCGGCACCCCCGGCTGGCACGTCCTCGGCCGGGAGACGTTCCTGGCGCCCGTCACCTGGGTGGACGGCTGGCCGGTCGTCGGCGAGGTGGCGCCGCAGGCACCCGCACCCCCGTGGCCGCTGCGGCCGGGTCCCGCCCTCCCGGTCCGGGACGACTTCGACCGGACCGGACTGGCCCCGCACTGGGTCTCCCTGCGGCACCGCCCGCCGGAGGACTGCACGACCGGGGAACGGCCCGGGTGGCTCACCCTGCGTGCCCGCGGCGCCTCGCTCGACGCCACCGACGTGACCTTCGTCGGGCGCCGCCAGCAGCACCCGTCCTGCCGGGCCCGCGTCCTCGTCGACGTCGCGGACGGCGACGGCGGCCTGGCCGTACGCCTCGACGAACAGCACCACTACGCCGTCGAGGCGACCTCCGGCGAGGTGCGCGTGCGGGCCCGCATCGGCCCGCTGGGCACGGTGGTGGCCACCCGGCCCGTGCCGCCCGGACCCGTGGTCCTGCGCGTGGAGGTGACCGCCTCCCGCGACCTCACCGACCCGCGCACCGGCCCCGACACCGTCACGCTCGGCGTGGAGGAGCCCGACGGCACCTTCGCCGCCCTGGCCTCCCTCGACGGCCGGTACCTGTCCACGGAGGTGGCCGGCGGCTTCACCGGCCGCGTCCTCGGCGTGTACGCCGCGACCGGCTCCCTGCACGTCGACTGGTTCGACTACGAACCGCTCGACGCCTGACCACTGCTCGACGTCTGACCGCTCGACGCCTGACCGCCGGCGCGGCGGGGGCCGCGCCGCCGGGGCCCACCGCGGTCTCACAGGCGCGGCCCCTGCGTGGCGAAGCGGTCCAGCAGGGCGTCCAGGCCGGCCGCCAGACCCTCCTGGCCGGCCGGGTCGGCCAGGGCGGCGGCGGCCGAGCGCAGCAGGGGCAGCTCCCGGGGCGGCATCCGGTGCAGCCCGAGGCGCAGGGCCGGGTCGGTCTCCTCGGGGTTGTCCACCATCGCGCCCAGCTCCACCAGGACGTAGCCCAGCAGCCAGGCGGTGTACGCGTCGAACACGGCGACCGTCCGCTCCTCGTCCAGGCCCGCCGCGGTGAGCAGCGCCAGGACGCGTTCGTGCAAGCGCAGCACGGCGAGGGGGCGGCGGGCCAGCGGCACGGCCAGCATCCGCGTGGCCAGCAGCGGCACCGCGCGCGGGTGCGCGAGGCACACGTCGTGGAAGGTGCCGGCGATGCGGTGCAGTTCGGCGCGCCCGGTGCGGGGCTCCCCGGCCGCCAGGCGTTCCTCCAGCTCCAGGTGCAGTGCCTCGACCAGGCCGTCCAGCAGGGCGTCCTTGCCCTCCGCGTACCGGTACAGGGCCATCGCCTCGACGCCCAGCTCGGCGCCCAGGCGGCGCATGCTCAGCGCGGACAGCCCCTCCCGGTCCACCAGGCCGAGCGCGCTGGCCAGCACCCGCTCCCGGCTCAGCCGGCCGTAACGGCCCCGGTCGCTCGCCCGCCGCGCGGGTCCCGTCCCGCCACCGTCCTGCCCCTCGCCGCGGCCCGGATGCGGTCCGTCCGCGTGCTCGGGTCCGTCCACGTGCTCCGGTCCGTCCGCGTGCTCCGCCATGCCGTGCCCGTCCTCCCTGCCGGTGAGGCCCGCGGCCTCCGCGCGGTTGACTGTACGTTCCCCGGGGCGCAAGGTGTACGTATACGACGTATATATACGCCAAATGGACGCACTGCCGCCACGCGGTGCGTCGGTGCGGACGTCGACCCTGGGGAGCACCCATGACGATTCACCGGCTGCGGCCCCGGCAGGAACGGGCGACCCGCCAGGCCCCCGCGGACGCCCCCCGCGCCCCGCGCACCGCGGAGCGGGGGGACGCCGCCCCCGTCGCCGTCCCCTTCGCCGTGACCCGCATCAGTCCCGAGGCCCGGCGCGCGGCCGGGCGGGTGCTGGCCTCCGGGTGGGTGACCGGCGGGCCCGAGACGGAACGGTTCGAGACGGAGTTCGCCGCGTACGTTGGCGCGCGGCACGCGGTCGCCGTCAGCTCGTGCACGGCCGCGCTGGAGCTGTCGTTGCGCGCCCTGCGGCTGCCGGCCGGCGCGCCCGTGCTCGTGCCCGCCCTCACCTTCTGCGGCGCGGTGCAGGCGGTGCTGCACGCCGGACTGCGGCCCGTGCCGGTCGACGTCGACCCGCGCACCGGGATGCCCACCCCCGCCACCGTCTCCCGTGCGGCCCGCTCCTGCGGCTGCCCGCGCGCCATGACGGCCCTGCACTACGCGGGCGCCCCCGCCCCCGTCGAGGAGTACGCGCGTGCCGCGCGACTGCCGCTGACGCACGTCGTCGAGGACGCGGCCCACGCCCTCGGCACCACCGTCGGGGACATCCCCGTCGGACACCTGTCCCGGGCCGCCTGCTTCAGCTTCTACGCCACCAAGAACCTGCCCATCGGCGAGGGCGGCATGGTCACCACCGACGACGCCTCCCTCGCCGACCGCGTCCGGCGGGCCCGGCTGCACGGCATGTCCGCCGACGCCTGGCACCGCCACCAGCCGGGCGGCAGCTGGCGGTACACGGTCGAGGAGGCCGGGCTGAAGGCCAACATGACCGACGTCCAGGCCGCCGTCGGCCGTGCCCAGCTGCGCCACTTCGACCACTGGCAGGCCCGGCGCGCCGCCCTGGCCGCCCGCTACACCGCCGCCCTCGCCGAGGTGCCCGGCATCGTCCCGCTGGAGCCCGCCGCCGCGGGCCGCCACGCCCACCACCTGTACGTGGTGCGGGTCCTGGACGCCTACGGCACCTCCCGCGACGACCTGGTGGACCTGCTGGCCCGCGACGGCATCGGCACGTCGGTCCACTTCGTGCCCCCGCACCACCTGCCGTACTTCCGCGACCTGCTCACCGCCCCGCCCGGCGGGCTGCCCGGCACCGACGCGCTCTTCCCGCAGCTGCTGTCCCTGCCGCTGTACCCGGACCTGGCCGAGGCGGCGGTCGACCGGGTGTGCGGCGCGCTGGCGGAGCACGCCCGCGGGGGCGGCGCGGCCGCCGGGAGTACCGGGACCGCGGGGAGCGCAGTGACCGGCGGGAGCCCCGGGACCGTCCCCGCCGCTGCGGACGACCGGTCCGCCGACCGACCGCTCCCGCCCCCCACCCCGCACCCCGGCCTGCGCACCCTCGTCGTCGGGGCCGGTGAGGCCGGGCGGGCGCTCGCCCGGGACCTGGCCCGCACCCCCGCCTACGGTCTGCGCCCCGTCGGCTTCCTGGACGACGACCCGGACAAGCACCGCGCCGGCCGCGTCGGCGACCTGCCCGTGCTGGGCGACCTGGGCGCCGTACGGGCGGCGGTGCTCGCGCACCGCGTCGAGGCCGTCGTCGTGGCGATCCCCGGTCTCGACCCGGACCGCTTCCGGCGGGTCGCCCGGGCCGCGGAGGCCGCCGGGGCCAGCGTGCGCTACCTGCCGTCGTTCATCGCCGCCCTGCGCCGGGACGTCGTCGGCGGCGACATGTGCGAACTGGACGTACGGGCGCTGATCGGCCGTCCCGAGATGCACGTCGTGGGGCCCGAGGCGCGGGCCGTGATCGCCGGCCGGCGGGTCCTGGTGACCGGCGCGGGCGGCTCCATCGGCAGCGAACTCTGCCACCAGCTGCGGGCGTTCGGGCCCAGTCGACTCATCCTGCTCGACCACGACGAGTCGAACCTGCACCGGCTGCAACTGGAGCTGTACGGCGACGCCCTGCGCGGCGACGACATCGTCATCTCCGACATCCGCGACCGCCCCCGCATCGACCAGGTCTTCCGGGACTTGCGCCCCGAGGTGGTCTTCCACGCGGCCGCGCACAAGCACCTGCCGCTGCTCGAACTCCACCCCTGCGAAGGCGTGAAGTCCAACGTGCGCGGCACCGAGAACCTGGTGCGCGCGGCGGCCACCACCGGCACCCGGCGGTTCGTGCTGATCTCCACCGACAAGGCGGCCGACCCCGTCTCGGTGCTCGGCGCGACCAAGCGGCTGGCCGAACGCGTCGTCGGCGCCGCCCAGGACACCGCGCCCGCGGGCACCGTGTTCACCGCCGTGCGCTTCGGCAACGTCCTGGGCAGCCGCGGCTCCCTGCTGTCGGTCGTCGCCCAGCAGCTCGGCAGCGGCGACCCGGTGACGGTGACCCACCCCGACGTCACCCGGTACTTCATGACCGTCGAGGAGGCCGTGGGGCTGGTCCTGGAGGCGGCCCGGATGGCGCGCGGCGGCGAGGTGTTCGTGCTCGACATGAACCGGCCGGTGCGGATCGTGGACCTGGTGCGGGAGTACGCCCGCTCCGTGCACGTCCCCGACGTCGACATCCGCTTCACCGGCCTGCGCCCGGGCGAGAAGCTCAACGAGACCCTGTTCTCGGCCGACGAGCGGCACACCCCGACCGCGCACCCGCGCATCCTCGCCGCGATCCCCGCGGACCACGAACCCGCCTTCGGCCCGCACCTGTCCGGCCTCTACGCGACGGCCGAGGACAACGACGGGGACGGCGTGCGCCGCGCCCTCGCCGCGCTGCTGCCCGGCTTCCCGGCCGCGCCGTCGGGCCTCCCGCCCCGGGCCGCGCTCACGGCCCCCTACCCGGACGACTTCTGATGTGCGCGGCCCCGACGCACCCCGGACCGGCCGACGAGCCCGCGCACCCCGACCGTGTCCAGGACTGCGGGCCCGCGCCGGACCCCGACTCCGGGCCCGCGCCGGACCCCGCACACCCCGATCCCCACGGAGCCCCTTCGCCGCCCACGCCGCCCACGCCCTGGCGCGGCTGGCCCCCCAGACCCCCCGTCCCCGGCTCCCGTGCCCGGCTCGTGCGGCGGCTCGTCGTCCTCGGCCTGGTCGGGGTGCTCGCCGCCGTCGGCGTGGCCGCCGGGGCCGTGTGGTGGGGCACCGAGCACTACGGCGGGCAGGTCGCCCGCATCCCGGACGCCTTCCCGACCGGCGTGCGCCCGCCCGTGCCGCCCGGCCACGACGGCGGGACGACGTTCCTGCTGGCCGGCGTGGACAGCCGCTCGCGCCGCCCCACCACCGGCAACGACGCCACCGCGCCGCTGTGGCGCGTCGGCGCGCAGCGCAGCGACACCCTCATGCTGGTCCACCTGGACGCCGACGGGCGCGACGCGTTCACCCTGTCCATCCCGCGCGACAGCTGGGTGCCCATCCCGGGCCACGGCTCCGCGAAGGTCAACGCCGCGTTCTCCTGGGGCGGTCCGGCGCTGCTCGTGCAGACCGTCGAACAGCTCACCGGCACCCGTGTCGACCACTTCGGCATCATCGACTGGTCCGGTTTCCGCCGGCTCACCGACACCGTCGGCGGCGTTCCCGTGACCGTCGCCGCCGACACCTACGACCCCGAGCAGCACCACGGCTTCACCGCGGGCACCCACCTCATGGACGGCACCGAGGCCCTGGCGTACGTGCGCCAGCGGCACGGACTGCCCGGCGGTGAACTGGACCGCATCGAGCGGCAGCAGGAGTACCTGCGCTCGCTGGTGGGACGGATCGAGGAACGGTCCGGCCTGAGGAACCCGATCGGCACCGCCCGCACGATCGACGCGATCACCGGCACCCTCAGCGTCGACGACCACCTGACCGACGCCGACCTGCTCGGCCTGGTCCTGGGCCTGCGCCGCCTGGACACCGCCCACGCCGTCTTCGACACCGCGCCGATCGTCCGGTCGCAGATGATCCACGGGCAGTACGCACTGATCCTGGACCGGGGGCGGCTGCGCGGCGAGTGGCACGCGGTGGAGACGGGGCACGCGCCCGGCACCGGGAGGTGAGCCGTGCGCACCCCGCACCGCCAGGGGCCCGCGGCCGCCCCCGCCGCCCCGGCCGCAGGCCGGTTGCTGCCTGCCGTCGGCTTCAGCGCGGCGGCCCAGGCCGCGCCGCAGGTGACGAACCTGGTGCTGACGCCCTACCTCGTCGCCCACCTCGGTCTCGACCGGTTCGGCGTGTGGTCGCTGGTCCTGGTGCTGCTCGCCACGCTGACCGTGCTGGACGGCGGCGTCGGCGCCTCCCTGGCCCGCTTCCACGCCCACCGCGCGGCGCGCGGGGACCGGGACGGCGCCGGCCGGCTGGTGCTGGCCTCCCTGGCCGTGTTCGTCTGCCTCGGCGCCCTCGTCACCGGCCTGTGCGTGCTGCTCGGCCCCGCCCTCGTCGCCGCCGTGCACCTGCCGCCCGGCCTGCGCCCGGAGGCGCAGCGGCTGCTGGTCGTCCTCGGCCCGCTGCTCACCCTGGCCCTGGCGTCCAGCTCGGCGTCCGCGCTGCTCCAGGCGCACGGCCGGTTCCGCACCCTCGCGGCGGTCAGCGGCGGCTCCTGCCTGACCTACGCCGTCGCCGTCACCGCCCTCGTGCGCGACGGCGGCGACCTCACGCTGCTCGCGCTGCTCACCGCCGGGCGCTACCTGCTCATGACGGTCGGCGGACTGGCCGCCGGGGCGCGGCACCTCAGGCTGCGCCGGCCGCTGTGGCCCCCGCGCGCGGAACGCCGCGAGTTCGGCGGGTACGCCCTGCGCATGCAGCTGTCGGGTTTCACCGTCTTCCTGAACGGCGAGATCGACGCCCTGGTCGTCGCCGCGCTGCTGCCGGTGCGCTACGTCGGCGTCTACGCGGCCGGCTACCAGGCGGCGATGGGGCTGCGCAGCCTCCCGCTGTTCGCCGTCCCGCCGATGCTCACCCGGGTGACGCACGTCTTCGCCCGCGACGGACTGGCGGGCGCCGTACGGGAGTTCCACCTGCTGGAGGCGCGCTGGCGGCCGGCCGTGCTCACCTACGGCGTGGTCACCACGGCCGCCGTGGGGCTCGCCGTACGGGCCTGGCTCGGGCCCGAACTGGCCCTCGCCGGGGCCGTCGCCGCCGTGCTGATGGCCGGGTACACCGTCCAGGTCGCCCTCACCGGCGTCCGTACCTGCTTCGTGCGGGCCGTCGGCAGGCCGGGCCACGAGACGCGCTACTCGTGGTGCGCGACCGTCGTGAACCTGGCGCTCACCGTGCCGCTGGCGCTGGCCCTCGGGGTGGTCGGGGTGGTCCTGGCCACCGCCGTGGGCGTCACGGTGGGCTCGCTGTACTTCGTCGTCCTGTGCCGCCGCAGCGCCGGCCTGCGCGACCGGCCGCTGCCCGCGCGCTGGCTGCCCGCGACCGCCCTTGCCACGGCCGTGGCCGTCGCGGGGGACCTGCTCGTGCTGTGCCTGGGCCGGCACGGGGTGCTGCCGCTGCTGCTGGCCGCCCTGCCGGTCCTCGCCGGCCTCGCCGTAGCGGCCGCGCTGCTCGCCCAGCCCCTGACCGGGGGGCCGAAGGAGGAACCCGTATGAACCCCGCCCGCGGTACGACCCCCGTCGCCCACCCCGCTCCCGACCCGGACCTCGTGACGGGCGCCGACACCGGCACCGACGGGGTGCCACCGCGCGCCGCGCGTCCCCGCCGGGTCCTGGTGGTGGCCCAGCTCGACGGGTTCGCCAACAGCGTCAAGCCCCTGGCCATCCAGCGGTTCCTGCGCGAACGCGGCCACCACGTGCGGCTGGTGGACACCAACTGCCTGGCCCGCGCCTCCTCCGCCCCCGGCTCGCTCGGCCGGATGCTGCCCGGCTCCGCCCGCCCCGCCCGGCTCGCGCTGTACGCCAACGACGTCGCCTCCCGGCTCCTCACCCGGCGCTGGGAGTTCGGCCGCCGCCACCTGTCGTACCACGTGCTGCGCACCGACCACCGGCTGCGCCGCCGCATCCTCGCGGACGACCTCGGCCTGGACGACTACGACCTGGTGATCTGCGAGACCCCGTACGACGCGGGCGTGCTCACCACGCCGACGACCGCCGACACCCTCTACGACTGCCCCAACCCGTGGGCCGACGAGGTCTGGTACGAAGGCCGCCTGACACCCCGTCAGCACCGCAGGTTCCGCGCCTGGGAGACCCGCTTCCTGGAGGACGTGCCCCACCTGTCCTTCTCCTGGGAGTCCTACGGCCGCTACGCGCAGGACCGGTACGGCATCAGCGGGCGCAACGTCGTCCAGCTGAACTGGGGGTGCACCCCCGCCCCGCGGCGGGCCCGGTTCGCCGACCCGCCCCGGGTCGCCTACCTCGGCTCGCTCAGCTCCCGGTTCATCGACCTGCCCCTGCTCGCCCGGCTGAGCCGCCGCTTCCCCTTCCTCGACGTCTACGGCGGCCCCCCGCCCGACCCGGCCCTCGGCATCAACCACCGCGGCTACGCCTCACCCGAGGTGCTGGCCGACTACCAGTTCGGGCTGATCACCTGCACCCGCGACCTGCTGCGCCAGGAGGGCTTCTCCGCCAAGCACCTGCACTACCTGGAGCAGGGCCTGCCCGTCCTGGTGCCCGCCTGGCGGCGCCACCTCGACCTGCTGCGTGGCTCGGTCCCCTACACCGAGGACACCTTCGGCGACGTCGTCGCCGGGCTCAGCGACCCCGGGCGGTGGCAGCGGGCCGCGGACGAGGCGTACGCGCAGGCGCGGCGGCTCGACTGGCACCGGACGCTGGAGCCATTGCGGCGGCTGCTCGAGGAGCCGGGACCGGCAGCAGCACCGCCGCGACGAGCAGGAACGTGAGCGAGTTGCTGATGCCGAACGACCAGGGCCGCTCCAGCACCGAGCAGATGAGCACCGGCAGCAGCACGCACGCGGCCACGGGCAGCCCGGTCACCCCGCCGCGCAGCGCCAGGTACAGCAGCAGGAGCACGAACAGCGCGAGCCCCAGCAGGCCTCCCGCGAACAGCACGTCGATCCACTGGTTGTGCAGCGACGGGGACACCGCCGCCGGGATCTCACCGGCCGGGTACTTCGCCGACCAGGCCGTGCCGCCCAGGCCGGTCAGCGGCGACCGGGACAGTTCCGCGCGGGCCATGTCCCAGATGACGGCGCGGTCCCCGAGCCGGGCCGGCCCGGGGTGGTGGAAGGGCAGCACCAGCCCCACCAGCGCCGTCGCGGCGAGCAGCGGAAGCGCCAGCAGCGTCCGCCAGGCGGCCGGCCGGGTGGCGGCGCCGTCGAGCCGCGGACGCAGCAGCACCAGCAGGGCCAGCGTCGCCAGCGCGGCGACCCCGGCCAGCCGGCTGCCGGTGACCACGGCCAGGAACGCGAGGTAGCAGACCAGCAGGACGCGCACCCCGCCGCGCAGCCCCAGCCACACGAACGGCATGCCCAGCACGAGGACCAGGCTGAGGATGTTCTCGTTGGTGAAGACGCCGGCGTAGTGGATGCCGAGCAGCCCGCACGGATTGTCGGGCCGGCACGGCCGCAGCACCGCCGCCGGGGACAGCAGCGCCTCGGCGCCGCTGAGCACCGAGAACAGCAGCACGGCGGCCGCCGCCCCGACGAACGCCGGCCGCCCGGGCCGGGCCACCGCGGCCGCGCACAGCACCGCGATCAGCACCAGCTGGCGCGGCACGAGGAACGGCTGGCCGTGCAGCCCGTCGGACAGGGCGAGCACCACGACCAGCGCGCACGCCAGCAGGGGCGCGAGGAGCACCCGCAGGCGACGCAGCAGGAGGCGGTGCGCCACGAACGCGACGCACACCACGAGCAGCAGCCCGTTGGCGAGGGTGCCGACCCGGTCGACCCAGCCCGGGAAGCCGATCTCCACGTCACCGAACGCGTCGACCTGCTCCTGGCGGCCTCCGCGCAGGATGTACACGACCGACGGCAGCGAGGCCAGCAGGCCCGTGGCGCACACCAGGGACGCGCTCAGGTCCCAGTCGCCGTGGGCGCGCGCCCGCCGCAGCGCCACCACCAACGGCCCGACCGACAGCAGCGCCAGCACACCGAGGCCCAGGACCACGCCGGACTGCCCGGAGACCATCGCGGGTCCTCCCCCCTAGTCCCGGCGCGGCCCGGCCGCGGCCCGGTCCTCGTGCCCCGCGGCCCCGGCGCCGTGCCGGGCGGGGAGGGACACGGAGTGCTCCGGGTCGGCGGGGGGCGGGGGCCCGGCGCGATCCGGGCGCCGACGGGCGGGCGAGGGCTCCTCGTCCCGCGGTGGCGACGGCTCGTCCCGTGGTGGCGACGGCTCCTCGTCCCGCGGTGGCCGCCAGTCGGCGAGCCGTCCGGCCCGGGTCCCGGTGAGGACGGCACCGAGCACGCGCGCGTGCACCGCGGCGAGCGTGTCCAGCGCACGCCGCGCCTCGCCCTGCCGGGTCCGCCCGGCCCGTACGACGAACAGCACGCCCTCCACCGCCGGGGCCAGCGCCGCCGCGTCGGCGTACGACAGCAGCGGCGGGCTGTCGACGAGGACGAGGTCCGCGTCGGCGGCCAGGGTGCGCAGCAGCCGCGGCAGGGCGGGGGAGGACAGCAGCGTGGCCGGGTCGGCGGAGGAGCGGCCCGCCGTCAGGACCCGGACCGGCGGGTCGCCCACGCTGCGCAGCGAGCGCTGCACGGGCACCTCGCCGGTGAGGACGTCGGTGAGTCCGGGCGCGCGGGCCAGGCCCCACTCGGCGGCGATGCGCGGACGGCGCAGGTCGGCCTCCACCACGACGACGCGCAGGCCGGTGCGGGCCACGCTGCCCGCCAGGTCGAGCACGGTGCGGGTCCGGCCCTCGCCGCGCCGCGGCCCGGCCACCAGCAGGGTGTGCGGCGGGCCGTCCGGGACGCCGAAGCGCAGCCGGGTGCGCAGCAGGCTCAGGGCCTCCGCCCGCCGGGTGGTCCCGGCCGGAGGACCGGCGCGCAGCCGGCGCCGGCGCGGCGGCGGGACGGCGCCGAGCACGCCCGGGCCGAGCCGCTCGGTGACCTCCTCGGCGGTGCGCAGCACGGTGTCGGTGGCGTGGCGCAGGACCGCGCCGCCGACGCCCGCCACGACACCGGCGAACAGCCCGATCGCCAGGTTCACCTCGGGGCGCGGGCTGGACGGCGTCGTCGGCGGCTCGCTGCCCTTGACGACGCTGGCCTTGACCAGCGGGTTGCCCCTGGCGCCCTCGATGGTGGTGATGTACCGGGTCAGCTGGACGGCCGTGGCGTCGGCGACGGCCTGGGCGCGGGCGGCGGACGGGTCGGTCACGCTGATGTCGACCAGGGTGGTGTCGAGCGGTGCCTGGGCGCTGATGTGGCCGGCGAGCCGGCCGGGCGTCGTGTCCAGGCGGAGCGTGTCTATGACGCCGTTGAGAACGGCGGGGCTGGTGACCACCCGGGTGTAGGACTTCACCCGCTCCTCGGTGAACAGGCCGCCCTGGTAGGCGGTGTCGCTGCGGGTGTCGCCGGTGCTGACGAAGAGCTGGGCGGTGGCCGTGTAGGTGCGCGGCATCAGCGCCGTGGCCAACAGGGCCCCGGCGACACCGAGCAGCACGCACGCGAGGACGGACCGCCAGCGGCGGCGCAGGGCGGTGGCGTAGTCGTGGGCATCCATGGGACTCCCTCCGTCCGCGGCCGTTCCGGGTGCTCTTGACGTCGTCCGGCCGGGGGCGCACTGTGGGTTTCCTGGATTTACGTTGTAAACATACGCCATCAGCTCGCACGGGGCATTCCGGGCAGGAGCGGGGAGCGGCGGGACGTCCCGTGCGCGCACCCCCGAGGTCCGGGCCCCGCGCGCACGCCCCCACGAAGCTCACGAGGGGCCGCACCATGGACCGTCACCCCGCCGCTCCCGTCGAACGCTGCGCCGTCACCCCCTACGGCCGGGGAGCGGGCAGCTCCCGGGTGCGGGTCTTCGGCTGGCTGGACCGGGTGGACGCCGAGTTCACCGTCGGCAGCTACCTCTCGCAGCCGGACGCCTCGCCCGCCCGGCTGGCCCGCCACCCGCTGGCCGTGGCCCGCGCCGAGGCCCGGCTCGCGGCCCTCGCCCGGTCCCGCCCCCGGCGCCTGCTGCTGCACCGCGAGGCCTCGCCGCTCAGCCGCGGCTGGTGGGAGGAACGGCTGCTGGCCGGCGCCGAGTTCGCCGTGTACGACTTCGACGACGCCCTGATGTGGGACCACGGCGAGGGCGGCGCGCTGCGCCGGCTCGCGCCCAAGTCCGCCAAGGCCCGCCTGGCCGTCCGGCGCGCCGACCGGGTCGTCGCCGGCAACGCCGTCCTCGCCGACTGGGCCGCATCCCACCAGCGGGACGTGGTGGTCGTCCCGAGCTGCGTCGACCTCGCGGACTACACACCCAAGTCCCGCTACGCACTGCACGATCCGCCCCGCCTCGGCTGGATCGGCTCGCGCGGCAACGAGGCGTACCTGCTGCCGGTCGCCGCCGCCCTGACCGAGGTGCACCGCCGCACCGGCGCCCGCCTCACCCTCGTCGGCACCACCACGCCCACCCTGGGCGCCCTGGAGGCGATCGTCGACCGCGTCCCCTGGAGCACGGCGGCCCAGCGCACCGCCCTGGCCGGGATGGACGTCGGTCTCATGCCCTTGCCCGACACCCCCTACAGCCGCGGCAAGTGCGGCTACAAGCTGCTCCAGTACGCCGCCGCCGGACTGCCCGCCGTCGCCAGTCCGACCGGCGTCAACGCCGAGCTGCTCACCCGCTTCGGGATGCCCGCGCCCCGCACCCCCGACGAGTGGACCGACGCCGTGCTGGGCCTCCTCGGCGCCCACCCGGACACCCGCGCCCGGACCGGCCGCGCCGCCCGCGCGACCACGGCCCGCGCGTACAGCTACGACGCGTGGCTGCCGGCCTGGACGGCGGCGCTCGAACTGGACACCGGGGCGCGCGCGCCCGCCGGGCGCCCCGCGCCCGAACCCGCCGGACGGGGGCGGACGCGATGAGCGGGCCCGCGGTCCCCACCGATCCCGTCGTCCCCACGGATCCTGCCGTCCCCACGGCTCCGGCCGTTCCCACCGATCCCGCCCTCCCCGCCGTCGACGTGGTCGTCGTCAACTGGAACACCGGACCGCACCTGCGCGCGTGCCTGCGCTCCCTCGCCGCCGCCGACCGCTCGCGGCTGCGCGTCGCCCGGATCGTCGTCGTCGACAACGCCTCCACCGACGACTCCCTGGACCGCCTCGCCGCCCCCGGCATCCCCCTGCACGTCGTGCGCAACGCGGACAACCGCGGCTTCGCCGCCGCCTGCAACCAGGGCGCCCGGCACGGCGACAGCGACCTGCTGCTGTTCCTCAACCCGGACACCGAGCTGTACCCCGGCACCCTGCGCGCCGTCGCCGGCTTCCTCGGCAGCCCCGCCGCCCGCGGCGTCGGCATCCTGGGCGGCCACATGGTCGACGCCGGGGGACGCCCCGCGATCTCCTGCTCGCGCTTCCCGACGCTGCGCACCTTCGCCGGCAAGGCGACCGGCCTGGACCGCCTGGCGCCCGGCCGGTTCCCGCCCCACCACCTGACCCCGGCCGAGACCACCGGCTCCGGACCGGTCGACCAGGTGATCGGCGCCTTCTTCCTGCTGCGCCGCGGCCTGTTCGAGCGGCTGGGCGGCTTCGACGAGGGCTACTTCCTGTACTTCGAGGAGACCGACCTCGCCCGCCGGGCCCGTGACGCGGGTCTGCGCAGCTACCACCTGCGCCCCGCCCTGGTCCACCACGTCGGCCAGGTCAGCTCCCGCCAACTGGGCGGCGCACGCCTGCGCCACTCCCTGTGCAGCCGCACCCGGTACGCCGTCCGGCACTGGCCCCGCGGCCACGCCCGGCTGCTGGTGCTGCTCACGCTCACCGTCGAACTCGCCGCCCGCCTCGCCCGCGCCGCGCTGCACGCCGACCCGGGCGGTGTCCGGGACGTCCTCGTCGGCTACGGCGGGTACCTGCGCCGGCTCCTGGCCACCCTCGCCCGGGCCCGCACCGACGGCCCCGTCCGCACGCCCCCCGCACCCGCGACCCCGCCCTGCGCGCCCCCGACCGCCCCCTCCCCGCCGCGGACCACGCCCTCCGCGCCAGCCCCGCCCCCAGCGCCCTCCCCGCCCCCGGACCCGAAGGACCCCCGCCATGCGCACCGCCGACCGCTCCCGCGGCACCCCCGCCCCGCCGCACCGGACCCCACCGCGGAACCCGTCCCCGCCGGGCCCGGCGCCGAACCCGCCGGTGGCGGTCCCGCACCCGCCCCCCGCACCCCTCCCGCCGATGACCCCCGCCGCCCTCGCCCCGGCCCGCAGGGCGCTGGACGTGACCCTCTCCGCGGTCCTGCTCCTCCTGCTGGCCCCGCTCCTGGCCCTGGTGGTGCTGCTGGTGCTGTGCGGGAGCGGGCCGCCGGTGCTGTTCCGGCAGCGGCGGATCGGGGAGGGGGCACGGGAGTTCACCCTCTACAAGGTCCGCACCATGCGCACCGGCAGCACCGGACCCGGGGTGACGGGCGGTCATGACGGCCGGGTCACCCCCGTGGGACGCCTGCTGCGCCGGCTGAGCCTGGACGAGCTGCCCCAGCTGTGGAACGTGCTGCGCGGCGACATGACGCTGGCCGGCCCGCGCCCCGAGGTGCCCGGCCTGGCCGGCCGCTACCCGCCCTCCTGCCGCTGGGTCTTCGCCCACCGCCCCGGGCTCACCGGGCCGTGCCAGCTGCGCTCGCGCGCGTACGCCGCCGACCTGGACGGCCGCGCCGACCCGGAGCGCCACTACCTGACCGTGCAGGTGCCCGAACGCACCGGTCTGGACGCCGTCTTCCTGCACGAGGCCACCGTCCGGGAGGTGCTCCGCCTGACCGGCCGCACGGTGCTGTACGTGCTCGCCTCGCCGTTCGACCGGGGGGCCTGCGAAGGGGGCGGTGCCTGATGCGCGCCGTCGTCACGGGCGCCGCCGGCTTCATCGGCTCCCACCTGTGCGCCCACCTGCTGTCCCGGGGCGACGAGGTACTCGGCGTCGACGCCCTCACCGATTTCTACGACCCGGCGCGCAAGCGCCACAACCTCGCCGCGCTGGCCGGCCGGGAGGGCTTCCGGTTCCTCCACGGGGACCTCCTCGACCTGCCGCCGGAGCCGCTGTTCGCGCACGCCGACGCGGTCTACCACCTCGCCGGGCAGCCCGGTGTGCGCGGCTCCTGGGGCGAGGAGTTCGCGGTGTACCTGCGCCGCAACGTCCTGGCCACGCAGCGCGTCCTGGAGGCCGCGCGGGACGTCCGCCTGCCCCGGCTGGTCTTCGCCTCCAGCTCGTCCGTCTACGGGGACGCGGAGACGTACCCGACCCCGGAGGACGTGCGCCCGCGCCCGGTGTCGCCGTACGGCGTGACCAAGCTGGCGGCGGAGCACCTGTGCGAGACGTACCGCACGGTGTTCGGCGTGCCCGTCGTCTCGCTGCGGCTGTTCAGCGTCTACGGGCCCGGGCAGCGGCCCGACATGGCCTTCGCCCGGCTGGTCGCCGCCGCCTGCACGGGCCGGCCGTTCCCGTTGTACGGCGACGGCGGCCAGAGCCGGGACTTCACCTACGTGGGCGACGTGGTGACCGCGATGCGCGCCGCGGCGCTGTCGTCCTGGACGGGCGTGGCCAACCTGGGCGGCGGCAGCGAGGTGACGCTCGGTCAGGTCGTCGAGCTGGTCGGCCGGCTGGCCGCCCCGGTGCGGCTGGTGCCCGGCCCGCCGCGCCCCGGGGACGCCCGGCGCACCGCGGCCGACATCGGCCTCGCCCGCGCCGCCTTCGGCTACCGCCCCGCCACCGGCATCCGGGAGGGCCTGGCCGCCATGGTCCGCGCGGAGCGGACGCCCGCGGTGACGGCGCGGTGACGGGACCCCGCCCGGTCGCCGGGAGCCTTCCCCGGGCGGCGGGCGGCCGCCCTCAACCGCCCCGCTGGGCCCCCCGGTAGTAGGCCACCGCCTCCCGCGCCGACATGCCCCCGTCCCGCCTGCGACCGAGGAAGTACACCGCCGACGCGTCGTCCTCGGCGTAGGCGGCGGGTACCGCGCGGTCCAGGGCGGGCAGCCAGCACAGCAGGCCGCGGGCGGCGCGGCCGGCGAGCGCGGAACGGGTGACCCCGCGGACCGCGTGGTCGACGCTCCACAGCAGCTGGGTCCCCGGGCCGGCCACGGCCCCCGCCGCCAGTTCCTCGAAGCGGCGGAAGAGCCAGCGGTGGCCGCTCGCCGTGAAGCGGGTGAAGTCGTGGGCGCCGGCGTGCACTTGCTGCAGGAACGGAGTCTCCGCGTAGACCAGCCCGCCGTCGCGCAGCACCCGGTGGATCTCGGCGACGACCCGGGGCGGGTCCAGCACGTGTTCCAGTACGGCCTGGACCAGGACCGCGTCGACGCTGCCCGTCGGCAGCGGGATGCGGTGGGCGTCCGCGACGAACTGGGTGACCGGGCTGGGCGCGAGGTCGAAGGCGACGACCCGCACCCGGGGGTCCCGGTACACGGCCGACACGCCGTTGCCGACGGTGGCCCCGCCGACCACGAGCAGGCGCGGCGCGGGCCCCGGCAGGGCGCGCAGCAGCAGGTCGACGTTGCGGGCGGCCACCCGGTTGGGCGGCTTGACCAGACGGCGCAGGGGAGCGGGCAGGGCGTCGGCCCGCCCGGCGCGCGGCAGTCCGGTGGCACGGCCGGCCGGAGAGCGGCGGGCCCGGACGGCGGGGACACGGTGGCGCCGGGCGGCGGCGGGGCGCGGACCGGTGGGCGTGGCGGGGTGCGTGAGGCGGTCGGCGGCGGCCGCCACCGACCGCCGGTCCAGCACGGTGTCCTCGACGTCGACGAGCACCGGCCAGCGCCCGGCCACCGGGTAGGCGCCGGGTGCCCGGCCGGCGCACTCCGGCGCGGTGCAGCGAAGCCCACCGGGCCCGCCGGCGAGCTCGGAGTGACAGCGCGGGCAGACCAACAGCCGCTGGACGTCCGCGGGTTCGGCCAGGGTCATGTGCGCCTCCCTGCGGCCCGCCCCGGTCCGGCGACGCCCGGATTGACCGACGCGGACCCTGGGGTCAAGATGTACGTATACGTCGTAAATATACGTCTTACGGCCCAAGGTGGCGCGAGAACGCGCGAGAACGGCGGTGATCGACGATGCGCAACGGGACGCTCGCCCCCGCAGTCCGGCGACCCCGCCCCCACGTCACCTCGTGGCCGGCGTCCCCGCGCAGGGTCGTCCCCGCGGCCGTGCTGCCGACGGCCCCGGCACCGTCCCGCATCAAGGTGCTGCACGTCATCACCCGCCTCCAGGCCGGCGCCGGCGGCAACACCCTGCTGTGCGCCACCGGCATGGACCCCGGCCGCTACGACGTCTGGATCGCCGGCGCGCCCGGCGGCGAGCTGTGGGCCGCCGCCCGCGACGCCGGGCTGCACACGGTCGAACTCCCGGGCCTCAAGCACACCCTGGGCCCGGCGGACGCGCTCGTGCTGTGGCACCTCGTGCGCCTCGTGCGCCGGGAGCGGTTCACGGTCGTGCACACCCACTCCGCCAAGGGCGGCTTCCTCGGCCGGGTCGCGGCCCGCGTGTGCCGCACGCCCGTCGTCGTGCACACCTTCCACGGCCTGAGCTTCCACCCGTACCAGTCCCGCACCCGCCGGGTGCTCTACCGCTGGCTGGAGCGCTCGACCCGCCGCCTCGCCCACCACTACCTGGCCGTCGCCCCCCGGGTGGCCCAGGAGGCGGTCAGCGAGCGGCTGGCCCCGCCGGGACGCGTGCGCGTGGTGCCCTCGGCGGTGGACCTCGGCCACATCCCCGCCCAGTTCGACCCACCGGCCCGCCGGGTGCTGGGCGTGCCCCGCGCGACGGCCCTGGTCGGCACCGTCGGCCGGATCGACGCGCAGAAGGCGCCCCTGGACTTCGTCCGCATGGCCGCCGCGCTGCGGGCCGACCACCCCGGCACCGCGTTCGTCATGGTCGGCGACGGACCGCTGGCGGCCGAGGTCCGCCGGCTCGCCGCCGACCTCGGCGTCGAGGTGATCCTCACCGGGCACCGCCCGGACGCGTCCTGGCTGGTCTCCGGCCTCGACA
Organism: Streptomyces longwoodensis; assembly: GCF_001514125.1. Taxonomy (GTDB): domain Bacteria; phylum Actinomycetota; class Actinomycetes; order Streptomycetales; family Streptomycetaceae; genus Streptomyces; species Streptomyces longwoodensis. The sequence continues at coordinate 480,925 of NZ_KQ948552.1, read as the reverse complement.
TCTACGTGGGCACGTCGTTGTACGAGGGGCTCGGCCGGGCCCTGACGGAGGCACTGGCCTGCGCCCGCCCGGCCGTCGCCACCGCCGTCAACGGTGTGCCCGACCTGGTCGAGCACGGCGCCACGGGCCTGCTGACCGCGCCCGCCGACCCCGAGGGCGCGGCCCGCGCCGTGGGCTGGCTGCTCGACCACCCGGCCGCGGCGGCGGAGATGGGCCGTCGCGGCCGGGCCCGGGTGCGCGCCGCCTTCGGACCCCACGCGATGTGCGCGGCCGTCGACGCCTGCTACCGCGACCTGCTGGGCCTGCCCCTGCCACCGCCCGGGCGGTGACACCGGCGGGCGCCGCCGCCTCCCCACCCGCGCCCCGACCACGGAGAACACCATGCGCCTCACAGTCATCGGCACCGGATACGTCGGAGCGGTGCACGCCGCCTGCATGGCGGACCTCGGCCACCGGGTCCTGGGCGTGGACACCGACGCGGAGCGGATCGCCGCGCTCGCCTCGGGGCGCCCGCCGTTCTACGAACCCGGTCTGGGCGCGCTGCTGCGCCGCGGGGTGGACAGCGGGCGCCTGACGTTCGCGGCGACGCTCGCCGACGCGGCCCGCTTCGCCGACACGCACTTCGTGTGCGTCGGCACCCCGCAGCTCCCCGGCACCGGCGCCGCCGACCTGCGGCACGTCGAGGCGGTCGTCGACGGCCTCGCCCCGCACCTGGGCGACGACGCCCTGGTGGTCGGCAAGTCGACCGTGCCGGTCGGGACGGCCGGGCGGCTCGCGGTGCGCCTGGGGGGGACCGCGGAGGTCGCCTGGAACCCGGAGTTCCTGCGCGAGGGCCACGCCGTCGAGGACACCCTGCGCCCCGAGCGCGTGGTCGTCGGCGTCCGCTCCCGGGCGGCCGAGGACCGGCTGCGCGCGCTGTACGCGCCGCTGCTGCGCGAGGGCCCCCCGTTCGTGCCGTTCATCGCCACCGACACCGCCACCGCCGAACTGGTCAAGGTGGCCTCCAACTCCTTCCTCGCCACCAAGATCTCCTTCATCAACGCCATGGCGGAGATCTGCGACGCCACCGGCGCCGACGTCCTCACCCTGGCCCGCGCCCTGGGCGCCGACCCGCGCATCGGACCGCGCTTCCTCGCCCCCGGGCTCGGCTTCGGCGGCAGCTGCCTGCCCAAGGACATCCGGGCCTTCGCCGCCCGGGCCGAGGAACTGGGCCTGGCGGAGTCCGTGGGCATCCTGCGCGAGGCGGACGCCGTCAACACCCGTCAGCGGCGGCGCGTCGTCGACCTCGCCGAACGGCTCACCGGCGGACACCTCGCCGGGCGGCACGTCGCCGTCCTGGGTGCCGCGTTCAAGCCGCTCAGCGACGACGTGCGCGACTCGCCCGCGCTGGCCGTCGCCGAGGCCGTACGCGGGCGGGGCGCGCACGTGCGCGTGCACGACCCCGAGGCCGTCGACAACGCCCGCGCCGCGCACCCGCAGCTGTCGTACGCCCTGGACGTCGCCAAGGCGTGCGAGGACGCCGATGTCGTGCTGCACCTGACCGAGTGGCCGCAGTACCGGGAGCTGGACCCGCGGGCCCTGGCCGCGGTGGTGCGCCGCCCGGCCCTGGTCGACGCCCGCAACGCCCTCGACGCACACGCGTGGCGCGCCGCCGGCTGGACCCTGTGCGCACCGGGCCGCCCCCGGCTGCCCTGACCGGGAGGGGTGAGCGGACATGCGCGTGGTGGTCTCCGGCGGCAGCGGCTTCCTCGGCTCCCACCTGTGCGAGGCGCTGCTCGGCCGCGGCGACGCCGTGTGCTGCCTCGACGACTTCTCCACCGGCCGCGCCGCCAACGTCGCCCACCTGCGCACCAGGCCCGGCTTCGCCTGCGTCCCCTGCGACGTCACCGAGGGGGTCCGGGTCGGCGGCCGGGTGGACGCCGTGATGCACCTGGCGAGCCCCGCCTCGCCCGCCGACTACGCGCGCCGCCCGCTGCAGACCCTCGCCGCCGGCAGCCGCGGCACCGAGCACCTGCTCGACCTCGCCGTCCGGCACCACGCCCGCTTCGTGCTCGCCTCCACCAGCGAGGTCTACGGCGACCCGCTGGTCCACCCGCAGCGCGAGGACCACTGGGGGCACGTCAACCCGGTCGGCCCGCGCAGCGCCTACGACGAGGCCAAGCGCTTCGCCGAGGCCCTCACCACCGCCTACCGCACCGCCCGGGGTGCCGACACGGGCATCGCGCGGATCTTCAACACCTACGGTCCCCGCATGCGCCCCGACGACGGGCGGGTGGTGTCCACCTTCGTCTGCCAGGCGCTGGCCGGACGGCCGCTCACCGTGTTCGGCGACGGCCGCCAGACCCGCAGCTTCTGCTACGTCGACGACCTGGTCCGCGGCCTGGTCGCCCTGCTCGACTCCGGCCTGGACGGCCCGGTCAACCTGGGCAACCCCGCCGAGTGCACGGTGCTGGCGCTGGCCGAGCTGGTGCTGGAGCTGACCGGCGCGCCGGGCCCGGTGCGCCGCGCGCCGCTGCCCGTCGACGACCCGGTGCGGCGCCGCCCCGACATCGGCCGGGCCCGCGCCCGGCTCGGCTGGGAGCCGCACGTGCCCCTGGCGGAGGGACTGCGCCGCACCATCGCCCACTTCACGGCCGCGCGGGGCGCCCCCGAGCCGGCCGTGGGCCGGCCGTCGTGAGCGCCCCGGGCGCCCCGGCCGTCGCACCCGCTCCCCGTGCCGCCCGCGCGGCCAGCAGCACCATCCCCGTGTCGCCGTAGTCCGGCAGGGTCGGGTCGGCGTCGATCCGCGTCACCGCCAGCCACTCGGTCAGGGGTGTGAACACCTCCCGCACCACGTCCGGGTCCACCGGACAGCCGGGCCAGCACGAGTCCCGGCCGATCCGGTAGGTCGGCATGTTCTCCATGAACGCCGCGACCAGGTGCCCGCCCGGCACCACCGACCGGGCGAACGCCCCGCAGAACGCGGTGAACTCGGCGAAGTCCTCGGTGACGCCCTCCGCCACGAAGTGCATCGACGCGAGCCCGTAGCGCCCGGCCGGCAGCGTCCGCGCGTCCCCCCGCACCACCCGCACCCGCTCCAGCGGACGCTCCGGCAGGGACGGCAGCAGGGCCCGGATCCGCTCCTCGAACGGACGCCAGCTCGCGTCCGCACCCGCCTCCAGCTGGCTCCTGAGGTAGGCCACATTGGCCGCGCCCGCCTCCACCGCGTCGATGCGGCGGCTGACGGCCGAGGCGAGCATCAGCGGGTAGAGGTTGGGTCCCGCGCCGAACTCCACCGAGCGCGCCACGCCGTCGGGTTCGAGGGTGCGGTAGTGGGCGGCGTGGTGGTCGATGACCGCGGCGTCCGAGGGGTGCAGCAGGCGGTAGTTCTCGGCGAGGTAGTCCTCCACCGGCCAGGAGTCCCAGTCGACGTCGTCGTTGCGGGTCGGCATCGGCGCCTCACCCCTCGTGCCGCAGCGCGGAGCGTTCGTCCAGGGCCGTCAGCGCCTCGCACAGCCGGTCCACGTCCCGGTCGGAGTTGAGCGCGGTCAGCTGGACGCGGAAGCCCACCCGGTCGCGCGGCACCAGCGGGTACGCGGCGAGCGTCACGTACACCCCCCGGTCCCACAGGAAGGCGGCGACCGCCTCCAGGTCGTCCGCGTCGGCCAGCGGGAACTCCACGATCGGCAGCTCGTTGGACCCGGGCGTCTCCAGGTGCAGCGCGTGGACGTGGTCCAGCAGCCGCACGGTCTTGCGGTGCAGGTCGGCGCGGATCGCGTCGCCCCGGCGGTCGTTGACGTCCAGCCCGGCCCGCGCGGTGGCCAGCGAGGCGGTGGGGGAGGGGCCGGAGTACAGGTAGGGCCCCGCCGCGACCTTCAGCCGGTCCTTCAGCGCCGTGGGCAGCGCGAGGAACGCCAGCAGCGACGAGTACGCCTTGGAGAAGCCCCCGGCCAGCACCACACCCTCGTACGACGCCCCGGTGTGCCGCACCACGCTGTTGCCGCGCACGCCGTACGGGCAGGGCTCGTCGGGCGACCGCTCGCCGATGACGCCGAAGCCGTGCGCGTCGTCGACGTACAGTGTCGCGCCCCGCCGCCGGCAGATCCCGGCGAGCGTCGGCACGTCCGCGATGTCGCCGCTCATGCTGTTCACCCCGTCCACGCACACCAGCCGCGGCCCCTGCGCCGGCAGGTCCCGCAGCAGGGCGTCCAGCTGCTCGGGCCGGTCGGCGCGGAAGCGGCGCAGGGTGGCTCCCCCGGCACGGGCCGCCACGCAGCCGTCGTAGACCGTGCGGTGCGCGGTGGCCTCGACGAGGACGTGCCCGTGGTCGGCCAGGACCGGGATCACCGACTGGTGGATCAGGGTCAGCGTCGGCAGCAGCAGGGTGTCCGGCGCCCCCAGCAGCGCGGCGAGCCGCTCCTCGAGGTCGGGGTACAGCCGGGGGCTGCCCAGCAGCCGCGACCAGCTCGGGTGCGTGCCCCAGCGGCGCACGGCGGGCTCGACCGCGGCGACCACGTCCGGGTCGTGGTCCAGGCCGAGGTAGTTGCAGGAGGCGAAGTCGATCAGCCAGTGGTCGCCGGAGCGGATGTGCCGGCCGCGCACCTCGTCCAGGACGGCGTCGCTCATCGGGCTGGTCCGCCGCAGCCGCTCCAGGTCCGCCCAGCGGTCCCCGGCCGGGGCCCGCCGCGGGGCGCCGGAGCCGTGCGGGGCGGACGCCCGGCTCAGCGCGGCCGCTCCCTGCTCCAGCGTCAGCGGGCGCGCGAACAGGTAGCCCTGTCCGTACCGGCAGCCCATCGACGTCAGCAGGTCGCGCTGCGCCTGCTCCTCGATGCCCTCCGCGATCACCTGCAGGCCGAGCGTGTCCGCGATGTGCACGATCCCCTCGACCAGCGCCACCTGCCGCGCGTCGCGCGGGATGCCGTCGATGAATGTCTTGTCGTTCTTCAGCACGTCGAGCGGGAACTCCCGCAGGTAGCGCAGCGAGGAGAACCCGGTGCCGAAGTCGTCCACGGCGATCCGCACGCCCAGGTCCTTCAGGTCCCGCACCACCCCGTCCAGCCGGTCGTCGCGCTGCATCAGCACCGACTCGGTCAGCTCCAGCTGGAGCGAGCCCGGCGCCAGCCCGGGCGTGTCCAGCGCCCGGCACACCTCGCCCAGGAAGCCCTCGTCGCGCCACTGCCGGCCGGAGACGTTGACGCTGACGAACGGCGGCGCCGCGCGCGCCGGGCCGCGCTGGAGGCGGGCCATGTCGGCGGTGGCGCTGCGCAGCACCCAGGCGCCCAGCGGGGTGATGTGGCCGGTCTCCTCGGCGAGCGGGATGAACTGGCAGGGCGGCACCGGCCCGTGGGCGCGGTGCGGCCAGCGCGCCAGCGCCTCGAAGCCGACGATCTCCCCGGCGGTGAATTCCACGACCGGCTGGTAGCGCAGCGCGAACTCCTCGTGGGCGACGGCCGCGTCCAGCCGGGCCCGCAGGTCGTGCCGTTCCGCCATGCGCGTGCGCAACTGGGGCTTGAAGCGCCGCCACTGGCGTTTGCCCGCCGCCTTCGCCGCGTACAGCGCCAGGTCGGCCAGCGCCAGCAGCTCCTGGGCGTCGGCGCTGTCCCGGGCGGTGGCCACGCCCACGCTCGCCGAGACGCCGTACGTGCCGCCCGCCAGGGAGAAGGGCCGGCTCAGCGTCTGGATCACCTGGGCGGCCAGCAGCTCGGCGTCCAGCGGCCGGCGCGCGTCCTCCATCAGCACCGCGAACTCGTCACCGCCCAGCCGGGCCGCGGTGTCGGTGCGGCGCAGCGTCCCCGCCAGCCGCTCGGCGACCGCGCACAGCAGCCGGTCGCCGACGGGGTGGCCCAGCGTGTCGTTGACGATCTTGAAGTCGTCGAGGTCGATGAAGAGCAGACACGTCAGGCTCCCCTCCCGGCGGCCGCGCAGCAGGGCGCGCCCGCTGCGTTCGAGCAGCAGGGTGCGGTTGGGCAGGCCGGTGAGGGAGTCGTGGAACGCCCGCTGGGTCAGCTCGTGCTCCAGCTGGCGCTGTTCGGTGACGTCCCGCAGGGTGATCACCAGACCGCCCACCGTGTCGTCGCCGCGTAGGTCGCGGCAGCGCACCTCGACCTCGATCCGGCCGCCGTCGCGCGCCACCCACCAGTGGTCGTGCGTCTCCTGCCGCCCGGGCCGGCCCAGGGCCCGCAGCGCACGGTCCACGCGGTCGCGGTCGCCCGGGTCCACCAGGTCGCTCAGCGCGGTGCCGGTCAGGTCGGCGCTGCCGAACACGGCCCCCGCGGAGGGGCTGGCGTAGCGGACGGTGGAGTCGTCCTCGACGATCAGGATGACGTCGGAGGCGTGGCGCACCAGCGTGCGGAAGTACGCCTCACTGCGCTTGCGGATGATCTCCTGGCGCAGCATCACCCGGTCGACCGCCAGGGCCGCGTGCGAGGCGAGGATCTCGACCGAGCCGCGCACCTCGGTCAGCCGCCGCGACGGTCCGGCCGCCACCAGCGTCCCGGCGCCCTCGGCCCCCGCCGCACGCTCGGGCCGGGCCATGGGGCACAGCAGCGCCGACGGCAGCCCGCCGAGCCGCCCGGCGAGTGCCGGTTCCAGCCGGGAGACGGGCACGAGGCGCGGGGCCGGCCCGCCGGGCGCGGGCGACGGCCGTCCGGGTGGCGCGGGCGACCCGGCGTCCGGGGCGCGGGGGGCGGGGCGGGCCGCCTCGGGTGACAGCAGCAGCGTGCGGTGCGGCACGTCCGGGCCGATCAGCTCGGCGACCGCCCGCTCGCAGGAGCGGGTGACCTCCTCCGTGTCGGTGGCACCCACCAGGGACGCGGTCGCCCGGCGCAGCACCTGCTCGCGCGTGATGGCCTTGCGGTGCGTCACGACGATCCCCGCCAGGCGCAGGATGACCAGCAGGAACAGGGCGCTGGAGACGCCGGCGAGCACCGTGGCGTCGTGGACGTGACCCAGCCGCTCCTCGGCCAGCAGCACCGCCGGCGCGGTCAGCGTCGCCGCGGCCAGCAGCACCAGCCGGCCGCGCGGCGGCATCAGCGCCGGGGCCAGCGGCTCGGGCTCGGTGAGCCGGGACATGGACGGGTGCAGCGCGGCCAGGCCCCAGGACGCGTAGAACACCACCCAGCCGGTGTCCAGCCAGGTGCCGGTCTGCCAGGACCCGTTGAGCTGCAGGATGCCGTACGCGATGTCGAAGCACAGCAGGGTCGCCGTGCCGACGCACAGCAATTGCACCGCCCGGTTGCGTCCTTCGACCGGTCCGCGAGCCAGCAGCCGGGCCAGCATCGCCAGCACCAGCACGTCGCCCAGCGGGTAGGCGATGCTGATGGCCCGCTGCTCCCAGGTCAGGCCGTCCAGGGTGGCCAGCGGCTGCACCAGGTACACCCACACCGGCAGCGCCAGGCCCGCGGTGACGATCATCGCGTCGAGCAGGCTCGGCAGGTCCCGGTCCACCCACCGGTAGCGCACCAGCCCGAACAGCCCGGCGGCGAACAGCGGGTACACGGCCAGGTAGGCCGCGTCCGAGGGCGACGGGAAGGGGTTGGCCGCCGCGAAGTACTGCTCCTGCACGTTGTAGTACGTGTCACCGGCGCAGAACGCCAGCAGGCCCGCGGTGAGCACCAGCCAGGGCCAGCGGTGCGCCGGCCGGTTCACCCGGATCCCGACGGCCATCGCGCAGGCCGCCTCCACGCCGATCAGCGCCCACAGCGGGGCCAGCAACGGAGGCAGGAGCAGGTACAGCACGGTGAGGATCCCGACCAGGGTCAGGTGCGCGGCCATCAGCCGGCGGGTGAGCTGCACGAGCGGTCGCCTCCCCCGAGTCGGCGGACACCGGGGGGCGGAACACGTCGGCTTGGGTCGCTACCCGACAGATCGTAGGCACGTGCGGGCCCGCCCGCATCTCGGACCGGCGGGTGCCGTGCCGTGCGGGGGCCGCCCCGCTACGCCTCCGCCAGGCCGGGCCGGCGCGGGGAGCCCGCGTAGCCGTGCGGGTTGAGCCGCTGGAAGCGCCAGGCGTCCCGGCACATCGTGTCCAGGTCGCGGCCCGCCCGCCAGCCCCACGCGCGCGCCACCGCACCCGGGTCGGCGACGAGCGCGGCCACGTCGCCGGGACGCCGGGGCGCGATCTCGTAGGGTACCGGCCGGCCGCAGGCCCGGGAGAAGGCGCCGATCACCTCCAGCACCGTGCGGCCCTCCCCGAGGCCCAGGTTGTACACGTGCAGCCCGGACGCGTCGGAGAGGTGGTCCAGGGCCACCCGGTGCGCCTCGACGGTGTCCATGACGTGCAGGTAGTCCCGTACGGCGGTGCCGTCGCGGGTCGGGTAGTCGGCGCCGTGGACGCGCAGCCGGTCGCGCCTGCCGACCGCGACCTGCGCGAGGTGGGGCATCAGGTTCTCGGGCGTGCCGTTCGGGTCCTCGCCCAGCAGGCCGCTGGGGTGGGCGCCGACCGGGTTGAAGTAGCGCAGGCACAGCACGGTGTACTCGGGGCGGCGCCGGCAGACGTCGGCGAGGATGCGCTCGCAGTGCCACTTGGACGCGGCGTAGGGGTTGGTGGGGCGGGCCGGGACGGACTCGTCCAGCGGGCCGGGGCCCGCCTCGCCGTAGACCGAGCAGGACGAGGAGAACACCAGCCGGTGCACCCCGTGTTCGTGCATGGTGCGCAGCAGCGCCGTGGTGCCGCCGACGTTGGTGTCGTAGTACTCGACGGGGGAGAGGGTCGACCCGCTCACCGACTTCAGCGCGGCGAAGTGCAGCACGGCGTCCACGGTGTGCCGGGCGAACACCGCCGACAGGGCGTGCCGGTCGCGCACGTCCAGCTCGTAGACGGCCCCGACGAAGCGGCCGGCGACGCGCTCCACGCGCGCGTAGACCCGCGGGGTGCTGTTGGAGTAGTCGTCGACCGCGATCACCTCGTAGCCGTGGTCCAGCAGTTCCACGCACGCGTGGCTGCCGATGAAACCGGCCGCTCCGGTGACCAGGACGGTGGACGGTGCGCTCATGGGCTGCCCCGCTCCTGAGGTGCTGCCACGTGCAGACGACGTACGTTTACGACGTAAACTCCTGCTCCGTACGACTCTGCTCCCCTCGCGCGCCCCCGTCAAGGCCGGGGCCGGGCGCCCTTCCGGGCGCGGATAGGCTGGGACCATGCCGTCCCCCCGCCGTACCGCCCGCCAGGCCGACCTGCTGGAACGACTCGTGGCACTGCTGACGGCCCAGGGCTTTGCCGACCTCACCCTCGACGACCTCGCCGAACGGCTGCGCTGCTCCAAGACGACCCTGTACCAGCTCGCCCGCAGCAAGCAGGGCCTGGTCGTCGAGGCGGTCAAGCACTACTTCCGGGGGGCCACGGAGGCGGTGGAGAAGAGGGTCGCCCAGACCGCCGACCCGTCCGACCGGGTGCGCGCCTACCTGACCGCCGTCGCCGAGCAACTGCGGCCGCTCTCGCGCCGCTTCCTGGACGACGTGGCGGACTTCCCGCCCGCCCGCGAGGTGTACGAGGCCAACACGCGCATGGCGGCGGAGCGGGTGCGGCAGCTGATCGCCGAGGGCGTCTCGGACGGTGCCTTCCGGGACGTGCACACCGCGTTCGTGGGCGAGGTCGCCGCGGCCACCATGCGGCAGATCCAGCAGGGCGAGCTCAAGGCGCGCACCGGGCTGAGCGACGCCGAGGCGTACGAGCAGCTGGCCTCGCTGATCGTGCACGCCGTCTCGTCCTGACGACCCGGCCCTCTCGGCTCCCGGAAGGACCGGGGCCCCTACTGTGCCGGGCCCCCTTGCCGTACGCTGAATGATACTGTCGTACTCCTTCCAGTATCGTTTCGTGGAGGTCACCATGCCTGCCACTCGTGCCCTGCCGACCGAGGAAGCCGTCGAGCTCATCCAGCTCACGCGCATCCTCGCCGCCAAGGAACTCGCACCCCGGGTCGCCGAGGCGGAGGCCGACGAGGCGTTCCCCCGGGACGTCTTCCGCACGCTCGGCCGCAGCGGGCTGCTCGGACTGCCCTTCGCCGAGGAGCACGGCGGGGCGGGCCAGCCGTACGAGGTCTACCTCCAGGTGCTGGAAGAGATCGCCGCGGTCTGGTCCAGCGTCGCCGTCGGCGTCTCCGTGCACGCGCTGTCGTGCTTCCCGCTGTCCCGCTTCGGCACCCCCGAGCAGCAGGCCGAGTGGCTGCCCGACATGCTGGGCGGCGAGTTGCTGGGCGCCTACTGCCTGTCCGAGCCGCACGCCGGCTCCGACCCGGCCGCGATGCGCACGCGCGCGGTGCGCGACGGCGACCACTACGTCCTCGACGGCGCCAAGGCGTGGACCACGCACGGCGGGCACGCCGACTTCTACACGGTGATGGCGCGCACCTCCGAGGACCGCACCCGGGGCGTGTCCTGCTTCCTCGTCCCGGCCGGCACGCCCGGCCTGAGCGCCGACCCGCCCGAGCGCAAGATGGGCCTGACCGGCTCCGCCACCGCCACCATGCGGCTGGACGGCGTGCGGGTGCCCGTTCAGCGGCGCGTCGGCGAGGAGGGCGAGGGGCTGAAGATCGCGCTGGCCTCGCTGGACTGCGGCCGGCTCGGCATCTCCGCCGTCGCCACCGGCCTCGCCCAGGGCGCCCTGGACCACGCCGTGCGCTACGCCCGCGAGCGCGAGACCTTCGGCAAGCCGATCATCGAGCACCAGGGGCTGGCCTTCGTCCTGGCCGACATGGGCGCCGCCGTGGAGTCCAGCCGGGCCATCGCGCTGGCCGCCGCCCGGCTGAAGGACCAGGGGCTGCCCTTCACGCGCGAGGCGTCGATCGCCAAACTCGTGGCGACCGACAACGCGATGAAGGTGACCACGGACGCGGTGCAGGTGCTCGGCGGGTACGGCTACACGCGCGACTTCCCCGTCGAGCGCTACATGCGCGAGGCCAAGGTCATGCAGATCTTCGAAGGAACCAACCAGATCCAGCGCATGATCATCTCTCGTGCGCTGGACCGGAGCGAGGGCGGTGTGCTCACCGTCCTCGGCAAGGAGTGATGATGCAGCTCGACAACACCGCCGCCCTCGTCACCGGCGGTGCGTCCGGCCTGGGCGCGGCCACCGCGAAGGCCCTCGCCGAGCGCGGCGCGCGGGTCTTCGCCCTGGACCTCAAGGACGCCGTGGACGGGGCCCCCGAGGTGGCCGGCGTCACCTACCTGGCCGCCGACGTCACCGACCCCGAGCAGGTGCGCACCGCCGTCGCCGCGGCGGCCGGCGCGGGCGTCCCGCTGCGCACGGTCGTCAACTGCGCGGGCATCGGCCCGTCCATGCGCATCCTCGGCAAGAAGGGGCCACACGACCTCGCGCTGTACGCGAAGGTGATCCAGATCAACCTGATCGGCACCTTCAACGTCATGACGCTCGCCGCCGAGGCCATCGCGCAGACCGAGCCGGTCGACGAGCACGGGCAGCGCGGCGTCGTCGTCAACACCGCCTCCATCGCCGCCTACGACGGCCAGATCGGGCAGGCCGCCTACGCCTCCTCCAAGGGCGGCGTCGTCGGCCTGACCCTGCCGGCCGCGCGCGACCTGGCGCAGTACGGCATCCGGGTGTGCACCATCGCCCCGGGCATCGTGGACACCCCGATGATGGCCACGGTCTCCGAGGAGTTCCGCACCTCCCTGGCCCAGGGCGTGCCCTTCCCGCACCGGTTCGCCCGGCCGGAGGAGTACGCCGAGCTGGCCCTCGCCATCGTCGGCCACGACTACCTCAACGGCGAGACCGTCCGCATGGACGGCGCCCTGCGCATGGCGCCGCGCTAGGACTCGTCCCCCGGGCCCGCTGCTGGTCCCCCCTCACGGCCGGACCAGCAGCTGGAACTCGAAGGCGTACCGGGACGCGCGGTACACGTGCGTGCCGTACTCGACCACCCGCCCGGTGTCGTCGTACGCCGTGCGCCGCATGGTCAGCAGGGCCGCCCCCTCCGCCTCGTCGAGGCGGGCGGCCTCCTCGCCCGTGGCCGAGCGGGCCCCGATCGTCTGCCGGGCGCTGTGCAGGGTGATGCCCGCCGCCCGCAGCATCCGGTACAGACCCGTCGACTCCAGCCGCCCGGTCTCCAGCTCCAGCAGCCCGGCGGGCAGGTGGTTGCGCAGGAACGCCACCGGCCGGCCGTGGGTGCTGCGCAGCCGCTCCAGCACGACCACCTCGGCGCCCTCCGGCACGGTCAGCGCGGCGGCGACATCGGCGCTCGCCGGGACGCGCTCGTTGCGCAGCACGCGCGTGCTCGGACCCTGCCCCGCGGCCTCCAGGTCGTCGTAGAGGCTGCTCAGCTCCAGCGGCCGTCGCACCTGGCTGTGCACGACCTGCGTGCCCACTCCGCGGCGCCGCACCAGCAGGCCCTTGTCGACCAGCGACTGGATCGCCTGGCGCACCGTCGGCCGGGACAGGCCCAGCCGTGTCGACAGGTCGATCTCGTTGCCCAGCAGGTCGCCCGGGGCCAGTGCCCCGTGCTCGATCGCCGCCTCCAGCTGCTGGGCGAGCTGGTAGTACAGCGGGACCGGGCTGCCGCGGTCCAGGACGAAGCGCAGGGCGTCGACCGCGGAGCCCGGCAGGGCACGCGCGCGGCCACCGGTGCTCGGCATCGGGGCACCTCCTCGGACGGGGGCGGTGAGGGGTACGTGCGTGCGCCGGGGGTAGAGATCATCCGCGCCGAGGGTGCGGACCCGGCCCCCCAGGTGTAGGCCCCGCCCACCGGGACTGTCAATGGTTTGTACTTACATTCTGACCTTGTTGTGAAATGATGTCCTAACAAAGTATTGACAGGGGGCGCCCCAGGGAATTGGATTCCGTCCCAACAGCGCACGAGCGCACCGGGCCCCGGATCCCCGCGATCCTCATCGGAACCCGCCGTTTCTCTCCGTCGCACAGTGAGGTGCAGGAAGATGGACCGCTCTTCTCCCTCCCGCTCCCGCAGAATCGCCCCGGTCGTGGCCATGGCCGCGGCGGTGGCCCTGACCCTCGCCGGCTGCTCCAGCAGCTCCGGCGGGAAGAAGGCCGAGGAGGGAGGCGCCGACGCCTCCGCGGGCAAGGCGAACACCCCCCGGATGACCGTCGCCCTGGTGACCCACCAGTCGCCCGGCGACACGTTCTGGGACATCGTCCGCAAGGGCGCCGAGGCCGCCGCGGCCAAGGACAACATCAAACTCGTCTACTCGGCCGACCCCAACGCCGGCAACCAGGCCAACCTGGTGCAGAACGCGATCGACCAGAAGGTCGACGGCATCGCGGTCACGCTCGCCAAGCCCGACGCCCTCAGGAGCGTCGCAGGCAAGGCCAAGGCGGCGGGCATCCCGGTCGTCGGCCTGAACTCCGGCGTGAGCGACTGGAAGAAGCTCGGCCTGCTGGAGTTCTTCGGCCAGGACGAGACGGTGGCCGGCGAGGCGCTCGGCAACAAGCTCAACTCGGTCGGCGCCAAGAAGGCCGTCTGCGTCGTCCAGGAACAGGGCAACGTCGGCCTGACCCAGCGCTGCGACGGGGTGAAGAAGACCTTCTCCGGTTCGCTGGAGAACCTCTACGTCAACGGCACCGACATGCCCTCGGTGAAGTCGACGATCACCGCCAAGCTCAAGCAGGACTCCTCCCTGGACCACGTCATCGCCCTCGGCGCCCCCATCGCGCTGACCGCGGTGCAGTCGGTGACCGACGCCGGCAGCAAGGCGAAGGTCGCCACCTTCGACCTCAACAAGGACCTCACGGGCGCGATCTCCAAGGGCACCATCGAGTTCGCCGTCGACCAGCAGCCCTACCTCCAGGGCTACCTGGCCGTCGACTCGCTGTGGCTCTACAAGAACAACGGCAACTACATGGGCGGCGGTGAGCAGCCGGTGCTGACCGGCCCGGCCTTCGTCGACAAGTCCAACGTCGACTCGGTCGCCCAGTTCGCCGCGAAGGGCACCCGGTGATGAGCATGACCCAGCAGGCTGGGCCGGCGGTGGGCACACCGCCGGCCCCCGGCCCCCGGGAGAAGGACGGCCGGACCACCCGACGCCCGCTCGCCCTGCGCCTGTTGGGCCGCCCCGAGGTCGGGGTGTTCCTCGGAGCCGTGGCGGTGCTGGTCTTCTTCCTGATCGCCGCCCCGACCCTGCGCCAGGGCAGCTCCATGGCGACGGTCCTCTACCAGTCGTCCACCATCGGCATCATGGCGCTGCCCGTGGCCCTGCTGATGATCGGCGGCGAGTTCGACCTGTCGGCCGGCGTCGCCGTCATCACCTCGGCGCTCACCGCCAGCATGCTCAGCTTCCAGCTCACGGTGAACGTGTGGACCGGCGTCCTGGTGGCGCTCCTGCTGTCCCTCGCCATCGGCTGGTTCAACGGCTGGATGGTGGTCAGGACCGGACTGCCGAGCTTCCTGGTCACCCTCGGCACCTTCCTGATCCTCCAGGGCGTCAACCTCGCGGTGACCAAGCTGGTCACCGGCAACGTCGCCACCGACGACATCAGCGACATGGACGGCTTCGACCAGGCCAGGAAGGTCTTCGCCTCCTCCTTCGACGTCGGCGGGGTCCAAGTGAAGATCACGGTGGTGTGGTGGCTCGTCTTCGCCGCCCTCGCCACCTGGGTGCTGCTGCGCACCAAGTACGGCAACTGGATCTTCGCGGTCGGCGGCAACAAGGACAGCGCCCGCGCCGTCGGCGTCCCGGTGACCTTCACCAAGATCACACTGTTCATGACCGTGGGCTTCGGCGCCTGGTTCATCGGCATGCACAACCTGTTCTCCTTCAACACCGTCCAGTCCGGCGAGGGCGTCGGCCAGGAGCTGATCTACATCGCCGCGGCCGTCATCGGCGGCTGTCTGCTCACCGGCGGCGCCGGCTCGGCCATCGGCCCGGTCTTCGGCGCGTTCATGTTCGGCATGGTCAACCAGGGCATCGTCTTCGCCGGCTGGAACCCCGACTGGTTCAAGGCGTTCCTCGGCGTGATGCTGCTCGGCGCCGTCCTGATCAATCTGTGGGTCCAGCGCACGGCGACCCGGAGGTGACCGCGATGACGAACGACGACACACACGGCGCGATCCTCGCCGACGACAGCGTGCCCGGCAGCGCCGACGGCGCCCTGGTCGAACTGCGCGGCGCGGGCAAGTCGTACGGCAACATCCGTGCCCTGCACGGCGTCGACCTGACGGTGCACCCGGGCCGGGTGACGTGCGTGCTCGGCGACAACGGCGCCGGCAAGTCCACCCTCATCAAGATCGTCTCCGGGCTGCACCAGCACACCGAGGGCGAGTTCCTCGTCGACGGCGAGCCGGTGCGCTTCAGCACCCCGCGCGAGGCCCTCGACCGCGGCATCGCCACCGTCTACCAGGACCTGGCGACCGTGCCGCTGATGCCGGTGTGGCGCAACTTCTTCCTCGGCTCGGAGATGACCAAGGGGCCCTGGCCCGTACGGCGTCTCGACATCGCCCGGATGAAGAGGACCGCCGACGAGGAACTGCGCAACATGGGCATCGTCCTCGACGACCTCGACCAGCCCATCGGCACCCTCTCCGGCGGCCAGCGCCAGAGCGTCGCCATCGCCCGCGCCGTCTACTTCGGCGCCCGCGTGCTCATCCTGGACGAGCCCACCGCCGCCCTCGGCGTCAAGCAGTCCGGTGTGGTCCTGAAGTACATCGCCGCCGCCCGCGACCGCGGCCTCGGCGTCATCTTCATCACCCACAACCCCCACCACGCCTACATGGTCGGCGACCACTTCAGCGTGCTGCGCCTGGGCACCCTGGAACTGTCCGCCGCGCGCAGCGACGTCAGCCTGGAGGAGCTGACCAACCACATGGCCGGCGGTGCCGAACTGGCTGCGCTCAAGCACGAGTTGGCGCAGGTGCGCGGCGTCGACACCGAAGGGCTCCCCGAGGAGGCGGACCTCACCGCGCCCACGGCGACCCCATCGGCGCCGAAGGCGACCACCGCGGCCCCGACGGCGACCGGATCCGAGGGAACCGCCTGACAGCGGCCGGGGACCGCGGTGCGGGGCAACGCCCGTGCCGGGGCCCCGGCGGCAGCGACGACGCGCCCCGCGCGCTCCCGACAGGACGGCGCGCGGGGGCACTCCTATGCTGGTCGGTACGGGAATCGTCCGGCGTTTCGCCGCCTTCCGTCCCGCCGCCCTCCATGACGACGCGGGACCGGCCCTCACGCGTCCAGCCAGGGAGTGCACCCATGTCGCCTGCGTCCGTACGACTGCGCAGGGGGATCGTCGTCGCCGCCGCGGTGGGAGCGCTCGTGGTGCCCCTCGCGGGGGCCACCGCAGCGCCCCAGTCCCCGCCGGGGTCCCTCGCCGCGGCCGGCCGGTCCTCACCGTCCCCGTCCCCCTCCCCGTCCGGGGGCGTCGTCGAACTGACCCCCGCCGTGCAGCGGCAGCTCGACGACGCCGTCCAGCAGGTGATGAAGGAAGCGGGCGTCCCCGGCGTCAGCGTCGGCGTCTGGACCCCCGACAAGGGCGAGTACGTGAAGTCCTTCGGCGTCGCCGACAAGAACACCGGCCGTCCGATGACGCCCGACCTGTACCTGCGCATCGGCAGCGAGACCAAGACGTTCACCGTCACCGCGCTGCTGCAACTCGTCGACCAGGGCAAGGTCGGTCTGGACGACACCATCGGCAAGTACGTCGAGGGCGTCCCGAACGGCGACAGGATCACCTTGCGCCAGCTGGCCGGGATGCGCAGTGGACTGTTCAACTACTCCCAGGACGAAGCCTTCTTCAAGGCCCTCACGTCCGACCCGCAACGCCACTTCAGCCCGCAGGAACTGCTCGACTACGCCTTCAAGCACCCCGTGCTCTTCCCGCCGGGCGAGAAGTTCTACTACTGCAACACCAACCTGATCCTGCTCGGCCTGGTGGTCGAGAAGATGTCCGGGCAGCAGCTCGCCGGTTACATCCACGACCACATCCTCGAGCCCGCCGGCCTGGACCACACGTCCTTCCCGGCCGGCGCCGAGTTCCCCGATCCGCACGCGCAGGGCTACACGGACCAGACCGCCACCGGCCAGGTCGAGGACACCGCCGACTGGAACCCCTCCTGGGCCTGGGCGGCCGGCGCCATGATCTCCCAGCTGCAGGACCTGCGGGTGTGGGCGCGCACCGTCGCCACCGGCCAACTGCCCGACGGAGACCGGATGGTCAGCGAGGCCACGCAGAAGCAGCGGCTCGCCACGCCCCCGACGTCCATCCCCGGCGCGGGTTACGGCCTCGGGATCTTCGACGTCCAGGGGTGGATCGGCCACAACGGTTCACTGCCGGGCTACGAGTCGCTGACCGTCTACCTGCCGTCGGCGCAGGCCACGTTGGTGGTCATGCTGAACACCGACATCAACTACAAGGGCCAGGAGCCCAGCACCGTGTTCGGCGACGCGATCACCCGGATCATCTCGCCGGACCACGTGTTCGACCTGCCGGCGGAACCGGCGGCCCACTGAGGGCCGTACCGGCTCGCCGTCGGCACACCGTCAGGCGCCGCGCACCTCCGCGATGGTCACCGGCCGGTGCTCGTGCAGCGACAGCGTGCACGCCTCCGCGATCCAGCCCGCCTCCAGCGCGTCCTCGATCGTGCACGGGGAGGGCGTGCCGGCCACCACCTCGGTGAACGCGGTGAGTTCGGCGCGGTAGGCCGCCGTGAAGCGGTCCATGAAGAAGTCGTGCGGGGTGCCCGCCGGGAAGGTCACGCCGGGCTCCACCGAACGCAGCGGCAGCTTGTCCTCCAGGCCGACCGCGATGGAGTCCCGGAAGCCGTGGATCTCCATGCGCACGTCGTAACCCCGGCCGTTGTGCCGGGAGTTGGACACCACCGCGAGGGTGCCGTCGTCCAGGGTGAGGACGGCACCGGTGGTGTCGGCGTCGCCGGCCTGCCGGATGAAGTCCGCTCCCCGGTTGCCGCCGACGGCGTACACCTCGGTGACCTCGCGGCCGGTGACCCAGCGGATGATGTCGAAGTCGTGCACCGAGCAGTCCCGGAAGATGCCCCCGGAGGCGGCCACGTAGGCCGCGGGCGGCGGCGCCGGGTCGAGCGTGGTGGACCGCACCGTGTGCAGCGTGCCGAGTTCACCGCCGCGCACGGCGGCCCGCGCGGCGACGAAGCCCGCGTCGAAGCGGCGGTTGTAGCCGATCTGGATCGGCACGTCCGCGTCCCGCACGGCCCGCAGCACCTCGACGCCCTCGCGCATGGTCCGGGCGACGGGCTTCTCGCAGAACACGGGGACGCCGGCCGCGACGCCGGCGCGGATCAGGGCGGGGTGGGCGTCCGTGGCCGCCGCGACGACGATGCCGTCCACGCCGGCGGCCAGCAGGGCCTCGGGGGAGTCCGCGACCTCGGCGCCGAACCGTTCGGCGGCGGCCTTGGCGGCGTCCGCGAAGGGGTCGGCGACGACGAGCGAGTCGACGGCGTCGAGTCCGGAGAGGGTCTCGGCGTGGAAGGCGCCGATGCGGCCGAGGCCGAGGATTCCGATGCGCATGGGGTGCGGCTCCTGGGTGCGGGGTGAACGGGGTTCAGCAGGAGGAAGGGAGGGGCGCGGGGGCGCGGTCCGGCGGGGGCGGGCTAGTCGAGGCCGCCGAGGACGTTCTGGTCCCAGTCGATCACCGAACCGGTGACCACG
Organism: Streptomyces longwoodensis; assembly: GCF_001514125.1. Lineage (GTDB taxonomy): Bacteria > Actinomycetota > Actinomycetes > Streptomycetales > Streptomycetaceae > Streptomyces > Streptomyces longwoodensis. The sequence goes on along the minus strand of NZ_KQ948552.1, from coordinate 462,361 downwards.
CCCGACCGGTCGGACAGCAGGAACACCACGAAGTCCGCGATCTCGTCCGGCCGGCCCAGGGTGCCCATCGGCAGCGCGGCGGCGGCCCGCTCGCGCCAGTCGTCGCCCGCGCCGTGGAACGCCCGCTGGGTCGCGTCCTCGCCCTCGGTCGCCGTCCAGCCGATGTTCAGGCCGTTGATCCGGACCCGGTCCCAGCGGTGCGCGTGGGCCGCGTTGCGGGTCAGGCCCGCCAGCCCGGCCTTCGCGGCGACGTACGGCGCCAGGAAGGGCTGGCCGCCGTGCGCCGACGAGGTGATGATGTTGACGATCGTGCCCGGGGCCCCGCGGGCGACCATGTCGGCCACCGCCGCCTGCATCGCGAAGAACGGCCCCCGGAGGTTGACCGCCACGTGCTGGTCGAACAGCTCGGGCGTGGTGTCCAGCAGGGTGCCGCGTGCGGTGAGCCCCGCCGAGTTCACCAGGCAGTCGATCCGGCCGTGGGCCTCGACCACCCGGGCCACGGCGGCCTTGGCCTGACCGGCGTCGGCGAGGTCGGCCCGTACGTACGTCGCCGTGCCGCCCGCCGCCGTCAGCTCGGCCACCAGCGCCTCGCCGGGCTCCGGCCGGCGCCCGCTGACCGCGACCGCGGCGCCCTCGCGGACGGCCGCACGGGCGATCGCGGCGCCCACGCCCTGGCTGCCGCCGTTGACCAGGACGACCTTGTCGTCGAGAAGTGCCATCCGTGTCCCCAGTCCCTGTCTCCTGTACGTCCTGTACGCCGTGTACGTCTGTATGGGCTGTGTGGCCTGCATGCGCCGTGCGGGGTGTGCCGGCCGTGCGGGCGACGCGCCCGCGTCGCTCAGGCGGTCGGCCGGCTCCTGCGGCGCCGCGCTCCCGCGCGCAGCGCGTCCCGCAGGACCTCGGGGGTCCAGCGCTCCCGCAGGGCCCGCCGTACGGTGTCGGCCTGGGACGGCGGGGCCAGTCCCTCGACGGGCGGGTCGCCGTCCAGGTTGGTCGGGAAGGGGTAGCCCTCCGCGCAGGCGGCGACGACCCGCTCCAGCCAGGCCGGGTCCGCGCCCTCGTCGGCACGCTTGAGCAGCACCGGGTAGACGGCGTTGCCGACCGCCTCCCGGTCCACGGTCTCCATGGCCCGCCCGAACGCCGAGGACACCTGGAGCAGGTTGGCCGTGCGCCGTACGTCGGCGGTGACGTTGCTGCCCGCGGCGTGGAACACCGCCGGGTTGAAGAAGGCGGCGTCGCCCTTGGCCAGCGGCAGCTGGACGCGGTGCGCGTCGAAGTACTCCTGGAACTCGGGCAGCCGCCAGGCCAGGTAACCGGGCTCGTAGCGCTGGGAGTGGGGCAGGTACAGGGTGGGGCCCGACTCCAGCGGCATGTCGCCGTGGGCCACCGCGCCCTGGAGGGTCAGCACGGGGGACAGGCGGTGCACGTGCGCCGGGTAGGCGGCCGCGGCCTCGTCGGAGAGGAACCCCAGGTGGTAGTCGCGGTGCGCGGTCTGTGCCGCGCCGCCCGGGTTGACCACGTTGACCTGTGAGGTGACCTGGTAGCCCGGGCCGAGCCAGGCCGTGGAGACCAGGGCCAGGACGTCGTTGGCGTAGTAGTCGGCGAACGTCTCGGCGTCGTACAGGGCCGCCTTCTCCAGGGCGTTCCACACGCGGTCGTTGGCGCCCGGCGTCGCGAAGTGGTCGCCGGCCGTGGCGCCCGAGGCGTGCTGGTCGGCGATCAGCGCGTCGAAGACCGCCGACATCCGGTCCACCACCACCGGGTCGGGGAAGGCGCCCCGGACGACCACGACACCGGGGCCGTCGGACAGCGCCCGCACCAGCTCGGCGGAGGCCGCGTCGGGGTCGGCGGACCGCAGCCGCCCGCCGTCGTAGACGAGCACGTTCCGCTCGGCGGACTCGGCGTGCGGGTAGTCGGCGGGTTCGGTGGTGCGCTCGACCAGCGACCGGAAGGCGTCGAGGGAGCAGTCCTGCCGGGACAGCCGGGCGCCGGGGGCTCGGGACATCGTCGTCCTTTCGGTCGGGGGAGCGGAGCCGGAGCGGTGCGCTCACGGCGGCGGTCCCGTCACGCGGCCCGTACGGCCGCGGGACCGTGCGGGCTCTGTCATTCTTGTCAGTACAAACCCCTCGAACAACCGGCAGCGGGCCGTCAAAAACCCCTCAAGCCGACGGACCACACCGCCGAGGAGACCGCCGTGGGCCACCCCTTCCCCCTCCGCGAGATCGCACGTCAGGCGGGTCTCAGCGAGGCCACCGTCGACCGGGTGCTCAACGGCAGGGGAGGGGTCCGCCCCTCCACCGCGCAGGAGGTGCACCGGGCCATCGCCGACCTCGACCGCCAGCGCACCCAGGTCCGGCTGGTGGGCCGTACGTTCATGGTCGACATCGTGATGCAGGCGCCGGAGCGGTTCTCCACCGCCGTGCGCGCAGCCCTGGAGGCCGAACTGCCGTCGCTGCACCCGGCGGTGCTGCGCTCGCGCTACCACTTCCGCGAGACCGCCGAGGCAGCGGATCTGGTGCGCGTCCTGGACCGGATCGCCCGGCGCGGCTCCCAGGGGGTGGTCCTCAAGGCCCCGGACGTGCCCGAGGTGACCGCCGCCGTCGGCCGGCTGACGGCGGCCGGCATCCCCGTCGTCACCCTGGTCACCGACCTGCCGGCGAGCGCCCGCGTCGGCTACGTCGGCATCGACGACCGCGCCGCCGGGGCCACCGCCGCCTACCTGATGGGACAGTGGCTCGGCGACCGGCCCGGCCATGTGCTGACCAGCCTCAGCAGCGGCTTCTTCCGCAACGAGGAGGAGCGCGAGATGGGCTTCCGCGCGGTGATGCGCGCCCGGCACCCCGAGCGGGCCCTGGTCGAGATCGCCGAGGGGCAGGGCCTGGACGCCACGCAGTACGACCTCGTGCGGGCCGCGCTCGCCCGCGACCCGGAGATCCGCGCCGTCTACTCCATCGGCGGCGGCAACATCGCCACCCTGCGCGCCTTCGCGGACGTCGGCCGCGCGTGCGCGGTGTTCGTCGCGCACGACCTCGACCACGACAACACGCGGCTGCTGCGCGAGCACCGGCTGTCCGCGGTGCTCCACCACGACCTGCGCCAGGACCTGCGGGAGGCGTGCCACATCGTGATGCGCGCCCACGGCGCGCTGCCGCAGGCCGGGCCGTCCCTGCCGTCCGCGATCCAGGTGGTCACGCCGTACAACATGCCGCCGACGGCACCTGCCTGAGCCGCCCGTGCGGGCGGCCGGGACCCGGCGCTCAGCGGCGGGTGCGGACGCCGTCCAGGGCGATGGCCAGGACGCGGTCGCGCTGCTCGTCGTCGCTGAACTGGGTGGCGCTGATGCCGGCGACCATGCGCAGCAGGTCACCGAAGTCCATGTCCGGGCGGGCCTCGCCGGCCTGCTGGGCGCGCTCGAAGAGCGGGCCGCCCGCCGCGTACATCGAGTCCCGGCACGCGCCGAGGATCTCCGACTCGCCCTCCAGGGCCTCGCGCACCGCGCGCTTGGTCACCATGTAGCCCGCGAACCGGTCCAGCCAGGCGGTCAGGGCCTCCCAGGGCTCCCGGTCGGCGACCTCCACCGCCGCCTGGCACAGGGCGTCCACCTCGTCGGCGTAGACGCTCTCGAAGAGGGCGCGGCGGGTGGGGAAGTTGCGGTACAGGGTGCCGATGCCGACGCCCGCGCGCCGGGCGATGTCCTCCAGGGAGGCGTCCGCGCCGTTCTCCGCGAACGCCTCGCGGGCGGCGGCCAGCAGCGCGTCGAAGTTGCGGGCGGCGTCCTTCCGGTGCGGACGCTGGGCCGCGACGATCGCGCTGACGGGGAACGACGGGGTCGTCACGGTGCCTCCCAGGGGCGGTGCGAGTTGAACCGGAGGGGTGCCTCCGTTAGAGTGGAGGGGTACCTCCACTTTAGCAGTGCGGGAGGGCCGGCGCGTCCTGCGCGGCCCCCGCGCGTCCGGAGAGGCCCCTCATGCCCCGCACCTCCACCCGCCTCACCTTCGCGGTCCTCGCGACCGGTGCCGGCGTGTTCTCCATGCTCCAGTCGCTGATCGCGCCGGCCCTGCCGACCGTCCAGCACGCCCTGCACACCTCGCAGTCCACCGCGACCTGGGTGATGACGGCCTACCTGCTGTCCGCCTCGGTCTTCACCCCGATCCTCGGCCGGGTCGGCGACCTGATCGGGAAGAAGCGCACCCTCGTCGCGGTGCTGCTCGCCGTCCTGGCCGGCTGCCTGCTCGCCGCGCTCGCCCCGAGCATCGGCGTCCTCATCGTCGCCCGTGTCGTCCAGGGCATCGGCGGCGCGCTGTTCCCGCTGTCCTTCGGCATCATCCGGGACGAGTTCGCGCCCTCGCGCGTCCCCGGCAGCATCAGCAACCTGTCCGCCGTGATCGCCGCCGGCGGCGGTGTCGGCATGGTGGCCGCCGGTCCCATCGTGTCCGCGCTCGACTACCGCTGGCTGTTCTGGATACCGGTCGCCATCGTGGCCGCCGCGACCCTGATCGCCGTGCGCTACGTCCCCGAGTCCCCGCGCCGCACCGGCGGCCGGGTCAACTGGCTCGGCGCCGTGCTCCTCTCGGGCTGGCTGGTCGCCCTGCTGCTGCCGCTCAGCCAGGCGGGCGTGTGGGGCTGGGGCTCGGCCCGTGTCGTCGGCCTGTTCGCCCTCGCCGCCGCCCTGTTCGCGCTGTGGCTGACCGGCGAGGCCCGCTCGCGCACCCCGCTGATCGACCTGCGCGTGATGCGGCTGCCCGCCGTGTGGACCACCAACCTCGCCGCGCTGCTGTTCGGCGCCGGCATGTACGCCATCTGGTCGTTCCTGCCGGGCTTCGTGCAGACGCCGTCGGCCGCGGGCTACGGCTTCGGCGCCAGTGTCACCGCCTCCGGGCTGCTGATGCTGCCGATGCTCGTCGCGATGTTCGTCTCCGGCGTGCTCAGCGGCCGCCTCGAACCCCGGCTCGGCGCCAAGACGTTGCTGGTCTCCGGCGCCGCGTTCGGTGCGGTCGCCCTCGCCTTCCTCGCCCTGTGGCACGACGCGCAGTGGCAGATCGCCGTCGTTGCGGGCCTGTTCGGCTTCGGGATCGGCCTGGCCTTCGCCTCGATGGCCAACCTCGTCGTGGGCAGCGTCCCGGCCGAGCAGACCGGCGCCGCGACCGGCATGAACGCCAACATCCGCACCATCGGCGGCTCCATCGGCGCCGCGGTGACCGGCGTCCTGGTCACCGGCCGGCTCCAGCCCTCCGGCCTGCCCTACGAGTCCGGCTACACCCACGGCTTCATCCTGCTGGCCGTGCTGTGCCTGGCCGCGGCGCTGGCCGCGCTGCTGGTCCCGGTGCGCCGTGGCGCCGGCGGCCCGGCCGGGAAGGCGCCGCGCGCCGCCTCCGGGGCCACCGTGCCCCGACTGGCGGTGCCGGTGCGGTCGTCGCGGCCGGCGGAGACCGGTGAGCCGGTGGGTCCCACGCCCCGCGGCTGACTCCTACGAGCCGCCTGCCGGGACCGCCGCACGGGCCCCACCCGTGAAGAGAAGGGGCTCCCCGTCCCTCACCGCTCGTGAGGGACGGGGAGCCCCTGCCGTACCCGTCGGGGCCCGCCGCATCGGGCCCCGCCGTGCGGTCAGGCCCCGCCGCGCTCCCGCGGGATCTTCTGGCCGGCCTCGATCGCCACGGGCAGGCGGTTCTCCGCCGGGGGCAGCGGGCAGGTGGCCAGGTCCGTGTACGCGCACGGCAGGTTCGCGGCGCGGTTGAAGTCCAGGACCACCGTGCCGTCGGCCGCGGGCGGGTCGAGCGACAGCGACCGGTTGGCCGCGTAGGTGGTCACCCCGGAGGTCGCGTCGGTGAACAGCACCGACAGCCGGCCCTCGCCGTGCCCCGGGAACGCCGTCAGCGACAGCGGACGCCCCTCCCACTCGAACTCGACCCGCCCCGGCGCCTCGTACACGTGCTCCAGGCCCTCGACGGCGGCGCCCACGGTGGTGGGGCGGGGCGTGTCGAACGGGACGTAACGACCCGTCACCACCCAGCGCGGGTCGGGCGCGTAGGCGGGCGTCCCGGTGAACGCCGTGCGCAGCGGCGCGTCCGGGTGCCGGGGCCGCACGATGTCGTTGCCGCCGCGCCGGGCGACCTCGATGACGGCATCGCCCCAGACCGCGTCGACACCGCCGCGCTCGGGCAGCACGCCGAAGCGGTGCTCGCCGCGCACGGGGACCCCGTCGACGACCAGTTCCTCCTCGTCGTCGAGCCGGACGACGACTCCCTCGGGGCCGGTGTGCCAGGCGCCGGGCGCGTCCGGGAAGCGCTGCGGCCGCTCGTCCAGCCAGTGCAGGCTGGTGATCGCCAGGAAGCCGTGCGGCGCGGCGAGCCGGGCCTCCTGGGCGCGGTACCACTCCAGCCAGGTCTCGGTGAAGGTGTGCAGGTCCGTCGTGGTCGCTTCGGTGGTCATGCGTTCTCCTTCGTCGGGTGTGGTCAGCGGGCGGCCAGGTCACCGAGGAGGTCCCAGGTGCGCCGGCGGCCCGCGTCGCCCGCGGTCTCGGTGCCCGCGAACACGACCTCGGTGGCACCGGCGTCGCGGTAGCGCCGCACCTCGGCCTCGACGGTCCGCTCGTCGCCGATCACGGCGACGTCGGCGGCCCGGCGGGCCCCCGAGAGCTCGATGACGCGGGCGTAGGACGGGAACTGCTCGTAGAACGCCAGGCGTTCCAGGGCCTCGGCGCGCACCGCGTCCGCGTCGTCCGTGACCACGCCGAACACCAGCGCCACGACCCGGGGCGCGGGACGCCCCGCCGCCTCGGCCGCCCGGGTCAGCGCGGGCACGATGTGGTCGGCCAGGGCGCGCGGGCCCGCCAGGTACGGCAGGATCCCGTCGGCCAGTTCACCGCTGGCCCGCAGTGCCTGCGGGCCCATCGCGGCGACCAGCAGCGGCACCCCGCCCTCGGCCCCCGGCACCCGCGCCGGCAGCGGGGTGCGGGCGGTGAGCAGTTCGCCCTCGAAGTCCGCCGTGCCGTGCTCGGTCAACTGCCGCAGCGCGGTGAGGAACTCGCGCAGCCGGGCGATGGGACGCTCGTAGGGCAGGCCGAAGCCGGTCTCCGTGAGCGGCTTGGTGCCCAGGGCCAGCCCGAGGTGGTAGCGGCCGTGGGTCGCCGCCTGCGCGGTCTGCGCCTGGCTGGAGACCAGCAGGGGGTGGCGGCCGAAGATCGGGACCGCGGAGGTGCCCACGTGCAGCCCGGGCACCTCGCGCCCCACCAGCGCCGCCAGTTGGGGCGAGTCCGCCCCGAAGGTCTGGCCGAACCAGGCCGACCGCAGTCCCGCGGCCGCCGCCTCCTTGGCCAACTCCACGGTCGCGTCCACCTGGTTGGGCGCGTCGGACGCGTTGAGCGCCACTCCCACCGTCACGCCGCTCACCCGGCCTGACGTCGGTCGGCCGCCGACCGGTGGGTGAGGGGCTCGCGCAGGCCGAGGTGCTCGCGCAGCGTGGTGCCGGTGTACTCGGTGCGGTACACGCCGCGTTCCTGCAGCTCCGGGACGAGCAGGTCGACGATGTCGTCCAGCCCGTCGGGGATCAGGTACGGCGTGATGTTGAAGCCGTCGACGGCGCCGTGCCGCACGTAGTGGGCGAACGTGTCGGCCAGGCCCGCGGGGGTGCCCACGTGCCCGCGCTGCGGGCCCAGGGCGATGACCGTCTCGCGCAGCGACCAGCCGTGCGCCTCCGCCTCGGCCCGCCACCGGTCCACGACCGTGCGCGGGTCGGCGATGCGCCGGGAGCCGAAGGAGCCGTCGTTCTCGGCGACGACCGGGTCCTCCTTCGGCAGCGGACCGTCGGCGTCCCGGTCGGACAGGTCGATGCCCCACAGCAGTCCGGCGATCCCCAACGCCGTGGCGGGGGTGACCTGTTGCAGGCGCACCCAGCGCTTCTTCTCCTCGGCCTCCTCCTCGGTATCGCCGATGATGATCTCGGTGCCGGGCAGGATGCGCAGGTCGTCGTCGGGTCTGCCGACCGCCCGCAGCCGGCGCCGGATGTCCTCGGCGAAGGCCAGCGCGTCGTCGAAGTCGCCGCCGTGGGCGGAGAAGATGACGTCCGCGTTGCGGGCGGCGAAGTCGCGTCCGTCACCCGAGTCGCCGGCCTGGAAGATCACCGGGTGGCCCTGGGCGCTGCGCGGCAGGGTCGGGGCGAGGTCGACGTCGAACTGCGCTCCGCGGTGGCGGACCCGGTGCACGGCGCCCGGCCGCGACCAGGCGGGCGCGCCCGCGGAACCGGCGACCGCGTCGTCCTCCCAGCCGTCCCACAGCGCGCGGGCCACCGTCAGGAACTCCTCGGCGCGCCGGTAGCGGTCGGCGTGGTCCAGGTAGCCGCCGCGGCGGAAGTTGGCGCCGGTCCACGCGTTGTCCGTGGTCACCACGTTCCACCCGGCGCGCCCCTCGGAGAGCAGGTCGAGGCCGGACAGGCGGCGGGCGAGGTCGGCGGGCTCGTTGTAGGTGGAGTTGGAGGTGGAGACCAGTCCGATGCGCCGGGTGACCGCGGCCAGCGCGGCGAGCTGGGTGACGGCGTCCGGCCGGCCGGCCACGTCGAGGTCGTGGATGCGGCCGTCGACCTCCCGCAACCGCAGCCCCTCACCGAGGAAGAACGCGTCGAACAGGCCCCGTTCGGCGGTCTGCGCCACGCGGCGGAAGGAGGCCGGGTCGATCTGGGAGCCGCTCTCCGGGGCGGACCAGACGGTCCAGTGGTTCACGCCCTGGAAGAACACCCCGAAGTGCAACCGGGCGTCCGGCCGGGGGACGTCGAGGGGGTCGGTGCGGGTCATCGGGCGTCCTCCAGGGCGGCCGCGGTGGCGAAGCGGTTGGCGGGGCGCTCCAGACCGAGGGTCGAGCGCAGGGACGTGCCGGGCAGCGGGCGGGCGACCAGGCGCCGCTCCGACAGGGCCGGCAGGACGAGGCGGGAGAGCACGGGCAGGTCCTCGTCGAGCACCAGCGGCCGCAGCCGTACGCCGTCGACGTGGCGGCCCAACTCCGCCAGCAGGGAGACGAGGTGATCGGCCGGTCCGACGTGCCGCAGCCGGCCCCGGTCGGTCCACGGCGCGTGCCGCTCCAGGTCCGCGACCCGCTCGGCCCCGGTGGCGTCCGGCGTGTCCAGCGCCACCTCGACCTCGGCGAAGACCCGGGGCGTGCCCGCAGCCGCGGCGGCCGAGGCCACCGCGGCCACGTCGCGCCCGTCCACGAGGGCGACGTCGAGCAGGTCGGCGGACACCCGCTCCGGGCGGCCCAGGACGACGAGCTGGCCCTGCGGCGGGCGCGGCACGATCGCCGGTCCCTTCACGGCGTAGGTCTCCCCGGTGAAGTCGACGTAGTGCAGGCGGTCGCGGTCGAGGTAGCGGCTGGTGGCCACCGACCGGACGACCGCGTCGTCCTCCCACGAGTCCCACAGGGCCCGCGCCACCGTCACCCCGTCCCGCGACTCCCGGGCCCGTGCCTCGGCCCCGTCGACCGGCGGACGTCCCCAGGCGCGCGCGGCGCCGGGCTGCTCCTCCTCCGTCACGACCCACCCGGCACGCCCGGCGGAGATGTGGTCCAGGGACGCCAACTGGCTGGAGACGTGGAAGGGTTCGGCGTACGTGACGGGTACGACGGGCGCGATCCCGATGGTGCTCGTGGACGCGGCGACGAACGCCGCGCGCTCGACCGCGCCGATCCGGCCCACCGGGTCCGGGGAACCGCCGGGCGGCAGCACGCCGTCGTCGAGCGTGATCAGGGTGAACCCGGCGTTCTCCGCGACGGCGGCGACGCGGGCCACGCGGCGCGGGGTGAGCAACTGGTCGGGCGAGTGGGCGGCGCGGCGCCAGGCCGCGGGGTGGGCGCCGTCGCCGTCGAGCTCGACGGCGAGGTGCAGGGCGGGTCCGGACAAGGCGGTTCCTTCCGGGAACACGAGTCGCGCCGGTGCGGGCGGGGGACTCGGCGGTACGGGGCCACGGCGGGACGGCCGGCCGGTCGTCGGGACGTGCCGGCGGCGGGACGGACGCGACGGGGCGGGGTGGGAGAAGCCGGAGGCGTCAGGCGTCAGGCGTCAGGTGCCAGAAGCCGGACGCGGACGCGTGAGGTCGGGCGCGGCGCGTCACGCGCACGCGGTCAGACCCGGGCGGAAGGACAGACGGCGGACGAGGTGCGGCAGTAGTCGACGTGCCGCCGGATGATCAGCCGCGCACCCGTGCACGCACCCCGCGGTGCCGCGCCAGGTACGTCCATCGAGGGCCTCCACCCGCCAGGAACTTGTGGTTTCAACGTACGTGCTCGGCCCCGGCGGATGTCAAGGGCGCCCGCGGGGCGGGCACGCCCTCCCCGGCCGGCCGCCAGCCGAGTTCCGGTGCGACCAGGTGGCGCACGTCGTGCAGGATCTGCTCGTAGTCGGCCCGCCGGAACTCGTACGGCAGCTCCAGGCGCAGCTCGGACACCGTGCCGACCACGGGGTCCGCGGCCAGCCGCTCCAGGATCTGCTCGGCGGTGCCCACCAGGTCCGGGGCGAAGAGGGTGCCGCGCGGCCCCTGCGGCGCGAGGGTGCGCTCGTGGCGGCTCGCGGCGTAGGCGCGGTAGCGGGCCCGGGTGGCGGCGTCTGCGCCGTCGGTCGGCACGATCACCCGGCCCAGTGCCACCCGGGCCGCGGGGCGGCCGTCGCCCGGCGCGCTCCGGTAGGCGTCCAGCAGCGCCGCCTGGGCGGTGGTGAAGTCGTCGCCGCCCTCGCCGGCGACGATGTTGCCGGTGAGCAGGTTCAGGCCGTTCTCGCCGGCCCAGCGGGCCGAGCGCAGGCTGCTCGCGCCGTGCCAGACCCGGTCCACGAGCCCGGGGGCGTGGGGCTGGAGCCGGGGCCGCTGGACGTTGCCGGGCGAGTGGATCACCGTGTCCGGGTCGCCGAGGTAGTCGCCGCGCAGGTGGTCGACGACGCGGGCGATCCTGCCGTACGACAGGTCCAGCGAGCGCCAGTCGCCGTCGTGCACGACGTCGCCGAGGAGCTCGGCGTGCGGCATGCCGGTGCTGAACCCGGCCTGCAGCCGGCCGCGGGACAGGACGTCGGCCAGCGCCAGGTCCTCGGCCAGGCGGAACGGGTTCTCGTACCCGATGGGGATGACCGCGGTGCCCAGCTCGATCCGTGCGGTGCGCTGGCCGGCGGCGGCCAGGAACACGGCGGCCGAGCCGACGCCGTGCTCCAGGTGGCGCTGGCGGATCCAGGCGCCGTCGTAGCCGAGCCGCTCCCCGTACGCGAACAGCTGGAGCGTCTCCTCCAGGCCGGTGTACGGGTCGTCGTCGGCGAAGTTGCCCGGTGTCAGGAAGGCCAGGGAGGTGATCTGGGGTGTGCTCATACGGCGTTCGTCCTCACGGCGTGGTGGCCTCGGCGCGCGGAACCGGCGGCGGACCGGGCGTGCCGGGCCGGGGTGGCTCCCTGCGGCGGGGGAGGAGGGGCAACGGGAGCGCGGGGACCGTATGTGACGGAGTGTCGGATGCCGGTCGGTCGCGCGGAGACCCGGGTGCGGGGTCGCGGGGTGATCAGTGACTGGTGGCGCGACAGAGCGCGGCGGCGACCCGGACCAGGTCGACGCAGCGTCGGCAGGTCAGCGACGGGCGCGGCATGGGTCGATGCAAACACGGCCGGTCGCGGTCGTCAACGCGCCCTAGGCAAGGGAGACGTGCGGGGCGGGCGGGTCCCGCACCCCGAGATGCGTGGTGGACGCACCTTCCCGGGTGTGCTTTGATCCGCCCAGGGCGATCGTTGGTCGGTCCCTCCCGGCGCCGCTCGACCCGTTCTGGGCGAGCCGCCGTGCCGACCAGTTCGACCAGGTCTGTCGCTGACCCCGTCGACGGTGCCGCTGATGATGTGTCCGTCGACGACCGATCCGGCCGTGGCGCGCGGCTGACTGAAGCGAGGGTGCCGAAGTGCGCCGATCTGCGTGGTGGCGTGCCGACCGCCAGCTCCGCTTGCCGGATGGCGGTGGGCCGCGGGGCCACGAGCGGAGGCGGTTCGCTTCGTCCGGACAGTACGGGCGGCTGGTGCCAAAAGGATGGCGTCATGACGTGGCGAGACCGCCTGACCCGCGCGGAACTGGCCTCCGGCTCGTGCCGGAGGCCAGTGCGCTGGGGGCATCGGCCGGGTGAACGGGAGCGGGTCAGCTCACGTCGATGGCGTTCAGCATCGCTTCTTCGACGTGGTCGGCAGCGTTGCGGTGGCCGAGGGCGTTGGCGTGGACGAAGGACAGCTGGTCGGGGAGGGTGACGACGCCCTCGACCCACTTGCTGTCGTCGCAGACGCTGTGGTTCTGGGAGGGGGTGTAGAGGTCGACGAAGCCGGCCGCGTCCTGGGTGCCGGTCGAGTTGTCGATGGCCTCGTTGAGGGGTTTCAGGACGTCCTCGCGCAGCCAGTCCAGGTCGCCCTGGGTGATGGTGCCGAACTGCGTCAGGTCGCCGTAGCTGCACTTGGAGGCGTCGCGGGGGACGATCGTGGGGTAGCCGACGGCCAGGATCTTGGCGTGCGGGGCGCGCTCGTGGAGCACTTCGAGCATCCGGTCGTAGTCCTGGCGGACCTTCGTCAGGCGGGCCGGGATGCCGGCGCCCAGGGCGTCCTTGCAGGGGGTGCCCTTGCCGTCGCTTTCACCGCCCAGCTGCGGGCACTTCATGACGAGGTCGGCGAAGCCGAGGGTGTTGCCGCCCGCGCCGACGGTGATGACGTCGGTGTCGGCACCCACTGCCTCGGACTGGGGCGCTACCGCGGGGAAGGGGTAGTCCGGGTCCTCGGAGATCGGGGGCAGGTGGCGGCCGATCGGATGCTGGGGCGTGTCGGTGATGTCGTCGATGGTGGCGGCGCCGCAGCCAAACGACGCGGCTGTCTCGTTCTCGCCCTGCACCACCCACCGCTGGTCGGCAGGGGCCCCTCGCTCACCTGCTTCCGCGCCCAGCTCGCCGTGCACAGCCCGGGACCAGCATCGCCCGAGCCGCTGCAGCAGCCGTGGAAGCCGGGCCCTGCGGAACTGCGTCGTCGCAGGCTCTCGCCGCCCTGCCGAGTGCTCCAGGTGCCCGGTGTCCGATCGGGATCGCCAACGGCGGCGTCGGCCCTCACCGGCTCGTGCCGTGCGGACTGGCCGCAGGGGTGGGTGCGCGCCCCGACCCGCCCGTGCCCGTCCCCTTCCCAAGTGGGCCAGGACCCGCCGGCTCGGGGCGGGCGGTGGCGTGCGTGCCCTGGCCGGCTCAGGCCACGCCCCGGGGCCCAGCCCGCCGGACGACCGTCTAGCCGCTTACCGTGGCCGCGTGCGGCCGGCCGAGGCCTGCCGCGTGTCCGCGCCGGAGCTGACGTGCCGCAGGGTCTGCTGGGGCCCGTGCCAGTCCAGGCACATCACGGTGGCGTCGTCCGCGAGCCGGCCCCCGGCTGCGTCCAGGACCGCGGAGGTCAGCGCGTGCGCCGCCTCCCGCGGGTGCAGGTTGCGGGTGCGCTCCAGCAGGGCGGCCAGGTCGACCGTCTCCCCGTGGCGTTCGAGCATCCCGTCGGTCACCAGCAGCAGGCGGTCCCCGGCGCGCAGATCGAGGTCCTGGACCCGGTAGGGGTGGGGCATGGACACGGACAGCCCGAAGGGGTGGTCCGCCGCGCAGGCGACCGCTTGCGCCGTCCCGCCGCGCAGCCGCAGTGGCCAGGGATGGCCGGCGTTGACCATCTGGGCGCGGCCGGTGCGCAGGTTGATGCGCAGCAGCTGCCCAGTGGCGTGGCCGCGGCCGTGACCGGCCAGGGCCTGGTCGGCGCGGTGGGCCTGCTCCGCCAGGCCGGCCCCGGCGCGGCGGGCACCGCGCAGGGCGCCCACCAGCACGGTGGCGGCCAGGGCGGAGTCGATGTCGTGGCCCATGGGGTCGGTCACCGACACGTGCAGAGTGTCGCGGTCCAGGACGTAGTCGAAGGTGTCGCCGCTGAGGTCTTCCGAAGGCTCCAGGCTCCCGCACAGGGTGAACTGCGCCGCCTCGCACGACAGCGACGCAGGCAGCAGCTGGTACTGGATCTCAGCGGCCAGGGTAGGAGGCCTGGAGCGTTTGCCCCAGGTGTAGAGGTCGGTGAAGCGTCCGTTGGCGATCACGACGTAGGCCAGGATGTGGGCGGCTTCACCGACCTCCTCGAGGATGCCGGCGCCGGGATCGGCGGGCAGGAGCAGTTCCAGCAGCCCGATGGCGTCCCCCCGGTTGGTGACCGGCACGATCACTCGCTGCCCTCGGCCGGCCGGCTCCTGGAACAGCCGCTGGGTGCGGATCACCTGCTCGTAGACACTGCCGAACAGAGGAATCCGCTCCGCTTCCCGCCCGCCCTCCGCACCGGCGGCGGTGATCAGCCGCGCCACTGCCTGTCCCGTCAGGTCCACGATGAGGAAGGACACCTCCCTGGCCCCGAACCGCTGCCGCAGGTCCTCCGCGACCACCGCAACGGCGTCCACCGGTGCCGCCCTCTCCGCAGCAGTCAGCAGCCGCGAAAGCCCACTCTGCCCACCACTCACGATCACGGCCCCTTCCAGCGGCCCCGTCTCCAGCTTGGAAACCCTCACCCCATACGTCAATCCACGCGGACTACGCACAGGGCCCCACGTGTCCGAACCCGGGAGGACTGCCTGACGGCGGGAGGTCGTGGGGACGAACACAGCGGCCTGAAAGCAGCCGACCGGCGCGGTGCGGTCCGGCGGGCCGGCGACGGACAGCGGAGGCGTGGTCGGTGGGCGGGCCGGGACCGGCGTGGAGGCGGGTACGCCGTGCCTCCACGCACCCGCAGCCGTCGTGCAGTGGCGATGATTTCCGGGCGTGGGCGGAGTCGTACCCCCGTAGTTTCCCCGCCCACCGGAAGGTCGAACGATGAGCAGCACGCTGTACAAGACGCTGCGGCGACGTGTCGACGACGGGACCGTCCCCGGTGCTGTCGCCCTGGTCGCGCGCGGGGACGACGTCGAGGTGGTCACGGTGGGGTCGGCGGACACCACCGGCAGCGCCCCGATGACCCGGGAGTCGATCTTCAGGATCGCCTCGCTCACCAAGCCGGTCATGGCGGCCGGCCTGCTCACGCTCGTCGACGAAGGCCGCATCGCGCTGGACGACCCGATCGCCGAGTGGCTGCCGGAACTGGCGAAGCCGCTGGTGGTCCGCACACCGGACGGACCCGTCGACGACGTGGTCCCGGCGGAGCGGGCGATCACCGTGGAGGACCTGCTCAGCTCGCGCCCCGGCTGGGGCATCGCCCCGGACTTCTCACGGCCGGCCGTCCAGGCGCTGCTGACGGTTCAGGACCACAGCCGCCCCATGCGCAACTGGCCGGCCCCGGACGTCTTCCTGGCCCGGCTCGCCGAGGTGCCGTGGCGGTCATGCTCCGGTCGGGACATCTGACGGGGGACGCAGTGCCGCCACGCGACGGGGTTCGGGCCACGGCCAGCGCCTCCGCCCCGGCCGATTCGACACACCGCCCCCTTGCGCTGACACGCGGTCCCCTGCACCCCGGTCTGCTGCACCGCCCCCAGCCTGCCTCGCTGTGGGACCGTGTCCGTACGCGTGCCGGTCGCGTCATCGGTTCGATCATGTGGCAGGGCACTGCCCGCAATCAGCAACCAGCAACCAGCAACCAGCAACCAGCTCTGACAGGAGTCGGCCGTGAAGCGCATGGCATACCCGGTCCTCGTCGTCCTGACCGCCGTGGCGGGCACAGCTACCCAAAGCGTGCCGGCGGCCGCGGGAGGTGTTCTGCCGGTGGGCAACCCCGCGTTCGGCAACACCTGCCTGAACCACTCCCGCGCTTCGACCAGCGCCGTGTCAGGCACTTCGCACGCTTCGGGCGGCGGGAACGTGGGCCAGGTTCCTGCCGCTGCCCCTCACCAGTCCTGCGGTGGCAGCGACCTCGCACCGGCCGCCGGTCTCTTCAACCTCCTGAACGACGCGCAGTAGCACCTCAGCCCCCTCCACGTCGGCACGGTGGAAAGCCGCCGCACGGCCGGACGGCCGGCCAGGTCGGTCCCGTCCGCGCGGCCCTCCGTCACCAGGGCAACGGGCCGTTCACGTCGACGTACGTGCCGGTCGGACCGTCCGGGCCCAGCAGGGCCATGCGGACGATGACCTCGGCGCCCTCCTCGACGGTCTGGGTGCCCGCGTGCCCGTTGAGGTCGGTCGCGGTGAAACCCGGCTCCACGGCGTTGACGCGCAGCTCGGGGAACGCCTTCGCGTACTGGACGGTGATCATGTTCACCGCCGCCTTCGACGCGGGGTAGGCCACGCCCGGGTAGGCGAAGGCCGGGTCGCCCTCGGTGGTGACCCGGGTCAGCGAGGCGAGTCCGCTGCTGACGTTCACCACGACCGGCGCCGCGGACCGGCGCAGCAGCGGCAGGAAGGCGCGGGTCACCCGGACCACGCCGACGACGTTCGTCTCCAGCACGGTCCGCAGGGTGTCGGGGGTCAGGTCCGCCGGGCCGACGAACGCGTGGCCCTCGCCCCGCTCCTCGATGCCGGCGTTGTTCACGAGGACGTCCAGCCCGCCGCTCTCCGCCTCGACGGTCTTGGCCGCGGCGGCCACCGACGCGTCGTCGGTCACGTCCAGCAGGACGGCCCGCGCGCCCAGCCGTTCGGCCGCTGCACGGCCGCGCGCGGCGTCCCGGCTGCCGATGTAGACGGTGTGGCCCTCGGCGACGAGCCGGCGGGCGGTCTCGAAGCCGAGACCCTTGTTCGCTCCGGTGATCAGTGTGGTCGTCATGCGTCCAGCCTCGCGCCGGACGGCGGCCCGCGGCAGTGCCCCCGTGTTCCTGGGGGTGACAGGACCAGGCACGTCCGGCCGCGCGGAGACCTGGGCGCGGCCCGCGCGCAGAGGCGCCCTGCAACCAGCTGGTGGATGACCCCTTGACGGGGCCTGGAGGCGGATCGACACTCGGAGGCGGGAATCCTAGTGAACAGGTAGGGAAACATGAGCCACGTGGAGCCGGTCACCACCCGGGCGAGCCGAACCGGCCGTACGACGTGGTCGTCACCCCTGCTCACCTCCCGCCGCCACATCGACCTGCAGCGCGTGTGCAGCGCCATCAGGGCCGCCCGGGGCTGACCCGGGCCCGGCCGGCCACCCCCTGAGCGGGCGGAGCCGCGCGACGCGGGTCCGACGGTCCGGGACCGCGAGGCCCGCCGTGCGTCCGGACGACGGCGCCGGCCGGGGACCGCATCCGCGGTCGACCGCCAGGGACCTCCCGCGGTACGCCCCCCGGGGACCTGCCGCGGTACGCCCCCGGGATCCGCCCGGCGGTGCGCCCGCGGGACCCGCCCGCGGTGCGTCCGGACCTCCCGCCCCCTCCCGCAGCCGCTCCCGTCACGCGCCCGCGCCGTCCCGGGCGCTCGTGCCCCGCGCCGGTGCCGTCCGGGGCCGACCGTGTCCGCGTCCCGCCGCCCACGCGCCGTCCGCCGCCCACAGCCGCCTGCCCCTCGTCGCCGCCGGCCCTGCCGCCGAAGCCGTCCGCAGCCGCCGTGCCGCGACAGCCGCCGTAGCCGTCCGCAGCCGCCTCCACCGCGCGTACCTCGCGTCGCGCCCGCCTCCCGGGAGAGACATGTCCGTCACGCCACTGGCCGCCCACCACCCGTCCGACCGGCCCGGCCCCGCCTTCCGCGGGCGCATCGGCCGCGACGCGCGCAGCGGCCACTACGCCGTACCGCGCCGCTACCGCCTGCACCTGTCGCCCGCCGACCCCGACGGGCTGCGCATCGCCGTCACCCACAGCCTGCTCGGCCTCGACACCGCCTGTCCCGTCACGGTCCTGCCCGCCGTCCCCGACTGTCCCGACGGCGGCCACTCCGCGCTGCGCCCGCTCTACGAGGCCAGCGCCCACCACTACACCGGGCCCGCCCTCGGCCCCGTCCTCAGCGACGACTGGTCCGGACGGATCGTCTCCACCCACGGCCCCGACATCGCCCGCGACCTCGCCCGGCGCTTCGGGGGCGGCCGGCCCTCGCTGTACCCGTGCGGCGCCGAGTCCGAGATCGAGGCCGTGCAGCGTATGTGCGCCCAGGGCGTCGAACAGGCCGCGCAGCGTGCAGGATCGGCCGACGCCGACCCGGGGGAACGAGCCGGGGCCCTGGACACCCTGCTCGACACGCTCGACGTGCTGGAGCGCGGACTCGCCGCGCAGTCGTACCTGATTAGCAATCAGATCACAGCGGCAGACGTCGAGTTGTGGGTGACGCTGGTGCAGCTCGACACGGTGCACCGTCACCACCTGGACGCCTCGGCCGTGCGCCGCGTCGCCGGGCACCCCGCCCTGTGGGCGTACGCGCGACGCCTCACCACCCACCCCGCCTTCGGCCGGCACCTCGACCTCGACGGCATCGCCCGCCGCCACGAGGCCCGTTGCCAGGGCCTGGAGGCCGCCGGCGCCGCCGTCCAGATCCTGGACTGGACGGCCCTCGCCCTGGACGCCGACCGCGCCCGACCGCAGGTCGAACGCCCCTGAGCCGGTCCAACCCGTGGACCGGCGTTGACATCACGGGCGGGGACTGTCTTAACTTACGGCCCAGAACGGTCAAGAGCGTCAGCGACAAGCCCTGGCTTGCTGACCGGCAACCCTCGCGCCGCGGTGGGGTGCCCCAGGTGACGACCGGACCGGACGACGGATTCGGTAAGCGCGAGAGCCCCGCACGGGGCCGGGACAGCCCCCTCGCCAGGGGGCCGGAACAGAGACGGTGACCACGATGTACGCAGCCGACAGGACGGCCCCCCGCCGCTCCCACGGCTGCGTACGGCCGTCCGCCGACCAGCCCGCCCCGCTCGTGGCCGACCGCGCCGTCGATCTGCTCCGGGTCAGCAGCGCACTGTGTACCGCACCGGGCCGCGCCCGCTGTCGGGGCTGACACCACCCCCGAGCCGCGTACCCGACGAACACCGCCCGAGCGGTGTGCCGTTGTCCGCCCCGCCCCGGTCGCCTCCATCCCACCGTGCGCCGCGTCCACCGCCGCGCCGTCCGAGCGGTCCCCGCCGCCCGGCCGGCGCTCCGCGACCGTCCACGGTGACCCTCGACCGGGGTGTCCGACTCCCGCCGGAGCCCCTCCATGAGCGAATCCCCGGCCGCCGTGTCCCTCGTCACGGCGCCACCCACCGACACACCGTCAAGACCGCTGGCGGCCCAGCGCGTCCAGCCGCTGCGCCGCCCCGGGCGCTGGATCGCCACCGCCGTGGTCCTCGTCCTGGCCGCCCAGTTCGTGCACGGCCTGGTCACCAACCCCTTCTACCAGTGGGACCGGTTCGGCTACTGGTTCCTCCGCCCGACCATCCTCGACGGGCTGCTGATCACCCTCGAGGTCACCGCCTGGAGCGCGGTCCTCGGCCTGCTCGGCGGGATCGTGTTCGCCCTGGCCCGGCTCTCCGGCAGCCCGGTGCTGCGGGCGGTCAGCTGGACCTACGTCTGGGCGCTGCGCTCCGTCCCGCTGATCGTGGTGCTGCTGTTCCTCTACAACTTCAGCGCCCTGTACCAGACGTTGAGCATCGGCGTCCCCTTCGGACCCGCGTTCGTCCGCTTCGACGAGTCCCGGCTCGCCACCGACATGGCCATCGCCGTCGTCGGCCTGAGCCTGCACGAGTCGGCGTACGCCGCCGAGGTCGTCCGCGGCGGCATCCTCTCCGTCGACCAGGGCCAGCACGAGGCGGCCGCCGCCCTCGGCCTGCCGAAGGGCTACCAGTTCCGCAGGATCGTCTTCCCGCAGGCGCTGCGCTCCATCACCCCGAACTACGTCAACCAGCTGATCAACCTGATCAAGAGCAGCTCGCTGGTCTTCTACGTGTCGCTGCTCGACCTGTTCGGCACGGCGCAGTCGATGGGCTCCACCTACCCCGGCGACATCGTGCCCCTGCTGCTGGTGGTCACCGTCTGGTACCTGATCCTCACCAGCGTCGTCTCCGTCATCCAGTTCTACGTCGAGCGGTACTACGCCCGGGGCGCCACGCGCACCCTGCCGCCGACCCCGCTGCAGAGGCTGCGCGCCGGCCTCACCGACGTGCGGGACCGCATCCGCAGGGAGGCCGCCGTATGACCACCGGGACCCTCGACCGGACGGCCGCGGCCGTCGAGGTGCACGACGTGCACAAGTGGTACGGCGCCCACCGGGTGCTCAACGGGATCGACCTGACCGTCCGGCCGGGCGAGGTCACCGTCATCCTGGGCCCGTCCGGCTCCGGCAAGTCGACGCTGCTGCGGGTCGTCAACCACCTGGAGAAGCCCGAGGTCGGCTACGTCAGCCTCGACGGCGAGCCGATCGGCGTCCGCCGCAACGGCGACCGGCTGAAGGAGCTGAGCGAGCGCGCCATCCTGGCCCAGCGCAGCCGGATCGGGTTCGTCTTCCAGAACTTCAACCTCTTCCCGCACCTGACGGTCCTCGACAACGTGGCCGCCGCCCCCGTGGCGACCGGCAGGCTCAGCCGGCCCGGGGCCGTGGCCCTCGCCCGCGACCTCCTCGCCCGGGTCGGGCTCGCCGACAAGGCCGCCGCCTACCCGCGGCAGTTGTCGGGCGGCCAGCAGCAGCGCGTGGCCATCGCCCGCGCCCTCGCCCTGCGGCCGGGGGTCATCCTCTTCGACGAGCCGACCTCCGCCCTCGACCCCGAACTCGTCGGTGAGGTCCTCGCGGTCATCAAGGACCTGGCGACCAGCGGCACCACCCTGCTGATCGTGACCCACGAGATCGGCTTCGCCCGCGAGGTCGCCGACCGGGTCGTCTTCATGGACGGCGGCCGCATCGTCGAACAGGGCCCGCCCTCCGAGGTCCTCGACCACCCCCAGCACGAGCGGACCAGGGACTTCCTCAGCAAGGTCCTCTGACGGCACACCCCCGCCGACTCCGCTCGACCCCCCCTTGCCACCCCCCTTCTTCACCCCTCTCTCATCACGCAGCACGAACGACAAGGAACAGCCATGCCCCGCCACTTCACCCGACGCAGCCTGATACGCGGCATCACCGCGGCCACCGCGGTCGCCACCCTCGCCACCGGGCTCGCCGCCTGCGGTGGTGACAGCGACGCCGCCACCACGACCGGCGCCGCGGGCACGGTCACCGTGGGCAGACTGTCCAACGGCGCCGCCAAGGAGACCACCCTGAAGGTCTCCGAGGTCAAGTCCATCAGCGCCGAACTGCCCGCCGCCGTCCGGAAGAGCGGCAAGCTGGTGATCGGCTCGGGCACCCTGCCGGCCGGGGCCCCGCCGCTCGGCTTCACCGGCAGCGACCAGAAGACCCTCACCGGCTCCGAGGTGGACCTGGCCCGCCTGGTCGCCGCCGTCCTCGGCCTGGAACCCGAGGTCAAGCGGTTCACCTGGGAGAACCTCTTCGTCGGCATCGACAGCGGCAAGGTGAACGTCGGTTTCTCCAACATCACCGACACCGAGGAGCGCAAGCAGAAGTACGAGTTCGCCTCCTACCGCAAGGACGACCTCACCTTCGAGACGCTCAAGAAGTCCTCGTGGACGTTCGACGGCGATTACCGCGCCCTGGCCGGCCAGACGGTGTCGGTCGGCGCCGGCACCAACCAGGAGCGGATCCTGCTGGAGTGGAAGGGCAAGCTGGAGAAGGAGGGCAAGAAGCTCACCATCAAGTACTTCCAGGACTCCAACAGCACCTACCTGGCCCTCAACAGCGGCAAGATCGACGCCTACTTCGGGCCCAGCCCCAACCTCGCCTACCACGTCACCCAGAGCGCGGGCACGCCCAGCCCGACCCGCCTCGCGGGACAGTTCTCCGGCGCCGGCGCCACGCTCCAGGGCCTGATCGCCGCGACCGCCAAGAAGGGCAGCGGCCTCGCCAAGCCGCTCTCCGACGCGATCAACCACCTGATCGACAACGGCCAGTACGCGAAGTGGCTCACCGCCTGGAACCTCACCAGCGACGCGGTCACCAAGTCCGAGATCAACCCGCCCGGGCTGCCGCTCGACAACGCCTGACCCGCACCTGCGACCCGTCCGAGCAGAAGAGAGGAACTCCGCCTCCGTGGACCAGCCGACCGACCTCCGCGGGGGCGGAGCCCTCCCCGTGACCGGCCCGCACCCCCTCGACAACGCCGTCTGGGCGGCCCTCACCGGCCCCCACGCACACCTCGCCGAGCGCCTGGGCCGGGCCGCCCGCTACCCGGCCGACGTCTACGCCTTCGCCGCGCTCGCCGACCCCGCGGACCCGGCCGCGTGGGCCGACCTGCACGCGCTCGCCGGGCCGGGAACCACCGTACGGGTCAAGCCCGTCGACGACGTGCCCGACGGCTGGGAGGTCGTCGGCGCCGGCTGCGGCGTCCAGCTCGTCGACACCGCGCTGCGGGCCGAACCCGCCCCCGAGGCGGTACGGCTCGGCCCCGCCGACGTCCCCGAGATCCTCGACCTGGTCGCCCGCACCCGTCCCGGCCCGTTCCTCGGGCGGACCGTGGAGCTCGGCACCTACCTCGGCATCCGGCACCACGGCCGGCTGGTCGCCCTGGCGGGCGAGCGGCTGCGGCTGCCCGGCTGGACGGAGATCAGCGCGGTGTGCACCGACCCCGAGCACCGGGGGAGGGGCCTGGCCACCCGGCTGATCCGCGCCGTCGCCGCCGGCATCCGGGCCCGCGGCGACGTGCCGTTCCTGCACGCCGCCGCCGACAACGCCCCCGCCATCCGCCTCTACCGGTCCCTCGGCTTCGAGCTGCGCCGCAGCTCCCGGATCGTCGTTCTGCGCACCCCGAGAACACCCGCCGCCCGCACGGATGTTGCACCCTACGACGCGCTGAGCGAGGCCGCGCCGGACGGCTCCAACGCCCCGAGGACGGAGGTGACGGCATGACCGGTGTCCCGCTCGCCGCGCACCCGCTCACCCGGCCGCACCCCGCCGCGCCCCGCGTCCCCGGCGTCCTCTGTCGCCGCTGAACCGGACTCCCCCCGCCCCGCCGCCCCGTCGCCGCCCCGAGCCGGCACGCGGCCCGGCGACCCCCGTACGGACCTCCAGGAAGGCACTGACGTGTCCCCCTCCGCCGCGAACCCCGCGACCCCTGCGACCGATTCCGAGAAGCCCGCCTCCGCCCTGCACCTCGCCGTCGCCCTCGACGGCACCGGCTGGCACCCCGCCTCCTGGCGCGAGCCGGTCGCCCGCCCCCGTGCGCTGTTCACCGCCCGCTACTGGGCCGACCTCGTCACCGAGGCCGAGCACGGACTGCTCGACTTCGTCACCCTCGAGGACGGCCTCGGGCCCCAGTCCTCCCACTTCCTGGACCCCGACGACCGCACCGACCAGGTGCGCGGCCGGCTCGACGCCGTCCTCGTCGCCTCCCGCGTCGCCCCGCTCACCCGGCACATCGGCCTGGTGCCGACCGTCGTGGCCACCCACACCGAGCCCTTCCACATCTCCAAGGCGATCGCCACCCTGGACTACGTGAGCACCGGCCGCGCCGGCCTGCGCGTGCAGATCACCGCCCGGCCGAACGAGGCCGCGCACTTCGGCCGCCGCACCGTCGAGCGCATCGACTCCTACGACCCTCCGGTCCCCCCGTCGGTGAGCGACCTCTTCGACGAGGCCGCCGACCACGTCGAGGTCGTGCGCCGCCTGTGGGACAGCTGGGAGGACGACGCGGAGATCCGCGACGTGGCCACCGGCCGCTTCATCGACCGCGACAAGCTGCACTACATCGACTTCGAGGGCCGCCACTTCAGCGTCAAGGGCCCCTCCATCACGCCCCGCCCGCCGCAGGGCCAGCCGCTGGTCACGGCCCTCGCCCACGCCACGGTCCCGTACCGGCTGGTGGCCCGCGCCGCCGACGTCGGCTACGTCACCCCGCACGACGCCGGCCAGGCTCGCGCGATCGTCGCGGAGATCCGCGCCGAGCAGGACGCCGCCGGCCGCTCCGCCGAGCCGCTGCACGTCTTCGGCGACCTGGTGGTCTTCCTCGACGACGACCCCGGCGCCGCCCGCGCCCGCCGCGAGCGCCTGGACGCGCTCGCCGGTGAGCCGTACACCAGCGACGCCCTCGTCTTCACCGGCACCTCCGCGGAACTCGCCGACCTGCTCCAGGAGTTGCAGTCGGCCGGGCTGTCCGGTTTCCGGCTGCGCCCCGCCGTCGCCGGTCACGACCTGCCCGCGATCACCCGGGGCCTGGTGCCCGAACTCCAGCGCCGCGGCGCCTTCCGCCGCGCCTACGAGGCCGACACCCTGCGCGGCCTGCTCGGCCTCGCCCGCCCCGCCAACCGCTACGCCGCAGCCTGAACGGGCCGGAGGACCACGGACCATGAGCAAGCCGCTGAAGCAGATCCACCTGGCCGCCCACTTCCCCGGCGTCAACAACACCACCGTCTGGAGCGACCCGCGCGCCGGGAGCCACATCGAGTTCGACTCGTTCGTGCACTTCGCGCGGACCGCCGAACGCGCCAAGTTCGACTTCCTGTTCCTCGCCGAGGGCCTGCGCCTGCGCGAACAGGGCGGCCGGATCTACGACCTGGACGTGGTCGGCCGCCCCGACACCTTCACCGTCCTGGCCGCGCTCGCCGCCGTCACCGACCGCCTCGGCCTGACCGGCACCATCAACTCCACCTTCAACGAGCCCTACGAGGTGGCCCGCCAGTTCGCCAGCCTCGACCACCTCTCCGACGGCCGTTCCGCCTGGAACGTCGTCACCTCCTGGGACGCCTTCACCGGCGAGAACTTCCGCCGCGGCGGGTTCCTGCCGCAGGACGAGCGCTACTCCCGCGCCAAGGAGTTCCTGGCCACCGCCCACGAGCTGTTCGACTCCTGGCAGGGCGACGAGATCGTCGCCGACCAGGCCACCGGCACCTTCCTGCGCGACGCCCGGGCCGGCGCCTTCGTCCACCACGGCAAGCACTTCGACATCCACGGCCGGTTCAACGTGCCCCGCTCGCCCCAGGGCCGCCCGGTGATCTTCCAGGCCGGGGACTCCGACGAGGGCCGCGAGTTCGCCGCCGCCGAGGCCGACGCCATCTTCAGCCGCTACGGCACCCTGGAGGCGGGCCAGGAGTTCTACACGGACGTCAAGTCCCGCCTGGCCACGTACGGCCGCCGCCCGGAGCAGTTGCTCATCCTGCCCGCGGCCACCTTCGCCCTCGCCGACACCGACGCCGAGGCGGAGGAGCTGGCCCGCGAGGTGCGCCGCCAGCAGGTGAGCGGAGCCACCGCGCTCAAGCACCTGGAGTTCGTCTGGAACCGCGACCTGTCCGGCTACGACCCCGAGGGCCCGCTGCCCGACGTCGACCCCGACGTCGACACCGACCACATCGCCCGCGGCCGGGCCCAGGTGCGGATGTACCGCGACCCGCTGGCCACCGCCCGCGAGTGGCGCGAGCTGGCCGAGGCGAACAACTGGTCCATCCGCGACCTGGTCATCCACACCGGCAACCGGCAGAACTTCGTCGGCTCCCCGTCGACCATCGCCAAGACCATCAACGAGTACGTGCAGGCCGACGCCTCCGACGGCTTCATCCTGGTCCCGCACATCACCCCGACCGGCCTGGACGAGTTCGCCGACAAGGTCGTCCCGCTCCTGCAGGAACAGGGCGTCTTCCGCACCGACTACGAGGGCACCACCCTGCGCGACCACCTCGGCCTCGCCCACCCCGACGAGACCCGCGAGCACCGCGCGGCGTCCTAGGACCACGCACCCGGCGCGGGCCGGGGCCCGTCCCCCTCCCCCGAAGGCGACGGACCCCGGCCCTTCCCCCGTCGGACAGTGGTCCCGGTCCGCGGGCCGTCACCAGCACATGACGGCGGTCTCGCCCGAACCCCAGCCGGAGTACAGGCGCACGCGGACGACATAGCGGCGGCCCTTGACGAGCCGCATCCGGAGCGTGGCGTTGTCCGGGGTGCCCGCGTCGTCGTGGCCGGCGAGGAACCGGGGCTCCCCGTCCCGCTCCTCGAAGACCACGACCACGCAATCGCCCTCCCCGAACGTGCCGACGGTGTACGCGCGCGTCTCGGGCGGCTCCACGGTGAACTCGGCCTGCTCGCCCGGCCCGAGGGACAGCGGCACGGAACGGAACGGCACCAGCGCCGGCGGCGCCCCCGGCGGCAGCGGCGGGTACCAGCGCAGCACGAACTCCTTGTCCTGCGGAGACAGTCCGCCCGGCGGACGCACACCCCCGCGGAACTGCTCCGGCTCCAGGATCAGCCCCGGGTCGAAGGGGAACTGCATCACCGACTGCGGGTCCCACACCGACCCGTTGACCTCGGCCGCGTCCAGCTTGCGCAGCACGTTGGCGTCGGTGCGCTCCCGGCTCCAGTGGTTGGGCGGGCCCGCCAGGTCGGCGTACACGGCCTCGTCGTCCCAGTGGATCCCCGCGTAGGGGCTCTGGTGCTCGTGCCTCATGCCCAGCACGTGCCCGATCTCGTGCAGGGCCGTGGCCCGCTCGCCGGGCGCCGTCAGGTCCCAGCCGAAGTTCATGGTGCGCTCGCCCCGCCCGGCCGGCAGCGCGTCCCGGCCGATCGCCGACCAGGACCCGCCCCCCTGCTGGAAGCCGATGCGCAGCTCCGCCTCCGACCGGTCGGCGACCTCGCGGAACTCCAGCCCGATGCCCAGCTCCCGCCACTCGCGGAAGGCCTCGCGCACCACGGCCCGCTGCTCCTCGCCCCCAACCCACGACACCCACCGGCTCCGCCCGCAGCCCGGCACCGCGATGACCGAGCCGTCGTCGTCCCCGTCGAAGAAGCAGTAGTGCAGGACGGTGCCGTTGACCCACATCCGGCGCCCGCTGAGGAACGCCCCCAGCCGTTCGGCGGCCAGCCCCGGCGCGACGGCCGGGTCGGGCGCCGGGACGAGGGAGCAGTAGCGGGCGGTCATGCGGCCCGCCCCGGCCGCTCGACGGGAGTCCTCGGGACGCGTGCGTAAATCGTCACGACAGCAAGAGCCCGTCCGCCCCGGTCTGATACAGCACGGCGTGGGCGGCCCCCGGACCCGCGGCCGCCCAGCCCCAACCGGGGTCGGCTCACGCCGCGCCGAACGCCGTGAACGCCCACCCGGTCGCCTGGTGCGTGGCGTCCGACGGCAGCGCCGCGCGCGCGTCGCGCAGGGCCTCCGCGAGCGACAGCCCGTCGCCCAGGCCCTTGTGCAGCGCGAGCATCAGCGGGACCACCGCCTCGTCGTTCACCGGCGCGCTGCTGGCCACCACCCCGGCCGTGCCCAGCGGCAGCAGCGCGGTGACCAGGCCGAGGAGTTCGTCCGCGCCGACGGAGGCGAGCCGCGCGGTGTCGCAACTGGACAGGATGATCCGGTACGGGCTGCGGGCCAGGCGCTCGAAGTCGTGCACGATCAGCGGGCCGTCCACCATGCGCAGCGAGGAGAACAGCGGACTGTCGGCCCGGAAGTCGCCGTGCGCGGCGATGTGCGCCAGGGCCGCGCCGTCGAGTTCCTCCAGCACGCGCGGTACGCGCGCGTCGGCGTCCTCCAGCACCGTGGCCCGGCCGTACCGGTCGGCGACCTCCGGCACCTCCGCGCCGCCGGTCGCCAGGCCGGGCCCGCGCACCAGGACGTGCCGGCCGCCGGCCGGCGGCTCGGTCTCCCGTGCGCGCAGCCAACTGCTCGCGGACGGCGACACGCTGACGACCCGCTCGCGCAGCGACGGCAGCAGCGCCCAGGGCACGCTGTGCAGCCGGGCCGGCGGCACCACGACGACCGGGCCGGAGCCGAGGTGGCGGGCCGCCGGGCCCAGCAGCACCTCCTCCAGGCGGCGGCCCATCGCCTCCACCAGCGGCAGCCGGCCCTCCGCACGGGGGTGGGCGAGCCGCCGCAGCGTGGCCTGCACGTGCTCGGCCTCCCGCTCCGCCCGCTCCACCTGCCCACCCGCGAACCGGCGCACCCGTCCGCCGCCGCACAGCAGCACCTGCACCCGCCCGTCCAGCACGGCGAGCGCCACCAGCCGCCCGTCGCCGAGCCGCTCCAGCAGCCCGGCGACGTCGAAGCGGTACCCGCCGCCCGGCGCGTCCCCGCGCATGTGCAGGGTCCGCGACCGCACCTCCCGCTCCAGGCGCCGCTGTTCGCGCTCCAGCGCGGGAACCGGCCGGCCGTCGCGGCGGGCCTCCTCCGCGCGGGCGGCGATCTCACGGAAGGCGGTCAGCCCGCTCTGCAGCACCGGGTCGGCGGGCGGCCGGGTCGGCGGTGCCGTCAGCACCGTCGCCCGCCAGCGCTCGCTCCACTCCAGCAGCCGCCGCGGCCCGCCCCCGGCCAGGCTCACCGCCTGGGCCAGCGCGGCCAGTTCGGCGCCCTGCGCGGTGGCCCGGGCGCGCAGCTCGGAGGCGCCGAGCGTCATCCGGTGGTCGTCCAGGACGGCGAGGCCGCACCGGCACGCCTCCAGCACGCCCCGCCCCGACCCGGCGGCCCGGGCCCGCAGCGCCTGCGCGGCCCAGCCGGTGATCCGGGCCAGCGGCGGCCCGCTGCGCCGACTGCGCGCGGCCACCCGCAGGTAGCGTTCGGCGTCCGCCGTCCAGTCCAGGTGCAGCGCGATCCGGCCCGCCAGCAGCCACGCCTCGGGCGCGGCCGGCGCCCCGGACGACTCCAGCCGCTCGGCGACCCGGGCCGCGTCCGCCACCAGCCGCCCGTAGCCGCGCCCGGACGCGAACCGCGCCTCGATCAGCACGAGTCGCGCGTGCGCCTCCCACCAGCCGCGCCGCTGCCCCGAGAACAGCCGGACGGCGACCGCCGCACGCGCGATGGCGGTGCCCGGGTCGCCCGCCAGCCGGGCCGCCCGCGCGGCCACCAGCAGCAGCTCCGCCTTGCGCGTGGACTGCCCGCCGATCCCGTCGAGGACGGCGATCGCCGCGTCCGCCTCGGCCAGCGCCTCGGGCGCCAGCCCCGCCGCCATCAGCACCTCGCAGCGCCGGATGGTGAGCATGAACGTCGGCGTGCCCAGCTTGGCGTACCGCTCTTGGGCCTCGTCCAGCAGCCGCAGAGCCGCCGGGATGTCCCCGGCGCGGAACGCGGCGAGGCCCCGGCTCTCCACGGCGTCGGCCTTGTCGTGCTCCTGGCCGGTGGTGTCCCACAGCGCCTCGGCCGCCGTGAAGTCGGCCTCGGCCCGCTCCACCGCGCCGAGCGCCAGGTGCACCGTGGCGCGCAGGGTGAGCGCCCGCGCCGTCCAGATGACGTCACCGGTCTGCCGCAGCACGGGGATCGCGCGCCGCACGTCCTCCAGGGCCTCGCGGTGGTGGCCCAGCACCCACCAGACGTACGCCCGCCGGTACAGCACGCGCGCGCGGGTGTGACCGCTGCCGCGCCGCACGCCCTGCTCGAACGCGGCCAGGCCCTGCCGGGTGCGGCCCGCGTGCACCAGGGCCACACCGAGGGTGGCCAGGACGTCCGCCTCCCGCTCGGGGGACTCGGCCCGGGCCGCGAGGTCACGGGCCCGCCGCAGGTGCTCCAGGGCCAGGCGCAGGTCGCCCCAGTCGCGCTGCCAGATCCCGATCACCTGGTGGGCGACGGAGGCGTGCGACGGCGGCGGGTCGGAGTCGAGGAGGGCCCGCGCCCGCGCGAGAGCCTCGTTGGGGGCGGCGAACACCATCGGCAGCAGTTCGGGCACCGAGTCGTTTCCCGCTGTCACTCGAAGGATGGTAACGGCCTGCGGAGGCGGTCACACCGGTTCGTGCCGGATCCCTGCCGGTTCGTGCCGGATCTTCACGGTGCGGGCCCGATCCGCACCGGTTCGTACGGCGTACGGTGCCCGTGGCGGGCGTTCGTGCGGTGGCCGGGGTGCGCGGCGGGCGTTCCGTACGGCGACCGGGGCGCGCGCCGGGAACCGCACCACCCCGCCGTACCGTCGCACCACCTGTATCAGGCGGCGGTTCCGCGGCTCTGAATGACAACCACCGCCTCAGGGGGAGGACCACGCGATGGCACCACAGCGATTCCACGAGCAGTTCGACCACATCCAGCGCGCACTGCCGGGTGTGCCGCTGGCGCTGGGTCCGGACGACTCCGCCGAGTTCATCTACGAGCGGGGCGTGGTGCTGGCCCGCGACGGCGAGGAGGCCGCGCTCGTGGAGGACACGGTGCGCTCCCACTTCACCGAGGCACCCGAGCTGGTCGCCGACCACGTGCGCCGCGCCGGCCCCGAGACCAACCGCTCCGGCATCACCCGCATCCAGGTCGGCGACCCGTCCGACACCGACCGGCGCGGCGACCACACCGTCGCGGGCGCGCTGCGCGCCCTGCGCCAGGCCGAGGGCCGCTCCGGCCGGCGCCTGGTCAGCCGCAACCACGTGGTGTCCATCGCGGTCAACGCCTGCCCGGGCGACGAGCCCGTGCCCGCCCCGCGCACCGAGGCGCCCAACCCCGCGGCCGCCGAGGGCGCCCACGACCCGGACGGCGCGGTGCAGGTGCTGGTGATCGACACCGGACTGACCAGCGACTACCGCTCCTACCCGCAGTTCGCCCACACCGACGGCGACCTCCAGACCCGCGAGCGGGACGACGACGGCGTGCTCCAGCAGTACGTCGGCCACGGCACGTTCATCGCCGGCATCGTCACCGCCATCGCCCCCAACACGGACGTCACCGTCCGGGGCACCCTCAACGACGCCGGGGCGATCCTGGAGTCGGAGTTCGGCGACAAGCTCTTCGACGCCGTCGAGCAGGGCGGCTGGCCGGACGTCCTCAGCCTCTCCGCGGGCACCTCCAACGGGCGCGTGGACGGCCTGCTGGGCCTGGACGCCTTCATGCGCGAGCTCAACGACCGCGGCACCCTGCTGGTGGCCGCCGCCGGCAACAACGCCAGCGCCACCCCGTTCTGGCCCGCCGCCTACGCCGCCCTGCCCGAGTACGCCGAGGCCGTCCTGTCCGTCGGCGCGCTGCGCGGCGACGGCGAGTTCGGCGCCTGCTTCTCCAACCACGGGCCCTGGGTGCGCGTCTACGCCCCCGGGGAGCGCCTCGTCAGCGCCCTCACCGGCTTCGACGCGCCCGTGCCGTACGTCTACCAGCACTCGACGTACGACGCCTGCCGCTACGGCTTCACCTACACCTGCACCTGCCAGTCCCCGCGCCACACCGGCGTGTTGAGCGACGACGGCAGCGCGGACGAGCCGGACCGGGTGACGTTCGACGGCCTGGCCTCCTGGAGCGGGACGTCCTTCGCGACACCGGTGGCCGCCGGCCTGGTCGCCTCCTGGATGACGGCGCACAAGGAGCGCGACCCCCGGGTGGCCGCCCGCCAACTGCTCGACTCGTGCGCCGAGTTCGCCGAGGTGCGCGGGGCGCACGTGCAGGCGCTGCGGCCGCCCACCTGGCGTCCGGTGCCGGTCCAGCGGCCCGTGCGGACCCTGTGAGGTCCGCCGTGGCGCCGCCCACGGCGTACGATGACAGGCCGTACACGAGGGGTGGGGCCGTGGACCGTACTGATGTCGGCGCGCTCGTCCAGTCCGCCGTCGACGGCGACGCGGCGGCCTGGAAGGCGCTGGTGGAAGGGCTGAGCCCGCTGGTCTGGTCGGTGGTGCGCGCGCACCGGCTGTCCGACGCCGACGGGCACGAGGTCTACCAGACGGCGTGGTTCCGGTTCGCCCAGCACCTGGGGCGCATCCGGGAACCCGACAAGGCGGGTTCGTGGCTGGCGAGCACCACGCGCCACGAATGCCTGAAAGTGATCAAGAGCGCCAAGCGGCTGACCCCCACGGACGACCCCCAGTTGCTCGACCGGGTCAGCGAGGACCGCACACCGGAGCAGTCGGTGCTGGACTCCGAGGAGGCGGCCGCGCAGAGCGAGCGCGTCCGCTTCCTCTGGCAGGAGTTCGAGGCACTGGGCGAGCGCTGCCGGCAACTGCTGCGGGTGCTGATCGCCTCGCCGCCGCCCAGTTACCAGGAGGTGTCCGCGGCGCTGGGCATCGCCGTCGGCAGCATCGGCCCGATGCGGCAGCGCTGTCTGCGCCGCCTGCGGGCCCGACTCATCGCACGGGGAGCGTTGTGAAGGACATGAGGGACGACGAGGCCGGCGGCTCCGGCGAGCTCTTCGACGGGGGGCCCTTCGACCGGGGCACCGCCGACGAGGACGCCGCCGAGCAGGGCCGGACGGAGGACGAGCTGCGCCAGGCCGCCGCCATCCTGGACCCGGTGCCGCCCGAGCTGCGCCGGATCGCCGTGGAGGCCTACGCGCTGCACGACCTGGACGCGCGGATCGCGGAGCTGACCTTCGACTCGCTGGTGGACGCCATCCCCGTGCGGGGCGTGGCGGACCCGCCGCGGATGCTGACCTTCCACACCGGCGAGCTGACCGTCGACGTGGAGGTCACCCCGCACGGCCTGATGGGCCAGCTGCTGCCACCGCAGGAGGCGTCGATCGAGGTGCTCAGCGGCCCCCAGGCCGGCGCCCGCCTCACGGCCGACGACCTGGGCCGCTTCATCGGCGACCCCCCACCGGCCGGCCCGTTCGCCCTGCGCCTGCGCACGGGCGACGAGACGGTCGTGACGGAGTGGCTCCGCGCCTGAGCCGGTTCAGGCACCCCTCGCGCCGTCCGCGTGCCCGCGCACGCCCCGTTGCGCCCCTTCCGGGACGCGGCGTCGGCGCGCGAGGCTCGGCGCCACGGCCGGTGTCCTCCGGGGGCCCGGTACGACAGGGAGGGGAAGAACGATGGGGATCACCACCGGCAGACGCCGCGCCGCGGTCGCAGCCGTCCTCGCACTGCTGGCGGGGGCCGGCGCCGTCGCGGCCTCGGCGTCCCCGGCGGCGGCCGCCACCGGGGACGTGCTCATCGTCCAGAAGGGCGCCACGGGCATCCTGGTGAGCCTGCAGACCTTCGTGTTCCTGCCGGGCATCGCCGAACAGGGCGACGGGGTCCAGGCCGGGGCCACCCAGTTCGCGGTCACCAATCTCACGAACCGGACCCTCACGCTGACGGAGAGGACCGCGTCGGGCACGGTCGTCCACAGCGACACGGTCGCCGCCGGCCAGAACGGCACCTTCGCCGTGACGGGTGGCGACACCGTGGTGCTCACCGTGCCGGCCGACTAGCACCGTACGGCTGTGGGGCGGCCCCCCGGCCGGACGGCGAAGCCCCTACAGCGCCCCGGCCGCGTCCACCAGCGCCGCCAGGGACTCCGCCAGCCGCTCCAGGCCCGGGCCCGCCGGGCCGCCCGGCTCGGTCATGTAGGTGTCGCGCCGGATCTCCACCATCAGGGCCCGCACCCGGGCGTCCGACCCGTAGTACTCCAGCGGTACGTACGTCCCGCTGAACGGGCTGTCCAGGCCCACGTCGCCCCACGCGCCGAACGCCTCCCGCGCGGCGGCGAGCAGCGGCCCGGGGGTGTGGAAGGCGTCGGTGCCCAGGCAGATCGCGGGCCGCGGGCCCTGGCCGTGCAGCTCGTAGGGGAGCGGCCGGGTCGGGTAGGAGTGCACGTCGACGATCACGGCCCGGCCGGCCGCCGCGAGCCGGTCGGCCACGGCCTCGGTCATGGCCCGCGCGTACGGCGCGAAGTACCGCTCGACCAGCGGTCCCGGGTCGGTCCCCGCAGCGCGCAGCACCTCGCGGTGCGTGGTCCGCGTGTACACCGCCCCCATGCCCACGGCGAGCATCTCCTCACGCTCGTCGGGGAAGCGCTCGGGGTCGACGACCAGCCGGGAGAGCCGGTTCACGAACCGCCACGGCACGACCCGCGCCAGCCCGGCGGCCCGTTCGGCCAGCTCGGCGGTGTGCGCGTCGACGATGTGGTCCAGCTCCCGTTCCAGCGCGCGGTCGTCGAGCACGATCCCGGCGCGCACCTCGGGCGGCACCGCCCGCGCCGCGTGCGGGACGTGCAGGATCACGGGTGACGTCCCGGCTCCGGGCAGCAGCTCGAACGACGGCACGGCAGGGCTCATACGGCGGCTCCGGGGGACGGGGCGGGTGAGGGATCGGGAGGGGCGGACGCGCGACCGCCCCGGCCGGGAGGTCCGGCCGGGGCGGGCACGAGGGGCGCCCCGCGGGAGCCGCGGGGCGCCGGCGTCAGCTCAGGGACGCCAGCAGCTCGTTCCAGGTCGCCGACGGGCGCATGACGGCGGCGGCCTTCGCCGGGTCGGGCTGGTAGTAGCCGCCGATCTCGGCCGGCTCGCCCTGGACGGCGTTCAGCTCGTCGACGATCTTCTGCTCGTTGGCGGCCAGCGCCTCCGCGAACGGCTGGAAGGCCTTGGCCAGCTCCGCGTCCTCGGTCTGCCGCGCCAGCTCCTGCGCCCAGTACAGGGACAGGTAGAAGTGGCTGCCGCGGTTGTCGATGCCGCCGACGCGACGGGTCGGGGACTTGTCCTCGTTGAGGAAGGTCGCCGTGGCGCGGTCCAGGGCGTCGGCCAGCACCTTGGCGTGGCTGTTGCCGGTGGCGTCGGCGTACTGCTCCAGGGACGGCACCAGGGCGAAGAACTCACCGAGGGAGTCCCAGCGCAGGTAGTTCTCCTTGACCAGCTGCTGGACGTGCTTCGGCGCGGAGCCGCCGGCGCCGGTCTCGAAGAGGCCGCCGCCCGCCATCAGCGGGACGACCGACAGCATCTTGGCGCTGGTGCCCAGCTCCAGGATGGGGAACAGGTCGGTCAGGTAGTCGCGCAGGACGTTGCCGGTCACCGAGATGGTGTTCTCGCCGCGGCGGATGCGCTCCACCGACAGCTTGGTGGCCTCGACCGGGGCGAGGATGCGGATGTCCAGGCCCTCGGTGTCGTGCTCGGGCAGGTAGCGGCGGACCTTCTCGATGAGCACCGCGTCGTGGGCGCGGGTCTCGTCCAGCCAGAACACGGCCGGGTCGCCGGTGGCGCGGGCGCGGGTGACGGCGAGCTTGACCCAGTCGCGGATCGGGTCGTCCTTGGTCTGGCAGGCGCGGAAGATGTCGCCCTCGGCGACCGGCTGCTCGATCAGGACGTTGCCGGCGGTGTCGACCAGGCGGACGGTGCCGGCGGCCGGGACCTCGAAGGTCTTGTCGTGGGAGCCGTACTCCTCGGCCTTCTGCGCCATCAGGCCGACATTGGGGACCGAGCCCATGGTGGACGGGTCGTAGGCGCCGTGGGCCTTGCAGTCGTCGATCACGGCCTGGTAGACGCCGGAGTACGAGGAGTCCGGCAGCACCGCGAGGGTGTCGGCCTCCTGGCCGTCCGGGCCCCACATGTGGCCGGAGGTGCGGATCATGGCCGGCATGGACGCGTCGACGATGACGTCGGACGGCACGTGCAGGTTGGTGATGCCCTTGTCGGAGTCGACCATCGCCAGGGCCGGGCCCTCGGCGAGCTCGGACTCGAAGGACGCCTTGATCGCGTCGCCCTCGGGCAGCGACTCCAGGCCCTTGAGGATGCCGCCCAGGCCGTCGTTCGGGGACAGGCCGGCGGCCGCCAGGGTCCGGCCGTACTGCTCGAACGTCTTCGGGAAGAAGGCGCGCACCACGTGGCCGAAGATGATCGGGTCGGAGACCTTCATCATCGTGGCCTTCAGGTGCACGGAGAACAGCACGCCGTCCGCCTTGGCGCGGGCGACCTGCGCGGTGAGGAACTCGCGCAGCGCGGCCACGTGCAGCACGGAGGCGTCGACGACCTCGTCCTTGAGGACCGGTACCGACTCTCGCAGCACGGTCGTGGTGCCGTCCTCGGCGACCAGCTCGATGCGCAGCGCGCCGTCCTCGGCGATCACCACGGACTTCTCGGTGGAGCGGAAGTCGTTCTCGCCCATGGTGGCCACGGTGGTCTTCGACTCGCCGGTCCAGGCGCCCATGCGGTGCGGGTGGGTCTTGGCGTAGTTCTTGACCGAGGCGGGGGCGCGCCGGTCGGAGTTGCCCTCGCGCAGGACCGGGTTCACCGCCGAGCCCTTGACCTTGTCGTAGCGGGCGCGGATCTCGCGCTCCTCGTCGGTCTTCGGCTCGTCCGGGTAGTCCGGCAGCGCGTAGCCCTGCGCCTGGAGCTCGGCGACCGCGGCCTTCAGCTGCGGGATGGACGCCGAGATGTTCGGCAGCTTGATGATGTTGGCCGCCGGCGTCTTGGCCAGCTCGCCCAGCTCGTGCAGGGCGTCCGGGATGCGCTGCTCCTCGGCCAGGTACTCCGGGAAGACGGCGATGATGCGCCCGGCCAGCGAGATGTCCCGCGTCTCCACGGCGACACCCGCCTGCGACGCGTACGCCTGGACCACCGGCAGGAAGGAATACGTTGCCAGGGCCGGGGCCTCGTCAGTGTGCGTATAGATGATGGTCGAGTCAGTCACCGGGTGCTCCGCTCCACGTCTGCAACATTGCTCGACATCAAGATATCTCGTGACCGGGGTCCGCTCGACAGGGGTGGGGTGCAACCGGATCGCCCGCCCCGGCGGTCATGGAGGGTGATCGTCACCAGTGGACGGCGGCCGGCGTGACCACCCGGCCGCCCCGACGGAAGCGGACCATGAGATATCGCAGCAGAGTGACCGGACCGGCGGCCGCCCTCATCGGCGCCACCGCGGTCCTGGCCGGGGGCAGGAGCGCGTACGCGGCGGGGACCGGCGACGGCCCCGCCCCGGGCCCGGAGACCCTCGGCGACCCCGTCTACCCCACGCTCGGCAACGACGGCTACCGCGTCGGCGCCTACCACCTCGACCTCGCCTTCGACCCCACGACCGCCCTGGTGGAGGCCACGGCGACGCTGCGGGTGCGCACCACCCGGGCGCTCAGCCGCTTCTCCCTGGACGCCCTCGGCCTGGACGTGCGGTCGGTGCGCGTCGACGGCCGCACGGCCGCCTTCGAGCAGGCCGACGAGAAGCTGAGGATCACCCCGGAGCGCCGGCTGCCCGCCCGCGCCCACGTCACCGTCTGCGTCGCGTACGGCGCCGACCCGCGCCGCGCCCTGCCGTACACGGGCTGGGTGCCCACCCCGGACGGCTTCGCGGTGGCCTGCCAGCCGAACCTGGCGCACACCGTCTTCCCCTGCAACGACCACCCCTCCGACAAGGCGGACTTCACCTTCCGCCTCACCGTCCCGGACGGTCTGACCGCCGTCGCCAGCGGCACGCGCACGCGCACCGAGCGGCTGCCCGACGGGCGGACGGCCGTCACGTACCGGTCCCGCTCGCCCCTCGCGACCGAGCTGGTGCAGATCACCGTCGGCGACTACGTCGTCAAGGAGCGGAGCGGGCCGCACGGGCTGCCGCTGCGGGACGTCGTACCGAAGGCACGGGCCGAGGCCCTGGAGCCCGCGCTGTCCCTCACCCCCGGCCTGGTGGAGTGGATCGAGGGGCGCCTCGGCGCGTTCCCGTTCGAGACGTACGGGCTGCTGCCGTGCAACTCCGACCTGGCGGAGCCGTTCGACTTCACCGGCCTGGAGACCCAGACCCTGACGATCTACCGGCCGAACTTCCTCCTCCAGGAGGAGAAGAAGATCGGCTCGCACATGATGCACGAGCTGGTCCACTCCTACTTCGGCAACAGCGTCTCGCCCGCGACCTGGGCCGACCTGTGGATCAACGAGGGCCACGCCGACTTCTACGGGCTGCTGTACCGCTACGAGCGCGGCTGGCCGGACTCCCTGGGCCTGACCAGCCTCGAGGCCCGGATGAAGGACACCTACGCGCGCGGCGACCAGTGGCGGCACGACTGGGGGCCGGTCGCCGCGCCCACCGCCGCGAACCTCTTCGAGTCGCAGCGCTACCTGGGCGGCGTGCTCGTGCTGTACGCGCTGCGGCAGCTCATCGGCGAGGACGCCTTCCACGCCGTGGAGCGGGCCTTCCTGGACCGGTACCGCAACGCGTCGGCGTCCACGGAGGACTACGTCCAGGTGGCCAGCGCGGTGTCCGGCCAGGACGTGTCCGGGTTCCTGAAGGACTGGCTGTACGGCACGACGACGCCGCGCATGCCGGGCCACCCGGACTGGACGGTCGCACCGGTCACGCCGTCCCTGGCCACCCCGCACGGCCGCAGGGACACGCGTCCCCACGACCACTCGGCGACGCTGTGACCTGAGCCGGTCACACCGGGCGGGCGGGGGAGACCCCGTCCGCCCCGTCGCCGGCCCCGCCCCGGGTGAGTTCCCGCTCGATCCAGCGGCAGATCACCTGCACCGCGTACACGTGCTCGGCGCGGCTCAGCTCCCGTCCCTTCGGGATGCCGTGCCACCGCTGGAGGCAACCGCGGCAGCAGGTCGCGGTGGCGTGCTGGGCGACGAACACCGGATGACCGCGGTACGGGGTCTGCTTGCCGTCCTTGTACGGCTCGGCGGGGGCCAGCCGGCGGGCCAGCAGGTCGTAGGCGTGCCACCGGATCGTGGCGGGCCCGCGCTCCACGGCGAGGGCCCGCTCCCGCCCGGCCAGCCGGAACCGCGCCCGGAACGGCCGGCGCGCGATCGCGTCCAGCCGATCGTCGAGCGCGCGGACCGAGGCGGGCGGCGGGACGTCGGGGGAGGAGCTCATGGTCCTCCCAGCGTACGGCGCCGCGCGCGTGGACCGGTCAGCCCCCGAACGCGGGGTCGGCCGCCAGGCCGTCACCGGTGCGCTGGTGCGGGATGGACGGCACCGCGCCCTGCTGGAGCGTGACGTTGCGGGCCGGGGCCGGGATGCGGATGCCCTCGGCGCGGTAGCGCTTGTGCAGGCGCTTGATGAACTCGTGCTTGATCCGGTACTGGTCGCTGAACTCGCCCACGCCCAGGATCACGGTGAAGCCGATCCGGGAGTCGCCGAAGGTGTGGAAGCGCACCGCCGGCTCGTGGTCGGGGACCGCGCCGCTGATCTCGGTCATCACCTCGGCGACCACGTCGGTGGTCACCTTCTCCACGTGCTCCAGGTCGCTGTCGTAGGCGACGCCCACCTGCACCAGGATCGTCAGCTGCTGCTCGGGGCGCATGAAGTTGGTCATGTTCGCCTTGGCGAGCTGCCCGTTGGGGATCACGATCAGGTTGTTGGACAGCGCCCGCACCGTGGTCTGGCGCCAGTTGATGTCCTCGACGTACCCCTCCTCGCCGCTGCTCAGCTTGATGTAGTCGCCGGGCTGCACGGTCTTGGAGGCGAGGATGTGGATGCCCGCGAAGAGGTTGGCGAGCGTGTCCTGCAGCGCGAGCGCGACCGCGAGACCGCCCACGCCCAGGGCGGTGAGCAGTGGCGCGATGGAGATGCCCAGGGTCTGCAGCACCACCAGGAAGCCGATCGCGAGGACCAGGATCCGGGTGATGTTGACGAAGATCGTGGCCGATCCGGCGACGCCGGAGCGCGAGTGGGTCACGCTGCGCACCAGTTCGGCGACCACCCGGGCCGCCGACAGGGTCACGACGAAGATCAGCAGCACCGTCAGGGACTGGTTGGCGGTGCGCTGCAGGGCCCTCGTCAGCGGCAGCACCGCGGCCGCGGCGGCCGCTCCGGCGGCGATCGCCGCCCACGGCACGACCGTGCGCAGCGCGTCCACCAGCACGTCGTCGCCGCCCCACTTGGTGCGCTTGGCGTGCTTGGCGAGCCAGCGCAGCAGCCCGCGGGAGAGGAAGGCGGCCAGCAGGCCCGCGGCCAGGGCGATGCCGGCGAGGAGGGAGTCGTCCAGGGTCAGCGCGCGGTTCACCGGTCACCTCCGGGGAGATGATCCGCGGCTCGGGGGGCCGCCGACGGCCGGATGTGCAATGTCGTCACGTGGTCCACCTGCTCGGTTCCGGGAAGTGCGATCACGCGGGCCCCGCCGGGGTGTTGGGCCCGGCCGGCCCGCGCGATCACTCATCCTGCCGCATTCCGGACGGCAGTTCGTACCCGGCCGGGTCCGTCACACGATGCCTTCGGCCAGTTCGGCCTGTTCCCGGTCCGAGCCGTACGCGGCCGTGGTGGGCGTCCCGTACGAGCGGCGGGCGACGAACCACCACACCGTGGCCAGGACCAGCACCACGGCCAGCGCGACGGAGGCGTAGTTCATGGTGTCCGCCGTCACCGGCGACGACTGCGGCAGGCAGAACAGCACCGTCACGCACGCCACCCACACCACGGCGATCCAGCCGATCGGTCTGCTCCACCGGCCCAGGCTCCACGGACCCGGCGTGAACCGGTCGCCCGCGCGCAGCCGCAGGAACACCGGGATGGCGTACGCGGGCGTGATCCCGATGACGTTGATCGCGGTGACCGCGCCGTACGCGGTCGCCGAGTACAGCGACGGCAGGGCGAGCACGCAGGCCACGACGACCGACAGCCACACCGCGGCCACCGGCGTCTGGGTGCGGGCGCTGACCTTGCGCCACAGGTGCGAGCCCGGCAGCGCCCGGTCCCGGCTGAACGCGAACACCATCCGGCTGGCCGCGGCGACCTCGGCGTTCCCGCAGAACAGCTGCGCCACGATGACCACCAGCAGCAGCGCGCTCGCGCCGTCCGTGCCGAGCCCGTCGAGCAGGATCTGCGCGGGCGGCACCCCGGTCGCGGTGGCGAGCGTGCCGTCGTAGTCCTGGATGGCGAAGGTCAGTCCGGCGAGCAGCACGAAACCCGCCAGCCACGACGCCCAGATCGAGCGCACGATGCCGCGCGCCGCCGACACCGAGGCGTGCGCGGTCTCCTCCGACAGGTGCGCCGAGGCGTCGTAGCCGGAGAACGTGTACTGGGCGAGCAGCAGTCCGATCGCCGCGACGTAGACCGGGTTGTCCCAGCCGGTGTTGTTGACGAACTCGGTGAACACGAAGGACGGCGAGCGGTGGTGGTCCGGCACGATCCACAGCGCCCCCACGATCACCGCGACGCCGGCCAGGTGCCACCACACGGATATCGAGTTGAGCACGCTGACCAGCCGCACGCCGAACAGGTTGAGCACGGCGTGCAGCAGCAGGATCGCCATGAAGATCAGCATCGTCTTCCCCGGGGTGGGCGTGAAGCCCCACTGGAGGTTGGCGAACGCGCCCGCGAACAGGGCGGCGCCGTAGTCGATGCCGGCGATCGCGCCGAGCAGGCCAAGCAGGTTCAGCCAGCCGGTGTACCAGCCCCAGCGCCGCCCGCCGAGCCGGTCGGCCATGTAGTACAGGGCGCCCGAGGTCGGGTACGCGCTGGTCACCTCCGCCAGCGCGAGGCCCACGCACAGCACGAACAGCCCGACCCCGGCCCAGCCCCACAGCATCACCGCGGGCCCGCCCGCGTTCATGCCGAAGCCGTACAGCGTCATGCAGCCCGACAGGATCGAGATGACGGAGAAGCTGATCGCGAAGTTGCCGAAGCCGCCCATGCGGCGGGCCAGCACCGGCCGGTAGCCGAGTTCGCGCAGCCGCTGCTCCTCGTCCGGCCGGGGGACCTCGACGGGAGCCGGTGGCTCGGGGGTGCGGGACATACGGGGACCTCCGGGGGAGAGGGGGGTGGGAAAACTGGGGGGAACCGGGGGCGCGCGGACCGGGTCAGGGCGTTGCGCCGCTGCGGGCACGCGCCCGCAGGAACACCTCCACCGCCTCGGCGGGTTCACCCGGCCGTCCGGCGCGGCCGGTCCACGGCACGGGCGTGTAGTACGGCCCGATCGCGTCGAACACCCGGGCCGCCTGCGGGAAGCGCTGGGCGCCCCACAGCG
Source organism: Streptomyces longwoodensis (assembly GCF_001514125.1). Taxonomy (GTDB): domain Bacteria; phylum Actinomycetota; class Actinomycetes; order Streptomycetales; family Streptomycetaceae; genus Streptomyces; species Streptomyces longwoodensis. The sequence continues at coordinate 420,991 of NZ_KQ948552.1, read as the reverse complement.
CGTGGGCGAGGTGGTTGAGGTCGAGCGGGGAGCGCTCGGCCGGGTCGGACCGCTCGAACCACGCCTCGTACGCCCGCAGCGCCTCCCGGGTGGCGTCCTCGGCCACCCAGAACAGGTCCAGGGCGGTGTCCCGCCCGCCCTCGCGCCGGTAGCGCTCGACCCGTACGTACAGCGGCAGCAGGTGCAGCGCGGAGCCGGGCGGTGCCGTCTGGCCGACGAGCTGGGCGAAGCCCTCCGCCTCCGCGGGCCGGGGGGAGGCCGCGTGCGCGTAGAGGAACTGGAGCATGCGGTGGTGGGCCTCGCGGTTGCCCGGGTCGCGCTTGTCGGCCTCGGCGAGCAGCCCCCACGGCCCCGGCGGCAGCGTCGGTTCCGGGGCGGCCACCCGGTGCTCGTCCCACAGCCGCCGGCGGTCGAGCTGGGCCAGTGCCAGCAGGCACACCCACGGCACCGGGTCCGGGGGCGCGGAGCGGGCGGCCTCCTGGCTCATGTCCCAGGCCTCGATCCACAGTTCGTGCGTACGACGGTGACCCTCGCGCCGCGCCCGCAGGGCACGTTCCACCCCGACCCGGGCGCGCATCACCACGGCCGGGACGCTGTGCGGCTCCTCGGCCAGCCAGGCGCGCACCACGTCCGTCCCGGCGGCCGCGGTGGCCAGGACCTGGGTGCGCCGCGTCCAGGCGGCCCAGCCGGCCGTGTCCTCCAGCAGGGTGCGCATCGCCAGCCAGCGCCCGGTGCGCAGCTCCTGCAGGGCGGACCGCAGCGCGTCGTCGGGGCCGGCGGGGTCGTAGGCCGGCCGTGCTCCTTCGCGTGCCATCAGCCGTCCGCGCGGGGACGCCGAAGGTGCAGGTCGGCGGGGTGCAGTAACAACAGCCCTCCTCTGGGCGGTTGATGAGGAGATCGCGTCGGTCGGCGGTCACTATAGAGGGGGTCGTACGACCGGACGAAGCAAATCAAGTCCGTTATTTTTCAACCATCTTGGCTGGTGGCGGGCCGGAGGCGGCCGGGGACCGGGCGCGCTTGACGCGGCGCGGGGCCCGACGGCAGGCTGTCGGACCGTGATCACCGGGACGCGGGCGGCCGCGGGGAGGGTGCGATGACAGGCCCCGTGCTCGCCGTCGACCAGGGAACCTCCGGCACCAAGGCCCTCGTGGTCTGCCCCGAACGCGGGGTCCTCGGCACCGGATTCGCCGCGGTGCGCCCCCGCCACCTGCCCGGCGGCCGGGTCGAGGTCGACCCCGCCGAGCTGTACGGATCGGTCCTCGAGGCCGGCCGGCGCGCACTCGCCGAGGCCCGCGAACCCGTCGTCGCGTTCGGCCTGGCCAACCAGGGCGAGACCGTCCTCGCCTGGGACCCGGCCACCGGACGCCCGCTCACCGACGCGATCGTCTGGCAGGACCGCCGCGCCGAGGACGTCTGCGCCGAACTCGCCCCGCACGCGGACGAACTGCGCGAACTGACCGGCCTGCCCGTCGACCCGTACTTCGCGGCACCGAAAATGGCCTGGATCCGCCGTCGGCTGACCCGCGAGGGCGTCGTCACGACGAGCGACGCCTGGCTCGTACGGCGCCTCACCGGAGCCTTCGTCACGGACGCGGCGACCGCCGGCCGCACCCAGCTCCTCGACCTCGACCGCGCCGCCTGGTCGCCGCGCGCCCTCGACCTGTACGGCCTGTCCGGCGAACGCCTGCCGGACGTCGTCGACAACGCCCGTCTCGTCGGCGCCACCCGCGCGTTCGGGCCCGAGGCCCCGGAGATCCCGCTCACCGGGCTCGCCGTCGACCAGCAGGCCGCCCTGCTCGCCCAGCGCGTCACGGCCCCGGGCACCGCCAAGTGCACCTACGGCACCGGTGCGTTCCTGCTCGCGCACACCGGGGAGAGCCCCGGGCGGGGCACCTCCGGGCTGGTGTCCTGCGTCGCCTGGCGCCTGGCGGACCGCACGCAGTACTGCCTCGACGGCCAGGTGTTCGCCGCCGCGTCCGCCGTGCGCTGGCTCACCGACCTCGGCGTGCTGCGCGACGCCGCCGACCTCGACGCCGTCGGCGGCGGCGTGCCCGACAGCGGCGGCGTCACCTTCGTGCCCGCCCTCGCCGGACTCGCCGCCCCCTGGTGGCGCGGCGACCTGCGCGGCTCCCTGACCGGGCTCGGCCTGGACACCACGCCCGGCCACCTGGTGCGCGCCCTCTGCGAGGGCATCGCCGCGCAGGTCGTCGCCCTCGCCGACGCCGCCGAGGCCGACCTCGGCACCGCGCTGACCGCCCTGCGCGTCGACGGCGGCCTGACCCGCTCCGAGCTCCTCATGCAGACCCAGGCCGACCTGCTCCAACGCCCGGTGGAGGTGTCCGCGCTGCCCGACGCGACGGCCCTCGGCGTGGGTGCGCTGGCCCGGCTCGGCGCCGATCCCGGCCTGGGCGTCGAGGCCGCGCTCCCGGACGCGGCGCCCGCCGCCGTGTACGAGCCGCTCCTGACGGCCGACGAGGCCGCCGAGCGCCTGGCGCGCTTCCGGACGGCCGTGGGGGCCCTGCTGGAGGGGCGCGCCGCATGACGGCTCCCGGCCCGCGCGAGGGTTCCGTGACCGCCGGCCCTGGCGAGGGTTCCGTGACGGTCGCCGGCCCGCTGCCCGTGCGGCCGTACGACGTCACCGTCGTCGGAGCCGGGGTCGTCGGCGCCGCCCTCGCCCGGGAGCTCGCCCGCCACCCCCGCCTGCGGGTCGCCCTGGTGGAGGCGCAGGACGACGTCGGCCAGGGCACGTCCAAGGCCAACACCGCCATCCTGCACACCGGTTTCGACGCCGTCCCGGGCTCCCTGGAGGCCCGGCTGGTGCGCGAGGGGCACCGGCTGCTGTCGGCCTACGCGGCCGAGTCCGGCATCCCCGTCGAACCGGTCGGCGCCCTCCTCGTCGCCTGGGACGAGGACCAGCTGGCCGCCCTGCCCGGCCTCGCCGACAAGGCGCGGCGCAACGCCCACGACGGCGTCCGCCCCCTGGACGCGGCCGAACTGTATGCCCGGGAACCCCACTTGGGCCCCGGCGCGCTCGGCGCCCTGCACGTGCCCGGCGAGAGCGTCATCTGCCCGTGGACGACCCCCCTGGCGTACGCCACGCAGGCCGTGCGGCACGGGGTCGACCTGCACCTCGGCTGCCGGGTGGAGTCGGTGACCGGCGGCACGGGCGGCGGTCATCAGGTGCTCGGCACCACCCGCGGTCCCCTGCACACCCGTTGGCTGGTCAACGCCGCCGGGCTGCACGCCGACACCCTCGACCGGATGCGCGGCCACGAGGACTTCACCGTGACCCCGCGCCGCGGCCAGCTCCTCGTCTTCGACACCTTCGCGCGCGACCTCGTCCGCCACATCCTGCTGCCCGTGCCCACCGCCCTCGGCAAGGGCGTCCTGGTCGCGCCCACCGTCCACGGCAACGTCCTGCTCGGGCCCACCGCCGAGGACCTGGACGACCGGACCGCCACCGGCACCACCGCCGAGGGACTGGCCGGCCTGCGCGAGAAGGGCCGCCGCGTCCTGCCCGCGCTGCTGGAGGAGGAGGTCACGGCCGTCTACGCCGGTCTGCGCGCGGCCACCGAGCACGACGACTACCGCATCACCGCCCACCCCGGGCAGGCGTACGTCACCGTCGGCGGCATCCGCTCCACCGGCCTGACCGCGTCCCTCGCCATCGCCGCGCACGTGCGCGACCTGCTGGCGGACTCCGGCCTCGCTCTCGGGCCCGCCCGCGACCTGGAACCGGTCCACATGCCCCGGCTGGGCCGGACCACCCCCCGCCCCTGCCGCGTCCCGGAACGGGTCGCGGCCGACCCCGAGTACGGCGTCGTCGTCTGCCCCTGCGAGCAGGTCTCGCGCGGCGAGATCCGCGACGCGCTCGCGACGACGGTCCCGCCGCGCTCCCTGGACGGGCTGCGCCGCCGCACCCGCGCCCGGGCCGGGCGCTGCCAGGGCGACACGTGCGGCGCGGCCGTGCGCGAGCTGTTCGAGCAGGCCCGCCGGTGAGCGCGCGGGAGGTCGACGTCCTGGTGGTCGGGGCGGGACCCGCCGGACTGGTGGCCGCCGCCCGCCTCGCCGCCCTCGGCGCGGGCCGCGTCGAGGTGCTGGACGGGGACCAGGGGGCCGGGGGAGCGCCCCGGTACGGCGCGCACCGGGGCTACGGCACCTGGCCGCGCGTGGTGACCGGACCGGCGTACGCGCGCCGGCTGGTGGCGGTGGCCCAGCGCGCCGGGGCGGTCGTGCGCACCGGCGTGACGGCGCTCGACTGGGCGGGCCCCCTCGCCCTGGAGACCGCCGGACCGCTCGGCGTCGAGACCGTCAGCGCCCGCGCGGTCGTCCTGGCCACCGGCGCCCGCGAACGCCCCCGCGCGGCCCGCCTGGTCCCCGGCACCCGCCCGGCCGGGGTGTACACCACGGGCGAACTCCAGCGGGCGGTGCACCAGTTCGGTCAGCACATCGGGACCCGGGCGGTGATCGTCGGCGCGGGAGGCACGGCGCCCGCGGGGGAGGCGACCGGCCCCGAGGACGCGACCTGCGCGCAGACCGCGACCGGCGCGGAGGACGCCGTGGCCGCCGCGTACGCCGAGCACGCGGCCGTCACCACCGTCCGGGCCTCGGGCGCCTCGGTCGTCGCGCTGGTCACCGGCCTGTCCCGGGCCCGGACCGGCCGCGCCCCGGTCGCCGACCTCCGTCCGTGGCGGGGCGTTCCGCTCCTGACGGGCGCCACGGTCACCGAACTCCTCGGCCAGGGGCGCCTGTCGGGCGTGCGGGTCCGCCACCGCGACGGAGGGACGGCCGTCCTGCCCTGCGACACGGTCGTGTTCACCGGCGCGTTCGTCCCCGACCACACGCTCGCCCGGCGCGGCGGCCTCACCCTCGCCACCGGCGTCCGGTGCCCCGCCGTGGACGCGGCCCTGCGCACCTCCCGCCCCGGCGTCTTCGCCACGGGCGCCCTCGTGCGCCCCACCGCCTCCGCCCCGGCCGCGGCCCGCGCCGGTGCCCGGGCGGCCCACGCGGTCCTCGCCCATCTGCGCGACACTTGTTAGGCCTTGACCTCAAGTCCGGTTGAGTTCCTAGCGTCGGTGGCGTCCGAACGACCCAGGCGCACCCCGGAGGCACCGGCCATGGAGTACTCGCACAGCGACGCGGACCTGCTGCGGCAGCCGATCGGCTACTGGAGCTGGGCGGCCTACGACGCCGTCGTCACCCGCATCCGCTCCGCCCTCGCGGAGCTGGGGACCACCCAGCCGCAGTGGTGGGTCCTAGGGGGTGTCTCGTCGATCATGCCGGGCTCGCGGTGTCCGGCACCGCGCCTCGCCGCGTTGTCGTCGGTTGGCGATGCTCCGCATCGCCGCCCTCCTCCGCCTTGCGATGCACGGCACCGGACACCGCTCCCTGATCCGGCCTGATCGACGAGACACCCCCTAGGCCAGGTCGCCGGCGCCGAGCCGGCCAAGAGCCGGGACGAGGTGTCCCGGCTGCTGCGGAACTACCTCGACACCGGGCCCGAGGTGATGGAGGAGGAGATCGACCACACCATCGCCCGCGGCTGGGTCGACCAGGACGCGGCGGGCCGCCTGCACCTGACCGCCGACGGCCGGGCGTTCTTCGACAAGGTGGCCGCCGTCCAGCAGCAGCTCCAGGAGGAACGGCACGCGGGCATCTCCGACGAGGAGTACCTGACGACCCTCAAGGTCCTCCAGCGCTTCATCCACAACACGGGCGGCACCGCCTGGCACCACTGAAGCGACCCGGGCCGGCCGGGCGCGCGGTGGAAGCGCCCACGCCCCGACAGCGGGGCCCCTGGTGCGGTTCCGGTCCGGGCCGGGTGCCCGGACCACCAGGAGGCCCCGCTGTCGAGGCGGTGCTGTCGAGGCGGCGGTGTCAGGGGTGGGGCCCGACGTCAGCGCTGCGCGCCCTGGGTCTCCCGCGCCTGCGAGGTGAGCCCCCGGGTGTCCGGGGTCTCGGGGGCGGAAGCCGGCGCGGGCTCCGGCCGGTCGGCCAGCTTGAGCCAGACGACCCCGGCGATGATCACGCCCAGCCACACCGCCTGGGTGACCGTGAGGCTCTCGTCGAAGAAGAACGGGCCGAGCAGGGCGGCACCGGCGGCCCCGATCCCCGCCCAGACGGCGTATCCGATCCCCACGTCGATGGTCCGCAGGGCGACGCTCAGCGCCCACAGCGTCAGGAGGAAGAAGACGACCGCGACCAGCGACCACGACAGGCGGGTGAAGCCGTGGCTGCCGCCGACGGAGAGCGCGTAGCCGATCTCGAAGCCTCCGGCGAGGAGGAGCATGAGCCAGGAGTTGGCCGAGGAACGGTCGGTGTGGGACATGTGCCTGGGTCCTTTCGAGGGAGTGAGAGGCAGGGCGGGCAGGCGGGCAGGTGCGGCGGGACGGCTCAGGCGGCGCCGCTGAGCTGGAGTCCGACGACCCCGGCGATGATCACGGCGATGCCGAGGGTCTTGCGCCAGTTCAGCCGCTGACCGAAGAGCACCACGCCGAGGACGGTGATGCCGACACCGGCGATCGACGTCCAGATGGCGTAGCCGACGCCGACGTCGAAGGTCAGCAGGGCCCTGCTGAGGAAGTAGGTCCCGAGCGCACCGCTGACCAGGGTGATGGCGGTCCACCGGCGGTTCTTGAAGCCCTCTGCCTTACCGGCCGCGATGGCGACGACGATCTCGAAGATGTCCGCGATGGCGAGGTAGAGCCACTGCATGGCGGTCCTTTCGAAGGAATCGGCCCTCTGTTTGCTTGTACGTGCATGTTCATTCCGGCGACAGTTCTGCACGTCAGCTCTGAAGGGGAACGAATAAAGCTTGCATGAACATGTATCTGGCTGTCAATCCCGCAGGGCCCGTACGGAGGCTGCCGTACGGGCCCCACCGGTCAGCCGGCCGCTCCGGCCAGGCGCCGCTGCGGTTCCCCGGGGGCGAAGGACGGGGCGGCCTCGCTGCCGTGCGCGTAGCGGCGGAAGCCGGGGACGAGCTCCGCCTGGCGCAGCGAGCCGCGGTGGAGGACCAGGCCGTGCACGCCGGTTCCGTCGTCGCGCCAGCAGACCAGAGGCAGGCTGTAGGAGTCGCCCTCGGGGGTGGTGAACAGGGCGACGTGGCCGTCGGCCGCGACCAGGCTCATGACCTGCCGCCCTGCGGTGCCGTCCCGAACAGCCGCCCGTAGCCGGTGATCCGGCTCGCTGCCTCCCCCGCCCCCGCCAGGTGCAGGGCGTGCCAGAACAGCACCTGGTTGGCGGTCAGGACGGCGAAGTCCAGCTCCTTCTCCAGGGCCTGGATGACGCCGACCGCGCGGATGCCGTTGCCGGCGACCAGGACCGCGTCCGGCCGGTGGTCGGCGACCGTGGTGCGGATCCAGTCGGACAGGGCCTTGGGCGTGATCAGCTTCTGGTTGCTGGGCAGGCCGCAGGGTCCGTGGTGGACGACCGTGAATCCTTGCTCGGTGAAGTAGTCGGCGCCCAGCCCGGAGAGCCGGTCGTCGAACCACGGCGGGTTGACGACTGCCACCCTGCGGGCGCCGAGGGCGGTGAAGCCGGTGACCGCGGCCGCGGTGGTGGCCGTGAGCGGGATGCCCCTGGTGCGCCGCGCCAGCCGGTCGAACAGCTCCTTCTCCCCGCTCGCGCCGAGCACGTAGGCGGAGCTGGTGAAGCCGAGGGCGATCACATCGAGCGGGGACGCCGCGAGCAGCTCGACCGCGTCGTCGATCAGCGGTGGTTCGACGAAGGCGCGCACCGGGTCGTGCGGGATCTTCGGGTCCATCTCCCCGCCGGCCCGCATCGCCGCGAAGTGCACGCGCGACGCGTGGATGAAGACGTCGTCGGGGGCGATGGCCTGGAACTCCGACTCCGGGCCGACGTCCGCGTGCGGGACGACCACACCGACCCGGGCCTCGGCCTCCCAGCCGTCCCTCTCGGCCTGAACGTTGGGCATGGTGGTTGCTCTCCTCACTGGGTCAGCCCGTTGCCTCGGCGGCCAGCGACCCGCCCCGGACCGTGCCGTCGCCGTCCAGGAAGCGGGGGTGCTTGCGGCGCATCTGGGACATGACGAACGTGTAGGGCACGTCGTCGAAGTCGCCGTGGTCGGCGACGAACTCCATGTTCTTGTTGCCCTGTTCGTCGAAGGGGTGGTGCACGCTGTCGGCGGTCCCGTCGAACTCCAGCGGCTTCATCCCGTACAGCCGGCACAGGATCTTGTTGAAGACCGGGGTGGCCTTCACCCAGGTGCCGTTCAGGTACACGGTGTTGAGGCCGTGGAAGAAGACGTCGCCGCCGATGTGGGACCGCAGCCGGTCCGAGGCGAGGTGGTTGCGCACGTCGCCGTAGTGCAGCCGGGCGGGGATGCCCACCGCCCGGCAGGCCGCCGCGTACAGCACGGACTTGTGCAGGCAGAAGCCCTTCCTGCCGGTCGCGACGCTGCTGGCCCGCAGCCCCTCGGGGGACAGGTCGGCCCCGTACACCTCGTAGAAGACGTCGTCGCGGACCGCGTAGTACAGCTCGACGGCCAGGCGGCGCTCGTCGGCCGCCCGGTCGGCGACCGCGTGGTCGATGAAGGCCTGGACCGCGTCCGTCTCGTAGTCCAGGAACTCGGTGGGCGCGGTGAGCCGGACGCGCTCGGCGCTCGTGATGGCGTTCATGGTCAGCCTTCCGTCAGCGCTGCCCGCTCACAGCCCCAGCAGGGCGGCGATGCGGTTGCGCTGGATCTCGCTGGTGCCTGAGTAGATGGTTCCGCCGACGGCGTTGCGCACGTCGCGCTCGATGCCCGTGCCGGTCAGGTAGCCCTGGCCGCCGAAGATCTGGACCGCGTCCAGGGCGGTGGACTTGTTCGCCTCGCTGACCACCGTCTTGGTCGCGGCGATGTCGATCGCCGTGTCCTGGCCGGCCTCGACCTTGGCACCGGTGTCGGTGAGCCACTTGCGTGAGGTCTCCACCGCGATCTTCATGTCGGCGATCCGGTGCGAGACGGCCTGGAACCGGCCGATCGGCTGGTCGAACTGGCGGCGGGTCCTGGCCTGGTGGATCACCCGCTCCAGCCGGTGGCTCATCTCGCCGAGGGTGAGGGAGAAGGAGAACAGGATCTCCCGCTTCATCACGTGGTCGAGGATCAGGAAGCCGGCGCCCTCCTGCCCGACGCGGTGGGTGGCGGGCACCCGCAGCCGGTCGAAGGTCACCTCGCTGAGCGGGGAGGTGCGCAGCCCCATCTTGGCCAGGGGTTCACCGACGACCAGGCCCGGGGTGTCCCGCTCGACGAGGAACACGCTCAGGCCGAAGGGCCCGGGCTCGCCGGTGCGCACGTAGAGCAGGAACAGGTCGGCTATGGGGGCGTTGGTGATGAACATCTTGCCCCCGTCGATGACGTACGCGTCGCCGTCGCGCCGGGCGGTGGTGCTGATGTTCATGGCGTCCGAGCCGTGGTCCGGCTCGGTGATGGCGTGCGCCGTGATCAGTTCGCCCGAGACGATCCGCGGGAGGTACCGGGACTTGAGTTCCTCGCGGGCGAACGCCTGCAGGGGCACGCCGACGCTGACGATCTGGGTGGAGGCGGAGAAGCCGAGACCTGCGTCGCGGCAGGTGTACCCGAGTCCTTCGAGGGCGCGCATCGTGTCGGTCAGGGTGCCGCCGCGGCCGCCGTAGCGGGTGTCGAACGGGACCGTGAGGATGCCCGACCGCCGGATCGTCTTCCACTTCTCCCACGGGAACTCGGCGCGGGCGTCGAACTCGTCGACGTCACGGTTGAGTTCGTCGGCCCAGGGGGTGGCGAGCTCGTAGGGGTCGAGGTCGGGGGCGGGGGCGTGCGGGGCGGACTGCACGGGTGCGGTTGTCATGGCTGTGTCGGCCTTCCGGTACGCGGTGCGGGGGAGCACCGGGGCCCGTGGCGGCACGGGCCCCGGTGATGACGGGACTCAGTACTGGGAGAAGCCGTCCGCCGTCAGCGTGTGCTTCTCGTCCCCGCGCAGGGCCGGGCTGAAGACCGACACGAGTCTCAGGTCCTCGTAGTCGGAGGCCACGAGGTGGTGCGCGTCGTTCTGGTCGAGGGCGTAGATGGTGCCCTCCGTTATCTTGAAGCGCGTTCCGTCCGCGGTGACCACCTCGCCGGAACCCCCCGTGCAGTAGCAGGCCTCCAGGTGGCGCCGGTACTGCAGCGAGCTCGTCGTGCCCTTGCGGACCAGCGTCTCGCAGACGGTGAAGCCCATGCCGTCGGCCTCGGTCAGAAGGCGGTGGCTGGTGCCGTTGCCCCACTCGACGGGAACGACGTCACTGAGACTGCGAACGATCATGACTGAACTCCTTCGGGTGTGTGCGGAGCGCATCCGCGGGATGCGTTCCGTGGGATCGGGCGGGGGTCAGACGACAGCGGGGCGCGCGCTCTCCACGAAGCCGGCGATGGCGGCGATGCTGCGGAAGTGCTCCGGCTTCAGCGGGATGTCGTCGACCGGGATCGCGTAGGCGCGGGAGAGGTGCGAGACGACCCGGACCAGACCGAGGCTGTCGACGACGCCGTTCGCGATGAGGTCGAAGTCGGGCGTCAGGTCGGAGGTGTCCTCGCCGTCGAGGAATTCGGTGACGACGTAGCTGCGGATCTCGTCCACGAGCGTGCTCATGCGTGGTGTCCCTTCTGGCGCAGTGCCTTGATGAGGTTGCGGTCGGGTTTGCCGGTCGCGGTGCGCGGCAGGGGTGTGTCGCCCACCTGGACCGAGGAGGGGAGGGCGTGCCGGGGGAGGTGCGCGGCGCCGTGGGTGCGCAGGCGCAGGGAGGTGAGCGCGGTGCCGGGCCGCCGGGTCACCTGGGCGTGCAGCCGGTAGCCGGCCTCGGGGTCGGGCAGGGCCACCACGGCGGCCTCGGCGACGTCCGGGTGGGCGGCCAGGACGTTCTCCACCTCCTGCACGTTGGTCCGCACCCCGCGGACCTTGACCTGGAAGTCGGTCCGCCCTTCCAGCCAGTGCAGCCCCTCGGCGTCCCGGGAGACGACGTCGCCGGTGCGGTAGAACACCCCTTCGCTGCCGTCGGGGGCGGGCACGAACACCCCCTCGTTGCGCCGGCGTTCCAGGTAGCCCGCGGTCTGGAACGGGGTCGACACGTACAGCTCACCCGTACCGGGTCCGTCCAGCACCTGTCCCTCGTCGTCGAGGACCAGGGCGCGCACGCCGGGCAGCGGGCGGCCGATCGGCGTCCTCTCCCCGGCCGCCCCGGGGTCGACCTCGTGGACGAAGCTGTCGTTGGTCTCGGTGCAGCCGAACACGTTGTGGAAGCGGGCGCCGGGGAAGGCCGCGCCGAGCCGGGTCAGCAGCGGACGCGGCACGGTGTCGCCGGTGAGGACGACCGTACGCACACCCGGGTACCGGGCGTCGTCCCCGGTGAGCAGCCGGTGCAGCATGGGGACGCCCTGCACGAAGGTGATTCCGTGCGCCGTGACCAGCTCCCGCAGGTGGCGGGCGTCGGTGCTCGAGTCCTCCTCGACGAGCACGACGGTGGCGCCGAGCCGAAGGCCGGTCCAGACGTCGAGCAGGGACAGGTCGAAGTTGAGCGGGGCGTAACTGAGCAGCGCGTCCTGCTCGGTGAGGTGGAAGTGCGAGCCGGCCCAGGCGGCGAAGCGGTCGAACGCGTCCGCCGCCACCGGCACGATCTTGGGCGTTCCGGTCGACCCGGAAGTGGTGAGCAGCAGGCGGGAGACGGAGGGATCGACGGTGTCGAAACCGTCCGCGGCCGCCTCGTCCTGCGGGACGTCGTCGTGGTGCAGCGCTCCCCGGTCGTCGACGGTGAGGACCGCGGAGCACCTGGCCTGCGCCGTGAGCGTCCCCAGGACCGCGGCACCCAGCCCGGGCGACGGGGTGAGCACGGTGTGCCCCGACCGGAAGGCCGCGATGAGCAGGGCGATCGTCTCCGGCGTCTTGTGCGCCGGTACGCACAGCGGACGACGCCGGTCGAGGTCCAGGCGGTCCAGGGCCGAGGCGAGCTCGTCGGCCAGGTCCGCGAGACGGCGGTAGGTCGTGCGCCGTCCGCCCCACACCAGGGCGACGGCTTCGGGCCGCTGTCGGGCGTGCCCGGCCAGCGCGTCGCAGAGACGTAAGGATGGCATGGTTCCCCTCGTTCGTCCCGAATCGGACTGGAAGAGTGCGTTCGGGGGTGACGGCGCAGAGCGCACCGGGGAACGTCGTCCGGAGCGCCACGGCCTACCAGAGAGAGCCGGCTCCGACCATCCCCCGTAGTCGTTCGGTCATTCACCGTAGCGTGAGTGCATGCAGAGTCAAGCATGTACTTGCGAAGACGTGTGTGATGGATTTCACTTCACGCTGAAATGGGGGTGGGAGTTCGCGAACAATTCATTCGAAGGTGGACATTGGCTGCGGCCCGCACTTCCAAGGCTCAAGTGAGGCTCTACCTCGAGTGTGGCGGGCGGCGCGGAGTCTTGCGCCGCGGCGCCCGTACAACGCCGAAGAGCCGCCCGCGGGGCGGGCGGCTCCTGGCTCGGCCCCCACGGGGGCGTGAACGGGTCTTTGGCTCAGCCCCCGCTACGGAGGGCCTGCACCGTGCGCGTGAGCTCCGGGACGGCCCCCGCGGCGTTCAGGGCGGCGCTCAGGACGTCGCCGTACGTGCCGCGGGCGGCGGCGTAGCGTTGCCGGCCTTCGTCGGTGATCACCGCGTAGACGCCCCGCTTGTCGTCGGGACACAGGTCGCGGAAGGTGAAACCGGCCGTGTTCAGGCGCGCCACCAGGCGCGTGACCGAACTCTGGCCGAGACCCACCTTGTCCGCCAGGTCCTGCATGCGGAGTTCTCCGTCGGCGGCCTGGGCCAGGCACTCAAGGGCGCGGTATTCGGACAGACCGATACCGTGCTTGCGCTGCAGCGTCTGGGTGAGCTGTCGTTCGACGTGAGCGTGCAGGGTCAGCACCCTGCTCCACATGGCCTGGTCAGAGGACGCCGTGGGCGCCTGGGGGATGGTCGTCATACCGGGTTCTGGCTCCTCCCGAGCAGCGTTGACAACAAGATACATGTTCATGCAATCTTCTGTCCCGGTCTTTTTGTTCCCTCCGAGTTCTCCATCGGAGCAATAAGTTGTCAGTACAAGCAATCAACGGGCGATGAGCGGGGGAGTGCCATCCCGGCCGGGACCGGCCGCCCCGTCGGCGGTGACCTCCGGCCGACGCCCCCCGCTCCGCCCCGCCGTCCTCCGACAGGGATGAAGCCATGACACCCACCGAGAGCCGACTGGCCGACTATGTCCGTGAAGCGGTGAGAATCAGCAGGGAGCACGTCGCCCGCGGCGGCATCCCCTTCTCCGGGCTCGTCGTCAACCACGGGCAGATCCTGGCCAGCGGGTTCAACCGCGTCCGCGAGGACAACGACCCCACGGCCCACGCCGAGGTCGTCGCGCTGCGCCGGGCCACGGCCGAACGAGGGGTGTGGGCGACCGCCGGAGCCACCCTGATCGCGTCCGGAGAGCCGTGCGCCCTGTGCTACATGGCCTCGCTCCACTTCGGTGTCAGCAGGATCGTGTACGCGGTCGACCGCGGGACGGCCGCCGAGTACGGCTTCGACTACGCGAGCTCGTACTCGATCTTCGCGAAGGACCCGGCCGACTGGCCGGTGGAAGTGACCCACCTCGACGTGCCGGGAGCGGTCGAGCCGTTCGATGAGTACCGCTCGGTCAACAGGAGGCTCGGATGAACCAGGTGACCACCGGCCGGATCAGCGTCAAGGTCTGGTCCGACTACGTCTGTCCGTACTGCATGCTCGCCGAGGGGCCGCTGCACGAGGCCACGCACGACCTGGACGTCGACGTGCAGTGGATGCCGTACGAACTCAGGCCCCACCCCAAGCCGACGCTGCGCCCCGAGGACCCCTACCTGCCCACCGTGTGGGAGCGTTCGGTCTACCCCATGGCCCGGCGGATGGGGGTCGACATCACCCTCCCCACCGTCTCGCCGCAGCCGTACACCCGGCTCGCCTTCGAGGGGTACCAGTACGCCGCCGAACACGGCAGGGCGGCCGAGTACACCCCGCGGATGCTCAGGGCGTTCTTCCAGGAGAACCAGGACATCGGCCGGCTGGAGGTGCTCACCGGCATCGCCGCCGAACTCGGTCTGGACGCCGACGACTACGCCCGGGCCCTGACCGAGGGGACGTACCGGAAGGCCCACGAGGAGGCACTGCGCACTGCGGAGGCGTACACCATCTCGGTCGTCCCCACGATCATCGTCAACGAGCGGTACCGCATCGAAGGGGTGCCCGACGCGGCCCGGCTGCGCAAGGCCGTCCTCGAGGAACAGGCCGCCTCGCCCGCCGCCCCGGGCAACGCCTGCGGGATCGACGGCTGCTGACCCCCGGCGGCCGGCCGCCGCCGGGGCGGGGAGGGGGCGAAGGCCCGGGACGACCGCCGTCGTGCCCCTCCCGCGCCCGGCCGGTCAGATCACCTTCCACCGCACCAGCGCGCCCAGCGTCAGCGCGCCGGGCACCAGCGGCAGCCAGACCGTGATGATCCGGTACGCGAGGACCACCGCCGTCGCGGCCGGCACCGCCCCGCCGGCCGCCACCAGGGCCACGACCAGCGCGGCCTCCACCGAGCCGATCCCGCCCGGCGTGGGCACCAGCGCGACCGCCGCGGTCGCCGCCAGGTACGCCAGCGCCAGGTGCCCGGCCGGCACCGGCAGCCCCAGCGCCCGCCCCACCAGCACCAGACCGGCCGCCTGGAGCGCCGGGAACGCCAGCGACCCGCCCCACAACGCCAGCGCCCGCGCCGGACGGGCGTGCACCGAACGGGCCTCGCCGAGCGCCGTGCGCAGGAAACCGCACACGGCCGCGCGCAGCCGTCGTACGAGGAGCAGCGCGAGCCCCGCGAGGAGCACGGCACCGGCCAGCCCGGCCAGCAGCGGACCCACCGCGCCGGACGGCACCAGCGTGCCCGGCCGCAGGGCGTGCGGGAAGGCCAGCAGCAGCCCGGCCAGCAGGCCCAGCCGCGCCACGGCCTCCGCCAGCAGGTACAGCGCGAGCGCCGCCGACGAGCGGGCCAGTGGCACCCCGCACAGGGCCATGAAACGCAGGTTGACCGCGCTCGCGCCGAGCCCGGTCGGCAGCAGGTGGTTGGCCGCGCCCGCCGCGAACTGCACGGCCAGCAGGCGTCGTCCGGGCAGCCGTTGCACCACGGCGCCCTGTCGGGTGACGGCCGCCGCCACCCAGGTCAGACAGGTCGCGCCGACGGCACCCAGCAGCCAGGGCCACTCGGCCGAGCGCAGCTGCGCGAGGCCCTCGGCGAGGACCGAGCGGTGGCGCACCGCGACGACGGCGACCAGCAGGACCGGCAGCAGGCACAGCACGTGCCGGACCTGCCGCACGGGGAGGTACCGCGCACGGGGGAGGCGCGCGGACCGGACGGGGGAGCGGAGCGGGCCCGGGGGACGGGGCCCTTCGGGGAGGATTACCGCGGTCACACCACGGAAGGTTCTCCCCGCCGCGCCAACACCGGGTGGCGGGATCACGGACTGCGGCTTACGGACGGGCACCGACCGCGCCTTGACCTCAAGGACGGTCGAGGTCCTACCGTCCTGCACATGAGCATGGAGACCACCGCGTGGATGCAGCTGCACAGCGTCCTCAACGCCCAGCAGGACCGCCGCCCCTTCGACCGCGCGACACTGCGCCGCATCGGCGCCTTCGCCCGCCCGCACCGCCGCCGCATCGCGGTCTTCGTCCTGCTGGGGACGGTGACCGCGCTGCTCGCCGTGGCCACGCCCGTGCTGGCCGGGCGGGTCGTCGACGCGATCGTGTCGCGGGGGGAGGAGCGCACGGTCGTCGGGCTGGCCCTGCTCATCGCGCTGATCGCGCTGCTGGAGGCGGGGCTCGGCATCCTCGGGCGCAGGCTGTCGGCGACGCTCGGCGAGGGACTCATCCTCGACCTGCGGACGGCTGTGTTCGATCATGTGCAGCGCATGCCGGTCGCGTTCTTCACACGTACCCGTACGGGCGCGCTGGTCTCCCGGCTCAACAACGACGTGATCGGCGCCCAACGCGCCTTCAGCAACACCCTGTCCGGCGTGGTCGGGAACATCGTGACGCTGGTGCTCACCCTGGCCGTGATGCTCACCCTGTCCTGGCAGGTCACGCTGCTCGCGCTGGTCCTGCTGCCGGTGTTCGTGGTGCCCGCCCGCCGGATGGGCGGCCGCATGGCCCGCATGCAGCGCGAGGCGGCCACGCTGAACGCCGCGATGGGCACCCGGATGACCGAGCGGTTCTCCGCGCCCGGTGCCACCCTGGTCAAGCTGTTCGGCCGGCCCGAGCAGGAGTCCGTCGAGTTCGCCGCCCGCGCCGCACGCGTACGGGACATCGGCGTCCGCACGGCCACCGCCCAGTCGGTGTTCCTCACCTCCCTCACCCTCGTCTCCGCCCTGGCCCTCGCCCTCGTCTACGGCCTCGGCGGCCGGCTCGCCCTGCACGGCGCCCTGGAGCCGGGCGCGGTGGTGGCGCTCGCCCTGCTGCTGACCCGGCTGTACGCGCCGCTCACCGCGCTCGCCGGGGCGCGCGTGGAGGTGATGAGCGCCCTGGTCAGCTTCGAGCGGGTCTTCGAGGTCCTCGACCTCGAGCCGCTCATCGAGGAGAAGCCGGACGCCCGTGACGTGCCGGACGGCCCGGTCGCCGTCGAGTTCGACGACGTCCGCTTCGCCTACCCGTCCGCCGACCGCGTCTCCCTCGCCTCCCTGGAGGAGGTCGCCTCCCTCGACACCCGCGGCGGCGAGGAGGTCCTGCACGGCATCTCCTTCCGCGCCGAACCCGGGCAGACCATCGCCCTCGTCGGCTCCTCCGGCGCCGGCAAGTCCACCGTCGCCCAGCTCCTGCCGCGCCTGTACGACGTCGACTCCGGCGCCGTCCGCATCGGCGGCGTCGACGTCCGCGACCTCACCGCGCGCTCGCTGCGCGCCACGGTCGGCATGGTCACGCAGGACGGCCACCTCTTCCACGACACGGTCCGGGCCAACCTGGTGATGGCCCGCCCGGACGACGGGGGCGGGGCGGCCGACGTCGAGGCCGACCTGTGGGACGCGCTGCGCCGGGCCCGCCTCGAGGACCTCGTCCGCGCGCTGCCCGACGGCCTCGACACCGTCGTGGGCGAGCGCGGCTACCGGCTGTCCGGCGGGGAACGCCAGCGCATGACCATCGCCCGGCTGCTGCTGGCCCGCCAGCGCGTGGTCGTCCTCGACGAGGCCACCGCGCACCTCGACAACACCTCCGAGGCGGCCGTGCAGGAGGCGCTGACCGAGGCCCTGGCGGACCGCACCGCCGTCGTCATCGCCCACCGCCTGTCCACGGTGCGCTCGGCCGACCGCATCCTGGTCGTGGAGGCCGGCCGCATCGTCGAACAGGGCACCCACGAGGAGCTGTTGACGGCCGGCGGCCGCTACGCGGAGCTGTACCGGGCGCAGTTCGAGCAGTCGCAGCCGGGACAGCCCGGGCAGCCGGGGGCGCCGGAGGTCGCGGTGGGGGTGTAGGACCGGCGGCGCCCTTTGCAGCACGGGTGACGGACGGCGGGGGTGCCCCGCACGTCAGGGGCAAGTCCGTCAGGCGGAGGCCGGGGTGGGTCCGACCGGTGTGTCCCCGCGCAGCGTGATGCGGTGCATGACGCGGTGCTGGTCGCCGTAGTCCCGGTTGGCGTAGTGCGCCGTGCTGCGGTTGTCCCACAGCGCGACGTCCCCCGGCCGCCAGCGGTGCCGTACGACGTGCTCGGGCTTGGTGAGGTGGGCGTAGAGGATGTCGAGGAGTCCGCGGCTCTCGTACTCCGAGACGCCCACGATGTGCGAGGTGAAGCCGGGGTTCACGAACAGGCCCTTGCGGCCGCTCTCGGGGTGGACCCGGACCACGGGGTGCTCCACCGGGGTCAGTGCGGTGAACACCTCGCCCTCCCACACGTTCCCGCGGCCCTGGCGCCGCTGGGCGAGGTAGTAGCCGAACTCGCGGCTGCCGTCGTGGACGGCGGTGAGCGTGTCGACGTACGCCCGCAGCCCCGGCGACAGCGACGCGTAGGCGAGCTGGCTGTCCGCCCAGTTGGTGTCGCCGCCGTGGGGCGGCAGCACCACAGCGCGCAACACGGAGATCGCCGGCGGCCGCTGGACGAACGTCACGTCGGTGTGCCACACGTCGGCGAACCCGTTGTCCTGGCTGTCCAGCGCGTACACCTCGGGCGCCACGTCACCGGAGTCGTGGACCGGATGGCCGACGGTGACCTCGCCGAGGCGCCGGCCGAACTCGATCTGCGCGGCGTCGTCGAGGCCGTGCTGGTCGCGGACGAACAGCACCTTGTACGCCACGAGTGCCTCGCGCAGGGCGAGGACCTCGGCGTCGTCGAGGCGGGCGAGGTCGACGCCGTGGACCTCGGCGCCGAAGTGCGGGCCGAGCGCGGTGACCGGGAGGGTGGCCGGGGCCGGCCGTTCGCTGAGGATGCTCACCTGTGTGTTTCCCTTCTCTGTACGGCGTTTCTCTGGTCAGGCCGCCGCGGCGGCCTTCACGGCGTGCGAGACCTGGGCGCGCAGCTCCGCGAACTCCCGCGAGCCGCGCAGTTCTTCGGCGTCCACGTCGTCCCGCGGCAGGCCGATGGGCAGGTCCAGGGCGACGGTGCCGGGGCCCTTGGTCAGCAC
The DNA here is from genome assembly GCF_001514125.1 of Streptomyces longwoodensis. Lineage (GTDB taxonomy): Bacteria > Actinomycetota > Actinomycetes > Streptomycetales > Streptomycetaceae > Streptomyces > Streptomyces longwoodensis. The sequence continues at coordinate 402,368 of NZ_KQ948552.1, read as the reverse complement.
GACGATGCGGGAGCCGAGGAACACCGCCTCGTCCGCCGAGTGCGTCACGAACACCGCGGTCCGTCCGGTCCGCCGGGTCACCCGGCGCACGTCCTCCTGGAGCCGTTCCCGGGTCAGCGCGTCGAGCGCCGCGAACGGCTCGTCCAGCAGCAGGAGGGGGTTCTCGGCGGCGAGGGCCCGGGCGATGGCGACGCGTTGCTGCTGGCCGCCGGAGATCTCCCAGACGCGGCGCCGCTCGGTGCCCTCCAGGCCGACCCGGGCCAGCAACTCCGCGCGCCGCTCGGGCCATTGGGAGCGGCTGACGCCCGCGTACCGCAGCGCCAGGTCGATGTTGCCCCGCACCGTCCGCCACGGGAACAGCCGGGGCGTCTGGAACACGACACCGGCCGCCTCGCCGGGGCGCGGCTCGGTGCCGGAGACGCGCACCGCACCCTGTGTGGGCCGCTCGAAGCCGGCGATCAGCCGCAGCAACGTGCTCTTGCCGCAGCCCGACGCGCCCACCAGCACCAGGAACTCGCCCGCCGGGACGCTCAGGTCGACCGGGCCGACGGCGGTGAACTCCTCGCCGCCGCGCCCGTACCGGTGGGTGACGTGCTCGATGCGGACGGAACCGGCGGCCGAGGTGTCCACCTCCGCGGCGGCCCCGGCGGCCGCAGTGACCTCACTGGAGGACATCGGACAGCCCCTTCGAGTAGAACGCCTTGCGGACGGCGTCCTGCGACGGTGCCGCGTCGATCTGCTTCTGCTCGGCCAGGAACGCGGCGGTGTCGGACACGTAGGTGAGCAGCTTGCCCGGACTGCCCTCCGTGCCCAGCCAGTCGGCGGACACGACCTGCTCCGGGGTGAGGAACACCCCCTGCTTCAGCTGCGCCGCGGCGTCCTCGGCGCTGATGCCCAGTTCGGCCGCGACGGCCTTCACCGAGCCGTCCGGGTCGGACTTCAGCAGCCGCAGCGCCTCGGCCTCCGCCTTGCGCCAGGCGTCGATGGCCGCCGGGTCGCGGGCGATCAGCTCGTCGGACACGACGGCCAGGTCAAGGGTCGGCTTGCCCGCCGCGCCGATCTCCTTGCTGCTGGTGAGCTGGGTGCCGGTCGCGCGCAGCTCGTCCAGGGTCGGCAGCCACACGTACGCGGCGTCGATGTCCCCGCGCTGCCAGGCGGCCAGGATCGGCTGCGGCTGGAGGTCGATCAACTGCACGTCGGACGGCTTCAGACCGGCCGACTCCAGCGCCGCCAGGAGGCTGTAGTGCGAGGTGGAGGCGAAGGGGGTCGCGATCTTCTTGCCCCGCAGCCCGGCGACGTCGGTGATGCCGGTCTTTTTGCGCGCCACCAGCGCCTCGTTCTCGCCGGCGACGTCCAGGATCCATGCGACCTTGTACGGGATGGGCGAACTCCCCGACACCCCGCGGGCGAACGGGCTGGAACCCAGCGCGGCGATGTCCAGGGACTTGCCGAGGAACGCCTGGTTGACGCTGGCGCCGGAGTCGAACTTGATCCAGGAGATCTTGTGGTCGGGCAGCGCCTTCTCCAGCAGCTTCCTGTTCTTCACGATCAAGTCGCCGCTGGGGAAGGCGAAGTAGCCGATGCGCAGCCGCTTGGAGCCGCCGGACGACGCCGCCTCGCTGTCGGAGGAGCAGCCGGTGACGGCCGCGGACACGGCGGCCAGGGCACCGGCGAGGAGGAGACGGCGGGACGGACCGCGGGAGGCAGGAGACATGACGGAGCCGTTTCTGTATGCGGGCAGACGGTGCGAGGGGAGAAGGAGGTGCAAGGGGGGAGGGCGGGGCAAGGGGGGAGGGAGGGGAGCGCGGGGCTCAGGTGCGGCCGCGCCACGGCACGGCCACGCGTTCCAGCCGCAGCAGCAGGCCGTCGATGACGAGCCCGGAGACGCCGATGGCGATGATGCCGACCAGCACCACGGGGGTGTTGTTGTAGTTGGCCGCGTCCTTGACCATGCCGCCGATGCCCGGCAGACCGTTCACCAACTCCGCGGCGACCAGGGAGGAGTAGGCCACGCCCACGGCGAGCCGGACCCCGGTGAGCGTCTCGGGCAGGGCGGACGGCACCACGACGTCCCGGACGGTGTCCCACCGCGACGCACCGAGCGCGCGGGCGGCCTCGACGAGGGCCTTTGGCACCGCCGCGACGGCGGTCGTGGTGGACACGGCCACGGGCGGGAACGCCGCCACCGCGAGCAGCGTCACCTTCGGCTCCTCGTCGATCCCCAGCCAGATGATGAGCAGCGAGAAGTACGCCAGGGGCGGCAGCGTCCGCAGGAAGGTGATCCACGGCTCGAACAGCGAGCGCAGCCAGCCCACGGTGCCCATGAGCAGCCCGAACACCACCCCGGCCAGGATGCCGAGGCCGGCGCCGAGGGCGATGCGGCGCAGGCTGATGCCCAGGTGCTCGACGAGGGTGGTGCCGTTGTAGCCCCGGACGCCGTCGTGCGTGGTGGACACGTCGACGAACGCGTCCCACACCTTGGCGGGCGGCGGGACCAGCGTCTCGCTCCAGGTGTGGCTCGCGGCGAGCACCTGCCACAGGACGAGGAACAGCAGCAACGAGCCCAGCGGCAGCGCGACATGACGCACCCGCGGGAGGACGCGGTGCCGGGGCGGGCGGCGGCCGGGCGGCGGGGCGTCGGCGGGATCGGCGGGCTTCGCCAGGGACGGGGTCGTGGACACAGCGGGTTCTCCAGGGGACGTCGACGGCGCGCGGCAGCGGTCGACCGACCACGGGGCGGGTGGCCCCGGGTCAGGACAGGGAAGGGGGACGTCCTGGTGCGGGTGGCGTCACCGCACGGCAGGGCGCGCAGGGGAGAGGGCTGGGATCAGCGACAACACGAGCCCGGGCGTCGGCACAGGTCGATGACCAGGCGTCGCACGAGGGGCTCGGGATTCATGAGGCACATTTGTACAGGAGCGGGGGCTCCGTACCAACAGGCGTCCCACTTTCTGGTACGCGATGAGACGGCGCCGGCCTCCCGGGAGTTCCCGGAAGGCCTGCACCGCGCACGAGGGAACGGGTCAACTGCGCAGGACGACCGCCGCGTTGATCCCGCTGAAGGCGACGCTGTGGCACAGCGCGGTGCGTACCGCTCCGGGGACGGCGGTCCGTCCCACCAGGGGCAGCCCCTCCTCCAGCGGCTGTTCGGTGTTGGGGTTGCCGTGGCGGAAGCCCTCCCGCATCTGCAGCAGCGTGGCCACCAGCTCCAGCAGTCCCGCCGAGGTCAGGCAGTGACCCAGCAGCGGCTTGGTGGAGTTGACCAGCGCGTGGCGGTCGGGGCCGAAGACGTCCAGCAGGGCGCGCGCCTCGGCCGCGTCCCCGGCCACGGAGCCGGTGCCGTGGGCGTTCACGTAGTCGACGTCCCGCGGTGCGACGCCCGCGTGCGCGAGCGCCGCCCGCAGGGCCGCCGCCTGGCCCAGCGCGTCGGGGGCGGTACCCCGGCGGCCGTCGAGGCGCTGGCCGTGCCCGGCGACCCGGGCCCGAACGCGCGCACCGCGCCGACCGGCGTGCTGCGCGCTCTCCAGGACGACCGCGGCGGCGCCCTGCCCGTAGACGAAGCCCCGTCGCCGCCGGTCGAAGGGACGGCACAGCCGCCAGGGCTCCGCGGCCCCGTCGGTGTCGGCCATGGCGCCGCTGTCCCGGAAGGCGCGCAGCTCCACTGCCGAGAGCTCGGTGGCGGGGGCGACGACCAGACAGACCGGGGCCTCCCCGGAGCGCACCAGCCGGCTGCCGAGGATGACGGCGACGGTCCCGCTCGCGGAGGCCGCGCCGGCCGTCCAGCCCTCGCCGTTGACGCCGGTGACCTCGCTGACCACGCCGACCGTGTCGGTGTCCATGTGGGTCAGCGCGTACGACGGGCGCAGCCGCCCCGGCCGGGTGGCGAACGTCCGGACCGCTTCGGCCTGGTGGGACAGTGCCAGGTTGTTGCCCGCCACGATCAGCGCGGCGCCGTCGAGGTCGGACGCCCGCAGCCCGGCGTCGCGGACGGCCGCGAGCGCGGCACACGCCGCCGTCCGCGCCGGGAGGGCCGCCCGGCCCGCGACGCCCCGCAACCGCGCGACGGTTCCCGGATCGTCCGGGAGCAGGCGCGCGGCCCAGTCCGCGAGCGAGAAGTGGTCCAGCCGGGCACCGGCAGGCGGCGCGCCGTCCGGTGCCCCGGGCTCCCCCCGTTCGCCGGCGGCCCGGACGGCGCTGCGCCCCGCCCGCAGCGCGGCGGCGAAACCCGCCAGGTCGTCGGCAAGGGCGTGCAGCACACCCGCGCCGGTCACCACCGCCTCCGTGCGACCGCCGTCGGTCATCCCGTCCTCCGGTGCGCGGGGAGCGGGCGCGGTACGGGGGCGAAGCCCAGCGGCACCCGCCGGAAGGCGTACCCGGGCAGCCGGACCCGCCGGGAGGGCGGCCGTTCCCACAGGTCCGCCCAGGCCACGGGAGCACCCTCCAGCCAGGCGCGGCCGGCCTGCACCGTCCCTTCAGCCGCGTCGGCCGGGTGCGCCGGTCCGGCCGGTCCGCGGGGCGGGCCGCCGCGGGCCAGGTCGGCCAGTGCCGACCGCAGTCCGGGCAGGTCGCGGGCGTACAGCAGGGCGCGGCACGCCAGGTGGTCACGCCCCGACTGCAAGGTCCAGGCGAGGGGGGCCAACTCGGTGCCGGCGGCCGGGGTGGACAGGTGCTCACCGAGCCGGGCGGCCTGTCGGCGCAGCGACTCCTCGTCGGCGGCGCTCAGCGGTACGGCGAGCGGGCCCCGCGTCCACCGGCCGCCACCGGACTCGCGGGCCGCGGCGGGCGGCTCCTCCAGTACCAGGTGGGCGTTGGAGCCGCCGATGCCGAAGGAACTGACCGCTGCCCGCCGCGGCCGGGCGGGGTCGCGCGGCCAGGGCACGGGCTCCGGTCGCGGCGGGAGGCGTTCCGCCTCCAGGCCGGGGTCCAGGCTCAGCAGGCCCCTCGCGCCGGGGATGGCGCCGTTGACCAGGACGAGCACGGCCTCGGCCAGCCCGACCGCGCCCGCGGCGCCCTCCAGGTGGCCGACCGCGGCCTTCACCGACCCGATCCACAGGCGGCCGTCCGGTCCGCCCAGCGGCCCGGCGCGGCCGTCGGCTTCGGGGTGCAGCAGGGCGCGCAGCGCGTCGATCTCCAGGCCGTCCGCGCTGGTGCCGGGGGCGTGCGCCTCCAGATAGCCGATCGTGCGGGGGGACAGTCCGGCCTGGGACAGCGTCCGCCGCAGCAGCCGGGTCTGTGAATCCGCGTCGGTCCGGGTCAGGCCCCCCGCGCGCCCGTCGTGGTTGGTGGCGGACCCGACGATCACCGCCATGACCGGGTCGCCGTCGCGCAGGGCGTCGTCCAGGCGTCGCAGGACGAAGCAGAGCGCGCCCTCGCCGCGTACGTAACCGTCGGCCCCCGGCGAGAACGGACTGCACGAACCCGAGGGCGACAGCGCCCCCATGTAGGCCATGGCGGCGGGCATCCAGCCGGCGACGCACACGTTCGACGCACCGGCCAGAGCGGTGTCGAAGTCGCCCGCGCGCAGCCCCGAGACAGCCGCCGCCACCGCGGTGAGACCACTGGAGCAGGCGGTGTCCACGGTGACGCTGGGGCCCCGCAGGTCGTAGTGGTGGGAGATCCGGTTGGCCAGATAGGACTGGATGGTGCCGACGGCCGAGTAGCGGTCGAGCGTTCCCGTGATCAGCATGCGGTCGCGGAAGTCGCTCGTGGCGCAGCCGACGAAGACGCCGACCTCCTGGCCGCGCAACGAGCCGGGCGCGATCCCCGCGCTCTCCAGCGCCTGCCAGCTCGTCTCCAGCAGCAGACGCTGCTGGGGGTCCATCCACACCGCCATGCGACGTCCGATGCCGAAGAAGTCCGCGTCGAACGCGTCGACGTCCTCCAGCACGGCGGCGCGCAGGCCGGCCGGACCGGCGACCTCACGGTCGTACCCGGTCAGGCGGTCGGCCGGGACCTCACCGATCATCCCGTCCCCGGCGCACAGCGTCCGCCACAGGTCCTCCGGGCCGTCGCCGCCGGGTACGCGGCACGCCATGCCGATGACGGCCACGGGGTCGCGCGGTGCGGGCTGCGGGGTGGCCCGGGTCGGGGCGTCGTTCACGGCCATACCTCCTCGGGGCGCCCGTACCGGTCGGCGACCAGACGGCGCAGGTCGGGCGAGTTCCAGGCCTCCAGGTGGGGGCCGAGCTCCACCTCCACCGCCGCGTCCCCGGCGGCGAGCAGCTGGGTGGCCAGCTGGCCCTTGAGCAACTCCAGGGACCGGCGCGGTGCCCGGGCGATGCGTTCGGCGATCTCCAGGGACCGTGGCAGGACCTGCTCGTGCGGGACGACCTGGACGGGTGCGGACCGGCGGCGCAGTTCGGCCCCCCGGTAGCCCCGCGCGGTCCACAGCATCTCGGCGCCCAGTGCGTGCCCGAGCCGGGCCGGCAGCAGCCAGGTGGTCCCGTACTCGGGGACCAGGCCGTAGTTGAGGAAGTTGGCGGCGTAGACGGACCGTTCGCTGAGCACCGGCACGTCCGCGTAGAGGCCCTGCGTCAGCCCTCCGCCCAGGGCGTGGCCGCGCATGGCCGCGACCACCGGCAGCGGGCACCGGGCGAAGGCCCGCACGAACGGCTCCAGTTCTCCGCGGTCCTGGTCCATCAGGTAGTCCCGGGCGGCGCCCGAGGAGAAGACGTCGGGCAGGCCCGCGGCCACCACGACGCGGACGGCGGGGTCGGCCGTGACGCGCTCCAGGACCTCGCCCAGCGCGGCGACGAGGGCAGGGGTCATGGCGTTGCGCCGCTCGGGGTCGCACACCGTGACCAGGGCGACCGGCCCGGTCCGCTCCGCCGTCACCGGCCCGGCGGAGGGGGTGGACGACCGGGCGTGCCCGGTGGGCTGGGTGTCGCTCATGGCAGCAGTCCCTCCTCGCGCAGTGCCGCCACCCGGGCGCGCACCAAGGGGTCGGCGAGCGAGTCGGCGAGCAGCCCGCGGGCGTACCCGGGGTAGCCCTCGGGCGTGCCGCGCAGCAGGTCCCTGCACCGCTTCAACTCGGCGACGGCACCGGGCCGCGGAGCCCTGCGCAGGGCCAGCAGCAGCCGCCGCACGTCCTGCTCGGGCAGGTCCCCGACGGTGTCCGCGAGCCCCAGTTCACCGGCGGCGGTGGAGTCGATCTCCTCCGCCAGCAGGGCGGCGCGGAAGGCGGCGCGCTCTCCCATGCGGGCGGTGAGGAAGGGCAGGACGGTGGCGGGGACGAGGCCCAGGAGCGCCTCGGTGAGACGGAACGACGCGTCGGGGCCCGCGAAGACGAGGTCGCAGGCGCTGACCAGTCCGACGCCCCCGCCCGTGACCCGGCCCGTCACGACGGCGGCGGTCACCAGCGGCCCGGTCGCCAGCGCGGTCAGCAGCTCCCACATCCGGTCGCCGACGGTGGCCCACTGCGCGGCGTCCGCCGTCACGACGGCCGGATCGAGGCCCGAGCAGAACACCGGCCCGGACGCCGAGAGGACCGCGGCGCGGCAGCCGGGTGTCCGTTCGGCGGTGCGCAGGGCGGTGTGCAGGGCCTCGACCGTGGCGGCGTCCAGCGCGTTGCGCCGCTCGGGCGCGGTCAGCCGCAGCCGCGCGCAGGCGCCCTCGATGCGCAGGTCCACCGGGCCCGGGAGCGGGTCCCGCGCGCCGGGCGTCACCGCTGGGGGAACCATGCGTACTCCCGGCGGTAGCCCTCGACGCCGACGAGCACGGCGCGTGGCCGGTCGGCCGCCCCCCGGACGAAGCGGCGCCCGGGGTCGACGACGGCGTCGGGGACGGCGAACATCGTGGTGGCGGCCTGCGCGGTCAGGGCGTCGTACTCCGCGACCGTCAGCCGGTGGCGCGCCGTGAGCTGTTCCTCCAGCCCCGCCGCGGCGACCCGCCGCCGGGCCCCGGCGGGCATCCGGCCCGCGAAGAACTCCGACGAGCACCCCGAGCCGTAGCTGAACACGCCGAGTTCGGCGCCCTCGTCGTGCGGCGCGTGGGCGACGGCGCTCAGCACCGCCAGCAGGGTGGTGGCGGAATACACGTTGCCCACCTGCTCGGGCAGGCGCAGTGAGGGGGCGACGCGGCGTTCGAAGTCCTCCTGCACCGCGGGCCCGGTGCGGGAGGCCAGCTTGCGCATGGCGTTGCGATGGGCGCCGCGGACCATGCCGGGGAAGGGGGTGTGCATGGCCAGCAGGTCGTAGGAGGTGGCGAAGTCCGCTCCCGCGCGGCGGGCCGCGTGGTCGGTGAACGAGCCCAGGAGGCAGTCCAGGTAGGACATCAGCGACAGGTCGGTGTCCACCACGTCCACGTCGTGGCGCGGCCGGGCGAAGTCGGCGATCTCGTAGCTGTAGGCGCCGGCGCCTACGTGGTCGACCTCCAGGATCCCCGGCCGGGCGCCCACCAGCGCGGCCACCGCGCCCAGGCCCTGGCTCGGCTCCATGTACGTGCCGCGTTCGGGCAGGGAGAGGTCGGCGGCGACGACCAGGACCCGGCTCGCGGGGTCGGCGCGCACCAGCGCCACGGCGGTCTGGAGCGCGGCCACCCCGCCGTAGCAGGCCTGCTTGACCTCGAAGATGCGGCAGGTGCGGGGCAGGTCGAGCAGCCGGTGGAGGTAGGTGCCGGTCGACTTGGACAGGTCGAAGGACGACTCGGTGGCCACGACGAGGGCGCGCAGGCCCGCGCGCTCGGACACGCTCATGGCGTCCACGACCGGCCGGGCGGCTGTCGCGGCGAGGGTGACCACGTCCTCGCCCGGGAGCGGGGCCGCCCGCCGGACCATGCCCAGGTTGGCCAGCCGGGAGCGGTCCAGGCCGCGGGCGTCGAAGAGGTCGCCGGCGTCGACGAAGGCGTCCCCGAAGTAGCCGCCCACCGCCTCGATGCCCACGGCCGGCTCCGCGGCGTGCGGTGCGGTCATGGACGCCTCACCGCACCCGCCAGCAGGGCGTCCACGAGGCCGCCGATGCCCGTCACGCCGTCCAAGCGCTCGGCCCGCAGGTCCAGGTCGCAGGCGTCCAGGCAGCCGACCACCACGTCCAGGCGGTCGAGCGAGCTGCAGCCCAGTTCCTCCATGGTGCGGTCCTCGCGGATCTCGGACGGGTCCAGGTCCGGCCGCACGGCCAGGATGTTCTCGCGGACGACGGCGGACACCTGGTCCCTGGTCATACGGCGCCTTCCCGGCCTTCTCGGTGCGGCCCGTGGCCCGCGCCGGTGCCGGCCGGTGCCTGCCGCACGCGTGCGGCCAGGGCGCCGGGGGTGCCGAGGTCGTGCAGCTCTTCGAGCGTGACCTTCACCCCGAGCGCCTCGTGGACCTGGGCGAGGTACTCGACGGCGAGGATCGAGTCCAGCCCCTGTGCGGTGAACTCGGTGTCGGAGCGCACGGTGTCGCGCTCCACGTAGAGGATCTCGGCCAGCAGGTCCAGGACGGTGTCCTCGACTCGCTGGTGGTCCGGCTCCGGCCGGGTGTCGTGCTGTGGCATCGCTGCCCTCCTGTGGCAGGGGCGGGGGAGAACGGGGCTGAGTACGGCGGTGTCGGCGGTGTCACGGTCGGCTGCCCCAGCGGATCGCCGCCGCGGAGGCCATCTCCCCCGCGCCGGCGAAGCCCGCCAGCACCACCAGGGCGCCGTCCGGGACGGCTCCGTCGCGCACGGCGTGGTCGAGGCTGACCGGAATGCCGGCGCCGAAGAGGTTCCCGTAGGAGTCGAACGTGTCGTAGTGGCGTGCGGGGTCGAGGCCCAGGTCCCGTGACCAGTTCCGCAGCAGCAGCCGGTTGGGCTGGTTGGTGACCAGCAGTCCGATGTCCCCGGGGGACGACCCGACCTCCCGGCACAGGTCGGCCACCACCTCGGGGACGATCTTGCTGCCGCGTTCGATGATGTTCTGGGCCTTGAGGTTGTCGAAGGCCACGTCCATCTCGGAGGTGCCGGGCTCCCAGTAGAGCCGCCCGTCGTCGAGCCTGAGGCCGACGTCGGGCGCGTACTCGGGGTGGTGGTGCACCCGGGTGCCCAGGACCGGGCGCTCACCGCCGACGGTCAGCAGAGCCGCCGCCGCGCCGTCACCGGGCACCGAGGCGTGCGCCGACTGCCGCACCCCGGGCTGGGTGAAGATCTTCCCCGCGGTCTGCGCGGTGCACAGCAGCGCCGTGCGGCCCTCGCCGGACGCCAGCAGGGACCGGGCGACGCCGAGCATGTACGGGAAGACCGCGCAGTGACCGTTGTGCAGGTCGATGATGTGGTCGGGGCGGCAGCGCAGGCGACGCGCCAGCTCGGCGCCCGAGCCCAGGAAGGGCACGTCCGGCAGGGCGTTGTGGGTCACCAGGACGTCGACACCGGCCAGCGCGTCGGCGCCGTGCCGCTCCCGCAGCGCCGTCGCGGCCCGTTCCATCAGGTCCGCACCGGTCTCCTCCCGCGAGGCGTAGCGGCGGTACTCGGGTGCGCGGAACATGGGGTTGCGCAGCAGGGGGTCGTCCGGCCGGGAGTACCGCTCGAAGTACTCCCGGCCCACCCGCTGTTCCGGCAGGGCGCTGGCGACGTCCAGCAGGCTCACCTGCGCCATCTCAGGCCCCCGAGGCGGCGGAGGGGGTGATGGGGATGCCCCGGTGGTGCCGGTGCTCCATGATCGCCTTGATGTTCTCCAGCTCGACCTTGTGACCGGCGTAGAACTCGCGCCAGAAGTCGCCGACCCAGGGGCGGTCCGGCGACGGCGCCAGCTCGGGGTAGGGGTTCTTCTCGTAGTAGGGGTGGTGGCAGTTCGTCCACAGGATCACCGAGCCGGGGCGCTTGAGGACCGTCCGGGCGTCCACGACCCGGAAGAGGTAGATCATCCACAGGTCTTCGCCCTGGTCCCAGGCCGCGTGGTAGTCGACCGTCAGGGCCTGCGGGTTCGCCTCGATGCGGACGTAGATGCGGGTGTTGCCGGACAGCCGGTCCCAGCCGACGTACAGGCCGGTGTCGTCGACCGGTTCCAGGTCCCGGACGCTGTAGGTGTACTCCTCCTGGCTCTTCATGTCGGCCAGGTACTCGTACACGTCGCGCGGCGGCGCGTCGACGTACCCCTGCAAGGTGCAGTAGTCGCCGTAGACCTCCTCGTGCGTGTAGGAGTCCTTGGTGTTCTCCTTCACCGAGCGGAGCACCTCGCCGACCGGTGCGTTCTCGACCCTGACCAGGCCGTCGATGGTGGACAGTTCGGTTTCTGACGCCCTCATCGCGGTGTGACTCCTTCGGTTCGTTCTGCGGATCGGATGGAAGCGGTGGCCGGTGCCGCCGGCTCCCCCGGACCGTCGGCCGGGGCTGTCGCGAAGGGGACGAACGGCAGGTACGGCGGCATCTCGTCGTGGCGCACCTCGACCGAGACCACCGCCGGTCCGGCCGAGTCGGCGGTGGCGGCCAGGAAGTCCCGCAGTTCGTCCAGGCGCCGCACGGTCGCGGCCCGCAGGCCGGGGAACATCGCGGCGACGCCCTGCCCGAGGTCGCTGGGACGGAAGACGTTGTACGGGCGCCCGCCGCCGTAGAGGAACTCCTCGCGGGACAGGCAGGCGGCGTGCGCGTTGTTGTTGAACAGCACGAAGGTGATGGGCAGTCGGTGCTCGACGGCGGTGTGCACCTCCATGCCGTGCATGAAGAAGGAGCCGTCACCGGCGAGCACGACGGTGCGCCGGCCGTTCGCCAGGGCGGCACCGATGCCCGCACCGAAACTGAAGCCCATGCCCCCCATCCCCAGCGCCAGCAGGTAGCGGCCGCGGCGGGGAGCGGGCAGGAAGTGCATCACGCCGCACCCGGTGTTGCCCGCGTCGGAGACGACGTTGGCGTCCTCGGGCAGTGCGCGGGCGATCGTCTCCACGATCTCGCGGAGCGCGATCCTCTCCCCGTCGCTGCGTTCGTGCGGCAGGTACCGGAGGCCCTCGTGCGGCGGGAAGGGCGGCCCCGGGCGGGGCGGGGACGCCTCCAGCCGTGCGGTGACCGCGCGCAGCCCCTGCCGCAGTCCGCCGCCCAGCGGCAGTGCCAGCGCCGACGGCGGGTACGCGGGCTCCCGGTTCAGGCAGACCAGCGTCCGTCCCGGCAGGGCGTCCTCCAGCCCGGCCGCGGCCGTCTGGGGGAACCGGGTGCCGACCAGGACGCACACCGCCGCCCGCTCCAGGCAGTGCCGCACGCTGGGGTGGCCGATGACCCCGGCCACGCCGACGAACCGCGGGTCGTGGTTGTCGAAGGCGTCCTTGGCGTCCGGCTCGACGGTCACCCACGCGCCGAGGGCGGTCACGAACCGGGCCAGCTCGCGCCGGGCGTCCGACCGCACGACCTCGGCCCCCGCGACGACGAGCACCGGGGCCCCGGCGCGGCGGGCCTGCTCCAGGGCGTCGGCCCCCGGGCCGGCGCAGTCGGCCGGCTCGCGGCCGCGGGTCGTCTCCGCAACGGTCTCCCCGCCGGTCGGCCCCGGTGCGCCGACGGCCGGGGAGCGGGTGGGCCGCAGCGCCGTGGTGGCCTGCTGCACGTCCTTCGGCAGCAGCAGGACCGCGGGGCCGCGGGGCTCGCCGAGGGCCGCCTGCACCGCCAGCGGCAGGAGCTTCTCGGCGGCCTCGGCACTCTCCACGCGCGCGCAGAACCGGGAGACACCGGAGAACACGGCGCCGGCGTCCACCGAGCCGCCCAGCCCGCTCTGGTCCTGGAAGGCGCCGCGCCCCTCCGACGCCCTGGGCGGCTGCCCCACCAGGGCGAGCACCGGGACCCGGGAGGCGTACGCCTCGCCGAGGGCCGGCACCAGGTTCAGGGCACCACCGCCGGACGTGGCCGCGACCACGGCCAGCCGGTTGCCCGCCCGGTGGTAGCCGTCGGCCATCGCGGCGGCGGAGAACTCGTGCTTGGCCAGCACCGCCTCGATGCGCCCGGCGCGGAAGACCGCGTCGAAGACGTCCTCGATGTTGGCGCCGTGCACGCCGAACAGGTGCCGTACGCCGACCTCGTCGGCCAGGTGCCCGACGATGTGGTCCACCACTCGGTACGGCGGCACCGTCGGTGCGCCGGCCCCGTGGGCGGTCGGGTCAGCCGTGGGCATTGGCCACCTCCGCGAAGATCTCGACACCCCGCTCGAGTGCGGGACGGGGCGCGGTCACCCCGATCCGCAGACAACGCCGCGCGTGCGGGTCCTCGCGCAGTTGCGGCAGGTAGAACGGGGCCGAGGGGGCCACGAGCACGCCCGCGTCGGCGAGGACGGGGAACAGTTCGGCGGTGGAGCCGGGCAGACCGGGCAGGCACACCCACTGGAACTGGCCGCCGTCCAGGCAGTGCACGGCGAACTCCACGGTGAGCAGGTCCTCCAGCAGGCCCCGCACCAGGCGGTGGCGCTCGCGCACGGAGGCGCGCAGCGGACCGGCGCACAGCGCGGTGTAGCGGTCGTCGGAGAGCAGTTCGGCGGCCACCAACTGGATCACCTGGGGCGGGAAGACCACCGCCCGGGCCTGGTACTCGGCCAGGGTGCGCAGCACGGGCTCCGCGGCGAGGACGAAGCCGAGGCGTTCGCCGGCCAGCGACGCCTTGGAGAAGCTCTGCACGAGGACGACGTTGTCCCCCCACGGCAGTCCGGGCTCGCCGAACGCGAGTCCGGGCAGGATCGGGCCGTAGGCGTTGTCGACCACCAGCAGGGCACCCACGGCGGCGCACTCGCGGGCGAGTTCCTCCAGGTGTGCGTCGGGAACCACACTGCCCGTGGGGTTGCCGGGCCTGGAGAGCACGACGGCGCCGACGTCCGGGCCGAGGGCGCCGCGCGGCGGCAGGTAGCGGAACTCGTGGGGTCCCACGTCACGGACCTCGGGCAGCAGCATGTCGTACCGGGCCCCGGGGTGGGTGCGGTAGCCGGGGTACTCCGGCCCGGCGAAGACGATGCGGCGCCCCTGTCCGGCGACGTGTGCCGACAGGTGGTGGAAGGCGGCCTGGGCGCCGGGCGTGACCAGCACGTTGTCCCGTGAGAGGGGCAGTCCGAAGTGGTTCCCGTACAACGCCGCGAGCCGCTCGCGCAGTTCGCCGTCGCCCATGACGTCGTGGTACCTGCCGATGCGGTCGGGGAAGTCCGGGCGCTCCACGACGGTGCGGTAGGCGCGGCGCGCCAGTTCGGCCAGGGACGGGTTCTGCATCGGCATCCCGGCGGCGAGGTTGTGCCACCTGCCGTCGTCCGCCCGCAAGTAGGGCACGAGGTCCTGCCACTCCGAGACGGCGGCCGTCGGGGGCGCGGTCATTCCACGGCCCCGTCCCGCAGGAGGCCGTCGCGATGGCGGTCGGCGATCCCGCCCGGCAGGTCCAGACGGCCGATCGGGGAGTAGTCGTAGCGGTCGACCGGGTCCACGGAGGGCGATTCGATGCGTTCGTTCGCCGCCAGCACACCGGCGACGACCTCGTCGCTGGCGAAGGTGTGGCCGATGCCGTCGACGAAGGCGCAGCCCAGGTCGGTGAGGTTCACGGCGGTGCCGTCGGTGTCCAGCAGTCCCAGCTTCTGGAGGTTCTCCACGTGCCCGGCGAACAGTTCCACGGCGTCGATCCCGTACTGCCGGCCGCGGGCCGCGAGGTCGGCGCCGCCGCTGCGGATGCCGAACATCAGCGAGCGTCGCAGCCGCTCGGCCGGAGGGAGTGAGTGCCCGCGCCACACCGGGGACGAGCCCGCCGCCGTCCTGTCGAGGTACTCGCGGTTGTCGCAGACGTTGTAGTACTGCGTGCCGCCGATGTAACCGAAGCTGCTGACGCCCAGACCGACGAGGTTGTCCTCCTCGATGGAGTCGAACTTGTTCTGCTGCTGGCGGGAGTGGACCGAGTCCTTGGCGTAGTAGAACACCGGGCCGCGGCGGAACCCCGTCGAGAAGAGCAGGAACTCCGCCATGAAGTGCATCCGCAGGCGGTCCCGTTCGTCCGGGAAGTCCTGCGGCCTGTTGATGTACTGCCGCGTGATCGGGTCGGAGCGCTTGAACATCAGGGGGAAGATGTTGAACTTCCGTAATCCGGCGTCCATCAGCTCGGTGAGGGTGTCGTACCAGTTGCGCAGGGTCTGCAGCGGCAGACCGAAGATCAGGTCGACGTTGAGGTTGTCGATGTTCCGGTCGTCCAGCAGGCCGATCAGCCGGTACACCTCGGCCCGTCCGTGACCGCGGTTGAGCCGGGCGAGCACCTTCTCGTCCATCGACTGGATGCCGAACACCCAGCGGTTGACGCGGTGTTCACGGATCGCGTCGAGACGGTCCTCGTAGTCCGGCTGCCGCACGACGCCCGGGTGCAGTTCGAAGGTGATCTCCGTGTCGGGTGTGGTGCGCACGGTGCTCCACAGATGACCCATCAGCGACTGGATCTGGTGCGCCTTGAGGTACGAGGGCGTGCCGCCGCCGAAGTAGACGGACGAGGCGGTCAGCCCGCCGGGGGTCTGCGCCGAGACGCGTTCCGCGGTGCCGCTGATGTCGTCGCGCAGGGCCGAGACGTAGCGCTCCACCATCTGGTCGGGAGAGTTGATCTCCTTGTAGAAGTGGCAGAACGTGCAGTACTGCTCGCAGAACGGGATGTGCAGGTAGAGGTTCTGCGACGGGGTGATCCCCCGGAAGACCTCCTCGGCCTCCATGTCGTGCAGGAACTTCAGCGGCGGGTACGTACCGACGAGGTAGTACTCCAGCGGGGTCCGGTACACGCCCGCTGCGCGCAGACCGGGCAGGTCGAGTTCCGCGACCCTTCCCTCGGCGTAGTCGAGGGCGTCCTGGAAGGACGGCGGCCTGGGCCCGCCGTCCGGACGGGGGCCGTTCGAGGGTGGTGTCGTCTCCATGGGTTTCCTCCTGGCTGGCCGGCGACCGTCGACGGGCCCGGCCCGTGGCACGCCGGAGGTCACCCGGGTGCCGGCATGGGCCGTGGGACGTCGCAGGACGGGCGGGCGGTGCGGGACGTCCCGGATGGGTCGTGGACGGGCCTGCCGTCACACGAAGGGGCGGAGGGATCCCGCCCGGTGGGGGAAACGCCGGAGGCGGCGAGCCGCGATCGGACCGGGAAGACCGGCGGCGGCCGTTCTGATCCTTTTTCTGGACGGGCGCAGCGCGGCCGTCGGCCTAGTCGGCCATAACGGCAGGTCACCAGCGTATTTCGACATCCTGCATCCCCCGTGAATGCTTGCGAAATGTGGTCCGGCGAAGCTATGCCAGCCGAACCGGCACCGTCAAGGGCGAAATAAATTCTTCCCGTAACGCCGGAACGAACGCTCCCGACGTTTTCCTACCTGCGCAGGAACGATTCTTTTACCCGATGCGCCTCATCTGGAGGGCGATACGGCAGCGGATACACCGACGAAGGCGAAGGAAATCGGAAAATGACGGCGAATGAGCGGTGAAGTAACACATGGGATGTGATCTGCGTCACAATCCGGTAGGTGAGTCAACCGAAATAAATGCTTGACACGCGGCGGCCGTCGCCCAAAAAATGCGTAGTCCGAGCGCGCCGTAATGCCTGCTCGCGTCTTTTCGCCCAGGAATCGCCGGCCCCTGTTCGAGCCGGTCCCGCATTCTTCCGGAATAGTTGACTCCGCGACTTTCCGCGACCGCTCTCCACCGCGCCCGGATCCGAATCCTGCCGATGCGTCCGTACCGAACGGGGGAACGTTCAGGTGGATCACCGCTCCGCCCGCACCGCCCAGTCCACCGACGGCTGTCCGGTGGCCCACGCCGCCGACGGGTTCGACCCGTTCGGCGACGACTACCAGCAGAACCCGGCCGCCGCGCTGGCTGCCGCCCGAGCACACGAACCCGTCTTCCACAGCCCGGAGTTGGACTACTGGGTGGTCACCCGGTACGCCGACATCAAGGAGGCGTTCCGCAACACCCGGGACTACTCAGCCTCGCTGGCCCTGGACCCCATCACGCCCTTGGCGCCCCAGGCCCGCGAACGGCTCGACAGCTACGGTTTCGCACCCGGGCCCGTCCTGGTCAACGAGGACGAGCCGCTGCACATGCGGCGCCGCAAGCAGCTCGCGCCGCCGCTGGCCGCGGCCGAGGTCGGTCTCCTGGAGAACCGGATCCGCGCCTTGGTCACCCGGTACATCGACGCCTTCGCCGACCGTGGCCGCGCCGACCTCGTGGACGACCTGCTGTGGGAAGTGCCGGCGATCGTGGGGCTCCTCGTCATGGGCGTCCCCGACGAGGACATCGAGACGGCGCGCCACTACACCATCAAGATGGGCCTGTTCACCTGGGGACGCCCCTCCGTGGAACACCAGGTCGAGACGGCCGACCAGGTCGGCCGCTGGTGGCGGCTCTCCGGCGAGCTCGTCGAACGCCTCAAGCGCGAGCCGGGCCGCGGATGGATGCCCCACGCCATCGAGGTGCACCGCCGGGACCCGGAACTGGTCGACGACAACCACCTGCAGAACATGATGATGAGCGGGTTGGTCGCCGCCCACGAAACGACCACCAACGCCACCGCCAACGCCCTGCGGTACCTGCTGGCCGACCGCGAGTCCTGGCAGGCGCTGTGCGAGGATCCCGCGCTGGTCCCGAACGCCGTCGAGGAGTGCCTGCGCTACGCGCCGTCGGTCCTGTGCTGGCGCCGCCGGGCCCTGAAGGACGTCGTCCTGGGCGGCACGACCGTCCCCGCGGGCGGGCGGCTCCTGCTGATGACGGCTTCGGGCAACCACGACGAGCGCGTCTTCCCCGACCCCGGCCGGCTCGACATCCGCAGGGCCAACGCCAAGCGCCACCTCACCTTCGGTGCGGGAGCCCACAGCTGCATCGGCGCACCCCTGGCCCGGCTGGAGATGAGGATCATCCTGGAGGAACTCACCCGGCGCCTGCCGGACATGGGTCTGCTCCCCGGCCAGACGTTCTCCTACCTGCCCAACGCCTCCTTCCACGGCCCCCGGCACGTCCTGGCCCAGTGGCCGGTACCGGCGCCGTCCGGCCCGGCCCCGGCCCCGGTTCCCGGCACACCGTGAGGCTGACGTGCCGCGCCCCACCACCCGTCCCGTCCCCACCGAGGAGTCCCCTTGAGTGACCGAACAGCCGTCGTCGGCGCCGGGATCGCCGGACTGAGCACGGCCCTCCTCCTGTCCCGCGCCGGCCTGCGGACGGAGGTCCACGAGCGCGACCCCGCCGCACCGGACCACCCTGCCGAGGCGGCGGCACACACCAGAGCGGGCGCCCCCCAGTCCCGCCATCCGCACATCTTCCTCGGCCTGTTCCGCAGGCAGCTGCGCGAGCACCTCCCCGACGTCCACGACGACCTCCTGCGCCACGGGGCCGAGGAGGTCCCGCTGCAGTCGCCGGGCGCCGGGCCCGACCAGGTGATGATCGCCGCCCGCCGCGGCCTGGTGGAGTGGGCCCTGTCCCGGGCGCTCGACCGGGACGGCGTCCCGCGCCGGCACGGGGTGACGGTACGGGATCTCGAAGTGGCCGACGGCGCGGTGTGCGGCCTGCGCACCGACGACGCCGTGCACCCCGCGCGCCTGGTCGTCGACGCCTGCGGGAGCCGCTCGCAGCTGGCCCGGCGGTACACCACCACGGTGGCCGACGTCGAGTGCGGGAAGGTGTACAACAGCCGGTTCTACCAGTTGGCCGAGGGCGTCCCCAGGCCGCCCACCCGGTACGGGTCGGTCACCGTCGTCGACGGACTGGGCTTCGGTGCCGCCCTGTTCAGCCACGACAACGGGTCGTTCTCCGTCGACGTCGGCCGACTGCCCGAGGACGGGGACCTGGGGGACCTGCGCGACACCAGGGCCTTCGAACGCGTGCTGGCCCTCTTCCCGGACTTCCGGCCCTGGCTGCGGCCCGGCGCCGGAACGCCGGTGAGCGAGGTGGTGCCGATGGCGGGCCTGCGCAACGTGCTGCGCGCCCTCTCCCCGGACGCCCCGCGCGGATACGTGCCGCTCGGCGACGCGCTGTGCGTCACCGACCCCACCTTCGGCCGGGGTGCCTCGCTGGCCCTCGCCCAGGCGGTCATCCTGTCCCAGGCACTCGCGGGGGCCGAGGACCTGCCCCGGGCGGCCCTGCGCGCCACACGCGACACCGAGGCGTGGCTGCGTCCGTGGTTCGACGACGTGGTGGCCCAGGACACCGCCCGCACGACCCTGTGGCGGGCGGCGGTCGCGGACGAACCCCTGGAGGCCGTTCTCGCCCAACTGCCGCCCAACCCCTTCATGTTGCTGGACGCCGCGCCGCACGACCCCGAGCTCGCCGATGCCGCCGGACGGTACGTCAGCATGCTGGACACCACCCTCGACACCCCCGACCTGCGGCAGCGGGTCGCCCGTCTCGTCCCGGTGCTGATGACGGCCGCACCGGCCGCCGCACCGCCGCCCTCGCGCTCCGAGGTCCTCAAGGCGCTCGCCGGGGACTGACGACGCCCCGATGCGCCCGGACGCCCCGGCGGGGACGCGTCCGGGCGTGCCCGCCCGCCCCGGCGGTGCGGGGCCTTCGACGTAGGATCAGCCGGTGTCCCGTCCGGCACAGCCCCGTCCGCACCGTCCCACCGCAGCGAGGTCAGGTGTCCCAGTCGTCCTCCTCCCTTCCCGCGGCCCCCGACGACGTCCTGCGGGCGGCCGGCGTGACCTTCCGCGTCCACCCCCATCCGCCCGTGCGGACCGCCGAGGACGTGCGGCGCGAGACCGGCCTGTCCGTCGCGGACTCGGTCAAGACCCTGGTCTTCACCGCTGACGACGACCGCGTCTTCCTGGTGGCCTTCCCCGGCCTCGCCCGACTCGGCTACGGGCGTCTCGCCCGTGCCGTCGGTGTGCCGCGTTCGCGGCTGCGGCCCGCGGGCGAGGAGGTGCTGCGGAGCCTGGGCATGGAACCGGGCGGGGTGAGCCCGGTGTGCGGCGCGCCCGGTGTCACGGTGGTGTTCGACGCGGCCGTCCCCGGCATGGGCACCGTCTACTGCGGCAGCGGGCGGGCCGACCGGAGCCTGGAGGTCGCGGCCGCCGACCTGCTGCGACTGGCGGGCGATCCGCTGGTCGCGGACGTCGCGGACGTGGCCGACGCCCCCGTCGGGCCCGGCGCGCGGACCGAAAGGCCCGACAAGACCGAAAGGCCCGACAAGGACGAAGAGCCCCGCCCCGGAGCCCGGACGCCGTCATCCGGGTGACGCCTCCGCCATCCCGTTCTGGCACGAGGCCACCGAGGTCACCCGGCACCACCTCCGGAGCGTGGCGCGGGCGGACTGATGCGCCGGGGGCCCACGAGGCCCGTTTCGTGGCCGGAGCTGCGTCTGTGTTAGCGTCAGGGGTTTGCGTGGTCGTCGCGGTGGGCCGTTCCGTCTGCTCGGTTCCGCCGTGGTGACCCGTGCCGACCTGCCGGGCCTTCCTCGGTACGTTCCCTGCTGCGGAAGGCTCTTCATGAAGCACCCCGACGACTCCGGCACCGCCCACGGCGGTCCCGCCCCGGCCGCCTCCTTCGCCGACCTCGCCCTGCCCGCGCCGGTGCTGCGGACGCTCGACGAGTTGGGGGTGCGCGAGCCGTTCCCCATCCAGGCCGCGACCCTGCCCGACGCCCTGGAGGGACGCGACGTCCTGGGGCGCGGGCGCACCGGATCGGGCAAGACGCTCGCCTTCGGTCTGCCGCTGCTGACCCGTACGGCCGGACGGCGCGCCGAACCCAAGCAGCCCCTCGCGCTGATCCTCGTACCCACCCGGGAACTGGCCCTGCAGGTCACCCAGGCGCTCCAGCCCTACGCCGACGCACTGCGGCTGCGGACGGCCACGGTCGTGGGCGGCCTGTCCATCGGCCGGCAGATCGCCGCGCTGCGCGAGGGGGCCGAGGTGGTCGTCGCCACCCCCGGCCGCCTGCACGACCTGATCGAGCGCAACGCCTGCCGACTGGGACGGGTGCGGACCACCGTCCTCGACGAGGCCGACCAGATGTGCGACCTCGGCTTCCTGCCGCAGGTCAGCGAGCTGCTCGACCAGGTGCACCCGGACGGCCAGCGCATGCTGTTCTCGGCCACCCTGGACCGCGACGTCGAGCAGCTGGTCGACCGCCACCTCCACGACCCGGTCGTGCACTCGGTCGACCCGTCCGCGGGCGCGGTCACGACGATGGAGCACCACGTCCTGGTCGTCCACGGCCCCGACCGCTACGCCGTCACCACGGAGATCGCCGCCCGCGACGGGCGCGTCCTGCTGTTCCTCGACACCAAGCACGCCGTCGACCAGCTCACCCGCCACCTGCGGGCCAACGGGGTGCACGCCGGGGCCCTGCACAGCGGCAAGTCCCAGCCGCAGCGCACGCGGACGCTGGCGCAGTTCAAGGACGGGCAGATCGGCGTCCTGGTGGCCACCGACGTCGCCGCCCGTGGCCTGCACGTCGACGACCTCGACCTCGTCGTCAACGTCGACCCGCCCACCGACCCCAAGGACTACGTGCACCGCGCGGGCCGCACCGCCCGCGCCGGTGGTTCCGGCCGCGTGGTCACGCTCGTGCTGTCCGCCCAGCGCCGCGAGACCAGCCGCGTCCTGGCCGAGGCCGGGGTCGGGGCGACCGTCACCAAGGTGCGCTCGGGCGAGGCGGAACTCAGCCGCATCACCGGCGCCAGGACCCCCTCCGGCGTCCCGCTGGACGGCGCGCCCGCCACCCCCCGGGCCAAGAACACCAACGCCCCGTTCCGCGGCCTCGGCACGACCAAGGACCCCTCCCGCGGCGCCGGCGGCAAGTCCCGGAAGGCCGGCGAGGCCCGCAAGCTCGCCGAGGCCCGCAAGGCCGCCCTGGTGCGCCGCAACCGGGCGGGATGACGGAGCCGGCGCCGCGCACCGGGCCCGGCATGACAAGCTGTGCCTGCCCAGCCCACCCCCGAACCCAGGAGGTCACCATGACCGCAGAGCCCGCCACCCCGGAAGGTTCGGAGACGGCCGCCCCCGAGACGTCCGCGCTCGCACCGGACAGCGACGGCACCTACGACCTGAAGGCCAAGTTCCGCGAGGCCCTGGCACGCAAGCGCGGCGCGCAGGCGGCGGCGGCCGACGCGGCCGCCGGCCCGGACGCCTCGAAGGTGCGCGCGGCGCACGGCCCGGCGTCGAGCCAGCGGTCGTTCCGGCGCAAGAGCGGCGGCTGAGCCGACGGCACGGTGGTCTCACGCAGGCGCACCTGTGCGTGACCACCGCCGCCGCCCGGATCAGTTCCCGCTGCGGAGCACCAGCAAGGTGATCTCGCTGGGGGCGAAGACACGGAACGGCGGACCCCAGAAGCCCGTGCCGCGGCTCGTGTAGAGCACGGTGCGGGCACCGTGGTGGCTGAGGCCGGCCAGCGCGGGCTGGTCGAGGCGGACCAGGTGGTGGAACGGCCAGATCTGGCCACCGTGGGTGTGCCCGGAGAGCTGGAGGTCGACGCCGGCGGCCGCGGCCCGGTCGACGAACGCGGGCTGGTGCGCCAGGAGCAGGACCGGCAGGCCGGGGTCGGCGCCGTCCAGGGCCCCGGCGAGGTGGGCGCGGTGGCCGGGCAGCCCGGAGGACTCGGCCGTGACGTCGTCCACGCCGGCCACCACCAGGGTGTCGCCCCCGCGTTCCAGCAGCAGGTGGCGGTTGCGCAGCGGCTCCCAGCCCAGCCGGTCCATCAGGTCGACCCAGCCCTGGGCCTCGCTGTAGTACTCGTGGTTGCCGGTGACGTAGACCCGGGCGTGGGTCGCCCGCACGGTGCCGAGCGGGGCGGCCTGGGCGCGGCGGCGTTCGGCCGTGCCGTCCGCGATGTCACCGGTGTGGCAGACCAGGTCGGCCTCCAGGGAGTTCACGGTCTCGCACACCCGGGCCGACCAGCGGGCGCGGTCGAGGGGCCCGTAGTGGGTGTCGGTGACGAGGACGACCCGCAGGCCGTCCAGGCCGGCGCCCAGCCGGGGGAGCCGTACGTCGAGCCGGCGCACGCGCGGGACGCGGCGGGCCTCGGCGTACCCCCAGGCCAGCAGGACGGCGCTGACGCCGAGGACGGCCCAGGTGACGGCGCGGGCGCGGTCCTGGCCGTCGCCGACGCCGGCCACGGCCAGGGCGAGCCGCAGCAGTACGCCGAGCAGGACGGACCAGGTGAACAGGACCCAACTGACGCCCAGCAGCGTGTCACCGAGGATCGCCGCCGCGTCCTGCTGGCGCCGGCCGTGGCCGCGCGCCATCCCGAGGGGCATCGCGACCAGGCCGAGGACGAACAGGGCGGTGCCGCCCGCGGTGACGGGCGCCGGCCAGTGCTGGCCGGCGTACAGGAGCACCCAGCAGGGCACGGCCCACAGCAGGACGGGGGCGACCAGGGGGAGGTAGCGCATCAGGCGGTACAGCGCCCTGCGGCGCGGCGCCTGCGCCTCACCCCGGGCCTGCCCGGTGCTGCTGGTGTCGGTCACGTGTTCCTCCCTGACCAGGCTGCCGTTCCGCGCACTGTATCCCCCGGCCACGGCGCGCGGCACCCGAGTCCCCGCACGGCCGCCCGGACCCGGCCCGGACACGGCCTAGGGGTGCCCGTCAGCGCCGGTTAGGGGTTATCGAGGGCAGCGCGTGTCCGTACCGTCGGGAGTCCCGCAGCCTTCGGAGGTGGCCGTCGTGATCTGCCGTTGCTGGAGCCCCGCACCGAGCACGCCGACGGGGGCGTGATGGGGGCCCCGACCGAGCACCGGGCCGTCGGCATCCTGGGGACCGGGTCGTACCTGCCCGCCGAGGCCGTCCCGAACCACCTGGTGGCCGAGCGGGCCGGTGTCACCGCCGACTGGATCGAGGCCAAGACCGGTATCCGCAGCCGCCGTTACGCCGCCGAGGACGAGGCCACCTCCGACCTCGCGGCCGCGGCGGCGCGCCACGCCCTCGACGCCGCGGGCGTCGCGCCCGGCCGGGTGGACTGGGTCGTGGTGGCGACGTCCACCCCCGACCACCCGCAGCCCGCCACGGCCTGTCTGGTGCAGGAGCGCGTCGGCGCGGTGAACGCGGCGGCCTTCGACGTCAACGCCGTGTGCAGCGGCTTCGTGTTCGCGCTCGTGGTGGCCGCGCGGCTGCTGCAGTCGCCGGGTGCCGCGCCCGGCGGCCACGCCCTGGTGATCGGCGCGGACGTCTACTCACGCATCATCGACCGCTCGGACCGCCGTACGGCCGTGCTGTTCGGGGACGGCGCGGGCGCGGTCGTGCTGGGCCCGGTGGGCGCGGGCCGCGGCCTGGTGGGCGCGCACGCGGCCAGCCACGGCGCGCTGCACGACCTCATCAAGGTGCCGGCCGGCGGCAGCCGGGAGCCCGCATCGGAGCAGACGGTCGCCGAGGGCAGGCACTCCTTCCGGATGAGCGGCCGGTCGGTCACGGAGTACGTGATGACCGAACTCCCCGCGGCGGTCCGCGCCACGCTCGCCGAGAACGGCGTGGACGGCGCGAGCGTCGACCACTTCGTGCCGCACCAGGCCAACGGCGTCATGCTGGACAGGGTCCTGCCCGGCCTGGGGCTGCCGCGGGCGCGCGTGCACCTGACGGTCGCCGAGCACGGCAACACCAGTGCCGCGTCGATACCGCTGGCGCTGGACGCGGCCCGCAGGCAGGGCGCGTTCTCCGACGGCGACCTGCTGCTGCTCGCCGGGTTCGGCGGCGGGATGTCACTGGGCACGGCACTGGTCAGGTGGCAGGGGAGCGAGAACGGCGCCCGCTGAGGCGGGCTTTCCCGGCCCGGGCCGACGCGCTCGCGCCATCGAATTACGCACCCTGTAAAGAGGTGGTTAAAAACTGGTGCACGCACGGGTGTGCCGCGGTGCGCCCCGTGCGGAGATCCGGGTCCGCGCCGGACGGGCCGCCGTATCAAGGCCGCCCTACGGTAGGGGGATACCCCTATCTTTCAGCGCGCACGCGTCCGTTCATCGGGCCATCACCCCGTCGCATGTGAGAGGTGGCCGACCGCTGCTTCGTCAGCGGGCATTTGGCGAGAATTCAGCCCTGTTCAACCTCCGCGGCTTACAGCGGAATGAGAGGTTCCCATTGGAACGGCATCGTTCACTACGGTATGAATTGGCAGATTGTGGTCGCGGTATACGGGTTTCCCCCCGCGACCGGGCGGAGGGATCTCGTCCGGGGGATGGTTGACAGTCGGATGAGCCCGAGGGTTTCATCGATCTGTGGACACGGGCGGGGGATTCTGCCGTGCGGACCTCCGGCTCGAGGAGGCGTGGCGGCCGGAACCGTCGCCGAAGCAGAAGGCATCGACGGTCTGGTCAATGCCGCCGGTCCATCGGTGAAGGGGGATCCGGATTCCGTATGCTGATAGCCAGGGAATTAGAACTCACCGCATTAAGAATAGCTGTGCGTGACAGTGCCGCGGGACGGGCGAGAACCATTTTCGTCGAAGGGCCCGTCGGATGTGGCAAAACCGAGCTTTTGGAAGCCCTGGCAGCGTTGTCGAGTGACGCGGGGGCGATCGTCCTCCGGGCCACCGGAATGCCGTCCGAGGAAAGCGTTCCCCTGGGACTGGTGCGGCAACTCGTCCACAGCGAGGCACTGCCCGCCGAAACCAGGAACTGGCTCGAACGCGTGGTGGACGAAGAGGGGACGACCGGCCCCGGACTGCCCGACGCGACGGCCCAGGGCAGGGGCGCGGGGATGCAGAGGTTCTGGGCGGCGCTGCGCACCGTCGCGCGCGACCGGCTCGTCGTCATCGGGATCGACGACCTCCAGCACGCCGACAGCGCCTCCCTGCAATACCTCCTCCACATAGCGGGCCGCTCGCGCACCAGCCGGCTGCTGATGGTGTTCACGGAGGCCCTTTACTACCGCCAGCAGGACACCGCGTACCGCACGGAATTCCTGCGCCAGCCCAACTTCCGCAGGATCCGGCTGGAATGCCTCGGTCCCGACGCGGTGGCCCGGTTCCTCGCCCACCACCAGCCCCGGCTGCCCGTCGGCGAGGACACGGCGGAGGAGTTCTACGCCGTGACCCGGGGCAATCCGCTGCTCCTGCGCGCCCTGCAGGAGGAGCGCGGGACGACCGCGGGCACGTCGTCCGGCGACTGCCTCGACCCCGGGCCCGGGGAGACGTTCGCGCACGCCGTCCTCACCTGCCTGGACCGCAGCGGGCCCACGGCCGCCAAGGTCGCCGAAGGGCTCGCCGTCCTCGGTGCGACCGCCACCCTCGACCTGCTCAGCCGGCTGTGCCGGCTGCCCCGCACCACGGCCGCCCAGGGCCTGCGCGCCCTGCACGCCGCCGGCGTGGTCGACGAGTGCCACTTCCAGCACCCGGCGGTCTGCAGCCAGGTCCTGGACGGCATGGACCCCGAACACCGCCAGCAGCTCCATCGCAGGGCGGCCACCCTGCTTTATGCCGACGGCGCCCGCGCCTCGGCCGTCGCCCCCCACCTGCTGGCGCTGGAGCGGATCAGCGAGCCGTGGGCCGCCGCGGTCCTGTGCGACGCCGCGGAGGAGGCCCTCGCCGACGACGAGGACGGCGTTGCCGTGGCCTGTCTGGAGCTGGCCCACCGGGTCTGCGAGGACCCCGGCCGGCGCATCGAGATCAAGGTGCGCACCTCGGTCGTCCTGCGGCGCAACCACCCCTCCGCGGCGGAGACGGCCGCCGAGGAACTGCTCGCTGCCGTGCGGGCGGGCCAGGCACCGCCGCGGTACACGACGGCGATCGCGGACCTGTTCCTGGCCCACCGGCGGCTCGAGGAGGCGTACGAGGTGCTCGTCCGCGGGCCCCAGGCCACCGCCGTGGCGCCCGCGCCCGCCGGGCCCGTCCGTACCGCCGGAGCCGGAGCCGGAGCCGCCGGAGCCGCCGTGCCCGCCGGTCCGTCCGCCGCCGTACCGGACCGGGGCACCGGAGGTGCCCTGATGACCTCGATCGTGGAACGCCGCTTCCCGTGGGCGGACGGCCGCCTGGCCGCCGTCCCGCAGCAGGGCGGCGAGCTGCGGGCCCTCCCGGCCCGGCCGGGCGGCGAGGCGCTGACCTCCCGGGGCGGCCAGCCGTGGCGGCTGCTCCTCGGCCCCCGTCGCGGCGACTTCGCCACCGCGGCCGAGGAGATGCTGCAGCGCTCCGCGCTCACCGACGCCACGATGGAGCCCCTCACCAGCGCCATCAAGTGCCTGCTGTTCTCCGGGAAGACGAAGCGGGCCCGCTACTGGTGCGACGTGCTCCTCCAGAACACCGCCCGCCGCGGCGCGGGCGGCTGGTACGCCATGATCGCCGGGCTGCGCGCCGAGGTGGCCCTCGCGCAGGGCAACCCCGAGGAGGCCGAGCGCTGCATCGACGCGGGTCTTGACCGGCTCACCGAACGCAAGCGGAGTGTCCTGGCCTGCGGCCTGATCGCCGTCCAGGTGATGGCCCAGACCGCCATGGGCAAGTACGAGGCCGGCGCCCGCAAGCTCAACGAGCCCGTCCCGGAGGCGGTGTACGCGAGCGCCTACGGCATGACGTACATGCGGGCCCGCGGCCACTACCACCTGGCCACCAAGCGTCTCGACGCGGCGCTGGACGACTTCATGGCCGTGGGCCGCACGGCGCAGCGCTGGGGCCTGGACCAGCCGGTGTGGGTGCCGTGGCGCAGCGACCTGGCCGAGGCGCTGCTCGGGACCGGCGAGTGCAAGGAGGCCGAGCGGCTGCTCCTGGAGCAGATCTCCCGCCTCGACGACGCCAACCCCCGCATCCACGGCATCTCCCTGCGGCTGCTCGCCGAGGCGTCCGCGCCGGGTGAGCGGCTGGGCCTGCTCACCCGGGCCGTGGCCCAGCTGCGGCTGTCCGGGGACCGCCTGGAGCTGGCGCGGGCCCTGTGCGACCTGGGGGAGACCCACAAGCGGCTCGGGGACCTGGCGCAGGCCGCGATGGCGTCCCGGCGGGCCTGGGAACTGGCCAGGGAGTGTGGCGCCGAACCGCTCTGCGCGCGGATCCGGCTCGAACACGGGGAGGCGGGCTGGGGCACCGGCCCGGAGAAGACCCTGGTGGACACCCGCGAGGCCAAGCTCAGCGACTCGGAGAAGCGGGTGGCGGCCCTGGCCGCCTGCGGCTACACCAACCGCGACATCTCCTCGCAGCTGTACATCACCGTCAGCACCGTCGAACAGCACCTGACCAGGGTCTATCGGAAGTTGAAGATAGGCGGTCGCCAACAGCTGCCGATCGACCTGCAGTTCGACCTGCCGGAGACCGCGTGACACGGGCGGGCCGGGCGTGAGGCCGCGTGACGTGAGGCCGTCTGACGCATGACCGTGTGGCGTGAGGCCGCGGTGACGGTTCCCCCTCGGCGGGGGCACCGTCACGGCGGCCCGCGCCGACCCGGCGCGGTGGGCGCTCAGCGGCCCGCGTGGACCCGGAACCCCTGCCCCGACTTGCTCCCCAGGTGGCCCGCCCGCACCAGGTGCTCCAGGTAGCGGGCGGGCGCCAGCGACGGGTCGAGGAACGTGTCGTGCAGCGTCCGCTGGATCTGCAGCGACACGTCCAGTCCGACCACGTCCAGCAGCTTCAGCGGGCCCATCGGATAGCCGTGCCCGCCCGTCATCACGTCGTCCACGTCGTCCGGCGTGATGGCCTGCTCCTCCACGAGCCCGATGGCCCGGTTGAGGTAGGGGAACAGCAGGGCGTTGACGATGAACCCGGCCCGGTCCGCGCAGCCCACGGGCCGCTTGCCCATCGCCGCGGCCGCGGCGTGCGCGGTGCCGGCCGTCTCGTCGGAGGTGAGCGCCGTGCGCACCACCTCCACCAGCCGCATCACCGGGGCCGGGTTGAAGAAGTGCATGCCGACCACGTTCTCCGGGCGGCCCGTGGCCGTGGCGCACTCGATGATCGGCAGCCCTGACGTCGACGAGGCCAGCACCGCGTCCGGCCGGCAGGCCCGGCCCAGCTCCGCGAACAGCCCCCGCTTGACCGCCAGGTCCTCCACCACGGCCTCGACCACCAGGTCGCACTCGTCCAGCGCCTCCAGCTGGGAGACGGCCACCAGCCTGCCGAGGGTGGCGTCCGCGTCCTGCCGGGTCACCTTCCCGCGGCCCGCGGCCCGCTCCAGGGACCGCTCGACCGTCAGCACCGCCCCCTTGGCCTTGGCGTCGCTGCGCGCCACCAGCACCGTGGGGTGGCCGGCCTTCGCGGACACCTCGGCGATGCCCGCGCCCATCGTTCCCGACCCCACCACGCCCACCGTGCGCACCGGCCGCGCGGGCAGGCCGCCCCGGCCGGAAAGGGGGCCGCCGGCCGCGGCCGCGGCGGCCGCGCCGCCGGGCCCGTAGTCGTAGAAACCGCGCCCCGTCTTCCGCCCGAGCAGCCCGGCCGCCACGTAGTGCGACAGCAGGGGGGCCGGCGCGTAGGCCCGGTCACCGGTCCGCTCGTACAGCAGCTCCAGGGTGTCCCGGGCCACGTCGAGGCCCATCACGTCGAGCTGCGCCAGCGGCCCGAGCGGCAGCCCGCAGCCCAGCGTCATCGCCGTGTCGATGTCCTCCCGGGAGGCGTAGCGCTGCTCGTACATCGTGACCGCGCTGTTCAGGTACGTCATGGCCAGCGCGCCGCCGATGAAGCCCGGGCGGTCCGCGACCTGGACGGGGGTGTGGTCCAGGCGCCGCGCCAGCTCCACCACCGCGTCCCGGACGGCCCGTTCGGTCAGCGGGGTGCTCACCACCTCCACCGCCGTGGTGGGCACCGCGGGGAACAGGTGCAGGCCGACCGTGCGGGTCATCGTGCCGCACAGCGACGCGATCTCGGTGACCGAGTGGCCGCTCGTGGTGGTGGCGAACACCGTGTCCGGTCCGCACACCCCGACCGCCTCCGCGAGGACGGCGGTCTTGGCGTCCAGCCGTTCCGGCACCGCCTCGATCACCAGGTCCGCCCCGGCGGCGTCCGCCACCCGGGTGGTCCAGCGCACGCCCGCGGGCTCGGTGCCGTCGGCGCCCCGTCCCGCCACCCGCCGCCGGCCGGCCGCGAGCGCCCGGTCGTCCGCCTCCACGGCGGTGACCGGCAGCCCCGCCCGGGCCAGCAGGTCCACGAGCGCGGCGCCGACCGCGCCCACCCCTATCACCGCTGTCCGCGTGAACGTCTGAGCCATGGTGGTTGGGTCCCTTCGGGTTCCGTCGTCCGGTCGGTGCGCAGACAGGGGGACCACGGCTCGGCCCTGCGACCGTGCGGTGAGGGCGGCGGGGATCCCCTGCGCCCGAGTGGGTCAGCCCTTGTCGATGACGGTGGCGTCACCGCGGCCGTAGAAGGCCTGCATCTGGTCGACCAGGCCGTCGTCGTTGACCCGGATCACCATCACGATGTTGACCCGGATCATCTTGTTCTCCGGGTCCGGCGGCGGTTCCGGCGGCAGCAGGCCGGTCTGCGCCATCGCGGGACCGGCGAGCGGCAGGTAGTTGAACGTCGACACCATGGGGACCGCGGCATAGCGGCCGCCCTCGGCGGTCACGGGCGACGCCGCGTCCTCGTACGCGCCGGAGAAGATCGCGGCCGCGGCGCGCTGGCTCAGCGCCTTGAGCCCGTACTGCTTGCCGTTGCCGACCGGGTCCTCGAAGCTGCAGTCCTCCGCGTACAGCTTGAGCAGGCCCTCCACGTCCCCCTCGTTGATCTTCCGGCAGTGGTCCAGGATGAGCTGCTTGGCTGTCGCCTCGTCGGGCATGGGTTCTCCGGTGCCTCTCGCAGTGAGCCTCGGGTCCGAACGGTTCGGTGCTTCTCCGATGGGGCGCGTGTCCGGGACGCCCCCGAGGGGGTGTCTAGGCGTGCTTCACGGACACCGGCAGCGACGTGACGCCGAAGAAGTTCTGCTCGTGGAAACGCAGCGGCACCTCGCGGTCGAGCCGGATGTCGGAGAACCGGTCGAACAGCAGCTCCAGGGCGACCCGGCCCTCCAGGCGGGCCAGCGGGGCGCCGATGCAGAAGTGGATGCCCTTGCCGAACGCCACGTGCGCGTTGGGCGAGCGGTGGATGTCGAACACGTCCGGATCGGCGAACTGCCGCTCGTCGCGGTTCGCCGACACCAGCCACGGAATGACGATCGAGCGCTCCGGGATGGTCACCCCGGCCAGTTCCACGTCCCGGGTCGTGTACCGGCCGGTGATGGTGAACGGCGGCCGGTAGCGCATCACTTCCTCCAGCGCGCCCGGGATCAGCGAGCGGTCCGCGCGCAGTTGCGCCGCGGCCCCTGGGAACTCGTCGAAGGAGAGGATGGAACTGCTCAGCATCATCGTGGTGGTGATGTGCCCCGCGATCAGCAGCAGCCGCGCGAAGTTGACCGCCTCGGCGCCCGTGATCGGCTCCCCGTCGAGCTCGCTCGTCACCATCCGGCTCAGCAGGTCGTCCCCGGGCCGGGCCCGCCGTTCCTCCAGCTGCCCCTCGAGGTAGTAGTCCATCTCCTCGATCGCGGACCTGAGCCGCTCGTACGTCTCCGGGTCGTCCACACCGGCGATCTTCGCCGCGATGATCCGGTCCGCCCAGTGCCGGAACACGGGCCGGTCCTCCGCCGGCACGCCCAGCAGCTCGGCGATCACGATGACCGGCAGCGGATGCGTCAACTGCCGCACCAGGTCCAGTTCCCCGGCGTCCCCGGCGGCGTCCAGCAGCCCGGTGCCTATCTCCCGGATGCGCGGCTCCAGGCCCGCCACCATCTTCGGTGTGAACACCCGGCTGATCTGGCGCCGCAGGTGGTGGTGCACGGGCGGGTCGATCTGCGCCAGGTCGCCCTTGGCCACCTCGGCCGCCTTGGGTGAGACCGGCGTCGGGTCGGAGGAGAAGTCGGCGTACTCGGACAGCACCCGCTGCACGTCGGCGTAACGGAACACGTACCAACTGCCGTTGCTGCCCTGGACGACGGGAGCCTCGTCGCGCATCACGCGCAGCCAGTCGAACAGGGCCGCTCCACCGTCGGCAGCCGAAGGGGGAGTGAGGGGAAGAGCCTGTTCGGACATCTAGGACTCCTTGCGTCCGGACGGAAAGGCAGGGAAGGGCCGGCGACGGAAGAAGGAACAGGGTGCGAAAAAAGGAGCGGAGGAGGAGGGAAGGCGGAGGGGAAAGCCGCGGGGAGGGGTGATCGACCCGTGGTTGACCCTTTTCCCCTTGCTTTCCCTTCGCCCGGAAATGCAGGGTGATTTCCCCGTGCCCGTACGGGACGCACCCGCAGCACCGGAACGCACGAACCGTATCCGAGCCGGAACGCGCCCGGCATCCCCAGATTCCCCGTAGGGGGACACCCGGACGACATAGGGGTGGGGGCCACCGGAGCTAGGGGCCCGCGAGCACCAGGAACCGGTCGACACACGCACCGCCGCCCTGCTGGGATTCGGGGAAACCAACGCATCACCTCGACACCCACCCGTTCGGATTCCCACTTCCATCCGGCCCGATCGCGGTCTCGACGCAATTCCCGGGGAGCTCTGGAGACAGTGTTGGCGGACAACAAGGCGCGCGAGAATTCCATGACCCCGTCCGGCGACGGGCCGGCCGGCGGTGACGAGGCGATCGCCGTCGTGGGGCTCGCCTGCCGCCTGCCCGGGGCCCCCACCCCCGCCGCCTTCTGGGAGCTGCTGCGCGCGGGCGGCCACGCCGTCCGCGAGGTCCCCGCGGAACGCCTCGGCACCACGGCCCCCGCCGACGAGCAGGACACACGCCCCTCTCGCTACGGCGCCTTCCTCGACCAGGAGCAGATCGAGGGCTTCGACGCCGCGTTCTTCGGCATCTCGCCGCGCGAGGCCGCGCTGATGGACCCCCAGCAGCGCCTGGCACTCGAACTCGGCTGGGAGGCCCTGGAGGACGCCGGACTGCCTCCGGCCCAGCTCGCCGGGCAGCGCTCCGGCGTGTTCGTCGGTGTCATCGCCGACGACTACGCCGCGCTCTCCGCCCGGCTCGGCGCCGACGCCCTCGGCCCCCACTCCATGACCGGGCTGCACCGCAGCATGATCGCCAACCGGGTCTCGTACGTCCTCGGCCTGCGCGGCCCCAGCATGACCGTGGACACCGGCCAGTCCTCCTCCCTGGTCTCGGTCCACCTCGCCTGCGAGAGCCTGCGCACCGGCGAGAGCACCGTCGCGCTCGCCGGCGGCGTCAACCTCAACCTCCTCCCCGAGACCACCGACCGCGTCGCCCGCTTCGGCGCCCTCTCCCCGGACGGCCGCTGCCACACCTTCGACGCCCGTGCCAACGGCTACGTGCGCGGCGAGGGCGGCGCCGTCGTCGTCCTCAAACGCCTCTCCCGGGCCGTCGCCGACGGCGACACCGTCCACTGCCTGCTGCTCGGCAGCGCCGTCAACAACGACGGCGGCGGCGAGTCCCTCACCGCCCCCCTCCGTGCCGCCCAGGAGGACGTCCTGCGCCTGGCCCACCAGCGGGCCGGCACCGACCCCGCGGACGTCCAGTACGTCGAACTCCACGGCACCGGCACCAAGGTCGGCGACCCGGTCGAGGCCGCCGCGCTCGGCGCGGCCGTCGGCACGGCCCGCGAACCCGGCGACCCCCTCATGGTCGGCTCCGTCAAGACCAACGTGGGCCACCTGGAGGGCGCCGCCGGCATCACCGGCCTGCTCAAGGTCGTGCTCAGCCTCCGGCACCGACTGCTCCCCGCCAGCCTCAACTACGAGACGCCCAACCCCGACATCCCCCTCGACGAGCTCAACCTCAGCGTCCAGCGGACCACGGGCCCCTGGCCCGCCGCCGACCGGCCGCTGCTCGCCGGCGTCTCCTCGTTCGGCATGGGCGGCACCAACTGCCACGTCGTGGCCGCGGAATGGACCGGCGCGCACGAGACCGCCGCCCCGGGGAGCGACACCGCGCCCTTCGCCCACGCCCCCGTGACCTGCTGGCCGCTCTCCGGCCGGGACCGCGCGGGCCTGCGACGACAGGCGGCACGGCTGGCGGCGTTCGCGGCCGGGCACACGGACCTGTCGCTGCCGGACGTGGGCTGGTCGCTGGGCACGGGCCGGGCCGCGCTCGATCACCGTGCGGTGGTCCTTGCGGGTGAGCGGGATGCCGCTGTGGAGCCGTTGCGGGCGGTGGCGGAGGGTGTGCCGTCGGCGGGTGTGGTGTCGGGTGTGGTGTCCGGTGAGCCCGGGCGGGTGGTGTTCGTGTTCCCGGGTCAGGGGTCGCAGTGGGTGGGGATGGGGGCGGGGCTGTGGGAGTCGTCTCCGGTGTTCCGGGAGCGGCTGGGGGAGTGCGCGGCGGCTCTTGAGCCGTTGGTGGACTGGTCCGTGGTCGACGTGGTGCGGGGTGTGCCCGGTGCTGCGTCGCTGGATGACGTGGTGGTGGTGCAGGCGTCGTTGTGGGCGGTGATGGTCTCGCTCGCGGCGGTGTGGCGTTCGGTGGGTGTGGAGCCGGGGGCGGTGATCGGTCACTCGCAGGGGGAGATCGCCGCCGCTGTGGTGGCCGGTGGGCTGTCGGTGCAGGACGGCGCCCGGGTCGTGGTGCTCCGGGCGAAGGCCATCGCCGAGAGCCTGTCGGGCAGTGGTGCGATGGTCTCCGTCGCGGCAGGCGCCGACCGGGTGCGGGAGCTGATCGCCCGGTGGGACGAGCGGATCTCGATCGCGTCCGTCAACGGCCCCTCGTCGACGGTGGTTTCGGGTGAGCCGGATGCCCTGGACGAGCTGATGGGGGTCTGCGAGGCCGACGGGGTCCGGGCGCGTCGTATCGCCGTGGACTACGCGTCGCATTCCCCGCAGGTGGAGTCCATCCGCGAGCAGGTCACCGAGGCGCTGGCCGGTATCGAGCCGCGTCCCGCGCAGGTGCCGTTCTACTCGACGGTGACCGGCTCGGTGATCGACACGAGCGGTCTGGATGCCACGTACTGGGTGACGAACCTGCGTCAGGAGGTGCGTTTCGACGCCACCGTCCGTGGGCTCCTGGACGATGGCTTCGGCTACTTCGTGGAGTGCAGTCCCCATCCGGTTCTGACGGTGGGGATGCAAGAAACGTTCGAGGACCACGCAGAGGTCCCGGCCGTCGCCTTCGGCACCCTGCGCCGTGACGAGGGCGGGCCCGAGCGGTTCCTGACCTCCCTCGCGGAGGGCTACGTCCGCGGGCTCACCGTCGACTGGAACGCCGTCTTCGCCGGCACCGGCGCCCAGCGCGTCGAGCTGCCCACCTACGCCTTCCAGCGGCAGCGGTACTGGCTCGACACCGTCGTCTCCGTGGACGCCCTCGCCGCGCCCCAGGTGCGGCCGGCCGTCGTGCCGGAGGCGGACGCGGCAGCCGACGTGGACGGCCACGCGCTGCGCCGCGAACTCGCCCCCCTCGACGAGGCCCAGCAGGAGGCAGCGCTGGCGCGGCTGGTGCGGACCCATGCCGCCGCCGCGCTCGGGCACTCCTCGGTGGACGCGGTGGACGCCGGTGTGTCGTTCAAGGAGCAGGGCTTCGACTCGCACCTGTCCGTGCAGCTGCGGAACACGCTGAGCGCCGAGACCGAGCTGCCGCTGCCCACGGCCCTGCTCTTCGAGCACCCGACCCCGGACGCCCTCGCGCGCCACCTGCGGGCCACCCTGTTCGGCGCCGCCACCCCGGCTGTCGAGGAGGCCGTCGCCGGGCGGGCCGAGGACGACGAGCCCATCGCCATCGTCGGGATGGCCTGCCGCTTCCCGGGCGGCGTCAGCTCTCCCGACGAGTTGTGGGAGGTGGTCGCGGGCCGCCGGGACGTGATCGGCGACTTCCCGGACAACCGGGGCTGGGACCTGGAGAACCTCTACGACCCCACGCTGGAGCGGCCGGGCACGAGTTACGTGCGCAGCGGCGGATTCCTGCGGGAGGCGCCCGACTTCGACCCGGCGTTCTTCGGGATCTCGCCGCGCGAGGCCCTGGCCATGGACCCCCAGCAACGGCTGCTCCTGGAGACCTCGTGGGAGGCGGTCGAGCGGGCCGGACTCGACCCGCTGTCCCTGCGGGGGAGCCGGACCGGTGTGTTCTTCGGGGCGATGTTCCAGGAGTACGGGCCCCAGCTGAAGGACGGGGCCGAGGGCGTGGACGGGCACCGGCTCACCGGGGGCACGACCAGCGTGGCCTCCGGCCGGGTGGCGTACACCCTGGGCCTCGAGGGCCCCGCCGTCACCGTGGACACCGCGTGCTCGTCGTCGCTCGTGGCGCTGCACTGGGCAGTGCGCTCCCTGCGGTCAGGGGAGTGCTCCATGGCGCTCGCGGGCGGCGTCACCATCATGTCCACGCCCGGCATGTTCGTGGAACTCAGCCGGCAGGGCGCACTGTCGCCCGACGGGCGCTGCAAGGCGTTCGCGGCGTCGGCCGACGGCACCGGGTGGGCCGAGGGCGTGGGCACGCTCCTCGTGGAACGGCTGTCCGACGCGCGGCGCAACGGGCACCCGGTGCTCGCGGTGGTCCGGGGCTCGGCGACCAACCAGGACGGCGCCAGCAACGGCCTCACCGCCCCGCACGGGCCCTCCCAGCAGCGGGTGATCCGCGCGGCCCTGGCCGACGCGGGCCTGTCCGCCGCCGAAGTGGACGCCGTCGAGGCGCACGGCACCGGGACGACGCTGGGCGACCCGATCGAGGCCCAGGCGCTGCTGGCCACCTACGGCCAGGACCGGCCCGCCGGCCGTCCGCTGCGGCTGGGGTCGGTGAAGTCCAACATCGGCCACACGCAGGCCGCCGCCGGCGTCGCCGGTGTCATCAAGATGGTCATGGCCCTGCGGCACGAAACGCTGCCCGGCACCCTGCACGTCGACGAGCCGTCCCCGCACATCGACTGGTCCCAGGGCGCGGTGGAACTCCTGACCGAGCCGGTGGAGTGGCCGCGCAACGGCCGCCCGCGCCGGGCCGGGGTGTCCTCGTTCGGCATCAGCGGCACCAACGCCCACCTGATCCTGGAGGACCCGCCCGAGGAGCCGGCCGCCGCGGTGGTCGCGGGTCCCGGCCGGACGGGCACGTCGGCCGGCGCGGAGTCGCCGCAGGCCGGTCCGAGGCCGGGGCGCGGTGGTACGGAGCCCCAGCAGGGCGGTACGCAGCCGCACCAGGGCGCAGCGGAGTCGCCGGCCGGACGGCAGTACGAGGAGCCCGGCCTCGCCGTGGCCGCCGGGCTCGTCCCGTGGCCGCTGTCGGGACGCAGCGAGGCGGCCCTGCACGCCCAAGCGCGGCGCCTCGCCGACTACGTCGGGGATCGCCCCGAGCTGTCACCGGCCGACGCGGCCCTCTCCCTCGCGACCACCCGGTCGGTGCTGGAGCACCGGGCCGTGGTGCTGGCGGAGGGCCGCGACGAGGCCCTCTCCTCGCTCTCCGCGCTCGCCGACGGCGTACCCATTCCCGGGACGGTGTCGGGTGTGGCGGATGTGCGGGGCCGGGTGGTGTTCGTGTTCCCCGGTCAGGGTTCGCAGTGGGAGGGGATGGCGGTCGAGCTGCTGGATGCGGCGCCGGTGTTCGCTCGTCGGTTCGCCGAGTGTGATGCGGCGTTGGGTGAGTTCGTGGACTGGTCGGTGGCGGATGTGCTGCGGGGTGTTGCGGGTGCCCCGAGTGTGGAGCGCATCGAGGTGTTGCAGCCGGTGTTGTTCGCGGTGAACGTGTCGCTGGCGGCGTTGTGGGAGTCGGTGGGTGTGGTGCCGTCGGCTGTGGTGGGTCACAGCCAGGGTGAGATCGCGGCGGCGTTGGTCGCGGGGGCGCTGTCCTTGCGGGATGCGGCGCGGATCGTCGTGCTGCGCAGTGCGCTCTTCGCCGAGCAGTTGGTAGGGAACGGGGCGGTTGCTTCGGTGGCGTTGTCGGCGGGTGAGGTGCAGGAGCGGCTGGACCGGTGGGAGGGCCGGCTGGTGATCGCCGGGCGCAACGGCCCCGGGGCGGTGACGGTGGCGGGGGAGGTACCGGCGCTGGAGGAGTTCGTGGCGTCGTGCAAGGCGGACGATGTCCGGGCCCGGGTGGTCGGGTCCACCGTGGCCTCCCATTGCGCTCAGGTGGACCCGTTGCGTGAGCGGATCCTGGAGATGTTCGCGGACGTGGTGCCGGTGCGGGGCAGGGTGCCGTTCTATTCGACGGTCACGGGTGGGGTGCAGGACACGACGGGGCTGACGGCGGAGTACTGGTTCGCCAACGCGCGCCGGCCGGTGGACTTCGAGGGTGCGGTGCGGGCGCTGCTGGAGGACGGGTACCGGTTCTTCGTCGAGTCCAGCGCGCATCCGGTGCTGGTGATGGGCGTCGACGCCACCAGCGACGACGCCGGTGTCACCGCTGTGGCCCTCGGCTCGCTGCGGCGTGACGAAGGTGGCCCCGCGCGGTTCCTGACCTCGGTGGTCGAGGGCTTCACCCGCGGTCTGCCGGGCGTGGACTGGCGGGCCGTGCTCGCCGGTACCGGCGCCCGCACCCTGCTGGACCTGCCCACCTACCCCTTCCAGCGCCGGCGGTACTGGCTGGAGCCGGCCTCCGCGGGCGCGGGCGACCCGGCCGGGCTCGGGCTGCGCGCCGCCGACCACCCCCTGCTGGGCGCCGCCGTGGAGGTCGCCGGCGGTGGGCAACTGCTGCTGACCGGACGGCTCTCCCTGCGCTCCCACCCCTGGCTGGCCGACCACGCCGCCCTCGGCACCGTCCTCCTGCCCGGCGCCGCCTTCACCGAACTGGCCCTGCGCGCGGCCGAGTCCGCCCACTGCGACCGGCTGGAGGAACTCACTCTGGAGGCCCCGCTGGTCCTCCCCGCGGACGGGGCGGTCCAGCTCCAGGTCACCGTCGCCGCCCGGGACGACGACGGCCGGCGCGCCGTAGAGATCCACTCCCGGCCGGAGGCCGCCGACGGGGACGACGATGCCGGGACGTGGACGCGCCACGCTTCCGGCACCCTCACCGGCCTCGGCACCGACGCCCCCGCCGTGCCTGCCGCCGTGGAGTCGGGGCTCGGGGTGTGGCCCCCGGTGGACGGGGTGCGGGTCGACGTGGAGGACTTCTACGAGCGCGTGGGGGACGCGGGGTACGAGTACGGACCCGCGTTCCGTGGCGTGCGGTCGGCGTGGCGTGTGGGCGGGGAGGTGTTCGCCGAGGTCGCGCTCCCGGAGGAACAGGCCGGGGACGCGGGCGGGTTCGGTATCCACCCGGCCCTCCTCGACGCCGCGCTCCACCCGGCCCTGCTCGCCCGGCTCGACCGGCTCGACCGGTCCGGCGGCACCTCCGGGGAGGACACCTCCGTCAGCCTGCCGTTCGCCTGGAGCGGCGTCACGCTGCACGCCGTGGGAGCCACCGTCGTCCGCGTCCGCGTCACCCCGGCGGAGTCCGCGGCCGACACCGTGACCGTGACCGTCGCCGACACCACCGGCACACCCGTCGCCACCGTCGACGCCCTGAGCCTGCGCCCCGTCTCCGCCGACCGGCTGCGCACGGCGGGCTCCGGTCATGACATGAAGCTGCGCAACGCGCTGTTCCGCACCGAGTGGAAGGCGCTACCGGGCGATGCGGTGGCGGCCGGCACCGTGGACACCTCCTCCTGGGCCCTGCTCGCCCCCGGGGCCGGCGAAGAGGCCGGAGGTGTGGTCGCCGTCGATGCCATCGGCCATCTGGAGGCACTGGTCGCTCTCGACGGGACCGCCGACGAGACGGTTGCTGATCCCGAGATCGTCGTCGCGGACCTCACGGTTCCGTCCTCCGAAGCGGGGTCGGACGAGGCCTTCGACGTCGTGGCGGCCACGCATCGGGCCACGGCGGCCGCCCTCGACCTGCTGAAGTCCTGGCTCGCGGACGAACGGTTCGCGTCGGCACGCCTGGTGGTGGTCACGCGCGGTGCCGTCTCCACGGGCCCCGGCGACCCGGTCACCGACCTGGTGTACGCGCCGGTGTGGGGTCTGGTGCGGTCGGCGCAGTCGGAGAACCCGGGCCGGTTCGTGCTGGTGGACGTGGACGGCCATCCGGCGTCGGCGGCGGCATCGCCCTCGGTGGTGACGGCGGCTGTGGCGGGTGCGGTGGCGGCCGGTGAACCGCAGGTGGCGGTGCGCGAGGGCGCTGTGCTGGTGCCGCGGCTGGCTCGTGTCGCGCCGGTGGGTGGCGATGCGGGCCAGGAGGTGTGGGATCCGCGCGGGACGGTGTTGATCACGGGTGGTACGGGGACGTTGGGTGGTCTGCTGGCGCGGCATCTGGTGGTGGAGCGGGGCGTACGGCACCTGCTGTTGACCAGCCGTCGTGGGCTGGAGGCCGCGGGGGCGCAGGAGTTGGTGGAGGAGTTGCGGGGGCTGGGTGCGCTGTCGGTCGAGGTGGCGGCGTGCGACGTGGCGGATCGTGGGGCGCTGGCCGAGGTGTTGGGCAGTGTTCCTGCGGAGCACCGGCTGACGGCGGTGGTGCATGCGGCCGGGGTGCTGGACGACGGTCTGGTGGGCTCGCTGGACGGTGAGCGGTTGGAGCGGGTGCTCCGGCCGAAGGTGGACGCGGCGGTCCATCTGCACGAGCTGACCCGGGACTTGGGCCTGTCGACGTTCGTCCTGTTCTCCTCCATCGCCGGCACCCTCGGCAACCCCGGCCAGTCCAACTACGCCGCCGCCAACGCCTTCCTCGACGCCCTCGCCTCCCACCGCAGGGCATCCGGCCTGCCCGCGCAGTCCCTCGCGTGGGGCCTGTGGGAGCAGTCCACCGGGATGCTCGACCACCTGGACGGCGACGACCTCGCGTGGATGCGCCGTGCGGGCATCCACGCCCTGCCCGCCGACCTCGGTCTCGCACTCCTCGACACCGCGACCGCCCTGGACGACGCCCACCTGGTGCCGGTCCTCCTCGACCCGGCCACCCTGCGCGGCGAGGCCGCGTCCGGGATGCTGCGCCCGCTCTTCCGCGACCTGGTGCGCACCGGCTCCCGCCCCCAGGCGGCAGCGGCGGCGAACCCGGCCGACGGCTCGGCCCTGGCGCAGCGCCTCGCCGGCCTCACCGAGGAACAGCAGGAACGCGAGGTCCTCGGACTCGTACGCACCCAGGTCGCCACCGTGCTCGGGCACGCCACGCCGGAGACTGTCGCCCTCGCACACCCCTTCAAGGAGTTGGGTTTCGATTCCTTGACGGCGTTGGAGTTGCGGAACCGGTTGAACGCGGTGACGGGGTTGCGGCTGCCGGCGACGTTGGTGTTCGACTATCCGACGCCGTTGGCGTTGGCGGGGTTCGTGCGGGGTGAGGTGCTGGGGACTGGTGTGTCCCCGGAGGCCGCGGTGGCCGGTGGT
>NZ_KQ948552.1:349513-361375 GCF_001514125.1 Streptomyces longwoodensis | reverse complement strand
TTGTTGCTCGAGACGGCGTGGGAGGTGTTCGAGCGGGCGGGGATCGATCCGGCGACGGTGAAGGGCAGTGCTACCGGGGTCTTCGCCGGCGTCATGCACCACGACTACGCCTCCGCGAGCGGTCAGCCCGAGGAACTGGAGGGCTACGCCGTCACCAGCACCCAGGGCAGCGTCGCGTCGGGCCGCGTGGCCTACACGTTCGGCCTGGAGGGGCCCGCGGTGACGGTGGACACGGCGTGCTCGTCGTCGCTGGTGGCGCTGCACCTGGCCGTGCAGGCCCTGCGGTCCGGCGAGTGCTCCATGGCCCTCGCCGGCGGGGTCGCCGTGATGGCCACGCCGTGGGTGTTCGTGGAGTTCAGCCGGCAGCGGGGCATGGCTCCCGACGGGCGGTGCAAGGCGTTCGCGGCGTCGGCCGACGGCGCGGGATGGTCCGAGGGCGTCGGGCTGCTGCTGGTCGAGCGCCTGTCGGACGCCCGGCGCAACGGGCATCCGGTGCTGGCGGTGGTCCGCGGCTCGGCGGTGAACCAGGACGGTGCGAGCAACGGCCTGACCGCTCCGAACGGTCCTTCCCAACAGCGAGTGATCCGTGCCGCCTTGGCCAATGCGCAGTTGTCGGCGGCGGACGTGGACGTCGTGGAGGCGCACGGCACCGGGACGACGCTGGGCGACCCGATCGAGGCCCAGGCGCTGCTGGCCACGTACGGGCAGGACCGACCGGCGGACCGGCCACTGCGGCTGGGTTCGGTGAAGTCCAACATCGGGCACGCCCAGGCGGCGGCGGGCGTGGCCGGCGTGATCAAGATGGTGCAGGCGATGCAGTACGGCGTCCTGCCCAGGACCCTGCACGTCGACGAACCGACGCCGCACGTGGACTGGTCGGCGGGTGCCGTGGAACTGCTGACGGACAGCGTGGACTGGACGGCGGACGGCGAACACCCGCGCCGCGCCGGGGTGTCGTCGTTCGGCATCAGCGGCACGAACGCGCACGTGATCCTGGAGGAGGCACCGGAGTCGGAGGCCGCGGAGGAGCCCCCCGGCGACCCGCGCCTCACCTCGGGTGCGCTGCCGTGGGTCGTGTCGGGGCGGTCGGATGCGGCGTTGCGTGCCCAGGCGGGGCGGCTCGCGGGGTTCGTCGGGGAGCGTCCTGCTCTGACGGTCGCCGACGTGGGTCGGTCGCTGGTGGAGACGCGGTCGGCCCTGGAGCACCGGGCGGTGGTCCTGGCGGACGACCGGGATGCCGCTGTGGAGGCGTTGCGGGCGGTGGCGGGGGGCGTGCCGTCGCCCGGTGTGGTGGCGGGAACGGTGTCCGGCGAGCCGGGCCGAGTGGTGTTCGTCTTCCCGGGTCAGGGGTCGCAGTGGGTGGGGATGGGGGCGGGTTTGTGGGAGTCGTCGCCGGTGTTCCGGGAGCGGCTCACCGAGTGTGACGCTGCGCTGTCGTCGTTGGTGGACTGGTCGGTGGTTGATGTCGTGCGGGGTCTGCCTACGGCTCCCTCGCTGGACGATGTGGTGGTGGTGCAGGCGTCGCTGTGGGCGGTGATGGTCTCGCTCGCGGCGGTGTGGCGTTCGGTGGGTGTGGAGCCGGGTGCGGTGATCGGTCACTCGCAGGGTGAGATCGCCGCCGCTGTGGTGGCGGGCGCGTTGTCCGTCGAGGACGGTGCCCGGGTCGTGGTCCTGAGGGCGCAGGCGATCGCGGAGAGCCTGTCCGGCAATGGCGGCATGGTCTCCGTCGCCGTGAGTGCTGACCGGGTGCGGGAGTTGATAGCGCGGTGGGGTGAGCGCATATCGATCGCGTCCGTCAACGGTCCCTCGTCGACGGTTGTTTCGGGTGAGCCGGGTGCTCTGGACGAGCTGATGGGCGTGTGCGAAGGCGAGGGGGTCCGGGCGCGTCGTATCGCCGTGGACTACGCCTCGCATTCCCCGCAGGTGGAGTCCATCCGGGAGCAGGTCACCGAGGCGCTGGCCGGTATCGAACCGCGTCCCGCGCAGGTGCCGTTCTACTCGACGGTGACCGGCTCAGTGATCGACACCAGTGGTTTGGACGCCACGTACTGGGTGACGAACCTGCGCCAGGAGGTGCGCTTCGACGCCACCGTCCGTGGGCTCCTGGACGATGGCTTCGGCTACTTCGTGGAGTGCAGTCCCCATCCGGTTCTGACGGTGGGGATGCAGGAGACGTTCGAGGACCACGCGGCGGTCCCGGCCGTCGCCTTCGGCACCCTGCGCCGTGACGAGGGCGGGCCCGAGCGGTTCCTGACCTCCCTCGCGGAGGGCTACGTCCGCGGGCTCACCGTCGACTGGAACGCCGTCTTCGCCGGCACCGGTGCCCAGCGCGTCGAGCTGCCCACCTACGCCTTCCAGCACCAGCACTACTGGCTGGAGTCGGTGCCTGCCGGTTCCGGTGATCCGGCCGGCTTCGGGCTCGTCGATGCCGAACACCCGTTGCTGGGTGCGTTGGTGCGGGTGGCGGCCGAGGACCGGGTGGTGTTGGCGGGGCGGGTGTCGTCGGGTTCGCATCCGTGGTTGGTGGATCACGCGGTGTCGGGTGTGGTGGTGGTGCCGGGTGCGGCGTTGGTGGAGCTGGCGTTGCGGGCGGCGGACGAGGTCGGGTGCGCCGTGGTGGAGGAGTTGACGTTGGCGGCGCCCCTGGTGGTGCCGGAGCGTGGGGGGTTGCAGGTCCAGCTGTCGGTGGGTCCGCCCGACGAGGCGGGACGCCGGGAGCTCACCCTCCACTCCCGCCCCGAGGACGCGGCGGACGGTGCCGAGTGGGTGCAGCACGCGAGCGGTGCCGTCGGCACCCAGGAGCCGGTGGCCGAGGCCTCACCGGCCGCCTGGCCGCCGGCTGGGGCGGAGCCGGTGGACGTGGACGGGTTCTACGAGCGGGTGGCGGCCAAGGGGTACGAGTACGGGCCGTCGTTCCAGGGGCTGCGCGCCGCCTGGCAGCTCGGTGACGAGGTCTTCGGGGAGATCGAACTGCCGGAGACCCTGCACCAGGACGCGGACCGGTTCGGGATCCACCCGGCGCTGCTCGACGCGGCCTTGCACCCGCTGCTCCTGCAGGCGGCGGACCGGCCGTTGAGGCTGCCGTTCGCTTGGGGTGACGTGGCGCTGTTCGCGGTGGGGGCGCGGGTGGTGCGGGTGCGGGTGAGTCCGCTGGGCGAGGACGCGGTGTCGGTGGTCCTGGCCGACGCGGCCGGTTCGCCGGTGGCGTCGGTGGGTTCGCTGGTGCTGCGTGCCGTGGACCCGCGCAAGCTGCGCATGGTCGACGACCCGACGAAGGACGCCCTGTTCCGGATCGACTGGACTGGGCTGGCACCCGCGTTGGAGGAGCCGGTCGGTCTCCCGGCGATCGCCGAAGTGGGCTCGGCGGCAGAGCGGCTGACGGACGCCCCGGGCTTCACGGACCTGGCTGCCCTGGCCGACGCGGTCGGCGCCGATGGGGACGTGCCCCCGGCCGTGGTGGTCTGCCTCGGCGGAGACCAGGAAGGTGACGTGGCGGGTGCGGTGCGTGCCGTGGCCGCGGAGGCGTTGGGCCTGGTGCAGGAGTGGCTGGCGCTCGATCGTTTCGCCAGGTCGCGCTTGGTCGTGGTGACCAGGGGCGCGGTGCCCGCCGGGGACGGCGATGAGGACGCGGTGGATCTTGTGTCGGCTCCGGTGTGGGGTCTGGTCAGGGCCGCACAGGCGGAGAACCCGGGCCGGTTCCTGCTGCTGGACGTCGATGGTGATGAGCGTTCCCGGGCCGCGCTGCCGCAGGCCGTCGCGGCGGCGGTGGCGGCCGAGGAGCCGCAAATGGCCGTGCGAGCGGGTGAGTTGCTCGTACCGAGGATGGTGCGGGCGGCTGATCCCGGTGGGCCCTTGCTGCCTCCGGCCGACGCTGACGCCCCCGGCGTCC
Source organism: Streptomyces longwoodensis (assembly GCF_001514125.1). GTDB lineage: Bacteria > Actinomycetota > Actinomycetes > Streptomycetales > Streptomycetaceae > Streptomyces > Streptomyces longwoodensis. The sequence continues at coordinate 357,486 of NZ_KQ948552.1, read as the reverse complement.
GGGCGTGGCGGCTGGACACCACGGGTCCGGGCACGCTGGAGAGCCTGGAGCTGCTGCCCGCTCCGGAGGCCCTGGAGCCGTTGGGTGAGGGGCAGGTACGGGTGTCGGTCCGCGCGGCGGGCGTCAACTTCCGCGACGTCGTGGTCAGCCTCGGGATGGTGCCCGGTCAGGAGACGCTGGGCAGTGAGGGCGCCGGTGTGGTGACCGAGGTCGGTCCCGGAGTGACCGGGCTCGCGGTCGGGGACCGGGTCATGGGTCTCGTCCCGCAGGGCGCGTTCGGCCCCGTCGCCGTGGTCGACCAGCGGTTGGTCACCCGGGTTCCGGACGGCTGGTCGTTCGAACAGGCCGCGGCCGTGCCGGCGGTGTTCCTGACCGCGTACGTGGGCCTGGCGGATCTGGGTGGGTTGTCGGCGGGTGAGTCGGTGCTGGTGCATGCGGCCACGGGTGGTGTGGGGATGGCCGCGGTGCAGTTGGCGCGGTACTGGGGTGCGGAGGTGTTCGCGACCGCGAGTGAGGGCAAGTGGGACGTCCTGCGGGAGGTGGGCTTCGACGCCGATCACATCGCGTCCTCGCGTGACCTGGGCTTCGAGGAGAAGTTCCTGGGGGTGACCGGCGGGCGTGGTGTGGATGTGGTGCTGGACTCGCTGGCGAAGGAGTTCGTGGACGCCTCGCTGCGGTTGCTGCCGCGTGGTGGCCGGTTCCTGGAGATGGGCAAGACCGACATCCGCGACCCCCGCGAGGTCGCCGAGCGCCACCCCGGCGTCACCTACCAGGCGTACGACCTGGCGCAGGTCGAGCCCGACCGGGTGGCTGCCATCCTCGCGGAACTGCGGGAGTTGTTCGAGCGGGGTGTGCTGGAGCCGTTGCCGGTGCGGACGTGGGACGTGCGCCGGGCGCCGGAGGCGCTGCGGTTCATGAGCCAGGCCCGCCACACGGGCAAGCTGGTGCTGACGGTGCCGCGTCCGTGGGACACGGCGGGCACGGTGCTCGTCACCGGCGGGACGGGAACCCTGGGCGGGCTCCTGGCCAGGCACCTGGTGGCCGAGCGCGGGGTGCGGCATCTGCTGCTGACCAGCCGGCGCGGCCCGGACGCCCCCGGCGCCGGCGAACTCGTCGCCGAGCTGACCGAGTTGGGTGCCGAGACCGTGGACGTCGTGGCGTGCGACGCCGCCGACCGTGAGGCGCTGGCCTCGGTGCTGGCGTCCGTGCCGGGTGAGCGTCCGCTGACCGCCGTCGTGCACACCGCCGGAGCGCTGGACGACGGCCTGGTCGGTGACTTGACCCCGGAGCGGCTGGAGACCGTCCTGCGGCCCAAGGTCGACGCCGCCCTCAACCTCCACGAACTCACCCGGGACGCGGACCTCGCGGCCTTCGTCCTCTACTCCTCTTTCGCGGGAGTCATGGGCAACCCCGGCCAAGCGGGATACGCGGCGGCGAACGTCTTCCTGGATGCGTTGGCGGGGGCGCGCCGGGCACAGGGACTGCCCGGTGTGTCGCTGGCGTGGGGCCATTGGGAGCAGGCCAGTGAGCTCACCGGCCGACTGGAGGCCAACGACCTGTCGCGGCTCGCGCGCTCGGGGATCGTGCCGATGGCGGCGCCGCTCGGGCTGAGCCTGTTCGAGGCCGGTTGCCGGGTGGACGAGTCGCTGGTCGTCACCGCCCGGCTGGAGGTGGAGGCGTGGGCCTCGGGCGGGAGTGAGATCACCCGCGCTCTGGCCCGTGGTCTGACCGTGTCCAGGAACGTCCAACGTCGCACGCGCGCCGCGGTCGTGGACGGCGACGGAGCGGGTGGCTCGCAGTTGGGCCGGCGTCTGGCGGCGATGCCGCAGGCCGAGCGTGTGTCGCACCTGGTGGACCTGGTGCGTGCTCACGTGGCGACGGTGCTGGGGCACGGCTCGCCCGCGGCGGTGGACCCGGGCCGGGCGTTCAAGGAGATCGGCTTCGACTCGCTGACCGCCGTCGAACTGCGCAACCGCCTCCAGACCGCGACCGGTCTGCGCCTGCCCGCCACCCTCGTCTTCGACCACCCCACCCCCGACACCCTCGCCGAACACCTCCTGGAGGAGCTGTCGCCCGAGGAGGACACGGCGTACGGGACCGAGTCCCTGCTCGCCGAACTCGCCCGGCTCGAGACGGCTTTCACCGCGGTCTCCGCGGACGAGGCCGGACATGCGACCGTCGCACGACGCCTGGAGAACCTGCTCGCGGTCTGGAAGGAAACAGGCCCGGAGCAGCGCAAGGAAACAGCCGGTGATCGTCTCAAGTCGGCATCCGCTGACGAAGTCTTGGATTTCATCAACAGCGAGCTCGGGATTTCCTGAACGGTCGGACACCCCCCCCGCGGACGAGCCGTTCGCGCCCTTCCGGAATTCCCGAAAGCTCGAAGGAGGACCGCGTCAGATGACGAACGACGAAAAGCTGGTCGATTACCTGAAGCGCGTGGCGGCCGACCTCTACGAGACAAGGCAGCGCCTGCGCGAGGTCGAGGAGCGCGAGCACGAGCCCATCGCCGTCGTCGGCGTCGCCTGCCGCTTTCCCGGCGGGGTGAATTCACCCGAGGACCTGTGGCGGCTCGTGGAATCCGGCACCGACGCGATCTCCGACTTCCCGGACGACCGCGGCTGGGACGTCGAGGGCCTCTACGACCCCGACCCCGACGCCGTGGGCAAGACCTACCTGCGGCAGGGCGGTTTCCTCGACGGCGCCGGTGACTTCGACGCCGACCTGTTCGGCATATCGCCGCGCGAGGCCCTGGCGATGGACCCGCAGCAGCGGCTCACCCTGGAGTCCTCCTGGGAGGTCCTGGAACGCGCCGGCATCGACCCGATGTCCCTCAAGGGAACGAGGACCGGCGTGTTCGTCGGCGCCGCGGGCACCGGCTACCTCAGCACCATGCAGCGTGTGCCCGACGGCGTGGAGGGCTACACCGGCGTCGGCTCCTTCGTCAGCGTCATCTCCGGCCGGGTGTCCTACACCCTCGGCCTGGAAGGGCCGGCCATCACCGTCGACACGGCCTGCTCCTCCTCCCTGGTCGCCCTCCACATGGCCGTGCAGTCGCTGCGCTCGGGCGAGTGCTCACTCGCCGTGGCCGGTGGCGTCGCCGTCATGCCCACCCCCTGGGTCTTCGTGGACTTCAGCCGCCAGCGCGGCCTGGCCCGCGACGGCCGCTGCAAGGCCTTCGCCGCCGCAGCGGACGGCACCGCCTGGTCGGAAGGCGTGGGCACCCTCCTGGTCGAACGCCTCTCCGACGCCCGGCGCAACGGCCACCGGGTCCTCGCCGTCATCCGCGGCTCCGCACTGAACCAGGACGGCGCCAGCAACGGCCTCACCGCCCCCAACGGCCCCTCCCAGCAGCGCGTCATCCGCGCCGCCCTCGCCAACGCACAGCTGGCCGCCGACGAGGTGGACGCGGTCGAGGCGCACGGCACCGGCACCGCGCTCGGCGACCCCATCGAGGCGCAGGCCCTCCTCGCTACCTACGGCAAGGGCCGCCCGTCCGACCGCCCCCTGTGGCTCGGCTCCGTGAAGTCCAACCTCGGGCACACCGCCCACGCGGCCGGCATGGCCGGGGTCATCAAGATGGTCATGGCGCTCCAGAACCAGGCCCTCCCGCGCACCCTGCACGTCGACGCCCCCTCACCCCACGTGGACTGGTCCCCTGGCACCGTCCAGCTCCTCACCGACCAGGTGACCTGGCCGAAGAACGGCCGCCCGAGGCGCTTCGGCGTGTCCTCGTTCGGCATCAGCGGCACCAACGCCCACCTGATCTTCGAGGAGGCGCCCCAGCCGGAGACCGAGGACGCGCGGACGGGCGAACCCGGGGCGAGCGCCCCGCAGGCGGGCGCGGGCCGTGTCGAGTCCCCCGCCGGCAGTGAGTCCGGCACGGAATCCGGTACGGGGAACGGGGCTCCGGCGGACGACGAGCAGCCGTCCCTTCCGCTGACCGCGCTGCCCGCGGTCCCCTGGGTGGTCACCGGCCGCACTCCCGACGCGCTGCGCGGCCAAGCCGCCCGCCTGGCCGCCTTCGTGGAGAACGCCGCCCCGGACGCCGCCGACCTCGGATACTCCCTCGTCACCTCCCGCGCGGCCCTGGAACACCGAGCGGTGATCACGTCCCCCGACCGGCAGAGCGCCCTGACCGCCCTGTCCGCACTCGCCCAGGGCGTCCCCTCGGCGGACGCCGTGACGGGCGTGGTCTCCGGAAAGCCCGGTCGGGTGGTGTTCGTGTTCCCGGGTCAGGGGTCGCAGTGGGTGGGGATGGGGGCGGGGTTGTGGGAGTCGTCGCCGGTGTTCCGGGAGCGGCTTGCGGAGTGTGACGCTGCGTTGTCGGCGTTGGTGGACTGGTCGGTGACCGATGTGGTGCGGGGTCTGCCGTCGGCTGCGTCGCTGGATGACGTGGTGGTGGTGCAGGCGTCGTTGTGGGCGGTGATGGTGTCGCTCGCGGCGGTGTGGCGTTCGGTGGGTGTGGAGCCGGGTGCGGTGATCGGCCATTCGCAGGGGGAGATCGCTGCTGCTGTGGTGGCCGGTGGGCTGTCGGTGCAGGACGGTGCCCGGGTCGTCGTCCTGCGCGCGCAGGCGATCGCGGAGAGCCTGTCCGGCAACGGCGGCATGGTGTCGGTCGCGACGGGTGCGGACCGGGTGCGGGAGTTGATCGCGCGCTGGGGTGAGCGCATTTCGATCGCGTCCGTCAACGGTCCGTCTTCGACGGTCGTTTCGGGTGAGCCGGATGCTCTGGACGAGCTCATGGGTACGTGCGAGACCGAGGGGGTCCGGGCGCGTCGTATCGCCGTGGACTACGCGTCGCATTCCCCCCAGGTGGAGTCCATCCGGGAGCAGGTCACCGAGGCGCTGGCCGGCATCGAGCCCCGTCCCGCGCAGGTGCCGTTCTACTCGACGGTGACCGGCTCGGTGATCGACACCAGCGGCCTGGACGCCACGTACTGGGTGACGAACCTGCGCCAGGAGGTCCGTTTCGACGCCACTGTGCGGGAGCTGCTGGCCGATGGGTTCGGCTACTTCGTGGAGTGCAGCGCCCACCCCGTCCTCACCGTCGGTATGCAGGAGACGTTCGAGGACCACGCGGAGGTCCCGGCCGTCGCCTTCGGCACCCTGCGCCGTGACGAGGGCGGGCCCGAGCGGTTCCTGACCTCCCTCTCAGAGGGCTACGTCCGTGGCCTCACCGTCGACTGGAACGCCGTCTTCGCCGGCACCGGCGCCCAGCGCGTGGACCTCCCGACGTACGCGTTCCAGCACAAGCGGTACTGGCTGGAGGCGGGCGGGCTCTCCCCGGCCGACGCCGGTGGGCTCGGGCTCGGCACCGCCGACCACCCGCTGCTGGGCGCGACCGTGCAGGTGGCGGGCGGCGACCAGGTGCTGCTGACCGGGCGGCTCTCCCTCCAGACGCACCCCTGGCTGGCCGACCACGCCGCCCTGGGCACCGTGCTCGTGCCGGGTGCCGCCTTCGCGGAGCTGGCGCTGCGCGCCGCCGACGAGGCCGGGTGCGAACGGGTCGACGAGCTGACCCTCGAGGCTCCGCTGCTCCTGCCCGAACGGGGAGGTGTGCAGGTCCAGTTGTCCGTGGGCGCGCCCGACGGGACGGGCCGCAGGGAACTCGCGGTCTACTCGCGGTCCGAGGACTCCGCCACGACGGACGACACCTGGCAGCGGCACGCAGTCGGAGTGCTGGCCGGCGACCCCGCACCCGCCGTGGAGTCGGGGCTCGGGGCGTGGCCTCCGGCGGGCGGCGTGCGCGTGGACGTGGACGACTTCTACGAGCGGGTGGCAGACGCGGGGTACGGATACGGTCCGGCCTTCCGTGGCGTGCGGTCGGTCTGGCGCGTGGGCGGGGAGCTCTTCGCGGAGGTCGTGCTGCCGGAGGAGCAGGCGAAGGACGCCGGACGGTTCGGTATCCACCCGGCCCTCCTCGACGCCGCGCTCCACCCGGCCGCGCTGCTGCACGGCGGTGACACCGCCGGCGACCGGCTGCGCATGCCGTTCTCCTGGAGCGGAGTGAGCCTGCACGCGGTGGGCGCGACGACCTTGCGCGTCCGGATCAGCCCGGCCGGCGAGGACACGGTCACGGTGGCCATCGGTGACGCCACCGGCGCCCCGGTCGCCTCGGTGGACACCCTCACCCTGCGGCCCGTGACCCCCGAGGCACTGCGCCGCGCCACCGACCCGGCACGCGACGCCCTGTTCCACGTCGACTGGGTGCCGCTGCGCACCGAGGACCAGGCCTCCGCCGACACCTCGGAGTGGGCCTTCCTGAACGCGGACGGCCTCCTCGCCGCAGCGGCCGGACAGCACCACGCGGACCTCGACGCCCTGCTCTCCGGGCTCGACGCCGAACCCGGCTCCGCGTCCGGCTCCGAGTCGACCGGCACAGCGGGCTCCGCGCCCGCCTCCGCCCCCGGCACGGTCCTGCTCACGCTCCACGCACCGCCGCACGACGTCGACGCCGAGCTGCCCGCCCTCGTCCACCGGGCCACCGCCGACGCCCTGGAGCGCGTACGGACCTGGCTGGACGACGAGCGGTTGGCGTCCTCCCGGCTGGTGATCGTCACCCGTAACGCGGTCAGTGCCGGCGGCGACGAGGACGTCACCGACCTGGTGCACGCGCCGGTGTGGGGTCTGGTGCGGTCGGCGCAGTCGGAGAACCCGGGCCGGTTCGTCCTGGTGGACGTGGACGGCCATCCGGCGTCGGCCGCGGTGTTGACGGCGGCTGTGGCCGGTGCGCTCGCTGCTGATGAGCCGCAGGTCGCCGTACGCGAGGGCGGTGTGCTGGTGCCGCGGCTCGCCCGCACCGCACCCGTCGCTGACGTACGGGACGGCGAGGAGGTGTGGGATCCGCACGGGACGGTGCTGATCACGGGTGGTACGGGGACGTTGGGTGGTCTGCTGGCGCGGCATCTGGTGGTGGAGCGGGGCGTACGGCACCTGTTGCTGACCAGCCGTCGGGGTCTGGAGGCCGCGGGGGCACAGGAGTTGGTGGAGGAGTTGCGGGGGCTGGGTGCGCTGTCGGTCGAGGTGGCGGCGTGCGACGTGGCGGATCGTGGGGCGCTGGCCGAGGTGTTGGGCAGTGTTCCTGCGGAGCACCGGCTGACGGCGGTGGTGCATGCGGCCGGGGTGCTGGACGACGGTCTGGTGGGCTCACTGGACGGTGCGCGGCTGGAGCGCGTGCTCCGGCCGAAGGTGGACGCAGCGGTCCATCTGCACGAACTGACCCGTGAGTTGAACCTGTCGGCGTTCGTCCTGTTCTCCTCCGTCGCCGGCACGCTCGGCAACCCCGGCCAGTCCAACTACGCCGCCGCCAACGCCTTCCTCGACGCCCTCGCCCGGCGCCGTCGCGCCGAAGGACTCCCGGCCCTGTCCATGATCTGGGGGTACTGGGCGCAGAGCAGCGACCTCACCGGACACCTGGACGACGCCGACGTCGCCCGCTACCTGCGCATGGGCGTCACCCGGATGACCTCCGAGCAGGGCCTCGCCCTCTTCGACGCGGCCTGCGCGGCCGAACGCGGCGACGCCGCCCCGGTCCTCAGCCGCCTCGACCTGGCCGGGCTGCGCTCCCAGGCCGGCACCGGTGAACTCCACCCCCTCCACCGCGGCCTGGTGCGTGCCACCGGCCGACGCACCGCAGCCGGTGCCGGCGACGACTCCGGAACGCTGCTGCGCACGCTCGGCGGTCTGAGCGAGGAAGAGCAACTGCGCTTCCTGCTGGACCTGGTGCGCGACCGGGTCGCCACGGTGCTCGGTCACTCCGACGGCGAGAGGATCGACGTCAACCGCCCCTTCAAGGAGTTGGGTTTCGATTCCTTGACGGCGTTGGAGTTGCGGAACCGGTTGAACGCGGTGACGGGGTTGCGGCTTCCGGCGACGTTGGTGTTCGACTATCCGACGCCGTCGGCGTTGGCGGGGTTCGTGCGGGGTGAGGTGCTGGGGTCGGGGACGGGTGTGTCCCTGGAGCCGACGGC
>NZ_KQ948552.1:0-349488 GCF_001514125.1 Streptomyces longwoodensis | reverse complement strand
CTGTTGCTCGAGACGGCGTGGGAGGTGTTCGAGCGGGCGGGGATCGATCCGGCGACGGTGAAGGGCAGTGCGACCGGGGTCTTCGCCGGCGTCATGCACCACGACTACGCCTCCCGGGTCGAACAACTGCAGACCGAGACCGAGGGCTACGCCCTCATGGGCGCCTCCCCGAGCGCGGTGACCGGCCGCGTCGCCTACACGTTCGGCCTCGAAGGCCCGGCGGTCACGGTGGACACGGCGTGCTCGTCGTCGCTGGTGGCGCTGCACCTGGCCGTGCAGGCCCTGCGGTCCGGCGAGTGCTCCATGGCCCTCGCCGGCGGCGTGACCGTCATGTCGACACCGACCCTCTTCGTGGAGTTCAGCCGACAACGCGGCATGGCCCCCGACGGGCGGTGCAAGGCGTTCGCGGCGGCGGCCGACGGCGCGGGATGGTCCGAGGGCGTCGGGCTGCTGCTCGTGGAGCGACTGAGCGACGCCCGGCGCAACGGGCACCGGGTCCTCGCCGTGGTGCGCGGCAGCGCGATCAACCAGGACGGTGCGAGCAACGGCCTGACCGCGCCCAACGGCCCCGCCCAGCAGCGCGTCATCCGGTCCGCCCTGGCCAACGCGCGGCTGACGGCGGCGGACGTGGACGTCGTGGAGGCCCACGGCACGGGCACCACGCTGGGCGACCCGATCGAGGCCCACGCCCTCCTGGCCACCTACGGCCAGGACCGTCCGGCGGACCAGCCGCTGCGGCTGGGCTCGGTGAAGTCCAACATCGGCCACACGCAGGCCGCCGCGGGCGTGGCCGGCGTGATCAAGATGGTGCAGGCCATGCACCACGGCGTCCTGCCCAGGACCCTGCACGTCGACTCACCCTCCCCGCACATCGACTGGTCCTCCGGCGCCGTGGAACTCCTGACGGACGCCGTCGAGTGGACGACGGACGGGGAACGTCCGCGCCGCGCCGGGATCTCCGCGTTCGGCGCCAGCGGCACCAACGCCCACCTCATCCTGGAGCAGGAGCCCGAGGACGAGGTCCCCTCGGCCACGGAGTCCGCTGTCTCCCCGGTCGACTCACTGGTCGTCCCCTGGGTGCTCTCGGGCAGGACCGAGGCCGGCCTGCGAGGACAGGCGGCTCGGCTGGCGGCGTTCGTCGATGAGCGTACGGAGGTGTCGCTGCCGGACATCGGGTGGTCACTGGCGACGGGCCGGGCCGCACTCGATCACCGCGCGGTGGTGCAGGCGGGCGACCGGGATGCCGCCATAGAGGCGCTGCGGTCACTCGCGGAGGGTCTGCCGTCGGCCGGTGTGGTGTCGGGCGTGGCCTCCGGCGAGTCGGGCCGGGTGGTGTTCGTGTTCCCGGGTCAGGGGTCGCAGTGGGTGGGGATGGGGGCGGGGTTGTGGGAGTCGTCGCCGGTGTTCCGGGAGCGGCTGGGGGAGTGCGCGGCGGCTCTTGAGCCGTTGGTGGACTGGTCCGTGGTCGACGTGGTGCGGGGTCTGCCGTCGGCTGCGTCGCTGGATGACGTGGTGGTGGTGCAGGCGTCGTTGTGGGCGGTGATGGTGTCGCTCGCGGCGGTGTGGCGTTCGGTGGGTGTGGAGCCGGGGGCGGTGATCGGCCATTCGCAGGGGGAGATCGCTGCTGCTGTGGTGGCCGGTGGGCTGTCGGTGCAGGACGGCGCCCGGGTCGTGGTCCTGCGCGCGCAGGCGATCGCGGAGAGCCTGTCCGGCAACGGCGGCATGGTGTCGGTCGCGACGGGTGCGGACCGGGTGCGGGAGTTGATCGCGCGCTGGGGTGAGCGCATTTCGATCGCATCCGTCAACGGTCCGTCTTCGACGGTTGTTTCGGGTGAGCCGGATGCTCTGGACGAGCTCATGGGTACGTGCGAGACCGAGGGGGTCCGGGCGCGTCGTATCGCCGTGGACTATGCGTCGCATTCCCCGCAGGTGGAGTCCATCCGGGAGCAGGTCACCGAGGCGCTGGCCGGCATCGAGCCCCGTCCCGCGCAGGTGCCGTTCTACTCGACGGTGACCGGCTCGGTGATCGACACCAGTGGTCTGGATGCCACGTACTGGGTGACGAACCTGCGCCAGGAGGTCCGTTTCGACGCCACTGTGCGGGAGCTGCTGGCCGATGGGTTCGGCTACTTCGTGGAGTGCAGCGCCCACCCCGTCCTGACCGTCGGTATGCAGGAGACCTTCGAGGACCACGCCGACGCCCAAGCCGCCGTCGCGCTGGGCACCCTGCGTCGCGACGAGGGCGGGCCCGAGCGGTTCCTGACCTCTCTCGCCGAGGGCTACGTCCGTGGCCTCAGCGCCGACTGGGACCTTCTGTTCGCCGGGACCGGTGCCCGGTGGGCGGACCTGCCGACGTATGCGTTCCAGCGTGAGTGGTTCTGGCTGCGTTCGGCGGCTGGAGCCGGTGCGGCCGACGTGTCGGAAGCCGGCCTCGACGTCACGGGGCACCCGTTGCTGGGTGCGTTGGTGCGGGTGGCGGCCGAGGACCGGGTGGTGTTGGCGGGGCGGGTGTCGTCGGGTTCGCATCCGTGGTTGGTGGATCACGCGGTGTCGGGTGTGGTGGTGGTGCCGGGTGCGGCGTTGGTGGAGCTGGCGTTGCGGGCGGCGGACGAGGTCGGGTGCGCCGTGGTGGAGGAGTTGACGTTGGCGGCGCCCTTGGTGGTGCCGGAGCGTGGGGGGGTGCAGGTTCAGCTGTCGGTGGGTCCGCCCGACGAGACGGGACGCCGGGAACTCACCCTCCACTCCCAGCCCGAGCACTCCGGTCCGGAGGTGGCCTGGACACGCCACGCCACCGGTGTCCTCGCGGACGGGGACCGGGACGGCGGCCAGGGCCTGACCGCCTGGCCGCCGCCGGGCGCGGAACCGGTGGACGTGGACGGGTTCTACGAGCGGGTGGCGGCCAAGGGGTACGAGTACGGACCGTCGTTCCAGGGGCTGCGCGCCGCCTGGCGGGCCGGCGACGAGGTCTTCGCCGAGGTGGCGCTGCCCGACGAGGCGGTGGAGGACGCCGACCGGTTCGGCATCCACCCGGCGCTGCTGGACGCCGCCCTGCACCCGGTCGTCCTGCTGAACGGCGCATCCGCCGAGGACTTGGCGGAGCTCAGGCTGCCGTTCGCTTGGGGTGACGTGGCGCTGTTCGCGGTGGGGGCGCGGGTGGTGCGGGTGCGGGTGAGTCCGCTGGGCGAGGACGCGGTGTCGGTGGTCCTGGCCGACGCGGCCGGTTCGCCGGTGGCGTCGGTGGGTTCGCTGGTGCTGCGTGCCGTGGACCCGCGCAAGCTGCGCACGGTCGACGACCCGACGAAGGACGCCCTGTTCCGGATCGAGTGGAAGCCGTTGACCGAGCCGGGGGACGCCATCACCTCCCTGTCGCTGGCGGAGATCGGCGCGGCGGGGGAGCGGCTGACGGACACCCCCGGCTTCCTGGACCTGGCGGCCCTGGCCGACGCGGTCGGTGCCGACGGGGACGTGCCCGAGGCCGTGGTGGTCCGCCTCAGCGGACACCGGGACGGTGACGGTGACGTGACGGGTGGTGTCGCGGGGGGCGTGCGTGCCGTGACTGCGGAGGCGTTGGGCCTGGTGCAGGAGTGGCTGGCGCTCGACCGTTTCGCCGGGTCGCGCTTGGTCGTCGTGACCAGTGGTGCGGTGCCCGCGGGGGACGCCGGCGAGGGAGCCGACAGTGACCGCGCCGTGGATCTGGTGTCGGCTCCGGTGTGGGGTCTGGTCAGGGCCGCACAGGCGGAGAACCCGGGCCGGTTCCTGCTCGTGGATGTCGACGACGCGGACCTCTCGCGCCACCGGCTCACGCACGCCGTGGCTCTCGCGGTGACCGACGAGGAGCCGCAAGTCGCCCTACGGAGCGGGGCCTTGTTCGTACCGAGGATGGTGCGGGCGGGTGATTCCGGTGGGCCGTTGCTGCCCCCGGCCACCGAAGCCCACACCGGCGCCCACACCGGCGCTCACACCACCACCCACGCCGCCGCCGGCGTCGAGGCGTGGCGGCTGGGCACCACCGGCCCCGGCACGCTGGAGAACCTCGACCTGCTGCCCGCTCCGGAAGTCCTCGCGCCGCTGCGCGAGGGGCAGGTGCGGGTGTCGGTCCGCGCGGCGGGCGTCAACTTCCGCGACGTGCTGACCGGCCTCGGCATGTACCCGGACCCCGACGCGTACTTGGGCACCGAGGGTGCGGGCGTGGTGACCGAGGTCGGTCCCGGGGTGACCGGCTGCGCCGTCGGTGACCAGGTGATGGGGCTGCTGCCCGAGGCCTTCGGACCAGTGTCCGTCGTGGACCGGCGCCTGATCGCCCCGGTGCCCGAGGGCTGGTCGTTCGAGCAGGCCGCCGCCGTACCCGTCGCCTTCCTCACGGCCTGGTTCGGCCTGGCGGATCTGGGTGGGTTGTCGGCGGGTGAGTCGGTGCTGGTGCATGCGGCCACGGGTGGTGTGGGAATGGCCGCGGTGCAGTTGGCGCGGTACTGGGGTGCGGAGGTGTTCGCGACCGCGAGTGAGGGCAAGTGGGACGTCCTGCGGGAGATGGGTTTCGACGCCGATCACATCGCGTCCTCGCGTGACCTGGGCTTCGAGGAGAAGTTCCTGGGGGTGACCGGCGGGCGTGGTGTGGATGTGGTGCTGGACTCGCTGGCGAAGGAGTTCGTGGACGCCTCGCTGCGGCTGCTGCCGCGTGGTGGCCGGTTCCTGGAGATGGGCAAGACCGACATCCGCGACCCGCGGACCGTGGAGCAGGCGCACCCCGGCGTCACGTACCACCCGTACGCCCTCACCGAGATCTCCTACGACCGTCTCGGCGACATGCTGACCGAGCTGCGGGAGTTGTTCGAGCGGGGTGTGCTGGAGCCGTTGCCGGTGCGGACGTGGGACGTGCGCCGGGCGCCGGAGGCGCTGCGGTTCATGAGCCAGGCCCGCCACACCGGCAAGCTGGTGCTGACGGTGCCGCGCCCGTGGGACACGGCGGGCACGGTGCTCGTCACCGGCGGGACGGGAACCCTGGGCGGACTGCTGGCCAGGCACCTGGTGGCCGAGCGCGGGGTGCGGCATCTGCTGCTGACCAGCCGGCGCGGCCCGGACGCCCCCGGCGCCGGCGAACTCGTCGCCGAGCTGACCGAGTTGGGTGCCGAGACCGTGGACGTCGTGGCCTGCGACGCCGCCGACCGCGAGGCGCTGGCCTCGGTGCTGGCATCGGTACCGGGTGAGCGTCCGCTGACCGCCGTCGTGCACACCGCCGGAGCGCTGGACGACGGCCTGGTCGGTGACTTGACCCCGGAGCGGCTGGAGACCGTCCTGCGGCCCAAGGTCGACGCCGCCCTCAACCTCCACGAACTCACCCGCGAACTCGACCTGAGCGCGTTCGTCCTGTACTCCTCGCTCGCCGGCGTCCTCGGCAGTCCGGGACAAGCCAGTTATGCGGCGGCGAACGTGTTCCTGGACGCGTTGGCGGGGGTGCGCCGGGCTCAGGGGCTGCCCGGTGTGTCGTTGGTGTGGGGCCATTGGGAGCAGGCCAGTGAGCTGACCGGTCGGCTGGAGGCCAACGACTTGTCGCGGCTGACGCGTTCGGGGATCGTGCCGATGGCGGCGCCGCTCGGGCTGAGCCTGTTCGAGGCCGGTTGCCGGGTGGACGAGTCGCTGGTCGTCACCGCCCGGCTGGAGGTGGAGGCGTGGGCCTCGGGCGGGAGCGAAGTCACCCGCGCCCTGTCACGTGGCCTGGCCGCAACCAAGAATCCGCCCCGGCGCACGCGTGCCGCGGCCGTGGACGGTGCGGGAGCGGGTGGCTCGCAGTTGGGCCGGCGTCTGGCGGCGATGCCGCAGGCCGAGCGTGTGTCACACCTGGTGGACCTGGTGCGTGCGCACGTGGCGACCGTGCTGGGGCACGGCTCGCCCGCGGCGGTGGACCCGGGACGGGCGTTCAAGGAGATCGGCTTCGACTCGCTGACCGCCGTCGAACTGCGCAACCGCCTCCAGACCGCGACCGGTCTGCGCCTGCCCGCCACCCTCGTCTTCGACCACCCCACCCCCGACACCCTCGCCGGGTTCCTGCTGTCCGAACTGCTCACCGGCACCGACGCCGACAGTGACCACGACGCCGTCACCGGCGCTGCCTCCGGCCACCGCGGGGCCGGCGCCGAGACGCCCGTGGACGACGACCCGGTCGTCATCGTGGCCATGGCCTGCCGCTTCCCCGGTGACGCGGACTCGCCCGAGGGGCTGTGGGACCTGGTCGCTGAGGGCCGTGACGCCATCTCGGGCTTCCCGGCCGACCGGGGCTGGGACCTGGACCGGCTGTACGACCCGGACCCGGACCGTTCGGGCCGGAGCTACGCGCGGGAGGGCGGCTTCCTGCGCGACGCCGCGGACTTCGACGCCGGCCTGTTCGGCATCTCCCCGCGCGAGGCCCTCGGCATGGACCCGCAGCAGCGCATGATGCTCGAGTCCTCCTGGGAGGTCTTCGAACGCGCCGGCATCGACGCCGTGTCGCTGCGCGGCAGCCGCACCGGTGTCTTCGTCGGAGCGGTCACCACCGGCTACGGCCAGGACACCAGGCTCCAGCGGAGCGTCGAGGGCTACTCCGTCACCGGCAACGTGCTCAGCGTCGTCTCCGGCCGCGTCTCCTACGTCTTCGGACTGGAGGGCCCGGCCATGACCGTGGACACGGCGTGCTCCTCCGCCCTGGTGGCGCTGCACCTGGCGGCGCAGTCGCTGCGCTCGGGCGAGTGCTCGCTCGCCCTGGTCGGCGGAGTCACCGTGATGCCGAGCCCGTTCGGGTTCGTGGAGTTCAGCCGCCAGCGAGTGCTGTCACCCGACGGCCGCTGCAAGGCGTTCGCGGCGTCGGCCGACGGCACCGGCTTCTCCGAGGGCGTGGCCACCCTGCTCGTGGAACGGCTGTCCGACGCGCGGCGCAACGGGCACCCGGTGCTCGCGGTGGTCCGGGGCTCGGCGACCAACCAGGACGGTGCCAGCAACGGCCTCACCGCCCCCAACGGCCCCTCCCAGCAGCGCGTCATCCGCGCCGCCCTCGCCAACGCCGGGCTCACCCCGGCCGACGTCGACGCCGTCGAGGCGCACGGCACCGGCACCGCGCTCGGCGACCCCATCGAGGCCCAGGCCCTCCTCGCGACCTACGGCAAGGGCCGCCCCGCCGACCGCCCCCTGTGGCTGGGGTCCGTGAAGTCCAACATCGGCCACACGCAGGCCGCCGCCGGAGCCGCCGGACTCATCAAGATGGTGGAGGCCATGCGGCACGGCGTCCTGCCGAAGACGCTGCACGTCAACGAGCCGACGCCCGAGGTGGACTGGTCGGCGGGCGCCGTACGACTGCTGACCGAGCCGGTGCGGTGGCCGGACACCGGCGGGCGCCCGCGCCGTACCGGCGTCTCCGCGTTCGGCATCAGTGGCACCAACGCCCACGTCATCCTCGAGGAGCCGCCCGCCGACCTGGCGGAGGCCGGCGCACCGGACGAGCCGCACCACGTCGGCACCACGAACGGACCGGCGGACGCACCCACGCCGGGCGAACCGCAGCACGCACACACCACGGACGGGGCCGAGAACCCGGGCCTCACCACCGAGTTGGTGCCCTGGCTGCTGTCCGGCAAGAGCGACGCGGCCCTGCGCGCCCAGGCCGGACGGCTGGCCGCCCACCTGGAGGACCACGACGCACTGCGGGCCCTCGACGTCGGCCACTCCCTGGCCGTGTCGCGGACCGTCCTCGAACACCGCGCCGTCGTCCTGACCGGACACGGCGAGGACGCCGGCCCCGGCCTCTCCGCGCTGGCCGCGGGGCTGCCCGCCGCCGGGACGGTGTCGGGTGTGGCGGATGTGCGGGGCCGGGTGGTGTTCGTGTTCCCCGGTCAGGGTTCGCAGTGGGAGGGGATGGCGGTCGGGCTGCTGGATGCGGCGCCGGTGTTCGCTCGTCGGTTCGCCGAGTGTGATGCGGCGTTGGGTGAGTTCGTGGACTGGTCGGTGACGGATGTGCTGCGGGGTGTTGCGGGTGCGCCGAGTGTGGAGCGCATCGAGGTGTTGCAGCCGGTGTTGTTCGCGGTGAACGTGTCGCTGGCGGCGTTGTGGGAGTCGGTGGGTGTGGTGCCGTCGGCGGTGGTGGGTCACAGCCAGGGTGAGATCGCGGCGGCGTTGGTGGCGGGGGCGCTGTCGTTGCGGGATGCGGCGCGGATCGTGGTGCTGCGCAGTGCGCTCTTCGCCGAGCAGTTGGTGGGGCGTGGGGCGGTTGCTTCGGTGGCGTTGTCGGCGGGTGAGGTGCAGGAGCGTCTGGCCCGGTGGGAGGGCCGGCTGGTGATCGCCGGGCGCAACGGCCCCGGGGCGGTGACGGTGGCGGGGGAGGTACCGGCGCTGGAGGAGTTCGTGGCGTCGTGCAAGGCGGACGAGGTCCGGGCCCGGGTGGTCGGTTCGACGGTGGCCTCCCATTGCGCTCAGGTGGACCCGTTGCGTGAGCGGATCCTGGAGATGTTCGCGGACGTGGTGCCGGTGCGGGGGCGGGTGCCGTTCTATTCGACGGTCACGGGTGCGGTGCAGGACACGACGGGGCTGACGGCGGAGTACTGGTTCGCCAACGCGCGCCGGCCGGTGGACTTCGAGGGTGCGGTGCGGGCGCTGCTGGAGGACGGGTACCGGTTCTTCGTCGAGTCCAGCGCGCATCCGGTGCTGGTGATGGGCGTCGACGCCACCAGCGACGACGCCGGGACCGACGCCGTCGCCCTCGGGACGCTGCGCCGCGACGACGGCGGCACCGCCCGCTTCCTCACCTCCCTGGCCGAGGGCCATGTGCGGGGCCTCCCGGGCGTCGACTGGCGCGGTGTGTTCGCCGGGACCGGCGCCGCGCGCGTGGACCTGCCCACCTACCCCTTCCAGCGTGAGCGCTACTGGCTGGACGACCTCGCCGTGACCACGGCGGACGACGACGGAAGCCCGGCCGACCCGGTGGAGGCGGAGTTCTGGGAGGCGGTGGAACGCGGCGACCTCGAAGGCGTCGCCGCGGAGCTGGAGGTCGGCACCGACCCGCTCGGCGCCGTCCTGCCCGCCCTGTCGTCCTGGCGCCGGCGTCGGCGCGAACGGTCCCTGGTGGACCGTTGGCGCTACCGCACCGTCTGGCGGCCCGTCGAGACGCGGGGCGCGCCCCGCCCCGACGGCGGGAGCCCCGCCACCACCCCCGCCCTCACCGGGCGCTGGCTCCTGCTCGTCCCCGCGACCCTCGCGGCGGACCCGTGGGCCGACGCCGCCGAACGGGCCCTGACCGGCCATGGAGCCCAGGCGGTCCGCTTGACCCTGGACACCGCGGCCACCGCGAACGCGCCGGACGCCCCGAACACGGCGGACACCCCCGGCACCGGACTCGACCGGCTCGCGGACCTGCTGCGCGAGGACACCGTCGGCGTCCTCTCCCTCCTCGCCCTGGACGACGCCCCCCACCCGGACCACCCCGCCGTGCCCGCGGGCCTCGCCGCCACCCTGGCGGTGGCCCGGGCGATGGCCGGCGCCGGGACCACGGCACGGCTGTGGGCCGCCACCCGGGGCGGCGTGCTCACCGGACACCACGACCCCCGGACGAGCCCCGGCCAGGCGCAGACCTGGGGTCTCGGGCGGGTCGTCGCCCTGGAGGAGCCCGCGCTGTGGGGCGGCCTCGTCGACCTGCCGGACACCGCCGACGACACGGCCGCCACCCGGCTGGCCGCCGTCCTCGGCGGCCTCCCCGCCCCCGACGGGTACGGCGAGGAGGACCAGCTCGCGATCCGCCCGGACGGGGTCCACGCGGCCCGGCTCGTCCGCGCCCCGCTCGGCGACGAGCCCGCGCGGCGCGCCTGGAGGCCCGACGGCACCGTGCTGATCACCGGCGGCACCGGGGGGATCGGCTCGGGTGTCGCCCGCTGGTTCGCCCGCAACGGAGCGCGGCACCTGCTGCTCACCGGCCGCCGCGGACCCGCCGCGCCCGGCGCCGAGGAACTCCGCACGGAGCTGGAGGAGTTGGGAGCCCGGGTCACCCTCGCGGCCTGCGACATGGCCGACCGGGGCGCGGTCGCCGCCCTCGTGGCGGGCGTCCCGAAGGAGCACCCGCTCACCGCGGTCGTCCACGCGGCCGGGGTGCCGCAGGGCTACACCCCGTTCACCGACACCACGGCCGCCGACCTCGCGGACGTCACCGCGGGCAAGGTGGCGGGCGCCGCCCACCTGGACGACGTCCTCGCGGACACGCCCCTGGACGCCTTCGTGCTGTTCTCGTCCAACGCGGCCGTGTGGGGCAGCGGCGGACAGGCCGCCTACGCGGCGGGCAACGCGTACCTCGACGCACTCGCCGCGCGGCGCCGCGCCCTCGGCAGGACCGCCACCTCGCTCGCCTGGGGCGCCTGGGGCGGGGGCGGCATGATGGCCGCCGAGGGGGCCGCCGACTACATGGGCCGCCGCGGCGTCCTGGAGATGGCGCCCGAGCCGGCCACGGCCGCGATGGTGCAGGCCGTGGAGCACGACGAGACCACCGTCGCCGTCGCGGACGTCGCCTGGGAACGGTTCGTCCTCGGCTTCACCGCCCGCCGCCCCAGCCCGCTGCTCGCCGAGATCCCCGAGGTCCGCGCGGCCCTGCGCGAGGACACGGAGGAAGAGGACACCGGCCAGGACAGCGCGCAGGGCGCCGCCCGGGCCTCGCTCACCGGCCGCCTCGCCACGATGACCGAGCACGAACGGCTCAGGACCCTCGTGGAGTTGGTGCGCCAGGAGGCCGCGGTCGTCCTGCGGCACGACGGCACCGACGGCATCCAGGGCGCACGCGCCTTCAAGGAGCTGGGCTTCGACTCCCTGACCGCCGTCGAGCTGCGCAACCGCCTCCAGGCCGCCACCGGTCTGCGGCTGCCCGCGGCCGTCGTCTTCGACCACCCGACCCCGGCCGCGCTCGCCACGCACCTGCGCGGCCTGCTGGTGCCCGACGACGCCCAGGACGGCACCGGCGCCGCACTGGACGGGCTCAAGGCCCTGGAGGAGTCCGCCGCCGCGCTCGCCGGCGGTGGCGACGGCACGGACAGGATCGTCGAACGCCTCGAGGCGCTGGTGTGGAAGCTCCGCGACAACGGCGCCCAGGCCGAGCCCGCCCCGGGCGACGACACCGGTCCCGCGGGCGCCACCGACGACCTCGCGTCGGCCACGGCCGAGGACATGTTCGACCTGCTCGACCGCGAACTCGGCAACGCCTGACCGCAGCCCGGGCACGGCACGCACTCGACGCGCGACTGGGGGACCAGAGGCAATGGCAGAGAACGAAGAGAAACTGCTCGCGTACCTGAAGCGGGTGACGGGCGACCTCCGCCAGACGCAGCGCCGCCTGCGCGAGGCCGAGGCGGCGCACAGCGAACCCGTCGCCATCGTCGGCATGGCCTGCCGCTACCCGGGCGGGGTCGACTCCCCGGAAGGGCTGTGGGACCTCGTCGCCCGCGGCGGTGACGCCGTCACCGGCTTCCCCACCGACCGGGGCTGGGACGTCGAGGGCCTGTACGACCCCGACCCCGCCCGCAGCGGCGGGAACTACGTCCGCGGCGGCGGCTTCCTCGACGGCGTCACCGACTTCGACGCCGGGTTCTTCGGGATCTCCCCCCGGGAGGCCCTGGCCATGGACCCGCAGCAGCGGCTGCTGCTGGAAGGCGCCTGGGAGCTGTTCGAGCGCTCCGGCATCGACCCCGCGTCGCTCAAGGGGAGCCCCACCGGCACGTTCATCGGCTTCAGCTCGATGGACTACGGCTGGGAACTGCCGAGGATCCCCGAGTCCGTCGAGGGCTACTTCGCCACCGGCAACTTCGCCAGCGTCATGTCCGGGCGCATCGCCTACACCTTCGGCCTCGAAGGGCCCGCCGTCACCGTGGACGCGGCCTGCTCCTCCTCACTGGTCGCCCTCCACCTGGCCGCCCAGGCGCTGCGCTCGGGGGAGTGCTCCCTGGCCGTCGCCGGCGGCGTCACCGTGATGTCCACGGCCGTCGGGTACGCCGAGTTCAGCCGGCAGCGCGCGCTGTCCCCCGACGGGCGGTGCCGCGCCTTCTCCGCCTCCGCCGACGGCTTCGGCCCCGCCGAAGGGCTCGGCCTGCTGCTCGTCGAACGGCTGGGCGACGCCCGCCGCAACGGCCACCGCGTCCTCGCCGTGGTCCGCGGCTCGGCCGTCAACCAGGACGGCGCCAGCAACGGCCTCACCGCCCCCAACGGCCCCTCGCAGGAACGCGTCATCCGCGCCGCCCTGCGCAACGCCCGGGTGTCCCCCGACGAGGTGGACGCGGTCGAGGCGCACGGCACCGGCACCCCCCTCGGCGACCCCATCGAGGCCCACGCCCTCCTGGCCACCTACGGCGAACGCCGCCCGCAGGAGCGGCCGTTGTGGCTCGGCTCCGTCAAGTCCAACATCGGACACACCTCCGCCGCGGCCGGAGTCGCGGGCGTCATCAAGATGGTGCAGGCCCTCCGGCACGGCGTCCTGCCCAGGACCCTGCACGCCGACGAGCCCACCCCCCACGTCGACTGGTCGCCCGGCACCGTCCGCCTGCTCACCGAGCCCCGGCCGTGGCCCGACACCGGCGACCGCCCGCGCCGGGCCGGCGTGTCCGCGTTCGGCATCAGCGGCACCAACACCCACGTCATCCTCGAACAGGCCCCGGCCACCCCGCCCGACGACACCGAGTCCGCGCCCGCCCCCGGGACACCCTCCGGACTCACCGCGACGGCCGTGCCGTTGCCGCTCTCGGCACGCTCCGCACCCGCCCTGCGCGCCCAGGCGGAACGCCTCACCGCCTACCTCACCGCACACGCCGAAGCCCCCCTGGACGGCATCGGCCGCACCCTGGCCACCGCCCGCGCCGCACTCGACCACCGCGCCGTACTCCTCGCCACCGACCGCGACCAGACCCTCACCGCCCTGGCCGCCGTCTCGGCCGGGAACCCGGACGCGCACGTGGTCCAGGGTGTCGCGCTGACCGACGGAACCGAACAGGAACTGGCCGGTCGGGTGGTGTTCGTGTTCCCGGGTCAGGGGTCGCAGTGGGTGGGGATGGGGGCGGGTTTGTGGGAGTCGTCGCCGGTGTTCCGGGAGCGGCTCGCAGAGTGTGACGCTGCGCTGTCCGCGTTGGTGGACTGGTCGGTGACCGATGTGGTGCGGGGTCTGCCGTCGGCTGCTTCCCTGGACGATGTGGTGGTGGTGCAGGCGTCGTTGTGGGCGGTGATGGTCTCGCTCGCGGCGGTGTGGCGTTCGGTGGGTGTGGAGCCGGGTGCGGTGATCGGTCACTCGCAGGGTGAGATCGCCGCTGCTGTGGTGGCGGGCGGGCTGTCCGTCGAGGACGGTGCCCGGGTCGTGGTCCTGAGGGCGCAGGCGATCGCGGAGAGCCTGTCCGGCAACGGCGGCATGGTGTCGGTTGCCGTGAGCGCGGACCGGGTGCGGGAGCTGATAGCGCGGTGGGGCGAGCGCATATCGATCGCCTCCATCAACGGGCCCACGTCCACGGTCGTTTCGGGTGAGCCGGGTGCTCTGGACGAGCTGACGGCCGCCTGCGAGGCCGAGGGGATACGAGCGCGTCGTATCGCCGTGGACTACGCCTCCCACTCCGCCCAGGTGGAGTCCATCCGGGACCAGGTCGTCGAGGCCCTCAAGAACATCGAACCGGGCCCCGCGCAGGTGCCGTTCTACTCGACGGTGACTGGTGCGGTGATCGACACCAGTGGTCTGGATGCCACGTACTGGGTGACGAACCTGCGCCAGGAGGTGCGTTTCGACGCCACCGTCCGTGAGCTTCTCACCGACGGCTTCGGCTATTTCGTGGAGTGCAGTCCCCACCCCGTCCTGACCGTCGGTATGCAGGAGACCTTCGAGGACCACGCCGACGCCCAGGCCGCGGTTGCGCTGGGCACCCTGCGTCGCGACGAGGGTGGGCCCGAGCGGTTCCTGACCTCCCTCGCCGAGGGCTACGTCCGCGGGCTCACCGTCGACTGGATCGCCCTCTTCGCCGGGACCACCGACGCCGAGCCGCTGCTCGACCTGCCCACCTACGCCTTCCAGCGCAGGCGCTACTGGCTGGACGGGGGCGCCGCGGCCGTCACCGACCCGTCCGGGCTCGGGCTCGCCGACGCGGGCCATCCCCTGCTGGGCGCGACGGTCCACGTGGCGGACGACGAGCGGAAGTTGCTCACCGGACTGCTCTCCCGCCGGGCCCAGCCCTGGCTGGCCGACCACGTCGTCCACGGCACGGCACTCGTAGGTGGTGCCACCGTCGCCGAGCTGGCCTTGGCCGCCGCCGCGCAGGCCGGTGCCGAGCTGGTGGAGGCGCTGGTGGTGGAGGCGCCGCTGCCGCTGCCCGAGAAGGACGGCGTGCAGATCCAGCTGTCCCTCGGTGCTCCGGACACCGACGAGCGGCGCGAGCTGGCCCTGTACGCCCGACCCGGCGACGCGCTGCCGGACACCCCGTGGACCCGGCACGCCCGAGGCACCGTGGCCACCTCCACGTCCCCGACCGAGCCTCCCGCAGAGGAACCCTTCGGGACGTGGCCGCCCGAGGGTGCCGTGCCCGTGGGGACCGGTGGGGCGTACGAGCGGCTGGAGCCCGTCGGGTACGGGTACGGTCCCGCGTTCCAGGGGCTGCGGGCCGTGTGGCGGCGGGGGGAGGACCTGTTCGCCGAGGTGGCGCTGCCGGACGAACAGGCCCGGGACGCAGGCGCGTTCGGCCTGCACCCGGCCCTCCTGGACGCCGCCCTGCACCCCGCCCTGCTCGACCACCTGGACGGCGCCGACGACACGGGGCTGCGACTGCCGGCCGAGTGGCACGGTCTGGCCCTCCACGCCGTGGGCGCCACCGTGCTGCGCGTCCGGATCCGGCCCACGGGACCCGGCGCCGTGTCGCTGCTCCTCGCCGACGCCGCCGGCAACCCGGTGGCCTCGGTCGACGAGGTGCGACTGAGCGAGCACGCCCCCGAGGACGTGGCCGGCGCCGCGCGGTCGCTCCGGGACGCGCTGTTCCGGCTGGAGTGGACCCCGTTCGACCGGCCGCTCCCGGCGGTCGCCCCCGCCGGCTGGACCGTCGTGGGCCCGGACGAGCTGGGCATCGGCGCGGGCGCGGAGCAGGACGCCGAACCGTCCCTCGCCCTCGCCTCGTTCGTGTCCTCCGCGGAAGGTGCCCCCGGTGCCGCGCTCGCCCCGCGGGTGCACGAGGCGGCCACGGCCGCGCTGGGCCTCGTGCAGAAGTGGCTCGCCGACGAGCGGTCCGAGGCCGTCCCGTTGGTTTTGGTGACCGGCGGCGCGGTGGCCGCCGCACCGGGTGACCGGGTCACGGACGTCGTCAACGCGCCGCTGTGGGGCCTGGTCAGGTCCGTCCAGGCCGAGTACCCGGCCGGCAGGTTCCTGCTGGTGGACGTGGACGGGCACGAGGCGTCCCGTACGGCGCTCGCCGCCGCGGCCGCCGCGGCGTTGGAGGCGGGCGAGCCGCAACTGGCCGTCCGCAACGGCACCGCACTGGTGCCGCGCCTGGTCCGCGCGGAAGCCCCGACGCAGGACACCGCGACACCCTTCTCCGCCTCCGGCACGTTCCCCGCCTCCGGCACGTTCCCCGCCTCCGGCGCGTTCCCCACCTCCGGCACCGTCCTCGTCACCGGCGGCACCGGCACGTCCGGCGCCCGCGTCGCCCGCCACCTCGTGGCCGCCCACGGCGTGCGGCACCTGCTGCTGATCGGCCGGCGAGGACCGGACACCCCCGGGGCCACCGAACTCCTGGACGAGCTGCACGCGCTGGGCGCCGACACCGTGGACCTCGTGGCCTGCGACGCCGCCGACCGCGACGCTCTGGCAGACGTCCTCGCCTCGGTACCCGCGAGCCGTCCGCTCACCGCGGTCGTGCACGCGGCCGGAGTGCTGGACGACGCCCTCACCACCTCCCTGACCGCCCCGCAGCTGGAACGCGTGCTGCGGCCGAAGGCCGACGCCGCACTCCACCTGCACGACCTGACGCGCGACCGCGAGTTGTCGGCGTTCGTCCTGTTCTCGTCGGCCGCCGGCACGCTCGGCAACGCGGGACAGGCCAATCTCGCCGCCGCGAGCACCGTCCTCGACGCCCTCGCCGAACACCGGCGCGCCCTCGGCCTGCCCGCCGTCTCCCTGGCCTGGGGCCCCTGGACCACGGAGGGGAACGAGGAGGAAGACGGCGGGGCGGCCGGCGGGGGAGTGCTCCCGTTCTCCCCCTCGGAGGGACTGGCGCTGCTGGACGCGGCCCTCGCGGACGGCGCCGCCCTCGCCGTGCCGGTACGGCTCGACCTCCCCGCACTCGGCGCCGCGGCGGCCGCCGGGACGCTCCCCGCAGCCCTGCGCCGCTTGGTGCGCGTCCCCGCCCGGCGCGCCGCCGCCTCGGGACCGGGCACGGCGGCGGACACCGGTCTCGCCCGCGAGCTGGCCGCGGCGCCCGAGGCCGAGCGGCGCAGGATCCTGCTCGACCTGGTGCGCACCGAGGTCGCGGCGGTCCTGCGGCACGCCACCGTGGACGACGTGGAGGCCGACCGGGCGTTCAAGGAGCTCGGCTTCGACTCCCTGACCGCCGTCGAGCTGCGCAACCGGCTCGGCGCCGCGACCGGCCTGCGGCTGCCGCCCACGCTGGTCTTCACCTACCCGAACCCCACGGCCCTGGTGCGCTTCCTGCTGGACGAGATCGCGCCGGGCGCCGGGGAGGGGGCCACGACCCCGGTCCTCGCCGAACTGGACCGGCTCGACGCCGACCTGTCCGGCCTGACCCCGGACGACGCGACCCGCGACCGGATCACCCGGCGCCTGGAGGCGCTGCTGTGGAAGTGGAGCGGTGAACCGGACGGCGAGGAGGCGGTCCTCGGCCGGGAAACCCTCGAAGACGCCTCGGACGACGAGATGTTCGCGCTGATCGACCAGGAACTCGGCGAAGCCGGCTGAGGACCCGACACCCACCACGCGGCGGAACCGGCCGCGGGCGCACCCGCGCCGGAACCGCTCGAACGGCTTGCGAAGGAGTTCTGGGGAAGATGTCCAACGGCAGCACCGAGGCGAAGCTCCGCGACTACCTCAAGCGGGTCACCGCCGAGCTGGGCCAGACCCGGCACCGTCTGCGGGAGGCCGAGGCCGCCGCCGCGCAGCCGATCGCCATCGTCGGCATGGCCTGCCGCTACCCGGGCGGGTCCGACTCCCCCGAGGGGCTGTGGGACCTGGTCGCGCGGGGGCGGGACGCCATCACGCCCTTCCCCGCCGACCGCGGCTGGGACCTCGACGCCCTGTACCACCCGGACCCGGAGAACCGCGGCACCAGCTACGTCAGGGAAGGCGGGTTCCTGCACGACGCCGCCGACTTCGACCCCGCCTTCTTCGGGATCACCCCGCGCGAGGCGCTGGGCATGGACCCCCAGCAGCGCCTGATGCTGGAGACCTCCTGGGAGGCGTTCGAACGGGCCGGCATCGACCCCCTCACCCTGAAGGGCGCCCAGGTCGGCGTCTACACCGGCATCGTCACCTCCGGCTACGTCACCCGGCTGCGGGAGACCCCCGAGTCCGTCGAGGGCTACGTCGTCACCGGCACCATGGCGAGCGTCGCCTCCGGCCGCGTCGCCTACACCCTCGGCCTGGAAGGGCCGGCGGTCAGCGTCGAGACCGCCTGCTCGTCGTCCCTGGTCGCCCTGCACCTCGCCGTACAGGCGCTGCGCGACGGCGAGTGCGCCATGGCCCTCGCGGGCGGTGTCGCCGTCATGCCGGTGCCGGACGCCTTCGTGGAGTTCAGCCGCCAGCGCGGCATGGCCCCGGACGGGCGCATCAAGGCCTTCGCGGCCGCCGCCGACGGCACCACCTGGTCCGAGGGCGCCGGTGTGCTCCTCGTGGAACGGCTCGCCGACGCCCGCCGCAACGGCCACCCCGTCCTCGCCGTGGTCCGCGGCTCGGCCATCAACCAGGACGGCGCCAGCAACGGCCTGTCCGCCCCCAACGACCTCGCCCAGGAACGGGTGATCCGCGCCGCCCTCGCCAACGCCCGGCTCACCCCGGCCGACGTGGACGCCGTCGAGGCCCACGGCACCGGCACCACCCTCGGCGACCCCATCGAGGCCCAGGCCCTGCTGGCGACCTACGGCAGGGAGCGCCCCCCGGACCGGCCCCTGTGGCTCGGCTCCCTCAAGTCCAACCTCGGCCACTCCGGCCCCGCGGCGGGCGTGGCCGGGGTGATCAAGATGGTGGAGGCGCTGCGCCACGGCGTCCTGCCCAGGACCCTCCACGTGGACGCCCCCACCCCCCACGTGGACTGGTCGTCCGGCGCGGTCCGCCTGCTCACCGAACCCGTCGACTGGACCGGCCACCCCGACCGCCCCCGCAGGGCGGGCGTGTCCGCGTTCGGCATCAGCGGCACGAACGCGCACGTGATCCTGGAGGAGGCACCGGAGTCGGAGGCCGCGGAGGAGCCCCCCGGCGACCCGCGCCTCACCTCGGGTGCGCTGCCGTGGGTCGTGTCGGGGCGGTCGGAAACGGCGTTGCGTGCCCAGGCGGGGCGGCTCGCGGGGTTCGTCGGGGAGCGTCCTGCTCTGACGGTCGCCGACGTGGCTCGGTCGCTGGTGGAGACGCGGTCGGCTCTGGAGCACCGGGCGGTGGTCCTGGCGGACGACCGGGATGCCGCTGTGGAGGCGTTGCGGGCGGTGGCGGAGGGCGTGCCGTCGCCCGGTGTGGTGGCGGGAACGGTGTCCGGCGAGCCGGGCCGAGTCGTGTTCGTGTTCCCGGGTCAGGGGTCGCAGTGGCTCGGGATGGGGGCGGGGCTGTGGGAGTCGTCGCCGGTGTTCCGGGAGCGGCTCACCGAGTGTGACGCTGCGCTGTCCGCGTTGGTGGACTGGTCGGTGGTTGATGTCGTGCGGGGTCTGCCCACGGCTGCCTCCCTGGACGATGTGGTCGTGGTGCAGGCGTCGTTGTGGGCGGTGATGGTCTCGCTCGCGGCGGTGTGGCGTTCGGTCGGCGTCGAGCCGGGTGCGGTGATCGGTCACTCGCAAGGTGAGATCGCCGCCGCTGTAGTGGCGGGAGGGCTGTCGGTCCAGGACGGTGCTCAGGTCGTCGTGCTGAGGGCGCAGGCGATCGCGGAAAGTCTGTCCGGGAACGGCGGCATGGTCTCCCTAGCCGTAAGCGCGAACCAGGTACGCGAGTTGATCGACCGGTGGGGTGAGCGAATATCGATCGCCTCCATCAACGGGCCCACGTCCACCGTCGTTTCGGGTGAGCCGGAGGCTCTGGACGAGCTGACGGCCGCCTGCGAGGCCGACGGGATACGAGCGCGTCGGATCGCCGTGGACTACGCCTCCCACTCCGCCCAGGTGGAGTCCATCCGGGACCAGGTCGTCGAGGCCCTCAAGAACATCGAACCCGGCCCCGCGCAGGTGCCGTTCTACTCGACGGTGACCGGTGCGGTGATCGACACCAGCGGTCTGGACGCCACGTACTGGGTGACCAACCTCCGTCAGGAGGTGCGTTTCGACGCCACCGTCCGCGAGCTTCTCACCGACGGCTTCGGCTACTTCGTGGAGTGCAGCCCCCACCCCGTCCTGACCGTCGGCATGCAGGAGACCTTCGAGGACCACGCCGACGCCCAAGCCGCCGTCGCACTCGGCACCTTGCGCCGCGACGAGGGCGGGCCCGAGCGGTTCCTGACCTCCCTCGCCGAGGGCTACGTCCGCGGGCTCACCGTCGACTGGACCGCCCTGTTCGCCGGCACCGGCGCCCGGCGCGTGGAACTCCCCACCTACGCCTTCCAGCGGCAGCGCTACTGGCTGGAGGAGCCCCCGGGGACGGCGTTCCGGCAGGGTGCGGGGGAGTCGGACGGCGCGGACGCCGGGTTCTGGGCCGCCGTGGACGCCGGGGACCTGGAGACGCTGACCGCCGAGCTGGGCGTACCCGCCGACGAGCCGTTCAGCGGACTGCTGCCGGCCCTGTCGTCCTGGCGCGGTCGACGGCAGGAGGAGGCGCAGGCCGACGGGTGGCGCTACCGGGTGGTGTGGCGGCCCGCCCGCTTCCCGGCCGGCCCGGGACCGCGGGGGCGCTGGATCGTCGTCGTTCCCGAATCGTACGCGGACGACCCCTGGGCCGCCGGGTCCGTACGCGCCCTGGAGCAGTCGGGCGCCCTCGTGACGCGGCTGGTCGTGGACGGGGGGAGCACCGATCGCGGGCGGTGCGCGGAGGCGCTGCGCCAGGCGTTCGCCGGAGGCCGGAGCGATGGGGCCGAAGGCGAGGTGGCCCCGGGCGGCGTGCTGTCCCTGCTCGCGCTGGACGACGCCCCGCACCCCGCCCATCCGTCCGTGCCCGCGGGTCTGGCCGCGACCGTCGCGCTGGTGCAGGCGATGGTCGAGGTGGGGGAGGGGATGCCCGTACCGCCCCGGCTGTGGTGCGCGACGCGGGGTGCGGTGTCCACCGGCGCGTCCGACCCGCTGACCCGTCCGGCGCAGGCCCAGGTCTGGGGCCTCGGCCGGGTCGCCGCGCTGGAACACCCGCTGCTGTGGGGCGGTTTGGTCGACCTGCCCGGGGACGCCGGTGACACCGAGGTCGCCCGGCTGGCGGCCGCGCTCGCCGGGCCCGCCGACGAGGACCACCTCGCCGTGCGCGGGGACGGCCACGGCGTCTACGTCCGCCGTCTGGTGCGGGCGCCCGCCACCGGGGTGCCCGCGGTGCGTGCGTGGCGGCCGCGCGGCAGCGTCCTGGTCACCGGGGGTACCGGCGGCATCGGCGGTCATCTGGCGCGCCGTCTGGCGCGGGCGGGCGCCGAGCACCTGGTGCTGGTCAGCCGGAGCGGCCCCGAGGCGCCCGGCGCCACCGAACTGGAGGAGGAGCTGACGGCGGCCGGGGCGAAGGTGTCCCTGGTGGCCTGCGACGTCTCCGACCGGGACGCGCTCGCCGCCGTACTCGCGGCCGTCCCCGCCGACCAGCCGCTGACCGCCGTCGTCCACGCCGCCGCCGTACTGGACGACGGGGTGATCGACTCGCTGGACCCGGAGCGGATGGAACGCGTACTGCGGGTGAAGGCGCAGGGCGCGCTGCACCTGGACGAGCTGACCCGGGACGCGGAGCTGTCCGCGTTCGTGCTCTGCTCGTCGTTCGGCGCCACCTTCGGCCTCCCGGCCCTCGGCAACTACGCGCCCGGCAACGCCTTCCTCGACGCGCTCGCCGAGCGGCGCCGCGCCGAAGGGCTGCCCGCCACCTCCGTGGCCTGGGGCACCTGGGCCGGCACCGGCATGGCGGCCGGGGACGTCGGCGCCCGCGGCCGTCTGGAGGGCATCCACGAGATGGAGCCGGAACCCGCCTCCGCCGCCCTCGAACGCGTCCTCGACCGCGACGAGACCACGTCGGTCCTCATCGACCTGCGCTGGGACCGCTTCGCCCCGGTCTTCCACGCCAAGCGGCCCACCGCCCTGTTCGCCGAGATCCCCGAGGCCGTGCGGGCGCTGGCCCGCGGCGGCGACGCCGACGAGGACCCGGCCACGGCCGGCGAGGCGGCCGGCGGACTGCGGACCAGGCTCGCCGGGGTCCCCCGGGCCGAGCAGGAGCGCGAGCTGCTCGAACTGGTCCGCTCCCACGCGGGCGTCGTCATGGGCCACGTCACCCTCACCGGCAACGCGCGCGACGCCGTCGCACCCGACCGGCCCTTCCGCGACCTCGGGTTCGACTCGCTGATGGCCGTGGAACTGCGCAACCGGGTCGGCGCCGCCACCGGTGTCGCCCTGCCGGCCACGCTCGTCTTCGACCACCCGACCCCGGAGGCGGTGGCCCGTCACCTGCGGGAGGAGATGGGCCTGACGGACGCCGACGGCGCCCCGCCCGGCTTCGCCGAACTGGAACGCCTGGAGGCCGCGCTCGCCGCAGCGCCGGCCGACGGGGAGGCACGGGCCCGCATGGCCAGACGCCTGGAACGGCTGCTGTGGACGGTGAGCGGAGACGCCCCCGCGACGGCACCCGGAGAGGACTCCGGGGACACCGAGTTCTCCACCGTCAGCAACGACGAGATGTTCGACCTCATCGACCGCGAACTGGGGGCCTAGCCGACATGACCACCGACGAGAAGAAACTCCGGGAGTACCTCAACAAGGTCATGACCGACCTGCGCCGCACGCAGCGCCGCCTGCGCTCGGTCGAGGAACGGGACCACGAGCCGGTCGCCGTCGTCGGCATGGCCTGCCGCTACCCCGGCGACGCGGACTCCCCCGAGGGACTGTGGCGGCTCGTCGACGGCGGCGGTGACGCCATCTCCGGCTTCCCCGCCGACCGCGGCTGGGACCTGGACGGCCTGCGGCTGACCGACCCGGAGGGCAGGGAACTGGCGCCCGAGGGCGGCTTCGTGACCGGGGCCGCCGCGTTCGACGCCCAACTGTTCGGCATCTCCCCGCGCGAGGCCCTGGCGATGGACCCGCAGCAGCGGCTGGTCCTGGAGTGTGCCTACGAGGCGTTCGAACGGGCGGGCATCGACCCGTCCTCGCTCGACGGCACCGACACCGGCGTGTTCGTCGGCGCCTCCTACACCGGCTACGGCGCCGACGTGGAGCAGATCCCGGACGGCCTCGAGGGCTACACCATGACGGGGTCGGCCAACAGCGTCGTCTCCGGGCGGGTCGCCTACACGTTCGGCCTCGAAGGGCCCGCCGTGACCATCGACACGGCGTGCTCCTCCTCCCTGGTGGCGCTCCACTGGGCGGTGCAGTCGCTGCGGTCCGGCGAGACCGGCCTGGCCCTGGCGGGAGGGGCGATGGTCATGCCGAGCCCGATGGAGTTCGTCGAGTTCAGCAGGCAGCAGATCCTGGCCGCGGACGCCCGCTGCAAGGCCTTCGCCGAAGCGGCCGACGGCACCGGCTTCTCCGAGGGCGCCGGCCTGGTCCTCCTGGAACGGCTGAGCGACGCCCGGCGCAACGGCCACCGCGTCCTGGCCGTCATCCGCGGCTCGGCGGTCAACCAGGACGGTGCCAGCAACGGCCTCACCGCCCCCAACGGCCCCGCCCAGCGACGCGTCATCGAAGCGGCCCTCGCCAACGCCCGGCTCACCCCGGCCGACGTGGACGCCGTCGAGGCCCACGGCACCGGCACCACCCTCGGCGACCCCATCGAGGCCCAGGCCCTCATCGCCGTCTACGGCAAGGACCGCCCCGCGGACCACCCGCTGTGGCTGGGCTCGGTGAAGTCCAACATCGGCCACACCCAGGCCGCCGCGGGCGTCGCCGGCGTGATCAAGATGGTCGAGGCACTGCGGCACCGCTCCTTGCCCCGCACCCTGCACGTGGACGCCCCGACCCCGCAGGTCGACTGGTCCGCGGGAACGGTACGGCTGCTGACCGAGGCCCGCCCGTGGGACACCCCCGGAGGGCGGCCGCGCCGCGCCGCGGTCTCCGCGTTCGGCATCAGCGGCACCAACGCCCACCTCGTCCTGGAGGAGGCCCCCGAGGACGCGGGGACCCCCGACACCGCCGGGCCCGACGAGGGAACCCCGTCCTCGGCACGCCCCACCGGTCTGGTGGGCGGTGCCGTCCCCTGGCCGCTGTCCGGCCGGACGGCGACGGCCCTGCACGCCCAGGCCGCCCGCCTCACCTCGTACCTGGACGACCACCCCGGCACCTCGCCGCTCGACGTCGGCGCATCCCTGGCGCTCTCCCGGGGCGCCCTCGACCACCGCGCGGTGCTGCTGGCGACCGACGCGGAGACCACCCACACCGCCCTCACCGCCCTCGGCGAGGGCGTCCCCACGGCCGACGCGGTGACGGGCGCGGTCCTCCCGGGCGCGCCCCGGGTGGTGTTCGTGTTCCCGGGTCAGGGGTCGCAGTGGCTCGGGATGGGGGCGGGGTTGTGGGAGTCGTCGCCGGTGTTCCGGGAGCGGCTCGCGGAGTGTGACGCTGCGCTGTCGGCGTTGGTGGACTGGTCGGTGACCGATGTCGTGCGCGGCTTGCCGTCGGCTGCCTCGCTGGACGATGTGGTGGTGGTGCAGGCGTCGTTGTGGGCGGTGATGGTCTCGCTCGCGGCGGTGTGGCGTTCGGTCGGTGTGGAGCCGGGTGCGGTGATCGGTCACTCGCAGGGTGAGATCGCCGCCGCTGTGGTGGCCGGTGGGCTGTCCGTCGAGGACGGTGCCCGGGTCGTGGTCCTGCGCGCGCAGGCGATCGCGGAGAGCCTGTCCGGCAACGGCGGCATGGTCTCCGTCGCCGTGAGCGCGGACCGGGTGCGGGAGCTGATAGCGCGGTGGGGCGAGCGCATATCGATCGCCTCCATCAACGGGCCCACGTCCACCGTCGTTTCGGGTGAGCCGGAGGCTCTGGACGAGCTGACGGCCGCCTGCGAGGCCGAGGGGATACGAGCGCGTCGTATCGCCGTGGACTACGCCTCCCACTCCGCCCAGGTGGAGTCCATCCGGGACCAGGTCGTCGAGGCCCTCAAGAACATCGAACCGGGCCCCGCGCAGGTGCCGTTCTACTCGACGGTGACCGGTGCGGTGATCGACACCAGTGGTCTGGACGCCACGTACTGGGTGACCAACCTCCGTCAGGAGGTGCGTTTCGACGCCACCGTCCGTGAGCTTCTCACCGATGGCTTCGGCTATTTCGTGGAGTGCAGTCCCCACCCCGTGCTGACCGTCGGTATGCAGGAGACCTTCGAGGACCACACGGACGCCCAGGCCGCGGTTGCGCTGGGCACCTTGCGCCGCGACGAGGGCGGGCCCGAGCGGTTCCTGACCTCCCTCGCCGAGGGCTACGTCCGTGGCCTCCCCGTCGACTGGACCGCCCTGTTCGCCGGCACCGGTGCCGACCACCGGCTCGACCTGCCCACCTACGCCTTCCAACGGCAGCGGTACTGGCTGGAGTCCGGCCCCGGCGGTTCCGGTGACCCGGCCGGGCTCGGGCTCGCCGACGCGGGGCACCCGCTGCTGGGCGCGGCCGTCGAGGTGGCGGGCGGTGACCAACTGCTGCTGACCGGACGGCTGTCGCTGCACGCCCACCCGTGGCTGGCCGACCACGTCGTCCAGGGCACGCCGGTGCTCGCGGGAGCCGCCTTCGCGGAGCTGGCCCTGCACGCCGGTGAGCGGGCCGGGGCCGAAGTGGTCGAGAGCCTGACCGTGGAGGCGCCGCTGGTGGTGCCGGAGGCCGGCGGGGTACAGCTCCAGCTGTCCGTGGGCGCGCCCGGCGAGGACGGCGCGCGTGAACTGGCCGTCCACGCACGGCCGGAGACGTCGGAGGAGGCGGCGCCATGGGTGCGCCACGCCACCGCCCGGCTGGTTCCCGGAGGGGCCGACGACGACGCCTCCGGGCCCCTCGAACGGCTCGCGCAGTGGCCGCCCTCGGGGGCCCAGCCGGTGAGCGTCGCCAACTTCCACCAGCGGATGGCCGACGCCGGGCAGGGCTACGGACCCGCGTTCCACGGGCTGCGCGCGGTGTGGCGGCACGGCCGGGAGACGTACGCCGAAGTGGCCCTGCCCGAGGACCAGGAGAGGCGGGCCGCCGGGTACGGGCTCCATCCGGCGCTGCTCGACGCCGCGCTGCAGCCGGCCCGGCTCGAGGAGCGCGCCGGGGTGCTGTGGACCGACTGGTCGGGCCTGTCGCTGCGTGCCGTGGGGGCCACCGAGCTGCGGGTGCACGTACGGCCCGCGGACGACGGGGCCGTCACGGTGACCCTCGGCGACGCGTCGGGCCGTCCGGTCGGCACGGTGGCGGCGGTGGCCGCGCGCGCGGTCGCCCCCGAGGAGCTGCGGCGGGCCGCGGACGGCGTCCGGGACGCGCTGTACCGGGTGGAGTGGTCGCCGGTGCCCGCGCCCGGACAGACCGCCGACTGGGTGGTGCTGGGCGCCGACCCGGTCGGGGTGGCCGACGTGCTGGAGGAGGCGGGCGCCTACCCGCAGACGTACGAAGACCTGGACGCGCTGGCCGAGGCCGTGGACGCGGGCCTGCCGCTGCCCGAGCTGACCGTCGTCTCCCACGGCGGCCCGGTGCCCCCGGACGACGGCGCCCTGGCGCGGCACGCCCTGGACGCGGTCACCGACCTGCTGGCGGTCGTGCAGCGCTGGCTCGCCGACGAGCGGTTCGCCGGGGGACGGCTGCTGGTGGTGACCAGGGACGCGGTCGCGGCCGGTCCCGGGGGCGGCGCCGGCGACCTGGCCCACTCCGCCGCGTGGGGACTGGTGCGCTCCGCGATGGCCGCCCACCCGGGCCGGTTCGGGCTGCTGGACCTGGACGGGGACGACGGTTCGCTCGCCGTGCTCCCGGACGCCGTGCCCGCCGTCGTCGCCTCCGGTGAGCCCGAGATGGCCCTGCGCGCGGGTGTGGTCCTGGTGCCCAGGATCCGCCCGGCGTCCCCGGCGCCCGCCGCGGCCCCGGCCGCCTGGGACCCCGACGGCACCGTGCTGATCACCGGCGGCACCGGCGCGCTCGGCCGGGTGCTCGCCCGTCACCTGGTCAAGCAGCACGGTGTGCGCCACCTGCTGCTGCTGAGCCGCCGGGGCCGCGCCGCGGACGGCGTCGAGGGACTGGAGCGCGAACTGTCGTCGCTGGGTGCGTCGGTGTCCGTGGAGGCGTGCGACGCCGCCGACCGGGAGGCGCTGGCCCGGGTGCTGGCCTCCGTACCGGCCGACCGGCCGCTGACGGCCGTGCTGCACGCCGCCGGGACGCTCGCCGACCGGCCCCTGGAGGCCCTGACGCCGCAGGACGTGGAGCACGTGTTCACGCCCAAGGTGACGGCGGCCCTCAACCTGCACGAGCTGACCCGGGATTCGGACCTGGCGGCGTTCGAGCTGTTCTCCTCGGCGTCCGGTGTGCTCGGCAGCCTCGCCCAGCCGAACTACGCGGCCGCCAACGCCTTCCTCGACGCCCTCGCCGCGCACCGCCGGGCGGCGGGCCTCGCCGGCCGGTCCCTGGCCTGGGGCCTGTGGGCGGGGACGAGCGACATGGCGGGCGGCGCGGACACGGCCAGGTTCGCCCGCGCCGGCATCCTGCCGCTGTCCCCCGACGAGGGCACCGCCCTGTTCGACGCCGCGTCGGGCACCGACGACGCCCTGCTGGTGCCCGTGCTGCTGGACACGGCGGCGCTGCGCTCGCGCGCCGCCGAGGGCACCCTGTCCGGGATGCTGCGCGGCCTGGTGAAGGCGGCCCCCGGCAAGCGGGCCGCCGCCGCGTCCGGCGCCGCGTCGCAGGAGCCCGACTGGGCGGCCCGGCTCGCCGGGCTCACCCGGGACGAGCAGACGCACCGGCTGGTCGAGCTGACCCGCGCCCACGTGGCGTCGGTCCTCGGCCACGGCACCCCGGAGGCCATCGAACCCGACCGTCCGTTCAAGGAGATCGGCTTCGACTCGCTGACCGCGCTGGAGCTGCGCAACCGGCTCGGCGCGGCCACCGGCCTCACCCTGCCCGCCACCCTGGTCTTCGACCACCCCACGCTGAACGCCACCGCCGCCCTCCTGCTCGACCTGCTCGCCCCCGAGTCCGCGACCGCGGCACCGCCCGCGCTGGCCGAACTCGACCGGCTGGAGGAGGCCCTGGCCGCCGTCCCCGACGGCGACACCGCCACCCGCGCCCGGGTCAGGGAACGGCTCCAGGCCCTGCTGGCCGGGTGGTCCGGCGCGGCCCGGCCGGCCGACGACGGCGACGAGGAACTGGACGACGCCACCGACAGCGAGCTGTTCGCGCTGCTCGACGACGAACTGGACACGCCGTGACCACGGCCCGCCCCCGACACAGCGACCCGAGGAACCCGGCCATGGATGGGTGTGACAGCCGATGAACAGCGAAGACAAGCTGCGGGACTACCTGAAGCGGGCCACCGCCGACCTGCGCAGGGCGCGCCGCCGCATCCAGGAGCTGGAGGAGCCCGAGCCGGTCGCCGTGGTCAGCATGGCCTGCCGCTACCCCGGCTCCGCCGACACCCCGGAGGCCCTGTGGGAGCTGCTGGCGGCCGGCGGCGACGCCATCTCCCCGTTCCCCGACAACCGGGGCTGGGACCTGGAGGCCCTGTACGACCCGGACCCGGACGCCGAGGGCCGCAACTACGTGCGCGAGAGCGGGTTCCTGCACGAGGCGGGCGAGTTCGATGCCGACTTCTTCGGCATCAACGCCCGCGAGGCGCTGATCATGGACCCGCAGCAGCGGCTGCTGCTGGAGACCTCGTGGGAGCTGTTCGAACGGGCGGGCATCGACCCGCGCTCCGTCCGGGGCAGCCGTACCGGGGTCTTCGTGGGCGCCGCCACCGTCGACTACGTCACCGGGCACCAGTACGTGCCCGAGGGCCTGGAGGGGTACACCGGCGTCGGCTCGTTCGCCAGCGTCATCTCCGGCCGGGTCGCCTACTCCTTCGGCATGGAGGGGCCCGCGCTCACCGTCGACACGGCGTGCTCGTCGTCCCTGGTCGCGCTGCACCTTGCGGTGCGGTCGCTGCGGCAGGGCGAGTGCGCCATGGCGCTCGCCGGGGGCGTCGCGCTGATGCCGACGCCGCAGGGGTTCATCGCGTTCAGCAGGCAGCGCGCCCTGGCGCCCGACGGCCGCTGCAAGGCGTTCGCCGACGCCGCCGACGGCTTCGGGCCCTCCGAGGGCGCCGGGCTGCTGCTGCTGGAACGCCTGTCGGACGCACGCCGCAACGGCCACCCGGTGCTCGCCCTGATCCGCGGCACCGCCGTCAACCAGGACGGCGCCAGCAACGGCCTCACCGCCCCCAACGGCCCCTCCCAGGAGCGGGTCGTGCGCGACGCCCTCGCCGACGCCCGGCTGACGACCGCCGACGTGGACGCGGTCGAGGCGCACGGCACCGGCACCACCCTCGGCGACCCCATCGAGGCCCGCGCCCTGCTCGCCACCTACGGCAGGGACCGGGACCCGGCCCGCCCCCTGTGGCTGGGCTCGGTCAAGTCCAACTTCGGGCACACCGCGCACGCGGCCGGCGCGGCCGGGGTCATGAAGATGGTCCTGGCGCTGCGCAACGAGCTGCTCCCGCGGACCCTCCACGTGGACCGCCCCTCCACGCACATCGACTGGTCCACCGGCGCGGTCGCGCTGCTCACCGAGCCCGTGGCGTGGAAGCGCGAGGGCCGCCCGCGCCGCGCCGGCGTGTCCGCGTTCGGCATCAGCGGCACCAACGCCCACGTGATCGTGGAGGAGGCCCCGGAGCCTGCCGAGGGGGCCGAGCCCGCCGGGAGTCCCCGGGAGGCTCACGCGGCCGGCAGCGGCGGGAACGGCACCCCGACCGGGACCCCCGCCCGCACCTCCACCCCCGCCCCGCTCGCCCTGCCCGTCGTGCCCTGGGTCCTGTCCGCCCGGTCGCAGCCCGCGCTCGCCGCGCAGGCCGAGCGCCTGGCCGCCTTCGTGGAGCGGCGCGGCGAGGTGCCCGCCACCGACATCGGCTGGTCCCTGGCCACCGGGCGCGCCGCCCTCGAACACCGCGCCGTGGTGCTCGCGGGTGACCGCCCCACCGCCCTCGCCGGCCTGGACGCCCTTCGCCGCGGCGAGCCCGCCGCCGGGGTGGTGACCGGCACCGCGCGGCCCGGCGCCGCCCGCGTCGCGTTCGTCTTCCCCGGCCAGGGCTCCCAGTGGCAGGGCATGGCCGCCGAACTGCTGGAGTCCTCCCCGGTGTTCGCGCAGCGGCTCACCGCCTGCGACGCCGCCCTGCGGCCGTGGACCGGCTGCTCGGTGATCGACGCCGTCCGCGGCGGCGAGGGCGCCGCCCCGCTGGACGACGTGGTGGTCGTCCAGTCCGCGCTGTGGGCCGTCATGGTGTCCCTCGCCGCGCTGTGGCGCTCCGCCGGGGTGGAGCCCGCCGCCGTCATCGGGCACAGCCAGGGCGAGATCGCCGCCGCCGTCGTCGCCGGCGCGCTGTCCCTGGAGGACGGGGCCCGGGTGGTGGCCCTGCGCGCCCGCGCCATCGCCGGGGGCCTGTCCGGACGGGGCGGCATGGTGTCGCTGCCGCTGCCCGCTGAGCGCGTCGCCGAGCGCCTGGCCCGCTGGGAGGGCCGCGTCGGGATCGCCTCCGCCAACGGGCCGTCGTCGACCGTGGTCTCGGGCGACCCCGAAGCCCTCGACGAACTGCTGGCCGCCTGCGAGGCGGACGGCGTGCGGGCCCGCCGCATCGCCGTGGACTACGCCTCCCACTCCGCCCACGTCGAGGCCGTGCGCGACGAGGTCCTCACCGCCCTGCACGACATCCGGCCGCGCGGCGGCGACATCCCCTTCCACTCCACCGTCACCGCCGGCCCGCTCGACACGGCCGGGCTGGACGCCGGGTACTGGTACACCAACCTGCGGCAGACCGTGCGCTTCGAGGAGACCGTGCGCGGCCTGCTGGCGGGCGGCATCCGGTTCTTCGTCGAGTGCAGCGCCCACCCGGTGCTCGCCGTCGGCCTGCAGGAGATCTTCGACGACGCGGGCACCGACGCCGTCGCGCTCGGCTCGCTGCGCCGCGACGAGGGCGGCCCGCAGCGCTTCCTCACCTCGCTCGCCGAGGGCCACGTACGCG
Source organism: Streptomyces longwoodensis (assembly GCF_001514125.1). Lineage (GTDB taxonomy): Bacteria > Actinomycetota > Actinomycetes > Streptomycetales > Streptomycetaceae > Streptomyces > Streptomyces longwoodensis. The sequence goes on along the minus strand of NZ_KQ948552.1, from coordinate 319,043 downwards.
GACTGCCCGTCGACTGGGACGCCGTGTTCGCCGGCACCGGCGCCCGGCGCGTCCTGGACCTGCCCACCTACCCGTTCCAGCGGCGCCACTACTGGCTGGAGGCCGAGTACCGCAACGCGGGCGACGCCGGGGACCTCGGCCTCAGCGCCGCGGGCCACCCCCTGCTCGGCGCCGCCGTACGGCTCGCCGAGGGCGACCGGCTGCTGCTCACCGGGCGGCTGTCGCTGAAGACCCACCCCTGGCTCGCCGACCACGCCGTCGGCGGGACCGCCCTGGTGCCCGGCACCGCGTTCGCGGAACTCGCCCTGGAAGCCGCCGCGCGCACCGGCTGCGGCGGTCTCGCCGAGATGACCCTGGAGAGCCCCCTCACCGTGCCCGCACGCGGCACCGTGCACCTCCAGGTGGAGGTGGACGCCCCCGACGGCGCCGGACGGCGCGCCCTCACCGTGCACGCCCGCCCCGGCGACGCCGCCGACGGCGACCCCTGGACCCGGCACGCCACCGCGCTGCTCACCCCGCCCGGGCCCGCCGACGGCGAGGCGCTCACCGCGTGGCCCCCGCCCGGCGCGGAGCGCCTGGACACCGCGGGGATGTACGAGCCGGTCGAGGGCGGCGCCTACCGGTTCGGCCCCGCCTTCCAGGGGCTGCGCTCGGCCTGGCGGCTCGGCGACACCGTCTGGGCGGAGGCCGCGCTCCCGCCCGAACTGCACCAGGACGCCGCCCGGTTCGGCGTGCACCCGGCCCTGCTGGACGCCGCCCTGCACGCCATCGGCTTCGGCGGCTTCCTCGGTGAGGGCACCCACCTGCCGTTCTCCTGGCACGACGTCGCCCTGCACGCCGTCGGCCCCACCGCCGTCCGCGTACGGGTGCGCGCCGCCGGGAACGACGCGGTCACCGTCACCGTCGCCGACGCCGAGGGCGCCCCCGTGGCCACCGTCGGGCGCCTGGTGTTCCGTCCCCTGCCCGCCGGCGGCGAGGGCGCGGGCGACGACCTGCGCGACACGCTGTTCCACGTCGACTGGGCACCGCTGCCCGTCGACGCCGCCGCCCCGTCCGGCGCCCGCTGGGCCGTGCTCGGTGCCGACGGCCACGGCCTGGTGCCCGCCCTGCGCGGCGCCGGGGTGTTCGGCGGTGCCCACCACGACCCCGCCGCACTCGCCGCCGCCGTCGCGTCCGGCACGCCCGCCCCCGAGGTGGCGCTGCTGTCCTGCGTGCCGGACCCCGCCGCCGTCTCCGCGGAGGGACTGCCCGCCGCCGTCCGCCGCGCCGCCGAGGGCGTGCTGCGCGCCGCCCAGCAGTGGCTGGCCGAGGACCGGCTGCACGGCAGCGTGCTCGCCGTCGTCACCCGCCGCGCCGTGGCCGCGGGGCCCGGCGAGGACGTCGAGGACCTGGCGCACGCCGCCGTGTGGGGCCTGCTGCGCTCCGCGCAGATGGAGCACCCCGGCCGGTTCTTCCTCGTCGACCTCGACGGGCGCGACGAGTCCCGGGCCCGCACCGCGGCCGCCGTCCGGGCCGCGCTCGCCGCGCAGGAGACCCAGCTCGCCCTGCGCCTGGGCGCCGCCCGCGTCCCCCGCCTTGCCAGGACCCCCGCCGCCTCCTTCCTCGTGCCCCCGCCCGGCGAGGCCGCCTGGCGCCTGGACACCACCGGCCCCGGCGACCTGGACCAGCTCGCGCTGCTGCCCCATCCGGAGGCGCTGGCGCCCCTCGGGGACAACCAGGTCCGGGTCTCCGTGCGCGCCGCCGGCCTCAACTTCCGCGACGTACTGGTGGGCCTCGGCATGGTGCCCTCCCAGGAACGCCTGGGCAGCGAGGGCGCCGGCGTCGTCACCGAGGTCGGCCCCGGCGTCACCGGCGTCGCCGTCGGCGACCGCGTGATGGGCCTGCTGCCCGACCCGTTCGGGCCCGTTTCCGTCGTGGACCGGCGCCTGGTCACCCGCGTCCCGCGCGGCTGGAGCTTCGAGCAGGCCGCCGCCGTGCCCGCCGCGTTCCTCACCGCCTGGTTCGGCCTCGCCGACCTCGGCGGGCTGCGCGAGGACGAGACCGTGCTCGTCCACGCCGCGACCGGCGGCGTCGGCATGGCCGCCGTGCAGCTCGCCCGCTACTGGGGCGCCGAGGTCTACGCCACCGCCAGCGAGGGCAAGTGGGACACCCTGCGCCGGATGGGCTTCGACTCCGGCCACATCGCCTCCTCCAGGACCCTCGACTTCGAGGGCACGTTCCGCGCCGCCACCGGGGGGCGCGGCGTCGACGTGGTGCTGAACTCCCTCGCCCACGACTTCACCGACGCTTCCCTGCGGCTGCTGCCGCGCGGCGGCCGGTTCCTGGAGATGGGCAAGACCGACCAGCGCGACCCGCGCGAGGTCGCCGAGCGGCACCCCGGCGTCACCTACCGCCCCTACGACCTCATCGACGCCGGCGCCGACCGCATCGCCGAGATCCTCGCCACCCTCGTCCGGCTCTTCGAACGGCGCGTGCTGCGGCCGCTGCCGGTGCGCACCTGGGACGTCCGGCGCGCCCCCGAGGCGTTCCGGTTCATGAGCCAGGCCCGGCACACCGGCAAGCTCGTCCTCACCGTCCCCAGGCCCCCGGACCCCGACGGGACCGTGCTCGTCACCGGCGGCACCGGCACCCTCGGCGGCATCCTCGCCAGGCACCTGGTCACCGCCCACGGCGTGCGGCACCTGCTGCTGGCGGGCCGCCGCGGCCCGCAGGCGCCCGGCGCCGACGGCCTGCGCGAGGACCTGCTCGCGCTCGGCGCGCGCACCGTCACCGTCGCCGCCTGCGACACCGCCGACCGCGACGCGCTGTCCGCGCTGCTGGCCTCCGTACCCGGGGACCGCCCGCTGACCGCCGTGGTGCACGCCGCGGGCACCACCGCCGACGGCGTCCTCGGCTCCCTCACCCCGCAACGGCTCGACGAGGTGCTGCGGCCCAAGGCCGACGCCGCGCTGCACCTGCACGAGCTCACCCGGGAGTCGGACCTCACCGCGTTCGTCCTGTACTCCGCGGGCGCCGGCGTCCTCGGCAACCCCGGCCAGGCCAACTACGCCGCCGCCAACACCTTCCTGGACGCCCTCGCCCACCACCGCCGCGCCGCCGGTCTGCCCGCCGCCTCCCTGGCCTGGGGCTACTGGGCCGAGACCAGCGAACTCACCGGCCGGATGGACGACTCCCACGTGGAGCGGATGACCCGCTCCGGGGTGCTGCCCATCGACGCCGCCCACGGCATGCGCCTCTTCGACGCCGCCCTCGGCGCGGGCGAGGCCCTGCTCGTGCCCACCCGGCTCGACGTCCCCGCGCTGCGGGCGGGCACGTCCACGGGCCCCGGCCCCGCGATGCTGCGCGGACTGCTCGGCGGCGCCCGGCGCCCGGCACCCCGCCAGGCCGCCCGGGCCGGGACCGCCGCCGTGGAGGCCCGCTCGCTCGAGGCAAGGCTCGCCGCCCTGCCCGCCGACGAGCAGCGGCTCCTGCTGGAGGACTTGGTGCGCGGCCACGTCGCCGCCGTGCTCGGCGCCTCCGGACCCGAGGCCATCGGCGCCGAACGGGCCTTCAAGGACATGGGCCTGGACTCGCTCACCGCCGTCGAACTGCGCAACCGCCTCGGCGCCGCCACCGGCCTCACCCTGCCCAGCACCCTGGTCTTCGACTTCCCCTCGCCCCGGGAACTCGCCGGCCACCTGCACCAGGAGCTCGCCCCCGACGCGGCCGCCACGGCCGTGGACGGCCCCGACCCGGAGGAGGCCCGGGTGCGCGCCCTGCTCGCCACCGTCCCGCTGGCCCGGCTGCGCGCCGGCGGGCTGCTCGACCCCCTGCTGGGACTCGCCGAGGACCCGGCACCCGGCACCACCGGGCCCGCCCCGGACCGGGACGCCGGGGCGATCGCCGAGATGGACGTCGAGGACCTGGTGCGCGCCGCCCTCGGCAACAGCGGTCCGTGAACCGGCCACCGCCCGCGACGCGGCACCGCCGTACCCCGGCCGATCAGGAACGGCGCGCCGAGCGCCCCACAGAGAGGGAGTGACCGATGGCCTCCACCGAACAGATCATCGAGGCCCTGCGCGCGGCCCTCACCGACAACGAGCGGCTGCGCGAGCAGAACCGGCGGCTGGTCGCCGCGGCGTCGGAACCCCTGGCCGTCGTCGGCATGGCCTGCCGCTTCCCCGGCGGCGCCACCTCGCCGGACCTGCTGTGGGAACGCCTCGCGGACGGCCGGGACATGATGTCCCCGCTGCCCGGCGACCGGGGGTGGGACCTCGACGCCCTCCTCGGCACCGCCGGCGGCGGCCCCGCCGCGTCCGCCGCGCGCGAGGGCGGGTTCCTCGCCGACGTCTCCCGCTTCGACGCCGAACTGTTCGGCATCTCGCCCCGCGAGGCCCTCGCCATGGACCCGCAGCAGCGGGTGATGCTGGAGGTCTCCTGGGAGGCGTTCGAACACTCCGGCCTGGACCCGCTGTCCCTCAAGGGCAGCCCCACCGGCGTGTTCCTCGGCGTGTCCTACGCCGCCTACGGCTCCGACGTCACCCACGTCCCCGCCGAGGTCCAGGGCTACTCCATGACCGGCAACGTCACCAGCGTCGCCTCCGGCCGCATCGCGTACACGCTCGGCCTGGAGGGCCCGGCCGTGTCCGTCGACACCGCCTGCTCCTCCTCCCTGGTCGCCCTGCACCAGGCGGCGCACGCGCTGCGGGCCGGCGAGTGCTCGCTCGCGCTCGTCGGCGGCGTGTCGGTGATGCCCACACCGGCGCTGCTCGTGGAGTTCACCCGGCAGCGCGGCATGGCGGGCGACGGGCGCGCCAAGGCGTTCGCGGCCGCCGCCGACGGCACCGCCTGGGCCGAGGGCGCCGCCGCCGTCGTCGTGGAACGGCTGTCCGACGCGCGGCGCCACGGCCACCCGGTGCTCGCCCTGGTCCGCGGCTCCGCCGTCAACCAGGACGGCGCCAGCAACGGCCTGACCGCCCCCAACGGCGCGGCCCAGCGCCGGGTGATCCGCGCCGCGCTGGACAGCGCCGGCCTCACCCCCCACGAGGTGGACGCCGTCGAGGCGCACGGCACCGGCACCCGCCTCGGCGACCCCATCGAGGCCCGCGCCCTGTTCGACACCTACGGCCGCGACCGGGACCCGGCGCACCCGCTGTGGCTGGGCGCCGTGAAGTCCAACTTCGGGCACGCCGGGCCCGCCGCGGGCCTCGCCGGGCTGGTCAAGATGGTGCTGGCGATGCGCGCCGGGCGGCTGCCGAGGACCCTGCACGTGGACGAGCCCACCCCGGCCGTCGACTGGTCGTCCGGCACCGTACGGCTGCTCACCGAGGACGTCCCGTGGACCCGCGCCGGTCACCCGCGCCGGGCCGGGATCTCCTCGTTCGGCATCAGCGGCACCAACGCCCACGTGATCGTCGAAGAGGCGCCGGAGCCGGCGGAAGCGTCGGAGCCGTCGTCCGCCACGACCACGCCCCCCGTCACGACCACGCCCCCCGTCACGACCGCGCCCCCCGACGCGGGCGCGGCGACCCCGCGGACCACCGCGGTCGGGCCGGGCCCGTCCGGCCCCGGCCCCGCCGAGACCCCCCTGCCCCTTGCCGGGAAGACCGAGGACGCGCTGCGCGCCCAGGCCGCCCGGCTCGCGGACCACCTGGCCCGCCGCACCGGCGTCCCCCTCGCCGACGTGGGCTTCTCGCTCGCCACGACCCGCGCCCGGCTGCCCCGCCGCGCCGTCGTCGTCGCGGACGGCCGGGAGGAGGCCCTGCGGGCCCTGCGCGCCCTCGCCGCGGGCGAGCCCGACCCGGCGGCCACCGAGGGGGAGGCGCGGGCGGAGACCCGGCCCGCCTTCCTGTTCACCGGACAGGGCGCCCAGCGCCCCGGCATGGGCGCCGACCTGCACGCCGCCTTCCCGGTGTTCGCGGCGGCGTTCGACGAGGCGTGCCGGGCCCTGGACCGGCACCTGGAGCACCCGCTGCGCGAGGTCGTCCTCGCCGCGCCCGGCACCCCGCGGGCCGCCCTGCTCGACACCACCGCCTACACGCAGCCCGCCACCTTCGCCCTGCAGGTCGCCCTCCACCGGCTGTGGGAGTCCTGGGGCGCCGCCCCCCGGTTCCTCATCGGCCACTCCGTGGGGGAGATCTCCGCCGCCCACGTCGCCGGCGTGCTCTCCCTGGACGACGCGGCCACCTTGGTCACCGCGCGGGGCGCCCTGATGCAGGCGCTGCCGCCCGGCGGCGCCATGTACGCCCTCCAGGTCACACCGGACGAGCTGGCCCCGCAACTCGTCGGACAGGAGGCCGAGTTGTCCCTGGCGGCGGTCAACGGGCCCCGCGCCACCGTGCTGTCCGGCGACGCCGAGGCCGCCGCCCGCGTCGCCGGGCACTGGGCGGAGCGCGGCCGCAGGACGAAGCGGCTGCGCGTCGGCCACGCGTTCCACTCGGCCCGCATGGAACCCGTGCTGGACGCCTTCCGCGAGGTGGCCGCCGGCCTCTCCTACCGGCCGCCGACCGTTCCCGTCATCTCCAACGTCACCGGGCGGGCGGCCACCCCCGGCGAACTCGCCGACCCCGGCTACTGGGTGCGGCACGTGCGCGGCACCGTCCGCTTCCTCGACGGGATGCGCGCGCTCGCCGACGAGCACGTCACCGCCTACGTCGAGCTCGGGCCCGACGCCGTCCTCACCGCCATGGCGCGCGAGTGCCTGGGCGGCCGCGCCGCCGCCTGCGTCCTGGCCCCCACCCTGCGCCGCGACCGGCCGGAGACGCGCACCGCCCTCACCGCCGTCGCCGCCCTGCACGCCCACGGGGTGCCGCTCGACTGGGAGGCGGTGTTCGCCGGGCGCGGCGCCCGCCGCACCGACCTGCCCACCTACCCCTTCCAGGGCAGGCGCTTCTGGCTGACCGGCGCGCCCGACCCGGACGCCGGAGACCTCGTGCCCACCGTCCTGGCCCAGGCTCCGCACCACGCCCCGGCCGCCACCGGGACCGGCGCACCGCCCGGGGGAACCGCGCTGCCGAACGCCCGCGAGCGGCTGGCGGCGGAGCTGCCCGGCCTGGACGAGGAGGCCAGGACCGCCCTGCTGACCGGGCTGGTCCGCCGCCACGTCGCCTCGGTGCTCGGCCACACCTCCCCCGAGGAGGTCCCCGTCACCCGCGACTTCGGCGAACTGGGGCTGGACTCGATGCCGGCGGCCGACCTGCTGACGCGGCTCCAGGCTGCCACCGGGCTCGACCTGCCCGCCACCGCCGTCCTCGACCACCCCAGCTGCGAACGCCTCGCGGCGCACCTCGCCCAGCACCTCGCCGACGGCGTCCCGGGGGCCGAGCCCGCCGCGTCCGCCGTGCCCGGCGTCCGGGCGGAAGGACTCGGCGGGCTCTTCCTGCGGGCCTGCCGCGAGGGCCGGGCGCGCGAGGTCCACGAGCTGACCGCCGGACTCGCCGCGTTCCGGCCGTCGTTCACGGACGCGGCCGGACTCGACCGGGCGCCGCGCACCGCCTGGCTGTGCGACGGGCCGGACGAACCGGTGCTGCTGTGCTTCCCCTCGTTCGTGTGGCAGCAGAACTTCTACACCTACGCCCGGCTGGCCTCCGGCTTCCGCGGCAGCCGCGCCGTCGCCGCGATCGGGCTGCCGGGCTTCGAGGCGGGCGAACCCCTGCCGGCCTCGGTCGACGCCCTCGCGCAGGCGCTGGCCGACGCGGCCGTGCGGACGGCGACCGGCCGGACGTTCGCCCTGCTCGGGCACTCCGGCGGCGGCAACATCGCCGCGGTCGTCGCCGCCCGGCTGGAGGCGCGCGGCACCCCGGCCCGGGCCCTCGTCCTGCTCGACACCCCGGCGTGGGGCGGCGAGCACGGCCTCGGCGGCGAACGGTGGGGCGACGCCGTACAGCGCGCCCTCGTCGAACGGGCCGACCTGGTGGCACGGGCCGGGGACGGCACCGCAGAGGCGTGGATCACCGCACGGGCCCGCTACGCCGGGTTCGACTACGCCGTCCCCGCGCTCGGCACCCCGACGCTGCTCGTGCGCGCCACCGAACCCCTCCCGGCCCAGGGCGCCCCGGACCCGGCCGACGACGGCTGGCGCGTGACCTGGACCCTGCCGCACGCCGTCGCCGACGCCCCGGGCGACCACTTCTCGATGCTGGAGGCCGACCACGCGGCCAAGACGGCCCAGGCCGTCGACGACTGGCTGCGCGGCCCCCGGTGAGCCCCGACGCCGCGGCCCCGGTGCGCCCCGCGGCCGCACCCCCGGTGCGCCCCGACGCCGGCCCAGGAGCCGGCGCCCCCTCCTCGCCCCACCCGCCCCCGCGACAGAAACGGACACACGGCATGACCCCCTGGGACCGCGGAGCCGGAGCATGGCTGACGCGCTACACCCCGCACCGGCCCGGCGGCGGCCGCGTCCAGCTCGTCTGCCTGCCGCACGCCGGCGGCTCGGCCACCTTCTTCCAGCCGCTGGCCCGGGCGTTCGAGGCGCTGCCCGACGCGCCGTTCGAGGTGCTCGCGGTCCAGTACCCGGGCCGCCAGGAGCGCCGCTCGGAACCCCTCGTGGACGACCTGCTGGTCCTCGCGGACCGGGTGGCCGAGGCGCTGCGGCACGCGGGGGACACCCCGGTGCTGCTGTTCGGGCACAGCATGGGGGCGCTCGTGGCCTGGGAGGCCGCCCGCAGGCTGCGCCGCCCCGGCGACACGCCCCCGGTCGGGCTGGTCGTCTCCGGCCGCGGCGCGCCTTCCCTGCACCGTGACGTACGGCTGCACCTGCGCACCGACGCCGAGCTGGTCGCGGACCTGCGCTACCTCAGCGGCACCGCGTCCGACCTGCTGACCGACCCGGGCGTGCTCGGCATGGTCCTGCCCGTGCTGCGCGCCGACTACAAGGCCGTGGACGGCTACCGCTACCAGCCCGCGTCCCCGCTGGGCTGCCCCGTCTCCGTCTTCCTCGGCGACCGCGACCCGTGGGCCAGGGAGCGGGAGGCGCGCGGCTGGCGGGAGGAGACCACCGGACCGGTCACGTTCCGCACCTTCCCCGGCGACCACTTCTACCTCACCGCCGGGTGGGACGCGGTGGCCCTCGCGGTCGCCGGGTCCCGCACCGGCGTCACGGCCGGCTGACGGCGCCCACCCGCACGATCGTCTTCCCCGAAAGGAACGTGAGAGGAACGATGTCCGAAACGACACGGGCGGTGGTCCTGGGCGCGGGTATGGCGGGCATGCTGGCCGCCACCGCACTGGCCCGCCACGTCGACGCCGTCACCGTGCTCGACCGGGACCGGCTGCCCGGCAACGCGGACCCCCGCCGCGGTGTGCCGCAGGCCCGGCACACCCACGTGCTGTGGTCGGGCGGCGCCCGGGTCATCGAGTCGCTGCTGCCCGGCACCACGGACCGGCTCCTCGACGCGGGCGCGCACCGCATCGGGCTGCCCGAGGACCTGGTGTCGCTGACCGCGTACGGCTGGCAGCGGCGCTTCCCCGAGACCCAGTTCATGATCGCCGCCAGCCGCTCCCTGCTGGACTGGACCGTGCGCGACCAGGCCATGGCGGACCCGCGGATCACGGTGACCGGAGACACCGACGTCATCGGCCTGCGGGGCGACGCGACGGCCGTCACCGGAGTCACCTACAAGCCGCGCCGGGAGGGGACGGTGTCGGTGCTGGACGCCGACCTCGTGGTGGACGCCACCGGCCGGGGGTCCCCGGTCAAGCGCTGGCTCGCCGGGCTCGGCCTGCCGCCGGTGCAGGAGGACGTCATCGACTCCGGCATGGCGTACGCCACGCGCGTGTTCCGGGCGCCCCTGGGCGCGCGCAAGAAGTTTCCGCTGGTCAGCGTGTACGCCGACCACCGCGCCGGGATACCGGGGCGCAACGGCATCCTGCTGCCCATCGAGGACGGCCGCTGGATGGTGACCCTCTCCGGCACCCGCGGCGGCGAACCCCCGACCACCGAGGACGGCTTCACCGCCTACCTGCGCACCCTGCGCCACCCGCTGATCGCCGACCTGGTCGAGCGCGCCGAGCCGCTCACGGGCGTCCAGGCGTCCCGGTCCACCGCCAACCGGCGCCTCTACTACGACCGGCTCGTGCAGTGGCCCGACGGGCTGGTGGTGCTCGGGGACGCGGTCGCCGCGTTCAACCCCGTCTACGGGCACGGGATGAGCGCCGCGGCGCTCAGCGCGGCGGCGCTCGGCGGCACCCTGGCCGCGGACGGCCTGCGGCCGGGCACCGCCCAGGCCGTGCAGCGGGCCGTCGGCGCGGTGGTCGACACCCCGTGGTCACTGGGCACGTCCCAGGACGTCTGCTACCCGGACGTGTTCGCCAGCACCGACGACCCGCGCCTGACCCGGCACGCGGCGCAGCGGCGCGCCCAGGCCGACCTGATCGGCACGGCGGCGCTCGCGGACGCCGCGGTGTGCGCGGCCGCGATGCGCGTCAACACCCTGTCGGGCGTCGCCGACGACGCCTTCCAGGCGCCCGAGGTGCGCGCGGCGCTGGCCTCGGCCGCCGCGCTCGACCTGCCCGGCAGGCCGACGCTGAGCGAGGAGGAGTACGAGGCGGCGCGGATCGCGGTGCCCACGGGCCACTGACCGCAGGGGGACGACTGTCCGAGGGGCACCCCGATCGGGTGGAGCACTGAACGGGTGCTTCCCCTTGCCCCGTTCAGTCGTTACAGTGATGACTGAAACGACTAGAGCTCACTAGGAGCTTCAGGAGGTGCTGCAGCATGTCGTCGTCGGACGACGCCAGGACACCGCAGGATCCCGACGGGGAGCGGCTCAGCGCCTGGATGGAGCGGGTGACGGCATGGTTCATGCAGCAGGCCGGCTGGCCGCCGATCATGGGCCGGACCATGGCGTGGCTGATGGTCAGCGAGCCGCCGGAGCAGACGGCCGCGCAGATAGCCGAGGCGGTGCAGGCCAGCCGCGCGTCGCTGACCACGACCCTCCGGCTGCTCACGGAGGCCCGCATGGTGCAGGCCGTCACGCGCGCCGGTGAGCGGGCCACGTACTACCGGATCACCGAGGACGCGTGGTCCGGGGTGCTCAAGCGGCGCCTGGAGAGCCTCACGTCCTTCGTGGACATCACGGCCGAGGGGCTGCGGCTGTTCCCCGAGGACGGGGTGCGCGCGGCCCGGATGCGCGAGGCCCACCGCATGTTCAGCTGGCTGGACTCCGAGGCCGAACCCATGTGGAAACGCTGGGACGCCGTCAACGGCGGCGACCGGGCGGACGATCCGAACGACGAGGACGGGATGCCGTGATGAGTGATGAGCAGAGCCGCAAGTGGTGGGCCCTGGGGGCCATCGGCTTAAGCCTGCTGGCGGTCGGCGTGGACGCGACGATCCTCAACGTGGCGCTCCCCACGGTGAGCGCCGACCTCAACGCCTCCACCAGCCAGCTCCAGTGGATCGTCGACGCGTTCACCCTGGTCCTGGCCGCGGTACTGCTGCCCGCCGGCCTGCTGGGTGACAAGTTCGGCCGCAAGAAGTTCCTGGTCGCCGCCCTGGTGCTGTTCGGCGCGGCGTCCCTGCTGTGCGCCTACTCCGGCTCCTCCGGACAGCTCATCGCCGCCCGCGCCACGCTCGGCCTGGCCGCGGCGTTCCTCGTACCGCTGTCCACCTCCGTGCTGCTGAACCTCTTCGAGACCGAGGCGGAGCGCACCAAGGCCATCGGTGTCATCGCCGTCTCCCAGATGCTCGGCCTGCCGCTCGGCCCCATCGTCGGCGGCGCCCTGCTCGACCACTACTGGTGGGGCTCGGTCTTCCTCATCAACGTCCCCCTCGTGCTGCTCGGCGTCCTCGCCGTGGCGAAGCTCGTGCCCGAGTCCCGCAGCAGCGAGCGCGTGACCATCGACCTGGGCGGCGTGGTCCTCTCCAGCGCCGGCCTGACCGCGCTCACCTACGGCGCCATCGAGGCGGGCGAGAAGGGCTGGGACAGCACCGAGACGGTGGTCTCGCTGCTCGTCGGCGCCGCCCTCATCGGCCTGTTCGTCCTGTGGGAGCTGCGCGTCGCCGCGTCGGGCAAGGACCCGCTGGTCGACCTCGGCCTCTTCCGCGGCCGCGGCTTCGTCTGGGGCTCGATCCTCAGCACCATCGTCAGCTTCGCGATGTTCGGCCTGATCTTCGCCCTGCCGCAGTACTTCCAGGCGGTCCTCGGCACCGACGCGCTCGGCACCGGCCTGCGGCTGCTGCCGCTCATCGGCGGGCTGCTGGTCGGGGCCAGCGTCATCAACAAGATGCCTGCGCAGCTCGGCCCGCGTACCGTCCCCGCCCTGGGCTTCCTGCTGGTGAGCGTGGGCCTGTTCATGGGCACCGCCACCGAGACCGACTCCGGCTATGGCTACGTCGCCATCTGGCTCGTCGTCATCGGCGCCGGCCTGGGCCTGGCCATGACCCGCTCGATGGCGGCCGCCCTCAACTCCCTGTCCAAGGAGCGCAGCGGCGTCGGCTCGGCCGTGGTGCAGGCGCTCCGTCAGGTCGGTGGCGCCATCGGCGTCGCGGTGCTCGGCGCCGTCGCCAACTCCGCCTACCGCGGCAACCTCGACCTCGACGGCACCCCGCAGCAGATCGCGGACGCGGCCGGGCGCAGCGTCTCCACCGGCGTGGCCGTCGCCGCCAAGCTCCGCGACGCCGCGATGCTCGAAGAGGTGCGGGACGCGTTCATGACCGCCATGCACACCCTGCTGTACGTCTGCTCGGCCATCTCGCTGGTCGCGGCGCTGCTCGCCCTGGCCTTCATGCCCAAGCGGGCCGCCGTCCCGGCCGAGGACGCCAAGGACGCCACGGACTCCAAGGACACCGAGGAGGGCGCGGGAGGGACCCGCATCACCGGCTCGGTCGCCTGAGGATAAATCCCCCGGTTCCAGGCGACCGTGGAAAGGGCCGCGGTACGGCCGGCACCCGCCGGCGGTACCGCGGCCGCCGCATGCCCCCGCCCCCGTCCTCCACGCCGGTCCCGGTACCCGGCCGCACCCCTAACCACCGCCCGCGCACCCCTGTCCCGTGGGGGAACGCGGCCCACAATTTAGGGGTTCTGGCCCCTCGCCGCCGGTCCCTACAGTCACAGACGGCGGTCAGTCACTCCTCACGCCAGAATCGGGGACCTCGTGGAAGCCATAGTCAGCGCCGTACTCTCCGACGATGCCCGGCCCGAGGACTTCGCGGCCCTCCCGGTGCCCGAGTCGTACCGCGGGGCGGTGATCCTCAAGGAGGACGCCACGATGTTCGAGGGGCTCGCCACCCGGGACAAGGACCCGGCCAAGTCCCTGCGCGTGGAGGAGGTGCCGACCCCGCAGCCCGGTCCCGGCGAGGCGCTGATCGCGGTCATGGCCAGCGCCATCAACTACAACACCGTGTGGAGCGCCATCTTCGAGCCGCTGCCCACGTTCCGGTTCCTGGAGCGCTACGCCCGCTCGGGCGACCCCGACGCCGCCCGCCACGACCAGCCGTACCACGTGCTCGGCTCGGACCTGGCCGGCGTGGTGCTGCGCACCGGCCCCGGGGTGCGCGGCTGGAAGCCGGGGGACCGGGTGGTCGCGCACTGCCTGTCCATCGAGCTCCAGTCACCGGACGGGCACGACGACACCATGCTCGACCCGGAGCAGCGCATCTGGGGCTTCGAGACCAACTTCGGCGGCCTGGCCGAGCTGTCCCTGGTCAAGGTCAACCAGCTGATGCCCATGCCCGACCACCTCACCTGGGAGGAGGCCGCGGCGTCCGGGCTGGTGAACTCCACCGCGTACCGGCAGATGGTCTCGCGCAACGGCGCGCAGATGAAGCAGGGCGACACGGTGCTCATCTGGGGCGCGGCGGGCGGCCTCGGCTCGTACGCCACGCAGATCGCCCTGAACGGCGGCGCCGTTCCGGTGTGCGTGGTCTCGGGGCAGCGCAAGGCGGAGCTGGTGCGGTCCATGGGCGCCGAGCTGGTCATCGACCGGGCGGAGGAGGACTACCGGTTCTGGAAGGACGAGTCCACCTCGGACCCCGCCGAGTGGAAGCGGTTCGGCGCCCGGATCAGGGACCTGACGGGCGGTGAGGACCCGGACGTCGTCGTGGAGCACCCGGGCCGGGAGACGTTCGCCGCCAGCGTCTACGTGACCCGGCGCGGCGGCACGATCGTGACGTGCGCCTCCACCTCCGGGTACCGGCACGAGTACGACAACCGCTACCTGTGGATGTCCCTCAAGCGCATCGTCGGCAGCCACTTCGCCAACTACCGCGAGGCGTGGGCGGCCAACCGCCTCATCGCCAAGGGCATGATCCACCCCACGCTCTCCACGGTGTACCCGCTCACCGCCGTCGGCACGGCCACCCAGGACGTGCACCGCAACCGGCACGCGGGCAAGGTCGGCGTGCTGGCCCTGGCCCCGGAACCCGGCCTCGGGGTGCGCGACGGCGAACTGCGCGCGCGGCACCTGTCCGCGATCAACCGCTTCCGCACACCGCCCGCCTGACGGTCCGTCAGCCAGCGCCCCGCTCACCGGCCTCGGGCCGGACGGGCGGGGCGCCTCCCGTCCCGGCCACGCCCGGAAGGGTCCCCGCCCCGCCCGGAGGGGACCCGCCCGCAGGGTGCGTCAGCCCGTGGCCGACGTCTCCTTCGCGAAGGCCGCCACGTACTCGCCGATCGTGTCCGCCACGGACGCCTGGTGGTCGTTGAGGTAGAAGTGCCCGCCGGGCAGGACCCGGAAGTGGAAGCCGCCCGTGGTGTGCCGCCGCCACGCCTGCGCCTCCTCCGGCGTCACCCGCGGGTCCGCGTCCCCCGTGATCACCCCGACGGGGCAGCGCAGCAGCGGCTCGGGCGCCGGCTCGTGCGTCTCCACCGCCCGGTAGTCGGCCCGCAGCCCCGGCAGGATCATCCGTACGATCTCCTCGTCCTCCAGGAGCCTGGAGGCGGTGCCGCTGAGCGAGCGGACCTCGTCGAGGAACTCCTTGTCGCCGAGCCGGTGCGCGTTCTCCACCCGGTGCACCGACGGGGCCCTGCGGCCGGACGCGATCAGACCGAGCGGCACCCCGTCCGCCTCCCGTTCGAACATCCTGGCCACCTCGTAGGCGATGACCGCGCCCATGCTGTGCCCCATCAGCACCAGCGGGCGGTCCGTCCAGCCGCGCAGCGCCCGGTGGACGCCGTCGGCCAGTTCGGGCAGGGACGCCAGCGGCGGCTCGTCACGCCGGTCCTGGCGCCCCGGGTACTGCACGCTCAGCACCTCGACGCGGCCCGCGGCGGCCAGCGCCGCCGAGAAGGGGAAGAAGAACGACGCCGAACCACCCGCGTGCGGCAGGCACACCACCCGCGCCGCCGGGGCCTCGACCGGGTGGAACCGCCGGACCCACAGGCTCTCCCCCGCCGCACCGCCCCGCGCGCCCGTTCCCGTGCTCCTGTCCGTGCTCATCCACGTGACTCCTCACCGGAGGCGCTCCGCGGTGTCAGGGCACCGGAACGCTCCGCCTCGCTCACCGGGCGGCCCCGCGGGCCCGCACACATGACGGCGCCAGCCTAGGCGGACCCGTCCCGCCGCCCGAACCCCTAATTCTGGCGGGGCACTTGGCGCGGCCACCCCTACCCGGTGGCGGAGGAGACCTGGATGGGATGATCACCCCTGACACGGGCACCGGGGCGGATCTCCCCGGGAGGGGAGGGACGCGGCATGCCGAAGCGACCGAGGGGACGAGCAGCCGGCGGAACGGTGCCCTGCCGGGTCGTCGTGTGCCGGGACTGCTGCTGCGGCAGTCCCAAGGTGACCGGAGTGGACCACGCGGCGCAGAGCGCGCGGTTGCGGGCGGAGGTGCCGGTCCGCATCTCCGACTGCCTCGACGTGTGCGACCAGGCCAACGTCATCGTCGTCCAGCCGTCCGCCGCGGGGCGTGCCGCCGGCGCGCGGCCGGTGTGGCTCGGACTCGTCAACGACGCGGAGGCGACGGAGGACATCGTCGACTGGGTGCGTGCCGGGGGCCCGGGAGTGGCCCCGCTGCCGGACGTCCTGGACCTCTACGCCTTCACCCCGCCCCGGCGCGCCGGACGCCCGTAGGGGCGCCCCCCGCCTACCGGGGCCTCGCGGGGGAGGCGGTCTTGGCCATGTGCGCGTCACGCGGTACGGTTCGTCCGAATCGACGACGGCGAGACGGAAGCCGGTGGGAACCCGGCACGGTCGCGCCACTGTGTGCGCACCTCCCTCAGGGGGCGCGCGAGTCAGACCCGTGGCCGTCGTCCACTGCACCACCGAGTGGGGACGCGAGCTCCCCGAGGAGGTTCTGCCATGGCGCAGACCGTCGCACCGCCGACAGCCAACACCCCCGCCGTTCCCGCCAGGCTGCCCCTGAGGGCCATCGCGCCCTGGGCGGTCTTCTTCGGCGTCCTGATGCTGGTCCTGCTCTACTTCGTCGGCGCCGAACAGGGCGCCACCTCCGTGGTCAACGGCACGGACGTCCACGAGTGGGTGCACGACGCCCGCCACCTGCTCGGCTTCCCCTGCCACTGACCCGGGGGACGCCGCACCGCCCATGAACTCCGCAACGGTAAGGAACCTCCTCGTGCGGGGCATGCTCGCCGGCCTCGCCGCCGGCGTGCTCGCCCTCGTCGCCGCCTACCTCCTCGGTGAGCCGAGCGTCGACCGGGCGATCGCCTTCGAGGACGGCCACTCCCACGAGCACGAGGTGGAAGTCGTCTCCCGCTCGCTGCAGTCCACCGCCGGCCTCGCCACCGGCGTCCTCGTCTACGGGGTCGCCTTCGGCGGGATCGCCGCGCTCGCGTACTGCTTCGCGCTGGGCCGCGTGGGCCGCTTCGGCCCGCGGGCCACCGCGCTGCTGCTGTCCGGCTGCGCCCTGCTCGCCGTCTACGTCGTGCCGTTCCTGAAGTACCCGGCCAACCCGCCGTCGGTCGGCGACCCCGACACCATCGGCAAGCGGACCACGCTGTACTTCCTGATGATGCTGCTCAGCGTCCTCCTCGCGGTCGCGGCCACCCTCCTGGGCAAGCGCCTCGCACCCGGTCTGGGCACCTGGTGGGCGACCGTCACCGCGGTGGCCGCGTTCGCCGTCGCCGTCGGCGTGGCCTTCGCGTTCCTGCCGGTCGTCAATGAGGTGCCCCGGGACTTCCCGGCCGCCCTGCTGTGGCGGTTCCGGCTGTCCGCGCTGGCCATCCAGTCCGTCCTGTGGGCCGGCTTCGGCCTGCTCTTCGGCGAACTGGCGGAACGCCTGCTGAACCCCGGACCGGCGACGACCGCGGGCGGCCGCACGGTCCCGGCCGCGCGCTGAGCGGACCCCGCTCGACCTGCTCGCCGTACTCCTCCCACCCGACCGAGTGCCGTTTCCCGTCATCGAAAGCGACACCCTGCAAAGCCTCGACGCCCTCATCGGCCTCGAAGTGCTGTATAGCCGCCTCGGCCCACTCCTCGACCTCCCCGCAGCAGCTCTCGACAACTCCCTGGACGAACACCGGGCACGCATCCTCCAAGCACTCCGCGAACACCGCGGCAATACCCCCATCAGCGGCTGACCACCCCCGACCGGGCCCTCCACAAGACGGAGTAGCAAGCCATGACAGACAATCCGTTCGCCCTCGGACCCGAGCAATGGCAGCGCCTCGCCTCCGCCCACCAGGCCTACACCGACACCGTCAGCCCTCACTACGACGAGACGCTGCACCAGGTAACCCAACGCGCACGCGAGTGCGGGGACATCGGCAAAGCCGATATCGGAGCGCTGCTGATGTGGAAGCGACTCCGAGCCGATACGCCCTGGGCCTCTGAACTCATGGCGCTCGCGGACGCCGACGTACGCTGCGCAACCGCCGCAGCCACGGCCGCCGTTCGGGACACCACTCGCAACCGCAGCTCGGCAGCACAAGCTGGCCGAGCCGCCCTGGCCTCACTACCGGGTTTCCGCACCGGTGACGCCCTCGCGTCCGCCATCCTCACGGCAGCCGCACCGGAACGCATGGCCGTCTACGATCAGCGAGCCCACAGCGGACTGCTCACCCTCGGCATCCCCCTCAGCCACGCACCCGGCCGCTACCGCCGCTACATAGACGCGATCGACCGACTCCTGGCCGCCACTCCAGCCCCGATCGGCCACTGGACCGCACGAGACATGGACACCGCCCTGTACTGGCTCAACCACCCCACCAACACCACAACCAGCGCATAGGAACGCTCAACAAACCTGATCACCACTTAGAAACACTGACCACAGGTCGCCAAAAGCCACTCCACCTAACGAAGCACACCGACTCAGCACACAGCCCAATGGCTTCGAACGAGTCCACTGGCCGCAGAGGAACGACTCCGCTGGCCCCGATTAGCGATCTTGGGTACTCGTCGTGAACGAGTCGATTGGCCCCACCTGAGCGAGGGTCGAGTCAGGTGTCGGCCGCGGGTTCAACCGCTCGCGACCGTAATCCGGTCGCTGCCGTTCTGGGCTCGCTGATACTTATGTGCGATGGCAGGCGACGACTCCGGTGAGTTTCAAGCAGGGCGGTCGGGACTCATCGTGAGGATCCCCGAGGCAGAACCTGTTGTTCGAGCGTGGCGTGACCGGCTGGACCCGTCAGCCCGTGCGGGTGTTCCGGCCCATGTCACCGTCCTCTTTCCGTTCCTCGACGAGAGTCGCGTCGACCACGAGGCTTGTGCTGTCATCGGAGAAGTGATTGGGCGTCACCGGTCCTTCGAGACGCGGTTCGAGCACTGCGGGCGATTCCCGGGGATCTTGTATCTCGTCCCCGAACCGGACATCCCGTTCCGTCGGCTCACCGAGGCGATCACGGACCGGTGGCCGGAGACCCCGCCGTTCGGCGGGCGGTTCGACGAGGTCATCCCGCATCTGACCATCGCCCAGGGGCAGGACGATGCCGTGCTTGAGGAGGCCGAGGCCGACCTTCGCAGCCGGCTTCCCGTCACTGCCAGTGTGTCGTCGGTCGATCTGCTGGTCCACGACGGAACAAGGTGGCAGCAGCGGGCGTCGTTCGCGCTCCGGTGATCCCTTCGCCGGCACCTTCAACTCTGTCATCAGGGTCTGACAATCAGCTCTGGGCGCTGGTGCGACCAGGGCGAGCAGGACTGGCTGCGGCAGGTGGGGCACTCGGTGCCCAGAGCGTGACGGCCTCGTCCCGCCGTCGTTGAAGACCACGACTCCATATGCCGGGCCCCGGGGATGCTTTTCCTCCCCGGGGCTCTTGGTCGGACCGGATGCGCGACTGATCTCCCAGGCTCGTGGCGGGTGAGCGAGCCGGCGGCTTGTGCGTCGTTCATGTGCTGCGCGGGGCAGGAGGGCGGCGGTCGGTGCGGCGAGCCGCGCTTTGGTGACGGTGTGTCACTGCCGGTGGGGCGTGTACGGGAGTGCGTGGGGGGCGCGTTTTTCCGCGTTGCGCGCTCCGGGTGTGAGCTTCGGCACGTTGATCGTCGGAACTGCCACAGCCTTCAAGACGTACCGTCAGACAAATTCCCTGCTGAGAGAGTTGAGCTTCACCTGAGCTTGACGGCCGGTAGGTATGCGACCGCTCAGGATGTCACGAGGTGTGGCATCCGGTTCTGCTAGTGCGGATGTTGGCGTGATTCGGGATCCGTTGCGCTCCGGTAAGGTCGCATCACCCCCTTAACCCCTGGGCCTGTGCACACGCGTGGACTGCCCCGCGCGGGGTCCACGAAGGCTGTGGGCTACCGCGGAGCTGCGAAATCCGCAGCCTCCAGAGGAGATGGGGAGAGGGTCCCGATGACCGAGCTGGACAAGTCGGGGCACTGCCTGTGCTGCAGCAAGCGGGACCGGCCCGAACCGGCCACCCGGTGGCTGGGGCTCCTGGTCCGCGCGATCTACGAGATCGTGTGGAACTGGCCCTGGTAGCGGAAAGCCCCGACCTGACGGCCGGGGCCTGACCGACTGAACAGGTCGGCCGCCTGCACACGGTGTGCGAAGAAGAGCTCCACCTGGTTGCTTCGCGGGCGACGGGTGGGGCTCTTCTTATGTCCGAATGCGGTTACCACCACGTACGCAAGTAGAACGGAACCTTTGTGAGGCCAGTCACATGCAGCGGAGGTGATGTCCCCACTATGCCTTGCCTTCCTGTGCTCATGCGACAGGTACCCACATGTTGATCGAGGCGCAACAAGCACCCAGTACGCAAAAGCACGCTGGTAGACATTGGAAAACGCGCTAATAGTTCCCCATTTTCACCAAGCAGACGTGACTGACATCACACACTCGTCCGGGTGGGTTGCCGGACGTACGTCCAGCGGTTTTTGAGGGGATTTGCCGGGGGTTCACATACCGCCAGCCCATCTCGGGACGGCCCGAGAGCGGAGCCAGCGAACGATACACGCCCCCACCGACAATCGACCGCGCCAAACACGGCTGCGGCGCACTGTGCTGACAATCCAGTTGCAGATCCCGCCACAAGCCGCCCACTGAGGTGTGTGAGGGCCGGGCTTCCTTGCCTGCAGCCAGGCAACGTCTGGTGCCTGCCGCGCCCTGCACGACACTGCGGGCTCTTCACAGCGACGGGGGGTGAAAGGTCCGTGTATAGCGCTGAGCGGCTTTGGTGCCGAGGCCGAACAGGAGAGCAAGGGCTTTGGCATCTCCTGCGGTGGCACGGGCTTCGTCGAGGTAGCGGTCCTCGCGCAGCCGGCGGGGGGTCAGGGCGGGCCCCAGGGTGCGGTTGATCCACAGCGGTCCGACCGGCTGGTCACTGGCGGCGGTGCGCAAGTGGATGAACAGATGCGGATTGGTGGTGGCCGGCCAGCGCTGCGAGCGGTACTCCAGGTAAGCCGTCATGCGCTGCATGACGGGAGCAGCGAGGGGGATGGAGCGGTCGTTCACGGTGAGATGGGCGTGGTCGAGGTGGGTGAGGTGCAGGTGCTGCAGGTGCCGGGAAGTCAGGCCGTGGAAGGCGATCAGGGCGGTGAGCAGGGCTCGGGCGGGCTGGGGTGAGGTGAGGGCCTGGCGGATGTCGTCGGTGGGCACGGGCAGGGGGATTTTCCCGGGTACGCCTCCTGTGCTGATGCCGCGGGTGGGGTCGGTGAAGGTCAGTTTCTGGGCTTTGAGCAGGGAGAAGATGGAGCGCAGCGCCCGGCCCATCAGGGAGCGAGCGGTGGGGTTTTCGGGCAGGGCTGCGCGGACGTCGTCGGGGGTGATCTCGCGCAGGGACTGCCGTCCGGCCGCCACCCAGTGGGTCAGGGCCGGAAGGGCCCAGGCCACGTAGGCGCGGGCCGTGATGGCAGTGCGTGGCCTGCGCCGGGGCGGGGTGTCCTGGCCGTTCAGGGTGATGTGGACCCAGGTGTCCATCTCGGTGCGGATCGCCGCGGGCAGATCACGCAGGCGTCGGCGCGCCCAGAGGATGACGGCGGGCAGGCGGTCGTCGGTGAGCAGGCCCGCGTCGGCCAGAACGGTCCGGGCATGGGTGACCGGCAGGCCGGCCAGGGCCAGCACAGTGGTGTCGTTGGCGGCGATGAGAGCGCCGGGGGCGCTCTGGAAACCGAGCATGATGGTGACCGGGGTGCTCCGGCTGCTGCGCGGCCAGCGCACCCCAGTCCTCACCTGCCCCATGGTGGCCGGACTCCAGCCAAGCTGCCGGGCCTGTGCGGTGGTGAACTGCTCCGCCCAGTTGGCGAGGCGGGGATCGGCGCGGGCGGTGAGCTCGGCGACACCGCGCGGGCGCAGGGTGCGCGCGGTTTCGAACAGCAGCAGCTGAGTGAAACCCAGCAGCGGCGCGGGCGGGGGCGGCTGCTGCGGGCAAGAGGAGGGGGCGGCCGACGGTACGCAGGGACGGCCGGGGCACCCGGCGCGTGGTCTGGGGCGCCGTTGCGGGTGAACAGGTCCGCGATGAACAGCTGCTGCCAGCCGCGGCTGGTCTCCTCCAGCGGGACGTGCACACCGTAGGTGGCGCGGTAGAGAGCGGCCTGCTTGCGGCACAGCCGGCACAGCCCCTCAGGATCCAGGACACTGTCGTGCCCGCACAGGCAGCAGGCCCCGCGCCGGGGATGGGTACGGCACCAGCCTTTGCAGCCCTTGCACAGCCACTTCAAATGCCGCCTCGCCCCCCAGGCACCACAGTTGCGGCACGCATCCGGCGGCGGGATCGCCGAAGGATGGCAGTGCTGGCACAGCCCCGAGGCGTAATACAGGCTGCGCGAGCCGCACCGCAGGCCAGGCGGCGGAGTGACAGGGCCGCCCGGCCAGCAGGTGAAACAGAACTCCACCCGCGCCATCGCCACGGGCCGCACCGCGCAGACACAGCACATCGTCTGCGGCTGGGTGCTCATGCCGGCGGCTCCGGCCGCTGCACCCGCCAGCGCGGGGAGGGCACACCGGCCGATCCCCTAGGCGCCAGCGGGCGCGTACGGGCGGCAACGGCATCCTGCGCGCCTGAAGACGGCGGCGGACAGGCGTCATGCGGCCGGCTCGGCGACGAGCATCCGCAGTCCGGCTCCGGACCTGCGGGCCGGTCCTGCTCCGGGCATGCAGGCCGGGCGGGGCCAGACACGGACGCCGGTGCGCTGTGCACCGCGCCGCACCCAGTGCGAGAGCAGGCGACGCCTTCGACCGGTACCGCCGCGGCGGCCGAGGTGGCTGCGGGTTCCGCCTGGGGGGCCACCTGGGGGGCCGTCTGCCGATTGTGGGCCGGTGGTGCAGCGCAGGCCGGGGCCTGTTCCCGGTGCAGCAGGTCGCACGGCTGGCAGCCCAGCACCGTGCAGATCACCTCGAGGTCATCCAGCCGAACCGAGACCGGCCTGCCCGACCACAGCCCCGACATCTTGCCCGCACACCAGCGAGGACAGATCCCCTTCGCCGACCGCACCCCCGACGACGGCAAGAAGCCCCGCGTCCTCGAGTACCACTGGTACCGCGAGACCGTGAACAACTTCATCCGCAGCCGCAAAGGCTCAGGCAACTTCGAACCCCGACATACACAGGCGTAAGCCAGCACGGTCAGCCGCCCCTGCGGTGCACAGGGGCGAGTGCTGGGCTGCAGCCCAAGAGCGGCCGGTATCGCCCGGCAACCCGGCAGCAGTGCGCCAGAAGGTCCCGGCGTGCGTCCACGGCTGGCCGGACACTGCGCTCGGCATCCTGGACTAGGGGAGCACGCTACGAGGGTCTGCGTCCTGGCCACGCTCCCGACACCCCCACCGCCCGGCCCGGATTGCCATGATCACCTTCAGCGCCGTATCCGGCGGGAGACTTACCGGCGGCGCAACACGATCGAGCGCTGCTTCAACCGGCTCAAGGGCTTCCGCGGGATCGCCACCAGATACGAGAAGACCGCCACTTCCTACGAAGCGGCGGTCACGCTCGCGTCATTCCTGCTCTGGGCAAGATCCGTTTGAAGACGGACCCTAGCCTCAGCCGATGGCGATCCGGGTTTTCCAGTAGCTCACCGTCCCGATGATCTCTGTGCCGGAACCCGACAGGGCCGTGCGGCTGCCGGGGTAGAACCGTACGGTGCCATTGGTGTGGACAGTCCAGATGTCGGGGATGGAGTCGCCGTTGGCGTCTGGCGTGCCGATCAGCAGGTAGATGTTGCTGCTGCCCCAGCCCGAGCCGCCGTAGACGCTGTCCTCGCCGTCGGCGGAGTTGGCGGCGGCAGCCAGGGAGTTCAGGTCGGTGCCGCCGCTGCTCGCCTTTATGCCCTTTCGGAAGAGGAGCCGGCCAGAGACATCGGTGCGGTACACCATGTCCGTCACGCCATCGCCGCTGATGTCCGCCACGTCAACGATGTCCCGCTCGGTCCAGGACACTGAGGACAGCCGAATCGCCTGGTCGATGGTGGCGCCGTGGTATCCGGTGAAGGCCCACAACTCATCTCCCATGGTGGCGAAGAAGTCCGTGCGGCCGTCCCCGGTAGCATCCCCCGCCGAGACCATCTGGGTGAGGGACGCAGGGCTCGGTGCGTTGGACGGGAGGAGGATTTCCACGCGGCGGTCAATGTTGAACGCGCCGTAACCGTCGCCGGGGTACACCCACAATTTGTCGCCCAGCCGGACGACCAGGTCCTGGAGGCCGTCACCGCCGTAGATGTCACCGTTGTGGGCGATCAGAGCACCTTTGAAGTGACCGGAGGGCGCGGAGACGAACGGTGGCAGGTCGTCGCCGTTCGGGTCCTTGTCGGGGTTGGCCCGATAGGCGCCGGGCATCGAGTAGTCCAGGTCGCCCGTGCCCTTGGTCAGGTCGTTGCTGGCCTGGGAGGGGTACATGGAGAGGTTGCCCGCCTCTGTGACGACCATGAGGTCAGGCATTTTGTCGCCGGTGAAGTCGCCCGGAGAATCAGCCTGGTCGCGGGGGGAGACGTAGAAGAAGTATTTGGTCGGCTGCGAGGGGTTACCCGCGCTGTCGACAGCTCGCACGTACAGCACATTGGGTCCGGCTGTCGGTGGCTTCGCGTTCGCGAGCGTCGCACTGACGCTCGTCGCCGTGCCGGAGGTGCGGTTCAGGGAGAACGGATAGCTCGCCGAGTTGAAGCCGTACTCGTAACGGACGACGTCCGTGTTGAGCGCACGTACGGTGAAGGAACCGGCCGTGCCGAACTTCTTCTCGGACCAGTTGCTGTCCTCGGTGTCGTTCCCGAAGCCATTCTCGTCGCCGTCAGCATTCGGGAAGTCGGTGGAGCTGACCTTCGGCGGCTTGGGCGCAGTGGTATCAAGGACGAACCGGCATGGCGTCTTCGGCGGCATGTACGCGGAGCTGGCGTTCGCATCGTCCACGGCCCGTACCCGCCAGGAGTAGAGCGTGCCGTTGGTCAGTTTGCTCGTCGAGAAGCCGCTAGTGGTGCGCAGCGCTGTGTCTTTGTCGCCGCCAACCGACACATTGCCCGTGGAGCCGAGCAGGTCACCGGTGGTGTCCCACTTACCGTGCGGCCACAGGTCGAAGTCCAGGTGGTCGAGGTTCTTGTCCTTGTCAGACCCACGTGCAGTGAACATCAGGTTTCCCGAACCCATGCGGACGTACGGCTCGGTGGTCGTGCACTTTGCGTCCGGGCCGAGGTCGAGCGACTTGGCGTCGACTATCGGCTTGCGGTTGTAAACCAGTTCCAGGACCGGCGCGTTGTCGCCATTCGCCTGGAACTTCTTCCACGCGTACTGCGAGTTCTCATCGGCAGCCCGCAGACCGAACGTGATCGAGTCCTTTCCCTGGTCCGCTCGTTTCTGGGCGGCTCCGCGTACATCGAAGGTTTCGTACGCGTCTCGGCATCCGGACTTGTAGCCGTGCGCGAAGCTCTTGGACGCAAGCTTGTTGCCGTCGTACAGCTTGGGCGCATTCTTCCAGTTGGTATGTCCGTCGATCGCGCCCGTGAGGTGCACGCTCATTGAGCGGGCGCTGCACGACCAGGAGTATGTTTCGAGCATGCGCAACTTGGCGCTCGTGATCTTTGTGCCCTTGAGGTCTTCGTCGAAGGCGATGTTGAAGTACGAGCGCGAGGTACCCCAGGTGTCGGACTCGAAGCCGACGCGGGCCTCGTGGGTGCCGCCCTTGTTGAATCCTTTGCCATTGTAGAACGTGGCGTTGGGGTGGCGGCTGTACGCGGTGGTCCAGTTCTGAGTGTGCTTTTTCACCGAAGGGTCGATGAACACCGGGTACTTGGTGGCAGGGTCGGTGAGGAAGTCCGGGGCGGGGGTGAGCAGCCAGTTCGCGCCGGACAGATCGGCCTCGACGAGTTCACCACGCGAGTCCGGCGAGGGCCCGTCGAGGCCGGACAGGCTGAGCGTGGCCGAGGAGCCGGTCTGCGAAGGTGCGGGTGTCGGCTCGGCCGGGGCGGTCGGCAGCGGTGACTCCGGCACCGCGGGTTCGGGGCCGTCTGTGGCAGGCGGCAGCGTCTCGGGGGCGGTGTCCCCCTGCTCATCGGTCTCGATCGGTTCCTCGGCCGGGCCTGCACTCCCGCTCGGCTCGCCAGAGGCCGGTGTGCTGGGCTGGAGGCTTTCCTCGGTGGTTGGCTGCGCCGTGGCGCCGACAGCGCCGTCGGTGACCGCCGGCGTTCCGGTGCTGTCCCACATCAGCGGGGTCGGCGAGACCGCGATCTCGTTCCCATCGGCGTTCTCCGCGCTCAGCACGCCGGTGACCGGATCAAGCCGGAACGTCAGGTCGGCGGAGGTCAGCCCATAGGACAGCTGCCGGGCTCGAGGGTCGGCCGCGGCCGTGCGGTCCTTTAGTACGAGCAGTTGAGCGAAGCCCTCATCGTCGGCGGTCAAGACGAGATCAGCACCAGGGAAGACCTCCGGATACAGCGCGCGTGAGCCGTCGATGATCGGGGTGGGGACCGGACCCGGCCAGGTCAGCTGGATGGTGTACCCGTCGACGGTGAGGGTAACCAGGGGGCTCGCGGTGTCGGCGGCGGTCGCGGTGCGGGCACCCTTGACCAGGGAGATCCGGTGGATGACGGACCGCGAGGCGCGGTCGTCACCGCTGCGGATCGCCGGGGGATCACCGGCTTGGGAGGCGTTGCCGTTGGCCTTCGTGCCCGCCGAGAACACCATCCGCGCGTTGGTCGCCTTCGGCTCCCAGCCTGCTTTCGTGCGCTGGAGGTCGTAGTCGATGGGCTTCCACTCGCCGTCCACCTTGGCCTGGATCGGGGAGGAGTACAGCTTCTTGGCCAGGAACCCGTCGGGCCGCGCCCAGGTGGTCGACCTGGCGGTACGCAACGCGGTGACCTCGACGGCCTTCCCGGTGTTCGCCGCCTTCGTCAGCGCGTCGGCCTCTGTGACCGGCCTGGGCTTCTGATCGGCCCCCGCAGCATCCGCCGAACCGGAGTCGTCCAGGCGAAGGCCGATGAAGGTGAGGCCGGTGGCGGCGAGCGCCGCAGTCAGTACAGCGGCGGTGGTCCGTCTTCCGGGCACACCATGCCGGTTGCGCTCCTTGCGCGTCATCGGGCGAGTTCCCCTTCCCCCCTCGGAACCGGCACGAATCAGGGCTCGGCCGGGCGTGCCGATGATGGCCTATGGGCGCGCTGTCGTCACGCTTTGCATCCAGGGCAGGAGGTTGAGCGCCTCAGTCGGGCGGGTCCGTGTGACTGGTGGAGTGCGTGGCATACAGCCCTCTCGCCGGTCGTCTCTGCGAACAGTAAAAGTCGTAAAATGGGCCTTACCCCCACAACCAAACTGGCCGCTTGCAGCGAAAGCCGCTGATTTGTGCGATTAGCTAGACAATGGCTCGCCTTTCCTATACCGCTGATTTACCGTTCTTCGGCTATTACTAACCGTTACATCCAGTTGCGCACCGTGCCGATCATCACATCTGCACTGTTGATCTAGCGGAACTTCACAGGGTCGCCACAGAATCACGGCATCTGATGTGTCATCACGCGTGGTCCGGTCCTGGTCCCGCCTCGAGTGGTCCGGGGGGACCTCGCCGTGTTCGCTCGCTTTCCGCATGTCCGCCGTCGCCGGGTGCGCCGCCTGCGCACGGTCGCCGTACCGGCCGTCGGCGCGGCCCTGCTCATCGCCCTGCTGCCAGCCCAATCACTGGCTCTGCCGCCCAATCCCTCGGTAACTGAGAAGGGTCGCGAGACCCTCGATCTGGAGACGCTCGAACAGGACAAGACCGTCACAGGCGATACCTTCGAGCGTGACCTGGAGTCCCTGAAGGCGAAGGTTCCCGACGATCTGCAGCAGGCCCCGGCCGGCACCGCCACGGCCCCCGCACCCGACACCGGCACTGTGAGCTTCGGTGCGACGGCAACCGTGAGCCAGGCGAGCATCTCGACCCGACAAGCCGGCCTCACCCCCGTCGAAGACCTGCCCGTCAGCCTCGGCCGGGCTCCGGACCAAGCCGCGCCGACCGGCACTTGGAACGTCCAGGTCTATGACCGTGCCGCTGCCGTCTCCCAGGGCGTCGACGGCGCCGTCGTCAAGGTCCAGGCTCCCGCGACCGGCTCCGTCCCCGTCTCCGTCAAGCTCGACTACACCAGGTTCAAGAACCTTTACGGCGCCGACTGGGCCTCCCGACTCCGCTTCGTGCAATTCCCCGAGTGCTACCTGACCACGCCGGACGTCGAGACGTGCCGGGAATACGAGGAACTGGAGACCACCAACGACACCAAGACCCAGTCGATCACAGCGACGGTGGACACAGCGGCGGACGGGACCGTCTCCCAGACCTCCTCCACTTCGGGGACGACCGCCTCCAACGGCCCATCAGCCGTCCAAGCCGCCTACTCCACGTCGAAGACCGCCTCGGTCACCCCGATCACGGCGACCGGCGACTCCGCGGTGATCGGCGCAGTCGACTCCGGTGCGGGTCCGGGCGGCACCTTCAAGGCCACCCCCCTAGCCTCCAACGGCAAGTGGCAGGCCGGCAGTTCGTCGGGCGCCTTCACGTGGTCGTACCCTCTGTCCATTCCAGCTGCCCCCGCGGGTCCGGTCCCCGGCGTCTCCTTCACATACAACTCCCAGACCGTGGACGGCCGCACCGCGATCGCCTCGCCTCAGTCCTCCTGGATCGGGGAGGGCTGGGAGTACGACCCCGGCCACATCGAACGCCGTTACCGGACCTGCAAGGACGACCGCAAGACGCTGAACTCCGGCACACCCAACAACACCGCCAAGAAGGACAAGACGTCTGATCTGTGCTGGGCTTCCTACAACGCGGTGATGTCCCTGGCGGGCATAACCACGGAACTGGTCCGGGACGCGACGGCCGGAAGCAACCCGGAGAGCGACACCGAGGTCTACCGCCCCCAGCAGGATGACGGCACCCGCGTCGAGCACAAGACGGGAGGCAGCAACGGCGACAATAACGGTGAGTACTGGGTCGTCACCACCGTGGACGGCACCAAGTACTACTACGGCCTCAATCAGGTCGGCGGCGGTCACACCGACACCAGCTCGGTCTCCACTGTCCCCGTCTTCGGCAACCACCCGGGCGAGCCCTGCCACGCCACGGACTTCGCCGACTCCCGCTGCGGTGCCGGCAAGAAGCAAGCCTGGCGCTGGGGCCTGGACAAGGTCGTTGACGTGCATGGCAACACCATGGTCGTCAGCTGGAAACAGGAGTCGAACTACTACGCAGTCAAGAAGAAGTTCGCCTCGCCCGAGCAATACGACCGCTTCGCCTACCCGACAGTCATCGAGTACGGCATGCGCTCGGACCTGACCAAGCCCTCGGCGACAGTCGAGTTCGGCGTTAAACAACGCTGCCTGAAGTCGGATACCGCCTGCGACGCGGCCAACTTCGCCAAGACCGACGATCCCGGCGCGTACCGCCCCTGGTGGGACACCCCCGGCAACCTCAACTGCAAGTCGTCGTCGAAGCTCTGCCCGCCCTTCCCGTCCTTCTGGACACAGATGCGCCTGGACACGGTCACCACCAAGGGCGCCCGCGCTGGTCAGAGCGGCCTCGGCAAGGTGGACACCTACGAGCTCCACCAGTCCTTCCCCGAGGACTGGTACGACAATGCCCCGGGCCTCTGGCTGAACTCGATCACCCGCCGCGGCTTCGCCCCCAGCG
Organism: Streptomyces longwoodensis; assembly: GCF_001514125.1. GTDB lineage: Bacteria > Actinomycetota > Actinomycetes > Streptomycetales > Streptomycetaceae > Streptomyces > Streptomyces longwoodensis. Next base: position 289,660 of record NZ_KQ948552.1, on the reverse strand, counting down.
ACACGACCGGCACCCTCCAGCACAAGGATGGTGTCAGCTTCGCCGCATACTCCGTCGGCCCCAACTCGCCGCTTCGCACGCGGCTGCTTGACCGACAGCTTCCGAACCTGGTCCCGAGCGGTTCGAACGACCAGCGTCCCGGCTTCACCCGGCCCCGCATCGGTACCGTCTCGACAGAGTACGGCGGCGACATCGAGGTCGAGTACGCAGGCGGCTGCACGAGCGAACCAGCCGAGGACAAGGGCAGGAACAACGGCACCTGCTTCCCGCTCCGCTGGTCACCCGACGACGACGAGAAGACGCCCGCGAAGTCCTGGTTCAACAAGTACGTCGTCCAGTCCGTGACCGAAACCGACAAGGTCACCTCGCACAGCAAACCCATCCTCACCTCGTATAAGTACAGCGGCCCCGCCTGGGCCAAGAGTGTCGACGAGTTCACCCGGCCCGCCCTGCAGACTTACAGCGACTGGCGCGGCTACCGCGAGGTCGCCGTCACCAAGGGCAGCAAGTCCAGCTCCCAACGGGGCGACCCCCAGTCCCAGTCGTACTCCGTGACGCGCTACTTCCAGGGCACCGGCGGCGCGGTCAAGGACTCCACGGGCGCCTACACCCTGGTGGACGACGACGCACCGCAGTACGCGGGGCTGACGGCAGAGAGCATCACCTACCTCAACTCCGACAAGCGCGTCCAGCAACGCACCCTGAACTACCCTTGGTCGATACAGACCGCGTCCCGTGCCCGAGAGGCCGAGACCGGCACAGACCTCGAACCGCTGCTCGCCCATCGCGCCGCCGTCAAGCGCACAGATGAGATCCAGACGGTTGGCACCAGCTGGCGGTCCGTGCGCACGCTCACCTCGTTCGAGGACACCTACGGCCTGCCCTACCAGGTCGAGACCGCCGTGGTGAAGCCGGACGGCTCCGGCAGCGAGACCTTCTCCGACCAGACCTGCACGAAGACGTCGTACGTCCACAATACCTCCGCATGGCTGATCGGCCTGACCAAGGAGCGGCGCACCACAGGCACCTCTTGTTCGACCTACGCCGCGGCGGAACCTGCCAAGCAGCTCAAGTCTGCGGTGCGCTACAGCTACGACAAGCAGGCTTACGGGGCGAGCCCCACAGCCGGCCTGGTCACTTCGGTGGCGGAGATCGACGGCACCGGTACCGCGTACTCGAAGGTCACCGGACTGACCTACGATGCGCTGGGCCGCAAGCGGATCGTCACCTCGCCCGGCGAAGGGACAACCGAGACCCAATACACGCCGGAGGACGGCGGCCCGGTCACCTCGATCAAAGCGATCAACGCCAAGGGCCACGCCACCACCACGACCTTCGACCCCGGCCGAAGCCTGGCCCTCACAGTCACCGACCCCAATGGACGGGTGACGAAGACCGAGTACGACGCCCTCGGACGCTCGGTCAAGGGCTGGTCGGCGTCCCGGTCGTCCGGCGGCAAATCCGCAGACGTCTTGATCGAGTACCAGAGTGCTGTCGCCACCTCCAGCACAACGCGGCCGCCCGCGATCACTGTCAGGACGCTCAAGGACGACGGCACTTACAGCAAACAAGTCACAGTCTACGACGGCCTGATGCGCAAGGTGCAGACCCAGGAAGACGCCCACGGCCCGGGCCGGATCGTCACGGATACCTCATATGACGACCACGGACTGGTGGACGAACAGACCGCCGGCTATCTGGCAAAGGGCGATCCCGCAGCCGAGCTATTCACTCCCAAGTCAACCCGATCGATACCGAGTTGGACCAAGACCCGCTACGACGGCATGGAGCGGCCGGTCCGCCAGTCGACCTACTTCGACGGCGACTACAGATACGCGACATACACCTCCTACAGCGACACCAGCACCTACGTAGACCCCGCTGGCGGGACCGCCCCGCGGACCCGGACCTACACCGACGCCCTCGGCCGCGTCACCTCCGTACAGCACTACAGCCGCACGGACTCCTCCGACGCCGGACGCTCCACCACCTACGACTACGACGCCCGGGGCAACCGCACCAAGGTCACCGACCCCGCAGGCAGCATCTGGTCATACACCTACGACGCGCGCGGCCGCGTCACCTCCGCCACGGATCCGGACACCGGCACAACGGACACCTGGTACGACGCAGCCGACCGGCCCAACAAGGTGACCAACTCCCGGGGAAAGACGACTTACACCGAGTACGACGAACTGGGGCGGGTCACCAAGGTCCGTGAGGGATCCGAGACCGCAACGCCGGTCAAGGAGTTCACCTACGACACCCTGCCTGGCGGCCTCGGCAAGCCCGTGGCCTCGCTCCGCCACACCACGAACGGCGACTACATCAACCGGGTCACAGGCTACGACACCGAGTACCGACCCACAGGCCGCGAGACGGTCATCCCCTCCAACACTATGACGACGGGATTCTCCGGCACCTACGCCTACGCGTTCACGTACACACCGGTCAGCGGCAAGCCGCAGTCGGTCACCCTGCCCGCCCTGGGCGGACTGCCCGCAGAGAAGGTCATCACCCGCTACAACGGCGACGGCCTGGCTGAGTCCACCTCCGGACGTGCCTGGTACACGTCGGACGTCACCTACTCACCGTTCGGCGAGCCCTTGCGCACAGTCTCTGGCTCCCAACCGGCCCGCGTATGGACCACCAACTTCTTCGACCCCCACACCGGCCGCCTCCAGCGCACGGTCGCCGACCGTGAGACCGCAGCCCTGCACCGCATCACCGACGGCTACTACTCCTATGACGCCTCCGGCACGATCACCTCGAACGCCCGCAGCCTGACGGAGACATCGGGCACCAGCTGGGACACCCAGTGCTTCACCTACGACGCCATGGGCGAGCTGGTGAACGCCTGGACGTCAAACATCACCCCGGACGGCAAGGCCACCGGCTGCAAGTCGAGGAACGGCACCGCTTGGGGGCCCCGCACCGATTACGAGGCCTCGACAGGCCCGGTGGCCGACGCCCCCGACGCGGCGACCGACACCTCAAGTCCCGATGCATCACTCTCGTCGACCCTGGCCGCCGCGGCACCCGACACGGCGTCCGTCGCCACGGGCGCCACCGCATACCGCCAGTCCTTTACCTTCGACTGGCTCGGCAACCGCGCCGCGATGACGGAACACAACCCGGCCGACGCCACGAAAAACGTCTCCTACAGCTACAGCTATGACGGCAAGCAGCCCCACACCGCGGACTCGATCACCTCCAGCCCGTCCGGCAAGGGCAGCTCCTACAGCTACGACGCGGCCGGCAACACCGAGGTCCGCAACCTGTCCAACACCACGCAGAACCTGACCTGGACGCAGGAGAACCGCCTCGACACGATCACGGACAACGGCAACAAGACAACGTACGTCTACGACGCCGACGGCAACCGCCTCCTGGAGAACTCGGCGACGGGCTCGACCCTGTACCTGGGCGAGACCGAGGTAACAACCAACGCAAGCGGAACAATCACCAACACCGTCCGGGCCTACGCCCAAGAGGGCGCCCCGACCGTGATCCGCAGCACCACCAACGGCGCGACCACCGGCCACAAGCTCGACGTCCTGCTCGCCGACCACCTCGGCACGGCCAACACCACCGTCGAACTCTCCGGCACCCAGCCGGTAACACGCCGCGCCTACAAGCCCTACGGCGAGCTCCGCGGCTCCAAGCCGTCCAGCTGGCCCAGCAAACGCGGCTACCTCGGGGTGGGCATTGACGACCCGGCGACCGGCCTGACCCACATCGGCGCCCGCGAGTACGACCAGGCCTCCGGCCGCTTCCTCTCAGCCGACCCGTTGATCGACATCGCCGACCCGCTCCAGACGAACGGGTACTCCTACAGCAACAACAGCCCAATCAGCAAGAGCGACCCGACCGGACTCTTCCCCATCCTCATCCCCGGCTCGGCCATAGGCGGCGGGGGCAACTCTGGCAAGCCGGTTCCCAAGCTGACAAAAACGAAGTTGTCAGACGGCCGTACGGCAATCTACGACGAATACGGAATCGGGCACATCATCGCCCGCCAGCCGGACAACGACGCCGCAAAACGCGCTTTGGAATTGCTCAACAACGACCTGAAGGCAGCGGGGCTTTTCACCGACGGCACCAATAAGGGAACCGGCGAGATCTACTTGGCGCAGGATGACACCAAGCCGCTCGTGAGCAAGGGCTCGTTCACCGACAAGGACGGAAAGACCCGGCTCAACGGAACCACGTCCGACTTCATTAAGGTCACCTACCGGGACGGAAAAATCGTCGACGTGATCGACTTCGACGCGACCAGCTCCAAGGATGGAAAAGCCCTTCACTACATCCAGGGTGACATCAACGGGAAAATGAATCCCAATGGCAAGGGACAGGCAAACAACGTCATTTACGTCGCCACAAGCGCCAACCAGGCCAATGACGTAGCCAACAGCTACGCCAACGACCCTCGCGTCCGGGTGCTTCACCCCGACACCGGATTCGACACCGGCCGAGTCTTCAACGGGGCGACAGGAAAGGCAAACTCCGCCCGGATCAGCCCAAGAATTCGCGGCCGCGTGCTAGGCATCGCGGGATCACTGATGCCCTTCGCGCAGACCAACAGCTACGTCCGAAGCTTCGGATTCTGGGGCGGCCTTGCGGAAATGGGCAAGGACTTCTTCGACCCGTTCGGATTCCATGAGGCCGTGGAAACACCAAACTACAACGGCGCCTGCGATCCGAGAAACTGCGCCTAAGAATCACCCACGTGTCGCTGCGCCCCGCCGGAAAGTTCTGGCGGGGCGCACAGCCGTTCGCGACGGGCACTCAGTACGGGGCCATCACCAAGTCGCCGATCACCGACAGCCCGACCTGCGCGGCCAGCCACGGCGCACGTTCGGCTTCGACCTGCTTGACGTGGACGAATACCGTGTGATCGGTCGCGGGTTCCTCCAACTCGAGATCGTGAGCATGCACGCACAACGTCACGAACGCCCCCCTGGCCCCCCCGATGTCCAAGCCCACCTCAGGAGCGGCGGGCCAGCCCATGAAGTCCCACCGCACCGTGGCAGGGCTATCGCCCAACGCTTCTAGGAAAGCTCCCACGCTCTTCGGTGACCTGGCCCAGCTCTTCAACCGGATGGGTAGGTGCGCCGCCGGTTCGTCGCCTTTCGCCGACGAGCCATCCCCCTCACCTTCGGCCCACCACTCTGCGTTCGGCAACAACTTCAGCAGCGATGACAGGGTTTGCGCCGAGGAGATTCGAACCTCGTAATCGACTTCGAGCCCCTCGAGATCGGCGATGTTGAGCAACCGTTCGACAATTCGCAATGCTTCCGGAAGTTCGGCCGTTCTGAGGATGGGCTGCGCATATGAGTTGGACATGGCGACCATTCTGCCACTTGCTGGCACGTCGCAGCCCACAGAGGTTTTCAGCCGCAGGATAGTGAGGATGTCGTAGCGTCGGTGGTCCGACAGGATATGGAGCGGCCCGTGTACACGACGCTGAACGAAGGCGTCTGCCTCACGTGCGCCGACGACCTCATGTGGGCCTCGGACTTTGACACGCGCTCTGACGTACGTCATGGCCACCGGCCTGACCTTGCGCTGTCCCGGGACGGCCGGACGGTTTGGGTCTACGGACCGGATGCGATGGCGGGCCGGTGCATCGACGAGGACGGGGCCGGGGGCGAGCACTCCCTGGACAAGGCGACGACGGCCGTTCGGCACGAGAGCTGCACGGTTCCGCTTGTCTGCCCTGCCGCAGCCGCGTTCCGCCGGGGTGCGGAGCCTGCTCGGATGAGGTGGCTTGACCGGGTCGGCGTCACTCCGATGGCGGTCCCGGCCACGCCATGAGGTTCGCGAGCAGTCCGCCTGTTCCACGGCGTCGTCCAGCGCGTGGTGCGTGTGGCGTCGGCCGGGCAGTACTTCCTTCGGCATCGAGCCGCCCGTCGGCCGACGGCGCTGCCGCCCGACTCCCTAGGGGGTGTCCGCCCCGGCCGCCGGGCGTCCGAGCCGCAGGTTCCAGCGGCCGGCCCGGCCGCTGAGCTCCGTCACCGTGAGGGGCGGCACGTCGAGCCGCCAGAAGACCGCCGCGGGCAGGTCCAGCGCCACGGTGACCGCCGCCCGCACCACGTCCGGCTCGACCACGGCCACCACACGCCCCTCGACGGCCGCCGCCCCCGCCAGCCACCGCGCGACCCTCGCGCACAGGGCCTCGACGGACTCACCCCCGTGCGGTGCGCTGCCCGGGTCGCCGAGCCAGCGGGCCACGGCCTCCGGCTCGGCCGCCGCCACCTGCTCCAGCGTGCGGCCCCGCCAGCGGCCCACGTCCAGCCCGTCCAACTCCGGCGCGTCGTCCCCGTCGAGGCCCAGCGCGGCCGCCGTCTGCCGGCAGCGCGCACTCGGGGACACGACCACGCGCGCGGCCCCCGGCAGCGCCCCGGCGGCCTCCCGGGCACGGGCCGCGCCGCCCTCATCGATCGGGCCCCCGTCGTAGAACCGGGCCCGCCGCAACGACGGGCTCATGGCGGGCGAGACGAAGCTGACGCGACTGGTCACGTGGCTGCTCCTGCGGTCGGTGGGTCATCGGCGCGGACGGCTCCCGCGTACGGTACGTACTCCCACGGCGGGAACCGGCCGCGCGGCCGCCACTCGGTCGACACGGCGGCGTCGGTCGGCCCGGGCGGACGGTGGTCCGCGTTCCCGGGGAGCGGGGTCGGGTGCGGGGGCGCCCGTCGCGCGATGCGTGACGTGATCGGGTACTCAGGGACGATGGACCATGACGCGACCGACCCCTTCGTGCGTGTGCGCGGCGCCGGGGAGAACAACCTGCGGAACATCGACGTGGACGTTCCGCGGGACGCCATGGTCGCCTTCACCGGCGTCTCCGGCTCGGGCAAGTCCTCGCTCGCGTTCGGCACGCTCTACGCGGAGGCCCAGCGGCGCTACTTCGAGTCCGTGGCACCGTACGCGCGACGGCTGTTGCAGCAGGTCGGCGCACCGCACGTGCAGGAGATCACCGGACTGCCACCCGCCGTGGCCCTGCAGCAGCGGCGCGGCGCGCCCAGCTCGCGCTCGACGGTCGGCACCCTCACCACGCTGTCCAACCTGCTGCGCATGCTGTACTCCCGCGCCGGCACCTACCCGCCCGGGGCCGCACGGCTGGAGGCCGAGTCGTTCTCGCCCAACACCGCGGCCGGCGCCTGCCCTGAGTGCCACGGACTGGGCGTCGTGCACGACGTCGCCGAGGACCTGCTCGTCCCGGACCCCTCGCTGAGCATCCGCGAGGGGGCGATCGCCGCCTGGCCGGGCGCCTGGCAGGGCGCCAACCTGCGCAGCGTCGTGAGCGGCCTGGGGATCGACGTCGACCGGCCGTGGCGCCGGCTCAGGAAGAAGGACCGGGACTGGCTGCTGTACACGGACGAACAGCCCTCGGTGTACGTCGAGCCGGAGGAGGGCCGCGTCGACCACGGCTACCAGGGCACGTTCTGGAGCGCCCGCAAGCACGTCATGCACGTCCTCGCCGACTCCAAGAGCGAGAGGATGCGCGAACGGGCGCTCCGGTTCGTCAGGAGCGTGCCCTGCCCCGTCTGTCACGGCAGCGGACTGCGACCCGAGGCTCTCGCCGTGACCTTCGCCGGACGCTCCATCGCCGAGGTCAACGCGATGCCGCTCACCGAGGTCGTGACGCTGCTGCGGCCCGTGGCGGGGCGGTCCGAGGCCGACGCCACCACGTCGACCGCCCGCTCCGGGGAGACCACCGAGGTCGCGGTCCGGATCTGCGGCGACCTGGTCGCGCGGGTCGAGGTGCTGCTCGGCCTGGGCCTCGGCTACCTGAGCCTCGGGCGCCGCTCGACGACCCTGTCGCCGGGCGAGGCGCAGCGCCTGCGGATCGCCACCCAGCTGCGCTCGGGACTGTTCGGCGTCGTCTACGTCCTCGACGAACCCTCCGCCGGCCTGCACCCGGCCGACGCGGAACCGCTGCTGGAGGTGCTGGACCGCCTCAAGGCGGCGGGCAACTCGCTGTTCGTCGTGGAGCACGACATGGACGTCGTACGGCGGGCGGACTGGGTGGTCGACATCGGCCCCGGGGCGGGCGAGGGCGGCGGACGCGTGCTGTACAGCGGCCCGGTCGCCGGTCTCGAGCAGGTCGGGGAGTCGGCCACCGGCCGGTACCTGTTCGGGCGCGCCGAGCCGCTCGACCACCGCCCGCGCACCCCGCACGGCTGGCTGCACCTGCGCGGCGTGTCCCGCCACAACCTGCACGACGTGTCCGTCGACGTACCGCTCCGCGTCCTGACGGCCGTGACGGGCGTGTCCGGTTCGGGGAAGTCGACGCTGGTGACGCAGGTGCTCGCCGAGGTCGTCCGCGGCCACCTGGGGCTCGTGCCCGAGGAGCCCGACGAGGCGCGACTGGAGGTCGACGTCCAGGACGCGTCGGGCGTCGAGTCGTTCGACCGGCTGGTCCTCGTCGACCAACGGCCCATCGGCCGGACTCCCCGGTCCAACCTGGCCACGTACACCGGGATGTTCGACGCGGTGCGCAAGCTGTACGCGGCGACGGACGAGGCCAGGGCGCGCGGCTACTCGGCCGGGCGGTTCTCCTTCAACGTGCCCGAGGGGCGCTGCGAGACCTGCCAGGGCGAAGGGTTCGTCGCGGTGGAACTGCTGTTCCTGCCCGGCACTTACGCGCCGTGCCCGACGTGCGGCGGCGCCCGGTACAACGCCGAGACGCTGGAGGTCACGTACCGCGGCAAGAACATCGCTGACGTCCTGGCGCTGTCCGTCGACTCCGCCGCCGAGTTCCTGTCCGCCGTCCCGGCCGCCGCCCGCAGCCTGCAGACGTTGCGGGAGGTGGGGCTCGGGTACCTCAGGCTGGGCCAGCCCGCGACGGAACTCAGCGGCGGTGAGGCGCAACGCATCAAACTGGCCACCGAACTGCAGCGGGCCCGCCGCGGGCACGCCCTCTACCTGCTCGACGAGCCGACGGCGGGCCTGCACCCCGCGGACACCGCGCTGCTGCTGCGCCAGCTGCACCGGCTCGTCGACGCCGGCAACACGGTCGTCCTCGTCGAGCACGACCTGGACACGATCGCCACCGCCGACTGGGTCGTCGACCTCGGTCCGGGCGGCGGCGACGCGGGCGGGCGGGTCGTCGCGGCGGGCGCACCGGCCGAGGTGGCGAAAGCCCGCCACAGCGCCACCGCGCCCTACCTCGCGGCCCGGCTGGCCCGCTCCTGACCACCGGCCCGAGGGGCCGGGAGGCGGGCTGCCGGCCCGGTGCACGGGCCGCCCGCGCCGCCCTGCCCCGGTGTACATTGATGGCCGCCCTTGACCCGCAGAAGCAGGCAGGGAGCCGTCCTCCAGGAGACCAACATGCTGCGCACCATGTTCAAGTCCAAGATCCACCGCGCCACCGTCACCCAGGCCGACCTGCACTACGTGGGATCGGTGACGATCGACGCCGATCTCCTCGACGCCGCCGACCTGTTGCCCGGCGAGCTCGTGCACATCGTCGACATCACCAACGGCGCCCGCCTCGAGACGTACGTCATCGAGGGGGAGCGCGGTTCCGGTGTGATCGGGATCAACGGGGCCGCCGCCCACCTCGTCCACCCCGGCGACCTGGTGATCATCATCAGTTACGCTCAGGTCACCGACGCCGAGGCGCGGGCGCTGACGCCCCGGGTGGTGCACGTGGACCGGGACAACCGGATCGTCGCGCTCGGCGCCGACCCCTCCGAGCCGGTGCCCGGCACCGACCAGGAGCGCAGCCCGCAGGCCGTGCCGGCCTGACCGACGCACGAGGAGCGTGCCATGAGCGACATCGAGATCCGCGACGACCGGGCCGGCGGCCGCCTCGAGGCCCTGGGCGAGGGCGGTGAAGTCGTCGGTCACATCGAGTACTTCGTGCTCGACGCGCCGCGCACGGCCCTCGTCCCGGTGCACACCATCGTCGAGCCCGCCCACGAGGGCAAGGGCATCGCCGGCTCCCTCGCCCGCGAGCTCTACGCGATCGCGGCCCGCGAGGGCGTCGCCGTCGCGCCCCTGTGCCCGTACGTCGTCAAGTGGGCCGCCCGGCACCCCGACGAGGCCCCCGCGGCCGACCCCGAGCTGCTGCGCGCCGCCAAGGACTCGCCGCTGCTCTCCCGCTGACACGGCACGGGCCCCGCGGCCGGTCGGCACACGCCGACCGGCCGTACCGGTTCCCGTAGTTGAGCCGGGTGTCGTCAACTTCATCCAGTCTCCCCTTGTCAAGATGCCGCCGCCTCCGTTATACGAAGAGGCGAAGGACTGGCAGACGACCCGTACGTGACCCGTACGTGAAGGGAGACCCGGGCCATGCTCGCGCGCAACGGCGCACCAGGCGACCTCGATCGGCTCACCCAGGACCTCGCGCAGGTCACCGACGCGGCCGGCACCGTCATCCCGGCGGACGCCTGGCGCGACGACGAGGCGCTGTACCTCCAGTTCGACCTGCCCGGCATGGACCGCGCCGGCATCGAGCTGATCACCGAGCGGGACACCCTCACCCTGACCGCCGAGCGGCCGTCCCCGATCCCGGCCGGCGCCCGGCCCGTGCTCACCGAGCGGCCCACCGGCCGCTTCACCCGCCGGCTGACCCTCTTCGACGCCCTGGACACCGCCTCCGCCGAAGCCGCCTACGACAACGGCGTCCTCACCCTGCGCATCCCGCTGGCCGCCCAGGCCAAGCCCCGCAGGATCGCCATCTCGGGCGGCACCCCCGGGATCCCCGGCGGCCCGGCCAGGCAGCTGCCTGCGCCAAGCGGACCACGCTCGGCCCCCGCAGGGTGACTGCCCGCACGTGCGCCGGGTAGGCGGGGGAGTGATCCAGAGTCACCGTCCGCCGACCGGCTGGAGGACACCATGACCGACCCGTACCCCGACCCGGTGCAGCCGCCCCCGACGCCCGGACCCGGCCCCGCGGAGCCGTTCCCGGACCCGGTGCCCACGCCGCAGCCGCCCGGCCCCGGCCCCGAGCCGACGCCGCAGCCCCCGGGTCCCGGCCCGCAGCCCACGCCGCAGCCACCGGGCCCGGGCCCGGTGCCGGATCCGGCCCCGTCGCCGATCCCGCCGGGCCCCGAACCGGTCCCCAGCCCGGAGCCGGGCCCGCCGCTCTCCTGACCCGCGGCGGACCGGCACCGGTCACACAGCACAGCCCATACAGCACAGCGGTGGGCGTCGACCGGCGACGCCCACCGCACAACTGCCAGGGCAGCAGCCCCCGTTCAGGCCGTCAGGCCGACACCTCCGAGCGGTCCCCGCCCCACAGCGTGTGGAACGCCCCGTCCTGGTCCACCCTCCGGTACGTGTGCGCCCCGAAGAAGTCCCGCTGCCCCTGGGTGAGCGCGGCGGGCAACCGCTCCGCGCGCAGCGCGTCGTAGTACGCCAGCGCCGCCGAGAAGCCCGGCGTCGGCACGCCCTGCCGGGTCGCGGCGACGATCACCTCGCGCCAGTCGTCCTGCGCCCCGGCGATCTCCTGCGCGAACGTCTCGTCCGACAACAGGCTCGGCAGGTCGGCCCGCGCGTCGTAGGCCGCGCGGATCCGGTCCAGGAACGCCGCCCGGATGATGCAGCCGCCGCGCCAGATCGAGGAGACCGCCCCGAGGGCGATGTCCCAGCCGTACTCCTCGCTCCCGGCGGCGATCTCGTGGAAGCCCTGGGTGTACGACACGATCTTCGAGGCGTACAGCGCCTGCTCCACCCGGTCGGCGAACACGGCCGCCTCCGACTCGGGCAACGGGGACGCCTTCGGCCCGGTGAGACCCCGCGAGGCCTCCCGCAGCGCCGCGTGCCCGGACAACGACCGCGCGAACACCGCCTCCGCGATGCCCGACACCGGCACCCCGAGGTCGAGGGCGATCTGGACGGTCCAGCGGCCGGTGCCCTTCTGCTCGGCCTGGTCCACGACCACGTCCACGAACGGCCCGTCCGTCGCCGCGTCCACGTGCGACAGCACCTCGGCGGTGATCTCGATCAGGTAGGAGTCCAGCCGCCCGGTGTTCCAGGTGCGGAAGATGTCCGCGATCTGCGCGGGGGAGTACCCGGCCACGTCGCGCAGCAGCTGGTACGCCTCGCCGATCAGCTGCATGTCGGCGTACTCGATGCCGTTGTGGACCATCTTCACGAAGTGCCCGGCGCCGTCCGGCCCGACGTGCGTGACGCAGGGCGCGCCGTCCGACGCCTTCGCGGAGATCTTCTCCAGCATCGGGCCCAGCGACTCGTACGACTCCGCCGAGCCGCCCGGCATGATGCTGGGTCCGTTCAGCGCGCCCTCCTCGCCGCCGGAGATGCCGGTGCCGACGAAGTGGATGCCCTGCTCGCGCAGCTCGCGCTCGCGCCGGCGGGTGTCCGCGAAGTGGGCGTTGCCCCCGTCGATGATCATGTCGCCGGGCTCCAGGAGCGGGGCGAACTCCTGGATCACCGCGTCCGTCGGCTCGCCCGCCTTGACCATGATCACCAGGCGGCGGGGGCGCTCCAGCGCCGCCACGAACTCCTTGGCGGTCTCGGCCGCGACGAAGTCGCCCTCGTGTCCGAACTCCTCCACCAGCGCGTGGGTGCGCGCCGCCGTCCGGTTGTGCAGCGCCACCGTGTAGCCGTTGCGCGCGAAGTTACGGGCGAGGTTGCGGCCCATGACCGCGAGGCCCGTGACGCCGATCTGCGCTGATGTGCTCATACCGCCTGCTCCTCGAACAATCGTCAATCGTGCGGGGGTGGTGCCGGTCGTGCTCGCCAGTATGGTCCTCCGACCATGCTGACGTGCCGGTACGCCGCCCGCACATCCGGTCCGACGCGGGTGAGTACGTACGAACGGGCGTCCCCGCCTCACCTGACCGGCCGCCGGTTCGCGCCCCCGTTCGCTACCCGGGGACCGCCCTGTCACCACCGTTCCGGCCAACCAGCGACGCTTTACGGCCACTTGGCACGTGACGCGGCCGATTGACGCCTTGTCCCCGCCTGTTCGCAGCGCTTACTTTTGCCGCTCCTGACGCCTGCCAAGGGGGCACGGACATGGCCGTACGCGGCCGGCACCGCCGGTACCAGCCGAACCGGATCAACAGAGCTTCGCTCACCGTCACCGCGGGCGGCGCCGGCATGGCGCTCCCGCTCATCGGATCCGGCGTGGCACACGCGGCCGACGTGAACACCTGGAACAAGGTGGCGGCCTGCGAGTCGAGCAACAACTGGCACACCAACACCGGCAACGGCTACTACGGCGGGCTGCAGTTCACCCAGTCGACCTGGGAGGCCTACGGCGGCCTGACGTACGCCCACCGCGCCGACCTGGCCACCAAGGACCAGCAGATCGCGATCGCGGAGAAGGTGCTGGACGGACAGGGCCCCGGCGCCTGGCCGGCGTGCTCCCCGCGGGCCGGACTCACCCGGGGCGGCGCGTCGCCCGACGTCCACCCGGCGGGCCGGACCACCACCGGCGCCCACCCGGCGAGCCGGGCCACCACCGACGTACGGGACGTCCAGCCGCAGGCCACGCCCCAGTCCCGGGCCGGCAAGACCGCCATGTACACGGTGGTCCGGGGCGACACGCTCTCCGGGATCGCCGGCGAACAGCGGGTCGACGGCGGCTGGCAGCGGCTCTACGCGGCCAACCGGACCACCATCGGCGCCGATCCGGACCTGATCCTGCCCGGGCAGCGGCTTTCCCTCTCCGGCCGGGCCGCCACCACGGCGCCCCACCGGACCGAGCGGACCCAGCCGAGGACCGCGCCGAGGAAGACCGAGCCCCACAAGAGCGCGCCGAGGAAGACCGAGCAGCGGACGGCGCCGAAGAAGTCCGAGCACCGCACCGCCGCCCGCACCTCCGGTGCCACGCTGGTCGCCCCCGTCGACGCCGCGACCGGCACCCCGTACCACGCCAGTGGCTCCTCCTGGTCGAAGGGCTACCACACCGGGGTCGACTTCCCCGTGCCCACCGGCACCTCCGTCAAGGCGGTGCGCGCGGGCCTGGTGGTGAGCGCCGGCTGGGGCGGTTCGTTCGGCTACCAGGTGGTGATCCGGCACGTCGACGGCCACTACTCGCAGTACGCGCACCTGTCCGCGATCTCGGTGCGCTCGGGCCAGTCGGTCGACACCGGCCAGCGCATAGGCCGGTCGGGCTCCACCGGCAACAGCACGGGCCCGCACCTGCACTTCGAGGTGCGGACCGGGCCCGGCTTCGGTTCGGACGTCGACCCGGTGGGCTACCTCCGGGCCGGCGGCGTCAGGATCTGACCCGCGTGCGGTGCCGGTCCACGACCGGCATCGGCACGTACGGGCCGCCGTAGAACGGCCCGAACAGCGGTGTCGGCACGTCGCGGTCCTCCTGCGGGGCGGACCGCGGGGCCGGCACCCGCACCTCCGCCGCCGCCGGCTGCTCCGGCAGCACGTCCAGCAGCTCGGCGGCGGGGATCACCGCGGCGACCGGCTCGGCGACGCCCGAGGGGTGCACCGCCCCGGCGACCGCGACCGCGCCCGTCGGCTCGCCCTCCGGGGACGGGGACGGCTCCGGCCGGACGGCCGTCGTCGCTCGCGTGCCCGCTTCCGTCTCCGTGTGGCCGATGCGCTCCGTCGTCAGCAGGATCAGACCGCCCCCCGCCACCACCGCGCAGCTCAGCGCCAGCGCCGTGCCGGTGGTGCCGTAGCGGAACGTCTCGCCGAACATCGTGATGCCCACGACCGCCGCGACCACCGGGTTGACCACGGTGAGCGTGGCCAGCGGGGCGGCCAGCCCGGCGTCCTTGTACGAGGCCTGCGACAGCAGCACGCCCGCGGTCGCGAACACGCCGATCACGGCGAGGCTCGGCAGGTCGGACGGCGTCACGCCGCCGCTCCAGTCCACGGCGACCGTCTTGGTGAACACGGACGACATGCCGAAGGCGATGCCGGAGCCGGTCGCCAGCAGCACGCTGCGCACCGCGGGGTGCCGGTGCGCGGCCCGCCCGGCCACCATCAGCGCGACGACCGCGCCACCGGTGACGAGCGCGACGAACACCCGCTGGGCGCCGCTCAGCGACTGCGCGTCGGAGGCGCCGACCAGGGACAGCAGCCCGGCCAGGCCCACGGTCGCCATGATCGCGCCCCGCCAGGCGGTCGCGCCCGCCCTGCGGCGCACGAACAGCGCCGCCATGGGCAGCGCGAACACGATGGTCAGGGCGCCCAGCGGCTGGACGAGGCTGAGGGGGCCGTAGGCGAGCGCCACCACGTGCAGCAGTCCGCCGAGACCGTTCAGCGCGAGGGCCGCCCACCAGCCCGGCCGGCGCAGCGGCGCGTACTGGCCGTCGGGCGACGACACCGCGACCTGCTCCTGGACGATCGCTCCGGCGGCGTAGGCGACCGCGGAGACGAGCGACAGGAGCACGGACAACGCGAGGGCGCTCATGAGCTGCTCCTCTGCGTGAGGCCGGGGCCCGGGGCCCGGCGCGGCGAACGGTCGTCATCCATGACCAACACGATGCCCTGCCGATCCTGTTCCCGTCGTCGTCCCTGAGCACTCAATGGGTCCTACTGCCGATGGAGTACGGCGCACCGCCCCTCATCCCCAGGGCGGGTGCCGACGTCACCCGCCCACTGATCCACACCCGGGGACCCCCTAGGTAATCGCCCCGACACCCCTTGGTAGGACTGCACGTCGTGGACCTCGACCCCGCTCCCGACCGCGACCCCGCGCCCGCCCTTGACGGCGACCCCGCGCCCGCCCTCGACGCCGACCTCGCCGCGCTCCGTCCGCTCGGCGGCTTCTTCGTGCTGCGGGTCGCCGCGCGGCCACCCCGGCCGCTCCCCACGCTCGCCGACGCCTACGCGGACCGCGCCCCGGACGGTCCCGACCCCCTGGCCGCCCGTGTCCGCAAGGTCGCGGCCGGGACCGGGGCGCCCGAGGAGCGCGTCGCGGCCTCCGTGGCCCACCTGGGACTCGCCGCCCGGCTCGCGGCGGTCGCCCTCGGCTGCGCCGCGCTGCACGGCGCCGTACCGGATCTCGCGCCCGGCCTGCTGCGGTGGGACCCCGAGGCGACGGCCCCCGACGACCTGTGGCTGACGGACGTACGCCCCCGGCCCGCCGACCTCATCGGCGAGGTGCTGCTAGAGGGACACCTCCTGCCGCTGGCGCGGGTCCTGGCGGCCCGTCACCGCTTGGCCCCGGGCCTGCTGCGGGGCAACGCGGCCTCGGCGGTCGCGGGCGCGGCCGGCCAGCTCGACCGCTGGGCGCGCGACCGCGGGCGCCCGGACGTGGCCCGGCGCACCGCCACCGCCGCCGAACGCCTGTTCGCTCACCCGTACCTCTCCGGTACCGGCACCTTCACCGGGCCGGCCTTCCGCCGGCGCAGCTGCTGCCTCTACTACCGTGTGCCCGCGGGCGGCGTCTGCGGTGACTGTTGCTTCACACGACCGCCGCGCTCTTCCCCACGGGCCCCGTCTGGGTGACCATGGAGATCCGGCCACGACGATCACGAGAAACAGGGGGTTCCGGGTGCGAGTGGGACTGCTGACCCGGGAGTACCCCCCGGACGTGTACGGCGGCGCGGGCGTCCACGTGGAGTTCCTGGCCCGCGAGTTGCGTCCCCTGGTCGACCTGGACGTGCACTGCTGGGGCGAGCTCACCGCGCGCGAGAAGGCCGAGGGCGTGCTGCGCCACCGCCCGTGGTCCGCGCTCGACGGCGCCAACGACGCCCTGCGCACCTTCTCCGTGGACCTGTCGATGGCCGCCGCCCTGGAGGGCCGCGACCTGGTGCACTCCCACACCTGGTACGCCAACCTCGGCGGCCACCTCGCCAAGATGCTGCACGGCATCCCGCACGTGATGACCGCCCACTCGCTGGAGCCGCTGCGCCCCTGGAAGGCCGAGCAGCTCGGCGGCGGCTACACGCTCTCCAGCTGGGCCGAGCGCACCGCCGTCGAGTCCGCGGACGCGGTGGTCGCCGTCTCCGGCGCGATGCGCGCCGACATCCTCGACTGCTACCCCGACCTGGACCCGGCCCGGGTCCACGTCGTGCACAACGGCATCGACACCGCCCTGTACCGGCCCGACCACGGCACCGACGCGCTCGCCCGGATCGGCGTCGACCCGAACCGGCCGTACGTGCTGTTCGTCGGGCGCATCACCCGCCAGAAGGGCGTGCCCCACCTGCTGCGGGCCGTCCGGCACCTCGACCCCGCCACCCAGGTCGTGCTGTGCGCCGGCGCACCCGACACGCCCGAGATCGACCGCGAGTTCCGTGAGCTGTTCGAGGAGCTGGGCCGGGCCCGCGACGGCGTGCACTGGATCCCCCGGATGCTGCCGCGCCCCGAGGTGATCCAGCTGCTCACGCACGCGACGGTCTTCGTGTGCCCGTCGGTGTACGAGCCCCTCGGCATCGTGAACCTGGAGGCCATGGCCTGCGGCACCCCCGTGGTGGCCTCCCGGGTCGGCGGCATCCCCGAGGTCGTCGAGGACGGCGGCACGGGACTGCTCGTCGACCTCGACGACGCGGGGGAGGCCTTCGAGGCGGCCCTCGCCCGCGCGCTGGACGAGGTGACCGGCGACCCGGAGCGCGCCCGGCGGATGGGCGAGGCGGGGCGCGAGCGCGCGGTGGACGAGTTCGGCTGGGACGCCGTGGCACGGCGCACCGTCGGGCTGTACGAGGAGGTCCTGAAGGCGTCGTAGGCGCCCTCGGACCACGTGGTCCGCGTTTCGCAGGCTTAGTTCGCCCCGCCCGGGGCAACCATGCATCAACCAGGGTGAGGAGAGCGGGCCATGCGTCGTGGTGGACCTTCCGTGCTGGGCATCGTCCTGGCGGGCGGCGAGGGCAAGCGGCTGATGCCGTTGACGGCGGACCGGGCGAAGCCGGCGGTCACGTTCGGCGGCACCTACCGCCTCGTGGACTTCGTGCTGTCCAACCTCGTCAACGCCGACATCCTGCGCATCTGCGTCCTGACGCAGTACAAGTCGCACTCGCTGGACCGGCACATCACCACCACGTGGCGCATGTCGAGCCTGCTCGGCAACTACGTCACCCCGGTCCCCGCCCAGCAGCGCCTCGGCCCGCGCTGGTACCTGGGCAGCGCCGACGCGATCCTGCAGTCGCTGAACCTGATCTACGACGAGCAGCCCGAGTACGTCGCGGTGTTCGGCGCCGACCACGTGTACCGCATGGACCCGCGCCAGATGCTCGCCCAGCACATCGACAGCGGCGCCGGCGTCACGGTGGCCGGTATCCGCGTGCCGCGCACCGAGTCGTCGTCGTTCGGGGTGATCAAGCCCGGCTCGGACGGCCAGACGGTGGAGGGCTTCCTGGAGAAGCCCGCCGACCCGCCCGGACTGCCCGACGACCCGCAGTGCGTCTTCGCCTCCATGGGCAACTACATCTTCACCACCAAGGCCCTCATCGAGGCGCTCCAGCGCGACGCCGAGGACGAGGAGTCCGTGCACGACATGGGCGGCTCGATCCTGCCCCAGCTGACCGCGCGCGGAGAGGCCCACCTGTACGACTTCAGCGAGAACCACGTGCCCGGCGAGACCAGCCGCGACCAGGGCTACTGGCGGGACGTGGGCACGCTCGACGCGTACTACGAGTCGCACATGGACCTGATCGCCGAGCGCCCCAAGTTCAACCTGTACAACCGCTCCTGGCCGATCTACACCCACTCCGGCCAGCTGTCCCCGGCCCGCTTCAACGCGGGCGGCATGGCCAGTGAGTCGATCATCAGCGCGGGCTGCCTGATCCGCGGGCAGGTCACCCGCTCGGTGCTCTCGCCGGGCGTGGTGGTGGACCCGGGCGCGGTGGTGCAGGGGTCGGTGCTCCACGACAACGTCCACATCGGGCGCGGCGCGGTGGTGCGCGGGGCGGTCCTGGACAAGAACGTCCAGGTGCCGCCGGGTGCGACCATCGGGGTGAACCCGGAGCGCGACGCCGAGCTGTACACCGTCTCCCAGGGCGGGGTCATCGCCCTCGGGAAGGGTCAGATCGTGTCGTAGCGGGCGCCGTCACCGCGTGATGGCGGATGCTGGGGGTGGACCCTTCCCCCGGCTCAACCCGCTGTCGACGCGAGGCACCCCTTGACTGCTGCTGATCTGCTCGCACCGCTGGACCTGGCGTTCTGGAACATCGAGTCGCCCGAGCACCCCATGCACCTCGGCGCGCTCGGGGTGTTCGAGGCCCATTCGCCGACCGCCGGCGCCCACGCCGCCGACCTGCTCGCCGCGCGCGCCGCCGGGGTGCCCGGACTGCGCATGCGGATCCGGGACGTGTGGCGGCCCTTCGACCGCGACCGCCCTCTCGACCTGCGCCGCCCGCTCGCCTTCGGCGGCGCGGCCCGTGAGCCCGACCCCGACTTCGACCCGCTGCGCCACGTCCGGCTGCACGCCCCGACCGCCGACTTCCAGGCCCAGGCCGGCCGCCTCATGGAACGCCCGCTGCAGCGCGGCCGGCCGCCGTGGGAGGCGCACGTGCTGCCGGGCCGGGACGGGGCGTCCTTCGCGGTGCTGTTCAAGTTCCACCACGCCCTCGCCGACGGGCTTCGCGCGCTGACCCTGGCCGCCGCCGTCCTCGACCCCATGGACCTGCCCGCGTCCCGCCCGCGCCCCGAGGAGCCGCGCCGCGGCCTGCTGCCGGACGTGCGCCGACTGCCCGACCTGGTGCGCGGCACCCTGTCCGACGTGGGCCGCGCCCTCGACATCGGCGCCTCCGTGGCCGTGTCCACCCTGGGCACCCGGTCCAGCGGGGCGCTCACCGCCGGACCCACCGGCACCCGCCGCACCGCCGGGGTGGTCATCGACCTCGACGACGTGCACCGCGTCCGCAAGACCGTCGGCGGCACCGTCAACGACGTCCTGATCGCCGTCGTCGCGGGCGCCCTGCGCCGCTGGCTGGACGAGCGCGGCGACGGCAGCGACGGCGTGGCCCCCCGCGCCCTCATCCCCGTGTCCCGGCGCCGCCCGCGCACCGCCCACCCCCAGGGCAACCGGCTCTCCGGCTACCTGATGCGGCTCCCGGTGCACGACCCCGACCCGCTGCGCCGCCTGGCCGCGGTCCGCTCGGCCATGGACCGCAACAAGGACGCCGGCCCCCACCGGGGCGCGGGCGCCGTCGCCCTGCTCGCCGACCACGTGCCCGCCCTCGGGCACCGCATCGGCGGGCCCCTGGTGAGCCAGGCCGCACGGCTCTGGTTCGACATCCTGGTCACCAGCGTGCCCCTGCCGAGCCTCGGCCTGAAGCTCGGCGGGAACCCGGTCACCGCCGTCTTCCCGTACGCCCCGCTCGCCCGCGGCCAGTCCCTGGCGGTCGCCGTCTCGACCTACCGCGGCCACGTCCACTACGGGCTCGTCGCGGACGCGGCGGCCGTACCCGACCTCGACCGGCTGGCCGACGCGCTCACCGCGGAGGTGGCGACGCTCATCGAGGCCTGCGGGGCGTGATCGTGCGGGCATGATCGTCGCCGGTTCGGAGGCGGAGCCGCCGCTGAAGTAAAATTCCGCCTTCGGAGGCGGGCGCGGTCGGAGCGCTGCGCGGGTGATCAGGGAAGCGGCAGCGCGATGACGGTGACAGAAGACGGCCTGGCGGCGGCGGACGGGGCGTTCCCGGCGTCCCCCGAAGCGGAGTCGCGCGTCCCGCAGGCGCGGGAGCCGCAGGAGGCGGCCGACGCCCCCGAGGCGTACGGCCCGGGCATCGACCCCGAGCGGCTCGCCGTGTGCCTGAGCGTGCTGGAGGAGCTGGACACGATCGACGTCGACCACCCCGACGCGATCCGGGTCCGCCGGGCCACCTCGCACATCTACCGCTCGGTCAAGCAGCGCCGCCGCCAGGAGCGCCGGGCCGCCAAGACCGCCCACGACCGCGCGGTCACCGAGGCCACCGCGACCGGCTCCGCCGAGCGCATCGACGACGAGACGGAGGGCATCCTGCCGTCCTCCAAGGTCGAGGCCGGCCGCATCGCGGGCATACTCCAGCGCCCGCGCTCCTGCTACACCTGCAAGCAGCGCTACGTCGAGGTCGACTACTTCTACCACCAGCTCTGCCAGGACTGCGCCGCGCTGAACCGCGCCAAGCGCGACGCCCGCGCCGACCTCACCGGCAAGCGCGCCCTGCTCACCGGCGGCCGCGCCAAGATCGGCATGTACATCGCCCTGCGGCTGCTGCGCGACGGCGCCCACACCACGGTCACCACGCGGTTCCCGAAGGACGCCATCCGCCGCTTCAAGGCGATGGAGGACTCGGGGGAGTGGCTGCACCGCCTGGAGGTCGTCGGCATCGACCTGCGCGACCCGGCCCAGGCCGTGGCGCTCGCCGAGCAGGTCTCCGCGGCGGGACCGCTCGACATCCTGATCAACAACGCGACGCAGACCGTACGCCGCCTGCCCTCCGCCTACGCGGCCCTGGTCGAGGGCGAGGGTGCCCCGCTGCCCGCCGGTGAGCTCCCCGCCCACCACGTCATCGGCGCCTTCAACTCCGGTGCCGTCGACGGCATCACCGCCCTGCCCGTCGGTGTGAGCGGCCTGGACGCGCAGCGGGTCGCCGACCTCGCGCTCGTCGCGGGAAACGCCAGCGTCGCCCGCCACCTGGACGGCACCGCCATCGACGCCGGCGGCCTCGTCCCGGACGTCGTCGACACCAACACCTGGGTGCAGACCATCGACCAGATCTCCCCGGTCGAGCTCCTCGAGACCCAGCTGTGCAACTACACCTCCCCGTTCATCCTCATCAGCGCGCTGCGCCCGGCGATGGCGGACGCCGCGAAGAAGGCGACGAGCGGACGGGCGTACGTCGTCAACGTCTCCGCGATGGAGGGCGTCTTCAACCGCGGCTACAAGGGCGCCGGGCACCCGAACACCAACGCGGCCAAGGCGGCCATGAACATGGTCACCCGGACCAGCGCGCAGGAGATGTTCGACGCCGACGGCATCCTCATGACGTCCGTGGACACCGGCTGGATCACCGACGAGCGCCCGCACTACGACAAGCTGCGCCTCGCCGAGGCCGGTTTCCACGCCCCGCTCGACCTGGTCGACGGCGCGGCCCGGGTCTACGACCCCATCGTGCGCGGCGAGGCCGGCGACGACGTGTACGGCGTCTTCCTGAAGGACTACGCGCCCGGCAAGTGGTGACCCCCGGGCGTCCCCCGGCCCCCGGCCCGCACCCGCGTGCCGGGGCAGCCGGCGCCGCCTGACCCCGGCCCGGTCAGTCGACGGCGCCCAGGCGGGCGTTGCGCTCGGCGACGAGCTCCAGCACCGTCCGCCAGTCCTCCAGCACCCCCGCGTCGAAGCCGGCGGCCCGGGCCTCCTCGTCGGCGTCGCGCAGGCTCAGCGCGTCCTCGTCGGCCGAGTCGGACCACGGGTGGGCGGCCACCAGCCGGGCCACGCGGGGGCCGAGCAGGGGCCGTACGGCGTCGGCGGTGAGGCCGGCGCGGCCGGTGGTCCCGGAGGGGCACAGCAGGTGACCGACGGGCCGCACCAGACCCGCGAGCTGGAGTTCCTTGTCCGCGGGGCGACTTCGGCGCAGCAGCGCCGCCGTGCGCAGGGCGTGGTCGTGCAGGTCCGTCCCGGGGCCGTCGCCCGGCCGGTCCGCCACGCCCCGGCACGCGGACAGCAGGTCCATCAGCTCCTCGACGCTGCGCAGCTCCATGCGCCAGTCCTCCCGCGGGCAGCCGTTGCGGTCCCCCAGCAGATCATCGTCAGCTTGCGCCCGGACCAACGCCACCTGAACTGCGCCGCCGACTCGCTGTCCCGTACGTCGCCATAGGCCGTTCGAGTGACGCAGAAAAGGTGAATACGCTCCGGAAACGGCACACTTCACCCAGGGGGACATCCGGGTGACTTGCCATGGTTACCCCAAATTTTCACTGCTATCGAGCGGCCCTCTGCTCATTTGGTTAACCTGGAGCGGACGGACAGCACCAAGGGGTCCCACCCGCACCCATCGTCCGTCATGGGACACGCCGGTTCACATCGGTTCGTTCTCCCTGGAGTTGCCGGCGCCACCGCGACCGAACTGCCTTCACGCAAGTCCCGAGGGTGCGTCAGTCGCCGGACCGTTCAGAGGCCGGCACGTGCCCAGGGTGACCCGACACATAAGGAGTGCGCGGTGACACCGGAGACGATGGATCGCGAAGAACGCCCCAAGGAACGCACGGAGCGCGGCCGCCGCAGGCCCGGGGACATCGGGAGCCTCGACGTGTGGGCCCGCTCCGCCCCGATCCGCCTCGCGGGCTACGAGGAAGACCTCGCCGAGCCCCACATCCTGCCCAGCGTCGACTGACCTCCCGCCGGCAGCACGAGCCGCGGCCGACGACCGGCCGCGGCTCCGGCCGTGCCGGACGATGCATCGGGTGACCGCAGCCGTCGCGCGGCGAAGTCGCCCCGATACCCGCCCCGTTCAGCGAACCCGACGGCCCCTCGGTTCCCTGAGACGGGTCTGCCCACTGTGGTCGGCCCGCGCGCCGGGGTGCGGGTCATCCTGCCGTCGTCGGCGGATTCGGGGCGTCAGGCGGGGAGGGGTCCGCGGTGGCCGGTCTGGTGCGGACGGTGGGCTGGTCCCCGCGGGGACCGAACAGGTGCAGGATCTCCACGGTCTTCGAGTCCGCGGGCCCGAACCAGTGGGGCTCCGTGGTGTCGAACTCGGCCACTTCGCCGGGTCGCAGCGTGAACTCCCGCGCCCCGAGGACGAGGCGCAGCCGGCCGGCGAGGACGTAGAGCCACTCGTAGCCCTCGTGCGTGACGAGTTCCGGCTCGCGGTGCGCCAGCACCTGTTTGAAGACCTGCACCCGGCCCGGGTACTGCGTCAGGGGCACCAAGACGCTGCCGCGCCCCTTGGACACGGGCCGCAGGTGCACCCGGGGGTCACCGCTGGCCGGTGCCGCCACCAGCTGGTCGAGCGCGACGTGGTGCGCCCGCGCCAGCGGGATGAGCAGATCGAGCGTCGGACGGCGCCTGCCCGACTCCACCCGTGACAGCGTGCTGACGGAGATCCCGGTCGCGGCGGCGAGTGCCTCGAGCGTGAGTCCCCGGTCCCGGCGCAGCTTGCGCAGCCGCGGCCCGATGCCGTTGAGAGTCTGCTCCAGTTCCGCGTCCTCGACTTCGGTACCCATGTCCCTCATTTTTGCAGGGTCCGCAAAACTGCTGGGCCGTGGCCACGGCGCGGCCCGAGCCTTGCCGGACATGGTTCCCGGACAGCAGAGGCGGACATGACCGCGACGACCCACCCCGTAGCCTCCCCGCTCAGTACGCGCAGACGCTGGACGATCCTGGCCGTCTGCTGCCTGAGCATGTTCCTGGTCGGACTGGACACCACCATCGTCAACGTGGGCCTGCCGGCCATCGGACGCGGTGTGCGGGTCGGCACCCGCGGACTGGAATGGATCGTGGACGCCTACACCCTCGTCCTGGCCAGCTGTCTGATCTCCTCCGGCGCACTGGCGGACCGCTTCGGACGCCGCCGGGTGTTCCAGTGCGGACTGGCCGTCTTCGGCACCGCCTCACTGCTCTGCGCCCTCGCCCCGTCGGCCGGCCTGCTCATCACGGCGCGTGCCCTGCAGGGCATCGGCGCCTCGATGCTCAGCCCGGTGGCGCTCGCGATCGTGGTGAACGTGATGACCGACCCGAAGGAACGGGCGCAGGCGATCGGCACCTGGGCATCGGTGTTCGGGCTGAGCATGGCCGCCGGACCTGTCACGGGCGGAGCGCTGCTCCACGGGCTCGACTGGCGGGCGCTGTTCTGGATCAACGCCCCGGTCATCGCCGCCGCCCTGCTGCTCAGCGCGGTGTTCGTACCGGAGTCCCGGGCGCCGCGGAACAGGCGGCTCGACCTGCCCGGACAGATCCTGCTGACCGTGGTCCTCACCGCCGTGGTCGGCGTCCTCATCGAAGGACCGCGCATCGGCTGGACCTCGCCCGCGGCGCTGGCGGGGTGCGCCGGGGCCGCCGCGGCGGCAGCCGCATTCGTGCGGGTGGAGTCCCGCCGCGCTGAACCGCTCATGGACCTGCGTCTCTTCAAGCGCCCGGCCTTCAGCGGCGCCGTCGTCGGCGCGGTGGCCGTGTTCGTCGCCCTCAACATGACGCTGCTGCTGAACACCCTCTACCTGCAGCACACCCGGCAGTGGACGCCCCTGGCCGCCGGCCTGGCGACCTTGCCCCTGGCCGTCGGAGCGACCGTCTGCGCCCCCTGGTCCGGCCGGATGGTCGGCAGCACGGGACCGCGACGGCCGCTGCTCCTGGGCGGCGCCTCCATCGCGGCCGGCGCCCTGTGCCTGGTCGGGCTCACCCCGCACACGAGCGTGCTCCTGCTGCTGGCCGCCTACCTGTTCATCGGCATCGGGTTCGGCTTCGCCAACGCTCCGATCACCAACACCGCGGTCAACGGACTGCCGCCCGCCCGCGCCGGCGTGGCCGGGGCGATCACCTCCACCGCGAGGCAACTCGGCGCCGCCCTCGGCATCGCCCTCGCTGGCGGCCTGGTCACGGCCGCCACCCCGGCGGGGCTCGCCCACGCCTCCCGCCCCGGCTGGGCCCTGGTCGCGGCCTGCGGCGGACTGCTCCTGCTCCTGGCCCGCACAGCGCCACCGAAGGCACCCTCGCCGAGCCCCGCCTCCCCGCCGGCGCGGCAGCCCGCCTGACCCTCCGGGCCTCATGTCTCCCTGCTCGGAGGCCGCCAGGCAGCGGGCCATGCGGACAGCAGCACGAAGAGCGAGCCGGTCGTCTCAGCGCAGGGGCGCCGTACGGCGCCACGGCCGGAGTTCCTCCAGCTGCTCCGCCAGCCGCAGCAGCCGCGCCTCCGAGCCCGGGCGGCCCACCAGCTGCACCGCCGTCGGCGCACCGGACGGCAGCGCGTCGAAGGGGACCGCCATCGCGGGCCAGCCGGTCAGGTTCCACGGCGGGGTGAGCGGCGAATACGCCGTGTTCACCAGCACGTTGGGCAGCCAGCCCCGCTCGTGCCACGGCACCGAGCGCGGGGAGCGGCGGGCCAGCGCCGGGGTGAGCAGCACGTCGTACTCGGTGAAGAACGGCTCCAGCCGCTGCCGCAGCCGCTCGCGTGCCGTGCCCTCCCGGGCCGCGCCGACGAACCGGCGCCCCACGGCCGCGTGCACCCGGGTGCGCCGGGCCAGCAGCCGGGGGTCCAGTCCCCGCGCGTCCACGGCCGTGCCCGCCGTCCAGTGCCCGAGCGCCGTGACGCCCAGCGACAGCGGATACGGCGGCTCCGCCCGCGCCACCCGGTGCCCGGCCCGCTCCAGCAGCCCGGCCGCCTCCCGCGCCGCCGACGCGAACGGCGCGCTGATCGCGACCCCGGCCAGCGGACTGCGCAGCGACAGCGCGACGCGCAGCACACCGGGTTCCTCGGGGCGGGGGACCTCCGCGTCCGCGAGCACCGACAGCATCAGCCGCGCGTCCGCCACCGTCGTCGCCAGCGGACCGTTCTCCGACATGCCGAACCAGTCGCCCTCGCCGATCCCGGCCGGCACCAGGCCGTGGCCCGGTTTGATCGTGACCAGGCCGCAGTTGGCCGCGGGGATGCGCAGCGAGCCCATCCCGTCGTTGCCGAGCGCGAGCGGGACGAACCCGGCGGCGACCGCGGCCGCGCTGCCGCCGGAGGAGCCGCCCGCCGTGCGGGAGGTGTCCCAGGGGTTGCGGGCGGTGCCGTGGACGCCTTCGGTGGTCCCGAACACGCACAGCTCGGGCACGTTCGTCAGGCCCACGACCACCGCGCCCGCGGCCCGCAGCCGGGCCACCGTCACGTGGTCCTCGGTGGCCGGCGCGTCCGGGGTCGCGGACGAGCCGACGCGCATGCTCTCGCCGCGCACCGCGAGGTTGTCCTTGACCGCCACCGGCACGCCCGCGAGCGGCAGCTCGGCCAGGTCCGCGCGGGACGCCACCTCGTCGGCCTCGGTCAGGGCCGCCTCGGCCCGCACCGTGCGGAACGCCCCGATCCGGCCGTCCAGCCGCTCGAGCCGGGCGAGGTGGTCGGCGACGACCTCCCGCGGCGTCACCCGCTTCTCGCGGACGGCGGCGGCGATCTCGACGGCGGTACGGCCGGTCCAGCTGGTCACGGGGGCTCCTCGGGTGCGTGCTGGGGTCGTGCTGGTGAGGACGTAGGGAGAACTGTGCACCGGCCGGGCCGTCACGTCGAGGGGGCGGCGGGGGGCGGCGGGGGAAGACGGCTTCCGCCGTGGGCGCGGGGACCGGGGACGCCGAAGTCCCGTAGGCGAGGTGGTCTGATAAGTATGCGGAGCACGCCCCCGCTCCCGTAGGCGAAAGGACCTCCGTGTCCCCGACTCCCGCCCGCACGACGAGGACCCTCGGCCGGAGCGGCGTCCCGGTCAGCCCGCTGGCCTTCGGCGCCGCGGCGATCGGCAACCTCTACACCCCGCTCGGCGAGGAGCAGGCCCACGAGGCGGTGGCCGCCGCCTGGCAGCACGGCATCCGCTACTTCGACACCGCCCCGCACTACGGGCTCGGCCTGTCCGAACGGCGCCTGGGCGCGGCCCTGCGCGCGCACCCGCGCGCCGACTACACGGTCTCCACCAAGGTCGGCCGCCGGCTGGAGCCCTCCGACGCGGGCGGCGACGACCTGGCCCACGGCTTCGCCGTCCCGGCGGCCTCCCGCCGGGTGTGGGACTTCAGCGCCGACGGCGTCCGCCGCACCCTGGAGGCGAGCCTGGAGCGCCTCGGCCTCGACCGGGTCGACGTGGTCTACCTGCACGACCCCGACGACCACGCCGAGGAGGCCTTCCGCGAGGGGTACCCGGCGCTGGAGCGCCTGCGCGCGGAGGGCGTCGTGGGCGCGATCGGCGCCGGGATGAACCAGGCGGAGATGCTGACCCGGTTCGTGCGCGACACGGACGTCGACGTGGTGCTGTGCGCCGGCCGCTACACCCTGCTGGACCAGCGGGCAGGCGCCGAGCTGCTGCCCGAGGCGGCGCGGCGGGGCGTGTCGGTCGTCATCGGCGGCCCCTTCAACTCGGGCCTGCTCGCCAACCCGAGGCCCGGAGCGACGTACAACTACGCGACGGCACCGCCGGAGATGCTGGACTGCGCCCTGCGGATCGAAGAGGTGGCCGAGCGGCACGGCACCGGTCTGCGCGGCGCCGCCCTGCGCTTCTGCTCCGCCCACCCCGCCGTCGCCGCCGTCCTGGTGGGCACCCGCTCGGCGGCCGAAGTCGCCGACTGCGCCGAGCAGTTCGCCACTCCGGTCCCGGAGGCCTTCTGGCAGGAGCTGCGCGAGAAAGGCCTGCTGCCCGCCGGGACACCGTGACGCTACGGCTCCCGCACGGGCGCGGTCAGCCGCGTCGGCGGCAGGTACTCGCGCACGTAGGTGCGCTCCCAGCACGCGCCCGTCTCCCGCAGCTCCCGCCAGGTCGTGTACCGGTAACGGAAGAGACGGGCGCGGACGTGGCGCGGCGGCCGGTCGGGCGGGAAGGGCGAGCGGCGCAGCAGCCGCAGCGTGGCGGGGTCGTTCTCCAGCAGCCGTTCCACCAGCGCCGCGAACCACGTCCCGGCGTAGCCGGGGGAGAGGGCGGCGAACCACATCATCCAGTCCAGCCGCAGGTGGTACGGCGCGAACTGGCGCGGCCAGCGCCGCGGGTCGCCCGGCTTGCCGCGGAACTCGTAGGCCCGCCAGTCCCCGTCCTCCCGGGGCACCTCGTCGAGCGTGCCCTCGACGACGATCTCGTGGCGCACCCGGCTGACGCTGCCGAACGCGCCGTAGGTGTTGACCAGGTGGAGCGGGTCGAAGGAGCGGTTCATCACCTGGCGGCGGGAGAGCATGTTGACGACCGGGCGGTAGCTGAGGAACAGCAGCAGTGCGGCCACCACGAGCACGACGACCTCGTACCAGAGCGGGGCACCCGGTACGGACGGGGTGTCGTAGGGGAGCCGCAGGGCGGGCACGGCGAGCACGATGGTGATCCAGTTCAGCCAGGCGAAGTTGCCGCTGAGCACCAGCCACAGCTGGGTGAGGACCATCAGCGCCGCGGCGGCCGTCGCCACCGGCTGGGGCGTGAACAACAGGAAGGGCACGACCAGTTGGGTCAGGTGGTTGGCGGCCACCTCCACTTTGTGCAGCGGTCCCGGCAGGTGGTGGAAGTACCAGCTCAGCGGGCCCGGCATCGGCTGGGTCTCGTGGTGGTGGTGCAGACACGTCAGGTTCCGCCAGCAGGCGTCCCCCCGCATCTTGATCAGTCCCGCCCCGAACTCCACCCGGAACAGCAGCCAGCGCAGCAGGAAGAGCACCACGACCGGCGGCGCCACCTCGTCGTTGCCCAGGAAGACCGCGAGGAACCCGGTCTCCAGCAGCAGCGACTCCCAGCCGAAGCCGTACCAGGTCTGCCCGACGTTCACGATCGACAGGTACAGCGCCCACGGCACCAGCCACAGCGCCATCGCCGCCCCCAGCGGCAGGTACCCGTCGACCCCCGCGAGCAGCGCCGCCGACACCGCGCACCCCGTCCAGGAGCAGGCCGCGAACAGCCGGTCGGAGTAGCGCCAGTGGAACAGGCTCGGCGCCCGCCGGAACGGCACCCGGGCCACGAACCGCGGGACGGGCAGCATGCCCCGCTCGCCCAGCAGTGCTCGGAACTGCAGGGCCGCCGTGAGGAAGGCGACCAGGTAGACCCCGGCGAGGGCCCGCTGGAAGACCAGCCGGCTCAGCCAGTAGCCGGGTGCGGTGAACCAGTCCACGGGGACCTCGCTCCTCTCCTGACGCCTGCGTCCGTCACGGGGCGTGTTCCATGACCTGCGCTTGCGCAACCGCGGCCATCACAGCAGACAATGATCCCGAACCGGTCGAAAGGTGTGGTCCGCGCCGTGGCGTGGCCCGGTACGAGGCAGGAGGGCGACGTGCGGCCACCCCGTGGAGTGTGCGTCCTCGCCTGCGCCCTCGCGGGCGCGCTCCTGCTCACCGGCTGCGGCGGTGACACCCCCTCCCGGCCGGAGCACGTCGTCCTCCAGCCCGTCGCGGCCCAGGGCCCCGACCCCTTCACCCGCTCCACGGTCACGGTCCCGTCCACGCCCCCGGCACCCGCCACCACGGCGGGCGGCCGACCGCGCTCGGTGTCCGGCGGCACGCCCGGCCTGTACGGCGGCGTCCAGGGCGTCGCCGGCTGCGACGTCGAACGCCAGATCGCCCTGCTCACCGCCGACCGCGCCAAGGCCGCCGCCTTCGCCCGCGCCGAGGGCGTCGCCGCGTCCGCGGTCCCCGGCCACCTGCGCGCCCTCACCCCGGTCGTGCTGCGCGCCGACACCCGCGTCACCGACCACGGCTACCGCGACGGCCGCGCCACCGCTCGCCAGGCCGTGCTCCAGGCGGGCACCGCCGTCCTCGTCGACGACCGGGGCGTGCCCCGGCTGCGCTGCGCCTGTGGCAACCCGCTGCGCCCGCCCACGGCCACGCCCGGGGCGACGAGCCCGCGCAGCCTGCCGTGGCCGGACTACCGGCCCGGCCAGGTGGTCGTCGTGACCCCCGCGCCCCGTGCGCTCACCCTCCTCACGCTCGTCGACGTCGTCACCCGCGCCTGGATCGAGCGCGGCCCCGGCCCGGACGCCTCCCGCGACCGCGCCCTGCCGGCACCGGCCTGGGCGGTGACCTCCCCGGCACCCGAACCGCGCGCGGGCGCGGTGCCCCCGCCCGCCCGCCGGCCGCTGAACCCCGCCGCCCCGGCCCGACGTCCCCAGGAGCAGCCGGTCGCGGCCGCCCCGGACCTGCCCGTGACCGCGCCGGACCCGGCCGGTGACGCCCCGTCGGGCCTCGTGGACGACGTGGACGACTTGGGCCCGGTGATGGTGCCCGAGGTCCCCGTCGTCCCTGACGGCGGCGGGCTCGTCCCGGACGACCTGGTGGACGGCTTCCCGGACACCGCCCTGGACGGGAGCCCCACCGGCGCGCCCGGCGGCAGCGACCCGGCGGACGCGTACGCCGGCGCCCTGCCCGGCTGACCACCGTGCCCGTCCGCCCCACCGGTCGAAGAATCGGACGAATGCTGGCAAGGTGGCTCCATGGCTGATCGGGGAGCGAGTGCCCTGTCACTCCCGGACGACTGGCCCGCCCACCCGGACCCGATCCTGGCGCTCAACCGCATGGGCAGTTTCGACTGGGACCTGGACAGCGGCCTGTTCCACATGGACGCCCGCGCCCGCGAGATCTTCGACCTGCGCCCCGAGGAATACGACGGCCACCCCGAGAACCTGGCCCCGCGCGTGCCGCCCGCCGAGGCCCAGCGCCTGGACGCGCTCGTCACCCAGGCCATCAAGGACGGCAGCGAGAACTACGGCGCCTACTTCCGCATGCGCCTGCGCGACGGCTCCCTGCGCTGGACCCACACCCAGGGCTACATCCGCCGCGACGACACCGGCCGCCCCCGCCGGATCGTCGGCATCGTCCGCGACGCCACCGAGGAGCTCAGCGACCTCGCCGACCGCCGCCAGGGGGCCGCCCTCGACGACGCCCGCAGCCAGCAGACCAACGTGGTCCAGCTCGCCACGGCCGCCCTCGCCCACGCCCGCACGGTCCAGGACGTCATCGACGTCCTCAAGGACACCCACGGCCTCACCCACCTCGGCGCGACCAGCCTGGTCATGGGCCTGGTCGAGGCCGGCCGGATCCGGCTCGTCGCCGAGGGACCGGCCGGCAGCTTCGTGCCCGGCACCCTGGTCACCCGCATCGACGAGCCGTACCCGATGAGCGAGGTGGTGCGCACCCTGCGCCCCCGGTTCATCGAGTCACCCGAGGAGTTCGCCGCCGGCTACCCCATCCTCTGGCCGCACCTCACCGACCTCGCCATCACCTCGGCGGCCTACCTGCCGCTCATCGTGCAGGCCCGCCCCATCGGCGCCATGGGCCTGCTCTACAGCGACCGCAGTGGCTTCACCCCCGAGGAGCGCAACATCCTCGTCGCCCTCGGCAGCAGCATCGCCCAGAGCCTGCAGCGCGCGATGTTCTACGAGGAGGAGCAGGACATCGCCCAGGGCCTCCAGCAGGCCATGCTGCCGCGCACCATCCCCAGCGTGCCCGGCGCCGACGTCGCCGTGCGCTACCGCGCCGCCACCATCGGCGGCTCAGCGGGCCGGGACATCGGCGGCGACTGGTACGACCTGATCCCGCTGCCCGGCGGGCGCGTCGGCGCCGTCATCGGCGACGTCCAGGGCCACGACACGCACGCCGCCGCCGTCATGGGCCAGCTGCGCATCGTGCTGCGCGCCTACGCCGCCGAGGGCCACACCCCGGCCACCGTGATGGCCCGCGCCTCGGTCTTCCTGCACGAACTGGACACCGACCGCTTCGCGACCTGCCTGTACGCCGAGGCCGACCTCGCCACCGGCGTCGTCCAGGTGGTGCGGGCCGGCCACATCGACCCGCTGGTGCGCGCCCCGGACGGCGGCTGCCGCCGCGTCCCCGTGCCCGGCGGGCTGCCGCTCGGCCTGTCGGTGGAGTTCGGCACCCTGGAGTACCCCGTCGGCACCCTCGAACTCGACCCCGGCCACACCCTGCTGCTGTGCACCGACGGCCTGGTGGAACAGCCCGGCGCCGACCTCGACGACGGCATGCGGGCCCTGGCCGCGCTCATCGCCACCGGCCCCGACGACGTGCGCGACCTCGCCGACCGCCTCATCGAGGTGGCCGACGAACGGGAAGGGGACGACGACGTGGCCCTGCTCCTGCTGCGCCGGCGCGGCCAGGACACCCCGCAGCCCGGCGGACGGCTCCAGCAGCACGTGGCGCCCGGCGACCCGGAAGCGCTGACCCACGCCCGGCACATGATCCGCGCCGCCACGCGCGCGTGGGGCGCCCGCGAGCGCGCCGACGAGATCGAACTGGTCGCCGACGAACTCGTCACCAACGCCCTCATGCACACCGAGGGCGCCGCGATCGTCACCCTGCGGGTGCTCAACGCCGCCGACCGCCGACTGCGCGTCGAGGTCGAGGACTCCTCCAGCGCCCTCCCGCGCCGCCGCGAGGCCGGCGAGTCGGGCGTGTCGGGACGGGGCCTGCTCCTGGTCGACCTGCTGGCCGACGTGTGGGGCGTGGAGGCGCGCGGCGGCGGCAAGTGCGTGTGGTGCGAGTTCGTCGTGCCCGAACGCGACCCCGGCGCCCGCTGACCCCCCCGCCCGGGCACCGGGCCGGACCCGCACGCGGGTGGCACCCTGGACCTATGCCGGAACTGCCCGAGGTCGAGGCGCTCAGGGACTTCCTCACCGAGCACCTCGTCGGCCACGAGATCGTACGGGTCCTGCCCGTCGCCATCAGCGTCCTGAAGACGTACGACCCGCCCGTCACCGCCCTGGAGGGCCACGAGGTCGTCGAGGTGCTCCGCCACGGCAAGTTCCTCGACCTGCGCACGCAGGACGGCCCGCGGCTCGTCACCCACCTGGCCCGCGGCGGCTGGCTGCACTGGAGGGACCGCCTCCCGGACGGCGTGCCCCGCCCGGGCAAGGGCCCGCTCGCCCTGCGGGTCGCCCTGGAGACCGGCGCGGGCTTCGAGCTCACCGAGGCCGGCACCCAAAAGCGGCTCGCCGTCTACGTCGTCCGCGACCCGGGCGAGGTCCCGGGCGTCGCCCGGCTCGGCCCCGACCCGCTGGCCGACGACTTCGACGAGGCACGCCTCGCCGCGCTGCTCTCGGGCGAGCGGCGTCAGCTCAAGGGCGCGCTGCGCGACCAGAGCCTCCTCGCGGGCGTCGGCAACGCCTACAGCGACGAGATCCTGCACGCCGCCCGGATGTCACCGTTCAAGCTGGCCGCCTCGCTCACCCCGGAGGAGACCCACGTCCTCTACGAGGCGCTGCGCACCACGCTCACCGGGGCCGTCGAGCGCTCCCGGGGCGTGGCGGCGGGCCGGCTGAAGGCGGAGAAGAAGAGCGGCCTGCGCGTGCACGGCCGCACCGGGGAGCCCTGCCCGGTGTGCGGCGACACCATCCGGGAGGTCTCCTTCGCGGACTCCTCCCTCCAGTACTGCCCGACGTGCCAGACGGGCGGGAAGCCGCTGGCGGACCGGCGGTTGTCGCGGTTGCTGAAATAGCGCGCGGGGGAGTCGTCAGATCCGGCTGCCCACGAGGTAGGCCAGCCCCGCCAGGGCGGCGAGCACCAGCACCGGGACCGCGAAGAGCCGCGCGGTCGACGTCAGCGTCCCGGTCGCGCTGCGTGCGCCGTCGGTGTACCGGTCGCGGTGCGCCTCGACGACGTAGCGGGCCAGGCCGGCGAGGAGGAGGGCGGCGGCCGCCGTCGACAGGCAGGCCACCAGGAAGCCGAAGGCACCGGTGCTGCGGACCCAGTCCTCGATGTCCCGCGCATTCCCGTCATCCCTGTCGCCCCGTACCGCCTGCTGTCCGGTCACCGCCACCAGCACGCACAGCACCACCGACGCCCCCGCGCACCCCAGCGCCGCGACCGCGGCCACGGGTCCGCCCCGGGCCCGTGTGGGCCGTACCGCGGGCGGCGGGAACCGGTGCGCCCCGCTCGGGTGCTCGGCGGTCCGCGGCGGCCGGTCGGCGAGGACCGTCGCCTGTTCCTGGCGCGGGACGAACGCAGGCGGGGACGGCGGCGGTCGCGGGACGGTCACCGGGGGCGCGTCCTGCTCGGCGTCGTGGGTGATCACCGGCGGCGGCTCACCGGGCGGCTCCTGCGGGCGGATCACCACACGGTCGGACGGGGGAGGCACGGGGGTCACGGCGGTGGGCGTGTCCGGCGTCCGCCCGTCCGGTACGGTCCCCGCCTCCGCACCGGCCGGGCCGGGCGGCGCGTCCACGGGCGGCCGGTCCGGCACGCGCACGTCGACCTCCACGGTGACCACCGCGTCGTCGGCGACCCCCTTGAGGACGACGTCCCCGCTCAGGTGGCCGACCGTGGCCGGGTCGACGCCGACGTCCAGGGCGTCGTCGTCCTGCGCGACCCGCAGCCAGGGGGCCGTGGCGTGGGCCAGGCAGCAGCGGGCCAGCGGGACGCCCTCCAGGGTGACCGTCCGGTGCGGCACGGTGGAGTCCCGCTCGACCCGGCCGAAGTCCAGCCGGGTCGCGGACGGCCGCAGCCGGACCGCAGTCAGGGCCTCCTCGGCGTCGCGGGCGACGTCCTCGACGTCGCCCCGCGCCATCTCCTCCAGCGCCCGCCGGGCACCCTCGGCGACCGGCAGGCGGTCGTCGGCCAGCTGGTCGCGCAGGGCGCGCACGGCGCCCAGCCGGGTGAAGGTGTTGCGGCTCTGCACGGCGGAGCGCATCTCGGGCCGGATGTCGGCCGGTTCGACCCTGATCCGGCGGTGCCGGCTGTGCGCCAGCTGGAGGCCGCCCTGCATCTCGACGGTCTTGCTCGGCGTCTGGTTCGGGTTCTGTTCGCGGACGTGCTCGTAGAGGTAGTCGTACAGGTCGTCGAGGGACACCTCGCCGTCCGCGTCCAGGTCGGCGTCGCCGGTCTGGAGGCCCTCGACCACCGCATGGGTGAACACCGACGGGGGCGGACCGGCGCCCTCGGTGAGCCGGCCGCCCTCCATGGCGTACTGCATGGCGGTGGACGCGGTGATGACGGCCCAGCCCCGGCCCCGGGGCGGCTTCTCGGCCGTGAAGTTGTCCAGGACGTTCGCGTCCCCGGCGGCGCGCACGGCCGCCGAGCCCTTGGAAGGCGCCGCCGTAGCAGCAGTCGAGGAAGAGCACGGTGCTGCCGGCCCGGGTGCGGGACATGCACCGGCGCACGAAGTACGAAGGGACGGCGGTGGCGTCCAGGTAGCGGGGCTCGGTGTCGCGGGCGGCGAGGTACAGCTCGCCCGACTCGCTCTTGAGGCCGTGGCAGGAGAAGTGCAGCACCAGCGTGTCGTCGCGGCGGCGGTCGGTGAAGAAGCCCTCGATGCGGCGCAGGATCACGTGGGACGGCTCGTCGGCGACGACCTCGACCTCGAAGTCGCCGATCTGGGGGTCCCCGAGCACCTGCGCGAGTGCCGAGGCGTCGGAGGCGGGGGAGGCGAGCTCCTTCAGGCCCGGGTCGTCGTAGTCGGCGTTCGCGACGATCAGCGCGTGCCGCGAGCCGCTCATGGCGGGGCCGCCGCAGCCGCGTGCCGCCGGACGAACAGGTCGAACGCCAGCGCCACCTGGTCGTCGGTCGCCTTCGAGATCTCCAGCTCGTCCTCGTCCAGGCGCAGCCGCAGCGAGGGCCGGGTGTCACGGCAGCGGCCGAGCCAGCGGCGCACCACCGTGACCACCTGGTCGAGGGCGCCGACCGAGGTGCCGAGGGTCACCAGCAGGGAGCCGACCGTCGCGGGGTCCACGACCCGGGCCCCGGCGGGCACGTCGTCGGCGGGCACGGACGTGACGTCGTCCACGTCGAGTTGCAGGAGTTCCTCGCGCAGGTGCCGGGTGAGTTCTTCGACCTGCTCGGCCCCGGCGTCGTCGTCGGACACGAGGATCATCAGTCGGTCGTCCACGGCTCTGCCCCTCCGGTGGTGCTCGCGGGGGCGGCGCGGAGCGGTCCTGGGCGGCTCCGCGTCCTCGACTCCAGTTTCCGCCCGGGGGAGGGCTACCGCGACTGGAGCGTGACCAGCCGGTCGCCCTGGGCGGTGCGCACCTCGTAGCGGGCGATGTCCCCGGGGTGCAGGGCGGCGGCGCCGTGCACGGTGTTGGGCCGGGCGTCGTGGTCGGGCACGGCCCAACTGGTGACGGTCTGCTCGGAGCCGTCGTGGCCGACGACGACCAGCCGGCAGTCGCGGGGACCCGCGCCGTCCTTGACCTTGAGCACCACGTCGGTGCCCCAGATCCGGTCCTCGGTCGTGACCTGCGCCCACACCCCCGACTTCTCGTCCGTCGCGGTGAGGCGTACGTCCTGCTCGCCGGCGTCCGCGAGGACCGCGACGGCGGGTCCGCCGAGGGCCACGGCGACGGAGGCGGCCAGCGCGAACACCAGGCGCCTGCGGCCGGCCCGCTGCCGGGCCGCGACCTCGCCGAGCACCCTGTCCAGCAGCCGGGGACCCGGCCCGGCGAACGGGTGCACGAACCGCGGCGTCGCCCGCCGGTAGAGCATCAACTGGCGTGTGGTGGGGCCGAACTCGGTGACCTGAGCCGCGCACCGAGGACACTCCATGAGGTGGTCCTCGAAGCGGAAGGCCGCCGCTTCGTCGAGCACGCCGAGCGCGTACGCGCCGACGTCCGCATGCCTTTCCAGGGACCTCATGCCGAATCCTCGTGCCGTTGGGTGCGGGTGGGGTTACTCCTTGCTCCCACCGGTACGGACCAGACAGCCGAATCACTCAAGACGCACGGAGAATCACCCGAGACGTTCGGAGCCGTCGGCCCCGCGGATTGGTGCGGATCCCCGAGGATCTAAAAAAGGTGGATCGCGAGGTGGCCGAGGGGCAGACCGAGTTGCCAGGCGGGCGTCCAGACCTTCGGTCCCTCGTCCTCGTCGGGCAGCGCGCCGCCGCCGGGCACCGCGTCCAGGTCGGGGGCGAGCAGCTCTGTCTCCTCCAGCCAGCGCCAGGCCGCCGCGGCCAGCTCCAGGTCCACCGACGGACGGCCGGACTCGGCTTCTGCGGCGGCGAGTTGGGCCATCCGCTCGCGCACCCAGCCCTGCCACGGCTGGTCGTAGGCGGTCAGCGACAGCCATGTCTCCAGCTGGGTCACCACCCGGATCCCGGACAGCTCGCCGTCCGCGTCGGACAGGAAGATGGTCAGCGCCAGCGCGTCGCGCCCGGCGCGGAACTCGAAGGACGTCGGCGGCATGAGATCGCCGGTCCGCAGCAGTTCGTCGGCGATGTACTCGGCGTACAACCAGGCCATGGGAACGGTGAGTTCGCCGCCGTCGGTGCCGTCCGTACTCTGATGACCTCTGTGCTGCATCCCTTCCTGCCTTCCTCCGGTGCGTGCGCGTCGCCCGGTGCCGGGGCCCCCATCCGGAACACGGATGAGGACAGCCGATTACTCAACCGGGGTCGTCGGCAAGGCGCTTTACGGAGGTTTGACTCGGCCGCTGGTTTCAGCGCAGGTCGGCCGCGTATCCCGGAAGCAGCCGGCGCAGGGCGCGCAGCGCGTAGTACGCGCGGGACTTCACGGTACCGGGCGGAATGCCCAGGGTTGCGGCGGCTTCCGCCACACTCGCCCCCTGGAAGTACACCAGCACCAGGACGTCACGGTGTTCGGGAGTGAGAGTCTTCACAGCCTCGCGCACGTCCAGGGCGGCGGCGGCCCGCTCGGCGTGGTCGGCGCACACGGGTGCGTTCTCCAGCACCGCGTCCCCGACCTCGGCCGGGCGCGCCTGACGGGCCCGCCGCGCGTCGATGGCGAGCCGCCGGGCGACGGTCATCAGCCAGGGGCGTACGGAGTCGAAGGCGTCGGCGCGCAGCGCCTCGGGGTGCTGCCAGGCCCGCACCAGGGTCTCCTGCACCAGGTCCTCGGCGCGCTGCCGGTCGCCGTCGCACAGCCTCAGCAGCAGCGCGAACAGCGGCCGGCCGTGCTCGCGCTGCAGCGCGGCGAGCTCGTGCTCGGCGGTCGCCGTCGGGCGGTGCGTCAGGGTCGTCGCGGCGCTCATGGGCGTATGGCACCGCAGGGCGCCCGCGGGTGACAGGCCGCACGCACGGCTCTGCGACGGACGGTCGAAAGCGTCGGCGAACGGCACGACGAACGGTCGCCTCCGGGGCGCACGACCGCCCGCGCACCCCGCCCGTGGACGCGCTGCCGCTACGCCGATCGCGCGCATCGTCGGGGCGCGCAGGGAGCGCCGGGGGCGTTCGGGGGCGGGCATGCGTTAGGAGAGAGGGGTGCGTAAATATGACAATCCATCCGTGATGGGGTGATGTGGTGATCGCGCGCAGACGACAGGTGGCCCTCGCCCTGACGGCCGTCCTCGCGGCGGGTGCCGCCTGCCGGGCCCAGGACCGGGCGCCCGTGGTCGAGCCCGGGCGTCCCGCCCCCGCCGCCGCCCGCGGCTTCACCCTCGTCGCCGCCGGCGACGTCCTCCCGCACAGCTCCGTCATCGACCGCGCCCGCTTCGACGCCGGCGGCACCGGCTACGACTTCCGCCCCCTGCTCGCCGGGACCGAGCCGGTCGTCTCCCGCGCCGACGTCGCCCTGTGCCAGACGGAGCCGGTCCGGGGCGCCGACGGTGACCCCGCCTTCACGTCCCCGCCCGAGATCGCCCGCGCCCTCGCCGCCACCGGCTACGACGGCTGCTCCACCGCCTCCGAGCACAGCCTCGACGAGGGCGCCGCGGGCGTGCGCCGCACCCTCGACGCGCTCGACGCCGCCGGCGTGCGCCACGCGGGCACCGCCCGCACCGAGGCAGAGGCCAACGCGATCACCCTGCTGCGGGCCGGCCGCGCGAAGGTCGCCCACCTGGCCTACACCGCCGGTACCGGCCGCCCGCAGCCGCCCGGGGCCCCCTGGACGGTCGCCCTGGCCGACGAGAACCGGATCGTCGCGGACGCGCGCGCCGCCCGGAAGGCCGGCGCCGACGTCGTCGTGGTCTCGGTGCACTGGGGCGCCGCCTGGCAGGACGCCCCCGACGGGCGGCAACTCGCCCTCGCCCGCGCCCTCACCGCGTCCCGCTCCGGCGGACGCCCCGACATCGACCTGGTCCTCGGCACCCACGGCCACGTCCCGCAGGCGTACGAGAAGGTCAACGGCACCTGGGTGGTCTACGGCACGGGCGACCAGGTCGCCGGTGAGACCACGAACGACCAGGGCGCCACCGACCCGCGCGGCCGCCAGTCCACCGTGGGCCGCTTCACCTTCGCCCCGCCCGTCCGGCCCGGCGCCCGCTGGGAGGTGGTGAAGGCCGAGTTCGTGCCCCAGCTGTTCGACGTCGACGCCGGCCGCGTGGTCGACCTCAACCGCGCGCTCGCCCAGGGCGCCGAACTGCGCGGCGTGCGCGACCGCATCCGCGACGTCGTGCTCAGCCGCGGGGCGGCCAAGGACGGGCTGGTGATGGGGGAGTAGCGGCACGGCACGGGGGCGCGGCGCGGCACCGCGGGCACGGCACGGCACCGTAGGCGCGGCACGGGAACGGCGTTGCGGTGCGGGAACGGCGTTGCGGCCCGCCACGACGGGGCTCACCCGCGGCGGGCTCGACGCGCCCGCCCCTGCCCGAGCGGAACCCGGACGGCGGGCCCGCCGCGTCGCGCCCGTCGGCGGGTCACGGCACCACGGTCACCGGCCAGCGCCCCGCCTTCACCAGCCGGACCGCCACCGAGCCGATCAGCCGGTGCCCGGCCTGCTCGGACGCGCCCACGACCACCGCGTCCGCCTTCAGTTCCTCCGCGGCCTTCACCAGGCCGTTGTACGGGTCGCCGCGGAACGTGTGGAACTCCCAGCGCACGTCGAATATCCCCCTGACCCGCCGGGCGGCGTCCCGGATCTCGGCCACCAGGTCCTCGGCGATCCCGTCGGTGGCGTCGGCGACCGGCGCCCCGAGCGCGGCCCCGGCGGCCATCACCGGCTGCACGTACACCACGGCGAGGAGCGCGTTCTGCCGGCGGGCCAGCCCCCCGGCGTAGGCCGCGGCCCGCATGGAGGTGTCCGACCCGTCGACCCCGACCAGGATGACCTTGGGCCCGTCCGTGCCCCGCTCGAACCCCTGCGCGGGCTGCCTGGAGTGCTGTTCCGTCACGGTCCGAGGCTATCCCGGACCTCTCGACGGGCGAACCGGCCCTCCCCTTCCTAGAGTCGGAACATGAGCGCCACCCCCGAGGCCACCCGGGCCGGGCGCGCGCCCCGCGACGTCCCGGGCGCCGGGCCGCAGGCCCCCGCACGCCGGCTGCTCGGCCACGTCCCGCAGGTCTTCGCCACCTTCTTCGGCGCCCTGGCCGCGCTCTGCGCCCTGCTGGCCGTGGTCCCGCCCCTGCGCGTCCTGCTGCGTCCCGTCGTCCGCTTCCTCGACCTGCTGACCGTTCCGGTCAGCGCCAACCTCGCCTACGCCGTCTTCCTCGTCCTGCTCGCCGGCGCCCTCGCCGCCCGCAAGAAGGTCGCCTGGTGGCTGGTGGTCGTCTACCTGGGCCTGCTGGTCCTGACCGACGTCCTCGGGGTGGTCGTGGGGCTGTACGCGGAGTCGGTCCCGTCGCTGGTGGTGTGCACGCTCGCCCTGGCCGCGCTGGTCGTGGCCCGCGCGGAGTTCTACGCCGCCTCCCGGCACGGCGCCGTCCGGCGCGCCCTCCTCGTGCTGCTGGCCGGGCTCGGCCTCGCGATCCTGGCCGGCTGGGGCCTGGTCGAGCTGTTCCCCGGCACCCTGCCGTCCGCCCAGCGGCTGCCGTGGGCCGCCAACCGCGTCCTCGGCGGCCTGGTCTCCGCGCGCTCCTTCGACGGGCACCCGCCCCGGCCCCTGTACTTCTTCCTCGGCCTGTTCGGCGCCCTGGCCCTGCTGAACGCCGCCGCCACCCTGTTCCGCTCCCAGCGCATGGAAGCCGCCCTGCACGGCGACGAGGAGACCCGTATCCGCGCCCTGCTGAAGGCCTACGGCACGCAGGACTCCCTCGGCTACTTCGCCACCCGGCGTGACAAGGCCGTCGTCTTCTCACCCAGCGCCAAGGCCGCCGTCACCTACCGCGTCGAGGTGGGCGTCTGCCTGGCCAGCGGCGACCCCGTCGGCGACCGCGAGGCCTGGCCGCACGCCATCGCCGCCTGGCTGGACGTCGCCCGCCGGCACGCCTGGGTCCCGGCGGTGATGGGCGCCTCCGAGGACGGCGCGCGGGCGTACGCGCGCGCCGGGCTCGGCGCCCTGGAACTGGGCGACGAGGCGATCCTGCCGGTCGCCTCCTTCGACCTGTCCGGACGCGAGATGCGCGTCACCCGCCAGGCCGTGCACCGCGTCCGCCGCACCGGCGCGACCTGCCGGGTGCGCCGGCACGCCACCCTCACCGACCAGGAGATGGAGGAGGTCGTCGAGCGTGCCGACGCCTGGCGCGACACCGAGACCGAACGCGGCTTCTCCATGGCCCTGGACCGGCTCGGCGACCCCGCCGACGGCGACTGCCTGCTCGTGGAGGCCCTCGACGCCGACGGCAGGCTCCTCGCCCTGCTCTCCTTCGTGCCCTGGGGCGGCGACGGCATCTCCCTGGACCTGATGCGCCGCGACCGCTCCGCGCCCAACGGCGTCATGGAGTTCATGGTCGCCGACCTGTGCGCCGCCGCGCCCAAGCTGGGCGTGCGCCGCGTCTCGCTCAACTTCGCCGTGTTCCGCTCCGTCTTCGAGGAGGGCGCGCGCATCGGCGCCGGACCGGTGCTGCGGCTGTGGCGCCGGCTGCTGCTGTTCCTGTCCCGGTGGTGGCAACTGGAGGCGCTGTACCGGTCCAACGCCAAGTACCGCCCCGAGTGGTTCCCGCGCTTCCTGTGCTACGGCGACGCCGCCGCCCTCGCCCGGGTCGGCCTCGCCTCGGGCATCGCCGAGGGCTTCGTCCGCGTACCGTCCCTGCGCACCCTCCGGGGCCGGCGGCACCCCGGGGCGCACCGGCCGGCGACCACCGGGGGACTGCCGTCCCCGGCGGCGCTCGACCTCGACCTCGACGGAGGGGACGGGGCCGGGACCCGGACGCCGGACGCGGGCCTGCCCG
The DNA here is from genome assembly GCF_001514125.1 of Streptomyces longwoodensis. GTDB lineage: Bacteria > Actinomycetota > Actinomycetes > Streptomycetales > Streptomycetaceae > Streptomyces > Streptomyces longwoodensis. Next base: position 247,219 of record NZ_KQ948552.1, on the reverse strand, counting down.
AACAGGTCCGCGTCCGGCACCGCACCCTGGAGCGGCTGCGCGCCGACGGCACCGACCCCTACCCGGTGGACGCCCCGCGCCCCACCCACGCCCTCGCCGCGGTCCCGCCCGGCGAGCGGGTCACCGTCGCCGGACGCGTCCTGCGCGTACGGGACTTCGGCGGCATCGTGTTCGTCACCCTGCGCGACTGGTCCGGCGACCACCAGCTCGCCCTGACCCGCGACGCCTCGCCCCGGGCGCTACGCCGGTTCACCGCCGACACCGACCTCGGCGACCACATCACCGCCACCGGCACGGCCGGGCTCAGCGACCGGGGCGAGCCGACCGTGTTCCTGGAGTCCTGGCAGCTGACCGGCAAGTGCCTGCGCCCGCTGCCCGACAAGCGCCGCGGCCTGACCGACCCCGAGGCCCGGGTCCGCCTGCGCCACCTCGACCTCGTCTCCAGCCCGGCCGCCCGCGACACGGTGCGCGCCCGCTCCACCGCCGTACAGGCCCTGCGCCAGGGGCTGCTGGACCGCGGCTACCTCGAGGTCGAGACGCCGATGCTCCAGCAGATCCACGGCGGCGCCAACGCCCGCCCCTTCACCACCCACATCAACGCCTACGACCTCGACCTCTACCTGCGCATCGCGCCCGAGCTGTACCTCAAGCGGCTGTGCGTGGGCGGCCTGGAGAAGGTCTTCGAGATGGGCCGCACCTTCCGCAACGAGGGCGTCTCCTACAAGCACAACCCCGAGTTCACGATGCTGGAGGCCTACCAGGCGCACGCCGACTACGACGTGATGCTCGACCTCGCCCGCGAACTGGTCCAGGGCGCCGCCACCGCCGCCCACGGCACGCCCCTGGTCCGCAAGGGCGGCCAGGAGTACGACATCTCCGGGACCTGGCCGGTCCGCACGGTCCACGAGGCCCTCTCCGAGGCGCTGGGCGAGGAGGTCGACGCCGACACCCCGCTCGCCCGGCTGCACCTGCTGTGCGACCGCGCGGGCGTGCCGTACACCGCCGACGACGGACGCGGCGACGTCGTCCTGGAGATGTACGAGCGGCTCGTCGAGGAACGCACCCAGCTGCCCACCTTCTACAAGGACTTCCCCACCGACGTCTCCCCGCTGACCCGGCAGCACCGCACCGATCCGCGGCTCGCCGAGCGCTGGGACCTCGTCGCCTTCGGCACCGAACTCGGCACCGCCTACTCGGAACTGACCGACCCGGTCGAGCAGCGCCGCCGGCTCACCGCGCAGTCGCTGCTCGCCGCCGGGGGAGACCCCGAGGCGATGGAACTCGACGAGGACTTCCTCGACGCGCTCGAGTACGCCATGCCCCCGACCGGCGGCCTGGGCATCGGCGTCGACCGACTGGTCATGTTCCTCACGGGCCTGACCATCCGTGAGACGCTGCCGTTCCCGCTCGTCCGCCGCCGCTGACCAACGCCCGCGCGCACCGGCCCGCGAGGAGCTTCGCCCCGCACGCGGGCCGCCGCGACCGGAGGTGCGCCGGGCGGGTGGAATCGTGCCGCTGCTGAGGTGTCGTGGGGGTGCGGCGGGGCGTCGGCGGGCGACTGATGACACATGAAGAAGGATCAGTTGTTCACCCGGCGCGGCCTGTTGTTCGTCGGAGCCGGCGCGCTGGGCGCGGCGGCCGGGACCGCCGGTCTGCTCGCCCGCCCCACCGGCGGGTCCTCCGCCGGCCCCGCCGCCCCGGCCGCGGGCGCCCCGGCCCACCGCCTCCCGATGAAGCCTTCCGCCTACCGCCTGCAGCCCCTCGCCGGGTACGGCCCGCCGCGCGCCGCGCCGCACCGCACGCCGCTGCGCCACGAGCCGCTGCTCCGCGTCGACGGCCACGGCCGCACCCTGGTGCTGACCTTCGACGACGGCCCCGACCCCCGCTGGACCCCGGGCATCCTGGACACGCTGGCCGAGTACGAGGTGCGCGCCATGTTCTTCGTGTGCGGCGAGATGGCGTCCTACAGCCCCCACCTGCTGGCGCGGATGGCCGACGAGGGCCACGTCGTCGGCAACCACACCTGGTCCCACCCCCTGCTGACCACGCTCGGCCGCAGCGCGATCCGTTCGGAGATGGAACGCACCTCCGACGTGATCGAGGACGCCTACGGCGAGCGGCCCGAGTGGTTCCGCGCGCCCTACGGCGCCTGGAACCGCACCGCCTTCCAACTCGGCGCCGACATGGGCATGGACCCGCTCGCCTGGACCGTCGACACCCTCGACTGGACCACCCCGGGCACCGGCGCCATCGTGAAACGGGTCGAACGCGGCGCCGCCCCCGGCGTCGTGGTGCTCTCCCACGACGCCGGGGGCGACCGCTCCCAGAGCGTCCAGGCGCTGCGCCGCTACCTGCCGCGCCTGCTGGACTCCGGCTACCACATCACCGTGCCGCGCCGGCAGTACGCCTAGCGCACACCGTCCCCCTGGTCGGGGTCCGCTCAGCGGACCTCGACCAGACGCGCGAAGACGACCACGTTCCCGTCGTACCCGTTCTGCTTGCTGAAGCCGCCGCCGCAGGTGATGACCCGCAACTCCGGGTCCCCCTTGGAGGCGTAGACGCGGTCGCCGGGGAAGTCGTCCTTCGCGAAGACCTCGACGCCGTAGATCTCGAAGACGGCCGTCGTGCCGTCCTGGCGGGCGACCTCGACGCGGTTCCCCTTCTTCAGGGCCCCGAGACCGTAGAACACGGCCGGGCCCTGCGTGTTGTCGACGTGGCCGACGACGACCGCCGTCCCCTTCTCGCCGGGCGAGACCGCGCCGGTGAACCAGCCCGCCAGGTTGGGGTCCTCGGGCGGCGGCGCGCCGACCCAGCCGTCGGCGTCCAGACCGACCGGCATGACGGGCGCGTCCACCTGGATCGCGGGGATCCGGATCCGGTCCACCAGCGCGAACGGCAGGGCGGCCGGGGCCTGCCCGAAGGCGGCGCCCGGGGCGGTGCGGCTGTCCGCGGCCGCCGCCGGGGCGGGCTGCGGAGGGCCGACGTCGAACTCCCCGGAACCGTTGCGGATGAGCGCGAGGCCGGTCAGCAGGACGAGCGCTATCACGCCCCAGGGGGCACGCCTCCTCGGGCGCTCCTCCTCTTCCGGCATTCCGGACAGCTCGTAACCGGGCATTCGCCATCCCCTTTCGACGCGGCCGTCGCCCCGTCCTTGCGCGCGTACCAGCACGCTAAGCGCCGTGCCCGCGCGCGGCGACGGCACGACGGCGAACGGGTGGCCCGCACGCGGAGCGGTGCGCCATCCGAGTTGCCGCGCGGAGAATATTTCTGACGGTCCGTGACCTGGGGCGATGTCCGACGGTGTGGTGATCGGTCGGCGTGTTGCCTCACCAGGACGGACCAGCGCCGACATGCGGGCCCGTGCACGGCGGCCGAGGGTCGGTCCGGGAGGTGCTTCCTCGCCGACAGACCGGGGACGGGCCCCGGGGCGCCTCCCGCGGAGGATCACATGCGCAACCCTCGCATCCTGGCCGCCTCGGCCGTCGCGGTCGCCGTCCTCGGGCTTGCCGCCCCCGTCGCCGTCGCCGACGGCATGGGCGGTGGTCCCGGCGGCGGCACGGCCGGAGGTCCTGGTGGTGGCATGGGCGGAGGCCCTGGTGGTGGCATGGGCGGTGGCCCTGGTGGTGGCATGGGTGGTGGCCCTGGTGGTGGCATGGGCGGCGGGCAGAGCAACCTCTCCCCGAGCAACATCGTCGCCCTGCCCAGCGTCATCGCCCGCGGCGGCCAGTTGACGGTCACCGTCGACAACTGCCCCCGGGGCGGCACCATGACGTCCGCCGCCTTCCCCACGACCACGCTGACCCCGATCAACGGCGCCAACCGCACCGCCAAGGGCACCGCCACGGTCAACAGCAACGCCCGTCCGGGCCCCTACGACATCACCGTCACCTGCACCGGCACGGGTTCGCTGACCCGCCCGGCCGCCTTCACCGTGATCGGCGGGGTGCGCGGCGGCCTCGGCGGCAGCAGCTCCAGCGGGGCCACGCCCACCGACATGGCCATCGGCGGCGGGCTCGTCGCGGCCGCCCTGGTCGGCGGCGCGGTGTTCTGGATGCGCCGCCGCGCCGAGCGCCGCGCCTGACCACGGGCCGTCCGCACGGCCCACGCGTCCCGTCATCTGTTCGCACGTCCAACGGACTTCGACCCGGGCACCCCGCGAGGGTGCCCGGGTCGAAGTCCGTCCGGGAGCCGGTCGAGCCCTCCCGGGGCGCCGTCCCGCTCAGCCCTTGGCGTGCGGGAACAGTTGCAGGAACGGCTCCGCCGACGCCGCGATGCCCCGGCTGTAGGGCGCGTCGAAGTCCCAGATGAGGAACAGCAGGAACGCGATCAGCGCGGAGAACAGCCCGGCGAGGATCAGCTCCCGGGGCGTCCGGCGGATCTGCAGGGCGAAGATCATGCCGATGGTGATGACCGCGCCGGTGATCAGCCCGAACCACACCACACCCGGCATGGTCGGGTCCGTGGAGTTCGCGCGGGCGGCGCGGGCCTGGTCGACCGTGGCCACCTGGTCGACGAGCGGCTGGTAGGCCTGCGCCTCGAAGTCGTTGCGGGGCTGGTAGTCGGTGACGTCGGCGCGCAGGCGCTCCAGCAGCCGGTCGCCGCGCGGGGTCAGTTCGCCGTGGTCGGCCATGCGCTTCCACTCGACGGTGACGACCTGTCCGACATAGGCGTTGACATCCTCCCGAATGCGGTCACGCACGTCGGCCGGGTACACCCGCGCCCGTTCCGAGACCTCGTGCAGGGCCTGGGCCTCGGCCTGGACGTGGTCCTCGGCGGCGCCGCGCGCCTCCCACACGCCCGCGATGGCCAGGCCCAGCACGATGGCGTAGACGACGCCGATCCACATCGTCATGTACTCGATGACGTCCGGGGTTTCGGTGGGGTCCTCGTCCACCCGCGCCGTGCGGTGGCGCAGGAGGGTGATGATGACGACCACCGCGCAGGCGGCGACCATCGCGAGGGTGAGAACAAGCCATTCCGGCAAGAGGTACCTCCAGGAGTGCGCTAGCGGGGCCGGAGTGCGGCGACGGCGACGATGGCGGGCGCGGTGATGAGCAGGACGTAGGTGACCGGCGACGGTCCGTGGTGCCGGATGTGCCGGGGCGGTGCCGCGTGGTACGCCGGGAAGTGCACGGGGGCCGCGGACGGGCTCGGCGGGGGCGCGGGCCTGGGCGGAGGGGTCGGCTTCGGCGCCGGCCTGGGCTTCGGTGCCGGGGCGGGCGGGGGCGGCGCCGGCCGGGCCGCGGGCGGCGCGGGGGCGGGCGGGGCCGGCTTCGGCGGCGGGGGCGCGGGGCGTGGGGGTTTGGGCGCCGGGGTCGGCGTGGGCTTCGGCGGGGGAGGCGTGGGGGTGGGCTTCGGCGGCGGGGGCGTCGGGCTGGGCTTCGGGGGCTCGGGCGGTTTCGACGGGGGCGGGGTCGGCTTCGGGCACGGCGGGTCCGGCCAGTGGTGGCCGCCCGCGACCGCCACCGCATCGATGCCGCCCGGGCCCGTCGACGCCCAGGCGCAGGCGTCGGCCGACGCCGTCCCGGCCGGCACGCCCGCGAGGAGCCAGGCGGCCGTCGCCACCGCGGCCGCCCGGGCGGCGAGCGCGCGGCGGGTCGCTGCGGGAGCGGATCGGGTCGTTTCGGGTCCATGCACGAGGCCGATCATCCGGCCCCGCGCCCGCGTGCGGGCCCGCACGCGGGCGCGGTTGGCCCGAACGGAGGATATTCGCGGGCGTCGGTTTGATCGGGCCGCAACCGTCCGGGCGATCTCCCGCACACCGGTACGAAAGGTGTTCGAAACCGCGTGGCGAGACGGTCGGCGGCCGCGCCGGAGTGCCCCCGGCGCACAGGCGGCGGAAAGTTTTTCGGGCCGCGGTTGAACACAACACCCCGCCCCGTGCGTACCCAGTGCCGTGCAGCGGCGCAGCAGGGCGCTGCAACACCCTTGTGAGGATCGGTGAGTTGACGATGAAGACCTCCTGGCGGAGCGCCTCCCTCGTGGCGAGCGCCGCGGCTGTGCTGGCGCTGACGACGGCGTGCGGTCAGGAAAGCGCCGGCAGCGCGGCGGGCAGCCAGAACGTGGGCGCCACCGCCCCGGCCGTCACCGGGGGCCTCGGCGCCGGCAGCGGCTACGGCGGCGTCGACGCGAGCGCCAGCCCCGGGGCCGAGGCGGCCGGCGCGGGCGCCAGTGCCCAGGGCGGCACCGCCGGTGAGCTGGCCGTCTCCGCCAACGCCGAGCTGGGCAAGATCCTGACCGACGGCAACGGCAAGACGCTGTACCGGTTCGACCAGGACACCGCCGAACCGCCGAAGTCCAACTGCGCCGGCGACTGCGCGACCGCCTGGCCGCCCGTGCCCGCCGACGGCGTGACCGCCGGCGACGGCATCGACAAGTCGCTGCTCGGCGAGGTCACCCGCGCCGACGGCAGCAAGCAGCTCACGGTCGGCGGCTGGCCGGCCTACTACTACGCCAAGGACACCACGGCCGGCGACACCAGCGGCCAGGGCGTCGGCAACAAGTGGTTCGCGCTCGCCCCCGACGGCAAGAAGGCCAAGGTCAGCGCCCTGCCCGGACTCTCGGTGCGCAAGGACCCCAACCTCGGCGAGATCGTCGTCGACCGCAACGGCATGACGGTCTACCGCTTCATGAAGGACGAGGCCTGGCCCAAGCCCGTGTCCGCCTGCACCGGCGCCTGCCTGGAGAAGTGGCCGGCCGTGGCGCCGGTCGGCGACGACGTCAAGGGCGTGCAGAAGAAGGGCCTGATGAGCTTCAGCCGGCCCGACGGGGTGAAGCAGCAGACCGTCAACTGCTGGCCCATCTACACCTTCTCCGGTGACAAGGCGCCCGGGGACATCAACGGCCAGGGAGTCGGCGGCACCTGGTACGCCGTCGCCCCCAACGGCAAGCCGGTCGGCGCGCCGAAGCAGTAGCGGTCACCTCCCCAGGGCTGACCCGCCCCTGCCCACGCGTCCGGCCCCGTCCGCCCCCTCCGCACCGCACGGAGGGGGCGGACCTCTGCGTTCCCCGGCCGACGCCCTCCGGGACGGAGCGTCGTCGTCGCTTCATCTCCTGCACGGGAACCGGACGCCGCCCCTTCGGGATCCGGAACGCTCCGCGACGCCTCCGGTACGTTTCGTGGAGACCGGTCGGCGCCCGCGGCGCGGCACGTGCCGCAGGCAGTGACCGGGAACGGACGGTCAATTTCCGGTTCCACTCGCTCCATTGGCGGGCGATCAGTAGCCTCTGCTCGAACACCGGATCGCCTACGCCTTGGAGAGATAGATGGAGCGTCCCGCCTGGGCCCCGCGGAGCATCGACATCTCGGTGCCCAGCGTCTCGCGCATCTACGACTTCTTCCTCGGCGGTTCCCACAACTTCGAGGTGGACCGCCAAGCGGCGCGCAGGGCCCTGGAGTTCATGCCGGGACTGCCCAAGATCATGCAGGCGAACCGGGCGTTCACCCGGCGTGCGGTGCGGTTTGCGGCGGCCGAGGGCATCACCCAGTTCCTCGACATCGGCTCCGGCATCCCCACGTACGGCAACGTCCACGAGGTCGCCCAGGAGGCCAGTCCCGGCGCCCGGGTCGTCTACGTCGACCACGACCCGGTGGCCGTCGCGCACAGCCAAGCGGTGCTGGAGGGCAACCAGCACGCCGACGTCGTCGCGGCCGACCTGCTCAAGCCGCGGGAGATCCTGGCGAGTCCCCAGGTGCAGCGGCTGATCGACCTCGAGCGTCCGGTCGCCCTGCTGCTCGTTGCCATACTGCACTTCGTGGAGGACGAGGACGACCCGTACGCGGCGGTGGCCGAGCTGCGCGACGCCTGTGCGCCGGGCAGCATGCTGATCCTCACGCACGCCTCGTACGAGGGGATCCCGCTGCCGCCGGAGCGGGCCGAGGGCGCGGTGGACGTGTACAAGGACATCCGCAACCCGCTGATCATGCGCTCGCGCGAGGACATCGCGCGGTTCTTCGAGGGGTACGACATGGTGGAACCGGGACTGGTGCCGATGCCGCGGTGGCGGCCGGAGACGTCACCGGAGGACGAGGACCCCTTCGCCTTCTCCGGGTTCGCCGGCGTGGGGACCACGGCGTGAGCGCGGAGCCGGACGGGCCGGAGGACAGACTGCGGCGGTTCGCGACGATCTGGAGCCGGGCGGTCTTCCCGGTCACCTCCACGTCGCTGACCCGGCCGGAGTTCGAGCAACTGCTGCTGCCGCTGGCCCGGCGCCTGCGCGTGGCGCTGCTGGCCCGGGCGTTCGACGCCGAGGAGGGCCGGGCCGTGGGTGCCGCGCTCGTCCGGGCGCACTGCACCGACCCCGAGGCGCTCAGCCGCGCGCTGGACTGCGTCGAGGCGTACCTGGTGCTGTACTGCGGCGAGGACGGCCCCCAGGAGGAGCTGCGGCTGCGCTCCTCCCGGCTCCAGCACGCCATGGCCGCCGGGTTCGCGCAGGCGCTGCGCGAGCGCACCCTCGCCGAGCAGGAGGCCATCGCCCGGGCGGCGTTGCAGGCCCAGGGCGTGGTCGCGCAGGCGCTGCACGCCAGTGAGGCCCGCTTCCGCGCGGTGTTCGAGGGCGCCGCCATAGGCATCGGCATCGCGGACCTCGACGGCAACGTCCTCCAGGTCAACGGCGCCCTGCAGCGCATGTTCGGCGGCGGCGAGGGCGCCTTCCGCGCCCGCAACGTCAAGGACTGGACGCACGCCGAGGACGCCCCCCAGGTCTGGAAGCTCTACGACGAGCTGGTGCGCGGCGAACGCGAGCACTACCACGTGGAGAAGGCCTTCTACCGGCCCGACGGCACGGTCCTGTGGACCAACCTCACGGTGTCCCTGCTGCGCGACGCCGACGGCCGGCCGCAGTACCAGCTGGCCCTGATGGAGGACACCACCGAGCGGCGGCTGCTGAACCTGCGGCTGCGCTACGAGGCCACCCACGACGCGCTCACCGGACTGCCCAACCGCACGCTGTTCTTCGAGCGGCTGGAAAAGGTCCTGGCGGCCGGCGAGGGCCAGCGCTTCGGCCTGTGCTACCTCGACCTGGACGGCTTCAAGACCATCAACGACAGCCTCGGCCACGCGGCCGGCGACCGGCTGCTCGTCGAGGTCGCCGACCGCCTGCAGTCCTGCGCCACCGCGCCCGGCGAGATGGTCGCGCGCCTGGGCGGCGACGAGTTCGTGGCGCTCACCACCGGCCCGAACGCCCGGCACGAGGTCGACGAGCTGGCCGCGCGCATCATGAACGCCCTGCTCGCCCCGGTCCGCATCGAGGGCCGGGAGCTGACCGTTCGCGGCAGCATCGGCATCGTCGAGGGCGCGGCGGGCGAGCGCAGCGCGGCGGAGGTGCTGCGCAGCGCCGACATCACGATGTACCGGGCCAAGTCGGCGGGCGGCAACCGCTTCGAGCTGGCCGACCCGGAGGCCGACGCCCGCGCGATCACCCGGCACGGCCTGACGACGGCGCTGCCGGCGGCCCTGGAGCGCGGCGAGTTCTTCATCGAGTACCAGCCGCTGGTCCACCTCGGCGACGGCAGCGTGCGCGGCGCGGAGGCGCTGGTGCGCTGGCTGCACCCGCAGCACGGCATCCTCGGCCCCGACCGGTTCATCCCGCTCGCCGAAGACACCGGGCTCATCGTGCCGTTGGGCCGCTGGGTGCTGGAGCAGTCGGTGCGCCAGGCCCGCGACTGGCGCGAACGGTACGGCGACGGCGGGCCGTTGCGGATCAACGTGAACCTCTCGCCCTGCCAGCTCACCCACCCCGGCCTGGTGCAGGACACGGTGGACATCCTGGAACGGGCCGGCGTCGCACCGCAGGCGTTGTGCCTGGAGGTGACCGAGTCGGCGCTGATCGGCGCGGACGACGACCTGCTCAAGCCGCTGCGCCGGCTGGCCGAGATGGGCGTCGACATCGCCCTGGACGACTTCGGCACCGGCTACTCGAACCTGGCGAACCTGCGCCGGCTGCCGGTGAGCGTGCTCAAGCTGGACCGCTCCTTCACCCAGAGCATGCAGCAGTTCCCGGCCGACCCCGTCGACCTGAAGATCGTCGAGGGCATCGTCTCCCTGGCCCACAGCCTGGACCTCGCGGTGACCGTGGAGGGCGTGGAGACCGGCGCGCAGGCCGAGCAGCTGCGGATACTGGGCTGCGACACGGCCCAGGGCTGGTACTACGCCCGTCCGGGCCCGCCCGAGCGCCTGCACCAGCTGGCCCTGGTGGACTCCACGGGCTGACCGGCGCGGCGCGGTTCCGCGCCGGGGCCGGGCCGGACACGTGCCGCAGGCCGGTCGGGGCGCGCGCCGATGGCCGGCCGGGGCCGCGCGCCGTCCCGGAGGTCAGCGTTCCAGCAGCATCCGCTGCAACTCGCGGGCGGCCCGTGGGGGAGCGACGTCGCTGCGGTGGGCCAGTGCGATCGTGCGGTGCAGTCCGGGCCGGGCCAGTGGCGTGACCCGCAGGCCCCGGCCCGAGCGGGCCGCGACCATGCGCGGGACCACGGCCACCCCGAGCCCCGCCCGGACGAAGCCCAGCACGGCGTCCATCTCGCCGCCCTCCACCGCGAAGGAGGGTTCGAACCCGGCGGAGCGGCACGCCGCGACGGTCAGTTCCCGCAGGTCGTAGCCGTGCCGGAACATCACCAGGCGTTCGCCGGCCAGATCGGCGACGTCCACGGCGCGCTTCCCGCCACCGGGCCGGGGCGCGTCGGGCGAGGACACCACCACCAGGTCCTCCCGCAGCAGCTCCACGGTCGTCAGGGCCGGGGCCGGCGTGGGCAGCGGCAGCACCACCAGCGCCAGGTCCAGCGCGCCCCGGGCGAGCTCCCGGATCAGGTCGTGCGAGCCGCTCTCCTCGATCAGCAGCCGGACGCCCGGGTAGCGGTCGTGGAAGGCCCGCAGCACGTCCGGCAGCAGGCCGGTGCACAGGCTCGGGGTCGCGCCCAGCCGCACCCGGCCCCCGCGCAGCTGCACCAGCTCCTGCACCTCGTAGCGGGCCGTCTCGGCGTCCGCGAGGATCCGCCGGGCCAGCGGCAGCAACGCCTCGCCCGCGTCGGTGAGCGCGATGTTGCCGCGGGCCCGCACGAACAGGTCGGCGCCCAAGTCCCGCTCCAGTGCCCTGATCTGCTGCGACAGCGACGGCTGGGCCACGTGCACCAGCTCGGCGGCCCGGGTGAAGTGCCGGGTCTCGGCGACGGCGACGAAGTACTGGAGCTGCTGGAACTGCATGGCGCCAGCATACGACCGTGATAGTCCGTTCCTATGGAATCAAGCCGGACCATGTCTTGGACCGATGAGGGGTCGGGCGCCTAGCGTCTGGTGCCATGGCACTGGCAACGCGGACGGACCGACGGCCCTCCCTGGCGCGCACCGTGTGGGACTCCTCCGTCGGCAAGAAGGCGGTGATGGCCGTCAGCGGCATCGTCATGCTGCTGTACCTGGTCGTCCACATGATCGGGAACCTGAAGATCTTCTTCGGCCCCGGCGAGTTCAACCACTACGCCCACTGGCTGCGCACGCTCGGCGAGCCGTTCATGCACTACGAGTGGACGCTCTGGATGATCCGCGTCGTGCTCGTCGCCGCGGTCGTCGCCCACGCCGTGTCCGCCTACCAGCTCAGCCGCCGCGACCTGCGCGCCCGCCCGAGCAAGTACGTCCACAGGAAGGCCCGGGCCAGCTATGCCACGCGCACCATGCGCTGGGGCGGCGTCATCCTCGGGCTGTTCATCGTCTGGCACCTCCTCGACCTGACCACCGGCACCGTCCACGCCGGCGGCTTCCAGGAGGGCCACCCGTACCAGAACGTCGTGGACACCTTCTCCACCTGGTACGGCAACGTCGTCTACATCGTCGCGGTGCTCGCCCTCGGCCTGCACGTCCGGCACGGCTTCTTCAGCGCCGCGCAGACCCTCGGCGCCGGCAGCCGCACCCGCAACCGGGCCCTCAGGGCCGTCGCCGACGTCCTCGCGCTGCTGCTCACGGCCGGCTTCGTCGCCGTTCCCGTGGGCGTCATGACCGGAGTGGTGAGCTGACATGACCGACTACGCGACCTACACGACCGGCGCCCCAATCGCCGACACCAAGGCGCCCTCCGGCCCGGTCCACGAACGCTGGGACAAGCGCCGCTTCGAGGCCAAGCTGGTCAACCCCGCCAACCGCCGCAAGCACACGGTGATCGTCGTCGGCACCGGTCTCGCGGGCGGCTCGGCCGGCGCCACCCTGGCCGAACAGGGCTACCACGTCGTCCAGTTCTGCTACCAGGACTCCCCGCGCCGCGCCCACTCCATCGCCGCGCAGGGTGGCATCAACGCGGCGAAGAACTACCGCAACGACGGCGACTCGGTCCACCGCCTGTTCTACGACACCGTCAAGGGCGGCGACTTCCGGGCCCGCGAGTCCAACGTGCACCGCCTGGCGCAGATCTCGGTCGAGATCATCGACCAGTGCGTGGCCCAGGGCGTGCCCTTCGCCCGCGAGTACGGCGGCCTGCTCGACACCCGTTCCTTCGGCGGCGTCCAGGTCTCCCGCACCTTCTACGCCCGCGGCCAGACGGGCCAGCAGCTGCTGCTCGGCGCCTACCAGGCCCTGTCGCGGCAGATCGCCGCCGGCGGCGTGGAGATGCACCCGCGCACCGAGATGCTGGACCTGATCGTCGTCGACGGGCGGGCCCGCGGCATCGTGGCCCGGGACCTGGTCACGGGGACGGTGTCGACGTACTTCGCGGACGCGGTGGTCCTCGCCAGCGGCGGCTACGGCAACGTCTTCTACCTGTCGACGAACGCCATGAACTCCAACGCCACCGCCGTCTGGCGGGCGCACCGGCGCGGCGCGTACTTCGCCAACCCCTGCTTCACCCAGATCCACCCCACCTGCATCCCGCGCACCGGCGACCACCAGTCCAAGCTGACGCTGATGAGCGAGTCGCTGCGCAACGACGGCCGGATCTGGGTGCCGAAGGCCAAGGGCGACACCCGGCCGCCGCACGAGATCCCCGAGGACGAGCGCGACTACTACCTGGAGCGCATCTACCCCTCCTTCGGCAACCTCGTCCCCCGGGACATCGCCTCCCGCGCCGCGAAGAACGTCTGCGACGAGGGCCGGGGCGTGGGCCCCGGCGGCCAGGGCGTCTACCTGGACTTCGCGGACGCGATCCGGCGCATGGGACGCGCGGCCGTCGAGGCCAAGTACGGCAACCTCTTCGACATGTACCAGCGGATCACCGACGAGGACCCGTACCAGGTGCCGATGCGGATCTACCCGGCCGTGCACTACACGATGGGCGGCCTGTGGGTCGACTACGACCTGCAGACCACGATCCCCGGCCTGTTCGCGATCGGCGAGGCCAACTTCTCCGACCACGGGGCCAACCGGCTCGGCGCCTCAGCGCTGATGCAGGGCCTGGCGGACGGCTACTTCGTCCTGCCGGCCACCATCAACGACTACCTCGCCCGCAACCCCGGCCTCGGCCCGGTGGATGACGAACACCCCGTCGTCCAGGAGGCGCTTGCCGAGACCCAGGACCGGCTGCACCTGCTGCTGTCCGTCGACGGCGACCGCACGCCGGACAGCTTCCACCGCGAGGTCGGCGAGCTGATGTGGGAGTTCTGCGGCATGGCCCGCACGGAGTCGGGGCTGCGCAAGGCCCTGGAGCGCATCCCGCAGATCCGCGACGAGTTCTGGCGGCGCATCAAGGTGCCCGGCACCGGCGAGGAGTTCAACCAGTCGCTGGAGAAGGCCAACCGGATCGTCGACTACCTGGAGCTCGCCGAGCTGATGTGCCTCGACGCGCTGCACCGCGCCGAGTCCTGCGGCGGCCACTTCCGCGAGGAGTCGCAGACGCCCGACGGCGAGGCCGCCCGCCGGGACGAGGAGTTCTCCTACGCGGCGGCCTGGGAGTTCACCGGCACCGGCGAGGCCCCCGTCCTGCACAAGGAAGACCTGGTCTTCGAGTACGTCCACCCCACCCAGCGGAGCTACGCATGAAGCTCACCCTGCGCGTCTGGCGCCAGCGGAACGCCGACGCCGACGGCGCCATGTCCACGTACGAGGTGGACGGCGTCTCGCCCGACATGTCCTTCCTGGAGATGCTCGACACGCTCAACGAGGAGCTCATCCTCAAGGGCGAGGATCCCGTGGCCTTCGACCACGACTGCCGCGAGGGCATCTGCGGCGCGTGCTCCCTGGTGATCAACGGCGAGGCGCACGGCCCCGAGCGCACCACCACCTGCCAGCTGCACATGCGGTCCTTCCGGGACGGCGACACCCTCGACATCGAGCCGTGGCGGGCGTCCGCCTTCCCGGTGATCAAGGACCTGGTGGTGGACCGGTCGGCGTTCGACCGGATCATCCAGGCCGGCGGGTACATCACCGCGCCGACCGGGTCCGCGCCGGAGGCGCACGCCACACCGGTGCCCAAGCCGGACGCCGACCTCGCCTTCGAGCACGCCGAGTGCATCGGCTGCGGGGCGTGCGTGGCGGCCTGCCCCAACGGGGCGGCGATGCTGTTCACCTCCGCGAAGGTCAACCACCTCAACGTGCTGCCGCAGGGCGCGCCCGAGCGCGAGACCCGGGTGCTCGACATGGTGGCGCAGATGGACGAGGAGGGCTTCGGCGGCTGCACCCTCGCCGGGGAGTGCGCCACCGCCTGCCCCAAGGGCATCCCGCTGACCTCCATCACCAGCATGAACAAGGAGTGGCTGCGCGCGACCCGCAAGGTCGCCAAGAGGTAGGGAAGACCCTTCAAGAGACGTTCGCCGCACAGGGCGGACGGGCGGGGCCGGGAGTGGTGCTCATCCCCGGCCCCGTCTGGGTTCCTCCGGGTTCCCCGGGCTGTTCAACAACCCCACACCCACGCTCCTGGCAACGGTCACGTACACGCCAACCGCCGTCGGAAGAACAGGACCGGCGGCACCGCTCGCCGCCGACGGCCCGTGACCAGGAGAGAGCCATGACCGGCGTTCCCACCCTCGACCGACCCCCGCAGAGCACGGCCCCCACCCGCTACACCGTCGGCCTGGCCCGCGACGAGGAGGACGTGCGGGCCGCGCAGCGCCTGCGGCACGACGTGTTCGCCGACGAGATGGGCGCCCTGCTGACCAGCCCGCAGCCCGGCCACGACGTCGACCCGTTCGACGCGTACTGCGACCACCTGCTGGTCCGCGACACACTGACCGGGCAGGTCGTCGGCACCTACCGGCTGCTCCCGCCGGAGCGCGCCGCGATCGCCGGACGGCTCTACTCGGAGAGCGAGTTCGACCTGTCCCCGCTGCACGCGATTCGCCCGGGCCTGGTCGAGGTCGGCCGCTCCTGCGTGCACCCCGACCACCGCGACGGCGCCGTCATCGGCCTGATCTGGGCCGGCATCGCCCGCTACATGGTCGACGGCGGCCACGAGTGGCTGGCCGGCTGCTGCTCGGTCCCGCTGGCCGACGGCGGCCGGCTCGCGGCCGCCACCTGGGACCGGGTGCGCGACAAGCACCTCGCGCCCGAGGAGTACCGGGTCCGCCCGCTGCTGCCCTGGACGCCGGGCCAGGGGTCCGCGCCGGCCGCCCGCACCGAGCTGCCCGCCCTGCTGCGCGGCTACCTCCGCCTCGGCGCCTGGGTGTGCGGCGAGCCCGCCCACGACCCGGACTTCGGAGTGGCCGACCTGTACGTGCTGCTGTCGATGCGCCGGGTCAACCCGCGCTACCTGCGGCACTTCCTCTCCCTCGTGCCCGCCGCGGCCTGATGAGCGTCTGGCTGCCCGGCGCGCCCTGCACCCCACGGGCGTGCATCGACGCGACCTCGCGGGCCACGGCCGCGCCCCGCGCCGTGGCCCGGCTCACCGCCGTGGTCCTGCTGCTGCTCGCCGGCATCGCCCTGACCCCGCTCGGCGGACGCCTGCCCGCCGCGTGGGTGCGGGGGTGGTGCCGTACGGTCGTGCGCGCCGCCGGCGTACGGGTGCGCATCACCGGGGCGGCCCCGCCCGACGGCGGGCTGCTGCTGGTCGCCAACCACATCTCCTGGCTGGACGTCCCGCTGCTCGCGGCCGTCCGGCCGGCCCGGATGGTCGCCAAGCAGGAGATCCGGACCTGGCCGGTGGCGGGCCGGATCGTCGCGCGCGGCGGCGTGCTGTTCATCGACCGGGACCGGCTGCGGGCGCTGCCCGGCACGGTCGCCCACCTCGCCGACGTGCTGCGCCGCGGACAGGCCGTGGCGGTGTTCCCCGAGGGCAGCACCTGGTGCGGACGCGCCCAGGGCCGCTTCCGCCGGGCCGCGTTCCAGGCGGCGCTGGACGCCGGGGTCCCGGTGCAGCCGGTGCGCATCCGCTACCGCACCGGGGGCGGGACGGCCAGCACCGCGCCCGCGTTCATCGGCGACGACTCGCTGCTCGCCTCGTTGTGGCGGGTGGTCACGGCCCGCGGCCTGGTGGCCGACGTGGACGTACAGCCGAGGCTGGCGCCGTACGGCTCCCGCCGGGACCTCGCGGCGGCGGCCGAGACGGCCGCGCGGGGCGCCGGCGCGCGGGCGGACGCGCACGCCCCGCACGTCCGTCCGGCCCGGGTGGTGCCCGGCGGGCCCGCTCAGCGCACCACGGCGGCCAGCAGCCGGTAGGAGTCCAGCAGCGCCTCGCGGTCGTGGGTGCTGGTCGTGACCAGCACCTCGTCGGCCTCCGTCTCCTCGAGCAGGGTCTCCAGCTCCCCGGCGACCTGCTCGGGCGTGCCCGCGATGTGCCCCGTGAGGCCGGACTCGTAGAGACCGCGCTCCTTGTCGGTCATCGTGCGCCGCTCGGCCTCCTCGGCCGGCGGCAGCGGCGGGAACGTGCCGTGCGTGCGGGAGTACGCCATCGACCACGCCTCCGGGACCAGCAGCCGCCGGGCCGCTTCCGGCGTGGGGGCGACCGCGACCGTGCCGGAGACGACCACGTACGGCTGCGGCGCCCAGGAGGAGGGGCGGAAGGCGTCACGGTAGCGGTCGATCCCGCGCCGCATCCGGTCCCGGCCGCGCAGGTCGCCGATGACCAGGGGCAGGCCCAGCCGGGCGGCGACGTCCGCACCCTCGCCCATCGCCAGCACGAACGGCGGCACGCCCAGCCCCTCCGCCGGCCGCGCGTGCACTCCGGTGGGGGAGGTGCCCCGGAACCAGCCGAGCAGCTCCTCGATCTGGGCGGCGAAGTCCTCGGCGTCCTCCTTGTCGCGCCCCAGGGCCCGGCGCACCCCGTCCGTGAAGCCGACGGAGCGGCCGAGTCCCATGTCGATCCGGCCCGGGAACAGCGACTCCAGCACGCCGAACTGCTCGGCGACCACCAGCGGGCGGTGGTTGGGCAGCATCACCCCGCCCGTGCCGACCCGGATGCGCGCGGTGGCGCCCGCCACGGCCGCCGCCAGCACCGTCGGCGCCGACCCGGCCACGCCCGGCACCCCGTGGTGCTCGGCCACCCAGAACCGGTGGTACCCGAGCGCCTCCACCTCCCGCGCCAGCCGCACGGTGTCGCGCAGCGCCTCCCCGGGCGGACGCCCCTCACGGATGCGGGAGCGGTCGAGGACGGAGAAGCGCGCACGAGCGGTCAACGGGTTCGACGGGTTCGACGAGTTCACACAGGGTTCAACGCCCTCCGCTCTCCGGCATTCCGACGGCGCGGGCGCGGGCGCGGGGGCGGGTGTCAGGGGTCCCGCCTAGGCTGGCCGCGTGACCGACAGTGCGCGGCGGCCGCTCGCCGTCTTCGACCTGGACAACACGCTCGCCGACACCGCGCACCGCCAGCGCTTCCTGGAGCGGCGGCCGCGGGACTGGGACGCCTTCTTCGCCGCCGCCCCGCAGGACCCGCCGCTGGCCGAGGGCATCGCGCTGGCCGTCGAGAGCGCCGCCGCCTGCGAGGTCGTGTACCTCACCGGGCGGCCCGAGCGCTGCCGCCGGGACACCCTGGAGTGGCTCGCCGCGCACGGGTGTCCCGAGGGGCGCGTGTACATGCGGCGCGACGGCGACCGCCGGCCCGCGCGCCGCACCAAGCTGGAGATCCTGGGCCGGCTGGCCCGCGCCCGCGAGGTCCGTGTCCTCGTGGACGACGACCCGCTGGTGTGCGACGACGCCGAGCACGCCGGCTTCACGGTCGTACGGGCCACTTGGGCGACCCCGTCGGGCGCGCTGCGCCAGGCCCAGGAGGGCGAAGGCCGCACCTGAGCCCGGGGTCGGACCCACCTGAGCCCGGGAGCGGGCCCGGGACCGGGGCCGGAGGAAGCCCCGGCGGTCCCCGGCCCCGTCACGCGCTCACTGGCTCACTCGCCCGCGCTCTCGCCCTCCTCCAGGCGGAAGCCCACCTTGAGGCCCACCTGCCAGTGCGCGACGTCGCCGTCCTCGAGCTGGCCGCGCACCTGGGTCACCTCGAACCAGTCCAGGTTGCGCAACGTCTGCGAGGCGCGGGTGATGCCGTTGCGGATGGCCTGGTCGACGCCGTCCGGGGACGTGCCGACGATCTCGGTGACCCGGTAGGTGTGGTTCGTCATGGCTGTTCCTCTCGGGAGACGGCCGCGTCCCGCGGTGTGGCACGCGTCACTCCACCGTGCCGCAAGCTGCGGCGCGGCGCGAGGCGTCGGCGCGGGACGCCGGGAAACCCTTGACCTCCGCATTGGTCCATACCAAAATCCAGGTCACCCGTACGAGCGCCGCGCTCGGTCCCCCACGTCGGGCCCCTCGCCCCTGTCCACCAGGCAGAACAAGGACCCTCGTGAGACGACGACGCCTCCTCGCCCTCCTGTGCGTGTCCGCATCCCTCCTGAGCGGCTGCGGCCTCATGCCCGGTGGGTCCGAACGGCACACGGTCACCGTGTGGTTGATGAAGGACAGCGCTTCCCAGGAGTTCCTGGAACGCTTCACGAAGGACTTCGAGCGCGAACACCCCGACCTGCGCCTGGACATCCGCATCCAGGAGTGGACCGGCATCGGCGACAAGGTGCAGAAGGTCCTGGCGGGCGACCAGCCGGGCGACGAGGAGGGCAACCACCCCGACGCGCCGGACGTCATCGAGGTGGGCAACACCCAGGTCCCGCAGTACGTCGACGGCGGCCGGCTGCTCGACCTGACGCTGGAGTCGGCCCGCGACTGGGGCGGCAAGGACTGGCTGCCCGGCCTCGCCGAGCCCGGCCAACTCCGCTACCACCAGTACGGGATCCCCTGGTACGCGGCCAACCGCGTGGTCATCTACCGCAAGGACCTCTTCGCCCGGGCCGGCGTCACCGCGCCGCCCCGCACCCGCGCCCAGTGGCTCGACGTCACCGAGCGCCTGGACGGCGACGGCACGCAGGGCATCTACCTCGCGGGGCAGGACTGGTACACCCTAGCCGGGTTCATCTGGGACGAGGGCGGCGAGCTCGCCGTCGAGGAGGGCGGCCGCTGGTCGGGCGCCCTGGACAGCCCCGCGGCGCTGCGCGGCATGGACTTCTACCGGCGGCTGCACGCCCTCGGTGAGGGACCGGCCGACGCCGACGAGGAACACCCGCCGCAGGCCGGTGTGTTCGCGTCCGGGAAGGCCGCCCAGATCGTCGCCGTGCCCGGTCTCGCGCGGGCGATCCTGGACAGCAACCCGGAGCTGAAGGGGAAGTTGGGGTTCTTCCCGGTGCCCGGTCACACCGCGGGCAAGCCGGGCGCCGTCTTCACCGGCGGCTCGGACCTGGTCGTCCCGCGCTCGACCGACCGGCGCGAGGACGCGATCGCCGTGGTCGCCGCGCTGACCGGCGCCCGCTGGGACACCGACCTGGCCCGCACCATGAACTACGTGCCCAACAAGGCGAAGCTGGCCTCCGCGGTGGCCGGTGAGGAGGGGGTCGCGGCCATGGCGGCCGGAGCCGCGCAGGGCCGGGCGACCCCCAGCACACCCGAGTGGGCCGCCGTCGAGGCGGACAACCCGATCAAGGCCTACATGACGAAGGTGCTCACCGGCTCCGACCCGGCGACCGAGGCCCGCCGCGCCTCCGCGCGGATCACGGAGGCGCTGACGGTCGACGCCGGCTGACCCGGGGCCCGGCTCCCGGCCGGCGCGAGGAGCTCGGACCAGGAGGCCGGCCCCCGGTCAGCGCACCGTGCTCAGCGACAGCGCGAAGCGGCCCTCCGTGTCCGTCCACCAGTGGGCCAACTCCAGGCCGGCCTCGGCCAGTTCCGCGCGCACGCCGTCCTGGCGGAACTTCGCCGAGACCTCGGTGCGCAGCTCCTCGCCCGCCGCGAAGTCCACGGCGAGGCCGAGGGCCGGCACCTTCACGGTCTGGGCGGTGCGGGACCGCAGCCGCATCTCGATCCACTCCTGCTCCGCGTCCCACAGGGCGACGTGGTCGAAGGCGTCGAGGTCGAAGTCGGCGCCCAGTTCCCGGTCGACGACGGCCAGGACGTTCTTGTTGAACGCGGCCGTCACCCCGGCGGCGTCGTCGTAGGCCCGGACCAGGACCTGTTCGTCCTTGACCAGGTCCGTGCCGAGCAGCAGGGCGTCGCCGGGCGCGAGCAGCGCGCGCACCGAGGCGAGGAACCGCGCCCGCTCGGCCGGCAGCAGGTTGCCGATCGTGCCGCCGAGGAACGCCACCAGCCGGGGACCCGGTGTGTCCGGCAGCTCCAGCGGCCGCGTGAAGTCGGCGATCAGGGCGTGCACCTCCAGCCGGGGCCGCTCGGCGGCCAGGGCCTGCCCGGCGCCGGTCAGCGCGCTCTCGCTGACGTCGACCGGGACGTACGCGCGCAGGCCGGTGAGGGCGTCCAGGAGCAGCCGGGTCTTCTCGGAGGACCCGGAGCCCAGTTCGACGAGGGTGCGGGCGCCGGACGCGGCGGCGATCTCGGTGGCCCGGGCGTCGAGGATCTCCCGCTCGGCGCGCGTCGGGTAGTACTCGGGCAGGTCGGTGATCAGCTCGAACAGGGCGCTGCCGTGCGCGTCGTAGAACCACTTCGGCGGCAGCGTCTTGGGTGTGGTGGTGAGCCCGTGCAGCACGTCGGCGCGCAGCGCCGCGTCCGTGGCGTCCTCGGGCAGGGTGCGGGTGATGCGGAACGGACTCACGTCCAGTGCTCCTCGGTCGGTGCGGGTGTCGCGTCGTCGGCCGGGCCGGGGGTGCCCCCGGGGACCCCGGTGCCGGGGTCCTTGAGGGGGGTGAGCTGCACCTCGGTCCGGCTCGCGGTGAGCAGGGTGCGGTCGGCGACCTCCCGCCAGGCGGGGTCGTCGTCGTACGGTTCGGAGGCCACGACCGTCCCGCGGCCGGGCCCGGCGAGGTACCACAGGGTGTCGCCCCAGGCGGTCGCCGTGATCGTGTCGCCGTCGGTCAGCAGCAGGTTCAGCCGGGCCGCCGGGGCGGCTCCGGCGACCTCGGCCACCGTGTCGGCGAGCGCCCGCCCGGCGTCGTCCCCGGCCCGCAGCCGGGCCAGGACCAGCGCCCACACGAACGCCGAGTCGTTGCGGGCCTCCAGGGACAGCACGTCGGCGGCCGTCAGCGTGCCCGCGAGGGGCGCCAGGGAGCCGGGCCAGCCGGGGACGGCGCCGTTGTGGCTGAACAGCCACCGGCCCGCGGCGAACGGCGCCGCCGCGGCCTCCGCGTCCGCCCCGGACAGCGTCGCGTCGCGCACGGCGGCCAGCAGCGCCCGGGTGCGCACCACCCGGGCCAGGTCGGCGAAGGACAGGTCGGCCCAGATCGGCCCGGCCCGCCGGTAGCGGGCCGGCACCGGGTCGCCCCCGGCGTACCAGCCCACGCCGAAGCCGTCGGCGTTGACCGTGCCGTGCCGCTGGTGGCGCGGCGCCCAGGACTGCCGGTACAGGCCGTGCGGGGGCTCGACGAGGAGCCGGCCGAGCGGCTCCTCGCCCCCCACGTACGCCACGTGACGGCACATCAGGCGGCTGCCGAGCGGGCCGTGCGGAACCCGGAGAAGATCTGGCGCCGGACCGGGTAGTCCCAGTTGCGGAAGGTGCCCCGGCAGGCCACCGGGTCCACGGCGAACGAACCGCCGCGCAGCACCTTGTACTCCGGGCCGAAGAACACCTCCGAGTACTCCTTGTACGGGAACGCCCGGAACCCCGGGTACGGCAGGAAGTCGCTCGCCGTCCACTCCCACACGTCGCCGATCAACTGCCGTACGCCCAGCGGCGACTCACCGGCCGGGTAGCTGCCGGCCGGGGCCGGGCGCAGGTGCCGCTGGCCGAGGTTGGCGTGCTCGGGCGACGGGTCGGCGTCGCCCCACGGGTAGCGCATCGAACCGCCGGTCGCGGGGTCGAAGCGGGCCGCCTTCTCCCACTCCGCCTCGGTGGGCAGCCGGCGTCCGGCCCAGCGGGCGTAGGCGTCGGCCTCGTACCAGCACACGTGCAGCACCGGCTCGTCCGGCGGCACCACCTCGGTGACGCCGAAGCGGCGGCGCAGCCACTGTCCGCCGTCGCGGTGCCAGAACAGCGGCGCGGTGAGGGAGGTGCGCCGCACGTGCGCCCAGCCCTCCGGCGTCCACCAGCGCTCGTCGTCGTAGCCGCCGTCCGCGATGAACGCCTGGTAGGCGCCGTTGGTGACCGGCGTGGTGTCGATGTGGAACGCCGGCACGTCGACCCGGTGCGCGGGCCGTTCGTTGTCCAGCGCCCACGGCTCGGCGGAGGTGCCCATGGTGAACGGGCCGCCGGGCACCAGGACTTCGGCCGGCCCGGTGAACAGCGGCGCCGGGTCGGGGTCGGGCGCGGTCAGGGCCTGCGGGCCGCGCCGCAGCTGATGGGTGATCAGCATGGTCTCGTCGTGCTGCTGTTCGTGCTGCGCGACCATCCCGAAGGCGAAGCCCGCCTCGGTGAGCCGGGCGCCGTGGAAGTCGGCCGACGTCAGCACGTCCAGGACCCGGCCGCGCACCTCGGCGGCGTAGGCCCGCGCCTCCTCCGGCGACAGCAGCGGCAGGGACGGGCGCTCGGAGCGCGGGTGCTCGAAGGCGTCGTACAGGCCGTCGATCTCCGGCCGCATCGCGTCCCGGCCGCCGACCGCGCGCAGCAGCCACAGCTCCTCCTGGTTGCCGATGTGGGCCAGGTCCCACACCAGCGGGGACATCAGCGGCGAGATCTGCGCGGTCAGGTCGGGTTCCTCGACACAGCTCGTGAGGAGCGTGGTGCGCTCACGGGCCGTGACGAGGGTGGTCAGAGCCCGCTCGCGCAGGGTCTCGGCGTCGAAGGCGGGTTCCGTCATGAGGGGATGTCCTTCCCGTGGGGGTGACCGTCGGGGTCGGGGTGACCGTCCGCGCCGCCCAGGCGGTCGAGGAGGTCGTCGGCGGGACAGCGGCCGGCCAGGACGTGGCGGTCCCGGAACCCCGCCACGGCGTCGACGAGCGCCCGGTCCGCGCCGAGCCGCGGCAGGGCCTCCAGGGCCGCCGCGAAGCACACCTCGGCCGCCTCGCGCAGCTCGGGGTCGGAGAGCCCCGCGCGGGCCGCGTCCAGCCACAGCGGGTTGTGCGGGGCGGGGCGGGGCCGGGCCCGCTCGGCGAGCGGCTTGACCGCCCGGTAGGCCGTCTCGGCGGCCTCCGGATCGTCGAACAGGGCGGTCGTCACCGCCAGCGGCACGATCCAGCCGTCCTCGCCGGGCTGCGCGTCGATCATGCGCAGTTCCAGGTGGCCGCGCGGCCTGACCGGCGGGAACAGCGTCGAGACGTGGTAGTCGAGGTCGTCACGGGTGGGGGCCCCGGTGCGGGTCCACTCCCGGAACGTCAGCCCGTCCGGCACGTCCCACGGGCCGGAGTCCCGGCGCCGGCACATCACCGGCGCGTCCAGGACATGCCGTGCCCAGGCGGTGCGGGGCTCCTCCTCCAGGGGCGGGGCGCCCGCCCGGCCGGGGCCGATCGCCGTCCACAGCAGCTGCCGCGTGGAACGCCAGCCGGTCGGCCGGTTGTCCAGCACCGGGGAGTTCGCGAAGGCGGCCACCAGGACCGCGCCCAGGGTGTGCGCCAGCCACCAGCGCCGCCCGTGCCCCAGCGGGCCGGGCTCCTCGTGCCCGGCGTCCAGGCACACCTGCACCGAGGCCGAGCTGCACATCATGGCGCGGCCGGCCGGCCCGGCGCGGTCGAGGTGGGTCTCCATCGCGTCGTAGCGGCGCTCGTGCAGGAAGCGGCGGGGCGGGTGCCAGGGATCGGTGCCTAGTCCGGCGAGGGCGAGGCCCTGGCCGCGAAGCACGGACCGGACGGCGGCCAGATCGGCCGAGACGGTCTCCACGCAGGCGGTGAGGGAGGCGGCGGGCGGCGAGCTGAGCTCCAGCTGGCCGCCGGGCTCGACGGTGAGCGCCGACTCCAGGGGCACCGTGCGCAGTGCGGCGTAGGCCGCCGCGAGTCGTTCGGGTGTGACGGGGAGCCGCGGATCACGCAGCTCCTGGACCAGCCATTCCAGTTCCACCCCGACGGTGCGGGGCGGGCCGGTCTTGAAACAGATGCCCCGGATGAGGGCCTCCACATCGGCCTCGGTGAGGACTGTGCGGTGCTCCGTACAGTCGCCCGCCGAGTCAGTCGACGCGTCGGACATGTCAGGATCCTCCTGTGGTCGCGACATGTCGCCGGCCCCCGGTCGGGGCACGGCACACTCGTCCCACCCAAACCCCTCGCGCCCGTTCGCACAAGGGTGCACAACCGCATGTTCCGGACCCGTCACCTCTGCCGGTGTCCGCCACCCGCTCGGGACGTGGACCCGAAAAACCGCGTTGCGATCCAGGACCAGCATCGCTCACGATGCGTTCATGAGCACGACGGGGGAACGGACGGCCGGGGCGCTCATGGCGTGCACGGGGGTGACGCCATGAGCGCCCGGCTCCGGAACATCGCGCAGGAGACCGAACGGATCGTGGCGGCGGGCGCCTACCGCCTGCCCGACGGGCGCGAGGTGCCCCTGCGGGCCCGGATCGAGGCGGCCCGGCACGGTACGGCCGTCTCGGGCCCGCTCCCGGTGCCCGTGCCGAAGACCGAGCCCACCGAGACGGTCGTCGAGGTCACCGGCGAGAGCAGCCTCGCCGCCGCCCGCCGGCTCGCCGACCGGCCGGTCGCGGTGCTGAACTTCGCCTCGGCCCGCAACCCGGGCGGCGGCTTCCTCAACGGGGCGCAGGCCCAGGAGGAGGCCCTGTGCCGGGCCTCCGCGCTGTACACGTGCCTGCTGCGGGTCCCGGAGTTCTACGCCCACCACCGTGCCCACCGCGACCCGTTCTACTCGGACCGGGTCGTGCACTCGCCGGCCGTGCCGGTCTTCCGCGACGACCGCGGCCGACTGCTGGAGCAGCCGTACGAGGCGGGTTTCCTGACTGCGGCCGCGCCCAACGCGGGCGTGGTGCTGCGCACGGCCCCGGAGCGGGCGGGCGACCTTCCCGGCGCCCTCGCCGTACGGGCCGAGCGGGTGCTGGAGACGGCCGCCGCGCACGGCTACCGGCGACTGGTGCTCGGCGCCTGGGGCTGCGGGGTGTTCCGCAACGACCCCGCGCAGGTGGCGGGGGCCTTCCGGGCGCTGCTCGGGCCGGGCGGACGGTTCGCCGGGACCTTCGCGCACGTGGTGTTCGGGGTGCTGGACCGCACCCCGGGTGCCGGGGTGCGCCAGGCGTTCGAACGGACTTTCGCGGAGCCTCAGCTCCAGCCGTAGCGCTCCTGCAGGCGCCGCCGGACCAGGTCGAAGCGGCCCCGGTCCAGGGCGCACGCCTCCCGGCGCATGCCCGCCTCGTGCAGGCGCAGCACCCGGTCCACCGCCACCCACGAGTCCCGGCCCGAGCGGTCCCAGGGGCCGCTGCCGATCGGCACCCACTCCCGGTCGGCGTCGTGCCGCTTGCTCGACAGCTGCACCGCGAGGACCGTGCCCGCGGCCTCCCGGGCGACGACCAGCACCGGCCGGTCCTTGCCGCGCCCGTCGTTCTCCTCGAACGGCACCCAGGTCCACACGATCTCCCCGGGATCGGGGTCGCCGTCGTGGGCGGGCGCGTACGCGGTGCGCACCCGGCCGACCTCAAGCGGGTCGGCCTCGGCGGTGGCGGTGGGGCCGTACCGGCCCGGGACGTGCTCATCTTCGTACGCGGTCACGGGGGCACTGTAGAGCGTGCCCCCGTGACCGCCCCCGACCGCCCTACTTCTCGTCCACCGGGACCCTCTGCGCCGGGGGAGGCGACGCGAGGCCGTTGAGCGACGAAGTCCCGGCGGTGGTCCGCCCGTTGCGGTCCGGCGAGCCCTCCTGGTTCATGGAGGCCAGCAGCTGGCGGGCCAGGCCCAGGCCCGTGCCGCCCATGGTGAGCGCCTTGGCGAACAGCTCGGACATGCCCTCGGCGCCGTTGAGCAGCACCATGTTGTCCACGCTGCCGAACGCCGAGGCGCCCGCCCGGACGATCTCCGGCCAGTTCTCGGCGAGTTGCTGGGCGACGACGGCCTCCTGGTTCTCGGCGAGGGCGGCGGCGCGCGCCTTGATGGCCTCCGCCTCGGCGAGGCCCCGGGCCTTGACCGCCTCGGCCTCGGCCAGACCGCGGGCCTGCGCGGCGGCCGCCTCGGCCTCACCCGTGGCGCGGGTCGCGGCGGCCCCGGCGGTGCCGCGGGTCCGGGTCGCCTCCGCCTCGGCGCCCGCGGCCGTCTTCACCCGGGTGGCCTCGGCGGCGGCCGCCAGCTCCGTCTCGCGGGCCTTGGCCTGCGCTGCCGAGATCCGCGCGTCGCGCTCGGCCTCGGCCAGGGTGCGCTTCTCGTACGCCTGCGCGTCGGCGGGCTTGCGGACGTCCGCCTGGAGCTGCTGCTCGCGCCGGTGCGCCTCCAGTTCGGCGACCCGCGTCTCCTGGACGACGACCTCCTGGCGGGCGCCCGCCTCGGCCAGCGGTCCGGCCTGGCGGGCCTTGGCGGCGGCCTTGTCGCGCTCGGCCTGGTAGCCGGCCTGGAGGATCTCGCTGTCCCGGGTGGCCTCCGCCATCCGCGCGAACGACTGCTGCTCCGCCTCCGTGGCCAGCCGGTTGGCCTCCGCCTGGGCGATGCGCGCGTCCCGCTGGACGGCCGCCGCGTGCGGCATGGCCAGGTTCTGGATGTACCCCGTCGGGTCCTCGATCTCGTGGATCTGCAGCGAGTCGACGATCAGGCCCAGCTTCTCCATCTCCGTCCCGCACGCGGCCCGGGTCTGCCCGGTCAGCTTCTCCCTGTCGCGGATCATGTCCTCCACCGTCAACCCGCCCACGATCGAGCGCAGGTGACCGGCGAAGACGTTGTGCACGCGCTCCGCCATCAGCTTCTGCTGGTCGAGGAAGCGGCGGGCCGCGTTGGCGATCGACACGAAGTCGTCGCCCACCTTGAAGATGACCACGCCGCGCACCTTCAGCGGGATGCCCTGGTGCGTCACGCAGTCCACGTGCAGCTCGGTCTCGTTCAGGTCCAGGGACAGCTTGCGCACCGCCTGCACCCCGGGCAGCACGAGCGTGCCGCGCCCCGTGACGATCCGGAACCCCATGCCTTCCTCGAGGCCCTCGGTCCGGTGTTTCGAACCGGAGATGATCAGCGCCTCGTTCGGCTCCGCGACGCGCCACATCATCTTGAACACACCGATCAGTACGAGGACGGCGGCGACCGCCACCCCCGCTACGACGCCGACGACCATCGGCATACGCCCCCTTGGGATGGTGCCCTCTCGGCACCGGACGAAGGGAGTGTGCGCCTGCCCGGGCCGCAGGTGAAGACACCGGCGGATCCTTGTCGCAACCTTGACGTCGGCATGGGGCGGGGCGGGCGGTCGTGGCGCGACGGCAACGGCGGGCGGCCGTTCCCCGGCCCCCGGCGTGGGTAGGCTGCCGGGCGCGGTGCGCCGCGCAGTGACGGGTGATCAGGGCTCGCGCCGGCGGGCCCGGGAGGGGGGACGGATGGCTCGCTGGTGGGGGAGGAAGCGGACGTCGGGGGACGCCGGAGCGGTGGACCCGGGACCGGACCCGGAGGCCGCGGACGGGGCGCTGCCCGGGCAGGCCGACGGCCCCGACGGCCCGCGGGCGGTGATGCTCCGCGTGCTCGACGACGGTGTCCTGCTGACCGGGGACGACCAAGGTGGTGCCCGCGCGGCAGTCGCCCCCCGGACGTACCCCTGGGCGGAGATCACGCACGTGTGGTTCGCCAACGATCTCGAGGGGCACCCCACGGAGGAGGACACGGTCGTCACGCAGTGGGTCTACGACCAGCGGCTGGAGTTCGCCGACGGCACGGTCGTGGCGTCCCGGCTGTCCGACCCGCCGGTCACCACCCCGGAGGCCGTCTTCCGCACCGGGCAGCTCGCCGATCATCCCCCGTCCGTCGTCTGGCCCCTGATGGCCCGCATCCACGCGCACGTCACCGACGCGCAGCTGGCCAGGGCCGAAGCGACCCTGGCGGCAGGGGGCCGGGTGGAGTTCGGCCCGCTGACGGCCGACGCGGACGGCCTGCACCACGAGGACACGCACATCCCGTGGGAGGACATCACGGTGCTGCGGTACAGCTTCGTCCATGCCAGCGTCGACGAGGACGAGCTGGGCGCGTACCTGCGGATGGAGTTCCACGACCGCCAGGCCGGAACGTACGGCTTCCCGTTCCGGTGGCTGCGGATACCGGCCCTGGACGTGCCGGACGTCGAGGTGCTGGAACGGCTCGCCGCGCGGCGCCGCGGCTGAGGAGCCCGGGGGCGGGCTCAGCTGTCGTAGGCGCCGGTGACGTAGACCGTCCGTGGCGGCAGGTACTCCACGACCATGACCACCGTGCCGGGCTCGATGCGTCCGGTGCCGGGCGCGGGGTGGGCGAGGAAGTGCTCGGCGCCGCCGCGGACCCGGACGATCACCTCGCCGACCAGTCCGGGCCCGACCGTCCCGGTCACCCGCCCCATGAGCCCGACCATCGGCGCGTCGTCCATGCCCCCAGAGTACGGCCGAAGGCGGTTACCCGGCAGGGGAGTCGGCGGCGACCGGTGCCGGCCAGTGCTCGTGCCAGCGCAGGTCCGCCTCCAGTTGGGCCGCCAGCGACAGCAGCAGCGGCTCGCCGTGCGCCGGGCCGAGCAGTTGCGCGCCCACCGGCAGGCCGTCCGCGGTGAACCCGGCCGGGACGTTGACGCCGGGCCAGCCCAGCACGTTCCACGGCCAGGCGTAGGGACAGGCCGCGATCATCGCCCGGTCGGTGGCGAACCCGCCGAGCGCCGCCATCGCGCCGATGCGCGGCGGGGGAGTGGCGGTGGTCGGCGCGAGGACCACGTCGTACGAGGTGAAGAACCGGCCGATACGCCGGTGCAGGACCGCCTCCGCGCGCCGCGCCGCCCGCAGCGGGGCTCCGCCGAGCAGCCGGCCCAGCCGCGCGGCGTCCCGGGTGCGCCGGTCCAGGAGCGCCGGGAAGGGTGCCTCGGCGACGTACTCGGCGATCCCTGCGGTCGCCCGGGGCACGAAGGCCAGCCCGATCCGCCCGTACGGCGGGTCGGCCTCCTCGACGGTGTGTCCCAGGGCGGCGAGCCGTTCGGCGACGGCGACGACCCGGGCCCGCACGGCGGGGCTCAGCCGGGCGGGCACCGCCGTGAACGGCGGCTTCAGAGCGAGGGCCACGCGCAGCCGGCCCGGGTCGCGGCCGGCCGCCGCACGGGCGTCGACGGCGGGCGGCCGGTGCGGGTCGTGCGGGTGGTTGCCGCTCGCCGCGTCGAGCAGGAGGGCGGCGTCGGCGACCGTACGGGCGAGGGTGCCGTTGACCGTGATGCCGTGGAAGGCCTCGCCGCGCGGCCAGGTGGAGACGCGGCCGCGCTGCGGCTTGACGCCGACCAGGTGTGTCCACGCGGCCGGGATGCGCACCGAGCCGGCCCCGTCCGAGCCGAGCGCGGCCGGGACGAGCCCCGCCGCCACCGCGGCCGCCGACCCGCCGGA
Organism: Streptomyces longwoodensis; assembly: GCF_001514125.1. Lineage (GTDB taxonomy): Bacteria > Actinomycetota > Actinomycetes > Streptomycetales > Streptomycetaceae > Streptomyces > Streptomyces longwoodensis. Next base: position 217,461 of record NZ_KQ948552.1, on the reverse strand, counting down.
GGAGCCGCCGGGAGTGTGCCCGGGGTGCCACGGGTTGCGGGTCGCGCCGAACGCGGGCCCCTCGGTGAACGGCCACTGGCCGAGCTCGCAGGTGTTGGTCTTGCCGACGATCACCGCACCGGCCGCGCGCAGCCGCCGTACCGCCTCACCGTCCTCGGCGGCGGGCGGGTGGGCGCCGGCGCAGCCGAAGGCGGTGGGCTCGCCGGCCACGTCCATGTCGTCCTTCACGGCGACCGGCACCCCGAGCAGCGGACGGCGCCCTCCGGCGGCCAACTCCCGGTCGGCGGCGTCGGCTTCGGCGAGGGCGGCCTCGGCCCGCACGATCCGGAAGGCGTTCAGGGTGCCCCGGCTGCCCTCGATCCGGGCGAGCGTCCGCTCGACGAGTTCCCGCGAGGACACCTCGCCCTCGGCGAGCGCACGGGCGGTCTCGGCCAGCCCTGCGGCACGGTCGGGCGTCATGCGGGCACCTCCGGGACGACGGCGTCTACCGCACAGTAACCTCTGGCGGTCCGTCGCGGGAGGCCGCGCGGCGGGGACGCGCGAGACCGGTGGGGACTGCCGACGAGCGCTGGGCGCGGGCCCCGAGGGGGGCGGACGGCGGTCCGCCCCCCCAGGGCCCCCCGGTGCGGTGGTCCTCGGTGCGCGGGCGGTGGTGGCTGCCCGGTGGCTCGTCAGGCCGCTCGCCACAGGGCCGGGACGGCCGGCGGCTCCCAGCCCGGCTGGGCCGTGTGCGCCTGGAGGCAGACGTAGGCACGGCCGGCGTAGGTGACCCGGTCGCCCGCGCGGTAGGCCGTGCCGACGGCCCAGGTCCCGCCCGGCGACGGGGAAGGGCCGGGGCCGGGACCGGGGCCGGGGTCCTGCGGGACGTCGAGGACGAAGTCGAACGCCGCCTCCCGGCCGCCGCCCGCGTCCCGGACGGTCATCAGCAGCCGTGCGTCGAAGATCGTGTCGGTGTTGTTGCGCGGCTCGCCGGGGAAGTAGAGCTGCGTCGTCAGCACCGGACGGCCGGGCGCCTGCAGCTTGACGTGCAGGTGGCGCGTGCGGCCGGGATACAGGCCCGGCACGATGGTGGTCAGCGCGAACGAGCCGCGCGAGTCGGTGAACTGGTGCCCGCGCAGCCGGAACCCCGTGTTGTCGTACGCGCCGTTGGCGTCGGCCTGCCAGAAGTCCAGCAGCACGCCGGCCACCGGCAGGCAGGCGCGGCCGAAGACGTAGCCGCTCACCGTGAGCGGGGTGCCGGGCATGCCGGGCTCCAGCAGACTGGTGCGCTGGGGGGAGTTGGGCTTGAAGTAGGGGCCCTCGATCTGCTCCGGCGTGGGGTGGTCGCCGTCGTCGCAGGGCGGCGTGAGCTGTGGGGCCGTACCGCTCCCCGTCAGGGTGCGGGCGAGGGCCGGGCCGCCGGCCAGGGCGACGGGGATCGCGGCGGTCGCGGCGAGCGCCGCGCGCAGCACCGTCTTGCGGCGCACGAGCCGGGCCGAGCCCGTGTCGGGCCCGGCCCCGGGGTCGTCCGGGCCCGCGCCGTGCCTGCCTGCTCCGTCCATGTCTCCTCCTCGTGGGGGGTGGTGGGCAACGAAACTAGGCGCGCCCGGACGGGGCTTCGAGGGACTGGTGGTGGCGGCTGTGGTGTTTTCGGAAGGCCCCCGGGCTGCTCCCGGTCTCCCGCCGGAAGAACCGCCCGAAGTAGGCCGGGTCGCTGAACCCGGTGCGCGCGGCGACCTGCCGGACCGACAACCGGGTGTGCGCCAGCAGCTGTTGGGCCCGGTACACGCGCGCCTCGATCAGCAACCTGCCGGGCGGGCGGCCGGTGGCGGCCCGCACCGCCTGGGTGAGGTACCCGGGCGTGACCCCCAGCCGGTCGGCGCACTGCCGCACGCTCCACCCCGCCGCCCCCGACCCGGCGACCAGCTCCGTGAACGCCTCGGCCACGGCGGCCGAACGGCCCTGGGCGCGCGGCCCTGCGTGGTGGTCGGCCCGGTGCCCGGCGGGGCCGGGGAGCCGGGCGGCGCGCAGGACGAGCACGTGCAGCAGGGACCGCAGCACGCTCTCGTGCCCCGCCGCGCGCTGCCGGTGTTCCGTGAGGAGTTCGGCGAACAGGCACCCGATCGCCCGGTCGTGCTCCGCGTCCAGCGGGAACGGGCAGCGCGTGCCCAGCTCCCGCAGCACCTCCCGGTCGCCGGGGTGGTCCACCAGGAAGTCGTCGGTGAACAGGGCGAGCGACCCCTCCGGGCCCCGGCCGCCCTCCCAGTGGTGCACCTGCCCCGGGAGGACCACGGTCAGCTGCGGAGGACGCACCGGCCACCGCGCGAGGTCGACGACATGGGCACCCGAACCGGCGGTGACGTGCACCAGCTCGTAGAACGTGTGCCGGTGCGGCCGGTCCCAGCGGGACAGCGGCCCCACCTCCTCGAAGGACCCCGCCGCGAACGGAGGGGCGTCCGGGCCGGCCACCTCCAGCCGGTGCAGCGCCACGTCCCCCGCGCCGGGGGGCGGGCTCGGAACCCCTGGTAAGACCGTGGTGCTGCGCATCGGACGCACTCCTTCCTCGGACACCGGCCGGGTCGCGCACATCCGTTCCCGCTCTGGTCTGCACCAACCCCTTGCCCCCCGCCCCGCGGCGTCGCAAGCTCCCTGCATGGAGCTGGAGTTGCGGCATCTGAGAACCATCCGGGCCATCGCCGACGCGGGCAGCCTGACCAGGGCGGCCACCGCGCTCGGCCTCGCCCAGCCCGCCCTCAGCGCGCAGCTGAGGCGCATCGAACGGGCCCTGGGCGGCGCCCTGTTCGAGCGCGGCCGGCACGGCGTGCGCACCACCGCCCTCGGCGAGCTGGTGCTGGAACGCACCCGCGTCGTGCTGCCCGCGGTGAGCGAACTCCAGCGGGAGGCCGCCCGGTTCGCCCGCACCCGGCGCGTCGGTCAGCGGCTGCGCCTCGGCGGCACCCACGGCCCGCTGCTCGGGGCGCTGGTCGACCGGCTGGCCGACGCCGCACCCGGCACCACCGTGACCACCTGCGCCTCCTGGTCGGAGCGGGAACTGGCGGAACTGCTCGCCGAGGGACGCCTGGACTTCGCGCTCACCGGCACCTGCGGCTCCGCCCCGCCGCCCGACCCGCCGCACCTCGTCTGGGAGGAGATCGCCGTCGACCCCGTCTTCGTGATGCTCGCCGACGGCCACCCGCTGGCCGCCGAGCGGGAGGTCGACCTGGCCGCGCTCGCCGACGAGGAGTGGGCCTGCGTCCCCGGCGACGGCTGTTTCGCGGACTGCTTCACCGCGGCCTGCGCCCGCGCCGGGTTCTCCCCGCGGCGCATGTACGAGACGGACACCGCGTCCTGCGTGCACCTGGTGCAGGTGGGCCGGGCGGTGGGCCTGTGCCGGGCCACGTTCCCGCCGACCGCCGGTCTCGCCATCCGTCCGCTCGCCGGGACGCCCCTGATGTGGCGGCACCTGCTCGGCCGCCACCCCGCCGGGCAGCGCCAGGACACCGCGGACACCGTGCTGACCCAGGCCCGCGAGGCACACGCGGGCGCGGCGGCCCGCAGCGACAGCTACGCCCAGTGGCTGGCCGGGCGCCGGCCGGGCGCAGCGGACGACGTCCGCCGACCGGTGCCGCCGCCCCCTCCGGCGGCTTCCATAACGCGGGGGCAGGGGGTCGGCTGACGTCTTACGGAGCGCGGCGGAGCCTTCCTACGGTGGCGCCACCCCACCGAACCCGAGGAGAACTCCCCATGCTCCATCGACAGTTCAGGGCCGCGTGCGCCGCCGCCACGGCGACGGGCGCCCTGCTCGTGGCCGGGCTCAGCGGCTCCGCGAGCGCCCTGCCGCCCTCCTCGTCCGGCGCCGCCACGGCGGCGGAGACCCTGCGCACCGACGCGGCCCCGCCCGGCCTCCTCGCCGCGCTCCAGCGGGACCTCGGCCTGGACCGGCGGCAGGCCGAGGCCCGGCTGGCCCACGAGGCCGAGGCGGGCGCCGTCACCGGCCGGCTGCGGGCCGCCGTCGGCGCGCACTACGCGGGCGCCTGGGTGAGCGGCACGCTGTCGGACACCCTGACCGTGGCCACGACCGACCCGGCCGACGTGCGCGCCATCCGGGCCGGGGGAGCGGACGCCGTGGTCGTGGACCACTCGCTGTCCGCGCTGGACGCCGCCAAGGCGCGCCTCGACCGGGCCGCCGCGCGGCACGGCACCACCGCCGCGCCGGTGTGGTACGTCGACGTCCGCACCAACACGCTGACGGTGGAGGCGATCAGCGCGGAATCCGCCCGCTCCCTGCTGCGCGCGGCGCACGTCGACACCTCCCTCACCCGGATCGTCCGGACCACCGAACGACCGCGCCCGCTCTACGACCTGCGCGGCGGCGACGCCTACTACATCGGCAGCGGCAGCCGCTGCTCGATCGGCTTCCCGGTGACCCGCGGCACCCAGCAGGGCTTCGCCACGGCCGGCCACTGCGGACGCGCCGGCAGCACCACCACCGGCTCGAACCGGGTCGCGCAGGGCACGTTCCAGGCGTCCGTCTTCCCCGGCAACGACATGGCGTGGGTGGCCACGAACGCCAACTGGACGGCGACGCCGTACGTCAACGGCTCCAGTGCGCAGGTCGCCGGGTCCACGCAGGCCGCGGTCGGCTCCTCGGTGTGCCGCTCCGGCTCCACGACCGGCTGGCACTGCGGCACCGTGCAGCAGCTCAACTCCAGCGTGACGTACCAGGAGGGCACCGTCGCCGGCGTCACCCGCACCTCGGTGTGCGCCGAACCGGGCGACTCGGGCGGCTCGTTCATCTCCGGCAGCCAGGCGCAGGGCGTCACCTCGGGCGGCTCGGGCAACTGCACGAGCGGCGGCACGACCTACTTCCAGCCGATCAACCCCATCCTCCAGAACTACGGCCTCACCCTGAAGACGACCACCTCCGGCCCCAGTGACCCGGGCGACCCCGGCGACCCCGGTGACCCGGGCGGCACCTGGGCGGCGGGCACCGTCTACCAGGCGGGCGCGACGGTGACGTACGGCGGCGCCACCTACCGCTGCCTGCAGACCCACCAGGCCCAGCCCGGCTGGGAGCCCCCGAACACGCCGGCGCTGTGGCAGCGGACCTGACCTGCCTGCCCTACGCCGGCGGAAGGCGGCCCCGGTTCCCAGACCGGGGCCGCCCGGCGCGTCCGCGACACCGGCGTCGGTCGTCAGTCCGTGCCGTGCTCGGCCAGCGGCCCCGCCCGCAGGCCGGCCTCCCGGCAGTCGCCCACGATCCCCGGCAGGGCCGCGAGGGTGGCGTGCCAGCAGCCGGGCGCGGAGACCAGGTCGGTGTCGTGCAGCAGGAGGGTGCCGCCGCCGCGCAGCTCCGCCGCGGCCGTCGCGCGGACCGACGCGGCGGTCGCCCCGGCCGTCCAGTCCCGGGCCCAGGCCGTCCACAGCACCGGGCGCAGCCCCGCGCTCCGGGCGGTGGCCCAGCGGCCGGCGGTCAGGATGCCGTAGGGCGGGCGGTACCAGCGCGGGGACCGGCCGGTGGTCCCGCGCACGGCGGCGGCCGCCCGCGCCAGGTCCCGGCGGTCGCGCAGCGGGGACGGCAGCCACGGCCGGTCGTGGGACCAGCCGCCACCACGCCGGGCACCACGTGGGTGACGCGGACGCCGGTGGGCGCCAGTTCGTAGCGCAGGGCGTCGGCGAACGCCCCGAGGGCGGCCTTGGCCGCGGAGTACACGGCCTCGTCGCGCACGGCGACCACCCCCGCCAGCGACCCGATGAGCACCACCCGCCCGCCGCCCGCCGCGACCATGTGCGGCACGACCTGCCGCACCAGGCGCAGCGTGGCCCGTACGTCGACGTCGGTCACCTCGTCGAGGTCGGCGGCCGGCATCGAGCCGAACGCGCCGGCCCACCCGATCCCGGCGTCGGCCACCAGCAGGTCCACCCGGCCCCAGCGGTCCAGCGCGAACCGCGTCAGCCGGGCCGCGGCACCCGGCCGGGTCAGGTCGGCGGCGAACGCCGTGCCCGACGCCGGGCCGGCGATCCGCGCCAGCCGCGCCTCGTCCCGCCCGCTGAGCACCAGCCGCCAGCCGCCCTCCGCGGCGAGGCGCCGCACCACGGCCGCGCCGATGCCCGAGGAGGCACCGGTGACCAGGGCCGTACCCCGGTACCCGGACGCCCCGGCCCCGGCGGCGGGCGCGATACCGGGACCGGGCGCCGGCAGCGGCGTGGACGGGGCGACGGCGGGTGCGGAGCGGGGGCCGGACATGGCATGCGACATGACGTCATCCGAGGGGCCGGGGCACGATGCCGGGAGGGGCCGACGGGGCGGCCCGGCTGCATGGAGCATCCCGGACCGGATGCACCCAAACGCCCAGCAGAGGTGGCGTTTGGGTGGCGTACGGCAGGAGAACCGGAACCCGTGCGCACGTCTCCCTCCGCGTCCCACGGACGTACGGCCGTACCCGGCGCGCCCCGGCGGATCCTGGTGCTCAGCGCGAGCATGGGGGCGGGCCACGACGCCGTGGCGGAGGAGCTCGCCCGCCGCGCCCGCGCCGACGGCCACGAGCCCCTGGTGGCCGATGTCCTCGGCCTGCTGCCCTACGGCCTGGGCTCCGCGCTGCGCGGCTCGTACCAGGCGTCGGTGCGGCACTTCCCGTGGGCCTACGGCGCCGTCTACGACACGTTCCTGCGCAGCGGTCCCGGGCACCGCCCCAGCGGGGTGCCGCTCGCCCGCCTCGCCGGGCACCGCCTGACGGAGCTGGCGGACCGGTTCGAGGCCGACGTCGTGGTGTCGGTGTTCCACCTCGCCGCCCAGCTGACCGGGCACCTGCGGCACCGGGGCGCGCTGCGCGTGCCGAGCGCGGTGTTCGTCCTGGACTTCGCCGTCCACCGGCACTGGGTCCACCCCGGCAACGACCAGTACCTGTGCCTCACCGAGGAAGCGGCCGAGGAACTGCGCCGGGGCGTGGCGGCACCGGTGCGGGTGACCGGCCCGGTGGTGCCGGGCGACTTCCTCGCGCCGGCCCCCGGTGCGGCCCACTGGCGGCGCACGCTCGCCCGGCACGTCCCCGGCCGGCCGCCCGTCCTGCTGTCCGCCGGCGCCTGGGGAGCCGCGTCCCGGCCGTCGGCCACCGCCCGGCTGCTGGCCCGCACCGGCTACCTGCCGGTCGTGCTGTGCGGGCACAACGACCAGCTGCGCAGCGCCGTCACCGCCGTCCCGGGCGCCCTCGCGCTGGGGTGGGTCCGCGACCTGCCCGGCCTGATGGGCGCCGTGCACGCCCTGATCGACAACGCGGCCGGGCAGACCGCCGTCCAGGCCCTCGCCGCGGGGCTCCCCGTGATCGGCTACCGTCCGCTGCCCGGCCACGGCGAGGAGGGCGTGCGGCGCATGGCCGGGCTCGGGGTGTCGGCGTTCGCCCCCGACGAGGCCGGGCTGCTGTCCGCACTGGAAGGGGTGCTGGAGGCGGGTCCCGAGCGGGACCTGCGGCGCGACCGCGGCCGTGCCCTGTTCCGCGGCGACCCGCTCGCCCCGGTCCTGGCGCTGGCGGAGTCGGCGGTGGTCTGATCCGGCCGGCCCTCAGGAAGCCCGTTCCCGCGTCGCGTCGCTCGGCTCGTCCTCCCGCCGCGCGTCCCGGTGGTCGTCGAACCACTTGCCGACCAGGGCGCCGCCGTACACCACGAAGCCCACCCCGATGAGCCAGGACTCGACGATGAGGACCGTGCCCACCGCGCCGTAGCTGATCGCGTTGGTGACGATCAGCGGCGCGAACACGAAGTGCGAGAAGGCGCGCAGGCCGCCGAGGCCGACCATGGTGGCGAGCGCGCCCGGCAGCAGTTTCAGCCAGGTCACCTGCCCGCCCAGCAGGAAGCGCTGGCCCCACCAGAAGAACAGCACCCCGGTGACCGAGGTCAGCGCGACGCGCGCCGTGCCGTGCAGGGCGGTGCGGGTCTGCACCTCCTGGTAGAGGTAGGCGGTCAGCACGCACATCCACATGGCCTGCCGCCAGATCCGGTGCCACGGGCCGGGACCCAGGCACCAGATGCGCTCGTAGCCGTTCTGCACGCTCGCCGCGAAGGACACGCCGAACACCGCGAGCGCCAGACCGCTCCACACGCTGGTGCTGCTGACCACCTCGCGCGACGGACTGACGATCTCCGTCAGGAGCCGCGCGGACCGGCCGGACAACCCCATGCCGTCCGCCAGCCAGGGCGCGAAGCCGCCGCGCCGCAGCGGGTCGGCGGCGGCCACCACGATCAGCAGCGGCGCCAGCGTCACCAGGGCGAGCGTGGCGAACCCCATGGCACGGTGCATCAGCTCCAGTCGGCGCCCCTGCCGCAGCAGCGAGCCCACGCCGAGCCGGTGCCACCCGTGCCCGAGCTGTCGCAGCTGCCGTTTCACGAGGCGCTCCTCCACAGGGCCGCTCCGGTGCACCGGGTGCACGACCGCCGGCACGCCGACCGGACCGGCGTTCCCCTACCAGCATCCGGGGCGCGGTCGCCGGGCGCCCGTCGCCCGGGCGACGTCCCCTTCCCGCCGCCGGCCGTCGGCCCGCCCGCGCGCCTTCCCGCCACCGCCGCGACGGCCGCCCCGGACACCCAGGACCCGGCCGGTGAGCGCGCGTTGGGCCGTATGCAGCAGTGTGCGCGGCGGGCGTTCGGCGTGCCGGGTGAAGCTGGACGCCGGTCCGGCGGCACACCGCGCCACCCGGACGTTCCCCGCCCCGTCCCCGGGAGAGCCCGCATGCCCGCACGTTCCCCCCTCCTCCGCCGGCCGGCCGGCCTCGCGCTGGTCGCGGCCGGCCTGGCCGTGCTGTCCACGGCGGCCGCGGTGGCCATCGCACCCGCGTCGCCGTCGCCCTCGCCCTCCGCGCGCACCCTCCAGCAGCAGCTCGACGACCTGGTCGGGGCGCCCGGCGGACCGCCCGGGGTCATCGCCGTCCTGCGCGACGGCGGACAGAACCGGGTGCTGCGGTCCGGCGTCGCGCAGACCGGGACGCAGCGCGCGCCCGGCGCCGACGACCACATGCGCATCGCCAGCGCGGCCAAGGCGTTCAGCGGGGCGGTCGCCCTGTCCCTGGTCTCCCGCGGCGACCTGGGGCTGGACGACACCCTGCACCAGCGGCTGCCGAAGCTGCCGAAGGCGTGGGGAGCCGTCACCCTGCGGCAGCTCCTGAACCACACCAGCGGCCTGCCCGACTACATCCGCGCCCCCGCGTTCCAGAAGATCGTGACCGCCGACCCGCACCACCGCTTCGACTCGCGCCGGCTCCTCGACTACGTCGCCGACCAGCCCCTGCGCTTCCAGCCCGGCGCGCGGTACCAGTACTCCAACTCCGACAACATCGCCGTGGCCCTGATGGCCGAGGCCGCCACCGGGACCCCGTACGAGAAGCTGCTGGACCAGCGGGTGTACGGGCCGCTCGGGCTGCACGACACCAGCCTGCCGCAGGACTACCGCATCCCCACGCCCTACCTGCACGGCTACGACGTCGACCCGCCCGCCGCACCACAGGACGTCAGCGAGCTGCTCAGCGCCTCCGGGATCTGGGCCTCGGGCGGCATCATCTCCACGCCCTCCGACGTGACCCGCTTCGTCCGCGGCTACGCGGGCGGCGCGCTGTTCGCCCCCCGGGTGGCGAAGGAGCAACGGCGCTGGGTCGCCGGCGCGTCAGAACCGGCCGGGCCGGGGCGCAACGACGCCGGCCTCGGCCTCTTCCGCTACACCACCCGCTGCGGCGTCGTGCTGGGCCACACCGGCAACATGCCCGGCTACACCCAGCTGATGGCGGCCACCCCCGACGGCCGCCGCTCCCTGACCTTCAGCACGACCACGCAGATCAACGAGGCCCAGAAGCCGGACCTGCTGAAGCGGCTGCGGACCGTCCAGGAGAACTTCGTGTGCGCCCTGCTGCACGGCTCGTCCTGAGGCGGAGCGGGACCGGACGGTGTGGCCGAGGACACTGAGGGACGCCGGTCACAGCGGGGTTCCCGGGCCCGGCAGGGGCGGCTAGCGTGTGCGGACCTCCCTGTTCTCCCGCTCGACCCCCGGACGGCCGGCCGTGCTCGCAGACCTCTCCCCGCTCATCGCGGCGACCACCCAGTGGCTCGTCCGCGCCTACCCGGCGTCCGGCGGCGCCCTGGCCGCCGCCCTGTGCGAGGTCCAGGCCCGCCAGGCCGTCACCGTCGCCGCGTGGCTGCGCTACCCGACCGCGATGGACGCCGCACTCGTCGGCATGGCGGGCCCCGGAGGCTGCGCCCGCCTGGACTGGGTCACCGGCGCCGGGACGGACGAGGACACCGACGAGGACGCCGTCGCCTGGCGCACCTGGGTCGACGAGGTCGTGGCGAGCTGGGCCGCGTGCCTGCTCGGCGACCCGGACCTCGCCGAGGAGGCCGTCGGCGCCCTGCACGACGGCGGCCACGCGCGCGGCCTGCCGGTGGAGTTCCGGCGCCTGCTCGCCCCGGACGCCGGCGACCGCGCGGCGGCAGCCCTCCTGCGCCACCCCGACCTGCTCGCCCCGGTGGCCGACCTCCACCACGCCCAACTCCGCACCCGCCTGACCCCGGGCCAGGCGCTCATCGCCTGACGACGGGGCTCGGGCACGGAGAACGGCAGCAGAAGACGTACGCCGCCGCGCCCGCTCACCCGCGTGCTCGGCCACCCCGCCCGGTCCGGCCGCCCTCACGCCGCCGTGCTCAGTGCCCCCCGGTCCGCGACGTCGCCGTCGAGGGTCGGCAGGAGGACCGGGGTGTCGGTGGTGCGGCGGGTGCGGGCGAGGTGGCCCGCGGCGATCGTGCCGGAGACGATCAGGCCGCCCAGCACCAGGGCACCGCGTGCCCCGGCCAGTTCCATCAGCAGACCCAGGGCGGGCGGGCCGCCCAGACTCCACACCGTGCCGATGCTGCTCCACACCCCGAGCACCCGGCCGCGCAGCCGGGCGGGCGGGTCGGTCTGGAGGACGGCCGTGCCTGCGGTGTCCGAGACGGACTCCACGACGGCCATCGGCAGCACCAGCACCAGCAGCACCGCCAGCGACGGTGACAGCCCGGCGGCCACCTGGAGCAGACCGCCCGCGGCGGCCAGGCACCCCACCAGCCGGACGGAGGGCCTGCGCAGCCGCGCGCCGAGCACCGCGCCGACGATCCCGCCGGCCGCGAGCACCGTGGACACCGTGCCGAACGACCCGGCGCCGCCCGCCAGCGGCCCGGTGACCAGCACGGCGAGCGTCAGCCCGTAATTGCGCCCGAAAACGGCGCTGATCCCGGTGATCCCGGCCAGCGCGACCAGCCGGGGCCTGCGCGCGAAGAACACCAGCCCCTCGCGGACGCCGAGGCCGGGCCGCGGGGCGCCGGACGCCGGGGCGGGCCGGACCGCGGTCGCGCCCCGCGCCGGGCGCAGGAAGGGGATCACCGAGGCCACGAAGAGGAACGACAGGGCGTTCGCGCCGTACGCCGCGGCCGTGCCCAGGAAGCCGACCGTGACACCGGCCAGCGCGGTACCGACCAGCCGGCCCGCGTTGTGCACCAGCGCGCCGACGCCGATGGCGGAGGGGACGTCCTCGACCGGCACCAGGTCGTTGCCGAGCAGGGCGCAGGCCGGTCCGTCGACGGTGGCGATGAGACCCGTCACGGCGGCCAGCGCCAGCAGCGAGGTCATGTCGAGCCGGTCCACGGCCACCAGGACGGCCGTCACCAGGGCGACCCCGCCGAGCAGGGCCTGGCTGACGGCGGCGGTCAGTTTGCGCGGCCAGCGGTCCACGGCGGTGCCGCCCAGCAGGCTCACGAACAGCGCCGGGGCGGCCTGTACGGACATCGACAGGCCGGTCGCGGCGGCTGAGCCGGTGATCTGCAGGACCAGCAGGTTCTGCACCGTCAGCTGCATCCACGTGCCGGCGTTCGACACGAAGTTGGCGACGGACCACCAGCGCATGCCGCGGTGGCGCAGGGAGCGCCACGGCGAGCGGGACGCGGGCGGCTCCGGCCGGGCGGCGGTGTGCGGGGCAGGGGAGGGCGGGGGAGGGGCAGCAGACACGGTCCGGTTCTCGACAGCCAGGCGGGGTGGGGACGGGCGGAACCGAAGAGACACCGGCTGCGCTGCGCGGCCGTTCCGGCCCAGTCGTTCAGGGCGCGGACCATCGTGGCAGAAGGGGCCGCCGGTGCCGGCGTGACGCACGCCGCACCCGTCCGGACCTACGCGCCAACGCCCGTCGGGCGGAGCGCGGTTGGAACACCGAGTGGCCTTGCTCACAAGGGGGTTTGAACCGGACCGACCCGGGCACGGGCGAGGGCCCCTCACCCGCGGTGAGGGGCCCTCGCCCGGTGCGGCCGCGTCAGTCCGTCTTGCCGCGACCCGAGAGCGCGTCGCGCAGCCGGTCCACCAGACCGGCTCCCGGTGCCAGCATCTTGTTGGCCGGCGGGTGGTCCGGCGCGGCCGGGTGCGGCCGGGTCGGCGCGACCTTCTTCGCCTGGCGCACCTTGTCGCCCAGCTGGTCCAGCGCCTCGGGAGGACAGGAGGCCCGCAGCCGCACGAAGAGGTTCCCCTCCTCGTCGGCGACGTGCGCGCGGATCTCCGCCATGAGCCGGGTGACGAGACGGTCGAACTCCGGGTCGTCCGCCTCGCAGCCCTCCAGGTCCTTCATCAGCTGCTCGGCCTCGGCGTGGTCCTCGAGCTCCTTGTCGGCCAGCGCGTCGCCGCCCGGGACGTGCTCGCGCACGGCCGGGTACAGGTACATCTCCTCGGCGACCGAGTGCCGCACGAGCTCCATGACCGCCTGCTCGGCGTGCACCTTCCGCTTCTTGTCACCGGAGGGCAGCGCCTCGATCTTGCCGAAGAGCTCCTCGACCTCACGATGATCGGTCATCAGCTCGTCGATGACGTTCCCGCCGTGTCCCATGCCCTTTCACCTCCATGCCGGTCGCGGCGGCCCCTGGCGGGCGCGCCGCGGCCTGTCGAGTGCCCCGCTCCCGGACGGTCACACGGTGCCGTCGTTCAGCTCTCGGTGGTCTGCTGCGTCCAGGTCCACGCGTAGTGCAGGAAGTCCGACACCGTCAGGGCGCCGAGGCCCGCGCTCGCCAGCCGGGTGGCCCGCGGCGCGGCGGCGTACCCGCACACCAGGGCCCCCATCACCCAGGTGGCGGTGCAGAAGGGGCACGCCACCAGGTCGCCCACCGCGCGCCGCACCCCGGTGCCGCGCGGCTCGTCCATGACCTCGGCGGCCTCACCCTGGTCCGCCCGGCGGGTGAACGGCGCCCGTACGAAACTGGTGATCTTGGCCCGGGTCAGCACCCGGGACATCTTGTACGTCGCCGTGCCGAGCAGGGCGACGTCCCACGGCGGCACCCGGTCGGGCAGCCGTACGCCGCGCCGCCTGGCCACCGCGGTGAACGTGCCGATCCCCGCCGTGAAGATGCCGGCGAGCACGGCGTACCCGACGAGGGGCGTCGCGTCCGCGGCGCCGTACCCCTCGTCGCCCTCGTGGCTGTCGTGGGCGTCGCGGTGGTCGGGGGCGTCCTCGTGGACGGCATCGGTCGTCATGGCACCTCCAGGAGCGTGTTCGGCGTCCCCGGGTACCCCGCGCCCCTGCGGCAATCGCCCCTGATCGGAGTCATTCGGCGGCGCGCAGCGCCACCCAGGTCCCCCGGGTCACGACGCCGTCCGCCGTGAGGCCCCGGTCGCCCTGGAAGGCGCGGACCGCCTGCTCCGTGCCGGTGCCGAACTCGCCGTCCGGATCGGTGCCGGCGACGCCGTAGCCGCGCGCGGTGAGCATGCACTGCACCTGCCGGACCTGCTTGCCGGTGTCGCCCGGGCCGGTGCGTCCGCTGCCCTCGTAGGAGGTGCAGTCGGTGTTCCAGGGCTGGGCCGCCGGCGCGGACGCCGGGGCGCTGGTCGCGGGTGCGGGTCCGGTGGGGTCCCCGGTGGTCGCCGCGGGGGACGCGGTGCCCGTCGGTGCGGCGGTGGCGTGGGCCGGCCCGGTCGGCGGGGCCGGCTGCCGCCCCGGCCCCTCCGACCCGGTGACGGCCTGCCCGCCGGGCTCGCCGGCGACGGACGCGCCGTCGGAGACGCGGGACGCGGACGGGGACACGCCGCCCCTGCGGGCGCCGCCGGGCAGGGCCCCGGACGCCGTGGCGACCGCGCCCGGCGCGTGGGCCGTCGCCGGACCGTCCTCGCGGGTCAGCACCAGGACTCCGGCGGCGACGGCGGACAGCGTGACGCCGGCGGTGACGGCCAGCGTCTGCCTGCGGCGCAGCCGCCGGGCCCGTAACGCCGCGGGGGCCACATCGGCGGACGGCGCGGAGGTGGGACCGGGCTGCCCGGAGCCGGGGGAGTGCGCACGCTCCCGGCCCTGCGGACCTCCGTGCGCCTCCGCCGCCTGCCGGTCCTGCGGACGCCCGTACGGCCCCACCCCCTGCCGGTCCCGCGGACGCCCGTCCGCCCCCGGCACCGGCCCGCTCACCTCCGCCGGCAGCAGTCCGGCCCGTGCCCGCACCCCCGGCGGCCACAGCAGCGCCGCCCGTGCCACGGGGAGCCGGTGCAGGGTGTCGTACGCCCGTTGCCGCGCCAGCACCCGGCTGTGCACGGGCTCGGGCCAGCCGGCCACCGGGACGTGCGGCTCGGCCGCGTCGACGAGGTCCTGCGGGGTGGGCCGGTCGGCGGGCTCCTTGGCCAGGCAGCGGGTCAGCAGGGCGCCCAGGTCCGGGTCGCCTGCGCGGACCGCGCCGATCACGTCCGGGTCGGGCTCCTCGAAGGCCACCCGGTGCATCACGTCGACGCCGGTGCCGTCGCCGAACGGGCCGCGCCCGGCCGCCGCGTAGACCAGTGACCCGGCGAGCGAGAACACGTCGGAGGCGGTGTCGCAGTGCCCCGTGCGCAGGTACTCGGGGGACATGTAGGCGGGTGTGCCCACCCGGTTGCCGGTGCCGGTGACGGCGCTCGCGTCGACGGCCTTGGAGATGCCGAAGTCGATGACGTGGGCGCCGTCGGGGCAGAGCAGGACGTTGGACGGCTTGAGGTCCCGGTGCACGACGCCGGCCGCGGACAGGGCGAGCAGCGCGCGGCCGAGGTCCGCGAGCAACTGCCAGACGGCGGCGCCCGCCAGCGAGCCGTCCTCGCGGACCACGGCCGCCAGGTCCACGCCGGGCAGGTACTCGGTGGCCATCCACAGCAGGTCGTCGTCCAGGCCGGTGCCGCACAGCCGGGGCGCGTGGGGCGGGCCGACGCGGGAGTGCACCGCCGCCTCGTGGGCGAAGCGCCGCTGGAAGCGGGTGTCCTCGGCGTACTCGGGACGGATCACCTTGACCGCGTACAGTCCGGGCTCGTCGTCGGCGGACCGGGCCAGGTAGACGCGCCCCATGCCGCCGCTGCCCAGCAGGGCGAGGGGGACGTGGGGGCCCACCCGGACCGGGTCGCCCGGCCGCAGGGGAGCGGCGCCGGTCTGCCGGAGGGCCGCCGATTCGTGCGCGGTGGGGCTCGGTGGTGTGGTCCGGTCGGACACGGAACTCCCGAAGTGATGTTCGCCGTACGCAAGTTCGCTCGCAGAAGGGTCACGAGGCTAGCCCAGGAGCGGCCCTTGGTCAGGCGTTCGAACGGTTCCGGTGCTTCAGGGGCGTGGCCAGGGACGGCCGCCGATGCGCTCGATGCCGTGGTTGAAGCGGCGCAGGTAGCCGGCGAAGGCGGCGATGTCGTCGTCGGACCAGTCGGCCATCACCTGGTCCAGCACCTCGACGATGCCCTCGCGCTCCTCGTCCAGCAGGCGTGAACCCTCCGCGGTGATGCGGAACTTGCGGGCCATCCCGCCGCCCGGGTCCGCGATGCGCTCCAGCAGTCCGGCGCGGGTCGCGGCCGCCGTCTGCCGGTTGAGGGTGGAGGCGTCCAGGCCGAAGGCGTCGCTGAGTTCGCCGATCGTCATCGGGCCCTGGACGCGGATCCGGCTGAGCAGGATGTAGGCGCTGCGCTCCAGCACGCCGTCCTGGCGCCGCCCCCCGCGCCGGCTGAGGAAGGTGTGGCGGCTGAGCAGCATCTGCTCGTACTCGACGTCGTGCGTCGGCCTCTCCATGCGCGGGCCTCCTGTTCGCGGTGCGCCTCCATCCTTGCACACGGGCGTGCATCAGCCACATGGCATGCGTCGTACATGTCGCATGTAGGATGCACATCCTTCGCGGTCCTTCCCCGGTCCACCGGCCACCGGGCCACCGGCCACCGGTCGGCCGATCCACCGACAGAGAGTCGAGGAGTCCTCCATGGACGCCCCCCAGCCCACCGCGCGCACCGGCGGCGTGGTCGCCACGCTCGCGCTGGCCGGCACCACGGCCGCGATCATGCAGACCCTGGTCACCCCGCTGATAGCCGAGCTGCCGCAGATCCTCGACACCTCGCCGTCGAACGCGGCCTGGGTCATCACCGTCACCCTGCTGGTGGCCGCGGTCTGCGTACCGATCTCCGGGCGGCTCGGCGACCTCGCCGGCAAGCGCCGGATGCTGCTGGCCTGCGTCGTGCCCCTGGTCGTCGGCTCCGTGGTGTGCGCCCTGGCCTCCGGGGTCGTGCCGATGATCGTCGGACGAGGGCTCCAGGGCATGGGCATGGGCATGGTGCCGCTGGGCATCGCCCTGCTGCGCGACGTCGTCCCGGCGGAGAAGCTCAGCTCCTCCATCGCCCTGGTCAGCGCCTCCATGGGCATCGGCGGCGGCCTCGGTCTGCCCATCGCCGCCGCGATCGCCCAGTACGCCGACTGGCGGGTGCTCTTCTGGGGCTCGGCCGGCCTCGCCGCCGCCATCGGGGTGCTGATCTGGTTCCTGGTCCCGGACGTGCCGGCCGGCGCCAAGGGGCAGCGCTTCGACCTCGCGGGCGCGCTCGGCCTCGCCGTCGGCCTGGTGTGCCTGCTGCTCGCGGTGTCCAAGGGCGCCGACTGGGGCTGGGGTTCGGCCACCACGCTCGGCCTGTTCGCCGCCTCCGTGGTCGTCCTGCTCGCCTGGGGCCTGTGGGAGGTGCGCACCAGCGATCCGTTGATCGACCTGCGCACCACGGCCCGTCCCCGGGTTCTGCTCACCAACGTCGCCTCGGTGTTCGTCGGCTTCGGCATGTACGCGAGCATGCTGGTGATGCCGCAGCTGCTGCAGTTCCCCGAGGCCACCGGCTACGGCCTGGGCCAGTCGATGCTGGCGGCCGGCCTGTGGATGGCGCCCGGCGGCCTCACGATGATGGTCGTCTCACCGCTGGGCGGGAAGCTCACCAACGCCCGCGGTCCGAAGGTCACCCTGGTCTGCGGCGCGCTCGTGCTGGCCGCCGGGTACGCGCTCGCGCAGGCCCTGATCGGCACGGCCTGGGGCGTCATGCTCGTCACCCTGGTCACCAGCGGCGGCGTGGGCCTGGCCTACGGGGCGATGCCCGCCCTGATCATGGGCTCGGTCCCGCTGTCCGAGACCGCCGCCGCCAACGGCTTCAACACCCTGATGCGCTCGCTCGGCACGTCGATCGGCTCGGCCGTCATCGGGGTGATCCTCGCTCAGATGACCACCAGCATGGGCGGGTACACCTTCGCCTCCGAGACCGGCTTCCGCACCGCGCTGCTCGTCGGCGGCGGTCTGGCGCTGGTCTCCGCGGCGATCGCGGCCGTCATCCCCGCCGCACGGACCGAGCCGCTGCGGCACGCGCCGGATCCGGCCGGTGAGCCCGGCGGGGCCCCGGTGGCGCGGGCCTGAAGAGGGAGCCCGCACACGAAGGAGCACGAAGAAGAGGGAGGGTGCCGTAGGACGGCACCCTCCCTCTTTGCTGCGTCGGCGGGGGTCAGGCGGCGACGGCCTCGCCCGCGTGGCCGTGCAGGCGCGCGACGACCTCGGTCAGCTGCGCGGCGACCTCGGCGTCGTCGACCGGGTGGGTCTCGGCGAAGCGGGTCACGGAGCCGGGGATCGAGAGCTTGATGTCCTCGATGACCTTGCCGCCGGCGATGCCCACGGCCTTGCGGGTCTCGTCCTGCGCCCACACGCCGCCGTACTGGCCGAAGGCGGTGCCGATCACGGCGACGGGCTTGCCGCCGAAGGCGCCGGCACCGTACGGGCGGGACAGCCAGTCGATGGCGTTCTTCAGCACGGCGGGGATGGTGCCGTTGTACTCGGGCGAGAAGAAGAGGAAGGCGTCGGCGGCCTGGGCGGCCTCACGCAGCTTGGCGGCGGGGGCCGGCACGGCGCCCTCGACGTCGAGGTCCTCGTTGTAGAAGGGGATGTCGGCCAGGCCCTCGAAGAGCACCACCTCGGCGCCCTCCGGAGCGAGCTTGACGGCCGCCTCGGCGAGCTGGCGGTTGTGCGAACCGGCGCGGAGGCTGCCGACGAGCGCGAGGATGCGAACAGACATGGGGGTACTCCCAGGGAGGCTGAAACATTGCGGTAACGATCCGGACCGAGGTCCGTTTAATTTCTAGCACTGTAACCGGACCGCGGTCCAGTTTGATACCCGGTGCTTTACGCTGTCTTCATGTCCGCCGCGCTGCCGCCCTTCCCGCACACCGAGGAGCCCTTCGGCCGAACCGAGTTGCTCCAGCTCGACACCGCCGCCCACGAACCCAACGCGTGCCTGCGGGCCGACGCCGCCCGCAACCGGGCCCGGCTGCTGGACGCCGCCGCCCGGCTGGTCGCGGAGCACGGCGCGGCCGGGGTCACGATGGAGGCGGTGGCCGCCGCGGCGAACGTCGGCAAGGGCACCGTCTTCCGCCGCTTCGGCGACCGTACCGGCCTGCTGACCGCGCTGCTGGACCACTCCGAAAAGAAGTTCCAGGCCGCCTTCCTCGGCGGACCGCCCCCGCTCGGTCCCGGCGCGCCGCCCGTGGAGCGGCTGCGCGCGTTCGGCTGCGCCATGCTGCGGCGCTCGGCCGAACAGCTCGACCTGCAACTGGCGGCCGAGCCCAGCGCGGACCGCCGGTTCGCCTCGCCCCCGCTGCGGGTACTGCACGGCCACGTCGTCCTGCTGCTGCGCCAGGCGGTCCCGGACGCGGACACCGAGCTGGTCGCGCACACGCTCATGGGGTACCTCAACCCGGTCCTCATCCACCACCTCACCCGCCAGTGCGGGATGCCGCTGGAGCGGCTGGAGGACGGCTGGACCGACCTGGTCGACCGCGTGACCGCACCGGCGTGCAGCACCCCCGCCGCACCGGCGCGCAGGACCTCCGCCGCACCGGCCCCTGGGGTCAACTCCTGACCTGGCAAAGGCGGTTGACGGACGGAGGTTGACGCCCCCGGCCGCGGGGGAGCGGCGGGCCTCTGCCAGGATGCGGTACGTCATGGTGCAGATTCCCGACCCGCCCGCGCCGCCGTCGTCGCCGGCGTCGCGCCCCGTGCCCACGAGCGCGGACGTGGCCCGCCTGGCCGGCGTCTCGCGCGCCACCGTCTCCTACGTCCTGAACAACGCAGGCGCCGTACGCATCAGCGAACCCACCCGCCGCCGCGTCCACGAGGCCGCCCGCGAACTCGGCTACGTCCCGCACGCCGCCGCCCGCAGCCTGCGCGCCGGCCACAGCCGCATGGTCCTGATGCCCGCCCCGCCCGTGCCCGCCGGCCCGCTCTACAGCCAGTTCGTGCACGACTTCCAGCAGGCCCTCGGCCGCCTCGACTACACCGTCGTCCAGTACGGCGCCAGCGGGCTGCGCGGTGACGAGGCGGCCCGCGCCTGGGCCGAGCTGCGGCCGGTCGCCGTACTGGTGCCGGGACCCGGCATCGGCCCGGAGGGCGTCGCCGTCCTCAAGCGGTCCGGCGCCCGCGCGGTCGTCACGCTGGGCTGCGACCGGGTCGAGGGCGCCCACGCCCTGCTGCTCGACCACGAGACGGTCGGCCGGGCCGCCGCCCGGCACCTGTACGACCGCGGCCGGCGGCGCGTCGGCGTCGTGGTGCCCCGGGAGCGGAGCCTGGACATGTTCTCCCGGCCCCGGCTGGCCGGGGCCCGCGCCGCCCTGGACGGCACCGACGCCACCGTCACCGAGCTGTCCCTCGCCTACACCGAGGAGTCCGCGCGCGCCCTCGCGGCCCGCTGGCGCGAGCTCGGCCTGGACGCCGTGTTCGCGTTCAACGACGAGTACGCCGTGCTGGTGCTGAGCGCCCTCGCCGAGCGGGGCGTCCGCGTCCCCGAGGACACGGCCGTCATCGGCGCCGACGACCTCCTGCTGGGCAGGCTGGTGCGCCCCCGGCTCAGCACCGTCCACATCCGGCTGCCCTCCGGCCGGGACCTCGCCGAACTCGTCGACCGCGCGGTCCGCAACCCCGGCACCCCGCCCGAGTCCAGGGAACTGCTCGCGGCGACGGTGGTGGGACGGGAGTCCAGCTAGGCCGTGTCTTTCGGATCAGCCCGACTCGGAGCGACGGCGCCTTGACAGTGCCGGTGAGCGGGGCTTGGTGCGTGCAGCTGCAAGGCGGAGGAGGGAGTCGACGCGGAGCGTCGGGGACCGACGACAACGCGGCAGATGTGCGTGCCAAGCCCTGCGGCCCCGGGGTGATCCGAAAGACACGGCCTAGGCGTGGGGTGGTGCGCGGGTCGCCCGCCTGGTCACTCCGCTCGCGCGTCCTCACCGGCCAGGAACGGGCGCAACAGGGTGAGCAGGGCGCGCGGCCGGTGCAGCGGGATGATGTGGCCGCAGTCCTCGATGACGTGTCCGGTGAGATCGTCGGTGAACGGACGGAGCTGGCGTTCCAGCGCGGCGCCGACCGGCCGGGCGCCCAGCGCCATCGTCGGCACCGTCAGGCGGGCGGTGGCGACCGCCCGCTCGATCTGCGCGGCGCTCTCGGGCAGGGCCCGGTAGTACGAGAACGCGCAGCGCAACGCCTCACGGCCGGTGTACGCGCGGACGAAGGCGTCCCGGAGGGCGGGGCGCACCCCGTCGCCGAGCGTCCCGGCTTTCAGGAACCAGTCGACGTAGGCGTCCTCGTGGCCCTCGAGGACGGTCTCCGCGAGGCCGGGCGCGGCGGAGTGGAAGCCGAACCACCACGGCGGCCCGTCGGCGAGGAAGTCCTCGGCGCCGGGCAGCCTGCCCAGCAGGGACTCCATGACGACCAGGCGCCGCACGAGACCGGGGCGGTGCAGGGCGAGCAGGAAGGCCGGCGCCGTGCCCGCGTCGATGCCCACCACCGCGGCCGAGGACACACCGAGCGCGGTGAGGAGCGCCGCGGCGTCCTCGGCCAGGCCGGCCGCGTCGTACCCCGAGGCGGCCCGGCCGCTCGCGCCGAACCCGCGCAGGTCCGGCGCGATGACGCGGTGGCGGCCGGACAGACCGGCCATGACGTCCGTCCACACCTCCCAGGTGTGCGGGAAGCCGTGCAGCAGCAGGACGGCCGGGCCCGACCCGGCGAGGGCGACGTTCAGTTCGACACCGTTGGCGGGGACGCGTCGCAGCTCGGGCATGGCGGGGCTCCAGGGCAGTGAGGAATGGTGACCACGTCACGCTAGGGAACTAGGCTGGTCCGCCCAAGACGGCACTTTCCCCTCAGGTGGTGAGCCCCAGGTGACCACGTCGAAGGCCGACGGACGTGACCAGCGCCCCGGAGAGCGCGGTGACCTGCTGGATCCGCTCTGCCCGACCCGCCGGTTGCTCGACCGGATCGGCACCAAGTGGACGTCGATGGCGGTCAAGGTCCTGGCCGAGGAGGCCCCGGGCGAGCTCCGTTTCGCGGAACTGCGGCGCCGTGTCCCGGGCATCTCGCAGAAGATGCTCTCCGTCACTCTGCGGAGCCTGGTCCGCGACGGCCTGGTCGCGCGCCGCGTGGAACCCACCGTGCCACCCGCCGTCCACTACCGGCTCACCGCACTCGGCCTGTCCCTCGAGACACCGCTCGCCGCGCTGCGCCTCTGGGCCGAGACGCACATGCCGGAGATCGACCGCAGCAACCAACTCGCCGACGCGTCACCCCCCCACCCACGGTGAGCCGACCTGATGTTGCTCGAGCCGAGCCCACACGGATTGGTCTGCAACATTCCCGTCCGCCATCGCGTCGGTGAGGTGTAGGTCGGCGTACGGCTCCGAGGGGTGGGGATGTGGGCAGGTCGCGGTCAGGACCGGGGTGGCCAGCCCGTTGAAGCCGAACCCGCTCGTCTTCAGCCGGACG
Organism: Streptomyces longwoodensis; assembly: GCF_001514125.1. Taxonomy (GTDB): domain Bacteria; phylum Actinomycetota; class Actinomycetes; order Streptomycetales; family Streptomycetaceae; genus Streptomyces; species Streptomyces longwoodensis. The sequence goes on along the minus strand of NZ_KQ948552.1, from coordinate 195,423 downwards.
GCCGACATGAGAGATGACCCGGGTGGCGCCCCGGGCCCTTCACCCGCGGCCTCACCGTGCAAGGGAGCTACACCATGATCCGCCCGGAAACCGCCTGGGTCCTCTTCGCTGCCGGCCTGATCTTCCTCGCCTCACTGGTCCTCGGGGTGTGGAAATGGCAGCAGTCGATAGCGTCCGAAACCGGGACAGCACACCGATACGTCAACGTGGCTCACAACGCTGGACTGATGTACGCCCTCGCGACAACGGCCATCGTGGCACCGCTCGTCCAGTTCTCCGGCTGGCCGTCCGCAGTGAACATCACCGCCGCATCAGTGATCATCGGAATGTTCATCGTGACGATCTCGAACTACGTACGGCTCGGGATCGAGGGGCGAACCGACAACCAGATGCGCGACCGGAGATCCAGCCTCCGTGGTGTACGCGAGGCCCTGATCATCGGTGAGATCGGCGGCACCGCCGTCCTGCTGGCCGGCTTCGCCTCGGCCCAGCTGTAGGTGAACAGGGCGCAGCGCATCGCCCTGAGGGCTCGGCACCGAAGACCCGGCGGGCGATCTTGTCGTCCGCCGGTCGCTCGCCTTCCGAAAGAAACGACGTCTTACTCGGCGGTCCCGGACGCCTCGGCGGTCCCGGACGCCGCCTGCTGCTCGGCGATCTGCTTGCGGACCTCGTCCATGTCCAGCTTGCGGGCCTGCCCGATGACGTCCGTGAGCGCGGCCTCGGGCAGCGCGCCCGGCTGGGCGAAGATCGCGACCTGGTCGCGCACGATCATCAGCGTGGGGATCGACTGGATGCCGAAGGCCGCGGCCAGCTCGGGCTGCGCCTCGGTGTCCACCTTGCCGAACACCAGGTCGGGGTTGTCCTCGGCGGCCTTCTCGTAGACCGGGGCGAACTGACGGCACGGCCCGCACCAGGCCGCCCAGAAGTCGATCAGGACGAACTCGTTGTCCGTGACGGTCTGGTCGAAGTTCTCCTTGGTGAGCTCCACGGTGCTGCTCATGACGTCATTCCCTCTTCCCGGTGCTTCCTGCCAGGTGCGTCCTGGCAGGGCGAAGCCGTCCGCACAACGCGGCCGGCGGATCGCGTATTCCGGGCCCCTACCCGTGTGGCCGGGCAGCACACCCACCCTCCAGACTGACCCCATGACGGAAACGGAAACCATCGCTTACGACGTCGTGGTGCTCGGCGCCGGCCCCGTGGGCGAGAACGTCGCCGACCGCACCCGCGCGGCCGGTCTGTCCACCGCGGTCGTGGAGAGCGAGCTGGTCGGCGGCGAGTGCTCCTACTGGGCCTGCATGCCGAGCAAGGCGCTGCTGCGCCCAGCGATCGCCCGCGCCGACGCCCGCCGGGTGCCGGGCCTAGGCCAGTCGGTCCAGGGCCCCCTGGACGCCGCCGCGGTCCTCGCCCACCGGGACTACGAGACCTCGCACTGGAAGGACGACGGCCAGGTCCAGTGGCTGGAGGGCGTCGGCGCCGACCTGTACCGCGGGCAGGGCCGGCTGACCGGCCCCCGCACGGTGCGGGTCGGTGACACGGTCCTCACCGCCCGCCACGCCGTCGCCGTCTGCACCGGCAGCCGCGCCGCCCTGCCCGACCTGCCCGGACTCGCCGACATCACCCCCTGGACCAGCCGCGAGGCGACCAGCTCGCAGAGCGTGCCGGGCCGGCTCGTCGTGGTCGGCGGCGGTGTCGTCGCCGTCGAGATGGCCACCGCCTGGCAGGCCCTCGGCTCGCGGGTGACCCTCCTGGTCCGCGGCAAGGGCCTGCTGCCGCGGATGGAGCCCTTCGCCGGGGAGCTCGTCGCCGAGGCGCTGAGCGAGGCCGGGGCGGACGTGCGCACCGGCACCTCCGTCGCCTCGGTCGCCCGCGCGGACGACGGTTCGGTCGTCGTCACCACCGAGGGCGGCGAGCGGATCGAGACCGACGAGATCCTCTTCGCCACCGGCCGCGCCCCGCGCACCGACGACATCGGCCTGGACACGGTGGGCCTGGAGCCGGGCTCGTGGCTGGACGTCGACGACAGCCTGCGCGTCACCGGCACCGACTGGCTGTACGCGGTCGGCGACGTCAACCACCGCGCCCTGCTCACCCACCAGGGCAAGTACCAGGCCCGCATCGCGGGCGCCGCCATCGCCGCCCGCGCCTCGGGCGTGCCGCTGCTGGAGACCGACCCGTGGGGCGCCCACGCGGCCACCGCCGACCACCACGCCGTCCCGCAGGTCGTCTTCACCGACCCCGAGGCAGCGTCCGTGGGCCTGTCCCTGGCGGAGGCCGAGCAGGCCGGCCACCGGGTGCGCGCCGTGGACGTCGACCTGGCATCGGTGGCCGGCGCGGGCCTGTACGCCGACGGCTACAAGGGCCGCGCCCGGATGGTCGTCGACCTGGAGGAGGAGATCGTCCGCGGGGTGACCCTGGTCGGCCCCGGCGTCGGTGAACTGATCCACTCCGCCACCATCGCCGTCGCCGGCCGCGTCCCGGTCAGCCGCCTGTGGCACGCGGTCCCGTCGTACCCGACGATCAGCGAGGTGTGGCTGCGCCTGCTGGAGGCGTACCGGGGCTAGAACCGGTGACCGGTGACCGGCCCCGGACCACGGCCGACCGGAGCGGATCCCCGGCCGGGACCCGCTCCGGACCCGGCCGTGCCGGGGGTCCGGGGCGGGTCTCACGGCAGGTCGAAGCCCAGTTCCCGGGCGGCGCGCTCGGGGGTCGGCTGGCTCCAGCGTTCCACCACGGCGTCCTGCGACGACAGCGAGCGCGTCTCGGCGCGGTCGAGGTAGAGCGTGCCGTCCAGGTGGTCCGTCTCGTGCTGGACGATGCGGGCGGGCCACCCGGTGACCAGCTCGTCCAGCGGACGGCCGTGCTCGTCCGCGCCGGTCAGCCGCACCTCGGCGGGCCGGGCCACCACGGCCTGCCACCCCGGCACGCTCAGACAGCCCTCGAAGAACGCGGCCCGCACGGTGCCGACGGGCTCGTACGACGGGTTGACCAGGACCCGGAAGGGCAGCGGCACCCGGCCCCGGGCCACCCGCACCTCCTCCGGGACCGGTGCCGGGTCCTCGACGACCGCGATCCGCAGCTCCACGCCGACCTGCGGCGCGGCGAGGCCGACGCCCGGGGCGGCGCGCATCGTCACGCGCAGGGCCTCGACGAAGCGGGCCAGGAGCGCGGGGTCCAACTGGCCGTCGTAGCGCACCGTCCCGGCGCGCAGCACGGGGTCGCCGGCCGCGACGATCGGCAACGGACCGGCCGTGGCGAGGAGTTCCTCGACGCGCTCGGCAAGGGGCGGACGACTGCGGGGAGATGCCATCCGGTCAGGATGCCACGGCGGTGGGGCGGGGACGAACGGACGACGGGCCCGGCTCCCCGAAGGGAACCGGGCCCGTGCGCCCAGGGGATGGCGTGTCGATCACGCCCGCTCAGACCCGCGCGGACGCGGTGTCGAACTCGCCCGCCAGCGCGGCGGCGATCCGCAGGTGCGACTCCGCCTCCTCGGCGCGCCCCTGGCGCTCCAGGGTGCGGCCGAGCAGCAGCCGGGCGTAGTGCTCGACCGGGTCGCGCTCGACGAGGACGCGCAGCTCGGCCTCGGCGCGGCGCAGTTGGGCCGAGTGGTAGTAGGCGCGGGCCAGCAGCAGCCGCGGCCCGGTCTGCTCCGGCACCTCGGCGACCAGCCCGTCCAGGACGCGCGCGGCGGCGGTGTAGTCCTTGGCGTCGAAGAACATCCGGGCGCGCTCCCAGCGCTCCGCCGGCTCCCCGTGGGCGTAGTACGTGGTGTCGTATGTCATGTCCACTCGTGACCTCCTTCGATGCGCTCAACCCGACCGGGTAGTTGAAAATTCCACAGTCCGGGGGTGGCGGCCGGGGACGGACCTGACGGGCGGTGTGCGGCGGAGCTAGGTTGTGGGCATGAGCAACCTTGACCGGCAGCCGGTGCCCGCCGCGTGCGGCGGCCGCGGATTCGTCGTCGCCGAGCCCGTGCGCGAGCTCCTCAGTCCCCGCACCGTGCAGCTGGGCGAGTCGACGGAGGTCCGCCGGCTGCTGCCCAACCTGGGCCGCAGGATGGTGGGCGCCTGGTGCTTCGTCGACCACTACGGTCCCGACGACATCGCCGACGAGCCCGGCATGCAGGTTCCCCCGCACCCGCACATGGGCCTGCAGACGGTGAGCTGGCTGCACCAGGGCGAGGTGCTGCACCGCGACTCCACCGGCAGCCTCCAGACGATCCGCCCGCGCGAACTCGGCCTGATGACGTCGGGCCGGGCGATCAGCCACTCCGAGGAGAGCCCGAAGGCGCACGCCCGGTTCCTTCACGGCGCCCAGCTGTGGGTCGCCCTGCCGGACCCCCACCGCCACACCGACCCGCACTTCGAGCACCACGCAGACCTGCCGGTCGTCACGGCGCCGGGCCTCGAGGCCACGCTCGTCCTGGGCTCGCTGGACGGGGCGACGTCACCCGGGACGACGTACACCCCGATCGTGGGCGCCGACCTGACCCTGGCCCGCGGGGCGGACGTACGGCTGCCGCTGGAGCCGGACTTCGAGTACGCGGTGCTGTCCATGGCGGGCGAGGCCCACGTGGACGGCGTACCGGTGCTGCCCGGCTCGATGCTGTACCTCGGCTGCGGGCGCACCGACCTCCCGATCCGCGCCGAGTCGGACGCGGGCCTGATGCTGCTGGGCGGTGAGCCGTTCGAGGAGGAGCTGATCATGTTCTGGAACTGGATCGGCCGCACCCAGGAGGAGATCGAACAGGCCCGCCACGACTGGATGACGGGCACGCGCTTCGGCGAGGTCAAGGGCTACGACGGCGCTCCGCTGCCGGCCCCGGAGCTGCCGGCGACACGGCTGAAGCCGCGGGGCCGGGTGCGCTGACCCGGCCGGCCGCGCGGGAGTCCGTCACGCCACGGCGTCGTCGACCGTGTCCCGGACGTCCAGGTAGCCGTCCACCCCGGTGATCTCGCAGATCTGCCGGACCTGCGCGGACGGCGCGGCCAGGCGCAGCCTGCCCGACCGGTGGGCGCGGATCAGCAGGGTCAGGAACGTCGAGTCGGCGAAGGTGACGCCGGAGGCGTCGAGGACGACCACGGGGTACTCCCGCGCCGCCCTGTCCAGCGCCCGCGCCAGGGGCGCGACCGAGTCCATGTCGTAGGCGCCGCCCGGGGCGATCACGCACGCCCCGCGCCGCTCGTACTGCGGCACGCCGGACCCGTCGGGTCCCTGTCCGCCGGTCCGCTCCAGCAGTGGCGTCCCGCCCGCGGGGTTCGTAAGGGTGGCCGCAGCGGCCTCGTCCCAGGGCACCGTCGGCTCCTCCCTGTGGCTCCCTCACGGGAGTGCCAGTCGTCGATTGCATGAAATCTATGTCATGTAAATCGATTCTTGCAAGGTTGGTCCCCTAGAATGCCGCTCATGGTTGGAGTGCCCGCACCACACACCGGATGGACCTTCATCACCAGCCACGCGCGCGTCCTGGCTGCGATCGCCGACAATCCGAACGTCCGCGTCCGTGACATCGCCGCGCGCTGCCGGCTCACCGAACGCGCCGTCGCGCGGATCATCGCCGACCTCGAACAGGACGGCTACCTCTCGCACACCCGCGAGGGGCGCACGAACACCTACCGCATCGACCCGGACAGGGTGCTCCGGCACCCGGCGGAGGCCGGGCTCACGGTGGCGTCGCTGCTCTCCCTGCTGGTACAGGACGAGTCCGAGCGCACCGGGACGCCGAGCGGCCAGGTCTGACGGGGCGCCCGTTCAGGCCTCAGGCCCGCACCGGTCGCCCCGGTCCCGCGGCCAGGCCCGCCACCGTCACGGCGGCCCAGCCCAGCGCGCTGACGACCGCCCCGGCCCGCCGCAGCCGACCCCGCAGCGCCCGGCCGAAGAAGAGCGCGTCCCCCACGTCCGAGGCGATCCGCACCGCACCGGCCGCGGTGAGGGCGGGCCCCTGCGGCGCGAGGACCATCGCCAGACCCACGGCCGCGTCGCGCCAGGCCATCGAGCGCAGCACCAGGGCGGTGTGCGGGGTGACTTCGCCGTACGCGTCGACCAGACCGGCGGGCCGGGCGAGCAGCGCCGGCCGGTACGCCGTCGCGATCCCGTAGGCGAAGGTCGCCGCTCCCTGGATTCGCAGTCGCGCGGTGCGCATCGCCGCCTCCTCCACCCGTCGGTCCGCCGAGCCCCGTCCCGCGCGAGTACCCGGCTTCGGCCGCCTGAGTGCACCGCGGGGACGGCGCGCCCCGACGGGGTACCCCTGGGGCATGAAGGCACTGGTGATCAACTGCACGCTCAAGAAGTCCCCCGAGCCCTCCAACACCGCCGCGCTGGCCCAGGTGGTCGGGGACTGGCTCACGGAGAACGGCGGCGTCGAGGTGGAACACGTCCGGGCCGTCGACCTGGACCTGCACCCCGGCGTGGTCAGCGAGGCCGTCGCCGCCGGGGACGACTGGCCGGCCGTCCACGACAAGCTGCTGGGCGCGCAGATCCTCGTGATCGCGTCCCCCACCTGGCTCGGCCGACCCTCCTCGGTGGCCCAGCGGGTCCTCGAACGCATGGACGCCATGCTCTCCGAGACGGACGACGACGGGGTCCCCGTCGCCTACAACCGCGTCGCCGGGGTCGTCGTCACCGGCAACGAGGACGGCGCGCACCACGTGATCAGCGAGATCAACGGCGCCCTGTGCGACCTCGGCTACACCATCCCCGGCCAGTCGTGGACCTACTGGCACCTCGGTCCCGGCCCGGGCCCGGACTACCTGGACGACCAGCGCGGCCACGACTGGGCCCACAAGACCGGCCGCGCGATGGCCGCCAACCTGTACGGCACCGCACGCGCGCTGGCCGCGAACCCGCTGGGCGCCCCGCCCTCCTGATCGTCCGCCCCGGGTCCTACGAAGCTCGGGGGCGGCCCCTCCGTTTCGGCCCGGTGCCCGGGGAAACCCCGGGAACGACCGCCGGGCCGGCCGGACCGCGCGGAGCGCCCCCGGCCGCCGGGACCCGCGAGACGGAGGGCCGGAATGAAAGCTGTCGTGTGGCACGGGCTGGGGGACATCCGCCTGGACGACGTGCCGGAACCGAAGATCCAGGACCCGTACGACGCGATCGTGCGCATCACGACGTCCGCGATCTGCGGCACCGACCTCCACTTCGTCCGCGGCACCATGCCCGGCATGCAGGAGGGCCGGATCCTCGGACACGAGGCGGTCGGCGTCGTAGAGGAGGTCGGGCCGGGGGTGCGCAACCTGCGTCCCGGTGACCGGGTGGTGGTGCCGTCCACCGTCGCCTGCGGCACGTGCAGCTACTGCCGTGCCGGTTACTACGCCCAGTGCGACAACGCCAACCCCGGCGGGTCGCGGGCCGGCACCGTCTTCTTCGGCGGCCCCGAGGCGGCCGGGGGCCTGGACGGGCTGCAGGCCGAATACGCCCGCGTCCCGTACGCCCACGTCGGGCTGGTCCCGCTGCCCGACACCGTCGACGACGCCCAGGCCATCCTGCTGTCGGACATCTACCCCACCGCATGGTTCGGGGCGCGGCTGGCGGAGATCGGCGCGGGCGACACCGTGGCGATCCTCGGCGCCGGTCCGATCGGACAGGCCGCCATCGCCTGCGCCCGTCTCCAGGGCGCCGGACGGATCATCGTCGTCGACGGCGTGGGGGACCGGCTGGAGCTGGCCCGTGACCAGCACGCCGAGACGGTCGACTTCAACGCCGAGGACCCGGTCGAAGCCGTTCTGGAGTTGACCGACGGCATCGGGGCGGACCGGGTGATCGATGCCGTGGGCGTGGACGCGCAGCGCCCGTCCCGCGGGCCCGCCGCCGATACCCTGCGCGACCAGGGCGAGCAGTTCGATCACGAACGGGACGAGGCGGCCCCGGAGAACAACCCGAACGGCCGGACGTGGGTACCCGGCGACGCCCCCACGCTGGCGGCCCGCTGGGCCGTGCAGATGGTGGCGAAGGCCGGCACCGTCGGCACCGTGGGCGTCTACCCGCCGCAGGTGCAGCACTACCCGTTCGGCGAGGCGTTCATGAAGAACCTCACGCTCAAGATGGGCAACTGCAACCACCGCCGCTACGTGCCCGACCTGGTCTCCCTCGTGGCTTCGGGCCGACTCGACCCGACGCCGCTGATCACCCGTTGGGTCGGGACCGGGGACGCCCTGGACGCGTACCGGAACTTCGACCGCCGCGAATCCGGCTGGACGAAGGTCGCCCTCGGTGTCGCGGACGGCGGTTCCGTGGCACCCGGCATGGGCGAAGCGGCCGGGACGGGAGCGGCGACCACGGCGGGTGTGCAAGGCGGCACGCAGTCCGAGTAGGCCCGACCGGACGGGAGCGAGCCCGTCCTTCCCTCCCGGCCGGGGGACCCCGGCGGGGGAGCGGTGGAAGGACGGGCTCGCCGGCGGTCGGGGCCCTGGGGGTCAGGGCCTTGGCGGGCCGGCCGGTGGTGCTACGAGGAGCTCTTCTCCTCGCGCGCCTGGTGGAACGCGTCCGAGATCGTCTGCGCGGCGCCGGAGAGGGCTCCCTTGGTCTTGCCCCGGGCACCGCCCTCCATCAGCTTCTCCGGCAGTTCGGTCAGGCCGGCCGGCTTGCGCGGGCCCGCTTCGAGGTCGAGGCGGTTGCACGCCTCGGCGAAACGCAGGTACGTGTCGACGCTGGCGACCACGATCCGTATGTCGATCTTGAGGATCTCGATGCCCACCAGGGAGACCCGCACGAACGCGTCGATCACCAGACCCCGGTCGAGGATCAGTTCCAGGACGTCGTAGAGGCCGCTGGAGCCCCCGCCGCCGCCCTGCTGCCGTGCCACGGTCACTTCGATCAGCCTCCTGCCGTCGAGTCAGCCACCCTGTAGGGGCGGCTTCCCTCGGACGGCGGGTATATCCGTCTCGCACGGGATCGACCCGGGGCGGTCCGGCCCGACCGGGCAGGTGGCGGCGGTGCCCCGGGCGTCCCGAGGGGCCCGTCCGCCTGGTGCGGGGGCGGGGCTCCGCTGTGCTGGACCTGCCCGGGTGAGCCCGGTCCGCGCGGCGCCCCGCACCAGCCGCTGCCACCCCTGGACGCCCCGGAGCGGACCCGTCCGTCCGGCTGCCGCTACGCCCGAGCTGACCCGCCCGCGGCCGCCGCTACCCCTGGACGTCCCCGAGTGTCGAGGCCGTGACCGGCGCGCCGTCGGCGAAGTCTCCCGGGGGGATGCCGGGGTGGTGCCCGGCGGACGGCCCGGCGGGCTCCGCGTCCGCGGTCAGCCGCAGGCGGGAGACGATGCGGTAGCGGTCCCCGCGGTACAGCGAGTGGACGTACTCGACGGGCCGGCCCGTGGAGTCGGTGGTGAGGCGTTCGAAGAGGAGGGCCGGGAAGAGCTCGGGCACGTCCAGCACCTCCGCCTCCGCACGGGTGACCACCGTCGGCTCGATCGCCTGGGTCGCCTCGCTCACGTGCACGCCGTGGTGGGTGCGCAGGTGCTGGTAGAGATCGCCCTGCTCCAGTTCGCGGGCGGTGAGGCCGGGTACGGTGGCGGCCGGGATGTGCAGGTGCTCGATGGCGATGGGGGCACCGTCGACCAGCCGCAGCCGGGCCACGTAGAAGATCTCGGCGGCGGGGGAGAGGCGCAGTTTGCGGCCCACCCGGGCGCCCGCCGGCATCGTGGTGAACTCCAGCAGCCGGCTCGTCCAGGTCCCCGAGGCCTGCGGCACGCTGAGCGACTGCCGGTCCTGCACGAGCTCCTGGGTGATCTTCTCCGGCGCCACGAAGACACCCCGGCCGTGCTCGCGCACCAGGACGCCCGCGGTGACCAGTTCGTCGACCGCGGCCCGCAACGTCGGCCGTGACACGCCGAGTTGGGCGCACAGGGTCCGCTCGGAAGGGATGGCGTCCCCCGGGCTGCGCTCCTCCGCCATGGTCAGCACCGCGTCACGGACCCGCTCCCGCTTGAGGACCCCGCCCGTCGTCCGCGCCGCCGCGCCCGCCCCTGGTTCGTTCTCGGCCATCCGCACCGTCCCCTTCCCCCGCCCGTCCCGCGCCCATGCCGTGCGGGTGCATCTGACCAGCTTCCGTGATGCGACCACAAGAGACCACTGGTAAAGCACCAGTTTACGGCGGAGGTGCCCCGGTGTGCCGGACGTTCTGCTCCCGGACGCCCTAAATCCCGTGCCCGCGAGGGGGGTTGACGGCCACATTGGTCCATGCCATTTTCTTCCACCACCAACAGGTTACTTGTCCAGTGGCGGCCAGTGAGGCAACTGGTCAAGTCTCCGGGGCGTCGTTCCCCCTGCCCCGCGCCATCCCTGAGCGTCTTCGAGGTGAACCGTGAAGTTCCGCCTGCTCGCCGGTGCGTCGTCCTCCCTCCTCCTGCTGACCACCCTCCTCACCGCCTGCTCCTCCGGCTCCGGCTCCGGCGGGAGCGACGGCGACGGCGACTCCGAACTGACCGTCTGGCTCATGCGGGACAGCGTCTCCGCCGCCTTCCAGAAGGAGTTCACCGACGCCTTCACCGCCGCGCACCCCGACATCCACCTGACGGTGCAGATCCAGGAGTGGGACGGCATCGGCCAGAAGGTCACCGCCGCCCTGGCGAGCAACGACGCCCCCGACGTCATCGAGGTCGGCAACACCCAGGTCGCCCAGTACGCCCAGAGCGGGGGACTGGTCGACCTCACCGGCAAGAAGGCCGACCTCGGCGGCGGCACCTGGCTCAAGGGGCTCGCCGAGCCAGGCGCCTGGGAGGGCAAGCAGTACGGCATCCCCTACTACGCCGCCAACCGCGTCGTCGTCTACCGCAAGGACCTCTTCCAGCGGGCCGGCGTCGACCCCGCCGCCATCAGGACCCGGCAGCAGTGGATCACCGCCACCCGCAAGCTCAACACCGGGGACCAGCAGGGCATCTACCTCACCGGGCAGACCTGGTACGCCCTGGCCGGGTTCATCTGGGACGAGGGCGGCGACCTCGCAGTCCGGGACGGCGGCACGTGGAAGGGCGCCCTGGACACCCCCGAGGCGCTGGCCGGCATGCGGTTCTACAAGGAGCTCCAAGCGCTCGGCAAGGGACCGAAGGACGCGGACGAGGCCAACCCGCCGCAGGCCGAGGTCATGGCCGGGGGCAAGGTCGCCCAGATCATCTCCGTCCCCGGCGGCGCGAACGTCATCGCCCAGCACAATCCCCGGCTGAAGGGGAAGCTCGGCTTCTTCCCCGTCCCGGGCAAGACGGCGGACAAGCCCGGCGCGGTCTTCACCGGCGGCTCCGACCTCGTCGTCCCGGCCGCCTCGCGGCACCAGGACGCCGCCTACACCTTCATCAAGGAACTCACCGGCGACACCTGGCAGAAGAAGCTGGCCCTCGCCATGAGCTACGTGCCGAACAAGACCTCCCTCGCTTCCGCCGTCGCCTCCGACCCCGGCGCGGCCACCATGGCCGTCGGCGCCGCCGAGGGCCGCGCCACGCCCAACACGCCCGGCTGGGCGGCCGTCGAGGCGGAGAACCCGATCAAGGACTACATGACGGCCGCGCTCACCGGCCGGGACATGCGGCAGGCGGCCGCCAAGGCCTCCGCGGAGATCACCCGGGCGATGAACACCGCGTCGTGACCCGGCGCCCGCGCCGCCGCGCCCCGTCACCCCGCCCCGCCGTCCCCCACGCCCCGTACGAGAGGAGGAGCCGTGCCGACCACCGAGGAACGGACCCGGCCGCGGTCCCGGCCGGCCCCGGCCCCCGCCCCGGCGTCCCGCCGCCGTGACGGTGGCCGCGCCCACGGCCGCTCCGGACCCTGGCCCTACCTGCTGGTCGCGCCGACCGTCCTCGGCATGGCCTACCTGCTGCTCTACCCGCTCGCCCGGGCCGTCCTGATCTCCTTCCAGGACTTCCGGCTGCGCCAACTCATCTCCGGGGACGCGCACTTCGTCGGCCTGGCGAACTACCGGGCCCTGCTCACCGACCCGCGGTTCTGGACGGTCGTACGCCGCACCTTCCTGTTCATGGCGGTCAACGTCGTCCTGATCATGGTGATCGCGCTGCTCGTCGCGCTGATGACCGAACGGCTCGGCCGGGTGTGGCGCGGCCTCGTCCTCAGCTCGCTCGTCCTCGCCTGGGCGATGCCGGTCGTCGCGGCGACCACCGTCTTCCAGTGGCTGTTCCACTCCGAGTTCGGCATCGTCAACTGGACGCTGACCTCGCTCGGCGCCCACTCCTTCGAGCGCTACCCGTGGTTCGCCCACGGCACGGCCGCCTTCGTCATCCTCGTCGTGCTGGTGGTGTGGCAGTCCGTACCGTTCGCCGCCATCACCCTCTACTCCGCGCTCACCACCGTCCCCGCCGAACTCCAGGAGTCGGCGCGCCTCGACGGAGCCGGCGCCTTCAGGATCCTGCGCTCGGTCACCCTCCCGCTGATCCGCCCCATCGTGATGCTGGTGCTGTGCCTCGAAGTCATCTGGACGTTCAAGGCGTTCGTGCAGATCTGGGTGATGACGAAGGGCGGCCCCGGCGACGCCACCACCATCCTGCCCGTCTACGCCGTGCAGACCGCCCTCTCCCAGCAGCGCTACGACCTCGGCTCGGCGGCCTCGATGATCACGGTGGTCCTGATGTCGGGCGTGCTCGTCCTGTACTTCCGCCAGATGTTCCGACAGGAGGACGAGCGGTGAGCAGCTTCCGTCCGTCGAGGCTGCGGCGGCTCCCGCTGCACGCCGGCGCCGCCCTGACCGTGCTGGTCTGCCTCTTCCCCGTGTACTGGATGATCACGACCGCGCTCAAGCCGTCCCGTGACATCCAGTCGTCGGAGCCGCACCTCGTGCCGCACGCCTGGACGTTGGAGCACTTCCGGACCGCCGTGGACGCACCGGGCTTCGCCCAGTTCTGGCGCAACAGCCTGCTGGTCACCGCCGGTGCCGTGCTGCTGTCCCTCGTCGTCGCCCTCGCCGCGGCCTTCGCCGTCGCCCGGATGCGCTGGCGGGGCCGCCGGCAGTTCGTGCTCGCCGTCTTCATCGCCCAGATGGCGCCGTGGGAGTCACTGATCATCCCGGTCTACATCATCGCCCGCGACACCGACATGCTGGACCGGCTGACCACGCTGACGCTGGTCTACTTCATGATCACCCTGCCCTTCACCGTGATCGTGCTGCGCGGGTTCATCGCCACCATCCCGCCCGAACTGGAGGAGGCGGCACAGGTCGACGGCTGCACCCGGCCGGGCGCGTTCCGCCGTGTGGCGCTGCCGCTGCTCGCCCCGGGCCTGATGGCCACCTCGCTGTTCGGCTTCATCACCGCCTGGAACGAGTTCGCCTACGCCAACTTCCTCATCATCAAGAACCAGGACCAGCGCACCCTGCCCGTCTGGCTGTCGTCCTTCCAGAACACCTTCGGCACCGACTGGGGCGCCACCATGGCCGCCTCCACCCTCTTCGCGCTCCCCGCCCTCGCCGTCTTCCTCCTCCTCCAGCGCCACGTCACGTCAGGACTCGCCTCGGGCGCGGTCAAGGGCTGAACCCGCACCGCGCGTGGCGGCCGGGGGCCTTGCACCCGCGCTCACCGCCCGCACCCGCGCTCACCGCCCGCACCCGCGCTCACCGGCCGCCCCCGCGCTCAGCCCCCCCCCCGGCGCTCACCCACCGCCCGCGCGCCCCGCCCGCCGTCCCCCCGGCGCCCCTCCCGGAAGGCCAACCCCCGTGCCCGCACCCCGCCGCGACCAGGCCCTGCTGCCCCGGCCCACCCGAGTCTCCCTGCGCTCCGGCCACTTCACGTTCGACGCGACCACCGCCCTGCACGCCACCCCCGGCGCCGAGGCCGCCGCCGACCTGCTGCGCGACCTGCTGAGGCCCGCCACCGGCCTGCCCTTACCGCCCTCGCCGTCCGGGACCGTCACCCTCGCCGTCGACGCCGGACTGCGCGGACTCGGCCCCGAGGGGTACGGCCTGACCGTCTCCCCGCACTCCGTCCTGCTCCGCGCCGCCCACCCGACCGGGCTGCTGCGCGGGGTGCAGACCCTGCGCCAACTCCTGCCGGAGGAAGCCCTGGTGCCGGTGACCGGCGGCCGGCCCGCGCCCGCGACGGAAGGAGGGCTACAGGGAGGGCGAGGGCGAGAGGGGGAACGAGGCCGCGTACGGGCCCACCCGGCCCGCTGGGACTTGCCCTGCACCGAGATCACCGACGTCCCGCACCGCTCCTGGCGCGGCCTGATGATCGACGTCGCGCGCCACTTCCACCCCGTCGACACCCTGCGCCGCCACGTCGACCTGCTCGCCCTGCACAAGCTGAACGTCCTGCACCTGCACCTCACCGACGACCAGGGCTGGCGGATGCCCGTCGCCGCCTACCCCCGCCTCACCACGGTCGGCGCCCACCGCGCCGGCCCGGACACCGCGGCTCCCCCCGGCACCTCGCGCCGCGGCCCCGTCCCGCACGCCGGTGCCTACACCCGCGCCGACCTCACCGGGCTGGTGGACTACGCCGCGCGCCGGGGCGTCACCGTCGTCCCCGAGATAGAGATGCCCGGCCACGTGCGCGCCGCCCTCGCCGCCTACCCGCACCTCGGCAACCGTCCTGACCGCGTCCTGGACGTGTGGACCCGCTGGGGGGTGTGCGACACCGTGCTCGGCGTCCACGACGCCGTACTGGACTTCGTGCGCGCCGTACTCGACGAGGTGATGGACGTCTTCCCCTCGCCGTACGTGCACCTCGGCGGTGACGAGTGCCCCACCACCGAGTGGCAGCACAGCCCCACCGCACGCGCGCGGATCGCGGCGGAGGGCCTGTCCGGGCCGGCCGACCTGCACGGCTGGCTCCTCGGACGGGCCGGTGCGCACCTCAGGGAGCGCGGCCGCCACCCCGTCGCGTGGGCCGAGACCGGCACCGTCCTCCCGCCGGGCTTCACCGCGATGAGCTGGCGGGCGACCGCGCACGCGGCCGAGGCCCTGGCCGGGGGGCACGACGTCGTCCTCACCCACCACCGCACCACCTACCTGGACTACGCGCAGGACGACGAGCCCGGCGGCCCGCCCGTCCAGCCCGGACCCGTCGTCGACCTGCGCACCGTCCACCGCGGCGACCCCGACCCCAGGACGTCCGCGCCCGGGGCGGGACGCGTCCTCGGCACCCAGGCCCAGCTGTGGACCGAGTTCGCCCCGACCGCCGCCGACCTCGACCGACTCGCCTACCCCCGGCTGTGCGCCCTCGCCGACCGGGCCTGGTCGGGGCCCACGCCCTGGCCCGACTTCACCCGCCGGCTGACCGCGCACACGCGACGGCTGGACGCGCTCGGCGTCCGCCGCCATCCCACACCCGCGGCGCCGTCGGAGGCCACCGCGGCCCGCACAGCACCCTCCCCCTGACGTCTCCCGACATCCCCTGGACGGGAGCACATCCGGACGGAACCACCCACCCCGGATGTGATCCCCCGTCCGACCCCACTGGATGACCCCACCACGGAGAGGACCCGACCGTGACCCGTCACGACCACCACCCGGCGGCCCAGCCCCGCCGCACCACCCGGCTGCGCGCCCTCCTCGCGACGGCCGCCGTCACCGCGCTGGGTGCGGCCGCCCTCGCGGCCCTGCCCGCCACCGCCAACGCGGCGGGCGGCCTGACGGTGCAGTACCGCACCAGCGCCACCGGCGCCACGGCCGACCAGAGCGAGCCCTGGTTCAAGGTGAAGAACACCGCCACCACCGCGCTGCCGCTCAGCGAGGTCAAGCTGCGGTACTACTTCAAGGCCGACGCGCCCGGCGCGACGTACCGCTTCGCCTGCTCCTGGGCGGCCAAGGGCTGCGCCAACATCACCGGCACCTTCGGCACCCTGACCGCTCCCACCGCCACCGCGAACCGCTACCTGGAGGTCGGCTTCACCTCCGGCGCGGGCTCCCTGGCGCCCGGCACCGACACCGGCGACATGCAGCTGCGGTTCTACCAGTCCACCTGGCAGCCGCTGCGGCAGAGCGACGACTACTCCTTCGACGCGAGCCGGACCGCGTACGCCGACTGGACGAAGGTCACCGCGACCCGCGCCGGCAGCCTGGTCTGGGGCACGGCCCCGGCCGGCAACACCCCGACCGACCCGCCGACCACCCCGCCGCCCACCACACCCCCGCCCGGCGGATCCGGCACGCTGTGGGACGACTTCAGCTACACGTCGTACGCCGACCCGAAGATCTCCGCCAACGGCTGGTCCGTACGCTCCAACTCCGGCGGCCCCGGCGTGCCCGGCGCCACCTGGGACCCCTCCAACGTCACCTTCGCCACCAGCGCGGGCAACACCGTCATGACGCTGGAGACCTCGACGGCGGGCACGGCCGGCACCACCGAGCAGGCCGAAGTCCTCACCAAGGCCACCAAGTTCCAGAACGGCACCTACGCCGCCCGCGTCCGCTTCAACGACGCCCCGCGCTCCGGCCCCGACGGCGACCACCTCGTCCAGACCTTCTTCACCATCAACGACCTCAAGGCGCCGATGGCCGACGACTACGCCGAGTACGACTTCGAGTACCTCCCCAACGGCGGCTGGGGCGAGCCGTCGAACATCCTCTACACGACGTCCTGGGAGACCTACAACCCCGACCCCTGGCAGGCGGTCAACCAGCACACCGAGGCCCGGCAGAGCTACGCCGGCTGGCACGACCTGGTCCTCACCATCGACGGCTCGTCCATCACGTACTTCATCGACGGGCAGCTGTTCGGCACCCACGACGCCGCCTACCTGCCCGAACGCCCCATGTCCATCAACTTCAACCAGTGGCTGATCGACCTCACCGGCCAGACGTCGACCACCCCGCGGGCCTACGAGCAGCAGGTCGACTACGTCCTCCACGTCAAGGACCAGGTCCTGACCCCCGCCCAGGTCAACGCCAAGGTCGCGGCGTACAGGTCGACGGGGACGGCGTTCGAGGACACGGTGCCGGCGGCCTGACGGAGCCGACGTCCTGACGGGGGGCAGATCACCACCCGGGGCGGGCGTGCGACGACCACGCCCGCCTCCGGCGCACGGCCCCCTCAGTGACCGGCCAGCAGCTTCACCGCGACCACGACCAGCCCGATGAGCGTGTTCAGGGCCGCGGTGACGGCGGCGCGCAGCGGGCCCGAGCCGATGCGCCGGCCCCCGAGGTACCCCCAGGCCGCCAGCGCCGCGACCTCGGTGCCGATCGCGACCCACAGGGCCGTGCGCAGCGCGAGCACCCCGGCCGCGGACAGGCTGATGAGCACGATCGGTCCGACGGCCACGGACAGCAGGGGACTGCTGGTGAACAGCACGTGCCGCACGTCGTCGCGGTGGAGGCGGCGCCCGTGGGCGACGGGCCGGGCCTGGAGGTCGGCCACGAGCGTCGCGGACCACAGGCCGAGCGCGGTCACGGCGACCGCCAGGACGGCCCCGGTGTGGTCGACGTGCCGTCCCTCGACCAGGCCGATGAGGACCGCCAGCACGGTGAGGGAGGCGTAGATGCGTTCCTTGAGCCGCTCGCTCAGCACCGACGCGGGTTCCTCGGACACGGACTCGGCGCCCGGCTCCCTCTCGCTCACATCGACTCCCTCGTCGTGATCACCGCCAGTCACGATAGGCGGGAGCGCGGGAGGTCAGCGCCGGGTCGGTGCCGTGGAGGGCGCGTCGGCGGGCGGTGCCTGGACGGAGGGCGCGTCGACCGACACCACATCGATGCCAGGGGCACGACGCGTCCACAGCCCCCCGACCACCCCCCCGATCACCACCGCGATCCCCAGCCACACCGTCGCGCCCGGCACCCCCGTCCCCGCCACCGTCCCCGCCCCTGCCGCCGCGAGCGGGGCGAGGCCCGTGAGCAGGCCCGCGCGGCCGGCGCCGACCGTGCGTACGGTCGAGTACCAGAGCACGAAGGCGACCGCCGTGACCAGCAGCGCCAGGTAGCCCACGGCCGCCCACTGCGTGCCCGTCAACTCCCGTGCGGCCGTGGGGCCTTCGTACGTCACGCCGAGCACGGCGAACAGCACCGCGGCCAGCCACGACGCGTGCACCGACACCCCCCACGGCGTGTGCCGGCCGAGCACCGGCACCGCCAGCAGCGTGAACGCCGCCTCGCAGCCCAGGGCCAGCGCCGCCCAGCCCACCCCTGCCGCGTCCGTACGGCCCGTGCCCTCCACCAGCACCGCGCCCGCCACCACCACGGGCGCCGCCAGCAGCACCTGCCGGCTCGGGGAACGCCGTTCCAGCAGCGGGCCGAGGACCCCGAGGACCACCGGCACCGACGCCACCGCGACCGCGATCACCGCGGGCTCCGCGTGCGCGACCCCCCGCACCACGGCGACGTTGAACAGCACCAGCCCCGTCACCGCGAGCCCGGTCAGCCACAGCCACTCCCGGCCGCGCGGCCGGACCGGGCGGGCACCGGCGAGCCGGGCGAGGAGCAGCAGGATCAGGGTCGCGGCCGCGTAGCGGACGGCCTGGGCGGTGAACAGCGGGGCGTCGACGAGCGCGTGCGAGACGCCGACGCTGCTGCCGACCAGCACCATCCCGACCATGCCGGGGACCAGGGGTGCGAAGGAAGCGGAAGGGGTGTCCATGCCTCCACCCTGGCTCCACAATGGACGCCATGGGCAGGTCCAGAGAGTCGTCGGTCGAGGGGTCCAAAACCGCCGTGCCGGACGCGACGGTGAGACCGGCCGGTGCGGCCGCCGGGGCCGGCGGCCGTCCGGCACGGCCCGGCGCCGCCCTCGGCTCCGACTTCCTCCAGCTCGACATCGCCGACGCACCCCCGGGCGGGCTGACCGCCTGGCTCGCCGACCGGCTGCGGTCGGCCATCGCCGACGGCCGGCTGCCGGTCGGGACGCGGCTCCCCGCCAGCCGCGTCCTCGCCGAGGAGCTCCGGGTCACCCGGGGCGTGGTCACCGAGGCGTACCGGCGCCTGTCCGAGTCCGGCCAGATCGCCGGCCGGGGCAGGGGCGGCACGGTGGTCGTCGCCGCCCCGGCGCGCCCGGTTCCTCCCGCGACCGAGGGGGGCGATGCCGGGCAGGTGGGACGGTCGGAGGCCGAGGGAGCCGTGGCGGGTGGCGCCTTCTTCACCGCCCCGCCCCACCGCGACGGCCTCGTCGACGCCCTGCGCGGCCTGCCCTGCCGGATCGACCTCTCCCCGGGCGTGCCCGACCTCGCCGCCTTCCCCCGTACCGCCTGGCTGCGCGCCGAACGCGCCGTCCTCGCCGCCGCCACCCCGGCCGACTTCGGCTACGGCAGCCCCCAGGGCGCGCCCGCGCTGCGGCGGGCCGTCGTCGGCTGGCTGGCCCGCAACCGCGGCATCCGCGCCGACCCGGACGAGGTCGTGGTGGTCGCCGGGGTGGCGCAGGCCCTGGGGCTGCTCGCCCAGCTGCTGCGCGCCGACGGCGTCGACCGCGTCGCCGTCGAGGACCCCGGCTCGCTCGGCGCGCGCCAGCAGCTGGAGTACGGCGGCCTCACGACCGTCCCCGTCCCCGTGGACGCCGGCGGCCTCGACGTCGACGCGCTGCGGGCCGGCGGCGCCCGCGCGGTGCTCATGACCCCGGCGCACCAGTTCCCCACCGGAGTGGTCCTCGACGGCGAACGCCGGCGCGAGCTGCTGCGCTGGGCGGCCGGGGGCGGCGTCGTGATCGAGGACGACTACGACGCCGAGCACCGCTACGACCGGCCCCCCGTGCCCGCGCTGCGCTCCCTCCTGCCCGACGCGGTCTGCTACGCGGGCAGCATCTCCAAGCTGCTCGCCCCCGCGCTGCGCGTCGGCTGGCTCCTGGTCCCGCCCCACCTGCGCGACGCCCTGGTCACCGCCAAGCGGTACGCCGACCTCGGCAACGGCGTCCTCACCCAACTGGTCCTGGCCCGGCTGATGGACTCGGGCGAGCTCGAACGGCACCTGCGCCACGTCCGGCGCCGCCACCGCAGGCGCCGGGACGTGATGCTCCGGGCCGTCGAGGCGCACCTGCCCGGCGCCCGCGTCCACGGCGCGGCCGCCGGCCTGCACCTCCTGGTCACCTTCGCCGACGGACCCGGCAGCCGCGTCCCCGACACCGCCCTCGCCGCGGCCGCGCTCGCCCGGGGCGTGAAGGCCCACCCCCTGTCCTGGCACCGCCTCACCCCCGGCCCGCCCGGCCTGGTCCTCGGCTACGCGGCGGGCGCGGCCCACGAGATCGAGGAGGGCATCACCCTCATCGGCGAGGCGCTGCGCGCACTGCCCGCGGCCGCCTGACACGGCCGCCGCCTGCCCACCACGGGCGGGCGGAGGGACTCACCTCAGCAGGTCCGGAACGTGTGACCACCGGCTCCGCGAGGGGCGACGTCCAGGTCGCGCTGGACGATGCCGAGGCGAGCGCCGAAGCCCGCGCAGGCCCGGCTGAAGCCGCGATCGCTGTACTCGATCACGAAGACGCGGTCCGCGTAAGCCTTGGCGTAGTCGCCGCACTCGTCGTACGCGCCGCATTCCTCGGCGACGGCGAAGTCGAAGCCGATCTTGGTGCTGTCCGGCAGCATGTCGACGGTGTTCTTCTGTCCGACGGCGAGCCCCGCGGAGTGGGCCCGGGTGGCCAGGAGCTTGGCGAAGGCCGCGTTGTCCGCCTTGGTCAGGCGACCGCCCGAACGCTCGTAGGAGTCGAGGTTGTCCGGCTCCACGGCTTGGAAACCGCTCTTGGCGCAGCCGTCCACCCACGCGCCGACGACGTCGGCGAGCCGGGAGCGCTTGTCCGCCGTCGACGTGTCCAGAAGGGCCTCGTCCCAGTCCTCGTCGATCACCGGACGCTTGTTCTTGTCGAGCAGGACCAGGTCGGGGTGGTTCTTCTGCCACCAGCCGAGCGCGTCGGGCTGCGCCTGGAACGCGTTGACGTAACAGACGTTGTACAGGCCGCCGACGGGCCGGGCGGACCGGTCGCGCGACACGGCGGTCACCCCCTTCCCGGGGGTGTACGGGCCGCCGATCTGATAGTCGAACGCCGCGTTGGCCGTGGGAGGCACCACCTTCGGCGCGGGAGCGGCCGCGAAGACGTGGGAGAGGGTCACGCCCACTCCCAGGGCGGTGACGGCGCCGACCACCCCGGCAACGGCGGTGCTCCTACGGCGGAGGAAAGGTACAGCGGCATGGTTCGGCACACGTGCTCCTGGGCGAAGTGGGGACGGACGGACACATCCTGGTCCGGGAACCGTGAGGGAATCATGAGGAGGGATCACGGTCGGCGGAACGCCGTCGTGTCCCGGGGCGTCCCGTCCGCCTCTGGGCCGGACCGAGCACGAGCGCGAAGACCGAACCGCCGCCGGGCCGCCTGCGCACCGTTACGTCTCCGCCGTGGGCGGCAGCGACGTCCCGCACCAGTGACAGCCCGATGCCGGTGCCGCCGCCGGGGGAGCGGTACCGGACCAGCAGACCGGGCAGGCTCTCCGGGTCCAGTCCGGGGCCCCGGTCAGCCACCGTCACCGTCGTACCGTGGACGGCTATGTCCACCTGGGCCCGCTCCAGCGGGTCACCCGGGGTCCGCCCGTGCCGCAGTGCGTTGGCGAGCAGGTTGCGCACCGCTGTCCGCACCAACTCCGGGTCGGCGGTCACCACCGACGGTTCGAGCAGCGGTCTCACCGTGTGCCGGGAGGGCGGCAGCTCCTCGCAGACCTGCTCGACGAGCTGGTCCAGGCGCAGGGGGACGGGACGAGACGTGTGCCCGGCCTGCAGGCGGCCGCGGGTGAGGATGTTCTCGACGACGTCCGTCATCCGGTCCGCGGCCCGCCGCAGGCGCGGCAGGTGCGCGTGCAACCGGTCCGGGTCGGCGTCCGCGAGATCGACCGAGCCCCGCATCACGGCCACCGGCGTGCGCAGCTCGTGTGCCGCGTCGGCGAGCAGCCGTTCCTGGGCGTCGAGTGCCTCCGCGGCGGGACGCATACTGCGCCCGGACAGCACGTGCCCCGTCACCGCCGCCAAGAGCACCAGGAGAGCGGAGCCGGACAGGACCGCCATCACCAGCCGGTGGTGTTCGGAGCGTCCCTCGGCGGGGTCGCCGACCACCACCACCGCGCCCGACGTCCTCTGCGTCGCATCGTCGTAGAAGGGCACCGCCAGCAGGTACACCGGCTGACCGGCGTGGGTACGGCCTCCCGCACGTACGGTGTCGTCGCGGGCCATCGCGCTGCGCGCCACCCGGTCGACCGCATCGGCCCCGACGTCCGTCGCGGGACCGCGGGAGACGAACACCCGCTTGAGTCCGTCGCGGCGGGACTGGAGCACGATCACCTGGCGACGGCCACTGGTCGCCTCGTCGTCGTACAGACCGTCGAGCTGGATCCCGGCGTCGGTGTAGTACACGAGCGAAGCGGCCACCGCCGCCCGCCGGCGCATCTCCTCGTACTCGGCCGCCTGCCAGGACCGTCCGTCCGTGCGGATCACCAGCCAGGACAGCGCTCCCACCCCGGCCAGCGTGATCAGTGTGTACGCCAGGGTGAGCCGCCGCTGCAGACGGCTCAGGCGCCGGCGGGCCGGGGACGGCCGTCCGTCCGTCATGACGGATCCGTACGGTCCGTGAGCCGGAAGCCGTGACCGCGGACGGTCCGGATCAGGGCCGGCTCGCCCAGCTTGCGCCGCAGGCCCGTCATGACCGCGTCGACGACGTTGGAGACGGGGTCGGCCATCTCGTCCCAGCAGTGCTCGATCAACGCGGTACGGGTGACCACCTCGTCCGGGTGCAGCAGGAGGTGGTGCAGGACCGCGTACTCCTTGGGCGTCGGATACAGCAGGACGCCGGCGCGACGCACCTCGCGCCTGACCTCGTCGAGCTCGACGTCGGCGTAGCGCAGCACCACGGGCAGCCGCTCCGGTGCCCGGCGGACGAGACTGCCGACACGCAGCACGAGCTCCACCATGGCGAACGGTTTCGCCAGGTAGTCGTCCGCTCCGGAGTGGAAGCCGTCCACACGGTCCGCGACCTCGTTCAGGGCCGTGAGACACAGGACCGGTGTCGTCCAGCCGCGTCGGCGGCGCTCCTGGAGCGGCAGCAGCGTGTCGCCGGACGGCACGATGCGGTCGAGCACGACGCAGCTGTAGGGCACCAGATCGAGCATGACGTCCGCCTCGGGCCAGTCGGACGCGGTGTCGACGGCGTACCCGGCGTCCCTCAGGCCCGCCGAGATCACCTGCCGCAGGTCTTCCTCGTCCTCGACCAGGAGTACGCGCATGGCTCCGATCTCGTCCTTCGGCTGGAGAGGGTTGCAGGAGAACTGGACTGACCGGGCACACCGCCCGTCAGGCCGTGGACCAACCGGCCGGGGGACCACCTGGTCGGCGCCAATCCACTCGGATGGTACTCAAAGACCGGCATCCAGCCATCCGCCCTCCTCGCCGCAAGCCACACCCCCGCCCGACCCCACCCCGGCCGCCCCTCGCCTGGCCCGTCCCGCCGATCGGCGTACCGTCGTTCTTGTGGACGTCACCGCGGACAGCCTGGTGGCCCGGGCCGCGCGCGAGCTGAGCGCCGATGCGGACGAGCTGGTCGCCGACGTGGAGCGGGGCCTGCGCCGGGAGGTCCCCGAGCTGTGGGCCGACCCGGAGATCGCCCGGGTGACCACGCGGAACATCGCCGAGCACATCGCCGCGGCGCTCGACGGGCTGGAGCACGGCGTCGAGGCGGACCGCATCCCGCCGCCCGCGGCCGACCTCGACCGGGCACGCCGGCTCGCCCGCGGCGGGGTCTCCGTCACCGCCGTCCTGCGTGCCCACCGGCTCGCCCAGGCCATCGCCCTGGACCGGGTGCTGGCCGCCCTGCCCCGCCTGACCAGCGACCCGGAGCTGATCAGCGCCGCGGCACGCCGGCTGACCGAGGTGGCCACGGGCTACGTGGACCGCAGCTCCGAACGCGGCGTCGTGGCCTACCAGGAGGAGCGGGACCGGCGGCTGCGCTGGCGGCTGTCCGTGGTGAACGACGCCGGGCTCCGCATCGGCACCACCCTGGACATCGCCCGTACCACCCAGGAGCTGGCCGACTTCGCCACCGAGCACTTCGCCGACCGGGCCTGCGTCGACCTGCTCGACGCGCTGCTGCACGGCCGCGACCCGGACCGGCAGCCGCCCGTCCTCCGCCGCATCGCCCAGCGCGCGAGGACCGGCGCCCACACGGACAGCGCGTACGCCGCGCGTCGCACGGACGGGCCCGACCACCCGCGCGGTCCGGACGGCGACCCGCCGCCCCCGGCCGTCGCCCCCCAGCAGCTCCACACCTACCCGGAGGACTCCCCGCCCGCCCGGGTCCTCGCCACCGGGCAGCCCGCGCGGCTCCCCGCCGACGGGTCCCCGGGGGAGGGCCACTCGACCCTGGTCGTGCCCCTGCGGGCCCGGGGCGTCACCCTCGGCGTGGCCCAGTTCTCCCGCGACGGCAGTCCCGAGCCGTACGACGGCGAGGACCTGCTCCTCGCGCAGGAGATCGCCACGCGGGCGGCCGTCGCCGTCGACAACGCCTGCCGCTACACCCACGCCCGCGCCACCGCCCTCGGCCTCCAGCGCAGCCTGCTCCCGGCCCGCACCCCCGAGCAGTCCGCCGTGGACGTCGCCTACCGCTACCTCCCGGCCGGCGACCGGCTCGGCGTGGGCGGCGACTGGTACGACGTCATCCCGCTGTCGGGGGCGCGGGTCGCCCTGGTGGTGGGCGACGTCGTCGGGCACGGGGTCCACGCCGCCGCCACCATGGGCCGGCTGCGGACCGCGGTGCGCACCCTGGCCGACATCGACCTGCCGCCCGACGAGCTGCTCACCCACCTGGACGACGTGGTCCTGCGCCTGTCCGCCGAAGCGGCGACCGACCCCGACGACGACGCCGCGGAGATCGGCGCGACCTGCCTGTACGCCGTCTACGACCCCGTCAGCTGCAGCTGCATCCTGGCCCGCGCGGGTCACGTCCTGCCCACCGTCGTCACCCCGGACGGCGTCCACCGCGCCCTGGACCTGCCCCCGGGACCGCCCCTCGGGCTGGGCGGCCTGCCGTTCGAGGCGCTGGAGGTCCAGCTGCCCGAGGGCAGCCTGCTCGCCCTCTACACCGACGGCCTGATCGAGGCCCGCGACCACGACGTCGAGGCCGGTCTGACCCGCCTCCGGCAGGTGCTCGCCCGGCCCGCCCGCTCCCTGGACGCCGCCTGCGACACGGTGCTCGACACCCTGCTGCCCGAGCGGCCCGCCGACGACGTCGCCCTGCTCCTCGCCCGCACCCGCGCCCTGGGGGACGACCGGGTGGCCGGGTGGGACCTGGCCGCCGACCCCGCCGAGGTGTCCCGGGCCCGCTCCCGGGTCGCCGCACAACTGCGCCGGTGGGGCCTGGAGGAACTGGAGTTCACCGCCGAACTGGTCGTCAGCGAACTGGTCACCAACGCCATCCGCTACGGACGGCCCCCCGTCCACCTGCGTCTCGTCCTGCCCGACCCGGAGCCGCCCGCCGGGCCGGGTGCCGGCCGCGGCCGGTCCCTGCTGTGCGAGGTCCGCGACGCGAGCAGCACCGCCCCCCACCAGCGCCGGGCCCGTAGTTACGACGAGGGCGGCCGGGGCCTGCACCTGGTGGCCCAGCTCGCCGAGCGCTGGGGCACCCGCCAGACGCGCGTCGGCAAGACGGTCTGGGCCGAACTCAACGACACCGCGGGCGCGTTCCCCGCCTTCGGCGACCTCAGCGCGATCTGACCGCCCCTCACCGCAGGTCCACCCACGTCCGCCGCCGCGCCGAGCGGGTCATGGCGTCCAGCGCCGTCGCGCTCGCCACGGCGTCGGCGAGCGTCGGCCCGTACGGCGTGCCCTCGCTGACCGAGCGCAGGAAGTGGTACGCCTCGATCACCTTCAGGTCGTCGTAGCCCATGCTGTTGGCCGCGCCCGGCTGGAAGGCCCCGTACTCGCCGTCGCCCGGGCCGACGTACACGGTGCTGACCGGCTGGTCCTGGTAGGCGGTGCCGCGGCTGACGCCGAGCTCGCCCATGCGCCGGTAGTCCCAGAACAGGGCGCCCGTGGTGCCGTGGACCTCGAAGCCGTACGCGTTCTGCTCGCCGACCGAGACGCGGCTGGCCTCCAGCACGCCGCGGGCACCGGAGGCGAAGCGCAGCAGGCAGCTGACGTAGTCGTCGTTCTCCACGGGGCCCGGTGCGCCGCCGGTCGCGCGGGAGTGCCCTGCGGTGGCACCCACCGGGCGGGCCCGCTCGGGCACGAACACCGCGGTGTCGGCGGTCAGCGACACGATCTCGCCGAGCAGGAAGCGGGCCAGGTCCACGCCGTGCGAGGCCAGGTCGCCCAGCACCCCGCTGCCGCCCCGCCGGCGTTCGTAACGCCAGGTCAGCGCGCCGTCCGGGTGGGCCGCGTAGTCGCTGAACAGGCGGATGCGCACGTGGGTGACGGTGCCGATGTCCCCGGCGGCGACCATCCGGCGGGCGGTCTCGACGGCGGGCGCGTTGCGGTAGTTGAAGCCCACCGTGCCCTGGACGCCCGCCGCGCGGACGGCGTCGGCGACCGCGCGGGCGTCCTCGGCGGTCAGCCCCACCGGCTTCTCGATCCACAGGTGCTTGCCGGCCTCGGCCATGGCGACGCCGATCTCGCGGTGCAGGAAGTTCGGGGCCGTCACGCTCACGGCCGCCACCCGCGGGTCGGCGGCCACCTCCCGCCAGTCGCGGGTCGCGGACGCGAAGCCGTACCGCCCCGCCGCCTCCTCGGCCCGCCCCGGCACCTCGTCCGCGACGACGACCAGTTCCGGCCGCACCGGCAGCTGGGGGAAGTGGTGGGGCAGACGGCCGTACGCCTGCGTGTGGACACGTCCCATCCAGCCGAAGCCCACGACGGCGACGCCCAGCGTGTTCCCCATGACAGCCCCTTCGTCGACGGCCGGCCCCCTCGGCGACCGCTCGCGACCACCGGGCCGGACCCGCTTTTGGACCGATCCAAAACCTGCGGCACACGATGAGCGGCGTCCCCACCAGGTGTCAAGGGTCTTTACAGTGCGCCGCGCACTGTGGAACGGTCCAGCCATGACCGCCCCGACCATCCGCGACGTCGCCGCGCGCGCCGGCGTGTCGAAGTCCCTGGTCTCGCTGGTCCTGCGGGGGTCGGACAGCGTGCGCCCGGAGAAGCGGGCGGCCGTCCTCGCCGCCGTCGAAGAACTCGGCTACCGGCCCAACGCCGCCGCCCGCAGCCTCAGCGAACGCCGCACCCGCACCGTCGGCGTCCTGCTGAACGACCTGCGCAACCCCTGGTACGTCGACCTGCTCGACGGCCTGAACACGCGCCTGTACGACAGCGGTCTGCACGTGCTGCTCGCCGACGGCCACCTCAACCGGCGCCTGGGGGAGGACCTGACCCGCACCTTCACCGACCTGCGCGTCGACGGTCTGATCGCCGTGGGCACCCTGCACGACCCGCAGGCGCTGCGCACCGCCGCCGGCCGTGTCCCCACCGTCGTCGCCGGCACCCGCGAACCCGTGCTGCCCGGCGTGGACATCGTCGCCGGGGACGACGAGTTCGGTGCCCGGCTGGCCACCGAGCACCTCATCGGCCTGGGCCACCGGCACATCGCCCACATCGCCGGCCGGGGCGCGGTCGGCGAGCTGCGCCGCCGCGCCTTCGAGGCGACCATGCGCGAGCACGGCCTGGCCGCGACGGCGACCGTGGAGCAGGGCGACCTCACGGAGGAGGGCGGCTACCGGGCCACCGTGCGGCTCCTGGGCCGCCCCCACCGCCCCACCGCCGTCTTCGCGGTCAACGACGTGACCTGCGTCGGCGCGCTGTCGGCCGCCGAGGAGAGCGGCCTGCGGGTGCCCCGGGACCTCTCCCTGGTCGGCTACGACAACACCTCCCTCGCCCGGCTGCGCCACCTGTGGCTGACCACCGTGGACCACGCGGGCCACGACGTCGGCCGCCGGGCCGCCCAGCGCCTCCTGGACCGCATCGAGGACCCGGCCCGCCCCGGCGCGGTGGAACTCGCCGCCCCGGCCCTGGAGGTGCGCGGCACCACCGCGCCACCCGGCACCTGACCCGCTCGGCCGGCCCCGCGCCGACACCGGCGGGGACCGGGACTGGTGGCCTCGGTCGGCCCGGCCGCCCGTACGCACGACGGGCCCCCGCCCGCGGACCGATGCCGCCGGGCGGGGACCCGTGTCGTGCTGCCGGTGTGTCAGGACAGCGACAGCACCGTGGAGAGCACCTCGTGCAGGATCGCCTCCGGGTCCGTGGCCGGCTCCGGGGAGCGCCAGGCCACGAAGCCGTCGGGGCGGACCAGCATCGCCCCGCCGGGGGAGATGCCCAGCCGGCCGGCCCAGTCGGTGTCCTCGTCGGGGACCAGCTCCGCGTCCGGACCCAGGCGCAGGGACACCAGCGGCACCGAGAGCCGCTCGGCCAGGCGCCCGGCCGCACCGTGCCAGTCGCAGTCCGCGCCGGCCGGGCCCGACCCCGGGCCGCCCGACAGCAGCACCAGCGACGTCTCGAACAGGTCCAGGGTGGAGACCCGTTCGCCCCGGTGCCGGACCCACAGGTGCGGTGCCCGGCTGCCCGGCTCGCCGGTCAGGGCCAGCTTGTCGGGGACGACCTGGGCCGCCGGGTCGGTGCCGACGACGGCGCCCTGGGGGTAGCGGTACCCCAGGGCTACGTTGAGGATGCCGCCGGCACGGCCGCCGCCCCCGCCCGCGTCGGGCGCCGGGGCGTAGCCCGGGTGGCTGTGCTCGACCGAGCGCGCGGCGGCGCGGGCGCTGGTGGCCTCCGCGACGGGGCGGCGCTCGCTGTCGTAGGTGTCCAGCAGACCGTCGCCCGCCCAGCCGCCGAGGACCGCGGCCAGCTTCCACGCCAGGTTGTGGGCGTCCTGGATACCGGTGTTGGAGCCGAACGCCCCGGTCGGGGACATCTCGTGCGCCGAGTCACCGGCGAGCAGGACCCGGCCGGCGCGGTAGCGCTCGGCGACCCGCTGGGCCGCGTGCCAGGCCGCCCTGCCGGTGATCTCCACGTCGAGGTCCGGGTCGCCGACCGCGCGGCGGATGTGCTCCGCGCACCGCTCCTCGGTGAAGTCCTCGAGGGTCTCGCCCCGTTCGGGGTGCCACGGCGCGTGGAAGACCCAGCGCTCCTGGTTGTCCACGGGCAGCAGCGCCCCGTCCGCGTCGGGACGGGTCAGGTAGCAGACGATGAACCGGCGGTCGCCCACCACGTCGGCCAGCCGGCGCGAGCGGAACGTCAGGCTGATGTTGTGGAACAGGTCGCCCGGGCCGCTCTGCCCGATGCCGAGCTGCTCGCGCACGGGGCTGCGCGGACCGTCGGCGGCGACCAGGTACTGCGCCCGGACGACGGTGTGCTCGCCCGTCTCCCGGCTCTTCAGGTACGCGGTGACCCCGTCCGGGTCGGCGTCGAACGACTGCAGCTCGGTCGAGAACCGCAGGTCCCCGCCGAGTTCCACGGCCCGGTCGAGCAGCACCGGCTCCAGGTCGTTCTGGCTGCACAGGCACCACGAGGCCGGGCTGAACCGGGCCAGTCCGCCGCCCGGGTCGATCTCCCGGAACAGCCACTCGCCCTCGCCGCCGGCCAGCGCCGGGGTCTGCAGGATGCCGTGGTTCTCGGCCAGCGTGGCCGCTGCCCGGCGGATCCCGTCCTCCGCGCCCGCCACCCGGAACAGCTCCATCGTGCGGACGTTGTTGCCCCGGCCGCGCGGGTGGATCGACGTCCCCGCGTGCTTCTCCACCAGGGTGTGCCGTACGCCGAGCCGGCCGAGGAAGAGCGAGGTCGACAGACCGACCAGGGAACCTCCGACGATGAGTACCGGGACCTCCAGGTCGGGCCGCCCGGCTTGTGCGTTCATCTCGCCTCCACACACGTCGTGACCACCGGCTCGGGCGAATCCGGCCGGGGCCTTCATCCATGCCCCGCGGCACGCTCCGCGGCCCAGGCTTCACCCGCTTAACCCGCCCGGTTCGCGGTGGCGCACGGCAGCGCCCACGATCGACCTGACGACGCGACCGACGCCGCCCGGCGCGCGCTCCGGGACCACCGTCCCGGTGCGCGGGGGCCCCGCAGGGGCCACGGGGGGCCGCGTCCGCCCCACAGGTCCGCGACAGGCGTGGACGTACCGCGAGGAAGCCATGTGGAAGACCACGAGGAAGAGGTGCGCCGGATGACCGTCTCCCCCGATCCGCCGACGGTCCCGGGCGGTGTGTCCAGCACCGCGTTCGACGGGTCCCGCGTGCGGGTCCTGCTGATGCTGGACGTCCACGACGGAGCCCAGCAGCAGTTCCTGGACGCCTACGAGCGGATGCGCCACCGCGTCGCCGCCGTGCCGGGCCACCTGAGCGACCAGCTGTGCCAGTCCCTGGAGAACCCCACCCAGTGGCTGCTCACCAGCGAATGGGAGAGCGCACCGCCCTTCCTCGCCTGGGTCAACAGCGAGCAACACCTGGACATGGTCGAGCCGCTGGCCGGCTGCGTCCGCGACACCCGGTCGCTGCGCTACACGATCCTGCGCGAGACCACCGGCACCGACACCGCCCCGGCCCCCGGGGCCGCCGCGCTGCAGTCCGCGCCCCGCACCGGTGACAACGTCGTCCGGCACGCCCTCACGTTCACCGTCACCCCGGGCAGCGAGTCCAAGGTCGCCGAGATCCTCTCCGGCTACGCCTCACCGCAGCCGGTCGTCAACGACACCACCCGGCTGCTGCGCACCTCGCTGTTCCTGCACGGCAACCGCGTGGTGCGGGCGGTCGAGGTGCGCGGCGACCTCCAGGACGCCCTGCGGCACGTCTCCCGCCAGCCCGAGGTGCGGGCCGTGGAGCAGGCGATCGACCCCTACCTGGAACAGGAACGGGACCTGACCGACCCCAAGTCCGCGCGGGTGTTCTTCACCCGGGCCGCCCTGCCCGCCGTGCACCACACGGCCTCCGGGCGCCCGGAGGGTTCCGCCGCCACGCGGTGCGCGCTGTTCCTCCCGGCCCTCCCCGGCCGCGGGGAGGAGCTCGCCCGGCTGCTGGCCCGGCAGGACGAGACCGTCGCCGCCCACGCGCACGGTCCCGTCCTCTCGGCCACCGTCTTCCACCGGGACGACATCGTCGTACGCCTGGTCGACGTGGACGGTGACCCGGAGGACGCGCCCGGGCCGGTCCTGGCGCTGGCCGACGCGGCGTCGGCCGCCGAGGCCGGGCGCCTGCTGGACGCGGCCGCCCTGGGGCTGGACGGCCCCCCGACGGACGAGCGGGCGGTGCGGCGGCTGCTCGCCCACGCCCGGATGCAGCCGCTCACCGACCGCCGCGCCCCGGTCTCCTGACCCACCGCCGGCACCGGACCACCCTCCCCGCCCCACCGTCCTCACCGTCCCCACCCACGACCTTTTCCGGAGTGACCGACATGACACAACAGCAGCAGGCAGGCATCGGCGTCGGCGGCGGCGTCGTCGACCTCAGCTCCATCGCACCCAACCGCCGCCGCGGCGGCGACGTGCGCGCCCTGCTCACGCCCTCCACGGTGGGTTCGACGAGCGGCTT
Organism: Streptomyces longwoodensis; assembly: GCF_001514125.1. Lineage (GTDB taxonomy): Bacteria > Actinomycetota > Actinomycetes > Streptomycetales > Streptomycetaceae > Streptomyces > Streptomyces longwoodensis. The sequence continues at coordinate 164,032 of NZ_KQ948552.1, read as the reverse complement.
CATGGGCGTCGCCATCGTCCGGCCGGGGGAGAGCATCGCCGAGCACTACCACCCGTACTCCGAGGAGTTCGTGTACGTCGTCGAGGGCGCCTTCGAGGTGGACCTCAACGGCGAACCGCAGCCCCTGCGCGCCGAGCAGGGCCTGCTCATCCCCAAGGACGTCCGGCACCGGTTCCGCAACGTCGGCGACCGCGACGCCCGGCTCGTCTTCCACCTCGGCCCGCTGGCCCCCCGCCCCGACCTCGGGCACGTCGACACCGAGGAAGGCCCGCGGGACGCCACGGCCGAGGGCCTCGCGGCCGAGGCGGTGTCATGAGCCGGCGGGTCGCGGTCACCGGCATAGGCGTCGTCGCCCCCGGCGGCACGGGCGTGACCCGGTTCTGGGACCTGCTGTCCCAGGGGCGCACCGCGACGCGACGCATCTCCCTGTTCGACCCGGCCGGGCTGCGGTCGCAGATCGCCGCCGAGTGCGACTTCGACCCGGCGGCGCACGGCCTGGACCCGACGACCGTCGAACGCTGCGACCGCTACGTGCAGTTCGCGCTGGTCGCCGCGCGCGAGGCGGTGCAGCACGCCGGGCTGGACATGACGCGCGAGAACCCCTGGCGCACCGGGGTCAGCCTGGGCACGGCGGTCGGCGGCACCACCCGGCTGGAGCAGGACTACGTCCTGGTCAGCGAGCGCGGCGCACGCTGGGACGTCGACGCCCGCAAGGCGGGCCCGGCCCTGGAACGGGCCTTCTCGCCCAGCACCCTGGCCTCCGCCGTGGCCGAGGAGTTCGGCGCCCACGGGCCCGTGCAGACCGTGTCCACCGGCTGCACCTCGGGCCTGGACGCGGTCGGCTACGCCCACCAGGCGGTCGCCGACGGCCGGGTCGACGTGTGCATAGCCGGCGCGTCCGACTCGCCGATCTCCCCGATCACCATGGCGTGCTTCGACGCGATCAAGGCGACCTCGCCGAACAACGACGACCCGGCCCACGCGTCGCGTCCGTTCGACGCCCACCGCAACGGGTTCGTCATGGGCGAGGGCGCCGCCGTCCTCGTCCTGGAGGAACTGGAACACGCCCGCGCCCGCGGGGCCCAGGTCCTGTGCGAGATCGCCGGCTACGCCACCTTCGGCAACGCCCACCACATGACCGGGCTCACCAAGGACGGCCTGGAGATGGCGCGCGCCATCGAGACCGCCCTCGACGAGGCCCGCCTCGACCCGACGGTCATCGACTACGTCAACGCGCACGGCTCGGGCACCAAGCAGAACGACCGGCACGAGACCGCGGCCGTCAAGCGCGCCCTGGGCGAGCACGCGTACAAGACGCCGATGAGCTCCATCAAGTCGATGGTGGGCCACTCGCTCGGCGCGATCGGCTCCATCGAACTCGTCGCGTGCGTCCTCGCGCTGACGCACCAGGTGGTGCCGCCCACGGCCAACTACGAGACCCCCGACCCCGAGTGCGACCTCGACTACGTCCCGCGCGAGGCGCGTGAGCGCCGGCTGCGCGGGGTGCTGTCCGTGGGCAGCGGGTTCGGCGGGTTCCAGTCGGCGGTCGTCCTGACCGGTCCCGAGCGGAAGGCGTGAGGCGATGAGCGGACGAGAACCCCGGAGGGCGGTCGTCACCGGCATCGGTGCGGTCACCCCGCACGGCATCGGCACCGAGGTGTTCTGGAAGACCACCGTCGGCGGCGGCAGCAGCCTCGCCGCCCTGGACCGGGGCGGCTGCGAGGGCTACCCGCTGCGCGTCGCCGGCCAGGTGCGCGGCTTCGACCCGGCGGCACTGGTCGAGGAGACGTTCCTCGTGCAGACCGACCGGTTCACCCACTTCGCGATGGCCGCGGCCCGGCTGGCCCTGGAGGACGCGCTGCTGGCGGACGCCGACTTCGACTCGCCGTACTCGGTGGGCGTGGTCACGGCCGCCGGCTCCGGCGGCGGCGAGTTCGGCCAGCGCGAACTGCAGAACCTGTGGGGGCAGGGGTCCAAGTACGTCGGCCCCTACCAGTCGATCGCCTGGTTCTACGCGGCCAGCACCGGCCAGATCTCCATCCGGCACGGCTTCAAGGGGCCGTGCGGGGTGGTGGCCAGCGACGAGGCCGGCGGGCTCGACGCCCTCGCGCAGGCCGCGCGGACCGTGCGGCACGGCACCGACACGGTGGTCGTCGGCGCGGCCGAGGCACCCCTCGCGCCGTACTCGATCGTCTGCCAGCTCGGCTACCCCGAGCTGAGCCGGGCCACCCGGCCCGACCACGCGTACCGCCCCTTCACCTCCGAGGCCTGCGGCTTCGCCCCCGCCGAGGGCGGCGCGGTGCTGGTCCTGGAGGAGGAGCGCGCGGCACGCGCCCGGGGCGCCGAGGTCCGGGCCACCGTCGCCGGGCACGGCGCGACGTTCACCGGCGCGTCCCGCTGGGCCGAGTCCCGCGACGGGCTCGCCCACGCCATCGACATCGCGCTGGGGGAGGCCGGCTGCCGTCCCGAGGACGTCGACGTGGTCTACGCCGACGCCCTCGGCGTGCCCGAGGCCGACCGGGCCGAGGCCGGGGCGCTCGCCGACGCGCTCGGCCCGCACGCCCGGCGCGTCCCCGTCACCGCCCCGAAGACGGGCACCGGCCGCGCCTACTGCGCCGCGCCGGTGCTCGACGTGACGGCGGCAGTGCTCGGCCTGCAGCACGGGCTGATCCCGCCCACCCCGCACGTGACCGACCCCTGCCACGACCTGGACCTGGTGACCGGCCCCGCCCGTGCCGTGGAGGCCCGCACGGCCCTGGTCCTCAGCCGGGGGCTCATGGGCTGCAACGCGGCGCTCGTCCTGCGCAAGGGCGGCGCCCGGGGCCCGCACCGGTAACCGATCCGCACCACCGAAGGAGCGCACCCCATGACCGACCAAGTCTCCTACGAGGTCACCCTGGAGGACCTGGCCGCGCTGATGAAGCGCACCGCCGGCGTCTCCGTCGACCCCGACCAGTTCGCCCGGCAGGCAGACGCCGGCTTCGACACCTTCGGCCTGGACTCGCTGGGCCTGCTCGGCATCGTCGCCGAGCTGGAGAAGCGCTACGGCCTGTCGATGCCGCCGGACGCCGAGCGCTGCAAGTCGCCCGCGGAGTTCCTCGCGCTCATCAACAGCGCGCTGACGACAGGAGTCTGAGATGCCCGCGCACACCGACAACGAGATCGTCATCGACGCGCCCTTCGATCTCGTCTGGGACATGACCAACGACATCGAGAACTGGCCGCAGCTGTTCAGCGAGTACGCCTCGGTGGAGATCCTCGAGCGCGAGGGCGACCGCACCACCTTCCGGCTCACCATGCACCCGGACGAGCAGGGCCGGGTGTGGAGCTGGGTGTCCGAGCGCACCGCCGACCGCGCCGCCCGCAAGGTCGACGCCCACCGCGTCGAGACCGGGCCGTTCGCGTTCATGCGGATCCACTGGGAGTACGAGGAGACCCCGGCCGGCACGCGGATGCGCTGGGTCCAGGACTTCTCGATGAAGCCCGAGGCCCCGGTGGACGACGCCGGCATGGAGGAGATGATCAACCGCAACTCCCGCACCCAGCTGGCCCTCATCCGCGACCGCATCGAGCAGGCCGCGGGCGAGCGGCGTCCCGCCGCCGTCCTGAGCGAGTGAGGGGCACGCCGATGCACCACACCCTGATCGTCGCCCGGATGAAGCCCGGCGCGGCCGACGACATCGCGCGGGTCTTCGCCGAGTCCGACAGCGGTGACCTGCCCCACCTGATCGGCGTCACCCGGCGCAGCCTCTTCCAGTTCGGTGATGTGTACCTGCACCTCATCGAGAGCGAGAACGACCCGGGTCCGGCCATCGCCCGCCTCACCGACCACCCCGAGTTCCGCGAGGTGAGCGAGCGGCTGACGCCGTTCGTCTCCGCCTACGACCCGGAGACCTGGCGCGGTCCGAAGGACGCCATGGCGCAGTGCTTCTACCGCTGGGAGAGCGACGCCGTGGTGTCCGGCTGATCCGGACCCGCCCACCGCGGACGCACGGGGCACGGCCTTCGGGCCGGGCCCCGTGCGCGTGTGTCCGGCGCCCGCGGCGGGGCGTCCGGGCACCCGGAGCGCGCGGGAGCGTGCGACCCGCTTTGCATGACCATGCGAGAGGGTGCATACTCTTCCTATGTCCAAGGTCCTCACCTCCCTCCCCGTCGGCGAGCGCGTCGGCATCGCCTTCTCGGGCGGCCTCGACACCTCGGTCGCGGTCGCGTGGATGCGCGAAAAGGGCGCCGTCCCCTGCACCTACACCGCCGACATCGGCCAGTACGACGAGCCCGACATCGCCTCGGTGCCCGGCCGCGCGGAGACCTACGGCGCGGAGATCGCCCGCCTGGTCGACTGCCGCGCCGCACTGGTCGAGGAGGGCCTGGCCGCGCTCACCTGCGGCGCGTTCCACATCCGCTCCGGCGGACGCGCGTACTTCAACACCACGCCGCTGGGCCGCGCCGTCACCGGCACGCTGCTGGTGCGGGCGATGCTCGAGGACGACGTCCAGATCTGGGGCGACGGCTCGACGTACAAGGGCAACGACATCGAGCGGTTCTACCGCTACGGCCTGCTCGCCAACCCCAACCTGCGGATCTACAAGCCGTGGCTGGACGCGGACTTCGTGACCGAGCTCGGCGGCCGCAAGGAGATGTCGGAGTGGCTCCTCGCCCACGACCTCCCCTACCGCGCCAGCACCGAGAAGGCCTACTCCACCGACGCCAACATCTGGGGCGCCACCCACGAGGCCAAGACCCTGGAGCACCTGGACACCGGGGTCGAGACGGTCGAGCCGATCATGGGCGTCCGGTTCTGGGACCCGGCCGTGGAGGTCCCCACCGAGGACGTGACGATCGGCTTCGACCAGGGCCGCCCCGTCACCGTCAACGGCAAGGAGTTCGCCTCCGCCGTCGACCTGGTGATGGAGGCCAACGCCATCGGCGGCCGGCACGGCCTCGGCATGTCCGACCAGATCGAGAACCGCATCATCGAGGCCAAGAGCCGCGGCATCTACGAGGCCCCCGGCATGGCCCTGCTGCACGCGGTCTACGAGCGCCTGGTCAACGCCATCCACAACGAGGACACGCTCGCCCAGTACCACACCGAGGGCCGGCGCCTGGGCCGCCTGATGTACGAGGGCCGCTGGCTGGACCCGCAGGCGCTGATGATCCGCGAGTCGCTGCAGCGCTGGGTCGGCTCGGCGATCACCGGCCAGGTCACCCTGCGGCTGCGGCGCGGCGAGGACTACTCGATCCTCGACACCACCGGCCCGGCGTTCAGCTACCACCCCGACAAGCTGTCCATGGAGCGCACCGAGGACTCCGCGTTCGGCCCGGTCGACCGGATCGGCCAGCTGACCATGCGCAACCTGGACATCGCCGACTCCCGCGCCAAGCTGGAGCAGTACGTCGGGCTCGGCCTGATCGGCACCGCCACCCCGACCATCGGCGCCTCCCAGGCCGCCGCGACCGGGCTCATCGGCACCATGCCCGAGCTGCCCGAGGGCGGCGCCGAGGCCATCGCCTCGCGGGGCGAGGTCTCCGAGGAGGACGCGCTGCTGGACCGCGCGGCGATGGAGTCCGGCACGGACTGACGGGCTCCGCCCGGTCCACCACCACTACCGGAGGGCCGGCTCGACGAGACACTCGCCGAGCCGGCCCTCCGGCCTGTTGCCGGCGAGGTGCCCGGCAGGGGACGCGAGGTCCGCGGTGGCCCCGGAGCTCAGTCCGACAGGGTCGCAGCCAGGTCCGTGGCGGCCCGGACGAGGTCCGGGTCCGTGGCGGTGTCGGGGTCGGCGAGCAGTGCGTCGAGGACCGCGCGCCCGGCGCGCACCGCCTCGCGGGCCGCGCGCTCCCAGCCGACGTAGTCCTCGGGGTGGTGCAGCAGCTTCGGGTACGTCGCAGCCGTGGTCTCCCACTGGCGCGCGTGGACGATGTCGGTCAGCAGGCGCAGGACGCGGGCGCGGCAGCCGAGGTGGGACAGCTGGACGAGGTCCCACAGGAACGGCACCGTCGGGGCGGTGGCCTGGTCGACGACGAAGCCGTAGCGGCAGACGCGGTCGCGGAGCTGCGCGAGCGCGGACGTGGCGGCCGGTTCGTCGCCCCGGGCGACCGTGGTGAGCAGGGAGGGGATCGCCGAGGCCGGCCCGGCGCAGTCCTTGATCCCGGACCAGGGCACCAGGGCGAGGTCGTCGAGGGTTCTCTTCACCGTGGTCATGTCAGGCCTGCGTTCGCGTCGGCAGCATCGCCCAGACGGTCTTGCCGAGGGGCGCGCGGCGGGTCCAGCCCCAGTGGGCCGACAGGGCCTCCACGATGTGCAGTCCCCGGCCGTGCTCCAGCAGCGAGTCCCCGGGGGACGGGTACAGCGGGGGCGTGTCGCACTGGTCGGTGACCGCGCAGACCAGGTGGGCCCGGCGCAGGGTGAGCCGCAGCCGCACGTCGGCGCCGCCCGGCGGCACGTCCGGCAGGGCGTGCAGCACCGCGTTGGCGGCGAGCTCGGTGACGACCGTGACCGCGTCGTCGGCGCACTCGCCCACGTCCCACATGTCCAGCGTGCGGTGGGTGAACTCGCGCGCCTCGGCGAACCCCTCCCGGCTGCCGGTGATGCGGAAGGTGGCTGTTCGGGCCGAGTCGTGCACGGACTCTCGGTTCCGGAACTGTGCAGGTGATGACACGGCATCTCCCTGAGGCGACGTCAGGACGGGGCGCCGGAACGGCGGTTGACGGCACGGCTATTATCCACGCTGAGAGTGGCCTCGTGCAATTTCACGGGAAATTGCGCGCACGAACGAGGAGAGTGCCGTGGCGTCGATACGGAACGGAGTGCGGGCGAGCTCGCTGGGCGTCCGCTGGATCAAGAGCACCCACAGCGCTGCCGAGGGCAACTGCGTCGAGGTGGCGGCGCTGGACGGCGGCGGCGTCGCGCTGCGCAACTCGCGTGACCCCGAGGGTCCCGCCCTGGTCTACACGCCGGCCGAGGTCGCCGCGTTCCTGGCGGGCGCCAAGGACGGGGAGTTCGACCACCTGGTGTGACCTCGCGGTTCGGCCGGACGGCCCCAAGGGGCCACCCGACGAGGGGAACTGAGGAGGTTTCAGCTTCCGCACCCCGTGCGGTGGACGGCGGCCGGATGCGATACTGCGGGAGTCGTCTGCCGGACCAGCGGGAGTCAGGATGTCTGTCGAGAAGCCCCGGGTCTCCCGTCTCGAACCGTATCTGAGCCGTTCGGAACCAGCCCCGACCCTGCTGAAGATGCTGGTCGGCGTGCAGCTGGCGGGCATCCGCGAGGACGCGGGCTACTCCCAGGAGCAGGCCGCGCGACAGCTGGGCTTCAGCCCGGCGAAGCTGTCGCGCATCGAGGCGGGCAAGGGCCGCAAGCCCCCGACCGAGGCCGACGTGCGCGCCCTGCTCGGGCTGTACGGCACCGGTGAGTACGAGGCGTCGCTGCTCCTGCAGTTGCTGCGGCGGGCCAACGAGCCGGGCTGGTGGCAGCGCTACGACAAGCGGCTGATGCCCGAGTGGTTCGACCGGCTGGTCGGACTCCAGGAGGCGGCCACCGCGATCCGTACCTTCGAGATCCAGTACGTGCCGGGCCTGCTCCAGACGGCCGCGTACGCCCGCGCCGTCGTCGAGCGCGGTCTGCCTTCCGCGCCGCTCCGTGAGGTCGAGCGGCGCGTGGAGCTGCGCATGCGCCGCTGCCAGCTGCTCCAGCGCCCGGACGCCCCGCAGCTGTGGGCGGTCGTCGACGAGTCGGTGCTGCTGCGCGTGCTGGGCGGCCGCGAGGTCATGCGCGAACAGCTAGAGCACCTGGTGACGATGGCGCAGAAGCCCCACGTCACCCTGCAGGTCGTGCCCCTGGACGTGACCCACGCCTCCGCGCCGGTGATCCCCGTCACCTACCTGCGCTTCGGCGGCTCGGACCTGCCCGACGTGGTGTACCTGGAGTAGATCCGCAGCGCCACCTTCCTGGAGGACCAGGACGAGACCGAGGAGTACCGGGTCACCCTCGACCGGCTGGCCGACGAGGCGCTCAACCCGCGGGAGTCCCTGGACCTGCTGCGCGACACGATGAAGCAGCGCTACGCGCAGTAGCGCCGCGCGCCGACCGTCCCGGTAACCGACGAGGGCGCCGCACCGCGGCGCCCTCGGCCCTGCCTAGCCCAGACGGGCCACACCGCCGAACTCGATCCACTCCTGCGTCAGTTGGCGGGGAGCCACCTCGGTGTCCGGGCGCCAGGTGGAGACCTCGACCAGACCCGGTTCGAGCACGTCGAGCCCCTCGAACCAGGCCTCGACGTCCTTCTGCTCCCGCACCCGGCCCCAGTGCCCCTGGGTCGCCTTGTCCATGAAGTCGGTGACGAACTCGCGGACCGCCGGGTCGTCGCTGACCAGCTGGCACATCACCAGGCAGCTGCCCGGCGCCAGCCGCTCGACGACGCGGCGCACCACGGCCGGCGGGCCGTCGGTCTCGCTGTCCGGGATGCAGTGGAACACCGAGTTGAACAGCACGGCCACCGGCTGGTCGAAGTCGATCAGGCGCCGGGTGTCCTCGTGTCCGAAGATCGCGTCGGTCTCGCGCAGGTCGGCGTGTATGACCGTGGTCCGCTCGTCCTGCTCCAGCAGGGCCCGGCCGTGGACCATGACCATCGGGTCGTTGTCGACGTAGACCACGTGGACGCCGGGGTCGATGCGCTGGGCGACCTGGTGGATGTTGTCCTGGGTCGGCAGCCCGGACCCGTGGTCCAGGAACTGCCGGATGCCGTACTCCTGGGTCAGCGTGCGCACGACCCGCTGGAGGAAGCGGCGGTTGTTCAGCGCGAGGGCCCTGGTGCTGGGGACGACCTTGTCCAGCTCCTCGACGGCCGCGCGGTCGGCGGCGTAGTTGTCCTTGCCGCCGAGGTAGTAGTCGTACATGCGCGCGGCCGTGGGGACCGACGCGTCGATCTTCGTGGACAGTTGCTCTCCAGGCTGCATCTCTTCCCCCAGACACCCGCGCCGTGGACCGGCGCGACCGACAATACATCGTGGGGGAGCGGGACTTGGAGGGACCGGGCAATGATCGTGCCGTCGCCCTCCGCCGCCCCGCGCCCCCTCGGCCGCGCGGCACGGGCGTCGAATGGCGGGTGGCCCGGGACGGGCGGAGGATGAAGGGATGGGGTGCGGTCCCCCATCGGTGACGTCCAGGGCCGCCGGGGAGACCGGCCCCGGCCGTGAGGCACGGCCGGAAGGGAGGAGCGTCATGCTGGAAGTGAAGACGCTCGACAAGCCCGACGAGCGGCGCGATTTCCCCCGCGGTCACCTCGAAGCCGTCCACCTGAGCGGGCTGGACTTCGCCGTGGCCACCTTCGAGCCCGGGTGGCGCTGGTCGGAGTCCGTGGCACCCATCGCGGGCACCGAGACCTGCCAGGTCCACCACAACGGCTACGTCGTGCAGGGACGCATGCACCTGCACATGGACGACGGCGGGGAGAGCGAGGTCGGTCCCGGCGACGTGTTCGTCTGCACGCCCGGCCACGACGCCTGGGTCGTCGGGGACGAGCAGGTCGTGGTGTACGACTTCGCCGGCGCCATGGCCCGGGACTACGCGAAGGCCGGGGACTGACCGCACGGCGCCCCGCCGTGGCGCACCACCCGGACGGACCGGGGCGGGGGAGGGGTCGCACCCCTCTCCCGCCCCGCGGCGTGCCCGGCGCCTCCCGGACGGGTCAGACCGGCAGGAGGCGCTCGACGAGGGTGCCGAGCTGGCGGGCGGTGCGGCACTCGTGCATGGGCACCAGGTCGGCGTAGGCGAGCGCCGCCGAGTCCCCGGTGCCCCACTGGGCGCGCGGCTCCGGGTTCAGCCAGTGGACGCGGCGGCAGCGCCGCGCGATCGCGCGGACGGCGGGCAGGTTCGGGTCGCTGCGGTTGGTCCGCGCGTCGCCGAGGACGAACACGGTGGTGCGGGGGGTGAGCGTGCGGGCGTACCGCTCGGCGAACTCGCCCAGGGCGACGCCGTAGTCGCTGCTGCCGTGCCAGGCGGCGACGGCGGCCTCGCCGTGGATGCGGGCGCTCAGGCCCTCGGGGTCGGCGGCGCCGTGCACGAGCAGCCCGGTCACCTCGTCGACGCGGTTGACGAAGGCGAACACGCGCACCTTGGTGAACTGGTCGTGCAGCGCCTGCACCAGCAGCATCGTGAAGTCCGAGAACCCGGCCACCGAACCCGACACGTCGCACAGCAGCACCAGCTCGGGACGGGCCGGCCGGCGCCGCCGCAGCACCGGCCGCATGGGCACGCCCCCGGTGGACAGGGAGCCGCGCAGGGTGCGGCGCAGGTCGACGGAGCCCCGGGCGGCCCGCCGCCGGCGCGCGGCCAGCCGGGTGGCGAGCTTGCGGGCCAACGGCTGGACGGTGCGCCGCAGTTCGGCCAGCCGGTCCTTCCCGGCGTACAGGAAGTCCACCCGGTCCGCGGTGGGCGCCACGGCCCGGCGGGCGATCTCCTCCCGGCCCCGCCGCTCCGCCACCCGCCGCCGCGCCTCCGCGGCCACCAGCGCGCGGAAGGCCTCGATGCGGCGCCGGATCTCGTCCTCCAGCAGCCGGTCCGCGAAGCCCGCGCCGGCGCCCCGTGCCCGCAGTTCGTCCCGCACCCTCGCCAACAGGGTCTGCGGGCGCAGTCGTTCGAGCGTCTGGTACGACGACCAGCCGTCCGATCCGGGTGCGCCGCCGTAGCCGCCCAGTCCGTCCACCGCCTCGACGGCCAGCCGGGCCAGCATCGCCCGGTCGTCCGCGGTGAGGGCGTCGGCGAGCCGGTCGCGCAGCTCCTCCCGATCGGCGGCCTCCGTCGCGGGGCCGCCCACGGCGTGCGGGAAGTACAGGTCGAACACTGCGTCGAACACCGGCCGTTGGCCCGTCTCGTGCAGCAGGGTCGCGGCCAGTCCCTCGCGCAGCACCGCCCGGTCGGCCAGGCCCAGCGCCGCCACCGCCCGGGCGGCGTCCACGGTCTCGCCCGTGCCGATCCGCACCCCGTGCGCCCGCAGCGCGGCGACGAACCCCGTCAGCCGCGCCGCCAGGTCGGTGGTCGCCGCGTCCGCGGTCACAGCGCGTCCAGGTCCAGCTTGGCGGACGCCTTCAGGACGTCCTCCTGGTGCTTGAGGACCACGCCGAGGGTGTCCCGCACGACGTTCTCGTCCAGCGTGTCCGCGCCCAGCGCCAGCAGGGTGCGGGCCCAGTCGATGGTCTCGGCGACCGACGGCACCTTGCGCAGGTCCATCGCCCGCAGCGCGCCGACCACCCGCACCAGGGACGCGGCCAGCGCCTCGTCGACGCCGGGCACCTTCAGCCGTACGATCCGCCGCTCCAGCTCCTCGTCGGGGAAGCCGATGTGCAGGAACAGGCAGCGGCGCCGCAACGCCTCGGACAGCTCCCGGCTCGCGTTCGAGGTGAGCACCACGAACGGGCGCCGGGCGGCGGTGATCGTGCCCAGCTCGGGGACCGTGACCTGGAAGTCGCTGAGCACCTCCAGGAGCAGGCCCTCCACCTCGACGTCGGCCTTGTCGGTCTCGTCGATCAGCAGGACCTTCGGGTCGTCGCCGCGGATCGCCGTGAGCAGCGGGCGGGGGAGCAGGAACTCCTCGCTGAAGATGTCGGTGCGCGTCTCGTCCCAGGTCTCGTCGCGGCCCGCGCTGATCCGCAGCAGCTGCTTGGCGTGGTTCCACTCGTACAGCGCCCGGGACTCGTCGACGCCCTCGTAGCACTGCAGCCGCACCAGGCGCGCCCCCGCCACCTGGGCGACGGCCTTGGCCAGCTCGGTCTTGCCGACCCCCGCCGGGCCCTCGACCAGGAGCGGCTTGCCGAGCCGGTCGGCGAGGAAGACGGTGGTGGCCACGGCGGGGGAGGCCAGGTAGCCGGTCTCGGCGAGACGGGCGGAGACGTCGTCGACGGACGTGAACAACGGGGCCTCCCGGCGGGTGCGGTGGATCGTACGGGCACCTATCTAAGCGCTTGTTCACCGCCGCTGTCACGGGGTGGGCCGGGACGACCGGGCCCGGGATGCCCGGGCCCCACGGGGTACCCGGCCGCCGAGCGGCGGTGGGCCGCACCGCCGGACACCGGGAGGAGGAGACACCGTGGCACAGCACGTACGGGACATCATGACCGGTGGGCCCGTGACCGTGGAGCCGCAGACCTCGCTGACGGCCGTGGCCCGGCTGATGCGGGACGAGAACATCGGGGCCGTCCTGGTCGCCGACCACGACGAGTTGCGCGGCCTGGTCAGCGACCGGGACCTGGTGGTGCGCGCCCTCGCCGAGGGCTGGGACCCCGAGCGGACGACCGTGGCCGGCGCGTGCAGCGACGACCTGGTGACGGTCACCCCCGACGACGACCTGGACCGGGCCGTCGGGCTCATGCGGGAGCACGCCGTGCGCCGCCTGCCCGTCGTGGAGGGCGGCCACCCGGTCGGCATGGTCGCCCTGGCCGACCTCGCGATGGAACGCGACCCGGAGTCGGCGCTGGGCGACATCAGCGTGGCCCGGCCGAACCAGTAGGGCCGCAGGGAGAGGGCGGGCCCTGGTGGCGGGGACACCGCCATCAGGGCCCGCCCGCCTCGCTCCCACGCCCGTCGTGTGATCCGCCCCGCCGCGGGCACTCGGCCCGCATGGACGATCAGGCGTACATCCACGGGTCGTACTGGCTCGAGACCGCCCCGCCGGCGGACCCCGCACCCCCGCCCGAGGGGCCGCTGACCGTCGACGTGGCCGTCGTGGGCGGCGGCATCGCGGGCCTGAGCACGGCCTGGGAACTGGCCCGCCGCGGCCGGAGCGTCGCCGTGCTGGAGGCGGACCGGATCGCGGCCGGCGTCACCGGGCACACCACCGCCAAGCTCAGCGCGCAGCACACCCTGATCTACGACCAGCTGCGCCGCACCCGCGGCCCCGAAGGCGCCCGCCTGTACGCCGAGTCGCAGACGGACGCCATCCGGCACGCGGCCCGGACGGCCGAGGAGCTGGGCATCGACTGCGACTGGGAGGACACCGAGGCGTTCACCTACGCCGAGGACCCCGGGCGCGTGAAGGAGCTGCGCGCGGAGGCGAGCGCCGCCCGGGAGGCCGGCCTGGAGGCGCAGTTCGTCACGGAGACGGACCTGCCGTTCCCCGTCGCGGGCGCGGTGAAGGTCGCCGGCCAGGCGCAGTTCCACCCGCGCAAGTACCTGCTGGCGCTGGCCGAGGACATCCGCCGGCTCGGCGGAGTGATCCACGAGCACACCCGGGTGACCGGCCTCAGCGAGGGCGAGCCGTGCGTGCTGACGACGGAGGCGCTGCACGGGGGACAGGCCGGGAACGGCGGCGGTGACGGGCCGCAGATCACCGCCCGTGACGTCGTCGTCGCCACCCACTACCCGGTGTTCGACCGGGCCCTGCTCTTCACCCGGCTGTCCCCGCGCCGCGAACTGGTGCTCGCCGCACCCGTGGAGGCCTCCCGCGCACCGCGCGGCATGTACATCACGCCCGAGCAGAACACCCGCTCGGTGCGCACCGCGCCCCTGCCGGACGGCCGGCGGCTGCTGATCGTCACCGGTGAGCACTTCACACCGGGCGCCGGCGGTGACGTGGAGGAGCGCTTCGACCGTCTCGCCGGCTGGGCGACGGAGCGGTTCGGCCCCTTGACCTTCTCGCACCGCTGGGCCACCCAGGACAACGACCCCACCGACTCCGTGCCCCTGGTCGGGCTCCTCCACCCGCGCGCGCACCACGCCTACGTCGCGACCGGGTTCGCCGGGTGGGGCATGGCCACCGGCATCATGGCCGGCCGGCTGCTGGCCGAGCAGATCACCGGCCGTGAGAGGCCGTGGAGCGAGCTGTACGACCCGCGCCGCATCGCCTCGGTCGTCCGGGAGGGCGGCACCTTCCTCAAGACGCAGGCGGAGGTGGCACGGCACTTCGTCGGCGACCGCGTCTCCACGCCCGGCGCCTCCTCGGTGGACCAGATCGCCCCGGGCGACGGCGCGATCGTCCGGGTCGACGGCGAGCGGTGCGCCGTGCACCGTGACGCCGAAGGACAGCTGCACGCGGTGTCCGCCCGCTGCACCCACCTGGGTTGCCTGGTCGCGTTCAACCGGGCCGAGGGCGCCTGGGAGTGCCCCTGCCACGGCTCCCGGTTCGCCCCCGACGGCAAGGTCGTCCAGGGGCCGGCCGTGCGTCCGCTGGAGCGCCGGGAGCTGTGAACCGCCGGGCGGGGTCCCGGCCGGCTCACCCCACCAGCACGACCTCCAGGGTGCGCGGGCCGTGCACGCCCTCCACCCGGTCCAGTTCGATGTCGCTGGTGGCCGACGGACCCGAGATCCACGTCAACGGGCGTACGGGATCGAGCCGTTCGAGGGCTTCCGGGACCGAGGAGACCACCTGGTCGGGCACCCGGACCACGCAGACGTGGTGGTCCGGGACCAGGGTGATCCGCCGGCGGCCCTGGTCGGGGGAGCCGTCCAGCACGAGGGTGCCGGTCTCCGCGACGGCGACCGCGCACCCGGTGACCACGCTGTCGACCCGGTCCAGCTCGTGCGCGGTGCTCCCGGCACGGTCGGCGACGCGGGCGACGTCCGTCCCCGCCAGCCAGGACGCGTCCAGTCCCGGCGGGACCAGCACCGAGGCCGACCCCCGCTCGGCGAGCAACCGGCCGATCAGCGACGGCAGTTCGTCCGGTGTGCAGCGGTGGACCAGGGCCCGGTAGTCCGCCAGGTTCTCGGCGAGCAGGGCGACCGTCTCCTCGACGGTGCGCTCCCCGTGCCGGCGCAGGTAGCCGCGCTCGACCGGGCCGTCGTCGCGCGGGGCGTCGGCGAGCGCGCGCCGCACCCGGCCGAGGATCCGCTCCCTGCTGCCGCTCATCGGGCACCGTCCTGGCCGCCGTGCGTGCGCTGCCACCAGTCCCGGAACGGCTCCGGGGGGACGGCCGGCAGGTCCCGGCTGCCCGTCCACGCCCGGCCGGGGCCGGGCAGGGTGCGCGGATGCAGGCGCCGGGTGCGCGAGGCGAGCCGCTGCCCGGCGCGCAGGGCCCCGGGGTGGCGGAACGCCCAGCGCGCCGCGCGCATCGCCGCCCGCTCGGCGCCGTGTCCCGCGGCCGGCTTCAGCACGACCTTGTTGCCCTCCCGGGTGACCGGTCCGCCCTGGGCGACCCGTTCGCGCAGGTGCACCAGCACCTCGGGGATGTCGATGGCCACCGGGCACACCTCGTAGCAGGCGCCGCACAGACTCGACGCGTACGGCAGCGAGGCGTCGATCGCGCTGCCCGTGCCGCGCAGTTGGGGGCTGAGGATCGCGCCGATCGGCCCCGGGTAGACCGAGCCGTAGGCGTGGCCGCCGGCCCGCTCGTACACCGGGCAGACGTTGAGGCAGGCCGAGCAGCGGATGCAGCGCAGGGCCTGGCGGCCGACCTCGTCGGCGAGGGTGTCGGTCCGGCCGTTGTCGAGCAGGACCAGGTGGAACACCCGGGGCCCGTCGCCGTCCGTGGTGCCGGTCCAGGTGGACGTGTAGGGGTTCATGCGCTCGGCCGTGGAGGACCGCGGCAGCGTCTGCAGGAACACCTCCAGGTCCCGCCAGGACGGGACGACCTTCTCGATGCCGACGACCGAGATCAGCGTCTCCGGCAGGGTCAGGCACATGCGGCCGTTGCCCTCGGACTCGACGACCACCAGGGTGCCGGTCTCGGCGACCATGAAGTTGGCGCCGGAGATGCCGACCTTGGCGCGCAGGAACTTCTCCCGCAGGTGCAGCCGGGCGGCCTCGGCGAGTTCGGCCGGGGTGTCGGTCAGCCCCTCGGGCGCGGGGCGGCCCCAGTGGCCCATCCGCGACCGGAACACGTCCCGGATCTCGCCCCGGTTGCGGTGGATCGCGGGCACGAGGATGTGCGAGGGCCGGTCCTCGCCCAACTGCACGATGAGCTCGGCGAGATCGGTCTCGTAGGCGCGGATGCCCTCGGCCTCCAGCGCCTCGTTCAGCCCGATCTCCTGGGTGGCCATGGACTTGACCTTGACCACCTCGGACTCGCCGGTCTCCCTGACCAGCCGGGCCACGATCCGGTTGGCCTCCTCGGCGTCGGCCGCCCAGTGGACGGTGCCGCCCGCCGCGGTGACCGCCGCCTCCAACTGCTCCAGGTAGCGGTCGAGGTGGAGCAGCGTGTGGTCCTTGATCCGCCTGCCGGCCTCGCGCAGCGCCGCCCAGTCGGACACCTCGGCGACGGCCTTGGCGCGCTTGGCGCGGATGGTGTGCGTGGCGTGCCGCAGGTTGCCCCGCAGCGTCGTGTCGCGGACGGCGTCCTGCGCCGCCTCCGGGAACGCCGGCATCCCGACGAACGTCCCGCTCATACGGCCGGTTCCTCCTCCGTGCTCGCCAGGATCTCCGCGAGGTGCACCGGCCGCATCCCGCTGTTCAGCCGGGTCATGGTGCCGCCGATGTGCATCAGGCAGGAGTTGTCGGCCGCGCAGAGCACCTCCGCGCCGGTCGAGGCGGCGTTGCGCACTTTGTCGGCGCCCATCGCGGCCGAGACGTCGGCGTTCTTCACCGCGAACGTGCCGCCGAAGCCGCAGCACTCGTCGGCGCCGGGCAGCTCCACCAACTCCAGGCCCCGCACCGCCTGGAGCAGCCGGCGCGGCCGGTCGCCGAGGCCCAGGGCGCGCAGGCCGTGACAGGTCGGGTGGTAGGTGACCGTGTGCGGGTAGGTGGCGCCCACGTCCGTCACGCCCAGCACGTCGACCAGGAACTCCGTCAGCTCGTACGTCGTGGGCACCACCGGCGCCAGCGTCCGGGCCAGGGCGTCGCCCCGCCCCTCGGCCCGGGCCCGCTCACCCATGCGCGGGTACATCTCCCGCACCATCGCCCCGCAGGACCCGGACGGCGTGACGACGGCGTCGTACCCCCCGAAGACCTCGGCGAAGTGCCGGGCCAGCGGCTCCGCCTCGTGCCGGTAGCCGGTGTTGTAGTGCGCCTGGCCGCAGCAGGTCTGCGCCATCGGGAAGTCGACGTCGACACCCAGTCGGGTCAGGAGTCTCACCACGGCGCGGCCGGTGTCCGGATAGAGCGTGTCGTTGACACAGGTCAGGAACAGGGCGACACGCATCGCGGCTCCTTCGGCGATCTTCGAGTGGGTCAAGCCTAGGCGGTGACCCGCCGCTCGGGCAGGAGGCCGTGGACAAGGGCAGTGCTCCCGCCGGAGCCGGTGGTCCGGCGCTCCCGCCCGGCCTCGCGCTGACCGGCCGTTCAGCAGCAGGTGGGCGCCGGTGCGCCGTCCCCGCCCGCGACCTGCGGCGGCGCATGTGCTGAACTGGGACGCGGCAAGCACCCCTTCCGTCCCGGGAGCCCCGTTGACCACGACCTACCGCCAGCCCGGCGTCGTCCTCACCGACCACCGGTTCACCGTTCCCCTCGACCACGCCGACCCGGCCGGGGAGACGATCGAGCTGTACGCGCGCGAGGTGGTCGCGAGCGAGAAGGCCGACCGGGACGACCTGCCGTGGCTGGTGTACCTCCAGGGCGGCCCCGGCTTCGGGGCGAACCGTTTCATCGGCCGCCCCGCCTGGCTCGGCCGCGCCCTGGAGGAGTACCGCGTGCTGCTGCTGGACCAGCGCGGCACCGGCGCCTCCACGCCCGCCAACCGCCAGACGCTCCCGCTGCGCGGCGGCCCCGCCGAACAGGCCGCGTACCTGGCGCACTTCCGGGCCGACTCCATCGTCCGCGACTGCGAGCTGGTCCGCCGCCGGGTCACCGGGGGCGCCCCCTGGACGGTCCTCGGGCAGAGCTTCGGCGGCTTCTGCACCGTCACCTACCTGTCCCTCGCCCCCGAGGGCCTGGCCGCCGCCCTGATCACCGGGGGCCTGCCCTCCCTCGACGCCCACGCCGACGACGTCTACCGCGCCGCCTACCCGCGCATCGAGCGCAAGGTCGCCGCGCACTACGCCCGTTACCCGCAGGACGTCGAGCGGGCCCGCCGCGTCGCCGACCACCTGCTGGCCCACGAGGTCACCCTGCCGGGCGGCCACCTGCTGACCGTCGAGGCGTTCCAGTCGCTCGGCATCCTGCTCGGCGGCGGCGAGGGGAGCCACCGGCTGCACCACCTCCTCGAGGACCCCTTCGTGCGCACCCCGCACGGCCCCGAGCTGTCCGACGCCTTCCAGGAGGAGGTGCGGGGCCTGCTGTCCTTCGCCGCGCACCCGCTCTACGCCCTCGTCCACGAGGCGGTCTACGGCCAGGACGACCGCCCCACCGCCTGGGCCGCCGAACGCGTGCGCGCCGAGTTCCCGCAGTTCGACGCGGCCAAGGCGCTGGCGGGCGACGGGCCGCTGCTCTTCACCGGAGAATCGATTCACCCCTGGATGTTCGGCTGCGACCCCGCGCTGCGCCCGCTGCGCGAGACCGCCGAACTGCTCGCCGCCCGCACCTGGACGCCCCTGTACGACCCCGCCCGGCTCGCCGCCAACGAGGTCCCGGTGGCCGCCGCCGTCTACCACGACGACATGTACGTCGACACCACGCACGCCCTCGCCACCGCCCGGAGCATCCGCGGCCTGCGCACCTGGGTCACCGACGAGTTCGAGCACGACGGCGTCCGCGCGGGCGGCCCCCGCGTCCTGGACCGCCTGCTCGCCCTGGCCCGCGACGAGGTCTGAGGACGCGCCCGCGTACGCTGCGGCCATGACCGACGACCACGGGGGACGTGTGCGCACCACGGACGAGGCACTGGCGGACCGGTTCGAGGAACACCGGTCCCACCTCAGGGCGGTGGCCTACCGCATGCTCGGCTCGCTGGCCGAGGCCGAGGACGCCGTCCAGGAGACCTGGCTGCGGCTCGGCCGGTCCGACACCGCCGACGTGCGCAACCTGGGCGGCTGGCTGACCACGGTGACCGGACGGATCTGCCTCGACCTGCTCCGCTCCCGGACGGCGCGCCGCGAGCAGCCGATCGGGGAGGACTCGACCTTCGTGCCCGACCCCGTCGTACGGCCCCTGTCGGCCGTCGACCCCGAGCAGGAGGCGCTGCGCTCCGACGCGGTGGCGCTGGCCCTGCTGGTCGTCCTGGAGACGCTGGAGCCCGCCGAGCGGCTCGCGTTCGTGCTGCACGACCTGTTCGCCGTGCCCTTCGAGGACATCGCGGGCATCGTCGAGCGCAGCCCGGCCGCCGCGCGGCAGCTCGCCAGCCGGGCCCGGCGCCGGGTCCAGGGCGCCACCCCCTCCGCCGAGCGCGACCTCGCCCGGCAGCGCGCCGTCGTCGACGCGTTCCTGGCGGCCAGCCGCGCCGGGGACTTCGAGGCGCTGGTCGCCGTGCTCGACCCGGACGTGGTGCTGCGCGCCGACGCCGGGGCGAAGGTGCGCGGCCTGGCCGCCTCCAAGCTGGTGCGCGGGGCCCGCGAGGTCGCCGGGCAGTCCCTGCTCTTCCGCCACTTCGCCCCCTACGCACGCGTGGCACTGGTCGGGGACGCCGTGGGCGTGGTCAACGTGGTCGACGGCCGGCTGGTGTCGGTCATGGCGGTCACCGTCGTGGACGGGCGCGTGGTGGCGCTGGACATCCTGGCCGACGAGGAGCGGGTCGCCGCCCTCGACGTCCCGGACCTGGCGTCCCTCGAACCGGCGCACCCCGCCGCCCCGGACGCCCCGGACGCCCCGGGCGGCCCTGGTGACCTCGACGGACGCGGTGCCTGAGCCATGGCCGCCGAGCCTATGCTGGACGCCATGGGAGATCGAACGGGTGAGCGAGCCGACCTGCGGGGCGACTGCTCCCGCTGCTTCGGGCTGTGCTGCGTGGCCCTGCCCTTCGCCGCGTCGGCGGACTTCGCGTTCGACAAGGACGCCGGCACCCCCTGCCCGAACCTCGGCGACGACCACCGCTGCGGCATCCACGCGCGGCTGCGGCAGCGGGGCTTCACCGGCTGCACGGTGTACGACTGCTTCGGCGCCGGCCAGAAGGTCTCGCAGGTCACCTTCGGCGGCCGGGACTGGCGCACGGGGCCGCCCGAGCACGCCCGCCGCATGTTCGAGGTGTTCCCGGTGGTCCGCCAGCTCCAGGAGCTGCTCGCCTACCTGACCGAGGCCCTCACCCTGCCCGCGGCCGCACCCGTCCACGACGACCTGCGCCGGGCGCGGGAGCGGACCGAGGCGCTGACCCTCGGGAGCGCCGAGGCGCTGGCCGGCCTCGACGTGGGCGCCCACCGCCAAGAGGTCAACGTCCTGCTGCTGCGCACCAGCGAGCTGGTGCGCGCCGGGGTCCCGGGCCGCAGGGCGAAGCGCCGGGGGGCCGACCTCATCGGTGCCCGGCTCGAGGGGGCCGACCTGCGGGGCGCCGACCTGCGCGGGGCCTACCTGATCGCGGCCGACCTGACCGGCGCCGACCTGCGCGGCGCGGACCTCATCGGGGCGGACCTGCGCGACACCGACCTCACGGACGCCGACCTGACCGGCGCGTTCTTCCTGACCCAGCCGCAGGTGAACGCGGCCCGGGGGAGCGGGGGCACCCGGCTGCCGGACTCAGTCGTGCGCCCGGTGCACTGGGCACCGCGCCGCTGAGGCCCCGTCGTCCGCCACCGTGCCGGTGCCGGTGCCGGTGCCGGTGCCGGTGCCGGTGCCGGCGTCGGGGCCCTGGCCCGCCGCGGCGGGCGTGCGCCGTTGCAGGCGCAGCCGCAGTCCCTCGGGCATCAGCGTCAGCCGTTCGGTGACCCGCAGCCGGTACGCCGGGTCGTCCACCAGGTCGTAGCGGCGCAGCAGCAGGCCGAGCACCAGCGTGGCCTCGTGCAGCGCGAACTGCCGCCCGATGCACGCCCGCGCCCCGGTCCCGAACGGCTTGAACGTGTGCGGGGGCCGGGCGCGCACCGCCCGGGCGTCGAACCGGTCCGGGTCGAACCGCTCCGCGTCCGGTCCCCACACCGCGGGGTCGCGGTGCAGCATCGGCGTCAGCACCAGCGCCCACGCCCCGCGCCGCATCGGGTGCTCCCCGGCCAGCACGGTGTCCTCGCGCGCCTCGCGTGCGTACGCCGGCGCCGTCGGCCACAGTCGCAGCGACTCGTCGAGCACCCGGCGGACGTACCGCAGGCGGGCCACCTGGTCGTAGCCGGGGACGCCGTCGCCCCAGACCCGGTCCACCTCCGCCCGGGCGCGGGCGGCGACGTCCGGGTGCCGGGCGAGGTGGTACAGGGCGAAGGACAGCGCGCCGGAGGTCGTCTCGTGCCCGGCGACCAGGAAGGTGATGACCTGGCGCCGCACGTTCTGGTCGGACAGCTTCTCGCCGGTGTCCGGGTGGCCGGTCTCCAGCATCCGGTCCAGCAGGTCCCCCGCACCGCCGCCGGAGGCCCGCCGGGCGCGCACCAGGTCGTCCACCGTGCTGTGCAGCCGGGCGATGTCCGCCTCGTTGCGCCGCCGCGCGCCCCGCAGCAGCGCGAGCGCCGGGGCGGGCACCGTGTTCAGCCGCTGGGCGTGGGTGAGGGTGCCGACCATCGCGGAGACGAAGGGGTGCTGCCGGGACCGCTCGAAGGAGCCGAAGTCGTGCCCGAACCCGGTGCGCGCGATCGTCTCCAGCGTCAGCTTGGTCATGTCCCCGGGCACGTCCACCCGGTGCCCGGCGCCGACCGCGCGGTCCCAGTGGTCGGTGAGCCGCGCGGCCGCGTCCAGCATCATCGGGTGGTAGGCGGCCATCGCCTCGCGGCTGAAGGCCGGGGCGAGGACGTCGTGGGCGAGCTGCCAGTTGGGCTCGTGGTTGTACGCGGTGAACAGCCCGTCGCCGACCACCGGGCGCAGGTTGGCGATGCCGAGGCCCACGTGCTTGGCGAACCGCGTCTCGTCCGCGAGGTCGGCCACCGGGCCGGCGCCCCACACGAACACGAACTCCTTGCCGAAGGCCCGGCGCCGGAAGACCGGGCCCAGCCGGCGGGCGTACCGCAGGGAGTCCTGCAGGGGCGTGGTCCGGCTGGCGCCGAGCACGTCGCCCAGCAGCGGCAGCCGGTACGGCGGGTGGGGGATCCGGTTGAGTTCCGGCCAGCCCTGCTCCGCGCTGCGGAAGCCCCTCGGCCGCACGTCACCGGTCGGCGCGTGCCCGGTCGTCGTCCCTGCCATGACGCGAACTCCCTTGGTCCAGTGGCCCGTTGCGGTGGCGCAGGTGCTGTCGCCCGCGGTGTTGTACGTGGGTTCAACAGCGCGTCCAGTCTCGTCCCGTTGCTGAACCGGCGTCAAGTAAAGTGCGGGCATGACCGCCAACCACGGGGAGCGCGTGCGCCGTCGGCTGAGCACCGGGGAGCGCAGGGAACAACTCCTGGGGGTCGGGGCGCGGTTGTTCTCCGAGAGCCCCTACGACGACGTGTGGATCGAGCAGGTCGCGGAGATCGCGGGGGTGTCGCGCGGGCTGCTGTACCACTACTTCCCGACCAAGCGGGACTTCTTCGCGGCGGTGGTGGAGCGCGAGAGCGAGCGGATGCTCGCCATGACGGCGCCGGTGCCCGGCGTCCCGGTGCGCGCCCAGCTCTCCGCCGGCCTGGACGCGTACCTGGAGTACGTGCGGGCGCACGCCCACGGCTACCGCGCCTTCCACCGCGCCGACGCGGCGGGGGACCGCACGGTGCGGCGGGTCTACCAGCGGGCGCTCGCCGCCCAGGAGCGCCAGGTGCTCGCCGCGCTGGCCGCCGATCCCGAGTTCGGGCCGGCCGTGGAGGTGCGCCCCGAGGTGCGCCTGGCCGTGCGTGGCTGGCTGGCGTTCACCACGGCGGTGAGCCTGGAGTGGCTGCGCGGCGGGGACCTGACCCGGGAGCAGGTGCGGGACCTGTGCGCGCGGGCCCTGCTGGGCGTTCTGGCGTAGTCGTCCCGGGGGCGGCGTGGTTGGCGTACCCCCCGATCTCCGATAGGTTAGGTGAGCCTTACCTAAGGAGGAATGGGATGGGTGTCAGTCAGAGCTGGTCGGCCATGCCTGCCACGGCCGAACGGGCCCGGTCGGTCCTGGCGGCCGCCTGGTCCTGCGCGGTCACCGCCGACGGCGCACGCGAGGAGTTCGTCGGCGCGCACACCGTCACCGACGACGGCCGCGTGCTGCTCGCCCCGGGGCCGGACAGCGCCCTGCGCGCCGCCGCGCTCTGCGCCCCGCGCGGCGAGTCGCACGCCGTGCTGGAGTTCGCCGACGTGGCCCCCGTCCCGGTGCGCCACCGCGTGCGGGCCCGCCTCTGGCTGGCCGGCTGGTTCACCCCCGAGGGCGACCGCCTCGCGCTGCACCCCACCCGCATCGTGCTCGAGGAACCCTCCGGCGCCGTCGTCGTCGGCCCCGAGGAGTTCGCCGCGGCCGCGCCCGACCCGCACGTCACCGCCGAGGCGCACCTGCTCACCCACCTCGCCGACGCCCATCCCGACGCCGTCGAGCGCCTGACCCGGCTCGTGGGGCAGGACAGCTTGCACGGCGCCGTCCGGGTCCGGCCGCTCGCCGTCGACCGGCACGGCCTCACCCTCCGCATCGAGCGCCTGCGCGGCCACGGCGACGTACGCCTGCCCTTCCACCGCCCCGCCGACGACACCGGACAGCTCGCCGAGCGGATGCACGTGCTGCTCGACCAGGCGAGCGCCGCGTCCTGCCGCCAGGCCCTACAGCGGCAGCGCACAGACCGCGACCGGTGACGGGAACGGCTCGCCCGCGAGCCGCAGTCCACCGTCCGCCGGGTCCACGTGGAAGACGCTGACACTGCCGCTGCGCTGGTTCGCCGCGAACAGCAGCCGCCCGCCGGGTGCCAGCGCGAGCTGCCGCGGGAAGTCCCCGGCCACCGGCACCGTCCCGAGCAGCCGCAGCCGGGCCCCGTCCGCCTCCACCGCGTACCGGGCGAGGGTGTTCGCCCCCCGGTTGGCGAGGAAGGCGTGGGCGCCGTCCGGCGACACCACGAACTGCGCCGGGTAGTTGGTGCCCGCCCCCTTCTTGCCCGACCCGGTCGACTGCGGGGCGCCGATCGTCAGCCGGCCCGTCCCCGGGTCGTAGGCGCAGACCGCGACCGTGTCGTCGAGTTCGTCGGCCAGGTACGCGTACCGGCCGCCCGGGTGGAACGTCAGGTGCCGCGGCCCCGCACCCGGCCGGGTGTGCGCCTGCGCGACCTCCGTGAGCGTGCCGGCCGCGTCGTCCAGGCGGTAGCTGTAGACGGTGTCCGTGCCGAGGTCCACGGCGAGGACGTGCCCGCCGTCCGGCGCGGTGACGACCTGGTGCGCGTGCGGCCCCTGCTGCCCCGGCCCGGGAGCGGGCCGCGTGTGCCGGACCAGCGCGGTGCGCCCGCCCAGCGCGCCGGAGGCCTCGACGCGGTGCACGGCCACCGTGCCCGATCCGTAGTCCGCGCTCAGCAGCCAGCGGCCGCTCGGGTGCACCGACAGGTGGCACGGCTGCGCACCGCCGGTCGGGCGGCTGCCGAGGACCTTCCGGTCCCCGATCCGTACGGCGGTCACCGCACCGCGCTCGCGCTCGTTCACCGCGTACAGCGTCCGCCCGTCGGGGTGCACGGCCAGGTACGACGGGTCGGGGATGCCGGTGAGCGTCCCGGTGCCGGTGATCCGCCCCGACCCGGGGTCGTAGGCGGCCAGGCCGATGCCCCGGCCACCGCCCTCGGCGGAGGTGTAGGTGCCGATGAAGAGCGGCCGCGCGGCGGCCCCCGACGACGCGGTGGGCGAGG
The DNA here is from genome assembly GCF_001514125.1 of Streptomyces longwoodensis. Classification (GTDB taxonomy): domain Bacteria; phylum Actinomycetota; class Actinomycetes; order Streptomycetales; family Streptomycetaceae; genus Streptomyces; species Streptomyces longwoodensis. The sequence goes on along the minus strand of NZ_KQ948552.1, from coordinate 139,421 downwards.
CGGCGGGCGCGGACCCGGCGGAGCCGTCCCGGCCGGCGGACGGCGCCGGGGAGCCGGACGCGGATCCCGGCGCCGACGCGGGCGGTGCCGCCGCCCCGGACGAGCCGTCGCCGCAGCCGGCCAGCGCGCCGCCCGCCGTCGCGGCGCCGAGCGCCCCGACGAAGCGGCGCCTGCTCCACCGCGCGCGTACCGCGTCCGTCCCACCCGTCATGCCCGCACCTCGCGTCGTCGCCGGTCGCTCGTGTGACGACCACCTTGACGCGGACGGCGCGCCGGAGGCAAAAGCACGCCGCACGAACCCCCGGGCGCGCCGGGCGCTACCAGTCCCCGTCCGTCACCGGCCGGCCCGGCGGGATCGGCTTCACCTGGTGCGGCGCGGGCGGCGCCCAGGGGTCGAGGTCGTCGCCCAGCCAGTCGCCGACCGGCTTGACCGTGCCCAGGGTGTCGGTGGGGTCGAGGTCCCGGCCGTCCTCGTCGTAGTAGTCGAACCAGGGCAGGCCCGCCCGGGTGTACGCCGCGCGGTCGACGGGGGAGGGCGGCGGTGCCTCGCCGGTGATGCGGCGCCACTCCGGCGGCGTCACCAGGTGCACGAAGACCCGCCCGGCGGGCCGTGCCGCCCAGTCCGCCGGCGACCGCTCGTCCTGGTAGACCTCCTGCCGCATCGAACCGCCCACGCCGAGCCCCATCGCCGCGGCGGCCCGGGGCGCGGCCCCCGCCGCCCCGGGCGCGGCCATGGGAGCAGCCCCAGGGGCGGCCATCGGCGCGGGCATCGCGCCGGTGACCGGCGGGGCGCCGTACCCGGTGAACCGCGAGGCCGACCGGCGCCGCTGCTCCTCCAGCCGCCGCTGCGCCTCGCGCCACTCCGCGAGCCGGACCTCGTTCAGCGGGAACGTCTGGAGCTGGACGCCGCCCCAGACCTCCTCGCCGGTGACCTGGCCCTCGACCGTCGCGCCCAGCCCGAGCGGCACCGCCACGAACTGGCGCACCGTGCCCTTGCCGGAGTTGATGCCGTCCAGCCACGGCTGGCGGGGGAGCACCACGTAGTTCTGGGGGCGGCGCGAGAGCCGGTCGCTCCAGGGCTTGCCGGAGACCGCGCAGACCTTGCCGACGCCGACCTGGAGCGCGGCGGGCTCGGTGCTCCCGGCGAAGCTGAGCCACATCGCCTCGCGCAGGTACACCGGCAGCATCACGCCCCCGCGCGCGAGCCAGTCGGCCGGCGCGGTGTCGGGGTAGTCCGTGACGCGGCGGACGGGGAACTCGCCCAGGCCCGGGGGCAGCGGGTGGGTGCCCGTCTCGGGCAGCCGCAGGGTGCGCACGAACCGCACCGCCACCCCGCCCGGCAGCCGGAGCGTGTTCCCGTCGATGCGTACGGTGCTGTCGGTCATCCGCGTCCCCCTCGTCGTTCCGCACGGCCCGTGCCGTGGCGTGTCCGTCCGCGCCGGCGGCGACGTCCGGACGGCTCCTCACCTAGAACGATGCGCCGACCGCCGGCGGTTCCGCCAGGGCCGGCCGGAAAGACGCCCCCGCAGCGCGGTCAGCCGCGGCAGGCGCTCGCGCTGCTCGCGGGTGGAGCGGTCCAGCTCCTCCAGCAGGCGCTGCGAGCGGTGCTCGGTGTCGAGCTCGTCGATGATCCGGTTGACCTCGGTGAGCACCGCGCCGTGCAGCTGCCACTGGCGGGCGTCGTGCTGGAGCCGTTCGAGCAGCATCTGGGCCAGCTTGTCGCGGGTGGCGGCGGCCTGGTGCAGTTCGTTGGCCAGCCGGGCCTCGGCCGCGTCGGCGTTCAGGCTGACGTGCGTGGTGACCAGCACCGCGAAGCTGACCACCGCGTCGGCCACCTCGGACAGCAGCGCCTCCACCACCTCCCCGGTCTCGCGCGGGAACAGCGGCTCGGGCTCGCGCTCCTTGGCGAGGTCGGTGAGCGAACGGGCCAGCACCCGCAGCACGACCGTGCAGATCTCCAGCGTGTCCAGGCCGGTGCGCAGCACCACCCGGTGCAGCACGCCCTCCCGGACGCGCGGATTGAGCCGCAGGCTGTCCTCGGCCTGCCGCAGCGCCGCGTCCACCTCGGCGATGTCGTGGTCGAGCCGGCGGGCCTCGTGCAGCCGGGCGGCGGCCACCTCGGGGGGCGTACGGCCCCCGGCCTGCTCGCCGATCCGCAGCATCAGCTGCCGCACCCGCCGGGCCAGGTCCTCGATCGACTCACCGGCCTCGTCCACCCACACGGGCGGCGGCAGCAGCAGGTTGCAGCTCAGCCCCACGACCGCGCCGATCAGGGTCTCCACGACCCGCGCCCAGGCGTAGTCGCCGACCGCGGTGACCCCGAGGACCAGCATCGCGCTGATCGCCACCTCGGGCACGTACTCGTCGACGCGGACCAGGTGGCCCACGCCGAGCGCGGCCACGATGAGCAGGGCGAGGCTCCACCAGGTGAGCCCCACCAGCAGGCTGAAGGCGATCGCCACGAGGACACCCGCCACCACCGCGTTCACCCGGCGGATGCCGTTGGTGAGCGTGGCGTAGAGGGTGACCTGGACGACCAGCAGGGCGGTCAGGGGAGCGGTCAGCGGGGCGGCCTCGGGACTCAGCCGGAGGGCGACGACATAGGCGACGGTGGCCGCGAAGGCGGACCGCAGGGCCTGGACCACCACCGGGTCCCGGCGCCGTTTCAGCAGCCGCTCCAGCGGCGGGGCTTCCTCACGTGCATCGGACATCCCTTGGCCTGTTCCCGCTCATCCGGTGGCTCGAACGTGTCGACGGGGTTCGAACCCGCCCGCACCAGCGGCGGAGCCGTCCGGCGCGGGCCACGACGGGGTGCACCGGAGGGCGCGGACCGGCCGGTTCAGGCGTACAACTTCTCGACGAAGGCCGCCAGGTTGCCCGTGGTGCGGGCGATCTGCTCCTCCAGGGTGAGGCTCTCCTCGAAGCGCCCGCCGCTCTCCGGGACCTTCTTGCCGCGCACGTAGAGCGAACAGGCCAGGTCCGTGCACATGTACAGCCCGACGGAGTTGCCCTCGCGGCCCGCCGCGCCGGCCTTGCGGGCGGTCATCAGCGACACGCCGCCGCCCGGGTGCGTGGTCAGGCACAGCGAGCACATGCTGCGGTGCAGGAAGCCGCGCTGCGAGGCGGGGAAGCGCAGGGTCACGCCGACGCGCCGGCCCTGCCGCTCGGTCACCAGGTAACTGCGGTCGGGCGCGCCCGGGTCACGCCAGCCGAGGAAGTCCAGGTCGTCCCAGGGGCGCTCGTCCAGATCGCGCGGCACCGCGAGGCGCTTGGCCTCCCCCTTGGAACAGTTGATGAAGGAGTCGCGGATCTCCTGCTCGGTGAGCGGGCGCACGGGGGGCCTCCGGGGTAGTCGTTCGGTGCTCGTCGTGAGAAACCTAGGGGGTCTAGGTTTGGGCTCCAGGCTAGGGATCGGGGGCCCGTGGGGCCACCGAATTTCCGTCCGCGGCCGGCCTCGCCCTCCCTCGATCACGGCGGTGAACTGGCCCTTCCGCCCCATCCCCTTAGCTCACATCGTGAACTAAGGGTTGGAAGAAAGTCGCGCGGATCGCCTCCGGGGCGGTATGTTGCAGGTCGGGCGGGTGCGGAAGGGAGCCACATGACGGGGCGGAACGGGCGTACGGTACGCGATCTCAGGCGGGCCAACCGCACAGCCGTCCTCCAACGGCTCTACTTCGACGGCCCCCTCAGTCGCTTCGAGCTGGGCCCGGCCACCGGCCTGAGCTCGGGCTCCATCAGCAATGTGGTCGCCGACCTGGTCGGGGACGGGCTGGTGGAGGAGGCCGGCAGCGTCGACTCCGACGGCGGCCGGCCCCGCACGCTCCTGCGCGTCGCCCCCGGCAGCGGACACCTGATCGGCGTGGACGTCGGCGAGACCCGGGTCAGGATCGAACTGTTCGACCTCACCCTGACCGAACTGGCGCGCGCCGAGCGCCCGCTGGAACAGCGCCGCTACGAGGTCGAGGGCATCGTCGGCCACATCCGCGGCGGCATCGCCGAGGTGCTGGCCGTCGCCGGCGTGGCCCCCGAGCGGCTGCTGGGCGTCGGCATCGGCGTCCCCGGCATCGTCGAGCGCACCGCCGAGCGTGGCGCGGTCGTGCACGGCCAGACCATCGGCTGGGACGCCGTCCCGCTGGAGGCGCTGCTGCGCGAGGGGTCCGAGCTGCCGGGCACCGTGCCGTACTTCATCGACAACGGCGCCAAGACGCTCGGCCAGGCCGAGATGTGGTTCGGCGGCGGCCGCGGCGCCCGCAACGCGGTGGTCGTGCTGTTCGGCTCCGGTGTCGGCGCCTGCCTGGTCACCCCCGAGGTGGAGCACGGCCGGGCCGTCGAGTGGGGCCACCTCACCGTCCGCGTCCGGGGCCGGCGCTGCCGGTGCGGCGCGCTCGGCTGCCTGGAGGCGTACGCGGGTGCCGAGGCGCTGCTGGACCGCTGGCGCGAGGAGGGCGGACGCCCGCCGCGCGACACCGACGAGGAGACCGCGCTGACCGCGATGCTCGCCGCCGCCTACCCGGCCGACGGCGGCGCGCCCGACCCGGTGGCCCTCGCCGTCCTGGAGGAGACCGCCGAGTACCTGGGCGCGGGCCTGTCCGACCTGATCAACCTCTTCCAGCCCGAACGCATCCTCATCGGCGGCTGGGCGGGCCTCCAGCTGGGCACCCGCTTCCTGCCCGCCGTACGCCGGCACGCGCGGTCGTACGCGCTGCGCCACCCGGCGGAGAAGGTCACCGTCGACCTCGGCCGGCTCGGACCCGACGCCGTCACGGTCGGCGCCGCGATCCTCCCGCTCGCCGACTTCTTCGCCCGCGGCGGCCGCCGCCCGGACCCGGTCCCCACGGGCCCGACCCCGGTCTGGCGGACGGTACTGGAGGAGCGGGCCACGCACTGAGCGGGGGCGCGTACGGGGCCCCGCCGGTCACCGGGCCCCACTGGGGGTTTCGGGCCGCGACCGTGCGGTACTCGCGTCGCGCCCGGGCGATCTCCGCCTCGGGTCGCCGTGCCGCGCACGGTGTGCGGACGACGCGAAGGGAGCCGGCCGTGGTCGACCACCGCCTCGAAGGTCCTGGTGAGAACGGCACCCCGGTGCCGCGCGACCTGCCCGACCAGCAGGCGGACGCGCGCGAGGACCCCTGGGAGGGCAGCCCCGCCCGCGCCCAGGAGCAGGCCGAGCGCACCACCTCGGGACAGCCGACCGACGACGACGAGACCGGCGCCGACACCGCGGTCCCCGACACCGACGAGGCCGGCACCGGCCGCCGGGGCGCCCCGCAGTCGGCCACCGTCCACGAGGAGCACCCGACGCCGGACGAGCCCGCCGACTGAGGAACCGACCGGGAGGACCCCGGACGCGCTGAGCGCTCCGGGAGAACACGGCGAACGCGCCGCTGCCGGTGGCTGTGGAAGAAGCCACCGGCAGCGGCGCGTCCGGCTGCGACGGGATGCGTCGCAGACCCTGGCCTAGCCCACCTTGCGCCCCCGCAGAGGAGCCGTCTCCGCCCCCGCCCCCGTGCGGAAGCCGTCCAGGAATTCCTTGAGGACGTCCGTCGCCTCGTGCTGGGGGCTCCAGCCCAGGTCGACGCGGGCGCGGGTGCAGTCCATCAGGGGCAGGCGCAGGACCGCGTCGAAGAGGTGCGGGGAGGCGGGGAGCAGGTGCAGGCCCCAGGCGGCGGCGATCGCCGAGCGGGCCGCGCTGCGGGGCAGGCGGACCGGGCGGGCGTCCAGCAGCTCGCCGAGGAGCCGGGCGTCCACCGGCGGGTCGGCCGCCAGGTTGAACGGGCCGCGCACGTCCGTGTGCACGGCCAGCCGGTACGCCTCGGCCGCGTCGTCGGTGTGCAGCGCCTGCACCCGCAGGCCCGGGACGTCGGGCAGGAAGGGCAGCAGCTCGGGGCGGGCCAGCTGGCCCGGCAGGAAGCGGCCGCCGAAGATCCGCCGCTGCTCGCTGGCCGACTCCCGCTTGAACAGGAACGCCGGCCGCATCCGCACCACCCGCACCTCGGGGTGCTCCCGCTCGAAGGTGTCCAGCGCCCGCTCCAGGTACGCCTTCTCCCGGCAGTACGCGGCGTCCGGCCAGCCGTGCGTCGGCCACGACTCGTCCACTGCGTGGTCCTTCGGCCCCGGCGAGTACGCGCCGACCGACGAGGCGTGCACGAGCACCGGCACGCCGGCCGCCGCGACCGCCTCGAACAGCCGCATGCTGCCGAGCACGTTGGTGCGCCAAGTCGCCGCCGGGTCGTGCGTCGGCTGGAACGCCCACGCCAGGTGCACGACCGCGTCGGCGCCCGCCAGCAGGCCCGCCAGCTGGGCCTGCTCGGACGACAGGTCCACCGTCGCCCAGTCGGTCTTCGCGGGCGACCAGTCGGGCATCCGCCGCGCCAGTCCCAGCACCGACTCCACGTCCGGGTCCTCCGACAGCAGGCGCACCACACTCGTGCCCACGTTGCCGGTGGCACCCGTGACGACCACCTTGCCGCTCACGTCGGTCTCCTCCCGTTGCTCCCCGGCGACCGGGGTCGCCCCCCGCGCCGCCCCTGCGGAGCCGACCGAGTACCCCGGCCGCCGGTCACCGCACGCACCGGACGGGACCGGAGGCGGTCGCCCACGCGGCAATAGCCCAAGTGGCACTCGCCCACACGGCCACCCGGCACACGGCCACCCGGCCCCACCGCTACGCGGCGAACGCGTCCACCCCCGTCAGTTCAGCCGACAGTGCCCACAGCCGGGCCGCCTGCTCCGGGTCGGTCGCCCAGTCCCGCACCCCGCCGCTCGAGTCGCCCTCGACGGCCGGCTCGGCCACGTCGCAGTCCTCCAGGTAGACCCCGCCCATCCCGTCCAGCCGCGGGGAGGTCGCCGCCCACACCTGGGTCGCCGCGCCCTGCTCCGGGGTCTTGAAGCCCTGCGGGTTCAGCGGGGTGCCGTCCTCGTCGATCCAGCCCCGGTCCACCATCTCCTGCTTCGGCAGGTGCCGCTGCAGCGGGGTGAGGATGCCGCCCGGGTGCAGCGAGAACGCCCGGACGCCCCGGTCCCGGCCCAGCCGGTCCAGGTGCAGCGCGAAGAGCGCGTTGGCCGTCTTGGCCTGGCCGTACGCCCCCCACTTGTCGTAGCCGTGCCGCCAGTGCACGTCGTCCCAGCGGATGCCGCAGAAGTGGTGGGCGCGCGAGGAGACCGACACGACGCGGGCGCCGCCCGGTTCGAGGGCGGGCCACAGGAGGTTGACCAGGGCGAAGTGCCCCAGGTGGTTGGTCGCGAACTGCGCCTCCCAGCCCGGTCCGACCCGGGTCTCGGGGCACGCCATGATCGCGGCGCTGTCGATGACGACGTCCACGGTCCGGCCGCCGGCCAGGAACCGCTCGGCGAAGCCCCGCACGCTCGTCAGGTCGCCGAGGTCCAGCTCGTCCACCTCGACGGCGCCGCCGAGGTCCGCGAGGCCCTCCCGGGCGGCGTCCGGCCGGCGGGCCGGGACGACGACGTGGGCGCCGGCCCCGGCGAGCGCGCGGGTGGTCTCCAGGCCGAGGCCGGAGTAGCCGCCGGTGACGACCGCCAGCTTCCCGGTGAGGTCGACGCCCCGCAGGACGTCGTCGGCGGTGCTGGTGGCGCCGAACCCGGAACCGATCCGGTGCTGGGGGGTGCGGCCGTCGTCCGTGCCGTTGCTGTTCGTGACGCTGTTGTCCATGCCCTGAACGCTACGGATTGAAGTGCTCTCGAAGTCAAACGCAGCCCGCGAAGTCGACGAGGCCGACGAAGTCGACATGGAGAAGCCCCGACCGGGGCGGGGGGGGGTGCCGCGGTCGGGGCGGTTGGTGGTGGGCGCGCACGGCGGTCGCCTCTCGGCGAGACGCTCCACAGGGCTTCAGCCGAACGATCGTCCCTGTGGGCAGGAGGTGAGGCCCGGGGACACTGTCCCGTCCGCACCCACGGTCGGTTCAACGGAGAACCACCCATCGGTGTTCCCCGGCCGGGTCCGGTCCCGGGTGACGTGCGTCACCGCGCCGCCCGCCGGGTCCGTCACGCGCCGAACGGGCTCTCCGCCAGCGAGGACAGCAGGTGTGATCCTCTCTCCCACGGCGCGCACGCCGCCGGGGTGCGGGTACCACGTCAGCCGCCGGCCACGTCGGCCGGCACCCGGCCCTCCCGGGTCCAGGCGAGCAGCTGCTCGGCCGACCAGGTGGTCACCACCCGCTCGGGCGGCACCCCGCACTCCTCGGCGCGGGCGCAGCCCAGCACCTGCCAGTCGAGCTGGCCGGGCGCGTGGGCGTCGGTGTCGACGGAGAACAGCACCCCCGCGTCCACGGCCCGGCGCAGCAGCCGGCGCGGGGGGTCCAGCCGCTCCGGACGGCTGTTGATCTCCACCGCGGTCCCGGACCCGGCGCACGCGGCGAACACCTCGTCCGCGTCGAACGACGACTCCGGCCGTCCCCGCCCGGTCACCAGCCGTCCCGTGCAGTGCCCCAGCACGTCGGCGTGCGGGTCGCGCACCGCTGCCACCATGCGCCGGGTCATCGAGCGGGCGTCCATGCGCAGCTTGGAGTGCACCGACACCACGACCACGTCCAGGCGCTCCAGCAGCTCCGGCTCCTGGTCGAGCGAGCCGTCGTCGAGGATGTCGCACTCGATGCCGGTCAGCAGCCGGAACGGCGCCCACGTCGCGTTCAGCTCCGCGACCACGTCCAGCTGCCGGCGCAACCGCTCCGGGGAGAGCCCCCGCGCCACCGTCAGCCGGGGGGAGTGGTCGGTGAGGACGGCCCACTCGTGCCCCAGCGCGGCCGCCGCGCGGCCCATCTCCTCGATCGGGCTGCCGCCGTCGGACCAGTCCGAGTGCACGTGGCAGTCGCCGCGCAGCAGCGCCCGCAGTGCCCGACCGCCCTCCGTGAGCGGCCGGCCGGCCTCGCCCTCCAGCTTCTCCAGGTACGACGGCACCCCTCCGGCCAGCGCCTCCCTCGCCACCTGGGCGGTCTTCGGGCCCACGCCCTTCAGGGACTCCAGCGTCCCGGCGGCGGCGCGCTCGGCGACCTCGTCGTCCGGCAGCGCGGCCAGCACGCGGGCCGCCGTGCGGAAGGCGCGGACGCGGTACGTCGGCGCCAGCGACCGCTCCAGCAGGAAGGCGATCCGGTCCAGCGCCTCCACGGGGTCCATCGCCACCTCCTGGTCACTCCTGCCACCAGGGTTCCCCATGACCCCACGGCGCGCACCCGCGTTTGCGCCGTCACCGCAGGGGTACCGGCAGTCACCAGCCATGAGACTACGAACGAGTTCCTGCGACGGCCCGGGGTACCGCCGGCGCCGGCACGGCCGCGGCTTCCGCTACGAGGACCAGCACGGCGAGCCGCTCACCGACCCGGAGCAGCTCGCCCGCATCCGTGCCCTGGTCATCCCGCCCGCATGGCGGGACGTGTGGATCTGCCCCTGGCCCAACGGCCACCTGCAGGCCGTCGGTACCGACGACGCGGGGCGCCGCCAGTACCGGTACCACGACGCGTTCCGCGCCCGGCAGGACCAGGCCAAGCACGAGCACGTGCGCGAGGTCGCCCGGGCCCTGCCCGACCTGCGCAAGGCGGTGGCCGCCGACCTCGCGGGGCGCGGGCTGAGCCGCGCCCGGGTCACGGCCTGCGCGGTCCGGCTGCTCGACCTCGGCTTCTTCCGCATCGGCAGCGACCGGCACACCGAGGCCAACGGCACGTACGGCCTGACCACGATGCTGCGCGAGCACGTCCACTGCGGGCAGGGCGAGATCGCCTTCGACTATCCGGCCAAGGGCGGCATCGAACTCGTACGGGCGCTCGTCGACGAGGACGCGCACGCGGTCGTCCGGGCCCTGCTGCGCCGCCCGCGCGGCGGTCCGCGGCTGCTGGCGTACTGGGAGGGCGGGTCCTGGCACGAGCTGCACGGCGCGGACCTGAACGAGGCGATGCGCCGGCTGTCCGGCACCGACATCACCGCGAAGGACTTCCGCACCTGGCACGCCACCGTCTTCGCGGCGGTCGCCCTGTCGGTCACCGCCGAGGGGGCCCGCGCCACCGCGGCGGCCCGGCGCCGCCAGGCGGCGCGCGCGGTGCGGGAGGTCAGCCACTACCTCGGCAACACGCCGGCCGTGTGCCGGGCCTCCTACATCGACCCGATGGTCTTCGAGCTGTTCGACCAGGGGATCACGATCGCGCCCGCGCTCACCCGGCTGGGCGAGCACGGGGACTTCGGGCGGCCGGCCACCCAGGGCGCCGTGGAGCAGGCCGTGCTGGACCTGCTCGACGGACGCCGGGACTGACCGCTCCCGGCCCGTTCCCGAACCCCCTCGGCGACCCGGCCGATCTACGCTGAGAGACATGACCGAAATCGCGAGCCCCCACATCTCCCAGCCGCGGATCATGGTGCTCCGGGTGCAGCCGGGACACCCGCCCTTCCGCATCGTCGAGATCGATGGCGAAGTGGTCGGCGAGGCGCGGGGCGTCACGGACGTCCTGGAGACAGCCGCCGCGTTCGGCATCACGGTCCACGACCTGGACGACCCCGACGTGGTGCGCTGGGTCGGCGGGGACCGATACACCTGGACCGTGCACTGAGCCCGGGTGGGCGCGGGGCGCCCACCCGGGCCCGGGCGGGATCGTGGACGCGGTGCCGGCCGCGGGACGGCCGGCCGCGCCGGGTTCAGGCGCGCTTGTGCACCGCGCGGCTCAGGCGCCGCCCGAGCAGCAGGTAACCGATGAGCGCACCCGTGGTGTTGAGGATGACGTCGTCGACGTCGAAGGCGCGCCCGGTCACCAGCGCGCCCTGCGCGAACTCGACCATCAGCATCACGACCGCGGTCAGCAGCAGGATGCGCAGGAAGCCGCGCGTGCCCGGTGCCACGACCGGCAGCAGGATGCCGAACGGCACCCCGAGCAGGATGTTGCCGCCGATCTGCTTGACCGCGTCGCGCAGCTCGGGCTGGTCGAGGTAGGCCCGCAGCGAGTGGCCGGGCGTGAGGTTGGTGTGCACCAGCGCCTTCGACGCGGGCGACGGCTCCAGTGTGAGCCGGGCGAGCACCACGGCGAACGCCACCATGAACACGAAGGCGCAGAGCATCGCCGTCCACCGGACCAGGGCCCGCAGCGGTCGCGGCCGGTCGGCCCGCTCCGCCGGCGCGGAGCGGGCCGACCGGGCCGCCCGGGCGTCGGCGGACCCGTCCACCGCGTCCGGTTCCTCGGACTTGCTCGTGCGCAGGCGGAAAGCGGTACGCGGGCTCAGTGCCAGCCGGGCCATGCGGTCCTCCAGTTCTCAACTTACCTGCGTCCCCGAGCGGTTACCCCGAGAAGCAGCCGGGATGCGGTGTCGTTCGGCCAGTCGTCGCAGGGTCTCCCGGGGTCGGCCGGGAGGTGGTCGGGCGCCTCGTCACCGGGTCCCGTACGACACGCGCACCTCCTTGAAGCCGAGGGAGCGCAGCAGGCCCTTGAGCATGCCGGTGGTGTTGGTCTCGGCCCGCGCGGTCAGCCCGCTCTCCTTCGCGGCGTCGCCGATGTGCCGCACGGCGAGCTTCTGGACGGCCTGTTCGCTGTTGGGGTTGCCCGAGAACAGGTCGCCGAGCCGGTCGAGGAGACCGCGCTGCTTGGAGACCGCGTAGGAGCGGTCGGGGTCGAGGGCCGGGGTGCCCAGCCGGGCGTGGGGCAACCGGATGGTGGCCGTGGTGCGGTCGTCATTGACCGTCACGTCCTTCTCGCCCACCTTGCCGAGGTCGACGTAGGCGTCCACGGTGCCCGCGCCGACGTACAGGGTCCGGGTGCCGCGGACGGCGTCCGGGAGGAACTTGGCGTCCTTCTCCAGGTCCACGACGACCTGGAAGTTGCCCGACGCGGCCTCGTAGCGGCTCATGTCCTGGATGGACTCCAGCAGGGCCGGACCCGTCCGGTCCTGCGTCTCGGTGCCGAAGAGGTCGCGCAGTCCCGGCAGCAGGCTCAGCCGGATGCCCGCGAACATCACCACCAGCACCACCACGACGGCGATGAGCGCCTTGGCCCAGCCGGGCACGCGCCGGGGCGGGTCCTGCTTCTTCTGGGATGGCGTCCTGACGGAAGTCGTCATGTCGACGGTCCTCCTTCCTACCGGACGGATGCCCGTCAATTCCGGTGGCAGACCGCCCGTTCGGGGTTGTCGAGGTTCCGTGACACCCGGGGTCCGGTCAGCGGGAGCCGGAGGTGGCCCGCGGCCGGCTCAGGGCCGTCTCCACACTGGGGGAGGGGGGCAGCAGCCGGGACAGCCCGGTGACCCGCAGCACGCGCAGGGTCAACCGGTGGGTGCACACCAGGCGCAGGTCACCGCCGCGGTCCAGGACCCGTCCGCGCGCCCGGTACAGCAGGCGCAGCCCGGAGCAGTCGAAGAACTCGATGCCGCCCAGGTCGATCACCACTCGGGCGCCGGGCTCCTCGGTCGCGGCGTCGAGCAGCGGGGCGATCTCGGCGGCCGCGGAGATGTCGATCTCGCCGACGAACTCCAGCACCGTGTACCCGCGTTCCCGGCGGACGCGCAGGTAGAAGGACTCCGCGGCGGGCTCCCGCTGCACCACGACATCGCCTCCCGCCGACTCCAACTCAGGCCCCGCCCCAGCAAGTTACCCTCGATCGAGTGAATTCCAGCATGTTCGGTTGACATATGTCTTGGAAACTCGCCGGAGTTATCTCGTGACGTGAGCGAAGTCATGCGGAACGGGGGCGGGGACCGGTTTCCGGAGCCGGCGACGGGCGGTGCGGAAGCGCTCCGCACCGCCCGACCGTGCCGGCCCGTTCGACGGCTCAGTCGACGACCAGCACCAGCTTGCCCGTCGTGCGGCCGGTGTCGCCCTGGCGGTGCGCCTCGGCGGCGTCGGCCAGCGGGAACGTCCCCGCGATCGTCGGCCGCAGGTCGCCCGCCTCGACCAGCCCGGCGATCGCGCGCATCCCGGCGCGGTCGGCGTCCACCAGCATCCGCACCGCCCGCACGCCCAGCCGCTCGGCCTCCGTGAAGAACTCCGGCGAGCCCACGGGCAGGATCGACACCACGGTCCCGCCCGGCCGCAGCACCCGCAGCGAGTCCGTCGAGGTGTCGCCGCCGAGGGTGTCCAGCACCACGTCGACGTCCTTGACCGCCTCGGTGACGTCGGTCTCGCGGTAGTCGATCACCTCGTCGGCGCCCAGCCCGCGCAGGAAGTCGTGCTTGGCCGCGCTCGCCGTGCCGATGACGTACGCGCCGCGCGCCTTGGCGATCTGGACGGCCACGTGGCCCACCCCGCCGGCCGCCGCGTGGACCAGCACCCGCTGTCCCGCCTCCAGGCCGGCCGTCTCCACCAGCGCCTGCCAGGCGGTGAGGGACACCAGCGGCAGCGCGCCCGCCTCGACGTGGGTCAGCGCGGCCGGCTTGTGCCACAGGGCGCGCACCGGGGCGATGACGTACTCGGCGTGCGAGCCGTGGCCCCACGGGTACGGCAGCATGCCGAAGACCTCGTCGCCGGGCGTGAAGGTGGCGACGCCGACGCCGACCGCCTCGACGGTCCCGGACAGGTCCCAGCCCAGGACGAAGGGCGGCTCGCCCAGGAAGCCGCCGGTGGCGCGGTGCTTCCAGTCGGTCGGGTTGACGCCGGCGGCGCGCACCCGCACCAGTACTTCGTTGGGACGCGGAGCGGGCCGCTCCACCTCCACGGTTCGCAGGACCTCGGGACCGCCCAGGACGTCCTGGCGGATGGCGCGCATCGTGTTCACAGTGCTCATGGTGACCCAGCCTGCCGGGGCCCGCCCGCCCGGACAATGGCATGATGGTCACCCTTCGATAGGATCGTGCCATGACAGTGGCAACCCCCCGGTGCGCCGACACCGAACGCGGCGCCCCGCGCCCCGAGCGCGTCGTCGTCCTCGCTCTCGACGGCGTCTACCCCTTCGAACTGGGCATGCCCAGCCGCATCCTGGGCGCCGCCGACGGCCGGTACGAGGTGCTGACGTGCAGCGTCGACGGCGGACCGGTGCGCACCAGCGCCGACTTCGGCATCACCGTGGAGCACGGGCCCGAGGCGCTGGAGGGCGCCGACACCGTCGTGGTCGCGGCCGTCTCGCCCAGCCGGGTGAGCGCCGACCTGCCGGACGCCGTGGCCGCCGCCCTCGCCCGCATCCGCCCGGGCGCGCGCGTGGTGTCCATCTGCACCGGCGCCTTCGTGCTGGCCGCGGCCGGACTGCTGGACGGCCGCCGGGCCACCACCCACTGGCAGGTCTCGGACGCCTTCCGCCGGATGTTCCCGCGCGTCGACCTCGACCCGGACGTGCTGTTCGTGGAGGACGGCCGGATGCTGACCTCGGCGGGCGCGGCCTCCGGGGTGGACATCTGCCTGCACCTCGTGCGCCAGGACCACGGCAGCGAACTCGCCAACAAGGTGGCCCGCCGCTGTGTCGTCCCGCCGTTCCGGGACGGCGGCCAGGCCCAGTACATCGAGCAGCCCGTCCCGCAGCAGGGTGCCGCGAGCACGGCCGCCACCCGGGCCTGGGCCCTGGAGCGCCTGGCCGAGCCCCTCGCCCTGGCCGACCTGGCCGCCCACGCCCGGATGAGCCGGCGCACCTTCGCCCGGCGCTTCCAGGACGAGGTGGGCCTCAGCCCCGGCCGCTGGCTGATCCAGCAGCGCGTCGTCCGGGCCCGGCACCTGCTGGAGGCCAGCGACCTGTCCGTCGACCAGATCGCCGGCCAGGTCGGGTTCGCCACCGGGGCCTCCCTGCGCCAGCACCTGCACGCGGCCATCGGCGTGTCCCCGCAGACCTACCGGCGCACCTTCCAGCAGGCCCGCTGACCCGGTGCTGCGGCGACCGAACGTTTCCGTGCCGGCCCGCGTCGGAGGAACACGACGACGGTCGAGGGAACGGGGGCGGGTCGGTATGCGCACAGGCGCGGTGTCGGTGTCGGTGTCGGTGGCGGTCGTGGCGGCGGTGCTCGCGGCGGGAACTGCCGGGTGCGGTGCCGGTCGACACGATCCGGACGTGGTCGTCGACGGCACCCCGCCCGCGACCCCGTACGCCGGTCCGCTGCTCGTGCCCACCCAGGAGGTGGACGGGCACACCGTCCGCGACCTGCTCCTGGCGTCCGGCGCCGCGGGCCGCGCGCTGGAGTGCGACGGCCGCCCCTACGCGGGCACCGGACCGGACGGCTGGAGCCGGCGCGACGGCGGCGGCACCCCCGAGGACGGGCTGCGGCTGTACTTCGACCGGGACGAACCCGAACTCCCGCGCCACGGCTACCGGGTGGAGCGCCGTGAGGCCCACCGCGTGCTCTACTCCTTCGACGTCGCGGGCCGCACCAAGGTGGCCGTCGTCGTCGCCGAGGACCAGGAGCACCGGCCCGGCTGGGGCCCCGAGACGACCGCCGCCTGCGACCCGTCGGAACTCCCGGCGAGCGCCACCCGGGGGTACGAGATCTGGACGGACCGCGCGGGCCGTCGGCTGCCGGTCGCCGAGATCAGCAGCGCCGCCGGCCCCGAGCACTGCGGCTGGCAGCGGGCGCACTTCCTGACCCTCGGCCGCGACGAGGACGCGCGCACGTACGCCCGCGACCCCGACGGCGTTCTCGACCCGGACGTGCTGACGGCCCCGTACCGCGCCGGCGTGCGTCTGCCGCCGGCCGCGAGGGACACCGGACGCCGTTACGGGGAACGGGAGTTGTGGCTCACCGCGGACCGGACGAAGGTCTACGTCCGCACTCCGCACGGCGTGGAGGCGTGGCCCGCGCTGCGGGGCGGGGTGGGGTGCATGTGAGGCACGGAACGCGGTCGGCGGGCCTCACCGGCTCGCGTGCAGCGCCACCAGCAACTGCCAGACCTGGTCGGCGATCCCGGCGGGGGAGGCCTCCAGCAGGCCGTGCAGCCAGTCGGCCAGCACCCCGGCGAAGGTGGCGGCGACCGCCGAGGCCACCAGCGGGGCGTCCGCCGCGCCCGCCCGGGTCCGCTCGCGCAGGCTGTACTCCCGCAGGTCCCGGTGCAGCACCCGCCCGAGCGGACCGCCCCCGCCGGGCGTGAGGAGCGAGCGGTACAGGCCGGCGTGCGGGGCGAGGGAGGCGAAGAACCCGGCCAGCGCCTGCGGAGCCCGCACCGGATCGGGCCGCCCGCGCCAGGCGTGCAGCGCCTCGACGGCCTCCCGTACGACGTCGGCGCAGGCGTCGACGGCCAGCGCCTCCAGGTCGGCGTAGTGCACGTAGAACGTGGCGCGGCCGACGCCCGCGCGGCGCACCAGCGCGGCCACGCCCACCTCCTCCAGGGGGCGCTCGGCGCACTCCGCGAGCAGGGCGGAGCGCAGCCGCTCCCGGGTGCGGGCGGAGCGGGGGTCCCCGGGGGCCGGGCGGGTCATCGCGCGAGGAGGACGGCGGTCAGGGCGAGCGCACCGGGCAGGGCCTGGGCGACCAGGATGCGCCGGTTGGCGGTGGCGGCGCCGTAGACGCCCGCGACGACGACGCAGCACAGGAAGAACACCTGCGCGTCGGGGCCGGTCGGGTCGGCGGCGAGCAGGCCCCAGACCAGTCCGGCCGCGAGGAACCCGTTGTACAGCCCCTGGTTGGCGGCCAGGGGTGCGGTGGTGCGGGCCGTCTCGCGGTCGAAGCCGTGCAGGGACCGGCCCGGGCGGCGCTGCCAGAGGAACATCTCCAGCACCAGGATGTACACGTGCTCGGCGGCGACCAGTGCCACCAGCACGTTCGCGACGGTCCCCATGGGGGCCCCTTTCCTCCTGGCCCCCGCGGGCCCGACTTCCTGGACAGGTGTCCACTATAACGGGACACCTGTCCAGGAAGTCCAGGGGTCACCGGCGGCGGCGCAGGGACGGGTCGAGCAGGGAGGGCGGGGCGTCGTGCTTCTCGCCCGGGGCGAGGTCGGTGCCCGGCGCCACGACGGCGTCGATCGCGTCCAGGACGTCGGAGGACAACACGGTGTCCGCGGCGGCCAGGTGGTCGCGCAGGTGGCCGAGGGTGCGGGGGCCGACGAGCGCGCTGGTCACCGCCGGGTGCGCGGTCACGAAGCCGAGCGCGAGCTGGATCAGGGTCAGCCCCGCCTCCTCGGCGATCCCCGCCAGCCGCTCGACGGCGTCCAGCCGGGCCCGGTTGGCGGGCACCGACAGGTCGAAGCGGTCCGGCAGGAAGCCCGCGCGGTGGGTGGCGATGTCCCGGCCCCGGCGGATCGCGCCCGACAGCCACCCCGAGGCCAGCGGGCTCCACACCAGCACCCCGAGCCCGTACTCCTCGGCCACCGGCAGGACGTGGGCCTCGACCCCGCGCTGGAGGACGGAGTAGCTGGGCTGTTCGGTGACGTACCGGCCCAGGTGGTGCTCGCGGGCGGCCCACTGGGCCTGGACGATGCGGTGGGCGGGGAAGGTGGAGGAGCCGAACGCCCGGATCTTCCCGGCCCGTTGCAGGTCGGTGAGGGCCGACAGCGTCTCCTCGTCGCCGGTGGCCGGGTCCCAGCGGTGGATCTGGTAGAGGTCCACGTGGTCGACGCCGAGGCGGCGCAGGCTGTCGTCCAGCGCCCGGACCAGCCAACGGCGCGAGCTGCCGCGGTGGTTGGGGTCGTCGCCCATCGGCATGCCGGCCTTGGTGGCGAGGACGACGTCGTCGCGGCGGCCGGCGAGGGCCTTGCCGACCATCTCCTCCGACTCGCCCGCGCCGTACATGTCGGCGGTGTCGATGAGGTTGATCCCCGCCTCCAGGGCCGCGTCGACGAGCGCGGTGGCCTCCTCCTGGGTGGTGCGGCCGATCCGGCCGAAGTTCATGGCGCCGAGCGCCAGCGAGCTGACCTGCACACCGGTGCGGCCCAAGGTGCGGTACTGCATGACCTGGTTCCTCCACTGCGAGGGAAGGCGGCCGCCGCGGGGAGCGGCGGCAGCGCGGGGCGTGGTCGCGGGGCGCGCGCTCTGGCATCATGAGCAAGCGGAACCGCGTTCCGTTACGACGATACGGAACATCGTTCCGTTTTGCCAACGACGCAGGTCCGGTGCATGCCATGACCCGGAAACAGGAGAGGAGCGGCGCGGTGCACGACGGCGACCAGGGAGCGGAGCCGGTCAGCCGGCGCAAGGACGCGCGGCGCAACAAGGCGAACCTGCTGGACGCGGCCGCCGCGGTCTTCGTCGTACAGGGCGTCGACGCGCCCGTGCGCGAGATCGCGGCGCGGGCCGGGGTCGGCGTGGGCACGATCTACCGGCACTTCCCCACCCGCGCGGACCTCATCGTGGCCGTCTACCGGCACCAGGTGGACGCGTGCGCCGAGGCCGGCCCGCGCCTGCTGGCCGAGGGCCCCGGCCCGCACACCGCCCTGGAGCGGTGGATCGACCTGTTCGTCGACTTCCTGGTCACCAAGCACGGACTGGCCGCCGTCCTCCAGCCGGACGCGGGCTTCGACACGCTGCACGCCTACTTCCTCGACCGCCTGGTGCCGGTGTGCGGACAACTGCTCGACGCCGCGGCCGACGCGGGCGAGATCCGTGCCGACATCGAGCCCTACGCGCTCATGCGCGGCGTCGGCAACCTCTGCATCGGCGCCGACAGCGACGCCCGTTACGACGCGCGCCGCCTGGCGGCCCTCCTGGTCGCGGGACTGCGCCACGGAGCCTGACCGCCGGACGGCCGCCGAGGCGCACGGCGGGGCCCGGCGGCGGCCGGTGGGGGCCTGAATCCGGGGTATCAGAAGGGTCCGACCGGAGACACGGAGGAGTCATGGCACTGGTGGAAGCGGGCGTCGTCGTGCTCGACTGCGCGGAGCCCGAGCAGCTCGCGGAGTTCTACAAGGCGCTGCTGGACGGCGAGGAGACCTACGTCAACGCCAACCGGGTGGAGATCACCGGCGCGGGCGGCACCCGGCTCGCCCTGCGCCGGGACGTCAACGCGACCCCGCCGAGCTGGCCGCGCCCGGAGAACTCGCTCCAGGCGCACCTGGACTTCGTGGTCACGGACCTCGACGAGGCGGAGCGCAGGGTGGTGTCCCTGGGCGGCCGCCCCCTGGAGGCCAAGTCCGCCCCCGGCCCGTACGAGGAGCGCGCCTGCTCCGACCCGGCGGGCCACTCCTTCACCCTGCGCAAGGTACCGGCACCGGCACCCAAGCAGGGCTGACCGCACGACGCACTCGAGCGGGGCACGGCGAGGGCAGCAGACGAGAGGGGCTGGGCCGCACGGCCCAGCCCCTCTCGACGTCGTACCGGCCGGCGCCGCCGGCCCGTGACGGCCCGCCGCTCAGTCGCGGCCCTTCTTGTCCTTCGCCGGCCACGTCCCGGTGGACCGCTCGATCGCCTTCGCGCCGGTGCGGTCGGCCGCGCTGCGGACCGCCGCGAAGATCGCGCCCTGGATCGCCGCGGCCAGCAGGATCTCACCCCAGCCGCGTTCGCGGTCCAGCGCGTCCGGAGCGTCGTCCTCGTGCCGGACGGCCTTCCACACCTGCTGGAAGGCGTATCCCGCCAGGGCACCGCTCGCCCAGCTGAACACGAATCCGACGGGCTGGTAGACGAGGGGGAGTTTCCGCTTCTTCTTGGCCACGTGCGCCTCCTGTGTGTGTACGTGTGTCGATCGGTCAGGGCCGTCCCCGCGCCGGGACCTCCTCGCCCGCGGGCACCGGCCCGGGCGGGGTCCCGTCGCCGAACGGCCGCCCGTCGAGCTCCTCCCGGCGGTGCGGGGTGAGCCAGCCGGACAGGTCCGGGCCGAGGGGCACGATCCGGGTCGGGTTGATGCCGGTGTGGACCTGGTAGTAGTGCCGCTTGACCTGGTCGAAGTCGACGGTGTCGCCGAAGCCGGGCGTCTGGAACAGGTCACGCGCGTACGCCCACAGCACCGGGTCCTCCGTCAGCTTCCAGCGGTTGCACTTGAAGTGACCGTGATAGACCGCGTCGAAACGGACCAGTGTGGTGAACAGCCGGATGTCCGCCTCGGTGATCGTGTCACCCACCAGGTACCGCTGCCCGGCCAGTCGCTCCGACAGCAGCTCCAAGCGCCGGAAGACGCCCGTGCACGCCGCCTCGTACCCCGCCTGCTCGTGTGCGAACCCGGCCCGGTACACCCCGTTGTTCAGGTCCTCGTACACGTCGGCCATCACCGCGTCGATCTCGTCGCGCAGCTTCTCCGGATACAGGTCCGGCGCACCCGGCCGGTGCAGCGCCGTCCACTCGGTGGCGAGGTCCAGGGTGAGCTGCTGGTAGTCGTTGGTGACCAGCCGGCCGCTCGGCACGTCGACGACCGCCGGCACGCTCACCCCGCCGGGGTGGCCCGGCTCGCGCCGTTCGTAGGCCTCGGCCAGGTAGCGGATGCCGAGCACCGGGTCGCGGCCGCCCGGGTCCAGGGTGAACCGCCAGCTGCGGTCGTCCTGGACGGGGTCGGCGACGGCGAGGGAGAGCGCGTCCTCCAGTCCGAGCAGCCGCCGGGAGATCACCGCCCGGCTGGCCCAGGGGCAGGCCCGGCTCACCACCAGTCGGTAGCGCCCGGCCTCCACCGGCCAGCCGTCCCGGCCGTCCGCGGTGATCCGGTCCGTGAAGTGGCTGCGGGACCGCTTGAACGCCCGGTGGCCGTACGCCTGGTTGCCGTCGCCCCCACCGCTCATGCCGCCTCCCGATGCCTCGTGCGTCTCCTGTGCTCCGCGTTCCCCGTTCGCGCTACGCGTTCCCCGTTTTCGCCCGACGGCACGGTGTGAGCGGAACCGGCCGGGGCAATCGCCCAGGGTGACCGGGACAGCGACGCAGACGCAGACACAGACGGACAGTCCGAAGGAAGAACACACCGAGGAGGCAGCGGACCGCCGGACACGCGTCACCGTACTGGTGGCGCTCGCCGCCAACCTGATCATCGCGGCCGCCAAGGCCGTGGGCGGTCTCCTCGCCGGCTCGCCGGCCCTGCTGTCGGAGGCCGCGCACTCCGTGGCGGACAGCCTGAACGAGGTCTTCCTGCTGGCCGCCCTGCGGCGCAGCAGGCGCCCGGCCGACCGCCGCCACCCCTTCGGCTACGGCAAGGAGCGCTTCTTCTGGTCGCTGCTCGCCGCCGTCGGCATCTTCGTCATGGGCGGCTGCTTCTCCGTCTTCCAGGGCGTCGAGGCGCTCAGGAACGGCGCCGACGAGGAGCTGAGCGGCTACATCGCCGGCCTGATCGTCCTCGGCGTCGCCTTCCTCGCCGAGGGCGCCTCGCTCTTCCGCGCCCTGCAGCAGGTCCACCGCCAGGGCGGCAAGGCGGGACTGCGCGACCCCGCGCTGCGCACGGTCGTCGCGGAGGACGGCACCGCGGTGCTCGGCGTCACCTTCGCGGCCGTCGGCATGGTGCTGCACATGGTGACCGGGCAGGTCGTCTGGGAGGCGTCCGCCTCGATCGCGATCGGCGCGCTGCTCGTCTACGTCGCCTACCGCCTGGGCCGCGAGGCCCGCGACCAGCTGATCGGCGAGGCGGCCGACCCCGAGGCCAGCGACCGCATCCGGGAACTGCTGGCTTCGCAGCCGGAGATCGACAGCGTCGAGGCGCTGTTCACCATGAAGACGGGCCTGGACTCGATCCTGGTCGCGGCCCGCATCGACCTCGTGCCCGGCCTGGACAGCGAACAGGTCGAGGAGGTCGCCGACCGCATCAAGCGCTCCGTCGCCGAGGCGGTCCCCGACGCGGGGGAGATCTTCCTCGACGTCACCGACCGCGGCGGGCGGGAGACGCACGAAAGCCCCGCCGCGACGGGGGAGCGCGGCGGGGCCTGACCTCCGCGTGCCCGGGACGCGGTCCTTCATGCGCCCCGGGCACGAACTTCCCCGGCCTGCCCGAGACTTCCTCGGCCTGCCCGAGACTTCCTCGGCTCGCCCAAGACTTCCTGGGCCCGTCCGAGACGTCCCCGGCCGTCCTCAGCGGGGGTGCGGGCGGGTCTTCCCCGGCCACCCCCGCCGTGGACCCCGGCGCATCACGCCGACAGCGGCTCCAGCACGAACACCGGGATCTCCCGGTCTGTCTTCGTCTGGTAGTCGGCGTACGGCGGGTAGGCCGCGACGGCCCGCTCCCACCACTCGGCCTTCTCCGCGCCCGTCACCTCACGGGCCCGGTAGTCCCGCCGGTCGGGCCCGTCCTGCAGCTCGACGTGCGGGTCGGCCTTGATGTTGTGGTACCAGACCGGGTGCTTCGGCGCGCCGCCCTGGGAGGCGACGACCGCGTACCGGCCCTCGTGCTCCACCCGCATCAGCGGCGTCTTGCGGATCTTGCCGCTCCTGGCTCCCCGGGTCGTCAGCACGATCACCGGCAGCCCCGTGTCCCGCAGCGTCGTCCCCTTGGTGCCGCCGGAGCTCTCGTACAGCTCCACCTGGTCGCGCACCCACTGCTCGGGGCTCGGCTCGTACTCGCCTTCGAGGGGCATGGTGTGTCCTTTCCTCGCCTCGCGGACTGACTCGCACCGTGCGTCAACACTGGTACGGCTACGGATCATCCGCACCGGGTTCCGTCATGATCCCGTACCGACACGCACTCCCGGGCGGCTTTCGGCGCGGGACGTCATCCCTTGGTCGCGGTGCCGTGGACCTTCGGGCGACGGCACCGGGCGCGCCGCCCCGGGACAGTGACGGCATGGAGAAGAGCAACGGGACGAGCAGGGCACGGTTCCTCGCCGGAGCGGCGGCCGTCGGAGTGTCGGCGGCGCTGCTGCCCACCGGCCGGGCCGCGCGGGCCGCGGAGGCCGGGGTCACCGAGGGCGCAGCGGGCGGGCCGCGGCGCGGGCTGCGCCACCGGGGAGTCGTGTACACCGTCGGCGCGGGCGGGACGCCGGCCACCGGCTTCAGCGCGGAACGGATGCGCGCGGACCTCCGCGTGATCCGCGACGCCCTGCACGCCGACACCGTCGACGTCACGGGCGACGGCGTGGCCCGCCTGACGGCCACCGCCGCCGAGGCCGCCGAACGGGGGCTGCACGTCTGGCTCCAGCCGACGCCGGCCGACCTGCCGCAGCGCGACATCCTGGACCACCTCGCCGAGACCGGGCGGTTCGCCGAACGCCTGCGCCGCCAGGGCGCGAGCGTGGACCTCAGCGTGGGCTGCGAGTTCTGGCTGTTCGTGCCGGGGATCGTGCCCGGCGCCACGGTCCTGGAGCGGGTGCGCAACCTGCTGGAGGGCCACGTGGACCCGGTCGCGGTGCAGCGCCGGCTGGACGCGTTCACCGCCCGGGCGGCGGCCGTCGGCCGCTCGGTGTTCCACGGCCGGCTCGGGTACGCCGCCGCCCAGGACGACGAGGTCGACTGGCGGCTGTTCGACGTGGTGGGCATCGACTACTACTCCGCCTTCCGCGACCACGCCGCGCACCGCCGTGAGCTGCGCCGGTACCTGCGCTGGGGCAAGCCGCTGGCGATCACCGAGTTCGGCACCTGCGCCTACGTCGGCGCACCCGAGGCCGGCGGGATGGGCTGGGACGTCGTCGACCCGGAGACGGGGGAGGTCAGGGCCGGACTCGTGCGCAGCGAGCGCACCCAGGCCGCCTACGTCGCCGACCTGGTCGACGTGTTCTCCTCGATGGACCTCTACGCGGCGATGGCCTTCGAGTTCGTCACCCCTGACAGCCCGCACCGCCCCGACGACCCGCGCCACGACCTCGACCTGGGCAGCTACGCGCTCACCAGGACCGTCCAGGACCGCCCGGGCGACCCGGCGTCCGACTGGCACTGGGAGCCCAAGGAGGCCTTCCACGCACTGGCCCGCCGCTACGCCCACGAGCGCCGCCGCACCCGCGTGCGCCCCCGCTCCGGCGCCTGAGGAGTGTCCGCCTCCGGGGTCACACGGTCCCCTTAGGCTGCACGGATGACCGCATCCGACCGCAGTCCGTTCCTGTACGTCGTCGTCTGTGCCGCCGGGGTCGCCACCGACGTCGGCACGTTGATCACCGCCGCGCAGGAGCGGGGCTGGGAGGTCGGCGTCATCGCGACCCCGCTCGCCATGAACGGCTTCTTCGACACCGAGGCGGTGCGCGCGCAGACGGGCCGTCCCCTGCGCTCGGCCTGGCGGCGCCCCGGTGAACCGCGGCCCTTCCCCGCACCCGACGCGCTCGTGGTCGCCCCGGCGACCTTCAACACCGTCAACAAGTGGGCCGCCGGGATGGCCGACACCCTCGCCCTGGGCACGCTGTGCGAGGTGGCCGGGCTCGGGGTGCCGATGGCCGTCCTGCCCTGCGTGGCCGACGCCCTGGCCGCGCACCCCGCGTACCGGGAGAGCGTGGCCCGGCTGCGGGGGATGGGCGTGCGGTTCGCCGACCCGTACGGCGGGCACGCGGGGGAGGACGGCGGCCGCCCGCGGTTCGGCTGGGAGCGGGCGCTCGACCTGCTGGAGGACCGCCCCTGACCGTCAGGACACGACGTAGGCTCCGGACCGGTACCGCCACCGACCGCGGGGAGCAGGAACGATGGAGTACGTGAAGCTCGGCACGACGGGTCTCGACGTGTCGCGGATCTGCCTGGGCTGCATGACCTACGGCGTGCCGGACCGGGGCACGCACGAGTGGACCCTGGACGAGGACGCCTCGCGCCCGCTGATCCGGCAGGCGCTGGAGGCGGGCGTCACCTTCTTCGACACCGCCAACGTCTACTCCGACGGCACCAGCGAGGAGATCGTCGGGCGGGCGCTGCGCGACTTCGCCCGCCGCGACGACGTCGTGCTCGCCACGAAGGTGCACGGGAGGATGCGGCCGGGGCCCAACGGCGCCGGGCTCTCCCGCAAGGCGATCATGACCGAGATCGACCACAGCCTGCGCCGCCTGGGCACCGACTACGTGGACCTCTACCAAATCCACCGCTGGGACCCGCACACCCCGGTCGAGGAGACCATGGAGGCCCTGCACGACCTGGTGAAGGCGGGCAAGGTCCGCTACATCGGGGCGAGTTCGATGTACGCCTGGCAGTTCTCCAAGGCCCAGTACACCGCCGAACGGCACGGCTGGACCACGTTCGTCTCCATGCAGAACCACTACAACCTCCTCTACCGCGAGGAGGAGCGCGAGATGCTGCCGCTCTGCGCCGACCAGGGCGTCGGGGTGCTGCCGTGGAGCCCGCTCGCCCGGGGACGGCTCACCCGTGACTGGGGCACCGTCACCGGCCGCAGCACGACGGACGCCTTCGGCAGCGGCCTCTACCAGGAGGGCGACCGCGCCGTCGTCGAGGCGGTCGGCCGCATCGCCGCCGAGCGCGGCGTCCCGCGCGCCCAAGTGGCCCTCGCCTGGCTGCTGCACCAGGACACCGTGACCGCCCCGATCGTCGGCGCCTCGAAGCCCGGACACCTCGAGGACGCGGTGGCCGCCGTGGAACTGGAACTGACCGAAAAGGAACGGGAAGAACTGGAGCGGCCCTACGCCCCGCACCCCGTCGCCGGTCACTGAAACACCCCATTGCGTGGAATGCGGACACCGGTCACGTCGCGAAAGGGACACCAATAACGCGCGCGTCCTCGAATACCCGAGCGAATTGAACAACTGTCAATAATGCGGCGACCGCACCCTTCACGCAAAACCGTGGAATCGCTTGTTCCTGATCCCGCGGCTGTGCCAAGGTGTGCGTGTCGGCGCACGGGCAAACGAGGTCCGCTCCCCTGTGCGCGAAGGCCGCTCCCGTCCACCCCCCACGCTTCACCAGAGCTGCCCCTGGCGGACGTTCGAGAAGCCGAACCCTGTGCGAGAAAACCCGGCGGTTCACCGGCGGGTTGCCATACCGCTTGGTATGGACTTTCTGACACGTGCCCCCAGGAGGAATGCACTCGTGAAAGACGCCGGTCTGTCGGTTTCCACGACTTCGGCACGCCGCTTCGCCGCGACGGACGAACAGCTGAGTGCCGAACTCAAGAACTGGACCGGTGCGTCACCCGCGGTGCACCCCGTCGGTGAACTCCTCGACCGGCACTGGGAGGCGGCCTTCGCCTACGCCCGGCTGTGCACGGACGGCGAGCGCGCGGCCGGCATGCTCACCACGGCCGCCTTCACCCGCGTCTTCGGCGAGTCGATGCGCCAGGACGGCCCCACCGCCGCCTGGCGCCCCCACCTGCTGGTCACCGTGCGGCGCATCGCCGCCGAATGGGACGGCGACGGCCGCCGCGAACTCCTCCACCCCGATCTGCGCGCCGCCGACGGCGACGGCGAGCGCCTGGCCGCGCGGCTCCTGCCGCCGCTCAACCGCCGCCTGCTCTCCCGCGCCTACCAGCGGCTGCCCCAGACGGCCCGCTGCCTGCTCTGGCACACCGAGGTGGAGGCGGAACCGACGTCCGTGCCCGCCGCCCTGCTCGGCCTCGACGACGAGGGCGCCCTGGTCGAACTGCGCCGGTCCCGCGAGCGACTGCGCGAGGAGTGCCTCCAGCTCCACCGCGAACTCGCCGTCGACGAGGACTGCCACCGCTACCACCGGCTGCTCGACGTCACCTGCCGGCGCGGCGGCGCCGACGTCGACCCCGACCTGAGCGCCCACCTCCGGCACTGCCGCCACTGCGCGCACACCGCCGACCAGTTGCGCCACTGCGCCGACGGGCTCGGCCTCGCCCTCGCCGAGGGCGTGCTCGGCTGGGGTGCCCGCGCCTACCTCACCTCGCGCATCACCCTCCCCGAGCCGCAGCCCGACGACCCCGTGGCCTCCGGGACCCCCGCGCCCCCGCACGCCGCCGCGCAGGACCCGGCACCGCCCGCGGGGGAGGCGTTCACCACCGGGCTCGCCGCACCCACCGCGGTGACCGGGCGCACGCGAAGCGCCGGAAGCACCGCGCCCCCGCCCCGTCCCCGCTCGGTGCGCAAGGCGGCCCGCCGCGCCCGCCGCCGGCACCTCGCGGTCGCCGCGCTCACCGTCACCGGCCTGATCGCGCTGCCCCTGGTGGTGTGGTCCCTCCTCGGCACCGACGACGGCGCCGGTCGCGGCCCCGGCCCGGACTCCTCCGCCGGGACCGGCACCGGCACGGCCGGGCCCTCCTGGGTGGGCGCGGGTGAGTCCGCGGCGGGCACCCTGCGCGGCCGGCTGCACAACGTCGCCTCCGGACTGTGCGTCGGGATCCTCGGCGGGAAGGCGGTGAGGGGCGCCGAGACCGGTCTCGCCCCCTGCTCCTCGGCCGCCGGACAGCAGTGGGCCTACGAGCCCGACGGGCTGCTGCGCAACGGCGCCGACCCCTCCCTCTGCCTCGACTCCCGCCTGGGCTACTCCGTGCGGCTCACCCCGTGCGCGAGCACCGGCGCCGACGCCCGCGCCCTGCGCCACGACTTCACCCTCCAGGGCACCCTGGTCCCGCGCTGGAACCAGGACCTCGCCCTGACCCCCGCCGCCACCGACGGCTCCGGCACCCTCGTGGCCAAGAACCGCGCCGACAGCGCCGTCCAGCGCTGGGTGATCGACACCTCCCGGCCCGACCCGCAGCTGCAGACCGTCGGCTGGGGCGCCGACGGCGGCACCGGCCCGAGCGCGTCCCCGACCCCGGAGGCGGCCCGGCCCCCGGCCCCCGCCCGGAGCACCACCCCGCCGGCCCGCACGCCCGCCCCGTCGGCGTCCGCCACACCGAGCTGCTCGTACGCCACCTGGTACGCCTGCTCGTGGGGCGACCGCGGCCCCGACGGCCGGCACGACGGACCGGGCGGCTACGGCGGCCACGACGGCTACGACCGCGGAGGCAGCGGGTACGGGCGTCGCTGACCCGTGCCCCCGTCAGGTCCTCAGCAGCTGGAGCGACCCGTCAGGTGCCCAGCAACTGGAGCGACCCCCACAGCGCCAGCACCGCCGCGCCCAGGGACGCGGGCACCGTGAGCAGGCCGAGCCGGGTGAACTCACCCACCTGGGCGTGGTCGGAGACGTCCGCCTGCGCGTGCACCACGCGCCGCCACAGCAGGGTCGCCAGCGACCCGGCGTACGTCAGGTTCGGGCCGATGTTCACGCCCAGCAGCACGGCCAGGACCACCCCGGGGCCGGCCGGGGCGGTGAGGGGCACCAGGACCAGTACCGCGGGCAGGTTGTTGATCAGGTTCGCCAGGAGGGCGGCCAGGGCGGCGACCGCGCACAGGGTGAGCAGCCCCGAGCCCTCCGGCAGCACCTGCCGCAGGGCTCCGGCGAGACCGTTGTCGACGACCGCCCGCACCACGACGCCGAGCGCCAGCACGAACGCCAGGAACCCCGGCGCCGCGGCCCGCACGACCTCCACGGGCCCCGCCTGCCGCCGCAGCACGGCCCGTACGGCGAGGACGAGCGCCCCGGCGAACGCCGCCCAGGCCGGTTCCACCCCGGCGGCCGACGCCACCACGAACCCGGCGAGCGTGCAGGCCACGGTGATCAGGGCGAACAGCGGCACCCGGGGTGCGGGGCCGGTGTCCGGCTCGGGCTCGGCCGCCGGCAGGTCGGCGGCGAAGAAGCGGCGGAACACCAGGTACTCGGCGCCCACGGCGACCACCCAGGGCGCCGTCATCAGCGCCGCGAAGCGGGTGAAGCTCAGCCCGCTCGCCGTGAACGCCAGCAGGTTGGTGAGGTTCGACACCGGCAGCAGCAGCGAGGCCGTGTTCGACAGGTGGGCGCACGCGTACAGGTGCGGCTTGGCCCGCACGCCCATGCGGGCCGCGGTGGCGAGGACGACCGGGGTGAGCAGGACGACCGTGGCGTCCAGGCTGAGCACCGCCGTGATCACCGAGGCCAGCACGAACACCGCCGTCAGCAGCCGCCGGGGGCGCCCCGCCGCCCGCCGGGCCATCCACGCCCCGCAGGCCGTGAAGAGCCCGTCGACGGCGCAGAAGTGGGCGAGCACCAGGACGGCGGCCAGGAAGCCGATCACCGGCCCCAGCCGCTCGGCCTCCGCGAGGGCGTGCTGCGGGGAGATCGCCCCGGCCGCCAGCACCACGGCGGCGGCCGGGACCGCGACCAGCGCCTCCGGGCGTCCCTGGGGGCGCAGAACGGCCCACACCAGCGAAGCGGCGAGCAGGGCGACGGACAGGGTTTCGGCGAGCGGGGCGTTCAGAGCGGATCCTCGGGAGCACGATCGGTCGGACGGGGCCCCACATCAAAACAGGCCACGGTAAGAATCGCTCAATCGCTCAATCACTCACCCGCGTGATCGCCCGTCCACGCTCACGTGCCCGCCCGCGCCGTCCTCACCGCGTCGGCCCGGCCACACCCGGCACCGCGCCGTCACGGCCCGGTCCCCGCCGCGAGCGCCGTCAGCCGCACGGTGGAGGCGTTGCCCGACACCGGCACCGCGCCGCCCGTCCACCGCACCCGCAGCGGGTCGTGCTCGTCGGGCGGGGTCACCAGCAGCGTCACCGGGGTCGCCGCCCGGGCACCGCTCACCTCGGGGTTGGAGAAGCTCAGCCCGGCCCAGGCGCTGCGGCCGGGGGCGAGCGTGACCCGCACCGGCCGGGTGGCGGTGCTGCGCTCGGGGTCGGCGCCCAGCTGCCGCCCCGACGCGTCGAGGAAGGCGGCGCCGGGATGGCCGTACACCGTGCAGGTGCGGGTGGAGGCGTTGGTGAGCACGACCGGGAAGTTCTCCTGACCGGCCCCCGGGTCGTTGCGGCCGACGGAGGCGCGCAGCTCGGAGGTGTGGCAGCGGGTGCCGGACGGCACCGCGGCCGAGGCGCCGCGCTCCGGGACGGACGCCGTGGCGGTCGTGGTGCTCCCGGGGGCGGGCGCGGACGGCGACGGACCCGGGGCGGACGCCGAGGTGCCGGGCGCCGCGGACGTCCCGCTCCCGCCGGGCGCCGGGGCGGCGCCGGAGCCGCTGCCGCAGCCGCTCACCAGACCCAGCACCGCCAGGGCGCTCACGACGAGCAGACGGGGGCGACCGTGCACCATGTCATCCCACCCTTCCCGGTGGTCCGAAGCGGTCCCTCGGACGGCGGGTGCCCGGGCGCCGGGCGGGTCACTCCTCCTCGACCAGGGCGAGCTCCGCCCAGATCGTCTTGCCGTCGGCGGTGTGCCGGCTGCCCCACCGCTGGGTGAGCTGCGCGACCAGCAGCAGCCCGCGGCCGCCCTCGTCCCACGTCTTGGCGCGGCGCAGGTGCGGCGCCGTATGGCTGGTGTCGGACACCTCGCAGATCAGCGTGGCCGCGTCGTGGATGAGCCGCAGCCGGATCGGGTGGGAGCCGTACCGGATGGCGTTGGTGACCAGCTCGCTGACCACCAGCTCGGTGGTGAACGACACCGCGCCCAGGCCCCAGGTGTCGAGCTGGGCGAGGACCTGCTTGCGGATGGGCGCGACCAGCGCCGGGTCGGCCGGGATGTCCCAGGTGGCGACCTGGGAGGCGGGCAGACCGCGGGTGCGGGCCAGCAGCAGTGCCACGTCGTCGGCGGCGCCCCCGGCCGGCAGCAGCCCGTGCAGGATGCGGTCGCAGGTCTCGTCGAGGGAGCCGGACGGCGCGGCCAGCGCCGCGCACAGGTCGTCGCGGGCCGCGTCCAGGTCGCGCTGCCGGGACTCGGTCAGCCCGTCGGTGTAGAAGGCGAGCACGCTGCCCTCGGACAGGTACAGTTCGGCCGACTCGAACGGCAGCCCGCCCAGCCCCAGCGCGGGGCCGGGCGGCAGCTCGACGGTCCGGGCCGCGCCGCCGGGCGGCAGCATCAGGGGCGCCGGATGACCGGCCCGGGCCAGCGTGCAGCGGCGCGACACCGGGTCGTACACCGCGTACAGACAACTCGCCCCGACCTCGCCGGGGCTGCCCTCGCCGCCCGCCTCCTCCGACAGCCGCACCACCAGGTCGTCGAGGTGGGTGAGCAGTTCGTCGGGCGCCAGGTCGATGTCGGCCAGGGTGCGCACCGCGGTACGCAGCCGGCCCATCGTGGCCGACGCCTGGATGCCGTGCCCGACGACGTCGCCCACCACCATCGCCACCCGCATCCCGGACAGCGGGATCACGTCGAACCAGTCGCCGCCGACCCCGGCCCGCGCGGCCGGCAGGTAGCGGGAGGCCGCGTCCACGGCGGCGGTGCGCGGCAGCGAGCGGGGGAGCAGGCTGCGCTGGAGGGCGAGGGCGGTCTCCCGCTCCCGGGAGAAGCGGCGCGCGTTGTCCACGCAGACGGCGGCGCGCGCGGTGACCTCCTCGGCGAGCAGCACGTCGTCCGGGCTGAACGGCTCCGGCCGCCGGAACCGTCGCAGCACGGCCACCCCGAGGGTCACCCCGCGGGCCCGCAGCGGCACCGCCATGCTGGAGTGGATGCCGAACGCCCGCATCCGGTCGCGGCGCGCGGTGTCCACGGCCAGCCACTGCTCCATGTCCGGGTCGGGCAGCGTCACCGCGACGGTGCGCCCGCTGGTCAGCGAGTCGGCCTGCGGCGATCCCGCCGGGTACGTCAGCACCTCGCCGGGCTCGGCGAGGGCCTCGGGCACGCCCGGGTTCACCGACTGGTGCGCGGCCCGGCGCAGGCTCAGCGAGGCGGTGAGCGGGGCCGGCGGTTCGCCGCCGCGCGGGTCGAGCAGGTCGACGCTGACGAAGTCGGCGAGGGCGGGCACGCACACGTCGGCCAGCTCCTGCGCGGTGCGGGCCACGTCGAGCGTGGTGCCGATGCGCACGCTCGCCTCGTTGACCAGCTGGAGGCGTTCGCGGGCCCGGTGGTGCTCGGTGAAGTCGTGCGCGGCCATGGTCACGCCGCGCACCCGGCCCGCGTCGTCGGTGACGGGCGCCAGCCGGGCCAGCCAGGCGTGCGCGCGGTCCTCGCCGCCGGTGTGCAGACGGGTCTGCACGTCCTCGGCGCGGCCGGTGGTGAGGACGCGCAGCATGTCGTGCTCCAGCGCCTCGCTCTGCGGCTTCCCGCCGATCTCGGACGGCCGCAGCCCGCGGATGTGCTCGGCGGGCAACCCGAGGAGTTCGGCCATGGCGTCGTTGAGGTGGGTCAGGCGCAGCCGGTCGTCGTAGACGGCGATCGCGCAGGGTGACTGGAGGGGTCCCTCCACGGCGAGGAGCGCGTCGAGGGAGGAGGGGGGCCCGGGCAGCGGGGCGACCACCAGCCAGTGGCCCGGCCCGCCGTCGTCGGACCGCCGGTGGTGGGCGAGCAGCCACACCGCGACCGGGTGGCCCTCCCGGTGGCGCAAAGTGAGCGTCCCGGACCAGCGGGAGCCCGTGGGTGCGGCGGGCGCCCCGTCGGCCAGCAGCCGGGCGGCGGGGGAGCCGACGACGTCCCGCGGCTCCCAGCCGAGCAGCGCGCGGGCGCCCGGGCCCCAGTCCACCAGGGTGCCGTCGTCACCGACGACGACCCGGGCCGTCGCGGCTTCGTCGAACGGGTAGACCGGGCTCATCCTCGCCACTCCATCGCGGACACTCACAGTGAGCAGACGCGCACCTGGTCCCAGCGTAGTGCGTCCCGCCCGGGCGCGGACCGGAACCCCCTGTGCCGCCGGACGCCCGGCCCGTCCGGGGTCAAGGGCGATTTCCGGCCGAGGGGAGCCCGGTCGGCCCGGTCGGAAAATCCGTCCTGTCGCGACCGTTGACGGGGTGTCATGAGCGCAGCAAGCATGTCTCGCGTCCGAATTTTGGGAGCGCTCCCACGCACCTGGCGCACCCGCACGCCCCGAGGAGCCCAGACGTGAAACGACGTACGACGGCCTTGCTGACCCTCACCGCCCTGCTGGGCACGGCGCTCACCGCGCTGCCCGTCCAGCAGGCCGGTGCCGAGGAGGCCGAGCAGGTCAGGAACGGCACCTTCGACACCACCAGCGACCCCTGGTGGACCAGCAACGTCACCGCGGGCCTGAGCGACGGCCGGCTCTGCGCCGACGTGCCCGGCGGCACCACCAACCGCTGGGACTCCGCGATCGGCCAGAACGACATCACGCTGGTGAAGGGGGAGACGTACCGGTTCTCCTTCCACGCCGCCGGTGTCCCCGAGGGGCACGTCGTGCGCGCGATCGTGGGCCTGGCCGTGTCGCCGTACGACACCTGGCAGGAGGCGAGCCCGGTGCTCACCGAGGCCGACGGCTCGTACTCCTACACCTTCACCGCGCCCGTCGACACCACCCAGGGACAGGTCGCCTTCCAGGTCGGCGGCAGCACCGACGCCTGGCGGTTCTGCGTGGACGACGTGTCCCTGCTCGGCGGGGTGCCCCCGGAGGTCTACGAGCCGGACACCGGGCCCCGGGTGCGCGTCAACCAGGTCGCCTACCTGCCCGCCGGGCCGAAGAACGCCACCCTCGTCACCGACGCCACCGACCGGCTGCCCTGGCAGCTCAGGGACGCCAAGGGCGCCACGGTCGCCCGGGGCCTGACCGTGCCGCGCGGCGTCGACGCCTCCTCCGGGCAGAACGTCCACTCGATCGACTTCGGCTCCTACCGCGGGCACGGCACCGGTTACACCCTCGTCGCCGACGGCGGGACCAGCCACCCCTTCGACATCGACGCGGCGGCCTACCGCCGCCTGCGGCTGGACTCCGTGAAGTACTACTACACGCAGCGCAGCGGCATCGCGATCCGCGACGACCTGCGCCCCGGCTACGGCCGCGCGGCCGGCCACCTGGACGTCGCCCCCAACCAGGGCGACGCGCACGTCCCCTGTCAGCCGGGCGTGTGCGACTACACCCTCGACGTCACCGGCGGCTGGTACGACGCCGGCGACCACGGCAAGTACGTCGTGAACGGCGGCATCGCCACCTGGGAGCTGCTGAGCACCTACGAACGGTCGCTGCTGGCCCGCACCGGACACCCGGCCGCCCTCGGTGACGGCACCCTCGCGCTGCCCGAGAGCGGCAACAAGGTGCCGGACGTCCTCGACGAGGCCCGCTGGGAGCTGGAGTTCCTGCTGCGGATGCAGGTGCCCGCCGGGCAGCCGCTGGCCGGGATGGCCCACCACAAGGTGCACGACGAGCAGTGGACCGGTCTGCCCCTGCTGCCGAGCCAGGACCCGCAGAAGCGGGAGCTGCACCCGCCGACCACGGCGGCGACCCTCAACCTCGCCGCGACCGCCGCGCAGGCCGCGCGGCTGTACCGGCCCTACGACAAGGCGTTCGCCGCGCGGGCGCTGACGGCCGCCCGCACGGCCTGGCAGGCCGCCCTCGCCCACCCCGACCTCCTCGCCGACCCGAACGACGGCACCGGCGGCGGCGCCTACGACGACGCCGACGTCACCGACGAGTTCTACTGGGCCGCCGCCGAGCTCTACCTGACCACGGGGGAGCGGCAGTTCGCCGACCACGTGCTCGCCTCCCCGGTCCACACCGCCGACGTCTTCGGCCCGACCGGCTTCGACTGGGGCCGCACGGCCGCCGCCGGCCGGCTCGACCTCGCCCTCGTGCCCAGCCGGCTGCCCGGCCGCGACCAGGTCCGCCGCTCGGTGGTCCGGGGCGCCGACGCCTACCTCGCCACGCTGACCGCCCACCCCTACGGCATGCCGTACGCGCCCGCCGGCAACCGCTACGACTGGGGCTCCAGCCACCAGGTCCTCAACAACGCCGTCGTCATCGCCAGTGCCTACGACATCACCGGCGCGCACAAGTACCGCGACGGCGCACTGCAGAGCATGGACTACGTCCTCGGCCGCAACGCCCTGAACATCTCCTACGTCACCGGCTACGGCGAGGTCAGCTCCCACAACCAGCACAGCCGCTGGTACGCCCACGAACTCGACCCGACGCTGCCCAACCCGCCGTCCGGCACCCTCGCCGGCGGGCCCAACTCGAGCATCCAGGACCCGTACGCCCAGTCGAAACTGACCGGCTGCGTCGGCCAGTTCTGCTACATCGACGACATCCAGTCCTGGTCGACCAACGAGACCGCGATCAACTGGAACGCGGCCCTGGCCCGCATGGCCTCCTTCGCGGCCGACCAGGGCTGACCCGGCTCCCCCCTGGGTACCGCTCGGGTACGCCCCTGACCTGGCGCTATTTACGGGTCAGTACCCGAGCGGTACCGTGAAGGACATGCCAGCCCTCAATGTGGAATTCAGCGACCGCGAGCTGGAGGACCTGCGGCAGATCGCCAAGGAACGCGGTACGTCGATGAAGGCGCTCGTGCGCGAGGCGGCCGCCGCCGACATAGCGCGCCACCGGGCGCTCCAGGAGGGGGCGGAGGCGTTCCGGCGCTTCTTCGCCTCGCACGCCGACGAGTTCGCGGCGGCGTTCCCCGACGACGAGTCGCCCGTCCGGGGCGAGGGGCGGGTCGCCTGACCGATGACCCCCGTCATCCACATCGACGTCCCCTGGCTGCTCCAGCGCCACGAAGAGGTCCTCCCGGACCAGCCGACCGTCAACGACTTCTCGGCGCTGGTCGCCGCCGTCGCCCGGCACCGGGTCGACCCGCCCCGGCTCGGCGTGGACTCCGACCCCGCCTGGCGGGCCGCCGCCCTGCTGCACACCCTCGCCGTCCTCAAGCCGCTGCCGTCGGCGAACGCCCGCTTCGCGTGTGCCACCGCCGTCGCCTACATGTTCGTCAGCGGCGTCGGCATCGACCCGCCCTACGGCGCGCTGGTCGACCTCGCCCGTGACCTGATGTCCGGCAAGGCCGACGTCTACGGCGCGGCCGACCGGCTGCGCTCCTGGCAGATCTGAGGCGCCGTCCGGTGGCGCACGGCACCCCGGCCGCCAGGGACCGGACTCCCCGGGGCCGCCGGCCGAGGGCGGGAGGATCAAGGCCGGCGGCCGGTGTCGCGCGGGGGAGCCGCCGTCCCGCGCGGGGCCTCCGAGGAAGGGCCACTCCCAGTGCACTACGGCCCCGCGGGCCCGGGGAGCGTGCGACGCGCCCCGGCGCGTGCGCGGGGTTCACACGGGGCGCGGACGAAACGAACACCTCGGCCGCGGGTCCGAGTTGAGCCGCCCTGTCGACTTTCTTTCAATAAGGCCGAAGTTGTTCTTGTGCCTTGTTGCGCGCTCGTGAGGTGTGCGAGGGTGAAACACCCGTGCGGGGGGTGACGGCCGGGATCACCGTGCATCACGGGGAACCAGGGGCATCCGTCTGCGAGCGGGGGCCCACGTCGCCCGGAGCGACCGCGCTCCCCGCCACGCCGACCCGGTCACGCCCCCCGAAGGAACCGCTCAGTGCTCACCCCCCGCCCTCCCCGTCCCCCGTACCCGCCGCCCGGCGGGGACTCCGGAGAGTCCGACGAGTCGCTCGCCGCCGGAGTGCGCGGCGGCCCGGACGGGGAGGTCGCCGAGTCCACCGCCCTGCTGATCGCCCGGCACTGGCGGCCGGTGCACGACTACGCGGTGATCTGCCTCGCCTCCTCCGGCAGCGTCGCCGCCATGGTCACCGGGGCCGCCTTCCACCAGGTCTTCGACCGGCTCAAGCTGGGCGAGCAGGGCACCGCGCTGCGCCCCCGGCTGCTGGTCACCGTGCGGGACACCGTCCTGCTCTGGTCCGGCACCGGGCGGATATCGGGCGTGCTGCCCGCCCTCGGCAAGCCGTCCGGGGCGCGCGGGATGCGGGCGGCCAAGACGCTCGTCCCGGAGAACCGGGTCCTGGCTGAGCGCGCCTACCAGGGCCTGCCCTCGGTCGACCGCGCCGTGCTGTGGCACGTGGAGGTCGAGGCCGAGCCGCTGGGCCTGGCCGCCGCCCTGCTCGGCGTGGACGCCGACACCGCCGCCGCGGCCCTGGACCAGGCCCGCGACAAACTCCGCGAGGGCCTGGTCCGCGCCCACCGCGAGCTCGCGCCCAGCAGGGACTGCCGCTTCTACAACCGGCTCCTCGACGTCCCCCTGCGGCGCGGCGCCCAGCTCCTGCCCGACGTGCGCCGGCACCTGGACGCCTGCCGGTACTGCCGGGCCGCCGCCGAGCAGCTCGGCCACTTCGACGGACGCCTCGGCGCGCTCCTCGCCGAGGCGGTCCTCGGCTGGGGCGCCGGCCGCTACCTCGAGTCCCGGCCGGGCCGCTCCCGCCAGCAGTCCGCGCGGCTGCGCGGCGCGGCCCGCCACCGCGGCGGACGCCCGCGCCGCGCCGCCCTGCGCCTGCTGGACCGCCTGCCCGGGCCGGCCCGCTCGTCGCGCACCCTGCTCACCGGCGTCGGTCTGGCCTCGGCCGGACTGCTCACCACCCTGCTCGCCGCCGGCATGTGGTCCGACGACGGCGGCGCCGACCCGGCGGCCTCCACCAGCGCGAGCGGCGGCGGTACGGTTCCCGGCTCCGCGGAGCTGCCCGCCGCGCCCGGGGAGACCCGGCTGCGCAACGCGGCCACCGACCTCTGCCTCGCCGTCCAGGGCACCCCGCGCGACGGCGCCCCGCTCTCCCTGGCCGCCTGCTCCGCCAACCCGGCCCAGCGCTGGCGGTACGAGGACGACGGGCAGCTGCGCAGTGCCGCCGAGCCCCACCTGTGCGTGGACTCGCGCGCCGACGCAGGCGTCGTGCTGCTCGGCGCGTGCACCGAGGGCACCGACGCGCGCACCGACGACGTCCGCTACGACCTGACCGCGCAGGGCGAGTTCCTCCCCCGCTGGGACGAGGACCTGGCCCTGGACACGGCCGGCCGGAACGCCGGCGCCGACCTGGTGGTCACGGTGCGCGACGGCACGCCGGGCCAGCGCTGGCAGACCGACGCGGGGGCGGCGCGCGGCGGCTCGCTGTCGGTCAGCGGCACCGGGGGCCCGACCGCCCGCCCGGCCCGCGCCCCCGGCCACGACGCCTGACGGCGGCCGTCACCCGGGTCCGCCCCCGGGCGGCCGCGCTGACGCCGGCCGGCGGTGGCTGACCGACGTCGGGGCGGCGCGCCGCGGCTCGACGTCGGTCAGCGGCACCGGCCTCGACGCCTGACCGCGGCCGTCACCCCGGGTCCGCCGCCAGGTCGGCCGTGCCCACGGTCGACGGGGTGGCGTGTCCGGACAGGGCCAGCGTGAGGTCCAGCTCCGCCAGCAGGCAGCGGATCACGTGGTCCACGCCCCGTTGTCCGTCCAGGGCCAGCCCGTACACGTACGGGCGGCCCAGCAGGACGGCCCGGGCGCCCAGGGCGAGCGCCTTGACCACGTCGTCGCCGGTGCGCACCCCGCTGTCGAACAGCACGGCCAGCCGGTCGCCGACGGCCCGCGCCACCCCGGGCAGCGCGTCGGCGGCCGCGACCGACCCGGCGACCTGCCGGCCGCCGTGGTTGGACACCACCACGCCGTCCATCCCGGCGTCGGCCGCCTCCCGGGCGTCGTCCGGGTGCAGGATCCCCTTCAGCACGATCGGCCCGTCCCAGTGCTCCCGCAGGAACGCTAGGTCCGGCCAGGTCTTGCCCGGGTCCGCGAACAGGCCGAGGAAGCGCAGCACGGCCGCGTTCGGGTCCTCCTGCGGCGGCTTGGCCAGCCCCGCGAGGAACGCCGGGTCGGTGAAGTAGTTGGCCGTCCCCACCCCGTGGAGGAACGGCAGGTACGCCTGGTCCAGGTCGCGCGGCCGCCACGCCAGCATCGGGGTGTCCAGCGTGACCACCAGCACCGTGAACCCGGCCGCCTTCGCCCGGTCCAGGAAGCTGCGGGTGACCTCGCGGTCCTTGGACCAGTACAGCTGGAACCAGCGCTCGGCGTCGCCCATCGCCTCGGCGACCTGCTCGATCGGCGTGCTCGACGCCGAGGACAGCACGTACGGCACCCCGTGCGCGGCGGCGGCCCGCGCGGCGGCCGGCTCGGCGTCGGGGTGCATGATCGACAGCACGCCGACCGGGGCCAGGGCGAGCGGCGCGGGCAGCGGGCGGCCCAGCACCTCCACCGACAGGTCCCGTTCGTGGACGTCCCGCAGCATGCGCGGCACGATCCGCCGGCGCTCCAGGGCGGCCCGGTTCGCGCGGGCCGTGCTGCCGTCGCCCGCACTGCCCGCCACGTAGCCGACCGGGCCGGGGCCGAGCCGGTGCTCGGCCAGTCCCTCCAGCCGGGTCAGGTCGGTGGGCAGCCGGGGGACCGTCCCGGACATCCCGTTGAGGTAGATCTCGTACTGGAAGTCCGCCCAGTGCCTGGCCATCCGGCCTCCCGCCCCTCGTCGTCGAGTCTGCGCCGCGACCGACCCTACCGGCGGGTACGGGCCGTCGGTCAGGGGGCTGCGTCCGTCGTGCCCTCGCCTTCGTCTGCTTCGTCTGCGGTCTGCTCCGCGTCCGGTCCCCGGGCCCGGACGCGCTGGACGTGCTCCAGGGACGCGCTCAGCTCGGTCAGCCAGTCGTCGGTGTGGCGCTGGACCAGGCGGACGCACCAGGCGAGCGCGTCGCTGCGGCTGCGGGCCACGCCCCCGGCGATCAGGGTGTCCAGGACCTGCCGCTCGGGCTGCCGCAGCCGGGTCATCACCGGGGCGGCCACGTGGGTGAAGAGGGCGCGCTCCCCGCCGCACACCACCCCCCACGACACCTTGCGGCGGAACCGGTGCTCCGCCTCGGCGGCCACGGCCATGCGGGTCCGGCGGGTGCGTTCGCGGAACTCGGCGATCCGGGCCTCGACCGCGGCGGTGCGCTCGGCGGCCGGGGCGTCCTCGGCGAGCCGGGGCGCCGGGATGCGGCCGATGACGGTGATCTCCTCGCGGTCGACCGTCAGGTCGGTCAGCTCCTCGAAGAGGTCGTCGGGCAGGCGGCCGGCGAACCAGCCGCGCAGTGTCTCTCGCTGCTCGTTCGTAATCATGTAATGACGATTACTCCGCTGGTCCATGAACGCAAGGGGTCGGGAAAGGGTCTGCCGAGAGCAGAACCAGGCACCGGGCGGAATGTTTCAAGACGATTAACGAACACATGTAAACCAGCCAACTGGCCGATCCGGAGACCGGGGTGAGGCCTCGTTCCGGCGTTGGCACGTTCGAATTCCGTGACTTCACGCCACTGATTCAATACGCAAGGTTACTGAAACGAGGGGGGTCGATGTGAGTTTCGGCGGCGGAATCGGCAGACTCGCGGTCGCCGCTCCGGGCACCCACCGGTGCTGGACGGCACCCCCCGAATCGAGCGGAAGGATGCACACAATGCGGACCACCGCGCGCTGGGCAGCGACCCTGGGCCTCACGGCCACCGCCGTCTGCGCCCCCCTGGCCGGACCCGCCGTCGCCACCCCGTCGGCGCCCACCTCCCTCTACGCGCCGTCGGCCCTGGTGCTCACCGTGGGCCACGGCGAGAGCGCGGCGCAGGTGAGCCCGGCCCGGGCCGTCACACTGAACTGCGCGCCGTCGGCCTCGGGCACGCACCCCGCGCCCGCCCGTGCCTGCGCCGAACTGCGGGCGGCCGGCGGTGACCTGGACGCTCTCGCCGGGTCGTCCGACACGCTGTGTACCAAGCAGTACGCGCCGGTGGTCATCACCGTCGACGGCGTCTGGCAGGGCAAGCGCCTCTCCTACGAGCGCACCTTCGCCAACGAATGCGTGAAGAACGCCGGCGGAAGCAGCGTCTTCGCGTTCTAGGACCGGGATCGTGTGGACCCGTGGCCGCCGCGAGGGCTCGTGACTGGGGAGTGCGAGCCCGTCCACGGAACCGCGACGATCTCGTTGCCCAGGGGCCGGAAGGGCGGAGTGGGGCCGCCCGCCGGCCCCTGGGGTCATCTTCGGCGCACGTGCGACGTCCCCGGCAGAAGGAGAAGCTGCCGGGGACGTCGCACGTGCGGTCGTGGGTGCGGGCCTAACCGCGCTTGCGGTGGCTGGTGTCGCACCACGGGTAGCGGCGGCTGCGCCGGCACGTGCACAGCGCGACCCGGAAGCGGTCCGAGGACACGGTGGTGCCGTCCTCGAGCTCGATCTCGACCGGGCCCTCGACGAGTACCGGTCCCTGACGCTGGACGCTGATCCGGCGCGGCCGGTCAGAGGGGACGTTCGGCACGGACGACCACCAGCTCTTCCTTGTTGTCGTCGGAGGCGAGCAGTCCCCGCGCCTTCAGCCAGTGCTGCCGCTCGCGCATGACCGGCCCGAACGGGATGTGGTGGCGCAGGGTCACCGCGGCCTTCAGGCCGCGCTCGCGCAGACAGGTCACGGTGCGCTCCGGGTCGCTGAGCGCGGAGTGCACCAGCAGCAGGACGCCCCCGGGGCGCAGCATCCCCGGTGCCTCGCGGCAGATGTGGTCCAGCACCAGCCGCCCGTCCTGCCCCGCGTCCCATGCCCGGGCCCGCCCGCGCGGCGGCACATCGCGCTCGGGGGCGGGGACGTACGGCGGGTTGGCCAGGACGAGGTCGAAGGTGCGCCCGCGCACCGGTTCGAAGAGGTTGCCGCGCAGGATCCGCACGGACAGCCCGGCGCGCCGGGCGTTGAGCCGCGCGGCCCAGACCGCCCGGCGGGAGACGTCGACGGCGGTGACGCGCAGGCCGCGCCGGGCGGCCTCGAGTGCCAGGGCTCCGGAGCCGGTGCCCACGTCCAGGACGTCGGCGTGCGGCGGGAGCGGTTCCTCGGACAGGGCCCCGACCAGCAGGGCGGTGTCCTCCTGAGGGGCGTAGACGCCCGGTAGCACGAGCTGGTTCACGGCGACCAAGTACCCGGGCATTCAGAAACTATGGGACGTTTGAGGCGCATGGTGCGGGGCATCCAGCGGCGTGCGCAGGGAGGAACGCCCCGCCCGCCAGTCCGCGAGCAGCCGCGTGGCGAGCCGGTCCTCCACCGTGTCGGTGGCGGCGATGCCGAAGGCCACGTCCGCCGCGAGGTGCGGCTCGGCCTCCAGCAGACCGGCGATGACCTCGTTGCGCACGACCTGCTCGTGCACCGCGTCGGCCTCGACGTGCTCGTCGTAGAAGTGCACGGCGGCCGGGCCGGCGCCGGTGCGGCGCAGTGCCTCGGCCAGCCGGCGCGAGCCGGGGGAGGAGGTGATCTCCACGGACGCGAAGTGGCCCACCAGTGCGCCCCGCAGCGACCGGTGCAGCCCGAACAGGGACATCAGGTTCACGGTGGCCAGGGCCTCCGCGCAGACGTCGTCCAGGTAGTGGCCGTAGCCCGTGTCCAGGTCCAGGTCCGCCATCAGGTCGGCGAACAGCCGGGCGTGGACGCGGTCGGCGCGCCCCCCGCCCCACTCGTCGAACTCGACCGCGGCCATCGCGGCCTTGGCCCGGCCCCACAGCCGCGGCAGCACCCACCCGTGCGGGTCGGCCTCCTTGAGGTGGTACACCGAGCGCTGCGCCGCGTACTCCCGCAGCTGCCACAGCTCGCCCTCGTCCCGCAGGAAGTGGCTCACGCCGTTGCCCTCCACGGGCTCGACCAGCAGGGCCTCCACGGCCTCGTCCACGGTGTCGGGGACCCGGGTGTCGGCGCGCAGCGCGGCGAGGAAGCGCTCCTCCAGGGCGGCGCGCACCCGCAGCAGGTCGGGGTCCCACTCGGCGTCGGCGGGTACCCCGGCGAATCCCCGGTAGTGCAGCTCGTAGCAGAGGTACAGGGCGAGCTGGAGGTCGTCGCCGTAGGGGTCGGCGTCCGTGACCTGCTCGGGGGCCGGCAGGGGGCCCGCGCCCAGCAGGTACTCCTGGACGGCCGCCGACAGGGGGCCCCGGGCGGCCGGGAGCCGCGGTTCCGCATGATCGTGTGCCATGGGGCGCGGGTACCCCCGACGGCCCGGGAGCGCACCTGTCGCTCAGGACACCGGTGAGCCGGGGGCGCAGGGGCACCCCCGGCCTGCCCGTCAGTCGCCCCGCGACTCCTCCTGGGCCCGGGTGTTCGGGGTGATCGCCTCGCCCGCCTCGCCGGTGTCGCCGTCCCCGGCGCGGCGGGCGCCGTGGCGGTCGTCGCGGTCGGTGACGCGGGTCTCGGCGTCCTCGACCTCCCGCATGACCTCCTCGACGACGGTCTCGGGCTCGCGGGACTGCTCGCGGTCGGTGTCGGACACGGGGTCTCCCTTCGTCAGGTCCATCGGATCGTGTGCGCACCACCCCGGTGCGCACCGCGTCGTGCTGCGCACCCCCGGGGCGGTCCCCGGCTCACTTGCCGGCGACGCGCAGGGGAACGGGCTCCTCGGGCGTCGCGCCGTCCGAGCGCCGGATCATCTCCGCCCACCAGGACGGGCCGTCCTCGATGTGCCGCAGCAGCACACCCTCCCGGATGCCCCACGGGCACACGGTGACCGACTTCAGGTCGGTCAGCTTCATGGCGGTGTGCCCGATCACCGCGCCGGCCAGGCTCTGCGCGGCGCGCGGGGCCGAGATGCCGGGCAGTTCGGCGCGCTCGGCCACGGTGAGCGGTGCCAGCCGGTCGATCGCCGTGCGCAGGTCGCGGCGCCGCAGCGTGCGCTCGACGAACGGCCCGTGCCGCCCGGGCGCCGCCCCGCACAGCCGGCCGAGCTGCTGGAAGGTGCGCGAGGTGGCCACGGCGGTACGGGGCCCCTCCCAGCGGATGCGGGCCGCCGCGTCCCTGAGCTGGTGGCGGACCCGGCGCCGCAGCGCCCTGACGGCCTCGGGGCCGGGCGGGTCCTGGTGGGCGAGGAACTCGTGCGTCAGCCGGCCCGCGCCCAGCGGCAGCGAGGCCACGAAGTCGGGCAGCCTGCCGCGTCCGAAGGCCACCTCGAAGGAGCCCCCGCCGATGTCCAGCATGGCGAGCGGCCCCGACCGCCAGCCCATCCAGCGCCGTGCCCCGAGGAAGGTCAGCTCGGCCTCCACCTCGCCGGGCAGGGTGCACAGGGCGACGCCGGTGCGCTCGCGCACGGCGCGCAGGACCTCGTGGCGGTTGGGCGCGCCGCGCACCACCGCGGTCGCGAAGGCGAGCGGACCGGCGGCGCCCCACTCGGTGGCGGTACGGTCCGCCGCGGCCACCGCCTCGACCAGCCGCTCCACCGACTCCTCCGGCAGCGGCAGCCCGGGGGTGACCGCCTCCGAGAGCCGGAGCCGCCACTTGGCGGTGTGCACGGGCAGCGGCACCCCGCCCGCCGCGTCGGCCACCACGAGCCGGACCGCGTTCGATCCCACGTCCACCACGCTGATTCTCATGGCCTGGCGGGTTACCCACCTCACGCCGCGTCATGCCTGCGGCGACCGGGCAGCGTGCTGAGCACGCCCCGTGGGCGGACGTCGTACCCACGCATCGACCGATCGGCTGATGCGCCGTCGAGCGGGACGGCCGATGTGGCGCGCCCCGCCGCCCCGGGACGCTGGTGCCATGCCCGACACCCCTGTCATCGAGGTCACCGACCTGCGCAAGTCCTACGCCGGCCGCACGGTCGTCGACGGCGTCTCCTTCGCCGTCCAGGAGGGCGAGGTCTTCGGCATCCTCGGCCCGAACGGCGCCGGCAAGACCACCACCGTCGAGTGCGTCGAGGGCCTGCGCGTCCCCGACGCCGGCCGGGTCCGGGTGACCGGACTCGACCCGGTCACCGACCACGAGCGGGTCGCACGCGTGCTGGGCGCGCAGCTCCAGCAGAGCGAGCTGCAGCCCAAGCTCACCGTCCGCGAGGCGCTCGAACTGTACGGCTCCTTCCACGACCGCCCGCTCGACTGGCGGCCGCTCGCCGAACGCCTCGGCCTGACGGACCGGCTCACCACCCGCTTCGCCAAGCTGTCCGGCGGGCAGAAGCAGCGCCTGTTCATCGCGCTCGCCCTGATCGGCGACCCCCGGGTCGTCGTCCTGGACGAACTGACCACCGGCCTGGACCCGCGGGCCCGCCGCGACACCTGGCAGCTGATCGAGGACGTCCGGGCCGGCGGGGTCACCGTG
Source organism: Streptomyces longwoodensis (assembly GCF_001514125.1). Classification (GTDB taxonomy): domain Bacteria; phylum Actinomycetota; class Actinomycetes; order Streptomycetales; family Streptomycetaceae; genus Streptomyces; species Streptomyces longwoodensis. The sequence goes on along the minus strand of NZ_KQ948552.1, from coordinate 95,049 downwards.
CTGCTGGTCACCCACTTCATGGAGGAGGCCCAGCGGCTGTGCGACCGCGTCGCCGTGATCGACCGGGGACGCGTCGCCGCCCTGGACACCCCCGAGGGGCTCGTCCGCCGCTCGGCCGGCGCCACCGTCATCGGCTTCACCCCGTCCGAGCCGCTCGACGAGCGCGCCCTCGCGAGGTGCTGGCGCTGGTCGCCAAGGGCACCTCCAACAAGGAGATCGCCCGCGAGCTGTTCATCAGCGAGGCCACGGTCAAGACCCACCTCACCCACCTGTACGCCAAGCTGGGCGTCAACGACCGCGCGGCGGCGGTGGCGGTGGCCTACGACCGCGGGATCCTTGGTTAGAGCCCTCGTTCAGGTGAACTGCCGCCGCACCAGCTCGTGCAGGCGGCCCCGCGGGTCCGCGAGGAGCTCGGCCGGCGTGCCCTGCTGGACGACCTTGCCGTGCTCCATCACCACGACCCGGTCCGCGTCCAGCACCGTCGACAGGCGGTGCGCGATGACGACCCGGGTCGCGTGCAGCTTGCGGGTGCTGTCGATGACCACGCGCTGGGTCTCGTTGTCGAGCGCGCTGGTCGCCTCGTCGAAGAACAGGATCCGCGGCCGGCGGATCAGCGCCTGCGCGATCATCAGGCGCTGCCGCTGACCGCCCGAGACCGATCCGCTGCCCGAGACGATCGTGTGCAGCCCCATCGGCATCCGCCGGATGTCCTCGGCGAGGCCCGCCAGTTCGGCCGCCGCCATCACCTCCTCGGGCGTGTACGCCTCCGTGCCGCAGATGACGTCCATGATCGAGCCGGTGAACGGCTGCGCGTGCTGGAGCACCACCCCGCACTGGCGGCGCACCGCCGACTGGTCGAGGGCGGCGAGGTCCTGACCGTCGTACAGCACACTGCCGGAGACCGGGCGGTCGAAGCCGATCAGCAGCCGCAGCAGCGTCGACTTGCCGCAGCCGCTCGGCCCGACGACCGCCACGAACTCGCCCGGCCGCGCCTCGAAGGACACGTCGTCGAGCACCAGGGGGCCGTCGTCGGCGTAGCGGAACGACAGGCGCCGCGCCTCCACCGCGCCCGACAGCGGACCCGGCCGGGTGCTGCCGGACCGCACCTCGGGCGTCGCCTCCAGCACCGGCCTGATCTCCTCGAACAGCGGCAGCGCCGCCACCGCCGCCACGAACGCCCCGGTCAGCGAGGTGACCGAGGTCAGCAGCATCGTCATCGAGGTGGTGAAGGTGAGGAAGTCCGCCGCCGACAGCGCGCCGCGCGCCGGACCGGCCAGCAGCATGAACATCAGCAGCGAGCACAGCGGCAGGTACACCGCGCCCAGCACCGCGTTGAGGTTCTTGATCCGGCCGAGGCGCTGCTGGAGCTCCCGGCTGCGCGCGAACTGCGCCGCCCACGCCGCGTACGCGTAGTTCTCCGCCGCCGCCACCCGCAGCTTCGGCAGCCCGCGCAGCGTCTGGAACGCCTGGTTGTTCAGCTTGTTGGTGAGCACCACCAGCCGCCGCTGCCAGCGCACCTGCCACAGACCGAGCCCCAGGAACACCCCGGCGACGACGACCAGCATCCCGACCGCCGCCAGCGCCAGCGGCACGCTGAACCACAGCAGCAGCCCCAGGTTCACCGCGCCGACCGTCGACGCCTGCACCACCGAGGGACCGAGCCCCGCCAGCAGCCGCCGGATCGCGCTCACGCCCATGGCCGCGCTGGCCAGCTCGCCCGTCGAGCGCTCGGCGAAGAACCGCGTCGGCAGCCGCAGCAAGCGGTCCCACACGGCCGGCTGGAGCGTGGCCTCCACCCGCCCCTCGAGGCGCAGGATCGTCAGGTTCTGCAGCAGCATGAACGCCGCCGCGACGACACCGGCGACCATCACCGCCAGACACACCCGCACGATGGGGCCCTCCTGGGCCCGCGGAACGTACGCGCCGAGCACCCGGCCCGTCGCGAGCGGCACCAGTGCGCCGATCGCCACCGTCACCAGGCCGCTCAGCAGCAGGTTCGTCAGGTCGCCGCCGGTGCCGCGCATGCTGAACCGCAGCAGCCGCAGCGGGCTCGGCGCCCGGTCGGGCAGCGGCCGGTAGAACATCACCGCGCGCGGCTCGAACTCCCGCGCGTTGGCCTTCTCGACCGGTGTCTCCCGCCCGGTCGCCGGATGCACGGCGACGTAGCCGCCGCGCCGCCACAGCAGCGCCACCGGCGCCCCGGACAGCGCCCGGTGGCCGACCAGTGGGCCCACGTCGTCCCGCCACCAGCGGCCGTCCAGGCGCACGGCCCGGGTGCGCACCCGCGAGGCGAGCGCGATCCGCTCCACCGGGTCCAGCCGGTCGCCGCCGGCGCCCATCCGCTCCGGCGCGGCCAGCGCGATCCCCACGGCGTCCGCGACCAGCTTGCACGCCGCGTACGTGGCGTCGGCGTCGGCGGCCGTGGCCCGCTTCCCGGCGGGCCCCCCGATCGCCGCCAGCAGCGTCCGGTCGGCCTGGGCGCGGACCGCCTCACCGGCCTTGATGCCGGCGGCCGTCCGGGTCTCGTGGGTGCGCTCCAGCTCCTCGATCCAGCGGTCCAGCGTGGTCAGCAGGCGGTACTGCTGCTCGACCATGCCCTGCCACACCGCCGGGTCCATTAGCAGGTCGGCCGCCGCCTCGGCGCCGTACAGCGCGCCGTACCGGACGCTGCCGGGCGGCACCTGCATCCAGAACACGTCGTCGTCCGTGGTGTGCGCGGGCGGTTCCGCGCCCATCGGCGCCTGGAAGAGGACCGACAGGCCACGCCCGGCACCGAGGGCGAGCGCGTACTCCAGCGGGCTCGACTCCGGCGGCACGTACTGGGGGTTGCCGTACGCGTCGTACGCCCAGGTCTGGGTCTGCGCCGGCTGGTACAGCTCGCGCAGCCCGATCCGGTGCACGACGCAGTCCCGCAACGGGCGGGCCACCAGCGTGTGTTCCGCTCCGGTGACCGGGCCGAGCAGCAGCGCGCCCGCCTCCAGCCGGCCCAGGTGGTGCCAGTGGCCCTCCTGTCGCGCGTCCACCGCGAACAGGTCCAGCGCCCCGGACGCCACCAACCACATCACCTGCGGCCCTTCCAGGTCCAGCCGCGTGAGGCCCGAGCAGTCGACGCGCGCGCCGAGCTGCCCGAGCGCGGCGAGCACCAGATCACCCTCGTGGACGGCCGTCATCAGCGCTCCCCGACCAGCGCCGCGTACGCGCCGCCGCGCGCCACCAGTTCCTCGTGCCGTCCGCGCTCGACCACCGTGCCGTGCTGGAGGACGACGATCTCGTCGCTGTCCCGCACGGTGCTGAGCCGGTGGGCGATCACCACGCACGCGCAGCCGCGCCGGCGCAGGTTGTCCATCACGACCTGCTCGGTCTCCGCGTCCAGCGCGCTGGTCACCTCGTCCAGCACCAGGATGCTCGGCCGGCGCACCAACGCCCGCGCGATCTCCAGGCGTTGGCGCTGACCGCCGGAGAAGTTGCGGCCGTCCTGCTCGACCCGGCTGTGGATGCCGCCCGGCCGGCGCGCCACCACGTCGTACAGGGCCGCGTCCCGCAGCGCCTCGACCACCGCGTCGTCCGGGACCGACGGGTCCCACAGCGCCACGTTGTCGCGGACGGTGCCCTCGAACAGGAACACCTCCTGGTCGACGAAGGACACCGAGGCGGCGAGCGCCCCGCGCGGGATGTCCTCCAACCGCTGCCCGTCGATGCGGATGACGCCCTCCCACGGCGTGTACAGCCCCGAGATGAGCCGCGACACGGTCGACTTGCCGCTGCCCGAGCCGCCGACCAGCGCCACCTGCCGGCCGGGCCCCACCGTCAGGTCGAAGCCGGTCAGCAGCGGCGCGTCCAGCGGGCTGTAGCCGAAGGTGACGTTCTCCAGCTCGACGTGCCCGCGCAGCCGGCGCGTGGCGTCGGCGCCGCCGGGGCGGTCGTACAGCGGGTCGGCGCGGAAGCTCTCGACGTCCTTGAGCCGGGCGACGTCCGCCGCGAAGTCCTGGATGCGGCCCGCGACCCCGTTCAGCCGGGTCAGCGGAGCCGTGAAACGGGTGACCAGGGCCTGGAACGCCACCAGCAGGCCCACCGACAAGTGCCCCTCGATGGCCCGCAGCCCGCCGATCCACAGGATCAGCGCGCCGTTGAGGGTGGCCAGCGTCGGCGCGACCACCCCCAGCCAGGCGCTCGGCACCCCGAGCCGCTGCTGCTCCTCCAGCGTGGTGGCGTGCTGCCCCGCCCACGTGCGGAAGTAGCCGTCCTCCCCGCCGGTCGCCTTCATCGTCTCGATCAACTGCAGCCCGGTGTACGCCGTGTTGGTCAGCCGCGCGGTGTCCGCGCGCAGCTTCGCCGTCCGCGTCGCCCGCAGCCGTACGACGATCCGCATGGCCACGACGTTCAGCAGCGCCACCCCCACCCCGACGAACGTCAGCTGCGGGTCGTAGCTGTACAGCAGCACCGCGTACAGCACCACGACGACCGCGTCCACGCCCGCCGAGGCCAGGTCGCGGGCCAGCGTCTCGGCCACCGCGTCGTTGGACTGCAGCCGCTGCACCAGGTCGGCCGGGCTGCGCTGGGCGAAGAACGTCACCGGCAGCCGCAGCAGGTGGCGCAGGAAGCGGGCGCTGGACAGGGTGGAGGAGATGATCCGGCCGTGGTGCAGGTTGGCCTGCTGGAGCCAGGTCAGCGCCAGCGTGAGCAGCACGCAGGCGCCCATCGACGCGAACAGCACCCCCAGCAGCGAGGTCTGACCGCCGATCAGGAACAGGTCGATGTAGGTGCGGCTCAGCGCGGGCACCGCCGCGCCCACCACGACCAGCAGCAGGCTGGCCAGCACGGCCGCCGGCAGCGTGCCCGCCGTGCCGCGCAGCCGGGCCGGCAGCGCGCCCAGCACGCCCGGACGACGCCCGCCCCGTGTGAAGTCCTCGCCCGGCTCCAGCACCAGCACCACGCCGGTGAAGCTGCCGTCGAAGTCCTCCATCGGCACGAACCGCCGCCCCTTGCCGGGGTCGTTGACGAACACCCCGCGCCGGCCGAAGCGGCGGCCCATGCCGTCGTAGACGACGTAGTGGTTGAACTCCCAGAACAGGATCGCCGGTGCCCGCACCCCGGCGAGGGCGGCCAGGTCCATCTGCATGCCCTTGGCGGTCAGGCCGTAACCACGGGCCGCCTTCAGCAGGTTGCTCGCGCGCGAGCCGTCCCGGGAGACGCCGCACGCGATGCGCAGCTCCTCCAGCGGGACGTGCCGGCCGTAGTGGGCGAGCACCATGGCGAGGGAGGCGGCGCCGCACTCGACGGCCTCCATCTGGAGCACGGTGGGGGTGCGGACCGTCTTCTCGCGGCTGCGGGGCACCGATCGCCGGGGCGGTGCGGCGCGGCGCCGGCCGCGGGTCTCCTGGGCGGTGGTCACGGCAGCAGCCAATCGACGGGACGCTGGTCGGCCAGCCGGATCGAGCCGGTGGCCAGGGTCATCGAGGTCAGGGCGTACGGCGGTCCGTCGTGCGAGGACCAGCGGTAGCCGCTCTTCGTCGTGGGGGAGGTGTCCAGCCGGACCAGCACCGCGACCGGTCGGCCCGTGCGGGTGAACTGCTCGCCGAGCTGGCCGTCACCGAGGAACGCGGCGATCTGCCGGGCCGACTGCGCAGTGCGGTCCACCGCCTTCACGTGTCCGCGCAGCACGCCGTAGCGCTGCGCCGGGACGGTCTGCACGGTCAGGTCGACGGGCGCGCCCGCGGGGATCGCAGCGGCGTTCTCCGCGGGGACGTACACCGTCGCGTAGAGCGGGTCGTCGGCGTGGGCGACCTTCTCGACGGCGGCGACGTCCGCGCCGGTGGAGATGATCTGCCCGATGCTCGCGGCGAGCGCGGTGACCCGTCCCGCGGCGACCGTCCGGACGACCGTGTCGCCTCCGGCCGTGCGCACCTTCAGCACGGGCGCGTCGGCCGGCAGCCGCTCGCCCTCCTTGGCCAGCACCGCCGTGACCTGCCCGGCGGCGGGACTCTGCAGGACGTAACTGCCCTCCCCGTGGGTGAGGACGGCGGGCGCGCTCACCGTGGAGGCAACCGAGCCGGTCACCGCCCACACGGACGCGGCCGCGATGACGACCACCGTCACGGACAGCACGAGCCAGCCCTGCGGACGCGCGAAGCGCACCGGCAGGTCGAGCTCCTCGGGCGACTGGAGCTTGGCTAGGGCCTGTTGACGGAACTGCATGGACCTTCCCACGCCCCGGAGGGCTACGGCTGTCGGGGCACCCGTGAGTCCCGGAACCGCGCACGGCTCCGGGACTCAAGGGCTACCGGGTGCGATCAGAGACCGGCGACCAGGTTGGTGACCGGGGCCACGTTCAGGCCGGTGACACCCTCGACCGTGGACACGGCGGTGTCGACCAGGCCGGTGACCGGGGCGATGCCGTCCACCGCACCGGTGACGGTGTTCAGGGTGTTGAGCGACAGGCCGCCGGAGACGTTGTCGAGCTCGGTGTCGGAGATCTCGACGGTCTCGACCTGGGGGGTGGAGTTCATGGGGGAACGTCCCTTCCTCTGGATATTCACAAGGGGCCGCCGGAGCGCTGAGCGGTGCTCCCGCGGTGCGTTGGATGTAAGCAGGTCCGCACCCCGCGCAGCCACTCAACCGTGCCTCCCACCTGCGAACTTGGCGCTCGGGGGCAGCAAACGGTGACGATGTGCCCACGGCTCTCCGGCGAGTCCTTCACAGCTCGTGCGGCAATGGCGGCCGGGCGCACGGGTGGTACGGACGGCGAATCCGGCACTCCCGCCCCAAAGGCGTGCCGGACCGCCCGGGAGTTGTGCAGAAGCCCCGCGCCCGGTGCCCCCCGTGGGCATTCGCTGTGCAGATTCTCTGGAGCGAAGGTTCGGCCCGGGATGATCGACGGAGCGTCAGGAGCCCGTCACCGTCCGTCTCAGCCCAGGAGGGCGTACACCGTGCTCGCGCGCGCGGCGAGTTCACCGGTCCGCTCGGCGGTCATCGTGATGTCGGCGAACGCCATCCGCCGGCCCAGCTTCGTCAGCACCGCCTCGACCAAGACGTCCGAGTCCGTCACCGCCCGCTGGAACGACGTGGACTGCTGAACCGTCGTCATGGGCCCGTAGGCGCCGCGGGCCGAGGCCACGGCGATCACCGTGGCGGTGTCCGCGGCCGCCATCAGCGCCTGCCCCGACAGCCCCCCGCCCTCCCGGGCCAGCGCCCCCGACCAGGGCAGACGCAGCACGGCCCGGTCGGGGCCCAGGGACGAGACCGACAGGCCCAGGGCCAGCACCCAGGGCGCGAAGTTGTCGGCGAGGATCGTGTCGGCTTCGGCGGTCGTCATCGTCATGTGGGCGATTGTTCCCCGGCGTTGACCCCCGGACGCGGACCGTGGCCGAAACCGCCGCGCGCGTCGGACGCCGACGGGACGGCTTTGAACGCACCGCCCGGCGCGTGCGTACCAACGGCCAACCAGGCGCCGCTGTACGGGCTGCCGCACGGGCAGCACGAGACCCCGTCCCCCCAGGAGGTCGAAGAAGTTGAGTCACAAGCGAATTCCGAAGCGCAAGGCCGCCATAGCCGTCGGCGGTGTGGCGGCGCTCGGAGCGGCGGCCCTCCTGCTCCCCCAGGCGAACGCGTCCCAGGACGGCGGCGCCCGGGGCGGCGCGTCCACCGCCCGGACCCTCAAGGCGGACGACGCCGGCGACCTCGCCGCACGGCTGTCGAAGCTGCTCGGCGACGCCTTCGCCGGGTCGTACTACGACTCCGCGAACCGGCAGCTCGTCGTCAACGTCACCGACGTCTCCGGCGACAACAACGTGATCGTGCAGGCGAAGAAGGCCGGCGCCGAGGTGCGCGAGGTCGACAACAGCACGGCCGAACTCCAGGCGGCGGCGCGGACGCTGCGGACGAAGGCCACCATCCCCGGTACCGCATGGGCGGTCGACCCCCGGACGAACAAGATCCTCGTCACCGCCGACTCCACCGTCACCGGCACCCGGTGGGACCGGCTGGAGTCGACCGTCGACGGCCTCGGCTCCGGCATGGCCACCATCAAGAAGTCCGCGGGCACCTTCAAGACCTTCGTCTCCGGCGGCGACGCCATCTTCGGCGGCGGGGCGCGCTGCTCCCTCGGCTTCAACGTCACCGCGGGCGACGGCTCCCCGGCCTTCCTGACGGCCGGTCACTGCGGGGTCGCCGCCGAGCAGTGGTCCGACGCGCAGAACGGCGCGCCGATCGCCACCGTCGACCAGGCGACCTTCCCCGGCAACGGCGACTTCGCGCTCGTGAAGTACGACGACCCGAACACCCAGGCGCCGAGCGACGTGAACGTCGGCGGCGGACAGAGCGTGCAGATCCTCCAGGCCGCCGAGGCGACCGTCGGCCAGCAGGTGTTCCGCATGGGCAGCACCACCGGCCTGCACGACGGCCAGGTGCTCGGCCTCGACGCCACGGTCAACTACCCCGAGGGCACCGTCACCGGCCTCATCCAGACCGACGTCTGCGCCGAGCCCGGCGACAGCGGCGGCTCGCTGTTCACCCAGGACGGCAGCGCGGTCGGGCTGACCTCCGGAGGCAGCGGCGACTGCACGTCCGGCGGCGAGACGTTCTTCCAGCCGGTCACCACCGCCCTGGCGGCGACGGGCGCGACCCTCGGCGACGCGGGCGCGGGCGGCGGCCAGCAGGCCGGTGGTGACGAGCAGGCGGGCGACGGCCAGCAGGCGGGTGGTGACCAGCAGGCAGGGGACGGCCAGCAGGCAGGTGGCGACCAGATCGGCGGCGGCCAGGAGGCCGGCGCGGGCACCGGTGACGGCTCCGACGGCTCCGGCGCGGCCGACGACCCGTCCGGGGCAGACGCCTCGAACGGTCAGGCCCCCGGCACGGGCCACGCCTCCGGGACCGGGAACGCCGGGCGGTCCGGCCGCTCGGGGCTGACCGACACCCACTGACCCGCCACGGGCCCGCGCGTACCGCCGCGCGGGCCCCTCGAGGCCCCACCGGCGGCTGTGCCCCGGTGGGGGAACGGTCCGGTCCTCCGGCGGGAGGACCGGACCGCTTCCGTCGCGGGGCGGTCGGCGCCGGGGGAGGGCTCCGGCTCCCCGTGCCCCCGCCCCCTCTGCCCCGGACGGCCCAGGACCCGCGGCGGGCGGGCACCGCCGCCCCGGCCGCCCCGCGCCCGGCGCGTCGGCGCCCCGCGCGCGCCCTCCCGCCCACGTGAAGCGGTCCCAGGGGCTGCGCGGACGTCCCACAAGCGCTGTAATACCCACGTGGTCAGTCAGGGCGCTGCGGGACGCGGAGCGAGAACGGTGCGTGCGGAGGTCGCCCTCAAGACGATCGGCACCGACCCCCGTTCACCCGAACGGACGCGCCGTGTCCTGGAACAGGCCCTCGTCTTCGCGGGTGCGTCCTTCGCCGCGGTGTACACGCCCGACGACGACGGCGAGCGCCTGCTGCGCCTGGCGGAGTCCGCCGGGGTGCCGCGCACCGCGTACGGACTGCGCGAGAGCTACCCGCGGGACGGGCACTCGCCCGCCGCGGAGGCCTACCGCGCCCGGCGCCCGGTGTGGCTGGGTCCCGCGGACTTGGCCGACGAGGCCGACGCCCGCCGCATGACCTCCCGCGACGTCCACCTGGCGGCCCTGCCCGTCGCCGACGGCACCGGCGGCTGCCTGCTCGCGGTCAGCGAGGACCCCGACGGGTTCGGCCCCGAGGAGCGCGGCTGCCTGGAACTGGTCGCCGAGGCCGTGGTGTGCCCCGTACGGACCGCCGTGGAGCAGGCCGAGGAGCTGCGCGGCACCGCCTTCGCCCTGGCCATGGACACCGGGCGGGTCGAGGTCGGCGACGCGATCCTGGACCTGTTCGGCCTCACCCCTGAGGAGTTCGACGGCCGGGTCGAGTCCCTGCTCGGCCTGACCGTGCCCGAGGACCTGCCCTCGCTGATGTCGGTCGTGGAGGCCGACCACATGACCATCGGGGAGCGCGAGCTGGAGTTCCGCGTGCTCCAGCCCACCGGACCGCCCCGCTGGCTGCGGCTGCGCGGGCGGCTGCTGCCCGGCGGGGAGGGCCACGCGGCGCGGCTCGTCGGCACCGTCACCGACGCCTCCAGCCTGCGCGCCGGAATCACCGACGTGGCCCGGGTGCAGCGCCTCGCGGCGACCCTCGCCACCGCCGGCACCGTGCGCGACGTCAGCCAGGCCGTGGTGGCCGCCCTGCGGGTGCCGCTGCGCGCCGACCGGATCGCGCTCGCCGAGCTGGAGAACGAGCGGCTCGTCGTCACCGTCCTGGACCCGCCGGAGGCCGAGGCGTGGCCGGAGCTGTGGCAGACCGAGTGGCGCACCGAGTGGCCCGACGCGCCGGTGCGGGCCATGCCCACCCTGGCCGCCGCCCTGCGCGAGGGGCGGGCGCAGATCTGGCCCGCCGGGACCGCGCTGGAGCCCGCGCTGGCCGAGGTCGGCCCCGGCGGTCTCGCCGTGCTGCCGCTGCCCGCCGGCGGCCGGATGGCGGGCGCCTGCCTCATCGGCTGGGACACCCCGCACGACTTCGGGCCCGACGAGCGCACCCTGCTCACCGCCTCCGCCGGTCTCGTCGGCCAGGCCCTGACGCGCGCCCACGCCTTCGACGCCGAGCACGAGCTGGTCGGCATGCTCCAGCGCCAGCTGCTGCCGCGCCGCCTGCCCCAGCTGCCCGGCGCGGTCGCCGTCGCCCGCTACCTGCCCGCCACGGCCGGCCTGGAGGTCGGCGGCGACTGGTACGACGTGATCCCGCTGCCCGACAACCAGGTCGCCCTCGTCATCGGCGACGTCCAGGGCCACAGCACCGCCGCCGCCACGCTCATGGGCCAGATGCGCACCGCGCTGCGCGCCTACGCCGCAGAGGGCCACCCGCCCGACGTGGTGGTCTCGCACGCCAACCGGCTGCTGCTGGAGCTGGAGACCGACCTGTTCGCCACCTGCGCCTACGTCCAGGTCGACATGGAGGCCGGCACCGCGTGGTGCGTGCGCGCCGGGCACCCGCCCCCGGTGCTGCGCCACCCGGACGGCTCCACCGAGATCGCCGAGGCCGAGGGCGGCCCCCCGCTCGGTGTGCTCACCCAGGCCGAGTTCCCGATGACCCCGCTGCGGCTGCAGCGCGGCACCGTGGTCGCCCTGACCACCGACGGGCTGGTGGAGACCGCGCAGTGCGACATCGACACCGGGCTGGAGCGGCTCGCCCACGACCTCGCCGTCTCCGACCCCTCCCACCTGGGCCTGGTCGCCGACGCCCTGCTCGGCAACGCCCCGCGCAGCGACGACGTGGCCCTGCTCCTCATGCGGTACGACGGCATGGCCGTACGGCCGCTGCGCGAGGGCTGGACGGTGTGGCGCGTACCGGAGGCCGCCCGCCACGCCCGCCGCTTCACCCGGCGCACCCTGCTCACCTGGGGCGTCCGGCCGGACGTCATGGACCCCGCCCTGCTCGTGGTGTCCGAGCTGGTCACCAACGCGCTGGTGCACACCGACGGCCGGGTCCGGCTCGACCTGACCCTCATCAACCACCGGCTGCGGGTCGCCGTGACCGACTCCTCGCCGCGCACCCCGGTGAAGCCGACCTCCCTCGGCTGGGAGGCCACCGGCGGCCGGGGCATCCTGCTGGTCGAGGCGATGGCGGAGGCCTGGGGGACCGTCCCCGTCAGCGGCGGCAAGCAGGTGTGGTGCGAGCTGCAGCTCGACGGCTGAGCGGCCGGCCGCCACCGGTCACCGGCCGGGCCGTACCGCCGGACGGGGCCGGTCCGGTACCGGGACGTGTTCTCCCGGAGGGGCCGGGTACCCGCCGCCCATGGACACCTTCGCCACTGCCTACCTGGCGGCCTCCGGACGGTCCGCCCTCGCCACCGTCGCCTTCATCGCGGTCGGCCTCGCGCTCGTCGGCGGGCTGATCTACGCCTTCCGCCTGGGGTTCAAGGTCCGCAAGAACGAGCCGGCCCCGCCCGCCCCGAGCGAGCAGCCGCAGCGGCCCGTGGACGGCCCCGTGCAGGAGAGCAGCCGGGTGCGCGAACCCAACGAGATGCCCCGGAGCGAGGACGGCAGCCGACTGACCCCGCACGAGCTGAACCCCACCGGCGGCCGGGACAGCGCCGACCAGACCCCGCCGCGCTGGAACGACGGCTCCAGCGGCGGCTTCGGCAGTGGCGGACCGGGTGCCCGCTGACCCGTACACCGCAGAAAGGCGATGAACCGCCGTGCTGACGTACCCCTCGACCACCGGGACGACCGACCTGCCGGTACCGACGTCCGACGACCGGCCCGAGACGGGCTGGGCACGCGCCCGCCGGCTGAGCCGCGGGCGCGTCGCCGTGCGCACCTGCGTCCCGGCCGTCCTGGAGGCCGACGCGGCTCCCGGGATGCGCGGCGGCGCGGAGTGGAACATCGTCAGGGGTGAGGACTGAACGCCCCGGCGCACGTCCCCCCGCGACCGCACACCGGCTGAGGCGGCCGACGGCCGCGCGGGGGGCCGAGCCGGACGACCGGAGCTAGGGTGAGGCGTGATGAAGGCTCTCGTGCTCGCCGGCGGAGCCGGTACCCGACTGCGGCCGATCACCCACACCTCGGCCAAGCAACTCGTGCCCGTCGCCAACAAGGCCGTCCTGTTCTACGGCCTGGAGTCCATCGCGGCGGCCGGCATCACCGACGTCGGCGTGATCGTGGGGGACACCGCCGACGAGATCCGCGCGGCCGTCGGCGACGGCTCCGCCTTCGGCCTGGACGTCACCTACATCCCCCAGGACAAGCCCCTCGGGCTCGCCCACGCGGTGCTGATCGCCCGCGACTGGCTCGGCGACGACGACTTCGTGATGTACCTCGGCGACAACTTCATCGTCGGCGGCATCACCGACCTCGTCGACGAGTTCCGCCGCACCCGCCCCGACGCGCAGATCCTGCTCACCCGCGTCTCCGACCCCCGCGCCTTCGGCGTCGCCGAACTGGACGCCGCCGGGCAGGTGGTGGCCCTGGAGGAGAAGCCCGAGCACCCCAAGAGCGACCTGGCCCTGGTGGGCGTCTACCTGCTCACCCCCGCCGTCCACGACGCCGTCCGCGCGATCAGCCCCTCCCGGCGCGGCGAACTGGAGATCACCCACGCCCTCCAGCACCTCATCGACACCGGTGCCGCGGTGCGCTCCACGATCGTCAAGGGCTACTGGAAGGACACCGGGAACGTCGTCGACATGCTCGAGGTCAACCGGACCGTCCTGGAGACCCTGGAACGGCGCATCGACGGCCAGGTCGACGACGCCTCCGAGACGATCGGCCGGGTCGTCGTCGAGCGGGGCGCCCGCGTCGTGAACTCCCGGATCGTCGGGCCCGTGGTCATCGGCGCCGGCACCGAGGTCGTCGACTCCTACGTCGGCCCCTTCACCTCCGTCGCGGAGAACTGCCGGATCGCCGACAGCGAGCTGGAGTTCTCCATCGTGCTGCGCGAGTCCTCCATCGAGGGGGTGGGCCGCATCGAGGAGTCCCTCATCGGCCGGCACGTCGAGGTCACCCCCGCCCCGGTCGTGCCCAGCGCCCACCGGCTGGTCCTCGGCGACCACAGCAAGGTGCAGATCCACACATGAACCTCCTCGTCACCGGAGCCGCCGGCTTCATCGGCTCGGCCTACGTCCGCCGCCTCCTGGCCGAGGGGACGGCCGACGTCACCGTCCTCGACAAGCTCACCTACGCCGGCCGCCTCACCAACCTGCCGGTGGACCACCCCCGCCTCACGTTCGTACGGGGCGACATCTGCGACGCGGCCCTGGTGGACCGGCTGATGGCCGACGCCGACCAGGTCGTCCACTTCGCCGCCGAGTCCCACGTGGACCGCTCGATCGACGGCGCGGCCGACTTCGTGCGCACCAACGTGCTCGGCACCCAGACCCTGCTGGACGCGGCCGTGCGGCACGGCGTCGGACCGTTCGTGCACGTCTCCACCGACGAGGTGTATGGCTCCATCGAGACCGGCGCCTGGCCCGAGGACCACCCGCTGCGCCCCAGCTCCCCGTACTCCGCCTCCAAGGCCTCCTCCGACCTCCTCGCGCTCGCCCACCACCGCACCCACGGCCTGGACGTCCGCGTCACCCGCTGCTCCAACAACTACGGCCCGCGCCAGTACCCCGAGAAGGTCGTCCCGCTGTTCGTCACCCGCCTCCTCGACGGCGAGAAGGTCCCGCTGTACGGCGACGGCCGCAACGTCCGCGACTGGCTGCACGTCGACGACCACTGCCAGGGCGTCGACCTGGCCCGCACCCGCGGCCGGCCCGGCGAGGTCTACAACATCGGCGGCGGCACCGAACTGACCAACAAGGAGCTCACCGGGCTGCTCCTCGAGGCCTGCGGCGCCGGCTGGGACCGCGTCGAGTACGTCGAGGACCGCAAGGGACACGACCTGCGCTACTGCGTCGACTGGACCAAGGCCCGCACCGAACTCGGCTACCGGCCCCGGCACGACTTCCGCACCGGCCTCGCCGCGACGGTCGCCTGGTACCGGGAGCACCGCGACTGGTGGGAGCCCTTGAAGCGGGGGACCCGCACCCCATGAGGTGGCTGGTCACCGGGGCGGCCGGCATGCTCGGCCGGGACACCGTCGCGGAACTGGCCCGGCGCGGCGAGGACGTCACCGGCCTCGACCGCGCCGCCCTGGACGTCACCCGCCCCGACGCCGTCGAGGACGCCCTCGCCGCCCACCGCCCCGACCTGGTCGTCAACTGCGCCGCCTACACCGCCGTGGACGCTGCCGAGCACGACGAGCCCCGCGCCCTGCGCGTCAACGGCGACGGTCCCGCGCACCTGGCCCGCGCCTGCGCCCGGCACGGCGCCCGGCTGGTCCACGTCTCCACCGACTACGTCTTCCCCGGCACCGCGCGCACCCCCTACCCCGAGGACGCCCCGCCCGCCCCCCGCACCGCCTACGGCCGCACCAAGCTCGCCGGGGAGCGGGCCGCGCTCACCGCGCTCCCGGACGGCTGCGCCGTCGTGCGCACCGCCTGGCTCTACGGCGCCCACGGCACCAGCTTCGTGCGCACCATGCTCGACCTGGAGCGGCGCCGCGACACCGTCGACGTCGTCGCCGACCAGCGCGGCCAGCCCACCTGGAGCGCCGACGTGGCCGCCCGCATCGCCGACCTCGGCCCGCGCGTCGGACCCGCCCTGCACGGGGTGTTCCACGCGACCGCGGCGGGCGAGGCCACCTGGTACGACCTGGCCCGCGCGGTGTTCCGGGCCGCCGGGGCCGACCCGGACCGGGTCCGCCCGGCCCCGTCCGACGCCTTCCCCCGGCCCGCGCCGAGGCCCGCGTACAGCGTCCTGGCACACGGCCGCTGGCGCGAGGCCGGGCTCGGCGCGCCGCGCGACTGGCGCACCGCCCTGTCCGAGGCCCTGCCCCTCATCCGCGAGGAGTCCCCGCGTGAAGCGTCATGAGTTCCTGCGGCACCTGCACGAGGTCACCCGCAACCGCAACTACCTGGAGATCGGCGTCAACGACGGACGCAGCCTGCGCCTGTCCCGCGTCCCCAGCATCGGCGTCGACCCGGCCTTCAAGGTGACCTCGGAGATCCGCTGCGACGTCCACCTGGTCCGCGCCACCAGCGACGACTTCTTCGCCCGCGCCCGCCCCCTCGCCCACCTCCAGGGCGGCCGCCACCCGCTGCGCAACCTGCGCCGCGGCCGCCACCCCCTCGGCCACTGGCGCCGCACCACCCTCGACCTGTCCTTCATCGACGGCATGCACCTCTTCGAGTACGCGCTGCGCGACGTCATGAACGTCGAGCGGCACTCGGACTGGTCGAGCGTCATCGTGCTGGACGACGTGCTGCCGCGCACCGTCGACGAGGCGGCCCGCGACCGGCACACCACCGCCTGGACCGGCGACGTCTACAAGGTCGCCGAGATCCTCGCCCGCCACCGCCCCGACCTGGTCACCGTCCTCGTCGACACCCAGCCGACCGGCCAGCTCGTGGTCTTCGGCGCCGACCCGCGCAACACGGTCCTGCGCGCCCGCTACGCCGAGATCGTCGCCGAGTACGACGTGCCCGACCCGCAGAAGGTCCCCGAGGGCGTGCTCGAACGCGTCGGGGCGGTACGGCCCGAGACCCTGCTCGACGCCCCGTTCTGGCGGCCCCTGGTACGCGCCCGCGACCGGGGCCTGGACCGCGCCCGCGGCTGGCAGGCCCTGCGCGCCGCGCTGGCCCCGCTCAGCGCCGGCCGGTGAGGCCGCGCAGCTCCCGGTAGCGGGCCCGGCAGGCGTCGTAGGACGGCAGCAGCCCGCTCGCGCGGGCCTGCGCCAGGGACGGCGCCGCGTCGTCCTTCGGGGACAGCACCGGGGGCACGTCGGCCGGCCAGGCGATCCCCAGCTCCGGGTCCAGCGGGTGCACCCCGTGCTCGCGCTCCGGCGCGTACCCGGTCGAGCACAGGTACACCACGACGGTGTCGTCGGCGAGCGCGAGGAACGCGTGCCCGAGCCCCTCCGCGAGGTACAGCGCGCGGTGCGTCACGTCGTCGAGCCGCACCGCCTCCCACCGCCCGAAGCCCGGCGACCCCACCCGCAGGTCCACGACGACGTCCAGCACCGCCCCGCGCGCACAGGTGACGTACTTGGCCTGCCCGGGCGGGACGTCCGCGAAGTGCACCCCGCGCAGCACGCCCCGCCGCGAGAGGGAGGAGTTGGCCTGTGCGAGGGGCAGCTCCTGCCCGGTGGCGGCCCGGAACTCCTCGCCCCGGTACCACTCGTGGAAGCTGCCCCGCTCGTCGGGGAACACCGCCGGTTCCAGGAGCCACGCGCCCTCGACGCCCAGTGCCCGCACCGGTGTCACCCCCTTCCCAGCAGGGCCGCCCCGACCAGCCGGCGCAGTCCCCGCCGCAGCCGCCGCACCAGCCGCCGCGCGCCACCCGGCCGGGGAGCCGGCACCGCGCGCAGCCCGTCCGCGCCGGCCCGCAGCGCGAACGACAACGGCAGGAAGCGGGGCGCGGCCGCGTCGGGCGCCGGGCAGAGCGCGACCCGCCACACCCGGCCGGGCAGTCCGGTGGTGGGCACGGACGCGGTGAGCAGCGCCGCACCGTCCGGTGCCGGCGCGAGCTCCGCGGTGACGTCCCGGCTCGAGGCGAGCCGCAGCAGCGCCCCGGTCGGACCGGGCACGTACAGCGGCAGCGGGACCAGGATCCGGTCGCCCTCGGCCACGACGTCCCGCGGCGCGACCCGGCCGAGACCGAGCCGCTTGCCCGCCCGGCCGACGTCCAGCGCCAGGCCGGCGTGCCGGTCGGTCCAGTACGGCAGCACCACCCGCCCGGCGACCACGCCCGCCGGCGGCGCGGGCCGGCCCTGCCGGGGCGCGGGACCGACCCGGGCGTCCTTGGTCCAGCCGCCGAGGCCCAGCCGTACGTACGCGTCCCACAGGCCGTCGGGCACCGGGCCGCCGCCCACCGCCGTGGCCGGGTCGACCGTGGCGACGGCCCGCACCACCAGCCGCACCCGGGTGCCGTCACCCGTCGGCACGGTCTCCCGGACCACGTCGACCGGCTGGAAGTACTGCGCGGAGCTGTCCCGGTGGCGCAGCAGCAGGTCGGCGCCGGCCCGGCCGAACCGGCCGACGGTGTCGGCGGCCAGCCACCGCAGCGCCCCCTCCAGGTCCCGCGGCGGCCACGGCACGGAGCTGCCCGGTGCCGCGGGGAACGTCACCGGCTCGCCCCGGTGGGTGTACTCCGCGGCGAAGGCCACCCGCAGCGCGCCGTCCCGCCAGGCGACGTCCTCCGGCGTCACCCGCAGCGCGACGGCGGACTCCCACTCGGCGAACGCCAGCACGTCCTCGTAGCGGTCGGCGGCGGCCAGCTCGGCCACGATCCGTTGGGCCGGCTGGAGGGGCTCCGCGACCCCCGGCCCGAACCGCTCGACGATCACCTCGTGCATCTCCTGGAACAGCTGCCGCCGGTAGTCGTCGGGCAGGTCCAGGAAGCGCCGCCCGCGCAGCCGCTCGGTCATCTCCACGCGCAGCCACCGCCGGAACAGCCGGTCGCGCAGCGGTCCCGGCTCGGTGTACCGCTCGACGACGTCCAGCGCCTCGCGCAGGTTCTTGAAGTAGCCGGCCGGGTCGAACCGCTGGAAGCCGGCGTTGGCGTCGTCCTCGCGGCGCACGTGGTAGTAGCAGACGTAGTCGCCGAGCACCGCAACGTTCCCGGCCCGCAGGTACGCCTCGGTGACGAAGACGTGGTCCTCCAGGCGGCGCCGGCCCTCCGGGAAGCGCAGCCCGGTGCGGTCCAGGAACGCCTTGCGGACCATCTTGTGGGGGGTGAGGCTGTCGATCAGCGGCGCGTTCGCCACGGTGGCCCGCGGCCGGTTCACCCGGAACAGCTCCACCGGCACGCCCCGGCCGCGCCCGGCCATCTTGCCGACGACGACGTCCGCGTCGTTCGCCACCCCGTAGGCGTACATCCGCTCCAGCGCCTCGTCGCCGAGGTGGTCGTCGTTGTCGACGAACATCACGTACTCGCCGCGGGCGGCGTCGATGCCGACGTTGCGGGGCTTGCCCGACCAGCCGGAGTTCTCCTGGTGGATCACCCGGACCCGGTCGTCCGCGGCCGCGAGCGCGTCGAGGCGGGCCGGGGTGCCGTCGGTCGAGCCGTCGTCGACGAAGATCACCTCGTACGCGTCGTGCGGCAGCGACTGGCGCAGCAGGGACGCCACGCACTCCTCGATGTACGGACCCGGGTTGTACACCGGGACGATGACGCTGACCTTGACCGGCATCGGTCTGCTGGCCCCCTTTGGTCGCTTTCGTGCGGCGTGCGGCGGGCGGGTGCTTGCGCGTGCAGCGATGCTAACGCCGCGCGCCGCGCCGCTCACCTCGCGGACCCGGGGCCCCGCGGGGGCCGCCGTACGCTGGTGCCGTGCGTCTGCTCCTGGTGTCCGACACCCATCTGCCCAAGCGCGCCAAGGTCCTGCCCGCCCCGCTGCTGGACGAGATCACGCGCGCGGACGTCGTCGTGCACGCCGGGGACTGGGTGGACACGGCCACCCTCGACCTGCTGGAGGAGCGCAGCCGCCGGCTCGTCGCGGTGTACGGCAACAACGACGGCCCCGCGCTGCGCGCCCGGCTGCCCGAGGTGGCGTACGCCGACCTGGGCGGCCTGCGCTTCGGCGTCGTCCACGAGACCGGGCCCGCCCAGGGCCGCGAGGCCCGCTGCGCCGCCCGCTTCCCCGACCTGGACGTCCTCGTCTTCGGGCACAGCCACATCCCCTGGGACACCACCGCGCCCACCGGGCTGCGCCTGCTCAACCCCGGTTCACCGACGGACCGCCGGCGCCAGCCGCACTGCACCTACCTGACCGCCGCCGTCACGGACGGCCGGCTCACGGACGTGGTCCTGCACCGCCTGCCGCCCCGCCGGCCGTGACCACGCCCCGAGCAGCGGACCGGGCCGTCCCGGCTGGTCTTCCCCGGAAACGGCCCGGATGCTGCGAGTGTGCGCTGTCACGGACCTCCTTCCCACGGCTGGGGGACAGAGGACTGACCGACATGCATGTCTCGTCCGTCCTGCGTCGCCTACCCATGGGGGAGGGGTCCAACCCTCATCAGGCTCCCGATTTGTCCATTTTTCATTATCTTCGCCGCTCCTCTTAATCCGTTGCCGCGGCCCGCTTCCCTCTGCTGCACTGCGGGGGTCGTTGCCGTCGTCCCCCGAGGAGCCCCCGTGCGCACTGCGTCGCCGTCCACCCAGGAAGGAACCCACCCCACTCCCAAGGACATGACGCTCCGTGCACCTGCTCAACCTCGGCATCCTCGCGCACGTCGACGCCGGTAAGACCAGCCTGACCGAACGCCTGCTGCACCGCGTCGGGATCACCGACGAGATCGGCAGCGTCGACGCCGGCACCACCCGGACCGACACCCTCGCGCTGGAACGCCGGCGCGGCATCACCATCAAGGCGGCCGTCGTCTCGTTCCCGGTCGGCGACACCACCGTCAACCTCATCGACACCCCGGGCCACCCCGACTTCATCGCGGAGGTCGAACGCGCCCTCGGCGTGCTCGACGGCGCCGTGCTGGTGGTCTCCGCCGTCGAGGGCGTCCAGGCGCAGACCCGGGTGCTGATGCGCACCCTGAGGCGCCTCGGCATCCCCACCCTCGTCTTCGTCAACAAGATCGACCGGCGCGGCGCCCGCCCCGACGCGGTCCTGCGGGCGCTCGCCGAGCGCCTGACCCCGGCGGTCGTGGCGACGGGCCGGGTCACCGCGCCCGGCACCCGCGGGGCCGACGTCGTGCCCGGCCTCGGCCTGGACGCGCTGGACGTGCTCGCCGACCACGACGACGCGCTCCTCGCCGCGTACGTCGAGGGCACCGGCGCGGTCACGCCCGGCCGGCTGCGGGCCGCCCTGGCCGGCGCCTCCCGCCGGGCGCTGGTGCACCCGGTGTTCTTCGGCTCGGCCGTCACCGGGGCCGGGGTCGACGCGCTGGTCGACGGGCTCACCGAGCTGCTGCCGCCGGCCGGCGGCGACCCGGCGGGCCCCGTGTCGGCCACGGTGTTCAAGGTGGAGCGGGGCCCGGCGGGGGAGAAGGTCGCCTGCGCGCGGGTGTTCTCCGGGACCCTGCGCGTGCGCGACCGGGTGCCGTTCGGCACGGCCGGCCGGGAGGGCCGCATCACCGCGCTGAGCGTCTTCGACCACGGCACCGACGTCCGCGCCGAGGAGGTCCCGGCGGGCCGGATCGCCCGGCTGTGGGGCCTGCCCGACCTCCGCATCGGCGACCCCGTGGGAGTGGCCCGGAGGGGCGGGGAGCACCACTTCGCGCCGCCGACGCTGGAGACCGTCGTGGTCCCGGCCCCGGGCACGGACCGCCGGTCGCTGCACGTGGCCCTCACCCGGCTGGCCGAACAGGACCCGCTGATCGCCCTGCGCCACGACGAGGTCCGCGGGGAGACCTCGGTCTCGCTGTACGGCGAGGTGCAGAAGGAGGTCCTGCAGGCCACCCTCGCCGACGAGCACGGCGTCGAGGTCACCTTCCGGGGGACGACCCCGCTGTGCGTCGAGCGGCCGGCCGGCAGCGGCGCCGCCGTCGAGTTCAACGGCGCGGACGACAACCCCTTCCTGGCCACCGTCGGCCTGCGCGTCGACCCCGCCCCGCCCGGCAGCGGCGTCGGCTTCGCGCTGGAGGTGGAGCTCGGTTCCATGCCGTACGCCTTCTTCAAGGCCGTGCGGGACACGGTCCACGAGACGCTGGCCCAGGGGCTGCACGGCTGGCGGGTGACCGACTGCGCGGTGGCGATGACGCACTGCGGCTACTCACCCCGGCAGAGCCACGCCCACCAGGGCTTCGACAAGAGCATGTCCAGCACCGGCCACGACTTCCGGGGACTCACCCCGCTGGTGCTGACGCAGGCGCTGCGCCGGGCCGGCACCCGGGTGCACGAGCCGACGCACCGCTTCCGCCTGGAGGCCCCCGCGGACACCCTGGGCGCCCTGCTGCCGGTGCTGTCCCGGCTGCGGGCGGTGCCCCGGGCGGCGCGGACCCACGGGGCCACGTGCGTCCTGGAGGGCACGGTCCCGGCGGCGCGGGTGCACGCCCTGGAGCAGCACCTGCCCGCCCTGACGCGCGGCGAGGGCGAACTGGAGAGCGCCTTCGACCACTACGCGCCCGTGGCGCCCGGCACGACGGTGCCGGAGCGACCGCGCACCGACCACAACCCACTGAACCGGAAGGAGTACCTGCTGAACGTCACCCACCGGGTGGACCGCTGAGCGCACGGCCCGTCGACCGCGTCCTCACAGCAGCCCGTTCTCCCGGGCGTACAGGGCCGCCTGGGTGCGGTCGCGCAGGCCCAGGCGGCTCAGGACGCGGGAGATGTGGTTCTTGACCGTTCCCTCGCTCAGGTAGAGGCGGGCGGCGATCTCCTTGTTGGTGGCGCCCGCGCAGATCAGGCGCAGGACCTCCGTCTCGCGCGGGGTCAGCAGCTCCGGCGCCGGAACGCCGGCCGTCAGGCCGGCGGTGACGCTCTGGTCGAACTGGGCGACGCCCGCGTGCGCCAGGCGGACGGCCTGCGCGAGGGCGGCCGCGGGCAGGTTCTTCAGCAGGTAGCCGACCGCCCCGGCGCGCAGCGCCCGGGCGACGTACTCGTCGTCGGCGAACGTCGTGAGCATCACCACCTTGCAGGCGGGCAGGACCCGCCGCAGCAGGGCGGCAGCCTCCACGCCGTCCACACCGGGCATCCGGACGTCCATCAGCACCACGTCGGGGCGGCGGGCCCGCGCCGTCTCCACGGCCTCGGCGCCGTCACCCGCGCTGCCCACCACCGCGATGCCCGGCTGGATCCCGAGCAGCGCGCAGATGCCCTCCCGCACCAGCTCCTGGTCGTCGACCACGAGCACCCGCGTGGCCGGGTCCTCCGTCCCGCTCACCAGGGGACCCTCACCGTGAGCACGGTGCCGGCCGGCGAACTGCGCAGGTCCACCGAACCGCCGGCCAGGCGCAGCCGTTCGCGCAGGCCCGTGAGGCCGAACCCCTCCCCGGCGGTGCCGAGCCCGCCCCCGTTGTCCGCCACGCGCAGCACGGCCCCCTGCTCCTCGTAGGCGACGTCCACACGGACCCGTGTGGCCCCGGAGTGCCGGCAGGCGTTGGTCAGTCCCTCCTGCGCCGCCCGGTACAGCACCAGCAGCGGCCGGCGTTCGGTGCCGGACACCTCCAGGGTGATCCGTCCGCTGCCGCCGTCCAGGTGGTGGACCAGGTCGGTGAGCGCCCGTCCGAGTCCGGCCGGCTGGGGGTCGGCCTCGGGGCCGAGGGCCCGCACCGAGGCGCGCACTTCGTCCAGGGCCCGGTTCGCCGACCACCGGGCGTGGGCCACCGCCTGCGCGGAGCCGGCCGCGTCGAGCGGGGCGAAGGCCTCCGCCTTCTCCAACTGGATCCCGATCGCGGTCAGGTGGTGGCCGAGGCTGTCGTGCAGGTCGCGGGCCAGCCGGTTGCGCTCACGCTCCGCGGACAACTCCGCCACCTGGGCGAGCGTGCCCTCCAGGCGGGCGCGGGCCTGCTGTTCGCGGACGGCCACCGCGGCCATGGCGAGGGCCAGGACCACCCCGAGGGCGAACATCAGCAGGTCGGAGATGTACGCGGCCCGCACCTCCCAGTGCGGGACCCGGACGGTGAAGACCCCCGCCAGGGCGGCCACGCAGCCGGCGCCGAGCACGACGGACACCGTGCGCCCGTAGACGAAGAACGCCAGGAACGGCAGGAGCACGAAGAGCACCCGCGAGAGGCCGGACGGGTCGAGCGCCGCCACCGCGCCCAGGAGCACCGCCCTCAGCGCGAACACCGCCCCCGGCGCGACCGGCCACTCGCGCGCGTCCAGGACCATGAGCGCGCAGAGCAGACCGGCGAACCCCAGCGTCCGCACCCCCGGCCCCGGCCCGATCGCGGCGTAGTAGACACCCCCGCACAGCACGGCGCCGTACAGGACGGAAGGCACCCACGGCACCGGTCGCGTCATCGGGCCTCCCCACGGGCTCACGCGTCTCCCCACTCCCACCGTGGGCAGCCTACGCAGCGGGCACCGGGCCGGAAGCCGCCGTCCCACATCCTGGCCACAGGTCATGTGCCCTTCGGCCAGGGGCCTTTGGCCGTTCCGCACTTATCCCCGCGGACCCGCGCTCCCTAGATTCGGCCGCGTCCCGTCACCCACCGAGAGGAGACCGGCGTGCTCCGCCGTCTCGCGGTCGTCCCGCTGCTGCTCACCACCTGCCTCGCCGCTCCGGCGGCGACCGCCGACGCGGCGACCGACGCGGCCGGCTGCGCCGACGTGCGCGTCCCGGGAGCCGCCCACACGGTCTCCGCCTGCCTGGCCGACCTGACCACCACGGGAACCGTGCCGACCGGTCACACCGACCCCGCCGACTGGGCGGGCCTGGAGGCACCGGGCACCGTCACCCCGTCCGGGGTCCCCGGCGTACAGGTCGACGGCTACTTCCCGGACACCTCCACCACCAACACCACCCACGGCTGGCACCACGACAGCCAGTTCGTCCTCCGGCTGCCCCGGCACTGGAACGGCGGCCTGGTCGTGGCCGGCCCGCCGGGGGTGCGCGAGCAGTACGCCAACGACCGCATCATCAGCGACCATGTGCTCGCCAAGGGCTACGCCTACGCCGCCACCGACAAGGGCAACACCGGCGCCGAGATCTACCGGGACGGCGAGCGCCCGGGTGACGCGGTACTGGAGTGGCACCGCCGCTTCGCGGAGCTGACCCGGGCGGCCCGGCGGACCGCCGCCGCGTACTACGGCCACGCCCCGCGCACCACGTACGCCGCCGGGCTCTCCGCGGGCGGGTACCTGGTCCGCTGGCAGCTCGAGCACTACCCGCGGCTGTACACCGGCGGCATCGACTGGAACGCCCTCATCTTCACCCGGAACAGCAGCCTGCTCACCACCCTCCCGCCCGCGCTGCGCGCCTACCCCCGCTACCGGGCGGGGGACCCGGACGCGCACGCCGAGATGCTCGCGGCCGGCTATCCCGCGGGCTCCGAGGCGCTGTGGGACCACCACTACCGCACCCAGTGGGACTTCCTGCAGCGGGTGATCCGCGAGGAGGTCGACCCCGGGTACGACGGCGCCGCGCAGGCCGGGACCCCGTTCTGCCCGGCGGGGACCGGCGCGGGCTGCGACACCGACTACGACTTCGCCTCCCGCCCCGCCCCGGTCCACCGGGCCGTGGACCGGATCGCGCTGAGCGGGCGCATCCGGCGGCCCCTGATCAGCATCCAGGGCACCCTTGACGTCCTCACCCCGCCCTCTGCCTTCGGCGACGTGTACCACCGCATGGTGACCGACGCCGGACGCGCCGCCCTGCACCGCTACGTCCTCGTCGCCGGCGGCACCCACACCGACGGGCTGGTCCCCCTCGCCCCGCAGACGCTCAGGCCCATGCTGCCGTCCTTCGTCACGGCCTTCGCCGAGCTGGAGGCGTGGACCCGGCCCACGCCCTGACGGGGGAGGACCTCACGCGGGGGTGCCGAGCGGGGGGCGTTCGAGCACGCGGGGCCGGTACTCGACCAGTTGGATGCGGCCGTCGAAGGTGCGGGAGCCGATCATGTCGAGGGCCACGTCCGGATAGCCGTCGTAGATGCGTTCCTCGCCCGTGGCCCCGGTGATCACCGGGAACATCACCACCCGGAAGCGGTCGACGAGTCCGGCTCGCAGCAGCGACCGGCACAGGCTGAGGCTGCCGAGCGTGCTGAGGAGCCCCGATCCGCTGGCCTTCAGGGCGCGGACCGCCTCGACGGCGTCGTCGCGGACGAGCGTGCAGTTGGCCCACGTCAGTGGCTCCTCGAGGGAGGAGGAGAACACCACCTTGGGCGCTCGTGCGAGCTCGTCGAGGGACGCCTCCTCCTCGGGCCTGAAGCCGTCCTCGCCGGCCGGGACCTCGCCCGTGGCGAAGCCCGACATCAGGCGGTAGGTGTTCGCCCCCATCAGATAGGTGGCCGTCGGCTGCTCGCCGAGCCACGCGAGGTACTCCGGGCCCTCGAGGCCCCAGAAGCCGGGCCATCCCTCTCCCGACGCGTATCCGTCGAGGGTGGTGATGAAGTCGACCAGAAGCTCCGGCATGGCGGTGTCCTTTCCCGTGGGTGTCACGAGCCTGGACCGGCCGCGAGCGGAAAACTCATCGGACGCGCCGGACAGCGGCCGGACGAGGGCGGGACGAGGGCCGGGCAACGGCCGGCCCCCCGCGCCGCCACCGCTCGGCGAGGCGAGGCGCGGCGCGCCGGAGCCCGGACACGGCGGCGCGGCGGGCGCGTCCCTGAGGAAGCGCCCGCCGCACCGCCCGGGGCCTGCCGGGCCCGGCGTCAGGACCCGGCCGGTCCCGTCCAGTCGGCGGCCACGTGGCCCAGCCGCACGCGCTGCGGGTGGTCGCCCACGGGCACCGAGAGGACCTTCTGCCCGGTGGCGAAGTCGATCGCGGTGACCTGGTCGGCTCCGCTCTCGGAGATCACGCAGTCCCGCCCGTCGCCGCTGACCGTCGCCCAGTACGGCTTGGACGCGCTGACCAGCGGGCCCTGCTGGAAGGTGGCCCGGTCGACGACCACGGCGTAGTCGTCCATCGTGCCCGCCACGCACAGCTTGCTGCCGTCGGGCTTCATCGACAGGCCGTGGTGGCGCGAGTCGTTGACGAAGGTGGTGCGGTCGTCACTGGTCGCCGGGTTCTTCGGCAGCGTCTTCGTCCGGGTGATCCGGTCGGTGGCCAGGTCGTACTCGAAGAAGCCGTTGAAGAACGACACCTGGAAGTACAGCTTGGACTCGTCGGGCGAGAAGACCGCCGGGCGCACCGCGTCCGAGTAGTCGCCCAGGCCGATCGCGTCCAGCCGCTGGCGCATGTCGATGGTCCTGACCTGCTGGAAGGTGGTCGCGTCGACGACCGTGATGTGCCGGTCGCCCTTCGTCCAGTCCAGCCAGGGGGCGTCCAGCGAGGTGTTCACGTCGCCGATCGCCATGTTGTAGATGTACTTGCCGTCCTTGGTGAAGATGTTCTCGTGCGGCTTGTCGCCGGTCGCGAAGGAGCCGACCTGCTTGCCGGTGACGACGTCCAGGACGTGCACGGTGTTGGAGGTCGACGCGGAGACCGCGACGCGCTTGCCGTCGGGGGAGACGGCCATGTGGTCAGCGCGGTAACCCGACACCGGGAAGCGCCAGTTGACGGCGCCGGTGGCCAGGTCGAGGGAGACGACGTCGGCGAAGCTGGGCCGTGAGACCACCACCGACGTCCCGTCGGGCGTGGAGTACATGTCGTCGGCGAACTGGTCGTGTCCCTCGCCGACGCCGTTGCGGATGGCTTGGAAGTAGATCCACTTGATCGGGTCGGCGTTGATCTCGGCCATCCGCGCGGCCTTGTCGGGGATGACGTCGATGCGGCCGACCTTCGCGAAGTCGCCGGTGGACCTGATGACGTCGGCGGTGCCGTCCCAGTTGTTCCCGACGAACAGCACCTCGCGCAGGGCGGCGGCGTGGGACGCGGCACCGGTGGTGGCACCGGCGGCGGTGGCGGCGGTCGCGGGGGCGGCGACGGTCAGGGCGAGGGCGGCGGCCACGGAGCAAAGGTGCCTGGGTCTGGAGGCAGGCATGTGTGCTCTCTTCCTCTGGGGGGCGGCAGGAGCGGGGCAGGGCACAGCGGCTCGGTCCGGATCTGAACACCGCTGCGTTCAGAGTGGACTTACTGGAAAGTAAGGAAGGGGCGCCCTTCGCCACAAGACCGCGTGCAGGACAAAATCGGGAGTCCGACGGACGAGGGAGGACCAGTGGCGGGCAGGCTGAGGGCCCCGACCGGCCGCTACGCCGGGAAGTCCGCCGCCGAGCGGCAGGCCGAGCGGCGCCGGAGATTCCTGGACGCGGCCCTGGAGTTGTTCGGCGGCGCCCCGGGCTACCGTGCCACCACGGTCGCGGCGCTCAGCGAGGCCGCCGGACTGTCGACCCGTCAGTTCTACGAGGCGTTCCGCACCCTGGAGGACGTCCTCGCCGCCCTGCACCTCCAGGTCAACGACTGGGCGGAGGAAGCCGTCCTGACCGCCTTCACCGGGGCCCGCGACCTGCCGCTGGAGGACCGGGTCACGGCCGTCTTCCGCGCCTACGCGGGCAACGTGACCGCCGACCCCCGCCGCATCCGCATCACCTTCGTCGAGATCATCGGCGTCAGCCCCCGCCTGGAGGAACAGCGCCTGGCCCGCCGCTCCCGCTGGGTCGACCTGATCTGCGCCGAGGCCACGGCCGCCGCGGCCCGCGGGGAGGCGGCGCCCCGCGACTACCGTCTGGCGGCGACGGCCTTCATCGGCGGCGTCAACGGCCTGCTCCACGACTGGAGCGCGGGCTGGGTGGAGGCGGCCCTGGACGAGGTGGTCGAGGAACTGGTCCGCCAACTCCTGGGCATTCTGCGCCCGCAGGGCTGGCAACCGGGAGGCTCCAGGGCGGCCTGAGCCCGTTTCGGCCCTCGGCCGGGCGGCCTGAGCCCGCCGGGCCCCTCGCGGCCGGGTGGCCAGCCCGTCCGGGCGCACTTCCGGCTGGGTGACCCGGGGTCGTCCGGGCCCCCTTCCGGCCGGGTGACCCGAGCCCGTCCGAGCCCGTCCGGGCCCCTCGCGGCCAGGCGGCCCCGGCCCGTCCGTGCACCGCCCGGCCGCTGGCCGTTCAGGCCCGGCCCAGCCGTTCCACCGCCGCCACCACCCGCCCGACCCCGTCCTCCGCCCGCACCCGTGCCGCCAGCCGTGCCGCGCGCTCGCGGTGTGCCGGGTCGCCGGTGGCGCGGGTCAGCGCGGCCGCGAGGGTGTCGGCCGTGAGCCGGCGCAGGGGGAGTGCCCGGGGGGCCACGCCCAGCCGCACCAGGCGGTCCGCCCAGAAGCCCTCGTCGAACTGGACGGGGACCGGCACGGCGGGGACGCCCGCGCGGATGCCGGCCGCCGTGGTGCCGGCGCCGCAGTGGTGGACCACGGCCGCCGTCTCGGGGAAGAGCAGCGCGTGGGGGACCTCGTCGACGGTGAGCAGGTCGTCGCCGTCCGCCGTGAGACCGGCCCAGCCGCGCTGCACGATCCCGCGCAGCCCCGCCCGCCGCAGGGCCCGTACGACGGTGGCGCTCAGCCGCCCGGGGTCGGGCACGGTCGCGCTGCCCAGTCCGACGAACACCGGCGGCGGGCCCGCGTCCAGGAACTCCCGCACGGTCGGCGGGAGGCGCGTCACGTGGTCGTGGGGCCACCAGTAGCCTGTGACGTCCAGGCCGGGGGCCCAGTCGCGCGGCCGGGGCACCACCTGGGGGCTGAAGCCGTGCAACAGCCGGCCGGGCGTCGGTCCGAAGGCGGCGGCGGGGCCCAGCCGGGCCCGCAGTGCGGGCAGGGCCGGGCCGAACACCCAGGGCACCGTCCGCTCCAGGCCGTGCCCCGCGAGCCGGTTGCCGAGGGCGCCGTAGGAGCCGCCGCCCAGCAGAGGGGGCGCGAACTCCCGCGTGGCCGTGACGGGTTGCAGCGGCAGGACCAGGCTCGGCAGGCGCAGGCCCGCGGCGACGGCCTGGCCGAGCGGGGCCACCGAGGCGGACAGCAGGAGCAGGTCGCTGGTGCGGGCGGCGGCGATCAGGTCGTCGGTGATCCGGCCGACCAGGGACCGCGCCAGGCCGGCGGCGCGCAGCAGCTTGCCCGCGCCGGACCCGCTGCGGTGCAGCCCGCGCCCCCGGGCGGACTCCAGCTCCGCCCGCGGATCCACCGGCAGCGCGTGGAAGCCCACCCCCGAGCCACGGACCAGCGGGGCGAACCGCGCGTGGGTGACCAGGGTGACCTCGTGCCCCGCGCGCACCAGGCCGTGGCCCACCCCGGTGAAGGGTGCCACGTCGCCCCGCGAACCCACCGTCATGATCGCCACTCGCACGAAGGACAGTATGGGCGCCGCAAGGCCCGGTGGGCAGTCAACCGCCCGCGGGAGGCGGCCGGTTCGTCCTTGCCGGAGGCGTTGACTTCGCCCCCGGGCGGCTCTACGGTCGGCGCGCATCGAGGTTCGGTGACTCGTGCCACGTTCGACATGCTGGACAACCGGCGACCGGCGTCCACGCCGACGTCCCGGCTCCCGAACGGCCCGTCCCGCCGGCTCCGGTGCGCCGGCGGGACGGGCGCCGTTCACGCGCCGAGCTGCCGGGCCGCCGCGGTCACCGTCTGCTCCAGCAGCGTGGCGATCGTCATCGGACCGACTCCGCCGGGCACCGGCGTGATCAGCGAGGCGCGCTCCACGGCCGAGGCGAAGTCCACGTCGCCGACGTTGCCCTCGTTGTAGCCGGCGTCGACCACGACCGCCCCGGGCTTGAGGTCCTGCCCCCGGATCAGCCGCGGACGGCCGACGGCGGCGACCACGATGTCCGCCTCCCGCACCGCCGCCGACAGGTCCGCCGTGCGCGAGTGGCAGTACGTCACCGTGGCGTCCCGGGCCAGCAGCAGCATCCCGGCGGGCTTGCCGAGGATGGCGCTGCGGCCGACCACCACGGCCCGCTTGCCGGCCGGGTCGACGCCGTACGCGTCGAGCAGCCGCATGATCCCGCCGGGCGTGCACGAGACGAAGCCCGGCAGGCCGAAGCTCATCGTGGCGAACGACGCGAAGGTCACGCCGTCCACGTCCTTCTCGGGCGCGATCGCCTCGAACGCCGCCCGCTCGTCGATGTGCCGGCCCATCGGGTGCTGGAGCAGGATGCCGTGCACGGCGGGGTCGGCGGACAGCGCGCGCAGCGTGCCGACCAGGTCCGCGGTGGTCGTGTCGGCGGGCAGCGCCACGTGCCGGGAGGCGATACCGGCGGTGCGGCAGCGGTTCTGCTTCATCCGGACGTACGTCACGGAGGCCGGGTCCTCCCCGACCAGCACGGTCGCCAGACAGGGCGTCGTACCGGTGCGTGCGGTGAGGTCGGCGGTTCTCTCGGCGGTCTCCTCGACGATGCGCCGGGCGAGCGCGGTGCCGTCCATGAGCCGGGCCTGCGACATGGGTGTCCTCCTGGGCCGATCGGTCGGTGTCGCCCAGGCGCACGGCATGAGGGGTCACGGACCGCTCCCCGGTGGTGCTCCACCTCAGCGCCAGTCACGGCCCGCCCCCAGCGTAACCGAGGGTTCCCGCGCCCCTCCGGCCGGACCGGGAGCGGCGCCCCCGCGGGAGTGCGGGCCGGCCGGGCGGTGGCCCGGGACCGGCCCGCGGGTGCCGTCACTCGTCCCAGGCCTGGATCATGACCTGGTCGACGATCTTGCCGTCGCGCAGCGTGATCATCGACTCGGAGAGCACGCGGACGCCGTCCGGGTACTCACAGGACTCGCAGTAGGCGGCGTGGTCGCCCTGCACGACGCACTGGTCCAGCTTGTGCGTCATGTCGCGGCTGTAGACGTCGTCGAGCATCTCGGCGAGCGCGGCCCGGCCCCGCACCACCTTGGGGTGGCTGGGCTGGGCGGTGTGGTCGACGATGCGCAGCTCGGCGTCGTCCGCGTAGAGCGAGAGAAGGGTGTTGCCGGTGTTGCCCTCCAGTCCCCGCCGCAGGGTGTCGGCGTCGAAGGTGGAGCCGGTCGCGGTGTCCATGGTGACCTCCTCGGAGGGCCGCGGACCGAGCGGACCGGGCCGTGCGGCCCTCACCTTCGAGCGTCCTCCGCCCCGCACGGCCCGGCAAGCCCGCGGCGCGTCCTGCGCCTCACGGGTGAGCGGCGCTCCGCGGCCGTGTCCCCGGGACGCCCGGGGGCGTTGCTGAGGGCATGATCTCCACTCGACGCATCGTCGCCGCCGCCTGTCTCGCCGTCGGGGTCACGGGTCTCGCCGCGCCCCTGGCGAACGCGGCCGACGCCAAGGACTCGGGCCGGCTGAGCCCGCTGACCCTCCTCGACTCGCTCGCCGCGAGCGAGCTCCCCGCACAGCAGCGGGGTGCGCTGCCCCCGGTCTCCAGCCAGCTGAACGAGCTCAACAAGGTGAAGCAGCTGCGGAGGGCGAGCGAACCGGTGTACCAGATCGCCGGCCTGGTCGCCCCCGTCACCGGCCTGCTGCCGTCCGTGCACGGCTGAGCACCGCACCGCCCCGAGGGGGCCGCCCGCACCCCGGGCGGCCCCCTCGGCGTGACCCGGTGCGTCCGGTGATCCGTTGCGTCTAGGGTCGGAACCGGATGTCGAACCACGACGACCGCGACGAAAGGGGCAGCACCATGGCGCAGGAAGTGCGCGGCGTGATCGCACCGGGCAAGGACGAGCCGGTACGGGTGGAGACGATCGTCGTACCCGACCCGGGGCCCGGCGAGGCCGTCGTCCGCGTGCAGGCGTGCGGGGTCTGCCACACCGACCTGCACTACAAGCAGGGCGGCATCAACGACGAGTTCCCGTTCCTGCTCGGGCACGAGGCGGCCGGCGTCGTGGAGTCGGTCGGCGACGGCGTCGGCGACCTCGCGCCCGGTGACTTCGTGATCCTCAACTGGCGGGCGGTGTGCGGCCACTGCCGCGCCTGTCTGCGCGGACGCCCGTGGTACTGCTTCGACACCCACAACGCCCGCCGGCGGATGACCCTCGCCTCGACCGGGCAGGAACTGGCCCCTGCCCTGGGTATCGGCGCCTTCGCCGAGAAGACCCTGGTCGCGGCCGGGCAGTGCACCAAGGTCGACCCGTCCGTCTCCCCGGCGGTCGCCGGCCTGCTGGGCTGCGGGGTGATGGCCGGCATCGGCGCGGCGATCAACACCGGCGGCGTCGGCCGCGGCGACTCGGTCGCCGTCATCGGCTGCGGCGGCGTCGGCGACGCGGCGATCGCCGGGTCCCGCCTGGCGGGCGCGGCGAGGATCATCGCCGTGGACATCGACGACCGCAAGCTGGACAAGGCCCGCACCCTGGGCGCCACCCACACCGTCAACTCCCGCGAGAACGACCCCGTCGAGGCGATCCGCGAACTGACGGGCGGCTTCGGCGCCGACGTCGTCATCGAGGCCGTCGGCCGCCCGGAGACCTACCAGCAGGCGTTCTACGCCCGGGACCTGGCCGGCACCGTCGTCCTGGTCGGCGTGCCCACCCCCGAGATGAAGCTGGAGCTGCCGCTGCTGGACGTCTTCGGCCGCGGCGGCGCGCTGAAGTCCTCGTGGTACGGCGACTGCCTGCCCTCGCGGGACTTCCCCATGCTGATCGACCTGCACCTCCAGGGGCGCCTGCCGCTGGACGCGTTCGTCACCGAGACCATCCAACTGGACGAGGTCGAGAAGGCGTTCGAGCGGATGCACCACGGCGACGTGCTGCGCTCGGTGGTGGTGCTGTGATGGCCGCCCGCATCGAACGCCTCGTCACCTCCGGCCAGTTCAGCCTCGACGGCGGCACCTGGGACGTCGACAACAACGTCTGGCTGGTCGGCGACGACCACGAGGTGATCGTCATCGACGCCGCCCACGACGCGCGGGCCATCGCCGAGGCCGTGGGCGACCGGCGCCTGACCGCGATCGTGTGCACCCACGCCCACAACGACCACGTCAACGCGGCCCCCGCCCTGGCCGACCTGACCGGCGCGACCATCTGGCTGCACCCCGACGACCTGCCCCTGTGGAAGCTGACCCACCCCGACCGCGACCCCGACGCGCACCTGGCCGACGGGCAGGTCATCGAGGCGGCCGGCGCCGACCTGACCGTGCTGCACACCCCCGGGCACGCGCCCGGCGCAGTCTGTCTGCACGACCCCGGCCTCGGCGCCCTGTTCACCGGCGACACCCTGTTCCAGGGCGGCCCCGGCGCCACCGGGCGGTCGTACTCCCACTTCCCGACGATCATCACCTCGATCCGCGACCGGCTGCTCACCCTGCCGCCCGACACGAAGGTCCTCACCGGGCACGGGGACACCACCACGATCGGCGCCGAGGCCCCGCACCTCCAGGAGTGGATCGACCGGGGGCACTGACCCCGGCCGGGTGACCCCGCCCCGCCCCGCAGGGGTCACCCGGAGGAACCCCGCCGAAAAGACGACAGGAGATGTCCGGCTTCCCCGGCACGCTGTGGGGCGTAGACACGCACGAGGGACACGGGAGGCCGGACATGACGGAGTCGTTGCGGGGCAGGGTCGCGCTGGTGGCGGGCGCGACGCGCGGGGCGGGCCGCGGGATCGCGGTGGAACTCGGCGCGGCGGGCGCCACCGTCTACGTCACCGGACGCAGCACCCGCGCCCACCGCTCCGAGTACGACCGCCCCGAGACCATCGAGGACACCGCCGACCTGGTCACCGGGGTCGGCGGCGAGGGGATCGCCGTCCCCACCGACCACCTCGACCCCGCCCAGGTCCGCACGCTCGTGGACCGGATCGCCGACGAGCGCGGCCGCCTCGACGTCCTCGTCAACGACGTCTGGGGCGGCGAGCACCTCTTCGCCTTCGACACGCCCCTGTGGGAGCACGACCTCGACGACGGGCTGCGCCTGCTGCGGCTCGCGGTCGAGACCCACGCCGTCACCAGCCACCACGCCCTGCCCCTGCTGCTGCGGCACCCCGGCGGCCTGGTCGTGGAGATGACCGACGGGACCGCGGAGTACAACCGCGACCGCTACCGCAACTCCTTCTTCTACGACCTCGCCAAGGCGTCCGTGCTGCGCATGGCCTTCGCCCTCGGCCACGAACTAGGCCCGCGCGGCGCCACGGCCCTCGCCCTCACCCCGGGCTGGCTGCGCTCGGAGATGATGCTCGACGCCTTCGGCGTGCGGGAGGACAACTGGCGCGACGCGCTCGGGCAGGTCCCGCACTTCGCGATCTCGGAGACCCCGCGCTACGTCGGGCGGGCCGTCGCCGCACTGGCCGCCGACCCCGACGTGGCCCGCTTCAACGGCCGGTCCCTGTCCAGCGGCGGCCTGGCCCAGGAGTACGGCTTCACCGACCTCGACGGCAGCCGCCCCGACGCCTGGCGCTACCTGGTGGAGGTGCAGGACGCGGGCAAGCCCGCGGACACCACGGGCTACCGCTGAACCGGATCCGGCCGGGCGGCACGGGCTCTACCGTCGGTGCCATGACACACGCACAGCGCTTCGAAGGCCAGGCAGTCCTCGTCACCGGCGCCGCCCGCGGGATCGGCCGGGCCGTCGCCCGCCGGCTCGCCCAGGAGGGGGCGCGGGTGCTGGTGACCGACGTCGACCTGCCCGCGGCCCGGCGGACCGCCGCCGCGCTGCACCAGGAGGGGCTCGCCACGGCCGGGTACGCCTGCGACGTCGCGGACCGCGCCTCCGTGGAGGCGGCCGTCGCCCACGCCGTGGAGACCTTCGGCGCCCTCGACGTCCTGGTGAACAACGCCTACGGCTGCACCCCCGACGCCCCGCTCTTCGAGGACGAACCCGACGAGGCGTGGGCCCACGACCTCGACCTCACCCTGACCGGGGCCTACCGGTGCAGCCGGGCCGCGCTGCCCCACCTGGCGGCCGGCGGGCGCGGCGCCATCGTGAACATCGGCTCGGTCAACGGCATGCAGGACTTCGGCAACCACGCCTACAGCGCCGCCAAGGCCGGCCTGGGCTCCCTCACCCGCACGCTCGCCGGGCACGCGGCCGCCCGGGGCGTGCGGGTCAACATGGTCGTCCCCGGCACGGTCCGCACCACCGCGTGGGAGGGCCGCGACGACGATCTGGAGGAGATCCGGACCCTGTACCCGCTCGGCCGGGTGGGCGAGCCGGAGGACGTCGCCGCCGCCGTCGCGTTCCTCGCCTCCCGCGACGCCGCCTGGATCACCGGCACCTCGGTCGTCGTCGACGGCGGCATCACCGCGGTCAACACCGGCTTCCGGCGGGCGACCGGTCGCACCGAGGAGGACTGAGGCCCGAGGGGGCCGAGGCCCGCCGGCACGATGACCGGTTCGCGTACGTGACGACCGTCACGGCCGAACTTCACTGTTTCGTCACAGCTCCCACCCTGCTACAACCCAAGGGCGCGTGATCGTGTCTAGTTCATCGAGAGCGGCGCACACGACGCGCTCCACGCACACGGGGTCAGGGAGAGGGCGGACATGGGGGACATACGCAGACGAGGGGTGGTCGCCCTGGGGATGACGGCGCTGGTGGCGCCGCTCACCCTCGCACTGGGCGCGGGACCGGCGCAGGCGGCGGGCAGCTGCACCACGCAGGCCGGGCCGTACCAGAAGCAGGTGGAGAAGTTCCTCGGCCGGCCGGTCGACGGGAAGCAGTCCACCACCGACTGCCGGGCCATCCAGGCCTTCCAGAACAAGCACGGCATCACGCCGAACATCGGCTACGCCGGGCCCGTCACCTGGGGCGTGATGGACCTGATGAACAAGCAGAAGGCGGTCGGGAGCAACCCGAACAAGGACCACAAGTGCCCGACGAACAAGGGTCGGATCGCCTGCGTGAACCTCACGCTGCAGATCAGCTGGATCCAGGACGGCAGCCGGCTCGTCTACGGGCCGGTCCCGGTGCGCACCGGGCGCGACGGCTACGAGACCCGCACGGGTCTGAAGAAGATCTACTGGCGGCACATCAACCACGTCTCCACGATCTACAACGTGCCGATGCCGTACAGCCAGTTCTTCGACGGCGGGCAGGCCTTCCACTCGGTCGGCGTCAGCATGTGGAACCCGCCGGGGTCGCACGGCTGCGTCAACATGACCACCGCGACGGCCAAGAAGTACTGGTCGCTGCTGAAGACCGGCGACGACGTCTTCGTCTACGGCCGCAAGCCGGGCACCTGACCGGCGCGGCGGGACGTGGCGCGTGACACACGCGGACCGGGCGGCTCCCCAGGGGGCCGCCCGGCTCTCGTGGTGCGGGCGTTCCCGCAGGTCCGGGCGGACTCCCCGGCGGGCCCGGGCCGTTCGACGCGCCTGTTTCCTGCGAGATGGACGTGATCAGCAACACGGTCCGATTTGCCCGGAATATCACGTATTAACTCACGCGGCCTTCACCTTGGACACCGTAAGATTCACAGCATGTCCACCAGTGTTGAACCCGTTTCCGAGCGATCGGCCGCGGAGGTCAACGAGGAGATCCGGGCGTTGTGGCTCCGGTCGGGCGGGACACTGAGCGTCGAGCAGCGCGCGGAGTACCAGCGCCTCGTCCTGGAGTGGGCCGCCGTGGCCCAGCAGCGGGCCGACGCGGCCTGACCGCCGGTCCGCACACCGGGCGGCCATCCCGCGCCGCACCCCGGAAATCCCCGTAGCACCGCGTCCCACGCATCCCGGGGGCCGCTTCCGGCGGCCCCTCAGCTCCACGTCGTCGAGTAGTACCGCTGGTACGCCTTGCGGTCCCGCTCCGCGCGCAGGTAGCGGGTGGCGACCAGCGCCACCAGGCTCCCCGCGATCACCAGCAGGCCGGGACCGACGGCGCCGGGGTCCGTGAGCCGCGCCACCAGCGTCCGTCCCGTCCCCGTGCCGCCCGCGACCGGAGCCGTCGAGCCCGGCGAGGCCGCGCCCGGTGCGATCGCCGCCTGGGTCGGGGACGCCGACGGGGCCGCCCCGGACGAGGGGGACGCGCTCGCCCCGCCCGCCGCCTGCGCGGACACGATCAGCTTCACGTTCAGCCGGGTCAGCGCCGCCGTCACCGGCTGGAAGAACGTCGTGCCGCCCGTGGTGCAGTCGCCGCTGCCGCCCGAGGTGACCCCCAGCGCGATCCCGTCCGAGAACAGCGGGCCGCCGCTGTCGCCCGGCTCGGCGCAGACGTTCGTCTCGATCAGCCCGGTGACCGTGCCCTCCGGGTAGTTCACCGTCGCGTCGAGCGCGGTGACCTGCCCGTCGCGCAGTCCGCTGGTGCTGCCGCTGCGGAACACCCGCTGTCCGACGGACGGGTCGGCGAGCCCGGTGATGCGGACCCCGTTGCCGTTGCCGATCGCCACGACGTCGGCGCCGTCGCCCGCCGCGCCGTTCGCGTACTGCACCAGGGAGAAGTCCGCGCCGGGGAACGCGGAGTTCACGGTCCGGCCGACGGGCCGGGTGCCCTGGTTGTCGGCGAACCACTGCGCGCCCGCGGGACCGCAGTGCCCGGCGGTGAGGATGAAGTCCCGCTGACCGTCGGTCACGTTGAAGCCCGCGGAGCACCGGCCACCGGTCGACAGGATGGGCTGCGCGCCGTTCAGCCGGGGCGTGAAGGTGCCCGGGGTGCGCTCCATCCGCACGAAGCTGCCGATGCCGTCCGCGACCCGCGTGAGCCGGGCCCAGTCCGTGGCCGACACGGTGCTGTCCCCGCGCACCACGACACGGTTGGTGCGGTAGTCCAGCGCCCAGGCCGTGCCGGCCACCCGCGGGGCCGAACGCAGCGCCGACGTGGCCGACTTGAGCTCGTTCATGCTGTGGCCGACCACCTTCGCCTCGGCGCCGGCCCGCCTGACCTCCTCGGCCGCGCCCGCGTCGGTGACCGCGACCACCGTCCGCCCGTCGTCGCCGACCCAACTGCCCGCCGTACGGGCCGCGCCGAGGCGGTCCACGAGGTCCGCGCCCGTCGCCGACAGCGTCCGGGCCGCACCCCGCTGCGGAGCCTGGCCGCCCGGCTCGCCGGCCATGGCGGACTGCGCGACCATGGCCCCGCCGAGGAGCAGTCCGCCGACGGCCGCCAGTCGTGTCACTCGCCGGACGATCCGCCGTCGTACGTGCCTCATGCATCGCTCCCGAACCCGAACGCGCGCGGCGTCGACACCGCGGGGCGCTCCGGTCGTCGAGCACCCACTGTCCATACGGGCCCGGGGGGCGCGGCGTTCAAGGCCGACCCCGGGGAGGCGGGGGGAGATCGCGAGGGGGTCCCGCGGGGCCCGCCGCCCCTAGACTGCCGGGATGGACGAGACGCTGCTCGACCGGCTCGGAGCGGGCAAGTACCTGCTCCTGACCAGTTACCGGAAGAACGGGACGGCCGTGGCGACCCCGGTGTGGGTGGTCCGCGACGGGGACGCGCTCGGGGTCTGGACGACCGCCGACTCCTGGAAGGTCAAGCGGATCAGGGCCCGCCCCGGTGTCCTCGTGGGCCCCTGCGACCTGCGCGGGCACCCGACCGGCGACCAGACGCCGGCCACCGCGGAGATCGTCGACGCGGCGACCGTGGGCCGCTACCGGCAGCTCATCGCCCGCAAGTACGGCCTCACCGGCCGGCTCACCCTGCTGGGCAGCCGCCTGCGCCGCGGGCTGGACGGCACGGTCGGCATCCGGGTGACGCCGGGCGCGGCCGACGACGCGACGCACTGACGCGGTATCGCACTGCCGCAGCAAGGCGATGACGCACGAGGGCCCGGACCGGTCGGCCGGTCCGGGCCCTCGCCACTCTGCGGTCTACGGCGTGTCCGTCACGGTTCCCGTGAACGCGGCGCCGCCGGGCACCGGTCGGCCGTCGTCGTCGGTCTGCTCGAACCGCACCGACTCCGCCGGCTCGGCCACCTGGTCCGTGAGCGTCGGCAGGCCCAGGTCGTAACGGGTCGAGCCCGCCGGGAACTCCAGCCACACCCAGGCGCCCGTGGCGGACAGCGCACGCTCCGGGTCGGGCTCCTCGCCGGTCCACTCGCTCAGCCACCGCGGGTCGACGTCCTTGGTGGACAGCTCCGCCCCCTCGGTCACCGGGACGATCCGGAACGGCAGCCAGATGTCCACCGCGCTCGGCTCCGACAACGTCATCCGCCAGCCGAGCGCCTGACCCTCGGTCACCCGGCCCGCGGTCGGCGTCACCGTGAGAGCGGGCATCGGGTCGTCGTTCTCGACGGTGACGCCTCCCCGGTGCGCCCCCACCACGGCACCGCGCACCGCCTTGACGGCGATGTCGTGCTGGACGTCGTAGGAGAACGCCGTGTCGCCGCGCACCGTCACCGGCACGTCGATGTCGTGCCGGCCGGGCCGCACCGTGACCAGCCGGTCCCGGGCGTGGCCGGTGGCGGGGTCGAGGACGTAGACGCGGACCTGTCCCGAGCCGTGCCCGGAGACGCGGACCGGGACGGTGTAGGTGCGCACGCCGGTGTCGCCCTCCTTGACCGCCGTGCGGCCCACGTCGACGCGCGGCAGCGCCGCCGCCCGCACCGCCGGGGTGCCGGGGCGCCAGCCCCAGGCGTCGACCAGCCAGGCCCGACCGGCGCCCGAACGCGGGGTCAGCGCGAGCGCGGTGACGTGCCGCAGGTCCAGCCCGGCGCGGGTGGCCGCGGTGAGCGGGACGCGGACCTCGCGCGCCCAGGACGAGGCGGTGCGCCCGCTGCCGGGCAGTGCGTCGACCGTGACCCGGCCGAGCGCGGCCCGGTGGCCGGAGGCGTCGGTGACGGCCACGTCGAACGGGGTGCTCCCGCTGTTCGGCGGCACGATCACCCGCAGCGCGAGGCTGCGCGCACCGGCGAGGGACACCGCGGCCCCGGGCCGCAGCGCGGCGGT
Source organism: Streptomyces longwoodensis (assembly GCF_001514125.1). Classification (GTDB taxonomy): domain Bacteria; phylum Actinomycetota; class Actinomycetes; order Streptomycetales; family Streptomycetaceae; genus Streptomyces; species Streptomyces longwoodensis. Next base: position 55,287 of record NZ_KQ948552.1, on the reverse strand, counting down.
CGTGCCGCCCGGCGCGGTCCAGGTCAGCGCCACCGCGCGGCGGCCGGTCTCACGGTCGGTCTCCCAGCCCGCGAAGTGCGGGGAGGAACCGGGGACTTCGGGGTCCAGGCAGGCTACGGCCGGGTCGGGGTCGACGGCCGAGCAGAGCCGGCCGCCGGTCACGGTGACCGGCCCGTCCGGCAGGAACCCTCCGCCGCGCCCGGCGCCCACCGCGTGGGTCAGGACGCGCGCCGGGTCGGCGGACGGCGCGCGCAGGCCCGTGCCGTCCAGCAGCGGCCGCGCGCGGTCGTCACCGGCGACGAACAGCCGGGCCGCCGCGGCGATGTAGGTGGCGCCGGCCCGGTGCTGCTGGTCGGCGGTCAGCCGGGTGGCGCTGCCCGGGGAGCACACCGGGTCCCGCTCCTGCTCGTCGTCCCAGAAGTCGTCGGAGGCGGGTGCCTCGGCCTGGCCGGGCGTCCACTCGCTGTTGAAGAAGTTGTGGTTGGCGCCGACGACGTAGACCGCGCTGTGCAGGGCGGTGCCCTTGCTGACGCCGCGGGTGCCGTCGACGTACACCTCGCCCTGGAGGTCGGACACGTCGCCGTCGCAGCCCGGGAGGATCGTGGCGGACGGGACGTCGGCGACCGGATTCTGGCCGAAGATCGTCGGTCCGACGAGCACGGTGCCGCGGATGGTCCAGCGCACCGGGCCGCGGGCACCGTCCTGGTCGGCGGGCGGTGGGTAGAGGCTGTCCATCGCGGCCCGGTTGACGCCCTCGCCGCCGCGCGAGTGGCCCACGAGCAGCACGCGCGACAGGTCGGCCCGCGGCACGCGGTGGAGCGCGGCCGGGGCGTGGTCCGGGTGGGCGGCCCAGTCGGCCCAGTCGGCGAGGTGCCGGCGCACCAGCGACGAGCGGGCCTCGGCGCCGCCGTCCTCGGCCTGCCAGTCCTGGCCGTTGACTCCGTTGGCCGAGATCGAGACGGTCACGTAGCCCTGGGAGGCGAGGAGTTGCTGGTCGCGGAGGTAGCCGCGGTGGCTGGGGATCGGCCGGTAGCCGTCGGCGCAGGGCCAGTCACCGGTGACGTCGTCCTCGGCGCCCGGCTTGTAGCAGGTGGCGTGCCGGCCGTGCAGGAAGAGCGCCAGCGGACGCCTGCCCGCGGCGTTCTTGGGCGCGACCACGACGGCCTTCATCTCCACGGGCCGCGGCAGGCCGGGCAGCGCCACCGGGTCCAGGTCGTAGGCCGAGGTGAGCGTGCGGTACGCGCCGGGCCGGCCGGGGTCGACCGCACCGGCCGGCGCCGGTGCGGCGGGCGCGACGGCGGGCGGCGGGGTGACGGACGGCGGGGTGCGGCGGCCGGGGGCGCGGTGTTCGTCAGGGGCGTCCAGCCGGCGCCCGCCGGCCAGTGCCCGCAGGTCCTTCAGGTCCGCCGGGCGGCCCCGTTCGAGGGCGAGCCGGAAGGTGCGGCCGTCCCGGCCCGCCACCGGGACGCCGAGCAGCCGTTCGCCCGCGTGGAACTCCACGCGCGCGTCACCCATGGGCACCGGCGCGGGCGCGTGCCAGACCAGCTCGGGCCGGCCCCCCTGCGCGGTGAGCTGCCAGCCGGGTGGCAGCCCGGTGTCGGACAGCGTTGTCGACGGTCGTGTTCCGGGCGGCTGCTGGGCCGCCGCCAGGCCGGGCGTGCCCGCCAGTGTCGCGAGCAACGCGACGGCGGTGACACCTATGTGCCGGGCACGGATCAATGGTCCCCTCCTCGCACGTGGCGCGCGGGCGACCCGTCGGTCACGGGAGCCTCACGCGCCCCGGAGGATGCGAGGCGGTGCCTGTGGGTTGCCTGTGCCCCGCCGGTCCGGCGCGGCGCGGCACCGGAATCCGGCCATCGCGGAAGAGGGGCGCCGGGGGAGGGGCGCCGTGGGAGGGCGAAGACCCTGACGGTAACTCAGGTCCTGTCGGTGACAGGTACTGACGGTGACAGGTCCTGACGGTGGCTCAGGTCCAGGCGCGCAGCGGCTCGTCGACGAGCTGGAAGACCGGCTCGCCGCGCACCGGGTCCTGGGCCGTCGACAGCCGGACGCGGTCACCGCTGTGGACGCCGATGGGCGGGCCCATGACCCGGCCCCGGACGACGAACCCCTCCGCCATCTCGATCAGCGACACGTTGCGCGCGGCCGGCGTGTTGCGGTGCACCACCGTGGAGTGGCGGACCGTGCCCGTGCCCTGGCTGCGCTCGGTGCGCAGGTCGCTGCCCCGGCACACCGGACACAGCACCCGGTGGTACACCGCGGTGCCGCAATAGGTGCAGCGCTGGAACACGATGGCCTCGCCGTCGGGACCGCGGCGGTCGAGGACGCCCGCCGGGGCGCCCGTGCCCTGCTGAGCACCGTCTCCTGCGAAGTGGTACACGCTGGTCAACTCCCTGCACTACGCCGGAATCCACGCGCACGGCCCGGCCGCGCACCCGTCCGCGCGGCCACCGTGCCGCCGCGCACCCGCTCAATGTATGGCACTCAGTGCCAGGCGTAAAGATACTGCGTACCACGAAAAAGGAACCGGGTGCCCGTCGATGGGGGCGCAGCCCGTACGGGGCTTCGAGTGCGCCTCGACCGATGCTGTAGTCCTCGGTGTCCAGGTCTGGCACTCAGTGCCCCCTTCGGGGTGTGAGGCGGTCCGCCCGGCCCGCGCGCGGGGCCGTCGCCGCCACGCCGTAGCCTGTCGGGGCCCCGCCCGCCGTGACCTGGAGAGACCGCATGGCCGACGCCCGCCCCCGCATCCTGTACGTCAGCGACCTGGCGTACCCGGCCCGCGGGCGCCGCTACTGCGACGAGGACATCCTGCTGACCTCCCGGCTGCGTGCCGAGTTCGACCTCGCCCTGTGCCACCCGCGCGAGGCGGCCGCGCTGATGGACGCCTTCGACGCCGTCGTGGTCCGCAACAGCGGCCCCGTCCTCGGCTACCGGGCGGAGTACGACGCCTTCCGCGAGCGCGCCCTGCGGCAGGGCACCCGCGTGTACAACCCGCTCACCGGACGCGCCGACATGGCGGGCAAGCAGTACCTGCTCGACCTGAGCGCGGCGGGCCTGCCCGTCATCCCCACCGTCGACCGCGCCGAGGACCTGCACCGGCTGCCCGGGGCCGACCGCTACGTCGTCAAGCCCCGCCTCGGCGCGGACTCCATCGGCCTGCGGGTCGTGACCAGCGCCGAACTGCCCGCCCTCGCCGACGGCACGGTGCTCGTCCAGCCCCACGTCGACTTCGCCCACGAGGTCTCCTTCTGCTTCGTCGACGACGCCTTCCAGTACGCCCTGTACGCCCCGGACCCGGACCGGCGCTGGGAACTCGAGCCGTACGAACCCACCGTCCGCGACCTGGAGTTCGCCCGCCGGTTCATCGAGTGGAACGGGCTGCGGCACGGCATCCAGCGCGTGGACGCCTGCCGCGCCCCCGACGGCGAGCTGCTGCTGGTGGAGCTGGAGGACCTCAACCCCTACCTGTCGCTGGACGCCCTGGACGAGGACCGGCGGGAGGCCTTCGTGACCGCCTTCGCCGCCTCCCTGCACCGCTTCCTGGACGTCGTGCCCGCGCACTGAACCCGGACGGCGGCCCGTCCGTACCACTCCCCGGGGACACGAGATCCCTGAGGAGGCAGCGTGCCGACACCGCCCGAACCGGGGGAGCCCCCCGAGCGCCCGGTGCTCGAACCGATCCGGGTCCTGCGGCCCCGCCGCACCGACGCCCTCGCGGCGCTGTTCCGCGAGCTGACCGAGGACCGGCCGCCCACCGGCTACGAGCCGGTCGCCGTGGGCGCCGGCCGCCCCGGCGGCGCGGCCGACACGGAGGCCGACACGCAGGAATTCCCGCCGGTGCCCGGCGGACCCACCCCGGCCGCCCCCGGCGCCCGCCGCCCGGCGCGCCCGGCGTCGCGCCCCGGCCCGCGTCGCGCGGCCGTCGCCGGGGGCGTTCTTGCCGCCGCCCTGGCCGGCTTCGCCTGTGCCCTGCTGCTGCCCGGCACGGACGGCGGAACGGCCGCGCGGACGCCGCCGACGGCCACCGCTCCGGCTCCGGCGGACCCGGTCCCCGCCGACCCCGACGGACCGGGCACCCTCCGCGAGGGCGACAGCGGGCCGGGGGTGACCGACCTCCAGGAACGTCTGCGCCGCGTCCCTGACGTCTACGACGACGGCCCCACCGACGGCCGCTACGGCACCGTCCTCGCCGAGGCCGTCGCCCGCTTCCAGCTCTGGTACGGCATCCGCGGCGACGAGAGCGGCGTGTACGGCGACGACACCCGGCGCGACCTGGAGTCACGGACGTGACCACCGCCCCCGGCCTCCCGGCGCCCCGCGGACCGGTGCCCGGTGGACCGGTGCCCGGCACGTCAGGACGTGGCGTCGTCCTCGGGGACGCGGATGTCCAGCACGCACACGTCGTCGTGCTGCTCGGCCTCCAGGACGGCGCTGAGGAGCCGGTCGAGCGAGACGGTCCCGGCGGCGGCCTGGGCCGCGACGGCCCCTGCCAGGCGCTCCAGGCCCCGGTCGATGTTCTCCGCGGGCCGCTCCACCAGGCCGTCGGTGTAGAGCACCACGCGGTCGCCGGGCCGCAGCAGGCACTCGGCCTCGCCGTAGCGGGGCGTGTCGGACGCGCCGAGGAGCATCCCGGCGGGCCGGTCGAGGTAGCGGACCGCGCCGTCGCGCACCAGCAGCGGCGGCGGGTGCCCGGCCTGCGCCCAGACCAGGCGCCGCTCGGCGGGGTCGTAGCGGGCCAGCACCATGGTGGCCGTGCCGTGCGAGTCGCGGGAGTGCAGCAGCAGGGCGCTCAGCCGGTGCAGGGCGCCGGTCAGCGAGGAGCCGGTGATCACCATGCCCTTGGCGGTGAACCGCAGCTGGGCCATGGTGGCCACGGCGTCCATGCCGTGGCCCGCGACGTCGCCGAGGACGAACAGGGCGTCGCCGTCCGGCAGCTGGATGGCACTGAACCAGTCGCCTCCGACGTTCAGCCCCGACTGGGCGGGCAGGTAGGCGACTTCGACGCGCAGCCCGGCCAGCTGCACCGGCTTCTCCGGCAGCGGCAGCAGCGCGTCCTGGAGGCGGGCGGCCACCGTCCGCTCGGCCTGGAGGACGCCGTGCTGGGTCAGCATGGCGCGTTCGCTGGCCAGCAGGGCGAGTTCGGCGCTGCGCTGCGCGGTGAGGTCCTGCACGAAGCCGTGCACCTCCACCGGCGTGCCGTACTGGTCCGACACGGCCTCGGCGACGACCCGCAGGTGCCGGACACCGCCGCGGGTGACGATGCGGAACGGCACGTCGCACGGCCGCCCGAGGCGCACCAGCTCCCCGACCGCCCGGGCCAGCGCGGGCACGTCCTCGGGCAGGGCGAGCTCGGGAAGGGCGGTCAACTGCAGGGCGCCCAGGGCGGGATCGCGCTCGAATATGGTGAACACCTGGGAGGACCAGCTGACGTCACCGGCGGCGAGGTTCCAGTTGGCCCAGCCCAGGTTGCCGAGCCGCTGGACGTCCGCGAGCCGCTGCTCCTGCCGGTCCGAGGGGTCGTACGGCAGCCAGGTGAGGACCAGTCCGTCGCCGAGCCGCTCCACGTGCGCGCAGACCGTGGACAGTTCGGTCTCGCCGCCCACCGTCCGCTGCCGGGCGAAGGGCTCGCTGGTGAAGGCCGTGCCCCGCGTGAGGGTGTCCAGGCAGCCGTGCCACAGCGGCTCGCCGGTGATCGCCGGCCAGCACTCCAGCAGCCGCAGCCCGGTCAGCCGGCGTCCGCTGCGGCCGGTGGAGTCGACGGTGTCGGCGGTGGCCGCGTCCACGCGGAAGTCCTCGACGGCGCCCGACGGCGCGCGGACCGGGGTGAGCAGCACCGCCTGCACCGGCAGCCGGTCGAACACGGCCTGCACGGCGTCCACCGCGGAGCCGAGCGCGGGCTCTTGCCGGGTGCCGAACATGGCCAGCGGGCCGGCGCACAAGTGCGCGACCGCCTCCAGGTGTTCGCGGGTGCGCTGCGGGAACGGCGCGCCGACGCCGCGCAGGAACCCGACGACGACCGCGGCCCGCTCGTCCCCCGAGCCGCCGGAGCCGCCCGGGCCACCGGCGTCGCCCGGGCCGCCGAGGACCGGGAGCCAGGCGCGTGACCCCCACCGCTCGGGCGGCTCCCCGATGAGCAGGTAGCGCTTCCGGTCGGTGCGCGAGTCCTCCAGCCAGCGGGGCTCGCCGCTGCGCAGGGCCTCCAGCGGGGCGATCCCGGTGAGCGGCGGCACCTGCTGCCACTGCCGGGCCAGGGCGTCGTCGACGCCGGCGTGGCCGATGAGTTCGAGTCCGCCGGCGGGCAGGCGGGCGTAGAGGAGGACGGCGTCGACGCCCACGTCCGGTGCCACGTGCTCCAGCAGGCAGCGGGCCAGGTCCTGGGGGGTGCTCACCCGGACCAGGGCCCGGCCGAGCCGGGCGAGGGCGAGGGCGACGTCCTCGGCGGTGCCCGGCGGGACGTCGGGCAGGGCTGCGGTGGCGTCGACCTCGTACGGTCCGGGTCCCGGCGCCGGGGCGCTGGGCGGGGCCAACGTGCCGAGCGTGATCCAGCACTCCTCCAGGAGGGTGCGCCGCGCGGCCTTCGCCCGCTGGAGCAGCACGTCGTGGGCGGCGTCGGGGGTGCAGCCCAGCCGGGCCATGACGGCCCCCTTGGCGCGTTCGACCACCGCCGAGGTGGCCGCCACGTCCTGGAGTCGGTCCATCTCGGCGCGCTGACGCGCCACCACCCGGGTCAGCGCGGCCAGGTCGGGCGCTCCGCCTGACTCTCCGGGCACCGCGGGTTCGCTCGTCACGGAACGAGCATGACACAGGCCCGGCTGTTCGATCGCGGTCCCGGGGAGGACCGGGAGCGCGCCGCGCTCACCGTCCGGAGGTGTGCTCCACCAGCGCCTCGGTCACCGCGCGCACGCTGCGGGCGATGTGCTGGAGCTGCATGATCTCCGCGGCGTACAGCCTGATCGTGTGTTCGATGACCGATTCGGGCAGCCCCAGGCGGGGCAGGTCGGCGCGGGCGGTCTGCAGGGCGGTGCGGGCCACCCGGATCTCCTGCTGGACCTGGAGGTGGGCGTGGCGGGCGAGGAGTACTGGGTGGCGCAGCAGCGCCGGGTAGCTCGCGTAGCGGGCGGGCACGAGCTCGCGCAGCCACTTGGTCGCCGAGCGCTCCCAGTCGTAGCTGCCGGGGCTCTTCACCTGGCACGGCCAGTCCGGGCGGGTGCGCGTCGTCGTCGTGGGCATGATCATCGCTTCCGGTGTACGGCGTCGGGACGGGTGGCCCGACCTGGCGGGGCGGCCCCGGCCCAGGGGATGACCGGGGCCGCCGCGGGCACGCGCGCCGGGCGGTGCCCCGGGCACCTCCGCGCCGGCGTGGGTAGGGGACGGCGGCTCGGGGATGTCCGTACGGGAGCCCTGTCGGGCGGGTGCGGCCGTGAGCAGTATTTATATATGCCGTCTCCTTTGCAAGACGTATGAAAACATTCATGTGCGCTGGGCGCGCAGTGATCCCACGTCAGTTTTCAACGAGGGGGGTGCGCCGGTGGCCGCTCAGTCCCGCAGGAAGAAGTGGTGCTGCTCGGCGATCTGCTCGTACTCCTCCAGCCGCGCCTGCGTGCGCTCCGGGCCGGCGTCGGTCATGGCCTGCAGCAGCGCGGCCGACATCACCCCCGGCGCCGCGTAGGAGTCGAACACCAGCCGGGAGCCGGTGCCGGTGGCGAAGGTGACGTCCGCCTCGTCGGCCAGCTGTCCCAGCGCGAGGTCGGTGACGAGGGCGACCTTCAGGCCCGCGCTGCGCGCCACCCGCACCGCGGTGAGCGTCTCCTGCGCGTGCCGGGGCATCGAGAACGCCAGCACCCAGGTGCCCCCGGCCTCCCGGGACTGCAGCAGCGCGTCGTAGGCGACGCTGCCCCCGCGGGTCACCACCCGCACGTCCGGGTGGATGCGGCGCGCGGCGTAGGCGAAGTACTCGGCGAGCGAGGCGGAGATGCGCAGCCCGAGCACGGTCAGCGGGGTCGACCCCGACAGGCTCCGGCCGACGTCGATGACCCGGTCCGGGTCGGCGAAGTCACGGCGCAGGTTCTCCAGGTTCTCGATCTCCGCGTCGACCGCCGACTGCAGCTCGTTGCTGCGGTTCACCTCGTCCGTCGCCGGGCCCCCGGCCAGCGCGCCCAGGGCGATCGCCTGGAGCTTCTCCCGCAGGGCCGGGTAGCCGCTGAAGCCGACCGCGCCCGCGAACCGCGTCACCGAGGGCTGGCTGACGCCCACCCGCTCGGCCAGGTCGGTGATCGACAGGAACGCCGCCTCGGTGATGTGCTCGATCAGGTACTGGGCGATGCGGCGCTGTCCCGGGGACAGCTGGGGCCGGTCGAAGAGTTCCCTGAGCCGGGACGTCGGAGAGCCCTCGGCCTCCGGGGCGGTCCGGCCCGAGGTGATCGCTGATGCCTGCGCACGTGCCTGCTGCGGCGATGGCACGGGTGCGCCTCCTTTGTCTCCCACGACCACTCAACATAGCCCACCGGCCGCGCCTGAACGGGGGCCGCGAGCACACCCGTCGGGGCGCCGCGCGACCCGCGCGACCTGCGCCGCCGTGCGCGGGTCCCGGTGCCCGGCCCGCCGGGTCCTCCCGGCACCGGGAAGTTCCCGGGCACGTCGGCCTACCGGCGGTACAGGGTGATCGAGTGGCCCACTTCGTCCACCGGCCGGCTGTCGTCCAGCAGCCGCGCCAGCCGGCCCCGCGCCTTGGCCGCCGCCGAGTCCGACACGACCAGCAGCCCGCGCACCTCGCCGTCGGGCACCCGCAGCGGATCCGCGGCGTGGATGCCGTAGGCGGACGGCACCCCGCTGCCCTTGTACACGAGCCACACCCGCTGACCGGGGTACCGCTCGCGCAGCCGGTCGGCGAGCCGGCCCAGGTCCTGGCCCCAGTCCACGTTGGAGTCGTGCAGCCACACGTGCGTGCGGGCCGGGCCGCCGAACGCCTCGTTGGCGTACGGCAGGTAGTAGGGGAACGTCCGCAGCGAACTGACCGCCACCCACGCCACCAGCAGCCCCGTCACCCCGACCGCGAACCCGGCCGGCGTCCCGACGCCGAGCCGGCCCCGGCCGGACGCACGGCCACGCGGGCCGGTGCGCAGCGTCACGACGCACCCGCCGGCCACCGCCAGGAAGAGCGGCAGGAACACGACGTACCGCGTGCCGAAGTCCCGCGCCCCGGTCATCGCCGCGGCCAGCAGCACCCCGGACGGCAGCAGCACGTACGGCGCCGCCGGGCGCAGGCGCCGTACCGCCGGCAGGGCCACCGCCCCGGCCGTCCACAGCGCGAGCAGCCCGAGCGGGGTCTTCACCAGCAGCGCGGCCGGCAGGTAGTACCAGTGCGAGCCGGTGTACAGGTGCCCGAACAGGAAGCCCTGCCACGGCTGGTTCTCCAGCCCGAACTGCATCCGCATGCCGTCCCGGTAGGCCGGCGGGAACGGCAGCAGGTCGACGAGCAGACCGCGCAGCCCGTGCACCACGGGCACGTGGGCGGCGCCCGGGTCCCAGCGCAGCCGGGGGTCCACGGCCAGGTACGCCCCCCACACGACGGCGACGGCGGCTCCCGCCACGACCCCGGCCCCGGCCAGGGCCCGCCACCGGCGGGCGGGCCACAGCGCGAGCACGGCCAGGGCCAGCAGCACGGGCACGGCGGGCAGCGCGCTCATCTTCGTCGCCACCGCCGCGCCCAGCGCGGCCCCCGCGAGCGGCAGACAGCGGCGCGGACGCTCGCGGGCCCGCCACAGCAGCCACACCGACGTCAGCAGGAAGCCCGCCATGGGTACGTCGAGGGTGGCCAGCGCGCCGTGGGCGATCACGTCGGGGGAGAAGGCGTACAGGGCGAGCGCCACGGCTCCCGCCGCGGGACCGGCCAGGTCGCGGGCGAAGGCGAACACCACCAGCCCGAACAGCAGGGTCAGCACCACGACCGGCAGCCGCGCCCACAGCATCAGCCGGCCGGGGTCGTTGCCCGAGCCGTACAGCAGCCGGCGTCCCGCCGCGCCCTGGTCACCCGTGAACGCCGCGTCCACGTGCGGGTCGGCCGCCGCGACCCCGACGGCGATCACCAGCTTGCCGAGCGGCGGGTGTTCGGCGTTGTGGCGGAGCCGGTGCGCGTGGAGGTAGTCGGCGGCGGTGGCCACGTACACCGGTTCGTCGATGGTCGGCGTCTGCTGCACGGCCGTGGTGACCATCGCGACCGCCATCTGACCGAGCAGCACCACCACGAGCAGCGGGGCGAGCCAGGAGCGGCGCGCCCGCGCGGGCGTGGATCCGCCCGCGTCCACCCGGGGGACCGGGACCGAGTGCAGTGTGCGCGCCATCATTCCCCACGGGTCGTACCGGCGGACCTCCCGCCCTGCCCACAGGTACGGCCCGCGGCCCGTCGAGGTTCAGCGCGACCCGGCCGGGCCGGTCTCAGTCCCGGCGCAGCCCCGCGACCTCCCGCACCACCAGGTCCGCCCGCTCCCGGGTCGTCGCCACCAGCTCGGCGTTGGCCTCGTCCGAGCGGTACACCCACGCCACCGCCTCCTCGTGGCTCTTGCCGAACTCCTCGTGCCGGGCCACCAGACGGCGCACCCGCTCCCCGGCGTCCGGGTCGCAGAACCACACCTCGTCCAGGTGCGGCCGCACCCGCGCCCACGCGCCCGCGTCCAGCAGCAGGTAGTTGCCCTCCGTCACCACCAGCCGCGCGGCGGGCGGCACCGGGATCGCGCCCGCGAGGGGCTGCTCAAGGACCCGCTCGAAGCCGGGCGCGTACACGGTGTCCGGCTCGTCGTCGCGCAGCCGGCGCAGCAGCGCCGCGTACCCGGCCGCGTCGAAGGTCTCCGGCGCCCCCTTGCGGTCGCGCAGCCCGAGGCGGTCCAGTTCCGCGTCCGCGAGGTGGAAGCCGTCCATGGGCACGTGCGCCACCCACGGCTCGCCGCCCTCGTTCAGCGCCGCCACCAGGTGCTCGGCGAGCGTCGTCTTGCCCGCGCCGGGGCTGCCGGCGATCCCGAGGACGGCGCGGTGGCCGCCGCGGACCAGGGAACGCGCACGCAGGAGGAGATCGTCGAACACCACAGACGCAGCACTCACGGACACACCGCACAGTGTGGCACCGCCCAGGTGAGGTACTGCGAGCAGCCCCGGCCCCGCCGGGGAGGAGGAGGACGCCCGTGCCCGACGACGAGACGCAGATCCGCACCCTGATCACCCGCTGGGCCGACGCGGTGCGCCGCGGCGACCTGGAGGGCGTGCTCGCCGGGCACGCCGAGGATCTCGTCCTGTACTACGTGCCCCCGCCCGACGGGGGCTTCCGCGGCCTGGCCGCCTACCGGGCGCTCTGGCCGCCGTTCTTCGCCTGGCAGTCCCAGGGGGCGCGCTTCGACCTCGACACCCTCGACGTGACCGCCGGCGCCCAGGTCGCGTTCGCGCACGCCCTGGTGCGCTGCGACCCGCCCGGGGACCCGGCCGAACCGCCCGCGCCCCGGCTGCGGCTGACGTTCGGACTGCGCAAGGAACGCGGGCGCTGGCTGATCGCCCACGAGCACCACTCCTTCCCGCACGACTGATCCCGTGGGGTGTTGTGGCGTGCGCCACCCGGTGGGCGGGCCCGGAGCGGGGAACGGTGTCCTGTATGACGACGCAGCTCGGTCTACCGGACACGATCCAGGCCTGCCTCTTCGACCTCGACGGGGTCGTCACGCGCACGGCCGTGGTCCACGCGGCCGCCTGGAAGGAGATGTTCGACGCGTTCCTGCGCGCCCGCGACGGTGACTCCTTCCGGCCCTTCAGCGACGACGACTACGACCAGTACGTGGACGGACGGCCACGCGCCGACGGCGTGCGCAGCTTCCTCGCCTCGCGGGACATCGAGCTGCCCGAGGGCACCCCCGACGACCCGCCCGACGCCGAGACCGTCCACGGCCTCGGCAACCGCAAGAACGAACTGCTGCTGGAGCGGATCCGCACCGACGGCGTCGAGGCGTACGAGGGCACCCTGCGCTACCTCGACGCGGTCCGCGCCCGCGGCCTGCGCACCGCGATCGTCTCCTCCAGCGCCAACACCCGTGACGTGCTGCGCTCGATCCACGCCGAGGACCTGTTCGACGTGCGCATCGACGGCGTGGTGGCCGCCGAACGGGGGCTGCCCGGCAAGCCGCGCCCGGACACCTTCCTCGCCGCCGCCCGCGACCTCGGTGTGGAGCCGTCCCGCGCGGCCGTCTTCGAGGATGCCCTGGCCGGCATGGACGCGGGCCGCTCGGGACACTTCGGGTACGTCGTCGGCGTCGACCGCGTGGGCCAGACCGACGCCCTCTACGCGCACGGCGCGGACATCGTCGTCAAGGACCTGGACGAACTGGGGGGACAGGCGTGATCACCGAAGGGGCGTACGCCGTCGAGCCGTGGAGCGTGCGCGAGACCGAGCTGAACCTGGACGTCCTCGCCCAGAGCGAGTCGGTGTTCGCCCTGTCCAACGGGCACGTCGGCTGGCGCGGCAACCTCGACGAGGGCGAGCCGCACGGCCTGCCCGGCGCCTACCTCAACGGCGTGCACGAGGTCCACCCGCTGCCGTACGCGGAAGCCGGCTACGGCTACCCGGAGTCCGGCCAGACCGTCATCAACGTCACCAACGGCAAGGTGCTGCGGCTGCTCGTCGACGACGAGCCGTTCGACCTGCGCTACGGGCGCCTGGTCTCCCACGAGCGCGTGCTCGACCTGCGCCGGGGCGTGCTGGAGCGGACCTGCGAGTGGACCTCGCCGGCCGGCTCCACGGTCCGGGTGCGCTCCACCCGGCTGGTGTCGCTGACCCAGCGGGCCGTGGCCGCCGTCGCCTACGAGGTGGAGGCCGTCGGCAGCCGCAGCCGGGTGGTGATCCAGTCCGAGCTGGTCGCCAACGAGAGCCTGCCCGAACCCAACGGCGACCCGCGCGCCGCGCGCGCCCTGAAGTCGCCGCTGGAGCCCGAGGAGGACATCACCGCCGGCCGGCGGCTGCGCCTGGTCCACCGCACCCGCCGCAGCGGACTGCGCGTCGCGGTCGCCGCCGACCACGTCGTCAGCGGGCCCGAGCGGACCACCACCGCCAGCGAGAGCAACGTCGACGTCGCCCGGCTGACCGTCACCTCCGTGCTGGAGCCCGGCGAGACGCTGCGCGTGGAGAAGCTGGTCGCCCACGGCTGGTCGGCGGCCCGTTCCCGGCCCGCGATGAGCGACCAGGTGGAGGCGGCGCTCGCGGCGGCCGGGCACAGTGGCTGGCAGGGACTGCTCGACGAGCAGCGCGACTACCTCGACGACTTCTGGGCCCGCGCCGACGTCGAGGTCGACGGCGACGAGGAGATCCAGCAGGCGGTGCGCTTCGCGCTCTTCCACGTCCTGCAGGCCGGTGCCCGCGCCGAGCAGCGCGCCATCCCCGCCAAGGGGCTGACCGGGTCCGGCTACGACGGGCACGCCTTCTGGGACACCGAGACCTTCGTCCTGCCGCTGCTGACGTACACCTCGCCCGACGCGGTCGCTGAGGCGCTGCGCTGGCGGCAGAACACCCTGCCCGCCGCCCGTGAGCGCGCCGCCCAGCTCGGCCTGCGCGGCGCCGCGTTCCCCTGGCGCACCATCGAGGGCTCGGAGGGCTCGGCGTACTGGCCCGCCGGTACCGCCGCCTTCCACGTGAACGCCGACATAGCGGATGCCGTGAAGCGCTACGTCGTGGCCACCGGTGACACCGACTTCGAACGCGACACGGGCGTGGAACTGCTGGTGGAGACCGCCCGCCTGTGGCGTTCCCTCGGCCACCACGACCCGCACGGCACGTTCCACATCGACGGGGTCACCGGCCCCGACGAGTACAGCGCCATCGCCGACGACAACACGTACACCAACCTGATGGCCCGGGCGAACCTGCTCGCCGCCGCCGACGCGGCGGAGCGCCACCCCAAGGAGGCCGCCCGGCTCGGCGTCGACGACGAGGAGAGCGCGGCCTGGCGCGACGCCGCCGAGGCCGTCAACGTGCCCTACAACGACGAGCTGCGGGTGCACGAGCAGCACGCGGGGTTCACCCGCCACCAGCGCTGGGACTTCGCCGCCACCCGGCCCGACCAGTACCCGCTGCTGCTGCACTTCCCGTACTTCGACCTCTACCGCAAGCAGGTGGTGAAGCAGGCCGACCTGGTGCTGGCGATGTACACCTGCCCCGAACACTTCGACGACGAGCAGGTCGCCCGCAACTTCGCCTACTACGAGCCGCTGACCGTGCGGGACTCCTCGCTGTCGGCGTGCGTGCAGGCGGTCATCGCGGCCCAGGCGGGACACCTGCGCCTGGCCTACGAGTACACGGCCGAGGCCGCGCTGATGGACCTGCACGACCTGGAGCAGAACACCCGTGACGGACTGCACATCGCGTCGCTGGCCGGCACCTGGATGGCCCTGGTCGCCGGGTTCGGCGGGCTGCGCGACGAGGGCGGCACGCTGTCCTTCAAGCCGCGCCTGCCGGAGAAGTTCAGCCGGCTCGCCTTCAGCCTGCAGTTCCGCGACCGCCGCCTGCACGTGGAGATCACGCCGGGCAAGGCCGCCTACCGCCTGCTGTCCGGGCCGCCCCTGACGATCCACCACCACGGCGCGCCGCTCACCGTCGACGGCGACGGTCCCGTGGTGCGCGACGTGCCGTCGCTCCCCGCCCGGCCGACGCCCGAGCAGCCGCCGCACCGCGCCCCGCACGTGCGCTGACCGTCCACCGCCCCGACCGGCCCCGTCCAGCACGGCGGCCGGTCGGGGTCTGGGCTAGTTTGACCTTGTTGTCCCGGCGCCCGTCCACCCTCCGGGCCGCGGGGTCCCGCGGGACCCCGCGACGGGCGGAGGCGAAGGTCGGACGATGGTCTACGGCGTGGATGCCCTGCTCACCGGAGTGCGGCGGCGCGAGCCGCGGACGCTCCCCGGCACCTCCTGGCGGGCCGGCGACGACGCGCTGCTCGCGGCCGTCGCCGGCGCCTTCGTCCTCGCCCAACTGCTGCTGGTGGGACCGGGACTGGGCCTCGGCTGGGACGAGACCGTGTACGTCAGCCAGGTCGGCGCCCAGGCCCCGGCGTCCGCCTTCAGCGCCCCGCGCGCCCGCGGCGTGTCCCTGCTGGCCGCCCCGGTGGCGTCCTGGTCGACGTCCACCGCCCTGCTGCGGACCTACCTCGCCCTGCTGTCCGGGCTGGTCCTCCACCTGGCGCTGCGCCAGTGGCGCGGCCTCTTCCCGGCCCCCGTCCTGGCCGGCGCCGGGGCGCTGTTCGCCACCCTGTGGGTGACGCTCTTCTACGGCCCGCAGGTCATGCCGAACCTGTGGGTGGCGCTCGGCGCGCTGATCTGCGTCGGCTGCTTCCTGCGGGCGTGCGCCGACCGCGCCGACCGGGCTGCTCTGGGGGGCGTGGTGGCGGGCGCTGCGCTCATGGCGTGGATGCGGCCCACCGACGCGGTGTGGGTGGCGGCGCCCCTGCTCGTCCTCGCCCCCGTGACCCGCCGCCCGCGGCTCCTGGCCGCGCTGGTGGCGGGCCTCGCGGCGGGCGCGGCCGAGTGGGTGATCGAGGCGTACGTCCGCTACGGCGGCCTCGCCGAGCGCTTGGCGGAGGGCTCCCGCGTGCAGGGCGGCCTGGGCTGGCACGCCGCCGTCGCCGACCAGATGCGCAGCCTCGTCGGACGCACCCTGTGCCGTCCGTGCACCGCGCCGATGCCCCACCCGGTGGTGATGCTGTGGTGGTTCGCCCTGCCGCTGCTCGCCGCGCTGGGCCTCGTCGTCGCGGTCCGCGCCGGACGCAC
Source organism: Streptomyces longwoodensis (assembly GCF_001514125.1). GTDB lineage: Bacteria > Actinomycetota > Actinomycetes > Streptomycetales > Streptomycetaceae > Streptomyces > Streptomyces longwoodensis. Next base: position 39,501 of record NZ_KQ948552.1, on the reverse strand, counting down.
CGCGCGCACCCTGGTGCCGCTCGCCTGCGCGGCCACGGCCGCCTTCCCGTACCTGTTCCTCATCGGGTACGCCGCGCCCCGCTTCCTGCTGCCCGCCTACGCGCTGCTGGCGCTGCCCGTCGCCGACGCGCTGCTCCACCTGGTCCGCGGGCCGGACGGCCGGTGGCGCCCGGTGGCCGCCGTCCTGGTGGCCTGCGCGCTGGCCGGGCACCTGGGCGTGCAGTACGCCGTCCTGCACCGCACCGTCGAGCGGACCACCGCCGACCGTGTCGCCTGGGCCCGCACCGCCACCGGGCTGCACCGCCTGGGCGTCCGGCCGCCCTGCCTGGTCACCGGGGACCGGGCGATCCCCGTCGCCTACTACGCCGGCTGCGCGTCCGCCGCCACGCGGGGCCCGGACACCACCACCACCGAGGCGGGCATCCGCGCCACCGCCGAGCGGATCCCGGTCGCCCACCTCACCGGCCCGGGCCACCCCACGCCCGCGTACGCGTATGCGTGGGAGGACCACCGGATCGGCGAGGTCGGCGTCCAGGTCGCGCCGACGGCCCGTCAGGACTCCTCCCGGTGACACCGATGACGCCCCCGACGCTCAGGACGAGGGAGCAGGCGGCGCCCACCCCGGTCGCCGAAGAGCCGGCCCCCGCGCCCACCCCGTCCTTACGCCGCATCCGCTGGCACCTCGCGCTCGCGCTCGCCGTCCTGGCCGCCGTCGCCTACGTCGCCCGGCGCCACTGGCCGGTCCTGGAGCGCGGCGCCGGACGGCTCGCCGACGCCGACCACGGCTGGCTGCTGCTGGGCGCCGTGCTCACCCCGGCCACCTGGCTGTGCGCCGCCCTCGCCCAGCAGGGCGCGGTGCCCCGGACGTTGCCCCGCGCCCGGCTCGTCGCCGCCCAGTTCGCCGCCGGTGCCGCCAACCACCTGCTGCCCGCCGGGCTGGGCGCGGGCGCGGTCAACCTGCGCTTCCTGCTGCGCTGCGGCGTCCCCGCCGGGCGCTCGGCCACCGCGCTCGCCGTGAAGGGCACCGCCGCGGTCCTGACCCGCGGCGCCCTCGTCGCCGTCCTGGCCCTCGGCTGCCCCGGCGTCCTGCGCCCGCCGGAGGTCCCCGGCACGGCCCTCGCCGTGGCCGGCGGGTCGGCGCTGGTGGTCGCCGCGCTGCTGCGGGGCCCGCTGCGCCCGCGCTGCCGGCGGGCGGCGGCCGCGGTCCTCGGCGACATCCGCGCCGTGCACGCCCGGCCGAGCCGGGCGGCGGCCCTGTGGGGCGGCTCACTGGCCTTCGCCCTGCTGCACGCGCTGGTGCTCGTCGCCGTCGGCCGGGCGGTCGGCCTGCCGCTCGCGTCGGCCCGGGTGGCCCTGCTCTACCTCGCCGCCAGCAGCGCCGCCGCCCTGCTGCCCACCCCGGGCGGCCTCGGCTCCCTCGACGCGGTGCTCGCCTTCGCCCTCACCGCGGCGGGCAGCCCCGGCGCGACCGCCGCGTCCACCGTCCTCGGCTACCGGCTGCTGACGGCGTGGCTGCCGCTGCTGCCCGGCCTGCTGGTCCTGGGCGTGCTGGTCCGGCGCCGGGCGCTGTGAGTCGCGAGCCCCCACGCCCGCGTTCCCGGCAAGTGCCGTGATTGGGCGGCCGCTGACGGGAAACGCGGACCAGGACGATCAGGCCCCCGGCCAGCGAAGGAGGCACCCATGGGCACCGAGCCCGGGACGATGGGCGACGACGCCTACCAGCCCACCGGAACCAACGAGGAGCAGGAGGACGCGTCCCCGCTGGACCTGCAGGACGCGGTCGACGAGCGCACCTACGACGACACCCTCGACGAGGGCTACTCGCCGCCGGAGAAGCCGCTGGGCGTCACCAAGTACGGCACCACCGCGGCCGAGCAGCACGAGGGCGAGTCCCTCGACCAGCGCCTCGCCCAGGAGGTCCCGGACGCCACCGAGCCCCTCGGCGACGACGTGGGCGACCTGCCGGGCGGCGAGGGCGAGCCCGTCGACCCCGAGGCGGGCACGCGGCGGGCCGGCCGGCTCGTCGCCCCCGACGAGGGCGCCCACACCGACGAGACCAAGGAGGAGGTCGCCCAGGACGTCGGCATCGACGCGGGCGCCGCGGGTGCCGAGGAGGCGGCGGTCCACATCGTCGACGAGGCGGACCTCCCGGAGGAGCGGGAGTCGGGGAGGTACTAGCCGGACGAGTCAGTCCCTCCGCAGGGGTGCCCCAGGGGCCGGGCGGTTTCCCGCCCGGCCCCTCGGCACGTCGATGGCCGTGTCCCGCAGGGCCTACGGCAGCAGCTTCTCGACCGCGTTCGGGTCCTCGGCCAGCTTGCGCCGGGCCCATTCGAGGTTGCGCGGCGTGAGGTCCCTGCCCGAGGCCATGACCACGTCCTCCGGCGACACGTCCGTGCCGTTGCACGTGTGCAGCAGGTTGTCCGGGGTGGCGCGGTCCTGGGAGGGCTGTGACGTCGACATATCTGGGCTCCTCGGGTCCGGATGGCACGTGCGCCCGGTGCCGTCACCGGGCTCGCCATCGCCGTTCACCGCGGGAGCGCACCGGGCATCCGGGAAACGGCCGGAGCCGCCCGGAGCCGCTGCCTCCCCACCACCACGGTAGCCCCGCCCTCCCCAGGACGGCCTCCCGGAGTTCCGAGATGCCGGTCCGCACCGCCCGGCGTGCAATGGAAGGGTCGGAGAACCCGCTCCGGCGGAGAGGGCGGTGGTCCCATGAACGCCACCACCGGCGCCCCGGCGGACGGACGGGGGAAGGCCGCCAAGGGCGGACTGCGCAGGCTGGGCGAATGGTGCGCCCGGCACTTCCTCGTCGTGATCATCGCCTGGCTGGTCGCCCTGGTCGCGCTCCAGGTCCTCAGCCGCACCTGGGGCGGCACCTACTCGGACAACTTCGCCCTGTCCGGCGTGCAGTCGCAGCAGGGCCTCGACGTCCTCAAGCAGCACGACCCGCAGGCCGGCGGCTACAGCAGCCAGATCGTCCTGCACGACGACAAGCAGTCGCTGACCGCACTGGGCTCGCAGATGTCCACCACGGTCGGCGACCTGCAGAAGCTGCCCCACGTGCTCGCCGTGCAGAACCCGCTGTCCACGCCCGCCTCCCCGGTCGGGCCGCTCTCCAATGACGGGCGCACCGGCTACGTGACCGTCCGCTTCGACGTCCAGCCGTCCACGCTGGGCGACGGCTACCTCGACGGCGTCGACCACGCCGTGCAGCCGCTGCGCGCGGCCGGCACTCAGGTCGAGTACGGCGGACCGCTCGGCGAACTGGCCCGGCCCGCCGCCGACGACCGGGTCAGCGAACTGATCGGCTTCGCGGTCGCGATCGTCGTGCTGCTGGTCGGCTTCGGCAGTGTCATCGCCGCCGGGCTGCCGCTGCTTTCCGCGCTGATCAGCGTCGTCGGCGGGCTGGCCTGCCTCGGCCTGCTCGCCGCCGCCTTCACCTTCGCGACCGTCTCCCCGACCCTCGCCACCATGATCGGCCTCGGTGTCGGCATCGACTACGCCCTGTTCCTGATCACCCGGCACCGCCAGGGCCTCATCGACGGCGCCGATCCGGTGCGCTCCGCCGGGCACGCCACGGCGACCAGCGGGCGCGCCGTCCTGGTCTCCGGCACCACGGTGATCATCGCCCTGGCCGGTCTGTACGCCTCCGGGGTGAGCTTCATCGGGAAACTGGGCCTGGCCGCCGCCGTCACGGTGGTCTCCGCCGTCGTCGGCGCGCTCACGCTCGTCCCGGCCCTGCTCGGCCTGATCGGCCGGCACATCGACCGCTACAAGGTGCGCCGCCCGGTCGCCGAGACCGACGCCGAGCCGGGCAGCACGCCCCACGGCACCTGGCACCGCTACGCCCAGCGCGTCGAGCGCCGGCCCTGGAGCTTCCTCGCCGCCGGCGTGGCCACCGTCGCCGTGCTGGCGATCCCGGTGTTCTCGATCCAGCTCGGCCACATCGGCGACGGCGCCGACCCGACGTCGTTCACCGACCGGCGGGCCTACGACCTGATGACCGACGCCTTCGGACCGGGCTCCAACGGACCGCTCACCGTGGTCGTCGACCAGACGAAGGTGCCCTCCGACCAGCGCTCGGCCCTCGCCACCCAGGCCCAGAAGACGCTGAGCGCCGTCCCCGGGGCGGCCACGGTCACCCAGCTCACCCCGACCGAGGACGGGGACGTGCTGATCGGCACGGTCTACTCCAAGCAGGCCCCGCAGGACGCCGCCACCACGGACCTGACCAACCGGCTCGTCGACCACACCCTGCCCGACGCCGTCTCCGGCACCGCCGCCCACGGCTACGTGACCGGCACCACCGCCGCCCAGGTCGACTTCCGCGACATCGTGGCGAGCCGGCTGCCCCTGATCATCGGCGTGGTCGTGGCCCTAGCCTTCCTGATCATCCTCGCCGTGTTCCGCGGCCTGCTCGTGGCGGTGAAGGCCGCCGTCCTCAACGTCCTGTCCATCACCGCCTCCTACGGCGTGGTGGTGGCCGTCTTCCAGTGGGGCTGGGGCGGGCCCGCGCTCGGCGTCTCGGGCAAGGTGCCCATCGAGAGCTACGTGCCGATGATGATGTTCGCGATCATCTTCGGCCTGAGCATGGACTACGAGATCTTCCTGCTCTCCCGCGTCCACGAGGCGTGGCTGCGCACCGGCGACGCCAAGGCGTCCGTGGCCCACGCCCTGGAGATCACCGCGCGGGTCATCACCTGCGCCGCCCTGATCATGGTGAGCGTGTTCGCGGCGTTCATCGTCAGCGACAACATCGTCGTGAAGATGCTGGGCCTCGGCCTCGCGGTCAGCGTCCTCATCGACGCCACCGTGGTCCGGCTGCTGATGGTGCCCGCCGTCATGACCCTGCTCGGCCCGCACGCCTGGTGGACTCCCCGGTGGCTGGACCGGGTGTTGCCGCACATCGACGCCGAGGGGGAGGACGAAGAGGCGGCCGACGGGGTCAGCGGGGCGGCGGCGGGAGCGGATCGAGCACGAGCATCGTGACGTCGTCGCGGACCTCCGTGGCGTGCCGCAGCACGTCCGCCCACACCCGGTCCGCCGTCGCCGCCGGGTCGGGGTCCGCGAGCGCGGGCAGCCGCTCCGTCAGCGGGTAGAACGCGTCCGCCGCGTCGCGGGCCTCCCACACCCCGTCCGACGCCACGACCAGCTGGTCACCGGGCCGCAGGTCCAGCGTGAACACACCGGACCCGACCGCCTCGGGCAGTCCCATCCCCAGGGGCAGGCAGGGAACCGCCTCCAGCTGCGTGGCGGTGCCGTCCCGCAGCAGCACCGGCGGCGGGTGCCCGCACGCCACCCCCCGGACGCGGGCCGAGTCCGGCGGGAACTCCAGCAGCACCGCCGTCGCGAACAGCTCCGCGTACGCGCTGCGCGACGAGTCCACCACCAGCCGCCGGTCCAGGCGCGCCGCCACCGACACCAGGTCAGGCAGGTCGAGCACCGCCTCCCGGAACGCCCCCAGCAGCCCGGCCACCGTCGCCACCGCCGCCAGCCCGTGCCCCTGCACGTCGCCCAGCACGGCCCGCACCCCGTACGGGCTCTGCCGCACGTCGAAGAAGTCGCCGCCCACCAGCGTCCCGCGCTCCGCCGCCCGGTACAGGCCCGCGCACCGCACGGGACCGACCCGCTCGGGCACCGGCGGGGCCACCGCCCGCTGCGCGGCCTCCGCGATGGTGCGCTCGGTGTCCAGCTGGACGTCCCGCCGGCTGCGCACGTACGACACGAAGACGCTCAGCAGTGCCACGAACAGCACGGTGAGCAGGTCGGCCTGACCGGGCCGGTTCAGGTGGAAGACCGACGACGTCAGGATCACCAGCACAGCCGCGCCGAGGCCGGCGGTCGCCAGCGGCCCGTAGGACAGCACGGCCAGCGGCGGGATGGCGCCGAGCAGGAAACCCAGGTCCTCGGCGTCGGAGGTCAGCAGGGCCGCCACCCCCACGCCCGCGGTCAGCGCGAGCGGCAGGGCCCGCACCCACAGCGGCGGCGGCGCTCCCTGCAGCCAGCCGCGCCGCTCCCCGTCCCGCGGCGGACGCACCGCCGGACCACCCACTCTGCGCACGCCCTCAAGGCTCCACCACGGGCCGCCGGGCCGCATGCGGAGACCGGGCGGGGGGAGCGGGGCCGTGCGGGGCGCCGGGCAAGCGCGGTGCGGGAAAACCGGTGGCCGTGCCCCGCGGGCGCCCCCTAACCTCCTCGGTGCACGCCGGACAGCGAACGGAAGGAGGCGGGCGCCATGGACCTCACCCCCACGTCGCGCTCCCTCCCCGCCGTTCCGGCGTGCCAGGTCTGACCGACCGGGAGCGCGGACCACCCCGCAACCCCGGAGGAATCCGTGACCGACCTGGTCATCCGCGCGCTCGACGCGCGCACCGCACCGCTCTTCGACACCCTGCCCGACCCCCTCGACCAGCGCGGGGCGCACCGGCTCACCCGGCACCGGCCCGACTGGAAGCGGGTCGCCCTGCGCGCCGGCCGGGTCGTCGCCCGCGGCGCCTGGTGGGGCGGGCCCGACGACACCAGCCCGCTCACCGTCGACTGGTTCGACGTGGCCGACGGCGAGGAGGCGGCGGGCGCCGAGCTCCTGCGCACCGCGCCCTGGCGGGTCGGCCTGGAGCTGACCCTGCCGACCGGCTGGCGGGAGGACCCGGTGCGGCGGGCCGCCGCCGGGGCCCGGTTCGCCGCGGCCCGCGCCGCCGGGTACACGCTCCTCGTCGAGCGCTACCGCTACCGCTGGACCCGGGCGTGCGGCCTGCCCGAACGGCCCGGTCGGCTGCGGTTCGCCCCCGAACCGGACGACGGGGTCTTCCTCGACGCCCTGCGCCGCATCCACGCCGGCACCCTCGACGCCCACGCCCGCGCGGCCATCGCCGGGGGCGGGAGCGACCGGGCCGCCCGGGAGGAGCTGGACTTCCTGCACTGGTTCCCGTCCCCGCGCGCGTGGTGGCAGGTGGCCCGCACGCCCGACGGCGACCTCGCGGGCATCCACGTCCCCGCCCACAACCCCGAGAGCCCGTGCGTCGCCTTCGTCGGGGTGCTGCCCGGACACCGCGGCCACGGCTACGGGTACGACCTGCTGGCCGAGTGCACCCACCACCTGGCCGCCCACGGCGCCGAGTCCGTCGCCGCGGCCACGGACCAGGGCAACGCCCCGATGGTCTCCCACTTCGCGCGGGCCGGTTACCCGGTCCTCGGCGAGCGGGTGCACTTCACGGCGGGGTGACACCCCGGCCCGGGCGGCCCTTTGTCGACGAGACGCCCCCTAGGGAGTGTCCAGCACTCCCTGGGCGGTGCCGTCCAGCAGGGACTGCGACGCGGCCAGGATCTCGGTGACGCGCAGCGCGAAGGCCGCGTCGCACGGGTCGGGGCTGCCCGACGCGGCGGCGGCGAGGAGCGCGTCCGCCGCCCGGGCCAGGGCCTCGGCCGCGCCCTCGGCGGTCTCCGGCAGCCGGGTCACCCCGGCCGCTCCCCGCAGCTCCACCGTGGCGCCCGCGGCGGCCGGCGGGGCGGTCAGGCTGAGCGTGGCCGTGCTGGTCGTGCCGCCCTCGTGCTCCAGGACCAGGTGGACCGTGTCGCCCGGGCCGTGCGCCGCCGCCGCGATCCGGGACACGTCGCCCAGCACCGGCAGCAGCACGGACAGCGCGTGCGGGCCGACGTCCCACAGGGCGCCCTTCTCCCGCCGCCACGGCGACGCGGCGAACGGGCTGTCGCCGGTGAACACCGCGCCCAGCCACTCCGCCCGCGCGGTGAACCAGCCGCCCTCGTCCGCCTGCCGCGCGATCCACTCCGCGGTCTCCGGCCGGAACCGGGTCGTGAAGAACACCACCGACGCGACCCCCGTCGCCCGCGTCGCGTCCACCAGCGCACGGCCCTGCTCGACCGTCAGCGCCAGCGGCTTGTCGAGCAGCAGGTGGCACCCCGCCCGCGCGGCGCGCTCCGCGAGCGGCGCCTGGACGTCCGGGGGCAGGGCGACGGCCACCGCGTCCACGTCGGCGAACAGCGCGTCCACGTCGTCGTAGGGGCGCGTGCCGTGCCGGTCGGCCAGTTCCTTCGCGGCGTCGGCGCGCCGCCCCCACACGCCGACGAAGTCCAGGCCGCCGTGGGCGGCGAGAGCCGGGGCGTGGACCATCCGCGCCCAAGGGCCGGTGCCGAGCAGACCGATGCGCATGCCGTTGACTCTCCTCGCTTCCGTACGACAGGACGGCCGACGGACACCGGCCGCTCCGCAGCGAGCGTCGCACACCCGCCCGGGCGGACGGACGGCCACCCCGGCGGTCGGGGTGACGACGGGGCGGTCACGAGACCGGTGACATTGCCGGTCCCCGCGGCCCGGTCGGCGGCCCACAGTGGCACCGCCATCCCAACAGCGGTGCTCCGCCGGCCGGCCGGACGGCGGGGGCCCACCCCACGGGACCCCGTCCGGCGCGAACGGCCCGGCGGCACGCCTCGACCGAGAGGACCACCCTCCGTGCAGCAGCACACCCGCACCGGCACTCCCCACCGCGCCCCGGTCCACCCCGGACCGGCCCGGCGCGGGGCCCGGCGTCTGGCCGGCGCGGCGGTGGCGATCGCCGCCACCGTCGGCCTCACCCTCCTCGGCGGGCCCGGCGCCCACGCGGCGGACAACCCCTACGAGCGCGGCCCGGCGCCGACCACCTCCAGCATCGAGGCCCTGCGCGGCCCGTACGCCGTCTCCGAGACGTCGGTGTCCTCGCTCGCCGTGACCGGCTTCGGCGGCGGCACGATCTACTACCCGACCAGCACCGGCGACGGCACGTTCGGCGCGGTGGCCGTCTCGCCCGGCTACACCGGCACCCAGTCGTCCATCGCCTGGCTGGGCCCGCGCCTGGCCTCGCAGGGCTTCGTGGTGTTCACCATCGACACCCTCACCACGCTCGACCAGCCCGACTCGCGCGGCCGGCAGCTCCTCGCCGCGCTGGACTACCTGACCGAGCGCAGCTCCGTGCGCGGCCGGATCGACGCCTCCCGGCTCGGCGTGATGGGCCACTCGATGGGCGGTGGCGGCAGCCTCGAGGCCGCCAAGTCGCGTCCCTCGCTCCAGGCGGCCATCCCGCTGACCCCCTGGAACCTCGACAAGACCTGGCCCGAGATCACCACGCCCACCCTGATCTTCGGCGCGGACGGCGACACCATCGCCCCCGTTGCCAGCCACGCCGAGCCGTTCTACACCACCCTGCCGTCCTCGCTGGACCGCGCCTACCTGGAGCTGAACAACGCCACGCACTTCACGCCGAACTCGTCGAACACGACGATCGCGAAGTACAGCATTTCGTGGCTGAAGCGCTTCATCGACAACGACACCCGCTACGAGCAGTTCCTCTGCCCGCTGCCCCGGCCCAGCCTGACCATCGACGAGTACCGCGGCAACTGCCCGCACACCTCCTGACCCCGGGGCACCCCAGCGGCGGACGCGCGATCGGGCGCGTCCGCCGCGCCGTGCCCGCACGCCTGTGCCGGCGCACCGCGGCGCGGGTCCGGCGTTGGGCGACGGCACAGTCCCGTGCGCGGGACGGCCCGCCAACTCCCAGCTCGCGCCCGGGACCCGTGGCGGACCGGCACGGACGGAAGGCTTCCGGTCCACGTCACGCGCTCGTAACGTCACGGGGATGACCGGACAGACGACCGTGCGTCACACAGCCCCGGCGGTCGTGCGCCGCGACCGGCCGACCGCCGTCCCGGAGCGGGCCGAGGCGCCCGTGGCCGCGGGGGAGGCGCGGCTGGTGACCGGTGAACCCGGGTGCGGCCGCAGCCGGTTCCTTGACCGGGCCGCCCGCGCCTTCACGGCCGGGCCCGTGGTGCACGTCCGCGCCGACCCGGCCGCCGCCACCGTGCCGTACGCCGGACTGCGCGCCCTGCTCGGGCTGTTCGCCGAGCCGAACGCCCACCGGCCCGCCGCACCACCGCGCAACGGGCGCCACGCGCTCGACCCGCTCGACCCGCTCGAGGCGCCGTCGGCCGACGCGGCCCTGCGGTCCGCCCTGCGCACCGCCTCCGCCGACGGCCCGCTGCTGGTGTGCGTCGACGACGCGCACCTGTGGGACCCCGCATCACGGGCCGCGCTCGGCCGCCTCGGCAGGGACCCGCGCGCCGCCGGCGCCGTCGGCCTGCTGCTCACCGCCCCCGGACACCGCCCGCTCGACCCGGAGTTCGCCGGGATCCCGCCGCTGCGCCTCGACCCGCTGACGGCCGCCGCGTCGGCCGCGCTGCTGGACGAGGAGACCGGCGGGAGCCTCGACCGCGGCGTCCGCGACGACCTCGTGGCCGAGGCGGAGGGCAACCCCGCGCTGCTGCTCGCCCTCCTCCGCTCGCTCACCCCCGCGCAGCTGCGCGGGCACGCCCCGCTGCCCCGGCCCCTGGCCGACGCCGAGCTCCTGACCGCCCTGGTGGGCGGCTGCCCGAGCGCCCTCACCGCCGGGGAGGAGCATGTCCTGCTCACGGCCGCGGCCGCCGTACGGGAGGCGGAGGACGGTTCGGCGGCCGTGGCGCCCGTGCGGCGGGCCCTCGCCCGGCTCATCGGCGGGGCTCCCGCCGCCCGCCTCGATCCACCCCCGGACCTGCTCGTCCTCGGCGACGGACGGCTCCGGTTCCGCAGCGCCCTGGTGCGCAGGGCGCTGTACGCACGCGCGGGGGAGCGCGGACGGCGGGCCGCGCACCGGGCACTGGCCGCGCAGGAGACGGGCCTGCCCGGGCTGCTGCACCACGCCTGGGCGGAACCGGCCGACGCGGCCGCGGCGACCGACGGCGCTGCCGCCGCCCTGGCGACCGCGCTGGCGGCGGCCGCCGCCGACCCGGCCGTCCCCGCGTCGCCCCGGCTGCGGTGCGCCGCGCTCGCCCGGGCCGCCGACCTCACCGGCGACGGCCCGGACCAGGCCCGCCACCGCCTGGCCGCCGCGCAGCAGGCGCTGCTCGCCGGGCAGCCGCACCGGGCCCTGCGCCTCCTCGACGCGGTACGGAACGGCGCCCCGGACGTCGAGCTGCGGGGGCGGGCCGAACTCCTGCGCGGCGCGGCCCTGCTGCGCGACGGGCCGGTCGACGAGGCCCGGGCCACCCTGCTGCTGGCCAAGAGCCTGCTGGCCGCGCACGCCCCCGCCGCGGCCCTGGCCGCCACCCTCGGCGCCGCCGACGCGGCCTGGGCGGCGGGCGACGTACCGGGCTGCCTGGAAGCACTGGCGGAGGGACGCGGGGAGAAGGAGCCGGAAGCACCCAGTGGGACTTCCGCCGGTCCGGGCGCCGCGTCCGCTGACCCCGCCGCCTCCCTCGCCTCCGGCGACGACGTCCTGCGCGAACACCGCCGGGGCATGCTCGCGCTGCTCGAAAGACGGTTCGGGGCGGCCGAACGGTCGTTGCGGCGGGTCGTGGACGCGGCGGCGCCCGGCGACCGGGTGGAGACGCTGCTGCGGGCCGCCGCCGCGGCGCTGCTGATGGGCGACCTCGTCGGTGCCCGCGGAGCCGCCACCGCGGCCCTGGTCGCCGCGCGGACGCAGGGCGAGGCGGCGGCGCTGGGCCCGGCGCTGGAGTACCTGGCGTACACCGAACTGCGCGCCGGACGGCACGGGCTGGCCCGTACGCACGCCGAGGAGGGGCTGCGGGCCGCGCACCGGGCCGGGCAACGCAACACGGCCGCGCACCACCACGCGGCGCAGGCGCTGGCCGCGTCGATCGACGGCGACGCCGACGCGGTGGCCCGGCACGTGCGCCACGCCCAGGACATCTCCCTGCGGCACGGCCTCGCCCAGGCCGCCACGCTGGCCGAGTGGGCCCTGGCCCGCGCCGACCTGGGCGACGGCCGGCCGGCCGAGGCCGCCGACCGGCTCGGCCCGCTGGTGCGGCCGGGACCCGGGCGTGGGCACTTCGCGGTGTGGATGCTGGCGGTGCCGTGCTTCGTGGAGGCGGCCGCACGGGCCGGGCGGGGCGGCAGCGCGGGACCGGTCGTGGAGGAGTTCGCCGAGTGGGCCCGGTTCGGCGCGGACCCGCAGGCCCCGGCCCAACTGCTGCGCTGCCGCGCCCTGCTGGCCCCGCCGGACCGCGCCGACGGGCTCTACGAGAGCGCCCTCGCCCTGCACGACACGGCGGGCGGCGACTTCGAACGGGCCCGGACCGAGTTCCTGTACGGGCAGTGGCTGCGCCGTCGGCGGCGGCTGCGGGAGGCACGCGACCGTCTGGGCGCGGCGCTCGTCGGCTTCGAACGCTGCGGCGCGCGGGCCTGGGCCGAGCAGGCGCGGGCGGAGCTGCGCGCGAACGGGACGTCCGCGGGCGGCGCGCGCGCCGGGGACCTGTCCGCGCTCACTCCACAACAATTGCGCATCGTCCGCCACGTGGCCGGCGGGGCCACCAACCGGGAGATCGCCCAGGCGCTCACCGTGAGCACCCGCACTGTCGACTACCACCTGCGGAAGGTGTTCGCCGCGCTGGGCGTGCGCTCCCGAGTCGAACTGGCCCGGCTGGTCGAACAGACCGAAAAGACCCCCGCACACCCCTAGGGACCGACCGGACGGTATGTCATCCTGCGGGGCAGGACGACGCAGGCGATCCCCGGGGAGGACAGCCATGCAGTACGCCGTACGGCCACGCGCCGCCGTGCGCCCCGCCCCGTTCGTGCCGGCCGTGCGGCCGCGCCCGCGGCGGGGCCGCTCGCTGATCGACGCGGACGCCCTGGACGTCCTGCACCGCGCGGCCCGCGTCCTGCTGGACGACCTGGCCGACCTCACCGACCGGCTGGTGACGGCGCTGCAGGAGCAGGAGCCGGCCTACCGGGCCACCTGCGACCACGACAGCGGCGCCACCTGGCAGGAGGTGCACCGCTCGCTGCGGCACAGCGTGGCCTCGCTGCTCGACCCGCGCGCCAGCCGCGAGGCGGCCCGCCGCTGCTCGTGGAAGATCGGCGCGACCCGGGCCGAGCAGGGGCTGCCGCTGGACGCGCTGCTGCACGCCTTCCGGCTCGGCGGCTCGATGGTCTGGCAGGCGCTGGTCGAGGAGACCTCCCGCACCGCCCCGGAGGACGTACGGCTCCTCGTGCACGTGGCGGCCGACGTGTGGAACTTCGTCGACGAGCACTGCACGCTCGTGGCCGACGCCTACCGGCAGACCGAGCGCCGTCTGGCCTGGCGGCGGGAGAACCGGCTGCGCATGCTGGCCGGCGCCCTCCTCGACGGCAGCAGCCGCATCGCCGACCTGCCGGAGACCGCCGAGGCGCTCGAACTGCCCGAGCAGGGGCGGTACGTCGTGGTCGCCGTGACCGGCCCCGCGGACGGCGCCGCCGCGCGGGCCGCGGTCGCCCGGGACGCCCGGGTGCACTGGCACACCGGGGTCGACGTGGACCACGGCATCGTGCTACTGGCGGACGACGATGACCCGGAGCGCTGCCTGCCCGGCGCCGACGACCCGGTGCCGGGCGCGCGGATCGGCATCGGCACCGCCGTCACGGGCCTCGCGGCCGTCGGCGACGCGCGCCGGCTCGCGGACACGGCGCTGCGGATGTGCCCGCCGTCCGGCGGCACGGTCCGGCTCACCGAGCACCTGCCCGCCGCCCTCGTCATGGCGGCACCCGAACTCGGGCAGGCCCTCGCCGACCGGGTCCTCGGACCGCTCGCGCCCCTCGAACCCGCGGACGCCGAGGTGCTGCTGGAGACGCTGGAGGCGTGGCTGGAGTGCGACGGCTCCGCGCAGCGCGCGGGCGAACGGCTCTACTGCCACCGCAACACCGTCCTGAACCGCCTGCGCCGCTACGAGCAGCTCACCGGCCGCTCCCTCACCCGCCCCGCCGACATGGTCGAGATCAGCCTGGCGCTGACGGCCAGGCGCCTGCGTTCCCAGTGAGCCGACGGGTGCCGGGGGCAGCCCGAACCCGGTGAACCGGCGGGTGCCGATGGGCGCCCGCACCCGTGAGCCACACCTGAGCCGAGGGCGCCGACCGGCCCCTCGGCCCTCTTCCGCTGCCCGCCCCCGCCCCCGCCCCCTGGGCACCCGCACAGCCCGCCCCGCCGGTCGCTGGGCCCGCGCAGCGATCCCGCTCCGCGATCTGTCGCCGCCCGCGCCGCCGTGCTGTCGTGAGCACCCCTTCCCCCCGAAGCGCCGTGCCGCACCGGCACGACCCGAGGAGCCGCGATGCCCCAAGCACCACCGCAGGAACGGCCGGCCCTGCACGTCGAGGACGTCGACGTGATGTACGGACAGGCCGTGTCGGCCCTGCGTTCCGTGTCCCTGACCGTCCCGTACGGCGGCATCGTGACCCTGCTCGGGGCGAACGGAGCCGGCAAGACCACCCTCCTGCGCGCCGTCTCCGGCACGCTGCGGCTGCACCGCGGCACGGTCACCGCCGGCCGCATCCGCTACGGCGACACCCCGCTCGACGGCCGCGACCCGGTGGCCGCCGTCCGCGCGGGCGTCGTACAGGTCCCCGAGGGGCGGCGGGTGTTCGCGGGGCTCAGCGTGGAGGAGAACCTCCGCAGCGGCGGCCTCGGCCTCGGCCGGCGCGCGCCCGCGCAGGTCCGCGAGGCCCGTGACCGCGTGTTCGGCCTGTTCCCCGTGCTCGCCGAACGCGGCCGCCAGGCCGCCGGGCTGCTGTCCGGGGGCGAGCAGCAGATGCTGGCCATCGGGCGGGCGCTGATGGCCGCGCCGCGCCTGCTGCTCCTCGACGAGCCCTCGCTGGGGCTCGCCCCGCTCATGGTGCACCGGATCGCCGAGGTGATCCGCGAGATCAACGCCCAGGGCACGGCCGTGCTGCTGGTCGAGCAGAACGCCGGCATGGCCCTGTCCCTCGCCGACGACGCCCACGTCCTGGAGGTCGGCGAGATCCGGCTCTCCGGGTCCGCCGACGACCTCGCCCGCACCGACGCCGTACGCCGCCTGTACCTCGGCGAGACGACGGAGGAGACGACGGGCGCAACGGCCGTGGGGACGGCGGACGGGACGACCACCACCCCGGCTGCCGCCGCCCCGGACGCCGCCCGCCCGGTCACCGACCCCACCCGCGACCAGGGGGCCGCGTGAACGACCGCACCAGCGCACCGCCGCCCGCCCTCGCCGTGCGGGACGTCACCGTGCGCTTCGCCGGACTGACCGCCCTGGACACCGTGTCGTTCACCGTCGCCCCGGGCTCGGTGCACGCGCTCATCGGCCCCAACGGCGCCGGCAAGTCGACCTGCTTCAACGTGCTGTCCGGCCTGTGCCGGCCCGCGGCGGGACGGGTTCTGCTCGGCGACACGGAGCTCACCGGACGCCCGCCCCACCGCATCGCCGCGCTGGGCGTGGCCCGGACGTTCCAGAACATCGTCACGACCGCGGGCACGGTCGCCGACAACCTCATGCTGGGCCGCCACGCCCTGTCGCGGGCCGGATTCACCGCCAGCGCCCTGGGCCTGCCCCGAGCCCGGCGCGAGCAGCGCGAGCACCTGGCCCGCGCCCGCGAGATCGCCGAACTCGTCGGCCTGGGCGCGCACTTCGACGCACCCGTGGCGCTGCTGTCGTACGGCGACCGCAAGCGCGTGGAACTGGCCCGCGCCCTGTGTCTGGAGCCGCGCGTGCTGCTGCTCGACGAACCGGTGGCCGGCATGAACGGCGCCGAACGCGCGCGTACCGCCGAGGTCGTGGGCACCGTGCGCGAGCAACTCGGCCTGTCCGTCGTGCTCGTCGAGCACGACATGGGCCTGGTGATGCGCCTCGCCGACGAGGTCACCGTCCTCGACTTCGGCCGCCCGATCGCCCACGGCACCCCCGACGAGGTCCGCCGCCACCCCGAGGTGCTGCGCGCCTACCTCGGCACCGGCGCGGACGAGGAGGACGCGGCATGACCGCATTCCTGGACAACACCCTCAGCGGCCTCGCCCTCGGCGCGGTCTACGCGCTCGTCGCCCTCGGCTTCGTCGTCATCTTCAAGGCGTCCGGGGTGCTGAACTTCGCCCAGGGCTCCCTGCTGCTGTTCGGCGGGTACCTGGTCGCCGTCCTGCACGACGACCTGGGCTTCGCGGGCGCCCTCGCCGTGGCCGTCCTGACCACCGGACTCCTGGCGGGCGCCGTGGACCGGCTGCTGCTGCAGCGCGGTGGCCCCGACCCGGCGGCCGCCCCGGTGCAGACCATCGTGACCATCGGCGTCGACATCGTGCTGGTGACCGAGCTGTCCCGGCGCATCGGCGGCGACCTGCTGTCCCTCGGCGACCCCTGGGGCGACGCGGTGACCGAGGTCGGCCCGGTCACCGTCGCCGACAGCCGGATCGCCGCGATCTCGGTCTCCGCCGTGGTGATCGCGGCGGTGTTCGCCCTGTTCCGGTTCACCCCCTGGGGCCTGTCGCTGCGCGCGGCGGCCGAGGACACCGAGGCGGCCGCGCTGATGGGCGTGCGGCTGAGCCGGGTGCGGATGCTCGCCTGGTGCCTGGCGGGCGCGCTCGCCGCGCTGGCCGCGGTGTTCCTGGCCGCGTTCCCGGCACCCGGCCTGGAACGCACCACCGGGCAGATCGCCCTGAAGGCGTTCCCCGCCGCGATCCTCGGCGGGATGGCCTCCCCGGCCGGTGCCCTCGCGGGCAGCCTCGTCATCGGTCTGACCGAGGCGTTCGTCGCGGGCTACCAGTCCGACCTGCACGTCCTCGGCGAGGGCGTCGGCGACGTCGCCCCCTACGCCGTGATGATCGCGGTGCTGCTGGTGCGGCCCACCGGACTGTTCGGCGCGAAGGGAGCGGTCCGTGTCTGACCCGATCCGCACGACGGCCCGGCTGCTGCCGCCGTTCCTGCTGCTCGTCGCCCTGCCGTTCTACCTCGACGCGTTCTGGCTGCGCATCGGCCTGTTCTCGATGGCCGCCGCGATCGGCGCCGTCGGTCTCGGCCTGCTGTGCGGGACGGCCGGCCAGCTCTCCCTCGGCCACGCCTTCTTCCTCGCCGTGGGCGCGTACGGCTACACGTGGTTCGCGGGCGACCCCGGCCTGGGGCTGCCGCCGCTGCTCGCGCTGCTCCTGGCCGTGCTGCTGGCCGGTGCCGCCGGCGGGCTGTTCAGCCCCGTCGCCGGGCGGGTCAAGGGCATCTACCTGGGCGTCGCCACCCTGGCGCTGGTCTTCCTCGGCCACCACGTCCTGCTCACCGCGGACTCGGTGACCGGCGGCTTCAACGGCCGCTCCGTGCCACCGCTCGCCGTCGGGTCGTTCGCCTTCGACCTGGAACCGCAACTCGTCGTCCTGGGCGTGCCGTTCGGCGCCGAGGAACGCCTGTGGTACCTGGGCCTGGCGCTGTTCGCGCTCACCTGGTGGACCGCGCGCGGCCTGCTGCGCGGCCGACCCGGCCGGGCGCTGACCGCGC
This sequence comes from Streptomyces longwoodensis, assembly GCF_001514125.1. Taxonomy (GTDB): domain Bacteria; phylum Actinomycetota; class Actinomycetes; order Streptomycetales; family Streptomycetaceae; genus Streptomyces; species Streptomyces longwoodensis. Next base: position 22,200 of record NZ_KQ948552.1, on the reverse strand, counting down.
TGCGCGACAGCGAGACCGCCGCGTCCGTGATGGGCGTCGACGTCGCCCGCTACCGCTCGGCCGCGTTCGTCGTGTCGTCCATGTACGCCGGGCTGGCCGGGGCGTTCCTGGCGCTGGCCTTCCGCCGCGTGGTGCCGGACTACTTCGGCCTCACGCTGTCCGTGGACTACCTGGCGATGATCGTCATCGGCGGCCTCGGCTCGGTCGCGGGGGCGACCGCGGGTGCCGTGTTCGTCACCGCGCTGCCACTGCTGATGACCCGCTACGCCGACCAACTGCCTCTGGTGGCCTCGCCCGGCACGACCGACGGCGGGGTCGGCCCGACGGAGGCGGCCCGCTACCTGTACGGCGCGGCCATCGTCGTGATCCTCCTGTTCGCCCCCGACGGCCTGCACGGCCTCGTCCGCCGGCTGCGCGCCCGCCTGCGCCGCCGGACGGGTCCCGTCCGGCCGCCGTCCGCCCCCGGACCCGACCCCGCCCCGGCCCCCACCCCGTCCGCCTCCGCCGTACGAACCAAGGAGCACACCCCGTGAACGTCACCCACCGCACCCCGGGCCTCGCCCTCGCCTCGGCCCTCACCGCGCTGCTCCTCGCGGCCACCGGATGCAGCTCCAAGGCGGACGACAGCGGGACGTCCGACGGCGCCGACGGCGTCAAGGGCGGCCCCGGCGTGAGCGCCAAGACCGTCCGGCTCGGCGCCCTCACCGACCTGACCGGCCCCTACGCCACCCTCGGCAAGAGCATCGTCCAGGCCCAGCAGATGTGGGCCGACCAGACCAACGCCGACGGCGGGATCTGCGGCCGCAAGGTGGAGATCGTCGTCAAGGACCACGGCTACGACGTGCAGAAGGCGGTCACCGCGTACGCCGACATCGCCCCGGACGTCGTGGCGCTGCCCCAGGTCATCGGCTCCCCGGTGGTCGCGGCCCTCCTCGACGACGTCGAGCGCGACCACCTGCTCACCTTCCCGCAGGCCTGGGCCGCCTCCCTGCTCGGCCACCCGTCCGTGCAGGTGCTGGGCACCACCTACGACGTCGACATGATCGCCGCCGTCGACTTCCTCACCCGCACCAAGGGCCTGGAGAAGGGCGACAGCATCGGCCACGTCTACTTCGAGGGCGACTACGGCTCCAACGCCCTGGCGGGCTCCACCTGGGCCGCGCGCAAGACCGGCCTGAAGGTGGTCGGGCAGAAGATCAAGGCGACCGACACCGACCTGTCCGCGCAGGTCTCCGCGCTGCGCGCGGCGGGCGTGAAGGCCGTGCTGATCAGCGCCGGTCCCGCGCAGACCGCGTCCCTGGTCGGCGTCGCCGCGTCCAAGGGCCTGAAGGTGCCCGTGGTCAGCAGCGCCCCCGGCTTCGCCCCGCAGCTGATGAAGACCCCGGCCGCGCCCGCGCTGGCGGGCCTGCTGAACGTGGTGAGCGCCGCTCCGGCCGTCAGCTCGGACCTGCCCGGGGTGCGCCGCATGGTCGCCGCGTACCAGAAGAAGTACCCGGGCGCGCTGGTCGACTCGGGTGTGCTGTCCGGGTACAACGCCGCCGAACTGCTCGGCGCCGACCTCAAGAAGGCGTGCGCGGCGGGCAGCCTCGCCCGCGAGGACGTCGTCAAGGCGCACCGGTCGCAGAAGAACGCCGACACCGGCCTCGGCACCCCGCAGGACTTCTCCGACGTCACCCGGCCCGCGAGCCTGAAGACGTACGTGCTCAAGCCGGACGCCCAGGCCGTCGGCGGCCTCGTCCAGGTCGAGCAGGCGCACGACGTGCCGGGGGCGCAGGAGTACCTGGCGAGCCGCTGAGACCACCCCGTCCCCCCGGAGCCGCCGACCGAGCAGGGGGGTGTCCCGGCCCGTGTCCCTCACACGGGCCGGGATTCAGCACTGTGCCTGCTGAATGCGTTCGGATTCCTCCATTGGACCTGTGCGCGGCACGGCGAGAGGCTGGACCGCGGTCCGGCGTCCCGTGACGCCCGCGGGGCGCGGGGTACTCACCGTGTCCGAGCGACAGCCGAAAGAGCCGAGAGGGGTCGACAGCCCATGCACACCCGCCGCATCGGTGACGTGGAGGTCAGCGCGATCGGACTGGGCGGAATGCCCATGTCGATCGAGGGACGGCCCGACGAGGAGCGCTCCCTCGCCACCCTCCGCGCCGCGCTGGACGCCGGAGTGACGCTCATCGACACCGCCGACGCCTACCACCGCGACGCCGACGAGGTCGGCCACAACGAGACCCTGATCGCCAAGGCCCTCGCCGGCCACGACCGGGGCCGCGACGTACTGGTCGCCACCAAGGGCGGCCACCTGCGCCCCGGCGACGGCAGCTGGACCCTCGACGGCAGCCCCGCCCACCTCAAGCGGGCCTGCGAGGAGTCCCTGAAACGGCTCGGCGTGGAGGCCATCGGCCTCTACCAGTTCCACCGGCCCGACCCCCGGGTGCCCTATGCCGAGTCCGTCGGCGCCCTGCGCGAGCTGCTCGACGAGGGCAAGATCCGCATGGCCGGCGTCTCCAACGCGAACCCCGACCAGATCCGCGAGGCGAACGACGTCCTCGGCGGCCGGCTGGTCTCCGTGCAGAACCAGTTCTCCCCGGCCTTCCGCTCCAGTGAGCCGGAGCTGCGCCTGTGCGACCAGCTGGGCATCGCCTTCCTGCCCTGGAGCCCGCTCGGCGGCATCTCCCGCGCCGCCGAACTCGGCTCCGCCTACGCGCCGTTCGCCCGGATCGCCGAGGCGCACGGGGTGAGCCCGCAGCGGGTCTGCCTCGCCTGGATGCTCGCGAAGTCACCGGTGGTCGTGCCCATCCCGGGCGCCAGCCGGCCCGAGACGATCCGTGATTCGGCGACCGCGCCCGAACTGCGGCTCAGCGCCGGGGAACTGGCGGAGCTGGACGCCGTCTGACGTCCCATGAGGGACCGTCCCCGCCAGGTGCACGGCGAGCCCCGGCGGACGGGGGAGAAGCGCTTGCCGACACCTGGCACCCGGGGAGGGACCACCGCTCATGGCGTCGACGCCGGCCGGCCCGCTCGACCACCGCTACCGGGGCGAACACCAGGTCCGCACACTCGCCTACCTGCTGCGCGCCGACCGCCGCCACCTCGCCGCGGCGGTCGTCGTGTTCACCGTCAAACACAGTCCGATCTGGCTGCTGCCGCTGATCACCGCGTCCATCATCGACACCGTCGTCCAGCACCAGCCGGTCTCCCGGCTGTGGACGGCCACCGGCGTCATCGTGGTGATCCTGCTCGTCAACCACCCCCTGCACGTGCTGTACGTCCGTCTCCTCCACGGCAGCGTCCGCCGCATGGGCACCACGCTGCGCTCCGCGCTGTGCACCCGCATGCAGCAACTGTCCATCGGCTACCACTCCCGGGTCAGCGCCGGCGTCCTGCAGGCCAAGGTCGTCCGGGACGTCGAGACGGTCGAGCAGATGGTCCAGCAGACCGCCGAACAGGGCCTCGGCGCCACCACCGTGCTGATCGGCGGACTCGTCGTCATCGCCGTGCGCACCCCCGAGTTCGTGCCCGTCTTCCTCGTCGTGGTCCCCGTCGCCACGCTCCTGGTGACCCGCCTCAGGTCCCGGCTGCGCGCCCACAACGAGCACTTCCGGCACGAGGTGGAGACGCTCTCCTCCCGCGTCACCGAGATGACCCGGCTCATCCCCGTCACCCGCGCCCACGGCCTGGAGGGCAAGGCGCTGCGCCGCATGGACGGCACCCTGAGCCGGCTGCTCACCTCCGGGATGCGCCTGGACCTGGTCAACGGCCGCTTCGGCTCGCTGGCCTGGGTGGTCCTCAACGTCATCGGCGTCGCCGTCCTCACCGCGGCCGCGCTGGTGTCGTACTACGGCGTCTGGGGCGTCACCCCCGGCGACGTCGTCATGCTCAGCGCCTTCCTGACCACGCTCACCAACTCCACCACCACGCTGACCAGTCTGGCCCCGGTCATCACCAAGGGCCTGGATTCGGTGCGTTCGGTCGGCGAGGTGCTCCAGGCGCCCGAACTCGAGGACAACGAGGGCAAGATCCGGGTGACCGGCGTGCGCGGAGCCGTCGCCTTCGACCGCGTCGGCCACACCTACGAGGACGACGGCCGCCCGGCCGTGCGGGACTTCACCCTGGAGGTCGCCCCGGTGAGACGGTCGCCCTGGTCGGCGAGCGCGGCGCGCGCCTGTCCGGCGGCCAGCGCCAACGCCTCGCCATCGCCCGCGCGTTGATCCGCGACCCCAAGGTCCTCGTGCTCGACGAGGCGACCAGCGCACTGGACACCCGCTCCGAGGCACTCGTCCAGGAGGCCCTGGCCCGGCTGCTGCGCGGGCGCACCACGTTCGTCGTCGCCCACCGGCTGTCCACGGTGCGCGGCGCCGACCGCATCGTCGTCATGGAGGACGGCCGCATCCGGGAGATCGGCACCCACGAGGACCTGCTGCGCCGGGGCGGGGCGTACGCGGCGCTGCACGGCGGGCAGGTGGCCTGAGGTGGCGGGGGCGGGGGCCGGCCCGCCGGGGTCCCGCCCCGGCAGCCCCGAATCCGCCACGCCCTAGGCCGTGTCCGCAAAGTCCCTCCCCCAGAGGGGGGACCCCCAGCCCTGCGACGCCCGGCACGCACTCTCGCCGCACCGGGCGAACACCCGAGTACGGCCAGTACGCGGGTGTCCGCCCGGCACGCCGAGAGCACGCACCGGACGCCGCAGGGCCCGCCCTCCGGGCGGACGACGGGACTTTGCGGACACGACCTGGCGCCCCTCAGCGGTACAGCGCGCCGCTGGTGCCGCCGCCGCAGGCCGTCCCCGCCTCGGGTTCCTGCCCCGCCAGCCACTCGGCGATCGTGCGGGCGATCGGCTGGCCCGTCTCCACCTCCACGAAGCCGAACTGGCCCGACTGGTTGCACTCCAGGAACCACCAGGTGCCGTCCGCGTCCTCCGCGAAGTCGAAGGCGCCGTAAGCGAGTTCCGCCTGCCGCAGGTAGTCCCGCACCCCCTCGGCGACCCGCGGCGGCACCTCCACCGGGGTCCACGGCGTCGCCGCCGAGGCGAAGCGCACGTCGACCTCGTCCGGGTCGGCGTCCGGCGGCGTCACCTTGCGCGCCGCCAGCAGCCGTTCGCCGACCGCGGTCAGCCGGACGTCGGCCCGCTTGGCGACCCTCCGCTGGAGCAGCGTCGGCCCGAAGGCCACCGCCGTGAAGTCCGTGTCCGGTGCCACCCGGCTGGTCGGTACCGCCCGCGGCGGCTCCTGCGGGTGCGCCCCCGACACCGGCTTGACCACCAGGTCGGGGAACCGGGCGGCGAACTCCCGCGCCGCCTGCGGGAACGTCGTGATGAGCGTGGCCGGCACGGGCAGCCCGCAGCGCTGCGCCAGCCGGAGCTGCCACGGCTTGTGCCGGGCCCGGTGGGACGCGTCCGGGTGGTTCATCCAGCGCGCGTCGGTCCCGCGCAGCATGCCGTACAGGGCCTGTGAGGACTCCTCGCTCAGCCAGTCCGAGGGCTCCGGCACCCGGGACGCGGGCACACCCGGCCGGCGCACCCACACCGACCGCAGCCCCTCCATGCCGACCAGCCGCCCCGAGGCCCACAGGTGGCCCCGGAAGGCCCCGTGCACGTACTCGCCCGAGAGGGCGACCCCGCCGGTCAGGTCGGCGGGGTCCAGCCGGACCACGGGAACCCCCGAGGCGTTGAGGTGGACCACCACCATGTCCGCCGTCACGTCTTCTTCACTGGTCAGGATCAGCACCGTCATCGACGCCGGACCGTGTTCAGTCGTCGAAGTGGGTCTTCGAACCCGCGGTGGAGGTAGTGGTCCCCAACTCCCGGAGCAGGGCGTGGTCCGAGGCTGCGATCCGGCCGTCCAGGAGTACGTTCAACTGCAGACCGGAGTCGTAGGCGTACGGAGTGGTGACCTCCAACTCCGCCGCCGGGCGTGCGTAGTTGAGCGCGAACGGTTGCATCGTCTCTCCCTTTTCGGTGCTGCGCCGACCGAGCCGTCGTTGCCGTGTCGCCGCTTCGCCCGCTGATCTTCTGGGCTTCCTCTTACTTATACGAATCGAACGGGTGATTGGTTTCCTTACACTGAGTAATCACGACGCGTTCGGCGCCCCGGTCCTGAGACGGCGGAAAGGGGCGCGGAGGTTGACTCGACGTCAGAGGGAGCGGCCCGGCCGGTGGCCGGGCGCGGTGGCGCGCACCGTCCGGGGCCGCTCGGGCTCCGGTTCGGCGAGAGGGGCGAGCGGGGCGCGCAGACTGCGCAGGGCGAGCAGGAGCACCCCGATGTCGTCCAGGTAGACGGGGTCGGGCACCAGGTCGGTCGGCAGCACGAGGTACAGGAGCGCACCCCAGAAGACCCAGCGCCGCCCGGTCGGAAGCCCGGCCCGGCGCAGGTCACGCCGGGTGCGGACCAGCCGTACGGCCAGCCGGACCGCGACGACGAGCACGACGGCCGCGAGGAGCGCGGCGATGACGAGCACGATGGTGGTCGTGTCCACGGGACCCTCCCCCCAGTCCGGGTGCCGCCGGCGGCGGCACCCCGTGGGCACCGCCGGTCGCGGGCCTCACTGAGGAAGTACCCGCGCACCGCGCCCGTATGGCACGGGCCGCCGTACTCCACCCGTCGGGAGGTCGTCGGGACCGCTGCTGACGGCCGGTGGGCGTGTTCCACGCCACTTCTCATCCGTGTGGCGCACCCGGGTGGCGCGGCGCCGTAGGGGGACGTCCCATGGCAGGCGTAGTCGCGTACCGCACTTCGGGGGCGCAGGACCGGCCGCAACCTCCCATGGAGCCACCATGACCACCCGCTCATCCCCAGTCGCCTCGTATCCCGCCGCCATACCGCCGAGCGGGGTGTCCTCCACGCCCTCCTCCACGCCCTCCTCCCCGCCCGACGGGCCGGCGGGCGCCGACGCGGTGCGCGCCCCCCTCGACCTGGCGGGCGCGGACGCGGTCGACGGGCTGGTCCGGGCCGCCGTCGTGGACCGTCCGCTGGAGGAGGTCGCCGAACTCATCACCCTGCTCGAACAGTCCCCGGAGCACGTCGGGGCCGTGGGCGACGCGCTGCGCGCCGCCGGGGTGAACCGCTCCGTGGACGACGTCGCCCGGCTCGTGACCCTGCTCACCCAGCCGCCCCGGCCGGCCGACGGCGCCGACGAGGTGATCCGTGCCGCGGCCGAGCGCCGTCCGGTCGAGGACGTCACGCGGCTGATGGAGCTGCTGCGCCAGGCCGCCGTGGAGCCCCACTGCGAGCAGGAGGCGGTCCGGGCGGCGGCGACCCGCCGGCCTGTCGGGGAACTCGTCGACCTGATCGGCCGGTTGAGCCGTCCGGCTCCGCCGCAGCGGACCGTCGGGCCGTTCCCCGCCCCCGAGGACGACGACCTGTTCCCCGCGGAGCACGCCGACGAGCCGTACCCGCCGCAGGTCCGCCCGCGCCGGGAGCGCACGGCGGCGGCCCCGCGGCCCGTGCGGGGCGCCGAGGAGACCTCGCTGTGGCCCGGCCGGCTCGCCGGGGCGCTGCTCGTGCTGTGCTGCGCCGCGTTCCTGCCGCTGCACGCGGTCGGCGCGACCGGCCAGGCGTACGGCATCGCCCTGGGCGCCTCGGTGCTGTGCGGGATGCTGGCCATGGTCCTGCTGGTCCGGCCCGCCCTCGCGGTGCTCTCCGGCGCCGTGGTGGTGGCCGCGGCGCTGGCCGCCGGGGAACTCCTCGTGGACCGGTTCGGGCCGTCGGCCCTGTCCGACGTGGTGCGGGTCACCGCCGCCCCGCCCTGGCTGGCCGGCGCGGTCGCCGTGTGCGCGGCGCTGGCCGCGCTGTCGGCCCTGCTGCTGGCCTTCCAGCAGCCCGTGCCGCGCGCCGTGCCGGTCCGCCCCGAACTGCCCGCGGAGACACGCTGACCCACGCCGCACGGAGGACGGCCCCCGCCCTGCCGGCGGGGGCCCTCCTGCGTCCGCCTCGGCTCCCCGACCCCGGCGCGTCCGCCCCGCCCCCGTCTACCCTGGCCGTCATGACCACGCCCCCGCACCCCCGTTCCGGCGCCGCAGGGGCCCTGCGTGCCGCCTACCAGGGCTTCGCGGCCGTCGTCGGGGGGCTCGGTGACGAGGAGTCCTGGCTGCCGAGCGGCTGCGCCGGCTGGGCCGTGCGGGACCTGGTCTTCCACTGCGTCGGCGACGCCCAGCGCGCCCTCGTCGCCCTGCACACCCCGGCCGCGGGGCCGCCCGACCGGGACGCCGTGACGTACTGGCGGGACTGGGGGGACGATCCGGTCGGCGCGGCGAACGGGCGGCGCTTCGACCGGGTCGCCGCGAGCATGTTCCTGGACTTCCGGCAGCTGCGCGCGCTGTACCTGGAGACGGCCGCGGCCACCGTACGGGCCACGGCTGCGACGCCCGCCGACCGGTGCGTGGCCACCCAGGGGCACGTCCTGACCGTGGCCGACCTGATGGCGACGCTGGCCGTCGAGGCCGCCGTGCACCACCTCGACCTGGTCGTCCACCTGCCGGACGCGCCCCGCCCCGCCCCGGCCGCCCTGGCGACGGTGCGCGCCACCCTGGACGGACTGCTCGGCCGGCCCGCCCCCGTGGAGTGGACGGACGAGCACTACGCGCGCGTGGGCACCGGCCGGGCCGCGCTCACCGACGGCGAACGGACCGCCCTGCGCGCCGACGCGGACCGCTTCCCGCTGTTCTCCTGACACCCTCGGTCCCGGCGCCGCTGTCGGGGACGACGTGCGTCAGCGCTGCTGTGCCGACGGCTCCGGGTCCTCGGCGGGTCCGGCGTCGCGCGGGGCGGCGGTGACCTTCCCGTCCGGCGCGGGCCGCAGGGACTTGGCGGAGTCCCTGAGGCGTTCCAGGGTGCGGGTGAGCTGCTGGAACGGGGAGCCGCCGGAGCGCACGGCCGGCTGCGGTTCCTCGCCGCGCGGCGGGAACAGCGGGGTCTCGGCGTGCTCCCGGTACACCGCCAGCGCCTCATGGGCCTGTTCGGCGGCGTCCCGGTACAGGTCGCGGGACCGCGTCATCGCCTCCAGCGCCTCGGCGTACATGGCCACCAACTGCCGCTGCCGGGCCAGCTCCTCCTCCACCGTCAGCAGGTGCCACTCCTCGCGCAGCGCGGTCAGCACCTCCGTGGCGCCCTCGGGCAGCGGCTTCACCGCGGCCGCGAACCGGCTGACCGCCTCCACCAGCTCCGACGGCTCCGACCCGTCGAGGAACACGGTCCGTACGGCGTAGCCGGCGGCGTCGGCGGCACCGGCGTCCAGGGCACCGGTCGTACCGGGCAGCACGACGGCCCCGCCGCGCGGCACCTCCGCGCCGGAGTCGCGCAGCGCCCAGTTGACCGCGCGCAGCTGGTGCGGCGCGGCACGGTGCTCCACGACGCGGTCGCGCAGGCCGGCCGGCAGGAACCGGACGAGGGGCTTGCGGCCCCGCGCGTCCGGCGTCATCGCCTCGTGCACGACGAGGTGGACGTTCCAGTCGTCGCGCAGCGCGCCCCTGAGGACCCGGCGCAGTTCCTTGTCGTCGTCGGGCAGCGGGTTGACGTGCCGGAACCGCAGCCCGGGGCCGGGCGCGTGGTCCCAGTCGCCGTCCGCCCCGGCGCCCGTCCCCGCGGGCCAGAACCGGGTGGCGGGGGAGGGCCACCGCCGGCCCCAGGGGCCCTCGGCCTCGGCGACCAGGGTCCAGATGTGCTCCTGCGGGCGTCCCGTGGTCTGCGCCAGCTCGAGGCGGGCGCGCACGGTCACCTCGTCGGGGACGAGCCAGCGGGCCTCGAAGACCCGCAGGTCCGGTGGGCGCTCGTCCTCGGACAGCTCCATGAAGTCCTGGATACCGCCCTCGTCCTTCTGGCGCTGGAGGTTCTCCAGGAGCTCCTGCGCCGGGGCGGGTCCGGTGTGGCGGCCCCGCGCCAGCCACACCGTGGAGGGCGTCGCGGGAAGGGCGGTGGAAGAGGTCGGCATGAGTCCATCTGGGAAAGGGGGCGGCGTGCGCGGTCCAGTATTGCTCGTGGTCACGCGCACTCGATCACGTGGGGGGCGGGCCGGCCGGAACGCGGGAACGGGCGGTGGCCACGCCGCCGCGCACGCAGGGGGCACCCCGGCGGTGACGGCGCCCTGCGGCACACACGGGGTGTGCGCGCTGCGGGCGGGGCGCGCGCGGCGCACACCAGCCGGGGCGCGCGCACCCGTGTCCACGGCGGCGCGCGCTCACCACAATCGTCCGGGCGGACAGGGCCCGCCCATCCATCCGCGTCGGGGCGGGTCCTGCCCGCTCTCCCGCACGGCCGGTCCGGGGCCGTGCGGGACGACGCTCCCCGTCACCGGCCGCGGCGACGGCGCACCCCACCACCCCGGCGCGCATCCTCCGCGGGAACGGCGGCCACGGCGGCCGGTGCGCTGAACCCGCCGGGCACGGCCCGGGCCTCCGCGCCCGCCGTCACGACCTCGGGTCCGCCGACCGGGTGTTCGACGACCGGCCGCGGTGTCTGCGGCATCTCCTGCCGGGCGCGCGGGGTGGCGTGGCCGACCACGCGCGCGTGGGTCATCAGCGGGGCGCACGCGGAGCACACCTCGGTGAGCGTCCAGACCTGGCCCACGGCGGGGTCGTGCCGCAGGACCAGCACCACCGTGCCCGCGCAGGTGACACGGGCGCCCTCGTGCGCGGAACACTTGGACTGGCGGCAGCCGCAGGACGCGTCGGGGCGGACGGTGGCCGCCCGGGCGTGCGCGGCGGCATGGGCTTCGGCGAAACGGCGCAGGGCGGCGACGTCCCGCGAACGGGCGGGCATGCGACAGCCCGAGGAGCAGCTGACGGAGGCGCTCCGGTCGCGGTGCCCCGTCACCCGGATCGTCCACGACCGACCCGGGCGGCGAGTTGAGGGAGCGTCAGGGTACGCGAGAGCCAAGGCCATGTGTCCTTTTGTCGTCGGGAGTGCTGCGCGCAGGTGCGCTGAGGGAGAGATACCCGGAGAAACCCCGCTTCACAGCACACCGGCCCGTTCTCGTTCCCCGCGCACGCGCACGTATGGCCCGTTCCCTACCCGATCCGGGTACGCGGTCGCGCGCGGCGCGCCTTAGGCTCCCTCCATGAGCACAGGGGGATCCGGCGCACGGGTGATAGACGGCCGCTTCGAGCTGCTGGAGCGGTTGGGCAGCGGGGGGATGGGCCTGGTGTGGCGAGCCCGTGACCTGGTCCTGCTGCGCGAGGTGGCCGTGAAGGAGGTCCGGCCGTCGGACCCGGGCCTCGCCGAGCACGACCCGCAGGCCGCCCGGCTGCTGCGCGAGCGCGTGCTGCGCGAGGCCCGTGCGCTGGCCCGCGTCCACCACCCGAACGTGGTCGCCATCCACCACGTCGTCGACGGCGGCGAGGGCACGTTCCCCTGGCTCGTCATGGAACTCGTCACCGGCGGCTCCCTCCAGGACCGGCTGGAGCGCGGGCCGCTGACCGCGGGGGAGGCGGCCGGTCTGGGGCGCGAGGTGCTGGCGGCGCTGCGCGCGGCTCACGCCGTGGGGATCGAACACCGCGACGTGAAGCCGCCGAACGTGTTGCTGCGCCCGGACGGCAGACCCGTGCTCACGGACTTCGGCATCGCGGCGATCCGTGAGCACACCAGCCTCACCGCCACCGGTGCGGTCATCGGATCACCGGACTACATGGCGCCCGAGCGCGTCAGCGGCAAGGACGGCGGCCCCGCGGCCGACCTGTGGTCGCTGGCGATGATGCTCTACGTCGCCGTCGAGGGCCACCACCCGCTGCGCCGCTCCTCCACCCTGGCCACGCTCGCGGCGGTCCTCAGCGAGGAGGTGCCCCCGCCCCGGCAGGCCGGTCCGCTGACCCCCGTCCTGTCCGCCCTGCTCGTCAAGGACCCGCAGGCCCGGCCCGACGCCGGGACGGTCGACCGGATGCTCGCCGAGGCAGGGCAGGCCGCGGCGGGAGGGGCCCCCACCGGTCCGGGCCAGGGTCCGCACGCCGTTGTGCCCCCGGCGACCACCACGTCGTCCCCTGGCTCCGGGTACGGCTCCGCGCCCCACTCGCCCGGGTACGGCCCTGCGACCCACGCTCCCGCGTACGGCCCGTCCGTTCCCGCGGACGCCGCTCCGACCTCGTACCACCTGCCGCCGCCCGGTCCCGGATCCTCGCCGGGCGGGCCGGTGGTCACGGTCGGCGTGCCCCCGGTCCGCCGTCCCGCCCGGCGCGCGCGGGTACTGGCCGTCGCCACGTCCGTCGCCGGGGTCGCCCTGGCGGGCGCCCTGGTGTGGACGCTGCTCCCGGACGACGGCACGGGCGGTACCGGGACGGGCAACGGCGGCGGCGCGAGCACCTCGGCCGGCGGCCGCACGACGGGGACCGACCCGGGATCGGGCCGCGGGACGGCGGGAGCCACCGGCGGCGCCACCCCGGCCGCCGACGACAAGGGCACGGCCCCGGCGGACCTGCTGACCGCCGAGGGGCTGCGCACGACCGTGGCGAAGATCAAGGCGGCGTCGGGCGGCGAGAAGTTCACCAGCCTCGCCGTGTACGGCGAGTACGCGATCGCCGGGGTGCCGGTGAAGGGCAACCCGGAGCTGTACGACTCCTACCGCTACGACGCCGGCGCCGACGTCGCCGTCAAGAGCGGACCGGGCGGCACGGTGATGACCGGCGAGGTCCCGGTGGACCCGGACATCTACGACTGGGACGCGGTCCCGGCCCTCCTCGCGAAGGCCGCCCGCACGCTGAAGGTGCCGTCACCGACCACCCGTTACATCGTGGTGCAGCCGGCCTCCACGGTGTTCGACACCGACCCCTACCTGGGCGTCTACCTGGCCGACGCCTACGGCTCCGGCCACCTGTCCGCCACGGTCGGGGGCAAGGTCACCAACACCTATCCCCGCGGCAGCTGACCGGGGCGGGCGGGGCACCCGCTCCCGGTCGGGCCGTCGTGCGGACGCGTGGGCCGCGCCGGGTCAGGCGCCGCTCTCGCGGAGCATGTCCTCGCGCTCGACGAGCTTCACGCGCTCGCGGCCCTGCGGCTCGCCCAGCGCGCGCTCGGCGGCGTCCAGCCGGTACCAGCCCTCCCACGTGGTGTAGCGCACCGCGCGCTCGGCGAGGAACGCTTCCACCGCCTCGGGCTCGGGGGAGGCGGGGACCTGCAGACGGCCGTGGGCGTGGTCGTCGAGCAGGTTGGACACCGTCTCGTTGGCATCGCCCTTGGTGTGGCCGATGAGGCCGATGGGGCCGCGCCGGATCCAGCCGGTGACGTACACGGACTGCAGGTGCGCGCCGCTCTCCTCGATGACGCGCCCGCCCTCGTCCGGGACCGTGCCCGACCGCAGGTCCCAGGGCAGCTTGGGCAGCTTGTCGGAGAGGTAGCCGACGGCGCGGTAGACGGCGGTGACGTCCCAGTCGGTGAACCGGCCGGTGCCCCGGACGTTGCCGGTGCCGTCCAGCTCGGTGCGCTCGGTGCGCAGGCCGACCACCTTGCCGTCCTCGCCGAGGATCTCGGCGGGCGACTCGAAGAAGTGCAGGAACAGCTTGTGCGGGCGGTCGCCGACGTCGCGGATCGCCCAGTTCTCCAGGGTCTTGGCGACCATGTCGGCCTGCTTGTTGCCGCGCCGGGTGGCGATCGAGCCCTCGTCGTAGTCGATGTCCTCGGGGTCGACGACGACCTCGATGTTCGGCGAGTGGTCCAGCTCGCGCAGCTCCATCGGGCTGAACTTGGCCTGCGCCGGACCCCGGCGGCCGAAGACGTGGACCTCCAGCGCCTTGTTGGCCTTCAGGCCCTCGTGGACGTTCGGCGGGATCTCGGTCGGCAGCAGCTCGTCCGCGGTCTTGGCGAGGATGCGGGCCACGTCGAGGGCGACGTTGCCGACGCCCAGGACCGCGACCTTCTCGGCGTCCAGCGGCCAGGTGCGCGGCACGTCCGGGTGACCGTCGTACCAGGAGACGAAGTCGGCGGCGCCGTAGGACCCGTCCAGGTCGACGCCCGGGATCGGCAGCTCGCGGTCGGCGGTCGCGCCGGTGGAGAAGATCACCGCGTCGTAGAAGGCGCGCAGGTCGTCCAGGGTGATGTCGGCCGGGTAGTCGACGTTGCCGAACAGGCGGACCTGCGGCTTGTCGAGCACCTGGTGCAGGGCGGTGATGATGCCCTTGATGCGGGGGTGGTCGGGGGCCACGCCGTAGCGGATCAGTCCGAACGGGGCCGGCATCCGCTCGAAGAGGTCGATGGACACACCGGGGTCGGTGGCCGCACCGGACTTGAGCAGCGCGTCGGCGGCGTAGATCCCGGCCGGGCCGGCTCCGACGATGGCTACCCGCAGGGGGCGGGGCATGGCAGGTTCCCTTCGAGAGACGAAAGATCGCTCGTCGGGAAGCCTAAGCTAAGGGCAGCCTAAGTCGGTACGCGGGTCCGGTCTATGAGGTCATAAGCAGGTTTTATGGCTGCCCAAAGCGCCCCTGGGGGTACGCCGGACCGCTCAGGACAGGGGCTGCTCCGCCCAGATGATCTTGCCGGTGGGCGTGTAGCGCGTCCCCCAGCGCTCCGCGAGCTGCGCCACCAGGAACAGCCCGCGCCCGCCCTCGTCGGTCATCGCCGCGTACCGCAGGTGCGGCGAGGTGCTGCTCCCGTCGGAGACCTCGCAGATCAGCGCCCGGTCCCGCAGCAGCCGCACCCGTACGGGCGCGCCGCCGTAGCGGATCGCGTTGGTCACCAGTTCGCTCAGGATCAGCTCCGTGCTGAACGACAGCTCCTCCAGCTCCCAGCGCGCCAGCTGCCGGACCACCGCGGCACGCACCTCGCCGACCGCCGCCGGGTCCATCGGCACGTCCCACTCGGCAACCCGGTCCGGGCCCAGCGCCCGGGTACGCGCCACGATCAGGGCGATGTCGTCGTTCGGGCGGGGCGGCAGCAGTTCGTCCAGGACCACCCGGCACGTCTCCTCGGGCGAGGCGTCGGCCCCCCGCTCCAGCGCCCCGCTGAGCAGGGCCAGCCCGGCGTCGATGTCCCGCTCCCGGTCCTCCACCAGCCCGTCGGTGTACAGCACCAGGCGGCTGCCCTCGTCCAGCTCCAGCTCCGCCGTCTCGAACGGCAGCCCGCCCAGGCCCAGTGGCAGGCCCGCCGGCACCTCCGGGTACTCCACCCGCCCGTCCGGACGCACCAGCGCGGGCGGCGGGTGCCCGGCCCGGGCCACCGTGCACCGCCGGGACACCGGGTCGTAGATGGCGTACAGACAGGTCGCCCCGGACACCGGGGCGGTGGTGCCGTCCGCCGTCTCGTCCTGGTCGATGCGGGCCACCAGCTCGTCCAGCAGCCCCAGCAACTCCTCCGGCGCCAGGTCCAGCGCCGAGAAGTTGTGCACCGCCGTGCGCAGCCGGCCCATCGTGGCCGCCGCGTGCAGCCCGTGCCCCACCACGTCCCCGACCACCAGCGCCACCCGGGCCCCGGACAGCGGCAGCACGTCGAACCAGTCACCGCCCACCCCGGCCTGCGCGGGCAGGTACCGGTAGGCGATGTCCAGGGCGTTCTGCTCGGGCAGGGTGCGCGGCAGCAGACTGCGCTGGAGGGTGACGGCCATGCCGTGCTCCCGGGTGTAGCGGCGCGCGTTGTCGATGGTGACCGCGGCTCGCGTCACCAGCTCCTCCGCCAGCGCCACCTCCTCCCGGTCGAACGGGTCAGGCCGCTCCGACCGCCAGAAGGTCACCACGCCCAGCACCAGCGCGCCCGCGCGCACCGGCACCGCGATCAGCGAGTGGATGCCGAAGTCCACGACCTGCTCGGTGCGCTCCAGGTCCTGCGCCCGCCAGCCCGGCGACTCGGCCAGCCGGGCCTCCAGCACCGGACGCCCCTGGGCCATGCCCCGCGCCTGCGGGGAGGTCTCGACGAACCGGATCTGCTCGCCCACCGCGTACAGCGGCGCCCCCTCGCGGACGCCGGTCACCGCCGTGCGCCGCAGCACACTGCCCGGCTCCGGCTCGTCGCCGTCCAGGACCGCGTCGAACAGGTCCACCGTCGCGAAGTCCGCGAACCGGGGCACGGCCAGCTCCACCAGCTCCTCGGCGGTGCGCGTGACGTCCAGGCTGGTGCCGATGCCCACCCCCGCCGCGTACAGCATGTCCAGGCGCTCGCGGGCCGCGTCCGCCTTGCCGGACAGGGCCCGCAGCTCGGTGGAGTCGCGCAGCGTGGCCACGCTGCCGGGCGGGCCGCCCGCGAGGCCGGTGGGCCGCTGGTTGATCGCGATCAGCCGGTCGCCGACCAGGTGCACCTCGTCCGTGGCGACCCGGCCCGAGGAGAGCAGCTCGGCCGTTTCGGCATCCAGTCCCAGGTCCAGCACGTGCCGCCGCTCGGCGTCGTCGGGCAGGTCCAGCAGGCGGTGCGCCTCGTCGTTGGCGAGCAGCAGGCGGCCGTCGCCGCCGACGATGATCACGCCCTCGCGCACGGTGTGCAGCACCGCGTCGTGGTGCTCGTACATCCGCGTCATCTCGCCCGGCCCGAGCCCGTGCGTCTGGCGCAGCAGCCGCCGGCTGACCAGCGCCGTGCCACCGATCGACAGGGCGAGGGCGGCGGCCGCGGCGCCCAGCAGCAGCGGCATCTGCCGGTCGGCGGTGCCCCCCACGTGCTTGGTGGTGATGCCGGCCGAGACCAGACCCACCACCCGGCCGCCCGGGCCCTCCACCGGGACGACGGCCTGCACCAGCCGGCCGATCGTCCCGTCGACCTCCTCCACCACCGACTGCCCCGCCAGCGCGGGCGCGATGTCGCCGACGAACTTCTTGCCGATGCGGTCCGGCTTGGGATGGGTGTAGCGGATCCCGTCGGTGTCCGTCACCACGACGAAGTCGACGTGCGCGGCCTTGCGCGTCGCCTCGGCCTTCGGCTGCAGCACCGCCGTCGGGTCGGGGCTCGCCAACGCCTGCACGATCCCAGGGGAGTTGGCGAAGGTCTCGGCGACCGCCAGCGAGCGGTTGCGGGCCTCCTGGGTGCTGTCGTGCCGGACCTGGAGCACCAGCGCCACGACCGCCGCCACGATCAGCAGCAGCACGATGACCACCTGGAGCACGAACACCTGTGTGGCCAGGCTCAGCCCGCCCAGCCGCGACCGCCGCCGGGTGTCGTCCGGCCGGGTGCGCTCGGCCAGCCGCGCCGCGCGGACGGACGCACGCTCCCGGGTCACCTGGCGCTCGCGCGGCGGCCGGACACGCCCGGGAGCGCGTCGGCCACGCGGATCGCGGGGACGACGGGCCGACGACGGATCCGGGCGCCCCAGGGGTCGGGCCATGTGCCCATGTCTACACCGCGCGGCCGCACGGGGCGAGGGGGGTCACAGAAGGTCACGGGAAGCACCTCGCGCAGGGTCCGTCGCGTCCGCGTCGCCGTGCCGTGCGGCGAGGAGCAGCGCGATGTCGTCGGGCCGGTCGGTGGCCTGCCGGGCGACCGCGGTGAGCCGGTCGGCGACCTCCGCCAGCCTACGCACCCCCGGTTCCACGGCCCGCTCCAGGGCCAGGCGCAGCGCGGTGATCCCCTCGTCGATGTCCCGCCCCGGCCGCTCGACCAGCCCGTCCGTGTACAGCGCCAGGATCGCGCCGGGCTCCAGGAGCAGCTCGGTCACCGGGTAGTGCGCGCGCGGGTCGACACCGAGCACCACCCCGCCGGGCAGGTCCACCACCCGGGTCCGCCCGCCGGGCGAGCGCAGCAGCGGCGGCGGGTGGCCGGCCCGCACCACCCGGGCCACGCCCCGCGCCGGATCCAGCCTGACGTAGCAACAGCTCGCGAACTGGCCGGGGTCCAGGTCGATGAGCAGGTGGTTGGTGCCGGCCATCACCTCCTCGGGCGGCCGGTCCCCGAGCGCGAACGCCCGTACCGCGGTGCGCAGCTGACCCATGGTGGCCGCCGCCTGCACCCCGTGCCCCTGCACGTCCCCGATCACCAGGGCCAGCCCGTCCCCGGCCTCCACCACGTCGTACCAGTCGCCGCCCACCTCCATGCCCTCGGTGCCCGGCAGGTAGCGGCCCGCGGTCTCCACCGACGGGTGCGACGACAGCCGCCGGGGCAACAGCGCCTGCTGGAGGCCGCGGGCGAGGGCCGCCTCCGTGTCGTAGCGCTGGGCCTTCTCCAGGGCGTGGGCGATCAGGCCCGCGAGCGCCGTGAGCACGGTGCGGTCCTCGGCGCCGAAGCTGCGCGGCCGGTCGAAGCCGAGGATGCACGAGCCGACCGGACGGCCCGACGCGATCAGCGGCAGGAACGCCCGGGTGCCCTCCTCGGCGTCCAGCGGGATGCCCGGGTAGGCGGCCGCCAGCTGCCGCATCGAGTCGAAGAACAGGGGACGGCCGGTGGTGAGCGTCTCCACGCCCGGCAGCCGCGCGTCGAGCGCCACCCCCTGGAACGGCGCGAGGAATCCCTTCGGGAAGCCGGACTCCCACGCCAGGTACAGGTGCCTCTCCTGCAGCAGGTAGATGGCGAGCCGGTTGCCGCCGAAGGCGGGCAGCAGCTCCCGCATCACCACCTCCGACACCTGCCGCGCGGTCACCGCCTCCGTCAGGGCGATCGCCAGCACGATGGGCCGGTAGACGGGCGCCGCCGTGTCGGGCCCCGGCCCGTCCGCGGCGGTCGCGCCGCCGGTGCCGTCGGACACCCGGTTCTCGGGGACGACGGTGCAGGTCAGCCGGTCCGGCCCCGGGTACACGGAGAAGCTGAGCCAGTCGCCCTCGAAGGGCTGCGCGTCCGAGGGCGGCCGCCGTACGTGGAAGTGCGCCGGCTCGGGCGTCAGCAGGGCGGCGCGCAGGTGGTCCTCACAGGCCGGCTGGTTCAGCCACGGCGCGGCGTCGAACAGCGACCGGCCGAGCAGCCCCCGAGGGGGCACACCGAGCAGGTGGGCGGCCCGGGGGTTGGCGTAGACGACCAGCCCGAGGCGGTCCACGCAGAACACGCCCTGCGGCAGCAGGTCGGCGGCCGCGTCACCGAGCGCGCCCGGACTGGGGTCCACCAGGAAACCGGAGACGGCGGCCGGCGGCCGGGAGGGGTCGGGCGACCACAACGTCAGCAGCCGCGGCGCCCCGTGCTCGGTGTACACCGGCACCGGCAGCGCCGGCGGACGTCCCGCGGCGGCCTCCCGCAGCAGCGTGGGCATCTCCAGCGCCCCGGTCGGCGTGACCGCCCGGGCCAGCGCGTCCAGCGTCCGGGGGAACATGCCGCGCTCCCGCCCGAGCAGGGCGTGCGCGTGCTCGTCCGCGCGCACCGTGTCGGTCGCCGGGTCCCAGGTGAAGCGCCCGGCGTGGCCCGGAGCCGGTCCGCCGGACGGTGGACGCACGCAGTGCGGCCCCCCGTCCCAGACGACGGCCGTCCCCTCGTCCTCGAACCGCTTCAGCGCCGCGCCCAGCTCGTCCGCCAGCAGCGTCAGCCGCTCCACCTCCGCGGCGATCCGCGTGGCGTCGTCCACGGGCGGGCGCAGCACGGTCAGCACGCCGTACGCGTGCGTGCCGGACACCACCGGCACGCACAGGCAGCCGAACGCGAACGGGAGACCGGCCGCGAGCTGCGGATGGCGGCGCATCGCCTCGGTGGCGTTGGCCAGCACCACCGGTACCCCCAGCCGGTGCGCCTCGGCCACCGGGAACGGCCGGTCCACGTGCACCCGCCACCACGGCTGGAACAACGGCCCCGGCAGCCCGGTGAGCACGGCCAGCCGCAGCATCCCGGGCGCGCGGGAACGCAGGTAGACCCCGCCGGCGTGGCCGCCCGCCGCACGCATCGCGTCCACCGCGGCCCCGGTCAGCAGGGCGGTCAGCAGCCCGGGCGGCTCCCGCTCGTCCCCGACGCTCCCAGTCATCGGCCCAGTCATCGGCCCTTACCTCGTCCGTGCGCCGCCGCACGGCGACACAGCAAGAATGCGCCACGCGGGCGTTGTCGTGCATCTGCTGTCGTGCAGCCGGTCAGCGCGCGGTGACGCGCAGGGTGCTCTTCGCGAGTTCGTACGCGGGGAGCATCGCCCGGTGCTCCTCGTCGTCCAGCCCGCCGAGGTGGACGACGACCGGCCCGTCGGGCGTGGTGACGGCGAGGGCGCGCTCGGTCTTCGTGTCCTCGAGGATCTCGCTGGTCACCCGGTACTCCACCTCGGTGCCGGACAGTCCGCCCGTCGTGAAGGCCCGGTACGTGGCGTGCCCCGCGCCCTTCTCCGCACCGACGAAGGACGCCAGCACGGACCGCGCGTCGGCGCCCCCGGGCTCGCCGGTCCACACCCGCAGGAAGCCGATGTGCCCGGCGGGCTTGGCGTCGACCTCGCAGACCGCGGTGACCGGGCCCTGGTGCAGCAGGGCGTCGGCGATCTCGGCGGCCAGGTCGTCGGCGGGGGTGGCGGCGGAGCCGGTGGAGCGGGAGGAGCCGGTGGATCCGGTGGATCCGGTGGATCCGGTCGAGCCGGAGGAGCCGGTGGGTCCGGTCGAGCCGGTGGACTCGGGGACGGTGGACTCGGGCTTCCAGTTCTTGGCCAGGGCGAAGGTGACGGGCAGCCGGCAGGCGGAGTCCGGGGCACCGATCGTCGCGCCGCGCGCCGCCACGGCAGCGCTCGCCCCGGCACCCGCCCCGGACGCCGTCGGCGTCGCCGCGTCGTCGTCCCCGCCTGCCCCACAGGCCGTCAGCGCCCCCGCGAGGCATCCCGCGGCCGCCAGCACCAGTCCGCTCCTCAGCAACCCGCCACCGCGCCCGACGGTCCTCGACCCCACCCCGTGCCGCACCGTGTCGCCCCCTCCTGGGTGCCGCCCCTCGGCACCGGCCGAGAACTGTAACCGAGCCGGGCGCGGGTGGCCCGGGCCGCGGGCACCGCTGGGGGCGCGCCGCCGTGGATGCCGCCGCCCGGGCTTCCCACCGCTCTGGCGTAGTGGCGCTGACCTGCGTAGTCTTCGCGGCTGGCCCGTACCTTCGCGCGCTCCCGCGGGCGGGGCGGTGGCCTTCCGCTCGCCGGGTGTGTGCCCGGTCACGCGAGCAACCTGTACGTCGGCTTTCACGTCTGCCGAGGTGCCCGTGTTCGACGGCGCCCTCGCGGGGCACGTCGTTCCGTACGACAGGGCGGGCGACGAGAACGATGGGGGCACAGTGCGTCCAGAACCGGAGCGGCGCGACGACGACGGCCGTACGCGTGCCGAGCTGAGTCACGCCACGCCCGGCCGCGCCGCGGTGGTCCGTGCCGCGCTGAGCCGGGCCGGCCTGGTCCGTGCCGTCCGCTGGGTCGGGCGCACGGTGTGGGGCGAGTGGCGGGGCATCGTCGTCGACCCGGTGCGCGAGCTCTTCCGCCGCGGGCCCGGTGCGCTGTCCCTCGCCTTCGTCGCCTGCGCGGGCGTCATCTTCTTCCACGCCATCGCCCAGCACCCGACCGGTGCGACCGTCGTACGGCTCGTCGGGGGAGTGCGCGGTGACCTGCCGTGGTGGCTGGCGCTGCTGCGCACACCCGTCTCCCTCTACGTCCCGGCGCTCGACCTGCCGGTGTGGGCCGGCATCACCCAGCTGTTCCTCGCCTTCGCGCTGGCCGAGGTGGCCCTCGGCCGACGCAGGACCCTGCTCGTCGCCTACGTGACCACCCTCGCCGGGACCCTCACCGCGCGCGTGATGATCGCCATGGGGCCCGGCTGGTGGGGCTTCGGCCTGCCGCCCGAGGCCGGCCAGGTGCTCGACACCGGACCCTCGGCGGCCGTGGTCGGCCTGTTCACGTACATGTCGGTCGTCCGCCGCGCGCCCGTGGTGTTCACCCTCACCGGCGGTTCGATGGTGTGGGAGTCGATCGCCAAGCCCAACCTGGCGGGCCGCGAGCACCTGATAGCGGTGGCCGCCGCGGTCGTCCTCGGCCTGCTGCACGGACGGGGCGAGAGCGTACGACGGAGGCTGCGGGGGCTGTGGCCGTGGCCGGGGCGGGCGGGGGCGAGTGCGGCCGTTCCGATGACGGACTCGGCCGGGGTCTCCACCGAGGTCTCCACCGGAGGTGCCGTCCCGGCTCCCACTGGGGCACCCGCCATGGCGCCTCGCGTGCCGGCTCCCACCATGGCCCCCGCCACTCCGTCGACCACGGCACCCGTCACGACGCCCACCGGGGCGAGCGCCATGACGACCAGCGTGCCGCGCGCCGCCCTCGTCCGGGCCCGTACCCCCGAGCCGTGCGTCGGTCCCTCGGCCGGCTCCGGACCCACCCGCGTCACGAACTGAGCGCCGTCGACGGCCCGCCGGTCACGTTCCGCTCGCGCTCGTGACCGGGCCCCCGTCGGCCCCTGTCCCCTCGCCCCCTAGG
>NZ_KQ948551.1:583564-767313 GCF_001514125.1 Streptomyces longwoodensis | reverse complement strand
ATTTTCTGACCCGATTCCCTGTCGGCGGGATTGCCGCAGACCTACTCGCTTTCGCTCGTCGGCCTTTCGACATTCACTACGTTAGCCGATTCCCCCGGCGATCTCATAATCGAGATCCGCGGGTTCGAATTCGAACGTGCGGACACGTCGAAAGCGACCCCGCTGAGGGGAAGTCGTTGGTAGTGGGTTGGCCGCTCCGGCTGCAGGCGATCGCCGTACCCGGTTCAGCGGCTCGGGCCACATTACGCGGCCCCCCGGGCGGAGTCAACTTCGGCGCCGCCGGGGGACGTGGGCCCGGTAGGGGCTCACTGTGGGGTCGTCGGCGACCCAGAACCGCCAGGGGTGGACGCCTCCCTCGCCGGCCACACCCGTGCGTGGTCCGTTGCGCACCTGGTCGCGCTCGACGGGGGTGCCGGTGAGCACCCGCAGAGGGGTGTCGCCGGTGGCGCACGCGTCCGTGCCGTCGAGGCTGCGGTCGATCCCGAGGGCCGTCGCCAGGCGGGCCGGGCCCTTGGCGAGTTCCTTGTCGTTGCGGGCCGAGAGCCGGCGGGTGCGGGCCAGTTCCGCGCCCTCGACGATCTCGCCGGCGCGTAGCAGGACCGCGCTGGACCGGCCCTCGGGGCCACAGACGAGGTTCATGCAGTGCCACATGCCGTAGGTGAAGTAGACGTACACGTGTCCGGGCGGCCCGAACATCACCGCGTTGCGGGGGGTGCGGCCGCGGTACGCGTGCGACCCGGGGTCGTTCTGGCCGTCGTAGGCCTCGACCTCCGTCAGGCGCAGGACGATCGGACCGTCGGGGGTCTCACGGACGAGGAGGCGGCCGAGGAGGTCGGGCGCGACCTGGAGGACGGGCCGGTCGAAGAAGTCCCGTGGGAGGGGCGTACGGTCGGGGGTCGCGATCATGCCCTCCGAGCGTAGTGCAGCCGCACGCGTGCACGGGGTGGTCAGGGGGCGTCCGGCTTTGCCAGGGTGGGGGCGCGGAACCGGCCACGGTCGGATCGCGTTGGTAGGGGGCAGGGGATCACACCGGTCGCAGGTCGTTCGGGGTCCGCCGCCACGGTCACAAGGGAGAGTCATGGCGTTCAAGAAGCTGCTCGCGAGTCTGGGGGCCGGCGGTGCCTCGGTCGAGACGGTGCTGACGGAGGTCAACGTCGTTCCGGGCGGCGTCGTCCAGGGTGAGGTGCGGATCCAGGGCGGGTCCGTGAACCAGGACATCGAGGGTCTGTCCGTGGGGCTGCAGGCCGTGGTCGAGGTCGAGGGCCAGGACACGGAGTACAAGCAGAACGTCGAGTTCACCAAGGTGCGGCTGGGCGGTGCCTTCGAGCTGCAGGCGGGCGCGGTGCACGCGGTGCCGTTCGGGATCGAGATCCCGTGGGAGACGCCGGTCACGATGATCGACGGGCAGTCGCTGCGCGGGATGAGCATCGGGGTGACGACCGAGCTGGCGATCGCGCGGGCGGTGGACTCCTCCGACCTGGACCCGATCAACGTCCACCCGTTGCCGGCGCAGAAGGCCATCCTCGACGCCTTCATCCAGCTGGGCTTCCGCTTCAAGAGCGCGGACATGGAGCGCGGCCACATCCGGGGCACCCGGCAGACGCTGCCGTTCTACCAGGAGATCGAGTTCTTCCCGCCGTCGCAGTACCGGGGGCTGAACCAGGTCGAGCTGAGCTTCGTGGCCGACGAGCACGCGATGGACGTGGTGCTGGAGATGGACAAGAAGCCGGGTCTGTTCAGCGAGGGCAGCGACACGTTCCGCTCGTTCCAGGTGGGGCTGCACGACTACCAGTCGACCGACTGGGCCGGGTACCTCAACCAGTGGCTGTCGGAGGTCGGCAGCCGGCGCAACTGGTTCTAGGCTCGGTCCCGTACCGGACGCACCGATTCAGGAGGTACCGAGGTGACCGAGCTCAAGCGGCGGCCGCTCCCCCACGACTTCCACCCGCCCGTGCCGTCGTTCACGGTGACGAGCCAGGACGTCGAGGAGGGCGGGACGCTCAAGAGCGACCAGGTCCAGGCGGAGGGGAACACCTCTCCGCACCTGCGCTGGGAGGGTTTCCCGCCGGAGACCAAGAGCTTCGCCGTGACCTGCTACGACCCGGACGCGCCGACCGGCAGCGGGTTCTGGCACTGGGTCCTGTTCGACATCCCGGCCTCCGTCACGGAGCTGCCGGTGGGTGCGGGCGGCGGGAAGTTCGAGGGGCTCCCCGAGGGCGCCGTCCACGCGCGGAACGACTACGGCTCGAAGGACTTCGGCGGTGCCGCGCCGCCGCCCGGGGACGGACCGCACCGGTACGTCTTCACGGTGTACGCGGTGGACCAGGAGAAGCTGGGCCCCGACGCGGACGCCTCGCCGGCCGTGGTGGGCTTCAACCTGCGGTTCCACACGATCGCGCGCGCCCAGCTGATCGGTGAGTACGAGAATCCTGCCGCAGGATGAGTCATCTCGCCATTCACTGAACGTTTGCCCGCCCCTGGCTTTGGAAGTGATCAGGGGCGGGCATTTTTGTCGCCGGGGGTCCCGGGGGTCACCCCTCGTGGGAGCAGCAGATATTGCGTTGTCCATCTCGGCGTGCCCGGCCAGAGTTGTCCCAGCCCGCCACGGGGTGGGCCGGTGCACGGGAGGTGGGCTGGTAATGCGGGACACGCTGGTGCTGAACGCGAGCTTCGAGCCGCTGTCGACGGTGACGTTGAACCGAGCCGTCGTGCTGGTGCTCCAGGACAAGGCCGTCGTCGAGCAGGCCCACCCCGAACTGCGGATGCGCGGCGCCGCGGTCGACATACCGGCGCCCCGGGTGATCAGGCTGTGCAGGTACGTACGGGTGCCGTTCCGAAGACAAGCCCCGTGGTCACGGCGGGGTGTGCTGGTGCGGGACCGGCACCGGTGCGCGTACTGCGGGCGGCGGGCGACGACCGTGGACCACGTGGTGCCGCGGTCCCGGGGCGGGCAGGACTCGTGGCTGAACACGGTGGCCTCGTGCGCGGAGGACAACCACCGCAAGGCGGACCGGACTCCGGACGAGGCCGGGATGCGGCTGCTGCGGGAGCCGTTCGAGCCGACGCCGGCCGACGCGATGCTGCTGGCGCTGGGGGCGGAGGACCTGTCGGCGCTGCCGGAGTGGCTGGCCGGGGACGCGGCCTGACGTAGTCGCCGTCGGGCGCTGGACGCGCGGTTCCCCGCGCCCCCTTGAGGGGCACGGGGAACGTTGCTGTGCGGGACCTTGCGCCGGGCCGGCGGGCCGTCGGTCGGTCGTCAGTCGATCGTCGGTCGCTCGCGGCGCTCCGTGCCGGAGGAGTTGCCGCCGTTGTTGTTGCCGTTGCCGCCACCCGAACCGCCGCCCAGCGGGCCGAAGTTGCCCATGGCGCCGGACAGGCCCTTGAGGGCGTCGCCGATCTCGCTGGGGACGATCCAGAGCTTGTTGGCGTCGCCCTCGGCGATCTTCGGGAGCATCTGGAGGTACTGGTAGCTGAGGAGCTTCTGGTCGGGGTCGCCGGCGTGGATGGCCTCGAAGACCGTGCGGACGGCCTGGGCCTCGCCCTCGGCGCGCAGGGCGGCCGCCTTGGCCTCACCCTCGGCCTTGAGGATCGCGGACTGCTTCTCGCCCTCGGCGGTGAGGATCGCGGCCTGGCGCGTGCCTTCGGCGGTGAGGATCGCGGCGCGCTTGTCGCGGTCGGCGCGCATCTGCTTCTCCATCGAGTCCTGGATGGAGGTCGGGGGCTCGATCGCCTTCAGCTCCACGCGGTTGACGCGGATGCCCCACTTGCCGGTGGCCTCGTCGAGGACGCCGCGCAGGGCCGCGTTGATCTCCTCGCGGGAGGTCAGGGTCCGCTCGAGGTCCATGCCGCCGATGATGTTGCGCAGCGTGGTGACCGTCAGCTGCTCGATGGCCTGGATGTAGCTGGCGACCTCGTAGGTGGCGGCCCGGGCGTCGGTCACCTGGTAGTAGATGACGGTGTCGATGTTGACGACCAGGTTGTCCTGGGTGATCACCGGCTGGGGCGGGAAGGGGACGACCTGTTCGCGCAGGTCGATGCGGTTGCGGATGGTGTCGATGAACGGGACGACGATGTTGAGGCCCGCGTTCAGCGTCCGCGTGTAGCGGCCGAAGCGCTCGACGATGGCCGCGCTGGCCTGTGGAATGACCTGGATGGTCTTGATCAGGGCGATGAAGACCAACACCACCAGAATGATCAGGACGATGATGACCGGTTCCATCGAATTCCCCGTACCCTTCTCCGCCTCGGCGCCTTCGGAAGATCTTATGGGTGTTGAAGATCTTGCTGGTCGAGTCTGACAGACCGTCGCGTGCGTTGGGGCCGTGTTGGGCGCAGTCGCGCCAACTGACCGTCGTACGAGGTCACATGACGATCGCCGTGGCCCCCTCGATGTCCACGACGTCGACCTGCTGACCCGGTTCGTAGCTCTGGTCGCCGTCGAGTGCGCGGGCCGACCAGACCTCTCCGGCGAGCTTGATGCGGCCGCCGGAGCCGTCGACGCGCTCCAGGACTACGGCCTGCTTGCCCCTCAAGGCGTCGACACCCGTGGCGAGTTGGGGCCGCTGTGAGCGGTGCCGGTTGGCGATGGGCCGGACCACGGCGATGAGCGCGACCGAGACGGCGACGAACACGAGCACCTGGGAGACGGCGCCGAAGCCGACCCCGGCGGCCGCGGCGGCGGCGATGGCGCCCACCGCGAGCATGCCGAACTCGGGCATCGCCGTGACCACGAGGGGAATTCCGAGCGCGGCCGCGCCGACCAGCCACCACACCCATGCGTCGATGTCGTTCACATGGTCATGGTAGGACCGCGCGTGCGGCGCGGACAGGGCGCGAGGGGGGCGGTGCGGGGGCGTCGGGGCCCGTGCGGTCCGGGTCTGGCCCGGTGCGGCGGACGGCCGTTCAGGACATCGGGAGGCCCTGCGCCGTCCAGCGGTCGCCGACCTGCTCGACGACGAGCGGGAGGCCGAAGCAGTGGGAGAGGTTGCGCGAGCTCAGTTCGAGCTCGATGGGGCCGGCGGCGAGGACCTTGCCCTGGCGGATCATCAGGACGTGGGTGAAGCCGGGGGCGATCTCCTCGACGTGGTGCGTGACCATGATCATCGAGGGGGCGATGGGGTCGCGGGCGAGCCGGCCGAGGCGGCGCACGAGGTCCTCGCGGCCGCCGAGGTCGAGTCCGGCGGCGGGCTCGTCGAGGAGCAGCAGCTCGGGGTCGGTCATCAGGGCGCGGGCGATCAGGGTGCGCTTGCGCTCGCCCTCGGAGAGGGTGCCGAACTTGCGGTCCAGGTAGTCGCTCATGCCGAGGCGGTCGAGGAAGGCGCGGGCGCGCTGCTCGTCGATCTCCTCGTACTCCTCCTGCCAGGCGGCCGTCATGCCGTACGCGGCGGTCAGCACGGTCTGCAGGACGGTCTGGCGCTTGGGGAGCTTGTCGGCCATGGCGATGCCGGCCACGCCGATGCGGGGGCGCAGCTCGAAGACGTCGGTGCCGGGGCGGCCGAGGGTCTCGCCGAGGATGGTGGCGGTGCCCTTGCTGGGGTAGAGGTAGCTGGACGCGACGTTGAGCAGGGTGGTCTTGCCGGCGCCGTTCGGGCCGAGGATGACCCAGCGCTCGCCTTCCTTCACCGACCAGGAGACCTGGTCCACCAGAGCCCGGCCCTCACGGACCACGGATACGTCCTGAAGCTCCAGAACATCGCTCATGAGCGCGTTGTCTCCCCTTGCAGTGTGGCCGGTCTCGGCTGTCGCGTACGCCAGTGGCTCGGTCCGCCGCGCCGGTGGGCACGGCCCTCGAAGAAATCTACGCCACCGGCCGGGCGGCCCGTTCCATCGGTGGGGTCCTTAGGGTGGAGGGCATGCACTCGGAACCTCGCTCGGGTCGCCTCGCGGCCTGGGGAAATGCCCTCTTGGCCGGACTTGTCCCGCCGGACGACGCCGTGCTCGCCATCGTCGGCGAGGACGCGGTGCACCGGGTGGAGGGGCTGCCCGGTGAGCCGGTGCCCGTCGGGCTGTCGCTGGCGCTCGGACGCCTGCGGGCGCTGGGGGTGACCGGGCTGCGGGTGGCGCTGCCGGCGCCCGGGCACCCGCTGGGGCTCAGCGGTCCGCCCGAGTTCAACGCGCGGGCCCTGGAGGCCGGGGAGGCGGTGGTCGCTCACGGGGTCGCGCTGGGGCTGGTGCCGCAGGTGCACGAGGCCGGCCCCGAGGGTGACGTGCACGTGGAGGTGGTCTGGCACTGCCTGCCGGTGCGGGAGGCGCCGCCCGCGGACGTGCCGTCGCTGGGCGAGGCGGAGCGGGAGCTGGCGGAGGCGCTGCGGGGCGCCACGGAGGTGCTGACGCGGCTGGACGTGGCCGGGTCGGGGCCGGTGGCCGCGGCGGCGATCGAGGCGTACCGGGCGCGGGCCGAGCGGGAGCGGGAGGCGCTGGCGCCGGGGTACCCGCCGCGGGCGGTGCGGGTGCTGGAGCTGGCCGAGCGGGTGGGGCTGCTGGTCTCGCTGGCGTACGGCAACGGGCACGGGGGCGCGGTCAGCGCGTCCGAGATGGCGGCGCGGACCCACGCGCTGCGTCCGGTGGAGCGGACGGCCCGGCGGGCGCGGGTGGCGGCGTACAACGCGTACGTGGAGGAGCGCGAGCGCGGGGTGCGCTGAGCGTACGCGCGCGTACGGCGGCGGGGTGGGCCCGGAGCGGCGGTCGGCGTACGGCGCCGGGACGGGCGTACCGCGGCGCCGTACGGCCGGGGAGCTGTGGCCGGACCGGTCGTCGTCAGCCGGCCATGCCGTGGCGTACGGCCCACAGCGCCGCCTGGGTGCGGTCGGCGAGGTCGAGCTTCATGAGGATGTTCGAGACGTGGGTCTTGACCGTCTTCTCGGACAGCACGAGGGCGCGGGCGATCTCCCGGTTGGAGCGGCCGTCCGCGATGAGGCCCAGCACCTCGCGCTCCCGGTCGGTGAGCGAACCGCCCCTGCCCTGGCCGCCGCCCGCCTCCTCCTGGGACAGCAGGGCGCCGGCGACCTCGGGCTGGAGCAGCACGTGGCCGGCGTGCACCGAGCGGATGGCGGTGGCGAGGGCGTCCGGGTCGACGTCCTTGTACACGTACCCGGCGGCGCCCGCGCGCAGGGCGGGGACCACCGTGCGCTGCTCGGTGAAGCTGGTGACGATCAGCACGCGCGCGGGGTTGTCGAGCTCGCGGAGCCGGCGCAGGGCGTCGACGCCGTCCAGGCCGGGCATCTTGACGTCCATCAGCACGACGTCGGGCCGCAGCTCCTCGGCGCGGTCGACCCCTTCCGCGCCGTCGGCGGCCTCGCCGACGACCTCGATGTCGTCCTGCACCTCCAGGAAGGTGCGCAGGCCCCGGCGGACGACCTGGTGGTCGTCGACGAGCAGCACCCTGATTGCGTCAGCCACCGGGGACCTCCATCTCGATCACGGTGCCCTTGCCGGGCGCCGACTCCACCGTCAGTGCGCCGCCGACGCCGCTCGCGCGGTCCCGCATGGAGACGAGGCCGAGGTGGCGGCCGGCCCGGCGCACCACCCGGGTGTCAAAGCCGCGGCCGTCGTCGGTGACGCGCAGGACGGCGCCCTGGCCGTGCTTGTCCAGGGTGACGTCGACACGGGTCGCGTCCGCGTGGCGCAGGGCGTTGTGCAGGGCTTCCTGGGCGACGCGCAGCAGGGCCTCCTCCTGGGCGGCGGGCAGGGCGCGCACCCCCTGGCTGCGGAAGGTGACGTGCGCGGTGTGGGCGCGGTCCAGGACGTGCACCTGGGTGCGCAGGGTGGCGACGAGGCCGTCCTCGTCGAGGGCGGCGGGGCGCAGCTCGACCACGGCGGCGCGCAGCTCGTCGGCGGCCTCGGCGGCGAGCTGGGCGACCTGCTGGAGCTCGCCCTTGGCGCGGGAGGGGTCCCGGTCGACCAGGGCGGTGGCGGCCTGGGCGGTCAGGCGCAGGGAGAACAGCTTCTGGCTCACCGCGTCGTGCAGCTCGTGGGCCAGCCGGGAGCGCTCCTCGGCGATGGTCAGCTCGCGGCTGCGCTCGTACAGGCGGGCGTTGGTCAGGGCGATCGCGGCGTGCTGCGCGAGGATCGACAGCAGCTCCTCGTCGTCCTCGGTGAAGCCGCAGCCGCCGTCGGGCTTGGGGCAGTCCTTGTTGGCGAGGAACAGGGCGCCGATGACCTCGTCGCCGTCGCGGATGGGCAGGCCCAGGAAGTCGGACATCTCGGGGTGCGCGGACGGCCAGCCCTCGAAGCGGGGGTCCTCGCGCACGTCGGCCAGGCGCTCGGCCCTGGCCTCGTGGAGCATCGCCGCGAGGATGCCGTGCTGGCGGGGCAGGGGCCCGATGGCCCGCCACTGCTCGTCGCTCACCCCGTCGACGACGAACTGGGCGAAGCCCCCGTGGTCGTCCGGCACGCCGAGGGCCGCGTACTGCGCGCCGAGCAGCTCGCGGGCCGAGGCGACGATCGTCTTCAGGACGTCGCGCACCTCGAGGTGCCTGCTCATGGCCAGCAGCGCGGAGCTCACCGCGGCGAGGCCGGACCGGGGGCCGTGACTCATGGTCCTCACGGTACCGGCGGGCCGTGACACCGCGGATCGGGCTGTGGACGGCACCGTCTCGGGCGGGGGTCCTAGGCCTAGTCCGGGTCGTGGGCCGGGCCGGGTCCTAGGCCGCTGGTCGCGGGCTCGGCGGCGTAGGGCGAAGGGCCCGCGCGGGGCGAGTCCGCGGTCCGACGCGGTGGCGGTCCCGGCGTCCCTACGGTGACGGCACCGCCGAGGTGCGGCGGAGCGGACGAGGGGACGGGCGTCATGCCGGTTGCGATCATCACGGGGGCGTCGAAGGGACTGGGGCGCGCGCTGGCCGAGGGGCTGGCCGCGCGGGGCTGGGACCTGGTGCTGGACGCCAGGACGGCGCCGGAGCTGAAGGAGGCGGCGGGGGCCCTCGCCGTGCACGGCACGCGCGTGGAGGCGCTGCCGGGCGACGTGACGGACGCCGCGCACCGTGCGGAGCTGGTCGGCGCGGCCCGGCGGCTGGGCGGGCCGGACCTGGTGGTGCACAACGCGAGCGCACTGGGCGCCGAGCCGCTGGTGCCGCTGGCGCGGCTGCCGCTGGACGGGCTGCGCCGGGCGCTGGAGGTGAACGTGGTGGCCGCGCTGGGGCTGGTGCAGGAGGCGCTGCCGTCGCTGCGGGCGTCCGCGGCCGGCGCGGTCGTCGTGGTGAGTTCGGACGCGGCGGTCGAGGCGTACGGCACGTGGGGCGGGTACGGGGCGTCGAAGGCGGCCGCGGACCACCTGGCGGCCGTGCTGGCCGTGGAGGAGCCGCGGCTCCGGGTGTGGGCGGTGGACCCCGGGGACCTGGCCACGGACCTGTACGCGGCGGCGGTGCCCGACGACGGCGCGCCACGGCCCGAGCCCGCCGCGGTGGTGCCGGGCTTCCTGCGGCTGCTGGACGAGCGGCCGACGAGCGGCCGCTACAGCGCGCCGTCGCTGGTGGAGGGACGATGACCGCGGCGCTGCGGGTGCCCGAGGAGCTGTCCGCGCGCGTGCCCGCGGAGCAGCGCGGTCCCGGGCTGCGCCGGGACGACGTACGGCTGCTGGTGTCGCGCGGGGCGGAGGTGGCGCACCACGCGTTCCGGGAGCTGCCGGAGCTGCTGCGGGCCGGGGACGTGCTGGTCGTGAACACTTCGTCCACGCTGGCCGCCGCCGTGGACGGGTGGGTCGGGACCGCGCGCGTGGTGGTGCACTTCTCCACGCGCGGGGACGACGGACGGTGGGCGGTCGAGCTGCGGGAGCCGGACGGGAGAGGAACCACGCGTGCGCGTGCGGGCGGCCCCGCGGGCACGCGCGTGCGGCTGCCGGGGGCCGTGCTGGTGCTGGAGGAACCGCTGAGCGGGCGGGGTGAGCGGCTGTGGTGGGCGCGGGTGTCGGCGCCGGGCGCCCCCGCGCGGGCAGCGGGGCGGGGGTCCGCGGGGGCCGACCCCGCGCGCGGGGTCGTGGCCGACGTCCCGGCGCTGCTGCGGGAGCACGGGCGGCCCATCCGCTACTCCTACACGGAGCGGGACCAGCCGCTGTCGGTCTACCAGACGGTGTTCGCCCTGCCCTCGCCGGACGGTTCGGGCAGCGCGGAGATGCCGAGTGCCGCACGTCCCTTCACGGCGGCTCTGGTGGCGGAGCTGGTGAGCCGGGGGGTGCAGTTCGCGCCGGTCACGCTGCACACCGGGGTGGCGTCGGCGGAGGCGCACGAGCCGCCGTACCCGGAGCGGTTCTCGGTGCCGGAGGCGTCGGCGCGGCTGGTGAACGCGGCGCGGGCCGGGGGCGGCCGGGTCGTCGCCGTGGGGACGACGGCGGTGCGGGCGGTGGAGTCGGCGGCCGGCCCCGACGGCGTGGTCCGCGCGCGGGAGGGGTGGACGGACCTCGTGGTGACGCCGGAGCGCGGTGTGCGGGCGGTGGACGGGCTGCTGACCGGGCTGCACGAGCCGGAGGCCTCGCACCTGCTGATGCTGCGGGCGGTCGCGGGGCGGGCGGTGGTGGAGCGCAGTTACGAGGCGGCGCTGAACGGGCGCTACCTGTGGCACGAGTTCGGGGACGTCCACCTGCTGCTGCCCGGCAACCGCGTCACGCACAGCATTGCGCCAGCAACGCGCGGTGAGAACGCTGTGTCCACGGTGTGAGCCCGCACATAGGGTCCACATCACGTACGAAGGACATTAGGAGACAAAGGGATTCGTCGCGAGCGGGGCAGACGGCATGGTCTGTCCCGCTTTGCCCTTGCCTGATCCACTACCCGGCATCGTAGGTCACACCTTTGCCTGGCGATTTTGCGGCCGCTAAGAATTGCTCTCGTCGCTCAGCGCCGCGGAGTCTTCCCCGCGGCGTTCGTGCCGAAACGCAGCCTTTGTCCCCACGGCCGCCGAGCGACCTCCGCGCTATTCGAAGAGGTCCATCCCGCCATGCCCAAGAACACCCACAAGATCGCGCTCGCCGGAGTCGCCACGCTCGGCGCCGCCGCCGTCGCCTTCACGGTGGTCCCGGCCGACGCGCAGACGACCACCCGCGAGGCCGCCGCGTCGACCCGTGTGGCGTACAGCTCCGAGCAGCTCACCGGCGTCAAGGCCGACATCACCGACCAGCTCGCCGGCAGCAGCGTGAAGGTCGACGCCATCGAGGCGAAGAAGAAGGCGGCCGCCGACGCCGTGAAGAAGGCCGCTGCCGCCAAGAAGGCCGCCGCCGCGAAGAAGGCGGCCTCCGCCGCCGCCGCGAAGAAGGCCGCGGCCAAGAAGGCCGCCGCCGCGAAGAAGGCCGCTGCCGCGCGCAAGGCCAAGGCCGCGAGCCGCTCCGCGCACCGCCCGCAGGTCAAGCAGGTCGCCGTCAAGACCTACAGCAACAACCTGGACGGCTGGATCCGGAAGTCCCTGGACATCATGAAGTCCAAGGGCATCCCGGGCAGCTACAGCGGTCTGCACCGCAACATCATGCGGGAGTCCTCGGGCAACCCGTACGCGATCAACGACTGGGACATCAACGCCATCAACGGCATCCCGTCCAAGGGTCTGCTGCAGGTGATCCCGCCGACGTTCGCCACGTACCACGTGGCCGGCACGTCCTGGAACATCTACGACCCGGTCGCCAACATCACGGCCGCCGCCAACTACGCGGCGCACCGCTACGGCTCGATCGACAACGTGAACAGCGCCTACTGACCGGCGCCCCCGAAACGCCGAAGGGCGGCCCCCACCTGACCGGGGGCCGCCCTTCGGGGCGTCCGGGACCTCACTCCCGTACGCCTGCTACTTGCGCATGACCTCGGGCTCGTGGCGGCGCAGGAAGCGGGCCACGAAGAAACCGCAGACCACGCCGAGGGCGAGCAGGGCGGCCATGTCCAGGCCCCAGGCGCCGACCGTGTGGTCCCACAGCGGGTCGGTGTCCCCGGCCGTCTCCGGCGGGCTGATCCTGTTGAAGTCCAGCGTGGCGCCCGCCGCGGCGACCGCCCAGCGCGAGGGCATCAGGTACGAGAACTCATTGACGCCGATCGAGCCGTGCAGGGTGAACAGGCAGCCGGTGAAGACGACCTGGATGATCGCGAACATCACCAGCAGCGGCATCGTCTTCTCGGCGGTCTTCACCAGCGAGGAGATGATCAGGCCGAACATCATCGAGGTGAAGCCCAGCGCCATGATCGGAACGGAGAGTTCGAGCATGGTGGCGCCGCCGAACACGAGGCCCTTCTCGGGGATCTCGCGGCTGGAGAAGCCGATGACGCCGACCAGCAGGCCCTGCAGCACGGTGATCATGCCGAGCACGAACACCTTCGACATCAGGTACGCCGAGCGCGACAGGCCGGTCGCCCGCTCCCGCTCGTAGATGACCCGCTCCTTGATCAGCTCGCGGACCGAGTTGGCGGCCCCCGCGAAGCAGGCGCCCACGGCGAGGATCAGCAGGACCGTCGTGGCCGTGCCGTTGGGGATGATCCGGCCGGTGTCCGGGTTCGCCGGGTTGGGCAGCAGGCCCTTGTCGGAGTCGATCAGGAGGCTCACCGCGCCGAGCACCGCCGGCAGGATCACCATCAGGCCGAGGAAGCCCTTGTCGGACGCGATCACCGAGACGTAGCGGCGCACCAGCGTGAGGAACTGGCTCAGCCAGCCCTGCGGCTTCGGCGGCTTCATCGCCTGCATCGGCGGCACCTGTACGGCCTGCGGCGCCACCGCGTCGATGTCCGCGGCGTACATCTGGTAGTGCTGCGAGCCCTTCCAGCGGCCCGCCCAGTCGTAGTCGCGGTAGTTCTCGAAGGCGGAGAAGACGTCGGCCCAGGTGTCGTAGCCGAAGAAGTTCAGCGCCTCCTCGGGCGGCCCGAAGTAGGCGACCGCGCCGCCCGGCGCCATCACCAGCAGCTTGTCGCACAGCGCCAGCTCGGCCACGGAGTGGGTCACCACCAGGACCGTGCGGCCGTCGTCGGCGAGGCCGCGCAGCAGCTGCATGACGTCGCGGTCCATGCCCGGGTCGAGGCCCGACGTGGGCTCGTCGAGGAAGATCAGCGACGGCTTGGTCAGCAGCTCCAGGGCCACCGAGACGCGCTTGCGCTGGCCGCCGGAGAGCGAGGTGACCTTCTTGTCCTTGTGGATGTCGAGCTTGAGCTCGCGCAGCACCTCGTCGATGCGGGCGTTGCGCTCGGCGCCCGTGGTATCGGCCGGGAAGCGCAGCTTGGCCGCGTACTTCAGGGCCTTCTTGACGGTCAGCTCCTTGTGCAGGATGTCGTCCTGCGGGACCAGACCGATGCGCTGGCGCAGCTCGGCGAACTGCTTGTACAGGTTGCGGTTGTCGTAGAGGACCTCGCCCTGGTCGGCGGGCCGGTACCCGGTGAGCGCCTTCAGCAGCGTCGACTTGCCGGAACCGGACGGGCCGATGACCGCGACCAGCGACTTCTCCGGGACGCCGAACGAGACGTCCTTGAGGATCTGCTTGCCGCCGTCGACCGTGACGGTCAGGTGGCGGGCCGAGAAGGAGACCTCACCGGTGTCGACGAACTCCTCGAGCCGGTCGCCGACGATGCGGAACGTCGAGTGGCCGACGCCGACGATGTCCGTCGGGCCGAGCAGCTGCGTGCCGCCCTTGGGGATCGGCTGGCCGTTGACGTAGGTGCCGTTGTGCGAGCCCAGGTCGCGGATCTCCATGCGGCCGTCGGGCGTCGCGTGGAACTCGGCGTGGTTGCGCGAGACCTGCAGGTCGGAGACGACCAGGTCGTTCTCCAGCGCACGGCCGATGCGCATCACGCGGCCCAGCGAGAACTGGTGGAACGTGGTGGGGCTGCGGTCGCCGTGGGCCGGCGGTGCCCCCGCGGCACCACCGGGGACCTGCTGCGCGAACTGCCCGCCCGGGCCCGGCTGATGGGGGACGGGCGAGGCGGGCTGCGGCGCCTGGTGCGGCTGCTGCCAGCCCTGCTGCGGAACCTGCTGCGGCGGTGCCTGCTGCGGGACCTGCTGCGGCGGAGCCTGCTGCGCCCAGCCCGGGTTCGCGCCCTGCGCCGCGTACGGCTGCTGCGCCTGCGGCGCCGGTACGGCGGCCCGGCCGGCGGTGAGGTTCAGGCGGGGGCCGTCGGTCGCGTTGCCCAGGTGCAACGCCGTGCCCGGGCCCAGCTCCAGCTGCTGGACGCGCTGTCCCTGCGCGTACGTGCCGTTGGTGCTGCCGTGGTCCTCGATGACCCAACCACGGCCGTTGAAGCTGACCGTGGCGTGACGCCAGGAGACCCTGGCGTCGTCGAAGACGATGTCGCCCTGCGGATCACGTCCGAGGGTGTAGGCCCTGGACGGATCGAGCGTCCAGGTACGTCCGTTTGTTTCCAGTACGAGTTCCGGCACTCCATGCCCCACTGAGTTGTCCCCCGAATTGCCCCCGTCGCGGGGAGTCTAGGGATGTCGAACATCGGGGGGAACTATTTCAGGAGTGGCCCTCTGACCGAAAGTCGGGCCTTGTGAACGGAGCCGGCCTCCTCATCGGCCGTTCCCGTTGACGGGGTTGAAACCTGCCCGGAGAGTGGTAAACGCACGCGAGGGGGACACGGGCGGCCGTACCGCACCGGAGTGCGTCGCCCCGCGTCGCGGATCGGGGGGTCTGCATGGGTGCCGGGACGGAGACCGGGACGGCCGGGAACGCGCGCCGCCCCCGGGGGGTGCCGTGGGGGGACGTGCTGCTGTCCGCGATCGCCGCGGTGAGCTGGGCGTTGATCGGGATGGCGGGCGTGGCGGCCCTGGGGCTGCACCTGCTGGAGGCCGACGCCGAGGGCTCGTTGGGCCCGATGACGGCGGCCGTGGTGGCGCTCGGGGCCGGGGGTTCGGTGACGCCGTCGGGCGACGTGTCCGCGTTCGGGCTGTCCGGCGCGCGGACGGCCACCGCCATCGAGATCACGCCACTCGGGGTCGGTCTGGTCGGCGCGCTGCTGCTGTCGTGGTTCTTCCTGCGCTCCCTGCGCGCGGCCGGGGCGGTGGTCGCGCCGGCCGAACTCCTCGCCCGCGCGGGCGCGGTGGTCGCCCTGTTCGTGGCGATGCTCGGCGGACTGGCGTGGGCCGGGCACGACGTCGTCACGCTCGACGGCGGCTCGCTCGGGCTGGACGACCTGCCCGGCGGGAGCGGCCGGACCGGGGTGACCCTCCCCGGGGTCGGGGACATCGGGGGGCTGCTGCCGGACCGGCTCGGCGACCTGGTCGACGCTAAGGCGGCCGTCGGCTTCACGGTGGACACCGCGCCGACGCTGCTCGGCGGGCTGGCCTGGTCGGCCGGGGTGCTGCTGATCGCCCTGCTGGCCTCGCGCCGCACACCGCTGCCGCGTGGCTGGGAGGCCGTGCACCGGGTGGTGCGGCCGGCCGTGTCCGCCCTGGTCACCGTGGTGCTGACGGCGGTTCTGGCCGGTCTCGCCGCGGCGGCCTACGCGGCCGTCGGCGACGCGCACCCGCAGCGGATCGCGGGCGCCGCGCTGCTGGGGGCGCCGAACGGGGTGTGGCTCGGGGTCGACGTCGGCCTGCTGGTGCCGTTCGACGGGCGGGCGTCCGGGGCCCTGACGAAGGTGCTGCCCGACCCCTTGGACGACCTGCTGGGCTCGGGCGGGGACCGGTCGGTGACCCTGGCGCGGCTGGCCGAACTGGACGGCCGGGTGTGGCTGTTGGGGGTCGCGGCGGGGCTGATGATGCTGCTGGCGGGGGTGTTGGTGGGCGTACGGACGCCGGTGGGGGGTGTCGGCGGGGGTGCGCGGGGAGTCGGCGCGGGGGCCGGGCCCGGCGGTGACGGCGGTCCTGTCCGGGTCGGCGGGTTCATGGGGCGCTGCGCGCTGCGGCTGGGGGTCGCCACGGCCGTGACGCTTCCGCTGCTGGCCTGGCTGACGGAGGTGTCGGCGGACGCGTCGCTGTCGGTGCTGGGCTTCGACGCGTTCGGTGCGGGGATCGAGCTGCGGGGGCGTCTCGGGACGGCGCTGGTCTGCGGGGCGTTGTGGGGCGCGGGTGCGGGAGCGGTCGGGGGCTGGCTGGCGTGGGTGTGCGGGGCGGCGGGGGCGCGGGCGGTGCCCGTGCGGACGGCAACGGCGGGGGTACGGGGTGGGGCGGCCGTCTCCCCCGGTGCGGGCGCCGGTCCGTACGCGCCGGGTACGCCGTACCGGCCGCCGAACCCGGGGACGAACCCCTACCTGCGGCTGCCGGAGGAACTCCGGGAGCAGCGGGACGGTGAGCCGGAGCCGCTGGGCGGTGAGCCGGAGCCGCGCGCCGGTGAGCCGGAGCCGCAGGACGCCCTGCCACCGGCCTGGGGGGACGCGTCGGGTGCGCCGACGGTAGCGGGGCCGCTCGGGCCGCCGCCGGGGCGGAAGCCGCGGACCTCCTGGGGCGACGGTCCGCCACCGCCGCCCCCTCCCCCGCCGGTGGGCCCGCCGAAGGGGCCGAAGGGGTAGGGGCGGCGGGGGCGGTGCCCCGTCGGCCGTGGGCGCATCCGCCCTCCCGCCGCGTCTGCCATGGCCCGGGGGTCCGTCACCACGGCGGCCGGCCGTTCCGTCGCCACCTCGTCGTCACCCACTGTTCCGTGTCCGCCAGACGGACCGGGGCGGCGGGAGGCACCGAGTGCCGGATACGGTGGTCACACCATGAGCGCTTCGCAGACTCCGCCCGCCGACGTTCCCACTCTGCTCGTCAAGATCTTCGGCAAGGACCGGCCGGGCATCACGGCCGGCCTCTTCGACACCCTCGCGGCCTACTCCGTGGACGTGGTCGACATCGAGCAGGTCGTCACCCGTGGCCGCATGGTGCTGTGCGCGCTGGTCACAGCACCGCCGCACGCCCTGGAGGGCGAGCTGCGGTCGACCGTGCACAGCTGGGCCGAGTCGATGAAGATGCAGGCGGAGATCATCTCCGGCACCGGTGACAACCGTCCGCGCGGTCTGGGCCGGTCCCTCGTCACCGTGCTGGGCCACCCGCTCACCGCCGAGGCCACCGCCGCCGTCGCCGCGCGGATCGCGAAGGCCGGCGGCAACATCGACCGTATCTTCCGGCTCGCCAAGTACCCGGTCACGGCCGTCGAGTTCGCCGTGTCCGGCGTGGAGACCCCGCCCCTGCGCACCGCCCTGGTCACGGACGCCGCCGCGGTCGGCGTGGACGTCGCGGTCGTCTCGGCCGGCCTGCACCGGCGGGCCCAGCGGCTCGTGGTGATGGACGTCGACTCGACGCTGATCCAGGACGAGGTGATCGAGCTCTTCGCGGCGCACGCCGGCTGCGAGGACAAGGTCGCCGAGGTCACGGCGGCGGCGATGCGCGGTGAGCTGGACTTCGAGCAGTCGCTGCACGCGCGCGTGGCGCTGCTGGAAGGGCTGGACGCGTCGGTGGTGGAGAAGGTCCGCGCCGAGGTGCGGCTGACCCCGGGCGCCCGCACGCTGATCCGCACCCTGAAGCGCCTCGGCTACCAGGTGGGCGTCGTCTCCGGCGGGTTCACCCAGGTCACCGACGACCTCAAGGAGCGGCTGGGCCTCGACTTCGCCCAGGCCAACACCCTGGAGATCGTCGACGGGCGGCTCACCGGCAGGGTGACCGGCGAGATCGTGGACCGCGCGGGCAAGGCGCGGCTGCTGCGCCGGTTCGCCGCGGAGGCGGGCGTGCCGCTGTCGCAGACCGTGGCCATCGGCGACGGCGCCAACGACCTGGACATGCTGAACGCGGCCGGCCTCGGGGTCGCCTTCAACGCCAAGCCCGTGGTGCGGGAGGCCGCGCACGCCGCGGTGAACGTGCCGTTCCTGGACACCGTGCTGTACCTGCTGGGCATCACCCGCGAAGAGGTCGAGGCGGCGGACACCCACGACGAGCAGTGACGGGACGCGGCTGACGGTCCCCCGCCCGACGGGTCGCCGCCCGCGGCCCGGCCGACGCGGACACCCCGTCGGCCGGCCGGATCCGCTCGGCGGGTCAGTCGCTCGGGGCCCAGTAGTCGCGCAGGGTCGCCACCCGGGGTTCCAGGGACTTCCAGGGGCCCTCGAAGGACAGGACGGCGAAGGCGGCGGCCGGGAAGCCCCGGCGGTCCATCCGTTCGCCGGCGTCGGGCTCGGCGGAGCCCGCGAGGATCTCGGCGAGGCCGTGCACCCCCGGGTTGTGGCCCACCAGCAGGAGGTTGCCGACGTCGTCCGGGGTCTCGTTGAGCAAGGCGATCAGCTCACCCGGCGAGGCCTCGTAGATCCGCTCCTCGTAGATGGTCTTCGGCCGGTGCGGGAACTCGTGGACGGCCAGTTTCCAGGTCTCCCGGGTCCGGGTCGCGGTGGAGCACAGCGCCAGGTCGACGGCGACGCCCGTGTCGAGCAGTCTGCGTCCGGCCTCGGCCGCGTCCTTGCGGCCGCGTTCCGCGAGCGGTCGCTCGTGGTCGGTCACCTGGGGCCAGTCGGCTTTCGCATGCCGGAAGAGGACGATCGTGCGGGCTTCTGCGGCGCTCATGACTCCCAGCTTCGCACGAAACACGCCACCGGGCTCAGGGAGTTGGCGGGCGGCTTCACCCGCGCCGCCGGCTACCGGGCGAGCAGGTCCCGGAGCCGCTCCAGGACGTGGGCGAGGACCGGGTCGCCGGTGGCCGCCTGGGCGTCGGCCGGGTTGAGTATCAGCGCGAGCAGGGTGATGAAGGCGAGCGTGGGCAGGGCCAGGGCCCACCAGGGCAGCCGGGTGCCGACGCCGCCCGTGGTCGCCGGGTGGGGCCGGGTGTGCGTAGGGGCCGACATGGGTGCCTCCGCGGGTCGCCGATCGTCTCCGAGTGGGTGCGGACCGCCGTCCGCGGCCACATCTCGACGCTACGGAATCCGCGGGCCGCGTCCCATCCGGTGATCCACCCACTTGACCCTGACCCTGGCCCCCTAGGGGACAGGGGGGCTAGCACCACCCCGACGGGCGGGAGCGACGGCTCAGGGCGAGGCGATCGTCGCGATGACGGCGATGACCACGAAGATGGCGAGGAACGAGCCGAAGACGATCAGCATCTTCTTCTGGCCGTTCTGGGGATTCGGATCGAGCACGGGCATGCGGTCAGTCTCCCACCCCGTGCGCCCGGTCCGTCCCCCGGGGCCCGCGCGCCGCCGCCTCGTCCTCGATCGTGCGGTCGCGGCCCGCGAGGACGCCGACGACCATCTGCGGCACCATCAGGGCCGCCATCAGCGCGAGCGGCACGCCCCAGCCGTCGGTGGCCTCGTAGAGCACACCCACCAGGAGCGGGCCGGGGATGGAGATCAGGTAGCCGGTGCTCTGCGCGAAGGCGGACAGCTGGACCACGCCCGCGCCCGTGCGGGCCCGCATCCCGACCATGGTGAGGGCCAGCGGGAAGGCGCAGTTGGAGACGCCGAGCAGCAGGGCCCACGCCCAGGCGCCCGCCGCCGGGGCGAGGTACAGGCCGGCGTAGCCGACGAGGCCGCAGACGCCGAGCACGACGACGATCGGGCCCTGCCGGGGCAGCCGGGCGGCCACGCGCGGGATGAGGAAGGCCAGCGGGACGCCCATCACCATGGTCACCGCGAGCAGCAGCCCGGCGGTGCCGGCGGCGACGCCCGCGTCCCGGAAGATCTGCGCCATCCAGCCCATCGTGATGTAGGCGGCGGTGGCCTGGAGCCCGAAGAACACCGCGAGCGCCCAGGCGGTGCGGCTGCGGGTGATGCGCAGCGGCGCCGACGGCTCCACCCGCGCGGTGCGCGCCTCGGTCACGGCCCGCCGCTCCGGTGCGCCGGACTCGTCACCCCGGTCGCGGACGAGCAGCAGCCAGGGCAGGACGGCGACGCCGGCCAGTCCCGCCCACACGGCGAGCCCGGTCTGCCAGCTGCCGCCCAGCGACTCGGTCATCGGCACGGTCGCCGCGGCGGCGAGGGAGGTGCCGAGGGCCAGGGCCATCGAGTACAGCCCGGTCATGGAGCCGACCCGGTCGGGGAAGTGCCGCTTGACGATGACCGGCATCAGCACGTTGCTCACCGCGATGCCCATGAGGGCCAGGGCGCTGGCGGCCAGGAAGCCCGCCGTACCGCCCGCGTAGGGGCGCACGAGCAGGCCGGCCGTGATGGCGACCATGCCGGCGCACACCACGGCGCCCGGGCCGAAGCGGCGGGCGAGGCGCGGCGCGGTGACGCCGAAGACGGCGAAGCACAGGGGCGGCACGGAGGTGAGCAGCCCGGCCACGCCGCCGCTCATGCCGAGTCCGTCGCGCACCT
This sequence comes from Streptomyces longwoodensis, assembly GCF_001514125.1. Lineage (GTDB taxonomy): Bacteria > Actinomycetota > Actinomycetes > Streptomycetales > Streptomycetaceae > Streptomyces > Streptomyces longwoodensis. The sequence continues at coordinate 747,151 of NZ_KQ948551.1, read as the reverse complement.
CCTCCAGGAGGGCGCCGAGGCTGGTGATGGCCGGACGCAGGTTCAGGGCGGCCAGGACGATGCCCACGACCACCAGCCGGGTCCGCCACACGCGCGGGGCCGAGGGGCGGTGCGCGTCGGCGGCCGGGGCTCCGGCGGGTGCCGGGGCGGGGTGGGGGGCGGATGTCGTCGTCCGGGTCTCCTCGGGTGCCATGGCGCCATCATAGAATCATGGGATGATTGGTTGTCCACTCCCGGTCGGCCCGGGTGGCCCCGCCCCGGCCCGTTCGTGCGAAGGTGTGCCATGCCTCTGAGCCATCCCCGTCGCTCGGCGCTGTCCGAGCAGGTCATCTCCGCGCTGCGACACCAGATCACCTCGGGCGAGTGGCCGGTCGGCTCGCGCATCCCGACCGAGCCGGAGCTGGTCGAGCAGCTCGGGGTCGCCCGCAACACGGTGCGCGAGGCCGTCCGGGCCCTCGCCCACAACGGCCTGCTGGACATCCGGCAGGGTTCGGGCACCTACGTGGTCGCGACCAGCGAGCTGGCGGGCGTGATGCACCGCCGGTTCGCCGACGCCGACCCCCGCCACATCGCGGAGCTGCGGGCCACCCTGGAGTCGAGCGCGGCCCGGATGGCCGCCGAGCGGCGCACCGAGAAGGACCTCAAGCAGCTCGACGCGCTGCTGCTGCGCCGCGAGGAGGCGTGGGAGTCCGGCGACGCGGAGGCGTTCGTGGCGGCGGACGCGACGTTCCACCTGGCGGTCGTGGCGGCCTCCCACAACGACGTCATGACGGCGATGTACGCCGACCTGGGCGAGGTGCTGCGGGACTGGCTGCGCGAGGACGTCGGCCGTGAGCTGACCCCGGAGACCCGCATGGACCACACGCGGCTGGTCGACGCCGTCCGCGCGGGTGACGCGGAGGCCGCGGCGGCGGAGGCCGCGAGCTACCCCTTCCTGTGCCGCCCGGGACGCTTCACCGCCACCGGCTGATCGGGGCGGCGCACGCGCCGCCGCTCACGCCTTCTCGTGGCTGACCCAGGCCCTGCCGACCTCCATCCAGCAGCGGCCGGTCAGCCGTACGGTCTCGGCGGGTCCCGCCTCGACGGGGGCGCCGTCGGTGTCCAGGTCCCACCAGCGGGCGCATTCGACGTGCAGCCGGACGCGGTCCGTGTCGGCATAGGGGTTGTGGCAGTCGGCGACCACGTGGGAGCCCTGCACACGCGTGCGGCACTCCGCCCCGAACGGCGCGGCGGAGGCGTCCACGCGTGCGTGCGAGACCGCGTCGTACGGCGCGCACAGGACGAGGGCGGCGGCGACGGTCACTGGGGCCAGGCTTCGGGACAGGCGCACAAGGGGCCTCCTCGGACCGTGCGGCGGCGGGGCGGTGCGGGGCGGGCGGTGCGTCCTCCCAGCGTGCCGTGTCACCCGTACGGACCGCCCGGCCGACTGGGCCGAACGGGCGACGCCCCGCCCCCCGCGCGCTGCGGGGGACGGGGCGTCGGGGCCGGTGTGCGGACCGGTCAGGCACCGATGGCGTGCAGGCCGCCGTCGACGTGGATGATCTCGCCGGTGGTCTTCGGGAACCAGTCGCTCAGCAGGGCGACGACGCCGCGGCCGGCCGGCTCCGGGTCCTTCAGGTCCCACTCCAGCGGGGAGCGGCTGTCCCACACGGCGGCGAGGTCCGAGAAGCCCGGGATGGACTTGGCGGCCATGGAGCCGATCGGACCCGCCGAGATGAGGTTGCAGCGGATGTTCTGCTTGCCCAGGTCGCGGGCCACGTAGCGGCTGGTGGCCTCCAGGGCGGCCTTGGCCGGGCCCATCCAGTCGTACTGCGGCCAGGCGTACTGGGCGTCGAAGGTGAGGCCGACGACCGAGCCGCCGTTCTGCATCAGCGGCAGGCAGGCCATGGTCAGCGACTTCAGGGAGAACGCCGAGACGTGCATGGCGGTGGCCACCGACTCGAACGGGGTGTTGAGGAAGTTGCCGCCGAGGGCGTCCTGCGGGGCGAACCCGACGGAGTGCACGACGCCGTCGAGGCCGCCGAGCTCCTCGCCGACCACGTCGGCCAGCCGGGCGAGGTGCTCGGCGTTGGTCACGTCGAGCTCGATGACCTTGGTGGGCTTGGGCAGCTTGCGGGCGATGCGCTCGGTCAGCGTGGGCCGCGGGAACGCGGTCAGGATGATCTCGGCACCCTGCTCCTGGGCCAGCTTCGCGGTGTGGAAGGCGATGGAGGACTCCATCAGCACACCGGTGATCAGGACGCGCTTGCCCTCGAGAATTCCGCTCATGGTGATCAGTGACCCATTCCCAGTCCGCCGTCAACGGGGATGACGGCTCCAGTGATGTACGAGGCGTCGTCCGAGGCGAGGAACCGCACCGTCGCGGCGATCTCCTCCGGCTTCGCGTACCGTCCGAGGGGCACCCCCGCGAGGATGCCGGCGCGCTGCTCGTCGCTGAGCGCCTTGGTCATGTCGGTGTCGACGAAGCCGGGTGCGACGACGTTGAAGGTGATGTTGCGCGAGCCCAGCTCTCGGGCCAGGGAGCGCGCGAAGCCGACCAGGGCGGCCTTGGAGGCGGCGTAGTTGGCCTGGCCGGGCGAGCCGAGCAGGCCCACCACGGACGAGACGAGGACGACGCGCCCCTTCTTGGCGCGCAGCATGCCGCGGTTGGCGCGCTTGACCACGCGGAAGGTGCCGGTGAGGTTGGTGTCGATGACCGAGGTGAAGTCCTCCTCGGACATCCGCATCAGGAGCTGGTCCTTGGTGATGCCGGCGTTGGCGACCAGGATCTCGACGGGGCCGTGCTGCTCCTCGATCTCCTTGTAGGCCTGCTCCACCTGCTCGGGGTCGGTGATGTCGCACTTGACCGCCAGGAAGCCCTCCGGGGGCTCGCCCGAGCGGTACGTGATCGCGACCTTGTCGCCGGCGTCGGCGAACGCGCGGGCGATGGCGAGGCCGATGCCCCGGTTGCCTCCGGTGACGAGAACCGAGCGGCTCAACGGATCACCCTTTCGATAGGGGTCTGACACACCCGCCCGATGACGTGGATGACAGGCGGCTTCACCTGAAACCTATCGGTCCGCCCGCGCCCGCGGACATTGGGGCACCGACAGTGGCGCAGGGGCCGCGCTGTGGGGTCCCTACAGAAAGTTTGCGGAACGGCGCCGGAAACGTGTGGTCCGCGGGGCGGTCGGCGCGACATGATCGGAGGCTCACGGCCGCGGTGTGACGATCACCGTCCGTCGCCCCCACCGGTCCTCGGTCGTCCCCGGTCGTCATCGGTCGTTCACGGTCGTCCCGTCGGCAGAAAGAGACGCAGGTGCCTCATACCATCGACGAAGCCTTCACGGCGCTCCCCCTACGCGCCCTGGCCGACGCCGCGCTCGCCCGCGCGCGTGCGCTGGGGGCCCAGCACGCGGACTTCCGGTTCGAGCGGGTGCGCAGCGCGTCCTGGCGGCTGCGGGACGCCCGGCCCGCGGGGACGTCGGACACGACCGACCTCGGGTACGCGGTGCGGGTCGTGCACGGCGGGACGTGGGGGTTCGCCTCGGGCGTGGACCTGACCATGGACGCGGCCGCCCGGGTCGCGGGCCAGGCCGTGGCGATGGCGAAGCTGTCCGCGCAGGTGATCAGGGCGGCGGGCTCGGACGAGCTGGTCGAGCTGGCCGACGAGCCGGTGCACGCCGACCGGACCTGGGTGTCGTCGTACGAGACCGATCCGTTCGCCGTGCCCGACGCGGAGAAGACCGCGCTGCTGGCCGACTGGAGCGACCGGCTGCTGGCGGCCCGCGGGGTGGACCACGTGGACGCCTCGCTGCTCACCGTCCACGAGAACAAGTTCTACGCCGACACGGCGGGCACGGTGACCACGCAGCAGCGGGTACGGCTGCACCCGCAGCTGACCGCCGTGTCGGTGGACGAGTCCAGCGGCGAGTTCGACTCCATGCGCACCCTGGCGCCGCCCGCGGGGCGCGGCTGGGAGTACCTCACCGGCACCGGCTGGGACTGGGACACCGAGCTGGAGCAGATCCCCGAGCTGCTGGCCGAGAAGATGCGCGCGCCGAGCGTCGAGCCGGGCCTGTACGACCTGGTCGTCGACCCGTCCAACCTGTGGCTGACCATCCACGAGTCGATCGGGCACGCCACCGAGCTGGACCGGGCGCTCGGCTACGAGGCGGCCTACGCGGGCACCTCGTTCGCCACCTTCGACCGGCTCGGCACGCTGCGCTACGGCTCCGAGCTGATGAACGTGACCGGTGACCGCACCGCCGAGCACGGCCTGGCCACCGTCGGCTTCGACGACGAGGGCGTCGAGGCGCAGTCCTGGGACCTGGTGAAGGAGGGCACCTTGGTCGGCTACCAGCTCGACCGGCGGATCGCCCGGCTGACCGGGTTCGAGCGGTCCAACGGGTGCGCCTACGCCGACTCCCCCGGCCACGTGCCGGTGCAGCGCATGGCGAACGTGTCGCTGCGGCCGGACCCGGCCGGGATGTCGACGGAGGACCTGATCGGCGGTGTCGACCGCGGCATCTACGTGGTGGGCGACCGCTCCTGGTCGATCGACATGCAGCGCTACAACTTCCAGTTCACCGGGCAGCGCTTCTTCCGGATCGAGAACGGGCGGCTGACCGGGCAGCTGCGGGACGTGGCCTACCAGGCGACGACCACCGACTTCTGGGGCTCGATGGCGGCCGTCGGCGGCCCGCAGACCTACGTGCTCGGCGGCGCCTTCAACTGCGGCAAGGCCCAGCCGGGGCAGGTGGCCGCGGTGTCGCACGGCTGCCCGTCCGCCCTGTTCAAGGGCGTCAACATTCTGAACACCACGCAGGAGGCCGGTCGATGAGCGCCCCCACCCCCAAGCCGCACGAGATCGTCGAGCGGGCCCTGGAGCTGTCGCGGGCCGACGGCTGTGTCGTCATCGCCGACGAGGAGTCGACGGCCAACCTGCGCTGGGCGGGCAACGCGCTCACCACGAACGGCGTGACGCGCGGCCGGACGCTCACCGTCGTGGCGACCGTCGACGGCCGCGAGGGCACCGCCTCGGGCGTGGTGTCGCGGTCCGCCGTGACCGTGGACGAGCTGGAGTCGCTGGTGCGGGCCGCCGAGGCCGCCGCGCGCGGCGCCGGCCCCGCCGAGGACGCGCAGCCGCTGATCACCGGGGTGCCGCAGGCGCCGGAGTTCACCGAGCCGCCCGCCGAGACGTCCTCCGCGGTGTTCGCCGACTTCGCGCCCGCGCTGGGCGAGGCGTTCGCCCGCGCGCGGGCCGGCGGACGCGAGCTGTACGGCTTCGCCAACCACGAGATGGTCTCCACGTACCTGGGCACCTCGACCGGGCTGCGGCTGCGGCACGACCAGCCCACGGGCACGCTGGAGCTCAACGCCAAGTCGCCGGACCGCACGCGCTCGGCGTGGGCGGGGCGCTCCACGCGCGACTTCAAGGACGTCGACCCGGGCGCGCTGGACGCCGAGCTCGCCGTCCGCCTCGGCTGGGCCGAGCGGCGCGTGGACCTGCCGGCCGGGCGGTACGAGACGCTGCTGCCGCCGACGGCCGTGGCGGACCTGCTGATCTACCAGATGTGGTCGGCGTCGGGCCGGGACGCGGTCGAGGGGCGCACGGTGTTCTCCCGGCCCGGCGGCGGCACCCGGCTCGGCGAGCGGCTGACCGGGCTGCCGCTGACGCTGCGCAGCGACCCGCACGCGCCGGGGCTGGAGTCGGCGCCGTTCGTCGTCGCGCACTCCTCCGGCGGCGACCAGTCGGTGTTCGACAACGGCCTGCCCGTGCCGGCCACCGAGTGGATCGCGGACGGGGCGCTGAAGAACCTGGTCACCAGCCGGTTCGCCGCCGCGCTGACGGGGCTGCCGCTGGCGCCCTCGCTCGGCAACCTGATCCTGGACGGCGGCGAGGACCGGTCCCTCGAGGAGATGGTCGCGGGCACCGAGCGGGGCCTGCTGCTGACCTGCCTGTGGTACATCCGCGAGGTCGACCCGGCCACGCTGCTGCTGACCGGGCTGACCCGGGACGGGGTGTACCTCGTGGAGGACGGCGAGGTCACCGGCGAGGTGAACAACTTCCGGTTCAACGAGTCGCCGGTGGACCTGCTGGGGCGGGCGACCGAGGCCGGGCGCACCGAGAAGACGCTGCCGCGCGAGTGGAGCGACTGGTTCACCCGGGCCGCGATGCCCGCGCTGCGGGTGCCCGATTTCAATATGAGCTCTGTCAGCCGGGGCGTATAACCTCGTAGGCGTTCACCGACGGGCGGCGCTCGCCGCCCGGGACCATCCAAGGAGACACGAGAACCGTGACGGACATCGTCGACGAGCTGAAGTGGCGGGGCCTGTTCGCCCTGTCCACCGACGAGGACGCCTTGCGCAAGGCGCTCGCGGACGGTCCCGTCACGTTCTATTGCGGCTTCGACCCGACCGCGCCCTCCCTGCACGTCGGGCACCTGGTCCAGGTGCTCACCGTGCGCCGGCTCCAGCAGGCCGGGCACCGGCCGCTGGCGCTGGTGGGCGGCGCGACGGGCCTGATCGGCGACCCCCGCCCGACGGCGGAGCGCACGCTGAACGACCCGGAGACGGTGGCCGGCTGGGTCGGCCGGCTGCGCTCCCAGATCGAGCCGTTCCTGTCCTTCGAAGGCGAGAACGCCGCCGTGATGGTGAACAACCTCGACTGGACCGCCGGGCTGTCCGCGATCGAGTTCCTGCGGGACATCGGCAAGCACTTCCGCGTCAACAAGATGCTGACGAAGGACTCCGTGGCCCGCCGCCTGGAGTCCGACCAGGGCATCAGCTACACGGAGTTCAGCTACCAGATCCTCCAGGGCATGGACTTCCTCCAGCTCTACCGGCGCTACGGCTGCACGCTCCAGCAGGGCGGCAGCGACCAGTGGGGCAACCTCACGGCGGGTCTGGACCTGATCCACCGGCTGGAGCCGGAGGCGAGCGTGCACGCGCTGGCCACGCCGCTGATGACGAAGGCCGACGGCACCAAGTTCGGCAAGACCGAGGGCGGCGCGGTCTGGCTGGACCCGGAGATGACGACGCCGTACGCGTTCTACCAGTTCTGGCTGAACGTGGACGACCGGGACATCTCGCGGTACTCGCGCATCCTGTCCTTCCGGTCCCGCGAGGAGCTGGAGGAGCTGGAGCGGCAGACCGAGGAGCGTCCGCAGGCCCGGGCCGCGCAGCGCGCGCTGGCGGAGGAGCTGACGACGCTGGTGCACGGCGCCGACCAGACGGCCGCGGTGATCGCCGCGTCCAGGGCGCTGTTCGGACAGGGCGAGCTGGCGGAGCTGGACGAGCGGACGCTGGCCGCGGCGCTGTCGGAGGTGCCGCACGTGCGGGTCGCCGAGCCGGCCCCGGTGGTGGACCTGCTCGCCGAGGTGGGCCTGGTCGCCAGCAAGTCCGCGGCGCGGCGGACCGTGAAGGAGGGCGGGGCCTACGTGAACAACGTCAAGGTGACCGCTGAGGACGCGGTGCCCTCGGCCGAGGACCTGCTGCACGGCCGGTGGCTGGTGCTGCGGCGCGGCAAGAAGAACCTGGCGGCCGTCGAGGTCACCGGGGCGTAGTCGTCGACACGGCGCGGGGCGGGTGCGGGCTCATGGCCCCGCACCCGCCCCGCGCCGTTGACGGGCTCCTGCCGTTCAGGCCCGCTGCTGCTTGCGCTTGCCGAGCGTGGCCATGTAGGCCATGTCGCCCAGGCCGACGATGACGATCGCCGCGATCAGCTGGAAGATGTGGCGGCTCCAGTCGATCCCGGGCGTCTCCTCGACGCCGAAGCCACGGGCGATGGCGTTGCCCACGATCGCGCCGAGCATGCCGAAGATCGTCGTCAGCCACAGCGGGCTGTGCTGCTTGCCGGGAATGATCGCCTTGGCGATGAGGCCCAGTACGAATCCCACGATGATCGCCCACAACCAGCCCATGGCTGCCTCCTCGTCGGCTCAGGGGTGAGCAGTGCCCCCAGTCTGTTTCCGGGGGCCCTACGCCGCATGCCGGGTACCGCCGTACGCGGGACGGCGCAGCCGGCTCGCCCGGCCGGGGGGCCACCCGGTCTCGAAGGCGGCGCACCCCCGGCGTACCGTGGAGGGGCAGGTCGCGACGCGGGCGGATGGTGGAATGTGATGCGGAAGCAGGGTGGCGGGACCGGCGTCCAGGTGTTCCGGATCACCGGGGCGCGGCAGGGGTTGCAGGAGGACGTGCGCGGACGGCAGCGGCGGTACGTCATCTCGATGACGGTCCGTACGCTGGCGGTGATCCTCGCGGCGTCGCTGTGGAACGTCGAACGGCACGTGGCGCTGGTGGCGCTGGTGCTCGGCGCGGTCCTGCCGTACATCGCGGTGGTGATCGCGAACGCCGGGCGGGAGAACGCGCCGGGCATGCCCACGACGTTCGTGCCCACGCCCCTGCCGCTCGGCACGCCGCACGCGCTGCCGGGCCCGGCGGAGACCACCGTGCCGCACGGCGCGCGGCCGAAGGCGGAATCCGTCCCGGAGGACGGGACCCGTGGGCCGGGCGAGCGGCCCTGAGTCATACGCGTGCGAAGCTCAAGAAAACCTCAGATCCAATCATGTGGTTGAGGTGCCCCGGGGACGGTCCTCCGTGACATACTGCGTACGCGCTCCGCATCCCCCGTCGGAGCGACGGACCGACGCCGGGCAGCTCCCCCCGTGGCTGCTCGGCGTCGCCTTTGTGTGCGGGGACGTTCGGAAGTGATCAAGTGCGCGGGGAGCGCGAGTGGGCGGGACACAGGGTGTGCGCAGGGGCGGAGCGAAGCGGTGAGTGACGAGACCCCGGTCTGTTCCGCCAAGGGCTGCCGCACCGCCGCGGTGTGGGTGCTGGCCTGGAACAACCCGAAGATCCACACGCCGGAGCGCCGCAAGACGTGGCTGGCCTGCGAGGAGCACCGCGAGCACCTGTCGCAGTTCCTCGGGGTGCGGGGCTTCCTCAAGGACGTCGTGCGGTTCGAGGACTGGCGGGAACCCGAGGGCTCCTAGGGCGCGCCCCCGTGCTCAGCCGCCGATCGCCGACATCGGGCGGTCGGGCTGGACGAACGACGGGTCGTCGAGGCCGGCGCCCGCCTTCTTGCCCCACATCGCCAGCCGCCACAGGCGGGCTATCTCCTCGTCGGGGGCCCCGGAGCGGAGCGCGGCGCGCAGGTCCGTCTCCTCGCGGGCGAACAGACAGGTGCGGACCTGGCCGTCGGCCGTGAGGCGGGTGCGGTCGCAGGCCGCGCAGAACGGGCGGGTGACGGAGGCGATGACCCCGACCACGTGCGGGCCGCCGTCCACCAGCCAGCGCTCCGCCGGTGCCGAGCCGCGCTTCTCCTCGCCCTCGGGGGTGAGGGTGAAGCGGGTGCGCAGGGAGGTGAGGATGTCGCCGGCGGTGACCATGCCGTCGCGCTTCCAGCCGTGCTGGGCGTCCAGCGGCATCTGCTCGATGAAGCGCAGCTCGTAGTCGTGCTCGACGGCCCAGGCGAGCAGGTCGGGGGCCTCGTCGGCGTTCAGCCCGGGCATCAGGACCGCGTTGACCTTGACCGGGGTCAGGCCCGCCTCGCGGGCGGCCTCCAGGCCGGCCAGGACGTCCTGGTGGCGGTCGCGGCGGGTGAGCGTCTTGAAGACGTCCGGTCGCAGGGTGTCCAGCGAGACGTTGACCCGGTCCAGGCCGGCCGCCTTCAGGGCCGTCGCCGTGCGCCGCAGGCCGATGCCGTTGGTCGTCAGGGACATCTGGGGGCGGGGCGTCAGGGCGGCGACGCGCTCGACGATGCCGACCAGGCCGGGCCGCAGCAGGGGCTCGCCGCCGGTGAAGCGGACCTCCTCGATGCCGAGGGTGCGCACGGCGACGTCGATGAGGCGGACGATCTCGTCGTCGGTGAGCAGGTCGGGCTTGGCCAGCCACTGCAGGCCCTCCTCGGGCATGCAGTACGTGCACCGCAGGTTGCACCGGTCGGTCAGCGAGACCCTCAGGTCGGTGGCCACCCGGCCGTAGGTGTCGATGAGCACGTGGGCCCCCTCCCTCGTCGCGAACGTCATCTCTTCCGTCACCTGCGAGCCTACGTGACGCCGCTGACAACGACAGTTCCCGATCCCACAGGTACGACACGGCCGCGTCGTAGGGACCTACGACGCGGCCGTGGGGTGCGTTCCGTGCGGCGTGGGCTCAGTGGGCTCAGTGGGCGCCGGTGCCGGTCAGGGAGCGGACCTCCAGTTCGGCGTACTTGCGGGTGTCGGGCTCCTCCTTGGACAGCAGGGTGCCGACGATGCCGAGCAGGAAGCCGACGGGGATGGAGATGATGCCGGGGTTCTCCAGCGGGAACCAGTGGAAGTCGACGTCCGGGAACATCGAGGTGGGCTTGCCGGAGACGACCGGGGAGAACAGCACCAGGCCGACCGCGGTGACCAGGCCGCCGTAGATCGACCACAGGGCCCCGGCGGTGGTGAACCGCTTCCAGAAGAGGCTGTAGAGGAGCGTCGGCAGGTTGGCGGAGGCGGCGACCGCGAAGGCGAGGGCGACGAGGCCGGCCACGTTCAGGTCGCGGGCGAGGGCGCCCAGCAGGATCGAGACGGCGCCGATGCCGACGGTCGCCCAGCGGGCCGCGCCGATCTCCTGCTTCTCGGTGGCCCGGCCCTTCTTGATGACGTTCGCGTAGATGTCGTGGGCGAACGACGAGGACGAGGCGAGCGTGAGGCCCGCGACGACCGCGAGGATCGTGGCGAACGCGACCGCGGAGATGGTGGCGAGCAGGACGGCGCCCCAGTTGGAGTCGACGCCGCCGAGGTGCAGGGCGAGCAGCGGGGCCGCCGTGTTGCCCGCCTTGTTGGACGCGACGATCTCGTCCGGCTTGATCAGGGCGGCGGCGCCGAAGCCGAGCGCCAGGGTCATCAGGTAGAAGGCGCCGATCAGGCCGATGGCCCAGATGACCGACTTCCGGGCGGCCTTGGCGGTGGGCACGGTGTAGAAGCGGATCAGGATGTGCGGCAGGCCCGCGGTGCCCAGGACAAGGGCGATGCCGAGCGAGATGAAGTCCAGCTTGGTGGTGCCGGTGGCGCCGTACTTCAGGCCGGGCTCCAGGAACGCGGCGCCCTTGCCGCTGTTGTCGGCGGCCGAGCCGAGCAGGTCGGAGACGTTGAAGTCGAACTTCAGCAGGACCAGGAAGGTCAGCAGCAGCGCGCCCGCGATGAGCAGCACCGCCTTGACCATCTGGACCCAGGTGGTGCCCTTCATGCCGCCGATGGTGACGTACACGATCATCAGCACGCCGACCAGCGCCACGATGCCGATCTTGCCGCTGTCGCTGGTGATGCCGAGCAGCAGCGAGACCAGCACGCCGGCGCCGGCCATCTGCGCGAGCAGGTAGAAGATCGACACGACGATCGTGGAGGTGCCGGCCGCGGTGCGCACGGGGCGCTGGCGCATGCGGTACGCCAGCACGTCGCCCATGGTGTAGCGGCCGGAGTTGCGCAGCGGCTCGGCGACCAGCAGCAGCGCGACGAGCCAGGCGACCAGGAAGCCGATGGAGTACAGGAAGCCGTCGTAGCCGAAGAGGGCGATGGCGCCGGCGATGCCGAGGAAGGACGCGGCGGACATGTAGTCGCCGGAGACGGCGAGTCCGTTCTGGAAGCCGGTGAACTGCCGTCCGCCGGCGTAGAAGTCGGCGGCGTCCTTGGTCTGGCGGCCGGCCCACACGGTGATGACGAGGGTCGCGAGGACGAACACCGCGAACAGGCTGACGATCAGCCCCCGGTGCTCGCTGGCCTCTCCGGCGGCGAGCAGGGTGTGCTGGTGTACGGGGCTCATGCGCCGCCCTCCATCCGGGACTTGATGGACTCGGCCCGCGGGTCGAGCTTGGCGGCGGCGTGGCGCGCGTACCACCAGGCGATGAGGAAGGTGGTGAGGAACTGGGCGAGGCCCAGCACGAGGGCCACGTTGACGTTGCCGGCCACCTTGGTGCCCATGAAGTCGCCCGCGTAGTTGGACAGCAGGACGTACAGCAGGTACCAGACGATGAAGGCGAGCGTCAGCGGAAAGGCGAACGAGCGGTGGGCGCGGCGCAGTTCACCGAACTCCGCGCTCTCCTGCACCGCGACGAACTCCTCGGCGGAGGGGAGTTGGGCTGGGGTTCTCGAGGGGGGCGGTGTCTCGGTGGCCACGGAGTCTCCTCGTGTTGCGGGTGGCTGGAATCCGGGGGCTCGACGGTCCTCGGGCTCCCTGTTCAACGTCACGGCGCCACGGATGGACCGGTTCAACGGGCCCGGGTTCTTTCGCAAGTGCGTGCACGAGATCGCCGTAAGTCATTGCTGGCCAGCGACTGCGGGAGATAGCTTCGGTGCCTGCACCACCCGTCATGTACCTGCCCGAGCACACCTGCGTCTCGGGCCGGTTTCGTTTCAGGATGATGTGGAGACCCCATGGCTCATCTGCCTTCCAGACGCCGACTCGCCCTCGCGGTGCCGGTCGTGCTGTCCCTGACCGCCTCCCTCGGCTTCCTGCCGGCGGCGGCCTCGGCGGCCCCGGCCACGACCTCCGCCACGCAGGCGGCGGACGCCGGCACGCTGGCGTACGTCGTCAACACCAAGGTGGACCACCGCACGATCGAGTCGGTGAAGAAGGCGATCGCCGCGGCCGACGGCACCGTCGTCGCCACGTACGACAAGATCGGCGTGATCGTCGTGCACTCCGCCAACCCCTCCTTCGGCGCCCAGATACGCGCGGTGCGCGGGGTGCAGTCGGCGGGTGCCACGCGGACCTCGCCGCTCAGCCCCGCGGGGACCACGGACGAGGGCGCGGCGCAGCCCCTGTCGCAGGCCGAGGCCGCGAAGGCCGCCGCCGCGTCCGCCGCGGCGGGCCAGAGCGAGCCGCTCGAGGCCGACCAGTGGGACCTGCGCGCGATAGGCGCCGACAAGGCGGCCGAGATCAACCCCGGCAGCAGCAAGGTCACCGTCGCGGTGATCGACACCGGTGTGGACGACACCCACCCGGACCTCGCGCCGAACTTCTCGGCGTCCCAGTCGGCCAACTGCGTCGGCGGTGTCGCGGACACCACCCCGGGGGCCTGGCGGCCCTACAACCCGACCGAGGACTACCACGGCACGCACGTCGCCGGTGAGATAGCCGCGGCCCGCAACGGCATCGGCGTGGCCGGTATCGCGCCCGGCGTGAAGGTCGCCGGCATCAAGGTCAGCGACCCGACGAACGGCCTGTTCTACCCGGAGAACGTGGTCTGCGCGTTCGTGTTCGCCGCCGACCACGGCGTGGAGATCACGAACAACAGCTACTACGTCGACCCGTGGCTGTACAACTGCATGGACGACCCGGACCAGAAGGCCATCGTCGACGCGGTCAACCGGGCGCAGCTGTACGCCCAGCGCAAGGGCACGCTCAACCTGGCGTCCGCCGGCAACTCCGCCGACGACCTGGACTCCGACGCGATCGTGGACGACAGCAGCCCCGACGACGCGACGCCGGTGACCCGCACGATCGACCCGCACGAGTGCTTCGACGTGCCGACCCAGCTGCCGGGCGTGGTCACGGTGAGCGCGACGGGCGTCAAGAACGACAAGTCGTACTACTCGTCGTACGGCTACGGCGTGATCGACGTGGCCGCGCCGGGCGGTGACCGGCTCTACCAGATCCCGACCGACACCCCGTCGGCCAACGGCCGCATCCTGTCCACGATGCCGGGCGGCGGGTACGGCTGGCTCCAGGGCACCTCGATGGCCTCGCCGCACGCGGCGGGCGTCGCGGCGCTGCTGAAGTCCAAGCACCCGTGGGCGACCCCGGCGCAGCTGCAGGCGCTGCTGAAGGCGCAGGCGGTCAACCCGGGCTGCCCCGCGTCGTACGACCAGGACGGCAACGGCACGCAGGACGCGACCTGCGTGGGCAACAAGCGCGTCAACGGCTTCTACGGCTGGGGCATCGTCAACGCGCTGCGGGCCGTCAAGTAATCGGTCCGGCTGAGGGTCGGGGCCGGACGGGGAACCGTCCGGCCCCTTCTTCACGCCGGGATTCATATTGATTCGATCAATCATGCATAGTGGCAGTCATGACAGCCATGCCTGACATCGGGTCCGTCTGGGGGGAGCTGGGCGGCGACCCCGCGCTCCTCGCGCGCGTGTCGACCGTCGTCCGGCCGGGCGCCCTGCCCGCGCGGCTGCCCGTGCGGGAGCTGGCGCGCGCCTGCGTCGGCGCGTGCGCGCTGGCCGCGGCCGAACTCGGGGCCCACCGGGCCGGTCGCGCCGGGGTGCCGCGGGTGACGGTCGACGACGGGGCCGTGGCCACGGCGTTCACCGGCGAGCGGCACCTGCTCGTCGACGGACGCGCGCCGCAGGCCTTCGCCCCGCTGTCGCGGTTCTGGCGGACCGCGGACGGCTGGGTGCGCACCCACGCCAACTACCCCCACCACCGGGCCCGGTTGGTGCGCACCCTGGGCGTCCCCGAGGACCCGGCGGCCGTGGAGTCCGCCCTGCGGGACCGCCTCACCCTGGAGGTGGAGGAGACCGTGTACGCCGCCGGCGGCCTGGCCGTGGCGCTGCGCACGCCCGCGGAGTGGGCCGCGCACGGCCAGGCGGCGGCCCTCGCCACCCGGCCGCTCGTCGAGCACGTACGCCTGGACACCACGCGCGCGCGGGCGCTGCCGCCCCTCGACGGCACTCCCCTGCTGCCCGCCGCGGGACTGCGCGTCCTGGACCTGACCCGGGTCCTCGCCGGGCCGGTGGCCACCCGTACCCTCGCGCTGCTCGGCGCGGACGTGCTGCGCCTGGACGCGCCGCACCTGCCCGAACTGCCGGACCAGCACGCCGACACCGGGTTCGGGAAGCGGTCGGCGACGCTGGACCTCGCGGTCGGCGGCGACCGGTTCGCGGAGCTGCTCGCGGCGGCGGACGTCGTCGTGACCGGCTACCGGCCGGGCGCGCTGGACCGCTTCGGCCTCTCCCCCGAGGCGCTGGCCGAGCGCAGGCCGGGGCTGGTGGTGGCGCAGGTGTCGGCGTGGGGCGCGTACGGGCCGTGGGGCGGGCGGCGCGGCTTCGACAGCCTGGTGCAGGTCGCCACCGGCATCGCGGCCGTCGAGGGCTCCCCGCAGCGCCCGGGCGCCCTGCCGGCCCAGGCCCTCGACCACGGCACGGGGTACCTGCTGGCGGCCGCCGTCCTGCGGGCGCTGACCGAGCAGGCCTACGGCGACGCGGCGGGCCGGGGGCGGCTCGTCCGGCTGGCGCTGGCCCGGACGGCGGCGTGGCTGCAGGACGGGAGCCATCGCCCCGAGGACGGCGCGGCGGCGCACGGTGCGGGGGCGGACGGCGCGGGGGCGGACGGTGGGGAGGCGCCCGGCGCGGGGGGCCGCGTCGCCCCGTACGACGGCCCCGCGCCGTGGCTCGCCGAGACCGACAGCCCGGTGGGACGCCTCAGGTACGCCCGCCCGGCCGTGTCGTTCGCGGACGGACCGCACGACTGGGCACGCCCGCCGGGGCTCTGGGGCGCGGACGCGGCGCGCTGGTGAGCCGGTCGCGCGCCGGGACGGGCGGGCGACCGGTGCCGGTCGTCGCGGGACGCCCGGGCGGGCGGCCGGGTCAGTTGGTGACGAGGACCTTCAGCGCGGTGCGCTCGTCCATCGCCTTGTAGCCGTCCGGCACGCCCTCGATGCCGACGGTCAGGTCGAACACCGGCGACGGGTCGATCGTGCCGTCCAGCACGTCGGGCAGCAGGTCCGGGATGTACGCGCGGACCGGGGCGACCCCGCCGCGCAGGGCGACGTTGCGGTCGAACAGGACGCTCAGGTCGACGCCCGTGCTGCTGCCGTGCGGCACGCCGACGAAGCCGACCGCGCCGCCGTCCCGGGCGACGCCGATCGCCGTGCGCATGGACTGCTCGGTGCCGACGGCCTCGACGACGGCGTGCGCTCCCTGGCCCCGGGTCAGCTCATGGACGGCCTCGACCGCCGCGTCACCGCGCTCGGCGACGACGTCGGTGGCGCCGAAGCGGCGCGCGATGCCGGTGCGGACCTCGTGCCGGCCGAGCGCGATGATCCGCTCGGCGCCCAGCCGCTTGGCGGCCAGCACCGCGCACAGGCCCACCGCGCCGTCCCCGACGACGGCGACCGTGGCGCCGGGGCGGACGCCCGCACCGAGCGCGGCGTGGTGACCGGTGCCGAGGACGTCGGAGAGGGTCAGCAGCGCGGACAGCAGGTGGTCGTCGGAGGCGGCGTCCTTGGGGAGCTGCACGAGGGTGCCGTCGGCGAAGGGCACGCGCACGGCCTCGCCTTGACCGCCGTCGTAGCCGACGGAACCCCAGAAGCCGCCGTGCTCGCAGGACGTCGTCAGGCCCTCGCGGCAGTAGTCGCAGACGCCGTCGGACCACATGAAGGGGGCGACCACCAGGTCACCGCGCCGGACCGTGGCCACCTCGGAGCCGGTCTCCTCGACGACGCCGAGGAACTCGTGCCCGATCCGCTGGCCCGGCTGCCGGGCCGCCTCGCCCCGGTACGCCCACAGGTCGCTGCCGCAGATGCAGGCGCGCAGCACCCGGACCACGGCGTCGGTCGGCAGCTGCACGACGGGCTCGGGCACGTCCTCCACGCGCATGTCGTAGGGGGCGTGGATGGTGGTGGCGCGCATGGGCGGGGGTCCTTCTCGTGCGGGGTGGCCGACGGTGAACGCTGCGCTCGACGGGGTGGGTGAGCGCACTTCACCGTACGCCGCGCCGGACGCGGGCCGCGCGCCGAGGGGGCTCGAGCTGCGTCCCGACGGCGTGGGTCGGAGGCCCGCCGCCCCCGACGGCGTCCCCACGGCGTGGGTCAGACGCCCGCCGCCCCCAGCAGCGTGCCGACGGCGTAGGTGACCCCCATCGCCAGCGCGCCGCCCGCCACGTTGCGCACCACGGCGCGGCCCGGGGGCGCGGCGCCCAGCCGGGCGCTCGACCAGCCGGTGAGGACGAGGGCGGCCAGGACGGACCCGACCGTGACCCACAGCCGCCACCCGGCGGGCGGCAGCACGATCGCGAGCAGCGGCAGCAACGCGCCCACGGTGAAGGCGAGGAAGCTCGCCCAGGCCGCGTGCCAGGGGTTGGTCAGGTCGTCGGGGTCGATGCCGAGCTCCACGCGCGCGTGGGCGCGCAGGGCGTCGCGCTCGGTCAGCTGTTCCGCGGCCTCGCGGGCCACCTCGCGGCTGAGCCCGCGCTCCTGGAGGAGGTCGGCCAGCTCCTCCAGCTCCGCCTCGGGCTGGTCGCGCAGCTCCCGCTTCTCCAGGGCGAGGGCCGCCTTCTCGGAGTCCCGCTGGGTCGACACGGACACGTACTCCCCCGCCGCCATCGACATCGAGCCGGCGAGCAGTCCGGCCAGGCCCGCCGTCAGCAGCGCCGCGCGGTCGTCGGTCGCGCCGGCCACGCCGACCACCAGGCCCGCCGTGGAGACGATGCCGTCGTTGGCGCCCAGGACGGCCGCCCGCAGCCAGTTCAGCCGGGCACCGAGGGTGCCGCCGTGGGCCTCGTCGTGCGTCGGTGCGTTCACACGGGGAGGATGCCACCCCTGGTGCAGGGGCGCCCGCACCGACTCCGGCCGGACGGCCCGGCCCCGGCCGACCGTGCGAACGTCCATCCGATCGTGGAGAGTTGCCGCAGCGCATCCGCGGGTCGGCGTCACCGCAGGCACGCAGATCCGGCCGCCCCGCACCTGACACACCGCCAGGAGACCACCCCCCGCGCGCCGCAGGCGGGGGTCCGGCTGTCGGTCCCGGCCCGTATCCTCAGTGACCATGCTCGAAGACCGCACCACAGTGTCCTCCCCCACCGGGTGGCCGGCCGCGTATCCCCAGGGGTACGCGGTCGTTGACGTGGAGACCACCGGCCTGGCCCGCGACGACCGGATCATCTCGGCGGCCGTGTACCGGCTGGACGCGCGCGGCGAGGTCGAGGACCACTGGTACACGACGGTCAACCCGGAGCGGGACCCGGGACCGGTGTGGATCCACGGTCTGACGAGCGAGGCGCTGGAGGGCGCGCCCCTCTTCCAGGAGATCGCCGAGGAGTTCGCGGCCCGGCTCGCGGGCCGGGTGCTCGTCGCGCACAACGCCGTCTTCGACTGGCAGATGATCGCCCGGGAGTACGCGCGGGCCCGGTCCGAGGCCCCGGTGAAGCACCGGCTGTGCACCATCGCGCTCGCCAAGGAGCTGCGGCTGCCGCTGCCCAACCACAAACTGGAGACGCTCGCCGCCCACTTCGGGGTCGTCCAGCAGCGGGCCCACCACGCGCTGGACGACGCGCGCGTGCTGGCGGAGGCGTTCCGGCCGAGCCTGCGGGCCGCCGCGGCGGGCGGTCTGCGCCTGCCGCTGCACGAGTGCCGGCCGCTGACGGAGTGGCAGGACCGCCCGGCGCCGCTCATCGGCCGCCAGGCGGGCGGCGGTTACGGCGGCGGGGGGTACGGCGGCCACGGCGGTCAGCGCGGCGGGGGGTGGCGCCCGTCCCGCAAGAGGCCCGCGTGCCCCTATCCCAACCCGGGGCGCTACGAAGCGGGCAAACCGCTCAAGCAGGGCATGCGGGTCGCCTTCTCGGGTGACACGTCGGTCGAGCGGGAGCTGCTGGAGGACCGGGCCACCGAGGCCGGGCTGCACGTGGCGACCAGCCTGTCCCGGCTGACCAGCCTGCTGGTCACCAACGACCCCGACTCGGGCACCTCGAAAGTGGTCAAGGCCCGGCAGTACGGCACCCCGGTCGTCGACGAGGCGGCGTTCGGGCAGCTGCTGGGCGACGTGGAACCGGCCGACGCGTGACCGACCCGGGTCCCTCCGGGTGATTTGCCGCGCGACTCGCCCCGCGTCCGCCCGCCCCCGCCGCGGGGACGGCCCACCCTGTGGCGCATGGCGAGATGCGAAGTATGCGGCAATGACTACGGCATGACCTTCGAGGTGCACGCGCAGGGCGCGGTGCACGTCTTCGACTGCTTCTCCTGCGCGATCCACCGCATGGCCCCGATCTGCGAGCACTGCCGGGTCCAGATCATCGGGCAGGGCGTCGAGGTCGACGGCCACTGGTACTGCGGCGCCCACTGCGCCCGGGCGGAGGGGAGGGCGGGAATCGTGGACCGCGTCTGAGGCCCCCTGCGCGCACCACCCCACGGTCCGAGTTGTACGGTCGTGGGGTGTACCGCTTCCTGTTGTCCCGGCAGTGGGTGATCCTCACGCTGGTCGCCCTGCTGCTCATCCCCACGATGATCAGGCTGGGCGTGTGGCAGATGCACCGCTACGACGAGCGGTCCGCGCGCAACCAGCTCGTCTCCGACGCGCTCGGCGCCGATCCGGTGCCGGTGGAGCGGCTGACCTCGCCCGGGCACACGGTCACCACCGGCCAGCGGTACCGCACGGTGACCGCCACGGGCCACTTCGACACCGCGCGCGAGGAAGTCGTGCGGCGCCGGGTCAACGGCGACGAGCAGGTCGGCTTCCACGTACTGACCCCGTTCGTCCTGACGGACGGCAGCGTCGTCCTGGTCAACCGGGGCTGGATCCCCGCCGACGCCCCCAGCCAGACCGCGTTCCCGAAGGTCCCCGCGCCGCCGGCCGGCCGGGTCACCGTCACCGGGCGGCTGATGCCCGACGAGACGACCGCGGCCAGCGGCATCAAGGACCTCAAGGGGCTGCCGGCCCGGCAGGTCATGCTGATCAACAGCGAGCAGGAGGCCCGCCGCCTCGGCGCCCGGGTGCTCGGCGGCTACCTCGCCCAGACCGCGCCGGAGCCCCGGGGCGGCACCCCGGAGCTGGTCGGCAGGCCTGGCATGGAGAACGCCGCCCTGAACTACGCGTACGCCATCCAGTGGTGGCTCTTCGCCGCGTGCGTCCCGGTCGGCTGGGTGGTCCTCGCCCGCCGCGAGGCCCGCGACCGCGGCGAGACGGCGCGCGCCTCCCAGGAGGAGACCGAGCCGGCGCCGGTGTGACCCCGGACCGTCACTCCCCCGGCCGCACCCCCTGATTGCCCCCGGGGCCCGCCGGGAACCCGGTCCTGCGTGCAACCCCGCATCGAGGACTACGCCCTGATCGGTGACGAGCAGACCGCCGCCCTGGTCGGCCCGGACGGTTCCGTCGACTGGCTCTGTCTGCCGCGCTTCGACTCCGGCGCCTGCTTCGCCCGGCTCCTCGGCGACGAGGACAACGGCCACTGGCGCATCGCCCCCAAGGGCGTCCGCGGACCCTGCACCCGCCGCGCCTACCGCCCCGACACCCTCGTCCTGGACACCGAGTGGGAGACCGACGAGGGCGTCGTCCGGGTCACCGACCTGATGCCGCAGCGCGACGTCGCGCCCGACCTCGTCCGGATCGTCGAGGGCGTCCGCGGCCGGGTCACCGTGCGCAGCACGCTGCGGCTGCGCTTCGACTACGGCGCGGTCATCCCCTGGATGCGCCGGGCCGACGGGCACCGGGTGGCGATCGCCGGCCCCGACGCGGTGTGGCTGCGCACCGAGCCGCCCGTGCGCACCTGGGGCGAGGACTTCGGCACCCACTCGGAGTTCACGGTGGCCGAGGGCGAGCGGGTGGCGTTCGTCCTGACCTGGCACCCCTCGCACCACCCGCGCCCGCCGCTGGTCGACCCCTTCGAGGCCCTGCGCACCAGCGTGGAGGACTGGCGGGCCTGGGCGGCCCGGTGCACGTACGACGGCCCGTACCGGGACGCGGTCGTCCGCTCCCTGATCACCCTGAAGGCGCTGACGTACCGCCCTACTGGCGGGATCGTCGCCGCGGCCACCACCTCGCTGCCGGAGCAGCTGGGCGGGGTGCGCAACTGGGACTACCGGTTCTGCTGGCTGCGCGACTCCACCCTCACCCTGGGCGCCCTGCTGGCCGCCGGGTACCACGAGGAGGCCGAGGCCTGGCGGAACTGGCTGCTGCGCGCGGTCGCCGGCGACCCCGCCGACCTGCAGATCATGTACGGCCTCGCGGGTGAGCGCCGGCTGCCCGAGGCGGAGCTGCCGTGGCTGTCCGGGTTCGCGGGCTCGGCCCCGGTCCGCATCGGCAACGCGGCCGTGGAACAGCTCCAGCTCGACGTGTACGGCGAGGTCATGGACTCGCTCTCGCTGGGCCGCAGGGCGGGCCTGTCGCCCCGGCCGCACGTGTGGTCGCTGCAGTGCGTGCTGATGCGCTGGCTGGACGAGAACTGGCGGCAGCCCGACGAGGGCCTGTGGGAGGTGCGCGGCGGCCGCCGGCAGTTCGTGCACTCCAAGGTGATGGTGTGGGTGGCCGCCGACCGGGCGGTGCGCGCCCTGGAGGAGCACCCCGAGCTGCGCGGCGACCCGGACCGCTGGCGGGCGCTGCGCGACGAGGTGCACCAGGAGGTGTGCGAGAAGGGCTACGACCCGGAACGGAACACTTTCACGCAGTCCTACGGCTCCCGTGACCTGGACGCCTCCCTGTTGCTGATCCCCCGCGTCGGCTTCCTGCCGCCCGACGACCCGCGCGTCGTCGGCACCGTGGACGCGATCCGCGACGAGCTGGGGCACGGCGGGCTGGTGCGCCGCTACACCACCGACGGCGCCACGGTCGACGGCCTGCCCGGCGACGAGGGCACCTTCCTGGTGTGCTCGTTCTGGCTGGCGGACGCCCTGCACATGACGGGCCGGACGAAGGAGGCCCGGGAGCTGTTCGAGCGGCTGGCAGGGCTGGCCAACGACGTGGGCCTGCTGTCCGAGGAGTACGACCCGGTGGCCGGCCGCCACGTCGGCAACTTCCCGCAGGCGTTCAGCCACATCGGGCTGGTGAACACCGCCCTCACGCTGTTCGCGGACGAGGCAGGATAGGTCCATGGATCTTGGACTGAAGGACCGGGTGTACGTCGTCACCGGAGCGACCCGCGGCCTCGGCAACGCCGTGGCGCGTGAGCTGGTCGCCGACGGGGCGAAGGTCGTCGTGACCGGGCGGGACGAGCAGCGGACGGCCGAGGCGGCGGCCGCGCTGGGGCCGAACGCGGTCGGGGTCGCCGTGGACAACGCCGACCCGGGGGCGCCGCAGCGGCTGGTCGCGGCCGCGCGGGACGCCTTCGGGGCGTTCCACGGGGTGCTCGTCAGCGTGGGCGGGCCGCCGCCCGGGTTCGTCGCCGACAACACCGATGAGCAGTGGCAGACGGCGTTCGAGTCGGTGTTCCTCGGCGCGGTGCGGCTCGCCCGCGCAGCGGCTGCCGAGCTGGACGCCGGGGGTGTCATCGGGTTCGTGCTGTCGGGGTCCGTGCACGAGCCGATCCCCGGGCTGACCATCTCCAACGGGCTGCGGCCCGGGCTCGCCGGGTTCGCGAAGTCGCTCGCGGACGAGCTGGGCCCGCGGGGCATCCGGGTCGTGGGGCTGCTGCCCGCGCGGATCGACACCGACCGCGTGCGGGAGCTGGACGCCCTGTCCGCCGACCCCGAGGCCACCCGCGTGGCCAACGAGTCGCGCATTCCGTTGCGCCGGTACGGGACGCCGGAGGAGTTCGGGCGGACGGCGGCGTTCCTGCTGTCGCCGGCCGCCTCCTACCTGACGGGGATCATGGTGCCGGTGGACGGCGGGATGCGGCACGGGTTCTGACGCCGGGGGCGGGACGGGCGCGTCAGGTGACCCGTTCCGCCTTGTGGCTGACCGCGCGCAGGCGGACCTCCGCCGGGAGCGCGGGCAGCGCCGCCGCGTCGCGCGCGTGGGCCAGGGGCCCGTCCGCGAGGTCCCGCAGCGTGGTCCCGGGGTCGACGTGCGGCTCCGTCCGGAGCCTCAGGCGCGCCTCCGGTGCCGTGCGGCGGCCCCTCAGGTGGGCCCGGGCGTGGGCCACGCCGTCCAGTCCCGCGGCGTCGGCGCCGAGCGCGTGCTCCAGGGCGCGTCCGCGCAGCGTCGCACCGGCGCCGTCGCCCGTGTCGACCAGGACCTCGCGCAGCCTGCGGCGGCGCAGGACCGCCACCAGCCACCACAGGGCGAGCAGCACCAGCACCGCCAGGGCTGCGATCACCACCGGCCACCACCAGTCCTCACCGCGCCAGCGGGTGCGCTCGGCGGTGGACAGCAGCACGTCGTGCCGGCCCTGGTGGATCCACCAGGAGGGCGACTGCGCGCCGAAGCCGACGGCGAGCACCGCGCCGCCCACGGCCAGCAGCACCAGCCCGACCAGGGCCAGCAGGACGCGGTTGACCGTCCTCAGCACCGCCCTCACCCCTTCTTCCCGGGTCGCCGCACGCGCACCGACAGCTTCGGCGGGCGCGACAGGCCCAGTCCGGTGACCGCCTCGGTGAGCGCGGTGTCCAGGTCGTCGTGCACGTCGTCCAGTTCACGGAAGTGCGCGAGCGCGCGCACGTCGGCCTTGCGGCGGTGGACCCGGACCCGCGCCGACTGCACGCCGGCCACCTCCATGGCCCGGTCGCGCAGCACCTGAGCGGCGGCGTCCCGGTCCAGTCCGGCGCGCAGGTCCGGGTGGACGGGGCGCATGGGCAGCAGGGAGCGCAGTCCGGGGGTGAGGGCGAGGAGCAGCAGCCACAGGCCGAGGGCCGCGGCGACGCCGGCGCCCACCCGCACCCAGATGTCGTCCAGCGGGCGTTCGGCGAGCTCCCGCGCCAGGGTGCGCCGCCAGGACAGGGCCTGCCGGTCGGCGCGCACGGCGGCGATGTCGTAGAGGAAGGCCCCCGCGACGACGAAGAGGGCGACGGCGACGATGCCCGCGGGCACACGGCGCGCCGACCAGAAGCGGTGGGCCCGGGAGGGCAGTTCCTCCGACCGGGCGGGGGGTGCTCCCTGGCTCTCGCGGCCGGTCGGGGCTCCCTCGCGCTCCTTCTCGAGGACCGGCAGGCGCTGCGTGGTGTCACCGGGTTCACGGGACTCGCGGGGTTCGCGGGGTTCGCGGGGTTCGCTCATCGCGGCCTCCCCGGCGCGGGGCCGGCCGTCGCCGTCAGGTGCAGGTGCTCCACCTGCACGGCGACCTCCGGCACCTCCATCGACGTCCCCGTGCGTACCCGCTCGGCCACGTTCCGGCGCACCGCGTGACAGCGGGCGCCGATGTCGCACGGGTAGTCGAGGTCCAAGTGCACGCGCACGTAGGCGGCACGGCTGGGGGCCGTGCCGCCGCCGGGGTGCGCGTGGGGGCGCACCACGACGGTGGCGTGCGGGGGCGCGGCGTCCGGCGGCAGCGCGCCGACCGCCTCGCGCGCCGCTTGGGAGGCGATCTTGGCGACGACCCGGTCCGCGATCCGGGTCGCGCCGCGCTCGGCCGCCGGGACGACGCTCCCGCGCCGGCCGGTCGCGACGGTCCCTTCGCTCACCGGGTCACCGCCGTCGGTCCTCGCGCGTGCGGAAGAAGTCGCCGAACTCCAGGTCCCCTTCCAGGAACCGGCCGGCGACGAACCCGACGGCGCCGAGCGCCGCCACCAGCAGGAAGGCTCCGAAGCCGCCGAAGTACCCGGCGAAGCCCAGCACCATGCCGGCGATCAAGCCGACCACGGCCATGCTCAACGTGCTCTCCCCTCAGCCGTACGGCTGTCCGGCCGCCGACGGGTCACTGGATCCGGGGCTCCGGCTCGTCTTCCTCTTCCTCGGGCAGCTTGACGTCGCTCACGGCGATGTTGACCTCGACGACCTCGAGGCCGGTCATCCGCTCGACGGCCGCGATGACGTTCTCGCGCACGTCGCCCGCCACGTCCGCGATCGCGACGCCGTAGTCCACCACGATCTCCAGGTCGAGCGCGGTCTGCACCTCGCCGACCTCGGCCTTCACCCCGCGCGCCGCGGACTTCGAGCCGCCGGGCACCCGGTCCCGCACGGCGCCGAAGGTGCGGCTGATGCCGCTGCCCATGGCGTGCACGCCGACGACGTCGCGTGCCGCGAGGCCTGCGATCTTCTCCACCACCCCGTCCGCGATGGTGGTCCGGCCCCGTCCGGCCGGGTCACCTCCGCCGCGCCTCGGGGTCTTGCGGACCTGTCCGGGCGTGTCCACGCCGTCGTCGGGGGTCTGCGTCCGGTTCCGCTCCGTCATCTCGGTCATCGCCGTACGTCCCTTTTTCGATGGTCGTCCTGTACCCACCGTAAGCGCGGTTGTCCGACTTCGCTCCGGGGATGCGGCAGGCTGGAGGAATGACGACGGCGGACGATTGGACGCGGGCGGTGCGCGCGCAGGTGGGTCTGGGCAGGCTGCTGCCCCTGGGCGGGCCGCGGGACGGCGCGTGGATCACGGAGGACGCGGTGGCGACGGTGCTGCGGGCGG
Source organism: Streptomyces longwoodensis (assembly GCF_001514125.1). Classification (GTDB taxonomy): domain Bacteria; phylum Actinomycetota; class Actinomycetes; order Streptomycetales; family Streptomycetaceae; genus Streptomyces; species Streptomyces longwoodensis. Next base: position 721,996 of record NZ_KQ948551.1, on the reverse strand, counting down.
CGGGGCGGGAGGTGCCCGGGGTGCGCCTGGGCAGGCTCCGGGTGGGCCCTGCGGACGAGCAGGGCACGACGGAAGCGGCCGATGCCGGGCAGGAGGCGCACGGGCCCGTCGTGCCGGTTCCGCCGAGCGGGTTGCCGCCGGGGCCGTTGCGGGTGTCGGCGGAGTGCGCGGCGGGTCCGGCGGAGCCGTTGCCCTCGGCGGCGGCGCGGCTGCGGGCCGTGCTGTCCGCGGCCGCCGCCGAACGGCTGGGCCTGACGGTGACCGAGGTGGACGTGCGGGTGACGAGGCTGCTGGACGAGGACCCGGCACCCGAACCCGCGCCGGAGCCCGGACGGGAGCCTGAGGCGGCGCGGCTCGACGTCCCCGACGGCGGCGACGAGGCGCGCGTGGCGCTCGTCGCGCTCGACGTTCCCGGGGTGGCCGGGCTGACCGGCCGCCTCGGCGGGCTCGGCCGGGCCGTCCACCTGGAGTACCCCCGTCCGGGTGAGACCCGGGAGGCGGCGGCCCTGCCGCGTCGTCACGCGCGCGTGGAGCTTGCCCTGCGCCCCGGCCACCGGGCCGTGGACGTGGCCCGGCAGGTCAGGACGGCGGTGAGCGACGCGCTCACCGACCATCCGACCGTGGCCGTGGTGATTACGGCGATCGGGTGAACGCGCGGTGAGCCGGCCGGCTCACCGCGCGTTCACCCGAGGTCAGTCGCCGAGGCCGGCCAGGTCGCGCAGGCGGCGGGACTGGGCGGCGCGTTCGGCCGCGCGCTGCTCGTCGTAGGTGCGGTCCGCGGCGCCCTGGAGCAGCGCCTTGGTCTCGATCACCGCGTCGCGCGGAGCCGCGAGGATCGCGGACGCCAGTTCGGTGACGGTCGCGTCGAGCTGGTCGACGGGCACGGCGATGTTCGCCAGCCCGGTGCTCACCGCCTCCGCCGCCTGCACGAACCGCCCGGTCAGGCACATTTCGACCGCGCGGCCGTAGCCGACGAGGGAGACCAGCGGGTGGGTGCCCGTCAGGTCCGGGACCAGGCCCAGACCGGTCTCACGCATCGCGAACTGCACGTCGTCGGCGACGACGCGCAGGTCACAGGCGAGGGCCAGCTGGAAGCCCGCGCCGATGGCGTGCCCCTGGACGGCGGCGATCGACACGAGGTCGCTGCGCCGCCACCAGGTGAAACCCTCCTGGAACCGCGCGATGGCGGCGTCGAGTTCGGCGTCGCCGCTGCGCGCGAGGTCGATGAAGGACGGCTCGCCCTCGATGCCCTCGGGCGTGAACATCTGCCGGTCGAGGCCGGCGGAGAAGGACTTGCCCTCGCCGCGCAGCACGACGACCCGCACGGCGCCCGGCAGCAGCCGGCCGGCCTCGGCCAGCGCACGCCACATCGCGGGGCTCTGGGCGTTGCGCTTGGCCGGGTTGGCCAGCGTCACCGTGGCGAGCGCGTCGTCGACGGTGAGACGTACGCCGTCCTGGTCGAGGAGCGGGTCGGACGAAGCCATGCGGTGCCTCCGGTGGGTGCGGTCAGTCAGCGGTCAGCTAAGTGACTGCACAGTAACCACCCGGCCGGGCGGGAACACCCCCAGGGCCCCTGTGGGGCCGCGGTGGAATCAGGGGGTCCGGCCGACCGGGTGGCCACCGGCGGAGCCGATGGGCCGCCCGGGCTCAGGACGCCGGGGTCTTCTTGCCCCGCGTCGCCCCGCCACGCCCACGGAGCGTGACGCCCGACTCGCTGAGCATCCGGTGGACGAAGCCATACGAGCGGCCGGTTTCCTCGGCCAGCGCTCGGATGCTCGCACCGGAGTCGTACTTCTTCTTCAGGTCTGCCGCGAGCTTGTCGCGCGCGGCGCCGGTCACCCGGCTGCCCTTCTTCAGAGTCTCGGCCACCCGTGCCTCCTCATGGGAAGTGCGCTCTGGTCTCCTCATGATCACCCCTCCGGGGCGTGATGGCCACCCATTCGGCAAGGTCCGTGCGACCTGGTTGTGACGACAGGAGTGCGTCCCCACGAACGGAATATGTGATTCCGCACACATCCGTCCGCAGGGTCGAACGTCCGTCCACACGAATCAGCAGGTCAGGGACGCACCGCGGCCGGTCGCCCCGGGTGAGGGGGACCGGCCGGAAAATGCGTGTACGACACACCTCGATACGAGGAGATCTCACACAGATGAGGGATCACCGATGGGCCGAATGATCCACCCGGAGTGGATCACTCACGCCAGCGCGACCAGGTCGGCGTAGTCCGAGCCCCACAGGTCCTCGACGCCGTCGGGCAGCAGGATGATCCGCTCCGGCTGGAGCGCCTCGACGGCGCCCTCGTCGTGGGTGACGAGGACGACGGCGCCCTTGTAGGTGCGCAGCGCGCCGAGGATCTCCTCGCGGCTGGCCGGGTCGAGGTTGTTGGTGGGCTCGTCGAGCAGGAGGACGTTGGCCGAGGAGACGACCAGGGTGGCGAGGGCCAGCCGGGTCTTCTCGCCGCCGGAGAGGACCCCGGCCGGCTTGTCGACGTCGTCTCCGGAGAACAGGAACGAGCCGAGCACCTTGCGGACCTCCACGAGGTCCATGTCGGGGGCGGCCGAGCGCATGTTCTCCAGGACCGTGCGGTCCGGGTCCAGGGTCTCGTGCTCCTGGGCGTAGTAGCCGAGCTTGAGGCCGTGGCCGGGGACGACCATGCCGGTGTCCGGCTGCTCGACGCCGCCCAGCAGCCGCAGCAGCGTGGTCTTGCCGGCGCCGTTGAGTCCGAGGATGACGACCCGGGAGCCCTTGTCGATGGCCAGGTCGACGTCGGTGAAGATCTCCAGCGAACCGTACGACTTGGACAAGCCCTCGGCCATCAGCGGGGTCTTGCCGCAGGGCGCGGGCTCGGGGAAGCGGAGCTTGGCCACCTTGTCCTGCATGCGGACGTCGTCGAGACCGGCGAGCAGCTTGTCGGCGCGGCGGGCCATGTTCTGCGCGGCGACCGTCTTGGTGGCCTTGGCGCGCATCTTGTCGGCCTGCGAGTGCAGGGCGGCGGCCTTCTTCTCGGCGTTGGCCCGCTCGCGCCTGCGGCGCTTCTCGTCGGCCTCGCGCTGCTGCTGGTAGAGCTTCCAGCCCATGTTGTAGACGTCGATCTGGGAGCGGTTGGCGTCCAGGTAGAACACCTTGTTGACGACCGTCTCGACCAGGTCGACGTCGTGGGAGATCACGATGAAGCCGCCGCGGTAGGTCTTGAGGTAGTCGCGCAGCCAGATGATCGAGTCCGCGTCGAGGTGGTTGGTCGGCTCGTCGAGCAGCAGGGTGTCCGCGTCGGAGAACAGGATGCGGGCCAGCTCGATGCGGCGGCGCTGACCGCCGGAGAGCGTGTGCAGGGGCTGGCCGAGCACCCGGTCGGGCAGGTTCAGCGCGGCGGCGATGGTGGCGGCCTCGGCCTCGGCGGCGTAGCCGCCCTTGGTGAGGAACTCCGTCTCCTGGCGCTCGTACTGCTTCATCGCCTTGTCGCGGGTGGCGCCCTGGCCGGTGGCGATGCGCTGTTCGTTCTCGCGCATCTTGCGCAGCAGGACGTCCAGGCCGCGCGCGGAGAGGATGCGGTCGCGGGCGAGCACGTCGAGGTCGCCGGTGCGGGGGTCCTGCGGGAGGTAGCCGACCTCGCCGGAGCGGGTGATGGTGCCCGCGGCGGGGAGGCCCTCGCCCGCCAGGCACTTGGTGAGGGTGGTCTTGCCGGCGCCGTTGCGGCCGACCAGGCCGATGCGGTCGCCCTTGGCGACACGGAAGGTGGCGTTCTCGATGAGGACGCGGGCGCCGGCGCGCAGCTCGATACCGGTGGCGGAGATCACGGACAGACTCCAGGGCGGGGAAAGGGGCGGGATGGACGGCTGAGGACGATCCCGTCGTCTAATGCGCGAGGAGAATGGCCATGGGGCCCAGTCTAACGGGGGTGTGCAACGGCTTTTCCCGGACCGGACGGACGATCACCGGACGATCACCAGGGACCACACGGTGGACCAGCGACGGACCACGAGGGAGTGAGCGGTATGACCGGCACGAACGGCACCCGGCCCAGCATCTACCCGACCCTGCTGTACGCCGACGCGAAGGCGGCGATCCGGCAGCTCACCGAGGCACTCGGGTTCACGGAGCTGTCGGTGTACGAGGGCGAGGACGGCACGGTGCTGCACGCCGAGCTGGTGCAGGGCAACGGCGTGGTGATGCTCGGCTCCCGGGGTCGCGGCGGCGTGTTCGACGCGGCGATGAAGAACGCGGGCACCACCGGGGTCTACGTCGTGGTGGACGACGTCGACGGGCACCACGCGCACGCGGTGGAGCACGGCGTGGACGTCCTGATGCCCCCGACCGACCAGGAGTACGGCTCCCGGGACTACATGGCCCGGGACCTCGAGGGCAACGTGTGGAGCTTCGGCACGTACGCCCCCGAGATACCGGCCTGACGGGACCGGCCGGCCCGCATGCGCTAGTGGCCGCCGGTGTGCACCTGGAAGGCGGCGCGGCGGACGGCCTTGGCGAGCGCCGGGTCCGGGTGGGCGGCGGCCAGCGCGACCAGCACCTGCACGGTGCGCGGGTGCCCGACCGCGCGGACCTCCTTGAGCAGCGCGGGCACGGTCGGCTGGAGCGCCGACTCCAGGTGCCGCACCAGCATCGGGGCCTCGCCGTGGTCCGCGACGGCCGCCGCGGTGTCGACCCACAGCCAGGTGGCCTCCTCGCGGGTCAGCACCTCGTGGGCGTCCTCGGGGTCCACGCCGTCGTGCTCGGCGAGCCACAGCAGGGCGTACGGCCGCAGCGCGGGCTCCTCGACGACCGCGCGGACGTCGGGCTCGGCCGGGGCGCCGACCACGCGCAGCGCCTCGAAGGCCAGGCCGCGCAGCAGGGCGTCCTCGCCGCGGGCGGCGGCCAGCAGCTCGGTGACGGCGCTGCCGACGGGGCGGGCGGCGAGCCAGGCGCGGTACTCGGCGCGGGCGGCGTTGGGGCGCAGCTGGGCGCAGCCGCGCAGCATGTCCTCGGCGGACTGCTCGATGTTGCCGGCGGGGCTCTGCGCGGCCACGCAGATCTGCTCCAGCTTGACCCACACCGCCCAGTTGCCGAGGGGGGTGAGGGTGGCCTGCCCGTCGCCGTAGGTGAGGGCGCCCACGGAGGCGAGGGCGTGCAGGGCCCAGTCCAGGAGCGGGGCCAGTTCGGCGGCCTGCGCGGGGTCGGCCGGTTCGCCCTCGGTCTCGGCGGGGCCGGCCGCGGCGGCCAGGGCGGGGCGCGCGGGGGTGTCCGCGGCGGCGGTCCCCGGGTCGGCGGCGGCGTCCGCGTCGTAGACGACCTCGCAGCGCTCGGTGCGCAGTTCGGTGACGCGCTGGCGCAGCAGGTCCAGGAGCTGGTCGACCGGGACGGATCCGGCGGACAGCTGGAGGAAGGAGAGCACCTGGGGCATGGCCGAGACGACCTCGGCGACGGTGGCGGGCTCCTGGTCCCCGGGTTCGGGGGTGGCCAGCGACCAGGCGTCGAACAGGGCGACCCAGCCGCGCAGCACGGCGCTGTCGTCGCGGTCCCAGGCGCGCAGCCGCCAGCCGGGGCGGGCGCTGGCGCCGTGCACCTCGATCAGTCCGGCGAGGCGGGCCGTGTCCCAGTCGGCCCGGACCCGGTCGGGGGTGAGGCCGAGGTCGCGGGCGGCGCGCTCGGCGGTCGCGTCGGCCAGGGTGGCCTTGCCGTCGGCGGTCGCCGCGTCGCTGCCGGGGCCGAGGGCCGCGTCGGCCCAGCGGGCGACCCGGGCGGCGGGGGCCAGTCCGGAGCGTGCCATTCTGGCCAGCTCCGCGGGGGCGGGGGTGCCCTCCGGCGGGCGGGGCGCGGGGCGGCGCGGGCGCCGCTGGTTCACAGCTGAGGGGGCGGCGGCCAGGGGTCGGGGGCGGACGAGTCGAAGCCTGGAGTCGCGCGGGATACGGGACGTCACGGGTGCAGTCTTCCGGTTGACGGTCCGAAAACCCAAACGGAACGTCACGGGGGGCTACGGGACTGGCCAAGGGGTGGCGCCGGGAGGGGAGGTGAAGGGGGTGTTCCGGCCAGTCGTACGGCGCTAAACGGAACCGTTCCGCCCGCCCCGCACGTGCGGGTGGCGGCGCGGGCGGCGGGGGCTCACATCAGGGGGGTGAGGAAGCGGCGCAGGACCTCCTCGTAGGCGCCCGGGTCGGCGTTCCACATCGCGGCGTGCGGGGCGTCCCGGACGGTGTGCAGGGAGACGAGGTCGGGGCGCCGGGCGGCGAGGCGGCGGGAGAGCCGCCACGGGGCGACCGTGTCGTCGGGGCCGTGGAGGACCAGGGTCGGCACGGCCAGCCGGGCGGGGTCGAACGCGGGCCGGCCGCCGTCGGGGCCGATGCCCAGTCCGGCGCGGCCCTGAGCGGCCCGCACGGCCAGCGGCAGCAGGGCGCCCGGGGTGTGGCGGGCGGCGGCGAGGGCGCGCAGGGTGGTCTGCCAGTCGAGGACCGGGGAGTCCAGCACCAGGCCGCTGATCCGGTCGCGCAGCCCGGAGCGGTCGGCGGCGCGCAGCGCCATGGTGGCGCCGGTGGACCAGCCGAGCAGGACGACGCGGACGGCGCCGTGGCGGACGGCGTAGCGGATCGCGGCGTCCAGGTCGCGCCACTCGGTCTCGCCGAGGTGGTTCAGGCCGTCCGGGGAGCGGGGCGCGCCCAGGTCGCCGCGGTGGGCGAGGGCGAGCACGGGCAGGTTGCGGCCCGCGAGGAAGCCCATGAGGTTCAGGGCGTGCTCCCGGGTGGTGCCCAGGCCGTGCACGGCGATCACCCAGGTGCGGCGGGAGCCGGGCAGGAACCAGGCGGGCAGCGGGCCGAGTTCGCCGGGCACGTCGACGTCGGCGTGGTCCAGGCCGAGGGCGCCGCGCGGGTCGCCGACGTAGAGGTTCGGGGTGAGCCAGACCGCGTCGCCGGGGCTGAGGCTGCCGTGGGTGACGCGTTCGAGCCGGCGCACGACCGTGTCGGCGGACGGGGCCGCCCGGTCGAGGACGGGCCCGACGACCGCGTGGGAGCCGTCGCCGGCCAGGCCGTAGGTGCCCGGGCGCAGGCTGGCCAGGTGGCGGGTGAGGACGATCTGGCCCGCGGCGGTGCCGTGCACGGTGAGCCGGGGCTCGGTCGGCAGCGGGCGGCCCGGGGGCGCCTTCAGGGCGGCGTCGCTGGCGAGGCGGCCGGCGGCGACGCTCGCGGCACCGGCGGCGAGGGCTGCGGTGACGGCGACGGCCGTCGCTTTGACAGGGCGCACGGGTCCAGTGTCCAGGTCCCGTGCGCGTAGGGCCAGCGGTGGGCCACGAGGGGTCACCGGGGGTGGGGCGGCTGCGTCCGGCCGGGGTGGGGGTGCGGTCGCGTCGGCGGGTGCGGGTGCGTGGGGGTGTTCGCGCAGTTCCCCGCGCCCCTTGAGGGACGGACAGCGGGCCGGGTACGGAGCTCGTCCATGTCCCCCGCGTCCGGTGCAGCCATGGGCCTCAGGCCCGTTGGCCGTAGTCGCGGAGCTTTTCCGTGGCCTCGGTCAGTTGGTCGGGGGTCAGGAGGGTGGGGGTCAGGTGGGGGACGGAGGACGCCGTCAGCCAGAGGCGGCACATCCACTCCAGCTGGGCGGTGCGGTCGTAGGCCTGGTCGAGGCCGGTGCCGTGGGTGAGGGTGCCGTGGTTCCGCAGGAGGCAGCCGGTGCGGCCGTCGAGGGCGCGCAGGGCGTTCCGGGCCAGTTCGGCGCTGCCGTACGTGGCGTAGGGGGCGACCCGGACGGGGCCGCCGAGCGCGGCCGCCATGTAGTGGACCAGCGGCAGCTCCTCCACGAGCGTGGAGACGGCGGTGGCGTGCACGGCGTGGGTGTGGACGACCGCGGTGGCGTCCGTCGTTTCGTATACGGCGAGGTGCAGCGGCAGTTCGCTGGTGGGGACGAGGGTGCCGAGCACCTGGCGGCCGTCGAGGTCCACGCCGGTCACGTCGTCGGGGGTGAGCCGGTCGTAGGGGACGCCCGAGGGGGTGACCAGGACGAGGTCGCCGACGCGTACCGAGACGTTGCCGGAGGTGCCGACGACCAGTCCGTCGGTGACGGTGCGGCGGGCCGTCGCGACCAGCGCCTCCCAGGCGGCGGAGACGTCGCCGTGATCGCCGTGGTCCGTCCGGTGGTTCCGCTGCTCGCTCATGCGGTGATCCTCCCAGGTCGCCGCGCGGTCCGGTGGGCCCGCATGTGACGGGAATCTCCTCATCCGTCCCCCCGGCCCGCCGCGCCCGCTCCCCCCAAGCCCCGGCGCGGGCGGTGCGGCCGAGAACCGGCCGGACGGACACCACGGCGCCCTCCCCAGTTCATCTTCCGTTCACCCACGTTGCCTACGGTCAACCGACCGATGACTTCGAACGATTGCCTGGGTAAATGGAAAGCTTCTCGCTGATCCTCGCGATTGTGGTGGTAACCGCACTCGCGTTCGATTTCACGAACGGTTTCCACGACACCGCCAACGCGATGGCCACGACCATCTCGACCGGCGCTCTCAAGCCCAAGGTCGCGGTGGCCATGTCCGCCGTGCTCAACCTGGTGGGCGCATTCCTCTCGGTGGAGGTCGCCAACACGATCTCCAAAGGTCTCGTCGACGAGACCGGCATCCGTCCCGAGGTCATCTTCGCCGCCCTGGTCGGCGCGATCCTCTGGAACCTCCTGACCTGGCTGGTGGGCCTGCCCTCCAGCTCCTCCCACGCCCTGATGGGCGGCCTGGTCGGCGCCACCATCGCCTCGGCCGGCTTCGGCGCGGTCCACGGCGAGGTGCTCGTCACCAAGGTGCTGATCCCCGCGGTCGCCGCGCCGATCGTGGCCGGTGTGGCCGCGGCCGTCGCGACCCGCCTGTCCTACCGGGCCGGCCGCAGCGCCGACGGCAAGGCGGCCGAGAAGGGCTACCGCGCGGGCCAGATCGCCTCCGCCGGCCTGGTCTCCCTCGCCCACGGCACCAACGACGCCCAGAAGACGATGGGCATCATCACCCTCGCGCTGGTCGCCGGCGGCGCCGTCGCCCCCGACTCCGACCCTCCCACCTGGGTCATCCTGTCCGCGGGCCTGGCCATCGCGCTCGGCACCTACATCGGTGGCTGGCGCATCATCCGCACCATGGGCAAGGGCCTGACCGACCTGGCGCCGCAGCAGGGCTTCGCCGCCCAGACCAGCGCCGCCACCGCGATCCTGGCCTCCTCCCACCTGGGCTTCTCGCTGTCCACCACGCACGTCGTCTCCGGCTCGGTGATGGGCGCGGGCCTCGGCCGCAAGGGCGGTGTGGTGCGCTGGTCCACGGCGACCCGGATGTTCGTCGCCTGGGGCCTGACGCTGCCGGCCGCCGCGCTGGTCGGCGCGCTCGCCGAGTCGGTCACCGACCTCGGCGACTGGGGCACGGCCGTCGTGGCCGTCTTCCTGATCGCCTCCAGCGCGGCCATCTGGAAGCTCTCCCGCCGCCAGGTCGTCGACCACACCAACGTCAACGACGCCGAGGAGCCGGCCGGCGTGGTCACCGCCGCGATGGCCGCCGTCACCCCGCCCCCGGCGGGCCTCCCGGCCACCGACGAGCCGTCGGCGGTCATCCCGTCCCCGGCCATGGCCTCCCCGGCCGTCGCCGCCCCCGCCGTCGCCGCCCCCGCCGTGGCCGCCCCCGTCGGGGCCACGGCGACCGCCGCCGTCGCCGCGGAACCGGCCGCCCCGCCGGCCGCCGTCTGAGCCCGCCCGGCCGGAAGGAAGAGAAGCAGCATGAAGATCGACTGGGCAGCCCTGGGCTCCGTCTTCGGCGTCAGCCTCGTGGTCACCGTGGGCCTCGTGGCCCTGTTCACCCTCGGCGTGGCCGGCCTGTCCGCCCGTGAGCGGGCCCAGGCCCGGGGCGGCTCGGCCGCCCTCGCGGTCACCGGCGCGTACGCCTGCTTCGCGGCGTGCGCGGCGGCGGTGGCGTACGGCATCAGCCTGATCGTCGCCTGAGCCGGACGTTTCGCCGGCGCAGGACCACACGACGCGGGGTGCCCCTCGGGCACCCCGCGTCGCTGTGACCCCGCAGGCCCCTTCCGTGTGGGCCTCCACACACTCCTCCGCCCCAGGTCAACGGCAAGTTGACGGTCGTTCGGGGGGCGTGGTGGACTGCCGGGGCCATGTACGGCGGCAAGGAGAGGAAGCCGGTGCGAATCCGGCGCGGTCCCGCCACTGTCACCGGGGTGCGAACCCCGGGAGCCAGGAACTCTCACCGCCGGTCTCGTCGAACCAGGGCGTGGACACCCTGAGTGAGGACATACCGCCATGCTCGGCTGCCATGTGAGGACCACCCCCCGGCCCGCCCCCGCGCGCACGGCCGGCTGAGCCGATGGGTGCCGATCGCTCGTATGCGTACGGCGCCGCCGCCGGACTCCTCGGTGACCTGCTCCTCGGTGACCCGCGCCGCGGGCATCCGGTCGCCGCGTTCGGACGCGCGGCCGGGGCCGTGGAGCGCCTCCTGTGGCGCGACCACCGCGGCTGGGGCGCCCTGCACACCGCCGTGTGCGCCGGAGGCGCCGTCGCCCTCGGGGTCGTCGCCGAACGGGCCGTGCGCCGCTCCCCCGCCGCCTCCGTCGCCCTGACCGCCGCGGCGACCTGGGCGGTCGTCGGGGGCACCTCGCTCGCCCGCGAGGCCGGGGCCGTCGGGCGGGCGCTGCGGGACGGGGACGTCGAGGCGGCCCGCGCGCGGCTGCCGCACCTGTGCGGCCGCGACCCGCAGGCGCTGGACGCCGACGGGATCGCCCGGGCCGTCGTGGAGTCCGTCGCCGAGAACACCTCCGACGCGGTGGTCGGCGCCCTGGTGTGGGGTGCCGTCGGGGGGGTGCCGGGGCTGCTCGGCTTCCGCGCGGTGAACACCCTGGACGCGATGGTCGGCCACCGGTCGCCGCGCTTCCTGCGCTACGGCTGGGCCTCCGCCCGCCTCGACGACGTCGCCGGCTGGCCGGGGGCCCGGCTGACCGCCGTGCTCGCCGCGCTCGCCGGACCCGACCCGCGCGGCGCGGTCCGCGCCTGGCGCGCCGACGCCGGCCGCCACCCCAGCCCCAACGCCGGCCCCGTGGAGGCCTCGTTCGCGGGCGCGCTCGGCGTGCGCCTGGGCGGGACGCTCTCCTACGGCGGCCGGGTCGAGCACCGGCCGGTGCTCAACGGGGCCGCCGGGCGCCCCGTCGCCGTCACCGACATCGACCGGGCCGTACGGCTGTCCCGGCGCGTCGGCCTGCTCGCGCTCGGCGTCACCGCCGGGGCGCGCCTGCTGTGGAAGGGACGTGGGAAGTGAACGGGGGGCTCCTGGTCGCCGGTACGACCTCCGACGCCGGCAAGAGCGTCGTCACCGCCGGGATCTGCCGGTGGCTGGTGCGCCGCGGCGTGAAGGTGGCGCCGTTCAAGGCGCAGAACATGTCGCTGAACTCGTTCGTGACGCGCGAGGGCGCCGAGATCGGGCGGGCGCAGGCGATGCAGGCGCAGGCCTGCCGGATCGAGCCGACCGCGCAGATGAACCCGGTACTGCTCAAGCCCGGGGGCGAACAGAGCAGTCAGGTCGTGCTGTTGGGCAAGCCGGTGGGCGAGATGAGCGCCCGCGGCTACCACGGCGGACGCCAGCAGCGGCTGCTCGGCACCGTGCTGGACTGCCTGGCCGAGTTGCGGGGCACGTATGACGCGGTGATCTGTGAGGGGGCGGGCAGCCCGGCCGAGATCAACCTGCGGCGCACCGACATCGTCAACATGGGGATCGCGCGGGGCGCGCGGCTGCCGGTGCTGGTGGTCGGCGACATCGACCGCGGTGGCGTCTTCGCCTCCTTCTTCGGCACCGTCGCCCTGCTCGCGCCCGAGGACCAGGAGCTGGTCGCCGGGTTCCTGGTGAACAAGTTCCGCGGCGACGTGTCGCTGCTGGAGCCGGGCCTGGACATGCTCCACGGCCTCACCGGACGGCGCACCTACGGCGTGCTGCCGTTCCGGCACGGGCTCGGCATCGACGAGGAGGACGGACTGCGTGTGTCGCTGCGCGGCACCGTCCGCGAGTCCACGGTCAGCCCGCCCGTCGGCGAGGACGTGCTGCGGGTCGCCGTGTGCGCGGTCCCGCTGATGTCCAACTTCACCGACGTGGACGCCCTGGCCGCCGAACCGGGCGTCGTGGTGCGGTTCGTGGACCGGCCCGAGGAACTGGCCGACGCCGACCTGGTGATCGTCCCGGGCACGCGCGGCACCGTGCGGGCGCTGGCCTGGCTGCGCGAACGCGGCCTGGCCGACGCCCTGGTGCGCCGGGCCGCCGAAGGACGCCCGGTCCTCGGCATCTGCGGCGGCTTCCAGATCCTCGGCGAACACATCGAGGACGAGGTCGAGTCACGGGCCGGCGCGGTCGACGGGCTCGGTGTGCTGCCCGTGCGGGTGCGGTTCGCCCGCGAGAAGACCCTCACCCGGCCGGCCGGACAGGCCCTCGGCGAGCCGGTCGAGGGGTACGAGATCCACCACGGTGTCGCCGACGTGCGGGGCGGGGAGCCCTTCCTGGACGGCTGCCGCGTCGGCCACACCTGGGGCACGCACTGGCACGGCTCGCTGGAGTCGGACGGCTTCCGGCGGGCGTTCCTGCGCGAGGTGGCCGCCGCCGCGGGCCGCCGCTTCGTGCCGGCCCCCGACACCTCGTTCGCCGCGCTGCGCGAGGAGCAGCTCGACCGGCTCGGCGACCTGATCGAACAGCACGCGGACACGGACGCGCTGTGGCGGCTCATCGAGTCGGGCGCGCCGCAAGGACTGCCTTTCATTCCACCGGGAGCGCCCGCATGAGCACAGTGTTGTTGTTGTCGACCGCCGACACCGATCTGCTGGCGGCCCGGGCCTCCAGCGCCGACTACCGCATCGGCAACCCCACCCGCGTCGACGTCGCCGGGGAACTGCCGGACCTGCTGCGCGGCGCGGACCTCGCCGTCGTACGGCTGCTCGGCGGCAAGCGCGCCTGGGAGGACGGGCTGGCCGCGCTGAAGGCGTCCGGCGTGCCGACCGTGCTGCTGGGCGGCGAGGCCGTGCCGGACGCGGAGCTGATGGCCGAGTCCAGCGTGCCCGCGGGTGTGGTCGCGGAGGCGCTGAAGTACCTGGTCGAGGGCGGTCCCGCGAACCTGCTGGAGCTGTCCCGGTTCCTCTCCGACACCGTGCTGCTGACCGGCGAGGGCTTCGCCGAGCCGCACCGGATGCCGGAGTACGGCGTGCACGAGGGGTACGCGCTGCGCGACGGACGCCCCACCGTGGGCGTGCTGTTCTACCGGGCGCACGAACTGAGCGGCAACACCGCCTTCGTGGACACCCTGTGCGAGGCGATCGAGGCCCACGGGGCCAACGCCCTGCCGGTGTACTGCGGTTCACTGCGCGGCGCCGACGCCGGGCTGTACGAGCTGCTGGGCCGCGCCGACGCACTGGTCGCCACCGTCCTCGCGGCCGGCGGCACGCACGCCTCGCAGGCGTCCGCGGGCGGCGACGAGGAGGCGTGGGACGTCGGCGCGCTCGCGGAGCTGAACGTCCCCGTGCTGCAGGGCCTGTGCCTCACCTCCTCGCGGAGCGCCTGGGAGGAGTCCGACGCGGCCCTCGCGCCCATGGACGCCGCGATGCAGGTCGCGATCCCCGAGTTCGACGGCCGGCTCATCACCGTGCCGTTCTCCTTCAAGGAGCAGGGCCCGGACGAGGTCCCGGTGTACGTGGCCGACCCCGAGCGGGCGTCCCGCGTCGCCGGGATCGCCGTCCGGCACGCGCGCCTGCGGCACACGCCGAACGCCGAGAAGAAGGTCGCGCTGGTCTTCACCGCCTACCCGACCAAGCACTCCCGGGTCGGCAACGCGGTCGGCCTGGACACGCCCGCCTCGGCGGTGCGGGTCCTCGACGCGCTCCGCGACGCGGGCTACTCGCTCACCGAGTACCCCGACGGCGGCGACGAGTTGATCCACCGGCTGATCGAGGCCGGCGGGCACGACGTGGAGTGGCTGACCGAGGACCAGCTCGCCGCCGCGCCCGCCCGGGTGCCGCTCGCCGACTACCAGGAGTGGTTCGGCCGGCTCGACCCGGAGCTGCGGGACGCGATGACCGAGGCGTGGGGCGAGCCGCCGGGCTCCCTGTACGTCGACGGCGACGACATCGTGCTGGCCTCCCTGCAGTTCGGGAACGTCGTCGTGATGATCCAGCCGCCGCGCGGCTTCGGCGAGAACCCCATCGCCATCTACCACGACCCCGACATGCCGCCCTCGCACCACTACCTGGCCGCCTACCGCTGGCTGGACAACAGCTTCGGCGCCGACGCGATCGTGCACATGGGCAAGCACGGCACGATGGAGTGGCTGCCCGGCAAGGGCCTCGGCCTGGGCGCCGGGTGTGCCCCGGACGCCGTGCTCGGCGACCTGCCGCTGGTCTACCCGTTCATCGTGAACGACCCCGGTGAGGGCACCCAGGCCAAGCGGCGCGGGCACGCCACGGTCGTCGACCACCTGGTGCCGCCCATGGCCCGCGCCGACACCTACGGCGACCTCGCCAAACTGGAGCAACTCCTCGACGAGTACGCCCTGGTGAGCGACCTCGACCCGACCAAGGCGCCGGCCGTGCGGGCGCAGATCTGGACGCTGGTCAAGGCGGCCGAGCTGCACCACGACCTGCACGTCGACGAACAGCCGGACGACGAGGCGTTCGACGAGTTCGTCATGCACATCGACGGCTACCTGTGCGAGATCAAGGACGTCCAGATCCGCGACGGCCTGCACGTCCTCGGCGGCGGTCCGGTCGGCGAGCCCCGGGTGAACCTGGTCCTGGCCGTGCTGCGCGCCTCGCAGGTGTGGGGCGGGCAGGCGAACGCGCTGCCGGGTCTGCGGGCCTCGCTGGCCGCCCACTTCGGGCTGGACGAGAAGGAACTGCTGGCCGAGCCCGGCGCCCCGGTGAAGGTGCCGGTGGAGCTGACCGACCTGGTGGAGGGGCCGGCGCGCACCGCGTCCGACGCGGTCGACCTGCTGGAGCAGCTGTGCCGGCGGCTCGCGGAGGGCCTGGAGGAGCGCGGCTGGGACGTCTCCGCCGTCCGGTCCCTCGTCGCGGACGTGGTCGGCACCGAACTGCCCGACGCCGTCGCCGTGCTGGAGTTCGCGTGCACCGAGGTCGTGCCGCGCCTGGCCCGCACGACCGACGAGATCGGGCACATCCTGCGGGCCCTGGACGGCGGTTACGTGCCCGCGGGCCCCTCCGGCTCGCCCACCCGCGGCCTGGTCAACGTGCTGCCGACGGGCCGCAACTTCTACTCCGTCGACCCCAAGGCCATCCCGTCCCGCCTCAGTTGGGAGGTCGGGCAGTCCCTCGCCGACTCCCTGGTCGCCCGGTACCTCCAGGACACCGGGGAGTACCCGAAGTCCGTCGGGCTCACTGTCTGGGGCACCTCCGCGATGCGCACCCAGGGCGACGACATCGCCGAGATCCTGGCGCTGCTGGGCTGCCGCCCCGTGTGGGACGACGCCTCGCGCCGGGTGACCGGCTTCGAGGTGGTGCCCCTCGCCGAGCTGGGCCGGCCGCGCATCGACGTGACGGTCCGTATCTCCGGGTTCTTCCGGGACGCCTTCCCGCACGTCGTCGGGCTGATCGACGACGCGGTGCGGGCCGTCGCCGAGCTGGACGAGCCCGCCGACCGCAACTTCGTCAAGGCGCACGCCGACGAGGACACCGCCGGGCACGGCGACCGGCGCCGGGCCACGGCCCGCGTCTTCGGCTCCAAGCCGGGCGCGTACGGCGCCGGCCTGCTGCCGCTGATCGACGCCCGCAACTGGCGCTCCGACGCCGACCTCGCCGAGGTGTACGCGGTGTGGGGCGGCTACGCCTACGGGCGCGGGCTCGACGGGCGGGCGGCGCGCGGGGACATGGAGACCGCGTTCAAGCGGATCGCGGTGGCGGCGAAGAACGTCGACACCCGCGAGCACGACCTGGTCGACGCGGACGACTACTTCCAGTACCACGGCGGCATGGTCGCCATGGTCCGGCACCTGACCGGCGCCAACCCCGAGGCGTACGTGGGTGATTCGGCCACCCCGGACCAGGTCAGGACGCGCACGCTGGGCGAGGAGACGCACCGTGTGTTCCGGGCCCGCGTGGTCAACCCCCGCTGGATGGCGGCGATGCGCCGGCACGGCTACAAGGGCGCCTTCGAGATGGCGGCGACCGTGGACTACCTGTTCGGCTACGACGCCACGGCGGGCGTGGTCGACGACTGGATGTACGAGAAGCTCAGCGCCGAGTACGTCTTCGACCCGGAGAACCGGGACTTCATGAAGCAGTCCAACCCGTGGGCGCTGCGCGGGATCACCGAGCGGCTGCTGGAGGCGGCGGACCGGGGCCTGTGGGCCGAGCCGGACGCGGACACGCTGGAGCGGCTGCGGGCCACCTATCTGGAGCTCGAAGGCGACCTGGAGGGCGACGACCAGTGACCACCCCCTTTCCCTTCACCGCCGTCGTCGGTCAGGACGACCTGCGGCTCGCGCTGCTGCTGAACGCCGTCTCGCCGGCCGTCGGCGGGGTGCTGGTGCGCGGCGAGAAGGGCACCGCGAAGTCCACCGCCGTGCGCGCGCTGTCGGCGCTGCTGCCCGAGGTGGCCGTGGTGCCCGGCTGCCGGTTCTCCTGCGACCCGGCCTCCCCCGACCCCTCGTGCCCGGACGGGCCGCACGAGGCGGGGCTGGGCGCGCACCGGCCCGCCCGGATGGTCGAACTCCCCGTCGGCGCCTCGGAGGACCGGCTGGTCGGCGCGCTCGACATCGAGCGGGCGCTCGCCGAGGGCGTCAAGGCGTTCGAGCCGGGCCTGCTGGCCGACGCGCACCGCGGCATCCTGTACGTCGACGAGGTCAACCTGCTCCACGACCACCTGGTCGACCTGCTCCTGGACGCGGCGGCGATGGGCGCCTCGTACGTGGAGCGCGAGGGCGTCTCGGTGCGGCACGCGGCGCGGTTCCTGCTCGTCGGCACCATGAACCCCGAAGAGGGCGAGCTGCGGCCGCAGTTGCTCGACCGGTTCGGGCTGACCGTGGAGGTCGCCGCCTCCCGCGAGCCCGACCAGCGGGTGGAGGTGGTCCGGCGCCGGCTCGCGTACGACGACGACCCGGCCGGCTTCGCCGCGCGCTGGGCCGGCGAGGAGGCCGCCGTACGGCAGCGGATCGTGGCGGCGCGGGAGCTGCTGCCGCAGGTGCGGCTGGGCGACGGGGCGCTGCGGCAGATCGCGGCGACCTGCGCGGCGTTCGAGGTGGACGGCATGCGCGCGGACATCGTGATGGCGCGCACGGCGACCGCGCTGGCCGCGTGGGCCGGGCGGACCGACGTGCTCGCCGAGGACGTGCGGCAGGCGGCGCTGCTCGCGCTGCCGCACCGGCGCCGCCGCAACCCCTTCGACGCGCCCGGGCTGGACGAGGACAAACTGGACCGGACGCTGGAGGAGTTCTCCGGCGAGTCCCCCGACGACGACCCCGACCCCGACGGTCCGGGCGGCGGCGGTGGCGGGCCGGCGCCCGACGCGGGCCCGCAGGGCGGCGGCGACACCGGGGCGCGCCCCGAGGAGGGCGACGGCGGCGAGCCGCAGCCGTCCGGAGCGGGCGCGGGCGAGCAGCCGGCGGCGCGGGCCGCGGAGCCGTTCCGCACCAAGGCGCTGAGCGTGCCCGGCATCGGCGAGGGCGCCGCCGGGCGGCGCTCGCGGGCCCGGACCGAACACGGCCGCACCACCGGGGCCCGGCGCCCGCGGGGCGCGCTGACCAAGCTGCACCTGGCCGCCACCGTGCAGGCGGCGGCCCCGCACCAGCGGGCGCGCGGCCGGTCCGGGCCGGGTCTGGTGATCCGCCGGGACGACCTGCGGCAGGCGGCGCGGGAGGGGCGCGAGGGCAACCTCGTGCTGTTCGTGGTGGACGCCTCCGGGTCGATGGCGGCACGGCAGCGGATGAGCGCCGTGAAGGGCGCCGTGCTGTCGCTGCTGCTGGACGCCTACCAGCGGCGGGACAAGGTGGGGCTGGTGACCTTCCGGGGCTCCGCCGCCGACGTGGCGCTGCCGCCGACCTCGTCGGTCGACGCGGCCGCGGCACGGCTCGAGTCGCTGCCGACCGGTGGCCGCACCCCGCTGGCCGCCGGGCTGCTGAAGGCGCACGAGGTGCTGCGCGTGGAGCGGCTGCGGGACCCGGCGCGCCGGGCGCTGGTCGTGGTGGTGACCGACGGCAGGGCCACCGGTGGTCCCGAGCCGGTGGCGCTCGCCGGGCGGGCGGCGCGGCTGTTCGCGGCCGAGCAGGTCGCGTCGGTGGTCGTGGACTGCGAGTCGGGGCCGGTGCGGCTCGGGCTCGCGGGACAGCTCGCCGCCGAGCTGGGCGGCACGGCCGTCACGCTCGACGAGCTGCGGGCGGACGCGATCGCCGGACTGGTCAAGGACGTTCAAGGGACGAGCAGGAGGGCAGCGTAATGCCGCAGGGACAGCCGAGTGTCGTACCGGACGACGGCCTGACGACCCGTCAGCGACGCAACCGTCCGCTGGTCGTGGTGCACACCGGCGTCGGCAAGGGCAAGTCGACGGCCGCCTTCGGGCTCGCGCTGCGCGCCTGGAACCAGGGGTGGCCGATCGGGGTGTTCCAGTTCGTCAAGTCGGCGAAGTGGAAGGTCGGCGAGGAGAACGCGCTGCGCGTCCTCGGCGCCTCCGGCGAGGGCGGCACCGTCGACTGGCACAAGATGGGCGAGGGGTGGTCCTGGGTTCAGCGGGACGCCCAGATGGACAATGAGGAGAAGGCCCGCGAGGGCTGGGAGCAGGTCAAGCGCGACCTGGCCGCCGAGACGTACCGGCTGTACGTGCTCGACGAGTTCGCCTACCCGATGCACTGGGGGTGGGTCGACACCGACGAGGTCGTCTCCGTGCTGCGGGACCGGCCCGGCACCCAGCACGTGGTGATCACCGGGCGCAACGCCCCGGAGAAGTTGGTGGACTTCGCCGACCTCGTGACCGACATGTCCAAGGTCAAGCACCCGATGGACGCCGGCCAGAAGGGCCAGAAGGGCATCGAGTGGTGACCTCCCCGTCGTCCGTGCCCCGGCTGGTGGTCGCCGCGCCCTCCTCGGGCAGCGGCAAGACCACCGTCGCCACCGGGCTGATGGCCGCGTTCGCCGCGCGGGGGCTCGCCGTGTCCCCGCACAAGGTGGGCCCGGACTACATCGACCCCGGGTACCACGCGCTCGCCACCGGGCGGACCGGCCGCAACCTCGACGCGTACCTGTGCGGACCGGAGCTGATCGCCCCGCTGTTCCTGCACGGCGCGCGCGGGTGCGACCTCGCCGTGGTCGAGGGCGTGATGGGGCTGTACGACGGGGCCGCCGGGGAGGGCGAACTGGCCTCCACCGCGCAGGTCGCCAAGCTGCTCGGGGCGCCGGTGGTGCTGGTGGTGGACGCCTCCGCGCAGTCGCGGTCGGTGGCGGCGCTGGTGCACGGGTTCGCCTCGTGGGACCCCGGGGTGCGGATCGGGGGCGTGATCCTGAACAAGGTCGGCTCGGACCGGCACGAGGCGCTGTTGCGGGAGGCGTTGGAGTCGTGCGGGGTGCCGGTGCTGGGCGCCCTGCGGCGGGCCGAGCCGGTGTCCACGCCGTCGCGGCACCTCGGGCTGGTGCCCGTGGCCGAGCGGCGGGCCGCCGCGGTCGACTCCGTCGCGGCGATGGCCGACCTGGTCGTACGGGGGTGTGATCTGGATGCCCTCGAAACACTGGCCCGGGGTGCCGGTGCCGTACCAGGGGGCTCCGCCCCCTGGACCCCCGGCTCGCCCACCCACGACCGCCCGCCTCGGTCGGTCGAGGGGCGCGGGTCGAAACCCGTGGTCGCTGTTGCCGGTGGTGAGGCGTTCACCTTTTCCTACGCCGAGCACGCCGAGCTGCTCGCCGCCGCCGGGGCCGAGGTCGTCACGTTCGATCCGTTGCGGGACGAGCGGCTCCCCGAGGGGACGCGGGGGCTGGTGATCGGCGGCGGGTTCCCGGAGGTGTACGCCGGCGAGCTGTCCGCCAACGAGCCGCTGCGCAAGGCCGTCGCCGACCTGGCGTACTCCGGCGCCCCCGTGGCCGCCGAGTGCGCGGGGCTGCTCTACCTGTGCCGGGAGCTGGACGGGCGGCCGATGTGCGGGGTGCTCGACGCGACCGCCCGCATGACGGACCGGCTGACGCTCGGCTACCGGGACGCCGTGGCCGTCGGGGACAGCGCGCTGGCCGCGGCCGGCACGCGGATGCGGGGCCACGAGTTCCACCGCACCGTCGTCGAGCCCGGCGCCGGTGCCGCTCCCGCCTGGGGCGTGCGGACGCCCGTGCGGCGGGTCGAAGGCTTCGTGCAGCACGGCGTGCACGCCAGTTATCTGCACACGCACTGGGCGTCCGAGCCCGGTGTCGCCCGTCGGTTCGTGGAGAGGTGCCGGACGTCATGAGCAGCGGCAGGTTGATCGGCATCGGGGTCGGTCCCGGGGATCCGGAGCTGGTGACCGTCAAGGGCGTCAACGCCCTGCGGGCCGCCGACGTCGTCGTCGTGCCGGTGATGGACACCGGGGAGCGGGGGCGCGCGGAGGCGACGGTGCTGCACTACGTGCCCGCGGAGAAGGTGCTGCGCGTGGTGTTCGCGCTGAACGAGCGGACCGACCGGGCGCGCCGCGAGGCCGCCTGGGACGAGGCCGGCCGGCAGGTCGCCGAGCTGCTCGGGCGGCACGGCACGGTCGCGTTCGCCACCATCGGCGACCCGAACGTGTACTCGACGTTCACCTACCTCGCGCACACCGTCGGGGAGCTGGTGCCGGGCGTGGCCGTGGAGACGGTGCCGGGCATCACCGCGATGCAGGACCTGGCCGCGCGCTCGGGCGCCGTGCTGACCGAGGGCACCGAACCGCTGACGCTGGTGCCGGTGACCGCCGGGTCGGCGGTGCTGAAGGACGCGCTGGCCGGGCCGGGCACCGTGGTGGCGTACAAGTTCGGCCGGCACGCCGCCGAGGTCGCCGAGGTGCTGCGGGAGACCGGGCGGCTCGACGACGCCGTGTGGGGCGCCTCGCTCGGGCTGCCCGGGGAGAGCATCCGGCCGGCGGCCGGGATGGACGCCGAGCCGCTGCCGTACCTGTCGACGCTCATCGCGCCCGCGCGGCGCGACGGCGGGCGGGGCGGCAAGCTGTGAGCCCCGCCGTCGCCCGGTCAGCTCGCCAGGCCCACCACCAGCCAGATGAAGGCCGTACCGGCGACCGTGCACAGCAGGGTCGAACGGGCCGGGTGGGCGTGGTGGGCCTCGGGCAGGATCTCGGCGGCGGCGAGGTAGAGCAGCGCTCCGCCGAAGAGGCCGAGGTAGCCGCCGAGCAGTTGCTCCGGAATGGTGACGAACGCCGTCGAGGCGGCGCCGGCCACCGGGGCCACGGCGTCCGCGAACAGCATGGTCAGTGCCTTGCGGCGGTCGTTCCCGTACAGGCTCGTGATCGTGTACGTGTTGAAGCCGTCGGCGAAGTCGTGGGCCACGACCGCCAGCGCGACCGCGGTGCCCATGCCGCCGCCGACCTGGAAGGCCGCGCCGATCGCCACGCCGTCCATGGCGCTGTGGCCGACCATCGCGGCCGCGGCCGTCAGGCCCACCTCGGGGACGCGGTGGCCGTGCTCCCCCGCGCCGTGCGCGGCCGTGCGCCCGGCGAGCAGGTGCTCCATCAGGTGGGCCAGCAGGAAGCCGGCCACGAACAGCAGCAGCGCGGCCGGGACGCCGAACACCTCCGCGCCGGCCGCCTCCAGGGCCTCCGGCAGCAGGTCCAGGCCGACCACGCCGAGCATCAGCCCGCCGGCCAGGCCCAGCACCAGGTGGCGACGGTCGGTCACACGCTGTGCCGTCCAGCCGCCGGCCAGCGTCATCAGGAACGCGCCGAGCGCGACGAGGACCGCCATGGCCCCTTCGTATCCGATCAACCCCCGGCCGCGCACATCCGGCCACCCCGGGACGGCTGATCCGTCCCGCGACGCCCGTTACATCCCTGCTTGTTCCGCACGTTTCGAGAGGACCGAACCCATGGCCGATGCCCCCACCGGCAAGGTGACCTTCGTCGGTGCCGGCCCCGGCGCCGCCGACCTGCTGACGTTCCGCGCCGCGCGCGCCATCGCCGAGGCCGACGTGGTGATCTGGGCGGCCAGCCTGGTCCAGGCGGAGGTCCTCGAGCACGCGCGCGAGGGCGCGGAGGTGCTGGACTCGGCGACCATGTCCCTGGAGGACGTCGTCGCCGTGTACGAGCGGGCCCACCGCGAGGGCCTGCGCGTCGCCCGCATCCACTCCGGCGACCCGGCGCTGTGGGGCGGTACCCAGGAGCAGCTGGACCGCTGCCACGCGCTGGGCATCGCGACCGAGGTCGTCCCGGGGGTGTCGTCGTTCTCGGCGGTGGCGGCGCTCGCGCAGCGCGAGCTGACCATCCCGGAGGTCGCCCAGTCGGTGGTGCTGACCCGGCTCGGCGGCGGCAAGACGCCCATGCCGCCCGGTGAGGAGGTGCGGGAGTTCGCCCGGCACGGGACCACCATGGCGGTCTTCCTGTCGGCCGCTCGCAGCGGGCAGCTGGTGCGGGAGCTGCTGGAGGGCGGCTACCCCACGGACACCCCGGTCGTCGTCGCCCACCAGGCGACCTGGCCGGAGGAGCTGGTCGTGAAGTGCACGATCGGCACGCTGGAGGAGACGGTCAAGGAGCACAAGCTCTGGAAGCACACGCTGTTCCTGGTCGGGCCGGCGCTGGACGCGCACGGCACGCGCTCGCACCTCTACCACCCGGGGCACTTCCACGGCTTCCGCAAGGCGGACCCGCAGGCCCGCCGGGCGCTGCGCGAGCGGGGGGCGAGTACGTGATCACGGTCGTGGGCACGGGGACGGGCGGGCCGGCCGGCGCGGACGCCTCCCCCGACGTCCTGGCGGGCGCCGAGCTGGTCGTGGGCGGCCGGCGGCACCTGGACGCGGCCGCGGTGCCGGGGACGGCCGAGCGGGTCGTGCTCGGGCCGCTGGCCCCGGCGCTGGACGCGATCGAGGCGTCCGTCCACGCGGGGCGCCGGGTGGTCGTGCTGGCCTCCGGCGACCCGGGGTTCTTCGGGATCGTACGGGTGCTGGCCGAGCGGTTCGGCCCCGACCGGCTCACCGTGCGGCCCGGGGTGTCGTCCGTCGCGGCGGCGTTCGCGCGGCTCGGGCTGACCTGGGAGGACGCCGTCGTCGTCAGCGCGCACGGGCGGGACCTGCGCACCGCGGTGAACGTGTGCCGGGCGCAGCCGAAGGTGGCGGTGCTGACCGGCCCGGGCGCGGGCCCGGCGGAGATCGGTGCCGCGCTGCGGCCGTACGCACGCACGCTGGTCGTGGCGACCGCGCTGGGCTCCCCGCAGGAGCGGCTGGAGCGGGTGACGCCCGCCGAGGCCGCGGAGCGCGACTGGGGCATGGCGGTGAGCGTGGTCGTCAGCCTGGACGAGCGGCGCACGCCGGGCGGCGGCGCGCGGACGCTGGCGGGGCGGGGGCCGGGGCCCGCGGGCTGGGCCCTGGCGGAGGAGGCGTTCGCCCACCGGGACTCGATGATCACCAAGTTCGAGGTGCGGGCGCTGGCCCTGGCCCGGCTGGGGCCCCGCCCCGGCGACCTGGTGTGGGACGTCGGCTCGGGCTCCGGCTCGGTGGCCGTGGAGTGCGCGCGGCTGGGCGCCGCGGTCTCGGCGGTGGAGAAGGCCGCCGACGGGGCCGGGCGGATCCGCGCCAACGCGGCCGCGCACGGCGTCGACGTGCACGTGGTGCACGGCACCGCGCCGGAGGCGCTGGACGCGCTGGACGACCCCGACGCGGTGTTCGTCGGCGGGGGCGGGCGCGAGCTGGCGGACGTGGTGGCCGCGTGCGCGCGGCGGGCGCGCCGGACCGTGGTCGTGGCGCTGGCCGCGCTCGACCGGGTGCCGGCGGCCCGGGCGGCGCTCACCGGCGCCGGGTTCGCCTGCGACGGCGTGCTGCTGCAGTCGTCGCGGCTGGCGCCGCTGCCCGGGGACGTGACCCGGCTGGCCGCCACCAATCCCGTTTTCCTGCTGTGGGGGGTACGGCCCCCCGCGACGAACGAAGGAGTTGCTCAGTGATCGGCCTGATTTCCGCCACCGCGGCGGGGGCGGCGGCGCGCGACCGGCTGGCCGCGGCGTGGCCGGACCGCACGCGCGTGTACGAGGGTCCCGTGGCGGACGCCGTGCGGCGGGCGTTCGCGGAGTGCGAGCAGCTCGTGTGCTTCCTGGCCACGGGGGCGGTCGTCCGGCTCGTGGCGCCGCTGCTCGCCGGCAAGGCGGCCGACCCCGGGGTGGTGTGCGTCGACGAGGCCGGCCGGTTCGCCGTGTCGCTGCTCGGCGGCCACGGGGGCGGCGCGAACGCCCTCGCCGTCGAGGTCGGCGAGGTGCTGGGCGCCCGCCCGGTGGTGACCACGGCCACCGACGCCGTGGACCTGCCGGGCCTGGACACCCTGGGCCTGCCGGTCGAGGGCGACGTCGCGGGCGTGAGCCGGGCGCTGCTCGACGGCGAACCGGTCGCGCTCGACGCGGAGGTGACCTGGCCGCTGCCGCCGGTGCCGTTCGCGGACGGGCCCGCGGCGCACACGGTGCGGCTGACGGACCGTGCCGTCGAGGCGGGGCCGCGCGAGGTGCTGCTGCGTCCGCCGACCCTGGTCGTCGGCGTCGGCGCTTCCCGGGGCGTCCCGGCCGACGAGGTGCTGGGCCTGGTCGAGGAGGCGCTGCGGGACGCGGGCCTCTCGGCGCGCAGCGTGGCCGAACTGGCCACCGTGGACGCCAAGTCGGACGAGCCGGGCATCCTCGCGGCCGCCGCGAGGCTCGGGGTGCCGGTGGTGACGTACTCCGCCGGGGAGCTCGCGGCCGTCGACGTGCCGAACCCGTCGGCGGCGCCGCTCGCGGCCGTCGGCACGCCCTCGGTCGCGGAGGCCGCCGCCCTCGTGCGGGGCGGGCAACTCCTCGTGCCCAAGCGGAAGTCGGCCATGGCCACCTGCGCCGTCGTCCGGCGGCCGGGGCGCGGACGGCTCGCGGTGGTGGGCCTCGGGCCCGGCGCCCGGGACCTGCTCACCCCGCGCGCCCGGGACGAACTGCGGCGCGCCTCCGTGCTGGTGGGGCTCGACCAGTACGTCGACCAGATCCGCGACCTGCTGCGGCCCGGCACCCGGGTGCTGGAGTCGGGGCTCGGCGCGGAAGAGGAGCGGGCCCGCACCGCGGTCGCCGAGGCCCGCGCGGGCCACGCGGTGGCGCTGATCGGCAGCGGCGACGCGGGCGTGTACGCGATGGCCTCCCCGGCGCTCGCCGAGGCGTCCGACGACATCGACGTGGTCGGCGTGCCCGGCGTCACGGCGGCCCTGGCCGCCGCCGCGATCCTCGGGGCGCCGCTGGGCCACGACCACGTGTCGATCAGCCTGTCCGACCTGCACACGCCGTGGGAGGTCATCGAGCGGCGGGTGCGGGCCGCGGCCGAGGCGGACCTCGTGGTGACCTTCTACAACCCCCGCTCGCGCGGCCGGGACTGGCAGCTGCCCAAGGCGCTGGCGGTCCTCGCCGGGCACCGGACGCCGGACACGCCCGTCGGCGTGGTGCGCAACGCCTCCCGGCCCGACGGGTCCGCGCGGCTGACCACGCTGGGCGCCCTGGACCCGGCGACCGTCGACATGATGACCGTGGTGACCGTGGGCAACACCGCGACCCGGGACATCGCGGGCCGCATGGTGACCCCGCGCGGCTACCGCTGGCAGGAGGGGGCCGAGTGAACCGCGTCGTCCACCCCATCGAGGAGGAGTCCTACCGGCGGCTGCGCGCCCGGCTCGACACCTCGCACTTCCCGCCGCTGACCCGGGCGGTGGTGGAGCGGGTGATCCACTCCGCCGCCGACCTGGAGTACGCCGACGACCTCGTCATGGACGAGGCCGAACTGGTCGCGGCGCACGCCGCGCTGCACGCCGGGGCGCCGGTCGTCGTCGACGTCGAGATGGTCGGCGCCGGCATCACCCGCCGGGAGACCGTGTGCCGGCTGGGGGACGCCGTCGCCGGTCCCGGACTGACCCGGTCCGCGCACGGCGTCCGGCTCGCGTACGAGCAGGTCGGGCCCGGCGCCCTCTGGGTGATCGGCAACGCGCCGACCGCGCTGGAGGAACTGCTCACGCTGGACGCGCGGCCCGCGCTCGTGATCGGGCTGCCCGTCGGCTTCGTCGGCGCCGTCGAGTCCAAGGCCGCGCTGCGCGAGAGCGGGCTGCCCGCCGTGAGCAACGTGTCCGAGAAGGGCGGGTCGGCGGTGGCCTCGGCCGCGCTCAACGCCCTGCTGTACCACCCCACTTCCGTCGAGGAGACATCGTGACCACCCCGCCGCCCGCCCTGCTCATCGCCGGCCACGGCACGCGAGACGACGCCGGAGCCGAGGCGTTCCGCGACTTCGTCCGGGAGCTGGGGCGCCGCCACCCCGAACTGCCCGTCGCGGGCGGGTTCATCGAGCTGTCGCCGCCGCCGCTGGGCGACGCGGTCACCGACCTGGTCGAGCGGGGCGTACGGCGCTTCGCCGCCGTCCCGCTGATGCTGGTGTCCGCCGGGCACGCCAAGGGCGACATCCCGGCCGCGCTGGCCCGCGAGAAGGAGCGGCACCCGGGGATCTCGTACACCTACGGCCGTCCGCTGGGCCCGCACCCGTCGCTGCTGCGGGTCCTGGAGCGCCGCCTGGACGAGGTGCTGGACGGGGTGGACCGCGCCGAGGTGACCGTGCTGCTGGTCGGGCGCGGTTCGACCGACCCGGACGCCAACGCCGAGGTGTGCAAGGCGGCCCGGCTGCTGTGGGAGGGGCGCGGGTACGGCGCGGTGGAGACGGCGTTCGTGTCGCTGGCGGCGCCGGACGTGCCGAGCGGCCTGGAGCGGTGCGCGCGGCTGGGCGCGCGGCGGATCGTCGTGCTGCCGTACTTCCTGTTCACCGGCATCCTGCCGGACCGGGTGCGCCGGCAGACCGAGGAGTGGGCGGCCGCGCACCCGGACGTGGACGTGCGCTCGGCGGACGTCATCGGGCCGGAGCCGGAGCTGCTGGACCTGGTGATGGAGCGGTACGCGGAGGCCGTGAAGGGCGACCTGCGGATGAACTGCGACTCGTGCGTGTACCGGATCGCGCTGCCCGGGTTCGAGGACAAGGTGGGGATGCCGCAGCAGCCGCACTTCCACCCGGACGACGACGGCGACCACCACCACGGGCACGGGCACCACCACGGGCACGGTCACGCCCATGCCCACTGAGCACGACCTGCGCCACCACGGGGACGCGGAGGTCCGCGACGACGGGGCGGCGCTGGTCGACCTCGCCGTGAACGTGCGGGCCGGCACCCCGCCGCCCTGGCTGCGCGAGGTGGTCGCCGGTTCGCTGGCCTCCCTGGCCGCCTACCCCGACGGGCGGGCGGCGCGGGCGGCGGTGGCCGCGCGGCACGGGCTGCCGGCCGAGCGGGTGCTGCTGACGGCGGGCGCGGCCGAGGCGTTCGTGCTGCTGGCCCGGGCGCTGCCGGTCCGGCGGCCGGTCGTGGTGCACCCCCAGTTCACGGAGCCGGAGGCGGCGCTGCGGGACGCGGGGCACGAGGTGGGCCGGGTGCTGCTGCGGGCGGAGGACGGCTTCCGGCTCGATGCGGGGGCCGTGCCCGAGGACGCCGACCTGGTGGTGATCGGGAACCCCACGAACCCGACGTCGGTGCTGCACCCGGCGGACGTGATCGCCGGGCTGGCCCGGCCCGGGCGGACGCTGGTCGTGGACGAGGCGTTCATGGACGCGGTGCCCGGCGAGCGGGAGGCGCTGGCCGGACGGACCGACGTACCCGGCCTGGTGGTGCTGCGCAGCCTCACCAAGACGTGGGGGCTGGCGGGCCTGCGGATCGGGTACGTCCTGGCCGGGCCCGGGACGATCGCGGCGCTGGAGCGGGCGCAGCCGCTGTGGCCGGTGTCGACCCCGGCGCTGGCGGCGGCCGAGGCGTGCGTGTCCGCGCGGGCCCTCGCGGAGGCGGACCGTGCGGCACACCGGGTGGCGACCGACCGGGCCCATCTGGTGGCCGGGCTCGAGGAGTTCGCCGCGGACGGCGTACGGGTCGCGGGCCCGGCCGAGGGGCCGTTCGTGCTGCTCGGCGTCCCGGGTGCCACGGCGGTACGACGGCGGCTGCGCGACCTGGGCTTCGCGGTGCGGCGCGGAGACACGTTCCCGGGGCTGGGCGAGGACTGGCTGCGGGTGGCGGTGCGGGACCGGGGGACGGTGAACGCGTTCCTCCAGGCCCTGGACAAGGCCCTGACGTCCCGCACCTGACCCCGCCCCTGTCCCCGCCGCTCCCCCGGCGTCAGTTCCTGCGCCGCGCCAGGGCCACCGCTCCCGCCCCCGTCGCCAGCAGGACCGTCGCGCCCGCGGCCAGCCACGGGGTCACGGAGGTACCGCCCGTCTCCGCCAGGTCGGCCGTCTGCGGGGCGCCCTGGGGCTTCACCTCGGGCTTCGGGGCGGGGTGGGACGCGGGGCGGGGCGGCGGGGCCTCGCACGCCGCCTCGGCCAGGGTGAGGGTGCCCTCGACCTCGGCCACGTTCAGGTGCAACGGGTTGACCGTGACCCGCAGTCGGAGTGCGGTCGCCGCCGCGGTCCGGGACGTCGTCGCACGGTGGGCGAAGTCGAGGCGGACCTCGCCCACGCCGGGCACCTTCACGTCGGTGGTGCCGCCGGTGGTCACGGAGACGCGCTTGCCGAGGACGGTCACGGAGGCCGGGAGCGTCGCGGAGGCCACCGGGGCCGCGCCCCGCGCGCAGGTGGCCTTCGCGGTCACCGCGTCCACCTCGACCACCGACAGCAGCGGCAGGCCGGGGACGTGGAGGCGGGCCCGGGCCAGCCGGGTCGACGCCTCGGCCCGGTCCGCGGTCACCGTCGCCTCCGCCCGGGCGACCTCCGCCTTCAGCACGTTGAAGGGGCGGCCCCCGTCGACGCCGTCCAGCGTCGCCGTGAGCGAGGTCTTCTCCGCGCTGCGCGGGGCCCGCACCTCGTCGAGGGAGAGCGCCAGCGGGACCTGGACGGTCTTGTTGAGCAGGGACACGTCCAGGCCGGTGCGCAGGACGGCGGCGCGCGCGCTGCCCCGGTCGCCGGTGGCGTGGGCGGGCGCCGCGCCGGCCAGGACCGCGGGACCCGCGGCGAGGGCGGTGGCCGCCGCGGCGGCGGCGAGACGGTGTGCGGGCATGCGGAAGGTGGTGCCGTTCACGGTGTGGGACCCCCAGAGGAGACAGTCTCGGGACCAGCACAGAATTACGCACTCCGGGTGAACGGGCGGCGATCCGGACGGACTTCACCCCATCGTGGGGTTTCCGCGCGCAGTTTCGAATCCTGCGGCACGGGTGTTCCCTTCCGTCGCGCGCGTCCCTCCGGACGGGCGGGCCGGCCGCTCGACGCCCGGCGCGCGGGACGGAGTGCACAACGCCCGCCGGCCCGCGGGGTCACGGTCCGTCAACCCGTCGGCTGTCAGCCGACCACCGTGCCGTTCAGCACGATGCGGCGCGGTGCCGCGAGCACCCGGACGTCCTCGCGCGGGTCCGTGTCGTAGACCACCAGGTCGGCGGGGGCGCCCTCGTCGAGCCCGGGGCGGCCGAGCCAGGCGCGGGCCGACCAGGTGGCCGCCGCGAGGGCGTGCAGGGGCGGCAGGCCCGCCGTGACGAGTTCCCCGACCTCGGCGGCCACCAGGCCGTGCGGGAGGGAGCCGCCGGCGTCGGTGCCGACGAACACCGGGACGCCGGCGTCGTACGCGGCGCGCACGGTGTCGTAGCGGCGTGCGTGCAGCCGGCGCATGTGGGCCGACCAGGCCGGGTACCTCTGCTCGCCGCCCGCGGCGAGGTCGGGGAACGTGGCGATGTTGACGAGCGTCGGGACGATGGCGACACCGCGCTCGGCGAACAGCGGGACCAGGTCCTCGGTGAGGCCGGTCGCGTGCTCGACGCAGTCGATGCCCGACTCGACCAGGTCGCGCAGCGAGTCCTCGGCGAAGCAGTGCGCGGTGACCCGCGCGCCCAGCCGGTGCGCCTCGGCGATGGCCGCCTCCGCCGCCTCGCGCGGCCAGCAGGCGGCCAGGTCGCCGAGGTCGCGGTCGATCCAGTCGCCGACCAGCTTGACCCAGCCGTCGCCGCGCCGGGCCTCACGGGCGACGTACGCGACGAGGTCGGCGGGTTCCACCTCGTGGGCGTAGCCGCGGATGTAGCGGCGGGTGCGGGCGATGTGCCGGCCCGCCCGGATGATCTTCGGGAGGTCCTCGCGGTCGTCCACCCAGCGGGTGTCCGAGGGCGAGCCCGCGTCGCGGATCAGCAGGGTGCCCGCCTCGCGGTCGGTCAGGGCCTGCTTCTCGGCCACGTCGGCGTCGACCGGGCCGTGGGCGCCGAGGCCCACGTGGCAGTGGGCGTCGACGAGTCCGGGCAGGGCCCAGCCCTCGACGGTGGTGACGTCCCGGGCGCCGGCCGGGCGGTCGTAGGAGACCCGGCCGCCGACCACCCACAGCTCGTCCCGGACGTCCTCGGGCCCGGCCAGGACCCTGCCCCTCACGTGCAGCACCGCGCGATCGCTCATGCACCGCACCTTAGCCAGCGGGCCGGTGCCCGGTCACCGCCCCCGGGAAGGGCGGCACGGCGGTCGGGTCAGCCGTCCTTGCCGACCTGGTCGGAGGTGCCCTCCTCGACGTCGGCCATCGCCGGGTCGAGGAGGCGGGACAGGAAGTGGCGGGTGCGCTCGTGGCGGGGGTGGGCGATGACCTGCCCGGGGGCGCCGTCCTCGACGACCACCCCGCCGTCCATGAAGACGACCCGGTCGGCGACCTCGCGGGCGAAGGTCATCTCGTGGGTGACGACCATCATCGTCATGCCCTCCTGCGCGAGCATGCGCATCACCGCGAGGACGTCCCCGACCAGTTCCGGGTCGAGGGCCGAGGTGGGCTCGTCGAAGAGCATCACCTCGGGGCCCATGGCGAGCGCGCGGGCGATGGCGACGCGCTGCTGCTGGCCGCCGGACAGGGAGGACGGGTAGGCGTCCGCCTTCTCCGCGAGGCCGACCCGCTGGAGGTTCTCGGCGGCGACCCGCGCGGCCTCGGCCTTGCCCCGCCGCAGCACCCGGCGCTGCGGCAGGGTGAGGTTCTCGGTCACCGTGAGGTGCGGGAACAGGTTGAACTGCTGGAAGACCATGCCGATGCGGCGGCGTACGGCGTCGATGTCGACGTCCGGGTCGGTGACCTCGGTTCCGCCGACGACGACCTGCCCCTGGCTGGGCTCCTCCAGCAGGTTGACGCAGCGCAGCAGGGTCGACTTGCCGGAGCCGGAGGGGCCGATGACGCAGACGACCTCGCCCTGGCCGATCTCCAGGTCGATGCCGCGCAGCACGTGGTTGTCGCCGAAGGACTTGTGCAGGCCCTTGATCTCGATCTCGGGTCGGCTCACTTGACGGCCTCCTGGGCCTTGGCCTCCATGCGGCGCACGACGAAGCCGAGCGGGATGGTGATCAGCAGGTAGCACAGGCCGGCCACCAGGATCGGCGTGGAGTTGGCGGTGGTGCTGGCCAGGTCGCGGCCGTACTTGGACAGTTCGCGCTCCTCCAGGGTGACGCCGAGGAAGAGGACCAGCGAGGAGTCCTTGAACAGCAGCACCAGTTCGTTGGTCAGCGGCGGGAGGATGATGCGGAACGCCTGCGGGATGATGATCGAGACCATCGCCCGGGCCGGGGAGAAGCCCAGCGAACGGGCCGCCTCCATCTGCCCCTTGGGCACCGCCTGGATGCCGGCACGGATCGTCTCGGCCATGTAGGCGGCGGCGACCAGGCCGAGCGCGAGCGCGACCTTGCCGTAGGTGCCGCCGACGATCTCCGTGCCGGGGAAGGCGAGCGGGACCGCGACGCCGATGAAGATGAAGATCAGCAGGGCGGGCAGGCCGCGGAAGATCTCGATGTAGATCCCGGCCAGCCAGCGGTAGGGGCCCACCGACGACAGCCGCATCAGCGCGACGATCATGCCGAGCGCGAGTCCGACGACGAAGCCGGACACCGTGTACAGCACGGTGTTCTTCAGCGCGAGCGTGATGACGTCGGGGAACATCTGCCGGGCGATGTCCCACTGCGCGAACTGGTTCTTCAGCCGTCCCCAGTCCGCCGTGACCGCGAGGGCGACCACGGCGGCGACGAAGACGACGTACTGCGCGCCGCGCGACAGACGGCGCTTCTGACGCCGGGTCAGCCCCTTGGCGCGGGGCTGGAGTTCGGTGTCGGTGGCGGTCATGAGGCCGACGGGGAGGCCGCGGACGCGTCGTACGGGCCGATCCACTTCTCGTACAGCTTCTTGTACGTGCCGTCCGCCTTGGCGTCGGCGATGGCCTTGTTGATGGCGGTGCGCAGCTTGGTGTTGCCCTTCTTCACCGTGAAGCCGTACTCCTCACCGGTGTTGAGGTTGTCGACCACCTTGAACGCGGAGGCGTTGGCCTTGTCCTTCAGCCAGCCCTGCACCACCGGGTAGTCGATGATGACGGCCTTGACCTGGCCGGTGCGCAGGCCGTTGAGGACGGCGTCGGAGGACTCGAAGGAGACCGGGTCGAAGCCCTGCTTCTTCGCGTAGTCCTCACCGGTGGTCTGCGCCTGGGCGCCGAGCTTGACGCCCTTGGCCTTGACGTCGGCGAGGGAGTTGACGCCGCTCTTCTTGTCGACCAGGACGGCCTGGGTGGCGTCGAAGTAGGGGTCGGAGAAGTCGACGTTCTTCTTGCGCTCCTCGGTGATGGTCATGCCGGCGGCGGCCAGGTCGCACTCACCGGAGTTGAGGAACGCGCCGGTCTTGAAGTTCTCGAACGGCGTGTCGAGGATGCTCTGCTGCACGCCGAGGTCCTTGGCGACCAGGTCGATGAGGGAGACGTCGAAGCCCTGCACCTTGCCGTCGATCTCCGACTGGAAGGGCGGGTAGGGCAGGTGGGTGCAGGTGGTGAGCCGGCCGGCCTTGACGAGCTCGACCCCGCCGGCGGCGGTCTTGGAGCCGCTGCCGCCGTCGTCGCTCGACGTGCAGCCGGCCACGAGGACCAGTCCGGCCGTCGCGGTGGTGGCGGCCAGGATGCGGGCGCGGCGCCCGAGGAGCGTGTTCATGGGGGAATCTCCCTGGGTGGGAACTGTGCGTTCCGATTATAAGGAGGCGTTTGGGGGCCTCAAACCAAACCGATGGTACGGGGGCCGTCCGGCCTAAGAAGTCGCCGGTCGCCCCGCGCGGGGACCAGGGACCGGGTGCGGCGGACCAAGGATTAGGCTCGGGCGGGTCGACCCTGCGAGCGAAAGAGCACTGCCGTGACCCATCCCTTCCTGGACCTCGCCCCGCTGAGCGCCGCCCGCTTCGCCTCCATCGAGGACCGGGTGGCGAAGCTGCTCGACACCCGCCAGGACGTCGTGGTCACGCAGGGCGAGGCGCTGCTGCCGCTGGAGGGCGCGATCCGCGCGACCGCCGGTCCCGGCACGACCGCGCTGAACGTGATCACCGGTCCCTACGGGCAGACGTTCGGCGACTGGCTGCGGGACTGCGGCGCCACGGTGATCGACCTCGCGGTGCCGTTCCACACGGCGGTCAAGGCCGCGCAGGTCCGGAAGGCGTTCGCCGAGCACCCGGAGATCGACTTCGTGTCGCTGGTGCACGCCGAGGCGGCGACCGGCAACACCAACCCGGTCGCGGAGATCGGCGAGGCGGTGCGTGCTCAGGGCGCGCTGTTCTACCTGGACGCGGTGGCCTCCGTCGGGGCCGAGCCGGTGCTGCCGGACGCGTGGGGCGTGGACCTGTGTGTCATCGGGGCGCAGAAGGCGATGGGCGGCCCGGCAGGAGTGTCCGCGGTGTCGGTGAGCGAGCGGGCGTGGGCCCGCATGGCGGCGAACCCGAGGGCGCCGCGCCGCTCCTACCTGTCGCTGCTCGACTGGAAGGAGCGCTGGATCGACGGCGGCCGCAAGGCGCTGCTGCACGCACCCGCGCAGCTGGAGATGCTGGCGCTGGAGGCGTGCCTGGAGCGGATCGAGGCGGAGGGCCTGGACGCGGTGACGGCCCGGCACTCCTCGGCCGCGGCGGCGACCCGGGCGGGCGTGGCCGCGCTCGGCGGCGGCCTGGAGCCCTACGTCCACGAGGCCGGTGAGGCGGCCCCGGTCGCCACGACGCTGCGCACGCCGGACGGGGTGGTGGCCGCCGAGCTGGTGGCGCGGGCCCTGGCGGCGGACCCGGCCGTTCCGCTGGCCGCGGGCGGCGGCGCCCTGGCCCGGGAGATGATCCGGGTCAACCACTACGGCCCCGACGCGACGCCGGGCGCGGTACGGGCGTGCCTGGCAGCCCTCGGCACGGCGCTGGCGGAGTCCGGCGCGCAGGACGTGGACCTGACCGGCGCCCTGCGGGCGGCGTCGGAGGAGTGGCGGTAGGACGCGCGGGGGCATAGGGGAGGAGCGGCGCGGGCGGCCGGTGGAGCCATCCGGCACACCGGGCGCCCCTCCCCCGCCCCCGTTGTCACACCCCCGTGCCATGCTCCGCGCATGACCACTGACACGTCCGGCGACCCGTCCCGCGACACCTCCGGCGCCCTGCCCGACGGCCGTCCCGTCCCGCCGCTGACCGGCGACGAGCGGTCCCAGCTCCTCGGCTGGCTCGACTTCCACCGCGCCACGCTGGAGGCGAAGTGCGCGGGGCTGGACGACGAGCAGCTGCGGCGCGCGTCGGCCGAGCCGTCGACGCTGACGCTGCTGGGACTGGTGCAGCACCTGGCCGAGGTGGAGCGGACCTGGTTCCAGCGCGTGTTCGCCGGTCTGGACGTGCCGCCGGTCTTCGAGGAGGGGACGGGGTACGCGCTCACTCCGGAGCGGGGTCTCGACGAGGTGCTCACCGCCTGGCGCGGGGAGGTCGCCCGCGGCCGGGAGCTGATCGCCGGGCGGTCCCTGGAGGACACGGGGCGGCTCGTGGATCCGCCGATGGCCGGTCTCGAGGTCGGTCTGCGCTGGGTGCTCCTGCACCTGGTCGAGGAGTACGCGCGGCACAACGGGCACGCCGATATTCTTCGCGAACGCATCGACGGAGTGACCGGGGTCTGAGTCCACGCTATTCCAGCGCATTCACCGGGGAATTCCACGAGGTGGTTTCCCGCTTTCTCCTGCCCGGTTTCCCGTGGGTCAAACGCGAAGATTTCGCGAACACCGTCCGCAGGATTCCGGGCGGGTTCCGTGATGGTTCCGATCTTGTGACGGGTTCCACATGGCGTCCGTTTTGCGCCGTAATACACCGACATAGCCGGGCAGGATACCGGCGGTCCGCGCGCTCGCACCCACCCGCGCGATAACACATAGGCCCGCCCCGCCCAACCCTCTCCGGCCATGCATTTTTGCATTTCGCTCGGTAAATTCGTTCCGCATGACCGCCGCACATGCAGACCTGCTCACCGACCGTCTCGCGGACCGGCCCTCGCTCGCGGACGGGGCCGCGCTCTGGCGAATCGCAAAGGACTCCCGGACCCTCGACCTGAACTCGTCGTACAGCTACCTGCTGTGGTGCCGTGACTTCGCCGGCACCTCCGCCGTGGCGCGCGGCGAGGACGGGACGCCCGTCGGCTTCGTCACGGGCTACGTCCGGCCGGACGCCCCGCGCACCCTGCTGGTCTGGCAGGTGGCGGTCGACGCCGCGCAGCGCGGGCGCGGGCTCGCGGCGGCGATGCTCGACGGCCTGGTGCGCCGGCTCGCCGCCGAGCAGGGGGTGGACACCGTCGAGACCACCATCACCCCCGACAACACCGCCTCCGAGCGGCTGTTCACGTCGTTCGCGGCCCGCCACGGCGCGCAGGTCACGCGGGAGGTCCTGTTCGGTACGCCGCTGTTCCCGGACGGTCCGCACGACCCGGAAGTCCTGTACCGCATCGGGCCGTTGCCCCCGCCCCAGCACTGATCCAGGCGCGCGCGGGCACCTGTCCCGCCCGCGTCCCCGGCACGAGCACCAGCCCACCCCGACCGAGGAGTTCCTTCACCGTGACCATCACCCAGCCCGACCTGAGCGTCTTCGAGACCCTGGAGTCCGAGGTGCGCAGCTACTGCCGCGGCTGGCCCGCCGTCTTCGACCGCGCGCAGGGCAGCCGGATGTACGACGAGGACGGCCACGCGTACCTGGACTTCTTCGCCGGGGCCGGCTCACTGAACTACGGCCACAACAACCCGGTCCTCAAACGGGCGTTGATCGACTACCTGAGCCGGGACGGCGTCACCCACGGGCTCGACATGTCGACCGTCGCCAAGCGGACGTTCCTGCAGACCTTCCAGGACCTGGTGCTGCGGCCGCGTGACCTGCCGTACAAGGTCATGTTCCCGGGCCCGACCGGCACCAACGCCGTGGAGTCCGCGCTGAAGCTGGCGCGGAAGGTGAAGGGGCGCGAGGCGATCGTGTCGTTCACCAACGCCTTCCACGGGATGTCGCTGGGGTCGCTCGCCGTGACCGGCAACGCCTTCAAGCGGGCCGGGGCCGGTGTCCCGCTGGTGCACGGCACGCCGATGCCGTTCGACAACTACTTCGACGGCCGGGTCCCGGACTTCCTGTGGTTCGAGCGGCTGCTGGAGGACCAGGGCTCCGGGCTGAACAAGCCGGCCGCGGTGATCGTGGAGACCGTGCAGGGCGAGGGCGGCATCAACGTGGCCCGGCCCGAGTGGCTGCGCGCGCTCAAGGAGCTGTGCGAGCGGCA
Organism: Streptomyces longwoodensis; assembly: GCF_001514125.1. Taxonomy (GTDB): domain Bacteria; phylum Actinomycetota; class Actinomycetes; order Streptomycetales; family Streptomycetaceae; genus Streptomyces; species Streptomyces longwoodensis. Next base: position 685,323 of record NZ_KQ948551.1, on the reverse strand, counting down.
GGACATGCTGCTGATCGTCGACGACATCCAGATGGGCTGCGGCCGTACCGGCGCCTTCTTCTCCTTCGAGGAGGCGGGCGTCACCCCGGACGTCGTCACCGTGTCCAAGTCGATCAGCGGCTACGGGCTGCCCATGTCGCTGTGCCTGTTCCGGCCCGAGCTGGACGTGTGGGAGCCGGGCGAGCACAACGGCACCTTCCGCGGCAACAACCCCGCGTTCGTCACCGCCGCGGCCGCGCTGGAGACGTACTGGACCGACGGCGCGGCGATGGAGAAGCAGACCCGTGCGCGCGGCGAGCAGGTCGAGCAGGGGCTCATCGCGATCTGCGAGGAGAACCTGGCCGACGTGAAGGAGTACCGCGGGCGCGGCCTGGTGTGGGGCCTGGAGTTCCACGACCCGGGCCGCGCCGAGCGGGTGGCCCGGCGCGCCTTCGAACTGGGCCTGCTGATCGAGACGTCGGGCCCGCGCAGCGAGGTCGTCAAGCTGCTGCCCGCGCTCACCATCGGCCCGGACGAGCTGGACGAGGGCATGAGCGTCCTCGCCCGCGCCGTCCGGGAGACCGTCTGACCCGCCCCCCCACAGAAGGGATCGCACCACGTGATCGTCCGTTCGTTCAAGGACATCGAAGGCACCGACCGGCACGTACGGGCGGCGTCCGGCACCTGGGAGAGCAAGCGCATCGTGCTCGCCCGGGAGCGGGTCGGCTTCTCGCTGCACGAGACGGTCCTCCACGCGGGGACCGAGACGTCCATGTGGTACGCCCACCACGTCGAGGCCGTCGTGTGCGTGGAAGGCGAGGCCGAACTCACCGACCACGAGACCGGGCAGACCCACACGATCACCCCCGGGACCATGTACCTCCTGGACGGCCACGAGCGGCACACGCTGCGCGTCAAGGAGGACTTCCGCTGCATCTGCGTGTTCAACCCGCCGGTCACCGGCCGGGAGGACCACGACGCCGACGGCGCCTACCCCCTGCTCACCGAGCCCGAGGAGGTGTGAGCCGGCCATGACCACCCTCACCGATCCCTACCCCACCCGGGGCACCACCGAGGTGGCCGTGCCCCGCCAGGACCCGGTCGTCTGGGGCGCCCCGGACACACCCGGTCCCCTCCCCGAGACCGACCTGCGGGCGTTCGAGCGCGACGGCTTCCTCACCGTCGACCAGCTGATCACGGACGACGAGGTCGCCGTGTACCGGCGCGAGCTGGAACGGCTGGTCGCCGACCCGGCGGTCCGGGCCGACGAGCGGTCGGTCGTGGAGCCCGGGAGCGGGGAGATCCGCTCCGTGTTCGAGGTGCACCGGCTCAGCGCGGTCTTCGACCGGCTGGTGCGGGACGAGCGGGTCGTCGGGCGGGCCCGGCAGATCCTCGGCTCGGACGTGTACGTCCACCAGTCGCGGATCAACGTCAAGCCGGGCTTCGGGGCCGGCGGCTTCTACTGGCACTCGGACTTCGAGACCTGGCACGCCGAGGACGGGCTGCCGGGCATGCGGACGGTGTCCGTCTCGATCGCGCTGACCGAGAACCACGACACCAACGGCGGGCTGATGATCATGCCCGGCTCGCACCGCACGTTTCTCGGGTGCGCGGGCGCCACCCCGCGGGACAACTACAAGAAGTCGCTGCAGATGCAGGACGCGGGCACCCCGTCCGACGAGGCGCTGACGACGATGGCCTCGCAGTTCGGCATCAAGCTGTTCACGGGCCGGGCCGGCTCGGCGACCTGGTTCGACTGCAACTGCATGCACGGCTCCGGTGACAACATCACGCCGTTCCCGCGCAGCAACGTGTTCATCGTCTTCAACAGCGTGGAGAACACGGCGGTCGAGCCGTTCGCGGCGCCCGTACGGCGGCCGGAGTTCATCGGGGCGCGGGACTTCACACCGGTGCGCTAGGGACGCCCTGCGGCGGCTCGCGCCGCCCTCCTCGACCCCGGGCCGGGGCCTCCTCGTGGGACGGGAGGCTCCGGCCCGGTCGGTGTCAGCCGGCCAGGGCCGCGAGCAGCCGGTCGACGTCGTCGGGGGTGTTGTACAGGTGGAAGGCCGCGCGCAGGTTCCCGGCGCGGTCGGAGACCTCGATGCCGGCCCGGCTCAACTCGCCCTGGCGGCCGCCCAGTCCGGGCACCGAGACGATCGCGGAGCCCGGCGCGGGCACCGGCGTGTGACCGAGGTCGGCGAGCCCGGCCCGGAACCGGTCGGCGAGCGCCACGTCGTGGGCGTGGACGGCCGCCACGCCCAGCTCCTCGATCAGCTCCAGGGAGCGGCGCAGGCCCGCGAAGGTGAACAGGGCCGGGGTGAGGTCGAACCGCCGCGCGGAGCGGGCGAGTTCCTGGACGGGGCCGTAACAGCTGTCCCAGGGCGCCTCGCCCGCGACCCAGCCCGCGAGCACCGGGGTGAGCCCGCCGAAGTCCTCGGGGACCACCAGGAAGGCCGCCCCGTGCGGGCCGAGCAGCCACTTGAAGGAGACCGAGGCGCTGAAGTCGAAGGCGTCGGCGGCCATCGGCAGCCACCCGGCGGACTGGGAGAAGTCCACGTAGGTGCGGGCGCCGTGCTCCCGGGCGGCCTCGCGCAGGGCCGGGAGGTCGGCGACGCGGCCGTCGGCGGACTGGGCGGCGCTGACCGCGACGAGGGCGGTACCGGGCCGGACGGACTCGGCGATCCGCTCCAGCGGCACCGCGCGCACCTTGAGGTCGCCACGGACGTGGAACGGGTTCAGCACGGAGGTGAAGTCGTCGTCCGCGGTGAGGACTTCGGCGCCCGCCGGCAGGGAGGCGGCGATCACCCCGGTGTGCGCGGCGACGCTGGCGCCGGTCGCCACCCGGGTGACCGGGACGCCCGCGAGCCGGGCGTACGCGGCGCGGCACGCCTCGACGTCCTCGTGCAGCGGGGTCAGCGGGCGGCCCTCGGCCCGCAGCACGGCCGCCTCGTGCAGGGCGGCGACGGTGCGGGCGGGCAGCAGGCCGTTGCTCGCCGTGTTGAGGTAGGTGCTCCGGGGAGCGAACTCGGCGCGGACGAGACGGTCGAACGTCTGCGTGGTCTCCATGGCTCCACTGTGCGGTCCACGGCAGTTCACGTCCATTGCGATTTTTTGCGCGGTTTCCCCAAGCGACGCTTATGGAACCGCGCCGAGCTGCGGTTTCCCGGGGTCGGTCCGGGCGGTCCGGGTGCTCCCCGGGTCAGTGCTGCGGCACCGCGCAGCCGTCCGGGCCGCACGCGTCGGCGTCGCCCTGGTCGAGGAGGGTCAGCGGGGAGCGCTCGCCCCACGCCTGGGTGAGCGCCTGGGCGAACACCTCGGCGGGCTGGGCGCCGGAGACGCCGTACCTGCGGTCGAGGACGAAGAAGGGGACGCCGTTCGCGCCGAGCTCGGCGGCCTCGCGCTCGTCGGCGCGGACCTCGTCGGCGTAGGCGGCCGGGTCGGCGAGCACCGCGCGGACCGCGTCGGCGTCCAGCCCGGCCTCGACGGCCAGCTCGACGAGGCGGTCGTCGCCCTCGGTGAACAGGGACCGCTCCTCGGCGAAGTTCGCCCGGTAGAGGATCTGGACCAGCTCGTCCTGCCGGCCGTGCTCCTTGGCGAGGTGCAGCAGGCGGTGCAGGTCGAAGGTGTTGCCGTGGTCGCGGCCGCGGGTGCGGTACGCCAGTCCCTCGGCGGCCGCCTGGGCGCCGAGGTTGTCCTCGCCGGCCCGGGCCTGCTCCTCGCTCAGCCCGTACTTGCGGCTGAGCATGGTGATCACGGGCTGGACGTCGTCCTTGGCGCGGCCGGGGTCCAGCTCGAAGGAGCGGTGCACCACCTCGACCTGGTCACGGTGCGGGAAGGTGGCGAGCGCCTTCTCGAAGCGGGCCTTTCCGACGTAGCACCACGGGCAGGCGATGTCCGACCAAATCTCGACGCGCATACTGTCGGCTCTTCTCCAGGTCTCATCGGTACGGGGGCTCTCTCCGTACCGGGTTCCTGAACGTTCAAGCAGTGCCGTTCATTCCCGCGGCGGCACGGCGTAGCGCAGGTACAGGTGGTGGTCGTCCTCGGCCGGCGGGTTCTCCGGGTCCGGGCTCCAGCCTTGGCGGGCGTAAAACGCCTGGGCGCGCCGGTTGTCCACGTGCACGTCGAGGACGGCCGTGCGCCTGCCCTCGGCCCGCCACTGGTCGACGCAGGCGGCGTGCAGGCGGGTGCCGATCCCGGTGCGCCAGCGGTCGGGGTCGACGTGGAACTGGAACAGCTTCACCATGTCGGCGGGGGCGTCCTGCGGTGTGCGGAAGGAGGCGAGGGCCACGATCCGGCCCTGCTCGACCGCGCACAGCACCTGGCCGTCGGCGCGTGCGACGGCGGTGCGCCAGGCGGCGGCCCAGTCGAAGCCGTCGTCGGGGAGCCCGTCGGGGTAGTACGTCGCCCGGGCCCGGGCGTGCAGCGCGGCCACGGCCGGTGCCTCGGCGGGCACGGCGGTGCGGATCACGAGGGTGCGGGGCAGCCGGTCACGGATCATGCCACGGAGGACGAAGCGGCCCGCCCGGCGGTTCCGAGCCGGCTGAACTGGGCCCGGTAGGCGCTCGGGGTGAGGCCGGTGCGGCGCAGCACGTGGGCGCGCAACGAGTCGGCGGTGCCCAGGCCGCAGGCGCGGGCCACCTGGTCCATCGGCAGGGTGCTGGTCTCCAGGAGTTCCTTGGCGCGTTCGACGCGCTGGTGCAGCAGCCACTGCAGCGGGCTCACCCCGCTCTCGGCGTGGAAGCGGCGGGTCAGGGTGCGCACGCTCACCCCGGCGTGCCGGGCGAGGTCGGTGAGGGTGAGCGGCGTGTCGAGGTGGCGCATGGCCCAGCCGCGCACGTCGGCGCAGGCGGTGCCGCGCTCGGGCGGCAGCGGCGTCTGGGTGAACTGGGTCTGCCCGCCGGGGCGGACCGGGGCGACGAGGGCGAGCCGGGCCACCCGGTTGGCGACGGCGGCGCCGTAGTCGGTGCGGATGACGTGCAGGCACAGGTCGATGCCGGCGGCGTAGCCGGAGGCGGTGAGGTAGGGGCCGTCCTGGACGTAGAGGACGTCGCCCTGGAGGTCGACCTGCGGGTAGCGCCGGCGCAGTTCGTCGGCGTGCTCCCAGTACGTGGTGGCCCGGCGGCCGTGCAGAAGGCCGGCCTCGGCGAGCTGGAACGCGCCCGTGCACAGGGACGCGATCCGCTTGCCGTCGGCGGCCGCGGCGCGCACGGCGGCCACGATGCGGGGGTCCGGCTCGAAGGGCGCCCCGGTGCCCGCGACGATCACCGTGTCGGCGTCCTCCAGCGCGTCGAGGCCGTGGGGCACGTACAGGTCGAGTCCGCCGGTGGTGGGGACGGGCCCCGGGTCGGCGGTGCACACCAGCACCTCGTAGCCGGGGCGCCCCTCCGTCTCGACCTTGCCGAACAGCATCTCCGGAATGGCCAGGTTGAACATCGACACGGGCGAGGGCGCGACGACGGCGACACGGTGCGCGGACATGGCCAGAACCTCCGGGTGCATGGCATTCGGGCCACTACTGTACGGGGCTCGTCCTGCGGAGCATGGACGCATGACGACGAACCCCACCCTCGACGAAGACGAACGCAGCGCCGATCAGGCGGAGTTGGCGCCTCCAGGGCGTTCCTCGCCGGCCCTCGCCCTGACCGCCGGGCTGCTCGGCTTCACCCTGGTCTGCCTCGACGCGTCCGTGGTGAACGTGGCGCTGCCCGCGATCGGTTCCTCCCTCGGGGGCGGGATGTCCGGGCTGCAGTGGGTGGTCGACGCCTACACGCTCGCCTTCGCGGCGCTGATGCTGTCCACCGGCGCCTTCTCCGACCGGGCGGGCGCGAGCCGGGCGTACGCCCTGGGCACGGCGGTGTTCACGCTCGCCTCGGCCGCCTGCGGGCTGGCGCCGGGCCTGCCGTCGCTGATCGGCGCGCGGGTGGTGCAGGGCGTGGCGGCGGCCGTGGTGCTGCCGGCCTCGCTGGCGCTGGTGCGGCAGGCCTACCCCGATCCGGCGCGGCGGGCGCGGGCGGTGGCCGCCTGGGCGGCGGGCGGTTCGGCGGCGGTGGCGCTGGGGCCGGTGGCCGGCGGGGTGCTGACCTCGGCGTGGGACTGGCGGGCGATCTTCTTCGTCAACCTGCCAGTGGGCGCGGCGATCCTGCTGCTGCTCCTGCGCGCCCCGCGCTCCGAGCGCCGTCCGGCGCCGCTGGACCTGCCGGGGCAGGTGACGGCGGTGGTGGCGCTGACCGCACTGACCTTCGCGGTGATCGAGCGCGGGGCGACGGGCGCGGTGGCGCTCGCGGTGGCCGTCGTGGCGGGGGTGGTGTTCTTCCGCGTGGAGGCCCGCGGGCCGCACCCGGTGGTGCCGCTCGGTCTGTTCCGGGACCGGACGGTGGCCGTGGCGGTCGCGACGGGCGCGGCGGTGAGCGTCGCCTTCTACAGCGTGGTGTTCGTCTTCTCGCTGTACTTCCAGCAGGTGCGCGGGCTCGGGCCGCTCGCGGCGGGGCTGGCGTTCCTGCCGATGACGGGCCTGATCGCGGTGACGAACGTGGTGGCGGGCAAGCTCGCGGGGCGGTTCGGGCCACGGCTGCCGATGGTGGTGGGCCAGTGGGTGGCGGTCGCCGGGCTGCTCCTGCTGCTGTCCGTCGGCGCGGACACGCCCGCGCCGCTGGTGGCCGTGGAGCTGGTGCCGCTGGCGCTGGGCTGCGCGCTGACCGTGCCGCCGCTGACGGCCGCGATGATGGACGCCGTCCCGGCCGAGCGGGCGGGACTGGCGGCCGGGGTGCTCAACGCGGCGCGTCAGGTGGCGGGCGGTCTGGGCATCGCGGTGTTCGGCACGCTGGTCGCGGACGGGTTCGCCACGGGGATGCGGCTGAGCCTCGCGGTCGCGGCCGTCCTGCTCGCGGTGACGGGCGCGTTCAGCTTCCGTCTCGCAGGTCGTCCGGCCACGCGTCCCTGAACTCCAGGTGGTCGTACGTCACGACGCAGCCCTCGCCCAGCGGCGCCTGCGTCATGAAGCCGACCAGGGCCGCCCCGGTCTCCTTCTCGTCGCCGAGGGTGAACAGCCGGACGAACACCCAGCGCCGGCCGTCCCGGGAAGCGTGGAAGGCGAACGCCCGCCCGGTCCTGCTGACCCGCAGCCAGACCGAACTTCCCTCCACGGTGAAGGAGTTGGCGTCGTCGGAGTGGCCCCGGGTGACCACCGTGCAGACGGTGGGCACGTCCGGGGAGTACTCCAGGCACAGCTTGGCCCAGGCCCGCTCGCCGACGTGGACGTACAACACGCCCGCGTCGAAGGAGGAGTTGAACCCCACGGTGACCCGCGCGATCAGCTGGAAGTCGCCCTCCGGCGCCCCCAGCAGCCGGGGGGCGTCGGAGGCGGGCTCCAGCGCCTCCCCGGTGGGTGTCACGAACCGGTCCTGCCGGGCCCCGGCCCAGCCGGTGAGCACACCGTCCTCGTAGGACCAGTGCCCGTCGGGTCCGTAGGTGCGCAACGAGAAGGGGAGTTCGGGGAGTTCGACGTCCATGGGGGCGAGTTTTCCAGTCCGCCGGCCCGGGTCGGTTGCCGGGGGGTGGCTCAGTGTTCGAGGCGGCCGTTGAAGCGCCGCGGCAGGCCGAGCGGGTTGTCGTCGCGCAGCTCGGGCGGCAGCAGGGCCTCCGGCGCGTTCTGGTAGGCGACCGGCCGCAGCCAGCGCTCGATCGCCGTGCCGCCCACGGAGGTGGACGTGGACGTCGTGGCGGGGTAGGGCCCGCCGTGGTGCTGCGCGGGCGCGACGGCGACACCGGTCGGCCAGCCGTTCACCAGCACGCGCCCGGCCAGCGGGGTCAGCTCCGCCAGGATCTCCGCCCCGCGGCCCCGCCCCTCGGCCTCCTCGGTGGAGAGGTGGACGGTCGCGGTGAGGTTGCCGGGCAGCCGGGACAGCACGGCCCGCGCCTCGGCCTCGTCGTCGTAGCGCGCGACGACGGTCACCGGGCCGAAGCACTCCTCCAGCAGGACGTCGTGCTCGCCCTCGTCGGCCAGCTTCCCGGCCGGCACCGTCAGGAAGCCCGCGCTCACCGTGTGCTCGCCGCCCGCGCCGGGCGTCACCGGCGACTGGACGTCGGGCAGCTGCGTGCGCTCGGCGATCCCGGCGAGGAAGTTGTCGCGCATGCGGTGGTCGAGCAGGACCCCCGTGTCGGTGTCGCTGACCGCGTCGGTGAGGGACTTGACCAGTCCGTCGCCCGCCGCGCCCGACGGCACCAGCACCAGGCCCGGCTTCACGCAGAACTGCCCGACGCCCAGCGTCATGGAACCGGCCAGCCCGGCGCCGATCGCCTCGGCGCGCTCGGCGGCGGCCGCCTCGGTGACCACCACCGGGTTGAGCGAACCGAGTTCGCCGTGGAAGGGGATCGGCACCGGCCGCGCGGCCGCCGCGTCGAACAGGGCGCGGCCGCCCTTGACCGAGCCGGTGAAGCCGGCCGCCGCGACCAGCGGGTGGCGGATCAGCTCCAGGCCGGCCTCGAAGCCGTGCACCAGGCCCACCACCGCGTCGGGGACGCCCTGTTCGCGGGCGGCCCGGCGCAGCACCTTGGCGACCAGCTCGGACAGGCCCGGGTGGTCCGGGTGCGCCTTGACGACGACCGGGCAGCCGGCCGCGAGGGCGCTCGCCGTGTCACCGCCGGCGACGGAGAACGCGAACGGGAAGTTGGAGGCGGAGTACACGGCGACGACGCCGAGCGGCACCTTGTAGCGCCGCAGGTCCGGGACGGGCGGGGTGGCGGTGTCGTCGGGGTGGTCGATGACGACGCCGAGGAAGGCGCCCTCGTCCACGATGTCCGCGAAGGCGCGCAGCTGGTAGCAGGTGCGGGCGAGTTCGCCGGTCAGCCGGACCGGGCCGAGCGCGGTCTCCGCGTCGGCGGTCTCCACGAGGCCGTCCCGGGCCGCCTCCAGCGCGTCGGCGGCGCCGCGCAGGAAGGCGGCGCGCACGGCGCGGTCGGCGAGGGAGCCGCGCACCTCGTGGGCGGCCCGGACGGCGGCGTCCACCTCCTGGGCCGTGGCCTCCACCGCAACCTGCTCGCGCTGCTTCCCGGTACGGGGGTCGACACTCCAGACTGGTGCTGCCACAGCGGGTCCCTTCCACATCGATGCCGCAGGCAATGCCGCAGTGTGTACGTCAGCCACCAGGACTGTTCGATATACTGAACGCTGTCTCTGATGGTGAATGCTGTGGAGACTATTTCTCGTCGAACGAAGGGGTCAAGGGCGATGTCGGCAGGCGAGACGGGGGGCGGGTCCCAGGTCAAGTCCGCGGTGCGGACGGTCGAACTGCTCGAGTACTTCGCCGGGCGGCCCGGCATGCACTCCCTGGCGTCGGTCCAGGAGGCCGTCGGCTATCCCAAGTCCAGCCTGTACATGCTGCTGCGCACCCTGGTCGAGCTGGGCTGGGTGGAGACCGACGCGACCGGCACCCGGTACGGCATCGGCGTGCGGGCGCTGCTGGTCGGCACCTCCTACATCGACGGCGACGAGGTGGTCGCGGCGGCCCGCCCGACCCTGGACCGGCTGTCCGACGACACCACCGAGACCATCCACCTGGCCCGGCTGGACGGCACCAACGTCGTCTACCTCGCCACCCGGCAGTCCCAGCACTACCTGCGGCCCTTCACCCGCGTCGGCCGCCGGCTGCCCGCCCACTCCACCTCGCTGGGCAAGGCGATCCTCGCGAGCTACACCGACGAGCAGGTGCGCAAGCTGCTCCCGGAGACGCTGCCCGCGCTCACCGAGAACACGATCACGGACCGCGAGAAGCTCATCGAGGAACTGCACCAGGTCCGCGAGCAGGGCTTCGCCGTCGACCGCGAGGAGAACACCCTGGGGCTGCGCTGCTTCGGCGTGGCGATCCCCTACCGCACGCCGGCCCGCGACGCGATCAGCTGCTCCGTGCCGGTGGCCCGGCTGACCCCGGCGCACGAGCAGATGGTCAAGGACGCCCTGTTCGACGCCCGCGACCGGCTGACCCTCGCGACGCGCAGGCTCTGAGCGCACGGGCGCGCTCCCGCCCGGGTCCGCGCCCGCTCCCGCCGTGCCCCGCCCGTTGTCGGTGCCCTCTCGTAGGCTCGGGGCATGGAGATCGCCCTTCGTCCGGTGCACGACAGCGACCTGCCGGTGTTCTTCCGGCAGACGAACGACCCCGAGGCCCTGCGCATGGCGGCCTTCACCCCGAAGGACCCGGCCGACCGGGACGCCTTCGAGGCGCGGTGGGTGCGCATCCGCGCCTCCGACGCCGTCACGCGCACGGTCCTGGCCGACGGGGACGTGGTCGGCAGCGCCGCGGTCTACGGCGCGCCCGGCGAGCGCGAGGTCACCTACTGGCTGGACCGGGCGTACTGGGGGCGCGGCATCGCCACGAGCGCCCTGCGGGCCCTGCTCGCCGAGGTCACCGAGCGCCCGCTGTACGCCCGCACCGCCACGGACAACACCGGGTCGCTGCGGGTGCTGGAGAAGTGCGGGTTCCGGGTGACCGCCACGGCCTCCGGGTACGCCGAGGCGCGCGGCGCGCAGACCGACGAGTTCGTGCTCGTCCTGGACTGACGCCCGCCGGCCGGGACCTACTTGGTCGCCCCCCGGGTGAAGCCGTTGTAGATGTAGCGCTGCAGGAAGAGGAAGACCAGCAGGGTCGGCAGGATGACCAGGATCGCTCCCGCCGAAATGGTCTCCCAGTGCGCGCCGTAGGGGCCCTTGAACCGGAAGAGGGCGGTGGAGATGGTGCCGAGGTCCTCCGAGGGCATGTACAGGAAGGGGATGTAGAAGTCGTTGTAGGTGGTGATGCCCTTGATGATGACCACGGTCGCGATCGCCGGCTTCAGCATCGGGAAAATGATCTTCCGGTAGATCGTGAACGCGTTGGCCCCGTCCAGGCGTGCGGCCTCGTCCAGGGACCTGGGGATGCCCCGGATGAACTGCAGGAAGATGTAGATCGAGACGATGTCCGTGCCCATGTAGAGCAGGATCGGGGCCCAGCGGGTGTCGATCAGGCCGAAGCTGTTGATGACCTGGAAGGTCGCCACCTGCGTGGTGACGCCGGGCACCAGGGTCGCGATCAGGAACAGGGCCATGACGGCCTTCTTGAAGCGGAACTCGAAGCGGTCGATGGCGTAGGCGGCCATGGAGCCGATCACCACGGTGCCGGTGATCGAGAACAGCAGGATGAACGCCGTGTTCCCGAAGGCCATGAGCATGTGGCCGTCGGTGAAGGCAGTGCCGTAGTTGGAGAAGTTCAGCCAGTCGTGGGGCAGGCCCAGCACGTCGGTGCCGTCGGCGACTTCGTCCGACGTCTTCAGCGAGGTGAGGAAGACGACCAGGAGCGGCACGAGCACCACGAGTGAGGCGGCCACCAGCGACGCGTAGGTCAGGACGGTGCTGACGCGTGGGGGCCTGCGCCGGGCCGGCCGGTCGTCGACGGGGGCGGACGTGCGCGCGGGGACGGAGGTGCGGGCAGGGGCGGTCATACGAGGTCCACCTTCTCGTCGGGCACCAGGCGCCGCTGGACCCAGGTGACGGCCAGGATGATGAGCAGCAGCACGACGGCGCAGGCCGAGGCCAGGCCGGTCTTGTTGAACTGGAAGGCGAGCTTGACCGTCTGGATGACGAAGGTCTGGGTGCCGGTCGCGCCGCCGGTCATGATGAACGGGATCTCGAACACCGACAGGGAGCCGGAGATCGCGAGGATGACGCTGAGGCTGAGCACCGGCCGGATGCCAGGGGCGATCAGGTGGCGGAACTGCTGCCAACGGGTGGCGCCGTCGATCTGCGCGGCTTCGTACAGCTCACCGGGGATGGACTGGATCGCACCGAGGAACAGCACGAAGTTCAGCCCGGTGAAGCGCCACACCGAGACCCCGGCCAGGGCGGTGTTGGCGGACTGCGGATCACCGAGCCAGGCGTGGTCGCCGTCGGTGCCGAGGAGGGACAGGACGGAGTCCAGGGTGCCGCCGTCCTGGAAGAAGTAGAGGAAGACGAAGCCGATCGCGACCCCGTTGATCAGGTAGGGGAAGAACAGGATGCCCTTGAACAGGTTGCGCAGCCGCAGGTCGAAACTGAGGATCGTCGCGAAGTACAACGCGGCGGCGATCTGCACGACGGACGCCGCCAGGTAGTACAGGCCGACCGCGAAGACGCGGAAGAGCTCGGGCCGGGTGAACAGTTCCTCGTAGTTGTCACCGCCGACGAAGGAGCGGTCGGGGCTGACGCCGTCCCAGTCGGTGAAGCTGTAGTAGACCATGTTGCCCACCGGCACGTACGTGAACGTGATCAGCAGGGCGAGCGGTACCAGCAGGAACAGCCACGGAGTGGCGCGGCGCAGCGGGTGGTCCTGCCAGGAGCGGCGCCGGGAGCGCCCGTCGGCCGGGCGGTGCCGGGGACGGTGGGCGGGGGGCGGCCCGGTGAGCGGGTCGGGCGGTGGTGCGGTGCGGGTGGAGTCGGTCATGGCGGGGCCTTTCGTCGTCCGCGGACAGCGCTCGTCGGTCGGCCCACCGGGCTCGCCGTTCGCCCGGCCGTCGGGCGTGGGGCCGGGAGCCCGGTGGCGCGGCCGGTTCAGGAGCCGGCGGTCTGCTTGGCGTCGGCCCACCGCTTGTTCAGGTCGGCGAAGTAGTCCTCGAGGGAGCCGCTCTGCGCGCCCCGGGCGATGTCGATCAGCTTCTGCCGGTAGTCCTGCTTGTTCAGCCCGATCTCCGAGGCGTTGTCGATGGCGTTCACCTCTGCGGTGTCGGCCTCGGACCGTTCCACCAGGGTGACATCGTTATCAACGAATTCCTTGAGCGTTGCGGGCAGGGGGGCGGAGCGCAGGGCCGAGACCGCGCCCTGCGCCTCGGAGAAGCCGGACTTCTCCGTGAACCAGTCGATCCAGGCCCGGGCGGCGGCCTTGTGCGTGGAGTGGATGTTCACGGCCTGCTGGTAGTCGGACAGCAGGGTGGAGCAGTACGTGCCGCTCTTCTGCACGGGGAAGGGCATGAAACCGATCGAGTCGGCCCCGGCGCCGGCCTTCTTCGCGGCGTCCTGCATCTGCGTGATCGCCCAGGAGCCCAGGACCATGCTGCTGATCTTGCCCTTGGCCAGGAGGCTCTTGGAGTTCTCCCAGTTGGTGGTGCTCGGGTCCTTCTCGGCGAGCTTGTCGTGGACGATGTCGTACAGGAGGGTGTCGATCACGTTGAGGTCCGTGCCGGCGCCCCAGGGCTTGTCGGTGATGGCCAGGTTGTCGGAGGCCTTGGCGTCGCAGCTGACCGAGCCGATGCTGTTGGTGAAGGGGCTGACGAGCGGCCAGCCGTCCTTGAAGTTCGTGTAGTAGGTGGCCCCGGTCCTGTCCTTCACCGTCTTGAGGTCGGCGAGGAACTCCTGCGGGCTCGTCGGCCACTCGGTGATGCCGGCCCGCTTCCACAGGGCCTCGTTGTAGACCACGCCGTTGGCGGTGCCGAAGTTGGCGATGCCGTACGTCCGGCCGTCGACGTCGGTCTTGTCGGTGAAGCGGTACTTCTGCTCCATCGTCCCGGTGGAGCCGAGGGGCGCGAAGAACTTCGGGTAGTCACCCTTGGCGACCGCCGCGGGGATCAGCAGGACGTCACCGTACTTGTCGGTGTTCATACGGATCTTCACCTCCCCCTCGTAGTCGGTGATGCCCTCGAACTCCACCTTGACCTTGGGGTACTCCTTGCCGAAGGCAGCCGCGTACTTCTTCATCGTGCCGTCCTGCACGAGGTCGGTGCGGTTGGTCAGCACCTTGATGGTTCCGCTGACGCTGGTCGCGTTCAGCGGTGGCGCGGCGGTCTCGTCCGAGCTGCCCGTCCCGCCCCCGCCGCACCCCGCGACGGCCAGCAGTGCGGTGGTCGTCAGCAGTGCGGTGCCGAGGATCTTCCTACCCATGTGCCCAACTCCCTCTGTGGATTACGGCTCGGGCTGCCTGGCTGATCGGCACTATGTCAGCCACTCATGAACCGGTAAAGCTACTGAGTTGGCCGCGATACATAATCGTTACCCGGATCCGCCGTCGGGCAGCAGATCAAGCCTCCTACCTGCATCGTGTGGTCCGGCCACGATTCATGGCGGGGTCTAGACCGGTTAATCAACGCGGGTTAGGTTGGGGGCGTTCTTGCCCGACCAGCGTCGTACGCACCAGGCCGGCCGCCATGAGGAGCCGCACATGAAGGACGTCATCCAGCTCACCGGGGAGTGGACTCTCCAGCACGACGGGGCGCGCCTGCCCGCGCAGGTGCCCGGCTGCGTGCACACCGATCTCCTGGCCGCGGGTGTGATCCCCGATCCGTACCTCGGACTCAACGAGATGGACGTCGCGTGGGTGGGCCGCCGGGCGTGGACGTACAGCCGCCCGCTGGACCCGCGGGACACGGAGAGCGACGGCCACGAGCGCACCGACCTGGTCTTCGACGGCCTCGACACCGCGGCCGTGATCACGGTGGACGGTCGCGAGCTGGGGCGCACGCGCAACATGCACCGCAGCTACCGCTTCGACGTGACCGGCGCCGCCGGAACGCTCGACGTGCGGTTCGCGTCCGCCTACGACGAGGCCGACGCCGTGCGGGAGCTGACCGGTGAGCGGCCCAACGTGTATCCCGAGCCCTTCCAGTACATCCGCAAGATGGCGTGCAGCTTCGGCTGGGACTGGGGGCCGACCCTGGTCACCGCCGGCATGTGGCGGCCGGTCCGGCTGGAGCGGTGGTCGACGGCCCGTCTGTCGGACGTGCGGCCGCTGGTGACCGTCACCGACGGCACCGGGCGCGTGGAGATCCACGTGGGCCTGGAGCGCACGGCCTCAGCCGCCGGCCGCAGCCTGGCCCTGCGCGCCTCGGTCGCGGGCAGGCAGGCGCGTGCGGAGGTGGAGGGTGATCGCGCCGTCGTCACCCTGGAGGTGCCCGACGTCTCCCTGTGGTGGCCCCGCGGACACGGGGAGCAGCCGCTGTACGGGCTCGACCTGGTGCTCGAGGACGGCGAGGGCCGGCCGCTGGACTCCTGGCGGCGGCGGATCGGCTTCCGCACGGTCCACGTCGACCGTTCCCCCGACGCGCACGGCAGCGGGTTCACCTTCGTGGTCAACGGCGTGCGCCTCTTCACGCGCGGCGTGAACTGGATCCCCGACGACGTCTTCCCCTCCCGCGTCACCCCCGAGCGGTACCGCACCCGGTTGCGCCAGGCGGCCGGGGCGGGCGTGGACCTGGTGCGGGTCTGGGGCGGCGGCATCTACGAGGACGAGGCCTTCTACGACGCCTGCGACGAACTCGGCCTCATGGTCTGGCAGGACTTCCTGTTCGCCTGCGCCGCCTACCCCGAGGAGCAGCCGCTGCGCGGCGAGGTGGAGGCCGAGGCGCGCGACAACGTCGTCCGCCTCATGCCGCACCCGTCGCTGGTGCTGTGGAACGGCAACAACGAGAACCTGTGGGGCTTCAAGGACTGGGAGTGGGAGCCCGCGCTGGCCGGCGACTCCTGGGGCGGCGGCTACTACCTGGACCTCCTGCCCCGCGTCGTCGCCGAACTCGACCCCACCCGTCCCTACACCGCGGGCAGCCCGTGGTCCGGTTCCTGGGAGCACCACCCCAACGACCCGGCGCACGGCACCCACCACTCCTGGGAGGTGTGGAACCGGCGGGACTACGCCGGGTACCGCGACAGCGTGCCCCGGTTCGTCGCCGAGTTCGGCTGGCAGGCGCCGCCCGCCGTGGCCACCCTGCGCCGCGCGCTCCCCGGCGAGGACCTGGCCCCCGGCTCCCCCGGGATGCTGCACCACCAGAAGGCCGAGGACGGCAACGGCAAGCTCGACCGGGGGATCGCCCGCCACTTCGCCCTCCCCGACGGTGACTTCGACCGCTGGCACTACCTCGCGCAGGTGGTGCAGGCCCGGGCCGTGGCCGCCGGCATCGAGCACTGGCGCTCCCACTGGCCCGTGTGCGCGGGCACCGTCGTCTGGCAGCTGAACGACTGCTGGCCGGTCAGCTCCTGGGCGGCCGTCGACGGCGACGGCCGGCTCAAGCCGCTCTACCACGAGCTGCGCCGGGTGTACGCGGACCGCCTCCTCAGCGTCCAGGAGGACCCGGAGGCCCCCGTCGGGCACCTGGTCATCGCCGTGGTCAACCAGTCCGGCGAGGCCTGGCACCCGCACCTCGTCCTGCGGCGGCTGACGGCGGACGGCACCGTCCTCGGCAGCGCGGGACTCGACGCGGCGGCGGCCCCGCACTCCGTCGCCCGCGTCGTCGTCCCGCACGGCCTCCTCCCGGACGCGACGTCGGCGAAGGAGTTCCTGGTCGCGGACGCCGACGGACTGCGCGCCCTGTACTTCCCCGTCCCCGACCTGGACTTCGCCTACCCGGCACCCCGCTACGACGTCGTCGTGCGGTCCCGGGCCGACGACGAGGCGGGTAGTGTCGACGTCGTGGTGACAGCACGAACCCTGGTACGCGACCTCCTCCTCCAGGCCGACCGGCTCGGCCCCGACGCCACATGTGACGCGGGCCTGCGGACCTTGCTGCCCGGCGAGAGCGTCCGGCTGCGGGTCCGGGGTGCGGCCGAGATCGGTGCCAACGCCGTGCAGGCGGCGCTCTTCTGCGTGGAACCGGCGTGAGCACACCGACCGAGCGGGTGACGATCAAGGACGTCGCCGCAGCGGCTGGTGTCTCCAAGGGCGCGGTCTCGCTCGCGTTCAACGACAAGCCGGGCGTCTCCGAGGCCACCCGTGCCCGCATCTTCGCCGCGGCCCGGCAACTGGGGTGGGCGCCGAACTCCTCGGCGCGGAGCCTGTCACGCCAGTCGGTCGACACGATCGGGCTGGCGATCTGCCGGCCCGCCCGGCTGCTGGGCCTCGAACCCTTCTACATGGAGTTCATCTCCGGCATCGAGAGCGTGCTGGCCGAACGCAACTGCTCCCTGCTGCTGCGCCTGGTGGGATCGCTCGAAGAGGAGACCCGGCTCCAGCAGTCCTGGTGGCGGGAGCGTCAGATCGCCGGGTCGATCCTGGTCGACTTCCACCAGGAGGACCCCCGGGTCGGTCCGCTCCGCGAGCTGGGGCTGCCCGCCGTGGCGGTGGGTCACCCGACCCTCACGGGCGGCTTCCCCTCGGTGTGGACCGACGACGCCGTCGCCGTGGCCGAAGCGGTGCGCTACCTCGCCGCTCTGGGCCACCGGCGGATCGCCCGCGTGGGGGGACCGGCCGGGCTGGGGCACAGCGTCATCCGGGCGAAGGCGTTCGAGGAGACGATGGCGGCCCTGGGCCTGGACGGCCGTCCGCACGTGGAGACCGGCTTCTCCGGCGAGGAGGGCGCCCGCGCCACCCGGTCCCTGCTGCTGTCGGCGGACCGGCCCACGGCGATCGTCTACGACAACGACCTGATGGCCGTCGCCGGGCTGGGCGTGGCCGCCGAGATGGGCGTCTCGGTGCCGGACGAGCTGTCGCTGCTCGCCTGGGACGACTCACAGCTGTGCCGGCTCACCCATCCGACGCTGTCGGCGATGAGCCACGACGTGCACGGGTTCGGCGCGCAGGTCACGCGGGTGCTGTTCGACGTCATCGCCGGGCAGGACGTCGTCTCCCGGCCGGTGGCCACTCCGTCCCTCGTACCGCGCGCGTCGACGGCTCCGCCGCGCGGCTAGGGGACACCCCCGGGGTGTCCGACGCACACCGCGTCGGCCGCCGCCACCCTCGACGGGGTGGCGGCGACCGGTGCGGTTCAGGAGACGGTGCAGGTGGTGCCGTTGAGGACGAAGGAGGCGGGGACGCCGTTGGTCCCGGGTGTGGAGGAGGCGTTGAACCCGAAGCTGACCGAGCCGGCCGCCGGGATCGTCTTCGTCCAGGACTCGTTGGTGACGTGGACCAGGCTCCCGCTCTGGGTGGCCCTGGCGTTCCAGACGGAGTTGATCCGCTGGGCCGCGGGGAAGGAGAAGTCGAGGGTCCAGCCGTCGACGGCCTGCGCGGAGGTGTTGCGGACGGTGACGTCGGCGTTGAAGCTGCTGCCCCAGTCGCTCAGCCGGTAGCTGACGGAGCACGGGCCGGTGGTGCTGCCCGGACGGGTGGCTGCGGTCACCGTGGCCGAGCGGGACGAGCGGTTGCCGGCGGCGTCGCGGGCGTACACGGCGAAGGTGTAGGTGGTGTTCGCGCTCAGCCCGGTGACGGTGGCACCGGTCGTGGTGGAGGTGGCGACGACCGTCTCCGTGGACCCGCTGACGCGGACGACGTCGTAACCGGTCACCCCCGTGTCGTCGGTGGCGGCCGGCCAGCTCAGGCGGATGCTGCTCGCGGTGGTGTCGGAGGCGGTCGGTGTGCCGGGGGCGGTGGGCGCGGTCGTGTCGCCGCCGTTGTTGCCGCCGTCGGAGAAGACGGAGGCTTCCTTGGCGGTGGCCTTGATGCCGTCGGCGCCGTTGAAGAGGCGCTGTCCCCAGGCGGTCGTCCGGGCGGCGTCGAAGCCCTGCACGAGGTCGAGGTACTCGACCCCGCCGCCGTTGCCGCTCCAGGACCAGCCCAGGTAGCCGATGCCCCGCGCCTGGGCCGTGGCCATGATGGCGTCCTCGTCGGGGTCGCCGTCGGAGTGCATGTTGCCGAACTCGCCGATGACGAGCGGGAGTCCGGCCGAGACGAAGTGGCCGACGTAGTCGCCGACCTCGGCCGCGGTGTCGTACACGCCGTACATGTGGATGTCGAAGACGGTGTTGCGGTCGGGGTCGGCGGCGAAGACGCCGGCTGCGTTGTCCCGCATGGTGAAGGACCAGTCCTGGCCCCAGTTGGGCGCGTCGACCAGGAGCGTGTGGTCGATCCCGCCGGCGCGCAGCCGGCCGATGGCGGTCTTGGTGTCGGCGGTCCAGGCGCTGTAACCGGTGTTCCCGTACGGCTCGTTGCCGATGTTCACCAGGACGTACTTCTCCTGGCCGACGAGGGCGCTCTTGACGCCGAGCCAGTAGTCCACGGCCTTGGACAGCGGCGCGGCGGCACCCGCTTCGCCGTAGCCGGTGGTGTCGTGGGCCTCCAGGATGCAGACGAGGCGGTTCGCCTTGCACTGGCTGACGACGTCGGCGACGTCGGCCGTGTCGTTCCTGGTCCACTGGTCACCGGTGGCGAGGACCACGCGCACGGAGTTGGCGCCCTGGGCCTTGATGTCCTTCAGCGCCTGGGTGGTGCGGTCCGGGTACCAGGTGTGCGCGTGGTTGACGCCCCGCAGGACGAAGTCCTTGCCGTTGGCGTCCAGGAGTCTGCCGTCCTGCACGTGGAACCCGGCAGTCGTGCCCGCGGCCTGGGCCTGGGGCGCGCCCGCGAGGAAAGCGGCACACACGGCGAGGACGGCGCCCGTGGCCGCGGCCAGTGTTCTTCTCATTGATGTTCGCTCCCGGCTCGGTCGAGGGGCGGCACGGCGGTCCTGTGGGGCCGTGCCGGCCCGCTCGGGTCCCTGTGGTCGTCTGCCGCGCGGTGGCAACCGTGCGCGGCGCGGTGGGGCAGGGTGGTGCGCCGCCGCCTTCCGTGAACGGCTCTCGGTGCCCGGTCGGGTGCGGATGGGTCCCGTGCGTACGCGTACGGCCTCCGACCGGTGCGGACGGCGGGCTCACTGCGCTGAACGCATTCCTGCCCGTTCGCAACGCCGAGGTTAGGGGCGTTTCCGGATGCCGGGCAATCCTTTTGACAGAACCGGTTAAGTAACCGGTCCGGTGACATCTGCGGCCGCGAGAGGGCATGCCGGAGAAACCGAGTGCGCGGTGCGCGCCTTCGGTCGAAGGGAGTTCCCCGGGCTGGCGGCGCCCGGGGCGCGTCCGACGCGTCGACGACGGTGCGGCTCGTCAGGTCGCGGCGCCGGCCACCGCGGCCTGCCGGCGGGCCGCGGACGCCGCGCCGACGAGGCCCGCGTCCTGCGCCAGGGCCGCGGGCCGCACCTCGACCCGGCGGGCGAAGTCGAGCGTCGCGTACGTCCTCAAGTGCCGCCTCAGCGGCGTGAACAGCGTGTCGCCCGCCTGCGCGACGCCCCCGCCGATGACCGCGACCTCGATCTCGAGCAGCGTGGCGCTGCCCGCGATCGCGGCAGCCAGGGCCCTGGCGGACCGGTCGTACGCGGCCAGGGCCCGTTCGTCGCCCTCGCGCGCGGCCACCGCCACGGCGGCGGCGGTGGCCGGCACTCCGGCCGGCGGCGCCCAGCCGGCCCGCTGGGCGTGCCGGGCGATGGCGGTCCCGCTGGCGTAAGCCTCCAGGCACCCGCGCGCCCCGCACGCGCAGGGCGGCCCGTCCAGCTCCACGGAGATGTGGCCGATGTGGCCGGCGTTGCCCGACGGGCCCGGGTACAGCCTTCCACCGAGCACGAAGCCGCCTCCCACGCCGGTGGAGACGACCATGCACAGCGCGTTGTCCACGCCCCGGGCGGCGCCGCGCCAGTGCTCGGCGGCGGCCACCGCCACGGCGTCCCCCAGGAGCACCGGCTCGATGGTCCCGGGCAGCGCGTGGTGGGAGCGGACGCTCTCGACCAGCGGGAACTCCCGCCACGCCGGAATGTTCACCGGGCTGACCGTGCCGGCCGCCGTGTCCACCGGCCCCGCGCTGGCGATACCCAGCCCCCGGACGGCCGACCAGGCCGGCTCGACCGCCAGTGCGTCGATCACCGCGTCCAGGGTGCTCACCAGCCGAGCCTCCGACTCCTTCGCAGGGGTGGGTAGTTCGACCCTGCGGACGACGGAGCCCGCTTCGTCGACGAGCGCCCCGGCGATCTTGGTGCCGCCTATGTCGAGAGCTGCGTACATGGGTGTGCTCATTCCTCTCCGGATGCCGGCACGAGTCCTCCTCGGCCGATCTGACAACGTTGTCTCACTGATGGGGGCGGGGCGCGCTCGGACCGACCGGCCCGGTGGAGCAGGGCCGTCCCGGGGACGCCACGAAGAGCGTGCCGTCCCCCTGCGCCGTCACCCCCTCGTCCGCGGCGGACAGGAAGCAGGAGGCCCCGGAGCGCAGCAGGACCTCCTCACCGTCCGGCGTGCCCAGCCGCGCCGTTCCGTCCAGGCACAGGACGATGCGGGGACCCGCCGTCGGCACCACCGGCCGGGGTGCCGCACCCAGTGCGGTCCGGTGCAGCGCGAACTCCTCCACGGGGCAGTCGTAGGCCCAGGTACGTCCGGGACCGCCGAGGGCCCGCGGTGCCACCAGGGCGACCCGGGCGCCCGGGTCGGTGATCCGCAGCAGTTCCGGGACGTCGACCTCCTTGCCGGTCAGGCCCGCACGGAGCACGTTGTCGGAGTTGGCCAGCAGTTCGACGCCGACTCCGCGCACATAGGCGTGCAGGCCACCGGGCGGCATGTACAGCGTGGCGCCCGGCTCCAGCACCTGGTGCCGCAGCAGCAGGGAGGCGACGAGTCCCAGGTCGCCGGGATGGTGCCGGGCCATGCCGGCCACCGTGGCGTAGGCGGCGGCGTACGGCCCCGGGGAGGCGCCCAGCCGCGCGCTCGCCGCCACCACCGCAGACACCAGGGAGCGGCGGTCACCGGAGGGCCAGTTCAGCACGGTGCGCAGCGCCTCGCGCAGGGCGTCGGCGCCGTCGCCCGTCCGCAGGACGGCCACGACAGGCGCGAGGGCGGGGACGCCGAGCCCGTCGTACACCTCGACGGCCTCGGCACGACTGCGGAAGCCCGCCAGCACCTCGAACGCGGTCAAGGCGTGGAGCAGTTCCGGCTTCGGCCAGTCGTCGGCGTAGACCCGCCGCCCGGGGGTCGCGGTCTGGGCGGCGAAGCCGGAGCGCGCCTGCTGCCGGTCGGGGTGCACCTGGACGGACAGGGGCCGGTCGGCCGCGAGGATCTTCAGCAGGAAGGGCAGGCGGCCGCCGAACCGACGGGCGCACGGGGCCCCGAGCTCCCGTTCGGGGTCCGCGGCGACGAGGTCCTGGAGGGTGGTCCGCCGCCCGTCCCGGGTCAGGCCCGAGGGGCCGGCCGGGTGCGCGCCCATCCACAGCTCGGCCTCGGGGCCGGCCGCGGGAACGTCCCGGCCCTGCAGACGGGCCAGCGCGTCGCGCGAACCCCAGTGATAGGGCTTGATGATCGGTTGCAATACGTCCACGGCCGTACGCTAACTTCGCGAACGGATGAGGAACCGCCCCTGATGGGCCTTGTTATTGAACCGGTATAGTGACTCATCTCCTGTCGCGGCACACCGGCTGGACGCCTGCCTGCCGGACCGGACACACCGGCCGTTTCATGAACGTCCGATGAGAATCCGGGCGCCGGGGAACGTCTGCTCCCATTCCGTTCGTCCTTCCGCGTGCGATGAACAAGACGATCAGGCGTGCCTCGCTCTTCACCCTGCTCCTGGTGTTCGCCCTGCTGGTCCGGGCGACCTGGGTGCAGTTCTACGAAGGCCGGGCACTGGCGGACGACCAGCACAACCGGCGCAACGCGATCCAGACGTACGCGGAGCCGCTCGGGAACATCGTCGTGGCCGGCCGGGCGGTCACCGGCTCGGCGGTCACCGAGGGCAGCGACCTGCGGTACAGACGCACGTACACGAACGGCCCGCTGTACGCGGCGGTGACGGGCTACGCCTCGCAGGCGTACGCGCCGACCCAGCTGGAGGGCATCTACGCCGACCTGCTCAGCGGCACCGACACGCGGCTGAAGACCGTGCTGGACACCCTCACGAACGAGCGGGCCGATCCGGGCAACGTGGTCACGACCATCGACCCGGACGTGCAGGAGGCGGCGTACGACGCGCTGGGCGACACCAAGGGCGGGGCCGTCGCGATCGACCCGGGGACCGGCCGGATCCTCGCCGCGGTGTCGACGCCGTCGTACGACCCGTCGACGCTGACCGACGCCACCACCGCGGGCACCGCCTGGAAGCGGCTGAACGCCGACCCGGACAAGCCGCTGACCAACCGAGCCCTGCGCCAGCCGCTGCCGCCGGGCTCGACGTTCAAGCTGGTGGTCGCGGCGGCCGCGCTGGAGGACGGGCTGTACTCGTCGGTCGACGAGCCGACCGTGAGCCCGAGCCCTTACACCCTGCCGGGCACGGTGACCCCGCTGCGCAACGAGAGCGCCTCGGCGCCCTGCACGAACGCCTCGATCCGGGTCGCCCTGCAGTACTCCTGCAACACCGTCTTCGCGAAGATGGCCGTCGACCTGGGCCAGGACAAGGTGCGGGCGACGGCCGAGAAGTTCGGCTTCAACGACAGCACGCGGGACGTGCCGGTGCGGGCGTACACCAGCGTGTACCCCACGGGCATGGACCGGGCGCAGACCGCGCTGACCGGCATCGGCCAGTTCGACGTGACGGCCACCCCGCTGCAGATGGCCATGGTCTCCGCGGCCCTCGCCCATGACGGCGAGCTGGTGGCGCCGCACATGGTCGACCGGATCACCG
Organism: Streptomyces longwoodensis; assembly: GCF_001514125.1. Classification (GTDB taxonomy): domain Bacteria; phylum Actinomycetota; class Actinomycetes; order Streptomycetales; family Streptomycetaceae; genus Streptomyces; species Streptomyces longwoodensis. The sequence goes on along the minus strand of NZ_KQ948551.1, from coordinate 662,014 downwards.
ACGGCGGCGGCGACACCCTGGAGGACTACGACGACGGCGCGCGGACCACCCGCATCGTCAGCTCCCGCACCGCCGCGCAACTGCGCTCCGCGATGCAGACGGTGGTGGAGGAGGGCACCGGCACCAACGCGCGGATCGCCGGCGTCACCGTCGGCGGCAAGACGGGCACGGCCCAGCACGGCGAGAACAACAGCAAGACGCCGTACGCCTGGTTCACGTCCTACGCGACGGCCGGGGACAAGCAGGTGGCCGTGGCCGTCATGGTCGAGCAGTCGGACGCGGCCCGCTCCGAGGTGAGCGGCAACGGCCTGGCGGCCCCGGTGGCCCGGGCGATGATGAAGGCGGCGCTCACGTAGGGCGGACCGATCTGCGCAAGCGCGCCCGGCGGCGGTTCGGGCTGTCATACGGTGCTCGAAGCCCCGTACGAGCAACGCCGTGGGGCGCTGCTACGCTTCCGGGTCGCGTCCCGATGATCTTCCCGGGACCTCCTCCCCCGCCGTCCGCCCGACGCGCACAGGCGCCCCGCCCGGCGCCGCCCGCACCGAGAAGAGGTCGCCCGTGGGCACAGTCGTCGACGACGCCGCCTCGGTGGAGTTCCACGCCTTCTTCGAAGCCCACTACGCGGAACTGTCGCGCCTGGCCCGGCTGTTGACGGGCGAGCCGGACGCCGCCGACGACCTCGCGGCGGACGCGCTGCTCGCCCTGTGGCACCGCTGGGACCGGGTGCGCGCGGCCGACCACCCGGTGGCCTACGCGCGGGGCGTCGTCGCCAACCTGGCCCGCACCCGCGTGCGCAGCGCCGTGCGCGAGCGGCGCAGGATCTCCCTGTTCTGGTCCCAGCGCGAGGAGCGGACGGAGAACCCCGACGTCGCGGGCGTGGTGGACGTCCAGTCGGCGCTGCGCCGGCTGCCGTTCCGCAAGCGGGCCTGCGTGGTGCTGCGGCACGCCTTCGACCTCTCGGAGAAGGACACCGCTCTCGCCCTGGGGATCTCGGTGGGTACGGTGAAGAGCCAGACGTCCAAGGGGGTGGCCGAGCTGCAGAAGCTGCTCGGCGCGCAGGGAGCGCCGCACAGGGTGCACGCGGTGATGGCGCGCACCAGCGAGGCCGGAGGAAGGGACCGATGACGACGCAGCGGGACGTGCACGACGAGCTGCGCGCCCGGCTGCGGGAGGCGGCCGGGGCGCACCAGCCCGACCGCGCGCGCATCCTGGCCCGCATCGAGCGCGGCATGGCGGGCCAGGAGCGGCCCGGCCACCGGGCGACCCGTACCCCGGTGGCCGGCTGGGCGCGGATCGCGGGGGCCACGGCGGCGGTCGCCGGGCTGCTCGCGGCCGGCGGCTACGCCGTCGCCTCGGTGGTCGGCGACGACGCCCCCGCCCCGCAGACGGTCGCCGTGTCCCCGACACCGGCGACCAGCCGTCCCCCCGCGTCCTTCCCCTCGGCGAGCGCGAGCGGCGGGACCCCGGAGCGGGACCGGCCGGGCTCCACACCGTCCCGTCCGGCGACCTCCCCGCCCTCCGCCCCGCTGCCCGCCACGGACGACACCGAGGCCGGCCCGCTGTGGTCGGACGGCTCGGTCGACCCGCACAGCAACGACTTCTGGGCGCAGAGCAACGTCACCTTCAAGACCTCCACCGAACTCACCGCCCTCACCGTGCAGTTGAGGATCGCCCAGACCGGCGGGGTGTCCTCGACGGGCGCCTGGCGGTCGCTGCCCGAGGCCGACTTCACGTTCACGCTGGCCGAACGCGACGGCTTCCTCGTCTACACCTGGGTGCTCAAGGAGGGTCGTACGGTCCCCCGGGGCGAATGGGTCTTCGCGGGACAGTACGACCACGCACGCGGCGGACGCGACGCCCGCGAGGACGACTACGCGGTCCGGGCGACCACCGCCGGCGACCGCTACGACGTCGGCGGCGACTTCGCGGCCCGCGGGGACAGCGGCGGCTAGGCCGGGTTGAGCGGGTGCGCGACGGGTGGTGTACGCGCCCCCTGCGCGCCCCTGCGCACGCCCTTGCCCCGATCGGCTGCTCCGCCTTGGCACGAACCCGTTTCTGACCATGCTGCGGCTGCTAGCTTCGCGACAGTGAGGCGGGGCGCAGCGCATCGGGGGAAGCGGCAGCCATGGCTTGGGGTACGCAGGGTGACGACGACACGAACGGGCGGGCCACGGATCCGGCCGTGGACGCGGCCGAGCATCTCGCCGCAGCCATCGGCACGGAGGCGTGGCCGCAGGCACGGGACCAGGTCGTCGGTCTGCTGGACGACGAGGAAGGTTCGGCCGGTGACCGCGTCGAGGCCTGGGCCGCCGAGGCGCTGCGTCGCGAGCGGGAGGACGAGGACCCGAATGCCTATCTGATCGACTCGCTGCCGCAGTGGCAGCAGGAGATCGCGGCGGCACTCGCGGATGACCCCGAACGAGCGGAAGAGGCGCGCCGGTTCACCGAGACCGTACGGTCTCTGCTGCCCAGGCCGGACGACACCGGTACGCAAGTCGCCGTGGCAACCGGCCACGGCACAGTCAACGCAGTCCAGAACGGCAACATCTACTACCAGGTCGTGCTGGGCCTCGCCCCGCGCCCCGGCGGACTCAGCCGAGGCGGCGCCATCGTTGCGACCGCCATCGGGGGAACGGGCGCGGCGACCGGTGGAGTCGCCGCCGCTCGCCACTTCGCCGCCGAGGCCGTGGACGCAGCGGGCCGGGGTCAGCTTCCGCAAGCGCCACTGGCGAACCCGGCAGCCGCCCCCGGCGCCGGGGCCACGGCAGGCGGCGCCACGACCCCGGGCACCACCGCGGCGGCCAAGGTCGGCTCCACCGCCATGGGCAAGGCCACTTCCGGCCTGTCCGGGAGGATCGCGGGAGCCGTTGGTAGCGGGACCGGTGGTGTCGGCGTCCCAGCGGTGGCGGTTGTGGTGTCGGTGGTGGTGGTCGTGGTCACCACGGTGACCGTCGTACTGACGCGGACGTCCGACCACGGCTCGTGCGACGCCGCGGTCCACGGCCAGTCGTCGCGCGCCGTCCTTGCGGAAGCCGCCCGCCGTGTCGAGTTGACGAGCTTCCGCTTCGACATCACCCGGGGCCCGCACCAAGTCACGGGCGCGGCGGACCCGCAGTCCCGCAACGCGTGGTTCACACAGGGCCTGACCGACGGACCGGTGGTGACCGGCACGATCGCCCAGGGCGAAGTCGTCCTCCCCGCTGGAACCACCGTTCCCTCAGGCGCGGATCCCCGCTGGGTACGCAGCGACGGATCCTTCACCGACGCGGTCGATCCCGCGGCCCCCGCACGCCAACTTCGGTCGGTGGTGACGGCACGGCGCAACGGCTGCGAGTTCACGGGAACGTTGTCCCCCTCCGCCGCGCCGGCGGCAGCGGGGGCGGCGAGCCCGATGGCCGCAGCTCTGGCCGTCCGCGCGGGCACAGCGTCTGCCACACCGACGACCGGCGCGTCCACCTCACCTCCGGCCGGCGGATCCGGCGTGCCGTTCACGGCCCGCATCGACGACGAGGCCCGACTGGTGCGGCTCAGGACAGGGGCACCGGCCGACGGACTTCCCGTCTCCGTCCGGTACTCGGACTTCGGACTGGCCGTCACGCCGTCCGTGCCACCGTCGGCAACGGCACAGCGGTCCCCGTCTCCCAGCGCTACGCACACCCTGACCGGCGATTGGGCCGGAGTGTGGGCGACCGACTTCGCCACAGGTGATTTCACGGCGAAGCTGGCCCAGAACGGCAACCGCATGACCGGCCGACTCACTGTCGACGGTACGGGCTGCGACCTCGGCGGTCCCGTCAGCGGCGCGGTCGAGGGCGACCGCATCACCTTCGGCACCGTGAAGAGCACCGGGAAGATCACCTTCACCGGAAGCATGGACGGCGCCGGCATGCACGGCACCTTCAGCACCGACTGCTACAACGCCACCGGGGACTGGAACGCGCGCCGTTCCCCGACCCCACACTAGAACCAGCACCGCAGGAGGACGCGCCCGTGATCTCCGACTGGCTGACCCAACTCGCTGCGGCCGGCTCCGCGGCCCTCGTCTCTGCCGCCTCTACGGACGCCTGGCAGACGACCCGCGACCGCTTCGTGCGGCTCCTGAGCCGGGGCGACCCGGACCGGGTCGAGGCGGCGTCCCGGCGCCTCGACGCCCTGCGGCACACCGCGCGAACCCAGGACGGTGACCGCGCGTTGGCCGAGGCCCGCCGCACCTGGCAGGTCCGCCTCCAGGACCTGCTCGAGGAGCATCCCGAGGCCGCCGACGAACTCCGTTCCACCATCGCGTCACTGCCACCGCCCCGGCCCGCCACCACCTCGTACCGGCAGCAAGGCACGGCTCAGGACCATGGCAAGGTGTTCATGAACCAGCACGGCGACCAGATCATCCGCGAGACGCGCCCGGGGACGCCTGACGCCTGACAGGTCGTCGGCATGCCCGTCCGGGCTGCTTGTTGTTCGGCCGACCAGCGGGCACAGGTCGCATGTAGGAGAGGGCGGAGGCCGGACGACGTCGGCTCAGTCGCTGCGCCGGGCTCGCGAGGGTCTCCGCCAGGACGTCTGCCGGCGTCCGCCGCCTTGGGCCACGTCATGGCTCCTCGTCAGCCCGACCGGTCTTGACCACTCGTGGTCGGCTTGGGTGCGCATTCTGCTGGGCCGACGTCACGGGCACGTCATCTGTTCCTTTTGCTGATCAGAGCCACAGGCACGCACAGAACTCCACCCGCAACGAGCAGCAGTCCGACTGCGCCCGCCGGGCCTTTGGTGGAGAGCGCCAAGAGAAGGGCACCGCAGACGAGAGCCAGCATGCCGAAGAGTAAGATCTGTCGCCCTCTTCCCGGTTGAATCATCTCGTCCCCCCTGTACGGCTGGTCAGCAGCTCGCGGGCGCTCCCGCCGCCACCCTCCCCTGCGGTTACTCGGAACTCAGGCGCTCACACCTGGCCGAAGCGGGCGACGGGTACGGTGGTGCCGAGTGCGAAGCCCTGGAGTGTCGTGACGCGTTCGATGACCAGGACCAGGAGTACGGCCGCGGTGATCATCAGCGCCTCCGCCACCACCAGCAGGGGCATCGAGTCCGGGGCCGTCCGGTTCGCCAGCATGAGTACCAGCGCGTGGGCGACCCACGCGGCCCACCACAGGTTCACCAGCGCCGTGTCCCGGTTCTCCCGCCAGGCCAGGGAACTCGCCCGCCCGATGTCCAGGACGAACCGGCGCGGAACGACGAAGTTGACCCCCGGGACGAACCACGCCCCGACGGTCCACACCGCACCCGGCAACGAGGCTCGTGGGGACAGTTCCCGGGCGTTGCGCCGGGACCGGGCGAGCCACACGAGGAACAGCACGACCGCGACGGTCATCAGATCGACGAAGACCACGGAGACGAGGCCCGAGCGGTGCTGGGACGCCCCGGTGGCCTGCAGGACGTCGTCCCGGACCGCCACGGCACGGAACACGTCCGCCGCCGCGGCCACCGCTGTCGCCGTCTGCGCACAACGGGCAAGGACCCACGGAGCTTTCCGGGCGGTACGCGTCATCGTCCTCGGCCCTGTCCTTATGGAGTACGCGGGCACGGCGGACGCCGAGCCGGGATGATCATAGGGCGCACGGGCTGGGCGCGCCGAGGGCCGAGCGGCGCCTCCTCGGGCTGCGCCCCGCACCGCGACGGCCGCGGTGCGGGACGTGAAGCAGCACCGACTCTCAACAACCGGCCCAGTGGGCCCGGTTCAGCCGACGAAGTACGTCGGGTTCGGCAGCTTGTAGGTGCGGTCGGCGTGGCCGCCCTCGAGGTCGGAGTACTGGTCGCCGACGTTGGCGATGATGTCGTACCCCAGGTCCCGCTCGATGTGCTCGCGGGTGCCGGACTTGTACTGCACGGTGGTGCAGGTCCAGGTGCCCGGCGTGGCGCAGGCGCTCAGGTAGGCGGGCGGGGTGGCCGTGTTCTTGAGGAACATGTGGTCGGCGTCCAGGTTGACGTCGACACCGACCTTCTTCAGGTTGGCCACGGCGGCGGAGCGCTGGGCCTCGCTGAGCCCGGAGTTGTAGAAGACCTCGACGCCCTTGGACTCGGCGTAGCGGACGAGTTCCGGGCTGCCGAAGACCGCCGGGCGGTCGGCGCGGTTGACGTAGGCCGCCCAGCTGGCCGAGTTGTAGGTGTAGTTGTAGCGCTTCTCGTAGTCGAGGCTCAGCAGCAGGGTGTCGTCGATGTCGAAGACGACCGCGGGCTTCTCGCCCTTGTGCAGCGCCTTGCGGGCCGCCTTGTCGATGTACGTGCGCGCCGCCCGGTCGACGGACGCGAGGTCCTGGGCGTACGGGCTGGTCGGCGAGGCCTGGTACACGCCGTCGGCGTCGGCCGCCGTGCCGTAGTAGGCGTCGATGTCCTTCACCAGCAGCCCGATGTTGTAGGGCTCGTGGGTGGAGTTGGCCGTGGTCTGGCCGGCGGTGGCGGCGCCGGCGCCGTACAGGGCGGCTCCGGCGACGGCACAGGTGGCGGCGACCGCCGCGAGGCGCAGTGACTTATGCATGACATGCTTTTCTACGCGCGTCACCCCGGCGGGCGCGAGACCCGCCGGGCAAAAAACGGGTCAAGCGCCCGCTTGCGTGCGGCGCGGGCTCCACGGATCAGCAGCCCTCCGTCCAGGGCGTCCAGTCCCCGAGGTACGCCTCACGGGTCGCCGACGCGGCCTGCACCCGGGTGAGTTGCGGACGGTTCGCGGGGACGGTGATCACGGCGCCGGGGCCGGTGTTGCGGTACTCGGCGAAGCGCTGGTCCTGCCACGGGTGGGCGCTCGACATGTCGGCGTACGGCGCCACCGCGTCGATGCCGGGGCCGAGGCGGGTCTCGCGGACGGTGAGCATGGGGCGGGCGGTGGTGTCGGAGCTGGGCACCCAGGGGCGGGCCAGCTTGTACGCGGCGTCGGGGGCCGCGCTGCCGACCCGGCCGTGGGTGACCAGGTAGCCGCGCGGGTTGGCCCCGGCGGTCGAGGGCGCGAACACGAAGCCGTACGGGGCCGCCGCCAGGTCGGTGCGGTCCAGGGTGCGGAAGTGGCAGTGCTCGAAGACGGCGGTGGCCCGGCCGAACACGAAGTCGACGTCGCCCTCGACGTGGCAGTGGGCGTAGTACTGGCGGGCGAACGCGGTCAGCGCCGTGGAGTCGGCGTACAGGGTGTCCTGGTGGCCGAGGAACCGGCAGTGGAAGAACGCGCTGCGGTCGCCCTGCACCTTCAGGGCCACCGCCTGGGTGCCGGTGACGCCCGGGTGGTCGGCGCGCAGCCAGTCGTTGGCGAAGGTGATCCAGCGGGCGGTGAAGCCGTCGGCCTGGACGGTGGTGGTGGCCGAGCCGGTGGTGCCGAGGGTGCCGCCGCCGGGCTTGGGGGTGCCGGCCGCGTTGTCGTACACGATCACCACGTCGCGGGGGTCCTCGGAGGCGCCGATCCAGGTCGCCCCGGTGCGCGCGGCGGACACGGCGACCGTCTCGCGGTAGGTGCCGGGCGCCAGGACGAGCGTCCAGCCGCTGCCGGACGCGGCGGACACGGCGGCGGAGACGGTGGTGTGGTCGCCACGGCCGGCAGGGTCGACGTACAGGGTCCGCGGGGTGGGGCGGGCGGCGGGGGAACCGAAGCGGCCGAACGGGGGCCGCCCCGGACCGGCCCACGACGGCGCGGCGCTCAGCGCGAGCGCGGCGCCGGCCCCGGCGCCGGCGCCCGCCAGGAGGAATCGCCTGCGGGACGACGACGGGTGCGGGTGGGGTGAGCGCATACGGGTGCTCCTCGGATGGGGTGTGCGGCCGGGGCGGACGCCTCCCGGGTGGGGAGGCGGTGCGGTCCGCCCCGGCCGGGCGGGGCGGGGTGTCAGCGCAGGCGGCCGGCGCCCGCGCGGTGGTGGACGATCCCGGGGACGGCCCTCGCCGGGTCGACCCGGGTGCGCAGGGCCGGGGTCCAGCCGGCGCCCGGCTGGAGGGTCTCGGCGGGGATCTGCGCGTTGTGCACGGCGATCAGGTCGACGCGCTCGCCGTTGACGTAGTTGTCGTCGGCGGTCACCGGCGAGACGTTCCAGCGCTTGAGGATCCTGCCCGCGGCGACGCCCTCGGGCAGCGTGAACGCGTTGTGCTCGGCGACGAGCTGGGACTCCTTGCCGACGCCGAAGCTGTAGGAGTAGTCCCCGTCCGCCACGAAGTGGTTGTTGTAGGAGTCGACCTGCCCGAACCGCACGCGCGGGGCGCGTTCGACGAGGTTCTCGAACAGGTTGTGGTGGAAGGTCACCTTGAGCTTGCCGCGGTCGCCGGCCGCGGTGGACTCGCTGTCGCTGTTGCCGATGAGGATCGTCTTGTCGTGCTCGGTGAAGACGTTCCAGGAGGCGGTCACGTAGTTCGCGCCGCGGACGATGTCGAGCTCGCCGTCGTGCTGCTGGTAGAGCATCCCGAAGTAGGTGGGCGCGGCACTGTCGGGGTGGCTGCCGTCGGTGAAGGTGTTGTGGTCCAGCCACACGTGGGTGGAGCCGTACACCACGGCGGTGTCGTACTCGGAGTTCCAGTTGCCCCGGCTGCCGTCGGTCGGGTCCCACTGGGGGAAGCAGTCGACGGGGCTCTCGAACGTCAGGTTGCGGACGATGACGTCGTCGACGGCCTTGATCTGGAGGCTGGCGCCCTTGAACCCGGCGCCCCGGCCGACCCCGATGATCGTGGTGTTGGAGGGGACGTTCGCCTTGACGGACTGGTCCTGCCGGGCGGCCGAGGCACGCCGCAGCCCCTCGGGGCTGTCGTCGGGCTCGGCGCTGAGGTCGGTGTCCAGGCCCCAGGTCTCCGGCGCGTACGCCGCCAGGTAGGCGTCGAAGTCGTAGCCGGGGACGGCGAAGGCGTCGCACCCCTCGGAGACGGCGTCGATGACGCCCTTGACCTTGATGATCCTGGGTGCGTCGCCGCCGGCGGCGAGGGCGGCCTTGAACTGGTCCCAGGTGGTGACGGTGTACACGTGCGCCGCGTCGGCCGCCGCGCCACCGGTGGTCCCGGTGCCGTACGCCCCCCAGCCGTCCTGGGCGCCCAGCACCTGCCGGGCGGGGTCGCGGGGGTGCGCCTGGGCCACCGTGCCGGTCAGGGCCACCACCAGGCCGGTGCAGCCGACCACCGCGGCGGCTCGCGCAATGGCATGCGCATGCCACTTCTGTACGTTCATCGTGTGCGGCTCTCTCTTCTCGGAACGTCTCCGGACTTGCCTGGACGGGGTGTCACTCGCCCCTCAGGGGCGCGGGGAACTGCGCGACAGGCCAGGGGCGGTCCGCACCCCGCGACGAACAGACCGCCCCCACGCAATCCGGCACCCGCTCAGCCGGCGGCTACCCCTGCCGCTTCCACTCGGCCTGCGCCTCGTTCAACTGCTCGGCCAACGTGTCCAGGAACTTCTTCGCGCTCATCTTCCCGAGCAGCACCTTCTGGAAGTTCGGCTCGTTGTCGGCCTTGGAGATCGTGTTCCAGTCGGGCAGGTAGTACGGCAGTTGCACGATGGTCGTCGAGCCGTCGCTCAGCGCCGCCGCGGCGAGCTTCGTCGGCTCGGACTTCTGCACCCAGGGGTCCTGTGCGGCCTGGGTGTTGGCCGGGACCTGGCCCGCCGACTCGTTGAACTTCGAGTTCTCGGCGCGCGAGGCCGCGAACTCGATGAACTTCCAGGCGGCCTCCTTGTTCCTGGAGCTCTTGAACAGGCCGAGCCCGTCCACCGGGTTGGACACCTGCACCCGCTTGCCGTCGGGCCGCGTCGGCTGCGGGATGCCGCGGAACTTGGCGGCGCCGAACGCCTTCACGTGGTCCTGGTACGACCCGAGGTTGTGGTTGAGCATCCCGATCGTGCCGGAGTCCCACTGCGCGACCATCTTGGTGAAGTCGTTGTTGACGTCGGCGGCGGGGGTGGCCTTCTTGTACAGCCCGGCGTACTTCTCCAGCGCGGCCACGTTCGCGGGGTCGTTGACGGTGGTCCTGTCGCCGTTCCAGAACGAGGTGATGCCGGACTGCCCGTACATCGCGTCCAGGGCCTGGGCGATGGAGCCGGCGCCGCCGCGGATGGTGTAGCCGAACTCGTTCCGGCCCGCGTTCGTGAGCTTCTCGGCGGCCGTGAAGAACGCGTCCCAGGTGGTCGGCGCCTGGAGGCCGGCCTTCTGGAACAGGTCGGTGCGGTAGTACAGGACGCCGTTGTTGGCGGACGTCGGCACCGAGTACAGCCGGCCGTCGCGGCCGCCCGCGGCCTTCAGCGAGGTGAGCATGTCCTTGTTGAGCAGCCCGTTGAGCGAGGACTTCGCCAGCCGCCCGTCGAGCGGCTCCAGCGCGTCCTGCGCGGAGAACCCGGCGAGCATCGCCGCGCCGACCCCGCCGACGTCGGGCAGGCCGCCGCCCTGGATCGCGGTGTCCACCTTGGACTGGTACTCGGTGGAGGCGATGCCGACGTACTCGACGTCGACGTCCGGGTTGGCCTTCTCGAAGTCGGCGATGATCTGCTTCCAGACGTCGGTGCGCACACCGCCGTTGTTGTCCCAGAAGACGATCCTGCCCTTGCCGCTGCCCTCGGAGCCCTTGTCGCCGGAGCCGCTGCCGTCGTCCCCGCAGGCGGTGGCGGTCAGGGCGAGCACGGATCCCAGGGCGACGGCCACGGCGGCCCGCCTGCTTCTGCTTCTGCTGGTCTTCATTGGTCGGCTCTCTTCTTCTGGATCGACTCTTCTGGATCGACGCGGACGTGACGGCCGTCGGATGACGGGGCGGTGCTGGGGTCGTGCGGTCGCGCGTGGGGGGGGGTGCGTGGGGGGAAGTCACAGAGCTCGGCAAGCGCTTGCTGGACAGATGTGCGTCAAGGCGGCTCCCGACGGACGCGGGGGGGGCGGCGGGCTACCGCGGGCGGATGCGGAACCGGGTGAAGGCGGCCGCTCCCGCGTGCTCCCCGACGTCGTGCGCGTGGCCGGCGGGGGCGAGGGCGAACAGGGCGAGCAGGGCCCCGACCCAGCGCCAGGGGGTGGCGGCGAACACCGGGCCGGACGGCTCGAAGCCCCCGCCGAGGTCGTGGGAGAAGCGGCAGCGGGCGCCCGGAGCGGTCTCGATGCGCAGCCGGACCCGCCCCTCGGGTGCCGGGCGGGACTGCCCGGCGTCGCGTTCCGCCTCGGCGACCGGCTCGGCGAACCGGTGCACCAGGTGGACCCTCCCGTCGGTCCCCCGCTGGAGCCCGATCCAGCAGTAGGCGTCCCCGAGGACGGCGAGCCCGGCCCGCGCCCCCGGTTCCTCCGTGCGCAGTGCGAGGTCCACCTCGACGATCGAGGGCGCGCCCGGCAGCCGCTGGGTGAGCACGTGGGGCACCCGGCGCAGGTCGTGCGCGTCGGGGGTGCGCACGCAGGCGAGCCGCAGTCCGTCGCCGGAGTGCTCGGTGGCCCAGCCGGCCCGGGGGTTGGCCGTCCACTGCCACTGCCGGCCGTACCGGCCGCCGGGGAAGTCGTCGTCGGTGGCCGGTGCGGCGGGCGGCTGCGCGGGCAGGGCGGGCCGCGGGTGGACGAGGACGGGGGCGCCGGCGTCGCCGATCACCGGCCAGCCGTCCGGGCCGTCCCAGCGCATCGGCTGGAGGTGCACGACCCGGCCGTACGCCCCGCGCTGCTGGAAGTGCAGGAACCAGTCCTCGTCGGACGGGGTGCGCACCCAGGCACCCTGGTGGGGCCCGTTGACCTCGGTGTCCTTCTGTTCCAGGACGATGCGTTCCTCGTACGGGCCGAAGAAGTCGCGGGAGCGGAAGGCGCCCTGCCAGCCGGTCCCCACTCCCCCGGCGGGCGCGAGGATCCAGAACCAGCCGTCGTGGCGGTGCAGCTTGGGGCCCTCCAGGGTGAACCAGCCGGGGATGCGGTCCGCGTCCACGATCACCTTGCCCTCGTCGAGCAGCGCGGTGCCCTCCGGGTGCATCCGGTGGCCGGTGAGGCGGTTCTTCACGCCCGACCGGGACCTGGCCCAGGCGTGCACGAGGTACGCCTCGCCGGTCTCCTCGTCCCACAGGGGGCACGGGTCGATCAGGCCCCGGCCCGCCTTCACCAGGTGCGGGCGGGTCCACGGGCCCCTGATGCCGGGGGCGTTGACCTGGAAGACGCCGTGGTCGGGGTCGCCCCAGAAGATCCAGAAGCGGTCGTCATGGTGGCGGACCGACGGGGCCCACACGCCGCGGTCGTGGCGCGGGCGGGCGAACTCCTCCTCGGGTTCGAGGCGTTCGAGGGCGTGTCCGACGAGGGTCCAGTCGACCAGGTTGCGCGAGTGCAGCAGCGGCAGCCCGGGCACACGGCCGAAGCTGGAGGCGGTGAGGTAGAAGTCGTCCCCGACGCGGACCACGTCCGGGTCGGACCAGTCGGCGTTCAGCACCGGGTTGGTGTACGTCGTCACGCGCCCACCGCCTTGCGGACCAGCGCCGCCGCCTCGGCGCGGCCCAGGCGGCCGTCGGCGACGACGGTGACGACCCGGCGCACGGCCGTGTCGCCGGGGGCGACGGCCAGGCGCCGCTCGGGGGCCAGCGAGGAGCCGACGCCGGGGTACTCGGCGGTGCGCACGAACCAGGGGTCGCGGCGGGTGGCGTCGGTGGCGCCCGCGAACACCAGGGTCCACCGGTTTGTCGCGAGGGCCAGCCAGTCGGCGGGGCGGCCGTGCACCCGGTCCTCGCCCTCCGCGTCCGGGGTGAAGGCGTCCGGTGCCCGGTCCTCCTTGCGGGCGCGCCAGAAGAAGCCGCCGTAGGCCGCTCCGGGGCGCCCGTTGGTGGCGGGGCTGCCGATGGTCAGCGGGTCCGGGGTGACGTTGGTCAGGGAGAAGGTGAAGTCCAGCGCCCAGGCGGCCGGGGTGAGTCCGGTGGCGGCGACGGTACGGCGCTCGCGCAGCAGTTCGGTCCCGGCGGCGACCCAGCGCAGCTGGGCCACGAAGCCGTCGGGGTCGCGCAGCTGGAAGCCGGTGTGCCGCTGGGCCCCGTGGTTGTCGAGCTCGGTCGGGCCCTGGTCGCGCACGTAGGTGCGTCCGCCCCAGAAGTTGGTCCCCTCGACGTCGGGAACGGCGACACCGACGCCGAGGTGGTGGGCGTGGTCGGCGGGGGCCAGGTCGGTGACCGTGGTGCCGGCCAGGGTGGTGACGGGGTGCAGGTAGGGGCGCGGCGAGAGCCGGGCGGGCAGCTCGGGCCGGGTGACGTAGCGGGCGACGGGGCGGCCCGCGACGCGCAGTACGGTGACGTCGTCGGTGGTCATCGGGCGTTCCCCCCTCCGGCCGGGTCGGTGGCGGGCCGCGCCCAGTCGGCGTCCAGTTCGGAGTACAGGGACAGCGTGTCGGCGGCGGCGGCGACCAGGGCGTCCACGCCGGGCACCACGCGGCGCCGCTCGCCGGGGGCGAGCTGCCAGGCGGTGGCGGGCAGCGGGGCCGGGTCGGGGGCGGTGCGGACCGCCTCGACGACCTTCATGAAGGCGCCGGTGGCGTCCGGCGGGACCAGCAGGTCCACGCCGTCCACGAGGTGCTCGACGAGGTTCTCCAGCAGGTCGGTGCGGCCGTACCGGAACTCCTCGGGGCCGTGGTCGGCGCGCTGGAGGAGCACGCGGTCCTGCTTGTACCAGTACGTGATCCGGCCGCGGGTGCCGTGCACCAGGACGTAGGGCTCGCCGGGGTGTTCGGCGCACAGGGTCGCGGCGACGGTGACGCGGTGGCCGGCCACGGTGGTGACGCGCACGCACGAGGTGTCGTCGGACTCGATGGCGTTGGCGTGCCACAGCTCGGTCTCGACGCCGGTGACGTCCTCGGCGCGGGTGGCGCCGGCGAGGGCGAGGGCGGTGGCGACGGCGTGCGCGAGCGGGTTGGTCAGCGCCCCGTCGACGACGTCGGCGCCGTCCATCCGCCGCCGGCCGGCCCAGGGGGCGCGCCGGTAGTACGCCTCCGGCCGGGACCAGGCACCGGCCCCGCCGACCCCGGTGACCTCGCCGACCGCCCCGTCGGCGAGCATCCGGAGGATGGCGGGCACGGCGTGGGAGCCGAGCGACTGGAAGCCGATCTGGCAGGCCACACCGGCCTCGGCGACCCCCTCGGCCATACGGCGGAAAGCGGCGTAGGACGGGGCGGGGGGCTTCTCCAGGAGCAGGTGCACGCCGCGGCGGGCGGCCGTGAGCGCCAGGTCGGTGTGGGTCGGGATCGGCGTGCAGACGACCGCGACCCGGGCGCCGGTGGCGTCGAGCAGCGCGCCGAGGTCGGCGGACTGTTCGGGGGTGCCGAGGCCCTCGGGGACCTCGTCGGGAGTGAGCGGGGTCAGCTCGCACAGGCCGGCCAGGCGGACGATGCCCTTGTCCTGGAGGCGGCGGATGTTGTCCAGGTGCCAGCGGCCGTGTCCGCGCGCGCCGGCCAGCACGACGGGGACCGGCATGTCCCGCGCCTCGACGCTTCGGTGACGGTTCGTCATCAGCCCTTCACCGCCCCCGCGCTGAAGCCGGTGATCAGCCACTTCTGGATGAAGGCGAACACGAGCACCACGGGCACGGCGGCGATGATGCCGCCCGCGGCGAGGGCGCCGAGGTCGACGCTGTCCGCGCTCATCAGGGTGTTGAGGCCGACCGGGATCGTCTGCTTGTCCTGGTTGTTGAGGAACATCAGGGCGAACAGGAAGTGGTTCCAGGAGTGCACGAAGGCGAAGGAGCCGACGGCGATCAGGCCGGGGCGCAGCAGGGGTAGCACGACGATCCGGAAGGCCGTCAGCCGGTTGCAGCCGTCCACCCAGGCCGCCTCCTCCAGGGAGTACGGCACGTTCTTGATGAAGTTGCTGAGCAGGATCATCGACAGCGGCAGCTGGAAGACGGTCTCGGCGAGGATGACGCTGCCGAGCGAGTTGATCAGCTGCAGCTTCGCGAAGATCTCGAACAGCGGGACCAGCAGCAGCGCGCCGGGCACGAACTGGGAGCACAGCAGGGCGAGCAGGAACCCGCGCTTGACCTTGAAGTCGAAGCGGGCGAGCGCGTAGCCGCCGGCCAGCGCGACCAGCGTCGTCAGCACCAGCGTGCACAGCCCGACGAGGACGCTGTTCTGGAAGTAGGTGCCGAAGCTGCGCTCGGTCCACACCTTCTCGAAGTGGTCGAAGGTGACGGGCCAGGGCACGAGCGAGGTGGAGCCGGCCGGGCGCAGGGCGAAGAGCACGATCCAGTAGAAGGGGACGAGGGTGAAGACCAGGTAGACCGACAGGGGCAGGTAGACGTGCCAGCGGGGCACCTCGTCCCAGGCCCGGTGGCGGGTGGCGGGGCGGGGCGGCTCGGGCGTCGCGCGCACGGGGGCGGGCGCGGCCTGGGTGGCCTCCTCGGTGATCACTTGGACGCACCTCCGAACTTGCTCAGGCGCAGGTAGACCATCGAGCAGAAGAGCAGGATCACGAACGCGACGGTGGTCAGGGCGGACGCGTAGCCGAAGTTGTGGGCGTCCACGCTGGTGTTGGCGATGTACAGCGGCAGGGTGGTGGTCTCGCCGGCCGGGCCCCCGCCGGTCAGGGTGTAGAGCAGGTCGACGTTGTTGAACTCCCACACCGCGCGCAGCAGCGTGGACAGGACGATCGCGTCCTTCAGGTGGGGCAGGGTGATGTGCCAGAACTGCTGGAGCC
This sequence comes from Streptomyces longwoodensis, assembly GCF_001514125.1. GTDB lineage: Bacteria > Actinomycetota > Actinomycetes > Streptomycetales > Streptomycetaceae > Streptomyces > Streptomyces longwoodensis. The sequence goes on along the minus strand of NZ_KQ948551.1, from coordinate 646,416 downwards.
TGCCCGCCCCGTCCACCTCGGCGGCCTCGTACAGGTCCTTGGAGACGGACTGGAGGTCGGCGAGGATGAGGATCGCGAAGAAGGGCACCCCGCGCCACAGGTCGGCGACGACCGCGGCCGGGAAGACGGTGGAGGTGTCGGACAGCCAGCTGGTGCCGTAGGAGCCGATGCCGAGGTCGGCGAGGTAACGGGTGAGGCCCGTCTGGGAGTTGTAGAGCAGCACCCAGATCGCGGAGGTCAGCACGCCGGACACGGCCCAGGGCGAGAACACCATGGCGCGGCCCAGTCCCCGCCCGACGAAGGTCTGGTTGACGATGAGCGCGAGCGCCAGGCCGAACAGCAGCTGGAGGCCGACCTCGACGAAGACCCACTTGGCGCTGAAGGTCAGGGTGTCCCAGAACTGCGGGTCGTCGGTGAAGACGCGCACGAAGTTGTCGAGGCCCGCGTAGCCGTTGCGCCAGGGCTTGGTGGGGTTGTAGTGCTGCAGGCTGTAGTAGAAGACGCTGACCACCGGGTAGGCGATGAAGCCCAGCATCAGCAGGGCGGCCGGTGCGATCAGCAGGTACGGCAGTCTGCGCGGCGTGGCGGAGGCACGGCGCCGCCTCGGTGGCGCGGGCGGTTTCGCCACGGCTGCGGCTTGGGCCATGACTGTTCTCCGTTCTCGGTACGTCGTGCGGGAAGCGCTTGCTCCGGTGGCGCGGTGCGGCCGGGCCGGGGTGGTGCGGAGCGTGCGGGGAGTGCGGGGACGTGCGGAGGTGCGGTGCTCAGCCCGCGTACGGATCCGCGACCCGGCCGGGGCGGGCGAGGAACGCGAAGTCGCAGCCGGTGTCGGCCTGGGTGATCTGCTCGGTGTAGAGCGCGCCGTAGCCGCGCTCGTACCGGGTGGGCGGCGGGGTCCAGGCGGCCCGGCGCCGTGCGAGTTCGGCGTCGTCCACGTGCAGGTGGAGGCTGCGCGCCGCGACGTCGAGGGTGACGAGGTCACCGCTGCGCACCAGGGCCAGCGGCCCGCCGACGTACGACTCGGGTGCCACGTGCAGCACGCAGGCGCCGTAACTGGTGCCGCTCATCCGGGCGTCGGAGATGCGGACCATGTCGCGCACGCCCTGCTTGAGCAGGTGGTCGGGGATCGGCAGCATGCCGTACTCGGGCATGCCGGGGCCGCCCTTGGGGCCGGCGTTGCGCAGCACCAGGACGCTGTCGGCGGTGATGCCGAGCGACGGGTCGTTGATGGTGCGCTGCATGGTCCGGTAGTCGTCGAAGACGACCGCGGGGCCGGTGTGCTCGAGCAGGTGCGGCTCGGCGGCGATGTGCTTGATGACCGCGCCGTCCGGGCAGAGGTTGCCCCGCAGGACGGCCACCCCGCCCTCCGCCGCGACGGGGTGGTCGCGCGGGCGGATCACGTCGTCGTGGTGCACCCGCGCGCCCTCGATCTGCGCGCGCAGGGTGTCGTGGGAGACGGTCGGCCGGTCCAGGTGGAGCAGGTCGGGGATCCGGGAGAGGAAGCCGGGCAGTCCGCCCGCGAAGTGGAAGTCCTCCATGAGGTACGTCCGTCCGCCGGGCCGCACGTTGGCGAGGACCGGGACCGTACGGGCGATGCGGTCGAAGTCGTCGAGGGTGAGCCGCACTCCGGCGCGGCCGGCCATGGCGATCAGGTGGATCACCGCGTTGGTGGAGCCGCCGAGGCCGAGCACGGTGGTGACCGCGTCCTCGAAGGCCTCCCGGGTGAGGATGTCGCTCAGCTTCCGGTTCCGGTGGACCAGTTCGACGACGGTCAGGCCGGCCCGGGCGGCCATCCTGTCGTGTCCCGAGTCGACCGCCGGGATGCTGGACGCGCCGGGCACGGTGACGCCGAGCGCCTCGGCGGCGGCCGTGAGCGTGGAGGCGGTGCCCATCGTCATGCAGTGGCCGGGCGAGCGGGCGAGGCCGTTCTCCAGCTCGGCCATCTCGCAGTCGCCGATCAGGCCGGCCCGCTTGTCGTCCCAGTACTTCCACATGTCGGTGCCGGAGCCGAGCACCTCGTTGCGCCAGTGGCCCGGCAGCATCGGGCCCGCGGGCACGAACACGGTGGGCAGGTCCGCGGAGGCGGCGCCCATCAGCAGCGCGGGCGTCGTCTTGTCGCAGCCGCCCATGAGCACCGCGCCGTCCACCGGGTAGGAGCGCAGCAGCTCCTCGGTCTCCATGGCGAGCAGGTTGCGGTAGAGCATCGGGGTCGGCTTCTGGAAGGTCTCGCTGAGCGTGGCGACCGGGAACTCCAGCGGGAAACCGCCCGCCTGCCACACCCCGCGCTTGACGGCCTGGGCGCGGTCGCGCAGGTGGACGTGGCAGGGGTTGATGTCCGACCAGGTGTTGAGGATCGCGACGACCGGCTTGCCGAGGTGCTCCTCGGGCAGGTAGCCGAGCTGGCGGGTGCGGGCGCGGTGGCTGAACGAGCGCAGCCCGTCCGTGCCGTACCACTGGTGGCTGCGCAGGTCCTCGGGGTTGCGCCGCGGTGCTCCGGGTGCGGTCACAGCGACCACCCCGCGGCTATGGCGGCGACCTCGGCCCGCTCCGTCTCCGGCAGCAGCCGGCTCGGCGGGCGCACGTCCCGGCGGCACAGGCCGAGCGAGGCGAGTGCCTCCTTGACGACGGTGACGTTGTCCGCGCTGCCGTCGGCGGCGCGCAGCTCCTCGAAGCGGCGGATCTGCTCCCAGACCTTCATCGCGGCCGGGTAGTCGCCGGCCCGCAGCGCCTCGATCATGTCGCGCGAGACGGACGGGGCGACGTTGACCAGGCCCGAGGTGAAGCCGGTGGCGCCGGCCGAGAAGTAGGACGGCGCGTACGGCTCGGCGAGGCCCGCGACCCACACGAAGCGGTCCAGGCCCGCGTCGCGGGCGAACGCGGCGAACTTCGCGGCGTCCGGCACGGCGTACTTCACGCCGATCACGTTCGGGCAGGCGTCGGCGAGCTGGGCGAGACGGGCGCCGGGCAGTTGCGCGTTGCGGATGTACGGCACGACGCCCAGCTCGGGCACCGCCTCGGCGATCGCGCGGTGGTAGTCGACCCAGCCGCTCTGTGCGACGTAGGGGTGGACGGGCTGGTGGACCATGACCATCCGGGCGCCCAGTTCGCGGGCGTGCCGGGCGGAGGCGACGGCGGTGGGCACGTCGTGGCCGACGCCGACCAGGACGGCGGCCCGGTCGCCGCTCTCCTCGACGGTCAGCTCGGTGACCAGGCGCCGCTCCTCGGGGGTGAGGGCGTAGAACTCGCCGGTGTTGCCGTTGGGGGTGAGGGTGGTGATCCCGCCGTCGAGCAGCCGGCGCAGCAGCGCCCGGTGGGCCCGCCGGTCGACGGAGCCGTCCTCGGCGAACGGGGTCACCGGGATGGCCACCACGTCGGCCAGGGCCGCCCGCTGGCTCTCGAACACCACGCCGCTCATTCCTGGCCCTCCTGCTGGGATGCGGGGACGTCCGCCCCGGGGAACGCCCGCTCGACGAAGGACGCGATGTGGGCGTGCAGGGCGCGGGCCGCGCCGTCCGCGTCGCCGGCCAGCGCGAGGCGCAGGATCTCCCGGTGCTCGCCGGCCTCGCGCTCCCAGGAGGGGTCGGCGGCCCAGGCCACGGCGGAGACCAGGGCGGCCTGGTCGCGGACCTCGTCGAGCATCCGGCCGAGCAGCGGGTTGCCGCACGGCACGTACAGGGCGCGGTGGAACTCCCGGTTGGCGAGGGAGCGTTCGGCGGTGTCGGTGGCGTCGTCGGCCCGGGTGAGGGCGTCGCGCGCGGCGTCCAGGGAGGCACCCCGGCGCACCGCCCGGCGCAGCGCCTCGGGTTCGAGGAGCAGTCGTACGTCGTAGACCTCGCGCGCCATGTCCGCGTCCACCATGCGCACCGTGACGCCCTTGTACTGGCTCATGACGACCAGTCCGGTGCCGGCCAGGGTCTTGAGCGCCTCGCGCACCGGGGTCTTGGAGACCCCGAACTGCGCGGCGAGCTCGGTCTCGACGAGGGCCTGGCCGGGCGTCAGCTGCCCGGTGAGGATGCGGCGCTTGATCTCCTCCAGCACGTACTGCGTACGGGAGGGGATGGGCGTGGGCACAGAGGTCATGCGCGCCTCTCGGAAGTCACGTACCAGATCTCGGGTGTATCTGATCTCGTGTATCGCGTCTCATATATGACGTACGAAGTACGACGCGTTGAAGGTAGGAGGGGGGCCGTGGTTCGTCAATGCTTCCGGCAGAGAAAGCTGCCGCGGCCGCCTGAAGGCGCAGGTGGGCAGGAAAAACAGGGCCGCCCGCCCCCGGTGACGGGAGCAAGCGGCCCTGGGGACGCGGGTGTTCGGGAGGTCACGGGGTCCAGTGCGGGTCGCGGCCGCTCAGGCCCACGGCGCGGTCGAGGAGCGGCGCGTCGTCGGGGACGGGGACGGGCGGGCCGAAGGGGCCCTCACCGCCGCCCTGCGCCACCTGCAGCAGGAAGGCGTGGGCCGCCCCGAGCGCGGCCGGGTCGGGGACGTACTCCTGGCCGGTGGCGCGGGCCAGGTCCCAGCCGTGCACGACCAGTTCGTCGGCGGCCACGGCGAGGGCCACCGCACCGGGCAGGTCGACGCTGCCGGCGCGGGTCGTGCCGCTCGTGGCGGCCGGGTCGCGCCAGGCGTCGGCCAGTTCCTCCAGGGCCTTGGGCAGCTCGGCGCGCCAGCCGGGCCCGACGTCGGGCAGGGCGGCGTCCGGCCGGGTGTCGGTGGTCGGCCCGAAGTCTTTGCGGGCCGCGTCGCGGAACGCCACCGAGAGGCCGGCCAGGTGCCCCAGCAGATGACGCACCGCGTACTGCGGACAGGGCGTCGCGCCGCCCAGCTGCGCGTCCGTCACCCCCTCCGCGAGCCGGGCGACGACCAGCGCCTGCGGTCCGAGGTCGAGCGTCGTGGGGTCGGACATGGGTGCTCCTCCGGGAGACGGGAATCCCTACCGGAGGGTGGACCGCGCGCCCGCCCGGAACTCATCGGTCGTCTGCGGGGCGCCGTGCGTCAGCCGCCGAGCGCCTCCCGCACCGCGTCCAGGTCCGCGTCCGAGGCCAGGCCCGCGTGGTAGAGGCGCAGCTCCGTCGCCCCCAGGTCACGGGCGCGTGAGGCGTCCGCGGCGAGGGTGGCGGGGCTGCCGCCCATGCCGGAGACGATCGTGAGGTTGGCCGCGAGGACGGCGTCCGCGCCCCTCTCCGCGAACGGGGCGAGCAGGCCGGGGCCGCCCGTGCAGGGCACCACCACGCCGTCCGCGACGGACAGCACGTGCGCGGGGTCGACGCCCGCGTTGGCGCCGGTGTGGTGGGTGACCGGGTCGGCGTGCAGCAGCACCTGGAAGCCCTCGGGCGCGGCCGCACGCACGGCGGCGACGGCCTGTTCCTGCAGCGAGCGGGCGGTCGCGTCGCGCCACGCGCGCGTGGCGGTCGCCGTGTCCTGCCCGAGCAGCTTCTCGACCCCCGCCCAGCCCCCGTCGTCCGGCGCCCCCCGCCACACCGGCTCCAGCGCCTGCCGTACGGCGGCGGCGAGCGCGTCGGCGTCCAGGCCCTGTTCGCCGTAGCCGGCCCGGCAGGCGGCGCAGAAGCACAGGGACATCAGGTACTGGCCGGCGTCCCCGAGGGCGACCCCGCCGGTCTTGTCGTGGGCGTGCAGGTGCGCCAGCCCGTACCAGCCGAGGGACTCCAGCTCGGTGCCGGCCGCGCCGGGGCGCACGGCCGCCTCGGCGGCGAGGTCGACGAGGTACGCGCGCGTGGCGGGCTGGGCGATGCAGGGGGCCCAGGGGTAGCGGTCGCCGTAGGCGTTGACCACGGAGGTGTCCGGGTGCTCGGCGCCCAGGCGGGAGCTGTGCGCGAGGACGACCCAGGTGTGCACCTCCAGACCGGCGTCGCCGAGGGCGGCGGCCGCCTCGCCGAAGGCGTCGCCGGGGGCCCAGTCGCCGGCCGGGTGGGGGCGCAGCTCCCGTCCCTCCCAGTGCTCGCCCGGCGGGTACAGCGCGGCCGCGTACGCGGCGGTGACGACGCGGTGGCGCGGGTGGCGGGGGGTCAACGCGCGCGTCGAGTGGTACGCGGAGGCGAGCGTCGCCTGCCGTACGCCGAGCGCGGCGATGCGTGCGGGGGCCTGCGGGTCGCCGTTGACGTCCCAGGGGTAGACGAACGCCGACGCCTTCACCGGTCCCCCGCGCTGTCCTCGTCGAGCAGCGCCAGGCCGCGCTCGATCACCTGGGCGAGCTGTTTGACGTGGTCCTCGCCCGGCTCGTGCAGGGGTGGACGCACCTCCCCCACGTCGAGGCCGCGCAGCCGTACGCCGGCCTTGACGAGCGCGACGGCGTATCCGCGGCCCCGGGCGCGCAGTTCGACGAAGGGGCGGTAGAAGCCGTCCAGCAGCCGCCGGACGGTGGTGTCGTCACCGGTGTGCAGCGCGCGGTGGAAGGCGAGGGCGATCTCGGGCGCGAAGCAGAACACGGCCGAGGAGTACAGCGGGACGCCGAGGGCGCGGTAGGCGAGCTGGGTCTGCTCGGCGGTCGGCAGGCCGTTGAAGTAGAGGAAGTCGCCGGGCACCTCGGTGCGCACGGCGCTGATCACGCGCTGCATCAGGTCGAGGTCGCCGAGGCCGTCCTTGAGGCCCACGATGCCCTCGGTGCGGGCGAGTCCGACGACGGTGGCGGGGGTGAACACGGCGTTGTCGCGCTGGTAGACGATGACCGGGAGCGGGGTGGCGGCGGTGACCTCGCGGTAGTGGCGCAGCAGGCCTTCCTGTCCGGCGACCACCAGGTAGGGCGGCAGGGCGAGCAGTCCGTCGGCGCCCGCCGCGTGGGCCAGGCGCGCGTAGCGGACGGCGAGGGCGGTGCCGTAGCCGACGCCCGCGACGACCGGGACGCGCCCGCCGGTGACCTCGACGGCCGCGCGCACGCAGTCCTCGAACTCCTCGGGGGTGAGCGCGTGGAACTCCCCCGTGCCGCAGCAGGCGAAGACGGCGGCGGCGCCCGCCTCGACCCCGTGGCGGACGTGCGCCCGGAAGGCGTCCAGGTCGAGGGAGCCGTCCGGGCCGAAGGCGGTGACGGGGAAGAACAACGGCCCGCTGGGAACGGCGAGTCGGGCGGCGAACGGGGCTGGCGTCACGGGCTCTCCCTGGGAGCAGGCGCTGTCCGGTGCACGTTTCTGACTGGTGTCCATATTTCTGAACACCGTCACGCTAAGGCGCCCATCCGGGCCGGTCAAGCGGGCAACGCGGCACGAGGGAAGCGAGCGGGAAGACCCGGCCGCCCCTTGACGGTCCGGGCCCGGCTCCCTAGCGTGTCCACGCATGTGAATCACGTTTACGCAGGCGACCGCTGAGACCCCCCACCCCCCACCCCGCCGTCACTCGCCGACGCCCGTCGACCAAGGAGATCCGAGGATGCCCGCTCCGCGCACCGTCCTGCTCACCGGCGCCGCCGGTGGCGTCGGCACCCTGATGCGGGGCCTGCTCCCCGCGTACGGCTACACCCTGCGCCTGCTGGACGTGCGGCCGATCGAGGACGAGCCGGACGCCGTCGTCGCGGACCTCTCGGACCGGGACGCCCTGCGCGAGGCCGTGCGGGGCGTCGACGCGATCATCCACCTCGCGGGCATCTCCCTGGAAGCCCCGTTCGACAAGATCCTCCGCGCGAACATCGAGGGCACGTACCACCTCTACGAGGCCGCCCGCGAGGAGGGCGTCGGCCGCGTCGTCTTCGCCTCCTCCAACCACGCGGTCGGCTTCACCCCGCGCCCCCGGGACGGCGACCCGCTCATTCCGGTCGACACCCCGCGCCGCCCCGACACCTTCTACGGGCTCTCCAAGTGCTTCGGGGAGGACCTGGCGCAGCTCTACTGGGACAAGCACGGCCTGGAGACCGTCTCGGTGCGCATCGGCTCCTGCTTCCCGGAGCCGACCAGCGTGCGCATGCTCTCGGTGTGGATGAGCCCGGCCGACGGCGCCCGCCTGTTCCACGCGGCCCTGACCGCGCCGGACGTCGGCCACACGGTCGTCTACGGCTCCTCCGCCAACACCCGCCTGTGGTGGGACCTGTCGGGCGCGCGGGCGCTCGGCTACGAGCCGCGGGACGACTCCGAACCGTACGCCGAGAAGCTGATCGCCGAGCAGGGCGAGCTGGACGAGGACACCGTCTCGCACGGCTACTTGGGCGGCCACTTCGTCAACGACCCGCCGATCTGGCCGTACTGACGGCACCCCACGGGTCCAGGGCCGACGGGCGACGGCACCCCACGGGCCCAGGGCCGACGGGCGGCGGCACCACGGACGCTGACGCAAAACCGTCGCCCACCACGGCGGGCGGGCACCGAACGGGCCCGCCCGTCGCACATCCGGGCACCGAACGGGCCCGCCTGCGGCCCTTTCGGGCACCGCACCCGGGCAGCGCACCACCCCGGAACCCGTACGGAAGGCGACGCACAGCGCACCGCACACCCGCCCGCACACCCACCCTGACCAGCCACGACACCTCCGCACCCGGCCCGCGCCCACGCCGCCCGCGCCCCCGGCCCGCTCCGGGCAGGCCGTCGACCGAACGGGCACACCCGGGCAGTATCACCTCGGCAACAGACCTGGTAGGCGCCGCGCGCCCCCTGTAGAACTTCCCCCATGAGCCCACCGAGGGCCCGAACGGGCAACACGGCAGGAGGCGGGGAGTCGGCCATGACCAGGACCGCGGAAGAACGCCAGCGCGAGATCGTACGGGTGGCACGCGCCGCCGGGTCGGTCGACGTCGCCGCGCTCGCTGTCGAACTGGGCGTGGCCAAGGAGACCGTGCGCCGCGACCTGCGCGCCCTGGAGGACCACGGCCTGGTCCGCCGCACCCACGGCGGCGCCTACCCCGTGGAGAGCGCCGGCTTCGAGACGACGCTCGCCTTCCGCGCCACCAGCCACGTCCCCGAGAAGCGCCGGATCGCCACCGCGGCGGCCGACCTGCTCGGTGACGCGGAGACGGTCTTCGTCGACGAGGGCTACACCCCCCAGCTCATCGCCGAGGCGCTGCCCCGGGACCGGCCGCTGACCGTGGTCACCGCCTCCCTGCCCGTGGCGGGCGCCCTGGCCGAGGCCGAGAACACCACCGTCCTGCTGCTCGGCGGCCGGGTCCGCTCCGGGACCCTCGCCACCGTCGACCACTGGACCACCCGGATGCTGGCCGGGTTCGTCCTCGACCTGGCCTACATCGGCGCCAACGGCATCTCCCGCGAGCACGGCCTCACCACCCCCGACCCGGCCGTCAGCGAGGTCAAGGCGCAGGCGATCCGGGCCGCGCGCCGCACGGTGTTCGCCGGGGTGCACACCAAGTTCGGCGCGGTCAGCTTCTGCCGGTTCGCGGACATCGGCACGCTGGAGACGATCGTGACCAGCACGCTGCTGCCGTCGGCCGAGGCGCACCGGTACTCCCTGATGGGGCCCCAGGTCATCCGGGCCTGAGGCCGCCCCCCCACGGCACCTTTTCCCTCCTCCTTTTCTCTTCCTCCACGTCGTCATGACGTCACGTCCGTACGTCGGCATGCCGTCATGCCTCTTTGTCCCTACGTCCCTACGTCCCCCACGTTCAGGAGCGATCCATGCGAACCCAGAGCCGACGGAGGCCGCGCGCGATGCTCGCCGCGGCCGCCGCAGGGACGCTGCTCGCCCCGCTGCTCTCCGGCTGCTGGGTCGGAGCGGGCGGGGCCGGATCCGGCGGTGACGCCATCAACGTCCTGATGGTCAACAACCCCCAGATGACCGAGCTGCAGAAGCTGACCGCCGCGCACTTCACCAAGTCCACCGGTATCAAGGTCAACTTCACCGTGCTGCCCGAGAACGACGTCCGCGACAAGATCAGCCAGGACTTCGCCAACCAGGCCGGCCAGTACGACGTCGCGACCCTGTCCAACTACGAGATCCCGATCTACGCCCGCAACGGCTGGCTGCACGCGATGGACTCCTACGTCGCCGGGGACCCGGCGTACGACGAGCAGGACGTCCTGAAGCCGATGCGCGAGTCGCTGACCGCCGACGACGGCAAGCTCTACGGCCAGCCGTTCTACGGCGAGTCGTCCTTCCTGATGTACCGCAAGGACGTCTTCGCCCAGCAGGGCCTGACCATGCCCGCGCACCCCACCTGGCAGCAGATCGCGGACCTGGCCGCACGGGTGGACGGCGCCCGGCCCGGCCTGAAGGGCATCTGCCTGCGCGGACTGCCCGGCTGGGGCGAGGTGATGGCCCCGCTCACCACCGTCGTGAACACCTTCGGCGGCACTTGGTTCGACAAGGGCTGGAAGGCCCGGCTCGACTCCCCCGAGTGGAAGCGGGCCACGCGCTTCTACGTCGACCTGGTGCGCGAGCACGGCGAGTCGGGCGCGGCCCAGTCCGGTTTCGCCGAGTGCCTGAACAACATGACCCAGGGCAAGGTCGCCATGTGGTACGACGCCACGTCGGCGGCCGGTTCCCTGGAGGCGGCCGGCTCCCCGGTGAAGGGCAAGGTCGGCTACGCGCCCGCGCCCGTCGAGCGCACCGAGTCCTCCGGCTGGCTCTACACCTGGGCCTGGGGCATCCAGAAGGCGTCCCGCAACACCGACAAGGCGTGGAAGTTCGTCTCCTGGGCCTCCTCCAAGGAGTACGAGCAGCTGGTCGGTGACACGGTGGGCTGGTCCAACGTCCCGGCGGGCAAGCGCGCCTCGACGTACGCGAACCCCGCCTACGTCAAGGAGGCCGCCGCCTTCCAGCAGATGACCAGGGCGGCCATCGAGGGGGCCCGGCCGAAGGACCCCGGGGTGCAGCCGCGTCCGGCGCCCGGCATCCAGTTCGTCGGCATCCCCGAGTTCACCGACCTCGGTACCAAGGTCTCGCAGGAGATCAGCGCGGCCATCGCCGGCCGCCAGTCCGTCGAGTCCGCCCTGAGGAAGTCCCAGCAGCTCGCCGAGCGCATCTCCGAGGAGTACGAGGGACGATGACCGCCACGACCACGACCCCCGTCAGCACCGCGCCCGTCCCGGCGGTGCGCCGGCCGTCCGCCCGGCTGCGCGCCTGGAGCACCCGCGCCCCGCTGCTGCCCGCCCTGATCTTCATGATCGCCGTGACCCAGCTGCCGTTCGTGGCTACGCTGGTGATCTCGTTCTTCGACTGGAACGCCCTCTACCCCGACGCCCGCCGCTTCACCGGGTTCGACAACTACCACCAGGTCCTCACCGACGCCGACCTGCGCCACTCGGTGGGCACCACGGTGCTGCTGACCGCTGCGGTGGTGATCGCCAGCCTGGTCCTGGGGCTGGCCCTGGCGCTGCTGCTGGACCGCCGGTTCCGCGGCCGGGGCGTGGTGCGCACGCTGCTGATCGCCCCGTTCCTGGTGGTCCCGGTCGCCGCCGCGCTGCTGTGGAAGCACGTGCTCTACAACCCCGAGTACGGCCTGTTCAACGGGCTGTTGCACTACGTCGGCGGGCCCCAGCCGGACTGGATCTCGAACACCCCGCTGCTCGCGGTGGAGGCGTCGCTGGTGTGGCAGTGGACGCCGTTCATGATGCTCATCCTGCTCGCCGGGCTGCAGAGCCGCGACCCCGAGCAGATCGAGGCCGCGCGGGTGGACGGCGCGAGCGACTGGCAGATCTTCCGCCACCTCACGCTGCCGCACCTGCGCCGCTACCTCGAACTCGGCGCGCTGCTCGGCTCGATCTACATCGTGCAGAACTTCGACGCGGTCTTCACGATCACGTCGGGCGGCCTGGGCACCGCCAACCTGCCCTACACCGTCTACCAGAGCTTCTACCAGGCCCACGAGAACGGCCTCGCCTCGGCGGCCGGCGTCCTGGTGGTCATCGGCTCGCTCGTCATCGCGACCCTCGCCCTGCGCGTGGTGTCGTCCCTGTTCCGCGAGGAGGTGTCGCGCGCATGACCGCGACGACCGTACGCCGGGGCGGTCTCGGCCTGCTGGCCTGGCTCGCCGGGATCGTGTTCTTCCTGCCGATCGCCTGGATGGCGCTGACGTCGTTCCACTCGGAGGCCGACGCGGCGACCAACCCGCCCTCCTTCACCGCCGCGTTCACCCTGGACGGCTACCGCGAGTTCTTCGGCACCGGCGGCGGCGCCAGCCCCTGGCCGGCGCTGCTCAACTCGGCGGTGGCATCGGTGGCGTCCACGCTGCTGGTGCTGCTGCTGGCCCTGCCCGCGGCGTACGCGCTGTCCATCCGGCGGGTGCGCAAGTGGACCGACGTGCTGTTCTTCTTCCTGTCCACGAAGATGCTGCCGGCCGTGGCGGGCCTGCTGCCGGTGTACCTCTTCGCCAAGAACGCCGGGATGCTCGACAACATCTGGCTGCTGGTCGTCCTCTACACCTCCATGAACCTGCCGATCGCGGTGTGGATGATGCAGTCGTTCCTGGCCGAGGTGCCGGTCGCGGTGATCGAGGCCGCCCAGATCGACGGCGCCCGCCTGCCGACGGTGCTGGCCCGCGTGGTCGCGCCCATCGCACTGCCGGGCATCGCCGCCACCTCGCTGATCTGCTTCATCTTCAGCTGGAACGAGCTGCTGTTCGCCCGGGTCCTGACGGGCGTGGTCGCCGAGACCGCCCCCGTCTTCCTGACCGGCTTCATCACCAGCCAGGGCCTGTTCCTGGCGAAGGTGTGCGCCGCGTCGCTCGTCATCTCCCTGCCGGTGCTCGCCGCGGGGTTCGCCGCCCAGGACAAGCTGGTCCAGGGCCTGTCGTTGGGAGCCGTGAAATGAAGGCCGCCGTCATCGAGTCCGTGGGCCGCGCCGTGGTCACCGAGGTGCCGGACCCGACGCCCGGGCCGCGCGAGGTCGTCGTGGAGGTCGCCGCGTGCGGCCTGTGCGGCACCGACCTGCACATCCTCCAGGGCGAGTTCGCACCGAAGCTGCCCATCGTGCCGGGGCACGAGTTCGCGGGCGAGGTGGTCGGCGTCGGCACCCAGGTCACCGAGGTCGCGGTCGGCGACCGGGTGGCCGTGGACCCCTCCCTGTACTGCCACGAGTGCCGCTACTGCCGCACCGGGCACAACAACCTGTGCGAGCGGTGGGCCGCGATCGGCGTGACCACGGCCGGCGGCGCCGCCCGGTACGCGGTGGCGCCCGTCGCCAACTGCGTGAAGCTCCCCGAGCACGTGCGCACCGAGGACGCGGCGCTGATCGAGCCGCTGTCGTGCGCGGTGCGCGGCTACGACGTGCTGCGCTCCCGGCTCGGCGCCCACGTGCTGATCTACGGCTCGGGCACGATGGGGCTGATGATGCTGGAGCTGGCCAAGCGCACCGGCGCGGCGAGCGTGGACGTGGTCGACGTCAACCCGGAGCGGCTGCGGACCGCGCGCCGCCTCGGCGTCACTGGGTCGGCGACCGGCGCGGACGAGCTGGAGCGGCCGCAGGGCTGGGACGTCGTGGTCGACGCCACCGGCAACGCCGCCGCCATCCAGGACGGCCTGGGACGGGTGGCGAAGGCGGGCACGTTCCTGCAGTTCGGCGTGGCCGACTACGCGACCCGGGTCACCATCGACCCGTACCGCATCTACAACCAGGAGATCACCATCACCGGCTCGATGGCCGTGCTGCACAGCTTCGAGCGCGCCGCGGAGCTGTTCGCGAACGGGGTGCTGGACCCCGACGTGTTCATCAGCGACCGGCTGCCGCTCGAGCGCTACCCCGAGGCGCTGGAGCAGTTCGCGGCGGGCGTCGGCCGCAAGATCGTGATCGTGCCGTAGGAGCCGCTCGGCGTGGCCCGGTGCGCGGCTCCGCCGAACGGCGGTCGGTAAGGGAACGGTAAAGCGGGTCCGATCGTTCTCGGGGCATGACAGCTATGACCCCTGGCTCGAACATCCCCCTCACGGCCGCGCGCGTGACGGTCGACGTCGCCGCTCCGGTGCGGCTCGACGTGTCGGGCCTGCTGCTCACCGCCGACGGCAAGGTGCGCTCCGACGACGACTTCATCTTCTACAACCAGCCGGCCGGCCCGGGCGTGACCTACCGCCCGGGCGGCGGCGCCGGCCCGGACGCCATCACGGTCGACACCGCGGCGGTGCCCCCGGCCATCGAGAGGATCGTCGTCACGGCGAGCCCGGACGCCCAGGGCCAGACCTTCCAGGGCGTGGAACCGACGGCCACGCTCCGCAACGCGGACGACAACAGCGTGCTGGCCACGTTCACGCCGCCGCAGCTCGGCACCGAGACGGCCCTGGTGGTCGTGGAGATCTACCGCCGCCAGGGCGCCTGGAAGGCCCGCGCGGTGGGCCAGGGCTACGCCGACGGGCTGGCCGGCATCGCCACGGACTTCGGCGTGACGGTGGAGGAACCGGCCCGGCCGGCCCCCGCCGCGCAGGCCGCCCCGCCCGCGCCCCAGGCCGCCCCGCCCGCCCCCGCGGCCCCGCCGCAGGTCACCCCGCAGGCGCCCCCGATGCCGCCCGCGCCGCCCGCACCCCCCGCCCCGGGCACCGGGAAGGTCAACCTCGACAAGGGCCGGGTCAGCCTCCAGAAGAACCAGACGGTGTCCCTGATGAAGGGCGGCCTCCCGCTGCTGTCGCAGGTGCGGATGGGTCTGGGCTGGGAGCCCGCCTACCGCGGCAAGGACATCGACCTCGACGCCTCGGTCATCGCCTACGGCCCGCAGCGCAACCACATCGACAGCTGCTACTTCGGCAAGCTGACCATCGTCAACGGCGCCATCCGCCACTCCGGGGACAACCTCACGGGCGAGGGCGGCGGCGACGACGAGGCCATCACCGTGGACCTCGGCCGCCTCCCGCAGGACGTCACCGGCCTGGTGTTCACGGTGAACAGCTTCTCCGGCCAGAAGTTCACCGAGGTGGCCAAGGCGTACTGCCGCCTCCTCGACGCCACCACCGGCGAGGAACTGGTCCGCTTCGACCTGACCAATGCCGAGCCCCAGACGGGCGTGCTGATGGCCAAGCTGATCCGTCAGTTCTCCGGCGAGTGGGAGATGACGGCACTGGGCGACTTCGTGAAGGCGCGCACCGTGCGGAACATGGTGAAGCCGGGCGCGCAGGCGCTGTAGGGCCCGCCGCGTGGGGGCGCCCGGGCGGGGGCGCCCGGGCGGGGGCGCCCCCACGGGGCCGTCCCTCACCCGGCCGCCGGGCGCAGGCCCTCCGTCAGGAGGCTCAGGTAGCGGCGGATGTGCCGGGGGCCGTCGTCGGCGAGCTCCGAGGCCGTGGCCACGCCGTGGGCGAGGCGCAGCAGCTCGATCGGCTCGACGTCGGGGCGCAGGGTGCCCTCCCGCCGGGCCGCGACGACCAGACGGGTCGCGGCACCCGTGACGGCGGTGCCGCAGGGGGTGCCGGCCGCCGTGCTGCCGTCGGTGACCGCCGAGCCCAGCAGGGACTTCAGGCCGCGCACCTCGATGCCGCCGACGCACACCTCGTACAGCCACTCGGTCAGCGCCTCCCCCGGCGGCAGCCGCTGCGCGAGGTCGTCGGCGCGTGCGGCCAGCGCCTGGACGCGGTCGACGTACGCCGCCTCCAGCAGCGCCTGCCGGGTCGGGAAGTGCCGGTAGAGCGTGCCGGAGCCGACACCGGCCCGCTTGGCGATGTCGTCCAGCGAGGCCCGTTCCCCGTGCTCGGCGAAGGCCTCGGCGGCCGCCCGCAGCAACCGTTCGTAGTTGCGGCGGGCGTCCGCGCGCATGGCCTTGACCTGCGTCATCCACGTCTCCTCGCGAGCAGCGGTCTCCTGCCCGCATGGTCCACCACATCGCCCCGGGGACGCCAGGGAGCGCGGGGGCGGCGACGCGCCCCCCCCTCACCGCACCGACGACGCCCCGACGGCCCCGACCGCCTGCGATCCGATCGTCGCCCGTCGTCGCCCGGAACCGCTCAGTCCGTCTCCCGCTCGTCCGTCTCCCACGGCCACCGGGCGTCGTGGGCCGCCTCCAGCAGGGGCACCATCCGGAAGGCCGCGTCGGACAGGCCGCCGAAGGTGTGCCGGTTGCCCCGGCCGGACGGGCCGTGGCCGGGCCGGTAGCCGGCCAGGTTCCAGGTGTAGACGGGCACGTCGGCCGGGACCTGCTCGGTCGGCTCGCCGTGCGGGCTGTGCGCGTACTGCTCGTCGGTGACGATCAGCACCCGGTCGTGGCGGCGGTAGTGCCGGCGCACCGCGCCCGTGGTGTCGGTGCCGCCCAGGTCGCCGAACCGCTCCAGCACCTTCAGCACGGACTCGCCCTTGCGGAACCGCACCGGGTTGCTCGACGTGCCGAACTCGACGAGGTCCGCGTCCGCCGCCCGCAGCGCGAGCGCCGTGCCGAAGACCGCCGCCGCGTCGGCCCGGGTGAGCTCGGAGCGGTCGGACAGGCGCGAGAAGAACATCGAGCCGGAGCGGTCGACGAGCACCAGCGTGCGGCCGGGCAGCGCGGGCACGTTGGCCAGCGCGTGGCCGAGCGCCTGCTCCAGCGGGTACGCCCAGCGCAGCGACGGCGCGTGCCGGTACGCGGCGAGGTAGCGGAACGGGAACTGCCGCGAGCGCGCGACCTGCTCCGGGTCGCTGATCCGCGCCGCCACCCGGGCCGCGACCTCGTCGCCGACCCCGGCCTCGTCGAAGTTCCGCAGGTTGCGCACCAGCGCCATCGCCCCCATGGACGGGATCACGGCCTCCCAGGCCGCCCGGTCCATCGGACCCCGCAGCCAGCCCGCCAGCGCCTCCCAGGTCATCCCGGCCGCCGCGAGCCGCTCGGCGGCGTCGGGCGCGGTGACCACCGCGCGCCGCTCCTCGACCGGCAGCGCCATCAGCGCGCGGTGCGCGGTCAGGACGGGGTCGGAGGCGGGCGGCACGGCGGTGTCCGGGTGGTGGCGCCGGTCCAGGGCGTACCGGAACAGCTCGCCCTGCCACGGCTTGGCGGGGTCCGGCGCCGCGTGCACGAGGTTCAGCACGTCCCCGAAACGGTAGCCACGGGTCGCGGTGTCGTACTTCAGCAGCGCCTTCCCGCCGTACAGCCGCCGTACGGCGTCGGCGACGCCGCGCTTGACGGGCTTCGGGACGGCCCGGCCGTACGTCGCCGTCCAGTACGCCAGCACCTCGCCGGGCTCGTCCGGACGCTGGAGCACGGAGTCGACGACCCGGCGGTTCGAGGGGCCCTCGGTCACGCCCGCGTCCAGGCGGGCCTTGACGTACTCGGCGGCGCCCACGACGGCGGCGGTGCGGAGGTTGCCCTCGCCGCGCAGCCAGCCGAGCAGGCCGGCCGTCCACGCGGGGTCGGTCACGGCGAGTTCGCGTACGAGCCGGGCGTACCGGTCGTCGCGGTCGGCGCCGCTCTCGTAAAAGGACTGCTGCGTCACGAGGTTGGACACGGCGAGCAGGAAGAGTTCGGAGCGCGCGTCGCGCTCCCGGCCCCGGCCGCCCTCGTAGGTGCGCAGCACCCGGCCCGTCGAGGTGACGCGCGAGGCGGGCTGCGCCCGCGCGGTCCGCGTGTTGAATCGCGTCATGGTGAATTCCCCCCGAATTCGGTGCGGTTCCGTTCTGTTTCGGAGGGAGGCGCGGCATGGGAAGGGGGGCCCGAGATCAGTAGTCGGCGACGGACTTAGTCAGATGCTCTGCCGATTGAGCTACACCGACCCGAAGTCGATGACGGGACTCGAACCCGCAACCGTCCGATCCCAGGAAGTAACCGCTGCCTGCGCACCGGGCCCCCGTCCTGGAGCTGCGCCTCCCGAGATCAGTTCGGCTGCGGCGTGTGATTCTTTGAGAGAGAAGTAGCCGCTGCCTTCGCACCGGGAGGTGCGCTGTCGTGATCTCAGAATAGGAGGCGCAGCACGGGGGCCGCGAGCGAATTGATTACCGCTTGTGGCGCTTCCACGGGCCGGTGATGGCCAGCATGATGCCGGGCTCCTGGATGTTGGCGAACAGGGTCCGCCCGTCGGGCGAGAAGGTGACGCCGGTGAACTCGCTGTACTCCGGCTCGTCCGCGGTGCCGATGTTCAGCTCGTTGCGCGCGATCGGGTAGGTGCGGCCGCTGTCGGTCGCGCCGAACAGGTGCTGCACGCCCTCGCCGTCCTCGGCGATGACGAGGCCGCCGTAGGGGGAGACCGTGATGTTGTCGGGGCCGTCGAAGGCGCCGTCCCGGTCCGGGTCGGGGTTGACCCCGAGCAGCACCTTCAGGGTGAGGGTGCGGCGCTTGGGGTCGTAGAACCAGACCTGGCCGTCGTGCCGGCCGGGGCTCTCCTCACGGGCGTAGGAAGAGACGATGTACGTGCCGCCGTCGCCCCACCACATGCCCTCCAGCTTGCGGGCGCGGGTGACCTGGCCGGCGGTGAACTGCTTGCGCACCGAGACGGTCTTCGCGTCGCGGTCGGGCACGTCCACCCAGTCGACGCCGTACACGGTGCCGGTCTTCGTGGCGCGGGAGAGGTCGTCGACGAACTGGCCGCCGGAGTCGAAGCACTTGAACGCCTGCAGCACGCCCGCGTCGTCGGCGAGGGTGCGCAGCTTGCCGCGGCCGTGGCGGAAGCCGGCCGGCGGGGTCCAGCGGTAGAGCAGGCCGTTGGGGTTGGAGGCGTCCTCGGTGAGGTAGGCCTGCCCGCTCTTCGGGTCGATCACGACGGCCTCGTGCGCGTAGCGGCCCAGCGCCTTGATCGGCTTGGGGTCCTGGTTGGCGCGGCGGTCCTCGGGGTCGACCTCGAAGACGTAGCCGTGGTCCTTGGTCATGCCGTTCTGGCCGGC
This sequence comes from Streptomyces longwoodensis, assembly GCF_001514125.1. Taxonomy (GTDB): domain Bacteria; phylum Actinomycetota; class Actinomycetes; order Streptomycetales; family Streptomycetaceae; genus Streptomyces; species Streptomyces longwoodensis. The sequence goes on along the minus strand of NZ_KQ948551.1, from coordinate 627,780 downwards.
CTTGTCCTCGGTCTCCTCGCAGGTCAGCCAGGTGCCCCACGGGGTGCTGCCGCCCGCGCAGTTGGTGGAGGTGCCGGCGATGCCGACCCACTCGGCGACGTGGTGGCCGGGGCGCACCTCCACGACCGTGCAGCCACCGGAGGCGGCCGGGTCGTACACGAGGCCCTCGGTGAGCGGCACCGGGTACGCCCAGTTGGCGCGCGGGCCCTTCAGCTCGTGGTTGTTGACCAGCAGGGTCGCGCCGCGCGGGCCGTCGAAGGTGGCGGTGCCGTCGTGGTTGGAGGGGGTGAACTCGCCGGACTCCAGCTTGGTGCGGCCGCTGTGGGTGATCACCCGGTAGGAGAACCCCTCCGGCAGCGCGAGGATGCCCTCCGGGTCCGGGACCAGGGGGCCGTAGCCCACGCCGTGCCGGTCCGCCGACCCGCCCTCGTGGCTGTCGGTCTCCGTCGACGCGAGGGCGTTCGGCGCGGTGGCGAGGGCACCGACACTGCCCGCCAGGGCGACCCCGGCACCGGTGATCGCTGAAGTCCTGGCGAAGTCCCTGCGGGTGAGCGACATGTTGTCTCCTGAGACGCTGGTGAGCCGTGGGGGGTGGCGGACCTCGGTCGGCGGCAACGGTCCCGGCCCCACCTGAACACGACCTGAACACAGCACGACCTGACGTCAGGCACCTGGAGAACTACGCCCTACGCAGAAGGGGCGCGGGGAACTGCGCAAGACCTCAGGCAGACCCCGCGCACACCCCACACCCCACCCCGACCCGTCCCACCCCAAGGGGCGCGGGGAACTGCGCGACCAGCCACAACCGACCCGCACACGCCACCCACACCCCGACACCCCACCCCCGACCGCGCCCGACCCACCCGCACCAACCCCCCGTTCACTAACCCCCGTTGAAAAGCGACCGCGCCTTGAACGCCGCCTTCCGCGCCTCCTTCGCCACCTTCTTGTCGGGATGCAACCGCCCCATCGCCTCCAGCACGTCCGCCGTCGCGGGATGCCGCACCCGCCACGCCGCCGCGAAGAACCCGTCGTGCTGCGCGGCCAGCCCCTCCACCAGCGCCTGCAGCTCCTCGGAGTTGCCCTCCGCCGCGAGCTGCGCGGCCAGCGTGTCGATCGTCAGCCAGAAGACCAGGTCCTGCGAGGGCGCGGGCACGTCCGCAGCCCCGTGCTCGGTCAGCCAGACCCGGGCGAGCCCGCCCAGCTCGGGATCGTCGAGGACCTCGCGCAGGGCCGCCTGCGCGGGCAGCCCCACCAGGGACAGCGCCTGCTGGCAGCGCAGCCGCCGCAGCGGCGCCCCGCTGTCGCTGCCCCGCGCCGCGGACAGCAACTCCCGCGCCGCGGCGAGCGGTTCGCGGCGGGCGAGCCACTGCTCGGTCTCCGCGCGGGCGGCCGTCGGCCCGTAGGTGGCCGTGCCGTCGAGCAGGGCGTCCGCGCCCTTGTCGGCGAGTTCGCCCACGGCGGGCGCCTGGAACCCGGCCTCCATCAGCCGCGCGCGCAGCCCGTACAGCCCGAGGGGGGTGAGGCGGACCATGCCGTAGCGGGAGACGTCGGTCTCGTCGACGTCACCGGTCCCGGTCCCGCCGTCACCGCTGTCGTCGGCGTCCACCATCAACGCCTCGTCCACGGGCTGGTACTCGACCAGTCCGATCGGCTCCAGCAGCCGGAACTGGTCGTCGAGGCGCATCATCGCGTCCGACACCTGCTCCAGGACGTCGTTGGTGGGCTCGCCCATGTCGCCGGGCACGATCATCGACGCGGCGAGCGCGGGCAGCGGCACGGGGCCCTGGCCGGGACCGTCCTCGTTGGCGGTGAGCAGGTAGAGGTTGCCGAGCACGCCGTCGAGGAACTCCGCCTCGGCCTCGGGGTCCCAGTCGAGCCGGGAGAGGTCGACCTCGCCGCCCTCGTCCATGGCGTCGACCAGGTCGTCCAGGTCGGGCACGCTCGCGTCGGCGAGCACGGTCTCCAGGGCGGTCTGCCACACCGCGAGGACGTCGTGCGGGGAGCCGCCGGTGAGCTGCGCCAGCTCCTCGCCGGCCGCGACGGTGCCGGCCTCCTCGTCGGCGATCTCCACCAGCCCGGTGTCGACGGCGACCCGCCAGGCCTCACTGGCGTACGCGGCGGCGTCGTCCCCGGTCAGCCCGAGGGCCTCGGCGGCGGCGGGCAACTGCTCCTCCACGAGTCCGCCGCCGGCGTCGACCCGGGTGTCCGGGCCGGCCCAGCGGGCCAGCCGGGCGGCGCGGGCGAGCAGGGGCGCGGACAGCGCGTCACGCGCCAGCTCGGCCACGGAGGTCAGCCGCACCGGCGGCAGGGGGGAGCTGTCTGACATCGGCGGTTTCTCCTAGGCACGTCGACTCGGACTGAAGCCTAGACGGGTTTCCACCCATGCCGCCCGGTTCATCTCCCCGACGGGTGGCGTACATGGCCGAAACCTTGACAACTGGCGTGATCAACCAGGAGATTGACGCGCGTAGAAACGGGGGGACAACTGTTCACTCGGCTCTACGCGTGTCACGCACATGCCATCAATTGTCACCCTCGTCCCGGCGCTCTCGTTCGTCCCCGGAGGGATTCCCTTGCCGAGCAAGTCGTCCGCGCGTCTCGCCGCGCTCACCGTCGCCGCCGCCTGCTCCGCGGCGACCACCCTGGTCCTGGTCTCGCCCGCGCACGCCGCCGCCGTACGGATCCACGACGTCCAGGGCACGACCCGGACCTCCCCGTACGCCGGCCAGAAGGTCACCGACGTGGCGGGCATCGTCACCGGGGTGCGCACCTACGGCTCGTCCAAGGGCTTCTGGATCCAGGATCCGAACCCGGACGACGATCCGGCCACCAGCGAGGGCGTCTTCGTCTTCACCAGCTCCACGCCGAAGGTCGGGCTCGGCGACTCGGTCACCGTCTCCGGCACGGTCTCGGAGTTCGTCCCGGGCGGCACCACGTCCGGCAACCAGTCGGTCACCGAGATCACCAAGCCGACCGTCACCGTGCTCTCCAGCGGCAACGCGGTCCCGGCCGCCACCGTGATCGACGCCCGCTCGGTCCCGGCCGCGTACGCCCCGGCCGGCGACCCCGCCGCGAACAACTCGGTCAATGGCCTGCCGTTGCAGCCGTCGACGTACGCCCTGGACCACTACGAGTCCCTGGAGGGCATGAACGTCCAGGTCGCCGACACCCGCGTGGTCACCGCGACCGACCCGTACACCGAGCTGTGGGTCACGGTGAAGCCGCGGGAGAACGCGAGCCGCCGCGGTGGCACGGTCTACGGCTCCTACGACGCCCAGAACACCGGCCGGCTCCAGATACAGTCGCTCGGCCGGACCGCCGACTTCCCGGTCGCGAACGTCGGCGACGTCCTGGAGGGCACCACCGCCGGCCCGCTGGACTACAACCAGTTCGGCGGCTACACCCTGGTCGCGAACCAGCTCGGCACGCTCCGCAGCGCCGGTCTGGAGCGGGAGTCGACCGAGAAGCAGAAGAACGGCGAGCTGGCGGTCGCGACGTACAACGTCGAGAACCTGGACCCGTCGGACGCCACCTTCGAGGCGCACGCCTCCGCGATCGTGAACAACCTGAAGTCGCCCGACATCGTGTCCCTGGAGGAGATCCAGGACAACAACGGCGCCACCGACGACGGCACGGTCGCCGCCGACGTCACGGTGAACAAGCTGATCGACGCGATCGTCGCCGCGGGCGGCCCGCGCTACGACTGGCGCTCGATCGACCCGGCCGACGACACCGACGGCGGCGAGCCGGGCGGCAACATCCGCCAGGTGTTCCTGTTCAACCCGGAGCGGGTCTCCTTCACCGACCGCGCGGGCGGCGACGCCACCACCGCCGTCGGCGTGCAGCGCCTGCGCGGCAAGGCCGCCCTCACGGTCTCCCCCGGGCGGATCGACCCGGCGGACACGGCCTGGAAGAGCAGCCGCAAGCCGCTCGTCGGCGAGTTCGTCTTCCGCGGCCGCACGGTCATCGTGATCGCCAACCACTTCAACTCCAAGGGCGGCGACCAGGGGCTGACCTCGCACTACCAGCCGCCGGTGCGCAGCTCCGAGACCCAGCGCCACCAGCAGGCGACGCTGGTGAACGCGTTCGTCAAGGACGTCCTGGACACCCAGAAGAACGCGGACGTCATCGCGCTCGGCGACATCAACGACTTCGAGTTCTCCGGCACCGCGCAGATCCTCGAGGGCGACGGCGAGCTGTGGTCGGCGATCAAGTCGCTGCCCAGGAGCGAGCGGTACACGTACGACTACCAGGGCAACCAGCAGGTCCTGGACCAGATCCTGGTGAGCCCGTCGATCCGGCGCGGCTGCGACTTCGAGTACGACAGCGTGCACATCAACTCGGAGTTCCACGACCAGATCAGCGACCACGACCCGCAGGTGCTGCGCTTCCACCCGTAGCACCCGCAGCACCGGCACCAGCCCCGGCAGCCCCGGCAGCCGTACGGGGGCGCCTCAGGGCCGGCTGAACACCGCGTCCAGCCAGCCCTGCCAGGCGGCCCCCTCGGCCCCGGCGTCGGCGTCCGGCGCGAAGTCGTGGACGCTGATGCCGAGCGGGGCGCCCCAGTTGCCGCGTCCGAAGAAGCGGACGAGGGCGTGGTCGGTGCGCAGCCCGATGAAGTACGGGTTGCGGTAGTCGAGCACGGCGTCCAGGTCCTGCCCGCCGGGACCGCGGACGGTGACCTTCGCCCCGGCCGCCGCGTCGTCGGCGAGACCGAGCGCGCGGGCGGCCGCGGCGAGCGCCCGCGGCGTCCGCGAGCCCTCGGGGCCCTGGAGCTGGGTGAAGGTCACCGGGCGGGGCGCGAAGTGCGTGAGGTACTCGCACAGGGTGTGCAGGTAGAAGTTCGTGTGCTTGCTGGCGCCGTCGTACTGGTTGTTCCAGTCGTCGGTGAAGATGCCGCTGTGCACGTAGCGCACCCAGGAGCGGCGGCCCCCGTCGCGGGGCTCGATGGTGTAGTCGAGCTGGTTGAGCGACTGGGTGGGGAAGCCGACGTCCTCGCTGCGGTTGGTGTAGCGGTGGGGCGGGTCCCAGGCCGTGACGGTCGACCCGAAGGGTCCCTGGCCGCCCTCCCGGGGCTCGGGCGGGTCCATCGGCCAGAGGTAGCCACCGGTGCCGTGGGTGATCGCCTCCCACACCTGCTCCGGCGGGACGTCGACCTCGAACTCGCGGACGATCTCGAACTCCTGGGACATGACGGGCTCCTGCTCACTTCTCGACGAGGGGGGTCGGCGGGACCGGCTGGTCCTTGACCGTGGGGTGGAGGGCGACGACGATCCGGTGGTCGCGCCCCTCCTCGGCGTCCGGGGCGCCGTACTTGCGCACCAGCGCGCTCACGCCCGCCGTCAGCTCCTGCACGAACGCGGCGCGGTCGGCGGCCGAGGCGAAGCGGACCTCGCCGTCCAGGGCGTAGGTCGCCAGCCGCTTGCGGGCCTTCGCGGCGCCGGTGATCAGCGATCCGACGTCCCGGACCAGCCGGGCCCCGAGCGCGAGCAGCCAGCGGGCGGACAGCTGGTCGCGGAAGCGGTCCGGATCGGGCTGCACCGCGGCGAGCGCGAGCGGCGAGATCACGTACGACGCGGCGGTCGCCCGCATCAGCCGCTCGGTGACGTTGCCCTTGCGGCGCTCACCGGCCAGCTCCACCAGGCCGTGCCGCTCCAGGGTCTTCAGGTGGTAGTTCACCTTCTGCCGCGGCAGCCCGACCTTGCCGGCCAGCATCGCGGCCGACGCGGGCCCGGCGGCCAGCTCGGCCAGCAGCCGGGCCCGGACGGAGTCCAGGGAGACGGCGGCGGCGGCGGCGTCCTCGATGACGGTCACATCCAGCATGGGTCCACGCTCTCACCGACAAATTATTTTGTCCAGTCGGGTGGAGTTGTCGGTGACAGGGCGCGCGGCTCGGTGGGGCGGTGGGAGCAGGCGGTTGTGCGCGGCGGGGTGGACAGGGATCCACCGCTCCCGCCGGTCAAGGAGGCGAGGGATCAGCGGCTCCGACGGCGGGCGACGCCGATCGCCACCGCGGCGCCCAGGCCGGCGGAGGTGAGGAACAGGGCGGGGCCCGGGTGGCGGACGCCGAACCGCACGGCCGCGCGGGTGGGGCGGGGCGCCGTGCGCTCCAAGGCGGCGCCGGCCCGGGTGACCTGCGCCGGACCGGTCCGACCGATGCGGGTCAGCCGCTCGTGGGCGACGTACTGGGCCCGGCCCACGCCAGCCTCCAGCTGGACGGTCAGCGCGCCGGCCCGGTCCAGGAGGTCGGCCGCGCGGACGCGGGCACGGTCACCCACGTCGGCGTGGGCGGCCTTGTCGGCCAACTCCCCGAGCGTCCTGCCGAGTCGGGTACCGGCTCCCTGGACCTGCTGCCGCACCTCACCGAGCCCCTTGGCCCTGCTCCCTCTGCCGCTCATCGCGCACCCTTCCCGCTCTCCTCGAAGCCGACCCGGACCGGGTACCCGAACCCCTCGCGCTCCCCCACTCCCCTACTGTTCTCCTCCCCCCGCACCGGATTCTCCGAGCCGGGCGAGCTGGGTCTGGAACCAGTCGAGCCGGGCCTGCAACAGGGCAGCCTCGGCGGTGAGTTCGGGCACGCCGAGGGAGCCGGCGAAGGCGTCGGCGCCGGCCCGGACGACCGGTGCGGCGAGGACCCGCAGGCCGTCGCCGGCCAGCCGGGCGAAGGAGGCGAGGGAGACGGACGTACGGGCGCGGACGCAGGCGGCACAGGAGGGGGCGAGCACGCGCCGGCCGGGCCTGCCCCAGCCGGCGTCGGCCAGCGCGACGGCGGGCGCCCCGCAGGCGCAGGGCCCCACGGTCGCCGTACGGACCCGCTGACGGGCGGAGCGGAAGCCGCGCTCGAAGCGGATGTAGGCGCCGAGGACGGCGACCTCGAGGAGGACGGCCGCCCGGTGCTCAGCGGTGCAGAGCAGGGCCTCGGCGGCCGCGCGGTCGTGCACGCAGTGGAAGCCGCAGTCGCAGCGGCGGTGCGGTGGGCGGTGCCGCAGCCCATAGACGCAGGCCGCGTCGGCCACGACGCCGTACGGGAGCGCACCGCCGAGCGACACACCGGTGAAGCCGGCCCGGGTGCCGTCGTGGGACAGCACCGGGTAGGCGATCTTGTATCCGGTCGGCGGCTCCGCAGGGCGTTCCTCGGGGAGCCGGAACCTCATCGGACGGCCGGTACCTCGTCGGCCGCGGAGCGGTCCCCGGCCTCGGCGGGCAGGTCGGTGTGGGTCGCGCAGTGGACGTCGGTGTCGGTGTCGGTGCGGACGGCCTGCGGCCGCTCCTCCGCGACGCCGGTGGCCAGGGCCTTGCCGAGCTTCATGGTGCCTCCCGTGACAGTGGGCGGATCTGCCGTCGGTGACGCTCCGGCCATGGTGACCCATGGAAGCCCATTGTGGACATAGGGCCTCCTTCGCGGGGACGGAACCGATAAGGAGAAGTTGGCGATACTCGGCAGGATATTTAAGTAGACCTACACTCACCTGTCGCCGAAACTACGCCCATGACGACCGACCGACAGACAACGAACTCGGAAGGCCCGCCGACCCCCTTCGGCCGGGCCCTGTGCGCCATGGTCACGCCGTTCACGGAGGCGGGGGCGCTGGACCTCGACGGGGCGCAGCGGCTGGGCGACCACCTGGTGGCGCGGGGGTGCGACGGACTGGTGCTGTCGGGGACGACGGGCGAGTCACCGACGACGAGCGACGCGGAGAAGGAGGAGCTGGTCCGCGCGGTGCGGGCGGCGGTGGGCGACCGGGTGACGCTGGTGGCGGGCGTGGGCACGGCGGACACCCGGCACACGGTGGGCCTGGCCCGGGCGGCGGCCAAGGCGGGCGCGGACGGCGTCCTGGTGGTCACCCCGTACTACAGCCGCCCTCCGCAGGACGCGCTGGAGTTCCACTTCCGCGAGGTGGCGGACGCCTCGGACGTACCGGTGATGCTCTACGACATCCCGGGCCGCACGGGCACGGCCATCGCGACGGACACGATGCTGCGGCTGGCCGAGCACCCGGGGATCGTGGCGGTGAAGGACTGCTCGTACGACCTCCTGGGCACGCAGAAGGTGCTGTCCCGCACCGACCTGGCGTACTACGCCGGCTGCGACGAACAGATCCTCGCGCTGTGCGCGGTCGGCGCGACGGGGTACGTCAGCACGGTCGCGAACGTCGTCCCGGGGCACGTCCGCACGATCCTGGACAGGTACGCGGCGGGCGCCACCCGCGAGGCGACCGCCGCCCAGCTCGGGCTGACGGACCTCATCGACCGGATGATGAACTCCCCCCTCCCCGGCACGGTCACCACCAAGTCCCTCCTCACGTCCCTGGACCTCCCGGCAGGCCCACCCCGCCCCCCGCTCCGCCGGGCCCCCCGGGAGACGACGGACCAACTACGGTCGGCATACGACCGTTTGACGTCGGCCTGACCTGAGGACATCCCGTACGGTGCCCCCATGACACCGACGGAGCGGCCCCGGGACACAGGGGCACGCGGCCCCTCCTCTTCCTGGACGTCGACGGCCCCCTCAACCCGTACGCCGCACAGCCGGAGCGGCGTCCGGTGGGGTACACGACGATCAGGGCGGCGGTCGGCCCGGGCCGGCCGCTGCGGGTCTGGCTGAACCCGTCCCACGGGGCCGCCCTCCTGGCCCTGCCCTACGACCTGTGCTGGGCGACGACGTGGATGGCCGAGGCCAACCGCTGGATCGCCCCCGTGATCGGCCTGCCGGAGCTGCCGTACGTCGACTTCGGCGACCACCTGTTCGCCGGGCGCCCCGACGGCGTCCACTGGAAGACGGAGGCGATCGTGGCGTACGCGGAGGGCCGCCCCTTCGCCTGGGTCGACGACGAACAGTCCCCCGCCGACACGGAGTACGTCACCCGCCACCACCCGGCGCGGGCGCTGCTGCACCACGTGGACCCGCGACGCGGGCTGCGCGCACCGGACTTCACGGTGCTCGGGGAGTTCGCCGCGGGTGAGTGAAGGCAAAGACCTGGATCCCTCCGGGATCCCGTTCGGGAAAGACGCTGGATCGGGGTCGGGACGGGACCCTACGGTGACGTCATGAGCGATCACCCCCAGGCGCCTGTCGCGCCCGTGCAGGCCTTCGAACCTCCCTACTACCTCGCCGTGTTCACCTCGGTGAAGACCGAGGACCAGAGCGGCTACCGCGAGACCAACGCCCGGATGGAGGAGCTGGTGCGGAAGATCCCCGGCTACCTGGGGATGGACCACGCGCAGACGCCGGGCGGCCTGTCCGTCACCGTCGGCTACTTCCGCGACGCCGACGCCCTGACCGCATGGCGCACCGACGCGGAACACCGCGCCGCCCAACGACGCGGCCGCACCGACTGGTACGAGAGCTACACCCTGCACGTGGCGAAGGTGGAGCGCAGCCACGCGTTCAGCCGGACGGACAGCACGGGGCCCGCTCAGCCATGACGGCGACCGAAACGGACCTCGTGCTCCAGCGGTTCGTCTCCGCGGTACGGCAGGCGGTGCCGACGGTGGCCGTGTGGGCGCACGGTTCGCTCGCGCTGGGTGACTTCCAGCCCGGACGCAGCGACCTCGACCTCATCGCGGTCGTCGACGTCCCGCTGGACCGCGAGGACAAGGACCGGCTGGCGGTCATGCACCAGCGGTTCTCGGAGGAGGAGCCGGCCGCGGCCAAGTTGCACTGCTCGTACGTGGTCCGGGCGGAGCTCGCCGAAGCCGGGGCCGACCACGTCACCTGGGCCCACGGCATGATCCTCGACCGCCCGGTGACTCCGGTGACGCGCCGCGAACTGCTCGAGGGCGGCCTCACCCTCTACGGCCCACCGCCGGTGGAGCTGCTTCCGCCGCTCCTGTCGGGACAGTTGGAGGACTTCATCCGGCGCGACCTGGCGGAGTTCTGGCTCCCGGCCACGGGCAAGCCCCACCTCTGGCTGCGGGACATCTGGGTGGACCTGGGACTCCTCGTCCTGGCCCGCGCCACCGTGACGCTGCGCGACGGACGCCTGATCACGAAGGGTGAAGCCCTCGCGGAGCTACGGAACCTCGGCGCGCCCGCAGACGTGGTCCGCGACATCCACGCCCGCCGCTACGCACGCCCCAAACCCCTCAGCCGTCTGCAACGCATCCACCGGGCCCTACGCGCCCGAGCCTTCGTACGCCGCGGCATCAAGCACACCCTGGCCACGAAGAAGCCCTGAGCGGGCACCGCCGTACACCCCGGCTACGTCACTGTCCTGTCGGGCCTTGGGCTGCCCGGGCGCGGGCTCGCACCCGTAATTCGATGGCGCGCACGGACCAGTGTGCCCACCCTGGTCCTCGTGGCAGAACCCAAATACCGGATCCGGTCCCTGCACACGGGCTCCACGATCACCGTCTACCAGGCGTACTCCCCGGAGATAGGCCTGCCGGCGGCCCGGGACGGCCGTTTTCCCCCGGTGTGGCAGCGGGACCGGATGACGTGGATCAAACCGTCGTTCCTGTGGATGATGTACCGCTGCGGGTGGGGCACCAAGGAGGGACAGGAGACCGTACTCGCCATCGAGATCTCCCGGGACGGCTTCGAGTGGGCGCTGGAACGCGCCTGTCTGTCCCACTACGAGCACGGGCTCCACGCCGACCGCGCAGCGTGGAAGCGCCAGTTGAAGCAGTCACCGGCCCGGGTGCAGTGGGACCCCGAACGCGACCTGCACCTTCGGCCGCTCACCCACCGTTCACTCCAGCTCGGCCTCACCGGCGAAGCCGCCCGCCTCTACACCGATGAGTGGATCGTCTCCCTCACCGACGTCACCGCGCTGGCCCACACGGTGCACGCGCACGTACGAGAGGGAGATCTGGAGGCCGCACGGCGCCTCATACCCCGTGAACGTCCTTATCCCGTGGGCGACGGAGCCCTGGCTCATCTCTGCCCGTGAGACCACCGGCCTCCTAGCAGCCTCATCGGCGAAGCGCACCGGGTGACCGTAGCGAGCAGCCCCTCAGAGGCATGAGACGGCCGAGCGCCCTCCCGGGCCGGCCCCGGGCCGTCGGAAGGGCGCTCGTGCGCTCAGCGCGCCGGTGGCCGCAGGTCACGGCCGCCGGGGATCAGTTGTGGGCGTGCAGGATGTCGTTCAGGCCGCCCCACACCGCGTTGTTCGGGCGGGCCTCCACCGTTCCCGTCACCGAGTTGCGGCGGAAGAGGATGTTCGAGGCGCCCGAGAGTTCGCGGGCCTTGACGATCTGGCCGTCGGGCATGGTCACCCGGGTGCCCGCCGTGACGTACAGGCCGGCCTCCACCACGCACTCGTCGCCGAGCGCGATGCCCACGCCCGCCTCGGCGCCCACCAGGCAGCGCTCGCCGATGGAGATGATGACGTTGCCGCCGCCGGACAGCGTGCCCATCGTCGAGGCGCCGCCGCCGATGTCCGACCCGTCGCCCACGATCACGCCGGCCGAGATGCGGCCCTCGACCATCGACGTGCCCAGCGTGCCCGCGTTGAAGTTGACGAAGCCCTCGTGCATCACCGTCGTGCCCTCGGCGAGGTGCGCGCCCAGCCGCACCCGGTCGGCGTCGGCGATGCGGACGCCCTTCGGCGCCACGTAGTCCGTCATGCGCGGGAACTTGTCGATCGAGGTGACCTGGAGGTGCAGGCCCTCCGCGCGGGCGTTCAGGCGCACCTTCTCCACGTCGTCCACGGCGACCGGGCCGAGCGACGTCCACGCCACGTTGGCCAGGAAGCCGAAGATGCCGTCCAGGCTCTGGCCGTGCGGCTTGACCAGGCGGTGGGAGAGCAGGTGCAGCCGCAGGTAGACGTCGTGCGCGTCGATCGGCTTCGCGTCCAGCGCCGAGATGACCGTGCGCACCGCGATCACCTCGACGCCACGCCGGGCGTCCGGGCCGATCGCCTTCGCCGCGCCCTCGCCGAGCAGCTCCACGGCCCGCTCGGCCGACAGCCGCTCGGTACCGGACGGGCCGGGCTCGGCGACGAGTTCGGGGGCGGGGAACCAGGTGTCGAGGACGGTGCCGTCGGCGGCGAGGGTGGCGAGGCCGGCGGCCACCGCCCCGGTGGTGCTGGGTGCAGTCGTGTCGGTCATGGGGGAAACCTAACCGGCGGCGGCCCGCCGACGCGAACCCACGGCCCGGTGTCTCAGGTGGCGGGCCGCGCCACCCCGTCGCCGGGCTGTAGCCACTCGCCGAACTGCCGTCACCCCGGCACCCGAAGCGTTATGGAAACCGCTCGCCGAAACCCCTGCTCGACCGGCCCGCCCTCCACTACTGTGCAGCCCACCCACCCAGGTCGTCGCAGCCGCGGCCGCCCGCACGGCGCCGCTGGAGGAACCGCGCATGCCACAGAACGAGTCCCGGCCCTCCTCCCACCGGCCGTGGGAGGACGGCTGGGCCCCGGACACCACCCGCGCTCCCGGCACCCGCCGGCTCTGGCTGGCCGGGGCCCTCGCCGTGGCCACGGTCGTCGCCTGCGTCACCGCGATCGCGCTCGGCGACCGGCCCGGCGACGAGGCGTCGCAGCGCACCACCGCCACCGCGCCGACCGGCCCGGACGCCCGCAGGGGACCCGGCCTCATCTCGTTCGCCACACCGCCCACGACGGCCACGACGGCCACGACGGCCGGTGCGGGGCCGGGGGGCGGACCGTCCAGCTCGACGTCACCTTCACCCACGGCCTCCCCCGCCGTCCGGCACAGCACCACGGCCACCCCCTCGGCGTCCTCCCCCACGCGTCCCACGCCGACCGCCCCCGCGCCCGCCTCCCCCCGCCGGTCCCTCCGCTCCGTCAACTACTCCGACCGCTACTGGCACGTCAGCCACGGCCTCGTCCGGCTCGACCCGGCCGCGGCAGGTGACGCCCGCGCGGACTCCACCTTCACCGTCGTACCCGGTCTGGCCGACCGCGCCTGCCTCTCGCTGCGCACCGCCGACGGCCGCTACCTCCGCCACCGCGACTTCGTCCTGCGCGCCGAGCCCGACGACGGGTCCTCCCTGTTCGGCCGGGACGCCACCTTCTGCGCCCGCCCCGCCCCCGCCGCCTCCGGCGCGGTCTCGCTGGAGTCCGTGAACTATCCCGGCCGCTTCCTGCGCCACCAGGACTTCCGGCTCCGGCTGGACCCGTACCAGGACTCCGACCTCTACCGCGCCGACTCGGCGTTCCGCTTCACCTCGCCCCTGGCCGGCTGAGCGGTCCTCAGCGCGGGCCCTTTCGGCAGCCCCAGCCCCCGGACACGCCGATGGCCCCCGGCACACTGTCGTGCCGAGGGCCACCGCGCGATCGTACGGACCGCGCTGCTCAGACGTTGAAGCCCAGCGCGCGCAGCTGCTCGCGGCCGTCGTCGGTGATCTTGTCCGGGCCCCACGGCGGCATCCACACCCAGTTGATGCGCAGCTCGTTGACGAGGCCGTCCGTGGCGGACTTGGCCTGGTCCTCGATGACGTCGGTCAGCGGGCAGGCCGCCGAGGTCAGGGTCATGTCGATCGTCGCGATGTTCGCGTCGTCGATGTGGATGCCGTAGATCAGGCCCAGGTTGACGACGTCGATGCCGAGTTCGGGGTCGACGACGTCGTACAGCGCCTCACGGAGTTCCTCCTCCGTGGCCGGCTTCATCTCAGCGGTGTCGGTCATGCCGTCTTCCTTTCGGCGTCGGCTCCGCCCAGGGCCTGGGCCGTCGCGTCCTTCCACGCCATCCAGCTGAGGAGGGCGCACTTCACCCGGGCCGGGTACTTGGAGACCCCGGCGAACGCGACCGCGTCCTCCAGGACCTCCTCCATCGCGTCGTCCGGCTCGATCCTGCCCTTGGACTGCATCAGCTCCAGGAAGGTCTCCTGGATCTTCTGCGCGTCGGACAGCTCCTTGCCGACCAGCAGCTCGTTGAGCACGGACGCCGAGGCCTGGCTGATGGAGCAGCCCTGGCCCTCGTACGACACGTCCGTGATCGTGGTGCCGTCGTACTTCACGCGCAGGGTGATCTCGTCACCGCACGTGGGGTTGACGTGGTGCACCTCGGCGTCGCCGTCCCGCAAGCCCCGCCCGTGCGGGTTCTTGTAGTGGTCCAGGATGACTTCCTGGTACATCGAGTCCAGCTTCACGGTCTCAGCTCACGCCCTTCAGCCGAAGAAGTTCCGTACGTGCTCCAGCCCCTCGACCAGTGCGTCGATCTCGGCCGGCGTGGAGTACAGGTAGAACGACGCCCGCGTGGTCGCAGGAATTCCGTAGCGCAGACAGACCGGGCGCGCGCAGTGGTGACCGACGCGGACGGCGATGCCCTGCTCGTCCAGCACCTGGCCCACGTCGTGCGGGTGGATGTCGCCGAGCGTGAAGGAGATCGCCGCGCCCCGCTCCTCGGCCGTGGCCGGGCCGATGATCCTGAGGTCGGGGACCTCGGTCAGGCGGCGCACCGCGTACTCGGTGATCGCCTGCTCGTGGGCGAGGATCTTGTCCATGCCGAGCGAGTTGAGGTAGTCGATCGCCGCGCCCAGGCCCACGGCCTGCGCGATCGGCGGCGTGCCCGCCTCGAACTTGTGCGGCGCCGGGGCGTACGTCGAGGAGTGCATCGAGACGGTCTCGATCATCTCGCCGCCGCCCAGGAACGGGGGCAGGTCCTCCAGGAGTTCCTGGCGGCCCCACAGCACGCCGATGCCGGTCGGACCGCACATCTTGTGGCCGGTGAAGGCCACGAAGTCGGCCTGGAGCGCCTGCACGTCCAGCGGCATGTGCGGCGCGGCCTGCGAGGCGTCGATGCAGACCAGCGCGCCGACCTCCTGCGCGCGGCGCACGATGGCCTCGACCGGGTTGACCGTGCCGAGGATGTTCGACACCAGCACGAAGGAGACGATCTTCGTCTTCTCGGTGATGACCTCGTCGATGTTCGACAGGTCGAGCCGGCCGTCGTCGGTCAGGCCGAACCACTTCAGCTTCGCGCCCGTGCGCTGCGCCAGCAGCTGCCACGGCACGATGTTGGAGTGGTGCTCCATCTCGGTGATGACGATCTCGGTCTCGCGGTCCACGCGGTACGGCTCGTCGGCCCAGCCCAGCATGTTCGCGACGAGGTTGAGCGACTCGGAGGCGTTCTTGGTGAAGATGACCTCGTCGCGCGAGGGCGCGTTGATGAACTCCGCGACCTTGTCGCGCGCACCCTCGTACAGCGCCGTGGCCTCCTCGGCGAGCACATGCACACCGCGGTGGACGTTGGCGTTGTACCGCTCGTAGTACTCACTGAGGGCGTCGAGCACCTGGCGCGGCTTCTGCGAGGTCGCCGCGTTGTCCAGGTACACGAGCTTCCGTCCGTCGTGGACCTGGCGGTCCAGGATGGGGAAGTCCTTGCGGATCGCCTCGGTGTCGAGGAGGCCCGGCAGCTGTGTCACGCGGATGCGCCACCCTTCGTGTATGCCTCGTAGCCCTCGGACTCCAGCTTGTCGGCGAGCTCGGGGCCACCCGACTCGACGATCTTGCCGCCCGCGAACACGTGGACGTGGTCGGGCTTGATGTAGCGCAGGATGCGCGTGTAGTGCGTGATCAGCAGGGTGCCGACCTCGCCGGACTCGCGGACGCGGTTGACGCCCTCGGAGACGATGCGCAGGGCGTCGACGTCGAGGCCGGAGTCGGTCTCGTCGAGGATCGCGACCTTCGGCTTGAGCAGTTCGAGCTGGAGGATCTCGTGGCGCTTCTTCTCACCGCCGGAGAAGCCCTCGTTGACGTTGCGCTCGGCGAAGGAGGGGTCCATGTTGAGGCGCTCCATGGCCTCCTTGACCTCCTTCACCCAGGTGCGCAGCTTGGGGGCCTCGCCGCGGATGGCGGTGGCGGAGGTGCGCAGGAAGTTGGAGACCGAGACGCCGGGGACCTCGACCGGGTACTGCATGGCGAGGAACAGGCCGGCGCGGGCACGCTCGTCGACGGACATCTCCAGGACGTCCTCGCCGTCGAGGGTGACGGTGCCGCCGGTGATCGTGTACTTCGGGTGACCCGCGAGCGAGTAGGCGAGGGTCGACTTGCCGGAGCCGTTGGGGCCCATGATGGCGTGCGTCTCGCCCTGCTTCACGGTCAGGTCGACGCCCTTGAGGATCTCCTTCGTGGCGTTGTCGGCCTCGACGGTGACGTGCAGGTCTCGGATTTCAAGCGTTGCCATGGGTGCCTCAGGACTCCTGGGTGAGGGAGGCGTGCACGTCGACGAGGACGCTGCCCCCTTCGATCTTGACGGGGTATACGGGGACGGGGCGGGTCGCGGGGAGGCCCGACGGCTTGCCGGTGCGCAGGTCGAAGGAGGAACCGTGCAGCCAGCACTCGATCTGGCAGTCCTCCACCTCGCCCTCGGAGAGGGAGACGTTCGCGTGCGAGCAGATGTCGTGGATCGCGAACACCTCGCCCTCGGTCTTCACGACCGAGACCGGCGTGCCGTCGAGCTCCACCCGTTTCGGGGTGTCGTCCTCCAGCTCGCTCAGGTCACAGGCGCGTACGAAGGTGCTGGTCATGCGACCGACGCCTCCAGCTCCTGCTCGATCTTGGCGAGCAGGCGCTCCTCGATGTCGGTGACGCCGATCTGCTGGACCAGCTCGGCGAAGAAGCCCCGGACCACCAGACGGCGGGCCTCGTGCTC
The DNA here is from genome assembly GCF_001514125.1 of Streptomyces longwoodensis. Lineage (GTDB taxonomy): Bacteria > Actinomycetota > Actinomycetes > Streptomycetales > Streptomycetaceae > Streptomyces > Streptomyces longwoodensis. The sequence continues at coordinate 611,217 of NZ_KQ948551.1, read as the reverse complement.
GGGGATGCCGCGGGCCATCAGGTAGAAGAGCTGCTCGTCGTCGAAGCGGCCGGTGGCCGAGGCGTGGCCGGCGCCGACGATCTCGCCGGTCTCGATCTCCAGGTTGGGCACGGAGTCCACGCGCGCGCCGTCGGTGAGGACGAGGTTGCGGTTCATCTCGTAGGTGTCGGTGCCCTCGGCGGCGGCCTCGATCAGCACGTCGCCGATCCACACCGCGTGCGCCGACTCGCCCTGCAGCGCGCCCTTGTAGACGACGTTCGACTTGCAGTGCGGGGTGTTGTGCGTGACCAGCAGGCGGTGCTCCTGGTGCTGCCCGGAGTCGGTGAAGTACAGGCCGAACAGCTCGGCCTCGCCGCCGGGGCCGGCGTACTCCACGCGCGGGTGCAGCCGGACCACGTCGCCGCCGAAGGTGACGACCACCGACTTGAAGGAGGCGTCCCGGCCGATCAGCGCGTTGTGCTGGGCGACGTGGACGGCCTTGTCGTCCCAGTCCTGCACGGAGACGACGGTCAGCTTGGCGCCGTCGCCCAGGAGGTAGTCGACGTTGGCGGCGAGCACGGCGTCGCCGGTGTGGTCGATGACGACCACGGCCTCGGCGAACGCGCCCAGCTCGATGACCTGCTGGCCGAAGGCGGTGCCGCCCTCACCGTGCACCGCGATGCGGATCGGCTCGGTGAGGACGGTCTCCTTCGGCACGGTCACGACCGAGGCCTTCTCGAAGGCGGAGTACGCCTGCGCGGCGACGCGGTCCACCGGGGTGCCCGCCTTGCCGAGGCGCGCGTCGTCGCGGCCGACGGTCTCGACGGTGACGCCCTCGGGGGCCTGCACGTCGACCTTCACGCCCTCGCCGGTGGCGGTCGCGGTGCCGTCGTGCAGCCCGCGCAGCCGCTCCAGCGGGGTGAACCGCCACTCCTCCTCGCGGCCGTGCGGGACCGGGAAGTCCGACACGTCGAAGGACGGGGGCGCGCTCATGCGCGAGACGACGGTCGACTCGGCGGCGACCGCGATCGAGCCGGCGGTCGTGGAACCGACCGGGATGTTAGGGGCCTCAGCCATGGCTGTCGTAATGCTCGCTTTCTTACGGGTGGGCTTGACGGGGGTGCGGGCGGGGACTAGCCGACCGAACCCTCCATCTGCAGCTCGATCAGCCGGTTGAGCTCCAGGGCGTACTCCATGGGCAGCTCCTTGGCGATCGGCTCGACGAAGCCGCGCACGATCATCGCCATCGCCTCGTCCTCGGACAGGCCGCGGCTCATCAGGTAGAAGAGCTGGTCCTCGGAGACCTTGGAGACGGTCGCCTCGTGGCCCATGGACACGTCGTCCTCGCGGACGTCGACGTACGGGTAGGTGTCCGACCGGGAGATGGTGTCGACGAGCAGGGCGTCGCACAGCACGTTGGACTTGGAGCCCGGGGCGCCCTCGCCGATCTCGATCAGACCGCGGTACGACGTGCGGCCGCCGCCGCGCGCCACCGACTTGGAGACGATGTTGGACGAGGTGTTCGGCGCCATGTGGACCATCTTGGCGCCGGCGTCCTGGTGCTGGCCCTCGCCCGCGAAGGCGATGGACAGGGTCTCGCCCTTGGCGTGCTCGCCCATCAGGTAGACGGCCGGGTACTTCATCGTCACCTTGGAGCCGATGTTGCCGTCGACCCACTCCATGGTGGCGCCCTCGTAGGCGACGGCGCGCTTGGTGACCAGGTTGTAGACGTTGTTCGACCAGTTCTGGATGGTCGTGTAGCGGCAGCGGGCGTTCTTCTTGACGATGATCTCGACGACCGCGGAGTGCAGCGAGTCCGACTTGTAGATCGGGGCGGTGCAGCCCTCGACGTAGTGCACGTAGGCACCCTCGTCGACGATGATCAGGGTCCGCTCGAACTGGCCCATGTTCTCCGTGTTGATGCGGAAGTAGGCCTGGAGCGGGATCTCGACGTGCACGCCCTTGGGGACGTAGATGAAGGAGCCGCCGGACCACACGGCGGTGTTCAGCGCGGCGAACTTGTTGTCACCGGCCGGGATGACGGTGCCGAAGTACTCCTTGAAGAGCTCCGGGTGCTCCTTCAGGGCGGTGTCGGTGTCGAGGAAGATGACGCCCTGCTCCTCCAGGTCCTCGCGGATCTGGTGGTAGACGACCTCCGACTCGTACTGGGCGGCGACACCGGCGACGAGGCGCTGCTTCTCGGCCTCCGGGATGCCCAGCTTGTCGTAGGTGTTCTTGATGTCCTCGGGCAGGTCCTCCCAGGACTCCGCCTGCTTCTCCGTGGAGCGCACGAAGTACTTGATGTTGTCGAAGTCGATCCCCGACAGGTCCGAGCCCCAGTTCGGCATCGGCTTCTTCTCGAAGAGCTTCAGGCCCTTGAGGCGCAGCTTCGTCATCCACTCGGGCTCGGACTTCTTCGACGAGATGTCGAGGACGACGTCCTCACCCAGACCGCGCCTGGCGGAGGCACCGGCCACGTCGGAGTCGGCCCAGCCGTATTCGTACTTGCCCAGGCCCTCGAGTTCGGGGTGGGCAGTCTCCGTGGGGAGAGTCATGCGGGGTTCCTCCCGGCCGTGCTGGCAGATGCGTCAGTGCTTGCAGATGCGTCAGTGGAAATCTTGGGGATGAACGTCGTGCAGACGCCGTCGCCGTGCGCGATGGTCGCCAGCCGCTGGACGTGGGTCCCGAGCAGTTCGGCGAAGAATTCGGTCTCCGCCTCGCACAGCTGGGGGAACTGTTCCGCGACGTGGGCCACCGGGCAGTGGTGCTGGCACAGCTGCTCACCCACGGGCGCGCTCCGCGCGGTAGCAGCGTACCCGTCGGCGGACAGCGCCTTGGCCAGGGCCTCGGCGCGCTTCTCGGGGGCCACGCCCTCGACCGCCCTGCGGTACGCGCCCGCCTGGGCGGCGATCCGGGACCGGGCGAAGGCGGCGACCGCGTCCTGGCCGCCCTCCTGCTGGGCGATCCAGCGCAGCGCGTCCGTGGCGAGCTTGTCGTACGACTGGTCGAAGGCGTCGCGGCCGCAGTCGGTGAGCGCGAAGACCTTGGCCGGGCGCCCGCGCGTGCGCGTGCCGTACACGCGCTGCTCGCGTGCCTCCACGACGTCGTCGGCGACCAGGGCGTCGAGGTGGCGGCGCACGGCGGCCTGGGTCAGGCGCAGCCGGCCGGCCAGCTCGGCGACCGTCGACGGCCCGTGGTCCAGGATGGACCGCGCGACCCGGTTGCGGGTGGACCGCTCCCCGGTCGCGAGCTCCTCCTGAGGGGCCCCCGTGGGGGTCTCCCGAGCCTCGCCGACGTTTTTCACAACGCCATTGTTGCGTAATTCATCCGGCCCCGGCAAGCGGCCTCCGGATCACCGGACGGTGCCCTGCGTCACTTAGGCATACCTAAGGTGACCTGCGGAAACGATCTCTGATCGATCAGCGCGGCCCGCCCCGCGCAGGCCGTTGGCCTGCGAGGACCACCCCTCGGCAGGGGTCAGGGCGCGCCGCCGGGGCCCCTGGCACGTGCCAGTGGCCGGTTCCCGCACCCGGCCGTCCGGACCCCCGTGCGCGAACCTAGACTCGGGGCCATGCGAAGTGAGCCCGTCGTCCGGATCCAGGCCCTGGTGAAGCGGTACGGCACCAAGACCGCGGTGGACGGCCTCGACCTGACGGCCCGGGCGGGCGTCACCGCCGTCCTCGGCCCCAACGGCGCCGGCAAGACGACGACGATCGAGACCTGCGAGGGGTACCGCACGGCGGACTCCGGCACCGTCCGCGTGCTCGGCCTCGACCCGGTGCGGGAGGCGTCCCGGCTCCACCCGCGGATCGGCGTGATGCTCCAGTCCGGCGGGGTCTACTCCGGCGCCCGCGCCGACGAGATGCTGCGCCACACGGCGAAGCTGCACGCCCACCCGCTCGACGTGGACGCCCTGGTCGAACGGCTGGGGCTCGGCTCGTGCGGGCGCACCACCTACCGCCGGCTCTCCGGCGGCCAGCAGCAGCGCCTCGCGCTCGCCATGGCCGTGGTCGGGCGGCCCGAGCTGGTCTTCCTGGACGAGCCGACCGCCGGACTGGACCCGCAGGCCCGCCACGCCACCTGGGACCTGGTGCGCGACCTGCGTGCCGACGGCGTGTCGGTCATCCTCACCACGCACCACATGGACGAGGCCGAGCAGCTCGCCGACGACGTGGCGATCATCGACGCCGGCCGGGTCATCGCCCAGGGCTCCCCCGAGGAGCTGTGCCGCGGCGGCGCCGAGAACACCCTGCGCTTCACCGGCCGCCCCGGGCTCGACGTCGGCTCCCTGCTCAAGGCGCTGCCCGCCGACTCCACGGCCGCCGAGCTGACCCCCGGCTCCTACCGGGTGACCGGCAAGGTCGACCCCCAGCTGCTGGCGACGGTCACCTCCTGGTGCGCCCAGCACGGCGTGATGCCCGACCGCATCTCGGTGGAGCGGCACACCCTCGAAGACGTCTTCCTCGAACTGACCGGCAAGGAGCTGCGCTCGTGACCGCCACCGGCACCTACACCCCCCGGCCGGGCGCGGCGCCCCTCCCCCGCATGATCGCGGCGCAGACGGCGCTCGAGACCAGAATGCTCCTGCGCAACGGCGAGCAGCTGCTGCTCACCGTGGTCATCCCCACGCTGCTGCTGGTGCTGTTCAGCACGGTCGACGCCGTGGACACCGGCCCCGGCGAGGCCGTCGACTTCCTCACCCCGGGCGTCCTGGCGCTCGCGGTGATGTCGACCGCGTTCACCGGCCAGGCCATCGCCACCGGCTTCGAGCGCCGCTACGGCGTCCTCAAGCGCCTCGCCTCCTCCCCGCTGCCCCGCTGGGGCCTGATGACCGCGAAGACGGCGTCGGTGCTGGTCACCGAGGTGCTCCAGGTGATCCTGCTGACGGTCGTCGCGTTCGCGCTCGGCTGGTCCCCGCACGGCGACCCGTTGAGCGTCCTGCTCCTGCTCGTCCTCGGCACGGCCGCCTTCTCCGGCCTCGGCCTGCTCATGGCGGGCACCCTGAAGGCGGAGGCCACGCTGGCCGCCGCCAACCTCGTCTTCCTGCTGCTGCTGGTCGGCGGCGGTGTGATCGTGCCGCTGGACAAGTTCCCGCAGGGCGCCCAGGACGTCCTCGGGCTGCTGCCGATCTCGGCCCTCTCCGACGGCCTGCGGGACGTGCTCCAGCACGGCGCCGGGACGCCCTGGGGCGACCTGGGGATCCTGGCCGTGTGGGCGGTGGCGGGCCTCGCCGCCGCCGCGGCGTTCTTCCGCTGGGAGTAGGAGTCGTGCCGGACCCTCGTGAAAGGGTGCACAAGCGGCGGCCTACGATGGGGGGCGTGCCCAACCTGACCCGCGCCGACGCCGCAGCCGCCGTGCGCAACCCGCTCGCCTTCGTCGCCGCACGCTGGACCCCGCAGCCCCGCACGGTCCGGCGGGCGGCCCTCGCCGCCCTCGTCATGTCGGTGATCATCGTGGTCACCGGCGGCGCGGTGCGGCTCACCGGCTCCGGCCTCGGCTGCCCGACCTGGCCCAAGTGCACCGACGACTCGCTCGCCACCACCAGCGCCATGGGCGTGCACGGCGTGATCGAGTTCGGCAACCGCATGCTGACGTACGTGCTGTGCGCGGCCGTCGGCTGGGCGATCGTCGCCGCGCGCTCCCAGAAGCCGTTCCGGCGCAGCCTGACCCGGCTGGGCTGGGCGCAGTTCTGGATCGTGATGGGCAACGCGGTCCTGGGCGGCATCGTCGTCCTGGTCGGCCTGAACCCCTACACGGTCGCGGCGCACTTCCTGCTGTCCTCGGCGCTCATCGCGGTCGCCACGGTGATGTGGCAGCGCACCCGGGAGGGTGACACGGCACCGCGCCCGCTGGTCGGCACGGCGGTGCGGCAGCTGGTGTGGTTCCTGGTGGCCGCGTCGGTGCTGCTGATCGCGGTGGGCACCGTGGTCACCGGCTCCGGGCCGCACGCGGGCGACTCCAGCGAGGTCGAGCGGATGCCGCTGGACTGGGAGACGGTCAGCAAGCTGCACGCGGTGCTGGCCTGGATCGTCGTCACGCTGACCTTCGCGCTGTGGTTCGTGCTCAAGGCCGTGGACGCGCCCCGGGAACCGCTCGCGCGCACCCGTGAGCTGTTCGTCGTGCTGCTGTGCCAGGGCGTGATCGGCTACGTCCAGTACTTCACCAAGCTGCCCGAGGCCCTGGTGGCCGCCCACATGCTCGGCTCCTCGGTGATGTGGATCTGGGTGCTGCGGGTGCTGCTGTCCCTGCGGGAGCGCCCCGCGACCACGGCGGACCTGCCGGGCCCCTCCGAGGCGGCGGCCGTCCCGACGCGCGCCTGACGCGTCCCGCGGCCCACCGGGCGCAGGGGGAGGTCTCGCCGGAGCCTGCGCTCAGAGCCCGTACACCCGGCGGGCGTTGCCCGCCGCGATCATCCCGGCGACGCGCTGCGCGTCGTCGGGGGACCACGCCCCCTCGGCCACCCAGTCGCCCAGCACCCGGGCCAGCGCCTCACGGAACAGCTGGGCCCCGACCACGTGCAGCTCGGGCAGCCCGCCGGCCCCGCTGGAGAACAGGATCTTGCCGAAGGGGGCCAGCTCCAGGATCTCCGCGAGGACGGTCGCGGCCCGGGCGCCGGTGCGCACCAGCGCGGCGCCCGCGTCGGCGTACACGTGCGGGAAGACGCCGGCCAGGTGGGCGGCGTGCCGGTGGTAGGGGTAGCCGTGCAGCAGGACCAGGTGGGCGCCGAGGCCGGCCGTGGCCCGCACGAAGTCGGTGAGCAGGACCGGGTCGGTGCGGTCGGTGCGCGCGCCCGGCTCGCCCAGCCCGGCGTGCAGCTGCACCGGCAGCCCCGAGGCGACCGCGATCCACAGCAGGTGGCGCAGCAGCACGGGGTCGGTCAGCGCGCCGCCGACCCGGCGGTCCCCGAGCCAGCGTCCGGCGGCACCCCTGACCTCGCCGGGGCCGGGCGGTTCGGGCGCGAGGGCGAGGCCGTGCCGCACGCCCGCGACCGAGGTGAAGGCCACGGCGTGCGCGGCGGCGGCGTGCACCGACTCGGCGAGGTTGGCGAGGAAGGACTCCACGGTGCCGGAGGTGTCGGCGACCTGCTCGGCGAGCAGTTCGAGCCGGACGATCTCGCGCGCCTCGCCGCCCCCGGCGCCGGCCATCTCGTCGGGCGCGGTCAGGTCGCCGGGCAGCCCGGTGTCGACCAGGTAGGTCGTGATGCCGCTGCCGCGCAGCAGCCTGCGCCCCGCCTCGAGGAACCCCAGCTCCCGGCGCCGGGCCAGGTACAGGGCGGGCGGGCAGTGGGGTTCCAGGCCGAGCAGGGGCGGGCACCAGCGCCGTACGGCGAAACCCGTCTGGGTGTCGAAGAGGGTGGTGCCGGGCGCGGGCGGGCCCTCGGTGCGGGCCAGCTGGGCCTCGAAGGTGCCGAGGCCCAGTTCGGTTCTCAGGATGCCGTGGCAGTACTGGTCCACGAGGGACGAGGGGTCGATCATCCGGGCTCCCGTGTAGGCGTGTCACCCGTCCTAACGGGTGAACCGGGACCGGGGTACCGCCCGCCGGGGGTCAGCCGCGGATCTGCATGCCCGCCATGCGCTTCCACTCGTACGGGCCCGTGGTCACCTTGGCCGCGAACTCGCCGTCGAAGGACTCGTGGCGGGTGATGCCGGCCTTGGCCACGGCCTGCTCGGCGATCTCGAAGGTCGGGGCCACCAGGTCGCCCCAGTCACCGTCCTCGCCGACGAGCACGATGCGGGCGCCGCGCTCGCCGACGTAGGCGATCTGGCCCTCGGCGCCGCCGTGGGCCCGGGCGAAGGTGCTGATGCGCTGGGCGAGCCGGGCGACCTTGCGCTCGGCCTTCGGGTCAACCTGCTGCGTGTCTGCCATGAGCAGGATGTTACCGAGGGGTAGATCGTTCGGCGACGGGCGGGCGCAGTGACCCTTGCCTCAGGGTGACCCGGAGCGTCCGGGGAACGCCTAGCGCAGGAAGGGGTCGACCGCGATCGCCACGAACAGCAGCGACACGTACGTGATCGACCAGTGGAACAGGCGCATCTCCTTGAGCTTCGCGCCCGTCACCTCGGCCTTCGCGCGGTTCTGCAGCGCGTGCGCCTCCCACAGCCACCAGCCGCCCGACACCAGGGCGACCGCCGTGTAGAACCAGCCGGTGTAGCCCAGCGGGGTGAGCAGCAGCGAGACGCCGACCATGACCCAGCTGTAGAGCACGATCTGGCGGGCGACCACCTTGTTGGAGGCGACGACCGGGAGCATCGGCACGCCCACGCGCGCGTAGTCGTCCTTGACCTTCATGGACAGCGGCCAGTAGTGCGGCGGGGTCCAGAAGAAGATGACCAGGAAGAGGATGAGCGGCGCCCAGGACAGCGAGTCCTTCACCGCCGACCAGCCGATCAGCACCGGCATGCAGCCGGCGATGCCGCCCCAGACGATGTTCTGCGCGGTGCGGCGCTTGAGGATCATCGTGTAGACGACGACGTAGAAGAGGAGCGCGCCGAGGGACAGCCAGGCGCTCAGCCAGTTGACGGTGAGGCCGAACAGCAGGGTGGAGACGACCGCCAGGGAGATGCCGAAGGCGAGGCACTCGCGCGGGCTGACCATCCCGGTGACCAGGGGCCGCTGCGAGGTGCGGTCCATCAGCGCGTCGATGTCCCGGTCGATGTACATGTTCAGCGCGTTGGCGCCGCCCGCCGAGAGGTAGCCGCCCAGACAGGTGAGCAGGACCAGGCCGAGGTCGGGGACACCCTGCTGGGCCAGGAACATCACCGGCACGGTGGTGATGAGCAGCAGCTCGATGATCCGCGGCTTGGTCAGCGCCACGAACCCCTTGACCCGGGCCCCCAACGGCCGACGGCTCGGGCTCTTGCTCGCACCGAGTAGCCCCGCAGGACGGGATTCAACGGCCGTCACGCACACCCCTGACAGAGACATCCCAGCGAGCCTCCCGGGTGAACCGGCGGTAGAGGGCTCGCGCGTACCACGCCACTGTAGACGTTGCCCAGACCCGGACATTCGCGGGGGTCGGTTCGTGTTGGCGCACGCGCTCCGACGTGCGGACGACGACACGATTGAGACGTCGGATGAGCGGCTGCGTATTCACTTGTCGACGACGGTCCCGACCAGGTCAGCGGGCGCGTCGGGACGACTCCCGGCACTCTGGAACGACCCGAAAGAATGCACGTCCTCCGGGGGTAGGCTCAGCTACGGCCGGTGGGCGACCAGTCGCCGGTTATTCGACATGTGGAGAGGAGCCCTGACTCAGGGTGAGCACCAAGCCGACCACCACAGACCTCGAGTGGACCGAGTTGGACCAGCGGGCCGTGGACACCGCCCGCGTCCTGGCCGCCGACGCCGTACAGAAGGTCGGCAACGGCCATCCGGGTACGGCGATGAGCCTGGCGCCCGCCGCCTACACCCTCTTCCAGAAGGTGATGCGGCACGACCCGTCGGACACGGACTGGGTCGGCCGCGACCGCTTCGTGCTGTCGGCGGGCCACTCGTCCCTGACCCTCTACACGCAGCTCTTCCTGGGCGGCTTCGGCCTGGAGCTGGAGGACCTGGAGTCGTTCCGCACCTGGGGCTCGAAGACCCCGGGCCACCCGGAGTACGGCCACACGGTGGGCGTGGAGACGACGACCGGCCCGCTGGGCCAGGGTGTCGCCAACGCCGTCGGCATGGCCATGGCCGCCCGCTACGAGCGCGGCCTGTTCGACCCCGAGGCGGCGCAGGGCGAGTCGCCCTTCGACCACTTCGTCTTCTGCATCGCCGGTGACGGCTGCCTCCAGGAGGGCATCTCCGCCGAGGCGTCCTCGCTGGCCGGCCACCAGAAGCTGGGCAACCTCGTCCTGCTGTGGGACGACAACCACATCTCGATCGAGGGCGACACCGAGACGGCCGTCTCCGAGGACACGGTCAAGCGGTACGAGGCGTACGGCTGGCACGTGCAGCGCGTCGCCCCGAAGCCGGACGGCGACCTCGACCCGCAGGCGCTGTACGAGGCGATCGAGGCGGCCAAGCAGGTCACCGACCGGCCGTCCTTCATCGCGATGCGCTCGATCATCGCCTGGCCCGCCCCGAACGCGCAGAACACCGAGGCCGCCCACGGCTCGGCGCTCGGCGACGAGGAGGTCGCCGCCACCAAGCGCGTCCTCGGCTTCGACCCGGAGAAGACCTTCGAGGTCGCCGACGAGGTCCTCGCGCACACCCGCAAGGCCCTGGACAGGGGCCGGGCGGCCCGCGCCGTCTGGGAGAAGTCGTACCAGCAGTGGCGGGACGACAACCCCGAGCGCGCCGCCGAGTACGACCGGATCGCCAAGGGCGAGCTGCCCACCGGCTGGGAGGAGAAGCTTCCGGTCTTCGAGCCCGGCAAGGGTGTGGCCACGCGGGCCGCGTCCGGCAAGGTGCTCCAGGCGCTCGGCGCGGTCATCCCGGAGCTGTGGGGCGGCTCGGCCGACCTGGCCGGCTCCAACAACACCACGATCGACAAGACGTCGTCGTTCCTGCCCGAGGGCAACCCGCTGCCCGAGGCGAGCCCCTACGGCCGCACGGTGCACTTCGGCATCCGCGAGCACGCCATGGCCGCGGAGCTCAACGGCATCACGCTGCACGGCAACACCCGCGCCTACGGCGGCACCTTCCTGGTGTTCTCCGACTACATGCGCAACGCCGTGCGCCTGTCGGCCCTGATGCACCTGCCGGTGACGTACGTCTGGACGCACGACTCCATCGGCCTCGGCGAGGACGGCCCGACCCACCAGCCGGTCGAGCACCTGGCCGCGCTGCGCGCGATCCCCGGTCTGAACGTCGTCCGCCCGGCGGACGCCAACGAGACCGCGATCGCCTGGCGCGAGGTCCTCAAGCGGTGGACCAAGGTGTACGGCAAGGGCGCCCCGACAGGCCTGGTCCTCACCCGGCAGGGCGTGCCGACGTACGAGCCGAACGAGGACGCGGCGCGCGGCGGTTACGTGCTGGCCGAGGCCGAGGGCGGCGAGCCGCAGGTGGTGCTCATCGCGACCGGTTCCGAGGTGCACGTGGCCGTCGAGGCGCGTGAGCAGCTCCAGGCCGACGGCGTGCCCACCCGGGTGGTGTCGATGCCGTGCGTGGAGTGGTTCGAGGAGCAGGACCAGGGGTACCGGGAATCCGTGCTCCCGCCGTCCGTGAAGGCCCGTGTCGCCGTCGAGGCCGGGATCGGCCTCACCTGGCACCGGTACGTCGGGGACGCCGGCCGCATCGTTTCCCTGGAGCACTTCGGTGCTTCGGCCGACGGCAAGGTGCTCTTCCGCGAGTACGGCTTCACCGCCGAGAACGTGGCCGCCAAGGCCCGGGAATCCCTCGCGGCCGCCCAGCGCTGACGCTCACACACGACCGTAGGAGATGTAATTCCATGACAGACGCACTGAAGCGCCTCTCCGAAGAAGGCGTCGCGATCTGGCTGGACGACCTGTCGCGCAAGCGGATCACGTCCGGCAACCTCGCCGAGCTGATCGACCAGCAGCACGTCGTGGGCGTCACCACCAACCCGACGATCTTCCAGAAGGCGATCTCCGAGGGCGACGGCTACGACCAGCAGCTGTCCGACCTCGCCGCCCGCAAGGTCACCGTCGAAGAGGCCATCCGCATGATCACCACGGCGGACGTCCGCGACGCCGCCGACATCCTGCGCCCGGTCTTCGACGCCACCGACGGGCAGGACGGCCGGGTCTCCATCGAGGTCGACCCGCGCCTGGCCTTCCACACCAAGGCCACCGTCGCCGAGGCCAAGCAGCTGGCCTGGCTGGTGGACCGGCCCAACGCGCTCATCAAGATCCCGGCCACCGAGGCGGGTCTGCCGGCGATCGCCGAGACCATCGGCCTGGGCATCAGCGTGAACGTGACGCTGATCTTCTCGCTGGAGCGCTACCGCAGGGTGATGGACGCCTACCTCACCGGCCTGGAGAAGGCCAAGGAGCGCGGCCTGGACCTGTCGCAGATCCACTCGGTGGCGTCCTTCTTCGTCTCCCGTGTGGACACCGAGGTCGACAAGCGCCTCGACGCGCTGGGCACCGACGAGGCGAAGGCGCTGCGCGGCAAGGCCGCCCTGGCCAACGCGCGCCTGGCCTACCAGGCGTACGAGGAGGTCTTCTCCTCCGACCGCTGGCAGGCCCTGGAGAAGGCGGGCGCCAACAAGCAGCGTCCGCTGTGGGCCTCCACCGGCGTGAAGGACCCGGCCTACAAGCCGACCCTGTACGTCGACGACCTGGTCGCGCCGAACACGGTCAACACCATGCCGGAGGCCACGCTGCAGGCCACCGAGGAGCACGGCTCGATCACCGGCAACACCATCGCCGGGACGTACGAGCAGGCGCGTGCCGACCTCGACGCCCTGGAGAAGCTCGGCATCTCGTACGACGAGGTGGTGCAGCTGCTGGAGGAGGAGGGCGTCCAGAAGTTCGAGGCGTCGTGGACCGACCTGCTGAAGTCGACCGAGGCGGAGCTGGAGCGCCTCGCCCCCTCGGAGGGCTGACGTCTTGGCTCCCTTCTCCGGATCCGGGGCGAATCCGCTCCGTGACCCCGCGGACCGACGGCTCCCGCGCATCGCGGGGCCGTCGGGCCTGGTCATCTTCGGCGTCACGGGCGACCTGTCCCGCAAGAAGCTCATGCCCGCCGTGTACGACCTCGCCAACCGGGGTCTGCTGCCGCCGGGCTTCTCCCTGGTGGGGTTCGCCCGCCGCGAGTGGGAGCACGAGGACTTCGCCGCCGAGGTCCACGACGCGGTCAAGGCGCACGCCCGCACCCCCTTCCGCGAGGAGGTCTGGCAGCAGCTCATCCAGGGGATGCGCTTCGTGCAGGGCACCTTCGACGACGACGAGGCGTTCGAGCGGCTGCGCGGCACGATCGAGGAGCTGGACAAGGCGCAGGGCACGGGCGGCAACTTCGCCTTCTACCTGTCGGTGCCGCCGCGCTCCTTCCCGGTGGTCATCCAGCAGCTGAAGAAGCACGGGCTGGCCGACCAGAAGAACGGCGCCTGGCGCCGCGCGGTGATCGAGAAGCCCTTCGGCCACGACCTGAAGTCGGCCGAGGAGCTCAACGCGATCGTCCACGAGGTCTTCGCCCCGGACCAGGTCTTCCGCATCGACCACTACCTGGGCAAGGAGACCGTCCAGAACATCCTGGCGCTGCGCTTCGCCAACACGATGTTCGAGCCGATCTGGAACCGGTCCTTCGTGGACCACGTGCAGATCACCATGGCCGAGGACATCGGCATCGGCGGCCGGGCCGGCTACTACGACGGCATCGGCGCCGCCCGGGACGTCATCCAGAACCACCTGCTGCAGCTGCTGGCGCTCACCGCGATGGAGGAGCCCGCCTCCTTCGACGCCGACGCGCTCGCGGCGGAGAAGACCAAGGTGCTCGGCGCGGTCCGGCTGCCGGAGAACCTGGGCGAGCACACCGTGCGCGGCCAGTACGCGGCCGGCTGGCAGGGCGGCGAGAAGGCCGTCGGCTACCTCGAAGAGGACGGCATCGACGCCAAGTCGAAGACCGACACCTACGCGGCCGTGAAGCTGGAGATCGACAACCGCCGCTGGGCGGGCGTCCCCTTCTACCTGCGCACCGGCAAGCGGCTGGGCCGCCGGGTCACCGAGATCGCGGTGGTCTTCCAGCGGGCGCCGCACTCCCCCTTCGACACCACCGCCACCGAGGAGCTGGGCTCCAACGCCATCGTCATCCGGGTCCAGCCGGACGAGGGCGTCACGGTCCGCTTCGGCTCGAAGGTGCCGGGCACGTCGATGGAGATCCGGGACGTGTCGATGGACTTCGCCTACGGCGAGTCGTTCACCGAGTCCAGCCCCGAGGCGTACGAGCGGCTGATCCTGGACGTCCTGCTGGGCGACTCCAACCTCTTCCCGCGCACCGAGGAGGTCGAGCTGTCCTGGAAGATCCTCGACCCGATCGAGGAGTACTGGGACACCCACGGCAAGCCCGCCCAGTACCCGGCCGGTACCTGGGGGCCCGTCGAGGCGGACGAGATGCTCGCACGAGAGGGACGGAGCTGGCGCCGGCCATGAAGACAGACCTGACGGACACCACGGCCAGCAAGATCAACAAGGCCCTGGTGCAAGGACGCCGGGCCATCGGCACCCCGGCCGTCGGCATGGTGCTCACGCTGGTCATCGTCACGGACGAGGAGAACGCCTACGACTCCCTGAAGGCCGCCAACGACGCGTCGCGCGAGCACCCCTCGCGCACGCTGGTGGTCGTCAAGCGCGTCTCCCGCTCCCCGCGCGACCGCACGCAGTCCCGGCTGGACGCCGAAGTGCGGCTCGGCGCGGACGCGGGCAGCGGCGAGACGGTGGTGCTGCGGCTGTACGGCGAGGTGGTCGACCACGCCCAGTCGGTCGTGCTGCCGCTGCTGCTGCCGGACGCGCCGGTCGTCGTCTGGTGGCCGGTCAACGCGCCGCTCGACCCGGCGAAGGACCCGCTGGGCGCCCTCGGACAGCGCCGGGTCACCGACACCTACGCCGCCGAGCAGCCGGTGCGGGAGCTCACCGCCCGCGCCGAGACCTACACCCCCGGCGACACCGACCTGTCGTGGACCCGCATCACGCCCTGGCGCTCGATGCTGGCCGCGGCCCTGGACCAGGTCAGCTGCCGGGTGGAGTCGGTCGAGGTGGAGGGCGAGGAGTTCAACCCGAGCTGCGAGCTGCTGGCGATGTGGCTCGCGGACCGGCTGGACGTGCCGGTGAAGCGCTCGCTGTCCGGCGGGCCGGGGCTGACCGCGGTGCGCATGTCGACGGACTGCGGTCCGGTCGTGCTGGACCGGGCGGACGGCTCGCTGGCCACCCTGTCCATCGAGGGCCAGCCGGACCGCGCGGTGGCGCTCAAGCGCCGGGACACGGCCGAGCTCATAGCGGAGGAGCTGCGCCGGCTGGACCCGGACGACACCTACGCGTCGGCGCTGCGCTACGGCGTGGACCGGCTGAACGCCACGTCGGACGCGGCGGAGGCGTTCTCGGTCGACGGCGTCGGTGACGGTGACCGTGACCGTGACCGTGACCGTGACGGGGAGGCTGCCGGGGACGCCGCTGCGGAACCGGAGGCGCCGGAAGCGGTGGCCAAAGGAGCCGACGGGGACGGGGAGCGGGAAGCCGTGGAGACCCCTGTCGAAGAGGCTGCGAAAGCTCCCGCGCGCGAGGCGGCGGCGTCGGAGCCGGTGACCAAGGGGGCCGCGAAGTGAACGCGCCGCAGCTGGTCGTGCACCGCGACAAGGAGCTGATGGCGCAGGCCGCCGCGGCCCGGCTGATCACGAAGATCGTGGACGCGCAGGCCTCCCGGGGTCACGCGTCCGTGGTCCTCACCGGCGGCCGCAACGGCAACGGCCTGCTGGCCGCGCTGGCCGCCGAGCCCGCCCGGGACGCCGTCGACTGGGGCCGGCTCGACCTGTGGTGGGGTGACGAGCGGTTCCTGCCCGAGGGCGACCCGGAGCGCAACGTCACGCAGGCCCGCGAGGCCCTGCTGGACGCCGTACCGCTGGACCCGAAGCGGGTGCACGCGATGCCCGCGTCGGACGGTCCGTACGGCACGGACGTCGAGGCGGCCGCGGAGGGCTACGCCGAGGAGCTGGCGCGGGCGGCCGGACCCGAGAACCACGGGAGCGTGCCGACCTTCGACGTGCTGATGCTGGGCGTCGGACCGGACACCCACGTGGCGTCGCTGTTCCCGGAGCTGCCGGCGGTCCGCGAGACGGAGCGCACGGTGGTCGGCGTGCGCGGGGCCCCCAAGCCCCCGCCGACCCGGGTCACCCTGACCCTCCCGGCGATCCGCGCGGCCCGCGAGGTGTGGCTGCTGGCGGCCGGCGAGGACAAGGCCCGGGCCGCGGCGATCGCCCTGTCCGGCGCGGGCGAGATCCAGGCCCCGGCGGCGGGCGCGCGCGGCCGTGCCCGCACCCTGTGGCTGCTGGACACGGCGGCGGCCTCCCAGCTGCCCCGCTCGCTGTACCCGCCGGCGTCCCCCTGATCCCGGCGGGAACCACGCCCACCCCGAAGGGGCCGGACTCGCGCGAGTCCGGCCCCTTCGGCGTACGGCGGGGCGGGTGTCAGGTCCCGCCCGGGCCGCGTCACTTCACCGACCCCGCCATCACCCCCTGCACGAAGTGCCGCTGGAAGGCGAAGAACACGGCCACGGGCACGATCAGGGACAGGAACGCGCCGGGCGCCAGGACGTCGATGTTGCTGCCGAACTGGCGTATCTGCGACTGGAGTTCCACGGTCAGCGGCTGGGAGGAGCTGTCCGCGAAGAGCAGGGCGACCAGCATGTCGTTCCATACCCACAGGAACTGGAAGATGGCGAGGCTGGCGATGGCGGGCCGGCCCACCGGGAGCACCAGGCGGGTGAAGATGCGCCATTCGCTGCCGCCGTCCATGCGGGCCGCCTCCAGCATCTCCTTCGGCATCTCGGCGAAGTAGTTGCGCAGCAGGAACACCGCGAACGGCAGTCCGTAGGCCACGTGGAAGAGCACCACACCGGGGATCGTGCCGAACAGGCCCAGCTGGCCGAAGAGTTTGGCCACCGGCAGCAGGCCGATCTGCACCGGCACCACCAGCAGGGCCACCACGACCAGGAAGACGGTGTCACGGCCGGGGAAGTCCAGCCAGGCGAAGGCGTACCCGGCGAGCGCCGCGACGACCACGACCAGGACGGTGGTGGGCACCGAGATCAGGACGGTGTTCCAGAACGCCCGGGTGATGCCCGCGTTCTGCAGCAGCGCGGAGTAGTTGTCGAAGGACAGCTGCCCGGGCGCTGCGAACGCCGTCCACCAGCCGCCCTTGGCCGTGTCCTGGGCGGACCGCAGCGAGGACAGGAACAGCCCGGCAAGCGGGGTCATCCACACCAGGCCGATCACCACGAGGAAGGCCTGCACCACGGCGTTGCCCAGGCCGCGCCGGACCGCGTTCATCGCTGACTCCTTCGGAAACGGCGGACGTTGAAGACCATCGCCGGGATCACCAGCAGCAGGAGCAGCACGCCGAGGGCGCTGCCGAGGCCCTGGTTGTTGCCGCCGCCGAACGACACCAGCCACATCTGGGTCGCGAGCACGGTCGCGTCCTCCTGCACGGGGCCGGGGGCGATGATGTACACGAGGTCGAAGACCTTCAGCACGTTGATCACGAGCGTCACGAACACCACCGTGAGCACCGGCGCGAGGAGCGGAACGGTGATCCGGCGGAAGATCTGCCACTCGTTGGCGCCGTCCATCCGCGCCGCCTCCAGCGCGTCCCGGGGCAGCGCCGCCAGGCCGGCGCCGATCAGCACCATGGCGAAGCCGGTCCAGATCCACAGGTACGCCCCGATGATCGCCGGGGTGACGAGCGCCGGGCCGAGCCAGGAGACGCCCTCGTAGGGCGGGGCGAAGTTGGCGGCGGGCAGGCGCACGCCGTACGCGCCGTCGGACAGGCCGGTGAAGCGGAACGATCCGTCGGCCGCCGTGGTCGTGGTGGCGACCGTCCGCCCGTCGCGCACGGCCTGGACCGTCATCTCGGGCAGGCCGCTCTCCTTCGGGTCGACGGCGCCCTGCCTGCCTCCCCCGCCGGGCGTGAAGTCCAGGTAGACCACGCCGCGCAGTTCGTCGGGGGCCGCCGCGCGGGCCGCCGCCGGGGAGGCGGGCCGGGCCGTGCCGGGCAGGTCGCCGGGGCGGACGCCGACCAGGCCGAGCGCCACTGTTTTCCCCGGCGCGAGTGCGCCGCTCGTGTAGGAGCCGTCCCGGCCCTTGGTCAGGCCCTGGCCGTCGCGGGCCCGTGCCGTCGGGTAGGTCGAGGAGTCCTCGAAGGCGTCGTGGACGGAGACCACGGCGGCGTTCAGTACGCCCTTGTCCGGGTCCTCGTCGTAGGCGAGCCGGAAGATGATGCCGGCGGCGAGGAAGGACACCGCCATCGGCAGGAACAGCAGCAGCTTGAAGGCGGTGGCCCAGCGGACCTTCTCCACCAGCACGGCCAGGACCAGGCCGAGGCCGGTCAGCAGCGCCGGGGCGACGACGACCCAGATCGCGGTGTTGCGGACGGCCTTGACGGTCGCCGGGTCGTGGAACATCTCGGTGTAGTTGCCGCCGCCGACGAAGCGGGTCCCGGAGGCGTCGAAGAAGCTGCGGCCGACCGAGAACAGCACCGGGTAGACGACGAGCGCGCCGAGCAGCAGCAGGGCGGGGAAGACGAACAGCAGGGCGGCGACCCGGCCCCGCCGCCGGGTGCGCCGTGCGCCACCGGGGACGGGAGCGGCCGGGGCGCGCGTCTCTTTCACCAGGGTCGTGGTCATGGTCAGCCCTGGTACGCCTTGGCCGCCGCGGCCTCGAGCCGGCCCGCCGTGGCCTTCGGGTCGGACGGGTCGCGCAGGAAGTCCTGGAGGATCTTCCACTCGCCGGCGCCCTTGGTGCCGCCGAAGGCCGCGGGGGCCTGGTCGGACATGTCGAAGCGGACCGAGTCGCCGGCCTCGACGAGGGACTTCGCCGTCGCGCGGGTGACGTCGTCGCCGTAGGAGGCGAGGTCGAGCTTCTTGTTCGGGGAGAGGAAGCCGCCCGCACCGGCCCAGACGGCCGCGGCCTCGGGGGTGGCGAGGTACTCCACGAGCGCCATGCCGGCCTGGTGGTTCTTGCCGTCCTTCAGGACGACGGCCGCGTCACCGCCGCTGACCACGGGTGCGTGCCCGGCGCCGACCTTCGGGAAGGGGAAGAAGTCCGCGTCCTCGCCGATCGCCCGGCCGAACTGGTCCTTGGCGACCCCGGCCACGAAGTCGCCCTCGTAGACCATGCCGGCCTCGGGCTCGGGACCGAACACCTTTTCGACCGAGCCGGGGAAGTCGGTGTTCAGGGCCCCCTTCTGGCCGCCCGCGACGAGTTCCTTGTCCTTGAACAGCGTGCCGAGGGTCCCCAGGGCCCGGACGACGCTCGGGTCGGTCCACTTCAGCCGGTGGGCGGCGAGGGCGTCGTACTTCTCGGGTCCGGCCTGGGAGAGGTAGACGTTCTCGAACCAGTCGGTGAGCGTCCAGCCGTCCTGCCCGGCGACCGAGAAGGCGGCGAGGCCGGAGTCGGAGACGGCCCGTCCGGCCTTCAGCAGGTCGTCGAAGGCGGCCGGCGGCTTGACGCCCGCCTGGTCGAGGGCGTCGGGGCTGTACCAGACGGTCGACTTGTGGGCGGCCTTGAAGTAGAGGCCGTACAGGGTGCCGTCGACGCTGCCGTAGTTCCTCCACACGGGGGCGAAGCCGGCGGTCACGGACTTCTGCGCGGTGGCGGACAGCGGCTGGAGCCAGCCGTTCTTGGCGAACTGCTGGAGCACGCCGACCTGCGGGACCATCACGACGTCGGGGGCGTTGCCGCCCTCGATCTTGCTGCCGACGACGGTGGAGACGTTGTCCCCGGTGGACGTGAACTGCGTCTTCGCACCGGTCTTGGCGGTGAACGCGTCCAGCACCTTCTGGAAGTTCTTCTGCTCGGTGCCGGACCAGACGCCGGCCACGCTCACGGTCTGGCCGCTGAGCGCCTTGTCGCCGCCGCCGGCCGAGACGGGTCCGCTGCCGCCGCAGGCCGTCGCGCCGAGCGCGAGGACGAGGGCGGTGCAGCCGGTGAGCAGGGTGGTGCGTCGTCGCATCATCGTTGATGTCCCTTCGGGGATGGGGAACTGACGGAGGCTCAGGAAAGGGGTGGGTTCAGAGGTCCCTGATCCACCAGGCGGCCGTGGAGCCGGGCAGGACGCCGGGCGGGCAGGGGGCGCTGGCCAGCAGCGGGGTGCCGGGGACCGGTGCGGGGGTGGGGGCCGTGCCGAAGTTGACGGCGCAGACCAGGTCGTCCCGGGCGAAGGCCAGGACGCCGGGCGGGGTGTCCAGCCAGCGCAGCGTGCCGTCGCCCAACTGGGGCAGCGCGGACCGCAGGTGGAGCCCGTCCCGGTACAGGTGCCAGAAGGAGCGGGTGTCGGCGAGGGCCCGGTCGGTGGCGTACTCGGCGAAGTACTCCGGCTGCGGCAGCCACGGCTTCGCGCCCTCCGCGCCGGAGGTGAAGCCGAACGGCGACGCCTGCCCGGACCAGGGCAGCGGCACCCGGCACCCGTCGCGGATCCGGGCCCGGCTGCCGGTGCGGCGGAAGATCGGGTCGGTCAGCACGTCGTCGGGCAGGTCGACGACCTCGGGCAGGCCCAGTTCCTCGCCCTGGTAGATGTACGCGGCCCCCGGCAGCGCCAGCATCAGCAGTGCGGCGGCGCGGGCCCGGGCGGGACCGAGGCCGCTGCTCTCGGGGGTGGGCTCGCCGTAGCGGGTGACGGTGCGCACCTGGTCGTGGTTGTTGAGGACCCAGGTGACCGTGGAGCCGGTGCCGGCGATGTCCTGCATGGCCTCGGAAATGACCTTGCGGAAGGCGTCCGGGTTCCAGGGGGCGCTGAGCAGGTCGAAGAAGAAGGCCTGGTGGAGTTCGTCGGGGCGGACGTAGCGGGCGTGCTCGCGGGCGGTCGGCACGGAGACCTCGCCGACGAGGAGGCGTTCGCGGCCGTCGCGGGCGGTGTACTCCTCGCAGACCGCGCGCCAGCGCCGCCACACGTCGTGCACCTCGGGCCGGTTCCAGGCGAGCGGGTTGACCGAGTCGCGGGTGCGGGCGTCGGCCTCGGGGTCGTCCGAGTCGGGCAGGTCGGGGTGCTTGAAGAGGCCGGCGGCGACGTCGATGCGGAACCCGTCGACGCCCCGGTCCAGCCAGAAGCGCAGGATCCGCTCGAACGCGGCGGGCACCTCGGGGGTGCGCCAGTTCCAGTCGGGCTGTTCGGGCGTGAACATGTGCAGGTACCACTGGCCGGGGCGGCCGTCGGCCTCGGTGACGCGCGTCCAGGCCGGGCCGCCGAACATGGCGTGCCAGTTGTTGGGCGGCTCGGCGCCGTCCGGTCCGCGGCCGTCGGCGAAGTGGAAGCGGGCCCGGGCGGCGCTGCCGGGTCCGGCGGCCAGCGCCTCGGTGAACCACGGGTGCTCGCTGGAGCAGTGGTTGGGGACGATGTCGAGCAGCACCCGGACACCGAGCCGCCGGGCGGCGGTGACCAGCCGGTCGAACTCGGCGAGGTCGCCGAAGAGCGGGTCGACGTCGCAGTAGTCGGCCACGTCGTAGCCGTGGTCGTGCTGCGGCGAGGGGTAGAAGGGGCTCAGCCAGATCCCGTCGACCCCGAGCTTCTTCAGGTACGGCAGCCCGGCCCGGACGCCGGCCAGGTCGCCGACGCCGTCGCCGGTGCTGTCCAGGAAGCTGCGGACGTACACCTGGTAGATCACGGCGTCGCGCCACCAGCGGTGCTTACTCAACATGCATGCATGTTAGGTAGGCGTGTCGCGAGGGTGTCAATGAAAAGAACAGGCGTTACCGGCCAGTTGGGGACACAAAGAGGGGCGAAACAGGGCGGATGGCCGCCAGATGAGACGCGCCCGTTACCTAACATGTAAGTAGGTGGGGTGCGGGTGCCGGGCCTAGCGGCGGGAGATGGCCGCCAGCTCGCGGGCCAGCCGCCGTACCGTCTGCGCGGGCGTGGCGTGGCCGGTCAGCGCGTCGTGCAGCACCGCCTGGACGGCGAGGCTGACCTGGTCGTAGCGCGGGCTCTTGGGGCGCGGGGCGGCACTCAGCACGCTCTCGCGCAGCGTCGGCAGGTACGGGAAGCGCCGGACCAGCTCCGGGTCGTCGTACAGGTCGGCGCGTACCGGCGGCAGCGCGCCGCGGGTGAGCACCTGGCGCTGGACGCCCTCGCCGGTGAGGTAGGCGATCAGGCGGGCGGCCGAGTCGGGGTGGCGCGCGTGCGTGGTGACGGCCAGGTTGGAGCCGCCGAGGACGCTGGTCCCCGGGCCGTCGGGCCCGGGCAGCGGCACGGCGCCGACCCGCCCGGCGACCGGGGAGCCCGGGGCCGACGCGACGACGTACGCGTAGGGCCAGTTGCGCAGGAAGAGCAGCCGGCCGTCCTGGAACGCCTGCTTGGACTCCTCCTCCTTGTACGTCAGCGCCGCCTTCGGGATCCAGCCCTCGCGCACCCCGCGCACCAGGAAGCCGATGCCCTCGCGGGCGGCGGCGGAGTCGACCGTGACGCGCTCGCCCTCGTCGCCGAGGATCGAGCCGCCCGCCGAGTAGACGGCCTCGGCCGCGTTCACCGTGAGGCCCTCGTAGGGCAGGAACTGGCCCGCGTAGCCGTCGAGTCCGTACTTCGGCGCGATCGTCCGCGCCGCCCGCTCCAGTTCGGCCCAGGTGCGCGGCGGCGGGACGCCCTCCTTGGCGAGGACGTCCTTGCGGTACAGCAGGAGCCCGGCGTTGGTGACGTACGGGACGGCGTACAGGCGCCCGTCGTAGGTCGCGGTGTCGACGACCGGCGGCAGGAACGTGCCCAGCGGGAAGCGCTCGCGCGGCAGCGGGCGTACCCAGCCCGCGGCGGCGAACTCCGAGGTCCAGTTCACGTCGATGTTCAGCACGTCGAAGCGGCCGCGCTCGCCCCCGCGCAGGTCGGTGACCATCTGGGCGTGGGTCTCGTCGGCCGCGTCGGGCAGCTCGACGAGGGTGACCCGCTCGCCGGGATGGGTGCGGTTCCAGCCCTGGAGCAGCGGGCCGAGATAGCCGGTGAGGTCGCCGGCGGTGGCGAGGGTCAGCGGCCCCCGGCCGCCCGCGGGGCCGTCGCCGGCCCGCGCCCCGGAGGCGACGTAACCGGTCAGGACCACGACGAGAACGAGGAGGCCCCTACCGGCGGCGTGGATCCACCGCATAGGTTCCTCCCTGTACACCTGGCGCCGGGCGTCTTCGCACGGGGTCAGAGGCCATGTATACCTGTTAGGTATGCGCGATACTAGGGCCTGCGGCACATTACTCGGGACGCGGGAGGAGAGCACGAGTGCGGCTGCCCCTCCTGGCCCTGCTGGCGCGCGGCCCGGCGCACGGCTACGAGCTGAAGCAGGACCTTGAGCAACTGCTGGGCTCCGCGTACCCTCAGCCGAACGTCGGCCAGATCTACGTCACCCTCGGCCGCCTCGAGAAGCAGGGACTGATCGAGGGCGAGGACGTCGAGCAGTCCGGCCGGCCCAACAAGAAGGTCTACCACCTGACCGACTCCGGCCGGGAGGCGCTGCGCGGCTGGTTCGCCGAGCCCGAGGACGAGCCACGGGTGCGCGACGAGTTCTTCATGAAGCTGGCGCTCGCCCCGCGGACCGGCCTGGCCGACCAGATCGCCCTGATCAACCAGCAGCGGCGCCAGTACCTGAACACCATGCGCCAGCTGTCGCGGCTGGCCTCCGCCGAGGACCGGGACAACCGCATCGCCCACCTGCTCATCGAGGGCGCGATGCTGCACCTGCAGGCCGACCTCGACTGGCTGGAGCGCTGCCAGGAGGAGCTGGAGGACCTGTAGGAACCGGGACCGCTGCACGAAACCGGACGAGCTGGAGGAGTTGGGGTGAGCGACGACCGTCCCGCCGAGCTGCTGCGCGCCGAGGGGCTGGTCAAGACGCACCACGGCGAGGGCGCCCCGGCGCACGCCGTGCGCGGGGTCGACCTGTCCGTGCGACGGGGCGAGTTCGTGGCGATCACCGGGCCGTCCGGGGCCGGGAAGTCGACCCTGCTGCACCTGCTGGGCGGGCTCCAGCGGCCCGACGCGGGGAGCATCCGGCTGGACGGCACGTGCACGGACGCCTACAGCGAGGCCCGCTGGGCCGTCGAGCGCCGCACCCGGATCGGGATCGTCTTCCAGTTCTTCAACCTGGTGTCCAACCTGTCCGTCGCCGACAACGTCGAACTGCCCGCCCTGCTCGCCGGGGTCGCGCCGAAGAAGGCCCGCGCCGAGCGGGCCCGGCTGCTGTCCGAGCTGGGCCTGGAGGGCAAGGAGCGCAGCATGCCGGGCGAGCTGTCCGGCGGGGAGCAGCAGCGGGTGGCGCTGGCCCGCGCCCTGGTCAACCACCCCCCGCTGCTGCTGGCGGACGAGCCGGCGGGCAGCCTGGACAGCAAGGGCACCCGCGAGGTCATGCGGCTGCTGTCCCGCTTCCACCAGCGCGGGCAGACGATCCTGCTCGTCACGCACGACGCCCGGCTGGCCAGTGCGGCGGACCGGGTGATCAGCTTCTTCGACGGGCGGATCGTCGACGACGCCCAGCTGGACGGGGGCACGCCGCCGCGCCGGGCCGGGATCTCCGGGGTGCTGGAGCTGAGGGACTGATATGACCGCCCCCTCCCGGACCTGGAGCCGAGCCACCGGGATGACCGCCGTGACCCGGCCGGCTCCCCCTGGCGGCCGTCCGCGCGCCCGGCGCGCGCCGGGCGGGTGGTGACGCCCGTGCGAGCCACCCTGCGCTGGGCCCACTCCGACCTGCGCACCCACCGCGGCGAGGCGCTGTTCCTGGTGCTCGCCACGGCCGGCGTCGTCGCCTCGCTGCTGCTGGCCACCGCCCTGTTCGGGTACGCGACCAACCCCTGGCAGCGCGTCTTCACCCAGGGGCGCGGCGCCCACGTGTGGCTGCACACGGCGCCCACCGCCGACACCGCGAAGCTCGCCGCGCTGGACGGCGTCGAGGCGGTCGCGGGCCCCTTCCCCAGCGCGTCGGCCACGCTCGCCTCGCGCGGCAGCCGTGCCGCCGTGGAACTGCGCGGCGTGTCCGAGCAGCCCTCCGTCGGCCGGCCGCTGCTCACCGCGGGCCACTGGCTGGACGCCACCGTGCCCGACGGCGTCGTCCTGGAGAGCGGGCTCGCCCGCGCGCTGCTGGCCCAGCCCGGCGACACGCTCACCGAGGCGGGCACCGCCCGCCGGCTGACGGTGGTCGGCGTCGCCGACAGCGCCGAGCCCCGCTACCGGCCGGGCGAGCAGCGCGGCCTGGTGTGGACGCTGCCGTCCGCCGTGCCCGCCCCCGACGCCCGGGTCATCGGCATGCGGCTGACCGACCCGGAGGGCACGGACTACGCCGTGCAGCGCGCCGTGACCGTGCTGGGCGCGGGGGCCATCGGCGAGGTCTCCACCTGGACGCAGGCGCGCGCCGAGGCCCAGGGCGACTACCGGCTGCTCGGGCAGGTGCTCGGCCTGTTCGGGCTGGGCGCGCTGATCGCCGCCTGCCTCGCCGTGCACGGCGCGATCGGCACCCGCATCCGCGGCCACCTGCGGGACATCTCCGTCCTCAAGGCCATCGGCTTCACCCCCGGCCAGGTGGTCCGGGTCTTCCTGCTCCAGCACCTGGCGTACGCCCTGCTGGGCGCCGTGGCGGCCGCCGCGCTCACCGAGGCGCTGGGCGAGCGGGTCCCCGGGCGGCTCGGGGACGCGGTGGGCGTGTGGCAGGGCCTGCCGGGGCACGCCATGGCGCTGTTCGCGGTGCCGGTGGGCGTGGTGCTGTTCATCGGCGCGACGACCGGGCTCGCGGCCTGGCGGGCGGGGCGGGTGCCGCCGGTGCCGGTGCCTCGCCCCGCGGGGCCCGCGGGCGGGCGGCTCGCCGGGGCGGGCGCCTGGGGACTGCGGGCCCTGGGCGTGCGGGTCGCCGGGCTGCGGGTGTCGCCGGCGCTGGTCCTGGGGTGGCACACCGCCGCCACCCGGCGGGGCCGTTCGCTGGGCACCGTCGCCCGGCTCGCCCTGCCGCTGCTGCTGATCGTGGTCGCGCTGAGCGCCTGGACCACCATCGACCGCGCCCACGGCAGCCCCGAGCGGATCGGCCTGCCCGCCGCGCTCACCGTTCGCGCCGACGCCGGTCTGACCGACGCCCGGGCCCGCGCCCTGCTGGAGCGCGACCCGCAGGTCGCCGCCGCCTACCCGGGCGTCGAGGTGGCCGCCCTGGTGCCGGGCCAGACCGCGACCATCGCCCTGCGCGGCCTCGGCACCCACGCCGACCCCTACCCGTACGCCCTGGCCGAGGGACGGGCCGCGCGCGGTCCCGACGAGGCGGTGGCCGGGCAGGGACTGCTCGACCTGCTGGACGTCCGGGTGGGCGACTGGGTGCGGATGACCGTGGGCGACCAGCCGCAGGTCCTGCACCTCGTAGGCCGCAGCATCGAGCCGGAGAACGCCGGCCGGGTCGTCTCCACCTCGCTGGACACCCTCCGCGAGAACGACCCCGCGCTGCGCCCCACGCTCTACCAGCTCCGGCTGGTCCCCGGTGCCGACCCCACCGAGGTCGCCGACCGCCTCGCGCGGTCCGGGGGCGGCCGGCTCGACCTGCACACGGTGCCCAACCCGGCCGACGGGCTGTCCGCGCTGCGCGGCGTCGTCGTCGGGCTGATCGCGGTCCTCGCCCTGATCGGGCTCATCGAACTGCTGACCGCGATCGGCGGCACGGTCCGTGAGGGCGAGCGCGATCTGCTGGCCCTGAAGGCGATCGGGCTGTCCCCGCGCCAGATCACCGCGATCACCGTCACGGC
Source organism: Streptomyces longwoodensis (assembly GCF_001514125.1). Classification (GTDB taxonomy): domain Bacteria; phylum Actinomycetota; class Actinomycetes; order Streptomycetales; family Streptomycetaceae; genus Streptomyces; species Streptomyces longwoodensis. Next base: position 584,903 of record NZ_KQ948551.1, on the reverse strand, counting down.
CATGGGCGGTACGACGCTGGTGGCCGTGCTCGCCGCGCTGGCGCTGGGGCTGCCGCTGGCGCACTGGATCATCGACGCGCAGGGCCGGTCGAGCGGCATCGGCGCGGGCATCGCCCAGGGCCCCTCCCCCGCGCTGGTGGTACTGCTCGCGGGGTCCGCCGTGCTCGGCGCGACCGCCCTCGCGGCCGTACCGGCGGCCCGGGCGGCCCGCAGACGGCTGGCGGACACCCTGAGCGCGGCGGCGTGAGCGGGGGGCGCGGCGGCGTGAGGGGTGCGGGCGGCGGCGTGAGCGGGGTGGGCGAGCGTGGCCCGGCGCCTCAGCCGGTGCCCGTCGTCTCCGCCAGCCCGCTCACGCGCCGGTAGCTGCTGCCGTCCCGCTCGCGCACCAGCAGGCCGCTCTCCACGCAGTACCGGCGCAGCGCCGAGGTGTCGTCGTGGACGGTGCGGAACGCGTCGTTGACCTCGCGCTCGCTGTAGCTGCGGTCGGGGTCGAAGAAGCTGTCCGTGAGGTGGGAGAGCAGTTCACGGCGGACCGCCGGGCGGACGGGTATGGCGGTGAGCCTGCCCTGGGCGAAGAACCCGGAGAGGGCGCGCGGCACTCCGGGCGGTGCCTTGTCCCGCGTCGGCCGGATCCGCCGGAACACCGAGGGGTCGGCGCGCAGGGAGCCGTCCGGCAGGCGCTTCACCAGACCGGCGGCGAGCAGCTTCCCGAGGTGACCGCGCACCGCGGGCGCGCTCTCCTCGCCCGGCGGGAGGTCGTCGAGCACGATCCTGGCGTAGACCCTCAGGCGGTGCGGATCGGCGAGGGCGGCGAGCAGTCGGTCCATCGGTACCTCTCGGCGGGTGACACGGACGGGACGGAGGCGTCAGTGTCACCCGGCCGAGTGGACTGCCGCATCCGGTTTAACGGCCGCGCAGCTCGCGGTACTTGGCGACCAGGGCCTGGGTGGAGGCGTCCAGGCCGGGGACGTCGGCGCCCTCGGTGAGGGCGGGTTCGACGCGCTTGGCGAGGACCTTGCCGAGCTCGACGCCCCACTGGTCGAAGGAGTCGATGTCCCAGATCGCGCCCTGGACGAACACCTTGTGCTCGTACAGCGCGATGAGCTGGCCGAGCACCGACGGGGTCAGCGCGCGGGCGAGGATCGTGGTGGTCGGGTGGTTGCCCCGGAAGGTCTTGTGGGCGACCAGCTCCTCCGGGACGCCCTCCGCGCGGACCTCCTCGGGGGTCTTGCCGAAGGCGAGCGCCTGGGTCTGCGCGAAGAAGTTGGCCATGAGCAGGTCGTGCTGGGCGGCGAGCCGGTCGTCCAGTTCGGCGACCGGCTCGGCGAAGCCGATGAAG
>NZ_KQ948551.1:147290-583539 GCF_001514125.1 Streptomyces longwoodensis | reverse complement strand
GGCGACGATGAACAGCGTCTCCGCCGGGTCCAGGTCGCGGGTCGCCTCGTGCAGGTCGGCGCCGTCGACGTTGGAGACGAACCGGACCGTCAACTCCCGGTCCGTGTAGGGGCGCAGCACCTCGTAGGCCATCGCCGGGCCCAGGTCCGAGCCGCCGATGCCGATGTTGACGACGGTGCGGATCCGCCGGCCGGTGTGCCCGGTCCACTCCCCGGACCGCACCCGCTCCGCGAAGTCGGCCATCCGGTCCAGCACCGCGTGCACCGCCGGCACGACGTTCTCGCCGTCCACCTCGACCACCGCGTCCGCGGGAGCCCGCAGCGCGCTGTGCAGCACCGCCCGGTGCTCGGTGATGTTGATCTTCTCGCCGCGGAACATCGCGTCGCGGAGTCCGAACACGTCCCGGGCGGCGGCCAGTTCGCGCAGCAGCCGGAGCGTCTCGTCGGTGATCAGGTGCTTGGAGTAGTCGATGTGCAGGTCACCGACCTGGAGCGTGTACCCGGCGCCGCGGGCGGGGTCGGCGGCGAACAGCTCACGCAGCTGCACCTCGCCGACGTCCTCGCGGTGCCCGGCGAGGGCGCTCCACTCGGGCGTCCGGTTCAGCCTCGTACGACCGTCTGCGTTCATGTGCGACTTCAGCCTTCTTCCGTGCCTGTCCCAGCGGATCCAACCTAGTTGATCAGCGCGGGCACGGTGTCACGAAGAGCCCTGTCGGCCCGCGGATCGCGGTCGGGCGCGCCGGAGCGGGGTCACAGCATCTCCAGCAGCTGTTTGCTCCTCGGCGGCGGGAACGCCCGGTCCAGGGTTGCGAGGTCCTCGGCGGTCAGGTCCACCTCCCGCGCCGCCGCGTTCTCCTGGACGTGCGCGCGGGAGGACGCCTTCGGGATCGCGATGACGTCGTCGTGCCGCAGGACCCAGGCCAGGGCGATCTGCGCGGGGGTCGCACCGTGGGCGGCTGCCACGTCCCGCAGCGCCGGGTGGCCGAGCAGGCGGCCCTGCTCGACCGGCGAGTACGCCATGACGGGGATCGACAGTTCACGGCACCTGGGCAGCAGGTCGTACTCGGGCCCCCGACGGCTGAGGTTGTACAGCACCTGGTCGGTCTGCGGCCCGGCTCCGGGCGGCAGGTCGGCGAGATCGTCCACGTCCAGGTTGCTCACTCCCCAGGAGCCGATGGCGCCGTCCCGCACCAGGGACTCGAACGCCTCGACCGTCTCCTCCAGCGGCACGGCCCCGCGCCAGTGCAGCAGGTACAGGTCGATCCGGTCGGTGCGCAGACGACGCAGGCTCCCGCGGCACGCCCGGGTCACCCCGGCGGCGTCCGCGTGGGACGGGAGCACCTTGCTGACCAGGAAGACCTCGTCCCGCCGTCCGGCCACCGCCTCGGCCACCACGTCCTCCGCCGCGCCGTCCCCGTACATCTCCGCGGTGTCGACGAGGGTCATCCCCAGGTCCAGTCCGGCGCGCAGGGCCGACACCTCGGCCGCGCGGTGCCCGGGGTCCTCCCCCATGCCCCAGGTGCCCTGGCCGAGCGCCGGGACGGCAGCACCGCACGGCAGGACGACCGTCCGCGGATCCGCCATGGCTTCCTCCTGGAGGTGAGGGGCGGGATCTCCCGTCGGGATCTCCCCTCGGGATCTCCCGTCGAGGCGTTCAGCCGGGCTGCCGGCCGAGCGCTGCCGTCGGACGCAGGTTCTCCTCGAGTCCGTCGCCCGTGGCGGCCGCGGCCAGTGCCCGTCCCAGCCGGGGTGCCTGCTTGAACAGGTTGTGCCCGGCGGCGAAGTAGATCCCGTCCGCTTCCCAGACCGCCATGCCGTCCTCGCTCCACGGCAGGCTCGTCACCCAGCAGTGCAGGTACTCGACGGGCTCGGGGTCGAGGCCGGGCAGGGCGCGGGAGACGTACGCGCGGGCGCGGTCGTTGAGCGCCACCAGTGCCCGCGGGTCGGCGAAGCTGCCGTCCTCCCGTACCTCGACCGTTTCGTTGAGGCCCACCGCGTACCGGCTGTTGCCGGGGTAGGGGGTCGCGTAGACGCCGACCTCGCCGAAGTCGCCGCTGCTGTCCTGCAGACAGGCGACGCGCTCCGGGGGTGCTCCCCTGACCTGGAAGGTGAGGCGGACGTGGGCTGCGGGCTGCACGGGCAGCGAGAGCCCCACGGTGCGCGCCAGCCGCGCCGTGCCCATGCCCGCGCACACCACGGCCGTCGCGTACTCCTCGCGGCCGACGGAGCTGAGCACCTCCACCGTGCCGCGGCCGGTCGGGTGCAGTGAGATGACCTCGTCGGAGACCACGGCGTCACCCAGCGCGTCGGCCAGGCTCTCGACCGCGGCACGGGTACGGATGGCGCCACCGCCCTCGTCGAGCATGGCGGGGCCGCTGTAGTCGGCCAGCAGCGGCATGCGGGCGTGGAGCTCGGCGCCGTCCACGCTCCGGGCCGGTATGCCGCCGGCCTCCTGGAGGATGCGCAGTCTCCCGGGAACGGAACCGCCGAGGGCGACCACTCCGTCACCGGAGATCAGCTCGGCCCCCAGCCGCTCGGCCCACTCGTCCCAGACGGCGCGGCCCTCGCGGGTGAACTCCACCAGGCGGGGGTCGTCGTGCGCGTGGCGGAAGATGCGGGACTGGCCTCCGGACTGCCCGTGGCCGGGGACGCCGCTCTCGTAGACCCGCACCGGTGTTCCGCGTTCGGCCAGTGCGAAGGCGGTGCAGAGGCCGACGATGCCGGCTCCTACCACGGCCACCTCGGGAACCCGACTCATGCGATCGCCTCGCTTCACGTCCCGGAGCTGTCTGCCCGCCGACTGCCGTCCCGCCGGGCAGGGACAGCCGGGTTCCCCTCCCCTCGGGCCTCACACCGGCCCGGGATGTGTCAACCGGCCGCAGGCCCCGTCCCTCGGACGGATCACGTCGGCCGTCGCCACCCGACGTCGAAGGTGCTCCGGTCCGCGTGGTCGCGACTCGGCGGCATCGACATGCTGGTGAACAACGCCGGCATCGGCATGCGCAGGGTCAACCCACGCTTCATGACGGAGCCTCACAACCACTCGACCATGCGACGCGCCGGTTTCGTTCCCTACGGGCCGTCACGTGCCGGCAGCGAGGCACCCACTAGGGGCACGGGTTCCTGATGCCCGAATCGTCGCCGCCGAGTTCGCACCGTGGCTGCGGGACCGGACGCGCCGGCAATGAGGGCGCGGACCCTAGATCTCGCCCCGCAGCTTGGCGAGCGCCTCGGCGAGGATCGCCTCGCCGTCCGCGTCGCTGCGCCGCTCCCGGACGTACGCGAGGTGCGTCTTGTAGGGCTCGGTGCGCGGGGGGTCCGGCGGGTTGTCCTGGTCCTGTCCGGCCGGGAAGCCGCAGCGGGGGCAGTCCCAGGTGTCGGGGACCTGCGCGTCGCTGGCGAAGCTCGGCTGCGTCTCATGCCCGTTGGAGCACCAGAAGGAGACGCGCAGGCGCGGCGCGGACTCGCCCCGCTCGGCCTCGCCCATCGGCCCCGCCCCGACCCGGCTTCCTCGGATCGCGTTGCCACTTGCCACGGTCGTAACTCCCTGCGTGATGGTGCCGCGAAGCGAGTCGGCGTTTCGCTCCGCTGCGAGCGCCTCAGTCTACGTAAGGCCCAACGCGCGTCCAGTGCGCGGAGTTACCGACCCCCACACAGACGCACGCCCCATGATAGGCCGCGCCGGGGAGCGCGTACCGAACATGGGGCGTTACGTGCGGAACGAGTGTGCCGCGGGGGCGTACCGCGCGTCGGTCTCAGCTGTTGCTCTTCATCAGCAGGCCGAGCACCACGATGCACGCGAACCAGAGCAGACCGATCACCACGGTGATCCGGTCGAGGTTGCGCTCGGCGACCGAGGAGCCGCCGACGGAGGACGCCATGCCACCGCCGAACATGTCGGACAGGCCGCCGCCCTTCCCCTTGTGCATCAGCACCAGCAGCATCAGCAGCAGGCTGAAGACGATCAGGGCGATCGAGAACCCCAAAACCACGGCTGGACCAACTTCCTCGGATTCGGATGACGACGGGGCGTGGTGGCTGCCCACCACGCCCCGCAAGGGTACGACGAAACGCCGTCACCGCCTACTCACAGCTCGTCTCACTGGTCGCGGAAACGCACGATCTTGACGAACTCGTCGGCGTCCAGCGAGGCACCGCCGACCAGGGCGCCGTCGATGTCGGCCTGCGCCATGATCTCGGCGACGTTGCCCGACTTCACGGAGCCGCCGTACTGGATGCGGACCGCGTCGGCCAGCTCCTGGGAGTACAGCTCGGCGAGCTTGCCGCGGATGGCGGCGCAGACCTCCTGCGCGTCCTCGGCGCCGCACACCTTGCCGGTGCCGATGGCCCACACCGGCTCGTAGGCGATCACGACGCTCTCGGCCTGCTCGGCCGGGACGTCCTTCAGGCCGCCCTCGACCTGGGCGAGGGTGTGGCCGACGTGGTTGCCCGCCTCGCGGACCTCCAGCTCCTCGCCGACGCAGAGGATCGGGGTGATGCCGTGCTTGTAGGCGGCCTTCACCTTGGTGTTGACGACCTCGTCGGTCTCGGCGTGGTACTGGCGGCGCTCGGAGTGGCCGACGGCGACGTAGGTGCACTTCAGCTTCGCCAGCATCGGGCCGGAGATCTCGCCGGTGTAGGCGCCCCCGTCGTGCGCCGAGATGTCCTGGGCGCCGTACTTGATCTTCAGCTTGTCGCCGTCGACCAGGGTCTGCACGGAGCGCAGGTCGGTGAAGGGCGGCAGGACGGCGACCTCGACGGCCTCGTAGTCCTTGTCCGCGAGGGCGAAGGCGAGCTTCTGGACGTGGGCGATGGCCTCGAGGTGGTTGAGGTTCATCTTCCAGTTGCCCGCCATCAGCGGCGTGCGAGTGGTCATGCGGGGTCAGTCCTCCAGTGCGGCGAGGCCGGGGAGCGTCTTGCCCTCGAGGTATTCGAGGGAGGCGCCGCCACCGGTCGAGATGTGGCCGAAGGCGTTCTCGTCGAAGCCCAGGGTGCGCACGGCCGCGGCGGAGTCGCCGCCGCCGACCACGGAGAAGCCCTTGGAGTCGACGAGGGCCTGGGCGACGGCCCGGGTGCCCTCGGCGTAGTCGGGGTGCTCGAAGACGCCCATGGGGCCGTTCCAGAAGACGGTGGCGGCGTCGGCGAGCTTCGAGGCGTACAGCGTGCGGGTCTGCGGGCCGATGTCCAGGCCCTCCTGGTCGGCCGGGATGGCGTCCGCGGCGACGGTCGTGGGGTGCGTCGGGGCCTTGGCCTTCAGGTCCGGGAACTCGGTGGAGACCAGCACGTCGACGGGGAGGACGAGCTCGACGCCGTTCTTCTCGGCTCGCTCGATGTACTCCTTGACGGCCGGGACCTGGTCCTCCTGGAGGAGGGAGATGCCGACCTCGTAGCCCTTGGCCTTGAGGAAGGTGTAGGCCATGCCGCCGCCGATGAGGAGGCGGTCGGCCTTGCCGAGGAGCTGGTCGATCACGGCGAGCTTGTCGGAGACCTTGGCACCGCCGAGGGCAACGACGTAGGGCCGCTGGACGTCCTCGGTGAGCTTCTTCAGCACGCCGACCTCGGTGGCGATGAGGTAGCCGGCGTAGTGCGGCAGGCGGGCCGGGAGGTCGTACACGGAGGCGTGCTTGCGGTGCACCGCGCCGAAGCCGTCGCCGACGTAGACGTCGGCGAGCGCGGCGAGTTCGTCGGCGAAGGCGCCGCGCTCGGCGTCGTCCTTGCTGGTCTCGCCCGCGTTGAAACGGAGGTTCTCCAGGACGGCGACCTGGCCGTCGGCGAGGCCGGCGACGGTGGCCTTCGCGGACTCGCCGACCGTGTCGGACGCGAACGCCACCGGGCCGTCGAGGAGTTCACCGAGGCGGGCGGCGGCCGGCGCGAGGGAGAAGGCGGGGTCCGGGGCGCCCTTGGGGCGGCCCAGGTGCGAGGCGACGACCACCTTGGCGCCCGCGTCCACGAGGGCCTTGACGGTGGGCAGCACGGCGCGGATGCGGCCGTCGTCGGTGATGGTGCCGCCGTCCAGCGGCACGTTCAGGTCGGCGCGGACGAAGACCCGCTTGCCGCTGACGCCTTCGGCGAGAAGTTCGTCGATCGTCTTCATTGAGGGGACTCCTGAAGGGCTCGTGATGCCCCTGATGGTAGGAGAGCTGATCCGTACGTGCGGCAGGGCCCGGGCGGCGCGGCGGTGCGCTGCCCGAGCCCTGCTGTCACATCGAGGTGCCTGGTGCGGCGATCAGAGCTGGTTGCCGACGAAGACCGTGAGGTCGACGAGGCGGTTGGAGTAGCCCCACTCGTTGTCGTACCAGCCGAGGATCTTCACCGTCGTGCCCTCCTGGACCATGGTCAGGGAGGAGTCGAAGGTGCAGGACGACGGGTCGCTGACGATGTCCGAGGAGACGATCTCGTCCTCGGTGTAGGTCAGGTAGCCCTGCAGCTCACCCTCGGAGGCCTTCTTGAACGCGGCGTTGACCTCGTCCTTGGTGACCTCGCGGGACAGCTCCACGACGAGGTCGGTGGCCGAGCCGGTCGGGACCGGGACGCGCATGGCGATGCCGTCCAGCTTGCCCTTGAGCTGCGGCAGGACCAGCGCGGTGGCCTTGGCGGCGCCCGTGGTGGTCGGGATGATGTTCTCGGCGGCGGCACGGGCGCGGCGCAGGTCCTTGTGCGGGAAGTCCAGGATGCGCTGGTCGTTCGTGTACGCGTGCACCGTGGTCATCAGACCCTTGACGATGCCGAAGTTCTCGTCGAGGACCTTCGCCATCGGCGCCACACAGTTGGTGGTGCAGGAGGCGTTGGAGATGACATGGTGGTTGGCCGCGTCGTACTTGTCCTGGTTGACGCCCATCACGATGGTGATGTCCTCGTCCTTGGCCGGGGCCGAGATGAGGACCTTCTTGGCGCCGCCGGCGATGTGCTTGGCGGCGTCGTCCTTCTTCGTGAAGATGCCGGTCGACTCGATGACGATGTCGACGCCCAGCTCGCCCCAGGGGATGTCGGCCGGGTTGCGCTCCGAGAGCACCTTGATGGTGTGGCCGTCGACGGTGATCGTGTCGGCGGTGTGGGACACCTCCTGCTTCAGGCGGCCCAGGATCGTGTCGTACTTCAGCAGGTGAGCGGTGGTCGCGGTGTCACCCAAGTCGTTGACGGCCACGACCTCGATGTCCGCTCCCTGCTCCAGCAGTGCGCGGAAGTAGTTGCGCCCGATGCGGCCGAAGCCGTTGATGCCTACGCGGATCGTCACGAACCGATCTCCTCGTTGGTACGCCGGCCATGCGGTGCCGGCGAGCTCTGTTTGGGATGTCCCCGACCACCCCCGACCCTACCTCTCCGGGGCCCCCGGGGTGACATCGAGCTGCCCCATACACGGCAGGACGGTCCGTACCCGCAAGTAGGGTACGGACCGCCCAGACCGTGGGGCTCATTCACTCCTTTTGCGGGTATCCGTTCTGCTCGCTCCGACACCCCTCGTCATCGTTCGAGCGCGTCCAGTGCTCGCTTGAGCAGCGCCGTCCGGTCGGCCGCCGTGCGCAGGTGCTCCAGGCCGAAGCCCAGCAGCACGGTGTCGTCGGTGGTGACCGCGCCGTACGTCTGGAACAGGGCTCCGGTGCGGGTCCAGTCCTTCAGGACGGCCGGGCTGCCCGGGGGCGGTCCGGCGGCCCGCCAGGCGCCCAGGGACGTCTCGAAGCCCTCCGTCTCGGTCGCGGTGCCGCCGGTGACCAGCGAGGCGTCGTCGACGAGGACGCCGTGGCCGCCGCTGCCGGGGTCGGTGACGTAGCTGATCGACACCTCGATCTGCTTGCCGGCGTAGGCGCTCAGGTCGAAGTTCACCTGCTGCCAGCCGCTGGAGGCGCCGGTGAGGGCGTTCCAGGTGCCGGTGGTGCCGCTCGCGGTGCAGTCGTTGCCGGTCAGGGTGAGGTAGTGGGTCAGCCAGGGGTGCTCCCCGACGTAGAACCCGCCCCCGCACTCCGCCGGTACGGCCGTGCCGGTCGCGCCGCCGGCCTCCGGGAGCGTGGTCCAGTCGTCGGCGCCCACGGTGTGGACCTCGACGATCGCGTTGTCATAGCCCGGCTCGGTGTCCCACAGCAGCCGGGTGCGCAGGGTGGGCCGCTGGGCCGCGGGGACACCGGTGAGGTCGACGGTGCGGGTGAGGCGCTTGTAGGCGTCGTCGGTGTGCACGGCGGCGGCCATGCCCGACCCCGAGTACGGCCCGTAGGGGTTGACGGTGCCCGCGAACTGCCCGGCGCCGGCGCTGGCGAACTGCGGGTAGGACGAGACGGGCAGCTCGTCGGAGGTGACGCCGTAGGTGCCGGCCCGGTCCAGCGGGTTGCCGGGCGCGTCGCCGAGGGGTCCGCCGGCGCCGGCGAGCCTGCCCGAGCCGGTGAAGCCGGTGGCCCCGGGCGTGGACGTACGGGAGTAGGCGCCGAGGTAGTACTGGCTGAAGTCGTTGGACGGGGTGCCGTCGCCGAGGTCGACGTTGCCGCCGGCCTGCTCGCCCGCCTCGATCAGCTTGCCGCCCTCGTTGAGGTAGGCGCGCAGTTCGAGCTGGGTCGGGTTGCCGGGCACCTGGGCGCCCGTGTAGTGGACGACGGTGCGGAAGTGCTTCAGCACGCCGAGCGCGTCGGGCACGCCCTGGGTGGCGACGTCCCAGACGGCCGCCCGGCGCCCGTTGGCCCGCAGCGCGTCGACGTAGGCCTGGGCATGGGTGGCGGCGGCGCCCTCCTCGGCGACGACCAGGACGTCGGCGCGGGGCCGTGCGGCCACGGTGTAGGTGAAGTGCGTGCTGGAGGCCTTCTTGCCGCCCCGGCCGCGGCCGGTGAACCAGACCTCCACGCGGTCGCCCGGGTCGGCGCCGCGCACCGTGGCCCGGTACTCGTCGAAGTACAGGTTGTCGTCGCCGCCGTAGGTCTCGCCGCCCCGCCAGGGCCGCAGCGCCGCGGTGTGCGTGCGGCCGCCGTTGACGCGGTACGCCAGTTCCTTGTTCCGCACGGCCTCGCGGACGACGACGGAGACCTCCTGGTCGGCGCCGCGCGCGTACGACGTGGTGAACGGGGCCGGGGTGAAGTCGGCCGCGGTCAGGCCGACGGACGACGCCGGCGTGTCGGGGTGGGCGGCGGTCTCGGCGACCGACAGCGCGAACGGGACGTTCTTGGCGAACTCCTGCTGGATCAGCTTCTCGTCGTCCGGGAAGTTGAACACCGACTGGCAGTCGGCCGCGTTCCACTGGTCGTTCGGGTCGAGCGCGGACGCGGTCTGGCAGGTGGACATCTCGGGGGTGAACATCGCCGTGCCGTTGACGTTGGCCGCGTGACCGTCCGCCTCGCCGTTGGTGGTGTACAGCTCCGAGGAGACCTGCGGGTGGTAGCCGGGGACGGCGGAGTGGTCCGGGGTGCCCGCGAGCGCCTTGTAGAGGACGTCGTCCGGGGTGTCGGTGGCGACCTGCCAGCCGACGCCGTAGAGGAGGAGTTCGGCGGCGGAGTGGTAGTTGATGCCGTACGTGAAGCCGATGCGCTTCTCGAACGCGTCCAGCGCCCGCGTCTCCGGCTCGGAGGCCGGGGCGGCGCCGCGGTAGGTCTGGCTGGTGGGGTTGGGGGACGAGCCCTCGTCGTCGTAGCCCCACTTGTAGGGGAAGTTGCGGTTGAGGTCGACGCCGTCGCCGGTGGAGATCACCCCGTCGCCGTTGACGTCCCGGAGGTTCTTGCGCCACAGGCGGTTCGCCGGGTCCTGGAAGGTGTAGTCGTAGCCGTCGGGGTTGGCCGACAGCACGAACCACAGCTCGGTGGAGTCGACAAGTCGCTTGATCCGCTTGTCGGTCCGGTAGCCGTTCAGGTAGTAGTGCATCAGCCGGCGGGTCATCTCCGGCGTGATCCACTCGCGCGCGTGCTGGTTGGACAGGTAGAGCACGGAGGGCTTGGCGCCGTCCTTGGTCTTCCGGGCGCCCTGGGTGAGCTTGAGCGCCAGGATGTCCTGGCCCTTGAGGGTCTTGCCGATGGAGACGACCTTGGTGAGGCCGGGGTTCTGCTGGGCGGTGCGGAGGATCTCCTCCCTCAGCCCGCCGCTGCCGCTGTACGGCCGGAACACCCCGTCGGCGGCGGCCTCCACCCGCTGTTCGGCCTTCGCGCTGAGGGAGTGCTCGGTGAGGTGGACGCCCTGCTTCTGCAGCTTCTTCGCCTGGTCGTCGGTGAGGTAGACCTCGACGGCGGCGGTGCCCTTCGCGGGCACGCTCTCCCCGAGTTCGTGGCCGTCCTGGCCGGCGGCCAGGAGGAGGGGCACCTGCTGCTTGGTGACCTCGGCGCGGAAGACCTTGACCCCGTCGTCGTCGGAGGTCCGCGCCGGACCGCCGTCCTGGGCCTGGGCGATGGGTGCGATGCTCGCTCCGCCGATCAGGAGCGCGCCGACAGCGAGGATCGATCTCGCTCTGTGTCTCATGAACCCCCCTTGTACGGGTCCGCCGCAGCAGCGAACACATGCCAGGCTCATGACACCGCATGATCGAGTCAAGGGTGCCTCAAGAACGACAGGACGCCGGTGCTCCCGCCCGATCGGGCCATGAGCACCGGCGCCTGACGGGCCGTCGGGCCGGTCCGTGTCCTGACCGGCCCTTTCGCTGAGGGAACGTCAGCCGACGAGGTTGTCCGCGAGTTCCTCGCTGATGTTGGCCTCCGTGCCCGGGATGCCGAGGTCGGACGCGCGCTTGTCGGCCATCGCCAGCAGCCGGCGGATCCGGCCGGCCACCGCGTCCTTGGTCAGCGGCGGGTCGGCGAGCGCGCCCAGCTCCTCCAGCGAGGCCTGCTTGTGGTCCATGCGCAGCCGGCCCGCGGCCGCGAGGTGCTCGGGCACCTCGTCGCCGAGGATCTCCAGGGCGCGCTGGACCCGGGCGCCCGCGGCGACGGCGGCCCGCGCGGAGCGGCGCAGGTTGGCGTCGTCGAAGTTGGCGAGACGGTTGGCCGTGGCGCGCACCTCGCGGCGCATCCGCCGCTCCTCCCAGGCCAGCACCGACTCGTGGGCACCGAGCCGGGTCAGCAGGGCGCCGATGGCGTCGCCGTCGCGGACCACGACCCGGTCCACCCCGCGCACCTCACGGGCCTTGGCGGCGATCGACAGCCGGCGGGCGGCGCCGACCAGGGCGAGCGCGGCCTCCGGGCCGGGGCAGGTCACCTCCAGGGAGGAGGAGCGGCCCGGCTCGGTCAGCGAGCCGTGCGCCAGGAAGGCACCGCGCCAGGCGGCCTCCGCGTCGCAGGTGGCCCCCGAGACCACCTGCGGGGGCAGGCCCCGGATCGGGCGCCCCCGGCCGTCCACCAGGCCCGTCTGGCGGGCCAGCTGGTCGCCGCCGGCGACCACGCGCACCACGTAGCGCGAACCGCGCCGCAGGCCGCCCGGGGCCATCACGATCAGTTCCGAGCTGTGCCCGAAGATCTCCAGGATGTCCCGCTTGAGGCGGCGGGCCGCCATCGCCGTGTCCAGCTCCGCCTCGATCACGATGCGGCCGCTCACCAGGTGGAGGCCGCCGGCGAACCGCAGGATGGCGGAGACCTCCGCCTTCCTGCAGCAGGTCCGGGTGACGGGGAGCCGGGAGATCTCGTCCTTCACCGCTGCCGTCATCGCCATGGGCCGATCCTTCCATGCATCCGAAAAATACGGTCGTACGCGGCGGCCAACAGCTCCGGATCATGCCGCGGAGTCCCGTCGGGCCGGGCCACCGGCGCCAGCTCGATCGCGGCTCCGAACCGTTGGGCGGCGTCGGCCAGGGAGTCGCGGTCGGGCACGGCGGCCTCGTCGGCCAGCACCACGTCCAGGGCGAGTTTAGGGGCGTGTCGGCCCAAAACCTCCAAATGACGCTGCGGGGAGAACCCTTCGGTTTCTCCCGGCTGCGGCGCGAGGTTCAGTACGAGCACCCGGCGTGCCTTGGTCTCCATCAGGGCGTCCAGCAGCTGCGGCACCAGCAGGTGCGGCATCACCGAGGAGAACCAGGACCCCGGTCCGAGGACCACCCAGTCGGCGTCCAGCACCGCGGCAACGGCCTCCGGGACGGCGGGCGGGTCGTGCGGCACCAGGTGCACGGACTGCACCTCGCCCGGGGTGAGCGCGACCGTGGCCTGTCCCCGGACCGTGTCGACGTCGTCCGGGCGCGCCGGGTCGTGGCCCCTGACCAGGGCCTGGAGCTCCAGCGGCACGGCGGACATCGGCAGGACGCGGCCCTGCGCGCCGAGCAGCTTGCCGACCAGGTCCAGGGCCTGGACGTGGTCGCCGAGCTGCTCCCACAGGGCGACGATCAGCAGGTTGCCCACGGCGTGCCCGTTGATCTCGCCCTGCGACTGGAAGCGGTGCTGGATGACCCGGGCCCAGGTCTGGCCCCAGTCGTCGTCGCCGCACAGCGCGGCCAGCGCCTTGCGCAGGTCGCCGGGGGGCAGCACGCCCAGCTCGTCGCGCAGGCGGCCGCTGGAGCCGCCGTCGTCGGCCACCGTGACGACGGCCGTGAGGTCGCCGGTGATCCGGCGCAGCGCGGCCAGCGAGGCGGACAGCCCCATGCCGCCGCCGAGCGCGACGACCTTGGGCTGGGTGCCGCGGCGGCGCGGTTTGCCGCCCCGGGCCTCGACCGGCCGGCCTGCGCGTCCCTCGGGCGTCGCCCTGCGCAGCCGGCCCAGCCGCGGTGTACGTCCTGTCATTCCCGTCCCATGTCCCGGTGCACTACCACCGTCTCCACACCCTCGGCCGCCAGGCGCGCGGCGAGCTTCTCCGACATCGCCACGGACCGGTGTTTGCCGCCCGTACATCCGACGGCGATGGTCACGTAACGCTTGCCCTCCCGACGGTAGCCCGTGGCGATCAGCTGGAGGAGTTCGGCGTACCGGTCGAGGAACTCCTTCGCGCCGGGCTGGTTGAAGACGTAACCCGCGACCTCCTCGTTCAGGCCGGTGAAGGGGCGCAGCTCCGGGACCCAGTGCGGGTTGGGCAGGAAGCGGCAGTCGACGACGAGGTCGGCGTCGACCGGCAGGCCGTACTTGTAGCCGAACGACATGACGGTGGCCCGCAGCTCCGGCTCCTCCTCGCCGGCGAACTGGGCGTCCATCTTGGCGCGCAGCTCGTGCACGTTGAGGCTGGAGGTGTCGATCACCAGGTCGGCGTCGCCGCGCAGCTCGCGCAGCAGCTCGCGCTCGGCGGCGATGCCGTCGACGATGCGGCCGTCGCCCTGGAGGGGGTGCGGGCGGCGCACGGACTCGAAGCGGCGCACCAGGGCCTCGTCGGAGGACTCCAGGAAGACGATCCGCCGGGTGACCTGCTTGGCCTCCAGGTCGGCGAGGGACTCGCGGAGGTTGTCGAAGAAGCGCCGGCCGCGGACGTCGACGACGACCGCGATCCGGGCCACGTTGCCCTGCGAGCGGGCGCCGAGCTCCACCATGGTGGGGATCAGCGCGGGCGGCAGGTTGTCGACGACGAACCAGCCGAGGTCCTCCAGGCACTTGGCGGCGGTCGACCGCCCGGCCCCGGACATGCCGGAGATGATCACCAGCTCGGGAATGGCCGCTTCGGGGATCCCCGGCCCTGTGCTGTCCTGGCTCACCTGTGCTCCGTTGTCGTGACGCCCGCCCTGCGGGACGGGATGCTGACCCCGCGGGACGGGGTGCCCGCCCGCGTCGCCGGGTGCGGGATCTCGCTGTGCTGTGGGCTGCTGCTCGTGCTCGGTCATGGCTCCTGCCCCCGTCGTTCGTCCGGGGCGCCGGTCCGCACCGGCTCCCCCGGGGAACCCGCCGTCGTCACGGGTTCCTCGTCCTCAATGATCTCTCCGGTCGCCGTGTTCACGGCGGGGCCGCCCGGGACCGCCTGGGCGAGGACCGCGGCGATCGTCTCGGCCGTCTTGCGGCCTATGCCCGGGACCTCGCAGATCTGCTCGACGGTCGCGCCCCGCAGCTTCTTCACCGAGCCGAAGTGCCGGATCAGCGCCTGCTTCCGGGTCTCGCCGAGACCCGGTACGGCGTCCAGCGGGCCGGCCCGGAACCGCTTGGCGCGCTTGCTGCGCTGGTAGGTGATCGCGAAGCGGTGCGCCTCGTCCCGCACGCGCTGCAGCAGGTACAGGCCCTCGCTGGTGCGGGGCAGCACGACCGGGTCGTCCTCGCCCGGCACCCAGACCTCCTCCAGACGCTTGGCGAGGCCGCACACCGCGATGTCGTCGATGCCCAGCTCGTCCAGCGCCCGCCGGGCCGCCGCGACCTGCGGCTGCCCGCCGTCCACGACGACGAGCTGCGGCGGGTAGGCGAACTTCCGCGGCCGGCCGTCCTCGTCCTTCAGGGCACCCGTGGGCGCGTCGCCGTCGGCGAGGGTGTGCTCGTCGTCCGACCACTCCCCCGTGCGCTCCTTCTCGGCCAGGTAGCGCCGGAAGCGGCGGCTGATCACCTCGTGCATCGAGCGGACGTCGTCCTGGCCCTCGAAGCCCTTGATCTGGAAGCGCCGGTACTCGCTCTTGCGGGCCAGGCCGTCCTCGAAGACGACCATGGAGGCGACGACGTCGTCGCCCTGGAGGTGGGAGATGTCGTAGCACTCGATGCGCAGCGGGGCGCCGTCCAGCTCCAGGGCGTCGGCGATCTCCTCCAGCGCCCGCGAGCGCGTGGTGAGGTCGGAGGCGCGCTTGGTCTTGTGCAGGACGAGGGACTGCTGGGCGTTGCGCTCGACGGTCTCCATCAGGGCGCGCTTGTCGCCGCGCTGGGGTACGCGCAGGGACACGGCCGAGCCGCGGCGTCCGGTCAGCCACTCCTGCACCGGCTCCAGCGGGTCGGGCAGCGCGGGGACCAGCACCTCCTTGGGGACGGCGTCGCCGGTCTCCTCGCCGTAGAGCTGCTGCAGGGCGTGCTCGACGAGGGCGCCCGTGGTGATCTCCTCGACCTTGTCGGTCACCCAGCCGCGCTGGCCGCGCACGCGTCCGCCGCGCACGTGGAAGATCTGGACGGCCGCCTCCAGCTCGTCCTCGGCGACCGCGATCAGGTCGGCGTCGGTCGCGTCCGCGAGCACGACCGCGTTCTTCTCCATGGCCTTGCGCAGGGCCCCGATGTCGTCGCGCAGCCGCGCGGCCCGCTCGTACTCCATGTCCTCGGCCGCCTGCTCCATCTGCTTCTCCAGACGGCGCAGGTAGGTGCCGGTGCGGCCGGCCATGAAGTCGCAGAACTCCTCGGCCAGCTCCCGGTGGTCCTCGGCGTCGACGCGGCCCACGCAGGGCGCGGAGCACTTGCCGATGTAGCCGAGCAGACAGGGCCGGCCGGAGCGGGCGGCGTTCTTGAAGACGCCCGCGGAGCAGGTGCGCACGGGGAAGACGCGCAGCAGCAGGTCGACGGTGTCGCGGATCGCCCACGCGTGCGCGTACGGCCCGAAGTAGCGCACGCCCTTCTTCTTGTGTCCGCGCATGACCTGCACGCGCGGGTACTCCTCGTTCATCGTCACCGCGAGGTACGGGTAGCTCTTGTCGTCGCGGTACTTGACGTTGAACCGGGGGTCGTACTCCTTGATCCAGGAGTACTCCAGCTGCAGCGCCTCGACCTCGGTGGACACCACCGTCCACTCCACGGACGCCGCGGTGGTCACCATGGAACGCGTGCGCGGGTGCAGTCCGGCCAGGTCCTGGAAGTAGTTCGCCAGGCGCTGGCGCAGGCTCTTCGCCTTTCCGACGTAGATCACCCGGCGGTGCTCGTCGCGGAACCGGTACACCCCCGGGGAGTCCGGGATCTCACCCGGCCTGGGGCGGTAGCTGGAGGGGTCGGCCATGTCTCACACCCTACTGGCGTGGGGTGACACTCCGGTGTGGCTGTGGACAACGGTCCGGGGTCCCGAGTCGGCCATCCGCGCGCCGAAGCCCCGTCGCGGGTGTTGTCGGGTGTGGGCCGACACGCTTCAATGCGGAGGAACTCGGGGCCGTGCACGACGCCGCAGGGAGCGCGACGAGGCCCGGCGTCCACGGGGAGGCCCCGAGCACTGACGCGCGACGGTCTGACCAGCCGTTGTGAGCTTTCACAGAGAAGAGGGCCCCTGCCATGCCGCACGCCACACAGCACGCGGACGCCGCGGCCGGTGTCGCCGCCGCGGAACTGGACACGGCCCTGCGGGGCGGCCCCTTCCACGTCGCGCTGCGTGCCGCCATCGCCGCCCGCGGGCTGCCCCTGCAGCGCGTCCAGCACCACCTGTCGCGTCACGGGGTGCGGGTGGGCGTCACCAGTCTGAGCTACTGGCAGCAGGGTGCCCGGCGCCCGCAGCGCCCCGAGTCGCTGCGCGCGGTACGGGCCCTGGAGGAGATCCTCCAGCTGCCTGAGGAGTCACTGATCCGGCTGCTCGCCGACACCGGCCCGGCGACCGGGTCCGGCCGGCCCGCGGCACGCTCCTACCGCTCCGTCCAGGAGGCGTCGGAGGTCCTGCACCGTCTGCTCGGAGACCTCGGCGCCCCGCTCGACGGCGGCCTGCACACCCTCGGCCACCACGAACGGGTGCGCATCGGGGCCCGCCGCGAACTGCTCGGCCGGGAGTCCCACCACATCGTGCGCGCGCACCGCGACGGCGTCGACCGCTTCGTCGCCGTCCACCACGGGGACCCCGGCTGCGCGCCCGAGCGGATGGCCGTGCACGCCCTGGAGAACTGCCGCACCGGGCGGGTGCGCCTGCACCCGGCCACCGGGATCCTCGTCGCCGAGCTGCTGTTCGACACCCGGCTGCGCGCCGGTGACACCTTCCTCTTCCGGTACGCCGTCGAGGACGGCACGGCGGGCGTCTGCCGCGAGTACGTGCGCGGCCACGGTCCGGCGGGCGGCCAGTACGCCCTCCAGGTCCGCTTCGACGCGCGCGCCCTGCCGGTGCGCTGCCACCGCTTCGTCCAGCACTCGCCGGCCGCGCCCCGCGGGGGCCGCCAGGACCTGCCCCTGAGCCGCCGCCACCACTCGGTCCACCTGGTCGAGCCGCGGGTGCGGTCGGGGATGCCGGGGATCGCGTGGGACTGGGAGTGACGGGCTGGGGCTGCGGGGGTGCGGCCGGTGGGTGTGGCGGGTGTCCGGGGCCGTCCTCCTGAGGTGCTGCTCTCGGATCCCCGGCGGTGCGGGTTTCAGGCTCCCGGGCCCGCCACGATCGTGCCCCGCTCGGCCTTCACCGGCAGCTCGTGCAGGGGCTCGGTGGCCGGGTCGCGCAGCACCCTGCCGGTCATGGCGTCGAACTCGCTGCCGTGGCAGGGGCAGATCAGGGTGGTCCCGTCGAGCTTGTTGATCGCGCACCCCGCGTGCGTGCAGATCGAGCTGTACGCCTTCAGCGTGCCGTCGTCCGACCGGCTGACGACCACGTCGTGGTCCCGGTAGAGCCGGGCCCCGCCCTTCGGGACCTCGCTCTCCGACCCCAGTTCGACCGGCGCCGTCGGGGTGGCGCGCGCCGTCGTCCCGCCGGTCGGCGAGCAGGCGGCGGCGCCGAGACCGGCGACGGGGGCGACGGCCGCTCCCCGCAGGACGGTGCGGCGGGTCGCGGAGGGGCGGGCGGACATGCGGGCTCCAGGGGTCACGGGTGTCACGGGGCGGGGCCGAGGTCGGTACCTGGGGCACGATAGTGGACGGGTACGTAAGCGTTCGCGTAAACGCTTGCGTAAGCGTTTACGCGCCCATGCGGGATGCGGTACGGTCCCCCCGCTGGAGGGACGGAGCAGAGAGGGTGGGAGCACCATGCCGACCATGACCGACGTCGCCCGGCACGCCGGTGTGTCCGTGGCCACCGTGTCCCACGTGCTCAACGACACCCGCCCGGTCCTCCCCCACACCCGGCAGGCCGTCCTCGACGCCATCGAGGTGCTGGGCTACACCCCCAACACCCTCGCCCGGTCCCTGGTCACCGCCCGCACCCGGTCCATCGGCCTCGCGGTGTCCGCGATCAGCAATCCCTACTTCACGGAGATCCTCCAGGGCGTCGAGGCGAGCGCCCTGGAGCACGGCTACGGCCTGCTGATCGCCGACCCGCACGACGACCCGGAGCACGAGCGCACCGTGGTGCAGCTGCTGCACGAGCGGCGCGTGGACGGCATGATCGTCGCCCCGTCCGCCGAGCCGAGTGCGCTGCTGGCCTACCTGACCCGCCACCGCGTCCCGGCGGTCCTCCTCGACCGCACCGTGGACACGCCGGCAGGAGCTTCGGCGGAGGTCGACGACGCACCCCGCTTCGACCAGGTGTGCGCCGAGAACACGGAGCCGATGTCCCGGCTGGTCACCCACCTCGCGGAGCGCGGGCACCGCCGGATCGCCCTGGTCGCCGGTCTGCCCGGCCTCAGCACCACCGCCGAACGCATCTCCGGCTACCGGCTCGGCCTCGCCGCGGCGGGGCTGCCGTACGACGAGCGGCTGCTGGTGCACGGCGACTCCGCGTCGGAGGGCGCCCAGCGGGCCACGGCGGGGCTGCTGTCGCTCGCCGTCCCGCCGACGGCCCTGGTCACCGGCAACAACGCCATGACCATCGGCGCGCTGCGCGCCCTGCGCGACCGGGGTCGGTCGGTGCCCGAGGACCTCGCCCTGTGCTGTTTCGACGACTTCGCCTGGGCCGACCTGTTCTCGCCCCGGCTCACCGCGATCGCCCAGCCCAGCCGGGAGATCGGCGCCGTGGCTGTACGGGTCCTGCTCGAACGCCTCGACGCCCCGCGACGGCCGGCCCGGACCGTGCGGCTGCCCTGCGCCTTCGTCCACCGCACGTCCTGCGGCTGCCCCGAGGAGCAGCCCGAGGAAGGAGACCGCCCGTGATCGTCGTCGCCGGTGAGGCCCTGATCGACCTGGTACCGCAGGGCCAGGGCGCCCTGGCGCCCCTGCGGCCGGCGCTCGGCGGCGGCCCGTACAACACGGCCGTGGCCCTCGGCCGCCTCGGCTCCCCCACCGCGTTCTGCTCGCGGACGTCCCACGACGCCTTCGGCGAGGCCCTGCTCGACGGGCTGCGCGGCGCGGGTGTGGACGTCTCCGCGGTGCAGCGCGGCCCGGAGCCGACCACCCTCGCGGTGGCCACGCTCGACGCGCACGGCTCGGCCTCCTACTCGTTCTACGTGGACGGCACCGCCGACCGCCTGTTCTCCGTCCCGGCCGCACTGCCCGCGGGGACGCGCGCGGTCTCCTTCGGCACCTGCTCACTGGTCCTGGAACCCGGGGCGAGCGCGTACGAGGAGCTGATGCGCGGCGCGGCCGCGAGCGGGGTGTTCACCGCCCTCGACCCGAACATCCGTCCGGGGCTGATCCCGGACGCGGACGCCTACCGGGCGCGGTTCAGGACGTGGCTGCCCTCGGTGAGCCTGCTGAAGCTGTCCGAGGAGGACGCCGGGTGGCTGGGCGGCACGCCCGGGGAATGGCTGGCGGCCGGCCCCTCGGCGGTCGTGGTCACCCGGGGCGGCGACGGTCTGACCGCCTACACCCGGGGCGGCGGGGTGCACTCGGTGCCGGGCGAGCGGGTCGACGTGGTGGACACGATCGGCGCGGGCGACACGGTGAACGCCGCCCTGCTGCACGGGCTCGCCCGGCTGGACGCGCTCTCGCAGGAGGCGCTGTCCGGGCTCGACCCGGCGGGCTGGGAGCGGCTGCTGCGGTTCGCGGCGCGCGCGGCGGCGGTCACCTGCTCCCGAGCGGGCGCCGAGCCGCCGTACGCCCGGGAGGTCGGGGAGTTCTGAGGCGGGCGGGCGCCGGGTGACAACGGGCGGCGCCCCGCGGGGAGTTCCCGCGGGGCGCCGTCCTGGGTTCGGTGCCGCTCGTCGCGTCGGCCGTCAGGCCATGAGGACGGACCTCAGGCCTTGCGGGCCCGGGTCGTCTTCTTCGCCGCGCCCGCCTTCGTGGCTCCGGCCGCCTTCTTGGCCGTCGCGCCGTCGGCGGTCCCGGTGGCAGCGGTCCGGGCGGTGGCGGTCTTCTTGGCCGTCGCCTTGACGGCGACCGTCTTCTTCGCCGCCTTGCGCGGGGCCTTGACCGGCTCGGCGTCGCTGATCCGGTCGGCGCCGAGGATCTCGCGCAGGAACTTGCCGGTGTGGCTGGTCGGCACCCCGGCGACCTCCTCCGGCGTGCCCTCGGCGACCACCACGCCGCCGCCCGCGCCGCCCTCGGGGCCCATGTCGATGACCCAGTCGGCGGTCTTGATCACGTCGAGGTTGTGCTCGATGACGATGACCGAGTTGCCCTTGTCGACCAGGCCGGACAGGACCTTCAGCAGCTTGCTGATGTCCTCGAAGTGCAGACCGGTGGTCGGCTCGTCCAGCACGTAAACCGTGCGGCCGGTGGAGCGCTTCTGCAGCTCGCTGGCGAGCTTGACGCGCTGGGCCTCGCCGCCCGACAGCGTGGTCGCGGACTGACCCAGCCGCACGTAGCCCAGGCCGACGTCCTTGAGGGTGTTGAGGTGGCGGGCGATCGCGGGGACCGCCTCGAAGAACCCGGTCGCCTCCTCGATCGGCATGTTGAGCACCTCGGCGATGGACTTGCCCTTGTAGTGGACCTCCAGGGTCTCCCGGTTGTACCGGGCGCCGTGGCAGACCTCGCACGGGACGTAGACGTCCGGCAGGAAGTTCATCTCGATCTTGATGGTGCCGTCGCCCGAGCAGTTCTCGCAGCGACCGCCCTTGACGTTGAAGGAGAAGCGTCCGGGCTGGTAGCCGCGGACCTTCGCCTCGGTGGTCTCGGCGAACAGCCTGCGGATGTGGTCGAAGACGCCGGTGTACGTCGCCGGGTTCGAGCGCGGGGTGCGGCCGATCGGCGACTGGTCGACGTGCACGACCTTGTCGACGAGGTCGTCGCCGTCCACGCGCGTGTGCCGGCCGGGGACGGCGCGGGCGCCGTTCAGCTCGCGCGCCAGGTGCGTGTACAGGATGTCGTTGACCAGGGTCGACTTGCCGGAGCCGGA
Organism: Streptomyces longwoodensis; assembly: GCF_001514125.1. Lineage (GTDB taxonomy): Bacteria > Actinomycetota > Actinomycetes > Streptomycetales > Streptomycetaceae > Streptomyces > Streptomyces longwoodensis. Next base: position 562,693 of record NZ_KQ948551.1, on the reverse strand, counting down.
GACGCCGGTGACCGCGGTGAACACGCCGAGCGGGAAGGAGACGTCGATGTCCCGCAGGTTGTTCTCCCGGGCGCCGCGCACCGTGAGCCGGCGCGAGGGGTCCAGCGGGCGCCGGACGTCGGGCAGCGGGATGGACTTCCGGCCCGAGAGGTACTGGCCGGTCTGCGACTCCTCGTTGGCGAGGAGCTCCTTCAGGGCACCGCTGTGGACGACCTTGCCGCCGTGCTCGCCGGCGCCGGGGCCGATGTCGACGATCCAGTCGGCGACCTTGATCGTGTCCTCGTCGTGCTCGACGACGATCAGGGTGTTGCCCATGTCGCGCAGCCGGACCAGGGTCTCGATCAGCCGGTGGTTGTCGCGCTGGTGCAGGCCGATGGACGGCTCGTCGAGGACGTAGAGCACGCCGACGAGGCCGGAGCCGATCTGGGTGGCCAGGCGGATGCGCTGGGCCTCGCCGCCGGAGAGTGTGCCGGCCGCGCGGTTGAGCGAGAGGTAGTCGAGGCCCACGTCGACCAGGAACCGCAGCCGCTCGTTGACCTCCTTCAGCACCCGCTCGGCGATCTTCTTGTCGCGCGCGTTGAGCTTCAGTTCGCCGAGGAAGTCCGCGCAGTCGCTGATCGACATGGCGGAGACCTCGGCGATGGACTTGTCCATGATCGTCACCGCGAGGACGATCGGCTTCAGGCGCGTGCCCTGACAGCTCGGACAGGGCACCTCGCGCATGTAGCCCTCGAAGCGCTCGCGGCTGGCGTCGCTCTCGGCCTCGCTGTGGCGGCGCTTGACGAAGGGCACCGCGCCCTCGAAGGGCGTGGTGTAGACGCGCTCGCGCCCGTACCGGTTGCGGTAGCGGACCTCGATCTGGGTCTTGTGGCCGTGCAGCAGGGCCTTCTTGGCGCGCTGGGGCAGACCGGCGAAGGGGATGTCCGTCCGGAAGCCCAGGGCGTCCGCGAGGGCGTTGATCAGCCGGGCGAAGTAGTCCTTGGTGTGGCCGTGCGACCAGGGGTGGATGGCGCCCTCGTCGAGGGACTTGTCCTCGTCGGGGACGATCAGTTCCGGGTCGACCTCCATGCGCGTGCCGATGCCGGTGCACTCGGGGCAGGCGCCGAAGGGCGAGTTGAAGGAGAAGGAGCGCGGCTCCAGCTCCTCGAAGGACAGGTCGTCGTACGGGCAGTACAGGTGCTCGGAGTACATCCGCTCGCGCTCGGGGTCGTCCTCGGGGAGGTCGACGAAGTCGAGCACGACCATGCCGCCGGACAGGCCGAGGGCGGTCTCGACCGAGTCGGTCAGGCGCCGCTTGGCGGACTCCTTCACCGTGAGGCGGTCGACGACCACCTCGATGGTGTGCTTCTCCTGCTTCTTCAGCGTGGGCGGGCTGGACAGCTGGACCGTCTCGCCGTCCACGCGCGCGCGGGAGTAGCCCTTGGTCTGCAGCTCGGCGAAGAGGTCGACGAACTCGCCCTTGCGCTCGCGCACCAACGGGGAGAGCACCTGGAAGCGGCTGCCCTCCGGCAGCTCCAGGACCTTGTCGACGATGGCCTGCGGCGACTGGCGCGAGATGGGCCGGCCGCACTGGGGGCAGTGCGGCTTGCCGATGCGCGCGAAGAGCAGGCGCAGGTAGTCGTAGACCTCGGTGATGGTGCCGACCGTCGAGCGCGGGTTGCGCGAGGTCGACTTCTGGTCGATCGAGACGGCGGGCGACAGGCCTTCGATGAAGTCGACGTCCGGCTTGTCCATCTGGCCGAGGAACTGGCGGGCGTACGAGGAGAGCGACTCCACGTAGCGCCGCTGGCCCTCGGCGAAGATCGTGTCGAAGGCCAGGGAGGACTTGCCCGACCCGGACAGGCCCGTGAAGACGATGAGCGAGTCACGGGGCAGCTCGAGCGAGACGTTCTTCAGGTTGTGCTCGCGCGCGCCACGGACGATGAGACGGTCGGCCACGCCGGTCCGCACCTTTCTTGAGAGAAGAGACAGGGGCGGGGCCCCCGTCTCTTTCAGACTAGGGGGAGCCACTGACAACGCCGGTCGGATTCCCGGGTTGGTTCACTGGATGCAAACAATCCCCAGCTCTCCAGCATGCCCGACGCCACGCCCGACCTTATAGCACGCGCATTCGATTTATGGTCCGGCTTCGCCACCTTCACCCGAAGGAGTGGCGCGGCTAGGGTCAGCACCATGATTGATCACGCTCATGACCTGGCGTCTGTACGCGAAGCGACCGACCGGCTGCTGACCGCAGTCGCCGCCCTGGACAACGCCGCCCTCGCCGAGCCGTCACGGCTGCCCGGCTGGAGCCGCGGCCACGTGCTCGCCCACCTCGCCCGCAACGCCGACGCCCTGGTGAACGTGCTCAAGGGGCGTCCGATGTACGCCTCCGGGGACGCCCGCGACAAAGACATCGAGCGGGACGCGCCCCGCCCGGCGGCCGCCCAGCTCGCCGACCTGCGCGAGAGCGGCGCGCGCTTCCAGGAGGCCGGCGCGGTCCCCGCGGACTGGACCCGCACGGTGGAGCTGCGCAACGGCGTCACCGACTCCGCCGCGCGCGTGCCGTTCCGGCGCTGGATCGAGGTCGAGCTGCACCACGTGGACCTCGGGATCGGGTACGAGCTGGAGGACCTGCCGGCCGAGTTCACCGAGCGCGAGATCGACTTCCTCACCCAGCGGTTCTCCGGGAACCCGGACGTGCCGCCGACCCGGGTGACGGACGGCACACGCGCGTGGAGCACCGGGCGGGCCGCGGACGCCCCCGAGGTGACCGTCACGGGCCCGGCCGCCGACCTCCTGGGCTGACTCGCCGGCCGCCGCGACGGCTCGGGACTGACCGCCACCGGCGGGCCCCTGCCCACGCTGCCCCCGCTATAGGCTGCCGCCATGACGTACAGCGGAGAGGTGCGGGTCGGCGGTCCCGCGGACGTGCACGAGCTCAAGGACCTGATGATCACCAAGATCGCGGTCGGCCCGATGGACAACAACGCCTACCTGCTGCGCTGCCGGGCCACCGACGAGCAACTGCTGATCGACGCGGCGAACGACGCGCACACCCTGCTCGGCACGATCGGCGACGACGGCATCGCGTCCGTCGTCACCACCCACCAGCACGGCGACCACTGGCAGGCGCTCGCCGAGGTGGTGGCCGCCACGGGCGCGCGCACGTACGCGGGGCGCGACGACGCCGACGGCATCCCGGTGCCGACCGACGTACGGGTCGACGACGGCGACGTGATCCGGGTCGGTCAGGTGGAGCTCGTCGCGCGCCACCTGGTCGGCCACACGCCGGGCTCCATCGCCCTCGTCTACGACGACCCGCACGGGCATCCCCACGTCTTCACCGGGGACTGCCTGTTCCCGGGCGGAGTGGGCAACACCCGCAAGGACCCGGAGGCGTTCGCCCGGCTGATCCACGACGTCGAGACGAAGATCTTCGACACGCTCCCCGACGAGACGTGGGTCTACCCGGGCCACGGCAACGACACGACACTGGGCGCGGAGCGCCCGCACCTGCCGGAGTGGCACGCGCGGGGGTGGTGAAACACCGGGGCCGGTGCGAGCGGACGCGGGCGCGCGGGGCTGGTGACGTGCCGGGCCCCGTGCGAGCGGACGCGGGCGCGCGCGGGGGGTGAACTGCCGTGCGCGCGCCCCGTGTGAAGCGCGCGCACGCGCCGGTGGTCCGCGCGCGCTCCCCGCGGAGCTCCTCGCGCGGTCAACTGGGGGCAGCCCCGCGCGGGATGACGGCTCCCGCTCGGCAGGGCCGCCGGTCCCCATCTCCCGCCCTCGGCCGGCGGCCCGGGCGGGCCGCTGTTCACACGGCCGCAACACCCGTTCCCACCATGCGGACAGATGATCGCATGACCTCGACAAACGGGACCCCGGGTGTCAATCTCCCGCCATGCACCCTGCTCCACGCGCGCTGCGCCGTGCCGTCGTCGCCGTCACCGTCGCCCTGCTCGCCACCGCCGTCGGCTGCGCCCCGCAGCCCGAGGAGTCGGCGAAGGCCTCGCCCTCCGGATCGACCGCGAGCACCGCCTGCGCCCCGGGCAAGCTGGCCACCAGGACCTCCGGCAAGCTGACCGTCGCCACCGACGAACCGGCGTACGAACCGTGGTTCAAGGACGACAAGCCCGCCAACGGCCAGGGCTACGAGTCGGCCGTGGCCTATGCCGTGGCCCAGCGGCTCGGGTACGACAAGAGCGCCGTCGTCTGGCAGAGCGTGCCGTTCAACAAGGCGTTCGCGCCCGGCGAGAAGACCTTCGACTTCGACATCAACCAGGTGTCCATCAGCGACGAGCGCAAGAAGGCCGTGGACTTCTCCTCCGGCTACTACGACGTGCGCCAGGCGGTCATCGCGCTGAAGGGCACGAAGGCCGCGCGGGCGAAGAGCATCGCGGACCTCAAGGGCCTCAAGCTGGGCGCCCAGGTCGGCACCACCAGCCTGGACTACATCGACGACGTCGTGCGGCCCACCCACCAGGCGGCCGTCTACGCCAAGAACGACCAGGCCAAGTCCGCGCTGAAGAACGGCCAGGTCGACGCCATCGTCACCGACCTGCCGACCGCGTTCTACATCACCGCCGCCGAGGTGACCGACGGCACCATCGTCGGCCAGTTCGAGAACAGGGCCGGTACGCCCGAGCAGTTCGGCCTGGTGCTCGACAAGGGCAGCGCGCTGACCTCCTGCGTGACGTCCGCCGTCGACGCCCTGCGCAAGGACGGCACGCTCGCCCGGCTGGAGCAGCAGTGGCTCTCCGACGCCGTCGACGCGCCGGTGCTCAAGTGACCGTGACGGAGGAGCAGTCCGGCGCACGGGACGCGTACGTCCCGTCGCCGCGGCGGCTGGAGCGCGAACGGTACCGTCGCACGCGTGCCCGCCGCGCCACGGCCGTCGCCGCCCTCTCGACCCTCGTCACCGGCGTCGTCCTGTACCTGGTCGTCGTCAACGCGCCCGGCTGGCCGCGCACCCGGGAGACGTTCTTCGACGCCCACTACGCGCGCGAGGCGTTCCCGAAGGTCCTGGAGGGCCTGTGGCTGAACGTCCGGCTGCTGCTGGTGTGCGGCGCCGCCGTGCTGGTCCTCGGCATGCTCATCGCCATCGCCCGCACCCTGCGCGGCCCGGTGTTCTTCCCGCTGCGCGCCCTCGCCGCGGCCTACACGGACTTCTTCCGCGGGCTGCCCCTCATCATCAACCTGATGATCGTCGTCCTCGGGGTCCCGGCGCTGCGCCTGCAGGGCGTGACCGTCGACCCGGTCCTGCTCGGCGGTACGGCACTGACGCTGACGTACTCGGCGTACGTCGCCGAGGTGTTCCGCGCCGGCATCGAGTCGGTCCACCCCTCGCAGCGTGCGGCGGCCCGCTCGCTGGGCCTGACCAACCGGCAGGCGCTGCGGCACGTCGTCCTGCCGCAGGCGGTGCGCCGCCAGGTGCCGCCCCTGCTGAACGACCTGGTGTCCCTCCAGAAGGACACCGGGCTCGTGTCCATCGGCGGCGCGATCGACGCCGTACGGGCCGCGGACATCATCGTCGGCCGCAGCCTGAACTACACGCCGTACATCGTCGCGGGCCTGGTGTTCGTGGCGCTGACCATCCCGATGACGCGGTTCACGGACTGGGTCACGGCCCGGATGGACCGCCGGCGGGCCCAGGGAGGGGCACTGTGAGCGACGCGCCCGTGCTGCGGATGGAGTCGGTCCGCAAGACCTTCGGCGGCTCGGTCGTACTGCGGGACGTCGACCTGGAGGTCGCGCCGCACACGGTGACGGCCCTGATCGGCGCCTCCGGTTCCGGCAAGTCCACCCTGCTGCGCTGCGCCAACCTGCTGGAGGACATCGACGACGGCGCGATCTGGCTGGACGGCGAGGAGATCACCGACCCGCGCGTCGACCAGGACGCGGTACGGCGCCGTATCGGCGTGGTGTTCCAGGCGTACAACCTCTTCCCGCACATGACCGTGCTGGAGAACATCACCCTCGCCCCGCGCCGCGTGCACGGCGTCCCGCGCGCGAAGGCCGAGGCACACGCGCGTGAGCTGCTGGAGCGGCTGGGGCTGGTCGCGAAGGCGGACGAGTACCCGGACCGGCTGAGCGGCGGCCAGCAGCAGCGGGTGGCGATCGTGCGCGCCCTCGCGGTCCGGCCACGACTGCTGCTGCTCGACGAGGTCACCGCCGCCCTCGATCCCGAGCTGGTCGGCGAGGTGCTGGGCGTCGTCCGCGACCTCAAGGCCGACGGGATGACGATGGTGCTGGCCACGCACGAGATGGGCTTCGCGCGCGAGGTCGCCGACCAGGTGTGCTTCCTGGACGGCGGCGTGGTGCTGGAGCGCGGGACGGCCGAGCAGGTGTTCGGCGACCCGCAGCAGGAGCGCACGCGGCGCTTCCTGCGGCGGATCGTGGAGGCGGGCCGGCTGTAGGAGGGGCGGTGGGGACGCCTGCGGACGTGCCTACGCGTCGGCCTGCGCCGGTCCCGCCAGCGCGGCCACCCGCTCCACGGCGAACGCGTACCCCTGCACCCCGCACCCCGCGATCACCCCGTCGGCGCGCAACGAGACGTAGGAGTGGTGCCGGAACGACTCGCGCCGGTGGATGTTGGAGATGTGGACCTCGATCACCGGCAGGCCGTCGCAGGCGTTGAGCGCGTCCAGGATCGCGACCGAGGTGTGCGAGTAGGCGCCCGGGTTGATGACGATGCCGCAGTGGTCCAGGCGTGCCTCGTGGATCCAGTCGACGAGCTCGCCCTCGTGGTTGGACTGGCGGAAGTCCACCGTGCCGCCGTGCGCCTTCGCCGTCCTGGCGCACAGCGCCTCGACGTCCACGAGCGTGTCCTTGCCGTAGATCTCCGGCTGGCGCTGCCCGAGCAGGTTCAGGTTGGGGCCGTTGAGGATCATGATCGGGGCGCTGGCCAGGGTGCGGGGCACGGTTCCTCCGGTCCGTCGAATGGGTGCGGCCGCCGTGGCGGACCGCTGCTCGGACCCCGGTTTATCACGGTGCGCCGCCGGGGTGCGGGCCCGTAGCCTCCCGCCATGACGACGCCCCTGTGCCCGCCCAAGCCCGCCCCCGGCGACCGCATCGCCGTCATCTCCCCCTCCGCCGGCCTGCCGGGGCTCTTCCCGCGCCCCCACGAGCTCGGCCTGGAGCGGCTGCGCACGGTGTACGGGCTGGAGCCCGTCGAGTACCCGACGACCCGCACGATGGGGGCGACGCCCCAGCAGCGCGCCGACGACATCCACGCGGCGTTCGCCGACCCGGACGTGAAGGCGGTCATGGCGACGATCGGCGGCGACGACCAGATCACGGTGCTGCCGCATCTGGACCGGGAGCTGATCCGGAGCAATCCCAAGCCGTTCTTCGGGATGAGCGACAACACCAACTTGCTGGCCTTCCTGTACGCCACGGGCATCGTCGGCTTCCACGGCGCCACGGTGATGGCGGCGCTGGGACGCCCCGGCGCCCTGCACCCGCAGACCGAGGAGTCGCTGCGGGCCGCGCTGTTCACCCCCGGCCCCTTCGAGCTGCGGCCCGCCGAACGCTGGCGCGACGTCGACGGCGACTGGGCCGACCCGGCGACCTTCGCGGCCGAACCGGAGACCCGGCCCGGCACCGGCTGGGGTTGGGTGAACGCCGACCGGGTGCTGGAGGGCCGCAGCTGGGGCGGCTGCCTGGAGATCCTGGCGATGCTGCTGATGGCCGACCGCGAGGTCTCCCACGACCTGTCCGTGTACGACGGCGGCGTGCTCCTGCTGGAGACCTCGGAGGAGATGCCGAGCGACACGGAGGTGTTCCGCACGCTGCGGAGCATGGGTGAGCGCGGCCTGCTCCAGCGCTTCCCGGCCGTGCTGGTCGGCCGGCCCAAGACCTGGTCCTTCGAGCGGCCCCTCAGCCCAGAGGAGGGGGCCCGCTACGCCGCGGGCCAGCGGGAGGCGGTCCTGCGCGCCCTGCGGGCCTACGCCCCGGACACGATGGTCGTCTTCGACGTGGACTTCGGGCACACCGACCCGCAGCTCGTCCTCCCCTACGGCGGCACGGTCCGCGTCGACGGCCCGTCCCGGCGGATCACCGTCACCTACTGACGGCCGCCGGGCCCCGGGTCTTCGCGTCCGGCTACGGGTTGATCGCCAGCTCCAGGTAGGCCGCGAACAGCACTAGGTGGACCCCGCCCTGCAGGGGTGTGGCGCGGCCGGGGACCACGGTCAGCGAGCTGACCACCACCGTCAGGGCGAGCAGCACCATGTGGGTCGGGCCCAGGCCCAGCACGAGCGGGCCGGACAGCCAGACGGAGGCCAGGGCGACCGCCGGGATGGTCAGGCCGATGCTGGCCATCGCGGAGCCGAGGGCGAGGTTGAGGCTGGTCTGCACCCGGTCGCGGCGGGCCGAGCGCAGGGCGGCGATGGTCTCGGGCAGCAGCACGAGCAGCGCGATGATCACACCGACGACTGCCTGGTGCAGTCCGGCAGCCTCCACGCCGGACTCGATGGTGGGCGAGACGCCCTTGGCGAGGCCCACCACGCCGATCAGTGCCATTCCCAGCAAGCCCAGGCTGATCAGGGCGGTGCGCGAGGACGGCGCGCCGGCGTGGTCGTCGCCCGTGATGACCTCGCCCTGCCGGGTGACGGGCAGGAAGTAGTCGCGGTGCCGGACGGTCTGGGTCGCCACGAACAGGCCGTAGAGGATCAGCGACGACAGGGCCGCAAAGGTGAGCTGGACGGTGGAGAACTCCGGCCCCGGCTTGCTCGTGGTGAACGTCGGGAGCACCAGGCTGAGCGTGGCCAGGGTGGCGACCGTGGCGAGGGCCGCGCCGGTGCCCTCGGGGTTGAAAACCGCCGTGCCGTGGCGCAGGGACGCGGCGATGAGGGACAGTCCGACCACACCGTTGCAGGTGATCATCACGGCGGCGAAGACGGTGTCCCGGGCCAGGGTGGAGCTCTTGTCCCCGCCGTCCGCCATCAGGGTCACGATCAGCGCGACCTCGATGACCGTGACGGCGATCGCGAGCACCAGGGAACCGAAGGGTTCGCCGACGCGGTGCGCGACCACCTCGGCGTGGTGGACGGCGGCCAGGACCGCCCCGGCCAGGACCAGCGTCACGACGGCCACGACCGCGCCGGGCAGGTCGCGTCCCCAGGTGAGGACTAGCAGGACCACCGCGAGCACCGGCACGAGGGACGTCCACCGCTGTGTGAGCGACCTGAGCCGAGCGATCATGCTGCGATCGTCCCAGAGGGGCCCGGGGGCCGCACTCCGGTTGCTCGTCACGGGGTCGGTGGACGACGGGTGGCCGGTGCTCCCGGAGCGGCGGTCGGCCGGCGCCGAGCGCCGCTCCCGGTGTTCCTGCTGCTGGGTCATGAACTCCTCAGACGTCGATGCGGTCCTTGGGCGCGGTCTCGGCCGTCTGCTTCCTGGTGGCCCGCAGGCTGGTGATCGTGGTGATGACCAGCACGGAGCAGATCACGCCGAGGGAGACGGGGATGCTGATCTCGGGGACGTGGACACCGGACTCGTGCAGGGCGTGCAGGACCAGCTTCACTCCGATGAAGCCCAGGATCACCGACAGGCCGTAGCTGAGGTGGACCAGCTTCTTGAGCAGGCCGCCGATGAGGAAGTACAGCTGCCTGAGGCCCATCAGCGCGAAGGCGTTGGCCGTGAACACGATGTACGGGTCCTGCGTGAGGCCGAAGATCGCGGGGATCGAGTCGAGCGCGAACAGGACGTCCGTGGTGCCGATCGCGAGCATCACGACGAGCATCGGGGTCATGACCCGCTTGCCGTTCTGCTGGATCCACAGCTTGGTGCCGTGGTAGCGGTCGGCGACGCCGAACTTGCGCTCGGCGGCCTTGAGGAGCTTGTTCTCCTCGAACTCCTCGTCCTCCTGGTCGGCCCGGGCCTCCTGGATGAGCTTCCAGGCGGTCCAGATGAGGAACGCGCCGAAGAGGTAGAACACCCACGAGAAGCTGGCGAGGATGGCGGCGCCCGCGGCGATGAAGACGGCCCGCAGGACCAGGGCTATGAGCACGCCGATGAGCAGGACGCGCTGCTGGTACTGCGAGGGCACGGCGAACTTCGCCATGATCAGGACGAACACGAAGAGGTTGTCGACGCTCAGCGACTTCTCGGTGATGAAGCCCGCGAAGAACTCACCGGCGGGCTGGCCGCCGCCGAAGAGCAGCAGGCCGAGTCCGAAGAGTCCGGCGAGGGCGATCCAGACACCGGTCCAGATGCCCGCCTCTTTCAGGGACACGTCGTGCGGTTTGCGGCCGATGAAGAAGTCGACCGCGATCAGGGCGGCGAGGCCCACGATCGTCAGGACCCACAGGGTCATGGAAACATCCACTGCGCCTCCGGCAGGACGTAACGGCAGGTAGTCAGCGTCGTCGCGCTGCCGGAGGTCTCTTCCACCCGCTAGGGCCGGCGTCCCGGGATCCCAGTGATCCGTACTGACGAGAGCGCCGCAGTCAGGGAGTACTCCCCTCCGTGCGGACTACGGTACCCCAATGACCAAGAAAGAGTAAAGTGCTTGGCAAAAGAAAGATCAAAACCCCAGCTCAGTCACTCTTTACGATCGCTTGGTACGGGCGGCCGCGACCTGCCGCAGGACCGTCTCGAGGACGCCGCTCCCGGGCGGCACGAGCGCCGGCTCGTACGTCCAGGCGTGGCCGACCCACGGATCGGCCAGATGGTCGTCGGGCACGGGCGTCAGCCGCAGCAGGGAGCGCCACAGCGGGTCCAGCAACGGACCGTAACCGGCGGCGTCCTCCCGGTCGGCCACCATCATCAGGTGTACGCCGACGGCCGGGCCCTCGTCCGCGAGGTAGCGCAGTTGGGTCACGGCACGGTCGTCGAAGCCGTGCGGGAAGTCGTTGACGACGAGCAGCTGCTGGGCCGTGTCGAAGTCGGGCGGCAGCGAGTCCGCCACGCCGCCGCGCAGCGCCATCTGCACCAGGTCGACGCGCTGCGTCAGCCGGCCCAGCACGTCCGCGACCCCGGCCGCGCCCCGCGCCGGGGGCCCCGCGAGCACCCCGCTGCGCACCAGCGGTGCGAGGGCCTGGGCGCCCGAGCCGGCCGGATCGACGAGGTGGACGGTGAACTCGTCCGCCGGGTACACCGCGAGCAGGCGCGCCGTGTGCGCCACCGCAGACTCCATGGCCAGGCGGCGCCGCTCGTGGGTGTCGACGAAGACGTCGTCGGCCATCGCCGTGCGCCCGCTGTCGATCCACAGGCCGCGCTCCAGCGGCAGCCGGACCAGCAGCGGGATGCGCAGCCGGTCGCTCTCGGGCAGGCCGAGGTCTCCGATGCGCAGGGCCATGGGGATCTCCATCGGCACGCGGTAGGAGTGCCACACGGGGTTGTCCCAGCCTGCGAAGGCCGGCGGCAGCGCCGGCTCGACGACGTCGGCCTCGGCGACGAGCTGGGCCAGGTCCCGGTCGAGCGCCTGACGGGCCTGGTCGACGAGCTGGGTCTGCCGGGCGAGGGCGGCCTCGCGGGCCGCGTCGCCCTGGCCACCGATCCGGTTGCGCGGATCGGACAGGACCTGGTCGATCTCCTTCTCCAGGCGCGACTCGGCGAAGTCGACGGCGCTGCGGTAGGCGGCCGTCGTCCGGGCCAGGTCCTCGAACATCCCCCAGATCTGGTTGTAGAGGCGCTCCTCCATGGACCAGCCGGTCGCGTCGCCCGCGACGGGCTGGGCGGGCTGCCCGGGGGCGGCCGGGGGCGCGGTCGGCGGGGGCGGGGGCGGAGCCGTGGTCCCGCGGCGCGGGTGGCTGTAGTCGATCGGGCCGCCGCCGGCGGGGCCGGTGGGCGGCGGGGTGGGGCCGGCGGCCGACGGGTCCGCCGGTGCGGGACCGGACGGGTGCCCCGCCCCGGGGCCCGCGGCCGGCGGGACGGGCGGGGTGCCGGGGGTGCCCTGGGGGGCGTACGGCCCGGCGGGGTTCTGGTGGCCCTGGGTGCCGTAGGGCGCGGGACCGCTCTGGTCCGGGCCGAGGGCGGACGCGGCCGTCTGCCGGGAGCGGTCGCCGTCGGCCGTGCGGGGCGGCGGGGCCTGGACCGAGCGGGCGAGCCCCTGGGCCACGGCCTCGTGGATGCCGGACGCGAGCTGCTGGGCCTGCGGCAGGCCCTGGTCGGTGAGGAGCTCGGCGAGTCCGCCGGCGTACCCCTGGCCGACCGCACGGACCTTCCAGGCGCCCTGGCGCCGGTACAGCTCCAGGGCGACGACGGCCGACTCGCTGTCCAGGCCGGTGATGGTGTAGCTGGCGACCTCGCCGCCGTCGAGTCCGGTGACGGCGACGAAGGGGGCGGCGACGGCGCCGAAGCGGACCGGGCCGCCGCCCGCCTGCGGGAGCGAGATCAGCACGTGCACCCGGTGCACGGCCTCCGGCATGGCGTCCAGGTCGACCGCCAGACGGTGATCGGCGGCCGCCTGCCGGGAGACCTCCAGTCCGGGCAGGGTGGGCGTCCCGGGGTGGGCCACCCACTCGACGCCCCGCACGGTGCCGCCGTCGTCGCCGAGCGTCGCGGCGGCCACGACGGGCGTGCCGGCCGAGACCCTGATCTCGAGGTGGGCCTGGGAGAGCGGGTGGTTCTGCCCCCGCACCAGCTCGGCCGTCATCGCCTTCCCCCTGTGTCGCGTCTTGTGTTGTCGGTGCGGTCGCCGCCGTACTACAGCAGCGGCAGGATGGCCGGCATCAGGTCCTGGAAGGTGCGGCCGTTGGCCGGGGTGCCGAGGGCGGTCATCGTCCAGCCCGGGCCCGCGCGGTGCACCTTCGCCATGACCTGGGCCGTGTAGGCGCCGCCGCCCGCGAGGGTGTAGCGGGCCAGCTCCTGGCCGTTGGTCTCGTCGACCAGGCGGCAGAACGCGTTCTGCACCTCCTGGAACGTCTGGCCCGTGAAGGAGTTCACGGTGAAGACGATCTGGTCGATGTGAACGGGCACGCGCGAGAGGTCCACGAGGATGGCCTCGTCGTCGCCGCCCTGGCCGACACCGCCGACGAGGTTGTCGCCGGTGTGCCGCACGGAGCCGTCGTCGCTCACCAGGTGGCGGAAGAAGACGACGTCGACGGGCTGCTTGTCGGCGAAGAGGACCGCCGAGGCGTCGAGGTCGATCTCCCGCGTGCGGGTGCCGAACAGGCCACGCCGGGGGGCCGCCTGCCAGCCGAGACCCATGCGCACCGCGGTCAGGCTGCCCCCGTCGTTCTTCTGCAGACTGATGGCCTGACCCTTGGTCATGTTGACGGTCACGCGCTGATTCCCCTCTCGAACGTCCCCTGTTGCCGCGGTCTGCGCGGTTGACCAGAACCTTACGCAAGGGCACCGACAGTGCCGTACCCGGGAGCGCACTTTGTGTCGGTCCTGCAACACAGCGCGTGGGCGGGTACGGCACGTCGGCGCCGTACATCGACATGGGCGGCGAGCCGGACCGGGGCCGGGCCGGCCGCGCGTCAGGCCAGTCCGGCCTCCTTCATCTGGCGCAGTTCCTTCTTCATCTCCGAGACCTCGTCGCGCAGCCGGGCCGCGATCTCGAACTGCAGGTCCGCGGCGGAGGCCCGCATGCGCTCGGTCATCTCCTCGATCTGCGCGGCGAGGTCGGCGGCGGGGCTGTCGGTCGGGACGGTCTCGCGGGCCTTGCCGTGGGCGGGCTTGACGGTCTTCGAGCCCTTGGCGCCCTTGAGGGACTTGTCGCCGAGCGAGGGAACCGGCGCCTTGGTGGGCCGCCCGTCCTTCTTCGCGCGGTAGCCGGTGCCGAGGAGCTGCTCGGTGTCGATCTCCTCGCGCGCGATCTGGGAGACGATGTCGTTGATCTTCTTGCGCAGCGGCTGGGGGTCGATGCCGTTCGCCTTGTTGTAGGCGACCTGCTTCTCCCGGCGGCGGTTGGTCTCGTCGATCGCCCGCTCCATCGCGGGGGTGATCTTGTCGGCGTACATGTGGACCTCGCCGGAGACGTTGCGCGCGGCGCGGCCGATGGTCTGGATCAGCGAGGTGCCGGAGCGCAGGAAGCCCTCCTTGTCGGCGTCCAGGATGGCCACCAGGGACACCTCGGGCAGGTCCAGGCCCTCACGCAGCAGGTTGATGCCGACCAGGACGTCGTACTCGCCGCTGCGCAGCTCCCGCAGCAGCTCCACGCGGCGCAGGGTGTCGACGTCGCTGTGCAGGTAGCGCACCTGGATGCCCAGTTCCAGGAAGTAGTCGGTGAGGTCCTCGGCCATCTTCTTGGTGAGGGTGGTGACCAGGACGCGCTCGTCCTTGTCGGTGCGCTTGCGGATCTCGTGCACCAGGTCGTCGATCTGGCCCTCGGTGGGCTTGACGACGACCTGCGGGTCGACGAGGCCGGTGGGGCGGATGATCTGTTCGACGACGCCGTCGCCGCGGGACAGCTCGTAGGTGCCCGGGGTCGCCGACAGGTAGACGGTCTGGCCGATGCGCTCCTGGAACTCCTCCCACTTCAGCGGCCGGTTGTCCAGGGCGGAGGGCAGCCGGAAGCCGTGGTCGACGAGGGTGCGCTTGCGGGAGGCGTCGCCCTCGTACATCGCGCCGATCTGCGGCACGGTCACGTGGGACTCGTCGATGACCAGGAGGAAGTCCTCCGGGAAGTAGTCGAGCAGCGTGTTGGGCGGGGACCCGGGCAGGCGGCCGTCGAAGTGCATCGAGTAGTTCTCCACGCCGGAGCAGGTGCCGATCTGGCGGAGCATCTCGATGTCGTACGTGGTGCGCATGCGCAGGCGCTGCGCCTCCAGGAGCTTGCCCTGCTTCTCCAGCTCGGCCAGCCGGTCCCCGAGCTCCTTCTCGATGTCGTTGACGGCCCGCTCCATGCGCTCGGGGCCGGCGACGTAGTGGGAGGCGGGGAAGACGTACAGCTGCTGCTCGTCGCTGATGATCTCGCCGGTGAGCGGGTGCAGCGTGGTGAGCGCCTCGATCTCGTCGCCGAACATCTCGATGCGGACGGCGAGCTCCTCGTACACCGGGAAGATCTCGATAGTGTCGCCGCGCACGCGGAAGGTGCCGCGGGTGAACGCCATGTCGTTGCGCGTGTACTGGATGTCGACGAAGCGGCGCAGCAGCTGGTCCCGGTCGATCTCGTCGCCGACCCGGAGCGGCACCATGCGGTCCACGTACTCCTGCGGGGTGCCCAGGCCGTAGATGCAGGACACCGAGGCCACCACGACCACGTCACGGCGGGTGAGCAGCGAGTTCGTCGCCGAGTGGCGCAGGCGCTCGACCTCCTCGTTGATCGAGGAGTCCTTCTCGATGTAGGTGTCCGACTGCGGGACGTACGCCTCGGGCTGGTAGTAGTCGTAGTACGAGACGAAGTACTCGACCGCGTTGTTCGGCAGGAGCTCGCGGAACTCGTTGGCCAGCTGGGCGGCCAGCGTCTTGTTCGGCGCCATCACCAGGGTGGGTCGCTGGAGCTTCTCGATCATCCACGCGGTGGTGGCGGACTTGCCGGTGCCGGTCGCGCCCAGCAGGACGACGTCCTTCTCACCCGCCTGGATGCGCCGGGCCAGCTCGGCGATGGCCGCCGGCTGGTCGCCGTTGGGCTGGTAGGGACTGACGACCTCGAAGGGCGCCACCGTGCGTTCGATCTGGGAAACGGGCCGCATGCCATCAACCGTACGACCCCCCACTGACAACCGGCTCCGGTCAGCGGTTCTGGGCCGTGCGGTGCTCCAGCCGGAGGTCCCTGCGGCCGGGGCGCACGACGGGCCGCCGCCCGGACCGCGGGGCCGGCGCGTGGGCCGGTACGCCGGGCTTGTGCTCCACCGGTGTCCAGTCCGGCCCGCCCATCACCATCAGCGGGTCGAACAGGACGACGACGCCGGCGAGGCACAGGAAGGCGAGCGGGCCGATCAGCATCGGCGCGAGGAGCGCGGCGGGTGAGTCCCCAGTGCCCGGCGCGCCCGTGTGCAGGTGGACGCTCATCGCGGCCATGCCCGTGTAGTGCATGCCCGTGACGGCGAGCCCCATGACGAGGCTCGCGCCGACGCTCCACAGCAGTCCCCGCACCTGTCCCGCGGCCCACAGCGCCGCGGTGGCGGCGGCCATCGCGATCACCACGGAGAAGCCGACGGTCAGGGTGTTGTACTCCAGCCGTCCGTTCAGCTGCAGGCTCGCCATGCCCAGGTAGTGCATGGAGGCGATGCCGAGGCCGGTGAGGGTGCCGCCGGTGAACAGCGCGGTTCCTGAGGCGCCCTTGTAGCCGACGATGAAGATCCCGACGCCCACCATGAGGATCGCGACGCCCAGGCTGGCGTACGTCAGGGGCTTGTCGTAGTGGATCGGCGCGCCGTGGACCGTGAAGCCCATCATCGCGACGAAGTGCATGGTCCATATGCCGGAGCCGATGGCGGCCGCTCCGAGGGCGAGCCAGCCGGGGCGCCAGGAGTGCGCGACGAGCATCGCCCTGGTCGTGCAGCGCAGGCCGAGGGCACCGCCGAGGCAGGCCATCAGGTAGGCCACCAGCGGGGTGACGAGTCCGTAGCTGAATCCGTCGACCGTGCCCTGCATGCGCGGCTGCCCTTCCGCCGTGGTACCCGAACTGCCCGGAACTGCCCCCCTCCCACGACCGCGCGGGCGATCGTGGTCGACGCAGAAAGTATGACTGCCACCGGAACGGTCGAACGACTCTGCGGCAAAGACACACGACCTTGCCACATCTGGGGCAGGACCGAGCGGGCTCGGGCAACCGCGTTCATCGTGGAGTCGTGCCGCACTCCCGCGTCGTTGACTCTTCGCTGTCACAGTGGAGCTGTACGTGACGGCCGGAGTCCGCTCGACACGAGGAGTACGCATGCACGCGCGCGTCGCCGCCCTGACCACCGCGCTCGTGGGCCTGGTGGCCCTCCTGCTCCCGGCGTCCGACGCCCGGGCGGGACTGGCCGGCCCCGAGCCGGCGCGGGTCCCGGCGCCGGTCGTCGTCGCGCACCGGGGTGCCTCCGCCTACGCGCCCGAGAACACCCTCGCCGCCGTCGACGAGGCCGCCGCCCGGGACGCCCGCTGGGTGGAGAACGACGTCCAGCGCACCAAGGACGGCGAACTCGTGGTGATCCACGACGACGGGCTGGGCCGGACCACGGACGCGGAGGACGTCTTCCCGGGCCGCGCTCCCTGGAAGGTGAAGGACTTCACCGCCGCCGAGATCGCCCGGCTCGACGCGGGCAGCTGGTTCTCCCCCGCGTACGCGGGCACGCGCGTGCCGACGCTGGAGCAGTACCTGCGCACGGTCGAATCCCACCACCAGGGCCTGCTCCTGGAGGTCAAAAATCCGGAACTGTACCCGGGGATCGAGCAGCAGATCCTCAAGGAGCTCGGCAACGAGAACTGGCTGGACCAGCGGCACCTCGCCGGCCGGCTGATCGTGCAGAGCTTCAGCGCCGACAGCCTGCGCACCGTGCACGCGCTGGCGCCGGAGGTGCGCACCGGCCTGCTCGGCACGCCGAAGGCGGCGGACCTGCCCACGTACGCGCGGTTCGTCGACCTGGTCAACCCCTCGCACACGTCGCTGTCCGCCGCCTACGTCTCCGCGGTGCATGCCCAGACGGGACCGCACGGTCTGCCGCTGCGATTGTTCGCCTGGACGGTGGACGACGCGGACACCGCGCGCACCGTCGTCGGGTACGGCGCCGACGGGCTGATCAGCAACAAGCCGGACGTGGTGCGCCAGGCCGTGTCCGGGCACTGACCGGACGGACGGCGTCGGGGCCTGGGCCGGGCGGGACTCGGCTCTCCGCAGCGCTGTCAGTGGGCGGCCGTACGGTGGGGGCATGGACAGCCAGGGGCAGTACGAGCAGCAGGTCGTGTGGGCCGTCGTCGGGACGCCCATCGGCCCCCTGCTGCTGGCCGCGACCCGTGAGGGTCTGGTCAACGTCGTGTTCCACGCGACGGACCCGGTCCGCGAGAAGGCGCTCGCCCGGCTCGCGGAGCGGCTCGGCACGACGCCCGTCGAGGCGCCGGACTCACCGCTGCTGGCCGAGGCGATACGCCAGGTCGACGCCTACTTCGCGGGCGAGCTGCGCGGCTTCGCGCTGCCGCTGGACTGGTCGCTGATCTCCGGCTTCAACCGCCAGGTGCTGCGCGCGCTGGCCGAGGGCGTCCCGTACGGCGCGGTGGTCGGGTACGGCGATCTGGCCCGGCGGGTGGGGCAGCCGGGGGCCGCGCAGGCGGTGGGCATGGCGATGGGTTCCAATCCACTGCCGGTCGTGGTGCCCTGCCACCGGGTGGTGGAGAGCGGCGGCGGGATCGGCGGGTTCGGGGGCGGTCTGGAGACCAAGCGCAAGCTGCTGGCGTTGGAGGGCGTGCTGCCCGAGCCGCTGTTCTGAGGTCGCGCCGAGTCCAGGGTGGGGGTTTGGCCGAGGGTGCCACCCGCCAGGGATGAGGGGAGGGCGACGACAGGAGGCAGGCGCGTGACGTCGGTGGTGTCGGAAGAGGTACGGGAAGCGCTGGACGCGCGTCGCCCGGTGGTGGCGCTGGAGTCCACGATCATCGCCCACGGGCTGCCACGCCCGCGCAACCTCCGGGTGGCGCTGGAACTGGAGGCGGCGGTCCGCGCGGAGGGCGCCGTACCGGCGACCATCGCCGTGCTCGACGGGCGGCCGCACATCGGTCTGGACGAGAAGCAGGTCGAGCGGATCGCGAACGAGGACGGGATCCGCAAGCTGGGCCACCGTGACCTGCCGCTCGCGGTGGCCGCGGGCGCCGGCGGGGCGACCACGGTGTCGGCGACGGCGCTGCTGGCGGCGCGCGCGGGGATACGGGTGTTCGCGACCGGCGGGCTCGGCGGCGTGCACCGGGAGTGGACGGTGACGCAGGACGAGTCGGCCGATCTGGGACTGCTGGCGCGCACCAGGATCACGGTGGTGTGCGCCGGGGTGAAGTCGATCCTGGACGTGCCGGCGACGCTCCAGCGGCTGGAGACGCTGGGCGTCGCGGTGGCCGGCTACGGCACGGACCGCTTCCCCGGCTTCTACCTGTCCGACTCCGGGCACCCGGTGGACTGGACGCTGGAGACGCCGCAGCAGGTGGCCGAGGTGATGCGGGCTCAGGACGCGGTCGGGGGGCCGGAGTCCGCGCTGATCGTCGCGAACCCCGTCCCGGAGCAGGAGCAGTTGGACCCGGAGCTGCACGCGCGGGTGCTCGCCGAGGCCCTGCGCGCCTGCGAGGCGGAAGGCGTCACCGGCCAGGCCGTCACCCCCTTCCTGCTGGACCACCTCGTCCGCCACACCGACGGTGCCTCCCTGGAGGCCAACCTGGCGGCGGTGCGCGGCAACGTGCGCCTGGCGGCGCGCATCGCGGCGGCCTGGGCCGGGGCGTGACGACGGAGGCGGCGGGCGGCCCCGGTGGCGGGGCCCTGCTGGTCGTCGGGGACGTGGTGACCGACGTCGTGGCGCGGCACCGGGAGCCGCTGGCCGCGGGGACGGACACGGCTGCCGAGATCCGCACGCTGCCGGGCGGGGCCGGCGCCAACGTGGCGTGCTGGGCTGCTTACACCGGCTGTGCGGACGTGCGCCTGCTGGGCCGTGTGGGCGCCGACGCGGCGGCGTGGCACGAGCGCGCGTTGCGGGCGGCCGGGGTGCGTCCGGTGCTGGTCGTCGATCCCGAGGCACCGACCGGGACGGTGATCTGCCTGGTCGACTCGGGAGCGGGGGCGGAGCGGACGTTCCTCACCGACAGCGGGGCGTCGCTGCGGCTGGAGCCCGCGGACTGGTCGGAGGACCTGCTCGACGGGGTCGCGCGGCTGCACCTGTCGGGCTACCTGCTGTTCTCGGCGTCCGGGCGTGCCCTCGTGCGCGTGGCGTCGGCGTCGGCCCGCGCGCGGGGGGTGCCGACGAGTCTGGATCCGGCGTCGGCCGGGTTCCTCCGCGAGCTGGGTGCCGGGCGGTTCCTCGACCTCGTGGAGGGGGTGGACGTGCTGCTGCCGAGCCGGGACGAGGCCTGTCTGCTGACCGGGCTGCCGGACGCGGAGGAAGCGGCGGCCGAGCTGAGCCGGCACGTGCCGCTCGTGGTGACCAAGTGCGGCTCGGACGGCGCGGTCATGGCCGACGCGGGCACCGTCGTCGCCCGCGTCGCCGCCGCACCGGCCGATCCCCGGGACACCACGGGCGCCGGGGACGCCTTCACGGGGGCGTTCCTCGCGGCGCTGGTGGTGGGCGCGGAACTGGAGGCCGCGGCGGCGCAGGGGTGCCGGGCGGGCGCGCGGGCGGTGGAGCGGGTGGGGGGCAGGCCGCCGGAGCGAGGGTGAGCGGAGGGGCGACTGCCTGACCCAGGGGCTGTGTCCGGCGGCGCCCATTACCCCTTCCTTCCCCATGCCGAGATCATCGGTGCCGTGGCGAAGTCCATGCCGCCGGCCTCGATGTGGGCGAGGTGGCGGTCGATGTCGTCGTCCGTGGCGCGGCCCGTCCGCACCAGCTCGGCGCGGACCTGACGGATCGTGGCGGATTCCAGGGCCGCGCCGGCGGGGGACGTGAGGGGGAAGTAGGCCTCGGCCTCGACCCGTTGCAGACCGGCCTCGCGCAGGAGGCGAGGGAGGCGGCGGCCGTAGGAGAGGTCGGCGCCGCGTTCGGCGAGGAGCCTGCGGAAGCCGGTGCGGAGCCGGTTCGCGAGCTGCTGCTCGGGGCCGTGTTCGTCGGGGCAGGCCAGGGGCTGGAGCGCCGGGTCGGCGTCCTCGACGAGGAGGCGGCCGCCGGGGCGCAGGGACCGGACCATCGACCGCAGCGCCCGGTCCCGGTCGGGTACGTGGACGAGGACGAGCCGGGCGTGCACGAGGTCGAAGTCCTCCCCCGGCGGCTCCTCGGCGCCCGCGTCGTGGACGCGGACCTCGACCGGCGGGCGGGCCACGGGCCCGAGCCGTGAGGTGTCGATGTCCGTCGCCACGACCTGGCCGGTGGGGCCGACCCGCTTCGCCAGCCAGGACACCACGGAGGTGCCGCCGGCGCCCACCTCCCAGCAGCGCCAGCCGGGGCCGACGCCGAGCCCTTCGAGGTGACGGAACGTCGTGGGGTCGAAGAGGGAGGCGAAGGCGTCGAAGCGCTCGCCGGCCTCGGTCCGCTGGTTGTCGAGGAGGTAGCCGTCGGGTCGCGTCATGCCGTGGTCATCCCGGTCGCTCCGCATGTCGGAAGGGGTCGAGGCGGCGAGCGTACCGCCGTCGGCGGGCCCCGGACGGCCGACGCGTCGCACGTCGCGCCACCCGAAGTCGCCCTGTCCACAGGCGGGAACACAGCGGGACCCGACCTTTTCCACAGGCGGGAAGACGGCGGGATCCGACCTTTTCCACAGGCTTGCCCGGCGTCTGCGCGGGACTGACACACTGACGAGCCAGGACGCGGGAACGCGAACCGACACAGGAAGACGAAGGGACGCTCCGCGCACCGGACGCGGGAGATCCACGCAAGGAGATCCAGATGACCATGGCAGGAAATTTGCGGAAGGTCACCGGCCTCGGCAGGGTCGGTGGGCTCCGCAAGGTGGCACGGCTGGCCCGTCGGCGCCCCCGGGTCGACCTGAGCCACCCCGCACGGTCGCCGCTGGGTTCCTCCGTGGTGAACTGCGTGACCTACCTGGACGGACGGCGCGCACCGGTCGGCGCGGACCTGCTCGACACGGTTCGCCGTGTACGCAAGCACGGGGAGGGCTTCGTCTGGCTCGGGCTGCACGAACCGACGGCGGAGGAGTTCGCGGGCATCGCGGAGCTGTTCGACCTGCACCCGCTGGCCGTCGAGGACGCGGTCGAGGCGCACCAGCGTCCGAAGGTGGAGCGGTACGGCGAGACGCTGTTCGCGGTGTTCAAGACCGTCTGCTACGTGGAGCACGAGACGTTGACGGCCACGAGTGAGGTCGTGGACACGGGCGAGATCATGGTGTTCGTCGGCCAGGACTTCGTGATCACGGTGCGGCACGGCCGGCACGGCTCGCTCGGTCCGCTGCGCGAGGAACTGGAGGCCGATGCCGGGCAGTTGGCCAAGGGGCCGTCGGCGGTGCTGCATGCGATCGCGGACCACGTGGTGGACGACTTCCTCACCGTCACCGACCTGATGCAGGCGGACATCGACCAGGTGGAGACGGACGTCTTCGCGGAGAACGGCGCGCGGGCCGACCCGGGCCGCATCTACCAGCTCAAGCGGGAACTGCTGGAGCTCAAGCGGGCGGTGGTGCCGCTCGGGCGCCCCCTGCTGGATCTGGCCGACCGGCCGATGCGGGTGGTGGAGCCGGAGATACAGGCCTACTTCCGCGACGTCTCCGACCACCTGTTGCGGGCCACCGAGCAGATCGCCGCCTTCGACGAACTGCTGAACTCCATTCTGCAGGCCCACCTCGCACAGGTCACGGTCGCGCAGAACGAGGACATGCGGAAGATCACCGCGTGGGCCGCGGTGATCGCCGTGCCGACGATGGTGTGCGGGGTGTACGGCATGAACTTCGACCACATGCCGGAGCTGCACTCGAGGTTCGGCTACCCCTTGGTCATCGCTGTCATATCCGCGGCCTGCCTGGTGCTGTACCGGGGCTTCCGGCGCAACGGCTGGCTCTGACCCGGGGCTTGCGGCAGCAGGTGGGGCCTCGGGCGCCTCAGGCGGAGAACTTGATGATCTTGCTCGGGGTGATCCGGACGATGACGCGCACCTCGTCCTCCTTCTCGGCGGGCGGGTCGATGCCGAGGTACTTGTGCGATAGCTCGTGCGGGAGGCGCTTGTCCGGGTCCGGGAGGATCTCGGCGGTCCCCCGGATCTCGACCGAGGTGTAGGGGTTGGCGAGGTCGAAGACGGTCAGGCTGACGCGGGGGTCGCGGCGGAGGTTGCGCACCTTCTGACGGTTCTCGAGCGAGGAGAACACGACGGTGTCGCCCTCGCGGGCGAACCAGACCACCCCGAGTTGTGGGGCGTGCCTACAAAAGCGCTTGAGACGCTTCCGCAGGACGCGGCGAGCACCCTAAGGACCGAGGCGTGCGTGCGTGCGTGCGGCCGCCCGCCCGACCGGGCTACGCGGCCCCCCGGTTCCAGGCAGGGTGGCGTGGGTCGTCGGCGCGAATGACGACGTCCGCCGTGCCCGCGGGGTCGGTCTCCTGCTCGTAGCGCTCGAAGGCGGGCAGCGTCCAGTGGTCGGCGTCGGGAGTGCGGCGGCGCAGGGCGGGCGCGGAGAGGAGGACGTGGACGGTGAGGTCGAACGGGAACCAGTGACGCATCAGGAGGGGGCCGTGCAGCAACAGGACGCCACCGGGCGGGAGGTGGACGTAGGCGCTGCGGGTGGCGCGGTCGGCCACCGGGTCCCAGAGGTCGGGCAGGACACGGCCGTCGCCGTCCGGTTCCAGCGGGTTGAACACCTCGCGCCACAGGGCGCCGGTGTCGAGCCAGCCGTCGTAGTAGGCGTCCAGGTCGTGGTGGCCGTACTCCAGGCGGACGGAGGCGGGGCGGAGGAAGCCGTGGGCGTCGACCACGCGGGAGGCCCGGCCGCGGACGCGCAGCGCCTCGGCCACGCGGTCGGCGAGGTCACCGGGGCGGGCCGCCGGTGCGCCGTCGATCGCGACGCGCGGCCAGGGACTGCCGTCGGCCGGCTTCAGGTCGAGCAGCCGGTCGGCCAGGAGGTCACCGAGCCGGTCCCAGGTGATCGCTTCGAATCGCACACGGCCCATGATGCGCCGACCGGCACCGGCCGTCGCAACCGACCGGGGTGCCGGGAATCAGGATGCACGCGCGTCGCTGGACGTCAGAAGACGCCAGAAGACGCCGGAAGACGGCGCAAGACGGCAGTAGACGTCGGATGAGTTCGGCAGGAGGGAGGTACGTCGTATGGAACCGTCCACAACGCCCCGCGAACGCAAGGGCTTTCTGGTCATTCAGCCGTTGAAGCGCCGGTACTGCGTGGCGTGTCGGCGCGGGCCGTTGTCGATGCTCGTCCTGGAGGACGGGGCGCCGCGGTGCCTCGGCTGTGCCGATCTGGGCCACCTGGTGTTCCTGCCGCGCGGCGACACCGCGCTCACGCGCAGGTCCCGGGAGGAGAGCACGCTGTCGGCGGTGGTCGTGCGGTTCAACCGGCGCAGGGCGCGGTACGAGCGGCAGGGCGTCCTCGTGGAGGAGGAGGCGCTCACCCGGGCGGAGGGGCGGTGCCTCGCGGACGCTGAGGCACGGCGACGGCGCCGGGTGCGCGACGCGCGACGGCGGGCGGCACAGGACGTGCGGTTCGCGGCGGCGTTCGCGGCTGAGATCCGCCGGCTCTTCCCCGGCTGCCCGGTCGAGCGGGCGGGGGAGATAGCGGCCCACGCGTCGGTGCGCGGCAGCGGGCGGGTGGGCCGCAGCGCAGCGGGCCGTGCGCTGTCCGAGGGGCCGGTGATCTCGGCGGTCGTGGCATCCGTGCGGCACGTGGACACGCCGTACGACCGGTTGCTGATGACGGGCGTGCCACGGCAGGAGGCGCGGCGGCGGATCGCGGCGGGCGTGGAGGCGGTGCTGCGGCAGTGGCGGGACCGGACGGCGGACACCGCGGCCCCGCATCCCACCCCGAGGTGACCGGCGGGTGGATTCAGGTGCCCCGACAGGGGCTTGGGTTCGGTGACGAGTGTGTGGACGTCCGCGCATGGCGTCGCGCGTCCCGGCCATGGTCACGGATCATGGTCCGGGCCTCGCTTGGGGTGACGGCAGGTCCGATCGGCTCGCCGACAGGACCGTGGGAGTGGGGAGAGTCATGATCGAGGGGCCGTATCTGGTGCTCGGGGTGCTGGGCGCGCTCGCGACGGGCCTGATGGCCGGAGTGTTCTACGCCTTCTCGGTGCTGGTGATGCGGGGCCTCGGTGCGCTGCCGCCCGCGCAGGGGGTCGCGGCGATGAAGGCGATCAACACCTCGGCGCTGACACCGGCGTTCATGGTCGTGTTCCTCGGGACGGGAGCGCTGTGCGCGGTGATCGCGGTGGTGACGTTCGTGCTGTGGCCGGAGAAGGGGACAGTGGAGCTGCTGCTGGGCAGCGGGCTGTACCTGGTGGGCGCGTTCGGGGTGACGGTGGCCGCGAACGTGCCGCGCAACGACACCCTGATGAAGCTGGAGGCGGGGACGTCGGAGGCGGTGCGGTACTGGCCGACGTACGTGCGCGAGTGGACCATGTGGAACCACATACGCGCCGTCGCGTCGATGGCGGCGGCGGTCACGTACGCGCTGGCGCTCGTCTGAGCCGGGCACGCGGCCCGGCGGCGGGAAAGCGCTGTCGTCCCCCTCTGCGCAGGTGGCCGGGGACACGTATCGTGGCCGGAAGAGTGCCGCCCGATGACGCTCGGCCTGTCGTACGCGTAGGCGAGGAAGACGCCCATGGCCGATCCCAAGGGATTCATGACCACGCCCCGCCAGGACTGGCCCCGCCGGCCGGTCGAGGAGCGGGTGCGGGACTGGAACGAGGTCTACGTCCCGGGGGCGCTCCTCCCCGTGATCAGCGAGCAGGCCGACCGCTGCATGGACTGCGGCGTACCGTTCTGCCACGAGGCCTGTCCGCTCGGGAACCTCATCCCGGAGTGGAACGACCTGGTCGCGCGGGAGGACTGGCGGGCGGCGAGCGACCGGCTGCACGCGACGAACAACTTCCCCGAGTTCACCGGGCGGTTGTGTCCCGCGCCGTGCGAGGCGGGATGCGTGCTGGCCATCAACCAGCCGGCCGTCACCATCAAGAACGTCGAGTGCGCCATCGCCGACCGGGCCTGGGCGGAGGGGTTCGTGCCGCCGCGACCGCCGGACCGGCTGTCCGGGCGGACGGTGGCGGTGATCGGCTCGGGTCCGACGGGGCTGGCGGCCGCGCAGCAGCTGACGCGCGCGGGTCACACCGTTGTCGTGTACGAGAAGGACGATCGGCTCGGCGGGCTGATGCGGTACGGCATCCCCGAGTTCAAGATGGAGAAGCACCATTTGGACCGGCGGATCGAGCAGATGCGGGCCGAGGGCACGAAGTTCCGTACGTCGACGGCGGTCGGGCGGGACGTCACGGCGGCCGAGCTGCGGGCGCGCCACGACGCCGTGGTGGTCGCGACCGGGGCGACGGCGTGGCGGGAGCTGTCCGTGCCGGGCCGGGAGCTGGCCGGGATCCACCAGGCGATGGAGTACCTGCCGCTGGCCAACCGGGTGCGCGAGGGCGACCTGGAGGTGTCACCGCTGTCCGCGGCGGGCCGGCACGTCGTCATCGTGGGCGGCGGCGACACGGGCGCGGACTGCCTGGGCACGGCGGTGCGCGAGGGGGCGGCCTCGGTGACCCAGCTCGACATCTACGCCCAGCCCGGCGCCGAGCGCGACGACGACGCCGAGCCCTGGCCGACGTACCCGAAGCTGTACCGGCTGTCGGCCGCGCACGAGGAGGCGCGCGACCTGGGCACGGCACCGGTCGCGGACGCCGACGCCCGGCTGTTCGCGGCGTCGACGCTGCGCTTCACGGGGGACGACGGGGGGCGGGTGCGGCGGCTGCACCTGGTCGAGGTGGACGCCCGGCGCAGTCCGGTCGCCGGCACCGCGCGGGCGCTGCCCGCCGACCTGGTCCTGCTGGCGCTCGGGTTCTCCGGTCCGGACCAGGGGGACGGGCTCGTCGAACAGCTGGGGCTGGCGATGGACCCGCGCGGGACGATCGTCCGGGACCGGGACTTCGCGACGAACGTCCCCGGGGTGTTCGCCGCCGGGGACGCCGCACGCGGGCAGTCGCTGATCGTGTGGGCCCTCGCGGAGGGGCGGGCGGTGGCCGCCGCCGTCGACCGTCGGCTCACGGGCAGTTCCCGGCTGCCGGCGCCGATATCGCCGTACGACCGGCCGATGAGTGTCTGACGATCGGGAGGGGTGCAGGGACGGGAGGAGAGAAGGGGGACAGGGGGCAAAGGATCAAATTTAGGGGGCCGAGCCAGGTGCGAGGGGGGAGGTGAGCAAGGGAGCAGCAGGTTCAGGACAGCAGGAAGTCCGCCTCCCCGGCCTTGGCACCCTCGATGAACGCGGTCATCTCGGCGGAGGTGTAGATCAGGGCCGGACCGTCCGGGTCGGTGGACTGCCGGACCGCGATCCGGCCGTCGGCGAGCTTCATGGCCTCCAGGCAGTTGCCGCCGTTGCCACCGCTCCACGGCTTGTGCCAGCCCTCGCTGCCCAGCTCACGGGCGGGCATGCCGTTGTAGATCCGCTCGGTGCGGACCCGCTTCGGCTGGGACGTGATGCGATCCATTCACAGCTCCTTGCGGAGATCCAGCAGGATCTCCTTCGTGCGATGTGCCGTAGCGGCCTGTGCCGCCATGCGGTCCATGACCTCGAGGTGGGTGGCCACCTCGGAACGCGCGTCGAGGTAGACCGCGCCGGTCAGGTACTCGCTGTAGACCATGTCCGGAAGCTCCGGCATGGCGAATCGGAAGAGCACGAAGGGCCCGTAGGTGCCCGGGTGCGGCCCGTTGGCGAACGGGGCGATCTGCAGGGTCACGTGGGGCAGCTTCGTCGCCTCGAGCAGTTTGTCGATCTGCGCGCGCATCACCTCCGGGCCGCCCACCGGGCGACGCAGGGCCGTCTCGTCCATGACCACCCACAGCCGGGGCGCGTCCTCGCGGGTGAGCAGCTGCTGGCGTTGCATGCGCAGGTCGACGAGGCGCTCGATGTCCTCCGGCCGGGTCTGGCCGACGGCTCCGGACCTCAGCACCCCGCGGGCGTACTCCTCGGTCTGCAGCAGACCGGGGACGAAGTGGGGTTCGTACTGGCGGATCAGCGCGGCCGCGCCCTCGAGGCTGACGTGCATCGAGAACCAGCCGGGCAGCACGTCGTGGAAGCGCTGCCACCAGCCGGGCCGGTTGGCGTCCTCGGCGAGCTGGACGAAGCCCTCGGCCTCCTCGTCGGTCACCCCGTAGGCCTTCAGCAGCAGCTGGAGGTAGGGGATCTTGAGGGCGACCTCGGCCATCTCCATCCGGCGGACGGTGGCGGGCGCGACGCGCAGGATGCGGGCTGCCTCCTCGCGCTTGAGCCCGGCGCGCTCCCGCAGGTCCAGCAGGCGCCGGCCGAGGACCACCTGGCCCACGGTCGGCGCGGACCGCGGTTCGCTCACGCTCCACCTCCACGAAGAGCCCGGGCCTGCGGGGGCCCGGTTCCCCGGCCGGCGGCGACTGGGGACGACAAAAGAATCCTGACAGCCTTACGGCGCCATTCGAAGACCTGTTCGAAGATCGGTACGCGTGCGTACGGATCTTCGGTGATCTCAATTGGCGCCGTTCGACGTGCTGTTGCGAAGCAGTGTGCCACGGCCCTCCACCGCGTCACACAGCACTCTGCATTTTTCAGAGTGACACTTGCCAAGTGTCCACGCCGGGGCGATAGTGGCAAGCGTGATTCCGTCCCCGCCCTTAGGAACAGACGCCACCGCAGGCCGCCCGCCGGCTCTCGGTGCCGCGGGAGCAGGCCCCGACCAGGCCGCTGCCGAGCGCCGGTTCCGTTTCGAGCTGGCCGCGCACCCGGGGTCGCCCGCGCAGGCCAGGCGTCTGACCAGGGCACGGCTGACCGGTTGGTCGGTGTGCGAGGACACCTGTGACTCGGCCGCGCTGATCGTCTCCGAGCTGGTCACCAACGCCATCGTGCACACCGCCAGCGACGTCGTCGTGTGCGAGCTGCACGACGGTGAGGAACTGGTGCGCATAGCCGTGCGCGACCAGGGCTGCGCCCCGGGCGAGCCGCAGCCGTCCCCGCAGCGGGGCGAAGAGGAACACGGCCGGGGACTGCTCCTCGTCGACGCCCTCTGTCACGCCTGGGGCGCCCAGGAGCACGGTCCCGGCCTGCTGGTCTGGGCGGAGCTCCCGCGCAAGGCGGACACGCCCCGCGACCCGTCCGAGCCGCACAACGCGGTCGACTGGGAGCCGGATGCCTCCGTCGCAGCGGCGGACCCGCACTGCGACCTCGGCTGGGGCGCCCGCCCCAAGCCCGGCGGCTCCGGCGGTTCCGGCGAGGAGGACGCGCCGGGGACGCACGACGCGGACGGCGAGGCCGAACAGCGGCTGCTGGCAACGTTCAGCGACCCGTACGAAGAGATGCCCGGCGGCGTCCTCCACGGAGACACGCACACCAGCGACCCGTACGAAGAGACGCACGACGGCGTCCTCCACGGAGACACGCGCACCGGCCACCCGTACGACGTCACGCGCGGCGGCGGCCCGTCCGAGGTCACGCACGGAGAGACCCGCCGCGAGGCGCACAGCGTCGGCCCTCACGCCCCGGACACGCACAGCGCCGGCCCCGACGCCCCGGACGCGCACGGCCACGACCGTGCCGAGAAGCCCGCTGCCGAGCCCCGGACCGCCGGTGTCCTGCCGAGGGTCGGCCGGCAGGCGCACCGCACGGCGCACGGTTCCACCGCCGACGGTGACGCCACCGCCTGGCGCCCGCACCCCGTGGGGCGCTCCCTGGGATTTTCCCCGCTCGTACGCGGCCGAGAGTGGGGTCGCGCATGACCGGAACGTTCGGCCGTGGGCCGGTGCTCAGCATGGACACGCTGGTGCGGGTCCGGCGGGAGCTGGCCGCGCCGCGGACCCCGGTCGTCGACGCCTCCCGCCGCCTGGTCCTGCCCGAGGGCATGACCGCGCCGCTCGGCTGCGACGCCGTGACCGTGCCGGCCCGGTTCGGGCCGCTGATCCTGCCCCGGCTGCCGCGCGTGGGCTGTGTCTACGCCGACGAGGCGCACTGGTGGTGGCTGGTCCCGTCCGACTCGGACTACGCCCTGGAGTGGCCCGTCCCGGCGCGTTACACGACGGGCGCGGTCCTGCCCGACCTCGCGCGCGCCCCCGGTCTGATCCACCGGCCGGAGGGCGAGCTCCCCTACACCCCGCCGATCCCGCTGTACCTGGCCCTGTGCCGCATCACGGGCACGACGCCGACGTGGTCGCGGCCGGTGAGCGCGTAGGGACCGGCGCCGCCAGGGGGACGCACCGGGTGGTCGACGGCCGTGGCCCCACGCGCGGGCGCACGGCCGCGCGTGGGGCCACGGCGCCCGGGCGCACGTCCGCCCGTACCCCACACCTCCCCCGCGCACGCCCCGCGCGCACCCGCTCCCCCTTCTTGCGCCCTGCCCCCGGCGCCTCCGCTCCCGCGATAGTGGCCGTCCGTACGGCCGTCGGGAACCGTACGGCCATCGGCAGCCGATCGGGGGAGGCGGAGGACGGTGCGCACGCGGCGTGAGCAGCGACACCCGGGGAAACGCGACGTCTCGGAGTCGGAGCAGCTCCTCTTCGGCGGCCCGCTGCGCTACGACATGGGCTGGAACCAGCACCGGGAGGCCTTCCTCGAGCTGAGCTTCCGCGCGCTGCTCGCCCGGCTCCCCTCCCTGCTCGCCGTGAGCCTGCGCCTGGCCCGGCGGGCCGATCCGCGTGCCACCGGGCTCGTACTGGCCGCGGAGGTGGGCCGGGGCGTGGCCCAGGCGGTCGGTCTGCTCGCGGTCAACAGCGTGCTGGGGCGGCTCATCGGCGGTGGCCCGATCGAGGACCGGCTGCGCGGTGCCGTGCCCGCGCTGGCCGTCATGGCCGCCGTGCTGCTGGTGGGCGCGGTGCTGCGGGCGGTGTCGACGTACGGCGCCGGGCGCCTGGAGCCCAAGGTCGAGCGGGTGGCGACCGAGCTGTACCTGGAGCGGGCGGCCGCGGTGGAGCTGGCCGCGATCGAGGACCACGCCTTCCACAAGCTGCTGGACACGGCCCAGTACGGCGCGTCCTCCGCACGCCGGATGATCATGTACGGCACGCGCGTGATCAACGCCATGATCTCGCTGGTGGCCGCGGCCGGAGTGCTCACCGTGCTGCACCCGCTGCTGCTGCCGCTCCTTGTGACCATGACGCTGCCGAGCGCGTGGAGCGCGCTGACGAACGCGCGGCGCCGGTACGAGTCGTTCCACACCTGGGTGCAGCACGCGCGTGCCGGGCACCTGATCGCCGGGCTGCTGACGGAGCCGGAGGCGGCACCGGAGATCCGGGTGCACGGGGTGGGGCCGTTCCTGCTGCGGCACTTCCGGGCCATGTCGGAGACCGCAGAGGCGGAGCAGGCCCGGCTGGCCCGGCTCGCGGCCCGCACCGGGCTGATCGCGGCCGCCTGGACCGGGCTGGCGACGGTGGCGACGTACGCCACGCTGGGCGGGCTGCTGCTGGGCGGGGCGATGGCGCTGGCCGTGGCCGGGACGGCGGTGATCGCGATCCGCACCGGCTCGGCGAGCCTGAACACCCTGGTGCTTGAGGTCGACGCGCTCCACGAGGAGGCGCTGTTCGTCGGTGACCTGGAGCGCTTGTACGTCGAGGCGGCCGAGCGGGCGATCCCGGTCGGCGGGCTGGCCCTGCCGGACGACCCGCGCGAGATCCGCTTCGAGAACGTCACGTTCCGCTACCCGGGCGACGCCACCCGCCCCGCGCTCGACGACGTCACGCTCACCCTGCCGCTGGGCCGGATCGTCGCGCTGGTCGGCGAGAACGGCTCCGGCAAGACGACGCTGGTGAAGTTGCTGGCCGGGCTGTACCGGCCGGACGCGGGCCGCATCCTCTGGGACGGCGTGGACGCGGCCGAAGCCGACCGGCACCTGCTGGCCGAGCGGGTCGCGATGGTGGCCCAGGACTTCAAGCGCTGGCCGTTCACGGCGCGGGTGAACGTGGCGATCGGCCGTTCCGCCGCGCCGCTGACCGAGGAGCGGCTGGCCGGGGCGGTCGCGGAGGCGGGCGCCGGGGACGTGGTGGAGGACCTTCCGCGCGGCCTGGACACCCTGCTGGCCCGCCACTTCAGCGGCGGCCACGAGCTGTCCGGCGGCCAGTGGCAGCGGCTCGGGATCGCGCGGGCTGCCTACCGGCGGGGGCGCATCCTGATCGTGGACGAGCCGACGGCGGCCCTGGACGCGCGGGCCGAGCTGGAGGTCTTCGACAAGATCCGGGCGCTGGCCGACAACGGCCAGACGGTGGTGCTGATCACGCACCGGCTGGCGTCGGTGCGCCACGCCGACCTGGTGCACGTCCTGGACCAGGGCCGGCTGGTGGAGTCCGGCACGCCGGACGAGCTGCTGGCCTCGGGCGGGGTGTACGCGGAGCTGTACGCGCTCCAGGCGGATCAGTTCACGGCGCGGGTGTCCGCTCCGGGGCCGGGCTGAGGACGACGGTGCGGGAGGGCCCCGCGGAGGCCGTCGCGCCGCCGCGGGGGGACGTCACTCGACGGCGTCCGCCCTGCGGACGATCACGAGGAAGGTGTCCGTGGCGAGGTCCATGATGACCTCGGCCGGCAGTCCCTCCAGGCGTCGCGCCTGCGCGAACTCCTCCGCGGGCCAGGAGCCGCGCGGGCCGCCGGCGGGAAAGCGTTCGAGCACTGTTCGCCCGTTCACCATCTCGCAACCTCCAGAAAGCGTTGTGCTTGTGAGAGTTAACGCCTTCAAGAGCTCGTTGGCCTCGGCCAGTGACGCTACTGAGACATAGTTGACACCCGTTCACCACGGAACGTGAGCATCCGGTCACGAAACGAACGACTCCGTCACCGAACGCGTCAGAAGTCGTACTCGTCGTGATAGCGGATCCGCGCGCTGCCCGCGGGCGCCCCGAACGCCGACGCGCGCCCGGCGGGCTCCTCCCACTCCTCCTGCCGGCCCAGCGCCGTCAGGTCCAGGAAGCTCGTGGTCGAGCCGAGCCCGCCCAGGCCGCGTTCGTAGGTCGAGTAGGTGTGGAAGACCTGGTCGCCGTCCCGCAGGAAGCAGCTGACCCCGGGCCGCTCGACGAGCTCCCCGTCCCGCTCCAGGGTCACCTCGAAGTCACGGTTGAAGCCGGAGCCGTACGACGAGTACCAGGGCACCGTCCAGCCCATCCGCGCCTTGAACGGCAGCAGTTTCGGGTACGGCGCCCGGGAGACGGCCGCGAAGGCGGTGTCGCGGGCCTTCAGGTGGGCGAGGTGGCCGATCTGGTCGAGGAAGGCGGAGCAGCTGCGGCAGCCCGCCTCCCACTCCGGGGCGAACATGAAGTGGTACACGACGAGCTGGCGGTGCCCCTCGAACAGCTCGGGCAGCGTGGCCTTGCCGTCCCCGCCCTGGAACACGTACTCCTCGTCGACCTCCACCATCGGCAGCCGCCGCCGCTGCGCGTTGAGCGCGTCGCGCGTGCGGGTGGCCGCCTTCTCCTTGAGCAGCAGTTCCTCGCGCGCCGCGCGCCACTGCGCGCGCGAGACGACCTCGGGGAGCGACATGGATCCTCCTGTACGACGGTGCCATCCGCAGGGGTGACCGGAGCGGGCGCCGGAACTCATCGCCGCGACGGACGTTCGTGCCGTCACGCGCATGTCGTCCGGGAGGTGTCGCCGCCGGCGGGTCGCGGGCACGCTGGCCGTAGGACGCCCTCGGGACGGGACGGCACCTCGTCCACCCGTGGCGGGACACGGGACTCGGGAAGGGACCCCGCATGCTCCTCGGCACCTGGAACCTCGAGAACCTGTACCGGCCCGGCGGGGAGTTCGGTCCGCCCGACGAGGCCTCCTACAAGGCGAAGCTGGCCGCGCTGGCCGCCGTCGTCACGGACCTCGCACCGGACGTGCTCGGCGTCCAGGAGGTCGGGGAGCCGGAGGCACTGGACGACCTGCTGCGGACGGTGGGCGGCGACTGGCACGTCGCCTTGTCGGCGCACCCCGACAGCCGCGGCATCCGGGTCGGCGTGATCAGCCGGACCCCGCTGGAGGTGGTGGCGGACACGCACGCGTTCCCGCCCGCACTACGCCCCGTCCAGGTGGACGACGCGGGCACCACGACGGCACAGTCGGGCCGCGGCTTCCTCGCCGTACGGACGGAGGGACGGCAGCGGGAGGGGCTGTGGCTGGGGGTCGCCCACCTGAAGTCGAAGCTCCTCACCTATCCGGGTGAGCGCTTCTTCCCGCACGACGAGGGCGAACGCGCCCGCTACGGCGCCTACGCCCTGTACCGCAGGGCCGCCGAGGCCGCGTCGCTGCGCGCGCTCGCCGACGAGCTGCTGGCCGGGGACGGCCGTGAGCGGGACGTGGCGGTGGTGGGCGACCTCAACGACGAGGTGCAGGCCGCGACCACCCAGATCGTCCTCGGCCCGCCCGGCTCCGAGATCGGCACCCACGGCTACGACCACCCCGACAAGGGCGACGCGGCCCGGCTGTGGGACGTCGCCCCGCTGATCCCCGCGGACCGACGGTACTCGCGGGTCAACTCCGGCAGGCGGGAGCTGATCGACCACGTCCTGGTGAGCCACCGGCTGGTGCGCGCGGTGACGGCGGCGGGGACCGGCCTGCCCGGTGACGGTGCCCTGCGGCTGCCGTCGGTGGGCGCGGATCCGGGGGCGCGCAGGGGCGAGCCCGGGTCGGATCACGCGCCCGTGTGGATCCGGGTGGAGTGAGACGGAGGGCCGGCGGACGGCCTGGCGGGGTGCGAGCGCGGGACGTGGTCGCCCACGCGCTCCCCGCGGGCGGCGAGTTCGTCGAGCACCTCGGCGAGCCGTTCGGTGAGGTGCGGGGTGAGCCGGCCGGTGTCGTCGAGGTGGACGGCGCAGGCGGTGGTGGTGTCGACGAGCCGTTCGAGGAGGACGGCGACCTCGTCGGTGCCCGCGGAGTGCCGGGCGAGGGCGGGCAGTTCGGCGGCGGCGAGGGCGATGGCGGTACGGGCCTCGGCGAGCGCCCGGTACGCCTCTCGGCGCAGGGTCCAGCGGGTGGCGCGGTCGTCGGGGCCGCCGGCAGCGTGACGGGCGTCGGCAGGGCCGGAGCCGTCGGAGCCACTGCGGCTGCTGGAGCCGCCGTTGTGACTGCTATGGCCGCCGTGACTGTCGGAGCCGTCGAGGACATGGCGAAGGTAGGCGCCCGCCGCCTCCCCGGCGGCCGCGAGCCGGGCCCGGACCTGGCCACCTCGCCGGCCGGGCAGCGGCAGGTGCCCGGCGATCAGGACGATGAGGCAGGCCAGGAGCGTCTCGGCGATGCGGCTGACGGACGCCTGCGGTTCGCCGCCGACCATCACCAGGGCGAGCACGAGCACGGTGACCACGGCGGTCTGCGCGGCGAAGTGCCGGGTGGCGACGGGCACCAGGGCGCCGCACACGGCGACCAGGGCGACGAGCCCCTCGGGCCGCGGCAGGACGGCGGCGAAGGCGGCGAACAGCAGCGCGCCGAGCACCGTGCCGGCGGCCCGGCACAGCACGCGCGAGACGAGCGGCCCGAGGTCGGGCTTGACGAGGAAGACGGCGGTGGCGGGCATCCAGTACCAGTGCGCGTGCTGCCCGTACCAGTGGGAGTGGTGCAGCGCCTGGGCGGTCCCGGCACCGGCGCCGAAGGACAGGGCGACCCGGAGGCCGTACTCGCGCCCGCCGGGTCCGAAGGCGGTGTGCAGCAGGCCGCGGACGGTACGGCGGCGGGTGTGCAGGTCCCGGTGCCCGCCGTCGCGGTCGAAGGTGTGGGCGGCGTGCAGCAGGGCGTCGTCGAGGGCGCGCAGGCCGGGCGCGTCGCGGGAGGGTGCCGGCAGCGGTCCGGTGGGCGCGTGGTCCCGTACGGCGGCGGCGAGGCGCCGGGGCCCCTCGGCGGCCCGCGCGGGAACCGGGTCCCCGGCCCAGGCGAGGGCGGTGGCGGCTTCGGCGAGGGGCAGGGCGGCGGCGTACTGCGCGTGCAGGCGCCGTTCGGCGGCGGAGGAGGCCCAGCGCCGGAGCCGGGGCCCGGTGAGGGCGTCCTGGGCGTGGTCGAGGGCGGCGGTGAGG
The DNA here is from genome assembly GCF_001514125.1 of Streptomyces longwoodensis. Taxonomy (GTDB): domain Bacteria; phylum Actinomycetota; class Actinomycetes; order Streptomycetales; family Streptomycetaceae; genus Streptomyces; species Streptomyces longwoodensis. The sequence continues at coordinate 527,072 of NZ_KQ948551.1, read as the reverse complement.
GCGAAGCGGCGGGTACGGGCGTCGGCGGTGCCGACGGCGTCGAGGAGCCGGGCGATGGCGTCGTACACGTCGGCGACGGCCGCCCGCTCGCCGTCGAACCGGAAGTCACCGGCGAGCGCGCCGGGCGTGGGCAGGGCCAGCCGCAGCGCGAGCAGCCAGGCGGCACCGGCGAGGAAGGCGAGCGCCCGCGCCCAGCCGGGCTCCGGCACGGGCATCCCGGCGCCGAGAGCGGCGGCCACGAGCACCTGCGTACCGGCGGCGGAGGCGACCGGTCCGACGGCGCTGACGCACCCGGCGACCAGTCCGAGCCCGGTGAGCAGCACGGTCAGCGCGAGGGGCGGGACCCGCTCCCCCGCGGCCGTCCCGACGACCAGACCGACCGCCCCCGCGAGCGCGGGCACACCGAGCCGCTTGACGGAGGCCCGCCGGCTGCCGGGCCGGTCGTTGATCCCGGCGAGCATGGCCCCGATGGCGGCGAGCACCCCGAGCGCGGTACGCCCCACCGCCATCCCCGCGACCAGCACGGGCCCGGCGGCCAGCGCCCCCCGCCCGACCGCGGCCCACGGCACGGGCCCGCGCTGGGCCCGCAAGGCGTGCGTGATCCAGGGCGGCAACGACAACACGGAACGCGACACGTGACTCCTGTCCGAACGGGGCGGGCGAACAACACCGTCGGACTACAGCGGCCGGGCGCTCCCTCCACGGTACGGGGAGATCTTGGAGATGGTGGTGCGGCGGGGTTTCAGGGAGGTGACGGGAGGTGCGGGAGGGGGTGGGCGGGCGGTTTCTTCAAGTACGCGATCCGTGCCGCGCCGGATGCGGCGGATGAGCATCGTCCCGGCAGGCGGTCGGAGGGTCACGCGCGCGTGGCCGCGGTGATCCCTTCGTCGAACAGGGCGAGCGCCTCGTCGACCGCCCGGGCGAGCCCGTCGGAGCCTCCGGTGGCCGCCGCGCCGACCAGCTCGTCGACCTCCCGCAGCCCGGCGCGCTCCAGGAGGCGTTTCTCGTTCGTCACCCACTCGCCGCGGGCCGCGAGCACCGCGTGCGCTGCCTGGGCCGCGGCGACCGCGAGGGCGCCGACCGTCTCGGTGCGGCGGCCGGCGGGTGCGTGCGCGCTCCTGGCGTACGCGAGGGTGGCACGGGCCGTGCCGTGCCAGTGGTCGCTCGCCGTGCGACGGAGCAGCGGCGGGTAGGTGTCGGGGCGGGGCGGGTGGCCGTGCAGGGTCTTGTTGACGGCCAGTTCGGCTGCCAGCAGGTAGCTGGGGATGCCGGCCAGGTGGAAGAGCAAGGGCTCGACGTGGAAGCGGCCCTGCTGAGCCTCGGCGAGTTCGTGTTCCACGACGTCGAGGTCGCGGTAGTGGACGTCGACGCGGCGGTCGTCGATGGTCAGCCAGGCGCCGCCGTTGAAGAGTCCGCCGCCCCAGCCGCCGACCTCGGACACCTCGCCCTCCCAGCCGATGGCCCGCAGGTCGTCGGGGTCGAAGGGGCCGCGGTAGTAGACGGCCAGGTCCCAGTCGCTGTCCGGCCGGGCAGTGCCCTGGGCCCGCGAGCCGCCGAGGGCCACGGCCCGGACGGTGGGGAGAGCGGCCAGGCGCCGGGTCGTGGTGTCGAGGAACGCCTCGTCGCTGAGGGTGGGCATGGGCGGGAGGGTAGGGGGCGGGTGGGCACCTCGGCAGGTGAATATCCGGTGCGGAGGGGTTCGGGGACCGATTGTCAGTGGCTCGCGTTATCAATGGAGTCGGAGTCGTCACTCAGCGTGACGACTGTCGATGATGACGGGGGCGTCGGATGGTAGGGCGTGAGCGTGACGGTGAAGTGGCGGGCGGGCGGGGCGCGCACCTCTCGGTTGCCGGCCTGCGGGCGCGGGGGTGGACGGTGGGCATGGTGCGGCGGCTGCTCGGGGAGCCCGATCTCGTGGTGGACCACCCGTCCTTCCGTGCCGTGCGGACCCGCCTCTACCGCGTCGAGCGAGTGGAAGTCGTCGAGCGGAGCGAGGAGTTCCGGACGCTGCCGGCCACCGCCGCACGACGGTCGGCCGTGGCGAGGGCGGCCGCGTTGCGCCGGCGCAGAGAGGTGCTGGCGCGGATCGCGGCCGTGCCGATCGACGTGCCGCGGCTGGACCCACGCCGGCTCGCGGCGCTGGCGGGAGTGGACGGGTCGGAGGAACGCGGTGCCGCCGCCCGGCTCCAGGTCGATCACTTGTGGCGTCACCTCTGGCGGTACGACGCGTTGTTGAGCGGATCGCGGGGGCGGGTCGGGCGGCGGGCCGCCGAATCCCTGCTCGCTCGGCGGATTCTCGCGGCGATTGCCGAGGCGTACCCGCATCTCGCGCAGGAGTGTGCCCGGCGGTTGTCCGCGTCGGGGCGGGCCGTGGGGGCGTCGCCCCCTTCGGGTGGGCGGCAGCGAAATTGGGGTGCGGTCGGGCCCCGGGGGCCCAATGATCGGTGAGTTGACCGTCGTTCGTCCGTCCCGCCGTCAACCGTCCTACGCCGTGCCCGGCCTCGGCGAGAGCCCCGGCACCGCCCGTCCCAGCCCTCAGGAGTGAGCCCCTTGATCCAGCGCGTCACCGTCCCGGGTCTCTTCCCTCCGCCCCGCTACTCGCACGCGTCCGTGGTCGAGGCCGGGACCAAGCTGGCCTTCCTGGCCGGGTCGGTTCCGCTCGACGCCGACGGGAAGCTGGTCGGCGCCGGGGATCCCGTCCGGCAGGCCGAGCAGGTCATCGCCAACCTGCGCGAGCAACTGGGGGCCGTCGGCAGCGACCTGGAGCACGTGCTCGCCACCGAGGTGTACGTGGTGAGCAGCGAGACCGCCGCCCTGTCCGCCGTGTGGGACGTGGTCGTGGCGTCCGGACTCAGCGCCGGCCCGCACGCCTCGACGCTCCTCGGTGTGGCCTGCCTCGGCTATCCCGGGCAGCTGGTCGAGATCACGGCCACCGCCGCTGTACCGGTGGAGGACGGCGGTGCGGGCGCGTGAGGACCGACTCCCCGGTCACCCTGCGCCGCGCCACCGCGGCCGACGCCCCCGCCGTCGCGGACGTCTACCTGCGGTCCTTCGCCGCCGCCCTGCCCACCGTGGTGCGGCCCCGGACCGACGACGAGGTGCGCGCCTACATCCGGGACGTCGTCGTCCCCCACCGGGACACCTGGGTCGCCGTGCACACCGGCGGCCACGGCGGCACGAGCGGCAACGGCAACGGCAACGGCAACGGCAACGGTGGCAGCAGCAGCGATCACGGCAGCGGTGAGGTCGTGGGGCTCATGGTGCTCGACGGCGAGGTGCTGTCGCAGCTCTACCTCGCCCCCGAGTGGCGGGGGCGCGGCATCGGCGACCGCTTCGTCTCCCTGGCCCAGGAGCGCAGCCCGCGCGGGCTGACCCTGTGGACCTTCCAGGTCAACGAGCCCGCGCACCGCTTCTACGAACGCCACGGCTTCACCGCCGTCGAGTTCACGGACGGCAGCGGCAACGAGGAGCGGGAGCCGGACGTGCGGTACGTGTGGCGCCCCTGAGCGGACGGCACCCGGCGGCCCCTGTCGGCGTCACGGCAGCAGCCCCGCCGTGGTCGCCGCCGTCCGCAGGACCTCGCGGAGCATCTCGGGGGTGAGGCGGCCGGTGAAGGTGTTGCGCTGGCTGACGTGGAAGCAGCCGAAGAGGTCGAGCGGGGCGGCAGCGTCGGCCGGAGCCACGGGCGAGACCTCCGGTGAGGCCCCCGCCGGGGCTGCCGTCGGGGCTGCCGTCGGGTCCAGCGTCACCCGGACCCCGTGGCCGAAGGCCGGGCGGGGCCTCGGCACGGTCCAGCCCGCCTCGGCGAACGCCGGCAGCGCGGCCTGCCAGCCGAACGCGCCCAGCACGACCACCGCCCGCACGGTCGGCCGCAGCAGCCGCAGCTCCTGCACCAGCCAGGAGCGGCAGGTGTCCCGTTCCGTCGGGGTCGGCTTGTTCTCGGGCGGCGCGCAGTGCACCGGTGAGGTGATCCGGACGCCGTACAGCTCCAGTCCGTCGTCCACGGTGACCGCCTCCGGCTGGGAGGCGAGACCCACGTCGTACAGCGCCCGGTACAGCACGTCGCCCGATCGGTCGCCGGTGAACATCCGGCCCGTGCGGTTGCCGCCGTGCGCGGCCGGGGCGAGCCCGAGGACCAGCAGCCGGGCGTCGTCCGGCCCGAAGCCCGGCACCGGGCGCCCCCAGTACGTCCAGTCGGCGAAGGCGGCCCGCTTGACCCGGGCGACCTCCTCCCGCCAGGCGACCAGCCGGGGGCACGCGCGGCAACCGGAGATGCGGTGGTCGAGGTCGGCGAGACCGGCGGGGTCCTGGGTGCTCATGCCCCCACGGTAGGCCGGGAGCGAAAACGGTTCCGGGTCGCGTGGGGCGAGCGGTTATCGTCGGGTACATGGTTGCTGAAGGCGCGGAGCAGGAGACGACGGGCACGGCCGGCGGGACGTCCGCCGAGCGCCCGCCCGCCGTCGCGGAGGGCTCGGCGCCGGACCCGAAGACCGCCGCGGCGGTGGCCGCCGCCGAGGCGGCCGGACCGGCGGCCGGAGAGTCCGTGCGCATCGACAGCTGGATCTGGTCGGTCCGGCTGGTCAAGACCCGTTCCCAGGGCGCCACCGCCTGCCGGGGCGGGCACGTCCGGGTGAACGGGGAGCGGGTGAAGCCCGCCTACTCCGTCCGTATCGGCGACGAGGTGCGCGTGCGCCAGGAATACCGGGAGCGGGTCGTGATCGTCACCCGCCTCATCCGCAAGCGGGTCGGTGCGCCGGTCGCCGCGCAGTGCTACATCGACAACAGTCCGCCGCCCCCGCCCCGCGAGGCGATCGCGCCGGCCGGCATCCGGGACCGTGGCGCGGGCCGCCCCACCAAGCGCGACCGCCGCGAGATGGAACGGCTGCGGGCCCTGCGCGGCCTGAGCGGCACCCCCGGCGTCATCCCCGGCAAGGGCCCTGCTCAAGGCCCTGGCCAGGGCTTCGGTCAGGGCTCCGGTCGGGGCTCCGGCCCTGGTCGCCCCGGTCCGCGCTGACCCTCACCGGGCCGACGCCGACCGAACCGACCGGCCTGATCCCGCCGCCGCCCCAGGCTCCCCGCGGCCCCAGGCTCCCACGGCCCGCGCGGCTCACTCCCCGCCACGGACCAGACGCAGCAGCTCGGCGTTGCGGTCGCGCCGCGCCCAGGCGATCAGTGCCAGCGGGACGATCAGGACGAGGGGCGTGGCCGCGTTCTCCCCGTCGAAGGCCGTGAGCTGGACGACGAACGCGCCCACCATCAGCCCGCTGAGGGCGATCGCCGCGACCGACTGGAGCACCGGCACCAACAGCGCGACGGCACCGGCCAGTTCGAGGGCGCCGACGGTGTACATCCCCGCCGTCCCCCAGCCCAGCTCGTCGAAGGCCTCGACGGCCGCCGGGAGGGCGATCAGCTTCGGCAGCGCGCTGGCGATCGCGTAGAACAGGGCGAGCAGCACCTGGAGCCCGCGCAGCGCCATCCGGGCGCGACGGCGCCGGGCGGTCAGGGTCACCGGCTCGGCGACGGCGGCGCCGGGCCCGGCCGGGGACGCGAGGGAGGCGGTGGGGGCGGCGCCGGCGACGGAAGCGGTGGTCTCGGACATAAGGGTCTCCTGGGGGAAGCGGTCCATCGTGCTGTCACCCGGATAGACCCCGCCCGCGTCCCTAAGTCATCGGTACCGCCCGGACCCATGTCCGGTCCTCGGTGAGGTAGCGGTCGACTCGCAACCCCTCCTCCCCGAGGGCGCGTTCGAACTGCTCCCGGGTCAGGGGGCGGGAGAGGAACGTCTGGGTCCAGACCGCGTCCGGGAACGCGTACTCGGCGTGCACCGAGTGCACCCCGTCGCCGACCGGGTCGGCCGACAGGATCCGTACCGTGAAGCCGCTGGGATCGACGCGTTCCCGCGGCAGGTCGGTGTGGTAGTCCTCCCCCTCGCGCTGGATGAGGACGCAGCCGCCCGGCGCCACGTGCCGGACGCAGGTGCGCAGCAGGCCGCGGCGGACGTCCTCGTCGCCCGCGTGGACGAGGAACGACCCGAGCATCACCGCGTCGAACGTCTCGTCGCCGAGGTCGAGGGTCTCGATGGGGCTGCATATCGTGCGGGCCCCCCGGACGCGCTCCAGCATCTGCGGCGACTCGTCCACCGCCGTGACAGTGAACCCGCGCTCCAGCAGGGCGTGGGTCACCCGGCCCGCCCCGCTGCCCAGTTCCAGGATGTGCGCTCCCGCGGGCACCGCTTCAGCGACGATGTCCGGCTCGGCGCCCACGGGCAGCCGTGAGTAGAGCTCGACCGCGCAGCCGTCGGGTGTGATCGCACCGGGTCCGGTGCCTTCGTATCCGTCTCGCAGTTTCGGCGTCATGTCCGTCCAACGGCCGGTCCCCGCCCGGCCGTTCCTCCGTCACGCAGGTTCACTCGTTCGAGTCCCCTCCTCTTCCCACGGGAACCAGCCGTGCCCCACGTACCAGTGCCCTCCGTCCCCGAGGTGGTCCACGAGCGCCCGTTCCAGCCACGTCCGGCGCGGCAGCCGGTCCAGGGGGACATCCGTGGTGCCGAAGACGTAGCGCACCGGAGCCGTGTCGTCCGGCTCCTCGGGCAGGTGGCTCAGCCGGAATTGCTCCTGGAACCGGACGATGTGCGGCCGGGGCCGTGCCGGCGGCGGTGCACGGCCACGCCGCGGCCCACGTCGGCGAGGGTGTGGCGGCTGACCTCCTCGGGCACGCCCAGGGCGCGGTGGTACGCGCGCACGTACAGGAGGGCAGCCGCGAAGACGTACAGCGGGAAGTGGCGCGCCGTGGCCGCGCAGCTCCCCGGGTACGCCGGCAGGTCGACCGGTGCGCGGACCTCGCCCATGTCCCGCACGAGCAGCGCCACGGACCGCTCCAGGCAGGCCAGTGCCCGCGGGTCGTCGCTCACCCGGCGGCTGAGCCGGACCGCCGTGTCGATGTCCTCGTGCGGCACGGCGAGGTCGAGCAGGGCCCCGGCCGGCTCGTCGGGCTCCGGCAGCACGTGCGACCCCTTCCGCCAGTGGGTACGTGTCTCGGTGAGGAGTGGAGCACCTGATGCGTACGGGCAGCGAACCGAGGACGGCGCGCAGCGCGCTGCGGGCGCGGCTCTGGCTGTGTCTGTGGGGGCTCGCCTGGTCGGTCTTCGGCACGGCGGCGTTCGCGCTCGCCGGGCGTCCGGGGTGGGCGGCCGCGTGCGGGGTGCTGTGGCTGGTGATCACGGTGGACCTGACGCGCGTCCTGCGGCACATCCGGCAGGGCCCGCACTACCAGCCCGGCCCGGACGTCCCGCCGTACCGCCCGCCGGAGCAGCGTCCGCGCTGAGGGCTCCCGGTGCCGCGTCGCAGGGACAGCAGCAGGAACGCCCCCCACGGCGCCGCCTTCGCCTCACGTGTCGAAGCGGGCGGCCTTCAGGTGGCGCGGGTTGGGGTCCAGCGCGGCGGCCAGCCGGAAGTGGCGCTTGGCCTGGTCGTCACGGCCCTGCCGCTCGTAGGTGCGGCCGAGGGCGTAGTGGGCGTAGGCGTTGTCCGGTTCCCGCTCCAGGACGACCGTGAACTCCAGCTCCGCGGGTCGCAGTTGCGCGGCGGCGAAGAACGCACGCGCGCGCAGCAGCCGGGCGGCGGTGTTCTCGGGGTGGGCGGCGATGACACCGTCGAGCAGCTTCACCGCGCCCCGCGGGTCGCGCGCGGCGAGCAGTTGCTCGGCGGCGCGGAAGTCGATGACGTGCGTCTCCGGAGTGCGTCCGGTCGAACCGCTGGTTTCGGGCACGGCGAATTCCTTCCCTCGCTGAGGAGGTTCAACGCCCGGTCCGAGTACCCCTATTCCCCGGCCTGCCCGGCGTGTCCGGCCTTCCCGGCCGTCTCCCGCGCGGCCCGCGCCCGGCGGACCAGTTCCGCCCACACCTCGCGCACGCGTCGGTGCAGGTCTGCGAGCGGTACGTCGTTGTCGACCACGATGTCCGCGATGGCGCGGCGCTGCTCGCGGGTCGCCTGCGCGGCCATCCGCGCGCGGGCGTCCTCCTCGCTCATGCCGCGCAGCCGGACCAGCCGGTCGAGCTGGGTCTCGGGCGCGGCGTCGACGACGACCACGAGGTCGTAGAGCGGGGCCAGGCCGTTCTCCGTGAGGAGCGGGACGTCGTGGACGACGACGGCGTCCTCGGGGGCACCCTCCTCCAGCGCGCGGGAGCGGGCGCCGACCAGGGGGTGGACGATCGAGTTGAGCAGCGCCAGCTTCTCCGGGTCGGCGAAGACGACGGAGCCCAGCTTGGGGCGGTCCAGACGGCCCTCCGGGGTCAGCACGTCCTCACCGAACGCCTCGACGACGGCCGCGAGGCCGGGCGTGCCGGGCTCGACGACCTCACGCGCGATGCGGTCCGCGTCGATCAGCACGGCACCGCACTCGACCAGCAGCCGCGACACCTCGCTCTTGCCGGCGCCGATCCCGCCGGTCAGGCCCACCTTCAGCATGAACGGAAGCCTAGACGCACCAGCGGGAGAGCCGTACGGAAGGTGTCGCTCACCCGTCCCCTTCGCGCTCCGCCAGGAACCGCTCGAACTCCTGCCCGATCTCGTCCGCCGACGGGATGTCCACCGGCTCGGCGAGCATGTTGCCGCGGGTCTCGGCGCCCGCGACGGCGTCGTACTGGTGCTCCAGGCCCTCGACGAGGGCGGTGAGCTCCTCGTCGCCCTCGCGGATCTGTCGGTCGATCTCGGTCTGGGTGCGGTGCGCGTCGGTGCGCAGCGCGTGGGCGACGCCCGGCAGCACCAGTCCGGTGGCGGCCGTGATGGCCTCCAGGACGGTGAGGGCGGCGTCCGGGTAGGCGGAGCGCGCGATGTAGTGCGGCACGTGCGCGGCGACGCCCAGGACGTCGTGGCCGGCCTCCATGAGGCGGTACTCGACGAGCGCCTCGGCGCTGCCGGGCACCTGGGCCTCGTCGAAGGGGCTGCGGTGGCCGGGGATCAGGTCGGTGCGGTTGCCGTGCGGCGTGAGGCCCACCGGGCGGGTGTGCGGGACGCCCATGGGGATGCCGTGGAAGTTCACCGAGATGCGGACGCCGAGGCGCTCCACGATCTGCCGCACGGCGGCGGCGAAGCGCTCCCACTCGACGTCGGGCTCGGGGCCGGACAGCAGCAGGAAGGGCGCCCCGGTGGTGTCCTGGACGAGGCGGACCTCGATGGCCGGGTCCTCGTACTCGGTCCAGCGGTCGCGCCGGAAGGTGAGCAGGGGACGGCGGGCGCGGTAGTCCACCAGGCGATCGTGGTCGAAGCGTGCGACGAGCTGGTGGGGCAGCGTGTCGAGGAGCCGGTCGACGATCTGGTCGCCGGTCTCACCCGCGTCGATGTAGCCGTCGAAGTGGTAGAGCATGACAAGGCCGGCGGACTCCTGGGCGAGCGCCATGTCGACGACGGCCAGGCCCTTCGGTTCCCACGTGTACAAACCCTGCGGATCAAGCACAGTGACCGCTCCTCCTCGTGTTCCCCTTCGACAACGCCCTTGCGGGCGGGGGCATTCCCCGGGGAGGGACGTGGGACGGCCTGATCGTCCCGGCGCGCCGGGAGGCCGTGAGCGCGTGCCGGCACGGCTGAGGGGCCGTACCCCGGAAGGTACGGCCCCTCAGTCAGGAGCTACTGCTCAGAGTGAGCGTGGGCTCAGCTCTGGCCGCCCGCGAGCTTCTCGCGGAGCGCGGCGAGCGCCTCGTCCGAGGCCAGGGCACCGGAGGTGTCCGCACCCTCGGAGGAGTACGAACCGCCACCCGCGGCCGGGGCCGCACCGGCGGAGTCGCCACCCTCGGCGGCAGCGGCAGCGTCGGCCTCGCGGCTCTTGATGACCTGCTGCTGGTGCTGCTCGAAGCGGGTCTGCGCCTCGGCGTACTGGCGCTCCCACTCCTCGCGCTGCTTCTCGTAGCCCTCGAGCCAGTCGTTGGTCTCGGGGTCGAAGCCCTCGGGGTAGATGTAGTTGCCCTGGTCGTCGTACGACGCGGCCATGCCGTACAGCGTCGGGTCGAACTCGACCGAGGCCGGGTCCGAACCGAAGGACTCGTTGGCCTGCTTCAGCGAGAGGCTGATGCGACGGCGCTCGAGGTCGATGTCGATGACCTTGACGAAGATCTCGTCGTTGACCTGGACGACCTGCTCCGGGATCTCCACGTGGCGCTCGGCCAGCTCGGAGATGTGGACCAGACCCTCGATGCCCTCGTCCACGCGGACGAACGCACCGAACGGAACCAGCTTCGTGACCTTGCCGGGCACGACCTGGCCGATCTGGTGGGTGCGGGCGAACTGCTGCCACGGGTCTTCCTGGGTCGCCTTCAGCGACAGGGAGACGCGCTCGCGGTCCATGTCGACGTCGAGGACCTCGACCGTGACCTCCTGGCCGACCTCGACGACCTCGGAGGGGTGGTCGATGTGCTTCCAGGAGAGCTCGGAGACGTGGACCAGACCGTCGACGCCACCCAGGTCCACGAAGGCACCGAAGTTGACGATCGAGGAGACCACGCCGGAGCGGACCTGACCCTTCTGCAGGGTCGTGAGGAAGGTCTGGCGGACCTCGGACTGGGTCTGCTCGAGCCAGGCACGGCGGGACAGGACCACGTTGTTGCGGTTCTTGTCCAGCTCGATGATCTTGGCCTCGAGCTCCTTGCCCACGTAGGGCTGGAGGTCGCGGACACGGCGCATCTCGACCAGGGAGGCCGGGAGGAAGCCGCGGAGGCCGATGTCGAGGATGAGACCACCCTTGACGACCTCGATGACGGTACCGGTGACGATGCCGTCCTCTTCCTTGATCTTCTCGATGGTGCCCCAGGCACGCTCGTACTGGGCGCGCTTCTTCGAGAGGATCAGGCGGCCTTCCTTGTCCTCCTTCTGGAGGACCAGGGCCTCGATCTCGTCACCGACGGCGACGACCTCGTTCGGGTCGACGTCGTGCTTGATCGAGAGCTCGCGGCTCGGGATGACACCTTCGGTCTTGTAACCGATGTCGAGCAGGACCTCGTCCCGGTCGACCTTCACGATGACGCCGTCGACGATGTCGCCGTCGTTGAAGTACTTGATCGTCTCGTCGATCGCGGCGAGGAAGGCTTCCTCGTTACCGATGTCGTTGACCGCTACCTGCGGGGTGGTGGCGGTGGTCTCGGTGCTGCTCGTCATGTGGGAAAGGGCTCCGGTACGGACATTGAGTCGTAGGTACTGCTTACGCCGGGAGCCCGTTTCGCTCTGCAGAAGCCGGACAGCCAAGGAAGCGCCCCACCGGAACCGGTGATGGCGCCTCGACAACCGAGGGGACATACAACAGATGCGAGCGCGACCTGCTACGTCTGAGGTGCGCAGGCCCGCAGCGCAACTTGTAGCATACGGGGGCAGCCGGGCAGGGTCAATGCGCGAAGCCGCCCACGGGGGGCGAACGCCGCATACCCGGCACACAACCTGTCCCTCCGAGGCCATGAGGGCCGCGCGGGGAACCGCGCGCGTCGCCGTGCGCGGACACCGCCGGGACGGGGTTGGACGGAAGAGTACGACGAGGGAGCCGATCATCCAAGAGCCCGTATCGTCCGAGTCCACCGCGCCCGAGCCGGAGGCCACCCGGCGTGACGCCGACGTGGCGGAGAGCTCCCGGGCCAACCGCGGCTGGTGGGACCGCAACGCGGACGAGTACCAGACCGAACACGGCACGTTCCTCGGCGACGACCGCTTCGTGTGGGGCCCCGAGGGCCTGGACGAGGTCGAGGCCGAGCTGCTCGGCCCGCCGGATGAGCTCAAGGGCCGGGACGTCCTGGAGATCGGGGCCGGCGCCGCCCAGTGCTCGCGCTGGCTGGCCGCGCAGGGCGCCCGCCCGGTCGCCCTGGACATCTCCCACCGCCAGCTCCAGCACGCGCTGCGCATCGGCGGGACGATCCCGCTGGTGTGCGCCGACGCCGGCGCGCTGCCGTTCGCGGACGCCTCCTTCGACCTGGCGTGCTCGGCGTACGGCGCGCTGCCGTTCGTGGCGGACCCGCGGCAGGTGCTGCGCGAGGTGCACCGGGTGCTGCGCCCGGGCGGCCGTCTCGTGTTCTCCGTGACGCACCCGATCCGCTGGGCGTTCCCCGACGAGCCCGGCCCCGAGGGGCTGGGCGTGTCCGCGTCGTACTTCGACCGCACGCCGTACGTCGAGCAGGACGACGAGGGGCGGGCGGTGTACGTCGAGCACCACCGCACGCTCGGCGACCGCGTGCGGGACGTGGTGTCGTCCGGCTTCCGCCTGGTGGACCTGGTGGAGCCGGAGTGGCCGTCGTGGAACACCTCGGAGTGGGGCGGCTGGTCGCCGCTGCGCGGCGCGCTCATCCCGGGGACGGCGATCTTCGTGTGCGTGCGGGACTGAGGTCATGGCCGGGGGTACGACGGAGGGCACGACCGGGGGCGTGATCCGCCACGACGCGCTGGACGCCCTTCCGGTGCGCGCGGCCCTGCCGGGGCTGGTCGCCGCGCTGGACGGGCCCGGCACCGCGGTGCTCGTGGCGCCGCCCGGCACGGGCAAGACGACGCTGGTGCCGCTGGCCCTGGCCGGGCTGCTCGGCGAGGGCCCGGCGCGGCGGGTGGTCGTAGCGGAGCCGCGCCGGATCGCCGCGCGGGCCGCGGCGCGCCGGATGGCGTGGCTGCTGGGCGAGCGGACCGGCGGGAGCGTCGGGTACACGGTGCGAGGCGAGCGGGTCGTGGGGCGGCACACGCGCGTGGAGGTCGTCACGACCGGTGTGCTGCTCCAGCGCCTGCAGCGCGACCCGGAGCTGGCGGGCGTGGACGTGGTGGTGCTGGACGAGTGCCACGAGCGGCACCTGGACGCGGACACGGCGGCGGCGTTCCTGTGGGACGTGCGCGGGACGCTGCGCCCGGAGCTGCGGCTGGTGGCCGCCTCCGCCACGACCGACGCCGAGGGCTGGGCGCGGCTGCTGGGCGGTGCGCCGGTGATCGAGGCGGAGGGCACCGCCCATCCCGTCGAGGTGGTCTGGGCGCCGCCCCCGCGCGCGGTGCGGCCGCCGCACGGCCTGCGCGTGGATCCCGCGCTGCTCGCCCACGTGGCGTCGGTGGTGCGGCGGGCGCTGGCCGAGCGGTCCGGGGACGTGCTGTGCTTCCTGCCGGGCGTCGGCGAGATCACGCGCGTCGCCGCGCAGCTGGGTGCTGCGCCGGCTCAGGGTGACCTGGGGGACGTCGAGGTGCTCCAGGTGCACGGGCGGGCGCCGGCCGCCGTGCAGGACGCGGTGCTGGCGCCCGGTGCGCGGCGCCGGGTGGTGCTGGCCACGTCGGTCGCGGAGTCGTCGTTGACGGTGCCCGGGGTGCGGGTGGTCGTCGACTCGGGGCTGGCCCGTGAGCCGCGGGTGGACCACGCGCGCGGGCTGAGCGCGCTGACGACCGTACGGGCCTCCCGGGCCGCCGGCCGGCAGCGGGCGGGGCGGGCCGGGCGCGAGGCGCCGGGCGCGGTGTACCGGTGCTGGACGGAGGCCGAGGACGCGCGGCTGCCGTTGTTCCCCTCGCCGGAGATCAAGGTGGCCGACCTGACGTCGTTCGCCCTCCAGGCGGCCTGCTGGGGCGATCCGGACGCGTCCGGCCTGGCACTGCTCGACCCACCGCCGGGCGGGGCGATGGCGGCGGCGCGGGCGGTGCTGACGGCGATCGGGGCGGTCGACGCGGACGGGCGCGCCACGGAGCGGGGCGGGCGGCTGGCGCGGCTCGGGCTGCACCCCCGGCTGGGCCGGGCGCTGCTCGACACCTCGGGCGGGGGCACCTCGGGCGAGGGCACCTCCGGCGTGGGCGCGGAGGTCGTCGCGTTGCTCAGCGAGGAGGCGCCCCGGGAGTACGGGAACGACCTGGTGTCGGCGGTGCGTGCCGCGCGGCACGGGGGTGACGCCTACGCCCAGCGGTGGCGGGCGGAGGTCCGGCGGCTGCGGGGCCTCGCATCGGAGGGTTCGGCGCACCCGCCCGCCCGTGACGCCGGGTCCCCCGGAGGCGGGGCCGGGGCCGGTGACGACCGGATCGCCGGGCGGGTCGCCGCGCTCGCGTTCCCGGAGCGGGTCGCCCGGCTCGACGGCGGGTCGTACCTGATGGTCTCCGGGACGCGGGCCGAGCTCGCCGAGGGGTCCGCGCTGCGCGGGGCGCCGTGGATCGCCGTCGCCGTCGCCGACCGGCCCGTCGGGCGCGGGCACGCACGCGTACAGCTCGGGGCCGCGATCGACGAGGACGTCGCACGGCTCGCCGCCGGGGCGCTGGCCGAGGAGGCCGAGGAGGTCCGCTGGGCCGACGGGGACGTCGTCGCCCGGCGGGTCGAACGGCTCGGGGCGGTCGAGCTGGCCGTGCGGCCGTTGAAGGACGCCGACCCCGCGCTCGTGCGCGGGGCGCTGCTGGAGGGGCTGCGGCAGGAGGGGCTCGGCCTGCTGCGGTGGACGCCCGACGCCCTGGTGCTGCGGCAGCGGCTCGCCTTCCTGCGGCTGCACCTCGGCCCGCCGTGGCCCGACGTGTCCGACGAGGCGCTCCACGCACGCGTGGACGAGTGGCTGGAGCCGGAGCTCGGCCGGGCCCGCCGCCGCGCCGACCTCGCCCGGATCGACGCCGGGCAGGCCCTCGGGCGGCTGCTGCCCTGGGCCACCGGGGAGGCCGCGCGCCTCGACGAGCTGGCGCCCGAGCGGGTCGCCGTGCCGAGCGGCTCCCGGATCCGCGTCGACTACGCCGACCCTGAGCGGCCGGTGCTCGCGGTGAAGCTGCAGGAGATGTTCGGGCTGACCGAGACGCCCCGGGTGGCCGGGGTGCCGCTGCTGGTGCACCTGCTGTCCCCCGCCGGGCGGCCGGCGGCCGTCACCGCCGACCTCGCGTCCTTCTGGAAGGACGGCTACCGGGGCGTACGGGCGGAGCTGCGCGGCCGCTACCCCAAGCACCCCTGGCCGGAGGACCCGGCCACCGCGGAGCCGACCCGGCACACTTCGGCACGCCTCAGGCGCTGACCGGGCCCCGCCGGCACCGAAGGGCACGGCGCGGTCGTACGGGACGGGCACCGTCCTGGCGGCGCTACGACAGCGGCGGCGCCCCCCGGCTCGGGGGCGCCGCCCTTGCTGATCCGTCCGTGGCCGCGGGGACTACGCGCTCGGGCTCTCCGACGCGGCGGGGCTCTGCGCCGGGCTCGGGCTGTCCGACGGGGTCGGGGTCGACGACGCGGGCGCCGTGACGGTCAGTTCGACCGTGAGGGTCGCGCCGCCCGTGGTGGTGACCCGCAGCACGAAGGTGCCGGTGGTGTCGTCCGCGAACAGCTCGGGCAGCTTCAGCAGGCCGTTCGCGTCCGTCTCCAGGCCGGTGAGGGCGCGTACCGGCTTGCCGGAGGCGTCCTTGAAGTAGGGGCCCTTGTCGGCGGCGGCGGTGGCATCGGCCGACGCAAGGAGCGTGGCGGTGGCCGCGACCTTGCCGGCGGCGACGCCCTTGTACGTGGCCTTCACCTCGACCCGGTCGGCGAACGCGCCGCCCGCGGTGCAGGTCAGCGCGGCGTCGCCGGTGCGGGTGAGGGCGTCGGCGGCCCGCGCGGTGACCGTGGCCTTGTAGTCGACGGCGGTGACCGCCCGGCCGACCAGCAGGGCGCGGACGGTGAAGTCCCCGGTCTTCTCGCCGGCCCGCAGCGCGGGGGCGAGCGCGACGCCCTTGGCGTCGGTGACGACCGTGGCGTGCGACTCGCCGCCGGCGAAGGTGGCGTCCGTGTCGCCGACGATCGTGAAGCGGATGCGCACCTTGGCGACCGGCTTGCCGGCCGAGGTCTCGGCGCGGGTGCTGATCCGGTCGGTGAAGGTGTCGCCCGCCCGGGCGCTCAGCGTGGCCGTGCCCGCGTCCTCGAGGTGGGCGACCGTGTCGGTCGGCGTCGGCGTCGGGGTCGGCGTGGGCGTGGGGGTGGGCTTCGACGGGGTGCTCGGGGTGCCGGGCTTGGACGGCGTGGCCGGGGTCGACGGCTTGGTGGTGCCGCCGGGCTTCGACGGCCTCGGGGCCGGCGACGGGGTGACGGGCACCGACGGCGACATCGGGGTCTCGTGGTCGTCGCTGCGGTTGCCGGGCAGGGAGCCCGAGCCGTCCGGGATCTCGTGGGTGCCCCTGCGGTAGAACTCCATCCACGAGCGGACGGTGTGCAGGTAGTCCTGCGAGTAGTTGTAACTGAGGATGGCCTTCTTCAGGTCGGCCTCGACGGACAGGTCCCAGCCGTTGCGGCACAGGTAGTGGCCGGCGGCGAGCGCGGCGTCGTAGACGTTGTTGGGGTCAGCCTTGCCGTCGGCGTTGCCGTCGCGGCCCGCCCATGCCCAGGTGGACGGGATGAACTGCAGGGGACCGATGGCGCGGTCGTAGGTGGCGTCGCCGTCGTAGGCACCGTGGTCGGTGTCCTTGATGTGCGCGAATCCGACGCCGTTGAGGACCGGGCCGAGGATCGGCGACACGGTGGTGCCGTCGGCGGTGACGCGGCCGCCGCGGGCCTGACCCGACTCCACCTGGCCGATGGCGGCGAGCAGTTGCCAGGGCAGGTTGCAGCCGGGCTTGGAGGCGGCGAGTTCGGACGCGGCCCTCTGGTAGGCGTCCAGGACGGTCGCGGGGATGCCGGCCTGGGAGGTGCCCGTGCCGGGCGTCGGGCCGACGGTCGTACTGGGCACGGGTGTCGGGCTGTTCAGCGGCGGCAGGTCCGTGTAGTACGGCGAGTTGCCCGTCGCGCCCGGGTCGGCGGCGGTCGGGTCCGGGGTGCCCTGCGCGTCGGCGGCGGACTGTCTCTCCTGGCCGTCCGCGACGACCTCAGGAGCCTGGGACGCGGACAGTGCCGCGACCGCCGCTGCGGCCACGGCGGTGGTGACCGCCCCCTTGCGCAGTCGCCTGCCGATGTGCGCCGCCATGTGGTGAACCCCTCCCGTGGACGCCCGGGCGCCCGTCTCCGTCTGCCGTCGTGGTCGCGTTCCGTACCGGCCGGTGGTGACCGCTGGTGTGCCGGACGGTGTTCGTTCGTCAGGTGTGACGACCGAGCGGCCCGACCGGTTGCCCCCGGGTGCGCGGTGCGGTGGTCTGCGGTGGTCTGTTCGGTTGTCCGAGCGCGCCGAACGGCACGGCGCCCAGGCGACCCTACGACAACTTCTTTTGCACCGGCACCCGTTCGCGCCCGCTTTTCACCGGTCGTCCACGTCCCGTCTGCGCGCGGACGGGGTCCCGCATACTGGAAGGAGTCGATCTTCGCGTCGGCCGTCCGTCGACGTCCTGTCCGGGGAGCCCCGTTGCCGTTCACCCTCAGTCATGCCGCGGCGGTGCTCCCCGCGGTCCGCGCGGACGGGTCCGGGCGGGCGCGGCTGGTGCCGGCGGTCCTCGTCGCGGGCTCGTTCGCGCCGGACATGACCTATTACGCGGCGAGTGCCGTCCCCGGCGGCATGGAGTTCGGCGCGGTCACGCACTCCCTCCCCGGCGTCTTCACGGTCGACGTGCTGATCGCCTGGCTGCTGGTGGGCCTGTGGCTGCTGGTGCGCGAGCCGCTGGTGGCGCTGCTGCCCCGGGCCCGGCAGGGGCGGCCCGCCGCGCTCACCCGCTGCGGCGCGCCCCGCGCGCGCGTTCGTCCGTCGCTGCTGCTGCGCTGGTACGCGTGCGCGGTGCTCGGCGCGCTGACCCACGTCTTCTGGGACGCGTTCACGCACCACGACCGGTGGGGCGTGCGGCTGTTCCCCGTGCTCGACACCCAGGTGGCCGGCTCACCGCTGTACTGGTACCTCCAGTACGGCGGCTCGGCCCTGGCCGCCCTGGTGATCGCCGCGTTCGTCACCCGTGCCCTACGGCGCTCCCCCGCGGGCGGACCCGTGGGGGTGCCGGCGCTGTCGGCGCGCGAGCGGTGGGGGGCGCTCGCACTGATCGGCGGCTGCGCGCTGGTCGCCGCGGTGCGGCGGGCCGCGGGGTGGTGGGACCACTGGGGCCCGCGGGCCGAGCCGTGGGAGCTCGTCCCGACGGTGTGCTTCGGGGCGGGCGCGGGGCTGGTGGTGGGGGTCGTGCTGTACGCCGGGGTGGTGCGCGTGCGTGGGCGTGTCCTGACGCGCCTGCGGGTGCGGCGTCCGGCCGCCCGGAGCGGTGGGGCGGGTGGTGCGACCGGTGCGACTGGTGCGGGCGCGGGTGCGCTCGGGCGGGCGGACGGGGCGTCGGCGTCCCAGGGGTCCGAGGGCTCCGGGATCTCCGGCGGCTCCGGGGTCAGCGGGGAGCGGAGCCGTCCGGGCGTTCGGTGAGCGACGCGGGGGCCGGCGCGGGGGTGAGGACGATCCTGAAGGTGCGGCGGGGTCTCGGGAGCCGCTCGAGGGTGGTCAGCGCCAGGTCCAGGTAGCCGCGGGTCACCTGCCAGGCCGTGCTGTCCCACAGGCGGGTCAGGCCCCGGCGGGCGGGCGCGACGGCGTCGCGCAGGGCCGTGCGGGCGGTGCGGGGGACCCGGGGACTCGCGGCGCCGGGGGCGCGGGCGGGGACCGTCGCGGAGGGCGGTGTGTCGGGCTTGACCTGCGTCTTTGCGGCGGACGTGGCATCAACGCGTGCGTGTGCCGTCCGGCGGTGGAGCATGCGTATACCCATGGCGGCATCCTGGCGCCGCGGGGGTGGCGAGGCGCTCTGTCGGGGGCCACGCGGGTGAGGGCGGGGCGCCGGGACGCGCGGCCCGCGGGTGGGAGCGGGGGCGGGACGCCGGGCGCGGACCCGGGTGAGGACGAGGCGGGACGCCGGGGCGCGGACCCGGGTGAGGACGAGGGCGGGGTGCGGGCCCCAGCCCTCCTCGCAGGGCCCGCGCGCCGCCCTCACCGGCGCCCCACGGCTCACCTCGGCCGTACGGCCGGCTTCCTAGTGGGCCGCCGACTCCCAGTCCGGGCCCGCGCCCACCGAGACGTCCAGCGGGGCCCGCAGGGTGACCGCGGTGGACATCTCCCGGCGGACCAGCTCCTCGACCCGCTCGCGCTCGCCGGGAGCGATCTCCAGGACGATTTCGTCGTGCACCTGGAGGAGCATCCGGGAGGCGAGGCCGGCCTCGCGCAGGGCCTCGTCCACCTTGAGCATGGCGATCTTGACGATGTCCGCGGCGGTGCCCTGGATCGGCGCGTTCAGCGCCATGCGCTCGGCGGCCTCGCGGCGCTGGCGGTTGTCGCTGTTGAGGTCGGGCAGGTAGCGGCGGCGGCCGAAGAGGGTCGCCGTGTAGCCCGTGGCCCGGGCCTCGTCCACCGCGCGGCGCAGGTAGTCCCGCACGCCGCCGAAGCGCTCGAAGTAGGCGTCCATGAGGGCGCGGGCCTCCGCCGCCTCGATGTTCAGCTGCTGGGACAGGCCGAACGCCGACAGCCCGTACGCCAGGCCGTACGACATGGCCTTGATCTTGCGGCGCATCTCCGCGTCGACCGCGGAGCGCTCCACGCCGAACACCTGGGAGGCGGCCGTGGTGTGCAGGTCCTCCCCGGAGGTGAACGCCTCGATCAGGCCCGCGTCCTCGGAGAGGTGGGCCATCACGCGCAGCTCGATCTGGCTGTAGTCGGCCGTCATCAGGGACTCGAAGCCCTCGCCCACGACGAACCCGCGGCGGATCGCGCGGCCCTCGTCGGTGCGGACCGGGATGTTCTGCAGGTTGGGGTCCGTCGAGGACAGCCGGCCGGTGGCGGCGACGGTCTGGTTGAACGTGGTGTGGATGCGGCCGTCGGTCGCGATCGTCTTGATCAGGCCCTCGACGGTGACGCGCAGCTTCGCCTGCTCCCGGTGGCGGAGCATGATCACCGGCAGTTCGTTGTCCGTCTGGCCGGCGAGCCAGGCGAGGGCGTCGGCGTCCGTGGTGTACCCGGTCTTGGTCTTCTTCGTCTTGGGCAGGCCCAGCTCGCCGAAGAGGACCTCCTGGAGCTGCTTGGGCGAGCCCAGGTTGAACTCGTGTCCGGCGGCCGCGTGGGCCTCCTTCACGGCCTGCTGGACGGCGCCCGCGAACATCTGCTCCATGGCCTCCAGGTGGGCGCGGTCGGCGGCGATGCCGTGCCGCTCCATGCGCGCGAGGAGTGCGGAGGTGGGCAGCTCCACGTCGCGCAGCAGGTCGGCCGCGCCGACCTCGTCCAGACGGCCGCGGAAGGCGTCGCCGAGGTCGTGGACCGCGCGGGCCTGCACCATGAGCGCCTCGGCCTCGGCGCCGTCGTCCGTGCCGAAGGCCAGCTGGCCGTCGGCCGTGGCGGCGGGGGCCAGCTCGCGGTTGAGGTACTCCAGGGACAGCGCGTCCAGGTCGAAGGAGCGGCGGCCCGGCTTGACCAGGTACGCGGCGAGGGCGGTGTCCATGGAGACGCCGGCGATGCTCCAGCCGTGCTCGGCGAAGACCCGCATGGCGCTCTTGACGTCGTGGAAGACCTTGGGCCGCTCCGGGTCGGCCAGCCAGGCCGCCCACGCGCGCTCGTCGGCCTCGTCGAGCTCGGCGGGGTCGAACCAGGCGGCCGCTCCCCCGCCCGCGGCGAGCGCGACCTCGGCGACCGAGCCGGTGCCCAGCGCCCAGGTGTCGACGGTGGCCACGCCGAGGGGCTGCCCGGCGTGCTCGGTGAGCCAGCCGGCCAGCTCGCCGGTGCCGAGGACCGTGCCGTCGAGCTCCACGCCGGCCAGCACGACCGGGGCCTCCTCGGCCTGATCGGCGCCCGGGTCGACGGCGAGCAGGCGCTCGCGCAGCGACGGGTTGCGGATCTCCAGGGTGTCCAGCACCATCGCGACCGCCTTGCGGTCGTACGGCGCGCGCTCCAGGTCGGCGACGGTGCGGTCCAGCTCGACCTGGCGCTCCAGCTCGGTGAGGCGGCGGTTGAGCTTGACCGACTCCAGGTGGTCGCGGAGGTTCTGGCCGGCCTTGCCCTTGACCTCGTCGACGCGCTCGACCAGCTCGGCGAAGGAGCCGAACTGGTTGATCCACTTGGCGGCGGTCTTCTCGCCGACGCCGGGGATGCCGGGGAGGTTGTCGGACGGGTCGCCGCGCAGGGCCGCGAAGTCGGGGTACTGCGCGGGCGTCAACCCGTACTTCTCGAAAACCTTCTCCGGGGTGAAGCGGGTCAGCTCCGACACGCCCTTGGTCGGGTAGAGCACCGTGGTGTGCTCGGAGACCAGTTGGAAGGAGTCTCGGTCGCCGGTGACGATCAGCACGTCGAAGCCCTCGGCCTCCGCCCGGGTGGCGAGGGTGGCGATGATGTCGTCCGCCTCGAACCCCTCGACGGCGAAGCGCTGGGCGTGCATCGCGTCGAGCAGCTCGCCGATCAGCTCGACCTGGCCCCGGAACTCGTCCGGGGTCTTGGAGCGGTTGGCCTTGTACTCGGTGAACTCCTCGGAGCGCCACGTCTTGCGCGAGACGTCGAAGGCGACGGCGAAGTGCGTGGGCGCCTCGTCACGCAGCGTGTTCGCCAGCATCGACGCGAAGCCGTAGATCGCGTTGGTCGGCTGGCCCGTCGCGGTGGTGAAGTTCTCCGCGGGCAGCGCGAAGAACGCGCGGTAGGCCAG
The DNA here is from genome assembly GCF_001514125.1 of Streptomyces longwoodensis. GTDB lineage: Bacteria > Actinomycetota > Actinomycetes > Streptomycetales > Streptomycetaceae > Streptomyces > Streptomyces longwoodensis. Next base: position 505,605 of record NZ_KQ948551.1, on the reverse strand, counting down.
CGAGTGCCCGTCCATGAGCATCAGGCGGGGCCGGCTGCCGCCGGGGGTCGTCTCGGTCTTCTTCGATGCTGTGTCTGCCACGCCCCCGATCCTGCCACGCCCCACTGACACCAGCGGCCGTCGGCTCGACCGGGGCCGGTGACGGGAGGGCGGCGGCAGAAGGCGGCGGGGCGCCGGACGGGACGCACCCCGGAGCGGTGACGGTGGGTGCCGGTGCCGGTGCCCGCTGTCGTACCCGGCGCCCCTCCCTGTCGGTCGTGCGTGCGAGGATCGGGGCGGAAGTCCGTCGGTGTGCGCGAAGGAGAGTGCGCGATGGCAACGAAGCCGCCCCAGGCCGATCCGGTGCAGGACGCGCCGCAGGTCGCCGGACCGCAGCACGCCGCGGCCGGGCTGGCCGCCATCGGGCACACCCTGCGCGCCGCCCAGCGGCAGATGGGCGTCCGGCGCACGATGCTGACCCTGCTGAACGTCAACCAGAAGGACGGCTTCGACTGCCCGGGCTGCGCCTGGCCCGAGCCGGACCACCGGCACACGGCGGAGTTCTGCGAGAACGGCGCGAAGGCGGTCGCCGAGGAGGCCACCCTGCGCCGGGTCACGCCGGAGTTCTTCGCCGCGCACCCGGTCGCCGACCTGGCGGGCCGCAGCGGCTACTGGCTGGGGCAGCAGGGCCGCCTGACCCACCCGATGTACCTGCCCGAGGGCGCCGACCACTACGAACCGGTCACCTGGGAGCGGGCGTTCGACATCGTCGCCGAGGAGATCGCCGCCCTCGCCTCCCCCGACGAGGCCGTCTTCTACACCTCGGGCCGCACCAGCAACGAGGCCGCGTTCCTCTACCAGCTCTTCGCGCGCGAGCTGGGCACGAACAACCTGCCGGACTGCTCCAACATGTGCCACGAGTCGTCCGGTTCGGCGCTGAACGAGACGATCGGCATCGGCAAGGGCAGCGTCCTGCTGGAGGACCTGCACCGGGCCGACCTGATCATCGTGGCGGGCCAGAACCCGGGCACCAACCACCCCCGCATGCTGACCGCGCTGGAGGAGGCCAAGGCGAACGGCGCGCGGATCATCAGCGTCAACCCGCTGCCGGAGGCGGGCCTGGAGCGGTTCAAGAACCCGCAGACGGCCAAGGGGCTCACCGCGGGCGCCGCGCTCACCGACCTGTTCCTGCAGATCCGCATCGGCGGCGACCAGGCCCTGTTCCGCCTCCTGAACAAGCTGGTCCTCGAGACGGAGGGCGCGGTCGACGAGGAGTTCGTCCGCGAGCACACCCACGGCTTCGAGGAGTTCGCCGCGGCGGCCCGCGCCGCCGACTGGGACGACACCCTCCGGGCGACCGGCCTCACGCGCGCGGAGATCGAGCGGGCCCTCGGCATGGTCCTCGCGTCGCAGCGCACCATCGTCTGCTGGGCCATGGGCCTAACCCAGCACAAGCATGCGGTGCCGACGATCCGGGAGGTGGTCAACTTCCTGCTGCTGCGCGGCAACATCGGCCGCCCGGGCGCGGGCGTGTGCCCGGTGCGCGGCCACTCCAACGTGCAGGGCGACCGCACGATGGGCATCTTCGAGCGGCCCGCCCCGGCGTTCCTGGACGCCCTGGAGGAGGAGTTCGGCTTCGCCCCGCCGCGCGCGCACGGCTACGACGTGGTGCGCGCCATCCGCGCCCTGCGCGACGGCGAGGCGAAGGTGTTCTTCGCGATGGGCGGCAACTTCGTCTCCGCCTCCCCCGACACGGAGGTCACCGAGGCGGCCATGCGGCGGGCGCGGCTGACGGTGCACGTGTCGACGAAGCTGAACCGCTCGCACGTCGTCACGGGCGCGCGGGCGCTGATCCTGCCCACCCTCGGCCGCACCGAGCGCGACGTGCAGGACGGCGGCGAGCAGTTCGTGACCGTCGAGGACTCGATGGGCATGGTGCACGCCTCCCGGGGCCGGCTGGAACCGGCGAGCAGGCACCTGCTGTCGGAGCCGGCCATCGTGTGCCGGCTCGCGCGGCGGGTCCTCGGCGGGCGCAGCGTCGTGCCGTGGGAGGAGTTCGAGCGGGACTACGCCACGGTCCGGGACCGCATCGCGCGCGTGGTCCCCGGCTTCGCGGACTTCAACGCGCGCGTGGCGCGGCCCGGCGGCTTCGCGCTGCCGCACGCCCCGCGCGACGAGCGCCGCTTCCCGACGGCGACCGGCAAGGCCAACTTCACGGCGGCGCCGGTCGAGTACCCGGAGCTGCCCGAGGGCCGGCTGCTGCTGCAGACGCTGCGCTCGCACGACCAGTACAACACCACGATCTACGGCCTGGACGACCGCTACCGGGGCATCCGGGGCGGCCGCCGCGTCGTCCTGGTCAACGCGGAGGACGCGCGGGCGCTGGGCGTGGCGGACGGGGCGTACGTGGACCTGGTGAGCGAGTGGAAGGACGGGGTGGAGCGGCGGGCGCCGGGCTTCCGGGTCGTGCTCTACCCGACGGCACGGGGCTGTGCGGCGGCCTACTACCCGGAGACGAACGTCCTGGTGCCGCTGGACGCCACCGCGGACACCAGCAACACCCCGGCCAGCAAGTCCGTCGTGGTGCGTCTGGAACAATCGGCCACCGACTGAGCGTTTGCTCAGGCGGCGCCGGCCGGCGCTGCCCGTCCTGTACGACGACGAACGGAGCCCGGGCACCATGGGTGAGCAGCAGCACGTGAAGTTCCCGCAAGAGGTCATCGACGAGTACGCCGCGCTCGGCGTGGACCTGCACGCGATGTTCTCCGCCGGGCACCTGGGCACGCGCATGGGCGTGCAGATCCTCGAGGCCTCCGCCGAGCGCGTGGTCGGCACGATGCCGGTCGAGGGCAACACCCAGCCGTACGGGCTGCTGCACGGCGGGGCCTCGGCGGTGCTGGCCGAGACCCTCGGCTCCGTCGGGTCGATGCTGCACGGCGGCAGCTCCAAGATCGCCGTGGGCGTGGACCTGAACTGCACGCACCACCGCGGGGTCCGCTCGGGCCTGGTGACCGGTGTGGCCTCGCCCGTGCACCGGGGGCGGTCCACGGCCACGTACGAGGTCGTGATCAGCGACGAGGAGGGGCGGCGGGTGTGCACCGCGCGGCTCACCTGTCTGCTGCGCGACGTGCGCACGGGCCAGGACGCCAACGGCTGACACCCCTCCGCCGGAGCGTGCCCCGCAGCCGGGCACCTGCGCCCCCTCCCCAGTTGCCCCCGCCCACCCTCCCCGCTGCTCCCGCCCGCCTCCCCGTTGCCCCCGCCCCGCCCCTCCCCCTAGCGTCGGGCCATGGCAACGCGAAGGCTCCGGCCGGGGTCCGGGCACCTCGGGGCAGCACTGCTGGCAGGCGCCCTGGCCGGCGCCCTGGCGACCGGCTGCGGCGCCCCGGCGGACCCGGCGGACCCCGGAGCGGACGGCGCGGACCGCGCGCACACCACCGCACCGGCCGCCGCCTCCTCCTCGGTTCCCCCCGAGGACCTGTGCACGCGCGTGGTCGCCCACTGGTCCCGCGAGGTCCTCGACGGCACCACGTACGGTGACTACCAGTCGATGGGCCTGTCCAACGGGCAGTACGAGATCCTGCGCGACGTCGTGGACGAAGCCCGCGCCGAGAAGGGGCGCGCCGGCGCCGCGGCGGCCGACGCACTGATCGACCGCCGGGCCCGCGAGGGGTGTGTCGCCTGGTACCGCTCCGGCGGTCCGGGCGAGGGCCCCTGGCAGTGAACGCCATCGGCCCGGTCGAACCCGGCGAGGGCACGGCCGTCCCCCGGCCCGCGGGACGACGTCCCGGCACCGGCCGCGACCGGCGCCCAACTGCCCTGCGACGGAGGCCCCTTGCCGCGGCCCTGACCGCCGCCCTCCTGCTCGCCGCCGGCGTCTGCCTCTACGCGACGCGCCCCGACGTCCCGTCCCCCGCACCGCCCACCCCGCCCGCGCCGTCCCAACTGCCCTTCCCTGCCCAGGTGGTGGACGTGACGTTCGTCGGGCCGCACGCCCCGCCGCCCGGCGCCGCACCCCAATTCTTCGCGTTCGAGCTGCTGTTGAGCGTCGACGCGGGTCCGGAGGTGACCGTGACCCGGGTGTCGCAGCCGTACGCCGGGATGTCCGTGGCCACCGCCCCGCGCACGCCCTTCCGGACCCGAGCGGGCGCCGCCCGCACGATCGTGATCACCCTGCATGTCACGGAATGCGAAACCGTGCCGGAAAACGACGGACTTCCTTTCCTCGACGTAACTCTACGTAATACGCGCGCAATACAAGAGCAGAGTTTCATCCTGGGGCCGCGGTATGCGCACGCCCTCTCCCGGGCCCTGCAGGTAGCCTGCAGCAACGATTCCGGGTAATCACCAAAACAGCCGAGACGCCTGATCGGGAAACGGCGCGTCCTGCGGGTTCTCAGCATGCGGACAGGGCGAATCGGCCGGAATTCCGCTGTTCCACCCCCTCAGTACCGCTCTGCATTACCTCGTGTCATAACAAGAGCGTCACAGCCTTGGTCAGGGTCTCCTCCACCTTCCCTTCACGCGCCTAGAGTCACGCCCAGTCACCGCGAGGTCGGATCGTCACTTCGACCCAGCGCTCGACTCGGCCTCTTCCAGGGGGAGGAGGCCGTGCCAGGGAAAGGACTGGATCGTGCGTCAACGTTCGCTCATCGCCATCACCGCCGCGCTGGCAGCGGGAGCACTCACCCTCACCGCCTGCGGCTCGCGCGACAGTGGCGACAAGGGTTCCGACTCCGGGGGGACCACGGTGGTCATCGGTGTCGACGCCCCGCTGACCGGTGACCTGTCCGCGCTGGGCCTCGGCATCAAGAACTCGGTCGACCTCGCCGCCAAGACGGCCAACAAGAAGAACTACGTCGACGGCGTCAAGTTCGAGATCAAGGCCCTCGACGACCAGGCGCAGCCCTCCTCGGGCCAGCAGAACGCCTCCACCCTCGTCGCCGACAAGGACGTCCTGGGTGTCGTCGGTCCGCTGAACTCCTCCGTGGCCGAGTCCATGCAGAAGGTCTTCGACGACGCCAAGCTCGTCCAGATATCCCCGGCCAACACCGGCCCGGCCCTGACCCAGGGCGCCAACTGGCAGACCAAGAAGGAACGCCAGTACAAGTCGTACTTCCGCACGGCGACCACGGACGCCATCCAGGGTCCGTTCGCGGCGCAGTACGTCTTCAACGACGCCAAGAAGAAGAAGGTCTTCGTCATCGACGACAAGAAGACCTACGGCGCGGGCCTGGCCTCGACGTTCACCGCCGAGTTCAAGAAGATCGGCGGCCAGGTCGTCGGCACCGACCACATCGACCCGGACACCAAGGACTTCTCCGCGGTGGCCACCAAGGTCAAGAACTCGGGCGCCGACGTCGTCTACTACGGCGGCGAGTACCCGCAGGCCGGCCCGCTCAGCAAGCAGATCAAGGCCAGCGGCGCCAAGATCCCGGTGGTCGGCGGCGACGGCATCTACGACCCGACGTTCATCAAGCTCGCCGGGGCCAACTCCGCCGGTGACCTCGCCACCTCCGTCGGCGCCCCGGTCGAGACGCTCGCCTCGGCCAAGCAGTTCGTGGCCGACTACAAGGCGGGCGGCTACAAGGAGGAGTACGCGGCCTACGGCGGTTACTCCTACGACGCCGCCTGGGCGATCATCGAGGGCGTGAAGAAGGCCGTCGAGGACAACGACGGCAAGCTCCCGGACGACGCCCGCGCCAAGGTCACGGCCGCCGTCCAGAACGTCTCCTTCGACGGCGTGACCGGCAAGGTCTCCTTCGACGAGTTCGGTGACGCCACCAACAAGCAGCTCACCGTCTACGCGGTCGAGAACGGTGCCTGGAAGGCGGTCAAGTCCGGCACCTTCACCGGCTGACCCACCCCGCACCACGCAGAACCACAGAGCCGCGCGGGGCGCTGCACCACTGGCGCCCCGCGCGGACTCGCATCCGGTTCCATCCGTCGAACATATCCGAACCGTCTCGGAGGACATGCGGTGAACGAACTGCCGCAGCAGCTGGTCAACGGCCTGCTACTGGGATCCATGTACGGGCTGGTCGCCATCGGCTACACGATGGTCTATGGCATCGTCCAGCTCATCAACTTCGCCCATGGCGAGATCTTCATGATCGGAGGGTTCGGCGCCCTCACGGTCTACCTGTACGTGTTGCCCGACGGAACATCGATGTGGGTGGCCCTGCCGCTGATGCTCGTCGGGGCCGTCATCGCCGCCGTCCTGGTCGCCGTAGGAGCGGAACGATTCGCCTACCGGCCGCTGCGCACCGCTCCGCGCCTGGCCCCGCTGATCACCGCGATCGGCCTCTCCCTGGCGCTCCAGCAGGCGGTCTGGGCCTGGTACCCCGGCGCCAAGGAGTCCATCAACTTCCCGGAGATCGCCGGCGGGCCCTTCGAGATCGGCAGCGTCACCATCCAGACCGGTGACGTCTTCCTGATCGTCGCCGCCCCGATCAGCATGGCGATCCTCGCGTACTTCGTCATGAAGACCCGCACCGGCCGCGGCATGCAGGCCACCGCGCAGGACCCCGACACCGCCAAGCTGATGGGCATCAACACCGACCGCATCATCGTGGTCGCCTTCGCCCTCGGTGCCGCGTTCGCCGCGGTCGGCGCCGTCGCCTACGGCCTGAAGTACGGCCAGGTGCAGTTCCGCATGGGCTTCATCCTCGGTCTGAAGGCCTTCACCGCCGCGGTCCTCGGCGGCATCGGCAACATCTACGGCGCGATGATCGGCGGGCTGGTCCTCGGCCTCGCCGAGACGATGGCCACCGCCTACATCGCCGACATCCCCGGCTTCGACCAGCTCGGCGGCCAGTCCTGGGCCAACGTCTGGGCCTTCGTACTCCTCATCCTCGTGCTGCTGTTCAGGCCCCAGGGCCTGCTCGGCGAGCGCGTGGCGGACAGGGCGTGATACCGATGACGACGCAGACCACCGCTCCGCTCAGCCCCAGTGCGCCCGTCGAGGGCGCCCCCAAGGGCTTCATCGGCCTCCCCGCCACCGTCGGCCGCGCCCTCGCCACGGGCGGCAGCGCCCTGGCCGTGGTCTCCACCTTCCTCGCGTGGACGTGGACCTCCGAGTACCCCGGCGACCTCACCGTCTACGGCTACCCGGGCGGCCTGCAGGTCCTGGTCCTCATCGGCGGCCTGCTCAGCGTCCTGCTCGGGCTCGCCTCGTACGGCCTGTGGGGCCTCGGCCGGCTCTTCCCCGGCTCCGCCGACGCCGCGCTGAAGCTCGCCGTCCTCGGCACGTTCGCGACGGCCTGGTACACGGTCGTCGACATCAGCGCCGAACTGGGCGGTGTCGTCAACCTCGAACCGGGCGCCTACGTCGTCGCCCTCGCCACCCTGGTCGCCCTCGTCGGTGTCCTCGCCCTGCCCTTCACCTGGCCGGAGCCCGAGCCCATCGACCCCGAGGACACGTCCTGGGAGCAGTTCAAGCACCACCGGCGCCAGAACTGGGCCGTCGTCAAGGCCTCCGTGGCCGCCAAGAGCCCCGGCCCGGCCCCCCAGCGGCCCGCCTTCGTCGACATCCTGGTCATCGTCGCCGTCATGGCGGTCGGCCTGATCGTCTTCACGTACGGCATCGGCACCGAGTACGACCAGCAGTTCATCGGCTTCCTGATCATCGTCGGCTTCGGCTTCGGAGCCCTCGCCAAGGCCGGGCTCGTGGCCCGGGTCTCGGCGATCACAGCCCGGCACCGCACCCTCACCATGATCAGCGCCTTCGTGGCCGCGGCGCTGTTCCCCTTCACCCAGTCCGACGACCAGTACGCGACGATCGGCGTCTACATCCTGATCTTCGCCACCGTCGCCCTCGGCCTGAACATCGTCGTCGGCCTCGCCGGCCTCCTCGACCTGGGTTACGTCGCCTTCCTCGGCGTCGGTGCCTACACCTCCGCCCTGGTCTCCGGGTCGCCCTCGTCCCCGCTGCACGTGCAGTGGCCGTTCTGGGCGTCGGCGCTGTGCGGTGCCGTGGTCGCCATGATCTTCGGCGTCATCATCGGTGCCCCGACGCTCCGGCTGCGCGGCGACTACCTGGCCATCGTCACCCTCGGCTTCGGTGAGATCTTCCGCATCACCGTGCTGAACATGGACGGCACCTCCGGCCCGGACGTCACCAACGGCTCGAACGGCATCTCGTCCATCCCGAACCTGGACATCCTCGGCTTCGACTTCGGCCAGGAACACACGATCCTCGGCTTCACGCTGGCGCGCTTCGCCAACTACTTCCTGCTGATGCTGCTGATCACGCTGATCGTGGTCGTGGTCTTCCGGCGCAGCAGCGACTCGCGCATCGGCCGGGCCTGGATCGCCATCCGCGAGGACGAGACGGCGGCCCTCGCCATGGGCATCAACGGCTTCCGCGTGAAGCTGATCGCGTTCGCCCTCGGCGCCTGCCTGGCCGGCCTCGCCGGTTCGGTCCAGGCGCACGTCACCTACACCGTGACGCCGGAGCAGTACCAGTTCGCCCACGTCGTGCCGCCCAACTCGGCCTTCCTGCTGGCGGCCGTCGTGCTCGGCGGCATGGGCACCATCTCCGGCCCGCTCGTCGGTGCCGCGCTGCTCTACCTGATCCCGGCCAAGCTCCAGTTCCTCGGCAACTACCAGCTCCTCGCCTTCGGTCTCGCGCTCGTCCTGCTGATGCGGTTCCGTCCGGAAGGCCTCATCCCCAACCGCCGCCGCCAGCTGGAATTCCACGAAGAGACGGAAGCACCCGCCGTCCTCACCAAGGCAGGGGCCTGACCACCATGACCACCGACACCACCACCAGGGACACCGCACCCGGCGCCGCCGTGCCCGGCGAGACCGTCCTCGACGCCCGCGGCGTGACCATGCGCTTCGGCGGCCTCACCGCCGTGCGCAACGTCGACCTCACCGTCAACGCCGGTGAGATCGTCGGGCTCATCGGCCCCAACGGCGCGGGCAAGACGACCTTCTTCAACTGCCTGACCGGCCTGTACATCCCCACCGAGGGCGAGGTCCGCTACAAGGGCGCCGTCCTGCCGCCGAAGTCCTTCAAGGTGACCGCGGCCGGCATCGCCCGGACCTTCCAGAACATCCGTCTGTTCGCGAACATGACGGTCCTGGAGAACGTCCTCGTCGGCCGGCACACCCGCACCAAGGAGGGGCTCTGGTCCGCCCTGCTGCGGGGCCCCGGCTTCCACCGGGCCGAGGCCGCCTCCCGCGCCCGCGCCATGGAGCTCCTGGAGTTCGTGGGGCTCGCGGGCAAGGCGGAGCACCTGGCCCGCAACCTGCCCTACGGCGAGCAGCGCAAGCTGGAGATCGCCCGCGCCCTGGCCAGCGAGCCGGGCCTGCTCCTGCTGGACGAGCCCACCGCGGGCATGAACCCGCAGGAGACCCGGGCCACCGAGGAACTGGTCTTCGCGATCCGCGACATGGGCATCGCGGTGCTCGTCATCGAGCACGACATGCGGTTCATCTTCAACCTGTGCGACCGCGTCGCCGTGCTCGTCCAGGGCCAGAAGCTCGTCGAGGGCGACAGCGCCACCGTCCAGGGCGACGAGCGGGTCGTCGCCGCGTACCTCGGTGAGCCCTTCGAGAACGACCCCGGCGTGGCCGAGGTCGCCGAGGTCGAGGCCGCCGAGGCGCAGGCCGACACCGTGACGGACGCCGTGCCCGGCAAGGAGAACGACCGATGACCGCACTGCTCGAAGTCGAGGACCTGCGGGTCGCCTACGGCAAGATCGAGGCCGTCAAGGGCATCTCGTTCAAGGTCGAGGCCGGTGAGGTGGTCACCCTCATCGGCACCAACGGCGCGGGCAAGACCACGACCCTGCGCACCCTCTCCGGCCTGCTCAAGCCGGTCGGCGGGCAGATCCGCTTCGAGGGCCGTTCGCTGAAGAAGGTGCCCCCGCACCAGATCGTGTCGCTGGGCCTCGCCCACTCCCCCGAGGGGCGGCACATCTTCCCGCGCATGACGATCGAGGACAACCTGCGCCTCGGCGCGTTCCTGCGCAACGACAAGCCGGGCATCGAGAAGGACATCCAGCGCGCCTACGACCTGTTCCCGATCCTCGGCGAACGGCGCCGGCAGGCCGCGGGCACCCTCTCGGGCGGTGAGCAGCAGATGCTGGCCATGGGGCGCGCCCTGATGTCCCAGCCCAAGCTGCTGATGCTGGACGAGCCGTCCATGGGCCTGTCGCCGATCATGATGCAGAAGATCATGGCGACGATCGCCGAGCTGAAGTCCGGCGGCACGACGATCCTGCTGGTCGAGCAGAACGCCCAGGCCGCCCTGTCGCTGGCCGACCACGGCCACGTCATGGAGGTCGGCAGCATCGTCCTGTCCGGCACGGGCCGGGACCTGCTGCACGACGAGTCGGTCCGCAAGGCCTACCTGGGCGAGGACTGACCCGACACGACGAGGCCCGCGTCCCCCGCAGGAGGGGGGCGCGGGCCTCGGCCGTGCGCGGGGCGGGCGCTCAGCCCTTGGACGCCTTCTTCTCCTCGGCGTCCTGGATGACGGCCTCGGCGACCTGCTGCATCGACATGCGCCGGTCCATCGAGGTCTTCTGGATCCAGCGGAAGGCGGCCGGCTCGGTCAGGCCGTACTCGGTCTGCAGGATCGACTTGGCGCGGTCCACCAGCTTGCGGGTCTCCAGGCGCTGGGAGAGGTCGGCGACCTCCTTCTCCAGCTCCTTCAGCTCGGTGAAGCGGGAGACGGCCATCTCGATGGCGGGCACGACGTCGCTCTTGCTGAAGGGCTTGACCAGGTAGGCCATGGCGCCGGCGTCGCGGGCCCGCTCGACCAGGTCGCGCTGGGAGAACGCGGTGAGCATCAGCACCGGGGCGATGCGGTCCTCGGCGATCTGCTCGGCCGCCGAGATGCCGTCGAGCTTGGGCATCTTCACGTCGAGGATGACGAGGTCGGGCCGGTGCTCGCGGGCGAGCTCCACGGCCTGCTCACCGTCACCGGCCTCGCCGACGACCGTGTAGCCCTCCTCCTCCAGCATTTCCTTGAGGTCGAGGCGGATCAGGGCCTCGTCCTCGGCGATGACGACTCGGGTCGTCAGCGGAGGCACGTGCGACTTGTCGTCGTCGGGCGCGTCTACGGGCTGGGGCGACTCGGCGGTCACGGGGGCTCCTCGTTCAGGGCAGGGGTACTGCTGACAAGAGCCTACCCAGCTACGGTAAGGTGGGGACACGGCGGGTAGCCGTCGTCCTTCGTTTTGAAGGGGGCCCCGGTAGCCCAGCGGTAGAGGCAATGGTCTCAAACACCATCCAGCGTCGGTTCGAATCCGACCCGGGGTACTTTTCTTAGGAATCCAAGGTCACCCTTTTCTGTGCGCCGACAGCGGCCGCCGGAAAAGGAAAAGGGCCCCTCCGAAAAGGGGGGCCCTTTTCTCGTGTCCAGGTGTCCCGCTCACTTCGGCGCGTCGTCCTCGCCGATGTGGTGCACGCGGACGAGGTTCGTGGAGCCGGAGACACCGGGCGGGGAACCGGCCGTGATGACCACGACGTCGCCCTGGGCGCAGCGGCCGTACTTCAGCAGCAGTTCGTCCACCTGGTCGACCATCGCGTCCGTGGAGTCGACGTGCGGGCCGAGGAAGGTCTCCACGCCCCAGGACAGGCTCAGTTGGGAGCGGGTGGCCGGATCCGGGGTGAAGGCCAGCAGCGGGATCGGCGAGCGGTAGCGGGACAGCCGGCGGGCGGTGTCACCGGACTGGGTGAACGCGACCAGGAACTTCGCCCCCAGGAAGTCGCCCATCTCGGCGGCCGCCCGCGCCACCGCGCCGCCCTGGGTGCGGGGCTTGTTGCGGTCGGTCAGCGGCGGCAGGCCCTTGGCGAGCATGTCCTCCTCGGCGGCCTCGACGATCTTCGCCATGGTGCGGACCGTCTCGATCGCGTACTTGCCCACGCTGGTCTCGCCCGAGAGCATCACCGCATCCGTGCCGTCGAGGACCGCGTTGGCGACGTCGCTTGCCTCGGCGCGGGTGGGGCGGCTGTTCTCGATCATGGAGTCGAGCATCTGGGTGGCCACGATCACCGGCTTGGCGTTGCGCCTGGCGAGCTTGATCGCGCGCTTCTGGACGACGGGCACCTGCTCCAGGGGCATCTCGACGCCGAGGTCGCCGCGGGCGACCATGATGCCGTCGAACGCGGCGACGATGTCCTCGACGGCCTCGACGGCCTGCGGCTTCTCGACCTTGGCGATGACCGGCAGCCGGCGCCCCTCCTCGTCCATGATCCGGTGGACGTCCTCGATGTCGCGGCCGCTGCGCACGAAGGACAGTGCGATGACGTCGAAGCCGGTGCGCAGCGCCCAGCGCAGGTCCGCCTCGTCCTTGCCGGACAGGGCGGGCACCGAGACGGCGACCCCGGGCAGGTTGAGGCCCTTGTGGTCGGAGACCACGCCGCCCTCGACGACCTCGGTGTGCACGTGCGGGCCGTCGACGGAGGTCACTTCCAGGCAGACCTTGCCGTCGTCGACGAGGATGCGCTCCCCGGCGCCGACGTCGCCGGCCAGGCCGGTGTAGGTGGTGCCGCAGCGCCGCCGGTCGCCCTCCACACCGGGTTCCACGGTGATGGTGAAGGCGTCCCCGCGTTCAAGGAGTACGGGGCCTTCGGCGAAGCGGCCGAGGCGGATCTTCGGGCCCTGAAGATCGGCGAGGAGACCGACGCTGCGGCCGGTTTCGTCGGCGGCCTTGCGGACGTGCCGGTAGCGCTCCTCGTGTTCGGCGTACAGGCCGTGGCTGAGGTTGAAGCGGGCTACGTCCATTCCGGCGTCGACCAGCGCTTTGATCTGGTCGTACGAATCGGTGGCGGGGCCCAGGGTACAGACGATCTTTGCTCGGCGCATGAGTCGAGCCTAGGCCTTACCGCCGGGTAGGGAATTGGTCGCACATGACGACTCAACCACCGCTCGATGAAAGGTGATTGACAAGTGTTGAATTGTGCGGACGGGCGCTCCGATGAGCATTTCCGACACCGCTTTCCGGCTGTTTCTCGCCCGTCCGGGTGAGACAGGTCACCAGATCGCAACCTCGTGGACCTGTTGCGGCCGGTCATGCACGGGTCAGAATCTACGCGCGCTGATCTACGCGCGTCGTACCGTTCGCCCGAGGAGCCCCAGACATGCCCCTGAACCGCCGGAAGTTCCTGACGAAGACCGCCGCGACCGGGGCGGGGGTGGCGATCGCGGGCGCGGCCGCGGCTCCGGCGGCGCAGGCCGCGGACGGGCCGGCCGGCAAGGGGCCCAAGCGGCCCAAGCGGTACGCGCTGACCGTGATGGGCACGACCGACCTGCACGGTCACGTCTTCAACTGGGACTACTTCAAGGACGCGGAGTACAAGGACGCCGCGGGCAACGCGCAGGGCCTGGCCCGGATCTCCACCCTGGTGAACCAGGTGCGCGCCGAGAAGGGCCGCCGCAACACGCTGCTGCTGGACGCCGGCGACACGATCCAGGGCACCCCGCTGACGTACTACTACGCCAAGGTCGACCCGATCACCGCGCAGGGCGGCCCGGTGCACCCGATGGCCCAGGCGATGAACGCCATCGGCTACGACGCGGCGGCGCTCGGCAACCACGAGTTCAACTACGGCATCGAGACCCTGCGCACCTTCGAGGACCAGCTGGACTTCCCGCTGCTCGGCGCCAACGCGGTCGACGCCAAGACGCTGAAGCCCGCCTTCCCGCCCTACTTCATCAAGACGTTCCACGTGCCGGGGGCCAAGCCGGTCAAGGTCGGCGTGCTGGGCCTGACCAACCCGGGCATCGCGATCTGGGACAAGGCGTACGTGCAGGGCAAGCTGAAGTTCGAGGGCCTGGAGGAGCAGGCCGCGAAGTGGGTGCCCAAGCTGAAGTCGCTCGGCGCGGACGTGGTCGTGGTCTCGGCGCACTCGGGCACCTCGGGGACGTCGTCGTACGGCGACCAGGTGCCGTACGTGGAGAACGCGGCCGCCAACGTCGCCCGGCTGGTCCCGGACATCGACGCGATCCTGGTCGGCCACGCGCACCTGGAGATCCCGGAGCTGAAGGTCGTCAACGAGAAGACGGGCCGGACGGTCGTGCTGTCCGAGCCGCTGGCGTTCGCCGAGCGGCTGTCGCTGTTCGACGTCGAGCTGGTCTTCGACAAGGGCCGCTGGAGCGTGGAGTCGGTCTCGGCGAAGGTGCTCAACTCCAACGCGGTCGCCGACGACCCGCGCATCACCCGGCTGCTGGGCGACGAGCACGCCAAGGTCGTCGCGTACGTCAACCAGGTCGTGGGCACCGCCACCGCGACCCTCACCACCGTCGAGGCCCGCTACAAGGACGCCCCGATCATCGACCTGATCACCAAGGTGCAGGAGGACGTGGTCAAGGCGGCCCTGGCCGGCACCGCGTACGCCTCGCTGCCGGTGATCGCGCAGGCCTCGCCGTTCTCCCGCACCTCGGAGATCCCGGCCGGCGACGTGACCATCCGGGACCTGTCCGGCCTGTACGTGTACGACAACACGCTGGTCGCCAAGCTGATGACCGGCGCGCAGGTGCGGGCGTACCTGGAGTACTCCGCGCAGTACTTCGTGCAGACGCCCGCGGACGTGGTGGTCGACGTGGAGAAGCTGACCAACTCCGGCGGCCGCCCGGACTACAACTACGACTACGTGTCGGGTCTGTCGTACGACATCGACATCGCCCAGCCGGCCGGGTCCCGCATCAAGAACCTGACGTTCGCCGGCGCACCGCTGGACGACGCGCAGCAGTTCGTGCTGGCGGTGAACAACTACCGTGCCAACGGCGGCGGCGCGTTCCCGTACGTCGCCTCGGCGCAGGAGCTGTGGTCGGAGTCCACGGAGATCCGCACCCGGATCGCCGAGTGGGTCACCGCCAAGGGCGTGCTGGACCCGAAGGACTTCGCGTCGGTGGACTGGAAGCTCACGCGCAACGGCACGCCGGTCTTCTAGCCGAAGCGGGGGTGACGAGGCCGGGCGGCGGCCACGACGACCACGGTCGTCGGGCGTGGCCGTCGCCCGGGTCCGGCCGGGCGCTACCGGCCGTCGGTCAGCGGGGTGAGGGCCGGGGCCTTCGCGCCCTGCGGCGGGACGCGCGGGTGCGGGTCCAGGCCGAAGGTGGTGAAGGCCGTACGGCCGGGCAGGGGGTAGGTCTCCTTGCCGGTCAGGGTGTTGAGGATGGTCGCGCTGCGCCAGGCGGCGAGTCCGAGGTCGGGGGCGCCGACGCCGTGGGTGTGCCGCTCGGCGTTCTGGACGAACACCGCACCGGTGACGGACGCGTCCAGCACCAGCCGGAACTCCTCGTCCACGCGCGGGCGTCCGGCGCCGTCACGGCGCAGGTACGGGTCGAGGCCGGCCAGGACGCCCTCCAGGGGGCGTTCGCGGTAGCCGGTGGCCAGGACGACGGCGTCGGTGGTGAGCCGGGACCGGCTGTCCTGCTGGACGTGTTCCAGGTGCAGTTCGACCTTGGTGGTGGCCAGGCGGCCCGCGGTGCGCACGCGGACGCCGGGGGTGAGGACGGCGTCGGGCCAGCCGCCGTGCAGGCTGCGCCGGTACAGCTCGTCGTGGACGGCGGCCAGGGTGCCCGCGTCGACGCCCTTGTGCAGCTGCCACTGGGCGGCCACCAGCCGGTCCCGCACGGCTTCGGGCAGGGCGTGGAAGTAGCGGGTGTAGTCGGGCGTGAAGTGCTCCAGGCCGAGCTTGGAGTACTCCATGGGCGCGAACGCCTCGGTGCGGCCGATCCAGTGCAGCGCCTCGCGGCCCGCAGGGCGGCGGCGCAGCAGGTCCAGGAAGACCTCGGCACCGCTCTGGCCGGAGCCGACGACGGTGACGTGCCCCGCCGCGAGGATCGCCTCACGGTGGGCGAGGTAGTCGGCGGCGTGCACGACGGGCGCCCCGGGCGCGTTCACCAGGGGGCGCAGCGGCTCGGGCACGTAGGGCTCGGTGCCGACGCCGAGGACGACGTTGCGGGTGTAGGTGCGCCCCAGGGCCTCGGCCTCGCCGTCGGCGTCGAGCTGGGTGAAGTCCACCTCGAACACCTCGCGTTCGGGGTTCCAGCGCACGGCGTCGACCTGGTGGCGGAAGTGCAGTCCGGGCAGGTTCCGGGCGACCCAGCGGCAGTAGGCGTCGTACTCGGCGCGGTGCAGGTGGAAGCGCTCGGCGAAGTAGAACGGGAAGAGCCGGTCGCGGGACCTGAGGTGGTTGAGGAACGTCCAGGGGCTGGCCGGGTCGACGAGCGTGACCAGGTCGGCGAGGAAGGGCACCTGCACCCGGGCGTCGTCGAGCAGGAGCCCGGGGTGCCAGTCGAAGCCGGGGCGCTGTTCGTAGAACACGGCGTCGAGTTCGGCGAGCGGCTGGGCGAGGGCGGCGAGGGAGAGGTTGCAGGGCCCGATGCCGATGCCGACGAGGTCACGGGGGCGGTCGGGGGTGCTGCGCGGGGCCGCCGGGGCGGGTGACGGGTCCGGGACGGGGGACGGGTCCGGGACGGGGGACGGGTCCGGGGTGCGGATCATCTGGGGGTGCTTCCTTCCACCAGGTCGAGGAGTCCGGCCAGGTCGGCGGGCCGGGTGTGGGGGTTGAGGAGGGTGGTCTTGAGCCAGAGCCGGCCGTCGTGGCGGGCCCGGCCGAGGACGGCGCGGCCGTCGGCGAGCAGGGTGCGGCGTACGGCGGCGACGGCGTCGTCCGTGGCCCGCGCGGGCCGGAACAGCACGGTGCTGATCACGGGCGGCGCGCACAGGTCGAGGCCGGGCCGGGCGGCGACCTGGCCGGCGAGCTCCTCGGCGAGGGCGCACACCCGGTCCACGAGGGCGCCGAGTCCGCCGCGGCCCAGGGTCCGCAGCGTGACGGCGATCTTCAGGACGTCGGGGCGGCGGCTGGTGCGCAGGGACCGCCCGAGGAGGTCGGGCAGGCCGGCCCCAGTGTCGTCGTCGGCGTTGAGGTAGTCGGCGCGCTGGTGGAGTGCGGCGAGGTCGTCCGGGTCGCGGACCGCGAGCAGGCCGGCGGCGACCGGCTGCCAGCCGAGCTTGTGCAGGTCGAGGGTGACGGTGTCGGCGGCGTCGAGCCCGGCCAGCTTGGCGCGGTGCCGCTCGCTGAACAACAGGCCGCCCCCGTAGGCCGCGTCGACGTGCAGGCGGGCGCCGTGGGCGGCGCACCGGGCGGCGACGGCGGGCAGCGGGTCGATCAGGCCGGCGTCGGTGGTGCCCGCGGTCGCGGCGACGAGCACGGGGCCGGGCAGCGTGGTGAGGGCCGCGTCCAGGGCGGCCGGGTCCAGCAGGCCGGCCGGGGCGGGCACGACCACCGGCTCCGGCAGGCCGAGGAGCCAGGCGGCCCGCGGCAGGGAGTGGTGGGCGTTGGCGCCGTGCACCAGGCGCAGACCGGGCCCGTGGCGTTCGCGGGCGAGCAGCAGGGCGAGCTGGTTGGACTCGGTGCCGCCGGTGGTGACCAGGGCGTCGGCGAGGCCAGCGTGCCGGGCGAGGGCCCGGGTGACCCGTGCCTCCAGTGCGGAGGCGGCCGGGGCCTGGTCCCAGGAGTCCAGGGAGGGGTTGAGCGCGCCCGCGGCGAGGTCGGCGGCGACCGCGACGGCGAGCGGCGGGCAGTGCAGGTGGGCCGCGCACAGTGCGTCGGCCGGGTCGGCGGCGCCCTCGGCGAGCACCCGCACCAGCGTGGCGAGCGCGTCGGGGTCGCCGTCCTCGGGCAGGACGTCCCCCAGCGCGTCCCCGACCCGGGCGTCGACGGCCCCGGGACCGCCCGCGGGCAGCGGGCCGCCCCGCGCGCGGTCCCCCGCGGCGAGCGCGTCCAGCACGACGCCGAGCAACGCCCGTAGGGCGCGGGTGCCTTCGGGGCCCGAGGCGAGCGGCGGCGTGCTCATGGTCGTCCTCCCGGGGGCGACACGTACGGACGCTTCCAGCGTGTACGCATCACACGCCACCGCGCCCGCGAACCCCGGCGATCAGAACCCGAAAGGGGGTACTGCCGCACGTGGGGCACCCCTCGGGGGCACGACCGGGATAGAGGACGGGGCACGGCCGGGTGGCCGTGCCCCGTATCGAGCGGCGGGAGGGGTCAGACCGACGTCGTGCGGACCCGCAGCGCGCGGGACAGGTCGTCGAGCTGGTCGACCAGCTTGCGGCGCAGCGCCGGGGTGGCCTCGTCCCGGGCCAGGCACGCCTCGCCCAGCCGCAGGGTCTCCTCGTCCACCGCGTGGGCCGGGAACGCCCAGCGGCCGGCCGCCTCGGCCATCGCGGTGCCCCGGCGGGCGGCCAGGCCGACGGCGTCGTCGTAGAAGCGCGCCACGTACGGCCGGAGCAGCTCGGCCTGTTCGGGCTGCCAGAAGCCCTGCGCGGTGGCCGTGAAGAGGTAGTTGGACAGGTCGTCCCGGACGAACATCGCCTCCCAGGCGCGCTTCTTGGCCCCGGCGTCCGGCAGCGCCGCGCGGCACCGGGCGGCGCCCTCCTGTCCGGTGGCGGACGGGTCGCGCTCCAGCTCGGCGGCGACGGCGGCCTCGTCGGTCGCGCCCAGTACGGCGAGCCGGCCGAGGACGCGCCAGCGCAGGTCGGGGTCGAGCTCCGGGCCACCGGGCACGATGCCGTCGGCCAGCCAGGCGGCGATCGTGTCGGGGTGCGCGGCCACGTCGATGAAGTGGCGCACGGCGATCAGCCGCAGGCCGGGGTCGTCGCCGTCCTCGGTGCGCCGGATGAGGTCCCGGCACAGCGCGGCGAGCCCGGCGAGCGCGGCCGGACGGTCCTCGGGGGCCACGTACCGGTCGGCGATCTGCCCGGTGGCGAAGGACAGGACGCCCTGGACGAGGGCGAGGTCGCGCTCGTGCGGCAGGTGGGTGCGGGCGACCTCCAGGTAGGCGGCGGGCGCCAGCTCCCCGTCGCGGACGGCGTCGCGCAGGGCGCTCCAGACGACGGCGCGGGTCAGCGGGTCGGGCAGCCCGCACAGGCCGGTGCGGACCGCCTCGAAGGAGTCCGCGTCGAAGCGGATCTTGGCGTAGGTGACGTCGCCGTCGTTGAGCAGCAGCAGCGCGGGCTTCTTGCCGATCGGCTGCGGCGCGCTCTGCGGCACGTCCACCTCGACGCGCTCGCGCAGCACCAGCCGGCCCTCGTCGGAGAGGTCCTGGTCGTACAGGCCGACGCAGATGCGGTGCGGGCGGCTGCCGGTGCGCTCCACGGTGAGCAGGCGGTCGCCGTTGGTGCCGCTGACGGTGGGGACGAGCGTGTCGACGCCGGTGGTGCGCAGCCACGCGTCGGCCCAGGCGTGGACGTCGCGGTCGGTGGCGGAGGCGAGGGAGTCGATGAAGTCGGCGAGGGCCGCGTTGCCGAACCGGTGCCGGGCGAAGTGCACGTTGATGCCGGCGAGGAAGTCCTTCTCGCCGAGCCAGGCGACCAGTTGGCGCAGCGCGGAGGCGCCCTTGGCGTAGGAGATGCCGTCGAAGTTGAGCATCGCGGAGGCGGTGTCGGGGACGGCGTCGGGGGCCACCGGGTGGGTGGAGGGGCGCTGGTCGGCGTCGTAGCCCCAGGGCTTGCGGACGACGCCGAACTCGGTCCACGGGTCGGTGAAGCGGGTGGCCTCGGTGAGGGTCTGGTAGCCCATGTACTCGGCGAACGACTCGTTCAGCCAGATGTCGTCCCACCAGCGCAGGGTGACGAGGTCGCCGAACCACATGTGGGCCATCTCGTGGGCGACCACCATGGCGCGGGTCTGCCGCTCGGTGTCGGTGACGGCGGAGCGGTAGACGAACTCGTCGCGGAAGGTGACCAGGCCCGGGTTCTCCATGGCGCCGGCGTTGAACTCGGGGACGAACGCCTGGTCGTAGGAGTCGAACGGGTAGGGCTCCTCGAACTTCTCGTGGTAGCGGTCGAAGCACTGCCGGGTGATCTCGAACAGCTCGTCGGCGTCCGCGTCGAGGTGGGGCGCGAGGGAGCGGCGGCAGTGCAGGCCGAAGGGCAGCCCGCGGTGCTCGGTGCGCACGGAGTGCCAGGGGCCGGCGGCGACGGCGACCAGGTAGGTGGAGATCAGCGGGGTGGCCGCGGCCCGCCACGTGCCGTCGCCCAGGTGCTCGGTGACGCCGTTGGCGAGGACGCTCCAGCCCTCGGGGGCCTTCACCGTGAGCTCGAAGACGGCCTTGAGGTCGGGCTGGTCGAAGGCGGCGAAGACGCGCTGGACGTCCTCCATGAACAGCTGGGTGTAGAGGTAGGTCTCGCCGTCGGTGGGGTCGGTGAAGCGGTGCATGCCCTCGCCGGTGCGGGAGTAGCGCATGGTCGCCTCGACGCGCAGCTCGTGCTCGCCCGCCCTGAGGCCCTCCAGCGGCAGGCGGTTGCCGTCCAGGGCCCCGGGGTCCAGCGGCTGGCCGTCGAGGCTCGCGGAGTGCAGCTCGGCGGGCTTGAGCTCGACGAAGGTGTCCGCGCCCGTGCGCGCGGTGAACCGGATGACGGTCGACGAGGCGAAGGTCTCGTCACCGCCGGTCAGGTCGAGCTCGATGGTGTAGCGGTGGACGTCGAGGAGCTGGGCACGGGTCTGCGCTTCGTCGCGCGTCAGTACGGACATGGACGACATGCTGCCTGATGGTGTGGTCCGGGCACAGGGCCGGACCGGTACGCGCGCTATGTCCCTTCCCGCGCGGGAGCCGGGCACGGCGGGGCGCGGGAGCGGGCGCGGCGGGGCGCGGGAGCGGGCGCGGCGGGGTGCCCTCAGACCGTGTCGCGCCGCTCCGCGTCCCGCCGGGCCGCGTCGCGCTGGGTGGGGACGCGGGCGTCCGGGCGGGGCACGGCCTGCACGGCGGTGCACGGGTCGTCCGGGCGGGACAGGGCCTGCACGGCGGTGCGCGGGTCGTCCGGGCCGCGGCCGGGCGCGGTGCCGGCCTCGACCAGGGCGCGCAGTCCGCGGACCTCCCGCTCCAGGGCCAGGCGGCGCTGGTGGGCGTCGTACAGGTAGCGGACCTTGGTGCGCAGGGACCCGGGGTCGACCGGCTTGGGCAGCAGGTCGGCGACGCCGAGGTCGAAGGCGGCCGAGGTCAGCGCAGGGTCGAGGCCGAAGCCGGTGAGCAGCACGACGGGGATGTGCTGGGTCTGCTCCAGGCGGCGCAGGTAGCGCACCACGTCCAGGCCGCCCACGTCGGGCATGCACACATCGAGCAGGACCAGCCCGACCCGGCCGCGCAGCACCTCCTTGAGGGCCTCGTCGCCGCCGGCGACACAGCACAGCCGGTGGCCCAGCGGGGCGAGCGCGCTCTCCAGCGCGTACCGCGTGTCCCGGTGGTCGTCGACGATGAGGATCCTGGCATCCGACGGCATGGCCCACGTCCCTCCCGCGGCAGGACCACCAGCTTACGTCGCCCCCCTGACGGTGGGTGCCCGCCGGCTCACGACCGGTGCGCGCCGCGGCCGGTTTCCGACGGTGCCCCGCCCGTGCCTCCCCCGCGCCCCGCCCGGCGGATCACTCCAGGTCAGCCGCCGGTGACCGGTGAGGTGCCGAGCGCGTCGTCGGCGATCCGCTCGTGGTGGCGGATCACCTCGGCGATGATGAAATTGAGGAACTTCTCAGCGAAGGCCGGGTCCAGCTTGGCGCTCTCGGCGAGCGAGCGCAGCCGGGCGATCTGCCGGGCCTCGCGCGCCGGGTCGGCGGGCGGCAGCTGGTGGCGGGCCTTGAGGTGGCCGACCTGCTGCGTGCACTTGAAGCGCTCGGCGAGCATGTGGACGACGGCCGCGTCGATGTTGTCGATGCTGTCCCGCAGTCGCGCGAGCTCCTCGCGCACGGCCGGATCGACGTCACCGGTTCCGGTGGTGCTGGTGGTCATGGGCGTTCACCCTAGTGCGTCGCCGTAGAGTGGAAAGCGGGTGCACGGCTGGCTTGGGGGTGCGGGCGTGGCGAACGGCGGACCGGTGGAGCGCGGTTACCCCCACCTGGAGACGGTGCGGGCGGCGATCACCGCGCTGTACAAGCGGCTGTCCTACGACACCATCCACGCGTTCGACACCAGTGTGGCGCCGGTGGACGTGGCGTTCTGCGACACCGACGACCTGTACCTGGGCGCGCAGCGGGTGGCGCGCGAGCTGGTGCGGCACTACCGGCTGCCGGACGCCCGGCTGGTCGTCGGCTTCCGGCGCATGGAGCACGCGGCGAACATCGAACTCACCGCGGGCCCCGAGTACTTCGTCGAGCTGAACGACCGGTTCCGCACCCATCGGCGGGACATCGGCGCGGCCCTGGCGCACGAGATCGCGCACGTGTACCTGCACCGGGTGGACCTCTCCTTCCCCGGCACCCGGGACAACGAGATCCTCACCGACACGGCCACGACGTACCTGGGCGCGGGCTGGCTGCTCCTCGACGCGTTCCGGGAGGACGGGGTGTCCTCCCAGAAGCTGGGCTACCTCACGCCGGAGGAGTTCGGGTACGTCCTGGCGAAGCGGTCGCTGGTGTTCGGGGAGGACCCGTCGGCCTGGTTCACCAGTCCGCAGGCCTACGAGGCGTACGGACGGGGGCTGGAGCGGGCCCGCTCCGACGCGTGCCGGCCTCCGCTGACGGCGGCGGGCTGGGCGGGCCGACGGCGCTACGCGCACGACCGCCGCCACGCCCGGGACCACCCGGCACCGGACGCCCCGTACACGTTCACGCCGGACTCCCCCGGCCCCCTCCGCGTGACGTTCCCCTGCCCGACCTGCCACGCACGCGTCCGGGTCCCCGTCCGGGGCCGGATACGAGCACGATGCGGCCTGTGCCACACGGTCCTGGACTGCGACACCTGACACCGGCCGACCGCCAGGGCCTCAAGGGCAGGTCTGCACTGACGGGCTGTCCCGCCCGCCCTCACCCGCTGACGATCCCCCGGGCCCGCGCGGCCCTCAGCCACCGCGGGAACTCGCCCAGCAGGCGGTCGTACAGGTCGGCGTCGGACACCGCGCGGGGGTGGGGACCGGCGTGGAAGAAGCCGGCGTTGTCGACGGTCCGCCGGGCCGGCACGGGCAGTTCGTCGAGCGTGCGCAGGAAGTCGAACTGGCGGCTGCCCGGGTCGCCGAAGCCGATGAACTGCCAGAACAGCGGCAGCGTCGAGGCCTTGCACAGGTAGCGCTCGGCGGCGAGCTTGCTCGTCGGGCCTCCGTCGGTCTGGAAGACCACCAGGGCGGGCGCGGTGGCGCCGCTGTCGAGGTAGTGGTCGATGACCGCGTCCATCGCCAGGTGGTAGTTGGTCCTGCCCATGTGCCCGAGGCCGGTGGCGATCCGCGCGACCCGCCCCTCGTGGTCGTCGAGCGCGATCTCGCTCACGGCATCGATCCCGGTGGAGAAGAACACCACGGGCACCCGCCCGTCGTCGTCCAGGTGGGCGGACAGTCCCAGCACCCGGTCGGCGAGCGCCTGCACGCTGCCGTCACGGAAGTAGGGCCGCATGGAGCCGGAGTGGTCGACCACCAGGTACACGGCGGCCCGCTCCCCGGTCAGTTGGTGCTTGGTGAGGCTGACCGCGGCGGACTTGTACAGGTCGACCAGCGCCGGCGCGGTCTCCTCCACCTTGCTGAGACTGATCGCCGCCATGACCCCACCCCTTCGCCACCGGACGGCGCGCGCCGCCCCGGTCGTCCGCCGCCGGCCCCACCGGCCGTGCCGGTGCCCAACCTGCCACAGGAACCGGCCACGGGCGGCGGAAAAGGCGTGGCGCCTGCCCGGTCGTCCGGTCGGGGACAGGGGGCAGGCGCCGGGTGTTCCGTACGCCGTTGTACGGGACGTTCTGGGGGCCTCAGACCATCAGGGAGCGGTCCGTCGGGCGGATGGGGGCCGGCAGGTCGCTCGCGCCGGTCAGGAACCGGTCGACGCCGCGGGCGGCCGAGCGGCCCTCCGCGATCGCCCACACGATGAGCGACTGGCCGCGGCCCGCGTCACCGGCGACGAACACGCCCGGCACGTTGGTCCGGTAGTCGCCGTCGCGGGCGATGTTGCCGCGCTCGTCGAGGTCCAGGCCGAACTGCTCGACCAGGCCGTTCTCCCGGTCGGTGCCGGTGAAGCCCATGGCCAGGGTGACCAGCTGCGCGGGGATCTTGCGCTCGGTGCCCGGCTTCGGGGTCAGCCTGCCCTCGACGAACTCCACCTCGGACAGGTGCAGCCACTGGACGTTGCCGTCCTCGTCGCCCTCGAAGTGGGTGGTGGAGACGGAGTAGACCCGCTCACCGCCCTCCTCGTGGGCGCTGGTGACCTTGTACAGCATCGGGAAGGTCGGCCAGGGCTGGTTCGTCGGGTGCCGGTCCTCGTTCGGGCGGGGCATGATCTCCAGCTGCGTGACGGAGGCCGCGCCCTGGCGGTGGGCGGTGCCCACGCAGTCGGCGCCGGTGTCACCGCCGCCGATGACCACGACGTGCTTGCCCTCGGCCGAGATCGGGGGCGTCACGAAGTCGCCCTCCTGCACCTTGTTGGCCAGCGGCAGGTACTCCATGGCCTGGTGGATGCCCTTGAGCTCGCGCCCGGGCACCGGCAGGTCGCGGGCCGTGGTCGCGCCGACGGCGAGGACGACCGCGTCGTAGCGCTTCTTCAGGTCCGTGGCCTTCAGGTCGCGGCCGATCTCGACACCGGTCCGGAAGCGGGTGCCCTCCGCGCGCATCTGCTCGATGCGCCGGTTGATGTGCCGCTTCTCCATCTTGAACTCGGGGATGCCGTAGCGCAGGAGGCCGCCGACGCGGTCCGCGCGCTCGTACACCGCGACCGTGTGGCCGGCCCGGGTCAGCTGCTGGGCGGCGGCCAGGCCCGCCGGGCCCGAGCCGACGACCGCGACGGTCTTGCCCGACAGGCGCTCGGGGATCTGCGGGGCGACGTCCCCGGTCTCCCACGCCTTGTCGATGATCGAGACCTCGACGTTCTTGATGGTGACCGGCGGCTGGTTGATGCCGAGCACGCACGCCGACTCGCAGGGGGCCGGGCACAGACGGCCGGTGAACTCCGGGAAGTTGTTGGTCGCGTGCAGCCGTTCCTGCGCGGCCGACCAGTCCTCGCGGTAGGCGTAGTCGTTCCACTCGGGGATGAGGTTCCCCAGCGGACAGCCGTTGTGGCAGAACGGGATGCCGCAGTCCATGCACCGGCTGGCCTGCTTGCTGATGATCGGCAGCAGGGAGCCGGGGACGTAGACCTCGTTCCAGTCCCTGACGCGCTCGTCGACGGGACGGGTCTTGGCGACCTCACGGCCGTGGTTCAGGAAGCCCTTCGGGTCAGCCATTGATCGCCGCCTCCATCATCTTCTCGGTGATCTCGGACTCGGAGAGACCGGCTCGCTCGGCGGCGTCCTTGGCGGCGAGCACTGCCTTGTACGTACTGGGGATGATCTTGCTGAAGCGCTGGACGGCGGTGTCCCACTCGGCAAGGAGCTTGCCGGCCACGGTCGAGCCGGTCTCCTCCTGGTGGCGGCGCACGACCTCGTGCAGCCACTGCTGGTCGGCCTCGTCCAGCTCCCGCACCGACTCCAGGTTGCCGACGTTGACGTTGTCGCGGTCGAGGTCGATGACGTAGGCGACGCCACCGGACATGCCGGCCGCGAAGTTGCGGCCCGTCGGGCCGAGCACCACCGCGTGACCGCCGGTCATGTACTCGCAGCCGTGGTCGCCCACGCCCTCGGAGACCACCAGCGCGCCGGAGTTGCGCACGCAGAACCGCTCACCGGTGCGCCCGCGCAGGAACAGCTCCCCGCCGGTCGCGCCGTAGCCGATGGTGTTGCCCGCGATCGTCGAGTACTCGGCGAGGTGGTCGGCGGCCCGGTCCGGGCGCACCACGATCCGGCCGCCGGACAGGCCCTTGCCGACGTAGTCGTTGGCGTCGCCCTCCAGGCGCAGCGTCACACCGCGCGGCAGGAACGCGCCGAAGGACTGGCCGGCCGAGCCCGTGAAGGTGATGTCGATGGTGTCGTCGGGCAGGCCCGCGCCACCGAACTTCTTCGTCACCTCGTGGCCGAGCATGGTGCCGACCGTGCGGTTGATGTTGCGGATGGCGACCTGGGCGCGCACCGGCTGGGCGTCGTGCGCCGCGTCGGCGGCCAGCGCGTCGGCGGCGAGCCGGATCAGCTCGTTGTCGAGCGCCTTCTCCAGCCCGTGGTCCTGGACGGCGACCTGGTGGCGCACCGCGCCCTCGGGCAGGGCGGGCACGTGGAACAGCGGGGCCAGGTCCAGGCCTTGGGCCTTCCAGTGGTCCACGGCACGCTCGACGTCCAGCACCTCGGCGTGGCCGACGGCCTCCTCGACGGAGCGGAAGCCCAGCTCGGCCAGCAGCTCGCGGACCTCCTCGGCGATGAACCGGAAGAAGTTCACCACGTACTCGGCCTTGCCGGCGAAGCGGTCGCGCAGCACCGGGTTCTGGGTGGCGATGCCGACCGGGCAGGTGTCCAGGTGGCAGACGCGCATCATGACGCAGCCGGAGACGACGAGCGGCGCGGTCGCGAAACCGAACTCCTCGGCGCCCAGCAGCGCGGCGATGACCACGTCGCGGCCGGTCTTGAGCTGGCCGTCGGTCTGCACCACGATCCGGTCGCGCAGGCCGTTGAGCAGCAGCGTCTGCTGGGTCTCGGCGAGGCCGAGCTCCCAGGGGCCGCCCGCGTGCTTGAGCGAGGTGAGCGGGGAGGCGCCGGTGCCGCCGTCGTGGCCGGAGATGAGCACCACGTCCGCGTGCGCCTTGGACACACCCGCCGCGACCGTGCCGACGCCGACCTCGGAGACCAGCTTCACGTGGATCCGCGCCTGCGGGTTCGCGTTCTTCAGGTCGTGGATCAGCTGGGCGAGGTCCTCGATGGAGTAGATGTCGTGGTGCGGCGGCGGGGAGATCAGACCGACGCCCGGCGTCGAGTGCCGCGTCTTGGCGACCCACGGGTAGACCTTGTGGCCGGGCAGCTGGCCGCCCTCGCCGGGCTTGGCGCCCTGGGCCATCTTGATCTGGATGTCGTCCGCGTTGACCAGGTACTCCGAGGTCACGCCGAAGCGGCCGGAGGCGACCTGCTTGATGGCGGACCGGCGCGCCGGGTCGTACAGGCGCTCGGGGTCCTCGCCGCCCTCACCGGTGTTGGACTTGCCGCCCAGCTGGTTCATGGCGATGGCGAGGGTCTCGTGCGCCTCCTGGGAGATGGAGCCGTACGACATGGCGCCGGTGGAGAAGCGCTTGACGATCTCGGAGACCGGCTCGACCTCCTCGACGGGGATCGAGGGGCGGTCGGACTTGAAGCCGAACAGGCCGCGCAGCGTCATCAGGCGCTCGGACTGCTCGTTCACCCGGTCCGTGTACTTCTTGAAGATGTCGTAGCGGGCGGTGCGCGTGGAGTGCTGGAGGCGGAAGACCGTCTCCGGGTCGAACAGGTGCGGCTCGCCCTCGCGGCGCCACTGGTACTCGCCGCCGATGTCCAGCGCGCGGTGCGCGGGGGCGATGCCGGAGGCCGGGTAGGCCTTGGCGTGGCGGGCGGCGACCTCCTTGGCGACGACGTCGATGCCGACGCCGCCGATCTTGGTGGCGGTGCCGCTGAAGTACTTCTCCACGAACGACTGCTCCAGGCCGACGGCCTCGAAGACCTGGGCGCCGCGGTAGGAGGCGACGGTGGAGATGCCCATCTTGGACATCACCTTCAGCACGCCCTTGCCGAGGGCGTAGATCAGGTTCTTGAGGGCCTGCTCGG
Source organism: Streptomyces longwoodensis (assembly GCF_001514125.1). Lineage (GTDB taxonomy): Bacteria > Actinomycetota > Actinomycetes > Streptomycetales > Streptomycetaceae > Streptomyces > Streptomyces longwoodensis. Next base: position 478,040 of record NZ_KQ948551.1, on the reverse strand, counting down.
TCTCCAGGCCGTTCAGGAAGGTGCCCGCGCGCAGCAGGTCCTCCACCGACTCCATCGCCAGGTACGGGTTGACCGCGGCGGCGCCGTAGCCGATGAGCAGGGCGACGTGGTGGACCTCGCGGACGTCGCCGGCCTCGACCAGCAGGCCCACGTGGGTGCGCTGCTTGGTGCGGATGAGGTGGTGGTGGACGGCCGCGGTGAGCAGCAGCGACGGGATCGGCGCGTGCTCGGCGTCGGAGTGGCGGTCCGACAGCACGATCAGCCGGGCGCCGTTCTCGATCGCGGCGTCGGCCTCGGCGCAGATCTCCTCGATCCGCGCGGCCAGCGCCTCGCCGCCGCCGTGCACCCGGTACAGGCCGGACAGGGTCGCGGCCTTGAAGCCGGGCATGTCGCCGTCGGCGTTGATGTGGATGAGCTTGGCCAGCTCGTCGTTGTCGATGACCGGGAAGGGCAGCACGACGGACCGGCAGGACGCGGCGGTCGGGTCCAGCAGGTTGCCCTGGGGGCCCAGCGACGAGCGCAGGGAGGTGACCAGTTCCTCGCGGATCGCGTCCAGCGGCGGGTTGGTGACCTGGGCGAACAGCTGGGTGAAGTAGTCGAACAGCAGCCGCGGGCGCTCGGACAGGGCCGCGATCGGCGAGTCGGTGCCCATGGAGCCGATCGGCTCGGCGCCGGTGCGGGCCATCGGGGCGAGGATGACGCGCAGCTCCTCCTCGGTGTACCCGAAGGTCTGCTGGCGGCGGGTGACCGAGGCGTGGGTGTGCACGATGTGCTCGCGCTCGGGCAGGTCGGACAGCTCGATCTCGCCGGCCTCCAGCCACTCGGCGTACGGCTTCTCCGCCGCGAGCTGGGCCTTGATCTCCTCGTCCTCGATGATGCGGTGCTCGGCGGTGTCCACGAGGAACATCCGGCCGGGCTGCAGGCGGCCCTTGCGGACCACCTTCGCGGGGTCGATGTCGAGGACGCCGACCTCGGAGCCGAGGACGACGAGGCCGTCGTCGGTGACCCAGTAGCGGCCGGGGCGCAGGCCGTTGCGGTCGAGTACGGCGCCGACCTGGGTGCCGTCGGTGAAGCAGACGCAGGCGGGGCCGTCCCAGGGCTCCATCATCGTGGAGTGGTACTGGTAGAAGGCGCGCCGGGCCGGGTCCAGGGAGGCGTGGTTCTCCCAGGCCTCGGGGATCATCATCAGCACCGAGTGGGGCAGCGACCGCCCGCCGAGGTGCAGCAGCTCCAGGACCTCGTCGAAGGAGGCGGAGTCGGAGGCGTCCGGCGTACAGACCGGGAAGATCCGCTCGAGGTCCTTCTGGCTGGACCCCAACAGCTCGGAGGCCAGCTGCGACTCGCGGGCACGCATCCAGTTGCGGTTGCCCTTGACGGTGTTGATCTCACCGTTGTGCGCGACGAAGCGGTACGGGTGTGCGAGCGGCCACGACGGGAAGGTGTTCGTGGAGAACCGGGAGTGCACGAGCGCGATCGCGGAGGCGAAGCGGCGGTCGGACAGGTCCGGGAAGAAGGGCTCCAGCTGGCCGGTGGTCAGCATGCCCTTGTAGACGAGGGTCCGCGCGGACAGCGACGGGAAGTAGACGCCGACCTCGCGCTCGGCGCGCTTGCGCACCACGAACGCCTTGCGGTCCAGGGCGATGTCCCGGCTGGTGCCGTCGGCGACGAACAGCTGCCGGAAGGCGGGCATCGTCGAGCGGGCGGTGGCGCCGAGCAGTTCGGGGGCGACGGGGACGTCACGCCAGCCGAGGACCGTGAGGCCCTCCTCGGCGGCGATCGTCTCGATGCGCGAGACGGCGTCGGCGGCGTCCTGCGGCGGCAGGAAGGCGATGCCGACGGCGTACGAGCCCGCCTCGGGCAGTTCGAATCCGGCCACCTCGCGGAAGAAGGCGTCGGGCACCTGGGAGAGCAGGCCGGCGCCGTCGCCCGAGTCGGGCTCGGAGCCGGTGGCGCCACGGTGTTCGAGGTTGCGCAGTACGGTCAGCGCCTGCTCGACCAGCGTGTGGCTCGCCTCACCGGTGAGGGTGGCCACGAAACCGACGCCGCACGCGTCGTGCTCGTTGCGGGGGTCGTACATACCCTGCGCAGCAGGGCGAGCATCCATGAAGGACCAGTTCTGGCCGTTCGCGGAGTGCTGGGACGGCTGGCGCGGCGTACGCATCGGCTCTCCCGTCGTCGTCAAGTGGCATGTGCAGTGCCGAGGGACGACGCTGGCCCTCTGCGTGAGTGCAAAATTTCGTGCAGGTTACATGATGGAGCGATTCTCGGGAAGCGGGATAATCCGTTCCACCATGCGGACGTCGCGGGGGTGGCGACGGGGCGCCGCACCGGGCGGCACAAAGGCTGTGGGGGACCGAGGGGGACAGATCGGTGTCCGTCGGTCCGGGGGCGGAAGGGCGTCCTCGCCCGTTCCAGGGGTGCGCCTCGGGCGTCATTGCCCCCAGCGCTTACGGCTCATGCCCGATGGTCATGCGATCGAAACCAGCGAGTAACGGCTACTTATGCGGCCCCTCGCATAAGTAGCGGCCGACTCATCCTACGGCCGTTCCGAACCAGCTGCCCAGGACGTACGTCACACCGGCCGCGGCGCCGCCGAGGGCGAGCTGGCGCAGGCCGCTGTACCACCAGGTCCGCGCGGTCACCCGGGCCACCACCGCACCGCACGCGAAGAGCCCGAAGAGCGCCAGCAGCACGGCCGGCCACAGCGCGCTCGCGCCCAGCAGGTACGGCAGCACCGGGAACAGGGCGCCCAGCGCGAAGGAGCCGAACGACGACACGGCCGCGACCAGCGGGGAGGGCAGGTCGGAGGGGTCGATGCCCAGCTCCTCGCGCGCGTGGATCTCCAGGGCCTGCTCGGGGTCGCGGGACAGCTGGCGGGCGACCTGCCGGGCGAGGCCGGCGTCCACGCCGCGGGCCTCGTAGAGGGCGGCCAGCTCGGCCTCCTCGTCCTGGGGGTGCTTGCGCAGCTCGCGCCGCTCGACGTCCAGCTCGGCCTCGACCAGCTCGCGCTGGGAGGCGACGGAGGTGTACTCGCCCGCGGCCATCGAGAAGGCACCGGCGGCCAGGCCCGCGAGCCCGGTCAGCACCATGGTGTGCTGGCTGACCGAGCTGCCGGCGACGCCGGTCATCAGGGCGAGGTTGGAGACGAGGCCGTCCATCGCACCGAAGACGGCGGGGCGCAGCCAGCCCCCGTTGACGTCGCGGTGGGTGTGGTTGTCGCGGTGCGCCTCGTGGAGTGCCGCCTCGGTGTCGATCAGGGCCATCAGGTTCCCCCAGCAAGCTAAGCCAAAGCTAACTTTGGACGAGTTCTACTTTTGAACAACCCTGACAGTAGTCCCCTGATTCCCGGCCCGCCAGCAAGGAAAGGCTGGGCTAACCTGCGGCTTTTACCTTCTTTGCTCATCTGATCGACTCTCTCCACAGATGTCGACCGGGTGACTCCGCGGTCGCTCAGGCTGAGGTCAACCGCCAATGGTGGGACAGATCCGCAGGAGGCTCCGCGGCCCGGCGGACCCTCGTCCCACGTCTGGAGAGGCCGAGGCATTGGCAACGACCGCCCGCATCCCCACGGTCCCGGCGCCCGGGGACGCCACCGACCTCCGCGACCGCGCCCGCGGCGCCCTGCTCGGCCTCGCCGTCGGGGACGCCCTCGGCGCCCCCGCGGAGAACCTGCGCCCCTCCGAGATCCGCGCCCGCTGGGGCCGCATCACCGGCTACGTCACCGACCGCCCGGCCGGCACGGACGACACCGAGTACGCGATCTTCTCCGGCCTGCTGCTCGCCCGCCACGGGTCCGCGCTGACCCCGGCCCACGTGGAGGCCGCCTGGCACGCGTGGATCGCCGACCGGGCCGAGGGCCCGTTCCGCGGGGCCGGCTTCAGCGAAAGGGGCACGCTGGAGAACCTGCGCCGGGGCCTGGCCGCGCCGATCTCGGCGCAGCACCGCCACGCCTGGAGCGACGGGCTGGCGATGCGGGCGGCGCCGTTCGGCGTCTTCGCGGCGGGCCGCCCCGCGGAGGCGGCCCGGCTGGTCGCGATCGACGGCTCGGTCAGCCACGAGGGCGAGGGCATCTACGGCGGCCAGGCGGTGGCCGCGGGCGTCGCGGCGGCGATGGCCGGGGCGCCGGTGGACTCGGTGATCGCCTCCGCGCTGGCGGTGGTGCCCGAGGACTCCTGGACGGCCCGCTCCCTGCGCCGCGCGGTGGCCGTCGCCCACCGCGGCGAACGGGCCGTGCGCTCGGCGGTCGTGATCGGCGGCTACCCCTGGACCGACCTCGCGCCCGAGGCGGTCGCCCTGGCCTTCGGCGCGTACGCGGCGGCCGACGGGGACTTCCGGGACGCGGTGCTGACCGCGGTCAACATGGGCCGGGACGCCGACACGACGGCCGCGGTCGCGGGCGCCCTGGCCGGTGCCACGCAGGGCATCACGGCGATCCCCCGGGCCTGGTCCACCGCCATCGGCCCGGCCCGCGGCACCTGCCTCCCGTCGATGAGGGGCCATCACGTCCTGGACGTGGCGGAACTCCTGCTCCCCGGGGAGGGCGAGAAGTGGGGCGCGGGGGTGGCGGCGACGGCGGACCCGGGCAGGGCCGAGCCGCCGCGACCCGCGGACTTCGCGCTGGTGGCCGACGACGAGGCGGGAGCGGCGGGATGACCCTGTCCTTCGCCCCCGCGGCCGCCGACGGCGAGAACCCCCCACCGGGGCCACTCGCACCCGACGACGAAAGTCGCACGGGTGGTGCGGGTGGGAGCAAAAGGGCCGACGGCGAAGCCGAGGCCGCAGTCACCGCCGCTCCCCGACACGGGCACCGCATCCAAGGCCTCCTGCTCGGCCTGGCGGCAGGCGACGCCGCCGGGTGGCCCGCCGCCCGCCACCGCGCCGCCCGCATGCCGGAGTGGACCCGCCGCCTCACCCGCGAACTGGACACCTTCGCCGAACAGAACGCGACCACCACCCTCCCCGTCCCGATCGCCCTCAACCAGCCCCCCGAACCCCTCCGCCTCGGTCCCTCCGACGACGCCGAGTGGGCGGCCTTCGCCGCGGAGGCGCTGCTGCGCGCCGGCGACGACACCGCGCTCGGCGACCTCAGCCGGGAGCGCCGTACCCGCGCCGCCATCGACCTGACCTGGAACGCCGTCGCCGCCGAGGTGGCCGCCGCGGCCGACCGCGCCCCGGAGGTCGAGTCCGCGGTGCTCCCGCTGCGCGCCCGGATCTCGGTCCGGGCCGGCCTCGGCAACCTGGCCGCCGGGCTGCGCCCGCCCGCCACCGGCCACGACAACCCGCACTACTTCGACGACGCGGCCTGCGTCCGCGCCTGTGTCCTGGCCGTCGCCCACCCGGGGGACCCGGACGCCGCCGCCGGCCTCGCCGAGTTCGACGCCCGCTACACCCAGGACGGCGACGGGGTGCACGGCGCGCGGGCGATGGCCGCGGCGGTGTCCCTGGCCCTGACCGGCGCACCCCCGGCCGCCTGCGCGGCCGCCGCCCTCGACCAACTCCCGGGCACCACCGAGATCGGCCGCAACGCCTGCCACGCGCTCACCCTCGCCCGTACCGCCGACGGCGCGTTCGCCCTGGTCCCGCTGCTGGAGCACCAGATCGTCGACCACGTCTACAGCTACGGCATCGCGGCCGCCGAGACCGTCCCGGTCGCCCTGGCGCTCGCGCTCGCGGCGGACGGCCGGATCGCCGAGGCGGTCCCCGCCGCCGCGTGCCTGTCCCGGGTCGCCGACTCCGCCCCGGCCCTGGTGGGCGCCCTCACCGGCGCGCTGGGCGGCGGCGCCGCGATCCCCGCGTCCTGGCGCGCGGCCTGCCGCACCCTGTCGGGCTGCGCCCTGCCCCGCCTCACCGGGACGGACCTGGTGGAACTCGCCGAGCTCCTGGAAACCCGCCAACCGCCCGGACCAAGGGGATGATTCTGCCCATGGTGAACAAACCGGCAGAAATCCCCGGGGACGCGCTGGACGACCGCATCACCGCCGCACTGGTGGGAGCGGCCGTCGGCGACGCCCTCGGCGGACCGGTCGAGGGCTACTCCCCCGACCAGATCCTCGAACGCCACGGCGGCCGCGTCCACGGCGTCGTCGGCCCCTGGAACGGCGACGCCTGGCGCACCGCCCGCCCCCTCGCGCCGTACCACAAGGGCGACGGGCACGTCACCGACGACACCCTGATGACCCACGCGCTGGTCCGGGTCTACGCCCGTGTCCGCGACCACCTCGACGCCTACGCGGTCGCCGACCACCTGGTCCCCGACCTGATGACCACCCCCCGCTGGATCCCGGAGCTGGAGGCGGAGGCCCTGCCGCTCCAGCGGATCTTCCTCGCGGAGAAGTGGCTCGTGGCCCGGCTGCACTACGGCCACGTCGACCCGCGCGAGGCCGGCGTCGGCAACATCGTCAACTGCGGTGCGGCGATGTACATGGCGCCGGTCGGCCTGGTCAACGCGGCCCACCCGCGCGCCGCGTACGCCGAGGCGCTGGACGTCGCGGGCGCCCACCAGTCGTCGTACGGCCGGGAGGCGGCCGGGGTGTTCGCCGCGGCGGTCGCGGCGGCCTGCGCCCCGGGCGCCACCCCGGAGTCGGTGGTGGGGGCCTGTCTGGCACTGGCCAAGGACGGCACGCGCACGGCCGTCGAGCGGGTCTGCGAGGCGGCCGCCCGCCACACCGACACCGAGTCGGCGCTGCGCCCCCTGCGCGAGGCCGTGGCCCCCTACGACACGGTCGGCCCCGACTACCGCGCCCCCTCGCTGGGCGCCCGCAGGCCGTCCCGCCTGCACGCGATCGAGGAACTGCCGGTCGCGCTGGGCATGGTGGTGGCCGCCGGCGGCGACTACCGGCAGGCGGTCCTCGGCGCGGTGAACTACGGCCGCGACTGCGACTCCATCGCCACGATGGCCGGCGCGGTGGCGGGCGCGCTCGGCTCGCCGGCCCCCGAGGAGTGGGCGAAGCAGGTGGGCGAGGCCAGCCGCCTGGACCTGTGGGAACCGGCCCGCACCCTCACCGGGGTGGCCCGCGAGGTCTTCGCCCGGGACGTCGAGCGGCGCCGCGCCCACGAGGCGGCCTTCACCACGCTGGGAGGCGCGAGATGCTCCGCGTGACCTGGGTCCAGCCCGAGGACCTGCTCGGGCACGAACTCCGCCAGGCGGCCCTGGACGGCCGCGAACCGTCGCGGATCGCCGCGCGCTGGACGGCGGCGGGCGGCCTGGACGCGCCCCGGACCGCCGGCGCGTCCCCGGACCGCGCCTCGCGCTACCTGCGCCTGCTCGCCGAGGACCTGCTGGACGAACTGGCCGAACTGCCCAGCGCCCTGGCCGAGGAGGAGCCGACCGACCTCGGCCGGATCAGGTCCCTGTGCCCCGACTGGCCGGCGCCCGGCGCGGCCCGGGTGCCCGACCCGGCCCGCTACGAGGCGGCCTGGCTCGGCCGGGCCGCGGGCTGCCTGCTCGGCAAGCCGGTCGAGAAGCTGCCCCTGGACGCCATCCGCGACCTGGCCCGGGCGGCCGGCAACTGGCCCCTGTCGGGCTGGTTCACCGCCCGCGGGGTCCCCGCCGACCTGCTCCTCGCCCACCCCTGGAACCGCCGCTCGGCCGCCACCTCCCTCGCCGAGAACATCGACGGGATGCCCGAGGACGACGACCTCGACTACCCGCTGCTGAACCTGCTGCTGCTCCAGCGCCACGGCCGGTCCTTCACCACCGCCGACGTGGCCCGGCTGTGGCTGGACGAACTGCCCGCCGGCCGCACCTTCACCGCCGAGCGGATCGCCTACCGCAACCTGCTCAGCGGCATCGAGCCCCCGCACACCGCCCGCCACCGCAACCCGTTCCGCGAGTGGATCGGCGCGCTGATCCGCGCCGACGTGCACGGCTGGACCAACCCCGGCGCCCCGGCCGCCGCGGCCGAACAGGCCCACCGCGACGCGGTCCTGACCCACACCGCCAACGGCGTCTACGCCGCGATGTTCACCGCCGCCGTCGTCGCCACGGCCGCGACCGGCACCCACGACGTCCACACCTGTCTGCGTACAGGGCTGACCGTCGTCCCGCCGCGCTCGCGCCTCGCGCGGGCCGTCGCCGACGCCGTGGAACTGGCCGAGCGGCACGACGACTTCGAGGCGGTCGTCGACGCGCTCCACGCCCGCCACTCCCCCGCCCACCACTGGGTGCACGCCCTGCCCAACACCGCCCTGGTCGCCGCCGCCCTCACGCACGCGGACGGGGACTTCACCGGCTCCATCTGCCGTGCCGTGTCCGGCGGCTGGGACACCGACTCCAACGGCGCCACGGCCGGCTGCGTGGCCGGGCTCCTCGCCGGCTCCCCCGCCGCCCTGCCCGACCGCTGGACGGCCCCCCTCAAGAACCGCCTGGCCACCTCTGTGCCCGGGTTCGACGGCACCGGCTTCGACACCCTGGCCCAGCTCACCCACCGGGAGGCTTCCCGCCCATGACCGACATCGTCGTGCTCGGCAGCACCAACATGGACCTCGTGGCCTACGTCGAGAAGGCGCCGCGGCGCGGGGAGACCGTCACCGGACGGGAGTTCCGCACCGTCCCCGGCGGCAAGGGCGCCAACCAGGCCGTCGCCGCCGCCCACGCGGGCGGCACCGTCTCCCTCATCGGCGCCGTCGGCGACGACGCCTTCGGCGGCCGGCTGCGCTCCACGCTGGAGCACTCCGGCGTCAGCACCGACCACCTGCGCACGGTCGAGGGCCCCTCCGGCACCGCGCACATCGTCGTCGACGACGAGGGCGGCAACGCGATCGTCGTCGTCCCCGGCGCCAACGGCACCGTCGACCGGCTCGCCCCGGGCGACGAGGGCCTGATCGCCTCCGCCGACGCCCTGCTGCTCCAGCTGGAGATCCCCCTGGCCGCGGTCGTCGCGGGAGCCCGGACCGCCCGCGCGCACGGCGTCCGCACGATCCTCACCCCCGCGCCCGCCCAGCCGCTCCCGCCCGACCTGTTCGACGCCACCGACCTGCTGGTGCCCAACGAGCACGAGGCCACCACCCTCACCGGCCGCACCGACCCGCTCCAGGCGGCGGTCGCCCTGCTGGAGGTCGTCCCGGAGGTGGTCGTCACGCTCGGCGAGTCCGGCGTCCTGTACGCGGCGCGCGGCCAGGAGCCCGTCAGCGTGCCCGCCCCGCGGGTCACCGCCGTCGACTCCACGGGCGCGGGCGACACGTTCGCCGGCGCGCTGGCCGTGGCGCTCGGCGAGGAACGCCCGGTCCGCGAGGCCCTGGCCTGGGCGGCCGCGGCGGCCTCGCTGTCGGTGCAGCGCCCGGGCGCCTCGGCGTCCATGCCGCACCGCACCGAGATCGACGCGTGGTACGCCTCGTGAGCCGCCAGCCGCTGGCCGGGCTGCGCGTCCTGGACCTCGCCACCCTGTTCGCCGGGCCCCTCGCGGCCACCCTGCTCGGTGACTTCGGCGCCGAGGTCGTCAAGGTCGAGCACCCCACACGGCCCGACCCGTCCCGCGGCCACGGCCCGGCGAAGGACGGCGTGGGCCTGTGGTGGAAGGTCCTCGGCCGCAACAAGCGCACCATGACGCTGGACCTGTCCACCCCCGGCGGCCGCACCACCCTGCTGCGCCTCGCCGCCTCGGCCGACGTGGTCGTGGAGAACTTCCGCCCGGGCACCCTGGAGAAGTGGGACCTGGGCTGGGCGGAGCTGTCGGCCGCCAACCCGCGCCTGGTGCTCGCCCGGGTCACCGCCTTCGGCCAGTTCGGGCCGAGTTCGCACCGCCCCGGGTTCGGCACCCTCGCGGAGGCGATGAGCGGCTTCGCCGCGCTCACCGGCGAGCCGGACGCGCCGCCGACCCTGCCACCGTTCGGCCTGGCCGACTCCATCGCGGGCCTCGCCACCGCCTACGCGGTGATGACGGCCCTGGCCGCCCGCGAGCACACCGGCGCCGGCCAAGTGGTCGACATGGCCTTGATCGAGCCGATCCTCGCCGTCCTCGGCCCCCACCCGACCTGGTACGACCAGCTCGGCTACGTCCAGGAGCGCACCGGCAACCGCTCCGCGAACAACGCACCGCGCAACACCTACCGCACCACCGACGGCTCCTGGGTCGCCGTCTCCACCTCGGCCCAGTCCGTCGCGGAACGCGTGATGGGTCTGGTCGGCCGCCCGGACCTGATCGACGAACCCTGGTTCGCGACCGGCGCCGGACGGGCCGCCCACGCCGACGTCCTCGACGCGGCGGTCGGCGGCTGGATCGCCGCCCGCACCTGCACCGACGTCCTGGCCGCCTTCGAGAAGGCCGAAGCGGCGATCGCGCCCGTGCAGGACGTCCGGGACGTGCTGGCCGACCCCCAGTACACCGCCCTGCACACCGTCACCACGGTCGACGACCCGGAGCTCGGACCGCTGCGCATGCAGAACGTCCTGTTCCGGCTCTCGGAGACGCCCGGCGCGATCCGCTGGGCCGGCCGTCCGCACGGCGCCGACACCGACGCGGTCCTCACCGAACTGGGCCTCGCCCCGGCCGAGATCGCTGCCCTGCGGGAAGCGGGCGCCCTGTGACCACGTGCCCGCTGACCTGGCTGTACGTCCCCGGCGACCGCCCCCGGGTGGTCACCAAGGCGCTGGCCTCCGGCGCCGACGTGGTCGTGATCGACCTGGAGGACGCGGTCGCCCCCGACCGCAAGGAGTACGCCCGCGAGGCCACCGCGGACCGGCTGCGCGACCCGCAGACCGTCCCGGTGCACGTGCGCATCAACGCCCTGGACGGCCCGCACGCGCCGCTGGACCTGAAGGCGCTGGCCCACCTCCCCGGCCTGGCGGGCCTGCGCCTGCCCAAGGTGACCTCACCGCAGCAGGTCAGGAACATCGCGGCCGCGGCGACCCCGCCGGACGCGGACACCCCGCCGCTGTACGCCCTGCTGGAGACGGCCCTCGGCATCGAGCACGCCCACGCCGTGGCCGGCGCCCACCCCGCGGTGCGCGGCATCTCCCTGGGCGAGGCGGACCTGCGGGCCGACCTGGGCCTGCGCGACGACCGGGGCCTGGACTGGTGCCGCTCCCGGATCGTGGTCGCCGCCCGCGCGGCCGGCCTGCCCGCCCCGCCCCAGTCGGTGCACCCCGACACCCGTGACCTGGAGAGCCTCGCGGCGTCCTGCGCCCACGGCCGGGCCCTCGGCTTCGTGGGCCGCGCGGCCATCCACCCCCGCCAGCTCCCGGTGATCGAACGGGCCTACCTGCCCACCCCGCGGGAGATCGAGGAGGCCCACCACATCCTCCGCGCCGCTCGCGCCCACCAGGGCGCCCAGGCCCTGCCGAACGGCACGTTCATCGACGCGGCGGTGGTGGCCACGGCCCGGCGCACCCTGGCCCTGGCCCACCGCGTGTGAAGCGGCCCGGCACGCACCGAGGGCGCCCGGAATCCTTCCGGGCGCCCTCGGGACCGTGCGGGAACCGGCCGTCGGCTAGCTCTTCTTGCCGCCGGCCGACTCGGTCTCGGTCTCGGTCTCGGTCTTGGTCTTCGTCTTGGCGTCGTCCTCGGCGGGGGCCGCCCCGTCCCCGGTCTTGGTCAGGTCGGTGGACCCGGTCGCCGGTCCGGCGTCGCTCCGGGCGGTCTCACCGTCGCCCTCGCTCGTCTTGCCGGACTCCCCGTCGGTCCCGTCCGCGCCGGAGGTCGCGTCGGCGGTCGTTCCCTCGGCGGCCGCGCCCGGCTCGACGACCTCCTCGCGGCCCGGCCGCTTCTTCGCCGACACCACGATGTAGGCCACCGCGAGCAGGAACACCACCAGCGCGGTCCAGTTGTTCAGGCGCAGGCCCAGGACGTGGTGGGCGTCGTCGACACGCAGGTACTCGATCCAGAACCGGCCCACGCAGTACGCGGCGACGTACAGCGCGAACGCCCGTCCGTGCCCCAGCGTGAACCGCCGGTCGGCCCAGATCACCAGCAGGGCCACGCCCACGCACCACAGGGACTCGTACAGGAACGTCGGGTGGTAGTACCCCGGCACCCGCCCGTCCGCCGAGGAGGTGATGTGCAGGGCCCACGGAACGTCGGTCGCGCGCCCGTAGAGCTCCTGGTTGAACCAGTTGCCCCAGCGGCCGATGGCCTGCGCCAGCGCGATGCCGGGGGCGACGGCGTCGGCGTAGGCGGGCATCGGGATGCCCCGGCGCCGGGCGCCGATCCACGCACCCAGCGCGCCGAGCGCGATCGCGCCCCAGATGCCGAGGCCGCCCTGCCACACCTTGAAGGCGTCCACCCAGTCACGGCCCGCGCTGAAGTACAGCTCGTAGTCCGTGATCACGTGGTAGAGCCGCCCGCCGACGAGGCCGAACGGCACCGCCCAGACGGCGATGTCGGCCACCGTCCCGGCCCGGCCGCCGCGCGCGATCCAGCGCCGGTTGCCGAGCCAGACGGCGACGAAGACGCCGATGATGATGCAGAAGGCGTAGGCGCGCAGCGGAACGGGACCGAGGTGCAGGACCCCCCGCGACGGGCTGGGAATGTAGGCAAGTTCCATGGCAGGGTCGACGCTACCGTGCCGGACCGGGCGGGGGGCGGGCGGCCCGGCTACGGCTCCATAACAGGCGGGTGAGAACGCCGCTCACCCCTGGTTCTGGTCCCCCTGCTCGACCAGTTGCTTCAGCTTGGCGGGCGTCATGGTGCGGTCCTGGTAGATGTTCTTGCCGTTCAGCAGGACCGTCGGCGTGCCGGTGAAGCCGCCGCTGCGGAAGGCCGCCTGGGACTTGGCCACCCAGCTGTCGTGGGTGCCGTTCTCCACGCACGTGCGGAACGACGGGGTGACCAGGCCGGGGACCTTGCCGGCCAGCTCGATGAGCTTGGCCTTGCTGCTGTAGGCGTCGTCGGTCTCCTCGGGCTGGTTGTCGTAGAGCACGTCGTGGTAGGCGGTGAACTTGCCCGCGTCCTGGGCGCAGGCGCCCGCGTTCGCCGCGGCGCGCGAGCCGCTGCCGCCCATGTTGCCGTCGATGAGGGTGGCCAGGTGGTACTCGGCCTTGAGCTTGCCGGCGTCGGTCAGCTCGTGGATCGTCGAGCGGTACGCCGTCTCGAACGCCTTGCAGGCGGGGCAGCGGAAGTCCTCCCACACGGTGAGCGTGGACTTCGCGCCGTCCTTGCCGACCGGGATCGCGAGGGCGTCCTTGCCCTGGGCGCCCGAGGGCGCCACCACCGGGCCGGAGCTCTCGCTCTCGTGGTCCTTGCCGGCGTTCGCCGCGACGACGCCGATCACGGCGGCCAGGCCCAGCACGCACACCACGCTCGCCGCCACGATCAGTGTGCGCCGGCGCCGCTCCGAGGCCTTCTGCTTCTCGCGCTCGACCGCCAGCCGCTCCCGGGCGGTGCGCTTACCCTCACGATTCTTCTCGCTCACACCCCGGAAACGAACCGGGGAGGCGCAGCGCGCCTCCCCGGCTCCAGGTCCACCCGTTCGAGTGACCGAATCCCCCGGCGTCGTCGCCGGTCAGCGGGTCACGCCCGGCCGCGCACACCCTCGGCCAGGTCGGCCGCGAGGGCACGCACCGCCTCGACGCCGGCCGGGTGGTCCGGGGCGTCCAGCATCCGCTTCACGAACGCGGACCCGACGATCACGCCGTCGGCGAAGCCGGCCACCTCGGCGGCCTGCGCGGCGTTGGAGACGCCCAGGCCGACGCAGACGGGCAGGCCGGTGCCGGTGGCCCGGGTGCGTTCGACCAGGTCCTGGGCCTGCGCGCCGACGGACTCGCGGGTGCCGGTGACGCCCATCAGCGAGGCGGCGTAGACGAAGCCGCTGCCCGCCGCGGTGATCTGCGCGAGCCGCTCGTCCTTGCTGCTCGGCGCCACGACGAAGACCGTCGCGAGGCCGTGCTTCTCGGCGTGCTCCCGCCACAGCGCGGACTCCTGCACCGGCAGGTCGGGCAGGATCGCCCCGGCGCCGCCCGCCTCGGCCAGCTCCGCGGTGAACCGCTCGACGCCGTAGCGGTCGATGGGGTTCCAGTACGTCATGACCAGGACCGGCTTGCCGGTGGCCGCGTGGGCCTCGCGGACCGTGCGCATCACGTCGGCGATGCGCACGCCGCCGCGCAGGGCGATGTCGTCGGCGGTCTGGATGACCGGGCCGTCGAGGACGGGGTCGCTGTGCGGCAGGCCCACCTCGACGACGTCCGCGCCGCCGTCGAAGGCGGCCGTGACGGCCTCGATGCCGCCGTCCACCGTCGGGAACCCGGCGGGCAGGTAGGCGATGAGCACGGACCGCCCCTCCGCCCTGGCGGCGGCGAGGGTGTCGGTCAACAGCTGGATGTTCCCGCTCACTTGGCGTCCCCCTCGATCTCGGCGATGTCCGCCTCGTCGGCGGCGACCTCGGCGTCGGTGTCGTAGAGGCCGAAGTAGCGGGCTGCGGTGTCCATGTCCTTGTCACCGCGGCCGGACAGGTTGACCACGAGCAGCCCCTCGGGGCCGAGTTCACGGCCGACCTCCAGGGCGCCGGCCAGGGCGTGCGCGGACTCGATGGCCGGGATGATGCCCTCGGTGCGCGACAGCAGGCGCAGGGCCTGCATGGCGGCGTCGTCGGTGACCGCGCGGTACTCGGCGCGGCCGGTGTCCTTGAGGTAGGAGTGCTCCGGGCCGATGCCCGGGTAGTCCAGGCCCGCCGAGATCGAGTAGGGCTCGGTGATCTGGCCCTCGTCGTCCTGGAGGACGTAGGAGCGCGAGCCGTGCAGGATGCCGGGCTCGCCCGCGGTCAGGGTCGCCGCGTGCTCGCCGGTCTCCACGCCGTGCCCGGCGGGCTCGCAGCCGACCAGGCGGACCGAGGCGTCGGGGAGGAAGGCGTGGAAGAGGCCGATGGCGTTGGAGCCGCCGCCGACGCAGGCGATCGCGGCGTCGGGGAGCCGGCCGGCCCGCTCCAGGAGCTGGCGCCGCGCCTCGACGCCGATGACGCGGTGGAAGTCGCGGACCATCGCCGGGAAGGGGTGCGGTCCGGCGACCGTGCCGAAGAGGTAGTGGGTGCGGTCGACGTTGGCGACCCAGTCGCGGAACGCCTCGTTGATGGCGTCCTTCAGGGTGCGGCTGCCGGACTTCACCGCGACGACCTCGGCGCCGAGCATGCGCATGCGGGCCACGTTGAGCGCCTGGCGCCGGGTGTCGACCTCGCCCATGTAGATCGTGCACTCGAGGCCGAACAGCGCGCAGGCGGTGGCCGTGGCGACGCCGTGCTGGCCGGCGCCGGTCTCGGCGATGACCCGGGTCTTGCCCATGCGCCGGGTGAGCAGGGCCTGGCCGAGCACGTTGTTGATCTTGTGGGAGCCGGTGTGGTTGAGGTCCTCCCGCTTGAGGAACACGCGCGCGCCACCGGCGTGTTCGGCGAAGCGGGGCACCTCGGTGAGGGCGCTGGGGCGGCCGGTGTAGTTCACCAGCAGCTCGTCGAGTTCGCGGGCGAACTCCGGGTCGTGCTTGGCCTTGTCGTACTCGACGGCCACCTCGTCCACGGCGGCGACGAGGGCCTCCGGGATGAACTTGCCGCCGAAGGCGCCGAAGTAGCCTTCGGCGCTCGGGACCTGGCCCTCCGGGTCGGGGATGAAGAAGTCGCTGGGCATGCGGAAACCTCACGGTGAGTGTGCGGAGAGAGAACACTGATCGCCGTGGGGGCGGGGGTGGATGGTCGAGTGCGGGCCCGTCCGGGCTGGTCGCGCAGTTCCCCGCGCCCCTACAGGGCCTGCTGCCATCGACGCCCGTTGACCTGGCCGGGCTCGGCCCCGATGACGTACCGGACACGGCGGCCGTGCACGCGGCGGGCCGGGGCGCGGCAGCCGCGCGGGCGGCAGCCGCGCGCCAGGCGCGCGTGCCGGTCCACGGTCGTCAGGGTGGGAGTCATCGGGGCAAGCCTAGCGGGATCAGCCGCGACCGTGCCGCAGGGCCGGGTGTTCACCCGCGGCGACCAGGTCCGCCACCGCGGCCTTGGGGTCCTTGCCGGTCACGAGGGACTCGCCGACCAGGACCGCGTCCGCGCCGGCGTTGGCGTAGGCGATCAGGTCGTGCGGGCCGCGGACGCCGGACTCGGCGACCTTGACCAGGGTGTCCGGGATCTCGGGGGCCACGCGCTCGAAGGTGGCGCGGTCGACCTCGAGGGTCTTGAGGTTGCGGGCGTTGACGCCGATGATCCTGGCGCCGGCGTCGACCGCGCGCTCCACCTCGTCCTCGTCGTGGACCTCGACGAGCGGGGTGAGGCCGATGGAGACGGCGCGCTCGATCAGCGACTCCAGCGCCGGCTGGTCGAGGGCGGCCACGATCAGCAGGGCGAGGTCGGCGCCGTACGCGCGGGCCTCCCACAGCTGGTACGAGGTGACGATGAAGTCCTTGCGCAGGACCGGGATGTCCACGCGCGCGCGGACGGCCTCCAGGTCGGCGAGCGAGCCGCCGAAGCGGCGCTGCTCGGTGAGCACGGAGATGACGGCCGCGCCGCCCGCCTCGTAGTCCGCGGCGAGGGCCGCCGGATCGGCGATCGCGGCCAGCGCGCCCTTGGACGGGCTGGAGCGCTTGACCTCGCAGATGACCTTGACGCCGTCGCCCTTGAGCGCGGCCACGCCGTCCTTGGCCGCGGGGGCCTTCGCCGCGCGCTCCTTGAGCTCGTCGAGGCTGACGCGCGCCTGCCGCTCCGCGAGGTCGGCCCGGACTCCGTCGATGATCTCGTCGAGCACACTCACGCGAGCGGCCCCCTTCCTGACGGTGGACGATTCCAGCGACCAGCGGGGAAACCCATGGTCACTGCGATGGTATCCGGAGCGGGGGCGGGGCCCCGCATCCGGTCACCGGGGTCCCAGTACCTGGACACCCGGTGTTGATCAAGGACGCAGCCAGCCACCGAAGGGCAGGTTCCGGACAACCGTGAAGACCAGCAGGAACGCGCCGAGGGCCCACAGCTGCGCCGTCCCGAGCCGGATGCCGGCCGGCCGGCCGCGGACGGCGCGGACCACCCAGACGGTCCACACGACGGCGAAGCCCAGGTAGGCCAGCACGGCCGCCGCGTTGTCCTGGAGGGCGCCGAGCAGGTCGCCGTGCACGAACGCGTGCGCGCTGCGCAGTCCGCCGCAGCCGGGGCAGTACAGGCCCGTGACGGCGTAGAGCGGGCACAGCGGGTAGTGGCCCGGGGTGTTGGGGTCGACCGTGCCGACGTAGGCGAAGGCCCCGGCGACCGCCGCGAGGATCCCGGCGGGCACGGCGAGCCGCGCCGCGCGGGGGTCCGTGGTCACACTGTGCTGGTCTGCTTCCACGCCTCGCATTGTGCCGCGCACCGGCCGGTACGCGCGCGGGCGGCGGCCGGTGGGGTCACCGTGCCGCCGCCCGGACAGGCGTACGGGGAGCTCAGCCCTCGGCGCCGGCCGGCTCGCGCGTCGCCGACACCTGGTGCACCGGGTGCTGCTCCTTCGGCTGGCCGAGGCCCATGGCGCGCATGATCCCGCCGACCACACCACCGAGCACCACGATCACCATGCCGGCCCAGAAACCGGCCGGCTGGGCCGCCACCATGAACGTGCCCGCGACGCAGAAACCGATGAAGGCGATGATGACACCGGTCCACGCGGCCGGGGTGTGACCGTGGCTGCTGCCCGCCATGAAATGCTCCTCGTTGCTGTGACGTGTCGAACGTGCCGCACGTGTCGTACGCGCTGTGTCCTGCGGGGCCCGCCCGGACCCGTGCCGGGCACCCCCTCCCATTGTCCCGCACGCCCGGGCGCGGAATGAGCGGGGGTGGCCTCCCGGCGGCGTCTGATGCGCCACACCCGGGCGGGCGGTCAGGCGGGGTCGGCGCCCGTGGGGTCCTCGCCGCGGTCCAGGGCCTTCCAGATGTCCTCGGGGCGGTCGGGGTCGGCCAGGGCCGCCGCGCGCCGGGGGCGGGGGGCGCCGCCGCGCTCGTAGCGGCCGGACATGGCCGGCCACAGGCGGCCGTAGCGCAGGGCGAGCAGGCCGGCCAGCAGGATCAGCAGACCGCCGACGGCCGCGACGTACGGCCACGCGGTGTGGCTGAAGGAGGCGACCGTGGCGGAGGTGTCGCCGGAGGCCTGGGCGGCCTTCTCGTCGAGCGCGCCGGAGTCGGAGGCGCCCACCAGGGCGGCGGTGACGATGCCGAGGCCGGAGAGCGCGAGCAGCGCGGAGACCGCGAAGCGGCCGGCCCGGCGGACGGCGAACACCGCGACCAGCGCGGCCAGGCCCACTATGGCGAGCGCGGCGGGGACGCCGGTGACGTCGCTCCCGCGGGCGGTCAGCGGGAAGGAGCCGCCGGCCACCGTGGCGGTGCCCTCGGACCAGCGCTGCCGGGTGGCGAGGAGGGCCACGGCCGCGCCGAGCGCTCCGCTCAGCAGGGCGACGGCGAGGCTCCGGCGGCCGGCCCGCGCGGGGCCGGCGGCTTCGGTTCGGGGGTGCGGTACGGCAGTCACGTACTCCAGTGTCGCCTGAACCCCGGGCGAAGGGTCACCCGGGGTTGCGTGAGACGCGCCCCATCGCGCGCGGGGTCCAGGGCGTGTCTTTCGGATCAGCCCGATTCGGAGGGGCGGTGCCGTGTCGGTACCGGTGAGCGGGGCTCGGTGCGTGCAGCTGCAAGGCGGAGGAGGGCGTCGATGCGGAGCATCGGCAACCGACGACAACGCGGCAGATGTGCGTGCCGAGCCCCGCGGCCCCGGGGTGATCCGAAAGACACGCCCTACGCGCGGAGGCGGTTGGCGGTGTGGACCGCCCGCAGGACCGCGGCCGCCTTATTGCGGCACTCCTGGTCCTCGGCGACCGGGTCGGAGTCGGCGACCACGCCCGCGCCCGCCTGCACGTAGGCGGTGCCGTCGCGCAGCAGGGCGGTGCGGATGGCGATGGCGGTGTCGGAGTCGCCGGCGAAGTCGAGGTAGCCGACGCAGCCGCCGTACAGGCCGCGCCGGGACGGTTCGAGTTCGTCGATGATCTGCATCGCGCGGGGCTTGGGGGCGCCGGAGAGGGTGCCCGCCGGGAAGCAGGCGGTGAGCACGTCGAAGGCGGTGCGGCCCGCGGCGACCGTGCCGGTGACCGTGGAGACGATGTGCATCACGTGGGAGTACCGCTCGACGGACATGAAGTCCACGACCTCCACCGAGCCCGGCTCGCAGACCCGGCCGAGGTCGTTGCGGCCGAGGTCGACCAGCATGAGGTGCTCGGCGCGCTCCTTGGGGTCGGCGAGCAGCTCCTCGGCGAGGGCCTGGTCCTCCTGCGGCGTCGCCCCGCGGTGCCGGGTGCCGGCGATGGGGTGGACCATGGCCCGCCCGTCCTCGACCTTGACCAGGGCCTCGGGGGACGAGCCGACGACGTCGAACCCGTCGAAGCGGAACAGGTACATGTACGGCGAGGGGTTGGTGGCCCGCAGCACCCGGTAGACGTCCAGGGCGCTCGCCGTGCACGGGGTCTCGAAGCGCTGCGAGGGCACGACCTGGAAGGCCTCGCCCGCGCGGATGCGCTCCTTGACGTCCTCGACGGCGCGCTGGAAGTCGGGGCCGCCCCAGCGCGCGGTGTACTCCGGCAGCTCGGAGGGCGGCAGGACGGCCGGCGGCTGGGGGACGGCGCGCGAGAGGTCCGCCTCCATGGCGTCCAGGCGGGCCACCGCGTCGGCGTACGCCTCGTCCACGCCGGTGTCGAGGTCGTTGTGGTTGATCGCGTTGGCGATCAGCAGGACCGAGCCCTCCCAGTGGTCCATCACCGCGAGGTCGCTGGTGAGGAGCATGGTCAGCTCGGGCAGCCGCAGGTCGTCGCGCTCGCCGGGGCCGATCTTCTCCAGGCGGCGGACGATGTCGTAGCCCAGGTAGCCGACCAGGCCGCCGGTGAAGGGCGGCAGGCCCTCCTGGTGGGGGGTGTGCAGGGCCTGGAGGGTGGCGCGCAGGGCGGCGAGCGGGTCGCCGTCGGTGGGGACGCCGACCGGCGGGGTGCCGAGCCAGGCGGCCTGGCCGTCGCGGGAGGTGAGCGTCGCGGCGGAGCGGACGCCGACGAAGGAGTACCGGGACCACAGATACGCAGTGCGGCCGTTCTCGGCGGACTCCAGCAGGAAGGTGCCGGGGCGCTCGGCGGCGAGCTTGCGGTACAGGGCGACCGGGGTGTCGCCGTCGGCGAGGAGCTTGCGGGTGACCGGGATCACGCGCCGGTCGGCGGCCAGCTTGCGGAACGTCTCGAGGTCCATGACGGCCGACCCTACTGACCCCGGGCCGCGGCGCCCGAACCGGCGTCCGCGAGCAGCACGTCGGTGTCGAAGCAGGTGCGCGCGCCGGTGTGGCAGGCGGCCCCGACCTGGTCGACCCGCACGAGCACGGTGTCGGCGTCGCAGTCCAGGGCGACGGACTTCACCCACTGGACGTGCCCGGAGGTGTCGCCCTTGACCCAGTACTCCTGGCGGCTGCGCGACCAGTAGGTGCAGCGGCCGGTGGTGAGGGTGCGGTGCAGCGCCTCGTCGTCCATCCAGCCGAGCATCAGCACCTCACCGGTGTCGTACTGCTGGGCGATGGCGGGCAGGAGGCCGTCGGGGCTGCGCTTGAGGCGCGCCGCGATCTCCGGGTCGAGGCCGCTGGGCCGGTCGGTGCTGGTCATGGGTGCCATTGTGCCGCGCGCAGGTGACGACACCGGTGCCGCGTCCGCGGGCTGGTCGTAGGCTGGCTCCATGTCGACCTTCGCCAAGCGTGAACGGCTCCTGCTCGCCGACCTCTTGGAAACCGCCGGCCCCGACGCCCCGACGCTCTGCGAGGGCTGGGCCGCCCGCGACCTGGCCGCGCACGTGGTGGTGCGGGAGCGGCGCCCGGACGCGGCCGGGGGCATCCTGATCAAGCAGCTCGCCTCCCGCCTGGACCGGGTGATGGAGGAGTTCGCGGCCAAGCCGTACGAGGAGCTGATCCAGCTCATCCGCACCGGCCCGCCGCGCTTCTCACCCTTCCAGCTCAAGCAGATCGACGAGGCGTCCAACATCATCGAGTTCTACGTCCACACCGAGGACGTGCGCCGGGCCCAGCCGGACTGGTCGCCGCGCCCGCTGGACCCGGTGTTCCAGGACGCCCTGTGGTCGCGGCTGGAGCGCACGGCCCGGCTGACCGGCCGCGGCGCGGCCACCGGCCTGGTGCTGCGGCGCCCGGACGGCCGCACGGTGGTCGCCAACCGGGGCACGCCGGTGGTGACGGCGACGGGCGAGCCGTCCGAGCTGCTGCTGTTCCTGTACGGCCGGCAGAGCGCGGCCACGGTGGACCTGGAGGGCGAGGAGAACGCCATCGAGCAGCTGCGCGCGGGCAAGCAGCTCGGGATCTGACGCGCTGCGGGCCGCCCCCGTCCCCCCGGTCACGTCCGGGGGGCGCGGGAAGCGGTCAGCGCACCGGGTGGCCGGCCGCGCCGAGGGCCTGCTTGACCTCGCCGATGCGCAGGTCGCCGAAGTGGAACACGGACGCGGCGAGCACGGCGTCCGCGCCCGCCTCCACCGCCGGGGCGAAGTCGGCGAGCCGGCCGGCGCCGCCGGAGGCGATCACCGGGACCGTGACGTGCTTGCGGACGGCGGCGATCATCTCCAGGTCGTAGCCGTCCTTGGTGCCGTCGGCGTCCATGGAGTTCAGCAGGATCTCGCCGGCGCCCAGCTCGGCCGCCCGGTGCGCCCACTCGACGGCGTCGATGCCGGTGCCCCGGCGGCCGCCGTGCGTGGTCACCTCGAAGGTGCCGGCCTCCGTGCGGCGGGCGTCCACCGACAGCACCAGCACCTGGCTGCCGAACCGCTCGGCGATCTCGCGGATCAGCTCGGGCCGCGCGATCGCGGCGGTGTTGACGCCCACCTTGTCGGCGCCGGCGCGCAGCAGCTTGTCGACGTCCTCGGCGCTGCGCACGCCGCCGCCGACGGTCAGCGGGATGAACACCTGCTCGGCGGTGCGGCGCACCACGTCGTAGGTGGTCTCGCGGTTGCCCGACGAGGCGGTGATGTCCAGGAACGTCAGCTCGTCGGCGCCCTCGGCGTCGTAGACCTTCGCCATCTCGACGGGGTCGCCCGCGTCGCGCAGGTTCTGGAAGTTGACGCCCTTGACGACCCGGCCGCCGTCCACGTCCAGGCAGGGGATGACTCGGACCGCCAGGGTCATGAATCCACGGCTCCTCAACCGGCCTTTCAGCCTCTGAATGCTTCGAGTTCCACTTCGACCAGGATCCGCGGGTCCACGAAGCCCTCCACGACCACCAGGGTCGAGGCCGGGCGCACCCGGTCGAACAGCTCCTTGTGGGCCCGGCCCACCTCGTCCACGTCACGCGCGTGCGAGAGGTACATCCGGGTCCTGATCACCGACTCCGGGCCCAGCCCGAACTCGGCGATCGCCTCCAGTGCGCCGGTGAACGCGGCCTTCGCCTGCTCGTAGGGGTCGCCCTCCCCGTACAGCACGCTGCCCCTGAAGGACGTGGTGCCCGCCACCAGCACACGGTCGCCGGCCGCGACGGCGCGGGCGAAACCGAAGGACTCTTCCCAGGGACTTCCGCTCTGCACGCGCCGTACGGCTCCCGACGTCATGACGACACAGCCTCCAAGGCCTCTTCCAGGGTGAACGCCTTCGCGTACAGCGCCTTCCCGACGATGGCACCCTCGACACCGAGCGGGACCAGGCCGGCCAGGGCGCGCAGGTCGTCCAGGGACGACACGCCGCCGGAGGCCACGACGGGGCGGTCGGTCGCCGCGCAGACGTTCTTGAGCAGCTCCAGGTTGGGGCCCTGGAGCGTGCCGTCCTTGGCGATGTCGGTGACGACGTAGCGGGCGCAGCCCTCCTTGTCGAGGCGCTCCAGCGTCTCGTAGAGGTCGCCGCCGTCGCGGGTCCACCCGCGGCCGCGCAGGGTGGTGCCGCGCACGTCGAGGCCGACGGCGATCTTGTCGCCGTGCCGGGCGATGACCTCGGCGACCCACTCGGGGGTCTCCAGGGCGGCCGTGCCGAGGTTGACGCGGGTGCAGCCGGTGGCCAGGGCGGCGGCGAGGGTGTCGTCGTCGCGGATGCCGCCGGACAGCTCCACCTTGATGTCCATGGCGCGGGCGACCTCGGCGATCAGCTCGCGGTTGTCGCCGGTGCCGAACGCGGCGTCCAGGTCGACCAGGTGCAGCCACTCGGCGCCCGAGCGCTGCCAGGCGAGGGCGGCCTCCAGCGGGGAGCCGTAGGAGGTCTCCGTGCCGGACTCGCCGTGGACGAGGCGGACGGCCTGGCCGTCGCGGACGTCGACGGCGGGGAGGAGTTCGAGCGCGTGTGCGGACGAGGCGGTCACAGGGTTCCGATCCAGTTGGTGAGGAGCTGGGCTCCGGCGTCGCCGGACTTCTCGGGGTGGAACTGCGTGGCCCACAGGGCGCCGTTCTCCACGGCGGCCACGAACGGCTCGCCGTGCGTCGACCAGGTCACCCGGGGTGCCGTCAGGAGCGGGTTGTGCGTCTCCAGGCTCCAGTCGTGGACGGCGTAGGAGTGCACGAAGTAGAAGCGGGCGTCCGCGTCCAGGCCGGCGAACAGCTCGGAGCCGGCCGGGGCGTCCACGGTGTTCCAGCCCATGTGGGGCACGACGTCGGCCTTCAGCGGCCCGACGGTGCCGGGCCACTCGGCGAGGCCCTCCGTCTCCACGCCGTGCTCGATGCCACGCGCGAAGAGGATCTGCATGCCGACGCAGATGCCCATGACGGGCCGCCCGCCGGACAGCCGGCGGTCGACGATCCAGTCGCCCCGCGCCTCCCGCAGGCCCCGCATGCAGGCGGCGAACGCGCCGACGCCGGGCACCAGCAGGCCGTCGGCGTTCATCGCCCGGTCGAAGTCGCGGGTGATCTCGACGTCGGCCCCGGCGCGCGCGAGGGCGCGCTCGGCGGAGCGGACGTTGCCGAAGCCGTAGTCGAAGACGACGACCTTCTTCGGCGTGCTCATCAGTTCCACACCTCCAGCCGCATGACGCCCGCCAGCAGGCACATCCCGGCGCCGATGGAGAGCAGCACGATCAGGCTGCGCGGCATGTCCTGCTTGACGAAGGAGTAGATGCCGCCGGCCAGGAACAGCCCGACGACGATGAGCAGGGTCGACAGGCCGTTCACAGCGCGCCCTTCGTGGAGGGGAGGATGCCCGCCGCGCGCGGGTCGCGTTCGCTGGCGTAGCGCAGGGCGCGGGCCAGGGCCTTGAACTGGCACTCCACGATGTGGTGCGCGTTGCGCCCGTAGGGCACGTGGACGTGCAGGGCGATCTGCGCCTGGGCCACGAAGGACTCCAGGATGTGCCGGGTCATGGTGGTGTCGTACTCGCCGATCATGGGCGCCATGTTCTCGGGCTCGGTGTGCACGAGGTAGGGGCGGCCGGACAGGTCGACGGTGACCTGGGCGAGCGACTCGTCCAGCGGGACCGTGCAGTTGCCGAAGCGGTAGATGCCCACCTTGTCGCCGAGGGCCTGCTTGAAGGCGGCGCCCAGCGCGAGGGCGGTGTCCTCGATGGTGTGGTGCGAGTCGATGTGCAGGTCGCCCTCGGTCTTCACGGTGAGGTCGAACAGGCCGTGCCGGCCGAGCTGGTCGAGCATGTGGTCGTAGAAGCCGACCCCGGTCGCCACGTCGACCTTGCCGCTGCCGTCGAGGTCGATCTCGACGAGCACCGACGTCTCCTTGGTGACCCGCTCCACGCGTCCCACGCGGTTCATGCGCTCTGCTCCTTCTTCAGTTCACGGACCGCGTCGAGGAACGCGTCGTTCTCCTGCGGGGTGCCGGCGGTGACCCTCAGCCAGCCGGGGACGCCGTTGTCCCGGACGAGGACGCCCCGGTCGAGGATCTGCTGCCAGACCGCGTGCGCGTCGGCGAAGCGGCCGAACTGGACGAAGTTGGCGTCGGAGGCGGTCACCTCGTAGCCGATCGCCCGCAGTTCGGTCACCAGCCGGTCCCGCTCGGTCTTCAGCTGCTCGACGTAGCCGAGCAGGGTGTCGGTGTGCTCCAGCGCGGCCAGCGCGGTCGCCTGGGTGACGGCCGACAGGTGGTACGGCAGCCGTACCAGCTGGACGGCGTCCACGACGGCCGGGTGCGCGGCGAGGTAGCCGAGGCGCAGGCCGGCCGCGCCGAACGCCTTCGACATGGTCCGCGAGACCACCAGGTGCGGGCGGCCCTCGAGCAGCGGCAGCAGCGAGGCGCCGTGGCTGAACTCGATGTACGCCTCGTCGACGATCACCATCGACGGCTTGGCGGCCTGCGCCGCCTCGTACAGCGCCGTCACGGTCTCCGGCGGGACGGCCGTCCCGGTCGGGTTGTTGGGGGTGGTGACGAAGACGACGTCCGGGCGGTGCTCGGCGATCGCCTCGCGCGCGGCGGCGAGGTCGATGGTGAAGTCCTCGCCGCGCGGCCCGGAGATCCAGCCGGTGCCGGTGCCGCGCGCGATGAGCGCGTGCATCGAGTACGACGGCTCGAAGCCGATCGCCGTGCGTCCCGGTCCGCCGAAGGTCTGCAGCAGCTGCTGGATGACCTCGTTGGAGCCGTTGGCCGCCCAGACGTTGCCGAGGCCCACCGCGTGGCCCGAGGTGCGGGTCAGGTACTCGGCGAGCCGGGCGCGCAGCTCGACGGCGTCGCGGTCCGGGTAGCGGTTGAGGTGGCGGGCCGCCTCGCGCACGCGCTCCGCGATCCGCTCGACCAGCGGCTCGGGCAGCGGGTAGGGGTTCTCGTTGGTGTTCAGCCGTACGGGCACGTCCAGCTGGGGCGCTCCGTAGGGGGACGTGCCGCGCAGCTCGTCCCGTACGGGCAGATCGTCGATCCTCACGTCGCTCACTTGCTCTCCGGCACCTTCCAGCCGAACCTCGCCTTGATCGCCGCGCCGTGCGCGGGCAGGTCCTCCGCCTCCGCCAGCGTGACCACGTGGTGCGCGACGTCCGCCAGCGCGTCCTTCGTGTAGTCCACGACGTGGATGCCGCGCAGGAAGGACTGCACGGACAGGCCCGAGGAGTGGCAGGCGCAGCCGCCGGTGGGCAGCACGTGGTTGGACCCGGCGGCGTAGTCGCCGAGGGACACCGGCGCCCAGGGGCCGACGAAGACCGCGCCCGCGTTGCGCACGCGGTCGGCGACGGCGGCGGCGTCGGCGGTCTGGATCTCCAGGTGCTCGGCGCCGTAGGCGTCGACCACCCTGAGGCCCTCGTCGAGGCCGTCGACCAGGACGATCGCGGACTGCCGGCCGGTCAGGGCGGGCACGATCCGGTCGTCGACGTGCCGGGTGGCCGCGACCTGCGGCTCCAGCTCCTTCTCGACCGCGTCGGCGAGCTCGACGGAGTCGGTGACCAGGACGGCGGCGGCCAGCGGGTCGTGCTCGGCCTGGCTGATCAGGTCGGAGGCGACGTGCACCGGGTCGGCGGTGGCGTCGGCGAGGACCGCGATCTCGGTCGGGCCGGCCTCGGCGTCGATGCCGATCCGGCCGGTGAAGTAGCGCTTGGCGGCGGCGACCCAGATGTTGCCCGGCCCGGTGACCATGTTCGCGGGCGGGCAGGACTCGGTGCCGTAGGCGAACATCGCGACGGCGGTCGCGCCGCCGGCCGCGTAGACCTCGTCCACGCCGAGCAGCGCGCACGCGGCGAGGATCGTCGGGTGGGGCAGCCCGCCGAACTCGGCCTGGGCGGGCGAGGCGAGCGCGATCGACGGGACGCCGGCCTCCTGGGCCGGGACGACGTTCATCACCACGGACGACGGGTACACCGACCGGCCGCCGGGGGCGTACAGCCCGACGCGCTCGACCGGCACCCACTTCTCGGTCACCGTGCCGCCGGGCACGACCTGGGTGGTGTGGTCGGTGCGGCGCTGGGCGCGGTGCACGAGGCGGGCGCGGCGGATCGACTCCTCCAGGGCCGCGCGCACGGCCGGGTCGAGCTCGTCCAGGGCGCGGGTGAGGGCCGCGGCCGGGACCCGGACCTGGTCGAGGCGGACGCCGTCGAACTTCTCGGCGAAGTCGATCAGCGCCGCGTCGCCCCGATGGTGCACGGCCTCGCAGATCGGACGCACCTTCTCCAGGGCGGCCGAGACGTCGAAGTCGGCTCGGGGCAGCAGGTCGCGCAGGGCGGGGCCCTCGGGGAGGGCGTCGCCGCGCAGATCGATTCGGGAGATCACGGTCCCAATTCTCTCAGACCCCGCCGACGTGCCGTCCGCGCGTATCAATGGCTGATACAGAACGTCCACCGGCCTCACGACGGGCAGGCGGTCACGTTGCGTAAATCTCCCTCACGTTCCGTGGTTGGTTCGTCACACAGCGGGCATGAACAGGTGTGCGAGGAGTTGATGTGCCGCGCGGGACGGAGGTGGCGGCGTGGTGGACGAGGGGAGCCGTCGGCGCGCTGGGGACCTGCCGGACGACCTGACCGTCGTCGAGGCCGGGATGTGGCAGGCCTTCCGCGACGGCAGCGTGTACGACCTGAGCAGCGGGGACGCGCTGGTGGACGACCCGCACGGCGGGCACCCGTGGGGCCCGGAGCGCACCGTGCGGGCCCGCGTCGTGGCCTGGCTGCTGCTGGACGGCCCGCCGCCGCTCACCGGGCGGGTGTGCTCGCTGAAGCTGGCCGGCGTGCGGCTGAGCGGCTCGCTGGACCTGTCGGGCGGCACGGTGGTGCCGTACGTGGAGATGCGGCGCTGCCGGTTCGAGCGGGACGTGCTGCTGCCGGAGGCCCGGCTGACCACGGTGCGGCTGGAGGACTGCGCGGTGCCGCGCCTGGAGGCGGCCCGGGTGCACACCGAGGGCGACCTGCACCTGCCGCGCTGCCGGTTCCTGCGCGGGGTCCGGCTGACCGACGCGCACATCGGCACCGACCTGATGCTGAACCAGGCCGTGGTGCACCAGGACCGCACCGGCCGCTCGATCGCCGGCGACGGCCTGAGCGTCGGCCAGGACCTCCAGGCCGAGCTGCTGGAGTCCTACGGCGAGCTCAGCCTGCGCAGCGCCAGGGTCGGGGTGTCGCTGAGCCTGCGCGGGGCGCGGCTGGCCAACCCGGACGCCCGGCTCGCGCTGAACGCGCCCCAGCTGACCGTGGAGCGCACCCTGTACCTGACCCCGGCCGGGCTCGGCGGGGGCACGCCGAGCGGGGCGACCCCCGCGCGGGGCACGCGCGTCCAGCGCTTCGAGTGCCGGGGCGGGGCGCGGCTGGACGACGGGCGGTTCGGGGACGCCGTCGACTTCCAGGACGCCCGGTTCACCCTCACCGACGACCAGGAGATATCCCTGCGCCGGGTGCAGACGCCCGAGCTGCGCTTCCTCGGGGAGCGTCCGGCGCGCGGGCGGGTCGTGCTGTCGGGGGCGCGGGTGGTCAACCTGGTGGACCGGGCGGCCGCCTGGCCGGGCCCGGGGAGCCTGCACATGAGCGGCTTCACCTACGAGAACCTGGTGCCGCGGGGTCCGTTCCCGCTGGAGGAGCGGCTGCGCTGGGTGTCCGCGGCGACCGCCGAGTACCAGCCGGAGCCGTACGAGCGGCTGGCCGCGGTGCTGCGGGCGAGCGGCGAGGACGAGGGCGCGCGTGAGGTGCTGCTCGCCAAGCAGCGCCACCGCCGGGAGACCCTGCCGCCGGCCGCAAAGCTGTGGGGGTACGCGCAGGACTGGACGGTCGCGTACGGGTACCGGCCGGGCCGGGCGGCCCTGTGGATGGCGGTGCTGTGGGCGGCGGGCTCGCTGGCCTTCGCGCAGGCCGGGCACCGCCCGGTCGACACGGGCCGCCACCCGTACTGGGACCCGGCCCTGTACGCGCTCGACCTGCTGCTGCCGGTGATCGACTTCGGGCAGAGCGGCCAGTGGCAGCTGCGCGACGGCTGGCAGTGGCTGTCGGTGGCCCTGGTGCTGCTCGGCTGGGTGCTGGCCACGGCGGTGGCGGCGGGTGCGACCCGGCTGCTGCGCCGGAGCTGACCGTGCGGGTGGTGCGGATGGTGGTGCGGGTGTTCCGGATGGTGCTGGTGCGCGGTCAGGGGAACGCTTGTTCTTGTTGAAGTCTCACCTTTTACTTCTCCTTGACTTCGGGACGTACAACTTTCCCCGGCTTGACCGTTCCCTCTGGCGCAGCCACGACCTGCGGCTTTTCAATGGACGACACCATGGCTCTGCTGCCCCCGTTCATCCGAGGCTCCCGGACGCCCGCGTCCCGGAGCGCCCGGAACGTCGCCCCGCACACCGCCGCCGGCCTGCCCGCCGACGACGAGGTCCTGCTCGACGCGCCCGACGACCGGCTGGGCCCCGCGCTGGTCGCCGCCGGGCGGGACGAGTACGACGCCGCCGCCGAGCTGCTGGCCGGCACCCGCGTGCGCGACGAGTGGGAGCACCGCGACGGCTACGTCGTCCGGCTGGCGTCCTTCGCGCACGCCCGCCCGGACTGGTTCGAGCGGTGGCGCGCCGACGCGCCGCGCGATCCGGACGTCCTGCTGGTCGCCGCCCAGCTCGCCGTGCACCGCGCCTGGCGCTCCCCCGCCCGCACCGAGCTGCTGCGCGAGGTCAGCCCGCTGGTCACCGCCGCGGCGCAGGCGCACGTGCCCGACCCGGTGCCGTGGCGGATCGCGCTGGACCACGCGCGCGGCTCCCGCGCCGGGCACAAGTACTTCAGCGAGCTGTGGGAGGCGGCGGTGCGCCGCTCCCCGCACCACTACGGCTGCCACGTGGCCGCGCTGCGCTACCTCGCCGCGTCCTGGCACGGCGCGACCCGCGAGTGCTTCGACTTCGCCGACCGGGCCGCGCAGGACGCGCCCGGGGACTCCCTGGTCCAGGCGCTGCCCTTGCAGGCCGCGTTCGCGTACCTCACCGACGGCTGCGGCCCGGACGTGCCGCGCGAGCGGCTCGACGCGGCGGCCGACCGGGCGCTCGCCCTGTCCGCCCGCCTGCCGGTGTCCGACCCCTGGCCGGCCGAGATCCGCAACGTCCTGGCGTACGTGCTCAAGCGCCTGCGCCGGCTCGACGAGGCCCTGGACCAGCTGCGCCAGCTGGGCCCCTACGCCACGTCGTTCCCCTGGGACCAGCTCTCCGACGACCCCCTCGGCCACTTCCTCGCGGTGCGGGACCGGATCCGCCGGGGGGCGCCCGCGGCGCCCGAGTGGGCCGCCCGTGGTGACCACGGCGGACGCGGGCCCTGCGAAGACCATTAGGCTCTGGGTTCGTGACCACCGTCCGTCTCCCGCTCTTCCCCCTGAACTCGGTGCTGTTCCCGGGGTTGGTGCTTCCGCTGAACGTCTTCGAGGAGCGCTACCGCGCCATGATGCGCGAGTTGCTGAAGACCCCCGAGGAGGAACCGCGCCGGTTCGCCGTCGTGGCGATCCGCGACGGCCACGAGGTCGCGCCCAGCGAACCGGGGATGCCCGACCTCACGGCCCTGCCGCAGCGCGGCCCGTCGGCGGGCTTCGGCACCGACCCGCTCAAGGCCTTCCACGGGGTGGGCTGCGTGGCCGACGCGGCGACGATCCGCGAGCGCGCCGACGGCTCCTTCGAGGTCCTGGCGACCGGCACGACCCGGGTCAGGCTGCTGTCGCTGGACACCTCCGGCCCGTTCCTCACGGCCGAGCTGGAGGAGCTGGCGGAGGAGCCGGGCGACGAGGCCGGCCCGCTGGCCGAGGGGGTGCTGCGGGCGTTCCGCCAGTACCAGAAGCGCCTGGCCGGCGCCCGGGAACGCTCCCTGTCCACCGGCACGGAGCTGCCCGACGAGCCCGCGGTCGTCTCCTACCTGGTGGCGGCGGCGATGCTGCTCGACACCCCCACCAAGCAGCGCCTGCTCCAGGCCCCCGACACCGCGTCCCGCCTGCGCGACGAGCTGAAACTCCTTCGCGCGGAGACGGCCATCCTCCGTAGTCTGCCGTCCCTGCCGGCGTCGGACCTGACGCGCGGCCCGACCAGTCTGAACTGAGGCACACCGACCCGTGGCGAAGAAGTCGAGGAAGCAGCAGCAGGCGGGCGGTACGCCCGCGACGGTGGCGCTGACGGCGGCGGGCGTG
The DNA here is from genome assembly GCF_001514125.1 of Streptomyces longwoodensis. Classification (GTDB taxonomy): domain Bacteria; phylum Actinomycetota; class Actinomycetes; order Streptomycetales; family Streptomycetaceae; genus Streptomyces; species Streptomyces longwoodensis. The sequence continues at coordinate 447,167 of NZ_KQ948551.1, read as the reverse complement.
GACTTCACGGTCCACGCCTACGACCACGACCCGAACCACCCGTCCTACGGCGAGGAGGCGGCCGAGGCCATGGGCGTCTCCCCCGAGCGCGTCTTCAAGACCCTCGTCGCGGACGTCGACGGCGCGCTGACCGTGGCGGTGGTCCCGGTCGCGGGCCAGCTCGACCTCAAGGCCCTGGCGGCGGCGGTGGGCGGCAAGAAGGCGGCGATGGCCGACCCGGCCCTCGCCGAACGCACCACGGGCTACGTGCGCGGCGGCATCTCCCCGCTGGGGCAGCGCAAGAAGCTGCCCACGGTCCTGGACGCCTCCGCGGGCGGCCACGCCACGATCTGCGTCTCGGCGGGCCGGCGCGGCCTGGAGGTCGAGCTCTCCCCCGCGGACCTCGCGACCCTGACCGGGGCGACGCTGGCCCCGATCGGGCGCCCGTAGCCGTCGTTCGGCCCGGCGGGCCGGCTCGGCCCGCCGACGGCGCCCCCCGGGGGCCCGCTCAGCCGGCCGGCGGCGTCCCGTACAGCTCCGGGTCCCGGGGCCCGAACAGCGCCGTGAGGCCCAGGTGGACCACCATCGCGGCCATGGACCAGGCGAGCAGCGCCCCGTGGGCGCCCAGCTTCAGCGGCGCGGAGAAGGTCACGCCCTTGCCCACGCTCTTGGCGTGCGTCAGGACGTCGTCGGTGGGTCCGAGCCACAGCCCGATCCGCCACGCGATCAGCGAGGCGAACAGCCCGCCGAGGGCCAGCGCCACCACCAGCGGCACGCCCCCGCGGCGCCGCCACAGGAACACCGCCGCCGCGGTCACCGCGCCGAACCCGAGCCCCAGCAGCGTGAACGTTCCGTCGGCGCCCACCGCCTGCTCGCCCTCGGTGTCCTTGAGGTAGACCACCCAGCCGCCGTCCACGACGTCCCCGACCAGCGGCACCCGCGGCGCGAGCCACACCCACAGCAGCCCGAGGAGCACCCCGAGGACGGTCACGAGCACCGTCACGACGGCGGCGTCCCGCAGCTCGGTCAGCAGCCCGGGTCCCTGCGGCCCGCCGTCGTGCGGCACCTGGGCCCCGTAGCCGTACGGCCCCGGCGGGGGCGGCCACGCGCCCTGCGAGGAGGGATCGTGCGGCGGCGGGGGCGGAGTCAGTGGAGCGGTCACCCTGCCATCGTGCCAGGCCCGCCTGTGGGGCGCGTCACCGGACGGCGGCCCGGCGGTACGCCCAGGTCGCCACGGCCAGCGAGACCACGCCCACCGCGGCGCACACCGCGAGGTCCACCCCGACGTACGCCCAGTCGGGACCCTTGCCGAACGTCCGTGCGAGCGCCTCCACGCCGTACGTCGACGGCAGCAGGTCGCGCAGGAAGCGCACCGGCTCCGGCATCCGGTCGGGCGGCAGCACGCCCAGCAGCAGCGCCGCCGACATGCCCAGCTGGCCGAGCAGCGTGGCGAGCTCCGGCCGCGGCGCGAGCAGCCCGCAGGCGGCGCCGAGCCCGGCCAGCGCGGCCCCGGCGAGCGGGATCACCGCCGCCAGCACCCACAGGTGGGTCACCGGCAGCCCGAACAGCACGCAGCCGAACACCGCGGTCACCACGGTCCCGGGCACGGTGAAGGAGGCGTAGGCGCCTGCCGCCCCCAGCACCACGGCGGCCGGTGGCACGGGCAGCGTGGCGTAGTGGTCGAGACCGCCGCTCGCCCGCAGCTGCCCGAAGTACTGCGCGAGCAGGTTGAGCGCGACGAAGGCCACCACCAGCACGGCGGACCCGGCGACGACGGACTCCGCCTCGCGGCCGCCCTCGACCACCCCGCGCATCATGACGAGGATGCCGACGGACTGGAAGGTCGCCACGAACAGCAGCGGGATGCGCGCCACCCGCGCACGCGAGAGCTGCGCCCGGTACACGGCCACCAGCGACGGCCACAGCCGTGCGCGCGGCCCGAGCTCGGCCGCGTGCCGGACCGGCTCGTCCACGGCCGGCGCGCCGCCCGACAGGACCTCGGCAGGTACGACACTCACCTGGCGCTGCTCCCTTTCCCTACCGCTCTCCAGGACCATACGGACCGCACCCCCGGTCGGCTCACCCGTGCCGCGTTCATGTCCGCACCAGCCCCTGGCGGGCCGCCCCGCCCAGGGCGAGGTAGACGTCCTCCAGGCTCGGTGTGGCCAGTGTGAAGTCGTCGAGGGCGGCGAAGGCCGCGCCACCGGTGACCGTGGCGACGACCGCGCGGGCCTCCTCGGGGGCCAGCCGGAGCGTCCAGCGGCGCCCGGACTCCGCGGCGCGCTCGCGCAGCGCCGCGACCTCCGGCACGTCCAGCGGGGCCCGCTCCCGCCACACCAGTTCCACCCGCACCTCGCCCGCGACCTGCTCCTTGAGGCCGGTCGGGGTGTCGCAGGCGATGATCCGGCCCTGGTCGAGGACGGCGACCCGGTCGAGGACCGTCTCGGCCTCGATGACGTTGTGGGTGACCAGCAGCACGGTGGTGCCGCGCTCGGCCCGCCGCCGGTCGACGGCCGACCACACGGCCCGCCGGGCCACCGGGTCCATGCCCGTGGTCGGCTCGTCCAGGACCAGCAGGGACCGCTCGCCGACCAGCGCGGCGGCGAAGCACGCCAGCCGCCGCTGTCCGCCGGAGAGCTTCTTCAGCGGGCGCCCGGCGATCGGCGTGAGCCCCAGCTCCTCCAGCACCGCGTCCCGCTCGGCCCGCGCCCGGCGCACGTCGAGCCCGCGCAGCCGGCCGGTGGTCTCGGCGGCCAGGGACACGGTGAGCTCGTCCAGGGCGGTGGACTCCTGCCCCAGGTAGGCGAGGATCCGCGCGGCCCGCTCCGGGTGCCGCACGATGTCGTGCCCGAGGATCTCCACGCTGCCGGTGTCCGGCCGCATCAGCCCGGTGAGCTGGCGGACGAGGGTGGACTTGCCGGCCCCGTTCGGCCCGAGCAGCCCGAAGATCTCACCGCGCCGGATGTCCAGCCGTACGTCGTCGGTGGCCCGTACCTCCGGGGTGGCCGGGGTGCCGCGCCGGCCGCGCACCGCGGGGTAGGTCTTGGTCAGCCCGCGCACGGCACACACGACCTCGTCCCTGGGCCGGACCGCCGGTGCCACGCGCGTACTCACAAGGAACGAGCCTACGGGGTCGGGGAGCTCCGCTCGCCTTCGGGGCGGTGCGCAGCCCCGGCTCAGTCGCCGGCCGGGGCGTGCTCGGCGGCGGTGCGCACGTCGATCTCGCGCCAGAAGCCGGCCCGGATCGCGTACCGGTCGTGCTCGTCGATCTGGTCGTCCTTGTGCGCGAGCAGGCCGAAGCGGGCCGCGTAGCGCAGCAGCTCGCCGTCGACGCGGTGCGGGATGCGCGGGTACATGCCCGACAGCCGCTGGAGGTGGCCCTGGTCGCCGAGCCGGGCCATCCAGCGCCGCGCGAACACCTGTCCCACCTCGTACGGGTCCCCGCCGACGGTGGTGATGTCCTCCTCGCGGTCGGCCCAGCGCTGCTCGGCGGTGGTCAGCTGGGCCAGCGTGGGCATCGCGGCCGCCTCGGGCGGCTCCGGGGCGCTGCCGGGCCGCTCCACCCAGCCCTTGTCGGAGGACCAGCGCAGGGTCGCGTTCGCCGGGTGGTGCGGGGTCTGCGCCCCGGCGCGCAGCTCGGCGAGGTCCTTGGGGGTGGGGACGCCCTTGGCGGCGGCCACCCGCTCCTGGGCGGCGTCGGCCGCCCTGGCGGCGGTGTGCTCCGGCTCGTCGGGGGGCCGCTCGGCGGCCGGGGCGAGCGGCGGGGCGTCGGGCAGCGGCGCGGACAGGATCGCGGCGATCTCGGGCCGGGGCACGGGTGGCGGCGCGCACACTCCGCCGGTCTCCTTGGCGCGGACCGCCTTGGTGATCCACGTACGGTCCAGGACGCGCCGTTCGTCGGCCTCCGCGACCAGGTCCTCGGACTGGTTGTAGTCGCCGTCGGCGGCCTGGACGGCCCACAGGTGGACGGCGACGCCGTGCTCCTTGGCGGCCATCATGCCGGGCAGCAGGTCGCCGTCGCCGGTGACCAGCACGACGTCGGAGCAGGCGCGGTTGCGGGCCAGCTCGGTGAGCTCGGCGTGCATGGCCGCGTCGACGCCCTTCTGGGCCCAGCGGCCGTCACTGCGGGTGAGGGCGCCCAGCCGCACGGTGACGCGGGGCATCACGCGCAGGCGACGGTGCTCGGGCTGCGGGACGCGGTCGGGGGCGCCGTCGAACCAGTAGATCCGCAGCAGCGGCCGTTCCGTGTCGGTCTCGGCCTGTTCGCGCAGGCCCTGGACGAGGGCGGAGTGGTCGACGGTGATCCGGGACCGGGAGGGCTCCCCGGCGAGGAGGCTGGCGGCGGCCCCCAGCAGATACCCGGCGTCCACCAGGACGACGCAGCGGTCCACGCGACTCACCCACTTCCCGGGAGGTTTGCTTCGGGCTCGCTTCGAGTCTGCCCGACCACGCGGAGGTTAACGGCTCGCAACTCGATCTTCGGCGTGGCGTTTCGGGACGGGGCCCGACGACCTGCCCTGTGACACAGGGTAATTATCCGACATGCACGGCAAGTCGGCTTGTGTGAATCTGGATCCGGCCCTGGCCCCAAGATCCCCACAGGAGGCATCACCATGGCCAAGAACAAGAACCGTGACCGCAAGCAGCAGCGTCCGACCGACCGCGGGCAGCGCGCGGAGCGCCGTCCCACGGCGGAGGCGGAGTCCCAGCCCGAGGTCGAGTTGACCCCCGGCGACGTGGCGACGCACAAGCGGAAGCGCAGCTTCGGCCACAACTGACGTCCGTGTGACGGCCTGTGACCGCATACGTGCAACAGGGGCGTACCAGGTACCGGGTACGCCCCTCACGCACGTCCGGGCCGCCCGGCGGCCGGTGCCGTCGCCGGCCCTCGGTGCCGTCCCCGGGAGCCGCTCAGCCGGCCAGGCAGGACGGGCCGAGCAGCACCTTCAGGTCGCCGAACAGGGCCGGGTCGGGCTTGACCCGGTGCCGGTCCAGGCGCAGCACGGTGGTCCTGGTCGGGCCCTGGAGCTTGATGCGGACCTCGCTGTCGCCCTTGTGGTGGGTGAGGATCTCCCCGAGGCGGCTGACCATCGGCGGGGTGACCCTGGTGGCCGGGATGGTGAGCACCACGGGCGCGTTGGTGCCCGCGTTGGACAGGTCGGGGACCTGGAGCTCCATCGCCACCAGCCGGGGCACGTCCTCGCGCTTGTCGAGCCGGCCCTTGACGAACACCACGGCGTCCTCGACGAGTTGGGTCGACACCAGCTGGTAGGTCGCCGGGAAGAACATGCACTCGATGGAGCCCGCGAGGTCCTCGACGGTGGCGATGGCCCAGGCGTTGCCCTGCTTGGTCATCTTGCGCTGGAGGCCCGAGATGATGCCGCCGATGGTCACCACCGCGCCGTCCGCGTGCTCACCGCCGGTGAGCTGGGCGATGCCCGCGTCGGCCTTGTCGGACAGCACGTGCTCCAGCCCGAACAGCGGGTGGTCGGAGACGTACAGGCCGAGCATCTCGCGCTCCTGCGCGAGCAGGTAGGTCTTGTCCCACTCGTCGGTGGTGAACTCCACATCGAGGCCGAAGCCCGGCTCGTCGCTCTGCTCCTCGCCCATCCCGCCGAAGAGGTCGAACTGGCCCTCGGCCTCCTTGCGCTTGACCGCGACCACGTTGTCGATCATCGGCTCGTACTGCGCCGTGAGGCCCTTGCGGGTGTGGCCCATCGAGTCGAAGGCGCCGGCCTTGATCAGGGACTCCGTGGTCCGCTTGTTGCAGACGACCGCCTCGACCTTGTCGAGGTAGTCGGGGAAGGAGGTGTACTTCCCCTTGGCCTTGCGGCACTTGATGATCGACTCGACGACGTTGGTGCCGACGTTGCGCACGGCGGACAGGCCGAACAGGATCACGTCGTCGCCCTGCGCGGCGAAGTTCGCCTCGGACTCGTTGACGTTCGGCGGCAGGACGCGGATGCCCATGCGGCGGCACTCGTTGAGGTAGACCGCCGACTTGTCCTTGTCGTCCTTGACGGAGGTCAGCAGGGCGGCCATGTACTCGGCGGGGTGGTTCGCCTTGAGGTAGGCGGTCCAGTACGACACCAGGCCGTACGCGGCGGAGTGCGCCTTGTTGAACGCGTAGCCGGCGAACGGGACCAGCACGTCCCACAGCGCCTGGATGGCCTCGTCGCTGTAGCCGTTCTTGCGGGCGCCGGCCTGGAAGATGGTGAAGTTCTTCGCCAGCTCCTCGGGCTTCTTCTTGCCCATCACGCGGCGGAGGATGTCGGCCTCGCCGAGCGAGTAGCCCGCGATGATCTGGGCGGCCTTCTGCACCTGCTCCTGGTAGACGATCAGGCCGTGGGTGACGTCCAGGACCTCCCTGAGCGGCTCCTCCAGCTCGGGGTGGATCGGCGTGATCTCCTGCTGGCCGTTCTTGCGCAGCGCGTAGTTCGTGTGCGAGTTCATGCCCATCGGGCCCGGCCGGTACAGGGCCGACACGGCGGAGATGTCCTCGAAGTTGTCCGGCTTCATCAGCCGCAGCAGCGAGCGCATGGGGCCGCCGTCGAACTGGAAGACGCCGAGGGTGTCGCCGCGCTGGAGCAGGTCGAAGGTCGTGGGGTCGTCCAGCGGCAGCGACAGCAGGTCGATGTCGAGGCCCTTGTTGGCCTTCACCATCTTGACCGCGTCGTCCATGATCGTGAGGTTGCGCAGGCCCAGGAAGTCCATCTTCAGCAGGCCGAGCGACTCACAGCTCGGGTAGTCCCACTGGGTGATGGTCACGCCGTCGGTGTGCCGCACCCAGACCGGGACGTGCTCGGTGATGGTCTCGCTGGACATGATCACGCCGGCGGCGTGCACGCCCATCTGCCGCACCAGGCCCTCCACACCGCGCGCGGTGTCGATGACCTTCTTCACGTCCGGCTCGTTCTCGTACATCCCGCGGACCTCGCCGGCCTCCGAGTAGCGGGGGTGGCTGGGGTCGGTGATGCCGGACAGCGGGATGCCCTTGCCGAGGACGTCGGCGGGCATGGCCTTGGTGATGCGGTCGCCCATCGCGTACGGGTAGCCCAGCACGCGCGCGGAGTCCTTGATCGCGTTCTTGGCCTTGATGGTGCCGTAGGTGCCGATCATGGCGACCTTGTCGGCGCCGTACTTCTCGGTCACGTAGCGGATCACCTCGACGCGCCGGCGCTCGTCGAAGTCGATGTCGACGTCGGGCATGGAGATGCGCTCGGGGTTGAGGAACCGCTCGAAGATCAGGCCGTGCGGGATGGGGTCGAGGTCGGTGATGCCCATGGCGTAGGCGACGATCGAGCCGGCCGCGGAGCCTCGGCCGGGGCCGACGGCGATGCCCTGCTTCTTGGCCCACATGATGAAGTCGGCGACCACGAGGAAGTAGCCCGGGAACCCCATCGAGATGATGGTGTCCATCTCGTACTCGGCCTGCTTCTGGCGGTCCTCGGGGATGCCGTCCGGGTAGCGGCGCTCCATGCCGCGGCGGACCTCCTCCTTGAACCAGGTGACCTCGGTGTAGCCCTCGGGGATGTCGAACTTGGGCATGAGGTCGCGCTTCTCGAACATGCCGGTGGTGTCCACCATCTCGGCGACGAGCAGCGTGTTGGCGCAGCCCTCCTGCCAGGCGTCCGAGGAGTCGATGGCGTACATCTCGTCCGTGGACTTCAGGTAGTAGCCGGTGCCGTCGAACTTGAAGCGGTCGGGGTCGGAGAGGTTCTTGCCGGTCTGGATGCACAGCAGGGCGTCGTGGGCGGTCGCCTCGTGCGCGTACGTGTAGTGCGAGTCGTTGGTGACCAGCGGGGGGATGCCCAGCTTCCGGCCGATCTCCAGCAGCCCGTCGCGGACCCGGCGCTCGATCTCGATGCCGTGGTCCATCAGCTCCAGGAAGTACTTGTCCTTGCCGAAGATGTCCTGGTACTCGGAGGCGGCCTTCAGGGCCTCGTCGAAGTGGCCGAGGCGCAGCCGGGTCTGCACCTCGCCGGAGGGGCAGCCGGTGGAGGCGACGATGCCCTCCGACCACTGGGCGATGGTCTCCTTGTCCATCCGGGGCCACTTCTGCAGCCAGCCCTCGGCGTAGGCGTCGGAGGACAGCCGGAAGAGGTTGTGCAGTCCGGTCCGGTTCACCGCCCACATCGTCTTGTGGGTGTAACCGCCGGAACCGGAGATGTCGTCGCGCTTCTGGTGCGGCTGGCCCCAGAGGATCTTGCGCTTGTTGCGCCGGGACTCGGGGGCGACGTACGCCTCGATCCCGATGATCGGGGTGATCCCGGCCTTCTTCGCGGAGTGGAAGAAGTCGTACGCGCCGTGCAGGTTGCCGTGGTCGGACATGGCGATGTGCGTCATGCCCATCTCGTTGCACGCGTCGAACATGTCCTTCAGCCGCGCGGCACCGTCCAGCAGCGAGTACTGGGTGTGGACGTGCAGGTGCGTGAACGGCGGCTTCGACACGGTGCGGCCTCCAGGAGAACGAGCGGCGACGGGACGGCGGACGGTCCGGGGTCAGCGTCGAAGTCTATGCCTCGGGACTGACACCGGGCGGGCCGCCCCGCGTACCTTCACAGCGAGGGCCGCGGGCACTTCCCGGCGGCCCGGTCCGTTGGGAGACGACAGGAACGCTGTCGTACACGTCATGCACCAGGAGGCACCCCGCGATGTCGGTCACCCCGCTCAACGAGGAGCAGCGCGGCGAGGAGATCCTCGCCGTCTTCGACACCGCCTTCGGCGAGCTCCTGGCCGCCGACCCGGCCGCGTTCCGGGTGAAGTTCCGCAAGATGGCGGCCTCGGCCTTCGCGTTCTACCGGGGCACGGCCTGCCTCTTCTACCACGACCTGGACGCGGCGAACGGACCGGGCGAGTCGCGCGGGGACAGCGGTCCCTACCAGGACGAGCGCACCTCGCGCGTGTGGATCCACGGCGACCTGCACGCGGAGAACTTCGGCACCTACATGGACTCCAACGGCCGGCTGATCTTCAACGTCAACGACTTCGACGAGGCCTACGTCGGCCCCTTCACCTGGGACCTGAAGCGCTTCTCGGCGTCCATCGCCCTGATCGGGTACGCCAAGGCGCTCAGCGACGAGCAGATCAGCGAGCTGGTGGGGATCTACGCGGGCGCGTACCGGGAGCGGATCCGCTCGCTGGCGACCGGCGCCAAGAGCGACGAGGTGCCGCCGTTCACCCTGGACACGGCGACCGGGCCGCTGCTGGACGCGCTGCGCGACGCCCGCTCGCTGACCCGGTTCGGGCTGCTGGAGTCGATGACCGAGATCCGCGACTTCGAGCGCCGCTTCGCCCCCGGCGGCGGCTCCATCGAGCTGGACGCGGCCACCCGCTACAAGGTGCTGGCCGCCTTCGACGGCTACCTGGAGACGCTCCCGGACGCCTCGCTGGCCCGCCCGGACTCCTACCGCGTCAAGGACGTCGTGGGCCGGCGCGGCATCGGCATCGGCTCGGCGGGGCTGCCGTCGTACAACATCCTGCTGGAGGGGCACAGCGACGCCCTGGAGAACGACGTCGTGATCTACATCAAGCAGGCCCAGACCCCGGCCGTCTCCCGGCACATCACCGACCGGGCGATCCGGGACTACTTCCAGCACGAGGGGCACCGCACGGTGATCTCCCAGCGCGCCCTGCAGGCGCACGCCGACCCGTGGCTGGGCTGGACCGAGCTGGACGGCGCCGGGCAGCTGGTCGCGGAGGTCTCGCCGTACGCGGTGGACCTGGACTGGGGCGACATCGACGACCCGGAGGAGATCGCGGCGGTCGTCGCCGACCTGGGCCGGGCCACGGCGTCGATGCACTCGGCCGCGGACGACACCTCCGGCGAGTCCCTGGTGCCGTTCTCCACCGAGCGGGCCATCGACGCGGCGATCGCGGCCGACGAGGAGGGCTTCGCGCCGCTGCTGGTCGACTTCGCGCACGCCTACGGCGCCCGTGCGCGGGCGGACCACCAGATCTTCGTGGACCTGTTCCGCAACGGGCGGATCCCGGGCCTGTGACGGACGGGACGCCTCCCGGGACGCTCACAGGAACCCTTTAGGAGTCCCTTACCGGAACGCGTGCCACACTCGTTGTCGCTATGGACATATCCGGGACCCGCCTCAGAGCCGTGCGCGCGGCGCTGTTCACGGCACTCGTCGTGACGCTCAGCACCGCGTCGCACGTGCTGCTGTCGCGGGCCCCCCTGCCGCTGAACACGGTGGCCGCCGTCGCGGCCGCCGTGTTCGCGCTCGCCTACGCCCTGGCGGGCCGCGAGCGCGGCTTCGGGCACATCGCCGCGCTGCTGGTCCCGCTGGAGCTGGCGGCCGACACGGTCTTCACCACCGGCCAGCACGTCTGCTACGGCCCGGCCGGCGGACCGGTGGCCGGCCCGCTGCGCTCGGTCGGCTGGGACGTCCTGTGCGGCGACGGCACCGGTGTGGGCACCCCGCTGGCCCGGCTCACGGGCACCGACACCGACCGCCTCGGCGGTCTGCTGGCCCACTCCGACCCCCGGACGGCCTGGCTGCTGCTCGCCGCGCACCTCACGGTGGGCCTGACCGCCGCGGCCTGGCTCCGCCGGGGCGAGCGCGCCCTGACCCAGCTCCTGCACGCGGCGACCGCGACGACGTTCCGCCCGCTGCTGCTGGCGGTGGCGGCGGTGACGGCCGGCCTGGAGCCGGCCGCGCCCGCCGGCGCGCCGCGGGTCGCCGTACGGGCGGCCGCCGCGCGCGAGCGGCTCCTGGTGCACTCCCTGGCGCGCCGCGGTCCCCCGCTGCCGGCCCTCGGCTGAGCCCGGCGGCCGCGTCCCCGCGTCCGTTCCCCGGCCGAGCCGCACGCGGACCGCGCGCCCTCCGGGCCGCTCCGGTCCCGCCCGTCGTCGCCGCCCGACCGGCCCGCGACGACCCCCACGCAACCGCACGCCCGGGACGACGCCCGTCCGGCGGACGGCGCCCACGGCCCACCGGCCGGCCGGGATCCCCGGCCCGGCACGAGCCCGCGGGCCCGCGCCGGGCCCCTGCGGCGTCGAGCCTCGAGCGGCCGGTCCCCGCACCCACCCGCGCACCCGGTGTGCGCGTCCCACAGGGAGAACACAGACATGAGCAAGCGCAACAGCCAGGCGGCGAAGACGGCGGCCCGCGAGCGGCTGCGCGTCGAGCGCGAGCGCGCGGCCAAGCGCGCCAAGGTCCGCCGCCAGGTCGTCGTCGCCGCCTCCGCGGTGGCCGTGCTGGCCGCGGCCGGCGGCATAGGCTACGCGGTCGTCCAGGCCAACAAGCCCGGCCATTGGGAGGAGGCGAAGACGGCCACGCTGGTCAAGCCGGCGAACTCCAGCGGCAAGAACGGCACCACGGTGGTGGTCGGCAAGAGCACCGCCAAGAAGACCCTCGAGATGTACGAGGACCCGCGCTGCCCGATCTGCTCCCAGTTCGAGCAGGCGGTCGGCCCGACGGTGAAGTCCGACCTGGACGCCGGCAAGTTCAAGATCCAGTACATCGGCGCCACCTTCCTGGACAACACCATGAGCGGTGAGGGCTCCAAGAACGCCCTCAGCGCGCTCGGCGCCGCGCTGAACGTCAGCCCCGAGGCGTTCTTCGAGTACAAGACCGCGATGTACTCGGCGAAGTGGCACCCCGAGGAGACGAACGACAAGTTCAAGAGCGACGACTACCTGATCAAGGTCGCCGACACCGTCCCGGCGCTCAAGGGCAACGCCGGCTTCCAGAAGGCGGTCAAGGACGGCACCTACGACCGGTGGGCGCTGGAGATGTCCAAGGTGTTCGACAAGAGCGGCGTCAGCGGCACCCCGACGCTGAAGATGGACGGCAAGACCCTCACCGGCTCGGACGGCAAGAACGCGCCGATGACGGTGGCCGACTTCAACACCGCGCTCGCGGCGGCCCTCAAGGGCTGACCCGGCGCACGGCGCGATCCGGCACGCGGGACCGGCACCGGCCCGCCGGCCCGGTCCGGCCGACCGGCACGCGAAGAGCGGGCGAACTTTTGGGAGTTCGCCCGCTCTTCGGCGTACCGCTGAGTAACCTGATCGCCCGTGACCAGTCGAGACAGAGCCTCACAAGGCCTCCATCCGCTTGCCCCGCGCCGCCGCACGGTCGTCAAGGCCGCCGCGGCCACCGCCGTCCTGGCCGGCCCCCTCGCCGCCGCGCTGCCCGCCCGGGCCGCCGACGAGGCGCCGGCCTTCCTGCACGGCGTCGCCTCCGGCGACCCGCTCCCGGACGGCATCCTGCTGTGGACCCGGGTGACCCCCACCGCCGCGGCGACTCCCGGTTCCGGCACCGGCCCCGACCTCGAGGTCGAGTGGGTGATAGCCCTGGACAAGTCGCTGACCACCGTCGTCGCCAAGGGGTCCGTCACCGCCACCGCCGCCTCCGACCACACCGTCAAGGCGGATGTGCGCGGCCTGCAGCCCGCCACCGACTACTGGTTCCGCTTCTCGGCCGGCGGCACCGACTCCCCGGTGGCGCGCACCCGCACCGCGCCGGCGGTGGACGCCGCGGTGCCGGGCCTGCGCTTCGGCGTGGTCTCCTGCGCCAACTGGGAGGCCGGTCACTTCTCCGCCTACCGCCACCTCGCCGCCCGCTCCGACCTGGACGCCTGGCTGCACCTGGGCGACTACATCTACGAGTACGGCACCGGCCAGTACGGCACCCGCGACACGGTCGTACGGCCGCACGCGCCGGCCCACGAGATCCTCACCCTCGCCGACTACCGCACCCGGCACGGCCGTTACAAGACCGACCCGGACCTCCAGGCGCTGCACCACAAGGCGCCGGTCGTGGCGATCTGGGACGACCACGAGTTCGCCAACGACGCCTGGTCGGGCGGCGCCGAGAACCACACCGAGGGCGCCGAGGGCACCTGGACGGCCCGTCAGGCCGCGGCCCGCCAGGCGTACTTCGAGTGGATGCCGGTGCGCCCGGCCATCGCCGGCACCACCTACCGCCGGCTGCGCTTCGGCAAGCTGGCCGACCTGTCGCTGCTGGACCTGCGCTCGTTCCGCTCCCAGCAGGTCAAGACCGGCAACGGCGGCGTCGACGACCCGGACCGCACCCTCACCGGCCGCGCCCAGCTCGACTGGCTCAAGGCGGGCCTGCAGTCCTCCGACACCACCTGGCGGCTGGTCGGCAACTCGGTCATGATCTCGCCGTTCGCGATCGGCTCGCTGACCGCGGACCTGCTCAAGCCGCTGGCGGAGCTGCTGGGCCTGCCGAAGGAGGGCCTCGCCCTCAACACCGACCAGTGGGACGGCTACACGGACGACCGCCGCGAACTGCTGGCCCACCTGCGCGCGCACGCCATCCGCAACACCGTGTTCCTGACCGGCGACATCCACATGGCGTGGGCCAACGACGTGCCGGTGGACGCCGGCACGTACCCGCTGTCCGCCTCGGCCGCCACGGAGTTCGTGGTGACCTCGGTGACCTCCGACAACCTCGACGACCTGGTGAAGGTCCCCGAAGGCACGGTCTCGGCGGTGGCCGCGCCGCTCATCCGCGCCGCCAACCGGCACGTCCACTGGGTCGACACCGACCGCCACGGCTACGGCGTCCTGGACATCACTGCCGCCCGCGCACAGATGGACTACTACGTGCTCTCCGACCGCACCCGGCCCGACGCGACGTCGTCCTGGGCGCGTTCGTACCGCACGCGCAGCGGCACGCAGAAGGTCGAGCGGACCTACGACCCCGTGTAAAAGCTGTGTGTGGACGGCGTAACAACTGTGCGTGAGGGGCGATTTCCAGCCACCTGAAAGCCCCCCGCGCGTCACCCCCGAGGCGGGTACGGGCCACCCCCGGACCCCCTCGGGCGGGCCACTCCGCTACGTCGAGTGGTGGGGAACCGATGACAAACCGGCGCACACCACCCGATGCGCCCCACACTCCCAGCCCCTTCACCCGCCTTGATCACCCACGGTCACCGGGCAGTTGATGGCTGGATCACTGCTCTTCGGACATAGTCATGTCCACGTAATGTCCGGGCGGTGGCCAGGAAGACCCCTGCGCCCCTCTCCCCACCGATTCCACCAGGAGTCAGCATGCGTGCGTTCGCCCGGACGTCCCCCCAGACGCGCAGACGTCTTCTCGGCACGGCCGCCGTGGCCGGCACCCTGATGCTCGCCCCGCTGTCGACCCCCACCGGTGTCGCCGCGGCCGGAACCCTCGCCCACACCGCCGCCTCCGCCTGCGCGGACAGCACGGACGCGACGGCCCGCCAGGCCCGCCCCGGCAGCGGCGCGCACGCCGCGGAGCCCAACGAGGTCACCGAGGCCCGGGCGCAGAGCATGAACGCCGACCTGCGCAAGAAGCTGGACCAGCTGCGGGCCGGGGGCCGAAACGTTTCCGCGCTGGCCGCGGCGAACATCCCGGTCTACTTCCACGTCATCACCGACGGCACCAAGGGCCAGCTCAGCTCCTCGGCCATCAACGCCCAGATGAACGTCCTGAACGCGGCCTACGCCGGCCAGGGCACCGGGAACACCGACTCGGGCTTCCAGTTCACGCTGGCCGGCACCGACTACACGAACAACGCCACCTGGTACAACCTGTCCTCCGGCTCCAGCGCCGAGAAGGCCATGAAGACCGCGCTGCGCAAGGGCGGCGCGAACGCGCTCAACCTCTACACCGCCAACCTCGGCGGCGGCCTCCTCGGCTGGGCCACCTTCCCCAGCTCCTACAAGTCCAGCCCGTCCATGGACGGCGTCGTCATCCTCGACGCGTCCCTGCCGGGCGGCACCGCGACCAACTACGCCGAGGGCGACACCGCCACCCACGAGGTCGGCCACTGGCTGGGGCTCTACCACACCTTCCAGGGCGGCTGCAGCGGCAGCGGCGACTACGTCGACGACACCCCGGCCGAGAAGAGCGCCGCGTACCAGTGCCCGACGGGCCGGGACACCTGCACCAACAAGGCGGGCGTCGACCCCATCCACAACTTCATGGACTACACGTACGACGCCTGCATATACCAGTTCACCGCGGGCCAGGTGACGCGCATGCAGCAGAGCTGGGCCGCCTACCGCGCGGGCTGATCCTCCTCCAGCGACGCGAGGAAGCCGAGCGCCACCCGCCAGGTGGCCTCGGCGGCCTCGCGGTCGTAGTCCGGCAGGCCGGGATCGGTGTAGAGGTGGCCGGCCCCGGCGTACCGGTGGATCTCCACGTCGGCGCCCGCCCGGCGCATCTGCAGGTACCAGGCGCCGAGCCAGTCCTCCGTCTCGAACGGGTCCGGCTCCGCGATGTGCAGCTGCACCGGCAGGTCGTCCACCGAGACGTTCGGCGCCAGGTCCGAAGTGCCGTGCAGGAGCAGCAGGCCACGCGCCTTGTCGTCGCCGAGGGCCAGGGTCTGGGCGACCGACGCGCCGAGCGAGAACCCGGCGTACACCAGGTGCCGTTCCGAGTAGGGCGCGGCCGCGAGCACGGCCCGCCGCAGCAGCTCCTCCTTGCCGAGGCGCTCCTTGAACTCCATGCCCTCCTCGACGTCCTCGAACGTGCGCCCGTCGAAGAGGTCCGGCGTCCACACCTCGTGCCCGGCGGCACGCAGCCGGTCCGCCGCCGCGTGCACGGCGGGCCTGAGGCCATGGGTCGAGTGAAAGAGCATGACGTTCATGGGGACCATGGTGCCAGCCCCGCGGGCGCCCGCCACGACGCCGCTCGTGGCACTCCCCGCACGGACGTTCATGGCGATCGTCACAGAAAGCGCAGGTTCAGGCCCCTGCGGTCCCGGTTAGGTTCGAAGACATGGAGAACCTGCTCCGACCCGTGATCGTGGTCGGGGGTGCGGTCGTACTGACGCTCGTCATCGGCTGGGCCTCCGACCTCCTGCTGCGCAAGGCGGACGACCGGCACCACGAGACACCCTTGTGGGGCCTGCTGCGCCGTGGCCGCATCCCCTACCAACTCGTGCTGTGCGCGGCCCTGCTCAGAGGCTCCTACGACCAGGCGGAACTGCTCCAGGAGCACCGGGTCGGCATCGGGCGCTCCCTGACCCTGGTGCTGATCGGTTCCACGGCCTGGCTGATCATCCGGATCGCCTCCGCGATCGTGCAGTCCTCCTACGAGCGGTACGCCAGCGCCCGCGCCCAGCGGGACCCGGCCCGGGTGCGCCGGGTGCGCACCCAGGTCGCGCTGATCATGCGGGTGGTGTCGGCGGTCGTCGGGGTGATGGCCGTCGCGGCGATGCTGCTGACGTTCCCCGCGATGCGCGCGGCCGGCGCCTCGCTGCTGGCCTCGGCCGGCATCGTCGGCATCGTCGCCGGTGTGGCCGCGCAGTCGACGCTGAGCAACATGTTCGCCGGGTTCCAGATCGCCTTCGGTGACATGGTGCGCCTCGGCGACGTGGTCGTCGTGGACGGCGAGTGGGGCACGGTCGAGGACGTCACGCTGACCTACCTGACCGTGCGGACCTGGGACGAGCGCCGGATCACCATGCCGGTGTCCTACTTCACGTCCAAGCCGTTCGAGAACTGGTCGCGCGGCACCCCGCAGATGACCGGCATCGTGTACTGGCACCTGGACCACTCGGCGCCGACCGAGCTGATGCGCGAGAAGCTGCGCGACATCCTGCGCGAGTGCCCGGCCTGGGACGGCCGCGACTACGGCCTGGTGGTGACCGACTCCACGCCCAACACCCTCCAGGTGCGGGCCCTGGTGACGGCGAAGGACGCCGACGACGTCTGGACGGTGCGGGTCGCGGTGCGCGAGCAGATGATCCGCTGGCTGGCCGAGCACCACCCGTACGCGCTGCCCCGGGTCAACACCGCGGGCGCGGTGCCCCCGCCCGGCCGGCTGCCGTCGCAGACGCCGTGGGAGGAGTTCCGGAACGACCACCGGGCCTACGAGAAGCCGCGCACCGGCCGGGGCTGAGCCCGGCCGGCGTCAATGACCCCGTTCGGCGCCGCCGTTGACCTGGACGACCTGGGACGTGACGTGGGCGGCGCCCGGGGACGCCAGCCAGTGCAGGGTGGCGGCGACGTCCCCCGGGGTGCCGGCCCGCCCGGTCGAGGTCTCGGCGACCAGCCGCTCCCGGCGGGCCGGGTCGATGCCCGGCCCGAAGAACTCGGTGTCCTCGACGTAGCCGGGCGCCACCACGTTCACCGTGATCCCGCGCGGCCCCAGCTGCCGGGCCAGGTCGTGCGCGTACGGGTGCAGGGCCGCCTTGGCCGCGCCGTACGCCCCGCTGCCCGACCCCCGGTAGGCGGCGATGGAGCTGAGGAAGAGCACCCGCCCGCCGGGCTCGGCGAGCCGTTCCTTCAACGCCTCGGTGAGCAGCACGGCGGTCAGGGTGTTGAGGCGGAAGTTCACGCCCCACTCGTGGGCGGCGCGCTCCAGCGGGTCGTCGGTGCCGGCCGCCGGTTCGAGCTGCCCGTTGCCGCCCGCGCAGTGCACGAGCACGTCGACCGTGCCCAGCTCCTCCGCGACGAACCGGGCGACGCCCCGCACGTCGTCCACGTCGCTCAGGTCGGCGGCCCGGGTGAGCGCCCCGGGGACCCCGGCGCGCTCCAGCACCTCGGCCCGCCGCCCGAGCAGCACCACCCGGTCCCCGTCGGCGGCGAACACCCGCGCCGCGGCCAACCCGATCCCACTGCCACCACCACTGACAACGATGTTGCGAGCCATGATCGGAGCGTACCCGCCGGGGCCGGGCCGGGGGCCGCCGTTCACACGACTGTCGTGGAACGGCCGGGGAAGCGGGGCCGGGGGAACGCCCCCGGCAAGCCGGAGCAACGGCCCCGGCGGCTCACCGCAGGCTGCGCACGTCCAGTTGCCGCAGCACCCGGTCCACCACCTCCGGGTTCGCCCCCGCCTCGCTGCGCGCCGCCAGCACCTCGTGCCGCGCGGCGCTGAGCATCTCCCCCTGGATCCGCCGTACCCGCTTCAGCCGGCGGACCCGCTTCTCGTGCCCCTCCTTGCGCTCCTCCTCCCCGATGTCCGGGCTGATCCGCACCCCGATCTCGAACGCCCGCCGCAGCATCTGCTCGGAGAACTCCTCCGGCAGCTCCTCCACCGCCTCGATCTCCCGCAGCCGCGCCTTCGCCGCCTTCGCGGCCCGCACCGCCAGCTCCCGCTCGAACGCCTTCTCCCGCTCCGTGTCGGCCCGCACCCCGAGCCGCCGCACCAGCCACGGCAGCGTCAGCCCCTGCACCACCAGCGTCACCATGATCACGCCGAACGCGATGAAGACGATCTCGTTCCGGTCGGGGAACGCACCGCCGTCGTCGGTCTTCAGCGGAACCGCCAGGGCCAGCGCCACCGACGCCACGCCGCGCATCCCGGACCACCACATGACGACGGTCTCCCGCCAGCTCACCGGGATGTCCTCGTCCCGGTCCCGCCGGGCGTGCAGCCGTTGGGTCAGCCAGGTCGCCGGCAACAGCCACAGCAGCCGTACGACGACCACGACGGCCACCACGATGCCCGCCCAGCCCAGCATCTCGCCCCACCGGCCGGACGCCGTACGGACCGCGTTGTGCAGCTCCAGCCCGATCAGGCCGAACGCCACGCCGGTCACGAGCGTGTCGACGATGTCCCAGAAGGCGTGCCCGGCGAGCCGGGTCATCACGTCGTCGGGATCGGTGGCGTACTCCGCGATGAACAGCGAGGTGGTGAGCACGGCGAGCACCCCGGAGCCGTGCAGCTCCTCGGCGAGGACGTAGGAGGCGTACGGCACGAGCAGCGTGAGGCCGATCTGGAGGGTCGCGTCGCCGAGCCGGTCGAGGAGTTTGTTGGCGCCCCAGCCGAGCGCCAGCCCCACCGCGACCGCGACCACGGCGGAGAGCACGAACTCCAGCGCGGCGCCGCCGAGCTCGAAGCTTCCGCTGACCACCGCGGTGATGGCGACGTGGTAGAGCACGATGGCCGTCACGTCGTTGAACAGGCCCTCGCCCTCCAGGATGGACACCAGGCGGCGCGGCAGCCCCAGCTGCCCGGCGACGGCGGTGGCGGCGACCGGGTCGGGCGGCGCGACCAGCGCGCCCAGCGCCACGGCGGCGGCGATCGGCAGGCCGGGCACCACGGTGTGCGCGACGACGGCGACGCACGCCGTCGTGACGAACACCAGCGCCACGGCCAGCAGGAAGATCGGCCGTTTGTTGGCGGTGAACTGCCGCCAGGAGGTGCGCCGCACCGCCGCGTACAGCAGCGGCGGCAGCACCAGCGGGAGGATCAGGTCGGGCGGGACCTGCACGTTGGGCACGAAGTCGAGCAGCGCGAGCGCGATCCCGAGCAGGGTCATCAGCACCGGCGCGGGCAGGCCGAGCCGGTCCCCCACCGGGACGCTCAGCACGGCCCCGAGCAACAGCACGAACAACAGGGCCAGCTGGTCCACGGTCAGCACTCCGGGCAGGTCGACGGTGCAGGAACGGATCTCCAGCCTGCCACGCCGACGCGATCACACCGCGGGCAAAACCCTGCGCATCGCCCGGTGCGGAATCCCGGCGTCCGGGAACTCCGGCCCGTACGCCACGTAGCCCAGCCGCTCGTAGAAGCCCAGCGCCTGCGTCTGCGCGTGCAGGTCCACGGCCGCGAGGCCCCGTGCGCGGGCCGCGTCCTCTACGGCCCGCACCAGTGCGGCGCCGACCCCGAGGCCGCGCGCCGCGCGGGAGACGGCGAGCCGCCCCAGCGAGCCGACCGAGGGGTCCCCGCCGGTCCTGCCGAGGGCCGCCTCGCCGTGCAGCAGCCGTCCGGTGCCCAGCGGCAGCCCGTCCTCGCGGACCGCCAGCACGTGCACGGCGACGGCGTCGTACGCGTCGTACTCGATCTCCTCCGGGACGCCCTGCTCCGCGACGAAGACCTCTTTGCGCACCGCGAAGCACGCCTCACGGTCGGCGAGGTCCGCCACGACCCGCACGGTGTACGACGGCGCGCCGGGCCGCCCGCTCATCCGTAGGTCTCCTCACGGACCTGGTCGAGCGCCCGCTGCAGGTCCTCGGGGTAGTCGCTGGAGAACTCCGCCCACTCGCCGTCCCCGGGGTGCTCGAAGCCCAGGCGCACGGCGTGCAGCCACTGGCGGGTCAGCCGCAGCCGCTTGGCGAGCGTCGGGTCGGCGCCGTAGGTCAGGTCGCCGACGCACGGGTGGCGGTGGGCGGCCATGTGGACGCGGATCTGGTGGGTGCGGCCGGTCTCCAGCTTCACGTCGAGCAGGGAGGCGGCGCGGAACGCCTCGATCAGGTCGTAGTGCGTGACCGAGGGCTTGCCCTCGGCGGTGACCGCCCACTTGTAGTCGTGCTGGGGGTGACGGCCGATGGGCGCGTCGATGGTGCCGCTGGTCGGGTCCGGGTGGCCCTGGACGAGCGTGTGGTAGCGCTTGTCGACCGTGCGCTCCTTGAACTGGCGCTTGAGCGAGGTGTACGCGCGCTCGGACTTGGCGACGACCATCAGGCCGGAGGTGCCCACGTCCAGGCGGTGCACGATGCCCTGGCGCTCGGCGGCGCCGGAGGTGGAGATGCGGTACCCGGCGGCGGCGAGCCCGCCGATCACGGTCGGCCCGGTCCAGCCCGGCGACGGGTGGGCGGCGACGCCGACCGGCTTGACGATCACGACCACGTCGTCGTCGTCGTGCACGATGTCCATGCCCTCGACCGGCTCGGCGACCACCTGGACGGGCTGGGGCGCCTGTGGCATCTCGACCTCGAGCCAGGCCCCGCCGTGCACCCGCTCCGACTTGCCGACCACCGACCCGTCGACCGTGACCTTCCCCGAGGCGGCGAGCTCGGCCGCCTTGGTGCGGGAGAAGCCGAACATGCGGGAGATGGCGGCGTCGACGCGCTCGCCCTCCAGGCCGTCGGGCACGGGCAGGGTACGGATCTCGGGAATCGTGCTCACCCGTCGAGTATGCCGGACGGGTCCGGCAGGCCCGTCCCTCAGTCCTTGTGGACGGTCCCGTCGGGGTCGAGGCCCCGGAAGGACAGCAGCACGATCAGGATGCCGCCGCACACGATCGCCGAGTCGGCCAGGTTGAACACGGCGAAGTGCTTGGGCGCGATGAAGTCCACGACCGCGCCCTCGAACACGCCGGGCGAGCGGAAGATGCGGTCGGTGAGGTTGCCGAGGGCCCCGCCGAGCAGCAGGCCGAGGGCGATCGCCCAGGGCAGGCTGTACAGCTTGCGGGCGAGCCGCGCGATGACCACGATCACCGCGGCGGCGATCACCGTGAAGATCACCGTGAAGGCCTCGCCGAAGCCGAAGGCGGCCCCGGCGTTGCGGATCGCCTCGAACTTCAGCCAGTCGCCGACGATCTCGATCGGGCGGTGGTGCTCCAGCTTGGCGACCACGAGCAGCTTGCTGACGAGGTCGAGCGCGTAGGCGAACGCGGCGACCGCGAACAGCACCGCGACCCGCCGGCGGCGGGGCCGTACGACGGGGGCGTCGGCGTCCGCCCGCCCGGCACCGTCGGCGCGGTCCGTGCCGTCCGTGCCGTGCACGTCGCGCTGCTCCGGGCCGGTCCCCGCCCCGGGGGTGTCCGGCGTACCGATGATCCGCTCCGCCTCTGCCACGTGAGTCCCTCGAGCTAGGTACCTGACTGAGGACGAGGGTACGGCACGCCTCCCCCGCCGGCCTTCCGGGTTCCCTACCGGCGTTCCTGCTTCTGCTTGCACTCCACGCACAGCGTGGCACGTGGGAACGCCTGCATGCGGGCCTTGCCGATGGGCTCGCCGCAGTTCTCGCACAGGCCGTACGTGCCCGCGTCGAGCCGTTCCAGCGCGTGCTCCGTCTGCTCCAGCATCTCGCGCGCGTTGGCGGCCAGCGCCAGTTCGTGCTCCCGGGTGATGTTCTTGGTCCCGGTGTCCGCCTGGTCGTCCCCGGCGCCGTCGCCCGAGTCGCGCATCAGGCCCGCGAGGGCCGCCTCCGACGAGGCGAGCTCGGCGCGCAGCCGCTCCTTCTCGCTCGTCAGCTCGGTGCGGGCCTCCTCGACCTCCTCGGGCGTCCAGGGCTCCTCGCCGGGGCGCACCGCGAGGTCGCCGGGCTCCGCCGCCCCGAGCCGCGCCTTGGGTACGGCGGTCTTCGCCGCCGTGGCCGTGCCTGGAGTCTTCTTCGCAACCACCGTCGTGGCTCCCGTCTGCTCCGCGGCCGAGGCCGCGCCCGCCTTCTTGGCCCTGCTCTTCCCCCGGGCACCCGACACCGCCCCGGCCCCGGCAGCCTTCCCCCCGCGGCCCCCCTTCACGTTCCCGTTCCCCGCGCTCTTCTTCCCCGCCCCGGCCTCCGCACCGGCGGCACCGCGCGCGCCGGCCGGCTCGCCGACGGCCGGTCGCCGCCCGGCGGCCGTCGTGTCCGCGGCTCCGGCCGGCTGCTGCCCGGCCGCCGTGCCGGAGTCCTGGGCGGCAGCGGCCTTCCCGGAGTCCTGCGCTGCGGCAGCCGCCTTCCCGGCGGCCCGCGTCGTCCGGGCACCCGACGCCTTCTCGGACGGCGCGGCCGACTTCCTCGCGCCGGCCGCCTTCTTCGCGGCCCGCGTCCGTGTCGTTCCCGTCGCCGCCGCCGTGGCCGCCCCGGTCCCGGGTGCCGCCGCGGTCTTCCTCGCGGTCGCGGTCGCCTCCTCGGCGGTCCCCTTCCGGGGCGCCGACTGCTGTACGGCGGTCTTCTTCGCCACCATGGCCGCGGCCCCTTCACATATTGTGATCTTGCGCGCGTATCGTGCTGGGACGATAAATCGACTTGGGTCCCGCGGCAACGGGGCACACCGCCCGATTCGTCCTCCTCGCGCACGCCGCGCGACGAGCCTGCCTGCGTTGTGCCCAGCTCCCCGCCCGGTAATCCGCCGCCCGGGCCGCCCGCGGGAGCGGTCCCGCACCCGCCCTGGGCCCCCGCTCCGTTCGGGTCACCCCCGCCCCGGTAATCCGGTCGGCCGCGGTCCCCACCGCGCCGTACACTGGGCGGAGCGAAAAGCGTGGATGGGGACGAGTAGCGGCGTACGCAGCCCAGAGCGACCCGGGGACGGTGGGAGCCCGGGGGCGAGCGCGACGTGAAGATCACCCCGGAGCCGCCGGAGGAAAGCCGCCGCAGCGGTCAGTAGAACCGGCATCGCGACCCCAATGAGGGGGCTCACCGGGGCACAGGGCGCACCGGGGGCCAAGGAGGGTGGTACCGCGGGAGCCCGCCGAACCGGCGCACGAGCAGGACACGGCTCTCGTCCCTCCGACGGAAGGCAGCACGTCCGCCGGAGGAAGCTCGTTGAACACGCAGCCGCAGTACCGCCAGGTGCCCGCCCAGGTCGACCTGCCCGCGCTCGAACACGCGGTGCTCGACTTCTGGCGCGAGCAGAAGATCTTCGCCAAGAGCCTGGACCAGTCCCAGGGCCGCCCCGAGTGGGTGTTCTACGAGGGCCCGCCCACCGCCAACGGCATGCCCGGCGCCCACCACATCGAGGCCCGCGTCTTCAAGGACGTCTTCCCCCGCTTCCGCACCATGCGCGGCTACCACGTGGCCCGCAAGGCCGGCTGGGACTGCCACGGCCTGCCGGTCGAGCTGGCGGTGGAGAAGGAGCTCGGCTTCAGCGGCAAGAAGGACATCGAGGCGTACGGCATCGCCGCGTTCAACGACAAGTGCCGTGCGTCGGTCCTGCGCCACACGGACGCCTTCGCCGAGCTGACGACCCGCATGGGCTACTGGGTGGACCTCGACGAGGCCTACGTCACGATGGAGCCCGAGTACATCGAGTCCGTCTGGTGGTCGCTGAAGGAGATCTTCACCAAGGGCCTGCTGGTGCAGGACCACCGCGTCGCCCCCTGGTGCCCGCGCTGCGGCACCGGCCTGTCGGACCACGAGCTGGCCCAGGGCTACGAGACGGTCGTGGACCCGTCCGTCTACGTCCGCTTCCCGCTCACCTCCGGCCCGCTGGCCGGCCGGGCCGCCCTGCTGGTGTGGACGACGACCCCCTGGACCCTGGTGTCCAACACCGCGGTCGCCGCGCACCCCGACGTCACCTACGTCGTCGCCACCGACGGCCAGGAGCGGCTGGTCGTCGCCGAGCCGCTGCTCGCCAAGGCGCTCGGCGAGGGCTGGGAGCCCACCGGGGAGAGGTTCACCGGCGCCGAGATGGAGCGCTGGACCTACCAGCGCCCGTTCGAGCTGGTGGAGTTCCCGGAGGGCACCGAGGCCCACTACGTGGTCAACGCCGAGTACGTCACCACCGAGGACGGCACGGGTCTGGTCCACCAGTCCCCCGCCTTCGGTGAGGACGACCTCAAGGTCTGCCGCGCCTACGGCCTGCCCGTCGTCAACCCCGTCCGCCCGGACGGCACCTTCGGCGAGGACGTCCCCCTGGTCGGCGGCGTCTTCTTCAAGAAGGCCGACGAGAAGCTCACCGAGGACCTCGCCGAGCGCGGCCTGCTGTTCCGGCACCTGCCGTACGAGCACAGCTACCCGCACTGCTGGCGCTGCCACACCGCGCTCCTCTACTACGCGCAGCCGTCCTGGTACATCCGCACCACGGCCGTCAAGGACCGGCTGATCGAGGAGAACGAGAAGACCAACTGGTTCCCCGACACGGTCAAGCACGGCCGGTACGGCGACTGGCTGAACAACAACATCGACTGGGCCCTGTCCCGCAACCGCTACTGGGGCACCCCGCTGCCCATCTGGCGCTGCGAGGACGACCACCTCACCTGCGTGGGCTCGCGCGCGGAGCTGACCGAGCTGTCCGGCACGGACCAGTCGGAGCTGGACCCGCACCGCCCCTTCATCGACGACGTCACCTTCGCCTGCCCGCAGGACGGCTGCGGCCGCACGGCCACGCGCGTGCCGGAGGTCATCGACGCCTGGTACGACTCGGGTTCGATGCCGTTCGCGCAGTGGGGCTACCCGTACAAGAACAAGGAGCTGTTCGAGAGCCGCTACCCGGCGCAGTTCATCTCCGAGGCGATCGACCAGACCCGCGGCTGGTTCTACACGCTGATGGCGGTCGGCACCCTCGTCTTCGACAAGTCGTCGTACGAGAACGTCGTGTGCCTGGGCCACATCCTCGCCGAGGACGGCCGCAAGATGTCCAAGCACCTGGGCAACATCCTGCAGCCGATCCCGCTGATGGACCAGCACGGCGCGGACGCGGTGCGCTGGTTCATGGCGGCCGGCGGCTCGCCGTGGGCGGCCCGCCGCGTCGGCCACGGCACGATCCAGGAGGTCGTGCGCAAGACCCTGCTGACGTACTGGAACACGGTCGCCTTCCAGGCGCTGTACGCCCGGACGTCCGGCTGGTCCCCCTCCGCGGCCGACCCGGCCCCGGCCGACCGCCCCCTGCTGGACCGCTGGCTGCTGTCCGAGCTGCACGCGCTGACCGACCAGGTCACCCAGTCCCTGGAGGCCTACGACACCCAGCGCGCCGGCAAGCTGCTCTCGGCGTTCGTCGACGACCTGTCCAACTGGTACGTGCGGCGCTCGCGGCGCCGGTTCTGGCAGGGCGACAAGGCCGCGCTGCGTACGCTGCACGAGGTCGTGGAGACGGTCACCAAGCTGATGGCCCCGCTGACGCCGTTCATCACCGAGCGGGTCTGGCAGGACCTCATCGTCCCGGTCACCCCGGGCGCCCCGGAGTCGGTGCACCTGTCCTCGTGGCCGGAGGCCGACCTGTCGGCGATCGACCCGGAGCTGTCGAAGCAGATGGTGCTCGTGCGGCGCCTGGTGGAGCTGGGCCGGGCGACGCGCGCCGAGTCGGGCGTGAAGACGCGTCAGCCGCTGCGGCGGGCGCTGATCGCGGCCACCGGCTTCGACGCGCTCTCCCCGGAGCTGCACACCCAGATCACCGAGGAGCTGAACGTCGAGTCGCTGGCCTCGCTGAGCGAGGTCGGCGGGTCCCTGGTCGACACCACCGCCAAGGCCAACTTCCGGGCGCTGGGCAAGCGGTTCGGCAAGCGGGTGCAGGACGTGGCCCGGGCCGTCGCCGCGGCGGACGCGGCCGCGCTGTCGCTGGCCCTGCGCGAGGGCACGGCGTCGGTCGAGGTCGACGGGGAGACGGTGACGCTGGCCCCGGACGAGGTGATCATCACCGAGACGCCCCGCGAGGGCTGGTCGGTGGCCTCCGACTCCGGCGCCACGGTCGCGCTGGACCTGGAGATCACCGAGGAGCTGCGCCGGGCGGGGCTCGCCCGGGACGCGATCCGGCTGATCCAGGAGGCCCGCAAGAACAGTGGGCTGGACGTGGCCGACCGCATCGCGCTGCGCTGGACGGCGACCGACCCGGAGACGATCGCCGCGCTCAGCCGGCACAGCGGGCTGATCGCGGACGAGGTCCTGGCGACGGACTTCGCCCAGGGCGAGGCGGACGACACCTACGGCGCGCCCTTCACGGACGAGGGCCTGTCCCTGGCGTTCCGCCTGCGCAAGGCGTAACCCGCGCCCGCCGCGCACCTCGTGAACGGCGGCCGTCCCTCGCGGGGCGGCCGCCGTTTTCGCTGACCTCCACCGGACGCCCGGCCGCCACCGGACGCCCGGCCGGGACCGGTCGGTGGGCGGCCCCTCCGCAACACGCGTAAAAGGGGCGGGGCCCCGGATCGGAATCCGGGGCCCCGCCCCTTGAACGCTGCCGACGCCTAAGGCGTACGAGCGGCCGTCAGTTGTCGTCCTCGTCGATCAGGAAGCCGCGCATCGGCGAGGGCGCCTGGCCCATCGGCGACGGACCCTGCGGGCGGACCGGAGCCATGGGCTGGGTCATCGCCGGGGACATCTGCTGCTGGCCGCCGTAGGACGGACCCGCGGGGCTCGGACCGCCGCCCATGCCCTGGTTGCCGCCGTAGGACGGGGCGCTCGCGCCGGCCGGGGCCATCGAGGGCGCCGGGGACGGCGGCAGGGAGGCCGTGGCCGGGGTGCGGGGCGGGGCGAGGGAGTCGTCGGCCTGGGTCTCCAGCTGACGCAGCTGGGACTCGAGGTACGACTTCAGGCGCGTGCGGTACTCGCGCTCGAAGCCGCGCAGGTCCTCGACCTTGCGCTCCAGCGTGGCGCGGGCGGACTCCAGGGAGCCCATCGCGACGCGGTGCTTCTCCTGCGCGTCCCGCTCCAGGGCGTCGGCCTTGGCACGGGCGTCACGCTCGAGACCCTCGGCACGCGAACGCGCCTCGCCGACGATCTTGTTGGCCTCGGAACGGGCCTCGGCGATCGCCTGGTCGGCGGTCTGCTGGGCCAGCGACAGGACGCGCGCGGCGCTGTCGCCACCGGGACCCTGACCGGGGCCGCCCATGGGGCCACCCATCGGACCGCCCATGGGGCCGCCCATCTGGCCGCCCATCTGCTGCATGGGCGGCTGACCGCCCATCGGACCCTGACCCATGGGGCCCTGGCCCATCGGACCCTGGCCCATGGGGCCGGGACCCTGCTGACCGCTCTGGCCACCGGGGCCGGCGGGCAGCTGCGGGGCACCGCTCGGCAGCTGGGGCGGGCCACCCATGGGGCCACCCATCTGCTGCTGCGGCGGGCCCGATATCCCGGCGGGCACCGGAGCGCCGGGACCTCGCATCCCCTGCTGGGGAGGCATGCCCTGCTGCTGCTGGTCCTGCTGCTCCGGCGGCTTGCGCATGTTCTGCTGGTTCTGGGCAGCAGCACGCGTCGCGGCGGCCAGTTTGGCGCGCAGGTCCTCGTTCTCGCGGAGCAGCCGGGTCAGTTCGGCTTCGACCTCGTCGAGGAAGGCATCGACCTCGTCCTCGTCATAGCCTTCTCGGAGGCGGACGGTCGTGAACTGCTTGTTCCGCACGTCCTCGGGGGTCAACGGCATCTCTTCACCTCAACGTAGTCGTCGGCATTCGGCAAGACGGTAGTTCACATCGCTCACAGCCGGCTCACGATCGAGATCAGGATGTAGACGATGATCATCAGTACGAAGAAGGACAGGTCGAGCGCCACGCCCCCGAGACGCAGCGGCGGGATGACCCGCCGCAGAAGCTTGAGCGGTGGATCGGTGACAGTGTAGGTGGCCTCCAGAACGACCACCATCGCCTTGCCGGGCTGCCATGAGCGGGCGAACTGGAAGACGTAGTCCATGACCAACCGGAAGATGAGCACGATGAGGAACACCATCAGCGCGATGTAGACGACATCCAGGACCACGCTCATGTTCGGTGCTTCCCTCTCCCCTGTTTTTCCGTGCTGCGTACTGCTGTTTTCCGGTCGTGCGTCTCAGCTCTGGTTGAAGAACCCGCCCTCTGCGATGCGGGCCTTGTCCTCCGCCGTGACATCGACGTTAGCAGGCGACAACAGGAACACCTTCTGCGTCACCCGCTCGATGCTGCCGTGAAGACCAAACACCAAACCGGCCGCAAAGTCGACAAGTCGCTTCGCGTCTGTGTCGTCCATCTCAGTCAAGTTCATGATCACCGGGGTGCCCTCACGGAAGTGTTCCCCGATGGTACGGGCCTCGTTGTAGGTCCGCGGGTGAAGTGTGGTGATCCGGTACGGCTCTCGTTCCGACACGACCTTGGGCATGATCACCGGTGCGTTCTTCTCCAGGGACTGACGTTCTTGTGTGATGGATGCCACGGGGGCGATCCGCGCCGGACGACCCGATTCCGCGGGAAGCGAAGTCGAGCGGGCCACCGGCTCGCGGGGCGCGGGCGGTTGTACGATTCGCACCTCTTCGTCCCGTTGGGACTGGTGTGCGGAGTGTGACGGGTGGGACGGCTCGTGCCGTCGGTGGTCGCGCTCGGGCTCGGGGTCGAGCTCGGGCTCGAAGTCGTCATCGGGGTCGAACCCCCGGCCGTCGTACCCATCGTCCTCCACGAGGCCGAGGTAGACCGCCATCTTGCGCATCGCGCCGGCCATGCTCTGAGTCCTCCGCTCTGTGGTGGATCGGCTGACGACTGCCAAGTCCCGCGATCCACGTGGTCCTTCTGCCCCGCCCTGTGGCGGAAATGACCATATTTTCTGCTGTGGTCCGACTTCCTGGCGACGTTACCCGAGCCTCGGGCGGACTCCGAGTACCGCGGTGCCGACGCGTACATGTGTCGCCCCGGCCGCCACGGCCTGCTCGAGGTCCGCACTCATCCCTGCCGAGACCATGGTTGCAGCCGGATGGGCCCCGCGCACGGAGGTCGACAATTCCATCAACCGCTCGAACGCCGCCTGTTGCCGTCCGGCGTACTCTCCGGTCAGGGGTGCGACGGTCATCAGTCCGTCGAGCCGCAGCCCCGGGGCGCCGGCGACCAGAGCGGCCAACTCCTCGACGCCGTCCGGCGACACCCCGCCCCGCTCCCCGCGCCCGCTCACCCCGGCGTCGAGCGCCACCTGGATCAGGCAGCCGAGCTCGCGCTCCTGGCGCACCGCCTCCTTAGACAGGGCCGTCACCAGCCGGGACCGGTCGACGGACTGCACGGTGTGGGCGTAACCGACCACGGAGCGCACCTTGTTGGTCTGGAGCTGACCGACGAAGTGCCACGACAGGGGCAGATCCGCGCACGCGGCGGCCTTGGGCGCCGCGTCCTGGTCGCGGTTCTCGGCGACGTGCCGCACCCCGAGCTCCGACAGGATCCGCACGTCGCTCGCCGGGTAGGTCTTGGTGACCACGATCAGGGTCACCTCTTCGCGCTTGCGCCCGGCGGCCTCGCACGCGGCGGCGATGCGCCGCTCCACCTTCGCCAGGTTCCCGGCGAGTTCGTCCCTACGCTCCGTCATGCTCTCTCAGCCAGCCAGACATATCCCGCGAGGCGCCCGGTGACGCGGTCGCGGCGGTACGAGAAGTGGTCACTCGACTCCAGCGTGCACACCGGCGACTGCTCCCGGTCGCGCACCCCGGCGCGCGCCAGCTGGGCGTGCACCCCGGCGGCGACGTCCACCGCGGGCGTGCCCCAACTGGTCTCGGCGTGCGCCGCCGGTTCCACCGCGGCGACCTCGGTGCGCATCGCCTCGGGCACCTCGTAGCACCGGCCGCACACGGCGGGTCCGGTGCGGGCGACGATCCGGGCCGGGTCGGCGCCCAGCGCCCGCATCGCGTCGAGGGCGGCGGGCACGATCCCCTCGACCATCCCCGGGCGCCCGGCGTGGGCGGCGGCGACGACCCCGGCGACGGGGTCGGCCAGCAGGACCGGCACGCAGTCGGCGGTGAGCACGGCGAGGGCGAGCCCCCGGACCGCGGTCACCAGTCCGTCGACCTCAGGAACCGGCCGGGTCCCCCACGGGCCGTCGACCTCGGCCACGTCACTGCCGTGCACCTGGTTCATCCAGACCACCCGGTCCGGGTCCAGGCCGAGCGCCTTGGCCGCCAGTTCCCGGTTGGTCCGCACGGCGCCGGGGTCGTCACCGACCGCGCCGCCGAGGTTGAGCTCCGCATACGGAGCGGCGCTCACCCCGCCCCACCGGTCGGTGAAGGCGAAGTGCGCGCCGCTCGCGTTCTCGCGCTGTGCTGTCACGTCAGAAGGATCACTTGAGGAAGTCCGGTACGTCCAGTTCCTCGGCCGCGCTGTCGGCGTAGGTCCGCGACGGCGGCACCGGCGGGGCGACCGGGAGGTCGGCGACCGGCTCGGGGGCGGGCTCCGTCTCCTCCTTCGGCGTCACGCTGCCGAGCGAGCCGAAGCTCGGCCGGGACTCGGGCTGCCGGACCGGCGTGGGCTCCTCGCGGCGGGTCGCCGCGGAGGGCGCCGAGGACGAGGAGGACGCCGAGGACGAGCCGAGGACGTTGTCCCGGCGGGCCGGGGGCTGGCCCCCGTCGAAGCCGGCCGCGATCACGGTGACCCGCACCTCGTCGCCGAGGGCGTCGTCGATGACCGCGCCGAAGATGATGTTGGCCTCGGGGTGGGCGGCCTCGCTGACCAGCTGGGCGGCCTCGTTGATCTCGAACAGACCGAGGTCGGAGCCGCCGGAGATGGACAGCAGCACACCGCGGGCGCCGTCGATGGACGCCTCGAGCAGCGGCGAGGAGATCGCCATCTCGGCCGCGGCCACCGCGCGGTCGTCGCCGCGGGCGGAGCCGATGCCCATGAGCGCCGAACCGGCCTCGGACATGACCGACTTGACGTCGGCGAAGTCCAGGTTGATCAGACCGGGGGTGGTGATGAGGTCGGTGATGCCCTGGACGCCGGAGAGCAGGACCTGGTCGGCCGACTTGAAGGCGTCGAGGACCGAGACCTGGCGGTCCGAGATGGACAGCAGCCGGTCGTTGGGGATGACGATGAGGGTGTCGACCTCTTCGCGGAGTTCGGCGATGCCGTCCTCGGCCTGGTTGGCGCGGCGCCGTCCCTCGAAGGTGAACGGGCGGGTGACCACGCCGATGGTGAGGGCGCCGAGGTTGCGCGCGATGTTGGCCACGACGGGGGCCCCGCCGGTGCCGGTGCCGCCGCCTTCACCGGCCGTCACGAAGACCATGTCGGCCCCCTTGAGGACCTCCTCGATCTCCTCGCGGTGGTCCTCGGCGGCCTTGCGGCCGACGGCCGGGTTGGCGCCGGCGCCGAGTCCGCGGGTGAGTTCGCGGCCGACGTCGAGCTTGACGTCGGCGTCGCTCATCAACAGCGCCTGCGCGTCGGTGTTGATGGCGATGAACTCGACGCCCTTGAGACCGACCTCGATCATCCGGTTGATGGCATTGACACCACCGCCGCCGACACCGATGACTTTGATGACTGCGAGGTAGTTCTGCGGTGCTGCCACGTCGAAGGCCTCTCGCCTCGAGTTACGTGTCGTCGGTGCGCGGTCGTCCGCGCTCCGCCGACTGATGCCGAATGGGACGGTCCGTTGCGCCGACCCGAACCCTAACGTTGAAGTTTAGGGTTACCAGTGTGTCCGTTCCTTGGAGTCTTCTGAACAGGACACTAAGTCGACAAGTGGCGCCCGTTCAACGAACACGCCGAACCTCCCGTTTTTCTTTTCACCCTATGTGATCAGCCATGTCGCTGCCCAACCAGGGTGCTGGCCTGCGCTGATGTGCGTCAACTCCCCGATGACGCAGGGGCGGTGGGAACGCTGACGTCGAAGTGCCGTGCGTCCGGAGATGCTTTCATGAGAGCGGTGAGCGCACGGCCCTTCGCGGCCCCCTGCTCGGAGCTCCCCCACGCGACCGTCCGCCCGTCGCCCAACTCCAGTGAGACGGCGTCGAAGGAGCGCACCTTCACGGTCCTGGTGACGCGGGCCACGGCGGCCGGGACGTCCCCGGCGACCCGGACCGCCTCCCGTACGAGCCGGTCCTCGCCGAAGCGGCGCAGGCTGGCCGAGGCCGAGCCGCGCGGTGAGGTGGCCAGCGCCAGGAGCGGTACGCCCTTCGGCGCCCGGGGGACGGTGGCGAACCGGACGCCGTCGTCGTCCACTTCCGTGAAGGTCCCGGCTGTGCGGCCGGTGCCCGCGAGGAGCAGCACCGGCTTGCGCTCGGTCACTTCGAGCCGGATGCCGTGCGGCCAGGAACGCGTCACGTCCACCCGGTCGACGCGCGGCAGCGCCCGCCGCACCCGGGCGGCGATGGTGTCGGTGTCCAGGGAGACCATCGGCTCGCCGACGGGCACGTCGGCCGCCTCGCGCACCTGCCGGGGCGTCAGGACGTCCGTGCCGGAGACGGAGACCCGCTCCGCCCGCAGCCACGGCGAGCCGTAGAGCAGCCAGGTCACGCCCCCGCCGAGCACCACCAGGGCGCACGCGAGGACGATGATCGTACGAAGGCGTCGGCGGGCCGCTGCCCGGGCGGGGGGCGGGCCGGACGACTCCTGTCGGCGTGCACCGCGTTCGGCGGTGGAAGTAGGTCCGGCCACGCTCCTGCCCTTTCGTCATGTGCTCCTAGCGCTGTGCACGGTGGGCGGCGATCGCCTCGTACACCATGCGGACGAGGAGGTCGTCCGCGTCCCGGCGGCCGAACTCGGCGGCGGCGCGGGACATCTCGTACAGCCGGTGCGGGTCGGCGAGCACGGGCAGGACGTTCTGCCGGACCCACTCCGGGGTCAGCTCCGCGTCGTCGACCAGCAGTCCGCCGCCGGCCTTCACCACCGGCTGGGCGTTCAGCCGCTGTTCGCCGTTGCCGATGGGCAGCGGGACGTAGGCGGCCGGGAGCCCGACGGCGGAGAGTTCAGCGACGGTCATCGCGCCCGCGCGGCAGAGCATCATGTCGGCCGCGGCGTACGCGAGGTCCATCCGGTCCAGGTAACTTACCGGGATGTAGGGGGGCATCCCCGGCATCTGCTGCACGTGCGGCAGTTCGTTCTTCGGGCCGACCGCGTGCAGGATCTGGACGCCGGCCTGCTGCAGCCACGGCGCGACCTGCTGGACCACCTCGTTGAGGCGGCGGGCGCCCTGCGAGCCGCCGGAGACCAGCAGCGTCGGCAGGTTGGGGTCCAGGCCGAACCGGTGCCGGGCCTCGGGGCGGGCTGCGGCCCGGTCCAGGGTGGCGATGGAGTGCCGCAGCGGGATCCCGATGTAGCGGGAGTTGCGCAGCTTGCTGTCCGGGGTGGCCACGGCCACCTGGGCGGCGTACCGGGAGCCGATCTTGTTGGCCAGGCCCGGGCGGGCGTTGGCCTCGTGGATCACGATGGGCACGCCGAGGCGCTTGGCGGCCAGGTAGCCGGGCAGCGCGACGTAGCCGCCGAAGCCGACCACGACGTCCGCCTTGGTGCGCTCCAGGACCTGCTCGGTCGCCTTGATCGTGCCGCGCAGCCGGCCCGGCACGGTGATCAGTTCGGGGGTGGGCTTGCGCGGCAGCGGCACCGCCGGGATCAGCGCGAGCTCGTAGCCCCGCTGCGGGACGAGCTGGGTCTCCAGGCCGCGCTCCGTGCCCAGGGCCGTGATCCCCACGGTCGGATCCTGCCTGCGCAGGGCGTCCGCGAGGGCGAGCGCGGGCTCGATGTGGCCGGCGGTCCCCCCACCGGCGAGTACGACATGCACCGAAATTCACCGCTCTCCGGACGAACGCGCCGCCGAGGCACGCCGTCGCATCGTGTTCCATCTCCGGGGACGTCGATCGGAACGAGTGCCCCCGGTCCCCCGCTTTCTACCAAAGCGGGGTTGCCGCATCGCAAGCGCCGCCCGCGCAGCGGGCTCGTCACGCGCGAACGCGATCAACAGCCCGATGGCGAACATGGTCGGCAGCAGCGCGGACCCCCCGTAGGAGAACAGCGGGAGGGGGACGCCGGCGATCGGCAGCAGGCCGAGCACCGCACCGATGTTGATCACGGCCTGCGCCGTGATCCAGGTGGTCACGCCTCCCGCGGCATACCTCACGAAGGGGTCCTCCGTGCGACCGGCCACGCGGATACCCGCATAGCCTAGAGCCGCGAACAGGGCGAGCACCGACAGCGTCCCCGCCAGGCCCAGTTCCTCACCGGTGACGGCGAAGATGAAGTCCGTGTGGGCCTCGGGGAGTTGTCCCCATTTCTCCACACTCGCCCCCAGTCCGGAACCGAAGATCCCGCCCGAGGCCAGGGCGTAGATGCCGTGCACGGCCTGCCAGCAGTCGGCGGCGCCGGACTTGGGCTCGGTGGCGCCGATGCAGGCCAGCCGGGCCATCCGGTTGGGGCTGGTCTTGATCAGGATCACGCCGAGCACCCCGGCGATCGACAGCACCCCGACGAACAGCCGGGTCGGCGCACCGGCCAGCCACAGCAGGCCGAACAGGATCGCGGTGAGGATGATCGCGGTGCCCATGTCACCGCCGAGCATGATCAGCCCGAGCAGCAGGAAGGCGACCGGGACGAGCGGCACCAGCATGTGCTTCCACTGCGTGAGCAGCTTCTTGTCCTGTTTGCGGGCCAGCAGGTCGGCGCCCCACAGCACCAGGGCGAGCTTGCCGAACTCGCTGGGCTGGATCTGGAAGGAGCCGCCGAGGGAGATCCAGTTCTGGTTGCCGTTGACCGCCATCCCTATCCCCGGCACCTGCACCAGGGCCATCAGGAAGACCGCGCCGGCCAGGATCGGGTAGGCCAGCGCCCGGTGCAGCCGGACCGGCATCCGCGAGGCGACCAGCAGCAGTCCGGCGCCGATCGCGGCGGCCAGGAACTGTTTGCGGAAGAAGAACGACCCGGGCAACGACATCTGCAGCGCGGTGATCTGGGAGGCCGAGTAGACCATCACCAGCCCCAGCACGGTGATCAGCAGACTGCCGCCGAGGATCAGGTAGTAGGCGGTCAGCGGCCGGTCCCAGGCCCGGCGGGCGCGGGTGTACGTCCGCAGCACGGGGTTCTCGCGCGGCGCCCGCGGGGCGGCGGGCCGCCGCACGGCCCGCTGGACGGGCGGTCCTCCGGTACGGCTACCGGCCATCGGCGCTCACCGCCCGGGTACCCGAGCCGGCTGGTCCCAGCGACATCCGAGTCACGCGTCCCTCCATGGGTCCCGAGCGACTGTCGCGGCCGAGACCCGCCGTCAGGCGCCCGCGCCGAGTTCGCGGACCGCCTCCGCGAACGCGTCACCGCGCTTGTTGTAGTTGGCGAACATGTCCATGGAGGCACAGGCCGGGGCCAGCAGCACCGTGTCGCCGGGCTGCGCCAGCCGTGCCGCCTCCTGGACGGCCTGGAGCATCGCCCCAGTGTCCGTCCGGTCGAGGTCCACCACGGGGACTTCGGGGGCGTGTCGCGCGAGCGCCTCCCGGATCAGCGCCCGGTCGGCGCCGATGAGGACGACACCGCGCAGCCGCCCGGCGGAGCGGGCGACCAGTTCGTCGAACGTGGCGCCCTTGGCCAGGCCGCCGGCGATCCACACGATCGACCCGTACGCGGCCAACGAGGCTTCCGCGGCGTGGGTGTTGGTGGCCTTGGAGTCGTCGACGTACGCCACACCCTCCACGTCCGCGACGTGGGCGATGCGGTGGGCGTCCGGGGTGAAGGCCCGCAGGCCGTCCCGCACGGCCTGCGGCGGGACCCCGAAGGCGCGCGCGAGGGCCGCCGCGGCAAGGGCGTTGGCGATGTTGTGCGGGGCCGGCGGGTTCACGTCGGAGACCTCGGCGAGCTCCTGGGCGCTCTCCCGCCGGTTCTCCACGAACGCGCGGTCGACCAGGATGCCCTCCACGACGCCGAGTTGGGAGGGGCCGGGGGTGCCGAGGGTGAAGCCGATGGCCCGGCAGCCCTCCTCGACGTCGGCCTCGCGCACCAGGTCCTCGGTGGCCTTGTCGGCGACGTTGTAGACGCAGGCGACCTGGTTGCCCTCGTAGACGCGGCCCTTGTCGCGGGCGTACGCCTCCATGGAGCCGTGCCAGTCGAGGTGGTCCGGGGCGAGGTTGAGCACCGCCGCGGAGTGGGCGCGCAGCGAGGGCGCCCAGTGCAGCTGGTAGCTGGACAGCTCCACCGCGAGGACGTCGTACGGCTCCTCGCCGAGGACCGCGTCGAGCAGCGAGACGCCGATGTTGCCGACGGCCGCGGTGCGCAGGCCGGCCGCCCGCAGGATGGAGGCCAGCATCTGCGTGGTGGTGGTCTTGCCGTTGGTGCCGGTGACGCACAGCCAGGGGGCCACCGGCTTGCCGGGGACGGTGCCGCGCAGCCGCCAGGCCAGCTCCACGTCGCCCCAGACCGGCACGCCGGCCCGCTCGGCGGCGAGGAACAGCGGCTTGTCGGGCTGCCAGCCGGGGGCGGTGACGACGAGTTCGGTGCCCTCGGGCAGGGTGGCGCCGTCGCCGAGGCGCACGGTGACGCCGAGCGCCTCCAGTGCGGCGGCCTGCTCCCGTGCGCGTGCGTCGTCGCCGTCGTTGACGACGGTGACCCGCGCGCCGAGCCCGTGCAGCACCTTGGCCGCCGGGACGCCGGAGACGCCGAGCCCGGCGACGGTGACGTGCTTCCCCTGCCAGTCGGTCACTTGTCCGCTGCCCATCCCGCGTAGAAGAGGCCCAGTCCGACGATGACGCAGATGCCCTGGATGATCCAGAAGCGGACCACGACCAGGACCTCGGACCAGCCCTTGAGTTCGAAGTGGTGCTGCAGTGGCGCCATCCGGAAGACGCGCTTGCCGGTCAGCCGGAACGAGCCGACCTGGATGACCACCGACATGGTGATCAGGACGAACAGACCGCCCAGGATGGCGAGCAGCAGCTCGGTGCGGGAGCAGATCGCGAGGCCCGCGAGCACACCGCCGAGCGCGAGCGAACCGGTGTCGCCCATGAAGATCTTGGCCGGCGAGGTGTTCCACCACAGGAAGCCGAGGCAGGCGCCCATCAGGGCGGCCGAGACCACGGCGAGGTCCAGCGGATCGCGCACCTCGTAGCAGGCGTTGGGGTTGGTGAGGGTCTCGCCGTTGGCGCAGGACTCCTGGAACTGCCAGACGCCGATGAAGGTGTAGGCGCCGAAGACGAGGACGGAGGCGCCGGTGGCCAGGCCGTCCAGGCCGTCGGTGAGGTTCACGCCGTTCGACATCGCGAGGATCATGAACAGCGCCCAGACGACGAACAGCACCGGGCCGATGGTCCAGCCGAAGTCGGTGATGAACGACAGCTTGGTGGACGCCGGGGTGTTGCCGCGGGAGTCGGCGAACTGCAGCGACAGCACGGCGAAGGCGATGCCGCCGAGCAGCTGGCCGGCCATCTTCGCCTTGGCCCGCAGGCCCAGCGAGCGCCGCTTGACGATCTTGATGTAGTCGTCGAGGAAGCCGACCAGGCCCATGCCGGCCATCAGGCCCAGCACCAGCAGACCGGAGTAGGTCGGCGGGTAGCCGGTGATGAGCTTCGACAGGAAGTAGGCCGCGATCGTGGCCAGGATGAAGGCGATGCCACCCATCGTCGGCGTACCGCGCTTGCTGGCGTGCTCGCGCGGGCCGTCGTCCCGGATGTACTGGCCGTACCCCTTGCGCGCCAGGAGCTTGATCAGCAGCGGCGTGCCGATCAGCGTCAGGAACAGACCGATGACACCGGCGAACAGGATCTGCTTCATCATCGGGCGGAAACCTCACCCTCGGCACCGGTCTCGAGCAGCGCCTGCGCGACGCCCTCCAGGCCGACCGAACGGGACGCCTTCACGAGGACGACGTCCCCCGGGCGCAGCTCGCTGCGCAACAGGTCGACCGCCGCCTGTGCGTCGGACACGTGCACCGACTCCTCACCCCACGAACCCTCGTTATATGCGCCCAGTTGCAGCCAGGAGGCTTCGATCCCCCCGACCGCGACGAGCTTGCTGACGTTGAGCCGGACGGCGAGCCGTCCGACCGCGTCGTGCTCGGCGAGAGCCTCGTCCCCGAGCTCGGCCATCTTGCCGAGCACCGCCCAGGTCCGCCGCCCCCTGCCCATGGCCACCAGCGCGCGCAGGGCGGCCTTCATGGACTCGGGGTTGGCGTTGTAGGCGTCGTTGACGATGGTCACGCCGTCCGGGCGCTCGGTGACCTCCATGCGCCAGCGGGAGAGGGAGTCCGCCTCGGAGAGCGCGGTGGCGATCTCTTCCGCGGACATGCCCAGCTCATGGGCGACGGCGGCCGCGGCGAGCGCGTTCGACACGTGGTGCTCACCGTACAGGCGCATGGTCACATCGCTTGCACCGGAGGGTGTGTGAAGTCTGAAGGCGGGCTGTCCGCTGTCCGTGAGTCGCACGTTCTCGGCGCGAACGTCCGCTTCGTCGGACTCTCCGAAAAGGACCACCTTCGCCTTCGTACGGGAGGCCATGGCCCGGACCAACGGGTCGTCGGCGTTGAGGACCGCGGTGCCGCCCTCCTCGGCCGGCGGCAGGGCCTCCACCAACTCGCCCTTGGCCTGGGCGATCTGCTCCCGGCCGCCGAACTCGCCGATGTGGGCGCTGCCGACGTTGAGGACGAGGCCGATCCGGGGCGGGGTCAGCTCGGTGAGGTAGCGGATGTGGCCGATGCCGCGCGCGCCCATCTCCAGCACCAGGAAACGGGTTTCCTCGGTGGCGGTCAGCGCGGTCAGCGGGAGCCCGATCTCGTTGTTGAGGGAGCCGGGGGTGTAGACGGTGGGCGCCTTGCGCTGCAGCACCTGGGCGATGAGGTCCTTGGTGCTGGTCTTGCCGGCGGACCCGGTGAGGCCGACGAGGGTCGCGCCGAGGTCGGTGACGACGCGGCGGGCGAGGGCGCCGAGGGCCCGCTGGACGTCGTCCACGACGATCGCGGGGACGCCGACCGGGCGTGCGGCCAGGACGGCGACGGCGCCGGCCCGGACGACCTGTTCCGCGAAGTCGTGGCCGTCGACGCGTTCGCCGACGAAGGCGACGAAGAGGCTGCCGGGCACCGCCTCGCGGGAGTCCCGGACGACCGGTCCGGTGACCTGCACGGACGGATCCGGTATGTCGTGGGTCTGCCCGCCGACGACTTCTGCGATCTCGGCGAGGGAGAGGGCGATCACAAGTTCATCCCTGGGTCTTCTGGATAGCTTCGCGAAGCACCTGGCGGTCGTCGAACGGACGGACCACCCCGGCGATGTCCTGGCCCTGTTCGTGGCCCTTGCCCGCGACGAGCACGGTGTCCCCGGGCTGCGCGCGGGC
Organism: Streptomyces longwoodensis; assembly: GCF_001514125.1. Taxonomy (GTDB): domain Bacteria; phylum Actinomycetota; class Actinomycetes; order Streptomycetales; family Streptomycetaceae; genus Streptomyces; species Streptomyces longwoodensis. The sequence continues at coordinate 407,914 of NZ_KQ948551.1, read as the reverse complement.
CACGGCGGCGGCGATCGCGGCCGCCCGGTCCTCGAACAGCACGACCTCGCCGCGCTCGTGCGCGGGCACGGAGGCTGCGCCCTCGAGCATGGTGGCGAGGATCGCGAGGGGGTCCTCGGAGCGGGGGTTGTCGGAGGTCAGCACGGCGGTGTCGGCGAGCCGCGCGACGGCGGCGCCCATCGGCGCCCGCTTGGTCCGGTCGCGGTCGCCGCCGCAGCCGAGGACGACGTGCAGCCGGCCCTTGGTGACCTTGCGCAGGGCCTTGAGGACCGACTCGACGGCGTCGGTCTTGTGGGCGTAGTCGACGACCGCGAGGTACGGCTGTCCGGCGTCCACCCGCTCCAGGCGGCCCGGTACGCCCGGCACGGCGGCGACGCCGTCGGCGGCGGCCTGCGGGTCGAGCCCGGCCGCGGCGAGGGCGACGATCGCGGCGAGGGTGTTGGCCACGTTGAACGGGCCGGGCAGCGGCGACCTGGCCGCGATCCGCTCGCCCTGCGGGCCCACCACGGTGAACGTCGAGTCCATCGGGCCGATCCGGACGTCCTCGGCGCGCCAGTCGGCGTCCGGGTGGCCCTCGGCGGAGTAGGTGACGACCGGGACGGTCGCCTCCCGGACCAGCCGGCGGCCGTGGTCGTCGTCGGCGTTGACCACGCCGAGCCTGCTGCGCCGCGGCGTGAACAGCTGCGCCTTGGCCCGGAAGTAGTCCTCCATGTCGGAGTGGAACTCCATGTGCTCCGGGCTCAGGTTGGTGAAGACGGCCACGTCGAAGACGCAGCCGTCCACCCGGCCGAGGACCAGGGCGTGGCTGGAGACCTCCATGGCGACGGCCTCGACGCCGCGTTCGCGCATGACGGCGAACAGCGCCTGCAGGTCGGTGGCTTCCGGGGTGGTGCGCTCGGACTTGATGCGCTCGTCGCCGATGCGCATCTCGACGGTGCCGATGAGACCGGTGCTGCGCACGGTCTTCAGGCCGCCCTCGACGAGGTAGGCGGTGGTGGTCTTGCCGGAGGTGCCGGTGATGCCGATCTGGAGCAGGTCGCGGCCCGGCCGGCCGTAGATGGTGGCCGCCAGTTCGCCCATCCGTCCGCGCGGGTCGTCGACCACGAGGACCGGCAGGCCGGTCGCGGCGGCGCGTTCGGCGCCGGCCGGGTCGGTGAGCACGGCGGCGGCACCGAGGCCGGCGGCCTGGGTGACGAAGTCGGCGCCGTGGGCCCGGGCCCCGGGCAGGGCGGCGTACAGGTCGCCGGGGCGCACGGCGCGGGAGTCATGGGTGATCCCCGTGACGGCGGCGGCTCCGTCGGTGGCGGTACCCAGCTGGTCGGCCAGCTCCGCGAGGGGTGTGGCGGAGGGCCGCTCCGGCCGGGGCAGTCCCGGGTAGGTCACAGGATGCCCCTTCTGGGTGGTTCGGGACTGATCAGCGTGTGGCACGGCGGTGAGCGTACCGGGCGCACCCGCCTGCGGGCGAAGCGAGGCCGCTCGCGGGCGGTGGTCATCGGGATCGGGAGTGATCATGGTCACGGGCTGGATCCTGGCTGTTCGGCGCTGAACGGAAGGGTCGGGAGGGCGGGGAGGGCGGGGACGGCCGTGCCGTCGGGGGTCAGGGGGCGAAGGACACCGGCAGGTTCGCGGGCCTGCCGCCGGTCGGCGGGACCTGGAGGGTCTTCAGGGCGAACTCCATCACCTGCTTGTAGATGGGGCCGCAGATCTGGCCGCCGAAGTAGCTGCCCGCGGTGGCGTTCTGGATGGCGCAGTACACCGTGATCCGCGGGTTGTCGGCGGGGGCGAACCCGGCGAACGACGACGTGTAGCCGCGGTACTTGCCGGTGGCCGGATCCACGCGGTTGGCCGTGCCGGTCTTGCCCGCCACCCGGTAGCCGGGGATGCGGGCCTTGGTGCCGGTGCCCTCCCGGTCGTCCACCACGGACTCCAGCATCCGGGACAGCTCCTTGGCCGTCTTCGCGCTGACCACCCGCGTCTTCTCGGGAGCGGGGGCCGGGGTGAAGTGCCCGTCGGGGCCCTTGGTCCCGCGCACCAGGGTGGGCTGGACGCGGACGCCGCCGTTGGCGATCGTCGAGTACACGGACGCCGCCTGGACGGCGTTGATGGACACGCCCTGGCCGAAAGGAATCGTGTACTGCTGCGAGGTGGACCACTTGGCGGGCGGCGCGAGGATGCCCTTGGTCTCGCCGGGGAAGTCGAGGCCGGTGTAGCTGCCGATGCCGAACTTGCGCAGGTACGAGTAGAGGACCTGGTTGGCCTGCGCCTGGGTCTTGCCGAGCTGTCCGGTGGCCAGGATGGTGCCGATGTTCGACGACTTGGCGAGCACGCCGTTGAGCGTGAGGTACCAGGTCGCGTGGTCGACGTCGTCCTGGAAGAGCCGGTCGCCGCGGTGCAGCCGGTTGGGCACCGTGACGTGGGTGAGCGGGGTGGCGGCGTCCTCCTCCAGCACGGCGGCCATCGACATGACCTTGGCGGTGGAGCCGGGCTCGTACGCGTCCTGGAGGGCCGCGTTGCCGAGCGCGGCGGGGTTCGCGGAGGACAGGTCGTTGGGGTCGAAGCCGGGCGAGTTGGCCATCGCGAGGATCTCGCCGGTGCGCGCGTCCTGGACGACGACGTAGCCGCGGTCCGCCTCGGACTTGGCCACCTGCTCGGTGATGGCGTTCTGCGCGGCCCACTGGATGTCGCGGTCGATCGTCAGCTCGACGTCGGCGCCGGGCACGGCGGGTGTCTCGGCGGAGCCGACGGTGGGCACCTGCCGGCCGCCGGACTGGGCGTAGCGGATCTTGCCGTCCTTGCCGGAGAGCGTGGAGTTCAGCTGCTGCTCGACACCGCCGCCGCCCTTGCCCTCGGCGTTGACCCAGCCCAGTATCCCGGCGGCGAGCTCGCCGTTGGGGTACACGCGCTTGGTGCTGGGCACGGAGAAGACGCCCGCGAGGACGTTGACGGTGGAGCGGTCGGTCCTGGCCTTGGCGGCGAGGGCGCTCTTGAGGTCCTTGATCTGCTTCCAGACCTGCGGGGTCTGCCGTCCGGCGAGCTTGGTGTAGCGGGTGTCGGGGTTCTTCGGCCGCAACTTCCCCACCAGGGCGGACTGTTCCTGGCCGAGGATCGGCGCGAGGAGGGCGGCCGCCTGCTCGGGGCCGTCGTCGACCTTGAGCTGGGCGCGGCTGAACATCGTGGGGTCGGCCGTGATGTCGTAGGCGTCCTCGCTGGTGGCGAGGGCGACCCCGGTGCGGTCGGTGATCGCGCCGCGCTCGGCGGCCAGCACCTGCCCGACGTACCGGTTCTGGTCGGCCTTGGCCGCGTAGGTGCTCGCGTCGACGGCCTGCACCTGGAACAGCCGCAGCACGAAGGCGGCCAGGACCAGGGTCAGCGCGAGGCCCACCATGCGCAGCCGGGGCCGGGGGCTGCCGAGCTTGATGACGCGCGGGGCGCCCGGGCGGCCCGGCGCCGGGCGGCGCGCGGGCCGGGCGCCGGGGCCCGGGCGGCGCTGCGCGGAGGCGGGGCGGGCGGGGCCGGGCACGCGTCGGCGCGGCGGCTGCCTGCGGGAGGGGTCGACCACTTCCGTCACCTGCCGGGGGTCGGAGTCGGGGACGTGCGGGACAGGGGGGCCGCGCCGGGCACGGTGGCTTGCGCGGGACCGCCGGCGTCGGCGGACCGGTCGGTGGAGGTCTGGCCGGTGGCGGCTTGGCCGGTGCCGGCGTCCTGGCCGTCGTCGGCGGAGCCGCCGGAGTCGTCGGTGGTGGCGGGCTGCGGGCTCGGCGAGGTCTGTTCGAGGGTCTGCCCGAGCGTGATGGCCTCCGGCGGCCGGACGTACGCGGAGTCGCCGTCGGACTGCGCGGCGGGCGAGGGGACGCCCTTCACGGTGCCGTCGGGGTCCAGGAAGGCGGGGTCGCCGCCGGGGACCATGCCGAGTTCACGGGCGCGGCGCTGGAGGGCGTCCGGCGCGGAGTAGGAGTCGATGTCGCGCTGGAGGGCCTGCTCCTCGTCGGTGAGGTTCTTGGTGTCCCGCTGGAGGTCGTCCATCTGGAACGCGCCTTCACTGAGCGCGGAGTTGAGCACCAGCAGACCGATCAGTCCGCCGCCGAGGAGGAGGACGACGAGCAGGACGAAGGGCGTGCGGGCGGCCTGGCGCGGCCGGCCCGGCAGCAGCCGGGCGAGCCGTGCGGCCCGGCCCTTGAGGCGCGGTTCCCTACTCACTGGCACGGTGCGGATCCCTCACTCGACGTCCTCCCTGATGCGCTCGGCCCCGCGCAGCCGCGCCGGGGCGGCCCGCCGGTTCTCGGCGATCTCTTCCTCGGTGGGAAGTTCGGCACCGCGCGTGAGCAGCTTGAGCCGGGGCTGGTAGCGCTCGGGGACGACGGGCAGCCCGGGCGGCGCGGTGGACGCGGCCCCGGCCGCGAAGACCTGCTTGACCAGCCGGTCCTCCAGCGAGTGGTACGACAGCACGGCGATCCGCCCGCCCACCGCGAGGGAGCGCACCGCGGCCGGGACCGCCCGCTCCAGGACGGAGAGTTCGCCGTTGACCTCGATGCGCAGCGCCTGGAAGGTCCGCTTGGCCGGGTTGCCGCCGGTGCGCTTGGCGGCCTGCGGAAGGGCGTCCCGGATCAGCTCGACGAGCCGTGCGCTGGTGGTGAAGGGCTCCTTCTCGCGCTCCCGCACGACGGCCGCGACGATCCGCTTGGCCTGCTTCTCCTCGCCGTACGCGCGCAGGATGCGGACCAGTTCGCCGGGCGGGTAGGTGTTGAGGACCTCGGCGGCGCTCATGCCGGTCGTCTGGTCCATGCGCATGTCGAGCGGGGCGTCCTGGGCGTAGGCGAAGCCGCGGTCGGCCTCGTCGAGCTGCATGGAGGAGACGCCGAGGTCGAACAGCACCCCCTGCACGCGCGCGATGCCGAGCCGGACCAGCACCTCGGGCAGTTCGTCGTAGACGGCGTGGACGAGGGTGGCCCGCTCGCCGTACGGGGCGAGCCGCTCGCCGGACAGGCGCAGGGCCTCCTTGTCGCGGTCCAGGGCGACCAGCCGGGCCTCGGGGAACCGGGCGAGCAGCGCCTCGCTGTGCCCGCCGAGGCCGAGCGTGCAGTCCACGACCACCGCGCCGGGCTCGCTCAGCGCGGGGGCCAGCAGGTCCAGGCATCGCTGGAGCATCACCGGGACGTGTCGACTGCTGCTCAAGGGGCCCTCTCAGATCCGGCGGGCGGTCCGCACCGCCGGGTCCCCGCCCGCACCGTGAAGGGAAGGCCCGCCGGCGCCGGGAGGCGTCAGCCGACCGGGGGCGGGAGGAGGCCGAGCCGTACGTACGCGCCGCGCACGCGGGGAGACGCCCGGTCACGCCGGGGCCTCACGGGGGACGTCAGTCCAGCAGGGAGGACCGCGCCTCCCGCTTCGCGCAACTTTAGTCCACCCCGTCTCGCGGTCAATCAACCGGCCCGCGCGTGGCGGCCGTCGGACCCGGGAAGCGCGGCGGTGGGCGAATCCACTCCTCCGGACGGCCCGGCACCACTCCTGTGGGGTACCTCACAGGACCCACGGGGCCCCGGGACCAGGACGGACGACGCCCCTCGCGACGCGTGCGCGCGACGCCTGCCCCGCGCGCGCGACGCCCGCCGCCCCGCGGGACGCTGTCGGTTCGCCGTCACCGGCGGGACCAAAAGCCGCGGAGCCTGACATAACGCGGGCAGTTGTCCACAGTCGAGTGACACGAATCGGTAACGGCAGCAAGAATGCGGGTGGAGCGCCATGCGGAACTTTTCCCGCGTGCCGTCCGTGTTCGGGGTGGGCCGGCCGCAGCGCGGAGGGCCGGCCCGGAGGAAGAACGGGCCGAGGAGGGCCGGTGACGACCTATGACGAGCGAGCGAGCCTCACGGATCTGACTGCCACTGTGGAGCGCATCCGCAGTTCGGTGGAGGGAGTGATCGAGGGCAAGCCCGAGGTCGTACGGCTTTCGCTGACCGTGCTGCTCGCCGAGGGGCACCTGCTGATCGAGGACGTCCCCGGCGTCGGCAAGACGATGCTGGCCAAGGCGCTGGCGCGGTCGATCGACTGCTCGGTGCGGCGCATCCAGTTCACGCCCGACCTGCTGCCCTCGGACATCACCGGGGTGTCCATCTGGGACCAGCAGCGCCGGGACTTCGAGTTCAAGCCGGGCGCGATCTTCGCGCAGATCGTCATCGGCGACGAGATCAACCGCGCCTCGCCGAAGACCCAGTCGGCGCTCCTGGAGTCCATGGAGGAGCGCCAGGTCACCATCGACGGGCAGTCCTACGAGCTGCCGAGCCCGTTCATGGTGGTGGCCACGCAGAACCCGGTCGAGATGGAGGGCACCTACCCGCTGCCCGAGGCCCAGCGCGACCGCTTCATGGCCCGGCTGTCCATCGGCTACCCCAGCCCCGAGGCCGAGCTGCAGATGCTGGACGTGCACGGCGGGGTGAACCCCCTGGACGACCTCCAGCCGGTCGCCCACGCGCACGAGATCGTCAAGCTGGTCGACGCGGTGCGCGGGGTCCACGTCGCCGAGACGGTCCGGCGCTACGCGGTCGACCTGGTCGCCGCCACCCGCACCCACCCCGACCTCAGACTCGGCGCGTCGCCCCGCGCGACGCTGCACCTGCTGCGCGCGGCGAAGGCCTCCGCGGCCCTCGGCGGCCGGGACTACGCCCTCCCGGACGACCTCCAGCAGCTCGCCGTGCCGGTGCTGGCCCACCGCCTGCTGCCCACGGCGCAGGCGCAGCTCAACCGCCGCACCGCCGAGCAGGTGGTCGAGGAGATCCTCCAGCGCACGCCGGTCCCCGCGGCCCCCCAGCACCCGCAGGACTACGGCCTGGGCGGCGGCCGCGGCGGCCCGCAGGGGTACGGCCAGCAGCCGCCCCGGAGGCTCGGATGACGCTCGGCGCGGCCTCCGCGGACACCGGCCGGAGCGACCGGTCCGGCGGTGTGCGCACGGCCCTGGCCGGCCTGACCACCCGCGGCCGCTCCTTCCTCGCGGCGGGGGCGGCGGCTGCAGTCTGCGCCTACGTCCTCGGCCAGCCCGACCTGCTGCGGGTCGGGATGCTGCTGGCCGCGCTGCCGCTGATCTGCGCGGCCGTCCTCTTCCGCACCCGTTACCGGGTGGCGGGCAGCCGCCGCCTCTCCCCCGGGCGCGTGCCCGCGGGCAGCGAGGCCCGCGTCCACCTGCGGATGGACAACGTCTCGCGGCTGCCCACCGGCCTGCTGATGCTCCAGGACCGGGTGCCCTACGTGCTCGGTCCGCGCCCCCGCTTCGTGCTGGACCGGGTGGAGGCGGGCGGCCGCCGCGAGGTGTCCTACCGGGTCCGCTCCGACCTGCGCGGCCGCTACCCCCTGGGCCCGCTCCAGCTGCGCCTGACGGACCCCTTCGGCATGTGCGAGCTGACCCGCTCCTTCTCCAGCTCCGACACCCTGACCGTGATCCCGCGCGTCGAGGCGCTGCCCCCGGTGCGGCTGGCCGGCGAGGCCAAGGGGTACGGCGACGGCCGGCAGCGCTCGCTGGCGCTGGCCGGCGAGGACGACGTCATCCCGCGCGGCTACCGCTACGGCGACGACCTGCGCCGGGTGCACTGGCGCTCCACCGCGCGCTACGGCGAGCTGATGGTGCGCCGCGAGGAGCAGCCCCAGCGCTCCCGCTGCACGGTGCTGCTCGACACCCGGGGCCTGGCCTACCACGGTGCCGGCCCGGACTCGGCGTTCGAGTGGGCGGTCGGGGGTGCCGCGTCGGTGCTGGTGCACATGCTGGAGCGGGGCTTCTCGGTGCGGCTGCTGACCGACACCGGCAACTCCGTGCCCGGCGAGGGCGCCGACGGGTTCGCCGGGGCCAACCAGGAGTCGGCCGACGCGGCCGGGCTGATGATGGACACCCTCGCGGTGATCGACCACTCCGACGGCACGGGCCTGTCCCGCGCCTACGACGTGCTGCGCGGGGGCAACGAGGGGCTGCTGGTGGCCTTCTTCGGCGACCTCGACGAGGAGCAGGCCGCGGTGGCCGCCCGGATGCGCCAGCGCAGCGGCGGCGCCGTCGCCTTCCTCCTCGACAGCGAGGCGTGGGTGCGTGAACCGATCACCCCTTCCGAACCGATGAAGGGGCAGGAAGAGCGGCTGCGGATGCTGCGCGAGGCCGGCTGGACCGCGCTGGGCGTGCCCCGGGGCACCTCCCTGGAAGCACTGTGGCGCCAGGCGGACCGGGAGCGCAGCGGCGTGGTCACGGCGGCGGGCGGCACGGCGGGCAGGGGCGGAGGGGGGACGGCATGATCAGCGGACGGGCCCGGGTGACGGTGTGCGCGTGGGCGGCCACCCTGATGACGGCCACCGCCCTGCTACCCCTGATCGACCCCGCCACCTGGCTGCTGCAGGCGGCCTTCCTGCTGGCCGTCCAGTCCGGGGTGGGCGCGGCGACCCGCCGGGTGCCGCTGGCCCGCCCGCTGACGGTGGCCGCGCAGGCACTGGCCACCGTGCTGCTGCTGACCCTGGTCTTCGCCCGGCCCTACGCGCTGGGCGGACTGGTCCCCGGCCCGCAGGCGCTGCGGCACCTCGGCGACGTGCTCCAGTCGGGCACGACCGACGTCCAGCAGTACGCCATCCCGGCCCCGCTGACGGACGGCATCCGGCTGATGCTGGTCGGCGGGGTGCTGCTGGTCGGCCTGGTGGTGGACACCCTCGCGGTCACCTACCGCAACGCCGCACCGGCCGGGCTGCCGCTGCTCGCGCTGTACTCGGTGGCCGCGGGCCTGTCCGACGGGGCGGCGGACTGGCTGTGGTTCGTGGTGGCCGCGGCCGGTTACCTGATGCTGCTGCTCGCCGAGGGCCGTGAGCGGCTCGCGCAGTGGGGGCGCGTCTTCGGCGGCGCCCCGCGCACGCCCGGCGGGCCGTCCGGCCCGGTGGCGCCGGTGCGCACCGGGCGGCGCATCGGCGCGGTCGCGCTGGGCGTGGCCCTGGCGGTGCCGCTGCTGCCGCTGCCCGCGATCCAGGGCGGCCTGCTGGACGGCACGGGTGCGGGCGTCGGCACGGGCACCGGCGGCGGGGGCACCATCTCCGCGGTCAACCCGCTGGTGTCCCTGCGCGACAGCCTCAACGCCGACCAGGACCGCACGGCGCTGACCCTGCGCACCAGCACCGACGACCTCTCCGACATGTACCTGCGGATCGTGTCGCTGGACGACTTCGACGGCACCACGTGGAAGCCGGCCAAGCGGCACATCGTCGAGGTCCCGGACCGGCTGCCCACGCCCGCGGGCCTCGGCCCCGACGTCAAGCGCGGGCAGGTCACCACCCGGATCCGGGCCGCCGACTGGTACGCCCAGGACTGGCTGCCCATGCCCTACCCGCCGAGTGACGTGCGCGTCGGCGGCAAGTGGCGGTACGAACCGGTGGGCATGACCCTGGTCGGCGACCACGGTGAGAACACCCGCGGCAAGACCTACGAGGTGAAGAGCCTCGAGGTGCGGCCGACGGCGCAACAGCTGGCGTCCGCGCCGAAGGCCCCCCGGTCGCTGCGCGACGAGTACACCAAGGTCCCCGATTCGGTGCCGGCGGTGGTGCACCGCACGGCCCGCGAGGTCACCGAGGGCGCGTCCGACGACTACGAGAAGGCGGTCGCCCTCCAGGACTACTTCGCCTCGACCGGCGGCTTCCAGTACGACACGGAGGTGGAGGTCGGCACCGGCCCCGACGCGATCGCCCGCTTCCTGCGCGACAAGCAGGGCTTCTGCGTGCACTTCTCGTTCGCGATGGCGGCGATGGCCCGGACGCTGGGCATACCGGCCCGGGTCGCGGTCGGCTTCGCTCCGGGCTCCCCGCAGGCGGACGGCACGGTGGCGGTCAGCCTGAAGGACGCCCACGCCTGGCCCGAGCTGTACTTCGAGGGGATCGGCTGGACCCGCTTCGAGCCGACGCCCACCCGCGGGACGACGCCTCCCTACACGCTGCCGGACACCTCCGGCGACGCGGTCCCGGACCTGCCGCAGGCCTCGCGCTCGGCGGAGGCGGCCCCGTCGACGGCGCCCTCGGCGAGCGCCAGCTGCTCGGCCGACGACAAGAAGCTGGAGGGCTGCGCGGGCGCGCTGCCGCTGGACTCCGGGCAGCAGGGGGGCGGGGGCACCCCGTGGTACCGGATCGCGGTGTGGAGCGTGCTCGGGCTCCTGGCGCTGGGCGTGCCGCTGCTGCCGATGCTGTGGCGGCTGAGGCGGCGCTCGGTGCGGCTGGCGTCCGCCCAGCACGCGACGGCCACGGCCGGTGCGCCGGACCGGGCGTTCGAGGGTCCGGCGGGCGCGGTGCGGTTCGACGCCTACGACCCGCTCGGCCCGGGTGCGCCGACGGACGCGGCGTCGTGGGCGGTCACCGAGGCGGCCGTGGCCCACGTGCTGGCGGTGTGGCGCGAGCTGATCGACACGGCCTGGGACTACGGCATCGTCCCGGACGACGCCCTCACTCCGCGCCGGGCCGCTGAGCGGATCGTGCGGATCGTCGGGCTGGACGCGACGACGGCCGGGTCGGTGTACCGGGTGGCGGGCGCCGTGGAGCAGGTGCTGTTCGCGCCCCGCCCGCGGGCCGAGACGGGGCTGGCCCAGGACGTGCGCCTGGCACGGGCGGCCCTGCGGGCCCGGTCCGGCCGGTGGACCCGGGTACGGGCGGTGGTCGCGCCGCGGTCGGCGGTGCGGACGGTCTGGGAGCTCTCCGACCGCTGGACGGCCCGCAGGGAGGACTGGGCGGTTCGCTGGACGGCCCTGACCCAGCGGCTGCGGCCGCCGCGCGGCCGGCAGCAGAACGGCTGACGGGCCCTGCCGGGTCGCGCCGCTCCGGCAGAAGCAGCGGACGCAGACGGGACCGGGCATGCGTCAGGGGGTGACCACCTGGGTGGTCACCCCCTGACGAAGAACTGCTCGAAGAACTATTGGCGAAGAACTGCTGCAGAGGAACTGCTCGACGACCGGCCGCCCGTGGGCGGAGGCGTCAGTGGCCCTGCTCGTCGCGGCGGCGCTGCCAGCGCTCCTCGATGCGGTCCATCACCGAGCGCTTGGGGCGCGCCTGGCCACGGGCGGGCGCTGCACCGGGGGCCGGCTGCTCGCCCGGCTTGGGGGCCTTGCGCCAGCCGGTCACGGCGAGCACCGCACACCCCAGCATGACGAGGAAGCCCACCACGCTGAGCCAGACCTGCTGGGCGACCATACCGGCCATGAGGAGCGCGATTCCCACGAGGAAGCCCGCGACCGCCTGGTAGACCCGACGCCGGGTGTACGTACGCAGCCCGCTTCCCTCGAGCGCCGACGCGAACTTGGGATCTTCGGCGTACAGCGCTCGCTCCATTTGCTCGAGCATGCGCTGCTCGTGCTCCGAGAGCGGCACGGAGTCCTCCTCATCGTGCAGTCGCCGGGGCGACCCGGGGGGTCCCTTCAGGATAGGCAGGGAATCGCCCCCGTGAAACCCGCCCCTCTACGCCAATTGGCCAACCGGAACCCACCATGGGCGGTCACGGCCCGCTGAGGCTTCCATTCCCCAACGGCCGGCCCGTCATGCCGGGGCGGTCTCCCTCGATCATACGGCGCAGAGCGCCCGAACGGGGGGCCTGTGGCGTACTCCATCCAGCCTCGAGCCGCTGATGAGCGGCTTCTTCACGGGAGGCGACGAACGGCGACTCCTCGCGCTGCCCTCCCACGGAGCACTTACGCCCCTGACGTCCCGCGCGTCTCACCGAGCACGTGGAGCTGGGTGGCCACCGAGTGGAAGGCGGGCAGCTCGGCGGCGGCCTCCTCCAGCCGGAGCAGGGCGTCCAGCGCACCCGGTTCGGTGTCGACGAGCACGCCGGGGACCAGATCGGCGAAGACCCGCACCCCGTGCACGGCCGCGACCCGCAGGCCCGCGCGCTCGACCAGGCCGGTGAGCTGTTCGGTGGTGAAGCGCCGCGGCACGGGGTCGCCCTCGCCCCAGCGGCCGTCGGGGTCGGCCAGGGCCTGCCGGGCCTCCTTGAAGTGACCGGCCAGCGCCCGCGCCAGGACCGCGCCGCCGAGGCCCGCCGCCAGCAGGCTCAGCACGCCCTCGGAGCGCAGCGCGGCGACGACGTTGCGCACGCCCTCGACCGGGTCGTCGACGTATTCCAGGACGCCGTGGCACAGGACGACGTCGTAGCCGCCGCGCTCGACCACGTCGAACAGGCCGTGGGCGTCGCCCTGCACGCCGTGCACCCGGTCGGCGAGGCCGGCCTCGGCGGCCCGGCGCTCCAGGGCGAACAGGGCGTTGGGGCTGGGGTCGACGACGGTGACGCGGTGGCCCAGGCGGGCGACGGGCACCGCGAAGTTGCCGCTGCCGCCGCCGGTGTCGAGGACGTCGAGACAGGCGCGGCCGGTGGCCTTCACCCGGCGGTCCAGGGCGTCCTGGAGGACCTCCCAGACCACGGCGGTGCGCAGGGAGGCGCGGGGCCGGGAGGGGTCGGGGCGCAGCGACGTCCCGTGCGGATGGGGGGAGACGGGCGGGCGCATCGGATCCGACACGGCAGTTGACTCCTCGGCGCGGCACCGCCTCTTGCGCGGCGGAGCGAACGGGCTGCCTCCCCGCTCCGGCCTGCGGGAGGGAAGGCTTCATGCGCTCTCCACCCTATTGCCTCGGGCGCCCCGCAAGGTCACCCGCGTGCGAGGCCGGCACCGGGTCCCGGGCGGGCCCCGGGCACGTCAGCCCGCGTTCGGCAGCCTGCGGTCGCCTCCTGGGCGGCCCTCCTGGTCGTCGCGGTCGCCCCGGTCGCCCCGGTCGGCCCGGTCGGCCCGGTCGTCGCGGTCCTGCCGGGGCTGCGGTAGGACCGGCTGTGTGACGAGCATGCGCTCGACGAGGCGGATGAACATCGCCACGTCGCGTATCAGGTCGTCGGCGTCCCGGCGGCCGGCCGCGCCCGGGATGCCCGCCTCGGCCCGGGCGCGGCGCGCGGCCCCGGAGGCGAACAGCGCGCTCCACTCGGCGAGTTCGGGCGCGATCTCGGGGAGCACTTCCCAGGCGCTGCGGATGCGGGCCCGGCGTCGCGCCGAGGTCTCCGGGCGGCCCCGCGCGGCGAGGACGGCGGCGGCGGTGCGCAGGGCGGCGAGGTGGGCCGTCGCGTACCGCTCGTTGGGGGTTTCGAGGACGGCCGCCTCGTCGAGTCCGGCGCGGGCCTGGGCGAGCAGGTCGAGCGCGGCGGGCGGGGCGGTGGCCCGGCGCAGCACGGGGTGCACGTCGCTCGCCGGGCCGGTCAGTGAGGGGGCAGGGCCGGGGGCGCGGCGCCGGCGGGCGGCGCCTGCGGGGTAGCTGGCCATGACGAACCTCCTGTCGTCTGGGTCGGCACTGTGGCCGTATGCCCCCATCGTGAGGTATGGCACTGACAATCCGTTCTGAACTGGCCTTTTGCTTCGAAGGGGCGTTCGGGTTAGCTTTTGCACTGACCAGTCAGTTCAAAAGAGGTCGGTGCCGGGGACGGGCGCGCGGCCGGAGGGACGCGCATGGGGGCAGAAGACGGCGCCGGTCCGGATCGGGACGGCGGCGGGGCCGGTGCGCCGGGGGCGGCCGGGCTGTCGCTCGAGGTCCGGGGGCTCGGGCTGAGGGGACCGCGCGGCTGGGCGTACCGGGGGGTGCGCGTCACGGCGGAGCCCGGCTCGCTCGTCGCCGTGGCCGGTCCGTCCGGGTCGGGCCGCACCAGCCTGCTGCTCACGCTGACCGGACGGATGCGGCCCACGCGGGGCACGGCCCTGGTCGGCGGTCTCGCGCTGCCCCGCCGGATGGCCGCCGTGCGCCGGGTGAGCGCGCCGGCCCACATGCCCGGCGTGACCGACCTCGACCCCGCGCTGACCGTCGCCGAGCACCTGCGCGAGCGGGCCCTGCTCCAGCGGCGGTTCGGGGACTCCGTACGGGGGCTGCTGCGGCCGCGCCGGGAACGCGCGCGTGCGGCGCGGCAGGGCATCGACCGTGCCCTGGACGCCGCCGGGCTGGACCCGCGGGCGCTGCCCAAGGGCTCACGGACCGCCGTACGGGACCTGGAGCGGGTGGAGGGGCTGCGGCTGTCGGTCGCGCTGGCGCTGATCGGCCGGCCGCGCCTGCTCGGCGTGGACGACGCCGACCTGAAGCTCTCGCCGGACGAGCGCGCCGAGGTGTGGGAGCTGTTGCGGTCCCTCACGCAGGACGGCACGACGGTGGTCGCCGTGTGCGCCGATGCCCCGGAGGACGCCGTGGTGGTGTCCACGCGGGACGAGCACGACCCGGACGAAGAGCACGACGCGAACGACACGGACGACGACGAGGGGGCCGGCGATGCGCGCGTCGCGACTGGCCGCTCTTGAGCTGCGGCGCTTCGGCCGGGGCCGGCTCCCGCGGGCCGCGCTGGTGGCGCTTCTGCTGCTGCCCCTGCTCTACGGCGCGCTGTACCTGTGGTCGTTCTGGGACCCGTACGGGCGGCTCGACCGGATCCCCGTGGCGCTGGTGAACGACGACCGGGGCGCGAGCGTCGGCGGCGAACGGCTGGACGCCGGCGCCGACCTCGCCGAAGGGCTGCGCGAGAGCCATGTGTTCGACTGGCACGAGGTGAGCGCCCGCGAGGCACGCGCGGGCGTGGCGGACGGCCGGTACTACCTGTCGCTGACCGTGCCCGCCGACTTCAGCCGGCGGATCGCCTCCAGTGCGGGCGACGCGCCCGAGACCGGCGCCCTCCAGGTGCGCACCGACGACGCCAACAACTACATCGTCGGGCAGATCTCCCGCACGGTGTTCAACGAAGTGCGGTCCGCCGCGTCCACCAAGGCCGCCCGGTCCTTCCTGGACCGGATCTTCATCTCGTTCTCCGACCTGCACGGCGCCACCGAGAAGGCCGCGGACGGCGCCGACGGCCTCGAGGGCGGCATCGGCAAGGCCGAGAAGGGGTCGCAGGCCCTCGCCGACGGGCTGACCACCGCCAAGGACGGCAGCGACAAGCTGGCCAAGGGCGTGAGCACGCTGGACACCGCGGCGGGTGAGCTGGAGACCGGCTCGCAGCGGGTCGCGGACGGCACGCAGCAGCTCGCCGACAAGGTCAACGGGGTCTCGGCGGCCGTACGGCCGTTCCTCGCCGACAACGAGGAGGCCATCGGGGACACCGCCCAACTGGTCGCCGACGGCGCGCAGACCGTCCGCGACCACCTCGACACACTGGTGGAGCGGGCCCCGGCCGCCGCCGAGGACGCGCACACCGCGTCCGACCTGCTGTCCGGGACCTACACCGCGCGCTGCGAGGAGCACGTGCCGCCCGCCGACCCGGCCTGCGAGGACCTCGGCAAGGCCAGGGACGCGGCGGCCGACGTGGCGACGGTCGCCGACGACCTGAACACGCTCATCGCGGACCAGGACGGCGACCTGGCGGCCATGAAGAGCGACCTGACGACCCTCCAAGAACAGGCCCAGGCGCTCGCCGACCGCGCCCCGCACCTCACCGAGGACCTCGACGACGCCGTCAAGAAGGTCAACGCGCTGAACGACGGCGCCGGCAAGGTCGCCGAGGGCGCGAAGAAGCTGCACACCGGGCTCGGCACCGCCGACGAGGGCGCCACGACGCTGGACCAGGGCGTCGGCAGGCTGGAGACCGGCGCGGACGACCTGAACGGCGGCCTGTTCAAGCTGGCCGACGGCTCCTCCCGGCTGGCCGGCGGCCTGCACGACGGTGCGGCCAGGATCCCCGACTACGACGAGCGGGAGCGCGACGCCCGCACCTCCGTGATGGCCGACCCGGTGCGGCTCGCCTCCCACGACCTGCACCCCGCGCCCAACTACGGCACCGGCTTCGCCCCGTACTTCATCCCGCTGTCGCTGTGGATGGGCGCCATGGTGGCCTACATGCTGATCCCGCCGCTGAACCGGCGCGCGCTCGCCGCGGGCGCCCCGGCGTGGCGGATCGCGCTGGCGGGCTGGCTCCCGGTGGTCGCGGTCGGCGTGCTCCAGACGGCGGCCCTGCTGGCCGTGCTGCACTGGGCGATCGGCCTGCGGATGGTGCGGGCGGCCGGCACGGTGGGCTTCCTCTTCCTGGTCGCGACCTGCTTCGCGGCACTGGTGCAGTGGCTGAACGCGCGCTTCGGCCCGGCCGGCCGGATCCTGGTGCTCGCCCTGCTGATGCTCCAGCTGACCTCGGCGGGCGGCACGTACCCGGTGCAGACGAGCCCTGGCTTCTTCACCGCCCTGCACCCGTTCCTCCCCATGAGCTACGTCGTGGAGGCGCTGCGCCGGCTCATCACCGGCGGCGGCCTGGGGCCGGTGTGGCACGCGTGCGGGGTGCTCGTCGCGTTCACCGCGGGGGCCCTCGCGCTCACCGCGCTGTCGGCCCGCCGACGCCAGGTGTGGACCCTGGACCGGCTGCACCCGGAGCTCAGTCTGTGAAGGAGCGGCGTACGCACGGTCGGGTTCCTGTGAGAATCGGGGCCATGGACAGCAGCACCACCCCGGGCGGCCGCAGCCGCCGCGAGGCCACCCGGCAGAAGCTCTACGAGGCGGCGGTCACCCTCATCGCCGAACAGGGCTTCTCCGCCACCACCGTGGACGAGATCGCCGAGCGGGCGGGCGTCGCGAAGGGAACCGTCTACTACAACTTCGCGAGCAAGTCGGTCCTCTTCGAGGAGCTGCTGCGGCACGGCGTGGGCCTGCTCACGGCGTCCTTGCGGGAGGCGGCGGAGCGCACCGCGCGCGGGGGCGGCACCCGGGTCGACGCCCTGGACGCGATGATCCGCGCCGGACTCGTGTTCATCGACCGCTACCCGGCCTTCACCCAGCTCTACGTGGCCGAGCTGTGGCGCACCAACCGGGCCTGGCAGTCGACGCTGCTGGTGGTCCGGCAGGAGGCGGTCGCCGTGGTCGAGGGCGTGCTGCGCGAGGGCATCGAGCACGGCGAGTTCAGCGACGAGATCGACGTGCAGCTGACGGCGGCCGCGCTGGTCGGCATGGTGCTGGTGGCGGCCCTGGACTGGCAGGCGTTCCAGCCGGAACGGTCCCTGGACGACGTGCACGCGGCCCTGTCCCGCCTGTTGCAGGGGCGCGTGAGCGGCACGGGCCGAGGCACGGGCTGAGCTGCGGGCGCCCCGAAGCGCCGGTCCGCCGTGGCCGCGTCCCCCGCGGGCCAGGGCGAACCGGCGCCACCGGTGCTCCCCCGTTCCCCGTGCCTTCCTGCTCCCCCAGTCCCCCGCTCCCCGGCTCCCGTACGGTCGTCCCTCGCGTTTCCCCGTTGCCTCGCTCCCGCCGACGGTGCCGGCGGAAGGAGCGGGTCGAGGGCCGGCGCCGTTCCGCCGCCCCGTGTCGGCGGTACCGGAGCCGGGCCCCTTTCCCGTGCCTCCACTCTCCCGTCCGGGCAGGTCGCCCCCCATCCGCGCGCGTACTCAACTCGTCCCCTGGGTACGGGTACTCAGGGCTGTGTGCCCGGGCCCAGGACGCGGCGCGTCCGGCTGGCTACGATCGCCTGCGTGTCCGTACTCCCCTTGGTGTTCACCAGTGGCTGGGCCAGCGGCGTCAACGCCTACGCGGTGGTGCTGCTGCTCGGCGTGCTCGGCGCGACCGGCGTGGGCGACGACGTCCCGGCGACGCTGCAGCGTCCCGAGGTCCTCGTCATCGCGGGCGTGCTCTTCCTGTGCGAGGCGGTCGCCGACAAGGTCCCCTACGTCGACTCGGCGTGGGACGCGGTGCACACCGTGGTCCGCCCGGCCGCCGGCGCCTGGGTCGGCGCGCTGCTGGCCGGCCAGAGCGGCTCGCTCTCCGACGTGGCCGCCGGGCTGCTCGGCGGCTCGACCGCGCTGGCCAGCCACGCGGTCAAGGCGGGGACCCGGATGGCGGTGAACACCTCGCCGGAGCCGTTCAGCAACGTGGTCGTGAGCATCGCGGAGGACCTCGGGGTGGGCGCGCTCGTCGCGTTCGCGCTGTTCCACCCGGTGGCCGCGGCGGTGATCGCGGGCACCCTGCTGCTGCTCGGCCTGGTCTCGCTGTTCTTCCTGGTGTCCCGCATCCGCCGGTTCCTGCGCCGCCGGGCCCTACGCCGCGAGGAGCGGCGCGTGGTGGGACGGCCGACCGGGCCACCGCCCTGGTGAGGTGCCGTCACCGGGCCGGCGGGCCCCGCGACGGCGCTGGTCAGGCCCGCGGCGGCGTTGTCGGTGGCGGCGGATAGAGTCGCGGGCATGGCAGGGATTGCGGTGATCGGCGCCGGGACGGGCGCCCTGGCGGCCGCCGCCCGGCTGGCCGTCGCGGGCCACCGGGTGACGGTGTACGAACGGACGGAGACGTACGGCGGTGCGCTGCGCCGCGTCGAGCGGGACGGGTTCGCCTTCGACACCGGCCCCGCGCTGCTGCACCTGCCCGCGGTCTACCGTGACCTGTTCGTCAAGACGGGCAAGCGGCAGCTGGAAGACGTCGTCGAGCTGGTGCAGGTCGACCCGTCCTCCCGGCACGTCTTCGCGGACGGCACCCGCGTGTCCCTGCCCAACGCCTCGCGCGCGGGCGTCGTCACGGCGCTGGACGAGGCGCTGGGCGCGGGCGCCGGGCAGCGCTGGGGCGACTTCCTGGTGCGGGCGCGCGAGGCCTGGGACCGCACGCGCCGGCCGCTGCTGGAGGAGCCGCTGTGGCCCAACTGGCAGGTGCTGGCCGGGCGCGAGCCGTACCCGGCCGTGCCGCACAAGCGGCTGCTGCGCACCCGGCGGGCGGCCACGCTGGCGGAGATCGGCGCCTGGGAGCTGCGCGACGAGCGGCTGGCGGCCCTGCTGGCGAGCCACGCGCTCGCGTACGGCCTGGACCCGCGCACCGCTCCGGCGAGCGCGGCCGTGCTGCCGTACCTGGAGCACGCCTTCGGCACCTGGTACGTGCGCGGCGGGCTGCGCGAGCTGGCGCGCGCGCTGTACGAGCGGTGCCTGGAGCGCCGGGTCGAGTTCGTGTTCGGCGCGGAGGTCACCCGGATCGTGACGCGGGACGGCCGGGCCGTCGGCGTGGAGCTGGCCGGCGAGCCGGGCTCCGCGGGCGGCACGGTGGTCGAGGCGGACCACGTCGTCGCGGGCGTCCACCCGGCGCGGCTGTCCGCCCTGACGGACCGTCCGCTGGACGCCGAGGGCGACGTACGGGCCGGTCAGGAGGCGGCGGGGAGCGGGCGGTTCACCCTGCTGCTGGCGCTGCGCGGCGGGCGCGAGGCGGGGGCCGCGCACCGCACGGTCGTCCACGCGCCCGACGCGGACGCCGAGGCGGACTTCCTCGCCTCCCCGGGCGGCGACGGACCGCCGTCGCCGACGGTGACGGTGCTGCGCCCCGACGACCCCGCGCTGCGCCCCGACGACGCCCACGAGGCGGTGACCGTCACCGCGGTGGTGCCGGCGGGCGCGGACTGGGCGGACGAGCAGACCGTGCGGCGCTGGACGGAGCTGCTGCTGGAGGCCGCCGGGACGGCGGTGCCCGGGCTGCGGGAGCGGCTGCTGTGGCACGAGGCGCACACGCCCCGGCAGACGGCGCAGGAGACGGGCGCCCCGCGCGGGGAGGTCCCCGCGCCCGCGCTGGCCGCCGGCGGGGGCCGGTTCCTGCGCCCGGCGAACAGCACGCGGCTGCCCGGCCTCCACCGGGTCGGGGGCTGGGCGCACCCGGGCGGCGGACTGCCGCACGCGGGCATGTCGGGCGCGCTGGTGGCCGGACTGATCGTGGAGGGACCGGACTTCCGGGGCTCCCAGTGAGCCCCGTGACGTCGCGTCAGGAGCGCATCCTTCGGTGACGGAGCGTCAGAAGCGGTACTGCTCGTCGAAGCCGTGCCCGTGCCCCTGGCCCTGCTGGCCGCCCTGCTGCTGTCCGTCGCCCTGGTAGTAGGGCTGCTCCGGCGGCAGTTCGCCGCCCAGCGGGTCGTCGGTGCTGCGCTGCTGCGGGACCCACACCCCGCCGCCCGGGGTCTCGCCGCCGTAGCCGCCGGTGCCGTACGGGTCGCCGTAGCCCTGCTGCTGGTACTGGCCCTGCCCGTAGCCGGTGTCGTAGCCGCTGCCGTAGGCCTGCGTGCCGATGTACGGGTCGGAGTAGGCGGCGTACTGCTGCTGGCCGGTGGTGTCGTACCCGTAGGCCTGCTGGCCGTAGCCCTGGTAGGCGTCGTAGCCGTAGGAGGCGTCGGCGCCCTGGGCGGCGGTGGCGTACTGGTCCTGGGGCTGCGGCTCGCCGGTGCGGCCGTCGCCGTAGACGCCGTAGGAGCCGGTGTCGTCCGGGAGGGGCTGCGGCGCGTAGACGGCACCGGTCCCGTCGGCCGCCGGCCGGTCGGAGGCCGGGGTGAACACGTCGTCGTGGTCGTCGTCGTAGGCGTCGTAGGCGCTCTTCGCGGTGTCGTACGCCGGGGCGCCGGAGCCGTACGGGTCGTCGGCCGCGCCGTGGCCCGTGGCCTCCAGGTCGGACACCTCCAGGGCGGGCTCCTGGCGCTCCGCCCTGCCGCGGCGGCGCTTGGCGGGGACGGTGCCGGCGTCGGGGCGCTTGACGGCCCAGCCGGCCTCGAAGCCGCGGCGGAAGGACAGGGTCACGTAGGTCTGGCCGACCGCGAACGCGGCGGCACCCAGGCCGATGACGACGACGGACGGGATCAGCACCCCGACGACGACGCCGAGGAACCCGCCGAACGCCAGCAGCCGCCAGCGCAGCCGCGCCTTGTACTGCAGCAGCACTTCGCCGAGCAGCCACAGTGCGACGACGCCGAACGCGATGTAGAGGACCGCCCAGCCCATGTACGCCCCTCTCCCGGTGACCGTTACGCAGTGTGTCGTACGACCGTGCGACCGGTCTAGGCCTGCGGTGGGTGGTGCAGACCGAGGTTCTCGTGGATTTCCAGCGTCGCCGTGGAGTTGTTCAGCGTGATGAAGTGCAGTCCGGGCACTCCCTCGGCCAGCAGCCGGGCGCAGAACTCCGTGGCGAACTCGATACCGATGGAGCGTACAGCGGACGGATCGTCCTTTGCTGTGAGGATCCGCTCTTTCAGCGCAGCGGGGAAGGCCGCGTTGGTCAGCGACGGGATCCGCTCCAGCGTCCGGACGCTGGCGATGGGCATGACCTCGGGGATGATCGGGGTGTCGCAGCCGGCCGCCGCGACCCGGTCGCGCAGCCGCAGGTAGTCCTCCGGCTGGAAGAACATCTGGGTGATCGCGTAGTCGGCGCCCGCGCGGCACTTGTCGACGAAGTGGCGCACGTCGACGTCCCGGTCGGCGGAGCGCGGGTGCATCGCGGGGAAGGCCGCCACGCCCACGCAGAAGTCGCCGGACGCCTTGATCAGCTCGACCAGCTCGGCGGCGTAGGTCAGGCCCTGGGGGTGCGGGACCCACTCGCCCATGGGGTCGCCCGGCGGGTCGCCGCGCAGCGCGAGCATGTTGCGGATCCCGGCGTCCGCGTACTGCCCGATGATGTTGCGCAGGTCGGCCACGGAGTGGTCGACGGCGGTGAGGTGGGCGATCGGCGTGAGGGTGGTGTCCGAGGCGATGGCCTCGGTGGCCTTGACGGTGCCCGCGCGGGTGGAGCCGCCGGCGCCGTAGGTCACGGACACGAAGTCGGGGGCCACGGCCTCGACCCGGCGCAGCGCGTTCCACAGGTTCCGCTCGCCCTTCGGGGTCTTCGGGGCGTAGAACTCGAAGGAGAACGTCGTCTTGCCGGTCGCGAGCATGTCGCGGACGGTGCGCGCGTGGTCCGACCTGATGGATGCGGTGCCGAGGGCCATAGTCGCAGGTTAGCCAGGGGTGGACGGTCACCCAACCGGACGCCGGAAATTTGCCCGATTTGCCGGGTCCCTGTCCACCCCTTGGACGGCGGGCCCCGTCACACCGTCGTCCCGTGCCACCGCGGCCCCGGCAGCAGGATCAAGCCGACCGCAGGCGCTTCGCCAGCTCTGCCGCCGCCGCGCCCGGGTCGTCCGCCTCGGTGATCGCCCGGACCACCACGACCCGCCGGGCCCCCGCCTCCAGCACCTCGTCGAGGGTGTCGAGGTCGATGCCGCCGATGGCGAACCAGGGGCGGTCGGTGCCGAGGGCGGCGGTGTGGCGGACCAGGCCGAGACCCGGCGCGGGGCGCCCCGGCTTGGTGGGGGTGGGCCAGCACGGGCCGGTGCAGAAGTAGTCCACGCCCTCCTGCACGGCCGCGGCCTCCGCCTCGGCGGCGCTGTGGGTGGAGCGGCCGATGAGCACGTCCGGGCCGAGGATCGCGCGGGCCGCGGGCACCGGCAGGTCGCCCTGGCCCAGGTGCAGGACGTCGGCGGCGGCGGCGTGGGCGACGTCCGCGCGGTCGTTCACGGCGAGCAGCCGGCCGTGCCGGGCGCAGGCGTCCGCGAACACCCGCAGGTGCTCCAGCTCCTCACCGGCCTCCATGCCCTTGTCGCGCAGCTGCACGACGTCCACCCCGGCCGCGAGGACCGCGTCCAGGAACTCCGGCAGGTCGCCCTGGCGCCTGCGGGCGTCCGTGCACAGGTAGAGGCGGGCGTCGGCGAGGCGGGCGCGGGCGGTGTCGGACATGCGTGGTTCCCCCCGGTGGGCGGGCGCACGGCGGCGGGTGCCGCCGTGCGCCGGACGGTGTGCGGTGCGTGGGATCAGACGGCGAGCGCCTGGGCCCGGCGCTTCACCTCCGTGCCGCGATTCTCGCTGAGCGCCTGCGCGGGCGTACCGGGCAGGCTCGGGTCGGGGGTGAAGAGCCACTCGATCATCTCTTCGTCCGTGAAGCCGTCGTCCCGCAGCAGCGTCAGGGTCCCGACCAGGCCCTTGACCACCTTGTCCCCGTCGATGAAGGCGGCGGGGACGTGCAGCGCCTTGTTCTCGCCACGGCGTACGGCGATGAGCTGGCCCTCCTTGACCAGCTGCCGCACACGCGTCACCTCGACGCCGAGCATGTCGGCGATGTCGGGGAGGGTGAGCCAGTCGGGCACGAGAGCATCGATGTTCGCGTCAATCTCGGTCACGGGTCCAGGGTAGGCGCTCGGCGGGCCCGGCCGCGATGTCTCGGTGGCCGTCCGGCGGGTGCGCCCGAGCGGCGGCGGGGGTGCCCCGGTCCCGGTCAGGCGGCGGTGGCCTTCTTCAGGGGGCGGGCCGGGTCCGTCAGCAGGGCGGGGTTCATCGGGGTGCCCGACTCGATCAGGCGGCGGCCCTGGGCCAGGTCCCTCGGGCGGCCGACGGCCAGCAGGGCGACCAGGCGGGTCTCGCGCAGCCAGCACACCGTCCAGGCGGGGCCGGACGGGTCACCGCGCCACAGGGTGGCGTCGGCCGCGCCGTGGTGGCCGGCGTACTGCACGAACCGGCCGAACTGCTCCGACCAGAAGTACGGCACCGGGTCGTACACCTGCGGGGCCTCGCCGGTGACCCCGCCGAGGACGTTCGCGGCGACCGTGCGCGGGCCCTGGAGGGCGTTGTCCCAGTGGTGGACGAGCAGGCGCTCGCCGTAGCGGGCGGAGGGGAAGGACGCGCAGTCGCCGACCGCGTACACGTCGGGCACCGAGGTGCGCAGCCCGGCGTCGGCCACGACCTCGCCGTGCGCGCCCAGCGCGACGCCGGAGCCGGCCAGCCAGGCGGTGGCGGGGCGGGCGCCGATGCCGACCACGACGGCGCCGGCGGGCAGCCGGGTGCCGTCGTCGAGGAGCACCGCGCCGGGCTCGACGCGCGCCACGCGTGCGTGCGTGCGCAGGTCGGCGCCCGCGTCGGCGTACCAGCCGGCCATCGGGGCGGCGACCTCGGGCGGCAGCGCGCCGGCCAGCGGGCGGTCGGCGGCCTCCACGACGGTGACCGCGCAGCCCGCCTCGCGCGCGGCGGTGGCGAACTCGGCGCCGATCCAGCCGGCGCCGACGACCACGATGTCGTGCTGCCGGGCGAGCACCGGGCGCAGCCGCTCGGCGTCGTCCAGGGTGCGCAGCAGGTGGACGCCGGGGACGCCCTCCGCGCCGGGCAGCCGGACCGGCTCGGCGCCGGTGGCCACGACGAGCACGTCGTACGGCACGGGTCCGGCCTCGGTGTCCAGCTCGTGGTCGGCGGGGCGCAGGCCGGTGACCTCGCGGCCGAGGACCAGCTCGATGCCGAGGGCGTCGAAGTCGACGTCGAAGGCGGAGCCCTCGGCCGTGCCGAGCAGCACGGCCTTGGACAACGGCGGCCGGTCGTACGGCTGGTGGGGCTCGGCGCCGATCACGGTCACCGTGCCGGTGAAGCCCTGCTCGCGCAGCGCGACCGCGGTCTGCACCCCGGCCATGCCCGCGCCGGCGACGACCACGCGCCGCACCTCCGGCCTGTCGTCCGGTCCCGTCTGCTCGTTCACCTGATCACCTTAGACACCTGACGGAGCGTCAGTCAGCCGTCGGGTTCCGTGACCTGTTCCACAACGCTGGTCCCGCTGCCCGCCTGTGACTCCCACGACCAGCTCTCCTCGAGCCGCACGCGTCCGTCGGGCAGCTCCACCACGGTGGACACGCAGTGCCCCGAGGAGGTGGTGCCGTCGGTCCTGAGCTGGACGTAGCGGAAGTCGAGCCGATCTCCCCCACGGGTACCCACCAGATGGCCGCGTACGACGTCACCGCCGGTGTACTCGGCCCAGACCACGCCGTCCCGCTCGTGGTACGCGAAGCGGGTGCGGGTGCCCACCTGCCCCGGGGCCTGGTCGGCGACGGGCGCGAGGATCAGCCCGTCGAGCGAGCGGGTCATGGTCGGAGGCTCCCTTACTGCGGCGGACGGCACGGGCTAGGGTGGCCACCGTAGAGCACTCGCGGGAGCCCGGACGCACCGGGCTGAGAGGGAGGCTGGCGGCCTCCGACCGTACGAACCTGATCCGGGTCATGCCGGCGAAGGGAGGGGCTGGACGCCCATGTCGTCGCGTACGTCAGACGTCCTCGTCGTGGGGGGCGGGATCATCGGCCTGGTCACCGCGTGGCGGGCCGCGCAGCGCGGGTTCACCACCGCCGTGCTGGATCCCGGACCGGGCGGCGGGGCCGCCCAGGTGGCCGCCGGGATGCTGGCCGCCGTCACCGAACTGCACCACGGCGAGCAGACGCTGCTCGCCCTGAACCTCGCCTCGGCGCACCGCTACCCGGAGTTCGTCGCCGAGCTCACCGACCTCACCGGGCACGACCCGGGCTACCGGCGCTCGGGCACCCTGGCCGTCGCCCTGGACGCCGACGACCGCGCCCACCTGCGCGAACTGCACGCGCTGCAGCGGGAGTCGGGCCTCGCCTCGGAGTGGCTGTCCGGGCGCGAGTGCCGGCGCCTGGAGCCCCTGCTCGCGCCGGGCGTGCGCGGCGGTCTGCGGGTGGACGGCGACCACCAGGTCGACCCGCGCCGGCTGGCCGCGGCGCTGGTGGCCGCCTGCGAGCGGGCCGGCGTCACCTTCCACCGCGAGTGGGCCGAGCGGCTGACCGTCGTGCGGGAGCGGGCGGCCGGGGCGGTGACCCGCACGGGGACGGAACTGGCCGCGGACCAGGTGGTGCTCGCCGCCGGGAGCCTCAGCGGGCGGCTGGCGGGCGTGCCGCGGGACGTGCTGCCGCCCGTGCGCCCGGTCAAGGGCCAGGTGCTGCGGCTGACCGTGCCCGAGCGCGCCGCGCCGTTCCTGACCCGGACGGTGCGCGCGGTGGTGCGCGGCAGCCACGTCTACCTGGTGCCGCGCGAGAACGGCGAGCTGGTCGTCGGCGCCACCAGCGAGGAGCAGGGCTGGGACACCACCGTCACGGCCGGCGGGGTGTACGAGCTGCTGCGCGACGCGCACGAGCTGGTGCCCGGGATCACCGAGCTGCCGCTCACCGAGACCCGGGCCGGCCTGCGCCCCGGCTCGCCCGACAACGCGCCGCTGCTCGGCCCGTCCTACCTGGACGGGCTGCTGCTGGCCACCGGGCACTACCGCAACGGCGTGCTGCTCACCCCGGTCACCGGGGACGCGCTGGCGCACGCCCTGGCCACCGGGGACCTGCCCGAGGAGGCCCGCCCGTTCACCCCGCGGCGCTTCACGGCCGCGCCCGCCGCGCTGCCCGGCCGCGCCGCACTCTCGGAGCAGCCCGCATGAGGATCTCGGTGAACGGGGAGCCGCACGAGGTGGCCCCCGGCACGGCGCTCGACGCCGTCGTACGGTCCCTGACCGCGGCGCCCTCCGGGGTGGCCGCCGCCCTCAACGAAACCGTCGTCCCGCGCGCGCAGTGGCCGGCCACGTCCCTGTCCGACGGGGACCGGGTCGAGGTGCTGACCGCCGTCCAAGGAGGCTGACCATGGCCGACGATCCGTTCGTCCTCGGGGGTACGACCTACTCGTCCCGGCTGATCATGGGAACGGGGGGTGCCCCGAGCCCGGAGGTGCTGGAGCGGGCGCTGGTGGCGTCCGGGACCGAGCTGACCACCGTCGCGATGCGGCGGGTGACCCCCGACGTGCACGGCTCGGTGCTGTCCGTGCTGGAGGAGCTGGGCATCCGCGTGCTGCCCAACACGGCGGGCTGCTTCACCGCAGGGGAGGCGGTGCTGACCGCGCGGCTGGCGCGTGAGGCGCTGGGCACGGACCTGGTGAAACTGGAGGTGGTGGCGGACGAGCGGACGCTGCTGCCCGACCCCGTGGAACTGCTGGACGCGGCGGAGACCCTGGTCGACGAGGGGTTCACGGTCCTGCCGTACACCAACGACGACCCGGTGCTCGCGCGGAAGCTGGAGGACGTGGGCTGCGCGGCGATCATGCCGCTGGGCTCCCCGATCGGCTCGGGGCTCGGCATCCGCAACCCGCACAACTTCCAGCTGATCGTGGAGCGGGCGGGGGTGCCGGTGATCCTCGACGCGGGGGCCGGCACGGCCTCGGACGTGGCCTTCGCGATGGAGCTGGGGTGCGCGGCGGTGATGCTGGCCTCGGCGGTGACGCGCGCGCACGACCCCGAGCGGATGGCGCACGCCGTGCGGGCCGGGGTGGAGGCGGGCCGCCTGGCGTACCGGGCCGGCCGGATCCCCCGCCGCCACTTCGCCCTGGCCTCCTCCCCGGCGGAGGGCCTGGCGGAGCTGGACCCGGAACGCCCGGCGTTCTGAGCCGGCTCCAGGTGGCGCGGGGCCCCTTCGAAGTGAGTCCCGTGTCCGTGCCTCGAAGGGCGCGGGACCCCTTCGAGGTGGCTCCCGTGTCCGCGCCTCCCAGGGGCGCGGGGAACTGCGCGACCGGCCACGGACGAGCCGCAGCCGCCGACGCGCCCCCGCCACCCCTGCGGCCGGCCGATCGATACCACCGCAGACAGCACGCGCCCCGACGCCCGGCCCGCCCGGTGTCCGCCCGGAGGGCCGGGCGTCACAGCTCGGCTTCAGTCGCGTCCCGGGCTCGTGCTGCGGCCGGGCGTGACAGTGTCGGCTCGTACACTCACCTGCGTGGACACGACCCTCCAGGACCCCCTCGTCGGGCAGGTGCTCGACGGCCGTTACCGCGTCGAGGCGCGGATCGCGGTCGGCGGGATGGCCACGGTCTACCGGGCCGTGGACACCCGCCTGGACCGCGTCCTCGCGCTGAAGGTGATGCACCCGACGCTGGCGGCCGACGTGTCGTTCGTCGAGCGGTTCATCCGGGAGGCCAAGTCGGTCGCCCGGCTCGCCCACCCGAACGTGGTGCAGGTCTTCGACCAGGGCGCCGACGGGGCGTACGTGTACCTCGCCATGGAGTACGTGGCCGGCTGCACGCTGCGCGACGTGCTGCGCGAGCGCGGGGCGCTCCAGCCACGGGCCGCGCTGGACATCCTGGAGCCGGTGCTGGCCGCGCTCGGTGCCGCGCACCGGGCCGGGTTCGTGCACCGCGACATGAAGCCGGAGAACGTGCTGATAGGGGACGACGGCCGGGTCAAGGTCGCCGACTTCGGCCTCGTACGGTCCGTGGACACGGTCACCAGCACCACCGGTGCCGTCCTCGGCACGGTCTCCTACCTGGCGCCGGAGCAGATCGAGCAGGGCGTCACCGACGCGCGCGCCGACGTGTACGCGTGCGGGGTGATGCTCTACGAGACGCTCACCGGCGACAAGCCGCACCACGGCGACTCCGCGGCGATCGTGCTCTACAAGCACCTCCACGAGGACGTGCCCCCGCCCTCGGCCTCGGTGGCGGGGATGGCGTACGAGCTGGACGAGCTGGTCGCCACGGCCACCGCCCGCTCGCCGGAGGTGCGCCCGCACGACGCGGTGGCGCTGCTGGCGAGGGTCCTGGAGGCGCGGGCCGCCCTCACCGAGGAGCAGCTGGACGCGCTGCCGCCGCAGGCCCGCTCCGCGGAGCACGACATCGCCGAGGACCGTACGAGCGTCATCCCGCGCGCGCTGACCGTGCCCCGCCCCCTGCCGGTGAACGAGGACGAGCCCCGCCTGCCCGGCGGGTCCGCGCCGGACCCGGACGCCGGGCTGCACCGGACGTCCCGGCTGGCGTCGCCCGCCCCGCTGCCGCCGGCGCGGCGCGGGGTGCGGCCCCGGCTGCTGGCCGTGGTCACCGCGGTGCTGCTGGTGCTCGGGGTCGGCGCGGGCTTCTGGTACATCAACTCGGGCCAGTTCACCAAGGTCCCCGCGGTGCTGACGAAGACCCAGGCGCAGGCCGAGGAGCGGCTCGGGGCGGCCGGGCTGGAGACCAAGGTCGAGCATGCCTACAGCGACACGGTCAAGCGGGGCCGGGTCATCAGCACCGACCCGGAGCCGGGCGCCCGGATCCGGGGCAACGACACGGTGACGGTCACCGTCTCCGACGGCCCGGAGACCGTGGAGGTGCCGGACCTCAAGGGACTGCGGCTGGACAAGGCGAGGGAGTCGCTGAAGTCGGACGGCCTGGAGCCGGGTCTGGTCACCCGCGCGTTCAGCGACGACGTCCCCAAGGGCTTCGTCGTCGGCAGCACCCCGGACGCGGGCACCGAGCGCCGCGCGGGCTCGGCCGTCGCGCTGGTCGTCAGCAAGGGCGCGGCGATCGACGTCCCGGACGTCACCGGGGACGACCTGGAGGACGCCCGGGCCGAACTGGAGAAGGCCGGCCTGAAGGTGGAGGTCGCCGACCAGCAGGTCACCTCGGAGTTCGACAAGGGCCAGGTGGCCGCGCAGAGCCCGGGTGCCGACGGCCGGGCCGCCGACGGCGACACGGTGACGCTGACGCTGTCCAAGGGCCCGGAGATGGTCGAGGTGCCGGACGTGGTGGGCGCGAGCGTGGACGACGCCAGGTCGCTGCTGGAGCAGTCGGGCTTCGAGGTCAAGGAGGACCGCGGCCTGCTCGGACTGTTCGGGGACACGGTGAAGGACCAGTCCGTGGACGGCGGCGACACGGCGCCCAAGGGATCGACGATCACGATCACCATCCGGTGACGGAGGCCACCTCCCACCGGGGACGGGCTGCCGGGGCGGACATGACACCCTGAACGGGTGAGTCCCGATCAGTCGCCCCTCGCAGGGGCAGGGCCCCGTCGGCCGCCCCTCCCCCGCAACCCCGTCGGCAGCCACGTGCCCGTGGCCGGCGGCCTGCACTCCGTCGGCCTGTCCTACGCCCGTGACCTGGGCGCCGAGGCGGTCCAGGTCTTCGTCGCCAACCCGCGCGGCTGGGCCACGCCCACCGGGAACCCGGCCCAGGACGAGGCGTTCCGCGCGGCCTGCGCGGCGGAGTCGATCCCGGCGTACGTGCACGCGCCGTACCTCATCAACTTCGGCTCGCACACCGGGGCGACGGTGGAGCGGTCGGTGGAGTCGCTGCGACACTCGCTGCGCCGGGGACGGGAGATCGGCGCGCTCGGTGTGGTCGTGCACACCGGCAGCGCGACGGGCGGCCGGGACCGGTCGGTGGCCCTCGCCCAGGTCCGCGAGCACCTGCTGCCGCTGCTGGACGAGCTGACCCACGACGACGACCCGTTCCTGCTGCTGGAGCCCACGGCCGGGCAGGGCGCGTCGCTGTGCTCGCGCACCTGGGACCTCGGCCCGTACTTCGAGGCGCTGGACGCGCACCCCCGGCTGGGCGTCTGCCTGGACACCTGCCACGTGTTCGCGGCCGGCCACGACCTGACCGGCCCCTCCGGGGCGCACCAGACGCTCGACCTGCTGGTGGACACGGTCGGCGAGGGCCGCCTGAAGCTCATCCACGCCAACGACTCCCTGGACGTCGTCGGCGCCCACAAGGACCGCCACGCCAACATCGGCGCCGGCCACATCGGCGAGGACCCGTTCCGCGCCCTGATGACCCACCCGGCGACGGCGGGCGTCCCCCTGGTCATCGAGACCCCCGGCGGCAAGGAGGGCCACGCGACGGACGTGGAACGCCTGAAGAAGCTCCGGGACGCCTGAGCCGGGCCCGTGCCGTGGGCCGGACACCGCTCGAAGGTCCCCGGCTCGGCGTCAGGCCAGGGCCAGCGGGGTGAGGCCGAGGGGCAGGCCCGCCGCGAGCAGCCCCATCGACCACCGCAGCCAGCGGTACTTGGCGGCGAGGATGACGCTGGCGTCCTGCAGCTGCACCAGCAGCCAGCCCACCCGGTCCCGCCCCGCGTCGGTGACCGCCCGGTGCAGCGCCTCGGGGGTGGTGACGGTGAGCGCGTCGGCGAAGAACGTGGCCCCCGGCACGGTGCGGACCGTTCCGGTGCGGGGTGCGATCACCGCGATGAGCAGCAGGGTTCCGGCCCCCCACAGGATCCCGCCGACGGTGAGCAGGGCCAGGGCCCACACCGGGCCCACGTCCGGCGTGCCACTCCGCCCGAGCACCAGCGCGGGAACGGCCAGAGCGCCCGAGAGCAGGACCGACGCCTTCACATCGGCCCTGCCCATGTCCTCCCGAACCGTCATCAGGAGCCGCTCGGCGACGTACTGGGCGTCCGTGTCCGTCTCCGGCGCGGGACGGGCTGCGCTCACCCGCCGTGCCCCGGCCGACCGGCGGCGTCGTCCTGAGGGGCGGGCGGCGCGGGGATCGCGTCCGGGTGCGTGCCGTGGACCGCGGCGGGCGGTACCGGGGGCATCGGTGGCACCGGCGGGGTGGGCAACGCCGTCGGTGCCATGGGCAGGCCGTTCGGCAGAACGCCGGCGGCCACGGTGCGGCCGTAGTCGATCAGCGCCTGGACCTGGTCGTCGATCTGGTGGCGCTGGACCATGCCCTGGTTGATGAGGTTGCTCAGGTAGTCGAGCGCACCCTGTCGCTGGTCCCTGGCCTGCCGCTGCAGTTCCACGAGGATGTCCTGGGCACGGCTCGGGTCCTGGGCCAGGAGGGTGGCGTACTGGACGGTCTCGCCCGCGCTGATGAGTTTCTGCGCGTCTTCCATGTTGGCCAGGATCCGCGCCTTGTTGGCGCTGTCGATGGCCTGCTGGACCTCGCTGCCCTGCTGCACCGCGACCATCTGGGCGTGGTGGTCGGCAGCCGCCCGGCCTAGGTCGATCCGGATGAAGACCTCGGTGTACAGGCCGAGTTCGGTCCCGAAGTCGCGCCAGCGGCCGCTGATCAGTTCGGCTTGGATGGCCTCGTCGACCTCCTGGGCCGCGTCCAGGCCGTAGCGTCGGCTGATCCCACGCAGCCGGGCCTCCAGCGACGGGCGCAGCATCCGCTCCACGTCCACCACCCGTTTCTCGGCGGCGAGGTGGAAGTCCTGCACCTCCCAGTTGACGTCGGCGCCCGCCGTGAAGCGCGAGCGGTCACCGCGGGAGGGCAGTTCCAGCTGGAACCGCGCCTGGTGTCGCCCGCGCGCGATCCAGCAGACCGAGGTGGGTCTGCCCATCATCGGCTTGTTGTGGTGCTCGGCGCCCCGCACGGTGACCACGCTGTGGCCGCCGTTGCGGTAGTAGAGCACGGCGGCCACCTGGCTGATCTGGTGGCGGTAGGCGCTGGTCGGGGTGAACTCCCGGACGAAAGGGCCTCTCAGTTCGTCCGGCAGGACGAACTCCGCCTGCCGGGGCTGGGCCTGCCACTGCTGGCCCCATGCTTGGTGCGTCATCGTGTACCCGCTCCCTGGACCGCCCCCCACAGACGGCGGACCTGCTGTTCTTCGAGTGGTTGGTCGGGGTCTTCGGACAGTTCCTTGATCAGTGCCAGCAGCCGGTTCCGGTCGTCCTCGGTGTGCACCAGCAGCGGCAGGAACGTCTCCAGCCGGTCCGCCCAGGGCCGGCCGGCGCTGCCGCTCAGCCACTCCGCCAGCGCGCCTTGCGCCGCCTCGTAGGACCGTCCGGTCTGCAAGGCGGTCCACAGCAGCCCGGCCAGCTCCGGCGCCAAGGCGGGGCGCACGTCTGCGAGGGCCAGCACGAGTGGCCAATCGCCGTGTCCCGCCAGGTCGGGGTGCTGGTTCCACAGGTCGACCACCGACACGGAGGCGAGGGAGACCGTGCTCTGCAGACCGAGGTCCTGGTGCAGCCGGCGTTTGTCGGAGAGCCAGACCCGGATCCGCCGGACCGGCAGCGGATCACAGTGGGCGCCGGCCAGATGGGCGATCTGCACGGCCGCGTCGGCCCGCAGCCGGCCGTCGTCCCAGACGCCGATGCCGCCCAGGAGGTCCAGGGCCTCACGGACGGTGGTGGTGGCGCGGCCCCGGCCGAGGACGGCTCCGGCCGTCCAGCGCAGGTGCTCGTCGCCCTGACGGGCCCAGTGCCCGACGAGTCCCCGGACGGCGGTTGCCACCTCGGGGGAGGCGAGGGCCACGTCCAGCACGGTCGCGGCGAAGAGCCGCCGCCGCGCCTGGCCCGCCTGGGCCATGGGCTGGACGAGTTCCTGCACGGTGTGCGAGCAGTCCAGCCGGCACAAGTGGCCGCCGGCCACCGCCGCGCGCACCCAGACCTGGGGACGGGAGTCCTCGCACAGGCCGGCCAGCCAGCGCAACAGGGGCCCGCGCACATTGTGCCGGTGCTGCCAGAGGTGGCTCAGGACGGCACTGCCGAGGCCCTCGCCGCGGAACCTGACCGTACGCACGGGCACGTCCTCGTCCCCGACCTGTTCCACGCCCGCTTCCGCCACCGCGCGGGCGGAGACCAGCCGGGCGCCGATGCCGTCACTGAACAGGGGACGACCGGGCGTGGCCTCCGGATCGACGGTGACGGTGAGTTCCCAGGCCAGAACCTCGGCGGCCTCGGCGACGACACTGAGCGAGGCACCTTCGAGCGCGGCCACGGCGATGCGGTAGGCGGCGTCCCGCAGCTGCCGCGGGTTCTCCGAGCGCCCCCCGGCGGCGAACCAGTCCGCCGCCTGATTCTCGGTGAACTCACGACACGCGGTGAGGAGTTGTCCGTAGGTGAGGTCGTCGCGGACGTGCCTCGCCACGAGGCCGGCCAGCCTGGCCGCCTCGGCGGGCAGCAGTTCGTCGAGTCCGGTCGCCTCCACCACCTCCGGATCGGCGGCGGTGGTCCGGGCCTGCTCCAGCACGGCGTCGGGCGCGTCCTCGAGCTCGGCGGACAGGTGCCCCGTCAGGACGTCCGCGGCCGACGGCGGAGTGTGCGCCCGGTAGTAGCGACCGCCTCGGGACAGCACGTCGCCCGGTTCGGGTGCGGCCAGCAGTACCGCGTACGCCTCCTGCCGGCCGAGCAGTTCGCACAGCCGGTCCAGACCCGTCTCGTCGGGCAGCCCGGCGCCGGTGGGCTCCAGGGCGTACCCGTGGCCCTTGCGGATCTGGTTCTCCTCCAACGCGCCGAGATCCGAACGCGCGTCGAGCCGGGAGACCTGCCCCCGGGTCAGGTCGTCCAGCAGGGAAAGTGCCGTACAGGTGCGGCCCGTGCCGGGTTCGCCGCACAGGACGAGGAGCCGGCCGGTGCGTAACTGCTCCTTGCACGCCGCGTATCCCGCGGGTTCCTGGAAGACGCGACGCAGTTTGCGCAGTTCCTCGTCGGGCAGCGGCCCCGCCAGCAGGCGCCGGACGTCCTGGTTCCCGTGCAGGTGGATGTCGCGTACCTGGTCGGCGCTGATGAGGGTGCTCGACCCCTCGGACGTGAGGTGTGCGGCCGAACGGAAGATCCGGGAGGCGGCAGCTCCCGCCCCGGGGAGCCCCTCCCCGGCGAGCGGGTCGGCGACGGCGCCGATGACGTCGGGCTGGGCCGCGTCGGGCGCCGCGCCGGCGTCGGGCTGATCGGCCTGGTCGGGCTGCGGGTGGGCGTGGGGCGCGGCGGCAGGGCCTGCCGGACCGGGGGGTGCCGGGTGCGCCGCGTTCACCGGTCGCCCCCGGTGGCCGGGTTGTGCGTGATGTGGATGTCGCCGAACCGGCCCCCGGCGTAGAACTGGCCGTTGCCGTGGTTGTTGTTGTACTGGACGAGGTGTCCGTCGGGCGCGGGGAGCGGGTTCGGGGACGGGCCTCCGCCGGGTGCGGCGACGGGGTCGGCCGCCGGGGTCGCCCCCTGGGCCGGGGTGGGCGGCTGGGGCAGGCCCGGGACCATGAACCAGGCGGAGCGACGACCCTCCTTGAGGTCGACGTCGAAGCTGCGGTAGCGCTCCGGTTCCACCCAGCGCCCGCCGGGCTGTACGACCTCTTCGTACACCCGGTCCGAGACGACCGCGACCAGCGGAGCGGTGGGTGCCGCCGCGAGGATGGCCCTGGCCACGTCGCTGTCGCCCAGTCGGCAGGCGAGGTCGACGGCACGGCCGGAACGGCCGTGGGCGTCGGAGGTGACCGGCCCGATGTGCAGGCCCACCCGCAACCGCAACGGGGTGGTCCGGCCGACGTTGGACTCCCGGAGGTTCTGGTGGAGGTACTCCAGCCACTCCCCGACCACGCGCCGGGGCGGCACCGTGGGGGTCAGCACGCTGAGGATGCCGTCCCCGCGGTCCTCCTGGTACAGCCTCGGCGGCCGGATGCCGGCCTGGTCGAAGGCGCGGTCGGACACGTCGTAGAGCCGTCGGCGCATCTCGGGTTTCTCGGTGTCGGAGAGCCGTCCCGAGCCCTGGGTGTCGAGGTGGACGACGAAGCCGTACTCGGCCTCGTTGCTCGCGTCCCCCGTCATGGTGTCTCCTTCTTCTCGTCCCGCCGGTGTCGCTTCCCCGATGCTGGGGGAACCGGCGAGCCGCCGCTGTAGCCGTTTACACAGGAGCCGTCCACCGTCGCCGGGGCCCCGCGGTCCTACCGCGTCACCCTCCGTCCCGGCCGCCGTGCCGCTTGCCGCTCGCAAGGAGCCGCAGGGGCTCCAGGTCGGCGATGGCGAGGGAGCCGGGTCCGGTCCGTACGAGACCCTGCTCACGCAGCAACCGCAACGCCTTGGCCACGGCCTCCCGGGTGGATCCCACGGACGCGGCGAGTTCGTGCTGGGCCAGGGACACCCGCAGGGTGACCTCACCGTTCTCCACCCGGCCGGTGCGCGCAGCGAGCTCGACGAGGCGTTCGGACAGGCGCTCGAGCACCGTCATGGAGGCAAGCGCCCTGCGCTCGTGGTCCGCGCTGCGCAGGCGTTCGGCGAGCTGGCCGATGATCAGAGCGTTGGCATGGGGGCGGGCGGCCAGGAACCGGCGGAAGCGCTCCCCGGGCACGACGAGACCGGAGACCTCACCGAGGGCGCTGACCGAGGCGCTGCGCGGACGGCCGTCGAGCGCGGCCATGTCCCCGACGACCTCGCCGGTCTGCCGCAGCGCCAGGAGCAGTCGGCCACCGCGCTCGGTCGCCGTCCACACCGCGCACCAACCACTCAGCAGGACGACCGCGAACGTGGTGTGCTCGCCCTCCGCGAGGAGTGTCTCGTGGGCTGTCCACACGCGGCGGGTCCCGAGGCCGGTCAGCGCCGCGCGGTCCGCCGGACCGAGCTCCTGCATGAAGGTGTGACGTTCTGCGAACAGCCCCACGCCCGTCCCCCGACTGCTCCCGCTCTCCCCTGACCGGGGGCCACAGTAGCGCTCCCGGCCACTGGTCGCCTGCCGCTACGGGAACAGGTCCAGCACCCCGTTTGGAATACCCCCAGGGGGTATATGGTTACCCGTGGACGGAGAGGACACCCGATCCCGGACACAGGGGGCAGCCATGGAACACCAAGCACACGGTCACACCGGACATGGAGCATCCGTCCACGCGCACGAACATCAGCACCAGCCGGGCGCCGCCCCTTCGGCCCCCTGGGCCACAGCCGCCCAGGCCACGCTGCACTGCCTCACCGGGTGTGCCATCGGTGAGGTGCTCGGGATGGTGGTCGGGACCGCGCTCGGGTGGGGGAACCTGCCCACCACCGTCCTCGCGATCGTGCTGGCCTTCTTCTTCGGCTACTCGCTCACCCTGCGGGGCGTGCTGCGGGCGGGCGTCGGCCTGCGGGCCGCCGTGCGGGTGGCGCTGGCCGCGGACACCCTGTCGATCGCCGTGATGGAGCTGATCGACAACGGCGTGATCGCCCTGTGGCCGCGGGCGATGGACGCCGGGCTGGCGGACGCCCTGTTCTGGGTGTCCCTGGCGGTCTCGCTGGCGCTGGCCTTCCTGGTCACCACGCCGGTGAACAAGTGGATGATCGGCCGGGGCAAGGGCCACGCGGTGGTGCACCGGTACCACCACTGACGGGAGTCAGAGCTCGGGGCCGTCCCCGGGCTCCTCCTGGTAGGAGTAGCGCTGTTCCTTCCAGGGGTCGCCGATGTTGTGGTAGCCGCGCTCCTCCCAGAAGCCGCGCCGGTCGGCGGTCATGTACTCCACGCCCCGCACCCACTTCGGGCCCTTCCAGGCGTACAGGTGGGGCACCACCAGGCGCAGCGGGAAGCCGTGCTCCGCGGTGAGCAGCTCGCCGTCCTTGTGCGTGGCGAAGAGGGTGCGCTCGGCGGCGAAGTCGGCCAGGCGGAGGTTGGAGCTGAAGCCGTACTCGGCCCACACCATGACGTGGGTGACCTCGGGCGCCGGCGGCGCGAGCTCCAGGAGGGTGCGTGCCGGGACACCGCCCCACTCGGCACCGAGCATGCTGAACTTGGTCACGCAGTGCAGGTCGGCGACGACGGTGACGTACGGCAGGGCGGTGAACTCCTCGTGGGTCCAGCCGCGCTTCCCCCCGTCGGCGGTGGCACCGAAGACCCGGAACTCCCAGCGCTCGGGGCGGAACTTCGGCACCGGCCCGTAGTGCGTGACCGGCCAGCCACGCTGCACTCGCTGCCCCGGCGGAAGGTCGGACGCTGCTGCTTCTCCTGACGTGCGCTCCACCGGATGACCCATGTCTCCATCCTGACAGACGGGCACCGGTGCACAGGACCATCCGGGACCCGAAACGGTCATCAGCGATCAAGCTCCGCCGATTCGCACATCCAGCTCAACACCTACTAAGTCAGCACTTACTGGACGATCTTCCGGGCCGGTGCAATCATGCGGCGGCAACCTCCCCCGTCCCCCATGTGGAAGGAGCCGCTGCGATGCAGGGCGATCCCGAGGTCATCGAGTTCCTCAACGAGCAGCTCACCGGCGAGCTCACCGCGATCAACCAGTACTTCCTGCACGCGAAGATGCAGGAGAACTTCGGCTGGACGAAGCTCGCGAAGTACACCCGGCACGAGTCGTTCGACGAGATGAAGCACGCCGAGGTGCTCACCGACCGGATCCTGCTGCTGGAGGGGCTGCCCAACTACCAGCGGCTGTTCCACGTGCGGGTGGGCCAGACCGTCACGGAGATGTTCCAGGCGGACCGGGAGGTCGAGGTGGAGGCGATCGACCGCCTCCGGCGGGGCATCAGGGTGATGCGCGAGAAGGGCGACATCACGTCCGCGAACATCTTCGAGGCGATCCTCGAGGACGAGGAGCACCACATCGACTACCTCGACACCCAGCTGGAGCTGGTGGAGAAGCTCGGTGAGGCGCTGTACATCGCCCAGCTCATCGAGCAGCCGGAGGGCTGACCGCCCTAGGCCGCCTTGTCCAGCCGCGCCGCGGTGGCCGCCGGCCGCGCGACGACCCCGTCGCGCGGGGCCGCGCCCCGGCCCAGGAGCGCCTGGATGCGCCGTACGCAGGAACCGCAGTCCGTGCCCGCCTTGCAGGCGGAGGCGATCTGGCGGGGCGTGCAGGCGCCGCTCTCCGCGTGCTGCTTGACCTGCTGTTCGGTGATGCCGAAGCAGCTGCACACGAACACGCGGTCCACCTCCCGCCGGGACTGGTCGGTCGTACCCTCCCGAGGTCTCGGTGAGGCAAACCTAACCTTACCCGGCCCGTCAGGGCCGCAACAGTGCCGAAGGGCGCGGATCGGGTGTGATCCGCGCCCCACGCACGTGCTCGGGTGCTACGCGCTCACTGGTCCCGGTACATCTCCGCGACCAGGAACGCCAGGTCCAGCGACTGGCTGCGGTTGAGCCGCGGGTCGCAGGCCGTCTCGTAGCGCTGGTGCAGGTCGTCGACGAAGATCTCGTCGCCGCCGCCCACGCACTCGGTGACGTCGTCACCGGTCAGCTCGACGTGGATGCCGCCCGGGTGGGTGCCGAGCGCCTTGTGGACCTCGAAGAAGCCCTTGACCTCGTCCAGCACGTCGTCGAAGCGGCGGGTCTTGTGGCCCGAGGCCGCCTCGAAGGTGTTGCCGTGCATCGGGTCGGTCACCCAGGCCACGGTGGCACCGGACGCGGTGACCTTCTCGACCAGCTCGGGCAGCTTGTCGCGGACCTTGTCGGCGCCCATCCGGACGATGAACGTCAGCCGGCCGGGCTCGCGCTCGGGGTCCAGGCGCTCGATGTACTGCAGCGCCTCCTCGGCCGTGGTCGTCGGGCCGAGCTTGATGCCGATCGGGTTGCTGATCCGCGACGCGAACTCGATGTGCGCGTGGTCCAGCTGCCGGGTGCGCTCACCGATCCACACCATGTGCGCGGAGACGTCGTACAGCCGCCCGGTGCGCGAGTCGACGCGGGTCAGCGCCGACTCGTAGTCGAGCAGCAGCGCCTCGTGCGAGGAGAAGAACTCGACCGTCTTGAACTCCTCCGGGTCCACCCCGCAGGCGTGCATGAAGTGCAGCGCGTTGTCGATCTCGCGCGCCAGCTGCTCGTAGCGCTGACCGGACGGCGAGGACCGCACGAAGTCCTGGTTCCAGGCGTGCACCTGGCGCAGGTCCGCGTAGCCGCCGGTGGTGAAGGCGCGCACCAGGTTCAGCGTGGACGCCGACGCGTGGTACATGCGCTTGAGCCGCTCGGGGTCCGGGATGCGGGACTCGGGCGTGAAGTCGAAGCCGTTGACCGAGTCGCCCCGGTAGACCGGCAGGGTGACGCCGTCGCGGGTCTCGTTCGGCTTGGAGCGCGGCTTGGAGTACTGGCCGGCGATGCGGCCGACCTTCACCACGGGGACGGACGCGGCGTACGTCAGCACGGCGCCCATCTGGAGCAGCGTCTTCAGCTTGTTGCGGATCTGGTCCGCGGACACCCCGTCGAACGCCTCGGCGCAGTCGCCGCCCTGGAGGAGGAACGCCTCTCCCTTGGCGACGGCCGCCATCCGGGCGCGCAGCTGGTCGCACTCGCCCGCGAAGACGAGCGGCGGATACGACTCGAGGTCCGCGATCACTGCGCGCAGAGCCTCGGTGTCGGGGTACTCGGGCTGCTGCGCCGCGGGCAGGTTTCGCCAGGTGTTGCCAGCGCTCGCGCTGGTCTTAGCGTTCACGGTCACGCTCCCCACACTACGGGGTGCCGTGGGGGCCTCCGGCCGGTGCCCAGCAAATGAGACACGTCGGACGCTCCCCGGACATGCGGTAGGGTGCGTCGCATGTTCGCGCACTCGACCCGGAACTGGTGGTGGACCGCTCATCCGGCGGCCCACTGACTGCGCGTACGCACGACTTCGCGAAGGCCGCCCGAGGGGCGGCCTTCGGCGTTTCCCGGGGTCCGTTCCTCTCCCGCCTCCCACCGCACCCACGGAGAAGGAGTACGGACCATGCACCTGCCCGGCTTGCTCGACGACCTGCTCGACGACACCCGCCCGTTCGCCCTGCTGCGCCGCCGCACCCCGGGCCACGACGAGGCGGCGGTCGAGCTGCTCGTCGGCCCGGTCACCACGGTGGAGCGCCTCGCCGACCTCCCCGACGAGGGCCTGGCCCTCGTGCCGTTCCGGCAGATCCGCGAGCGCGGCTTCGACGTCCGCGACGACGGCACCCCGCTCGCGGTGCTGACGCCCGAGGAGACGCACACACTGCCCCTCGACGCGGTGCTCGCCCGTCTCCCGCAGCACGACGTGACCGTCCGCGCGGGCGGCTTCGACGTCGGTGACGAGGAGTACGGCGAGATCGTCGCGCGCGTGCTGCGCGAGGAGATCGGCCGCGGGGAGGGCGCCAACTTCGTGATCCGGCGGACCTACGAGGGTGACGTCCCCGGGTTCGGCCGGGCCGACGCGCTGGCGCTGTTCCGGCGGCTGCTGGAGGGCGAGCGGGGGGCGTACTGGACGTTCGTCGTGCACACCGGGGAGCGCACGCTGGTGGGGGCCAGCCCGGAGGTGCACGTGCGGATGTCCGGCGGGACCGTCGTGATGAACCCGATCAGCGGCACCTACCGGTACCCGGACGCCGGCCCGACGCCCGAGCACCTGCTGCGCTTCCTCGCCGACGGCAAGGAGATCGAGGAGCTGTCGATGGTCGTCGACGAGGAACTGAAGATGATGTGCACCGTCGGCGACCGGGGCGGGGTGGTGGTCGGGCCGCGGCTGAAGGAGATGGCCCACCTCGCGCACACCGAGTACGAGCTGCGCGGCAGGTCGTCGCTGGACGTGCGCGAGGTGCTGAAGGAGACGATGTTCGCGGCGACCGTCACCGGCTCGCCCGTGCAGAACGCCTGCCGGGTGATCGAGCGCCACGAGAGCGGCGGGCGCGGCTACTACGCCGGGGCGCTGGCCCTGCTCGGCCGGGACGCGGGCGGCGCCCAGACCCTGGACTCGCCCATCCTGATCCGCACGGCCGACATCTGCGCCGACGGCCGGCTGCGCGTGCCGGTGGGCGCGACCCTGGTCCGCGGCTCGGACCCGGCGGGCGAGGTCGCCGAGACCCACGCGAAGGCGGCGGGGGTGCTCGCGGCCCTGGGCGTGCGGCCGTCCCGGCCGCGGCCGGAGCACGCGCGCGGGCGGCTCGCCGACGACCCGCGCGTGCGGGCCGCGCTGGACGGGCGCCGCGCCTCGCTGGCGCCGTTCTGGCTGCGGATGCAGGAGCGGTCGGACGCGCTGGAGGGCCACGCGCTGGTCGTCGACGGCGAGGACACGTTCACCGCGATGCTCGCCCACGTGCTCGGCTCGGCCGGTCTCGAGGTGAGCGTGCGGCGCTACGACGCACCCGGGCTGCGGGAGGCCGTGCTCGCGCACGAGGGGCCGGTGGTGCTCGGCCCCGGTCCCGGCGACCCCGCCGACCTGGCCGACCCCAAGATGCGGTTCCTGCGGGAGCTGACGGCCGCGGTGGTCCGCGGGCACCGGCACGGGGTGCTGGGCGTGTGCCTGGGCCACGAGCTGCTCGCGGCCGAGCTGGGCCTGGACATCGTGCGCAAGGAGGTGCCGTACCAGGGGG
Organism: Streptomyces longwoodensis; assembly: GCF_001514125.1. Lineage (GTDB taxonomy): Bacteria > Actinomycetota > Actinomycetes > Streptomycetales > Streptomycetaceae > Streptomyces > Streptomyces longwoodensis. Next base: position 366,657 of record NZ_KQ948551.1, on the reverse strand, counting down.
CGCAGACCACGATCGACCTGTTCGGGCGGGCGGAGACGGTCGGCTTCTACAACAGCTTCGTGGCCCGCTGCGACGACGAGGCGGCCGCCGAACTGGCCGCGCACGGCGTCGAGGTCAGCCGCAGCCCGGCCGGCGAGGTGCACGCGCTGCGCGGGCCGGGGTTCTCCGGGGTGCAGTTCCACCCGGAGTCGGTGCTCTCGCTGAACGGCGCGGGCGTCGTGCGGGAGCTGCTGGGTCAGCTGCGGGGCACGAGGACGTTCTCGGAGCGGCGGCCCGCGAGGTAGTCGAGGACGTTGCGCACGGTGGTCCCGACGATCTGGCCGACGGCGTCCTCGGTGTAGTACGCCTGGTGCGAGGTGACCAGGACGTTGGGGAAGGTGACCAGGCGGGCCAGGGTGTCGTCCGCGATGGCCTCCAGGGACTTGTCGAGGAAGAACAGGCCCGCCTCGGCCTCGTACACGTCGAGGCCGACGCCCGTGAAGCGGCCCTCGCGCAGCTCGGCGACGAGGGCCGCGGTGTCGACCAGGCCGCCGCGGCTGGAGTTGACCAGGATGGCGTCGTCCTTCATGGCCTTCAGCGCGGCCGCGTCGAGCAGGTGCTGGGTCTCGGGCATCAGCGGGACGTGCAGGCTGACCAGGTCGGCCTCGGCGAGCAGCTCCTCCTTGGCGACGTACGCCATGCCCAGGTCCCGGCAGGCGGGGTCCTCGGCGACGTCCCAGCCGAGCAGCCGCATGCCGAAGCCGTGCGCGATGCGGGTGAACGCCTCGCCGATCTTGCCGGTGCCGAGCACGCCGACGGTGCGGCCGTGCAGGTCGCGGCCCATCAGCCCGTCGAGGCGGAAGTCGAAGTCGCGGGTGCGGGTGGAGGCGCGCACGACCCGGCGGTTGACCGCCATCGCGAGGGTCCAGGCGAACTCGGCCACCGAGTACGGCGAGTAGGAGGACACCCGGGCGACCGTCATGCCGAGCCGCTCGGCCACCGGCAGGTCGACGTTGTTGAAGCCGGTCGAGCGCTGGGCGATCATCCGCGTGCCGCCCGCGGCCAGGGTCCGCAGCACCCCGTCGCCCAGGCCGCAGTTGACGCTGGTGGAGACGATCCCGTGGCCCCGGGCGATGGGTGCGGTGTCCTCGGTGAGGAACACGTCCAGGCAGTGCACGTCGTGGTGCCCGGCGAAGGCCCGCTCGATCAGGGGCCGCTCGTCGGCCTGCACACCGAAGGCAAGGATCTCCACGCGCGCGCTCCCTCGTGATCGCTCGGGCCGGCGGTGCCGGACGGGCCGACGGTGCCGAATATACGGCGGGGCGCCCGGGCCCGCCGGTCGCACGGGGTGCGCCGCTCGACGGTCCGGCCCCGTCGGGTCAGCCGAAGAACACCCCGATCTCCTCGTACAGCGCCGGGTCCACCGTCCGCGGCCGGCCCGTCGCCTCGCGCAGCGGGACCCGCACGACGTCGGTGCCGCGCAGGGCGACCATCGTGCCGAAGTCCCGCTCGTGCACGGCGTCGATGGCGTGCAGCCCGAAGCGGGTGGCGAGCCAGCGGTCGGCGGGGCTGGGCGAGCCGCCGCGCTGGAGGTGGCCGAGCACGGTCGTGCGGGCCTCCTTGCCGGTGCGGTGCTCGATCTCGCGGGCCAGCCACTCCCCCACCCCGGACAGCCGCACCTGGCCCGGTGTGCCGGCCGGCGTCCGGCCGAGCGCCGCCTCGCCCTCCTTGGGCACGGCCCCGTCGGCGACCACCACGATCGGCGAGTACGTCGCCTGGAAGCGGGAGGTCACCCAGCCGCACACCCGGTCGACGTCGAAGGGCTGCTCGGGGACGAGGATCACGTTCGCGCCGCCGGCCAGCCCCGAGTGCACGGCGATCCAGCCGGCCTCGCCGCCCATGACCTCCACGACGAGGACCCGCTTGTGGGACTCGGCGGTGGTGTGCAGCCGGTCGATCGCCTCGACGGCGACGCCGACGGCGGTGTCGAAGCCGACGGTGCGGTCGGTGCCGGGCAGGTCGTTGTCGATGGTCTTGGGCACGCCGACGACGGGCACCCCGTGCCCGTCCGCGAGGCGGGCCGCCGTGCCCAGGGTGTCCCGGCCGCCGATCGCGATCAGGCCCTCCACGCCGAGCTCGGCGAGGGTGTCGTGGATGCGGCGGGCGCCGTCCTCCCGGGCCAGCGGGTCGGTGCGCGAGGAGCCGAGGATGGTGCCGCCCCGGGGGAGGGTGCCGCGCACCGCGCGGATGTCGAGGGGGACCGTCTCCCCCTCCAGCGGGCCGCGCCAGCCGTCACGGAAGCCGACGAACTCGTGCCCGTGGACCTGGACGCCCTTGCGGACCACGGCCCGCACCACGGCGTTCAGGCCCGGGCAGTCGCGCCCTCCGGTCAGTACTCCGACGCGCATGGGGGTGCCTCCGCCCGGCCGACGACGCTTCATGGTCCACGCTAGCGGGGCGAGGGGGCCGCCGACGGCCCCTTCCGGCAGCCCGGCGCGGCCGCGGGGCTGCCGGGCGCCGCGCGTTCACTCGTCGTCCAGGCCCCGTTCGATCGCGTACCGCACCAGCTCGACGCGGTTGTGCAACTGGAGCTTGCCCAGGGTGTTCTGGACGTGGTTCTGCACCGTGCGGTGGGAGATGACGAGCCGCTCGGCGATCTGCTTGTAGCTCAGGCCCTTGGCGACCAGGCGCAGCACCTCGGTCTCGCGGTCCGTCAGCCGGGGCGCCCCGGGCCGGTCGGGGTCCGCGGCGGGCGCCGGCTCGGCGGCCAGGCGGCGGTACTCGCCGAGCACCAGACCGGCGAGACCGGGGGTGAACACCGGGTCGCCGACGGCCGTGCGGCGCACCGCGTCCACGAGTTCCTCGGTGGACGCCGACTTCAGCAGGTAGCCGGTGGCGCCGGACTTGACGGCCTCCAGGACGTCGGCGTGCTCCCCGCTCGCGGACAGCACCAGCACCCGCAGCGCCGGGTCGGCGGCGACGACCTCCTTGCAGACCTGGACGCCCGGCTTGGCGGGCAGGTTGAGGTCGAGCACGAGGACGTCGGGGGCGGCGGCCCGGGCGCGGCGCACCGCCTGGTCGCCGTCGCCGGCGGTGGCGACCACGTCGAAGCCCGCCTCGCCGAGGTCCCGGGCGACCGCGTCGCGCCACATGGGGTGGTCGTCGACCACCATGACGCGGATCGGCGCCCCGTCCCCGTTCACGGACCCGGTGTCCGTCCCCGTCCCGGTCTCGCTCATCGCTGTCCCGCCTTCCCCCGCGGTGTCGTCGGCGCCGCGTCCTTGGGCACCGTCAGTTCCACTTCCGTGCCCTGCCCCGGTGTGGAGACCAGCTCGGCGCTGCCGCCGAGGTCGCGCAGCCGGCCCCGGATGGACAGGGCCACCCCGAGCCGTCCCTCGCCCTCGGCCTGCGCGAGGCGGCCCTCGGGGATGCCGGGGCCGTCGTCCCGCACGGTGACGATCACCGCGCCGGGTTCGTCCTCGACCAGGATCCAGGCCCGGGCGTCGTCGCCGGCGTGCTGCCGTACGTTGTCCAGCGCGGCCCCGACGGCGGCGGCCAGCTCACGGGCGGCGGCCGGGGGCAGCAGCACCGGCGCCCCCGGGCCGGCGAGGCTGACCCGTTCGGCGGCGTACGGCGCGAGCAGCGCGCGCAGGTCGGCGGGGCCGTCGGCGCCGGGACCGTCGGGCACCTCGACCTCGCGCACCAGGGCTCCCTCGGCGGCGTCGTGCGAGACCCGGGAGACGGGCACGAGCCCGCCGGAGACCAGGGTGCGCAGCGCGACCTCCTGCTCGCCGGCCATCCGGCCCAGCTCGGCGGCCTCCCCGCCGAGGGCGGAGCCGCGGCGCTTCACCATCGCCAGCACCTGCAGGACGCTGTCGTGGATGTCCCGGGCGAGGCGCTCGCGCTCGCGGGTGGCGGCCTCGATCTCCAGGGCGCGGGCGAGGGTGCGCTCGGAGGCGCGGGCGACCTCGACGACGTAGCCGATGGCGATGGAGGCGACCCAGACCAGGAGCACGTTGTGCACGGTGTCGCGGGCCGGGTGGCCGCGTTCGACCAGGTTGGCGGCCGCGACGGGCGTGGAGGCGAGCACGGCCCAGCGCCAGCCGCCCCGCAGCGCGAAGGCGAGGACCGAGCCGGCGGTCCATATCGACGGCAGGGTGGGGCCGCCGTCCAGGATGTGCTGGTCGGTGACGACCAGCGGGGTCAGCACGATGCCGGTCAGCGCGACGGCCAGGTCGGCGGCGAGGAAGGGCTTGGTGCAGGCGGCCGCGTTGTGGACGCGGGGCAGGGTGGCGAGGGTCCAGACGGCGAGGACGGCGTAGTAGGCGATCGCGACGCCGGGCCGGTCGTAGTCGTCGTAGGCGGAGGCGAACAGGCCGACCGCGTAGAGCAGGGTCAGTACGCGGTACGCGGTGAGCGCGCGCCACAGCGGCAGCTCGACCGACATCCGCAGGACGCGCTCACGTCCGGCCATCTCCCCCGACCCCCTGGTCCCCGGCCTCTTCGGGCCCCGGCTACTGTTCCTCGGCCTTTTCCTTCTTGGCCTGGTCCTTCTCGGCCTGCGCGAGGGCCGCCCGCGCGGCCTTCTCCGCTTCCTTCTCGGCCTTGGCGGCGTCGGCGATCTGCCGCTTGGCGGCGGTCGCGTAGATGTCGACGTACTCCTGGCCGGAGAGCTTCATGATCTCGTACATGACCTCGTCGGTCACCGCCCGCAGCACGAACCGGTCGTGCTCCATGCCCTGGTAGCGGCTGAAGTCCAGCGGCTTGCCGATGCGGATGCCGGGGCGCATGACCTTCGGCATGACCTGGCCGGGCGGCTGGATCTTCTCGGTGTCGATCATGGCGACCGGGATCACCGGCGCGCCGGTGGCGAGCGCCACGCGCGCGAGGCCGCCGGGCTTGCCGCGGTAGAGGCGGCCGTCGGGCGAGCGGGTGCCCTCCGGGTAGATGCCGAAGAGCTCACCGCGCTCCAGCACCTCCATGCCGCTGCGCACCGCCGCCTCACCCGCGCCGCGCGCGCCGGAGCGGTCGACGGGGAGCTGGCCGACGCCCTTGAAGAAGGCGGCGGTGAGCCGGCCCTTCACGCCGGGCGTGGTGAAGTACTCGGCCTTGGCGATGAACGTCACCTTGCGGTCGAGGACCGCGGGCAGGAAGAACGAGTCCGAGAAGGACAGGTGATTGCTCGCCAGGATCGCGGCACCCTCGGCGGGGACGTTCTCCAGGCCCTCCACCCAGGGCCTGAAGATCATCTTCAGTGGCCCCCCGATGGAAACCTTCATCGCGCCGTACAACAACCGAGTGCCTCCTGTGTGTGTCGAACAGACCTTAACCCCAAGTGGCGTCCCGGAGCCCGACGGGCCTGGTCGGTGTCAGTGCGGTCGCGTACGGTGAACCACACGTCCCTTCATGAAGAACAGGAGACCGAAGGTGCCGGTCCTTCCTGGAGCCGAGCCGTACCGCCACGAGGGCGGGGAGACCGGGGTCCTCCTGTGTCACGGCTTCACGGGCTCCCCGCAGTCGCTGCGCCCCTGGGCCCGGTACCTGGCCGAGCGGGACCTGACCGTCTCCCTGCCGCTGCTGCCCGGGCACGGCACGCGCTGGGAGGACATGGCGGTCACCGCCTGGCCCGACTGGTACGCCGAGGTGGACCGCGAGCTGCGCCTGCTGCGCGAGCGCTGCTCCCGGGTGTTCGTGGCGGGCCTGTCGATGGGCGGCGCGCTGGCCCTGCGGCTGGCCGCGCGGCACGGGGACGCGGTCAGCGGCGTGGTCGTCGTCAATCCGGCGATCAAGGTGCACGGCCTGTCGGCGTACGCCCTGCCGGTGGCCCGGCACCTGGTGCGCACCACCCGGGGCATCGCGAGCGACATCGCCCTGGAGTCCTCGGCGGAACTGGGGTACGACCGGGTGCCGTTGCACGCCGCGCACTCCCTGCGGTCCTTCTTCCGGCTGGTGGACGGCGAGCTTCCCCAGGTGACCCAGCCGCTGCTGCTGTTGCGCAGCCTCCGGGACCACGTGGTGCCGGCCGTGGACTCGGCGCGGGTCCTCGGCCGGGTGTCGTCGACGGACGTGACCGAGATCCTGCTGGAACAGAGCTACCACGTGGCGACGTTGGACCACGACGCGGACCGGATCTTCGCGGAGAGCCTCGCGTTCATCGACCGGATCGCTGACCGTGTCGGTGAGGAAGGGACGACCGCAGGTGGCTGAGCACGACTCCGACCGTGAGGACGGCACCGAGCCCGAGGAGCAGAGCGTGCCCTTCGACGAGGCGGCCGCCTGGGCGGCGATCGTCGCGGGGTACGGCGACGAGCCCCCGGACCCGCCGGGTGCCAAGCCCTTCAAGTCGGTGGAGGACCTGGCGCTGCTGGAGCCGGAGACCAACGACGACGAGCCCGCGCCCGAGCAGCCCGCCCGGCCGGCGTCGCTGGGCGGCTCGGTGGCCTTCGCGCCCGGCGTCGGCCCGCGTGACTACTCGACGCCCGAGCCGGCCGAGGACGACCTCGGGGAGGACGACGAGGGCCACTTCGTGCCGCCGGAGCCGCCGCCGCTGCCCGCGGCCGACACCACGGCCAAGTTCGCCTGGCTCGCGGTGGTCGGCGGGCCGCTGCTGCTCCTGCTGGCGGTGCTGCTGCGCTGGGACATGACGTGGTGGCTGGCCACCACCGGCATCGGCGGCTTCCTCGGCGGCTTCGCGACGCTGGTGGTCCGCATGAAGACGGACGACGAGGACGACGGCGACCCGGGCCGGGGCGCGGTCGTCTGAGACACCGGCCACACGCACGACACCGGCCACCCGCGGAGCGCTAGGCGGCGGCAGGCACCCTGAGGGCGGCCAGGACCGGGAGGTGGTCCGTGGCCGCCCTCAGGTCCGCCCGGGACAGGCCGGGCAGCGCGTCCTCGGTGGGCACGCCGCAGCCGAGCACCTCGATGCCCGCGGTCGCGAAGACCGCGTCGATGCGCTTGCGCGGCTCGGCCGGGGTGAAGGTGTCCCCCGCGCCCCAGGGGGCGGCGGCCCGGCAGTCCCGGAGGGCGGCGGCCAGGCGGCTGAAGGTGCGTCCGCCCGGCTCCTCGTTGAGGTCGCCGCCGGCGATCGCGTGCTCCACGCCCAGCGCGGCGAGGTGGTCCAGGAGCAGCCCGCCGTGCTCGTACCGTTCGTTCGCGGTGAGGCCGAGGTGACAGCTGATCACGCCGAGGCGGGCGCCGCCGAGCCGGACGACCGCCGTCGCCAGGCCGCGGCGGACGTGACCGGGGGTCAGCGGGAGCAGGACGTCCTCGGTGCGCTCGACCGTGGCCCGCAGCGAGCACAGCAGCGCCGGTCCGGCCGCGGTGCCGCCGCCGGAGAGGACCACCAGGCCGGAGGCGCTCGCCAGCCGGGCCAGCTTCTTGCGCCAGCGGAAGAACCGGGGGGCCTCCTGCAGGAGGACCAGGTCGGGGGCGCAGGCGGAGACGACCCGGGCGAGGGCGTCGGTGTCGTCCTGCATCGAACGGATGTTGTAGCTCAGGACGCGGACGACGGCGGAACCGTCGGGTTCGGTACGGGAGTTGGGGAGCGGCTCCATGTGGATCAATGTACGCCCCGCGCCGCCGGACGCCGGTCCCGCGCGGCCGCGTACACCGCACGGACCCGGGCGCGGGTCCGCGCGGCCGCCGTCGGGTCGTGGCCGGCCGCGCGGTGTCCCGCGGAGCGAGGGTCCGTCACATGATCGGGTCGGGCTCCCGGGCCAGGTCGGCCGCGCCGACCAGACCGGCCTTGTTGCCGAGCCGGGCGGCGAGGACGTCGGCGACCGGGCGCCAGTTGCCGCCCACCAGCCAGCGCTTGTACGACTTGCGGATCGGGTCGAGGACGAGCTCGCCCTCGTCCGAGAGTCCGCCGCCGACGATGAACGCGGACGGGTCGAACAGCGAGGCCAGGTCGGCGAGGCCCGCGCCGACCCAGCGGGCCAGCTCGCGGTAGGAGTCGACGGCGACCGGGCAGCCCTGGCGGGCGGCCACGGAGATGTGCTTGCCCTCGATGCCGGTGGGGGTGCCGTCGCCCAGCCGCAGCAGGATCTCGGCCCGCTCGGGGGTGGCGTTGGCGCGCTGCTTGGCGTAGCGGACCAGGGCACGGCCGGAGGCGTACTGCTCCCAGCAGCCCTGGGAACCGCAGCCGCACAGCAGGCCGTCGGGCACCATGCGGATGTGGCCGAACTCGGCGGCGACGCCGAAGTGGCCGCGGCGCAGCTTGTTGCCGATGATGATGCCGCCGCCGAGGCCCGTGCCGAGGGTGATGCAGATGACGTTGCGGTGGCCCTTGCCCGCGCCGAACCGGTACTCGCCCCAGGCGGCCGCGTTGGCGTCGTTCTCCACGACGACCGGCAGGCCGGTGCGCTCCTGGACCTCGTCCTTCAGCGGCTCGTTGCGCCAGTCGATGTTCGGGGCGAAGTACACGGTGGAGCGCTGCCGGTTGACGTACCCGGCGGCACCGATGCCCACGCCGACGATCTCGTGCCCCGCACGCGCGCCCTCCACCGCCGAGGCGATGGCGTCCACGATGGCCTCGGGCGTGGTGGGGGTCGGCACCTTGAAGGTCGAGAGGATGTTGCCTTCCTCGTCGACCACGCCGGCCGCGATCTTCGTGCCGCCGATGTCGACGCCGATGGTGAGTCCCATGAATCCCTCAGTTCCGGTCGTGCCCCGCTACGGCCAACCGTACCCGAGGGGACTCAGTCCAAGTCGATGCGCTGGCCGGGGCCGGCGCCCGAGGGGCCGTCGTCGCCGGGGCCGCGCAGGTCGTCGAGGTCGCCGAGGTCCCGCTCACCCGCGGTCCAGCGCTTCTCCTGGGCCTGCACGGCGGAGCGGTAGGCGGCGAGGAGTTCGCCGCCCGCGGCCGCGAGGTGGTCGAAGACGTCCGGATTGCGTTCGATGACCGGTTCGACGGCGGACTTGGCCTGCTGGACGACCTGGCGCACCACCTGCTGGGCGGCGGGCCCGGCGACCGCGCCGAACAGCGGGGACTGCAGGCCGGCGAGCTTGTCGGCGACGGTGTCGACCAGCTTGCGCAGTTCCTCGGCGGCGGAGCCGGGGGGCGGGCCGTGCTGCGTGCGGCGGCGGGCCTTCTCGGCGGCCAGGTCCTCGGCGCAGGCGGTGGCCCAGGCGTCGGCGTCGGTGGCGCGCCCGGTCCGCTCCGCCTGCTCGGTCCGCTCGGCCTGCTCGGTCCGCTCGACGGGCTCGTCCGCGGCGCCGTCGGGGGCGGGTCGGTCTTCGCTGCTCATGACGGACTCCTGACTACGGCTCGTCCCTCCGACGTTACCCGAACGGCGGTAGCGCCTTCACGGGGTCCGCGGCCACAGGGCGGGATCGGGGGCGAACCGGATGCGCAGGACGCCCTCGCGCAGGGCGGCGCCGGCGACGGTGCAGCGGCGCAGCGCCGAGGGCAGGGGGACGATCCGGCGGAAGGGCCCGGCCGTCACGAGGAGTTCGTCACCGCGCCGGACCAGGTCGAGGGCGTCGCGTATGGCGCCGGGCAGGGGGATGTCCCAGACGAGCACGCCGTCGTCGGCGAGCCGGTCGTGCACCGGCCACTCGACCGGGTGACGGCCGGGGTTGACGGCCGGGGCGGCGAGCGCGGCGAGGTCGTCCGGGCCCCGCGGGTCGCGGCCGAGGTGGGCGACGGTGTGCACGGCGGTGCCGGCCGCCTGCCACTCGGCGAGGGTCTTGCGCTGCTGGGCGGCCAGCTCCGCGAAGGGACCGGACGCCCCGTCCTCGGGCAGGACCCGGTTGGCGACCAGGGACTCGGTGCGCAGGCCGCGCAGGGCGAGGCCGAGGCCCGCCTCACGGACGGCGTCGGCGCCGGCCGGCCCGGGTTCGGCGACGAGCCGGACGACGGTGCCGGGGTCGTTCACGACGGCCTCGACGGCGGCCAGTTCCAGGTCCCAGCGGGCGGCGGTGTCGTAGAGCCACTCGGCGGGCATGGGCACGCCGGCCAGGCGGCCGAGGACCGGGCGCAGGGCGCGGGCGGCCTGCCGTTCGGGGGGCAGCAGACGGCGCAGGTAGCGGCGCAGCTCCTCGGGCAGCGCGAGCAGGGCGAGGGCCTGGTGGGTGGGGGGCAGGTCGACGACGAGCAGGTCGTGGCGCTCGGCGAGGGCCGCGTCGCGCAGGGCGCGCAGCAGGGACAGCTCCTCGGCGCCGGGCAGCGGGGTGACCTCCTCGGGGTCGAGCCGCTGCGCGCCGAGCAGGTCGAGGACGGTGGTGGCCCGCTCCTGGAACGCGGTGAGGTCGGCGCGGAACGCGGCGGCCGGGTCGGGCCGCCAGGCGGTGATCCCCGGTCCGGCCGTCACGGGCACCGGTCCGGTCGGCACACCGAGCGCGGCACCGAGGGTGTCGCCGCGGTCGGCGCCGAGCACGAGGGTGCGGATGCCCTCTCGGGCGGCGGCGCGTGCGGTGGCGGCGGCGACCGTCGTACGGCCGCTGCCGCCGGGGCCGGTGATCAAGAGGGTGCGCATGGGGGTGAACGGTAGTGGACGGGCGCGGCCGCCCCGGGGAGCCGCTACGTGCCCGACTCGACCCGCTTCTTCAGCCCCGCGAGGGCACGGTCGATGATGACCTTCTCGGCCTTGCGCTTGATCATGCCGAGCATGGGGATCTTGACGTCGACGGTCAGCGAGTAGGTGACCTCGGTCGCCCCGGCGCCGGCCGGCCGCAGCACGTAGGAGCCGTCCAGGGAGCGCAGCATCTGCGACTTCACCAGCGTCCAGGAGACCGCGTCCTGCCCGGTCCAGGTGTAGGCCAGGGTCTGGTCGTCCTTGATGGCCCCGGCGTCCATGACGAGCCGCACCTGCTCGGCGCGGCCGGCCGCGTCGGTCGCGAGGACCTCCGCCTCCTTCACCTCGCCGGTCCAGTCGGGGTAGCGCGCGAAGTCGGAGATGACCGCCATCACGTCGGCCGGTGCCGCCTCGATCGTGATGCTCGAGCTGGTGTGTTCCGCCATCGCCGTGGCTCCTCCGGATGCGGGCCGCTGGAAAACCGCTGAAGAGTGTCCCGTGCGCCAAGCGTGCGCACGCGTGTGCAGCGTGAAGGCTACCGCGCGTTTGACCTGCCGCCTTCACCGCCTGCGCGGCGGCGTCTCACCACTCCAGCACCCACGGCTCGCCGGTCCCGGCGAAGTGGCCGACGTTCACGCACTCGGTCGCCCCGATCCGCATGCGCCGGGCCAGCGGCTGGTGGACGTGGCCGAACAGGGCGTAGCGCGGGCGGGTGCGCCGGATCGCCTCCAGCAGGGCGCGGCTGCCCCGTTCGAAGCGGCGCGCGACGGTGTCGTAGACCAGCTCGGGCACCTCCGGCGGGATGTGGGTGCACAGCACGTCCACCTCGCCGACCGCCTCGATCTTCGCGGCGTACTCCTCGTCGCTGATCTCGTAGGGGGTGCGCATCGGGGTGCGCAGGCCGCCGCCGACGAAGCCGAAGACGCGGCCGCCGATCTCGACCCGCTCGCCGTCCAGCACGGTGGTGCCGGGTCCGGCGTACTCCCGCCACAGCGGGGGCATGTCGACGTTGCCGTAGGTGGCGTAGGTCGGGGTGGGGAAGGCCGCGAACAGTTCGGCGTACTGCTTGCGCACCGCCTGCTCGATGACCGCGGCCCGGTCGTCGCCGACGCCCGCCCAGAGCCGGGCCCCGAAGGCGCGGGCCTCCTCGAAGCGCCGGGCGGTGCGCAGTTCGACGATCCGGTCGGCGTTCTCCACGCCGAAGAGGTCGGGGAAGATGCCGCGGGAGTGGTCGGCGTAGTCGAGGAAGAGGACGAGGTCCCCGAGGCAGACGAGTGCGTCCGCGCCGTCGCCCGCCCGGGCGAGGTCGCTGGCGTTGCCGTGCACGTCGCTGACCACGTGGACGCGCGTGCGGGTGCGGGCCGGTGTGGATGCCATGGCGATCAAGCGTAGGGCGTGTGCGGCGCGGGTGGACAGAGTCGGCCGGACCTGCGGTTACTGGTGAGTCAGTTGGTGGGTGGACTACCGTACGCGGAGCAACCCCCATCCGTGTGACGCAGCGAACATCTCGCCGGGACCCCCTGTCGAAGAAGCCATACCGGCGGGTAACGTCCGGGCAGTCCAGTCGTGCTCAGCAATTCAACATCTGAATGCGCGAGCACCGCCCGAGCCGTGGACCGCACCGTCGCATCACACAACGTCGTGGCGCCGGCGCCCTATGAGGAGCAGCAGTCTTGCGCGAGTTCAGCCTTCCGGCTTTGTACGAGGTCCCTGCGGACGGCAATCTGACCGACATCGTCCGCAGAAACGCCGCGCAGCACCCTGACGTCGCCGTGATCGCCCGCAAGGTCGGCGGGGCCTGGCAGGACGTGACGGCGTCCGCGTTCCTCGCCGAGGTGCAGGACGCCGCCAAGGGCCTCATCGCCTCCGGCGTGCAGCCGGGCGACCGGGTGGCCCTGATGTCCCGCACCCGCTACGAGTGGACGCTGCTCGACTTCGCCATCTGGAGCGCGGGCGCGGTCACCGTGCCGGTGTACGAGACCAGCTCCCCGGAGCAGGTGCAGTGGATCCTGTCCGACTCGGGCGCCACCGCGTGCGTCGTGGAGACCACCGGCCACGCGGCCGCCGTGGAGTCGGTGCGCGACACCCTGCCCACCCTCAAGCACGTCTGGCAGATCGAGGCCGGCGGGATCGAGGAGCTGGGCCGGGCCGGCAAGGACATCAGCGACGCCACGGTCGAGGAGCGCGGTTCGGTCGCGCGCGCCGACGACCCGGCGACCATCGTCTACACCTCGGGCACCACCGGCCGCCCGAAGGGCTGTGTGCTCACCCACCGCGCCTTCTTCGCCGAGTGCGGCAACGTCGTGGAGCGGCTGCGCCCGCTGTTCCGCACCGGCGAGTGCTCGGTGCTGCTCTTCCTGCCGCTCGCGCACGTCTTCGGGCGCCTGGTGCAGGTCGCGCCGATGATGGCGCCGATCAAGCTGGGGTGCGTCCCCGACATCAAGAACCTCACCGACGAGCTGGCGGCGTTCCGGCCGACGCTGATCCTGGGCGTGCCGCGGGTCTTCGAGAAGGTCTACAACTCGGCGCGCGCCAAGGCGCAGGCCGACGGCAAGGGCGCGATCTTCGACAAGGCCGCTGACGCCGCGATCGCGTACAGCAAGGCGCTGGACACCCCCTCGGGTCCGTCGATGGGCCTGCGGATCAAGCACAAGGTCTTCGACAAGCTGGTCTACGGCAAGCTGCGCGCGGTGCTCGGCGGGCGGGGCGAGTACGCCATCTCGGGCGGGGCCCCGCTGGGCGAGCGCCTCGGCCACTTCTTCCGCGGCATCGGCTTCACGGTGCTGGAGGGCTACGGCCTGACCGAGTCCTGCGCGGCCACCGCGTTCAACCCCTGGGACCGCCAGAAGATCGGCACGGTCGGCCAGCCGCTGCCCGGCTCGGTCGTGCGGATCGCCGACGACGGGGAGGTGCTGCTGCACGGCGAGCACCTGTTCAAGGAGTACTGGAACAACCCGGCCGCCACGGCGGACGCGCTGGCCGACGGCTGGTTCCACACCGGGGACATCGGCACCCTGGACGAGGACGGCTACCTGCGGATCACGGGCCGCAAGAAGGAGATCATCGTCACGGCGGGCGGCAAGAACGTCGCCCCGGCCGTCATCGAGGACCGCATCCGCGCGCACGCGCTGGTCGCGGAGTGCATGGTGGTGGGCGACGGGCGGCCGTTCGTGGGCGCGCTGGTCACCATCGACGAGGAGTTCCTGGGCCGTTGGGCCGCCGAGCACGGCAAGCCGGCGGGCGCCACCGCGGCGTCGCTGAAGGACGACCCGGACCTGCAGGCCGCGGTCCAGGCGGCGGTCGACGACGGCAACGCGGCGGTGTCCAAGGCGGAGTCGGTGCGCAAGTTCCGCATCCTGTCCGCCCAGTTCACCGAGGACTCGGGCCACCTCACCCCGTCGCTGAAGCTCAAGCGGAACGTCGTCGCCAAGGACTACGCGCACGAGATCGAGGCGATCTACGCCAAGTAGCGGCGCGGCGGGGCCCCCTGGCGGCCGGGTGCGCCCGGAGGGGCTCCCCCGGCCGCGGGGCCGGGTGGCTCAGAGGAGTTCCCTCAGCCTCTCGGCCAGGAGGTCCCAGCGCCACTTCTCCTCCACCCAGCGGCGGCCCCGCTCGCCCATCCGGCGGCGCAGCTCCGCGTCGCCCAGCAGGGTGACGACGCGCTCGGCGGTCTCCTCGGCCGAGCCGCCCCGCACCCCCCAGCCCGTCTCGCCGTCGAGCACCGCGTCCGGGGCGCCCCCCGAGTCGCCGGCGACGACCGGCAGACCCGTCGCGGACGCCTCCAGGTAGACGATGCCGAGGCCCTCCACGTCGAGGCCGCCGCGCCGGGTCCGGCAGGGCATGGCGAAGACGTCACCGGCGCCGTAGTGGGCGGGCAGCTCCGCCCAGGGGACCGCCCCGGTGAAGCGGACGGAGGCGGCCACGCCCGTGTCGGCCGCGAGGCGCCGCAGGTCCTTCTCGTACGGGCCGCCGCCGACGACCAGCAGCACGGCGTCGGGCTCGGCGGCCAGGATGCGGGGCATCGCCCGGATCAGCGTGTCCTGGCCCTTGCGCCGCACCAGCCGGGACACGCACACCACCACCGGACGGTCGGTCAGGCCCAGGCGGGCGCGCACCTCGTCGCCGCCGGAGCCGGGGTGGAAGGTCTTCTCGTCGACGCCGGGCGGCAGCTGCACCATCCGCGCGGCCGCCGCGGGCGTGAGCGCGGCGGCGATCCGGGAGCGGGTGTACTCGCCGAGGTAGGTGATCGTGTCCGTGCCCTCGCCGATCCGGCGCAGCAGCTGCCGGGCGGCGGGCAGCTGGGCCCAGCCGGCCTCGTGGCCGTGCGTGGTGGCCACCAGCCGCTCGGCGCCCGCCCGGCGCAGGGCCGGGGCCATCAGGCCGAGCGGTGCCGCGGCCCCGAACCACACGGACGTGCAGCCGTGCTCGCGCAGCAGCCGGACGGCCGTCCTGGTCGCGCCGGGCGTGGGCAGGAGCATCGTCGTACGATCGCGTACGACGGTGAAGGGCTGTTCCGCGTCGAAGGCGGCCGTCGCCTCCGCGCCCTCCCGGCCGCGCTTCCAGGTGGAGGCGTACACGACGAGGCGCTCGGGGTCCAGGCGCAGCGCCATGTTGTGCAGGAAGGCCTGGATGCCGCCCGGCCGGGGCGGGAAGTCGTTGGTCACGATCAGCGTCTTGTGCATCGCCGCCGACTGTATCCAACGCCGTCCGCACCGCAGCGGGTCCCCGGACGGCGGTGAGCGGCACGCGGTCCGCCACGGCCGCGCTTCACGGCTCCCGCACGGTCCGCCGGGAGACCATGGGACCCTCACCACGTAAGCGGACGAACAGGGGCACAGGTGAACATCACGGACGCGCGGCGGGCCGGGCACCCGCCCGCCGCACCGGCCGGACCGCACGCGCCGGCCGGGCTGCTCGCCGTCTGGGGCGTGACCCGGCTGGTCCTGCTGCTGTGGGTGTCCGGGGTGTGGACCTTCCCCGGCCCGGACGTCACGGGCGACGTGTCCGTGATCTACCAGGGCTGGTACGACGTCCTGCGCACCGGTACCTTCCCGGGGACCGACGTCACCTGGCAGTACCCGCCGGGTGCGGCCCTCGCGATCCTCGCCCCGGGCCTGCTGCCCTTCCTGGGCTACGCGCCGGCGTTCTTCGTGCTGGCGTTCCTCGCCGACCTCGTGGTGCTGGTCCTGCTGCTGCGCGCGGGCACCGGACCGGACCGGGGCCGGCGCGGTGCCTGGCTGTGGGTGGCGGGCCTGCCGCTGCTCGGCCCGACCGTGTACGCGCGCTACGACGTGATGGTGACCGCCGTGGCGGTGGCCGCGCTGGTGGCCGGGGTACGGCACCCGCGCGTGGCCGGCGTCCTCATCGGGTTCGGGGCGCTGCTGAAGGTGTGGCCGGCGCTGCTGCTGGCCGGGGCGGTGCGACGGCGGACCTGGGGTGCCGCGGCGGTGAGCGCGGCGGTCCTCGCGGGGGCGTTCGCCCTGGCGGCGCCCGGCGCGTTCGCCTTCCTGACGTCCCAGCGCGACCGGGGCACCGAGGTGGAGTCGCTGGGCGGACTGGTCCTGCACGTGGCCCGGCACACCGGCTGGGACGGGCGGGTGCTGCTGCACTACGGCTCGATGGAGTTCCTCGGGCCGTACGTGCACGAGGTGAGCACCGCGGCCCAGGTGCTGACGGCGCTGGCCTTCGGCTGGCTGCTGCTGTGGCGGCTGCGGGCCCGCCGGTACGGGCCCGCCACGCTCGCCGACGCGGCCTTCACCGCGGTGCTGCTGTTCACGGTCACCAGCCGGGTGATCAGCCCCCAGTACCTGGTGTGGCTGGTCGGGCTCGCGGCGGTGTGCCTGTGCTTGCGGGCGAGCCGGATGCTCCCGCCGGCGCTGCTGGTGGCGGCCGCCTCCGCGGTGACGGTGCTGGAGTTCCCGGTGTGGTTCGCGCACGTCGTCGCGAGCGACCCGCTCGGCATGGCCCTGCTGTTCGTCCGCAACGGCCTGCTGGTGGCGGCCGCGGTCGTCGCCGCCGTCCGGCTGTGGCGTTCGACCGTGCCGGAGGGGGCGCCGGCGCCCCTGCCCGGTCAGGCCGCCCGGACCAGGGAGACGTCCGCGTCCTCCTGACGCCGCTCGCGCCGCAGCAGCCAGGCCACCGCCGCGCACTGGGCGGCCATGGCGAGCGCCAGCGCCAGGCAGATCCCCGGCAGCCCCAGGCCCGACAGGAGCGGGGCCAGCGCCAGTTGCAGGGCGGTGCCGAGCAGGGTGACGCGCAGCAGGGCCGGCGCTCCCCCGCTGCCCTCGAAGACCCCGCCGAGCGCGATGCACCCGGCCATCAGCAGCAGGTACGGCCCGACGCAGCGCAGGAACAGCACGCCCGCGCGGGCCACGGCCGGCTCCACGCCGAACGCCGCCATGATCCAGGGGGCGCCCGCGGCGAGCAGGACGGCCGCCACGAGGCCGACGGCCGCGGCGAGGAGCACGGCCTCCCGCCCGATCGCCCGCCGCTCTCCCCCGCGCCCGGCGCCCCGGGTGTGCGCGGTGTGGATGGCGGCGGCCTGCCGCACCGCGTAGAAGGCCATGGTGGCGACGTGGAGGACCTTGTAGGCGACGGCGTACGCGGCCACCGCCGTCACCCCGAGCCGCGCCACGACCGCGACGAGCACCAGCGTGCCGCCCTGGCGGACGGTGAAGTCGGCGGACATGGGCAGCCCGGTCCGCAGCGTGCGCCGCAGCGCGCCGCGGTGACCGGCCGGGGTCCGGGAGGCGGTCCGCAGCAGGGCGTTGCGGCGCAGGGCGAGCAGCCCCGCCGCCAGGGCCACGCAGCGGCACAGCACGGTGGAGACGGCCGCGCCCCGGACGCCGTAGCGGTGGATGAGGAAGGGGTCGAGGGCGAGGACCAGGCCGTTGGCGAGGAGGGCGAGCCGCATCGGGGTCCGGGTGTCGCCGGCGCCCTTGAGGAGGCCGTCGACGAGGTTCTGGGCGAAGAAGACGGCCGTACCGGGCAGGGAAATCGCGAAGTAGCCGACGGCGAGCGGCAGGGCGGGCCCGGCGTGCCCGCCCAGCACCAGCCGGGCCAGCGGCTCGCGCAGCAGGAAGCCGCCGGCCGCGACGACCGGGGTGACCACCGCGCACAGCGCCACGCCGCCCCGGACGGCCGCCCGGACCGCCGCCGGGTCCCGAGCGCCCCGGGCGTGCGCGACCAGCACGGTGGTCCCGGAGGCGAAGACCAGCGCCACGCCGAGCAGGACGTTCTCGGTGGTGGTGGCGACCGCGACGGCGGCGACCGCGGGCCCGCCGAGCCGGGAGACCCACACCGTGTTGACGATGCCGGAGGCCACGGAGGCCAGGAGCGAGAAGTAGACGGGGTGGGCGAGGGAGACGAGCTGTCTGCGGTGGCTGTTCACGGGTCCTCCGGACGCGGCTGCTCGCGGAACGCCGCTCGGGGAACGCCGCTCTCGAACCGCTCTCGATACGAGGTACCTCGATTAGAGGTACCTCGAAGAGAGGTACCATGGCCGTCGGGACATCGGCAAGGGAGCCGAACGACACGGAGGAGGCGGCGTGCTGGAGCTGTCGATCCTGGGCTTCCTCGCCGAGGGACCCCTGCACGGCTACGAGCTCAAGGAGCGCATCAAGGCGCTGACCGGCCACGTCCGCCCGGTCAGCGACGGGGCGCTCTACCCGGCGATCAGCCGCCTGGTCGCGGCCGGCCGGCTCGACCAGCGCACCGAGGAGGGCACCGGCGCCGCCCCGCGCCGGGTGCTGTCCCTCACGGACGCCGGACGCGCGGACCTGCTTCAGCGGCTGCGCGCGCCCAAGCCGGTGGAGATCTCCGACCAGGTCCGCTTCAACACCGTCCTCGCCTTCCTGCGCCACCTGCCCGACCCCCGCGAGCAGGCGGCCGTCCTGCGCCGCCGCCTGGACTTCCTGCGGACGCCCACGAGCTTCTTCTACGACGACGGCTCACCCGTGCGCGCCGAGGACACCGGGGACCTGTTCCGGCGGGGCGTGCTGCGCGTCGCCCGGGCCACCACGGCGGCGGAGGTGGCGTGGCTGACGGAAGCGGTCGCCGAGCTGGAGCGCTGAGCGCGCGCGGGCCCGGTCAGCCGGCCGGGGCGGCCAGCTGGTCGTGCACGTACTGGCGCCAGTCGGCGGTGAAGTCCGCGAGGCTCGTCCCCAGCACGTCGCGCAGGGCCCCCTCGACCGCGCCGGCCCGCTTCCCGTGCGCCCCGACGGCCCGGTAGAAGGCGTCGAGCCGCTCCTCGCCCCAGCGCCCGGCGATCATCCGGCACGCCAGCCAGCCGCCCTCGTAGGCCTCGGCCAGCCGCACGGCGTCCCCGGAGAAGCCGAAGTCGGCGTCGGCGGGCAGCGCCGCCGGGGCGTTCCCGCCGGCCACGGCGCCCACCAGCTCGGGCGCGACCTCGGCCGGGGTGCGACCGGTGCCGCGGTAGCCGACGTAGTCCGCGTACCCCTCGGACAGCCACAGCGGGGTCGCCCCGTTGGTGTGGGCGCGGGTGGCGACGTGGGTGGTCTCGTGGGTGAGGACGACCTGCCGGCCGGCCGCGCCGAGCATCCCGTAGGCGTCGGGGTTGACCACGATCCGGTCCGCGGGCGCCCGGGACGGTCCGCCGGTCTCGCCGGTGGTGACCGCGGCGATGCCCCGGTAGCTGGAGGCGGGCGAGCCGAGCACCGCGGCCATGCCGTCCAGGGACTTGGGCACCAGCACCACCACGTGCAGCGCCCATCCGGTGCCCCAGGCCGCCGAGACGGCGGGCACGGCCCGGTCGGCCAGGTCCGCGAAGGTGCGCAGCCGCTCCCCGGACTGCCCGACGCCCATCACCAGGCTGCGCTCCCCGCGCACGACGTCCACCGTCCCCTGGTCCCACAGCTGGGCGCCCGCCCCGGGCGCGGGCGCCTCCGCCGTCACCGCCCAGCCGCCGTCGGCGCCCCGGGCCAGGCGCACCGTGCGCCCCGCGGTGACGGGCGCCCGGTCGTAGCCCCGGACGCGGTAGCTCAGCCGGACGTCGGCGGTGCGGGCGGCGCCGTCGCCGTGCACGGCGCGCACCCGGTACGAGAAGTCCTCCAGCGGCACGGCGCGCACCCGCGCGTAGCCGTCGGCCGCGCCGGTGCCGGCGTAGGCGGTGGCGTCGTGGGCGAGGACGGCGGCCGCCCGCCGGTCCAGCAGCCGCTGCACGTCGGCCCGCGCGGTGTCGGTCGCCGGCCGGCCGCCACAGCCCACGAGGGCGACGAGCAGCAGGCACAGCACCACCACGTGGGACCCGCGCACCCGCCGTCGACCAGCCATCCCCCCGATCGTACGGCGCGGTGCCCGCGGCGGACCCCGGACGGGAACCGGTCACTCACGGCGGGGGAAGCGCTCAGGGGCGGGTCACGGACGAGATCGGCATCATGCCGACCGGGTCGTAGCGCACCGGGGCGCCGGGGTAGGGCGCGTGGATGACGCGCCCGTTGCCGACGTACATGCCGACGTGGCTGGCGTCGGAGCGGTAGGTGACGAGGTCACCGGGCCGGGCCTGGGACAGCGGCACGCGGCGCCCGGCGTGCGCCTGGGCCTGCGAGGTGCGCGGCAGGGCCACACCGGCCTGCGCGTACGACCACTGCATCAGGCCCGAGCAGTCGAACCCGGAGGGGCCGTTGGCGCCCCAGACGTAGGGCCGGCCGAGGGCGGAGCGGGCGGCGGCCACCGCGGCGGCCGCGCGGCCGGAGACGGGCACCTCGCCGCCCAGGAGGGCCATCCCGTCGCGCCCCGAGCGGGAGGCCCGGTCGTAGGCGGCGCGCTCGGCCGACGGCAGGCTGTCCAGGAGCCGGCGGGCCCGGGCGAGCTTGCGCTCCACGGTCCGCTTGTGGGTGGCGACCGCCCGGCGGCTGCGCTCCAGCTCGCCGAGCCGCCGGGTGGCCTCGGCGCGCTCCTGGGCGAGGTCGCGCATCGCGTCCTGCAACTCCCGGAGTTCGCCCGCTTGGCGGGCGGTGATCCGGTCCAGGGCGGCCGCCTTGTCGAGGTAGTCGTCCGGGTCGTCGGAGAACAGCAGGGCGAGGGACGGGTCGAGGCCGCCGGCCCGGTACTGGGCGCCGGCGAGCGAACCGAGCCGGTCGCGCATCGCGTTGATGCGCAGCTGCTGGCGGGCGATGCGGTCCTGCGCGTCGGTCACCTGCCGGCGCAGGGTGTCGGCGCGTTCGTCGGCCTTGTTGTAGGCCTCGGTGGCCTTCTCGGCCTCCGTGTAGAGGCGGTCGACCTCGGCTCGGGTGTCGTGCGGCGCGGCCGTGGCCGGTACGACTCCGAGGGCCGCGGCGGCGGCCGACATGGCGCAGAGCGCGGTCGCGGCTCCGCGGTCGAACCCGGACGGTGCTGGGCGACGGTGGGACCCCACGGGAAGCCGCGCTCCTTCCACTGGCGGACGGGGAAACGCGGCAGACAGTAGCCCCGCGACCAGGGGTGGACCAACGACCCGGCTCGGCGCAGAACGTGACGCCCCGCCACTGACGCAGGTCAGTGGCGGGGCGGGGGGTCACTTGGGGCGGACGTGATTCGCCCGTTCGGGCGGTGCCGTGTCCTGATCTTGGACGCGGCCGGCACCCTGGCCGGCGCAGGGGTCAGATCCGCACGCCGAACTGGAACGGCATGTTGTTGATCGACTCGTAGCGCACCACGGTGCCGGTGCGCGGGGCGTGCAGCACCTGGCCGTTGCCCGCGTAGAAGCCGACGTGGTGCAGGTCGCCGTAGAAGATGACCAGGTCGCCGACCTGGAGGTCGCTCTGGCTGTAGATGCGCGTGCCGGCGTTGGCCTGGGCCTGCGAGGTACGCGGGATGCCGACACCGGCCTGGGCGTAGGCCCAGGAGGTCAGGCCCGAGCAGTCGAAGGAGGACGGGCCGGTGGCGCCGTAGACGTACGGCGAGCCGATCTTGCTCTGGGCGGCCTGGAAGGCGGCCATGGCGCGGCTGGAGCCGGCGGTGGCGCCGCTGAGGTCGACGCGGGTGGTGGAGGAGCGGCTGGCGCGGGCGTCGGCGGCGGCCAGTTCGGCCTTCTCCGCGGCGGTCAGGCTGTTGAGGAGCTTCTGCGCCTCGGCGAGCTTGGCCTGGACTTCCTTCTTCTTCTTGCCCAGTTCGGTGCGGGTGGAGGCGAGGTCCGTGAGCTTGCCGGACGCCTCGGAGCGCTCCTGCGCGAGTTCGCGCTGCTTCTCCTGGATCTTCTTCAGCGCCTCGACCTGCTGGGCGCTGAGCTGGTCGGCGGTGGACGCCTTGTCCAGGTAGTCGTCCGGGTCGGACGACAGGAACAGCTGGAGCGAGGAGTCGATGCTGCCGGTGCGGTACTGGGCGGCCGCCGCCATGCCTATGGAGTCGCGCAGCTCGTTGAGCTCCTCCTGGCCGCGGGCGACGTTGTCCTGGATGGTGGAGATCTCCTTCTGGAGCTTCTCCTGCTTCTCCTTGGCGCCGTTGTACTTCTCGGTGGCCTGCTCGGCCTCCTCGTACAGCTTGTCGACCTTGGTCTTGACCTCGTCCTTGGAGGGCTTCTCGCTCGGCGCGGCGTTGGCGGCCTGGGAGCTCAGGACGACGGCGGCGGCAGCAGCGGTGGTCAGCACGGTCACGCGTGCGCGACTGGTCTGCTTGGGTCGACGATGGGACGCCACGGGAGGCGAACTCCTTGCTGTGAGGGATCACCTGTTCGGAGGTTCGAGCCCAGACCCTAGTGACCTCATCGTGATCAGTTCAAATCCTGGAGAGAAAAAAACCTCTCACGCAACACAGTATTTGCGAGCAACTCACGACCAGTGAGAGTCGGTTGACGCTACGTTGCGCAGTGCGGCCGTCAATTCGGGCATTGAACGCGGAACTTGCTCTTCAGGACAACCGCTTCAGGAGTACCGCAGAAGCGACCGGTCGGGCACCGACCCGGGCGACGCCGTCGGCGACCTCCCGGTCGGTGGACGCGACGATGACCGGCCGGCCCGGCGGCTCGGCCCGCACCAGCTGCCGGATCAGCTCGTCGGCGGTGACCCCGGGCTTGGAGAACAGCACCCGCACGCCCCGTGGCGGGGCCAGCAGCACGGGCGCGGCGAGTTCCGCGCCGTCGAAGACGCACGTCACCTCGGCGCCGGTCTGCGCGGCGAGCTGCGAGAGCTGCCCGAGCAGCCGCAGCCGCTGCTTCTCCAGCGGCATCTGCGGATAGCCGGTCTTGGTGACGTTGTAGCCGTCGACCACCAGGTGCGCCTGGGGCAGCGCGAGCAGCTGGTCGAGAATGGCCGGATCGTGCTCGGACAGCGCCCGTGCGGCGATGTCCTTGGGGCTCATCCGGCCCGGCTCGACCGCGTCCACGGTCTCCGCCGGGCGCACCGACACCGGCGGCAGGGCCAGTTCGCGGCGCAGCCCCTGGGCGGCGTCCAGCACGGTGTCCAGCAGCAGCCGCACCCGCATGTCCTCGACGCTGCGCCCCTCGCGGGCGGCCTTGCGGCCGGCCTCCAGGGCGGCCTCGGTCTCGGCGAGCCGTGCCTTCAGGCGCCGGGTCTCGCTCTCGGCGGCGGACACCTGCGCCTGCCCCTCGGAGCGCACCGCCTCCATCTCGGCCTGTGCCTTGCGCAGCGCGGCCTCGCCCCGCTTGACGTCGCTGAGGGCGGCCCGCAGCTTGCGGTGGAGCGCCTCGGCCTCCTTGCGGGCCGTCTCCAGCTCGGTGCGCAGCCGCTCGGTCTCCGTACGGGTCTGCTCGCGGGACCGGTCCAGCTGCTCGCGCAGCCGCTCCAGCTCGGCGCGGCTCTCCTCGTCGGCGCGCTCGGCGTCCGCGCGCAGGGCCTCCTCGCCGGCCGCGGTCACCAGCTTCACCCAGCCGGCGGGGCGCAGCACGTAGGCCGCGGCCGCCACGTCGAGCGGGTCCGCGGCCGGGGGCGGCGAGCCGGAGTCGAGGGCGCCGGACAGCTCCGGCTGCGCCTCCCTGAGCTTTTCCCCGATCCGCTGGCGGAACAGCGGGTCGGTCTCCAGCGCGGCCGCCATCGCGTTGCCGGCGAACTTGGCCCGCCGGTTGGGCGCGAACCGCGCGTACTGGCGCAACTGCGCGGGCAGTTCGCCGAGCGTCAGGCCGCCGAAGCCGTCCGAGACGATCTGGACGACCCGGCGGCGCACGCCGTCGGGCAGCGGACGGTCGAGCACCTCAGCGGCGCCGTCGCCCGGCCCCCCGCCTGCGGTCTCCACCATCCGTCACACCCCACTGCCTGTCCTCGGGATCCCGCTGCCGGGATCGCCTGTGCGGGGCCGCTCCCGGTCAGGAGTCGGCGCCCGGCCTGTCCACGAGTTCCACCTGGTCCACGGCGTTGCACCAGCGGCAGCGCACCGACTCGATGGTCTCACTGAGCACCTCGCGTTCCTCGACGCTCGGCTCACCGGCCAGGTCGAGGTGGACGTACTCCACGACCTTCGACGAACGGGTCACGTCGAAGCGCGTGAGGTTGCCGCAGAGGGTGCAGCGCCACCGCGTCGTGGTGGTCGGCAGGGGAACCGTCATCGTGACCGTCCGCTCCTTCTCGTGTGGTGCTCGGGGCGTTCATGGTGTTCTTCCGGCGCGTCGCCCGGGGTGGTGCTCGCGCGCCCCGGCCGTGTGGCTCGTAACCCTACGGCCTGGCGGGTACTCGCCGCCCGTCCGTCCACGGCGGCGAGGCGGTCCGTCCCGATCGGTCCGGTTACGTCATGCTCTGTAGTCATGGTCGGCGACTTCAGGGCCCTGGTGGGCGCGGCGGGCCGGGCGGTGCTCCGGCCGTCGGCGCCGGTGACGTACGGACTGATCGCGCTGTGCTGCGTGCTGTTCGTGCTGGGACCGGCCGGGGGCCTGAACCCGGCGTACGGCACCGGCGGGGAGCTGCTCGCCGCGCAGCGGGCCTACTTCCTGCGCTGGGGCGTGGTCCCGGCCGAGCTGTTCGCGGGGGCCCCGCGGGCGCTGCTGACCCCCGCCACGGCCCTCTTCGTGCACGGCAGCTGGGTGCACCTGCTGGGCAACATGCTCTTCCTCTACGTCTTCGGAGCGCTGACCGAGGACCGCATGGGCCGGGTGCAGTTCACCCTCTTCTACCTGGGCTGCGGCTGCCTCGCGCTGCTGGGCTACGCGGCCGCCAACGCCTCCTCCGCACAGCCGCTCGTGGGAGCGTCCGGGGCGATCTCGGCGGTGCTGGGGGCCTTCCTGTTCCTCTTCCCCCGGGCACGGGTGACCAGTCTCCTGCCGTTCCTGTTCTTCCTGCCCCTGCGGTTCCCGGCCTGGGTGGTCCTGCCCTTCTGGGCGGCGCTGCAGTGGCTGGCCGCGAGCCGCTCCCCGCAGGGGCCGGGGGTCGCGTACCTGGCGCACGTGGTGGGCTTCGGCCTGGGCTTCGCCTACGCGTGGGCCCGGTACGGCCCTGCGACTAAAGTGAAGGCCGCCCCGCCTCCGGCCCCCGAGGGAGAGAACCAGCCGTGATCACCGCGATCGTTCTGATCAAGACCAGCGTGGACCGGATCCCGGAGATCGCCGAGCAGATCGCCGCGCTGGAGAGCGTGAGCGAGGTCTTCTCCGTCACCGGGACCTACGACCTGATCGCCATGGTGCGGGTGCGCCGGCACGAGGACCTGGCCGAGGTGATCCCGGGCCGCATCAGCAAGATCCCCGGGGTGGAGGGCACGGACACGCACGTGGCGTTCCGCACCTACTCCCAGCACGACCTGGAGGCGGCCTTCGCGATCGGGCTGGACTCGTGACCGGGCGGGACTCCTGACGCCTCCGGTCAGCCCACGGCCGGCACGCAGCGGCCGTCCTCGGTCCGGTAGCGCCACTTCGCGCCGTCGCTGACCAGCTCGCGCACCGCGCCGACGAAGCGCTCCACGTGCTCGTCGGGCGTGCCGGCGCCGAAGCTGACGCGGATCGCGTTCAGCGACTTCTCGCCCGGGGCCGCCTCGGGGGCGCCGCACTCGCCCTGGGTCTGGGGGTCGGTGCCCAGCAGGGTGCGCACCAGGGGGTGGGCGCAGAACAGGCCGTCGCGGACGCCGATGCCGTACTCGGCGGAGAGGGCGGCGGCGAAGTGCGAGCTGTTCCAGCCCTCGACCACGAACGAGATCACCCCGACCCGGGGGGCGTCGTCGCCGAACAGGGACAGCACGCGGACCTCGGGGATCCGGGCGAGCCCGGCGCGCACCGTCTCGACCAGGTGCTGCTCGCGGGCAACCAGGGTGTCCCAGCCGGCCTCGGTGAGCGCCTTGCAGGCCGAGGCGATGGCGTAGGCGCCGATCACGTTCGGCGAGCCGGCCTCGTGCCGGGCCGCGCTCTCGTGCCACTCCACGTCCACTCCCCCGTCCTCGCGCCGGGTGACCTTGCGGCTGGCGCCGCCGCCCGCGAGGTAGGGCTCGGCCGCGCGCAGCCAGTCGGCGCGGCCGGCCAGCACACCGGAGCCGAAGGGGGCGTACAGCTTGTGGCCGGAGAAGGCCACCCAGTCGACGTCGAGGTCACGCAGGCTCACCGGGTGGTGCGGGGCGAGCTGGGCGGCGTCCAGCACGATCCGGGCGCCGTGGGCGTGGGCGGCGGCGGCCAGCTCACGCACCGGCCACAGCTCGCCGGTGACGTTGGAGGCGCCGGTGACGCAGACCAGGGCCGGGCCGTGCGGGTCGCGGTCGGCGAGGGCGCGCTCCAGGGTCTCGACGGCCTGCCGGTGGGTGCGCGGGGCGTCCAGGTAGGTGACCCGGTGGTCCTGCCAGGGCAGCAGGGAGGCGTGGTGCTCGGTCTCGAAGACGAAGACCTGGCAGTCGGCGGGCAGGGCGCGGGCGAGCAGGTTGAGCGAGTCGGTGGTGGAGCGGGTGAAGACCAGCTGGTCCTCGGGGCGGCAGTCGAGGAACGCGGCGACCGTGCGGCGGGCGTTCTCGAACAGGTCCGTGGACAGCTGGGAGAGGTAGCCGGCGCCGCGGTGGACGCTGCCGTAGTACGGCGCGTAGGCGGCGACGTCGTCCCAGACCCGCTGGAGGGCGGGGGCGCTCGCCGCGTAGTCGAGGGCGGCGTAGGTGACCTCGCCGCCCGTGACGAGCGGGACGGCGACGTCCCGGCCCAGGACGGGCAGCGGGGCACAGACGGAGCGGTCGGCGGCAGCGGTGGTGGTGGTGACGGACATGGCGTACTCCCGGGACAGGCAGGCGTGACCCGTCACCGCACGAGCCGCCGGGACGCGCGTACGCGAACGGGGCTCCAGCGCGGGACGAGGAGAGGAAGAAGCAGAAGGGTGCCGATGGGAAGGCGTGCGGAGACGGGGCTCTGCGGCCCTAGCGCATTCGCTTGCTCACGGAAGACTCCTCGACGACCAGGACCCCTGGAATCGCGAGGGGTCCGCGCTTGCCGCAGACCTCGCTGCCTGCGACCTGGTCTTCACCCGGGGCACCCCGCCACGGACGGAGGGTTGCCGGACAGTCGGCCGGGGCCTCATGACTGTCACTCATGACCTGGTAAGGAAAGTACGCGACGTGATCGCGGTCCCGCAACTCCTGTCCGGATCGCGGGACCGCGCACGTGAACCGCCGTGCGCCGCCGGAAAGGGGCGTCAGGCGTTGCTGACCTGCACCCACCGCTCCAGCGTGCGTCGAGCCGCTCCCGAGTCGACGGACTCGGCCGCCCTCGCCATCGCGGCGCGGATCTGGTCGGTCAGCGGGGCGTCCGTGGGGTCCAGGGCGACCAGCGCGGCCGCCGAGTTCAGCAGCACGGCGTCGCGCACCGGGCCGTGCTCGCCGTCCAGGAGGCGGCGGGCGACCCCGGCGTTGTAGGCCGCGTCCGCGCCGCGCAGCGCCTCCACGGGGACCAGGTCGAGGCCGACGTCCCGCGGGTCGAAGGGCTCCTCGGTGACCTTGCCG
Organism: Streptomyces longwoodensis; assembly: GCF_001514125.1. Lineage (GTDB taxonomy): Bacteria > Actinomycetota > Actinomycetes > Streptomycetales > Streptomycetaceae > Streptomyces > Streptomyces longwoodensis. Next base: position 339,319 of record NZ_KQ948551.1, on the reverse strand, counting down.
TCGCGCACGGTCCACACCCGGGAGGTGGCGGTGGTGGTCAGCTCGTCGAGGCCGTCGTCGCCCCGGAAGACCAGCGAGGAGTTGCCGCGCTCGGCGAACACCCCCGCCATGATGGGGGCCATCCGCCGGTCCGCCACCCCGATGGCCTGGGCGCGCACCTTCGCCGGGTTGGCCAGCGGACCGAGGAAGTTGAACACGGTCCGCACGCCGAGCTGGCCGCGCGCGGCGGCCACGTGGCGCAGCGCGGGGTGGAACTTCACCGCGAAGCAGAAGGTGATCCCGGCCTCCTCGGCGACCTCCACCACCCGCTTCGGGCTGAGCTCCAGGTTGACGCCGAGCTTCTCCAGCACGTCGGAGGCGCCCGAGGCGGACGACGCCGCGCGGTTGCCGTGCTTGACGACCTTCGCGCCGGTGCCGGCCACGACGATCGAGGACATGGTGGAGATGTTCACCGTCTTGGCGCCGTCGCCGCCGGTGCCGACGATGTCGACGGTCGCCCCCGGCACCTCGATGACGTTGGCGTGCTCGTACAGGGCCCGCACGCAGCCGGAGATCTCCTCGACCGTCTCGCCCTTGGCGCGCAGCGCCACCGCGAACCCGGCGATCTGCGCGTCGGTCGCCTCGCCGCTCATGATCCGGTCCATCGCCCACGCGGTCTCGTCCGCGGACAGGTCCCGGCCGTCCAGCAGGCCGTTCAGCACGGCGGGCCAGGAGCGGCCCGCCGCGGTGTCGCCTCCAGCGGGGGTCACAGCGCTCATCAGCCGCTCCTGGGTGTCTGTGGGACGAGGTACAGGGTGTGGTGCCAGCCTATCCAGCCCCGGACGGCGCGAAGGGCCCCGTCCGAACACCGGACGGGGCCCTTCGACCGTGGCGTGGCGACGCCGCAGCGATCAGTGGTGGCCGTGGCCGCTCGTGATCTCCTTGTACTCCTCGACGGAGGGCTTCGTGATCTGCGACTCCTCGCCGAAGTAGGCCTCGCTCAGCTTGGCGCGCACCTTCTGCGTGGCCCTCACCTTGCGCTCGACACCGTTCTCGTCGACCGCGGGGCCGAGCTCGAGCGGCTTGTACTGGTCGTGCGCGGTGAGCGTGTGCAGCTGCTCCTGGCTGAGCGGCTCGTGCACCTCGATGAACTCACCGTGCGGCAGGCGCTTGATGGTGCCGGTCTCGCGACCGTGCAGCACCTTGTCCTTGTCCCGGCGCTGCAGGCCGAGGCAGATCCGCTTGGTGACGATGAACGCGATGACCGGGCCGACGAAGTACGAGATCCGGACGAACCAGGTGACCGCGTTGATCGACAGGTGGAAGTGCGTGGCGAAGATGTCGTTGCCGCCACCGATCAGCATCACGAAGTACACGGTCAGCCAGGCGACACCGAACGCCGTGCGGGTCGGGGCGTTGCGCGGGCGGTCCAGGATGTGGTGCTCGCGCTTGTCGCCGGTGACCCAGGCCTCGATGAACGGGTAGGCGGCGATCGCGACCAGGATCACGCCGAACAGCACCAGCGGGATGAACACGCCCAGGACGAGCGTGTGGCCCCACAGGTTGATCTCCCAGCCCGGCATCGCGCGGATCAGACCCTCGGCCATGCCCATGTACCAGTCGGGCTGGGCGCCGGTGGACACCTGGTCCGGCCGGTAGGGGCCGATGGCCCAGATCGGGTTGATCTGCGCGATCGCCGCGACGAACGCGATGACGCCGAAGACCAGGAAGAAGAAGCCGCCCGCCTTCGCCATGTACACCGGCAGCAGCGGCATGCCGACCACGTTGTTGTTGGTCTTGCCGGGGCCCGCGAACTGCGTGTGCTTGTGGTAGAAGACCAGGATCAGGTGGCCGACCACCAGACCGAGCATGATGCCCGGCAGCAGCAGGATGTGGATCGAGTAGAAGCGGGCCACGAAGTCGCCGCCCGGGAACTCGCCGCCGAAGAGGAAGAACGAGATGTACGTGCCGACGATCGGCACGGACAGGATCGCGCCCTCCATGAAGCGGACACCGGTGCCGGAGAGCAGGTCGTCCGGGAGCGAGTAGCCGGTGAAACCGGTGAACATGCCCAGGACGAACAGCAGGAAGCCGAACAGCCAGTTGACCTCACGCGGCTTGCGGAACGCGCCGGTGAAGAACACGCGCATCATGTGCACGAACATGCCGGCGATGAAGACGACGGCCGCCCAGTGGTGGATCTGCCGGATGAGCAGACCGCCGCGGACGTCGAAGGAGATGTGCAACGTGGAGTTGAACGCCTCCGACATCAGCTGCCCCTGGAGCGGGACGTAGCTGCCGTGGTACTCCACCTCGTTCATCGACGGGTGGAAGAACAGCGTCAGGTAGACACCCGTCAGGATGATGATGATGAAGCTGTAGAGGCAGACCTCACCCAGCATGAACGACCAGTGGTCGGGGAAGATCTTGCGCATGTTGGACTTGGCCAGGGTGTAGATCCCCAGGCGTCCGTCCGCCCAGTCGGCGACGCGCTCGCCGCCGGGTGCCTTCCCGCGCGAGCGGGAGGTGTTGCTCGCTGTAGTACTCATCCGCGCTCCCAGAAAGCAGGACCGACGGGCTCCTCGAAGTCGCCGAGCGCCTCGAGGTAGCCCTCGTCGTTCACGCCGATCCGCAGCTGCGGCAGGGCGTGGCCGGCGGGTCCGAAGATCACTCGGGCACCGTCGGAGAGGTCGAAGGTGGACTGGTGGCAGGGGCACAGCACGTGGTGCGTCTGCTGCTCGTACAGCGAGATGGGGCACCCCACGTGGGTGCAGATCTTGGAGTACGCCACGATGCCCTCGTGCGACCACTCGAGCTCGCGCTTGTCCTTGATGTTGTCCGGCTGGAGCCGGACGATCATCAGGGCCGCCTTGGCGATCTCCTTCTGGAAGTCCTCGTCGTGCTCCTCCAGGCCCTCGGGCTTGGCGAACGTCAGCGAGCCGACGGCCACGTCCTCGGGACGCAGCGGCTCGTTGGTGTTCATGTTGACGAGGAGCTTGCCCTTGGACCACAGGGTGTGGCGCAGCGAGGTCCCCGGCAGGGGGCCGAGGTCGCGCAGCAGCATGAGGCCGGAGAGCGGGACCAGGGTCAGCGCGCCCAGCATCGTGTTGCGGATCAGCTTGCGGCGGCCGATCGCGGACTCCTTGGCGCCCTGGCGGAAGTCCTCGTGGACCTTCGCGCGCAGCTCCGGGGACGCCTCGATCGGGTGGCGCTCGTCGGCGATCTCCACGTCGGACATCAGGGTGCGGGCCCAGTGGACCGCGCCCGCGCCGATGCAGAACAGCGCCAGGCCGAGGGTCACGCCCAGCGCGAAGTTCAGCGCGCTGACGTGGCCGATCGGGAAGACGTAGATCGACCGGTCGTGCGGGACCGTGACGTACGAGACGATGAAGCCGACGGTGGCCAGCATCGACACCGTGAACAGCAGGGCGACCGCACGCTCGGACCGCCGGGCGGCCTGCTCGTCGATGTCCTGGATCCGGTGCTCGTGGGGCGGCAGCCCGGGGTCGGCGAACGGGTTCTTCTCGTCCGCCACGTCCACCGCGCCGTGCGCGTGGCCCTGCTGTGCGGGCAGGTTCTCTTCTGGAATGTCTTGGCTACTCATGACTTCTTGGCCTTTGCGGTCCGAGCGGCGACCCAGACGGCGACCGCGATCAGCGTGCCGAGCCCGAAGATCCAGCCGAACAGGCCCTCGCTGACCGGCCCGAGGCCGCCCAGCTCCAGACCGCCCGGGTTCTCGGTCTCGTCGCCGTTGACCGCGTTCAGGTAAGCGATGATGTCCTTCTTGTTCTGCTCCGACAAGGTGGTGTCGGGGAACGAAGGCATGTTCTGCGGGCCCGTCTGCATGGCCTCGTAGATGTGCTTCGGCTCCACGTCCGTCAGCGACGGGGCGAACTTGCCCTTGGTGAGCGCACCGCCCTTGCCGGTGAAGTTGTGGCACTGCGCGCAGTTGGTCCGGAAGAGCTCACCGCCCTTGGCGATGTCGGCACCCTCCGGGCCGTACTGCTCCTTCGTCGGGACGGCCGGGCCGGCACCGAGGGAGGCGATGTACGCGGCGAGCTGGTCGATCTGCGCCTGCGTGTAGATGTTCTTCTTCTTCGGCACCTGGGCGCCCTGGGAGGTCGCCGCGGGCATCCGGCCCGTGCTGACCTGGAAGTCGACGGCCGCGGCGCCCACGCCCACCAGGCTGGGGCCGTCGGAGCCGCCCTGACCGCCGGTTCCGTGGCAGCTGGCGCAGCCCACGGTGTAGAGCTTCTTGCCCTCGTCGATGGCGAGGGACTGGGCGGTGTCGTCGGCCTGCGCCTTCTCAGCGGGCGCGAACGCGGCGTACAGCCCCCCAGTGCATGCCAGCGCGAGGAGTAGGACGACGAGCGCCGCCAGCGGATGGCGTCGTCGTGCGGAGAGCTTTTTCACGGATTACCCCGGTGTCAGGATCTTCTGCGTCGGTGCTTCTGGAATGGTGCGGGTGCGGGCCCGGCTACTTGATCATGTAGATCGTGGCGAAGAGGCCGATCCAGACGACGTCGACGAAGTGCCAGTAGTAGGACACGACGATCGCGGCGGTCGCCTGTTCGTGGGTGAACCTCCTGGCCGCGTAGGTGCGGCCCAGGACCAGCAGGAAGGCGATGAGACCGCCTGTCACGTGCAGGCCGTGGAAGCCGGTGGTCAGGTAGAACACCGAGCCGTACGGGTCGGAGGAGAGCGAGAGCCCGTCCTTCTTCACCAGCTCCGTGTACTCGAAGATCTGACCACCGATGAAGATCGCACCCATGATGAAGGTGAGGATGAACCAGCCCCGGAGCTTCTTCACGTCGCCCCGCTCGGCCGCGAACACGCCGAGCTGGCAGGTCAGTGAGGAGAGCACCAGGACCGTGGTGTTCGTCGCCGAGAACGGGAAGTTCAGGCTCGAGGCCATTTCCTTCCAGTGCTCCGGCCCCGTCACCGATCGCAGGGTGAAGTACATCGCGAAGAGGGCCGCGAAGAACATCAGCTCGGAACTCAGCCAGATGATGGTTCCGACGCTGGTGAGGTTCGGCCGGTTGACCGACGGGTGCGCGTGCCCGGTATCTACTGTCGTTGCTGTCGCCACGACCGACATTATGTCGGTCGCTTATCCCGCCCTCACTCCGGGGGGTGCCGTTCGGAGTGTCTTCGCCCGCCGGACCGGTGTTGACGTGGTGTTCAAGGGAGTAGCATCCGCGGCAACGAGCTCGCCCCAAGGACGCCGACGTCACGGAGGAAGCATGCAGCCGACCGCCACGGTGCTGGTCTACAGCGACGACTCCACCACTCGCGAACAGGTACGGCTGGCCACGGGACGGCGGCCGGCACCGGACGTGCCCGTCGTGGAGATCCTGGAGTGCGCGACGCCGGCCGCGGTCATCAAGGAGCTGGACCGGGGCGGGATCGACGTGTGCGTCCTGGACGGCGAGGCGGTCCCGATGGGCGGCATGGGCATGTGCCGCCAGATCAAGGACGAGATCTTCAACTGCCCGCCGGTGCTGCTGCTCATCGGGCGGCCGCAGGACGCCTGGCTGGCGACCTGGAGCCGGGCGGACGCGGCGGTGACGCACCCCGTGGACCCGGTGGAGTTCGCCTCGGCCCTGGCCTCCCTGCTGCGCCGGAAGAACCTCCAGAACGTCTGACGGACGGGCCCCCGCCGCGGCCGCACCCGACGGGGGCGCCGTCAGGGCGGCTGCGGGCCCCGTGGAGGCTCCCGGGGAGTGTCCCGCGGCCCGGGCGCCCCGGGGCGGTCCGCCGCCGCCTGGGGGCCTCCTCACACGCTCTGGGGCCGCAGGCGGGCCTCCTCGTCCGGGGCGGCCTGGGTGCCCTTCTTCGTCAACGCGCTGCCCTCCCGCCACTTCTCCCAGGTGAGGTTCCAGTCGCCGAAGCCGTTGCCGAACGGCTCCATCGTCTTGCCCGCGGAGTTGACGACCTGGACGACGTCGCCCTCGCGGACGTGGTCGAAGAACCACTCGGCGTTGGCCGTGCTCATCCCGGTGCAGCCGTGGCTGACGTTGGCGGAGCCCTGGGAGCCCACGGACCAGGGGGCGGCGTGCACGTACTCGCCGCTCCAGGTGACGCGGGTGGCGTAGTAGACCGGCAGGTCGTAGGAGTCGGAGGAGCCCTCGGCGATGCCGATGCTGGTGCCGCGCATGCGTACGAAGTACTCCTTGCCGAGCACCACCTTGACACCGTTGCGGGTGTCGAAGCCGGGCTTGCCGGTGGTGACGGGGATCTGGTTGATCTCCTCGTCGTTCTTGTAGATCTTCATCGAGTGCGCGGCGGCGTCCGTGAGGGCTATGACGCGGTCCCCGATGGTCAGCTTCAGCTCCTTGGACGCGCCGCCCCACAGCCGGTCGCCGACCTTGATGCCGTCCAGGTTGCTGTGCACGCGCACGGTGGCGTGGGCGGGCCAGTAGTCCTTGGGCCGGAAGTGGAGTTCCTTGTCGTCGACCCAGTGCCAGGCGCCGGCGGCGTAGGGCGTGGAGTCGACCTTCAGGGCCCGTTCGACGACGGCCCGCTGGGCGGGGTCCCTGACCGGCTGGCTCAGCTCGGCCGTGATGGGCTGCCCGACGCCGTAGGTGCCGGCCTTGGGGCCGAACGTGGCCGTCAGCCGCTTCTGGGCGGTGGGCTTGCCGGTGTCGAAGGTGAGGACCCGGCGGCCGGGCGCCCCGTCCTCGTCCTCGGTGCTCACCCGCAGCGTGTAGCGGGCGTTCGCGGCCAGCGGCTCGGTGCTGCGCCAGCGGCTGCCGTCGGCGGAGAGGCGGCCGGCCACGTAGCGGCCGGAGGCGTCGACGGCCGTGACGTCGGTGATCCGGTCGTCGTCGTCGGCGGTGACCTCCAGGGGCTTGTCGGGGTCGGCCTTCTTGCCGTCGCCCGTGGGGCCGTTGAAGGAGATCTGGTCGGTCGCGTCGTAGGGGCGTTCCGCGAGGGGGTTGTCGTCCGAGCCGCAGGCGCCGGCGCCCGCGCCCAGGGCGATCACCAGCAGGGTGCAGCCGACGACGGTGCGGGGACTGGGTGAGTGGCTCATGGCTTCAACGTAGGAACGAACGTCCACCGCGGCGCGGCGGGTCACTCCTGCGGGTGACGTCGATTGCTGCGAACGGACACGTCCGTTGCGGCAAAAGAGCGAGCCCGGACGCTCCCTGCGGAGTGTCCGGGCCCGATCGCGCTCGGCGCGTGCTACTGGGTGCGGTTCTCGCCGCGGTAGTACTCGAAGACCCAGCCCCAGATGCCGATGAGGATCAGCGGGGCGGAGAAGTAGAGCAGCCACCAGCCGATGGCGACGCCCGCGAAGGCGAGCGCGCCGCCGAAGCCCAGGGCGAGCGGCTGCCAGCTGTGCGGGCTGAAGAAGCCCAGCTCGCCGGCGTCGTCCGCGACGTCGGCCTCCTTGTTGTCCTGCGCACCGGTGTCGACCCGCCGGGCGGTGAAGCCCAGGTAGAAGCCGATCATGATGGACAGGCCGAAGGCCAGGAAGAGGGCGGTGGTGCCGGCCGGCTCCTTCGACCACACGCCATAGACGCACGCCATGACGAGGATGAAGACGCTCAGCCAGATGAACATCTTGCCCTGGATCTTCACTTGCCGGCCTCCTTGCTGCCCGCGATCGCCTCGGCGCCGTGGCCGACGTTCTCCAGCTGCTCCAGCGCGGCGATCTCCGGGTGGTGCAGGTCGAACGCCGGGGATTCACTGCGGATGCGCGGCAGGGTGAGGAAGTTGTGCCGCGGCGGCGGGCAGGAGGTCGCCCACTCCAGCGAGCGGCCGTAGCCCCAGGGGTCGTCGACGCCGACCGGCTTGCCGTACTTGGCCGTCTTCCACACGTTGTAGAGGAACGGGAGCATCGACAGGCCGAGGACGAACGAGCTGATCGTCGAGACCGTGTTCAGGGCGGTGAAGCCGTCGGCCGCCAGGTAGTCGGCGTACCGGCGGGGCATGCCCTCGGCGCCCAGCCAGTGCTGGACCAGGAAGGTGCCGTGGAAGCCGACGAACAGCGTCCAGAAGGTGATCTTGCCGAGGCGCTCGTCGAGCATCTTGCCGGTGAACTTCGGCCACCAGAAGTGGAAGCCGGAGAACATCGCGAAGACGACCGTGCCGAAGACGACGTAGTGGAAGTGCGCCACCACGAAGTAGGAGTCGGACACGTGGAAGTCCATCGGCGGCGAGGCCAGGATGACACCGGTCAGACCACCGAAGGTGAAGGTGATCAGGAAGCCGGTCGCCCAGAGCATCGGCGTCTCGAAGGACAGCGAGCCCTTCCACATCGTGCCGATCCAGTTGAAGAACTTCACACCGGTCGGGACCGCGATGAGGAACGTCATGAAGGAGAAGAACGGCAGCAGCACACCGCCGGTGACGTACATGTGGTGCGCCCACACCGTCACGGACAGGCCGGCGATCGAGATCGTCGCGGCGATCAGGCCCATGTAGCCGAACATCGGCTTGCGGGAGAAGACCGGGATGACCTCGGAGATGATGCCGAAGAAGGGCAAGGCGATGATGTACACCTCTGGATGGCCGAAGAACCAGAAGAGGTGTTGCCAGAGCAACGCGCCGCCGTTGGCCGCGTCGAAGACGTGGGCCCCGAACTTGCGGTCCGCCTCCAGGGCGAACAGCGCGGCCGCCAGGACCGGGAAGGCCAGCAGGACCAGGACACCGGTCAGCAGGACGTTCCAGGTGAAGATCGGCATGCGGAACATCGTCATGCCGGGCGCGCGCATGCAGATGATCGTGGTGATGAAGTTGACCGAGCCGAGGATCGTGCCGAAGCCGGAGAAGGCCAGACCCATGATCCACATGTCGGCGCCGATGCCCGGCGAGCGGACGGCGTCCGACAGCGGGGCGTAGGCGAACCAGCCGAAGTCGGCCGCACCCTGCGGGGTGAGGAAGCCGGCCACCGCGATCAGCGAGCCGAACAGGTAGAGCCAGTAGGCGAACATGTTCAGCCGCGGGAACGCCACGTCGGGCGCGCCGATCTGCAGCGGCATGATCCAGTTGGTGAAGCCGGCGAACAGCGGCGTCGCGAACATCAGCAGCATGATCGTGCCGTGCATCGTGAACGCCTGGTTGAACTGCTCGTTCGACATGATCTGCAGGCCCGGGCGGGCCAGCTCGGCGCGCATGAAGAGCGCCATCACGCCACCGATGAGGAAGAACGCGAACGACGTGACGAGGTACAGCGTACCGATCGTCTTGTGGTCGGTCGTGGTCAGCCACTTGACGACGACTTCGCCGCGGCGCTGGCGCCTGACCGGCAGCTCGTCCTCGTAGTGGGACCCTGCTGCGGCGGCACCCTGGGGTTCGTTGAGGATGCTCACAGGATGTTCGACTCCCGTTCCTTCTCGTGGCTCGTCTGCTCGATGCCCGCGGGAACGTATCCGGTCTGGCCCTTCTTGGCGAGGTCCTTCAGGTGCTGCTCGTAGCGCTCCGGGGAGACGACCTTCACGTTGAACAGCATCCGCGAGTGGTCGACACCGCACAGCTCGGCGCACTTGCCCAGGAAGGTGCCCTGCTTGTTCGGGGTCACCTGGAAGGCGTTGGTGTGGCCGGGGATGACGTCCTGCTTCATCAGGAACGGCACGACCCAGAAGGAGTGGATGACGTCACGCGAGGTGAGGACGAAGCGGACCGTCTTGCCCTCGGGGAGCCAGAGGGTCGGACCGGGGTTGTTCGTCTGGGGGTTCCGCTCACCGGGGGTGCCGCAGGTGTAGACGCCGCCCGCGTTGTCCGGGAAGTCCTTCTTGTACCGGTCCGGAATGGCGGACAGGTTGTCGTCGGTCTTCGCGTCACCGGTCGAACCGTCGACGTTCTCGATGTAGTTGAAGCACCAGCTCCACTGGAAGCCGACCACGTTGACCGTGACGTCCGGCTTCTTGTCGAGGCTGAGGAGCTTCGACTCGTCACGGGCCGTGAAGTAGAACAGCACCGAGACGATGATGATCGGGACCACCGTGTACAGGGCCTCGATGGGCATGTTGTACCGGGTCTGCGGAGGGACCTCGACCTTGGTCCGGCTGCGCCGGTGGAAGATCGCACTCCAGATGATCAAGCCCCACACCAGCACGCCGACGGCGAGCGCGGCAGCCCAGGAGCCCTGCCACAGGGAGAGGATCCGCGGAGCCTCTTCCGTGGTCGGGGTGGGCATGCCAAGGCGGGGGAAGTCCTTGTATGTGCAACCGGTCGCGGTCGCCAGGACCAGGCCCGCGGTCAGTGCCTGCAGCAGCTTCCGCCGCATCGGGCGCCGCGGCGAGCGGTCGGAGCCGTTGGGACTCACGTAGCGCCTTCCCGAGAGTCTCGCCCGCGCTTAACGGCTGCGGCCTTCTCGCTGGTCGGTCGCCGCCCTGCGTCGGGCAGGGGTTTGGATGTTTATGCGGACCAAACCCTAGCCGACGCCTTCCGGGGGTTCGCGGGGAGGGGTGCCTAGTCGCTCCGCCGGTTAGCTGGATTGGCGGCGGCGGGTCCCGGCGGGGCGTGTTGCGCGGTTCCCCGAGCCCCCGGACGCCGGTTCCCGGGCCGTCCGTCTAGCGTGGCCGCATGGCCTACTTCGACGCCGCTTCGGCCGCTCCCCTCCACCCCGTCGCCCGTCAGGCGCTGTTGGCCTCCTTGGACGAGGGATGGGCCGATCCGGCGCGGCTGTACCGGGAGGGGCGCAGGGCCCGGATGCTGCTGGACGCCGCGCGGGAGGCGGCCGCCGAGGCCGTCGGCTGCCGGGCCGACGAGGTGGTGTTCACCCCGTCCGGAACGCACGCCGTGCACACCGGGATCGCGGGCGCGGCGGCCGGACGGCGGCGCACCGGACGCCACCTGATCGTGTCGTCCGTCGAACACTCCTGCGTCCTCCATTCGGCGGAGGCGTACGAGGCGGACGGCGGGACGGTGACCCGGGTGCCGGTGAACCGGGCCGGGTCCGTGGACCCTTCGGAGTACGCGGGGGCGCTGCGGCCGGACACCGCGCTGGCGTGCCTGCAGTCGGCCAACCACGAGGTGGGCACCGAACAGCCCGTGGCGGCCGTGGCCGAGGCCTGCCGGGCGGCCGGGGTGCCGCTGCTGGTGGACGCGGCGCAGTCGCTGGGGTGGGGGCCGGTGGCGGGCGACTGGTCGCTGCTGGCGGCGAGCGCGCACAAGTGGGGCGGCCCGCCCGGGGTCGGGCTGCTCGTGGTGCGCAAGGGCGTGCGGTTCGCCCCGCAAGGGCCCGCGGACGAGCGCGAGTCGGGCCGGGCGCCCGGCTTCGGGAACCTGCCGGCGATCGTGGCGGCCGTGGCGTCCCTGCGCGCCGTGCGGGACGAGGCGGCGGCCGAGGCGGTACGGCTGCGGGACCTGACGGAGCGGATCCGGGCGCGGGTGGCGCGGACCGTGCCGGACGTCGAGGTGGTCGGCGACCCCGAGCGGCGGCTGCCCGGGATCGTGACCTTCTCCTGCCTCTACGTCGACGGGGAGGCGCTGCTGCACGCCCTGGACCGGGAGGGCTTCTCCGTGTCGTCGGGCTCCTCCTGCACCAGCAGCACGCTGACGCCCAGCCATGTGCTGCGCGCCATGGGGGTGCTGAGCGAGGGCAACGTGCGGGTGTCCCTGCCGCCGGGGACGCCCGAGGAGGACGTGGAGCGCTTCCTGGACGTCCTGCCGGGCCTGGTGGCCGGTGCCCGGGACGCGCTGGGCGCCCCGGCAGCGGCGCCGGCGGCCGTCCCGGCGCGGGAGGAACTGGTCGTCGACGCGCTCGGCAAGCGGTGCCCGATCCCGGTCATCGAACTGGCCAAGGTGTTCGGGGAGGTCCCGGTGGGCGGCACGGTCCGGGTCCTCTCCGACGACGAGGCGGCCCGCCTGGACATCCCGGCGTGGTGCGCCATGCGGGGCCAGGAGTACGTCGGGGAGGAACCGGCCGAGCGGGGCGCGGCGTACGTGGTGCGCCGGGTGAGCTGACCGGCCGGCTCAGCGGCGGGGTGGGGGGCTAGCGCAGGTGGGTCTCCACCTCGGCGGCCGCCTCGTCGCCGTAGGCCTTGGTGAAGCGCTCCATGAAGTGGCCGCGCAGCAGGCGGTACTCCTGGGTGCCCACGGTCTCGATGACGAGCGTGGCGAGCATGCAGCCCACCTGGGCCGCGCGCTCGTGGGAGACGCCCCAGGACAGCCCGGACAGGAAGCCGGCGCGGAACGCGTCGCCCACGCCTGTGGGGTCGGCCTTGCGCTCCTCCTCGGGGCAGCCGACCTCGACCGGGTCCTCGCCGGCGCGCTCGATGCGCACGCCGCGCGAGCCCAGCGTGGTGACCCGGTGGCCGACGCGGGAGAGGATCTCGGCGTCGCTCCAGCCGGTCTTGGACTCGATGAGGCCCTTCTCGTACTCGTTGGAGAACAGGTACGTCGCGCCGTCCAGCAGTATCCGGATCTCCTCGCCCTCCATCCGGGCGATCTGCTGGGAGAAGTCGGCGGCGAAGGGGATGCCCCGGGTGCGGCACTCCTCCGTGTGGCGGAGCATCGCCTCGGGGTCGTCGGCGCCGATCAGCACCAGGTCGAGCCCGCCGACGCGGTCCGCGACGGTCTTCAGCTCGATGAGGCGGGCCTCGCTCATGGCGCCCGTGTAGAAGGAGCCGATCTGGTTGTGGTCGGCGTCGGTCGTGCACACGAAGCGGGCCGTGTGCAGCGTGTCGGAGATGCGGACCGACTCGGTGTCCACGCCGTGCCGGTCGAGCCAGGCGCGGTAGTCGTCGAAGTCGAAGCCCGCCGCGCCGACCAGGACCGGCCCGGTGCCGAGCTGTCCCATGCCGAACGCGATGTTCGCGCCGACGCCGCCGCGCCGTACGTCCAGGTTGTCGACCAGGAAGGAGAGCGAGACCGTGTGCAGCTGGTCCGCGACGAGCTGGTCGGCGAAGCGGCCGGGGAACGTCATGAGGTGGTCGGTGGCGATGGAGCCGGTGACTGCGATGCGCACGGCGTGGACTCTCCTGGGGGGAGGTGGGTTGACAGTTCACGCTACCCGGTCGGCGGGGGCCGTAGAAGCGCACGAAACTACCCGATAGTAGATCTTTCTTCACCGGCTGCGGCGTGCCTACGGTGCCGTTATGACGAACCTCAAGGTGTCCGCGCCCGCTCCGGCCGACCTCGAAGGCGACCTGGCGTCGCTGCGGGGGGACTGCGCCCGCATGGCCCCGCACTGGGCGGCGCCGGACCGGTCCGCGCCCCGTCCCGTGCCGCCGTCGCACCTCCACGGGGTGACCGTCCCGGCGACCTCGGCCCGGCTGCTGGAGGGCATGTCCGACTACGGCGACTGAGGGGAGGGCGCTCGGCGGGGAACCGTGCGCTCCCCCGCTGCGTCCCATCGCTGTCCCCGCTCACGGGGGACGGCAGGACTGCAGCGCAGCCGAAGGAGCGATGGCGTGAACACCGAGCGACCCGACCACGACGACGCCGAGCCCACCGGGACCGCCGGGACCACGGAGAGCAAGGGGACCGCCGGGGGCGGCCCCGGGGCCCGCGGGTCCCACCCCTTCCTCCGCCGCACCCCGGTGGTGGTCGCCTCCGTCGCCGCCGCCGTGCTGCTGGCCGGCGGGGGCGGCGCGTACCTGGTGGCCGACACCACCAAGGGGGACGGCGGCGGGGCCGGGTCGCCGTCCGGCGGGGGCACCCCGCCTCCCCTGGCGCTCGACGGGTACGTCGCCGCCTCGCCCGCGCCCTCCGGGTCCGACGGCTCCTCGACCGGCAACGGCATCGCGCCCGGTGAGCCGAACCCGTACGGCGTGGTCTACCGCGCCGACGGCCCGCTGCCCGACGGCCCCTCCACCGCGGCCGTGTACTGGCCCAAGGGCGCGGTCGGCCAGGACGAGGCCGCCCGGCTCGCGAAGGCCCTCGGGGTGGACGGCACGCCCGTGGCGGACGGTGACGTCTGGCGGGTCGGCGCCGCCCAGGACGGCTCGGGGCCGGTGCTCCGGGTGAACCGGCAGGCGCCGGGCCTGTGGACGTTCAACCGGTACGCGCCGGGCACCGACGACTGCACGCGGGCCCAGGCGGTCTGCGGCAAGGCCCCGATCGCCCCGTCCGGGACCCCGGTGAGCGAGGCCGTGGCGAAGAAGGCGGCGGCGCCGGTACTCAAGGCCGTCGGCCAGGACACCGCCAAGGTGGACGCCGGGCAGGTCCTGGGCGCGCAGCGGGTGGTGAACGCCGATCCGGTGGTGGGCGGTCTGCCGACCCACGGCTGGACGACCGGGATCGTCGTCGGCGCGCAGGGCGAGGTCGTGCAGGGCAACGGGCAGGTGTCGGCGCCGGTGAAGGGCGCGACGTACCCGGTACTGAGCGCCGAGGACACGCTGGAGCTGATGAACACGGCCCCGGGGGCGGACGCGGCCCCGGGGGCGACGGGCCACCACCGGATGGGCATCGGCGGCTGCGCGAGCCCGGTGCCGCTGAAGGACCGGCTGGAGAGCCCGTGCGGGGCGTCGACGGCGGCTCCGCAGAAGGAGACGCTGACCGTCGAGGAGGCGGTGTTCGGGCTGGCCCCGCAGAGCTCGGGCGGTCGGCAGGTGCTGGTGCCGTCATGGCTGTTCGAGGTGCGGCCGAAGGCGGCCGGGGATCCGTACACGGTGACGCACCCGGCCGTGGACCCGCGGTACCTGACGGCGCCGACCCCGTCGGCGTCGGTCACGCCGCCGCCCGGTGAGCCGACCGAGCCGCCGAGCCCGCGGCCGTCCGCGCCCGGCGGCGCCGCGAGCCCGACGGGGGCACCGCACGAGGTGCACGTCGACGGGTACACGGCGGAGGGCGATGAGCTGACCGTGGCGTTCACGGGCGGGGTGTGCTCTGACTACACGGTGTCGGCGGCCGAGGGCGCCGGGAAGGTGACGGTGACCGTGACCGAGCAGCGGCACCCGGAGAAGGTCTGCATCATGCTCGCCAAGCTGTACCACCGGACGGTGCACCTGGAGCAGCCGCTGGGCGCCCGGGCGGTCGTCGGCGCGGACGGCCGGGCGGTGCCGCTGGAGAAGACCGGCGCGCGGCTGCCCCACTGAGCGGCGCGGGCCTGCCCCACTGAGCGGCGCGGGCGGGACACACACGAAGGCGGCGGCCCCGGGAAGGGGCCGCCGCCTTCGTGTGCGGTGCGGGTGCCGTGCTCGGTCGCACGGCGTTCCGCCTAGCTGAACGAGTCGCCGCAGGCGCAGGAGCCGGTCGCGTTCGGGTTGTCGATCGTGAAGCCCTGCTTCTCGATCGTGTCCACGAAGTCGATCGTGGCGCCGCCCAGGTAGGGGGCGCTCATGCGGTCGGTGACGACCTTCACGCCGCCGAAGTCCTTCTCCACGTCGCCGTCGAGCGAGCGCTCGTCGAAGAAGAGCTGGTAGCGCAGGCCGGAGCAGCCGCCGGGCTGGACGGCGACGCGCAGCGCGAGGTCGTCGCGGCCTTCCTGGTCGAGCAGCGCCTTGACCTTGGCCGCGGCGGCGTCGGTCAGGATGATGCCGTCGGTGACGGTGGTGGTCTCGTCCGATACGGACATCTACATCTCTCCCGGGTTGTACGGAGACTGCTTGCCGACGAGTTCAACCGGCAAGGCCGCGGATTCATTCCGGGCCGGGCGCGCGAGGACTTTCGGCTCCTCCTTCATGCTCGCACACGGCGCAGCGGGCGGAAAACGCCTCATCGGGATTCACGTCACACCGACGCTATGACCATCGTCAAAGTGACGTGAAGCGGGTTATGATAGATAGCGTCAGAACGACGAAAAGTAGAAAGGGTGCGTGTCGTGACCACCGCCCAGACCACGGAGCTCGACGTACAGCCGACTCCGCTCGCCCTGCTGCTCCTCGGCCGCGAGGCCGACCCGAAGAGCGAGCGCGGCGTCGAGTGTCCCGGTGACCTGCCCTCGCCGTCCGACCCCGACCTGGTGGAGCGGGCCCGCGCCGCCAAGGCGAAGCTCGGCGACAAGGTCTTCGTGCTCGGCCACCACTACCAGCGCGACGAGGTCATCCAGTTCGCCGACGTCACGGGCGACTCCTTCAAACTGGCCCGCGACGCGGCCGCGCGCCCGGAGGCCGAGTACATCGTCTTCTGCGGTGTGCACTTCATGGCCGAGTCCGCGGACATCCTGACCGGCGACGACCAGAAGGTCGTGCTCCCGGACCTCGCCGCCGGCTGTTCCATGGCCGACATGGCGACGGCCGAGCAGGTCGCGGAGTGCTGGGACGTGCTGACCGAGGCGGGCGTCGCCGAGCAGGTCGTCCCGGTGTCGTACATGAACTCCTCCGCGGACATCAAGGCGTTCACCGGCAAGCACGGCGGCACCATCTGCACCTCCTCCAACGCGCAGCGGGCGCTGGAGTGGGCGTTCCAGCAGGGCGAGAAGGTGCTGTTCCTGCCGGACCAGCACCTCGGCCGCAACACCGCCGTCCGGGACATGGGGATGTCGCTGGAGGACTGCGTCGTCTACAACCCGCACAAGCCGAACGGCGGTCTGAGCGCGGAGGAGCTGCGCGCGGCGAAGATGATCCTGTGGCGCGGCCACTGCTCGGTGCACGGCCGCTTCTCGCTGGACTCGGTGAACGACGTGCGCGAGCGCATCCCGGGCGTCAACGTCCTGGTGCACCCCGAGTGCCGGCACGAGGTCGTCGCCGCCGCCGACCACGTCGGCTCGACCGAGTACATCATCAAGGCCCTGGAGGCCGCCCCGGCCGGCTCCAAGTGGGCCATCGGAACGGAGCTGAACCTGGTCCGGCGCCTGGCGAACCGTTTCGCTCCGGAGGGCAAGGAGATCGTCTTCCTCGACCGCACGGTGTGCTTCTGCTCGACCATGAACCGCATCGACCTGCCCCACCTGGTGTGGACCCTGGAGTCCCTGGCCGAGGGCAAGCTGGTCAACCGCATCCAGGTCGACCGGGAGACGGAGGCGTTCGCCAAGCTCGCCCTGGAGCGGATGCTGGCCCTGCCGTAGCCCGGCCCCCGCGGTGCGCCACCGCGGGACCGGACCCACCCGTACGGCCCGTCCGAGCACCTAGGTCGTGTCCGCAAAGTCCCGTCGTCCGCCCAGAGGGCGGGCCTGCGGCGTCCGGTGCGTGCTCTCGGTGTGCCGGGCGGACACCCGCGTACTGGCCGTACTCGGGTGTTCGCCCGGTGCGGCGAGAGTGCGTGCCGGGCGTCGCGGGGCAGGGGGTCCCCCCTCTGGGGGAGGGACTTCGCGGACACGGCCTAGTGCCCGGGCGGGCCGTCGGCGTGTCCGGAGCGGGTCAGGTCGGGGTGCGGTCCGGGTGGGCCGGGTCGAGCGCGAAGACCGTGCCGTCCGCGGTGGTGACCGTGAGGGCTCCGCCAGCACGGTGGATCTGTGACCCGAAGCCGTTGTCGGTGCCCCCGGCGCGCGGGTACGACTCCCACAGCACGGTGCCGCTGCGGCTGTCCAGGGCGGCCACCCGGCCGCTGACGCTGGCCACGAACAGGGTCCGGCCCGTGCCGTCGGCCACCGGGGTGCCCCCCTGTTCCAGCGTGGTCCGGCTCTGCCACAGGCGCTTGCCCGTGGTCGGCGCGTGCGCGGTGACCAGGCCGTTGGAGAGGGTGAAGCAGAGCAGGCCCCCGGCCAGGGTCACCGGGCCGCGCGGGGTGCCGGCGAGCGGGACCGTCCGGCGCCCACCGGTGCTGCCGTCGACCAGGACGGCGCGCCCGTACGCCGTCCCGTCCAGGTCGGACGCCCCCGACCCGCTCTCCTCGGCGAAGACGTGCCGGCCGTCCAGGACGCCCAGGTAGGTGCTGCGCGGTTCCAGCGTGGCCAGGGTGCGGACCGTGCCGTCGGCCGGGTCGACGCGGAGCAGCCGGGTGTCCGCGCCGGCGCCGTAGGAGGTGCACACCGCGTACAGGCCCCCGGCGGAGGCCGGGAACTCGCAGGAGTGCCCGGCGGGCAGGCCGGCCGACCACAGCCGGGCGCCGTCCCGCGGGGACCGCGCGGTGACCGTGCGGCCGCCGGTGTCCGGCACCAGCGCCAGCCCCGCCGCGAGGGCCGGGGCCGTCTGCGAGCCCCGGACGAGGTCCTTGGACCACCGCCGCGCGCCGGTGCGCGTGTCGAGGGCCACCACGGACGACGTCCGGTCGCCCTCGAGCTCAGCCAGCACGCTCTGCCGGACCAGCAGCACCTGCCCGGCCACGCCGAGGACCCGGTACTCGTACCGCGCCCCCGCCCCGCCGGACGCCCCGGCGGCGGACCGCCAGAGCAGCTTGCCGGTCAGGGTGTCGAACCGGACCGGCTGCACGCCGTCACCGGCGCAGTACAGCGCCCCGGTGGCCGGCGCGCAGAAGAGCCCGCCGGTGCTGCCCCGGCTGGACGTCCGCACCCCGCTCGCGGCGTCGGCGAACACCGTGGTCCGCCACGGCCGCCAGCCCGCGGGCAGGGCCTCCCAGCGGGAGCCGGCCGTCGGACTGCGGCCGGCGTCCGGCCCGGCCGTGCCGCCGTGGCCCGGCCCGGACAGCAGGTACGCCGTCAGGGCGACGGCCAGGACGGCGGCCCCGGCGGACAGCGCCACCAGCCGGGCGCGGCGGCGGGTGCGCCGGGGCCGGGGCGGCTCGGGCGACGGCGGCTCGGCGTGCGCGTCCCCCGCCGCTGGGCCGTCGGCCCGGGGGCCACCGGTCGCCGGGCCCGCCGGGTGCGGGCCGCCGGTCCGGGAGCCGGTCGGCTCCGGCGCGGTGGGCTCGGGGTCCGGGCGGCGCAGCGCGACCGTGGGGTCGTCGTCGGGCGCGGACCTCGGCAGGGCCTCGGCGAGCCGCCCCGCGAGGTCGTCCAGGGCGGGCCGGTCGCCCGCGTCCTTGGCCAGGCAGTCGGCCAGGACGGCGCGCAGCGGCTCGGGCAGCCCGGTCAGGTCGGGCTCCGCGGTGAGCACCTGGTACGCCGTCAGGTACGGGCTGTCGGCGTCGAACGGGCCCCGGCCGGTGGCGGCGTACACCAGCAGCGAGCCCAGGGAGAACACGTCGGAGGCCGGACCGGCCGAGCGGGCGTCGGTGAGCTGCTCCGGCGACATGAACGGCGGGGTGCCGATCATGTGGCCCGTCTCGGTGAGGGTCTGGTTGCCCGCGGCCCGGGAGATGCCGAAGTCGATGACCCGGGGGCCGTCCTCGGCGATGAGCACGTTGGCGGGCTTGAGGTCGCGGTGGACGACCCCGGCGCGGTGGATGTCCCGCAGGGCCTCCAGCAGCCCCAGGGCGAGCCGGCGCAGCGCGGTGCCGCGCAGCGGGCCGTGGGCGCGGATGTGGTCGGCGAGCGAGGGGCCGGGCACGTACTGGGTGGCCATCCAGGGCCGGGCGGCCTCCGGGTCGGCGTCCACGACGGGGGCGGTGAAGGCGCCGCTGACCTTGCGGACGGCCTCGATCTCCTGCCGGAACCGGGTGCGGAACACCCCGTCCTCGGCGTACTGGGAGTGCACCACCTTGACGGCGACCTCGCGGCCCGACCGGGCCCGGCCGCGGTAGACGACCCCCATGCCGCCGGAGCCGAGCCGTCCGACGATCCGGTACCCGCCGACCGACTTCGGGTCGTCCTTGTGTGCTGGCACCGCTCCGTTCCCCCTTGTCCGCAGAGCAGTTCGAGTCCACAGGATAGGGACAGGTGCCGGACGGGGAGGGGGCAGGTGACGCGGCGGGCCGGGCGGGCGCCCGTCGCGGCGGGCGCGGGCGGCAGCTCGGCCGTGGCCCCGGGCGGCTCAGTCCGTGTGCGGGCGGACCAGTCCCGACTCGTAGGCGATGACCACCAGTTGCGCCCGGTCGCGGGCGCCGAGCTTGGCCATGGCGCGGTTGACGTGGGTCTTGACGGTCAGCGGGCTGACCTCCAGGCGTTCGGCGATCTCGTCGTTGGAGTGGCCGCCTGCCACCTGGACCAGGACCTCGCGCTCACGCACGGTCAGCGCCCCGAGGCGGGCCGAGCGCAGCGGGTCGTGGCCGTCGGCGCCGTCGCCCTGGGCCAGGAAGCGGGCGATGAGGCCCTTGGTGGCGGCCGGGGAGAGCAGCGCGTCGCCGCCGGCGGCGACCCGGATCGCGGTCAGCAGCTCCTCCGGTTCGCTGCCCTTGCCGAGGAAGCCGGAGGCGCCGGCGCGCAGCGACTGCACCACGTAGTCGTCGACCTCGAAGGTGGTCAGGATGACCACCTTGACGGCGGCCAGCGACGGGTCGGCGCTGATCAGACGGGTCGCGGCCAGGCCGTCCGTGCCGGGCATGCGGATGTCCATCAGCACGACGTCCGCCCGCTCCTCCCGGGCCAGCCGGACCGCCTCCGCGCCGTCGGAGGCCTCGCCGACGACCTCCATGTCCGGCTCGGAGTCGACCAGCACCCGGAAGGCGCTGCGCAGCAGGGCCTGGTCGTCGGCCAGCAGGACGCGGATCGTCATACGGTCTCCCCCGGTTGTCCCGTGGCGGCGCTGCGGGTCTTGACCGGCAGGATCGCATGGACGCGGAAGCCGCCGCCGTACCGGGGACCGGTGGTGAGGGTGCCGCGCAGGGCGGTGACGCGCTCCCGCATGCCGAGCAGGCCGTGGCCGCCGCCCGCCACGGGGTCCGGCGGGTCGTCGGCGCGGCCGTCGTCCAGGACCGTGATCTCCACGTTGGGGCCCACCCGGACCACGCTGACCTCGGCCCTGGCCTCCGGTCCCGCGTGCTTCTGCACGTTGGTGAGGGCCTCCTGGATGATCCGGTACGCCGCGAGGCCGACGGCCGCGGGCAGCGTGGTGCCCTGGTCGGCGCGGGCCACCTCCACCCGCAGGCCGGCGCTGCGGAAGGTGCCGGCCAGTTCGTCGAGGCGGTCCAGGCCGGGCGCGGGTTCGGTGGGTGCCTCGGGGTCGCCGGACTGGCGGAGCAGGCCGACGGTGGCGCGCAGTTCGTTCAGTGCGGAGCGGCTGGCCTCGCGGACGTGGGCGAGGGCCTCCTTGGCCTGGTCGGGGCGCTTGTCCATGACGTGCGCGGCCACGCCCGCCTGCACGTTGACCAGGGCGATGTGGTGGGCGACGACGTCGTGCAGGTCGCGGGCGATGCGCAGCCGCTCCTCGGCGACCCGGCGGCGGGCCTCCTCCTCGCGGGTGCGTTCGGCGCGCTCGGCGCGTTCCCGCATGGCCTGGACGACGGCCCGGCGGCTGCGGACCGCGTCCCCGGCGGTCGCGCCGATCCCGGTCCAGGCGAGGATCGCGATGTTCTCCTGCGCGTACCAGGGCAGCGGCCCGGAGAGCATCGCGGCGCCGGTCAGCACGGTCATGGTGAGCAGACCCGCCCGCCAGGTGGTGGCGCGGTCGGTGGTGGAGGCGACGGTGTAGAGGGCGACCACCGCGGACATCGCGACCGGGGCGCGGGGGTCGCCGGTGACGCACTCGACGACGGAGACGGTGCCGGTGACGGCGAGGACCGTCAGGGGGGCGCTGCGGCGGAAGACGAGGGCCACCGCGCCGACGGTGATCAGCAGCAGGCTGAGCGGGGCGGGGCTGCGCACGCCCCACACGGCGCCGTTGTCGCCGCGCGGGTCGACGAAGGAGCCGGCCACCATGCACACCAGGACGCCCGCCGCGACGGACGCGTCCAGGGCGAGGGGGTGGGCCCTGACGGTGCACCGGGCGCGGTCCAGAGTGCTCACGGAGGAACAGTACGTCCCGGCGCCCGCTCCCCGGGGCCCCCTCAGCCCGGGATCAGCCCGTCGTCGCTGAGCATCTCCCGGACCTCCTCCAGGCCGGCGTCCGGGGACGGCAGGATCAGCCCGGAGGGTTCCAGGGAGTCGTCCGGCAGGGGTGTGCCGAGCCGGCGGACCGCGTCCAGCAGCGCGGTGAGGGTGCGGCGGAAGCCGGCCTCGTCACCGCGCTCCAGCTCGGCCAGGAGCTCGTCGTCCAGCTCGTTCAGCTCGGTGAGGCGGGAGTCGTCCAGCTCCACCTGCCCCTCCCCCATGATCCGTACGATCATGTCGCCCTCCTCGGCGTGGGCCTGCTGCCCGGCCCTGTCCTCGGCCAGTGCCGGGCTGCTGGGTGGCTGCTACTGCTTGTCGAAGCGCGGGGTGTCCTGGGGCTGCTGCTGGGGCTGCTGCTGCCCCTGGCCGCCCTCGATGGCCTGGCGGTCGGCGGAGGTGCCCCCGGCCAGCTCGGCCTTCATGCGCTGGAGCTCCAGCTCCACGTCCGTACCGCCGGAGAGGCGGTCCAGCTCGGCCTGGATGTCGTCCTTGTGCATGCCGGACGGGTCGTCCAGGGCGCCGGAGGCCAGCAGCTCGTCGATCGCGCCGGCGCGGGCCTGGAGCTGGGCCGTCTTGTCCTCGGCCCGCTGGATCGCCAGCCCCACGTCGCCCATCTCCTCGGAGATGCCGGAGAACGCCTCGCCGATGCGGGTCTGCGCCTGGGCCGCGGTGTAGGTGGCCTTGATGGTCTCCTTCTTGGTGCGGAAGGCGTCCACCTTGGCCTGCAGCCGCTGGGCCGCCAGGGTGAGCTTCTCCTCCTCGCCCTGGAGCGTGGCGTGCTGCGTCTCGAGGTCGGTGACCTGCTGCTGGAGCGCCGCCTTGCGGGACAGGGCCTCCCGGGCCAGGTCCTCGCGGCCGAGCGCCAGCGCCTTGCGGCCCTGGTCCTCCAGCTTGGACGACTGCTGCTGGAGCTGGTTCAGCTGGAGTTCCAGGCGCTTGCGGCTGGTGGCCACGTCGGCGACGCCGCGGCGGACCTTCTGGAGCAGTTCCAGCTGCTTCTGGTACGAGTAATCGAGGGTCTCGCGCGGGTCCTCGGCCCGGTCAAGGGCCTTGTTCGCCTTCGCGCGGAAGATCATCCCCATACGCTTCATGACACCGCTCATGGGCTTCGCGCGCCCCCTTCTGACGGACTCCGGCTCCAGCTCTGCGACAGAACCCACAGTACGGGCCCTGCTTCCATTGACGCACTGTTCGGGGACGATGCGCTCATCCCCGAGGACGACTGCGGTGGGCTCCTGCTCCGGCGTGAGGAGTAGGTGATCCCCGAGTGGTCCCCGCGTGACGGGTCCCCTTCATCCGCTCCATCCGCTCTGTCCCTTTACGACGACCGGCGTTGCCGGATCGTTCCCCGCGGGGCTGGGGTCCATGCCCGGGAGCCCTTACCCTTGGGTTTTGTGTTCCGTAGCCGTGCCAAGGAAGAGAAGGCCCCGCTCGCCGCGAAGGCGACGGTGACCGACTCCAAGCAGACCCGTGACCCGCAGGCCCCCAAGGGCCGGCCCACACCCAAGCGCAACGAGGCCCAGTCCCAGCGCCGCAGCGTCGCCAACACGTCGCTGACGCGCAAGGACGCCGCCAAGCGTCAGCGCGAGGAGCGCCGCGCCCAGTTGGAGCGGCAGCGTCAGGCACTGGCGGGCGGTGACGAGCGGTACCTGCCGGCCCGCGACAAGGGCCCGGTCCGCAAGTTCGCGCGCGACTGGATCGACTCGCGGTTCAACATGGCCGAGTTCTTCCTGCCGATGGCCGTGGTCATCCTGGTCCTCAGCATCGTCCCCGTGGGCTCGCTGCAGAACATCGCGCTGCTGCTGTGGCTCGTGGTGATCGTCCTCATCGTGCTGGACTCGATCCTCAGCGGTTTCCGGCTGCGCAAGGCACTCAGGGAGCGCTTCCCGACCGACAACCGCAAGGGCGTCATCGCCTACGCGCTGATGCGCTCGCTCCAGATGCGCCGGCTCCGGCTGCCCAAGCCGCAGGTCAAGCGCGGAGAGCGGCCCTGAGCACGACGTCGTTCACCGGGGGGGCCGCCGACGCCTGGCTGAACGGTCTCGGCGGGCTGCGCGAGGTCGTACGGCAGGAGCTGGTGGCCCGGCAGCTCGACGAGCAGATAGCCGGGCGGTTCCCCGTCGGGCAGCGGCTGCGCGTGCTGGACGTCGGCATGGGCCAGGGCACGCAGGCGCTGCGGCTGGCCCGGCTGGGGCACCAGGTGACCGGGCTGGAGCAGGACGCCACGATGATCGCGGCGGCCCGTGCGGCGCTGTCCGGGGAGCCGGAGGGCATCCGGGAGCGGATGCGGATCATCGAGGGCGACGGCCGCGAGACGGGCGCGCACTTCCTGCCGGGCAGCTTCGACGTGGTGCTCTGCCACGGGGTGCTGATGTACCTCCAGGACCCGGACGCCCTGCTCGCGGGGCTGGCCCGGGTGCTCGCGCCCGGCGGCCTGCTGTCGCTGCTGGTGCGCAACGGCGACGCGCTGGCGATGCGCGCGGGACTGTCCGGCGACTGGGCGGGCGCCCTGGGCGCCTTCGACGACGTCTCCTACCGGAACCGCCTGGGCGTGGACGCCCGGGCCGACCGGCGGGCCGCGCTGACCGACACCCTCGCGGGGATCGGCGCGCCGCTGCACACCTGGTACGGGGTGCGGGTGTTCACCGACACCGCGCCGGACGGCACCGAGCCGCCGGCCGACCTGGAGACGCTGCTGGCGGCGGAGGAACGGGCCGGCAAGACGGACCCCTACCGCGGGGTGGCGGCGCTGCTGCACTTGTGCGGGGTGCGGGGCTAGACACCCCCCTGGGGCCTGTCGTCCGGAGCATCCCCGCGTCGCGGGCCCCGGCCCCCTCGTCCGGGTGAACCCCGGGGGACGGGGCGGGTGGCCGCCAGGAGACTCGGGGCATGGACCTTCCCCGCCTCCGCCCCGCTCGCCCGCGAGGTCCGCGGCCGGTCGCCGTCGTCGCGCTGGTCTGCTCGCTGGCCCTGCTGTCCGCGTGCTCCGGGTCCGGGCCGTCGTCGGGGGCGCGGAAGGACACCACGCGGCAGGCGGCCGTACCCGTCGCGCGGTCCGGTGACGACCTCCAGGCCGACTACCAGCGCGTGATCAAGGACGTGCTGCCGTCGGTGGTGCAGATCCAGGCGGCCTCGGACCTGGGGTCCGGGGTCGTGTACGACACCGCGGGGCACATCGTCACCAACGCGCACGTCGTCGGCGACGCGAAGACCTTCACGGTGACCACCGCCAACAGCAAGGACCCGCTGAGCGCCACGCTGGTCTCCTCCTACCCCGCCCAGGACCTCGCCGTCGTCAAGCTCGACGAGGTGCCCGAGGGACTGCGGGCGGCGCGCTTCGGGGACTCGGCGAAGGTCGCCGTGGGACAGATCGTGCTGGCCATGGGTTCGCCGCTGGGGCTCGCGTCGAGCGTGACGCAGGGCATCGTGTCGGCGACCGGCCGGACGGTCAGTGAGGGCGGCTCGGACGGCGGCACGGGGGCCACCCTCCCGAACATGGTGCAGACGTCCGCGGCCATCAACCCCGGCAACAGCGGGGGCGCGCTGGTCGACCTGGACGGGCAGGTCATCGGCATCCCGACGCTCGCGGCGGTCGACCCGGGCCTGGGCAGCGGCGCGGCGCCGGGCATCGGGTTCGCGATCCCGGCGTCGATGGTGGAGCGGGTGGCCGGCCAGATCGTCAGGGACGGCAAGGTCACCGACTCGGGCCGGGCCGCGCTCGGCATCACCGGCCGCACGTTCGTCGACGGCTCGTTCCGGGCCGCCGGGGTGGCGGTGGTCGACGTGAAGGACGGTGGCGCGGCCGACGGGGCGGGCATCCGGCCCGGCGACGTCATCACCCGGCTGGGTGACACCGACATCACCGACATCACCTCGCTGTCGGAGGCGCTGGCGGCGGACCGGCCGGGGCAGCGGACGAAGGTGACGTTCGTCCGCGACGGCGCCGAGCGGACCGTCGACGTCACGCTGGGCGCGCAGTAGGCGGCGGGGCGGTGGACCGCCCCGGTCGACCGGGGGTGGCCGCGGCCGTCCCCGCCGCCGTCCGACGGGGGCTCAGGACCCTTCGGCGTGCAGGCTCATCGGGCCGTAGATCTCCGTGGCGTCCTCGAACAGCCGCACCTGGTCGGCACCGCCCGCCAGCAGGTCCTTCCAGTGCTCGCCGATCCAGGACTCGGCGTCCCCCTGCGTGGTGAACTCCTCGGGCTCCACCGCGGGCTGGACCTCCGTCCCGTCGGTCTTCTCGAACCGCCACGTCCATGCCGCCATGTACGCCTCCCTGGTGTGAACACGTGCAGAGCAGAAGCCGGATCTTGGTCCGGCTCCTGCTGGCAGCCTAGCCGGATGCGCAAGACCTGCGGCGACACGCGAAAATCGGGGCGTGGACGTGACTCTGCTCGGTACCGGTGCCCCGGCGGGACTGCCCCGCCCCGACTGTCCCTGCGCGGTGTGCGCGGCCTCGCCCGGGGAGCACGCGCGGGCGGCGGCCTCGGTGCTCGTGGACGGGGTGCTGCTGCTCGACCTCACCCCGGGCGCGGCGTTCGCGGCCGCGCGGGCCGGGCGCTCGCTGGGCGGCGTACGGCAGGTGCTGCTGTCGCACCCGCACGACGGTCCGGCGGTGGAGGTGCCGGCCGGGCTGCCGCAGCCGGGGCGGGTCCCGGACGGGCGGGAGTTGGCGGTGCTGACGGGCCACCGGGTGCGGGCGGTGGCGCTGGACGCGGGCGGCACGGGGTACGCGGTGAACGGCCCGGACGGGCAGCGGCTGCTGTACCTGCCGCCGGGCGGCTCGCCGGCCGGCCTGGAGGAGGGCTCCGGTGCGGCCGGGCGGTACGACCTGGTGCTGCTGGACGTGGTGGGGCGGCCGGACGCGCTGGCGAGGCTGCGGGCGGTGGGCGCGGTGGGCCCCGGTACCGACGTGGTCGCCGTGCACCTGGACCACGACGTGCCGCCGGGCGCGGAGCTGCGGCGCCGGCTCGCCGCCGCCGGGGCGCGGGCGGTGGCGGACGGGACGACGCTGACGGCCGGCGCGCACGGGAGCGCGACCGCCGTGCCCGACGTGCCGCGGCGGACGCTGGTGCTGGGCGGGGCCCGGTCGGGCAAGTCGGTGGAGGCCGAGCGGCGGCTGGAGTCGTTCCCCGGGGTGGTCTACGTCGCGACGGGCGGTTCGCGCGGCGGGGACACCGAGTGGACGGCGCGGGTGGCCGCGCACCGGGAGCGGCGGCCGGGGTCGTGGCGCACCCGTGAGACGTGCGACCTGGTGCCGCTGCTCGCCGAGGACGGGCCGCCGGTGCTGATCGACTGCCTGTCGCTGTGGCTGACGGACGCGATGGACGCCGTCGGGGCGTGGGACGACGCGCTGTGGGCGGACGGCGGCGAGCGGGAGCTGCGCGAGCGGGTGGCCGCGCTCGCGGCGGCCGTGCGGTCGGCCCGGCGCACGGTGGTCCTCGTCTCCAACGAGGTCGGCTCCGGGATCGTGCCGGCGACCGCGTCGGGACGGCGCTACCGCGACGAACTGGGGCGCCTGAACGCCGCGGTGGCGTCGGAGTGCGAGCAGGTGGTGCTGGTGGTGGCGGGCCAGGCGCTGGTGCTGCGGGGGTGAGCGGCCGCTCCGGTCGCCGTGCGGGGAGGGGCGGGGTGCGGTGCCGGATGACGGGTCGTCAGCGGCCGTTCTCCTTGCGGGCGATGACCCGGTAGGCGTTGGCGAAGCGGGTGCGGCGGGCCGCCGGGGACAGGGTGTGGTCGGCCGCCCTGGCCAGGGTCAGCAGCGGTGCGGCGGGCGCGAGGAAGCCCTTGCGGGTCAGGTAGAGCGCCGTGGCCGCCGTCAGGTCCCGGGGGACGTGGGCCGCGCGGCGGTCCGTCCCGAGGACGTGCCAGCCCTGGGCGGCCAGCTCCGCGCGGAGGTTGGGCAGCGGGATCAGGTGCAGGTGGCGGGGCTGGTCGTAGGACGGCCACCACTTGCCCAGCAGGTCCGCCGACGCGCTGGCCGGGTCCGGGAGTTCGAGGAGCAGCAGGCCGCCCGGCCGCAGCGCGGTGCGCGCCGCCCACAGTTCGTGCCGGGGGTCGCGGGTGTGCTCCAGGTGGTGCAGCATGCTCACCACGTCGTAGCGGCCGCGCAGCCCGGCCAGCACCCGCGGGTCGGTCAGCGACCCCACGTGGGCCTCCTCGACCCGTTCCGCGTCCCGCGCCCGCACCACCCTCGCCGTCGGGTCCAGCCCGTCGAACGACGTGTACGGGAACACCTCCCGGGCGGCCTCGGGGAAGCGCCCCTCGCCCGTGCCGACGTCCAGCCAGCTCTCCGGTTCCGTGACGTGGCGCAGCACCGTCCGCGCCACCGCGCGCAGGCGCCGGGTGTCGGCGGGCTCCTCCGCGGCCGTGCTGCCGTACAGGGCGAGGCCCTCCGGGGTCAGGCGCGGGTTCTGGAAGGTGTGGGCGCAGTCCTCGCAGGCGTCGACCGTGAACGTGCCCGGCCGGCCGAGTCGCAGGTCGGGCGTGCGCAGCCGGGTGCGCAGCCGCTTCGAACCGCACCAGGGGCAGTCGTCGCGGCGGGGCTCGTGGATGGGCCGTGCGGGCATCGGCGACTCCCGGCAGGAGGAAGGCAGGCGAGCACAACAACCGAACAATCACATCAATCGGAGCGATCAGAGCAATCACGCCAAGGGCGTCAAAAGGGAACGTATGGGATGCCGCTGACGGGTGCAAAGATGTCGCGGTCGCGGGCCGGGCCCGTGGCGCGGGGCCGTTCGACCGGTGCCGGTACTGTTCGGCGAATGAGCTCGCTGAATCTCGACGACTTCACCGATCTGATCGAGCGTCCCGACGGCGGGGTGCGCCGCGACGCGGAGGCGCGCCGGGAGCGTCTGATCGTGCCGCCCGGGTCGCTCGGGCGCCTCGACGACCTGGGTGAGTGGCTGGCCGCGGCGCAGGGTTCCGTGCCCGTGCGGCCGGTCGAGCGGCCGCGGGTGGTGCTGTTCGCCGGCGACCACGGCGTCGCCGAGCTCGGCGTCTCGGCGCGGCCGGCCGGGTCCGCCGCCGAGCTGGTGCGGGAGATCCTGGCGGGCGGCCGTCCGGTCGCGGTGCTGGCGCGGCGGCTCGACGTGCCGGTGCGCGTGGTGGACATGGCGCTGGACTGCGCCCCGGACGCGTTCCCGGCGGACGTCGTACGGCACCGGGTGCGGCGCGGCAGCGGGCGGATCGACGTCGAGGACGCGCTCACCCCGGAGGAGGCGGAGGCGGCCTTCCGGGCGGGCGTGGCGGTGGCGGACGAGGAGGCGGACTCCGGGACGGACCTCGTGGTGCTCGGGGACGTGAGCGTCGGCGGGACCACGGCGGCCGGGGTGCTGGTGGCCGCGCTGTGCGGGACCGACGCCTCGGTGGTGACCGGGCGGGGCGGGCTGGCGATCGACGACCTGGCGTGGATGCGCAAGTGCGCGGCGATCCGGGACGCGCTGCGGCGGGCCCGGCCGGTGCTCGGGGACCAGCTCCAGCTGCTGGCGGCGGTGGGCGGGGCGGACCTCGCCGCCATGACGGGCTTCCTCCTGCAGTGCGCGGTGCGCAAGGTGCCGGTCGTCCTGGACGGCGTGGTTGCGGCCGCCTGTGCGCTGGTGGGGCAGCGGATCGCGTTCCGGGCGCCGGACTGGTGGCTGGCCGGCCACAGCAGTGGCGAGCCGGGGCAGGCCAAGGCGCTGGACCGGATGGCGCTGGAGCCGCTGCTGGACCAGGGCGTGCGGGTGGGCGAGGGCGCGGGCGCCCTGCTGGCGCTCCCGCTGGTCCGGGCCGCCGCCGCGCTGGCGGCGGAGCTGCCGGAGCGCACGGACGAACCCGGCGGGGAGCCGGTGAAGGATTCCATGGAGGACTTCACGTAGGACTTCACAGGGCTCCGGCGTGACGGTCGGCGGGAGGGGCGCGGCGGAGGTGTGATTCGGGCGAATCAGATGAATAGGTCGAACCGGCCCATATGATCGCCCACCATGGGAGACCGTCACGCCCCCCGCCCCGACCGCCGTCCCCTCCCGAGGCGGTCCGCCGCGCTCGCGGTGTGGTACCTGCGGGCCGTCGCCTTCGTCAACTTCCTGAGCGCGGGCTGGGTCTCCCTCGGGCAGGACGTGCGCCGGCACAACCAGGAGAACCTGTTCACGCCGTACCTGCTGACGGCCGGCTTCGCCTCGGGTGTCTTCGCCGCGTTCCTCGCCGTCACGATGCGCCGCCGCAAGCGGGCCGCGTGGATCTTGAACCTCGTGCTCAGCGGGGCGTTCCTCGCGCTGTTCGCGGTCGCCATGGCGTTCCCGGAGGTCCGCCGGTACCCGCAGAACTGGGTGTCGCTGGCGCTGACCGCCGGCTTCGTGGCCACGCTGCTCGCCGGGCGCGGCGAGTTCTACGCCAAGGGCGACCGGGCCAACCCGCGGCTCGCGGCGCTCGTCGCCGGGTGCGGTCTGCTGGGGGCCTCGCTGCTGGCCGCGCTGCTCGTCACGGTCACCAACCGGGCGCCGGACGCGGCGCGTTCGACGTTCGCCGGGCGCTGGTGGTACGGCACGCTGCGGCTGGTCTCGGTCGTGTCCGACGAGCGGCACACCCCGGGCATCGCCCCGCCCACCTGGGTCGACGTGACCGTGAACGTGCTGAGCACCGTCCTGGTCCTGGCCGTCCTGTACGCCGCGTTCCGCTCCCGGCGCGCGGTCGACCCGCTCGGCCACGAGGACGAGAAGCGGCTGCGGGAGCTGCTGGAGCGGCACGGGGAGCGGGACTCGCTCGGGTACTTCGCGCTGCGCCGGGACAAGAGCGTGATCTGGTCGGCGACCGGCAAGGCCGCCGTCACCTACCGCGTCGTCGGCGGGGTGTCGCTGGCCTCCGGGGACCCGCTCGGGGACCCCGAGGCGTGGCCGGGGGCGATCGGGCCCTGGCTGGACGAGGCGCGGGCGCACGGCTGGATCCCGGCCGTGATGGGCGCGGGCGAGGAGGCCGGCACCGTCTTCGCCCGGCACGGGCTCGACGCCCTGGAGCTCGGGGACGAGGCGATCGTGGAGGTCGCCGAGTTCACCCTGGAGGGGCGGGCCATGCGCACCGTGCGGCAGGCGTACAACCGGGTGCGGCGGGCCGGGTACACGGTGCGGGTCCGGCGGCACGAGGACATCCCCGCCGACGAGCTCCGGGCCCTGGTGCGGCGGGCCGACGCGTGGCGGGACGGGGCCACCGAACGGGGCTTCAGCATGGCGCTCGGCCGGCTCGGGGACCCGGAGGACGGGCGGTGCGTGATGGTCGAGTGCGCCGACGCCGAGGGCCGCCCGAAGGCGCTGCTGTCGTTCGTGCCGTGGGGGCCGCGGGGCCTCTCCCTGGACCTGATGCGCCGTGACCGGGACGTCGCCCACCCCGCCAACGGGCTGATGGAGTTCATGGTCATCGAACTGCTGCGCGGGTGCCCGGCGTTCGGCGTCACCCAGGTCTCGCTCAACTTCGCGATGTTCCGCTCGGTGTTCGAGCGCGGTGCCCGCCTGGGCGCCGGGCCGGTGCTGCGGTTGTGGCGGTCCCTGCTCAGCTTCTTCTCGCGCTGGTGGCAGATCGAGTCGCTGTACCGCGCCAACGCCAAGTACCGGCCCATCTGGGAGCCGCGGTTCCTGCTGTTCGAGAAGAGCGCCGACCTGCCCCGCATCGGCCTCGCGTCGGCCCGCGCGGAAGGGTTCCTCGAACTGCCGGGGCTGCCGGAGCGGCCGGGGCGGGGCCGCCTGGAGCGGCGCGGATGACCACGGCCGCCCGCTGGGCCCGCGCCGAGTGGGGGCGGCTGTACGACACCGTGCGCGCCGGGCTCGCCGAGCGGCGCGCGGCGGCGGTCGCGATGACGCTCGGCGCGGTGTGCCTGACGGGCGTGCTGCACCTCGCCCAGCAGTGGCCGTGGGGGATGCGCGCGGTGCACGACCTGGGGGCGGTGCGGGCGGAGGACCCGCTGTGGCTCGCCCTGCTGCGCACACCCCTGTCGCTGTTCGTGCCGGCGCCCGACCTGCCGGTGTGGGGGGCGCTGGTCCAGGTGCTGCTGGTGTTCGGGATCGCCGAGGTCTGCCTGGGCCGGTGGCGCACGCTCGCGGTGGCGTACGCCGCCACGCTGGCCGGGACCCTCTACGCGCGCCTGGGCATCGCCCTCGGCCCGGGGCACCCGCTGGGGCTGCCCGCCTCGGACGCGCGCGTGGTGGACACCGGGCCGTCGGCCGCGGTGGTGGGGCTCGCGGTGGTCGTGGCGCTGCGCTACGGCGCCCGGGTGACGGCCGGCGCGGTGGCCCTCGCGATGGTGGCCGAGGTGCTGGTGAAGGAGAACCTGGCCGGCCGGGAGCACCTGGCGGCCATCGCGGCGGTGCTGGTGCTGTACGCGCTGTGCGGGGCGCGTCGGCGGTGCGCGCCGTGCGGGGCGCGTCAGCGGCCCCGGTCGAGCGGGACCGGGTCGGGTTTGCCGCCCAGCCAGTCCTCCAGCGCGCGGCGCGGGCGGGCCCAGCGCCGGTCGTGGCGGTAGGCGCGCAGCTGCGACTTGGCGCGGGCGCGCGGGCGGCGGCCGTAGAAGCGGCGGGCCCACAGGGACCCGGGGCGGGCCAGCCGGATCGCGCCGACCAGGGCGACGAAGGGGACGATCACGCCGAACAGGGCGGTGCGCAGCTTGCCCTTGAACAGGGCCACCAGGGACAGCAGGAAGTTGCCGGCGACGCTGGCGACGACCGAGCCGCGGTCCTGGAGTTCCCCTTGGGACAGGTCGTTGACCCCGAACGGGGAGAAGCCGAGCAGCAGCAGCCCGCCGAGGGCGGCCGTGACCACCACGACCTCGACGCTCTTGCGGCCCTCCTCGCTCCAGTAGACGTCGTCGAGGTGGAGGATCAGGGCGAACTCGTCCAGGACCAGCCCGGCGCCGATGCCGAAGACGACCGCGGCGGCGCACGAGCCGAAGCCGTGTTGCCCGCCGGCGACCGCGGCGAAGCCGCCGATGACGGTGAGCACGATGCCCGGGACCACGTGGTGGATGTGCACCCCGCCCGCCTGGACGTTGCCGAACGGACCCTTGCCGGCCCGGATGAGCCGGGTGATCAGCCGGGTGACCAGGAAGGTGAGGACGAAGGAGGCGAGGGCGAGGAGCAGCGGCAGCTTGCCCGGCTCGACGATGTTGCGCTGCAACCAATGTCCCATACGCGCACTTTAGTCCGGACCCCCCGCGGTCTCCGCCCGAGCGGCCGGTAGCCTGCGCCGGTGACCGAGACCCCGCCGACCTCGTCGTTCGACGGCCTCCGCTTCGCCTTCGGCACCCTCACCGTGCTCCCCGTCCGGGTGCACCGCTGGGACCGTGCGGCGGCCCGCGGGGGCATGCTGGGCGCGCCCGTGGCCGGGCTGGTCGTCGGCACCGCGTCCGCCGGGCTCGGCCTGCTGCTGCTCGCGCTGGGCGCGGGCCCGCTGCTCGCCGCCGTCGCCTCGGTGGCGGTGCCCGCCGCGCTCACCCGGGGCCTGCACCTGGACGGGCTGGCCGACACCGCCGACGGGCTGGGCAGCAGCCGGCCCGCCGAGGACGCCCTACGGATCATGAAGCAGTCCGACATCGGGCCGTTCGGGGTAGTCACCCTCGTCCTGGTGCTGCTGGCCCAGGTGGCCGCGCTGGACCGGTTGTACGGCGACTCCTGGGCGCGCGGTGCCCTCGCGGCCGTCGTCGGCGCGGTCGCCGCCCGGCTGGCGCTCACGCTCGCCGCGCGCGCCGGAGTGCCGGCCGCGCGCCCGGAGGGGCTCGGGGCGGCCGTCGCGGGGGTGGTGCCGGTGCCGGGCGCACTCGCCGTGGCCGCGGGCTGCGCGGCCGGGGCGGCCGTCGCGGGGGCCCTGCTCGGCGCCGCCGACGCCGTGCGCACGCCGCTCGCGCTGCTGGCCGCAGCGGTCGTCGCCGAGCTGCTGCTGCGCCGCTGCGTGCGCCGCTTCGGCGGGGTGACCGGGGACGTCTTCGGCGGCGTCGCGGAGACGGCCGCCACCGCCGCGCTGGTCGCCCTCACCTTGGGCGGCTGAGGGCCGACCCCACGCGGGCGGCCGGTGCACCGGCCGTCTCCCCCACGGCGTGTCACCCGCCGGACGGTGCGAGGATCACCGGGTGGCCAAGGCGCCACACAGGGGTGAACACTCCCGGGAAGGAGTGCACGGGCACGCGCGCGTACGCTCCTCCTGCGGAGTTCGTTCCCGCCGGTTCGCCGCGCCGGTGGGACGCACCCCGCGTGCGACCGCACCCCCGGCCCGGCTCTAGGGTCGGCTCCCGGGCCGGTCGACCCACACTTTTCGGCCACGCAACTTCACATCGGAAGCGAGATCCCACCACCGTGACTGCTCTCACTCTCAGCACCGCCGCGGCGCCCGGCCTGCGGGCCGACGCGATCGTGATCGGTGTCGCCAAGGCCGCGAAGGGCCCGGTCGTCGCACCGGGCGCCGAGGCCGTGGACAAGGCCTACGACGGCCGGCTCGCCGCCGTCCTGGACACCCTCGGCGCGTCCGGCGCCGAGGGCGAGGTGACGAAGGTGCCCGCCCCGGCCGGCTTCAAGGCACCGCTCGTGGTGGCGGTGGGGCTGGGCGGGGAGCCCGAGGCGGACGCCTCCTTCGACCCCGAGGCCCTGCGCAAGGCGGCCGGCGCGGCCGCGCGCGCCCTCACCGGCGCCAAGAAGGCCGCCTTCGCGCTGCCGGTCACGGACGCGGGCGACGTCGGCGCGATCGCGGAGGGCGTGCTGCTCGGCGCGTACTCCTTCGACACCTACAAGGACAACGGCGGCGGCAAGGCCAAGAACGGCAAGGCGCCGCTCGCCGACGCCGTGCTGCTCGGCGCGAAGCCGCGCGACGCCGCGCACAAGGGGGCGCTGGCCCGGGCCGTCGCCGTCTGCGAGGAGCTCAACCGCGCCCGCGACCTGATCAACATGCCGCCGAACGACCTCACCCCCGAGGCGTTCGCCGCGATCGCCTCGTCGGCGGGCAAGCAGCACGGCCTGAAGGTGCAGGTGCTCGACGAGAAGGCGCTCGTCAAGGGCGGCTACGGCGGCATCCTGGGCGTCGGCGGCGGGTCCGCCGCGACGCCGCGCCTGGTGAAGCTGTCGTACACGCACTCCAAGGCGGACAAGCACCTGGCGTTCGTCGGCAAGGGCATCACCTACGACTCGGGCGGCATCTCGCTGAAGCCCGCCGGGCACAACGAGACGATGAAGTGCGACATGAGCGGCGCGGCCGCCGTGTTCGCCGCCGTCGTCGCCGCCGCGCGGCTCGGCCTGGAGGTGAACGTCACCGGCTGGCTGGCGCTCGCGGAGAACATGCCGTCCGGCACCGCCGTCCGTCCGGGTGACGTCCTGCGGATGTACAGCGGCAAGACCGTGGAGGTGCTCAACACCGACGCCGAGGGGCGGCTGGTGCTCGCCGACGCGCTGTGGGCGGCCTCGCAGGAGGCCCCGGACGCGATCGTGGACGTGGCGACGCTGACCGGCGCCATGATGCTCGCGCTGGGCAGCCGGACCTTCGGGATCATGGCCAACGACGACGCGTTCCGCACCACCGTGCACGAGGCCGCGGAGGAGGTCGGCGAGCCGGCCTGGCCGATGCCGCTGCCCGAGCACCTGCGCAAGGGCATGGAGTCGCCCACCGCCGACATCGCGAACATGGGTGAGCGCATGGGCGGCGGGCTGGTCGCCGGCCTCTTCCTGCGGGAGTTCGTGGGCGAGGGCATCACCTGGGCGCACCTCGACATCGCGGGCCCGGCGTTCAACGAGGGCGGGCCCTTCGGCTACACGCCCAAGGGCGGCACCGGCACGGCCGTGCGCACGCTGGTGCGGCTGGCGGAGCTGACGGCGGCCGGCGACCTGGGCTGACGCCCGCCCACCGGGCCGGGCCCGTCCGTGACCGGGCGGGAGCAGGGGCGTGGGGAGCTGTTCGCGCAGTTCCCCGCGCCCCTTTCCGCCTCCGGTGCGGCACTCGTCAGGCGGGGACGTGCTGTGTCTCACACCCCGGCCCCGCGTCTCGTCGGGGTTCGACAAGTGCGAAGATGGGGCTCGGCAGGACAGGGCCCCACCCACAGGGCCGAAACCTAGAGCGGCCGGACACCAGCCGCCGACCGGTCAGCGACGACCGGCGTGGCGCACATGCATGGAGGACGTGACGTGGCGAACGACGCCAGCACCGTTTTCGACCTAGTGATCCTCGGCGGTGGTAGCGGTGGTTACGCCGCGGCCCTGCGCGGGGCGCAGCTGGGCCTGGACGTCGCCCTGATCGAGAAGGACAAGGTCGGCGGCACCTGCCTGCACCGGGGTTGCATCCCCACCAAGGCCCTGCTGCACGCGGGCGAGATCGCCGACCAGGCCCGCGAGAGCGAGCAGTTCGGCGTCAAGGCCTCCTTCGAGGGCATCGACATCGCCGGTGTGCACAAGTACAAGGACGACGTGATCTCGGGCCTCTACAAGGGTCTGCAGGGTCTGGTCGCCTCCCGCAAGGTGACGTACATCGAGGGCGAGGGCCGGCTGTCCTCCCCCACCTCCGTCGACGTGGGCGGTCAGCGGATCCAGGGCCGCCACGTCCTGCTGGCGACCGGCTCCGTGCCGAAGTCGCTGCCGGGCCTGGAGATCGACGGCAACCGCATCATCTCCTCCGACCACGCCCTCGTCCTGGACCGCGTGCCCAAGTCCGCGATCATCCTGGGCGGCGGTGTCATCGGCGTCGAGTTCGCCTCCGCGTGGAAGTCCTTCGGCACCGACGTCACGATCGTCGAGGGCCTGAAGCACCTCGTCCCCGTCGAGGACGAGAACTCCTCCAAGCTCCTGGAGCGC
The DNA here is from genome assembly GCF_001514125.1 of Streptomyces longwoodensis. GTDB lineage: Bacteria > Actinomycetota > Actinomycetes > Streptomycetales > Streptomycetaceae > Streptomyces > Streptomyces longwoodensis. The sequence goes on along the minus strand of NZ_KQ948551.1, from coordinate 302,917 downwards.
GCGTTCCGCAAGCGGGGCATCAAGTTCAACCTCGGCACCTTCTTCCAGAAGGCCGAGTACACGCAGGACGGCGTCAAGGTCACCCTCGCCGACGGCAAGGAGTTCGAGGCCGAGGTCCTGCTCGTCGCCATCGGCCGCGGCCCGGTCTCGCAGGGCCTCGGCTACGAGGAGGCCGGGGTCGCCATGGACCGCGGCTACGTCCTCGTCGACGAGTACATGCGCACCAACGTCCCGACCGTCTCCGCCGTCGGTGACCTGGTCCCCACGCTCCAGCTCGCGCACGTCGGCTTCGCCGAGGGCATCCTGGTGGCGGAGCGTCTGGCCGGTCTCAAGACCGTCCCGATCGACTACGACGGTGTCCCGCGGGTGACGTACTGCCACCCGGAGGTCGCCTCCGTCGGCATCACCGAGGCCAAGGCCAAGGAGATCTACGGCGCGGACAAGGTCGTCGCTCTGAAGTACAACCTGGCGGGCAACGGCAAGAGCAAGATCCTCAAGACCGCGGGCGAGATCAAGCTCGTCCAGGTCAAGGACGGTGCCGTGGTCGGCGTCCACATGGTCGGCGACCGCATGGGCGAGCAGGTCGGCGAGGCCCAGCTGATCTACAACTGGGAGGCGCTGCCGGCCGAGGTCGCCCAGCTCATCCACGCCCACCCGACGCAGAACGAGGCGCTCGGCGAGGCCCACCTGGCCCTGGCCGGCAAGCCGCTCCACGCGCACGACTGACCCTCGGTCGCGCCACGTCCCACGCGACGACACAGACTTCCGCAATTCGTTAGGAGCAACCGAAACCATGGCGGTTTCCGTAACCCTTCCGGCGCTCGGCGAGAGCGTCACCGAGGGCACTGTCACCCGCTGGCTGAAGGCCGAGGGTGAGCGCGTCGAGGCCGACGAGCCGCTGCTCGAGGTCTCCACCGACAAGGTCGACACCGAGATCCCCTCCCCCGCCGCGGGCGTCCTGGCCTCCATCAAGGTCGCCGAGGACGAGACCGTCGAGGTCGGCGCCGAGCTGGCCGTGATCGACGACGGCACCGGCGCCCCGGCCGCCGAGCAGGCCCCCGCCGCCGAGCAGGCGCCGGCCGCCCAGGAGGTCGCCCCGCCGGCCCCCGAGCCGGCCCCGGCCGCGCAGCCCTCCACCGAGCAGTCCGCCCCGGCGCCGGCGCCCAGCGCCGAGGCCGCGTCCGGCGGCGGTTCCGCCGAGGGCACGGACGTGGTCCTGCCCGCGCTCGGCGAGTCCGTCACCGAGGGCACCGTCACCCGCTGGCTGAAGTCGGTCGGCGACTCCGTCGAGGCCGACGAGCCGCTGCTCGAGGTCTCCACGGACAAGGTCGACACCGAGATCCCGGCGCCCACCTCCGGTGTGCTGCTGGAGATCGTGGTCGGCGAGGACGAGACCGCCGAGGTCGGCGCCAAGCTGGCCGTCATCGGCGCCCCGGGTGCCGCCCCGGCCGCCGCCCCGGCCGCTCCGGCTCCGGAGCCCGCCGCCGCTGCCCCGGCTCCGGCGCAGCCCGCCGCGCCCGAGGCCCCGGCCGCCCCGGCCCAGCCCGCCGCCGCTCCGGCCCCGGCGCAGCCCGCCGCTCCGGCCGCCGCCGCTCCGGCCCCGGCCCAGCCGGCGGCTCCGGCGCAGCCCGCGGCCCCGGCTCCCGCGCCCGCCCCGGTCACCCCGGCCGCCCCCGCGGCGCCCGCCGGCCAGGCGAGCGACGAGGGCGCCTACGTCACCCCGCTGGTGCGCAAGCTCGCCGCCGAGCACGGCGTCGACCTGGGCTCGGTCAAGGGCACCGGCGTCGGCGGGCGGATCCGCAAGCAGGACGTGGTCGCCGCCGCCGAGGCCGCGAAGGCCTCCGCGGCCGCCCCGGCCCAGGCCGCCGCGCCGGCCCCCGCCGCGAAGAAGGCCCCGACGCTCGAGGTCTCCCCGCTGCGCGGCCAGACCGTCAAGATGCCCCGCATCCGCAAGGTCATCGGCGACAACATGGTCAAGGCCCTGCACGAGCAGGCCCAGCTGTCCTCGGTGGTCGAGGTCGACGTGACCCGCCTGATGCGTCTGCGCGCCCGGGCCAAGGACGCGTTCGCCGCGCGCGAGGGCGTCAAGCTCTCCCCGATGCCGTTCTTCGTGAAGGCGGCGGCCCAGGCGCTGAAGGCCCACCCGGTCATCAACGCCAAGATCAACGAGGCCGACGGCACGATCACCTACTTCGACACCGAGAACGTCGGTATCGCGGTGGACTCCGAGAAGGGCCTGATGACCCCGGTCATCAAGCACGCCGGCGACCTGAACATCGCCGGTATCGCCAAGGCCACGGCGGAGCTGGCCGGCAAGGTCCGCGGCAACAAGATCACCCCGGACGAGCTGTCCGGCGCGACCTTCACCATCTCCAACACCGGTTCGCGCGGCGCGCTGTTCGACACGATCATCGTGCCGCCGGGCCAGGTCGCGATCCTCGGCATCGGTGCCACGGTCAAGCGTCCGGCCGTCATCGAGACCGAGGAGGGCACGGTCATCGGCGTCCGCGACATGACGTACCTGACGCTGTCCTACGACCACCGTCTGGTGGACGGCGCCGACGCGGCCCGTTACCTGACCGCGGTCAAGGCGATCCTGGAGGCGGGCGAGTTCGAGGTCGAGCTCGGCCTGTAGCCCCCCGACGCCCACGGCACCCCGTCCGGAACTCCTCCGGGCGGGGTGTTCGCGTTCGCCGTCACACGGCCGTCACACCCCGCGTGTAAGCCTCGTCTCACCTGCGCCCCAGCCCGCCCGGGCGTCCCACCGGCGGAGCGAACCGGCCGTATTGTCTAAACGTCAGCCTTCCCGAAGGAGCCCTCATGACCGCGCCCGTCGTCCACTCGCTGCGCGAGCAGATCCGCGAGCACATCGTGGAGGGGATCGTCAGCGGGCGCTGGCAGCCGGGCGAGCGCATCGTGGAGCGCCGGATCGCCACCGAGCTGGAGGTCAGCCAGACCCCGGTCCGCGAGGCCCTGCGCGAACTGGAGTCGCTGCGGCTGATCGAGTCGGCCCCCAACAAGGGCGTGCGGGTCCGCAACCTCACCGCGGCCGACCTGGAGGAGAGCTACCCGGTCCGGGCGGGCCTGGAGGCGATCGCGGCGGAGCTGGCGGCGGAGCGGCTGGCAGCCGACTGCTCGGCGCTGGAGCCGCACGTGTCGGCCCTGTACGAGGCCGACCGCAACGCCGACGGCACGGCACAGGTGCGGCACACCGTCGGCTTCCACCGCGAGCTCGTGCGCGCCGCGCACAACTCGGTGCTGCTGCACACCTGGGAGGGCCTCGGCATCGAGGTCTTCACGGCCCTGTCGATCCGCTGGCTGGGCACGGTCCAGCAGTCGTACGCGGAGGAGCACGAGGAACTGGTCCAGGCGTTCCAGCGCCGCGACCCCCGCATCGCGGACCTGGTCAAGTCCCACGTCCTGGGCTGCGCCCCCCGCCCCTGAAGGCGCGGGCACCGCGCCCGAAGGGGCGCGGGGAACTGCGCGACCAGCCACCCCCGGACCCGCACCCGCCACCCCACCGCACCACCCGAGCACAACCGCGCTCACCTGCACAAACACCCACCTCCCCCCGTCACCCGGTGCCACCGCCGGAGGCACCCCGTGCCGACTTTCTCGCGATCAAGAGGTTTTGTCCCTCAACCCTTTGATCGATCATCGATCAGGGAGTTACAGTCGCCGACGGGCTTCCACCGAAGCTCCAGCCCTGTCCTGCCAAAGACCAAGGGCACCCCCGAACCCTTAACGATGAGGGAACCCCCTTCGACTGAGGAAGGCGGCGACATGACCGACCCCAACGCCATCCAGCCGAGCGAGCTCGACCAGCTCCCGGACCGCGACCCCGAGGAGACCGCCGAGTGGCAGGCCTCGCTGGACGCGGTCGCCAAGGCGGCCGGCCCGCACCGTGCCGCGTACCTGATGCGCCGCACGCTGGAGCGCGCGGAGGGCACCGGCGTCGCGCTGCCCAAGCTCCTCGAGACGGACTACGTCAACACCATCCCCACCCCCGCCGAGCCGGCCGTTCCCGGTGACGAGGCCCTGGAGGCCCGCATCACCGCGTGGAACCGCTGGAACGCGGCCGCGATGGTGACCCGCGGCGCCAAGCACGGCGTCGGCGGCCACATCGCCACCTTCGCCTCGGCGGCCTGGCTGTACGAGACCGGCTTCAACCACTTCTTCCAGGGCAAGGAGGGGAACGGCTCCGGCGACCAGCTCTACATCCAGGGCCACGCCTCCCCCGGCATCTACGCCCGCGCCTTCCTCGACGGCCGCCTCACCGAGCAGCACCTGGACAACTTCCGCCAGGAGTCCGGCGGCAACGGCCTGCCGTCCTACCCGCACCCGCGCCGGCTGCCCTGGCTGTGGGAGTTCCCGACGGTGTCCATGGGCCTCGGCCCGCTGTCGGCGATCTACCAGGCCCGCTTCAACCGGTACCTGACGGCCCGCGGCATCAAGGACGTCTCCTCGTCCCACGTCTGGGCGTTCCTCGGGGACGGCGAGATGGACGAGCCGGAGTCGACCGCCGCGCTCGCCCTGGCCGCCCGCGAGGGCCTGGACAACCTGACCTTCGTCATCAACTGCAACCTGCAGCGCCTCGACGGTCCGGTCCGCGCCAACTTCAAGATCGTGCAGGAGCTGGAGGCCCAGTTCCGCGGCGCCGGCTGGAACGTCGTCAAGACGCTCTGGGGCACCGCCTGGGACGAGCTGTTCGCCCTGGACACCACCGGCGCGCTCGTCCGCCGGCTGCGCGAGGTGCCCGACGCGCAGGTGCAGACGTACCAGACGCGCGACGCGGCCTACATCCGCGAGGACTTCTTCGGCAAGGACCCGGCGCTCGCCGAGATGGCGAAGCTGCTGGGCGACGACAAGATCCTCGAGTGCTTCCACCTCTCCCGCGGCGGCCACGAGTCCCGCAAGGTCTACGCCGCCTACCGCGCCGCGCTCGCCCACAAGGGCGCGCCGACCGTGGTCCTGGCCCAGACCGTCAAGGGCCACACCCTCGGTGAGGGCTTCGCGTCGAAGAACGCCAACCACCAGATGAAGAAGCTGTCGGTGGACGAGTTCAAGGCGATGCGCGACCGCCTGGAGCTGCCGATCAAGGACAGCGACTTCGTCGACGGCGTGGTCCCCTACGGCCACCCCGGCGCCGACTCCCCCGAGGTCCGCTACCTCCAGGAGCGCCGCGCGGCCCTCGGCGGCCCGGCCCCGGCCCGCCGCGTGCACCCGGTCCCGGCGCTGCCCGCCCCCGCGGAGAAGGCGTTCGCCTCCTTCGACAAGGGCTCCGGCTCCCAGAACGTGGCCACCACCATGGCCTTCGTCCGCCTGGTCAAGGACCTGGTCCGGGACAAGGAGACCGGCAGGCGCTGGGTGCCGATCGTCCCCGACGAGGCGCGCACCTTCGGCATGGAGTCGCTGTTCCCGTCGCTCGGCATCTACTCGCCCAAGGGCCAGACGTACGAGCCGGTCGACCGCGACCAGCTGATGTACTACAAGGAGGCCGAGAACGGCCAGATCCTCAACGAGGGGATCACCGAGGCCGGTTCGATGGCCGACTTCATCGCCGCGTCGACGTCGTACGCGACGCACGGCGAGCCGATGGTCCCGTTCTACATCTTCTACTCGATGTTCGGCTGGCAGCGCACGGCCGACCAGATGTGGCAGCTCGGCGACCAGCTCGGCCGCGGCTTCCTGGTCGGCGCCACGGCCGGCCGCACCACGCTGACCGGCGAGGGCCTGCAGCACGCCGACGGCCACTCCCCCGTCATCGCCGCGACCAACCCGGCGGCCCTGACCTACGACCCGGCGTTCGCCTACGAGGTCGCGGCCATCGTCAAGGAGGGTCTGCGCCGGATGTACGGCGAGGCCGCCCCGGGCGAGGACCAGGACGTCTTCTACTACCTGACGGTCTACAACGAGCCGCTGCCGCAGCCGGCGAAGCCGGCCGTCGCCGGCATCGACGAGGGCATCGTCAAGGGCCTGTACCGCTTCAACACGGCGGAGTCCGCGGGCGTCACCGTCCCGGCCAACGCCCCGCGCATCCAGCTGCTGGGCTCCGGCACGGCGATCCACTGGGCGCTGAAGGCGCAGCGGCTGCTGGCCGACGAGTGGGGCGTGGCGGCCGACGTGTGGTCCGCGACCTCCTGGACGGAGCTGCGGCGCGACGCGCTGGAGGCGGACGCCGCCCTGCTGCGCGGCGAGGAGCGGGTGCCGTACGTCCGGCAGGCCCTGCACGGGGCCGAGGGCCCGGTGCTGGCGGTGTCCGACTACATGCGCCAGGTCCCGGACCAGATCGCGCAGTGGGTCGACCAGGACTGGTCCTCCCTGGGCGCGGACGGCTTCGGCCTCTCCGACACCCGCGAGGCGGCCCGCCGCCACTTCGGTGTCGACGCCGAATCCATCGTCGTGGCGGCCCTGGCGCAGCTGGCCCGCCGCGGCGAGGTCAAGGCCGCGGCGGTGAAGGAAGCCCGGGAGAAGTACGGCCTGTAGAACCTGGGGTCCCTGGGGTCCCTGGGGTCCCGGCAGAGACGAAGGGGTACGGCGTCACCGCCGTGCCCCTTCGCTGTCAGTGGGGCTGGGCATCATGGGCCCATGCGCGCTGCCCGGCTGATCAAGATGGTGCTGCTCCTGCAGTCACGGCCCTCCATGACCGCGGCCGAGCTGGCGCGGGAGCTGGAGGTGTCGGAGCGGACCGTGACCCGGGACGCGCAGGCGCTGTCCGAGGCGGGCGTGCCCGTGTACGCCGACCGGGGGCGGGTCGGCGGGTACCGGCTGGTCGGCGGGTACCGGACGCGGCTCACGGGGCTGGCGCGCGGCGAGGCCGAGGCGCTGTTCCTGAGCGGGGTGCCGGGGGCGCTGCGCGAGATGGGGCTGGAGGACGTGGCGTCGGCGGCCCGGCTGAAGGTGTCCGCGGCCCTGCTGCCCTCGCTGCGGGACGCGCCGCGCAGCGCGGCCCAGCGGTTCCACCTGGACGCGCCGGCCTGGTTCCGGGACCCGGAGACGCCCGCGCCGCTGCCCGTGGTCGCGCAGGCGGTCTGGGACGACCGGCGCCTGGGGGCCCGGTACCGGCGGGGTGCGGAGGAGGTCGAGCGGGAGCTGGAGCCGTACGGCCTCGTGCTGAAGGCGGGCGTCTGGTACCTGTGCGCCCGGGTCGTGGGCGCCGGTTCCTTCCGTACGTACCGCCTGGACCGGTTCGCCGCCGTGGCCGCCCGGGAGGAGCGGTTCGAGCGGGACGCCGCGTTCGACCTGCCGGCGTTCTGGGCCGGGCAGGCCGAGCGGTTCGGGCGGTCGATCCTGCGCGCCGAGGTCGTCGTCCGGCTGTCCCCGGCGGGCGTGCGCGCGCTGCCGTACGCCGTCGACCCGGCGGTCGCGCGCGAGGTGCTGGAGCGGGCGGAGCCGGCCGGCGCGGACGGCTGGACCGTCCTGACGCTGCCGGTGGAGTCCGAGGAGGTCGCCCATTCCCAGCTCGCCTCGCTGGGCCCGGAGGCGGAGGTCCTGGAGCCGGTGGCGCTGCGCGAGCGGTTCCGGGAGGACGCCCGGCGTCTCGCACAGGTGTACGGCCTCTGAAAGTCTTCACGCCCCGCCCACGGAATCCCCCGCACTCCGCGTGCGTCGGCCCCGCCCAGGCACGATGCTGGACCACGTGATGGACGAGACGCAGTTCTGGGAGCTGGTGGACACGGCCCGGGAGGCCGCCGAGGGCGATCCCGAGGAGCAGGCCGACCTGTTGGTGTCCCGGCTGCTCGACCTGGACCCGGACGCGGTGCTGGACTTCGCCCGTCACTTCGAGTCCCGCTACCACCGCGCCTACCGCTGGGACCTGTGGGGCGCCGCCTGGGTGCTGCTGGACGGGGCGAGCGACGACGCCTTCGACTTCTTCCGCTGCTGGCTGATCGGGCAGGGCCGGGAGGTCTTCGAGGGAGCGCTTCACGACCCCGACGCGCTCGCCGACCTGCTGGACGACTTCGACGAGGAGATCGACGGCGACGGCGAGGAGCTGGGCTACGCGGCGGACGAGGCGTACGAGCAGCTCACCGGGGCCGTGGCGCCCGACCTCGGCCTCCCGGCCCCGGCCGCCGAGCCGGAGGGCACCCCGATCGACTTCGAGGACGAACAGGCCCTCGCCGAGCGGTACCCGAAGCTGTGGTACCGCTTCCGCGAGTAGCCCGCCCCTACGGAGCGGCTGTCGGCGCGCGGCCCTGGAGGCGGGCGGCCTCGGCGCGGATCTCGGGCAGGAGGGCGGACAGGGCTGCGCCCGGGCAGGTGGTCTGGTAGCCCTCACGGTGGCCGGCGATGACGTGCAGCGTGGCGGTGGTGCCGGCGGGGTACCGGCTGAGGCTGTTGGTGGAGGTGAGGCGGACCGTGCCGCGCGGGTCGGCGCCGGACGGGCCGAGCTTCCACGCGGCCAGGGCCGCGATGGCCTCGGTCATGGCCCGCGGGACGGGCACCCCGGCGGTGAAGGTGCCGATCGCGGCGATGCCGGTGGTGCGGTGGTTGAAGCCCTGGGTGTGGGCACCGGTGACGGCGCGGTCGACCCCGCCGGCGCGGCCCTCGTAGACGGTGCCGCAGCGGTCGACGAGGAACTGGTAGCCGATGTCGTCCCAGTCGCGGGCGCCGGTCTGGCCGGTGTACAGGCCGCGGATCACGGCGGGCGTGTCGGCGCAGTCGTAGTCGTTGGGCGTGTCGGTGTGGTGGACGAACACGGCGACGACCCGGTCGTCGTAGCGCGGGGGCGGCTGGGCGCGGCGGGTGCGCGCGTCGAGCCAGGCGCTGCGGGGCAGGATGCGGGGCCGCGGCGCGGTGTGCGGGACCGCCTTCGCGGCGGCCGGGTGGGCGCGGCGGGCGGCGGACGCGGAGCCGGCGGCGTCGTCGATCCCGCCCGCGCACAGCGGCAGCGCGAGCGCGGCGGCGAGTCCGGGCAGACAGCCCAGCAGGACCAGCGCCGGGCGCGGTGCCCGGGGGCCCGGCGGCCCGGGCCTGCGTATCCGCGCGGGGCGCCGTTCCCGGGGGCCCCGCCCGGTGCGGGAGGCCGGTCGGAAGGCACGCATGGTCCCACTCTGGGGGGATTCCGCGCCGTCCGCGATGTGTGGTGTGCCACCCGGTGGAACCATCGTCCCGGTCCGCGGCGTTTTCGGGTACACACACGCGTGACGGGCTCCGGACGGCACGCGGGCGTGCTGATCACCGGGCCCGTCCCCCGCGTATGAAGGGGTCCTAGAGAAAGGCGGCTCCGTGGACCTGCTCGACATCCTGCTGGTGCTGGTCGTCCTCGCCTACGCCGCGTCCGGTTACCGGCGCGGGCTGGTGGCCGGGTGCGTGTCGCTCGCCGGCTTCGTGGGCGGTGCGGTGGTCGGCGTGTGGGTGCTGCCGTGGGTGATGGACCTGGTGACGGCGGGCTCCACGGCGGCGACGGTGACCGCGGTGTTCACCGTGCTGGTGCCGGCGGTGGTGGGGCACGAGCTGGCGGGGCGCCTGGCGCTGCGGCTGCGCCGGGAGCTGGACCGCGGGCCGCTGCGGGTGGCCGACGGCGTCGGCGGCGCGGCGGCGAACGCGGTGGCGGTGCTGATCGTGGCGTGGGTGGCGGCGAGCGTGCTGGGCGCGTCCTCCTCGCCGGTGGTGACGTCGGCGATCCGGGACTCCCGGCTGCTGGGGACGGTGCAGGAGGCGATGCCGGACACCACCCCGGCGTGGTTCTCGCGGGCCACCTCCGCGCTCACCCAGGCGGGCTTCCCGCAGGTGTTCAACCCGTTCGAGAACGAGTCGACGGCCGAGGTCGCCCGGCCCACCGGGGACAGCGTCACGGCGAGCGCCACGAACGCCGCCCGGCTGAGCACCGTGAAGATCGAGGGCGCCTCGGGCGACCAGGGCCGCGAGGGCAGCGGGTTCGTGTACGCGCGCGAGCACGTGATGACCAACGCCCACGTGGTGGCGGGCATCGACCGGCCGACGGTGCAGATCGGCGGGGTCGGCCGGGCGTACCCGGCGCGGGTGGTGCTGTTCGACCCGCGCAAGGACGTCGCCGTGCTGTACGTGCCGGGCCTGCGCGCGCCCGTGCTGGGCTTCGACGACGAGGCCGGGCGCGGCGACCGGGCGGTGGTGGCCGGCTACCCGCAGGACGGCGGCCTGGACCTCCAGGCGGCGACGGTCGCCAACCGGGTGCGGGCGACCGGGCGGAACATCTACAACGACGCGGTCGTCACCCGCGAGATCTACTCGATCCGCTCCACGGTGCGCCCCGGCAACTCCGGCGGTCCGCTGCTGACCACCGACGGCCGGGTCTTCGGCGTGGTGTTCGCCCGCTCCACCTCGGACGCCGAGACGGGGTACGTGCTGACCGCCGACGAGGTGGCCGGCGACGCCCGGCGCGCGGCCTCGGCGACGGCCCCGGTGGACACCGGCCGCCTGATCGCCTCGTAGGCGCCCCGCGCCCCGCCCCGCCGGGTGGGCGGCCCGGCCGCTACAGGAACCGCCCCATGCACACGTCGTCGACGTACGCCCCGTCGAGCAGGAACTCCTCGGGCAGCACGCCCTCGACGACGAAGCCCTCGGCCTCGTACAGCGCGCGGGCGGGGGCGTTGTGGCCGAGGACGCGCAGGGTGAGGCGGCGGGCGCCGCGCCGGCGGGCCTCGTCGACGGCCGCCCGGATCAGCGCCCGGCCGACGCCCCGGCCGCGCGCCTCCTCGGCGACGGCGAGGCCCTGGATCTGGCGCACGTGCGCGTTGGCGGCGAGCGGGGTGGGGAAGCCGAGGCGGACGTAGCCCACCAGGCGGCCGTCGAGCTCGGCCACGAGGTGGTCCTCCGGCGCGTGCCGCTCGTCGAAGAAGGGCGGGTACGGCGGCTGCGGCCGGGGAGTCACGGCGTGCCGCGTCGACCAGACGCGGCGGTCCAGCTCCGCCAGGTACGCATCGTCGCCGGGGGCGGCGGTGCGGACGCGGAGGGCGTGCGATACGGGCATGGGGGCCACTGTAGGACGTGCGTCCGAACGTCGGGCAGGGGTTTTCGTGCGGCCCCGGGGCAGGATGGGACGCATGCGACGCATTGCGGTGGCCGGCGCTTCCGGCCTCATCGGCAACGCCCTGGTGCGGTCCCTGACGGCCGACGGGTTCGAGGTGCGCCGGCTGGTCCGGCGGGCCGCCCGGGACCCGCAGGAGGTCTGCTGGGACCCCGAACAGGAGTACGTGGACGCGGCCGGCCTCGCCGGGTGCGACGCGGTGGTCAACCTCGCGGGGGCCGGGGTCGGCGACCGGCGCTGGAGCGAGGCGTACAAGAAGCGCATCCACGACAGCCGGGTGCTGGGCACCCGGGCGCTGGCCCGTGCCGTCGCCGCCCTCGACGAGCGGCCGGGCGTGCTGGTGAACGGCAGCGCGATGGGCATCTACGGCGAGACCGGCGACCGGATCACCGACGAGGACGCGCCGCCGGGACGGGGGTTCCTGCCGGAGCTGTGCGTGGAGTGGGAGGCCGCGGCGGCGCCCGCCGAGGAGGCGGGGGTGCGGACGGTGTTCGCGCGCACCGGACTGGTCGTGGCCCGTCAGGGGGGCGCTTGGGGACGGCTGTTCCCGCTGTTCAAGGCCGGGCTCGGCGGGCGGATCGGCGACGGCCGGCAGTACTGGTCGTACATCGCGCTGCACGACGAGGTGGCCGCGATCCGGCACCTGCTCGACCGGGACGACCTGTCGGGGCCGTTCAACCTGACCGCGCCCGAGCCGCTGACGAACCGTGAGATCACCGCGGCGATGGGGCGGGTGCTGGGCCGGCCGACGGTGTTCGCGGTGCCGGCGCCGGTGTTGCGCACGGTGCTGGGCGAGATGGCCGGTGACGTGCTGGGCAGTGCGCGGGTGGTGCCCAGGAGGCTGCTGGAGTCGGGGTTCCGGTTCGCGTTCCCGGGGATCGACGACGCGATCCGGGCCGCGCTGGCCTGATCCCGCCGCCGCGGGGCCGACCGGCTCTGTCCGTATGCGACCGTCGTGCGACCGTGCTCTGCTCATGCGCGACTGTCCACGACCGGTTGCGGTCCTACTCTTCGACGCGAACTCGGGTATCCCGAACGGCCGTTGGGGGCATGACGTCCCCACCGGCCGCGCAACCTCGAGGAGGGGCACGTGCTTCAGCCCGCGTACCAGGCAGACGTCGTCGTGGTGGGAGCCGGGGTCGCCGGACTCTCCGCCGCCCATCGGCTGATCAGCGCAGGTGTAACGACCGCAGTCCTGGAGGCCGCCCCGTGCTTGGGCGGCCGCATGTCGACCGAGAAGGTCGACGGGTTCCGGCTCGACCGCATCGGACAGCTGCTGTCCACGGCGTATCCCGAACTGGCCCTGTCACCGGCGCTGTCCGCGCTGGCGCTGCGGTCCTTCCCCCCCGGTGTGCTGGTGCACAGCGACGGGCGCCACCACCGCGCCGGCGCGCAACCGGGCGCGGGGGGCGCACGGGGCGCACTCCACGCGGTGCGCGCCCTGGCGAGCGCACCCCGGCCGTCGGGACTCCCCCGGTCCGCCGGGCTGCCCCGGCCGCGCACCGGCCCACCGAGGTCGGCGGCCCCCTACGGCGGGTCCGGCGTCCCCGGGCCGGTGCCCGCGCCCAAGGCCCGGCCGGGCGCCCCGCTGGGCACCGCCGTGGACCAGGCCCGGCTCGCGGGCGCGCTGACCCGGCTCGCGACCACACCGGTGGAACGACTGCTGCGCCGCCCGGAGCTGCCGGCCGGCCAGGCCCTCGCGGCCCGCGGGCTGCCCGCCGGCACGATCGACGGGTTCCTGCGTCCGCTGCTCGCCGCGCTGCTGTGCGACCCGGAGCTGTCGACGTCCAGCCGGTGCGCGGACCTGGCGCTGCGGGCCTTCGCGGCGGGGCGGCTGTGCGTGCCGGAGGGCGGCGCCGACGTGCTGCCCGAGCTGCTCGCGCGGACGCTGCCGCCGGGCACCGTGCACACCGGGGTGCGCGTCACCTCGGTCGCCACGGACACCGTGACCACCGCCGAGCACGGGGAGTTCCGCTGCCGGGCGGTGCTGGTCGCCACCGACGCGGTGGCCGCGGCGGAGCTGCTGCCGGGGCTGCGGGTGCCGGACTTCCACCCGGTGACCGTCGTGCACCACACCACGGACGAGCCGCCGGCGACCGGCGGGTCGCTGCTCCTGGACGCCGACCGGGGCGGGCCGGTCGCGCACACGGCGGTGGTCAGCGAGGTCGACCCGAGCCGGGCCCCGGCGGGCCGCGCCCTGGTCTCGTCCACGGTGCTGGGCGCGCCCCCGGCCGACGTCGACACGGCGGTGCGCATCCACCTGGCCCGGCTGTACGGCGTCCCGACCGGCCGCTGGGAGACGCTCGCCGTGCACCACACCCCGCGGGCCGTCCCGGCGATGCGTCCCCCGCACGACCTGCGGCGTCCGGTACGGCTGCTGGCGGGCCTGTACGTGTGCGGCGACCACCGGGACACCAGCACCGTGCAGGGGGCGCTGCACTCGGCCCACCGGGCGGCGCGGGCGATCCTCGCCGACCTCGGCGCCGCGGGCTCCCTGCACCGCGCGGACCCGGTCCGCACGACGGCCAGGGCCGCCTGACACAGCCGCCTGACACACCTGCCCGGCCCGGGCTACCCGAGGGCCGCGGCGACCTTGTCGCGGTAGGTGCGGACGGCGGCCGCGTCCTTGTACGGCTCCAGCCGGCGTTCGAAGTCCCGGACGTACTCCACCGCCCGCACCGACCTCATCTCGGCCGCCTGGCCCGCCGCCTCGGCGGCGAGCCGGCAGGCCTGGTCCAGCTCGCCGAGGCCGAGGCGGGCGGAGGCGAGGACGATCCGGCAGAACAGCCGGGACCGGGCGTGCGCGGCGGGCCGCAGCTGCAGGGCGCGCTCGGCGTGCTGCGCGGCCGCGCGGTACTGCTGGAGGTCGCGGTGGCAGTGGCCGAACTCGTCGGCCAGCTGCGCCTCGTCGAAGAAGCGCGCCCAGTAGGGCACCTCGTCGCCCTGCTTGGCCGTCTCCAGGGCACGCTCGGCGCGCACCAGCGACGCGGTGCAGGCCCGGACCTCCCCGAGCACCCCGTGCCCGCGCGCCTCGACGGCGTGCAGCAGGGCCTGCACGGTGGGCGGCGCGTTGCTGCCCGCGCCCTGCTGCGCCACGCGCGCGAGCTGCACCGCCTCCCGGCCGTGCCCGAGGTACACCGCCTGGCGGCTCATGGTGATGAGCACGTACGCCCCGTAGGCCCGGTCCCCGGCCGCCTGGGAGAGCCGCAGGGCCTGCACGAAGTAGCGCTGGGCGAGCCCGTGCGCGGCGATGTCGTACGAGGTCCAGCCGGCGAGGCGGGTCAGGTCGGCGGCGGCGGCGAACAGGCGGCGGCCGGTCTGCTCGCCGTAGGTGCCGCGCAGCATCGGCTCGCACTCGTGCTCCAGGTAGCGCACGAGGGCCTGGCGGGCGTGCCCGCCGCCGTACCTGTCGTCGAGGCTGCGGAACAGCTCGCCCACCGAGCGCAGCGCGGCGATGTCGCCGCCGGTGACGCGCTGACCGGGGGCGCGTTCGGTCTGGGAGCGCTGGCGGGGCACCGTGGCCCGGCCCTGGGCGGGCACCCGCGGGGGCTGCTCGCCGCGGGCGACCCGCTCGTCGGGCTTGCCGATCAGCCAGTCCCGGCTGGGCACCACGAGCCCCGCCGGGGTGAAGGCGATCTTGCGCAGTTCGGCGTGGCTGCCGGAGTCCTTGCGCCACAGCCCGCTGACGATGTCGACCGCCTCCTCCGGGCTGCCGGCGAACTCCAGCCCGGCGTACACGGGCGCGCAGGCGTCCAGGCCGAGGTCCTGCGCGGTGAGCCGGCGGCCCAGGCGGCGGGTGAAGACCTCGGCGATGAGCGCCGGGGTGGTCCCGCGCGGCTGCTGCCCGCGCAGCCAGCGGGTGACGGAGGTCTTGTCGTATCTGAGATCCAGTCCGTGCTCCAGACCGAGCTGGTCGACGCGCCGGGCCAGACCCGCGTTGGAGAACCCCGCTTCTGCGATGAGCGCGGCGAGCTGGCGGTTGGGGGTGCGCTGCGCGGGTCGTTCCGTCATCTGCGGTGCGGTCTCCTGCCTTCCGCGCACCCGAAGTGCGTGGATTGCCTCTGAGCAGCCCTTTTTGGCCTGGTGAACGGCGCGAATGTAGCGGAGGGTGAGCAGCCGCTCGCACGTTCCGGCGGGCATTCATCCGATCGTGTGAGGATTGACCGCGGGGCTGACGCGCGACCGGCAGTCGTACAGTGGCGTTGGCGCGTTTCATGCCTTACGGCGTCGGCGCACACCGACGCCGCGTGCCGACGACTTCGAGGGAGGCGCTTGCCGTGAGTGAGTTGCGGTTCGTCCGCATGGGGTTCGGCGCGGACGCCGTCGAGTACCAGGCGGCCTGGGACGAGCAGCGCCGGGTGCACGCGGCCCGGTTCGCCGACGAGGTCCCGGACACCGTGCTGCTCCTGGAGCACCCGCCCGTCTACACGGCGGGCCGGCGCACCGCCGACAGCGAGCGGCCCCTGGACGGGACGCCGGTGATCGACGTGGACCGCGGCGGCAAGATCACCTGGCACGGACCGGGCCAGCTCGTCGGCTACCCCATCCAGAAGCTGCCCCGCCCGGTGGACGTCGTCGCACACGTGCGGCGCCTGGAGGAGGCGCTGATCCGCGTCTGCGCGGAGTTCGGCCTGGAGACCACCCGGGTCGAGGGCCGCAGCGGGGTGTGGGTGCTCGGCGACCCGGTCGAGCAGCGCCCCGCGCTCGGCGGCCTCTCCCTGGACTTCGACCCGCGGCTGCACGACGAGGAGTTCGACCCCCGGCTGAACGGCCCGGAGTACGCCCCGTCCAACGCCGGCCAGCGCCGCGAGGACCGCAAGATCGCCGCCATCGGCATCCGGGTCGCCAAGGGCGTGACCATGCACGGCTTCGCCCTCAACGTGAACCCCGACAACGCCTGGTTCGACCGCATCATCCCGTGCGGCATCCGGGACGCGGGCGTCACCTCCCTGGCCAACGAGCTGGGCCGGGACGTCACCCTCGACGAGGTGCTGCCGGTCGCCGAGCGGCACCTGCGGGACGTGCTGGAGAACGCGGAGCTCAGGCCCCGGGTGGTCGAGCGCGCGTCGGCCTGAGTCCCGGCCCGGGACCGCGCGGAATGCCCCCCGGTTCGACGAGGTTGGTCCCACCGGGGGGTCACAACACACGGGCGTACCCTGGTGTACGCCGAAGAATCGAAGTCTTCGTTCATCGATGAGCAGGGAGCCGACGTGTCCGCAGTCACACCCGACGGACGCAAGATGCTGCGCCTGGAGGTCCGCAACAGCCAGACCCCCATCGAGCGCAAGCCCGAGTGGATCAAGACCCGGGCGAAAATGGGTCCCGAGTACACGAAGATGCAGAACCTCGTGAAGAGCGAGGGCCTGCACACCGTCTGCCAGGAAGCCGGCTGCCCCAACATCTACGAGTGCTGGGAGGACCGGGAGGCGACCTTCCTCATCGGCGGCGACCAGTGCACCCGGCGCTGCGACTTCTGCCAGATCGACACGGGCAAGCCCGAGGCGCTGGACCGCGACGAGCCGCGCCGCGTCGGCGAGTCCGTGGTCACCATGGACCTGAACTACGCCACCATCACCGGCGTCGCCCGCGACGACCTGGAGGACGGCGGCGCCTGGCTGTACGCCGAGACGGTCCGCCAGATCCACGCGCAGACGGCGCAGCGCGAGGGCGGCCGCACCAAGGTCGAGCTCCTCGCGCCCGACTTCAACGCCGTCCCCGAGCAGCTCGAAGAGGTCTTCTCGGCCCGCCCCGAGGTCTTCGCGCACAACGTCGAGACGGTCCCGCGGATCTTCAAGCGGATCCGTCCGGGCTTCCGCTACGAGCGCTCCCTGAAGGTGATCACCGCAGCGCGCGACTTCGGCCTGGTGACCAAGTCGAACCTGATCCTCGGCATGGGCGAGACCCGCGAGGAGGTCGTGGAGGCGCTCCAGCAGCTGCACGACGCCGGCTGCGAGCTGGTCACCATCACCCAGTACCTGCGTCCCTCCGTGCGCCACCACCCGGTGGAGCGCTGGGTCAAGCCGCAGGAGTTCGTGGAGCTGAAGGAGGAGGCCGAGCGGATCGGCTTCTCCGGCGTGATGTCCGGGCCGCTGGTGCGTTCCTCGTACCGCGCGGGCCGGCTCTACCAGATGGCCATCGAGAAGCGCGGCGCCTTCGTGGCCGCCCAGGCCGTCTGACCACGGGCGACCCGACCCGGTCGGCCACGGGGCCGTCCGTGTGAACTCGCGCACAAGAAACTACTGTCCGGTAACGGCCGATTCGACGCGGTCCCGTCCGTCCTCGCAGATGAGGGCGTACGACGGGGCCGCGTCCGTCGTTCCGTGACGCATCTCAAGGTTTCATCGCCGTTTGACCGGTCGGTCACGCACTGGTAACACCAAACAGTGACCCTGGCATCACACCACGTAGGCCGTACCGCCCACGCCGCATACGAGGGGGATCCCCACATGCAGGCCGCGCCGCCCGTTCGCGCCACCGCCATCCCGTCCTTCACCGACGCCCTGCGCGCGGTCGAGTCGCTGCTCATGAGCGGCGGCCAGCGCACCGCCCGCCGCAACGCCTGGACCTCCGTGCTGGAGGACCGCCGCCGCGCCAAGGACCGCGTCGAGGCCCAGCGGGTCCTCGACCAGGCCGCTTCCCTCACCTCCTGAGCCACCCCCGGCCCCCGGCACTGCCGGGTTCCTGAGGCGCCCCGGCCGCGGAGGGCGCCGTTCCGCCGTCCTGCCGGGCACCGGCCGGGCACTGCCGTCGAAGGCACTCCCGGGGCCACGTAGACTTCGTGCCATGGCGAGGAAGGAAACCGCAGCGGACGCTGCGAACCCCGGGCGACTGAAGCAGATCGCCCTGACCTACAAGATGACCAGCAAGGTCGACAAGAAGATCGGTCTTGTACTCGCGGCTGTCGGGATCGTCACCTTCGGTGTCTTCCTCGCGATCGGCTTCCTGATCGGTCACCCCATCTATCTCGGCATCCTGGGCCTCCTGCTCGCCTTCCTCGCGACGGCGATCGTGTTCGGGCGCCGGGCCGAGCGGGCGGCCTTCGGGCAGATGGAGGGCCAGCCGGGCGCTGCAGCGGCCGTGCTGGACAACGTCGGCCGGGGCTGGACGACGACCCCCGCGGTGGCGATGAACCGCAGCCAGGACGTGGTGCACCGGGCCGTCGGCAAGGCCGGCATCGTCCTGGTCGCCGAGGGCAACCCGAACCGGGTGAAGGGCCTGCTGGCCGCCGAGAAGAAGAAGATGAACCGCATCGTCGCGGACGTCCCGGTGCACGACGTGATCGTCGGCACGGGCGAGGGCCAGGTCGAGCTGAAGAAGCTGCGCACCACCCTGCTGAAGTTCCCGCGCGTGCTCACCGGCCCGCAGGTCACCGCGACCAACGACCGGCTGCGGGCGCTCGGCGACCTGATGAGCAACATGCCGCTGCCCAAGGGCCCGATGCCCAAGGGCATGAAGCTGCCGCGGGGCGGCCCCAAGGGCCGCTGACACCGGCGACACGTACGAGGCGAGGGGCGCCCGGATCACTCCGGACGCCCCTCGCCGTACGTCTGTCCGCCCTCTGGAGGCTCTGGTGGATGCTCTAGGGGGTGTCTTGCCGATCAGGCCGGGCTCGCGGCGCCTGGCACCGCACCTCGCCGCGTTGTCGTCACTCGCCGATGCTCCGCATCGACTCCCTCCTCCGCCTTGCGATGCACGGCACCAGACGCCGCTCCCTGATCCGGCCTGATCGGCGAGACACCCCCTAGATGCGCACCTCGACCGTGCGGGCCAGGCGGTCGTGCAGGCCGCGGCCGTCGCGGTCCCAGATCAGCGCGGGGACGGCCAGGCACAGCAGGACGGTGCGCAGCAGGGCGCGCAGCGGGTTGACCGTGCCGGTGTCCAGGGCGAGGACCCGGATGCCAAACAGGCGCTTTCCAGGTGTGAAGCCCACCGTGCCGACCGTCAGGGCGCTCATCACGAAGAAGACGAGCAGCGCCCAGTTGCTGGTGGCGGGGGTGTAGCCGTCGGTGATGAGGCCGTATGCGATCAGGACGCACATCGCCCAGTCCACGGCCAGCGCGCCGAGGCGGCGCCCGGGGCGGGCGATCGAGCCCGGTCCCTCCTCCGGCAGACCCAGTTGCCGTCCCCGGTATCCGAAGTCGGCACCGGCGTCCTCCATGGCCGCGCGCGGCCCGGAGAGCCACGATCCCATTGCTCGCCTGTTGTCCACCCGACCACGGTACTGCGCCCGCGGGCTGCGGCTGCTACCCGGGGTGTCCGGGTACTAGGCTCGAACAAGGCCGGTTAACTTCAGCGAAACAAATGGGTCACGCACGAGAAATCACCCGTCCCTAGGGTCGGGGAAGCGTGTGCCACCCGCACTGGCCGCACGAACGATCTACCACCCCGGCAGGCGGTCGGGAGTAGGAGGAGCTGGATGTTCCAGAACGCCGACGAGGCCAAGAAGTTCATCGCGGACGAGGACGTCAAGTTCGTCGACGTCCGGTTCTGCGACCTGCCGGGCGTCATGCAGCACTTCACGGTGCCCGTCGAGGCGTTCGACCCGGACGAGGAGCTCGCCTTCGACGGATCGTCGATCCGTGGTTTCCAGGCGATCCACGAGTCCGACATGGCGCTGCGCGCGGACCTGTCGACCGCCCGGGTCGACTCGTTCCGCCGGGACAAGACGCTCAACATCAACTTCTTCATCCACGACCCGATCACGGGTGAGCAGTACTCCCGCGACCCGCGCAACGTGGCGAAGAAGGCGGAGGCGTACCTGGCGTCGACGGGCATCGCCGACACCGCGTACTTCGGCCCCGAGGCCGAGTTCTACGTGTTCGACAGCGTGCGCTTCGCCACCTCGGCGAACGAGTCGTTCTACCACATCGACTCCGAGGCCGGCGCCTGGAACACCGGTGCGGTGGAGAACAACCGCGGCTACAAGGTCCGCTACAAGGGCGGCTACTTCCCGGTGGCCCCGGTCGACCACTTCGCCGACCTGCGCGCCGAGATCTCCCTGGAGCTGGAGAAGTCCGGCCTGAAGGTCGAGCGCCAGCACCACGAGGTGGGCACCGCCGGCCAGGCGGAGATCAACTACAAGTTCAACACGCTGCTCGCCGCGGCCGACGACCTGCAGCTCTTCAAGTACATCGTGAAGAACGTGGCGTGGCGCAACGGCAAGACCGCGACCTTCATGCCGAAGCCGATCTTCGGTGACAACGGCTCGGGCATGCACGTGCACCAGTCGCTGTGGAGCAACGGCGACCCGCTGTTCTACGACGAGGCCGGCTACGCGGGCCTGTCGGACACCGCCCGCTACTACATCGGCGGCATCCTCAAGCACGCCCCGGCGCTGCTGGCCTTCACCAACCCGACGGTGAACTCCTACCACCGCCTGGTGCCGGGCTTCGAGGCGCCGATCAACCTGGTGTACTCGCAGCGCAACCGCTCCGCCGCGATGCGCATCCCGATCACCGGCTCCAACCCGAAGGCCAAGCGCGTCGAGTTCCGCGCGCCCGACTCCTCCGGCAACCCGTACCTGGCCTTCTCGGCGCTGCTGCTGGCCGGCCTGGACGGCGTCAAGAACAAGATCGAGCCGGCCGAGCCGATCGACAAGGACCTGTACGAGCTGGCTCCCGAGGAGCACGCGAACGTCGCCCAGGTCCCGACCTCCCTCGGCGCCGTCCTCGAGGCCCTCGAGGCCGACCACGAGTTCCTCCTCCAGGGCGACGTGTTCACGTCCGACCTGATCGAGACGTGGATCGACTTCAAGCGCACGAACGAGATCGCGCCGCTGCAGCTGCGTCCGCACCCGCACGAGTTCGAGCTCTACTTCGACGTGTGACCTGGCCCCGGGCCGGAGCGGGTTCCCGCTCCCCTGGGCCGTCCGACGCCCCCGTTCCTGTTCCGCAGGGCGGGGGCGCCGTCGTATCGTTCCTGCGCAGCTGTTCGACGAGGTGACGGGGGAGACACGGGGATGTCCGAACAGGACGACACCCAGCGGGAGTACGACCTGCGGTGGGCCGACGACGCCGAGCACAAGGAGCCCTCCGCGCGGGCTCGGATGCTCGCCGCCCGCTGGAAGAACGACCCGCCGCGGCCCCAGCCGTTCCGCGCCGACCCGGAGCCGAGGACGGCCCGGCGCTCGTCGTGGGCGTCGACCGCGATCGTGCTGGGCTGCGTGGTGGCGGTGATCCTGGTGCTGGGGTACGCGCGGTTCCAGGCGCCGTACTAGAGGTGCGCGTGGACGACGACCCGCGTGCGGGAGAGGCCGCCGCGGTGCGGCTCGCGCGGGGCGAGGCCGTGGAGAGCGTCCTGGACGCGGACGACCCCGCGGCGTGGCTCGCACTGGACGCGGGGGCGCGGCGCGGGACCTGGTGGCATGCCGGGGCGGTGCGGGCCGAGTGGGAGCACGTCGCCCCGCTGCCCGGTGATCCGGCCGGGCTCGACGCCTCGCGGTACGCGCTCGCCCTGTGCCACCGCGACGGGCGGCTGCGGGAGGCCGCCGTACGCGGGGTGGCCGACCGTCCCTCCCTCCTGCCGTTGCTCGTCGTGCGCGCCGCCGACTGGGTCGCGCCGGTGCGGCAGGCCGCGCGGCAGGTGCTGCGGGAACGCGTGGACGGGGACGCCGTCGGCGGGGACGGCCTGGAGACCGCCGTCGCGCTCGCGCCCGTGATCCTCCTCGTGGGCCGGCGGGAGCGCGGGGGCTTCGCCGTCGCGCTGCTGGACGAGGTGCTGAGCGACCCCTCCCGGGCGTGGCCGGCCGCGCTGCCGGCCCACGACGACCGGGCCGTGCGGCGTCACGTCCACCGGTTGGCGGTCGAGACGGGCCGCCTCTCCCCCGCCGAGCTGGCCCGTACCGCCGCCGGCGACGGGGACACGGTCGTCCAGTCGCTGTGCGCGGACGCCGCCCTGGCCGCCGTGCCCGAGGGCCGGCCCTGCGAGGAGGTCGTGGGTCCGCTGCTCCGGGCCCGCTCGCCGCGGGCCCGGTCCGCCGGAGTGACCGCGCTGCGGCGCACCGGGGAACCCGAGCGGGCGGTGCCGTTCCTGGCCGACCGGTCGGCGGTGGTGCGGGCCTGCGCCCGGTACGTCGTACGGCAGGCCGGGGACGATCCGGTGGCCTGGTACCGGGAGCGGTGCGCGCGGACCGGGGATCCGCTGCTGCCGCCGGGCGCGGTGATCGGGCTCGCGGAGTGCGGGGAGCGGACGGACGCCGGCACCCTGTGGGCGCTGCTCGGCCATCCTTCGGCCGCCGTCCGGGCCCGCGCCGTGGCCGGGCTGCGGTTGCTCGACGTCGTCGACGTACGACGGCTGCAGCCGCTGCTCGACGACCCGGCGCCCGGTGTCGTGCGCGAGACCGTGCTCGCCGTGGAGCCCTCGGCACAGCTGCTGTCCGAGGAGTGGCTGGGCGAACGGCTCGACGCCGGGCGGCCCCGGCACGTGCGCGTGGGCGCGCTGCGGCTGTCGTTCCGCCGGGGCGGGAGCGCGCGGGCCCGGGCGCAGCGGGTCGCGCGGGAGGATCCCGATCCGGTGGTGCGGGCCCGGGCGGCACGGGAGGCGGCACGCTGACGGGCCCGCCCTCCCGGGCCCGCGGCCCCTTCTCCCGTTCCTCGCGACGCGCACCGGGACCTTTTGCTGCTCCTAGGCCCGATCGGGAGAGGTTCATGGGGAGGGGTGGAGGCACACTGGCTTGAGGGACGAGTGCCCGAGTGCTGGGTGGTGGAAGATGCGGAGTCGTTTTCGCAGTGATCCGCGGCTGACCGTGCGCATGACGGTCACCCTGTTCCTGCTGGGACTGTTGTACGTGGCGTTCGTGGTGGCGCTGGTGCTGCTGCTGAAGTCGTGGGTGCTGGTGGTGGTCGTGGCGGCGGGGCTGCTCGGCGCCCAGTACTGGTTCTCCGACCGGATCGCGCTGTTCGCGATGCGCGGGCGGGTCGTGGAGCGGGAGGAGTACCCCGAGCTGCACGCCGTGGTGGACCGGCTGTGCGCGCTGGCCGACATGCCCAAGCCGGTGGTCGCCGTGTCCGTCATGGAGATGCCCAACGCCTTCGCCACCGGGCGCAACCCCGACAACGCCGTGGTGTGCGTGACGACCGGGCTGCTGCGGCGGCTGGAGCCCGCCGAGCTGGAGGGCGTGCTCGCGCACGAGCTGTCGCACGTGGCGCACAAGGACGTCGCCGTGATCACCGTGGCGTCGTTCCTCGGCGTGATCGCCGGGCTGATCGTGCGGTTCGCCCTCTACTCCGGGCTGTTCGGCGGGCGCCGGGACCAGAACACCGCCGCCGTGCTCGCCGCGATCATGGGCGTGTCGATCACCGTCTACGCGCTCAGCTTCCTGCTGATCAGGGCCCTGTCCCGGTACCGGGAGCTGGCCGCGGACCGGGCGGCGGCGCTGCTGACCGGCCGGCCCTCCGCGCTGGCGTCGGCGCTGACCAAGGTGTCCGGCGACATCGCCCGGATCCCGACCCGTGACCTGCGCACCGCCCAGGCCTTCAACGCCTTCTACTTCACCCCGGCCGCCGGCCGCGAGCCGGGCATCGAGCGGATCTTCTCCACCCACCCGCCGCTCCGGCAGCGCGTCGAGCAGCTGGCCCGCATCTCCGCCGAACTGGGCGAGGCCGCCACGCCCGGCCGGGACTGAGGGACTGATCATGGGGCTGCTCGACATCCTGCTCGGCCGCACCAAACCGGTCGCGCCCGACCTGGACCGGCTGTTCGCGCTGCCCTCGGCGGCGGTCACGCTGGAGGCCGCGACCGGGTTCACGCCGACCGGGCACGGCGCGGTGTGCTTCGCCACGGTGGAGGGCGCCGCCTTCGAGCAGACCCACCGCGAGGTGCGGGCGCTGCTGGACGCCGACACCGACCGCACGGGCCCGCCGGTGGACCTCGTCCGCGACGACCACGGCTACTCCTGGCTGGTCTCGCGCCGCTCCCCCGGCGAGCTGTCCCTCCTGGTCAACGACCTGCACGCGGTGAACAGTTCCATGGAGGTCAACGGCTTCGGCCCGCAACTGCTGTGCTCGCTCGCGGGGTTCCGCGCCGCCGACCCGGACGACGGCCGGCGCCTGGCCCTGGTCTACCTGTACAAGCGGGGCACGTTCTACCCGTTCGCGCCGCTGCCCGGTGCGGGGCAGCGGCGCGACAACGCGCTCGAACTCCAGGTGCGGGGGGCGCTCGCGGGCGACCTCGGCATCGAGCAGGACCTCGGCCGGTGGTTCCCCGTGTGGGGCGCCCCCGGCCTCTGAGGCGCTACTTGGTCTTCTCGCGCGCCTGGCGGCGGGCCTCGAAGGGGCGCTCGCGACGGTAGCGGCGCTCCCACTTGGCCTGCGTGTCCCGGCGGTCGCGGTACGCCTTGTACGACGTCGGCGCCGCGCCACCGGCCGGTCCCGCGGCGGGCGGCACGGAGGACGACGTGCCGTGCCCGTGGCGCACGTACAGGAGGAGCACCGCGACCGCGGCGAGCCAGTAGAGGTGGTTTCCGAATCCCAGGACGACCAGGACGAGGGTCCCGGACAGGACGATGGTCCCCATGACGGGCCTCCGTAGGTGTGGGTGGGTGACGGGCGGTGACGGTCCCCTCCGTCCCGCGGGCTCCAGCGTAGGGATCCGGTCACGCACCGTGCACCTGCTTTTCCCGGCACGCCCCGACCGGGCCCGGCCCCCGCCGTGGTGACGGGCCGTTGTCAGTGGTGGCGGGCACGATGGAGGGGCGGGCCGGCGACCGGGGCCGGCGGCGCGGCGGAGGACGGGGCGACCTGGGAGGTCGGCATGGCGGACGGACGGCGGTACGTGGGCGCGGCGGAACGGCGGGCCCGGCTCGCCCTGCGGCACCGGCTCACGGCGCGGGCGCGGGCCGGGGGCCCGGAGGACGTCGCCGACTCGCTCGTGGCGCTGCACGGGAGCGATCCGGCGACGGTGTACCTGGCGATCGGGGCGCGGCTGACCGACCCGGCGTCGACGGTGGCCCGCACGGACCGGGCGCTGTACGAGGACGGGTCCCTGGTGCGGATGCACGGCATGCGGCACACCGTGTTCGTCTTCCCGACCGACCTGACCGCGGTCGTGCACGCCTCGACGGGGCTCACGGTGGCGGCGCGGGAGCGGGCGATGCTGCTGAAGAGCATGGCGCAGGCGGGGGCGCCGGACGCGGTGTGGCTGAAGGAGGTCGAGGAGTCGGCGCTGGCCGCGCTGGGCCGGCTCGGGCAGGCGACGGCGGCGGAACTGGCGCGCGAGGAGCCGCGGTTGCGGGAGCAGTTCGTGTACGCGGCCGGGAAGAGCTACGAGGGCGTGCACACCGTCGGCACGCGGCTGCTGAAGGTGCTGGGCGTCGAGGGCAAGGTGGTGCGGGGCCGGCCGCTGGGTTCCTGGACGTCGAGCCAGTTCCGGTGGGCGCTCGCGCCCGCGCACCCGGAGCTGGACGCGTCCGTGGCGCAGGCGGAGTTGCTGCGGCGCTGGCTCCGTGTGTGCGGGCCGGCCACCGAGGCGGACCTGAAGTGGTGGACGGGGTGGCGGGTCACGGAGGTGCGGCGCGCCCTCGCGGCGATCGGGGCGCGGGAGGTCGTGGTCGACGAAGGGCCGGCGTACGTCACGGAGGACGACGAGGAGGCCGTGCCGGAAGCCGCCGCGGAGCCCTGGGCGGCGCTGCTGCCCGCGCTGGATCCGACGGCGATGGGCTGGCAGCAGCGGGACTGGTACCTGGCACCGGAGCTGCGGGACGCGCTGTTCGACCGGAGCGGCAACGTGGGGCCGACGGTGTGGTGGGACGGGCGGGTGGTGGGGAGTTGGGCCCAGCGTCCTTCCGGGGAGGTGGTGTGGCGGCTGCTGGAGCCGGTCGGCCGGGAGGCGGAGGCCGCCGTGGAGGAGGCCGCGGCGACCCTGCGGGCATGGCTGGACGACACGAGGGTGACCCCCCGTTTCCGGACACCGCTGGAGAGGGAGCTGAGCGGCCGGCCGTGAGGGAAGCCCTGGAGCATCGGGGGCGCGCGGGCGCGGGGAACGGAACATCCCAACGCGGCTGCGCGCACCCACCCAGGGGCGCGGGGAACTGCGCGAGCGACCCCCGACGGCCCGCGGCAGCACACGGACAGGACCCGGCCCCACTCCGGCGCCGGGCCCCGTCACAGCAACAGCAACAGCCTCAACGGCTGTACTTCATCAGCGCCCGCACCATGTGGCACGTGGTGTCGGACGGCGGGTGCACACCGATCGTCTCGGCGGTGGTGCGGATCGTGTCGTTGCGGGCCTGCTGGGGCAGGTAGACGCCCGAGTCGAGCAGGGCGATGGCCAGACGCATCGCCTTCAGGCGGCGGTTGTGGCCGACGTACCACTCGCGGGGCCGGCCGGGCGGCAGCGGGCGCTTCTCCACCGGCTCGTAGGGCAGGTCGAGCAGGACGGGACGCTTCGCGGTGGACTGGGTCGGCAGCGGCGTGGACTTCATGGCGGCAGCGGGCACAGGCATCCTCCTGTCGCGGTCAGGACCGGACCCGGACGCCCCGGGTCCCATCCTCGAACACTGCTTCTATTTTACCGCCCCCCACTGACAAAAGCCCCTGGCCACAGGCGCATTCAGGCCGCACGCCCGCTACCGTGAGCCCCATGGAGATCTGGATCAACCCGGCCTGTTCCAAGTGCCGCAGCGCGCTCACCCTGCTCGACGCGGAGGGTGCCGACTACACCGTCCGCCGCTACCTGGAGGACGTCCCGACCGAGGACGAGATCCGGGAGGTCCTCGGCCGGCTGGGCCTCGAACCGTGGGACGTCACCCGCACCCCGGAGCCCGCCGCCAAGGAACTCGGACTCAAGGACTGGCCGCGCGACGAGGGCGCCCGCGACCGCTGGATCACCGCGCTCGCCGAGCACCCCGAGCTCATCCAGCGCCCGATCATCACGGCCGACGACGGCACGGCGGTGGTGGGCCGCACGGAGGAGGCGGTGCGGGACGCCCTGTCCCGGTAACCCCAATGGCGTGACGCAGGTCACCCTGACGACTCCCGCTCCCGGCTGAGTCACCGCGTTCGGTATCTCGTACATAGCGGCGTACGCTCCCCTACCTCTTCAGGAGGCGCGCATGTCGCGCAGGAGAACTCTCAGTACGAAGAAGAAGGTCGCGCTGCTGGTGAGCGCCGCGACGGTGGCGGGAGGCGGCGCCTTCGTCATGGCGTCCACCTCCAACGCCGCCCCGCCCCCGCAGACGGCCGCCCAGTCGTCGGTCTGCCAGGGGCTGGCCACGGCCCTCGGCAACAACGAGCGGTTCATCGAGGGCCAACGGTCCGCCCCCGACGCCCAGTCGCAGGCCCGGATCGCCAACCGCCAGGCGGTCATCGAGCAGATCAAGGTCCAGCAGAAGGCGTCGGGCTGTGTCGTGGGGGAGTCGGCTCAGGGCTCCCAAGCGGCGCAGAACGGCCAGCAGGGCAACGGGAACGCGAACGGCAACGCCAACGCCAACGCCAACGGGAACGCGAACGGCAACAACGGCAACGGCAAGGGCAACCAGCAGGCCACCACCCCGCCCGCGCAGACCGCGCCGGGCGGCAACGGCGGCAACGCCGCGGGAAACGCCGGCAACAACGGTGCCGCCGCGGGCCAGCAGGTCTGCAACGGCTCGACCGTCACGCTCTCCGGCGAGGCCGGTGCCCCCGCGGCCTCGAGCAACCAGTTCCCGGCCGGGACCAAGCTGAAGGTGACCAACCTGGACAACAACAAGTCCACGACGGTCGAGGTGACCTCGGTCTCCGGCAGCTGCGTCCTGCTGAACAACGCGGCCTTCGAACAGGTCCGTGAGCCCGGCAAGTTCCTGATCCGCCGGGCCCTGATCCAGAAGGTGGGGTGACGCCCAGCCGCTGACGGCCGGGGGAGGCACCTCTGCCCCGGCCCCCAACCCCATCGCATACGAGCCGTACCGGCCGCGCACCCCGGCCCCCGTCACCGGAGTGCGGACGGCCGGTTCCCGCGCCGCCGGTCCCCTCACCGGGTGAGGCGTGCCACAGCACCTCCCGGTAACACGGGGTTCACACTTGGGCAATGGGCGGGAAATCGCCTGTTGACAGGCTCACGGGCAACACCGGGCGGTGCCGCAGCGCCGCAGCACCCGCACGACGCGCCCAGACCCACCCCCGAAGGATGTGTCCCGTGAGCTTCAAGGCTGAGTACATCTGGATCGACGGCACCGCACCGACGGCCAAGCTGCGTTCGAAGACCAAGGTCCTGGCCGACGACGCCAAGGGTGCCGAGCTGCCGATCTGGGGCTTCGACGGGTCCTCCACGAACCAGGCCGAGGGCCACGCCTCGGACTGTGTGCTCAAGCCGGTGTTCACCTGCCCGGACCCGATCCGCGGCGGCGACGACATCCTGGTGCTGTGCGAGGTCCTGAACATCGACCTCACCCCGCACCCCACCAACACCCGCGCCGCGCTGGCCGGGGTCGCCGAGACGTTCGCCGCGCAGGAGCCGATCTTCGGCATCGAGCAGGAGTACACGTTCTTCAAGGACGGCCACCCCCTCGGCTTCCCCAAGGGCGGCTTCCCCGCCCCGCAGGGCGGCTACTACTGCGGTGTGGGCGCCGACGAGATCTTCGGCCGGGACATCGTCGAGGCGCACCTGGACCACTGCCTCACGGCGGGCCTGGGCATCTCCGGCATCAACGCCGAGGTCATGCCCGGCCAGTGGGAGTTCCAGGTCGGCCCGCTGGCCCCGCTGGAGGTCTCCGACCAGCTGTGGGTGGCCCGTTGGCTGCTCTACCGCACCGCCGAGGACTTCGGCGTCGCCGCGACGCTGGACCCGAAGCCGGTGAAGGGCGACTGGAACGGCGCGGGCGCGCACACCAACTTCTCGACCAAGGCGATGCGCGAGGGCTACGACGCGATCATCACCGCGTGCGAGTCGCTGGGCGAGGGCTCCAAGCCGCTCGACCACGTCAAGAACTACGGCGCCGGCATCGACGACCGGCTGACCGGCCTGCACGAGACGGCCCCGTGGGACCAGTACTCCTACGGCGTCTCGAACCGCGGCGCCTCGGTGCGCATCCCGTGGCAGGTCGAGAAGGACGGCAAGGGCTACATCGAGGACCGCCGCCCCAACGCCAACGTCGACCCGTACGTGGTGACCCG
This sequence comes from Streptomyces longwoodensis, assembly GCF_001514125.1. Lineage (GTDB taxonomy): Bacteria > Actinomycetota > Actinomycetes > Streptomycetales > Streptomycetaceae > Streptomyces > Streptomyces longwoodensis. The sequence continues at coordinate 273,823 of NZ_KQ948551.1, read as the reverse complement.
CCTCCTCGTCGACACGTGCTGCTCCGCCCTGGAGAAGGCCGGCCAGGTCTGACCCACGACCACCGAGGAAGGGGCGCCCGCCGCACGGCGGGCGCCCCTTCGCCGTCCCGAACGGCCCGGTATCGTCCGGACCATGGAGACCGACGGCGGGGCGGAGGGGGCACCGGAGGTCGCGGCGCTGCTGGCGACGCTGGGCATCGGAGGCAGGCAAGACACCGGGGGCACCGGCACCCCGGGCGACCCCGACGCACGCGAGGCCGCCCTCCACACGCTGCTCTCCGCCACCTGGCGCGACGACGACTTCGCCGTGGCGACGGCGCACGCCGTGCCCCAACTGGCCCGGCTGGCCCGGGAGGTGCCCGCGCACCGCGCGGACCTCCTGCGGCTGCTGGGCGACCTCGCGGACCGGCCCGACTGGCCCGACGCCCGGCGGCCGGCCCGGGACGCCGTGGCGGCCGAGCTGCCCGGCCTGCTCCCCTCCGCGCACGACCCCGACGCCGCCGTACGGGACGCGGTGCTCCCGCTGGTCGTCGCCTGCGGCCGGACGGACGTCGTACCCCTGCTGCGTGCGCGCCTCGCGGCCGAGCCCGAACCGGCCGTACGGGGCCACCTCGTGACCGCGCTGGCGCTGCTCGACCCGGGCGACGGCGCCTGGCGGCACCCCCTGCTCACCGACCCCGCGCCCGAGGTCCGGCTCGCCGCGGCCGAGGACCTGCTGCGCACCACCGGTCCGCCCTTCCCCGACGACCTGGTGGACGTCTGCGCGCGGGCGTACGGGGAGATCCCGTACGAGCTCGACGAGGCCCCGCAGTGGCCGGGGCGCCACGAGCGCCTCGGCGACCGGCTGTTGGCGGACCCCGGGGCGGCCCTGCGGGCGGCGGCCGCGGGCGTGCCCCTCGCCTTCGAGGTCACCGAGCACTGGCGCGACCGTGAAGCCGGCGCGCTGCCCTGGGCGTTGCGCGAGCTGGACGCCGAGGACCCGCCCTGGCAGCTGCTGCGCCTCGCGCGCCTGTGCCGCGCGCTGCCGCCCGGGCTGCACGCACCCGTGCGGGACCGGGTACGGCCGCTGCTGGCGCGGGACGTGCCGGTGCGGACCGAGGCGGTCACGGTGCTCGCCGTGGCGGGCGCGCCCGAGTCCGTCGAGGAGGCCGTACGCCTGGTGGAGGGCGCGCCCGGTCCGCCGCCCGGCGCGTACCGCGTGGCGCGGGCCGCCGCAGCGGTGACGGAGGCGTTCGGGGCGGCCGCGCTGCCCGTGGCCCGGGCGGTCGCCCGGCGGATCGGGCACGGTCACCCGGACCTCCTCCGGGTGCTGGAGCGGTACCCGGCCGTGGCGGTGGCGGCGGTGGACGACGTCGTGCCGCTGGTCTCCCGCTACGAGGGCGGTCACGCGTGGACGGCGGTCGCGCTGCTCGGCGCCCTGGGTCCGGCCGCCGGTGACCGGGCCGCGCGGGCGCTGCTGGCCGAGGCGACCGGCGGGGGGCACTCCACGGTCGCGCTGTACGCCGCGATGGCCCACCACCGGGTGACGGGGGACCCCGGGCCGGCCCTAGACCGGCTGCGGGCCGAGGGGCCCGGGACCTGGCTCGACTTCGTCGGCGACCTCGGCCCCGCGGGAACTCCCCTGCTGCCCTGGGCGGAGGAACGCCTCACGCCCGGCACCCCGACCGAGGTCCGGGCCGCGGCCGCCCGCGCGGTGTGGCGCGTCACCGGCCGCACGGAGGACACCGTGGAGCCGCTCGCACGGCGGGCGGCCGCCGGCGAGGGCTACCACCGGAGTCGGCTCGACGCCGTGCGGGAGCTGACCCGGATGGGCCTGCTCCCCCGCTGGGCCACGGCCCCGCTGCGGGAGGTGGCGGACGCGGACCGCCGGGTCGTCAGCGGCCTGGGCCCGGACGACGGGCCCCATCCCGACGACGTGCTGCGGGACGCCGTCCGCACGCTGCTGGCCACGGCGGAACCCGTCGGCTGACGGCCGGGCGGCCGGGTGCCGACCGGTACCCCCACCGCCCGCCACCGGGTGTCCGAATGGCGATGCCCGGCGTCCAGGGTGTGGAAGGAGACTCCTCTCCGGCACCGGTGTCTGCTTCAATGGGGCCATGACCGGATACCAGGGGTGCAGCGCGACGGGTCGTCGTCCTGACCTCGAGCCCTTCTGGCCGTCCCGTCAGCACCACGACTTCGACCGGGTGTGTTGCCGCGCGACGAACGCGCCGGCCCTCTAACGCCGCCCACGGCCTCCCACGCCGTACGCCCGGCCTTCGGCCCGCGCGCAGTGAACGTCCGTCCCTGACGACCTTCTCGCGCGAAAGCTGACCTCTCATGGCGACCACCCGTACCCTGTCCTCCGCCGCCACGCTCCCCTCCGTCCCGTCCGCCGCCCGGCACCGGCTGCGCGCCGTCGACCGGGACGAGGTGGTGGACGTGACGGACTTCCTGCCGCCGGGCGCCACCTGGCTGCCCGCTCCCCCGCACACCCTGCCCACCCTGCCGGGGCAGCCGCCGATGATCGGCTACCTGGTGCTGGTCCCGGCCGACCAGCAGCCGCCGTTCCTACCGGTGGCGGTCCCCGACGCCCCGGAGGCGCCCGAGGCGTCCGAGACATCGGAGGCGCCCGAGGCGCGGACGGGGGCCGAGCCGTTCGTGCGGATCGACCCCGTGCAGCGCACCGCGTGGGTCGACGGACGCGAACTCGACCTGACGTACCTGGAGTTCGAGCTGCTCGCCCACCTCGTCGCGCACCCGCACCGGGTGCACACCCGCGACCAGCTGGTCACCACGGTGTGGGGCTACGGGCACGTCGGGGACGGCCGGACCGTCGACGTGCACGTGGCGCGGCTGCGCCGCAAGCTCGGCGCATCGCACCGCGCGTCGATCCAGACGGTGCGCCGGGTCGGCTACAAGTACGTGCCGCCGGCCGGGCGTTGAGCGTCTGCTGACGGCAGAGCGCCGTTCCGTCCCGCGTCCGCACCCGGCACAGTCGGCGGTATGAGACTTCTGGTGCTGGGTGGGACCGAGTTCGTGGGACGGGCCGTCGTCGAGGCGGCCCTCGGGCGGGGATGGGAGGTGACCGTCCTCAACCGGGGACGGCACCAGCCACCGTCCGGGGTCCGGCTGTTGCGGGGTGACCGCACGGCGCCCGACGGGCTCGCCGCCCTCGCCGGGACGACGGACACCTGGGACGTCGTGGTCGACACCTGGTCGGCGGCGCCGCGCGCGGTGCGGGCGTCGGCGCGGCTGCTGCGGGGCCGCGCCGGACGGTACGCGTACGTGTCGAGCTCCTCGGTGTACGCCTGGCCCGCCCCGGCCGGTCACACCGAGGACGCGCCGCTGGTGTCGGGCGCCGACCCGGACGCGGACCTCACGGACTACGCGCGCGACAAGCGGGGCGCCGAGATCGCCGCCGTCCAGGAGTTCGGCGAGGACCGCTCCCTGCTGGTGCGGTGCGGGCTGATCCTCGGCCCGTACGAGAACGTCGGCCGGCTGCCCTGGTGGCTGACCCGGATCGCCCGCGGCGGCCGCGTCCTCGCGCCGGGCCCGCGGGACCTGCCCCTGCAGTACGTCGACGTGCGCGACCTCGCCGCGTGGACGCTGGGGGCGGCCGAGCGGGAGCTGGGCGGTCCGTACACGCTGGTCGGGCCGTCGGGGCACGCCACCATGGGCACCCTGCTCCAGGCGTGCGCCGCGGTCACCGGCGGACCGGCCGAGCTGTGCTGGACCGACCCGCGGGTGATCCTGGACGCGGGCGTCGAGCCGTGGACCCAGCTGCCGGTGTGGGTGCCGCCGGACAGCGAGATGCACGACCACCTGCACGCCGCGGACGTGTCGCGGGCGCTCGCGGCGGGCCTGCGCTGCCGCCCCGTCGAGGAGACCGTCGCCGACACCTGGGCGTGGCTGCGGGAGATCGGCGGCACGGCGCCGATGCGGCCGGACCGCACGGCGAAGGGGCTGGACCCGGACCGCGAGGCCGAGGTCCTCGCGGCGGCCGGGCACGGGCCCGGCGGTGTACCTGGCACCACCCCCCGACCGGGGCCCTCGGCCCCGTGACCGGCGTCCGGCGGGTCGGCAGACTGGCGTCATGAACACCCACTCGAGGAGCGACGAGGTCCGGGCGCGCACCCGGGCCATGGTGCTGGCCGCCGTCCGGGGGCTGGCGCTGGCCGTGGCCATGCTGCCGGTGAGCATCCTGTGCCTGGTGCTGACCCTGCTGTCCATCGGCCTGATCCCGATCGGCGTCGGCCTCGTCACCACGCCCGCGGTGCTGGCGGCGGTACGGGCCTTCGCCGACGCCCGGCGCAGGCTCGCCGCCGACTGGTGCGGGGTGCGCATCGAGACGGCGTACCGTCCGCTCCCCGAGGGCGCCAACCCGTGGACGCGCACCTTCGCGCTGCTGCGCGACCGGCAGACCTGGCGGGACGTGCTGCTGCTGCCGGTGGACATGACGGCCGGCTTCTTCACCGCGCTGCTCCCGGCGGTGCTGGTGCTCTACGCCGTCGAGGGGTTCGCGCTCGCGCTCGGCCTGTGGCGGGCGTACGCCGAGTCGCCGGGCGGCACGTACTGGTACGCCTTCCTGCCGGTGTCCGGCCCGTTCTCGGCGCTCGGGGCGGTCCCGCTGGCCTGCGGGTTCCTGTTCCTCGGCTACCGCTACGGCCCGCACCTGCTGACCGCGCACTTCCGGCTGACCCGGGCGGTGCTCAGCCCCAGTCAGGAGGAACTGGCCGAGCGGGTACGGGTGCTGACCGAGACGCGGCGCGACGCGGTGGACGCCTCGGCCGCCGAGCTGCGCCGGATCGAGCGCGACCTGCACGACGGGGCGCAGGCCCGGCTGGTGGCGATGGGCATGGACCTGGGCACCGTCGAGGTGCTGATCGACAAGGACCCGGAGCGGGCCAGGGCGCTGCTGGCGCAGGCCCGGCAGTCCTCCGCCGAGGCCCTGTCGGAGCTGCGCGACCTGGTGCGGGGCATCCACCCGCCGGTGCTGGCCGAGCGCGGACTGGGCGACGCCGTGCGGGCGTTGGCGCTGCGGCTGCCGGTGGCCACCGAGGTGTCCGTGGACCTCGCGGGCCGGCCGGAGGCGCCGGTGGAGTCGGCGGCGTACTTCGCGGTGAGCGAGGTGCTGACCAACGCGGTCAAGCACTCCGGCGCCGACCGGATCTGGGTCGACCTGCACCACGCCGACGGCATGCTGCGCGCCACCGTGACGGACAACGGGCGGGGCGGGGCGACGGTCGGGACGGGATCCGGGCTCGCCGGGGTGGAGCGCCGGCTTGGTACGTTCGACGGCGTCCTGGCCGTCAGCTCCCCGGCGGGCGGTCCCACGCTGGTGACCCTGGAGATTCCGTGCGCGTTGTCCTAGCCGAAGACCTGTTCCTGCTGCGGGACGGGCTCGTGCGGCTGCTGGAGGCCTACGACTTCGAGATCGCCGCCGCCGTCGAGACCGGGCCGGAGCTGCAGCGGGCCCTCGCGGAACTGGAGCCGGACGTCGCGGTGGTCGACGTCCGGCTCCCGCCGACCCACACCGACGAGGGGCTGCAGTGCGCGCTGCGGGCGCGCCGGGAGCGGCCGGGCATGCCGGTGCTGGTGCTCTCGCAGCACGTCGAGCAGTTGTACGCGCGGGAGTTGCTGGCCGACGGGCGGGGCGGGGTGGGGTACCTGCTGAAGGACCGGGTGTTCGACGCGGAGCAGTTCGTGGACGCGGTGCGCCGGGTAGCGGCGGGCGGTACGGCGATGGACCCGCAGGTGATCCAGCAGCTGCTGGCGCGGGGCGGCGGCGCGGACCGGCCGCTGGACCGGCTCACGCCGCGCGAGCGGGAGGTGCTGGAGCTGATGGCGCAGGGCCGGTCCAACGCGGCGATCGCCGGGAAGCTGGTGGTGACGGAGCGGGCCGTGGCCAAGCACACCGCCAACATCTTCATCAAGCTGGGCCTGGAGGTGTCGGACGACGACAACCGCCGGGTCCTGGCCGTGCTCGCCCACCTCGACCGGGACCGGTGACCCGCCAACCGGTGTGCTGAGTGGGTGAGTTGGGTCGCACCTGGCCCGTGGGTCCCTGAGGAATTCCTGAGACGGCTGAACACACGTGGGGCGGCGTCCGTATGGAAAGGCGCCGCTTCACTCCTGTCGGGCGCCTCGATGCTGCCCCGCAAGGAAGTCAGAGGAGTTCCATGGGACGCAACACACGTAAACGCCGTTCGTCGATGGCCACCAAGGCCATAGCCGCATCGGCGGCCCTAGCGCTCGGTGGGGGCGGGCTGATCTGGGCGAACTTCTACGCCTCTGCGCACGAGTCGAACAACCCGTGGCAGCAGAACCGGACGAAGGCCGCCGCCGCGCAGGTGGCGACCATCTCCTGCCCGGACGTGGGCCAGAAGCTGACCAACGTGCCGCGGGCGGCGCGCTACGGCGTGGACAGGGAGCTGGCGAACCTCGACAAGCAGATCACCGAGGCCTACAACCGGCTCGCCTCCACGCGCCAGGCGCAGACCAACGACGCGAGCTTCGTGCAGAACGCGATCGTCGGCCCCCTGAAGGAGAAGCGGTCCGCGACGATCGACCGGATCCGCATCGACATCCAGCGCGTCGGCGGGAACTTCGACAACGCGCTCAAGCAGCTCGCCGCCTGCACCACGCAGGCCGCCCAGCCGCAGACCAACGCCGGCGGCAACAACGACGGCGGCCAGCAGCAGAACAACACCGGCGGGCAGCAGAACACCGGCGGCCAGCAGAACACCGGCGGGCAGCAGAACAACACCGGCGGCCAGAACAACGGCGGTCAGAACAACGGCGGCCAGCAGCAGGGCAACGGCGGACAGGGCGGCAACGGCCCGGTGGCGTCGGACTTCGTGGACATCACCAAGGTCCAGGGCGGCAGCGCCCAGCTCGGCGTGGGCACCAACGGCCTGCGCGCCAACGGCCGGTCGGGCTCCACGGGCAGCTTCACCACCCGGTGCGGCACCAACGGCAACGACAACCACAACACGGACAACGTGATCGTCGCGCCCGGTGTCACCAACGGCGCCCACCACCTGCACGACTACGTCGGCAACCAGAACAACGACGCCTTCGCCAGCGACCAGGAGCTGGCCGGTGCCGAGAGCAGCTGCCAGAACCAGGGCGACAAGTCGTCGTACTTCTGGCCGGTGCTGCGCGTCCAGGACGGGTCGAAGGACTTCGACCAGAACAACGACGGCGGCGGCAAGGAGGGCAACGTCGGCAAGATCCTCCAGCCGGCCCAGGCCCAGCTGAAGTTCGTCGGCAACAAGCGGGGCAAGGTCGTCGCGATGCCGCAGGCCCTGCGGATCATCACCGGTGACGCCAAGTCCTTCGTCAACGGCCTCGGCAACGCCAACGTCAACTGGAGCTGCACCGGCTTCGAGAACAAGGTCCAGCTGCACGACAAGTACCCCATCTGCCCCCAGGGCAGCCAGGTGGTGCGCACGACCAACTTCCAGAGCTGCTGGGACGGCCAGAACATCGACAGCGCCAACCACCGCACCCACGTGGCGTTCGTCCAGGCCGACGGCACCTGCGCCAACGGCTTCAAGGCGATCCCGCAGCTCCAGGTCCGGCTGGTCTACAACGTCCCGGCGCCCAAGCTCCAGAACGGCCAGGTGGTCAACCCCTACGCGGTGGACACCTTCCCGGAGCAGCTGCACAAGCCGGTGACCGACCACAACGACTTCATCAACTTCTTCTCCGCGAACCTGATGAACAAGATGGTCAACTGCATCAACGGCGGCAGGAAGTGCCAGTGATCCACTGAGCGGGCCCGCTCGGGAGGCCCGCGCGGAAGAAGCCGGCGGCGAGAACATCTCGCCGCCGGCTTCTTCGGTCCGTACCGCCGCGTGCCGGGGAACCTCAGTGACCGGAGTGCGCGGAGTGGTCGGTGCCCTCCTCGATGTCCCCGCCGAGGGTCCGGCGCAGCGCCGTGACCGTGCCGGTCTCCCCCACGGCCACCCACTTGCGGCCGACCAGGTAGTGACCGCCGTAGTCCTTGGCCCCGTTGATCCACTCGCGCTGGCCGCGGTCCGTGGCGAACGTGGCGAGGATGAACTTCCCCGCGGCCCCGCCCTTGGCGCCCTGGGCGCCCTTCGCGCCCCCGGCGTCCTTGCAGACGGCCTGGCGGATCTCGTCGGCGTCGATCTGGATGTTCGGCGTGCACTTCACCTCGGCGGCCAGGTGCTCCAGGCTGCCGGTCGCCGTCACGGGCACCGTCGCCCGCTGCTCGGTCCCGGACGTGCATCCCGCCAGCGTCAGTACCGCGGCGGCGCCGGCCACCGCGAGCATCGGTCGGGTCACCTTCATCTGTTCCTCCCTCAGGGCCTCGCCCTCGATACGGCTCCCGGGTCCGGAGCGCTCAAAATACCGGCGCCGATCGGGACGGGTGTGCGAAGGTGCCCAGATGGACGATGACTGGGAGAAGCGGGTGACGGCCGCCTGGGACACCTTCGACGCCTACGCGGAGGAGGACGCCCCCGCCTTCCGGGCGGTGATCGACCGGCTCGTCGCCGAGCTGCCCGGGGACAGCCCGCTCGGGCCGTTCGAGCAGGCGTGCGCCTGGGACTCCACCGGGCACTCCGACCGGGCGGTCCCGCTGTACCGGGAGGCCCTGGAGCGCGGCCTGTCCGAGGTGAGCGGCTACAAGGGCCGGCGCGCCAAGATCCAGCTGTCCAGTTCGCTGCGCAACATCGGCAGGCCGGAGGAGGGCGTCGCTCTCCTGACGCCGGAACTGACCGCTCGGTCGGACGAGTTGGACGACGCCGTGCGCGCCACGCTGGCGCTGTGCCTGTCGAGCCTGGACCGTGACCGCGAGGGCCTGGCCCTGGTGCTCGAGGCGCTGGCCGCCCATCTCCCGCGCTACCAGCGGTCGATGGCCCGCTACGCCCGCGCCCTGGTGGACGCGCCCCCGGCCGGAGCGGGGCACACGGACGGGTGACTGGTCCGTCCGGCGGTGACCGGGCCCGGCGTCGCTCGTTCTCCCGGACGTGCAGTCACAGGATGTCGCCCAGCGCCCCGCCCCCGGCTCCCCCGCGGACCGGGTCGTCGACGTCGAGCAGGCCGAGGCCGCGCTCGTCGAGCACTACCCGCGTCTCGTCCGGCTCGCCCATCTGCTGCTGCCCCCGGGACTCGGCCGCAGCCGGCGGGTCCTGACCGCGCACGCCCTCGCGCAGCGGGCCCTGCCCCGCAGTCGCGCGGCCGCCCCGGTGATCCCGGCGCAGTCGACGGGCCGGGACGGCGACCCCGGGTACGCCTACGTCCGCCAGCGCGTGGTGCGCACGGCGCTGGAGGCGGGCCTGCCGCTGCGCCGCCGGGCCTGGCCGAAGCGGGCCCAGCTGCCGCCGCTGCTGCCGCAGGTGCGGGGGCTGAAGCTGTTCCCGCGCTCCGGCGGCGCCGACGAACTCGCCCTGGACCAGGAGCTGTCCGCGCTGTCCGGGCCGGCCCGCGCGGCGTACGTGCTGCGCGGCATGGAGCGGCTGACCGACGGCGAGGTGCGCCGGATCCTCACCGAGTGCGGCGTCGAGGAGCCGGACGCGGCGCTGCGCGAGGCGGACACGGTGCCCGCCCGGTACGCGCTGCTGGAGTCGCCCGCGTTCGACCCGTGCTCGCTGCAGGCGCGGCCCACCGACCTGATGCGCCGCCGCCAGCACGCCCGGGCGGCGCTGGTCGCGGCGGCCGCGCTGGCCGTGTGCGGGACGCTGCTCGCGCTGCCCGGCGACGGCTGGGGACCCGACGGCGCGGCCGCCCCGTCGTACGCGCGCAACCCCGCGGCCGAGGCCGCGCTCGACCCGGGCCGGCTGGTGAAGGTCTCCCCCGCCGACTGGCGGACCTCCCCGCGCACCGACTTCTCGGTGTGGCCCGCGCGCGGCGAACTGACGCGCGACAAGGCCCTGTTGCGGCGGGCGCTCGCGGTGTGGGCGCGGCCCGGCGGGTCGGTGCGGGTCTCGGCGACCCCGGGCACCCCGTCGGGCGGCCCGGCCGGACCGCCCCAGCTGCTGTACGCGGGCGCCGTCGACAGCGCCCGTGTGGTGATCCTGTACGACGGTCTGCGCATCGCCCGGTACGCCGAGCCGAAGGACGGCACGGCCGGGGCCGCGCTGGACTTCGCCCGGGTCGACGGCGCGAGCGGTGCCGGGGCGAGCGCGGTGGTGCTGGGCCGGTCCGACGGCAACGTCCGCTACCTGACCGCCCCGTGGGTGACGAAGGCGACCGAGCGGGACCTGTCCAAGCCGGGCGCCGGGGAGATGGCCCTGACGCTCACCGACGGGATCACCTCCCCGCTGGCGAGCCCGGCGACCCGCAGCGGGGCGTGCACGACGTGGAACGTCCTGGAGGTGACCGACGCCTCCGGGGCGCACCTGCTGAGCGACCTCGGCGAGCTGGTGCCGGCGCTGCTCACGTCCGGGCGGCCGACCGCCGAGCACGACCCGACGGGCGCGCTGGGGCTGCGCACCTGGGCGCCGTTCGCCTGCTCGCTGGGCGAGGTGCGCGGACAGGGCGTGCGCACGGTGAACGCCTGGCAGTACGCGCGCCAGCCGCTGCCCGACGGGAGCGGCACGGCGACCTGGGTGTGCACCCGGGCGGACACCTGGCGCGGTGACGGCAGCCGGGTGCTGGCCCAGTTCCGCACGCCGGGCGGGCTGTTCGGGGCGGCGGTGGCGACGGCCGGGGACGTGCCGGCCTGCGGGCAGCGCGACCCGCACGTGCTGGCCGGGGTGCTGTGGAAGTCGCAGGGCGGCACCTGGTACCTGCTCGCGGCGGGCGCCAAGGGCACCGAGTCGATCCGCGCCACGGGCGGGGTGACCGGCTCCGGCGAGGGCAACCTGCTGACGCTCCGGGCCTCGCAGGGCAGCCAGGCGGAGCTGGCGGGTCGGCTGGCCGACGGCAGGACGGTCCACGGGCTGCGGTGAGCGCGGGCGAGCCCCCCGTGGTCCCTGAACCCTTCTGAACGCTCCTGGTCCTTCCGGCCCGTTCGCGGCCGGATCCGATCGGTAAGGTGTTCGTATGACTACCGGGGTTCGCCGCAGATTGACAGTGGAGGAGCGGCGGCAGCAGTTGATCGGCGTCGCCCTCGAACTGTTCGCCCGCCGTTCCCCGGACGAGGTCTCCATCGACGAGATAGCGTCCGCGGCCGGCATCTCCCGCCCGCTCGTTTACCACTACTTCCCCGGCAAACTCAGCCTGTACGAAGCCGCGTTGAAGCGCGCGGCGGAGGATCTCGCGGACCGTTTCCGGGAGCCGCACGAGGGTCCGCTGGGGGCGCGGCTGCTGCGGGTGATGCGCCGCTACTTCGACTTCGTCGACGACCACGGACCCGGTTTCTCGGCGCTGATGCGCGGCGGCCCGGCGGTCGGCTCGTCCACGACGAACGCGCTCGTCGACTCCGTGCGGCAGGCCGCGTATGTCCAGATCCTTTCGCACCTGCGGATCGAGGAGCCGCCCGCGCGCCTGGAACTGGTGGTCCGCTCGTGGATCTCCCTCGCGGAGTCCACGGCGCTGCTGTGGCTGGACGGCCGGCGCGTGCCGCGCGAGGAGCTGGAGGTGCAGCTCGTGCAGGACTTCGCCGCGCTGGTCGCGGTGGGCGCGGCCCACGACGGGCCCACGGCGGCCCTGTTGAAGCCGCTGCTGAAGGACGAGCCGGGTGACGGGCCCTTCGCGGACCTGGTCACCCGGCTCGTCTCCCTCGCCGCCTGATCGATCGGGCGGCTCCCTCAGGCGGTCTCGAACTTGCGGTAGGACGCGTCGAGTTCGCGCACCTCGGCCGAGGCGTGCAGGGTGAGGCCCCCGACCGTCCCGATGTGCTCGCGCAGCAGCTCCAGCGTCCGCTCGGTCAGCCGCGCCTTGGTGTCGTCGCTGCGCCCCGGGAGCAGGGCGAGGCCGACGTGCACGTGGGCGTGTCCCCCGGTGTCGGGTCCGACGGTCACGTCCTCGGTGCGGCGGAACCGCGTCTTGCACGCCTGCGGCCTGGCCGCCGCGATCTCCACGGTGGCGTCGTGCAGCGCCTTGGCGAACCCGGGCCGGTCGAAGACGTCCACGAGCCGGTCCGAGTAGTCGACGGTGATCTGCGGCATGAGCACTTCCTGTTCTACGAGAACGGCGACGGCGACGGCGTCACCCTAGCCGCGGTCAGCCGGTCGTCCGGAAGACGGCCACGGTGCGGGACGGGACCGTGAAGGTGCCGGTGGACCTGTCGTACGCCGACGTCCTGACCACCGGGTCCGCGCCCGACGCCTGCACGGGGTGCAGGGCGTAGCCGGTGCCGGCGAGCGAGCTCACCCGCTGCCGCTGGGACTCGGGCGTCGCGTTGAACACCACGACCAGGTCGCCCAGCTTCATGGTGATCACGCCCGGCGTCTCGTCCGTTCCCGACAGCGGGAAGGACAGCTTCTCCTGCACCGCCGCGGCGGTGCCGAGGGAGAACGCCTTCTCCGTGGAGCGGACCTTCAGCAGGTCCTGGTAGGCGGCCGACGCCCCGGTGATCTGCGGGCAGCCCACCGTCACCGTGCTGAGCAGCGGCTTGGCGTAGGGCCACTTGGACTGGTTGTCGGCGGCCGGCGGCAGTCCGCGGCCGAAGCCGTTGCCGTCGGCGCAGTTCCAGTGGATGGCGTTGAACCAGTCGCCGCTGTCGAAGGAGTTGCGGTCCAGCGACTTCGAGCGCAGCAGGTCCGTGCCGGCCTGGGACAGCGCCGGGCCCTGCGAGAGGGTCGCCGTGGCCATCGCCAGGACCTGCATCCGGGCGCGGTCGGCGGCACTGGTCGACGCGGGCAGCTTGTAGGTCAGCGCGTCGAACAGCGACTCGTTGTCGTGGGCGTCGGCGTAGGCGAGGGCGTCGCCGGGCGCGGCCGCGTAGCCGGCCGGGGCGCCGTTGTAGTCGACCTGGGCGCCGGTGACGTCCTTGCCGCCGGTGTCCTGGAAGCGGTAGGCCGCCAGGTTGCCGGAGAGGCCGACCTTGATCAGGTCCTGGTAGTGCAGCAGGCGGGCCTTCTGCTCGGCCGGGGTGCCGTTCGCGGTGGAGCCGTTGGGGTCGGTGTACAGGCCGGAGGCGAAGCCCTGGACGCCGGGGTCGTTGTCGAAGGGGCCGCCGCCGCGGACCGCGTCCCGCGCCCGGTCGGAGAAGGTCGCGATGCCGGTGCCGGCCATGTTCTTCTGGGTGGCCTGCACGAAGCGGGCGTCGTCGGCGACCTCGCCGAAGTTCCAGCCCTCGCCGTACAGGATGATCTTCTTGCCGTCGACGCCGTCCTTGTTCACCGTCAGCGCGTCGAGGGCCTTGCGGACGGCCAGGATGTTGGCCTTGGGGTGGTGGCCCATCAGGTCGAAGCGGAAGCCGTCGACCTTGTACTCCTTGGCCCAGGTGACGATCGAGTCGACGACCAGCTTGCCCATCATGGCGTTCTCGGTCGCGGTGTTGGCGCAGCAGGTGCTGTTGGCCACCGAGCCGTCGGCGAGGAGGCGCTGGTAGTAGCCGGGGACGATCCGGTCCAGGACGGAGGTGTCCGCCTGGCCCGCGGCCGCCGTGTGGTTGTAGACGACGTCCATCACGACCCGCAGGCCGTCCTGGTTGAGCGCCTTGACCATCCTGCGGAACTCGACGGTGCGGGCGGTGCCGTCCGGGTCGCTGGCGTAGGAGCCCTCGGGGACCGTGTAGTGGTACGGGTCGTAGCCCCAGTTGTAGGCGTCCTTCGCGGCGATCGCCGTAACGCACTTCTGCTGCTGGTCGGAGTCGGCCGGCAGCGCGGCCAGGTCGCAGTCGGTGCTCGCCTGGTCGGCCTTCTTCTCGGGGATCGTCGCGATGTCGAACGCGGGCAGCAGGTGCACGTAGGAGGTGCCGGACGCGGCGAGCTGCCGCAGGTGCTTCGAGCCGTCGCTGTCCTTGTCGGTGAAGGCGAGGTAGGTGCCCGGGTGCCGGGAGGTGCGGTCGGCGACGGAGAAGTCACGGACGTGCAGTTCCTGGATCTGGGCGTCCCTCAGGGGCACGGCGGCGGGCTTGGCGTAGCTCGTCCAGCCGTGCGGGGCGAGGGCCTTGTCGTCGAGGTCGACGACCAGGCTGTGCTCGGAGTCCGCGGTCAGCGCGACCGAGTAGGGGTCGGTGACCTGGTTGGTGACGACCTTGCGGACGCTGGGCGCCCAGACCTTCACCACGTAGCGGTACGGCTTGCCCTTCCAGGAGGCGGGACCGGTGACGGACCAGACGCCGGTGGTGTCGTCGCGCCGCATGGCGACGGTGTCGCCGCCCACCTCCAGCTTCACGGACTGGGCCGTGGGCGCCCACACCGACAGGGTGGGCCGGCCCTTGCTGAACACCGGGCCGAGCTTCGCCGTGGTGGCGTCGTACAGGTCGTCGAGGACGCCCGCGAGCTGGACGCCGGTCGCGGCCAGGACGGCGCCGTTGGCGGCGCGCTGGGTGGCGACGACCTGGCCGCGCAGGGCCTCGCGGACCCGGTCGCGGTCGCGGGGGTCGACGGACCAGGCGGTGTAGCCCTTCAGGTGCGGGAACTTCGCCTTCTGGGCGTCGGTGAGCGCGGACTTGGTCAGCCGCAGCCAGCGCTCGTCGTCGCTGGTCAGGGCGCCGTCCTCGACGGCGATCGAGCCGTCGCGGGAGGACAGCAGCTGGGTGGAGGCGGCCGCGTCGGAGCCGTTCCAGGCGACGGTGTCCCGGTCGATCCAGACCGCCTTGGAGGTGGTCAGGTCGAGCGCGGCCGCGCTGCCCGCGGGCTGCGGGAGGAGGTACTCCTCCTGGCCGTTCACGAGCCACACCTCGTGACCCGCGGCCGTGAGGTCCAGCGACTGGTCCGTCGGGAGGTCCTTCTGGTCACCCTTGTGGAGGATGTAGCTGAGACTGGTGGCACCCGCGCTGAGCGGCACCTCGTAGACCGCGCCATAGGCGTCAGTCTTCACCGGCCGCAGCGGGTTCGACCACTCGGTGGGGTTCGCGGCGCCCGTCCAGACGTGCAGGCCCCAGCCGTCGTAGTCGCCGTCGGCGCGGTGGTAGTGCAGGACCGCCTTGCCGGTGTCCTGGGCCGGGTGGTCGGGCCGCTCGGTGAGGACGTCGGCCTTGCCCTGCTGGATCCAGACCTCGCCGGTCCTGGTCACGTCGATGGTGCGGTCGGTGGCGACGTCCTTGGTGCCGTCCTTGTCGATCACCAGGAAGCCGACGTTCGAGGCGCCCGGCTTGAGCTTGACCCAGGCGAAGGCGCCGTAGGCGTCACGGCCGACGAAGGGGTGGCTCTTCGGCCAGTCGGTGGCCTCGCCCTCGGCGAGGTCGCCCCAGGCGTACAGGCCCCAGTCGGCGTAGTCGCCGTCGGGCCGCTGGTAGTGCACGACCGCGTAGTCGCGGGAGGAGGCGGTGGGGGTCTCCTCGGCGGGCGGGGTGCCGGAGGTGGAGGCGGCGGTGGCGCTCGCGGTGCGGCCGGCCGAGTCGACGACGACGGCCTTGTAGCGCAGCGCGGTCCCGGCCGGTACGTCCGCGCCGAGCACCTGGGTGACCTTGTACGGGGCGTGGTCGGCGGAGCCGAGGACCTTCCAGGCGCCGTCGCCGACCTGGGCGGCGAAGACGACCCGGTTGAGCTGCCCGCCGTCGACGTCCGCGCCGATCTCGACGGTGCCGGTGGCGCCGGCGGCCGGGGCCCGCAGGGTGACGGCCGGTGCGGCGGCCGGGCGGGCGGGCCTGCCCGCGGCCTTCAGGACGATGGCCGCGCCCGCCGGGACGGTCACGGTGATCTTCCGGTCGGCGTCCGAGGTGACCCGGGCACGGGTGCCGTAGAGGCCGTCGAAGCGCAGGGAGGCGGAGCCGGTCGCGAAGGTGGCGGTCCGGGCCTCGCCGGCGTTGTTCACGGCGACGACGTACTCGGTGCCGGTCCGGGCGTCGGTGCGGGAGAAGGCGTACACGCCGGCGCCGTCGGCCGCGTACCGCTCGGTCTGCACGCCGTCCGCGAGGGCCGGGTTGGCCTTGCGCAGCCGGGACAGCTCGGCGATCTGCCGGTACAGCGGGGCCTTGGTGTCGTAGGCGTCGTCGGCGTGGGTGCGGTCGGTGCCGATCTCGTCGTCGTCGAGGTAGTCGGCGGTCTTCGAGGCGAACATCGGCTGGCGGGCGTCCTTGTCGCCGCCGGCGCCCGTGAAGCCCTGCTCGTCTCCGTAGTAGACGACGGGGTTGCCGCGGCTGAGGAACATCAGCTCGTTGGCGAGCCGGTCCTTGGCGAGGATCTCGGCGTCCGTGGCCTTCGGGTTGTCCTGCTTCAGGAAGTACCCGACGCGGCCCATGTCGTGGTTGCCGAGGAAGGTGACCTGCTCGTAGGCGTTGGCCTTGTCGGTCGTGTACTTGTAGTCGTCGCCGAAGACCGAGGCCAGCTTCCGCGCGCTGCCGCCCTGGGAGGCGTACTGGCGGGCCGCTTCCTGGAAGGGGAAGTCGAGGGTGGCGTCGAGGCGGCCCTGGGTGACGTACGGCGAGGTGATGGAGGTGTCCGCCGAGTAGACCTCGCCGAACATGAAGAAGTCGTCGCGGCCGCGCTTCTCGGCGTACGCGTCGAGGGCGGTCGCCCACTGCGTCCAGAACTCCATGTTCACGTGCTTCACGGTGTCGATCCGGAAGCCGTCGACGTCGAAGTCCCGCACCCAGCGCTGGTAGATCTTCTCCATGCCCTGCACGACCTCGGGACGCTCGGTCCACAGGTCGTCGAGCCCGGAGAAGTCGCCGTACGTGGTGGACTCGCCGGCGTACGTGGAGTCGCCGCGATTGTGGTACATCGTCGGGTCGTTGAGCCAGGCCGGGACCTTGGTGCGGGCGGCGACCGTCGGGGTGCGCGGGAAGGAGTCGGCGTCGACCGCGGGGAACGCGCGCGTGCCGTCGGCGTAGTCGGCGTCGTCGAAGGGCCGGCCGTCCTTGGTCAGGTACGGGAAGGCGCCCTTGGAGAGGTAGTCGTAGGACGTGGGCTCGTAGTCGACGACGTCGGCGGTGTGGTTGGTGATGACGTCGAAGTAGACCTTCATGCCCTTGGCGTGCGCCGTGGAGATGAGGGTCTCGAGGTCCTTGTTGGTGCCGAAGTGCGGGTCGACCTGGGTGAAGTCGGCGATCCAGTACCCGTGGTAGCCGGCCGAGGCGTTGGCGCCGGTGCCCTGCACGGGGCGGTTCTTGAAGATGGGCGCCATCCACAGCGCGGTGGTGCCGAGCCCCTTGATGTAGTCGAGCTTGCGGGTCAGGCCCTTGAGGTCACCGCCCTGGTAAAAGCCCTTGTCGGTGGGGTCGTAGCCGGTGCTCAGGCGGCTGCCGGTCAGGCCGCCGCGGTCGTTGGACGTGTCGCCGTTGGCGAAGCGGTCCGGCAGGACGAAGTAGAACTGCTCGCGGGTGGCGTCGTGCCGGGCGGGCTGTGCGGCCAGGGCGGCGTCGGACGGCGGCGCCGGCGGTGCGGCGGCGTGGGCGGCCAGCGGCTGCACGAGGGCGGCGGCCAGGGCGGCCGCGACGAGTACCGCGACCCGTCCGGTCCGCGGGATACGGCGCGTCGGGGGCGCCGGCCATCTCGGTATCACAGGCGTGAACTCCTAGCAGAAACGGCTCAAGTGGGTCCGACCCCTGCGCCGCGGCGGTGTCTGCCTGGTCCTCGTCCGGTCCTCGTCGGCGTCGTCGCCGGGCGCCCGCGTGACCGTACCCCCGCCGAAAGCTTTACAGCAAGAGTCCTGCAACCAATAGCAAGTCTTTTCATGAGGGGGTGCTCCTCCCCCGCTGGTCGGCACGAACCGCCCGTGCGCGACGGGCGGTTCGTCCGGTCACCCGGAGGGCGGCTCCGGCGTGCGGGAGCGGCTCAGCAGGTCGACTTGCCCGCGTAGACCGCCAGCGCCGTGTGGGCGCCCAGGGTGGCCGTGAACTGGCCCGAGGAGTTCACCGTCACCGTCGTGTTGTTCTGCACGTTGCAGTACGTCCCTGCGGGCAGCGAGGTCTGGTAGGTGCGGCTGAGGCTGCCGGACTCGTGGTTGATGGCCACGTAGCCCTTGCTGCCGCGGCCGAAGGCGATCGCGTCGCCGCCGTTGTCCCACCAGTTGGTGACCGCCTGGCCGCGGGTGGCGTTGCGGAAGGCGACCATGCGCATGATCTCCGGCCACTTGTGCTGGCACTTCCAGCCGTCCTGCCAACAGGCGTTCACCGTGCCGCCATTGGGCGGTCCGGCGTCCGCGTCCGACCACTCGTAGCCGGAGTTGACGTCGGGCGCGCCGTAGGGCCAGGCGAGCATGAAGACGTTGGCCAGGGTGTAGGTGGCGCCGTCCTTGTAGTTGAGGGTGGAGCCGTTGCGCTCGGTGTCGTGGTTGTCGACGAAGACGCCCGCGGCGGAGCTGTTCAGGTAGCCCCAGGCCTCGCCGTAGTTCTTCAGGTAGGCGAGGTTCTCGTTGGTGAAGACCCGCTTGAGGTCGTAGGCGTAGCGGAACTCCTGGACGTCGCCGTTGCCGGTGTACTCGGTGGGCTGGACGGCCTCCCCGGCGCCGTAGATGACCTCCTGCTTCCAGTACACCGACGGGTTGGTGAGCCGGGACTTGATGGTGGCGAGGTCGGCGGTGTCGATGTGCTTGGCGGCGTCGATGCGGAAGCCGTCCACGCCGAGGGTGAGCAGGTCGTTCATGTACCCGGCGATCGCGCCGCGGACGTAGGACTCGCCGGTGTCGAGGTCGGCGAGGCCGACCAGCTCGCAGTGCTGGACGTTCCAGCGGTCGGCGTAGTTGCCGACCTGACTGGTGCAGTCGTCGAAGTCGTACGAGGAGTACAGCCCGGGGTAGTTGTACTTCGTGTACGAGGAGCCGCCGGTGCCGGTGCCGTTGCCGGCCGCCATGTGGTTGATGACGGTGTCGGCGACGACCTTCACACCGGCCGCGTGGCAGGTGGAGACCATGTTCTTGAAGGCGGTCCGGTCGCCGAGCCGTCCGGCGATCTTGTAGGAGACCGGCTGGTACGAGGTCCACCACTGCGAGCCCTGTATGTGCTCGGCGGGCGGGGAGACCTGCACGTAGCCGTAGCCGGCCGGGCCGAGGGTGCTGGTGCACTCCTTGGCCACCGAGTCGTACTTCCACTCGAAGAGGACCGCGGTGACGTCCTTGGTGCCGGGCGGGGAGGCCTGTGCACTAGTCGGGTTCATGCCAACCGTAGCGGCGGCTGCGAGGAGGAGAGCCGCCGAGAGGGTCGTTCTGCGTGCCATGTGGGGTTCCTTCACCGTTGAAGGTTCTTGCTGCAATCTTGCTGAAACCTTGCAGTGACGCAGATGTTAAAGGCCCGCCGCCCAAATGGGCAGCGGGCCGGAGCAAGTTGATGCAAGAAATTACCGGGCGGTGCTCCACCACACCGTGGTGTCCGCCGGGACCTCGGCCTCGCCGCCGGTCTCGGCGACGTCACCGCTGGCCAGCAGCAGCTGCCCGTACGCGGGCGTCGTCACGGACTCCCCGGTGGTGTTGGCGACGCACACGAACTCCCCGCGCCGGAAGGCCAGGACGCCCGCGGGCGCCTTCAGCCACTCCACACCGTCGCCGGCGCCGAGGTCGGGCTGCTCGCGGCGCACCCGCAGCGCGGCGCGGTACAGCTCCAGCGTCGACCCGGCCCGGCCGGTCTGCGCCTCGACGCTCAGCTCGGCCCACCCGGCCGGCTGGGGCAGCCAGCTGCCGCCGCCGCCGAAGCCGTACGAGGAGCCCTCGCGGGTCCACGGGATCGGCACCCGGCAGCCGTCGCGGAAGCCGTCCTGGCCCGCGCCGCGGAAGTACGCCGGGTCCTGGCGCACCTCGTCGGGCAGGTCGACGACGTCCGGCAGGCCCAGCTCCTCGCCCTGGTAGACGTAGGCGGAGCCGGGCAGCGCCAGCATCAGCAGGCTGGCCGCCCGGGCCCGGCGCAGACCGAGCTCGCGGTCGCCGGCCAGCCGGATCTGGGTACCCAGGCCCGGCGGGTTGGCGAAGCGGGTGGCGTGCCGGGTGACGTCGTGGTTGGACAGCACCCAGGTGGCGGGGGCGCCGACCGGGCGCATCGCCTCCAGCGTGCGGTCGATGACCTCGCGCAGCTCCGCCGCGTCCCACGCGGTCGACAGGTACTGGAAGTTGAACGCCTGGTGCAGCTCGTCGGGGCGGACGTAGTGCGCGGTGCGCTCGATGGTCGGGGTCCACGCCTCGGCCACGAAGATGCGCTCCCCGGCGTACTCGTCGAGCACCGTGCGCCACTGCCGGTAGATCTCGTGCACGCCCTCCTGGTCGAAGAACGGCATGACATCGTTGCCCAGCAGCTTGAGTTGGTCGTGGGCGCCCAGGTCGGGCAGCCCCGGCGCCTTGACCAGGCCGTGGGCGACGTCGATGCGGAAGCCGTCGACGCCCATGTCCAGCCAGAAGCGCAGGATCGAGCGGAACTCGTCGCCGACCGCCGGGTGGTCCCAGTTGAAGTCGGGCTGCTCGGGGGCGAACAGGTGCAGGTACCACTCGCCGGGGGTGCCGTCGGGCTCGGTCACCCGGGTCCAGGCCGGGCCGCCGAAGATGGACTCCCAGTCGTTGGGCGGCAGTTCGCCGTGCGCGCCCTTGCCGGGGCGGAAGTGGTAGCGCTCGCGCAGCGGGGAGCCGGGGCCCTCGGCGACGGCGCGCTTGAACCACTCGTGCTGGTCGGAGGAGTGGTTGGGGACCAGGTCGACGATGATCCGCAGGCCCAGCCCGTGGGCGTCGCGGATCAGGGCGTCGGCGTCGAGGAGGCTGCCGAACATCGGGTCGACGGCGCGGTAGTCGGCCACGTCGTAGCCGGCGTCGGCCTGCGGGGAGGCGTAGAAGGGGCTGAGCCACACCGCGTCCACGCCGAGGTCGCGCAGGTACGGCAGGCGGGAGCGTACGCCTTCCAGGTCGCCCATGCCGTCGCCGTTGCTGTCGGCGAAGCTGCGTGGGTAGACCTGGTAGATCACCGCGTCCCGCCACCAGTCGCCGCGCGGGGCGACGGTGGCGAGGGCGGTGTGCGGGGCCGGTGCGGCGGAGTGCTGCTGGCTCATGGCGTCCTTGATGCGTAAGGGAAGGGAGGTCATGGGTCGTCTTCGGCGGCGGACGGTGCGGACGGTGACGAGGTGGCCGCGGGGTCAGCGGGGTCGGATGGACCCCGCGGCCACCACCCCTCGCCGGCACCCGGGGGAACCTGGTCCCGGGCCGTCGTGGCTCGGGCAGGCCGGGTGCGGCGCGGGAGTCCGGTGCCCGAGGGCGCGCCCGGGGGCGCTCAGCCCTTGGTGCCGCCTGCGGTGAGTCCGGTCACCAGGTTCTTCTGCACGAGGTAGAAGAACGCGGACACGGGTATCGCGATGAGCACCGCGGTGGCGGCCATCAGGTTGCGCTGGGCGTCGTGCTCGCTGACGAAGCTCTGCAGGCCGACGGCGAGCGTGTACTTCTGGTCGTCCAGCATGAAGGTCGTCGCGAAGGCGACCTCGCCGAACGCGGTGATGAAGCTGTAGAAGGCGGCGACCGCCAGGCCCGGCTTGGCGAGCGGCAGGATGAGCCGGAAGAAGGTGCCGAACGGGCTCAGCCCGTCCACCCGGCCGGCCTCGTCGATCTCGAACGGGATGGTGTCGAAGTAGCCCTTGAGCAGCCACGCGCAGTACGGCACCGCGGTCGAGCAGTAGACCAGGATCAGGCCGAGGTAGGTGTCGATGAGCTGGAGGTCGGCCATGATCTGGTACATCGGCACCATCAGGACGGCCACGGGGAACATCTGGGTGACCAGCAGCACCCACATGAACTTGCGGTAGCCCGGGAAGCGCATCCGCGACACCGCGTAGCCGGTGGTCGCGGCGACCAGGACGCCGAGCAGGGTGGTGCCCAGCGACACGATCAGCGAACTGGTCAGCCAGTCGAAGAAGTTGGTGTGCTGCAGGACGAACGCGTAGTTGTCGAAGGTCATCTTCGACCAGATGCGCCCGGGGTGCAGGTAGTCGTCCTTGTCCGGTCCGAGGGACAGGAACACCAGCCAGGCGACCGGGAACAGGGCGACCAGGCTCGCGACGATCAGGATGCCGTGCGAGGTGAGGGCGGCCAGCGGGCTGCTCTCGCCGCGCCGGCGCACCCGCCCGGGGGCCGGCGCGGGGCTGTCCTTCGTCACGGCGGCGGAGGTCTCGACGGTGGTCGTGCTCATGGGAACTCCTGCCTCAGATCGCGAGCTGCTGCTCGTTGCGGTTCAGCCAGCGGCGGTAGAACGACGTGAAGACGATCAGGATGGCCAGCAGCAGGATGCCGTACGCGGCCGACTGGGCGAAGTCACGCGGCTGCTGTCCGAAGCCGAGGTAGTACGCCCAGGTGACCAGGATCTGCGCGTCCGGGGCGGTGTTGCCGAACAGCAGGAAGATCACCGCGAACTGGTTGAACGTCCAGATGATGCCGAGCAGGACGACCGTGGAGCTGACCGTGCGCAGGCCCGGGAGGGTGACGTAGCGGAACCGCTGCCAGGCGCTCGCGCCGTCCATCTCGGCGGCCTCGTAGAGCGTGCCGTCGATGGACTGCAGGCCGCCGAGCAGCGAGACCATCATGAACGGCACACCGCACCAGGTGTTCACCATGATCGCGGCGAACCGCTGCCAGAAGGTGTCCTCCAGCCACTGCGGGGTCGGCAGGTGCAGCGCGTCCAGGGCGGCGTTGATGATGCCGGAGTCGGCGAGCATGAAGCGCCAGCCGAAGACGGTGACGAACGTCGGCACGGCCCAGGGCAGGATGAGGAGCAGGCGGTAGACGGTGCGGCCGCGCAGCTTCTGGTTGAGCAGCAGGGCGAGGCCCAGGCCGATGGTGTAGTGCAGCGCGACGCACAGCGCGGTCCACGCGACGGTCCACAGGAAGTGCGACCAGAAGCGGTCGTAGGCGGTCGGGCCCCACAGGATGTCGGCGTAGTTGTCCAGGCCGATGAACTTGTAGGTGGCGTCGATGTGGTTGACGCCGATGGTGCGCGCGGTGTTGAGGCTGTTGGCGTCGGTGAGGGTCAGGTAGAGGCCGTACACCAGGGGGTAGATCACCAGGACGCCGAGCACGACGACGACCGGGGCGATCATGGCGTAGGCGTACCAGTTCTTCTGGTAGCTGTGCTTCAGGCGCCGGCCCAGGCCGGGCCGCGGCGCGTCACCGCGGCGCTTGCCGGTCGCGCGGTCGATGGCGACTGTCATGGTGCGACAACCTTCGTGAAGTCCTGCGGAGCGAGGTCCGGGAGAGCGGTCGGTACGGCGCCCGGGTGGTGCGGCGCGCAGGCCGCCGGCCGCCGGGGCCCGGTCCCGTCAGGGGGGCCGGGACCCGGCGGCCGTGCGGGCTCACTTGCTGAAGTCGGGCACCAGCTTGGCGATGGCGACCTCGGCGTTGCTCAGGCCCTTGTCCAGGGACTCCTTGCCGCCCGCGATCTTGGGCAGTTCGGTGTCGAGCGGGCCCCACAGCGAGCTGTACTCCGGCAGCGCGGGGCGCGGCTGGGCGGCGGACAGGACCGTGCCGTAGCCGGCGATGCCCGGGTCGGCCTTGACCTGGTCGGTGTAGGCGTCGTCGCGCGTGGGCAGCGTGGAGTTCTTCAGCGCGATGGCCGACTGGGACTTCGCGGAGGTCATGAAGTTCACGAACTTCAGGGCCGCCTTCTGGTGGGCGGAGTCCGAGCCGGCGTAGACCGAGAGGTTGTGGCCGCCGGTCGGGGCGCCCGCCTTGCCGGCCGAGCCGGCCGGGACGGTGGCGATGCCGAGGTTGTTCTTGTCGGCGAACGCCGAGCCCTTGTAGAAGTTGGTGATCTCCCACGGGCCCTGGATGATCGCGGCGACCTTGCCGTTGACGAACGCGTCCTGGATGTGGGCGTAGGCGTCGGCGGTGGTGTCGGCCTTGTGCAGGCCCTTGCCGGAGAACAGGCTCAGCCAGGTGCCGTAGCCCTTCTTGGCGGCCGCGGAGTTCACCGTGATCTTCTTGGCGCCGGCGTCGACCGTGTCGGTGCCCTCGCCGTAGAGGAAGGACTGGGCGTAGTAGGCCTGGGTGGAGCCCCAGTAGCCGTCGACGCCGGTCTTGGCCTTGACCGTGGCGGCCGCGGTCTTCAGCTCGTCCCAGGTCTTGGGCGGCTGGACGCCGGCCTTGGCGAAGAGCTGCTTGTTGTAGACCAGCGCCAGGGTGTCGGTGACGAGCGGCACGCCGTACGTCTTGCCCTCGTACTGGGCCTGCTCGATCAGGTTGGACTTGAACTTGTCCTTGTCCGCGAGGGCCTCGGTGCCGTCCAGCGGCAGGAAGTAGCCCTTCTTGGCGAACGCGGGGGTCCAGCCGACCTCCGAGCGCAGCACGTCCGGGGCGCCCTTGGAGCCGGCGGCCGTGTCGAACTTGTTCTGGGCCTGGTCGAACTGGACGTTGACGTACTTGACCTTGACGTCCTTGTTCGCGGCCTCGAACTCCTTGATCAACGCCTGGTACGTCGGCGCCTCGTTCGTCGCGTTGGAGGTGTCCCACCAGGTGATGGTGACCGGCCCGCTCGAGTCGCTGCCGCTGTCGTCGTCTCCGCCGCAGGCCGTCGCCGCGAGGGCGAGGGACGCCACCAGCGCGGTGGCCGCTATGCCACGCCGCATGAGTTCTCCTTGAGGGTGTGAGCCCGTGTAGCTACAGGAGCGGCCCCGTCCGCCGTTCCTGTCGACTTGCCGACAAGCGCCATCGCCGCCGCCGGGCGACCAGGAACGTAACAGCCGTGCAATCGTTCCGAAAGACCTTGCAGAAAAAAAGTGCAAGAGATCGCGGAAGTTACCTCGGCGTGACCGCGTGTCGACCGTTGTGAGACCGCAGTTTTACGGGCTCTGAGCGGGACCGCCCGCGCTGTGCAAGACTCTGCAAGCTCTTGCCATCCGTTTCCGGTACGGGAATCATCACGTTGCAGGGGACAGGACGCCGACCAGAATCACGAGGGATCTCGATGACGCAGCAGCCCGCAGCGCGGCGTTCAACCGCTCGCCTCCGGCGTCCGATTGGTGTGCAAAGGGAGATACGACAGGTACAGTCCAGTGGCGTGACCACACGGCTTGCCGATATCGCTGCGCAGGCGGGGGTGAGCGAAGCGACCGTCAGCCGGGTCCTCAACGGGAAGCCGGGCGTCGCCGCCACCACCCGCCAGTCCGTGCTCGCCGCGCTCGACGTACTGGGCTACGAACGCCCCGTGCGCCTGCGCCAGCGCAGCGCCGGCCTGGTCGGGCTCATCACGCCCGAGCTGGAGAACCCGATCTTCCCCGCGCTGGCCCAGGTCATCGGGCAGGCGCTGACCCGGCAGGGCTACACCCCGGTGCTCGCCACCCAGACCCCGGGCGGCTCCACCGAGGATGAGCTGACCGAGATGCTGGTCGACCGCGGGGTCGCCGGGATCATCTACGTCTCCGGGCTGCACGCGGACACCACCGCCGACATGCAGCGCTACGAGCAGCTGCGCGCCCAGGACGTGCCGTTCGTGCTCGTCGACGGCTTCTCCCCCAAGGTGCAGGCGCCCTTCATCTCCCCCGACGACCGGGCCGCGATGAACCTGGCGGTGACCCACCTGGTGTCGCTGGGCCACACGCGGATCGGCCTGGCGCTCGGGCCGAAGCGGTTCGTGCCGGTCCAGCGCAAGATCGAGGGCTTCGTGCGCACCGTGCAGGACCAGCTGGGGCTCAGCCCCGAGACGATCGAGACGGAGCTGGTCCAACACTCCCTGTACACGCTGGAGGGCGGCCAGGCGGCCGCCAGCGCGCTCATGGACCGGGACTGCACGGCCGTGGTGTGCGCGAGCGACATGATGGCGCTCGGCGCGATCCGGGCCGCCCGGCAGCGGGGCCTCGAGGTGCCGCACGACGTCTCCGTCGTCGGCTTCGACGACTCCCCGCTGATCGCCTTCACCGACCCGCCGCTGACCACCATCCGCAAGCCGGTGCCGGCCATGGGCCAGGCGGCCGTGCGCACCCTGCTGGAGGAGATCGGCGGGACCCCGGCCCCGCACAGCGAGTTCGTGTTCATGCCGGAGCTGGTGGTGCGCGGCTCCACGGCCTCGGCCCCAGGGGACCGGCATCGTCCGTAGGGCGGAGCGCCCGGGTGGGGGCCACTGCGCCGGGAGGACGTCCGTGGGGTCCGCCGGGCGGAGAACGTGCGGGCCGGACCCGACCGGGGGATGATCAGGGCGGAAGGCTTTTCTGGCAGACTCTGTGTCCATGGGTGAACCGACCGTGACGTCTCCGGAAGGCCGTGAGGAGGTCGTTCGGCACCCCGTCACGGTCCCGGACCGGCGTGGGCCGCTGCACCGGCCGCGCACACCGCGCCGTCCCCGGCTGTGGTTCGAGGTCCTGCTGATCGCGGTCAGTTACTGGACGTACTCGCTGATCCGCAACGCCGTGCCCGAGCAGAAGCACGAGGCGCTGCGCAACGCCGACCGGGTCTGGGCCCTGGAGCACCACCTCGGCCTGGCCGTCGAGCAGTCGGTCAACCACGCGGTGAACTCGGTGACCTGGCTGATCGTGGGCATGAACTACTACTACGCCACCTTGCACTTCGTGGTGACGCTGGGTGTCCTGGTGTGGCTGTACCGCAGTCATCCGGGCCGGTACGCGGCGGCCCGGACGGTGCTGTTCGCCACCACGGCCGTGGCGCTGGTCGGTTACTACCTGTATCCGCTCGCCCCGCCCCGGCTGATGAACGGCTCCGGCTTCGTCGACACGGTCCTGGCCCACCGCACGTGGGGTTCGATGGCCTCCGGCGACCTGAAGAACATGTCCAACCAGTACGCCGCGATGCCGTCCATGCACATCGGCTGGTCCCTGTGGTGCGGCCTGACCCTGTTCGCGCTGGCCCGCGTGCCCTGGGTGCGGGTGCTCGGCCTGCTCTACCCGGTCCTGACCCTGGTGGTCATCGTCGCCACCGCGAACCACTTCTGGCTGGACGCGGTGGGCGGTGTCCTCTGCCTCGCCTTCGGCTGCGCGGTCTCCGCGCTGTGGTACGGCGCGCTCCCCCAGCAGCTGCCCCGCACGGTGCCGTCCCGTACGGGGCCGTCGCGTGCTGAGCCGTCCCGTACGGGGCCGGTGCGTGCTGAGCCGTCCCGTACGGAGCCGTTGCCTGCCGAGCCGTCCCGCCCGGGGCCCTCGCGTGCGCGGCGCCGGCGTCAGGCCCCGTAGAACAGCTCGTCCACGACCGCCCGCGCCCGGCGGGCCGTGCGGCGGTAGGCGTCCAGGAGCTCCCCCACGTGTCCGGGGCCGTACCCCAGGTAGCGGCCCACCGCGGCCAGCTCGCGGGGCTCCGAGGGGAACGTGTCGCCCGCCCGGCCCCGCACCAGCATCACGGCGTTGCGGACCCGGGTCGCCAGGACCCACGCCTCGTCGAGCGTCCCGGCGTGCTCCGCCTCGATCAGACCGGCCTCCCGCGCCGCCGCGAGGGCCGCCCGGGTGCGGGTGGTGCGCAGGCCCGGCAGGGTGCTCCCGTGCCGCATCTGCAGCAGCTGCACGGTCCACTCCACGTCGGACAGCCCACCCGGCCCCAGCTTGGTGTGCAGCTTCGGGTCGGCGCCGCGCGGCATCCGCTCGGACTCCATGCGGGCCTTCAGGCGCCGGATCTCGCGGACCGCGTCGTCGCCGAGGCCGTCGGCCGGGTAGCGCAGCGGGTCGATCAGCTCCACGAAGCGCCGGCCCAGCTCCTCGTCGCCGGCCACCGGCTCGGCCCGCAGCAGCGCCTGCGCCTCCCACACCAGCGACCAGCGCCGGTAGTAGGCCGCGTACGACTTCAGGGTGCGCACCAGCGGCCCGGACTTGCCCTCGGGCCTCAGGTCGGCGTCGATCAGCAGCGGCGGGTCGGCGCTCGGCAGCTGCAGCAGCCGGCGCATCTCGGCGACGACGCGGTTCGCGGCCTGGGACGCCTCCCGCTCCTCGACGCCCTCCCGCGGCTCGTGCACGAAGATCACGTCGGCGTCGGAGCCGTAGCCCAGCTCGTGCCCGCCGAACCGGCCCATGCCGATGATCGCGAAACGGGTCGGCAGGTCGTCGCCCCAGCCCTCCCGCACCACCGCGCGCAGGGTGCCCGCGAGCGTGGCCGCGGTGAGGTCGGAGACGGCCGCGCCGACCCGGTCCACCAGGGCGCCCTGGTCGGCCTCGGCGGGCTGGGTCTCGGTGCCGTAGGAGCTGACGATGTCGCCGGCCGCCGTGCGGAACAGCTCGCGGCGGCGCACGCCACGGACCCCGGTGACCGCCTGCTCGGCGCCCGCCGCGCGGCGCACGGTGGCCAGTATCTCCTGCTCCAGCGGGGCCCGCCCGCGCGGCTCGAGGCCGCTGCCCGCGCGGCCGTCGCCGTCGCCGAGCAGGGCCACCGCCTCCGGGGCGCGCATCAGCAGGTCGGGGGCGAGCCGGCCCGCCGACAGCACCCGCGCCAGGTTCTCGGCGGCCGCCCCCTCGTCCCGCAGCAGCCGCAGGTACCAGGGGGTCTTGCCCAACGCGTCCGACACCTTGCGGAAGTTGAGCAGTCCCGCGTCCGGGTCGGCGGAGTCCGCGAACCAGCCGAGCAGCACCGGCAGCAGCGTGCGCTGGATGGCCGCCTTGCGGCTGACGCCCGACGCCAGCGCCTCCAGGTGCCGCAGCGCGGAGGCCGGGTCGGCGTACCCGAGCGCCACCAGCCGCTCGCGCGCCGCCACCGCGCTCAACCGTGCCTCGCCGGGCGCCAGTTGGGCCACGGCGTCGAGCAACGGCCGGTAGAACAGCTTCTCGTGCAGCCGGCGTACGACGGAGGCGTGCCGCTTCCACTCCCGGTTGAGCCCCGCCACCGGATCCGTGCGCAGCCCGAGGCTGCGGCCCAGGCGCCGTTGGTCGGTCTCGTCCTCGGGGACGAGGTGGGTGCGGCGCAGCCGGTACAGCTGGATGCGGTGCTCCATGGTGCGCAGGAAGCGGTACGCCTCGTCGAGCTGCACGGCGTCCGCCCGGCCCACGTACCCGCCGTCGGCGAGGGCCTGGAGCGCCTTCAGGGTGGTGCCGCTGCGCAGCGCGGCGTCGGTGCGGCCGTGCACCAACTGCAGCAGCTGCACGGCGAACTCGACGTCCCGCAGCCCGCCGGGGCCGAGCTTCAGCTCGCGGTCGACCTCGGAGGCGGGGATGTTCTCCACCACCCGGCGGCGCATCTTCTGCACGTCGGCGACGAAGTTCTCCCGCTCGGCCGCCTGCCACACCAGCGGCTGCAGCGCGGCCAGGTACGCCTCGCCGAGCTCCGGGTCGCCGGCCACCGGGCGGGCCTTGAGCAGCGCCTGGAACTCCCAGGTCTTGGCCCAGCGCTGGTAGTAGGCGACGTGGCTGCTGAGGGTGCGCACCAGGGGGCCGTTGCGCCCCTCGGGGCGCAGGTTGGCGTCGACCGGCCAGATCGACCCCTCGACGGTGGTCTCGGAGCAGATCCGCATCAGGTGCGAGGCGAGCCGGGTGGCCGCGCGCAGCGCCTTGTCCTCGTCGGCGCCCTCGACGGCCTCGCCGACGAAGATGACGTCGACGTCGGAGACGTAGTTCAGCTCGTGGCCGCCGCACTTGCCCATCGCGACGACCGCGAGCCGGCACAGCGCCGCGTCGTCGGGCGCGGCGGCCCGGGCCAGCGCGAGGGCGGCGCGCAGGGTGGCGGTGGCGAGGTCGGCGAGCTCGGCGGCGGTCTCCGCGACGTCGGTGGTGCCGCACACGTCCCGCGCCGCGATGGACAGCAGGCAGCGCCGGTAGGCGACCCGCAGCGCCACCGGGTCGTCGGCCTCGGCCAGCCCGCGCTCGAACTCGGTGACGCCCGGGTGCAGGTCCTGCGGCTCGTAGGTGACCAGGGCCTGCCAGTCGTGCGGGTGCCGGGCCAGGTGGTCGCCGAGCGCCGCGGAGGCGCCCAGCACGCCGAGCAGCCGGTCGCGCAGCGGCTTGGCCGCGATCAGCGTGTCGAGCAGACCGCGGCGCGCGGCGGGGTCGGGCTGTGCCTCCAGCAGCCGTACGAGGCCGCCCAGGGCCAGGTCGGGGTCGGCGGTGGCGCCCAGGGCCTCCAGCAGCACCGGGTCGCTGCGCACCCCGGTCAGCTCCTCGCCGGCCAGCAGGCGCTCGGCGGCGGAGGGGTCGGTGAAACCGTGCCGCAGCAGCCGTGTGAACGTACTGCTCCTGCGCCCCGGCGCCGTCATGTGCGGGCTCCCCTCGGCTGTGGGTCGTTCTGGCCAGAGCCTAACCGGCCGCGGAGCGGGGCGCTCCGTCGCGGGGGCGGGACCGGTGGGGGGCGGGCGGGGTGACGGGGGACGTCGGGGCCGGGGTGGTGGGCGGGGTGGGGTCCTCGGGGAAGTCCTCGGGGAAGGGCAGGGTGGGCTGCTCCGCCGGGCGCGGGAGGCGGGCCCCCAGGAGGCGCTGCATGAGGCCGGCCGCGCGGACCGCCGCGTCCGCACAGCAGTTGTTGAACAGCACGTGGGTCTCCGACGCGCGGGACGCCAGGGCGTGGATGCGGGGCAGCCACGCGGTCAGCTCGTCCTCGGTGTACGCGTGGCGGAAGCGGTCCTCCTTGCTGCCGGTCCCCCAGTGCTCGCTGCGGCCGTGGAAGCGGACCACTGCCGGGCCGGGCGCCGTCACGGGGGTCACGGGCGGCATGGAGGTGGGCAGGCCCTGGACCGTGTCGACGGCCACCGCGGTGGCGTCGAGGTCGGCGAGGAGGGCGGCCGTGGCGGCGGCCCGCTCGTCCGCCCACCAGGAGGGGTGGCGGAACTCCACGGCGACGGGCCAGTCCCGGGCCCGTTCGCGGGCCGCGCGCAGGACGCCCTCGGCCTCGGGGCCGGGGAGGAGGGACGGCGGGTACTGGAAGAGCAGGGTGCCCAGCCGCCCGGCGGCGCGCAGGGGCTCGACGGCCTCGGCGTACCGGGCCCAGACCTCGTCCAGCAGGCCCGGGTCGCGGGCCCCGCCCCGGGCGTGGGCGGACCGCAGGTCGGCGGGCAGCGCGGCGGGCCGGGTGGGGTGGCCGGTGAGCAGCGAGAACGCCTTGACGTCGAAGCGGAAGCCGTCGGGGGTGCGCTCGGCCCAGCGGCGCGTGGTGAGCGGGCTGGGCAGCGCGTAGTACGGCGAGTCCGCCTCGACCACGGGGAACCACTCGGCGTAGTGCCGCAGCCGTCCCTCGGCGTCGCGCCGCCCGCGCGGGTACCAGCCGCTGGCCACCAGCGCCTTGTCGGTCCAGGAACACGTGCCCACGAGGATGTCGCCCATGGGGCGCGGGTACCCCGACGGGCGTCCTTGCGGCACGTGTTGGGGGCGCGGACCGCGGACGGCGGCGCGGGACGGCCGTGCCGTGCGCTGGCGCGGCGCGGGTTTCTGGGCTTCGGTGAGTCGGGGAGGGTCGTGCCCCGACGCGCCGGCCCGTCGGCCCCACGTCGCCTTGGAGGACCGTCATGGACTTCTCGCTCGAAGTGATTCCGCTGCCCGTGAGCGACATCGACCGTGCCCGTGACTTCTACCGGGACCGGGTCGGCTTCCACGTGGACATCGACCAGGAGGTCGTGCCGGGCATGAGGATCGTGCAGCTGACGCCGCCGGGCTCGGGCTGTTCGGTCGCGCTCGGCGACAGCATCTGGGAGATGGCGGGCGGCCCGCGCCCGGCGCCCGGCTCCTACCAGGGCCTGCAGCTGTGCGTGGCCGACATCGAGGCGGCGCGCGCGGAGTTGACCGGGCGGGGCCTGGAGGTGTCGGAGCCGGTGCGGTACTCCCCGGACGACGGGGCCACGTTCATGTACTTCAAGGACCCGGACGGCAACGGCTGGTCGGTCCAGGAGTACCGGCGCCGGGCCACCGAGCCGCTGCACCGGGTGCTGGCGGACCTGGCGTCCCGGCGGGAGTGACGGGCGGCGGGTCACCGGGAGCCCGCGGCGGAGGACCGCGGGGGAAGACGCGGGCCGGTCGGTCAACCCGGGGGACGCGTCCCTCCCTCCTCGGGGTGGTTTGCCGGGCCGCACGGTCCGCGCGTCGGCAGGTGGTCCGCACACTGGCCGGGGCGGCACCCGGTCGCCGACGGAGGGGGCGGCATGGCCGACAGCGGGGTCCTGATCGCGGTACGGGAACACCCCCGGGACGAGGGCGCGGCGGCCGGGCAACTGCGGGCCCTGCGGGACGCGATCGAGGCGGCCGGGTACGAGGTCCGCTGGGCGGTGACGGCCGCCGACGCGGAGGCGGTGCTGCGCACCGAGGCGGGGCTGGCGGCGGCGCTGGTGGCCTGGGACCTGCCCGACGGCCGGGGGCGGGGTGACGGCACCGGCGCCCACGACGGGGGCCGAGGGGACGGGTCCGGCGGGGCGGCCGTACTGCGCCAGGTGGGCCGCCGCTTCCAGGAGCTGCCGGTGTTCCTGGTGATGACCGACGACGGCGTACGGGACCTGCCGCTGTGGGTGTCGGAGACGGTGGTGGGCTACGTCTGGCCGCTGGAGGACACCCCCGGGTTCATCGCGGGCCGGATCACGACGGCGGCCCGCGCCTACCGGGAGGCCGTACTGCCGCCGTTCTTCCGGGCGTTGCGCCGTTTCGACGACGCGCACGAGTACTCCTGGCACACACCGGCCCACTCCGGTGGCGTCGCGTTCCTCAAGTCGCCCGCGGGGCGCGCCTTCCACGACTACTTCGGCGAACGGCTGCTGCGCAGCGACCTGTCGATCTCGGTGGAGGAACTGGGCTCGCTGTTCGAGCACACCGGCCCGATCGGCGAGGCGGAGCGCAACGCGGCGCGGGTCTTCGGCTCCGACCACACCTACTTCGTGCTGCACGGCGACTCCACCTGCAACCGCCTGGTGGGCCACTTCAGCGTCACGCGCGACGAGATCGCGCTGGTGGACCGCAACTGCCACAAGTCGGTGCTGCACGGCCTGGTGGTGTCCGGGGCGCGCCCGGTGTACCTCGTGCCCACCCGCAACGGCTACGGCCTGGCGGGCCCGTTGCCGCCGGCGGAGCTGGCGGCGGACGCGGTCGCGGCGCGGATCGCCGCGCACCCGCTGGCCCGGGGGGCGGTGTCGCCGCGGCCGCAGTACGCGGTGTTCACCAACTCCACCTATGACGGCCTGTGTTACGACGCGGCGGCCACGGCCCGCGCGTTCGCCGCGAGCACGCCCCGGCTGCACTTCGACGAGGCGTGGTTCGCGTACGCCCGTTTCCACCCGCTGTACGCGGGCCGGTACGGCATGTCGGTGGACGAGGAGAGCTTCCCGGGGCCGGACCGGCCGACGGTGTTCGCCACCCAGTCCACACACAAGCTGCTGGCGGCGCTGTCGCAGAGCGCGATGGTGCACGTGCGGCCCGCGCCGCGGGCGCCGGTGGAGCACGACCGGTTCAACGAGGCGCTGATGATGCACGGCACCACGTCGCCGCTGTACCCGATGATCGCCTCGCTGGACGTGGCCACGGCGATGATGGACGGGCCGCAGGGCCGGTGGCTGCTCGACGAGGCGGTGACCGAGGCGGTGCGGTTCCGCCAGGAGATGGTGCGGATCGGGCGGCGGATCGAGGCCGCCGGGGACCGGCCGCCGTGGTTCTTCGGGGTGTGGCAGCCTAAGACGGTGACGGACCCGGCGAGCGGGGAGCGGCTGCCGTTCGACGAGGCCCCGCCGGAGCTGCTGGCCACGGAGCCGTCGTGCTGGACGCTGGAGCCGGGCGCGGACTGGCACGGCTTCCCGGGGCTGGCCGAGGGCCACTGCATGCTGGACCCGATCAAGGTCACGCTGACCTGCCCGGGGATGACCGCGACCGGGGAGACGGCCGCCACGGGCATCCCGGCGCGGATCCTCACGGCGTACCTGGCCACCCGGAACATCGTGGTGGAGAAGACGGACAGCTACACGGCGCTGGTGCTGTTCTCGATGGGCATCACGAAGGGCAAGTGGGGGACGCTCCTGGACGCCCTGATGGACTTCAAGGCGCTGTACGACGGCGCCGCGCCCCTGGAGCGCGTCCTGCCGGCCCAGGCCGCGGCGCACCCCGGCCGCTACGCGGGCCTGACCCTGCGCGACCTCTGCCTGCAGATGCACGAGCACCTGCGCGAGATCCGCCTGGTGGAGCTGCTGGACGCGGCGTTCCAGCGGCTGCCGGAGCCGGTCGTGCCGCCGCAGCTGTGCTACCAGCGCCTGGTGCGCGGAGGCACCGAGCGGGTCCGGGTGGCCGACGCGGCGCACCGGGTGGCGGCCGCGATGGTCACGGTCACCCCGCCCGGCATCCCGGTCCTGATGCCCGGCGAGAGCACGGGCGCCCCCGACGGCCCCCTCCTGCGCTACCTCACGGCCCTGGAGTCCTTCGACCGCCACTTCCCGGACTTCGCCAGCGAGACCCACGGCGTGACGACCGCCCCGGACACGGGCGCCTACGCGATCGAGTGCCTCCGCGAGGCCCCGACCCACACCCCGGGCCAAGGCCGGGCCCCGGAGACGAGGACAGCCGCGCACCAGTAGCCGCAGGCGCTCGCATCTCAGGCGTCCGGGTCGCGCAAGCCGACCGCGTCGTGCCGCCAGAACGGCTCCGCGTAGACCAGCGTGCCCGTCATCCAGGGCTCGTGTGCCGGGAACCTGAAGACCTGGAAGGCGCCGTCCGGGATGCGCAGGGACGGCTTGCGGAAGCCGAGGTCGCCACCGGGCACGAAGCCGAAGCGCGCGTAGTAGCCCGGATCGCCCTCCAGGAAGACGAGCGGAACACCCCGCTCGGCGAGGACCCCCAGCCCGTGCCGCACCAGGGCCGAGCCGATGCCCCGCTGGTGCCGCTCGGGCGTCACGGCCAGCGGGCTGAGGACCTGCACGTCGACCAGCCGCCGGGGCGCGTCGAGCAGGCTCCGGGTGAACATGACGTGCCCGACGACCTGCCCGTCCCGCTCGGCGACCAGCGAGAGACCGTCCTCGGGCGTGAGGGTGCCCCGCAGGGTGTCGACCAGATCGGCGACGACGCGGCCGTGGTCGCCGAACGCCTCCAGGTGGAGGTCCCGCACGGCCTGCCGGTCGCCGGCCCGTTCTTCACGAAGATCCATGCCCGGAGGGTAACGGCCCCTCCGGGCCGCGCTCACAGCACCGGCAAGCTCTTCCGCAGCTCGAAGGCGGTCACCTCGGACCGGTACTCCTCCCACTCCTGCTTCTTGTTGCGCAGGAAGAAGTCGAAGACGTGTTCGCCCAGGGTTTCCGCGGCCAGGTCGCTGCGCTGCATCAGGGCCAGGGCCTCGCCGAGGTTCTGCGGGAGGGGTTCGATGCCCATGGCGCGGCGTTCCGCGTCGGAGAGGGCCCAGACGTCGTCCTCGGCGCCCGGCGGGAGCTCGTAGCCCTCCTCGATGCCCTTGAGGCCGGCGGCCAGCAGGAGGGCGTACGCCAGGTAGGGGTTGGCGCCGGAGTCCAGGGAGCGGACCTCCACGCGCGCGGAGCCGGTCTTGCCGGGCTTGTACATCGGGACGCGGACCAGGGCGCTGCGGTTGTTGTGGCCCCAGCAGATGTAGGAGGGGGCCTCGCCGCCCGCGCCCGCGGTGCGCTCGGTGCCGCCCCAGATGCGCTTGTAGGAGTTGACCCACTGGTTGGTGACGGCCGAGATCTCCGCCGCGTGCTTGAGCAGGCCGGCGATGAAGGAGCGGCCGACCTTGGAGAGCTGGTACTCGGCGCCGGACTCGTAGAACGCGTTGCGGTCGCCCTCGAAGAGGGAGAGGTGGGTGTGCATGCCGGAGCCGGGGTGCTCGGAGAACGGCTTGGGCATGAACGTCGCGTGGACGCCCTGCTCCAGCGCGACCTGCTTCATGACCAGGCGGAAGGTCATGACGTTGTCCGCGGTGGACAGCGCGTCGGCGTAGCGCAGGTCGATCTCCTGCTGGCCGGGGGCGCCCTCGTGGTGGGAGAACTCCACCGAGATGCCCATCGACTCCAGCATGGTGATGGCCTGGCGGCGGAAGTCCATGCCGATGTTCTGCGGGGTGTGGTCGAAGTACCCGGAGTTGTCGGCGGGGGTCGGCCGGGAGCCGTCCAGCGGCCGGTCCTTCAGCAGGAAGAACTCGATCTCGGGGTGGGTGTAGAAGGTGAAGCCGAGGTCGCTCGCCCGGGCCAGGGCGCGCTTGAGGACGTAGCGCGGGTCGGCGAAGGAGGGCGAGCCGTCGGGCATGAGGATGTCGCAGAACATCCGGGCCGTGCCGGGGGCCTCGGCGCGCCAGGGCAGGATCTGGAAGGTGGACGGGTCCGGCTTGGCGATCATGTCGGACTCGTGCACGCGGGCGAAGCCCTCGATCGCGGAGCCGTCGAAGCCGATGCCCTCGTCGAAGGCCTGCTCCAGCTCGGCCGGGGCCACGGCGACGGACTTGAGGAAGCCCAGCACGTCCGTGAACCACAGGCGTACGAACCGGATGTCGCGCTCCTCCAAGGTCCGGAGTACGAACTCCTGCTGCTTGTCCATCTTCCGCTTCCCCATCCTTGCTGGTCAGGCCGCCTGGCTCCCGCGCCACGGGAGGCGGTCGCGCACCTGAGCATCCCACCACAACACCATTTCACGCGCGTTGCGCACCATGATCGGCCCACCGAACCCGGAGTGAACGCCCCGCGTACGGCGGGTGTACCGCCCTGTGCCCATCTTGCCTGCTCGCACCGACATCCGTAACGGCGGACCCCGGCCGCGGGCGGGGTGACGGCGGGATCGTCGCACGGCACGGCCGCCGGGCACGAGCGGTCCGTGCCGGGCCCCCTACGACGAATCCCGTCCGTCGCCTACGATCAGCGGGCCCCACCCGTCCCGTCCCCCTCGCCCCTCCCAGAAGGACGTCATCCATGGGTTCCGCCAAGAGCAGCAGCAGCGCGGCGCGCACCGCGCGCATAGAGGAGATGCGGCGCGCGGAGAAGGCGCGTGAGCGGCGCAACCGGATCCTGGTGATCGCGGGCAGCGTCGTCGCGGTGGCCGCGCTCGTGGTGGGCGCCGTCGTCGTCGTGCAGGCGCGCTCCGACGACGACAAGGACACGGCCGCCTCGACGTCCGCCGACGCCAAGGGCGGCGACCGCTTCGTCACCGGCTCCGACGGGGTCCGCACGTGGCAGGGCAAGCTCGGCCGCACCCACGTCACCAAGAAGGTGTCGTACCCGATGGAGCCCCCGGTGGGCGGCGACCACGCGCAGGTCTGGATGAACTGCAACGGCAACGTCTACACCAAGTCCCTCAACCCCATGAACGCCGTGCATTCCCTGGAGCACGGCGCGGTGTGGGTGACGTACACCGGCAAGGCGGCCAAGGCGGACGTGGACGCGCTCGCCGCGAAGGTGCGCAGCACGCCGTACACGCTGATGAGCCCGGACGACGACCAGGCCGAGCCGATCATGCTGACCGCCTGGGGCCACCAGCGCGTGGTGAGCGGCGCGGGCGACCCGGCGGTGGGGGCGTTCTTCGAGAAGTTCGTGCAGGGCGCGCAGACGCCCGAGCCGGGCGCGGCGTGCACCGGCGGTCTGTCGCAGTGAGGTACGTGTCCGTGGCCGTCGCGGCGGCGGGGGTGCTCCTCGCCGCGGGGGCCGTCACCTACTCGGCCGTCGCCGGGGACGACGGCCCGGGCGTACGGCCGCCGTCCGCCGACTCGGCGGACGCCGGGTTCGCCCGGGACATGGCGGTGCACCACCAGCAGGCCGTGGAGATGTCGTACGTGGTGCGCGACCGCACCACCGACGCGGACGTGCGCCGGCTGGCCTACGACATCGCGCAGACGCAGGCCAACCAGCGTGGCATGCTGCTGGGCTGGCTGGACCTGTGGGGGCTGCCGAAGGTGTCGTCGAAGCCGCCGATGACCTGGATGGGCATGGGCCGGATGCCGGCCGGCGAGGACGGCGCGCTGATGCCGGGCATGGCGACCGACACCGAGATGAGGAAGCTGGGCTCGCTGAACGGCCGTCAGGCCGAGGTGTTCTACCTGCAGTTGATGACGGCCCACCACAAGGGCGGCATCCACATGGCCGAGGGCTGTGCGGCCCGGTGCACGGTGGGGGCGGAGAAGCGGCTCGCGCAGGGCATGGTGGACGCGCAGCAGTCCGAGATCGACCTGATGGCGGGGATGCTGAAGGAGCGGGGCGCGGCGCCGCGTCCGTGAGCCCCAGGGGGCCTTTGCGCGCCAAGTCGTAGGGTTTTCCCTCGACTTCGCGGACGTATCCGGCAAATGCGCACAGGTGGTGGCCGCTTGGGCTCTTCTTGGGACGCCCATTCCCCTGGCATGAAGGGTTCATCGCGAGAGTGGCCGGACCGAGTGATCACTCGGACCAACCGCACACAGGGGGTCCCATGAGATCCAACCGCGCCGCGCTGCGCGCCGGGGTGAGCATGGCAGCGACGCTGCCGATGCTCGCCGGTGCGCTCGCGCTCGGCATACCCGCGGCGCAGGCCGCGGACACCCCGGCCCGGGACACACTGGCAGGGACCAAGCCGGCGTGGGCGACGACCAAGGCGGACAAGGGCGCGACCGCGGACAGCGCCCAGGTCTCGGCCCGGGTCTACCTCGCCGGCCGTGACGCCCGTGGCCTGGCCGCCTACGCCCGCGCCGTCTCCGACCCGCACTCGGCCGCGTACGGCAAGTACCTCGGCGCCAAGCAGGCGCAGGCCCGCTTCGGCGCGACGAAGGCCCAGGTCGCCGCGGTCAAGAAGTGGCTGGCGTCGGCCGGTCTGAAGGTCACGGGCGTGACGCAGCACTACGTCTCCGTCACCGGTGACGTCGCCGCCGCCGAGAAGGCGTTCGGCACCCAGCTGCACAACTACGCCAAGGGCGGCCACACCTACCGCGCCCCGGCGAAGGCCGCCTCCGCGCCGGCCGCCCTGGACGGCGCCGTCCTCACCGTGACGGGCCTGGACAACGCCCCGCACAAGGCGAGTTCCAAGGACCAGCTGCCGCCGCCGGACGCCGTGTTCAAGAACTCCGGGCCGTTCTCCTCGTACTACGGCTCGAACATCGCGACCACGCTGCCCGACGCCTACGGCCACAAGATCCCGTACGCCGTGCAGGGCTACACCGGCAAGCAGCTGCGGGCCGCCTACGGCGCGGGCGCGTACACCGGCAAGGGGGTGCGCATCGCCATCACCGACGCGTACGCCTCCCCGACCATCGCCTTCGACGCGGCCACGTACGCGAAGAAGCACGGCGACGCGGCCTGGCGGACCGGCCAGCTGACGCAGGTCCTGCCGAAGAACTACACCAAGACCGAGGAGTGCGGGGCGGCCGGCTGGTACGGCGAGGAGACCCTCGACGTCGAGGCCGTGCACGCGGTCGCGCCGGCCGCGGACGTCACGTACGTCGGCGCCGCGTCCTGCTACGACGACGACCTGCTCGACTCGCTCAGCAAGATCGTCGACAACCACCTGGCCGACCTCGTCTCCAACTCCTGGGGCGACATCGAGGCCAACCAGACGCCGGACCTGGCGGCCGCCTACGACCAGGTCTTCCAGTTCGGCGCGGTGGAGGGCATCGGCTTCTACTTCTCCTCCGGCGACAACGGCGACGAGGTCGCCAACACCGGCACCAAGCAGGTCGACACCCCGGCCAACTCGGCGTGGGTGACGGCGGTCGGCGGCACCTCGCTGGCGGTCGGCAAGGACGACACGTACCTGTGGGAGACCGGCTGGGGCACCGAGAAGGCCTCGCTGTCGGCCGACGGCAAGAGCTGGACGGGCTTCCCCGGCGCCTTCACCTCCGGCGCGGGCGGCGGCACCAGCAGGACCGTCGCGGAGCCCTACTACCAGAAGGGCGTCGTCCCGGACGCGCTCGCGCGGGCCAACGGTGCCGCCGGCAACCGCGTCGTCCCGGACATCGCGGCGATCGCCGACCCGAACACCGGCTTCAAGGTCGGCCAGACCCAGACGTTCGCCGACGGCTCGCAGCAGTACAGCGAGTACCGGATCGGCGGTACGTCGCTGGCGGCGCCGGTGATCGCGGCGGTGCAGGCGCTGGCCACGGAGGCGCGCGGCGGCAAGGCCATCGGCTTCGCCAACCCGGCGATCTACGCCAAGGCCGGCAGCCGGGTCTACCACGACGTGACGGACAACCCGACGGGTTCCGGTCTCGCCGTTGCCCGCGTCGACTTCGTCAACGGCGTCGACGCGGCGGACGGTCTGGCCACGTCGGTGCGCAGCCTCGGCAAGGACAGCTCGCTGTCGGCCGTGAAGGGCTACGACGACGTGACGGGCGTCGGCTCGCCGGCGAAGGGGTACGTGGAGTCCTGGCGCCGGTGAGGTAGTCCCTGGGTGGGCACGCTCACGCGCCTTGAAGGGTCAGCGCTCGGCCCAGCCCCCCGATGAGCACAGCAACCACCGCTTGAGGGACCACGACGGCGAGCAACCACATCCGCGAGAGCGGCGCCGGTTTAGGCGCAAAAAACAGAAGCAGCCCGCCGACGGGGGAAGATCGGCGGGCTGTTTCGGTGTGCCGTGGTGGCTAGTGGACGGAGTGCTCGTCCTGGGGGAACGTTCCGCCGACCACGTCGTCGGCGAAGGCCCGGACCGCTCCGGTCATGACCTCGCGCAGGTCGGCGTACTGCTTGACGAACTTCGGCACCCGGCCCGGGGTCAGGCCGAGCATGTCGGTCCAGACGAGGACCTGGGCGTCGGTCTCGGGGCCGGCGCCGATGCCCACGGTCGGGATGTGCAGGACGCGGGTGACCTCGGCGGCCAGCTCGGCCGGGACCAGTTCGAGGACGACCGCGAAGGCGCCGGCGTCCTGGACGGCCTTGGCGTCGCGCAGGAGCTGCTGGGCCGCCTCCTCGCCCCGGCCCTGGACGCGGTAGCCCATGGCGTGGACGGACTGCGGGGTCAGGCCGATGTGGGCCATGACCGGGATGCCGGACTCCACCAGCAGGCGGATCTGCTCGTGCGAGCGCTCGCCGCCCTCCAGCTTCACGGCGCCCACCCCGGCCTCCTTGACCAGCCGGGTCGCCGAGCGCAGCGCCTGCACCGGGCCCTCCTGGTAGGACCCGAAGGGCAGGTCGCCGACGATCAGGGAGCGCTTGGTGCCGCGGACGACGGCCGCGGACAGCATGGTCATCTCGTCGAGGGTGACGGGCACGGTGGTCTCGTAGCCCAGGTGACAGTTGCCCGCCGAGTCGCCGACGAGGATCACCGGGATGCCGGCCTCGTCGAAGACGGAGGCGGTCATCGCGTCGTAGGCGGTGAGCATCGGCCACTTCTCGCCGCGTTCCTTGGCGAGGCCGATGTCGCGGACGGTGATGCGGCGCGTGCTCTTGCCCCCGTACAGCGCCCTGCTGCCGTCGGAGGACTGGGGGGATGCGCTCTGGGCAGCCGGAAGCTGCGTCATGGCAACGGCTCCTTACGTCATCTCGAGGCGCCCTGACGGCGTCCCCGGACCACTCCCATGGTGGCACCTCGTGCCACGCGGGGCCAGAGCGGGTCCGGAGATGCTCAGGGAAGTCCCGAGCGGGTAAGAGCTCGGTAAATCCTTTCGATACGAGACGGTGCCGTATCGAAATGTCGGTAGGCTCGTCCCATGACTTCTCCTGCCGCTCCCGCGGCCGAGCGGATCCCGGAGGCCGTGCACCGGCGCCGTTGGGCGATCCTCGGCGTGCTGATGCTGAGCCTGCTGATCGTGGTGCTCGACAACTCGATCCTCAACGTCGCCATCAAGACGATCTCGACTCCGGCTCCCACGGGCCTCGGCGCGTCGCAGAGCGAGCTCGAATGGGCGATCAACGCGTACACCCTGGTCTTCGCCGGCCTGCTGTTCTCCGCCGGTCTGCTCGGTGACCGGATCGGCCGCAAGAAGGTGCTGCTCGGCGGTCTCGCGGTGTTCGGCATCGGGTCGGCGCTGGCCGCCGAGTCCGGCTCGCCGGCACAGCTGATCGCCTTCCGGGCGCTGATGGCGCTCGGCGCGGCGTTCGTCATGCCGGCAACGCTGGCCGTGCTGATGAACGTCTTCGAGCGCGAGGAGCAGCCCAAGGCCATCGGCATCTGGGCGGGCGGCGTGGGTCTGGCCATCGCCATCGGGCCGATCACCGGCGGTGTGCTGCTCGCCCACTTCTGGTGGGGCTCGGTCTTCCTGATCAACGTGCCGATCGTGGTGCTGGCGATCGCGCTGATGGTGTGGCTGGTGCCGGACTCCCGCGACCCCAGCCCCGGCCGGATCGACCCGGTGGGCGTGGTGCTCTCGGTGGTCGGCCTGGTGCTGCTGGTCTACGGCATCATCAAGGGCGGCGAGCTGGCCGACT
Organism: Streptomyces longwoodensis; assembly: GCF_001514125.1. Taxonomy (GTDB): domain Bacteria; phylum Actinomycetota; class Actinomycetes; order Streptomycetales; family Streptomycetaceae; genus Streptomyces; species Streptomyces longwoodensis. The sequence goes on along the minus strand of NZ_KQ948551.1, from coordinate 231,738 downwards.
TCACCGACCCGGTCGTGCTGTCGACGATCGGCGCCGGCCTGGTGGTCCTCGCGGCGTTCGTGGTCTTCGAGAAGCGCAGCGACCACCCGTCCATCGACGTGACGTACTTCAAGAACAAGGTGTTCTCGGCCGCGATCGCCGCCATCGCGCTAGTGTTCTTCGCGCTGATGGGCGTGACGTTCTTCTCGGTGTTCTACACCCAGAGCGTGCGCGGGTACTCGCCGCTGCAGACGGGCCTGCTGATGCTGCCGCTGGCCGCCGCGCAGATGATCTTCGCGCCGCGGGCCCGGCTGGTGGTCGACCGGTTCGGCAACCGGGCCACGACCACCGCGGGCATGCTGGTCATCACGGCCACACTGGCGCTGTTCGGCACGCTGGACGCGGACACGCCGATCTGGTGGCTGGAGGTCGTGTTCTTCTTCATGGGCGCCGGGATGGCGCACATCATGACGCCCACCAGCGTCGTCATCATGCAGGCACTGCCGCGCGAGAAGGCCGGCTCGGCCTCCGCGCTCAGCAACACCTTCCGGCAGGTCGGCGGCGCGCTCGGCATCGCCGTGCTCGGCTCGGTGCTGTCGACGTCCTACCGCAACGGCATCGAGGGCCACCTGGGCCTGCTGCCGGCCGGGGCGCGGGACGCGGCCGGCGAGTCCATCGAGGCCACACTGGGCGTCGCCGCGAAGCTCGGCGCCCGCGGCGAGGGCCTGGTCGGCCCGGCCAACGACGCCTTCCTGCACGCCATGCACGTCACGGCGTTCTGGGGCGCGGGCGTGGCGCTGATCGGGGCGGTGGTCGTGGCGGCGTTCCTGCCGGGCAGGCCCCCGGCGCAGAAGGAGGGCACGGAGCCGGAGCTGGTGCGGGCCGAGTCCTAGGACGGCGGCGGGAGCGGGGCGGGGCGGGCGAGACACCCCCTGGGGGGCCCGCCCCGCCGCCGCACGCGTCCGCCGGTGACAATGGGTGCGCGACGAAGGGACGGGAGTGAACGTGACGGTAGGGGCCAGGGGCCGTCCCCGCAGCGAGGCCGTGGAGCGCGCCATCATCGAGGGGACCATGCGGCTTCTGGAGGAGGGCGTCCCGCTCGCCGAGGTGTCCATCGAGCGCATCGCCCGCACCGCCGGCGTCGGCAAGGCCGCGATCTACCGGCGCTGGAGCGGCAAGGAGGAGCTGTTCGTCGACGTCCTGCGGGCCTACGAGCCCGAGGAGCCCGAACTGCCCGGCACCTCCCTGCGCGACGACCTCGTGGTGCTGCTCGACTCGTTCCGCCGCCGCGGGGTCGCCAACCAGTCCTCCGCCCTGCTGCGCACCGTCCACGCCCAGATGAAGTCCAGCCCCAGGATCTGGGCGGCGTACGACAAGCTCGTCATCGCGCCCCGGCGCCGGAAGGCCGTCGAGGTGCTGCGCCGGGGCCAGGAGAACGGCGAACTGCGCGCCGACCTGGACCTGGAGCTGCTGCACGACGTCGTCGTGGGCCCCATGCTGATGCGCGTGGTGCTGCGCCCCGAGGCCGACCTCTCCGAGGACCTCGCGGCCCGGGTGGTCGACCTGGTGCTCGACGGCCTACGGCCCGTCAGTTCGCCGCCGTCCCGGCCGTAATGTGCGGATTCCGTCACAGACGGTTTGTCCGCGACCGGATCCGGAACCCCTGACACCGGCCTGTTCGTCCTCGTGCCCGTACGGCCGTCCCGGACGGCAGGAACAGAGCCGATCATCCCCTAGGGTCGTACCCCGGGGGGACGTACGGTGTGCACGGCAGGCAGTGAGGCGACGGTATGGCGCAGCAGGCGTACTTGACGGAGACGGACAACGGCGGCTCGGGTCCCGACCGCCGGGGGACCCGGTTCCGGCGCCTGCTCGGACGCCGGGCCCGCCGCTTCCTCGACGGCTGGCGCGGCGACCGGCGGATCTGGCGGCGCGGCCTGGTGCTGACGGCCCTGGCGCTCGCACTGTCCCTGGTGATGGTGGCGCACGCGCGCATCCCCAACCGCTACGGCAACCTCGGCAGCCTCACCGAGACGTTCCTGCCCTGGCTCGGCCTCTTCGTGCCGGTGCTGCTGGTGGGCGCGCTGGTGCGCAGGTCGGCCACCGCGCTGATCGCGGTGGTGCTGCCCGCGGTGGTGTGGCTGAACCTCTTCGGCGGGCTGCTGACCGACAAGACCGGCTCCGGCGGCGAGCTGATGGTGGCCACGCACAACGTCAACGCCGACAACCCCGACCCCGCCCGCACCGCCCGGGACGTGGCCGCGTCCGGCGCGGACGTGCTGGCCCTGGAGGAGCTGAAGGCGTCCGCGGTGCCCACGTACGAGAAGGCGCTCGCGTCGACGTACCCGCACCACGAGGTGGTCGGCACGGTCGGGCTGTGGAGCAAGTACCCGCTCAGCGGCGTCAAGGCGGTCGACATCAAGCTCGGCTGGACGCGCGCGATGCGGGCGGCCGTGGCGACGCCCGAGGGGCCGGTGGCGGTCTTCGTGGCCCATCTGCCGTCCGTGCGCGTGAAGATGGAGGCCGGGTTCACGGCCCGGCAGCGCGACAAGAGCGCGGACGCGCTGGGCGGGGCGATCGCCGACGAGCCGCTGCCCCGCAAGATCCTGCTGGGTGACCTGAACGGCACCATGAACGACCGTGCCCTCAACGCGGTGACCTCGCAGATGCGTTCCACGCAGGGCGCGGCGGGCAGCGGGTTCGGGTTCAGCTGGCCGGCGTCGTTCCCGATGGCGCGCATCGACCAGATCATGGTGAGCGGCGTGGAGCCGGAGGCGTCGTGGACGCTGCCGCGGACGGGCAGCGACCACCTGCCGGTGGCGGCGCGTGTGAAGGTGACCACATCCGGGTCGTGAAAACCGCTGCGTAACCGGGACTTCACCGGTCGGAATACTCGGCCGGGGAGAGTTTGTTCCGCCATTGAACATACGATGGCCGTCCGCTCGCTCTCCTGAAAGGCCCACCCCGTCATGCCCCTGGCCCTGCTCGCCCTCGCCGTGGGTGCCTTCGGCATCGGCACCACCGAGTTCGTGATGATGGGCCTGCTGCCCGACGTCGCGGCCGACCTGCACGTCTCGCTGCCCACCGCCGGGCACCTGGTGTCCGCGTACGCGCTCGGCGTCGTCGTCGGCGCCCCGCTGCTCGCGGCGGTGACCGCGCGCACCTCCCGCCGGACCGTGCTGATCTCCCTGATGGTCCTGTTCGTGGCCGGCAACGCGCTGTCCGCCGTCGCGCCCGGCTACGACTCCCTGCTCGCCGCCCGCTTCCTCAGCGGACTGCCGCACGGCGCCTTCTTCGGCGTCGGCGCGGTCGTGGCGACCACGATGGTCGCCCCCGAGCGCAAGGCGCGGTCCGTGTCGCTGATGTTCCTCGGGCTCACCGTCGCCAACATCGCGGGCGTGCCGGTGGCCACGCTCATGGGCCAGCACCTCGGCTGGCGGGCCACGTTCCTCGGCGTGAGCGCGATCGGCCTGGCCGCGATCGCCGCCCTCGCCGCGCTGATCCCCCACGACCACGCGCCCGCCCCGGTCACGGGCCTGCGCGGTGAGCTGGCCGCCCTGCGCTCGCTGCCGGTGTGGCTGGCGCTGGGCACGACGGTCGCCGGGTTCGGCGCGCTGTTCTCGGCGTACAGCTACGTCACGCCGATGCTGACCGACGCCGCCGGGTACGCCGACGGGAGCGTGACCCTGCTGCTGGCGCTGTTCGGGGTCGGCGCGACCATCGGCAACCTGCTGGGCGGGCGGCTCGCGGACGTGTCCCTGCGCGGCACGCTGTTCGGCGGCCTGACGGCCCTGGCGGCCGTGCTGGCGCTGTTCCCGCTGCTGATGTCCGCGGCCTGGAGCGCGGCCCTCGCGGTGGTGCTGCTGGGCGTGGCCGCGTTCGTCACCGGCTCGCCGCTGCAGCTGATGGTCATGGAGAAGGCGTCCTCGGCGCCCTCGCTGGCCTCCTCCGCCAACCAGGCGGCCTTCAACCTCGCCAACGCCGGCGGCGCCTGGATCGGCGGCCTCGCCCTCGCGGCCGGCTTCGGCGTGACGTCCCCGGCCGTCGCGGGCGCCGCCCTGGCGGTCCTCGGTCTCGCCGTCGCCGCCGCGGCCTACGCGGTGGACCGCGGCCGCACCCCGGGCCGGGGCCGCCTGGTGGCGTCCCACGTGCCGCACGAGGAGCTGGCGCCGGCCGAGTAGGGCGGGGCTGGTCCAGGGGCCTTCCCACCGGGCCCCGGCCGATCTGCTTGTCGGTGTCCTGTCGGTGGGCGGGGCCCGGTGTAGGCGTCCTGTCGGTGGGATGTCGGTCGCCGCTGGCACCGTTGCGGTCATGACGCGAATCGACAACGAACCCGCCGGCGCAGGAAGCGCCGTGACCGTGCGGGGGCTGGTGAAGCACTACGGCGACACCAAGGCCCTCGACGGCGTCGACCTGGACGTGCGCGAGGGCACCGTGATGGGGGTGCTCGGCCCCAACGGCGCCGGCAAGACCACCCTCGTGCGCATCCTGTCCACCCTGCTGGCCCCCGACGCCGGCCGCGCCACCGTCGCCGGCTACGACGTCGTGCGGCAGCCCCGGCAGCTGCGCCGGGTCATCGGCCTCACCGGGCAGTACGCCTCCGTCGACGAGAAGCTGTCCGGCTGGGAGAACCTCTACCTCATCGGCCGGCTGCTCGACCTGTCCCGCAAGGACACCCGGGCCCGCGCCGACGAGCTGCTGGAGCGGTTCTCCCTCATCGAGGCCGCGCGCCGGCCGGTCGGGACGTACTCCGGCGGCATGCGGCGGCGCCTGGACCTGGCCGCCTCCATGATCGGCCGGCCCGCGGTGCTCTACCTGGACGAGCCCACCACCGGCCTGGACCCGCGCACCCGCAACGAGGTGTGGGACGAGGTCAAGGCGATGGTCGGCGACGGCGTCACCGTGCTGCTGACCACCCAGTACATGGAGGAGGCCGAGCAGCTCGCCTCCGAGCTGACCGTCGTCGACCGCGGCAAGGTCATCGCGGGCGGCGGGATCGAGGAGCTGAAGGCCCGCGTCGGCGGCCGGACCCTGCGGGTGCGCCCCGCCGACCCCGCGCACCTGCGGCCGCTGGCCCGCGCGCTCGACGAGCTCGGCATCACCGGCCTCGCCACCACCACCGTGGACGCCGAGCGCGGCTCCGTGCTCGTGCCCGTCCTCAGCGACGAGCAGCTCACCGCCGTCATCGGCGCGGTCACCGCGCGCGGCATCACGCTGTCCTCCGTCGTCACCGAACTGCCCAGCCTCGACGAGGTGTTCCTGTCCCTCACCGGCCACCGCGCCAGTGCCCCGCAGGACACCCGTCCCGCCGACGACCGCGAGGAGGTCGCCGTATGAGCGCCGCCACCCTGACCCCCACGGCCGCCGGGGACGCCCCCATCCCGCTGCGCGCCCACCTGCGCCACACCGGGGCGCTGGTCCGCCGCAACCTGCTGTGGATCCGCCAGGACCCGGAGTCGATGTTCGACGCGGTCCTCTTCCCGGTCATCTTCACCCTGCTGTTCGTGTACGTCTTCGGCGGCTCCATCGGGGCGTCGATGGGCGGCGGGCAGGACCAGTACGTGCAGTACGTGGTGCCGGGCCTGATGGCCATGATGGGGATGAACATGGCCCAGGGTGTGGGCACCGGCTTCAACACCGACTTCAACTCCGGTGTCATGGACCGGTTCCGCTCGCTGCCCATCGGACGCGGCTCGGTGCTCGTCGCCAAGATCGCCGTCGAGCTGATGCGGATGCTGTTCGCCACCGTCGTGCTGATGATCGTCGCGGTGCTGGTCGGTTTCGACATCACCCACTGGACCGGGATGCTCGCGTCCATCGGGCTGTCCGCGGTGTTCGGCTCGGCGCTGATGTGGGTGTTCCTCACCCTGGGCGTGGTGATGAAGAGCGCCCAGTCGGTGCAGGCGATGGGCTTCCTGGTGCTGATGCCGCTCCAGTTCGGCTCGTCGATCTTCGCGCCGACCGCCTCGATGCCGGGCTGGCTGCAGAACTTCACCGACTACAACCCGCTGTCCGCGCTCGCCGACACCGCGCGCGGCCTGATGCTCGGCGGCCCCGTCGCGCACGACCTGTGGGTGACGCTGGCCTGGTCGGTGGCGCTCACCGCGGTGATGGCGCCGGTGGCCATCCACAAGTTCCGCACGAAGAACTGACCCCGTGCCCGGCCCCCGGGTGCCCGACCGCGGACGTCACAGCAGGGCGGCGGCCTCCTCGAAGGAGAGGCCGCCGCCCTCGGCGTAGGCGCGGGCGTACGCCGTCTCCTCCAGCACCTCGCGCAGCCGCCGCACGGCCAGGTCGTGGCTGGCGCGCTCCATGCTGTCGCGGACGTGCCCGGACGGCAGCAGCGCGTCCGCGGCGGCGAGCAGCCGGACGGCGTCGTGCGCGCGGGCGCCCCCGTCCAGACCGGCCAGGGCGACGGCCGCGATGGTCAGGTACACGCAGCGCATGTGCGGGGCGATCACCTGCGCGAGCGGGTCACCGGCCTGCTCCAGGGCCCGCCGGACCGTCGTCAGGGCCTGCTCGTGACAGCCGTCCAGCGCGTCCAGCCAGGCCTGCGCACCCAGGATGAACGCGTCGAACACCGCGAAGTGGGCGATGGCGAACTCCTCGCGCAGCAGGCGCAGTTGCTCGCGGGCCTCGGCGATGCGGCCGGTCACGCCGAGCCGGCCGGCGAGGAAGAGCCGGGCCGCGGGCATCGCCTCGTTGACGACGCCGTCCCCCTGCTCGATCACCTCGCGCAGCAGGCGCTCGCCGCGCTCGTCCTCCCCGGCCTCCAGCAGGACGCTGCCCAGCCGGGCGGAGAGCACCGCCACCTGGGCGCGGGCACCGAGCACCTCGGCCTGCTCCCTGGCCTCCTCGAAGGCCGCCGCGGCCTCCCGGTAGGCGCCGCTGCGCTCGTACGCCTCGGCGCGCACGGACAGCGCCTCGGCGGTGCCCCAGGTGTCGCCGAGGCGGCGGAAGATCGCCAGCGCCTCCTCGGCGTCCTGGGCGGCGTCGCCGGCCCAGTCGGTGCGGTTGGCGAGGATGTTGCCGCGCCACTGGAGGCAGAAGGCCAGTTCCCACTCGAAGCCGGAGGTCTCCCGGCAGGTGCGGACGTTGGCGTCGATCAGCTCGCGCAGCCGCTCCATGTCCCCGGTCAGCATCACCGCGTAGTACCACAGCGCGCCGGGCAGCCGGCAGGTCTGCGGCAGGCCGGGCCCGTAGGCGCCGGCGATGGCGCGCAGCTTGGCCTGCGCCGCCGGGTTCTGCCAGGCGTCCAGTTCGGTGTCCATGCAGGCCAGGTGGGCGAGGTGGACCGCGCGCCGTGCCTCCAGCAGGTCCTCGCCGGACAGCGGGGGCGGGCTGTCGGTGGCCCGGCGCCACACCGGGGCGGCCGGACGGACCGGCTCGGCGAACGGGTCGGGGCCCAGCGCCATCGTCTCGCGGCACCAGGTGCGCGTCTCCAGGCGCAGGTCGCGCATCCCCCAGTACCCGGTCAGCGACAGGGTGAGGTACAGCGCCTCCTGTTCGTCGCGGTCGGCGACGGCGCGGCGCAGCGCGGTGCGCAGGTTGTCGTACTCCAGCTCGAACCGGGTGATGGCGGTGCGCTGCTGTGCGCCGCGCAGCAACGGCTCGGTGGTGCGGGCGAGTTCGCGGTAGTACGTCAGGTGGGCGCGCTCGGCGGCGGTGCGGCCACCGGTCTCGTCCAGGCGTTCGCCGGCGTACTCGGCGACGGTCTCCAGCAGCCGGTAGCGCATCTCGCCGTCGGCCGAGGGGCCCGCCACGACGAGGGACTTGTCGACCAGCGAGCCCAGGGTCTCCAGCGCGTGCGGGCCGCACACGGCCTCGGCGGCGGCCAGGTCGCAGCCGCCCGCGAAGACCGACAGCCGGCCCAGCACCTCGCGCTCGTCGGCGTCGAGCAGGTCCCAGGACCAGTCGACGACGGCGCGCAGGGTCTGCTGGCGGGGCAGGACGGTGCGGCTGCCGGAGGTGAGCAGGCGGAAGCGGTCGTCGAGGCGGTCGGCGAGCTGGCGGGGCGTCATCATCCGCAGCCGGGCGGCGGCCAGTTCGATGGCCAGGGGCAGGCCGTCGAGGCGCCGGCAGATCTCCGCGCAGGCCTCGGGGTCGTCGGCGGTGCGGAAGCCGGGGCGGGCTGCGGCCCCGCGTTCGGCGAGCAGCCGCAGCGCCACCGGCTCGGGCAGCGGTTCCACCGGCCGCAGCACCTCGCCGGGCACGCCGAGGGGTTCGCGGCTGGTGGCGAGCAGCGTCAACCGGGGGCAGCGGGCGAGGAGTTCCTCGGCGAGCCGGGCGGCGGCCCCGACGACGTGCTCGCAGTTGTCGAGGATGATCAGCATCCGCCGCCGGCCGCAGTGCTCGACGAGCCGGTCCAGGGGGTCGTCGTGGCGGTCGGCGACGGCCCGCATCTCCTCGGCGCCGGCGCCGTACAGCACGGTGTCGCGGGCGCCCACGGCGGTCAGCACGGCCTGCGGCACGGCCTCGGGCAGGTCCACCGGGGCCAGTTCGGCCAGCCACACCCCGTCCGGTGCGGCGTCCCGCACCCGCTCGGCGGCCTCCTGGGACAGCCGGGTCTTGCCCGCCCCGCCGGGCCCGAGGAGCGTGACGAGCCGGGCGCCGGTGAGGTCGTCCCGGATGGCGTCGATGTCGCTCTCCCGCCCGACGAACGAGGTCAGCCGGGCCCGCAGGTTGCCGACGGCGGGCGCGGCACCCCCGGACGGCGCGGACGGCGCGGGCGGGTCGGCGGGCCGAGGGGCCTCCGCGCGCGGACGGGCCGGAGCGGACGACGCGGCGGCGGCCCTGCGCCCGCCCGGCGGCGGTGCGGGGGCGGGACGGTCCTGCGGGTCGAGCAACTCGGCGTGCAGGGCGCGCAGTTCCGGTCCCGGGTCGGAGCCCAGGCGGTCGGCGAGCAGCCGGCGCACGTCCTCGTAGGCGGCCAGCGCCTCGGCGGTGCGGCCCGCGTCGCGCAGGGCGCGCAGGCGCAGGCCCTGGAGGGGCTCGTCCAGCGGGTGGGCGTCGCACAGCGCGGTCAGCTCGGGCAGGGCCTGCTCGGCCTGTCCGAGGGCCAGCGCGGCGGTGTGGCGGGCGCGCAGGGCGTCCAGCCGGCGGGCGGCGAGACGGGCGGCCTCGGCGGTGCGGTCGGGCAGGTCGGCAAGGACCGGGCCCTGCCACAGGGCGAGGGCGTCGTCGAGGAGGGCGGCGGCCTTGGCGGGGTCGCCGTCGGCCAGGGCGCCCAGGCCGTCGGCGGTCAGCCGCTCGAAGCGGTGCAGGTCGACGTCGTCGGGGACGGCGGTGAGCCGGTAGCCGCCCTCGACGGAGGCGATCGCCCCGGCGCCGAGGGCCCGCCGCAGCCGGCCGACCAGCGCCTGGAGCGCTCCCGGGGCGTCGGCGGGCGGGTCACCGGCCCACACCTCCTCCACCAGCAGGCCCGCGGGCACGGCCCGGCCGGGCCGCAGCGCGAGCACGGTCAGCAGGGCACGCAACCGTGTCCCGCCGATCGCGACGGGGGTGCCGTCGGGGCGGGTCGCCTGGGCTGTGCCGAGGATGCGGTAGCGCACGGGGTCCATTCTCTCCGGTCTCTGCGGCGGTACGGGTCACGGGGACCGGGGGTGGCGCCCGGCCCGTGGATCACCCTGCGGGAACCGACGGGCCACCGCGAGACGTTTTCCGCCTGCGCCCGGTACGGTCGGGCAGGCCGAAGACCCGTACGGACCCGTCTCACCAGGAGCCCGCTTCCATGACCACCGTCACCACCCGTCGCAGCGACCGGCGGATCAGTCCCGTCTTCCTCGGGATCGTGGCCGTCACCGCCGTCACGGGCTGGGCGACCTGGACCGGGTTCGCCGCGCAGCCCGGCGTCGCCGTGTTCCTGTTCGTGACGGCGGCCTGGATCGTCTCGCTGTGCCTGCACGAGTACGCGCACGCGCGCACCGCGCTGCACGGCGGGGACGTCACCGTGGGCGCGAAGGGCTACCTGACGCTGAATCCGCTGAAGTACACGCACGCGGTGCTGAGCATCGTGCTGCCGGTCATCTTCGTGATCATGGGCGGGATCGGTCTGCCCGGCGGCGCGGTGTTCATCGAGCGCGGGCGGATCCAGGGGCGCTGGAAGCACAGCCTGATCTCGGCGGCCGGCCCCCTGACGAACGTGGTGTTCGCGCTGGTGTGCACGGCCCCGTTCTGGTTGGACGCGCTGGACGGGGTGCCGGCCGACTTCCGTTTCGCCCTCGCCTTCCTCGCGCTGCTCCAGGTGACGGCCGCGATCCTGAACTTCCTGCCGGTGCCGGGCCTGGACGGCTACGGCGTGATCGAGCCGTGGCTGTCGTACGGGGTGCGGCGCCAGGTGGAGCCGTTCGCGCCGTTCGGGCTGCTGTTCGTGTTCGCACTGCTGATGGTGCCGTCGGTCAACGGTGTGTTCTTCGACGCGATCTACGCCGTGCTGGACACCCTGGGCGTCGGGGACGTCGAGCGCTACTGCGGCGAGGACCTGTACCGCTTCTGGCAGGGCACCAGCGACTTCTGCGCCGCGGTCTCCTGACCGGACCCCGTGGTGCCCCGGGCCGGCTCCCCCGGCCCGGCTCCTCAGCCCGCGGCGGACTTCCCGGCCTTGCCGCGCTTGAGGTAGTACCAGGTCATGTTGGACGACAGGCCCGCCAGCAGCACCCAGACGATGCCCAGCCAGTTGCCCTGGACGAAGGAGACGACCGCGGCGGCGACGGCGAGGACGCAGACCACGAGGGCGTAGAGGGCGAGGCGGGGCATGGGGCTGGCTCCTTGTGGGGGACACGGCTTCGCCGACCAGTGTCCCCCATCGCCCCGCACGGCTCACACGTCGGTGACGCGCAGCCCGGCGTGCGCCTTGTAGCGGCGGTTGACGGAGATCAGGTTGGCGACCAGGGACTCCACCTGGTGGGCGTTGCGCAGCCGGCCGGCGAAGACGCCGCGCATGCCGGGGATGCGCCCGGCCAGCGCCTGCACGGTCTCCACGTCGGCGCGCTCCTCGCCGAGCACCATCACGTCGGTGTCGATCTCCTCGATCCCCGGGTCCTGGAGCAGCACCGCGGACAGGTGGTGGAAGGCGGCCGTGACCCGGGAGCCGGGCAGCAGGGCGGCGGCCTGCTCGGCGGCGCTGCCCTCCTCGGGCTTGAGGGCGTAGGCGCCCTTCTTGTCGAAGCCGAGCGGGTTGACGCAGTCCACGACGAGCTTGCCGGCGAGGTCCTCGCGCAGGGCCGCGAGGGTGTCGCCGTGGCCCTCCCACGGCACGGCGACGATCACGACGTCGCTGCGCCGGGCGCACTCGGCGTTGTCGGCGCCCTCGACGCCGTGGCCGAGCTCCTCGGCGGCGGTCCGCGCGCGGTCGGCGGCGCGCGAGCCGATGATCACCTTCTGGCCCGCCTTGGCGAGGCGGTACGCGAGGCCCTTGCCCTGCGGCCCGGTGCCGCCGAGCACGCCGACGACGAGGCCCGAGACGTCGGGGAGGTCCCACGGGTCCTTGGCGGGGGCCTTCTGGGGGGCAGCCTGTGCACTGTCGGAAGAGGTCATGGGCCGACTGTACGTGGGGCCGGTCCCCCGTCGCCCGGTCGGGGGAATCCGCCGCGAACGCCCCGCGCGGGCCCCGGCGCCGGGCCAGGATGCGGGGTCATGGACGCCGTACGGGTCGCGCTGCTGCGCGAGGTGCTCGCCGGGACCGAGTGGCTGGGGGCCACGCGGAGGTTCGCCGGGGCGCTGCGCGGCTCGGTGGTGGCGCACGGGGGCGGGCTGCTGCTGGTGGGGACGGCCGCGTACGAGCCGTGGCACCTGGCGGCGCACCTGGTGGACGAGGCGGCCTGGTCCGGCACGCCGGAGCTGGCCCCGACGCTCGTACGGCACGACGCGCGCCCCTCGGACCCGGCGCACCTGGCGGTCGGGCTGGGGCGGATCGAGGCCGCGCGGCGGGGCGAGACGCTGCTGGTGGTGGCGGAGCGGGAGGACGCGGCGCTGCTGGAGCGGGTGGCCGGGGCCCGGCGGGGCGGGGTGACGGTGCTGGCGCTCGGGGCCGGGGACGGGGAGCTGCCCGCGCTGGCCCACGAGGTGCTGCCGGTGCCGGGCGGCGCGGAGCTGGACCTGGACACGGTGCAGCACCTGGTCAGCGCGGCGGCCGGGGAGAACGCCGTCCCGCGCCCACGGGGCCGCCGCCGCTTCCGCGACGCCCTGTCCCGCCTGGCGGAGTCCCTGACGGAGCCCCCGCCGTCGCCCTGGTGAGGCGGTCCGCCCGGCGGTCCGCCCCGGCCGGGCGCGACGGCGGCGCCGGACGGGAAAAGGGTTTGCCGGAGGTCACGCCGGGCCGGACCATGGCATCTCGTGACCGACGCAGCACCCGTATCCCCGCCCCCCGCCGTGCCCGGGCCGCCCCACGACGCCGGGGCGGCCGACGCCCCGCCGGCCGCGGCTGCTCCGGCCGCCCCCGCCGCCCGCGCCAAGGGCCTGCGGTCCGTGCTGCCGGACCTGACCCCCTGGCGGGCCTCGCGGGACTTCCGGCGGCTGTGGGTGTCGGGGCTGGTGTCCGGGTTCGGCAGCTTCCTGACGTTCGTGGCGCTGCCCGTGCAGATCAAGGAGCTCACCGGGTCCGCGGCGGCCGTCGGCGCGATCGGCGCCGTCGAGCTGGTTCCGCTGCTGGTGTTCGGGCTGTACGGCGGTGCCCTCGCCGACGCGCTGGACAAGCGCAAGCTGATCGTGCGGACCGAGGTGGGCCAGGGGCTGCTGTCGTCCGGTCTGCTGCTCAACGCGCTGCTGCCGGAGCCCGCCGTGTGGCCGCTCTACGTGGTCGCCGCCCTCTCCTCCGCGCTGGTGTCGGTGCAGCGGCCCGCGCTGGACTCCCTGTGGCCGCGGATCATCGCCCACGACCACCTGCCGGCCGCGGCCGCGCTGAACTCCCTGCGCTGGACGGTCGGCGGGGTCGCCGGACCGGCCGTCGCCGGGGTCGTGGTGGCCTACGCGGGCCTCGGCTGGGCCTACGGCGCGGACCTGCTGACCTTCGTGGTGTCCGTGGCGCTGGTCGTGCGCATCGCGCCCTCCCCCGCCTCGCACGCGGCGGGCAGGCCGTCCCTGCGGGCCATCGCCGAGGGCGCCCGGTACGCCTGGAGCCGCAAGGAGCTGCTCGGCACCTACGCCGTGGACCTCGCCGCGATGTTCCTGGCCATGCCGCTGGCCGTGCTGCCGTTCCTGGCGGACGAGCTGGACGCCGAGTGGTCGCTGGGCCTGATGTACGCGGCGGTGCCCGCCGGTGCCCTGGTCGTCAGTCTGACCAGCGGCTGGGTCTCGCGCGTGCACCGGCACGGCCGGATGGTCGTGCTGTCGGCCGCGCTGTGGGGGCTGGCCGTCGCCGCCGCGGGACTCGTGCACGACGTCTGGCTGGTGCTGCTGTGCCTCATCGTCGCGGGCGGCTGCGACATGGTCAGTGGCGTCTTCCGGGGCGCCATGTGGAACCAGACCATCCCGGACGAGCTGCGCGGCCGGCTCGCCGGCATCGAGCTGCTGTCGTACTCGGTCGGACCGACCCTCGGCCAGGTCCGCAGCGGCGGGTTCGCCGCCTGGTGGGGCGTGCGCGCGTCGGTGTGGTCCGGCGGTGCGCTGTGCGCGGGGGCGGTGGGCCTGCTCGCGCTGTGCCTGCCCGCGCTGATGTCCTACGACGAGCGCACCAACGAGCACGCCCGCCGCATGCGGGAGGGACGCGCCCCGGCGGCTGAAGCCGCCGCCGGGGACACCCCGGGACCGCCCGGGGCCGTGTCCTAGCCGGGTCCTAGTCGTCAACGGGTCCTAGTCGTCGTCCTTCGGACCGCCCGCGGAGGCGTCGTGCCAGCGCGGGTCGTTCTCCCACTCGAGGTTGCGCTCGCGGGCCGTCTGCATCGCGTGCTCCGCCTCCTGCCGGGAGGTGTACGGACCGAACCGGTCCTTGGCGGGGCAGTCGGGCCCCTCCTCGACCTTGTGGTGCTCCAGGCAGTAGTACCACTCGCCCGGCTTGCCGACCGTGCGCTTCTTGAACAGGGCCATGACCAGCTCCTCTCGCCTCCGACATGTTCCCCGATGCCCGCTCGTTAGACTCGCTCCATGTCTGGCCAGTCGCTGCTCGTTCCGGGGGAGCTGTCCCCCACCCGTACCGTGCCCGGAAACATCCGCCGCCCCGAGTACGTCGGCAAGCCCGCGCCGACCCCGTACACGGGCCCTGAGGTGCAGACCCCCGAGACCGTCGAGGCGATGCGCACCGCCGGGCGGATCGCCGCGCGGGCGATGGCCGAGGCCGCGAAGATCATCGCGCCCGGCGTCACCACCGACGCCCTGGACCGGGTGGCGCACGAGTACCTGTGCGACCACGGCGCCTACCCGTCCACGCTCGGCTACCGCGGCTTCCCCAAGTCGCTGTGCACCAGCGTCAACGAGGTCATCTGCCACGGCATCCCGGACTCGACGGTGCTGCGCGACGGCGACATCGTCAACCTGGACGTCACCGCGTACATCGGCGGGGTGCACGGCGACAACAACGCGACCTACCTGGTCGGTGACGTCGACGAGGAGTCACGGCTGCTCGTGGAGCGGACCCGGGAGTCGCTGAACCGCGCGATCAAGGCGGTCCGGCCGGGCCGGCAGGTCAACGTCATCGGCCGCGTCATCGAGTCGTACGCCAAGCGCTTCGGGTACGGCGTGGTGCGGGACTTCACCGGGCACGGCATCAACTCCTCGTTCCACTCGGGGCTGATCATCCCGCACTACGACAGCCCGCACGCGACGACGGTCATGCAGCCGGGGATGACGTTCACGATCGAGCCGATGCTGACGCTCGGCACCCACGAGTACGAGATGTGGGACGACGGCTGGACGGTCGTCACCAAGGACCGCAGGCGCACGGCCCAGTTCGAGCACACCCTGGTGGTCACGGAGACGGGCGCCGACGTCCTGACGCTGCCGTAGCGTGGACCCGGCCCCGATGACGCCCCCCGTGGACTCGCTCGCCGCGCTCCTGCGCACCGCCACCCGGGACCAGCACGCGGAGGCGGAGGCCTCGGTGTTCCTGGCCCACCTGCTGGGCGGGCGCCTCGACGTGGGTGCGTACGCCCGCTACACCGAGCAGCTGTGGTGCGTCTACGAGGCGCTGGAGGCGCCGGCCGGGCGGCTGGCGTCCGACCCGGTGGCCGGGCCCTTCGTGCGCCCGGAGCTGTTCCGGCTCGCGGCGCTGGAGCGGGACCTGGCGCACCTGCGGGGTCCCGGCTGGCGCGCGTCGCTGAGCGCGCTGCCGGCGACACGCGCGTACGCGGAGCGGATACGGGCCTGTGCGAGCCGGTGGCCCGCAGGGTACGTCGCCCACCACTACACCCGCTACCTGGGTGACCTGTCGGGCGGCCAGTTCATCCGCGGCCGGGCGGAGAAGACGTGGGGATTCGCGCGGCGGGGCGACGGCGTGCGCTTCTACGTGTTCGACCGGATACAGGGTCCGGCCGCGTTCAAGCGGGACTACCGGCGGCTGCTGGACGAGGTGGGCGCCGACGGGCCGGAGCGGCAGCGGATGGTGGCCGAGTGCCGGCTGGCGTTCGCGCTGAACACGGCGGTCCTGCGGGAACTGGGCGAGGAGTGCGCCCTGCCGGCAGCGTGACGGCGTGCGGGTGCCCCGGGGCGCGCCCACGGCAGCGGGGCGCGGTCCGGGGCACCGGTGCGGGTCAGGAGAAGAAGAGGTCGCCGCAGTTCGTGCCGGCACCGCCGAGGTCGGCCGTGACGGTGTCGATGAAGTAGAGGTACGTGCTGCAGGTGGTGTGCTCGTCGGAGCCGCCGCGCTGCTCGTGGTCGGCGGCGGAGGCCGTCGCCGCGCTCACGGCGGTCAGGGCGGCGGTCAGGACGACGGCGGCGAGAGCCGAACGGATGCGCATGGGTCTCCTCGGTTCGGGAGGGGTGACTGGTCAGGGCCATCGGTTCCCCGGCGGCGGCCGCCCCCACACGCGGTTCCACCCGAACGTGCGACGCTCAGCGCTCCAGGTACACCCGTCCGCCGATCTCCACCCAGCCGCCCGGCTGGGGGGCCGTCAGGATCTGCGATCCGGCGCCCTGGGTGATGTTCAGGGCGCGGCCCAGCCGGTCGGTGAGCAGCAGGGCCGCCGCGCCCGTGGCCTCGTCCTCCTCGATGCCGTCGTCGCGGCCGGGGAACGCGCGGGCCCGGACCCGGCCCGCCGGCTCGTCCTCCCAGGCCCAGGCGTAGATCCACTCGCCGGGCGGCGGCACGGCGAGGTCGTCGACCTCGGCGGCGGTGGCGTACCGGCGCAGGGTGCGCGGCGGGGCCCACTCGGCGCGGGCCTCGATCCAGCAGAACTCGCCGTCCTGCCGGGCGCCCACCACCCCGGCCGGGGTGCGGAGTTCAGGCACGTCGAGCAGCCAGGCGGCGCCGACGCAGGGGTGGCCGGCGAAGGGCAGGCGCAGGGTGGGCGTGTAGATGTCGACGATGCCGCGCTCGGGGTCGTCCACGAACACCGTCTCGCTGAAGCCGAGCTTCCCGGCGAGCGCCTGGCGTTCCGCGCGCCCCGGCAGCGCCGAGCCGTCGCGGACCACGCCCAGTTCGTTGCCGTAGCCGCCGTTCGGCGCGCAGAAGACGCGGAGCACGTCGTAGGCGGGCACGTCGTAGTCAGTCACCCGCGCATTGAAGCACCCACCGGGTTCCCTTGAACCTCCCTTGACCTCCGCATGGGGTGCGGTTTGGGACGCCGTGACCGGCTCGTGCTCTTACACCGTCCATGAGAGGCGAATCACGGCCCGGGGCTGTATGAGGCAGGTAAGCCTCAGATAACTTAGGCGAGCCTCACCAATCCGAACTGCCAGGCCGGGAGCCCGCATGCGAGCCGCCAGAGTGTCCGTCGTCACCGCCGTCTCCGTCGTGGCGGCCCTGACCGCCGTCACCGGCTGCACCGAGAAGAGCGACGCCGCCGACGGCGACCGCGTCATCTCCGTCACGGCGACCGACGACACGTGCGACACCTCCGTCAAGGAGATCTCCGCCGGTCACGTCGAACTCTCCATCCAGAACAAGGGCTCCAAGGTCACCGAGGTCTACGTCCTGTTCCCCGACGACCGCGTCGTCACCGAGCGGGAGAACATCGGCCCGGGCACCAAGCAGCGGGTCACCGCCGAGGTGAAGGCGGGCGAGTACCAGATCGCCTGCAAGCCCGGCATGAAGGGCAAGGGCATCCGGCAGACCCTCAAGGTCACCGGCGGCAGCACCGCCCGGCGCGACCCGCTGCTCGACCAGGCCGTGGCCGCCTACCGCCAGTACACGCAGCAGCAGGCCGACGAGACGCTGCCGAAGGTGCAGGCGTTCGTGACGGCCGTGAAGGCCGGGGACGTCGCCGCCGCCAAGAAGGCGTACGCGCCCTCGCGCATCGGCTGGGAGCGCACCGAGCCGGTCGCCGAGTCCTTCGGCGACATCGACCCCAAGGTCGACCTGCGCGAGGCGGACCTGGAGGCCGGGCAGAAGTGGACCGGCTGGCACACGCTGGAAAAGGCCCTCTGGAAGAACGGCACGGTCAGCGCCGCCGGCAAGGTCCTCGCCGACCAGCTGGTCACCGACCTGACGGACTGGCGGAAGCGGGTCGGCACCGCCGACATCACGCCCACCTCCATGGCCAACGGCGCCAAGGAGCTGCTGGACGAGGTCGCCACCGGCAAGGTCACCGGCGAGGAGGAGACCTTCTCGCACACCGACCTGGTCGACTTCAAGGCCAACGTCGAGGGCGCGCAGAAGGCGTACGACCTGCTCAAGCCGGTCGCCCGCAAGAACGACCAGGCCCTGACCACCGAACTGGACCAGCAGTTCGCCGCGCTGGACGCGCTGCTGGACAAGTACCGCGCGGACAAGACGTCGTACGACTTCGTCTCCTACGACAAGGTCGGCGACGCCGACCGCAAGCAGCTGTCGGACGCGGTCAACGCGCTCGCCGAGCCGCTGTCCAAGCTCGCCGCTGCCGTCGCCAAGTAACGGGGAACTCGACTGACATGACGGACACCGACAGCACCCCGAGCACGGGCGGCACCGACCACACGGCCAAGGCGCCCTCCCGGCGCGCGCTGATCGGCTGGGGCGGCGCGGGACTCGCGCTCGGTGCCGCCGCGGCCGGCGGCGCCGTCGCCATGACCCGCGTCGGCAACGACGTGGACCCGGCCGGCGCCGACGCCGGCGGCGCGGTGCCCTTCCACGGCGCCCACCAGGCGGGCATCTCCACGCCCGTGCAGGACCGGCTGCACTTCGCGGCGTTCGACGTGACCACCCGGGACCGGGCCGCGTTCGTCCAGCTGCTGAAGGACTGGACCGCGGCCGCCCGCCGGATGACGGCCGGCCAGGCGGTCGGCGAGGGCGCGTACGGCGGTCTCGCCGAGGCCCCGCCGGACGACACCGGCGAGGCGCTGGGCCTCAAGCCGTCCCGGCTGACCCTGACGATCGGCTTCGGCCCGTCGCTGTTCACCAAGTTCGACCTGGCGGCGCAGCGGCCGGACGCGCTGATCGACCTGCCGAAGTTCGCCGGCGACGCGCTCGACCCGAACCGGAGCCACGGCGACCTGTGCGTGCAGGCGTGCGCCGACGACCCGCAGGTCGCCGTGCACGCCATCCGCAACCTGGCCCGCATCGGCATGGGCAAGGTCGTCATCCGCTGGTCGCAGCTCGGCTTCGGCAAGACCTCCTCGACCACGCCCGGCGCGCAGACCCCGCGCAACCTGATGGGCTTCAAGGACGGCACCCGCAACATCGCGGGCACCGAGACGGACCGGCTGGACAAGTTCGTCTGGGTCGGCGAGAAGGACGGCCCCGGCTGGATGACCGGCGGCAGCTACCTGGTGGCCCGCCGGATCCGCATGCACATCGAGACCTGGGACCGCACCTCGCTGCAGGAGCAGGAGGACGTGTTCGGCCGCGACAAGGGCGAGGGCGCCCCCGTCGGCAAGGCCAAGGAGCACGACGAGCCGTTCCTGAAGGCGATGAAGCCCGACGCGCACGTGCGGCTCGCGCACCCCCACTCCAACGGCGGCGCGACGATCCTGCGCCGCGGCTACTCCTTCACCGACGGCACCGACGGCCTGGGCCGGCTGGACGCGGGCCTGTTCTTCCTCGCCTACCAGCGCGACGTGCGTGAGGGGTTCGTGCGCATCCAGCGCAACCTGGCCACCGACGCCCTCAACGAGTACATCCAGCACGTGGGTTCGGCGGTCTTCGCCGTGCCGCCCGGCGTCCGCGACGCGGACGACTGGTGGGGCCGCACGCTGTTCGCCAAGGAGGCCTGACCCGTGTTCTCCAACTACCTGATCGGACTGCGCGAGGGCCTGGAGGCCAGCCTCGTCGTCTGCATCCTCATCGCCTACCTGGTCAAGACCGGCCGCCGGGACGCGCTGAAGCCGATCTGGCTCGGCGTCGCCACGGCGGTGGTGATCGCGCTCGGCTTCGGCTGCGCCCTGGAGTTCGGCTCCCAGGAGCTGACGTTCGAGGCGCAGGAGGCCCTCGGCGGCTCCCTGTCGATCATCTCCGTCGGCCTGGTGACGTGGATGGTGTTCTGGATGCGGCGCACCGCCCGGCACCTGAAGGCCGAGCTGCACGGCAAGCTGGACGCCGCCCTCGCCATGGGCACCGGCGCGCTGGTGGCGACCGCGTTCCTCGCGGTGGGCCGGGAGGGTCTGGAGACCGCCCTGTTCATCTGGACGTCCGTGCACGCGGCCGGCGACGGCACCCCCCGCCCGCTGCTCGGCGCGGCGCTGGGCCTGGCCACCGCGGTGCTCCTCGGCTGGCTGTTCTACCGCGGCGCGCTGCGCATCAACCTGGCGAAGTTCTTCACCTGGACCGGCGGCATGCTGGTCGTCGTCGCGGCGGGCGTGCTCGCCTACGGCTTCCACGACCTGCAGGAGGCCGACTGGCTGCCCGGGCTGACGGACCAGGCCTTCGACATCACCGGGGCGGTCCCGCCGGACAGCTGGTACGGCACGCTGCTCAAGGGCGTGTTCAACTTCCAGGCCGACCCGACGGTCCTCCAGGTCACGGTGTGGCTGCTGTACCTGGTCCCGACGCTCGCCCTGTTCCTCGCCCCGGTAGGGTTCGCCTCCGGGAAGGGGAAGGTGAAGACACCGGATGACGCACCGGATGACCAGGGAGCGCGGCCCGAGGACCGGCCGTCCAGGGCCCAGCAGGCGTGACCGCGGCGCCCTCCTGGCGGCCTCGCTGACCGTCGTCTCGCTGACCGCGAGCGGCTGCGTGGTCGTCCACGGGGAGCGCGAGGTGATCCCGACCAGCACGCGCGGTGAAGCGGCCCGCGCGGTCGAGGAGTTCACCGCCGCGTACAACAAGGCCGACGCCGCCTACGACGCGTCCCTCGACGCCGCGTACACCGCGGGGCCGCTCAAGGTGATCGACGCGGCCCGGCTGAAGGCGGGGCACGTCAACCACCCCGGGGGCAATCCGCAGCACACCCCGCTGGCGCTGTCGGACGTGCGGTACACGATCCCGAAGAAGGCCGGCTGGCCGCGCTGGTTCGTCGCCGACGCCCGCGCCAACAAGGGCGGTTCGGCCCGCTGGCTGATGGTGTTCCAGCGCCACGACGCCTCCGAGCGGTGGCAGGCCACGTACCTCACGCTCGTCGCGCCGGGCGCGCTGCCGGAGTTCGCGAAGGACGGGGACGGCTGGGCCGAGGCCGTCCCGGCCGACGCGGGCGGGCTCGCCGCCGCGCCCGGCACCCTCAGCAAGGGCTACGCCGACTACCTCCGGGGCGGCGGGAGTTCCTTCGCGGACGGCGGCAACACCAGCGCGCTGCGCGCACAGCGGCAGAAGAACGCGAGCCGGCCCGGGCTCGCCACGCAGTACGTCGACGAGCCGCTGACCGACGGCGACTACGCGCCCGTGGCGCTGCGCACGGCGGACGGGGGCGCGCTGGTGTTCTTCAGCTCGCACCACTTCGTGAAGCAGACGGCGGCGCAGGGCGCGAGCGTGCCGGCGCCGAACGCGAACGTGCGGGCGCTGACCACGGGCGAGATCAAGCAGACGCTGACGATGGAGTTCGTGGCGAACCAGGTGGCCGTGGACCCGGCGGGCGCGGGCGGCCGCGTCGCGGTGCTGGCCCGGGTGGAGGGGCTCACCTCCGCGAAGGGCGAGTGACGCCGGGCCGTCCCCCGCGGGCCCGGTGCCTCAGTGGCGCAGGGGCCACGGGGAGGACGACTGGTCCTGCCCCGCGTACTTGGCGCAGGCGTCCGTGAGGGACTCCAGCAGCGTCAGCGGCTCGGGCAGGGGGTGTTCCGGGCCCCGCACCCAGTGCACCGACTGCCCGTCGTCGCCGGGGAGGCGGGAGGGCGGCACGAGGACGTAGGAGCCCCGGCAGTGCCAGCGCAGGCCGGGGTGCTCGTCCATGGTCTCGGGGTGGCAGTCCAGCTCGCAGGGCCACCACTCGTCCTCGTCCTCGGGCGTGCCGCGGGTGAGGGTGAAGAAGTACATGCGGCCGTCGTCGCTCTCGGCGACCGGGCCGACCTCCACGCCGGAGTTCAGCAGCCGCTCCAGGGCCTCGCGGCCGGCCTCCACGGGCACGTCCAGGACGTCGTGGGTCATGCCGGTCGCGGTGATGAAGTTGGCCTGCGGCTCGTGGCGGGCCCAGCGCTCGACCTGGGCGCGGTCGGTGGTGGACTGCGTCTGCCAGGCGAAGGACACCGGGTGCCGGGCGGGGGTGGGACAGCCCACGCGGTCGCAGGAGCACCGGTAGCCGGCGGCGGGGTGCGCGGCGGGCGCGAGCGGCAGTCCCGCTCCGGCGGCGGCGAGCAGCAGCTCCTCACGGCCGCCGTCGCCGGCGGCCTCCTGCGGGCCGCTCCCGCGCAGCCACTGGGAGATCCTGCCCCGCAGGCCGGTCCGGCCACCGAACTCCGCGCTCATCCGTCCCCTCGCCTCGCTGTTGTGCGGACAGCATGCCCCATGGTCCCACCTTCCCGCGCTCCGGGGGACCGGGGGGCCGCGTCCGGGCAGGTGGGACGAGGAGCACGCGGGGGCGCACACCGGTCACCGGGTGCTCCGCCCGGCTCACGGCGGGCGGGGCGGGCGGGGGCGGGCGCGTCAGCGGGGGGCGAGTCCGTGCAGCGCGTAGTCGACGAGGGTGTCGGTGTAGGTGTGGGAGATCTCACCGGTGCGCTGGAGCCAGCGCTGGGCGAGCGGGGAGACGAACAGTTCCAGCGCGATGCGCGGATCGACCCCGGCGCGGACCTGGCCCGCCTCCTGGGCGGAGCGCAGCCGCTCGACGTACAGCTGGAGCTGGGGCTCCAGGAGCTTGGCCACGAACGCGCGCCCCAGCTGCTCGTTCACCAGCCCCTCGGCGGCCAGGGCGCGCGAGGGCGCCTCGAAGCGGGGGTCGAGGAGTTCGTCGACCGTGGCCCGCAGCACCGCCTTGAGGTCGGCGGCGAGGTCACCGGTGTCGGGGATCCGGTACGGCTGCTGCCCGGCCTCCTCGGCGACCCGCTCCCCCAGGTCGAGGAACGCCTCCAGCAGCACGTCCGCCTTGGACGGCCACCAGCGGTAGATGGTCTGCTTGCCGACCCCGGCCCGGGCGGCGATCCCCTCGACCGTCGTCCTCGGGTACCCGACCTCGCCGACCAGGGAGAGCGCGGCGTCGTAGATGGCGCGGCG
The DNA here is from genome assembly GCF_001514125.1 of Streptomyces longwoodensis. Classification (GTDB taxonomy): domain Bacteria; phylum Actinomycetota; class Actinomycetes; order Streptomycetales; family Streptomycetaceae; genus Streptomyces; species Streptomyces longwoodensis. Next base: position 209,120 of record NZ_KQ948551.1, on the reverse strand, counting down.
GGACTTCTCACTGCGGCGACGGGCGTCCGGACGGTTGACCATGACCCGACGCTACCGCGGCCCCGGCCGGCCCCCGCCTCACGCCTCCTCGGCCGGGTAGCGCACCCCGATCCGCTCGCGGACGGCGTCCAGGGTGCGCATCACCGCGAGGGTGCCGTCCAGCGGGACCAGGGGCGACTCGGTCTCCCCCGCCCGGACCGCCCGCATCACCTCGCGCGCCTCGTGCCGCAGCGTCGTACGGGGGCCGTCGGCCGGGTCCGCCACGAACTCCTCCGGCTCGCGCCCGGTGCGGTGCAGCACGAACCGCTCGGGGTGGAAGAACCCGGCGGGCAGGTCGATCCGCCCGCGCGTCCCGGTGACCGACGCGGACGTGCCGGTGCCGCCGTCGATGGAGCAGTGCAGCGCGGCGAGCGCGCCGGACTCCCAGGACAGCACGGCGCCGGTCTGCAGGTCGACGCCCTCGTCGGAGAGCACGGCCTGGGCGGCGATCCCGGCCGGCTCGCCGAGCAGCAGCTGGGCGAAGGACACCGGGTACACGCCGAGGTCGAGCAGCGCGCCGCCGCCCTGGGCGGGGTCGCGCAGCCGGTGCGCGGGCGGGAAGGGGCCCTCGAGGCCGAAGTCGGCCTGCACGGTGCGCACCTCGCCGATCGCGCCGTCGTCGACGAGCTGCTTCAGGCGGCGGAGCATCGGGTTGCAGTACATCCACATCGCCTCCATCAGGAAGCGCCCCTCGCGCCGCGCGAGGTCGACGAGTTCCCCGGCCTCGCGGACGTTCAGCGTGAACGGCTTCTCGCACAGGACGTTGCGCCCGGCCTCCAGGCACAGCCCGGCGGCGGCCCGGTGCGCGGCGTGCGGGGTGGCGACGTAGACGACATCGATGTCCGCGTCCTTGGCGAGGGACGCCCAGTCGCCGTACGCGCGGGGGATGCCGAAGCGCTCGCCGAACGCCCGCGCCGAGGCCTCGCTGCGCGAGGCGACGGCCACCACCTCGGCGTCCGGCAGGTCGATCAGGTCCGCCGTGAAGGCGGCGGCTATCCCGCCCGTGGCCAGGATTCCCCACCGCACGCTGTCCGTCGTCATGCCCGCCCGCCCTCGCAACCGTCCCAGCAGTCCGTACGAGCTGAGAGCATAGGTGCCGCACGTGTCGGAGAGGGAGGGGCCACATGCCCGAGGGCGGGGCGATACCGGAGCCGGCGGTCACCGGCGGCGCGCCGGACAGGGCGCGGGGGACCGCGCCGGCCGTGCCTCCGGGGCGGGGCGCCGGCCTGCTGGTGACCCTGGTGCTGGGCGGGCTGACCGCGATCCCGGCGCTGTCGATGGACATGTACCTCCCGGCGCTGCCGGAGGTCTCCCGCACCCTGCACGCCCCGGCCGCGAGCGTCCAGCTCACGCTGACCGCGTGCCTGGCCGGGATGGCGCTGGGGCAGCTGGTGGTGGGCCCGATGAGCGACCGGTGGGGCCGGCGCCGCCCGCTGCTGGCGGGGCTGGCGGTCTACGTCGTCGCCACGGCCCTGTGCGCGGCGGCCCCGGACGTGGAGCTGCTGGTCGTGCTGCGGCTGGCGCAGGGCCTGGCGGGCTCGGCCGGCATCGTCATCGCCCGGGCCATGGCGCGGGACGTGTACGACGGGGTGGCGCTGGCCCGCTTCTTCTCCACGCTGATGCTGATCGCCGGGGTGGCGCCCGTCGCGGCGCCGCTGATCGGCGGGCAGGTGCTGCGGGTGACGGACTGGCGGGGCGTGTTCGTGGTGCTGACGGTGGTCGGGGCGCTGCTGGGCGCGCTGGTGTGGGCGCGGCTGCCGGAGACCCTGGTGCCGGCCCGCCGGCACGCGGGCGGGGTCGGGCAGGCGCTGCGCTCGATGCGCGGGCTGCTGGCCGACCTGCCGTTCGCCGGGTACGTGCTGAGCGGCGGCTTCGCCTTCGCCGCGCTGTTCGCGTACATCTCCGCCTCGCCGTTCGTGGTCCAGGAGATCTACGGCGCCTCGCCGCAGACGTTCAGCCTGCTGTTCGGGCTGAACTCGGTGGGGCTGGTCGCGGCCGGGCAGCTCAACGGCAAGGTGCTGGTGGGCCGGGTGCCGCTGGAGCGGGTGCTGGCCGCGGGTCTGGCGCTGCTGGTGCTGGCGTCGACGGCGCTGCTGCTGATGTCGGCCGGCGTGTTCGGCGCGGTGGGGCTCGCCCCGGTGGCGGCGGCGCTGTTCGTGCTGATGTCGGCGATGGGCCTGACGCTGCCCACCGCGCAGACGCTCGCCCTGGTGCGGACCCGGCACTCGGCGGGGGCCGCGTCCGCGCTGCTGGGCACGGCGTCGTTCCTGGTCGGGGCGGTGGCCTCGCCGCTGGTCGGGGTGGCCGGGGAGCACACGGCGGTGCCGATGGCCCTCGTCCAGCTGACCGCGTCACTGGTGGCGGTGGCCTGCTTCGTGGGAATGTGCCGTCCCTGGAACACCCGTACGGGCGCGGAGGGAGCAGGCAGCTGAGCGCACCGAGACTGCGCGTCGACACCCCGGAGAGGGCCGGCCTCGACGCCGAACGCCTGCGTCCGCTCGCCCGCGCGGTGCACGACCTCACGGAGGGCGAGCGCCCCTGGGCTGCGGGCGCCGTCCTGGTCGCCGGGCGCGGCCCGGTGATCGCCGTGCAGGAGGCGGCGGGCTGGGCCGTGCGCTACGCGCGCTACGACCCGGAGACGGACCGCGGTGTCGAACTGCCGCCCGGCGACCGGGTCCCGGTGACCGTCGGCACGCCCTTCGACCTGGCGTCGCTGACCAAGCTGTTCACCTCGGTGGCGGCGGTGCAGCAGATCGAGCGGGGCACGCTCGGCATCGACGCGCGCGTCGGCGCGTACCTGCCGGACTTCCCCGCGGCGGCCAAGCACGGACTGACGGTCCGTCAGCTGCTCACGCACACCTCCGGGCTGCGGCCGGAGCTGCCGCTGTACGACTGCGCCGACGACGCCGGGCGGCTGGCGCTGCTGCGCGCGGAGGAGCCGGTGTCCGAGCCGGGCCTCCCCGTCTACTCGGACCTGAACATGCTGCTGCTCCAGCACCTCCTGGAACGGCTGACCGGCCGCCCGCTGGACGTGCTGGTCCACGACGGGATCACCCGGCCGCTGGGCATGACGGCGACCCGCTTCGGCCCCTGCCCGGACGCGGCCGCCACCGAGGACCAGCGGCGGCCGTGGGCGAAGGCGGACCGGGGCATGCTGCGGGGCGTCGTGCACGACGAGAACGCCTGGGCGCTGGGCGGGGTCGCCGGGCACGCGGGGCTGTTCTCCACCGGCCGGGACCTGGCGGTGTTCTGCCGGGCCCTGCTGTGCGGCGGCGCCTACGGTCCCGCGCGCATCCTGGGCCCGGACTTCGTGGACCTGCTGCTCGCGCCGCCGGGGCTGGGCTTCGCCGTGGACCAGCCGTGGTTCATGGGCGAGCTGGCGGGCCGGAGCGCGGCGGGCCACACCGGGTTCACGGGCACCTCGCTGGTGCTGGACCCGGTCACGGACACGTTCCTCGTCCTGCTGGCCACCACGGTCCACCCGCGCCGCCGCGCCCCCGACAGCACCCCGCGGGCGGCGGCGGCCACGCTCCTCGCCCGGGCGGTGAAGTGACCGTGTCCGAGGTGTGGACGGGCGACGCCTAGAATCGGCGGGTGAACGACCTGCCCTCGGACGACGACCTCCGTACCGCGCTCGACCGCCTGCTCGACGGGCTCCCGCCGTCCCAGGCGGCGCGGGCGGTCGACCGGCTCATCGCGACCTACCGAGGGGCCACCCCGACCCACGCCCCCATCCTGCGCGACCGCGCCGACGTGGCCGCGTACGCCGCGTACCGCATGCCGGCCACGTTCGAGGCGGTGCGCACGGCCCTCGGCGCCCTCGCCGCGGCCGCCCCCGGCTGGGCCCCGGCGGGCCACCTCGACGTCGGCGGCGGGACCGGCGCCGCCACCTGGGCGGCGACCGCGACCTGGGCCGGCTCCCGCCCGGTGACGGTCCTGGACTGGTCCGAGCCGGCGCTGGAGCTGGGCCGGGAGATCGCCGCCGCCAACCCGGCGCTGGCCGGGGCCCGCTGGGAACGCGCCCGCATCGGCGCCGCGCTCACCCTGCCGCCCACGGACCTGGTGACCGTCTCCTACGTCCTCAACGAGCTGTCCCCCGCCGACCGCACCGCGCTGCTGGCCGCCGTGGCCTCCGCCGCCGGGGCCGCGGTGATCGTCGAGCCGGGCACCCCGGACGGCTATGCGCGCGTGCTGGAGGCCCGCGACCGGCTGCTCGCGGCCGGCTTCCGGGTCGCCGCGCCCTGCCCGCACGACGCGGCCTGCCCGATCGCCCCCGGCACGGACTGGTGCCACTTCTCGGCGCGGGTCAGCAGGTCCTCGCTGCACCGCCGGGTCAAGGGCGGCTCCCTGCCGTACGAGGACGAGAAGTTCGCCTACGTCGCGGCCGCCCGCTTCCCCGTCGCCCCGGTCCCCGCGCGGGTGGTCCGGCGGCCGCAGATCCGCAAGGGGCAGGTGCTCCTCGACCTGTGCGAGGCCGAGGAGCGGCTGCGGCGGGCGACGGTGACCAAGCGGCACGGGGACCTGTACAAGGCGGCCCGGGACGCCGACTGGGGCGACGGCTGGCCGCCCGCCGGGGACGGCGCGCCGGACGCCTGACGGGACGCCTGACGGGACGCCTGACCGGTGCCGGTGCCGGCCCCGGTGGGCCGGAGGGCCGGGGGGGCCGGGGGGCCGGGGGGGCCGGGGGGCCGGGGGGGCCGGGGGGGCCGGGGGCGTCACGCCGGGGTGAGCCCCTGCCGGCCGACCTCGGTGACGAACGACGCGGCCGTGCTGATCGCCGCGCCCGGCCGGGTCACGTACGGCACGGTCCTGAAGTCGGCGCGGGCCCGCGACAGGCCCAGCTGGACGGTCGCGTAGCCGCGGCGGCCGTCGTAGAACTTCAGGTGCGGGTTGGCGCTCATGTACGTGTTCCAGTTCCCCGGGCGCTGGGAGCCGTCCTTGCCGCTGGTGATCGAGGTGGCGACGATCTCGGTGCCGAGGGTACGCGAGGACGGCTCGTCGAAGTCGTCCTTGAGGTCGAAGGCGTAGCCGACGTGCACGTCGCCGCTGAGCACCATCAGGTTGTCCAGGCCGGCCGCCTTGACGCCGTCGAGGATGCGGCGGCGGGAGGCCGGGTAGCCGTCCCAGGCGTCCATGGAGACCTTGGCGACGGGGTTCAGGTCGAGTTTGCGCTGGGCGAAGGTGACCTGCTGCGGGACGACGTTCCACACCGCGCGCGAGGAGCGCCAGCCGTCGAGCAGCCAGCGTTCCTGGGTGGCGCCGGTCATCGTGCGGGCCGGGTCGGTGGACTCGGGCCCGGGGGTGTGGGCCACGTCGCCGTAGGCCTGGTCCGAGCGGTACTGGCGGGTGTCCAGGACGTCGAACTGGGCGAGCTGTCCCCAGTGCAGCCTGCGGTACAGCTGGAGGTCGGGGCCGACGGACTGCTGGGCGGTGCGCAGCGGCTGGTTCTCCCAGTAGGCCCGGTAGGCGGCGGCGCGGCGCAGCAGGAACTCCTCCGGCGGGACGGCGTTCTCGGGGATCGACCCGGCGTAGTTGTTCTCGGTCTCGTGGTCGTCGAAGGCCACGACGAAGGGGTGCGCGGCGTGCGCGGCGCGCAGGTCCGGGTCGGACTTGTAGAGGGCGTAGCGCAGCCGGTAGTCCTCCAGCGAGGCGGCCTCGCGGTCGTACAGCGACGGCACGGTGCGGTCGGTGTAGTTCCGGGCGCCGCCGACCGCGTCGACCGCGTACTCGTAGATGTAGTCGCCGAGGTGGAACACGAAGGCGACGTCGTCCTCGGCGAGGTGGCGGTAGGCGGTGAAGTAGCCGTCCTGGTACGCCTGGCAGGCGGTGAGGGCGAAGCGCACCGAGGGGACGACGGCGCCCTGCTCGGGTGCGGTGCGGGTGCGGCCGGTCTCGCTGAGCCAGGTGCCGGCGCGGAAGCGGTAGTAGTGCACGCGGTCGGGGTCGAGGCCGGCGACCTCGACGTGCACGCTGTGGTGGAACTCGGGGTGGGCGGTGGCGGTGCCCCGGCTGACCACGGTGGCGAACGCCGGGTCGCGGGCCACCTCCCAGTCGACGTCGATCCGCTCGGCGGGCAGCCCCCCGTCGGGCTGGTACGGCGCCGGGGCGAGCCGGGTCCACAGCACGACCGAGCCGGGCTGGGGGTCGCCGGAGGCGACGCCGAGGGTGAAGGGGTCGGAGTCGATGCGCGCCGCGTTCATCTCCGCGGCGGCGGCCACACCGGTGCGCGGCAGGTCCACGGCGAAGGCGAGGGCCATGGCGGCGGCACCGGTGGTCAGGAAGCGGCGCCGGCCGATCCGGCGGGCCGCGGCACGGAACGTGGCCGGGTGCGGGGCGGGCTCGCGCCGCGGCGGCATTGCTGCGATTGTCATTCTTTCCTCCCCGGACAGTTCAGGGAGGAGCCCCGGCGGCGGCCGGGGACGACACGCGCCGTCCCCGTCGCGGCAACCCGGATGGCGGACGGATCTGTCCCGAATGGCGGACCTCGCCTACGCTGCCGCCCCATGGACGCCACGGGTACTGAGGACAAGAGCACGATCGCGGTGGTCACCGGCGCCGGTTCCGGCATCGGCCGCGCGGTGGCCACGGAGCTGCTGCGGGCGGGCTGGTCGGTGGCGCTGGCCGGCCGCCGCACCGAGCCCCTGGAGGAGACGGCGGCGCTGGTGCCGGACGCGGACCGTCTCGTCGTACGGACGGACGTCTCGCGGCCCGAGGAGGTGGCCGCGCTGTTCGCGGCCGTGCGGGAGCGGTGGGGGCGGCTGGACCTGCTGTTCAACAACGCGGGCACGTTCGGGCCCGGCGGAGTGCCGGTGGAGGAGCTGGCGTACGACGCGTGGCGGCACGTGGTGGACACCAACCTCAACGGGGCGTTCCTGTGCGCGCAGGCGGCGTACCTGCAGATGAAGGAGCAGCGGCCGCAGGGCGGGCGGATCATCAACAACGGCTCGGTCTCCGCGCACGCCCCGCGCCCGCACTCGGCGGCCTACACGGCGACCAAGCACGCACTGACCGGCCTGACCAAGTCCCTCTCGCTGGACGGGCGGCCGTACCGCATCGCGGTCGGGCAGATCGACATCGGCAACGCGGCCACCGACATGACGGCCCGGATGAGCGCCGGCGTGCTCCAGGCCAACGGGGAGGTCGTGGCGGAGCCGGTGATGGACGTGGCCGATGTGGCGCGCACGGTACGGCACATGGCGGAGCTGCCGCTGGAGGCGAACGTGCAGTTCGCGACGGTGCTGGCGACGACGATGCCGTACGTGGGCCGCGGTTGACGGGCGTGGCGGGGACAACTCGGCGCGTCACGCCGCCCCACGGCTCGTCAACTCCTCAACCTGCACAAGTGGAATTTCTCCGTCCGGCCCATTGCGGCCGATGACGGACTTATGCTCAACTCTCCTGCACGGGAACTTCACAGTTGGAACACGAAGCTTCCGCAGACCTTGTGCCGACCTGGTGGTTCCACACGCCATATCCAGGGGGGAGGCAGCCGCTCCGGGCCGGGTGGGGGTGGACCTCGCGGAGAGTCGCGGGGGAAGCACCGGCCACGGGGCGGCTGCCATGGCGTTGACCGAGGGCCACGGATGCCGAGGCCATGCCGAGGCCGGAACGGCCCGTGCGGTACCCGCCCTTGGTGCGGGCGCGGGTGGCCACCCGTCACCCGAACGGCGGTGTGGGCGGGGCGGGGGGACGGTGGGGGTGCGACGGTGGACGCATCCGGGACGCACCGCGCAGAGGAGTCACCGTGACCTTGTACAACCGACGTGATCTGGGCCTGCTGCTGCTCCGGGTGGGCACGGGCGGGGTGCTGGTGGCGCACGGGGCGCAGAAGCTGTTCGGCTGGTTCGGGGGGCACGGCCTGGAGGGCACGGGCCAGTTCATGGAGTCGGTGGGCTACCGCCCGGGCAGGGCGAGCGCGACGGCGGCGGGCCTGGCGGAGACCGGCGGCGGCGCGCTGCTGGCCCTGGGCCTGGCGACCCCGGCGGCGGGCGCGGCGGCGGCCGGGGCGATGGCGGGGGCGGCGGCGGTGCACGTACCCAACGGTTTCTTCGCCCAGGAGGGCGGCTACGAGTACGCGGCGAGCCTGGGCCTGGCGGCGGCCGGCCTGGCGGTGACGGGCCCGGGCCGCCTCTCCCTGGACCACGCCCTGCACCACGTGGCCGACCGCGGCTGGATGGTCCCGGCGGCGCTGGGCGTGACGGCGGCGGTGACGACGGCGGTGGTGGGGATGCGGGGGCGGCGGGTGCGGCGGGAGCGGGAGGGGGAGCAGGAGGTGTTGTTCGGGGAGTGAGGCGCCCTGCCCATGGCAGGCTGCCCGCATGACCGAACAACAGCAACCCCCTTCCCCTGCACCCGACTTGTGGACGACCGTGGACGCCCTGTGGAGGTGGCTGGAGCAGAACCAGCCGGTGGGCGGCCGCGAGGGCCTGCTGCTGCGCGTGCTGAAGCTGTCGGAGGAGGTCGGCGAGGTCGCGGAGGCGGTGATCGGAGCGACGGGACAGAACCCGCGCAAGGGCCGGAGCCACACGTGGGACGACGTACAGGCGGAACTGTGCGACGTGGTGATCACGGCACTGGTGGCCCTGCGCACGCTGACGCCGGAGCCGCGGGGGGTGTTGGAGGGGCATGTGGGGAGGGTGGCGGGGCGGTCGTTGTGAGGCTCAGACGGCGCGGCCCTGGAGGCAGCGGACCACGTAGGTCATGTGCTGCACGTTGCCGACCTGGTTCCAGGTGCCGGCGTTGCCGGTGCCCTGGGAGCCGGTGGCGTGGGCGCACCGCTGGTACCAGAGTTCACCCGAACTGGCGGGCCCGCCGCGGAACTCCGGGGCCTCGGTGATCCAGCGGGCGGCCTCCCGGGTGACCCCGGTCTCGCCCCGCTTCTCGGCCCAGAACCTGGCGAGGAGGAAGGAGCGGTCCGTCGTGTACCGGAGCAGTCCGAAGCGCGACCGCTCGCCTCCGCCGGCCGCCCTGCCGAGGTGGCGGGCGGGCAGTGTCCCGTAGTCGCCGTACCGCACGGCCTTCGCGTACGACCGTCCGCTCAGGCGGACCTCGTGCCAGGTCTCCCAGTCCGTGCGGTCGGCCTCGCCCCGGTCCCGGTCGAGAAGCCTGTCGACCTGGTCGGGGAAGGCACCGGACAGCACGGCGACCGTGCGCCAAGGGGTCAGGGGCACCAGCGCGTCGAGCGCACGCAGGGCTTCCTTGCCCGCGTCGGGACGATCCGGCAGCACCGTCTGGAGGTCGAGGAGCAGGTCCACCGGTACCTCGGGGCCCACGCGGGAGAGCAACGCAGCGGTGTTCTCCCCACGTTCCTCACTCCAGCCATGAGGGAGCCGTACGCGTATCCCGAGGCCGTTGCCCCCTTCTTGGGCACTGTCCGCGGCCGCGGCCTGGTGGGCGGCGGGGAGGTCCGGGGCGGTGACCGGTCGCAGCGCCGTGTGGGACCAGTAGAACGGGAGGAGGGTCGCGCAGGGGTCCTCATCGAGGTCGGCGTACGGGGCGTCGAGCCATCCCGGGGTGTACTTCTGGACGGCAGCGACCCGCCCGATCTCCTTCCGCACCGCCTGCTGAAGTTCATCGGCGTCCCCGGCCGTCATGACCGGCAATGTCCACAGGGGAGCCGTCCGGTCACGGGTCCACGGCGCGAGGTCCTTGAACGCGGCCACGGCGTGGGGCCGCACGGGTAAGACAGGGATGTACGACGCTCCGGACATGGTGGCCCCTCCCCCAGTGCCCCGCGGTGCTCCAGGGCCAGGGTGAGGTGCCGCGATGCACACCGAAAGGGCGCGATCCGGACATCGGGTGGGGTGCGTCGGTGCGCGTCCCGGGGGATGAGGCAGACGAGCAGGGCTGTACGCCGGGTTCTGTTCCGGCGGGTCCTCGCGGGCCCGTCGGCGACGGCCATCCATCTAGGGCCGGCGTTGCCGCCGGCCTCGTGCGGTCTACCCGGGGGCTCGGGCGGGCAGCCCTCGAACGTCCCCGCAGGAGCGCCGGGGCGCTCCCTCTTGACCTTGCTCCGGGTGGGGTTTACCTAGCTGCCCAGGTCACCCTGGGCACTGGTGGTCTCTTACACCACCGTTTCACCCTTACCGAGGACCGAGGTCCCCGGCGGTCTGCTTTCTGTGGCACTGTCCCGCGGGTCACCCCGGGTGGCCGTTAGCCACCACCCTGCCCTGTGGAGCCCGGACGTTCCTCGGGGAGCCCCTTGCGGGAACTCCACGCGGCCGTCCGCCCGGCTCGTCTGCCGTGCCGACCATGCTACCGGGCCGCGGACCCGCCTTCGGCCTCAGAGGAGGTCGGAGGTGTCCAGGTCGAAGGCGAAGGGCTGCGGCAGGGCGATCTGCTTGCCCAGGGGGCGGGTGCAGTGTTCCCTGTAATCGTCCTTCCCCGGGTCGCTGAAGAGCGTGATCGAGGACGCCTCTCGGTCGACCAGCAGGTACAGCGGGATGCCGCCGCGGGCGTAGCAGCGGCGTTTGGCCTCGCGGTCGGCCTGCGGCTTGGTGGAGGTCACCTCCAGGACCATCGCGACGCCCTCACAGGGCATCCAGGGCTCGGCGCCCCGGTAGAGCCGCAGGTGCCGGGGTGCGAACGTGCCGTCCGGGATCACGTGGTTCTTGGGCCAGCCGCCCCCGCTCGCCAGCTTCAGTCCCTTGTTCCCGGAGAACTGCATGTCGGTTCGCGACAGCCGGTACACCTGGCTGACGATCACCTCGATGTAGTCCTCGTGATCCCCGTCCGGCGGCGGTGTCACTACGATCTCCCCCTCGATCAGCTCCGCCCGGAAACCCTCCGGGGTGTCCAGGGCGAGGAAGCCGTCCAGCAGGACGTCTTCCTGCGTGAGCGGCTCGTGGGCCACGGCAGTCATGTCACGCCCCTCCTTCTGTCGCCCGCCAGACTGGGACATCGGCTGATCACCTGTCCGTGAGATCGAGGACCTGTCCCTCGATCGTGGCACAGGCGTTCCGTCAGCGCCGTCGTCAGCGGCGAAGAATCACGCCGGGACGAAGCGGAGCGTCGGGCCCGTCGGGTCCGCCTCCGTCAGGCGGACCGTCAGGGGGGTGCCCAGGGGCAGGGGGGTCGGGGAGTCGACCCGGCCTATGACTGCGGGGGCGGTCAGGTGGACCGTGCCCGTCGTGGGGTGGTCGTCGGAGACGTCGATCACCGTGGCCGGGAACGTCTCGCCCACGTGGGGCTCCAGGACCGTCGCCTCCAGGAGGTCCAGGCAGGCTCGTTCCAGGGTGTTCGACCTGCGGGTCCCCTCCGTCATCTCCGCGGGGAGGCGGTCCAGGGCCGACAGGACCCACTCCGGTGCGGGGGCGGCCGCCGTCGCCGCCAGGCAGAGTTCCGTCGTGTAGCGGTCGGCCAGGCGGCGCAGCGGGGCCGTGCAGTGGGCGTACGGGGCCGCGACCGCCGCGTGGGTCGTCAGGGCGGGCAGGGCGCCGTCGCGGAACACCGTGTAGCCGGCGCCGCGCAGCAGGGTCGTGCACTCCTGGAGGAACGCCGCGTGGCGCGGGGTGTCCGGGTCCAGGGTGCGGATCAGGTCCGCGTACGACACGTGGTGCGGCCAGTCGATCTCCAGCGCCTGCGCCACGCGCCGCAGGCGGGACACCGCGCCGTCGGGTGCCGTGGGCAGGGTGCGCAGGACGCCCGTGCCGTGGGCCAGCGTCAGGTCGGCGGCCGCCATGCCGGTCAGGAGGGAGAGCTGGGCGTTCCAGCCCTCGGCCGGGAGCGGGGCGCGGTACGTCAGTTCGTAGGTGTGGTCGTGCTGGACTATTTCCTGTTCGGGGACGTTCAGGGAGATGCCGCCGCGTTCCGCTTCCAGGGCTTCGCGCAGCCTTCCGATCGTGCGCAGGAGCGCCAGCGGTTCCTCGGCCGTGCCCGTGTCGATCGCCTTCTGCACGCCCTCGTAGTCCAGCTTGGCCCGGCTGCGGATCAGCGCCCGGCGTACGTCGGCGGCGACCGTACGGCCCTCCGCGTCCAGGTCCAGCGTCCACAGCGCGGCCGGGCGCACCTGGTCCGGGAGCAGGCTCGCGGCGCCCTCGCCGAGCACGGGCGGGTGGAGCGGGACCTTGCCGTCCGGGAAGTACAGGGTGGTGACCCTGCGGTGGGCCTCCGCGTCCAGCGCCGAGCCCGGGGTGACGAAGGCGGCCACGTCGGCGATGGCGTAGTGGACGCGGTAGCCGCTGCCGCGGCGGGACAGGTGCAGCGCCTGGTCCAGGTCCGTGGACGTGGGCGGGTCGACCGTGACGAAGGGGATGTCGGTGGCGTCGGCGTGCCGGAGGGCGGGGGCGCGGGCCGCGCGCTCCGCCTCCGCCAGGACCTCCGGCGGGAAGGCCTCGGGGACGGAGAGCTTGGCGCGCAGCGCGGCGAGGGCGGTCCTGAGGGGCGCCTCGGGGGCGCCGGTCACGCGGAGGGGGCGGCGGGGCATGGTGCCGAGCGTACGGGGGGAGGCGGTCACGGGGCACGCCGTACGCTGATGTCCCGGCCGTCACACCGCCACAACAGCGCCGACGCCGGCAAAGCAACAGCAACAGCAACAGGTTCAGCAACAGCCGCTAGGAGATACCCCCGTGCTCGTCCTGCTCCCACCCTCCGAAGGCAAGGCCGCCTCCGGCCGTGGCGCCCCGCTGAAGCCGGAGTCGCTGTCGCTGCCGGGGCTGACCGGGGCGCGGCTGGCCGTGCTGGAGGAACTGGTCGAGCTGTGCTCCGGCGACGAGGAGAAGGCGCGCGAGGTGCTCGGGCTCAGCGAGGGGCTGCGCGGGGAGGTGGGCAAGAACGCCGGGCTGCGCACCGCGGGCGCGCGGCCGGCCGGGCAGATCTACACCGGCGTGCTGTACGACGCCCTCGACCTGGCCTCGCTGGACGCCGCCGCCAAGCGCCGGGCCGCTTCCTGGCTGCTGGTGTTCTCCGGGTTGTGGGGCGCGGTCCGGGTGACGGACCGCATCCCGTCGTACCGCTGCTCGATGGGAGTACGGCTGCCCGGGCTGGGGGCGCTGGGCGCGCACTGGCGGGCGCCGATGGCGGCCGTGCTGCCCGAGGCGGCCGGGGACGGGCTGGTGCTGGACCTGCGGTCGGCGGCGTACGCCGCCGCGTGGAAGCCGAAGGGCGAGGTGGCCGGGCGCACGGCGACCGTGCGGGTGCTGCACGCGCCGACGCGGAAGGTGGTCAGCCACTTCAACAAGGCGACCAAGGGGCGGATCGTGCGGAGCCTGCTGACCGCCGGGGCCGCGCCGGCGCACCCCGCCGAGCTGGTGGAGGCGCTGCGGGACCTCGGGTACGTGGTGGAGGCGCAGGCGCCCGCCAAGGCGGGGGCGGCCTGGGCCCTCGACGTGCTTGTGGACGAGGTTCATTAGACGCCGACCACTCAGGCCCCGGCCATCCCGCCCCGCCTGTTGCAACATGCCCATTGCAGCATGCGCAATGGGCTTTGCGCAGAGTGCACGCGGTGGGCAGGATGAGCCCATGGCCGACTCCTCCCTGCCCTCCCCTGCCTCCACGCCCTCCCCCACCGCCCAGCCGTCCGGCGGTGCCGTGTCCGTGCTGGACCTCGCGCCCGTGCTGCCCGTCGTCGTGGTGGACGACGCCGAGGACGCCGTACCGCTGGCGCGGGCGCTGGTGGCCGGGGGGCTGCCGGCGATCGAGGTGACGCTGCGGACGGCCGCCGCGCCGGAGGCGATCCGGGCGATCGGCGCGGCCGTGCCGGGGGCCGTGGTGGGCGCCGGGACGGTGCTCGGGCCGGAGCACGTGGACGTCGCCGTGGACGCGGGGGCCCGGTTCCTCGTGAGTCCCGGGTGGACGGACGCGCTGCTGTCGGCGATGCGGGCGTCGGGGCTGCCGTGCCTGCCCGGGGTGTCCACCGCGTCGGAGGTGGTGGCATTGCTGGAGCGCGGGGTGCGGGAGATGAAGTTCTTCCCGGCGCAGGCGGCGGGCGGTACGGCCTACCTGCGGTCGCTGTACGGCCCGTTGCCCCAGGTCCGGTTCTGCCCGACCGGGGGGATCGGGCCCGCGAACGCGCCGGAGTACCTGGCGCTGCCGAACGTCGGGTGCGTGGGCGGGAGTTGGATGGTGCCCGGGGACGCGGTGGCGGCGCGCGACTGGGGGCGGGTCGAGCGGCTGGCGCGGGAGGCGGCGGCGCTCGGGGACACCGTCCCCTCCAGCACCGCCCCGTCCAGCACCGCCACAGCGGTCGCCCCCGCCGTCACGCCCTCAGGTGGGACGTGTCGTTGAGCAGGCGGACGCTGGCGTTGCCGTCGGCGTAGTACGCGATCGCCGAGACGGACGCCGCCGAGAGTTCCATGCGGAACAGGGACTCCGGCGGGGCACCGAGGGCGAGCCGCACGAACGTCTTGATCGGCGTGACGTGCGTGACGAGCAGCACCGTGCGCCCGGCGTGGGCGGCCGTCAGCTTGTCGCGCACTGCGGCGACGCGTACGGCGGTCTCGGCGAAGCTCTCGCCCCCGCCGGTGGGCCGGGCCCCGGTGTCGGCGAGCCAGGCGTTCAGGTCGTCGGGGTGGCGCTCGCGCACCTCGGCGAAGGTCAGGCCCTCCCAGGCGCCGAAGTCGGTCTCGCGCAGGCCGTCCTCGACCGTGACCTCCAGACCGAGGTGGGCGGCGACGATGCCGGCGGTCTCGCGGGTGCGGGCGAGGGGCGAGGACACGATGTGCTGGATCGTCCCGCGCCGGGCCAGGGCCGCACCGGCCCGCTCGGCCTGTTCGCGCCCTGCGGCGGAGAGGGACGGGTCGGTGCCTCCGCTGCCCGAGAAGCGCTTCTGCGGGGTCAGCGGGGTCTCCCCGTGGCGGAGCAGGACGAAGGTGGCGGGGGCACCGAGGTCGGGCGCCGACCAGCCGGAGGTGGGAGCGGCCACGCTCCGCGCGGCCCTCACATCGGCCGCGGCGGCCTTGGCCGTCCCGGCCGTGACGTCGACAGGGGCCTCCGCTGTCCCGGCCTCGACGTCGGCCCCGATACCGACCCCAGTACCGGCACCGGCACCGACCCCGGTACCGGCAGCACCGCCGCCCACCGACTCCCGCCGCACCGAATACCCCGTCTCCCCCGACACCCCGGCGTCCATCGCCTCGTTGGCCAACCGGTCCGCCGCCTTGTTCCGTTCGCGCGGGATCCACTCGTACGTGACGCGGCCGGGCGGGAACACCCGGGCCGCCTCCGCCGCGAGGGGCTTCATGTCGGGGTGCTTGATCTTCCAGCGGCCCGACATCTGCTCGACGACGAGCTTGGAGTCCATGCGGACGTGCACCGTGGCGGCCGGGTCCAGGTCGTGCGCCGCGCGCAGCCCGGCGAGCAGGCCCCGGTACTCGGCGACGTTGTTCGTGACGACGCCGAGGTACTCGGCGCGCTCCACGAGCGTCTCCCCCGTCGCCGCGTCGGTCACCACGGCGCCGAAGCCCGCGGGCCCCGGGTTGCCCCGCGACCCGCCGTCGGCCTCGACGATGAACTCCCTCACCGCGCGGGCCCCTAGAGGCCGGACTCGGCCGTACGGACCAGGATGCGGCGGCAGTTCTCGCACCGCACGACCGTGTCCGGGGCCGCCGAGCGGATCTCGCTCAGCTCGGTGATGGCCAGCTCCTGACGGCAGCCCTGGCAGGTGCGCGCGTACAGCTTGGCCGCGCCGATGCCGCCCTGCTGCTCGCGCAGCTTGTCGTACAGCTTGAGCAGGTCCGCGGGCACCGAGCCGGCGATGACCTCGCGCTCCTTGGACACCGTGGCGACCTCGCCGTCGATCTCCTCGAACGCGGCGTCGCGGCGCGCGGTGGCGTCGTCGATCCGGCCCTGCACGGAGCCGACCCGCTCGGTCAGTTCCGCGACCCGCTCCTGCGCGGCCTCGCGGCGCTCCATGACCTCCAGGACGACGTCCTCGAGGTCGCCCTGCCGCTTGGCGAGGGAGACGATCTCGCGCTGGAGGTTCTCCAGGTCCTTGGGGGAGGTGACGGCGCCGGAGTCCAGGCGCTGCTGGTCGCGGACGGCGCGCTGGCGCACCTGGTCCACGTCCTGCTCGGCCTTGGTCTGCTCGCGGGCGCAGTCGCTCTCCTCGGTCTGCGCGGCCACGAGCAGGTCGCGCAGCTGGGTGAGGTCGCGGGTCAGCGACTCGATCTCGGCGTGCTCGGGCAGGGACCTGCGCCGGTGCGCGAGCTGCTGGAGGCGGACGTCGAGGTCCTGGACGTCGAGGAGACGGATCTGGTCGGCGGGCGCGGCGTTCAGTTGGGGGCTCCCATGGGGCTAGCGGTCGGGCTGGACGCCGCGTGGGCGGTCCAGGGGTCGGTGACCGTGGCGGACACGTGGACCCGCAGGTCCCAGCCCTTCCGGTCGGAGATCTCGTCGAGCTGGGCGGCGGCCAGCTCGCACCAGGGCCACTCGGTGGCCCAGTGCGCCGCGTCGAGCAGCGCGAGGGGGCTGTGGTGCACGGCCTCGGACGCCGGGTGGTGGCGGAGGTCCGCGGTGAGGAAGGCGTCGACGCCGGCGGCGCGCACCTGGTCGAAGAGGCTGTCGCCGGAGCCGCCGCTGACGGCGACCGTGCGCACGACGGCGTCGGGGTCGCCGGCGACGCGGATGCCCTGCGCGGTGGCGGGCAGCCGTTCGGCGGCGCGTGCGGCGAACTCCCGCAGCGGCAGCGGGTGGTCGAGCTCGCAGATCCGGCCGAGGCCGCGCCGGCCGGCGGGGTCGGTGGGGTCGGGCACGAGGGGCCGTACGACGCGCAGGTCCAGGGCGCCGGCGAGGGCGTCGGAGACGCCCGGGTCGGCGGTGTCGGCGTTGGTGTGGGCGACGTGCAGGGCGATGTCGTTCTTGATCAGGGTGTGCACGACGTGGCCCTTGAAGGTGGACGCGGCGACGGTCGTGGTGCCGCGCAGGTAGAGCGGGTGGTGGGTGACCAGGAGGTCCGCGCCCAGCTCCACCGCCTCGTCGACGATCGCCCGGACCGGGTCCACGGCGAACAGCACGCGGGTGACCGGCTGCCCGGGGTCGCCCACGACGGTGCCGACCGCGTCCCAGGACTCGGCCCGCTCGGCGGGCCACAGGTTCTCCAGCGCGGCGATGACTTCAGACAGACGGGGCACGGGGGAAAGGCTACCTGCCCGTTCTGGGCCGGTGCACGGCCGTGGGCAGGGCGGCCTCCCGGCGCGAGCCACCCGCCCAGGGCAGCACACCCACACCCCTCACCTCAGCGGAATCGCTTCTGCACCACTCGTACGGGCGAAGCGGCCGTCCGCCGGTCCCACGGGCGCGCGTGCGAAAACTAGCTTCGTCGCCGGAGGTGACCGAACCATGACGGCCTGTGCGATCGAACCGACGACGGAGGACGGCGAGCGGGACCCGGAGGAGGGCGGGCGGCACACCGGGGAGGGCGAGCGGGGCGCCGAGGAGGACCCGGACCGTACGGCCGCCGCGCCCCTGGTGATCACGGCGGACGGCGCCTACGCGGCCCGGCTCGCCCGCCGCGGCGACTGCTGGTTCCCGGAGCGCTGGACCCTGGACGGCCCCGAGCCGTACGCGGTGCCGCTGCCGGGCCACCAGCCCGAGGAGCCCGGCACCCAGGTGCAGCCGATGGCCGACGGGCAGGTGCTCGTCCACCGCAGGGCGGCCGGGCGGCACACCTTCACCCTGCTGTACCCGACCGGCCCGGGCACCGGCGAGCACCCGCTGGGCGCGATCGACCACCGGGACGCCGGTACCGACGCGGGCACGGACCCGGGCGGTGACGCCGGGCTGCGGCTGCTCCCCCCGGCCCCGTGCGGCACGCGCGCGTACGCCCTCCTCGTCGGCCGGCGCTCCACCGCCCTGTGGCTGGTGGCGGGCGGGGCGTTCGGTCCGGAGCGCGTCGCGGAGGTCCCCGGCCGCTGTTCCGGCGGGGTCTGGCTGGACCGGGCGGGCCGGATGCTGGCCCTGGACCGGGAGACCGGGGGCCGCACCAAGGCGGTCGTGGTGGACCTGGGGCGCGGCGGCGAGGTCTCCCCGCTGCTGCAGATCACCGCCGACAGCGACGACCGGCTGCTGCTCGCCGACCCCGACAGCGGTCTGCTGCTGATCGGCTCGGACGCGCCGTCGCCGGGCGAGCCGCGCCTCGGCTGGGGGGTTCTCGGCAGCACGCTCCCGGTCCGCTTCCCCGAGTCGCTGCGGCTGCCGGGCGGCGCGCTGACGCCGTTCGCGATCCAGCCGGGCCAGGTGCTGCTCCCGGAGAGCTGCGCGGTGGCGTTGCGCGTCGACGGCCCGTGCGGCTCCTGGGTCGGGATGTGGCGCCCGGCGGACCGGCGGCTGCGGCAGCGCGCGGCGCCGGAGGGGTGGCTGCCCGGCGCGGGGCTGTGGACGGCGGACGGCGAGCTGCGGCTGCCGTACGCCACCCCGGCCGTGCCGTGCGGTGTCGCGCGCGTGCCCGCGCCGGATCCCGTGCCGAGGCCGGGCCCGGAGTCCCGCTCGGGGCTCGCCTCCCCCGGGTGCCCCGGGCCCGCCGACGACCGCATCCATGGGGCGTCCGGCGCCCCCGCCGAGCCCTGCGCGCCCCGCCCCGTTCCCCTGCAACAGGCGCCCCTGGCGCGGCTTGTAACGAACTAGTCCCGGTCGGCGTGGCCGCCTGGATCCGGCCCGTGGTCGGCCGGATACACTCGCCCGGCTGTAAAGAAGATCATGTTGACGGGGTGAACTCATCCGATGAGCGACGCAAGCACCACGCAGGGGCTGTCCGCCGGGGTCCAGGAGGCCACGGGGCACGGCAGGCACCGGGGTCCGGTGTCCCACCACGACGGGGACGCGGCACCGCGGGGCCGGCACCGCAAGCCGGCCCAGCAGGGCCAGCAGGCGAACTCGGCGCAGTCCGGCCAGCCGGTCCCGCAGGGGGTCTAGGGGGTGTCTTGTCGATCAGGCCGGATCAGGGAGCGGCGTCTGGTGCCGTGCATCGCAAGGCGGAGGAGGGCGGCGATGCGGAGCATCGCCAACCGACGACAACGCGGCGAGGCGCGGTGCCAGGCGCCGCGAGCCCGGCCTGATCGGCGAGACACCCCCTAGGGCCCGGAGCGGGAGAGCAGGAGAGGGAGGGGGTGGTCCGTCACGGGCCGCCCCCTCCGGCGTGTCAGGTCGCGTCGACCGTTCCGTCCAGCACCGCCGCGTCGTCGCGGTCCGCCGCGGTCACGGTCACCCGGACGCCGTCGCCGGTGGGCCGCCGCCACATCCGGATCCGCAGGGTCTCCCCCGGGTACACCACCCCGGCGAACCGCGTGTCGTACGACCGCACCCTGCGCACGTCCCCGTCGAGCAGCGTGTCCACGACCGCCTTGAGGGTGACGCCGTAGGTGCACAGGCCGTGCAGGACGGGCCGGGCGAAGCCGGCGCGTCCTGCGAACTCCGGGTCGGCGTGCAGGGGGTTGAGGTCGCCGGACAGGCGGTAGAGCAGCGCCTGGTCCTCGCGCAGGCGGCGTTCGACGACCAGGTCCGGCTCCCCGGCGGGCGGTTGCGGCCGGGTGGAGGGCCCCCGGTCGCCGCCCCAGCCGCCCTCGCCGCGGACGAAGACGTGCGCGTCGCCGGTCCACAGGGGCCCCGCGGCGTCGGCGGCGTCGGTGCGCATGACGAGGACCGCGGCGGTGCCCTTGTCGTACACGGCGACGATGCGGCCGGTGGTGGTGGCGGTGCCCTCGGCCGGGAGCGGGCGGTGCAGGGTGAGGGTCTGGCCGCCGTGCAGGACGCGCGCGAGGTCCACGTCGACGCCGGGCCGGGACAGGGCGCCGGTCACCGCGGGCTTCCCGCCGCCCGCGACGGTGGCGAAACTGGGCAGGACGTGGAGCCGGGACTCCAGGGTGTAGCGCAGTTCCCGGGGGTCGGTGGCGGGGACGCCCGCGCCGATGCCGAGGTGGTAGAGCAGGACGTCCTGGCGCGTCCAGGAGATCCGCGTCGTCCGGGGCGCGGCGGCGAGTGCGGTGGCGGCGTCGAGGGGCATGGGGCCGGCTCCTGGTGGTCGCGGGGCGTTCCCCGACGCTATGCCAGGCGGGGCGGCACCCGGGACATTCGTCCTGCCGAGGTCCGTACGGACGCCTCTGCCGGGCGGGGCGCCGGGTGCGTAGCGTCGTGACCGTCGGGAGTGACCGTACGACGGGGGAGGCGGCGGATGTCCGTGACGGGCAGGGTGCGGTGCTGGTACCAGGGCCGGGGCGAGCGGGCCCGGTACCGCGAGCAGGTCCGCGCGGGGCGGCGGGCGGGCGAGGAGCAGGACGACGTCGGGCCGGCGCCGTCCGGCTTCACCCTGCTGCCGTGGCTGCTGATGGGGATGGGGTCCTTCTCCAACCTCTTCCAGGGCGAGACGCCCAACCCGTGGGTCGGGGGCCTGGGACTGCTGACCTTCAACTCGCTCTACATCTACGTGGTGTTCCGGGCGTTCGACCCCCGGGCGCGCACGGCGGCCTCCACCCGGGGCGCGCTGGTGCTGATGGGCGCGGTGACCTGCGGCCTGGCGCTCGGCTACGGCGGCAACTGGCTGAACTTCTTCCCGCTGCTGGGGCTCGCCGTCGGCACCGTGGCGCGCGGGCGGTGGCTGGGCCGGGCCGGCGTGGCGCTGGCCCTGCTGGGCGGCGCCACCGCGGTGGTGCGGGAGGACTGGAAGGACGCGATCGGCGTCGCCTACGGCACGCTGCTGTCGACGCTGGTGACGGCGGCGATCCTGTCCCTGTCCCAGGCGGTACGGGAGTTGCGCGCCGCCCGTGAGGAACTGGCCCGCCGCGCGGTGGAGGAGGAGCGGCTGCGGTTCTCCCGCGACCTGCACGACCTGCTGGGGCACACGCTGTCCGTGGTGGTCGTGAAGGCGGAGGCGGCGCGGCGGCTGGCGCCGCGGGACCTGGACGCGGCGCTGGCGCAGGTCACCGACATCGAGGCGGTGGGGAGGCAGGCGCTGACCGAGATCCGTGAGGCCGTCACCGGCTACCGCGAGGGCAGCCTGCCGGCCGAGCTGGACCGGGCCCGCTCGGCACTGCGGGCGGCGGACGTGGAGCCGGTGCTCTCGCAGTCCGGTCCGCCGCTCGCCCCGCAGACGGCGGCCCTGCTGGGCTGGGTGGTGCGCGAGGCGGTCACCAACGTCGTACGGCACAGCGGGGCCCGGCGCTGCGAGATCGTGGTGGCGGGCGACGGGGACCGGGTCCGGCTGACGGTGACGGACGACGGCCGGGGCGGCGGGGGGTGCGCCGACGGCGGCGGCCCGTGCGGGACCGGGCTGACGGGGCTGCGGGAGCGGCTCGCGGCGGCCGGGGGTTCCCTGACGGCGGGTCCGGGCACGCACGGCGGGTTCACGGTGACGGCGGAACTCCCGGCGGACGGACCGGCCACGGCCCCCCACGACCCGTCCCGCACGGACTCCGGTGGACTCCCCCCCGCGGCGGCTCCCGTCGGCCCGTCGGGGCCTACGCTCTCCCCGTGAACGACATGCCCCGGGACCACCGTCCCGCCCGGTCCATCCGGGTCCTGCTGGCCGAGGACCAGGGGATGATGCGCGGGGCGCTGGCCCTGCTGCTGGGGATGGAGCCGGACATCGAGGTGGTGGCGCAGGTGGGCGCCGGCGACGCGATCGTGGACGCGGCGCTGGTGCACCGCCCGGACGTCGCGCTGCTGGACATCGAGCTGCCCGGCCGCAGCGGTCTGGACGCGGCGGCCGACCTGCGCGAACAGGCGCCGGGCTGCCGGGTGTTGATCCTCACCACGTTCGGCCGGCCGGGCTACCTGCGCCGTGCCATGGACGCGGGGGCCGCCGGTTTCCTGGTGAAGGACGGACCGGTGGAGGAGCTGGCCGGGGCGATCCGCCGGGTGCTGACCGGGGAGACGGTGGTCGACCCGGCGCTCGCGGCGGCGGCGCTGAGCGCGGGCCCCAATCCGCTCACCGCGCGCGAGCGGGACGTGCTGGAGGCGGCCGCGGACGGGGCGACGGTCGCCGACGTCGCGGCCCGGCTGCACCTGTCGGAGTCCACGGTCCGCAACCACCTCTCCGCGGCCATCGGCAAGACCGGCACCCGCAACCGCATGGAAGCCCTCCGAGAGGCCCGCCACCAGGGCTGGCTCTGACCCGGCGGGTGACCTGCCGTCCCGGCCGGCCGGCCGGGACGGACGCCCCGCGTCAGATCCCGGCGCCGGTCCGCCGCAGGACCCGCAGGGACCCCGTGCACGCGATCTCCGTGAAGGCGCCCGAGGCGAGGGCGCGGAGGTGGATGCGGTACGGGGCCTGGCCGGTGAACTCGTCCTGCGGGTCGGGGAAGACGTCGTGGATGACGAGGAGGCCGCCCTCGGCGACGTGCGGGGCCCAGCCCTCGTAGTCGGCGGTGGCGTGTTCGTCGGTGTGGCCGCCGTCGACGAAGACCAGGGCGAGGGGGGTGTTCCACAGCGCGGCGATCCGCGGTGAGCGGCCGACCAGGGCGACCACGTGGTCCTCCAGGCCCGCGCGGTGCAGGGTGCGCCGGAACAGCGGGAGGGTGTCCATCACGCCGAGTTCCGGGTCGACGGTGTCCGGGTCGTGGTAGTCCCAGCCGGGCTGCTGCTCCTCGCTGCCGCGGTGGTGGTCGACGGTGAGGGCGCTCACGCCGGTCCGCCGGGCGGCGTCGGCGAGCAGCACCGTGGAGCGCCCGCAGTAGGTGCCGATCTCCAGCAGCGGCAGCCCGAGCCCGCCCGCCTCGACGGCGGCCGCGTACAGCGCCAGCCCCTCGTCCACGGGCATGAACCCCTTGGCCGCCTCGAACGCGGCGAGGACCTCCGGGGAGGGGCTGAGGGAGGGCGCGGGTGCGGCGGTCATGAGGGGGCCTTTCGGTCGTGCGGCGCAGGGCCGTGCCCATGCTGCCGCACCCCCGGCCGAGGGTTCGACCGGGGGTGCGGGACGGGATCAAGTGCTACGCGCCGACCGTCTCCCCCGGGCGGGACAGCGGCAGGGACAGGTCCAGCTCGACCGCCTGCTCCTGGCCGGGGTGCGTCACCGAGGAGGCCAGCGGTGCGTGGCCGAGGGCCTTGGCGGCGAGGACGTAGGCGCCCTCGGCGGGCACGGCGAGCGTGTACGAGCCGTCCTCGCCGGAGAGGGTCGCGCCGGCCTGGCGGCCCCGCCGGTCGATGAGGGTGACCTTGGCGCGGGCGACCGGGCTGCCGTCGGCGGCGAGCACCCGGCCGCGGAAGCCGTGCGGCGCCTCCTCGGCCCCGGTGGCGCGGGCGGCGTTGGCGAGGTTCGCCTCCTCCTCGCTGGTCGCCCGCAGTCGGGGCGCCCGGTCCGGCCTGGGCAGGAACAGCGCGAGGACGAGGCCGACGGCGACCGCGGCCGTGGCGATGAGGAAGGACACCCGGAAGCCGTGCATGGTGGGTATCGCCACGCCCCCGACGGTGTGCGCGGTGTTGGCGAGCACCATGCCGATGACGGCGCTGGACACCGAGGTGCCGATGGACCGCATCAGGGTGTTGAGGCCGTTGGCCGCGCCGGTCTCGGAGGCGGGGACGGCGCCGACGATCAGGGCGGGCAGCGAGGAGTAGGCCAGGCCGATGCCCGCGCCGAGGACGACGGAGATGACGAGGCTCTGCCAGGCGGCGCTCATCAGGCCGAGGCCGGCGCCGTAGCCGACGGCGATGACCATGAGGCCGATGATGAGGGTGACCTTGGGGCCGTAGCGGGCCGACAGGCGGGCGTAGACGGGCGCGGTGAGCATCATCGTCAGGCCGAGCGGGGCGACCAGCAGGCCGGCGGTGACCATCGACTGCCCGAGGCCGTACCCGGTGGCCTTGGGCAGCTGGAGGAGCTGCGGCAGGACCAGGGAGACGACGTAGAAGGAGACGCCGACCATGATCGAGGCGAGGTTGGTGAAGAGGACGGCCGGGCGGGCGGTGGTGCGCAGGTCGACGAGCGGCGCCTTCACCTTCAGCTCCATCACGCCCCACAGCAGCAGGACGAGGGCCGCGGCGCCGAACAGGCCGAGCGTGGTGGCGGAGGTCCAGCCCCAGTCGCTGCCCTTGGTGATCGGCAGCAGGAACAGCACCAGACCGGCGGACAGGCCGAGCGCGCCCGGCAGGTCGAAGGAGCCGGGGGCGCGGGTGGTGGACTCGGGGACGACGAAGAGGGTCAGCGCGATGGCGACCGCGCCGAGGCCGGCGGCGCCGTAGAAGAGGGCGTGCCAGTCGGCGTGCTGGGCGACGAGCGCGGCGAGCGGCAGGGCGAGGCCGCCGCCGACGCCGATGGAGGAACTCATCAGGGCCATCGCGGAGCCGAGCCGCTCACGCGGCAGCATGTCGCGCATCAGGCCGATGCCGAGCGGGATGGCGCCCATGGCGAAGCCCTGCAGGGTACGGCCGACGATCATGGTGAGCAGGTCGCTGGTGAGGGCGCTGACCAGGGCGCCGGCCACCATCACCGCGAGGCTGGCGATGAGCATGCGCCGCTTGCCGTACAGGTCGCCGAGGCGTCCCATGATCGGCGTGGCGACGGCGCCCGACAGCAGCGTGGAGGTCAGGACCCAGGTGGCGTCGCTGGGCGCGCTGTGCAGCAGCTGCGGCAGGTCCTTGATGACGGGGACCAGCAGGGTCTGCATCACCGCGACCACGATGCCCGCGAAGGCGAGCACCGGGACCACGGCGCCGCTCGCCGCGCGGGTCGGCCGGTCGGTCGTCGTCTGCGTCATGGGTGGGGGCCTCCGGGCCGGGAGAGATCATGGATACATGCAGGACGAACGACGTATGCACGGGCAACTATTCCGGTGCTTCGGCACACTAATGATTTCTTGACCGTCTCTTGACGAAGCGGAGTAGGGCCTCCGGACCAGTCGCGCCTGCGTCGAAATCCCGATCGTCAGGACCGTCCGGCGGCTGAGAGCATGACACCCATGCTCCAGGCCCCCGAAGTCGCCCGTCCGGTCCGCCGCACCGCCCCGCCCGCCTGGCTGCTCGTCGCACTCGCCTGCGCCGGGCAGTTCCTGGTCGTGCTCGACGTGTCCGTGGTGAACGTCGCCCTGCCCTCGATGCGCGCCGACCTGGGCCTGGACCCCTCGGGCCTGCAGTGGGTGGTCAACGCCTACGCCATCGCCTTCGCCGGGTTCATGCTGCTCGGCGGGCGGGCCGGCGACCTCTACGGCCGCAAGCGGATGTTCCTCGTCGGGCTCGCCCTGTTCACCCTGGCCTCGCTCGGCGGCGGGCTGGCCGGGCAGGACTGGCAGCTGCTGCTCGCGCGGGCCGTGCAGGGGCTCGGCGCGGCGGTCCTGGCGCCGTCGACGCTGACGATCGTCACGGCCGCCGTCCCCGAGGGCGCCGCGCGGGCGCGGGCCATCGCGACCTGGACGGCGGTCGGCGCGGGCGGGGGCGCCGCGGGCGGGCTGGTCGGCGGGGTGCTGGTGGACACGCTGTCGTGGCGCTGGGTGCTGCTGATCAACGTGCCGGTCGGCGCGGTCGTCCTCGCGGGCGCCGCACGCCTGCTGCCGGAGAGCCGCGCCGGGGACGGGCGGCGCCTGGACCTGCCCGGCGCGGCCCTGGTGACGGCGGGCCTGGCGACCCTGGCCTACGGCATCTCGCAGACGGAGGCGGCGGGCTGGACGGCGCCGGCCGCGCTGGTGCCGCTGGCCGTCGGCCTGGCGCTGATCGGCCTGTTCGTCGCCGTGGAGGCGCGGACGGCGTCGCCGCTGATGCCGCTCGGGCTGTTCCGGCTGCGGGCGGTGTCCTCGGCGAACGCGGCGATGTTCCTGTGCGGCTCGGCGATGTTCTGCATGTGGTTCTTCATGACGCTGTACGCGCAGAACGTGCTCGGCTACACCCCGCTCCAGGCGGGCCTGGCGCTGATGCCGAGCTCGCTGGCGATCGTGCTGAGCTCCAAGCTGGCGCCGCGCGTGATGCGGGCGGTGGGGGCGCGCAGCGCGGCCGCGCTCGGTACGGCGGTGGCGGCGGGCGGGTTCGCCTGGCAGTCGACGATGGGCGCGGACGGCACGTACGTCACCGAGATCATGCTGCCCGGCATCGTGATGATGCTGGGCGCGGGCCTGTCGGCCACGCCGCTCGCCTCGCTGGCCACCTCGGGGGCGGCGCCCGGCGAGGCGGGCCTGGTCTCCGGGCTGGTCAACACCTCGCGCACGATGGGCGGTTCACTGGGCCTCGCGGTCCTGTCCACCCTGGCGGCGGCCCGCACCGGCGACCGCGGCACCCCGCAGGCCCTCACGGAGGGCTACGCCCTGGCCTTCCGCACGGGAGCCTGGCTCCTGGCGGCGGGCACGCTGCTGATGCTGGCCTGGCTGCCGCGGAGGCCTGCGGCAGGCAGGGCGTCCACCTCGGCGAAGTGACCGCCCGGCGGTCGACGCGGGGCGCCCCGGCCCCCGCGGGCCGGCCGGCCACCCCGTGTCATCCGTCCGGGCGGTGTCCGCCGGTCGTCGTCGGGTGTGGCCGTTAGGGTGGCTGGCGTGTCGTACGTAGGTCCGGAGTTCGAGCCCCCGCGGGTGCCGCGCCGTTCGGTGCTGCGCCGTCCCCTCGTCGTGGCGCTGGCCGCGCTGGTGCCCGGGGTGCTGGCGGGGTGGCTGGCGTACGGGGCCGTGGGCGGCGGCTCCGGGGGCGACGACGGCGGGGGCCGGGCGACGGCCCCGGTGTCGGACACGCCCTCGGCGCACTCCACCGCCACCGCGGGCGCGGACGACAAGGGGGCCGCTCCCCTGAAGGGCCGGGTCGTCGTCATCGACCCCGGTCACAACCCGGCCAACGTCCGGCACACGGCGGAGATCAACCGCCCCGTGGACATCGGCACCCACCGCAAGGAGTGCGACACCACGGGCACGTCGACCAACTCCGGTTACGCGGAGGCCGCGTTCACGCTGGACGTGGCCCACCGGCTGCGCACGCTGCTCCAAGCGCAGGGCGCCACGGTGAAGCTGACCCAGGACGGGGACCGGCCGTACGGCCCGTGCGTCGACGAGCGCGCCCGGATCGGCAACGCGGCGCACGCGGACGCCGTGGTGTCGATCCACGCGGACGGCTCGGCCACCGGCAACCGCGGCTTCCACGTGATCCTGCCCGGCGCGGTGCACGCGGGCGAGGCCGACACCCGGCCGATCGTCGCGCCCTCCAGGGCCCTCGGCACGGCCCTCGCCGACGACTTCGCCCGTGTGACGGGCAGCGCGCGCTCCAACTACCTGGGCGGCGGCACCGGTCTCGTCACGCGCACCGATCTCGGCGGTCTCAATCTGTCAACGGTTCCCAAGGTGTTCATCGAGTGCGGCAACATGCGCGATAGCAAGGACGCGGCACTGCTGACCAGCGGTGCGTGGCGGCAGCAGGCGGCGCTGGGGATGTCTGAGGGAATCGTGAGTTTCCTGCGCGGGTGAGGTCCGGCGGGTCCATCCCGGCGGACACCTCGATCGTTCGGGCGATAGTGTCGTCCGTACGAGGGGTCACCCCCGCGCTTCACACCGGGGCCTGACGGCGACATGGTGACAGCGACGCCTCTACCGACGACGAGACGACTGACGAAGGACCTGAAGTGAATATCCGCTCCCTCACTCGGGGCGACGGCGTGGTGATCGGAGCAGCGGTGTTGCTGTTCATCGCGTCGTTCCTCGACACGTTCGACGGCCCCGGTGACGTCCCCAACGCCTGGGACAACCTCGGCCTGGTGATGAGCATGTACGTCGGCGGCATCATCGGCGCGGTCCTGATCGTCGTCGCCCGCGCGCTGCCGCAGCCGCGCAAGGTCGTCGGTCTGGACCTCGGTCAGCTGGGTGTCGCGCTCACCGTGTTCGCGCTGTGGACGGCCTTCTGGACGATCGTGGACCCGCTGGGCGCGTTCAGCGACTCCTTCGGCAGCGCCAACATCGACACCGGCGCCGGTCTGATCCTCGGCCTGATCGCGGCGCTGGTGCTGGCCGCGGCCGCCGTCGCGACGCCGCTCGTGCCCGCCCTCCAGGCCGCCCTGGTGCCGGCCCCGCGCCCGGCCGCCCCGCAGCCCTACGGCGCCCAGCCGCCCGGTGGTTACGGCTACCCGGGCGCCCCGCAGCAGCCGTACGGCGCGCAGCCGCCGCAGCAGCAGGGCCAGCCGTTCGGCGGTCCGCAGGGCGCTCCGCAGGGCACCCCGGCGCCGCAGCCGGCGGCGGACTTCTCGCCGTTCTGGTTCGCCGTGCCGGTGCCGCGCCCGCTGTACGCGGAGGACGGCTCGCCCTCCCCGATCGCCGAACTGGCGCCGGGCACCTGGTACTTGGCGGTCGAGCAGGGCGGCCAGGGCCTGGTCGCCCAGACCCAGGACGGGCGCCGCGGCGTGCTGCGGGACACCTCGGGCATCCAGCGCGGCTGATCCCGCCGGTCCTCGTCGACGGCCCCCCGCCCTTCCCGGGCGGGGGGCCGTCCACGTGTGCGGCCGGAACGGCCGCCTGGTCAAAGGAAGATGGCGACCGGGTTCACCCGCAGTTCGCCCTTCTCGCCGTTCCACGTCTGCACCTTGCCGAGGCAGCGGGCCTGGAACTCCCCGGTGAAGTACTCCTCGTGGGCGAAGCCCTCGCGCACCCCGGCCGCCTCGCAGGTGATCCGCACCCGGGCGTCCTGCCGCCCCGGCCCGTACGGGGCGCGCAGCACGATGTCGCCGCTCTCCACACGGCGGGCGGTGAAGGTGCCGGTGACCGACACGAAC
This sequence comes from Streptomyces longwoodensis, assembly GCF_001514125.1. Lineage (GTDB taxonomy): Bacteria > Actinomycetota > Actinomycetes > Streptomycetales > Streptomycetaceae > Streptomyces > Streptomyces longwoodensis. The sequence goes on along the minus strand of NZ_KQ948551.1, from coordinate 180,496 downwards.
GCGGAGACCACGCCGAGGGAGGACAGCGGGACCCGGCCGTCGCCGCGGCCCTCGCGCAGCCGCTCGGCGAGCGCCCGGTTGGGGGTCACCTCGCCGGTGGTGAGGTCGGCGTGGACGACCACGTCCTCCTTGCGCATGGTGTCCATCAGCAGCCGGATCACGGTGATCGGGGTGGACTGCCGGATGTAGGCGGTGACGCGTTCCTTGGTGACGTCCCGGCGGGCCCCGGCGGTGAAGCCGAGCTTGGCCAGCACGTTCAGGCCGCTGGTGACGTTGATCCGGTCGGCGACCTCCTGCTCCAGGGCCGCGCTGAACCCGCCCTGCTGGTAGAGGTCCATCACCCGCTGTTCGTGCAGGAAGAAGCACATGCCGTGCACGGTGCGCCCGCCGCCCCGGCGGCGCCGCGGCGGCCCGAGGCGCGCCAGCGCGTACCGTGCGAGGACGGCCAGGGCGCAGGCCGTCACCGCCCAGACGGCCACCCACGGCCACCACAGGCCCCACCACTGCCGGTCAATGACACCCACGGATCTCCTTGAACGCGTCGGCGAGGGAGGAGAGGCGCGCGTCGACGACCCGGCCGCCGGTCGCCCGGGCGACCCGCTCCAGCGCGCTCGGGTCGGCCTCTCCGAAGGGCACGGGGAAGGTGGGCACCGCGGCGACCGCGGTGCCCAGGGCGCGGTGGCGGCGCAGGAACTCCGCGGGACCGAGGCCCGCGTTGTTCTCCCCGTCGGTCATCAGCACGATCGCGACGGGCCGCCGGGGTGCCGCGCGCACCGCCTGGGCGGCGAGGGCGTAACCGCGGTCGAGGGCGGACCAGACGGCGGTGGCGTCGTCGAAGCCGCCGTCCGCGACGATCCGGTCCAGCGTGCGCAGGTCGGCGTCGCCGCGCACGGTCACGGTCCGCTCCTGGAGCACCCGCCCGCCGAACCGTACGACGGTCAGGCGCTCCCCGCGGTAGAAGCGGGCGAACTTGCCGGTGGCGGTGCGGTCGGCGCCGCTGAGCCCGGCGAACGCGGCCCGCAGCGCGGCGATCCGCTCCCCGCGCATGGACGTCGAGAAGTCCAGCAGGAACACGACCTGATCGGCGGTGCCGTGCGCGGGGTCGCCGTAGTCGTCCACGAGCCGCTGCACGGTCGACAGCCGGTCGGGGAACGACAGCGCGTTGCCGACGGGCTGCGCCAGCGGCCCGGTCGGCCGGACGTCCGGGTCGACGGGCCGCCGGTGGGTGCGGCGCATCAGCTCGCGCTGCACGTCGGCGCGCAGCAGCCAGTCGACGACCTTGCGGTACGGGCCGCGCTCGCGCGGGTCGAGCAGCAGCAGCGGGAAGTCGGACAGGACCATGCCGTCGTCGGGGTGGACGATCTCCAGCGGCGCGCGCAGCCGGCCCCCGGCGTTCAGCGACAGCAGCTCCGACTCGTGGGCGATCAGCGCGTCGGCGCGTTCCGGGTGGGCGGCGTACGCGGCCAGCAGGGCACGGGAGCTGTCGGCGGTGAGGCTCTGCCCGGAGCGGAAGCCGCGCAGCCGGTCGCAGGAGACGTCCTGGGCGCGCAGGGCGCCGCCGGTGCCGGCGGCGGCCGTGGCCACCCCGACGAGCGCGGCGCGGCCGGTGTCGCTGCGCCGCGGGTCGGCCATGCCGAAGCGCAGGCGGCCCCCGGCGGCGGCGTCGGCGACGTCGGCCCAGGAGATCCGGCCACCGGGGGCCTTCGCCCGCAGGGCGCCGGCCGCCGCGGGGGTGAGGCCGACGACGACGGGTGAGCGCAGGACGGAGGTGGACTCGGGGCGGGTGATGCGGCCGCCGGAGTCCTGCACCCGGAGCTGGAAGGAGCGGTCGGAGGCGAGCCAGGCGAGGTCGGGGGCGGGGCGGCCGGTGGCCGGGTACCGTCCGGCGAGGTCGGCGCTCGCCTCGTACTCCATCGTCAGCTCGACCCCGGTGTCCTCCGCCAGCCGGCCCAACAGGGGCTCGACGTCGGCGAGTTCGGGGCTGGCGAGGACGCGCAGGGTGACGTGGTCGGGTGCGCCGGTGCAGGCGGCGAGCAGGCCGGTGAGGAGCGCCAGGCACAGCGCGAACGGCACCGCGCCGCGCGGGGGTCCCGGTCGTGGGGGTCCCGGGCGCGGGCGGCTCACGGGGCGTCCCCGTCGGGCGGCGGGCAGGTGCCGATGGAGGTGATGAGCTGTTCCAGGACGCCGAGGTCGGGCTCGTAGGACTTGGTGCGGTCGGCGTTCTGCACGGGCACCTGGACGCCGTGCCCGCGCAGGTAGGCGTTGAGGCGGGCGCTGGTGCCCTCCTCGCCGGAGAAGCGGACGCGGAAGCCGAGTTCTATGGCGCGCTCGCGCAGCTCCTCGTCCTTCTCCAGGACGCTGACGAGCCGGTCGCCGTCGTCGGTGAGGGAGATCAGCTGCGGCTCGGTGAGCGCGTAGGGCGTCGGGTAGAGCAGGACGCGGGCGGTGTCCTCGCTGCCGTACCGCTTCCGGTGGGCGATCTGGTGCGCCAGGTACTGGTGTTCGTAGAGGAGGGAGAGGGGGGCGATGCTCTCGCCGAGGTCGGACAGGTAGCTGTCGGCCTGGTCGTCGGCCCACATGCCCTGGAGGCTGATCAGCGGCCTGATCCGGGCGGCGAGCGCGCGCACCTCCGCGCGGGCGGCCCCGGGGTCGCCGGCGTCCTCGGTGCCGGGGGTGGCGTTGCCGCCCGCGACGAAGGCGAGCAGGCTCAGGTAGGTGCCGGCCGCGTTGGACTCGCAGACGCTGGAGGTGCGCACCAGGACCCGGCCGCTGTTGCTGTGCCCGCCGGTGGTGTCGTAGCCGATGCCGTTCCAGGTGTCGGCGCCCTCGGTGCGGCCGTCGTGGTCCTGGTCGGCGGTGGGGCGGCCGTGGTCGGTGCCGTCCAGCAGGCCCATGAAGGCGGGCATGTCGAGGTCGTAGTAGAGGGTGGGGGTGCCGTCCGGGGCCGGCTGCCGGGTGGCGACCCCGGCCCTGACCAGCGTCTCGGCGTAGTCACGGAAGGTGCCGAGCACCAGCGGGGTGACGAAGGGGCGCACCGAGCGCACCGAGTGGTCCTGCCGGTCCAGGATCAGCTTGGCGGCGGGCTGCCCGGACGGGAAGACCACGTCCGTGCCCGCGAGGGACTGGGTGGCGATGCCCCGCGAGCCGAGCCGGTGGATGTCGACGCGGAGGCCGTGGGCGAGCAGCAGGCGCCGTACCTCGGGGTCCCGGAAGAAGTCCGACTTGGAGGCCATGCGGGCCTCCAGAGTGGTGATCCGGTCGAACGGCCGCAGGGTGTTGCCGCTGACCAGCAGGGAGATCAGCCCCGCGAGGGCCACCGGCACCGCGAGCACCACGTGCCGTGGGGTGCGGCGGCGCCTGACCCTGCGGGTGGTCAGGCGCGGTTCCTCGATCGCGGGCGTTCCGGTGCGGGACAACGGCCCTCCTGCCACTCAAGGGGGCAGGATCATCGGCGACCCCCTCGAACGTCGTCCCCAGGAACGGCGAACTCCATGCGGACTCCGGGCGAACGCGGGCGAAGGGCGGGGGCCCGGCCGCCGCCGGACGCCCGCGTTTCAACTCCCCCCGGACGGCAATCCGATGGGCATGTCCCCTAGATACCGCAACGGTAACCAGGCCGGCAGGGTCATCGCGGTCGTCGCCGACATCATGGCCCTGATCATCGGGCTGTGGATCCTGATGTACCTGCTGGACGCGAACCGCGCGAACGACTTCGTGCAGTTCATCCACGACGCGGCCCGCTGGCTGGCGGGCTGGTCGTACGACCTGTTCACCTTCGACGAGGCATGGGCCCGCGTGGTGGCGGGCTACGGACTGGCGGCGGTGGTCTACCTGTTCGTGGGCCACGCGATCGCCGGCCGCGTCAGCCGCCACTGACCGCCGGGCGCGCCTCACCCGGCGGGCGCGCCTCACCCGCCGGGCGCCACCGACCCGTCAGCCGCAGCAGTCCGGGTCCAGGCCCCGCGGCAGCTGCTCCCCGCCGAACACCGCGCAGGTCGCCTCGTGGCCGCCGAGCGCGGCGACGGCGAGGAGCAGCGAGCCGGCCGTCCAGGTCGTCAGCTCGCGCGGCCAGACGGCCCCGTCCTCGAAGACGTACCCGGTCCAGTACAGGCCCGACTCCGCATCGCGCAGGTGCTGGATCGACTGGAGGATCTCCAGGGCGCGGTCGGACTCGCCCATCGCCCACAGGGTGAGGGCGAGTTCGGCCGACTCGCCGCCGGTCACCCACGGGTTGGGCACCACGCAGCGCACGCCGAGGCCGGGCACCACGAAGCGGTCCCAGCCGTCCTCCACGCGGGACTTGGCCTCCGCGCCGGTCAGCGCGCCGCCGAGGACCGGGTAGTACCAGTCCATGGAGTAGCGGTCCTTGTCCAGAAACCGTTCGGGGTGCCGGCGGATCGCGTGGCGCAGGGCCCCGGCGGCCAACTCCCAGTCCGGCTGGGGCTCTTCGCGCTGCTCGGCGATGGCGAGCGCGCACCGCAGCGCGTGGTGCACGGAGGAGCTGCCGGTGAGCAGGGCGTCCGCGGTGGGCGTGCCGTCGTCCTCGCGGCGCCAGCCGATCTGCCCGCCCGGCTGCTGGAGCCGCAGCACGAACTCGGTCGCCGCGTACACGGTCGGCCACATCCGGTCCAGGAACGTGTCGTCGCCGGTGGACAGGTAGTGGTGCCACACGCCGACCGCCGGGTAGGCGACGAAGTTGGTCTCCCGGCCCCGGTCGGTGACGTCGTCGTGCGCGCCGTCCGCGTAGGCCGCGTACCAGGAGCCGTCCTCGTTCTGGTGGCGGGCCAGCCAGTCGTACGCCCGCTCGGCGGCGGCGTGTTCGCCCGCCGCGTCCAGTGCCATCGCGGCCTCGGTGTGGTCCCACGGGTCGAGGTGGTGGCCCCGGAACCAGGGGATCGCGCCGTCCTCGCGCTGCACGGCGAGGATGCCGCGCACGGTCGCGGCGGCCTGCTCGGCGGTGAGGACCCCGGGCAGGACCAGGTGTTCCGTCCGGGGAGTGGTCACCGGGCGGCCGCCTCGGCTGCGTCGGCCGTGCGCGCCGCGTCCGTCGCGTCGGCCGCGCCAGCCGTGTCGGCCTCGTCGAGGCGCGGCAGGTGCGGCTTGGTCGCGTAGGCCACGAAGCTCTTGCCGATCAGTGGGTTGAGGGCCTGCTCGGCGACCCGGGTGGCCAGGGGCTTCTTCATGATGTCCCAGACCAGCAGCTTGTGGTACGCCCGCACGGGGAGCGCCTTGTCGTTGTCGACGCCGAACGCGCACTTCAGCCACCAGTACGGCGAGTGCAGCGCGTGGGCGTGGTGCGTGCCGTACGGCCGCAGGCCGGCGCCGCGCATCTTGGCGAGCAGCTCCTCGGCCCGGTAGATGCGGATGTGGCCGCCCTCGACCTCGTGGTAGGCGTCGGACAGCGCCCAGCAGACCTTCTCGGGGCCGTAGCGCGGGACGGTGACGGCGATGCGGCCGCCGGGCTTGAGCACCCGGACCATCTCGGCGAGGACGCCCTTGTCGTCGGGGATGTGCTCCATCACCTCGGAGATGATGACGACGTCGAACGACTCGTCGGGGAAGGGCAGGGCGAGCGCGTCGCCCTCCATGGCGGTGGCGGTGGCGCCCTCGGGTGCCTCGCCGGCCTCCTTCATCGCCGCGAACCACTTGGCGACCTCGCGGATCTCCTCGCCGTTCTGGTCCAGCGCCACGACCCGCGCCCCGCGCCGGTAGCACTCGAACGCGTGCCGGCCGGCACCGCAGCCGAGGTCCAGGACGCGGTCGCCCGGGGCGAGCGGGAACCGGGAGAAGTCGACGGTCAGCACGTGGCCCTGCTTTCGGGATCGGGTACGGCAACAGCTTCGGTGGCGGTCCGGGCGGCGGGCGCCGACGACGGGCGGGCCATCGCCTCGCGGTAGTGGGCGACCGTGCCCTCGGCCGCGCGGGCCCAGGTGAAGTGCTTCAGGACCCGCTCCCGCCCGGCCGCGCCGAGCCGCGCGCGCAGCTCCGGGTCGCCGAGCAGCCGGCTCAGCCCGGCGGCCAGCGCGCCGGCGTCGCCGGGCGGCACGGCGAGGCAGGTCTCCCCGTCGGGGCCGGCCACTTCGGGGATCGCGCCGCCGGTGGTGGCGACCAGCGGGGTGCCGGTGGCCATGGCCTCCGCGGCCGGCAGCGAGAAGCCCTCGTAGAGCGAGGGCACGCAGGCGACCTCGGCCGAGCGCACCAGGTCGACCAGTTCGGCGTCCGAGATGCCCTTGACGAACTCGACGGCGCCCTCGACGCCGTAGCGCTCGACGGCCTGCGCGACCGGGCCACCGGTGGGCCGCTTGCCGACGACCACGAGGTGGGCGCCGGGGTGTTCGGTACGGACCTTCGCCAGCGCCTCGACGAGGTACACCAGGCCCTTGAGCGGCACGTCGGCGCTGGACGTCGTCACGATGCGCCCCGGCACCACGGGCACCGACGGGTCGGGCGAGAACAGCTCGGTGTCGGCGCCGATGTGGACGACGTGGACGCGGTCCCGCCGGACGCCGAGGTGGTCGACGATCTCCTGGCGGGAGGTCCCGGAGACGGTCAGCACGGACGGCAGGCGGCGCGCGACGCGCTTCTGCATGCGCGTGAAGGCGTACCAGCGGCGCACCGAGTACCGGCGCTTCCAGCCCTCGGCGGCGTCCAGTTCGAGCTGCCGGTCGACGGTGATGGGGTGGTGGATCGTGGTGACGAGCGGGGCGCCGACGTCGCCGAGCAGGCCGTAGCCGAGCGTCTGGTTGTCGTGCACGACGTCGAACTCACCGCGGCGGGCGCGCAGGTGGCGGCGGGCGCGCAGGGAGAAGGTGAGCGGCTCGGGGAAGCCGCCGGTCCACATGGTGGCGACCTCCAGCGCGTCGACCCAGTCGCGGTACTCGTCGCGGCCGGGGGTGCGGAAGGGGTCCGGCTGGCGGTACAGGTCGAGGCTGGGCAGCTCGGTCAGGGACAGACCCGCGTAGCCCTCGTCCAGGACCGGGTACGGCTGGGAGCCGATGACCTCGACGCGGTGGCCGAGGCGGGCCAGCTCGCGGGAGAGGTGCCGTACGTAGACGCCCTGTCCCCCGCAGAACGGGTTCCCTTTGTAGGTGAGGAGCGCGATGGTGAGCGGCAGTTCGCCGTTCACGACAAGGTCCCGCCGGGACCGGGCCCGACTGGCCTCTGCGGTCACTCTGGGCCCCCTTCTGCCTGCACTGTCCCGCGAGACTACGACGGGACGTTAATCTAGAACAAGTTTCAGACTTGATCGTTCGGGAGGCTCTGAATCTACCGGCCGGTAAGGGCGTTGTGAGCAGTGGATCAGGTGATTCACGCCACGGCCGCGGAGCGCCGCGGGCCCTGCCATGCTGGGTGACCGCCACTCCTCACCGACTGTCACGGACGGGACCGATGCCCGCGGAAGCCCCAGCGGACCCCAGCGCCGCACGCCCCGCCGCCTCCGCGCTCACCGAGCGCCAGGAGGCCCGCCGCCGACGCATCCTGCAGGCGAGCGCGCGGCTGGCCGGGCGGGGCGGGTTCGACGCCGTGCAGATGCGGGAGGTGGCGGAGTGCTCCCAGGTCGCCCTGGGCACGCTCTACCGGTACTTCCCCTCCAAGGTCCACCTGCTGGTGGCGACGATGCAGGACCAGCTGGAGCACCTGCACGCCACGCTGCGCCGCAGGCCCCCGGCGGGCGACACGGCGTCCGCCCGCGTCGCCGAGACGCTGATGCGCGCCTTCCGCGCCCTCCAGCGCGAACCGCACCTGGCCGACGCCATGGTGCGCGCCCTGACCTTCGCGGACCGCAGCGTCAGCCCCGAGGTGGACCAGGTCTCCCGCCAGACCACGGCGATCATCCTGGACGCCATGGGCACCCCCGACCCGACCCCCGGCCAGCTCGCCGCGGTCCGCGTCATCGAGCACACCTGGCACTCGGCCCTCATCACCTGGCTCTCCGGCCGCGCCTCCATCGCCCAGGTCCGCACCGACATCGAGACGGCCTGCCGCCTGATCGATCCGACGGATCCCGAGCCCGGTGCATCATGAGGCATGGGCATCGACCTGGAGCTGCACTCGGCGCGACCCGTCCGTAAGGACTGGCGCCGGTCCCGGGCGACCCTCCTGGCCAGTTCCCACGCGTACGGCGAGGTGCTGGCCGAGGCGCTCACCGCGCTCCGGCTCAGCGGTGTCCCGGGGCGGCTCACCGCCCTCGACCCGTACCGGGACACCCTGATGAACGAGCAGGAGGCCGAGGCCGCCCTGCGGGAGATCGACGGCTTGAAGGACGCGTGCGGCAGCGACCGCCGACGCGATGCGCTGGACGAACTCGCGGCGCTGCTCCGCGCGTGCGCGGCCACACCCGGCAGCTACCTCTGGTTCGTGGCCGACTGAGGCCGCGCGGTCAGGCGCCGTCGCGCGCTCGGCCCGCCCCCAGGAAGCTCCGGACCAACTCCCCCGCGTCCCCGAGCAGTTCCACCTCCTCCGCGCTCATCGTCGGATTCGCCGCCCTGCGGCGGAGTGCCTCCGTCAGGGCCGCCTCCGTCAGCGGCGTCTGGTCGGCCAGCAGGGCGGCGAGCATCGGGTGGGCCGGGGCCGCCAGGGGGTGGGGGGAGACGGCGACCTGGGCGAGGATCACCGCGGACGTGGACCAGTCCAGGGCCGGGTCGCCCTCCTCGGTGTTGGTCCAGTCGATGACCCGGGGGCCGTCGGCGGTGAGGACGACGTTGTCGGGGTGCAGGTCGAGGTGGAGGACGCGGGCGGCGGGGTCGGACCGGCCGGGTACGGCGTGCAGGGCGCGCAGCAGGTCGGCCAGCGTGCGCCCGGCCTCCTCGGGGCCCAGGGTCCCGGCCACGCACGCGTGGAGCATGGTCGGCCCGTCCAGCCGCTCCATCACCAGGTCGGTGCGCGAGGCGGACGGCCGCACGGCCGGCACCGGGTAGCCGTGCCGCCGCAGGTGCGCCATCACCGCGCCCTCGGCCGCCGCGTCGCCGTACCCCTGCCGGTCCCGGCGCAACACCCAGCCGTCGTCGAGGGCGTACACGTCGGCCGTGCGGCCGGAGCCGAGCAGCGGGCCCGGCGCCTCCCCCATCGTCGTCATGTGCAGAACATAGCGGCACCCCGGTCCCCCACGGCCCGCCCTCGGCCCCCCGGTTACGGGCCGGTACAGTGACCGGGTCGTCATCACACCCGTACGAGGGGAAGCCGGTGCAAAACCGGCGCTGACCCGCAACCGTGAGCCGTCCGCCGGGCGGTGAGCCGGACTGCCTCGTCCGGGACGTGACCGGCTCACGCGCGTCGGCCCCGCAGGGGCCCGCCACGCACCGTCGAGGTCTACGGAGCCGAGCCGCCCGGGGTGTCCCGCGCTGCCCGGCTCCCCCTAGGGAGAGGCACCCGCCGATCATGAACGTCCGCCGCAGCGCCGCGGCCCTGGCCGCCGTCGCCGTGATCGGCGCCGCCACGCCCGCCCTGGCCGCGTCCCCCTCGCCCACGCCGTCGGTGGCGATACCCGACGGCCTGTACGGCACCGGCGACCCGACGTACGACGGGGTGTGGCGCCAGTCGCTCGCCCTGCTCGCGCAGGACACCGCCGGGGTCGTCCCGGCCGACCGGGCGGTGGCCTGGCTGACCGGCCAGCAGTGCGCCGACGGCGCCTTCGCCGCCTTCCGCGCCGACCCCGCCAAGCCCTGCGACGCCAAGCTGATGGTGGACACCAACAGCACGGCCGCCGCGGTCCAGGCCCTCACCGCTCTGGGCGGCCACGCCGCCCAGACGGGCAAGGCCGTCGCCTGGCTGAAGTCGGTGCAGAACGCGGACGGCGGCTGGGGCTACAACCCCGGCGGGCCCAGCGACGCCAACTCCACCGCCGTCGTGACCGGCGCCCTCGTCGCGGCGGGCGAGCACCCCGAACAGGTCGTCAAGGGCGGCAAGTCCCCGTACGACGCCCTGCTGACGTTCGCCCTCCCCTGCACCGGCGACGGCGCGGGCGCCTTCGCCTACCAGCCGGACAAGCAGGGCAAGCTGACGGCCAACGCCGACGCCACGGCCGCCGCCGTCCTCGGCGCGCTGGGGCAGCCGCTGAACGCCTCCCCCAAGAACGGCGACAAGAAGGCGGACGTCACCGCTTCCGGCTGCGCCGCGCCCACCACCCCCGAGCAGGCCGCGCGCAACGGCGCCCGGTACCTCTCCACCGCCCTCGCCAGGGACCACCACCTCGTCTCCGCCCTCCCCGGCGCCGAGAACCAGCCCGACTACGGCAACACCGCCGACGCGGTCGTCGCCCTCGCCGCGGCCGGTCACACCGACGAGGCCACGGCCGCCCTGCGCTGGCTGGAGGCCAACGCACCGCAGTGGGCCGCGCAGAGCGGCCCCGCGGCCTACGCCCAGCTGGTCCTCGCCGCCCACGCCACGGGCACCGACCCGCGCGCCTTCGGCTCCACCGACCTGGTCCGGCTCCTCGACGCGACCGGCCCGGCGCCGAAGCAGACGGCGACGAAGAAGCCGCAGGCGGCCGACACCTCCGACGACGACGGCGGCTCCACCACCCTGTGGGTCACCGTCGGCGCGGTCGTCCTCGTGGTCCTCGTCGCCGCGGCCCTCTTCCTGGCCCGCGCCCGCCGGAGGCAGCAGCCGTGACCCGGCGCGCGACGACGCTCCTGCTCACCGGCGTCCTCACCGCCCTGCTCTGCGCCTTGGCGGCCGCGCCGGCCGGGGCCACCGGCTACCGCTACTGGTCGTTCTGGGAGCGCACCGGCGGCGGCTGGACCTACGCCACCCAGGGCCCGGCCACGTCCCGCCCCGCCGACGGCTCGGTGCAGGGCTTCCGCTTCGCGGTGAGCGAGGACTCGGCCGACGCGAGCCGGCCGCGCGGCGCGGCCTCCTTCGCGGAGGTCTGCGCCGGGACGCCGGCCCGGGAAGGCAGCAAGCGCGTCGCGCTGGTCATCGACTTCGGCACCGCCGCCGACGCCCCGGAAGGCGAGACCCCGCCCGCCGCCCGGACGGCCTGCGCACGGGTCGCGGGCGACGCCAGCACCGCCGAGGCCCTGGCCGCGGTGGCCAAGCCCCTGCGCTACGACACCAACGCCCTGCTGTGCGCGATCGCCGACTACCCGAAGCGCGGGTGCGGCGAGCAGGTCGCCGGCACCGCCGAGCGGAAGCCTGCGGCGGCCCAGGAGAAGGACCAGGGCGACGAGGGCGACGGGCCCCGGCTGGCCTGGTACGCGGGCGCGGCCGCGGTGGCCGCCCTGGCGGCGGCAGCGGTGTGGCAGTCCCGCAGACGCCGCCATGACTGACCACCGCCCGTCAGGAACCGCCCGCCCCGTGCACCCCGCGGCCTGGTGGCTGTGGTCGCTGTCCCTCGGGACCGCGGCCACCCGCACCACCAACCCGCTCCTGCTCGCCCTCCTCATCGCCACGTCCGCCTACGTGGTGCAGGCGTCCCGCCCCCACACCCCCTGGTCCCGCTCCTACTCCGCGTTCGTCAAGCTCGCCGTCACCGTGCTGCTCGTGCGGCTCGTGTTCGCCGTCGCCCTCGGCTCCCCGATCCCCGGCACGCACACCCTGGTCACCCTGCCCGAAGTCCCGCTCCCCCACTGGGCGCAGGGCATCCGCATCGGCGGCGACCTCACCGCGGAGGCCCTGGTCTTCGCCCTCTACGACGGCCTGAAGCTCGCCACGCTGCTCGTGTGCGTGGGCGCGGCGAACGCCCTCGCGAGTCCCACCCGCCTGCTGAAGACCCTCCCCGGCGCGCTGTACGAGACGGGCGTGGCCGTGGTGGTCGCGCTGACCTTCGCCCCGCACCTGATCGCCGACGTCCACCGCCTGCGTGCCGCGCGCCGGTTGCGGGGCCGCCCGGACCGGGGCCTGCGCGGGCTGCTCCAGGTCGGACTGCCGGTCCTGGAGGGCGCGCTGGAGCGTTCGGTCGCGCTCGCGGCGGCCATGGACGCGCGCGGCTACGGCCGCACCGCGGACCTGCCCGCCGCGCTGCGCCGTACGACGACCGTGCTCACCCTCGGCGGTCTGCTCGGTGTCTGCGCGGGAACGTACGGGCTGCTCACCGCCGAGGGCGGCACGTACGGCGTGCCGGTGCTGCTCGGCGGGGTCGCGGCGGCCCTCGCGGGCCTGTGGCTGGGCGGCCGCCGGTCGCCGCGCACCCGCTACCGCCCCGACACCTGGAACGCGCGGTCCTGCCTGGTCGCCGCCTCGGGCGTCGCGGTCGCCGCGCTGCTGAGCGCCGCCGCGGCGGCCGATCCGGCGGCGCTGCACCCGGGCGTGGTCCCGCTGGTCGCGCCCGTCCTGCCCTTGTGGCCGGCGGCAGCCGTCCTGCTGGGCCTCCTGCCCGCCTTCCTGGCCCCCGCACCGCCCGCACCGCCCGCACCGCGCGCACCTGACAAGGAGCAGCCGTCGTGATCCGCTTCGAGAACGTCTCGGTGACCTACGACGGCGCCGCCGAACCAACAGTCCGCGGAGTTGACTTCACGATCCCCGAGGGGGAACTCGTCCTGCTCGCCGGGCCGTCCGGCGTCGGCAAGTCCACCCTGCTCGGCACGGTCAGCGGGCTCGTCCCGCACTTCACCGGCGGCACGCTGCGCGGCCGGGTCACGGTGGACGGCCGCGACACCCGCACCCACCGGCCGCGCGAACTCGCCGACGTGGTCGGCACGGTGGGCCAGGACCCGCTGTCGCACTTCGTGACGGACACGGTCGAGGAGGAACTGGCGTACGGCATGGAGTCGTTGGGCCTGGCCCCGGCGGTGATGCGGCGCCGGGTCGAGGAGACCCTGGACCTGCTCGGCCTCGCCGACCTGCGCGACCGCCCGATCGCCACGCTGTCCGGCGGGCAGCAGCAGCGCGTCGCGATCGGCTCGGTGCTCACCCCGCACCCGCGGGTCCTGGTCCTCGACGAGCCGACGTCCGCCCTGGACCCGGCCGCGGCCGAGGAGGTCCTGGCCGTCCTGCTGCGCCTGGTCCACGACCTGGGCACCACGGTCCTGCTGGCCGAGCACCGCCTGGAGCGCGTCCTGCAGTACGCCGACCAGGTCGCCCTGCTGCCCGCGCCGGGCGCGGCCCCGGTCCTCGGCGCCCCGGCCGACCTCATGGCCGGGTCGCCGGTCTACCCGCCGGTGGTCGACCTGGGCCGGCTGGCCGGCTGGTCCCCGCTGCCGCTGACGGTCCGCGACGCCCGCCGCCGCGCGGGCGCCCTGCGGGAGCGCCTGGAGGACCGCACGCCGCCCGCCGGGCGGGAGGCCCCCGTGGTGCAGGCCCCGCTGCCGCGTCCGCCCGCCGTCCACCGGTGGCGCCGCCGCAGGGCCGACCCGGCGACCGCCGCCCAAGCCCCCGCCGCCGTCGCCGAGGTCCGGTCGCTCGCCGTGCGGCGCGGCCGGGTCGAGGCGCTGCGGCGCGTCGACCTCACGGTCGCGCCCGGTGAGACGGTCGCGCTGATGGGGCGCAACGGCGCCGGGAAGTCGACGCTGCTCAGCACGCTCGTCGGGCTGGTCGAGCCGTCCGCCGGGACGGTCCGGGTGGGCGGCGCGGTCCCGCACCGCACACCGCCCCGGGAGCTGGTCCGCCGGGTCGGCCTGGTCCCGCAGGAGCCCCGGGACCTGCTGTACGCCGACACGGTGGCCGCCGAGTGCGCCGCCGCCGACCGGGACGCGGGCGCGGAGCCGGGCACCTGCCGGGCCCTGGTGTCCGGGTTGCTGCCCGGCATCGCGGACGACGTCCACCCGCGCGACCTGTCGGAGGGCCAGCGGCTGACGCTGGCGCTCGCGGTGGTGCTGGCCGCGCGCCCGCCGCTGCTGCTCCTGGACGAGCCGACCCGGGGCCTGGACTACGCGGCGAAGGCCCGCCTGGTCGCCGTGCTGCGGGAGCTGGCGTCGGCGGGCCACGCGATCGTGCTGGCCACCCACGACGTGGAGCTGGCCGCCGAGCTGGCCCACCGGGTGGTGCTGCTCGCGGAGGGCGAGGTGATCGCGGACGGCCCGACGCCGGAGGTGGTGGTGTCGTCCCCGTCGTACGCCCCGCAGGTGACGAAGATACTGGCGCCGCAGCCCTGGCTGACCGTGGCCCAGGTGCGGGAGGCCCTGCGATGACCCGGGCCGTCCGTCTCGGCCCCCGGTCCGTGGCCGCGCTGGCCCTGGTCAGCGGGGTCGGCGTGGCCGCGTTCGGCTGGCCGTTCGTCGCGCCGCCGTCCTCCGCCGTGGCGGCGCACGCCCAGGACGCGCCGTGGCTGTTCGCGGGGCTGCTGGTGCTGCTGGTCGCGGTGGTCGCGGCGACGATCTCGGAGTCGGGGCTCGGGCCGAAGGCCGTGGCCATGCTCGGCGTGCTGGCGGCGACGGGCGCCGCGCTGCGGCCGATCGGGGCGGGCACGGCGGGCATCGAGCCGATGTTCTTCCTGATGGTGCTGAGCGGCCGCTGTCTGGGGCCGGGCTTCGGGTTCGTGCTGGGCTCGGTGACGATGTTCGCGTCGGCGCTGCTCACGGGCGGGGTGGGCCCCTGGATGCCGTTCCAGATGCTGGCGATGGGCTGGTTCACCATGGGCGCCGGCCTGCTGCCGGGCCCGGACCGGCTGCGCGGCCGGGCGGAGCTGGCGCTGCTGGCCGGGTACGGCTTCCTGGCGGCCTTCGCCTACGGCACGATCATGAACCTGGCGGGCTGGCCCTTCATGGGCGCGCTGGCCTCGGGCATCGCCTTCGACCCGCAGGCGCCGGTGCCCGCGAACCTGGCCCGGTTCGTCGCCTACTGCGTGGCCACCTCGCTGGGCTGGGACCTGGGGCGGGCGGTCGTCACGGTGGTCCTGACGCTCACCCTCGGCCCGGCGGTGCTCAAGGCGCTGCGCCGGGCCACGCGGCGGGCCGCGTTCGAGACGCCGGTCACGTTCGAGGACGCCGAGGACCCCCCGCAGGCCCGTCGATCGGTGAACCACCCCACATGACGCAGCTCACCCACTAAGCACGGTAGTGGGACAAATGGGATGCCATGAGCACACCAAAACGACCGCTGACCTGGGCTTTGAGATCCAGCTCACAGGGATCGCGCCGACCCGGGATGCGGCCACAACTAGTACAAGGGGTTCTTGCCAGGGCATTTCGGGCCTGTTTCTCTGGACGACGTCGCCACGGACCCCGCAGCGGGTCCGGCGGCCTCCCCGTCCCCGAAAGAACAGGTTCTCCGTGTCCGTCTCCGTCATCCGCCGCGTCGTGTCGTCCCCCAAGAAGGTCCTCGGCACCGCCGCCGTCGCCGCCGCCACCGTCGGCATGGCGCTGACCGCGGCCCCCGCCCACGCGGCGACGACCTCCGTGGCCTCCGCCACGCAGGCGCAGGCGATCGCGCACAAGATGATCCCGGACGCCGCGCAGTTCAACGCCTTCTCGCACATCGTCCAGCACGAGAGCGGCTGGGACGTCGACGCCACCAACGCCTCCTCCGGCGCCTACGGCCTCGTCCAGGCGCTCCCCGGCTCCAAGATGGCGTCCGCCGGCTCCGACTGGAAGACCAACGCCGCCACCCAGATCAAGTGGGGCCTCGACTACATGAACTCGCGCTACGGCAGCCCCGTCGGCGCCTGGAACTTCTGGCAGGCCAACGGCTGGTACTGAGCCGCGCCTCCCTCGTCCGACAGCTGAACGGCGGTGACCCCACCCGGGGTCGCCGCCTTCGGCGTTCCCGCCCCGCCCGCGTGGTCCACTGGGACGGTGAGCGGCGACACCCCTGACACCCCCGGCCCCGACACCGGCCCCTCCGCCCCCGACGCGGGCGCCCCTGACCCCGAGGCGCGCGGACTGCCGCTGGTGGTGGTGCTGCTGGCGCTGACCACGGTGAGCGGGTTCATCGACGCCGTCAGCTACCTCGGCCTGCACCACGTCTTCACCGCCAACATGACCGGCAACGTGGTCGTCCTCGGCTTCGCCGCCGCGGGCGCCCCCGGCTTCTCGGTGTCGCACACCGCCGCCTCGCTGGCCTGCTTCCTGCTGGGCGCCGCGGTCGGCGGCCGGGTCGCGCGCCGGATCGGCGGCCGGTCCCGCCGCACCTGGACCCGGCTGGTCCTCGCCGCCGAGGCCCTGCTGGTGGGCGCCTCGGCGGCGGTCGCGTTCGCGGCGCCGCACGCCACGTGGATGACGTACACGGTCATCGCGCTCACCGCTCTCGCGATGGGCGCGCGCAACGCGACCGTCCGCAAGCTGGGCGTCGCCGACCTCACCACCACCGTGCTCACGATGACGCTGACCGGCCTCGCCTCCGACTCCCGGCTGGGCGGCGGCTCGGGCCACCGCTCCCCGCGCCGCACGGCGTCCGTGGTCGCCATGTTCGCGGGGGCGCTGGTCGGCGCGTGGCTGGTGGTCCACCACGACCTGGGCGTGCCCCTGTTGATCGCGGCGCTGCTGACGGCGGTCCTGGCCCTGACGTCGTCCGGCAGGGAGTGACTCAGCCGGCGGCCGTGTCCCCGCTCCAGGCGACGAACTCCTGGAAGGCACCGGGCCGGAAGGACAGCACGGGCCCGGCAGGGTTCTTGGAGTCCCGGACGGCGATGGCGGGGCAGGGGGTGGAGGCGATCTCGACGCAATCACCGCCCTGGTCACCGCTGTAGCTGGACTTACGCCACTGGATCACCGTCGTCATCGCGTTGCTCTCCATAGCGCTCCTCCATCACACGCCGGATCAACTCCGCCGAGCCCTTGAGGGAAAGAGCGGCGGCCCGGAGATGATCGTAACGGAGCGAGCAGTCGCCGACGGTGTCCGGATTGGCGGTCGGATGCCCGCTGCCGTACCCCTCGGTGTAGACGATGGTGGGATCCCCCGTGAAGCGGTAGAGGTTGAACGAGCCTTGCAAGCCTGCGTGTCCACCTGCCTCGTAAGGCAACACCTGGACATTGATCCGGGGGTTGTGCTCGAAGGCCAACAGGTGGGTCAGTTGCTCGCGCATGACCTCACGTCCGCCGATCTCCTGGTGCAGGGCGGCCTCGCTGATCACCATCCAGAAGACGGGTGGTTGCTCCTTCTCGAAGATCCGCTGTCGGCCCAGCCGGACGGCGGTGCGGTCGTCCAGGTCGGTGTGGTCGAGGACGCTGAGCACGGCGCGCACGTAGGCCCGGGTCTGGAGCAGCCCGTGCACCATGTGCGTCTGGAAGGTGCAGATCTCCGTGGCCCGCGCCTCCAGTTCAGCGGTCTGCCGGAACCAGGCCGGGAGTTGGCTGCGGAGCACCAGGTCGACCAGCCGCGAGAACAACCCCCCGG
Source organism: Streptomyces longwoodensis (assembly GCF_001514125.1). Classification (GTDB taxonomy): domain Bacteria; phylum Actinomycetota; class Actinomycetes; order Streptomycetales; family Streptomycetaceae; genus Streptomyces; species Streptomyces longwoodensis. Next base: position 163,288 of record NZ_KQ948551.1, on the reverse strand, counting down.
TCCCCAGCGCCGCGTCCAGCCGTTCGCTGAATTCCGGGGTGGGCACCTTGCGGGCCGTCTCGACCTGGCCGACGAGCGACCCGGTGTAGTTGAGGATGTCACCTAGCTGACGTTGCGTCAGCCCGGCGGCCTCGCGCAGGCGCCGCAGCTCGAACCCGTAGTAGTCGAGCGGGGAGGCGCCGGGATCGAGGACGTTGACGTGGGTCACGCGGGGCCCCTTCCGACCACTCGGGAACGCGTTGTATTCACGTGGTGGCCGAGCGTAGTCACCGCAGGGCACTCTCGTCCCGTGAACGGATACATTCCCCCGACGCCGGCGGCGCCGCGCCTGCCGCACTACCGCCTGACCCTCACGGTCGGCGACCATTCGCCGCGGCACCTGCGCAGGATCGCGCGGTCCCTGCTGGCGGAATGGGAGTTGGCGCACCTGACCGACGCGGTGGAGCTGGCGCTGACGGAGGTGGTGACGAACGTGCACCGCCACGTGCCGGGCCGCCGCTGCACGGTGCTGTTACTCCGGCAGCCGACGGGGCTGCGGGTGGAGGCGACGGACGACGCGCCGCCGCTGCCGCCGGTGGCGCTGACCGCGGACCCGGAGGCGGAGTCCGGGCGGGGGCTGCTCCTGCTGGAGTCGCTGGTGGACAAGTGGGGGGTGGCGCCGGAGCCCGGCGGCGGCAAGACGGTGTGGTGCGAGTGGGGCCACCCGGACTGACCCCGGAGGAACCGCCGGGACGTTCTTCTTCGTGCTGTCGGACGTCGTCCTCGCCTGGACCTACGACGGAGCGGGCGTCCCGGCGCGGGTGTTCCTGCGGCGCCGGTTCGCCCGGATCTGGCCGCTGCTCGCGGTGAGCGTGGCGGCGTCGGTGGCCGTCTGGGCCTAGGCCGTGTCTTTCGGATCAGCCCTGGGCCGCGGGGCTCACCGGCACCGATACGGCACCGCCGATCCGAGTCGGGCTGATCCGAAAGACACGGCCTGGATGGGCCGCCCGGTGCCGGCGGCGGCGGTGGCCGCGACGCTGCTGCTGGTGCACGCCTGGTCGCCCGACCCGGTCGTGTTCACGGGCGGCAACCCGGCGGCCTGGTCGCTGAGCGACGAGGCGTGGTTCTACCTGACGTTCCCGGCGCTGCTCGCCCTGTTCGCCGGGCGGCGCGCACGGGTGTGGGCGTGGACGGCGGCGGCCCTCACGGTGGCCGCCCTGGTGCTGTGGCCCGCGCTGTCCGGGCTGGACCCGACGACCCGGGCCTGGGCGCTGGACTACCTGCCGCTGAGCCGTTCGCTGCAGTTCGTGCTGGGCGTCCTGGCGGGCCTCGCCCTGAAGCGGGGGTGGCGGCCCCGCGTCGGCCTGTGGCCGGCCGTCGCCCTGGTCGTCGCCTGGCACCTGGTCCTGGTCCCCTGGCACCACGCGGTCCCGGACGCCGTCTGGTACGGCCCCTACACCGCCTCGCAGTGGCTGTCGGCGCCCCTGTACGCGGCGCTGATCTGCGCGGCGGCCCGCGCCGACCTGGACGGCCGGCGCACCGGACTGACCGGCACCTGGATGATCCGTCTCGGTCGCTGGTCGTTCGCCTGGTACCTGGTCCACGAGATCGTGATCCGGGCCGCCCTCCGCCAGTGGGGCAAGCCGGCCCCGGGCCGGGAGACCCTGCTGGCCTGGTCGGCCCTGCTGGCGGTCAGCCTCACCGCGGCGGCCCTCGCCTACGTCGGCGTGGAACGGCCCGCCGAACGCCGTCTGCGGGGCACGACACGTCGTGCGGGGACCCGGCCCCGACCGCGTCCGTCGTCCGGGACGGCGCCGTCCGCGGGACCTGCCCCCTCAGCCCGGCCGGCCGTGGGAGCCGGCTTCGAGGGCCGCGCGCAGGGTGACCAGGACTGAGGCGACGCGCGCCAGGTCGTCGGGGGAGACCGCCGAGGTCAGCGAGAGGAGTGCACTCTCGACGACGGGGCGGGAGGCGGCCAGCCGCTCCTCGCCCTCGGGCGTGAGGCGCAGGACGGACGAGCGGCGGTCCTGCGGGTGCGCGACCCGCTCGCACCACCCGGCCGCCACCAGCCGGTCGACCGCCTTGCTGACCGCCCCCACCGTGATCGCCAGCTCCCCGGCGATGTCGAGCACGCGGCACCCCGGCACGCGGTCGACGATCTCCAGGAACTCGAACTGACCGAGCCCGAGTCCCTGTTCCGCGCGCAGGCGGGCGCTCACCGCGTTGTACAGCCTGGTCTCGACGCGGACGAGGTCGGTGAAGACGGGGGTGACGTGGGTCACGGCACACTCCAATGGATTCCCAGGAATCATTTTCCTCGGAATCCGGTTGGGCTCGGACAGATGGATTCCTCGGAATCCATCCTCCCACCCCGACCCACGGAGGCCGACATGTCCCGACAGCAGCGTGACGCACTCGACGCCCTGCTCCGTTCCGCCCCGCGCAGCGAGACGCGGCCCACTCCCGAAGAGCAGCGCAGCGGCTTCGCCGCGGCCGTCGGCCGGCCCGCGACGGAGGGCGTGGTCACCCGCGGGACCGTCCTGGGCGGCCGGCCGGCCCTGGAGCTGGAGCCGGCCGCCGCCTCCGGCCGCGGCCGGCTGCTCTACCTGCACGGCGGCGGATACGTCGTCGGCTCGCCGGACACCCATGCGGGCCTGGTGGGTGAACTGGCCCGCCGCGCCGAACTGCGGACGGTGTCGGTGGACTACCGTTTGGCGCCCGAACACCCCTTCCCCGCGGCCGTCGACGACGGGCTCGCGGCCTACCGCGAGCTACTGGTGGACACCGACCCGCGCGACCTCGTGCTGGCCGGTGACTCCGCCGGGGGCGGCCTGAGCATCGCCACCCTGCTCGCGGCCCGGGACGCGGGGCTGCCGCAGCCAGCCGCCGTGGTCCTCTTCTCCCCCTGGGTGGACCTCACCCTCACCGGCGGGAGCATCCGCTCCAAGGAGGACGCCGACCCGCTGTTCGTCGAAGCCGACCTGCGCGACTACGCCGACCTCTACCTCGGCACGACCGATCCGGCACACCCCCTGGCCAGCCCGCTGTTCGCCGACCTCACCGGCCTGCCCCCGCTCCTCGTGCAGGCCGGGGCGAACGAGGTGCTGCTCGACGATGCGGTCCGGCTGGCCGGCCGGGCGGGCGCGGACGACGTCGAGGTCACGCTGGAGGTCGGGCCCGGCCTCCCCCACGTCTTCCAGCACCACTACGGCCGCCTCGACGAGGCGGACGCCGCACTCGACCGCGCCGCCCGCTTCCTCAGGACCCGCCTGGGCCTCACGACGCGACGCTGAAGCTCCAGGTGACACCGAAGCGGTCGGTGAGCATCCCGAAGCCCGCACTCCACGCCGAGGCGGCCAGCGGCTCGACCACGGTCGCGCCGGGCGACAGTGCCTCCCAGTGGCTCCGGAGCTCCTCCAGGCTGTCCGACCCGACCGACACGAACAGCGCCTGGTCGGTGAGGGTGGTGTTGTTCTCGCGGCGGGTCGAACCGCCGCCGGCGAGGCCTCCCCCGGTCAGTCCGGGGACGTCGTACCCCATGACGCGGAAGCCGCCGTCCGAGGCGACGAGTCCGAAGACGACCTTGTCCGCACCGGGAACGTCGGCGGGCATGCCGAAGTCGGCGTAGGTGGTGAGCACGAGGTGTCCGCCGAACACGGACCGGTAGAACTCCAGCGCCTGGCGGGCGTCACCGCGGAAGTTCAGGTGGGTGGTGGTCTGGATGGTCATCGTCACTCCTGGAGGCAGGCGGCCCTGCTGGCCGGTGCGACCACCCTCCCGCCCGTGTAGGTCAGTTCCTGTCCTGGACCTTCGCTAGCGTGCGGAACATGACGACGACCGCCCGGCTGCTGAGCCTGCTCTCGCTGTTGCAGATGCGGCAGGAGTGGCCGGGAGCGGCGTTGGCCTCCCGGCTGGACGTCAGCGACCGCACCGTGCGCCGGGACATCGAGCGGTTGCGGGAGATGGGGTACCGCATCCGGGCCACCATGGGGCCCGACGGCGGGTACCGGCTCGAGGCCGGCAGCGAGCTGCCACCCCTCCTGTTCGACGACGACCAGACCGTCGCCGTGGCCCTCGCGCTCCAGGCGGCACCGGCCCTCGGCGCCGACATCGCGGAAGCCGCCGTCCGCGCCCTCGCCACCATCCGCCAAGTGGTGCCCGCACGACTGCGCCACCGCCTCGACGCGCTCGACGTCACGGCCGTCGGTCGCGCCGGGGACACCGTTCCCGTGGACGTGTCCCCGGACGTGCTGGTCACCCTCGCCGACGCGATCCGCGACAGGGAGGTCCTCCGCTTCGACCACCTGCCCCGGGACGGGGGAGCCGCCGCCCCCGCCGGGCCGGCCCGCCGCGTGGAGCCGCACCACCTCGTCACCTCGTACGGCAGGTGGTACCTCGTCGGGTGGGACCTCGACCGCGACGACTGGCGGCTCTTCAGCGCGCGACGCATCCGTCCGCGCATCCCCAACGGCCCCCGGTTCACCCGCCGCCCGGTCCCCGGGGGCGACGTCGCCGGGTTCGTCTCCGCACGGTTCAAGGGCTCGGACACCGGCGCCTGGCCCTGCCGGGGAACGGTGCTCCTCCACCTGCCGGTGCGGGAGGTCCTCCCGTTCGCCGGGGACGGCACCGCCGAGGCCGTCGACGACCACACGTGCACCCTCACCGCCGGCTCCTGGTCGTGGGGGGCGCTCGCGGCGTCGTTCGGCCGCTTCGAAGCGGCCATGGAGGTGATAGGCCCCCCGGAACTAGCCGAGGCGTTCACCGCCCTGGCCGCCCGGTACGCCGCCGCCACCTCCCCTGCGCGCGGCACCGGCCGGTCCGGACCGCCCGGACCGGCGACGGTCAGCGACGCACCCTGAACCGCAGGTGCAGCACCCGCTCGCCCGTCCGACGTAGTCCAAGCCCGCACCGTGCCCCCGGTGTCACAGCCCTCGGGGCACGCCGCCCTCACGCCCCCGCGGCGCGTTCCCGCTCCGGTTCCAGGGGGCGGGGGGCGTCCTCCTCGCGTGCCGCCGTGGTGCTCGTCATGCGGCCCCGGGGGCCCTGGAGTGCGTAGGTGAGGGCGAAGCCCGCGACGACCACGACCGCGCCGCCCACCGCGTCCAGCACCCAGTGGTTGCCGGTCGCCACGATCGCCGAGACCGTGAACAGCGGGTGCAGCAGGCCGAGGGCCTTCATCCACCACTTGGGCGCCACGATCGCGATGACCAGGCCGCACCACAGCGACCAGCCGAAGTGCAGGGACGGCATCGCGGCGTACTGGTTGGTCAGGGCGGTCAGCGTGCCGTAGTCGGGCTGGGAGAAGTCCTGCACGCCGTGGACGGTGTCGATGATGCCGAGGTGCGGCATCAGGCGCGGCGGGGCCAGCGGGTAGAGCCAGAAGCCGACGAGGGCGAGCAGCGTGGCGAAGCCGAGCGCCGAGCGGGCCCAGCGGTAGTCGACCGGGCGGCGCCAGTACAGCAGTGCGAGGACCGACAGCGGCACCACGAAGTGGAACGACTCGTAGTAGAAGTCGAAGAAGTTGCGCAGCCAGTCGACCTTGACGACCGCGTGGTTCGCCCAGTGCTCGACGTCGATGTGCAGGAACCGCTCGATGTCGAGGACCTGGTGCCCGTGGGCCTCGGCCCGCGCCCGGCCGCCCGAGTTGGTGCCGCCGGTCGCCGCCAGCCGCACCTGCTGGTAGGCCGCGTACGTGACGCGGATCAGCAGCAGCTCCAGCAGCAGGTTCGGCCGGGTCAGCACCCGCCGCAGGAACGGCACCAGCGGGACGCGGCGCCAGCGCGCCGGGGGCTGCTCGGCGTACTCGGTCGGGACCGGGCGGTAGAAGTACGGCGAGGTCCGCGACAGGAACGGCACCACGGTGGCGGCGGCCAGCGCGGCGAGCAGCACGACGTTGTCGCGCAGCGGGTACAGCGCCGCCATGTTCGGCAGCATCATCCGCGCCGGCAGCGTCATCACCAGCACGACCGCCACCGGCCACACCAGCCGGTCCGAGGCGCGCCGGCCGACCCGGCCGACGACCGCGAGCAGCACCCACAGCAGCTGGTGCTGCCAGGTCGTCGGGGACACCGCGATCGCCGCGCAGCCGGTGATCGCCACCGCGAGCAGCAGCTGCCCGTCGCGCGCGTAGCGCACCGCGCGGCGCACGCCGAGGACCGCCACCGCCGCGCCCAGCGCGAGGAACAGGCCGATCTCCAGCGGTCCGGACAGGCCGAGGCGCAGCAGGGCGCCGTGCAGGGACTGGTTGGCGAGGTCGTCGGCCTTGCCGCCGAGGCCCGTGCCCGCCATGTGGTGCACCCAGTAGGTGTACGAGTCGTGCGGCATGGCGGCCCAGGCGAGCAGCGTGCAGGCCAGGAACGTCAGGCCGGTGGACAGCGCCGCCCGGCGCCGGCCGGTGAACCACAGCAGCGGCGCGAACAGCAGGACCGTCGGCTGGAGCGCCGCCGCCACGCCGATCAGCACCCCGCTGGTGCGCTCGCCCCGGGCCACGAAGCAGCCGCACAGCACCAGCAGCACCGGCAGGATGCTCGTCTGCCCGAGCCAGAGCGCGTTGCGCACCGGCAGGGACAGCATCAGCAGGCTGATCGCTACCGGCGCGGCCAGCAGCGACGCCCGCCGGGTGACCGGCTCGGGCAGCGCGCGGGCGGCCACCAGGCCGAGGGCGACGACCAGCAGCAGCGAGCCGAAGGTCCAGCCCCAGCCGAGGGCCTGCTCCGCGGCCCGGGTGAGGGGCTTGAGGACGAGACCGCCGAACGGCGTGCCGGTGAACCGGGTGGAGTCGTAGAGCGAGCCCTTGACGTGCAGGACGCCGTTCTGCCCGACCCAGGTCTCCAGGTCCGTCAGGCGCTCGCCGCGCGGGGTGCTCAGGACGACGGCCACCTGCCGTACGGCGAGGACCGCCGCGACCGCCCACAGTCCGAGGCGGGCCGCGTGCAACCGCGCCCTGGTCGCGCCGACGGCTGTCGCCCCGAAGGCACCCGCCGGTCGCCCGCTGTGCTCCGCATTCGCCACGCCGCGTCTGCCTCCCGCCCCGTTCGCCCCGCGCGTCCTGTGCGCGGGGTCTCCCCTGCAAACCCTATGAGGCTCGCACCTGCCCGGACAGAGACGCAGGCCACCGCGGTTTCACCTGACGTCCGCTCTCCTTTTGTCCGGAAGACGATAGTGCTCCGGCGGACCGGCCGTCCCGCGGGGTCGGTTTCCGGCCGCGGAGCGGTGGGCGGAGCTACAGTTGGCGCCGCTGAGTTTCTGACGTCAGTGGTCGCACAGCGAGGACGAGGCAGAGCGCATGAGCGAGTCGCAGGTCTGGGATGCCGTCGACGCCTACTTCACCGAGCACCTCTCCCCCGACGACGAGGTGACCGCGGCCGCGCTGCGCGACAGCGAGGCGGCCGGGCTGCCGCCCATCAGCGTCACCGCGAACCAGGGCAAGCTGCTCCAGCTGCTCGCCCAGGTGCAGGGCGCCCGCACCGTACTGGAGATCGGCACCCTGGGCGGCTACAGCACGATCTGGCTGGCCCGCGCCCTGCCGCCCGAGGGCCGGCTGATCTCCCTGGAGTACAGCCCCCGGCACGCCGAGGTCGCCCGGCGCAACATCGCGCGGGCCGGCCTGGACGGCCAGGTCGAGGTGCGGGTGGGCCCGGCGCTGGAGTCGCTGCCGCGGCTCGCCGACGAGAACCCCCCGCCGTTCGACCTGGTCTTCATCGACGCCGACAAGGGCAACAACCCGCACTACGTCGAGTGGGCGCTGCGGCTGACCCGGGAGGGCAGCCTGATCGTCCTGGACAACGTCGCCCGGGGCGGGCGCGTCGTCGACGCCGGCAGCACCGCCGACGACGTGCGCGGCACCCGGGCGGCCATCGAACTCATCGGCTCCCACCCGCGGCTCAGCGGGACGGCGATCCAGACGGTGGGCGGCAAGGGCTACGACGGCTTCGCCCTGGCCCGGGTGCTCGGCTGACCCGGGCGGGCCGCCGTGGTCAGCACTCGCCCCGCCAGGTCGCCCTGGTGAAGGTCACGCCCTCGTAGAAGTCGAGCTTGTACTCGCCGGGGCCGGGGTTGTAGTGCACGCACTGCTCGTAGGTGTTGCCCTGGTACGTCCAGACCAGCTGTATGTGGTCGGCGTCCGGGTACGGGATGCCGTTGTTGAACACGGACCGGCCGCTGACACTGCCGGACCAGCTGTGCTGGGTCTTCACCAGGAGCTGGCCGGTCTGGCCCTCCCCCGCGTAGATGCAGAAGTACTCCTTGGGGCAGCCGGGCGGGTCGGCCTCGGCGGACGCGGTGGGCGCGAGGACCAGGCCCGTCAGGGCGGTGGCGGCGAGCAGGGACAGGGCCAGGGTCAGGCGTGTGGGCACGGCAGGCTCCGTTTCTGGGCATCGGGACTTCGCCCGGTTCCCGACCTTTGTACCGGTCCGCCCCGTCGGACGAACGCGTTCCGCGCACGGGAACCGGTCATCCTGCGGGGTGGACCAACCCCCTTTTTTCCCACGTCAGTTCGCAATCCGACCCAAACCAGTGACAACTCGCCTGCTCACACGCAGGCTTGTTCGAGACTGCATACAACTGCCGATCGGGGGAACGGCCCGCTGTCACCCGTCGGGCGCGTGTCACTTTGAGGGGACCGAGACGGCTGCCGTGGCCGTCTCGCCGTCCCAACGGGGGGAAACGGTGTCGACACCACGTGCCCGCGCACGACGCTTACGCTCCGGACGGCTGCGCGCCGCCCGCACCCTGGCCGTCGTCCTCACGGCCGCCGCCCTCGGCGCGGCCGCCGTCCCGGCCGTCGCCGCCCCGGAGGCCGGACCGCCCGCCGGCGACCGGTCGCACTGGGGGGACCACGGGCGCGCCCCGATGCCGCCGGTGCGCGCCGGTTCGACCCGGCCGCCCGGCACCGTCCGCTCCGCCGGCCCGTCCGCCGCCGAACAGGCCTGGCACCAGCGGGAGTCGGACCGGCTGCGGCACGGCGGGCGGCGCCCGGCGGCGCCGCGCTCCGCCACCGCCGCCGCTGCCTTCGTGCCGCGCGGCCAGGGCGACGTGCCCTGGCACAGCATCTTCGGGTTCCGCATGACCGACGCCCTGACGGGGCGCATCGACTACTCCACCGGCAACCTGATGCTCGCCGCCACCGACTTCGACATCGCGGGCGTCGGGCAGAAGCTGCAACTCACCCGCACCTACAACGCGTTCACCGCACCGGAGGGCCAGGTCAGCCGCCCCTGGTGGGTGAACTGGGAACGCGACCTGGACGTCTCCGGGGCGAACTCGGTGATCGCCTACGACCAGACCGGCGCGACCGTCGAGTTCACCCGGGGCTCCGACGGCACCTTCACCACCCCGTCCGGCTACTCCAGGGACCTGCGCAAGAACGACGACGGCACCTACACCCTCACCGACCGGGGGTCCGGCGCCGCCGACACCTACGACGCGAACGGCCGCCTCACCAAGGTCGGTGACCGCAACGGCGGCGTCCTCACCGTCACCGCGCACCTCGACGCGTCGGGCGCCTCGGCGGGCTTCAAGCTGACCGAGACCCGCTCGGGCCGCTGGATCGACCTCACCCGGTCCGGCACCACCCGCTGGACCGCCGAGGACCACACCGGCCGCACGGTGACCTACACCCTGGACGCCGACCACGGCAACGTCGTACGGACCACCGACAGCACCGGCCACACCACGTCCTTCGGCTACGACACCGACGGCCGGGTGGTGAAGGTGACCAGCTCCGAGGGACGCTCGACCGCGTTCACCTACGACGCCGCCGACCGGGTGACCTCCATGCGCCGCTACGCCGAGAGCGGCGAGGGCGGCAGCGGCCCCACGTTCACCTACGCCTACAGCGCCGCCACCCCCGGGGAGCAGGGCACCACGACCGTGACCGACCCCCTCGGGCACAGGTCGACGTACGAGCACAACGCCGACGGCGAGATGGTGAAGGTGACCGACGCCCTCGGGCACGCCCGGGCCTCGACGTACCAGAATCACCTGCTGCAGACCGCCACCGACGCGATGGGCACCGGCAGCGGCGGCTCCGGCGGCAACGTGACCACCTACGGCTGGGACGCCCGCAACAACCCCACCTCGATGAAGCTGCCGACCGGGGCGAACGCCTCCGGCAAGTGGCAGACGGTGGCCGGCGCCGAACGCCCGAACACCACCACGGGCGCCGACGGCGAGAAGACCAGCTACTCCTACGACACGGCGGGCAACACCGCGTCCGTCGCCACCACCGGCACCGGCGGCGGCACCGTGTCCTTCTCCTACAACGAGGCGACCCCCAAGTGCGGCGGCTTCCAGGGGCAGACGTGCACCGCCACCGACGCCAACGGCAAGAAGACGGAGTTCCACTACGACGCCGCCGGCAACCTGGACAGCGTCACCCCGCCCGCGCCGCTGGGACGCACCACGTACACCTATGACGCCCTCGGCCGCACGGCGAGCACGACCGACGGCCGCGGGGTGAAGACCGCCTACACCTACGACCGGCGCGACCGCGTCGTCGGGGTGACCGCGACCGGCTCCGCCGACGTCACCTACGCCTACGACGGCGACGGCAACCTCGTCGGCCGCACCGACGCCACCGGCACCCAGCGCTACCAGTTCGACGCCCTGAGCCGGGAGACGATCCGCACCCTCCAGGACGGTTCGCAGACCGTGCTCGCCTACACCGCCGACGGCAACGTCGACACCTACCGCGACCCCGGCGGCACCACGACCTACGCGTGGGACGCGGCGCACCGGCTGACCCGGCTGACCGGGCCGCAGGGCAAGAGGACGACGTACGAGTACGACAACGAGGACCGGCGCACGAAGACCACCTACCCGGGCGGCACCGTCCAGGCCCAGTCCCTCGACGCCTCCGGCCGCCCCCAGGACATCCGGACCGTCGCCCCCTCGGGCATCATCCTCAGCCACCTGTCCTACGGCTACGGCTACACCGCCGGCGGCGTCACCGTGGACGGGGCGAGGATCCACTCCCGTACCGACACGCTGACCAAGGCGCGCACGGAGTACACCTACGACGGGGCCGGCCGGCTCTCGCTGGCCAAGGAGACCGACGCCCGGGGCGTGGAGACCTCCTGGCAGCAGTGCTTCGACCCGGCGGGCAACCTCACCTCACGCGGCCAGACGCCCGGCTGCCCGGCGTCCACCGTCTACACCTACGACGACGCCTCCGAGCTGGTCGCGCGCAACGGCGTCACCACCGGCTGGTCCTACGACAAGGCGGGCAACGAGACCGCCGGCGCCCCGACCCCGCAGGCCGCCCGCACCGCCGAGCAGTACACCGGGTACGGCCAGCTCAAGTCCCTCACCACCGGCGGCACGTCGTACTCCGCGCAGTACGCCAGCACCGACGGCAGCGAGCGCACCCGCCTGGGCGACACCGTCTTCCACAACGGTCCGCTCGGACTGTCCGGCCAGACGACGGCCGGCAAGGACAGCGAGTACATCCGGGAACCCGGCGGCACCCTCAACTCCGTGTCCACCAACGGCACCAGCTACTACTACCTGACCGACGCCCTCGGCTCGGTCACCGCCCTGGTCGACGAGTCGGGCAAGCAGGTCGACACCTACGCGTACACGCCGTCCGGCCTGCCGCGCACGGGCACCACCGAGACGGTCCCGCAGCCGTTCCGCTTCGCGGGCGGCCAGCTCGACCCGACCGGGCTGTACCACTTCGGCAGCCGCTACTACGACCCGGAGCTGACCCGCTTCACCCAGCCCGACCCCTCGGGCCAGGAGAAGAACCCGTACCTCTACGCCGAGGGCGACCCGGTCAACCGGATCGACCCGAGCGGGCTGTTCTCGGTGAGCCCGGAAGTCGAAGGCTGCTACTTCGTCTGCCTCGGGGCCAGCTTCAACTTCAACAGCGACGGCACCTTCCACCTCGGGCTCTCCACCGGCCTGGGCAACCCCAGCTTCGGCGGCGGGGTGAAGGTGAACAGCAGCAACGCGAGCAAGGGCTGGAGCGTCCCGCTCTCCTGCTCACTGGGCCCGTTCACCGGCAGCTACGACCTGAAGAGCGACACGGCGTCGGGGTCGGCCGGGGCGAAGTTCAGCAGCCCCAGTTGCTCGGTCCGCGCGTCGTACACCTTCTGACCTGCTGACCGGCTGGGCCGTCACCCCCGGGTGACGGCCCTCTGCCCTACCCCTCGTGGTAGAAGCCGACGTTGACGCTGCGCGGCCCGGTGCGGTCCTGGACGACGATCTCGCCGGAGCCGCCGCGCGGCAGCGGCACGGTCCCGCCGTAGGCGATGGTCTGAGCGTACTGGCCGACCACCAGCCGCACCTCGGAGGACGGGTCGGGCTGCGAGCCGCGCAGCCAGGACACCTGCCAGGTGCCCTCGGGCCCGCACAGGAACTCCAGGTGCACGCGGGACACGAACAGCCAGTCGTCGGGCGTGGCCAGGCGGCACACGGACCTGTCCCGGCCCACCCGCAGCACGGCGCCCGGTTCACTGGGCGCGTCGGCCATGAGCATGCCGGCCGTGGCGCCCTCCTCCGCCCCCGAGACGGACGCCATGGTGAGTTCGAGCACGTGCGCTCCTTCTGAAGAGTCCTCGTGAACTACAGCCGCCGCATGATAAATCGCCCGGCCCTGCCGCGTCCGGCACAATGGACGCATGACCGAGCGAAAGCCACCGGGTGTGCCGTTCGAGTCCTGGGTCGACAAGCAGATCCGTGACGCGCAGCGGCGCGGGGAGTTCGAGCGACTGCCGGGCGCGGGCGAGCCGTTGCCGCCGGGGCTGGAGAGCTCGTACGACGAACTGTGGTGGATCAAGCGGAAGATGGCCCGGGAGGGGCTGTCCGTGCTGCCTCCCGCGCTCGCCCTGCGCAAGGAGGCCGAGGACGCGCTCGAGGCGGCCTGGGCCGCACCGTCGGAGCGCGTGGTGCGGCGGATCATCACCGAGGTGAACGTCAAGATCCGCGACATGATGTTCAAGCCGCCGCCCGGCCCGCCGCTCGGCAAGAAGCCGTACGACGTGGAGGCGGTCGTGCGGGAGTGGCGCGAGCGCCGCGCCACTCCCGGTGGGTCGCCGGACCCGTCAGACGTGTAGCAGCCGCTCCGCCAGCTCGCGGTAGTCCCGCAACGCCAGCCGCAGTTGCTCGGTGTCCGTGGTCGAACCGGCGCCGCGCTTGCCGGTGTCGTCCGTGTGCCACGCCCCGCGCAGCGTACGGCGCCGCTCGGTCACCGCCTCGGTGAAGCGGTTCGCCAGCTCCTCCAGCAGCCGGTCGGCCTCCTCGACGGCCTCCTTGGGCCGGTCGACGAACTCGACGACCGTCTGCCGCAGCCGCCCGGCGAGCTCGTCGCTCGCGTCACGCGGCAGCAGGGACGGGGCGTCGGTCCCGGTCGCCCCGGCCGTCTCCGTGGCCGGGGAGGCGGATCCGTCCGAGGTGGTGCCGGTGCCGGTGGTGGCCGGCTTGGCGAACGTGTCGGTCGTCCCGGTGGTGCCCGTCGTCGTGTCGGGTACGACGGTCGCGTAGGCCCCGGTGGTACCGGTGGTACCGGTGGTACCGGTGGTACCGGTGGTACCGGTGGTACCGGTGGTACCGGTGGTACCGGTGGTACCGGTGGTACCGGTGGTACCGGTGGTGCCCGTGGTGCCCGTGGTGCCCGTCGTATCGGTCGTGCTCGTTCTACCGGCGGCGGCGGTGGTTCCCGTCGTGGCCGTCGCACCGGCCGCGCCGGTCGTGTGCGCCGTGCCGGCGTCCAGCGTGCTGGTGCCGGTGTCGAAGCCCGAGGCCCCGTGGCCCGTGGGGTCCTGCCGGGCGGCCTCGGCCGCCGCCCGGTCGTCCTGGTACGCGTCGTGCGCCCGCTTGGCCTCCCGCACGCGCTCCGCCTCGGTCACGCCGTCGGTCTGCTGGGTGCCCCCGGCCGCCGCGGTCCCGCGGCGCTCGTCCGGGCCGCCCGGTGTCAGGTCGGTCATCGCGCTCATTCCTCCCGGTCAGTGGGCCTGGTGTCGGCGGACGGCGAACGGCTGCCGGCCGGAACGGTCCTTGCCACGGGACGTGTCGCGGACCGCCGGGGCCCGGTCGCGGCCGGAGCCGAGCAGGTCCTCGAACAGCGCGCGGGCCTCGATCAGCGCGGTGCGCATGTCCTCGGTGCCCGGGCCGCTGCCGTCACCGGACGCGGTGCCCGCGGTCCGGCTGTGGGCCACGCCGTGCACGGTCCGGTAGCCGTTCACGTGGTGGGCGTGGTGCACGGACAGCGCGGCGAGCTGCTCCTCGTACTGGGCGCCGTCCGGGTAGCCGCGGGCGCCGGCCAGCTCGGCGACCAGACGGTCCGCCTCCACGACCGCCTCGCGGGGCGAGTCGACGAAGCGCTCCTGCACCGCCGTCCAGCGGGCCTCGTACCGCTCCCGCTCGGCGGGCTCCAGCGGTCGCCGCTGCAGGTTGCCGTGGCGTTCGACCAGGGCGCCGAGCTCCTGCTCGGCCGCCTTCTTGTCGCCGCCGTGCCGGGCGACCGCCCGGTCGTACTCGGGCCCGAAGCGCTGCTTCAGGCCGTGTGCGCCACGCGGGCCGCGGACCCACATGGCCACGAGGACCGCGACGACGACGACCGCCACCACGATCAGAGCGATGATCACGCCTGTGGACATGGTTGCCTTCCGGTGAGTCGGCCGTGTCGGCCGGTTTCCGGTCGTGTTGCCCGCACCACACCCCTCAAACAAGCGCGGATTGTCCCCCCTCGGACCCCGGACCGCGCGCCGGGGCCCTTATTCACTTGCGGCCGGTGCGCCGGCCCGGCCGAGAATGCGGTCATGACCTGGACGATCGCGCCCGAGCCGTACGACTCCGCCGTGGCCGCCGGCCTGTGGCGCGCGTACTACACGGAGGTCAGCGACCGCTGGTACCTCCTGCACGAGGGGCGCCGCACCGACCCCGACGAGCTGGAGCGCGAGGTCGCGGCCCGCACCGGCGCCGAACTCGCCCCGCCCACCGGCCGTTTGCTCGTCGGTCGGTACGGCGGGACCCCGGCCGGCAGCGCGGGCGTACGGCTGCTGGACGCGGCCACGGCCGAGCTGACGCGGGTGTTCGTGCTGCCCGGGGCGCGCGGGACGGGCGGGGCGGCGCTGCTGGTGGCCGCGGCCGAGCGGGCGGCGCGGGCGCTGGGCGCCGCCCGGATCGTGCTGGACACCCGCGCCGACCTGGTCGAGGCGCGGGCGCTGTACGCGCGGCTCGGCTACACCGAGACCCGGCCGCACAACGACGACCCGTACGCCGACCACTGGTTCGCCAAGGCGCTCAGCTGAGGCGGGGCGCGCGGGCGGCGGTGCGCGGCTGTTCTCGGTCGGAGCCGCACAGCTCCGCGTTGAGCTCCTGGACGAGGCGGACCAGGTCGGTGGGGCGGTCCGGCCCCCACCAGTCGCCGAGGAGTTCGGCCAGGGACGCCTCGCGCGCGTGCGCCAGGTCCTCGGCGACCAGGGCCCCCTGCGGGCTCAGCACCAGGTCGATGCCCTCGCGCACGGCGAGGCGGCGCTCCTCGACCTGGCGGGCACCCTCCAGGATGACGGACAGCGGGACGGGGGTGCGCTCGGCGAGCAGGGCCGGCTCGACCGTGCCGTACTTCCTCATCCGCAGGAGCAGCCAGCTCGCCGCGGGCTGGAGGTCGTACCCGGCGCGCTCGGTGATCGTGCGGTAGATCTCGCGGCGGCCCTCGCGCGTGCCGAGCGTGGACAGGGCGCGGCACACCTCGTCGTAGGACGAGCGCTGGACCGGGTTGCTGGCCAGCGTCTCGGTGACGTCGGGCGCGGTGACCGAGCCGCGCAGCTTGTCCTCCTTGAGGAACCAGGCCAGCAGGAAGCCGAGCGCGGCGATCGGCGCCGCGTACAGGAAGACGTCGGTGATGGCGGACGCGTACGCGTGCAGCGCGGCCGGGCGCAGGGACGGGGGCAGGGCGGAGATGCCCCGCGGGTCGGCCTTGAGCGCGTCGGCCGAGGCCCCGGCGGGCAGCCGTACGCCCCGGAACGCGTCGGTGAGCTTGTCGGCGAGGCGGCTCGCGAAGACCGTGCCGAAGATCG
>NZ_KQ948551.1:127850-146844 GCF_001514125.1 Streptomyces longwoodensis | reverse complement strand
CCACGCCGAAGGAGGCGCCGATGGAGCGGAAGAAGGTCGCGCCGGAGGTGGCGACGCCCAGGTCCTCGTAGGGGACGGCGTTCTGCACGATGAGCACCAGCACCTGCATGACCAGGCCGAGCCCGAGGCCGAAGACGAAGAAGTAGGCGCTCATCTCGGCGGTGGGGCTGCGCTCGTCGAGCTGGTGCAGCAGGAGCAGGCCGACGGTGGTCACGGCGGTGCCGGTCAGCGGGAACACCTTCCAGCGGCCGGTGCGGCTGACGATCTGCCCGGACACGGTGGAGGACAGCAGCATGCCGAACACCATGGGCAGCATGTGGACGCCCGACATGGTCGGCGAGACGCCCTGGACGACCTGGAGGAACGTCGGCAGGTAGGTCATCGCGCCGAACATCGCGAACCCGATGATGAAGCTGATCACCGCCGACAGGGTGAAGGTGCGCACCCGGAACAGCTTCAGCGGCAGCACCGGCTCCGCAGCCCGGCGCTCGACGGTCACGAACGCCACGGCCAGGACGACGGCCAGCGCGATCAGTCCGGCGATCCGCGCCGAGCCCCACGGCCAGGTCGTGCCGCCCAGGGAGGCGACCAGGACCAGGCAGGTGGCGAGGGAGGCGATGAGGAAGGTGCCCAGGTAGTCGATGACGTGCCGGGTGCCCTTGCGCGGGATGTGCAGCACGGCCGCGATGACGGCGAGCGCGACGACGCCGACGGGCAGGTTGATGTAGAACACCCAGCGCCAGCTGAGGTGTTCGGTGAACAGCCCGCCCAGCAGCGGGCCGAGGACGCTGGTCGCGCCGAACACCGCGCCGAACAGGCCCTGGTAGCGGCCGCGCTCGCGGGGCGGCACGATGTCGCCGACGATCGCCATCGACAGCACCATCAGCCCGCCGCCGCCCAGGCCCTGGACGGCGCGGAACGCGATGAGCTGCGGCATGTCCTGCGCCATACCGCACAGCGCGGACCCCACGAGGAAGATCAGGATGGCCGCCTGGAAGAGCTTCTTGCGCCCGTACTGGTCGCCCAGCTTGCCCCACAGCGGGGTCGCCGCGGTCGAGGCCAGCAGGTACGCGGTCACCACCCAGGACAGGTGCTCCAGACCGCCGAGGTCGCTGACGATCGTGGGCAGCGCGGTCGACACGATCGTCTGGTCCAGCGCGGCGAGCAGCATGCCGAGCAGGAGGGCGCCGATCGAGACGAGGACGTTGCCGGCGACCTGCTCCCGCCGCGGATCCTCGGTGCGGGCGTGCGCATCCAAGGCCATCGAGACCTCCCGGGCCGTGCCGGCCGTCGTGACTGTCGTGACAGTTCCATCGTGGTGGGTGTGTCCCGTAATGGCCCGTCGAGTCCTGCTGGAAGCGGGAATTCCGGGGACCGCGGGCGGGGGTCCGTGTGGAGGATCTGCATAATCTCTGGAGCTTGCATGGGGAGGGGCGAACACGTGAACGAGCCGAACGGCCCGCGCGGACCGCTGGGGCATCCGTGTCCGGAGTGCGGTGCGCCACGCGCGGCCGACCACACGCCGTCCTGCGCCTGCGCGCGCCGCACCTCCGACGCCGTGCGCGAGACCCGCACGGCGGAGGTCGCGGCGGCCGAGGACTTCGACCCGCTGCGGGTGCGGCCGTACGTCGAGTACGGGCGGCTGGGCGAACCGGGTGAGGCGGGTGCGGCGGGGCCGGGTGCGTCGGGCGCTTCGGGGGCTTCGGGCGGGGTCCCGGCCGAGCCGACGATGCCGCTGCGGGCGGTGCCGGCCGCGCCGGCGGGGGCCGGCGCGGAGGACCTGGAGCTGTTCGAGGAGGGTGAGCCCGCCGGGGATCCCGCGTCCGAGCCGCGCAGGCGGCGCCGGGGGACGCTGCTGCTGGTGGCGGCGGGGGCGGTGGTGGCGGTGGCGGCCGCGGCGGGGTTCGCGAGCGGGCTGTTCTCCTACGAGACGCCGACCCGGGACACGGCGGCCCCGCGGGACGTGCGGGCGGCCGTGCCCGGACCGTCGGACAGTCCGTCGTCGGCGGCGGCGTCCGCCACCGGGACGGCCTCCCCGTCCCCCTCGGCCTCCGACTCCCCGTCGCCGTCGGCGAGCGACAGCGCGTCGCCGAGCCCGTCGGCGTCCAGCGCGTCCCCGTCGCCGTCCCGCTCGCCCTCGGGGCCGGCGTCCCCGTCGGCCACCGCCTCGGCCCCGACCCCGTCGGCCTCCGGCCCGGACAACGGGCGGGCGACGGCGCTGCGCCGCGGCGACAAGGGCCCGGAGGTGGCGGAACTCCAGACCCGGCTGCGGCAGGTGGGCCTGTACGGCGGCGACATCGACGGCAGCTACGACGAACAGGTCGAGAACGGCGTCCGCACGTTCCAGTGGTGGCGCGGCATCCAGGAGGACGAGCCGGGGGTGTACGGCGCGGTGACGCGTGCGCGGCTGGAGGGGGAGACGCAGGCGGGATGACACGACGGCGGGTGGTTTTGGCGCGGCGCCGTCGTGGCCGGTCGCGCAGTTCCCCGCGCCCCTGGGGTGGGTGACGGTGCCCGGCGTCGACAGGGGGCCGTGCCGGTCGCGGCCCCCCTCGGTACGGGTCGCGGCCGGCACGGTCGTCCCAGTGGGTCAGCAGGTGCCGAGGTCCTGCCAGACTCCCCATTCGCCCGTGGTGCCGGGCTCCTCGCCCGTCGTCCACCACTTGGCCTTCCAGGTGTGGCCCTTGTACGAGACCTGCTGGCCGCCCGTGTACACCTTGTCCTTGGCCCACGGGGCGGCGGTGCACTGGTTGCCGGTGCCGCCGGTGACGGTCAGGGAGTAGGTGGCCGCGTGGCTGCCCGTGGTGCCCGTGCCGGTCACGGTGACCGTGTAGGTGCCGGAGGCCGCCGCCGAGGTGGTGGCCAGGGTGAGCGTGGAGGTGCCGCCCGCGGTGACCGACGTGGGGCTGAGCGAGGCGGTGACGCCCGCCGGGGCCCCGCTGACGCTGAGCTTCACGCTCTGGGCGCTCCCCGCCGTGACGGCCGTCTTCACGGTGGCCGTGGCGGACTGGCCGGCCGTCACCGTCCCGGAGGCCGGGGTGAGCGCCACGGAGAAGTCGTTGGACGGGGTGCTGGTGCCGCCGGTGAACGGCGCGAAGACGTGCGTGAAGTCCCACGTGTTCTGCGCGATGCCCGAGCAGTTGTCCGCGGCCGCCCCGCCCGGGCACCCGCCGTTGTCCCGCTGGAGCGCCCAGAAGGACAGGGTGTTGATGCCCTTGGCGACGGCCCAGTCGTACACGGTCCGGGCGTTGGCCAGCGTGAAGGTCTCCGCCTTGCCGAAGTCGTCGACGCCCGGCATCTCGGTGACGCCGACCATGTTCCACAGCTGCGCCGGCGTCTTGCCCGGGTACAGCTGGGCGAGCAGGTCGTACAGGCCCTGCGCGGCGGTCTGGGTGTCCTGCGCCATGTCGTGCGGCTGGTTGTCGTAGTAGTCGAACGTCATGAGGTTCACGACGTCGACCCGGGTGCCGTTGGCGACCGCGTTGCGCAGCAGCGCCTCGCCGGTGTCGCCGAGCCCGTGCGTGGTGGTCGGCAGGGTGTAGGAGATCTCCACCTTGCGCCCGTTGGCCGCCGCCCAGTCCTGGACCAGCTTGATGGCCTTGTTGCGGCGGTCGATGGCCGCGGTGTTGTCGAGCGAGTCGACCTCGATGTCCATGTCGAGCCGCGAGATGTCGTAGGTCGTGATGACCTTCTCGTACGCGGCGGCGATCTGCTGCACGTCGGTGCAGCTGTCGGCGATCTCGGTGCCGGTGGTGTCGGCCGTGTACCCCCCGAACGAAGGGATGACGTCACCGCCGTTGGCCTGGATCGTCTTGATGTCCGAGCCGAAGGTCGAGGCGGCGATCGGCATGCCTGTGTCGCCGTTCCAGTACGGCGTGCAGGAGCCCTTGGTGGCGGTCTGGAGGAACGCCATGGTCAGGTGCTTGGCGCCCGACTGGGCGGCCAGGGCGGCCGGGCTCTCGCCGGTCCACGCCTCGAAGTAGGGCGCGAACACGTGGGTCGGCAGGGGCGTCGCGGCCTGGGCGGTGCCGGTTCCCGTGAGGGCGAGGCCCACGGCGGCGGCCGCGGTGGCGGCTGCGGCGAGGGCCGCGCGGAAGGGACGCACTCGTCTCATGTCAGTCCAGGTGTGTGTGGGGAAGGGCCGATGTCCCGTGCTGGGACGGGGACTTGCCGCCTACTGGAATAGCGCCCGCCCCGGGGTGGGTCAATGGTCTGGACCAAGAAGGGACTAGACCAATCGGGACCCCTCGGGGAGCCCCCGGGCAGACCCTCCCTGTACAGGGCACGTACCGGCCGACTGGACCGCGTCCGGACAGCGTTCACCCTTCGCCGATTACCGCACAGTCACCCTTGACCGGGCCGCCACGGGCCGGGCTATGGTCTAGACCTAGTCGGCGTCAGATCCCGAGGGAGATATGTCATGGACATGAAAAGGCGAACGGCTTTCGTGATCGGCGCACTCGCCGCACCCGTGCTCGCCGTCAGCCTTCCGGCGAGCTCGGCCGTCGCCCACGGCTGGGTGACCCTGCCCACGAGCCGCCAGGAGCAGTGCGCCCAGGGCCTGGTCGACTGCGGCCAGATCAAGTACGAGCCGCAGAGCGTGGAGGGCCCCAAGGGGCTGCAGAGCTGCAGCGGCGGGCACGCCGAGTACGCCGAGCTGGACAATGACAGCAAGGCCTGGAAGGTCACCCCGGTCGGCACGACGGCCACGTTCACCTGGCACAACACGGCCCGGCACTCGACCTCGAACTGGCAGTACTTCATCGGCGGCCAGAAGATCGCCGAGTTCGACGGGCGCAACCAGCAGCCGGCCGCGGACGTCAGCCAGCAGGTGAACTTCGGCAGCTTCACGGGCCGTCAGAAGGTGCTCGCCGTCTGGAACATCGCCGACACCGGGAACGCGTTCTACTCCTGCGTCGACGTGAACATCGGCGGCACCGGGGGCGGGGGCGGCGGCACGGGTGGCGGCGGCGGGGGCGGCACCACCTGCACCGTGGCGGCCTGGGACCCGGCACGGGTCTACAACGGCGGCGACACCGTCACGTACGGCGGCCACACCTGGCGTGCCAAGTGGTGGGTGACCGGCGACAAGCCCGGCACCACGGGCCAGTGGGGCGTCTGGGAGGACCTCGGGGCCTGCTAGGGCCTGCGCCGCCGATGGCTGAGCGCGGCCCGGAGGGCGGGGGCGGGGGCGGGTTCGCCGGCCCCCGCGGCCGGGCCACCCGGCCAAGGCGCGCACAACCGACCCGCCGCGCTCGGCCGACGCACCGCGCTCAACCGACCCGCCGCGCCCAGCCCACTCGCCGCGCCCAGCCCACGCGCAGCGCCCAGCCGACGCGCAGCGCTCACCCGACCCGCCGCGCCCAGCCGACGCGCAGCGCTCACCCGACCCGCCGCGCTCAAACGACCCGCCGCGCTCAGCCGACGTGCAGCGCGAACCCGTCCGCCGCCGCTTCCACCCGTACCCGCGTCAGGTCCCGCACCACCGCGTCCGGCCCGTGCACGGCCGCCCGCGGACCGACCCCGACCACCCGCATCCCCGCGGCGCGGCCCGCCGAGATGCCGGCGCCCGAGTCCTCGAAGACCACGCAGTCCGCCGGGTCCACGCCGAGTTCCGCCGCGCCCTTGAGGAAGCCCTCGGGGTCCGGCTTGCTCGCGCCGACCGACTCCGCAGTGACCCGCACCGCGGGCAGGCCGAGACCCGCCGCCCCCATCCGCGCCGTGGACAGCGGCACGTCCGCCGACGTCACCAGCGCGTGCGGCACACCCAGCCGCACCAGCGAGGCGAGGAACTCCCCCGCCCCCGGCACCGGCACGACGCCGTCCAGGTCGGCCGTCTCCTCGGCCAGCATCCGGGCGTTGTCCGCGTGGTTGCGCTCCATCGGCCGCCCGGGCAGCAGCACCGCCATCGAGGCGTACCCCTGGCGCCCGTGGACGACCTTCATCACCTCGTCGCCGTCCAGGCCGTGGTGGTCGGCCCAGCGCCGCCAGACCCGCTCCACGACGGCGTCGGAGTTCACCAGGGTGCCGTCCATGTCGAGCAGCAGGGCACGGGCGGTGAGCACGGTGGTCGCCGTCATCGGCAGCTCCTGGTGGGACGCGGGGGCGGGCCACGGGGACGGTCCGCCGGGGACAGAGCGGCCCCGCCCGCCGGTCAGGGAAAACGGGCGGGGGCCACTTTGTTTCTCCACGGTACAAAACAACCCCCCTCCCGCGCCACCGGCCCCGGGAACCGTTCACCGGACGTTCAGCCGCGTACGGCTCAGCCGGTGACGGCCTCCCACAGGCTCCACACGCCCAGGGCCAGCATCAGCACGGCCGCGATCTGCGTGATCAGCTTCAGCGGCACCCGCTTCATCAGCGCCTTCCCGCCGACGATGCCGAGCCCGGCCACCGCCCACAGCGCGAGCACCGCGCCGAGGCCGACGGACAGCGGGTCGTCGTAACGGGCCGCGAGGTTGGCCGTCATGATCTGGGTGAGGTCACCGAACTCGGCGACCAGGATGAGCATGAAGCCCGCGCCGGCCACCTTCCAGAAGGACTGGTTCTCCGGGCTGCGGATCTCCTCGTCGTCCTCGCCCTTCTTCATCAGCAGCACCGCGGCCCCGCCGAGGAACAGCACACCGGTCAGCGCGTGCACGATCTGCTGCGGCAGCAGCGTCAGCACGCTCCCGGCCGCGACGGCGAGCGCGACGTGCAGGGCGAACGCGGCGGCGACCCCGGCGAAGACGTAGGACGCGCGGTAGCGGGTGCCGAGGACGAGGCCGGCGAGGGCGGTCTTGTCCGGGAGTTCGGCGAGGAAGACGACGCCGAAGACGAGCGCCGTGACGGTCAGGCTGATCAAGGTTCCTCAATCGGTCGGGCGCGGCCCCACCGAGAGTGCGCAGTCTCCACGAACCGGACGCCTCGGCAGGACAGCACACGTGTCACCCGTGCCGTGCGGCACGGGCGTGCACTGCTTGCCGAAGGTCTCGCTGGCCGATCCGTACGGGATCCGCCTCCGGGCGCCGGCTCAGGCTGGCTGAGCAGTATGTCGACGGTCCGGCGAAGAGCTACTCCCCTTCTGCGCCCTCCAGTGTACGAGATCGTTCCGCCACCGGCCTTGTCATGTCATGTACGCGTCACTAATTTCTCACCGAGCGCTCATCGCCCGGCAACACGGGCCGACGAGCATTCCCCCCGCTCGCGCTCCACCACCCCACCACCCCAAGGGAGTTCGCATGCCGAAGCTCTACGCGCGTCGACGGCTGAGCATACTCGCGGCGTTCACCGGCCTCATAGCCTCCGCGGCACTGTTCAACCCGCCGACCGCGTCCGCGGCCCTCCCCACGCCGGTCAGCGCCGCCACCGCCCGCACCTACCTGGCGAGCCTCACCGTCGCCGCCGAGAACCGCACCGGTTACAGCCGCGACCTGTTCCCGCTCTGGATCACCATCTCCGGCACCTGCAACACCCGCGAGACCGTCCTCAAGCGCGACGGCTCGAACGTCGTCACCGACTCCTCGTGCGCCGCGACCAGCGGCAGCTGGTACTCCCCGTACGACGGCGCCACCTGGACCGCCGCCTCCGACCTGGACATCGACCACCTGGTCCCGCTCGCCGAGGCCTGGGACTCCGGCGCGAGCGCCTGGACCACCTCCCGCCGCCAGTCCTTCGCCAACGACCTGACCCGCCCGCAGCTCCTCGCCGTCACGGACAACGTCAACCAGGCCAAGGGCGACCAGGACCCGGCCACCTGGATGCCGTCCGTCAGCTCCTACCGCTGCACGTACGTCCGCGCCTGGGTGCAGGTGAAGTACTACTACGGCCTGTCCGTCGACTCCGCCGAGAAAAGCGCGTTGACCGGGTACCTGAACAACTGCTGACCCCGATCCTCGCCGCGGCCCTCCGTCGCTGCGTACCGTACGGGGCGACGGAGGAGGCGTGTGTGGGTGAACTGAGGCTGGGTCCCCTGCTGAGGTACGTGGACGGCACGAGCGCGACCGTGTGGGTCGAGACGAGCCGTCCCTGTGCGGTCGAGGTACGGTGCGCGGACGGCGTCGTGGGCACGGCCCGCACCTTCCACGTGTCGGGGCACCACTACGCGCTGGTGCAGGTCACCGGCCTGACCCCGGGCACCACCACGGCGTACGAGGTGTACCTCGACGACACGCGCGTGTGGCCGGAGCCGGACTCGCGGTTCCCGCCGTCGGTGCTCCACACCCCGGCCGAGGGCGACGAGGTCCGCGTGACCTTCGGCTCGTGCCGCTGGGCCGCCCCGGCGGCCGACGAGAAGGACCCGGTCGGCCCGGACGCCCTGGACGCCCTCGCGACCCGGATCGCGGCCGACCCGGACGGCGAGCGGCCCGACGTGCTGCTCCTGGTGGGCGACCAGGTCTACGCCGACGAGACCTCCGACGCCACCGGGCGCTGGCTGGCCGCCCGCCGCGACCTGAGCGAGCCGCCCGGAAGCCAGGTCGCCGACTACGAGGAGTACACCCACCTCTATTACGAGTCCTGGCTCGACCCCGAGGTGCGCTGGCTGCTGTCGACCGTGCCGAGCTGCATGATCTTCGACGACCACGACCTGATCGACGACTGGAACACCTCCGCCTCCTGGCTCGCCGACATGCGGGCCACGCCCTGGTGGCGGGAGCGGCTGCTGGGCGGCCTCACCTCGTACTGGGTGTACCAGCACCTCGGCAACCTCTCCCCCGCCGACCTCGCCACCGACCCGCTCTACGCCGCCGTCCGCGCGGCCGACGACGCCACCGACATACTGCGGGACTTCGCCGAACGCGCCGACGCCGAGCCGGAGTCCGTGCGCTGGAGCTACCGGCGCGACTTCGGCCGGGTGCGGCTGCTGATGGTGGACAGCCGGGCCGCGCGCGTGCTGGCCGAGGACGAGCGCGCGATGCTCGACCCCGGCGAGGAGGAGTGGCTGCGCGACGAGGCGCTCACCGACCGCGAGTCCTACGACCACCTGCTGGTCGGCACCTCGCTGCCGTGGCTGCTGCCGCACCTGGTGCACGACGCCGAGGCCTGGGACGCGGCGCTGAGCCGGGGCGAGCGCGGCGGGCGCGACGGGCGCTGGGCGCGGTTCGGGGAGTGGCTGCGGCGGGGCGCCGACCTGGAGCACTGGGCGGCGTTCCCGCGGTCCTTCGCCGACCTGGCGGCGCTGCTGGCCGAGACGGGCACCGGGGACGGGGCCCCGGCCACGATCCTGGTGCTCTCCGGGGACGTGCACCACGCGTACGTGGCCGAGCCGCACTGGCCGGACGGGGAGCCGGACGCCCGGGTGCTCCAGCTGACCTGCTCGCCGGTCCACAACTCCGTCCCGGCGTCGATCAGATGGGGCTTCCGCCTCGGCTGGAGCGCGCCGGCCCGGGCGTTCGGGCGGCTGCTGCGGCGGCACGGGCGCTGCGAGCGGCCGCCGGTGACGTGGCGCAGGACGGGCGGTCCCTGGTTCGGCAACCAGCTCATGACGCTGACCCTGCGCGGCCGTTCGGCCCGCCTGCGGCTGGAGCAGGCCCGCCAGGACGGCAGCCTCGGGGAGGTGTACGGGTCGGTGCTGGCGCCTTAGAGCGGCGGGTGCCGGTGCCTCGGACCGGTGGGGGCCGGTGCCTCGGACCGTGGGTGCCGGCGCCTCGGACCGGTCGGTGTCACCGGCCTTTCGGACAGGGTTTCGGACGCGGCCGTCGTCGCGCCGGGCGTCCCACGTGCGCGGACGGCGGAGGTGTCCGTTCCGTGGCGGGCGTGACGATGGCCCAATGTTGAACTTGCAAGCAACATCGGCGCTCCCTAGCGTGGGTCCTCCCTCGGTACAGCACGCCCCCCACCGGCCGGTCCCCCGTGACCGGCCGACCGTCCGAACCGAAGGAGCCCCCGCATGACCGGACGCCTCAACAGCGCCCAGCCCTATGCCGTCGGCCTGTTCCGCATCGTCGTCGGCCTGCTCTTCGCCTGCCACGGCGCCGCCTCGCTCTTCGGCGTCCTCGGCGGTGCCGTCGGCACCGACGGCGGCGCGCTCGACGCCGGCACCTGGCCCGGCTGGTACGCGGCCCTCATCCAGCTCGTCTGCGGCAGCCTGGTGCTGCTCGGCCTCGGCACCCGCGCGGCCGCGTTCCTCGCCTCGGGCTCCATGGCGTACGCCTACTTCGACGTGCACGCGCGCGGCGCCCTGTGGCCCATCGAGAACGGCGGGGAGCCGTCGGCGATGTTCTGCTGGGCCTTCCTGCTGCTGGTGTTCACCGGCTCGGGCGCGCTCGGCCTGGACCGGCTGGTCGCCCGGCGCGCGGTGCCCGAGCCCGTGCCGGCCGCCCCGGAGGCCGCGGTCACCGTCTGACGGGGGGTCACCCCCCGCCCGGTGACGATGCGTGTCCAACACACGAGGCCCCCGTGACCCTCCTGTCACACCGCGGGCGTACGCTGTATGGCTGTCACTGGCCGCCCCTGCCGCTCCCTCGCGACGCAGCGGCTCGTGCGGCCGTACGGGGGAGTCACGGGGAGTCTCGGTGTTGGAAAGTGTGGGGTCGCTGACCGGCAGCCCATGGATCTACGGGCTGATCGCCCTGTCCGTGCTCCTCGACGTGTTCCTGCCGCTGCTGCCCAGCGGAGTGCTGGTGATCACGGCGGCCACGGCCGCGGCGGCGGGCTCCGCCGCCGGGGCGGGAGCCGGTGCCGGGCACGTCGTACCGAACGACGTGCCCGACGTACTGGTGATCATCCTGTGCGCGACGACCGCGTCCGTGGCGGGCGACCTGGTCGCCTACCGGCTCGCGTGGCGGGGCGGTGAGCGCCTGGACCGGGCCATCGCCCGCTCCCGCCGGCTCACCACCGCGCAGGAACGTCTCGGCCAGGCGCTGGCGCGGGGCGGCGGGCCGCTGATGGTCCTGGCCCGGTTCGCGCCGGCCGGGCGTTCCGTCGTCTCCCTGATCGCGGGCGCGGCGCACCGCCGGGCCCGCGACTTCGTGCCCTGGTCGGTCATCGCGGGACTGTCCTGGGCGGCGTACAGCGTGGCGCTGGGCTACCTCGGCGCGCACTGGCTCGGGGCGACCTGGCTGGCGACGGGCGTCTCGGTGGTGGCCCTGTTCGGCGCGGGCGGCCTGGCCGCGTTCCTGGTGCGGCGCAGCCCGGCGGCCTGACCCCCGCGCGCCCGGCACCCGCCCCCGGGGATCACCGCCTCGGGGACGACGCCCTCCAGGGCGTCAGGCCCGCCGGGCCGGGGCCCCGCGTACCTCCAGGTCGCCGAGCAGTTCCGCGGTCGCGTCGGCGACGGCCTGGACCGCGCGGTCGAACGCCTCGCGGTTGTGGGCGGCCGGGGCGCGGAAGCCGGAGACCTTGCGGACGTACTGGAGGGCGGCGGCGCGGATGTCCTCCTCCGTGGCCTCCTCGGGCAGGGCGGGCGGTCGAAGGGTCTTGATGCTGCGGCACATGCCCCCAGTCTCGCCCGCCCGGGCACACGGCGACAGCCCGGCTGGCATGATCGTCGGCGGCGGCCACCCGGTGGAGGGGGCCGACCGACGAGAGGATCCCGCATGACGAACGACCGGACGACGGTGGCCGTCCTCGGCCCCGGCGGAGTGGGCGGACTGCTTGCCGCGCTGCTGGCCCGGGCCGGACACCGGGTGATCTGCCTGGCCGGGCCGGAGACGGCCGAGACCCTGCACACCGACGGCATCCGGGTGCGCAGCGCGCGGTTCGGCGCGTTCACGGCCCGCGTGGAGGCGGACACCGTGCTGCGCGCCGAGCCCGACGCGGTGCTGATCGCGGTCAAGCACACTGCGCTGGAGGCGTCTCTGGACCGCATCCCCTCCTCCGCCCTGGGCGACGCGCTCCTCGTGCCGTTCCTCAACGGCGTCGAGCACCCCGCGCTGCTGCGCGCCCACCACCGCCCGGACCGGGTCGCCCCGGCCGTGATCCGCGTGGAGTCCACCCGCGTCGCCCCGGGCGTCGTCGAGCACACCAGCCCCTTCGTGGAGGTCGACCTGACCGGCGACCCGGTGCCGCGGCCCCGCCTCGACGCGCTCGCCCCGGTGCTCGCGGCGGCCGGACCCACCACCCGGGTGCTGCCCGACGAAAAGGCCGCGCTGTGGGCGAAGATGGCCTTCCTCGCCCCCTTCGCGCTGCTCACCACGCGCTACGGCCTCCCCCTCGGCGAGGTCCGCACCCGTCACCGCGACGAGCTGACCGCCCTGGTGACGGAGACGGCCGCGGTCAGCACCGCCGACGGCGCCCCGGCCGACCCGGCCGCTGCCCTCGCCCGGTACGACGGCTTCCCGGCCGGCATGAAGTCGTCCATGCAGCGCGACGCCGAGGCGGGCCGCGCCCTCGAACTCGACGCGATCGGCGGGGCGTTGCTGCGGGCGGCACGGCGGCACGGGGTGCCGGTGCCGGTGGCCGAGCGGGTGGTGGCGGACCTCGGGGAGCGCACGCGGGCGTGACAGCGGGGGCCGGCCGGACGGGCCGGACCCCCTAGGGCTCGTCGGGGCGCAGGTCCACGGCCCAGTCGTTGGATCTGAGCCAGTGGCCCTTCGGGTACTCGAAGTCGAGCTGGCCGCGCAGGGTGAAGCCGGCCCGTCGGCACACGCCGTTGGACGCGGGGTGGTCCGCGCTCGGGTAGGCGTGCAGGGAGCGGTGGCCGCCGGCCTCCCGGACCGCCTCGACCAGGGCGCGGGCCGCCACCGCGGCCAGGCCGCGCCCCTGGAACTCGGGCAGCACGGCCCAGCCCGTCTCCCACACGGTGCCGTCCTCCCCCTCGTGCTCCCAGTAGCCGATCGAGCCGACCGTCTCGCCGGTGCCCTCCAGCTCGACCCGGTACATCCGGCCCGCGTCGAGCGCCAGGTACCGCCGGTGCCGGTCGGCCAGCTTCTCCGGCGACTCCGGCCCGCCCAGGTGGGCGGTCATCTCCGGGGTGTTGGCCCGCTCCAGCAGCCAGAAGTCCCCCTGCGCCCAGGGCACCAGCCGCACCCGTTCCCCGCCGCTGTGATCCATGGCACCACCGTAGGCGAGGGGTCTGACAACGGGTCCGCAGGCGGGAAGCGAGCGGGGAGCGGGCCGCCGCCACTCGATCGCATGAACCACCGGAAGGAACTCGCGACCCAAATTCGAACAGGCGTAGCATTAGCGCGTGGCTACGACCTATGACTTTCCGAGCGACCTGCGCGCCGGTCAGGAGGAGCTGCATCAGGTCAGGGCCGAGCTGTCGGCCCTGCTGAAGCGGCTGCCCTGGTCGGTGGAGCCCCTGGACGGGTTCAGCGACGACGGCGGCTGGCGGAAGGTGGAGCGCCCCGCCTCCCCCGGCTGGACGGCCGACGAACAGGCCGAGGTGGAGAAGCTCCGGCGCCGCGAGCACGAGCTGGCGGTCTTCGTGACCTGCCACCGTTTCTGGCAGGAGGTCGCGACCGCCGACCGGGTGGAGGCCCGCACCCAGCTCAAGCACGCCCACGAGATCCCACCCGACGAGGACGCCTGACGCCCTGCTCAGGAGCCCGAGCGCTCGCCGACACCCCCGGTCACGATCAGGTGAACTTCTTCCTCCCGAAGCAACCACACGCCCCCCACACCAGTCGCACACGTGCAACACACATCTATCCCGTGGGGGACGCGTGAGCCAGCAGTACCCGCAGCACCAGCCGGAGCAGCACCCGCAGCACCCGCAGCACCCGCCGCAGCAGCCCGGGTGGGGCGCTCCGCAGCCGCCGGCCGGGTTTCCGCCGCAACCGAAGAAGTCCGGTGCGGGAAAGATCGTCGGGTTCGGCTGCGCCGGACTCGTCGGCCTGTTCCTCGTGATCTGCGTGATCGGCGCGGTGGTCGGCGGCAAGAGTGACGACCCCGCCGAGGACACGGCGAACGTGAAGCCCGCGGCCACCGGCACCCAGGACGACAGGCCGGCCGTCACCGCCGAGCCCGGCACGGCCGAGCCGCCCAGCGCACCCGTGAAGACGGAGGAGCCGAAGAAGAGCAGGACCGAGCCCGCCGACAGCGTCAAGAAGCCCAGCGCGGACACCGGCGCCCCGGAGACCGCGACCCTGCCCGATCTCGTCGGCCAGGACCTCCAAGCCGCACAGGACGCCGCGCAGGCCGCCGGGTTCTACGTCCTCGACGACCAAGACGCCAGCGGCCAGGGGCGGTTCCAGATCTACGACCGCAACTGGACCGTCTGCAGCCAGGATCCCGGGCCCGGCACGCACCCCACGGACACCCTGGTCACCCTGTACGCGGTCAAGGACGACGAGACCTGCTGACCCACGGCCGCAGCGCCATGCAGAACGCCCCGGCCGACGAGGGCCGGGGCGTCCGGTGGGTCATCCTGGTGGGCGCGGACGGTTTCGAACCGCCGACATCCTGCTTGTAAGGCAGGCGCTCTACCCCTGAGCTACGCGCCCAGGACGAGTCGACAGCCTACATGGCCCGGGCCAGGGGACCGCAAACCCGTATCGGCGGCCGTGGGCGGGCCCTTGCGGGGGTTTCCCCCACCCCCGGTCCGGGAGGCCGCCGGATCGTGCCGCGGGCCCCGGGTCCCTAGCGTCGGGGGCAGGACGCCGGACAACCGCCGGACACCCGCAGGACCCAGGGGGGACCCACCATGACCCGCTCCCGTCTCACGCCCGGCCGCGCCGCCCGCGCCGGCCTCGCCCTCGGCGCCGCCGCGCTGCTCCTGGCCACGGCCACCGCCTGCGGGGCCGACGCGGGCGAGGACCAGCACCCCGAGCACCGTGCCTTCGCGCTGCAGGGCCGTACCCTCACCGTCGACTCCGACGACTCCTCCCTGGAGATCGTGGCCGGCGACGCGCACCCGGCCGGGCGCGTGCGGGTCACCCGCTGGTTCGAGGGGTCCGTGCTGGTCGGGAGCGACCCGAAGGTGACCTGGTCGATGGAGGACGACCGGCTGACGCTGCGCCTGCACTGCTCGGGCGTGGTCGCCGACTGCGCGGCCCGGCACCGCGTGGAGGTGCCCCGCGGGGTGGCCGTACGGGTCGTGGACGGCGACGGCAGTGTACGGGCCCGGGGGTTCCGGGACGCGCTGAGCATCCGGACCGGGGACGGCTCGGTGCGGGTCACGGACACCACCGGCCCGCTGGAGCTGCGCAGTGGCGACGGCTCGCTGCGCGCCGAGGTCGGCTCCCGCCGGGTCAGCGCCCGCAGCGGCGACGGCTCGGTCCACCTGGAGCTGAGCGCCGTACCGGACCGGGTCGAGTCGGTGGCGGGCGACGGCTCGGTGACGCTGGTGCTGCCCCGGGCGACCTACAAGGTGACCGCCTCCAGCGGGGACGGCGGCGTCGACGTGTCCGTGCCGCGCGACGACGCCGCCCGCGCGCACGTGGTGTCCGCCCGCACCGGCGACGGACACATCACGGTGCGCAGCGCGAACTGACCGGCCCGTGTGTTCGTCCCTACCGGGTGGGAGAATGACACCGGGCAGGGCTGATCACGGCACGGGAGAGGGATGTGACGGCGACACCTTCACAGCAGGCCGCGTCGCCGGGGGCGTCCCGCGCCCGCCGTGGCGTGGGCGACACCCTCGCCCTCGCCGTCGCCCTTCCCCTGCTGGCCGCGCTCGCGCTGCCCGCCGCGTTCGCCGGCGGCGGCACCCGGCGCTGGTTCGGCGGCCGGGCCGAGGGCCAGCGGGCCGAGGCGCAGGCCGCGAAGGACGCGGCGGCCACCGCGTTCTACGAGCTGGACACCGCCCAGCGCGACCTGCGCATCTCCATCGAGACGATCAGGGCCGTGGACGACTCGCCCGCGGCCCGGCGCGCGGTCGCCGACTTCGAGGCGCTCGGCCGGCGGATCGACGAGGCCAGCGGGCGGTACATCGCCGCCGTCGACGCCCACGACCTCGACCGGGACGACCTGGAGGCCGGGGCGGCCGCGCAGGCCCGCACCGAGCTGACCCGGGCCAAGGACGAACTCCAGCGCGTCCGGGGCGAACTGGACCGGTACACGGAGGGGCTCGCGCCGCTGCTCGGCAAGGCGGAGACCCAGCTCGCCCGGCTGGCGCCCGCCGTGGAGCGGGCCCGGCAGGCGCTGCGGGCCGCCTCCGACGCGCTGGACGCCGTACGGGCCGCGGGGCTGCGGGCCGACGACCTGGCCGCCCGGCTGGCCGCGCTCGCGCCGGAGCTGACCCTGCTGAACCAGGGCGCCGGCCGGCACGGTGTGCCGCAGACACTGGAGCGGGCCGAGCGGGTGGCCCGGGAGGCCGAGGCGGTGCGCGCGGAGGCGGAGCGGCTGCCGGAGCGGGCCGCCGAGATCGACCACCGGCTGGTGTCGCTGCGCACCCGCGCCCAGGCGCTGACGACCCGCGCCGGGCAGGTGGAGCCGGTGCTCAGCGAGCTGCGCCGCCGGTTCACGGTCGCCTGCTGGCAGGACCTCCAGCACGTGCCCGAGCAGGCCGCCCAGAACGTACGGCAGGCCGAGGCGAAGCTCGCCGAAGCCCGCGCCGCCCGGGACGCCCAGCGCTGGCCGGACGCGACCGCCCTGCTGTCGACGGTGCGGGCGCTGCTGAACGCCACCGACGAGTCCGTGTCGGCCGCCGGGGACCGGCTGAGCCGGCTCAACGCCGTGCAGAAGGACCCGCGGGCGGAGATCGAGCGGACCCGGTTCGCGATCCGGGACGCCCAGCGCCTGGCGATGACGGGGCGCAACACCCCGGACCCGCGGCACGCGCGCCCGCTGGACGACGGCGTGGCCCGGCTGGAGCGGGCGATCGGCACGCTGGAGGGCCGGCACCCCGACTACTGGCACTTCCTGACCGAGACGGAGGCCGTCCGCGAGACGGTGGCGCGGGTCGTGGCCCTCATCCGGGAGGAGCGGGGCGCCGCGCACTGAGCGGTCCGGATGCACGGCTCAGGCGACATACGCGGGCATACACGGGCATACGCGGCGTTTGCTACGGAACGCGCGGGGGCGGATGCTGAAGGGGACGCGGGGCCCGTCGCCGGTGCGGGGCGGGCGCTCGGCTCCCCGAACGCAAGGAGGCGGAGATGGCCACCCACGCAGTGCGCTCCGGGCCGCGGCAGCGCATCCGGTTCAACGACCACCTGCCGGTCGACCACCGGCTGAACAGGGTCTACCGGATCGGCGCCGGACTGATGGGCCTGTTCCTCGTGGCCTTCGGCATCCTCGGCGTCCTCGACAAGATCGGCACCTTCGACACCGGCGGCGACCACGTGCTGGGCCTGAACACCAACGGCGCGCTGAGCTGGCTGTCGATCGCCGTCGGGCTGCTGCTCTTCGTCGGCATGGTGATCGGCGGGAACTTCGCGTCCACGCTGAACATGACGCTCGGCGTGCTGTTCATCGTGAACGGCTTCCTGACCCTCAGCCTGCTGGACACCGACTACAACTTCCTGGCGTTCGAGATCCAGAACTGCCTGTTCAGCTTCGTCGTGGGGCTGCTGCTGATGACGTTCGGGATGTACGGCAGGGTCGGTTCGTCCCTGCCGCACGACAACCCGTACTTCCGGGCCCGCCATCCCGAGCTCGCGACCGACGAGGACCGCGGGCGCGAGCGGCGGGAGGAGTACCCGAACCTGAACAGGCCCGAACAGGCCCCCTGATCAGGTGCGGTAGGCGTAGTAGTACGCGGTCGGGTACGAGGCGACGAGGCTCGCCACCGACCGGCGGAAGGTGTTGTTCGAGTGGTACGTCACGTACGGCACGCCGTTGCTCTTGGCCGTGACGATCATCGTGTGGTCCTTGGACCCGTCGCGGTCGAAGTCCATCTGCAGGACGTCGCCGACCTCGAGCTGGTAGACGTTCGCCAGCGGCGTGGTCCGCTTGGAGTTCTGGGCGAACCAGGACCACTCGTTGACGCCGACGAACGAGTCGGACTGGATGTCGGCCGTGCCGAACCACTTGGTGTAGTCGTACACGTAGCCCGGCACGTGCTTCCAGCCGCCCGCCTTCAGGGACTGGCTGACGAAGTTGGTGCAGTCGCCGCCGGCGCCGTGGCCGTTGAAGTCCGGGTAGTCCTTGTTGTAGACGTTCCAGTACTTCTCGGCGTAGGCCGCCATCGCCTTGTAGTCGTAGGCGGTGCCGGTCTTCGGCACCTTGACCGGGTTGCGGGTGGTCGCGGCGCGCGGGGCGTCGGGCGTCGTGTTGCCGTCGTCGGCGGTGGTCGGCGCCTTGACGGCCGGCTTGGACAGCGTGTTGACCGCCAGGCCCGAGTCGGTGTCCTTGACGTTGGTGAGCTGCCAGTTGCCGTGCCGGTCGGCCTTGAAGGTCAGCTCGTGACCGGCCTGGAACCCGGTGGTCCGGGGCTCGTTGCCGCGGGCCTGGGCGTACGTCAGGGTCGTGGTCTCGGTGACCGCGACGGTGGCCCGGCGGCCCTCCACGCGCGTGGCGTTCAGGGTGACGGCGGTGTTCGCCTTGCTGTACTCCTCGCCGAGCGAGGCCAGCTTGTCCTTGCGTCCCTCGAGCGTGTCCCGGGCGCTGTCCTCGGTGCGGGACAGTCCGGACGACAGCTTCACGTGACCGGAGAAGCCGGAGGTCAGCGGCTTGTCGCGTGTGCTCTGCGCGCCGGCGACCAGGGCGTCCGTGCGGTCGGTGAAGAACGCGTCGGCCAGCTTCTGGAAGGTGGCCTTGGTCTTCGCGTCCACCGTCGGGTCGTCGACGACCGCGGCGCCCGCACTCCAGTTGGGCAGCAGCGCCACACCCGCGACGACCGAGGCGGCGGCCGCCGTCAGTATGGTCGCGCGGCGCCGCGTACGGCTCAATTTCCTTGACTTCACTAGAGATTCCCCTCTTACCCCGGCGAGGGATGCCGGGACCGGAATCCTCGCATGCCGTGTGCGGCGTTTGTGAAGGGGGATGCCCAAGTGGAACCTGGCCCGTTATGGGTTCGTCACTGCACGACGGCCGACCAGTCCGGGGACTGGGCCGGGTCGAGGGAACGCAGCCGCTCCAGGGTGGCCGGCTTCTGCGCGTCCATCCAGTCGGCGAGTTCCTTGAAGGACACGCACTTGACGTCCTTCTTGGTGCAGACGTTCTTGATGACGTCGTCGACGGCCTTCAT
>NZ_KQ948551.1:0-127319 GCF_001514125.1 Streptomyces longwoodensis | reverse complement strand
GTAGACGCGGTTGAAGCCGGCCATGTAGGAGTCGGTGGTCATCTGCTGCCACTGGGCGTACTTGGCCGGGTCGCCGTCGGTCTCGCCCTCGGACTGGTTGTAGAGGAAGTTGAAGTCCATCGACAGGGCCTGGATCTTGCCGTTGTCGTACGGCAGGAGCTGCAGCGGGAAGTCCCACAGGCCGTTCTTCTTCGCCGGCCAGATCTGGAAGTCGCCGGTGGAGGAGGCGTCGTAGCGCCAGCCGTAACCCTTGGCCGCCTTCAGCAGGTTGGGCTGGCCCTCCAGGCAGGGCGCGCGGCCGCCGGTGACCTCCTTCTTGAAGTCGAAGGGCAGCGGGTCGATGTCGGTGTAGCCGGTGTTGGTCTTCCAGTGCTCCACGAAGTCGTAGAACTGGTCGATCTCGCTCTTCCACTCCTGGACGCTCCAGTCGCCGCCGCCCTTGGTGCCGCAGAAGTGGCCGTTGAAGTGGGTGCCGATCTCGTTGCCGCCCTTCCACGCCTTCGCGAGCTGTTCGAGCGTGGTGCGGATGTGCTCGTCGGTGGGGTAGCTGATCGCCGAGGAGCCCTTGGGGTGCTGCGGCGGGGAGTACAGGCTCGCCTTGTTCTTGGGCAGCAGGTAGATGCCCGTGAGGAAGAAGGTCATGTGGGCGTCGTACTCCTCGGCCATCTCCCGGTAGTGGGAGAAGAGCTGGTCGTCGCCCTGGAGGGCGCCGTCCCAGGAGAAGACGACGAACTGGGGAGGTTTCTCGCCCGGCTTGAGCGGCACCGGCTTCAACTGCCCCGTCTGGGGGCCGGTGTAGGAGGTGGAGCCGTCACCGAGCACCCGCGTCTTGCCGTCCCACTCGGGCTCCTTGGTCTGCTTCGCGGACGCCTTGTCGTCCTTCGCCGACGCCGTGGGAGCGGTGTGGTCGGAGCGGGAGAGCACCAGGTAGCCCGTGAGCAGGGAGGCGACCACGAGGACGGCCGCCAGGGACACGAAGCCCGGACGGGTCGCGGGATGGCGCGCTGCGCGGGCCTTGCGGCGGCGGCCCGACGGGTGTTTCATGTGCGGCTCATTCTCTTGGGGACAGGGCGGAAGCGGTGCCGTCGGGGGTCAGCCGAGCGGACTCATGGCACCTGACCAGATGCCGTAGGGGACGTCGCCGGACTTTCCGGCCACGTCCTCGAGCGGCAGGGGTTCGAGGCTCTTGGCGAGGTCGATGCGGTAGACGACGACCGCCGTGGAGACGGCCTTGGCCGTGCCGACGTACCAGGCGGCGGTGTCGTCCTCGGTGGTGCCGGCCTTGCCCGCGACCTGGGCGGTGTCGGAGGCGGCGCCGGGGTGGGCCGTGCGGAAGGCGTCCCGCAGCGCGGAGGAGACCTCCTGGGCCGTGTCGGCGCCGATCGCGCGCCGGGCGGAGGGGATCTCCAGGGGCACCTTGGTGCCGTTGTGGGTGATCTTGCGGACCGAGTACGGCTCGGTGTGCTTGCCGTCGGCGGCGAACGTGGCGTACCCGCTGGCCATGCGGATGGCGCTGGGCGTGGAGCTGCCCAGGGACAGCGCGGGCACCTGCGCGCCGAGGCTGGAGGACAGCAGTCCGGCGGCCTGGGCGGTGGCGCGGACGTTGGCCAGGCCGGTGTCCATGCCGAGCTGCATGAACGGCGTGTTGACCGACTTGGCGAGCGCCTGGTGCAGCGAGATCTGCCCGTACGACGTGCCGCCGTCGTTGTGGGCGGCGACCTTGCGGCCGCTGCGGTCCCAGTAGGGGCCCTCGGGCGTGGTCACCGGCACGCCGTCGTCGCCGTCGTAGAGCGACTCGCCGGTCACCGGGGTCGCCGGCCCCTCGCGGGTCTTGTGGACGCCGTGCTCGAGCCCGGCCGCGTACACGAACGGCAGGAACGCCGAACCGGCGGGGACGGTGGTGGCGTTGGACTCGTTGTAGCCCTGCTTGCGGTGGTCGGGGCCGCCGTGGACGGCGAGGATGCGGCCGTCGGTGGCGACGGACGCGGCGCCGTAGTGGGCGTCGGCGGCGGTCTTCGGGTCGTCGCGCTGGGCCTTCTTGCGGGCCTTGGTGACGGCGTCGGTGAGCTGCGCCTCGCGGTTCTTGTCGAACGTCGTGTAGATCTGGTAGCCGCCGAGGTCGAAGTCCTTGTCGGAGATGTGCCCGGTCTTCTTGGCGTACTGGGTGGCGAGTTCGACCAGGTAGTCGCTCTGCTGGCCGGTGTCGTACAGCGGGTTCCGCTTGAGCGGCTCGGGGAACGCCCGGTACTTCGCCCGCTCGGCCGGGGACAGCTTGCCGATCTTGACCATGCGGTCCAGGATCCAGGACCAGCGCTCCACGGCCCGGGCGTGGTTGGCCCTGCCCAGGGTCGGGTCGTAGAGGCCGGCGCCCTTGAGCAGGGAGGCGAGCATGGCGGCCTCGGAGGGGTTGAGCTTGCTGACGTCCTTGCCGTAGTAGGCCTGGGAGGCGCGCTGGATGCCGTAGGTGCCGCGGCCGAACCAGCTGGTGTTGAGGTAGCCCTCGAGGATCTTGTCCTTGCTCATCTTGTTGTCGAGCTTGAGGGAGATCATCGCCTCGGTGAACTTGCGGCTGACCGTCTGGTCCTGGTTCAGGTAGACGTTCTTGACGTACTGCTGGGTGATGGTCGAGCCGCCCTGGGTGTCGCCCTGGCCGACGGTGCGGAACAGGGCGCGGGTGATGCCCTTGAAGGAGATGCCGGGGTCGGAGTAGAAGCTCTCGTTCTCGGCGGCGAGGACGGCCCAGCGGACGCCCTCGGGGATGTCCTTCAGCGGCATGGCCTGGCGCTGCACCCAGCCGGTGCGGGCCATGGGGGTGCCGTCGGCCCAGAAGAACACGTTGTCCTGCTGGGTGGCGTAGGAGTTGAGGTTGTCCGGGATGTCGGTGGCCGCGTAGGCGACGACGAGGAAGAAGGTGCTCAGGCCCAGCGCGCCGAGGATCCCGCCGAGCCACTGCCGCCAGGAGGGTATCCAGCGGCGCCAGTCGTCCCGGCCGGGGCGGGGGTACTGGGGGCGCAGGCGGCGCAGGTAGGGGGTGAGGAAGGCGACGGCCGGGGCGAGGGCGGCCCAGGCCCGGGCGAGGTGGGGGCCGAGGGCGGCGGCGAGGCGGTCACGGGGGGAGGGCTGGGCGGCCTTGCGGCGGCCGCGCGCGGAACGGGACGGGTCCGATATCTCCGGCTCATCCGGAGTTCCGGATATGTCCGGCGGGAGGACGCGCAGTTGCATGGTCTCGTCCGGTCGCGGCGGCGACGGGACCTTCAACTGCATGGTGGCGTCCGGTTCCAGAGGAACCTCGTCGTCGCCGCCCTCGTCGTTCTTCCCTCGCCCTGCCTGGGTCACGACTGCGCGCCTCCCTCCGCACTCGTTGTTGCTCGCGCAGGCAGACGTACAGACGTACAAGGGTTTGATGTCAGTTGCCGCAGCGCGGCCGCAAACCCTGAATCCCCTCGACCTCGTGGTCCTCGCGGCTCAATCAAATTACCAGCGCCCTTCGCAAACTCTCCACACAGGAACCGGGCAGAACGCGTCACACCTGCGGTACCGGGCGTCCCACCCGTCTCCCAGTGGCTAGCCTGGGGCCATGCCTCGCTACGAGTACCGCTGCCGTACCTGCGGCGACACCTTCGAACTGTCCCGTCCCATGGCGGAGTCCTCCGCCCCGGCGACCTGCCCGTCCGGCCACGACGACACCGTCAAGCTCCTCTCCACGGTCGCCGTCGGCGGCACGGCGTCCACCCCCCGCCCGACCGGGGGCGGCGGAGGCGGCGGCTGCTGCGGGGGCGGCTGCTGCGGCTGACGGGGGCAGGGGCCGCAGGCCCCGTGCCCCCCAGGGGCGCGGGGAACTGCGCGACCGGCCACGACGCACGGACAGCCGCCGGCCGACCTGACACCCCACCCCGGACCGCGCCCCGCCGCCGTCAGGCAGACGGCCCCCCGCGCACGCTCCGCAGGAACTCCCGGAGGATCCGCTCCCCCGCCGCCACCCCCCGCTCCGGCAACGCCGTCACCCCCGGCGCCGTCCACTCCGTCTCGGCGAGCTCCCCGTGCCCCGGCCGCCACCCCCGGTCCACCGCCAGCAGCAGGTCCGCGTCCAGCAGCGAGTCCCCCGCGCCCAGCGTCAGCTCCGCCCCGGTCCGCCGCGCGACCTCCCGCACCGCCGCGCTCTTGGTCAGCGGCTTGGGCACCGCGTACACCTTGCGGCCCTGCAAGGACACCGTCCAGCCCCGGTTCTCCGCCCAGGCGCCCAGTTCCTTGACCCACTCCTCGGGCAGCAGCTCCCGCTCCACCACCAGGTAGGCGAACAGGTCCTCGGCGACGCGGTGCTTGCGCACCCACAGCGGGTCGGCGGTCGCCTCCAGGTGCGCCCGCACCTCGGCGAGCGGCGCGCACTCGTCCGCCAGCCGGGCGAGCACGCCCGCGTGCCAGTCGGGGTCGGTCACGCCGTCGACCAGCAGGTGCCCGCCGTTGGCGCAGATCGCGTACGCCGGGGCCGGCCCGGGGAGGTTGATGCGCAGGTACTGCTTGCGCGTCCGGGTGGTCGTCGGCACGAACACCGCCGCGTCCCCGAGGTCGGTCAGCAGCTGCGCCGCCGCCTCCGTCAGGTAGGACAGCGGCCGGCTCTCGTGCACCTCGACGCACAGCAGCCGCGGCGCCCGGGCGTCCGGCATGGTCAGCGCCAGGGCCGCCGCGGAGTAGATGAGCGTACGGTCCAGGTCGCTCGCCACCAGCACCGGCATCAGAGGGCCACCGCCTTGCCGTCGGCGCCGGTCGCCCCGCGCGTGAAGCGGGGGTGGATCAGCCCCACGCAGGTGTACGGCAGTCCCTCGACCTCCTCGACGGGCACCCCGCGCTGCTCGGCGAGGAGGCGCACGTGCTCCAGGTCGGCGCCCGCCCCGGCCCGGGCCAGGATCTTCCAGGGCACCCGGCGCAGCAGCACCCGGGTGGTCTCCCCGACGCCCGGCTTGACCAGGTTCACGTCGTGGATGCCGTACTCCTCGCTGATCCGCTCGACGGCGGCCCAGCCCTCCCAGGTGGGCGTGCGGTCGCTCGCCAGCAGTTCCTTGACCGCGCCGTCCACCGCGTCGGCGACCTCGTCGAAGCGCGCGGAGACCGCGTCGAGGAAGAGGCCGGAGACGTCGGCGCCGGCCAGCTCGCGGTAGTACTTCGCGCCGTGGAAGTCGTCGGGGCCGACCAGGTCGGCGCGCAGCACGGTCCGCGAGATCAGCCCGGACACCGTGGAGTTGAGGCAGGCGGAGGGGATCAGGAAGTCCTCGCGGGTGCCGTAGGTGCGCACGCACGAACCGGGGTCGGCGAGCACCGCGATCTCCGGGTCGAACCCGCTCGCCCCGCCGGCCGCTTCGAACTCCTCGACGGCGGCGGCCAGTTCGCGGGTGATGGCGCCCTTGCCGGTCCAGCCGTCGACGAACACCACGTCGGCCGGGTCGTGGTGGGCGGCGAGCCAGCGCAGCGCGGTGGCGTCGATGCCGCGCCCGCGCACGATGGACACCGCGTAGTGCGGCAGGTCCAGGCCGTGCCGGTGCCGGGCCCAGCGGCGCATCAGCACGCCGACCGGAGTGCCGGCCCGGGCCAGGGACACCAGGACGGGCCGGGGGGACCGCTCGGCGATCACCGTCTCGGTGACGACGCCGACGGCGTGCGCGAGGCGGGCCGCGGAGGCTTCCAGGGCGGTGTGGAAGAGCTGCTGGTACTGCTCGGTGGGCTGGTACTCCACCGGCAGCGACTCGGCGTAGTGGGCGCCGCCGCTCTGGATGGCCTCCTCGCGCTCCTCGGTCGGCGCCTCCAGCGTCACGTCCGAGAGGTCCTGGAGCAGCCAGCCGACCTCCTCGGGCGCGTACGAGGAGAAGGCGGGACCGCGGAGGGGTGCGGGCAGCATGGCTGTCCTTTCGGGGAGGCGCGGCGGCGCGGGGACGTACGACGGCACGACGGCCCGCAGCACGTGCGGCACGTGCGCGGCGAGCCGGGCGAGCAGTCCGTCGGGGGCGTGCAGGGCGGGGGTGTCGCCGGCCGAGTCGACCACGGCGACCACGGCGTCGAAGCCGCCGCCGGCGACGTTGTAGGCGTAGCGCTCGCCCGGGCCGTCGGCCGGGTCGTCGTGAGCGGGGAAGACCAGCCGGGTGCGGATGGCGTAGCCGGGGTCGTCGACGGCGAGGACGGGCGAGCGGGTCGTGGTGGAGAAGCGGACCTCGGCCGGGACGAGCTGCTCCAGCTCGCGGGCGAGCCGCAGCGGGGCGTACATCAGCTCCTCCGAGCCGAGGACCAGGACGCGGCGGGCGTCGCCGGGTATCGCCTCGGCGAGCTGGGCGGCCAGCGCGGGCAGCGCGCGCTCCAGCCGGGCCCGGTGGTGCGGACCGAAGCCGTGCCGGCCCCCGTCGGGCAGCCCGCGCGGCCAGCGCAGGTCGACGGAGGTGAGCCGGGTCCGGGGGGCGGGCGGCGCGGCGGCCGGCTGCTCCGGGCCGGCGGCCGCCTCGTGGCGCGCCACGAGTTCCCGGCCCTTCTCCAGCACCCCCTCCGGCAGGCGCACCGTGCCCGAGGCCGCCGCGACGAGGTCCACTCGGGCGCCGATCTCCCGGGCGAGGTCCGCCAGCCGGCCGGCGTCGGCGGGCGAGCGCATGTCGACCAGGGCGACCACCACGTACCGCCGCCGCGGGTACCGTCCGTGCAGCTCACGGACGGTGTTCAGGACCGTGTTGCCGGTGGAGAACTCGTCGTCGACCAGGACCAGCGGCCCGTCGCCGGCCAGCAGGGCCGGGTCCTCGGGGAGCAGCAGGTGGGACGTGGCGTGGGAGTGGGACTCCTCGAAGCCGCCCGCCCGCGCGACGCCCGGGACCGGACGGCGGGTGGAGTGCAGGTAGGGGGCACCGCCGAGGCCGTCGGCGACGCAGTGGCCGAGGCCGGTGGCGGTCTCCGCGTACCCCAGGACGACCGCGCGGGCCGCCTCGTCGGGGCCGAGCAGCTCGCGCACCCGGCGGCCGAGGGCGAACCCGGAGCCGTAGACCACGGACGGCGACTGCGGGACGTGCTTGCCGAGCACGTTCGACACGAGCAGGTGCGCCCGCTTGGGGTTGCGCCGCAGGGCGAGCCCCAGCAGCTCCGTCAGGCCGGGGTCGCCCACGAGCTCGACCCCGAGCCGCTCGG
Organism: Streptomyces longwoodensis; assembly: GCF_001514125.1. Lineage (GTDB taxonomy): Bacteria > Actinomycetota > Actinomycetes > Streptomycetales > Streptomycetaceae > Streptomyces > Streptomyces longwoodensis. The sequence continues at coordinate 120,167 of NZ_KQ948551.1, read as the reverse complement.
CGACCCAGCTGCCGGACCAGACCGCGTTGTTCACTGCGTTGTTCATGCGTCCCTACGGGTGGGGTGGGGGTTCAGCCGGGTATGCCGGCGGCGAGCAGGTCGACGAAGCTCACGTCCTCGTGCGCGACGCCGAAGACCTCCGCGCGCAGCATGGTCCGCTCCGCCCAGGCGCGGTGCGGCTTCACCTCGTTCATCTTGTTGGTGTACTGCGACCTGAGCACTCCCCCGCCGCCGCGCTCGGGGCGCAGGATGTCGGCCGCGTCGCTGTACTCCTCGTGGCTGACGACGGACAGCGCGTGCACGGCCGGCACGTGGGACGGGTGGATGCAGGTCTTGCCCAGCAGGCCGTTGGCGTGGTCGAGCGTGATCTCGCGCAGCAGCCCGTCCATCGCGTGCTCGATCAGTCTCTCGCGCAGCTCCACCGCCTGCCCCTCCAGGAAGGGGCTGTGCCGCAGCATCGGCTTGAACATGCGCTCGGGCACCCGGAAGTACTCCCAGACCGGCCCGGTGACGGTGAAGCCGGTGCCGTCGGCCCGGCCCAGCATGTTGACCACGTCGGCGATCACGGACGCGACGATCTGGACGTCGTACGCCGTCATGTCGGGCGCCCGGCGCAGGCCGTAGGAGGAGCAGAAGTCGGTGACGCCCAGGCGCAGCGCCAGCACCCGGTCCCGGTACTTGTCGACGGCCCGGAAGATGCCCTCCAGGGTCTCCACGCGCGACTCGCGGTACAGCAGCTCGGGCGACTCCAGCACCGGCATGGCGAACAGCCGGCGGCCGCAGGCGGCCTCGGCGACCGCCAGGGCCTCCAGGAAGGGGACGCCCCGCTCGCCGGTGAACTTGGGGATCACGAACCCGGACAGCAGCCGCACCGCCGGGCCGAGCCGCCCGACCAGGTCGGGGATCTGCTCGGGGGTGCGCACCCGGATGAACAGCAGCGGCAGCTCGACGCCCGGCCGGCCCCCGTCCGCGGTCCGGCCGTCGAGGTCGGCGAACTGCCGGACCAGGTTCTCCTCGCCGGCCGGCACGTCCTCGTCGCCGATGGAGTCCTCCAGGCACAGCACCATCGACACCACGCCGTGGGCGCCCTGCTTCACGACGTCGTCGGCGAGCCGGGGCCGGGTGGCGGGGCTGTACAGGGTGGCGCCCAGGGCCGCGGAGAGCAGCCGGGCCGGCGAGTCCGCGGTGAACGTGCACGGCTCGTGGTGGAAGAGGCGACGCCGCACCTCAGGGGCGATGTGCCCGAAATGACGCATGGAGCTCCCCGTGGCGCAAGGTGAGGCTGGTGGATGTGGTGGACGGGTGGCCGGTAATAGTACGTACCGCCCTGTGTCCGGGGTTCCCGCAGGGCGTGAATTCCCGGTGACGGGACGCGTTCCCCCGGGGAAATCCCCGACACCCCGCGTTGTCGTGGCCAGGACCGAGAGGGCAGGATGACCGGTATGACGCACGCGATGCTCAAGGGGTCGAACGTCCCGCTCGAAGCCACCACCGTACGGGCCGTGCTGCGCTGGACGCCCGGACAGGGCGTCCCGGACGTCGACGCCTCCGCGCTGCTCCTCGGTCCCGGCGGCCGTGTGCGCTCCGACGAGGACTTCGTCTTCTACAACCAGCCCCGGCACCCGTCCGGGAAGGTGTGGCGCCTGGGCAAGAAGCGGGTCGCCGAGGGCCTCACCGACACGATCCAGACAGACCTGGCCGGTGTCGAGTCCGCCGTCGGCCGAGTTCTCCTCGTCGCCTCGGCGGACGGCGTCACCTTCGACCGCGTACGGGACCTGCGCATCCTGCTGTACGACGCTTCGGCCGCGGACGCCGAGCCGCTGGCCCGCTTCGACATCCGCCCGGAGACCGGCGAGGAGACGGCCCTGATCTGCGGAGAGCTGTACCGCCGGGGCGAGGGGTGGAAGTTCCGCGCGCTGGGCGAGGGCTACAGCAACGGCCTGAAGGGCCTGGCCACCGACTTCGGCATCTCGGTGGACGAGTCCGAGGAGGCCGAGCGGGCGGCGGCCGGGGAGCCCGTGGTGTCCCAGCCGCTGCCCCCGGAGCAGCCGACCCAGCCGGTCCCCGCCCAGCCGCAACAGCAGCCGCAGCCGCAGCCGCAGCCGCAGCCGCAGCCGGCGTACGGCTACCCGTCGTCGCTGCCGACCCACGGCTACGCCTACCCGGACCACTTCGCGCTGCCGCCGATGGGGCCGCAGTTCGTGGGCCGGTGACCGGACCGGCGGGACGGTACGGACCGGACAGGGCTACTTGTCGACCTTCGACTTGTAGCCCCGGCCCCACTGCAGGCCCCAGCCGTACAGCCGGTCCAGCTCGGCCTGGAAGCCGTAGACGAAGCGCACCTCGCGGCGGACGACGAGTTCGTCCTTGACGTTCTCGATCATCACCACGGCGCAGGAGCGGGCCTGCGGGTGCCGCTCGTCCAGCCCGACCTCGATGCGCGGCCCGTTGCTCGGGTACAGCGTCACCACGGCGTGGGTCCGGTCGAAGGCCGGCGTCTGGTCGTAGATGTACACGAAGACCAGCAGCCGCTTGATGTCCTCGCGGTGGTCGAGGTTGACGTACATCGTCTCGCCGGACGCCGAGCCGAACCGGTCGTCGCCGCTGAGCTTCACGTACGGCGGGCCGTTGACGTCGCCGAGGTAGCCGCCGAGCGGCTGGACGACGCCCTTGGTGCCGTCGGCCAGCTCGTACAGGCAGCCCAGGTCCAGGTCGACGTTGACCATGCTCTGGCTGTGGCCCACCACCTCCGGCGGCCTGAGCGCCTTGAAGGGGTGGCGCAGCAGGCTCTCGCGCTGCGGCCCGCCGAAGTCGGAGGTGCGCATCCGCCAGGTCAGGTTGACCCGCAGGTTGCCCGTGGCGGCCCCCTGCCGCGTCAGGGACACCTGGTGGTGCCGTTTGGTCAGCTCGATCGCGTTGCTCGCCGCGCTGCCCGAGTCGAAGTCGGCCGCCCGCCCGCTCCAGAACCCGTCGAACAACCCCATTCCCGCCCCCACAGTCATGACGACAAACCCGGCGGGGCGGCCGGGAGGACTCCACCTCACCGGCCGCCCCGCTCAGAGCGTTCCTCACCCGGAAGCTGATCACACCCGGGTGTGCCCGCGGTCTCACACCCCGGACGAGACCTCCGCCTTGTCGTCCGAGCCCTCGGCTCCTCCCTCGGCCGCCGCGAGTGCCTTGTTGCGGCGCACGGAGGACCAGAAGGACCAGGCGATCAGGACGACGCCGACCAGACCGGTGATGACCTCGTTGATCTGGTACTGGATGGTGATCATCAGGATCACGGCCAGGGCGCCGATCGCGTAGTGGGCGCCGTGCTCCAGGTAGACGTAGTCGTCCAGGGTGCCCTGGCGGACCAGGTACACCGTCAGCGACCGCACGTACATCGCGCCGATGCCCAGGCCGAGGGCCATGAGCACGATGTCGTTGGTGATGGCGAAGGCGCCGATCACGCCGTCGAAGGAGAAGGACGCGTCCAGCACTTCCAGGTAGAGGAACATGAAGAACGCGGCCTTGCCGGCGAGGGTGACGGCCGACGCCTGCTTGCCGCTGCGCCGGGCCTCCTCCTCGGCCTCGTGCTCGCGTTCCTCCTCTTCCTCCAGCCGGTCCTCGAAGTAGCCGGAGAGCCCGCCGACCACCATGTACGTGATCAGACCGGCGATGCCGGAGATCAGCACGGTCTGCGCCTTGTCCACGTGCGCGCCGCCGTGCTGGTGGGCGTGGGTGGCGAAGGTGAAGGCGGTGATGAGCAGCACGATCAGGGCGATGCAGACCGACAGCATGTCGACCTTGCCGAGCTTGGCCAGCGGCCGCTCGATCCAGCGCAGCCACTGGATGTCACGGTCCTCGAAGATGAAGTCGAGGAAGATCATCAGCAGGAACATGCCACCGAACGCGGCGATCGACGGGTGCGCGTCGGTGACGAGCTGCTGGTACCGGTCCTTGTCGTTCAGCGCGAGGTCGACGGCCTCGATCGGCCCCATCTTGGCGCTGATCGCCACGATGACGACGGGGAAGACCAGCCGCATGCCGAAGACCGCGATGAGCACGCCCACCGTGAGGAAGATCTTCTGCCAGAAGGGGCTCATCTTCTTCAGGATCCCGGCGTTGACCACCGCGTTGTCGAACGACAGCGAGATCTCCAGGATGCAGAGGATGGCCACGATCCCGAAGGCCTCCCACCCCCCGTAAAAGACCGCCGCGACCAGGCCGAGCGCGGTGACCGCGAACGACCAGCCGAAGGTTTTCAGAAGCACTGGCTACCCAATCCGTACGTGTACGGGTTTCCCCCGTGCCGCACTCGGCTTTACGAAACGTTGACCCCGAAGTCTAGAGCGATACCCCGAAGGCCTGACGCGTACCCCTGGCCCACGGCCCGGAACTTCCATTCGCCCTGGTAGCGATAGAGCTCGCCGAAGATCATGGCCGTCTCGGTGGAGGCGTCCTCGCTCAGGTCGTAGCGCGCGAGCTCCTGGCCGTCGGCCTGGTTGACCACCCGGATGAAGGCGTTGGAGACCTGTCCGAAGGTCTGGCCGCGCTCGTCGGCCATGTGGATCGAGACCGGGAAGACGATCTTGTCGCAGTGGGCCGGCACCCGGGACAGGTCGACCAGGATCGACTCGTCGTCGCCCTCGCCCTCACCGGTGAGGTTGTCACCGGTGTGCTCCACCGAGCCGTCCGGGCTGGTGAGCTGGTTGTAGAAGACGAACCACTCGTCGCCGAGCACCCGTCCGCCGTTGCACAGCAGCGCGCTGGCGTCGAGGTCGAACGGGGCCCCGGTGGTGGAGCGCGCGTCCCAGCCGAGCCCGATCATCACCTGTGTGAGGTTCGGCGCGGCCTTGGACAGGGAGACGTTGCCCCCCTTGGCGAGCGTGACGCCCATGATGCTGGTCCTCCCCTGGATGGTGCTTCTTCGGTTGTCCTGCACGTCCGGCGCCGACCGTGTGCAACGGTCGGCGCCGGTCGGGTGAGGGCGTCGGCTCAGACGTTGACGCCGAAGTCCTGCGCGATGCCGCGCAGGCCCGAGGCGTAGCCCTGGCCGATGGCGCGGAACTTCCACTCCGCGCCGTGCCGGTAGAGCTCACCGAAGACCATGGCGGTCTCGGTGGAGGCGTCCTCGCTGAGGTCGTAGCGGGCGATCTCGGCGCCGCCGGCCTGGTTCACCACGCGGATGTAGGCGTTGCGGACCTGGCCGAAGGACTGCTGGCGGTTCTCGGCCTCGTAGATGGAGACCGGGAAGACGATCTTCTCCACCTCCGCCGGGACGCCGGCCAGGTTGACCTTGATGACCTCGTCGTCGCCCTCGCCCTCACCGGTGAGGTTGTCACCGGTGTGCTCGACCGAGCCGTCGGGGCTCTTGAGGTTGTTGAAGAACACGAAGTGCTGGTCGCTGGCGACCTTGCCCGTGTTGTTCAGCAGCAGCGCGCTGGCGTCGAGGTCGAAGTCGGTGCCGGTCGTCGTGCGGGCGTCCCAGCCCAGGCCGACGAGCACCGCGGTCAGGCCCGGGGCCTCCTTGGTCAGCGAAACGTTGCCGCCCTTGCTGAGGCTGACTCCCACGGGGTCCTCCATTGGTGTTCGGGGGCGGGAGCCCCGTCGTGCGTCGGATATCGGATCAACGCGTCGATCCTAGTGACGGGTTCCCGCCCGTCGCAGGCCCTGACGCCGAAGAATCAGAGGGTGTCGAGCGCCGTGACGTACTCGTCCAGGTCCCGGGCGTCGGGCAGGGCGTTGACGACGGTCCAGCGGACCACGCCCTCCTTGTCGATGACGAAGGTGCCGCGCACCGCGCAGCCCTTGTCCTCGGCGAAGACGCCGTAGGCGCGGGAGACCTCGCCGTGCGGCCAGAAGTCGCTCAGCAACGGGTACTCCAGGCCCTCCTGCTCTGCGAAGACGCGCAGGGTGTGGATGGAGTCGTTGGAGACGGCGAGCACCTGGGTCTCGCGGTCGGCGAACCGCGGCAGGTTGTCCCGCACCTCGCACAGCTCGCCGGTGCACACGCCGGTGAAGGCGAAGGGGTAGAAGAGCAGGACGACGTTCTTGCTGCCGTGGAAGTCGGACAGCTTCACGGTCGCGCCGTGGTTGTCCTTGAGCTCGAAGTCGGGGGCCTTGTCGCCGACCTGGATGGCCATCGTCGTGGGATCCCTTTCGTGGGCTGTCCGGGTGAGAACACGCTGGAGGACAGCCTACGGAGCGATCAGCGGGACCCCGCGACCGGACCGCCGCGACGGGACCGGGCCGGACCCGGGAGGGTCCGGCCCGGTACGCGGGGGTGGCGGGGTCACCGCTTCTTGGCGGCACCCTTCGGCGTCGCCAGCCGGCTGCCGCTCCAGTCCTTGCCGACACTGACGCTCTTGGACGCCGTCAGGCCCGCCGTCGTCGAGGCCTCCGAGATGTCGCTCGGCTCGACGTAGCCCGGACGGCCGGTCTTCGGCGTGAGGAGCAGGATCGCGCCGCCCTCTTCGATGTACGTGGTGGCATCCACCAGCGCATCCGTCAGGTCGCCGTCGTCGTCACGGAACCAGAGCACGACGGCGTCGGCCACGTCGTCGTAGTCCTCGTCCATCAGGTCGCCCTCGATGGCTTCCTCAATGGCCTCGCGGAGCTCCTGGTCGACGTCGTCGTCGTAGCCGATCTCCTGGACCACCTGCCCGGGCTGGAACCCCAGCCTGGCGGCAGGGTTCGTCCGCTCCTCCGCGTGGTCCGCGGTCGCGCTCACGGGTTGCCTCCTGATCATGTTTTGGGAATGTCTCAGCCACGCGCGTGCGCGAAGCATTGGCCGTAGTCCACACGGGCGGGGCGGATCGCGCAAGTACCCGGCGATCCGGACCGCCGAAACGGTGACGATACCGGCCGTCTCGCCCCAACTTCAGGCACCCGCCGTCCACCGAGCGTGACACACCCCACACCTTTCTGCCCTGTTTGCGTGTTTGGGAACCGCCTTCGGGTACGAGCTCCTGGTTACCCCACAGTAGAGATGCCGTTCGGCCGCCCGGAGGTACACGATGGGGGCGGTGCAGGCATACCGGAATGTGGCCCCCAGCGGTGCCCTCTGACAGGTAAGGAACAGCGTGGCTTCCGGATCCGATCGCAATCCGATCATCATTGGCGGCCTTCCGAGTCAGGTTCCTGACTTCGATCCCGAAGAGACCCAGGAGTGGCTCGACTCCCTCGACGCCGCCGTCGACGAACGCGGCCGGGAGCGGGCGCGCTACCTGATGCTCCGGCTGATCGAGCGGGCCCGCGAGAAGCGCGTGGCCGTGCCCGAGATGCGCAGCACGGACTACGTCAACACCATCCCCACCAAGAGCGAGCCGTTCTTCCCCGGCAACGAGGAGATCGAGCGCAGGATCCTCAACGCCACCCGGTGGAACGCGGCCGTGATGGTCTCGCGCGCCCAGCGCCCCGGCATCGGCGTCGGCGGCCACATCGCCACCTTCGCCTCCTCCGCCTCCCTCTACGACGTGGGCTTCAACCACTTCTTCCGGGGCAAGGACGACGGGCTCGGCGGCGACCAGGTCTTCTTCCAGGGCCACGCCTCCCCGGGCATCTACGCGCGCGCCTACCTGCTGGACCGGCTGAGCGAGCAGCACCTGGACGGGTTCCGCCAGGAGAAGTCGAAGGCGCCGTACGCGCTGTCGTCGTACCCGCACCCGCGCTCGATGCCGGACTTCTGGGAGTTCCCGACGGTGTCGATGGGCCTCGGCCCGATCGGCGCGATCTACCAGGCGCGGATGAACCGCTACCTGCACGCGCGCGAGATCGCCGACACCTCGAAGTCGCACGTGTGGGCCTTCCTCGGCGACGGCGAGATGGACGAGCCGGAGTCGCTCGGCCAGCTGTCCATCGCCGCGCGCGAGGGCCTGGACAACCTGACCTTCGTGGTCAACTGCAACCTCCAGCGCCTGGACGGCCCGGTGCGCGGCAACGGCAAGATCATCCAGGAGCTGGAGTCGGTCTTCCGGGGCGCCGGCTGGAACGTCATCAAGCTGATCTGGGACCGCACCTGGGACCCGCTGCTGGCGCAGGACCGGGACGGCATCCTGGTCAACAAGATGAACACCACGCCGGACGGGCAGTTCCAGACGTACGCGACGGAGTCCGGCGGGTACATCCGCGACCACTTCTTCGGTGACGACCACCGGCTGCGCGCCATGGTCGAGAACATGACCGACGACCAGATCCTGCACCTCGGGCGCGGCGGTCACGACCACCGGAAGATCTTCGCGGCGTTCAAGGCGGCCGTGGAGCACAAGGGCCAGCCGACGGTCATCCTGGCCAAGACGATCAAGGGCTGGACGCTGGGCCCGAACTTCGAGGGCCGCAACGCCACGCACCAGATGAAGAAGCTGACGGTCGACGACCTCAAGCGCTTCCGCGACCGGCTGCACCTGCCGATCGCCGACAAGGAGCTGGAGTCGGGCGCCCCGCCGTACTACCACCCGGGGCGCGACTCCGAGGAGATCCAGTACATGCACGACCGGCGCAGGTCACTGGGCGGCTACGTGCCCACCCGGGTCGTGCGCGCCGAGCCGCTTCCGCTGCCGGAGGACAAGACGTACGCGACCGTGAAGAAGGGCTCCGGTCAGCAGTCCATCGCGACGACCATGGCCTTCGTGCGGCTGCTGAAGGACCTCATGCGGGACAAGGAGATCGGTCGGCGGTTCGTGCTGATCGCGCCGGACGAGTACCGCACGTTCGGCATGGACTCCTTCTTCCCGAGTGCGAAGATCTACAACCCGCTCGGTCAGCAGTACGAGTCGGTGGACCGCGAGCTGCTGCTCGCCTACAAGGAGTCGCCGACCGGCCAGATGCTGCACGACGGCATCTCCGAGGCGGGCTGCACGGCGTCCCTGATCGCGGCCGGCTCGTCGTACGCCACGCACGGCGAGCCGCTGATCCCGGTCTACGTCTTCTACTCGATGTTCGGTTTCCAGCGCACCGGCGACCAGTTCTGGCAGATGGCCGACCAGTTGTCGCGCGGTTTCGTGCTGGGCGCGACCGCGGGCCGCACGACACTGACCGGCGAGGGCCTCCAGCACGCGGACGGCCACTCCCAGCTGCTGGCCTCGACGAACCCGGGCTGTGTCGCCTACGACCCGGCGTTCGGCTTCGAGATCGCCCACATCGTGCAGGACGGCCTGCGCCGGATGTACGGCGAGACGGCCGACGGCAAGCCAGGCGAGGACGTCTTCTACTACCTCACCGTCTACAACGAGCCGATCCAGCACCCGGCCGAGCCGGCGAACGTGGACGTCGAGGGCATCCTCCAGGGCATCCACCGCTTCAGTGAGGGCACCGCCGGCGAGATCCCGGCGCAGATCATGGCGTCCGGCGTGGCCGTGCCCTGGGCGGTCGAGGCGCAGCGCATCCTCGCCGAGGACTGGAACGTCCGGGCCGACGTGTGGTCGGCGACCTCCTGGAACGAGCTGCGGCGCGAGGCCGTCGAGGTCGAGCGGCACAACCTGCTGCACCCGGAGGAGGAGCAGCGGGTGCCGTACGTGACCCGCAAGCTGAGCATCGCGCAGGGCCCGTTCGTGGCGGTGTCCGACTGGACGCGCGCGGTCCCGGACCAGATCGCGCGCTGGGTGCCGGGCACCTACCAGTCGCTGGGCGCCGACGGCTTCGGCTTCGCCGACACCCGCGGGGCCGCCCGCCGGTTCTTCCACATCGACGCGCAGTCGATCGTGGTCGCGGTGCTCACGGAGCTGGCGCGGGAGGGCGCGCTGGACCGGTCCGTGCTCAAGCAGGCCATCGACCGGTACCAGCTGCTGGACGTCACCGCGGCCGACCCGGGCGCGGCGGGCGGGGACGCGTAGCCGCTCCGGGGCCGGACGGGCCGACGGGGGTGGCGGGGACCGGATCCCCGCCGTCCCCGCCGTCCCCGCCGCCCCCGCCGTCCCTGCCACCCCCGCCGCCCCCGCGCCCCCGGCGGCCGCCTCGCGGTCCCTACGATGCCCGCATGGACCGAGAGACGGCACAGGCCCGGTGGGAGCAGGCCACCCAGCGCCCGCTGTTCGTGCTGGCGGTGCTCTTCGCCGTCGCCTACGCCGTGCCGATCGTCGACACCTCGGCGGGGCACGCGCTCACCCGCGTCTGCACGGTCGTCGAGTGGGTGGTGTGGGGTGCCTTCGCGGTCGACTACCTGACCCGGCTCGGCCTCGCCCCGCGCCGGTGGGCCTTCGTCCGGTCGCACTGGACGGACCTGTGCGCCGTGGTGCTGCCCATGCTGCAGCCGTTGCGGCTGCTGCGGCTGGTGTCGACGCTGATGCTGGTGGGGCGGCGCGCCCGGATGGCCTCGCAGATCCGGCTGACCACGTACGTCGCCGGGGCCGTGGTGGGACTGCTGATGTTCGGCTCGCTGGCCGTGCTGTCGGTCGAGCGGGACGCGCCGCACGGGAACATCCGCACGCTGGGGGACGCGGTGTGGTGGTCCTTCACCACGATGACCACCGTCGGCTACGGCGACCACGCCCCGACCACCGGCCTGGGCCGTGTCCTCGCCGTGGGGCTGATGCTGTCCGGGATCGCCCTGCTCGGTGTGGTGACCGCGAACATCGCCGCCTGGTTCATCGCGCGCTTCGAGAAGGACGACGTGGAGGAGCGGCGGCAGACCGAGGCGATCGAGGCGCTGACCGAGGAGGTGCGCCGGCTGCGGGCGGAGGTCGCCGCGCTGTCCGGGCCGCTCCGGCCGCCCGTCCCGGCGTCCCCGACGGCCCCGGTGGTTCCGACGGTTCCGACGGTTCCGGCGGCTCCGGCGGTCCTCGGCCGGGAACGGGGTCTCGGCCGGGAACGGCCGGTGCTACAGCAGGCCGCCGCCCGGGCCGGCCGCGCCGGCCAGCCAGATGACGGCGAGCAGGGTGTCGATGGCACCCAGGACCACGGCGACCAGGGCCGGCACGGGGCGGGAGCCCGCCCAGGTGCGGCCCATGGCCAGCCAGCCGCAGACGATCGCGGCGGGACCGAGGACGATCCCGAGGGTGAAGAAGCCCGCGACCGCACAGACGAGCCCGATGATGCCGAGCGTCGCGCGATCCGGCCCGGACCGTGACCCCATCCGGCCACGCGTGCGGGGGTACCTGCGCGTCCCGTGCTGCCCGAAGCCCGTCATCGTCAACTCCCAGAACCAGAGGACCAGTTCACAGAAGCGGGTAACCGCACGGGCCCGGATCATGCGCCCCCGGGGCCGGGGCGTCGGCGCGCTGTCCCCCTCCGGCAGCGCGCCGCGGCCCGGTCCGCCCTGCGTTCCGTAGGGCGTGACCCACTGTGACCTGCGGCGCGCGCCGGGAGCGAGCGGCCTTGAGCGTTCTCACCCTGATGAGGGAAATTGCGGCGCCGGCCCCGTCAGTCGGGACCGGCGCCGGGCCGGGAGGCGTCAGGTGTGGCCGGCGCCCGGCCGGGAGGCGTCAGATGTGGCCGACGCCCGCGCCCGCCTCCGCGTTCACGCCGCGCTTGGTCAGCAGCGCGACGAACACGGCGACGACCGCCACCCCGGCCGCGACGAGCGAGGCGAGGCTCATGCCGGAGATGAAGGTGTCGTGGGCGACGTCGGTGATCTTCGCGGCGATCGCCTCGGGCATGTTCGGCTGGACCGGCGCGACACCGACCTGGACCGCCTCGGACGCCTGGTCGAGCTGGCCCGGCGTCAGCGGGGGCAGGCCCGCGTCCTTCCAGTTGCCCGGCAGGTCGCCGTCCACCTTGGAGGCCATCACGGCGCCCAGCACGGCGGTGCCGAGGCTGCCGCCGATCTGCATGGCCGCCTGCTGGAGGCCGCCGGCCACGCCGGACAGCTCCATCGGCGCGTTGCCGACGATGACCTCGGTGGCGCCGACCATGACCGGGGCGAGGCCCAGGCCCAGCAGGGCGAACCAGAGGGACATCAGGGCGCTGCCGGTGCCGGTGTCCAGGGTGGACATGCCGTACATGGCGACGGCGGTGCAGAGCATGCCGCCGGCCAGCGGGACGCGCGGGCCGAGTTTGGTGATCATCGCGCCGGCCAGCGGCGAGCCGACGATCATCATGCCGGTGAGCGGGAGCAGGTGCAGGCCCGCGTCGATGGGGCTCATCCCGTGGACGTTCTGGAGGTAGAACGTCACGAAGAACAGGCCGCCCATGAAGGCGATGGCCATGAGGACCATCAGCACCACGCCCGCGGACAGCGGGACGGAGCGGAACAGCTTCAGCGGGATCAGCGGCTCCTTGACCCGCGTCTCCCAGAAGGCGAAGAGGGCGAAGCCGACCAGGGACACCACGATGAACAGCCAGGTGGTGCCGTCGCCCCAGCCCCAGGTCGGCGCCTTGATCAGGGCCCACACCAGGCAGAACATCGCGCCCGACAGCAGGGCGATGCCCAGCAGGTCGAAGGAGCGCGGGGCGTTCTCGGCGCGGTGGTCGAGCAGGATCAGCACGCCGAGGACCAGCGCGAGGGCGCCGACCGGGACGTTGATGAAGAACACGGACTGCCAGCTGACGTGCTCGACGAGGACGCCGCCGAGGATCGGGCCGCCGGCGGTGGACGCGCCGATGACCATGCCCCAGATGCCGATGGCCATGTTGAGCTTCTCGGCCGGGAAGGTGGCCCGCAGCAGGCCGAGGGCGGCCGGCATGAGCAGCGCGCCGAACAGGCCCTGGAACACCCGGAAGGTGACGACGAGCGCGATGCTGTCGGACAGGCCGATCGCGCCGGACGCGGCGGCGAAGCCGACCACGCCGATCAGGAAGGTCTGGCGGTGGCCGAAGCGGTCGCCGAGCTTGCCCGCGGTGATCAGGGAGACCGCGAGGGCCAGGAAGTAGGCGTTGGTGATCCACTGGACCTCGGCGAAGGTGGCGCCCAGGTCCTTCGCGATCGCCGGGTTGGCGATGGCCACGATGGTGCCGTCGAGGGCCACCATCATGACCCCTACGGCGACGGTGATCAGCGTGAACCAGGGGTGACCGCGCAGGCCCGCGGAGGGCCCGTGGTCCGAACGGCCCGCGGGTGCCCCGTCCCCCGGCCCCTTCGCGTCGATGGTGGTCTGACTAGTCATACCGCGAGGCTAGTGACAGCCGCTGACAATTGACAAACCAATTCACAAGTCGGTTACTGACACATTATGGAAACCCTGCGTGAGCGCAAGAAGCAGCGCACCCGGGAGGCGTTGCTGCGCGCCGCGCTCGAACTGTTCACCACCCGCGGCTACGAGCGCACCACGATCGACGACGTCGCCGACGCGGTCGGCGTCTCGCAGCGCACCTTCTTCCGCTACTTCGCCGGCAAGGAGGAGGCCGCCTTCGCGGTGCAGGACCTGGTCGAGGAGCGGTTCGTGGCGGCCGTGCGGGCGCGCCCGGCCGGTGAGACGCCCCTGGAGGCGCTGCGGCACGCCCTGACGGAGGGCTGGGACAGGCTCAGCGAGGACGTCGAGGACGTCGTACCGGTCGAGCTGTACCTGCGCATGTACCGGCTGATCGAGTCGACGCCGGTGCTGCTCGCCGCCCACCTGCGCCGCTCGGCCGACACGGAGGACCGGATCGCGCGGGTGCTCGCCGAGCGGGAGGGGCTGGACGTGGACGCCGACCCGCGCCCGCGCATCGCGGTGGCCGCGTTCGGCGGGGTGATGCGGGTGACCGAGCGGCAGTGGAGCCTCGGCGAGGACTTCAGCCTGGCCGCGATCCGGGCGCTGACGACGGCGTACCTCGATCAGGTGGGGCCCGCGCTCACGGGGAACTGGCGCGCCCTCTGAGAAGGTGGGCCCCGAAAGCGTTTATCCAAACGTGATCCCTGTCACTCGGGTCTCCCGAGACCCGCCCGTTCTCCTAGTGTGTCCTCCCAGTGACTTCTTTCGACACCTCCCCGCAGCTCAACGTCTGGCGCGCCCTGCTCGCGCTGGCCGTGGTGTTCGTGATGCTGACGACCAGCGGCTGGACCGCCCTGCGCCACCACCGCACCGCCACCGCCCTGCAGACCTCGCTCAGCTCCTGGCAGCACGGCCGGCTGGCGGACCACGCCCTGCCGGACCCCGGCGCTTCCCCGGCCCGCCTGACCCGCTTCTTCGCCTCGCTGAGCGACGCCCAGCGCGCCACGCTCGCCCACCGTTACCCGCTGGCCGTCGGCAACATGAACGGCGCCCCCGTCACCCTGCGCTACCAGGCCAACCGCCGTGCGCTGGCCGAGGCGGTGCGCGCCGAGCGGGCCCGGATGCACGACAGCCGGCTCACCCCGGCCGGCCAGCACGAGGCGGGCCGGCGGATGCACCGCTTCGAGGCGATGGCCGCCCCCGGGCGGCAGATCCTCGCCTTCGACCCCGAGGGCTCCGGGCGGGCCGCCGAGGTCTTCGGCGACCTCGACCGCGCCCAGCGGATCTCCGTGGTCGTCCCGGGCGTCGACACCGACCTGCTCACCTTCCAGCGCACCTCGCGCCGCTGGTCGGCCCCGGTCGGCATGGCCGAGGCGCTGTACGCGGCCGAGCGCACGGCGAGCCCGGGCACCCGCACCGCCGTGATCGCGTGGGCGGACTACACCTCGCCCGACGGCCTCGGCATCGACTCGGCCACCGGACTGCGCGCCGAGAACGGGGCGGTGCGGCTGAACGCGCTGCTGCGGGCCCTGCCGGACACGTCGCCGACCGCACCGGCGGCACCGGTTTCGTTGTTCTGCCACAGCTACGGCTCGGTGGTGTGCGGTGTGGCCGCGCACGCGATGCCGCGCCGGGTGGCCGACATCGCCGTGGCGGGCAGCCCCGGGATGCGGGTGCAGAAGGCCGCCCAGCTGCGCACCGGCGCCCGGGTGTGGGCGATGCGGGACGCCGACGACTGGGTGCGTGACGTTCCCTACCTGGAACTGGGCGGGCTCGGGCACGGCGAGGACCCGGTGTCCCGGGCGTTCGGCGCCCGGGTGCTCGCGGCGAAGCAGGCCCGCGGCCACGGCGGCTACTTCGAGCCCGGCACCGACAGCCTGCGCAACTTCGCCCGCATCGGCGTTGGCGCGTACCCGTCGGTCGTGTGCGCGCGCGAAGACGACGCCTGTCGCACGGGTTTGTCCGCCGCCACGCCGGTCGGACGCGCGTAGAAGAGGAGGAACTGCGGCATGCGCGGGGAGGGTGCGAACGGGCGGGTCCCGCTTACGATGAGCCGCATGGGTGACGTACTGGCCGGATTCCATGCCGCCTGGGAGTTCGATTCCGACTCCGTCCTCATCCGCTACGAGCGGGGTCTGCGGGCCCCGAAGCTGTTCTCGGCGCTGCGCGAGCGGCGGGTGCCCTTCTCGGCGCTGGAGCGCGTCACGCTGGAGCAGGGCAAGCGCGGCACCGTGGTCCTGCGGGCGGTTCCCCGGCCCGGCGCCGACCCGCTGACGGAGGCCGCCGACGGGCAGCTGAAGGAGGCGTGCGACCCCTACAAGCTGGTGCTGCCCGGCGACCGCGAGCTGCTCGCGGAGTACTACGCGGACGAGCTGAAGGGGCTGCTGACCGAGTCGGGGCCGACGGACCGGTTCCTGGTCGAGGCGCCCGAGGTGCCGCTGTCGTTCAAGGCGTACGACGGCAAGGCGTCCTTCGACGGGCGCACGGTGCGCTTCCGCTGGTTCTGGACGGGCGCGTCGTCGGCGAAGTGGAAGGCCGGCGACCAGAGCTTCCCGGTGTCCGAGCTGTGCGGGGTGGAGTGGCGGTCGCCGGAGCTGTTCGAGGGGTACCTGCGGCTGCGGCGCAAGGGCGCCGACGAGCGGCCGGGTCCCGCCGATCAGGACCCGGCCGCCGTGGTGTTCGGGCTGGGCTACGGGGTGGTGCACGAGTCGCTGCCGTTCGCCGCGGCCGTGCTCGCCGCGGTGCGCGGGGCGCGCTGACCGCGTCCCCGGGCCGCTCGCCCCGGACTCCTCGCGCCCGCCCCGGCTACTCGCGCCCGGCCGAGGTGAACGACATGTCGGCGTACCGGTCGCCCGCCACCCGGCCGGCGATCGGCTCCAGCAGGGCGAGCTCCTCGTCGGTCAGGACGATCGCCGTGGCCGCCGTGTTCTCCTCCACCCGGCCGGGCTTGCGGGTGCCCGGGATCGGCACCAGCGGCAGGTCGTGCACGCGGGCCCGCTGGTGCACCCAGGCCAGGGCGATCTGGCCGGGGGTGGCGCCGTGGGCGTCGGCGACGGAGCGCAGCGGCGCCAGCAGGGCGGCGTTCGCCTCGGCGTTCGCGCCGGTGAACCGGGGCTGCCGGCGGCGGAAGTCGTCGGCGGTGAGGTCCGTGTCGGCGTTGGCGAAGGAGCCGGTGAGGAAGCCCCGGCCGAGCGGCGAGTACGGCACCACGGTCACGCCGAGCTCGCGGGCCGCCGGCACCACCTGGCGCTCGATGTCCCGGCTGAACAGGGACCACTCCGACTGGAGCGCGGCGATCGGGTGGACCGCCTGGGCCGCGCGCAGCTCGTCGGCGGTCACCTCGCTGAGGCCCAGGTGCTTCACCTTGCCCTCGCGGACCAGCTCGGCCATCACGCCGACGGTCTCCTCGATCGGCACGTTCACGTCGCGCCGGTGCATGTAGTAGAGGTCGATGACGTCGACGTCCAGGCGCTTCAGGCTCGCCTCGACGGCGTCGCGGACGTAGGGGGCGTCGTTGCGGATGACGCGCCGGGTCGGGTCGTCCGGCGGGATGCTCAGGGCGAACTTCGTCGCGATGACCAGCTCGTCGCGGTGGGCCCGGACGAACGGCGCGAGGAAGCGCTCGTTCTCGCCGGCGCCGTACGCGTCGGCCGTGTCGTACAGGGTGACGCCCAGCTCCAGGGCGCGTTCGAGGGTGGCCCGCGACTGGTCGGCGTCGGAGGGGCCGTAGCCGAAGCTCATGCCCATGCAGCCCAGGCCCTGGACGCCGACCTCGGGGCCGTCGTCGCCGAGCCGGGTGGTGGGGATCCTGGAGTCGGTCATCGGGTGGGGGTCCTCTCGGCTTCGTACGGGCGCGTGGCCCCGGAGTAGAAGGTGATCTTTCGGTCGAGCACCGCCAGCGTGTCCTGGAGCTCCGCGATGCGGGCCTGGACGTCGCGCCGGGTGGCCTCCAGCAGGGCGCGCCGGGCGCCGTAGGTGCTGTCGCCCTCGCGCACCAGCTCGGCGTACCGCACCATGTCGGCGACCGGCATGCCGGTCAGCCGCAGCTTCCCGACGAGGTCGAGCCAGTCCAGGTCGCGGTTGCTGTAGCGGCGCTGGCCGGTGTGGGAGCGGTCCACGTGGGCCATCAGGCCGATCCGCTCGTACCAGCGCAGGGTGTGGGCGGTGAGGCCGGTGAAGGCGACGACCTCGCTGATCGTGTAGCTGTCCTCCCCGTCGGGGCGGGGGTGCCGCGGGGGCGGGGCGGAGCAGACGTCCGCGGGGCGGGTGGTGTGCTCGAGGGGAACGGGCGTGGACTGCATCACCGTCATGGCCCCCACGCTAGGGCCTTGGAGTGCACTCCAAGCAAGGCAGGAGGGTGACCGTCCCGGAGGTAGGCTCGGCCGCATGTCGCTGACGAGCCTCGCGCTGATCGAGAACTGGCCGGTCCCCTCCGCCGCGGCGGGCGTCGTCCGGGCCGACGGGACCGTCCTGGGCACCCACGGCCCGGTGGCACAGCGGTTCCCGCTGGCCTCGGTGACCAAGCCGCTCGCCGCCTACGCCGCCCTCGTCGCGTACGAGGAGGGGGCGGTCGAGCTGGACGAGCCGGCCGGGCCCGCCGGGGCGACCGTACGCCACCTGCTCGCCCACACCTCCGGGCTGGCCTTCGACGAGCACCGGGTGACGGCACCGCCCGGGGAGCGGCGGCTGTACTCCAACGCCGGGTTCGAGCAGCTCGGCGACCACATCGCCAAGGCGACGGACATCCCGTTCGCCGAGTACCTGCGCCAGGCGGTGCTCGAGCCGCTGGGGATGACGGCCACCTCGCTGGAGGGCTCGCCCGCCAAGGACGGAGTGTCGACCGTGGAGGACCTGCTGCGGTTCGCCGCCGAGGTGCAGGCGCCGCGGCTGCTGGACCCGCGCACGGTGGCGCAGGCGATGACCGTGCAGTACCCGGGCACCAAGGGCGTGCTGCCGGGCTACGGCCACCAGAACCCCAACGACTGGGGGCTCGGTTTCGAGATCCGCGACAGCAAGGCGCCGCACTGGACGGGGAGTTCGTCCTCGCCGCGCACCTTCGGCCACTTCGGCCAGTCCGGCACCTTCCTGTGGATCGACCCCGACGCCCGGCTGGCCTGCGTGGCCCTGACGGACCGCGCGTTCGGGCCGTGGGCGGTCGAGGCCT
This sequence comes from Streptomyces longwoodensis, assembly GCF_001514125.1. Lineage (GTDB taxonomy): Bacteria > Actinomycetota > Actinomycetes > Streptomycetales > Streptomycetaceae > Streptomyces > Streptomyces longwoodensis. The sequence continues at coordinate 101,954 of NZ_KQ948551.1, read as the reverse complement.
GGCCGCCGTTCACCGACGCCGTGCGGGCAGAGGCCCAGGGGTAGGCCGCAGTTGGGGGTGCGGCTCGGATAACCTCCCTGTGCGTACGCACACTTGCGCGGTACGACACGCGCGGATTCTCGGGGGAGAGCGATGGCAGTCGGGGGACCGGGCGGGCAGTTCCGTCCGCTGGAGAGCGGCGATCCGGCGTCGGTGGCGAGCTACCGGCTCGCGGCGCGGCTCGGCTCGGGCGGCATGGGCACGGTGTACCTGTCGTACACGCCCGGCGGGCACCCGATCGCGCTGAAGACGATCCGCCCCGAGCTGAGCGAGGACCCGGAGTTCCGCCGGCGGTTCCGCCAGGAGGTCGAGGCGGCCAAGCGGGTGCAGGGCCTGTACACCGCCCCGGTCATCGACTACGACGTGGAGGGCACCCGGCCCTGGCTGGCCACCGCCTACGTGCCCGGCCCCTCGCTGGCCGCGGCGGTCGCCGAGCACGGCCCGCTGCCCGCCCCGTCGGTCCTGCTGCTGCTCGCCGGCATGGCCGAGGCGCTGTCGGTGATCCACGGCGCGGGCATCGTGCACCGCGACCTGAAGCCGTCCAACGTGCTGCTGGCCTCCGACGGCCCGCGGGTGATCGACTTCGGCATCGCGCGCGCCGCCGACGCCACCGCGCTGACCGGCACCGGCGTCTCCGTCGGCACGCCCGCGTTCATGTCGCCGGAGCAAGCCGCCGGCAAGGAGATCACGCCCGCCTCGGACGTGTTCGCGCTCGGCCAGGTGGCCGCCTTCGCGGGGCGCGGCCAGGGCGCCTACGGCGACGGCCCGTCGCACGCCGTGCTGTACCGGATCGTCCACGAGGAGCCGGACCTGGAGGGGCTGCCCGAGCAGCTGCGCTTCGTGCGGGAGTGCCTGGCCAAGGACCCGGCCCGGCGGCCCACCCCGGCGCGGATCGTCGAGCTGTGCCAGGAGGCCTCCCCGACGCCGCTGCGCCAGTCCGGCACCTGGCTGCCGGAGGCCATCGCCGCGGACATCACCCAGCGGGTGTCGGCCTCCGCCGCCCTGGCCGCCGCGCCGAAGCCCGCCCCGGCCGGCCCCCCGCCCACCGCGCCGCTCACCCACCTCTCCTCCGCGGCTCCCGCGTCCCCTGCGTCCCACACGCCCCCGCCGCCCGCGCACGCCGCGCCCACGGCGACCGCCGCGCACGTCCCGTCGACCCCCGTCCCGGGCTACGGACCGCCGCCGGTGCCGCACGCCCCCGCCCCCGGGTACGGGCCCCCGACCGGGCCCAGGCCGCCGTACGGCCCGCCGACCGGGCCGCAGCCGCCCTTTGGGCAGCAGCCCTGGCGCCCCACGCCCCTGCCGCCCAGGAGGAACCGGGCCGGCAAGTGGATCGGCATCGGCGTCGCCGCGGTGGCGGCCTTCGTGTGGCTCAGCAGCTGCGCCTCGGTGCTCCTCGACATCACGGGCAAGGCCGACGACGGCGACACCACGAGCTCCTCGTCCTCCTCCCCGGTCGCCGGGGACGGCACCCGGCCGCGGCCAGACCCGAAGCCGGTGACGTACCGGGGGATCAACATCCCCGAGGGCTACTACGTCCGCTTCGCCGACTCCCCGCCCAAGCCCCTCTACGACGACGTCGGCGCCGCCTACGCCGAGGGCTCCGACTTCTACTACCAGGGCGGCGACTTCGGCGGCCCGGCCACGCTGGGCAGCCCCGGCGAGAAGATCGTGCTCCTGAACAACGCCGAGGACGCGTCGCTGACGACGTGCCGGGAGGACACCCGGTACGCCAAGAGCGTCACCCTCACGCAGGTCAGCACCGGCTCGCACCTGTGCGTGCACACCACGTCCGGGCACATCGCCCTGATCACCTTCAAGGGCACCGCGCCCAAGGGCGACCCCAGCGACTACGTCTCGGTCGACCTCACGATCTGGCGCAACGCGGAGGAGCCCACCGACGGCTGATCAGGCCGACAGCTCCCACACCAGCACCTCGGCCGGGCCCTCGGACGCGGACAGCTCGCGGCCCTTCTCGTCGGTGGCCCGCACGGCGTCCCCGGGGCCCAGCTCGTGCGGGCCGAGCCGCACCGTGCCCCGCACGACGTGGACGTACAGCCGCGGCGCGTCCGGCAGCGCGGTCCGCTCCCCCGCCACCAGCCGCCGCACGTGCAGCATCGCGCCCGCCTCCGGGACGGCGTAGGGCGTGGCGTCGGCGATGCCGCGGACGACCTCGTACACCGGGTCGCCGCCCGGGTCCAGCGGGGCCAGCCACATCTGCACGAAGGTCAGCGGCCCCGCGCCGTCGTTGCGCTCGACGTGCCGCACCCCGGCGGCCGCGCTGAGCCGCTGGACGTCGCCGGGCCGCACCAGCGTCCCGTGGCCGCGTGAGTCGCGGTGGGTCAGCTCGCCCTCGACCACCCACGTGACGAGCTCGGTGTGGCTGTGCGGGTGCTCGTCGAAGCCGGCGCCGGGCGCGAGCCGCTCCTCGTTGCAGGCGATCAGGGCGCCGAAGCGGAGGTTGTCCGGGTCGTAGTGGGGGCCGAAGGAGAAGGCGTGACGGGTCTCGATCCCGGCCGCCGGGTCCCCGCCCCTGTAGCGCCCGCCGGCGCGCCGCACGTCCATCACGCACCCCACGGTAGCCGCGCGACCGGCGGGCGGAGGTGCACCGGCACACCCCGGCACCCCACGCCCGCGGACCGATGAGGCAGTCTTGTCCCCGTGCCCGAACCCGAAGCCAGCAAGCCCCCCGCCGCAGCGCACGTCGTCCACCCGCACTCCGCGACCCTGAAGCGGCTGGAGAAGTCCTCCGGGGCGCTCGCCGCGCAGGCCATCGCGCGCATGGACGAGACGCTGCCGTGGTACCGGGCGATGCCCCCGGAGAACCGTTCCTGGATCGGCCTCGTCGCGCAGGCCGGCATCGCCGCCTTCACCGAGTGGTTCCGGCACCCCGACGCCCCGCAGGCCATCTCCACCGACGTCTTCGGCACCGCCCCGCGCGAGCTGACCCGGGCCATCACGCTGCGCCAGACCGTGGAGATGGTGCGCACCACCATCGAGGTCATGGAGTCGGCGATCGACGAGGTCGCCGCGCCCGGCGACGAGTCCGTCCTGCGCGAGGCGCTGCTCGTCTACGCCCGGGAGATCGCCTTCGCCACCGCCCAGGTCTACGCCCAGGCCGCCGAGGCACGCGGTGCCTGGGACGCCCGGCTGGAGTCGCTGGTGGTGAACGCCGTGCTCAGCGGCGAGGCCGACGAGGGCGCCGTCAGCCGGGCCGCCGCCCTCGGCTGGAACGCGCCGGAGCACGTCTGCGTGGTCCTCGGCACCGCCCCGGACGGCGACTCCGAGCTGACCGTGGAGGCGATCCGGCGGGCCGCCCGGCACGCCAAGCTCCAGGTGCTCACCGGGGTGCTCGGGGCCCGGCTGGTGGTCATCGCGGGCGGCAGCGACAACCCGCTGGCGGTGGCGAAGTCGCTGATCGGGCCGTTCGCCGCCGGGCCGGTCGTCGCCGGGCCCGTGGTCCCCGACCTGCTGGCCGCGACCCGGTCCGCGCAGGCCGCCGCGGCCGGGCTCAAGGCCTGCTCGGCCTGGCAGGACGCGCCACGCCCGGTGCTGGCCGACGATCTGCTGCCGGAGCGCGCCATGGCCGGGGACCCCGGCGCCCGGCACCAGTTGGTGGAGGAGATCTACAGACCGCTGGAGGAGGCGGGCTCGGCGCTGCTGGAGACGCTGTCCGTCTATCTCGAACAGGCGAGCAGTCTGGAGGGCGCGGCGCGCATGCTGTTCGTCCATCCCAACACCGTGCGCTACCGGCTCCGACGTGTGACTGACGTCACCGGTTGGTCGCCGTCCGATGTACGCTCGGCCTTCACGTTGCGCATCGCGCTGATCCTGGGGCGCCTGGCCGACGGTGATCCTCAGACCTAGCCTTTTGTCGGGGGCCCACAAATCCCCCTGCCGTTCTTCGTCCTTGTCCCCACGGGCGGCCGTGCCCGTCCCCAAGAGAGAGTGTGAGAGTGCTCGTACTCGTCGCTCCCGGCCAGGGCGCCCAGACGCCCGGCTTCCTGACTCCCTGGCTCGAACTGCCCGGTGCCGCCGACCGCGTCGCCGCCTGGTCGGACGCCATCGGCCTGGACCTCGCCCACTACGGCACCCAGGCCGACGCGGACGAGATCCGCGACACGGCCGTGGCCCAGCCGCTGCTGGTCGCCGCCGGGATCCTGTCCGCCGCGGCACTGGGTGACATCGCGCCCGGCGCCGTCGCCGGCCACTCCGTCGGTGAGTTCACCGCCGCGTCCTTCGCGGGCGTCCTCGACGACACCGACGCGCTGGCCCTGGTCCGCAAGCGGGGCCTGGCGATGGCCGACGCGGCCGCGATCACCGCGACCGGCATGTCGGCGCTGCTCGGCGGCGACCCGGACACCTCGGTCGCCCACCTGGAGAAGCTGGGCCTGACCCCGGCGAACATCAACGGCGCGGGCCAGATCGTCGCCGCCGGCACGCTGGAGCAGCTCGCCGCGCTGGCCGAGGACAAGCCGGAGGGCGTGCGCAAGGTCGTCCCGCTGAAGGTGGCCGGCGCGTTCCACACGCACCACATGGCCCCCGCGGTCGACACGCTGGCCGCGGCCGCGAAGGCCGTCGCGCCGGGCGACCCGAAGGTCACCTACGTGTCCAACAAGGACGGCCGGGCCGTCACCGCGGGCACCGAGGTGCTGGAGCGGCTGGTCGGCCAGGTCGCCAACCCGGTCCGCTGGGACCTGTGCATGGAGACGTTCAAGGAACTGGGCGTCACCGCGCTGGTCGAGGTGTGCCCCGGCGGCACCCTGACCGGCCTCGCCAAGCGTGCCCTGCCCGGGGTGCAGACCCTGGCGCTGAAGACCCCCGACGACCTCGACACGGCCCGCGCGCTCATCGCCGAGCACGCCTGAGACGCCAAGGAGCCGATTCGAACATGGCGAAGATCAAGGCCAGCAAGGGCGCCCCGTACGCGCGCATCATCGGCGTCGGCGGCTACCGCCCGACCCGGGTCGTGCCCAACGAGGTCATCCTGGAGCGGATCGACAGCTCCGACGAATGGATCCGCTCGCGCTCGGGCATCTCGACCCGGCACTGGGCGAACGACGAGGAGACCGTCGCCGCGATGTCCGTCGAGGCGTCCGGCAAGGCCATCGCGGACGCCGGGATCAGCGCCGGGCAGATCGGCGCGGTGATCGTCTCCACCGTCTCGCACTTCAAGCAGACCCCGGCCGTGGCGACCGAGATCGCCGACAAGCTGGGCACCGGCAAGGCCGCCGCCTTCGACATCTCGGCCGGCTGCGCGGGCTTCGGCTACGGCCTGACCCTCGCCAAGGGCCTGATCGTCGAGGGCTCGGCGGAGTACGTGCTGGTCATCGGCGTGGAGCGGCTGAGCGACCTGACCGACCTGGAGGACCGCGCCACGGCCTTCCTGTTCGGTGACGGCGCGGGCGCGGTCGTGGTCGGCCCGTCCCAGGAGCCGGCGATCGGCCCGACGGTGTGGGGCTCCGAGGGCGACAAGTCGGAGACCATCAAGCAGACCGTGCCGTGGACGGACTACCGCTCGGGCACCGTCGAGAAGTTCCCCGCCATCACCCAGGAGGGCCAGGCGGTCTTCCGCTGGGCCGTGTTCGAGATGGCGAAGGTCGCCCAGCAGGCGCTGGACGCGGCCGGCGTCGACCCGGCCGACCTGGACGTCTTCATCCCGCACCAGGCCAACGAGCGGATCATCGACTCGATGGTGAAGACGCTCAAGCTGCCGGAGTCCGTCACGGTCGCCCGCGACGTGCGCACCACGGGCAACACCTCGGCCGCCTCGATCCCGCTCGCGATGGAGCGGCTCCTGGCGACCGGCGAGGCGAGGAGCGGCGACACCGCCCTCGTGATCGGTTTCGGGGCGGGTCTCGTGTACGCAGCGACGGTCGTTACTCTCCCCTAGGCACTCCGTGCCGGACCACGCGTCCGGGACGGGACAGCAACGGCCTGCCGCTGCCGCGGTCAGCGCCACCCCTGAAGAACACCCAGAAGAACACCAACGAAGGAGCGCCGACATGGCCGCCACCCAGGAAGAGATCGTCGCCGGTCTCGCCGAGATCGTGAACGAGATCGCCGGGATCCCGGTTGAGGACGTCCAGCTGGACAAGTCCTTCACCGACGACCTGGACGTCGACTCGCTGTCCATGGTCGAGGTCGTCGTCGCCGCCGAAGAGCGCTTCGACGTGAAGATCCCGGACGAGGACGTCAAGAACCTCAAGACCGTCGGCGACGCGACCGACTACATCCTCAAGCACCAGGCCTGAGCCACTGCTTGGGCCGGAGCCTTCCGGCCCGCCCCGCCACCCGGCGGTGGCGCCGCTGATCCTCGTAAACGTTGGAGAAAGAATTCCCGTGAGCCCGACCAATCACACCGTGGTCGTCACCGGTATCGGCGCAACCACACCGCTGGGTGGCGACGCAGCCTCTACCTGGGAGGGCCTGGTCGCCGGTCGTTCCGGCGTCAAGCCCCTGGAGCAGGAGTGGGCGGCCGAGCAGGCCGTCAAGATCGCGGCCCCGGTCGCCGTGGAGCCCGGCGAGGTCATCCCGCGGCCGCAGGCCCGCAAGCTGGACCGCTCGGCGCAGTTCGCGCTGATCGCGGCCCAGGAGGCCTGGAAGGACGCCGGGTTCGAGGGCCGTGCCGGTGAGGACGGCTCCGTCGACCCCGACCGGCTCGGCGCCGTCATCGCCTCCGGCATCGGCGGCGTGACCACGCTCCTCGACCAGTACGACGTGCTCAAGGAGAAGGGCGTCCGCCGCGTCTCCCCGCACACCGTGCCGATGCTGATGCCCAACAGCCCCTCCGCCAACGTGGGTCTGCTGGTGGGCGCCCGCGCGGGCGTGCACACGCCGGTCTCGGCGTGCGCGTCGGGCGCGGAGGCCATCGGCTACGCCATCGAGATGATCCGCACCGGCCGCGCCGACGTCGTCGTCGCCGGCGGTACGGAGGCGGCCATCCACCCGCTGCCGATCGCCGCGTTCGGCAACATGATGGCGATGTCCAAGAACAACGACGACCCGCAGGGCGCCTCGCGCCCCTACGATGTCGCCCGCGACGGCTTCGTCCTCGGCGAGGGCGCCGGCGTGGTCGTCCTGGAGTCCGCCGAGCACGCCGCCAAGCGCGGTGCGCGGGTGTACGCCGAGGCGGTCGGGCAGGGCATCTCCGCCGACGCGCACGACATCGTGCAGCCGGAGCCGGAGGGGCGGGGCATCTCGCACGCCCTGCAGAACCTGCTGGACCGCACCGACCTGGACCCCGCCGAGGTGGTCCACGTCAACGCGCACGCGACGTCGACGCCGGCCGGTGACATCGCCGAGCTGAAGGCGCTGCGCAAGGTGTTCGGCGACGACACGGACCACATCGCGGTCTCCGCGACCAAGTCCATGACCGGGCACCTGCTCGGCGGCGCCGGCGGCGTGGAGACGGTCGCGACCGTGCTCGCGCTGTACCACCGGGTGGCCCCGCCGACCATCAACGTGGAGAACATCGACCCCGAGGCCGAGGCCAGCGCGGACATCGTGCGCGGCGAGGCGCGGAAGCTGCCCGTGGAGGGCCGCATCGCCGCGCTGAACGACTCGTTCGGCTTCGGCGGGCACAACGTGGTGCTGGCGTTCCGTACGGTCTGACAGTCCCGTGAGCATGCTCGGAGGGCCCCCACCGCAGCGGTGGGGGCCCTTCGGGGTGTCCGGGGTGTTCGAGGTGTCCGGGCTCGGGGTGGCTCAGACCACCTGGTGCAGCCAGCGGACCGGTGCGCCCTCGCCCGCGTAGCGGAAGGGCTCCAGTTCGTCGTCCCAGGGCTTGCCGAGGAGCTTGGCGATCTCGGCCTCCAGGTCCGTCTCACCGCGCTGGGAGCGCTGCAGGGCGGCGCGCAGCCGGTCCTCGGGGATGAGGATGTCGCCGTGGATGCCGGTGACGGCGTGGAAGATGCCGAGGTCGGGGGTGCAGCTGTAGCGCTCGCCCTCGGCGGTGGCGCGGGGCTCGGCGGTCACCTCGAAGCGCAGCAGGTGCCAGCCGCGCAGCGCGGAGGCCAGTTTGGAGGCGGTGCCGGCCTCGCCCTGCCAAGAGAACTCCGAGCGCCAGGTGCCGGGCGCGGCGGGCTGCCGGATCCAGTCGAGGTTGACGCGCGTGCCGAGCACCCCGGCGACGGCCCACTCGACGTGCGGGCACATCGCGCGCGGCGCGGAGTGCACGTACAGAACTCCACGTGTCGTCACCGGGACCTCCGGGCAGGCGGGTCGACTTGCAGGCGGGCACAGGGGCGGCGGCCGGACGGCCGCGTTGAGGGCGAGGCTACCGTGCGGCGGCGCAAGGAGTGTGACGTACCGTCGGTCCCGGTGCCGTGAAACGTCCGCCATTCACCCGGCAGGACGCCTGTACGGGTGGGATGCGCCGTGTCGTGCGGGGTGGTGCGCGCGTCCCGGGAACCCTCGCACGTTGTGAGGGGTGGACCGGTGCGCCGCCCGGGCGGGGTGGACGGGGGCACGGGCGGGCGGGAGCAGGAGTCGAGCAGCGAGGGGACCGGCGAGGGATGCGGATGCGAAGCCGACGGGTGCGGGCCGTGCTCGCGGTCACGACGGCGGCCGTGCTCGGCGTGGCGGGCTGTGACGCGATGGGCGGCGACGCGCACGGCACGTCGGGCACCCAGGCGCGCCGGGCGACGCCGACGGCGCCGGTGTGGGACGTGAGCCCGGCCTCGGTCGCCGCGGTCGGCGACTCCATCACGCGCGGCTTCGACGCCTGTACGGTCCTGCAGGACTGTCCGGCGGTGTCGTGGGCGACGGGCAGCGCCCCGGAGGTGAACAGCCTCGCGGTGCGGCTGCTGGGGCGGGCGAAGGCGGCGACGCACAGCTGGAACTACGCGGTGTCGGGGGCCCGGATGGCCGACCTGCCGGGCCAGATGGCGCAGGCGGCGGAGCGGCGGCCCGCGCTGGTGACGGTGATGGCCGGGGCCAACGACGCCTGCCGGGACTCGGCGGACGCGATGACGCCGGTGGCGGACTTCCGGACCGGTTTCCAGGAGGCGCTGCGCACGCTGCGGCGGACGGCGCCCAAGGCACAGGTGTACGTGGCGAGCGTGCCGAACCTGAAGCGGCTGTGGTCCGAGGGGCGCACCAACCCGCTGGGCAAGCAGATCTGGCGGCTGGGGATCTGCCCGTCGATGCTGGGCGACGCGGACGCGCTGGACGCGGCGGCGACCCGGCGGCGCGAGACGGTGCAGCGGCGGGTGGAGGACTACAACGCGGTGCTGCGGGAGGTCTGCGCGCAGGACGCCCGGTGCCGGTTCGACGGCGGGGCGGTCTACGCGTACCGGTTCGGCACCGACCAGTTGAGCCACTGGGACTGGTTCCACCCGAGCAGGAACGGCCAGGCGAGGCTCGCGGAGATCGCCTACCGCCAGGTCGTCGCCCGGGGCGCGTGACTTAGGGTTCCGCTCATGAGCGAACACTTCGGAACACTTTCCGATGGCACGGAGGTCCACCGCTGGACCCTGGAGCGGGCGGGCACCCGGGTGCGGGTGCTGTCGTACGGGGGGATCGTGCAGTCCGTGGAGGTCCCGGACCGGGACGGGCGGACGGCGAACGTGGTGCTGGGGTTCGCGGACCTGGACGGCTACCGGGACCATCCGGAGCCGTTCCTGGGCGCGTTGATCGGCCGGTACGCCAACCGGATCGCGCGGGCCCGCTTCGAGCTGGACGGTGTGCGGTACGCGCTGGAGCCCAACGGCCCGCCCAACTCGCTGCACGGCGGGTCGCGCGGCTTCGACAAGCGGGTGTGGGACGTCGAGCCGGTCGAGCACGGGCTGCGGCTGAGCCGGGTCAGCCCGCACGGCGAGGAGGGCTTCCCGGGCCGTCTGGAGGTCACGGCGACGTACACGCTGGACGCGTCGGGGGCGCTGCGGTTCGCGTACGAGGCGGTCACGGACGCGCCGACGGTGGTGAACCTGACCAACCACAGCTACTTCAACCTCGCGGGCAGCGGTACGGCGACCGGGCACGAGCTGCGCCTCGCGGCCTCCCGGTACACGCCGGTCGACGCCGACCTCATCCCCACGGGTGACCTCGCCCCGGTGGCGGACACCCGCTTCGACTTCCTGACGTCCCGCAAGCTCGGCGCGGGCTACGACCACAACTACGTGCTCGACAAGGGCGTCACGGCGGCCGCCGAGGAGGTGGCCGAGCTGCACGACCCGGCGTCCGGGCGGGTGCTGACGGTGGCGACGACCGAGCCGGGCCTGCAGCTGTACACCGGGGACCACCTGCCCGCGCCGTTCACGCCGGGCGAGGGCGTGGCCCTGGAGACGCAGCACTTCCCCGACTCCCCCAACCGGCCCGCCTTTCCGAGCACGGTGCTGCGGCCGGGCGAGGTGTACCGCTCGGAGACGGTGTACGGCTTCTCGGCGCGCTAGCGCGGCCTGGGGCCGGGTGGCCGCTGCCGGTCGCTGCCGGTCCCGGCCGGTTTCCTCCCCTCCCCTCCCCTCCCTTCCCCGGAACGGGAGGAGCCCCGGTCCGGGGTCAGGTCCGGGCCGGGGCTGCTCCTGGGGTGTCAGGTCCCTGGTCAGACGGTAATCCCCGGTGCCGGCCGGTGACCGGCGATCGGGCGGCCGGCCCGGATTCCGTACGAACCCTTCACAACCGCCCGGACCGTCCCGGCCCGCCCGTCGCCGCGGCCGTCGCGCCGGGGAGGCACCGTGGCGGGGGCCGCTTCCGTCACGGGATACTTCCGCCGTCCCGCACGCACCCCACTGCGACGGAAGGACCCCTCCCCCCATGGCCCTCGTACGCCTTCGCACCGGCGCCCTCGCCGTCGGGCTCACCCTGGCCACCGCCCTCACCACGCCGGCCGCCACCGCCACCGGGGCCACAGCCACCGGGGCCGCGCCCACCGTCGAGGAGCAGCGGCTCGACCGGACCGTGCCGCGGGAGATCCTGCTGCGGTCCGGGTTCGACGCCCTGGCCGAGCGGTTCGCCCGGCGGCTGGCGGACGCCGACTCCCCCGCGCGGGCCCGCCGGGTCGTCGTGCAGGAGGGGACGGCGCTGTGGCGGCGGGCCGTGGACCGGGCGCAGGGGCGCGGTCCGGCGGGCGGTGACCTGAGCCGGGACGACGACCGGCCGCTGTACTGGGCGCGGCTCGCGATGACCCGCCAGCTGCGCGCCTGGCAGCCCGGCTTCGCCCTGTCGGACGCCCGGCGGGCCGCGCTGCTGGACCAGTTGGAGCGCACTTCGCGGGGCCACACCGACGTGCGGCTGGACGGGGGCGGCAAGGGCGTCCGGCGGGTCCTGGTCACCGGGTTCGACCCGTTCACGCTGGACCGGGACGTGCGCACCTCCAACCCGTCCGGGGCGGCGGCCCTCGCGCTGGACGGCACGGTGATCCACACGGCGGCCGGGCCCGCCCGGGTCGAGACGGTCGTGTTCCCGGTGCGCTGGGAGGACTTCACGCGGGGCACGGTCGAGCGGGCGCTGCGCCCGTACCTGCCGCGGGCCGACCTCTTCGCCACGGTGAGCCAGGGCCGCGTCGGCCGCTTCGACGTCGAGCGGACCAACGGGGCCTGGCGGGGCGGCTCCCCGGACAACGAGAACACCGGCCGCGCGGAGACCGTCCCGGTCGGCGACCCGGCGTCCCAGCCGCAGTGGACGTCGACGACCCTGCCGTACCGGCCGGTCACGGCGGCGGACACGGGCCGCTTCCCGGTGTACGACAACACGAGCGTGACCGAGGTCCCCGCCGGGGGCACGGAGGCCGTGGTGCGCCCCGACGGCCCGACCCCGGGGTCGACGGCGCGCGCCGGGGGCGGCGGGAACTACCTCTCCAACGAGATCGCCTACCGGGTCACGCTGCTGCGCGACCGCCTCGGGCTGCACGACCGCCTGCCCGGCGGCCACCTGCACACCCCGGTCCTGCAGTTCGGCACCGGCAACACCGACCCGGCGACCGGCACGGTCACCGACCCGGAGTTCGTCCGCAACCGCCTCGACATCGTCGCCCAGGTCCGCTCGGTGCTGGCGGTGGCGGTGGCCGCCGGTGCGAGGGAGCGGGCGGGGGGCTGACGCCGGGGCCGGCCGGTCAGGCGGTGACGCCCTGGGCCGTCTGCTCGCCGTCGGTCCCGTCGCCGTCCGCGCGGTCCTCCTCGCCCAGCAGGTCGCGGGCCATCAGCGTGGCGCCCGCGACCGCGCCGGGCATCAGGAACACCGCGACGAACGGCACCACGAACGCCACCGCGAGCGGCGCGCCGAAGCCCCAGACCAAGGTCCGGCGGGAGCGCAGCAGCGCGAGCCGGGCCCGCAGTTCGACCCCGCGGCGCTGGAGGGCGACCGCGGTGAGCTCCTCGGTGAGGAAGAAGCCGGTGACGAAGAAGCCGATCACCGGCACCGCCGTCTGCCCGACGAACGGGACGAACCCGGCGGCGAACAGCAGCACGCCCCACAGCGCGGCCCGCACCACGATCCGCAGGCTGTCCCGCGCCGAGATCCACAGCTCGCGCCAGAGCGGCAGCCCCGACTCGGGCGCGGTCCCGTCGGGCGAGACGTCCCGGTCGACGGCCTCCGAGAGGCTCTCGTAGAAGGGCTGGCCGATCAGCAGGGTCACGGCGGTGAAGGTGACGACGGCGAGGAGCAGTCCGAGGGCGAACAGCACGGCGGTCAGGAGGCCGCGGAACACGCCGTCCCAGGGGCTGGACCAGTCGTCGGCGAACGGGGTCGCCCAGGTCACCACGTCCTCGCCCCACACGCCGAGCGCGACGAGCGCGCCGACGTAGAGGACCAGCGTGATCAGGCCCGGCAGCAGGCCGAACCCGTACTGCCTGCCGTGCCGGCCCACCCACTTCTGGCCCCGCAGGAGATAGCGGAGGCCCGCCCCGAGATCGCGCATGCCGGAACTCTATCGGGCGTTCGATCGCCTGTGCGGGCCCGTCGCGCGCTCCCCCCGGGCGCGGGGGCACACCCGTCCGGTCCTACGCCATCCGGGGCAGGGGCGACACCGACCGCCTGCCGCCGCAGTTGAGTCGAAGGGGTGCGCCCCGCCGTACCGATCTCCGGGGTACTGGCTGTGACGCAGGAGACACTGGCCCCCACGGGTCGTGGGTGAGGAGAGCGGGATGACGACGCAAGCGGTCCAGGGCACGGTCGCCGAGGGGTTCGAGGCGGTGCGCGAGGAGTTCGCCGCGTTCGTGGCGACGGAACGGCCGGACTACGAGGGCCAGCTGTGCGCGTACGTGCACGGCCGGCGGGTGGTGGACCTGTGGGCCGGCGAGGTGGCCGGGCCCGACGCGCTGTACGGGGTGTTCTCCTCCACCAAGGGCGCGGCCCACCTGGTGGTGGCGCTGCTGGTGCAGGACGGCACGCTGGAGCTGGACCGCAAGGTGACCTACTACTGGCCGGAGTTCGCGGCGGAGGGCAAGGGGCAGCTGACCCTGCGCGAGCTGCTGGCCCACCGGGCGGGCCTGATCGGCACCGACACCGGCTTCTCCCTGGCGGAGCTCGCCGACGACCGGCAGATCGCCGAACGCCTCGCGGACCAGCGGCCGTTCTGGCGTCCCGGCACGGCGTTCGGCTACCACGCCCTGGTGATCGGGGCGTTGACCGGCGAGGTGGTGCGCCGCGCCACGGGCCGCACGCTGCAGGAGGTGTACGAGGAGCGCGTCCGGGCCCCGCACGGGCTGGACTTCCACCTGGGCCTGGCGGCAGCCCACGAGCCGCGGTTCCGCCCGACGCAGCCGATGGAGCCCACGCCGAAGCAGCAGGCGCTGCTGGACGCGCTGCCGCAGGGGCCGCACACGCTGGCCGCGATCGCCTTCAACCGGCACGTCGAGGTCCCGACCGACCTGGAGCTGCTGCCCAACGACCCGGTGGTGCGGGCCAAGGGCCCGGCGTCGGCGGGCGGGGTGGCCTCCGCGCGCGGTCTGGCGGGCATGTACGCGGCCGCGCTCAGCGAGCTGGACGGCAAGGCGCCGCTGCTGAAGGAGGACACGGTGGCGGAGTTCGGCCAGATCCACGCGGCCGGCTACGACCTGGTGGCCCGCGGCCACAAGTCGTACGGCCTGGGCTTCCAGGCGACCGCCGACACCTGGCACCCGTTCCTGGGCGCCGGGTCGTTCGGGCACAGCGGCGCGGCCGGCAGCCAGGGCTTCGCCGACCCGCGCAGCGGTCTGGCCTACGGCTACACCCGGCGCCGGTTCGCCTTCCCGGGCGGCGCGGCCCCGGAGAACGGGCGCCTGGTCAAGGCCGTCCACAAGGCGGCCCTGGCCCGGTGAGCGGCCCCGTCGCCGGGTGGGCCGGGGCGGGTCGGTGCGACCGCGCCCCGGCATCCGTCAGCCGAGGGTGACGGTGATGTTCCCGCGGGTCGCCCGGGAGTAGGGGCAGACCTCGTGGGCCTTCTTCACCAGGGCCGCCGCCGTCTCGGCGTCGACGCCCGGGATGTCGGCCGAGATCCGCACGAGGAGCCCGAAGCCCTCCTCGTTCCGGCCGATGCCGACCCGCGCGGTGACCGTGGAGCCGGAGACGTCGGCGCCCTCCTGCCGGGCGACGACGGCGAGCGCGCCCTGGAAGCAGGCGCTGTACCCGGCGGCGAACAGCTGCTCCGGGTTGGTCCCGGCGCCGCTGCCGCCCATCTCGACGGGCGGGTTGACGACGACGTCGAGCCTGCCGTCGTCCGTGGCGACCCGGCCGTCGCGGCCGTTCTCGGCGGTGGCGACGGCGGTGTACAGGACGTCGGACTCGGTGAGGGGCATGCGGGTGTCCTTCGCGTCGGTCCGCCGCGACTCGCGCCCACGATCGCCGACGGATTTCGGAAAGAAGTTACCGCAATCCGGAAACCCTAGGGAAGATCCGGGGGCCCGGGACGCCCTACAGCTTGACGATCATCTTCCCGGTGTTGTCGCCGCGCAGGACGCCGAGGAACGCCTCGAGGTTGTGCTCGATGCCCTCGACCACGGTCTCGCGGTACTTGAGCGCCCCCGAGGCCACCCAGGGGCCCACCTCGGCGACGAACTGCGGCTGGAGGTCGTAGTGGTCGCCCACCAGGAAGCCCTCGATCCGGCCCCGCGTCTGGATCAGCCGGGCGAGGTTGCGCGGGCCGGGGGCGGGCTCGGTGTTGTTGTAGACCGAGATCATGCCGCAGACGGCGATCCGGCCGCCCTGGTTCAGCGAGCCGATGGCCGCCTCCAGGTGGTCGCCGCCGACGTTGTCGAAGTAGACGTCCACGCCGTCGGGCGCGGCGGCCCGCAGCTGCTCGCCCACCGGCCCGTTCTTGTAGTTGAACGCGGCGTCGAAGCCGTACTCCTCGACCAGCAGCTCGACCTTCTCGTCGGAGCCCGCCGACCCGATGACCCGGGAGGCGCCCTTGAGCTTGGCGATCTGCCCCACCTGGCTGCCGACGGCGCCGGCCGCGCCGGAGACGAAGACCGCGTCGCCCTCCGCGAAGGCGGCGGTGCGCAGCAGGCCGGCGTAGGCGGTGAGGCCGGTCATGCCGAGGACGCCGAGGTAGGCGGACAGGGGCGCGGCAGCCGGGTCGACCTTGACGGCGTTCTCCGCGCGGAGGACGGCGTACTCGCGCCAGCCGAGGAAGTGCAGGACGTGGTCGCCGACCGCGAAACCCTCGGCGTTGGAGGCGACGACCTCGCCGACGGCGCCGCCCTGCATGGCCTTGCCGAGCTCGAAGGGGGCGACGTAGGACTTGGCGGCCGACATCCTTCCGCGCATGTACGGGTCCACCGAGAGGTAGGCGTTCCGTACCAGCACCTGACCCTCGCCCGGGGTGGGGACCTCGGCCTCGACCAGGGCGAAGTCCTCGGGCTTCGGCCAGCCGACGGGGCGGCTGAGCAGGTGCCATTCGCGGTTGATCATGGGTGGAGCCCTTCCATTTAGTTCAGTACCTGAAACAACCATGCGACTGAATATTTCAGGATGTCAAGCAAACGGGTACCCTGGTGGACATGGCCACACCCCACCGGACGCGCCGCCCCGACCCCGTGAGCCTGGAGGTCGTCGAGCTGATCGCCGAGGTCGTCGCCCGCTACCACGCGGACTACGAGGAGGCGGCGGCCGAGCACGCCCTCACCGGCGCCCAGGCCAAGCTGCTCGGCCTGCTCTCGCTGGAGCCGCTGCCGATGCGCAAGCTGGCCCACCGGCTCAAGTGCGAGCCGTCCAACGTCACCGGGATCGTCGACCGCCTGGAGGCGCGGGGCCTGGTCGAGCGCCGCCCCGACCCGGCGGACCGGCGCGTCAAGCTCGCCGCCGCCACGGACGACGGCCGCCGCGTGGCCCGCGAGCTGCGCGAGTCCCTGCGCTTCGCCCGCGAGCCCCTGGCCGCCCTGGCCGACGACGAACGCCTCGCCCTGCGCGACCTGTTGAGCCGCATGCTGGAGGCCTGAGGCGAGCACGCCCGCCACTTCCCCGGCGCTTTCAGGGGGACGAGGCTCCGGCGGTCACCCGTACGGTCCACTCCCGGCGGGCGGGCCCCCCGGGCGCCACCCAGGATGGCGGTACCGGGCACGCGCCGCCCCCGGCGTGCCCTCCCCGACCTGGAGGTCCCGTGGTGAGCACCGCCGACAGCGCTCCCGACTTCGCCGACCGCACCGACTTCGAGGACGCCGACCGGGGCCTGGTGGCCGGACCCGCGCACCCGCACATCACGGCGGAGGACGGGCGGGTGGTCTGGGACTTCGGGGCGACCGCGTTCCTGCGGGAGGACTGCCCGGACACGGCGAACCCGAGCCTGTGGCGCCAGTCCCAGCTGTGCGCCCGCGCCGGGCTGTACGAGGTGACCGGGGGCGTCTACCAGATCCGGGGCTTCGACCTGTCCAACATGACCCTGATCGAGGGCCGGCACGGCGTCGTGGTGGTCGACCCGCTCGTGTCACGGGAGTGCGCCGCCGCGGGGATCGCCCTCTACCGGGCCCACCGGGGCGAACGGCCGGTGACCGCGGTGCTGTTCACCCACTCCCACATCGACCACTTCGGCGGCACGCTGGGCGTCATCGGCCCCGACGACGACGTGCCGATCGTCGCCCCCGCGGGCTTCATGGAGAACTCCGTCGCCGAGAACGTCTACGCCGGCACCGCGATGCTCCGCCGCGGCATGTACCACACCGGCGGCGAACTGGAGCCCGGCCCGCGCGGCCTGATCGGCGTCGGCCTCGGCTTCGCCGCCTCCCACGGCCTGCCCAGCCTCCTGCCGCCCACCCTGGACGTCACCCGCACCGGCCAGGAGGAACGCCTGGACGGCGTCCTGTTCCGCTTCCAGCTCACCCCGGGCACCGAGGCCCCCTCCGAGCTGAACTTCCACCTCCCCGAGCTGCGCGCCCTGTGCATGGCCGAGAACGCCACCCACAACCTGCACAACATCCTGACCCTGCGCGGCGCCCTGGTCCGCGACGCCCGGATGTGGTCGCGCTACCTCACCGAGGCCATCGACCTGTTCGCCGCCGACTCCGACGTCCTGTTCGCCTCCCACCACTGGCCCACCTGGGGCACCGAGCGCCTCACCGCCTTCCTGTCCGAACAGCGCGACCTCTACGGCTACCTCCACGACCAGACCCTGCGCCTGCTCAACCAGGGCCACACCGGCACCGAGATCGCCGAGCTGATCGAGCTGCCGCCACGCCTCGCCCGGGCCTGGCACACCCGCGGCTACTACGGCTCGGTCAGCCACAACGTCAAGGCGATCTACCAGCGCTACATGGGCTGGTACGACGGCCACCCGGCCTCCCTGTGGGAGCACCCGCCCACCGCGTCCGCCGAGCGCTACGTCGACTGCATGGGCGGCATCGACTCCGTCCTGGCCAAGGCCCGCTCCTACGTGGACGCCGGTGACCTGCGCTTCGCCGCCCAGCTCCTCAAGCACGCCACCTTCGCCGCCCCCGACGACGCCCGGGCCAGGGAACTGCTCGCCGAGACCTTCGAACGCCTCGGACACGGCGCCGAGTGCGGCACCTGGCGCAACAACTACCTCATGGGCGCCCAGGAGTTGCGCACCGGCGTCCGGCCCGTCCCCATCGCCGCCACCAGCATGGCCACCGCGCTCTCCGTCGACCAGGTCTTCGACTCCCTCGCCATCCGCGTCAACGGCCCCCGGGCGTGGGACCACACCCTGACCGTGCTGTGGCGGTTCACCGACCTCGACCGGACCCACCGGACGAGCCTGCGCAACGGCGTCCTCGTCCACCACCCCGTCACCGGCACCCCCGCGGGCGGCGCCGACCTCACGGTCACCCTGACCGAGCCCCAGCTCCTGGCCGCGCTCACCGGGCAGGGCCTCGACGGCATCGACCACACCGGCGACCCGGCCGTCCTCAGCACCCTGATGTCCGTCCTCGACGAACCCGATCCCGGCTTCGCCATCGTGACTCCCTGAGGCCCCGGGCCGGTTACGGATGCCGTGGGGCTACGTGCACCACCACAGGAAGCGGTCGCAGGACTTCGTCGGGGACGGGGACGGTTTCGGGGTGGGGTCCGCGGTGGTCGGTGCGGTGGTGGGGGTGGGGTCGGGGGCGGGGTCCGTGCCCTGCTCCGGGTCCGTGCCGGGGGTGTCCGGGACCGTGCCGGGGGCCGTCGCCGACTGGGGGTCCGGGGCGGTGCTGCCGGACGGGGACGCCGACGCACTGGCCGACGCGGAGGGCGAGGCCGACGTGGAGGCGGAGGCGGAGGTGCTCGGGGAGGCCGAGGGGCCGTCGGTGCCGCGGGGGCCGTCCTCGGGGTGGTCCGAGCCGCCCGGGGACGGGCCGGCGCCGTCGGTCAGTTCCGCCGACTCGCCGCCGGCCGCCGCCGGGTCGGACGAGGAGAAACCCGGGGCGTCGATGCCGAGTTCCGCGAGGCTCAGGCCCCCGGCCGCGAGGACGAACCCGGCCACGACCAGCACCGTGCGGCGGCGGCGCCTGCGGTGCACGGCGGCTTTGCGGTCGCGACGGCTGAGCCGGGCGGACGCGCTCTCGGGGGGCTCCTCCGCCGTGCCGGGCAGCGCGGGGGCGGGCGCGGTCGCGGGGGGCTCCTCGAAGGCGGCGTCCCCGGGTGCGGTCTCCTCGGGGGCGGGCCGCTGGTGCGGGACGCGCACGACGGGCGCCGTGGGCTCGGGGGCGGGGCCGGCCGGGTGGGCCTGCCCCTCGTACGCCTGGCCCTGGTACGCCTGGCCCGCGTACCCCTCGGGCGCCCGCGCGTACGCGTGGGTCCGGTCGGCGGGGGCGCCGCAGCCCGGGCAGGCGAGGGCGCCGTTCAGGTGCCGTCGGCACGGGGTGCAGTAGTCCATGACGCCGGAAGACTAAGTTCCCGGAGGGTGACGTTCCTAGGGTCGCCTGTGAAAGTTGTGTGGGAGAGCGGCCGTTCAGGTGCAGGAACGGGTGCGAGCCACCCCCCAAGCCGCAGGGAACCACCAACCGGCCCGAAAGCCGCCGTCGAAACTGTCGAAACCGTTCTGCGTTCTCTGCGTTCGACCCATTGACACTCCCGGCACCCCGTCCTTACTGTCACGCCAGCATTTCGAACGTGTGACGAAATCTCGAACAGCTGAGGGGCAATCACCGTGCGCATCACCGGAATCAGCACCCACGTGGTGGGAACGCCGTGGCGGAACCTGACCTACGTCCAGGTGCACACCGACGAGGGCATCACGGGAGTCGGTGAGACCCGGATGCTGGGCCACACCGACGCGCTGATCGGCTACCTCCGGGAGGCCGAGGCCAACCACATTCTCGGCTCGGACCCGTTCGCCGTGGAAGACCTCGTGCGCCGGATGAAGTACGGCGACTACGGCCGCGCGGGTGAGATCGTGATGTCCGGCATCGCCGTCGTCGAGATGGCCTGCTGGGACATCAAGGGCAAGGCCCTGGGCGTGCCGGTGTGGCAGCTGCTCGGCGGGAAGGTCCGCGACAAGGTCAAGGCGTACGCCAACGGCTGGTACACCACCGAGCGGACCCCGGAGGCGTACCACAAGGCCGCGCAAGGGGTCATGGAGCGCGGGTACCGGGCGCTGAAGATCGACCCGTTCGGCACCGGGCACTTCGAGCTGGACCACGAGGAGACGCTGTACGCCGTCTCCCTCATCGAGGCCGTGCGCGACGCCATCGGGCCGGACGCCGAGCTGATGCTGGAGATGCACGGCCGCTTCTCCCCCGCCACCGCCGTCCGGCTGGCCAAGGAGATGGCGCCGTTCAAGCCGGCCTGGCTGGAGGAGCCGGTGCCGCCGGAGAACCTCAAGGCGCTGGAGAAGGTCGCCGCCAAGGTGGACCTGCCGGTCGCGACCGGTGAGCGCATCCACGACCGGATCGAGTTCCGCGAGCTGTTCGACAGCCAGTCCGTGGACATCATCCAGCCCGACGTCGGCCACCTCGGCGGCATCTGGGAGACGCGCAAGCTGGCCGCCACCGCCGAGACCCACTACGTGCTGGTCGCACCGCACAACGTGGGCGGGTCCGTGCTGACCGCCGCCTCCCTCCAGGTCGGTTTCACCGCGCCGAACTTCAAGATCCTGGAACACTTCAACGACTTCGCGGACGCCGAGATCAAGAAGGTGGTCAAGGGCGCCCCGCAGGTCGACCCGGAGGACGGCTGCTTCCACCTGTCCGACGCCCCGGGCCTCGGCGTCGAGCTGGACGTCGACGCGGCGGCCGAGTTCCCGCAGCAGCAGGCCCGGTTCGACCTGTGGGCCGAGGGCTGGGAGCAGCGCAAGCCGAAGGCCGGCCGGTGAGCACGGCGGTCGTCGTCGAGGCACCCGGCGCGCACCGGCTCGTCCCGCACGAGCCGCGCCGTCCGGAGCCCGGCGAGGCCCTGGTCCGGGTGCACGCGGTCGGCATCTGCGGCAGCGACCGTGAGCTGTACCAGGGCAACCGGCCCGAGGGGTACGTCCGTTACCCGCTCACCCCCGGCCACGAGTGGTCGGGCACGGTGGAGGCGGTCGGCGCGGGGGTGCCGGGTGCGCTGGTGGGCCGCAAGGTCGTCGGCGAGGGCTTCCGCAACTGCCAGGTCTGCGACCGCTGTCACGCGGGCGAGACCACGCTGTGCACGGACGGGTACGAGGAGACCGGGTTCACCCAGCCGGGGGCGATGGCCCCGACGCTCACGCTGCCGGCCCGGCTGCTGCACGTCCTGCCGGACGACGCGGACCTGACCGCGGCCGCCCTGCTGGAGCCCGCCGCCTGCGTCGCGGCCGCCGCGGTGAAGGCCCGCGCCCTGCCGGGCGAGCGGGTCGGCGTGGTGGGCACGGGCACGCTCGGGATGTTCGCCGTGCAGTTCCTGAAGGCGGGCTCGCCGGCCGAGCTGCTGGTGGTGGGCACCCGCCGGGACCGGGAGGAGCTGTCCAGGCGGTTTGGGGCGAGCGACTTCCGCACCCGGGACGAGGAGCTGCCCCACGACCTGGACGTGGTGATCGAGACGGCCGGGTCGGCGTCGGCCGCCCGCACCGCCGCCTCCCTGCTGCGCCGTGGCGGCCGGCTGGTGCTGACCGGCATCCCCGCGCCGGGCGCGGACGGGCTGGACCCGACCGACCTCGTCGTACGGCAGCTGGAGGTGCACTCCGTCTTCGGGGCGCCGCCGGACGCCTGGTCGCACACGGTGCGGGTGTTCGGCGCCGGGCTGCTCGATCCGCTGCCGCTGGTCACCCACGAGCTGCCGCTCGCCGGCTTCACCGAGGCGATCGAGCTGGTCGGGTCCGGCGATCCCACGGTGGGCAAGGTGCTGCTCCGCCCGTAGACGTGCGCCGGGGCGACCCGGCGGTTTCCGTACCGGCGCACCCCGAGCCCCCCACGCCTTGAGCCGCGAACTCCGTCCGACATCTCGAACACTAAGGACAGCTTGTGACCGACGCTTCCGCCACGGCAGCCCGCAGGCCCGGTGAGCAGGCCCTCGCCGCGCTCGGCCTGGGCGCGCCCGCCCTCGACCCCTCCGACGCCTCCGCCCACTCCTTCCCCGGCGGCGGCCGCTGGCGCACCGAGATCCCCTCGTGCGAGGGGCCCGAGGCGCTGGCCGTCGTCCTGAAGGAGTCCTCGCGGCTGGACGTGCCGATCCACCGGATCAGCCAGGGCAGCGGGGTGTGGATGCTGACCGACGCCGAGATCACCGAGATGGTCGAGGCGACGGCCGCGCGGGACATCGAGCTCTGCCTGTTCACCGGCCCGCGCGGCACCTGGGACATCGGCGGCTCGGTGCGCAGCGACTCGCGGGGGGCCGGTCTGCGCGCCCGTGGCCACGACGCCGTGGCCGGCTGCGTGGAGGACGCCCTGCGCGCCACCGAACTGGGCGTCAAGTGCCTGCTGGTGGCCGACGAGGGCGTGCTGTGGACGCTGCACCGGGCCCGCGAGGCGGGCATCCTCCCGGCCGACACCACGCTGAAGGTGTCGGCGCTCATCGGGCCCGTGAACCCCGCGAGTTACGCGGTGTACGAGCGGCTCGGCGCCGACTCCGTCAACGTGCCCAGTGACCTGACGCTGGACCACCTCACGGAGATCCGGCGGGTGTCGGCCGCCCCGATGGACATGTACATCGAGGCCCCGGACGACCTGGGCGGCTACGTGCGGATGTACGAGGTCGCCGAGCTGATCCGGCGCGGCGCCCCGCTCTACCTGAAGTTCGGCCTGTCCAAGGCGCCCGGCATCTACCCGTGGGGCACCCACCTGCGGGACGTGACCCTGGACACCGCCCGTGAGCGGGTGCGGCGCGGCCGGCTCGCCCTGGACCTGCTCGCCCGGCACGGCGCGGACGCCGACATGGCGCCGCTCGGCTCCCGTTCGCCGGGGACCCTGAACCGGTTCCCCACCGGGAACGCCACCGACTGACCGACGCGGCAGCGGGCCCCCCGGGACCGCTCGCGCCGCTCCCCCGCCCTCCGGGGCACCTCCGCCGACCCCGCCAGCCATCTCGACGAAGAGAAGAACAGGGACGATGACCATGCGCACTCGCAGAAGCGCCCTCGCCGCCATAGCCGGAGCCGCCTCCCTCGCGCTCACCCTGACCGCGTGCGGTCAGAGCGGGGAGGGCGGCAGCAAGGAGGACAAGGACTCCGGCAAGGGCGGCACCATCGGCATCGCGATGCCGACGAAGTCCTCCGAGCGCTGGATCGCCGACGGCAACAACGTCGTCAAGAACCTCCAGGCCAAGGGCTACAAGACCAAGCTGGTCTTCGGCGAGGACGACCCCGACCAGCAGGTCTCGCAGATCGAGAACCTGATCACCCAGGGCGTCAAGGCGCTGATCGTCGCCGCCATCGACAACAAGTCGCTGAACAACGTCCTGCAGCAGGCCAAGGACGCGGACATCCCGGTCATCGCCTACGACCGCCTCATCCTGGGCACGCCCAACGTCGACTACTACGCGTCGTTCGACAACGAGAAGGTCGGCGAGCTCCAGGCCAACTACATCGTCGACAAGCTGGGCCTGAAGAGCGGCAAGGGCCCCTTCAACATCGAGCTGTTCGCCGGCTCCAACGACGACAACAACACCAAGTACTTCTTCAACGGCGCGATGACCGTGCTCAAGCCGTACATCGACAGCAAGAAGCTGGTGGTGCGCTCCGGGCAGACGCAGCTCAACCAGGTCACCACCCTGCGCTGGGACGGCGCCACCGCGCAGCGCCGCATGGACGACATCCTCACCAAGTCGTACAAGAGCGAGAAGGTCGACGCGGTGCTCTCGCCGTACGACGGCATCTCCATCGGCATCCTGTCCGCGCTGAAGTCGGACAACTACGGCTCCGCGAACAAGCCGCTGCCGGTGGTCACCGGCCAGGACGCCGAGCTGGCCTCGGTGAAGTCGATCATCGCGGGCGACCAGACCCAGACCGTCTACAAGGACCTGCGCGAACTGGCCAAGGTCGCCGCGAACATGGTCGACGCGGTGCTCAACGACAAGAAGCCCGAGGTCAACGACACCAAGACCTACGACAACGGCAGCAAGGTCGTCCCGGCGTACCTGCTGGAGCCGGTCAGCGTCGACAAGACGAACTACGAGAAGGTCCTGGTCGGCGGCGGGTTCTACACGGCCGGTCAGCTCAAGTAGCGGACCCGGCCCCAGCAACCGTCGAACCTCACGGATTGGAAGGCACGACCATGGCGGGACCCGTCCTGGAAATGCGCTCGATCGTCAAGACCTTTCCCGGTGTCAAGGCGCTGTCGGACGTCACGCTCACCGTCCGGCAGGGCGAGGTCCACGCCATCTGCGGGGAGAACGGCGCCGGCAAGTCCACCTTGATGAAGGTGCTCTCCGGCGTCCATCCGCACGGCACCTACGAGGGCGAGATCCTCTTCGAGGGGGAGGTCTGCCGCTTCCGGGACATCCGGGCGAGCGAGCAGCACGGCATCGTGATCATCCACCAGGAGCTCGCCCTGGTGCCGTACCTCTCCCTGGCGGAGAACATCTTCCTCGGCAACGAACACGCCCGGGGCGGGCTCATCGACTGGAACCGGACCCTGCGGCACGCCTCGGAGCTGCTGCGCCGGGTGGGGCTCGCGGACCACCCGGAGACCCGCGTCGCCGACATCGGCGTGGGCAAGCAGCAGCTGGTGGAGATCGCCAAGGCGCTGTCCAAGAAGGTCAAGCTGCTCATCCTGGACGAGCCGACGGCCGCGCTGAACGACGAGGACAGCGGCAAACTCCTGGACCTGATCCTGGAGTTGAAGAAGCAGGGCATCACCTCGATCATCATCTCCCACAAGCTGAACGAGATCCGCAGGGTCGCCGACTCGGTGACGATCCTGCGCGACGGGCGGACCATCGAGACGCTCGACGTGACGGCGCCGGAGACGACCGAGGACCGCATCATCAGCGGCATGGTGGGCCGCGACCTCGACCACCGCTTCCCGGAGCGCACCCCGCACCGGGCCGAGGAGGGCGCGGCGCCGGCGCTGGAGATCCGCAACTGGACCGTGCTGCACCCGATCGACCAGCAGCGCAGGGTGGTCGACGACGTGTCGGTCCACGTGCGGCGCGGGGAGATCGTCGGCATCGCGGGCCTGATGGGCGCCGGCCGCACCGAACTCGCGATGAACGTCTTCGGGCGGGCCTACGGCCGGTACGCGGGCGGCACGGTCCTCAAGGACGGCCGGGAGATCCGCACCCGGACCGTGTCCGAGGCGGTCCGGCACGGCATCGCCTACGTCACCGAGGACCGCAAGCACTACGGCCTCAACCTCATCGACACGATCAACCGCAACATCTCGCTGACGGCGCTGGACAAGGTGGCCCGGCACGGGGTCGTCGACGAGCACGAGGAACGCCAGGTCGCCGAGGGCTACCGCACCTCCATGAACATCAAGGCGCCGACCGTCTTCGAGCCGGTGGGCAAGCTGTCCGGCGGCAACCAGCAGAAGGTCGTCCTCAGCAAGTGGATCTTCGCGGGTCCCGACGTGCTGATCCTGGACGAGCCGACGCGGGGCATCGACGTGGGCGCCAAGTTCGAGATCTACACGGTCATCGACCAACTGGCCGCCCAGGGCAAGGCGGTCGTCTTCATCTCCTCCGAGCTGCCCGAGCTGCTCGGCATGTGCGACCGCATCTACACCATGGCCGCCGGGCGGCTGACCGGCGAGGTCCCGCGGGCCGAGGCCACGCAGGAAGTGCTGATGCGCCAGATGACGAAGGACAAAGAGGTAACGCGATGAGCACCGATGTGACCGACAAGAGCCCGGCCGCCGCCCCGCCGGGCAAGGGCGGCGGCGCGGCGGGCGACGGCCTGCTCCGGCTGGTGCTGGACGGCCTGCGCCGCAACATGCGGCAGTACGGCATGCTGCTCGCGCTCGGCCTGATCGTCGCCGTCTTCGCGGTGTGGACCGACGGCGACCTGCTGCTGCCGCGCAACGTCTCCAACCTGGTCCTGCAGAACAGCTACGTGCTGGTCCTGGCGATCGGCATGATGCTGGTGATCATCGCCGGGCACATCGACCTGTCGGTCGGCTCGGTCACGGCGTTCGTGGGCGCCTTCGCGGCCGTGCTGACCGTCGAGCACCACGTGCCCTGGCCGGTGGCGGTGGTGCTGTGCCTGGCCGCCGGGGCCCTGGCGGGCGCGGCGCAGGGCTTCTTCATCGCCTACCTCGGCATACCGTCGTTCATCGTCACCCTGGCCGGCATGCTGATCTTCCGCGGCTTCACGGAGATCCTGCTCCAGGGCCAGACCCTCGGCCCGTTCCCCGACGGCCTGCAGAAGATCGGCAACGGCTTCCTGCCGGAGGCCGGCCCGAGCACCAACTACCACAACATCACCCTGCTGCTGGGCCTCGCGCTGATCGTGTTCGTGGTGGTGCAGGAGTTCCGGGACCGCAAGCGCCAGCAGGAGTTCTCGCTGGACGTGGTGCCGCGCAACATCTTCCTGCTGAAGCTGGTGGCGATCGTCGCGGCGATCCTCGTGGTGACGATGCTGCTGGCCAGCTACAAGGGCGCGCCGATCGTGCTGCTGGTCCTCGGCGCGCTGGTCGTGGGCTACGGCTACGTGATGCGCAACTCGGTGTTCGGACGGCACATCTACGCGATCGGCGGCAACCTGCCGGCGGCCAAGCTGTCCGGCGTGAAGGACAAGAAGGTCACCTTCTTCGTCTTCCTGAACATGGGCGCGCTCGCGGCCCTGGCGGGTCTGGCGATCGCCGCCCGGCTGAACGCGGCCTCCCCGAAGGCGGGCCTGAACTACGAACTCGAGGCGATCGCCTCGGCGTTCATCGGTGGCGCGTCCATGAGCGGCGGTGTGGGCACCGTCCTCGGCGCGATCATCGGCGGTCTCGTCCTCGGTGTGCTGAACAACGGCATGAACCTCCTCAGCGTCGGTACCGACTGGCAGCAGGTGATCAAGGGCTTCGCCCTGCTCGCGGCGGTCGGCTTCGACGTGTGGAACAAGCGCAAGTCCGGTTCGTAAGTCAGCTGGGCCCCACCGGACGGTGGGGCCCCTTCCCTTCCGGGAGCCGCACATGGAACTGAACAGACGCACGGTCATCGCGGGCGCCGCGGCCGCGGGGGTGGCCGCCACCGCACTCGGCGGCACGGCCCGAGCCGCCACGGGCAGGGGCCCGGTCAAGGAGCTCTTCGGCACTCTCGCGGACGGCACCAAGGTCCACCGCTGGTCCCTCCAGAACGGCGGCACCCGCCTGAAGGTGCTGTCCTACGGCGGGATCGTGCAGTCCCTGGAGATCCCCGACAAGCACGGCCGCTACGCCAACGTCTCCGCGGGCTTCGCCGCCCTGGAGGACTACGTCGCGAGCAGCCCGTACTTCGGTGCGCTGATCGGCCGCTACGGCAACCGCATCGGCAAGGGCCGGTTCACCCTGGACGGCACGGCGTACCAGCTGTCCGTGAACGACGGCGAGAACAGCCTGCACGGCGGGGCCAAGGGCTTCGACAAGCGGGTGTGGGACGTCGAGCCGTTCACCCACGGCTCGGACGTCGGGCTGCACCTGTACTACACCAGCGTCGACGGCGAGATGGGCTACCCCGGCACGCTGCGCACGAAGGTCACCTACACGCTGAACCGGCACGGCGACTGGCGCATCGACTACACGGCCACCACCGACAGGGCCACGGTCGTCAACCTCACCAACCACACGTACTGGAACCTCGCGGGTGAGGGCAGCGGCAGCATCGAGGACCACGAACTGACCATCGCCGCCTCCCGCTTCACGCCGACCGACGCGGGCCTGATCCCCACCGGCGAGCTGGCCGGGGTCGCCGGCACGCCCTTCGACTTCCGCCGGGCCAAGCCGGTCGGCCGGGACATCCGCGCCGGCCACGAGCAGCAGGTGCTGGCCAAGGGCTTCGACCACAACTGGGTCCTGGACAAGGGCGTCACGGCCACCCCGGTGCACGTGGCGACGCTGCGCGACCCGCGCTCCGGCCGCACCCTGAGGATCGCCACCGACCAGCCGGGGCTGCAGTTCTACTCCGGCAACTTCCTCGACGGCACGCTGACCGGGACCAGCGGGCGCACCTACCGGCAGGGCGACGCGCTCTGCCTGGAGACGCAGCACTTCCCGGACTCGCCGAACCAGCCGTCGTTCCCGTCGACCGTGCTGCGGCCGGGGCAGACGTACCGGACGTCGACGGTGCACACCTTCGGCCGCTGACCGCGCGCCGTCCGACCGCGGGTTGAACACGGCTCCACCCGCGTCCGTATGGAAGGGCGGCCCGCGCTCCCCCGCGCGGGCCGCCCACACACGACGGGCCCGGCCCTCCCCACCGGGCCCGCCTCATACGGAGGTTCGATGGCCGACAACGTCACCTCGTTGTTCCGCAGCACGGCGGCGCACAGCCCGTCGATGGCGGCGCTGACCCGCGAGGGCGGCGACGGAGCCGGCCCGGTGGACTTCTGCATCCCCTGCAACCCGTACTTCCCCACCCCGGCGATGTTCGAGGAGATGGCCGCGCGGCTGCGGGACATCGTCACGTACTACCCGAGCAGCGCCGACACCATCACGGCCGAGCTGTGCACCCTGCTGCAACTGCCCCCGCAGGCCGTGGCGATGGGCAACGGCTCGACCGAGCTGATCACCTGGATCGACCACCTGCTGGTCCGGGAGTCCCTCGCGGTCCCGGTGCCCACGTTCGGGCGGTGGACCGACCAGCCGATGGAGACCGGCAAGCGCGTCGACATGTTCCCGCTCCAGGAGTCCAGCGGCTTCGCCCTGGACCTCGCCGCGTACGCCGAGTTCATCCGGGCCCGCGGGACGCGCGTCGCGGTGGTCTGCAACCCGAACAACCCCGACGGCGGGTTCCTGCACCGGCACGCGCTCGTGCAGTTCATGGACGCGATGGCCGACCTGGACCTCATCGTGATCGACGAGTCGTTCCTGGAGTTCGCGGACGCGGAGGCCGAGCCCAGCGTCGTGCAGGAGGCGATGCTGCGGCCCAACGTGATCGTGCTGCGCAGCCTCGGCAAGAACTTCGGCCTGCACGGCATCCGTTTCGGTTACCTGGTCGCCAACCCGGCGCTGGCCGGGCGGGTGCGGTCCATGCTGCCCAAGTGGAACCTCAACTCCTTCGCCGAGCACGTGGTGTTCATGCTGAGGGAACACGGCGAGGAGTACGCCCTGAGCCTCCAGCAGGTGCGGCGGGACCGGCTGGACATGGCCTCGCAGCTGTCGGCGCTGCCGGGGCTGACCGTGTACCCCTCGCAGGGCAACTTCCTCTTCGTACGGCTGCCCGTCGGGGCGGAGGGCACGGTCGTGCGGGACCGCCTGCTGACCGAGCACCGGATCCTGGTGCGGGAGTGCGGCAACAAGATCGGTTCGTCCAGCCGCTTCCTGCGGCTCGTGGTGCGCCCCCAGGTGGACGTGCGTCGCCTGGTGTCCGGCCTGGAACAGGTGCTCTACGGGACCAGGAGGGGAGCCGCCGTGCCCGAGCCGGGGGCCGTGACCGGCTACAGCTCGGGCACGGCGGCGGTGGACCGGCTGGTGGGCGCGACGAACGGGGCGGGGGTGCGGGGGCTGGCGGCGCAGGCGATGGCCACGCCGGCTCCGTCTCCGGCGTCGGCTCCGGCGTCGGCTCCGGCGTCGGCTCCGCTGCCGGCCGCCGCGTCGCACGGCGCGGGCGTGCCGCTGCCCGCGGCGGCCGCCGCGCAGTCGTACCCGCAACCGGTGGCGGCATCCATACCAGCACCAGCACCGATACCGGCCCAGATACCGACCCCCGCTCCTCCCCCGATCCCGGCGCCGATGCCGCAGCCGGTCGCGGCGCCCGTGCCCCCGATGGCCCCGGCCGCCGCGATGCCGGCGGGCCCCACGCCGCCCGGTGTCCCGGCGCGGGGCGGCCTGACGGCGGCGCAGGTCCGCGGCACGAACGGCCTCACCCCGGCCCCGGCGACGGGCTGGCCGAACGCGGGGGCGTGGCCCGCGGCGGCGGGCTGACGGTGCGGCGGGCGGGGATCATGGACGCGTGAACAGGTGGACGAGGAAGACGGGGCCGGGCGGGCAGCCGGAGCACGGTCCCCTGCCCGAGCTGACGGAGTACCAGCGGACCCTGCGGGACCGGCTGCTCGCTGCACCCGTGGTGCCCGCGCCCGACCCCTGGCAGCCGGTCTTCGAGCACACCCGCGGCGCCGCCGTCGGCGGTCTGCTCGGGATCGGCTTCGCGACGCACCCCGACAGCGGCCGTGACCTGGTGATGGTCGTCTCCTCCGCCGGTCACGGCCTCTTCGACGCCGTCACCGGGGACCGGATCGCCAGGGAGCGCGACCCCGACCCCGAGGACAGCACCCCCGACGCGGTGCCCGACCTGTCCTGCCCGGGGCTCGGACCGGTCGCCGGGAGCCGGGTGCGCATCGCGGGGCTCTTCGGCGGCGGGCTGCACACCACCACCGGGGACGGCTGGACCCTGGAGGTCGTCACCCCGGCCTGGCCGCACGAACGCGTCCTGCTGTCCCGCGACGGCGGACTGCCCCACGCCGGCCCGCACGCGGAGCAGTGGTGGCACGTCCACCACTGCTCGTACTCCACGTTCCGCGCGGCGGGTTTCTCGCCCTCGGGACGGACCCTGGCCGTGGCGACGAGCAGCGACCTGGTCCTGTGGAGGCGCGAGCCGGACGACGGGAGCGGGCCGGTCCGCGCGGCGTAGGTGCGCGCGCCCGTCACGTGCGCGGCGGGCACTCCTTCCACGCCAGGTGGTAGACCGTGCTGATGTCCCCGTCCGTCGAGTCCATCGTCATGAAGCTGACCTTGCCCGGTGACTGGCTGCCCGCCGTCACGCGGAGTTCCGTGTTGATGTTGAAGTTGCGCTGGACCCCGCAGGGGGCCCAGACCAGCTGGGCCCAGTCGGTGGTGTCCGTGGCCTGCCAGTTGTCGTTGAGGGCGCCGGTGAAGGTGTGGCTCTTGTACGCCGTCTGCGAGGAGCCCTGGAAGTAGTACGAGGCCCGTTGCAGGCCGGTCGCGCCGGGCTGGAGTGCGGCGAAGCCGCGGTAGTCGGCGCTGGCGACGGCGTAGGTGAAGCCCTGGGGGACGTGGACGACCAGGTTGAGCTGGCAGTTGCGGCGGAAGGCGGTCGGGTCGGAGGTACCGCCGGCCTGCGCGAGGTAGTCGCTGTAGGTGACGGTGAAGGCGGTGTTGTCCTCGGAGACGGCGACGGCGGTGGTACCCGCGGGACAGCCGGAGCCGTTCACGGTGGCGAGGTTGATGACGATCTTGTCCGGGGGCGGGTCGTCGAACACCGGCGACGACGGGTTCGCGGGTGTCACGGCCGTGGCGAGCAGGGCGGCGGTCGCGCCGCTCAGCAGGAGTCCGGCAGGCATGGCCCCTCCAGGGGGTGGGAGTGGGGGGTGGACCTCTCGCCCGGCGGCCTGTGGAGGACGTGTGTGCTTCCTGTGGAGGCCGGGGCGTTGGCATCGTAGGAAGGGCCCCGCACCCCGGTCAGGGGGAACTCAAGCCATTCGCTTCCCGCCTTTCACATCCCAACTCCGTTGAAAACGAAGTGAGTTGGGGGCTGAATGCCCCGCGCGTGGGTCAGGGGTTCTCCCAGGCCGCCGGTTCCGCGGCCAGGGCACGGACCGGCTCCGGGAGGGCGTCCGCCGCGATGTCGGCGACGGTGACGCCCTCCAGGATGCGGCGCACGTTGGCGCGCAGCGCGATCCACAGCGGGAGCAGCGGCTCGGCCGAGCCGGCGTAGGACAGGCCGGTGGGGCGGACCCCGCGCACGGACACGATGGGCCCGTCGACGGCGCGGATGACGTCGGCGACCGTGATCGCCTCGGCGGCCCGGGCCAGCCGGTAGCCGCCCCCGCCGCCGCGCCGGCTGTCGACGACACCGGCGCGGCGCAGGTCGCCGAGGATCCCCTCGAGGAACTTGTGCGGGATGTCCTGCGCGGCGGCGATCGACTCCGCCTTCACCGGGTCGCCCCCGCCCTGCCGTACGGCGAGCTCCAGTACCGCCCGCACCGCGTAGTCCGCCCGTGCCGAGATCCTCATGCGCCCATTGTGGGGCAGCGGTGCGGCCGCCCCGCGTCAGGCCAGCCGGATCACGTTCCAGGACAGGGGCTCCAGCGTGGCGGTGAGCGTGCCGTCGGCCACCGCCGTGCCCGTCACCTCGTGCGGGACGACCCGCCCCGGTTCGGTGAGCGTGTTGCGGGCGTCCGGGTCGGCGTCGGCGAGCGCGCTGTGCCCGGTGACCCGGGTGACGCCGAGCCGGCCGAGGGCGACCTCCAGCGGCAGCGGCGCCGTACGGTCCCGGTTGACCGCGAACACGGTCACCGAGCCGTCCTCGGCCCGCACGGCCGTGGCGTGCAGCAGGTCGGCCTCGCCGTACTTGCGCGTCTCGTACGTCGGGGAGTCCACCCGTACGTCCAGGACCTGGCCGCGGCCGTGGCGGGCCGCCTGGGCGAAGGGGAAGAACGTCGTCTGGCGCCAGGCGGGGCCGCCCGGCTCGGTCATGATCGGGGCGATCACGTTGACGAGCTGCGCGAGGCAGGCCACCGCGACCCGGTCGGCGTGCCGGAGCAGGGCGATCAGCAGCGAGCCGAGGACGACGGCGTCGGTCACGCTGTACCGGTCCTCCAGCAGCCGGGGCGCCTCGGGCCAGTCGTCCCGCGCGAACTCCTGGGACCGCGCCTCCCACTCGGGCAGGTACCAGACGTTCCACTCGTCGAAGGAGAGGGTGATCCTCTTCTCCGACTTCAGTCGGGCGCCCACGTGGTCGGCGGTCGCCACGACGCGGGCGATGAAGGCCTCCATGTCGACGGCGGAGGCGAGGAAGGAGTCCACGTCGCCGTCCTCGGGCCAGTAGTAGGCGTGCAGGGAGATGTGGTCGACGAGGTCGTACGTCTCCTCCAGGACCGTCGCCTCCCACGCGGCGAAGGTCGGCATGGCCTGGCTGGAGGAGCCGCAGGCGACGAGTTCGACGCCGGGGTCGAGCTGGCGCATCGCGCGGGCGGTCTCGGCGGCGAGGCGGCCGTACTCCCGTGCCGTCTTGTGGCCGGTCTGCCAGGGGCCGTCCATCTCGTTGCCGAGGCACCACAGCCGGATGCCGTAGGGGTCCTCGTCGCCGTGGGCGATCCTCAGGTCCGACAGGGCGGTGCCGCCGGTGTGGTTGGCGTACTCCAGGAGCTGGAGCGCCTCGGCCACCCCGCGGGTGCCGAGGTTGACGGCCATCATCGGCTCCGCCCCGGGGCCGAGCCTGCGCAGGAAGCCCATGTACTCGGACAGGCCGAAGCGGTTGGTCTCGGTGGAGTGCCAGGCCGGGTCCAGGCGGCGCGGGCGGGAGGCGGCGGGGCCGACGGAGTCCTCCCAGCGGTAGCCGGAGACGAAGTTGCCGCCCGGGTAGCGGATCGTGGTGACACCGAGTTCGCGCACCAGCTCCAGGACATCCTGGCGCAGGCCCTGGTCGTCGGCGGTGGGGTGGCCCGGTTCGAAGATCCCGGTGTAGACGCAGCGGCCGAGGTGCTCGACGAAGGACCCGAAGAGCCGGGGGCCGGCCGTGCCGACGGTGAAGGCGGGGTCGAGGGTGAAGCGGGCGGGGCGGTGGCTCATGGGGACCTTCCGGGACACGGGGCGCGGCCCTCGGGTGCGGTTGCCGTCCCCTTCTCCTGACTGTTCGACATATCGGATCACGCTCGTGGCTTCGAACGGGAAGGTAGATTCGTGACGCGTGGGCGTCAATGGTTCCGGCGGGACTCACGGAAGCGTCCCGGAAGCACTCGCCGTCGTCGCCTTCTGCGAACTCGCCTGACGTGGACACCTCCGGACGCGTAACCTCGGACGAGCTGCCAGGGCCGGCGGACGGAGGGGCCCGATGATGTACGTCCTCCCGACCGCGGTCCTTCTCGCGGCGCTCGTCATCAAGCTGCCCACGATCGTCCGGCTGTGGCAGGACCCGCTGCTGCGGGCCGTCGGCGGGCTGCTGCTCCTCGCCTGCGCGGTCTTCGTCTTCGTCACCCCGGCCACCATCCGCTGGACCAACCGCGTCACCGGTGTGCCCAACTTCTCGGCGCCGCTGGTGTATTCGCTGCTCACCGCGTTCAGCGGCTCGGGCCTGCTGCTCATCCTCGCCTGGCGGGACGGCCTGGCGGGACGCTCGGCCGCCACCCGCCGCGCCATGCGCCGGGTCGTGTGCGGCTACGCGGCCGTCGTCGTCGCCCTGTGGGTGCTCTTCGCCCTCGCCGACGCCCCCGTGGAGCGCGTGCGCGACCTCGACACCTACTACGCCACCACGCCGTTCCTGCGCGAGGAGATCCTGCTCTACCTGCTCGCGCACACCGTCGCCGTGCTCGTCACCGGCCGGCTGGTGTGGAACTGGGTCCGCGCCGACGGCCTCGACGCCTGGCTGCGCTGGGGGCTCACCTCGCTCGGCGCCGGGTACGCGCTCAACCTGTGCTTCGACGCCTGCAAGTTCACCGCCGTGGGCGCCCGATTGACCGGCCACGACCTGGACTGGCTCAGCACCCGTGCGGCCCCGCCCGCCGCCTGCCTGTCCGCCGTGCTCATCGCCGTCGGCTTCATCCTGCCGCACGCCGGCCAGTACCTGCACGAGCGGTGGCTGCTGCGCCGCGCCCACCGGCACCTGCGGCCCCTGTACGCCCTGATGCGGTCCGCGGGCGGGGGGCGCGCGCCGCTGCTGCTGCGGGCGTCCGCCGAACTGCGGCTGACCCGCCGGGAGACGTACATCCGCGACGCGCTGCTGCCGCTGGCCCGGCGCCTCGACGAGGAGTTGCACGCCCGCGCCCACGACGCGGCCCTCGCGCTCGGCCATCCCCCGTCCCGCGCCCGGGCGTTGGCCGCCGCGGTGGCCGTCCTGGACGCGGTCGCCGCCGGGGACCGCAGGCCCGCGCACGGCACCGGCGCGGACCGCGACACCACCGCCCTGCTGCGGGAGATCGGCCCGATCTCCCGGGCCCTGCGCGACACCGACGCGCTCGCGGCGGTCCGGGCCCGGGCGACCGGGGGCGAGGGCACGGGTCGCCGGGGCGGGCGGAGGACACGGGCCCTGGAGGGGCTCCGGCGCAGGGGATCCGGGCGGCCGGCACCCGAACGCACCAGGGGTGGCCGCCCGGTGCACGAGGGGTCCGCCCGGGAACGGTCGGGGCACGAGCGATCGGGGCGTGAGTACCATGCGAACGGTGCGTAGGAAGAGGGAGATGCGACGGCTGGCGGACATCCTCGTCGAGCCGTTGCGGGGGCCGGTCCCCGACGATCCCGAGGCCCTGTTCGACGCGCTCGTGGCCTCCGTGAGCCGGTGGCGCGGGCGCCCCGTCGTCGTGCGCCGCGAGGTGTTCCCGCCGCACACCGCCAGCGGCCTGTGGCTGGAGGGCGACGACCACGACGTGGTCGTCGTCGACCGCCGCGCCGCCGCCTGGCACCAGGTCGTCATCTTCTGCCACGAGGTCTGGCACATGCACCGGCGGGAGTCGGCCGCCCCCGCGCCGGCACCCGGTCGGCTGGTGCCCGCCGCCGCGCGCACCGACTTCGACCTCGCCGAGGAGCAGGAGGCGGACCGCTTCGGCATGCTGATGGGCCAGCGGCTGCGCGACTGGCTCGACGCACCGCCCGAACCCGGCCCCGACGGACCCGGCGACGGCGAAGCGGACCTCGCCCGCCGCATCGGCGCGGCCCTCAACTACCGCGGGACACGCAGATGAACGGCCTGATCAACTACCTCAGTTGCGGACTGCTCTGGCTCGGCCTGATCGTGCGGGCCCCCGACCTGGTGCGCCACCGGCACGACCCCTACCTGCGGGCCATCTGCGCCGTCCTGGGCCTGGCCGGCGCGTGCTTCTTCCTCGGCGCCCCGCCGACCGTCGGCGCGGTCAACCACCTCAGCGGCACGCCCAACCTGGCCGCGCCCCTGACGTACGCGTCGATCACCGCGTACAGCGCGGCCTCCCAGGTGCTCATCGTCTACTGGCGCGGCGGCCCCCACGTGCACCGGGTCACCCGGCGCTGGATCGTCACCTACGCGTTCGTGCTGCTGGGCATCGCCGTGACGTTCGGGCTGGGCGACGCGCCCGTGGAACGGCGCACCGACTTCGACACCTACTACGCGACCACGCCGTTCGTCGCCGAGATGATCGTGCTGTACCTGGTCGGGCACCTCGCGGCGGTCGCCGTCACCACCGTCTCCGCGCTGCGCTGGGCCCGCCAGGTCGACGGCTGGCTGCGCGCGGGCCTGGTCACGCTCGGCGTCGGCACCCTGTGCAACGCCGGGTACAGCATCTCCAAGCTGGTCGCGGTGGTGGCCCGTTGGTGCGGACGGGACTGGTCGGCGCTCGGCACCACGATCTCGCCGGTGGCCGCGGGGCTGGGCGCGTTCGTCACGGTGACCGGTGTGCTGATCCCGCTCGCCGGGCCCCGGGCCGCCGCGTGCCTGCGCGCCCTGCGGACGTACGGCCGCCTGGAGCCCCTGGAGCGCGAACTGGACGAGCTGCTCACCCGGCGCGCGCTGCGGCTGCCCCGGCCGCGCTGGGCGTCGCCGGGCACCCGGCTGGTGTGGCGCCAGACCAGCATCCACAACGCGCTCGGCCACCTCGACGCCCTCTTTGACCGGACCCTGTACGACCGGACGCACGAGGCCGTGCTGCGCGACACCGGTGACCCGGCGCGGGCCGAGGCGACGGCCTGGGCGGCGGTCGTGGCGGCCGCCGTGCGCGAGGAGCGGGAACGGGCCGGCGGACCGGAACGCCCGGTGCCCGTCCCCGACGTCAGCGACCTGCTCCAGGACCGCACGCCCGACCCGGCCCTCCTGGTCCGCGTCGCCGCCGCCCTCACCACCTCCCCGTACGTCACCGCCGCCCGGCTGGCCCCGCGGGGCACGGCGGCGTCGGGCACGGCGTGAGCGGGGGCGCGTGATGAGTCTCGTCGTCTACCTCGCGGCCCTGGTGCTGGCGCTCGCCTGGCTGCTGCTGTTCCGCCGGCCCGGCCCCGGGCGGCGCGACCCGCTGGCCATGTCGACCTGCGCGGCCGTCGCGCTCGGCGCGCTGGTCTTCGCGTGCGCCGCCCCGCCCACGCTGTCCGCCGTCAACCGCCTCACCGGCGTCCCCAACTTCGGCGCCCCGCTGACGTACGGCGTGATGTCGGCGTACAGCTGCTCGCTGGTCATCCTGCTCATCAACTGGCGCGGCGGCTCCCGCGAGGTGGTCCGGCGGCGGGTGGGGCGGGCCGTCGCCGCCTACGCGGCGCTGATCGTCGCCATCGTCGTGCTGTTCGCGCTCGCCGACGCGGACACCGAGCGGCTGACCGACCTCGACACCTACTACGCCGACACGCCCGGCATGCGCGAGATGATCGTGCTGTACCTGCTCGGGCACAGCGCCGCCACGCTGGTGATGAGCGTGATGTGCCGCCGGTGGGCCCGCGAGGTCACCGGGCTGCTGCGCACCGGGCTGCGGCTCATCATGGCCGGCGTGCTGCTGGACGTGGTGGGCTTCCAGCTCACCAAGTACACGGCGGTGGCGGCCCGGTGGACCGGCCACGACCTCGACGTGCTGTCGACGGTCGTCGCGCCTCCGCTGGCCTCGCTCGCCGCGCTGCTGTGCGCCGCGGGCTACGTCCTGCCCCGGCTGGCGCCCCTGGTCGCCGCCCACTGGCACAGCATCGGCGACTACCGCGTGCTGGGCGTGCTGTGGGACGGCGTGCGGTTCGCCTCGACCGCGCCGAGGCAGCCGCGCACCTGGTGGCGGCCGCCCCGGGCACGGCTGCACTGGCGCGAGGTGTCCATCCACGACGCCCTGCTGGCGCTCGCGCCGTACTTCGACGACGGGGTGCGCGAACGCGCCCTGGCCGCCGCGCTGGAGGAGGGCCGGGACGCCCACGGCGCCCGGGTCGCCGCCGAGGCCGCGATGGTCGCCGACGCGGCGCGGCGGGCCGCCGCCGGGGCCGTGCCGACGGACCCGCCCAGCGGGTACCGGCTGTACGCCACGGAGGTGTCCGGCACCAGTGGACTCGTCGACCTGGCACGGGAGTTCGCCCGATCTCCCCTCGTCACGGGCGCTTGTGAAGGTACGGTGAGGGCCACCCCCCGCTGACCCGCCGACACCGAGGAGTCCCATGCCCCGCAGAGCTGTCGTCATCGGTGCCGGGCTGGCCGGCATGCTGGCCGCCGCCGCGCTGGCCGGAGCGGCGGACGAGGTGGTCGTGCTGGACGGCGACGCGCTGCCCGACGGCCCGGAACACCGCAAGGGACTCCCCCAGGGCCGGCACGCGCACATCCTCATGGCCGGGGGCCTCGCCGCGATGGAGGAGCTGGTGCCGGGGGCGGGCGTGCGCAAGCGGCTGCTGGCGGCCGGCGCCCATGAACTCTCCCTCGGCCGGGACATGGTGGTGCTCACGCCGGAGGGCTGGTTCCGCCGCTGGCGCGACGAGGGGCCCGCCCTGCTCGCGTGCACCCGCGCACTGCTCGACTGGACGGTGCGGGACGCCGTGGTGACCCAGGCGCCGGTCCGGGTGGAGGTGCGGCCCGGCACCCGGGTGACGGGGCTGCTCGGCGGGGCGGGCCGGGTGACGGGGGTGCGCTTCCACGACGGCCGGGAGGGCGGCGACGGCGGGAACGGCGACGGCGGCGAGGACCGGGAGCTGACCGCGGACCTCGTGGTCGACGCGAGCGGCCGGGGGTCGCGGGTGACGCACTGGCTGGCCGCCCTCGGGGTGACCGGCGTCCGCGAACGCACCGTGGACACCGGGCTGGTGAACGCCACGCGCCTGTACCGGGCGCCGGAGGGGGCCGGGCGGTTCCCGGTGACGATGGTGCAGGCCGACCCGTACGTCGGGCGGCCCGGGCGCAGCGGGATGATCCTGCCGGTCGAGGACGGGCGGTGGATGGTGAGCCTGGCCGGGACGCGCGGCGCGGAGCCGCCGGCCGACGCGGACGGGTTCCTGCGCTACGCCATGGAGCTGGCCGACCCGCTCGTCGGGCGGTTCATCGCGCGGGCCGAGCCGCTGACGGACGTGCGGATCAGCCGCAGCACCCACAACCACCGGCGGTACCTGGAGAAGGTGCGGGACTGGCCCGAGGGCCTGGTGGTGCTGGGCGACGCGCTGGCGACGTTCAACCCGGCGTACGGACAGGGGATGTCGGTGGCGGCGCTCGGGGCGCGGCTGCTGGCTCAGGAGGTACGGCGGGCCGGCGACGGGCCGGGCTCCGCCGGGCTCGCGGCGCGGGTGCAGCGCGGGGTGGTGCCGTGGGTGGACGCGGCGTGGCGGGCGGCGGTGGGGCAGGACGTGTGGTACCCGCAGACCCGCGGGGCGCGGCCGACGCCGGCGGACCGGCTGGTCACGGGGTACTCGCGCCGTCTGACGAGGGCGGCGACCGGGGCCCACGGGGCGGCGGCCGCGCTGTGGGAGGTGACCAGCCTGCTGGCCCCGCCGGCCCGGCTGTTCGCGCCCGGCACACTGCTGTCCGTCGCCCTGGGGCCCCTGCTGCCGCCGCAGGCCGGGGCCCCGCTGACGGCGGCCGAGCGGTCGCTGCTGGCCCCCTGAGCCCAGGGGGCCGGCGGCGGCTCCCTCACCCGGCGAACGCCGTCGGCACCTGGCCCTTGCCCGCCCCGGGCACCACCAGCAGCGAGCCCGCCAAGGGGTGCGGGTCGGCCAGGCCCACCCGGGCCGTCGTGACGTACAGGTCCGTCAGGTCCGGGCCGCCGAAGGCGCACGCCGTCACCCGTGGGGTGGGCAGCTCGACCACCTGGTCCAGCTCACCGGCCGGGGTGTAGCGGCGCACCGCGCCCCCGTCCCACAGGGCCACCCAGACGCAGCCGTCGGCGTCCACCGTGAGCCCGTCCGGGAAGCCGGCGCCGTCCTCGATCTCCACCAGGGGCCGCCGGCCGCTCACCCGGCCACCACCGTCGGCGTCGGCCTCGTAGGTGAGGACGTCCACCCGTCGGGTGGGCGAGTCGATGTAGTACATCAGCCGCCCGTCCGGGCTCCACCCGGTGCCGTTGCTCACCGCCACGTCGTCGAGGACGGTCCGTACGGAGCCGTCCCCGGTGAACCGGGACAGCGAACCCCCGCCCGGCGCCTCGTCGTAGCGCATGGTGCCCGCCCAGAGCGAGCCGTCGGGCGCGACCGCGGCGTCGTTGGCCCGGCGCCCCGGCACCGGCTCGTGGTGCAGCCAGCGGAACGTCCCGTCGGGGTCCAGCAGGCCCACGCCGTCACGGAGGTTGAGCACCAGGCCGCCGCCCGCCCGCGGCTTGACCGCGCCCACGTGCTGGCCGGTGACCCGCACGCCGCGCCGCCCCGTGGCGGGGTCGAAGGTGTGGACGCGTGAGCCGAGGATGTCCAGCCACAGCAGCCGCCCCGTGGCCGGGTCCCACGTCGGACCCTCCCCGAGCGCCGCCCACGCCCGTACGGCGACCTCGTACCGCGGCGGCGTCACGCCACGCTCCGGTAGCCGAGCCGCTCGGACAGCTCGGCGGCGCCCTTGGCCGCGAGCTGCTCCAGCTCGCCGAGGCGGTCGTCGCTCCACCGGATCATCGGCACCGAGATCGACAGCGCGGCGACCACCTGCCCGGTGCGGTCCCGCACCGGCGCGGCGACACAGCTCACGTCCGGGTTGGATTCGCGGCTCTCCACGGCGATCCCGCGCTGCCGGATCCCGGCCAGGGTCTCCCGCAGCGCGCCCGGGTCGGTGATGCTGTTGGGAGTCATGGCGGCGAGCGCGGCGTCGTCGGGGATCCGCGCGGCGAGCTCCGGCTCGGGGAGGGAGGCGAGGAGCATCTTGCCGACGGAGGTGCAGTGCGCGGGGAGCCGGCGGCCGGCCGCCGACACCATCCGCACGGCGTGCGTGGAGTCGACCTTGGCGATGTAGATGACGTCGGTGCCCTCCAGGATCGCCACGTGCACCGTCTCGTCGCAGGTCTCGGCGACCGAACGGGCCACCTGCTGGCCCTCGGCGGCGAGGTCGAGCTGCTCGGCGTACCGGCTGCCGAGCTGGTACGGGCGCACGCCGAGCCGGTAGCGTCCCGGCTGGCCGGGCACCTGGACGATGTAGGACCGGGCGGCGAGCGTGGTGACGAGTTCGTGCACGGTGGTGCGCGGCAGCTGGAGCCTGCGCACGATGTCGGGGGCGGAGAGCGTCCCGTCCCCGTCGAGGAACAGCTCCAGGATGTCCAGAGCCCGGGTCACGGCAGGTACGAGGCGTCCCACGGCCGGCCCCCTCCCTTGTGGTCGACGACGACTGCGTTCGAGATTTCAACTGACGATCGGGATGACGAACACAGGCTAGTCACAAGGGGTCGGAGCGGGCAATGGTCGTGAAGGGTGGGCCACGATGGGGGACATGCCGCCCGAGAAGCGCCCTGCCGGCCCGTTCACGCCCCTGCACTTCCAGCTGGTGCTGCTGCGCCGCATGGCCGACCACAACCCGGACCTGGTGGAGGACGCCCGCCGCGAGCTGGGCGTGACGCTCGCCGAGATGCGCGAGGCCAACAAACGGTGGCAGGCGATGCTCCGCTCCCCCCGTCCCCGCCCCGCAGCGTCGCGGTACCGCTCGGTCCTCGGGACCCCGGAGTCGACGCGGGCCCGTCGCGTCGGCGACCTGGACTGCGAGGCGTGGCAGTGGCCCCTCCCCCTCTGGCCCGACCTGCGCTTCGAGGTGCTGGTCGGCGACCGGGGCGCGGTCTGGACCGAGTGGCTGGTCCGCGCGCCCGGCGCACCGGCGCCCGCCCTGCGCAGTCTCGACGACCTCACGCCCTGGTCCTGCACCCTCGACGAGGCCGCCCGCGCCTTCGCCCCGGCCCGCCCCCTGCAG
The DNA here is from genome assembly GCF_001514125.1 of Streptomyces longwoodensis. Classification (GTDB taxonomy): domain Bacteria; phylum Actinomycetota; class Actinomycetes; order Streptomycetales; family Streptomycetaceae; genus Streptomyces; species Streptomyces longwoodensis. Next base: position 60,320 of record NZ_KQ948551.1, on the reverse strand, counting down.
GGCACCGCCCCCACCCGCTGGGGCCTCGCCTTCACCGCGCCGGACGGCGGGGGCGTGCCCCGGGCGGTGACCGCGGAGTTCACCTGGGGCCTCCTCCAGCGCACGGCGACGACCGGCACACCGGACCAGGCGCCCTCCGCCTGACGCCTCCCCGCGCCCGCCTCACGTCCCCCGGGCGTCCGCCCCACGTCCCCCCGGGCGTCCGCCTCACCTCTCCCCCCGCCTCCGCCTCGCGTCCGCCCCAGGCGCCGGCGACCGGCACACCGGCGCGGGCCCCCGCCCGGCGTCTCCCCCGCGTCCGCCTCAGGCGCCGCCCGCCGCCGCCAGGACCGCCTCGACCACTCGCGGCAGCGAGCCCGGGTGCAGCCACAGGAACAGGTTCGGCTCGACCAGTTCCAGCTCCATCAGGCGGGGCGTGCCGTCGTCGCCGTCGACCAGGTCCACCCGGGCGTACAGCAGGCCGGAGGAGTCGGGCACGGCGGCCAGGGCCCGTTCCGCCACGGCGAGTTCGGCGGGCGTCGGCTCCCAGGGCTCCAGGTCGGGGTGGGCCACCTTGTCGGCGTCGTAGGGGGTGCCGGGGGCGAGGACGGCGCCCTTGCGGCTGGCGTGCAGCAGCCGGCCGCCGAAGAACTGCAGGGCCCGCTCGCCGCCCGTCTCGATGCCCCGGACGTACGGCTGGAGCATCGCCGTGAAGCCCTCGGCGTGCAGGTGCTCCAGGTGCCGTACGGCCGTGGCGTGGTCGCCGGGCGTGTAGCGGGCGGCGAAGCGGGCGCCCGCGCCGGAGGTGGGCTTGATCACGTAGTCGTGGCCGTCGGGCAGGTCGGCCGGGTCGCCGGGGGCGAGGTAGCGGGTGGGGACGGTGGGGACACCGGCCCCGGCCAGCTCGCCGAGGTAGCGCTTGTCGGTGTTCCAGCGCACCACGCGCAGCGGGTTTACCAGCCGGGTCAGCCCGGCGCAGCGCTCCAGCCAGGCCGAGAACTCCGCGGCCCGCCAGCTGTAGTCCCAGGTGGAGCGCAGGACGGCGAGGTCGAAGCCGGCCCAGTCGGCGTCCGGGTCGTCCCAGGCGACGGCGCGCGCGTCGGCGCCGGCCGCGGTCAACGCGTCGACCAGGACGGGCAGGTCGGTGTCCCTGCTGGGCACCGGCCCGGGGTCGTAGGTGACGAGCGCGATACGGGGCACGGCGGGGACCTCCTCGGACGGCTGTGCGACAGCCGCAGGCTAACCGGCGCGCCGGGAACCGGGACGGCCGCCTTGACCTTCCCCTTCGGTGAAGCCCCAGCATCGACGACAGGCCGGCGGGGGGAGACCCGGACGCCGGCGGAACGACCACGTCCACGGACGCGCACTCAGGAACGGGGGTGGGCCGGGCATGACGACCCTGCTCACGATCGGGGCCTTCGCGAAGGCCACCCGGCTCTCGCCGAAGGCCCTGCGCCTCTACGACGAGCTGGACCTGCTGCGGCCGGCCCGGGTCGACCCGGACACCGGCTACCGCTACTACGCGGCCGACCAGCTCGACCGCGCCCGGCTGGTGGCGTGGCTGCGCCGGCTCGGCATGCCGCTGGCCCGGATCCGGGGGGTGTGCGCGCTCGACGCGGCCTCCGCCGCCCGGGAGGTCCGCGCGTACTGGGCGCGGGTCGAGGCCGAGACGGCCGTGCGCCGGGACCTGGCCGCCTTCCTCGTCGACCACCTGTCGGCACCACCGTCCACCGAGGAGGACACCGTCATGCTGGAACTCCGTTACGCCGCCCACTCCGACCGGGGCCTGGTACGGCCCGCCAACCAGGACACCGCCTACGCCGGGGCCCGGCTGCTGGCCGTCGCCGACGGCTTCGGGCCCCGGGGCGGCCCCGCGAGCACCGCCGCCGTGGAGGCGCTGAAGGTGCTGGACTCCGAGGAGGTGACCGCGGGGAACGTGCTGGGCCTGCTGGAGGACGCGGTGCGCGGCGCGGGCGAGGCCGTGCGCGGCGTGGCCGGGGACTCCGACGAGGTCGGCACCACGCTCACCGCCCTGCTGTGGACGGGCTCCCGGCTGGCCCTGGCCCACATCGGGGACACGCGCGCGTACGTGCGGCGCGCGGGGGGCCTGTTCCGCATCACGAACGACCACACGGTGGTGCAGTCGCTGCTGGACGAGGGGCGCCTGACCCCGGAGGAGGCCGGTGTGCACCCGCAGCGCGCCCTGCTGCTGAAGGCCCTCTCGAGGACCGGCGCGCCCGCCCCCGACGTCCGGCTGCACGACGCCGTGGCGGGCGACCGCTTCCTGCTCTGCTCGGACGGCCTGTCGGGCGTGGTCCCGGACGCGGAGGTCGACCGGCTGCTGGTCGCGGCCGACGACCCCGGGACGGCCGTACGGTCGCTGGTCGGGGCGGCCCGGGACGCCGGGGCGCCGGACAACGTCACCTGCGTGGTGGCGGACGTGGTGGACCCGGCGGCGTGAGCGCGCCGGACGCGGGGGCCGGGCCGCACGCGGGAGGCCGGGCGCCCGACGGGGCGCGAACGTGACGGGAGTCAAACGGCGCGGCGGTCCGACGGGCCCCGCGGTGGGGTAGGAACGGGGTGTCGTTGGCGTCCGGCGCTAGGAGTGTCCCGCGTGTCCTCTCTCTTCCCCGCCCTGACCGGTGCACCGGGTGACCGGGTCGCCCTGCGGTTCGGCGAGCGGTCCCTGACGTATGCGGAACTCGCGGCGGCGGCCGGCGCCGTGGGCGGACGGATCGGCGGGGCCCGGCGGGTCGCCGTGTGGGCCACTCCGTCGGTGGAGACCGCCGTCGCCGTGGTCGGGGTGCTGCTCGCCGGGGCCGCCGCCGTGCCGCTCAACCCGAAGTCCGGCGAGAAGGAGCTCGGGCACATCGTGTCCGACAGCGCGCCGGGCCTGGTGCTGGCGGCGGCCGGGGACCGGTTGCCCGGTGCGCTGGCCGGACTCGAACGCCTCGACGTGGACCCGGCGGCCCGGGGTCCGGTGCCGGGCGCCCCGGACGGCTCCGGGGCGGGCGACGAGGACCCCGCGCTGGTCGTGTACACCTCCGGGACCACCGGGCCGCCCAAGGGGGCCGTGCTGCCGCGCCGGGCCCTCGCCCACACCCTGGACGCCCTGGCCGACGCCTGGCAGTGGACGGGGTCGGACGTGCTGGTGCACGGGCTGCCGCTGTTCCACGTGCACGGGCTGGTGCTCGGCGTGCTGGGCCCGCTGCGGCGCGGCGGCTCCGTGCGGCACCTCGGCCGGTTCTCCCCCGAAGGCGTGGCCCGGGAGCTCGGCGACGGCGCGACCATGCTGTTCGGCGTGCCGACGATGTACCACCGCCTGGCCGAGGCCCTGCCGGGCGACCCCGCCCTGGCCGGGGCCCTGGGCCGGGCGCGGCTGCTGGTGTCGGGGTCGGCCGCGCTGCCCGTGCACGACCACGAGCGGATCGCGGCCGCCACCGGACGGCGCGTCATCGAGCGGTACGGGATGACCGAGACGCTGATGAACACGGCCGTGCGGGCCGACGGCGAGGCGCGTCCGGGCACCGTCGGGCTGCCGCTGCCGGGCGTGGAGCTGCGGCTCGTGGAGGAGGACGGCTCACCGGTCGCCGCGTACGACGGGGAGAGCGTCGGGGAGATCCAGGTGCGCGGGCCGAACCTGTTCACCGAGTACCTCAACCGGCCCGAGGCGACCGCGGCCGCGTTCACCGCCGACGGCTGGTTCCGCACCGGGGACATGGCGGTGCGCGAGCCGGACGGCTCGGTGCGGATCGTCGGCCGCAAGGCCACCGACCTGATCAAGAGCGGCGGCTACAAGATCGGCGCCGGGGAGATCGAGAACGCGCTGCTGGAGCACCCCGGGGTCAAGGAGGCCGCCGTCACCGGGGAGCCGGACGCCGACCTGGGCGAGCGGATCGTCGCCTGGATCGTCCCGGCCGACCCCCAGGACCCGCCCGGCGCCGACGCGCTGGCCGACCACGTGGCCGCCCGCCTGGCCCCGCACAAGCGTCCCCGCACCGTCCGCTACCTCGACGCCCTGCCCCGCAACGACATGGGCAAGATCATGAAGCGGGCCCTGACCGCGTGACCGCCGCCCGCCCCGCCGCCCGGGAACTCCTCGCCCTCGTCACCGACCCGTCGACCTTCACCGAACTGCCGTACCCGGAGCGCGAGTCGGCCCCCGACGGGCCCCTCGGCTGGCCCGGCTACGGCGCGGCGCGGGCCCGTGCCGCCGAACGCACCGGCGAGTCCGAGTCGGTCGTCTGCGGCACCGCGGAGATCGAGGGCACCCGGGCCGTGCTGATCGCCTTCGAGTTCGGCTTCCTCGGCGGCTCGCTCGGCCGACGCACCGGCGACCGGCTGGAGGCGGCCCACCGGCACGCCCGCGCCCACCGCCTCCCCGTCGTCCCGCTGGTCGCCACCGGCGGCAGCCGGATGCAGGAGGGGATGCTCGCGCTGACCCAGCTCCAGCGCGTGGCGCGGGAGTCGGCGCTCACCCGGGAGGCCGGGCTGGCGCAGGTCGCGGTGGTGCGGGACCCGACGACCGGCGGCGGCTGGGCCACGCTGGGCGCGGGCGCCGACGTGGTGCTCGCCCTGCCGGGCGCCCAGGTGGGCTTCGCGGGCTCGCGGGTGCGGCCGCCGGACGCCGACCCGGCCGCGTACACCGCCGAGGCGCAGGTCGCGGCGGGCTCGGCCGACGCGGTCGTACCGCCCGGGGAGCTGCGCCGCACGCTCGGCCTGTGGCTGCGGCTGCTGACCGGCCGGTCCGGGGCCCCGGCGCCGGTGCCCGCGCCGCTGGGCGCCACGGACCCGCCGGCCACCGGCTGGGAGGCCGTGCTGCGCGCCCGCGACCCCCGGCGCCCGCGCGCCGGACGCTACCTGGACGCCTACTTCACCCGGCGGGCCGCGATCGTCGGCGACCGCTGCGGCGGCACCGACCCCGAGGGCATCCTGTGCGGCTTCGGCGTCACCGCGCACGACGGGCGGACCGTCGCCTACGCCGCCCAGACCGGCGCGGCGACCCGTCCGGCCGGCTACCGCACCGCGACCCGGCTGATCCGCCTCGCCGACCGGCTGGGCATCCCGGTGCTGACCCTGGTGGACACCCCGGGCGCCGCGAACGACGCCGAGGCGGAGCGGCAGGGCGTGGGCGCGGCGATCGCGGAGCTGTTCGGCGCGGTGGCCGGCACCCGGATCCCGGTCACCACGCTGGTCGTCGGCGAGGGCGGCTCCGGCGGCGCCCTCGCCCTGGCCGCGCCCGGCCGCACCTGGGCCGCCCCGGACAGCTACTTCTCCGTCATCGCACCGGAGTCGGCCGCCGCCATCCTGAAGCGACCCGCCGACCAGGTCCCGGCGACGGCGGACCACCTGCGCCTGCGCCCGCAGGACCTGGTGGCGCTGGGCGTGGTCCGCGCGGGGGCGGACGACGGGGAGGCGCACCGGCCGTAGGGGCTGACGCCGGGATCGTCGCGGCATCTCGGCGGCCCTGCGACCGGTGACCGGTGACCGCCGGCCGTGACCGGCAGCCCGGGGCCCGGCGGCCCGGCGTGACAACAGGCCCGGCATCGCAGCAGCCCGGCCGCCCGGCGACCCCGCCGGCCGTGACCGGCGGGCGGACGCCCCCGGTTCACCGCACCCCGACCGCCCGCACCAGCGTCTGGGTCACGGACCCGCCCCGGTCGTCGTGGGCCGACGCCCGCAGGGACACGGACGCCGCGTCGCGCGGTACGGCGAGCGTCCCGCGCCAGGTGCCCGCGCCGCCGGTCAGCGGGACCGGCCGCCAGGTCGCCCCGTCGTCGTACGACACCGCGAGGGTGCCGCCGCCGAGGGTGCCGGTGCCGGCCGCGCCCACGACGTACCGCGCGCCGAGGCCGACCGGGACGCGGGTGCCGCCCCGGACGTCGCCGGCCAGGTCGGTGTCCACGGCGAAGGACAGGTTGACCAGCGGCAGGTACGTCCAGTGGTCCTCGGGTGTGGCGGAGGAGCGCACGGTCCACTCGGCGTGGCCCTCGGTCGCCCGGGACCAGCGGCCGGCGTCGAGCGCGGTGTCCGTGACGACGGTGTAGGTGTGGGCGTCGGCGGGCGCGTCCTGGACGGAGACGCCGCTGCCCCGGCGCCGGTCGACGAGGGCGCCATCGAGGAGGACCGAGGTGGTCTGCGTCATGCCGCTCTCCTCGCTCCACACGTCGCCGGACCCGGTGTGGTCGGGCCCGGAGTCGCCCCAGCCGGGCACGTTGAACTGCAGGGTGTTCCCGGCCCGCTGCTGGCCCCAGCCGAGCCCGGTGCCCAGCCACGGGTGCCACACCGGCCGGAACCAGTTCCGCACCGGGTGGCTGCCACCCCGGTAGGTGACCAGCCCGGACCGCTCCTCCAGGGCGCCGTCCGCCGCGGTGACCGACTCGTGCCAGAGCTGGCCGGGTCCGGTGGAGACGTGGTCGGTGCGCACGGCCGGGAGGCCGACCCGCTCCAGGAAGCCGATGCCGAGGGGGAAGGCGTCGGTCAGGGAGTAGCGGAACTCGCCGCCGCTCTTCGGGCCGGGCGCGTGGAACCGGACGTCCACGCGGGCGAGTTGGCGTGCGCCGGGCGCGTAGGTCAGGTCGCGGTCCGGGACGGCGCCGGGGTGGCCCTGCGACAGGTCGTACACCCAGGGCGTGTCGGGGGTGCCGGTCAGGTCGGCCGTGTGCCGGGCGCGCAGCCGCGCCGCGTCGGCCGTGTCGAGCGTGGCGACCGGGAACGGCCGGTCGCCCCCGTCGTCCGTGCCCCACCAGGCGGACAGCCGGCCGGGCACGTCGTCGGTGACGAACAGCGCGGCCACGCCCGCCTCCTGGGCCGCCTGCGCGAGGGCGAGGGGGTCGGCGCCGTCGGCGAGCCGCACCAGCACCGCCCTGCCCCCGGCTCCGGCGAGCGCCCCCGGGTCCGGGCCGGGCCACTCCCCCGCGTCGGCCAGCGGGAGGGTGCGGTGCCCGGCCGGCCGCGCCCCGCCCGGCTGGACGACCGCCTCCCGGACGCCGGACACCCGCAGCGCGGGCGCGCCCAGCCGCCACACCGTGCGGTACTCGAAGCGGCCCCGGGTGACCCGGTCGGTGGGGGCGGCGAAGACGCTGTCGTACGTCACCGGCACCTGGACGGCGCCGAACAGGTCGGTGCCGTTCGCGCTGCGGTCGTACTCCATGAGGAGCTGCCGGGTCTCGGTGCGCCGGCCGACGTCGGCCCGCACCTCGCGCAACCGGCGCCCGTCCAGGGTGACCTCGCGGTCCCGGTCGAGGACGACCTCGGGCGCGGCGAGGAAGCCGAGGCCGAGGGAGTCGGCGCCGTGGCTGCCGCGCACGTCGAGGAACGAGGCCAGGCTGTACGTGCCCGGCGGCAGCCGCAGCGCGAGGGTGCCGGTGTCACCGACGTGCTGGGGGGTGGCGTCCGCGCCCGGCGCGAGCAACTGGACGGCGAGGTCGGCGGCCGCGGGGGCGCCGTCGCGGTCGGTGACGTGCACGGTGAGCGTGTACCGCTCGTCCTCCTTGACCAGGCCGAAGGCGGTGTGGGCGAGGGGGGTGCCGGCCGCGTCCACGGCCTCGACGCGCCCGCTGGTGAGGCCGGCCGGGGCGCGGGTGGCGTCGCCGGTGACGGTCGTGGACGCGGTGCCGTGGGCGGGCACGGTGAGCGTGGTGTCGGCGAGCGTGACGACACCGTCCGGGGCGCCGGTGGCCGACAGCCGCACCACGGTGTCCGTGCCGGAGGAGTTGGCGTAGGTGAGGGTCCGGGTGACCGGCCGGTCGGTGGCGGGGGGCCAGCGGTGGAAGCCGAGGTCGGCGCTGCCGGTGGCGGTGACGCGGGCGCGGATCGCGTCCGGCACGCTCACCCGGCCGGCGCCCACCGTGTAGGCCGGGGCGTCCAGCCGCGCGGACGTCGACATCAGGGCGTCCTTGAGGCGGGCGCCGGTCCACTCGGGGTGCTGCTCGGCGAGGAGCGCGGCCACGCCCGCGACGTGCGGGGTCGCCATCGACGTACCGCTCAGGGTGGTGTAGGGGCCGCTGCCGTCGGTGAGGTGGGAGCGGGCGGCGAGGATGTCGACGCCCGGGGCGGACAGGTCCGGCTTGAGGGCGTTGTCGCCGTGGCGGGGGCCGGCGCTGGTGAAGGACGCGGGCCGGTCGGCGGGGTCGACGGCGCCGACCGTGAGGGCCGCGTCGGCGGCGCCGGGCGAGCCGATGGAGGACGGTGTGCCGGTGTTGCCGGCGGCGACGACGAACAGCGCGCCGGTCTCGGCGGACAGCGCGTCCACCGCGCGGGCCATCGGGTCGGTGCCGTCGCTGGGTTCGGTGGTGCCGAGGCTCAGGGAGATCACGTCGGCGCGCACCTCGCGGGCCGCCCACTCCATGCCCGCGATGATCTGCGACTCGCTGCCGGAGCCCTGGTCGCCGAGCACCTTGCCGACGGCGAGGGTGGCGCCGGGCGCGACGCCCTTCTCCCGGCCGTCGGAGGCGGCCCCGCTGCCGCCGACCGTCGAGGTGACGTGCGTGCCGTGGCCGTTGCGGTCGGCGACCCCCTCCCCCTCCTCCCCCTCGACGAAGCTGCGGCTCACCGCCACCCGGTCCGCCAGGTCGGGGTGGTCCGCGTCCACGCCGGTGTCGAGGACGGCGACGGTGACGCCCTTGCCGGTCAGCCCCGCCTCCCAGGCCGCGGGCGTCCCGATGCGGGCGTTGCTTTCGGCCATGTCGGCGGTGACGCGCCCGTCCAGCCAGACCGCGCCGATGCCGCTGCCGTGCCGGGTGAACCCGTCCCACAACTCCCGCCCCTTGGCCGCCTCGACGGCGATCCCGTGGATGCTCGGCAGGGCTCGGGTGCGCTCGGCCGACCGCGGGGTGACGGCCCGCGCGCCCGGGGCACGGGTGAGGATCAGCGGCAGCTCGCCGGTGGCGGAGTCGCCGAGTCCCTGGCGCAGCAGCGCGCTGACGTCGAACAGCCGCCGGTCGAGCGTCCCGGCCCGCAGGTACGGCCGGGCCTCGTCCGGTACGACGGTGATCTCGCCGTCGTCCGACTGGGTGCGCACGGCCCCGGCGGCACCCCGGGGGCGCTCCACGGTGACCGTCCGGTGCCCGCCCGCGAGGCCGGTGACGGTGACCCGGTCCCCGGTGACCAGGGTGACGGTGCGGGCGGCACCGGCGGCCGGCGGGGACGGGGCGTCCGCGGCCCGGGCGGGGCCGGCGGCCCGCGGGGAGGGCGTGTCCGCGGCCCGCGCGGGGCCGGCCACCGGGAGCACCCCGGCCACCAGTCCGGCCGACAGGACGGTGACCGCCGCGCGCCTGACGGATCGTCTGCTGATCCCGCTCATCCCGCTCCTCCACGCCTTGTCCACCGCAGTGCGTCGTGCGTGCCCGACGAGTGTCACGGGCCCCGCGCGGCCCGGGAGTTGGCGGGACGCGGCGAGAAGGCGACGTGGCGGGTTCCCGCCAGTGCGGGGGCGGTGGCGGACGGGACGGGAGGACAACCACGAGCACCGTCCGTAACAATGAGGCCGCACTGAGCCGCAGTACCGACGGGGGCACGATGGCAGCACTGGTGGAGTTCACGACCGCGGACGGCGCCGCGGTCGCCGTGGAGGCGGCCGAGCCGCCCCGGCCCGGGTCCCGGCTGGTCGCCCGGGACAACGGCGTCGTCCAGGCGTCGCGCACCTTCGAGGGCGCCCTGGAAGGGGTCCGCGCCGCCGCCGAGTCGGCCCTGCGGGTCTTCCGCGACGGCTCGCTGCGGCCGGACGGCGTGGAGATCGAGTTCGGGGTGAAGCTGTCGGCGGAGACGGGCGCGATCATCGCCAAGGGCACCGCGGAGGGCCACCTGGTGGTGAAGCTGAGCTGGACCCCCGCCGCGTCGGTCCCGGAGCCGGGGCCGGGACCGGCGCCCGACGGCGCGGCCGTCGTCCCCGCGCCCGCGGGTGCGCCCGGGGACGGGCACGGGGACCGCGCCTGACGTGCGGCCGCTGAAGAGCGCAACCTGGCAGGCCCGCATCGAACGCCTCGGCGGCGGTGTGGCCGGGGCGGGTTTCCTCGTGGCCCCGCGCACCGTGCTGACCTGCGCGCACGTCGTGCACGACCTGCCCGCCGGTGAACTGGCCGTGTCCTTCGCCGCGTTCCCCGGCCGTCCCGCCGTGCCGGCCCGGCGCGTCGCGGGCGGCGAGTGGGACGAGTTCGCCGCCACCGACCTCGGCGACCTCGCGGTCCTGGAGCTGGACGAGGACGCGCCGAGCGCCCCGGCCGCCCTGGCCCCCGCGGACACGGCGTACGGCACACCGCCGCGCAAGCTCGTCGTGTACGGCTTCCCGGACGGCTTCGACGAGGGCACGCTCGCCGAGTACCGCGTCACCGCACCCCAGTTGATCAGCGGCGAGTGGCTCCAGCTGGAGGCCTGGCAGCTCGGCGGGCAGCCGCTCGCCCCCGGGTTCAGCGGCGCCGCCGTCACCCTCGTCGACACCGGCGAGGTGGTCGGCATGGTCACGGCGGACGCGGGCGCCCAGGGCGTGCGCACCGGGCGGATGATGCCGACCGAGGTGATGGCCCGGCACTGGCCCGCGCTGGAGGGGCTGGTCCCCACCTCCGACCACCGCGGCGCCGACCGGGCGCGGCTGCGCGGGCTGGTCGAGCGGGCGGTGCGCACCGGCCTGGACTGCGACCCCGTACGGCTGTACCGGGCCGCCGCCGGGGAACTGGCGCCCGAACCGCCCGAGGAGGGCTTCGACTCGCTGTGGTCGGCGGCACTGTTCGTGCTGTGCGAACTGGACGGGCCGGACGCGGCGGAGACCGTCGCCCGGTTCGCGGACCTGCTGGCGGACCTGGTGCGGGAGAAGTCCCCGGCGCCCGTGGAGCGCCCCGGGACGCCCGAGTGGTCGCCCATCCTGGTCGACCTCCGGCACAGCGGCGCGGGCGACGACCTGGTGCGCGTGGAGGTGTCGGCGTACAGCGGCGGGCGCCGGCACCCGGTGGACTCGGGCACGGTGCCGCGCTCCCGGCTGCCCGGCTACGTGCAGGACCGCATCGACGCCGCGTTCCAGTACCTGACCCCGGGCTGCGACGAACTGATCGCGTTCGCGCTGCCGCGCGACTGGCTGGACCTGCCCGTGGACCGCTGGCACCTCGGCCCCGACGACGAGACCCCGCTCGGCTGCCGGCACCCGCTGGTCGTCACCGACCAGGCGCGCCGCAAGGCCGGCACCCGGCACGTCCTCACCCGCGCCTGGAACCGGCTCGACACCCTGCCCGGCGCCCGGATGCACCGGGTGGAGTGCACCGAGCAGGAGGCGGCCGGCCGGCTGCGGCTGAAGCTGCTCCGGGACGACAGCTGCCTGGTGGGCTTCGGGGCGGCGCCCTCGGCCGTCCGCGCCCACTTCACCACCTCGCTCACCGCGCCCGCGCCGCTGGTGGCCTGGTCGCGGCGGGGCTGTCCGGGCGGCGCCCCGGGCCCGCACCCCTGCACGGGCGGCGACGGCTGCACGGGCAAGACGTTCCTGGACGCGCTGGACGCCTGCCTGGCCGACCGGCCGCCCGCCGAACTCCCGCGCCGGGTCTGGGAACTGCGCCTGGAGGCCGACGCCGAGGACGACCACTGGGCGCGCGACCTCCAGCTGCTGTGGGACGACCCCCGCGCCTTCCCCGACCCGCACGCCACCGGCCCGGCCCACGCCCGCTCGCCCGTGGCCTGAACGGCCGCGCGCCGCGGCCGACTTGGCCCCCGCGTCCGCACACACAGCCCTCACCCACCCGCACCCGATCGTCGGAGACCGAGAACCGCCCATGCCGCACTGGTCCGTCTACACCGGCAACAGCGAGCCGCACGACGGCATCGACCGCCTGCCCGCCCCGCCGCCCTGGCGGGCGTTCGACGGCGCGCCCGTCCTGCCCCCGCCCCGGGACGCCGACGACGAGGCGGCCGTCTCCCCCGACCGCGTGCACCGCGCCCGCACCTACGTCGCCACCCCGGAGGCGGTCCAGCTCGTCAACGCCGCCCTGGTGCTGCGCCGTCCGCTGCTGGTCACCGGCCCGCCCGGCACCGGCAAGTCCTCGCTCGCCTACGCCGTCGCCCGCGAGCTGCGGCTCGGCCCGGTGCTGCGCTGGAACATCACCAGCCGCAGCACCCTCGCCGACGGCCTCTACCAGTACGACCCGCTGTCCCGCCTGTACGCGGCCCGCCAGGCGACCCTGGCCGGCGGCGCGACGGACGCGACCGGGGTGGAGGACCACCTGCGCCTCGGCCCGCTGGGCACCGCGCTGCTGCCGTACGCCCGCCCCCGGGTGCTGCTCGTCGACGAGATCGACAAGAGCGACCTCGACCTGCCCAACGACCTGCTGAACGTGCTGGAGGAGGGGCAGTACGAGATCCCCGAACTGATGCGCGCCACCCGCCGGTCGACGGGCGGGGAGGCCGGCGCGGGGACCGGCGGGGAGGCCGTCGAGGTCCTGGCCGACGGCACCGGCGCCCCGGTCCCGGTCCGCCGCGGCCGGGTCCGCTGCCGGGCGTTCCCGTTCGTCGTGCTGACCAGCAACGGCGAGCGCGAGTTCCCGCCCGCCTTCCTGCGCCGCTGCGTGCGGCTCGCGCTGCGCCGCCCGGACGGCGAGCGGCTCGCCGAGATCGTGCGCGCCCACCTCGGCACGGCCACCGGCGGGGCGGGCCGGCTGATCGACCGGTTCGTGGAGCGCGCCAAGGACGGCGAACTGGCCACCGACCAGCTGCTGAACGCCGTCTACCTGACCGGCGTCGCGGGCCTGGACGCCGACTCGCGCGACGCGCTGGCGGAACAGCTGATGCCCTACCTGAGCGCCCCGGCGGACGGCGATGGCCTCTGAGGCGTCCGACGACCCGGCGGCCGTTGCCCGGCTGGCGGCCCTGCTGACCGCCGCCGCGGGCACGGCGCCGACCCCGCGCGAGCTCGCGGAAGTGCTGTGGCTGGCAGGCCAGTCGGAGGCCGCGGAGGTGGCGGGCCCGACGCCCCCCGGCCCACCGCGGCAGGCCGCCGAGCCGGTCCCGCACGCCCCCGACGGGCAGGTCCCCGGCCCGCCGTCCCCGGCCGTGCGGCAGGCCCCGCCCGACCCCCGGGTCCCCCTGCACCTCCCGGCCCCCGACGCCCGGCCGGACCCACAGCCGTCCCCCGGCACCCGCCCCCCGGCCGGCGGGCCGTCCCTGCTCGCCCCGGCCCCGCCGATGCTGCACCGCCCGCTCGCCCTCCAGCGCGCGCTGCGCCCGCTGAAGCGGCGGGTGCCCGAGCCCCGGACCCGGGTGCTGGACGAGCGGGCCACCGCGGACCGCATCGCCCGGCTCGGCGCCCACCCGGACGTGTGGCTGCCGGTGCTGCGCCCGGCGCACGACCGCTGGCTGCGGCTGAACCTGGTGCACGACACCGGCCCGACCATGCCGCTCTGGCGGCCGCTGGTGCGCGAACTGCACGCCGTGCTCGCCCAGTCGGGCGTCTTCCGCACGGTCACCCTGCACCCGGTCGGCCCCGACGGGCGGGCCCGGCACGTCCCGGTCCCGGCGGACGGCCGTACCGTCACGCTGGTGCTCAGCGACTGCATGGGCCCGCAGTGGCGCCCCGGCGCGGCGGGCGCCCGCTGGTACGCGACCCTGCGGCACTGGGCGGCGCACGTGCCGCTGGCCGTCGTCCAGCCGCTGCCGGAACACCTGTGGGCCACGACCGCGCTGCCCGCCGAACCGGGCCTGCTGTCGGCGCGGTCCGCGGCGGCCCCGACGGCCACCCTGGCGTTCACCCCGTACGACCCGGATCCCGACCCCGACGCCGATGACGGCTCCGGTCACGCGGCCCGTCCGCCCGGGTCCCTGGCGCTGCCGGTGCTGGAGCCGGGTGCGCGCTGGCTGGCCAACTGGGCGTCCCTGCTGGCCGATCCGGGCGGTGCCCGGCTGCCGGGCGCGGCCGCCCGGCTCGCCCCCGCGCCGCCGGAGCCCGCCGCACCGGCCGGCGGACCCGGCCCGTCGTCCCCGCAGGACCTGGTGCTGCGCTTCCGCGCCACGGCCTCGCCGGAGGCGTTCCGGCTGGCGGGCCACCTGGCGCTCGCCGTGCCCTCGGTGCCCGTGATGCGGCTCGTGCAGCGGACCGTGGAGCGCGACCCGCGTCCGCAGCACCTGGCCGAGGTCGTCCTCAGCGGCATGCTCACGGCCACACCCGGCAGCCCCGGCCACTACGCCTTCCGCCCCGGTGTGCGCGAGGTGCTGCTGCGCACGCTGCCCCGTACCGTCCGCGCCCGCACCCGCGCCTTCCTCGCCCGGGTGGGCGGCCTGATCGACGACCGCGCGGGCCTCGCGGCGGGCGAGTTCCGCACCCGCACGGCCGGCGTCGACACCCCGGCCCCCGCCGACGCCCCCGACACCCCGCCGGGCGAGCCGTTCGCGACGGTGACCGAGGAGACGGTACGGCGCCTGGGCGGGCCGGACGGGACCGGGAGCGAGGCAGCAACCACGGCCGAGGCCTACGCAGACGCCGGGGCGGGAACCGCGACCGGTCCCGGCCCCCTCGACGGCCTCCTCGACGCCCCCGCGACCGACGATCCCCCACCGACCGGCCACACCTCCGGCGCCCCCGGAACCCACGACACCCCCGAAGCCTCCGACTCCCCCACCGACCCCGCCATCCTCATCGCCGGCCGCTACCGCCTCCAGGGCCCCCGCGGCCACGGGCGGCGGGTGCGGGAGGCCGTGGACACGCGGACGGGCGAGCGCGTGGTCGTCCACCTCTACCCGCCGCAGCCCTCCGGTGCCGAGCAGTTCCTGCGCGAGGCGCGGGTCCTCGCCGGGACCGACAGCCCGCACCTGGTCCGGGTCCTGGACCACGGCCTGCACGACCCGCACCCCGGGTCGCCCGGCCCGGTCACCCCGTACCTGGTCGCGCGGTTCGAGCACGGCGTGACCGTCGCGGAGCTGCTCGCGGGCAGCGGCCCCGGGGTGTCCCTGCCGGTGTTCGCCCGGCTGGTGTGCGACGGCACGGCCGCGCTCGCGGCGCTGCACGCGCACGGCCTGGTGCGCGGGCAGCCCGGCCACGACGGGCTGCTGCTGCGGCCCGACGGCACCCTCCTGCTGAGCCGGTACGCACTGGGCGAGCAGTCCGAGGGCCTGGACGCCCGCGGGGACCGGGGGGCGTTCGAGCGGTGGCTCGGGGAGCTGGCGGCCCTGGTGCCGGACGTGCCGCCCGGCCTGCGGCCGCTGCTGGACGAGATCCGCGGCGGACGCGTGCCGCCCGCCGCGCGGGACCGGCTGGCCGCCGTACGGGACTCCGACCGCCTGCGGGTGCGGCTGTTCGGACGGCCCCGGCTCGACCGCGGCGACCGTCCCCTGGAGCTGCCCGGTCCCGAGGCGCGGGCGCTGCTGTGCATGCTGGTCCTCACCCCCGGCCACCGCCTGACGACCGCTCAACTGGCCGAGGGGCTGGGGGGCCGGCCGGCCCCTGACGACGTCGACGGCTCCGACGGCCCCGACGGCCCCGAGCGGCGCGTCGACGCGGCGGCCCGGGAGCTGGCCCGGGTCCTCGGGCCGGGCACGGTGGCCGCCACCCGCGACGGGTACGCCCTGCACCTGGCGGGCGCGTGGGTCGACGTGTTCGCGGCCGAGGCGGAACTCGACCACGCCGAGCACGGCCACCGGGCGCGTCCGGCGCACCCGCTGTCCGAGGACGAGGTGGCCGCCTTCTTCGCCGAGGAGCCCCTGCGCGGCGTCCCCGGCCCCGCGGCCGCGGCGGCGCGGGGCCGGCTGCGGGGGGTGCTCCGGCGGCTGGACGTCCTGTACGGCGCCCGCACCCTGCACGTCACGGCCGGCTCCGACCTCACCGGCCGGCCGGAGACCCGCATCACCCTGGAGTACGCCGTCCACCAGGTCCTCTCCCGGGGCGGTCTCGCCCCCGGGCAGTACGCGGTGGACGTCCGTGCCGACGGCTACACCGTCCGCGCGGACGCCGGGACCGCGCTGCTGCCGGTGCTGATGGCGGTGCTGCGCTGGCTCCCGGACCACTGGGCCACACTGCGCCAGGCACCGCCGCTGCGGGTGGCGTTCGGGCGGCCCCGGCCCGCCGTGGACGGCGCCGGACCCGTCGAGGTCGTCGTACCGCCCGCCCTCTACGACGAGTTCACCGCCAGCTCCGCCGCCGCGGGCCCGCACCGCTTCCACCCGCTGTACGAGGGGCCCTCACCGGCCGCCTGGTACTGGCCGGGCGCGGGGCGGCGGGACCTGGTGGACGGGCCGCACGTCACCCCGGACCTCGGCCGGCTGGGCGTCCCCGCGCCGGGGCGCGCCGCCGTCGTGCACACCCGTCCCGGCGGCCCGCTCACCCTGCTCGACCCGGCCGCCCCCTACGGCGGTGGCCCGCCGCTGCCGGTGACGTACTACGAGGTCGACCTGGCCCCGCAGCGCACCGCGCGCCGGCTGACCCTGCCCAGCTCCGGCAAGGGCGGCTTCACGGCCGCCGTGGAGCTGTCCTGGCGGGTCGCCGACCCGGTGGCGTTCGTCCGCGGCGGCCCGGCGGACGTGGCGGAGCGGCTGTTCGCGCACCTCGCGGAGCGGGCGCCGGGGATCACCCGCCGGCATCCGCCGCGCCGGGCGGTCGGCGCCCAGCGCGCGCTGGGCGCCGAACTCGGCGACTGGCCCGTGCCGGGGCTCGCGGTGAGCTGCGCGGTGACCCTGGCCCCGGAGTACGCCCCGCCGCCCGAGGTGCCGGGGCCGGCCCCCGCGCCGCGCACGCCCGGCGACCTCCTCGCCGGGGTGCGGACGGTGCTGCTCGGCTTCGACGGGCCGCTGGTGCGGCTGTTCACCGCGCCCCGGGCCCGGGAGGCGGCGCTGGAGCTGCTCGCGCTGGCCGTCGAACACCGCGACGTCGAGGACGCGCTGACGGGCCGTCCCCTGGCGGTCGCCGCGGCGCGCGAGTCGCTGGTGCACCCGCTGGACGTGCTGCGGGTGTTCGCCCGGGACCCGGTGGGCCCGCTGCTGCGCCGCCGGCTGGACGAGCTGGAGCTGGCCGCGGTCGCCGACGCGCCCACCACGCACCGCTCCGTCGCCCTGGTCCGCACCCTGCACGCGGCCGGCCTCCGGGTGGGTGTCGTCACCGACGTCTGCGCGACCGCCGTCGCCGCCCACCAGGAACGCCACCGGCTGCCGCTCACCGGGTGGCACGGCCGGGGCGAGGACCTGACGCGGCTGATGCCGCACCCCGACGCCCTGGTGCGGGCCCTCGCCGGCCAGGACGGGCCGGCCCTGCTGGTGGGCTCGACGCCGGCCGAACTGGGCGCCGCCCAGCGGCTCGGGATCCGCTTCGTCGGACTGGCCCGCAACCAGACGGTCGAGCAGTCGCTGCGCGCGGCCGGCTGCGAGAGCACCGTGCCGTCCCTGACGCCGTTGCTGGAGGCGGCCCAGGCCCCCTGACGGGCCGTCGGGCCGTCGGACCGGGCGGGCGGCACAACCGCCCGTTCAGCGGTGCCCCGCCCAGCCCATCCGGAAGGGCGGCCCGGACCCGGTCCCCCGACGATGGGAGAGGCCGTCCGCCCGGCGGCCCACGCCACCGCGTCTCGGGAGGACCCCGCCAATGACCGCCAGTCTGGAGCAGCTGCGCCGCTGTCACTTCGCCGTCGACCTGGGCGCGGCGCGGACGCGGGTGTACGTCAAGGGCGCCGGGCTCGTCGTCGACCAGCCCTCCGCCGCGGCCGTCAACACCCGCACCGGCGCGCTGATCGCGGTCGGGGAGCTCGCCGAGAAGATGACCGGCCGCACGCCCCACTACATCCGGGTGGTGCGGCCCGTGTCCGGCGGCACGGTCGTCGACATCGAGATGGCCCAGCGCATGCTGCGCCACCTGCTCGGCGACCGGATGCGTCGTCAGCTGCGCCGCAAGCCCCGGCTGCGGGCCGCCGCCTGCACCCCGCACGACGCCGACCCGCTGGCCCAGCGGGCGGCCATCGAGACCCTGGTCGGCCTCGGTGCCCGGCGCGTGGAGCTGGTCGACACCCTGATCGCCGCCGCCGTGGGCTGCGGGCTGCCCGTGGAGCGGCCCGAAGCCACGATGATCATGGTGTGCGGGGCGGCCGCGACCCAGGTCGCCGTGCTGTCCCTGGGGTCGATCGTCACAGCCGAGCGCGTCCCGGTGGGCGGCGAGGCCGTGGACCACGCGATCGTGCAGCACCTGCGCCACGAGCACGAGCTGATGCTGCCCAGCCAGTCCGTGCGGCCGCTGCAGATCGCCCTGTCGGGCAACGGCCTGACCCCGCACGGACCGGCGTCCACCGAGATCCACGGGCGGGACGTCGCCACCGGCCTGGCCCGTTCGGTGCGGATCGACACCGCCGCCGTGCGGGACGCCATCCAGACCCCGCTGACCGCCGTGCTGGACGGCATCGGCAAGGTGCTGCGGGACTGCCCGCCGGACCTGGTGGCCGACCTCGCCGACCGCGGGATCACCATGGTCGGCGGCTCGGCGCTGCTGCCCGGCTTCGACCAGATGCTGCGCCGGGCCACGGGGATGCCGGTGCACATCGCCGAGCGGCCCGACGTGTGCGCCGCGCAGGGCCTGGGCGCCATGCTGGAGGGGAAGATCCAGCCGCTCGCGCTGAACCCGATGGGCTCCTGAGCGGCCGCTGGTGCGGAGCGGCCGGGACGGTCAGCGGGCGAACCAGGCCCGTACGGCCGTCCCCCGGTCGCCCGTGTGCAGGCGGACCAGGTCGGCGACCAGGTTGACCAGCAGCAGGCCCCGGCCGCCCAGCTGGTCGCGCCGCGGGGGGCGGCGGCCGGCGAGCGGGTCGGTGATGCGGCCGCGGTCGCGCACCTCGCACACCACGTGCTCGTCCTCGGCCCACACCCGCAGCTCCCCGCTGCCGCCGCCGTGCAGCACGCTGTTGGTGCTGAGCTCGGAGGCGGTCAGTGCGAAGTCGCCGAGCCGGGTGCCGGTCAGGCCCAGCCGCTCGCCCTCGGCCACCGCGTGGTCCCGGGCGGTCGGCAGGCACGCCGCGTCGAAGTGCCGGACGGGCACACTCGGCACGGCGGGCAGCGGCAGGTTGTAGGAGGCGACGACGCCGTCGGGGTCGTAGGCCCCGCTGGGCCGCTCCTCGGTGGAGCCGGCCGGGATGACCACGGGGTGGGTGGCGTGGGCGTCGGTGAGCACCCGGTCGTCGAGCCGGCTCTCGTCGTAGGGGCACAGGATGCTGACCTCGCGCCCGGTGAACGCGGCGTTGATCAGCGCCTCGTGCTGGGCGCACGCCGGGTACTCGGCGGCGCTGCGGCCGGCCCAGATCGGCTCGCCGATGATGCGCACGCGCCGGCCGGACGGCTGGGCGTCGGCGAAGGCCCGCAGCACCCCGGGGATGATCCGGCCGGGGTTGCGGCCCGCCTCCCGCATGTCGAGCAGCAGCACGGCGTCCGCGGCGGGGCCGAGTCCCTCGCGGATCAGCCGCAGGTTCGCGCCGGGCACGGCGACGGCGACGGGCTCCCCGGCGGCCAGTCCGGCCTCCAGGAAGGGCAGCGTCCCGGCCAGGTACTCCTGCTCGTCGCGGTAGAACAGCGCGGGATGCACGAAGGGGTCAGTGGCGGTCGTGCTCACGTCCTCGACACCTCCCTTTCCGGCGCACCCGCTCTCCGGCGTGGCGGCCCACGTCCCTCCGGTGACCCCGCTTCCGTCCCCGGGAGCACCGAAGTCGACCGCCCGGCTCCCGGTCGGCTACCCGAGGCGCCGCGGCTCATGCCCCGCCCGGGGTGTGACCGCCCGCGCGGCGGGCACGCGCACGACGAGCGGACATCTGGCCTTACCGATGGTAAGGCCGGACGGGTGGCGGCCCACGGGCGGGCCGCCACGGGACGCCACCGGGCCCGGCGGGCGGACGGCCGGGAACCCCGGAGGACCGGACACGGACGAGGCGGTGGGATGACGGCGGTGGCCGGGACGCGGCACGAGGCGGACGGGGTGCCCCTGGTCGTCGACGGCCGGGTGGAAGCCGGCCACGCGCTGCTCACCGCGCGGGGCGAGCTCGTCCGGGGCAGCGCGGCGGTGCTCGCCCGGGAGCTGGACGCCCTGCCGCCGGACACCCGCCGGGTGGAGCTGGACCTGTCCCGGGTGGCGTTCATGGACACGGCGGGCCTGCAGTTCCTGGACGTCCTGGAGGCGTACCGGCGCCGCACGGCGGTACCGGTGACGACCCGGGACTGGCGGGACCAGCCGCGCCGCGTCCTGGAGCTCGCCGGACGGGACCCCGCCGACCCGCTGCGCCCGGTGCCCCGGCCGCGGGTGCCGCGCCCGCAGGCCGGGCCGGTGGCCTCGCCCGTGGCGCTGGAGCGGGCCGAGCGGCTGCGGGAGCTGTCCGAGGAGGTCGAGCAGCTGCGCCGGGCGATGACCTCGCGGCCGGTGATCGACCAGGCCCGCGGGGTGCTGATGGCCGTCCACTCCTGCACCCCGGACCAGGCGTGGAGCATCCTGCGGGAGACCTCCCAGCTGTCCAACACCAAGCTGCGCACGGTCGCGGAGGTGGTCGCCGCCGGTGCGACCGGCACGCCCCCGCCGGTGGACGTGCGGGCGGCCCTGCGCACGGCGGTCGCCCGCCACACGCGCTGACGCTCCCCTCGGAGCAGCCGGCCCGTATGCCGTGCCGAAGCGGTGGGGCCGTGGAAAAATCGGACCGGCACTCGACGAAGAGGGATGTCCGTGACCAACGAGCTCGAGCACGACCGCCCCGGCCCCGCCGGCTACGGGGCCCTGCCGCCCGACCGCACGGGGCAGGCCGAGGCGTTCGACGCCATCGGCGGCCGGTACGACGAGGCCTTCCCCCACAAGGAGGGACAGGTCGAGGCCACCGACTGGATCGTCGACGCCCTCGCCGCCGGGTCCCGGGTCCTGGACCTCGGCTGCGGCACCGGCCTGCCGACCGCGCGCCGGCTCGCCGACGGCGGCCTGGACGTGGTCGGCGTCGACCTGTCGGCCCGGATGGTCGCGCTCGCCCGCGAGCACGTGCCCGGGGCGACCTTCCACCAGGCGGACCTCGCCGACCTGCGCCCCGGCGGCCCGCTCGACCTCGGCCGCTTCGACGCGGTGACGGCCTTCTTCTGCCTGCTCATGCTGCCCCGCGCGGAGATCCCGCTGGCGCTGCGCACGATCCACCACCTGCTCGTGCCGGGCGGGCGGCTCGCCCTGTCGATGGTGGAGGCCGACGTGGACGAGTTCGCCATCCCGTTCCTCGGCAGCACCATCCGCGTGTCCGGCTACCTCCGCGACGAGCTGCGCGAGGTGGTCGACGGCGCCGGTTTCGACATCGCCGACGAGACGTCGTACACCTACGCGCCGTCCAGCGCGGACGTGCCGCCCGAGGTCCAGATCTTCCTGCGGTGCACACGGCGCGAGTGAGGCGGCCGAGGTGAGACGGCAGCCCGCGGGCGGCCCGCACCCGGCCGTGGACGCGCCCACCGGCCGGCTGCGCTACCTGGACGCGGCCACCCGGCGGATCGCCCGGGGCATGGACCTGGACGAGACGCTCGAGGAGCTGTGCGGGGCCGCCGTGCCGGAGTTCGCCGACGCGGCGTTCGTCCACCTCTGCGACCCGCTCCCGGTGGGCGACGAGCCCACCGGACCGGCGCCCGTGCTGCGCCTGCGCGCGGCCGCCCCGCCCACCGGCGCCCCGCCGGGCGTGGTGGACCTCGACCCGGACGGGCCGCTGTGGGCGCTGCTGCGGGCCGGGCGGCCGGTGTCCGGCGACGCCCCGGCGACCGCGGCCGCCGCGGCCGGTCTGCTCGGGTCGGTGCCGCCGGGCCGCCGCCTGGTGGTGGCCCCGCTGCACGGCCGGACCCACGTCATGGGCAGCGTCACCCTGCTGCGCGGCGCCGACCGCCCGCCCTTCACCGGCGACGACCTGCTGGTCGCCTCGCAGCTCGCCACGCACACCGCGCTGGGCATCGACAAGGCGGTGCTCTACGCGCGGGAGGCGTCGGTGGCCGACGCGCTCCAGCGCACCATGCTCCCGTCGTCCCTGCCCGAGCCGACCGGGGTGCGGCTGGCCAGCCGCTACCTGCCCGCCTCCCGGACGGCCCAGGTCGGCGGCGACTGGTACGACGCGATCCCGCTGCCGGGCAACCGGGTCGCCCTGGTCATCGGCGACGTCATGGGCCACTCGCTGACCTCGGCGGCGATCATGGGCCAGCTGCGCACGATCGTGCAGACCCTGGCGGGCCTGGACCTGCCCCCGGACGAGGTGCTGCACCACCTCGACGAACAGGCGGAACGGCTCGGCAGCCTGCACATGGCGACCTGTCTGTACGCGCTGTACGACCCCGTCCTGCACCGGCTGCTGATGGCGAACGCCGGCCACCCTCCCCCGCTGCTGGTGCACCCGGACGGCCGCGCGGTGATCCTCGGCATCCCGCCGGGCTCGCCGGTCGGCGTCGGCGGCGGCGTGTTCGCCTGCACGGAGATGCACGCGCCCGCCGGGTCCACGCTGCTGCTCTACACGGACGGCCTGGTGGAGTCCCGCGACTGGGACGTGCTGACCGGCGTCGAGCGGCTCAGGTCCCGGCTGGCGGCGGCGCCCCGGTCGGCGCCGGCGTCGCTGCAGACGCTGTGCGACGAGGCCCTCGGCACCGCGGGCAGCGGCGACCGGGACGACGACATCGCCCTGCTCGCCGCCCGCTTCGAGGGCGTCCAGCCGGAGACCGTCGCCCAGTGGTACCTCGCCCCGCACCCGCGCACCGCCCGCCAGGCCCGCTCCCTGACCCGCCGCACCCTGCTGCGCTGGGGTCTGGACGCCCTGGTCGACACCGCCGAGCTGCTGGTCAGCGAGGTGGTCGCGAACGCCGTGCGGGTGGCCTCGCGGCCGATCACCCTGCGGCTGCTGCGCGGCGGGGTACTGCGCGTGGAGGTGGCCGACGACTCGCCGCAGGTGCCGCGGATGCGCCACGCCCGCCTGCACGACGAAGGCGGGCGCGGGCTGTTCCTGGTCGACCGGCTCGCCCTCGGCTGGGGTGCGACGAGGGTGAGCACCGGCAAGGTGGTGTGGTTCGACCTGCGCCTGTCGGGCGACCCGTTCTAGCCGTCGTTCTCCGGGGACGGCAGGGAGGCGCCCGGGACGTCGGCGGGGGCGTAGACCCGGTGGTCGCCGGGGTAGGGCTCGCTCCAGTCGTGGGTCTGGTACCAGGTGTAGCGGTTCATCTGCTCGGCGTTGGCGTAGTCGGGCACCGCGTGCGGGCCGGTCAGACGCTGGTGGGAGGCCCAGGTCCGCCACTGCGCGGCGAGCGCGCGCCGGGCCGGCGGGACCGCGGCGGAGGTCGGTGCGGCGGCGGCCGCGGTGTCCTGGGGGGCGGGGGTGTCGGGGCCGCAGGCGGGCTGGGGGCTGACGCCGAGGGTCAGGGACGTGCGGTTGGGCACGGTGGTGAACGGCGTGGCGTCCGGGGTGCGGCGGAACGCGCCGTACATCGGGGTGGCCGCGCTGTCCTTCTGGTTCATCGGGTGGATGCCGAGGATCTGCTCGACGGTGCGGATCATCGTGATCTGCGAGTAGTAGCGGTGGTCGACGCCGCCGTGCACGGCCCAGGGGCTGATGACCTGGACGGGCGCGCGGTGGCCGTCGACGTGGTCGAGGCCGTTCTGGGAGTCGTCCTCGACGACGAAGACCGCCGAGTCCTTCCAGTACGGGCTGTGCGAGAGGGTGTCGACCATGCGGCCCACCGCGAGGTCGTTGTCGGCGACCGCGGCGGCGGCGTTCGCGGGGCCGCCGGTGTGGTCGTTGGAGAACCAGAACATGTTGAGGTCCGCCGGGCCGTTCTTCGCGAAGTCCTGCTCCCAGACCTGCTCCTTGTAGACGTCCGGGACGTCCAGGTCGAACATCGGGAAGCCCTGGACGGACACCTCGTTGAGCGAGGGGATCGCGGAGCCGGTGCGGATGGGGTACTGGGTGGACGCGCCGGTCGAGCGCATGGTCCGCGCGTCGCAGTACAGGTTCTGCCAGGTGGCGCCGGCCGGCTTGGTCTCCAGCGACTGGAACTCGCCGAAGTCCTTGACCGACCTGCCCGCCGCCTGGGCGCCGGTCCACAGGAACCCGGTCCTCTGGTGGCCGAGGGCGTCGTTCTCGGTGTCGTAACTGCGCTGGTACTCCCCGGCGGAGGACTCGGTGTACTCCGGGTTGTCCGACTGCATCAGCCAGTTGTGGCCCTCGGCGGAGTTGGTGCCGACGTCGTAGAAGTTGTCGTAGAGCCCGAACTGCCGGGCCAGGGCGTGCTGGTTGGGGGTGACGTTCGCGCCGAAGGCGGTGAGCGCGGGCCGGCCGTCGCCCCGGGGGTCGTCGCCGAGGACCTGGTCGTAGGTGCGGTTCTCCTTGACGAGCAGGAAGACGTGCTTGATCGTCGAGGGGTCGCCGAGCCGTACCGGGACCGGCACCGGCTTGGCGTGGCCCGCGTCCTTGCCCGTGCGCACCGAGCCGGGCGTCCAGCCGTTCTGCTGGAACACCTTGGCGGTCTGCGCCCGTACGGTCCGGTCGTCCGGCAGGGTGAACCGCGTCAGGCTGGACGTCGTGTCGTGGGTGCCGTGCCCGGTGGCGGTGGTGGGGCGGCGGGCGTCGATGCCGCGGGTGTTCGAGACGACGACCTGCCCGCCGACGGTGGCGATCTGCGCGGGGAAGTAGTCGGTGGGCAGCAGGCCGACGTACCGCGCGGGCTCCTGCGCGGACGTGTAGCGGTAGACGGCGACGGCGTTCGCGCGGCCCAGGGTCACCAGCAGGCGGCCGTCGGCGGTGAGCGCGACCGCGTTCGGCTCGTAGCCGACCGACGCCTCGGGCCAGGGCCGGGTGGCGATGGTCTGGACGACCTGGTCGCGGCGGGTGTCGATGACCGAGACGGCGTCGTCGGCGGTGTCGGTGACGAACACCGCGCCCTTCGCCGCGTACACCGCGGTCGGGTGCAGGCCGACGTCGAGGGTGCCGACGGGGGCGGCCGGGTCCGCCGGGTCGATGACGCTGACGGTGCCGGTGGTGGTGGCGCCGGTGTCCGGGTCGGCGACCACCTGGGTGCCGTAGGAGGTGAGCGTCGTGTCGCCGGCCCGCGCCGGGCGACCGCCCTCGTTGCTGACGTACAGCCGGCCGCCGGCCAGGGCGATGCCGCGCGGGGCGTTGCCGACGGCCCAGCTGTGCCGGACGGCCCCGGTCTCCGCGTCGAGGGCGACGACCCGGTTCTGGCCGTTGACGGCCGCGTAGACGGTGGAGCCGTCGGGCGAGAGGACCGCCCCCGCGACCAGTGCGTGCCGGGAGCCGTCGGCCGGGACCGGGACGCTCACCGGGTCGGACAGGGTGCCGTCGGCGGCCACGGTGAACCGGGTGAAGCCGTCGGTCTGGCCGAGCCACAGCCGGGTGCCGTCCGGCGAGTAGGCGGGGCCCTCCTGGCCGACGGCGGCGCTCTTGATGCGCAGGTCGTCCGCGGCGTTGGTGCCGACCTTCTGCTGCACCTGCCCGGTGGCCGCGTCCAGGACGACCAGGGCGGCGTCGCCGTCGGCGAGGGCGGCGGCGATGCGGGTGCCGTCCGGGCTCACCGCGGAGGACATGATCTTGCCGTCGTTCACGACCGTGCGGGTGCCGTACGGCTTGAGGTACTGGTCGGCGGAGACGACCTGGCCGCGCGCGGTCTGCTGCCCGACCTGCCGGGTGCCGAAGCCGTACGTCGAGGCGACTGCGGTGCCGGTGAGGCCGAGGGCCACCGCGATGCCCGCCGCCACGAGCGCGCCCCGCCGCCCGACGGGTCTGCCGAACAGGCTGGTCCGCTCCCTGTGCCGGGTGCGGCGCTGACGGGTTACCTGCATGGGCTATCCCTTCGGAGGCGGGGTGGGGAGCAGCCCGACGGTGCCGTCGAACTGCCAGAGGGGGTTCGGGGCGTCCCCGAGCGGGGTGCGCACCAGGAAGTAGCCGTTGACCTCCTTGGGCCCGTCGCCGTCGGCGACGTACCGCCCGTCGGAGGCGACGTCGAGCTGGTAGACGGCCTGCCCGGTGAGCCGCACGCCCGGCAGGTGCCAGGACACGACGCACCGCCAGTCGTTGCCCGGCCCTTCCTGCGCCTGCCGCCCGTCGCCCTTGGTGCAGGCCGCCGTGACGGCCAGCTGCTCCTCGGTGACGGCGGGCCGGTGCAGTTGCCCGGTCTGGATCCGGTACAGGTGCGCGAACGCGGTGGCGACCGACCGCTGCACCTTCTCCTGGCCGATCCCGGACCCCAGCGGGTCGGTCGTGCCGGCGATCACCGCGACCGTGACGGCGACGAGTCCGGCGAGGGGCAGCAGGCCGACGGTGACCGCGCGGCGGCCGGAGCCGTCGTGGGCCGGGTTGGTGAAGTCCCGGCGCAGGAAGAGCAGCAGGGCGAGCGCGGTGGCGAGCACGGCCCACACCAGGCCGACCGCGACGCCGACGAGCAGCGGGCGCAGCTGGGCGGGTTCGGTGAACAGGCCGTTCCAGGACAGGAAGGCGTACCCGGGCAGGGCGAGCCGTACGGCGACCGGCAGCGGCAGCGTCTGGGCGACCTGCAGCGCGAGGGCCACCAGCGCGGGCAGCAGCAGGCCCGTCGGGGACCGCCCGAGCGCGACCGAGCCGAGCAGTCCGAGCGCGGCCAGCGCCAGGGTCGGGGCGAGGGCGCAGGTCCAGGCGAGCAGGACGCGCAGGGCGGCGTCGCCCGGTGCCAGCAGGTGGCCGTCGAGGCCGACCAGCGGCTGGTTCCCGACGGCGAGGAGCCCGCCGGCCGTGCTGGAGCAGGCCAGTCCGGCCACCAGCAGCAGCACCACGGTGAGCCCGGCCAGCGCCTTGGCGGCGAAGATCCGCCGGGGGGAGCGCACGGCCACCAGCAGGTGGCGCCAGGTGCCGAGCCGGTCCTCACAGGCGAACACGTCACCGGTGACCACCGAGGTGAGCAGCGGCAGCGCCCAGGTGCCGGCGAAGCCCAGCATCACCAGCGGTCCGGCCCAGCCCGTGGCGTGCATCCAGCGGCCGAAGAGGGTGTCGGTGGGCAGCGTGCTCTGCCGGCTCACCCCGGCGACGAACAGCGCGGGCGCGGTCCAGCAGGCCAGGACGAGCAGCCGGATCCGCCACTGGGAGACCAGTTTGACCAGCTCGAAGCGGTAGGCGCGCGCCACGGGGACACGGCGGGCGGCCGGGGTGCCGCCGGTGCTGTCGGTGCTGTCGGTGCCGCCGGTGCTGTCGTCGAGGTCGTCCGGGCGGTCGACGGCGGTCGCGGTCATCGGTCGGCCTCCTGCTGCTGCCCGGCGGTCAGGGCGAGGAAGGCCGCCTCCAGCGGCGAGACGACCGGGGTGAGTTCCCGCACCGCGACACCGGCCTGGACGAGGGCCGCGACGAGGGTGTCGAGGGCGGGCACGGGCGCGCGCACCACGAGCCGGCCGGGGTCGCGGGGCGCACCGGTGTCGCACGGTGGACCGGTCTCGTGAGGCGGGCGGGTGGCGTCGAGCACCCGTACCCCCGGGGTCCCGGCGGCGAGGCGGCGGGCGGCCGGCGGGTCGGAGGTGACGAGCCGGTAGTCGAGCGGGCCGTGCGCGGCGGCGAGCTCGCCGACCGGGCCGGAGAACACGGCCCGTCCCCCGGCGAGGACGGTGACCTCGGAGCACAGGGCCTCCAGGTCGTCCATGCGGTGGCTGGAGAGGACCACGGCGGTCCCGTCGGCGGCGAGCCGGGTGAGGACGCCGTGGACGTGCTGCTGGCCGGCCGGGTCGAGGCCGTTGGACGGCTCGTCGAGCACCAGCAGCCGGGGCCGGGCGAGCAGGGCGGCGGCCAGGCCCAGCCGTTGGCGCATGCCGAGGGAGAAGCCACGGGCGCGGTCGTCGGCGACGTCGGTGAGCCCGACCTGGTGGAGCACGTCGTCCACGCCGGCCGTGCGCGGGCCCTCGCCGTGCAGCGCGGCGAGCGCGGTGAGGTTCTGGCGGGCGGTCAGCGAGGGGTACAGGCCCGGCCCGTCCACGAAGCCGGCGACCCCGTCGGGTGCGGCGAGCGCCCGCCCGACGGGCACGCCCAGGATCTCCAGGCTGCCGCTGTCGGCGACGGCCAGGCCGAGCAGCAGGCCCAGGAGGGTGGTCTTGCCCGCGCCGTTGGGTCCGACGAGACCGTAGATCCGCCCGCGTGTCACCTCCAGGTCGACGCCGTCGAGGGCGACGACGTCATCGAAGCACTTGCCGATCCCGCGTGCCCGAACGGCGAGGAGTGTGCCCATGAGCCCCTTCTTTCGCGCCGGTGAAGGAACTTAGGCGCGTCACACGCCCGGCACGGGGACGCCCGACTGAACACGCACGGAACGGATCGTCAAGGCATGGGCAAGGGGGGCGGCCGCCGGGGGAGGGCCGGGGCGCCGGGCGCCGGGCGCCGGGCGCCGGAAAAATATTCAGGTGGCGCTGTCGATCCGGCGGTTTCCCGTTCGACACCCTGGTGACGGACGCCCCGCCGCACGAGGGGGCGACAGGACCTGATGACGGATCAAGGGATCACATGGAACAGCTGCTGCGCGTGCAGAACTTCACCGTCTCCCGCGACGGCGTCGCCGCGGGCGAGGACCAGAGCCTGGAACGGCCCTTCGGCACCCGGATCGACCCGCGGGAGCTCTTCACCTGGGCCGGCGCCACGGCGAGCTGGCCCAACCGCACCGACCCGGGCGGGAGCCGGGGCCTGGACGACTACTTCACCCGGGACTTCGGCCACCACATCGGCGCCGAGATCATGGGCCGCAACAAGTTCGGGCCCCAGCGCGGCCCGTGGCAGGACCACGAGTGGCAGGGCTGGTGGGGCGAGGAGCCGCCCTTCCACACGCCGGTGTTCGTGCTGACCCACCACGAGCGCCCCTCGTTCACGCTCTCCGACACCACGTTCCACTTCGTGAACGCGGACCCCGCCACGGTGCTGGCGCAGGCACGCGAGGCGGCGCAGGGCAAGGACGTGCGCCTGGGCGGCGGGGTGAGCACGATCCGCGAGTTCCTCGACGCCGACCTGGTCGACACGCTGCACGTGGTGGTCGCCCCGGTGGAGGTCGGCTCCGGCCTGCGCTTGTGGGACTCCCCCGACGACCTGCGCGACCGCTTCCACCTGGAGGTCGTGCCGAGCCCGAGCGGGGTGACGCACCACGTGTTCTGGCGCAGGTGACGGGCGCGCACAGTGGGGCGGGTGGGACTCGAACCCACGGCCGACGGATTATGAGTCCGCTGCTCTAACCGGCTGAGCTACCGCCCCATAGCGGCGTGTCGCGTACATGTGTGCGCGTCGTCTGCCGCAGCATAGCCGCTCATACGATCTCCTGCTTCGGATGGTCGGCTTCCGTGCTGACATGAAAAAGGACCCCTACGGGGTCCTCGTTCAGCATGCTCCCCCGACTGGACTCGAACCAGTAACCTGCCGGTTAACAGCCGGCTGCTCTGCCAATTGAGCTACGGAGGACCGAGCTCCCCCGACTGGACTCGAACCAGTAACCTGCCGGTTAACAGCCGGCTGCTCTGCCAATTGAGCTACGGAGGAATGCCTCGTTGCATCGAACGTGCCGTCCTGGGTATCCGCCAGGGGGCGCCCGCTCGCTGCGACACATACATTAGCGCAAGCAGGGGGGTGCTTAGCCAATCGGTACCCCCGGCACCGATGCCGCACCGCCGACCGACACGAGGGAAGGGTGGCCGTCATGCGCTACCGGCTGATGTTCCTCTCCGGGCTCGCCCTGGGCTACGTGCTGGGCACGAGGGCCGGACGCGAACGCTACGAGCAGCTGAAGAAGTCCGCGCGCCGGCTCTCCGAGAACCCCGCCGTCCGCAACACCGCCGAGACGGCGGCCCAGCAGGGCCGCCAGTACGCCGGCAAGGCCTACCACGCCGTGAGCGACAAGCTCGGCGACCGGGTCCCCGACTCGGTCACCCAGCGGGTCCGCTCGCTGCGTGAGCGGAACGGCTCCGCCCCCGCCGACGACTGGGGCACCAGCACCACCTGAGGCCCGCCCGGGGCCGTCCCCAGGGGCGCGGGAACCGTGCGGTCGCACGGTGTCCGCGCCCCTGTGCCGTGCCCGGCCCGACCCGGCGCGCCGATGCGGCAGAATTTTCGCCATGGGGATAGTCGCCGGGCTGGACAGTTCGCCCGATTTCACTCGCATCGTCGTCTGCGACACCGACACGGGTGCCGTGCTCAGGCAGGGCTACGCGCCGCACCCGGTCGACGGTCCGGCGGGCGGCGGCCGGCCGAGCGACGTCGACCCGCAGGCCTGGCTGCTGTCCCTCGGTGAGGCCGCCGGCGGCGGACTGCTGGAGGGCGTGCAGGCCATCGGTGTGTCCGCGCAGCAGAACGCCGTCGTCCCGCTGGACGCGCAGGGCAACACCGTGCGCCCGGCGATGGTCGGCGGGGACAAGCGGGCGCAGGTCGCGGCCGCCGACCTGGTGGACGCGCTCGGGGGCCGGGAGGCGTGGGCGCAGGCGGTCGGGTGCGTGCCGCAGGCCGCGCAGCCGGTGACCAAGCTGCGCTGGCTGGCGAAGAGCGAGCCGGACGCCGCGCAGCGCACGGCCGTGCTGCTCCAGGCCCACGACTGGCTGGTGTGGCAGCTGCTGGGGCGGCCGGCACGCCGGACCACCGACCGGGGCGGCGCCTCGGGCACCGGCTACTGGTCGGCGGCGACCGGCGGCTACCGGCCCGACCTCGTCGAGCTGGCGCTCGGCCACCAGGCGGTGCTGCCCGAGGTGATCGGACCCGCGGAAGCGGCCGGTACGACGCCGGAGGGGCTGCTGATCTCCGCCGGCACCGGCGAGACCATGGCCGCGGCGCTGGGCCTGGGGCTGGGCACCGGCGACGCCGTGGTGTCCCTGGGCGCCTCCGGGTCCGTGATGGCCGTCCACCCCGAGGCCCTGATGGACGGCACCGGGACGATCACCGCCCTGGCCGACGCGACCGGCATGCACCTGCCCGTCGTCACCACCCTGAACGCCGTGCGCACCCTGCGCGGCGCGGCCGAGCTGCTGGGGCTGCCCGACCTGGAGACCCTGTCGGACCTGGCGATGAAGTCGACGCCCGGGTCGCACGGGCTGGTGCTGCTGCCCTACCTGGAGGGCGAGCGCACCCCGAACCTGCCGCACACCGCCGGGACGCTGGCCGGGCTGCGGCGCGAGTCGATGAAGCCCGAGCACCTGGCGCGGGCCGCGTTCGAGGGCATGCTGTGCGGGCTCGCCGACGCGCTGGACGTGCTGCGCGGGCGGGGCGTGGAGGTACGGCGGGTCTTCCTGCTGGGCGCGGCGGCCGAGCTGCCCGCGGTGCAGGCGGCGGCGCCGGCGCTGTTCGGGGCGCAGGTCGTCGTGCCGCAGCCCGCGGACTACGCGGCGATCGGCGCCGCCCGGCAGGCGGCCTGGGCGCTGGGGGCCACCCAGGGCACGCTCGACCCGCGGACACCGCCCGCCTGGCAGGGCGCGGCGGCGCAGGTGCTGGAGCCGGGCGAGGAGCTGGCGGTCGGGCAGGCGGTGCGCCAGCAGTTCGTGTCGGTGCGCGAACAGACACACCCGGGGGCGTTCCGCTCGTAGCGGACGCGGCGGGGCCGCGCCGACGGGTTAATCGGTTGAGGTAACACGGGTGGAGTGCCCGACGATAGGTGCCAGGGGCAAGCGACCGCCCCTTTCGCCGACTCCGAGAGACCAGCGTGCTCATACGACTCCTGCGGACCTGTCTCAGGCCCTACAAGAAACCCATCGCCCTGCTGGTGCTGCTGCAGTTCCTGCAGACCTGCGCCACCCTCTACCTGCCCACGCTGAACGCGGACATCATCGACGACGGCGTCGTGGAGGGCGACACCGGCTACATCCTGTCCTACGGCGCCCTGATGATCGGCATCTCGCTGGTCCAGGTCGTGTGCAACATCGGCGCCGTGTACTACGGCGCCCGCACGGCCTCCGCGCTCGGCCGTGACGTGCGGGCCGCCGTCTTCGACCGGGTGCAGTCGTTCTCCGCCCGCGAGGTCGGCCACTTCGGCGCGCCGTCCCTCATCACCCGTACGACCAATGACGTCCAGCAGGTCCAGATGCTGGTGCTGATGTCGTTCACCCTGATGGTGTCGGCGCCCATCATGTGCGTGGGCGGCATCGTGCTCGCGCTCGGTCTGGACGTGCCGCTGTCCGGGGTACTGGTCGCCGTCGTCCCGGTGCTGGGCATCTGCGTGACGCTGATCGTACGGCGGCTGCGACCGCTGTTCCGGGCCATGCAGGTGCGGCTGGACACGGTGAACCGGGTGCTGCGCGAGCAGATCACCGGCAACCGCGTCATCCGCGCCTTCGTCCGCGACGAGTACGAGCAGCAGCGCTTCCGCAAGGCCAACACCGACCTGACCGCGATGGCGCTGGGCACCGGAAACCTGCTGGCGCTGATGTTCCCCGTGGTGATGACGGTAGTGAACCTGTCGTCCATCGCGGTGGTGTGGTTCGGCGCGCACCGCATCGACAGCGGTGAGATGCAGATCGGCGACCTGACCGCGTTCCTCGCCTACCTGATGCAGATCGTCATGTCCGTGATGATGGCGACCTTCATGTTCATGATGGTGCCGCGCGCCGAGGTGTGCGCCGAGCGCATCCAGGAGGTCCTGGACACCGACTCCAGCGTGGTGCCGCCGCTCGCGCCGGTCACCGAGCTGCGCCGGCACGGGCACCTGGAGCTCCGCGGGGCGGGCTTCCGCTACCCGGGCGCCGAGGAGCCGGTGCTGAAGTCCGTGGACCTGGTCGCCCGGCCGGGCGAGACGACCGCCGTCATCGGCTCGACCGGCAGCGGCAAGTCGACGCTGCTGGGCCTCGTGCCGCGGCTGTTCGACGCCACCGAGGGGGAGGTGCTGGTCGACGGCGTGCCGGTGGCCGAGCTCGCCCCGCGGCTGCTGGCCCGGACCGTGGGCCTGGTGCCGCAGAAGCCGTACCTGTTCGCCGGGACCGTGGCGACGAACCTGCGCTACGGCAACCCGGACGCCACCGACGAGGAGCTGTGGCACGCGCTGGAGGTGGCGCAGGCCAAGGACTTCGTGACGAAGCTGGAGGGCGGCCTGGACGCGCCGGTCGCGCAGGGCGGCACCAACGTCTCCGGCGGTCAGCGCCAGCGCCTGGCCATTGCCCGGACGCTCGTGCAGCGCCCGGAGATCTACCTCTTCGACGACTCCTTCTCCGCGCTCGACTACGCCACGGACGCCGCCCTGCGCACGGCGCTCGCCGAGGAGACCGCCGAGGCGACCGTGGTGATCGTCGCGCAGCGCGTGGCGACCATTCGGGACGCCGACCGCATCGTGGTGCTCGACGAGGGCCGCGTGGTCGGCACCGGCACCCACCACGAGCTGATGGCGGACAACGAGACCTACCGGGAGATCGTGCTCTCCCAGCTGACGGAAGCGGAGGCTGCCTGATGGCGGGGCCGATGGGGCGGATGATGGCCGGGGGCGGCCCCGACACCCGCTCGCTGGACTTCAAGGTGTCGGGCCGGCGGCTCGTCGCCCGGTTCGGGCCGGAACGGCTGACCATCTACACGCTGCTGGCGTGCGTGGTGGTCAGCGTCGGGCTGAACGTCGTCGGGCCGAAGATCCTCGGCCGGGCGACCGACCTGGTGTTCTCCGGCATCGTGGGGCGGCAGATGCCGGCCGGTGCCACCAAGGAGCAGGTGCTGGAGTCGATGCGGCAGCGCGGCGACGGCGACGTGGCCGACATGCTGCGCAGCACCGACTTCACGCCGGGCGAGGGGATCGACTTCACCGCCGTCGGGCACGTGCTGCTGCTGGCGGTGGCGGTGTTCCTGGTCGCCGGCCTGCTGATGGCGGTGGCGACGCGGCTGGTCAACCGGGCCGTGAACCGCACGATGTTCCGGATGCGCGAGGACGTCCAGACGAAGCTGTCGCGGCTGCCGCTGTCGTACTTCGACCAGCGGCAGCGCGGTGAGGTGCTGTCGCGGGCGACCAACGACATCGACAACATCGGGCAGACGCTCCAGCAGTCGATGGGCCAGCTGATCAACTCGCTGCTGACGATCATCGGCGTGCTGGCGATGATGTTCTGGGTCTCCTGGATCCTGGCGCTGGTAGCGCTGGTGACCGTGCCGCTGTCGTTCGTGGTGGCCACCCGGGTCGGCAAGCGGTCGCAGCCGCACTTCGTGCAGCAGTGGCGCACCACCGGCAAGCTGAACGCGCACATCGAGGAGATGTACACCGGCCACACCCTGGTGAAGGTGTTCGGCCGGCAGGAGGAGTCGGCGCAGCAGTTCGCCGAGCAGAACGACGCGCTGTACGAGGCCGGGTTCAAGGCGCAGTTCAACAGCGGGATCATGCAGCCGCTGATGTTCTTCGTGTCGAACATCAACTACGTGCTGGTCGCGGTCGTCGGCGGGCTGCGGGTCGCCTCGGGCGCGCTGTCGATCGGTGACGTGCAGGCGTTCATCCAGTACTCGCGGCAGTTCTCGATGCCGCTGACGCAGGTCGCGTCGATGGCCAACCTGGTGCAGTCCGGCGTGGCCTCGGCCGAGCGGGTCTTCGAGCTGCTGGACGCCGAGGAGCAGGAGGCGGACCCGGTGCCGGGCGCCCGGCCCGAGTCGCTGCGCGGGCGCGTGGCGCTGGAGCACGTGTCGTTCCGCTACGACCCCGGCAAGCCGCTCATCGAGGACCTGTCGCTGACCGTGGAGCCCGGGCGGACCGTCGCGATCGTCGGCCCGACCGGCGCGGGCAAGACCACGCTGGTCAACCTGCTGATGCGGTTCTACGACGTCTCCGGCGGGCGGATCACCCTGGACGGCGTGGACATCGCCGCGATGTCCCGGGACGAACTGCGCGCCGGCATCGGCATGGTGCTGCAGGACACCTGGCTGTTCGGCGGCACGATCGCGGAGAACATCGCGTACGGCGCCTCCCGCGAGGTCACCCGCGGGGAGATCGAGGAGGCGGCCCGGGCGGCCCACGCGGACCGGTTCGTGCGGACGCTGCCCGACGGGTACGACACCGTGATCGACGACGAGGGCTCCGGGGTCAGCGCCGGTGAGAAGCAGCTCATCACCATCGCGCGGGCGTTCCTGTCCGACCCGGTGATCCTGGTGCTGGACGAGGCGACGTCGTCGGTCGACACCCGCACCGAGGTGCTGATCCAGAAGGCGATGGCCAAACTCGCCCACGGGCGCACGTCGTTCGTGATCGCGCACCGGCTGTCGACGATCCGGGACGCGGACACCATCCTGGTGATGGAGAACGGCTCCATCGTGGAACAAGGCACGCACCACGACCTGGTGGAGGCCGGCGGGGCGTACTCCCGGCTGTACGAGGCGCAGTTCGCCCAGGCCGTGGCCGAGGTGGACTGAGCGGGCGGCCCGGCCCGGGGTGCCGTCGCGGTGCGGCGGCCCCCCGGTGGGGGTCAGTCGAGGTAGCCCCGCAGCTGGTCCGCGAAGGCGTGGTCGCGGAGCTTGTTGAGGGTCTTGGACTCGATCTGGCGGATGCGCTCGCGGGTCACGCCGAAGATGCGCCCTATCTCCTCCAGCGTGCGGGGGCGGCCGTCGGCCAGGCCGTAGCGGAGCTGGACGACCTTGCGCTCGCGCTCGCCGAGGGTGGACAGCACGGCCTCCAAGTGCTCCCTGAGGAGCAGGAACGCCGCCGACTCCACGGGACTCGCGGCGTCGCCGTCCTCGATGAGGTCGCCGAGCGCGACGTCGTCCTCCTCCCCCACCGGCGCGTGCAGCGACACCGGTTCCTGCGCGAGGCGCAGCACCTCGCCGACCCGCTCGGGCGCCAGGTCCAGCTGGGCGGCGACCTCCTCGGGGGTCGGCTCGTAGCCGCGTTCCTGGAGCATGCGGCGCTGGACGCGCACGACCCGGTTGATGAGTTCGACGACGTGCACGGGGACGCGGATGGTGCGGGCCTGGTCGGCGAGCGCACGGGACATCGCCTGGCGGATCCACCAGGTGGCGTAGGTGGAGAACTTGTAGCCGCGGGCGTAGTCGAACTTCTCGACGGCGCGGATCAGGCCGAGGTTGCCCTCCTGGACCAGGTCGAGCATGGTCAGGCCGCGGCCGACGTAGCGCTTGGCGACCGACACCACGAGCCGCAGGTTGGCCTCGATGAGGCGGCGCTTGGCCATCCGGCCCATGACGACCAGCCGGTCCAGGTCGAGGGCCAGTTCGCTGTCCAGGTCGGGGGTGGTGCCCAGCTTCTCCTCGGCGAACAGGCCGGCCTCGACGCGCCGGGCGAGCTCGACCTCCTCGGCCGCGGTGAGCAGCGGGATGCGGCCGATCTCGCGCAGGTACTGGCGGAACAGGTCGGCGGAGGGGCCGCCGCTCTCGGTGCGGGTGGGAGCCCGCCCGGCGGTCCCGGGGAGCACGGCGCTCACGGCGTCCAGGGCGTGGGCGGCGTCACCGGCGTCCAGCGGGTCGGCGGCCTCCCCCGCGTCCACGGCGTCCAGCGCCTCGGCGGGCGGTTCGCCCGGCTCACCCGGCTCGGGGGGCGGCTCCACGGACGGCTCCAGGGACGGCTCGGGGCCCGGCCCGGCGTCCGGGTCGGCTTCCGGGTGGTGCGCGGCACGGTCCTGCGGGGGCACCGCGACCAGGAGGTCGCTCTCGGTGCCGGACTCCGGGCCGTCGGTACGGGTGTCGGTCGGGACGAGGGTGCGGGTCTGCACGGGGGCGACCTCCAGGATGGTCGCTGCCGAGGGGGGCGGCAGCGGTACTTCGGGGCGGAGGCGGCTGCCTCGCCGCTGTCCGTCCCGTACGCGATGAGCGCGCCCGCGGGGGTCTGTGACCCGTGGGAAACGGATCGGCCGCGCTCCGAGGACTCAGGCACCGGACCCCAGTGTGGGGTACGACACATCTCCGCCACGAGGGGCGTGCGGTGACTTTTTGAGTCCGGTCCGTGACCCAGCGGTGACCGCGGGGGCCGTCCCGGCGGGTCAGAGCGCGGCGGCCCCGTGCTCGCGCAGCGCCTGGTCGTACTGCTGGAGGATCCACAGCTCGTTCTGCACGGCGGCCAGCTGGGCCTGGTCACCGCCGGTGGACAGGCGGGTCATCTGCGACTGGACGTCCCGGATGCGGCGCTCCACCGCGCGGCGGCGGACCTGGACCAGGACCGTGCCCGCGTACACCTCGTCCACCGCGCGCTTCATGATCGGCTCGACGGCGAGCTCGGTGACCATGGCGCGGACCGTGTCGTCGGGGGCGGCCTCGCGGACCCGCACCAGGTACTCCTGCGGGTCCTGCACGCCGTACTCCGCGCCGCCCGCGTCCAGGACCGCCTGGCGCACGGCCGCGTAGGGCGGGGCGGTGAACTCGTCGATGCCGTACGCGTCGAACGCCGGGGAGACCAGCTCGGGGCGCTGCAGGGCGAGCTTGAGCAGCTCGCGCTCGGTGGCGAAGACCGGGTTGCGCAGGGTGAGGGCCGGGCCGGAGGGTCCGGAGCGGGGGGCCTGCGCCGCCCACTGCTGCTGCGGGGCGCCCCGGTCGGCGGGGCGCGGGTCGCGGCCGCCGCGCTCGCGGGCCCAGCGGGCCAGCTGGGCCACCCGCTTGACCACGAACTGGGTGTCGAGGATGCCCAGCAGACCAGCCAGCTGGACGGCGACCTCGTGCTGCGCGCCGGTGTTCTTGATCCGGGCGACGACCGGCGCGGCCTCGTCGAGGGCGGCGGCCCGCCCGGCCGGGGTGTCCAGGTCGTAGCGGCCGACGATCTGGCGCAGCGCGAACTCGAAGAGCGGGGTGCGGGGTTCGACCAGGTCGGCGACCGCCTCGTCGCCCTTGGCCAGGCGCAGGTCGCAGGGGTCCATGCCGTCGGGCGCGATCGCGATGTAGGTCTCGGCGGCGAACTTCTGGTCGTCCTCGAAGGCGCGCAGGGCCGCCTTCTGGCCGGCCGCGTCGCCGTCGAAGGTGAAGATCACGCGCGCCGAGCCGTTGTCCATCAGCAGGCGGCGGAGGATCTTGATGTGGTCGCCGCCGAAGGCAGTGCCGCAGGTGGCGATGGCGGTGGTGACGCCGGCCAGGTGGCAGGCCATGACGTCGGTGTAGCCCTCGACCACGACCGCGCGGGACGTCTTGGCGATCTCCTTCTTCGCCAGGTCGATGCCGTAGAGGACCTGGGACTTGCGGTAGAGCGCCGTGTCGGGCGTGTTGAGGTACTTGGGGCCGTTGTCCGCCTCGTAGAGCTTGCGCGCGCCGAAGCCCACGACGTCGCCGCCGATGTCGCGGATGGGCCACATCAGCCGGCCCCGGAAGCGGTCGATGGGGCCGCGGCGGCCCTCCTGGGAGAGCCCGGAGAGGACCAGCTCCTTGTCGGTGAAGCCCTTGCCGCGCAGGAACCGGGTGAGGTGGTCCCAGCCCTGCGGGCTGTAGCCGACGCCGAAGTGCTGGGCGGCGGCCTGGTCGAAGCCGCGCTCGGCGAGGAAGACCCGGCCGGCCTCGGCCTCCGGGGAGAGCGCGAGCTGTTCCGCGTACCACTCGGCGGCGATCTTGTGGGCCTCGACCAGGCGGATGCGCTCGCCGCGCTGGTGGGCGGGGTTGTAGCCGCCCTCCTCGTAGCGCAGGGTGATGCCGGCCTGGGCGGCCAGGCGCTCGACCGCCTCGGAGAAGGTGAGGTGGTCGATCTTCATCACGAACGTGATGGTGTCGCCGCCCTCCTGGCAGCCGAAGCAGTGGAACAGTCCCTTGCCCGGGCTGACCTGGAAGGAGGGCGACTTCTCGTCGTGGAACGGGCACAGTCCCTTGAGGTTGCCGCCGCCCGCGTTGCGCAGCTGGAGGTACTCGGACACCACGGCGTCGATCGGGACCGCGTCCCGTACCGCCTTCACGTCCTCGTCGTTGATCCGTCCTGCCACGCGTGAAGTCTACGGGGACGGACCGACACTCACGGTGCGAGGTTTTCCAGCGGAACGTGCGGGTCGGCCAGGGCGTCGGTGTCGACCGGCGCCTTCGCGCGGATCAGCCGCTGGATCGGCTCCGTGACGTCCCACACGTTGACGTTCATCCCGGCCAGCACCCGGCCCTCGGCGACCCAGAACGCGATGAACTCGCGCTTGCCGGCGTCCCCGCGGATCACCACCTGGTCGTACGAGCCCGGCGGCGCCCACCCGCT
This sequence comes from Streptomyces longwoodensis, assembly GCF_001514125.1. Classification (GTDB taxonomy): domain Bacteria; phylum Actinomycetota; class Actinomycetes; order Streptomycetales; family Streptomycetaceae; genus Streptomyces; species Streptomyces longwoodensis. The sequence continues at coordinate 21,347 of NZ_KQ948551.1, read as the reverse complement.
GTACTCCATGCCCAGGTCGTACTGGTCGGTGAAGAAGTAGGGGACGCGCTCGTGGGCGGCGCCCTCGCCGGGCTTGCCGAGCATCGAGCGGGCGGCGGCCGGGCCGCCGTTCAGGGCGTTGGCCCAGTGCTCGACCCGGACCCGGGTGTCGAACAGGCCGAGCGGCACCGAGGCCACGTCGCCGGCCGCGTACACGTCCGGGTCGGAGGTGCGCAGGCCCGCGTCCACCACGACCCCGCCGCCGTGCGCCCGGTCGGCGAGTTCCAGCCCGGCCGCCTCGGCGAGCGCGACCCGCGGCGCGGCGCCGATCGCGGCCAGCACGTCGTGCGCCGGGTGTTCCTCGCCGTCGTCCGTGCGGGCCGCGAGGACCATGCCGTCCTGGCCGACGATCTCGGTCAGCCGGGCCCCGAAGTGGAAGCGCACCCCGCGCTCGCGGTGCAGCTCGGCGAACAGCTCGCCCAGCTCGGGCCCGAGGACGCCGTGCAGCGGGGTCGGCGAGGGGTCGACGACGGTGACCTCCGCGCCGTACTCGCGGGCCGCCGCCGCGACCTCCAGGCCGATCCAGCCGGCGCCGGCGATCACGAGGTGGCCGTTGTCACGGCCGAGGGCGGCCAGCACGCCCTTGAGGCGCTCGGCGTGGGCGAGCCGGCGCAGGTGGTGGACGCCCGCGAGGTCCGTGCCGGGGATGTCCAGGCGGCGCGGCTCGGCGCCGGTGGTGAGCAGCAGCTTGTCGTAGTGGACGAGGGTGCCGTCCTCGCCGAAGCGGACGGTCTTCGCCGTGCGGTCGATCGCGTCGACGGTCTGGCCCAGGTGCAGCTCGACGTCGTTCTGCGCGTACCAGGCGGGCTCGTGCACGAAGACGCTCTCGCGGGCGTCCTTGCCGAGCAGGTAGCCCTTGGACAGCGGGGGCCGCTCGTAGGGGTGGTCGCGCTCGTCGCCGATCAGTATCACGCGGCCGGTGAAGCCCTCCGTCCGGAGCGTCTCGGCCGCCTTGGCGCCGGCCAGGCCACCTCCGACGATGACGAATGTCTGATCCGCGTCGACCACGTGAAGCCTCCTCGTAAACGTACGGCCACATGAGCGTCCCGCACGCCGGGGGGCGGGGGAAGGGGGAGTGACCCGATCAGGCCACGGGGGGTCGCCCACCGGCCGCTCCCGCGGTCCGGGTGGCGTCGATGGTCACAGGTGCGCCGTCAGGCGGGCGTGAAGGGAGCGCGCCGAGGCGTCCGTGAGGGAGGCGATCTGGTCGACGATCACCCGTTTGCGGGCCCGGTCGTCCGGCGCCCCCGCGAACAGCGCGCGGAACTGCGGGTCGAGTCCGTCGGGGGCGCGCGCGGTCAGCACCTCGGCCAGCTCGGCGATCACCACGCGCTGGTCGGCGCGCAGCCGCTCCTGCTCGGCGCGCTGCATGACGTACAAGTCGGCGACCGCCTTGAGGACCGCGCACTCCAGGCGGGTGTCGCGCGGGACGACGAGCTCGGCCGCGTACCGGCTCAGCGGCCCGCTGCCGTACGCCTCGCGCGTGGCGGTCTCGGCGGCCAGGCAGAAGCGGCCGATGAGCTGGCTGGTGGCGTCCTTCAGCCGGGCCTGGGCGACCGCGGTGCCGTCGTAGCCGTGCGGCCACCACTCCTGCTCCTGGAGCCGGTCCAGGGCGGCGGCCAGCTCCTCGGGGTCGGTGTCCGCCGGGACGTACCGGCGGGCGGCGACCGCGAAGACCTCCCGGCGCTCCGGCTCGGCGTGCAGGCAGGCGGGGTCGACGTGACCGGCGTGCAGGCCGTCCTCGACGTCGTGCACCGAGTACGCCACGTCGTCCGACCAGTCCATGACCTGGGCCTCGAAGCACGTGCGCGTGCCGGGCGCGTCGGCGCGGACCCAGTCGAACACGGGCCGGTCGTCGTCGTACACGCCGAACTTGCGCGAGTCCGGGTCGGTGGGGTGGGCGCCGCGCGGCCAGGGGTACTTGGTCGCGGCGTCGAGGGTGGCCCGGGTCAGGTTGAGGCCGACGGAGCCCTCCGGGGTGAAGCGCTTGGGCTCGATGCGGGTGAGCAGCCGCAGCGACTGGGCGTTGCCCTCGAAGCCGCCGCAGTCCCGCGCGAAGTCGTCGAGCGCCCGTTCGCCGTTGTGGCCGAACGGGGGGTGGCCCAGGTCGTGGGCGAGGCAGGCCGCCTCCACCAGGTCGGGGTCGCAGCCGAGAGCCGCGCCCAGCTCCCGGCCGACCTGGGCGCACTCCAGGGAGTGCGTGAGCCGGGTGCGGGGGCTGGCGTCCCAGGCGGGGCCCCGGGTGCCGGGCGTGACGACCTGGGTCTTGCCGGCCAGTCTGCGCAGTGCGGCGGAGTGCAGGATGCGGGCGCGGTCGCGCTGGAACGCGGTGCGTCCCGGCCGCTTGTCGGGCTCGGGCGCCCAGCGCTCGGCCGCGGTGTCGTCGTACGGGGTGCCTGCCATGGCTCGACAGTACGGGTCGCCGCTGACAGAACGGGCGGGGCGGGCCTGCGCGGGCGGGACCGGGGTGGTGCGGGTGGAGTTCCTGGACGTGGTCGGGTCCGTGCGAGGCCGCGTCCGGCAGCCGGGCCGGGCCGGGTGCCCGGCCGCGTCCACGGGCGGGGCGGAGCCGGTGAGGGCCGCGCGGGCGGGCCGGCCGGCGGGTGCGGGCGCGCGTGCGCGGGCGGTCCGGGGCCGGGCGGGCCGGACCGGGCCCGCAGGTCGGCCGAGGCCGCGTTCTACGCGGCGTGGGACGCGTCGTGCGCGGCGGTGAGGGCCTCGTCGTAGCGGGTCAGGACCAGGCGGGCCATCGCCGGGTGGGCGCCGAGGGGGGCCGAGGCCAGCCAGGGGGCGTGGGCCGCGCACTGGGTCGCGAAGCGGCCGGGGGCCGTGAAGTACGACGCGACCGCCACCCGGTGGCGGCCCCGGGCCGCGAGGTCGCGCAGCGCCGACTCCACGGTGGGTGCCGCGGCGGAGGCGTAGGCGGGGACGACCGGGACGCCGAGGCGCCGCGCCAGGAGGCGGGCCGTGCGGTCCGTGTCGGACGCGTTGTCGGGGTCGCGGGAGCCCGCCGCGGCGAGCACCACCGCGCCGGCGCGGCGCTCGGCGTCCGTCGGGTCGGCGGGCCAGCCCGCGTCCACCAGCCGGGCGTGGAGGGTGTCCACCAGCAGGGGGTGGGGGCCGAGCGGGCGCGCCACGCGCGTGTGCAGGCGCGCCCCGGCCGCCATGCCGGGGATGTCGTGCTTCACGTGGTGGCCGCGGCCGAGCAGCAGCGGCACCAGCACGGCGTCCGTCGTGCCGCGCGCGTCGAGGGCGGCGAGGGTGTCGGGCAGCAGCGGCTCGTTCAGCTCGATGTGGCCGAGGTGCACGGACAGGCCGGGCCGCAGGCCGCTCACCCGCGCGAGGAGCTCACGGACGGTGGCCAGGGCCCGCGGGTCGCGGCTGCCGTGCCCGACGAGGACCAGCGCGGGCGGCTCGGGGCGCCGGCGGCCGTGGGGGCCGGCCGGGCCGGGCCGGCCGGCGGGCGAGGGGCTGACCGGGCGCATCAGGGGCGCCGGGCCGTCGGGGAGAGCGTCATGGGGACCGATCCTGCCGGGGCGAGGTTGCCCGGCTGTTGCGCGTCCGTCACGGGACTTTTCCGGTGGTTCACCTTCCAGGGAACCACGGTGTGAGGTCCGGCGGGCGGGGCCGGGGGTGAACCGGATGATCGCGGGACGCGTCCTCCTGGCCGGGACCAGGAAGGTTCCCCTTGACACGAGGAGGTGGCGCCGTGCGCCGACCCTGGCGCCGACCGCGGCTGCCGCGCACCCGGACGGGGTGGCGACGGCTGGTGCAGGGCGTGGTGGCGGGGTGCGTGCTGGCGCTGCTGCCGTCGACGTGGCTGTTCGTGTCCACCGCGGACCGGCTGGTGACCACCGCCTCCGCGCCGCGCACCGACGTCGCCGTGGTGTTCGGCGCGGGCCTGTGGAACGGCGAGCCGTCGCCGTACCTCGCGCACCGGCTGGACGCGGCGGCGCGGCTGTACCGGGACGGCACGGTCAAGGTCGTCCTGGTCACCGGCGACAACAGCCGCGAGGACTACGACGAGCCGGACGCCATGCGCGCGTACCTCACCCGGCACGGCGTGCCCGACGGGCGGATCGTCGGCGACTACGCCGGGTTCGACACCTGGGACTCCTGCGTACGGGCCCGGAAGATCTTCGGCGTCCACCGGGCCGTGCTGATCAGCCAGGGCTTCCACATCCGGCGCGCGGTCGCCCTGTGCGAGGCGGCCGGGATCACCTCGTACGGCGTCGGGGTGGACGCCAAGCACGACGTCACCTGGTACTACGGCGGTGCGCGGGAGGTGCTCGCCGCCGGCAAGGCCGCGCTGGACGCGGTCTTCGAGCCGGACCCGCGGTTCCTCGGGCGGAAGGAGACGGGAGTGGCGTCGGCGCTGGCGGGAGCGCGCTGACCCGCCGCCCCCGGGTGCGGCGCACGCACCTCACCGGGCGCGCGGGCCGGCGGGGAGGTCGTCGTGCCGGGGGCGTAACAGGGGCCGTCGCGGCACGTAACACGGCCGCCGCACGCTGGGGCGCATGCCGAGCACCCCGACGCCCACCCACTGCCCGTACTGCGCCCTGCAGTGCGGGATGAACCTCACGCCCGCGCCGCAGGGCGGCGTCGAGGTGAGCGAGCGCGCCGACTTCCCGGTGAACCGGGGGGCGCTGTGCGCCAAGGGCCGTACGGCGCCCGCGGTGCTCTCCGAGCGGGTGCGGCTGACCTCCCCGTGGGTGCGCTCGCCCGCCGGGACGCTGGAGCCGGCCACCTGGGAGGAGGCGCTGGACCGGATCGCCCGCGAGCTGGCCCGGGTGCGCGCCGAGGCGGGGGCCGACGCGGTCGGCGTGTTCGGCGGGGGCGGGCTGACCAACGAGAAGGCGTACGCGCTCGGCAAGTTCGCCCGCGTGGTGCTGGGCACCTCGCAGATCGACTACAACGGGCGGTTCTGCATGTCGTCGGCGGCCGCCGCCGGCACGAAGGCGTTCGGGGTGGACCGGGGGCTGCCGTTCCCGCTGGAGGACGTCCCGCGGACCGGCTGCGTGATCCTGGTCGGCTCCAACCCCGCCGAGACCATGCCGCCCGCCCTGCGCTACTTCCGCGAACTGCGCGAGAACGGCGGCACGCTGATCGTCGTCGACCCGCGCCGCACGAAGACCGCCGAGCAGGCCGACCTGCACCTGGCACCCCGCCCCGGCACCGACCTGGCGCTCGCGCTCGGCCTGCTGCACCTGGTGGTGGCGGAGGGCCGCACCGACGAGGAGTACGTCCGGGAGCGGACCAGCGGCTGGGAGGAGGCGCGGGCCGCGGCGATGGCGCACTGGCCGGAGTACGTGGAGCGGATCACGGGGGTGTCCGTTCCCGAACTGCGCGAGGCCGTACGGCTGTTCTGCGAGCCCGAGGCCGCGATGGTGCTCACCGCGCGCGGGCCCGAGCAGCAGTCCAAGGGGACGGACACCGTCGGCGCCTGGATCAACCTGTGCCTGGCGACCGGCCGGGCGGGCCGCGCGCTGTCGGGGTACGGCTGCCTGACCGGACAGGGCAACGGGCAGGGCGGGCGCGAACACGGCCAGAAGGCCGACCAGTTGCCCGGCTACCGCAAGCTGGACGACCCGGCGGCGCGGCGGCACGTGGCCGAGGTGTGGGGTGTGGACCCGGACGCGCTGCCCGGACCGGGGCGCAGCGCCTACGAGTTGCTCGACGCCCTCGGCACGGACGTCCGCGCGCTGCTGCTGATGGGCTCCAACCCGGTGGTGTCGGCGCCGCGCGCCGCGCACGTCGAGGAGCGCATCCGGTCCCTGGACTTCCTCGCCGTGTGCGACGTGGTGCTGTCGGAGACGGCCGCGCTGGCCGACGTGGTGCTGCCCGTGACGCAGTGGGCGGAGGAGACCGGTACCACGACCAACCTGGAGGGCCGCGTGCTGCTGCGGCGCCGGGCGGTCTCCCCGCCCGAGGGCGTGCGCAGCGACCTGGAGGTCCTGCACGGACTCGCCGCCCGGCTGGGCGTGGAGAAGGGCTTCCCGACGGACCCCGAGGAGGTCTTCGAGGAACTGCGCCGGGCGAGCGCGGGTGGCGCGGCGGACTACTCCGGCATCAGCTACCGCCGACTGGCCGAGGGGGACGGGGTGTTCTGGCCGTGCCCGGCGGAGGGCACGGCGGTGGCGGCGGGCTCCGGTGCGCAGGGGGACGCGCCCGGACACCCCGGCACCCCGCGCCTGTTCCTCGACCGGTTCGCCACCCCGGACGGCCGGGCGCGGTTCGTGCCGGTCGCGCACCGGCCCGCGGCCGAGGAGCCGGACGAGGAGTTCCCGGTGCTGCTCACCACGGGCCGGGTGGTGGCCCAGTACCAGTCGGGCGCGCAGACCCGGCGGGTCGGCGAGCTGAACGCCGCCGCGCCGGGCCCGTTCGTCGAGCTGCACCCCCGGCTCGCGGCACGGCTCGGGGCCGCCGAGGGCGACCCGGTGGCCGTGGTGTCCCGCCGCGGCCGTGCGGTGGCACCGGCCCGCATCACCACCGCCATCCGCCCGGACACGGTGTTCATGCCGTTCCACTGGCCGGGCGAGGGCCGCGCGAACACCCTGACCAACCCGGCCCTGGACCCGACGTCCCGGATGCCGGAGTTCAAGGTGTGCGCGGTGCGGCTGGAGGCGGTGGAGGGGTAGGGCGAGGGGCCGGCGCCCGGGTGTCGGGCGCCGGCCCCCGCTCGGACGAGGTGCGGGTCAGGTGACGTTGACCGCCGTCCACGCCGCCGCCACCGCCGCGTACTCCGCGCTGGTCGCGCCGTAGAGGTCCTTCGCCGCGTTCAGGGTGGCCGTGCGGGCTCCCTTGTAGTTCGTGGAGGACGTCATGTAGACGGTCAGGGCGCGGTACCAGATCTTGCCGACCTTGTCGCGGCCGATGCCGGTGACCGTCGAGCCGTTGTAGGTGGGCGAGTCGTAGCTGACGCCGTTGATGGTCTTGGCGCCGCTGCCCTCGGCGAGGAGGTAGGCGAAGTGGTTGGCGACGCCGGAGGAGTAGTGGACGTCGAGGTTGCCGACCGAACTGCTCCAGTAGTCGGCCGAGTTGCCGTCCTTGGAGGGCTTGTCCATGAAGCGCAGGGCGGCCTTGCCGAAGCCGGGGCGGACGATCTTCTCGCCGATCAGGTAGTCACCGGCGTCGGCACCGTTGCCGGCGTACCACTCGACCATCGTGCCGAGGATGTCCGAGGTGGCCTCGTTCAGGCCGCCCGACTCGCCCGAGTAGGTCAGGGCGGCCGTCTTCGACGTCACGCCGTGGCTCATCTCGTGGCCCGCGACGTCCAGCGCGACCAGCGGGCCGAACGTGGTGCCGTCGCCGTCGCCGTACGTCATGCAGAAGCAGCTGTCGTCCCAGAAGGCGTTGTTGTAGTTGCTGCCGTAGTGGACCCGGTTGTAGGACCCCTTGCCGTCGCCCGCGATGCCGTTGCGGCCGTGGACGTTCTTGTAGTAGTCCCAGGTCTCGTCGGTGCCGTACTGGGCGTCGACCGCGGCGGAGGAGCGGTCGGCGGTGGTGCCGGTGCCCCAGTGGTTGTCGGCGTCGGTGAAGACGGTCGCGGGGGCGCGGCTGAAGCAGATGCCGAAGATGCACAGGTCGGTCTTGTTGGCCGCGTCGCCGGTGTAGGTGTTGCCGCGGGTCGGGTCCTTGAGCTGGTACGTGGAGCCGGAGGCCGTGGTCTCCAGCGGGACCGTGCCGCCGTACAGGGAGGCGCCGTCGCCGGTCGCCGTCTCGATCAGGTCCCAGGCGTCGATCTGCGCGCCGGTGCGGGCGTCGGTCAGGACGGCGCGGGCGACCGGGTTGCCGAGCGTGTCCAGGCCGACCGCGTCGGTCCGCCAGGCCAGTCTCGGGGTGCCGTGCAGGGCGTCGACGACGAGGTGCGGCTTGGCCTTGACCTGCTTGAGGGTGGTGCCGCGGCTCGCGGCGCGCAGGGCGGCCAGGGCGGCGTCGGCGGCCTCGGGGGCGGGCACCCGCGGGGTGATGGAGGCGAGCGAGACCGTCCCGGTGGTCGCCCGGTCGGCGCCGCGGTAGGAGCCGTCGGAGGCCAGGTGGACCACGAAGTCGCCGCCGAGGACGGGCAGTCGGCGGAAGGTGCGGTCGTAGCGGACGTGCTGGGTGCCGTCCTCGTCGACGACGACGTCCCGGACGGACGTGTCCTGGGTGGCGGTCAGGCCGAGGCCCGCGGCGTGGTCCGCGACGGCGGACGCGGCGTTGGCGAGGGCGGTGGCGCGGCTCGGCCCGTCGGCCGCGTCGGCGGCGGGCGAGAGCGCGGCGGCCAGCAGGGTGGCCGCGGTGGCGGCGATGCCGGCGGTGGCGAGACGGGAACCTCGGACGTGCGGCCGTATCCGACTCATCGGACTCCTCGGTCGGGGCGCCGACGGGCGCGTGGGGGTGGCGCTGATGTCCCCTGAGATTTAAGGGGCCATGACATGTCATGTCCATAGCGCCTTCACCGGGACGTGTGAGGATGCCGGGGAGGAGAGAATCGTTTCTGTGACCGCACTCCTCCCTTTCTTCGTCTACGGCACCCTGCGCCCCGGCGAGGTCAACCACGACCTCCTCCTGCGCGGCCGTACCCGCGCCGAGGAACCCGCGCTGCTCCCCGACGCGGTGCTCTACGCCGGCCCCGGCTACCCCTTCGCCGTGCACGCGCCCGGCGGCGGCACCGTCACCGGCGACCTGGTCACCGCGCACCCGTGGGCCCACGACGCCCTCCTCGCCGAGCTGGACCGGCTCGAGGAGTACCGGCCCGGCGACCCGCACACCCTCTACGAGCGCGTCGAGCGGGCCACCGTGCTGCGCGCGGCCGGGGGCCCGCCCGTGCGCGCCTGGGTGTACCTCGCCGGGCCCGTCGTCGCGGCCCGGCTGCGGGCGCACGGGGAGCCGATCGAGGGCGGCGACTGGCGGGCGCAGGGGGTGTCTTGTCGATCAACCCGGCCTGATCGGCAAGACACCCCCTAGGCGTCGCTGACTCGCCGTCACCCGTTCACCCGCTCGTCCGGCGCCTTTGTGGCGCGCTCCGCCACGGCCGCCGTGACCTGCTGAAACGCCGGCCGGGCCGGGCGGCGGGCGACACCCGTTCATCCCCTTTCTGACGCGCCCTCAGGAAGCGGGCTCGCGCCGGTGCCACTTACCTCGGAAGGGCAGGACCCACCGAACAGCTCGAAGGAGCACCGATGCGACGTACCGCCCGTCTGCTGACCGGCACCGCGCTCGCCGTCACCGCCGTGAGCGGTCCCGTCGCCACCGCGTACGCCGCGCAGTCCGGCGGCCTCGAGGTGTACCCCTCGACGGCCGTGCCGGGTGACCGGGTCAGTGTCGGCACCTCGGCGTGCGGACCCGAGGGCACCGCCGCGGGCGACGCCGGCGCGGTCGGCGCGGGCCGGTTCACCCTGGCGCCGACCACCCACGACGGCGACGTCGTCGGGGAGTTCAGGGTGCCGCCCAGCGCGCAGCCCGGGACGTACGAGATCGTCGCGGAGTGCGCCGAGGGCGGCCGGCGGGTCAGCGGGGACCTCGTGGTGTCCCTGACCGCGACGCACCAGCGGGTCCCCCCGCGGGGGAGCGTGAAGACGGGGGTCGGCGGCGCTCTGGGCCCCGACCCCGTGCAGACCGCGGCCGGCGTGGCGGCTCTCGCCGTCGCCGCCGCGGGCGGTACCTGGCTCCTGCATCGCCGGGCGAGAGGCGATGCGTTCTGACGGACACCCTCCGCTGTCCGTCCGCCGGTACCGCACCATCCCTCCCCCTCCGGGTCCGACGCCCCTCGCGGCCCGGAGGGGGACCGGGCCGCCCAGCTCACCAGGAGGCTCCCATGCACAGGCTGGGCGACACCGCGATAGCCGCCGTGACCGTCACCGCGCTGTGCTCCGGCGCGTGGCTGCTGCACGACGGCGCCGAACGGCACGCCCCGCCGCAGCCGTCCGCCGCCCAGGCCCGGCCCGGCGGTACCGACCCGCGCTCCGCGCCCGCGCTGCCCCCGTCCCCGCCGGACCGCGTCCGCATCCCCGCGATCGGCGTCGACGCGCCCCTGACCGGCCTGCGCCTCACCCCCGGCGGCAGCCTGGAGGCACCGCCCGCCGCGCGCAAGAACCTGGCCGGCTGGTACGAGGCCGGCACCACCCCCGGGGAGACGGGCACCGCGATCGTCGCGGGCCACGTCGACAACGCCGACGGCCCGGCCGTGTTCTACGCGCTCGGCGCGCTGAAGAAGGGCGCCCGCATCGAGGTCGACCGCCGGGACGGCGGCACGGCCGTGTTCACCGTGGACGCGGTGGAGGTCTACCGGGCGGGCGCCTTCCCCGACGCCAAGGTCTACGGCGCCGCGCCGCGGCCGGAGCTGCGGGTGATCACCTGCGGGGGCGGCTACTCGCGGGACACCGGCTACCAGGGCAACGTGGTGGTGTTCGCGCACCTCACCGGGAGCCGCTGAGCCGGCTCCCCGAGCCCCCTCCCCCACCACGTTCCGGCCGGTGCGACCTCACACCTCTCCCCCGCCCCCGCTGAGGGCAGCGTTCCGCACGGGAAACAGGGGTGATGCGGCCGGGTAACGTCGGCACCGCAGGCTCGACGGCATGACCTCGAATACGCGTGTGGTGGTGATCGGCGCCGGCCTCGCGGGCGTACGGCTCGCCCGGCGGCTCGGTGAGCTCGGCACGCCCGCGCTGGTCGTCGGCGAGGAGGAACACCGGCCCTACAACCGGGTCCTGCTCGCCGAGGTGCTGGCCGGCCGTTACGCGCCCGAGGTGATCGCGCTGCCCGCGCCCGCCGACCTGGTGCGGGCCCGGGTCACCGGCATCGACCGCGACCGGCGCACGGTGACGTGCGCGGACGGCACGGAGATCGCCTACGGGACGCTGGTCCTGGCGACCGGGTCCAACCCGGTGCTGCCGCCGCTGCGCGGCCTGTTCACCCCGGACCGCGAACTCCCGGAGGGCGTGCACGCGTTCCGCACGATGGACGACTGCCTGGGCCTGTCGAAGGCGGTCCGGCCGGGCGTGCGGGCGGTGGTGATCGGCGGCGGGCTCCTCGGGGTCTCCGCGGCCCGCGCCCTCGCCGTGCGCGGCGCCCAGGTCGTCCTCGCCCAGCAGGCCGAGCGCCTGATGGAGCGTCAGCTCGACCCGGAGGCCTCGCGGCTGGTGCTGCGGCACCTGGAGGACCTCGGCGTCGAGGTGCACCCCGAGTGCCGGGTGCGCGACGTGCGCTGCGTGGGCGGCGCGGTCCGCTCGGTGGAGATGGCCGACGGCTACGCGCTCGACGCCGACCTGGTGGTGCTGGCCTGCGGGGTCCACCCGCGGGTCGGTCTCGCCCAGGACGCCGGCCTCGCCGTCGACAAGGGCGTACTGGTCGACGACGCCCTGCGCACCTCCGACCCGCACGTGCGCGCCGTCGGCGACTGCGCGCAGCACGCCGGGCAGGTCTACGGCCTCGCCGCGCCCGCCCTGGAACAGGCGGACGTGCTCGCCGCCCTGCTGGCCGGCCGCGACGACGTCCGCTACACGGGCACCCGCGCGCTGACCCGGCTGACGCTCACCGGCGACGGCGTGCTCGACCTCGCCGCGTTCGGCGACACGGTGGCGCGGCCCGGCGACGACGTCGTGCGGCTCACCGACGCCACCCGCGGCACCTACCGCAAGGTCGTCGTCCGCGACGACCGCCTGGTCGGCGGGGTCCTCGTCGGCGAACTCGGCACCGTCGGCGCGCTCGCCCGCGCCTGGGAGGGAGCAGAGCCGCTCCCCGGCGACGGCCCCCTGCTCCACCTGCTCACCAACGATGGAGGCTCCTGAATGTCCGCCACCCCGGAGGCCACCCCCACGATCGTGCTCGTCGGCCACGGCATGGTCGGCCAGCGCTTCCTCGAAGCGCTCGCCGAGCGCGGCCTGACCGCCACGCACCGCGTGGTCGTGCTGTGCGAGGAGCCGCGCCCGGCGTACGACCGGGTCGCCCTCACGTCGTACTTCTCGGGCCGCACGCCCGAGGAACTGTCCGTGACGGACCCGGAGTTCATCACCACGCACGGCATCGAGCTGTACGTCGGCGACCCGGCCGTCACCGTCGACCGCGTGGCCCGCGAGGTGACCGCGCGCTCCGGGCGGGTGTTCGGCTACGACACCCTCGTCCTCGCCACCGGCTCCTACCCGTTCGTGCCTCCGGTCCCGAACAAGGACGCCGAGGGCTGCTTCGTCTACCGCACGATCGAGGACCTGCTCGCCATCGAGGAGTACGCGCGGACCCGGGCCACCACCGGCGCCGTGGTCGGCGGCGGACTGCTCGGCCTGGAGGCCGCTGGCGCCCTGAAGGGCCTCGGACTGACCGCCCACATCGTGGAGTTCGCGCCGCGTCTGATGCCGGTGCAGGTCGACGAGGGCGGCGGCGCGGCCCTGCTGCGCACCATCGAGGGCATGGGCCTGAGCGTCCACACCGGCGTCGGCACCCAGGAGATCGTGGTCGACGCGTCCGGCGCCGTCACCGGCATGAAGCTGTCCGACGGCTCCGAACTGGCCACCGACCTGGTGGTGTTCAGCGCCGGCGTCCGGCCCCGCGACCAGCTCGCCCGGGACTGCGGACTGACCGTCGGGGAGCGCGGCGGCATCGCGGTCGACGAGCAGTGCCGCACGGTGGCCGACCCGCACGTGTTCGCGATCGGCGAGTGCGCGCTGGCCGCCGACGGCCGGGTGTACGGGCTGGTCGCGCCGGGCTACGACCAGGCGGAGACGGCCGCCGCGACCATCGCCGCGGACGAGGCGTCGTTCACCGGGGCCGACCTGTCCACCAAGCTGAAGCTGCTCGGCGTGGACGTGGCGTCCTTCGGCGACGCGCACGGCACCACCGGGGACTGCCTGGACGTCGTCTACTCCGACTCCCGCGCGGGCCTGTACAAGAAGCTCGTGATCGGCCGCGACGGCACGCTGCTCGGCGGCATCCTGGTCGGCGACGCGGAGGCCTACGGCACGCTGCGCGCGCTGACCGGCTCGGTGCCGCCCGTCGCGCCGGAATCGCTGGTGCTGCCCGCCGGGGCCGGCGCGGGCGCCGAGGGGCTCGGACCGGCCGCGCTGCCGGACGACGCGATCATCTGCTCCTGCAACAACGTCCGCAAGGGCACGATCCGCGAGGCCGTCTCGGAACACCGCTGCACCACCGTGCCCGAGGTGAAGAAGTGCACCAAGGCCGGGACGACGTGCGGCAGTTGCGTCAAGGTCCTCGGCCAGCTGGTCGCCGCGGAGCTGGAGGCGTCCGGCGTCGAGGTCGACAAGGGCCTGTGCGGCTGCTTCTCACAGACCCGCGAGGAGCTCTACGAGATCGTCCTCGCGCTGCGGATCACCACCTACCAGGACCTGCTGGACCGCTACGGCCGCGAGGAGGCCCGCGGCACCGACGGCTGCGAGGTCTGCAAGCCCGCGGTGGGGTCGATCATCGCCTCCCTCGCCCCGGTGATCGGCGCGAGCGGCTACGTCCTGGACGGCGAACAGGCGGCGCTGCAGGACAGCAACGACCACTTCCTCGCCAACCTCCAGAAGAACGGCTCGTACTCCGTCGTCCCGCGCATCCCCGGCGGTGAGATCACCCCGGAGAAGCTGATCGTGATCGGCGAGATCGCCCGCGACTTCGGCCTCTACACGAAGATCACCGGCGGCCAGCGCATCGACCTGTTCGGCGCCCGTGTCGAGCAGTTGCCGCTGATCTGGACCCGGCTGGTGGACGCCGGCTTCGAGTCGGGCCACGCCTACGGCAAGGCGCTGCGCACCGTGAAGTCCTGCGTGGGCTCCACCTGGTGCCGCTACGGCGTCCAGGACTCGGTGCGCATGGCGATCGACCTGGAGCTGCGCTACCGGGGCCTGCGCTCCCCGCACAAGCTGAAGTCGGCCGTCTCGGGCTGCGCCCGCGAGTGCGCGGAGGCCCAGTCGAAGGACTTCGGCGTGATCGCCACGGCCGGCGGCTGGAACCTCTACGTCGGCGGCAACGGCGGCGCCACCCCGCGCCACGCGGACCTGCTCGCGCAGGACCTCTCCGACACCGAGCTGGTCCGGCTGATCGACCGCTTCCTGATGTTCTACATCCGCACCGCCGACCGCCTGGAGCGCACCTCGGCCTGGCTGGAGCGGCTTCCCGGCGGCCTGGACCACGTCCGCGAGGTGGTCGTCGAGGACTCCCTCGGCATCTGCGCCGAGCTGGAGTCGCTGATGGCGGCGCACGTCGCGCACTACCGCGACGAGTGGGCCGAGACCATCAACGACCCCGAGAAGCTCGCCCGCTTCGTGTCCTTCGTCAACGCGCCCGACACGCCCGACCCGGTGGTCGGCTTCGTCCCGGAGCGCGACCAGATCAAGCCCGACCTGCCGCTGCTGGCCATTGGCCACCGCCCCTTGGAAGGAAGCGCCCAGCGATGACCCTGGCACTCGAGACGACCGACCTGAAGGTCCAGCTCAGGCTGGACGGGGACTGGCTCACGCTCTGCGACCTGAGCCGGCTGCTGCCCGGCCGGGGCGTGGCCGCCCTGCTCCCCGACGGCCGGCAGGCGGCCCTGTTCCGCGACCGCGCGGGCGAGCTGTACGCGGTCGACAACCGCGACCCGTTCGCCGGGGCCGCGGTCCTCTCCCGCGGCCTGCTCGGCACCCACCGGGGCCGCCCGTACGTCGCGTCCCCGCTGCTCAAGCAGCGGTTCGACCTGCTGGACGGCCGGTGCCTGGACGACGAGACGGTACGGGTGCGGACCTACGAGGTCCGGGCCGCCTGAGCCGTGTCTTTCGGATCACCCCGGGGCCACGGGGCTTGGCACGCACATCTGCCGCGTTGTCGTCGGTCCCCGACGCTCCGCGTCGACTCCCTCCTCCGCCTTGCAGCTGCACGCACCAAGCCCCGCTCACCGGCACTGTCAAGGCGCCGCCGCTCCGAGTCGGGCTGATCCGAAAGACACGGCCTAGGCCGCGCGGTCCACGAGGTCGTAGGTGACCCCGGTGAGCCGTGCGGAGGCGTCCCACAGGCGCTGCCCGAGGGTGTCGTCGAGGGTCCAGGGCGCCCGCCAAGAACGGGAGGGCGCCCCGCGCCACATCGCGAGGGCCGGGCCGGTGAACGAGTCGGGCCGCACGCCGGGCGCGGTCGCCGCGTACAGCGTGGGCAGGGCACCGTCCTCGGCCGGCTGGGCGAGGACCCGGTCGCCCGCCACCAGCAGCCGCCGGGTGGCCGCGCCGCCCACGCCGGCGGTGAGCCCGGTGGCGGCGTACCCCGGGTGCGCGGCCACCGCCACGACCGGCGTTTCGCTCGCCGCGAAGCGCCGCGCGAGCTCGTGGGTGAAGTGCAGGTTGGCGCTCTTCGAACGGGCGTAGGCGGTCCAGCGGCCGTAGCTGCGCAGGCTGTTGAGGTCGCGCAGGTCCACCTTGCCCAGGGCGTGCAGCATGCTGGACACGGTGACGACCCGGGCCGCGGGCGCCGCGAGCAGCCGGGGCAGCAGCAGCCCGGTCAGCGCGAAGTGCCCGAGGTGGTTGACCCCGAACTGCGTCTCGAACCCGTCGGCGATCGTCCCGTACGGCACCGCCATCACGCCCGCGTTGTTCACGAGCAGGTCGAGCCGGTCGTGGGGGTACCAGGCCGCGAACTCCCGCACGGACCGCAGGTCCGCCAGGTCCAGGCGGCCGAACGTGACGTCGGCGCCCGGCACTTCGCCGCGCAGCCGCTCCACGGCCCGTTCCCCGCGCCCCGCGTCCCGGCAGGCGACGACGACCCGGGCGCCCGCGCGGGCCAGTTCGCGGGCGGTGACGAGGCCGAGTCCGCCGTTCGCGCCGGTGACGACGGCGATCCGGCCGCCCTGCTCCGGGATGTCCCGCGTGGTCCAGCCGCCCATGGCCGTTGCTCCCTCCGATGGTGCCCCCAGCGTAGGAGCGCCCGTGTTCGCCCGGCGTATGCCCGCCGGCACGCGGGGTCACCCGTCGACGGGCACGGGGCCGGCCTGTCGGCTCCGCGGGCGTCCGGTGCATCATGACCCCATGACGATCATGACGCCCGACCGAAAGGCCGGTGCCGCGTAGGCGGCCCGGCGCCCTGCGCGCCCCCCGGTCACGGCACCCGGCGCCCCGCACGCGGGCGGAACCGCCCCCGCCCCGCATCCCGGGCCTGTCCCCCGCGACCACCCTGGCGGTCCACCGGGTGGAGGCGACGTACCCGGACGTCCTCCTCTTCCCGGGCGCGACCAGCACCGCGCTCTTCCGCTACCGCGCCTTCCTGGTCCCGGGCCGGCGCCCCCTGTACCCGCGCACGGCGGTCTGCCCGTCCTGCCCCGGCTGCGCCCTGGACGACGTCCGGGAGGCGAGGGACACCCTGGCGGAGGTGCTGCGCCGCCTGCCCCCGCGCCCGGCGGCCGAACTGGCCTCGGTGCTGGCCGCCCTCGACGGCAAGTACGCGGCGAGGACCCTGCCGGACCCGCGGGCGCCGGCGACGGGCGGGGGTGGTGGCACGGGCGGCTGGGGGAAGGGGCGGAGGGGTGGTGAGCGGGGTGGCTAGCGGTGGGGCGCTCCCCCGTGTCCGGCGGGTGGGGGCGGCGGGGCGGGGTGGTGGATCGCCGCCAGGTCCGCCGTGAGGTCGTCCAGCCAGACCTCGACGTCCACCAGGTACGGCAGGAGGCCGGGGGGCACGGGGGGTGCCGGGGGCGGGGGGTCGGGCGGGTCGGCGGGGGGCGGGGGGAAGGCCGCCGTGCGGGACATGGTCGCCGAGACCCGGTCCGCCGTGTCCGCGGCCCAGCGGCGGGCCACGGGCGGCATCTCCCCCGGCGCCCGCTCCTGCGGCAGCCAGTGCGCGCCCACCAGGACCCGGGTCGCGCAGTTCAGGACGGCCAGCCAGTCCGGGTCGCCGGGCGCCGGGGCGGCCGACGGCTCCGTGCGGTACTGCGCGTACACCGCCTCAGCGATGCGGAGCCGGTGCCGGGTCAGCCGTACGGCCTCGTCCGCCGCCCGGCGGCGGAGGCGGGCGTCGGCCGGGTCGCACGCGGCCTCCACCGTCAGGCCCACCAGCGGCGCGGTCGACCGCAGCAGGGCCGCCATGCCCCTGCGGATCTCCGCCCGCGCCCCCGCCGGCCAGGCCAGCAGCCCGCACAGCAGCCCCACCGCGCTGCCGGTCAGCACGTCGACCACCCGGACCTCGGCCAGCCGCCACGTCACCGGCGCCAGCTGCGCGAACGCCGTCGACACCACCAGGGTGAACATCCCCTGCGCCCAGGCGGGACCGCCCAGCGGACCCACCGTGAACGCCGCCGCCATCACCGGCACCAGCAGCGCCGCGTAGACGTCCGTGGAGCCGCCCGCCTCCGTCAGCAGCAGCCCCGCCGCCACCGCGCCCGCCAGCGTGCCGAGCGCCGCGGCCCGCACCGCCGACCAGGTGGCGACCGCCGTCGTCCGGCCCAGCGTCAGCACCGCGAGCAGCACCCAGAACCCGTGCGCCAGGTCCAGCGACCCGGCCACCAGCCGCGCCACCGCCAGGCCCAGGGCCGTGCGGACGGCGTTCTGGAGCACCACGGAGCGCACGGTGAGGTTGCCGGCCAGCCTGATCGCCCACAGGCGCGGTCCCGACAGCCCCGCGTACCAGAACTGGGCCGGCGGCAGCCCCGGCACCCGGCGCGCACTCCCCCGCGCCACGGCCACGGCGGCCGCCACGGTCAGCGCCGACAGGGCGGTCGACAGCACGGCGGAGCGGGCCGTGAGCCGCGCGTGCCACGCGGTACCGGTCGGGTCCGCGGCGGCCGCCGCCTTTCCGTCCTCGCCCCTCGTCTCCAGGAACGCGCCCGTCATCTCCAGCAGCCGGTCCGGGCCCCGCGCCGGCTGGTCGCCCCGCACCGCCTCGGCCGTCTCGGCGCAGCAGTCGGCGATGCCGTCGAGGAGCCGGCGGGTCGGCGCGTCCTCGGGCGGCGGGGCCGGCCGCGCCGCGAGGGCGGCCAGTTGCTCCAGCAGGCGGCGGGCCGCGCCGCCGGTCTGGGCCAGGGCCCGGTGGGTGCGGCCGGCGCCGGTCGGACTCGTGCCGGGCGGCTGCCGGGAGAAGCGCAGGCCCTGCGCGGCGGCGTGCAGGGCGCGCGGGCGGGACAGGGAGACGGGCGGCCGGTCGCAGGGGCGGGACAGGGAGACGGGCGGCGGGTCGCAGGGGCGGGACGGGGAGACGGGCGGCCGGTCGCAGGGGCGGGACGGGGAGGCGGCCGGTGGGTCGTCTC
This sequence comes from Streptomyces longwoodensis, assembly GCF_001514125.1. Lineage (GTDB taxonomy): Bacteria > Actinomycetota > Actinomycetes > Streptomycetales > Streptomycetaceae > Streptomyces > Streptomyces longwoodensis. The sequence continues at coordinate 3,136 of NZ_KQ948551.1, read as the reverse complement.
CGTGCCCCCGCGCCAGGGCCCTCGCCGTGGCCGCCGCCTCGCGCAGCGCGTGGGCCACGTGGTCGGCGTAGTGCGGGGCGGTGGGCTCGGGCAGGAGCCGGAGTTCGGCCGCGGCCAGCAGCAGCGCACCGGCGGCCAGGCCGGCCAGGCGTTGCGGGAGGGTGCCGGGGGCGTACGGCGGGAAGCAGGCCAGGATGTAGAAGAGCTGGAGCCCGGGGGCCGCCCCCGCCACCCTCGGTCCGCAGGCTGAGGCGAACGCCAGCACGAAGCCGACGACCAGCATCCCGGCGACGGCCGGCGCGGTGGCCACGGCCAGCGCGGTGCCGAGGGCGGTCAGCGCCGCGGCGGGCGGAAGGGCGTACAGGACGGCGCGCGCCCGCTCCCGCCCCGAGCCCGGCAGCGGCGACAGCACGCCGAACGCGACCGCCGCGAACAGGGCGTAGATCGCCACCACCGGACGGTCGAACGCGTACAGGGCCGGATAGAACCCGGCGGCGGCCGCCACGGTCACCCGCACGGCCCGCCGGGCTGCCCGCCGGTACGTCGGACCGGGCGAGGGGGACGGGGACGCCGGTGAGGTCGGCCGCCGTGGACGCACCTGCGCTCCTCTCCGGCGCCCACCCCGGCCTCCGGCACGGCCCGCGCCGCCACGTCCCCATGGTCGCCGAGCCGGGCCGCGCCCACCTGCCGCGCGGCCCCGCACGGATCGGGTCGTGTGGCCGGAGGAAGATCATCGCTTTCCGGACGTTCACTTCCGGCCCTTCGCCACCTCACGGCCGCCGACGCGGGCCCACTGGCGCCGGTTCACCCCATCCGCACCTTTTGCCGACACGTAGCGGACGGGCTGATTCCTGCGCGAATGCGCTGGAACTTCGCGGGCACCGGGCGGATCTTTGTGCGAATCCTGTGACAGGTTGTGGGCGCCCAGCGGCCACGGGGGCCGCTGGGATCAGTCTTCCAACGGGGGGAAGTCATGCACACGCGTGCCTTCGGCACGCCGTTCCGGCGTGCCCGCAAGAGATCAGCCACCGCCCTGTCGATCGCGGCGCTCACCTCCGCCGCGCTGGCCGCGTCCGTACTGCCCGGCGCGACCGCGGCCGTCGCCGACGACCGACCGGTCTCGAAATGGGGCGCGAACAGCCCCGACTTCTCGATGCCGGCGGTGAAGGTCGGCGCCAACCGCCCGGTGCCGTCACGGACGTCGAAGGTCCCGACGGACGAGGTGTACGTGCCGTGGCTGCGCGAGCAGCGCGCGCACGCCAAGGACCCCGGCCGAGCGGGCGGCGGGACCAAATCGCCCTCGGCCAAGGGCTCCACGGCGGACGCCTCGGTGCTCAGCCTCGTGCCCGAGGGCCAGGGCAACGTCCCCTGGCACCGCTCCACGAGCTTCGCCATCACCGACGCGCTCAAGGCGAAGATCGACTACTCGACCGGCAACCTGATGCTGACGGCGACCGACTTCGACGTCGCCGGGGTCGGCCAGGACCTGCGCCTGGCGCGGACGTACAACTCGCTGGACGCGCCGTGGGGCAGGGTCTCCCAGCGCTGGTGGCAGGAGTACGAGCGCTACCTGTCCGTCTCCTCCGGCGAGGTCGTCTTCTACGACGCCTCCGGGGCCACCGTGCGCTTCACCAAGAACAGCGACGGCTCCTTCACCACGCCCAAGGGCTGGTCCGAGGACCTGAAGAAGAACGCGGACGGCACCTACACCCTGACGAAGTGGAAGTCGGGGGCGAAGGAGACCTACAACCAGTACGGGTCCCTGACGAAGGTCACCGACCGCAACCACGGCACGATCAGCGTCACCCAGCACGACGAGAACGGCGAGAACAAGGGCTTCAAGCTCCTGGAGACCCGCTCGGGCCGCTTCCTCGACCTGTACAAGACGTACCCCTCGCAGTGGCAGGCCAAGGACAACACCGGCCGCACCGCCGTGTTCAACCTCGACGCGAGCGGCAACCTGGCCACCACCACCGACACCGAGGGCAAGACGGTCACCTTCCGCTACGACACCTCCGGCCGCGTCGACAAGATCACCACCGCGGAGGGCCGCGTCACCGTCTTCACCTACGACGACGTCAACCGCGTCACCTCCATGCTGCGCGGCACCGGCTTCAACAGCGACGGCCACACCGGCCCCACCTGGACCTACGCCTACAGCAGCGCCTCGGCGACCGCGTCCGGCACCACGACGGCCAAGGACCCGGAGCTGCACTCCACGAAGTACGCCCACGACGGCGACGGCCAGGTCACCGACGTGACCGACCACCTGCAGCGCAACCGGTCGACGAAGTTCGACGCCAACCACAACATCGACACCGCCACGGACGCGATGGGCTCGGGCACCACCCCGGGCAACGTCACCGACTACGGCTTCGACTCCCGCAACAACCTCCAGACGGTGACCCGGCCCGGGCAGTCGGCGACCCAGCCGGGGCCCACGTCGGTCAGCAGCTGGCAGACCATCGCCGGCGGTGACGTGCCGAAGGACTCGACCAACGCCGACGGCGAGAAGACGTCCTTCACCTACGACACCGTCGGCAACACCACCTCGGTCGCCCAGACCGGCACCGGTGGCGGCAGCGTCTCCTACGACTACAACCCCGCCACCCCCACCTGCGGCGGCTTCGAGGGCCAGCGCTGCGCGGCGAAGACGAAGACGACGTCGACGAAGACGGTCCAGGCCGACTTCCACTACGACGCCCGCGGCAACCTGGAGTGGGCCAAGGCCCCCTCCCCGCTGGGGAAGACGACGTACACCTACGACGAACTCGGCCGCACCACGAGCGTCACCGACGCCCGCGGCGTGAAGGTCGCCTACACCTACGACAACCGCGACCGCGTGCGCACCGTCACCTCACCGAACACGGTGAAGGTGGAGTACTGGTACGACGGCGACGGCAACCTCGTCCAGCGCTCCGACGGCACGGGGACGACGAAGTACGAGTTCGACCCGCTGCAGCGCGAGACGGTCCGCCACCTCCAGGACGGCTCCCAGACCCTGCTCGCCTACACCCCGGCCGGCAACGTCGACTACTACCAGGACCCCGCCGGGAAGACCGACTACACCTGGAACGAGGTCAACAAGCTCACCGAGCTGAAGGACCCGCGCGGCGCGGTGACGACGTACGACTAC
>NZ_KQ948550.1:870282-961517 GCF_001514125.1 Streptomyces longwoodensis | reverse complement strand
ATCACTGACCCGTCACACCACTGCTCAGCCAACGGCCCCAGAGCCCACAGACGAGCCCGACACCCCCCTGGCGACCGTCCGGCAGCTTCACAGCCGCCGCAATCCCCACTGACCGGAGTGCGGCTGCTGGCAGGGCGCTGCATGCCAAGCATCGCATGGAGGCGCTGGAAGACATCGTCCCCGGGGATGGCTGACGCCCTGCGCGACCGGGGGACGGTCGAACCGGTCGCGGAGACGGGCATCGCCGTGTTCAAGGTCGCCTTCACGCGCTGGATCGGCGCTCCGGGCCTACCGGGGATCATCCGCGCGTCGCTCCAGGCCATGCGGAACGTGGCCGCGGAGCACACGGCCGGCTGACCCTCGGTCGGCGGCGGTTCCCCGTTGGCGGCCGAGTGTGCCTGTTCGGCACCGGATGCTGCCCTCGCGTACCTGGAATTCAGGCGGGGCGGACCGTAGAACGGGCACATCCACGACTACAAGGGGATGCACATGCCTGTAGCCAAACATGACGACATCGGCACATCCGAACGTCGTTCTGTGGCCATACGTCGGCCGGCGACTTCCGGCGGCGCCTCCGCCGTAAGGCATCTCGGACTGCAGAACAGCGCGGGGAATGCCGCTGTCGTCCAAATGCTCCGCCAGGCCGGGTATCCGTGGGCCCGAGGCCGGCATGAGCACGGCCCCGCATGCGGGCATCAGGCAGACGGATTCCAGGTTCAGCGCTCCGCGCAGGGCGAGGAGCACGCCCACGAGGATGTGGCGGACCACAGCGCGGCCGGCCAGAAGGCTCTGCTCGACGCCGCCATGGCGTCACCGAGCCGCTCGCTTCCCGCAGCACTGCTCGCGGAGGCGATGCCGTTCTTCCAGAACCCGAACCTCTCCGCCACGCGCCTTCACGACAACCCGGTCGCCCAACGAGCCACAGCGGCGCTCGGGGCCAGGGCCATGACGGTCGGCAACCACATCTTCGCGCCCCCGCAGGTCGTCGCGGACAAGAAGGTCATGGGCCACGAGCTGAGCCATGTCAACGAGAACCTCAAGGGAACTCTCGAGACCGGTCACAGCAACGGTGCTGGAGTCACGATCACCGATCCCGGCCAGAGCTCCGAACTCAAGGCGGAGAGGGACGGGGCCTCCTTCGGCTCCGGTGCGGCGACCGCTCCGTCCGTCGTCGCCCAGCGGGCGGTCACGCACGGCGGCTCGGCGGCCATCGACGAGGGCGCGTCGACAACGCGTGGAACAGCCGTGCAGCGCATGTACAGCCCGCCGCGGGGCCGGCGGGGCAGCGAGGGTTACGAGGCCGACTCCGAACACGTGGCGGGTCCGGGGGGCGAAATGGATATGGACCGCCTCATGGAGAGGCTCGACAGACTCAACAACACAGGACGTCGCTCGTTCCGCCGGATGGCACCCCGCACGGCGTCCGAGGAGCGGGTGGCGGCGGAGCGTCAGCGGATTGCCGACGAGGCCTATGACGCAGACGCACAGCAGGCGGCGGCTCGGACGGAGTCCGAATCGGAGTCCGCATCGGAAGCCGGTACCAGCGCGCCGGTACATCCGGCCGGGCCGCTCGCCGACCTGCCGGAGCACGAAGACCTGACACCGCTGCGCGATCTGCTCCTAAACGAGCTGAGTGACGGTCGCCTCAGCAGGAAGCTGAAGGTCACGTTCAAGGTGAACGGGGGCGATCGTGACCCCAGGCGGGACACGGGTCATGCCTGGATCGTGATCACCGGATCGGACGGGACGACCGTCCCCTTCGGCTTCTACCCGAGACAGGGGATCGAGTACTGGGGCAATGTCCGAGGTGGCGTCATGTGCCCCGACTGGTATGACACCCGCGGCTACGCCACGCACCGTGAGTCGAAGATGGTGCCCTTGAGGAACATCATCAACGGGTACCGCCTCACCTATGAAAGGGTTGCGGCCGACTACAACTTCACCAGGCACAACTGTTCGACCTTCGCCGGTGACGTCTGGAGGGTCATGACCGGCAGGTCCATCCCCCGGGAGTGGTTCACCGCCTTCGGCATGCTAGGTACGGTCATCTCGACCCCTCAGGGTGCCGCCGAGGGCTTGGAAGCCCATCAGACGAGGCGGTACAACAGGCGGCGGGAGGCCCTGCGTCCCCTCACGGAGAGCGCCATGCGTTGGATGATCCCTCATGACGGTTTGCCGGACGAACTCGCCCACTGGATGGCTCTGAGCACGTACTCCCAGAGCGGCAGCGCGTCGGACGGTGTGGACGACTGACCGACGCACCGGCCGACCGGCGGGCCGAGCTGATGGGCCTCGTCCGTCAGCCGGTCTGCCGCCCGGCGACTCAAGACCGACCACGGCCCCGAGGGTTCCTCGCTCCGCACATCGTGTCGGGGCGAGGGAACGGTTCAGTCCGTCGCGGGAAGCGTCAAGTGGGTGAGGCTGCGGTCGTGCAGGCGGCTGAGGAGCAGCAGTGAGCAGGTCGCGCCGATCAGTGCGCAGAACATGTCCCACTGGGTGTCCCAGACGTCGCCCTGGGTGGCCAGGAAGGCGTCGGCGGAGTGGCCGCCGGTTACGGCCGCTGCCCACTCCAGCATTTCGAAGACCGCGCTGAAGGCGAGGCAGGCGCAGACGGTCAGCGGAGCCAGCCAGCGGCTGCCGCGCAACGGCGAGGTGCGGACGAGGAGTTCACGGACCAGGATCGCCGGGACGAAGCCCTGCATGAGGTGGCCGAAGCGGTCGTAGGGGTTGCGGTCCAGGCCGAACCAGTCGCGGACCCAGTCTCCGGCGGGGACCTCCGCGTAGGTGTAGTGGCCGCCCACGATGAGGACCAGCGCGTGCGCGGCCAGCAGCACGCACAGCAGGCCGCTCAGCGGGAAGCGTCGACGCAGCAGGACCGCCAGGGGCAGGCCCACCATCACCCAGACCGTCTCCAGCACCCATGTGGTCGGGTCCTTGGCACCGAACGCCGACGCCACGAGCGCCGCGGCGACGGCCACCGCGAGAACGGCGGGCAGCCTGCGGCCGCTTGCGGCTTGCGGGGTGTCCGGGCGTGCGTCCTGCGACGGGCTGGTGGTCGGGTGGATGGCGGACATTGCTGGCTCCTCGCGTCTGGGTGTGCCGTCATCCTCCGGTTCGCCGCGAGTCCCCGGCCTGAGTGCGGGTACTCAATCGGCTTTCGTGCGTACCTAGTTGGGGATCGTTCAAAGGTCGGCTTCACTGGTTTCTGCTGGTGTTCGACGGGCCGAAGAACTCGATCTCGGCGATGGCTACCTGCTTGTCGGCGGAGGCGGCGTAGGACGAGCGCACGATGAGGCGTACGGCGGTGACGTCGCCGGCGCGGAAGGCGCGGCGCTGGCCTCCTGCGGCTTGGTCGAGGGTGAGGAAGCGGGATTCCTTCTTGCCGTCCGCGGTGGTGATCACGGCCTCGACGCGTCGTGGGAGGGCCGACTGGGAGAGCTGGTCGGCGTGTATGGAGACGCCGGGGGTGATGATGATGTCGAGCAGCCGGGTGGGCTGGTCGAAGCGGGCCTCGATCCACTCCCCCGCGCCGGACTGGTTGACCCCCGGGCCCCACCAGGTGTTGTTGAGCTTGTCGAAGGCGAGTTCCGGACCGTGCCGCGGATAGGAGCGCGAGGCTTTGACGCTGTCCGGTCCGACCGGGCCGCGCTTGGTGAAGTGGTCGCGTACCGCGCTGACGGCGTTGTCGGCGTTGACGACGGCGGTGATCAGGAGGGTGAGCAGGACCGCCCAGAGCGCCCAGGTCATCAGGTACCCGAAACCCCGTCTCAGAAGCCGTATCTCAACCGATCTTGGAACGTGCGGATCGAACGGAGTTCCTGGTTGGGTGATCTTCCGGCGGTACGCGCATGAAGGCAGGGCCTCCTGGTAGCTCGGGGGTGCGACCCCATTCCGACGACCTCGGTGCTGGAGACGGACAGGTAGCGCTCGTACTGCTGCCACCAGCGCTGCGAGACGCGGCCAAAGGGGGCGTCCAGCGAGTTGTAGGTGCGGGCTAGTTGCAGGCTCTGGCCGACGCCGGCGATGTCGAAGTCGGTCGCCGTCAGCATCAGGTGGCCGGTCGAGTAGTCGATCTTCGCCTTCAGGGCGTCGGTGATGGCGAAGCTCGTGTAGCGGTGCCAGGGGACGTTGCCCTGCCCCTCCGGCACCACGTTCAGCACCGAGCTTCCGAAGCCAGTGTCGATTCGACCGTAAAGGTGCGATTGAGGCCGATGACATACATGAGCCGCGCGGCGGAACTCGCTCGATGGGAACATGCTCGGGACGCCTCCTTGGCCGGAGATGTCGCCGTAATTCTGGTTGGAGGAGCGGTCGGCTGCGGGAAGAGCACCTTCGTGGCGGCGGCAGCAGAGGGCGCCGTCACCCGGGGAGCCGTCGCCCTGCAGGCGGCCGGAACAGCGGAGGAACAGACCGTACCATTCGGCGTGCTGCGTCAACTGGCGCTCAGTGGCCCCCTCGACTGGTCGCCAGCCCCAGGGCCACTGCACAGCGAGCAGGGTGACTCCTAGCGCAGCGGGGCGCACCGTCGCCCGCCCCCCTCACGGCAAGGAATGAGCAGACTTGAGCAGACCAGTGCTGAAGGACTCGGTGATCAAGGCAGCCGGCTGACGGTTTGGAGCCGTCAAGCGGTAGGTGCGGTGCAGCGTCGGGTCCACTGGCAGGTCCTCATCCGGCCGGTGTGGAGGAATCCCGGTCCAGGGAAGCGGTTGTCCCTGGCCGTACCAGAGGAGCTCCCTGCCAACGTGAGCACTATGCCGCCGCAACGCGCCGCCCAGCCCGAGGGGCTCTGTGCGCAAGGAGTCGGCCACCTCGGGTGGGAGGCGCTCCGGCAGGAGGAACGACTCGGCGTGGTATACGGGGGCCCTCGTCACACGCACCACGATCACGACGCGTCGGCGCACTGCCAACGCCCCCGGGGCGGCCTCCAGCCACCGGCCCATGTCGGTAGCCAGGCCGACGTTCCGCTCGTCCAGCACCCGCACGGCCAGCGGCTGCAACAAGCAGGCTGCGATGAGCGTCGTCACGGTCCCATCACTCGTCAGGACACCCCGCAGGATCGGGTCAACGGCACTCGCGTCGACATCGCTTAGCGCGGCGGGCCGGTGATGCTGGGCTCGAAAAAAGTCGTCCATCAGGGACGTAGACGCCTCCAAACCGGAGGCTGCGCTGCGTTCCCACTGCTCGGTGGGCACCATCTCCTCCTCCTTGCCGTCGGCCTGTCAGCCCCGGCCGAGCACTGCCCCGCCGTTGATCTGGATGATCTGGCCCGTGACATCCCCCGCCTCCGCGGAGGCCAGCCAGCGGACCGCGCCCGCCACGCCCTCGGGACGGGCGGCTCGGCCGACGAGGGTGGCGTCGAGGAGGGTGCGACGTCGCTCCCCGGTCATGCGGTCGCCGAAGAATTCGGTTCCCTCGACGTAGCCGGGCGCCACCACATTGGCCGTACCGAGACCGCCGAGTTCCTTGGCCAGCGTGTACGTCCAGGCGTGCAACGCGGACTTCGCTGCACCGTACGGCCCTCCACCGCGCAGGGCGGCGACCGAGCTGACTGTGATGATCCTGGCGCCCGGGGACCGCGTGAGATGCGGCAAGGCCGCGGTCGTGAGCAGTACGCAGGACAGGACGTTGCGCCGCCACTCGTCGAGCCACGCCGCAGCCACGTCGGCGAGGGCGCTGCCCCTGATGCGGGTCGTCCCGCCGGCGTTGTTCACCACGGTGGTGATCGTGTCCTCCGGTCCGGCCGCGGCGGCCACCGTGGCGACTGCGCGTTCGGCCTCCTCCGGTTCCCTGAGATCTGCGGCGTGCCAGACGACGGCATCCGGTCCGACGGCCCGGTTGATCGCGCGGGCCGCCTCTTCGAGCACCTGGGCTCGGCGTCCCAGGAGAACGACCCGGTGCCCGGCGTCCGCCAGCGCGTGCGCCACCGCCCGGCCGATGCCCGTGCCACCTCCCGAGACCAAGGCGATGCGTGTCATCTCCCCCTCTTTCAGCCCGTCCTGTGGGATGTCCGCGGCCGGCTTCGAGGAGTCGCCGGGCGGACTCACCGTAGGCAGGCGGGGGCGCAGGACGGCCAGTCGTTGCGCGCATTGATGAGCAGTCCTTATGGATGGCGGGAGGGACCGACGGCGGTCGGCATGCTGACACGCGTGATCCCCTTCAGTGGTCCCCCGCTGCCCAGCAGCAGACCGGCCACGGCAGCCGGGGAACGTTCCGCCCTTGTCCGGCTGTTGACGCTGTGCGCACGGCACCGGGGCCTGTGCGTCACGGCGACGGTGGCCGCGGCCCTCGGCGGACTCGCCGCGACGGCGGCGCCCCTGCTCCAACGCTGGCTGATCGACGCCGCCCTGGCGGGTCGAGACGGCACCCTGCGAAACCTGTGCTTCGCCGGGCTGCTGGGCACCGTGGGCGTGGCCTTCGGCGGCTCTGTGTGGCGCAGACGCGCGGCGCAGGAGCTGTCGCTCAGGATCGAACACGAGCTGCGCACCGAGCTGTTCGCCGCCGTGCTGCGCAGTGGCCCCCGCCACGAAGGGCTGCCGACGCCGCGCCAGGCGGCCACCCGCGCCGTCGCCGACCTGCCGCCCATCACCTCACTCCTCGGTATGGGGCCGCTCCTGCTCGGCAACCTCGTGCTCGTGGTCGGCATGTCGGTGGCGATGCTCGTGCTGTCTCCCGGGCTGACCGCAGTGGCGGCCGGACTGGGGCTGGGGCTGTGGGCAGTGTCCCGCCGGGCGAGAGACCGCATCCTCCCGGCGGCCACGCAGGTGCAGCGGCGGGTGGCCGAGCTGGTCTCGGCAGTCCGGTCGGTCATCGCCGGCGCCCGTGTGGTCAAGTCCTTCGGCCGGGAGGCGGAACAGCAGGAGCGACTGGTCGAGGCGGCGCGTCGTCTGCAAGCGGCCCAACTGGACCGCGCCCGCCTCACCTCCCGCTTCGAGCCGACACTGCAGGCGCTGCCGACCCTGGGACAGCTCGCGCTGCTGGCCCTCGGTGGGTGGCTGGCGGTGCACCAGCGGCTCAGCGTGGGCACGTACCTGGCCTTCGCCTCCTACCTCGGTCAACTGATCGCCCCCGTCAGAATGATGTCCCGTCTGGTGTCGGTCGGTCAGCAGGCCCGGGCGGGCGCTATACGTGTCTTCCAGGTCCTCGACGCGGGCGGGCTGGACGATGCGGTCACGTCCGCAGGGTCGGTTGCGCGCCCGGTCCGCACCCCGGACGGCGGGCCCCCAGGCGTGCGGTTCACCGCGGTGGCCTTCGCCCACGGCGGCACACCCGTGCTGCGGCACTTCAGTCTGAACGTGGCGGCCGGCGAGACAGTGGCGCTCGTCGGGCCGCCCGGGGCGGGGAAGTCGACCGTGGCGCGCCTGCTGGTCCGGCTGCACGACGTGCAGGAGGGGCGCGTCCTGGTGGGCGGTCGCGACGTGCGGGAGCTCGATGTGCGCGCCCTGCGTTCGGCCGTGGGCCTGGTGCCGGAGGACCATGTCGTCTTTGCGGACACCGTGCGCGCCAACATCTCCTACAGCCGCCCGGGGGCCACCGACGAGGAAGTACGGGCCGCGGCCAGGGCGGCCCGGGCGGACGAGTTCGTCCGCGCCCTGCCCCAGGGCTACGACACCGTCCTCGGCGAACGGGGGGGGTCGCTGTCCGGCGGGCAGCGACAGCGCCTGGGGCTGGCCCGGGTGCTGTGCGGGAACCCGTCCGTCCTGGTCCTGGACGACGCGACGTCCGCGGTGGACCCCGCCTTGGAGGCGGAGGTGAACGACGCGCTGCGGCGGGAGTTCGCCGGGCGCACCGTGATTTTGATCGCCCGGCGACGGGCGACAATCCGCCTGGCCGACCGGATCGTGGTCCTTGAGGAGGGCCGCGTGAGGGACTCCGGCACGCACGAAGAGCTGCTCGGCCGCTGCGGGGTCTACCGCCGGCTGTTCGCGCCGGACAGCGCCACCGGAGGAGGAGCCCGGTCGCCCTGCGCGGAGGAGCCGGCGCTCGCACCACCCGCCCCGGCCATGACACCGGCGCCGCTCCCCCGGGCGACTGAGCAGCTCGGGTTCTTGGGACTACTCAGGCGGTACAGAGGGCCGTTGGCGGCCTGCGCGGCACTGGTGGCTACCGACGCGGTCGCCGGCCTAGGAGTGCCGTTGCTGGTCCGCCGGGCCATCGACGGAGGCGTACGGCACATGGACTTCGGGGCGGTCGCCGCAGCCACCCTGTTCGGGCTCGGCATCGTGCTCGCGGACTGGGCCGTCAACGTCGTCCAGGTCCGGCTCGCGGCCACCACCGGTGAACGGCTCATGCTCGACATCCGGACTCGCCTCTACCGTCATCTCCAGGCCCTCGGACTGGACTACTACGAACGGGAGGCAGCCGGTGCCACCCTCAGCCGGGTCACGACCGAGCCGGACCTCCTGGCGGGCTTCCTCCAGACGGGTCTGGTCTCCGTCACGGTCAGCGCGCTGACCGTGCTTGGCGTCGGCGGCTCCCTGCTGATCATCGACGCCGAACTGGCTTGGGTGGTCCTGCCCGCGTTTCCGTTGCTCGTGGCGGCCACTATCGTCTTCCGCCGTCGCATCGTGCCGCTGCACCGGCGCTCCCGGCAGGACCTCACGGCCGTCAATGCGTATCTGGAGGAGAACGCCGCTGGCGCCGAAGCGGTGCTGCTGGCCGGCAGGGAAGAGGTGAACACCCGGCGGTTCACTGAGCTGAGCGCGGTCTTCCGGCACGGCCGGGCGCGGGCCCAGCGGCTGGTCGCGCTGTACTTTCCGCTCGTCCAACTGGTGACAGACCTCGCCGCGATCGTCATCCTGGCGACCGGGCTGCACCGGATGGCCGCGGGCACCTTGAGCACCGGCGTTCTGGTCGCCTTCCTGCTCTTCCTCAACCTGCTGTTCTCACCCGTTCAGCAGCTGTCCCAGCTCTTCGACAGCTACCAGCAGGCCGCGGTGGGCATGCGCCGCATGCGTGATTTCCTCGGCACGCCGGTGTCGGTGCGTTCCCCGGCCCGTCCCGTGCCGGTCGGCCGGCTGCGCGGCGACATCGTCTTGGACGATGTCCGGTTCGCGTTCCCCGGCACGGCCACGGAGGTACTCGCCGGTGTGACTCTGCGCATCACCGCGGGCGAGACCGTCGCCGTGGTCGGTGCCAGCGGCGCGGGCAAGTCGACGTTGGTGAAACTGATCGCCCGGCTGTACGAAGTCACCGGCGGACGCATCCTCGTGGACGGCGTCGACGTGCGCTCCTACGACGTCTCCGCCTACCGCCGCCGCCTGGGATCGGTGCCGCAGGAGCCCTACTTCTTCGAGGGCAGCGTCCGGGACGCGATCGGCTTCGCCGCGGACGGGGCGACGCAACGGGCCGTCGAACGGGCCGCCGAGGCGGTGGGGCTGGACGCGGTCATCGCGGCGCTGCCCGGCGGTTACGCCCACCGGGTCGAGGAGGGCGGGACGAACCTGTCGCTCAGCCGGCGTCAACTGCTTGCCCTGGCGCGGGCCCGTCTCGCCGACCCGGACATCCTGCTGCTCGATGAGGCGACCTCGGCGAGCGACGCCAAGGCCGGCCTCGGGGGTGCGGCACCGGACGGGGGGACGCGCCGCACGACAGTGATCGTGACCCACCGGCCGGCTGTCGCCGCGCGTGCCGACCGCATCGTCGTGCTGGACCGCGGGGTCGTGGCGGAGGACGGCACGCACCAGGAGCTGTTGGCACGCGACGGTCTGTACGCCGCGATGTGGCGGGTGGACCGCACGTCCCCCGGAATCGCGCCGGTCAGCGGGCGCGGAGGCACCTCAGCAGAGTAGCGTCACCCTGCACCCGGAGCCGGTCCGCGGCGGTGGCCCGGCCCCACAGTACGAGAAGCAGGTCCTCGGTCGTGCCCTCGGCCGTGCAGTCGGGCGCCGGGCCGGCCCCGGGGACGTCCGCCCTCGGGGCGAGGAGAACGCCGGACTCGCGCACGGCGATTCGCCAATGTGCGCCCGTGTCGGTGGCGGTGAGCGCGACAGTGCCGGTGGGGCCCGCGATTCCCGCGTTGCGCCCGCCCGGCAGGAAGGTGTCCAGGACTTCCGTCACGCCGTCCGTCCACAGCGTGCTGTCCACGCTGTGCCGCACCCCCAGGGCGTTTTCGGCGTCCCAGCGGTGCAGTGCCGTCTCGTGTGCCATCCGGCGGTGCCAGAAGAGGGCCACCGGGGGCCGGCCCGCCCAGTTCCAGGCAGGCTCGGTCGGCGACACCGCGTCCAGCTCCTGTTCCATGGCTGTGAACTCCCGCTGCCACCAAGTCAGGACGGGCATGTGGGCCGGGACCTGCGGCCGCTCGTGCCGGGGGGTGCTCGCGGTACGGCGCTGCAAATGCTGGCGGTGCCAGCGGTAGACACCGGCGACGTGGGCGATGAGGTCGTACACCGTCCACCCGGGACAGGAGGGCACGGCGGCGTCGAGCCGTGTCGGGTCGACCGAGGCCGAGAAACGCGCCGCCTCACTGCGGAAGGACCGCAGCCACTGCTCCTTCGTCCAGCCTGCACCGGTGGACGGCGTCGTGCCATGGATCGTCGTCATGTGTCTGCTCCCTCTGCCGTACGGGTGCGTCCGGGACGGCGCATTGCACCGAACTGCGGATCTCTGCGGAGGACGACCAGCTCCCGCTGTGTTCGCCGGGTGCGGGGCCGGTCGGGGTCCGGCATGGACCTCAGCACGGCGACCGCGGGAGCGATGGCGCGCTCGCGCTCTGCGGGGTCGAGGGCCCACAGGAAGAACGGCGCACCGCTTTCCAGGAAGGCAGCCGCTTCGGCCGGTGACTGCCGGTGGTACGTCGGTTCGAATCGGCCGGTGTGCTCCACGGTGAATCCCGCCCCGGGTGCGAGCAGGCGCAGGCGCGCCGAGCGGTCGTCACGCCGCCCGTCGCCGTCCAGGTTCCGCCAGACCTGTTCGTACACGACGCCGATGGGGTCGTCGGCGGGCAGCAGCACACCGGAGGCGATCACGTACCGGCCGCCGGGTTCCAGTACCCGCGCGACCTCGGCGAGCACGGCGGAGGCGTCCGCGACCATCTGGAGCACCCACACGCTGACCGCCTGCCGGAAGGCCGCCGCCCGGAACGGCAGTCGGGCGGCGTCCGCGGCGACCACCACGGGGCCGAGGCGCTGCCGGGCCCGCACCAGCATGGCGGGCGACAGGTCCAGCCCGTACACGGTGTGCCCGTAGTCCACCAGCGCCCGGCCGACCACACCAGTGCCTGTGCCGACGTCCAGGACGGGCGCGTCCGGGTCCAGGAAGGGCACGAGCCGGGCGGCGACCTTTCGGCCCCGCTCCTCGCCGCCGCGCGTGCCGTCGTAGCGCGGTGCCACTCCGTCGAACCCGTAGGACCCGGTGGCTCCGTGGCCGACTTCGGCGCCGTTCACCAGCCCATTCCCTGTCCTCCGTCCACGGGCACCAGGGCACCCGTGATGTAGCCGGCGTGCTCTCCGACCAGGAAGTCCACCGTCGCGGCCACCTCTCGGCTGTCACCGAACCGGCCCAGCGGTACGTGGGCTCGGATGCCGGCACGGACGCGTTCCGGTACGCGCCGCGTCAGCTCGGTCTCCACGAATCCGGGCAGGACCACGTTGACCGTGACGCTGTGTGGTGCCACCTCCCGGGCGAGGCTGCGGGCCAGACCGATGAGTGCGGCCTTGGCCGCGGCGTAGCCGCTCTGCCCTGCCACACCGACGGTCGCGGCGACGGAGGAGACGAAGACGAGCCGTCCCCAGCCGCGGTCGGTCATGCCGGGTACGACGCGCCGGGCCGCGTGGTAGGCGGAGAGCAGATTGCCTTCCACCAGCGCGCGGAAGGACGCCTCGGACGTCCGGGCGAGGAGGGCGTCGTCGGTGATGCCGGCGTTGGCCACCATCACCTCCACCGGCCCGAGTCGGTCCTCCACTTCCCGCACAGCCGCGTCGACGTTGGCCGCCTCGGTGAGGTCGCAGCGCACCGACAGGAAGTCTCCGGGGGCGCCGCCCGATCGGGAGAGCACCGCCACCTTCCGGCCGCTCGCCCGCAGCCGTGTGGCCGTCGCCAGGCCGATCCCCCTGCTCCCGCCGCACACCAGGGCCACGCGGTCCTGTCGCACCACCGGCCGGTCCTCGTCCGTGGTTGGCATCACGCCGGCTCTTCCCCTGCAGCGACCGCGTGCTGGGCAGCCCGGTCGGCGACGGCGAGCGTGTGGTCTAGGTCGGCGTCGGACAGGGCCGCGCTCACGTACCAGTGGTGGTTGGGATGCAGGAGGAGCCCCTCCCGGACCGTCCAGGTGTAGAAGAGCCGCTTGCGCTGCTGAGCGAGGGCGGTGTCGTCGAACTGCAGGAAGGGCATTTGGGGTGCTCCCACGACGCGTGCGGGCAGGCCGGTCCGCGCGATCACGTCCCGCAGCCCCTGCTGGAGCCGGGTGCCCAGTGCCTCCACCCGTGCCAGGGCCGGGGTGGTGGCGAGCACGTCGATGGTGGCCAAACTCGCTGCCATGTCCAGGGAGTTGGCGAAGAACGTTGACGAGATGTGCACGTTGGCGAGTTCGCGCAGGATGTCGCCGCGACCGGCGACTGCCGACACCGCGTAGCCGTTCGCCATGGCCTTGCCCACGGTGACCAGGTCGGCCCGTACCCCGAAGGCTTCCTGAGCTCCGCCCAGCCCGAGCCGGAAACCGCTGCGGATCTCGTCCAGGACCAGCAACGCGCCGTGCCGGTCCGCCAGTTCTCGTACGCCCTGAAGGAACCCGGGCTCAGGGAGGGTGGTCTCGAACGGCATCATGAGGATGCACGCGACGCGGCCGCTGAAGCGGTGCAGGACCTCCTCCAGCGAGGACAGGTCGTTGTACCCGAATGTGGTCACCTGTTCGGCCACGGTCCGGGGCACACCGGGGCTGCGGATCGCGGCCCAGTCGTGCCACCCGTTGTAGCCCCAGCGGACCACCACGTCGCGGCCGGTGAAGGCCCGGCTCAGCCGGACCGCCGAACTCGTCGCGTCGGAGCCGGTCTTGACCAGCAGCGCGGTTTCCGCGTGCGGGATCACTTCTGTCAGCCGCCGGGTCAGCTGCTGCTGCGCCGGTCGCAGCATGGACAGCGCGAAGCCCTGGCGTATCTCGGAGATAGCCGCGTCGTCCACCGCACGATGTGCGTGCCCCAGGATGATGGTGCCGTAGGCGAGGATGAAGTCGAGGTAGCGGTTGCCGTCGACGTCCCACACGTAGGCGCCCTCGCCGCGCGCGGCGTACAGCGGGTACTCGCCGTCGATCAGCCGGTCGCTGGGGATGACGTCGTCGGCGGTGGCCGCGATCGCGTCACTCGTCGCCGCGGCGGCTGCCAGCCTGACCGACTCGGTGAGGGGCAGCGGCGGTGGTGGCGCGGGGCGGGTGGCGGTCCGGGAGGCGTGCAGTGTCATGGCAGACTCCTGAGTGGGGGCGGTGCGGGTCAGGCGGCGTACGGCGTGGTGAACCAGCGGAGGGTGTCCTGCGTGGGTTGGCCGAAGGACCACTTGGTGACGTCGGCGAGGCGGTCGGCCAGCCGCCGGGGCTCAGTCGGGGCGGTCGGCGGCTCTGCTCGTCCCGCGTGCGCGGAGAGGGCGGCCAGGACGGAGTGCAGGGCGTCTTCCAGCGCCTCGAACTCTTCCAGGCAGAGCGTGTACACCTGACGCGAGCGGAACCGGTGCAGCCCGGTCAGCATGATGCCCAGCTTCTTCGCCCGCTTCGCCGCTGTCTCCAAGGCCTCTACCACGGGGCGCAGTTCGGGCGGCGCCTGGAAGTCGAGCGCACGGGCGAGGGTGAACAGCTGGGGTTGCACGTCTCCGAGGACGAAGACGTGCAGGCCGCGGGCGAGCGTCTCGGGCAGCGGCTGGCGCAGCCACAGGGAGCGGAAGCCCGCCAGCTCCGACAGATCGGCGGCCAGCCGGTCCGTACTGCGGTCGAGCAGCCGTCCGGCCGTGGCCGCCGGGTCGTCGTCCTGCGGTACCGGACGTGGTTCGATCAGCGCGACCCGGTCGAAGGCCCGGCGCAGGGAGTCGGTGAGCGGCAGCGAGCGGCGGAAGCCGTCGTCGGGCGACGCGTCGGTGTCCAGCACCTCCAGGACGCCGTCGCCCAGCCGTACCGCCAGCACCATGTGGTGGTGCGCCGCTGCGACCCCGTTGAACTCGTCCCCGGGCCAGTGCCGTCCGTTGGGCGAGAGAACGGGGTATCGGTGCTGGCCGAGGAGCGTGGCGACTTCGTCCCAGCCAATGCCTCCGGGCATCGTGCGCCACTCCAGGCGGCATCCCGGGAAGTCGCCGAAGGGCCCACGACCGGTGTCGCTGCGCGCCAGGTCGAGGGGTGTCGCCAGGCTCGCGGCGATCTCTCGTGCGGACCGGCCGTGATGGGCGAGTACGGCCTCCACGCACCGCAGGAAGCAGCTCAGTCCGTCGAGGCCGACGTCGTGCCAGCCGAGCGCCGTCGCCGGATCGAACCGGGGTCCCCCGGCGGTCAGGCTCATGGGCGCGCTTCTTCCTTCAGTCCCGTCACACCTGTCGTCCCCGTGCCACTGGTCATGCCTGTCGTCCCCGTCCTGCTTGTCGATCGCGGTCATGAGGTCATCAGCTCCCGCCACAGACGGGCGGTGTGCACCTTGTTGGTGCCGGTCCGGGGCAGCTCGGAGCGCAGCACCAGCCGCGTGGGCACCTTGTACGCGGACAATCGGGCAGCGAGGTAGCGGCGCAGCTCCAGCTCGCCCACCCCGCTCGCGGCGACAAAGGCAAAGAAGCCACTCTCCGCGCTGCCCGCGGGGGGACCGGTGACCAGGCAGTCCTGCACCTGCGGATGGCTGCGCAGCACCGCTTCCACCTCGACCGGATCGACCTTGCGACCGGCCACCGACAGCCGCTGGGAGAGGCGCCCGGTCAGCACGAGCCGGCCGTCCGGCAGCAACGTCCCCCAGTCTCCGGTGCGTTGCCAGCCGCCGGTGAACGTCTCGCGGGTAAGGGCGCTCTGGCCCCAGTAGCGGCTGTGCCGGCCGGGCCCGCGCACCCACACCTCCCCCTCCGTGGGGCGCCCGGTGTTGCCGGGGTGCCCGATCCGAACCCGTACGCCGGGCACCGTACGGCCCACCGACTCCACGTCACCGGGGTCCGCCAGGGTGATCACGGCGTTCTCGGTGGCGCCGTAGTGGTTGCTCAGCGAGGTCCCGGACGCCTCTCGCCACGCTTCGGCCGTCGTTGCGTCCAGCCGTTCCCCCGCCGACACGCACAGCCGGGCAATATTGCCGACCGACGGCAGACGGGGGACGAGCACCCGGTAGAGGAAGGGCACCGACTGGATGACGGTGGGCCGCAACTCCCCGATCCAGTTGGCGAGGTCGGCCGGGCTGGGGGGTGTCGGGGCCAGTGCGACGGTCGCTCCGGAGAGCAGGCCGGAGACCAGGGCGATACCGAATGCGTAGCTGTGGTGCAGGGGTGTGGTGCACAGGACCACGTCATCCGGGCGGTAACCGGCCGTGTCCGCGAAGGACGCACACACCGTGAGGGTGCTCGCCCAGTCCCGGCGCACAACCTTAGGCAGGCCGTTGGTGCCGGAGGTCACCAGGCCGAAGGGCGCCAGCCGGCCGGCGGCCGGGAGGGGCCCGGCGGGAAGGGGCTGGGACCTTGCAGACGCGGCGCCGGGGTTCAGGACGCCGGAAAGCCGGGCGATACGGGTCATTGAGGCGATCTCGTCGGGGGTGCTCCGAGGGTCCAGCAGCACGGGGGCGAGCCCGGCGCGGGCGAGTGCCAGCACGAGCACCACGTCGGCGACGGTGTTTCCCATGAGCACGCCCCAGCGCGGCGCCACATGTCCCGGCACCGGGGGGACGTCCAGGCCGTGCGCTGTCCGCTCCACTGCCTCGGCCAGGGCCCGGTAGCCGAGCGATAAGTGGCCGTCGACCAGCGCGGTAGCCGTCGGGCGCAGCTCCGCCCACCGGCGGATCCAGGCATACAACGATTCAGACATCGGTGTCCTCCCCGTCGTCCGGATGCCGTTCGAAACCCACCGACGACCTGCCCTGCCGAATGGTCCATTGCAGCGCCCGCTCGGCGCGGTACCGGCGGACCAGGCGGAAGGGTTCCACCGCGGAGGGCGCGGCGCGCTCCCCCGGCCTGTCGGATCCTGCCGGGCTGGGACCCCACTGCGTGACCTGGACTCCGCCGGGGCGGGGGTCGAGAACGGCGCTGGCCACCGTGAGCAGTGACACCGCACCGGTGTCCGGGTAGGCGGCGGCGGACAGCGCCGTGGGCCACTCCACCGCGACCGCCAGCACCCGGGCGCAGGCGCTCTGGCGGAGCAGATCGGCCCCGTGCCCGAAGGCGTCGACGCCGCCGGAGACGCCCGAGAAGGTGACGGACGGGCCGTCGAGACCGCGGTCGATGGAGAGCGCCGAGACCAGCGCGTGCGGCGTGTAGTGGAGGAAGGCGCGCGGATCAAGCCAGCGCGCACCGGGCCCGCGGACCGCGGTCAGGATGGCCTCCGCGGTGATCCAGGTGGCGTGCCGGCTCGCCAGGACGACTGCCGTCTCCCCGGGTGCGTCCGGCAGCCCGGCCAGCGCCTCGGCCACGGTGGCGCGCAGCACCGGCAGTACCTGGTCCCGCACCGGCAGGCCTTGGTCAGCCGAGGTGGGCACCGCCTGCTCACGCGTCAGGGTCAGCCCGATCACCCGCACCGGGCCGGCACCGGTACCTCGGTCAGCCCGCATGCGCGTCCGCCTCCCGCCGTGCGTCACTGCCGCTCGGCCGGGCACGGGCCGCCCCGAGTACTACCGCGGCGTTCACGCCGCCGAGCCCGCAGGACACCGACACGGCCACCTCCGGCGGCCGGCCCGGGGGCCGTTGGCCCAGGTTGTACTCGCGCCACCTCGGATCGACAGAGGCCAGCCCGAGCGTGGGCAGGACCTCACCGCGCTCCAGGGTCGCGAGCGAGACCACCGCCTCCACGACACCCGCCGCTCCCTGGCAGTGGCCGATGGCGACCTTGGAGCTGACCACAGGCAAGTCCCGGATCAGCCGGTCCCCGAACACCTGGTGCAGCGCGCTCAGTTCCGCGGCATCTCCGTGCCGGGTGCCGGCCGCGTGCGCGTTCACGTAGTCCACCTCGGCCGGCAGGCGGCCGGCCTGGTGCAGGGCACTGCGCACGGCGGCCGCCACTCCCTCGGCCTCGGGGCGCGCCGGCTGGGCGGCGAGGTTGTTGGCGGCCACGCCTTCGAGACGGCCCCGGATCCGTCCCCTCTGCGGCGCGTCCGTCTCGATCACCAGGGCGGCGGCCGCCTCGGAGATGCGGATGCCGGACCGGTCGGCGCTGAAAGGTCGGCAACCGTGGGGGCTCAGGGTGCGCAGGGCGGCCAGACCGTAGAAGCCGGCCTCAGTGATGACGTCGACGCCGCACACCACGACCCGCCGCACTCGGCCTGACGTGATCATCCGCCGGGCAACGCCCAGTGCCACGCACCCGGCCGCCGACGTCGTGGCGACGGTGACCGCCTGGCCGGTCAGGCCGCAGGCGGTGGCGACGCGCTCTTCCAGCGGCACCCCTGCCGGGGTGGTCCCGCTGCTTCGCCAGCCGTCCCACCGGGCACTGACCTCGGCGCCCGTCTCATCGGTGGTGGCTATGACCAGTGCGGTTCCCGCGCCGGGGGCTCCCGCGTCGGCGAGCGCGTCGGCGACCGCCGCCGTCGCGAGGGCGGCCATCCGGCCCGGGTGACCCGGTCCGGGGAGGCCGGGCTCGTGCGGGACGAAGTGCGCGAGGTGGGTGCCGGCCTGCGTGGTGTCGAAGTGCTCGATCGGGCGTGGGGGTGCTCCGCCCGCCGACAGAGTCCGCCACAGCGGGTCGACGCCTCGCCCCGCCGGGGTCAGTACGCCGACGCCGGTGACGGTGACGCCCGCTCCCGGTTCGGACGGTTCGGGCTTAGCCATGACGCTCGGCCAGGTGGCGGACGAGGGAGTCAATGCAGTCGGCGGCTTCCCGTAGGTCCTTGCCGGTCAGGGTGTTGGCGGCGTCGCGCTGCTCCAGTTCGGCGAGGACCAGCACGACGTCCAGGGAGTCGATGCCGATTTCGTCGAAACGGGCGTCGGCGGGCAGGTCTCGGGCCAGCTCCGGTCCCACCCGGGTGCCGAGCACGGTGCGCACCCGTATCTCGAGTTCGGCCAGAACGGCTTCTCGCGTCATGAGGTCTCCGTGTCGTCGGGCGGGCCGGGTGCTGATCAGAGGCGGTCGCCGGGCCCCCGGGTAAGGGGGCCGCCGTTGCGTTCTCAGCCGGTCGCGGGGAGCACCGCTTCGTCCCGGCGGCGCAGGATCTCGTCGACGGTCTGCTCCGCGGTCAGCTCGCTGCTGTCCAGCCACAGGCCGAGCCGCGGGGTCTCCTTGCGCAGTACCGCGTCGAGCTGGTCGAGGGTCCAGCGGGAGCCGTAGGCGACCTTGTCGCGCCCGGACTCGCGGCGCTGCACGGCCTCGACGTCCGGGGTCAGGACCACGAGCCGTACGGTCCGCTGCAGGTAGGACAGGAAGACCTCGAGGTTGTCGCCGAGGATCACGTCCTCGATCACGGTGTGGAAGCCCTCGCGCAGGTAGGAGGAGGCCAGCTGGGCGGCGTGCCGGTAGCGCAGGTGGAGCTGGGCCACTGCCGCCGCGGTCCGCTCAGCCGTCATCTCCTGGCGCCCGTTGCGCACCATGACCCGCAGCACGTCCCCTTCGACGAGGACGCTCGGGGAGAGGCGGTCGGCGAGCAGCCGGGCCACGGTCGATTTGCCGCTGGCCGAGATGCCGGTGACGACGTACAGGTCTCGCTCGGTGGGCTGGGTCATGGTGCGTTCCTCGTCTTTCGTTGTCGGTGGTGGGGGCGCCGGTACAGCCTCAGGGGGCCGTACCGGCCCCAGTGGCAGGAACGCCGTCGGTGGCGGCGGTACGCGCGTCGGGCGCGTGCACCACGCGGTGTCTGCCGGTGCCGCGCGGGGTGAGCGCCCGTACCAGGACGTCGTTGACCAAGGGCTCGACAGCGCCGAGCGCCTTGCGGGCGAGGCCCGCCCCAGCGCGGCCGATCACCTCGGACAGCTTCGGTTCGAGCCAGGACAGCACCAGGTGCTGGCGCCTCTTGCGTGTCTTCGCCACCCGTTCCACGTAGTCGGGGGCGATGCCGTGCTTGTGCGCGAAGTGCCTCAGGGTGTCCCGGGTCCAGGCGTCGCTCCACCTGAGCAGGAAGTAGGGCAGGTCGGCCGGCTGGAACGGGGGCGGTGCCAGGTAGCTGATGACGGAGGCCGGTTCGAACCACACCGTGCCGCCGGCGTCCAGGAGCCGCAGGCAGAAGTCCAGGTGTTCCCGGGTGGTGAGCAGTCCCTCGTCCATGCCGCCGACCCGCTCCAGGGCGTCGAGCCGTACCAGCGCGCAGTGGAACTCGATGATGTCGCACGGCTGACGCACCAGTGCCTCGGCGGGCACCTCGCCGAGACTGCGCAGGAAGTACCGCTGGGTCTGCTGGAAGGCGCGCTCCCCCCACGTACCGGAGAACTCCATGTCGCCGCCCGCCATGTGCACCGTCCGCTCGTCGAGACGGCCCTGGAGGTAGAGCGGGCCGACGGCCCAGGCCCCGGTTTCCTCGGCGCAGTCGACCAGTGCGGTGAGCCAGCCGTCGGTCAGCAGCACGTCGTTGTCCAGGAAGACGACGTACTCGCCGGACGCGTACCGCACGCCCAGGTTGCGGGCCCGGTTGGGGCTGACGTAGGCATCGGTGCGCACCAGGGTGAAGTCCCGCAGCCGGGCCTCCTCGGCGAGGAGACGGGCGGTTGGGGCCGGGGAGTTGACGTCCACGTAGACGAGCCGGAACGGCTCCGGTGTGTGTTTCCAGAGGTGGTCCAGGGCGGTGCGGGTCTCGGAGAAGCGCTCGCGCGCGGTGACGACGACGGTGATCTCGGGCCAGGCCATCAGGATGCCCCCTCAGAACCCGCTGCGCGGGCGGTGGTGACGGAGAAGTAGCCGAACGAAGGAGTGCTGGAAACCGTGGTGAACCCCGCTTGCCGCAGCAGGGCGGCGAGTTCCGTCGCGGTGAACTGGTGTCCCCCAGTGGTGGCCGCCATCGCCACGGCGTTGGCCGCGGCGGTCGCGGGGCCGGGCACGGCGTCGTCGAGGAGCATGTCGTGGACGAGCAGGCGGCCACCGGGTCGCAGTGCCTCCCTCGCATGGTCGGCCAGCGTCCGGCACTGACCCACCGGCCAGTTGTGCATCACGTCGGCGAGCAGGACCACGTCCGCGGACGGCCAGGACGTGGTGAACATGTCGCCCCCCACGACCTCGATCCGTCCGTCCAGCCCGGCCTCGCCGACCGCGCGGGAAGCGATCGGGCAGACGGATTCGAGTTCCAGGACGGTCGCGGTGAGCTCCGGGTACCGCCGGGCCAGGGCGATGGCGTAGGTGCCGCGCCCCCCGGCGACGTCCAGCACGTGCGCCCGGGCGGGGACCCCCAGCAAGTCGGCCCGTTCGGCGAACGCCGTTGCGGCCGCCGCCGAATGGGCGTGCATGGCGTGGGTGAAGATCTCCGCCTGCCGGGGCACCTCCTGATGGACCTGCCACAAGGAGCGGCTTCCATACCCTCGGGGCGCGTCCCCCAGCAGGGCGTCGCGGACAGCGGCGCACCTGTCGTCCCACACCAGCCGGAGCATCGGTCCCCAGTCGTCGGCCGCGCCGGGCAGCAGGTACCGCCGGGTCACCGCCGTCACTTCGTAGCGGTCGCCCCAACGCTCCAGCAGGTGCAGGGAGGCCAGCAGTTCGAGCACCGACCCGGTCGCCAGCGGCTCAGTGCCGCACGCGACCGACACCTCAGCCCTGGTGAGCGGTTCGTCGGCCAGCCGGGCCAGCAGCCCGACGCGGTAAGCGGCCGCGAGTGCGGGCAGTTTCCAGTGGCCCAGGACCAGGTCCTGCAGGAGACGGTCGTCCGGCTCCACGGCGGCGGGACTCCTCCGTGTCGTCATCCTCGTGCGCTCACCTGCTCGGCGACGAAGGCCGCCAGGTCACCGACGGTCACATAGCGGTCGGGACGCAGCGTGTCGTTGTCGAACGCGACGTCGTAGCGCCGCTCGAAGTGCGTCAGTACGAACATCAGGGCTATGGAGTCCAGCGCCAGGTCTGCGAGGACGTCGTCGTCGTGGACCTCGACCGGCCGGCCCTCGTCCGCCAGCAACTCGGCGACCGTTTGCAGGACTTCCCCGCGCAGTGTGTCGGGGTCGGGAGTTGCGGGAGTCGTGGGATCGTGCGGCAGCGGACGGGACACCATGCTCACCTCCGGTTCACCAGGACGGGAACGGCTGCCGGCGGCAGCCCCCTCCAGGGCTGTGTGGAAACGTGCAGCGAGATCTCCGGCACCGAGGGCGGCCAGCGGATGCCGGGTCGGGCGCCGTCCGGACCGTGTGACGCGCAGGACCACGAGACGCGGACCCGGCTCGTCGGTCGCGGTGGCCATGGCACGGGCCACGCCTGCCGGCGACGACGCAAGGTGGACGCCCCGGTAGCCGGCGGCGTGCCCGAGGGACCTCCAGTCGGCGGGACCCGGCACCGGCTGGCCCCCGGTGGAGTCGTAGATCCGGTTGTCCAGCACGATGTGGATCAGGTTGGCCGGGGCCTGTGCTCCGACGGTGAGTGCTGTCCCCAGGTGCATGACCAGGGCGCCGTCGCCGTCCAGTACGACGATCCGCCGGTCGGGCCGGGAGATTGCCGCGCCGAGCCCGAGGGCCAGGGCATGGCCCATCGAGCCCAGCATGTAGAAGTGGGCGGGGGAATCGGCCCGAGTGAAGAGTTCCCGGGAGGTGCGTCCCGTCGTCGCGAACACTGCGGAGCCCCGCAGCCACGGCACTAGGTCTTCGATGGCCTGTCCCCGGTCGTAACCCTCGCCGCTGGGGTCGTTGTCCGACTGCGGTTTCTCCACGCGCCCGATCCGGCCGCGCGGTACGAGGACGGCGTAGGGACGGCGTTCGGCCCGTGCTCGGTCCGCCGCCTCCCATGCTTGGGCGAGACCGTCGTCGCCCGGTGCCAGAACCTGGTGCCCGATGCCCAGTTGGCTCAGCAAGGGCTCGGTGGTGGGGCCGGTCAGCGAGTGCTGGGGCTCGTCGTCCTCCGGCCGGGGCCAGCCGCGAAGGGTCATGAAGATGACGACGGGGACGGCGAATGTGTCGATGAGCGAGGTCAGCGGGTTGATCAGATTGCCGAAGCCTGAGTTCTGGATCAGTACCGCGCTGCGCTGCCCGGCCAGTTCGGCGCCGGCTGCGATCGCCAGGGCGGCGCCTTCGTTGGCGGCTGGCACGTAGCGCCCCGGCTGCCGCGCCAGCAGGGCCAATGGTCCCTGGAGCCAACCGCACGGCACCCCGGTCACCAGGCCGACACCGCGCGCGTCCAGTTCAGCGCAGAACCGCTCGGCGGAGATCACTGGACCAGTTCCTCGGCCGGCCGTACCGGTGCGGCAAGGACCGCCGGCAGCGGCTCCATGCTGTTGACTGCGGCAGCGCGCAGGCCATGACTGCGGGCGAGCGAGGCCATCGCCTGGCCGGGACCTAAGTCGAGCACGACGTGCGCGCCGCGCTCGGTGACGCCTTCCAGGCACAAGTCCCAGCGCACCTGGGCGGCGACGTGATCTGCCAGCTCGGCCCGGATGTCGTCGGCGTCGGTCAAGGGGCGGCCGGTCAGGTTGCTCACCACCGAGACCTTTGGCTGTGACACGGCCAGCCGGCCGGCCGGTGCCCGCAGACGGTCCCGCACCGGTGCCATGAGGCTGGAGTGCGCGGCGAGTCCGGTGCGGACATCGGTCACCTTCTCGGCCTCCAGGACGTCGGCGTGCTCGCGCAGCCAGAGGACGGCCGCGCGGTCCCCGGATACGACCAGGTGGCGGGCTCCGTTGCGGCAGCCGATGGTGAGCACGCCGAGTTCTTCCGGGCACCTCGCGCACGTCCGGGCCACCCGGTCGTGGTCAGCGCCGACGACCGACAGCATGCCGCCGGGACGTCGCGTGGCCTCGGCCTCCATGAGCCGGGCCCGTTCTCGGACGAACTCCAGGGCGTCCTCGGCCGTCAGCGCGCCGGCGCAGACGAGGGCGGTGAAGTGCCCGAGGCTGTGGCCGCCCACCAGCGCCGGGGGCCGCCACGCCGCACCCTGGTGCTCCACGAGAGCCGAGAAGGCCAGCAGGCCCGTCACGAAGACAGCCGGGTAGGCAAGTTCGACCGAACGCAACTGGCGAGGGCTTCCGTCCCGGCAGATGTCGCGCAGCGGGAGGCCGCAGGCAGCCTCCAGGCGGTCCAGCAGCTCGCGGGCGGCGGGCGAGTGCGCCAGCAGACGCGCGGCCATGCCCGGCCGTTGCGTGCCGGCGCCTGGGAAGAGCGCGGCGTACGGCCTCTGCGACAGGACCTGCCCGAGCGGGGTCCCGGGGGCGCTCATCGGACCACCTCCTCGGTGCTCGTCAACATCAACCGTCCTAGCCGCGTGAGTTCGGCCTCCAGCAGCGCGGAGTGCGCGACGCCCGGACCGTAGGCCAGGAAGGCGGGCGCCTCCAGCCGTTCGTGCAGCGTGGCGCCTGCCGCGAGACCCGGTGTGAGGTACCGGCCGCCGGCGGCGGCGATGAGCGCCGCTCCGGCCGCGACGTCCCAGGACCGCGTGCCCAGGTTGCAGGCGATCTGCCCGCGGCCGACCGCCGTATAGGCAAGGGCCAACGCGGAGGAGCCGATCCGCCGTACGTCGTAGGCGCGCACCAGGCCCGCCCACAGGGCGAGTTCCCGCTCGTCGGGGTTGGAGCCTCCGCGGGGGAAGTCGGTCAGCACCACGGCGGGTCCGCCGACGGGGGCGGCGGAGGGAAGAGGGCGGCCGTTGAGTTCGAGCGCACCGCACACGCTGGTGAACGTCTCGTCCCGCGACGGGTCGTACACGCACGCGGCCACCAGTACTCCGTCCAGCGCGGCGGCGATCGACACACAGAACAGGGGCAGCCCGTGTGCGAAGTTATTGGTGCCGTCGATGGGGTCGACGTACCACCGGATGGCTCCCGAGCCGCGGTCCCCGCCCTCCTCGCCGGTGACCGTGGAGTCCGGGTGGCGTGCGAGGAGGGTCTCGACGATGGCCGTCTCGGCCCGCAGGTCGTACTCGGTCACCAGATCGTGCGCTCCCTGTTTGGGATGCGTCAGCAGGTTCTCGGCGCGGGCCGCCATCAGGATGCGCCCCGCCCGATGGCAGGCCTGCACGGCGGTTTCCAGCAGCATTCGTGGCTCGTGGCGGCTGGTCATGAGGCCGGCTCTTCCGTCGACGGTTGCCGCAGTCCCGGGTCGGCCGCCGTGAGCGTGCTGAGGTAGTCCTCGCCGTCGTGGGAGCCGAAGTAGTGGCAGATGACCCGCTCGGGCAGCTCGGGCAGCCACTCCAGGCGCCCGGAGCGGTACGGCTCACCCAAGTCCCGCACGAGTTCCGGACTGAGCCGCCCTGCCATCAGCGAGTACAGCATCTGGGTGACGAAGCGCGGGCGGGGCAGTATGTCCGGGTCCGTGCGCTGCATCAGCTCTTCGAGGTAGGCCGCGTCGAAAAACGTGGCAGCATCCGCGGCGACGAAGCCGCAGCACATGTCGTCGACGAACGGCCGCCCGGGTACGGCGTCCGGCAGCCAGTGGATCCCCTTCGGCTGCCAGCCGTGCTCGGGCGAGTAGAGCAGCGCGGTCGCCTCGGCGCCGTTCGCCCAGTCGATCAGCCGGTCCGGCCGGTTGAGGAACACCACGTCGGAGTCCATGCCGATCACCCGTGGCCGCCCGGCGAGCACGAAGTAGTCCACGAGCTGCATGATCCGCGGGTTGCCACGGCGGGTGCGCAGTACGAGCGGGAAGTTGGCGAGGGTCTGTTCGACCTGCGCGTCGGCCTCCGCCCGGGACACGACCCGCGCGGCGCCCAGAGCACGCAGCCGGACGTGGTCGTCGGCGTCGAGCGTTCCGTCGTCGTGAAGTACGACGGCCGGGGCCGTCCAAAATCGGGCAAGGGAGCGCAGGGCCACCAGACAGCGCTCCACGTGCTGGTGGGAGAGCAGGGTGTGCACTTCGACGGGTGCCTCGCCGGTGAAGCGCGGGGCCGCTGGGAGCGTGTCAGACCGCGGCACGGCCCGCCTCCTCCGCCCTGGCGTCCAGGGACAGCCACCGCCGCTCCTGTGCGGCCTGGTATGTCGTCTCGACGGTTGCGACCAGGTCGCGTCCGTGGCGCAGGGAGTGCGGGTACGGTTCGGTGCCGTGGGCCAGTCGGTTCCCGATCTCCTCGTACAGGCCCTGTGTGATCATCCCCCGCTCCCTGGGGACGTCCCAGCTGTGGACTGGCCGGCCGTCCCGGTAGAGGCGGACTGCCCGCGGGACCGCGCTGTAGTCACCGGCGGCCGGGTCGAAGTCCAAGTGCAGACGCCCCTGTTCACCCCGCACCTCGAAGGCGACGGGACCGTGTCCGGTGCCAACGGCGAGCGAGACGTGGACGTCACCGTGCCGGTAGTGCGCGAAGCACTCGCGGTCGAACGGCGGGGCGGGGTCGAACTCGGCGGTCGCCATGACCTCGGTGGGGGCCCGGCCGGCCAGAAGCTCGGCCAGGTACAGGGCGTGCCAGCCCGTGTCCACGAGCCGGCCACCGCCCGAGAGGGTTCGGTCGTAACGCCAGCCTGGGCGGAACTCCGCGACGCCGTCCCAGGGGTACGACCCGAGACAGCTGATCAGGATCGAACGCAACGAACCGATATGGCCTTCCCGCACGAGTCGGATCAGGAGCAGGTACTCCGGGAAGAAGGCGTAGTTGTGCGTCATGAAGACCTTGGCGCCCGTGCGGGCAGCGTCCGACAGCAGGGCGTCCGCCTCCTCGACCGAGTTGGCCAACGGCTTCTCGCACAGGACGGCAACACCGGCCTCCCCGAGGGTGCGCAGCTCGGCGGAGCGCACGGACGGTGGCGTGGCGAGCAGCACCAGATCGGGCCGGGCTCGGTCCACCAGCTCCGCCACGCTGCGGAACACCGGTACCGACTGGCCGCCGGTCTGCGCCAGTCCGGCCAGCCGGAGCGCCCTGTGGGGCACTAGGTCGACGAGCCCGGTCAGGTGCAGGCCGGGCGTTCCCAGCAGAACCGGCAGATGACCCTGCTCGACGATCTGGCCGCATCCGACGACTCCGACTCTCACAGTGTTGCCTCCCCCGAGAGATTGACGGCCGGTTCGGCGATCCCGTGCCACGGCCTCATCCTGGGGTCACGAACCGCTCCGTGCCGTGATAGATCAGCGCGCGTTATCAATGAGCCGATGGCGCAAACTTTCTTGACCGTGCATGGACACGAGGTCACACTGAGGCAGTGATCATTCGACTCCGCCTCGTCACACGACGGCACGTCGACCTCCAGCGGCAGGCGAGCGCGCTCTGTACCCGCTGAAGCGGATCCCTAGGGCTGCTCCGCGACGGACGGCCTCTTGACGTCCGCGCATTCGCCTTTCCCTCGATTCACCGGACCGCCTTCCCGCGCCGCCTGAATCGCTGAAGCGCAGTATGACGCTTTCCTGCCGCTCCATCTGTCAGGAGGGACGCCGAGGCCCCGGACACCCTTCTCGTTGTCCCCCCGCCCGGTCCTTCTCACGGCTGCGAAGCGCAGACGATCGTACGGGGGTCGAACCATGGAATTACGTCAAATCGAGTTCTTCGTCGCCGTCGCCGAGGAACTGCATTTCGGCCGTGCCGCGCGCAGACTGCACGTGGTCCAGCCGGCGGTGAGCCAGCAGATCCGGCAACTGGAGCGTGGACTGCGCGTGAAGCTTTTCAACCGGTCCACGCGGCGGGTGTGTCTGACGGAGGCCGGCGAAGCCCTCCTGCCGGCGGCGCGCGCAGTCTTGCTGACGGCGCAGGAAACCCAACTGATCGCCGCGCGCTACGCGTCCTCCCGGGGGAATTCCCTTCGCATCGCCACATCGCTGCGCAGTCGTGCCCGTCTGCGGCTGGCCGCGGACACACTGATGCAGAGCCGCCCCGGGCTGACGGTCCACCTAGTGGACGTGTCCGACGGAACGAGGCTGGATCTCGTGCGCACCGGCGCCCTCGACGCGGCCATGGTCGATCACCTCGTCCCTCCCACCCCTGGTTTACTGCTGCACCGATTGAAATGGCGTCCCGTACTGGCGGCCCTTCCCAGCTCCTGTGGGCTGGCCGAGCAAGAGAGCGTCGGCGTGGAGGCACTGGGGGAACTGCCGATGCGTCAGATCCCGTCGGCCTTCCACCTGACGTTGGTCGAGCTGATCATTTCGGCCCGGCGGCGCCTCGGGCTGGAGTCGATCCCCTTGCGCTATGCGACATCGGTACGGGAGGCACTCGACGGGATCGCCCGGTACGGCGACTCCTGGACGGCCGTCCAGGACGAGGCGCGGGAGTACGCGCAACACCCGGGGATCCGCTTACGGGCACTGAGCGTCGACGGAATGGCGACACAATCGGGCATGGTGACTCGCGTGGCTCCATCCGAACAGGTTTTGGCGCTTCTGGGCAGTTGCACATCGTCCTTCGAGCGCGAGGTGTAGCCGTGTTTCGCGACCGAAACCGGGACCGGGCTCGGCCCGGGTCAAGGAACTGTGTCACCCCCGGCCAGAATCCGCTCCGCCGGGACGAGATACGTGGACCGCGAAAGGCGCCCGCTGCGCGGTCATCTGGTGGGAAATCTGGCAGGCCAAATGCCTCCGGCCGCTGCGCCCACCAGCGCGATCAGCACCCCGCCCGCCAACCCCAACTTCACCCGAGTGGGCCGCTGTCTCACCGACGACCAGGGCCCCCGCACGCCCGACGACTGGTCGACGGCATCACCCGATCCACTCGGCTGGGGATCGACGGCGCCGCCCATCTCGCGCCCGTCGAGCAACCGCACCTCTTACTGAACGCGTTGACGGACCACCTCGACGCCACCACGCCGGCGCGATGGCATGGCCGTACGGCGTGCCGTGCTCGGTGAGGAATACGTGGCGCGGGCCGTAGCCGCCACCAACGCGTTCACGGCACCCTTCCAAAACCTGATCACCCGCTACGCCTGGGGGAATCTGGACCCGACCCGGCCTGGACCGCCGCACCCGCAGCTGCATCTCCCTCACCGCGCTGATCGCCCACGGCCACCACGACGAGCTCGCGATGCGCATACCCGCCGCCCGCTTCGAAGGAGACACACTCACATGACGCCTCCCACCCACACCACCGTCGCCGTGGTCGGCGGCGGCCCCGCCGGACTGCTACTGGCCCGCCTTCTCCACCAGGCCGGTATCGACTGCGTGGTCTTAGAACACCGGGACCGCACCTACGTCGAGCAGCGCCAGCGCGCCGGCATCCTCGAGCAGGGCACCGTCGACGCGCTGCGGGCGTGCGGCGCTGCCGAGCGCCTGGACCGCGAGGGCCTGGTGCACGACGGCGTCGAGCTGCGCTGGAACCGCCGCAGCCACCGCATCGACTTCCCCTCGCTCACCGGAGGCCGCAGAGTCTGGGTCTACGCCCAGACCGAAGTCGTCAAGGACCTCGTAGCCCTCCAACTCGCCGACGGCCCACCGCTGCTGTTCAAAGCCGAGGTTACGGCCGTGACCGGAGCGGACACCGAGCACCCCGTCGTCCAGTACACCCACCAGGGCCGGTCGCGCACCCTCACCTGTGACTACGTGGTGGGATGCGACGGATTCCACGGGGTCGTCCGCAAGGCCGTGCCCGAGGGGCAGTTGCAGACCTTCGAGCGGGTGTACCCCTACTCGTGGTTCGGCGTCCTCGCCGACATCCCGCCCTCCTGCGACGAGCTGATCTACGCCCATTCACCGCGCGGGTTCGCACTGCACAGCATGCGTTCGCCGACCGTGAGCCGTCTGTACCTCCAGGTTCCCAACGGCACCGATCCCGCCACCTGGAGCGACAAACAGATCTGGGACGAACTCGAGGAGCGGTTCGCCGTCGACGGCGACTGGAAGCTGCGACGCGGCCCCATCACCCAGCGGGCCGTCCTTCCCATGCGCAGCTTCGTCACCGAACCCATGCGCTGGGGCCGGATCCTGCTCGCCGGGGACGCCGCCCACATCGTGCCGCCGACCGGCGCCAAGGGCCTCAACCTCGCCGTCTCCGACGTCGTCGTCCTGGCCCGAGCTTTCACCGAGCGGGCGTCCACGGGCAGCACAGCCGGGCTGAACGCCTACTCCGACACCTGTCTGCAACGGGTATGGAGAGCCGAGCATTTCTCCTGGTTCATGACCACGACTACGCACACGGCACCCGAGCACAGCGGGTTCGAAACACGCTTGCAACTCGCCTATCTGGACCGTATCGCTGCCTCTTCGCACGCGGCGGCCGAGCTGGCCGAGAACTACGCGGGCCTGCCCATAGGGTAGACCGCCCCCGCCGAGCGCCGCTGAACGCCACCGGCCCCGGAACAGCACAAGCAGCAAGGCGTAGCAGACAGCCGCCAACGGGCGCGGTGCCGCCCTGGGCCCTTGGCTCAGCTGGCAGCCGAGGCTACTACGGACCGGACGGCAGCCTGCGCGGGCGCCGTGGGCTTCCACACGAGCCGGGTGAGGGCGAGCCTCGGTGCCGGCGCACTGCGACCGGTGATGAGGTCGGCGATGGCGGCGGGCGCGGTCACTGTTCCGCTTCGCCGGGCGGGTAGTTGCCCAGCAGGCGACGGCGGCCCTTGAGCAGACCGAGCCTAGGCAGTGTCTTTCCGATCATCTGATCGTTGGGTTGGTCGTGAGGGATGGGGAGATAACTGACGCTGCCTGGGCGGTGATCGAGCCGTTGTTGCCGCCCGCGGGCCGGGCCCGGGGCAGGTGGCGGGATGACCGCCAGGTGCTGGAGGGCATCGTGTTCAAGTTCCACACCGGGGTGCCCTGGAGGGACCTTCCGGAGCGGTTCGGACCCTGGCAGACCGTGCACGGACGCTTCGCCCGCTGGACGGCGGACGGCACCTTCGACCGGCTCCTTGCCGCAGCCCAGCAGCGGGCGGAGGTGGACTGGCTGGTCGCCCTGGACTCCACCATCGTGCGGGCCCACCAGCACACCGCGGCCAAAGGGGGCTCGAGGAACGCGGCCTCGGACGCTCCCGCAGCGGACTGACCAGCAAGATCCACCTGGCCTGCGACGGACGGGGCCGCCCCCTGGCGTTCACGGTCACGGCCGGCACCCGCAACGACTGCACCCAGGCCGAGACGGTCATCGACAAGATCCGGGTCGCGAGCGCCGGGCCGGGACGGCCCCGTGTCCGGCCGGAGCGGGTGGTGGCAGACAAGGGCTACTCGGCCCGTTCCTTCCGCGCCTGCCTGCGCAGACGCGGAATCAAGGCGACCATTCCCGAATGCGTCGACCAGCTCGCGGGACGACGCCGGCGGCGCGAACGGCCCTGCGGCTTTGACCGGACCGTCTACCGCCGCCGCAACGTCGTCGAGCGCTGCCTCCACCGCCTCAAGCAGTGGCGAGGCATCGCCACCCGCTACGACAAGCAACCCGACCGCTACCTCGCCGCCATCACCCTGGCCAGCACACTCATCTGGCTCCAGACATGATCGACAAGACGCTGCCTAGGCCGACGTGCGGCGGACCAGGGTGGTCGGCAGGACCACGCCGGCCCCGGCTTCGTCGGGGCCGTCGGGCGGGGCGGGCGTGCCGCCCGGGCCGTCCTCGTCGGTCGCGCGCGGGCCGGTGCCGCCTCCGGGGCGGTCCAGGCGGCGCAGCAGCAGGCGGGCCATCAGCCGGCCCATCTCCTCGATGTCCTGCCGGACGGTCGTCAGCGGCGGGTCCGTCTGCTCGGCGACCGGCAGCATGTCGTCGAAGCCGACGACGGCGACGTCCTCGGGCACCCGCAGCCCCCGTTCCCGCAGCACCCGCAGCGCCCCGGCCGCGGTGAGGTCGTTCGCGGCGAACAGCGCGTCCAGACCGGGCCGCCGGTCGAGGAGGGCGCGCATCGCCCGCTCCCCTCCGGCCGGGGTGAAGTCGCTCTCGGCGACCAGCCCCGGGTCGGCGTCGCCCATGACGTCGCGGTAGCCGTCCAGCCGGTCGGCCGCGGAGGTCTGGTCCAGGGGCCCGGTGATGTGGGCGATCCGGGTGCGGCCGAGCGAGGCCAGGTGGCGCACGGCGTCCCGGGCCCCGCCGCGGTTGTCGCTGTCCACGTAGACCGTGGGCCCGGTGGCGGCGGCGCGGCCGTCGCTCCAGCCGGGCCGTCCGCCGAAGACGGTGGGGACGCCCGCGCCCTGGATCAGGCCGGGCAGAGGGTCGTCGAGGTGCAGGGAGAAGACCAGCGCGCCGTCGACGTGTCCCCCGGCGAGGTAGCGGGCCACGCGTGCGTGGTCGTCGCGGCCCTCGGTGAGCAGCAGCACCAGCTGGTTGTCGTGCGCGGTGAGCTCCTTGCTGATGCCGCGCAGCTGGAGCGCGAAGAAGGGGTCGGCGAAGACCCGGGCCTCCGGCTCGGCGATGACGACGGCGACCGCGTCGTGGCGGCGCGTGACCAGGCTGCGGGCTGCCTGGTTGGGGACGTACCCGAGTTCCTCAACGGCCCGCCGCACCCGCTCCACGAGGGGTTCGCGGACCCCGTCGCCGCCGTTGACGACCCGCGACACGGTCGCCCGTGAGACGCCGGCCCGCGCTGCCACGGCCTCCAGGGTCGGTCGTGGGGCGGTGTCGGTCACGGTGGAACTCCTCGTCGGCGGCTGCCGCTCAGGATAGCTCCGGGAGGGACGCCCGATCCGGCCGAGGGCGGGGGCGGAAGGGCACCGCGCCGGCCCGCGCCGCCACCGCCACCGCCACTGCCACCGCCACCGCCACCGGCGCCGGCGCCGGCGCCGGCGCCGGCGCCAGGGACCCGCGGGCCGCCGCCCCGTCAGCCGTGCCCCCCGTGGTCGTGCGGCTCGTACCCCGGGATCGTCCCGTCCGGCTTCCTCACCAGGAACAGGCCCACCATCCCCATGTCGGAGTGGCTCTGGACGTGGCAGTGGTACATCCAGGCGCCGGCGCCCACCCCCTCCCCCGCGATCACCTGGAAGCCGAAGGAGTCGGCGGGGCCGACGATCTTGTTGTCGATCACCCGGCTGGGGTCGTCGGGGCCGGTCAGCAGGCCGGTGCGGTTGTCGGCCCAGCGGTGTCCGTGCAGGTGGAAGGTGTGGTAGTACTCACCGTGGGTGATCATCACGAACTCGACGCGGTCGCCCGTGGTGGCCTCGAAGTCGGGTCCGCCGTGGGCCGGCCGGTTGTTGATGAGCATGTCGTTGAAGACGATGGTGTGCGTCCGGTCCGGCAGGACGTCGCCCTTGCGCCGGACCACCACCGGGCCGTAGAGCCCCTTGCGGATGCCTCCGGTGCCGTGCTCGGTGCCCACCACGTGGTCGTGGTAGTGCCAGTAGCCCGCGCTGCCCGCCCGCCAGGTGCCGTCCTCGCGGCGGCCGGGGGCGTGGGTGCGCCAGGTGTAGGTGCGGGTGCCGCCGGGTTCGACGTCGCTGCGGGTGTGCCTGGTGCCGTCGTTGGTGATCTCGTAGTCCAGGCCGTGCACGTGCAGGCTCACGGGGACGTCCAGGGTGTTCTCGAACGCGACGTGCAGGGTGTCGCCCTCGTTGAGTTCGATCAGCGGGCCGGGTACGGTCGCCGCGCCCTTCTCCAGGCCGTAGCCCAGCTGTCCGTCCGGG
This sequence comes from Streptomyces longwoodensis, assembly GCF_001514125.1. Taxonomy (GTDB): domain Bacteria; phylum Actinomycetota; class Actinomycetes; order Streptomycetales; family Streptomycetaceae; genus Streptomyces; species Streptomyces longwoodensis. Next base: position 928,898 of record NZ_KQ948550.1, on the reverse strand, counting down.
AGCTTCTCGGCGTACAGCCTGAGGTGTTTCACCTCGCCGCCGGCCGGTGCGGTGCGCACGGTCCCGCCGGCCGCGGAGACGTCGGCGCCGGCCGCGGAGGACACCAGGGGCGCCACGGGCAGGGAGGCCGCGGCGACCGCGCCGCCCGCGAGCAGACGTCGGTGGAAGGTGCGTCGGTCCATGCCGAACTCTCCATCCGGTGGGGGACGTTGGGGAGGCGTGGGCGGTGTTCGCCCGAGTGAAGGTACCGGCCCGACAGCCGTTCATCCACACCCAGGACAAAGTCAGCCGGATCCCGTCCGTACCCCTTGGCGGGCGGGGCAAAGGCGTCTAGGTTCCATGGCGCTGCTGCCGAGACCGAGGAGGTGCCCATGCACTTACGAGGGTTGAGCGCGAGAAGACGAACCTGGGCGGTCACCGCGACCGCCGCGGTCGTCGCCGGACTGCTGTCCGCCCCGGCGGCCACCGCGGGACCGGCGCCCGAACCACCCCTGACAACGATGTCCATCCCGTCGCCGCCCGGTTCCGCGGACGTACGGGTGCTGCTCTTCCACGGGTCCGCGGCGGAGGGTGAGGAGTCGCCGCTCGTGAACGCCGGCATCGAGGCCGTCGAACGGATCGGCCTCACCGGCCCGGCCGACCAGCGCTTCACGGTGGAGGCCACCGGCGACCCCGCCGTCTTCACCAGCGCCGACCGGCTCGGCCGGTTCAACGCCGTGGTCTTCCTGACCGGCGGCGGGGACGTCCTGGACGCGGAGCAGGAAGCCGGCCTGGAGGCGTACATGGAGGCCGGCGGGGGCTTCGTCGGCATCCATGACGCGGCGCGCGCGGAACCGTACTCGGACTGGTTCACCGGGCTGATCGGCGCCCGCCCGTCACCCTCGAGCCCCACGGCCGTACAGCGGGCGGTCGTCGAGGTCGGGGACCGGCGGCATCCGGCCACCCAGGACCTGCCCGCGCAGTGGAAGCGGCCCGACCAGTGGCCGAACTGGGTGAAGAACCCGTCCGGGGACGTGCACACGGTCGCCCGGGTACGGGAGTCGACCTACCGGCCGGGGGCGGGCGCGAACGGCTGGGACCACCCGATCAGCTGGTGCCGCGACTACGACGGCGGCCGCTCCTTCTACACCGGCATGGGCGGCACGGTCTCCTCGTACGACGAGAGCGACTTCCGCGCGCACCTGCGCGGCGCCCTGCTGTGGACGACCCGGCTGGTGCAGGCGGACTGCAAGGCGACCATCGCCGGCAACTACAAGGCGCAGCGGCTGACTCCACCCAACCAGCCGGGCCGCAACGACCAGATCGGCGAGCCGCACGGCCTGGTCACCGCACCCGACGGACGCGTGCTGTACATCGGCCGCGGCGGCGCCGACGCCTCGCAGGCGGTGGTCACCGACTGGAACGACCCCGCCGTCGGCAAGGGCACGGGGCAGGTCCACGTCTACGACCCGAGGACCGGGAAGGTCACCCTGGCCGGGGAGTTGACGGTCTTCGGCAACAAGGGCGGCGGCGACGAGCTGGTCAAGGTGGAGGAAGGGCTGCTCGGCATCGAGCTGGACCCGGGCTTCGAGCGCAACGGCTGGGTGTACCTGCACTACACGCCCCACGCGCGGATCGACCGCGCGACGCAGATGGCGGAGCGGCGCGTGTCCCGCTTCACGCTCGACCTCGCGACGAACCGGCTCGACCCGGGCAGCGAGAAGGTGCTGCTGGCCTGGCCGGTGCAGATCCACAGCTGCTGCCACGCGGGTGGCGGGATGGCCTGGGACTCCCAGGGCAACCTGTACATCGCCACCGGTGACAACAACTCCAGCGGCTTCAGCGACGGTTACTCGGGCAACAACCCGCAGCCGAACTACAAGGGCGTGTCCTTCGCGGACGCGCGCCGCACCGCCGGCAACACCCACAACCTCAACGGCAAGATCCTGCGCATCCACCCGGAGCCCGACGGGACGTACACGCTGCCCGAGGGCAACCTCTTCACGGGCCGGGAGACCGCCGAGGGCGGCGGCAGGACGCGCGGTGAGATCTACGTGATGGGGGTGCGCAACCCGGCGCGCATCTTCGTCGACAAGTCGACCGACGTCCTCTACGCGGGCTGGGTCGGCCCGGACGCCTCGGCGCCCTCCCCCGTCTGGGGCCCGGCCAAGTACGACACCTTCGCCGTCATCACCCGGGCGGGCAACCGGGGCTGGCCGTACTGCATGGGCAACAAGCAGCCCTACCGGGACCGCAACCTGCCCGACCCGTCGAAGCCGCTCGGCTGGTACGACTGCGACCACCCGAAGAACGAGTCACCGAACAACGACGGCCTGGTGAACCTGCCGCCGGTGACGGGCAACAACATCTGGTACTCGCCGCAGGGCGGCGGCCCGGACTACCCGCGCGACGCGAACGGGGTGCCCACGTACCGGCCGGCGGACGCCACCTACCGGCTGCCCTGGCTCAAGGGCGGCGGCCAGGCGGCGATGAACGGCCCGGTCTACCGGTACGACGCCGCCGCGGGCCCGGCCAAGTGGCCGGCGTACTGGGACGGCAAGTGGTTCGTCGGCGACTTCTACGACGCGGACCAGCCGCGCAACGCCGTCCTCATGGACCCGGCGACCCAGGGCGACGGCGGCCTGCCGGTGCACGCGGAGTCGCTGAAGCGGATCGTGCCCGTCGGCAACGACGGCATCAAGAACCTCATGGACTGGAAGTTCGGCCCCGACGGCGCCCTGTACGTCCTCGACTACGGGCGCGGCTTCTTCACCTCGGACGCCAGGTCGGCGCTGTGGCGGGTCACGTACACGGGCGGCGGTCCGACACCGGCCGCGGGCCAACTCGCGAGGGGAGCGGGACAGTGAGGGGTCACCGGAGAGTCCTGACGGCCCTGCTGGCCGGTCTCCTGCTGCTGCTCGGCCTGCCCGCCGCCGCCGAGGCGGGGCCGGAGGCTCCCGGCGCGGCAGCACCCGGGGCGCCCGCCGCGGCCCAGCAGGTCCTCACCTGGACCGCGGGCGACGACATCACCCGGTACGCGTCGGTGCCCGCGACGGCCGTCGCGGGTCCGGCGACCATCGTCTTCGAGAACAGCGCGGCCACCGGCAGCACCACGGGCATGCCGCACACGTTGACGTTCGTGACGAGCGATCCCGAGTTCAACGCCGACGTGGAGCTCAACATCCTGGCCAACCCGAACGACGACCGGGGCGGCCGCCACACCGCCGAGGTCACGCTGAGCCCGGGCCGCTACCTCTACCACTGCACGATCCCCGGCCACGGACAGATGCAGGGCGTCCTCGTGGTGACCGAGGGCGGCGGCGAGGACACCACGGCGCCCGAGACGTCGGCGGCGGTGACCGGCACGCGCAACGCCCAGGGCGCGTACGTAGGTTCGGCGTCCGTCGCGCTCACCGCGACCGACGCGGGCGGCTCCGGCGTGGACCGCGTGGAGTACGCGCTCGACGCCGCGGACACCTGGCAGCCGTACACCGCGCCGGTCGTGGTCGACACGGTCGGCTCGCACACGCTGCGCCACCGGGCCTTCGACAAGGCGGGCAACGCCTCCACGGAGAAGAGCGTGACGTTCACCGTCGTCGCCCCGCCCTCCGACGACACCACGGCGCCGGAGACCTCGGCGACCGTGACGGGTGAGCGCGACGCCGACGGTGCCTACCTCGACATGGCGACGGTCACCGTGTCCGCCTCGGACACCGGGTCCGGCGTCAACACCGTGGAGTACGCGGTCGACAGCGGCTCCTGGCGTCCGTACACCCAGCCGGTGATGGTCCATCAGGTCGGCGCGCACACCGTGCGGTACCGGGCCACCGACAAGGCGGGCAACGCCTCCGCCGAGAAGAGCGTCGCGTTCACGGTGGTGGCCACACCGCCGCGGGACACCGTGCCGCCGGTCACGGGCGCGACCGTGGAGGGCACGCGCGACTCCGACGGGGCGTACGTCGGCAGCGCACGGGTCACGGTGGCGGCGACCGACGGCGGCGGGTCGGGGGTCGACCGGATCGAGTACGCGCTCGACGGCGGCCCCTACCTCGCGTACGGCGGACCGCTGGTGGTCGACCGGGCCGGGGCCCACACGGTGGCGTACCGGGCCACCGACAAGGCCGGCAACACCTCCGCGGCCCGCACGGTCGGCTTCACCGTGGTGGCCGGCGGCGGGGTCCCCGCGCCGCCCTGCCCCGAGCACGACGAGCGGCTGACGGTCGTGGTCGGCACGGTCGACTCGGGCGTGCGCAACCGGGTCACCGACAACCGGTGCCGGATCGGCGAACTCGTCGAGGACGAGAAGGAGTGGACGTCCCAGGCGCTGTTCCTCAAGCACGTGACGACCGTGCTGGACCGGCTGCTGCGCGAGGGCGCCCTCGACCGGCGCGAGTACGACGCCGTCCAGGAGGCGGCCCGCAGGTCCGGCATCGGCACGCCGGGCCACACCGAGGGCTACCGCACGATCCTGGACGCCACCCCGGAGTCCTTCGCCCGCTGGGAGCAGGTGGGCGGCGGCTCGTTCGCGCGGAACGCCGACGGCTCGGTCACCAGCGGCACCACCGCGCCCGGCCTGGGCATGCTGTGGTACCCGAAGCGCAAGTACGGCGACTTCTCGCTCAGGCTCCAGTGGCGGGACGACGCGCCGGGCACCGGCAACGCCAACTCCGGTGTCTTCGTGCGGTTCCCCTGGGTCCACGACCACCCGGAGGAGTCACGGCCCGAGTGGGTCGCCATCAAGTTCGGGCACGAGGTGCAGGTGTTCGACCAGCCCGACGGTGACGCCTACAAGACCGGCTCGGTCTACGGCTTCGACCGCGTGGGTCTGGCCGGCGCGGGTGTGACCCAGAAGGGCACCTGGAACGACTACGAGGTCCGCGTGGTCGGCCAGCACTACTCGGTCTACCGCAACGGCGTGCTGATCAACGAGTTCGACAACCTCGGCGGGCAGGAGTTCAGTCCGCCGCGCGCGGACGACCCCGGCACGGACGGGCGGCGCTTCGCCTCCGGTTACGTCGGGCTCCAGGTGCACAGCACGTCGGACGTGGTGTCGTACCGCGACGTACGGATCAAGGAGCTGTAGACGCCGAGGAGTCGGGCCGGGTCGGGTTCAGGAGTCCTTCCTGGCCCGGCTCGGCTGGACCCGTCGGGGCTCGCCCGGCATCTTCGGGTACTCCGGCGGGTACGGCAGGTCGCCCAGGCCGTGGTCGTGCTCGTCGCGGCGGGCGAGGTCGAGCAGGGCCTCGAGCGAGTAGCGGTGGTCGTCCATGTCCGCGTGCACGTCGCCGAGTTCGGCGAAGCGCGCGGGCATGGTCGCGAGGTCGAAGTCCTGCGGGTGGGCGACGCCGACCTCCTCCCAGCGCAGGGGCGCGGAGACGGGGGCGTGCGGGCGGGGGCGCACGGAGTAGGCGGAGGCGATCGTGCGGTCGCGGGCCGTCTGGTTGTAGTCGATGAAGATCCGCTCGCCCCGCTCCTCCTTCCACCACTTGATGGTGACCCGCTCCGGCATGCGGCGTTCCATCTCCCGGCCGACGGCGATGGCGGCGCGGCGGACCTGGGTGAAGGTCCAGCGCGGTTCGATGGGCACGAAGACGTGCAGGCCCCGGCCGCCGGAGGTCTTGGGGAAGCCGCGCAGCCCGCCGAACTCGTCGAGCACCGCCCGCAGTTCGTGGGCGGCGCGGGCGGCGTCGTCGTAGTCGGTGCCGGGCTGCGGGTCGAGGTCGATGCGCAGTTCGTCGGGACGGTCGACGTCGTCGCGGCGCACCGGCCAGGGGTGGAAGGTGAGCGTGCCGAACTGGGCGGCCCACACCACCGCTCCGGCCTCGGTCGGGCACATCTCGTCGGCGCTGCGCCCGCTGGGGAAGGTGATGTGGGCGGTCGGGATCCAGTCGGGCATGTTCTTCGGCGCCCGCTTCTGGAAGAAGTTCTCCCCGCCCACGCCCTCGGGGTAGCGCTCCAGGGTGGTCGGCCGGTCGCGCAGGGCGCGCAGGATGCCGGGGCCGACGGCGATGTAGTAGCGGGCGAGGTCCAGCTTGGTGAAACCGCGCTCGGGGAAGAAGACCTTGTCCGGGCTGGACAGCCGTACGGTCCGGCCGCCGACCTCCAGTTCCACCGCGTCACCCATGCGAGCCACGGTAGGCGTACCCCGCATACCTCGCACATCGGGCGCCAGGGGAGGTACGGGCGCAGAATCGACGCATGGATCTCCCGGTGATGCCCCCTGTCCTGCCGATGCTCGCCAAGGCGGTCGCGTCGATCCCCGCGGACATGCAGTACGAGGCGAAGTGGGACGGCTTCCGCGCGATCGTGTTCCGCGACGGCGACGAGGTGGAGCTCGGCAGCCGCACCGGCAAGACCCTGACCAGGTACTTCCCCGAGCTGGTGACGGCGGTGCGGGAGCGGCTGCCGCGGCGGTGCGTGGTGGACGGGGAGATCGTGATCGCGCGGGAGGGGCACCTGGACTTCGACGCGCTGACCGAGCGGATCCACCCGGCCGACTCGCGGGTGCGGACGCTGGCGGAGCGCACACCGGCGTCCCTCGTCGTGTTCGACCTGCTGGCCCTCGGGGACGAGTCGCTGATGACCGCCCCGCTGACCGAGCGGCGGGAGCGGCTGGAGCGGGAGCTGTCGGGGGTGGCGGCCCCCGTGCACCTGGCGCCCGCGACCACCGACATCGAGGTGGCGCGGCGCTGGTTCGAGGAGTACGAGGGGGCGGGCCTGGACGGGGTGATCGCCAAGCCGCTGACCGTCCGGTACCGGCCGGACGAGCGCGCCATGTTCAAGGTCAAGCACGAGCGCACCGCGGACGTCGTGGTCGCCGGCTACCGGCTGCACAAGAGCGGTCCTGTGGTGGGCTCGCTGCTGCTCGGCCTGTACGACGACCGGGGCACGCTCCAGCACGTGGGCGTGTCCGCCGCCTTCACGATGAAGCGGCGGGCGGAGCTGGTCGAGGAGCTGGAGCCGCTGCGCCTGGACGACGTCTCGGGGCACCCGTGGGCCGCCTGGTCCGAGGAGTCCGCGCACGAGACGGCACGGCTGCCGGGGGCGCCGAGCCGCTGGTCGGGCCGCAAGGACCTGTCGTGGGTGCCGCTGTCGCCCGAACGGGTGGCCGAGGTGGCGTACGACCACATGGAGAACGGGCAGCGGTTCCGGCACACCGCCCGCTTCCGCCGCTGGCGCCCGGACCGGACCCCCGAGAGCTGCACCTACGCGCAGCTGGAGGAGCCGGTCCGGTACGACCTCGCGGAGATCCTGGGCACCTGAGCGGCCCGGGGGCTCAGGGCTGCATCAGCACCTTGACCGCGCCGTCCTGCTTGCGCTGGAACATCTCGTAGGCCTGCGGGGCCTCGGACAACGGCACCCGGTGGGTGGCGAACTCGTCGACGCCGAGCGGGTCCTCGTCGGTGAGGTACGGGAGGATGTCGTCGGCCCAGCGGCGGACGTTGGCCTGGCCCATCCGCAGCTGGATCTGCTTGTCGAACATGGTCAGCAGCGGCAGGGGGTCCGCCATGCCGCCGTAGACGCCGGAGAGGGAGATGGTGCCGCCGCGGCGCACCAGCTCGATGGCGGTGTGGAGGGCGGCGAGCCGGTCGACGCTGAAGCGCTCGGCCATCGGGCCGCTCAGCTTGCGCGGCATGACGGCGGCGGCGTTCTGCACCAGCTTGGCGATCGCGCTGCCGTGGGCCTCGGTGCCGACCGCGTCGATGACGGCGTCCGGGCCGCGCCCGTCGGTCTCGTCGCGGATCGCCTCGACCAGTTCCTTCTCGCTGTCGAACGACCTGAGGTCGAACGTCTCCACGCCCCGCGCGCGCATCCTGCTCAGCCGCTCGGGCACCAGGTCGACGCCGAACACCCGCCCGGCACCGCGCAGTTGGGCGATGCGGCAGGCCATGTCGCCGATCGGCCCGAGGCCGAGCACGGCGACGCTGCCGCCTTGGGGGACGTCCGCGTAGGCGACCGCCTGCCAGGCGGTGGGCAGGACGTCGGACAGGTAGACGAACCGGTCGTCGGCCGGCCCCTCGGGCACCTTGATCGGGCCGAACTGGGCCTGCGGGACGCGCAGGTACTCGGCCTGGGCGCCCGGCACCGCGCCGTACAGGCGGGTGTAGCCGAACAGGGGCGCGCCCATGCCCTGGCTCCTGACCTGGGTGGTCTCGCACTGCGTGGGCAGTCCGGTCAGGCACATCCAGCAGGTGCCGCACGCGATCTGGAACGGCACCACCACCCGGTCACCGACGGCGAGGTCCGGCACACCCGCGCCCACTTCCTCGACGATGCCCATGGGCTCGTGGCCGAGGATGTCGCCGGGGGTCATGAACGGCGTGAGCACCTCGTACAGGTGCAGGTCGGATCCGCACAGCCCCGAGGAGGTGATGCGGATGATCGCGTCCGTCGGCTCCTCGATCCTCGGGTCGGGCACCTCCTCGACCCTTACGTCCCGCTTTCCCTGCCAGGTCACTGCCTTCATCGCGCCGTGCTCCCTCCGCCGAGTCGGGGCCCGGATCACCGGGTTCCGGGTGTCGCCGGGTACCCACGGGTCCGGCTGCCGAACCGCGGGGCGCCGCGGCCGGTGAGCGATCACGACTGATCCGGTATGGCCAGAAAGCGTCACCCGAGCGCACAATCGACACCACGACCACCAACGGGGTGACGCCGGTGGACAAGGCACACGGACCGCGCACGCGGCGGAGCACGTTCGGGCCGGCCCTGCTGGCCGCCGCGCTGGCCCTCGGCCTGGCGGCCGGCTGCACGAGTTCCCGGGGCGCGCTCCAGGACAAGCCGGGCGGCAGCCGCTCCCCCGCCGCCAGCAGCTCCGCGTCCGCCAGTCCCTCGCCCCGCACGCCCCCGCCCGGCCCGGTCCTGGCCGTGAAGATCGACAACGCGCCCGCCGCCCGCCCGCCGACCGGCCTGGACGCCGCCGACGTCGTCTACGCCGAGCAGGTCGAGGGCGGCCTGAGCCGGCTGATGGCGCTCTACGCGACGAAGCTGCCGCCCGCCGTCGGGCCCGTGCGCAGCGCCCGGGAGTCCGACCTGGAGCTGCTGGGCCAGTTCACCCGGCCGGTGCTGGCGTTCTCCGGCGCGCAGGGCAAGCTGCTGCCGCTGATCGACCGGGCCCCGCTGACCGCGGTGACGCCCGAGGAGTCGTCCGGCGCCTTCTACCGGGGCGCGGACCGCGCCGCCCCGCACAACCTGTTCCTGCGGCCGAAGGCCCTGGTCCCCTCGCCGCCCGGCGCGGCCGCGCTCACCACCGGCTTCCGCTACGGCGCCGCGCCGCCCGGCGGCACCCCCGAGAAAACCCGCAGCGTGCGCTTCCCGGCGGCGCGGTTCACCTTCACCTGGTCGCCGGACCGGGCCCGCTGGCTGGTGGCCATGGACGGCCGGGCGAGCGTGACCTCCGGCGGACGGCGGGTGGCCGCGGCGACGGTGGTGGTGCAGTACGTGACGGTCCGCGGCTCCCGCTTCCACGACTTCCTCGGCAACACCACCCCGTACACCCGGACCGTCGGCTCGGGACGGGCCATGGTGCTGCGCGACGGCCGGGCCTTCGACGCCGCCCGCTGGGAGCGCCCGACGGCCACGGACGGCACCCGCTTCACGACCCCGGACGGCGCGGCGATGACGTTCGCCCCGGGGCAGGTGTGGGTCGTGCTCGCGGCGGCGCCGGGCGGGGGTGGCTCCCGCTAGTCCTGGGGGCTATGCCTCGACGGAGGCGGGCGCGGGTGCGCCGGTCATGGCGGCCGCGGGCTTGCGCAGACCGGACAGGAGATCGCGGCCGAGCACGACGCGTACCAGGAGCGGGTCGCCCGGGGCGCGGCCGGGGAGGTGTGGCCGTGCCGGTCAGTGGTGTTCCAGTGCTCCCAGGCCCGCCAGCGCCCGCTCCGCCTGGACCGCGACGGCGTCGGCGCCGCACGAACGGGCCAGGGTCAGGCCCCGGTTGAGCTCCGCGGCCGAGCGGGACAGGACGCCGTACTCGACGCGGGCCGCCGCGTGTTCGTACTGGCAGGGTGACGCTTCCAGGTAGGCCACCGCCTGGGCGGCCAGCCCGACCGCGCGCCGCCCGGTCTCCAGTGCGGCGGCACAGCGCAGCGCCTCGCCGATCGCGGTGTCGGTGCCGAACCGCTCGGCCTGCCGACGGACGTCGGCGGCGAGCCGTCCGGCGCGCTCCGGGTCCTCGGTGGCGAGGGCGCGGGCCAGGTCGACGGCCCAGGGCACCACCACCGGGTTGAGGTGGCCGCGGGCGGCGGCCGCCTTCTCCGCCTCCTGGAGTTCGTCGATCCCCTCCTGGGCGCGGCCGACGGCGAGCAGCAGCCGGCCGCGCACCGAGCGCGGGTCGGGCAGCACGATCGTGGACGGGTACGGCGGCGCGAAGCCCGACTGCTCGGCGACCCGCCAGGCCTCGTCGACGTGGCCGCGCGCGATGAGCGTGTCGACCAGGTTGCAGGTCGCCGACCAGTACAACGGCAGTCCGCGGCCGACGCGTTCGGCCAGCCGCAGCGCCTCGCGCAGGGACGTCTCGGCCGCCCGCAGCCGGCCGCGCCTGCGGTGCCCGAGGCCGACGTAGGCGTGGGCCAGGGCGAGGTGGCCGCCGCCCCAGCCGGCCGAGTCGTAGGCGCGCAGCGCGTCGGTGAACAGGGCGTCGGCGCGGTCCAGCCGGTCGGCGTAGGCGTAGGAGCTGGCCAGCATCATCGGCAGCTCCAGGCCCCACTCCTTGTCGGTCCAGTCGAGGCCGGGCGCCAGGCGGCCGTTGACGAGGGCCCGGTCGCACAGTTCCACGACCTCCTCGGCGCTCTCGCCGTGGGTCATGGCGTCGAAGCCGCGCAGGATCAGCAGCGCTCGCTCGGCGTTGTCGCGGCCGGTGCAGGTGGAGGCCAGTTCGGCGAGCCGCTCGGAGCGGCCGGGGCCGCTGTTCTCACCGGCGTACAGGCCCTCCCACATGAACTGCACGGCCTGCAGCCGCATCCGCGCCGGTCCGGGACCCAGGCGCGCGGCCTCCGCCTCGACGGTGCGGACGGCCTCCTCCAACTGGTCGTTGTGCAGCAGCGCCTGGGACAGGCGGTGCACGGCGTCGACCCGCTCGGGCCCGTCCAGGCCCGGCATGGACAGCGCGGCCCGGAGGTGGGCGATGGTGCGGGAGGGCGCGGTGAGCAGGGTGGCGCAGCCGAGTTCGTAGAGCACGCGGGCGTGGACGTCGGGCGGGGGCGGCTCGGCGAGGGCGCGTTCCAGGCAGCGCAGGGCCGCGTCGGGAGCGCCGACGGCGAGGTGTTCGGCGGCGGCCTCGCGCAGTTGGGCGACGAGTTCCTCGTCGCCGTCGGGGTGGACCTGGAGCAGGTGCCGGGAGGCGGCGGCCAGGCCCTTGCCCGCGTCGGTGACGACCTGCGCGGCGATGCCGTGCATCGCACGGCACAGCGCGTCGGGCACGGAGTTGTAGACGGCGCTGGCGATCAGCGGGTGCACGAAGACCAGGTCGCCGTCGTCGACCGGGCCGGCCGCGAGGTCGGGGGTGGTGAGGATGCGGGCGCCCTGCAGGAGTTGGGCGCAGCGGTGGGCGTCGTCGATCCCCATGCCGGCCAGCAGCGCCACCTGTTCGACGGTGATCCCGGCGCCGAGGATGGCGGCCGCCCAGGCGAACCGGGTCGCGTCGATGCCGAGCCCCTCCAGGCGGGCGACCAGTCCGCCGCCGCGGGCCGACTTGTTGAGCGGGCGCAGTTCGGGCGCGGACGCCTCGGTCGGCTCCAGCTCGCTGTCCTGCACCTTGGCGAGGAGTTCGACGGTGTCGTACGGGTTGCCGCCGGTGACCGCCCAGACCTCGCGGCAGAAGGGGGCGTCGGCGTGCTCGCCGACCGTGGCGCGGGTGAGCCCGGCGACCGCGTCGGGGGTGAGCGCGCTCAGGGCGGCCACGGACCGGCCGGCGACGGCCGAGACCGCCTCGAGGTGCCGGGCGCGCTCGCCCGCGGCCTCGCCGTTGCGGCAGGCGAGGACGACCAGGACCGACAGGTCGTCCAGGCGCTGCGCGAACGCGGACAGCCAGCGCAGGGTCTCCAGGTCGGCCCAGTGCGCGTCGTCGATCAGCAGCACCAGCGGCCACTCGCGCCGGGCCAGCCGCCGCACGGCGGCGACCAGGCCGTCGGTGACGCCCTGCGGGTCGGGCGCCTACTCGCCGGGGTCCGCTATGCCGAGGGCGGGACCGGCGATGTCGTACCAGTCGCCCAGGTACTCGCGGGCCTCTTCGGGGAGCATCGACAGCAGCGCGGGCTGGAGGAGTTGCCGCACGACGTTGAAGGGGACGGACTTCAGGGTCTCGCCGCCGCGCGCGGACCACACGGTGCAGTGCTGGGCCTCGGCGACGCGCTGGGTCTCGGCCAGCAGGGCGGTCTTGCCGAGGCCCGCGTCGCCGCGGAACACCAGCAGGCGGCCCGAGGACGACCGGTCGGTGCGCAGCTCCCGGACCGCCTGCACGATGGCCGCGACCTCCGTGTCGCGCTCCCACAGGGAACCCGGGGCGGCCCCCGCGGGCCGTACCTCCGTCATCCCGCTACCTCCCCGCATCGCCCGAACGACGTACAGAACCCGAGCGTAGCCGCCCGGGGGTCCGGGCGGAGCACGGTCCGGCGAGGAGGTGCCTCGACGGGTGACATCCGCACGGGCCGGCGCGGCCCGGGCCTGCGCGGGACCGCCGGCGTCGTCAACGCGGCGCGCATGGCGCGCAATTGACGACCGGCCCGCCGTCCGGCACACCCGCGGCCGGGGCGGAACGGGACCCAGCGGGACGCCACCTGGGTCGTGGCTCCGCCGGCGTCCGCCGGGCCGCGCCGACCGGGCCTCTCATCCGTCTTTCACCGACGCCTCATACGGTGGGGGCATGACGCAGGTGACTCCCCCCGGGTGGTACCCCGACCCCGGGCAGACAAGTGACGGTCCCGCCACCGAGCGCTGGTGGGACGGCAGGGCGTGGACGGACCGGACCCGCCCCGCGGGCGCGGCCGCCGCATGGGGTCCGCCGGCGCAGACGCCGGCCCCGGGACCGGCGCCCGACCACCCCACGATCACGGCGTATCCGGTCCATCCCGGGTACCCCGCCCAGCCCGTGGGGCCGGCCCCGAAGCGCGGGCTGCGCACCGGCATAGCCGTGGCCGTCGCCGTGGCGGTGCTGGCGAGCATCGGGGTCGGCGTGTACGCGCTGACCAAGGACGACGGCGGGGACTCCGGGCCGGGCACCGCGCAGGGACCGGGCGGCCGGGGCGGACCCGGCGGCCCGGGCGGTCCGTTCGGCGACTCGGGCGGATCGGGCGGCAACGGCGGTCCCGGCGACGGCGGTTCGGGGGGCAACGGCGGTTCCGGGGGCAACGGCGGTCCGGGCGGCTCCGGCGGCGCGTCGCCCTCCCCCGAGGGGTCCGAGGCGCCGAAGCTCAAGAGCGGTGCGGTGCCGGACCCGGTGAACGGCATCAGCATCCCCATCCCGGACGGCTGGACGGGGCAGCAGAGCGGGCCCGGCGCGCAGGTGACGTCCGACACGACGTACGACTGCCCCGGCGACGCCTCCAAGTCCTGCACCAAGGGCGGGGTGTACTCCGCTCCGGCCGAGCTGCTGAAGACGGCCGGCAGCACCGCCGAGCAGGTGGCCAAGGCGGACATCGCCGCGAACGCCGAGGAGTCCTACGGCGGCACCACCTACGGGAAGATCACGTCGCACCAGGTGCTCGCCTCCAAGGCCGTGACCGTGGCCGGGCAGAAGGGCTACCTGGTGCGCTGGAAGGCGGTCACCAGCAAGGGCGCCGACGGCTACGTCGAGTCGCTGGCGTTCCCCGCCCCCGCCGACAGCAGCCGGCTGGTGGTGCTGCGGTTCGGGCTGGACGCCGACCAGGAGGTGTCGGTCATCGACACGATCACCCGGGGCATCAAGGTGTCGAAGGGCGGCGGGGACGGCCGGACCGTCTGACGGCCGCCCGCCGGCCACCGCGTCCCGGCCCGGGCCCCGGCCGGGAAAGGTCCGGCCGGGTGGGGTTCCCCTCCGCTCAAAAGGGAGCCCCACCCGGCCGGGGGGTGCGCGCCGCCCCCGTCCCCACGGTGCGGCGCGAGCAGGTCACCGTCCAGTCATCCCGTGGACGGCGACCCGGTCCTAGGTGAGGCCCAGCGCGGGGAGCACCGCGGCCTCCACGAACCGCTCCAGGAAGTCGGCGTCGGCGTACTTCCCGTCGAGCACGGGGCGCACGCGCAGGACGCCGTAGAACTGGGCGGGCACGAACTCCAGCGCCGGGTGGTCGGGCGGCACCTCGCCGCGTTCGACCCCGCGCCGCAGGATGTCCTTCAGGGCCGCGACCTCCGGCTCGACGAGCGCGTCGCGCAGCGCCCGCTGGAGCTCCGGGTCCTGCATGACCGCGTGGCCGAGGGCCTGGAGCAGCTGGGTGTCGTTGCCGGCCCACTGGCCGCCCGCGCGTGCGGCCTCGCGCAGGTCGCCGGCCAGGCTGCCGGTGTCGATGCCGGCGAACCGCACCTGGCGGCAGGAGCGCAGGGCGGCGGCGACGAACTGCGGCTTGGTCTTCCACTGCCGGTAGAGCGTGGACTTGCTGCACCGGGTGGTGGACGCGACGCCCTCCATGGTGACGGCGTCGTACCCGCACTCGCGGATCTGGTCGAGGACGGCGTCGAAGAACTCCTGCTCGCGCTCGGGCGTGAGCTTGGAGCGGCGCGACGCGGCGACCGAGTCCGGTCCGTCCGCGGCCTGCGACGTCATCGGTCTGTCTCCTCGCTGTTCGTCCGGTCCCGACCGGGCGGCCCTCGCGCCGGTCGTCGTGCGTGCCTCCAGTGTGGCGCACATCAATCGATACGCCAGTGTACCGGTACCCGATCGTATCGGTACACTGGCGTATCGGTACGATCTCGTATCGATCAGATGACCGCACCACGAAGCAGCGCGCGCACCACGCGCACCACAGGCACCACCAGATGCACCACCACACGCACCACGTCAGCGAAGGGGCCGGGGGATGAATGCCCGCACCGAGCCTGCCGAAGCGGAGTCCGACGCGACACCGCGGCCGCCCATAGTCCGAGAGCTCCTGCTGGTCGCGGGGCTCTTCCTCGTCTACAAGGCCGGCCGCGGGCTCGCGACCGGGCACACCGGCGAGGCGTACCGCAACGCCCATGACGTGTGGGACGCCGAACGATGGCTCCACCTGCCCGGCGAGGGCTCGCTGCAGTCCCTCCTGCTGCACGGTGACGCCCTGGTGCACGGCGCGAACACCTATTACGCCCTCGTCCACTTCCCGGCCACGGCGGCCTTCCTGGTCTGGCTGTACCTGCGCCGCCCGGCGCACTACGTCTGGGCCCGCCGGGTCCTGGCCGCGGTCACCGCCGCCGCGCTGGTGCTGCACCTGACGTTCCCGCTGGCCCCGCCGCGGATGCTCGCCGAGGCGGGCCTGGTCGACACCGCGCGCGTGTACGGCCCCTCGGTGTACGGGCCGCCGCAGAGCGACCACCTGTCCAACCAGTTCGCCGCGATGCCGTCGCTGCACTTCGGCTGGGCCCTGATGGTGGCGATCGGGCTCGTCGTCGCCACCCGCTCCCGGTGGCGCTGGCTGTGGCTGCTGCACCCGCTGCTGACCCTGACCGTGATCGTGGGCACCGCCAACCACTACTGGCTCGACGCGCTCGTGGCGGGCGCCCTGCTGGGCCTGGCCCTGGCCGTCATCCGCCCGCCGCACCGCGCGGCGGCCGGCGTCGACGGCGACGGCGACGGCGACGACGACGGCGCCCGGCCGGAGCCGACCCCCGCACCGGCGGGCACGCAGCCGGCCGGCGGCCGGACACTCGTGGGGGCGGGGCGATGAGCGTCCTGGCCGTCGCCGTCGTCCTGTCGCTGTTCTCCGCCGTCGCCTACGCGGCCGCCGCGGTCGCCCAGGAGCGCCTGGCCTCCCGCTCCCCCGGTGTCGGCCTGGTCCGGATGCTGGGCAGCGGCGCGTGGTGGGGGTCGGTGGTGCTCAACGCCTCCGCCGCGCTGCTGCACGTGGTGGCGCTGAAGTACGGTCCGCTGACCGTGGTGCAGCCGCTGGGCGCGCTCACCCTGGTCGCGGCCGTGCCGCTGGGCGCCCGGGTCGCGGGCCGGCGGGTCGGCGCGGCCGAGTGGCGGGGCACCGCGTACACCCTGCTGGGCCTCGCCGTGATCCTGGTCGCGGCCTCGGGTCCGGCGCCCGACGACGTGCTCAGCGTGCCCGAGGCGATCGCGGTCGCGGGCAGCACGGCCGCGCTGATCGGCCTGCTGGCCCGGCCCGGCGCGCGTCCCGGGCTGCGGCACGCGACCGCGTCCGGCTTCGCCTCCGGCGTGGCCTCGGCGCTCACCCAGACGGTCACGGTGGCCGCCACGGACCGCTCCGGGTCGGTGCTGGGCTTCCAAGTGGTCGGCGTGGCGCTGCTGGTGGCCGCGTTCGCCGCCGGCGGGCTGCTGCTGTCGCAGACGGCCTACCGGGACGGGCTCGGCGCCCCGCTGGCCGTGGTCACGCTCGCCAACCCGCTGGCCGCCGCGGTGATCGGCCTGTCCCTGCTCGGCGAGCGGCTGCGCGGCGGTCCGACCGGCGTGCTGCTGGCCCTGGCCGGGGCGGCGTTGGCGTCGTGGGGCGTGGTGCTACTGTCGCGTACGGCGCCGGAGCCGGTGCCCGACGGGGGGCGCGCCGCCGGTGCGGCCGACGGGGGCGCGCTCGCCGCGGAGGACGGGACGGCCGTCGGCCTCGATGAGGAGCACCCCGTCGCCGCCGTGCTGGCGCTCGACGCGGCGTCGGCTCCGCCCGACCCCGTGCCGGTGCCCCGGCCCGCGACCGGACCGGGGCACCTCACGCCGCTGTAGGCCGGGCCCCTCGCACCACCGGGGCCGGGCCCCCAGCACTGGGGGGCCGGGGCTCAGCCGAGGCCGCGGGAGTCCTGCTTGAGCGCGGTGTCGACGGTCAGGGCCGTGGCGACGACGAGGCTCAGCAGCGGCTCGGGCAGCTGGTAGTGGATCTGCAGGACGTAGTTGTCCGCGGTCGTGAAGAGCGTCTTCGCGAGGCCCTCCCAGGTCTTGGTGATCCGGGCGACCTCGTTGTCCGCGTGGTCGACGATCGCGAAGTTCCAGGCCCGCCAGTTCTCCGCCTTGATCGCGCCGACCTGCTGCCCGTTCGCCGTCATCGCGAAGTTGATCTTCCCGAAGACGTTCTGCTGGACGATCTCGCCGACCGGCTGGCCGTCCGGCCGCTCCACGATCACCCGCGACTTCAGGAACTTCGCGGGCCGCGTCAGCCGCAGCACCGGCCGGCCGTGGGCGTCGCGGATCTCCAGCTTGTGCGTCAGGTACTGGTCGATGCTCGCGAGGAAGCGCACGACCTTGCGCAGGGCGCTCTGGCCGACCTGGACGACGGAGCCGAGCTGGTTGCCGTGCTGGTCCATGACCGTGTACTCGTTGGTCAGCTCGATCAGCTTGGCCTTCTGGTTCACCACCAGCACCGGCTCGCTGAACAGGGTGCCGCCGCCGGGGCCGCCCGCGGCGACCCCGGCCTGCTGCTGGACCTGGCGCTGCACCCGCGGGTCGGGTGCCGCGGGCTGGGCCGGGACGTGCGGCGCGGCCGGGGGCTGCGCGGGCGCGGCCTGGGCCTGCTGGTCGGCGTGGGTGTGGTCGGTCCACCGGGCGCCGTCCCAGTAGCGCAGCGTCTTGGCCGCGCCGTGCGGATCCGGGTACCAACCAGCAGGTGTGTTCGAATGCGTGGTCACCGGGGCACACTACCCCGGCCCGGGCGGATCCCCACCGCCGTCCTCACTCGGTCACGATCGCGGGGTCGCTGACGCCCGGCCGGCCGTTCTCGACGTGCCCGGCGAAGCGCCGCACGAAGGTCGACTCGGCGTCGGAGGTGACGGTCAGGTCGTACCACCGCTTGCTGGCGCTGAGGTCGACGACCCGCTTCAGCACGTCCCCGGGCCGCACCCGCACCGTGGTGCGGCGGCCCCGGTATCCGTCCGTCACCGTCAACCGGGCCGTCCCCGTGCCCTTGTTGGTGAAGGTGAGCTCGACGTCGTCGCCGACGTGCCGTGCGACGACCTCGGCGCCCGCGGACCGGTTCGCCCCGGCGAAGGAGCGCACGAAGCCGTTGGGGCCGTGCACGGTGAGGTCGTACGCGCCGCCCGAGTAGGCGGAGTTCCAGGTGTCCGAGACGGTGCGCCCGGCCCCGGTGGTGTAACTCCACGGGCCGTCGGTGCGGTTGCCGGAGGTGACCAGGAAGGCGGCACCGGCGTGCGGGCCGGAGGCGAAGGTGAGCGTGAGCTTGCCGGCCGCCGCGTCGACGGTGGCGTCCACGGAGGGGACGTACCGCAGCGCCCGGGCGGGCCGCAGCCCGCGCTCCTGCTTGGGCAGCACGCCGTGGGCGGGCGGGGTGGGCACGTAGTCGGGGTGGCGCAGGCGGTCCGGCGGCGCGTAGCCGTCGGTCTCGGGCAGGGAGACCGGCCGGGTGTCGCCGCGGGAGAAGTCGAAGGCGGCGGTCAGGTCGCCGCAGACGGTGCGGCGCCACGGGGAGATGTTCGGCTCGTGCACACCGAAGCGGCGCTCCATGAACCGGATGACCGAGGTGTGGTCGAACGTCTCGGAGCACACCCAGCCGCCCTTGCTCCAGGGCGAGACGACGAGCATCGGCACGCGCTGCCCGAGCCCGTAGGGACCGGCGACGTGACCGGTGCCGCCCGTGAAGACGTCCGGGCCGACGTCGACTGTGGACCTGCCCTGCGCGGCGGAGGCCGGCGGGAACGGCGGGACGAGGTGGTCGAAGAAGCCGTCGTTCTCGTCGTACGTGATGAACAGGGCGGTCTTCGCCCACACGGCCGGGTCGGCGGTGAGCGCCTCGATGACCTGGGCGATGTACCAGGCGCCGTAGTTGGCGGGCCAGTTGGGGTGCTCGGTGAAGGCCTCGGGGGCGACGATCCAGGAGATCTGCGGCAGCCTGCCGCCGGTGACGTCGGACCTCAGCCGCTCGAAGAAGCCCTCGCCGGTGCGGGCGTCGGTGCCGGTGCGGGCCTTGTCGTAGAGGGGGTCGCCGGGGCGGGCGTTCTGGTACTGGGTGAAGTACAGCAGCGAGTTGTCGCCGTAGTTGCCGCGGTAGGCGTCGGGGATCCAGCCCCAGGAGCCCTGGGCGTCGAGTCCGTCGCCGACGTCCTGGTAGATCTTCCAGGACACCCCGGCCTCCTCCAGCCGCTCGGGGTAGGTCGTCCAGCTGTAGCCGGCCTCGTCGTTGCCGAGGACGGGCCCGCCGCCCTTGCCGTCGTTGCCGGTGTAACCTGTCCACAGGTAGTAGCGGTTGGGGTCGGTCGAGCCGATGAACGAGCAGTGGTAGGCGTCGCAGATGGTGAAGGTGTCCGCGAGGGCGTAGTGGAACGGGATGTCGCGCCGCTCCAGGTACGCCATCGTCGTGGAGCCCTTCGAGGGCACCCACTTGTCGTACTTGCCCCCGTTGAAGGCGGCGTGTCCGTCGTTCCAGCCGTGCGGGAGGTCCTGGATGAAGGCGAGGCCCAGGTCGTCCAGGTCGGGGCGGAAGGGCAGGACGTCCTTGGTGCCGTCGGACTGGTGCCACACCGAGGTGCCGTCGGGGCGGGTGACCGGGCGCGGGTCGCCGAAGCCGCGGACGCCTCTGAGGCGGCCGAAATAGTGGTCGAAGGAACGGTTCTCCTGCATCAGGACGACGATGTGCTCGACGTCCTCGATCGACCCGGTGCGGTGGTTCGCCGGCAGGGCGGCGGCGCGCTCGATGCTGGCGTTGAGCGCGGTGAACGCCGTGGTGGCGCCCGCGAGCTGGAGGAATCGGCGCCGGTTGACTTCGGGCATGGCTGGTGGACCTCTCGTCCTGACGGGCTGCGAACCGACCGGGTTCTGACGGGATGCGCGCGCAAGGAGTGTTCCAGCGGCACCGAACGCCACGGAAGGGTGCGGTGGCGCGGGCGTGAAGTCCGGCGGTACGCGAGGGGTGCGGAGCGACAGGACGTGACCCCGCGCTCCGCCGGTCCGTGGGTCCGCGTCCGCAGGCGGATCCGGGCGGCCGAGCGCGGGGTTCAGGGGCTCAGGAGGTCAGGTAGGCCTCCACCTCGCTGAACTGGCCCGCCGGCCAGCCGGTGTTGCCGGTGACCGTCAGGCGTAGGTGGCGCAGGTTCGTGTTCGCGGGCAGGGTGACGGTCGCGGTGTTGCCGGTCGCCGGGTCGAAGCGGTAGCCCTGGGCGCCGACGACCGTGCTGAACGACGACCCGTCGGTGCTGCCGAGGACGGCGACCGTCTCGGTGCGGGCGCCCCACGCGGAGGACGGCGGCAGCTTCAGCACCAGCCGCCGGACCGCGTACGGGGAGCCGAGGTCGACGGTGAGGGACTGCGGGAAGGCGTTGTTGGCGGACTCCCAGTAGCTGTTCGCGTCGCCGTCGACCGCCTTGCCCGGCGTGTAGACGTCCTGCGAGCCGGTGGCGGTGGCCGGCCGGCCCTTGGCGAGGTTGCGGTTCGGGTCGGGCTGGGGGTTGCTCTGGCCGGGCTGCGGCCAGGTCGAGCAGTCCGACCAGGTGCTGCTCCAGCCGGAGTTGCCGCCGCCGTCGGTGAGCGTGAAGGCACCGGAGTTCGCCGGGTAGGGGCAGTTGTAGACGCCGGCCGCGCCGACCTGGGTGGCGGTGACGTCGCGGAAGGTCGCGGCGCCCTGGGCCTCGGCCTGCACGACGACCGTACCGGTGTTGCGGACCGTGGCGCCGCTCACGGTGACCCCGCGCACGGGGTGTCCCTGTCCCCCGCCGGAGACGAACTCGAAGGCGCTGTAGGGGCTGTCGGTGATCGTGGTGTTGGTGATGTTCACCGTCGCGTTGACCGCGCTGTCGTAGGAGTCGACGCGCAGCGCGCCCATCGGGTGGTTCCAGTTGGGGTTGATCGCGCCGGTGCGCACGAGGGTGTTGCCGTCGACCGTGATGGTGCCGGCCAGCGGGGAGAACGGGTCGAGGAACTTCTGGTTGGAGATGGCGATGCCGCTGCCGAGGGCGTTGGTGTCGGAGACGAGGTTGTTGCGCACCGCGAGGTCGGTGCCGCCGTAGACGGCGATGCCGTTGGCCAGGTTGGGCTGGGTGATGGTGTTGTTGTCGAAGCTGCTGTTGGTGTCGGGCGCGTACAGCGACCACATGGCGAGCGCGTCGTCGCCCTGGTTGCGCAGGAAGTTGTTGCGGACCCGCACGCCGCGGGCGTTGCCGTTGAGGTTGAGGCCGTCGGCGGTGGTGTCGAGGATGCGGTTGTTCTCCACGACCAGGTTGTCGTTGTTCCCGGTCAGCCAGAGCCCGACCTTGAGGTGCTGGATCCACATGCCGGAGACCGAAGAGTTCGGGCCGAGCGAGCCGTTCACGAAGTTGTCCGGGTTGGAGTCGACGCGTTCGGTAACCTCGCCGATCACCGCGAAGTCCCTGATGCGGACGGTGCCGGCCGAGCTCGACTGGTCGATGAAGCGGGAGGTGTGCACGACGGAGTACCAGCTGCCGGCGCCCTGGAGGGTGACGTTCTGGACGCCGCTGAGGGACGAGGTGATCCGGTAGTCGCCCGGCGGGATCCACACGGTGCCGCCCTGGGCGGCGGCGATCGCGTCGCGGAAGGCCTGGGTGGAGTCGCCCTGGCCGCTCGGGTCGGCGCCCTTGGAGGTGACGGAGACGGACCCGGCGGGCTGGCCGGCGGCCGCGGCGACCTGTTCGAAGTCGGCGACGTCGACGGTGACCTGGGTGCCGGTGGACTCCACGGCGACCTTGTCACCGGGCTGGACGGTCTGCCCGAGCAGCAGGCGGGCGTTGTCGTAGAAGTGGTGGGTGCGCGAGCCCGCGATCCAGCCCGTGTCGACGTAGGAGTACTTCGAGGTGACGGCGAGGGTCCTGCTCAGCCGGGTGCCGTTGACGTAGACGTTGAGGGTGCCGGACTGGCCGTCCGGGACGCTGTAGGCGAGGTTCAGCGCGTTGGCCGTGCGGGGCACGGTGAACTCGACGCGCTGCCCGGCGGTGATCCGTACGGCCTGCCGGCCGGACGCCTCCGACGCGAGGGAGCCCTGCGTGACGTCGGGCCCGATGCGGGTGCCGGTGGTCGTCGCCGACTCGGCCTCCACCGAGGTGAACGGCAGGGTGGCGCCGGCGGCCGCCTGCGCGGGCACCGAGCCGAGCGCGACGAGGGTGCCGGCCGCGAGGGCGACGGCCGCCCCGGCTGAGGTGAGTGCTGTCATGCGCCTGACAGGCGGACGCTGGGAGCCATGAGGGGAGCGGGGCATGTGCTGGTCCCTTCGGGGGTGGGGGTACGGACGCGCACGGGTGCGAGGGGTGGGAAGCGGGAGGGGGGTGGCCGCGACGGGCGACGCATACTCAAGCACCGGCGACAGGAGTCCGCAAGATGTCGCGTGAAGTTTGTAATTTGCCGACAGTGTGCGGATGCGCGCAGACGCTCGGACGGCAGAAGGCGCGCTGGCTCCACCTGTGTCAGGGATTTGCGCAAGCCGACACATCGGGACCACGACACCGACGCAAGAAGCGCAAACGGCTTGCGCGGAGGGAGGGGTGCTCACCGGACGGCGGGGCGCCGACCGAGGCGCCGTCGGCGACCTGAACGCCGACGGTGCCCGGTCAGGTTCCGGTGGCGGGCACCACCGTCAGGTGGCTCGCGCGACGGCGCGGGCGGCGGGTTCCCCGCCGGGCGGGGGCGGGGCGGGTCTCGCGCAGGACCAGGGTCAGCCGCGTACAGCCCAGGGCCCGCAGGGCCGGCGGCGTCTCCTCGACGACCCGGCACTCGGTGGCACCCCAGCGCGGGTCGGGGTGCACCAGTGGGCGGACGGCGCCGTCGTGCTCCACGGCCGCGGCGCCGACCGCGCGGATCCAGTGCGGCAGGCCCTGCCGGAAGGCGGCCTCCATGATCGGGTCCTGGGCGATCTCCCGGCGGATGGCCTGGAGCCCGTGGTCCTGGCCGTGCGTCTCCACGGCGGACGCGAACTGCGCGAGCGCCGGCAGGAACCAGCTCGACTCGAACGCCCCGAGGACCCCGGCGGCGTCCGGGTGGAAGAGGACGAACCGGAGGAAGTTGTCGCCCGGCATGGCCGTCGGATGCGGACCGACCTCACGGAAAAGTGACTCGAAAGCGGTGTTCGCCAGGACGACGTCCCAGCGCTGGTCGAGCACGACGGAGGGGAAGGGGACGGCCTCCAGCAGCGCGGCGTAGTCCTGGAGGTACGCCTCGGCCTCGGGGCTCACGGGGACGAGCCGCGGCGCGGGCCGCTGCTCACCTGCCTGATATGCCATCGGGAGGTCACCCCTCTTGCCTGATGCGGCCTTCTCGCGGCGCCCCGATCCTGCTGCCCCGACGCAAGGCATGTCAACTATCGTGGCATTCGGCGCTTGTTGACGGCTGAAATTGGCCACAGTTGTGGCGAGACCTGGCTGCGGGTCGGGAACACCCGTTACTCTCCGGGCAGTTCACGGCGGCCGTCCGCGCCTGGCGCGTGCCGGTGAGCGGGTGGTGAGAGACGTAGGAGACCTGTCGGTGACGGATGACCTTGAGGTTCCGGACGCCACGGCGACGGCTTCGCTGTCGGCCGTCGTCACCCGTGTCACCGCGCTCGCCGACCGGCTCGGCGTGCCGCACGCGGAGGTCTTCGACACCGGCCGGCTGTCCGTCGCCTCCGGTGTGCCGGAGTCCGTGGTCAAGGCCCTGCTGAGCGGCCGGCCCGCCGGGGAGCCCGACGTGCAGGCGCGCTTCCTGCAGCGGCTGGACCTGCTGCGCCGCACCCGGCTCAAGCCCAACGGGCGCAAGTACACCCAGCAGGAGATCGCCGACGGCGCCGGCATGTCGCGGCAGCAGGCGGGCGCCCTCATCAACGGCGACCGCCGCCCCACCATGGAGCACTGCGACGCCCTCCAGCGCTTCTTCCGGGTGCACGCGGGGTTCCTGACCGCCGAGGACCCCGAGGCGCTGGCCGGCGCCCTGCAGCACACCGAGCAGGAGCTGCTGCAGCGGCTCGCGGAGCGCGAGGGGGCCCCGGACGACCCGCTGGAGCGGCTGCTCCAGGACCACGGGGTGCGCGGGATCGCCTGGCGCGCCGCCCAACTGCCCACCGACCAGCACCGCGACAAGGTCGCCGAGTGGCTGGACATGCTCCTGGAGAGCGTGAAGCGGCCCGAGACGTGATCCGGGGGAGGACCGTGGGCATCGGCAGGGACATGCGCCGCCTGTGCGACGAGCTGGTCACGGAGCTGGATTTGCCCGCGCCGGCGCCCCCGGAGGCGCTCTACGGCGCGCTGTGCGCCGCGATGAGCCGGCGCCGCGGCCGCCCGGTCCACTTCCGTACGGCCGCCTTCCCGGCCGGCACCGCGAGCGGGCTGTGGCTCGACCTGACCGACCGGGACCTGGTCGTCGTCGAGGAACGCACCGCGCCCGACCACCAGTTGGTGATCCTCGGCCACGAGCTGTGGCACATGAAGGCCGGCCACCACGGCCACGACCTCGGGGGCGCCACGGTCGCCGCGCGCGGTCCGGCCGGCGGGGCCGGACCGGAGGCGCACCCGGAGGAACTGGCGGAGACCGTGCGCCGGGTCGCCGCCCGCACCCGCTTCGACCGGGCCGACGAGAAGGAGGCCGAGAGCTTCGGCCTGCTCCTCGCCAGCAAGTGCCGCACCTGGCTCACGGACTCGGCCCCGCGCGAGCGCGGCCGGCGCGACCACCTCGCGGGACGGATCGAGGCGTCGCTGGGGTACTTGGGCTGACGGCCCGCGCCACCCGAGGGGTGCCGGCACCCACCTGACCCCTCCTCACCTGCGGTTTCCTTCCCTTCTCGGCTGCGTCGGGCGGGTGAACCGGCGCGAGCGCGAGGGGCATTGTCAGTGGGGCGCGGCAAGCTGGGGGGTGCGCCGTCGTGTCGCGGCGTACGCGCCGTCCGGGCGCGTGGGAGCCGATGCCGACGCGGGGAGAGCCGACCGATGCCCACTGCCGTACTGACCGATCGCGAGCGCACCGCCGTCCAGGCCTACCTGCGCCTGCTGCACACGGTGCGCGCCGCGTTCGGGGACACCCAGGACGAGATCCCGGGGGACGACCGCTCCGAGGCGTCCGGTCCGCCCCCGTACCGGCTGCCGCCCGTGGTGCCGCCCTCGGTGCTCGCGGAGGCCGAACAGGCACTGGAGCGGGCGGGCCTGACGGGCAACGAGGAGGCGTTCTTCCGCCTGCTGGGGAGCTGGTGCCCGGAGGGCTGACGGGGCGGGCGCCCCCGGACCGGGAGCGCCCGCGCGCGTCCGGGTCGGGGTCCGCTCGGTCAGCCGTGCGGCACCGTGATCGCCGTCGCGACCAGGCCCTGTCGGACCGTCCAGCGGCCCTCGAAGCGGTCGACGCGGCGGCCGCCGACCACCGGGCCGGGGACCAGCAGGCGGGCGTGCAGCGTGCCGTGCGGGGGGAGGCCGGGGGCCGCGCCGGGCGCCGGCGTGATCTCGATGTCCGCCTCGGAGAAGTCCAGCCACAGCCGGGTGAGCGGGAACCACGCCTTGTAGACGGACTCCTTGGCGCTGAACAGCAGCCGGTCCCAGTGGACCTGGGGCCGCTCGGCCGCCAGCCGGTCCAGCCGCTCGGCCTCGGCGGGCAGCGCCACGGCGGACAGGACGCCCTCCGGGAGCCGGTCGTGCGGTTCGGCGTCGATGCCGAGCGAGGCCAGGTCCGCGGCGCGCACCAGCGCGGCGGCGCAGTAGCCCTCGCAGTGGGTCATGCTGCCGGTCAGCCCCTGCGGCCAGGTCGGCGCGCCCCGCTCCCCCGGCAGCACGGGCTGCGGCGGCACGCCCAGCTTCTCCATCGCGCGCCGGGCGCAGGAGCGGACCAGGGTGAACTCGCGGCGCCGCTTGGCGACCGCCCGCGCCACCAGCGCCTCCTCCTCGGGGTACAGCGCCGCCTCGGCAGGCACGCCGTCGACCTCACCGCCGTACGCCTCCACGGCGACGACGGACTGGGGCAGCAGGTCCTCGATCACGCGCGGCCACCGTCCTTACGGCCACCGTCCGTACGGCCACCGTCCGCGCCGTCACTGGTGGTACGACGAGCATCCGCCGGGGCCCGATCCGGTGTGTGGGGCAGGATGCGGCGCAGCCGTCCTGGCGGGCCGGGGCGCTTGCGCCACTCGCGGGGGTAGCCCACCGACACCTCCTCGAAGCGGATGCCCTCGTGCCAGGTGGTGCGCGGGATGTGCAGGTGGCCGTAGACCATGGCGGCGACGCGGAAGCGGCGGTGCCAGTCGGCGGTGAGCCGGGTGCCGCACCACATGGCGAACTCCGGGTACCAGAGCACCTCGGTCGGGTGCCGGTCCAGCGGGTAGTGGTTGACGAGCACGGTGGGCAGGTCGGCGGGCAGCGCGGCCAGCCGGGCCTCGGTCTCGGCGACCCGGGCCCGGCACCAGTCGTCCCGGGTCGGGTAGGGGTCGGGGTGCAGCAGGTACTCGTCGTTGCACACCACGCCGGTGCCGTGCGCGTACGCCAGCCCCTCCTCCTTGGTGGCGCAGCCCGCCGGGAGGAAGGAGTAGTCGTAGAGCAGGAACAGCGGGGCGACGGCGACCGGTCCGCCGGGGCCCTCCCAGACCGGGTACGGGTCCTCCGGGGTCGTGACGCCCAGGTCGCGGCAGACGTCGACCAGGTGGGCGTAGCGCTCGGTGCCGCGCAGGGTGACGGGGTCCTTGGGGTGGGTCCACAGCTCGTGGTTGCCCGGCGCCCAGACGACCTTGCGGAAGCGGCTCGCGAGGGTCTTCAGCGCCCACCTGATGTCGGACACGGTCTCGGCGACGTCCCCCGCCACCAGCAGCCAGTCCTCGTCCGACCCGGGGCGCATCTCCTCGACCAGGGCCCGGTTCTCCGGGTAGCCGATGTGCAGGTCACTGATGGCCAGCAGTTCTCCGGCGCCCACGCCCGTCGACCCCACCTCGCGCCCCCCGCAGACGATCCCAGGCGCCCCTCGTGGGCACACATATGCCACCACGACAACACATCCACGGGCCCGCGACAAGAGTGGATCAGGCCGGGGGCGGGCGGTACGCCGGGCGAATCCGTAACACGCGCGTTGCACGCGCACCGTCCGGGAGGTCGTATGATCGCCCCGACACCACCGCCTCCCGCTTCCTTCCCGCAGGCGGTTCGGTGCACCTCCACTTCCCCCTGCCCGGGCCGGGCCTGCTTCGCCCTGCCCGCCGACCGTGAAAGGCGGCCTGCATGGTCTCTCGCGTACGCGTCTGGCTCAACCGCACGTACGCGGAGAACGTGTTCTTCATGGATCAGCTGCGGAGGAATCCCAGCGATCGTGCGGTCGAGATCCACGCCACCCACGGCGACCCGGACTCGCCGGTGCTGGCCGCCGCGGACACCGCCGACCTGGAGCCGGAGGGCCTGTCCCCCGCCGCCTACGTCGAGTACGCGCTCGACCAGTGCCGGCGCCGCTCGATCGACGTGTTCGTGCCCCGGCTGCACCAGGCGGCGATCGTCGCGCACCGTGCGGACTTCGCCGCGGCCGGCACGGCCCTGCTCGCGCCGCCGCCGGAGGCCGTGGCGCTGTTCGAGGACAAGGTCGTCGCCTACGAGGCCGTGCAGGCGATCGGGGTGCCGGTGCCGCCGTGGTGGCGGGTCCGGACCGCGGACGAACTGGTCGCCGCCGTCGAGGAGTTGGAGGGCGCCGGGCACAAGGCGTGCTTCAAGCCCGCGTCGGGCGCGGGCGGGGTCGGCTTCCGGGTGGTCACCCGCACGCCCTTCTCGCTCACCCACCTCACCGGCTTCCCCGGCCCGTACGTCCCGCTCGACCTGGTGGTCGAGGCGCTGCGGTCGGCCGACGAGCCGGTGAACTGGATCGTGATGCCGCGCCTGGAGCAGCCCGAGGTGTCGGTGGACTGCCTCACCGGCCGCGACAACGTGCTGCGGATGGCGATCGGCCGCACCAAGAACGGGCGCCGGCGCGGGTTCACGCTGCACGAGCAGTGGCTGGAGCCGGCCCGCCGCATCGCCGAGGGCTTCGGGCTGCACCACCTGTCCAACGTCCAGTTCCGGATGTTCGGTGACCGCCCGGTCCTGATGGACGTCAACACCCGGCCGGCCGGCGGACTGCACCAGCTCGCCCTGTGCGGCGTCAACGCCCCTTGGGCGGCTGTGCAGTTGGCGCTGGGCGAGGACCCCGGCACCGTCGAGCCGCCGTTCCTCGGGCAGGACTACACCGTGGTCTCGGGCGCCCGCCCGCTGCGCCCGGTGACGCTGCCGCAGCAGCGGACGGCGGAGACCGGGCCCCTGCTGCCCGCGGTCCCCGCGCCCGCCGACGCGGTGGAGCCGGCCGCCCAGGCGCCGCTCCCGCTCTGATCCCGAGGACGGCTCAAAAGACGCTTCTTCGGCACTTCGCCCACCGGTATGGACCAATCCCGTCCTGACGCTTGACACCTGGATTGGTCCATACCACTTTGGTTGCGCACCACTCGGCACGGCCCCCGTGCCACCTCGCACTTCCGTGCACTCCCGAACCACCCCACTGTCTCCAGGGAGATCGCGTGCGCTCCATACCCCCCAGACGCCCCGTGCGCCGGATCCTCGGCCTGCTCGGCGCGGCCGCCCTCGCCGTCGGCGGCGCCGTGGCCCTGCCCGGCACCGCCCAGGCGGCCAACGTCCTGTCCAACCCCGGCTTCGAGTCGGGCGGTCTGTCCCCCTGGTCCTGCACCGGCAACCTCGGCTCGGTCGTCTCCTCCCCCGTGCACGGCGGCTCCAAGGCGCTCGCCGGGGCCGTCACGTCGAGCGACATCGCCCAGTGCAGCCAGACCGTCGCCGTCAAGCCCAACACCACGTACGCACTGACCGGTTGGGTGCGCGGCTCCTACGTCTACCTGGGCGTCGACGGCGGTGCCTCGAGCTGGACGTCGTCGCCGTCGGCGTACAGCCAGCTGTCGGTGTCCTTCACCACCGGCGCCTCGCAGACCAGCGCGAAGATCTACGTGCACGGCTGGTACGCCCAGGGCACCTACTACGCCGACGACATCAGCCTCGACGGGCCCGGCGGGGGCGGCGGTTCCGACACCCAGGCGCCGACCGCGCCCACCGGCCTGACCTCCACCGGCAAGACCTCCTCCAGCGTCTCGCTGTCCTGGGGTGCGGCCTCGGACAACGTGGGCGTCACGGCGTACGACGTCTACAGCGGCTCCAGCCAGGTGCTGAGCGTGTCCGGGACCAGCGCCACGGTCAGCGGGCTGTCGCCGAGCACGGGCTACACGTTCTCCGTCAAGGCCCGCGACGCCGCCGGCAACACCTCCCCGGCGTCCAACTCGGTGACCGTGACGACCAACGCGGGCACGGGGGGCGGCACCGGCTTCAAGCAGGCGGCGCCGTACCTCTACGAGGGCTGGGGCGACCCGCCGAACCCGGCGACGGTGATGAGCGCCACCGGCATCAAGTGGTTCACCATGGCCTTCGTGCTGGACTCCGGCGGCTGCACCCCCGCCTGGGACGGCAGCCGGCCGCTGACCGGCGGCGTCGACCAGACGGCGATCAACCAGATCCGCTCGGCCGGCGGTGACATCGTCCCGTCGTTCGGCGGCTGGTCGGGCAGCAAGCTCGGCGCCAACTGCTCCTCCGCGAGCGCCCTCGCCGGGGCCATCCAGAAGGTGATCGACGCCTACGGCCTGAAGGCGATCGACTTCGACGTCGAGAACACCGACGAGTTCGAGAACGAGGCCGTCCAGGCGAAGATCCTCACCGCGCTGAAGACGGTGAAGACCAACAACCCCGGTCTGCGGACCATCGTCACCTTCGGCACCTCGACGACCGGCCCGAGCTACTACGGCAACCGGCTCATCGAGCAGGCCAAGTCGCTGAACGCCGACATCGACGTCTTCACCATCATGCCGTTCGACTTCGGCGGCGGCTCGGACATGTACGGGAACACCGTCAACGCGGCGGAGGGGCTGAAGAACAAGCTGAAGTCCACCTTCGGCTGGGACGACGCCACCGCCTACGCACACATCGGCATCTCCGGCATGAACGGCCTGTCCGACCAGCAGGAGAACACCACCACCGCGATCTGGACCCAGATCCGCGACTGGGCCAACGCGCACCACATCGCCCGGCTCGCCTTCTGGTCCGTCAACCGTGACCGGCCCTGCCCGGGCGGCGGGGTGACCTCCAACTGCTCCGGCATCAGCCAGAACAACTGGCAGTTCACCTCCATCACGGCGGGCTTCACCGGCTGAGCCGGAACCCCCTCCCCGCACAGCGGTTCCCCCGGTCCCAGGACCGGGGGAACTTTT
Organism: Streptomyces longwoodensis; assembly: GCF_001514125.1. GTDB lineage: Bacteria > Actinomycetota > Actinomycetes > Streptomycetales > Streptomycetaceae > Streptomyces > Streptomyces longwoodensis. Next base: position 898,647 of record NZ_KQ948550.1, on the reverse strand, counting down.
TTTCGCGGTTTTTTCGCGGAAGGTGTATCAGGGGCCGGGGCCGGTGCTCATAGGAGTGAAGAACACGGGGGAACCACGGGGGAACGGGTCCACGGGGGGCCTACGGGGGAAACCACGGGGGACCAGGGGGAAGCACCACCCGAGGGGGGAACGGGGGAAACGGGGGGCCGGGTCGGTCGGTCGCTGTCACGGGGAGCGACCGGCCGACCCGGAGGTGCGTCCGCCCCCGGGCGGTGCCGCACGACCTCCCGGTCAGCCCTTCTCGGCGCGGCGCAGCCGCAGCGTGAGGATCTGGAAGGGGCGCAGGGCGATCCGGACCCCGCCGTCGTCGCCGGTGGCGACGTCCGCCCCGGCCCCGTCCCCGGGCAGCGGCCGCTCCAGCAGGTCGGTGATCTCGGCGCCCGCGAGCGGGAACCCGGTGCGCAGGACACCCCGGGCCCGGCCGCCACGCGACTCGTAGAGCCGCACGACGACGTCCCCGGACCGGTCGTCGGCGAGCTTGACCGCCTCGACCGTCACCCCGCCGCCGTCCACCGAGACCACCGGTGCGGGGGCGCCGGCCGCCTCGGCCACCCGCAGCGGCAGGTTGAGCGCGTAGCCCTCGGCGACGGCGTCCGCGATGCTCGCGCCGGGCAGCAGCGCGTACGTGAAGCGGTGGCGCCCCTGGTCGGCGCCCGGGTCCGGGACGCGCGGGGCGCGCACCAGGCTGAGCCGGACGGTGGTGGTCGTGCCGCCGTCCTCGCGGACCGTGCGGGAGACGTCGTGGCCGTACGTGGAGTTGTTCACGACGGCGACGCCGTAGCCGGGTTCGCCGACGTGCACCCAGCGGTGCCCGGAGACCTCGAAACGGGCCGCCTCCCAGCTGGTGTTGGTGTGGGTGGGGCGCTGGACGTGGCCGAACTGGATCTCGGCGGAGGAGTGCGCGGCGCGCACGTCCACCGGGAAGGCCGCCTTGAGGATCTTCTCGGCCTCGTGCCAGTCGAGGTCGGTCTCCACGTCGATGCGGGGGCTGCCCGCGCGGACGGTGATCGTCTGGGTGATCCGGGAGCCCTTGCCGAAGGCGCGCTCCACGCGGACGGCGCCGACCAGCGGGTCCTGCTCGACGACGGTGACCGGCGCGGCGTCCAGCAGGTCGGTCCAGCGGTTGCGGTAGTGCTTGTCGATGTCCCAGGCGTCCCAGTGGTTCGGCAGGTCGGTGTGCAGGCGCAGCAGGTTGCCGACGCCGGCGAGGACCTCGCGCCCGGCCCGCAGGTCGTACACGGACGCCAGGGTGCCGTCGTCGGCGACCCGCACGCGGACGAGCCCGTTGTCGAGCACCCGCCCGTCGCCCGAGGCCGTGACGGTCACCGGCTGCGGCGGTGCGGCGTGGGTCAGCGGCGCGCTGCCGCTCGCGGGCACCTCCACGTACGCGGGTGCGCCGTCCGGGGTGCGGACCACCTCGGCGCGGTCGTAGGGGCTGGTGTTGAACACCCGCGGGCCGCCCGCCCCGAGCGCCGCCACCGCCTCGGCCGTGAGCGCCTGCAACTCCCCCGCGACGCGGGCGTACTCGGCCTCGGCCTCGCGGTGCACCCAGGCGATCGAGGAGCCGGGCAGGATGTCGTGGAACTGGTGCAGCAGGACCGTCTTCCACAGGCGGTCCAGCCGCTCGTACGGGTAGGCGTAGCCGCCCGGCGCGTGCAGCGCGGCCGTCGTCGCCCACAACTCGGCCTCGCGCAGCAGGTGTTCGCTGCGCCGGTTGCCCTGCTTGGTGCGGGCCTGCGAGGTGTAGGTGGCGCGGTGCAGCTCCAGGTACAGCTCGCCGACCCACACGGGGGCGTCGGGGTACTCGGCGCGGGCCTTGGCGAAGAACGCGTCGGGGTGCTCGATCTCGACCCTGGCCGAGCCCTCCAGGTCCCGCAGGCGGCGGGCCCGCTCCATGATCTCGCGGGTGGGGCCGCCGCCGCCGTCGCCCCAGCCGAAGGGGGCCAGTGAGCGGTGGGCGCCGCCCTTCTCGGCGTAGTTGCGCACCGCGCGGGCCATCTCCTCGCCGGTGAAGGAGGCGTTGTAGGTGTCGACCGGCGGGAAGTGGGTGAAGATGCGGGTGCCGTCGATGCCCTCCCACCAGAAGGTGTGGTGGGGGAACCTGTTGGTCTGGTTCCAGGAGATCTTCTGGGTGAGGAACCACTCGTTGCCGGCGAGCACGGCGAGCTGCGGGTAGGCGGCGGTGTAGCCGAAGGAGTCCGGCAGCCACACGCCCTTGGTCTCGATGCCGAAGTGCTCGATGAAGAAGCGCTTGCCGTGGACGAGCTGTCGGGCGATCGCCTCGCCGCCGGGCAGGTTGCCGTCGGCCTCCACCCACATGCCGCCGACCGGCGCCCACTGGCCCTTCTCGACCGCCGTCCGGATGCGGGCCCACACCTGGGGGTAGTGGTCGCGGACCCACGCGTACTGCTGGGCCTGGGAGCAGGCGAAGACGAACTCCGGGTACTCCTCGGCCAGCGAGGTGACGTTGGAGAAGGTGCGGGAGGTCTTGCGCCGGGTCTCGCGGACCGGCCACAGCCACGCCGAGTCGATGTGCGCGTGGCCGACGCCGGAGACGACGTGCGCGCTGGCGTGGGCGGGCTTGGCCAGCACCGGCCGCAGCGACTCGCGCACGGCGGCCGCGGAGCCGGCCACGTCGTCCAGGTCGAGCAGGTCCATCGCCCGGTCCAGGGCGTGCGTGATCTCGTGCCGGCGCGGGTCGTGCTCGCCCAGCTCCAGCATCAGTTCGCGCAGCACCTGCACGTCGAGGTCGAGGTGCCAGACGTCCTCGTCGAGGATCGCGAGGTCGGCGCGGCGGAAGGTGTACAGCGGGCGGTCGCCCGCCGTCAGCACGTCGCCGAGCGGGGTCGGCGCGGCGAAACCGTCGGCCAGGATGTCGGGGTTGGAGGCGGCCTCCACGAGGTGGTCGACGGTCTCGCCGCCGGCCGCCGGGTGGGCGACCGGGACGTACTGGTTGAGCGGGTTGACCGCCTTGAGCGGGGTCCCGTCGGGGAGGTGCACCAGGGCCTCGGCCTGGTTGCCGGGCCAGCCGCCCACGAAGCCGAGGTCGATGACCGTCTCGACGCGCCGGCCGGCCCACTCGGCGGGCACGGTGCCGCGCATCCGGAACCAGGTGGTGCCCCACGGCGGCCCCCAGGGGGTTCCCGGGGCGAACGGCTCGTAGGGCGCGGCGGCGGCCTCCTCGAAGGGCACCGGCTCGCCCGGCGCCTGCCAGGCCCGCACGTCCAGGGGGACGGTGGCCGCGTGGACCGCGGGCTTGATGCGCTGCTGGTGGAGGCGCTCCACACGCGCCTCGATCCGGCGGCGTTCGTCGTGCATGAGGGGCCTCCTGGGAGGTGGCGGCGGGAGCACCCACCGGGGAAGAGCGCTGTCCGCGCGGCGGTCTACTTCAGATAGTCCAGCCCGGGGTGGACGGCCCGGTAGCCCTCGACCAGGCGACGGGCGACGTTCACCGAGTCGACGAGCGGGTGCAGCGCGAACGCCTTGACCGCCGTGGCGCGGGAGCCGGACTCGGCCGCGGCGAGTACCTCGCGCTCGACGGCCTTGACGGAGCAGACCAGCCCGGTGGCGTGGCCGGGCAGCGGGTCGACGGCGACCGGGTGCGCGCCGCTCGCGTCGACCAGGCAGGGCACCTCGATCACGGCGTCCGGGTCCAGGGCCGCCAGGGTGTGCCGGTTGCGCACGTTGAGGATGAGGGTGGTGCGCTCGTCGCGGGCGATGGCCCGCATCAGGGCGAGGGCGACCTTCTCGTAGCCGCCGGAGAGGTCGTCGGCGTCGCGCTCGCCGGCGCCGGCCGTCTCGCGGTTCTCGGCCATGTAGGTCGCCTCGCGCTCGGCGCGGGTGCGGTCCCACAGCTCCAGGGCGCTGGTGCCGGGGTTCCCGACCTCGGCGTAGAAGCGCGCCTGCTGGTCGCGCAGGAAGGCGCCGCGGGTGCGTTCGGCCTGCTGGTAGGAGTGCACCGCCTCACGGTTGAAGTAGTAGTAGTGCAGGTACTCGTTGGGGATCGCGCCGAGCGAGCGGAGCCAGTCGGCGCCGAAGAGCTTGCCCTCCTCGAAGGAGCCGAGCAGGGCCGGGTCGGCGAGCAGCCGCGGCAGTTCGTCCCGGCCGGCCACGCGCAGGCCGCGCACCCAGCCGAGGTGGTTGAGGCCGACGTAGTCGATCCACGCCTGCTTCGGGTCGGCGCCGAGCACCCGGGCGATGCGGCGGCCGAGACCGACCGGGGAGTCGCAGATCCCGATGACCCGGTCGCCGAGGTGGCGGGACATGGCCTCGGTGACGAGGCCGGCGGGGTTGGTGAAGTTGATGACCCACGCGTCGGGGGCGAGGCGGGCGACCCGCCGGGCGATGTCCACGGCGACGGGCACGGTCCGCAGACCGTAGGCGATGCCGCCCGCGCCGACCGTCTCCTGGCCGAGCACGCCCTCCGCGAGGGCCACCCGCTCGTCGGCGGCGCGGCCCTCCAGGCCGCCGACGCGGATGGCGGAGAACACGAAGTCGGCGCCGCGCAGGGCCTCGTCGAGGTCGGTGGTCGCCGTGACCCGGGGGGCGTCGTCGACGGCCGCCGCCTGTTCGGCCAGGACCCGGGCGACCGCGGACAGCCGGCCGTCGTCGAGGTCGTGGAGCACGACCTCCGTCACCCGGCCCTCGCCGCGGTCGGTCAGCAGCGCCCCGTACACGAGCGGCACCCGGAACCCGCCGCCGCCCAGCATCGTCAGTTTCACGCCTGCACCTCTCCTGCCGCGGCCACCTCGACGCCCGCCTCCTGCGGGGAGGACCGGGCCGCCGCGTGCACCGGGGCGTTCGTCACCAGCACGTCCAGGTCCTCGGGGCCGCGCACCGTCGCCGTCCCGGTACCCGGATGACCGTTGCGATCCTTGCACGGCACGGCGGCGGCCAGCTGCGCACCGGGGCCATCGGCCCAGCGGACCGGTTCTGGTTCCTGGCTCCTCCGGTCCTAGGCGTCACCGCGGGAACGCGTCCCTCGATTCTCGGTGGCGAAGGGCACGCCCGCCGCTCGGCCGCACGGGGCGCCCGGGGACCCGGACGAGCCGCTAGGTCGTGTCCGCAAAGTCCCGTCGTCCGCCCGGAGGGCGGGCCCTGCGGCGTCCGGTGCGTGCTCTCGGCGTGCCGGGCGGACATCCGCGTACTGGCCGTACTCGGGTGTTCGCCCGGTGCGGCGAGAGTGCGTGCCGGGCGTCGCGGGGCAGGCGGGACTTTGCGGACACGGCCTACGGGGTGAAGACCTCGTCGAGGCGGTCGATGGCGCCGTCGGCACCCAGGTGATATTGGAAGACGAGCCCGGAGTTCGGGTTGGCCTCCAGCCAGTCGAGGAACTCCTGCACGCCGATGTGCTGGTTCTCGGTGCTCTCCACGATGGGGTTGGTCACGGTGACGTACGCGGCCTGGTCCATCGGGATGAACGTCTCCTTGCCGACCGTCTCGAACGGCGGGCCGTCGGAGTCGGGCGATCCGCAGCCCCAGTTGCCGTGCTTGACGATCAGGCTGAGGGACCCGCCCTCGGGGGTGTAGCGGTAGACCGCGACCTCGTCGGGCGAGATCGGCATCTTGTGGTCACAGCCGTCGTCGTCCCCGCCGGACCCCGCGGCGATGGGTGACGCGGTCGGGCTCGATGCCGGGGACTTGGCGGCGCCGCCCCCCGAGCCCGAAGTCGCCCCGCCGGCCGGCTTCTTGCTCGCCGCGGCGGTGGCCGCCCCCTTGCCGCCGGTGCCTGCCGACCCGGTCGGGCTGGTGCCGGCGCCCCCCGCCTTCGTCGGGCTCGCGGTCGTGCCGGCGTCCACGCCCGCGCCCGCCACGTCGTCGCCGTTGCAGCCGGTGAGGACGAGCGCCCCCACCGCGCAGGCAGCCAGTGCGGCCGCCCGGACGGCGCCCGGTCTGCGGCGGCTCTTCTTCGGTGTCACGTTCATGTGGTGTCCCCCCTGGTGTCCCCAGTACTGGTGTGTCTCGACAGCTCGCCGCAAAGGACGACTTTCGGCCGCCGTCAGTTGCACGGCTGCGCGGGTTGTTCACGCCTGGCCGTCCGTCGGACGGACGTCGCCGTGCACCGCGCGTCGCCTTCGCCTCCGACGGTGGCCTGTTTTCGCCCGCTGACCCTAGCGTGACGGCGCGGTCGTGTGGGCGGGGAGCGGTCTTCTTCCACCCGGGAGAGCCCGCCGAGGGCACCGCGTGCGAGCCAAGGGCACCGCGTGTGACGCGTGCGGGCGGGCCTCGGGAGAGTGTCAGGTCCATCATGCCTGCTGGGGGGCGGGTCCCGGTAGGACGAAGGGCACGCCCGAACGGCCTTGTTGCGGGCGGTGCCGCGACCGCAGACTCGTCGTCATCCTCCCTCCGGCCCAGGTGCCGGCATCCGTCATCGGCTGCCGGCGCGTTCGCCGTGCCGTCCCGCCGTGGGACGTGCGCCGGCCGGAGGGAGCGGGGACGAAGGGGATCGATGGACCAGGACATGGTGATGCTGGCGAAGGTCAGGCTGCTCAGCGCCAACCGGCGGGTGGTGCGGGGCACCGAGGGGCTGTGGGCCTACCGTCTGCTGACGCGGGTCGAGCCCGAGGTGTACGGATCGAAACTGGCGTACGTCCTGGTGGAGGAGAGCCGCTCACCCTCGGTGCGGGAGCTGCCCGAACGCAGGCTGGCCCTGCTCGACGAGGCCGTGGAGGTGGCGAAGGCCCTCGACACGGCGAACCCCTACCGGGAGAAGGTGCTGCGGAGGGCGCTGGAGGCGAGGGCGCGCCTCGGGTCGTAGCCGAAGGGGTGGCCCCCGGCCTGGGTGAGGGGCCCCGCCCGCGCAGCGGCCCCGCAGGCAGGAGGTGCAGGGTTCCCCTGCGGGCCCGCGGGGCCGGTGCATGGCTCAGGTACCCCGCGGTACGCCCGATACGCCCGATCCCTCCCGACGGGCGTGTCGGCGCCCTCGCACGCGAGGGGGGCCCGGCCGTCATCCGGCCGGGCCCCTTCGCTTCGTACGACTCACGCGGGGCGCGCTCCTCGCGCCGGGCGTCCTCCCGCTACCAGCGGTACCAACGGCCCTTGCGGCCCCCACCGTCCGCGGAACGGACGACGAAGCCCAGCAGCCACACGACCAGGACGAACACCGCGATCCACCACAGGGCCTTCAGCGCGAACCCCGCACCGAAGAGGATCAGCGCCAGCAGCAGAACCAGAAGCAAGGGAACCATTGTCATCAACCTCCTGGCCCACCACTGCCCTTGCTTCCGCACCACAAGCACGCAGGACGCGCGTTAGTTCTGCGGGATCCCGGGCAGGTGCGGGCGGCCCCCCGGCGGTGCTCAGCAGTTGGTCACGTAGTGGACCCACGACCAGTCGGCGACGTCGTCGTTGTCGTACGCGCCGCGGTCGGTCCAGCGGACGATGAACTGGTTGTCCCTGAACTGGGCCCGCGTTCCCCTGGTCTGGTTGTTCTCCCATGATCCGTCGCCGAACCAGGGGATCTTGTACGAAGCGCAGGCGTACATGTCGATGACGTCGCCGGAGCGGTAGGGGTCGCTGTAGGCGCAGAAGTGGCCGTAGCCGCAGGTGTACGCCGCCGCCCCGGGCGAGACGCCCTGACGCGCGCCGGCCGTGGTCGGCAGGGCCAGCGTCAGGACGGCTCCCGCTCCCAGTCGGATGCGGTTGGCGGCGACCTGCGTGCCGCCCACCTCGGCCAGGTACGCATCGGCGCGGTCCTGCAGCGTGTGCGCTTCGGCGGCGGTCAGTCCCAGCGCCTCGGCCTGCGCGGCGAAACCACCCGCGGGGACCGGCGCGGCCTCGGCGGTGGCCGTGCCGGTCAGTGCCAGGACGGCGGAAAGACCCGCCGCCGCGGCCACGAGGCCCCGGGCGCGAACTCGCCCTCGACGGCCCGGGTGCTGTCGTTCTCCAGAGATCATGTGCGGACTCCTCCGGAAGGACCGAGCGGCCACTCGGTCCCGCCTGTCGTGCCGGTGATGCCGGAAGGGACGGCCCTGATCGGCGGCGCGGTCACCGCGGTCGACGGCCTCGGTGCGGCTGTGCGGCCGTGCCGCTGTGCGGCTGCCTGCCCGGTCCGGGTCGCACAGTCGACGCTAGGCGTGGCCCGCCACCCGTGGGCACCACGGTGCGCACGGTGACTCCCCAGATCGCGCACGGCGTCCCTCCGGCCGGTCGACGGCATCGGTGGGTCGCGCAGTGGCCCTGCGTCGTGCCCGGTCTACTTGCCGCCGCTGTCGGCGGGTTGGAAGGTGACGTCGATCCAGTCGTTGTCCGTCAGGCCGAGGCCGTCCCAGAAGGTGCCGTCGGCCAGGTCGATGCCGGCCGGGTTGGCGACCCTGCGGCCGAACTCGTCGAGGCCGTCGTTGTAGCCGGACTGGTAGGCCGCCTGCGACTCGGGGGTGCCCTGGGGCAGGTCGTACCACGACTGCCGCTGCGTGGGCGGGTTCCAGTAGTCGTCCCGGGTGTTCCAGGGGCCGACGTCCCACACGGGGGCCGTCTCGCACCGGCCGGTGCGCGCGTAGCACAGCCGCACCTGGTACTCGGTGCCGCCCTTGGAGGCCAGCATCCGCCGCGACGGCAGTGCCACGAAGTGGTCGCGGGAGCGGATGACGTGGCCGTTGGCGGTGGTCTGCCCGGTCAGGCCCTCGCGGGTGGCGAAGAGCCGGTACGTCGCGGGCTCCGTGCCGGTCGTGTCCTCGTTCGGCCGGGTGTCGGACCGGTCCGGTTCGGCGTGCACGGTGACGTCCGAGACGACCGGGGAGGCGGTGGCGCTGCCGAGCAGGGTGAGCCGCACCTGGAGGACGGAGACGACCTCCGGCAGCCGCAGACCCCCGTCGGCGTCGGGGGTGCTCCACTGCGTCCACCGGCCCGGGCGGGCGCTGCCGCGCACCTCGGTCACCAGCTGGGTGCCCGCGGGCACCTCGGCCTGCCGGCTGACGGTGAAGGTGCTCGCCTCGCGGCCGAGGCTCTGGGCCGGCGCGGTGTACACGGCGTACGCCTTGCCGGCGGCGGAGCGGGTGCTCGCCCGGCGGTCGGCGATGGTGAGACCGTCCGGGCGGTGGCCGGTGTTGTGCTGGTCGGCCGTGGCGGCGTCGAGGTCCACGGGCCAGTCGTCCGCCGGCTGCGTGGCGGCGGACGGTGCGCCGGGACCGTCGGCGGCCCCGGCGGTGGCGGGCGGGAGGCCGGCGACGACGAGCAGGGCGCACAGTCCGCGTATGAGTCTGCGGGTGGTGGAGGGCACGAGGGATCTCCCCAATCGGGCTTCGCGGGAACGGATGGCTCTGATCGAAGCCCTACCGGCCGGGGTCGCGCGCTGCCATCCCGGGGCGTTCCGGATGCCGCCGTCCGGGTCATCACCGCTGCTCCTTGCGCCGTCCGCGCCACGGCCCCGGAGAGGAAGTGCCGCGCTTCTGCTACGACGCGCGGGAGGGCGGCCGACAGATGTGCGCGACGGCAGGCATACCCCTGCCGTCCCGGGGCACCAGCACATCGACGGCTCGGCTCCCCCTCCGAGCGTTACGGCCCCGCCACCTTCCCCCCGTGGCGGGGCCGCCCCCTTTCCCCGCATCCTCTCCCCGGCACATGCGGACGGTCCCCGCCTCTCGAGGAGTACGGGGACCGTCCGCAGCAGGCGCAACGGGCGCTGCGGTCCATCGCGTTGCCGGGCGCGCAAGGGGTGAGACCGGTGATCGGTGCTCACCGGGACTCGTCGTAGGGGTCGCGGCTGCCGTACTTGGCCAGGCCCCGGCTGATCATGTAGCCGACGGTGAGGACCACGATGTACAGCCACGCCTTGTCGGCGCGGAAGTAGTCGGCGTGGCCGTCGTTGTCCCCGACGACCATGGAGGCGATCAGCACCGCGACGACCGCGGCGACGTAGGAGAAGAACTCGGTCGTCTTGAAGGCGGCCTTCGTCTCGGTCGACAGCCGGCGCGTACGGTGGACGGCCGCATCGGTGCCCGCGTGGTGGCCTGCGTTGCCGACCGGGTTCACAGCGCTCATGAAGGAGGCACCTCTCGCATCGTGCGAAGCTCCTGGAGCGCTCTGCGGGTAAGAACAGCGTCAACCCGTGCCCATGACAATCTTCAGCCGGAGGGTGCCGGCACCCCGCCGGGCCGAACCCGCCCCGAGTGGCCCGAGTTGTGAGGCGTGAGGGGTCCGCGTTGACGCGGGGCCGAGCCGGTGGCGAGGATGACGCGGGATGACAACTGATGAGCTGGACAAGGGCGTTGCTGTGGAGATGACGGTGCTGCAGTGGCACCTCATCGACGGCAGTGTGGACAATGAGGTCTCGATGGCTGCCGTGGACGGCCGCGACGACGACGTCGAGGCCGGGCACGCCGTCCGCGAGGCCGGCTGGAGCCAGGTGGCCGGCTGGTCGGCCGAGGTGCCCGGGTCCGGCGGATGGCCCCCGGACGACCGACGTGCCACGGTGACGTTGACCCGGGAGCAGTGGCGGTTCGTGGTCCGCGTCCTCGACGAGTGGGACAACGTCGGGGGCTCCGAGGCTGACGGGGAGTCTTGGCCGCGACTCCGGGAGGTCATCGTCGCGGGTGCGGGAGACGGGTCGGCGTAACACCGGCAGGGGTCCACTCGCCGGCACCCCCGCTCCCCAGTCGGCGGTTCACCCAACCCCCGGTGCGCGGCCGGCCCCGGCCGGGACCGCGAGGTGCCCGATCATGGTCAGTCCGTCGGCCGGGTACTCCACCGTGCGCGTCGTCACCGTCGTCACCGTCGTCATGTGAGCGACCGTAGCGATCGGCCGGCCCGGCGGGACCGGTGTTCTGCCGCCGGCAGAGTGGTGTGTACGACGCCCGGGGGACCGTCCTCCGATCGGCGGAGCGGGCGCGACTACAGGCCGCGGTGGGCCGCCCACAAGGCTCCGGCGCGGCTGGCCGCGTCGGCCACCAGGGCCGCCGGCTTCGGGTGTTCGGGGACCGGGAACGAGACGTAGGCGCCCCGCCCACCGGCGACCGGACGGCCGTATGCCTTCACGGCGAGGTGTCCGTCCGGGAGCAGCCGGACGTTGAGCGTGGTGAGTCGGAACGGATCCTCTCACCCGAGCCCCGGCTCCCGCCCGTGGCAGCGGTCAGGCGGCCGGACCGCCCAGCCACGGGCCGCCCAGTCGCGGGCCGCCCCCGGCGTGCAGGCGTCGGAAGAAGGCCAGTACGCCCGCGGAGCCGCCCGCCCAGGTGGCGCTCGACCGGGCCAGGCCGGTGTCCGGGAACACGGGGTGGGACCAACTGCCGCCGCTGCGGCTCAGGATGAGCAGGGCGACGGTCTCGGCCGCCCGGCGGAACTCCTCGGACGCGGACGCCTCCGCGACGTCGATCATCAACTCCCCCACCCCGGCCAGTCCGCAGCACTGCGTGACCAGCGGCATCCGGGGGGCCAGTGCGGCGCAGGTGCGTGCGGCCCGCTGGGCGAGGTCGAGGTACCGGGGTTCGTCGAGGCGTCGGGCGGCCCGGACGAGTACCGTCCCGATGCCCGCCAGGCCCCGGCACCACGAGCCGTAGCGGCGGGTCGCCCCCGGCTCGGTCGCCGCCGCGACGATGTCCGGCGTCACGGCGGCCAGGCGCGCGGCGGCCTTCTCGGAGCGGCTGATCGCGTCGGGGTCGCCGGTCACGCCGCCGTACTCCAGCAGGAAGCAGGTGACGCCCGCCTCGCCGTGGGCCAGGCCCTCGCCGAGTGCGGCCCTGCCCGCCGTGTCCGCACCGGTGGCGGTGAGCCGGGCGGTGCCCGAGGCCAGCAGCCGGTCGCAGCCGGCGGCGAGGGCGAGGTGCCGGTCCGCGGTGTGCCGGTGACCTGCCCGAAGGGCGTGCCGGGCGAGCAGCAGCTGTCCGAGGCCGACTCCGGCGGCGCCCGCGATCAGGTCCGCCTCCGGGGGTCCACCGTCCGGGGTGCGGTCCGGCAGGTCGGAGTGTGCGGGCCCAGCCTCGACGTCCGTGTCCGCACCCACAGCCTCCTGCCCCCCGAACCCCGCCTCGGCGAGGAAGAGTTGGACGCCCGTGCGTCCCGTGTAGAAGCCGGGCGGCAGGTTCCTGGCCTGCTCGGCCGTCCACCGCGCCAACGCCTCGACGGCCGGGCGCACGTGGGGGCGGTGCGCATGGTGGAGGAGTTCGAGTCCCAGTCCCGCGCTGCCGCCGTAGACGTCGATCGAGGTGGGGACGGCCAGCCGTGCGGCCCGTGCCGGGTCCACGATCGCCTGCGCCTCGGCGACGCAGAAGGCGGTCGTGTGCGCGATCACCTCCTCCAGCAGGTCCCCGTCGATCCGGGGACGCGCGGGCCGGCGGACGGTGGTGACCGTGCCGGTGCGCAGGCGGTCGGCGGCGGCCGTCCGGACGGCCGGGTCGAGGTCCATGAGGCCGGTGACGGCGGACCGTACGGTCCGGTGGGCGCGGCCGGGCAGTGCCGCCGCCAGGCAGGCCAGGGTCCGGTCCCGGTTGACCCGGTGGTCGGCGTCGATGATCACCGGGTCCAGGCCGGTGGCGGCGAAGAAGAGGGTCGCGCCGAGGGCGTAGTGGTCGTCGGCGGGGGCGGCGGGTCCGGTGGCGGGCAGGACCGGCTCGCTGTACCCGGGGGTCGCCCCGCCCGGGCCGGCGCCGTCCAGCTCACTGATCCCGAAGTCGATCAGGTGGCAGTGGCCGGGGCCGGAGTCGTCCAGCACGACGTTGTCGGGCTTGAGGTCGCGGACGACCACGTTCCGGGCGTGGATCGCGTCGAGGACGTGCAGGAGCCGGGACGCCAGCAGGGACAGGGAGCGCCCCGGCCGGGGGTCGTCGTCCCGGTAGGGGCCGTCGCGCAGGACCTCGCGGCGCAGGTCCCGGTCGCCGCAGCTGGTCATCACCAGGTACTCGTCCGACCGGTGGGCGAAGTAGTCCAGTGCGCGGGGCACGCCGGTGACGCCGTCGAGCGCGGTCAGGACCGTGCGTTCGTTGCGCAGCCGGTGGCGGGCGTCGGTACCCGCCTCGTCCTCGGCGACGAAGGCCCTCGCTTGTTTGACCACGACCGGCCGCCCGAGGGTGCGGTCGTACGCGCGGTAGACGTTGCCCCGCGGGGAGCGCGTGATGCCGGCCGTGACCTCGTAGCGGCCACCGCCGAAGCCGGCGGCGGACGGCACGGCGGCCGGGCCGGACGACTCGGCGGCGGGGCCGGACGACTCGGCGGCGGGGCCGGACGGTTCGTCGACGGGTCCGGACGACTCGGCGGGCCCGGAGCCGTGCGTGAAGGGGTCCTCGGCCCAGGGCGGGCACCGGTAGCGGCCGACGGCCAGGCCGTCGAAGACCTGGCCGTCCGGTCCGGTCATGACGGACTCGAGCCGCCCGCTCCGGCCGGTGCGGTAGTCGCCCGTGAAGGGGCCGTAGCGGTAGTAGACCGGGGCGCGCGGGTCGACCCGGCGGTCGCTGACGATCCGCGGGCCCTGCCGGTCCCGCAGGACGGCGGCGAGTTCCCGGGCGACCTGGACCACGGTGCCGGCCAGGGGGTACACGGTGACGGCCTTGCCGACCGCTCCGGCGCCGGCCGTCCCGGAGTTGAGGCGGCGCAGCGTGTCGGGGTCACGGGCGAACTTGGCGTGGCAGACGTGCCGGGACAGCACCGGCAGGACGAGCCGGACCACCTCGTCGAGTTCGCCCGGACGGGCTGAGACGTGCAGTTTCCAGCCGTGTTCCATCGCCGGCATCCGCGGATCGTTCAGGTACGACCAGGTGTCGTCGGACCCACCGCTGCGGCCGGCGAGGGACACGGTCACCGCTAGGTCGTGTCCGCAAAGTCCCGCCGTCCGCCCGGAGGGCGGGCCCTGCGGCGTCCGGTGCGTGCTCTCGGCGTGCCGGGCGGACACCCGCGTACTGGTCGTACTCGGGTGTTCGCGCGGTGCGGCGAGAGTGCGTGCCGGGCGTCGCGGGGCAGGCGGGACTTTGCGGACACGGCCTAGGAGTTCAGATCACAGGCGAAGCGGGTCGTGGCGGTCACCCAGGGGTCGGCGAGACACGCCGTGGGCTCGCGGTCCTCGCGGTCGTCGTCCTCGAACACGATCGCCTCGTCGTCGATCTCCAGCGGACCCTCGTCGCGGAATCGGTCGGCTTCCAGAAGATGCGGCACGGCTACGGGCATCGGGCGCCTCCATGGTCGGTCGTGCGCTGAAGAGTGGGCATGGCCGACGGGGGCGGCGGACCCCTGGCCAAGGACTCGCTGGACCAAGGTAGGGAGGCCGCCGAGTGACTGACAAGAGGTCAGATGACATTGGTCTCAGGCGAGTTGGACCTGTCCGAGAACCGCCTGTCGGGACGTGACGGCCGGTGTGCGGCGTGGCAGGTACATGGCGGAGAAGCGGGGCGGGGCATAGCATCGCAGCGCCCCGGAGGGGCGGTCCACGGTGTCCGGCTCCCCACCGGACGACCCGTGCCGCTCCTTCGCGCACCCGGCCCCGCCGGGGCCGGACTCCCCCACGGATGAAGGAGCAGCAATGCCCCTGGGCACTTGGTTCAGAGCAGGTACGTCCGCCGCGGCGCTCGTCCTCGGCATGGCGGGCACCGCGACCGCCGCCACCGTTCCCGCGAGTACGCCGTCCACCGCTCAGGCGGCGGTGGTGACCCTCCGCTACGACGACAGCCGCGCCGCGGGCTGGGAGTCCGCGATCGCGGCCGGGGTCGCCTCGTGGAACGCGAACGTGAGCAGCGTCCGTCTGGTGGAGGCGGCACCCGGCTCCGCGGCCGAGATCGTGATCGTCGCCACCACGGGCTGGCCGCAGGCCACGCTCGGTCCCGTCCGTCCGGGCCGCCAGGTCCGTGTCGAACTCGGCAGCCAGGCCGTGGACCAGGGCTACAACAAGACCCGGATCGCCGCCCACGAGCTGGGGCACAGCCTCGGCCTGCCGGACACCAAGCCGGGCCCCTGCACCCAGCTGATGTCGGGGTCGAGCGCCGGCACCGCCTGCACCAACGCCACACCGAACGCCGCCGAGCGCTCCCGCGTGCAGTCCACCTACGCGAGCGCCGTCGCCGCGCTCGCGGCCGTGGACGGGCGGACCCTCGTCGACGCGCCCTGACCACACGGCCGTCGAGCGGACGTGCGCCCCGGGGACCGCGAGCAGGTCCCCGGGGCGCGGTGACCGTCGCGCGCGGCGCGGCTGCCGTGGACCCGGGTCCGAGCCGTAGGGCGCCGAGCCGGACGACTTGGAGGCCGAGGCCGCCGTAACCGCCCGCCACCGGGTACTCGTCGATCATGACGCAGCACGGGCAGACACTTCTGTACGTCACGCACGACCGGGCCGGGACGTCCGCGGTGCGCAGCATGGGCACCGCGGAACTCGGCGCCGGGGGCGTTCCCGTGGTGCTGGTTCCGGGGCTGGGCGCGCCCGGCTACCTGCTGCGGACGCTGGAACGCTGTGCCCGGTCGGGTCCGGCGCGGCTGCTGGACGTCCCCGGTCACCGGGACCCCGCCGGGCGCGTCTGCGGGGACACGCTGGGGGCGCTCGCGCACACGGTGGCCCGGTGGCTGACGGACGTGCCCGGCGGCCCCGTGGTGCTGGCCGGGCATTCGACCGGCGCCCAGGTGGCCCTGCACGCCGCCGCGCTGCGTCCCGGGCGCGTACGGGCCCTCGTCCTGATGGCGCCGACGTTCCCGCCCCGGCTGCGCCGCATGGGCCCGCTGGTGGGCGCTGCGTTCCACACGGCCGTCCAGGAGTCGCCCGGCGTCGTACCGGCCGTGCTGCCGTCGTACCTCGCGGCCGGGCCCCGGCGGCTGCTGGCCTGTACGCGCTCCGCGCAGGCGGACGCCCCCGAGGAGGTGCTGCACCGGGTGACCTGCCCGGTGACCGTGGTGGGGGCCGAGCACGACGTCCTCAGCCCGCCCGGGTGGGTGCGGTACCTGGCCGGGCGGGCCACCCGTGGCCGCGCCGTGGTCGTACGCGGGGCGCACGCGTTCCCGCACCGCTACCCGGACGCCACGGCGGAGGTGCTGAACGGGGTGCGGAACGCGCCCGTCTGACGGCCCCTCCGATCGGCGGCTGACCCGCTTCCCCGGTCACGGGGCGACGTGGCGGTCGCACGCCGAGGGGGCCCGGCCGTGTCCGGCCGGGCCCCCTTCACGTGTCGTGCGTATTCACGTGTCGTGCGTGGCGCGCTCCTCGCGCCGGGGCGTCCCGCCCCTACCAGCGGTACCAGCGGCCCCTGCGGCCCGCACCGTCCGCGGAACGGACGACGAAGCCGAGCAGCCACACGACCAGGACGAGCACCGCGATCCACCAGAGAGCCTTCAGGGCGAAGCCCGCACCGAAGAGGATCAGGGCCAGCAGCAGAACCAGAAGCAAGGGAACCATCGTTATCAACCTCCTGGCCCTCGGATGCCCTTACTTCGGCCCTACAAGCACATAAAACGTGAGTTAGTTGAACGAGGTTCGGGGCATATGCAGCCGGCCCGCTGTGCAGCGTTCCCCGGGTCCCGCCCCGCACGCACCACGACCGGCGACCGGCTGGTCAGGGCGTCGGTCCGGCCGTGAGCCGCGGTTGCGGGACAGGACGCAGGACGCCGGCCACGACGACGGTCCGCGGGGTCGGCGTGCCCGACGGCGCTGCTCGGTCCCGGCCCGGCGCAGGACGCGGACCGGGCTCCCGGTAGCGTCACCGGGACACCGGCGTCGCAGGAGGAGGCATCCGCTCGTGGACCTGGGCATCGTCGGGCGGGCCGTCGGGCTGTTCGCCGTCACCAACGTCGACGACCTCGTGGTGCTGGCGTTGTTCTTCGCCCAGGGGGCCGGCCACCGCGGCTCGGCCCGCCGTGTGGTGCTGGGCCAGTACCTGGGGTTCGCCGCGATCCTCGCGGTGGCGGTGGCCGCCGCCTTCGGGGCGACCTTCCTCCCCGGGGCGGCCCTCCCCTACCTCGGGCTGCTGCCGCTCGCCCTCGGCCTCAAGGCCGCCTGGCGGGCGTGGCAGGACCACCGTGAGGGCGGCACGGACGAAGGGGACGGGCGGTCCGGGGCGGGCGGTCCCGGCCCCCTGGAGGTCGCCGCCGTCACGTTCGCCAACGGCGGCGACAACATCGGCGTCTACGTGCCGGTGTTCGCCACGGCCGGCACCGGCGGGATGAGCGTGTACGCCGTGGTGTTCCTCGTCCTGGTGGGGGTGTGGTGCGCCGCCGGCCGGTTCTTCGCCACGCGCCCCGTCGTCGCCGCGGCCCTCGCCCGGTGGGGACACGTATTGCTGCCCCTGGTGCTGGTCACCATCGGCCTGCTCATCCTCGTCGAGGGCGGCGCCTTCGGCCTGTGAGATCCCCGCGCGGCGGGCCCGTCCGCTGCCCGTCGCCGCGGGGCCGGTCAGCCGCGGACGTGCAGTCCGAACCCCGTGCGCCCCGCGGGCTCCAGTCCCTCCTTCAGCTGCAGTGAGGGGATCTCGTAGTCGCCGGCGTTCTGGCGCCGGAACGCGATCGGCTCGGTCGACTCCAGGGTGAGCAGGCGCTGTTGCCACGCCTTGGCGATGTCCGGGTAGGCCTCGTCGGTGACGCGGTCCGTGCCGTACACCACGAACGGCGGGAGCACCTCGAGGCCCGGGTAGTAGAGGATGCCGTGCTGGATCGGGAACAGCAGGTCGTCGATGGGGCCGTTGATCCCGCGAGCGGCGTAGTGCGACTCGGGGCCGCCGGCGGTCACCGACAGCAGGGCCCTGCGGCCCGCGAGGGTGCCCTCGCCGAAGCGGTCGCCGTAGTGCGTGTCGCTGTGCTCGCCGACCCCGTAGGCGAAGTGGTACGTGAAGACCCGGTCCACCCAGCCCTTGAGGATCGCGGGCATCGAGTACCACCACAGCGGGAACTGGAGGATGACCGTGTCGGCCCACAGCAGCTTCTCCTGCTCGGCACGGACGTCCGGCGTGAGCGTCCCGGCGTCGAAGGCGCGGCCCGAGTCCCGGGCCACCCGCAACGGGCGGGAGGCGTGCGGGCCGTAGTCCTCCGCGTCGACGACCGCCTTCCAGTTCATCGCGTACAGGTCGCTCACCCGCACCTCGTGCCCGGCGCCCTCGAGCGTGGACACCGCGAGGTCCTTCAGCGAGCCGTTCAGGGAGCGGGGCTCCGGGTGGGCGTGGACGATCAGCGTCTTCATGGCAACTCCTTCGGATCGGACGCCTCCGATCCTGGACGCCGCGGCGCCCGGCGTTCAGGGGCCCGCGTTCCGTCGGACGGGACTTCCTGGTACCGGCAGGACCACCTTCACCCGCGACGCCGCGGCCATACTGGGGCCATGGACGATCTCGCGGGCTTCCTGCGGACCCGGCGCTCCCGCGTCGACCCGGCGGCCGTCGGCATCCCCACCGACAGCCGGCGCCGGGTCAAGGGGCTGCGCCGCGAAGAGGTCGCGCACCTGTCCGGCGTCAGCGTCGACTACTACGTCCGCCTGGAGCAGGGCCGGGCGACCCAGCCCTCCGACCAGGTCCTCGACGCCCTCGCCCGGGTCCTCGCCCTCGACGAGACCGAGCGCGAGCACCTCCACCGGCTCGCCTGCCAGCGCCGCCGCGCGAAGGTGCCGGGCGGGCGGGTCCGCCCCGAACTGCTGCGCGTCCTCGACCTGGTGGCCGACGGACCCGCGCTGATCACGAACCACCGCCTCGACGTGCTCGCCTCCAACCGCCTCGCCGGGCTCCTCTACGGCCGGCCGGTGCCGGGCCTGAACACCGCACGGCACCTCTTCCTGGAGGAGGCCGAGCGCGGGCTCCACGCGGACTGGGAGACCTGCACCCTCGACGTGGTCGGGCACCTGCGCCTGGCCGCCGGGAAGTACCCCGAGGACCCCCGACTGGCATCCCGCGTGGGCGAGTTGGCGATGGGCAGCGAGCGCTTCCGCCGCCTGTGGGCCCGCGCCGACGTGCGCGCCCGCACCTACGGGCGCAAGGCCTACCGGCACCCGCTGGTCGGGCTGCTGGAACTGCACCAGGAGAACTTCGTCCTGCCGAACGAGGCGGGCATGGAACTGGTCGTGCTGTCCGCGCCCCCCGGCAGCCCCGCCGAGGACGGACTGCGCCTGCTCGCGAGCCTCGATACGACCGGCCCGACCGGCCCGACTGGCAGGACCGACCCGACCGGCCCGACCGGCAGAACCGACCCGACCGGTCCGACCGACCCGACCGGCCCGGCCAACACGGCCGGCACGACCGACACCGCCGACGTGCCCGCGCCCCCCACCCGCAGTCCCAGGTGAAGGCTCCGTTGCCGCGCGTGACGCGCCCGGCCGCGCCGCGGTGCCGCAACAGGTCGATACGGCCCTTCATCGGGTGAACTCGCCCCGCCCCACGGCACTTTCCTTGTTTCAAGTCTTGACGACCGGCCCGTCGGGGAGCACATTGGCGTCGCTTTGAGAGCGCTCTCAGGCCGCTCTCCGAGCCACCCGCGCACCCCACCCGTACCGGGAGGCACTCCCCATGTCCGCAAGCTCCCGCACCCCCAGACGGCGGCGCGTCCTCGTCGCCGTGCTGTCCACGCTCGGCCTCGCGGCCGCCGTCGCGACCGGCGTCACCCCGTCCGCCAACGCCTCGGCCCCCACCCCGCCCTCGGGCTGGACGCAGGTCTTCCTCGACGACTTCAACGGCGCCGCCGGCACCGGCGTCAACACCTCCAACTGGCAGTACGACCTGGGCACGTCGTACCCGGGCGGCGCCCCCAACTGGGGCACCGGCGAGGTCGAGACGATGACCAACAGCACCAGCAACGTCGCGCTCGACGGCAGCGGCAACCTGAAGATCACGCCGCTGCGCGACTCCTCGGGCCGCTGGACCTCGGGCCGCATCGAGACGGTCCGCACGGACTTCCAGCCCCCGGCCGGCGGCAAGCTCCGCGTCGAGGGCCGCATCCAGATGCCCAACGTCACCGGCACGGCCGCCGAGGGCTACTGGCCGGCGTTCTGGATGCTGGGCGCGCCCTACCGCGGCAACTACCAGAACTGGCCGTCCGTCGGCGAGATGGACATCATGGAGAACGTCCAGGGCCTCAACCGCGTGTGGGCGACCCTGCACTGCGGCACCAACCCCGGCGGCCCGTGCAACGAGACGACCGGCATCGGCAACAACGTCGCCTGCCCGAACACGACGTGCCAGTCCGGGTTCCACACCTACGCGCTGGAGTGGGACCGCTCGGTGAGCCCGGAGGCGCTGCGCTTCTCCGTCGACGGCGTTACCTACCACACCGTGACGGCCAACCAGGTGGACGCGACGACTTGGGCCAACGCCACCAACCACGGCTACTTCGTCATCCTGAACGTGGCGATGGGCGGCGGCTTCCCGGACGCCTTCGGCGGCGGCCTGGACAACGACACCCAGCCGGGCCACCCGATGGTCGTGGACTACGTGCAGGTGCTCCAGTCCGGCGGCGGTGGGAGCGGTACCACTCCTCCCCCGTCGGGCAACCGTGACGCCTACGGCACGATCCAGGCCGAGTCCTACGACAGCCAGTCCGGCCTGAGCACCGAGACCACCAGCGACAGCGGCGGCGGCCAGGACGTGGGCTGGGCGGCCAACGGCGACTGGGCCCTGTACAAGGGCGTCAACTTCGGCTCCAGCGCGGCCCGGCAGTTCTCCGCCCGGGTCGCGAGCGGCGCGGCGAGCGGTGTCAGCGGTCTGGTCGAGGTGCGCCTGGACAGCCGCAGCAACGCGCCGATCGGCAGCTTCGCCGTGGGCAACACCGGTGGCTGGCAGACCTGGAAGACGGTCCCGGCCAACATCAGCGGGGTGACCGGCACGCACGACGTCTACCTGACCTTCAGCAGCGGCCAGCCGGCCGACTTCGTGAACGTCAACTGGTTCACCTTCGGCCACTGACCTCCCGCGGCCGACGTCGGGTCACCCACCGGCGCCGCACCCCTTCCCCGCACACCGAACGGGCCCCGCTCACCGAAGCGGGGCCCGTTCCGCGCGTACGGGGGCCACTCCCGCCGGCCGCACCCTCAGCGCATCTCCGCGCGGAACTGCGCCGGCGTCAGGTCCGTGTGCTGCTGGAAGAACTTGGAGAAGTTCGCCGGGTCGGGGAAGCCGACCGCCGCGCCGACCCGGCCGATCGGCAGGTCGCTGTGCGCGAGCAGGCGCTTGGCCTCCAGGACCACCCGCCGGTCGATGAACGCCTTGGGGGTCAGCCCGGTCGCGGCGCGCACGGCGCGCACCAGGGTGCGCCGGGAGTAACCGAGCGCGTCGGCGTAGGCGCTGACGCTGTGGTTGGTGGGGAAGCCCTCCTCCACGGCCTCGCGGAAGAGGCTGAAGGTGGTGTCGGCGCGGCGCTCCGCCTCGGCGGAACTGGCCGCGAGGTGCGCGAGGCGCAGCAGCAGGGCCGTCAGGGCGTGGCGCAGGACGGCCGTGTGCAGGCTGAGCGGGAGGGTGGCGGCGTCCTCGTACTCCCGTTGCAGGTAGGCCAGGGCGGCCCGCAGCGCGGTGAGCTGGTCGGGGCCGGGGCGCAGGAGCGGCGGGAGGTCGTAGCGGTACAGGCCGGTCGCCTCGACGGTGGCGCGCGGCAGGAAGCCGGGTTGCATGGTCAGGACGGTTCCGCGGTACCCGCTGTTGGAGAAGCGGTGCACCTGTCCGGGCCGGATCCAGAGCAGGTCCCCGGCGGTCGCCTCGTACTCGGCGAAGTCGACCATGTGCCGGACGGGTCCCGCGGAGAACAGCATGACGACGTGGAAGTCGATCCGGTGCACACGGTCCGGTGCGGCGTCGGCGGCGCGCCAGGTGCGGCCGGTGCCCATCGGGCCGACGTGCATGCCGACGCCGCCGACGCTGAGGTCGGCCGGGAAGGGGAAGGTCCTGATCTCACCGTCAGGCGCGAGGCCGCCGGGCCGGGCGGTCCCACGGGAGCCCGGCCTGTCCGCCATGTCCGCCATATCCGTCTCACGCTGCTTTCACGCCGCTCGTACCGCCTCGCACGGGCTCGGGCCGCCGTGCGGCCGGGGTCCGGGTGCGGGGGTGTCCCACTTTCACCACAGGCTGACACACCCCGACCTACCGAACGAAAAGTCTGACTTTTAAGGTCGAACGCGTCTGACCAGCAAGACCGCACTGTTCCACAACCTTTTGAAGGGGACTGCTTCCAGATGAGCACGCAGACGCCCGACACCCTGGAGTGGACCGATATCGACCGGCGTGCCGTCGACACCGCACGGGTGCTCGCGGCGGACGCCGTCCAGCAGGTCGGCAACGGCCACCCGGGGACGGCGATGAGCCTGGCCCCGGCCGCGTACACGCTCTTCCAGAAGGTGATGCGGCACGACCCGGCGGACCCCGAGTGGACCGGCCGTGACCGCTTCGTCCTCTCCCCCGGCCACACCTCGCTGACGCTGTACACGCAGCTCTACCTCGCGGGGTACGAGCTCGGCCTCGACGACCTGAAGGCCTTCCGCACCCACGGCTCCAAGACTCCCGGCCACCCCGAGTACGGGCACACCGCCGGCGTGGAGACCACCACCGGACCGCTCGGCCAGGGCGCCGCCAACGCCGTCGGTATGGCGATGGCCGCCCGCTACGAGCGCGGCCTGTTCGACCCGGAGGCCCCGGCCGGGGAGTCGCCTTTCGACCACGTGATCTGGGCGATCGTCTCCGACGGCGACCTCCAGGAGGGCGTCTCCGGCGAGGCGTCGTCGCTGGCCGGCCACCAGAAGCTGGGCAACCTGGTCTTCCTCTACGACGACAACCACATCTCCATCGAGGGCGACACCGCCACCGCCTTCTCCGAGGACGTCCTCAAGCGGTACGAGGCGTACGGCTGGCACACCCAGCGCATCGAGCCCGCCGAGAACGGCGACGTCGACGTGCACGCCCTGTACGCGGCCCTCACGGCGGCCCGGGCGGAGACCGGCCGGCCGTCCATCATCGCGATGCGCACGATCATCGCCTGGCCCGCCCCGAACGCGCAGAACACCGAGGCCGCCCACGGCTCCGCGCTCGGCGCGGACGAGGTCGCCGCCACCAAGCGCGTCCTCGGCTTCGACCCGGAGAAGACCTTCGAGGTGGCCGACGAGGTGCTGGCCCACACCCGCCGGGCCCTGGACCGGGGCGCCGAGGCGCACGCGGCCTGGGACAAGCAGCTCGCCGGGTGGCGCAGCGGCGAGCCGGAGCGCGCCCGCCTCTTCGACCGGGTCGTGGCCGGTCAGCTGCCCGAGGGCTGGGAGGAGTCCCTGCCGGTCTTCGAGGAGGGCGGGTCCGTCGCCACCCGGGCCGCCTCCGGGAAGGTCCTCCAGGCGCTCGGCCCGGTCCTGCCCGAGCTGTGGGGCGGCTCCGCCGACCTGGCCGGCTCGAACAACACCACCATCGACAAGTCCAGCTCCTTCCTGCCGGAGGGCAACCCGCTGCCCGAGGCGAGCCCGTACGGCCGTACGGTCCACTTCGGCATCCGCGAGTTCTCCATGGCCGCGGAGATGAACGGCGTCGCCCTGCACGGCAACACCCGGATCTACGGCGGCACCTTCCTGACGTTCTCCGACTACATGCGCAACGCGGTGCGCATGTCGGCGCTGATGCAGCTGCCGGTGACGTACGTGTGGACGCACGACTCCATCGGCCTCGGCGAGGACGGCCCGACGCACCAGCCGGTCGAGCACCTGGCCGCGCTGCGGGCCATTCCGGGCCTGAACGTCGTCCGCCCGGCGGACGCCAACGAGACCGCCGCCGCCTGGGCCGAGATCCTGAAGAGGCACGCCACGCACCCGGCCCCGCACGGGCTCGCGCTGACCCGCCAGGGCGTGCCGACGTACGCGCCGAACCCGGACGCGGCCAAGGGCGGCTACGTGCTGCGCGAGTCGTCCACCGAGACCCCGGAGGTGATCATCGTCGCCACCGGTTCCGAGGTGCAGCTGGCGGTCGCCGCCCGTGAGCTGCTGGAGGCCGAGGGGACCGGCACACGCGTGGTGTCGATGCCGTCGGTGGAGTGGTTCGAGGAGCAGCCGCGCGCCTACCGCGAGAGCGTCCTGCCGCCCGCCGTCCGGGCGCGCGTCGCCGTCGAGGCCGGGATCGGCCTGACCTGGTACCGCTACGTCGGCGACGCGGGCCGCATCGTGTCGCTGGAGCACTTCGGCGCCTCCGCCGACGCGAAGACCCTGTTCGCCGAGTACGGCTTCACCCCCGAGAACGTCGCCGCCGCGGCCCGGGAATCCCTGGCCGCCACCCGCGGTTGATCCGACCGCCGAAAGAAGATGATCACAGTGACCGAATCCACCGCGCCGACCGCGGGGCCCCTCGAGCGGCTGTCCGCCGAGGGTGTGTCGATCTGGCTCGACGACCTGTCGCGCCGGCGCATCGAGAGCGGCAACCTCGCCGAGCTCGTGCGCACCGGCAGCGTCGTCGGCGTCACCACCAACCCGTCGATCTTCCAGGCGGCCATCGGCTCGGGCGAGGGCTACGAGGAGCAGCTGGCCGACCTGGCGGCGCGCCGGGTCACCGTCGACGAGGCCGTCCGCATGATGACGACCGCCGACGTGCGGGCCGCCGCCGACGTGCTGCGCCCGGTGTACGACGCGACCGGCGGCCGGGACGGCCGGGTCTCCATCGAGGTCGACCCGCGCCTGGCGCACGACACCCGGGCCACGGTCGCCGAGGCCAAGCAGCTCGCCTGGCTGGTGGACCGCCCCAACGTGATGGTCAAGATCCCCGCGACGAAGGCGGGCCTGCCGGCCATCACCGAGGTCATCGGCCTCGGCATCAGCGTGAACGTGACGCTGATCTTCTCGCTGGAGCGCTACGGCGAGGTCATGGACGCCTACCTGGCCGGTCTGGAGAAGGCCGCCGCCCGGGGCCTGGACCTGTCCACGATCCACTCGGTGGCCTCGTTCTTCGTCTCCCGGGTGGACAGCGAGATCGACAAGCGGCTCACCGTCCTCGGCAGCGAGGAGGCCCTGGCGCTCAAGGGCCGCGCGGCCCTGGCGAACGCCCGCCTGGCCTACGCGGCGTACGAGGAGGTCTTCTCCGGGCCGCGCTGGCTCGCGCTCGCGGGGGCGAAGGCCACCAAGCAGCGTCCGCTGTGGGCGTCCACCGGGGTGAAGGACCCCGCGTACAAGGACACCCTGTATGTGGACGAGCTGGTCGCGCCCGGCACCGTCAACACGATGCCGGAGGCCACCCTGAACGCGGTCGCCGACCACGGCGTCATCAGCGGCGACACCGTCACCGGCGGCTACGCGCAGGCCCGCGCCGACCTCGCGGCCGTCGAGCGCCTCGGCATCTCCTACGACGAGGTGGTGCGGCGCCTGGAGGACGAGGGCGTCGGCAAGTTCGAGGCGGCCTGGCAGGAGCTGCTGGACGCGGTCACGAAGTCGCTCGACAGCAAGGGAGTTGACGCGGAATGACCACCCCCGTGTGGACCAACCCGCTCCGGGACCCGGGCGACCGGCGGCTGCCGAGGATCGCCGGCCCGTCGGGGCTCGTGATCTTCGGGGTCACGGGCGACCTGTCCCGCAAGAAGCTGATGCCGGCCGTGTACGACCTGGCCAACCGGGGCCTGCTGCCGCCGGGCTTCTCGCTGGTCGGCTTCGCCCGCCGCGACTGGGCGGACCAGGACTTCGCGCAGGTCGTGCACGACGCGGTGCGCGAGCACGCGCGCACCGAGTTCCGCGAGGAGGTCTGGCAGCAGCTCGCCGAGGGCATGCGGTTCATCCCCGGCGACTTCGACGACGACACCGCCTTCAAGCAGCTGCGCGACGCGGTCGAGGAGCTGGACGCCTCGCGCGGCACCGGCGGCAACTTCGCCTTCTACCTCTCCGTGCCGCCGAAGTTCTTCCCCAAGGTCGTCGAGCAGCTGAAGAAGCACGGCCTGGCGAAGGCGCCGGAGGGCTCCTGGCGGCGGGCGGTCATCGAGAAGCCGTTCGGCCACGACCTGGCCAGCGCCCAGCAGCTGAACGCCATCGTGCACGACGTCTTCGCGCCCGACCAGGTCTTCCGCATCGACCACTACCTGGGCAAGGAGACCGTCCAGAACATCCTGGCGCTGCGCTTCGCCAACCAGATGTTCGAGCCGATCTGGAACCGGTCGTACGTCGACCACATCCAGATCACCATGGCGGAGGACATCGGCATCGGCGGCCGGGCGGGCTACTACGACGGCATCGGCTCGGCCCGGGACGTCATCCAGAACCACCTGCTGCAGCTGATGGCGCTCACCGCGATGGAGGAACCGGCGTCGTTCGACGCCTCCTCCCTGCTCACCGAGAAGCTGAAGGTGCTCAAGGCGGTGAAGCTGCCCGAGGACCTGGGCGAGCACACCGTGCGCGGCCAGTACGCGGCCGGCTGGCAGGGCGGCGCGCAGGTGCCCGGCTACCTGGAGGAGGAGGGCATCGACCCGGCCTCCACGACCGACACCTACGCCGCCGTCCGGCTGAACGTGGACAACCGCCGCTGGGCGGGCGTGCCCTTCTACCTGCGCACCGGCAAGCGCCTCGGGCGGCGGGTCACGGAGATCGCCGTGGTCTTCCAGCGCGCCCCGCACTCGCCGTTCGACTCGACGGCCACCGAGGAGCTCGGGGCGAACGCCATCGTCATCCGGGTCCAGCCCGACGAGGGCATCACCGTCCGCTTCGGCTCGAAGGTGCCGGGCACGTCCATGGAGATCCGGGACGTGACGATGGACTTCGCGTACGGCGAGTCGTTCACCGAGTCCAGCCCCGAGGCGTACGAGCGCCTCATCCTGGACGTGCTGCTCGGCGACGCCAACCTGTTCCCGCGCCACCAGGAAGTGGAAGAGTCCTGGAAGATCCTCGACCCGATCGAGGAGTACTGGGCGACGAACGGCAGGCCGGCCCAGTACGCGTCGGGCAGCTGGGGACCCGAGGAAGCGTACGAGATGCTCGCACGAGACGGACGGAGCTGGCGCAGGCCATGAAGATCGACCTGACCGACACCACGGCAAGCAAGATCAACAAGGCGTTGGTGCAGGGCCGCCGCGCCATCGGCACCCCGGCCGTGGGCATGGTCCTGACGATGGTCATCGTCACGGACGAGGAGAACGCCTACGACGCCCTCAAGGCGGCCGAGGAGGCCTCGCACGAGCACCCCTCGCGCACCCTGCTCGTCATCAAGCGGCACGCCCGCACCCCCCGGGAACGCACCCGGTCGCGGCTGGACGCCGAGGTCCGGGTGGGCTCCGAGGCGGGCACCGGCGAGACGGTGGTGCTGCGCACCTACGGCGAGGTGTCCGACCACGCCGACTCGGTGGTGCTGCCGCTGCTGCTGCCGGACGCCCCGGTCGTCGTGTGGTGGCCGGTGGACGCGCCCGGGGTGCCCTCCAAGGACCCGCTGGGCGCCCTGGCACAGCGCAGGATCACCGACCTGTACGCGGTGGAGAACCCGCTGCGGACCCTGGAGGACCGGGCGCGCTCCTACGCCCCCGGCGACACCGACCTCGCGTGGACGCGGCTCACCCCGTGGCGCTCGATGCTGGCCGCGGCCCTGGACCAGGCCCGGGTGCCGGTCGTCTCCGCCGCGGTGGAGGCCGAGGCGGAGAACCCGGCCGCCGAGCTGCTGGCCCGCTGGCTGGAGGCGCGGCTGCGGGTGCCGGTGGACCGGGTGGTCTCCGACGGTCCGGTCGTCACCGCCGTACGGCTGGGCACCGCCGACGGCGACGTCGTGATCGACCGGCCGGAGGGCCCGCTCGCCACGCTGTCCCTGCCGGGCCAGCCCTCGCGCACCCTCGCGCTGAAGGTGCGCTCCACCTCCGAACTCATCGCCGAGGAGCTGCGCCGCCTCGACGCCGACGAGATGTACGCCGTCGCCCTGCGCGGCGAGGCCCACGAGGAGACCCCCGCCCATGTCTGAGACCCCGTTGCTCACGCACCGGCCCGAGTGGGCCGCCCTGGAGGACCACCGCGCGCACTGGCAGGCGCACCTGCGCGAGCTGTTCGCGGCGGACCCCGGCCGCGCGGAGCGCTATGTGGTGCGCGTCGGTGACCTGCGCATCGACTACTCCAAGCACCTGATCACCGACGAGACGCTGTCGCTGCTGCAGGAACTGGCCACCGCCACCGACGTGTTCGGGCTGCGGGACGCGATGTTCCGCGGCGAGAAGATCAACATCACCGAGCACCGGGCGGTGCTGCACACCGCGCTGCGGGCTCCCGCGGACGCGGTGGTCGAGGTGGACGGCGAGAACGTCGTCCCGGCGGTGCACGCGGTGCTGGACCGGATGGCCGACTTCTCCGAGCGGGTGCGGTCCGGGGAGTGGACCGGGCACACCGGCCGGCGGATCCGCACCGTCGTCAACATCGGCATCGGCGGCTCGGACCTGGGCCCGGCGATGGCGTACGAGGTGCTGCGCCCCTACGCGGACCGGGAGTTGACGGTCCGGTTCGTCTCCAACGTCGACGGCGCCGACCTGCACGAGGCGACCCGCGACCTGGACCCGGCGGAGACGCTGTTCATCGTCGCG
>NZ_KQ948550.1:607104-870257 GCF_001514125.1 Streptomyces longwoodensis | reverse complement strand
CCTGATCGGCTTCGCCCGGCCGGTCGACGAGCTGGGCGACACCCTCAAGGCGCAGCACGACCTGCTGATGGCCAACCTGTTCGCGCAGGGCCAGGCCCTCGCGTTCGGCAAGACGGCCGACGAGGTCCGCGCCGAGGGCGTGGCCGAGGAGCAGGTCGCCCACCGCACCTTCAAGGGCAACCACCCGACCACGACGATCCTGGCCACCGCGCTGACCCCGTCGGTGCTCGGCCAGCTCATCGCGCTGTACGAGCACAAGGTGTTCGTCCAGGGCGCGATCTGGAACATCGACTCCTTCGACCAGTGGGGCGTGGAACTGGGCAAGGTCCTCGCCAAGCGCGTCGAACCCGCCCTCACCGAGGGCGCCGACGTCCCCGGCCTGGACGCCTCCACCGCCGCCCTCGTGGCCGCCTACCGCGAACTCAGGAAGTGATCACGGACATGCAGCTCGGACTGATCGGTCTCGGCAAGATGGGCGGCAACATGCGCGAGCGGATCCGCCGCGCGGGCCACACCGTCATCGGCTACGACCGCAACCCCGACGTCTCCGACGTGGCGAGCCTCGCCGAACTCGTCGACAAGCTCGAAGCGCCCCGCACCGTCTGGGTGATGGTGCCGGCCGGCGCCGCCACCCAGTCCGTCGTCGACGAGCTCGGCGGCCTGCTGGAGAGCGGCGACACGGTCGTCGACGGCGGCAACTCCCGCTGGACGGACGACGAGAAGCACGCCGCGGAGCTCGGCGCCCGGGGCATCGGCTTCGTCGACGCGGGCGTCTCCGGCGGTGTGTGGGGCCTGAAGAACGGCTACGCCCTGATGGTCGGTGGCGAGAAGGAGCACGTCGACCGGCTCCAGCCGATCTTCGACGCGCTCAAGCCGGAGGGCCCCTACGGCTACGTCCACGCGGGCAAGGTCGGCGCGGGCCACTTCTCCAAGATGGTCCACAACGGCATCGAGTACGCGATGATGCAGGCCTACGCCGAGGGCTGGGAGCTGCTGGAGAAGATCGGCTCGGTGGACAACGTCCGCGAGGTGTTCCGCTCCTGGCAGGAGGGCACCGTCATCCGGTCCTGGCTGCTCGACCTCGCGGTCAACGCCCTGGACGACGACGAGCACCTCGACCGGCTGCGCGGTTACGCCGAGGACTCCGGCGAGGGTCGCTGGACGGTGGAGGCCGCCATCGACAACGCCGTGCCGCTGCCCGCGATCACGGCCTCGCTCTTCGCGCGGTTCGCCTCCCGCCAGGAGGACTCCCCGCAGATGAAGATGGTCGCCGCGCTGCGCAACCAGTTCGGCGGCCACGCCGTCGAGTCGGCGAAGGAGTAGGACCACCGTGGGGGACCCCGTCGGGGTCCCCCACGTCAACGCGCGCATCTCGCGCGGGCGTTGACAGGCGCGGCCCGGCCGGGTCGGATGGCCGCTGATGGAGAGCGACGAGCTGACCCCGGCCGAGCGGCGCGTCCGTGCCGCGTTCGCCACGGGCACACCGGTGGACCTGCGGGACTCCCCCGACGACGACCCCTTGCGCGACGGCCCGCTGTGGGGACCGGAGCGCACCGTGCGCGGCGAGGTGCTGCGCGCCCTGCTGCTGGACGCCCCGCCCCCGGGCGGCGGGATCCCGGCGCTGGACCTCGCGGGCGCCCGCGTCACCGGCCGGCTCGACCTGCAGTACGCGACGGTCGAGCACCCGGTCCGGCTGCGGCACTGCCACTTCGCCGAGCCGCCGCGCTGCTACGCCGCCCGGCTGCGCGAACTCAACCTCAGCGAGTCCGCGCTGCCGGGCCTCGTCGCCCACGCCGCGCACGTCGAGGGCGTGCTGCGGCTGACCCGGGCCCACTG
The DNA here is from genome assembly GCF_001514125.1 of Streptomyces longwoodensis. Classification (GTDB taxonomy): domain Bacteria; phylum Actinomycetota; class Actinomycetes; order Streptomycetales; family Streptomycetaceae; genus Streptomyces; species Streptomyces longwoodensis. Next base: position 868,421 of record NZ_KQ948550.1, on the reverse strand, counting down.
CACCGGGGTCGTACGGCTCGGCGGAGTGCACGTCGGCGGCAGCCTCTACCTGGAGGGCGCGCGGGTCCTCGCACCCGACGCCGAGGAGCCGGTGCTCCAGCTCAACCAGGCGGTGATCGGCGCCGACGTGTGGGCGCCCGGGCTGCGCACCCACGGGTGGGTGCGGCTGAGCGGCGCCACGGTCGCCGGGTCCGTCAACCTGACCGACGCCCGGCTGACCGGCACCGGGGAGGCCGCCGTGGACGCGGAGGGCCTCACGGTCGAGGGGCAGTGGCTGCTGCGGTCCGCCGAGGTGCGCGGCTGGCTGGGGCTGCGCGGCGCCCGGATCGCGGGCCGCCTGGACCTGTCGTACTGCCGTCTGGTCAACCCCGGCGGGCCGGGGCTGCGGGCCGGCAGTGCCACGCTCGGTGAGCTGTGGCTGCGCAAGGCCCCGCCGATGGAGGGCACCCTGAACCTGCGCCGGGCGCGGATCGGGATGCTGCTGCTGGAGCCGGGGTCGGTGCCCGCCGAGGTGATGGTGGCGGACCTCTCCTACGGCTCCCTCGCGCCGCACGAGCCCGCCGGGCGCCGACTGCCCCTGCTGGCCCGGGACCGCGACGGGTACATCCCGCAGGCGTACGAGGAGCTGACGGCCGCGTACCGCCGGATCGGCGACGACCGCGCCGCGCGGCTCGTGCAGCTGGCCAAGCAGCGCCGGCACCGCTCCACCCTGCCCTGGTACGGGCGGCTGTGGGGGCACGTCCAGGACGCGACCGTCGGCTACGGCTTCCGGCCGCTGCGGGCGCTGGGCTGGCTGCTGTCGCTGCTCGCGGTCGGCTCGGTCGCGTTCGCCGCGCACCACCCGCCGCCCCTGAAGGCGGGTGAGGCACCGCCGTTCAACCCGGTGTTCTTCACGCTGGACCTGCTGCTGCCGGTGATCTCCTTCGGCCAGGAGGGCGCCTTCGCCCCGGCCGGCGGGTACCAGTGGCTGTCGTACGTCCTCGTCCTCACCGGCTGGATCCTCGCCACGACGGTCGTCGCGGGCGTGACCCGCGCGGTCAGCCGCCCCTGACCGCGTCCGTCCGGCTCAGCCCGCGCCCGCCGCGCCGTCCAGCAGGGGCGCGAGTTCCGCCACCACCGTCGTCAGGGCCCGGCTGTCCTGTTCGGCGCGGGCGATGAGGATCGCGCCCTCCAGGGCGCTGATCATGAGCGTGGCCAGGGAGGCGGCGCGGGCGGCGGGGACGCCCATGTCGGTCAGGGCCGCGGCGACCGGAGCCGTCCACGTGGCGAACGCCGTGGCCGCGGCCCGGCGGGTGTCCGCGTCCGTGGCCGCGCACTCCACGGTCGCGGCGGCCACCGGGCAGCCCGTGCCGTACCCGCCGGCCTCGTACTCCTCGGTCCACTGCCGGACCATCGCCGCGAACAGCCCCGAGGGGGTGGGCGTCCCGGTGCGGGACAGCTCGGCCAGGAAGCGGGCGACGCGGTTGCCGGCGTACCGTCCGGCCCAGTCGACCGCCTCTCCCACCAACTGCCGCTTGCCGCCGGGGAAGTAGTGCTGGAGCGAGCCGCGGGGGGCGCCGGCGTGCTCGGCGACCTCCCGCATGCCGGTCGCGGCGACGCCGTCGCGCCGGATGAGCTGGGCGGCACTGAAGACCATCCGCTCGCGCGGTCCGCGTTCCGACGACCCGGGCATGTGACCTCCTCGTGCTCGCGCCCACCCTATGACCGGCGTCATAGGGCGCGCTACTATGACAGCCGTCATAGCGGCCCGGCAGCCAAGCGTCCCGGGCGCCCGGAGCGGAAGGCGGACCCGCCGTGCACGTCGGTTTCCTCGGTCTCGGTGTGATGGGCACCCCCATGGCCCTGCGGTTCGCCCACGCCGGCACCCCCCTGCTGGTGTGGAACCGGACCCCCGCCCGCGCCGAACCCCTGCGCGCGGCCGGCGCCGAGGTGGCGGCCGACTCCGCCGAGGTGTTCGCGCGCACGGAGGTGGCGTTCCTGATGCTGGCCGACGAGGTCGCCGTGGACGCCGTACTGGCCCGTGGCACGGCGGACTTCGCCGGGCGGGTGCGGGGGCGGACCGTCGTCCACATGGGCACCACCTCGCCCGAGTACTCCCGCGCGCTGGCCGCCGACGTCCACGCGGCCGGGGGGAGGTACGTCGAGGCCCCCGTCTCCGGCTCCCGGGTGCCCGCGCAGCAGGGGCAGCTGGTCGCGATGCTGGCCGGCGACGAGGACGCGGTCGCGGCCGTGCGGCCGCTGCTCGCGCCGCTGTGCCGGGAGACGTTCACGTGCGGGCCGGCCCCCGGCGCGCTGCTGATGAAGCTCGCGGTGAACCTGTTCCTGATCACCCAGGTCACCGGCCTCACCGAGGCGTTCCACTTCGCGGACCGGCAGGGCCTGGACCGCGGGCTCTTCCTGGACGTCCTGGACGCGGGCCCGATGGCCAGCGCGGTCTCCCGGATGAAGGCGCCCAAGCTGCTGCACGGCGACTTCGCGGTGCAGGCGGCCGCCCTGGACGTGCTGAAGAACAACCGCCTGATCGCCGAGTCCGCCCGCGCCGCCCGCCTCGCCTCCCCGCTCCTGGACACCTGCCACGCCCTGTTCGAGGAGACGGTGGAGCTGGGCCACGGTGACGCGGACATGGTGGCCGTCCTGCACGCCCTGGAGGCCCGTACCGCCGGGGCGCGCCCCTGACCGGGGGCCCGGTTCAGCCCTGGTGCGCGCCCCTCGGGATGCCGTACGCCCGCTCGACGCGCAGCCGGACCACCAGGCGGCGGTCGCGGACCATCGCGGCCCGGTAGTCGTCCCAGTCCGGGTGCTCGCCGAGGACGTCCCGGTACAGCCGGATCAGCTCCTCCACCGTGTCGTCGTAGGGGTCCCGGGCCACGGGCGAGAGGTCCGCGGTGCCCTCGGCGACCGTGTAGGCGCGGTGGTCGGGCGCGGAGACGTGGTACGACGCGCGGGGGTCCCGGCGCAGGTTGCGCGTCTTGGCCCGGTCGTCGGTCACGGAGATCCGCAGCACCCCCTCGTCCGGATAGTAGTGGTGGGTCACGTTCGACAACTGCGGCCGCCCGTCGCGCTTGAGGGTGACCAGTACGCCGTTGCGCCCGTCGGAGAGCAGCGCGAGCAGTGCGTGGTGCGTCGTGTCCTGGGTCATGTGGGGAGAACCCGCGCGGCGGCGGCGCGCATTCCTGCCGGGACGCGACACCCGGGCGGAGAAAGGAGTAGACAGTGTCTACGCACCCCTGGTAGACACTGTCCACATGACCGGACCGGAACAGGGACTCCGTGCGCGACTCGTCGACGCCGGGGTGGAGCTGGTGGACCGTGAGGGCCTCGGGGCGCTGTCCCTGCGGGAGATCGCCCGGCGCGCCGGTGTCTCGCACGGGGCGCCGCGCCGCCACTTCCCCACCCACCTGGACCTGCTGTCGGCCGTCGCGCGCCGCGGGTTCGCCGACCTCGCGGCCCGTGCCGACGAGGTGCCGGACACGGGGTCGCCCCGCGCCCGTGTCGCTCAACTGGCCCGCGTCTACCTCGACTTCGCGCTCACCCGGCCCGGCATGTACGAGCTGATGTTCCGTCACGACCTGCTGGAGAGCGGCCGACTGGGGCTGCGGGAGACCAGCCTGCCCCTGTTCGCCGTGCTCGTGGACCTGGTGGGCGCGGTCCGCCCGGGCGCCGACGCGCGCACCACCGCCGCCGCCCTGTGGGCCAACCTGCACGGCCTCGCCCAGCTGTGGCGCTGGGGCAGCCTGTCGCTGGCCACCGGGGCCGACGACGTCTCCGGCCTGCTCGGGGCGCTGCTGGACGCCCACCTCGGGCCGGAGGCCCCGGCGTGAGGCCCGCCGTCACCCTGGCGGCGAGCATCGCGGGGGCCGTGGTCGTCGCCCTGGACGGCACCGTCCTCACCGTGGCCCAGCCCACCCTGCAACGCGACCTGCACGCGTCCGTCGCGGGGGTCCAGTGGACCAGTACCGGCTATCTCGTCGCCGTGGCGGGCCTGCTGGTGTTCGCCGGGCGGCTCGGGGACCGGTACGGGCACCGGCTCACGTTCGCCGTCGGGATGCTCGGCTTCGGCGCCGCGTCGGCGGGCGTGGCGGTGGCACCCGGCATCGGCTGGGTGATCGCCCTGCGCGTCGTCCAGGGGGTGTTCGGGGCGCTGTTGCAGCCGGCGACGCTGGGCATGCTGCGGACCGCGTTCCCGCCGGACCGGCTGCGCGGTCCGCTCGCCGCGCGCACGGCCGCCATCGGCGTGGCCGCCGCGGCCGGTCCGGTGCTGGGCGGGGCCCTGGCCACCGGGTCCGGCTGGCGGGCGGTGTTCCTCGTCAACGTCGTCCCGGCCCTGCTGTTCGGCGGGCTCGCGCTCGCCCGTGCGCCGCGCGACGCCAGGCCGCGCGTCGCGCTGGACCTGCCGGGCGCGCTGCTGCTGGCGGCTTCCCTGGCCGGTGCGGCGCACACCCTGGTGACCCTGCCGGCCGCCGGCTGGTCGGTGCCGGGCGGGCTGGTCGCGGCGGCCGCCGTCCTCGCCGGGGTCGCGTTCGTCCGGCACGAGCGCCGGGCGCCGCGCCCGCTGGTACCCGCCGACGTGGTCGGCGTTCCGGCCGTACGGGCCGCGCTCGGCGTCCTGGTCGCCGTGTCGGCCGCCCTGAACGGCGCCCTGTTCGCCTGCGTCTACGTCCTCCAGCGCGACCTGGGCCTCACGCCGCTGCGCTGCGCGCTGGTCAGCCTGCCGCTCCCGGCGCTGCTGATCGCGGCCGCTCCGGCGAGCGCCGTGCTGCTGCGCCGGGCGGGGGCGCGGCGTACCACCGCGACCGCCGTCGGGGTGCTGGCGCTGGGGGTCCTGCTGCTGTCCCGCGCTCCCGGACCTGCCGTGTTCGCCGCCGGGTTCGCGCTGGTCGGCGCCGGGTTCGGCACGGTGATGGTGACGGCCACGCACGTCGTCGTACGGCAGTCCCCCGCCGCGTCGGCCGGGGTGGCGGGCGGGCTCCAGCAGACGGCGATGAACGCCGGTCCGGTGCTGGGTGTGGCGGCGGCGAGCGTGCTGATGGACCTCGGCGACGCCCGTCCGCCCCTCGCGGTGCTGGCCCTCGGCGCGGCGGCCGCCCTGCCCCTGGCCCGCGCCCTGCCCGGACCGGGCGGGCCCGTCGTCGCCGACCCGGCCGGACCGCCCCGCACCACGCCCCCGGCCGAAACGATTCCGCCGCGGCGATCACTGCGCCACGATGACGTCTGAGGGGCGTCCGTGCGGGGTACGACGGACCGCACCTCGAGGAACGGACCGGAGGAGAACGATGGCACGTCTGCGGCAAGAGGTGGACCCGAACGAGGCGGGGCTGGACGAGAAGGCGCTGGACCGCCTTGACCGGCACCTCGCCCAGGAGGTCGACGAGGGCCGGCTGCCCGGCTTCCTGGTGGCCGTCGCGCGCGGCGGCCGCGTCGCCCACCTCACCACGCACGGACACCGTGACGTCGCCGCGGGGCTGCCGGTGGAGCCGGACACCCTGTGGCGGATCTACTCCATGACCAAGCCCGTCACCACCGTCGCCGCGCTGACCCTGGTCGAGGAGGGCCGGCTCTCGCTGGACGAACCGGTCGCCGACCACCTGCCCGCCTTCGCCGAGCCGCGCGTGTACGTCGGCGGCTCGGGAGCCGACCTGGTGACCCGCCCGGCCGACGGACCGGTCCTGGTCCGCCACCTGCTCACCCACACCGCGGGCCTGACCTTCGCCTTCTACCACTGCCACCCGGTGGACGCGCTGTACCGGGAGGCCGGCCTGGACTCCTCGGTCGCGCCCGGCGAGGACCTGGCCGGCACGGTCGACGTGTACGCCTCGCTGCCCCTGCAGTTCGAGCCGGGCACCCAGTGGAACTACTCGGTCGCCACCAACGTCCTCGGCCGGCTCCTGGAGGTGGTGGCGGGGCAGCCGCTGGACGACGTGATCGCCGAGCGGGTGCTGCGCCCGCTCGGCATGACCGACGCCGGGTTCTGGGTCGACGACGCGCGGGCGGACCGGCTGTCGGAGCTGTACGGCGAGACCGAGGACGGCGGCATCGCGCCGGTCGCGGGGCTGCCCCTGCGCGACGGCCGGCCGCGCTTCCTGTCCGGCAGCGGCGGCCTGGTGGCGAGCGCCCACGACGTGCACCGCTTCATGGAACTCCTGCGGCGGCGCGGGGAGGTGGACGGGGTGCGGCTGCTGTCGCCGGACACGGTCGACCTGATGACCCGCAACCACCTTCCGGACGGTGCCGACCTCCGGTCCTTCGGCAGCCGCCCGGCCCACGACGAGCCCGGCAACGACGGCGTCGGCTTCGGCCTCGGCGTCTCCGTGGTGACCGACCCGTCCCGCACCCGGGCCCCGGCCGGGCTCGGCACCTACGGCTGGAGCGGCGTGGCGACCACCACCTTCTGGGTCGACCCGACCCGCGACCTCACGGTCCAGTTCATGACCCAGGTCCGCCCCCGCTCCTCCCACCCGCTCTACCAGGACCTCAAGCGCCTGGTCCACGAGGCGGTCGTCGACTGAGACCCGGGACGCCACCCGCGCCGTGCCGGGCCCGCGCCCGCCTAGGGGGTGTCTTGTCGATCAGGCCGGTGGCTCACTGCTCCCCGCCGTCCGCGGTGCGGAGCTGGAAGTCGACGACCACGCAGCCGACCTGTCCGTCGTCGGTGCGGCCGATCCAGACGGGGTAGGACCCGTCGCCGTGTCCGGAACGGAAGGCGATGAGGTTCGGCCCGGGTGGCGGGCCCGGCAGTTCGACGCTGAAACGGCTGCCGCCGTCGAGGGCCGCGAAGACGTCCTCGTCCAGCCGGTCCTCGTCCACCGTCCGGGTCGCGTCCAGGAAGGCCACCGTGCCGGTGTCCACGCCGACCCCGTAGAACTGGTCCTCGCCGAGCAGCCCCAGGTCCTCACCCGGTCCGAGGGCCATCTCCCACGCGCGGGGCGGTGCGTCCAGGAACGTCACCCTGGCCGCGGCGACACCGACCGTGCGGGCCGTGCGCAGGAGCGACAGCGTCACCGGGAACTCGCCCGGAGGCACGGCGACGGTCCGCGGGTCGCTGATCCAGCCGGGGTCCGAGACGACCAGTCGTCCCGACGTGATCCGCAGCAGCCCGGCGTCGGCGGGTTCGACCTCGGCCGGCCCGTCGGGAGTGGCACACGTACCCGGAGTGAACAACTGCTCGATGCCGGTGGCGCGCAGCGGTCCCGATCCTTCGTCCACCGATACGTCGTTCAGGACGACGGTGGCCGTGGCGGCCTCGTGCCCCTGCTGGGCGAGGAACGGCGCGAACACCTGCCAGTCGCCGAACTCCGGTGCGGGACACAGGAAGTCCTCGACGGGCGCCGCGAACCGCCGCACCTCGGCAGAGGCGGACTCGGACCTCACCTCGACCTGTCCGTCGGCCGAGACGGTCGTGGTCTCCTGCACGTCCCACTTCTCGTACGCGTACTCCTGCTCGCCGGGGAACTGCCACCGGACGCTCCGGCGAGCGAGCAGCGCCCCCGTGCCGTGCGGCGTGAAGTCGATCATCTGCGTGCGCCAGGACCTGTCGTCGAACAGGTACAGGCGCCACATCCGGCGCGGCCAGAATTCGATCAGGGCCAGCGGTCGCTCCCCCGCGGACAGCAGCACCGCGTAGTCGACGCCGGCAGCATGCTTGCGTGCCGCGAGCGCGCGCGACATCGGCTCCGGATGGGTCGGTCCCCGATCGGAACCCCACAACTCGCCGTACGACACATCGAGACCGTCGAAGATCACAGCCGCGCTTCTCCCCCCCGTGGCACCAGCCACCCCCGAGCAGTGGCGCTCGACGGGTGGCCCCTGTCGCACGACCTGCTCCTCCACAACCTGGTCGCGCCGCAGTCTGCCACCGGGGTGTGACAACGGGGACGGAGCGACCGGCCTACTCGCTCCCGTGACCACCGCCTCAACCGGACGCGAGCCTGCTCCAGCACCGCTTCGACGAGGCTGGAGCAGGCGGCAGGGGGCCCGCCCGGCGCGTGGGGCCGGGCGGGGCGGTCAGGACCAGTGGGCCACCGCGTCCAGGTGGGGCAGGTGGTGGTCCATGCGCTCGCGCTTGGTGCGCAGGTAGGTGATGTTGTTCTCGCACGGCGGGATCAGCAGCGGCACCGTCTCCGTGACCTGGATGCCCTGGTCGGTGAGCGCCTCGCGCTTGCGGGGGTTGTTCGACATCAGCCGCACCGAGCGCACGCCCAGGTCGCGCAGGATCTCCGCGGCCACGCCGTAGTCGCGGGCGTCCACCGGCAGGCCCAGCGCCAGGTTCGCCTCCACCGTGTCCAGGCCCTCCGCCTGCAGGGCCATCGCGCGCAGCTTGGCGAGCAGCCCTATCCCCCGGCCCTCGTGGCCGCGCAGGTACACGACGATGCCGCTGCCCTCCGCGACGACCGCCCGCAGCGCGGCGGCGAGTTGGTCGCCGCACTCGCAGTGCTGCGAACCGAAGGCGTCCCCGGTGAGGCACTCGGAGTGCAGCCGGATGAGCACGTCCTCGCTGCCGATGTCCCCGTACACCAGGGCGACTTGTTCGTCACCGCGGTCGTGGTCCAGGTAGCCGACCGCCTGGAATTTCCCGTACACGGTCGGCAGCGGGGCGCTGACCACCCGTTCCGCGCCGGTGCGCTGGGGTGCCTTCGTGCCGAGTACGCCGATTTTTTCTGTCATGATCTGGTTCCTAAGCGTCAGACGGAGGGCCGGGAAGAGATGAGTGGTTCGCGGATACGGTCGGTGGCGTACGGTCCGCTGCCGGCGGACACCACCGAGGACGTGCGGGCGCTCGGGGCGGGCGCGGCACCGCGGGTCGCGGTCCTGCCCGTCGGCAGCTTCGAGCAGCACGGCCCGTACCTGCCGCTCGCCACCGACACCCTCGTCGCCTGCGCCGTCGCCGGGGAGATCGCCGGAGCGTACCCGGTGCACCTCCTTCCGCCCGTGACCATCGCCTGCTCCCACGAGCACGCGGCCTGGCCGGGAACCGTCAGCATCTCCTCCGTGACCCTTCACGCGGTGGTACGGGACATCGCGGCGTCGTTGCGCCGCTCGGGCGTTGAGGCCCTGGTCGTGGTCAACGGGCACGGCGGGAACTACGTGCTCGGCAACGTCGTCCAGGAGGCTTCCGCCCGCGGCGAGCGGATGGCGCTGTTCCCGGCCCCGGAGGACTGGGAGACGGCGCGGGAGCGGGCCGGCGTGGTCACGTCCCTGCTCACCGACATGCACGCCGGGGAGATAGAGACGTCGATCCTGCTGCACGCCCACCCCGAGGTGGTCCGGCCCGGGTACGAGTCCGCCGACTTCGTCGCGGACGACCGCCGCCACCTGCTCACCACGGGAATGTCCGCCTATACCGATTCGGGCGTCATCGGCCGTCCTTCCCTGGGGTCCGCGGACAAGGGGAAGGACATCCTGGCGAGCCTGGCGGATTCCTTCGGTGCGTATTTCACGCTGTTGACCGACGGGGCGGACTCCGCGGGCGAGCGCGGATAGCCGGCCTCGGGGCCGTGGTCGGGGACCGGGCCCGGAACGGCCGCGGGAGTCACCTCGTGCCGGGGGCCGGCCGTCGCGGCCGGCCGTGTCCGCAGGCCCGCGTACCAGCGGGCGGCCAGGACGACGGCGCCCGGCAGCGCGGCCACGAAGCTCAGCACGCCGTACACGACCGCCACCGACAGCCCGGTGCCCGCACCGAGCCCGGCCGCGCCGAACGCCCAGGCGGTGACGCCCTCTCGGGGCCCGAAACCGCCGACGTTCAGCGGGACGCCCATCGCGAGCAGCGCGAGCACGGCCATCGGCAGCAGCGACAGCACCGGGGCGCCGGACCCGGCGACCCGGGCCGCGACCACGAACACCGCGACGTGCCCGGCCAGGACGACCAGGGACGACAGCGCGACGCCCGGCCCGTTGCGGCGGGACAGCAGGCCCTCGCGCGCCTCGGCGAGCGCCGCCCGCAGCCGCCGGCCCCCGGTGGGCGCGGACGCGGCACGGTTCATGCGCAGGGCGAGCAGCACGGCGAGCGCTCCGACGCCGGCCAGGGCGGCGAGCGGGACGACGTGCCGGACGTCCTCCCTGACCGGTGACGGCACGGTCAGCAGCACCGCCGCGCCCACGACGGCCAGGGCGATCTGCCCCGCGGCGCGCTCCAGGACGACGGTGCGCACCCCGCGGCCCACGTCGCCCTCGCTCTGCCCGTGCCGCACGGCCCGGTGGACGTCGCCGAGGATGCCGCCGGGCAGTGCCGCGTTGAGGAACAGCGCCCGGTAGTAGTCGGCGACGGCCGCGCCGAGCGGCAGCCGGATGCGCAGCCCGCGCGCCACCAGCGCCCAGCGCCAGGCGCTGAACACCGTCGTCACCAGCCCGATCCCGAGCCCCAGGAGCAGGGCCGTCGCGTCGACGCGCTCCAGCCCGTCCAGGAACACGCCGGTGCCCATGCGCCACAGCAGCACGGCCATGATGGCGACACCGGTGACCGTGCCGAGGTGACGGCGCAGGACGGGCAGGACCGTGGGACGTGCCGCCGGGGCCGCCCCCCGCGGGTCCCCCGGGTGCGTCTCCGAAGTCGCCCCCGGCAGCGGCGTGTTGCGCGTGGCCGTGGTCATCGGTGGCCGCCCGTCGGGCGGGGCAGGGCGAGCAGGTCGCTGTGGTGGACGGTGACGTGGAGGTCGCCCGCGGCACACGCGGCCAGGCGGGCGGCGAGGTAGCGCTCGGCGCGGGCGGCGAGTTCGGGGCGCTGCTCGACGGCGGCGCCGACCCAGCCGCGCAGCCACTGCGCCGTCAGGGCCGCCTCGGCGGGGCCGAGCCGCCAGGGACTCGGCTGGATCTTCACTGTCGCGCCCCGGTCGGCGAACGCCTCGGCGGCCACGGTGACCGCGTCCGGGCCGAGCAGCCCGTCCCGCCGCTGGTGCGCGTTGAACGCCGCGGCGATCTCCTCGTCCAGCGGGTCGGCCGGGGTCAGTTCGACACGGCCGGCGACCGAGAGGGTGAGCAGGGCCGGGCACCCGGCGCCCGCACAGGCGGCGGCGAGGGTCTCGACCTCCTCGCGGGTGAGGACGTCCAGCAGGGCCGAGGCGGTCACCAGGGACGCGCCGGCCAGCGCGTCCGGGGTCAGCCGGGCGACGTCGCCGCGCCGGGTCTCCACGGTGACCCGGCTGCCGTCGGCGGCGGCGCGCGGGGAGGCCACGGCGGCGAAGTGCAGCAGGTAGGGGTCGCGGTCGTGCAGCACCCAGTGCTGGGCGCCGTCCAGGCGCGGGGCGAGCCAGCGGCCCATCGAGCCCGTGCCGCAGCCCAGGTCGTGCACGACGGCCCCGCCGGGGCGGCCGGGCAGGTTGGCGAGCCGGATGCGCAGCGGGTCCAGCAGGTCCAGGGCGCGCGCGGAGGCGTCGGCGCCCTCGCGCAGCTGGAGCCACTCGGGCGCGTAGCGCGGCGGCTCGTCGGAACCGGCCTCGCGCAGCCGCACGGTGGGCCGTTCGGGACCGGCGACGGGGCCGGCCCCCGGGATCACGGACCCCGGGTCGGTGGACCGGTCCGGTGCCGCCGCGGACTCCGGGGCCGTCCGGCCGGTCGCTGCCGTCGTCGTCGTACGTCGGCCGGTCCGCGCGTCCGACACCGCCGTGGGCCCCGGGCCGGTCGGCCCGTCGGGCGTCACCGTGGGTCCCGGGCCGGTCGGCCCGTCCGGCGTCACCGCGGACCCCGGGTGCGTGTGCCCGTCCTGTGTCACCGCGTCCACCTCCGTCAGGTTCTCGGCGCCGCGCGGCCCGGGCTGCGACGGTATGCGCCCGCCTCCCGCTCGTCGCGCGAGGTCCGCCGGGGTCGCCGTCGTCCTCCTCATGCGGCCCTCCGGGGTTCGCCGGGGAGCCGGCCGAGGACGCCGGCCAGGCTGCGGGCGGTGGACGCCCAGCCGTTCAGGGCCGAGCGGCGGCCGCGGGCGGCCGCCTTGAGCCGGCGCCGTACGTCGGGTTCGCCGAACCAGCCACGCAGTTCCGCCGCCAGCGCCGCCGGGTCCTCCGGAGGGACCAGAATGCCGGGGACGCCCCCGTCGGGGGCCCGGCCGACCGCCTCGGGCAGCCCTCCGACGTCGGTGGCGAGCACGGGGATGCCGCGCGCCAGGGCCTCGGTGACGGCCATGCCGTACGTCTCGGCGTAGGAGGTCAGGACCATCAGGTCGGCGGACGCGTAGCTGGCGTCGAGGTCGGCGCCGGACCGGGGGCCCGCGAGGTGCAGCCGGTCGGTGAGGCCGTGCCCGTCGATCAGCCGCCGCAGGTGGGCGACGTACTCCGGGTCCTGGTCGAGGCCGCCGACGCACACGCAGCTCCACGGCAGGTCGCGCACCGCGGCCAGCGCCTCGACCAGCCGGTGCTGCCCCTTGCGCGGGGTCACGGCGGCCACGCACAGCAGGCGGGAGACGCCGTCGGTGCCGGGGGCGAGGGGCGCGATGTCGGCGCCGGGGGCGGCGACGTGGACGCGGTCGGGGGCCAGGCCGTGGTGGGAGACCAGACGGCGGACCGCCCAGTCGCTGGTGCCGACGACCGCGGGCACCGCGCGCAGCACGGTCCGCTCGCGGGCGTCGAGGTCGGCGGCGACCTCGGGCGCGAGGCCCGTCTCGTCGCCGAGCGGCAGGTGGACGAGGACCGCGAGGCGCAGCCGTGCGGCCTCGGGGACGACGACCTCCGGGACGCCGCAGGCGACCAGTCCGTCGAGCAGGACGGCCGTGCCGTCGGGCAGGTCGGCGAGCGTGCGGGCGAGCGCGGCGCGGGCGTCGGCGCCGGGGCGGGGCCAGTCGCCGTCCACGAGGTGGCTGCGCACCTGCCAGCCGAAGCCGGGCAGGTCGAGGCAGACGCGTCGGTCGTAGGCGTTGCCGCCGCTCGGCCGGGACGGGTCGGCGACGCCGCCCGGCATCACGAAGTGCACGGTGCGCAGGGACATGGGGATGATCCCCCCGTTCGTCGGGGCGGCGGCCGGCTGGGCGGGGACGTAGTCCAGCCGCTTCGGCGCGTGCAGGGCGGTCTCGGTCACAGGGCACGCTCGTAACTCGCCCACGCGACGTGCGATTCGTGGAGCGTGACGCTCAGGCCCGCGATGCCCCGGGCGCCCTCGCCCAGCGCGCCCCGGTGGATGCGCTCGGCGAGCCGGTCGGCGATGACCTTGGCCAGGAACTCGGTGGACGTGTTGACCCCGGCGAAGTCGGGCTCGTTGTCCAGGTTGCGGTAGTTGAGGTCGCTGACGACCGCGCCGAGTTCCTGGGTGGCCAGGCCGATGTCGACGACGATGTTGTCGGCGTCCAGCTGTTCCCGGCGGAAGGTGGCGTCCACGAGGAACGTCGCTCCGTGCAGGCGCTGCGCGGGTCCGAAGACCTCGCCGCGGAAGCTGTGGGCGATCATGATGTGATCGCGGACGGTGACACTGAACAACGGACGACCCTCCAGGTGCGGCGCGTCTGGTCCGCCGGCCATCACCGCCGGCGGATGCCGTGTAGTACGGCTCATCGCTTCCCCGTGTTCAGCCGCTCCGCACTCTTTTCTCAGGTCAGGCGGTGCGGCGTCGCCCGGGGTCAGGCGTCGGACGGGTAGCGCACGCGGTGGCAGAGCGCGGGGATCTCCCCCGAGGCCAGCCTCGGCAGGACCGCGGGCAGGTCCTCGAAGGCGGACTCGCCGGTGACGAGGGCGTCCAGCGCCGGGTCGGCGAGCAGGTCCAGGGCGAGGGCGAGCCGGTCGGCGTAGCTGCGGCGCGCGCGGGCCGGGGAGACGGTGCCGACCTGGCTGCTGCGCACGGTCAGCCGCCGCGAGTGGAACGCCTCGCCGAGCGGCAGGCTCACCCTGCGGTCGCCGTACCAGCTCAGTTCGACGACGGTGCCCTCGGCGGCGAGCAGTTCCAGTGAGCGGGCCAGGCCCTGTTCGGTGGCGCTGGCGTGCACGACGAGGTCGCACTCGCCGCGGGCGTCCCCGGGCAGCGCGAAGTCCACGCCGAGGGCCTCGGCGGTCTTCGCGCGGGACGGGTCGGCGTCCACCAACTGCGTGCGTACACCGGGGAAACGGGCGAGCAGCGCGGCCACCGAGCAGCCGACCATGCCGCCGCCGACCACCGCGATCCGGTCGCCGACCAGCGGGGCCGCGTCCCAGAGCGCGTTGACGGCGGTCTCCACGGTGCCGGCCAGCACGGCCCGTGCGGCGGGCACGGCGTCCGGTACGACGGTGACGGCGTCGGCGGGGACGACGTACCGCGTCTGGTGCGGGTACAGGCAGAACACCGTGCGCCCGACGAGGGCGGCGGGCCCCTCCTCGACGACGCCGACGCTGAGGTAGCCGTACTTCACCGGGGCCGGGAAGTCGCCCTCCTGGAAGGGCGCCCGCATCACGGAGCGCTGGTTCTCGGGCACCCCGCCGCGGAAGACGAGGGTCTCGGTGCCGCGGCTGACCCCCGAGTACAGGGTGCGCACCAGCACCTCACCCTCGCCGGGGGCGGCGAGCCGGGTGTCACGGATCTCCCCCACGCCCGGCGCGGCGACCCAGAACGCGCGTGCGCTGCGCTTCATCCACGTCCTCCTGAACGATCTCCTGAACGATCGGCGACGTCTCCACGTACCGAGGTGTGCACAGGCCGCGCACAGTACGCGGCGCTGATCGACTTGTCACACGGCCGGAGGGTGTGCGGTGGCCCTGAACAACACTTACGACGCGAGGCTGGTCCAGCAGGAGACCGCTGTGGGAGCGGGCGTGCAGATCCTGTTGCTGGCCCTGCTCGGCTCGGCGACCGGCCTGGGGATCGCCGGCTGGCTGGCCGGGCTGGCCTTCGCGGTGGCCGGGTGGGCGGTGCTCTCGCGGGCGCTGCACCGTGCCCGGCTGCGCTCCTTCGGCCCCGCCAACCGGGTCACCCTCGGCCGGGCCACCCTGGTCGGCGGGGTGACGGCGCTGGTCGCGGACTCCTTCACGGGCCGCCCGCCGGTGGCGCTGCTGGTGGTCCTCACCGCGGTCGCGCTGGTCCTCGACGGCGTGGACGGCAAGGTCGCGCGCCGCACCGGCACCTCGACCGCGCTGGGCGCCCGCTTCGACATGGAGGTCGACGCGTTCCTGATCCTGGTGCTCAGCGTGTACGTCTCCACGCAGTTGGGCCCGTGGGTGCTGCTGATCGGCGGGATGCGGTACGCGTTCGTCGCCGCGGCGCGGCTCGCGCCCTGGCTCAACGGGCCGCTGCCCCCGTCCGTGGCCCGCAAGACGGTCGCCGCGCTCCAGGGCATCTGCCTGCTGCTGGCCGGCTCGCACCTGCTGCCCCACGCCGTGGACTTCGCGATCGTGCTGCTCGCCCTGGGCTCCCTGCTGTGGTCGTTCGGCCGGGACGTGCTGGGGCTGTGGCGCACCTCGCGGGTGGCGCGGCGGGTGCCGGTGGCGCGGATGCGCGAACTGGTGCCGGCGGCCCGGTGAGGCGGTTTTCCGGCCGTCGGCCGGCTCAGGCGAGGAAGCGCTCGACGGTCGCGGTGAACGCCGCCGGATCGTCCAGCCACGGGTGGTGGGACGCCCCTTCCTGGACGACCAGTTCGGCCGCGGGGAACAGTCCGGCGACCTCGGCCATGGCGGCGGGCGGCGCGGCGACGTCGGTCTCCCCGGCCAGGACCAGGACGGGCGCGGTGAAGCGGGTGAGCGCGGCGCGGGTCGCCTCCGGTGCGAAGGCGCCCTCGCCGGCGAAGACGGGGATCGCGTCGTGGTTCTTCTCCACGGCGTCGGCGGCCTGCAACGCCTGCGCAACGGCGTCCCAACGGCCGTACCAGAAGGGCCCGATGGTCTCCCACGCGTCCGGGGCCGCCCGCCCCTGGGTGATGCCCTCCAGCGCGCCGTAGGCCACGTCGAACCAGGGCTCCCCCTTGCGCAGCCGGGCCGCGGCGAGCCGGTCCTCCGGTGCGATGTCGACGCCGACCGCCATGACGCTAGGCGTCACCAGCACCAGCCGCGCGACCCGCTCGGGGTGCCGTTCGGCGTAGCGCACCGCGAGGTTGGCCCCGGCGGAGTGCCCCAGCAGGTCGACCCGTTCGGCGCCGAGCGCCCGGCGCAGCGCCTCCACGTCGTCCACGAGCCGGTCGCACCGGTACGACGACGGGTCCCGGGGCAGGTCCGACTCCCCCGTCCCCCGCAGGTCGAGCCGCACGAGCGGCCGCCGCGCGGCCAGTCCCCCGAGGTCACCCAGGTAGGAGGAGGCCCGCATGGGCCCGCCGGGGAGACAGACGAGCGGCGTCGCACCCGCGCCCTCCCCCGCGTCTCCCAGGAGGTGGTAGGTGAGCCGGGTGCCGTCGGGGGTGGTGAAGGTGGGCATGGGGGGAGGGTGGCAGCGGCGGGGCGGGGCGGGCAACTGGGTTTGGCGGGAGGCCTCTTACTGACACGGGCGCGGTACTACCCTTCTCCCTCGGGGGATGAGGTGAGGACGATCACGGCTGATTGCGCCGGGCACGGCCGGACGTCGACTGACGGGTCCGTCGGCTTTCGTGCGGCGGAACGCCCCCCAACGGCCTTTCGACGTGCCTCAAGGCACCCCGGGCCCAGGGCCACGGTCCTGAGCACCCCGTTCACAGCCCGCTTCGACGACAGGAGTTCCCGAACCATGAGCACTCCCCAAGACCCGCCGCCGGCTGACCTGTTGCCCTCCGCATACGAACTCGCGGCGTGGCAGTCCATCCAGCAGTACAAGGGCCGCCCGATGTCCCGAGCGATGAGCAACGCCGGCGAGCACGTGGCCAGGGGCGCCACCGGGTTCGGCAAGCGCGTCGCGAAGCAGTTGGAGAAGCATCCCCGGGCCCAGTCGGCGGTAGCGCGGGGCCAGGACATGGTCGCCAAGGGCGCCCATAAGGTGGGCACGACGGCGCGCGGAGCCGCGGACGCCCTGCCGGACTGGAGCGGCACGGCTGTCCAGTCCGTACGACAGACCCTGGGGCGGGTCTCGCGAGCGGGACTCTCCGCCCCTCGCGTACTGGCGCTCCACCAGAAGCGCGGGCACGAGGTCGAGTCTCTCGACGAGCTGCGCCGACTCGACCTCGAACAGGTCGACGCCGTCCGTGGGCGGAAGGCGAGCTGGTACTACCCGGCCGCGGCTGCGCTCTCGGGAGCGGGTGCGGGCCTTGTGATTTCAGGAGGAGAACTCGTCCTCGCTGCCTCGGCAGGTGCCACCGCAGCACCTTCCGGAGGCGCGATCGCCGGCGCCTTCGCTGCCGACACCGCAGCCGTGATCGGACTCGCGTCGCGTGCCGTCGGCCAGATCTCGCTGTTCTACGGCTACGACCCGGAAGAACCCGCCGAGAAACTCTTCGTGATGTCCGTCATCAACGTCGGCACGGCGAGTTCGGCCACTGCCAAGAACGCCGCGATGGCCGACATCTCGCGTCTCACCCAGGCCCTCTTCCGCGGCAAGACCTGGGAGGTCCTCGGTGACTCGGTGGTCACCAAGGTCTCCAAGGAATTCGCGAAGGCCTTCGGCTTCCGTCTCACCAAAAAGGGTCTCGGGAAGGCCGTACCGGCCTTCGGGATCGTCGTGGGCAGCACCCTCAACTGGGCCACGCTCGAGGGAATAGTCGATGCCGCCGACATGGCGTACCGGCGCAGGTTCCTCCTGGAGAAGTACCCGCACCTCGCCGATGGTGAGGCATCCGGACCGATCACCGACGAAGACTCGGACGTTCCGGGCGACGCCGATGAGGAGATCAGTGTGCTCGGCGAGCTGGCCGAGGCGGGCGGCCCCGATCTCCGCTGACGGCCCGGCGTTCCAGAGGGGCCCGACGGCCCGGCCCTCGCGGTGGATCACCAGCCCGGATACCGGTTCCACCAGTGTGGGTCCCATCCCTCGACGTACTCGCTGCCGCTCGGGGGGTCGTCGAACTGCAGCACCAGGTCGCGAGCCAAGGTGTCGAGGATCCAGGCGAGTTCGTGGCGGGTGACCAGGTCCGGGGGGAGGGACTCGGCGCCGTGGGCCGCGCCGAGCAGGGCACCGGTGACGCAGGCCACGGAGTCGCCCGATGGGGCGGTCGCCGCGAACGCCATGGCGCTGCGCAGGTCGGCGGGGTGCGGGAAGGAGGCGGCCGCGTAGATGCCGCCGAGCAGGGCCGCCGGCGCGGTGGCGTCGGGGGCGAGGCGGGTCAGGTGGGCCGGATCGGCCGGTGCCTCGACCGCTTGGTGGAAGGCCGCCCTCAGCCGGTCGTGCTGCTGCTCGGTCAGGCTCCGCGCCTCCGACGGCAGGGCCGAGAGGCCCGCGTCCAGGGCTTCCCGGAGAACCCCGTCGAACGGCGCGTAAGGGCTGCGGTGCGGAATCGGACGCGTCAGGCAGTGGCGGGTCAGGAGGGCGGCGTGGACGGCGGCGTCGCGGGCGGCCCGGTCGCCGTGGGTGAGCCCGGCGAGCGCGTCGACCAGGGCGATGCCCTGCACGCCGGTGACCGCGACGGGGAGACTGCGGGTCAGCGCATGCGCGCCGCGGCTGGGAGTGGCCATCGCCTCCTCGCCCTCGTCGACACGGGACAGGGCCGCCACGGTCGCGGGGGCACTGCCGCGCCGCTCGGCCAGGGCCGGCACGCCCGCGAGCCAGCCGTCCGGCCAGGGCCTGTCGCCGGGCGAGTTCCAGCGGGCGAGCATTTTCTGCGTCTCGACGCCCTGGAGGTAGGCCCAGCGGCAGTAGGCATGCAGGACCACGCCAGGCGCGTAGCAAATGCCCTTGTGGTCGTTGCGTACCTGTGCGCGGACGACGCCCTCGGCGGTGAAGCAGGCGAGCTGGGTGCCGACCCCGGCCCACAGCGGACCCGTTGGCGCCACAGCGCCGCGGGCCGATCCGACGGTCTCCCCAAGTGCCAGGCCCAGCATCATTCCTCGGACGCGGGACTGCCGTGACACGAGGTCACGTTGGTCATCCTTGGCGTGCGGCACGGCAGCAGCCTATACACGCCGGCGCGAGCCCCCGACGTCGGTCGGGCGGTACGGCGACGCCGGGTCCGCCCCGTCAGAGGCCCGCGCGGGCCAGCAGGACCGGGAGGGCGGCCGGCTTCACCTTCTGTACCGAGCGGACCTGGCCCAGGCCGAGTTCGTCGCGGCCGACCGGGGCGCGGTACAGCGCCTTCGTGGCGTCGGCGAGCAGCGTGACCGGGACCAGGTAGGAGACGTCGGGGTCGTCGGGGTCCACCCGGGGCTCCTCGTCGACCTCGCCCACGGCGGCGATGGCCGCGTCGGGGCTGGTGAAGAAGAACCAGACGCGGTCCCCGGGCACCATGCGGTTGCGCCGGCTGAGCCAGAACTCCGCTTCCGGATCCTCCTGCGCGAGCCCGAGGATCTTCTCCTTGTCGCACGGTTCCTGGTCCAGGACGTCCCTGTGCGGGTTGAGGATGTAGATCCAGTCCGCCACGGTTTCCCCCTCGATCAGGACCACTTCGACCAGGACATGCGCCGCACGGCGCCGCAACGCACAGTGCGGCGGCCCATGTTGCCAGGTCGGCGCCCCTCGTGCGTACACATTTTCGCGTACGGCTCCGGACGGCGCCGCTCCGGGGTGCATCCCGCCGCTTCCGCTTTCCCGTCCGTCCGTCCGTCCCAGGGGCGGACGCCGGGTAATCCCCTGGCTCACCGCCGCGGCCCCTGCCTACCCTGGTGCGCATGTCCCACGCCAAGACCTCCTACGTCTGCCTGCCCTGCCGGGCTTCCTACAAGCAGCCGTACGCGGGGTCCTGGGTGCGGCGGTGTCCCCGGTGCGGGCGGGAGTTGACCCATGTCGGGTCGGCGTTCGCCGTGCCGGCGCGGCGGGACACCGAGGGGTGGCGGGTGCTGTCCGTGCTGCTGCACGCCGGTGTCCGCTTCCACAAGAGCTGCTGTGGTGGCCCCGGTTACCGCCCGCGCACCCTGCGGGAGGTGCGCGAGCGGTTGGCGTACGCCCGGCGGACGGGGGAGCCGTACGGGCGGGCGCTCACCCGGCCCGAGGTGCCCTGAGGCCGGACACGCCCGCTGGTGCCGGTTACCGCTTCTGTTCCACCCGCACCCAGTCCACCTCCGCCTGCACTCCCCCGCCCGCTATCCGGTCCACGCTGGACTGCGGCAGGCCCCAGTACGGGGTGGTCGCCTTGTTCCAGCCGGCCGGGTAGGCGCCGCCGAGGGCGAGGTTGAGGATGACGTACTGGTTGTGGTCGTAGACCCACTGGCCGCGGGTCGATTCCAGCACCGTGCGGGAGGTCTCCTGGACCAGCCGGTCGTCGACGTAGAAGCGCATTGCCGTCGGGGTCCACTCCACCGCGTAGGTGTGCCACTGGTCGGCGCGGCCGCCGTTCGGGTAGGTCTGGCGGGCGCCGATGTTGCCGTCGGCGGAGTAGCCGGGGCCGTGCAGGGCGCTGCTGGTCCAGTCGGCGTAGCCGATGTTCTCCATGATGTCGGTCTCGCCGGAGGCGGGCCAGGACACCGACGGGTCGTCGACGTTGGAGCCGAGGAGCCAGAACGCGGGCCAGAAGCCGTCGCCGACCGGGAGCTTCATGCGGGCGCTCACCCGGCCGTAGGTGAAGTCGAACTTGGTGTGGGTGTCGATGCGGCCGGAGGTGAAGTCGTAGGTGCCGCCGCCCGCCTGGGTGCAGCCCTTGCAGTACTTGGCGCGCAGGACCAGGCTGCCGTTCTCCGTGCGGATGGTGTCCGGGGAGTCGACGTACGCCTGGGACTCGCCGTTGACCGGGCCCATCTCCGTGCCGGTGCGCACCACGCGCCACTTGGAGCGGTCGAGCGAGCCGGTGGTGAAGTCGTCGAAGAACGTGGTCTGGTACGTGCCCTGCTGCTCGCCGGGCAGGGCCGGGTAGGCCGCCGCCGCGCTGCCGCCGGTGCCCCAGACCTGGAACTCGTAGAGCGAGTAGCCGAACTGGGCTGTCGCGGGTGCGGGGTTGTAGAACGAGCGGCGTTCCTTGCCGAGCATGCGCACGTAGCGGCCTGTGGCGGGCGAGGGCAGGCGGACCGTATCGTGCCGGCCGACCGCGTCCCCGGGGGACTTCACGTCGGCGCGGCGGGCCGCGACCTCGGACGCCGGGGGCTGGTACACCGTGCGCCAGGTGCGGTTGTCGTCGGAGACCTGGAGCTGGTAGTCGACGGCGTAGGCCGCCTCCCAGTAGAGGTCGACCGTGTCGATGGTCGAGGTGGTGCCCAGGTCGACGGAGACCCAGCGGTCCGCGTTCCAGTCGCTCGACCAGCGGCTCGCGTCGTCCTTGAGGTTGGCCGGCCAGCCGCCGTCGGTGACGAACGCCGGGGAGACGCCCGCGTGCTGGTAGAAGTTGGAGTAGGCGGGGTGGTTCAGGGCGAGGTTGGCGCGGGTCGTGGAGGCCGGGGCGGGCTCGCCGCCGTAGACCCGGAAGGACCACAGCGAGTAGCCGTACGGCGTGGCCCGCTGGATGCCGCGCAGGCGGACGTAGCGGCCCGTCACGTCCTGTGGGTAGGTGTGGGCGGTCACCGTGCCGCCGGTGCCCGCGGTCTCGGTGTAGAACGGCGTCCAGTCCATGCCGTTCTTCGAGACCTCCAGGACGTAGCGCTTGCCGTAGGCGGCCTCCCAGTCCAGGACCACCCGGTCGACGCGGATCGTCGTGCCGAGGTCGAGGCGGATCCAGGCGTCGTCGGCGAAGTTGCTGGACCAGCGGGTGGAGCCGTTGCCGTCGAAGGCGAGGCCGGGCGCGCTGCCGCCGTTCTCGCTGCCGGAGGCGGTGACGGCCGCGGGATCGGCGGCGTAGGCGGCGGCCGCGCGGTCGGTGTCCCAGGTGGCCGCGGCGGCGGTGGGCGCGGCCGCGGCCGGGGTGGTCAGGGCGGGACCCGCGGCGAGCAGGGTGAGCGCGGCCAGGGCGGTCAGCAGGACGCGCGGGGTGCGTGGCGCGCGGGGTCTGCGGGGGGTGCGGGTGGTCATGCGGCTCTCCTCGAGTGGGGTGAGGGACAGCAAGTGCTTGACGTGTACATGACACTTACACGCATGGACACGCGGCACTCATGGCACAACAAGAGGGACGTACGGAGGGGTGCGGGGCCCCTGGGGACGGGCCCCGCGCTGGATTCGTGGTGGGCGCCGGCTCCCGTACCGGCGCCCACCACGACCAGGGCTCGGACGGCTGTCGCCGTCCGGCCGGCCGGGACCGGGCGGTCGTCCACCGCCCGGCCGGGGCTCAGGCGGCCTTGGCCGCCCGGTCCCGGTGGCTGCGGATGATGTCGGCGTACCGGTGACCCGTGCCCTTGATCGTGCGGGCCTGGGTGCGGTAGTCGACGTGGACCAGGCCGAAGCGCTTGTCGTAGCCGTACGCCCACTCGAAGTTGTCCAGCAGCGACCAGGCGAAGTAGCCGGCCAGCGGGGCACCCCGGCGGGCCGCCGAGGCGCACGCGGCCAGGTGGCCGACCAGGTACTCCTGGCGCTCGGGGTCGTCGATGGTGCCGTCCGGGCGGACGACGTCCGGGTACGCGGACCCGTTCTCGGTGACGTACAGGCGGCGGGCGCCGTAGTCGTCGGTCAGGCGCATCAGCAGCGTCTCGATGCCGCTCGCGTCCACCTCCCAGTCCATGCCGGTGCGCGGGACGCCGGAGCGGCGCACGGAACGGACGTACGGGGCCGGGCCGTCGGGGTCGTCGGCGACCGTCTGCGGGAAGTAGTAGTTCAGGCCCAGCCAGTCCAGCGGCGCGGCGATCGTCTCCAGGTCGCCCGGCTGCTCGGGGAGGTCCACGCCGTACAGCTCGCGCATGTCGGCCGGGAAGCCGCGGCCGTGCACCGGGTCGAGCCACCAGCGGTTGGTGTGGCCGTCCATCCGGCGCGCGGCGGCGACGTCCTCGGGACGGTCGGAGGCGGCGTGGACGGTGGAGAGGTTGTTGACGATGCCGACCTCGGCGTCCGGGACCGCCGCGCGCAGCGCCTGCGCGGCGAGGCCGTGGCCCAGCAGCAGGTGGTACGAGGCGCGCACGGCCGCCGTGAGGTCGGTCAGGCCGGGGGCCATCAGGCCCTCCAGGTGGCCGATCCAGGCGGAGCACAGGGGCTCGTTGAGCGTGGCCCAGTGGCGCACGCGGTCGCCCAGCCGGTCGGCGACGACGGCGGCGTACGCGGCGAAGTGCTCGGCGGTGTCCCGCTCGGGCCAGCCGCCGCGGTCCTGGAGGACCTGCGGGAGGTCCCAGTGGTAGAGCGTGACGGACGGGGTGATGCCCGCCGCGAGCAGCCCGTCGACCAACTCGTCGTAGAAGTCGAGGCCCTTGGGGTTGGGCGGGCCGTCGCCGCCGGGCACCACCCGCGGCCAGGCGACCGACAGCCGGTAGGCGTTGGCGCCCAGCCGGCGCATCAGCGCGATGTCCTCGCGCCAGCGGTGGTAGTGGTCGCAGGCCACGTCGCCGTGGTCGCCGCCCGCGGTCTTGCCCGGGGTGTGCGAGAAGGTGTCCCAGATCGACGGCGCACGGCCGTCCTCGGCCACGGCCCCCTCGATCTGGTAGGCCGATGTGGCCGTGCCCCACAGGAAGTCGTGCGGGAGTGCGTCGAGGTCGATGGTCACGGGAGTCCCTTCACAGCGAGGAGAGTCGGTCACTTCACGGCTCCGGCCGTCAGCCCGGCGACGAGGTAGCGCTGGAGCAGTAGGAAGCCGGCCACCACGGGCACGCTCACCACGAGCGAGGCGGCCATGATCTGGTTCCAGTACACGTCGTTGAGCGTGGAGTAGCCCTGGAGGCCGACCGCGAGGGTGCGGGTGGTGTCGTTGGTCATGACGGAGGCGAAGAGCACTTCGCCCCAGGCGGTCATGAAGGCGTAGACGGCGACGGCGACGATGCCGGGGATCGCGGCCGGCACGACGATGCGGAACAGCGCGCCGAGCGGGCCGCAGCCGTCCACCAGCGCCGCCTCGTCCAGGTCGCGCGGCACCGAGTCGAAGTACCCGATCAGCATCCAGATGGAGAACGGCAGCGAGAAGGTCAGGTAGGTGAGGATCAGTCCGCCGCGCGAGCCGAACAGCGCGATGCCGGTGGCGTTGCCGATGTTGACGTAGAGGAGGAACAGCGGGAGGAGGAAGAGGATGCCCGGGAACATCTGCGTCGACAGCACGGTGACCGTGAAGACCCGCTTGCCGCGGAACTGGTAGCGGCTCACCGCGTAGGCGCTGAAGACGGCGATGACGACGGAGCACACGGTCGCCGCGCCCGCCACGATCAGCGAGTTGACGAAGTACCGCGCCAGCGGGACCGTCGACCAGATGTCGATGTACGGGCGGATGGTCAGGCTGCTCGGCAGCCAGCGGAACCGGCCGGTCACGTCGGCCAGCGGCTTGAGCGAGCTGGAGACCATCACGTACACCGGCACCAGGACGAAGCCGGTGAGCAGCGTGAGGAAGACCCGCCGCGACCAGAGGAACGAACGCGGGGAGGCCATCGGGGACTTGGCCACGGGCGGGCTAGACATCGGCGGCCCTCCGTCCGCGCGAGGTGACGGCGAGGTACACGCCCGTCACGAGGAGCAGGAACAGCAGGAGCAGCACGGACATCGCCGAGCCGGTGCCGAAGTTCCAGGTGACGAAGGACGCCTGGTAGATGTGGACCGAGATGAGGTCCGCGGCCTCCGGGGCGGCCTTGCCGAACAGCACGTACGGCGTGTTGAAGTCGTTGAACGTCCACAGGAACAGCACGAGCACCAGCACCTGGTTGACCGGGCGCAGCGAGGGCAGGGTGATCCGGCGGATCTGCTGCCACACCCCGGCGCCGTCCAGCGCCGCGGCCTCGTACAGCTCGCGGGGGATGTTCTGCAGGCCGGCCATGACGATGAGGAAGGCGAACGGCCAGCCCTTCCACACCGAGACGGTCAGCAGCGCCCAGAAGCTGTTGTCGCCGATCAGCCAGAAGGACGGCTTGTCGGTGAGGTGCAGCTGGTCGTGCAGGACGTGGTTCACCAGGCCGTTGTCGTGCTGGAACATGAACACCCAGGTGATGACGGCCGCGTAGACCGGCAGCGCGTAGGGCACCAGGAACAGCGCGCGCAGCAGGCCGCGGCCGCGGAAGGTGTCCTGCATGAAGATCGCGGCGGCCGTGCCGATCAGCCAGCACAGGCCGACCGAGAGCAGGGTGAAGCCGACGGTGACGAAGAAGGAGTGGAGCAGCGCCTCCCCGACGGGGGCGTCGAAGTCCACCGACATGCGGTAGTTGTCGAAGCCGGACCAGGGCGCGGTGCCCCAGTCACGGATGTAGAACTGGGTGAGTTCCTTGAAGCTCATCACGATGCCGATGACCATCGGCACCAGGTGGACGAGGAGTTCGAGGATCAGGGCGGGCAGCAGGAGCAGGTAGGGCAGTCCGAGGCGGCGGATCCGCCCGGTGCGGCGGCGGGGGCCGCTCGCCGCACCGGGGGAGTTCTTGCGCACGGGATGCTCGACCGCCTCCGGGGTGGTGGTCGTCATCGTGCTCACTTCGTCGGCATCTGCTGCTGGGCCTTCTGGAGCTTCGCCTTGACCGACTCCGTGGTCACCGTGCGGCCGGCGGCGACGTCGGCGAACAGCTCCTTGACGGCCGTGCCGACCGCGGTCTCGAACTGCGACTCGTCGGCGACCTGGGGAAGGGGCGCGGCGCTCTGCGCGAGGGTGTTCTTCAGCACCGCGTTGGCCTGGTTGTTGAAGGCGGCGTCCGCCTGGGCGCCCTTGACCGGCGGGATGGAGCTGTAGGCGGTGTTCAGGATCTTCTGCTCGGCGTCGCTGGTCATGAACTTCACGAACTTCGTGGCGCCGTCGAGGTTGCCGCTGTTCTTGAACACGGCGAGGTTGATGCCGGCGACCATGGAGTTGACCTGGGTGCCGGTGCCGGGGGTGCCGGACTGCACGGGGACGGGCGCGATGCCGTAGTCGGACTCGCTCAGGCCCTGCGACTTGAGGTTGGCGGCGGCGGACTGCCACAGCAGCATCGCGGTCTTGCCCTTGGCGAAGTCGCTGACCGACTGGTTCTGCGCGTACTCGGCGTTGCCCTTCGGGATGACCTTGTCCTTGGCCATCAGGTCCACGT
The DNA here is from genome assembly GCF_001514125.1 of Streptomyces longwoodensis. Taxonomy (GTDB): domain Bacteria; phylum Actinomycetota; class Actinomycetes; order Streptomycetales; family Streptomycetaceae; genus Streptomyces; species Streptomyces longwoodensis. The sequence goes on along the minus strand of NZ_KQ948550.1, from coordinate 842,475 downwards.
ACTGCTTGACGCCCGCGACGGCGGCGTCGGAGGTGAAGTCGGGCTTGCCCTCGGGGGTGAAGAAGTCGGCGCCGTGCTGCTTGGCGAAGACGAAGACGTGGTGGATGTTCTCCGACACGTTCGCGCCCTCGGCGCCGATCACCTGCTTGCCCTTGGCCTGGATCTTCTTGCCGTCGGCGACCAGCTCGGACCAGGTGGCCGGGGGCTTGGTGATGCCCGCGTCGGCGAAGATCTGCTTGTTGTAGTAGAGGGCGTAGGCCATCGAGTACAGCGGGACGGCGGCCGGGTCCTTGCCCTGGGCCCCGGTGGAGCCGAGCGCGGCGTCCACGAAGCGGTCCTTGCCGCCGATCTTGGCGAAGTTGGCGGCGTCCCAGGGCAGCAGCGCGCCGGTCGCCTGCAGCGAGGCGGACCAGGTGTTGCCGATGTTCAGCACGTCCGGGCCCTGGCCGGAGGTGGTGGCGGTGAGGATCCGGTTGAGCAGGTCGGACCAGGGGACGACCTCCAGCTTGACCTTGATGCCGGTCTGCTTCTGGAACTTGTCGAGCTCCGGCTGGAGGACCTTCTTGTCGATCTCGATGCTGGCGCCCTGGTTGGAGGCCCAGTAGGTCAGCGTCTTGGGGTTGCTGTCGGATCCGCCCCCGTTCGACGATCCTCCCCCGCAGGCCGAGGCGGCGAGCGCGAGGGACAGGGTGACGGCGCCTATGGCCGCGGCTCGGATGGTGCGCATGGCTGGTGGTGTCCCTTCCCGGGTCCCGTCATGGCTTAATTTAGGACGTGAGTTAAACCCCCCGAAGCAGAAGCGTCAAGGGTTTGAGCAGCACGACGGGAACATGAGAGGAAGTCGTGTCCGACATCTTGACGTGTTCGTTCACGCAGTGAAGCATCGGCGGCCGAGAGAGCGCTCTCAAGACGCTGTCCCCTTCTGTTCCCGAAGGTTCCCCGCACCTTCGGTATCTGAGGGTTCCTGCTTCGTTCCCGACCAGGAAGAGCCGCCCCATGCCCGCTGTTCCCCCGCAGTCCTCCGACGCCGACCGGCCCGCCACCGGCCGGCGCGCCCTCGGCCGCAGGACCGTGCTCGGCGCCGCCGCGGCGTCCGTGCCGGCCCTGGCCGCCCTGTCCACGCCGGCGGTGGCCGCCGCCCCGGCCCGCGCCTCCCGCCCGCTGCGCGGCGGCGGTGACCTCGGGCCGAACGTCCTGGTCTTCGATCCCTCGACGCCCGGCATCCAGGACCGCCTGGACGCGGTGTTCGCCGAGCAGGAGTCGGCGCAGTTCGGCACCGGCCGCTACGCGCTGCTGTTCAAGCCGGGCACCTACCAGGGCCTCACCGCCCGCCTCGGCTTCTACACCTCGATCGCGGGCCTCGGCCTCTCCCCCGACGACACGACCATCAACGGGGACGTCACGGTCGACGCCGGGTGGTTCGGCGGCAACGCCACGCAGAACTTCTGGCGCTCGGCGGAGAACCTCGCCCTGGTCCCGACCGACGGCACCAACCGGTGGGCGGTCGCCCAGGCGGCCCCGTTCCGCCGCATGCACGTGCGCGGCGGCCTCAACCTCGCGCCGAGCGGCTACGGCTGGGCGAGCGGCGGCTACATCGCGGACAGCCGCATCGAGGGCCAGGTCGGCCCGTACTCCCAGCAGCAGTGGTACACCCGGGACAGCGCGATCGGCAGCTGGCTCAACGGCGTGTGGAACATGGTCTTCTCGGGCGTCGAGGGGGCGCCCGCGCAGGGCTTCCCCAACCCGCCGTACACCACGCTCGAGACCACGCCCGTCTCCCGCGAGAAGCCGTTCCTGTACGTCGGCCGCGACGGGTACCGGGTGTTCCTGCCCGCCCTGCGCCGGAACGCGCGCGGGGTCTCCTGGGGCAACGGCACCCCCCGCGGCACGTCCCTGCCGCTGTCCCGCTTCTACGTGGCCCGCCCCGGCGACGACGCGGCCACGCTGAACCGGGCGCTCGCCCAGGGGCTGCACCTGCTGCTGACGCCGGGCATCTACCGCCTGGACCGGCCGATCCGGGTGAACCGGCCCGACACCGTGGTGCTGGGCCTCGGGTACGCCACCCTGCTCCCGGACCACGGCGCCACGGCGCTGAAGGTGGCCGACGTCGACGGCGTCCGGCTGGCCGGCTTCCTGATCGACGCCGGGCCGGTCACCTCGGACACGCTGCTGGAGGTCGGGCCGAAGGGCGCCCACCGGGACCACTCCGCCAACCCGACCACCGTGCAGGACGTGTTCGTGCGGATCGGCGGCGCGGGCCCCGGCCGGGCCACCACCAGCATGGTGGTCAACAGCCGGCACACCATCGTCGACCACACCTGGGTCTGGCGGGCCGACCACGGCGAGGGCGTCGGCTGGGAGACCAACCGCGCCGACTACGGCGTGGTCGTCCACGGCGACGACGTGCTGTGCACGGGCCTGTTCGTGGAGCACTTCAACAAGTACGACGTCCAGTGGTACGGCGAGCGCGGCCGCACGATCTTCTTCCAGAACGAGAAGGCCTACGACGCCCCGAACCAGGCCGCCATCCAGAACGGCGCGGTCAACGGCTACGCCGCCTACAAGGTGGGCGACCACGTCCGCACCCACGAGGCGTGGGGCCTGGGCAGCTACTGCTTCTACAACGTCGACCCGACGATCGTGCAGCACCACGGCTTCGCCGCCCCCGAGCGGCCCGGCGTGAAGTTCCACGACCTGCTGGTGATCTCCCTGGGCGGCCAGGGCCAGTACGCGCACGTCATCAACGACACCGGGGCGCCCACCTCGGGCACCTCGACCGTGCCGTCCACGGTGGTGTCGTTCCCGTGAACCGGGGTCGCGCCCCGCACGCGAACGCGTGCGGGGCGCGACGTCGGCCTCAGCCTCCGCCTCCGTGGCCGGTGTCTAGCGGTCCGCGGGGGCCGGGGCGTACCCGGTGGGCCGGGCCGTGAACGTGCCCCGGCCCTGGGTGCGGCCGCGCAACCGGGCGGCGTAGCCGAACAGTTCGGCCAGCGGCACGGTCGCGGTGACCACCGCGGCGCCGGCCCGCACCACCGAGCCGGTGACCCGGCCGCGCCGGGCCGCCAGGTCGCCGAGGACCGCGCCGACGGCGTCCTCGGGCACGGTGACCGTGACCTCGGCGACCGGCTCCAGCAGGACCATCGCGCAGGAGCGCAGGGCCTGTCGGAGCCCGAGGCGGCCCGCCGTGCGGAACGCGGTGTCCGAGGAGTCCTTCACATGGGTCGCCCCGTCGGTGAGGGTGACCCGCAGCCCGGTGACCCGGTGGCCGCCGAGGGGCCCCTCGGCGAGGGCGTCCCGGCAGCCGGCCTCCACGGCGCGGACGTACTCCTGCGGCACCCGCCCGCCGACCACGGCGGAGCGGAAGGCGAACTCCTCCTCCCACGGCTCCACGTCGAGCACCACGTGCGCGAACTGACCGGCCCCGCCGTCCTGTTTGACGTGCCGGTACACCGTCCCGGTCACCCCGCGCCCGACCGTCTCCCGGTAGGTGACCCGCGGCCGCCCGACGGCGACCTCCAGGCCGAGGGTGCGGCGCACCTTCTCCACCGCCACCTCCAGGTGCAGCTCGCCCAGGCCCGACAGGACCGTCTGCCCGGTCTCGTCGTCGGTGCGCACCACCAGCGAGGGGTCCTCCTCGGTGAGCCGGGCGAGCGCGGGCGCCAGCCGGCCGGCGTCGGCCCGGCGGCGCGCCTCCACGGCCACCGACACCACCGGCTCGGCCACGCCGGGCGGTTCCAGCACGACCGGGGCGTCCGGCGCGCACAGGGTGGTCCCCGCCCGCGCCGACCGCATCCCGACGACGGCCACGATGTCCCCGGCCACCGCCCGCTCCAGCGGGACGTGCCGGTCGGCCTGGACCCGCAGGACACGGCCGACGCGCTCGGTGCGGCGGGCGGTCGGGTCCCACACGACGTCTCCCTTCTCCAGCGTGCCCGCGTACACGCGCAGGTAGGTCAGGCGGCCCGTCGGGGTCGCGTTCACCTTGAAGGCGAGCGCGGCGAACGGGGCGCCGGGGTCGGCCGCCCGCCGTTCCTCGGCCCCGCCGTTGCGGCCGCGCACGGGCGGTACGTCCAGGGGCGACGGCAGGTAGGCGACCACGGCGTCCAGCAGGGGCTCCACACCGCGGTCGCGGTAGGCGGAGCCGCACAGCACGACCACGCCGTCCCCGCTGCGGGTGAGGTCCCGCAGGGCGCCCGTGAGCGTCGCGGCGGAGAGCACCTCCCGGTCGCAGAACTCCTCCAGCGCCGCCGGATGGCGTTCGGCGACGGCCTCCTCCAGCAGGCGGCGCCTGCGCAGCGCCTCCTCCCGCAGCGCGTCCGGCACGGGTCCCTCGGTCGCCGAGGCGTCGCCCTCGGCGCGGACCAGGGCGCGCATCCGCACCAGGTCCACGACGCCGACGAAGCCCTCCTCCGTCCCGATCGGCAGGTGCACGACCAGCGGGGCCGGGTGCAGCCGTTCCCGCAGGGAGGCGACGGCCGCGTCGAGGTCGGCGCCCGCCCGGTCCATCTTGTTGACGAACGCGATCCTGGGCACGCCGTGCCGGTCGGCCTGCCGCCACACGGACTCGCTCTGCGGCTCCACGCCCGCGACCGCGTCGAACACCGCCACGGCGCCGTCGAGCACCCGCAGCGCGCGCTCCACCTCGTCGGCGAAGTCGACGTGCCCGGGGGTGTCGATCAGGTTGATGCGGTGTCCGGCCCAGTCGCAGCTCACCGCGGCGGCGAAGATGGTGATGCCGCGGTCGCGCTCCTGCGGGTCGAAGTCGGTGACGGTGGTGCCGTCGTGGACCTCGCCGCGCCGGTGCGTGGTGCCGGTGGCGTACAGGATCCGCTCGGTGAGGGTGGTCTTGCCTGCGTCCACGTGGGCGAGGATGCCCAGGTTGCGGACGGCGGACGGGCGGGTGGTCGGGGTGGTGGGCAGAGAGGGAGTGCGCATGGCCCTCGGCCTTTCGGGGTGATCCGGGAAACGGGCTGCGCGATGCGCCCCGGCGTCACCGTCCCGAGCCGTGCGGCGGACGCCGACACGCCGAACGTCCGGCCTGCCCACGTCGGTTGGCAGCAGGCCCCGTCCGGGGGCTGGGGGTACGTCAGGGCATCCGGTGCCGGCCGCGCCGCGGGCACCGGACGGCCCAGGACACGAGGATCACCTCGGACCACTGACGGGGAGCGACGACGGCACGGTGCGTGCGCATGGCCGGGCTCCCCTCGCTCGTCACGGTACGGCGCGCCCCCGGTCGTGGGCGGCGCGATGGGGTGAGTGTAGGGAGGAACGGGCGGGCGGGGCGCGGGAATTTCCTCCGTCAGGCGCGCGGTGCGGCGTAGAAGGTGCGGCGCACCCGGCGCAGCCACGCCTCCGCCGGGGCCTCGTCGGGGACGTCCGGCAGGGCGCTGCGGGTCTCGGCGAACGCCGCCTCGAAGCGTCGGAGCAGCGGCTCGGCGACCGCGGGGTCGGCGGCGACCTGCTCGCCGAAGCGGTGGTAGGCGTCCGGGTCGTCGACCCGGATGGTCAACTCCCCCGTGCGGTACAGCTCGAAGCCCTGCTCGCACAGCCGCCTGAGGTGACGGGCGTGCTTGGCGGTGCGGCCCCGGGTCTCCGGCGGGAGCGGACCGGCGCTGCGCGAGAGGAGCTTGCGGAACTGCTGGGTGGCGTAGCCCAGGTAGGCGTCGCGGACCCGGCCGGCGCTCAGGAAGGACGCGCGGATGCCGATGAGTTCGTCGCCGAGCGGGGTGCGGACCTCGTACAACGCGTCGGGCAGCCAGATGAGTTCCATCACCGTCGGGTTGCCGCCGAGGGCGAGGCGGCACCACTTGGCCGCCTCGTGCAGGGTGCGGTCGGGGGCGGTGCTGACGTGGGACTCGGCCGGCCGGTGCAGGCCGTGCAGGTCCTCGGTGGGCGCGGCGAACAGGCCCAGGCGGTCCACGTCGGAGCCCGCGCGGGCGAGTCCGTAGGCGGTCGAGCCGACGATGCCGGACAGCAGGACGTTGGTGACGGACATGGTGCTCCCCCTCGGTGTGGCCCGCCCATGATGCCGCGTCGAACGGGTCGGCCACCCGGCATTTTCCGGGTCGGCGCAGGTCAGCCCTGCCCGGCGCCACCCGTCCCGCGAGGCTTTGGCCATACCCTCACCCCTCTCGCAAGACCGTCCCGCTGTGATCCTTGTCGCCGGTGCGGGGAGAGTGCGAGGAGTTCCGCATGGGCAGCCTGCCCGTGCGTGAGAGGTCGGTGTCGTTCCTGTGGGGGAATCCGTGAGCGTGTGTGTCATCGGTGCGGGCCTGTCCGGGCTGGCGGTGGCACGCGCCCTCGAGGCGCGGGGCGTGGAGTTCGTCTGCCTGGAGAAGTCGGCCGGGGTCGGCGGCATCTGGCGGGCGCCCGGCGCGGGTGAGCGCGGCCCGGGTTACCTGTCGCTGCACCTCAACTCCACGAAGCAGCTCACCGGTTACGCCGACCATCCGATGCCGGCCTCCTACCCGGTCTACCCGCGCCACAGCGACATGGCCGCCTACCTGCGGGCCTACGCCGAGTGGGCCGGCGTGCTCGACGACATCGAGCTGGAGACCACCGTGGAGTCCGTGCGGCCGACGGCCGGCGGCGCCTGGACGGTGGTCAGCCGGTCGGCGGACGGCGCGCGCACGGCTCGTGTGTTCAACCAGGTGCTCGTCGCCTCGGGGCACAACACCGAGCCGTTCCTGCCGGCCCTGCCCCCGGGTTCCGAGACCTTCGAGGGAACGATTCTGCACGCCTACGACTACCGCGACGGCAGCGACTGGGCAGGCCTGCGGGTCGTCGTCGTGGGGCTCGGCGCCTCGGCCGTGGACATCGCCGCGGACCTCTCCCGGTACGCCGAGCGGACCCTGCTGTCGGTGCGCCGCGGGCTGCACATCCTGCCCAAGCAGCTCTTCGGCGTCCCGCTGGACGAGGTGGCCGAGGCGCCCTGGTGGACCGCCATGTCACTGGCCGAGCAGCGGCGCTTCCTCGAACAGGCGCTGCTGGTGGCCCGCGGCAAGCTCTCCGACTACGGGCTGCCCGAGCCCGACCACCCGGTCTTCGCCTCGGCCGTGACGCTCTCGGACGACATCCTCAGCCGGATCCGCCACGGCGGTGTCGTGCCCAGGCCGGCGATCGACCGGCTCGACGGCGACCGCGTGCACTTCACCGACGGCAGCTCCGAGCGCGCCGACGCCGTCGTCTACTGCACGGGGTACCGCATGGCGTTCCCCTTCCTGCCCGACGGCTGCCCGATCGGCCCCCAGGGCGCGGTCGAGCTGTACAAGCGGGTCGTCGCGCCCGACCACCCGGGGCTGTTCTTCATCGGGCTGGTCCGTCCGCACGGGTCGATCACCCGGCTCGTGGAGGCCCAGGCGGACTGGGCGGCGCGGCTGGCGACGGGCGAGGCGGTGCTGCCCGAGCCGGAGGTCATGCGCAAGGAGATCGCCACGTACCTCGGGGGCATCGCCGGCCAGTACGGCAGCCGCGAAGGCGCGTCGATACAGGTCAACTTCGCACCGTACCTGCAGGAGTTGCGGGAGGTGTGAGACAGCGGCCGGGGCTCCGGCGGTCTCCCGCTGCGGCTCGGGCGTGTCTCGTCGTGACCGTTCTGTGGGCCTTCCAGTTCGCGTTGTCGGGGATCGTGGGCGGACGGAGAAGGCACGGCTGGTGTTCGAGAAGATGATGGGGTACGCGAACCACCTGGGCCTGTTCTCGGAGGAGATCGACCCGACCGGCCGCCAACTGGGCAAATTCCCGCAGGCCTGCACGCATCTGGCGTTGATCGACGCGACCCTCACCCTCGACAAGGCGCTCGACACTCGGTAGGCCGGTTCGCGGTACGCCGGGCTGGTGGTGCTCACGTCCGCGGCGGCGCCCTGCCCGCCCGGCGGGCGTCGCAGGGCGGGCGTCGCGGGAGAATCATCCTGCGGACCCCGCCGCCGACCGAGGAGACAGCACCTGGTGGGTGACCCGGGCGGCCACGGATCGCCCCGCCCGCAGAGGGGCCGGGGGACGGACGTGGTACGCCTCGCAGGAGAGGTACGTCGTCACCCGCGGCGGGTGTCCGTCCTGGTGGGCGGCGGACAGGTAGGCGACGAGGCCCACGCCGTCCTCCGGGCGGCGGGCGGTCAGGGCCCGGGTGGCCTCGTGCAGGACCCCGTCGTCGATGCCGTGGCGGTGCAGCAGGGCCGAGGCGCGGGCCAGGGCCTCGCCGTCGTGGGCGGCGTAATCCCGGACCGGCACGTGCAGGGTGAAGCCGCTGGGCCGTCCGGTCGCCGTCTCGGTGAAGGCGTGGCAGGACTGGACGGGCCGGCGGGTGGGCCGTCTGCCCGGTCCGGTGTCCGCATCGTCCCTGGGGCCGAGTCCGGACGCGATGCGGAAGAACGTTTCTGTCTCCTCGGCCGGCGGTCCCCCGGCGGTCCGGCACAGTGCACCCGCCTCGGGGGCCGAAAGGTCCTGGTGGGCCAGGTAGACCTTCACCCGCGGCGCGTCCCAGTCCCCGAGGTCGAGGGCGACGAACAGGTGCCGGTCGCCCTCGGGCAGCGCGGCGAACGCCCGGCCGTGACCGAGCCGGACGAGCGCCTCCCGTACGGTGTCGGCGGCGCGGTCGGCGCCGCGGGCCGCCGGGTTGAGGTACGCCTTCACCCGGGGCACGCCGCCGGGCCGCAGCTCGAGCGCGCACCACAGGGCCAGGGGTCCCTCGGGTTCGGCCGGGAAGAACAGGTCCTCCAGCTCGTCGAGCCGGTCGGTCGGGAAGGCCCAGCGACGCGCCGTCTCCCGCAGGAACCGCAGCCCCGTGCGGCCGCTGCGGGCCAGGGTGCCTGCGCCGCACCCCGGCTCCAGCAGCACCCGCAGGGTCGGGGCGGCGTCCGGCACGAAGGACAGCGAGAACTCGACCGGGGTGTGGTCGTCGGAGAGGAAGGAAAGGTGGGGCGGCGGCAGGTCCAGCGGCCGCTCGGCCGCCGGGCCCAGGGCCTCCAGCAGGACACGTGCGTAGGCGGCGGCGTCGCTCCCGTCGAGGCCCGCGACCTCGCACAGCCGCAGGAGCTGCCGGGCGGTGTGGCCGCCGAGCGAGGCTGCCTCGGGGAGCGTGGGTGTGCCGTCGCCGCCGGCTCTCACCACGCCTCCGACCGCCGGCCGGTCGGCCGGACAAGAAGATACCCGCCGTCGTGGGCGGGTATCGGGGGGAGCACGACGAGGGGCCGGGGTAGGTGAACGGCATCGGTGGACATGGGGTCCACGACACCTCCTTCGACTCGTGAGCAACACGGATGACCGCGTTGCTCACTACCCAAGAGGTTGAATCGTCATGCGACGGTGATGAGTTGGTGGATGTTGCGTGAATCACCTAGTCAGCCAGTTGAGGAACTGGCTCCACATACCACCGCGTTCGGGCTTGCGGTCCGTCACGGCGACCGTTTCCTGGCGCGCGGAGGTGTCGTCCGGGGCCGCGGCCGAGGAGCGGCGCGCGACATCGACCGGGGTGAACCGGGCGGGCAGGGTGGCCAGTCCGCGGTTGAACGGACCGGGCCGCCAGGTCAGGCTGTCCGCGGGCACCGCGAGCTCCACGTCGGGCAGCTTGTTCAGCAGGTTCTCGATCGCGGTGACGGTGATCTGCCGGGCGGGCTCCTTGGAGGGGCAGGCGTGCGGGCCCGCGCTCCACGCCAGGTGCGCCCGGTTGCTGCCGGCCTGCCGGGCGGCGGTCAGCGCCGGACCGGTGTTGGCGGCGGCGAAGCTGACCAGCAGCAGGTCGCCGGCCTGCAGCCGGGTCCCGCCGAACTCCATGTCGGCCACCGGGTAGTGCGGGGCCAGGTTGGACATGGGCGGGTTCTCCCACAGCGTGTCGTCGATCGCCTCGTCGATCAGCCCGCCCTGGTGGGCGTACGCGTCGTGGGTGAGCAGCCGGTACAGGGTGTTGCCGATGAGGTTGCGCAGCGGCTCGTTGCCGCCCACCATCAGCAGCGCCAGCTGGTGGACCATCTCCTCGTCGGTGAGCTGCGCCGGGTGCTGCATCAGCCAGGTGGTGACGTCGTCGCCGGGCCGGCTCCGCTTGAGCGCGACCAGTTCACCGACGGCCGTGAACAGCACGCCCATCGCCTTCTCGGCGTTGACGCCGTCGAACATGCCGGCGATGCCGAACACCACGCGGTCGCCGATGTCGGCGGGGACGCCGAAGAGCTCGTTGAAGACGAACAGCGGGAGCTGCTTGGCGTAGTCGCCCAGCAGGTCGGCCGAACCCCGGCCGCCGAACTGGGAGATGAGGAAGTCGGAGACGCGCGCGGTGGCCTGGCTGACCTTGCGGGGGTCCACCTTGGCCATGCTGTCGGTGATTGCCTGACGCAGCCTCAGGTGTTCGGCGCCGTCGCTGAACATGGCGTTCGGGCGGTACGCCAGCACGGGCGCGACCGGGCTGTCCGGCGGGACCTTGCCCTCGCCCAGGGCGCGCCAGCGGCGGGCGTCCTTGCGGAACGAGGCGGAGTCCTGCAGCAACTGCAGCGCGGTCGCGTAGTCGGTGACGAGGGTGGCCTCGACACCGGGGGCGAGCTCGACGGGCGCGGTGGGGCCGTAGTGGCGCAGGTAGGCGTAGTACGCCTGGGGGTCCGCGGCGAACTCGGCCCCGTACAGGGGCACTCGGGCACCGGAGTGGTGCGCCGGGCACCCCGGCGGGGGCACGGGGGTGGAGTGGTCGTCCAAGGGGGTGGCTCCTAGTGGGCGCGGTCCTGCAGGTGGCGGACGAGGGTGATGAGTGCCTCGGCGGAGGACCGCTCGTCGCGCGCGTCGCAGGTGACGACGGGGGTGTCGTCGAGGAGGTCCAGGGCCTCGCGCAGGGCGGACTCGTCGCGGGGCGTGCTGCCGTCGAACCGGTTGACGGCGATGGCGTAGTCGAGGCCGTACTGCTCGATCAGGTCGATCACGGCGAAGGAGTCGGCCAGCCGCTCGGGGTCGACGAGCACCAGCGCGCCGAGCGCGCCGCGGGCCATGTCCTCCCACATCTGCACGAAGCGCTGCTGGCCGGGCGTGCCGAACAGGTAGAGCACGACGCGGTCGCTGATGGTGAGCCGGCCGAAGTCCATGGCGACCGTGGTGGTGGTCTTGCCCTGGACGCCCTTGAGGTCGTCGACGGACTCGGCGGCCCGGGTCATCGTCTCCTCGGTGGACAGCGGCTCGATCTCGGAGATCGCCCCGATGAACGTGGTCTTGCCGACCGCGAAGTGGCCCACCACGAGGATCTTGACGGCGGTCTGGGTGGCGCCGCCGCGGACGTACGCCGCCTCATCCAAACTTGGCCCTGAGACCATTCAGCACCTCCTCCAGGATGTCCCGGTCGGCGAGGGGGGCCCGCTGCACGGGCGGACGGGTGATGAGGTAGCCGCCCTCGGTGAGGGCCGCGAGGAGGATCTTCACCACGCCGAGCGGCAGCTGGGTGTGGCCCGCGATCTCGGCGACCGAGAGGTAGCCGGCCGCGCACAGGTCCAGCAGTTTCTGCTCCTCCGGTGACAGACGGGTCGGCCGTTGCCGGTGGTCGGCCGTCGCCGTGACCAGGGTGATCAGCGACAGCTGGTCCTCGGCGGGCAGCCCGCGCCCCTTGGTGATGACGTACGGACGCACTAATTCGGGCGTCTGCGGCTCCAGTTCGTCGTATCCGGTCATGAGCGCGCGCCGAGGTTCTCGCGCGGCGGCGTGGTGAGCGCCTTGCCGAGCTGGCCGACGAGCTGCTGCATGCGGAAGGTGATGTCCGCCATGTCGACGTCCGGGGAGGCGGACACGCCGAGGTAGGCGCCCTCACCGGCCGAGATCAGGAACACCCAGCCGCCGTCGAACTCCACGAGCGTCTGCCGCCACTGCTGGTTGACGCCCTCGCAGAAGAACCCCAGGGAGCGGCTGAGCGACTGCACCCCGCTCATCGCGGCGGCCACCCGGTCGGCGTTGTCCTTGTCGAAATCCTTGGTGCGGGCCATCAGCAGGCCGTCCGCGGAGATCAGCACCGCGTGCAGGGCCCCGGGAATCTCCAGGGCGCTGTCCAGCATCCATGACAGATCGTTCACGAGATCTCATGCCCTTCACTGCTCGCACCACGGGTGCTGCTCGTCATGTCGGTCTCCGCCGGAGTGGCCCGGCCCGACTGCGTACCCCGCTGGAAGGCACCCATGATCGCCGCCGACTCCGCGCCGCTGCGCCGGGAGGTACCGGCCGGGGCGGCGGGGGGCGGGGCGGGCGCGGCCGAGGGCGTGCTCGGCACGACCGCCATGGGGCGCTTGCGGCGCCGCTTGGGCAGGCCGTCCGCGGTGGTGGTGCCGCCCAGGGCCGGCTCGGGACCGCCGAGGCCCGCCGTGGTGGCGACCGCGGGCAGGACCGGGGCGGGCTCCCGCTGTTCGGGCGCGCTGGTGAGCAGGTCGTGGGGCAGCAGCAGCACCGCGCGCACACCGCCGTACGGGGACGTGGAGTCGACGGAGACCTCGAAGCCGAAGCGCTCGGCGAGCACGCCGATCACCGCGAACCCGAACTGCGGCGGGTTGCCGAGGCCGGCGACGCCGGAGACGCGCTCGGTGGACAGCAGCTTCTCGGCGCGGACGCGCTCCTCGTCGTTCATGCCGACACCGGCGTCGTCGACGACGATGCAGATGCCCTTGGGCACGGTGCGGATGTTGATCTCCACGACCGTGTCGGGGCTGGAGTAGCTGGTGGCGTTGTCGAGCAGCTCGGCGAGGGCCAGCGCCACGGGCTCCACCGCGCGGCTGGTGATGCCGAAGTCGACCTGGGAGAGGATCTCCACCCGCCGGTAGTGGCGGATCCTGCCCTGCGCGCTGCGCACTACGTCGTAGACCGAGGCCACCTCGCGCTGCCGGCCGAGCCAGCCGTCGCAGAGCACGGCGATGGACTGGGCGCGGCGGCCGAACTGGGAGTTGGTGTGGTCGATCTCCAGGAGGTCCTGGAGGATGACCGACTCGCCGTACTTGGTCTGCAGCCGCGACACGATCAACTGCTGTTCGGCGGCGAGGCCCTGCAGGGTCCGCATGGCCGACTTCAGTACGGTCTTGGTCGCGTCGTCGGCGCGCTCCTGCGCCGCCTGCACCGACTGGGTGTACTGGTTCTCCAGCTCGGAGTAGTGGGAACGGAGGCCGGCGATCTCCTGCCTTAAGGCGCGTGCCGCCTTGCGCTGGCGTACCACGAGCGCAATGGCGGCGATGACGGCGACGAGGAGAATCCCGGCCACCGGGTCCGGTATGTAATGCGTCATAAGACTCTCTTCAGGCGACTGACGGCCAGTTGCTGAATTTCCGTCAACGCGGGTGGACCGGCGGACCGCCCGCACCGGGGTCACCGCCCGGACCGTCCCCAGGAGTCGGGGATGTCGTCGTGCACCCATCCGCCCGCTCTACAAACGAGCGTGATCGTATCACCGCACGAACCGCTCACCGACCGTCAAGACCCGTGCGGGGATGAACATTGACGGTCAGTCAGCTGAGGTCGGGCTGACACACCGACAACGCAACCGATAAACGGGATTCCGTCGCATGGGGGCATTGTTCGGGCACGCATCCCCATGTCCTGAAAAGGCCCGGCTGCGTCATTTCAGGGTGTCGGCCTTCAGGTCCTGCCCGACGACCAGGGTGACGCAGCCGGCCTGCGCGGAGGCGTCCTGCCTGGAGCCCGCCTTGGGCAGCCAGCCGGCCAGCACGGCGGCCTGCCGCTCCTGCCCGGCGGGGTACGACACCGTCGTGGTGGCCGACGTGCGGGGCGCGTTGCCCGTGCCGACCACGCTGAACCCGGCCGCCCGCAGCTTCTCCGCGACGGCGGCGGCCCGCCCCTGCACCCCGGTGGCGTTGAGGACCTGGACGCGCACCGCGGAGGCGTACACCAGGTTCTTCGTCCGCGCCGTCAACTGCGCCTTGCTGACTTCCCTGTCCCGGGCCAGCGAGGTGAACAGGTCGCTGGCCTGCGGGTACTGCCAGACGACATTGGCCTTGTCGGTCGGGACGTCCGCCTCGCGCGGGTAGTTGGGCACGGTGAGGAAGGCCAGCCGGTCGCTGGGGACGCCCTTGAGCTCGTCGGCCAGGCCGTACAGCGGCTGGATGCCCGCCAGGTCGGGGTCGGTGGTCAGCGACTTGGTCGCCGACTGCAGGAAGCCGTAGAGGGCGTTGGGGCTGGTGAGCTTGGACTTGGCCTTCTTCGCGAGGGCGTCCATGAACTCCTGCTGGCGGCCGATGCGCCCGATGTCGGAGCCGTCGCCCACGCCGTAGCGCGCGCGGACGTAGCCGAGCGCCTTCTCCCCCGCGACCGTCTGGCAGCCCGCGTCCAGGTCGAGCTTCGCCTTCTCGTCGTGGATGGCCTGCTTCGGGCAGACCTCGATGCCGCCCAGGGAGTCGACCATCCCCTTGAAGCCCTGGAAGTCCACCGACATGAAGTGGTCGATGCGCAGACCCGTGTTGGCCTCGACGGTCTTGATGGTGCAGGCGGCGGCCGAGGCGACCTCGCCGGTGCTGCCGCCGAGCGCGAACGCCTCGTTGATCTTGAAGTGGTGGGGGTCGGAGGTGCTGCCGTCGCCCTTGGCGCAGGCAGGGATGCGGACCCAGGAGTCGCGCGGGAAGGACACGACCGTGGCCCACTTCCGGTTGGCCGGCACGTGCAGCACCATCAGCGTGTCCGACTGCATGGTGGTGAGGTCCTTGCCGTACTTGGCGTTGGCGCCCTCACGGCTGTCGGACCCGACGACCAGGATGTTCTTCGACCCCGGGCTGAGGTTCTCCGGACGGTCGCCGCCGAGCTTGTCGTCGACGTCGGCGGAGGTGATGTTGTTGTTGAGGTCCTCGTAGATCCACGCGCCGACGCCGCCCACGCCGAGCAGCACGAGCGCGCTGACCCCGGCGCCCCAGACGACGATCCGGCCACGCCGGGTGAGCCGCGTACCACCGGCGGCCCGTGCGCCCGCGGCCCGTCCCGCCGCGGACCCGCGCCCGGCCGCCCGGCCGCGCCGACCGTCGGACGGCCCGCCGGCGGCCCGTCCGGCGCCGCTCTGCCCGCCACGCCCGCGCCCGCCGCCGCTGCGGCCGGCCCCGCCCTGTCCGGTCCCGGACGCGCCCGACCTCCGCCTGCCCGATCCACCCACCCGCGCTCGCCCTCCGCCTCGGCCGTGTCGCCCCTGCACCTGCCCGGCCCCTGCGGCCCGGTCCCCGCCGAACGACCCGTCTCCCCTGTCCACCGCCCCGGGCTCCCGGAGGGATCCCTGGTGACATACGTCCGGACCACCCGGACGTCTCACCTTCCTCAGACAGCAGTACGGGCCCCCTCGGTTGCCTGCGCCGCACACATACCCGGAAAAGTCCCGGTCATCGAGGAGGCGGGGCAAGATCAAGAGCGGT
Organism: Streptomyces longwoodensis; assembly: GCF_001514125.1. Classification (GTDB taxonomy): domain Bacteria; phylum Actinomycetota; class Actinomycetes; order Streptomycetales; family Streptomycetaceae; genus Streptomyces; species Streptomyces longwoodensis. The sequence goes on along the minus strand of NZ_KQ948550.1, from coordinate 827,128 downwards.
GTGCCCGCAGCGCCGGCACAACGAAAGAGACCCCTGCGCACAGGGGTCTCTCGCTGGTGTCCGAGGGGGGACTTGAACCCCCACGCCCGATAAAGGGCACTAGCACCTCAAGCTAGCGCGTCTGCCATTCCGCCACCCGGACCAGGTGTGTACCGCGCGGAGCGGACCCCGCGGCGACACACACCACAATACCAAGCTTTCGGAGTGGGTCTCACCCGAGTATTCGCAGGCAGGAGGCGTGTGGGGTGCTCCTCGCACCCGGGTCACCGTCCGTGTCGCCGTCGTCACCGGCGGCGCAGGGCGGCCAGGTTGCGGTAGCCGGTGGCCGCGTGCCGCAGGGACTGGGCCGGGTCCGTGGCGCTCGGGGCGTTGTCCTGCTCGACCATCGGGTGGTGGTGGGCGGGGTGGCCGACGCGGGAGAAGAACGTCGTGTAGTCGATGTCACCCGTGCCGAACGGCACCATGTCGTAGCCCATGCCGTTGGTGGCGTCGACGACGCCGTCCTTGGCGTGGAACAGCGGGTAGCGCCGGTCGTGGCGCTGGACCAGTCCCGCGGGGTCGAAGACGCGCGTGCGGGTGGAGCCGTCGTGGGCCGTGTAGGTGCGGAACTTGTACTGGGCGACGTGCGCCCAGAAGACGTCCATCTCCAGCCAGACCAGGCGGGGGTCGGTGACGGACAGGAAGTACTCCAGCTTGCGGGTGCCGGAGCTGCGGGTGGGGCGGCCCTGGTCGTCCAGCGGGCCGCCGTCCAGGAGGAAGCCGTACGCCGCGTCGTGGTTGTGGGTGTAGAGCTTGAGGCCGGCGCGGCGGGCGATCTCGCCGAGGGCGTGCCACTTGTCGGCGGCGACATCCCAGTCGTCCTTGTGGTTGCTGCTCGTGGGGTCGCCGCCGGTGCCCACGTGGGGCATGCCGAGGATGTTGGCGATCTCCAGGTGCTGGTGGAAGGTGTCGAGGTCGGCGCTGGTCAGCGGCCAGCTGCCGGGGATGAAGCCGTGGTTGCCCTGGGCGCGCAGCCCGGAGTCGTCGAGCCAGCGGCGCAGCAGCCGGGCCCCGGCGACGGACTCCAGGTTCGCGCCGCCGGGGGCGTTCGCGTGCTGGCCGTAGCCGGCGAACTCCACCTGCCGGTAGCCGAAGCGGGCGAGCTGCTCGAAGACGGCGCGGAAGCCGGACGGCAGCGTGGTGGAGCCCGGGTCGCGGCCGATGGCGTCGCGGACGGTGTAGAGGATGATGCCGCGCTTGTCGGCGGGGACCAGGGCGTGGCCCTTGCCGGGTGCGGCGTCGGGGCGCGGGGCGGCCGCCACCGGGCCCGCGCCGAGGACGGGGGCGGCGATCGCGCCGGCCGCGGCGGCGGTGCAGGTGCTCAGGAAGCGGCGGCGGCCGATGCCGAGGCTGCGGCGCAGCCGGTCGTCGGGGGTGGGAGGTGTGTCGTGTGTGTCGTTCACGAGTGCCTTTCCGTGGAGGGATCCCCGCCGAGGCCGGCGAGGCGGAGCAGGAGCGACTTCACGTCGGTGGCCGCCACGCGGTCGCCGACGGCGTGGGGGGTGGAGCACAGCAGGAGCGGGCCGTCGTCGTCGTTCGTGGGGAGGCGGCCGTGGCTGCCCCGGATCGGTGAGGGGTCGAGGGGCACGACGGCCATCCGGTAGCGCAGGCCGAGTTTCTTGCGGGCCAGCGCGGTGGCCGCCTTGACCTTCACGTAGGGGTCCTGCGGGTCCATGAACAGCTCGACCGGGTCGTAGCCGGGCTTGCGGTGGATCTCCACCAGCTGGGCGAAGTCGGGCGCGCGGGCGTCGTCGAGCCAGTAGTAGTACGTGAACCAGGCGTCGGGCTCGGCGACGGCGACCAGTTCGCCGGAGCGGGGGTGGTCCAGGTGGTGGGTCTTCTTGCCCTCGTCGTCGAGGAGTTCGGCGAGGCCGGGCAGGCCTTCCAGGGCGGCGCGGGTGGCGGGCAGGTCCTCGGGGCGGCGGACGTAGACGTGGGCGATCTGGTGGTCGGCGACGGCGAAGGCCCGGGAGGTCATCGGGTCCAGGTACTCCATGCCGTCCTGGGTGTGCACCTCCAGCAGCCCGGCGCGGCGCAGGGCGCGGTTGATGTCGACGGGGCGGCTGACGTCGGTGATGCCGTACTCGGACAGTGCGACGACGGTGCGCCCCTCGGCGCGGGCGTCCGCCAGCAACGGGGCGAGGGCGGTGTCCAGTTCGGCGGCGGCCCGGGCCGAGCGCGGGCCGCCGGGGCCGTGGCGCTGGAGGTCGTAGTCGAGGTGCGGGAGGTAGCAGAGCGTCAGGTCGGGCCGGCGGGTGCGCTGGATGTGCCGGGTGACGTCGATGATCCAGCGGCTGGAGGCGATCCCCGCGCCGGGGCCCCAGAACTGGAAGAGCGGGAACGTGCCGAACTTCTCGGTGAGTTCGTCGTGCAGCTCGGGCGGGCGGGTGTAGCAGTCGGGTTCCTTGCGGCCGTCGGCGTAGTAGACGGGGCGCGGGGTGACCGTGAGGTCGGTGTCGGCGCCCATGGCGTACCACCAGCAGATGTTGGCGACCGTGTAGCCGGGGTGGGCGCGGCGGGCGGCGTCCCAGAGCTTGTCGCCGGCGACCAGGCCGTTGTGCTGGCGCCAGAGCAGGACGTCGCCGAGTTCGCGGAAGTACCAGCCGTTGCCGACGATGCCGTGTTCGGAGGGCTGGGCGCCGGTCAGGAAGGTGGACTGGGCGGCGCAGGTGACGGCGGGCAGCACGGTGCCGAGGGGGGCGCGGGAGCCGGCGGCGCCGAGCGCGCGCAGGTTCGGCATGTGGGCGAGCAGGCGCGGGGTGAGGCCGACCACGTCCAGGACGAGGAGCGGGGTGGGGGTGGTCATGGCAGCTCCTTCAGGCCGAGGTCGGTCAAGAGGTCACGCGCGAGGACGAGTTCGGCGGCGATGCCGTCGGTGAGCTGGGCCCGGTTGCGGGGGCGCTGGGCCGGCGGGAGGGCCTGCCAGGTGTAGGTCTCGACCTCGAGGTGGCGGGTGCGCGGGTGGGGTCCGCCGACGAGGCGGGCCAGGGCGTCGCGCAGGACGTCGTGGGTGGCGGTGAGCGGAGCGGCGGGTGCGGCGTGCAGCGGGACGTGGAAGTGGGCGCGCCACGGGGCGGCGGTGGGCAGGGCGTCGCCGTCGAGGGCCTCGCCGAGGTCGTCGGTGCCGCGCAGCCGCCCGGCGTCGACCGTGCGGGTCTGGTGCAGGAAGCGGGGCTCCGCGAAGGCGGCCAGGGCGGTCCGCACCTCGGGCCGGTCGGGCCGGTCGGCGTGCAGGGCGGCCGACAGCTGGGACTTGACGACCGGGACGCGGGCGTCGGCGAGGGCGTCCAGGGCGTCGGCGGGGTCCTCGAAGGAGGTCGCGAGGTGGCAGGTGTCGACGCAGACGCCGATGCGGGGGTGGCCGACGGCGGTGAGCGGGGCGAGGGCGTCGCCGGTGGTCTCCACGACGCAGCCGGGCTCCGGTTCCAGGCCGACGCGCACGGAGCGGCCGGTCAGCTCCGCGAGCGCGTCGAGGCGCTCGGCGAGCGTCACCAGGGCGCGGTGCCCGGCCGCGGCGCGGTCGTCGGTCCAGGCGGTCCGCCAGCCCAGGGGCAGGGTGGAGACGCTGCCCTCGGTGACGTCGTCGGGGAGCAGTCCGGCGAGGATCCGGGCGAGCGCGGTGGTGTACTCCAGGCGCTCGGCGTCGGCCCAGTCGGGCCGGTAGACGCGGTACTTGACCTCGTCGGCGCCGAACCCCTCGTAGGGGAAGCCGTTGAGGGTGACGACCTCCAGACCGCGCCGGTCCAGCTCGGTGCGCAGGGTGCGCAGCGCGGCCGGGTCGGTGTCGAGGGCGCGGGCGGCGTCGCGGGCGAGCCACAGGCCGATGCCGAGGCGGTCGCGGCCGAGCCGGCGGCGCACCGGTTCGCAGTGCTCACGGAGTTGGGCGAGGACGCCGTCGAGCGTCTCGGCCGGGTGGACGTTGGTGCAGTAGGCCAGGTGGACGGTCGTTCCGTCGGGGTGGCGGAAGCGCATCGCTCACTCCCCGCCGCGCAGGACCGAGTTGCCCTCGTGGGTGGCGTCGGGTGCGGTGACCTCCAGGTCGAGGCGGCCGCTGAGGCCGTAGAAGGCGACGGGGTTGCGCCACAGGACCTGGTCGACGTCGTCCTCGGTGAAGCCCTCGGTGAGCATCAGGTCGGCGACCTTGCGGGTCTTGAGGGGGTCGCTGCGGCCCCAGTCGGCGGCGGAGTTGACCAGGACCCGCTCGGGTCCGTACGCGCGCAGGATGGCGACCATGCGCCGCTCGTCCATCTTGGTGTCGGGGTACACCGAGAAGCCGAGCCAGCACCCGCTGTCCTTGGCCTCCTTCACGGTCGTCTCGTTGAGGTGGTCGACCAGGACGCGGTCCAGGGGCAGGGCGGACTCGCGGACCACGTCGAGGGTGCGGCGCAGGCCGGTGAGCTTGTCGCGGTGCGGGGTGTGCACCAGGGCGGGCAGTCCGTGCTCGGCGGCGAGCTGGAGCTGGACGGCGAACGCCTTGTCCTCGGCCGGGGTCATGGCGTCGTAGCCGATCTCGCCGACGGCCACCACGCGGTCCTTGACGAGGTAGCGGGGCAGTTCGTCGAGGACGGGCGTGCAGCGCGGGTCGTTGGCCTCCTTCGGGTTGAGGGCGAGGGTGCAGTGGTGGGCGATGCCGTACTGGGCGGCGCGGAAGGGCTCCCAGCCGAGCAGCGCGTCGAAGTAGTCGAGGAAGGAGGCGGGTGAGGTGCGGGGCTGGCCGAGCCAGAACGCCGGCTCGACCACGGCGCGCACCCCGGCGGCGTGCATCGCCTCGTAGTCGTCGGTGGTCCGCGACGTCATGTGGATGTGCGGGTCGAAGATGCGCATCAGGACTCCTTGCCGTGGGGGTGGTCCGTGCCGCCGTGGTCCGCGGCCGGGGAAGGGGCCGACGAGGGGGCCGACGAGGGGGCCGGGGCGGCGCCGGTCAGGGCGAGTACGTGCCGCAGGTCCTCGGGGACGGCCCGGCCGGCGGCGGTGCGTTCGGCGGCGTAGTCGGTGAGCATCCGGGCGAGTTCGCCGTCGCCCCGGGCGCGGTCGGCGAGGCGGGCCACCGCGTCGACCGGGACGCCGGTGAACAGGCACTTCAGGACCGCGTGCCGCCAGGCGTGGGCGTCGAGGTGGCGAGCGGCGTAGGGGCCGACGGCGGCGGCGACCAGCCGGGTGTCGTTGGTGCGCAGGGCGTCCTCGACCAGGGGCAGGGCGTCGGGGCCCGGCACCAGGTGCGGCAGGGCGTGCAGGACGGCCCGGCGTTCGTCGGCGGTGCCCTGGTAGTAGACGCGGGTGAGGGCGGCGGCGTCGGCGCGGGCCGCGTGCAGCAGCAGGACCCGTACGGCGTCGGCGTGGCGGCTGCCGCAGCGGCGCCCGGCCTCGGCGAGGCGCAGTTCCCACACGGAGATCGGCCCGTGGGTGCCGGGGTGCGCCGCGGCCTCCCGCAGGGCGCGGGTGAACCAGGCGCGGGCGTCCTCGGCGAGTCCGGCGTCCAGGTCGGCGCGCAGCGCGTCCAGGGAGGCGGGTGGCGCGCCGGCGGAGCGCAGGGGGGTCATACGGTGCTCCCTTCTGGGGTGGCGGAGCGGGGCGCGGGGGTGGTGGCCGCCGCTCGGCGCAGGAACGGCAGGGACCGCTCGGCGTGGTGCGGTCCGGCGTGCGAGTGGCGGGGCAGCTCGACGACGGTCAGGCCCCGGTAGCCGATGTCGGCGAGGGCCGCGAGCACGGGCGGGAAGTCGATCTCGCCCTCGCCGAACGGCAGGTGGTCGTGGACGCCGCGGCGCATGTCCTCGATCTGCGCGTGCTTGAGCCAGGGCGCGGCGGCGCGCACGCAGTCGGCGGGCGGGAGCGGTTCGAGGCACTGGCAGTGGCCGATGTCGAGGGTGAGGCCGAGCGGGGCGGGGTCGCCGAGCAGGCCGCGCAGGTGGTGGAAGTCGGCGAGGGTGGCGAGGAGATGGCCGGGCTCGGGCTCGACGGCGAGGGGCACGCCCGCGGTGGCGGCGGCGTCCAGCACGGGGGTCAGGGAGGCGGTGAGGCGGTCCCACGCCACGTCGCGGCCCGTCCCGGGCGGGACGACCCCGCTGAAGCAGTGCACCGCGTGCGCCCCGAGGTCGGCGGCCACCCGGACCGCCCGCAGCAGCAGGTCGGTCCGGCGCCGGCGGTCCTCGGGCGCGGCGTCCAGGAGCGTCGGGCCGTGCTTGCGGCGCGGGTCCAGGACGTAGCGGGCCCCGGTCTCCACGGTCACCTCCAGACCCAGCGCGGCCAGCCGGTGCGCGAGGCGCCGGGTGCGGGCGGCCAGGTCGGGGGCGAGCGGGTCGAGGTGCATGTGGTCGAGGGTCAGGCCGACGCCGTCGTAGCCGAGGTCGGCGAGCAGGCCCAGCGCGTCGTCGAGCCGCAGGTCGGCGAGGCCGTTGGTGCCGTACCCGAAGCGCAGGGCCGGGGAGCCGGCCGGGGCGGTCATGTGACGCTCACCCGCCTCGCGAAGACGCGGGCGAGCGGGGCCAGGGCCGCCGTGCACAGGGCCGCGGCGGGGGCGCCGGAGCGGGCGGTGAGGGCGGCCTGCAGGGGGATGGTCGCGCGGATGCCGGCGCCCACGGCGCGCTGGGTGAGCGGCGCCGAGGGGTTGAGGGCGGCGTGCAGGTAGGGGCGGGCGGTGGTCAGGGCGTACCCGGCGGCGAGGGCCAGCGGCAGCGGCTCGGCGAGGGCCGGGGCCTGCGGCCGGTCCGCGGCGCGGCGGTGCAGGCGCCAGGTCAGCGCGCCCGTGGTGGCGAGGGCGGTCAGCGGGGCGAGCGGGGTACCGCCGCCGGTCTCCTGGCGGGACACGGTGGTGACCGCGAGGGTGTGGGCGCCGAGCAGGGCCGCCGAGGGCAGGGCCGGGCGGACCTGTCCCGCGGTGGCGGCCGCGCCGAGCAGCAGGTCCAGCCCGCGGGCGGCAGCCATCGCGGCCGGGCCGGCCGGTGTGCGCTTGAGGACCAGGTCGTACGACCAGACGGTGGCCGCCAGCGGCACCGCGACCGTGAGCGCCGGCCGGCCCGCGCGGGCGGCGAGGACCAGTCCGGCCGCGGTGAGGGCACCGGCGGCGCCCAGCGCGGCGGCGGGGCGGATCCGCCCGGACGGCAGCGGGCGGTGGGGGCGCTCGGCGGCGTCCTCCTCCCGGTCGGCCCAGTCGTTGAGGGCCATGCCGGCCTCGTACAGGCACAGCGAGGAGGCGATGCCCAGCAGGGTGCGCCCGGTGGGGCGGGTGCCCAGGGCAGCGGCCCCGGCGAGCGCGTCGCCGGGAACGGTGAACAGGGCGGGCAGCCGCAGCAGTTCCGCCCAAGCGCGCGACCGGCTCATCGGGCCCCACCCAACTGCCGGGCAAACTCGACCAGTTCGGCGTACTGGGCGGCGAGCGCGGCCGGTGCCGTGCCGACCGGGTCCTTGAAGAAGAACGCCAGCTCGCCCAGCGGGCCCGACCGGCCGGTCTCGTGCGCGCGGGCCACCAGCCGGGCCAGGTCGAGGACCAGGGGCGCCGCGAGGGCCGAGTCGCAGCCCTGCCAGGTGGTCTGCAGGACCATGCGGGTGCCGAGGAACCCGTCGAAGGCGATGTGGTCCCATGCGGTCTTCCAGTCACCGAGGGCCGGCACGTCGTCGATGTGGACCTCGCCCTCGGGGACGGTGCCGAGGGTGTCGGCGAGGACGCGCTCCTTGCCCGCGTTCTTGGCGGCGGCCGCCGCCGGGTCGGCGAGCGCGGCGCCGTCGCCGCCGCCGAGCAGGTTGGTGCCGGACCAGGCGCGCACCGCGAGCGCCCGCTGGGCGAACATCGGCCCGAGCGCGGCCCGCAGCAGGGTCTGCCCGGTCTTGCCGTCCCGCCCGGCGTACGGCAGTCCGCCGGCCGCGGCCTGTTCGGCGAGGGCGGGGTGGTGCAGGCCGGTCGAGGGGGTGAAGTTGACGTAGGGGCAGCCGGCGCGCAGGGCGGCCGCCGCGTAGAGGGAGCTGGGCGGCAGGTCGTCGCCGGTCGCGACCGGCTCGGTGGAGGCGACGTTCACCACGACCGCGCGGGTCAGGTCGTTGCGCCGGACGAAGCCGCGCAGGTCCTCGGTGAAGGCGGCGATCAGTTCCTCGGCGGTGCGGGTGTCACCGGGCAGCGGCCCGCCGGTGGTGATCTCCCGGTCGGCGGCGGCGAGTTCGGCGGCGACGGCCACGGGCAGCCGGTGCGGCAGCACCCCGCCGGCGGCGAGCTGCTCGGCGCGCTTGGGCAGGGGGCAGTCGGTGGTGTCGTGGCCGCCGAAGACGAGGGACGACAGCGCGGGCAGGCCGCTGTCGGCGAACTCCGGGCCCTCGGTGACCAGGCCCGTCGGCGGGTGCAGGCCCGCGGTCAGTGCGGCGCAGCCCGCGACCACGGTGGTGGCGACGGAGCCGCGGGCTCCGATCAGCCAGACGCCGACGCGCGGGGAACGGGCGGGGGGCGCGGACATGGGCAGCCTCCTTGTCGTACGCGGACACCGAGATGGGGTGGGGAACGACGCGATGCTTTCCGCGCCGGCTGGTGCGCGGGTGGGGCGCGGGTGGTGCGGAGCGACAACGGGTCGCGGAGCGGTGGAGTCCGGCTGGAGCGACGGAGGGTGACGGCGGGCGGGAGTCCGGCGTCTCCCGCCCGCCGCCGGTCAGCGGGCCCCGACGAGGGCCGGGTCGGTGTCGGTGGCGTCGTCGATCCCCACGCCGCCGTCGTCCGCGTCGTCGATCGCCGGGATGCGCCGTCATCCCGGAGGAGGTGCCGAGCGGTGTGGTGCCGTACCGACCGGTGTGGTGCCGTGGGGGCAGGTCGGACCTGGGGGCTGCGGAGTGCGGTCAGGTGGAGAAGGCCGCGTCGAACGAAGTGGACGGCGGCTCGAAGTCGTACGCCTTGAGGTGCCTGAGTGCCTCGGGGGCGCCCTGGAGGCGGTCCATGCCGGCGTCCTCCCACTCCACGGAGACCGGTCCGCGGTAGTCGATGGAGCGCAGCATCCGGAAGACGTCCTCCCAGGGCACGTCGCCGTGTCCGGCGGAGACGAAGTCCCAGCCGCGGCGCGGGTCGCCCCACGGCAGGTGGGAGCCGAGGCGGCCGTTGCGCCCGTCCAGGCGCGTGCGGGCCTCCTTGCAGTCGACGTGGTAGATCCGGTCGCGGAAGTCCCACAGGAAGCCGACCGGGTCGAGGTCCTGCCACACGAAGTGGGAGGGGTCGAAGTTCAGTCCGAAGGCCGGCCGGCGGTCGACGGCGTCCAGGGCGCGGACGGTCGTCCAGTAGTCGTAGGCGATCTCGCTCGGGTGGACCTCGTGGGCGAAGCGCACGCCCTCCGCGTCGAACACGTCGAGGATCGGGTTCCAGCGCTCGGCGAAGTCCTCGTAGCCGCGGTCGACCATCGACTCGGGGGCGGGCGGGAACATGGCGACCAGGTGCCAGATGGCGGAGCCGGTGAAGCCGACGACGGTGTCGACGCCGAGGGCGGCCGCGGCGCGGGCGGTGTCGCGCATCCGGTCGGCGGCGCGCCGCCGCACCCCCTCGGGGTCGCCGTCGCCCCACACGTCGGCGGGCAGGATCGCCCGGTGCCGCTCGTCGATGAGGGCGTCGCAGACGGCCTGGCCGACCAGGTGGTTGGACACGGCCCAGCACTTCAGGCCGTACTTGTCGAGCAGCTGGTGGCGGGAGGCGACGTACCCGGGGTCGGCGAGGGCCTTGTCGACCTCGAAGTGGTCGCCCCAGCAGGCGAGTTCGAGGCCGTCGTAGCCGAAGTCGCGGGCCAGCCGGCAGACCTCCTCCAGCGGCAGGTCGGCCCACTGTCCGGTGAACAGGGTGAACGGGCGCGGCATGGGTGTGCCTCCTCAGTCCGCGATCGGGGTGTAGACGGAGTTCTTCTCGGCGCTCTCCTCCACGGCGGCCAGCACGCGCTGCACCTGGAGGCCGTCGGCGAACGAGGGGTCGGGGCGGCGGCCCCCGGCGACGGCGTGGACGAGGTCGCGGGCCTGGTGGACGAAGGTGTGCTCGTAGCCGAGGCCGTGGCCCGGCGGCCACCAGGCGTCGAGGTAGGGATGGTCGGGTTCGGTGACGAGGATGCGGCGGAAGCCCGCCTCGGCGCCCGGGTCGGTGCCGTCGTGGAACCACAGCTCGTTCAGCCGCTCCAGGTCGAAGGCGAGGGAGCCGCGCTCGCCGTTGAGTTCGAGGCGCAGGGCATTCTTGCGCCCGGTGGCGTAGCGGGTGGCCTCGAAGGAGGCGAGGGCGCCGGAGGCGAAACGGCCGGTGAACAGGGCGGCGTCGTCCACGGTGACCGTGCCGGTGCCGCCCGCCGGGACGGCGCTCAGGCCACCGCCGGACCCGCCGGACCCACCGGGCAGCGGGCGTTCCCGTACGAACGTCTCGGTCAGGGCGGACACCCCGGCCAGCCGCTCGCCGGCCAGGTGCTGGGCGAGGTCGACGATGTGCGCGCCGAGGTCGCCGAGCGAGCCGGAGCCGGCCAGCTCCCTGCGCAGCCGCCAGGTCAGCGGGAACTCCGGGTCCACGAGCCAGTCCTGGAGGTAGGTCACCCGCACGTGCCGCAGGGTGCCGAGCCGGCCGGCGGCGACCATCCGCCGGGCCAGCGCCGTGGCGGGCACCCGGCGGTAGTTGAAGCCGACCATCGCGATCTGCCCGCGTCCGTACGCCTCTTCGGCGGCCCGGGTCATCGCCTCGGCCTCGGCGACGGTGTTGGCGAGGGGCTTCTCGCAGAGCACGTGCTTGCCGGCGGCGAGCGCGGCGAGAGCGATCTCGGCGTGGCTGTCGCCGGGGGTGCAGATGTCGACGAGGTCGACGTCGTCCCGGGCGATCAGCGCCCGCCAGTCGGTCTCGGTGTCCGCCCAGCCGTGCCGGTCGGCCGCGGCGCGCACGGCGGCCCCGTCCCGTCCGCAGACCACCGACAGCACCGGCCGGCGGGGCAGGTCGAAGACCCGGCCCGCGGTGCGCCAGCCCTGGGAGTGCGCGGCACCCATGAACGCGTACCCGACCATGCCGACGCGCAGCGGGGGCCGGCCGTCCGGGGCCGGTGACGGCGTGCTGCGCCCGGGCGGGTCCGCCGGTGCGGTGCCCGCCGCCGCGCTGGGGGACGGTGCGGTGTCCGCCTCCGGTTCCGCTGGCTGCTGCGGCTGTTCCATGCGGTGCTCCTCCTCTTCGTGGTGGCGCGGTGGGGGGTGCGGGGCCGGGCGCCTCAGCGGAAGCCGGTGGGCATGTACTGGTCGACGTTGTCCTTGTCGACGACGGCCGAGTAGAGGGTGATCGACGAGGGGATCTCGAACTCGGCGAGCCCGCCGACGCCCTTGCCCTGGCCGAGCGCGCGGGCGAGGTCGATCGCCGAGGCGGCCATGGTCGGCGGGTACAGCACGGTCGCCTTGAGCACGCCGTTGTCCTGCTTGATGGCCTGGAAGGCGGACAGGGCGCCGGCGCCGCCGACCATGAGGAAGTCGTCCCGGCCGGCCTGTTCGATGGCGCGCAGCGCGCCCACGCCCTGGTCGTCGTCGTGGTTCCACAGGGCGTCGAACTTCGGCTGGGCCTGGAGGAGTTGCGCCATCTTGGCCTGGCCGGACTCGACGGTGAACTCGGCCGCCTGGCGGGCCACCTTGCGGACGTTGGGGTAGTTCTTCAGGGCGTCGTCGAAGCCCTGGGTGCGCTGCTTGGTGAGCTCCAGGTTGTCCAGCCCGGCGAGCTCGATGACGCGGGCGCCGGACTTCCCCTTGAGCTTCTCGCCGATGTAGTGGCCGGCGCTGAGGCCCATGCCGTAGTTGTCGCCGCCGATCCAGCACCGGTACGCCTGCGGGGTGTTGAAGATCCGGTCCAGGTTCACGACCGGGATGCCGGCGCGCATCGCCTTCAGGCCGACCTGGGTGAGGGCCTTGCCGTCGGCGGGCAGCACGACCAGGACGTCGACCTTCTTGTTGATCAGGGTCTCGATCTGGCCGATCTGCTGGGCGGTGTCGTTGGAGCCCTCGGTGAGCTCCAGGCTCACGTCGGCGTACTTCTTGGCCCGCTTCTGGGCGTTGTCGTTGATGGCGTTGAGCCAGCCGTGGTCGGCCTGAGGGCCGGCGAAGCCGATGGTGACGTGCTTGCCGGGTTTGTCGTCCGCGGCCGGCCGGGTGTCGCCGGCGGCCGACGACTCGTCCTCGGTGTCGTTGCTGGTGCAGCCGGCCAGGAGGGCGCCGGCCGAGACGGCGGCGGTCCCGAAGAGCAGTCCTCTGCGACTGGTGAGGTGCGACATGGCGGTGAACCCTTTCCTCAGGTCGTGCTCGCGGTACGGCGCTGGACCAGCACGGCGGCGACGATGATCGCGCCCTTGGCGATCTGCTGGACGTCGCTCTGCAGGTTGTTCAGGGCGAAGATGTTGGTGATCGTGGTGAAGATCAGGACACCGAGCACGGAGCCGGTGATGGTGCCGCGTCCCCCGCTGAGCAGGGTGCCGCCGATGATCGCGGCGGCGATGGCGTCGAGCTCGTAGAGGTTGCCGTTGGTGTTCTGGCCCGACCCGGACAGGACGATCAGCAGGAAGGCGGCGATGCCGCAGCACAGTCCGGACAGCAGGTAGAGGTACAGGCGCTGGCGGCGGACGTCGATGCCGGCCAGCCGGGCCGCCTCCGCGTTGCCGCCGACCGCGACGGTGCGCCTGCCGAAGGTGGTCCGGTTGAGCACCAGCCAGCCGAGGATCGTCACGAGCGCGAAGACCAGCACGAGCGGGGGGACGCCGAGGACGTAGGAGTCGCGCTCGCCGAGGGAGAGGACGCCGTCGACGGTGACGATCTGGGTGCGGCCGTCGGTGATCTGCAGGGCCAGTCCGCGCGCCGAGGCCAGCATGGCGAGGGTCGCGATGAACGGCACCATCCCGCCGTACGCGATCAGCAGGCCGTTGACGAGGCCGCAGCCGAGGCCGACGAGGACCGCGGTGAACAGGATGCCGCCGAAGCCGTACTCCTGGGTGGCGACGGTGGTGGCCCACACGGAGGCCAGGGCGACGATCGCGCCGACGGACAGGTCGATGCCGCCGGAGGTGATGACGAACGTCATCCCGACGGTGACCACGCCGATCACCGACGCCTGGGTGAGCACCAGTTGGAGGTTGCGGGTGTCGAGGAACTCGTCGGGCTTGGTGACCCCGCCGATGACGACCAGGGCGGCGAGCACGCCGAGCAGGGAGAGGGTGCGGACGTCGGCGCGGGCCCACAGGCCGCGCCAGGCGGGGGTGCGGCCGGCCGGGGCGAGGGTGTCGGCGCTGTCCCGCGGCGGGGAGGCGTGCTGGGTCATGACGCCGGGCTTCCTTCCATGACGAGGTCGAGGACGCGGTGTTCGTCGAGGGCGGGGGCGGGCGCGGTGTGCACCACGCGTCCCTCGCGGAGCACGAGTACGCGGTCGGCGAGGCCGAGGACCTCGGGGACCTCGCTGGAGACCAGCAGGACGGCCAGTCCCTCGTCGGCCAGTCGGCGGACGACCGCGTACAGTTCGGCGCGGGCGCCGACGTCGACGCCGCGGGTGGGTTCGTCGAGCAGCAGCACCCGGCAGCCGCGCAGCAGCCAGCGGGCCAGGACGGCCTTCTGCTGGTTGCCGCCGGACAGCGTGCGCACGGGCACGGCCGGGTCGTCGGGCCGCAGCGACAGCTCACGGGTGGCGGCGCGGGCGGCCGCCCGCTCGGCGCCGCGGTCGATCCAGCCGGCCCGCGCGAAGCGGGAAAGGGAGGAGACCGAGACGTTGCGGGTGACGGACTCCAGCATCAACAGCGCCTGGGCCTTGCGTTCCTCCGGGGCGAGGCCGAGTCCGGCGCGGACGGCGGCCCGTACGCTGCCGGGGCGCAGCGGCCGCCCGTCGACGAGCACCTGACCGGCGGTGGGCCTGCGCGCGCCGTACACCGTCTCCAGGATCTCGGAGCGCCCCGACCCGACCAGTCCGGCGAGCCCGACGATCTCCCCGGCGCGCACCTCGAGGTCCAGCGGCTCGAACTCGCCGTCCCGGGCCAGGCCGCGCACCTGGAGGACGGGGGTACCGCGGTCGCCGGGCGGCGGGGCGGGCCGCTCGGGGAAGACGTACTCGACGGTGCGGCCCGTCATCAGGGCCACGACCTCGCGGGTCGGCGTCGACTTCGCGGGCAGGCCGCCCGCCACAGCGCGCCCGTCCTTCAGCACGGTCACCCGGTCGCCGATGCGGCGGATCTCCTCCAGCCGGTGCGAGATGTACACGACGGCCACGCCGTCCGCGGTCAGGTCGCCGACGATGCGGAACAGGTTGTCGACCTCGTCGGGGTCGAGCGCGGCGGACGGCTCGTCCATCACGATGAGCCGCACGTCGTGCGACAACGCCCGCGCCATGGACACGATCTGCTGCTGGGCCGCCGACAACTCCCCCACCAGGCGCCCGGGATCGATCTCCGGGTGACCGAGCCGCCGCAGCAGCCGGCCGGTGGCCTCCTTGGCGGCCCGGCCGCGGACGACGAACCCGGTGGTCGTCGGCTCGTGGCCCAGGTGGACGTTCTCGGCCACCGACAGGTGTTCCACCAGGTCGAGTTCCTGGTAGATGGTGGCGATGCCGAGGCGCATCGCGGCGATCGGGGAGCGCAGGGTGACCGGTTCGCCGCGCCAGCGGATGACGCCGTCGTCCGGCTGGTGGGCGCCGGCCAGCACCTTGATGAGGGTGGACTTGCCGGCGCCGTTCTGGCCGAGCAGGCAGTGCACCTCTCCGGCCTGGACGTCGAGGTCGACGCCGTCCAGGGCCCGGACGCCGGGGAAGGACTTGGTGATGCCGGACATGCTGAGCAGCGGTGGTTCGGGTGCCATGTGGGTTCCCCTCGGCGGGCGTACGGGCCGGTTCAGGGTGTGCTCGCCCTCCCGACGGCGGTGGCGCGGGAGCGGCCGGGTGACGTCGGGCGGGGGCGGGCGGGGGTGGTGGGTCCGGGGCGGGGGTGGGACTGACTGGGCTGAGCAGGGCAGGGCAGGGCTGAGCTGCGTGGCTGTGCTGAGCTGGGCGTGGCAGTGCTGAGCAGGGTCGTGCTGCGCGCGTGGTGGTGAGCAGGGTCGTGCCGAGCGGGGCGGGCCGGGGTGTGCGCCGTGCGTGGTGCCGGTGGCGCCGGTTAGCGGGTCACGCGGGTGAGAACAGGTGGTCGCTGATCAGCCGGGCCGCGCCGATCACACCGGCGGTGGGACCCAACTCCCCGAGGACGATGGGCAGGTTGCCGGTCGCCAGCGGCAGCGACTGGCGGTAGACCTGGGTGCGGATCGCGGCGAGCAGGGTGTGGCCGAGGCCGGTCACCCCGCCGCCGATCACCACCAGGCCGGGGTTGAAGAAGGAGACGAGCGCGGCGATGACCTGGCCCGTGCGGGTGCCGCCCTCGCGGATCAGGTCGAGGCAGGTGGCGTCGCCCGCGGCGGCCGCGGCGGCGACGTCGACGGCGGTGAGCGCGCCGTGCGCCTCCAGCCGTACCGCGAGCTCCGGCGACAGGCCCTGCTGGGCCGCCTCCACCGCGTCGCGGGCCAGGGCCGCGCCGCTGAAGTGGGCTTCCAGGCAGCCCCGGTTGCCGCAGGCGCACGGACGCCCGTCGGGGACGGCCTGGATGTGCCCGATGTCGCCCGCGCTGCCGGTGGTGCCGCGGTAGACGTGGCCGCCCACGACGATCCCGCAGCCGATACCGGTGCCGATCTTGACGCACAGGAAGTCGGCGACGCTCCGGGCGACCCCGGCGTGCTGCTCCCCCATCGCCATGAGGTTCACGTCGTTGTCGACCATGACCGGGCAGCCGAGCTCCTGGCTGAGCGCCTCCCGCACGGGGAAGCCGTCCCAGCCGGGCATGATCGGCGGGGCGACGGGGACGCCCTCGGGGAAGCGGACGGGTCCGGGCACGCCGATGCCGGCGCCGTCGAACCCTTCGGCCAGCCCGGTCGCCCGCAGCTTGGCGGCCATGGACAGGACCTGCTCGAAGACCGCGACCGGTCCCTCGCGCACGTCCAGGGGCTGGTTGAGGTGACCGAGGATCTCCAGCTCGGCGTTGGTGACGGCGACGTCGACCGAGGTCGCGCCGATGTCGACGCCGAGGAAGCGGAGTTGCGGGTTGAGGCGGACGTTGTGGGAGCGGCGGCCGCCGCGCGAGGCGGCGAGTCCGTCGGCCACGACCAGGCCCGTCTCCAGCAGGCGGTCCACCTCCACGGCCAGCTTGGACCGCGAGAGGTCGACCTGGTCGCCGAGCTGAGCACGGGAGTTGGGGCCGCCGTCCCGCAACAGCTTCAGCAGGCGGGCCTGGTGCGCGTTCGCCGGTCGTGCCGTCATGCGTCTCACGTGCCCCTCCCCGCCTGGATCCGGCCACCGCTGTCGGGCTTTCGAAGGGAACGTAGCAGCGGCTGCCACAGCTGGGAAGAAGCTGTGCACGGATTGCCGCAGACTTCTTCCACTCGCAGGACAAAGAGCGGGGCGGCGGGACGTGATCCGGCCGGTGCGCCAAGTCGGCCGGTCGGCGGGTGACTTGGCCTACCCTGAGGTCTCGCGTGCCGCGGCGACCGGGGGGAGCTCATGACGACACCGCAGACGGCGACGGGTGCCACGGGGCCGGGCCCCGACTACGCCCTGGACCTCGCGAACCGCTCCTACGCCTGGTACCGGCGGGCCGCGATGAAGGCCCGCCGCTACTACCGGATCACCGAGATCCTCCAGCTGCTGGTCTCCGCCGCGATCCCCGTGTCCGCCGTGCTCGCGCCGGGCGAGGCGCGGGTGCCGGCGCTGCTCGGCGGGGTCGTGGTGGTCCTGACCGGCCTCCGCTCGGTCTTCCACTGGCAGGACGACTACCTCCGGTTCAGCCAGGCCCGCGAGGCGGTGGAGGCGGAGCGCAGGCTGTACCGCACCGGCGCCGCGCCCTACGACGACGAGGCCACCCGCGAGCGGGCGCTGGCCGCGGCGGTGACCCGGATCGAGCAGGGCGAGATGAGCGCCTGGGCCCAGCTGGTCAGCACCGGCCCCCGCGAGGAGCCGACGATCACACCCTGAGGGACCGGGAGGGCGCCGCGCCGGCCAGGACGGCTCACCCGGGCGGCCCACCCGGACGTCTCACGCCGTCACGGACACCGTACGACCTGCCCGGCGTACGACAGGTTGCCGCCGAAGCCGAACAGCAGCACCGGGTCGCCGCCCGAGACCGCGCCCTGCTCCACCAGCTTGGACAGGGCCAGGGGGATGCTGGCGGCGGACGTGTTGCCGGACGCGGTGACGTCGCGCGCGACCACGGCGTTGACGGCGCCGAGCTTCTCCGCGAGCGGTTCGATGATGCGCAGGTTGGCCTGGTGCAGCACCACCGCGGCGAGGTCCTCGGGCGCCAGGCCGGCCCGCTCACAGGTCTGGCGGGCGAGCGGCGGGAGGTGGGTGGTGGCCCACCGGTAGACGCTCTGCCCCTCCTGCGCGAACCGCGCCGGCTGGCCCTCGATGCGCACGGCGTGCCCCATCTCCGGCACCGACCCCCACAGCACGGGCCCGATGCCGGGTCCGGTACCGGGCGGGCAGGCCTCGACGACGGCGGCCCCCGCGCCGTCGCCCACCAGGACACAGGTGCTGCGGTCGGTCCAGTCGGCCACCTCGGACATCTTGTCCGCGCCGATGACCAGCGCCCGGCGGGCGGCGCCGGCGCGCAGGGTGTGGTCGGCGGTGGCGAGGGCGTGGGTGAAGCCGGCGCACACCACGTTGACGTCCATCGCCGCGGGGCGGGGGATGCCGAGGCGGGCGGCGACCCGGGCCGCCATGTTGGGCGACCGGTCGACGGCCGTCGAGGTCGCCACCAGCACCAGGTCGATGTCCTCCGGCGCGGTCCCGGCAGCGGCCAGCGCCTTGGCGGCGGCGTGCGCGGCGAGTTCGTCGACCGGCTCGTCGGGTCCGGCGATGTGGCGGGTGCGGATGCCCACCCGGCTCCTGATCCACTCGTCGCTGGTGTCGACCAGGGCCGCCAGGTCCTCGTTGGTCAGCACCTTGGCGGGCTGGTAGTGGCCGACCGCGGTGATGCGCGAGCCGTTCATCGGGTGGTCCCCCTCGTTGCCGTGGGTCGCGGATCCACCAGTCTGGTGAGTGACTCGCGGGTACAGAGGCAGGTGATGCGACAGGAAACAGTGGCCCGGATTGTCGGCTTCCCGCAGACCCTCAAACGCCCGAACAGTCGTGGCACACCCGCAGGAGTACGACGGGCGCGCGGTGTCGCACACCCGCAGGAGTCCGACGGGCGCGCGGCGGGTACCCGGGACGGACACGCCGGGCGGGACCACCGCCGTCCGCGCCACCGCGCGGGCGGCCGCCACCCGGCGCCCCCGGTGCAGGACAATGGGACCGTCGAGGTCACTGAGAGAAACCGGGGCTGATCAGGACATGGGACGCGTCACGGAACGTCGCAAGGTGATCCGCATCCGGGACGGGGCGGTCTCCGCCCGACCGGACACCCTCGTCGCCGAGGAGCCACTGGAGATACGGCTCAACGGCAAGCCGCTCGCGATCACGATGCGCACGCCCGGTGACGACTTCGCCCTGGCCGCCGGGTTCCTGGTCAGCGAGGGGGTGCTGGCGACCGCGGACGACCTGCAGAACATCGTCTACTGCGCGGGGGCGACCGCCGACGGCTCCAACACCTACAACGTCGTCGACGTACGGACCGCCCCGCACGTGACGCCGCCCGACATCACCCTCGAACGCAACGTGTACACGACGTCGTCCTGCGGTCTGTGCGGCAAGGCGAGCCTGGACGCCGTGCGCACGACCGCCCGCTGGCCCATCGCCGACACTCCCCCGGTGCGCGTCGCGCCCGAGCTGCTCGCGAGCCTCCCGGACCGGCTGCGTGCGGCCCAGCGGGTCTTCGACCGGACCGGAGGGCTGCACGCGGCGGCCCTGTTCAGCGAGGAGGGGGAGCTGCTCGACGTCCGCGAGGACGTGGGCCGGCACAACGCGGTCGACAAGCTCGTCGGCCGCGCCCTGCAGAGCGGCGGCCTGCCGTTGTCCCGGGCGGTCCTGCTGGTGTCGGGCCGGGCCTCCTTCGAGCTGGCCCAGAAGGCGGTCATGGCCGGCATCCCGGTGCTGGCGGCCGTGTCGGCGCCGTCCTCGCTCGCGGTGGACCTGGCCGCGGAGACGGGCCTGACCCTGGTGGGCTTCCTGCGCGGCGCCTCGATGAACGTGTACGCGGGCGAGGAGCGCGTCACCCTGCGGACGGCGGCCGCGCAGGGCTGACCCGGTCCCCCGGACGCCCGGCCGGCGCGCCGGTGCTCGCGCGCGTCGCGATCTCCACGAACGCGGCGACCAGCGGCGTGGCCCGGCTCGGGTCCCAGGCGAGCAGCACCTCGTCGGGCTCGGCGTCCGGGACGGGCACGTAGGTGATGTCGGGGCGGGCGTACTGCTCGGCCACCGAGCGCGGCACCAGGGTGATGCCGGCGCCGCCGGCCACCCGCTCGAACTTCTCCTCGATGGTGCGGATCGGCACGTCACCGGGGCGCGGGTCGTGGTAGCGCAGCCAGGTCTCGCCGTCGAGGTCGGCCAGGGCCAGCTCCTGCTTGCCGGCGAGGCGGTGGTCGGCGGGCAGCATCGCCACCCGCGCCTCACGGTGCAGCGGCAGCAGCGTGAGGCCCTCGTCGCGCACGGGCCGGCGCAGGAAGGCGACGTCGACGCCGCCGTCGCGCAGCAGGTCCTCCTGGTCGTCCCACTCGACCCGGCGGGCGTGGGTCTCGACGTCCGGGTGCGCGGCCCCGAAGTCCCGCAGCACCGGGGTGACGACCACACCGGCCCGGAAGCCCACCACGAGCCGGCGCGGGCCGAGCGCCGCCCGCCGGACCCGCCGCCGCGCCCCCTCGGCGGCGTCGAGCAATCGGCGCCCGTCCTCCAGGAGTTGCCGTCCGGCGTCGGTCAACGCCACGCCCCTGCTGTCGCGGACGAAGAGGTCGGCTCCCACTTCCTTCTCCAGGGCGCGGATCTGCCGGCTCAGCACGGGCTGCGCGATGTGGAGGCGTTCGGCCGCGCGCCCGAAGTGGAGCAGTTCGGCCACCGTGACGAAGTAGCGGACCTTGCGCAGGTCGAGATCCATGGCTCCCCTTCCGGGCCCGCGGCTGCGGCGATACCTCCAGGGTATCGCCGCAGGCGAAAGAGGTCTTGGACGGTGCGGTGGAGGCGGCAGGAGGCTGGACGACGTCAGCGAACAACCCTGGAGGGAGTGGGCATGAGCCTGCGTGGACAGCGGATCGTCGTGATCGGCGGCACATCCGGCATCGGACGGGCCGTCGCGGAGGCCGCCGCGGCCGAGGGCGCCGAGGTCGTCGTCGCCTCACGACGGCAGGAGAGCGTGGCGGACGCGCTGGAGCGGCTGCCGGACGGCGCCCGGGGCCACGTCCTGGACGCCACGGACGAGGAGGCGGTCCGGGCGTTCTTCGCCGAGGTCGGCGCCTTCGACCACCTCGTCTACACGGCGGGCGAGTCCCTGCTGATGGAGGGCCTCGCCGAGCAGGACCTGGACCGGGCCCGGCGGTTCCTGGACACCCGGCTGTGGGGCGCGTACTCGGCCGTGCGGCTGGGCGCCGGGTCGATCCGGCCGGGCGGCTCGGTGGTGCTGACCACCGGCACGGCGGCCCGCCGGCCGCTGCCGGGGACCACGGTCGCGGCGAGCCTGTGCGGGGCGATGGAGTCGCTCACCCGCGCCCTCGCGCTGGAGCTGGCGCCGCTGCGGGTGAACGTGGTGTCGCCGGGCGTGGTCCGCACCGACCTGTGGCGCGACCTGGCCGAGGCGGACCGGGAGGGCCTGTTCCGGTCCTCCGCCGGCTCCCTGCCCGTCGGCCGGGTCGGCGAGCCCGCGGACGTCGCCGAGGCGTACCTGTACCTCATGCGGGGCGGCTACAGCACCGGCTCGGTCGTGGTGGTGGACGGCGGCGGCCTGCTGGTGTGACGGGCCGCGCGGTGCGGGGGCGTCCCCGTTCCCCCGGGCGGCGCCCCTGTCAGGCTCGCGCGTTCCCCCGGGCGGCGCCCCCGTCAGCGCCGCGCGAACGACACCTCTGCCGCCCGGACCACCGTCCCGAGCCGCGGGAAGTCGAGCCGTACCGACGCCTCGTGCTCGGCCCCGGTCAGCGCGGTCATCGCGTCCTCGACGAACAGCAGGTCGTAGCCGAGGTCGGCGGCGGCGCGGGCGGTGGACTCCACTCCGAGGTTGGTGGCGATCCCGCCGAACACCACGGTGGTGACCCCCCGTCCGCGCAGCACGTCGTCGAGCCCGGTGCCCTGGAAGGCGCCGACGGTGCGCTTGACGACCTCCACGTCCCCGGGGCGCGACAGGCCCGCCACGAGCCCGCTGCCGGGCGGCTGTTCGGCGACGCCGGGGCGCTCGACCCGGACCAGCACGACGAGGGCGCCGGCCGAACGGAACGCGTCGGCCAGCGTCTCGGCCGTGGCGAGCACGTCGGTGCCCTTGTGGGGCTCCAGGGGCAGCGCGACGATCCGGTCCATCAGGTCGACGAGGACCAGGGCGGTGCGGGCGGGGTCGAGGGCGTCGGGCGCGTCGGGTCGGCTCATGACGGAACGTTATCCCCCGTCAGCCGTCCGTACCGGAGATCCGGATCAACAGGGCGGTGAACAGCTCGCGTTCGGCGGCGGTCAGCGGGGCGAGCAGCTCGTCGTTGGCGTCCCGGGCGAGCCGTTCGCAGCGGCGCAGCAGGCGCGTGCCCGCGGGCGTCGGCGAGACGGCGTTCTTGCGCCGGTCGCGCGGATCGGGGGCGCGCACGACCAGGCCGGCGGCCTGGAGGTCGTTCAGCACGCCGACCAGGTCCTTGGGGTCGAGCCCGACGCCGCGCCCCAGGTCCGCCTGGGCGACGGGGGCCAGGTCGTGCACCGCGGAAAGGACCACGTGGTGCCACATCTTCATGCCCTCGGCGGCGAGCGCCTCGGCGACCAGGGCGCGCCCGCGGGCGGCGGCCCGGCCGAGCAGCCAGCTGGGCAGGGAGCGGATGGCGGGGAGGGGTGCGTCGGCCATGGTGGCCAGCCTAGCGAAAAGTCGTTGGACTTCCCCACGACCGACCGCATACCGTTGGAACTCCCAACGATCTGCGGAGAGAGCCGCGGACCGGTCCGTGGAGGTGCGATGCGTCGTGTCCGGTACGACTGCGCCGGTGGCCCCCTGTTCCTGGAGGACGTCCCCGTGCCCGCGCCCGGCCCGGGCGAGCTCCTGGTCAGGACCGCCGCCGTGGGCGTGACGCTCCCCGTGGTCCGCAAGGTCACCGAGGCGGCGGAGCCGATCCCGCTGGGCGGTGAGATCGCCGGCGAGGTCGTCGCGGTCGGCGCAGGAGTGAGCCGGTTCGCTGCGGGCGACCGGGTGACGGGACTGTGCTTCGGGCACGGGTACGCCGAGGCCGCGCTCCTCGACGAGGCGATGGCCTCGCCCGTGCCCGAGGGGGCCTCGGCGGTGGAGGCGGTGGCCCTGGTGCGCAGCGGGCTGGTGGCCCTCGGGGCGCTGACCGCGGCGCGTCCGGAGCCCGGCGGGTCGGTCCTGGTCACCGCGGCCGCGAGCGGCGTCGGACACCTCGCCGTGCAACTGGCCCGCGCGCACGGGGCGTCGCGGGTGGTCGGGGCGGTGTCGGACCCGGCGAAGGCGGACTTCGTGCGCTCGCTCGGCGCGGACGACGTCGTCCGGTACGGCGACGACGACTGGGGAGCGCCGGTCGACTGCGTGCTGGACGCGGTCGGCGGCGACCTGCTCGGCCGCGCGGTCGCCGCCCTCGCCCCGGGCGGGCGGCTCGTGGCGTACAGCTCGGGCGGCGGGAGCGTGTCGGCGTACGACCTGCTCGTCGGCGCGAAGTCCGTGATCGGCTTCCAGATGGCGCGGATCGCGCGCGAGCAGCCGGAGCTGTACGAGCAGTGGCGGCTCAGCCTGTGGCGGCTGTTCGCGGAGAAGGCGGTGACGCCGTCGGTGCACGGGGCGTTCCCGCTGGAGGCGGCGCAGCGGGCGCACGCGGTGATCGAGGCGCGGGCCAACCGGGGCAAGGTGGTGCTGGTGCCGTGACGGGTCGGCCACCGGGACGGGTGACGTTCCGCCGGGGTCAGCGTGAGCGCGGACCCGCGTCGACCGGCGACGGGTCCGCCGACGAGCCCCCCGGGCCCTGCTCGGGCAGGGGGTCCCGTGCGCGGCGGCGGGTGATGACCGCGCAGACCATGAGCTGCATCTGGTGGAACAGCATCAGCGGCAGCACCGCCAGCGAGGCGTGCGCGCCGAACAGGACGCCGGCCATGGGCAGTCCGGCGGCGAGGGACTTCTTCGACCCGGCGAACTGGATGGTGATGCGGTCCTCGCGGCCGAAGCGCAGCGCCTTCGCGCCGTACCAGGTCAGCAGGAGCATCACCGCGAGCAGCACCGCCTCCACGACGAGCAGTCCGCCCAGCCGGAGGGGGCTCACCTGGTGCCAGATGCCCTGCGCCACGCCCTCGCTGAACGCCGTGTAGACGACGAGCAGGATCGAGCCCCGGTCGACGTAGCCGAGGACCTTCTTGTGCCGGGTGACGAAGCCGCCGATCCAGCGCCGCAGCACCTGTCCGGCCAGGAACGGCACCAGCAGCTGCAGCACGATCCCCACCAGCGAGTCGGCGGAGAAGCCGCCCCCGCTGCTGCCCAGCAGCACCGCGGCGAGCAGCGGGGTCACGACGATGCCGACCAGGGAGGAGAACGAGCCCGCGCAGATCGCCGCGGGCACGTTGCCGCGGGCGATCGAGGTGAACGCGATCGACGACTGCACGGTCGACGGCACGAGCGTGAGGAACAGCAGGCCCTGGTACAGCGGGTGGGTCAGGAGGACGGGCACCAGTCCGCGGGCGGCCAGGCCCAGCACCGGGAAGATCAGGAACGTGCACGCGAGGACGGTGACGTGCAGCCGCCAGTGGCGCAGTCCGTCCAGGGCCTCGCGGGTGGACAGCCGGGCGCCGTAGAGGAAGAACAGCAGGGCGATCGCGGCCGTGGAGGCACCGGAGAAGACGTCGGCGGCCGCGCCGCGCGCCGGGAACAGCGCCGCGAGGCCCACCGTGCCGAGCAGCAGCACGATGTAGGGGTCGATCGGCAGCCGGCTCGGCCGGCGCAGGCGTCTCACGGTGCTCCACGTGCTCTTTCGTCGACGGGCGTGCCTCAGCTCCAGGAGGAACCGCAGGTCGCGGGTCCCCCTCGGCACCCCTCCATCGTCCTTGGTCACCGCGTGATCGGGAAACCGTCATACCGCACTGACTGTCATCACGAGTCGCGATGGACGGGTCTACGGTGTCCCCATGTACGACCCCTCTCAGCTGCGGACCTTCCTCGCGGTGGCCCAGACGCTCAGTTTCACCCGGGCCGCGCGCCGGCTCGGGCTGCGCCAGTCGACGGTGAGCCAGCACGTGCGGCGGCTGGAGGACGCCACCGGGCGGACGCTGTTCGCCCGCGACACCCACTCCGTGGAGCTGACCGAGGACGGCGAGGCCATGCTGGGCTTCGCGCGTCGCATCCTGGAGGTGCACGAGCAGGCCACGGCGTTCTTCACCGGCACGCGCGTCCGCGGGCGGCTGCGCTTCGGCGCCTCGGAGGACTTCGTGCTGACCCGGCTCCCGGAGATCCTGGAGGGCTTCCGGTACGAGCACCCCGAGGTCGACCTGGAGCTGACCGTGGAGCTGTCCGGCACGCTCCACGAGCAACTGTCCGCCGGGAAGCTGGACCTGGTGCTCGCCAAGCGGCGCCCCGAGGACCCGCGCGGGGAGCTGGTCCGCCACGACCAGCTGGTGTGGATCGCCGGGGAGCGCTGGCGCCCGGACCCCGACCGGCCCGTGCCGCTGATCGTCTACCCGCCGCCGGGCATCACCCGGGCCCGCGCCCTGGAGGCGCTGGAGCGGCAGGGCCGGGCGTGGCGGATCGTGTGCACCAGCGGCAGCCTCAACGGGCTGATCGCGGCGGCCCGGGCGGGGCTGGGCGTGATGGCCCACTCACGCGGGCTGATCCCGCCCGGCCTGGTGCGCGTCCCCGACCGGGCCGGGCTGCCCGAGCTGGGCCAGGTGGACTTCGTCCTCGTCCACGGCCACCGCCGTACGGCGGCCCAGGGCCCGGCGCACGCCCTGGCCGCGGCGATCCTCGCGGGCGGCGAGCGACTGCGCCGCGGGTGAGCCGGGCCCGGTGGACGCCGCGCGGTGCCGGACGGCGTGGGGCCGGCGTGACACCCCCTAGCGTTTCGCGGCCGCGGCGGTCCCGGGGCGCCGTGCCTGACGGTACGTCAGTTGCTTGACCCGGTGCAGGAACGGCGTCGCCTCCACGTGCTGGACGCCCTCCAGCCGGCCCAGGGGCCCGCTGAGGTAGCGGTAGAGATGGGCGCTGTCGCGGGTGACGGTGGTGGCCATCAGGTTGGAGGGGCCCGCCGTGGCGGTGCAGTAGGCGATCTCGTCGTGGTCGGCCAGGGCCTCGCCCACAGTGTGCAGGGCGGCGGGCGCGGCCGTGATCCACAGGGCCGAGCCGAAGGGGTGGCCGAGGTGGCCGGGGTCGTACTCCACGTCGAGGTAGAGCGCGCCGGAGGCGATCAGGGTGGCCAGGCGGCGCCGGACGGCGGACTCGGAGCGGCCCGTGGCGCGCCGCAGCTCGGGGTAGGTGGCGCGGCCGTCGGCCTCCAGCGCGGCGACCAGGGGCTCGTCCTCGGGGTCGATGCGGGCCGGGCCCGGGTGGGGCTCCGCCTCGGGCAGCAGGGCCGCGACCTGGTCGTCGGTGAGGGCGCGGACCTTGCGCAGCCAGCCCGTCGGGCCGCCGAAGAAGCGGTGCAGCAGCTGGTGGGCGCGGATCTCGACCACGCTGGGCGTGCGCGGGAGCTTGCCGAGCAGCAGGTCGTCGCGGTCGCCGGCACGGTGCGAGCGGGTGCCGCAGACGACCTCGGTGCCGCCCGAGGCCAGGGCGATCCAGTGGGTGTCGGGCCGCTTGGCGAGGGCGTCGGC
Organism: Streptomyces longwoodensis; assembly: GCF_001514125.1. Taxonomy (GTDB): domain Bacteria; phylum Actinomycetota; class Actinomycetes; order Streptomycetales; family Streptomycetaceae; genus Streptomyces; species Streptomyces longwoodensis. Next base: position 801,183 of record NZ_KQ948550.1, on the reverse strand, counting down.
GATCACCGGCGCGCTGTCGGGCGCGCAGCGCACCCGCAGCATCCACTGGTCGTGTCCGAGCAGCTCGGCGTCGCGCACCGCGACGATCCGCAGACCGCCCTCGGCGCACAGGCGGCGGTAGCGGCGGGCGACGGTCTGCTCGGAGACGCCGAGCACCGCGCCGATCCGGCTGAACGAGGCCCGGCCGTCGACCTCCAGCGCGGACAGCACGGCCACGTCCAGCGCGTCGTACTGCGAGGGCGCGGTGGAGGATTCCTGCTGCATGGGGCTCCCTCCCGTCGGATTCCGTCACTTCCGGACCGGTGGCGGCCGGGTTCGGCCACGCCCCGGCCATCGTACGGGGACGGACAACCGAACGCGGGGCCGGCCGGACCGGTCCGTGAGGGGACGAGGAGTGGGGACGATGCGTGGCTGGGGACCGCTGGTGGCGGTGTGCGTGGGGACGTTCATGTTGTTGCTGGACGTGACGATCGCGATCGTCGCGCTGCCGGACATGGCGAGGGCGCTGCACGCCTCGCTGAGCGATCTGCAGTGGGTGATCGACGGGTACGCGCTGACGCTGGCCGCGGTGCTGCTCGGCGCCGGGGCGGCGGCCGACATCCTGGGCCGGCGGCGGGTGTACGTGGTGGGGCTGGTGCTGTTCGCGGTGGCGTCGCTGCTGTGCGGGCTGACCCAGGGGCCGGGCCAGCTGGTGGCGGCGCGGGCGGTGCAGGGGGTGGGCGCGGCGGCGATGTTCGCCACCACGCTGCCACTGCTCGGCTCGGTGTACCAGGGGCGCCGGCGGTCGGTGGCGCTCGGGGTGTTCGGCGCGGTCAGCGGCGCGGCGGCGGCCGTCGGGCCGGTGCTCGGCGGGCTGCTCACCGCGGGGCCGGGCTGGCGGTGGATCTTCTTCGTGAACCTGCCGGTGAGCGTGCTGGGCGTCTGGCTGACGCTGCGGCTGGTGCCGGAGTCGAAGGGGCCGCGCGGGGTGCGGGTGGACTGGGCGGGCACGGCGACGTTCGCGGCGTGCGCGGGCGGCACGACGTACGCCGTGGTGCGCGCCGGTGAGGACGGCTGGACCTCCGGTGCGACGCTGGGCTGGTTCGCCGGGGCGGCGCTGGCGCTGGTCTGCTTCGTCCTGGTGGAGCGGCGGGTCGCGCACCCCCTGCTGGACCTGTCGCTGCTGCGCCGGCCCGCGTTCGTGGGCGTGCTGCTGGGCGGGCTCGCCTTCAACGGCGTGGCGTTCGGGGTGATCCCGTACCTGTCGATCTGGATGCAGACGCTGCTCGGGATGACGCCGGTGCGCGGCGGGCTGACCCTGCTGCCGCTGACCGGCGCGTCGGTGGTGGTGGCGATCCTGGGCGGGCGGCTGCTGCACGGGGCGCCCGCGCGGCTGACCATCGGCGGCGGGCTGCTGCTGATCGGCACCGGGTCGTTCTGCCAGGCCGTCCTCGGCGCGGGCTCCGACTGGCGGGCGCTGGCGCCGGGGCTGGTCCTGGTCGGCGTCGGTACCGGGCTGGTGTCCCCGGCGATCGCGGGGGCGGCGCTGGCGGCCGTGCCGCAGGAGCGGGCCGGGATGGCGGGCGGCGCGGTGAACACGTTCCGGCAGCTCGGGTACGCCTTCGGGGTGGCCGTCTTCGGGACGGTGCTGACCTCGCGGATGCGGGACGACCTGCCCGGCGCGGCGGCGCACGCCCTGGCGGGCGGCGGGGCGGACGCGCTGCGCGGCTCGGTCCCCGAGCACACGCTGCGGTCGGTGTTCGCCGCGGGCCTCGACACGGCGCTGGTGACGGCGGGCTGCGTGGGCGTCGTGGCCGGGGTGCTGGTCCTGGCCCTGGTCAGGACCCCGGGGGCCCGCCCGGCCGGTGTGACGGAACCGGGCGCCGGGACGCTGGAGGAGGGGGTGGCCACCTCGCGCCGGTGAGCCGTACGGCGCCGGTGCGGGAGGGGACGGGTGCCCGTCGTGCCCCGGTCCGCACCGGTGCCGGAGCGGGGTGCGGGGCGCGGGCAGATTCGGTGGAGATTACGGCACCGAACCTTACTCATCCGTCAGTTTTGTGTCCGACCCTTCCGCATGTGCGCCCATTTTCCTCCCCTGACCAGCACGGACGAGAGCATCGCTCGCCTTTGCACCCCCTCCCGCCCGGTCCGCCCGTGGGGTAGCTTTCACGGCGCTGTGCGCCTAGGGAGCGGGGAGCGGGTTTGCGCGAGTTCACCAGTCCGCCGTTGGCGTCGCCGCCGCCGGTGGGCGGTCTGGCCGACGTCGTCTTCCAGCACGCCCTGGACGACCCGGCCCGGGTGGCGCTCGGCCGCAAGGACGAGGCGGGCCGCTGGCGGGACGTGACCGCCGCCGAGTTCCGCGACGAGGTGCTCTCGCTGGCCAAGGGCCTCCTGGCCGACGGCGTCCGGTTCGGCGACCGGGTCGCCATCATGGCCCGCACCCGCTACGAGTGGACGCTGTTCGACTTCGCGCTGTGGACCATCGGCGCCCAGGTGGTGCCCGTCTACCCGACGTCGTCGGCGGAACAGTGCTTCTGGATGCTGTACGACGCGGAGGTCACCGCCGCGGTCGTGGAGCACGAGGACCACGCCATGACCATCGCCACGGTCATCGACCGGCTGCCGGCGCTGCGCCGGCTGTGGCAGCTGGACGCCGGCGCCGTGCAGGAGCTGTACGACGCGGGCGCCCACCTCGACGACGACGTGGTGCACCGGCACCGCGAGGCGGTCACGCCCGACACGGTCGCCACCGTCATCTACACCTCGGGCACGACCGGCCGCCCCAAGGGCTGCGTCCTGACCCACGGCAACTTCATCTACGAGGCGGACACGGTCATCGAGCGCTGGGAGCCGGTGTTCCACTCGAAGAAGGGCGACGAGGCGGCGACCCTGCTGTTCCTGCCCCTGGCCCACGTGTTCGGGCGGATGGTGGAGGTCGCCGCGATCCGCGGCCGGGTGCGCTTCGGCCACCAGCCGCAGCTCAACGCGGCGGCCCTGCTGCCCGACCTGGCCGCGTTCCGGCCGACGTTCTTCCTGGCCGTGCCGTACATCTTCGAGAAGGTGTTCAACGCCGCGCGCCGCAAGGCCGAGCGGGAGGGCAGGGCGGGACCCTTCGAGAAGGCCGTCGAGGTCGCCGTCGCCCACGCCGAGGCGCTGGAGGCGAAGGCGTGGGGCACCGGACCGGGGCCGTCGGCGGGGCTGCGGATGCAGCACCAGTTCTTCGACAAGGTCGTCTACTCCAAGGTGCGCGCGGCGATGGGCGGCCGCGTCCGGCACGCGATGTCGGGCGGCTCCGCGATGGACCGCCGGCTCGGCCTGTTCTTCGCGGGCGCCGGCGTGCAGGTCTACGAGGGGTACGGGCTGACGGAGTCCACGGCCGCGGCGACCGCCAACCCGCCCGGCCGCACCCGCTACGGCACCGTCGGACAGCCCATCCCCGGCCTGACCGTGCACATCGCGGACGACGGCGAGGTGTGGCTGCGCGGTGACAACCTCTTCCAGGGCTACCTGAACAACCCCAAGGCCACCGACGAGGCCCTGCACGACGGCTGGCTCGCCACCGGCGACCTCGGCGCGCTCGACGAGGACGGCTACCTGACCATCACCGGCCGCAAGAAGGAGATCCTGGTGACCTCCGGCGGCAAGAGCGTCTCGCCGGGGGCGCTGGAGGAACGGGTCCGCGACCACCCGCTGGTCCACCAGTGCATCGTCGTCGGCAACGACCGCCCGTTCGTCGCCGCGCTGGTCACCCTCGACCAGGAGGCCGTCGAGCACTGGCTCACCCTGCGCAACAAGCCCCGGCTGGAACCGGCCGAGCTGGTGCGCGACGCCGACCTGGAGACCGAGATCCGCCGGGCGGTCGTCGCCGCCAACACGCTGGTGTCGCAGGCGGAGTCGATCCGCACCTTCCGCATCCTCGCGCAGCCCTTCACCGAGGAGCACGGCCTGCTGACCCCGTCGCTGAAGCTGAAGCGCAAGGCCATCGAGAACGCCTACGCCCACGAGGTCGAGGCGCTGTACCGGACCTGAGCCCGCAGGCTTCGCCGGCAAAGGACCGTCGGGTCAGGAATGCACACGGCCCTGTGATCGTTCACCATGGACGGACAACCCGACGGACAACCGAAGGATCAAGAGCTCGTGAGCAGCAAGGTCCCCACGATCACCCTCAACAACGGCGTCGAGATGCCCCAGCTGGGCTTCGGAGTCTGGCAGGTGGCGGACGACGAGGCGGAGCGGGCGGTCGCGACCGCGCTCGAGGCCGGGTACCGCAGCATCGACACAGCGGCGATCTACGGCAACGAGGAGGGCACCGGCCGGGCCATCGCCGCGTCCGGCCTGGCGCGCGAGGACGTCTTCGTCACCACCAAGCTCTGGAACGGCGACCAGGGGTACGACGCGACGCTGCGCGCCTTCGACACCTCGCTGGAGAAGCTGGGCCTCGACTACGTCGACCTGTACCTCATCCACTGGCCCCTGCCCCGCCGCGGGACCTTCGTGGACAGCTACAAGGCGTTCGAGAAGCTCCAGGCCGACGGCCGCGCACGGGCCATCGGCGTGTCGAACTTCCTCCCCGAGCACCTGGAGCAGCTGATCGGCGAGACCTCGGTGGTGCCGGCGGTCAACCAGATCGAGCTGCACCCGCACCTCCAGCAGGAGGCGGCCCGCGCCTTCCACGCCGAGCGGGGCATCGCCACGGAGGCCTGGTCGCCGCTGGGCCAGGGCAAGGGCCTGCTCGAGGTCCCGGCGATCGTCGCCGTCGCGCGCAAGCACGGGCGCACCCCCGCGCAGGTCGTGCTGCGCTGGCACCTCCAGCTCGGCAACGTCGTCATCCCGAAGTCCGTGACGCCGTCGCGGATCGAGGAGAACATCGACGTGTTCGGCTTCTCCCTGGACGACGAGGACCTCGCGGCGATCAGCGCGCTGAACGAGGACCGGCGGCTGGGTCCGGACCCGGCGACGTTCGACGTCGTCTGAGGCCCACGGGGACCATCCGCAGACGGGGCGCGGCCGCGGTGGCCGCGCCCCGTCGCCGCTTGCACCACCCCGGGGCACGCGTCAGTTCGGCTGCCCGAGGGGCCGGACGACCACGGTGTTGACGTCGACGCCCTCCGGCTGACGGATCGCCCAGACCACCGAGTCGGCGATCTGGTCCGCCGTCAGCAGGTGGCCCGGCGGGAGGCTCCCGTAGCCGTCCCAGAACGGCGTCTCGACCCGGCCGGGCGCGATCAGCGTGACGCCGACGCCGAACTCGGTGACCTCGCGCCGCGTGTTCTCGGCGAGCCCGGTGACGGCCCACTTGGTCGCGCCGTAGAGGTTGCCCGGGGTGTGCACGAAGCCGGCCACGCTGCCGACCAGCACGATGCGCCCCCGCGTCTCCTTCAGCGCCTCCACCGAGGCGCGGATCAGCAGCGCGGGCCCGAGGACGTTGGTGAGCACCATGTCCCGCCAGCCGGCCGGGTCACCCGTGGCGACGGAGTCGTGGGTGGCGGTGCCGGCGTTGGCGACGACGGTGTCCAGCCGGCCGTACGCGTCGAGCGTGCGGTCGACCGCCGCCTTCACGTGGTCGTGGTCGGACGCGCTGCCGACGACGGTCAGCAGCTCCTTGGGGTCGCCGAGCTCCGCCGCGAAGGCCCGCAGGCGTGCCTCCCCGCGCCCGGTGACGGTGACCCGGTACCCCGCCCCGAGGAGCTGCCGGGCGACGGCGGCGCCGATGCCGCTGCCGCCGCCGGTGATCAGTGCGACCGGACCGTCGCTGCTGTTGCTGTTGCTGTTGCTGTTGCTGTTGCTGTTGCTCATGGCGGTCTCCCCCGTGCGTCGCATCGGACGACCGGGAGTCCATCACTTCGAGCGCTCTCGAAGTCAAGGGCGGAGGCGCGGAGGCACGGGCGGGTGCGCCCCTACTGGGGGCGGACCGCCGTGTGCACGGTGTGGGCCGCCAGGACGAAGACGTCCCGGCGCCGGTGCACGCTCGCCTCGTCCTCCGGGTCGAGCAGCCGGTCGAGGGTCGCGCGGTCCTCGGCGTCCATGTCCTCGCCGAGGGTGTCGCGCAGCCGGCCCAGGGAGGCGGCGACGTAGGCGCGGGCCCGGTCCGGGGCGGGGGCCGGCAGGTCGAGGAGGAAGCTGCGGCTGCGGGGGTGCCTCAGTCCGGCGGAGGTGAGCAGCGCGGCCCAGTCCTCGGTCTCGGCGACGGTGTCCGGCAGTTCGGCCCGCATCCGCGCGAACCACTCGGTCTCCAGTGCGTCCAGGCGCGCCTCGATGCCGGGGCGGCCGAAGCCGAGGTCACGGGGCAGGAAGCGGGGCGGCAGACCGCCCTCCATGATCGCCAGGGTGCCGCCGGGCGCGAGGCGTTCGGCGAAGGCGGCGAGGGCGGCCCGCTGGTCGCCCAGGTGGTGCAGGCTGCGGCCGGCCCACATCAGGTCGGCGGGGTAGTCCAGCTCCTTCAGGGCTTCGGGGAGTTCTCCGGGCAGGGTGCCGAAGCGGTCGCCGTACCCCAGCCGCTCGGCCCGCTCGCGGGCCCGCTGGAGCAGGGGCTCGGAGCCGTCGGCCGCGACCACCCGGGCGCCGGGGAACATCTCGGCGAACAGGCACGACACCACACCGGGACCGCTGCCCACGTCCACGATCAGCCCCGGCTCGGTCACCTCCTTGCCCAGCCAGGCCAGCGCCCGCTCGTACAGGGGGGTGAAGAGCTCGGCCTGGGACTCCAGGTGGTGCGCCATCTCGGCCCAGTCGATGTCCGTGCCGTGGCCATGACCGTGGCCGTGCGCGTGGCCGTGGCCGTGGCCGTGGTGCCCTGCCTGCTGATCGTTGTGTTCCTGCGCCATGGTGGTCAGCCTCTCCTCCGGTGTGCCGACAGAGTGCGCCGACGCACCGGGCGGGGGCCACCGCTGTTGCCGCGACGGCAAAAACGGGACTGCGGAGGAACACGGAACACGGGAACACGGAAGGCGCGATCCGCCGGGGCTCGTGGCGGGGCGTCGGGTGACACCCCGGCGGATCGCGGGTTCAGTGCGCCGGGCGCGCCGGCCCGGTGGTCCGGACCGGCGCGTCCGGCGGACCGGCCGGACCGCGCACGGCGGGCCGGCCGGTCCCCCGGGTCAGGACACGGCCGGGTAGGCGTTCTGCAGCAGCTGCTGGAACTGGGCGGAGAACCACTTGCCGGCCAGCGGCGAGTTCGGCAGCGCCCCGCTGGGGTTGTTGCCGTTGCGGGCGTTGCCGCCGTACGTCGGGTCGCACATCCGGTCGAAGCCCTTGCCCTCGTCGTTCGCGATGGCCGAGCTGGCACCGTCCGACTCCCCCGGGGGCTTCACCCAGACGTAGGCGTCGATGCCGGTGGCCGGAGCCGACCTCGGCCGCTCACCGAGACCCGCGCCGCTCTGGTTGCACCAGTTGCCGGCGTGGATGCGCCGGTCGATGCGGCCGCCGTCGACGTAGGCGTCGACCGAGGTCGTCGGACCGGCGGCGGTGGGCCGCGCCGAGCCGCCCCAGCCGTTGCGGGAGGTGTCGACCAGCATGCCCAGGCCGGAGTTGAAGCCGACCGAGACGAGCTTGGTGCGCAGCGCCTGCGCGAAGGACTGCTCGTCCACGTACCAGTTCCAGTCGATCCACTTGGACTGGCGCACGGTCTGCCCGTTCACCGAGTCGGTGATCTTGACGTACGGCTCCGTGGTGGCACCGTAGTTGGCCGTGTTGACGATGAAGCCGGTGACGTCGTTCACGCTCGCGCCGTTGGTGGTCGCGACCTTGTAGAACTCCTGGACGGTCGGGTCGAAGTTGCTGTCCCAGCCCAGCCAGGCGTGGTGGCCGGCGTCGATGTAGTTGTAGACGTTGGAGATGGCGCCCAGCTTGTCGAGGGCGTAGCTCACGCCCTTCTCGTAGTTGCCGTTGGCCTTCATGGTGGCGCAGGCGTCGGTGCTGCCCGCGGTGCCGCCGGCGTTGGTGACCAGGTTGGGCAGGGAGTCCGGCTCGATGACGGTGGCGATGCGCAGGCCCGCGTACTTGGAGTCGGACAGGATCGACGCGATCGGGTCGATGTACTGCGACTTGTACTTGTCGATCTCGGTCGGGCCGAGCTCGCCGTTGGAGGCGAGGGCCGCGCAGTCACGTCCGGGCAGGTCGTAGATGACCAGCTGGATGACGAGCTGGCCGGAGCCCTTCTGCTTCACGGCCTCGTCGAGGTGGGCGCGCAGGCCCATGCCACCGTTGACGCCGTTGATGGCGGCGATCCGGTCCAGCCAGACCGCGGTGGACTGGTTGGCGACCTTGCTGCCGCCCGGCTCGGCGGCGGCGTGGGCCGACCACTCGGGGTTCACGTAGCCCTTGGCGCCCACGAAGGGGTTGTCGACCTTGCCGGACGGGGTGCCGGGGTCGGTCGGGGTGCCCGGGTCGGTGGGGGTGCCGGGGTCGGTGGGCGTGCCCGGGTCGGTCGGGGTGCCGGAGCCGTTGTCGACGTTGCAGGCGACCCCGTCCAGGGTGAACGCCGTGGGCAGCGCGTTGCTGCCGCTGTAGGAGCCCTGGAACCCGAAGCTGACCGAACCGCCCGTCGCCAGCGCGCCGTTGTAGCTCTCGTTGGCGGCGGTGACGGCCGTGCCGGACTGGGTGACCTTCGCGTTCCAGCCGTTGGTGACTCGCTGGTTCCCGGCGTACGACCACTTCAGCGACCAGCTCGTCTTGGCGGCCGAGTTGTTGGTGATGGTCACATTGGTCGTGAAACCGGAGTCCCACTGGTTCTGCACCTTGTAGTCCACGGTGCAGGGGATCGCGGCGATGCCCGAGCTTCCGGGGACGACGGCGAGCGCCGTCCCCGAGGCCCCGGCGACCAGCGCCAGGGCAGCGAGAATCGCTGTTCTGCTACGGCTCATGAGTGCGGGTTTCCTTCTTCCGGTGCGGGTGGTGGGGTCATCCGTTCAGGGCGCGCAGGTGATCGCGCAGCCCGGTGCCGTACGCGGTGGGTGTCCCGTCGTAACCGCTGATCAGGGACGGGCCCGAGGAGCAGTCCCAGGTGTTCCAGGTCCAGCCCAGGTACGACAGTCCGTGGTCGTCGAACCACTTCATGACCTGGTCGACGAATCCGTGCGAGCAGGTGTTCTCCCCGATCTCCCCGGCGACCAGCGGCACCTGGGCCGCGACCGGGGCGAGGGTGGAGTTCCAGCAGCTCTCGCTCGCACAGGAGTTGAAGTTGTAGACGTGGTAGGCGGCGGCCAGATTGCCGGTGGGGTCGGTGGGGCGGTGGGTCAGCCACTGGCTCAGGTCGTTGGAGTACGCGAGCCCGCCGGCCAGGATCACGTTGCGCGCGCCGGCCGCCCGTACGGCGTCGACGAGGTCCTGCATGCCGGCGACCTCGTAGCCGATGCCGGGGCAGGTGCCGCCGTCGCGCCAGCACTGCCACGCCTGGGTGGTCGTGGCGGTCGCCCGGTCCGGGTAGGGCTCGTTGAACAGGTCGAACACGACGGCCGGGTCGTTCTTGAAGGTGCCGGCCACCGACGACCAGAAGGCCGGTGCGTACTGCTGGTCGGGCATGGGCTTCTGGCAGGTGGCGTGCACGTCGGTGCAGCCGGCCGAGTTGCCCGTGTACTGGCCCTGGGTCCAGTGCAGTTCGAGGACCGGCGTCATGCCGTGCGCCTCGACGCGCGCCACCAGGTCCTTGACGGCGTCCACGTAGTGCGCGCCGCCGTACTCGGGCTTGATATTGGACAGGCCGAGCCAGCACTCCTCGTTCAGCGGGATGCGGACCGTGTCGGCCTTCCAGCCGGCGATCGCCCCGATCGCGGCGTCGTCGACGGGTCCGTCCCAGATGCCGCGGCCCTGCACGCACATGAACTCGCCGCCGGAGCGGTTCACGCCGAGCAGCCGGTGTGCGGTGCCGCCGGCGTCCACCAGCCGGTTGCCCGCGACGTGCAGCGCGGGCGGTGCGCCCCCGCCGTCCGGCGGACCGGTCGGGGTGGGGGTGGGCGTGGCGGTGGCCGTCGGGGTGGGCGTGCTGCCGCTGTCCACGTTGCAGGTGGTGCCGTTGAGCTTGAACGCCGTCGGTACGGCGTTGGTGCCGGACCTCGACGCCAGGAACCCGGCGCTGACGCTCGCACCGGTGCCGAGCGCGCCGTTGTAGCTCTCGTTGACCGCGGTGACGGTCGTCCCGGACTGGGACCACGTGGCGTTCCAGCCCTGGGTGACCTTCTGTCCGCTCGCGAAGTCGAAGGTCAGTGTCCAACTGCTCAGCGCAGTGGAGTTGTTGGTGATCCGTACGGCGCCCTGGAAGCCGGCGTCCCACTGTCCGGTGACGGAGTACTCCACCGTGCAGAGGGGTGCTGCTCCCTGGGCCGTGACGACCGGCCAGGTGGCGCCCGCGATGAGGGCGACCGAGCCGGCCACGGCTAAAAGTACTGAACGCGGGGGGTGTCGCATGAGCGACTCCTTGCAGATCAGCGCGCCGTGACGGACGCGTCGACTGATGGAACCGCTCCCACTGGTGTCCATGAAGCTAGCGGCAAGCCTCGGCAAAGAACAAGAGAGCAACTGACATTGCTTCGACTTCCGGCGTCGAATCATTTCGATCCTTCGCACACCTTGACCGCTCGTACCCCCATCCCCACTATGGGAGCGCTCCCACTGGTTCAAGGCTTGTCGCTCCTCCCCCCTTCTCCCGAGCCGCAAGGAGGAACCAGCACATGCATCCCCCACGCAGACGCCGCGGGACGCGGCGCCTGTGGACCGCCGCAGTGGCGGCCCTCGCGCTCCCCCTGGCCATGCTCAGCACCGCGTCCACGCCCGCTTCGGCGGCGGCACTCCAGTGCAGCGTGGACTACAAGACCAACGACTGGGGGTCCGGCTTCACCGCGGACCTCACCCTCACCAACCGGGGCACCGACGCCATCAACGGCTGGACCCTGACCTACGCGTACACCGGCAACCAGAAGCTCTCCAACGGCTGGAACGGCAGCTGGTCGCAGTCCGGCACCGGCATCACGGTGAAGAACGCCTCGTACAACGGCACGATCGCCGCCGGCGCGGCGGTCAGCACCGGTGCGCAGTTCACCTACAGCGGCACCAACACGGCCCCGGCCTCGTTCTCGGTCAACGGCACCCCCTGCAACGGCGCGCACCAGCCGCCGGTCACCGTGCTGACCAGCCCCACCGCGGGCGCGGTCTACACGCAGGGCGACGCGGTGCCGCTCGCGGCGACCGCCGCGGCCGCGGACAACGCGACCGTCAGCAAGGTGGAGTTCTACGACAACACCACGCTGCTGGGCACCGACACCAGCGCGCCGTACACCCTGTCGGCCTCTGGGTTGACCGTGGGCAGTCATTCGCTGCTGGCGAAGGCGTACGACAGCCTGGGCGCGTCGGCGGAGTCCACACCGGTCGGCGTCACGGTCGCCGCGGGCCCCTCCGTGGTGGCGTCGACCAACCAACTCGCTGTCCAGCAGGACAAGTCGGCGACCTATGACGTGAAGCTCTCCACGCAGCCGTCGGCGAACGTGACGGTCACCACGGCGCGCACCGGCGGCAACACCGGCCTGTCGGTGAGCGGCGGGGCGAGCCTGACCTTCACCCCGTCGAACTGGAACACCGCCCAGAAGGTGACCATCGCCGCCGACGCCTCCGGCACCGGCGCGGCCACCTTCGAGTCGACGGCCCCGGGCCTGGCGAAGGCGACGGTCACGGTCACCCAGATCGCGGCGACCAAGACCTACGACGCCCGCTTCCTGGACCTCTACGGCAAGATCACCAACCCGGCGAACGGCTACTTCTCCCCCGAGGGCATCCCGTACCACTCGGTGGAGACGCTGATCGTCGAGGCGCCGGACCAGGGCCACGAGACCACGTCGGAGGCGTACAGCTACCTGCTGTGGCTGCAGGCCATGTACGGCAAGGTCACGGGCGACTGGTCCAAGTTCAACGGCGCCTGGGGGATCATGGAGAAGTACATGATCCCGACGCACGCCGACCAGCCGACCAACTCCTTCTACAACGCGTCCAAGCCGGCCACCTACGCGCCGGAGCTGGACACGCCGAACGAGTACCCGGCCAAGCTGGACAGCGGGGTGTCGGTGGGTCCCGACCCGATCGCCGCCGAGCTGAAGAGCGCCTACGGCACGGACGACGTCTACGGCATGCACTGGCTGCAGGACGTCGACAACGTCTACGGCTACGGCAACGAGCCGGGCAAGTGCGAGGCCGGTCCGACTGCCACCGGTCCGTCGTACATCAACACCTTCCAGCGCGGCGTGCAGGAGTCGGTGTGGGAGACGGTGCCGCAGCCGACCTGTGACGCCTTCAAGTACGGCGGCAAGAACGGCTACCTGGACCTGTTCACCGGTGACTCCTCCTACGCCAAGCAGTGGAAGTTCACCAACGCGCCGGACGCCGACGCGCGGGCGGTGCAGGCCGCGTACTGGGCCGACCTGTGGGCCAAGCAGCAGGGCAAGGGGTCCGACGTCTCCGCGACGGTCGCCAAGGCCGCGAAGATGGGCGACTACCTGCGGTACGCGATGTACGACAAGTACTTCAAGAAGATCGGCAACTGCGTCGGTCCGACCGCCTGCCCGGCCGGCACCGGCAAGGACGCCTCGCACTACCTGCTCTCCTGGTACTACGCCTGGGGCGGTGCCACCGACACCAGCGCCGGCTGGGCCTGGCGCATCGGCTCCAGCCACACCCACGGCGGCTACCAGAACCCGCTGGCCGCCTACGCCCTCAGCAACAACGCCGATCTCAAGCCCAAGTCGTCGACGGGCCAGGCGGACTGGGCCAAGTCGCTCCAGCGCCAGCTGGAGTTCTACCGCTGGCTGCAGTCCAACGAGGGCGGCATCGCGGGCGGCGCCACCAACAGCTGGGCGGGCCGGTACGCCACGCCTCCGGCGGGCACGTCGACCTTCTACGGCATGTACTACGACCCGGCGCCCGTCTACCACGACCCGCCGTCCAACCAGTGGTTCGGCTTCCAGGCGTGGTCGATGGAGCGGGTGGCCGAGTACTACCAGCAGACCGGGAACGCCCTGGCGAAGTCGGTCCTCGACAAGTGGGTCGACTGGGCGCTGTCCAAGACCACGGTCAACCCGGACGGCAGCTTCCTGATCCCCTCCACGCTCGAGTGGTCGGGCCAGCCCGACACCTGGAACGCCACCACCCCCGGTGCCAACAGCTCGCTGCACGTCACCGTCGCGGACTACACCAACGACGTCGGCGTGGCCGCCGCGTACGCCAAGACGCTGACGTACTACGCCGCCAAGTCCGGTGACACGGAGGCGAAGACCACGGCGAAGGCGCTCCTGGACGGCATGTGGAAGAACAACCAGGACGCCCTCGGCATCGCGGTCCCGGAGACGCGCACCGACTACAACCGCTTCGACGACGCCGTGTACGTCCCGAGCGGCTGGACGGGCACCATGCCCAACGGTGACGCGATCAGCTCCTCCTCGACCTTCGCCTCGCTGCGGTCCTTCTACAAGAACGACCCGGCCTGGTCGAAGATCGAGAGTTACCTCGCGGGCGGTGCCGCGCCCGTGTTCACGTACCACCGGTTCTGGGCCCAGGCGGACATCGCCCTCGCCATGGGCTCGTACGCGGAGCTCCTCGAGTAGGCCCCGCTCCCGCTCCGCGTGGGGCGCCGGGCGGTCCCCTCCCGCTGTGGGGACCGCCCGGTCGTCACGCCCGGCCCCGGGCCGACCCCCTCTCCCCCAGTTCCTCCCTCTTCCGCATGCGCGCACCCTTCCCTCCCCCCCGGTTCACGAAGAAGGACCCCACCGTGCGAAGAACCCGCATCCTCACGGCCGTGCTGGCGCTCGCCGCCGGCCTGCTCGCGGGCACCCCGCCCGCACTCGCCACCGCCGACGCCCCCGCGGCGCCGGCGCCGCTCGCCGCCGAGTCGTACACCTGGCGCAACGCCCGTATCGACGGCGGCGGTTTCGTCCCCGGCATCGTGTTCAACCGCAAGGAGAAGAACCTCGCCTACGCCCGCACCGACATCGGCGGCGCCTACCGGTGGCAGGAGTCGAGCAGGACCTGGACCCCGCTGCTGGACTCGGTCGGCTGGACCGAGTGGGGCCACACGGGCGTGGTGAGCCTCGCCTCGGACCCCGTCGACCCCGACAAGGTGTTCGCGGCGGTCGGCACGTACACCAACGGCTGGGACCCCACCAACGGGGCGGTACTGCGCTCCGCCGACCGGGGCGCGAGCTGGCGGAAGACCGACCTGCCGTTCAAGCTGGGCGGCAACATGCCGGGCCGGGGCATGGGCGAGCGCCTCGCCGTCGACCCGCACAAGGACAGCGTGCTGTACCTGGGCGCGCCGAGCGGCAAGGGCCTGTGGCGGTCGACGGACGCGGGCGTCACCTGGTCGCAGGTGACGAACTTCCCCAACGTCGGTACGTACGTGCAGGATCCGAGCGACACCAGCGGCTACGCCTCGGACAACCAGGGCATCGTCTGGGTCACCTTCGACGAGTCGACCGGCACCGCCGGCACCGCCACGAAGACGATCTACGTCGGGGTCGCCGACCAGGGCAACGCGGTCTACCGCTCGACGGACGCGGGCGCCACCTGGCAGCGCCTTGCCGGGCAGCCGACGGGACACCTGGCGCACAAGGGCGTGCTGGACGCCGTCAACGGCTACCTGTACGTCGCCTACAGCGACAAGGGCGGCCCCTACGACGGCGGCAAGGGCCGGCTGTACCGGTACGCGACGGCGACCGGCACCTGGACCGACATCAGCCCGGTGGCCGAGGCCGACACCTCCTACGGCTTCAGCGGGCTGACGGTGGACCGGCAGCACCCGGGCACGGTGATGGCGACCGCGTACAGCTCCTGGTGGCCGGACACCCAGATCTTCCGCTCGACGAACAGCGGCGGCACCTGGACGAAGGCGTGGGACTACTCCTCCTACCCCGCCCGCGACAACCGCTACACCATGGACGTCTCCTCGGTGCCCTGGCTCACCTGGGGTGCCAACCCGTCCCCGCCCGAGCAGACACCCAAACTCGGCTGGATGACCGAGTCGTTGGAGATCGACCCGTTCAACTCCGACCGCATGATGTACGGCACGGGCGCGACGATCTACGGCACCGAGGACCTCACGAAGTGGGACAGCGGGGCCAAGTTCACCGTCCGGCCCATGGTGCAGGGCCTGGAGGAGACCGCGGTCAACGACCTCGCCTCGCCCCCGTCGGGCGCCCCGCTGCTCAGCGCGCTCGGTGACGTCGGCGGGTTCCGGCACACGGACCTGGCCAAGGTCCCCGCGATGATGTACACCTCGCCGAACTTCACCACGACCACCAGCCTGGACTACGCCGAGAAGGACCCGAACACGGTGGTCCGGGTCGGCGACCAGGACGCGGGCCCGCACGTGGCGTTCTCCTCGGACAACGGCGCCCACTGGTTCGCCGGCACCGACCCGTCGGGCGTGAGCGGCGGCGGCACGGTGGCCGCGGCGGCCGACGGGAGCCGGTTCGTGTGGAGCCCGCAGGGCACCGGCGTGCAGTACACGACGGGCTTCGGCTCGTCCTGGTCGGCGTCGAGCGGCATCCCGGCGGGCGCGGTAGTGGAGTCGGACCGCGCCGACCCGAAGACCTTCTACGGCTTCAAGTCCGGCAAGTTCTATGTCAGTTCCGACGGCGGCGCGACGTTCACCGCGTCCGCGGCGACCGGGCTGCCGAGCGGTGACAGCGTCCGCTTCAAGGCGCTGCCCGGCATCAAGGGCGACGTCTGGCTGGCGGGCGGCGCGAGCGACGGGGCGTACGGGCTGTGGCACTCCACGGACTCCGGCGCCACCTTCACCCGGCAGTCCGGGGTCGAGCAGGCCGACACGATCGGCTTCGGCAAGGCGGCACCGGGCGCCTCGTACCAGACCCTGTTCACCAGCGCGAAGATCGGCGGGGTGCGGGGCATCTTCCGCTCGACCGACAAGGGCGCGAGCTGGACCCGCGTCAACGACGACGCCCACCAGTGGGGCTGGACCGGCGGGGCCATCACCGGCGACCCGCGGGTCTACGGCCGGGTGTACGTCGCGACCAA
This sequence comes from Streptomyces longwoodensis, assembly GCF_001514125.1. Taxonomy (GTDB): domain Bacteria; phylum Actinomycetota; class Actinomycetes; order Streptomycetales; family Streptomycetaceae; genus Streptomyces; species Streptomyces longwoodensis. The sequence goes on along the minus strand of NZ_KQ948550.1, from coordinate 785,196 downwards.
CGGCCGCGGCATCGTCTACGGCGACACCTCCGACACCGGGGGCGGCTCCGACGGGGGCGGCGGCACGGACCCGACGCCCACCCCGACGGGTGCCTGCACGGTGACGTACAAGGTCACCAACCAGTGGTCGGGCGGCTTCCAGGCCGACGTGCAGCTGACCAACTCCGGGACGGGTGCCTGGTCCGGCTGGTCGCTGGGCTGGACCTTCGCGGACGGCCAGAAGGTCTCCCAGGCGTGGAACGCCGAGCACACCCAGACGGGTGCGGCGGTGACCGTGAAGAACGTCGGCTGGAACGCCGACGTGGCGGCCGGCGCGTCGGTCGGCTTCGGCTTCACGGGCAGCTGGTCGGGGACCAACACGAGACCGACGGCGTTCACGCTGGGCGGCCGCACCTGCACGACCGGCTGACCACCGGGACGCCCCGACGGGGGGAGGGCGCGTGCCACTGTGGCCCGCGCCCTTCGGCGCTCCTACGGCTCGCCGTAGCGGCGGGCCAGTTCCGTCGCCGTGCGGGCGATCCGCTCGCGCAGTTCCGGCGGGTCGAGGACCTCGACGTCCGCGCCCAGGCGCAGGAACTCGCCGTGGGCGTGGTCCAGCGACTCGACGGGCACCTCGGCGACGGTCCAGCCGTCGGCGTCCGTCCGCCCGTGGGCGCGGACCGCGGCGTCCGCGGGGCCGGTCAGCCGGACCCCGGGGGCGATCCTGACCCGGGCGCGGGACCGGTACAGCCGGTCGTGGAAGTCCCGTTGGTACCCCGCCCACCAGGCGGCCAGGTCGAAGGCCTCGGGCCGGGCGAACTCCTCGTCGCCGACGGCGAGTTCGAGGATCTGGTCGACGCGGTAGGTGCGCGGTCCCGGTCCGGCCACGACGTACCAGCGGCCCGCCTTGAGCACCAGCCCGTACGGCTCCCACCGCCGCCGCACGTCAGTGGGCTCGCGCCAGCGCCGGTAGGTGACGTGCAGGACGCGGCCGTTCCAGACGGCGTCGGCGACGGCGGGCAGGTGGGGGATCGGGTCGGCGTCGGTGTACCAGCCGGGCGCGTCCAGGTGGAAGCGGCCGCTGATCCGGTCGGCGTGGACGCGCAGCGCGGACGGCAGCGCGGCGCGCACCTTGAGCTGCGCCGCGGCCAGGACCGGGCCGAGGCCCAGCTGGGCGGCGGGGCCGGGCGCGCCGGACAGGAACAGCGCCTCGGCCTCGTCGGCGGTCAGTCCGGTCAGCCGGGTGCGGTAGCCGTCGAGCAGCCGGTAGCCGCCGGCGTGGCCCGCGTCGCCGTACAGCGGGACCCCGGCGGCGCCCAGCGCCTCGACGTCCCGGTACACGGTGCGCACCGAGACCTCCAGCTCCTCGGCGAGCTGGGCGGCGGTCATTCGGCCCCGGGTCTGGAGCAGCAGGAGGATCGAGACGAGCCGACTGGACTTCACTGACACAGGATGTCAGGGAAGGCGCCCTAGCGTCGCGGTCATGGCCTTCACGGAGAAACTGCTGACCGTGCCACCGCCGATCGAGGTGGCCGGGCGGCACATCAAGCGCTACCACGTCACCGCCGATCCGTCGGGGATCGCACCCGAGGTGCAGGACGCCGCCCACGCCGTCCTGCCGACCCTCCTCCCGGAGCCGGACGGCACCCCGCCGGCGACGTTCGTCGTGCTGCACCGCGGGGGCGACGACGGCGCCTACCTGAACGTCTACAGCTGGGTCTGGGACAACGTCCTGCACTTCCGGGGTGCGGCGGCCGGCCAGCCGGTGCTCGGCTGCCCCGACCGCGACCCCACCCACTTCGTTCCCGTGGAGCGCCCCTGGATCGGCTGCGTGTGGGAGCTGCCGCCGATCCAGCACGAGCGCGACGCCTGGGTGCGTCATCTGCTCGCCCCCGACACCCCCGACCTGGACGCCTACCTCGTCGACAGCCTGCCCGAGGGCACGACGGGAGACCGCGCGTGAGCGGCCCGCACGACTTCGACTTCCTCCACGGCGACTGGCGGGTCCGCAACCGCCGCCGCACCGACTTCCTCGACCCGGACAGCGCCTGGGAGGAGTTCCAGGGCACGACCCGGTGCCGGCCGCTGTTCGACGGGGCGGCGAACATCGACGAGATCGACATGCCGCACCTCGGCCGGCGGGGCGCGACCCTGCGGCTGTTCGACCCGGCGGCCCGGCAGTGGTCGCTGTACTGGGCGTCCAGCGGCACCGGCCTGCTCTACCCGCCCGTCACGGGACGGTTCGAGGACGGACGAGGCGAGTTCCACGGCGCGGACGTCCACGACGGCGAGGACGTGCGCGTCCGGTACGTGTGGTCGGGCACCTCCCCCACCACGGCCCGCTGGGAGCAGGCGTTCTCGCTGGACGGGGGCACGACCTGGGTGACCAACTGGATCATGGAGTTCACCCGGTAGCCGGCCCGGTCGGGCCCGCGGGCTCCTCGGACCCCACGACCCCGGCGGACCCCGCGGCCGGCTTCCGGAACGCCCGGACCGTGAAAACCGGGTCCGGCCGGGGCCGGTCCTGGTCGGGCAGGGCCGCGAGGCGCGCGGCGAAGCCGTCGGCCAGGGGGTGGCCGGGCGGCAGCGTCACGAACCAGCCGCGCCGCAGGTCGGCGAGGGCCCGCCGGGGGCTGCGGCCCTGGCCCCGGCCGGTGAATCGGGCCCGCCCCGCCGGGCGCAGGCCGCTCTCCGCGCCGTACGCCTCGACGAGCGCGGCCGCGTCGGTCGCCTCCCGGGCCGGCCGGTCGGCCAGGACGACATCGATGTCGCTCCCCACGTTGTGCGCGGCGCCCTTGTCGACGGTGGTGACCCAGACGCCGCCGGGGCGCAGCACGCGGGCGCACTCGGCGACCACGCGCCGCACGTCGTGGCCGTCGTCGAACAGGTGCAGCAGCCAGACGCTGCTGACCGCGTCGAACGTGCCGTCCGGGAAGGGCAGCCGGCGGCTGTCGGCGACCACGACCGCGTCCGGCAGCCGGGCGGCGGCCCTGCGCGCCATCGCGGGCGAGAGGTCGACGCCGGTGACCCGGGTGCCGGGCCGGGCGGCCGCGAGCCTGCGGGTGACGATGCCGGTGCCGCAGGCGAGGTCCAGCAGGCGGCGCGCGTCGTGCGGCACCAGGTCCAATACCGCCGCGGCGGCCGCCTCGGCCCGGGGCTCACCGCCGCGCAGGCCGTCGTAGGCCGCGGCCTCCTCGTCGTAGTCGAGCACTCTGGCTCTCCCCCCGTCCGGCGCCGGTCCGCCGGGTCACTCCGCGCCGTGGCCGGGGGCCAGGGCGGCGACCCGGCGGGCCAGCTCGAAGTCCCGTTCCGTCAGGGCGCCCCCGGCGCTGTGGGTGTGCACGGCGAGGGTCACGGTGTCGTAGCCGAGGGTCAGGTCGGAGTGGTGGTCGAGTGCGTCCTGCACCTGCGCGACGTGGACGACCAGGGCCGTGGCGGCGAAGTGGGAGCCGAGGCGGTACGTGCGGGTGAGCCGGCCGCCGTCGACGGACCAGCCGGGCAGCTCGGCGAGCCGGTCCTCGGTCTCCTTCTCGGACAGCGGTTCGACGGCCATGGACAGGCTCCCTTCCCGGGTGTCGCGTACCGTCCCAGCGTGCCACAGGCGGGACGCCACGGACCTGGTCGTTCCGGGAGCCCAGTCGGGCGGAGTCGAGGGGAGCTGCGCAGGTGCGGCGGGCCGCACCGGCGCGGGCCACGGACTACCGTCGTCCCCATGACCACCGTCGCGACCGGCTCGACCGCCCCCGGCACCCCGGCCCCCGGCTCCGCCCGCTCCGCCGCCCGTGTCCCCGCGCTCGCCGCCCCGCCCGGGCCGGCCCCGGCCGAGCAGGGCGTGGGCCCGCTGCTGCGGGCCTGGCGGGAGCGGCGGCGGCTCAGCCAGCTGGAGTTGGCGCTGCGGGCGGACTCGTCGGCCCGGCACATCAGCTTCGTGGAGACCGGCCGCTCCCGGCCCAGCGAGGAGATGGTGCTGCGGCTGGCCGAGCACCTGGACGTGCCGGTCCGCGAGCGCAACGCCCTGCTGCTGGCGGCGGGTTACGCCCCGCACTACCCGCAGACCCCCCTGGACGACCCGGCGCTGGACGCGCTGCGCGAGGGCATGGAGCGGCTGATCCGGGGCTACGAGCCGTACCCGGCGCTGGTCGTCGACCGGCTGTACGACGTGCAGGCCGCCAACCGGGGCATCACCCTGCTGCTGGAGGGCGTGCCCGAGTCCCTGCTGCGGCCCCCGCTCAACGCGATGCGCCTGACGCTGCACCCCGAGGGCCTCGCGCCGCGCATCCGCAACCTGCGGGCCTGGCGCGGGCACCTGCTGCACCAGATGGAGCGGCAGATCGCGCTGCACCGCTCCCCCGAACTGCGGGCGCTGTACGAGGAGGTGGCGGCCTACCCGGTGCCGGAGCCCCGGCCGGGCGAGGAACCGGACGAGCCGGTCGCGTACTTCGCGCTGCCGATGGTGATCGAGCACGGCGGCCGGACGCTGTCGTTCGTGTCGTCGATCTCCACGTTCAACACACCCATGGACGTCACCGTCGCCGAGCTGGCCATCGAGACGTTCCTGCCGGCCGACCCGGCCACGGTGAAGTACCTGCACTCGCTCGGGATCTGACGTCATGTCAGAGAACGACGCGTTCCGGCGGCCGTCCTGCGGCCCTGTGAGACTGCCAGGGGAACATGACACACTGCTCGCGTGTCTCGACACGTAGGGGAGACGTGGCGTGAGTGAACGGCGGCCCGCACCCACCGTGGGTCAGGTGGTCCTGGGCAGGCGACTCCAGGAGTTGCGCGAGGCGGCCGGCCTGGGCCGCGAGGAAGCGGCGGCGGCGCTGCGCGTGGCGCCCGCGACGGTGCGCCGCATGGAGACGGCCGACGTCGCGCTGAAGGTCCCGTACGTGCAGGTGCTGCTGGAGACGTACGGCGTGTCCGAGGACGAGGTCGCCACCTTCGTGGAGCTCGTCGAGGAGGCCAACCGGCCGGGCTGGTGGCAGCGCTTCCACGACGTGCTGCCGGACTGGTTCAGCCTGTACGTGAGCCTGGAGGGCGCGGCCCGGCTGATCCGCTCCTACGAGCCGCACTTCGTGCCCGGGCTGCTGCAGACCCCGGCGTACGCGCGGGCCGTCCTGGAGGCGGGGACGATCGGGCAGACCTCCCCCGAGGCCATCGAACGGCACGTGACGCTGCGCATGGAGCGCCAGCGGCTGCTGGACGGGCCCTCCCCGCCGCACCTGTGGGTGGTGATGGACGAGACGGTGCTGCGCCGCCCGGTGAGCATCGACCCCACGGTGATGCGCGACCAGCTGGACCGGCTGCTGGAGTTCACCGAGCGGGACCGGATCACGCTGCAGATCGCCGAGTTCGACGACGGACCGCATCCGGGGACGTCCGCGCCGTTCTCCCTGTTCCGCTTCGCCGAGCCCGAACTGCCCGACATGGTGGTGACCGAGTACCTGACGGGCGCGCTGTACCTGGACTCGCGCAAGGAGGTCTCCGCGCACCTGGAGGTCCTCGACCACATGACCACCCACGCCGCGTCGGCGCAGCGCACCAAGGACGTGCTGCGCAAGGTCCGCGCGAACTTCTGACACCGCCCCGGCAACCACCCGACGCCGGCCGACCCCGCCGGACCAGCCGACCGGGCCGGTCCGGCCGACCCCAGGGAGTGAACCGCACATGTCCGGAACCGACGCCGCGCAGCCGGCCGTCGACACCAGCCGACCGCACCCGGCCCGGGTGTACGACTGGTGGCTCGGCGGCAAGGACAACTACCCCGTGGACGAGGAGCTGGCCCGCCGCATCCTCGCCGTCGACGGCACGGTGCTGCGCGGGGCGCGCGCCAACCGGCGCTTCATGCAGCGCGCGGTGCGCACCGTCGCTGAGGCCGGGATCCGCCAGTTCCTCGACATCGGCACGGGCATCCCCACCGAGCCGAACCTGCACCAGGTGGCCCAGTCCGTGACGCCCGAGGCGACGGTCGTGTACGCGGACAACGACCCGATCGTGCTGCGCCACGCCGAGGCCCTGCTGCGGGGCACCCCGGAGGGGTCCACCCAGTACGTGCACGCCGACGTCCGGGACGTCGACACGCTGCTGTCGCGGGCCGCCGACGCGCTGGACCTGGACCGTCCGGTCGCGCTGTCCCTGGTGGCCCTGACCCACTACCTGGGGGACGACCCGGAGGGGGACGACGTGTACGGGCTGCTCGCCCGCTACGTGGACGCGCTCGCCCCCGGCAGCTACCTGATCCTTTCCCAGGTCACCCCCGATCTGAGCCCGGAGGCCATCGAGAAGGCCGCGGACAGCTTCCGCCGGTCCGGGACCCCGTTCCACCCGCGCTCCCTGAGCGAGTTCTCCCGGTTCTTCGCGGGTCTGGAACTGCTCGGCCCGGGGGTGATCCCGGTGTCGGGCTGGCGCCCGGAGCCGGTGGACGTCGCGATCCAGGCGGAGGGCATCGTGCCCGTGTACGCGGGCGTGGCGCGCAAGCCCTGACGCGTCCCTGCCGGGTACCCGTACGGGTGCTGTGAACGGGTGTGCTCCCGCGCCCGCCCCTAGGTTGGCTGGGCAGGGGGGTGAGTGAGGGGGCGCGGGTGCCCGCCGACAGCAAGGAGCCGTGATGCCCTCGGACCAGGTGCTGTACCAGGCCGCCGCGCTGTGTCTGACCTACCCGGACGACGACCTGCACGCACGGCTCCCCCTGGTGCGCGAAGCGGCGCCCCAGCTGCGCCAGTTCACCGACCACGCGGCCGTGACCCCGCTGCGGGAGCTGGCTGCGCACTACACGGAGGTCTTCGACGCCGGGAACCGGTACGGCCTGTACCTGAGCCGGTGGCAGGACGGCGACACCCAGCGGCGCGGGACGTCGCGGGTGCGCTGCGCGGAGGCCTACCGGGCGTACGGCTTGGAGTGCAGCGGCGGGGAAGTGCCGGACTACCTGCCCGCGGTGCTGGAGTTCACCGCCCGCACCGGCGACACGGGCCTGCTGACCGAGTACCGCGACGGGGTGCACCGGCTCCGCACCCGGCTGACCGAGGCCGGCACACCGTACGCGTCCGTCCTGGCCGCGGTGTGCGCCACCCTGCCGACCGCATGCACCGAGGGACCACACTGACAGCATCCCCGTGGCCTACGCCTCTCAAATATTTGCCTATAGCCTGTAGGAAGATGCACACTACCTATAGGCAAGCAGGCAGGTAGCGGGAGAGGAACCCCATGGCGCGCGTCGGACTCACCCCGGAGCGGCTCGCCCGGGCGGGCGCGGAGCTCGCGGACGAGGTCGGCTTCGACCAGGTCACCGTGTCCGCGCTCGCGCGGCGGTTCGACGTCAAGGCGGCGAGCCTGTACGCGCACGTGCGCAGCTCCCAGGACCTGCGCACCCGGATCGCCCTGCTCGCCCTGGAGGAACTCGCCGACCGCGCCGCCGACGCGCTCGCCGGGCGGGCCGGCAAGGACGCCCTGACCGCGCTGGCCAACGTCTACCGGGACTACGCCCGGGAGCACCCCGGCCGGTACGCGGCGGCCCAGCTGCGGCTCGACCCGGAGACCGCCGCCGCGAGCGCGGGCGTGCGGCACGCCCAGATGACCCGCGCGCTGCTGCGCGGCTACGCCCTGACCGAGCCGGACCAGACCCACGCGGTCCGGCTGCTGGGCAGCGTCTTCCACGGCTACGTCAGCCTGGAACTGGCCGGCGGCTTCAGCCACAGCGCACCCGACAGCCAGCAGTCCTGGACCCGCGTCCTGGACGCGCTCGACGCGCTGCTGCGTAACTGGCCCGCGCCCACCGCCCCCTAGCCCACCCCACGCCCCACTCACCCGAGGGCCTTCCCCCGTGAGCCCCCTCGTCAACGGATCGAATCGACATGCCCACCGACTGGATCACCACTCCCCTCACCGCCGACCTGCTGCGCGGCGCCCTCGACCTGGAGCACACCGAGGACGGTCTGCTGCCCCACCGGCTGCCCGCCCGGGCCCGTGCGCAGGCCGCGGACCCCCAGCTCGGCCTGGCCGAGGAACAGCCCTCCGGCGTACGGCTGGTGTTCCGCACCCGGGCCACCGCGGTGGAGCTGGACACCCTGCCCGTCAAGCGCGCCTATGACGGCGCGCCGGCCCGCCCCGACGGCGTCTACGACCTGCTGGTCGACGGCCGGCCCGCCGGGCGGGCCACGGTGGCCGGCGGCGACACCCTGACCGTGGACCTGACCAGCGGCGCCACCGCGTACCGCCGCGGCCCCGTCGGCACCGCCCGCTTCACGGGCCTGCCCGCCGAGGACAAGACGGTGGAACTCTGGCTGCCGCACAACGAGATGACCCGGCTGCTCGCGCTGCGCACCGACGCCCCCGTCGAGCCCGCGCCCGCCGACGGGCGCCCGGTGTGGCTGCACCACGGCAGCTCCATCAGCCACGGCTCCGACGCGGCGAGCCCCAGCACCACCTGGCCCGCGCTGGCCGCCCGGCTCGGCGGCGTGGAGCTGATCAACCTGGGGCTCGCCGGCAGTGCCCTGCTGGACCCGTTCACCGCACGGGCGATGCGCGACACCCCGGCCGACCTGATCAGCGTCAAGCTCGGCATCAACGTGGTCAACACCGACCTGATGCGGCTGCGCGCCTTCGGCCCCGCCGTGCACGGCTTCCTCGACACCCTGCGCGACGGTCACCCGGACACCCCGCTGCTGGTGGTCTCGCCGTTGCTGTGCCCGATCCACGAGGACACCCCGGGCCCCACCGCGTACGACTTCTCCGCGCTGGCCGAGGGGCGCCTGCGGTTCCGGGCCACCGGGGACCCGGCCGAGCGCGCCGCCGGGAAGCTGACGCTGACCGTCGTACGGGAGGAGCTGTCCCGGATCGTGGCGGAGCGGTCGGCCGAGGACCCGCACCTGCACTACCTCGACGGGCTCGAGCTGTACGGCGAGGCCGACGCCGCCGAGCTGCCGCTGCCGGACGACCTGCACCCGGACGCCGAGACCCACCGCCGCATCGGCGAGCGCTTCGCCGAACGGGTCTTCGCGGAGGGGCCGTTCGCCGGGCAGCACGCCCCGCGGCCCGATCGGTCCGGCAGCGCGACGCCGCGCTAGGCCGTCCCCCGCGGCGGGCCGCCCCGGGGGACGGCCCGCCGCGGCGCGGTTCAGGCCAGCTTCGCCGACAGGGTGATCGGCACGGCCTTCAGGGCCTGGCTGACCGGGCAGCCCGTCTTGGCCTCCTCGGCGACGGAGGCGAAGGTGTCGCCGTCGATGCCGGGGACCGTGCCCTCGACGGTGAGGTGGATGCCGGTGATGCCCTCGCCCGGCTGGAACGTCACGTCGGCGGAGGTGACCAGCCGGGTGGGCGGGGTGCCGGCCTTGGCGAGCATGTTGGAGAAGGCCATGGAGAAGCAGCTGGAGTGGGCGGCCGCGATCAGCTCCTCGGGGCTGGTCTTCCCGTCCGCGTCCTGGGCGCGGGAGGCCCAGGTGACCGGCTGCTCGCCGATGGCGCCGGAGGAGTCGAAGGTGACGACGCCGTTGCCCTCGAGCAGGTCGCCTTCCCAGACGGTGTGTGCGGAGCGCGTGGTAGCCACGATTCTTCCTTCTTTCCCTGGATCGTCGGTCGTCGGTCGATCTCCGGGTCCCGTCGTCGGGGACCCGTACCCCATCCGATCACATCCGGGCCCCGGTACGGCGAACAGCGGGCCAACGGCCCGGTGGCCGCGCCGTCCGCCTCACCGGACCCGGAACACCGGCCCCCGCGGGGTGAAGGGCAACAGGCGGCCCTGCGGGACCAGGTAGGCGTGCTCCCGCCGCACCCGGAGCGTGTCCCTGCGGAAGGGTGCGGGCGGAGCCCGGGTCAGGCCGCGTGTTCCTCCCGTTCCGTCTCCGCCGCCTCCACCGGCACCTCCGGCCCGTTCGACTCGCGCAGCCAGCGGCGCAGCACGTGGTGCACCTGCTCGGCCCCGGCCAGGTCCTCCCCGTCGGCCACCGGCGCGGACAGGGCCAGCGGGGAGAGCAGGAAGGGGCGGGCCTGGGCGCCGCCGAGGCCGCCGTGGGAGCCGATCTGCTCCTCGAACGCCAGGACCTCGCCGTCGGCCGGGTCGTGGAAGGAGTTGATCATGATGTCGGCGGTGTGCGGGAAGGAGTGCGTGCGGCGCACCGCGTCGGCGGCGCCCGCCCCGAACGACGCGAGGGGCCCCTGTCCGTCCTTCAGTTCGTCCACCGGGATCCGCGCGCCGTGCGCGCCGAGCACCAGCCCGCCGTGCTCCTCGCTGCGCACGAGCAGGAAGCCGATGCCGGGGTGGTGGGCAAGGGTGGTGAGCAGGGCGGGGTGACGGGCGTCGATCTCCTCCTCGCTCATGCGGTGCGGCACGTCCGGGAAGGACACCAGGCCGAGGTTGCCGGAGGCCAGGACGACGGGCTCGGAGCGGCGGGTGGGCCGGTGGCGCTCCTCGCGCTCCTTGACGGGCCACCGGCGCAGGGCGGCACGGACGGCGGCGCGGGCCTCGGTGCCGCTGCGGGTGCGCTCGGCCCGGCGCGGCACGGGCAGTCCGCAGCCGGCCCGCACCAGGTCGGCGAGGGTCAGGCCGTAGCGGGAGCGGAAGGTCTCGCCGGGGCTCTGCCCGTGGTCGGACAGGACGACGACGCGGTAGGGCCGGGGGGCGTGCTCGGCGACCTTCTCGACGAGGGCGAGCGAGCGGTCGAGGCGGGCGAGGACCTTCTCGGCGTCCCGGCTGAGCGGTCCGGAGTGGTGGGCGACCTCGTCGTAGGCGACCAGGTCGGCGTAGACGGCGGTGCGGCCGGCCAGCATGTCGCCCATGACGGCGGCCACCACGACGTCCCGCTCGACGACGGTCGCGAAGGCCCGCACGAACGGGTACAGGCCGGCCCGGGACACACGCGGACGGCGCTTCTCCAGGCGGGCCCGGGTGGACTGGACGATCTCCCGGCCGACCTCGGCGACGAAGGACAGCGCGGTGCGCACCGCGTTGGCCGGGTCGGAGAAGTAGGCGAAGTAGCCGGCCCGGGAGCGGGTGTCGCGGCCGCGGCGGCCGATCGCTATGGACAGCACGAGGGCCTGCTCGTCGGCGCCGCCGCCGAAGAGGTTGCCGCGGCTGGCGCCGTCGGCGGTCAGCAGTCCGCCGTCGCCCGTGTGCGCCGTGGCGCGGCGCTGGAGTTCGGCGGCGCTGGTCGGGCGGTTGCAGACCATCACCTCGCCGCGGTCCTTCTCGTACCAGCGGAAGGCGGGGACGTCGTGGTTGGAGCCGTGCAGGATGCCGAGCTGGCTGGCGCCGGTCTGGCTGGACCAGTCGGTGCGCCAGGGCGTGAGCCGGTGCGTGGCGGCGGGCTGCCGGCGCACGGGCCCGTCGGGGTGGCCCAGCCAGCGGGCGATCGTGGGCATCAGGCCCTTGCCGACGGCCGTGAGCAGCACGTCGTGGCCGACGCCGTCGAGCTGGAGGAACAGGGTGCCGTGGGTGGGCGGACAGGCCGGCGTGGTGCCCCGGCGGCGGTCGGCGAGGCGGTACAGCCGGCGCCGGTAGGCGTCGTCGTCGCGCACGACCAGCGCACCGCCGGTCGCGGAGGCGACGGCGGACATGACGGCGGCGACGATCACGGCGGTCTCCGGTGCCGCCTCGCTCTGCCCGGAGGGGTTCAGGCGCAGGGCGACCAGCAGGAGGGAGCCGTTGAGGAAGAACACCAGCAGGCCCAGCACGAGGGCCGGGACCAGCAGCAGGAGCCGGACGAGCAGCGGCCAGACGACCGCCGACAGCACACCGAAGACACCGGCGGCGACGGCGGCCGTCACGGCTATGGTGGTGGCGCTGTCGCCGTCGGGGGACTGCAGCCGGAAGTCCGGCAGGATGCCGGCCAGCGCGAGCATCGTGACCGTCGAGACGCCCCACACCGCGGCGCTCCGCCCGATCTGGGACACGGCCCGCCGCCACCGCCCTCCAAGCACGCCCTGCCCACCTCGCACGTCCCCGGCCCGCCTGTCGAGGGGCCCTGTTCACCATCCCCCAGACTGTCACACCGGCCGACGGGCACCGGGGCCCTCCGGGGGCTGGGGTCGTACGGCCGGGATCGCACGGGGGCCGGGGTCGTACGGCGTCGCGGCGAGCTCGGTGGGCGTCCTGACCGGCGGAGGGGTACCGCGGCCCTCGGGGGGCCGGGGCCGCTACGACACCGGGCCGCCGTCAGCGGCCGTCGTAGCCGGCCGTCGGCATGGACAGCCTGCGGTGCACGCGGGCCTTCATCTGCGCGTCGTACGCCGGTTCCGCGCCGCCCACGGTCTCCACCCGCACGCCCCGCCGGGAGCACTCGGCCGTGAAGTCGTCCACCGACGACAGCGCGCTCTCCAGCACCCGTCGGCTGGGCGCGACGAACAGGTCGACGCCGGGCCGCACGCCGTCCCAGAGCACGCAGTGGTCCGGCCGCAGCGCGCACACCACCAGCTCGCGCGCGACGACGTACCCCCGCTCCTGCGCCCACCGCGCGCACATCGCGTGCTGGGTGCGGGAGTCCACCAGGAAGGGATCGGCGTCCAGCTCCTGCAACGGCGTCAGACTCGCGATCGCCGTGACGCGGACCGGTCCCATGGCGTCCCCCTCACCTCCGGGTTTCGCCAGCGACCCTACTCCTGCCCGTAGGCTTCGGGGAGTCGCGCGAAGGAGGCAAAGAGGTGCCGGTGGAGATCACCTGGTGGGGGCACGCCACCTCCACGGTGGAGGACTCGAACATACGTGTGCTCTTCGATCCCTTGTTCGCCCGCCGCCTCGCCCACCTGCGCCGCCGCCGGGGCGCGCTCCCCCCGCCCGTCGCCTGGCGGGCGGACCTGACGCTCGTCTCCCACCTGCACGCCGACCACCTCCACGTGCCCTCGCTCGCGCGCCTCGCCCCCGGCACGCGCGTGCTGGTGCCCCGGGGCGCGCCGCGCGCCGTCCCCGGGCTCCGGCGCCTCACGCACCTCGACCTGGACGAAGTGGTCCCGGGTGACGAGACGTCCGTCGGCGACCTGCGGGTCCGCGTCGTGTCCGCCCGGCACGACGGGCGCCGGCTGCCCTTCGGACCGCACCGCTCCCCCGCGCTCGGCTACGTCCTGGAGGGCGAGGCCCGCACCTACTTCGCCGGGGACACCGGCCTGTTCGACACCATGGCCGAGGAGGTGGGGCCGGTCGACGTGGCGCTGCTGCCGGTGGGCGGCTGGGGCCCGCACCTGGGCGAGGGCCACCTCGACGCCGAACGCGCGGCCCAGGCCCTCGCCGGGCTGGCGCCGCGCAGCGCCGTGCCGGTGCACTACGGCACGTACTGGCCGATCGGCATGGACGGGGTGCGCCCCCACGAGTTCCACGCGCCCGGCGACGACTTCGTCCGGCACGCGGCCGCGCTGGCGCCGCAGGTCGACGTGCACCGGCTCGGCCACGGGGAGAGCGTGCGCCTGGAGGTCGCCCGGTGAACTGGCTGGCCGTCACCGCCACGACGACCCTGCCGACCCAGTCCACGCAGCAGGCGCTCGGCTACCCGTCGTTGTTCCTGCTGGTGCTGTTCGGGGCGCTGGTGCCGATCGTGCCGACGGGCGCGCTGGTCAGTTCCGCGGCGGTGGTGGCGTTCCACCAGACGGCGCCGTTCTCGCTGGCGCTGGTGTTCGTGACGGCGTCGCTCGCGGCGTTCCTCGGGGACGCGACGCTGTACTGGCTGGGGCGGCGCGGGATGAAGTCGAAGAACGGCTCGCGCTGACTGGAGGCGATACGTTCCCGCGCGCCCGAGGACCGGCTGGAACAGGCGCAGGAGAAGCTGGCCGGGCACGGGGTGGCGGTGCTGGTGCTGTCCCGGCTGGTGCCCGCCGGGCGCATACCCGTGATGCTGGCCTGTCTGATGGCGAAGTGGCCGCTGCGGCGGTTCGCGCGGGGGAACCTGCCCGCGTGCCTGGCGTGGGCGGTGACGTACCAGGTGATCGGGATCCTGGGGGGTTCGCTGTTCCCCGAGCCGTGGGAGGGCGTGGTGGCGGCGATCGCGCTGACCGTGCTGGTCAGCGCGGTGCCCGGGGTCGTCCGACGGATGCGGGGGGCGTCGCGGTAGCGAAGGGGCGGGCTGCGCGGTCGTGCGGCGGCGGGCTGCGCGGTAGTGCGGCGCGGGGGCGCGGATGCGCGCCGGCGCGGGGGCGGGCGCGGGTCACTCCAGCACGCGGGAGCCTCCCACCGGCAGGTCCCACAGGTCCTCGCGGGCCAGGCCCGCCTGCTCCCAGGCCGTGCGCACCCGGGTCAGGGGCTCCAGCACCGGCTCCGCCGACAGGACGAACGTCCCCCAGTGCATCGGGGCCATCCGGCGGGCGCCGAGGTCCTGGGCCGCGCGGACCGCCTCCTCGGGGTCGCAGTGGACGTCGCTGAGCCACCAGCGGGGGTCGTAGGCGCCGATGGGCAGCAGCGCCAGGTCGATGCCGGGGTAGCGGCGGCCGATGCGGGAGAACCAGTGGCCGTAGCCCGTGTCGCCCGCGAAGTACACGCGCTGCCCCTCCGGTGCGGTGAGCACCCAGCCGCCCCACAGGCTGCGGCAGGTGTCGGTGAGGCTGCGCTTGGACCAGTGGTGGGCCGGCACGAAGTCGAAGCGGACACCGGAGAGTTCGGCCGCCTCCCACCAGTCCAGCTCGGTGACGCGGGTGAACCGGCGGCGCCGGAACCAGCCGCCGAGCCCGGCGGGCACGAACACCGGGGTGTCGCGCGGGAGTCGGCGCAGCGTGGGGGCGTCCAGGTGGTCGTAGTGGTTGTGGCTGATGACGACCGCGTCGACGGGCGGCAGCGACTCCCAGGGCACACCGACGGGCGTGATGCGCGCGGGCGTGCCGAGGATGCGGCGGGACCACACGGGGTCGGTCAGCACGGTCAGGCCGCCGACGCGCACCACCCAACTGGCGTGCCCGGCCCAGGTGACGGCGACCGTGCGGGCGTCGACGCGGGGCAGCGGCGCGGGCTCGTACGGCAGCCGGGGGATGTCGGCCAGGCCGTCCTTGCCGGGGCGCACGGCACCCTCGCGGGCGAACCGGGCGATGGCCTTGAGGCCGGGCAGCGGGGCGGTCAGCCGGTCGTGGAAGGTGCGCGGCCACACCCGTCGCTCGCCCAGTGGGCGGGGCTCGGCGAGCGGCGGGAAGGGCTGCGCGAGCGGCTCGGCGGGGGCGGGAGCTGGGGTTGGGGTGGGGGCTGGAGCGTCGGTGCCGGGCGTGTCCAGGACTTTGACGGGGTCCAGGGGATCCAGGGGGTCGAGGCCGGTGTCCAGAGGGGCGTCCGGGGGGACTTCGGTGTCGGGGGCGGATGTCGGCGCGGGGGCGGATGGTGACGTGGCCGGCGTGGGGGTGACCGTCGCCGCCGTCAAAGGGGTGGTGGTCGTCCCGGACTGCTGCGTCATCGAGAGGGCTCCCATCGCTGAGCGTCGTCGCGGAGATCGTCGAAGACCGACCTCAGGTGGATCAACGCGCGGTGCACGTGTGGCAGTTCCAACGGTGCTGGGGACGTGAGGCATTCCGTGCGCTCGGTGTCCGTGGTGCCCAGCAGCGGGCCGGTGGACAGCCGTACGCGCAGCGCGCCGAGGTCGTCCCCGAAGCGGTGGCCGCCCGGCGCGGGCATGCCGAGCCGGGCGCCGAGGAAGTCCTCCAGGTCCTGGGCGTCGCCGACTCCCCGCGCGGACAGCGTGGAACGCAGCGGCGCGAGGTCGACGTACAGGTGGCGGCCGGCCCGCGGTGGGAGGGACAGCGCGCCCGCGCCGACGACGGCGGCGTGCACGGCCTCGGCCACGCGCGCGTGCAGGCGGACGGCGGTGGCCACGCGCGCGGTGACGGGCTCGGGCTCGCCCAGCGCGTAGGCGGCGGCCGCAGCCACGGGGGCCGCGACGCGCGCGCCGAGCGCGGTGAGGACGTCCAGCACGCGCGCGTGGAGGCCGTCACCGGCGGGGCCCGCGGGGAAGCGGGCGACGGCGGCGGGCCAGCCGGGCGGCAGCAGCGCGCCGGCCAGGTCGGTGACCACGGTGACGTGCTCGGGCAGCATCTCGGCGGGGCTGACCGGCACGGTGTCGTGGACGTCGTGCAGGGTGTCGCGCCAGGTCTCGTCGCTCACCAGGTGCAGTCCCGCGCCGGCCGCGGCCTCGACGGCCTCGTGCAGCACTTCGGGCGGGGCGACGGTGGCGGTGGGGTCGTCGGCGACCGACAGCACCAGCAGCCGCGGGTCGCCGCCCTCGTCGCGCACCCGGCGCACGGTCTCCAGCAGGGCGTACGGGTCGGGCACGCCGCCGCACTCGGCGGGCGTGGCCACGTGGAAGACGGGCCGGCCCAGCGCACGCGCGTACGGCGTCCACCAGGCGGCGCACGGACGCGGCACCAGCACGTCGCCGCCGAGCACGGCGGTCAGCGCGAGCAGCAGGGCCGGGGCGCCGGGCCCCGCGACGATCCGGTCGGCGCCGGCGGGCAGACCGCGCCGTTCCCCGTAGCCGCGGGCGGCCTCCAGCAGGGCCGGTCCCCCGCCGACCGGCTCCGCGTCGGCGCGGTGCGCGGCGCGGGCGAGCACGTCGGCGAGTTCGGGGAGCACCGGGAGACCGTCGGCGGGCAGTGGCGGCCCATAGCGGACGGGGCCGTGCCCTTCCGCTTCCGTCCGCCGCATCGGGTCCTCCGCGCAGTCCGTCCGTGGTGCTCCCGTGTACCGCCGCCGACCGTGGCGCACGGGGTCCGTGGTGTCCGGTGTCTCCTGCGGGGCGCGTCGTGCCCCCGCACTGTGAGTACCCCGCACGGCCGCTGTCCATGGCCCCGGACGTGATCACGTCCGGCCGGTGCCGCCGCGCCGCCGCAGCCGGTGGGCGGCGGCGCCCACGGCACCCGCGATCAGCAGGCCTCCGGCGGCCAGGGCGGGCACGGAGTCGGTGAACGTGCCGCCCTGTCCGGCGCGTACGCCGTGCTGGACGGGGGCGTCGCCGCAGGGGCTGTCCCAGCGGGTTGCGGGTGCGTCGGGGGCGTCGGGGACAACCGGCGCGACCGGCGTGACCGGCTCGAGGGGCTCCGTGGGGTCCGTGGGGTCCGTTGCGGTGTCCCGGGGGTCCTTGGCCGCGGCTCCCGGGTCCTTGGCCGCCGCTCCTGGTTCCTTGCCCGTCCCCGGCTTCCGGGGGTCGGTCGGACGGTCGCAGGGGGTGGGGACGGGGTGCGGGGCGGTCGGAGCGACCGGGGTGGCGGCGCCCGTGCCGGAGCCGGTGAAGTGCAGGGGGGCGCTCCAGTGGCTCGGCTGCCCGCCGGGCGGTGCCGGGCAGGTGCCGTCGACGGTCCAGGCGGCGTCCGCGTCGGTGCCCCCGGGGTCGTCGGCGGCGCCACCGGCACCGGTGTTCCACGGATCGTCCGCGTCGCTCACGTCGTTCACGTCGTTCTCGTCGTCCGTCTCCCCGGTGTCGTCGAGGTCCTCCGCCGGGGCCGCGACGCGCGCGGTGCCGCGGTAGGCGGGCCCGGACAGCTCGTCGTCGCTCCCGGTCACCTTGCTCAGGTGCGCGGTGCCGTCGGCGAACGCGTCCGACGTGGCGTCCAGGGTCGCCGGGGCCGGCGCGCCCAGCGGGTCGCAGGTGACGGAGACGGTCACGGTGCCGCCCGGGTCGACGCTCGCCGGGCCGACCTCCGCCGCCGGATCCGCCCGCGCGGCGGGACCGGTGACGAGCACGGCGCCGGTCAGCGCGGCGACGGACAGGACATGTGCGGTGCGCACCATGGGACGGCTCCTTCGGCCGACGGCTGCGGGACGGGGAGTGGTGCCCCAGGGCCCATCACAGCCCGGCGCGTGGAGCCACGCGCGCGACGGCCCCCCATTGGCGGCACCGGGCCGCCCGTCCGGGTGACGGCCGGCCGCCCGCCGGTACGCCGTACGGCGCTAAGCGGTGCCCCGCACGGCCCGGTCGCGCCCCGCCCTCTCCAGCAGCACGTCTCCCGGCACACCCTCGCTCCGGGGCACGCCCTCCGGCAGTACGTCGTCCCCCAAGATCTCGTCCCGCAGGATCTCGTCGCGCAGGCGGCCGCAGCAGCGGCTGATCAGGCGGGATACGTGCATCTGCGAGATGCCCAGCTGCTCGGCGATCCGGCTCTGGTTCGCCGGTCACGGTGGGCACGGCGCAGCTCTCGAAGGCGTGGCCGCGGTCGGGGTCGTAGCGGTCGACGGCCTTGACGAGGCCGAGGGCGGCGGTCGCGGAAGCACCCGGCGATCCGGTCGGCCATGGGCAGCCAGGCCTCGACGAGTTCGGAGCGCAGGGCTTCGCGTGCGGGTCCGGGCGGCAGTGCCGCCAGCCTGCGGAACCGGTCCGCCGTGTCGGAGGCGTCGTGGTGGGGGTGGTGCCTCGGGCTCGTTCGGTCGCGCATGGTGCGTCGCCCCTCCCTCGAGCGTGCTCCGGGTCGGCGGTCACCGTGGGGAGCGGGAGCGGCCGGCTGCGGAGGTGGCCGTCGGGCCGCGCGAGCGGTCTCCACGGACGTGCCTCCGGTCCGAAGCAGACGTGCCTCCGGTCCGAAGCACTGACTTCCGCGTCCCCCTGGTGCCGGTGCCCAAACGCCGGCGCAGGTTTTCGCGGGGGGCTGCGGGTGACACGTGAAGGGCGGGCGGGTCGCGCGCCCCACCACGCCCTGCAGCCGTACCCCCAGACGTACGTTCTCCACCACCGGGAGGCCACACATGAGCACGAAGGTCGCCGACCACATCCTCCAGCGGCTGCGCGAGTGGGGGGTGGACCAGGTCTTCGGCTACCCCGGCGACGGCATCAACGGTCTGCTCGCCGCGTGGGGCCGGGCGGAGGACCAGCCGCGCTTCGTGCAGGCCCGGCACGAGGAGATGGCCGCGTTCCAGGCCGTCGGCTACGCGAAGTTCAGCGGCCGGCTCGGTGTGTGCGTGGCCACCTCGGGCCCCGGTGCCATCCACCTCCTGAACGGCCTGTACGACGCGAAGCTGGACCACGTGCCGGTGCTGGCCATCGTGGGGCAGACGCACCGCACGGCGATGGGCGGGTCGTACCAGCAGGAGGTCGACCTGCACAGCCTGTTCAAGGACGTGGCCTCGGAGTTCGTGGAGACGGTGACCGTCCCGGAGCAGTTGCCGAACGTGCTGGACCGGGCGATCCGCACGGCGTACGCGCGCCGTTGCCCGACGGCGATCATCGTCCCGGGCGACGTGCAGGAGCTGGACTACTCGCCGCCCACGCACGCGTTCAAGATGGTGCCCTCCAGCCTGGGCACCGAGGAGTACACGGCGGTGCCGTCGCAGGAGTCGGTGGAGCGGGCGGCGGAGGTGCTCAACTCCGGTGACAAGGTGGCGATCCTGGTCGGGCAGGGCGCGGCCGGGGCCCGCGAGGAGGTCGAGACGCTCGCCGGCATGCTGGGCGCGGGGGTGGCCAAGGCGCTGCTCGGCAAGGACGTGCTGAGCGACGAACTGCCGTACGTC
Organism: Streptomyces longwoodensis; assembly: GCF_001514125.1. Taxonomy (GTDB): domain Bacteria; phylum Actinomycetota; class Actinomycetes; order Streptomycetales; family Streptomycetaceae; genus Streptomyces; species Streptomyces longwoodensis. Next base: position 765,833 of record NZ_KQ948550.1, on the reverse strand, counting down.
ACCGGGTCGATCGGGCTGCTGGGCACGCGCCCGTCGTACGAGTTGATGCGCGACTGCGACACCCTGCTGACGATCGGGTCGTCGTTCCCGTACTCGCAGTTCCTGCCGGAGTTCGGCAAGGCGCGGGGCGTGCAGATCGACATCGACCCGCACATGGTCGGGATGCGGTACCCGTACGAGGTGAACCTCGTCGGCGACGCCAAGGAGACGCTGCGCCGGCTGATCCCGAAGATCCGGGCCGAGGAGCGCGGGCGCGAGTGGTACGAGACGGTGTGCGACAACGTCAGCCGCTGGCGCGACGTGATGGACCGGCGGGCGAACGTGTCGGCCGACCCGATCAACCCGGAGTACGTGGCCCGGGCCCTGGACCCGCTGCTGCCGGCGGACGCGATCGTCACGTCGGACTCGGGTTCGGTGGCCAACTGGTACGCCCGGCACCTGACGTTCAAGCCCGGGATGCGCGGTTCGCTGTCCGGGACGCTGGCGACGATGGGCTGCGGGGTGCCGTACGCGATCGGCGCGAAGTTCGCGCACCCGGACCGGCCGGTGATCGCGTTGGTCGGCGACGGGGCGATGCAGATGAACGGGCTCGCGGAGATGATCACGGCGGCGAAGTACGCCGACCGCTGGGCGGATCCGCGGCTCGTCGTGGCCGTCTGGAACAACCGCGACCTCAACCAGGTGACGTGGGAACTGCGCGCGATGGGCGGCGCCCCGTCGTTCCTGCCCTCGCAGGAACTCCCCGACGTGCGCTACGCCGAGTTCGCGCGCACGCTCGGCCTGACGGGCATCCGCGTCGAGAAGCCGGAGGACGTCGAGGCGGGCTGGCGCTCGGCCCTGGCGGCGAACGGCCCGGTGGTCCTGGAGTTCCTCACCGACCCGTCGGTCCCCCCGATCCCCCCGCACGCGTCCTGGGACCAGATGGAGTCGACGGCCGAGGCGATCCTCAAGGGCGACCCGGAAACCGCCCACGTGGTGAAGCAGGGCATCAAGGCGAAGATCCAGGAATTCCTGCCGGGCCACGACAAGTAGCCCCAGCGGAACGGCGGATCAGCGCGGAGCCGGGCGACGACAGGCGCCCGGCTCCCGTCATCCCCGGGCCGCCGGATCCACGCCCAGCGGTTCAGCGTGCGGCGCGACGAGGACCTCGTGGTCCTCCACGACCTCACCGTCCACGACGTCCTCCTCCCCCACCCGGCTCGACGGATCGGCCAGGGGCAGGCCGGCGAGGTGCTTCTTGAGCCTCTTGGCCATCGGGAGGTAGGTCGCGAAGGTGAGTCCGCCCGAGACGGCGGCCCCCAGGAGCGGGATGGCCTTCGAGACGGTCGTCGCGAAGGACTGCGTCGTCATCCTGACCCCGAGGTAGCCCGCGACCTTCTTCACGAGGGGGTAGACGATCCCGTGGGTGAGCGCCTTCTGCGGAAGCTTCTTGGCGACCTGTTCCGCCATCATCCCCGCGACCTTGCCCACAGCGGCGTTCGCCGACTGGACGCCGAACATCACGGCGAAGAACAGCGTGAGGACCCCTTTGGTCGCGTCGTCCACGTCCTCGCCCTCGCCGGAGAACAGCTCGGGCCAGCTGTAGAGATAGGCCAGCTTCTGCGCGATGCGCAGCATGTGTCCGACGTACTGCGCCAGGTCGGCGGGCACCGTGGCCGGGAGGGCGAGGATGCCGGGTATGCCGGCGGCGGCGGAGAGGGCGCTGACCTTGGCGGTCTCGTAGCGGATGGAGTCGTTGGCGACCTTGTCCAGGACCTCGACGGTGATGCCCGCCGCAGCGGGAGTCGTCTCCACCGCTCGCCGGATCTCGTCCTCGGAGCAGTGGCGGGCCAGCGCGCTGCGCAGGTACGCCTCCCGCTGGACCCGCACCCCCGGCAGTTTCGCCGCCGCCAACAGCACCGTGAAGAAACGCGACTCGGGGTTCTCGACGTCTTTACCCTGCTTCATGGCAGGAACTTACAACAGCCGTCTACGCAAAGGCCGCCGGTCGTCAGGTCCGTTGGTTCGGGCCTTCCTCGGTGTCCGGTGTCGGTAGCAGGGCGTCCTCGTAGTGGCTCAGGGCCAGTACGACGGCGAGCATCACGAGCGGGACGAGCGCGGCGAGCAGCGCCATGGCGTGTCCTTCCCCAGCGGGCAGTCCATGTGGGGGGTGCGGTTCGGGTCCCCGGGCGGTCGCCGGGCAAACCCGGGGGCGTGGCGTGCTTCGTTCGGGATGAGCCGGTGTCGGCCGCCGCTGCTCGGGTACGCGGGGGATTCCCGAAGCTCTGGAGGGAGACATGCAGCGAGGCAGTGACCGGCTGAGCGTCCACCGGGACGACGAGATGAAGCACGAACTGCAGGGCCTGCTGCGGTCGGGGCACCCCACCCGTTCCGAGGAGTGGCACGACCCCGAGCCGGGCGCCGACGACGACCCGCAGGTGTGGGGCGGCGGGCTGGCTCCCGAGGCCGCGTCGCTCGAGACGGTCCGGTTGGAACTGGCCCGGACCCTGCACCGCGGCGACTTCCCGGCCCCCACCAAGAGCGTGGTCAGCGCCCTGCGCCGGCACCACGCTCCCGACGCCCTGATCGAGGCGGTGGCGGAGCTGCCGCCGAAGAAGACCTGGCAGGGCGCCCAGGACCTGGCCGAGGCGCTCGTGGGCGAGCGCGGATGAACCGGGCCGAATGAACCCCGAGACCCACCGCAGGTACGAACCGACCGAGCGTGCAAAGGACTGAACATGCGCATTGCGTTTCTCACCGCACCCGAGGGAGTCGAGCAGGTCGAGCTGACCGAGCCCTGGCAGGCCGCGAAGGACGCCGGCCACGAGCCCGTGCTCGTGTCGACCGAGGCGGGCGAGATCCAGGCGTTCAACCACCTGGACAAGGCCGACACCTTCCCCGTGGACGAAGTGGTCGGCGAGGCGGCCGTGGACGCCTTCGACGGGCTCGTCCTGCCCGGCGGCGTCGCCAACCCCGACTTCCTGCGCACCGACGAGAAGGCCGTGGCGTTCGTGCGGGGCTTCTTCGAGGCGGGCCGGCCGGTCGCCGCGATCTGCCACGCCCCGTGGACGCTCGTCGAGGCCGACGTCGTGCGCGGCCGGGTCCTCACGTCCTGGCCCAGCCTGCAGACCGACCTGCGCAACGCGGGCGCCACCTGGGTCGACGAGCAGGTGAAGGTCTGCGACCACGGCACCAACAAGCTGGTCACCAGCCGCAAGCCGGACGACCTCAAGGCCTTCTGCGAGACCTACCTCGAGGTGTTCGCGGCCGAGGCCGGCTGAGGCGACGGCAGGCGGACCCACCGCACGGCCCTCCGGCCCCCACGCGGGGCTCGGGGGGCCGTGAGCGTTGCATTGTGCGCCGTGAGCGTTGCGTTGTGCGTGATGTGCGGCCTCGTGCGGAGGCGGCGCTCAGCGCCCGCCCGTGCCGCCGCCCGCGCCGCCCGGGCCCCACTTGCCCACCGGCGTGCCGGACGCGGCCTCCGCGGTGCGCTCGCGGGCGCCCTCGCGGGTGCGGCCGGGGGCCACGGAGCGGCGCGGGTTGCGCCGCAGGTACTCGCCCTCCAGGACGGCCATGCGCTCGTTGTGGGCCCGCAGCGCGTCGTTCGAGCCGTACAGCAGGGTGTCGTGACGGGTGCGGTGGATCGTCTCCAGCTCCTTCATGAGCTGCTGGTCGTCCAGCCGGTCCGGGTCGACTCCGGTCATCGTGGTGCCCCGCTCGTCGTGTTCGTCCATGCGGTCCGGGTACCCGTCGGGCTCACTGCCACCCGCGGACGGAAGCCCCGGGGGGACGTGGGATGTCTCGGCTTCCTGCACCCACTGTACGAAGACTCCGGCCCCCGGGCCTCCGCGCGCGGCCCGCTGACCCCCGCCCGCCGCTCCCCTACCGCGCCCGCTCCACCCGCCGCTCGTCCCACACCGGCTCGGGCGTCTCGCGGACCCGGCCGTCGCTGCCGAAGACCAGGAAGCGGTCGAAGGAGCGGGCGAACCAGCGGTCGTGGGTGACCGCGAGGACCGTACCCTCGAACGCCTCCAGGCCCTCCTGGAGCGCCTCGGCCGACTCCAGGTCGAGGTTGTCGGTGGGCTCGTCGAGCAGCAGGGCCGTGACGCCCTGGAGCTCCAGCAGCAGGATCTGGAAGCGGGCCTGCTGTCCGCCGGAGAGGCGGTCGAAGCCCTGCTCGGCCTGCTGGGTCAGCTCGTAGCGGCGCAGCCGGGACATCGCCGCGCCCCGGTCCTGGGAGTGGTCCTTCCACAGGATGTCGAGCAGGCTGCGGCCGCTGAGCTCCGGGTGTGCGTGGGTCTGCGCGAAGTGACCCGGCACGACCCGCGCGCCGAGCTTCCACCGGCCCGTGTGGGCCACGTCCTCACCGGCGAGCAGCCGCAGGAAGTGGGACTTGCCGGAGCCGTTGGAGCCCAGCACGGCGACCCGCTCGCCGTAGAAGACCTCCAGGTCGAAGGGTTTCATCAGGCCGGTGAGCTCGAGCTGCTCGCAGGTGACGGCCCGGACGCCGGTGCGGCCGCCCTTCAGGCGCATGGTGATGTCCTGCTCGCGGGGCGGCTCGGGCGGCGGGCCGGCCTCCTCGAACTTGCGCAGCCGGGTCTGGGCGGCCTGGTAGCGGGAGGCCAGCTCGTGGCTGATGCTCGCGGCCTGGCGCAGGCTCAGCACCAGCTTCTTCAGCTGGGCGTGCTTCTCGTCCCAGCGGCGGCGCAGCTCCTCGAAGCGGGCGAAGCGCTCGCGCCGGGCCTCGTGGTAGGTGGCGAAGCCCCCGCCGTGCACCCAGGCGTCGGCGCCGGCCGGGCCCGGCTCCACGGAGACGATCTTCTCGGCGGCGCGGGCGAGGAGTTCGCGGTCGTGGGAGACGAACAGGACCGTCTTGCGGGTCTCCTTCAGCCGCTCCTCCAGCCAGCGCTTGCCGGGCACGTCGAGGTAGTTGTCGGGCTCGTCGAGCAGCAGGACCTCGTCGGTGCCGCGCAGCAGCGCCTCCAGCACCAGCCGCTTCTGCTCACCGCCGGACAGGGTGCGCACCAGCCGCCACTGGGCCTGCTCGTAGGGGACGCCCAGGGCGGCCGTGGTGCACATGTCCCACAGGGTCTCGGCCTCGTAGCCGCGGGCCTCCGCCCAGTCGGCGAGGGCCTGGGCGTAGCGCATCTGGGCGGCCTCGTCGTCGACCGTCATCACGGCGTGCTCGGCCTCGTCGACGGCCTTCGCCGCCTCGCGGACGCGGGGCGGGGCGACGGACACCAGCAGGTCGCGCACGGTGGTCTCGTCGCGGACGGAGCCCACGAACTGGCGCATCACGCCGAGGCCGCCGCTGACGGTGACGGTGCCGCCGTGCGGCTTGAGCTCGCCGGAGATCAGCCGCAGCAGCGTCGTCTTGCCGGCGCCGTTGGGTCCGACGAGCGCCACGACGGCCCCTTCGCCCACCCGGAAGGACACGTCGCCGAGCAACGCCCTCCCGTCGGGGAGGTAGTACTCGAGGTGCGCGGCTTCCAGATGTCCCATGGGGAGGATTCTGCGGGCGCGGCGGGCGGCCGGGCAAACCCTTATGCGGGGCGGCGGCTCAGGCCGTCCCGTCCAGGGCCCGTCCCGTCGGGCCGCCCTCGCCCGCGGGGACGACCGTGGCGCCCGCCCAGGTCAGGGCCTTCCAGCCGTCGGCCGGGGTGCCCTCCAGGACGACGACGCCGGTGTTCTCCAGGCGGTGGGCGGCGGCGAAGGGCACGTCGACGTTGTGGGCGCGGGCGGCGGCCCAGGCGCGGATGGCGGCGCCGTGGCTGACCATCGCGACCGTCCCGGCCCCGCTCGCGGCGGCCTCGGCCACCACGGCGTCGTAGCGGGCGAGGAACTCGGTACCGGTCTCGCCGCCGGGCATGCGCAGGTCCGTGTCGCCGTCGGCCCAGGCGAACACCGTGCGCATGTAACGCTCGCCGGCCTCGCTCAGGCCGGGCAGCATCTCCATGTCGCCCGCGGACACCTCGCGCAGGCCGTCGCGGACCAGGACCTCCAGGCCGCGGGCGGCGGCCAGCGGGGCGGCGGTGAGCTGGGTGCGGACGAGGGTGGAGGCGTAGAGCGCCGCTATGTCCTCGCCGGCCAGGGCCTGGGGCAGCGCGGCCGCCTGCCGCCGGCCCAGGTCCGTCAGGCCGGGGCCCGGGACGCCCGTGTCCAGCAGGTAGTCCACGTTGGTGGGGGTCTGACCGTGGCGGACGAGCAACAGGCGCATGCGGGAGGACCCTCCGGTCGGCTCGGATGCCGTCCGCACGGGGGAACGGCTACCTCAGGGTACCCAGAGGACATCGGAACGGATCCGCATCGGGCTCCCCTGGTGGCCGACCCTCTACCCGCTGCGCACGGACGCGGACTGATGACCCGTCAGTCCGTATCGCGAAACATATGGTCTCACCATGCGGCCACCGGCGTACCGTGAGGGCCATCGTCCCGGACGTCCACGGCGTCCGGGGGCCGGTACGACGCGAAGGGGTTCAGTCATGCCGAAGGCGCAGGAGACCGCCGTCTACACGCACGGCCACCACGAGTCGGTGCTGCGGTCGCACACCTGGCGCACCGCCGCCAACTCCGCGGCCTACCTCATCGGTTCGCTCAAGCCCCACATGAAGGTCCTGGACGTCGGCTGCGGCCCCGGCACCATCACCGCCGACCTGGCCGCCCTGGTCCCCGACGGGCACGTCACCGGCGTCGACCACGCGGCGGGCGTCCTGGACCGGGCCCGGGCGACGGCCGCGGAGCGGGGACTGGACAACGTCGACTTCGCCGTCGCGGACGTCCACGCCCTGGACTACCCCGACGACACCTTCTGCGTGGTGCACGCCCACCAGGTGCTCCAGCACGTGGGCGACCCGGTGCAAGCGCTGCGCGAGATGCGCCGGGTGACCAGGCCCGGCGGCCTCGTCGCCGTACGGGACTCCGACTACGCGGCGATGACCTGGTACCCGGAGTCGGCCGGGCTGGACGACTGGCTGGAGCTGTACCGGCGGGTGGCCCGGGCCAACGGCGGCGAGCCCGACGCCGGGCGCCGGCTGAAGTCGTGGGCGCTCGCCGCCGGATTCACCGACGTCACCGCCACGTCGGCGACCTGGACCTTCAGCACGCCCGAGGACCGGCAGTGGTGGAGCGGCCTGTGGGCGGACCGCACCGTGGCCTCGGCCTACGCCGATCGGGCCACCGGGGGCGGCCACGCCACACGGGACGAGCTGGCGGCGATCGCGGAGGCCTGGCGTGAGTGGGGGCGGCGCGAGGACGCCTGGTTCGCGGTGCTGCACGGGGAGGTCCTGTGCAGGAAGGATGCCTGAAAGTCGGATGATTTACGCGTTTCGGGTCATACGGACAGCAGGAGGTTCATCATGGTTCCCATCCTGCTGGTACTGCTGCTGGTGCTGATCCTCTTCGGCGCCGGGTTCGCGGTGAAGGTGCTCTGGTGGATCGCGCTGGCGGTCCTGGTCGTCTGGCTGCTGGGATTCCTCTTCCGCGGGTCCGCGGCCGGAGGAGGCAGGGGGCGTTGGTACAGGTGGTGATGTGATCCGTTGAGCCGGGGACGCGTTCCGCCGGAACCGGGGGCCGGTTCCGGCGGGGTCACTCCCGGGGCAGCAGCGGCCCGAGCGGCCCGAGGTCCAGGTTCAGGTCCTCGGGCCGCAGCCCGTACCGGTCCCGCAGCTCGGCCATCCGGTCGTCGAGCAGCATCAGGGTCAGCCCGATGCGCTCCTCCTGCTCCTCGCTGAGGTCGCCCTGGTCGAAGCGGCGCACGGCCTGCCGCTCCATGAGCTGGCGGAGCAGCTCGACCACGGTCAGCACGAGCTTGACCAGGTCGCGCTCGACGGTGTCCGGTTCCAGGTCCATGCGCCTGCGCGGCGGTGTCACGGCAAGTCTCCCCAGGGTGAGGGCACGTTCTCGTTGACGGAGCTGATGAGCGCGTTGAGGTCGATGCGGACCAGGTCCACGTCGGCGATGCGCAGGGTGATGTCACCCGTGATGACCACACCGCCGGCCAGCAGCCGGTCCAGCAGGTCCACCAGCGCGATCTCACGGCGTTCGACGACGGTCACACGACCTCCCCTGATGTGTCCTCCCGGCCGCCGGCGTCGCCCGCACCGGTTCCCTCCGGGTCGACGAAGGAGTACGCCGCCCACGGGCCGGTGAGTTCCACGCGCATCCCCGGTTCCTCGTCCTTCGTGTGGTCGACGAGCTCCACGAACTCCTCGGAGTGGGCGCGCGGCACGAGGTAGGCCGCGTTGAGCACGTTGTGCCCGCTGCCCCGGGTGAGCGGGGAGTTCTGCGGGGCGTGCAGGCGGGACTCCTCGGCGTGCGCGGCCAGCGTGCCGTGCAGCCGGGTGGCGAACCGCTCCGCCGCCCGCCACTTGTCCTCGCGCTCCTGGGCCCGGTTGCGCCGCTGGCGCAGGTAGTCCCGGCCGGAGGCCGGTTTCGCCGCGAGCGCGGCCGCCTCGGGCTGTTCCTCGCCGCCCTCGACGTAGACCTTCACGCCCCACTCCACGCGGCCGTCGAGCCGGTCGAGGGTGCGCCGGAACGCCTCCTCGCCGGACTCGATCATGACGCGCACCCCGCTGTCGTCGCGGAACACCGTGGCGAGCCGCAGCGGCAGCGGAGTGGTGACCGCGGTGAGCGCGTCGACGACCTGCTGGTGGGCCCGGGCGGTGGCGCCGAGCCAGTCCAGGTCCTCCAGGTGCTCGCGCAGCGGCGCCTCCGCGAAGTCGCCCTCCGGCACCGGGCTGACCACGGCGACCAGGCCGTGGTGCGCCAGCATCTTGACCGGAGCGCCGCCCACGCCCGTGAGCTGGACCTGGAGCGGCGCGTCGAAGGGGCGGCAGACCGCGTAGACGTAACGCAGTCCGGTCATGGGGCCTCCTCCTCGCGGGCGCGGCCCGGCTCCAGCTGTTCGAGCCGGGCCAGCCGCTCCCGCAGTTCGGCGTTCTCACGGGCGAGCTCGTCGCGGCGGGCACCGGAGGACAACGACGGGTCGGACTCCCACCAGTCGATCCCCATCTCCTTGGCCTTGTCCACCGAGGCGACGATCAGGCGGAGCTTGATGGTGAGCAGTTCGATGTCGAGCAGGTTGATCCGGATGTCACCCGCGATCACGATCCCCTTGTCGAGGACGCGCTCGAGGATGTCCGCGAGGTTGGCGCCGCCGCCCGATCCGTACGGATCGGGCAGTCGGGAGGCCGTCGTCATCGCCGACTCCCCTCCTTGGCGGGCTCCTCCTCCGGCTCCTCCTCGGCCTCGTACTCGCCCTCGGCCTCTTCCTCGCCCTCGGGTTCCTCGTCGTACTCGGCGTCGTCCTCGGCCGCGGTGTCGTCCTCGGCGTACTCGGCGTCGTCCTCGGGCTCCTCCTCGCCCTCGGCCTCCTCGTCGTACTCGGCCTCGGCGTCCTCCTCGCCGTCCTCGGCGCCCTCCTCGGAGCCCTCGGCGTCCTCGTCGTACTCCGCCTCGGCGTCCTCGTCCTCGCCGTCCTCGCCGTCCTCGGCGTACTCGGCGTCCTCGTCCTGCTCGCCGTTCGCCTCGGCCTCTTCGTCCTCCCCGTTCTCCTCGTTCTCCTCGTTCTCCTCTTCCTCCTCCGCCACGACGTCGTCGTGGCTGCGGACCACTTCGCCGTCGCGGATCTCGCCGCGCCAGCCCTCCTGGGCCTCGCCCTTGAGGGTGACGAAGCGCGCGAAGTGCTTGAGGTCGAGACGGGCGCGGCGGCCCTGGGCGCGCCAGATGTTGCCCGTCTTCTCGAAGAAGCCCGAGGGGTAGTACTCGATCACGAGCAGCACCCGGGTCAGGTTGTCACCGAGGGAGTGGAAGGTGACGACGCCCTTGGTGGAGCCCTTGGCGCCCTCGGACGTCCAGGCGATCTTCTGGTCGGGGATCTGCTCGGTCGTGGTCGCCTTCCAGCTGCGGCTGGACCACCAGATCTTCGCCTGCCAGTCGGAGTGGGTGTCGTCGGCGCGGTTCGCGCTCTTGACGCCCTTGGCGAAGGTGCCGAAGTCCTGGTAGCGCGTCCACTGGTCGTACGCCGTGCGCAGGGGCACCCCGACGTCGATGTACTCCATGATCACGGTGGGCTTGTTGCCGGCCCCACCCTTGCCCTTGCCCTTGCCGCCGAGGCTCTTGAAGGCGCCGGTGACCTTGTCCTTGACGCGGGAGCCGCCGAGTTCCAGGGCGGTGCGCAGCGGGCCCTTGCCCTCGGCGATCTTGCGGCCGCCGTCGAGGGCCAGCTTGGCGAAGCCCGGGCTGTTGCCCTCGGCGATGTCGTTCAGCTTGCCCGTGGTCTCGCCGAGCTTGCGGCCCACCCCCGTCAGCAGGCGTTCGGCCTTCGCGGTGAGGTACGCCTGCGCCTCTTCCTTCAGGCGCTCGGCGGCGTCGCTGTGCGCCACCGCGCTCAGCGGATTGGCGGACTGCTCGGAGTCCGTCGCGGACTTGCTCGCCGACTTCGCCGAGTCGGTCGCTGATCCCAGGGTCTCGGTCATCGGTCGCCACCTCCAGCCGACCGGCCGCGGGACGCCGTCTTGGCGGCGGTCTTACGGGCCGGCGTCTTCTTGGTCGCCGTCTTCTGTGTGGCGGCCCGCTTCACCGGAGCCTTCTTGGCGGCCTTCTTCGCGGGCGCCTTCTTGGCGGGGGCCTTCTTCGCCGGCGGCTTGCGCGACGCCTCGGCCCGGTCGTCCCCGTCCTCGTCGTCCTCCTCGTCCTCCTCGTCCGCCTCGTCCTCGGAGTCGTCCTCCTCGTGGTCCTCGTCCTCGGAGCGGCCCTCGTCCTCGGCGTCCTCGGGCTCGAGGTCGTCGTCCTCGCGGTCGTCCCGGTCCTCGGCCTCGTCCTCGTCGTCGGACCGCCCGCCGCCGGCCATCTCCTCACGCATCTGGACCGTACGGCCGTGCAGCCGGTCGGCGAGGCCGGACAGCTGCCGCTCCAGCATCGCGCCGGAAGCCGCCTTGCCGGCTCCGCGCAGGTCCTGGCGCAGCGTGTCGCCGAGCTCCTTGAACTGCGGGTTGTCCTTCAGCTGCTGGGACAGCAGGTCCCCGATGGCCTTCGGGCTGAGCTTGAGCTTCTTGCCCGCCACGATGCTGCCCACCGCGATGGCCAGCTTCAGTTTCTTCGTCCGTCCCAGCATGTAGCCGGCCCCTACTGCGAGGCCCAGTCCAGTTCGGTTCATCGTGCCGTCCCGTCGTCCGTTTGCGTGCCCCGGCGCATGGCCGCCTCGAGCCGGTCGAGGAGTTCGTCCTCCTGGCTGTCGAACTCCTCCTCGGTGATCTCCCCAGCCTCCAGTCGCTCCTCCAGACGGGCCAGCTCGGCCCGGATGGCGGAGGGGTCGTAGTAGATCCGCTCCGCCTCACGGAGCACCTGTTCCATCACCCATGCGCTGCCGCGCACCGGGGCGAACGGCAGCATCAACACCTCGCTGATGAGTCCCACCTGTCTCGCCCCTCTCGCTGCTCGTCACGGATTGCGGTGTCTCACTCCTGGGCCGCGGCCTCGGGCTGACCGGCCTGCTCGGCGGGCTCGGCGGGGCCGGGCTCGACGAAGCTGTACGGCGGCAGCGGACCGTTGGCCCGCACCTCCAGGTGGGGGTGGCTGCTGCGCAGCGCCTCCACGGCGGCCAGGAACTCCTGGGCGGAGTCCCGCGCGACGAGGAAGGACACGTTGGCCAGCCAGCCGGTGGACTCGGGGCCCGTGGCGACCGCCGCCGCGACCGGTTCCAGCGCCTGCTGGACCGCCGCCGCGTCCTCGGCCTCCTGTGCCTTGACGGCGGAGGCGACCATCTCGCCGAGCTGGATCTTCTGCTCGTAGCTGCCGCCACCGGCCTTGCGGTTGGCCTCGGCGAGGGACCTCACCTCGGCGTTGGTGGCCATCACGTGGTGCAGGACGGCCTCTTCGACGTGGGTCGCCTTAATGTTGTACTCGACCTTGCCGTCCAGGGCGCGCAGCCGCTCCAGGTAGTGCTCGGCCCGCTCGGCCAGCACCCCGGTCACGGACGCGTCGTCGGGGGCGACGCTGCCGAAGCGCATCGGCAGCACGCACCCGGACGCCTCCGCCTGGGCGAGGACGTTCTGGTGGGCGAGCAGGTCCCTGCGCTTGGGCCGCAGCCCCTCCGGGGAGTCGCTGACGATCGCCGCGAGCTCGCCCTCCGTCAGGATCCGGATGGGCTCGGGCGGTTCCCCGACACCCGTGGTGCCGTCGGGTACCGCGGTGTGCGAGCGCGCGGTGATCCCGTAGACGTACGTGCTCACTCCTGCTCCTCCTTGCGGCTCACTCCTGCTCCTCTGTCCTCTTGCGCCGCGCGGTCGCGGTCTTGCGCGGACGCCGCGCGGGCTGCTCCTCCTCGGAGCCATCGTCGCGGGCCTGCTTGAAGGCGTCGGACACGGTCTGCGCCGCACCCGACAGGGCGCCCTTGGACTTGCCGCGGGCGCCGGATTCGGTCACCTCGCCGACGATCTCCGGCAGGCCCGGGCTCTTGCGCGGCCCGGCCTCCAGGTCGAGCCGGTTGCACGCCTCGGCGAAGCGCAGGTAGGTGTCGACGCTGGCGACGACGACGCGTACGTCGATCTTCAGGATCTCGATGCCGACCAGGGAGACCCTCACGAACGCGTCGATGACGAGTCCTCGGTCCAGGACGAGTTCCAGTACGTCGTAGAGGCCGCTGCTGCCGCCTCCGCCGCCGGTCTGCTGTGCCGGGACAACGGACATGCCGACCGTGCCTCCTTGTCTCGTGTCGTTGCGTGTCGTCTGGTCACGGGGTGTGCCGGCGCGCCTGCTGGGCGCCGGTGCTGTCAGCCCCGCCGGTGGGCGTCGGAGCGCCCCCGCTCGTAGCGCCGCACGCGCCGGTAGCCGGTGAGCTGTCCCTCGGGGTCGAGTTGGACTTCGTAGCTCGCCATCAGGCTCATGGTGTCGGGCACGCGCGACAGCTCGAGGACCTCGATCTCCAGTTGCCAGCCGTCCTCCGTCTGCTCGAAGGACGACACGTTCTCGGCGACCATTCCGGTGAGCTCCGCCAGCTGGGCGCGCGCCTGGCGCAGGACCTCCAGCGGGGTCATCCGGCTGTCCGCCGCACTGTGCTCGTGATCGGGGTGTTCATCTCGTGCTTCCTGCGGCTGTGATGTGTTGTTTGTGTTCGACATGGCCACCTCGAACTCCGTGTGGCCGCGCATGTCTTGGCCAAACCTCCACAACAACATGTATCAGCCACGTAGTGCATCGAGGCGACGCCGGGCGGGTCCCAGCGCCCGGCCCCGGCCCAGCAGCCCTGACCAGGGATTCTTCCGGCCCTGCTCGGCCGCGTCCGCGATGGTCCAGCGGCGCGGGCCCAGCTCCGGATCGTCCAGCTGGTCCCACCCGACGGGGACCGCCACGGGCGCGCCGGGGAGGGCCCGCACGGTGAACGGGGCGACCGCGGTCTGGGCGTAGCCGTTGCGCTGCACGTCCAGGTAGAGGCGGGTGCCGCGGTCCTTCTTGCGGGCGGCCGTGGTGAGGTCGTCCGGGTGCTCGGCGGCGAGCAGCTCGGCGGCGTCCCGGGCGAAGGAGCGCACCTCGTCGAAGTCGTGGCGGCCGTTGAGCGGGACCACGACGTGCAGCCCGCGCGAGCCGGTGGTCATCAGCCCGGAGGGCAGCCGCAGCTCGTCCAGCAGCTCCCCCACCCACCGGGCGGCCCGGCACACCGTCCTGAAGTCGTCCTCGCCTGGGTCGAGGTCGAACACCATCAGGTCGGGCCGGTCGAGGTCACCGGTCCGCGAGAGCCACCGGTGCACGGTGAGGCACGCCTGGTCGGCGAGGTACACCAAGGTGGCGGCGTCGTCGCAGACGGTGTGGCGGACGGTGCCGTCCTCCTTGGCGACCTCGGCCCGGGTGATCCAGTCGGGATAGTGCTCGGGGGTGTTCTTCTGCATGAACCGGGGGCCGCCCACCCCGTCCGGGTGGCGCTCCAGCATCAGGGGACGGCCGCGCAGGTGCGGCACCATGAACGCGGCGACGGAGCGGTAGTACGCGGCCAGGTCGCCCTTGGTGTACGCGGGGGCGGAGCCCTCGGCGGGGAACAGCACCTTGTCCGCCCGCCGCACCTGGACGCTGCGCCGGCCCGCGCGCACCGTCAGCTCGGCATCGCCGCTCACGGCGTGATCGCCTGTTCCACCAGCAGCCGGACGGCGGCGGCGATCGACTCGGCGTCGATGCCCGCGACGTGCAGCTGCTCCTGCGGGGACGCGGAGCCCGGCATGGTGGTGACCGCGAGGCGCACCAGGCGGGGCACCGGGCGGCCGTCGACGAAGGCGTCGAGCACGGCGTCGCCGAGACCGCCCTCGGGACGGTGGTCCTCCACCGTCAGCAAGCAGCCCGTTTCCTCGGCGGCCCGGCGCAGGGTGTCGCGGTCGACGGGCTTGACCGAGTACAGGTCGATCACGCGCACCGGGATGCCCTGCGCGTCCAGGGCGTCGGCGGCGGCCAGCGCCTCGGGCACGGTCACGCCGGCCGTGACGATCGTCAGCCGGTCGTCCCGGCCCCTGGAGCGCAGCACCTTGCTGCCGCCGACCGGGAACTCCTCGTCCGGGCCGTAGATCACCGGTCCCTCGCCCCGCGAGGTGCGCAGGTAGCGGACGCCGTCGAGACCGGCCATGGTGGCGACGAGCCGGGCGGTCTGGTGGGCGTCGCACGGGTACAGCACGGTCGAGCCGTGCACGGACCGCATCATCGCCAGGTCCTCCAGGCCCATCTGGGAGGGCCCGTCCCGGCCGATCGCCACGCCCGCGTGGGAGCCGACGAGGTTGATCCCGGAGCCGCTGACGGCCGCCATGCGGATGACGTCGTGGGCGCGGGTGAGGAACGCGGCGAAGGTGGCGGCGTACGGCACCCAGCCCCGCGCGGCAAGCCCGACGGCGGCCGCGACCAGCTGCTGCTCGGCGATGTAGCACTCGACGTAGCGCTCGGGGTGCTCCTTGGCGAAGAGCTCGGTCCGGGTGGAGTCGCCGACCTCGCCGTCGAGGGCGACCACGTCGCCGCGGGCGGTGCCGAGCGCGGCCAGCGCCTTGCCGAACGCGTCCCGCGTGGCGGCCTTCTCGCCCTGCTCCCAGCGCGGCAGGTCGAGCGGGCCGCCCGGGACGGAGTGCAGCACCCGGTCGACGTCCGGGGTGTGGACCTGCACGCGCAGGTCGCGCACGCCGCCCAGCTCCTCGATCGCGTCGTCGGCGTTCTCCAGCGGCTTGCCGTGCAGGCCCTCGCGGTCCTCGACGTCGGCGACGCCCTTGCCCTTGAGGGTGCGGGCGAGGATCACGCTGGGCTGGCCGAGGGTGGAGCGGGCCTCCCCGTAGGCGCGGTCGATCGCGTCGACGTCGTGCCCGTCGATCTCGATGGTGTGCCACCCGAAGGCCCGGAAGCGCCGGGCGTAGGCGTCGAGGTCGTGGCCGTGCCGGGTCGGACCGCGCTGCCCGAGCCGATTGACGTCCACGATCGCGGTGAGGTTGTCGAGGTTCTCGTACGACGCGTGCTCGGCGGCCTCCCAGACCGACCCCTCGGCCAGCTCGCTGTCGCCGCACAGCACCCACACCCGGTAGGCGGAGCTCTCCAGCCGCTTCCCGGACAGCGCGATGCCGACCCCGACGGGAAGGCCCTGGCCGAGGGAGCCGGTGGCCGTCTCGACCCACGGCAGCCGCCGCGGGGTGGAGTGGCCCTCCAGGCGGCTGCCCAGCGTGCGGAAGGTCAGCAGTTCGTCGTCGTCGATGGCGCCGGCCGCCTTGTAGGCCGCGTACAGCAGCGGCGAGGCGTGTCCCTTGGACAGCACGAAGCGGTCGTTGGCGGGGTGGGCGGGGCGGTCGAAGTCGTAGTGGAGGTGGTGCGCGAGCAGGACCGCCATCAGGTCGGCGGCGGACATCGAGGAGGTCGGGTGCCCGGAGCCCGCGGCGGCCGAGGCCCGGATGCCGTCGACGCGCAACTGCTGCCCGAGATCGGCGAGTTCGGCGCTGTCCATGGATCTACTGATCTCCTTCGGCGGGGATGTCGGGACGTTCGACCGGGCCGGGGGCGGGGTGCGCGCCCGGCGCGGTGCCGGGGTGCTGGTGGGCGGGGTCGCCACCCGGCCGGTTCCTGACGGGTTCGTCCGGCATCCGCAGCTGCTCCGGGGATGCCGTGTCCAGGGGCACGGACCAGGACCGGACGAGGCCCAACTGCACGCCCTGGCGCGGCAGTACGGCGTCCAGCAGCCAGTCGGCGGCGACGCGGACCCGGTTCCCGGGCATGGCCGCCAGGTGGTAGCCACGGGTGACCGCGCCGGCCAGCGGGCCGGACAGCGGCACGCCGAGCGGGTTGGCGGCGGCCTGGACACCGCCGAGGTCCACCACGAACCCCAGGTCCCTGTGCCGGTAGGACCGCAGCTCGCCTCCGGTCAGCGAGGCGGCCACGTTCTGCCCGGCGACCCTGCCCTGCCGCCAGGCGTGCTGGGCGGTCATCGGCGTGTACTGGCCGGGCTCGTCGAGGTCGGGGACCGCGGCGGCGTCGCCGCAGGCGAACACCTCGGGCCGGCCCGGGACCCGCAGCGTGGGCTCGACGAGCAGCCGGCCGCGCTCCATGGGCAGACCCAGCGACTCGGCGAGCGGGTCGGGCCGTACGCCCACGCACCACACCAGGGTGCGGGTGCCGACGAACTCCCCGTCGGTCAGCAGCACCCCGTCACGGGTGGCCTCCTTCACGGAGGTCCCCGTGCGCACCTCGACGCCCCGCCCGCGCAGCACGCGGTCCGCGGTGTCCGACAGCCGCCGGTCCAGCTCGGGCAGCACGCGCCCGGCCAGGTCCAGCAGCATCCAGCGGGGGCGGACACCCCGGCGCGGGGGGTGCTTGCGCACCAGCGCGTCGGTCAGCAGCTGCCCCTGGGCGGCGACCTCGGTACCGGTGTAGCCGGCGCCCACCACCACGAAGGTGCAGCGGGCGGCGCAGGTCGCGGGGTCGTCGCCGGAGGCCGCGAGCTCGATCTGGCGGGTGACGTGGTCGCGCAGGTACAGGGCCTCGGGCAGACCGCGGAACCCGTGGGCGTGTTCGGCCACCCCCGGGATGGGCAGCAGCTTGTTGACGCTGCCGGCGGCCAGCACGAGCCGGTCGTAGGCGAGGGTGCCGGTCCCGCCCTCGGGATCGGTGTAGTGCACGCTGCGCGCGGCGAGGTCGACGTGGTCGGCCTCGCCGAGGACGAGGCGGACGTCGCGCAGGGAGCCACTGAGGGAGACGGTCACCCGGCGGGGCTCGAGGATGCCGGCGGCCACCTGGGGCAGGAGGGGCAGGTAGAGGAAGTAGTCGGTCGGGTTCAGCACGGTGATGTCGGCGCGGCCCCGCGCCGCACGGCTCAGGGTGCGGGCCGCGCGGTAACCGGCGAAGCCGGCGCCGACGATCACGATGCGGGGTCGACTCACGGGTGGGCCTCCGGCGGTGTGGCGGTCGTGGTGCTCCTCGGCCGTGCGACGGTCCAGGGGTTCCGCGTCCCCCTGGGCGCCGGGGCCAAACCCGGGCCGGGAGGCGCGGCGGGGCACGCCGGTTTCCGCGCCGGGCCCCGGGTACCCGGGCGGCGACCGGCCCGATCACCCCCACACCCCGCGGAGGTACCCCCCATGCCCGAGTACGGCTACTTCCTGTCCTGCGAGGAGTTCGGCCCCGCGGAGCTGGTGGAGCAGGCGCGGATGGCCGAGCAGGCCGGGTTCCAGGCGCTGTGGATCTCCGACCACTACCACCCGTGGAACGACGCGCAGGGCCAGAGCCCGTTCGTGTGGTCGGTGATCGGGGCGCTGTCGCAGGCGGTGTCGCTGCCGGTCGAGACGGCGGTGACCTGTCCGACGGTGCGGATGCACCCGGCGGTGGTGGCGCAGGCCGCGGCGACCAGCGCCGTGATGACCCGGGGCCGGTTCCGGCTCGGGGTCGGCAGCGGCGAGGCGCTCAACGAACACATCCTCGGCGACGCCTGGCCGCCCGCGACCGTGCGCCTGGAGATGCTGGAGGAGGCGGTCCAGGTGATGCGCCGGCTGTTCACCGGCGAGGAGGTCACCCACTACGGCAAGCACTACACGGTGGAGAACGCCCGGCTGTACACGGTGCCGGACGAGCCGGTCCCGATCGACGTCTCCGGCTTCGGCCCGAAGGCCACCTCCCTCGCGGCGCGCGTCGGCGACGGCTACATCACGATGATGCCCGACGCGTCGATGGTGGAGCAGTACCGCAAGGGCGGCGGCGGCAGCAAGCCGGTGAGCGGCGGCATGAAGGTCTGCTACGGCACCGACCGCGACGCGGCGGTCCGCACGGTGCACGAGCTCTGGCCGAACCAGTTCCTGCCCGGCGAGATGGGCCAGATCCTGCCCACCCCGAGCCACTTCGAGCAGCTGGAGCCGCTGGTGACCGAGCAGATGGTAGCCGACGGCACCGTCTGCGGGGACGACGTGGACCAGCACGTGGCGGCGCTGACCGAGTTCGCGGACGCCGGGTTCGACCGGATCTACGTCAACCAGATCGGCCCCGACCAGCAGGGCTTCTTCGACTTCTACCGCACGAAGGTGCTCCCCCGGCTGCCGTGAGCCGGGCGTGCGGGGAATCGTGTCACCGCGGGCGTCCGCCACGGCGCAGGCCCGCGGTCAGCACGGCGCCCACGCCGTCCGCCAGGAGTATCGGTGATGTCCTTCGGGGTCCTTGCACGGTGCCTCAGGCCCGGTGGTGCGGGCCCTCGGGGTCGACGTCGTCCCGGCCGGGTGCGGCGGGCGTGGTGCCGGGCACGGCCGGTCCGCCGGCCGCGGGGAAACCGGTCGCGCCGGCCGCGTTGCTCGGGGCGACCGGCGGCATGGGCGGCGCCGCGGGGGGCGTGGCCGAGGGAGTGCCGCCGGCGACCGGGCCGCCGTGGCCCGCGGGGTCGAGCCCGTGCTCGGCGGTCGGGTGGGACCCGGCGGGCCGGGCGACGTTGCGCAGGAAGAAGGCGACGGCACCGAGGATCACCGCGGTGATCAGGGCGGCCGCCCAGTCCGGCAGGCCGATGTCCAGGGCCAGCCCGACGGCGAGCGCGACGGCGGCACCGGCGTAGAGGGCGACCGCGCCGGACGCCGCGTACAGCAGGGCGGTGCGGCGCTGCCGCCGGGTCTGCTCGCGCAGCTCCTCGCGGATGGTCTCCCGCGCCACCTGGGCGAGCTCGTCGACCAGGTGTCTGTCCAGATGCTCCAGGTGATCGATGCGGTCCATACGCAGCGAGTACCCGCGGTCACCGGCCCGTAACGCCCCGGCGGGCCGGCCGGGCGGGGGCCGGGACACGCGGGCGATGCCCCAACTAGGCTCGGGCGCATGGAGATTCTGGGAGCGACCCTGCGCGTCTGCGTCGACGACCTGGAGGCCGCGGTCTCCTTCTACGAACGCCTCACCGGCACTCCGGCGCTGCGCTTCGCGCGCGGTGGCGTCGAGGTGGCGGCGGTGGGCTGCTTCCTGCTGATGAGCGGGCCGCAGGCCGAGCTGGAGGTGCTGCGGAAGGTCGCGGCGACCATCGCGGTCACCGACGTCGACGAGGCGCACAAGACCCTCACCGGGCTCGGCGCGGACATCGTGGCGGGTCCGGTGCCGACCCCGGTGGGCCGCAACCTCATCGCCCGCCACCCGGACGGCGCGGTCTACGAGTACGTCGACCGCAAGCAGGCCTGACCGGGGGGACCGGGCGGGCGGCTCACCCCGTCACGTCCCCTCCGGGCGCATCCGGAAGTCGAGCCGGGCCGGCAGCGGGCCGTCCCCGGCGCGGGCCCACAGCCGGTCGATGTCGTCGGCGCCCTCGCGCAGGTCGGCGGGCTCCAGGTCGTCGTCGAGCACGGCCCGCGCCGCCTCCCGCCGCCCCTCGGCAAGCAGCAGCGCGGCCTCGGCCAGCCGGAACCGGCCGCGGGCGCGGATGTCGGGCCCCAGCCGCTCCCACACCGCGCGGGCGGCGGCGGGGCGGCCCGCGGCGAGCAGCGCCTCGATCGCCTCGCGGCCGAGCGCGGCGCTCGCCGCCGTCCAGGCCTCGCCGTCGTCGCGGCGTTCGCGGCACAGGTCGTCGAACGCCTCGGCATACCGGTCGGCGGCCCGCTCCCGGTGCCCGTCGAGCCGGTCGGCGACGGCCAGGCAGCGCAGCAACGGCCAGAGGGAGGGGGCCAGTTCGAGCCCCCGCTCCCAGCTGCGGACGGCCTGGGCGTGGTCCCCGGCGTGCCACTGGGCGACGCCGAGGTGGTACTCGGCGGACGGGGTGGCGGGAGCGGTCTCCAGCATGTCCCGCCAGTGCGGGGCGACCAGGCTCGGGCCGGGAGGACGTACCCGGCGGGGCTCGGGGTAGGACCCGGTGCGCAGCAGTTCCCGCCACGGTTGCTGCTCCTCGCCGAGCGTCTCCTCGGGGAAGGGGGTGCCGGGCAGCTTCCAGCCGGTGCGCAGCACTTCGAGGGCTCCCCAGCCGGACCCGGTGGCCAGCACCTCGCCGGGGTCGGTGTCGGCGCGGGTCCGCCAGGCGGCGTACGCCGCGTCGACGGAGGCCCGGGGCAGCACGGCGGCCAGGCGGGCCTCGGCCTCCCGGACCACGTCGGGCCAGGCGCCGTCGCGCGGGGCGTCCAGCGGGCCGTACGCCTCCAGCCAGGACACCTCGCCCTCCGCGTCCAGCCGGACGTGCTCCAGCTGGGTGCGGGCGAGGCCGGCCTGGATCTCGCAGTAGCCGCCGGTGCCGGGCTCGGTGAGCCACTCCTGCCAGCGCCGGCCGCCCGGTCCGGTGCCCCACACGAACAGCTTGCGCCCGCACAGCGCGTCGGTCGACGTCTGCACCAGACCGTGCCCGTCGGCGTCCAGCGCGGCGATCCAGCGGCGCCGGCCGGCCGGGACGTCGTAGAAGTAGTCCGCGGCGTGACGGCTGTCGAGCGGGTGGCTGCGGTCGGCGCCGTCGTGCAGGGGGACGGGGACCCGGCGCAGCCGGCGCTCGTACCCGAAGTGGTACGCCGCGTCGGCCGGGGCGAGGACGCGGCACTCCTCGGGCACCGCGGTGTTGGACCACCAGTACAGCGGGCGGGGCCTCTCGTGCGGGTTGCGCACACGGACGCCGACGTACAGGAAGTCGGAGCCGTCCGGCAGCCACAGGTCGACCTGGAAGGGCAGGTCGCGCAGCCGCTCCCACTCCCACAGGCGCAGCATCTCACCGCCGTCGGGGGCCGGGACGCGGGCGGCGTGCAGGGGCGAGCAGGACAGGGTGGTGTGGCCGGTGGCGCCGATGTTCCACTCGACGCCACCGGAGTACCAGGCGCCGTTGAGGGCGAAGTTGGCCGGCTGGAACACCGGGTTGCGGTAAAGGAGTTCACGGCCCGTCGGCTTGTGCAGCAGCGACGCGATCCGGCCGCCGAGCGACGGCAGGACGGTCACGGCCAGGCGGTCGTTCTCCAGGACCAGGGCGTCCAGGTCGCGCGGTGCGCGCCGTCTGCCGTAGCCGTCGCGCGCCCGCACGGGCAGCAGGCTGCGCAACGGCTCGTACCTGATCTGCCGGGCCATGTCCCGCGGCAGGTCGTGGAGGTCCCGGTCCTCGACGTGGTGGACCTCGTCGAGCGGGCTCAGCGGGGGCAGCGGGTTGTCGGGTCCCAACTCGGCGGCGGGCAGGGTCACTACGGCACGTCGGATGCTCGTCACGCCCCCCATGGAAACCTCCGCGGGCGGCGCTGACCAGGGCCGCCGCAGGTCAGGATTGCGCAAAGGGGCGGATCCGGGCACCGTCGCGAGGGCCGGCCGCGCGGGAAAATCCCGTGGGCGCTGCGCCCCCGCCGCCGTAGAGTCGGGCCGGTCACGGCACGAGCGAGGAGCGCACACGATGACCGAGCAGCACACCTACCGGGTGATCGTCCGGGGCACCTGGGACGGCCTGACCGAGGAGGCCCGCGCCCGGCTGCTCGCGGAGGCGGACCGGCACGGGCTGGCGAGCATGCGGTTCACCGAGGAGGGGACGCTGACCTACGAGCCGCGCCCGCTGAAGCACTTCTCGATGCGCTACGTGGTGGTGTCGGACGCGGCCGACGGCGAGGAGATGGCGGGCGCGCTCGCCGAGGAGCGCGCCGAGGCGGCGCTGCGGGCGCTGGGGTACGGCTGGACGGCGCTGCGTTCGACCGTGACCGACCTGGACACCATGAAGGTCAACCGGAAGTCCGCATCTCGACGGTGAGCGCCCAGCGTTCGTGGTCGCGCCAGTCCCCGTCGATGTAGATCATCTTCGGGGAGAAGCCCTCCAGCCGGAAGCCCGCGGCCCGGGCGAGCGCGACGGAGGCGGTGTTCAGCGGCTGCACGTTGATCTCCAGGCGGTGCAGCCGCATCGGTCCGAAGGCGTGCCCGACGACCAGGTCCAGCCCCTCGCGCATCAGACCGCGCCCGGCGGCGTGGGCGAAGGCGCCGTAGCCGAGCGCGCCGCACTGGAAGCCGCCCTCGACGATGTTGTTGATGTTGACGAAGCCCGCGATGGCCCCGTCGTCCCGGGTGCACACCAGGAACCCTGCCTTGGACGGGTCCTCGATCAGCCGCGCGGCATAGGCGGCGTACGCCTGGGGCGTGGTGGGCGGGAACAGCCAGGGGTGGTGCAGGTCCTTGCTCTCCCGGGCCCGCGCGGTGAACTCGGCGGCGTCCTGGTAGGTGAAGTGGCGTATGCCCACCCGGGGGCCCTCGGCGAGGAAACGGGACGGTGTGTGCGGCATCGGGCCAGGGTACGGCGCGGTCAGCGGCGCCGCCTCGCGAGGGTGAGGTAGGACCCGCAGAGCGCGCCGATGAGGCCGGTGGCGAGCAGGGCCACCCACAGCGGCATGGTCACCACGGGCACCAGCAGCCTGATCTCGGTGTCGGCCGTGTTCTCGAAGATGAAGACGAGGCCGAGGACGGCGAGGACCAGGACGGCGATCCGGGCAGGGGTCAGCGCACGGGTGCGTGACTCCCCGGTGCGCCGCTCGGAGGTCTTCGTGCTCATGCAACCAGGGTGCGCCCGCCGGGCGCCGCCCGCACGCCGGGCCGGGTCCCCCCCCGGGCGGTGACGGGCCGCACCAGGGGCCCGCGTCTCAGAGCAGGGCCGGCTCGTCCAGGGTCAAGGTGCCCGCGTCCGCGTCGAGTTCCGCGCCGACGCCGAACGGCACGGTCAGTGCGCCCGCCCCGTGCCCGAAGCCGAACTCCTCGGCGACCGGCACCCCGAGCCCGCCGAGCCGGTCGGCCAGCACGTCGCGCACCCGCTCGTAGGGCCCGCACTCCTCCCAGGAGCCGAGCAGCACCCCGCGCACCCCGTCGAGCCAACCGGCGCGCAGGAGTTGGGTCAGGCTCCGGTCCAGCCGGTACGGCTGCTCCCCCACGTCCTCCAGGCACAGCAGCCCGCCCCGCGCCGACGGCCGGGCGTACGGGGTGCCCAGGTCGGCCGAGAGCAGGCTGAGGCAGCCACCGAGGAGGACGCCGCGGGCGCGGCCGGGGACCAGGGCGCCGCCGCCGGAGGTCCCGGCGATCACGCGGGCGGTCTCCGGGGCGAAGAGCGTGGCCCGCAGGTGGTCCTGGGCGCGGGCATTCTTCAGGAAGTCGACGCCCGCCGCCATCGGCCCGTGCAGGGTGACCAGGCCGAGCCGGGCCGCGAACGCCTCGTGCAGCGCGGTGACGTCGCTGAACCCGACGAGCACCTTGGGCCCGGCGGCCCGCATCGCCTCCCAGTCGAGCAGGTCGACGACGCGCTGGGCGCCGTAGCCGCCCCGGGCGCAGATCACGGCGGCCACGGACGGGTCGCACCACGCGCGCTGGAGGTCGGCCGCGCGGTCGGCGTCGGTGCCCGCCAGGTACGGGAAGCGCGGGTGCCGGTCCAGGACGTGGGGCGCGGCCACCGGGTCGAGGTCCCAGCCGCGCAGCACGTCGAGGCCGGCCTCCAGCCGCTCCTCGGGCACCGGGCCGCTGGGCGCCACGACCGCCACCCGGGCGCCGGGGGCGAGCCGGGGCGGGCGGCGCAGGGGGGCCTGCGGGTGGGGCGCGCGGTCCGTCACGGGGCGAGCTCCAGGGTCGGCACGCCGGGCGGCCGCAGGCCGAACACCTGCGCGTACAGCGAGAGTTCGGCCTCCAGGGCCCGCCGTACGGTCTCCGCCCGGCGGAAGCCGTGGCCCTCGCCCTCGAAGGCGAGGTAGGCGTGCGGGACGCCCCGGCCCTCCAGCCGGGCCAGCAGCCGCTCGCACTGGGCGGGCGGGCAGATCACGTCGTCCAGGCCCTGCAGCAGCAGGAACGGCACGTCGATCCGGTCGGCGTGCTCGACGGGCGAGCGCTCGGCGTAGCGTCCGGGCACCTCGTCGAGCGGTCCGACCAGGCTGTCCAGGTAGCGGGACTCGAAGTCGTGGGTCTCCCCGGTCGCCCAGCCGGTCAGGTCCAGCACGGGGTAGATGATCGTGCCGCAGGCGTAGACGTCGGTGGTGGTGAGGGAGACGGCCGTGGTCCAGCCGCCCGCGCTGCCGCCGCGGATCGCGAGCCGGTCGCGGTCGGCGGTGCCCTCCTCGGCGAGCGCGAGGGCGACCGCGGCGCAGTCCTCGACGTCGACGACGCCCCACTGCTCGCGCAGCCGGTCGCGGTAGGCACGCCCGTACCCGGTGGAGCCGCCGTAGTCGACCTCGACGACGCCGATGCCCCGGGTGGTGAAGTAGGCGATCTCCAGGTCGAGGACGAGGGGGAAGCGGCCGGTGGGTCCGCCGTGCGCCCACACCACGTAGGGCGGCCGCTCGGCGTCGGGGGCGGCGCAGCCGGGGTGGTGCGGCGGGTAGACGTGGGCGTGGATCTCGCGGCCGTCGGGTCCGGCGAAGGTGCGGATCTGCGGCTCGGGGTAGTGGGCGGGGTCCACCGCGTCCCGGTGGGCGGAGCCGATCACCCGGGCCCGGCCGGTGCGGGTGTCCAGCTCGACGACCTCGTAGGCGCTGCGCGGGCTGGCCGCGACGGTGGCGATGCGCTCGCCGTGCACCGCGAGGGTGGAGGCGAACTCGGTCCACGGGCCGGCCGCGTCCACGAGGTCGCCGGTCTCGGGGTCGAGCACGCCGAGGGCGGTGGTGCCGCTGCCGTGCACGACGGCGATCAGCCCGCTCTCCAGCGGGGCGAACCAGCGCTCCCCGAGCTTCCACAGGGCGCCGCCGAACTCCTCCTCGCGCCGGCACAGGGGACGGCCGTCGCGGTACAGGTTCCACCAGCCGCTGCGGTCGCTGGTCCACAGCAGACCGCCGTCCGGCGCCCACTCGACCTGCGCCAGCGACTCCTCGGGCCCGCCGGCCACCGTGCGCGGGGCGCCCAGGGTGCCGTCGGGGCGCACGTCGGCGACCAGCAGCTCGGTGCCGTCCCACGGCATCCGCGGGTGGTCCCAGGCGAGCCACGCGGCCCGGCGCCCGTCCGGCGACAGCCGCGCCCCGGTCACGAACCGGTGGGCGTCGCCGGTCAGTTCACGGACGGCCGAGCGGTCCTCGGCGGCCGACCCGTCCAGCGGTACGGCGGCCAGGACGCGTCGTACGTCGGTGGGGCCGTCGCCGGTGAACTCCTCCAGCACGCACCACACTTCGTCCCGCTCGGGCCGCACCACCAGGTCGGCCCAGCGCAGTCCGCCGCCCACCGGCGAGAGCGGGGTGAGCGGCGTGGGCTCGCCGCCGCCGGGCTCGTACCGGTACAGCCGCTGGTCGGCGAAGTGCGCGAAGACCACCACGGGCCGTCCCTCGCGCACGGTGCCGTCCCAGGGGCGGCCGCCGTACTCCATGACCCGGCTGCGCACGTTCCACGGGGCGGCCAGCACCGACTCCTCGGTGCCGTCCGCGCGCCGTCGCACCAGGGTGCGGCGGCCGCCCTCGGCGGGCCGGGGCGCGGTCCACCACACCTCGTCGCCGACGAAGCCCACGTACTCGGGCCGCCCGTCGTGGGCGGCGGCGGTCGCGGCGTCGACGGGCGACGGCCACGCGCCGTACGGCAGGATGCGCACGTTCTCCCCCACTCGCCTAGGCCGTCCGCAGGAACCGGTCGAGGACGCGGACGCCGAAGTGCAGCGCGTCGACCGGAACGCGCTCGTCGACCCCGTGGAACATGGCCTGGTAGTCGTAGCCCTCCGGCAGCTTCAGCGGGGTGAACCCGTAGCCGGTGATGCCGAGCCGGGAGAACTGCTTGGCGTCGGTGCCGCCGGACATGCAGTACGGCACCACGTGCCCCTCGGGCGCGAACTCCCGTACCGCCTCGGCCATCCGGGCGTAGGTCGGCGAGTCCACCGGCGCCTGGAGGGCGACCTCGCGGTGGTCGAACTCCCAGTCGACGTACGGGCCGGTCAGCTCGTCGAGGGTGGCGCGGAACTCCTCCTCGTGGCCCGCGAGGTGGCGTCCGTCGACGTGGGCGACCGCCTGGCCGGGGACCACGTTCACCTTGTAACCGGCGGACAGCATCGTCGGGTTGGCGCTGTTGCGCACGGTCGACGCCACCAGGTCGGCGGCCGGGCCGAGCTTCTCCAGCAGGCCGTCGACATCGCTCAGGTCGGTCTCGATGCCGTACAACGCGGCCAGTTCGGTGAGCGCGGCCCGCACGGTCGGGGTGAGCCGCAGCGGCCACTCGTGCTCGCCGATCCGGGTGATCGCCGCGGCGAGCCGGGTGACCGCGTTCTCCCGGTTCACCTTGGAGCCGTGTCCGGCGCGGCCGCGCGCGGTGAGCTTCAGCCAGCCGGTGCCGCGCTCCCCCGCCGCGATCGGGTAGATCTGCCGGCCGGACCCGTCGTGGAAGGTGAACGCGCCGGACTCGCTGACGCCCTCGGTGCAGCCCTCGAACAGGCCGGGGTGCCGGTCGGCGAGGAAGCCGGAGCCGTCCTCGGCGCTGGCCTCCTCGTCGGCGGTGAAGGCGATGACGACGTCCCGCCGGGGCCGCACGCCCTGCCGGGCCCAGGAGCGCACGACCGCCAGGATCATCGCGTCCATGTTCTTCATGTCGACCGCGCCGCGCCCCCACACGACGCCGTCGCGGACCTCGCCGGAGAAGGGGTGCACGCGCCAGTCGGCGGCCTCGGCGGGCACCACGTCCAGGTGGCCGTGGAGCAGCAGCGCGTCGGCGGACGGGTCGCTGCCCTCCAGGCGGGCCACCACGTTGGTGCGGCCCGGGGTGTTCTCCAGGAGGACGGGTTCGAGACCGGCGCCCGCCAGCTGTTCGGCCGCGTACTCGGCGGCCGGCCGCTCCCGGCAGTCCCCGCCGCCCCGGTTGGTCGTGTCGATCCGGATCAGGTCCGAGGTGAACCGCACCACCTCGTCCAGCGCCTGCCCGTCAGCCATACTGCTCCTCCACCGCGGCCGAGGCGATCGTGGTGACCGCCTTGAAGGTGCGGATCGCCTCGTACATCGTTTCGTGCGTGTAGGCGACCTTGCGCTCGCCGGTGCGGCCGACGCCGGGGACGACCGTGACGGCCGTCGCCAGGTGTTCGGCGTCGAACTCGACGGCGACTGTATACGGTCCGCCGCGGACCGGATCCCGGCGGCCCGCCAGCGCCACGGCCTGCTTCGCCGCGGCCCGGATGTCGGCGGCGGTGCGGGCCGGGGTCCGGCACACGGCCGCGTACCGCGACACGTGGTCCTTCACGGCCACCTTCAGCGCCTCGGGCGCGTAGCCGAGGGCGTCCTCGCAGGCCAGGTCGTCACCGGTGACCAGCACGACGGGCACGCCGTACTCGGCGACGACGTGCGCGTTGAGCAGGCCCTCGCTGGCGCGCACGTCGTTCAGCCACACGCCGGTGATCTGGTTGGCGAGGTAGGTGTGGGCGAGGACGCCTTCCATGCCGGCGCCCGCGTGGTAGCCGATGAACGCGATGCCGTCCACGTCGCCGTGCTGCACGCCCTCCACCATGGACAGCGCCTTGTGCCGGCCGGTGAGCATCTGCGCCCGGTCGTCGAGGCGCTCCAGGAGCAGGTTGCGCATCGTCCAGTGCGCCTCGTTGATCAGCACCTCGTCGGCGCCGCCGTCGTAGAAGCCGAGCACCGCGGCGTTCACGTCGGAGGTGAACATCGCCCGGCACCGTTCCCACTGGGGTGTCCCCGGCAACACGTCGGCGGGCCAGGTCACGCCGGTGGCGCCCTCCATGTCGGCGCTGATGAGGAGTTTCATGCTGCGCACGTTACGCGGGGGGACGGGGGCACGTCACGAAGGGGGCAGGTGACGGGCCTGACGGGTGCCGGCGACCGCGCCCCGCGGCCCCGCCCCCGGCTCAGTCCTCGCGTCCGGCGACGAGCCACAGGGACGGCAGGCGGACCGGGGTGCCGTCGGGGCCGGTCTCGGTCGTGGTGAGCGGTGCCCTTCCCGAGGCGAGGACGGTCAAGCCCGCGTCGCTCAGGTGGCGCGGCACCGCGTCGTCGGCGACCTCGCCGGGCGCTATGCCGTGGCGGAATACGGGCGCCAGTTTCGGCGGGGGGCCCGACGGGCCCTGGGCCAGTCCCCCGAGCACGGGCCGTGCGGCCTCGGACAGTTCGACGAGGAGCGCGCGCCCGCGCCGTCCCACCAGCGTGGCGATCCCGTCGGCCAGGGGCTGCCGGTCGTCGGGGTCGCACTGGTGCAGCACGCCCCGCAGGTACACGTTGGCGTCGCCGAGTTCGGCGTGCAGGGCCTCCGTCTCGCCCTTGTCGGCGGCGTTCAGCTGCCGGTACGCCGCCCGTCCGGCCGGGTCGGCGCGGCGGGCGTGGTCCAGGGCGGCGGCGGCCAGGTCGACGCCGACCACGTGCGGGAAACGCCCTGCGAGGAAGCGGGTCTGGGTGCCGTTGCCGCAGCCGAGGTCGACCAACGGCAGCCCGGCGTCACGCAGATGGGGTGTCAGCAGGGGCAGGTGGAGTTCCGCGGTGAGCGCCGGGTCCGCGTCCCAGAACACCTCCCCCGGCGCGCCGGGCGCCTCGCGCCAGAAGCCCTCCCAGGCCTCCCGGTACCGACTGGTCACGCTCATGCCCGACTCCCCAGGGTGCACGGCCGATCCGTCGCGGTTGACGGCCCCGTACGGTCTATCGCCCCGGGGGCGCGCGGACAAGCGCCCGGCGCACAACTTCACGTCTTCCACGCTCCGTTCGGACCGGCGGGCGCCATGAGTGCCCGCGGCCTCAGCGGCGCGGCAGGGTCAGCTCGAACCAGACCGTCTTGCCGGCCGCGGTGCGGCTGGTGCCCCATTCGCGGGCCAGGGCGCTGACCACGCGCAGTCCGCGTCCGGCCTCCGCCTCGGGCCCGGCGTTCCGCAGGGTGGGCAGCTCGTGGTCGTCGTCGTCCACCTCGCACAGCAGCGTGTCGCCGCGCACCAGCCGGACCTCGACCGGGCGGGCCCGGGTGTGCCGGACGGCGTTGGTGACCAGTTCGCTGACCATCAGCTCCGCCGGGTCCGCGAGCCGGGGCAGTCCCCAGTCGTGCAGCTGCTCGCGCACGACCGCGCGGGCGCGGCCGACCTCGGCGGGCCGGGGCGGGAAGCGCCACTCGGCGACGTCCTGCGGGGCGATGCCGTTGAGGCGGGCCATCAGCAGGGCCACGTCGTCCTTGCGGCCGCCGCGGGTGTTGAGGGCGCGAATGATGGTGTCGCAGGCGTCGTCCATGGAGGCCGCCGGGTGGGCGGCCGACGCGCACAGGGTCGCCAGGCCCACCCCGATGTCCTCGCCGCGCATCTCCACCAGCCCGTCGGTGCACATCACCAGCCGGTCGCCGGGCTCGACGGGCACCCGGACCGCCTCGAAGGGCACCCCGCCGACGCCGACGGGGGCGCCGGTGGGCAGCTCCAGCAGCTCGCTGCGGCCGTCCCGGGCGCGCACCAGCACGGGCGGGATGTGTCCGGCGTTGGCGAGGTGCAGCACGCTCGCGATCGGGTCGTACACGGCGTACAGGCAGGTCGCGAGGTAGCCGTCGCCGAGGCGCTGGGCGAGGTCGTCCAGGTTGCGCAGCAGCTGGGCGGGCGGCAGGTCGAGGGCGGCCATGGTCTGCACGGCCGTACGCAACTGGCCCATCATCGCCGCCGAGTTGAGGCCGTGGCCCATCACGTCGCCGACGACCAGGGCGGTGCGCGCCCCGGGGAGCTTCACCGAGTCGAACCAGTCGCCGCCGACCCGGCCGAGGAGCGTGCCGGGCAGGTAGCGGGTGGCGATGTCGCAGCCCGTCCGGTGCGGCGGGATGTGCGGCAGCATGCTGTCCTGGAGGGTCTCGGCGACGCTCTCCTGGTACGTGTACATGCGCGCGTTGTCGAGGACGAGGCCCGCGCGGGCGGCGAGTTCGGCGCCGGTGACCTTGTCCATGTCGTTGAACTCGGCGCGCTCGGGGTGGCGCAGCAGGATCATGAAGCCGAGGACGACGTTGCGGGCCTTGAGCGGCACCACCAGCATCGAGCGGCCCGTGATCAGGGGCCGGATGTCGCGCTTCTCGAACTGCGAGGCGATGGCGTGGCCCAGCTGCTCGCTGATCCGCGGCACCAGGACGGGCTCGCCGGTCGTCATGCACTGGAAGAACGGGGTGTGCGCGGGGAACGGCATCGCCTCGCCGACGGGCACCACGTCGTCCCAGCGGCCGGGTTCGTCGGTGTGCTCCAGGGCCACCCGGTGCCACAGGGTGGTCGTGTCGGGCACGCCCTCCGCGAACCCCTCGCCGGCGACGACCTGTTCGCGCAGGTAGGTGCCGGCGACGTCGGTGAAGCGGGGCACGACGGCCTTGCTGACCTCGACGATGGTGCGGGCGAGGTCGAGCGAGGTGCCGATCCGGCCGCTGACCTCGTTGAGGAACTCCAGGCGCTCGCGGACGGCGGCGTACTCCAGGTCCTCGGCCTCGTCCGCGAGGTCGTCCGGTATCGGCAGCCCCCCGGCGGCGGCCCGGGCCGCCCGCTCGCGGCGGGCCCGGCGCTCCACCCGGCGCGAGACGCCCCAGTCCGGGGTGACCGGGACGCGCGCGTTCTGGCTGAACTCCAGGATCGGGTACCCCAGTTCGAGGACCTGCGAGACGATGCGGGCGCTCTCCCCCACGCTCATGCTGGGCAGGATCTCGGGGAGCCGCCCGGCGAGGTCCTCGGCGCCGGGGAAGTCGGTGTGCAGGGCGAAGCCGGGCGCGATGCGCTCCACCGCGAAGGGGTCGCGGGGGCCTTCCGCGCCGCCCGTGCCGTGACCGCCGTGGCCGTCGGCGCCGCCCCCGCCGTCCTGCTCGTGCAGTCCGGCCGCGTCGGCGGCGAGCACCAGCAGCCGTTCCCGGCCGGGTCCGACGAGCGGGTAGGCCCACCACAGCACGTCGACGCGGGCGCCGGGGTCCGGCCGGTCCCGGGTGGCGTGCGCGGGCACGCTCAGCCGGGCGCGGCCGGCCGCCGGGTAGGACAGGCCGTGGTCGAGGGAGCTGCCGAGGCCGGGACCGAGCCCGTCGAGGGCGGCGTAGTCGTCGTACGGCAGGTCGTCGTCCACGTCGGGCAGCGCGCCGGAGACGGGCAGCAGGTCGACCGCGGGCTGTCCGACGGCCTCCTCCTTGGGCACGCCGAACAGCCGTCGGGCGCCGCTGCTCCAGTGCGACACCAGGCCGTCGCGGTCCACCACGACCACGGCCAGCGGGACGCGCCCCGCGTCCCGCGGCCCCGCGGGGTCCGTTCCGCGGCGGGGAGGTGTTTCCCTCTCGGTGCCACGGTCCATGGCCCAGGCCCTCTCTCCCCAGAGCTGTGCAAGATCTGTTCCGCTGGGCCCACCGTACGGCGCGGGTGTGGCGTGCGTGTGTCAATCCCGGAATTGTTTCGCCCGCGGTCGGGCGGGGTAGGCCGTGCCGTTCGGGCGCCTCCCGGGCCGGGCGGCGGGAGCGCTCCCGCCGCCCGCCGGCGTCAGTCCTCGTGGCCCAGTTGCAGGTCACGCTCCGTGCGGCCGCCGCCGGCGACCTGGAGCACGGTGGCGACCGGCGGGTAGCCGGCGGCGATCACGGTGTACTCGCCGGACGACAGGTCGACGAAGCGGAACGTGCCGTCGGGTCCCGTGGTGAGGGTGTCGACCACGTTGCCCGCCGCGTCCAGCAGCGTCACGCGCGCGTCCTCGACCGGCCGGCCGCCGCTCGCGCGGACGGTGCCGCGCAGCACGGCGCCGCCGGCCAGTTCGATGTCCTGGCGGGTCTCGCGGGAGGCCTGCACGCTGACCGGCAGCGCGGCCGGGCGGAACGCGGGCGCGCTGGCCGCGAGAGTGTACTCACCGGCGACCAGCTCGGTGATGACGTAGCCGCCCTCGCGCGCGCTGCGGGTGCTCGCGACGACCTCACCGTGGACGTTGGTGAGGGTGACGGTGGCGTCGCGCACCGGGGTGCCGTCGGCGGTGACCACGCTGCCGGCGAGGCGTCCGGCGCCGCCGAGGACGACGTCCAGCTCGACCGGGCGCTCGCCGACGGTGACGGAGACGGCCTGCGGCTGGTGCCCGCCGGCGGCGGCGATCAGGACGTACGACCCGGAGCCGGGCGCGGCCAGCGCGTACCGTCCGTCCTCGCCGCTCGCGCCGCGTCCGACCTGCTGTCCGGCGACGTCGATGAGGGTGAGGGCCGCGCGGGGCACCACGGTCCCGTCGGAGTGCTGGACCGTGCCGCAGACGGCGACGCCGGGCGTCTGCGCCGCACGGGACGCGACGGGGCTGCCGCCGCCCGCGGGGTGGGGGACGGTCTGCGGGTACGGGGTGGTCACGGGCTCGGTCTCCGTCCCGGTGGGGGGTGTGTGGGCGGTCGCGGCGGCGGTGTTCACCAGGGGGGTCTCCTTGAGGAAGAAGGCGAGGAGCAGGCCGAGGAGGAGGACCGGCACCAGGTAGAGGAAGATCCTCGGCATGGCGTCGGCGTAGGCGTGGATGTAGGCGTCGCGCAGGGCCGGGGGCAGCGTGTGCACGAGCTGCGGGGTGATCGACTCGGCGTCGGGCAGCGCGGCCCCCGCGCGGGCGGGCAGCCGGTCGGCGAGGGCGTCGGCGAGCCGGTCGGCGAAGAGGGTGCCGAAGACGGCGGCGCCCACGCTGCCGCCGATCTGGCGGAAGTAGTTGTTGGCGCTGGTGGCGGTGCCGAGGTCGGTGGGGCCCACGGAGTTCTGCACGGCGAGGATCAGGACGGGCATCACCATGCCGATGCCGGCGCCGAGCACGGCCATCGACAGGCTGTACTGGAGCCGGGGGGTGTCGACCTCCAGGCGCGAGAGCAGCCACATGCCGGTCGCGGCGAGCGCCGAGCCGAGGATCGGGTAGGGCCGGTAGCGGCCGGTGTGGCTGATCAGCTGCCCGGAGACGATGGAGGCGACGACGATGCCGCCCATCATCGGCAGCATCAGCAGCCCGGACTCGGTGGCGGTGGCGCCGTCGACCATCTGCAGGAAGGTCGGCAGGTAGCTCGCGGCGCCGAACAGCGCGACGCCGATGACGAGGCCCACCAGGCCGGTGAGGGTGAAGACGGAGTCGCGGAACAGCCGCAGCGGCATGAGGGGTTCGGCGGCGAAGCGCTCGGCGACGAGGAACAGCGCGGTGGCGAGGACCGCGCCGGCGCCGAGGCCGAGGATGACCCGCGAGTCCCAGGCGTATTCGGTGCCGCCCCAACTGGTCAGCAGGACCAGGCAGGTGGAGGCCGCGGCGAGCAGCAGGGTGCCGACGACGTCGAACCGCGGCCGGGTGCGCGGCTTGGGCAGCTTCAGCACGGTGGCGACGACGGCGAGCGTCACCAGCCCGAAGGGGACGTTGACGTAGAAGCACCAGCGCCAGGACAGGTGGTCGGTGAAGTAGCCGCCGAGCAGCGGGCCGGCCACCGAGGCCAGGCCGAACGCGGCCCCGATGAGGCCCATGAAGCGGCCGCGCTGCCGGGGCGGCACGATGTCCGCGATGATCGCCTGGACGCCGATCATCAGTCCGCCCGCGCCGACGCCCTGGACGGCGCGGAACGCGATGAGCTGGTCCATGGTCTGCGCCCGGCCGGCGAGCCCGGAGCCGATGACGAACACGACGATGGCGAACTGGAAGACGCCCTTGCGGCCGAGGAGGTCACCGAGCTTGCCGTAGACCGGGAGGCCGACGGTGGCGGTGAGCAGGTAGGCGGTGATCGCCCAGGACATCTTGTCCAGGCCGTGGAGTTCACCGACGATCCTGGGCAGGGCGGTCGCGACGATCATCTGCTCCAGCGCCGCCAGCAGCAGCGCGAGCATCAGCGCGAAGAAGACCAACCGCACCCGGCGCGTCCCGGGTTCGGGCGCCGGGGGCGCCGTGTCGGGCGGGAGGTCCACCGCGGCCACCCCGACCGGTGCGGCCGCCGCCCCGGCCGGCTGGGCCGGCTCAGCCGTCCCGGTGGCCCCCGCGTCCCGCTCCAGCGTGCTCCCGCGCACCTGCCGCTCCCCTCGTCGCACCTGCCGCACAATTGCCGCGTGAAGCGCCAACTCCGAGCAAGCACGACGAGTTACGGCGTCGAACCGGTCCGAAAGGAGAACCACTCGAACCGGTGACGGGGATCAGCGGATCCCAACGCCCAAGGAGCGGGCGGCGGTTACGCCGGCTTCTCGACCTCGGTGGCGAGCCGGGCCAGGATCGCGTCGTAGATCCGGCCGAGCCCCTTGGGCGCGAAGGTCCTCTCGAAGAAGCCGCCGATGCCGCCGGCGCCCTGCCAGGTGGTGGTCACCACGACCCGGGAGCGGCCCTCGCCCGCGGGCGTGACGCGCCAGGTGGTGACCATCGAGGAGTTGCGGTCCTTCTCGACGAGCTCGCCGTCGGTCGGCTCGCTGACCTCCAGGAGGCAGTCGCGCACCCGCTTGCTGGTGGCCTGGAGCTTCCAGTGCACCAGGGTGCCCTCGCCGTCGCCCCCCTCGCGCACCTCGTACTCGCTGAACTGCTCGGGCAGCAGCTTGCCGCGCGTGCCGCTGTAGTCGGCGATCGCGTCGAACACCGTCTCCGGGTCCGCCGCGACGACCCGTTCCGTCGTGGCCTCGACCTGCGCCATTGAGTTCCTCCAGGTCCTGGTTTCTCGGGGCTGGGGCAAGCCAACCACCCCGGCCGTCGGCCGCCCAAATCGGGGTCCGGCAAGCGCCGGCGGGATCCCTCGCGGAGCACCTGCTGAGAACACTCGGCGACAGCACTCGCACGATCATGGGAACAGATGTTCTATTGTGGGGTCTGCGCTACCGAGGAGGCGTCATGCGCTGGGAAAACCTCACCGTGAACCCGGGGGAACCCGAAGAGCACGCGGCACCCGGGGAGCCGGCGGGGTCCGCGGACTCCGGGGGGTCCGGTCACGGCCGGGCCGACGCCGCGCTGTTCGGCGCGGACGCGGTCACCACCCGCACCTTCGACACGCCGGAGTTCCGCGGCATCACCTTCCACGAGATCCGGGCCCGCTCGATCCTGAACCGGGTGCCGGGCGCCTCGCGCATGCCCTTCGAGTGGACGGTCAACCCCTACCGCGGCTGCACGCACGCGTGCGTGTACTGCTTCGCCCGCAAGACGCACAGCTACCTGGACCTCGACACCGGGATCGGCTTCGACACCCAGATCGTGGTCAAGGTCAACGCCGCCGAGGTGCTGCGCCGCCAGCTGGCCTCGCCCCGCTGGCACGGCGACCACGTGGCGATGGGCACCAACGTCGACTGCTACCAGCGCGCCGAGGGCCGCTACCGGCTGATGCCGGGCATCCTGGCGGCCCTGCGCGACCGGGCGAACCCGTTCTCCATCCTCACCAAGGGCACGCTGATCCTGCGCGACCTCGACCTGCTGCGCCAGGCCGCGGACGTCACCGACGTGGGCGTCTCCGTCTCGGTCGGCTTCACCGACCGCGAGCTGTGGCGCACCGTGGAGCCCGGCACCCCGGCGCCCGAGCGGCGCCTGGAGGTGGTGCGCACCCTCGCGGACCACGGGCTGGGCTGCGGTGTCCTGATGGCGCCGGTGATCCCCTTCCTCGGCGACGAGCCGGCCCAGCTGCGCGCGACCGTGCGGACGATCGCGGCCGCCGGGGCCACCTCGGTCACCCCGCTGGTGCTGCACCTGCGCCCGGGGGCCCGCGAGTGGTTCATGGCGTGGCTGGGGCAGCACCACCCGCACCTGGTGCGGCGCTACGAGCGTCTGTACGCGGACGGCGCCTACGCCCCGACCTGGTACCAGCGCCGGATCACCCGCCAGGTCCACGACCTCGCCCGGGAGTACGGCATCGGCCCCACGCGCGCGGGGATGCCCCGCCGCGTCACGCGACCGGAGCCGGCCGAGCAGCCGGAGCCCTCCGGGCCGACCCAGCTCACCCTGCTCTGAGCCCCGCCGGGCCGACCCGGCTCCCCCTCCCCTGAGCCCCGCCGGGCCGACCCGGCTCCCCCTCCCCTGAGCCCCGCCGGGCCGACCCGGCCCCCTCTGCCCTAAAATCGAACGTGTGAACGATCCCGGTCCCTCGCGCCTCGCGCTGCTGCGCTTCCTGGAGCGCGTGCAGCTGCGCGATCTCGAGCGCACGCGCTGGTGGATCGCGCTGGAGGAGCGCCGGGAGGCCGAGAAGCAGCGGGGCGTCGAGGCCCGCCCGTCCGCACCGGAGTGGGTGCTGGAGCTGGGGCTGAACCGGGACGCACCGGCGGCGTACGTCCACGTCGGTGACTGCTGGAACGCGGCCCGCCGCAGCCGGGGCATCAGCAGGGAGCAGGCGTTGCGGGCCCTCGCCGAGGGGGTGAGGGCCTGCCCGCACTGTCGGCCCGACAGCGCGCTCGGCTACCAGGAGGGCTGAGACCCCCCGTGCGGGGCCGTCACGCGGTCCAGTAGGGCCCGGAGACCACCCGGTGCAGCAGCCGCACCGGGCGGCCGTCCGGGGTGGTGGGCCGCACCTCGAACCACAGCCGCTTGCCGGCGGGGACCGGCACCGAGTGCGCGAACTGGTGGCCTCCCCCGCCCCGCCGGTCGACGGCCAGGTAGGCGGAGGCGTTGCGGTTGTTCAGGTCGGTCACGTAGAACCGGCCCTGGATCCTCGTCCCCGGGTCGGTGGCCTCGTCGACGGAGAGGTGGACCAGGGTGTCGTGGACGACCGGCCCGGTGTGCAGGACGCCGTCCGTCCGGAAGGCGAGCGCGGTCCACTCGCCGCTGGGCAGGTCGACGTCGACGGCATTGGCCTCGTACAGGCTCTTGGGCACTTCGTCCTCCTCCACGTGGGGCCAGCGGCCCGCCGGTTGTGCCAGGCACGCCTTCAGGTCGGCGCGGAACGTCGTCATCGAGAAGCCGCGCGGGTCCGGCTTCTGGTCGGACCACTCCAGGTGGCCGATGCAGGACTTCTCGCCCCAGCCGTGCGCGCGGCAGATCGCCGCGGTGGCCTTGACCATCGCGGTGTACTGCACCGGGGGCCACGGGTCCCTGCCGTCGCCCCGGTTCTCGCACTCCCACCCGTAGAAGCGGGAGTTGCCGTCGACCGCGCCCGCGCTGCCCTCGTGCTCGTGCGGGGCGGGCGGCCGGGCGCCGTAGGACTCGTCGGCGACGGCCCTGAGCACGGCCGGGTCGCCGCCGCCGGCGTGGTTGGCGCGGCCGTTGCCGACCAGGTGGACCGTGCCGTTCTTGGTGATGCAGCCGGTGGCGAGCGGGCCGGGCAGGTCCGACCGCCCGCGGAAGATCATGCCCACCACGTCGGTGCCCGGACCGGTCACCGTGTGGTGGACGATCACGCCCTGGACCGGGCCCCAGGCGCCCTTCCGGTTGCGGTTGTTGGTGCGCCAGCCGGCCACCTCGTGGACGGTGCAGCCCTCGGCCTTGAGCGCGGCCACCAGCCGGTCCGCGCTGAGCGGTGTCGCCATGCCAGTCCTCCGATCACGGCCGGACGCTCCCGTTCCCGTTGTCCCGCCGTACGCGGCCTATGCCCCGCCGGGCGCGGCCTACGCGACCCGGCCCCGCCGGGGTGGCGCGGTGACGGTCCGTCATCGGCCGTGCGTTCGAGGGCTTCCGGCGGCCCGATCGGGTCAACAATCGGCGGAACGGGTTCGTCCGCGGGCGCCGTCCGGAACGATGCGGCGAGGGCCGTGACCCGCGCGGTCCGCTCACCCTCCGTCCTGGGAGGACCGGATGAGAAAACGCGCAGCCGTGCTGTGCGGTGCCGCCGCCGTCGTGGCCGGGACCCTCACCGCCGTGCCCGCCGACGCCAGCCCGTCGCACCCGCCGCAGACCGCCCGAGCGGCACAGCTCAGCTGGAAGAAGTGCGGCACCGACGACTACCCGACCCTGCAGTGCGCGTCCCTGAAGGTGCCGCTGGACCACGCGCGTCCGAAGGGCCGGCAGATCACCCTGGCGCTGTCCCGGGTGCCGCACACCTCCGCCACCTACCAGGGGCCCCTGCTGGTCAACCCCGGCGGGCCCGGCGGCAGCGGCCTGTCCCTCGCCGGGTTCGTCGCCTCCGCGCTGCCGAAGGCGGTGGCGTCCCAGTACGACGTCATCGGCTTCGACCCGCGCGGGGTGGGCGGGAGCACGCCCGCCCTGGACTGCCGGCCCGGCCACTTCGACCCGGTCCGCCCGGACTCGCTCCCGTTGACCGCGCCCGTCGAGCGGGCGAACGTACGGCGCGCCAAGGCCTTCGCCGCGGCCTGCGGCAGCAAGTACGCGAGCGTGCTGCCGTACCTCGACACCCCGGACACCGCACGGGACATGGACGCGATCCGCCAGGCCCTGGGCGCGCGCCGGCTGAACTACTTCGGCTACTCCTACGGGACCTACCTGGGCGCCGTGTACGCCAAGCTGTACCCGCAGCGGGTGCGGCGCCTGGTGCTGGACTCGATCGTCGACCCCAGCGGCGTCTGGTACGAGGACAACCTCGCCCAGGACCGCGCCTTCGACGACCGCCACCGCGCCCTGATGGCGTGGATCGCGCGGCACGACGCCACGTACCACCTAGGCACCGACCCCGCGCGGATCGAGTCCCGGTGGTACGCGATGCGGACGGCGCTGGCGAAGGAGCCGGCGGGCGGCACCGTGGGCGCCTCGGAACTGGAGGACACGTTCCTGCCGGGCGGCTACTACAACGGCTACTGGCCGTACCTCGCCGAGGCGTTCGCGGCGTACGCCAACGACGGGAGCACCGGGCCGCTGCTGGAGGCCTACCGGAGCTTCGCGGCGGTGGACGCCTCCGGCGACAACGGCTACAGCGTCTACTCCGCGGTGCAGTGCCGGGACGCCGTCTGGCCGCGCGCCTGGTCGCGCTGGCGGGCGGACAACTGGGCGGTGTACGGCAAGGCGCCGTTCATGACCTGGAACAACGCCTGGTACAACGCGCCCTGCGCGTTCTGGCCGGTCTCCTCGCTGCGCCCGGTCGACGTCACCAACCGCAAGCTGCCGCCGGTGCTGTTGTTCCAGGCGACGAACGACGCGGCCACCCCGTACGAGGGCGGCGCGCTGGTCCACCGGATGCTGCGCGGCTCGAGCCTGGTGGTCGAGCAGGGCGGCGGCAACCACGGCATCACCCTGAGCGGGAACGCCTGCCTGGACGACCACTTGGCCAGGTACCTCGCCGACGGCACGGTGCCGCGCGGCTCGGGCGGGGCCGATGCGGTCTGTGCGGCGCTGCCCGATCCGCAGCCGCTGAGCACCGAGGCAGCGGCCTCGGGTACGGCCCGCGGCTCCACGCTGCACGGGCTGCTGGGCTTCCGCGGCTGAC
Source organism: Streptomyces longwoodensis (assembly GCF_001514125.1). GTDB lineage: Bacteria > Actinomycetota > Actinomycetes > Streptomycetales > Streptomycetaceae > Streptomyces > Streptomyces longwoodensis. The sequence goes on along the minus strand of NZ_KQ948550.1, from coordinate 726,329 downwards.
GGACGCCGGGGGCGGGGGCCGTCCGTCGGGCGCGTGATCCATCATGGGAGGCATGAGCCGACCGACGAGGATCCCCGCCCCCGAAGGGGTCGCCCCCGCCGCCCAGTACGCCCACGTCGTGACGGCCACGGGCCGGCTCGTCGCGGTCTCCGGGCAGCTCCCGCTGGACGAGCACGGCGCGCTCGTCGGCGAGGGCGACCCGGCGGCCCAGGCCCGGCAGGTCTTCGAGAACCTCCGCCGCTGCCTGGCCGCCGCCGGTGCGACGTTCGACGACGTCGTCAAACTCACCTACTTCGTCACGGACGTGGCCCACCTGCCGGCCGTGCGCGAGGCCCGCGCCGCGCACGTGCCCGACGAGCGCCTGCCCGCCTCCTCGGCCGTCCAGGTCGCGGCCCTGGTCCGGCCGGAGTTCCTGCTGGAGGTGGAGGCCCTGGCGGTGGTGGCCGCCTGACGCGACCGGCCGGACCCTGGCAGGGTGTGTGCCTACCGCTGCCGCGGGATGCGCGCCAGCGCGTGCACGGCCGCCTCGGCGAGGGGCGGGTGGGCGAGGGCCTCGGTGAGGACCGGGCGGGCCCGGGTGTCGGCCAGGGCGCCGAGCCCCTCCACGCAGGCCAGGGCCACCCGCCGGTAGGGGTCGTGCGGGCGCAGGCGCCGGCGCAGGGTGGTGATCAGGGCGGGCACGGCCTCCGGGGCCCGCAGGTCGACCAGCAGCCGCACCGGGTGCAGGGCGTAGGCCACGCGCAGTTCGTTGGTGGCGAGCGCGGCCGCGGCGCGGGCGGTGCGCGGGTCGCCGAGGCGGGCCAGGGCGTGGGCGGCGGAGGCGCAGCGCGGCGGGTCGCGGTGGTTGAGCAGCAGGACGAGGGTCTCGAAGGCCCGCCGGTCCCCGGCCGACCCCAGGCGGAACGCGGCCAGTTCCCGGGCCCACAGCGGCTGCGCCGGCGCGGTGAGCACCCCGGCCAGCACCTCGGCGTCGTCGGTGGCGGCGAGCCGCTCGAAGTCCGCCGTACCGCCCGACTCCTGCCGTAAGCGCTCCGTGAGTGATCGCAACTCTTCGTCCATGACGCCGAGCGTAGGCGGCCCGGCCGGAGCACAGGAGGCAGATCACACACTTGGGTCCGGCTCGGATCCGGCTGGGGTCTGGCGCGCTCGTTACCCACCGGTTAAGCTCAGACGAGCGAGTCACCCACTCGCAGCAACGCCTCACGACGGCCTGGTGACGCAGCCGTCGGGAGCAGCAGTCGGTTCGGTGCCTCAGGTACCGCAGTACGACCAGGCCTCGGGACAGGGCCGGTCGGAATCCCCTTCCGTGCATCGGCCGGGCGTGTGCGCGCCCGCGGTGACGGCAGGGACCGGGCGTGTGCGCTCGCAGCCCGAAGACACCCGCATCCCTCACGCACCCGGTGCGCCGCCTCGGCGCACCGGGGGGCGTTCCCAGTCGTCACCCTCATCCTGGAGTCCCGCGATGGCCACTCCCCAGTCCGACTCGTCCCTGTCCCCGCTCGGTACCGTCGCCGTGGTCGGCCTCGGCACCATGGGCACCGGCATCATCGAGGTGCTGGCCAAGGCCGGCCGCCAGGTGATCGGCATCGACATCAGCGGGGCCCAGGCCGCGCGGTCCGTCGCCGCCCTGGAGTCCTCCACCGCCCGCGCCGTCGAGCGCGGCCGGCTCACCGAGCAGGAGCGCGCCGGCGTTCTCGCCCGGGTGACCACCTCCACCGACCTGCGGGCGGCGGCCGAAGCCGACCTGGTCATCGAGGTGACGCCGGAGTCGTACGAGGTCAAGCAGCAGGTCTTCCGCGAGCTCGACGCGATCGTGCGTCCCACGGCCGTCCTGGCGACCGGCACCAACGCCCTGTCCGTGACCCGGCTGGCCGCCGACTCGGCCCGCCCGGAGCGGGTGCTGGGCCTGCACTTCTTCAACCCGGCGCCGGCCATGAAACTGGTCGAGGTCGTCTCCTCCGTGCTGACCGCGCCGCAGGCCGTCGCCGCGGTCACCGACCTCGCCCTCGAACTGGGCAAGGAGCCCGTCGCGGTGGGCGACCGCCCCGGGTTCGTCGCGGACGGGCTGCTGTTCGGGTACCTCAACCAGGCCGCCGCGATGTACGAGTCCAAGTACGCCTCCCGCGAGGACATCGACGCCGCGATGCGGCTGGGCTGCGGCCTGCCGATGGGCCCGCTGGCCCTCCTGGACCTGATCGGCGTCGACACCGCCCGCACGGTCCTGGACGCCATGTACGCCGAGTCCCACGACCGGCTGCACGCCCCCGCGCCGATCCTGAAGCAGCTCAGCGAGGCGGGCCTGACCGGCCGCAAGGCGGGCCGCGGCTTCTACACCTACGAGGCCCCGGGCAGCGCCACCGTCGTGCCCGACGCGCTGACCCCGCAGGAGGGCGCCGCGTCCGCGCCGGGCCGCCCGGTGCGCTCGGTCGGCGTCGCGGGCTCGGGCACCATGGCCTCCGGCATCGCGGAGGTGTTCGCCAAGGCGGGCTACGACGTCGTCCTGGCCGCCCGCAGCGAGGAGAAGGCCGAGGCGGCGCGGGCCCGCATCGGGAAGTCCCTGGCGCGCTCCGTCGACAAGGGCCGGATGACGGCCGAGACGGCCGCGAAGACCCTGGACCGGATCACCCCGGCGGGCTCCTACGACGCCTTCGCCGACGTGGACCTCGCGGTCGAGGCGGTCGCCGAGGACCTGGACGTGAAGCGGCAGTTGTTCGAGGCGCTGGACAAGGTGTGCAAGCCGGGCGCGATCCTGGCCACCACCACCTCCTCGCTGCCGGTCGTCGCCTGCGCCCGGGCCACCTCGCGTCCCCAGGACGTGATCGGCATGCACTTCTTCAACCCGGCGCCGGCCATGAAACTGGTCGAGGTGGTCCGCACGGTGCTGACCGCCGACGACGTCCACGCGACGGTGCGCGAGGTGTGCGGGACGATCCGCAAGCACGCCGTGGACTGCGGCGACCGGGCCGGGTTCATCGTGAACGCGCTGCTGTTCCCCTACCTCAACAACGCGGTCAAGATGGTCCAGGAGCACTACGCCTCGCTCGACGACATCGACGCGGCGATGAAGCTGGGCGGCGGCTACCCGATGGGCCCGTTCGAGCTGCTGGACGTGGTCGGGCTCGACGTCTCGCTGGCCATCGAGCGGGTGCTGCACCGCGAGTTCCGCGACCCCGGGCTGGCCCCGGCCCCGCTGCTCGAGCACCTGGTGGCCGCGGGCTGCCTCGGCCGCAAGACCGGCCGGGGCTTCCGCGAATATGCCCGGCGCTGACCGCCCCCGCGGCCGGTTCCCGGCGGACACGGACTGGGGCGGCCTGCTGGGCCCGGCCGCCCCCGTCCCGGCCCCGCCGGGCGGGGGAACCGCCGGACCGGCGCACCGAGCTGCGGACATGCAGTACGTTCGGGTCATGTCCCAGCCCGCCAAGTCCTCACGTACCCCCGCCACGCCCGACGCCCCGGAGAGCGCCGCGGGCAGCCGCGCGGCCGCCCAGCGGCTCAAGATGCGCCGGGAACTGGCGGCCGCGGCCATGGAGTTGTTCGCGACCAAGGGGTACGAGGCGACCACCGTCGACGAGATCGCGGCCGCGGCCGGGGTCGCCCGCCGCACGTTCTTCCGCCACTTCCGCTCCAAGGAAGAGGCGATCTTCCCCGACCACGACGACACCCTGATCCGCGCTGAGGCGGTGCTCAACGCCGCTCCCGCGCACGAGCACCCGCTGGACACGGTGTGCCGCGGCATCAAGGAGGTCATGCGGATGTACGCGGCCCGGCCGGACATCTCGGTCGCCCGCTACAAGCTCACCCGTGAGGTCCCCACCCTGCGCGAGGCGGAGATCGCGTCGGTGGCCCGCTACGAGCGGCTCTTCACCCGCTACCTGCTGGGCCACTTCGACGAGCACGCGCACGACGACGACGCCAACGACGACCCGCTGCTCGCGGAAGTCGCGGCCTCCGCCGTGGTCACCGCCCACAACCACGTGCTGCGGCGCTGGCTGCGCGCGGGCGGCCAGGGCGACGTGGAGGCGCAGCTGGACCACGCCTTCGCGATCGTGCGCCGCACCTTCGGCACGGGCATCGGAGCGGGCCGGTCCACGGCTCCGGGGCCGGCCCCGGCGGCGGTCTCGGCCGAGGGCGAGGTGCTGGTGACCGTGGCGCGCACCGACGCGCCGCTGCACGAGGTCATGCGGACCATCGAGCAGGCCCTCAAGGAGCGCTGAGGCACCTTCCCGCTGCGCCCGCAGCTGTGACGACGGCCACCCCTCGGGGTGGCCGTTTTGGCATGTCGGGGGCCCTTTTCGGGGAGATTCACGGCCCCGTTCGATCGATCATCGCTCATATGTTGCGTAAAGATTTCATCTGAGAGCAAGTTCTGGCACTGAGTGCCTTGCCAGGTGACACGGTGTGCCATACGTTGAAGGAGTCCGGGCGGCCGGCGTGCAGAGACCATGCGAACGCCGGCTGTCCCCGCTGGCCCCCTCCCGGGCCCGCGCGCCCGGACGCCTGCGTCACAGGCACCCTCCCGCGCCACCCGCGCCGCCGATCAGCCCCACCCGCCGAACCGACGGCACCCCTCACCCTCAAGCAGCACCGACGTAACCCTCAGCGCCCCTCCCTCAGGGCGCTCACCGCCGGAGGCAACACCGTGACCGTGAAGGACATCCTGGACGCGATCCAGTCGCCGGAATCCACCCCCGCCGACTTCGCCGCACTGCCGCTCCCCGAGTCGTACCGCGCGATCACCGTCCACAAGGACGAGACGGAGATGTTCGCGGGCATGGCGACCCGCGACAAGGACCCGCGCAAGTCGATCCACCTCGACGAGGTCCCCGTGCCGGAACTCGGCCCGGGCGAGGCCCTGGTGGCCGTCATGGCCTCCTCGGTGAACTACAACTCGGTGTGGACCTCGATCTTCGAGCCGCTGTCCACCTTCGGCTTCCTGGAGCGCTACGGCCGCACCAACGAGCTGGCCAAGCGCCACGACCTGCCGTACCACATCATCGGCTCCGACCTCGCGGGCGTCGTGCTGCGCACCGGCCCCGGCGTCAACGCCTGGAAGCCCGGCGACGAGGTCGTCGCGCACTGCCTGTCCGTCGAGCTGGAGTCCTCCGACGGCCACAACGACACCATGCTCGACCCCGAGCAGCGCATCTGGGGCTTCGAGACCAACTTCGGCGGCCTCGCCGAGATCGCCCTGGTGAAGTCCAACCAGCTCATGCCGAAGCCCGCCCACCTCAGCTGGGAGGAGGCCGCGGCGCCGGGCCTGGTGAACTCCACCGCCTACCGCCAGCTGGTCTCCCGCAACGGCGCCGGCATGAAGCAGGGCGACAACGTGCTCATCTGGGGCGCGAGCGGCGGCCTGGGCTCCTACGCCACGCAGTTCGCGCTGGCCGGCGGCGCCAACCCGATCTGTGTCGTCTCCTCGCCGCAGAAGGCGGAGATCTGCCGGTCCATGGGCGCCGAGGCGATCATCGACCGCACCGCCGAGGGCTACAAGTTCTGGAAGGACGAGACCACCCAGGACCCCAAGGAGTGGAAGCGCTTCGGCAAGCGCATCCGCGAGCTCACCGGCGGCGAGGACATCGACATCGTCTTCGAGCACCCCGGCCGCGAGACCTTCGGCGCCTCGGTGTTCGTCACCCGCAAGGGCGGCACCATCACCACCTGCGCCTCGACCTCGGGCTACATGCACGAGTACGACAACCGCTACCTGTGGATGTCGCTGAAGCGCATCATCGGCTCGCACTTCGCCAACTACCGCGAGGCGTGGGAGGCCAACCGCCTGATCGCCAAGGGCAAGATCCACCCGACCCTGTCGAAGGTGTACTCCCTGGAGGACACCGGCCAGGCCGCCCACGACGTGCACCGCAACGCCCACCAGGGCAAGGTCGGCGTGCTGTGCCTGGCCCCCGAGGAGGGCCTCGGCGTGCGCGACGAGGAGATGCGCGCGCGGCACCTCGACGCCATCAACCGCTTCCGGAACATCTGAGGACAGCGGAGGTCCCCCCATGACTGAGCGTCAGCCCGCCGGCCGGCGGGAGAAGGACCGGCCCTGGCTCATGCGCACCTACGCCGGTCACTCCACGGCGGAGGCGTCCAACGAGCTGTACCGGCGCAACCTCGCCAAGGGCCAGACCGGTCTGTCGGTGGCGTTCGACCTGCCGACGCAGACCGGCTACGACTCCGACCACGTCCTCGCCCGCGGCGAGGTCGGCCGGGTCGGCGTGCCGGTGGCGCACCTCGGTGACATGCGCCGGCTGTTCCAGGACATCCCCCTGGAGCAGATGAACACCTCGATGACCATCAACGCCACCGCCATGTGGCTGCTGGCGCTCTACCAGGTCGTCGCCGAGGAGCAGGGCGCGGACGTCACCCGGCTCCAGGGCACGACCCAGAACGACATCGTCAAGGAGTACCTGTCCCGCGGCACGCACGTGTTCCCGCCGGGGCCTAGCCTGCGCCTGACGACGGACATGATCGCGTACACGGTCTCCCACCTGCCGAAGTGGAACCCGATCAACATCTGCAGCTACCACCTGCAGGAGGCGGGCGCCACGCCGGTGCAGGAGATCGCGTACGCGATGTCCACCGCGATCGCCGTGCTGGACGCCGTGCGCGACAGCGGCCAGGTGCCGCAGGAGCGCATGGGCGACGTCGTCGGCCGCATCTCCTTCTTCGTCAACGCCGGCGTCCGGTTCGTCGAGGAGATGTGCAAGATGCGCGCCTTCGGCCGCATCTGGGACCGGGTCACCCGCGAGCGGTACGGCATCGAGGACCCCAAGCACCGCCGCTTCCGCTACGGCGTCCAGGTCAACTCCCTCGGCCTGACCGAGGCCCAGCCGGAGAACAACGTCCAGCGGATCGTGCTGGAGATGCTGGCCGTCACCCTCTCCAAGGACGCCCGCGCGCGGGCCGTGCAGCTGCCCGCCTGGAACGAGGCGCTGGGCCTGCCCCGCCCCTGGGACCAGCAGTGGTCGCTGCGCATCCAGCAGGTCCTGGCCTACGAGAGCGACCTGCTGGAGTACGGCGACCTCTTCGAGGGCTCGAAGGTGGTCGAGGCCAAGGTCGAGGAGCTGGTCCAGGACTCGCTCGCGGAGATCGAGCGGATCCAGGAGATGGGCGGCGCGCTGGCCGCCGTCGAGTCGGGCTACCTGAAGTCGCAGCTGGTCTCCTCGCACGCGGAGCGCCGGGCGCGGATCGAGTCCGGCGAGGAGAAGATCGTCGGTGTGAACATCTTCGAGGGCACCGAGCCGAACCCGCTCACGGCCGACCTGGACACCGCGATCCAGACCGTCGACCCGGCGGTCGAGGCCCAGGTGATCGCCTCGCTCCAGCACTGGCGCGACACCCGCTACCAGCCGCCCTTCAACCACCCGCGCCCCTGCAAGGCGCTGGAGAAGCTGAAGGAGGCCGCGCGCGGCACCGACAACCTCATGGAGGCCACCCTGGAGTGCGCCCGCGCCGGCGTCACCACCGGCGAGTGGGCCGGGGCGCTGCGCGAGGTGTTCGGCGAGTTCCGGGCGCCGACCGGTGTGTCCTCCGCGCCCGTGGCGGTCCCCGCCGAGGAGGGCTCCCAGCTGGCCGAGGTGCGCCGCAAGGTGGAGCTGACGGCCAAGGAGCTGGAGGTGGGCAAGCTGCGCTTCCTGGTCGGCAAGCCGGGCCTGGACGGGCACTCCAACGGGGCCGAGCAGATCGCCGTGCGGGCCCGCGACGCCGGGTTCGAGGTGGTCTACCAGGGCATACGGCTCACCCCCGAGCAGATCGTGGACGCCGCCCTCGCCGAGGACGTGCACGCGGTGGGCCTGTCGATCCTCTCCGGTTCGCACGCCCAGCTGGTGCCGGACGTGCTGGAGCGGCTGCGTGTGGCCGGAGCCACAGACATCCCGGTGATCGCAGGTGGCATCATCCCTGGCGGTGACGCCGAACAGCTGCGGGCCGCCGGTGTGGCGGCGGTCTTCACCCCGAAGGACTTCGACATCACCGGCATCATCGGCCGCATCGTCGACGAGATCCGGACAGCGAACAAGCTCGACCCCCTGGAGGTCCCCGCATGACGACGCCTGTCAACCGTCTTCGCCCCCGGCGTTCCTGCCTGGCGGTGCCGGGCTCGAACCCCCGCTTCCTGGAGAAGGCGCAGGGCCTCCCGGCCGACCAGGTCTTCCTGGACCTGGAGGACGCGTGCGCGCCGCTCGCCAAGCCCGACGCGCGGCACACCATCGTCAAGTTCCTCAACGAGGGCGACTGGACGGGCAAGACGCGCGTGGTGCGGGTCAACGACTGGACCACCGAGTGGACGTACCGCGACGTCGTCACGGTCGTCGAGGGCGCGGGGCCGAACCTCGACTGCATCATGCTGCCGAAGGTGCAGAACGCCGAGCAGGTGGTGGCGCTGGACCTGCTGCTCACCCAGATCGAGAAGACCATGGGCTTCGAGGTCGGGCGCATCGGCATCGAGGCGCAGATCGAGAACGCGCAGGGCCTGAACAACGTCAACGCGATCGCGCAGGCCTCCCCGCGCATCGAGACGATCATCTTCGGCCCGGCCGACTTCATGGCGTCGATCAACATGAAGTCGCTGGTCGTGGGCGAGCAGCCGCCCGGCTACCCGGCGGACGCCTACCACTACATCCTGATGAAGATCCTGATGGCCGCCCGCGCCAACGACCTCCAGGCCATCGACGGCCCCTACCTGCAGATCCGCAACGTCGACGGCTTCCGCGAGGTGGCCGGCCGCGCCGCCGCGCTGGGCTTCGACGGCAAGTGGGTGCTGCACCCCGGCCAGGTCGACGCCGCCAACGAGGTCTTCTCGCCCTCGCAGGAGGACTACGACCACGCCGAGCTGATCCTGGACGCGTACGACTACTACACGTCCGAGGCGGGCGGCAAGAAGGGCTCGGCGATGCTCGGCGACGAGATGATCGACGAGGCCAGCCGCAAGATGGCCCTGGTCATCTCCGGCAAGGGCCGGGCGGCCGGCATGCGGCGTACCTCGTCGTTCGAGATCCCGGAGGCGTGAGCATGCAGTTCGGACGCACCTACGAGGAGTTCGAGGTCGGGGCGACGTACAAGCACTGGCCGGGCAAGACGGTCACGGAGTACGACGACCACCTGTTCTGTCTCCTCACCATGAACCACCACCCGCTCCACATGGACACGAACTACGCCGAGAAGACGACGGACTTCGGCAAGAACGTCGTGGTGGGCAACTACATCTACTCCCTGCTGCTCGGCATGAGCGTGCCGGACGTCTCCGGCAAGGCCATCGCCAACCTGGAGATCGAGTCGCTGAAGCACGTGGCGCCGACCTTCCACGGCGACACCATCTACGGCCAGACGACCGTGCTCGACAAGTGGCCGTCGAAGTCGAAGGACGACCGCGGCATCGTGCACGTCGAGACCAAGGGCTACAAGCAGGACGGCACCCTGGTGTGCGTGTTCCGCCGCAAGGTGATGGTGCCCACCGAGACGTACATCAAGGAGCGCGGCGGCGAGCAGCCCGGCCGCCCGGAGCTGCGAGAGCAGGAGAAGTAGTCATGGCGCGACTCGCCCAGACCGCCGGTCTGACCGACGTCCAGCAGGAGATCCTCTCCACCGTCCGCGACTTCGTGGACAAGGAGATCATCCCGGTCGCCACCGAGCTGGAGCACCGCGACGAGTACCCGCAGCAGATCGTGGACGGGCTCAAGGAGCTGGGCCTGTTCGGTCTGATGATCCCCGAGGAGTACGGGGGCCTCGGCGAGTCGCTCCTCACCTACGCGCTGTGCGTCGAGGAGATCGCCCGCGGCTGGATGTCGGTGTCCGGCATCATCAACACGCACTTCATCGTCGCCTACATGCTCAAGCAGCACGGCACCCAGGAGCAGAAGGACCACTTCCTGCCCAGGATGGCGGCCGGCGACGTGCGCGGCGCCTTCTCCATGTCGGAGCCGGGCCTGGGCTCGGACGTGTCGGCCATCACGTCCAAGGCGGTGAAGGACGGCGACGAGTACGTCCTGAACGGCCAGAAGATGTGGCTGACCAACGGCGGCACGTCCTCGCTCGTGGCCGTCCTGGTCCGCAGTGACGAAGGACACCCCGAGGGCACCGCGCCCCACCGGTCGATGACGACCTTCCTGGTGGAGAAGGAGCCCGGCTTCGGCGAGGTCCGCCCCGGTCTGACCATCCCGGGCAAGATCGACAAGATGGGCTACAAGGGCGTCGACACCACCGAGCTGATCATGGACGGCCTGCGGGTACCGGCCGACCGGGTGCTCGGCGGGGTCACCGGGCGCGGTTTTTACCAAATGATGGACGGCGTGGAGGTCGGCCGGGTCAACGTCGCGGCGCGCGGCTGCGGCGTCGCCCAGCGCGCCTTCGAGCTGGGCGTCCAGTACGCCCAGCAGCGCCACACCTTCGGCAAGCCCATCGCCCAGCACCAGGCGATCCAGTTCAAGCTGGCCGAGATGGCTACCAAGGTCGAGGCCGCGCATGCCATGATGGTGAACGCGGCACGCAAAAAGGACTCCGGGGAGCGAAACGACCTCGAGGCCGGGATGGCGAAGTACCTGGCTTCCGAGTACTGCAAGGAGGTCGTGGAGGACGCCTTCCGGATCCACGGCGGCTACGGCTTCTCCAAGGAGTACGAGATCGAGCGCCTCTACCGGGAGGCCCCGATGCTGCTGATCGGTGAAGGCACCGCCGAGATCCAGAAAATGATCATCGGGCGAAGGCTGCTCGAAGAGTATCGGTTCCAGGGCTAGATGTCCGGGTTGGGGGTGTTTTCTTCGAGAAGAAGATCACACCCCGTCAATCTTCTCCAGCCGCCGACTCGGCTTCCTGCCTTACCCAGTTGTGGCCGTTAACCGCTACGATCGCCGGAAAGCCGCCGTCCCCCCGTCGAAGCGCGGCACCATCCGCTACGAAGGTCATCCATGCCCCACAGCCAAACCTCTGCACCTCGCGACAGCCTCGCCGGCGTACGCCTCGCGCGCGGAGCATCGCCGTGGCTTCTGCCGACCGTCGCCACCGCGGCCGTCAGCCTGGTCCGCGCCCGCCGCTCGGGTGCCGCCAAGGCCGTCGCCGTGCCCGCCACCGCTCTCGCGGCGGGCATGCTGTGGTTCTTCCGCGACCCCGAGCGCGAGATCGCTCAGGGCAGGGTCATCTCCCCCGCCGACGGTGTGGTGCAGAGCATCATGCCGTGGAAGGACGGACGCACCCGGGTCGCGATCTTCATGAGCCCGCTGAACGTCCACGTCAACCGCGCCCCGCTGGCCGGCACCGTGACGTCGGTCGAGCACGTCCCGGGCGGGTTCGTCCCGGCGTTCAACAAGGAGAGCGAGAACAACGAGCGCGTCGTCTGGCACTTCGACACCGAGCTCGGTGACATCGAGATGATCCAGATCGCCGGCGCCGTCGCCCGCCGCATCGTCCCCTACCTGCCCCAGGGCACGAAGGTCGAGCAGGGCGAGCGCATCGGTCTGATCCGGTTCGGCTCGCGCGTCGACCTCTACCTGCCCGAGGGCGTGGAGGTCGCGGTCGAGGTCGGCCAGAAGACCGTGGCTGGGGTGACTCGCATTGACCGTGATTGACCCGGAGACACAGGCGGGCTGGGTTCCCGAGGCCGACGACGCGGACGACGAGGAGATGCCCCTCTCGCTGCGGCTGTCGATAGCGGACACCCTCACACTGGGCAACGCCACGTGCGGCTTCATGGCGGTGTACTTCACCACCACGGGCATCCTGATCCCGCACCTCACGGGTGACCAGGAGGCCGGCATGGCCCGCCACAGCGCGGCCACGGCGGTCATCCTGATGCTCTGCGCGGCGGTCTTCGACCTCTTCGACGGGCTGGTGGCGAGGAAGCTGCGCTCCTCCCCCATGGGCGCGGAGCTGGACAACCTCTCGGACCTGATCAGCTTCGGTCTGGCCCCGGCCTACTTCGTCCTGGTCTACGGCATGGTCGCCGACGACGCGCACCAGCGGGTGGCGGCGGTCGGCGCGATCGTCGTGCTCCTCGCGGTGGTGCTCAGACTCGCGCGCTTCTCGTGCGTGACGCCGCCGAACGGCATGTTCCAGGGCATGCCCTCGCCGTTCGGCGCGCTGACGGTGGTCTCCATCGTGCTGCTGGAGCTGCCGTTCGTGGCGACGCTGCTCGCCATCATCGGCACCGCCTGGCTGATGGTGAGCCGGGTGGAGTACCCCAAGCCCCGGGGCCGCCTGGCCGGCGCGATGCTCGGCTGGATCGTGCTGTCGATGGGCCTGCTGGCGGCCTGGGCGTTCGACGCCCCGAGCGGTCAGCTGCTGCTGCAGACCGGCTGCGCGCTGCAGCTCGTCATGGGCGCGGTGATCCCGCTGTTCGCCACGGCCCGCCGGGTGAACACCTTCCGCGACAACCGCCGCGAGGCGCGGGCGGCCCAGCTGCCCTAGCGGCCGCCGCCGTCGTACGACGTGAAGGGCCTCGGACCTGCTCGGTCCGAGGCCCTTCGTCGTGTCCGGGGCCGGGGGACCGGCCCGGCGGGGCCAGGGGGCGGCTCAGGGGGCCGCGGCGGGGGCGCCGAGGGCCTCCAGCCGCTCCTCGCTCGGGCTGCCGGGCTCGGCGTGGAAGACGACCAGGGTGAGGCCGTCGGTACCGTCGATCGACAGTTTGTTCGAGTACAGGTCGAGGTCGCCGACCTCCGGGTGCCGGAGCCTGCTGATCCGCCCGCGCCGGGGCTGCACGTCGTGCCGCTCCCACAGCCGGCGGAAGCGCTCGCTGGCCGCGGACAGCTCGGCCACCAGCTCCCCGAGCCGCGGCCGGTCCAGGTCGGGCCCGACGGCGCCGCGCAGCACGGCCACGCCCTCCTCGGTCAGCTCCTCCCAGTCCCGGCGCAGCGCGCGCTCGGCGGGGTCGAGGAAGACGGCGCGCAGGAGGTTCACGCCGGGGGCGTAGTTCGGGGACAGGGCGGTCGCCAGCCGGTTGACGGCGAGGGCGTCGGCGTACCGGTTCTGGACGTAGGCGGGGTTGCGGGTCCAGCCGTCGATGAGCCCGCGCACACTCGCGGGCACCGCGTCGGGCGCCTGCGGGGCGGCCGTCCGCGGTGCCCCGGGCGGCCGGGCCAGCGCGAGCAGGTGGGCGGTGGCGCCGGCGTCCAGACGCAGCACGCGCGCCACGGAGCGCAGCACCTGGGCGGACGGGTTGCGGTCCCGGCCCTGCTCCAGGCGCAGGTAGTAGTCGGAACTGATGCCGGCGAGCAGCGCGACCTCCTCGCGCCGCAGCCCCGGCACCCGCCGGATCCCCCCGCCGCGCAGCCCCACGTCCTCGGGGCGCACCAGCGCCCGCCGGGCCCGCAGGAACTCCCCGAGGGCGTTCGAGACATCCATGGGTCCACCGTACGGCGACGGCGGCGGGGGGCCGAAGGCGCCGGGCTCAGGTCAGGAAGTCGCGCCCGATGCGCTCGGCGACCCGCTCCAGGAGGGGTCCGGCCTCCGCGATGCACCGCGCCACGTCGGGCTCCGCGTCGGTCAGCGGGTACGCGCGCCGGATCCCGGCCCGCCCCAGCGCCTCCGGCGGCAGGGCCAGCCGGCCGCACACCGCGACGACCTCCTTGCCGGCGGCCCGCGCGGCCGTCGCCACGCCCGCCGGTGCCTTCCCGTGCAGCGTCTGCTGGTCCAGCGACCCCTCGCCGGTGATCACCAGCTGGGCCCGCTCCAGCGCCGGCGCGAAGCCCAGCACGTCGAGCATGACCTCGATCCCGGCCCGGAACCGCGCGCCGAGCAGCAGCGCCCCGTACCCGATGCCGCCCGCGGCACCGGCACCCGGTGACCCGGCGTACTCGGCGGCGCGCGACCCGAGCGTCGCCTCCAGCACCTCCACGTAGCGCGAGAGCGCCGCGTCCAGGGCCGCCACGTCGTCCGGCGAGGCGCCCTTCTGCGGGCCGTAGACCGCCGGTGCGCCCTTGGGGCCGGTCAGCGGGTTGTCGACGTCGCTGGCGAGGACCAGGTCCACCGACCCGAGGCGCGGGTCGAGGCCGGACAGGTCGGCCCGGGCCACCTGCGCGAGGCCGCCCCCGCCGGGCGGCACCGGCTCACCGTCGGCGTCCAGGAAGCGCGCCCCGAGCGCGGACAGCATGCCCGCGCCGCCGTCGGTCGTCGCGCTCCCCCCGACGCCGAACACGATCGTGCGCACCCCGGCGTCCAGCGCGGCGCGCAGCAGTTCCCCGGAGCCGTACGTCGACGCCGTGAGCGGTGCGAACACGCCCGCCGGCAGCCGCTGGAGGCCGCTCGCCTCCGCCATCTCCACGACCGCGGTGTCGCCGCGCAGCGCGAACGCGGCCGTCACCTCGTCCCCGAGGGGCCCGGCGACCCGCACCTCACGGCGCTCGAACCCGGCGGCGACCGCCGCGTCCACCGTGCCGTCGCCGCCGTCGGCGACGGGCAGCGCCTCGACCTCCACGTCCGGCACGACCCGCCGCAGCCCCGCCGAGACCCGCTCGGCGACCTGCACCGCCGTCAGCGACCCCTTGAACTTGTCCGCGGCCACCAGCACCCGTCGGGTGCCGTGTCCAGAAGCCTCAGCCACCTGGTCATCCCCTTGCTCTCCGGGCCCCGCGCACGTCGGGGCCAGTCGCGCCGCAGTGACCTTAACCTCAGGACGCCCCCGCCGTCATGCCCTGCCCGGACCCTGGACGGGCGGCTGACGGGCGCCGTCCGCACGCCGGGGGCACGGGTGGGCCCGTACCGGGTACACCGTTCCCATGACCCCTGTGGGCACCGAGCCGGAGCTCGACGACCGCATCCTGGGGGGCTGGCTCGGCCGGATCGCGGGCAACATGCTCGGCAAGCCGGTCGAGCAGGGCGACCTGTGGACGCGCGACCGCATCGACCGCTACCTGCGCCGGGCGGCGGCCCTGCCGCTGACCGACTACCTCCCCGAACCCGCCGACGAGGACCTGGCCGGCGCGCTGCGCCCGGAGTGGCGCCAGTGCGTGCGCGGCCGCATCCACGGCAGCTGCCGCGACGACGACGTCGACTACGCCGTCCTCGGCCTGCACCTGCTGGAGACGCACGGCTTCGGCTTCAGCACCGAGCAGGTCGGCGACCTGTGGCTGCTGCGGCTGCCGTACCTGCAGACCTTCACCGCCGAGCGGGCCGCGTACCGCAACCTCGCGAACGGGCTGAAGCCGCCGCTGACGGCCACCTACGACAACCCCTACCAGGAGTGGATCGGCGCCCTGATCCGCGCCGACGCCTACGGCTGGACCTCGCCGGGCGACCCGCGCCGCGCCGCCGCGCTGGCCCGCCGGGACGCGGTGCTGTCGCACACCGGCAACGGGGTGTACGGGGCGATGTTCGCGGCCGCGCTGATCGCCGCCGCGTTCACCGCGCCGGGCGTCCGCGACGCCCTGGACCAAGCGCTCGCGGTGGTCCCGGCGAGCTGCCGCCTGGCCCGGACGGTCCGCCGGGTGGTCTCCCTGCACGCGACGCGGCTGCCCTGGGAGGAGACGCTGGCCACGGTCGCCGAGGAGACGGCCGGGCTCGGCTGGATCCACACGGTGCCCAACGCGGCCGTGCTGACCGCGGGACTGCTGTACGGCGACGGCGACTTCACCCGCACCATCGCGCTCACCGTGCGCGGGGGCCTGGACACCGACTCCAACGGGGCCACGGCCGGCTCGGTGGCCGGGGTGCTCACCGGCGCGCGGGCCATCCCGGCGCAGTGGACCGAGCCGCTGGAGGACACCGTGCGCAGCGCGGTGTTCGGCTTCGACGGGGTGCGGATCAGCGAACTGGCCGAGCGGACGGCGCGGTTGGCGCGCGCCGGGGTGTAGGGGCCGGCGCCGCCGTACGAGTGCCGTGTGGGGGGCCGCCCGGTGGTTACCCTTCCGGGGTGACCAGTGAGAACTACGCCGCGTACATCGCCTCCCTGCCCCGTGTGCTCGTCGGGGCGGCCGCGCTCTTCCGGGACGCCGGGGGGCGGGTGCTGCTCGTGGAGCCCAACTACCGCGAGGGCTGGGCGCTGCCGGGCGGCACCGTCGAGTCGGACGACGGCGAGACCCCGCGCCAGGGCGCCCGCCGGGAGACCCTGGAGGAGATCGGCCTCGACCGCCCGGTCGGCCGGCTGCTGGCCGTGGACTGGGTGCCGGGTACGGACCGGCCGCCGCTGGTGGCGTACCTGTACGACGGCGGGGTGCTCGACGAGGACGACCTCAAGGCGATCCGCCTCCAGGAGGAGGAGCTGCTGTCCTGGCGGCTGGTGCCGCGCGAGGACCTCACCGAATACCTGCTGGGCAGCCTCGGCAGGCGCGTCCTGGCCGCGCTGGACGCCCTCGCCGACGGCTCGGGCCCGGTGGAACTGGAGGCCGGGCGTCCGGCCGGCTGAGGCGCCGGGGGTCAGGTCGGCTGGGGCCGGGGCCGGATATCCGTTCGCCGTCCCCGGACGCCCCGCCCTACGCTCGCCCCATGAGCAAGCCACTCGTGGCCCTGCTGAGCGGGGCGGGCATCTCCACCGACTCCGGGATCCCCGACTACCGCGGCCCCGGCGGACTGTGGCGCCGGGACCCGGAGGCGGAGAAACTCGTCACCCACTCCTTCTACATGGCCGACCCGGACATCCGGCGCCGCGCGTGGCTGATGCGGCGCGACGCCGGGGCGCTGGGCGCCGAGCCGAACGCCGCGCACCGCGCCGTCGCCGAGCTGGAGCGGTCCGGGGTGCCGGTGCGGGTGCTCACGCAGAACGTCGACGGGCTGCACCAGCTCGCCGGGATGCCCGCCCGCAAGGTGCTCGAACTGCACGGCAGCGCCCGGAGCGTGGTGTGCACCCGGTGCCACGCGCGCGGCTCGATGCGCGACGCCCTGGCGCGGGTCGAGGCCGGCGAGGACGACCCGCCGTGCCTGGAGTGCGGCGGCGTCCTGAAGCCGGCCACCGTGATGTTCGGCGAGCGGCTCGACCCGGCCGTCCTCGGTGAGGCCGTCGCCATCACCAAGGCGTGCCAGGTCTTCCTCGCCGTCGGCACCAGCCTCCAGGTCGAGCCGGCCGCGGGCCTCGCCCGGGTCGCCGTCGACCACGGCGCCCGGCTGATCGTGGTCAACGCCGAGCCCACCCCGTACGACGACCTCGCGGACGAGGTGGTGCGCGAGCCGATCGGCACGGCACTGCCCAGGCTGCTGCGGGAGCTGGCCGCGCAGGAGGTCTAGAAGAGGGCCGGAGCCGCCCCGCGTTCCAGGTCCAGCAGGCGGCGCTTGCGGTGCAGGCCGCCGCCGTAGCCGGTGAGGTCGCCGTTCGCGCCGACGACCCGGTGGCAGGGGACGATGATGCCGACGGGGTTCCTGCCGTTGGCGAGGCCCACCGCGCGGGAGGCGGTCGGCTGCCCGAGGAGCGCGGCGAGTTGGCCGTAGGTGCGGGTCTCGCCGTAGGGGATGGCGCGCAGGGCGGACCAGACGGAGCGCTGGAACGGGGTGCCGTGCAGCCGTAGTTCGAGGCTGAACTCGGTCAACCGGCCCGCGAAGTACGCCTCCAGCTGCTCCTCGGCCTCCGCGAACGGGGTGGGGTCGGGCGGGCCGAAGCTCTCCTCGGGCGGGCGGTGGCGCTGGTCGGTCATGTAGAGGCCGCACAGGACGCCGTCGTCGGCGACGAGGGTCAGCGGGCCGTAGGGGCTGTCGATGACGGTGTGGGCTTTCACGCGGGTGTCCTCAAGCGGGAAGGGAGTTGATGGGGTGGCTGTCGGTCGCCCACAGGTGCTGCACGGCGTAGGCCCGCCACGGGCGCCAGGCCGCCGCGCGGGCGGTGAGCGCGGCGGGCGTGGCCGGCAGGCCGAGCCGGCGGGCCGCGGTGCGCACCCCCAGGTCGGTGGGCAGGAAGGCGTCGGGGTCGCCGAGCGCGCGCATGGCGATGACCTCGACGGTCCACGGCCCGAACCCGGGCAGGGCGAGGAGCGTGGCGCGGGCCTCGGCCCAGTCGCTCTCGACGCCCAGGTGCAGGCTGCCGTCGGCCAGCCGGCCGACCAGGCCGGTCAGGGTGGCGCGGCGGGTGCCGGGCATGGCCAGCGCGGCGGGGTCCACGGCGGCCAGCGCGGCCGGCTCGGGGAAGAGGTGGGTGAGGCCGCCCGCGGGGTCCTCGACCGGGTCCCCGTGGGCGGTGACCAGGCGGGCCGCGTGGGTGCGGGCGGCGGCGGTGGAGACCTGCTGGCCGAGCACCGCGCGGACCGCGAACTCGGCCTCGTCCACGGTGCGCGGCACCCGGCGGCCGGGCGCCTTGTCGACCAGCGGAGCGAGCAGCGGGTCGGTGCGCAGCTGGTCGTCGACGGCGACCGGGTCGGCGTCCAGGTCGAGCAGGCGCCGGCAGCGGCTGATGGCCACGGTCAGGTCGCGCAGGTCGCCGAGGGTGAGGCGGCAGGCCACGTGGTCGGGGGCGGGGGCGAGCGCGACGATGCCGTGGCCGTACGGCAGCCGCAGCGTGCGCCGGTAGGCGCCGTCCCGCCACTCCTCGACGCCGGGCACGGCGGTCGCCGCGAGGTGCCCGAAGAGGTTGTCGGGGTGCAGCGGGGCGCGGAACGGCAGCCGCAGCTGGAGCGTGCCGGGGGTGGCCGGGGCGGCGTGGTCGTGCTGCGGGAGCCGGGCGCGCAGCTCGGTCGGGGACAGCGCGAAGACCTCGCGCACGGTGTCGTTGAAGCTGCGCACGGAGGAGAAGCCCGCCGCGAACGCCACGTCGGCGAGCGGCAGCCGGGTCGTCTCGATGAGGACGCGGGCGGTCTGGGCGCGCTGGGCGCGGGCCAGGGCGAGCGGGCCGGCGCCCAGCTCGGCGCGCAGGTGCCGTTCGACCTGGCGGGTGCTGTAGCCGAGGCGGGCGGCGAGGCCGGGCACGCCCTCGCGGTCCACGACGCCGTCGGCGATCAGCCGCATGGCGCGGGCGACCAGGTCGGCCCGGCCGCTCCACTCCGGGGAGCCGGGGCTGGTGTCGGGGCGGCAGCGCTTGCAGGCCCGGAAGCCGGCCTGCTGGCAGGCGGCGGCGCTGGCGTAGAAGGTCATGTTCTCGGGCTTGGGCGGCACCACGGGGCAGCTGGGCCGGCAGTAGATGCGGGTGGTGAGGACGGCGGTGAAGAACCAGCCGTCGAAGCGCGCGTCCTTCGACTGCACGGCGCGGACGCAGTGCTCGCGGTCGGTGTGCATCCCGTTCTGCATGCGTCCAGCATCGGGTACCCGGCGGGGGCCTGGCTGGCAGGATTCCGACATCGACCTTCCGGGACCAGCGGCGCCCTCAGCCCCGGGGCCGGGTGACCACCAGGGCCCGGATCACGAACAGGTCCAGGCCCATCACCACGACCGACCACAGCGGCTCGTAGGGCAGGAACAGGAACTGGGCGACCAGGCCGAGCGCGGCCAGGACGACGCCGGCCGTGCGGGCCCGCGCGACGCCCCTGAGGACGCCGGCGCCGGTGAGCGCGAGGAGTGCGCCGAGGGTGAGGTGGATCCAGCCCCAGCCGGCGAGGCCGAGCCGGAAGGCGTAGCCGCCGGTGTGGGCGTAGACGTCGTCCCCGGCGACCGCGGCCACGCCCTGGAGCACGGCGAGCAGGCCGCTGCACAGCATCAGCACGGCGGCGAGCGCGGCGCCGCCGTCGGCGGGGGGCGCGGGCGGGGGCGGCGGGGCGGGCGGCCGGGGGCCGCCGCGCGGGACCGACCAGGCGGTGCCGATCTCGCCCCGCGGCTCGCCGGGCGCGGACTGCGGGCCGGAGGTCATCGACGGGCGCTCCCTTCCCGTGGGACGTGGGGGCTCCGTTGCAGGACATCCCGGGCGCACGGCGGGGGCGAGCGCGGCGGGGCCGTCCGGGTGAACGGCCCCGCCGGCGGGCGTCACATGTTGATCATGTGGCCGGCGAGGCCGTGGACGGCCTCCTTGACGGCCTCGCCCAGCGTCGGGTGGGCGTGGACGTTGCGGGCGACCTCGTGCACCGTGAGGTCCCACTGCTGGGCCAGGGTCAGCTCGGGCAGCAGCTCGGTGACGTCCGGGCCGATGAGGTGGCCGCCGAGCAGCTCGCCGTACTTGGCGTCGCTGATCAGCTTGACGAAGCCGGTGGTGTCGCCGAGGCCGTGCGACTTGCCGTTGGCCGTGAACGGGAACTTGGCGACCTTGACGTCGTGCCCGAGCTCGCGGGCCTGCGCCTCGGTGTAGCCGAAGCTGGCGACCTGCGGCTGGCAGTAGGTGGCGCGCGGGATCATGGCGTAGTCCAGCTCCATGGTCTCGGCGTCGGCGATCGTCTCGGCGGCGATCACGCCCATCGCCTCGGCGGCGTGCGCGAGCATCAGCTTGGCGGTCACGTCGCCGATGGCGAACAGGTGCGGGACGGAGGTGCGGCAGCGGCCGTCGACGTCGATGGCGCCCCGGTCGGTGAGCTTCACGCCGGTGTTCTCCAGGCCGTAGCCGGTGACGTTCGGGGCGAAGCCGATCGCCTGGAGGACCTTGTCGGCCTCCAGGACCTGCTGGGAGCCGTCCTTGGCGGTGACGGTGACCCGGACCTGCGGCCCGGACTCGTCGATGCTCTCGACCCGGGTGGAGGTGAGCACGTCGATGCCCAGCTTGCGGTACTGGCGGGCGAGTTCGGCGGAGACCTCGGCGTCCTCCAGCGGCGTCACCCGGTCCAGGAACTCGACGATGGTGACCTTCACGCCGTAGTTGTGCAGGACGTAGGCGAACTCGATGCCGATCGCGCCGGCGCCCGCGATGACGATCGACCGCGGCAGGTCGTCCGCGAGGATCTGCTCCTCGTACGTCACCACGCGCGCGCTGCGCTTGGTGCCGGGCAGCAGCCTGGGCGTGGCGCCGGTGGCGATGATGCAGTGGTCGAAGCCGAGGGTGCGGGTGTCGCCGTCGTAGCCCGTGACCTGGAGGGTGTGGTCGTCGAGGAACGTGCCGCGGCCGTCGAACTCGGTGATCTTGTTCTTCTTCATCAGGTAGTGGACGCCCTTGACCCGGCCGTCGGCGACCTTGCGGCTGCGGCGGAACGCCTCGCCGTAGTCGAAGGAGACCTCTCCGTCGACCTTGATGCCGAAGGTCTTCGCCTCGCGCGTGACGATGTGCGCCAGTTCGGCGTTGCGCAGCAGGGCCTTGGTGGGGATGCAGCCCACGTTCAGGCAGACGCCGCCCCAGTACTTCTCCTCGACGACCGCGACGCGCTTGCCCAGCTGGGCGGCGCGCACGGCGGCGACGTAGCCGCCGGGGCCGGCGCCGAGGACCACGACGTCGAAGCGTTCGTCCTGCTCGGCCATGGGTGGCTCCCCTTCCCTCGGGATGTGGACCGGTCCGTTTCCCGTTCCGTGGTGGATTGTTCCGCTGTTCGGCACCCGCCGCCACAGAGATCATCCGGGCGTGCGGGGCGTCACACGGAACGGGGAACGGAACCGGGCCCCCCGCTGTTCCCGGTGTCCTCGCGCTACCGCTCCGCGGTGGGCCGGCGCGCGGCCGCCGTGGCGTCCGCCAGGTCCGTCAGCGGCCGCAGCCGGTAGGTGTAGGCGTAGGCGCGGTCCGCGAACAGCTTGTACTCGTCGTGGGTGTGGGCGCCCCAGCTGTTGTCACCGCCGACGCCCATCTGCCGGTGGTTCACCCGGAGCACGACCGCGTCGCGGGGGGTGAGCTGGTAGTCGTGGCGGGCGCCGACCGAGAGGTCCTCCGGGGTGAAGTGGGAGGCGTTGACCTCCAGCAGGGGCTCACCGCTGACGAGCAGGCCGCGTCCGTCGGCGTCGGTCAGCGCCGCCCAGCGCACGTCGGTCTTGTTGCCGTTCTCCTGCGGGCGCAGGTAGCCGCTCCACTGGGCGGCGACGGTGCCGGAGTACAGGCCCACGTCGGTGCCGTTGTTGCGGTCCCAGTGGTTCTCCTCGGGGCCGCGCCCGTAGTAGTGCAGGTGGTCCAGGCGGCGGGGCAGGAACAGCAGGGCGCCGACCTCGGGGAGGTAGGGCAGGCCCGCGCCCGGGTGCAGGGTGTGGTCGACCTTGAGCTCGCCGTTGCCGAAGACGGTGTAAGTAGTGGACCAGGTGGACGCGACGGTGGTGGGCAGGGTGCCGGTCACCTCGACCCGTACGGCCCGGTCGCCGAGCGGAGCGACCCGGACGCCGCTGACGGTACGGGCCGCTCCGGCGTCCCTCCAGGTCTGGTTGCGGGTGTGCTGGCCGTTGCCCCGGTCGTTGTCGGTGGGCGCCCGCCAGAAGTTGGGCACCGGGCCGGAGGTGATCAGCCGGCGGCCGCCCGCCTCGTACGACGCGAGGGTGCCGCCGCGCTTGTCGACGACGACGGAGAAGTCCCGGCCGGTGACCGTGACGGTCTTCTCCCGGTCCTCGTGGCGCAGCGCCGGGACGCTGCCCAGGGGTGCGGGGGTCACGGCCGGGACGCGCGCGTCGAGCCGGAGTTGCTGCTTGGCCACCTCGAACCCGGCCTTCGCCCAAGGCGTGGCCTCCTTGGTGGTGAAGGACAGCTGCAGGAAGTACTCGGTGCCGGGCCCGGGGTCGCGCGGCAGCCGCACGGGCAGGGTGACGTCCTTGTGGGACAGCGGGGCGACGTCCAGTTGCTCGCGGGTGAGGCTGCCGCGCTGGACGACCTTGCCGTCGGCGACGAGGGACCACCGGCTGTCGAACCGGCGGAGATGGGTGAACAGGTACTCGTTGGTGAGCCGGACCGCACCCGGGCCGCCCGCGGCGGGGGTGACCTGGATCGCCTGGTAGACCTGCTTGACCTCCGCGGCCTTGCCGGTGTGGCCGCGGTCGGCGGTGACGATGCCGTCGCCGGAGAAGGCGCCGTCGTTGGGGTTGTCGCCCCAGTCGCCGCCGTAGGCGTGGAAGGTCTTCGCGCGGGGCCGCTTCTCGGTGAACCGGACCGTGGCGGCGTCGAACCAGAAGCGCACGCCGTCGTCGCCGGGGCCGCGGCGGTCGGAGGCGAGTTCGGCGGCGCCGAGCGCGCGGGCGTACACGCGGGCGGCGCGGATCGTGCCGCTGAACTCCCGGGTGGGGTTGTCGACATCGGTGGCCAGCGCGAGCGGGGCGGTGGTGCTGCCGGGCCGCCGGGTGGTGGCGCGGATGGCGCGCACCACGCCGTCGACGTGGAGGGTGAGCGTGCCGGCGTCCGCGTCGAAGACCCCGGCGACGTGGTGCTCCCGGCCGGTCCAGTCGTCGGGCAGCGTCCAGTCGGCGGTGATCCACTGGCCGTCGCCGTGGATGAAGAACTCCAGCGTCCCGTTGGTCTGCTTCAGCGCGTACTGGGTGTCGCCCTTGGCGAGGATCGGCTGGTGGTAGCCGGTGACGTGCGGGGTGACCCAGGCCTCCAGGGTGAGCGACCCGGTGAGGTCCAGGCGCGGGTCGCGGGTGAAGACGGTGCCGCCGCAGACGCCCCGGTGCCGGTCGAAGCCGCCGCTGGGGGCCATGACCTCGCCGCGCAGCCGGGCCGGGCCGCTCTCGGTGAGCAGCTTGCGGGTGGGCGTGGGCCAGCTGAGGGCCTGGTCGACGAAGTCCCAGATCCAGCCGCCCTGGAGCACGTCGTGGCGGCGCACGACGTCCCAGTAGGTCTTGAAGTTGCCGTTGGAGTTCCCCATCGCGTGGGAGTACTCGATCATCACGTACGGCCGGGTGTCGGCGGTGTCCTGGGCGCGGGCCTCGACGCGGGCGGGGGTGTCGTACATCTCGGAGCGGATGTCGCTGATGCCGGGGCGGTCGTCGCCCTCGTACTGGATGACGCGGGTCGGGTCGTAGGAGCGGATCCAGTCGTGCATGGCGGTGAAGGTGCTGCCGCCGCCGGCCTCGTTGCCGAGCGACCAGATGACGACCGAGGCGTGGTTCTTGTCCCGGTGCACCATGTTCTGCGCGCGGGCCACGCACGCGCGGGTCCACTCGGCGTGGTCGCCGGGGTACTCGCCGCGGATGCCGTGGGTCTCCAGGTTGGTCTCGTCGACCAGGTACAGCCCGTACTCGTCGGCGAGTTCGAGCCACAGCGGGTTGTTGGGGTAGTGCGAGGTGCGGACGCTGTTGATGTTCAGGCGCTTGATGAGCGTGATGTCCTTCACCAGGTCCGCCCGGGTGAGGGCCGAGCCGCGCTCGGGGTGCATCTCGTGGCGGTTGGTGCCGCGGAAGGAGACCGGTTTGCCGTTGATGCGCATCAGGCCGTCCTTCAGGGCGAACTCGCGCAGGCCGACGCGGTGCGAGAGGGTCTCGGTCACCCGGCCCTCCGGGTCGCGCAGCTGGAGGACGGCGGTGTAGAGGTACGGGTCCTCGGCCGACCAGAGCTTGGGCGCGGGGACGGCGCGGGCCGCCCCGGCGGTGGCCTCGGCGCCGTCCGCGACGTCCAGGGACTGCTGGAGCGGGCGCGGCCACACGGCGTGCCCGCGGGCGTCGTAGAGCTGGGTCTCGACGGTGTACCGGCCGCCGCCGTGGCCGCCGTAGTCGCGCACGTGCGCGGTGACCTCCAGTGCGGCGGAGGTGTGGCCGTCGCCGAGCGGGGTCCGCAGCCGGAAGTCGCGCAGGTGCACGGCGGGGGTGGAGTAGAGGTGGACCGAGCGGAAGATGCCGCTCAGCCGGATCATGTCCTGGTCCTCCAGCCAGTCGCCGTCGGAGAAGCGGTACACCTCGACGGCGATCTGGTTGGTGCCCGGCCTGAGGTGGGCGGTGATGTCGTACTCGGCGGGCGTGTAGGAGTCCTCGCTGTACCCGACCAGGGTGCCGTTGATCCACACGTAGTGCGCCGACTTCACGCCCTCGAAGTGCAGGAAGGTCCGCCGGCCCGCCCAGCCGCGGGGCACGGTGAAGGTGCGCCGGTACTGGCCGACGGGGTTGAAGCGGGTCGGCGCGGCGGGCGGCCGGGCGTCCTCGCCGAGGCCGTTGGGGCCCCACCAGGGGTAGGTGATGTTGACGTAGATCGGGCGGTCGTAGCCGTGCAGCTGCCAGGCCGAGGGGACCGGGATCGTGTCCCAGCCGGAGTCGTCGAGGTCGGTACGGTGGAAGTCGGGGTCGCGGTCGTCGGGGCGCTCGGCGTGGGCGAACCTCCACGTGCCGTCCAGGCTGAGGCGGTACGGCGAGCGGGTGCGGTCGGCGGCCAGGGCCTGGGCGAGGTCGGCGTACGGCATGAGGGTGGTGTGCGGGGGCTGGGTGCCGACCCGGAAGAGGTCGATGCGGCCGTTCCACTCGGGGCCGGGCTCCGCCGCCCGGGCGGGCCGGCCGCCGGTCGGCGCGGACAGGGCGAGGGCGCCGAGCACGGCGGCGGAGCCCTCCAGCAGACGGCGGCGGCTGACGGAACGGTGCACGGGTGACACGTGGGGGTGCGGCATGACCGTGGCCTTCCTCGGGGGCGGACTGTGCAGCACTGAGTACGGCAGTCAGATCTTGTCGGATTGTGTTGATGAAACGACCATCAACGCGCCGACCTGACCGGATTTCAACTCTGTGTGCGCAACCGCTTCTTGAGCTGGTGGCCGGTTCCCGCGGGCCGGTGACCGGGGCGGCGCGTCAGCCGGCCTGGCGGGCGAACGCGGCGTGGGCACGCTCGTCGAAGAGGACGAAGCGGACCTCCTCGACGGCCGTGTCCGCGGCACGTACCGTCGCGACGGCGATCCGGGCCCCGTCGTCGAGCGGCCAGCCGTAGATCCCGGTGGAGATGGCCGGGAACGCCACCGTGCGGGCGCCCAGCTCGTCGGCGACGCGCAGGGACTGGCGGTAGCAGGACGCCAGCAGCTCGGAGCGGTCCTCGGTGTCCGACCAGACGGGGCCGACGGTGTGGATCACCCAGCGCGCGTCCAGGTTCCCGGCGGTGGTCGCGACCGCCCGGCCGGTGGGCAGGCCCCGGCCGTACCGGGAGGCGCGCAGCCGGCGGCACTCCGCGAGGATGTCGGGGCCACCGCGGCGGTGGATGGCGCCGTCGACGCCTCCGCCGCCGAGCAGGGAGGAGTTGGCCGCGTTGACGATCGCGTCGACGGACTGCCGGGTGATGTCGCCCTGGACCAGGGTGAGGGTGGTCATGGGCCCTTTGTAGCCCGCGGCGACCGGGAGCGCCCGTCCTTTCCCGGGGTCGCGGCGGCGCCGTCAGCCCTGCCGGCGCAGGTGCCGCCACACCGCCTTGGCCGCGTTGTGGCCGGACATGCCGTGCACGCCGGGGCCCGGCGGGGTGGCCGAGGAGCAGAGGAAGACCGCCGGGTGCGGGGTGCCGTACGGGAAGAGGGACAGCTTGGGGCGCAGCAGCAGCTGGAGTCCGGACGCCGCGCCGGTGGCGATGTCGCCGCCGACGTAGTTGGCGTTGCGGGCGGCGAGCTCGGCGGGGCCGGCGACGGCGCGGGCCAGGACGCGGTCCCGGAACCCCGGTGCGAACCGCTCCAGTTGGGCCTCCAGGGCGTCGGTGAGGTCGCCGGTCCAGCCGTTGGGCACGTGGCCGTACGCCCAGAACACGTGCTTGCCCTCGGGGGCGCGGGTGGGATCCACCACACTGGGCTGCACGGTGATCAGGAACGGCCGGTCGGGGGCGCGGCCCTCCCGGGACGCGGCGCGCAGGGCGGCGCCGATCTCCGCGCTGTTCGCACCGATCTGCACGGTGCCCGCGGCGCGCGCCTCGGGCGCGGTCCAGGGGACGGGGCCGTCGAGGGCGTAGTCGACCTTGAAGGCGGCGGGGCCGTACCGGAAGCCGTCGTAGTAGCGGCCGAAGCCGGCGATCCGGGCGAGTGCGGTGGGCGAGGTGTCGAAGACGTAGGCGCGGGCCGGGGGCAGGTCGTCGAGGCGCTTGACCTCGTAGTCGGTGTGGATGCTGCCGCCGAGGTCCGTCAGGTAGGCGGCGAGGGCGTCGGAGATCGACTGGGAGCCGCCGCGGGCCAGGGGCCAGCCGCGGGCGTGCGCGGACAGCGCGAAGACCAGGCCGACCGCGCCGGTGGCGACACCGTTCAGCGGGGCCATGACGTGGGCGACCAGGCCCGCGAACAGGGTGCGGGCCCGCTCGTCGCGGAACCGGCTGGTCAGCCAGGTCGACGGGGGCAGGCCGGCGAGGCCGAAGCGGGCGAGGGTCAGCGGGTCGCGGGGCAGCCCGGTGGAGGGCAGGGACATGAAGTCGCGGACCAGCGTGTCCCACTTGGCGAGGAAGGGCTCGACCAGCCTGCGGTACGCCCCCGCGTCGCGCGGGCCGAAGGAGGCGGCCGTCTCGGCGACCGAGCGGGCCAGCACGGCGGCCGTGCCGTCCGGGAAGGGGTGCGCCATGGGCAGCTCGGCGTGCAGCCACCGCAGGCCGTACCGCTCCAGCGGCATCGCGCGGAACGCGGGCGAGTTGACCGCGAGGGGGTGGGCGGCCGAGCACGGGTCGTGCCGGAAGCCCGGCAGGGTGAGCTCCTCGGTGCGGGCTCCCCCGCCCACGGTGTCGCGCGCCTCGAAGAGGGCCACGGAGAACCCGCGGCGGGCCAGCTCCACGGCAGCGGTCAGTCCGTTCGGCCCCGCTCCCACCACGACCGCATCGAGCATCGACGGCACTTGGACCCCTTCGTCAGCCGGTGGCCTCTGGGGGATCAGGATATGCCGGGGGTGGAACGGCACCCGCGGGGCGGGGGGCGAACGGCGCACGCGTCGGCGTGCGGGGCGGGGCGGGGCGAGGGCGGGGAGCGGGGTGGGGAGCGGACGGCCCGGGCCTCACGAGGCCGTCAGCAGCCCCCGTATCCGCTTGGCCGTGGCCTCGTCGCGGGCCGTGGTGAACGGCAGGGCGTTGCCGCCGGTGATGCGGAAGGGCTCGCCGGTGAGGGTGAGGTGGGCGCCGCCCGCCTCCTCGACGAGCAGCAGACCGGCCGCGTGGTCCCAGGCGGCCTCCCAGGAGAACACGGTGGCGTCCAACAGGCCCCGGGCGACGGCCAGGTACTCCAGGCCGGCCGAGCCGCAGGGGCGGGGGGCCACGCCGTCGGTCCGCAGGGCGAGCAGGGCGCGCTTCTGCTCGTCGGTCGTGAAGTCGGGGTGGGAGGTGGCCACCTCCAGGTCGCGGCCGGCCGCGGGCGGACCCGCGTGCAGCCGCTCGCCGTTCAGGAAGGCGCCGCCGCCCCGCACGGCGGTGGCCAGCTGGCCGCGGGCCGGGGCGTGGATCCAGGAGGCGAGCAGTTCGCCGTGCCGGGCCAGCGCGACCAGGGTGCAGAAGCCGTCGTCGCCGTGCACGAACTGGCGGGTGCCGTCGACCGGGTCGACGATCCAGACGGGCGCGTCGCCCTGGATCGCGCCGTAGACGGCGGGGTCGGCGTGGACCGCTTCCTCGCCGACGACGATGGAGCCGGGCAGCAGGGCGCCGAGCACTCCGGTCAGGTACAGCTCGGCGTTTCGGTCGGCGTCCGTGACCAGGTCGTGCGGGCCGGTCTTCTGGTCGACCTCGTGCTGCGCGAGGTGCCGGAAGCGGGGCAGGATCTCGGTCTCGGCCGCCGTGCGGACGGCGTCCTCGACGTCGGCGGAGCGGCGGGCGAGAAACTCGTCGATGGTTTCCGTGTTCACGATCATGCCTCCATGAGAACACGGCCCACTGACAATCCCCGCCGGGCCCGTGTACACCGGGTGGAAAACGCATGAACTCCCGTCTTCGGCGCGTACCGGCGGGACCGTCCGGCACCCGGCCCCCGAGGACGGCCCTCAGCGGCCCACCGCGTACCCCTGCATGCCCCGCGGGTTGGCCGCCGCCGACAGGACGCCGGTCTCCGGGTCGCGGGCGACCGCGCACAGGCGGCCCTCGGACCAGGCGGGCCCGACGGTCACCCGGTGGCCGCGGCGCCGCAGCTCCTCGACCACGGCGGCGGGCGTGCGGGACTCGACGGTGAGGCTGCCGGGCCGCATCCCGCGCGGCCAGAACGAGCCGGGGAAGCCGTCGGTGTGCCAGTTCGGTGCGTCGATCGCGCCCTGGAGGTCGAGTCCCCCGCGCACGGGCGCGCGCCGGGCGGCCTCCAGGAAGAAGTGCAGCTGCCACTGGTCCTGCTGGTCGCCGCCGGGCGTGCCGAACGCCAGCACCGGCACCCCGTCGCGCAGGGCGATCGACGGGGTGAGGGTGGTGCGGGGGCGGCGGCCGGGCGTGAGGGAGTTCGGCAGGCCGTCCTCCAGCCAGGTCATCTGCAGCCGGGTGCCGAGCGGGAAGCCCAGCTCGGGCACCACGGGGTTGGACTGGAGCCAGCCGCCGCTGGGTGTGGCGGCGACCAGGTTGCCCCAGCGGTCGGCCACGTCGATGTGGCAGGTGTCCCCCGCGACGCGTCCGTTGCGGGCGACCGTGGGCTCGCCGACGCCCATGGGGCTGAAGCCGGGGTCGTCGTCGGCGACCACGTGCGCGTGCGCGCTCAGCCGGGGCGCCCGCCCGCCGGGGCTGCCGGGCCGCAGCTCCAGCGACGCCCCGGCGCCGACGAGGGCCCGCCGCCCGGCGTTGTACTCCGGCGACAGCAGCTCGGCCAGCGGCACCGGCGCCGCGTCCCCGTACCAGGCCTCCCGGTCGGCCATGGCGAGCTTGCAGCCCTCGACCAGCAGGTGGACGTAGTCCGCGGAGCCGGGCTCGGGCAGCTCGGGCGGGAGCAGCGCCAGTTGCTGCAGGAGCGCCGGGCCCTGGCTCCAGGGCCCGGCCTTGCACACGGTCCAGCCGTTCCAGTCGTACGTCGCCGGCGTCTCGTAGGCCGCGGACCAGCCGGCCAGGTCGTCGGCGGTGAGCGTGCCGGTGTGGCGGGCGCCGCTGGTGTCGAGGGTGGGCCGGGCGGCCTGGCGGACCAGCGCCTCGGCGACGAACCCGGACCGCCACACCTCCCGCGCTGCCTCGATGCGCGCCTCGCGGTCACCGGCGCCCGCGGTCTCGGCGAGCAGCCTGCGCCAGGTGGCGGCGAGGGCGGGGTTGCGCAGCAGCCGTCCGGGCCGGGGCGGCCGTCCGCCGGGCAGGTACAGCTCGGCGGACGACGTCCACTCGGTCTCGAACAGCTCACGGACGGTCTCGACGGTGGCGCCGAGGTTCTCCACGGGCGCGTGGCCGTGCTCGGCGTAGCCGACGGCGTACTTCAGGACGTCGTCCAGGGAGCGGGTGCCGTGGTCGCGCAGCAGCACCATCCAGGCGTCGAAGGCGCCCGGCACGGCGGCGGCGAGCGGCCCGGTGCCGGGCACCAGGTCGAGGCCCAGGCCGCGGTAGTGGGCGACGCTCGCCCCGGCCGGTGCGACGCCCTGCCCGCACAGCACCCGCACCCGGCCGCCCGCGGGGGCGAGCAGGATCGGCACCTCCCCGGCCGGGCCGTTGAGGTGCGGCTCGACGACGTGCAGCACGAACGCGCCGGCCACCACGGCGTCGTAGGCGTTGCCGCCGTCCTCCAGCACGGCCATCGCCGACTGGGAGGCCAGCCAGTGCGTGGACGAGACCATGCCGTGGGTGCCCTGGAGCGTGGGGCGGGTGGTGAACACGGGGCTGTCACCTCGCTGTGGTGGTGCGTCGGCCGGACCGGTCGCCGGTCAGGCTACCCGGCCCCCGCGGGCCCTTCGGGTCTCAGGTGCCGGCCCGGCCGCGCGCCGTGACCAGGCCCGACTCGTACGCGAAGACGACCAGTTGGGCCCGGTCGCGGGCGCCCAGCTTGGTCATGGCGCGGCTGATGTGGGTCTTGGCCGTCAGGGGGCTGATGACCATGTGGGCGGCGATCTCCTCGTTGGTCAGGCCCCGGGCGGCCAGCGCGGTGACCTCGCGTTCGCGGCGGGTGAGGCACTCCAGGCCGGGGGCGTCGGCGCGGTCGGGGGGCCGGGAGACGAACTCCCCGATGAGGGTGCGGGTGACGGCCGGGGACAGCAGGGCCTCGCCGCGCGCGACGACCTCGATCGCCTGGAGCAGGTCGGCCGGCTCGGTGTCCTTCAGCAGGAAGCCGCTCGCACCCGCGCGCAGGGCGTCGAAGACGTACTCGTCGAGGCCGTAGTTGGTGAGGATGACGACCCGCACGCCGGCCAGCGCGGGGTCGGCGACGATGCGGCGGGTCACCTCGATGCCCGTCATCACCGGCATCTGCACGTCGATCAGCGCGACGTCGGGCACCTCGGCGCGGACCAGGTCCAGGCCGGCCCGTCCGTCGGCGGCCTCGCCGACCACCTCGATGCCGTCCTCGGCGTCCAGCAGGGCGCGGAAGCCCGCGCGCATCAGTGCCTGGTCGTCGACGAGGGCGACCCTGATCACCGCGGGACCTCGGCCGGCGCGGGGTCCCGGTCGTCCGGTGCCCCCGCCTCCGCGCCGTCCAGGGGCAGTTCGGCGTGCACGCGGAAGCCGCCGCCCGGGCGGGGCGCCGCCTCCAGAGTGCCGCCGAGGGCCGTGACGCGCTCGCGCATGCCGGTCAGGCCGATCCCGGGGACCGGCGGGCGGTCCGGGTCGGCGAGGCCGTCGTCCTCGACGCGGACCGTCAACCGGTCGTCGTGGTAGGCGAGGTGCACGGCGACCTCGGCGGGCCCGGCGTGGCGGGCGGCGTTGGTCAGCGCCTCCTGGACGATCCGGTACGCGGCCCGCTCCACCGGTGCGCGCAGGGGGCGTTCCCTGCCGGTCACGGTCAGTGCGGCCGCGAGTCCGGCGGCGCGGGCGCGCTCCACCAGCAGCGCGGGCGTCCCGCTCGGCTCGTCGGTGCGCAACACCTCCAGGGTGGCGCGCAGTTCGCGCATCGCCTCGCCGCTCGCCTCCTGGATGGCGAGCAGCGGGGCGGGCACCTCGTCGCCGCGCTTGCGGGCCAGGTGCACGGCGACGCCGGCCTGGAGCTTGACGATGGAGATGCTGTGGGTGAGCGAGTCGTGCAACTCGCGGGCGATGCGCAGCCGTTCCTCCCCGGCGCGGCGCAGCGCGGCCTCCTCGCGGGTGCGTTCGGCCTCCAGGGCGCGCTGTTCCGTCTGGCGCAGGTAGGCCTGCCAGTTGCGGTCGGCGAGGCCGGTGACCACGGCGCACAGGAACCAGCCGGTCAGCAGCGCGGTGCGTTCGAGCACCATGTGCGTGCCGGGTCCGGTCGCGACGCAGCCCGCGAGGAACACCGCGCCCGCGCCGGCCGCCAGGCCCCGGTGTCCGGCGCGGGCCGCGGTGTGCACGGCGCCGAGGACGGGCAGGGCGGCGAGCGGGCCGGGGTGGGCGTGCAGGACGTGGGCCGTGCCGGCGGCGGTTGCGACGGCCAGCACGGCGCGCGGGGCGGTCCGGTAGCGGGCCAGCGCGGCGCAGGCGACGGCGAGGAGGACGACGTCGAGGGCCGTGGTGTCGGGGTCGGCCGCGGCGACGCCGAGGGTCAGCGCGCCCACCACGACGGCGAGGGTCGCGTCGGTGATCCGCTCCCTCGTCCCGTCCGTCACCTTCTTCGCCCGAAGCCCGCCCATGGTGCCACCCTAGGGGCCGTCGCCGGGGGCGGCGTCCGACCTGGGGACGGCTCCCGGACTACTCCCGGGGAAGTAGCCGGCGCCGTCCCGGCCTCCCGCGCAGCAGCGCCGATCCACTCCGGCCGTACGACGACCCGGGCCGCCCCCGGGGCGCAGGCTGCGGTCCATGTCCACACGCTTCCGTTTCACCGCACCCCCGTCTCCCCGGGCGGCCACGGGCCGCGTCGCCGAGGTGTACGGGCAACTGGCCCGCGACTTCGGCCTGCGGGCCCCGGACACCTTCGTCGTACTCTCGTCCGCCCCCGAACTGCTCACCGGAGTGTGGGCGTTGATGCGCGAGTCGCTGATCGCCGGCCCCGGGGACCGCACGGGCAAGGAGCTGGTGGCACTCGGGGTGTCCCTCGCCAACCGGTGCCCGTTCTGCGTCGACGCGCACACCATGCTGCTGCACGCCACCGGCGACCACGCCCTCGCCGAACGCCTGGCCCGCGGGGAACGCCCCGCCGACGAGCGTCACGCGCGCGTGCTGGAGTGGGGCGAGCGGTCCCGGGTGCCCGGCGCCCTCGACGACGGGCCGTACCCCTTCCCGCGCGCGCACCTGCCCGGGTACCTGGGCACGGCACTGGCCTTCCACTTCATCAACCGTGTCGTCTCCGCCCTGGTCGGCGAGAGCCTGCTGCCGGGCGGCGCCCAGCGGCTGCGGCCGGTGCGCAGCCTCGGCGGCCGGGCGCTGGCGCGGACCGTGCGCCGCACCGCCGCGCCGGGCGACGCCCTGGCGCTGCTCGACCGGCCCGAACCCGGCGAGGCCCCCGCGTGGGCGGGCGGCACCCCCGTCGGCCTGGCGTACGCGGCGCTGCTGCGGGCGGCCATGGCGGGGGCGGGCCTGCTGGACACCGACGACCAGGACCTCGTGGAGGAGGTCCTCCACGACTGGGACGGCTCGCACCCGCCGCTCGCCCTGACGGGGTTCCCTGACCGGCGGGAGCGGCCGGGGGCGCGCCTCGCGCTGCTGGCGGCCCTCGCGCCGTACCGGATCACGGACGAGGACGTGGCGGCCTGGCGCCGGCCGGGACACTCCGACGACTCCCCGGTCCGCCTCGTGGCCTTCGACGACTCCTTGGTCCGCCTCGTGGCCTTCGGCGCGTTCCTCGCGGTGGACCGACTGGAATCGACCCTCGGCCGCGCCCCCGGCCGCTCCCCGGCCCGGACACCCCCGGGGACATAACCGGACAGACAGCCCGTCAGGGGCGGGGCGTTGTGACCGCCCGGGTACGGAGCGAGGTGACCCTTCCGTGCCCCGGGGAGTCGTGCTTCACTGGCGTCCACCTGTCCGCAGTGTGGACTGGCTCCGCACCCTCCCCCACGAAGAAGTGCGCCGTGCGTTCTCTCCCCCTGCCGCTCGCCCTGACCGCGCGCCTGTCACCGGTGGCCGTACTCGCCTGCATGGGCTGGGCCCTGTCGTCGGGGCCGCTCGCCCCCGCGAAGGACGCCGGGGCCCGGGACGTGGACAGACCGCAGGCGCAGTCGTCGTCCGCGCCCTCCTCGACGGCCGTGTCGAAGACGTACTCCGCCGCGCCCCCGCCCTGCGGGAGCGTCGCGGTGAAGACGGTGTCCGCGCTGGTGCCGGGGGCGAAGACGGCCGGCAAGGAGATACCGTCCACCGACACGGACCTGCGCCGCACCTGCTCGTGGAACGCGCTCAAGGGGTACGACTACCGCTGGCTGGACGTCTCCTTCGAGATCATGGGCTCGGACGACGCGGCGGCCGGCTCGTACCGGGACCGGATCGCCGAGAAGAGCGGCGGCGGGGCGGTGCCGGGCCTCGGCGACGAGGCGTACTCGGTGGTGGACCTGACGACCGAGGACAAGCAGCAGACCCGGGAGGGCGTGGTGATCGTGCGCGCGGCCAACGCGCTGGTCGTCATCACGTACAACGGCAGCGACTTCGAGTCGAAGAAGGCGCCCAGCACGGACGAGATCAACAAGGGCGCGATCAAGGCGGCGAAGGACGCGGTGGCCGCGCTCAGGAGCGGCGCGGGGGCGGCGGCGGGCAGCAGCACGCCGCCCGCCGCCGACAGCTGACCGCTACGACGCGTCCACGGCGTCCGTCGGCGCCGGCTCCCGCTCGCGGGACGCGCGCGGGAGCATGAGGAGCAGGTACAGGAGCATCGACGTGCCCAGGCCCACGGCCCAGCCGTAGTCGGCGAGCGGTTCCAGGGCCGGGATCGGGCGGCCGTCGACCAGCGGCCTGAAGCTCGCGCCGCCGATCGCGAGGACGCCGCCGACCACGAAGGCGACGACGGCCCGCCAGTTCCAGCCGCCCGCGTACCAGTAGCGGCCGCCGGCGCGGTACAGGTCGGCCAGGTGCAGTCGGGCGCGGCGCAGCAGCCAGTAGTCGGCGATGAGGATGCCGGCGACGGTGCCGAGCAGGCCGCCGACCAGGCCCAGCCAGGTGAAGATGTAGCCCTGCGGGTCGGAGTACAGCTTCCACGGGAAGATCAGCACCGCGAGCACGGAGGTGACGAGCGCGCCGGCGCGGAAACTCACCTTGCGGGGCGCGACGTTGGAGAAGTCGAAGGCCGGCGAGACCAGGTTGGCCGCGATGTTCACGGAGAGCGTCGCCACCAGGACGGTCACCAGCGCGTACAGCAGGCCCACCACGTTGTCGGTCTTGGCGGCCAGTTGCACCGGGTCCCAGACGGGTTCGCCGTAGACGGCCTGGGAGCCGGAGGTGACGAGGACCGACAGGAAGGCGAACAGCGTCATCGTGGTCGGCAGGCCGAGGGCCTGGCCGCGGGTCTGCGCCTTCTGGCTCCGGCCGTACCGGGTGAAGTCGGGGATGTTCAGCGAGAGCGTCGACCAGAAGCCGATCATGCCCATCAGCGACGGCCAGAACAGCTTCCAGAAGTCGCCGCCCCAGCCGAGCCGGGAGGGCTGGTCGAAGAGCGGACCGAGGCCGCCGGCCTTGCTGCTCATCCACCACAGCATGACGAACGCGCCCACCAGGACGAAGGGCGCCGCCCAGTTCTCGAAGCGGCGGATCGTCTCCATGCCCCGGTGGATGATGGCCACTTGGAGCGCCCAGAAGAGCGCGAACGACAGCCACATCGTCCACGCGTAGCCGCCGATCCGCCCCGCGTCGGCCCAGCTGTCGCCGATCAGCTTGCCGGCCAGGAAGTAGATCGCCTCACCGCCGATCCAGGTCTGGATGCCGAACCAGCCGCACGCCACCAACGCCCTGACCACGGCGGGCAGGTTGGCGCCGCGCACCCCGAAGGAGGCCCGGGCGAACACCGGGAAGGGGATGCCGTACTTGGGTCCGGCGTGGCCGGTGAGCAGCATCGGCACCAGGACGATCACGTTGGCGAGGGCGATGGTGAACACCGCCTGCTTCCAGTCCATGCCGACCGCGATGAGCCCGGAGGCCAGCGTCCAGGAGGCCGTGTTGTGGGCCATGCCGACCCACAGCGCGGAGAAGTTGTACGTGGTCCAGGTGCGCTTCTCGACGGGGACCGGGAGCAGGTCCTCGTTGGCGTAGGGGCCGCTGGGCGGCGGTGTGCCGGGGGCGAGCTCCACCCGGCCGTCGGGGAGGGTGACCTGTGCGGACGGCGGTATCGCCGTGGGAGCGGTGTCGGTCATGGGCAGGCCAATCAGGAGGTGGGACGGGAGAGGCCGGTGCGGGCGTGAGGGGGTGCGCGCGTGGGGAGCGCCCTGTGCCCCCTTCCCGCCACGGGACGGGAAGGGGAGACCAACAGTGGGAGGCGGAAGGGGGGGGGTGACGGTCGGTCAGGTCTGCAGCGCCGGGATCACCTCGGCGCCGTAGGCGTCGATGACCGCCTCCTGCGCGTCGTGCATGTCGTAGACGGCGAACTGGTCGACGCCCAGGTCGCGCAGCGCCCTCAGTTTCTCGACGTGCCGCTCGACGGGGCCGATCAGGCAGAACCGGTCGACGATCTCGTCTGGCACGAACTGGGTGTCCGGGTTGCCGCTGCGGCCGTGGTGGGCGTAGTCGTAGCCCTGCCGGGCCTTGATGTAGTCGGTGAGTTCGTCGGGGACGGCCGCCGAGTGCTCGCCGTACTTGGCGACCAGGTCGGCGACGTGGTTGCCGACCATGCCGCCGAACCACCGGCACTGCTCACGGGCGTGGGCGAGCGCCTCGGGCGAGTCGTCCGCGGTGACGTAGGCGGGGGCGGCGACGCACACGGTGACCTCGGACGGGGCGCGTCCGGCCGCCGCGGCCGCGTCCTTGACGGCCTTCACCATGTACTCGGTGAGGTAGAGGTCGGCGAGCTGGAGGATGAACCCGTCGGCCTCCTCCCCGGTCATCTTCAGCGCCTTGGGGCCGTACGCCGCCATCCACACGGGCAGGCGGGCGCCCGGCCTGATCCACGGGAACCGCACGACCGTGCCGCCGCCGAGGTCGGCCTCCTCGCCCCCGCCGAGGGCGCGGATGACCTTCATCGCCTCGCTGATGCGGGCCAGGGTGTTGGGCTTGCGGCCCGCGACGCGCATCGCGGAGTCGCCCCGGCCGATGCCGCACACCGTGCGGTTGCCGAACATGTCGTTCAGGGTGGCGAAGGTGGAGGCGGTGACCTCCCAGGTGCGGGTGCCGGGGTTGGTGACCATCGGGCCGACGGTCAGCCGCTCGGTCTGGGCGAGGATCTGGCTGTAGATGACGAACGGCTCCTGCCAGAGCACGGCGGAGTCGAAGGTCCAGCCGTAGGTGAAGCCGTTGCGTTCCGCCCGCCGCATGAGGTCGACGACCCTCGATGCGGGCGGGTCCGTCTGCAGGACGAGTCCGAAGTCCATGGGCGCCGCTCCTAGGTGAGGTACTGACAGGTCGAGCGCGGGAGGTAGGCGCCGTGGCCGGCGCGTCCGGTGTACTCCCGCTGGTCGATGACGGGTTCACCGCGTGACAGGACGGTCTCGACGCGGCCGGTGACGCGCCTGCCCTCGTAGGCCGAGTAGTCGACGTTCATGTGGTGGGTCTCGGCGGACAGCACCTGCTCGGCGTGCGGGTCGTAGATCACGACGTCGGCGTCGGCGCCCGGGGCGAGGGTGCCCTTCTTCGGGTACAGGCCGAACATGCGGGCCGGGGTGGCGCAGGCGATCTCGATCCAGCGGCGCCGGGAGATGTGCCCGTCCACGACGGCCTGGTGGAGCAGGTCCATGCGGTTCTCCACACCCGGCAGGCCGTTGGGGATCTTGGAGAAGTCGCCCCGGCCGAGCTCCTTCTGGCCCACGAAGCAGAAGGGGCAGTGGTCGGTGGAGACCACCTGGAGGTCGTTGGTGCGCAGGCCCCGCCACAGCCGGGCCTGGTGCTCCCTGGGGCGAAGGGGCGTGGAGCACACGTACTTGGCGCCCTCGAAGTCCGGTTCGGCGAGGTTGTCCGTGGACAGGAACAGGTACTGCGGGCAGGTCTCGCCGAAGACGTTCAGCCCCTCGTCGCGGGCGCGCGCCAGCTCGGCGACCGCCTCCATGGCCGAGACGTGCACGACGTACAGGGGCGCGCCCGCGACCTGGGCGAGCCGGATGGCGCGGTGGGTGGCCTCGGCCTCCAGCAGGGCCTTGCGGACCTCGCCGTGGTACCGGGGGTCGGTCTCGCCGCGGGCCAGGGCCTGCTCCACCAGCACGTCGATGGCGATGCCGTTCTCGGCGTGCATCATGATCAGGCCGCCGTTCTCGGCGGAGCGCTGCATGGCGCGCAGGATCTGGCCGTCGTCGGAGTAGAAGACGCCCGGGTAGGCCATGAACTGCTTGAAGCTGGTCACGCCCTCCTCGACGAGGAGGTCCATCTCCTTCAGCGTCTCCTGGTTGACGTCGGAGACGATCATGTGGAAGCCGTAGTCGATCGCGCAGTTGCCCTCCGCCTTGGCGTGCCAGGCGTCCAGGCCCTCGCGCAGGGAGCGGCCGACGCCCTGCACCGCGAAGTCGACGATCGTGGTGGTGCCGCCCCAGGCGGCGGCCCGGGTGCCGGTCTCGAAGGTGTCGGAGGCGAAGGTGCCGCCGAACGGCAGCTCCATGTGGGTGTGGACGTCGACGCCGCCCGGGATCACGTACTTCCCGGTGGCGTCGATGACGCGGTCGCCGGTCCAGGCCGCGGCGGCCGGGGTGCCGGAGGCGGCGAGGGCGGCGACACGGCCGTCCTCGATCAGGACGTCGGCGTGGGTCTCGTCGGACGCGGTGACGACGAGGCCACCGCGGATCACGGTACGGCTGCTCATGCGGGACGCTCCGCTGGGTCGGGGTCGGCAGGACGCGGGAGGGAGAGGAGGGGACCAAGGGCGGGGGGCCGGCCGGGTGCCGGTCCTGCGGGGGCCGGTCGCGGGGGTCCCCGCGTCCCCGCGGGCGCCCGGCCCGGCGGGGACGCGGGGGGAGGTCCGGTGCGGTGCCCGGACGGGCGTCTCGGGAGACGTCCGGGAGGGTCCGCACGGCCGGGCCCGGCTACGGCGCGGTCAGCGGCTCGTACGCCTCCGGGCGGCGGTCCCGGTAGAACTGCCAGCGGTCGCGCACCTCGCGCAGCTTGCCCAGGTCCAGGTCGCGCACGACCAGCTCGGTCTCCTTGTCGCTCGCGACCTCGCCGACGAACTGGGCCTCCGGGTCGACGAAGTAGCTCGTGCCGTAGAAGTCGTTGTCGCCCAGGTCCTCCACGCCGACCCGGTTGATCGCGCCGACGAAGTACTCGTTGGCCGCGGCCGCCGCCGGCTGCTCCAGCTGCCACAGGTAGCGGGACAGTCCGCGCGAGGTGGCCGACGGGTTGAACACGATCTCGGCGCCCGCGAGGCCCAACGCCCGCCAGCCCTCGGGGAAGTGGCGGTCGTAGCAGATGTAGACACCGACCTTGCCGACGGCGGTGTCGAAGACGGGCCAGCCGGCGTTGCCCGGCTTGAAGTAGAACTTCTCCCAGAAGCCCCGCACCTGCGGGATGTGGTGCTTGCGGTACTTGCCGAGGTAGGAGCCGTCCGCGTCGATCACGGCCGCCGTGTTGTACAGGACGCCGGGCTGCTCCTCCTCGTACACCGGCAGGACCAGGACGATGCCGTGCTCCCGGGCGAGGGCCCGGAAGCGCTCCACGACCGGCCCGTCGGGGACGCGTTCGGCGTACGCGTAGAAGGCCGGGTCCTGGACCTGGCAGAAGTAGGGCCCGTAGAACAGCTCCTGGAAGCACAGCACCTGGGCGCCCTGGGCGGCCGCGTCGCGCACGGCCTGCTCGTGCACCTCGATCATCGACTCCTTGTCGCCCGTCCACGCGGTCTGGAAGACGGCGGCGCGGATCACTCTGCTCATCGGGACCTCCGGTCGCTCGGTGTGCTCGCTGAAGGAGCGTAGGAACCGGGGAGGTCGTCCTTGAGGTGCAGCGTGTCACGTCCGCACCCGTGCGGCATGTCACCGTGTCACGCTCGCGAGGGACCATGTTTCACCGTCGTTTTCCCAGGTGGTTCGGTGTTTCAGTGCGGTTGCGCGGGGGCGGTGCCGCCCTGCTGCGCGTCGTGCGCGAGGAGCGCGATGTGGACGGAGGCCGCCTGCTCGAAGTCGTCGAGGTCGACGCCGAGGCGGGCCCGTATCGCCTCCAGCCGGCGGTACAGGGCGGGGCGGGAGACGTGGTGGAGCTGGGCGGTGCGGGACTTGTTGCGGCCGGTCGCGAGATAGGTGCGCAGCACGGACAGCAGGTCGTCGTCGCCGGCCCGCAGCAGCCCGTCCAGCTCCCGCTCGGCGAAGGACTGCACGTGCGGGTCGTCGCGCAACAGCCGTACCAGGCCGCGCAGGTGGACGTCGCGCAGCCGGACCACGGGCGGCAGGTCGAGGGCGGCGGCGGAGTCGGCGACGGCCTCGGCGACGTGCCGGGCCTCGCGCAGCCCGGCCGGTACGTCGTCCCAGGCGGTGCGCGGTCCGGCCGCGGCGACGACCGGGCGCGGCTCGTCCGCCCCGCCGCGCAGCCGCGCCGCGAAGTGGGCCGCCAGCGCGTCGGCGTCCTGGTCGCGGGCGAGGCTGAGCAGGACGGCGGTGGCCCCGTCGCCCAGGTCGGCGACCAGCCCGGGCAGGCCCAGCAGGCGCAGCGTCCGGTCGAGCCGGGCGGGGTCGCCGTCGCGGACGACCAACGGGAGGAAGGTGCGGCGGTTCACGGGCAGCCCGGCCGCCCGCGCCCGCGGCAGCAGCTGGCGGGCCGGTACGGCGCCGGAGACCAGGTCGGTGAGCAGGCCCTGCGCGGACTGCTCCTCCCACGAGGAGGCGGAGCCGCCGCCGAGCATGCGGTGCAGCACGAGCGCCTCGGCGGCCCGGTCGGCGAGCAGCCGCCCGCCCGCACCGTCGCCGCGGTAGCCGCACAACGTGATGCGGCCCCACTGCTCCCCGCGCCCGCCCAGCTCGGCGCGGATCCAGCCGTCGCCCTCGCTGCCCCCGGCCTGGCGGGCGATGCGCTCCCAGTCGCGCAGCACGTCGTCGACGGCCGGCCGCTCCCCCGCCGTGGCCAGCACACGGTGGGCGAGGTTGGTGACGACGACGGGGCAGCCGCTGTGCCTTGCGACCTCGTCGAGCAGGCGCTGCAGCGGGGCGCCCGCCGTGATCAGCCGGGTGAGGGCGGTGCGCACCGACTCCGACAGGCTGACGGCGGCGAACTTGCGCCGCACCAGCCGGGACTGCACCTCCTCGGTCAGCTCGGCGAACGGGAACGGCCGGTGCAGCACGACCATGGGCAGCCCGCACCGCTCGGCGGCCCGGCGCATGGCGTCCGGCGGCGCGGGGAACGCCCGTCCCAGGCCGAGGACGACGGCCGCCGCCTCGGCGCGGTGCAGGGACCGCACGTACTCGGTCTGCTTGCCCTCGTCCCCGGCGAGCAGGACGCCCGTGGTGAGCACCATCTCGCCGCCGCTGAGCATCACGCCGACGTCGGCGGCCTCGGCGACGTGCACCCAGCGCACGGGCCGGTCCAGGTGCGCCGCCCCGGCCACCACCTCCGGCTCCCCGGCCAGGACCCGCTCCAGGGACAGGACCTGACGGACCGACAGCGCGTCGAGCGGTTCGGCGCGGCCC
Organism: Streptomyces longwoodensis; assembly: GCF_001514125.1. Lineage (GTDB taxonomy): Bacteria > Actinomycetota > Actinomycetes > Streptomycetales > Streptomycetaceae > Streptomyces > Streptomyces longwoodensis. The sequence continues at coordinate 685,049 of NZ_KQ948550.1, read as the reverse complement.
CGTTCGGCGCGTTCCCGTTCGGTGCGTCCCCAGGAATCCGACGTGGCCGTCATGACGGTTCCCCTTCGCTTCCGTGGCCCGCGGCGCCCGACGGGCGCCGGAGCCCGTGCCGCGCTACTGCGTGCTCCGCAGGGCGTCCTCGAGGATCGCGGCGCCCTCCTCGGCCTCCGCGACGGTCAGGGACAGCGGCGGCGCGACGCGCAGCGCGCTGGTGTCGTGCCCGCCGCCCTTGCCGATGAGCAGCCCGCCCGCGCGGGCCGCCTCCAGCACTGCGGCGGCCCGGTCCGGGTCGGCCCGGTCGGTGCCCGGCCTGACCAGCTCGATTCCGATCATCAGGCCGCGGCCGCGCACTTCGCGCACCCCGTCGACCTGCGCGGCGACGGCCCGAAGCCGCTCCAGGAGCAGCCCGCCGACGCGCCGCGCGTTGCCCTGGAGGTCGTGCTCCAGCAGGTACGTCAGGTTCGCCAGGCCCGCCGCCATGGTGATCTGGGTGCCGCCGAAGGTGGAGATGCTGTTGGCGTCGAGGCAGTTCATGATCTCGGAGCGGGCGATGACGCCGCCGATGGACATGCCGTTGCCGATGCCCTTGGCGAAGGTCACGATGTCGGGCGGACCGCTGCGCCCGTGCGCCTGCCAGCCCCAGAAGTGGTCGCCGGTGCGGCCCCAGCCGGTCTGCACCTCGTCGGCGATCCACAGCACGCCCCGCTCGTGCAGCACCTCGCGGAAGGCGGCGTAGAGGCCGTCGGGGGGCGAGGTGAACCCGCCGACCCCCTGGATCGGTTCGGCGATCAGCGCGGCGGGCGGACGGGTGTGGCCGAGCAGGTCGCGCAGGTCCTCGACGCAGGCGGCGGTGAACGCCTCGTCGTCGAGGTGGGCGTACGGGCCGCGGGTGCGGACGCCGCCGTGGACGTAGAGCGTCTGCAGCGGGGACAGCGAGGTGGGCGACCAGCCGCGGTTGCCGGTGATGCCGACCGCGCTGAAGGACCGGCCGTGGTAGCTGTTGCGCATCGCCAGGACCGTGTTGCTGCGCCGGTAGGTGGTGGCGAGCAGCAGCGCGGTGTCGTTGGCCTCGGTGCCGGAGGTGGTGAAGAAGACCCGGGCGTCGGGGATGGCGCTGATCTGGGCGACGCGCTCGGCGAGTTCCACCATCGGGCGGTTCAGGTAGAGGGTGGAGGAGTGGACGATCCGCCCCGCCTGTTCGGCGACCGCCTTGGTCACCTCGGGCAGGGCGTGCGCGGTCATCGTGGTGAGGATGCCGCCGAAGAAGTCCAGGTACCGGTTGCCGTGGGCGTCCCAGACGTACCGGCCCTCGCCGTGGGTGATCTCCAGCGGGTCCTCGTAGTAGAGGGCCAGCCAGTCGGGCAGGACGGTGCGGTGGCGGGCGTACAGGTCGTTCACGGCTGCACCAGCCCCTCGTAGGCGTCGGGCCGGCGGTCGCGGTAGAACGCCCACTGCTGCCGGACCTCCTCGATCACGTCGAAGTCGAGGTCGCGGATGAGGAGTTCCTCCTTGGTGTCGCTGGCGGTGTCGCCGACGACCTGGCCGCGCGGGTCGACGAAGTAGCTCGTGCCGTAGAAGTCGTTGTCGCCGTAGATCTCCTGGCCGACGCGGTTGATCGCGGCGACGAAGTACTCGTTGGCGACGGCCGCGGCGGGCTGCTCCAGCCGCCACAGGTAGGACGACAGGCCGCGGTGCGTGGCCGACGGGTTGTAGACCAGCTGGGCCCCGTTCAGGCCGAGTTGGCGCCAGCCCTCGGGGAAGTGGCGGTCGTAGCAGATGTAGACGCCGACCTTGCCGACGGCGGTGTCGAAGACGGGCCAGCCGAGGTTGCCGGGCTTGAAGTAGTACTTCTCCCAGAAGCCGCGCACCTGCGGGATGTGGTGCTTGCGGTACTTGCCGAGGTAGGAGCCGTCGGCGTCGATCACGGCGGCGGTGTTGTAGTAGAACCCGGACTGCTCGACCTCGAAGACCGGGACCACGATCACCATGCCGGTCTCGCGCGCCAGCTCCCGCATCCGGCGGACGGTCGGACCGTCGGGCACCGGCTCGGCCCAGCGGTAGTGCTCCGGTTCCTGCACCTGGCAGAAGTAGGGCGCGTTGAAGACCTCCTGGAAGCCGATGACCTTCGCGCCCTGCCGGGCCGCCGCGCGGGCGTGCTCCTCGTGTTTCGCCACCATGGACTCGGTGTCGCCGGTCCAGGTGGCCTGGACCAGTGCGGCACGTACGACGTTGGCCATGAGCTGCTCCTTCGACGGGACCGTCAGAGCCTCTACGCCCGTAGAACAGGCCTTAGAGGGACGAACGTAAGCCTCTCGGACGGCCTTGCCAAGACCATCGTCGTCAACCCGGTGAGTCGATCGCGTTTCACACTCCGGTGGGTGAGCCGTGGGGCGTACGGCGTACGCACCGTGGCCGCCCCGGCTGCTCAGGTGTGGTGGCCCGCCACCCGGAGCGCGTGCACCAGGTCCAGGTACCGGGCGTCCGAGACGTCCCGGGCGGCCTCCAGCAGCAGCGGCACCAGGGTGCGCGGGTCGGGTGCGGCACTGCGGGCGGCCTCCTCGGGGGCGCGGACCCGGACGTACGCGTCGAGCAGCGCGCGCACCTCGCGGTGGCGGCTCTGGGCGGCCAGGTCCCGTACGGCCTGCCCCATCTCCTCGGCGGGGCGGCCGACGCCCTGCCGCAGGATCCGCTCGGCGTCGTCCGCGCGCCCGGCCGCGAGCAGCGCGTCCGCGGCCGCGACCAGCCGCTCGACCGGCAGCGACGCCGCCTCCCACAGCAGGGTGGCCCAGTCGGCGCCCAGCCCGGCGTGCTGGAGCTCCGCGGCGAGCAGCGGCACGCGGGCCGCCGGCCAGTACGCCAGCTCCACGAGCAGGGCGTGCGCCTCGCCGCTGAGCCCCCGCGCCCGCAGCGCCACCAGCCGCTGCACGGCCTCGGCCGCCTCCTGCCGCGCCCGGTCGTCCCCCGGTCCGGTCTCCCGCGGCCCGGGGGCCGACGGCGTCTCCGGCTCGGCGGCGGCCCCGGCGAAGCGCGCGCCCCGCAGGCCACGGCGGCCGACGGGGGCGGGTGCGGGCCCGAGCCCGGGCAGCGCGGGGTTCCCGTCCGCCTGCGCCGGTACGGCCACGGCTACGTCCTCCGCCATTCCGGCGAACCGGGCACTGCCCCGCCGGCGCTTGCGCTGCTTGGGGACGGTGGGGGTGGGGGGTTCGGCGGGGGTTCCGTGGGGGCCGTCCGTGTGCGGGTGGGGTGGGTGTCCGGCGTCCCTGCGGGCCGCGTCCGGGTCTGCGTCCGCACGCGTCCGGTCGGGGCCGGTGGACGCGGGGCCGCCCCCGGTCGGCCGGTCGTCCGCGGTGACGCCGTACGCGTGCGCGGCGACCCGACCTGCTTGGGCGGCGGCGTGCCGAGCCGCAGCCGACCGGTCGGTGCCGGGGGCCGCGTAGCCGCCGGTGACGTCCGGCGCCTCCGCCGGTCCGCCGGTCCCCGCCCCGTACGCCGGGTCCCATGGGCCGCTCGCGGCCGGCGGGGCGGTGGGGTGGGCCGGGGGTGTGCGGCCGGGGTCGGCGCGCCGGCCGGGGTGCTCCCTGGCGCGGTCGTCCCACTGCGCCATGCGGCGGCGGAGCTCGGCGCAGCGGGCCGTGGCGCGTGCGTGGTCGTCCTGGGCCCAGGCCAGGTCGAGGCGGAGGGCCTCGCTCTCCTCGGGGGTGGTCGCGGCGGCGAGGAGGCGGCCGAGTTCGGCCTGGCGCTCGGCGGCGTAGCGCTGCTCGCGGAGCATGACGTCGAGGCGGTCCCCCAGGGCGTCGCGGCCGCCGGGCCGGTCGTCGTGGGCGACGAGCGCGGCGGCGTGCAGCGGGCGGAGCCGCTCGGCCTCCTGCTCGGCGGCCCGGGCGCCGTAGGCCGCGGCGACGTCCTGGAGCAGCGCCTCCACCACGTCCCAGGGCGGCACCTCGCGTCCCTCCACGCACTCGCGCATGCCGTCGGGGTCGCGCCGCCAGAACACCCCGGCCCAGCCGGCGTCCTGGTCGACGCGCGCCAAGAGGCCGCCCAGGCGGAGCGCGAACTCCCGCGCCTCCTCCGGGAGCTGATCCACCGTCATCGCCGTCCCCCACCCGACCGGAACACTCAGCTCCGAGAAAACACCAGCCGTGTTACGGACCGGCTACGGGGAGTTTTCGAAGGGGACGCGAACGCACCCGGGCGGCGCGCGGCCCGCGCGTTCACGCCCCCACGAACGCGCACCGCCCCGCCAGCTCGTCCATGGACAGGCCGAGGGCACCGGCGAGCGCGGCGACCGTGAAGAAGGCGGGCGTCGGGGCCCGGCCGGTCTCGATCTTGCGCAGGGTCTCGGCGGAGACGCCCGCGGCGGCGGCGACGTCGGCCATGCTCCGCCCACCGCGGGCCTCACGGAGGAAACGGCCGAGCCGCTCGCCGCGTTCACGCTCTTCGGGGGTCAAGGGGGTGCGCACCATGCCACCATTCTAATACCGGTATAATAATTGTCATGGTGGAACTGAAGACGAAGACCTCGATCGACGCGATGTACGAGGCGGGCCAGGTCGTCGCCCGGGCCCTGACGGCCGCGCGCGATGCCGCCGACGTGGGCGTTTCCCTGCTGGAGCTGGACGAGCTGGCCCACGGGGTGCTGCGGGAGGCGGGCGCGACGTCGCCGTTCCTCGGCTACCGGCCGTCCTTCGCGCCGACACCGTTCCCGGCGGTGCTGTGCACCTCCGTGAACGACGCGATCGTCCACGGCGTCCCGACCGGCTACCGGCTGCGCGACGGCGACCTGGTCTCGCTGGACTTCGGCGCCCAGCTGCACGGCTGGGCCGGCGACTCCGCGCTCAGCTTCGTGGTGGGCACGCCGCGCCCGGAGGACGCCCGCCTCGTCGAGACGGCCGAGCGGGCCCTGGCCGCGGGCATCGCGGCCGCCGTGCCGGGCAACCGCATGGGCGACATCGGCCACGCCATCGGCACCGTCTGCCGCTCGGCCGGCTACGGCATCCTGGACGACTTCGGCGGCCACGGCATCGGCCGTCGTATGCACGAGGACCCGCCGGTGCCCAACGAGGGCCGCCCCGGCCGCGGGCTGCCGCTGCGCCCCGGTATGGTCCTGGCGATCGAGCCGATGCTGCTCGCGGGCGGCCGCGACGACTACCACGTGGCCCCGGACGGCTGGACGCTGCGCACCAACGACGGCTCGCGCGCGGCCCACGCGGAACACACGGTGGCGATCACCGAGAGCGGCCCGAGGGTGCTGACCGAGCGGCACTGAGAGGCACTGAGAGGCACCGAGAGCCCCGGCCGACCGGGGCGCACGGCGCCCCACCAGGCAGGACGCGCCGTTCCGTACGTACCGTGCCATGGTGGTGTAAGTCCGGCACGGACCGGGCACCCGGCCAGCCCGCGCAGTCAACGAACGGAACGCCATGACCAGCGGCTTCACCAGCCCGGAGGGCTACGGCGACCCCTTCGGCGAGTTCCTGGCCCGCTTCTTCGGCGGGCCCCGCCCCGGCCCCCGGCAGATCAACATAGGCCAGCTCCTCAGCCAGCCCGCGAGGGAACTGGTGCGCGGCGCCGCCCAGTACGCCGCCGAGCACGGCAGCCGCGACCTGGACACCGAGCACCTGCTGCGGGCGGCGCTCGCGGCGGAGCCGACCAGGTCGCTGCTCAGCCGGGCCGGCGCCGATCCCGACTCGCTCGCCTCGGAGATCGACGAGCGCTCGGGCCCGGCGCAGCAGCCGCCGGCCGAGGCGCCGCCGCCCACCTCGCTGTCCCTCACCCCGGCCGCCAAGCGCGCCCTGCTGGACGCCCACGACCTGGCCCGGTCCCGCGGCGCGGGCTACATCGGCCCGGAGCACGTGCTGAGCGCGCTGGCCGCGAACCCGGACTCGGCGGCGGGGCACATCCTCAACCAGGCCCGGTTCGCGCCCGGCGGCCCCGCCGAGACGCCCGAGGCGCCGCCCGCGGCGGCCCGTGCCCAGGGGCAGCGCCCGACGTCCACGCCGACCCTCGACAAGTACGGCCGCGACCTCACCGACATGGCCCGCCAGGGCCGCATCGACCCGGTGATCGGCCGGGACGAGGAGATCGAGCAGACGATCGAGGTGCTGTCCCGGCGCGGCAAGAACAACCCGGTGCTGATCGGTGACGCCGGCGTCGGCAAGACCGCGATCGTGGAGGGCCTCGCGCAGCGCATCGCGGACAACGACGTGCCCGACATCCTCGCCGGACGGCGGGTGGTGGCGCTGGACCTGACGGGCGTGGTGGCCGGCACCCGATACCGCGGCGACTTCGAGGAACGGCTCACCACCATCGTCGACGAGATCCGCGCCCACTCCGACCGGCTGATCGTCTTCATCGACGAGCTGCACACAGTCGTCGGCGCGGGCGGGGGCGGCGAGGGCGGGTCGATGGACGCCGGGAACATCCTCAAGCCGGCGCTGGCCCGCGGCGAGCTGCACATCGTGGGGGCGACCACGCTGGAGGAGTACCGGCGCATCGAGAAGGACGCGGCGCTGGCCCGCCGCTTCCAGCCGATCCTGGTGCCGGAGCCGTCGGTGCCGGACGCCATCGAGATCCTGCGGGGCCTGCGCGACCGCTACGAGGCCCACCACCAGGTCCGCTACGCCGACGAGGCGCTGGTGGCGGCGGTGGAGCTGTCCGACCGCTACCTGACCGACCGACGCCTGCCGGACAAGGCGATCGACCTGATCGACCAGGCCGGGGCGCGGGTACGGCTGGGCGCCCGCAGCAAGGGCACCGACGTGCGCGCCATGGAGCGCGAGGTCGAGCAGCTCACCCTGGACAAGGACCAGGCGGTCGCCGACGAGCAGTACGAGACGGCGACCCAACTGCGGGACCGCATCACCGAGTTGAAGCAGCGCATCGCGGACGCCGCCCAGGACGGCACGGTGGACGAGGGCAACGAGCTGGAGGTCACGGCGGAGGCCGTCGCCGAGGTCGTCTCGCGGCTGACGCACATCCCGCTCAGCAGCCTCACCCAGGAGGAGAAGGACCGCCTGCTGGGCCTGGAGGAGCACCTGCACCAGCGGGTGGTCGGCCAGGACGAGGCGGTGCGGGTGGTGTCCGACGCCGTGCTGCGCTCGCGGGCCGGGCTCGCCAGCCCCGACCGCCCCATCGGCAGCTTCCTGTTCCTCGGGCCGACCGGCGTCGGCAAGACCGAGCTGGCCCGGGCGCTCGCCGAGGCGCTGTTCGGCAGCGAGGAGCGCATGGTGCGGCTCGACATGAGCGAGTACCAGGAGCGGCACACGGTCAGCCGCCTGGTCGGCGCCCCGCCCGGGTACATCGGCCACGAGGAGGCCGGCCAGCTCACCGAGGTGGTGCGCCGGCACCCGTACTCGCTACTGCTGCTCGACGAGGTGGAGAAGGCGCACCCGGACGTCTTCAACGTCCTGCTGCAGGTGCTGGACGACGGACGGCTCACCGACGCGCAGGGCCGCACGGTGGACTTCACCAACACGGTCGTGGTGATGACGAGCAACCTCGGCTCGGAGGCGATCACCCGGCGCGGCGCCGGGATCGGGTTCGGCGCGGGCGGCACCGACGCGGACGAGGAGGCGCGGCGCGAGCAGGTGCTGCGGCCGCTGCGCGACCACTTCCGGCCCGAGTTCCTCAACCGGATCGACGAGATCGTGGTGTTCCGGCAGCTGTCCACCGAGCAACTGCGCCGGATCACCGACCTGTTGCTGGAGAAGACCCGCCGGCTGCTCCAGGCGCAGGGCATCACCGCGACCTTCACCGCGGCGGCCGTGGACTGGCTGGCCGGGCGCGGCTACCAGCCGGAGTACGGGGCCCGCCCGCTGCGCCGCACGATCCAGCGGGAGGTCGACAACCAGCTGTCGCGGCTGCTGCTCGACGGGCGGGTCAAGGAGGGCGACCGGGTCACGGTGGACGTGGGGGACGCAGGGCTCGTCTTCCGCACCGACGAACCCTCCGTCCCCGCACCGGAGTTGTGACCAGCGGGTCCCCTACCGCGCCGGGCGCACCACCTGGGCGGAGCCGCCGCCGCGGCGCACGGTCTCGGCGGCGGCCAGCCACCGGCCGTCCGCCAGCCGCTGCACGCCGGTGGCCGCCCCGATCTCCGGGTTGAGCTTGAACGAGTGGCCGATCCCCTCCAGTTGTGCCCGCAGCGGGCTGTCGTAGAGGCCGGGTTCGAGTTCGGTCTGGGCGGCGTTGCGCTGGCTGGCGCGGGGAGTGGCGATGGCGTCGACGAGCGGCAGGCCGCGGTCGAGGAACTCGGTGAGCACCTGGAGCACGGTGGTGATGATGGTGGAGCCGCCCGGCGAGCCGAGCGCGACGACCGGCCGGCCGTGGCGGTCCAGGACGATCGTCGGGGAGATCGAGGACCGCGGCCGCTTGCCCGGGCCGGGCAGGTTCGGGTCGTGGACGGCCGGGTTGGCCGGGGCGAAGGAGAAGTCGGTCAGCTCGTTGTTGAGCAGGAAGCCGCGTCCCGGGACGGTGATGCCGCTGCCGCCGGTCTGCTCGATGGTGAGGGTGTAGGCGACGACGTTGCCCCACTTGTCGGCGACGGTGAGGTGCGTGGTGTTCTCGCCCTCGTACGTCGTCGGCGCCGCGGTGCCGGGGCCGGCGCAGGCCGCCGGGTGGCGCGGGTCGCCCGGGGCGAGGGGGCTGGTGAGCACCGCGTCGTCCTTGATCAGGCAGGCGCGCGAGTCGGCGTAGCGCTGGGAGAGCAGTTCCCTGGTCGGGACGTCCTCGAAGGCGGGGTCGCCGACCCAGCGCCCGCGGTCGGCGAACGAGATGCGGCTGGCCTCGATGTAGCGGTGCAGGTACTGCGCCTCGCTCGCCCTGGACAGGTCGGTCCGCTCCAGGATGTTGAGGGCCTCGCCGACGGTGGTGCCGCCGGAGGAGGAGGGCGCGATGGAGTAGACGTCCAGCCCGCGGTAGTTGGTCCTGGTGGGCGCCTGGAGCTTGGCGCGGTAGGCCGCGAGGTCGGCGGTGGTCAGCCGGCCGGGGCGGGCGTTCCAGCCCGACGCCGGGTCCACGGGCGGCTTGTTCACCGTGGCGACGACGTCCCGGCCGAGGTCGCCGCGGTAGAGGGCGTCGACGCCCTTGCGGCCCAGTTCCTCGTAGGTGCGGGCGAGGTCGGGGTTCTTGAAGGTCGAGCCGACGACCGGGAGCGCCCCGCCGGGCAGGAACAGCTCCGCCGTGTCCGGGAAGGAGCGGAAGCGGGTCTCGTTGGCGGCGGTCTGGCTGCGGAAGGTGCTGTCGACGGTGAACCCGTCGCGGGCGAGGCGCTCGGCGGGCCGCAGCACGGTGCCGAGCTTCCTGCTGCCCCAGTGGGACAGCGCGGTCGCCCAGGTGGCGGGCGTGCCGGGGGTGCCGACGCTCAGGCCGCTGGTGACGGCGTCGGCGAAGGCGAGGGGCTTGCCGTTCTCGGTGAACAAGTTCTGGTCGGCACTCAGGGGCGCGGTCTCGCGGCCGTCGATGGTGTGCACGGTGCGGGACTTGGCGTCGTAGTAGACGAAGTAGCCGCCTCCGCCGACGCCGGCGGAGTAGGGCTCGGTGACACCGAGGGCGGCGGCGGTGGCGACGGCCGCGTCGACGGCGTTGCCGCCCTTGCGCAGTACCTCGATGCCGGCCGCGGACGCGTCGGCGTCGACGCTGGAGACGGCGCCGCCGTAGCCGACGGCGACCGGGACCTTCTCCCCGGCCGTTCGCTGGGCGGCGGGCGGCGCCGCCGCTCCCACCGAGACGACGGCGGCCGAGACCGCCAGTACCGACAGTTTCCGCGCGACAGGGCGACGCAGACGCATCCGTACCTCCAGTGCAGGAACGTCAGCGCAGCGTAACGACATCCGCCCCGGTCCGGACAGACCCTCCCGGGCTCTGTCATACGACCGCCACACGTCGAACACGGGTACGTCCGAGGCGCGGGTGACCGCTAGCATGCGCGCCCATGAACGACGACGTGCGCAACATCGTCCTGGGCGTGGTGGCCGCGGGCATATCGGCCGCGCTCGGCTGGGTGGCCCGCACCTACCTCTGGAAGCGCAGGCTGCGGCGCAAACAGGCCTTCTTCGGCCTGCCGGACAACTCCGAGTCACTGCTGGTGGTCAACCGCGACGCGGGCGGCCCCGACCTCACGGTGACCCGCTTCGACGTCTTCGCGCTGCTCGAACTGGCCGCGCTGATCAAGGACTGCCGCGCGCACGCGCAGGTCGTCGCGCACGACGCGGCCCAGCAGGGGTTCGGCGAGCGCACCGAGTTCTGCGTGGGCGGTCCCGCCTCCAACCGGCGGATGCTCGCCCACCTGGCGTCGCTGCTGCCGGGCGTGCGGGTCAACGTGGACCCGGAACCCGGCCCGGACCGCGGGGCGTTCCAGATCGGCGGCGAGCGGTACCGGATGGAGCCGGGGGTGAGCGAGTACGTGCTGCTGGCCCGGCTGACGGCCGGTGAGCGGCGGGAGGCGCGGCCGGTGTTCCTGTTCTGCGGGCAGCGCGCGATCACCAACCAGGCGGCGACCCGCTACCTGGCCCGCCACCACGAGTGGTTGGCCCGCAAGTACGGCAACTCCTCGTTCGCCCTGCTGCTGAGGGTCGTCAACTCGCAGGCGTACGGGCCGGACGTGGTGGAGCTGGTGGCGGACGTGACCCAGGCGGCCCGAACCGCGCTGCCGGACCGCACGGCCACCCCGAACCGGGCCTCGCACCGGGCGTCCTGACGGCGCACCCCGGCGGCACCGGGGCACTCCTTCGAGCGCAACCCGACCGGCGCGCGGCTGACCTTCTCCTCGCCGGCGGCGATCCGCCGTGTCCGACGGTCCCGCCACGCGAGCAGTGATCTCCGGCCGCGCGACCGGGCGGGTATGGCTCTCGTGAACTGCCGCCCCCCTGCGCGAGGGTCCCCTCCCCGGCGGCAGTCTCCCCGTCGCCCTTCCCGGAGGACCGGCGACATCACCCCCACCACAGGGATGAACGGCACATCCTAGTCGAGGCCCGGCGCGACGGTCCTGCTCGGGCGGACACCGGCAGCGCCGGCCCCCAGGGGCGGGCGGGGCGCGGCGAAAGGTCTGGCCCCCAACTGACGGGCGCACGGCGCTCGTTGTGCACGGCGGCGGCACGGAACACACGCGCGGCACGGACAGCGTGGGCGCACGGGCCCCGGACAGTGCCCGTGATGCGTGCTGCGGCGGTCCTCGATGTCGCCCGATGGCTCCCCGGAGTGCTCGTTGACGTCACGCGACGCGATCAAACGATCGACAGCCATGCCCGGCCCTACTCACTCTCAGCTGTGTCGTGCTGCCGCAAACTATCCAGCCCGGGAGGACCCACAGGCACGACACGCACTTTTCAGGCATTAGCCGTATTTAAGCCGCAGATCGGGCCAGGGGTTCACCGACTCCCGCTCCCCCGCGTCGGCACGGTGTCACGCCTCCGCGATCTCGGCGTACACCTGGAAGAGTTCGGGGCTGCCGGTCATCGCCCAGGTACGGCCCTCGAGGACCACGTCGACCTCCCGGCCGGAGGCCAGCCGGACCACCGGGCGCCCCTCCGGCAGGATCCGCCAGCCGGCGCCGGGCACGGTGCGCACGACGACGGTGCCGAGGTAGAGGCCCGCGTCGTTGCCGAGCCAGGGCAGCATCTCCTCGTCGTCGCGCCAGCGTGGCACCAGCTGGTCCAGCGCCTCCAGCGAGGCCGGGGTGTGGTCGAGCCGGACCCCCGCGCGGGACGCCAGGGAGCGCAGCAGTTCGCACTCGCCGAGCAGTGCGGCGTACCCGCCACGACCGGCCCCGCCGTCTGCGTCGCCGCCGCTGTCGCTGTCCGGGAACACCGCGACCGCGGTGGCCGTCTCACGCCTCTTGCGCCACTTGGACAGAAAAGGGAGGTCCATGGATCCAGCGTGGCATTCGTACCGCCGCGCACACCACAGGCGCGCGAGCCGTGGCGGGGCCCTTGCCAAGGGAATGCCCGGCTCGTAGAGTTCAACACGTAATGAGTTCAACACCTGTTGACTTCATGTGGCCGGAAGGCAGGGCTCGTGCAGAAGATTCCCTTCCAGGTGAACGAGGGCGGCCTGGTCGCCCTCCTGCCGAACGGGCACGTCGAGTTCCTCGCCGCCTCGGCCGAGCCGCTGATCCACCGCCACAACGGCGGATCGCCGGTGCCCGCTGAGGAGTTGATGACCCACGCGCTGAGCGATCCACTGGTGACGCTGGACCGGTTCCACCTGCCCGCCCCGGCCATCGCGTTCGTGGAGACGACCAACCTGTGCAACCTGCGCTGTCGGCACTGCTACGCGGACTCCGCGCTCAAGCGGCCGGACGAGATGTCCACCCCGATGATCACATCGCTGCTGGACGACTTCGCCGACGCGGGCGTGCTCCAGGTGTTCCTGACGGGCGGTGAGATCTTCTCCCACCGCGACGCCGTGGAGATCATCCGGCACGCGCGGAGCAAGCCGTTCAGCACGCAGATCTTCACCAACGGACTGCTGGTCACCGAGGAGAAGCTCGCGGCGATCCCGCCGGGCCAGTCGTTCTTCATCAGCTTCGACACCGCCGACCCCGAGCGCACCGTGCGCGGCCGGATGGACTTCCCCAAGCTGAAGCGGGCGTTCGAGGCGATGCGCGCGCACGGGCACGTGTTCCGCACGGCGATCTCCGTGCACCGGCACAACATCCAGGACGCCGAGGAGATCTTCGACTGGTGCGCCCGCAACGGCTATCCGCGGCCGCAGTGGCTGGAGACCCACCCGGTGGGCCGGGCCCTGCTCCACCCGGACATGCTGCTGCGCCCCGGCGACCTCGACGAGGTGTTCGCGGTCTACCGGCGCTGCATGGACCGTTACTCGGGCGAGCCCGAGGACGCGTCCGAGGGCGCGTCCGAGGACGTCTCCGTCCCCGCCGGACCGCCGGCCCCGGACGGCCCGCGGGCCCCCGCCGCGCGGCGGGCCGCGGACGAGATCCGCGGGGTGGACACCATCCAGTTCTGCCAGCGCCTCGAACGCGCCGTCGGCCAGGAGAAGTGCGGCCGCTCGGTGGTCTACGTCAACAGCCGCGGCGACGTCTACCCGTGCAGCAACTGCATGTCCGGCCAGCTCCACCGGGCCGGCAACGTCACCCGGCAGCCGTTCGCCGAGATCTGGGAGAACGGCTTCGACGCCTTCCGCGACATCCGCTTCGAGGACCACACCGTGTGCGGCACCTGCCCCGTCGCGCGGGAGGACATCTGGTGCCAGTTCCGCTGCCCGCCGCTGGCCCGCAACATCACCGGCGACGAGAAGGGCTGCGGGGCCACCGAGTACCTCCAGGAGTTCACTCTGCGGGCCGGCCGCTACTGGCGCGAACGCCGGGAGCGGGGCGTCACGCTGACGCTCACCCCGCGTCCGGCCGCTACGCCGTAGGCCGCAGCCGCCCGGCGACCGGCCGGGCGCCCAGCGCCCCCGCTCCCGACGACGTGAGCGGGCCCCTGTCCGGGCGGCACCACCCGTGCCGCCCCACCACGAAAGGGAACGAGCCATGCCCGAGGAGAAGAAGGTCATCCGCATCCACCTGGAGCCCGGCCAGGAGGGCGTGACGCTGAGCGCGGTGGGCGCCGCGTCGGCCACCGCGCCCGCCGAGACGCTGGTCGAGGCCACCAACATCACCGAGGCCACGGTCATCGAGGTCGAGGTCTGACCGGCGCTCGCCGAAGACTTCGCGGCCCGCTGAGGGACGGGCCGTGAAGAGGCCGCCGTACGTCTCCGACCCCCCGTCGGCGTACGGCGCCTCCCTCCCGGCCCGCCTCCCTGGCGCGGGCCGGGAGGGCGACCGTCGCGCACAGCCCCGAAGGAGACGAGGTCGCGATGAGCACCACCGGCACCACCACCGCCGTGCGCCGCACCCCGGCCGCGCGCCCCGGCACCGGACTGGCGCGGCTGCTCCGGGAGAACCCCGCCCTGCGCATCGACCAGGACGACTACAACATCAACGTCACCGCCAACTATGGCGAACGGCTCTCCGAGGACGAGGTCGCCGAGGCCCTGCGCACCCACCCGGGCGCCGGCCGGCCGGCCCACCTGTACTTCCACGTCCCGCTGTGCGCGTACGTCTGCCACTTCTGCAACTACGTCAAGCGCAAGGTCCCCGACGGCGCCGAGGGCGCGCGCGCCCCGCGGGTGTGGACCGACCTGCTCCTCGAGGAGTCCGCCCGCCGCCTCGCCCACGCCCCCTGGCTGGAGCGGGCGCCCATCGAGTCGGTCTACCTCGGCGGCGGCACCGCCTCGCTGCTCGGCACCGAGCAACTGGCGCGGCTGGTCGCGCACATGAGGGAGCACTACCGGCTCGGCGACGACTGCGAGATCTCCCTGGAGGGCAACCCCGACAACTTCCTCGGCGACGAGCTGGCCGAGGCGTGCGCGCTGGGCTTCAACCGGTTCAGCGTCGGCGTGCAGTCGCTGCAGAGCGAGGTCAACGCGTTCGCGGGCCGCGGGCACGACGCGGTGATGTCGCTGCGCGCGATCGAGAAGCTGCGGGCGACCGGCAAGCCGTACAACGTCGACATGATGTTCGGGCTGCCGCAGCAGACCACCGCGACGGTCGCCGACGACATCCGGCGGCTGGTCGACCTCGGCGTGCCCACCATCACCGTCTACCGGCTGCGCAACGCGGACCGGGCCGGCATGGGCATCGGCAACCGGGCCGTGTGGAACGTGCCGAGCGTCAAGAGCCGCCTCGACGCGCAGTACGCCTTCCCGAGCGTGGGCGAGACCTACGCGATGCGCGAGGCGGTCGTGGAGCTGCTGCTGGACGCCGGGTACCACCCGAGCCCGTGCGGCTGGTGGAACCGGCCCGGCACCTACCCGGACGGCAACATCCCGCGGGTCTCGCGCAACAAGTGGCAGCGCCACGACACGATGATCGCCTTCGGGCCCGGCGCCTACGGCTGGCTGACCCGCGACGACGACACGGTCGTGCAGACCCACAACACCGCCGACATCACCGGCTACGCCCGCCGGATGAAGGCGGGCCCCGGCCTGCCCCTCGCGCCGGGACGCCGACTGACGGGCCACCAGGCCATGGGCATGGTCCTCGGGTTCGCGTTCAAGGCCAACCAGCCGATCCGCGCCGAGCGCTTCCGCCGCCGGTTCGGCGTCGAGATCTTCCACGACGAGCCGTTCGCCTCCGTCTTCGCCGAGCTCGCCGAGCGCGGGTTCGTCGCACCGGTGCCGGACGAGCCGGAGGCCGTGGTGCCGACGCTGGACGGCGAGGCCCTGCACGAGGAGATCATCAGCGTCTACTTCCACCAGCGCATCGGCGACTTCGCCGAGGCCGTCTGCCGCCGGTGAGCCGGTGAGCGCGCACCGGCGCCTGACCTGGCGCACCGACCCGGCCGGACCGACGTACCGCCTCGGCCGGACCTTCCCGCCCGGACCGGCGTGCGCCACCGTGCTGCTCGCGGGCCCCGGCAGCGTCTCCGTCCTGGACGGCGACGGCCGGGACGACCTGCTGCTGGCCCGGCTGACGGACCGTCTGGTCGCCTCCGGTGCCCAGGTGCTCCAGTGCGACATGCCCGCCCGCGACCGCCGCGCGCCCGCCACCGAGGCCGACCGCGACGCCCGCGCCGCCCGTCTCGCCGGGCTCCTCGACGCGCACCGCCACCTCCTGGCCGGCCCGCTGACCCTGATCGGCTTCTCCCTGGGCGGGCATGCCCTGCTGCGGCTGCTGTGCACCGGCACGCCGCCACGGGCCGAACGCGTCGTCCTGGTCGGCACGGTGATCGAGGAGGACGCCTTCGTCACCTCCCGCGTGGACACGCTCGACCTCGTCTACGGCGGCCACGACCTGGTCGGCTACCTCGCCGACGAGCACGACGCCACGCTGCCGCCCGCCGTCTTCGAGCCGCTGCTGTACGCCGACTGGTCGGCCCGCCGGCTGATCGGGCCCCGCCCGCTGGGCGTGCGCGTCCACGTGCTCGCGGGGCTCGGGCACACCCTCCACCCGTGCGGTCCCGGTCCGGCCCGGGACCCGCTCACGACGCTCGCGGCCCTCGCGGGCGCCGCCACCTGAGATCCGGCCGGACGACGGAAGGGGACCCATGCCCGGCAGTGAGACGCTCTCCAGCAGGCGGTTCGACAAGATCGCCGCGAACTTCGCGACCAGCGAGGTGCACCGGTCGAGCCCGACGATGGAGGCGCTGCACGAGACGCTCGGCCCGCAGACCGGGGCCGCGATCTGTGACGTCGCCTGCGGGGCCGGCCACCTGGCGCTGTCCTTCGCCGCCGACGGGCCCGCCCGGCTGGTGGGCGTGGACCCGGCGCCCTCGATGCTCGACTCCTTCCGCGCGCTCGCCGCCGAGCGGGGCGCCGAGGTGGAGGCCGTGCGCGCCACCGTCGACGAACTGCCCTTCCCGGACGCCTCGTTCGACCTGGTGGTGTCCCGGCTCGCGCCCCACCACTTCCCCAGCCTGCCGCTCGCCGTGCGCGAGATGGCACGGCTGCTGCGCCCGGGCGGCCGGCTCGCCGTGATCGACCTGGAGGGCCACGAGGACCCGGAGGTCGACGCCCTCAACCACGAGCTGGAGGTCCTGCACGACCCCACGCACGTGCGCAGCCACACCCTCACCGAGTGGGTGGACGCCCTGCTCGGCGCCGGCCTCAACGTGCCGGTCGCGCGCGGCGGTCAGGCCGAGAGCCGCACCGGCGTGCCGGTGGCCCGCTGGTGCCAGATCGCGTCGTCCGGTGAGGAGGCCGAGCGGGCGATCCGCGCCCGGCTGGCCGCGGCGCCCGCCGCCCACCGGGACGCGCTGGGCATCCGCGAGGACGGCGGGGAGTTCCTGATCCCGGTGCGCACCTGCATGGTGATCGGCGTCAAAGCGCTGAACGAGGTGCGCTGAGATGCCGGTGATCAGGCTGTACTCGCCGGCCGCGGGACCGGGCGGCGCCGCCCTCGGCCGGCTCGCGGACGAGGTCACCGCGCTGCTGGGCCTGCCCGCCGGGCACTGCTGGGTGTGGTGGCACCGGCTGGATCCCGACGAGGCCCACCGGCCCGAGTGGCGGGCCGGTTCCGCCGCCCCGGTCGGCTTCGTGACGTGCCGGGAGACCTACGGGACCGAGCAGGTCGGGGCGCTGCTGCGGCTGCTGCAGCGGCGGCTGGTCGACCTGCTCGGGGTGCGCCCGGAGGAGGTGTACCTGACCGTGCAGCGGGCCGCGGCGGGCGAGTTGCTGGTGCGCGACGGGATCGGGGCAGGGGAGCCCTCCGCTCCCGACGCCCTCACCGACGTGCTGCCCATCGGGTTCGTGCACAGCGAGCGGCGTGAACTCACCGACGACGACTGGGGAGACGTCCGTTCGGTCGTCCGGCTCGACGCGGCCCGCTTCACGCCCGAGGCGCTGCTCGGCCTCGACACGTTCTCCCACGCCGAGGTCGTCTTCCGCTTCCACCGGGTGCCGCCGCACCAGGTGCAGACCGGCGCCCGGCACCCGCGCGGCAACCCCGACTGGCCGCTGACCGGGATCTTCGCCCAGCGCGGCAAGAACCGGCCCAACCGGATCGGCGTCTCGCGCTGCCGGCTGCTGAAGGTCGCCGGACTCGACGTGCACGTCGCCGGGCTCGACGCGGTGGACGGCACCCCGGTGCTCGACCTCAAGCCGTGGCTCAGGGAGTTCGGGCCGCGCGAGGAGGTCTTCCAGCCCGCGTGGGCGGACGAGGTCATGCGCCGCTACTACTGACCGGCCGCACCGCGTGCGCGGCAGCCACCCGGACGACAGTGAACGGAGGGGACATGAGGACCCCGGTGCGCACGACCGCGACGGCCCTGCTCGTCGCGGTCTTCGTCGACGCGCTCGGCAGCGGGCTGTACATGTCCGTCTCCGTCGTGTTCTTCACCCGCTACCTCGGCCTGGGCGCGGGCCAGGTGGGCGTCGGCCTGTCCGTCGCGGGCGCGGCGTCCTTCGCGCTGCTGGTGCCCACCGGGGTGCTGGCCGACCGGGTGGGGCCCCGCCGTACGCTCGTCGCCGCGCACCTGGCGCGGGCGGCGCTGCTCGTCTGCTACCCGTTCGTGCCCGGCTTCGGGTCCTTCCTGGTCGTGGTGGCGCTGCTCGCCGTCGCCGACCGGGCCGCCTCCCCGCTGGTGCAGGGCCTGTTCGCGGTCGCGGTGGGCGAGGCGGAGCGGGTGCGGGCGATGGGCCGGGCGCGGTCCCTGCAGAACCTGGGGCTGGCCCTCGGCGGGCTGGGCGCGGGCGCGGCGCTGGTGCGCGACGCCGACGCCGTGTACGTGGCCGTCGTCCTCGCCAACGCGCTGTCGTTCGTGCTCGCCGCCGTCCTGGTCGCCCGGTTGCGCACCACGGAGGGCGAACGGGCGCGTGGCGGGGGCCCGTTGCCGCTGCGGCGGCGGCTCGGGGTGTTCCGCGACCGCCGGTTCGCCGCGCTGACCGCGCTCAACTCCGCCGTCAGCCTGCACGTGACCGTGCTGACGGCGGGCGTACCACTGTGGGTGCTGGCGCACGACGCGCTGCCCCGGCCGGTGATCGCCTGGACGCTGGTGCTCAATACGGCGGTGGTGGTGCTGTTCCAGGTGCGGGCCACCCGATCCACCCGCACCGCCGAGGAGGGCGGCCGGGCGCTCCGGCTGAGCGGGCTGCTGCTGGCCGTGTGCTGCGCGGGGCTCGCCCTGACCGGCGCACTGCCGACGCCCGCCGCCGTGGCCGTCCTGCTCGTCGCCGTGGCGTTCCAGGCGTTCGCGGAGATGCACCAGCAGGCGGGGTCCTGGGCCATCTCCTACGACCTCGCCCCGGACGACCGCCGCCAGGTCTACCTGGCCTTCTTCAGCCTGGGCAACGCCGCCCGCAACACCTACGGACCGCTGGTCGTCACCTTCCTGGTGGTCCGGCAGGGCGCGCCGGGCTGGCTGCTGCTCGGCGCGCTGGTGCTCGGTGCCGGCGCCTGGGCGGCCCGGATCGGACGCGAGCCGGCCGTGCCCGCCGGGGCCGCCGCGCCTGCCCTGCCCCTGCCCGACGTCTCCAGGAGGAAACCATGACCACCACTCCCGACCACTCCGTCATCGTCGTCGGGGCGGGGCCCACCGGCCTCGCCCTGGCCTGCGAACTGGCCGCCGCCGGCGTCTCCTGCACGGTGCTGGAACGCCGGCTCACCACCTCCGCGCAGTCCCGCGCGATGGGCCTGTACGCGCGCACGCTGGAGGTGCTGGACCTGCGCGGCCACGCCGACGCGCTGACCGCGTACGGACGCCCCGTGGGCCGGCTGCACCCCGCGCGCGGAGCCGTCGTCGACTTCACCGAGCTGGACACCCGCTTCCCCGCCCTGCACGTCGTGCCGCAGAGCCGCACCGAGGAGGTGCTGCAGGACCACGCGCTGAAGCTCGGCGTCACCCTGGTGCGCGACGCGGAGGTGTTCGGCCTGGAGCAGGACGACAGCGGCGTCACCCTCCAGGTCCGCGCGGGCGGCGAGGAGTGGGAGGAGACCGCGGACTACGTCGTCGGCTGCGACGGCGCGCACAGCGCGGTCCGAGAACTGTCCGGGATCGCCTTCCGCGGCCGGACGTACGACATCGCACCGGTCCTCGCGGACGTGCGGCTGCGCAAGCCGCCGCCCGTCGACGACGTGGTGGTGCTCGCCGGGAACGGCGCGGTGATGGTCACCGTGCCCTACGGTGACGGCCTGTACCGGGTGGCGGTCGCCCGCCGGGACCGGCCCTGGACCCGGGAGCCGGTGACGCTGGAGGAGCTGGGCGAGCTGATGTCCCTCTCGCTGGGCTTCGACCCGGAGCCGTACGAACCGGCCTGGCTGGCCCGGTTCAAGATCCACCAGCGGCTGGCCGACCACTACCGCACCGGGCGCGTGCTGCTCGCCGGGGACGCCGCGCACCTGCACTCGCCGCTGGGCGGCCAGGGGCTCAACCTCGGCATCCAGGACGCCGTCAACCTCGGCTGGAAGCTCGCCGCGCGCATACAGGGCTGGGCCCCGCCCGGGCTGCTCGACTCCTACGAGGCCGAGCGCCGCCCGCAGGCCGCGCGGATCCTGCGGGCCACCGACCGGGCCACCTGGATCGCCACCAGCCCCTCCCCCGCGCTCACCGCGCTGCGGCGCACCGCGCTGGCCCGGCTCCTCGGCAGCCGCCGGGTCCGCCGCGTCGCCGGCGAGGCGATCTCCGGGCTGCGCTCGGACTACGCCCGCCGCGGCGGCGGCCGCGCGCTGCGCGCCGGGCAGCGGGTGCCGGACCTGACGGTACGCCGCCCGGGCGCGACCCCGGTCCGCCTCTACGAGCTGATGCGCGACGGCCGTTTCCTGCTGCTCGACCTCACCCCGGCCGGCCGCGCGGCCGCGCTGGGCGAGGCGTGGGGTTCCCGCGTCTGCCCGGTCCGCGTCGAGGAGCCGCCCGCGAGGCTGGCCGGCCTGAGCACCCTGCTCGTCCGCCCCGACGGCTACGTGGCCTGGGCGGACGGCGAGGCCGACCCGGAGGGCCACCAGGACCGGGTACGGCGCACCCTGCTCCACTGGTGCGGCGCGGAGGGCCCGACGGCGCGCGGTGCGGCACCGGTGGCGGTGCGGGTGCCCGAGCGCACGGCGACGCAGGACGGGGCGGGGGCCGCACCGGGTCCGCGGGCCGCCTCGGACGCCCTGGTCGCGACGCCCTACGCGGGCGAGGCGGGCGAGGGCGTGTGGGGCGAGGGCCCGCTGGAGGACAGCGAGGGGGCCTGGCAGACGGACCCCGTGGGCACCGTGGACGCGCCGGGGACCGGGGCGCCGGTGGCCGCGGCCCGGGACGCCGCGGACGACGCGTACACCGGGGGCGCGGGACTCGCCGAGGACGTACGCCCGTTGCGTGCCGTCGAGGCGGTGCACGGGACGACGGGCGGTACGCAGGACGGTGCACCGGAGCCGCTGGACGCCGCACCGGAGCCGACGGGCGCCGGTGCCCAGGCGGGTGCGGTGGCGGGCGAGGGCGCCCGCACGTCCGCAGGGGCCGAGCACGGGGAGGCGGGGCGCTCCTGAGCCCGGCGGGACGCGACGGCGGCCCGGGAGGGACACCTCCCGGGCCGCCGTCATGACCACCCGCGCTTGCGGGGCGCCGGGCGCGGGGCTCAGTCGCGCCAGCTCACCGGTGAGCGGTAGGGCGTGCTGCGGGCGCCCGGGCCCTCCCACAGGGGGACGACCGTGACCGGCTCATCCCGCGGCTCCCCGGCCGTCAGGGCGGCGGCCCGGGAGAGCAGCACCGCGGTGAGCGCGGCGAGTTCCTCGGCGGGCAGCGCGCCGCCGCGGACGACGCGGACCAGGGGCGCCCCCGGCCGTCCGGTGGCGGAGCCGTCCGTGTGCGTGACCGTGCTCGTCATGTGACGTTCCCTCACTTCGCTCGTCATTGGGGCGGGTTGCCGTGCTTGCGGGCCGCCAGGTCGGCGTGCTTGGCGCGCAGCATGCGCAGGGACTCGACGAGGATCCGGCGGGTGTCGGCCGGGTCGATCACGTCGTCGATCAGGCCGCGTTCGGCCGCGTGGTAGGGGTGCATCAGCTCGGCCCGGTACTCCTTGACGAGCTGCCGGCGCACCGCCTCGGGGTCCTCGGCGGCGCGGATGCGGCGCCGGAAGACGACGTTGGCGGCGCCCTCCGCGCCCATCACCGCGACCTCGTTGGTGGGCCAGGCGTAGGTGAGGTCGGCGCCCACGGACCGGGAGTCCATGACGATGTACGCGCCGCCGTACGCCTTGCGCAGGATGACCGAGATCCGGGGGACCGTGGCGTTGCAGTAGGCGTAGAGCAGCTTGGCGCCGCGCCGGATGATGCCGTTGTGCTCCTGGTCGACCCCGGGCAGGAAGCCGGGCACGTCGACCAGGGTGACCAGCGGGATGTTGAAGGCGTCGCACATCTGCACGAAGCGGGCCGCCTTCTCACTGGCGTCGATGTCCAGGACGCCCGCCTGCACCAGCGGCTGGTTGGCGACGAGGCCGACGACCTGCCCGCCGAGCCGGCCGAGCGCGCACACCACGTTGGCGGCCCAGCGCTCGTGAACCTCCAGCACCTCCCCGTCGTCGACGAGCTCCTCGACGACGCGGCGCATGTCGTACGGCCGGTTGCCGTCGGCCGGGACGAGGTCGAGCAGGGCCTCGCACGGCCGGTCCACCGGGTCCTCGGGCAGCGCGGCGGGGGGCGTCTCCCGGTTGTTCTGGGGCAGCAGCGACAGCAGGTAGCGGACCTCCTCCAGGCAGGTCTCCTCGTCGTCGTGCGCGAAGTGCGCGACACCGGACACCTCGGCGTGCACGTCGGCTCCGCCCAGGGCGCCGATGGAGACCCGCTCGCCGGTGACGGCCTGGACCACGTCGGGGCCGGTGATGAACATCTGCGAGGTCTCGCGGACCATGAAGACGAAGTCGGTCAGGGCGGGGCTGTAGGCGGCGCCGCCCGCGCACGGGCCGAGCATCACGGAGATCTGCGGGATGACGCCGGAGGCACGGGTGTTGCGCTGGAAGATGCCGCCGTACCCGGCGAGCGCGGTGACGCCCTCCTGGATGCGGGCGCCCGCGCCGTCGTTGAGCGACACGAGCGGGGCGCCGGCGGCGACCGCGCGGTCCATGATGCGGTGGATCTTCTGGGCGTGCGCCTCGCCGAGCGCGCCGCCGAAGATGCGGAAGTCGTGGGCGTAGACGAACACGGTCCGCCCGTGCACGGTCCCCCAGCCGGTGATCACGCCGTCGGTGTGCGGCCGCCGGTCCTCCAGCCCGAAGCCGGTCGCCCGGTGCCGCCGCAGCGGCTCCACCTCCTGGAAGGAACCGGGGTCGAGCAGCAGCCCTATGCGCTCCCGCGCCGTCAGCTTCCCCTTGCCGCGCTGGGCGGCGGTCGCCCGTTCGTCGCCCTGCTCGACCCGCTCGCGCAGGGCATGCAACTCGGCGACCCGGCCCCGCAGATCGGCGGCGGGGGCCCCGGGGGTGGCGTCGGCGCGGTCCGTCGTGCCCTCGTGGGTGTTCATGCGGCCGTCCCCCTTCACCGGCTCAGCGGCGAGAGCAGTTCGCCGGCCGGGACGGGGTCGGGGTCCGGCGCCGGGGCGGCCGGGTCGAGGGTCCAGTCGAGCAGGGCGGTGCCGAGGCTCATGCCACCGCCGAACGCGGCCAGCACCACCAGGTCACCGGCGGCCACCGCGCCCCTGCGGTCCATCTCGGCGAGCGTGACCGGGACCGAGGCGGCGCCGGTGTTGGCGTACCGCTCCAGCGTGAGGTGCAGGTCGGCGCCGCGCAGCCCGAGGTCCGGCCAGAGGTCGGCGAGCATCGCGCCGTTGGCCTGGTGCGGGACGAAGTGCCGTACGGCGTCCGGCGGTACGGCGGCCTCGCGCAGCAGCCGGCCGACCTCGCGCGGCAGGGTGCGGGTGACGAAGGCGCGCACGCCGCGGCCGTCCATCCGGAAGTAGTGGCCGCCCTCGGCCACGGTCACCGGCGAGGCGGGGAGGCGGCTGCCGCCGGCCTCGACCCGGATCAGGCCGTGCGCGTCGCCGTGCGAGACGAGGGACACGTGCCGCAGGCCGCGCCCGGCCGGGACGGGCCCGAGCACGACCGCACCGGCCCCGTCCCCGAACAGCGCGGCGGTGCGGCGGTCGGCGTAGTCCAGGATGCGGGAGTACAGGTCGGCGCCGATCACCAGCCCGTGCCGGGGTTCGCCGGGCGCGGCGGCGGCCAGCAGCTTCTCCACGGTCTTCAGGGCGTAGACGAAGCCGCTGCACACGGCGTTGACGTCGAACGCGGCGGCCCCGCGGGCGCCGATGCGGTCCTGCACGAGCGCCGCGGTGGCGGGCTGCGGGTGGTCGGGCGTGGAGGTGGCGACCACCACGTACGCCAGCTGGTCGGCCGACAACCCGGCCCGGCGCAGCGCGTGTTCGGCCGCGGCCGCGGCGAGGTCGGAGGTGGCCTGGTGGGGCGCGGCCCGGCGCCGCTCGCGTATGCCGGTCTTGCGGACGATCCACTCGTCGGTCACGCCGGCCCCGTGCCCGATCTCCGCGTTGCTGACGATGGCCTCGGGCAGGTACGAGCCCACTCCGGTGATGCCGATGGACTGCACGATTCCTCCTCGGGCGGCGAACGCCGAATAACTCATCGAGTGTTGAAATCATCGCAGAGCCGCTTGACTAATTCAACAGAGACAGACTTCACTGGAGAGTGAATTAACGCCCGGACCGGCCGAGGACCCACGGGAGATGCCCACCATGACCGTCACCAGCGCAGTGGACGCGGCGGAGGCGCGCGTCGAGGCCACCCAGGCCCTGGTCTCCGCGGGCCGCACCCTCTTCACCCGCAAGGGGTACCGCCAGACCGACTTCGCCGAACTCGCCGAGGAGGCGGGCCTGGACCTGGCCCAGGCCCGCGAACTCCTCCCCGACAAGGCCGCCGTGCTCGGCGCCCTCGTCGAACGCACCGTCAAGGTCGCGGGGTTGCTGCGCCCGGCGGTCGCCGAGGGCGTCGACGAGGACCTGCCCGCCCGGCTGGCCCGCATCTACCTCACCCTGTGGGAGCCCGGCGAGGAGGAGGAGTCCCCGCTGGTCGAGCTGTACCGGATCGCCCTGTCCGACGCGGAGGCCTCCCGCGTGCTGCGCGGCCGCATGGCCGAGGCGCTCAACGCGATGGTCGACCACGAACTCCCGGGCGAGGACGCGGAGCTCCGCACAGCCCTGTTCGGCGCCCAGCTCGGCGGCGTCGCTCTCGTCCGGCACCTCATCGGGGTCCGGGCGGTGGCCGCGCCGGACGTGGAGACCCTGATCGCGACGATCGCACCGGGGCTTCGGCGGACGCTGCTCGGGGTGGGAGGTGTGGACGAGGGGGTGTGAGGCGGGGGTGGTTCGGGGGGCGGGCGGCTCGGGATTCGGTGGTGCGGGGCGCCGGGAGCTCCGGGGCCGCGGGCCTGGGAGGACGGCGTGGGCTCCGGTCGGCGCCGGGGGCGGTGAGGGTCGGGGGCCGGAAGGGCGGCTCGGGCTCGCGGCGACGCAGGGCCAAGGGAACCGACTCCAGCTCCGGTGCCGCCCACGACACCACGCCCACCACGACCGCGCACCCCACTTCCACTTCCCTCGCGGCCCGCACACCGGCAGGGCCGCCCCTCCCCTCGACCCCGGCCGCACGCCGGCGCCGGATCCCCCGCCGACTTCCCGTCGGATTCCACTTCCGCAGTATCTTTCCCCTCGGAGCGGGAAGTCTTGTGTCGACCAACGGGCCGCCACGGGTGGGCGGTCCCGTGCCGGAGCCCGCGGATGGACGCTCTCCGGAGCGCCTGCTAGGATGTTTTCACTATGCGGTGAATTAATCGCTCGAACCCCCCCGCGAAGTGCAGTGATCCCATGACATCCAGGCAGACATACGACTCGACGAGTGCCCCCCGCAAGTCCGGGTCGGGCGGCCGGGCCGCCTCGGCGTCCGCCAAGGACACGCGCCCGCGACGCGCCCGCAGTGGACGCCGCCCCGGTGACAGCGGCACCCGCGAGCAGATCCTCGAATCGGCACTGCACCTCTTCGCCGACCGGGGGTACGCGCGCACCACCATCCGGGCCATCGCCGAGGACGCGGAGGTGGACCCGGCACTCGTCCACCACTTCTTCGGCAACAAGGAGGGCGTCTTCGACGCCGCCATCAACTCCTCGTTCAGCGTCTCGGCGAGCTTCGACAACATGCCGGACGTCGACACGGCCGCCACCGAGGCGACGTGGATCGCCCAGACGTACTTCTCGTTCTGGGAGCACGAGAGCACGCGCTACGCGATGACCGCCATCTACCGGGCGGGCCTCGCCGACAGCGCCACCTCGGACATGCTGCGCGAGCGCATCGAGGCCAGCACCAAGGCTTGGGCCCAGGCGTCCGGTTACAAGGAGCGTCCCGACGCCACGACCCGCGCGGCCCTGGCCTCCGGCCACCTCGCGGGGCTGGCGCTGATGCGGTACGTGCTCCGGATCCAGCCGCTCGCCTCCATGGACTTCGAGGAGTTCATCGCCTGGGTGGTGCCGGCCCTGGAGCTGCGGCTGTCCGCGACGCTGGCACCCCGCCGGCCGCACGACCCCGCGGCGGACTGAGCCGGCCGGCGACACGGGGCAGCCGACCAGCGAGGGGCCACACCCGAAAGGTCACCCCCCTCCCCCGGTGTCCCACTGCGCGGGGCCACCCCCTCCGCGGTCGGCGCGTTCCCGACGGGCCCTCACCGGTCCGCGCCGGACCCACCCCTCCGCGCCTCGGGCTCAGCCGTGCCACACCACCCGGAGCGCCATCACCGACACGCCCGGGGCGAGCGAGACCACGAGGCCGTGCGCACCGTCCTCGGGCGGCTTGCGAAACGTCCGTTCCATGACCTCCAGGACGGACACCGAGCCCACGTTGCCCACCTCGCGCAGTGAGTCACGGGCCAGGCCGAAGAGTTCCGGGTCGGCCCCGAGGCCGGCCACGACGGCGTCCAGCGCCTTGGAGCTCCCGGTGTGGGAGACCACGAAGTCGGGACCGGCGTGCATGCCGTCGGACCCCGCGCGCCCGAACCACTCCTTCACGTGGGGCATGACCCCGGCGATCGTGGGGAGCAGGCGCCGTGAGTTGAAGGTATGCAGCCCGTCGTCGTCGACGAACGAGCCCACGACATCGCTGCCGCGGTGCAGCTGCAGCCACTCCCCGGAGTCGCGCAGTTCCAGGTGCGGACCGCGTGCGTCGGAGGTGACCACGCACGCGCCGGCCGCGTCCCCGATGATCCCCTTGAAGATCATGCCGTCCAGGCCGGTGTCCCCCTGGTGCAGGTAGTGGCTGAACACGTCGGCGCACACCACGAGCACGGTGCTGCCGGGACGCGCGGTGACCAGCTCGGCGGCCGTGGAGATGCCGAAGACCCCGCCGCCGCAGCCGAGTTGGGTCACGGGTATGCGGCGCACCGAGGGCCGCAGCCCGAGTCTGTCCAGGAGCGGGACGTCGAGCCCCGGGATGCTGTGGCCGGTGGCGCTGGCCACCACGACGGCGTCGACGTCCTCGGGGCGCAGTCCCGCCTCCAGGAGGGCGCCTCGTGCGGCCGACTCAGCCAGTTCGAGGGAGTCCTGGAGGTGCCGGCGCGTGCGGTCCGCGACGGAGCCGTCCGTGCACCACTGCTCGGCCAGCGGACGGGTGTACCAGCGGGTCCGTACGGTGGTGGCGCGGATGAAGCGCTTGAGGTGGGCGAGACGCGGGTGGTCCGGGTAGACCTCCTCGATCCGCTCGAGTATTTCCTCGGTGGTGACCTGGTGACGCGGCAGGACGACCACGGGTGCACTGACGACGGGCATGGGGTCTCCAAGGACGCTGTGACGTGGCGTGCGTGCACGAGCCCGCGCCCGGCGGGCGGAAACCGGCCGTCGCGGGCCCGGACAGCGGGCACCGCGCGGCGACGAGCAGCCCTCACCTCGGAAGTTCCCCGCACGCCGCGCACTCCCCAGTGCGCGGTCGCGCTCCCCCGTTGCGAGCGCCGTTTGACGGCGCGAACAAGAAACGTCGGCCCGGCGGTGACGATGACCGGGGGGCACGGACGTGACACTTCCGCCGGGGGCGCTCTCAGCAGGCCGCGGCTGCGCGAGCCGGTGCCGGGCATGTCGGCGCCCCGACGCCCTCGCGGGCTTCGGCGGTGGCTTACGAAAGCGACGGTACGACAAGGGAGTTGACTCATCAAGGGTGAATTTCAACGCTCGTGGAATCCATCGGACCTGCACCGATCGTCCAAATCTCAACCACACCGTCGGCGCACAGGCCGGACACCGGGACGTAACCCGGAGGGAACTCAACAAGCATTGAAATCATCGCTTGTTGAGTTTATCGTGGGGTCAGATACGGCCGCCTTCCGTCGAGAAAGGGCCGACCGCCATGTACGCACCGGCACCCCAGCGCGCGGGCACCGACCCCTGGGTGGAGCGCGCGGCCTGTCGTGACACCGACCCCGAGACCTTCTTCCCGTCCGCCGGCAGGTCCGGCGACCACGACCCCGAGGCTCCCGCCAAGCGGGTCTGCGCCCGCTGTCCGGTCTCCCGCGACTGCCTGCGCGAGGCCCTACGGCACGAGGAGAGCACCGGCATCTGGGGCGGCCTCAACGTCCGCGAGCGCCGCGAACTGCTGCGCATCGCGGCGTCGTTGGGAGCCCCCGATCCCGAGCTCGACGCCCTCCTCGCGGACGAACGCCGCCGGCTCCGCCCCCAGCAGCGGGAGCGCCCGGCGTACGTGTGGTTCCTGCGCCACCACGGCTGGGGCCCGCGGCGCATCGCCGGCGCGCTCGGCATGACCTGCCGCCAGGTCGAACAGGCCTGGCAGCTCGCCGAGTTCGCCTCCCTCTGCACCCGCGGCCGGACCTCCCGCGCCGAACGGCCGCCACGCGCCCGGGGACCCCGTCCCCGCGTCGCCGGCGCCGGCTCCGGACCGGCGTCGTGACGCCGCCCGCCCCGGCCCGCCCCGGCCGGACGCACCGCACCGTGCGCACCGACGACGGCGCGGACCTCGCGGTACGCGCCCACGGCCCCGCCGACGCCGACGCCACGGTGCTGCTGGCGCACGGCTGGACCATGTCCGCGCGCGACTGGCGGCCCCACGTCGACGCGCTGGCCCGGCCCCGCCCCGGCTTCCCGGCCCTGCGCACGGTCACCTACGACCAGCGCGGCCACGGCGCCTCCGGGCGCGGCTCGGCCCGGCTGGACATGGCCCTGCTCGGCGACGACCTGGCCCGGGTCCTCGAGGCGACGACGACGTCGTACGGCGGTCCGGTCCTGCTCGTCGGGCACTCCATGGGCGGCATGGCGATCCAGCAGCTGGCCGCCCGGCACCCCGGCCTGTTCGGGACCCGGATCGCGGGCGTCGCGCTCGTCTCCACCTGCCTGGACGGGGTGGGTGACGTCCCGCCCCCGTCCGCCCACCGCCTCGACCGCCGCCAGGCGCTGGCCCGGCGGCACACCACCGACGCGCTGCTGCGCTCGCCCCGGTGCGCCCGCGCCGTGCACCGGCTGCTGACCGGCCCGCTCTCCCACCCGACGACGGCCCCGCTGTGGCGGGCGCTGCTCGGCGGGGACGGGCGGGGCGCGGCCGCGCGCGCCGACGCGCGGGCACTGCGGGACGTACCGGTGCTGACCATCGCGGAGTTCCTCGCCGCGCTCACCACTCACGACTGCGCCGGGCGCCTGGCCGCCCTGGCCCGGGTGCCCACCCGGGTCCTGGTCGGCACCCGGGACCGCTACACCCCGCCCGACCAGGCCCGCCGGCTCGCCCGTGCCGTCCCCGGGGCGGCCCTCCAGCTCGTCCCGGGCCAGGGGCACGACCTGCCGTACGAGCGACCGGTGCTCGTCGTGGAGACGGTGCACGCGCTGCTGCGCGAGGTGCGCCGACTTGGCGACTCAACACCTGTGCCTTCTGCGGATGTTGGCATCGCTTCCGCCCCGCACACGGACCACGCCACCCCCCGCCCGGAGGCCCCCGCCGTCATGGACACCGTCAGCGCCCGAACCGTCGGACCGACCCCGGATCCCGGCGGCGACGCACCGTCGCGCACGGACGGTCCGCTGGTGGTCCTGCGGTGACCGGGCGGACCGAAGACGTGCTGCGCGCCGACGTGCTGACGGCCCGTCGGATCGTCGTCAAGGTGGGGTCCTCCTCCCTGACGACCGCGGTCGGCGGGCTGGACTCGGACCGGGTGGACGCGCTGGTCGACGTGCTCGCGCGGGCCCGGGCGGCCGGTACCGAGATCGTCCTGGTCTCCTCCGGCGCCATCGCCGCGGGTCTGGCACCGCTGGGCCTGGCCGAGCGTCCCCGTGACCTCGCCCGCCAGCAGGCGGCCGCCTGTGTGGGCCAGGGCCTGCTGGTGGCCCGTTACACCGCCTCCTTCGCCCGCCACGGGCTGCGCGTCGGGCAGGTGCTGCTGACCGCCGACGACGTGGGCCGCCGCACCCAGTACCGCAACGCCCACCGGGCGCTCAGCCAGGTGCTCGCGATGGGCGCGGTGCCCGTCGTCAACGAGAACGACACCGTCGCCACGGCCGAGATCCGCTTCGGCGACAACGACCGGCTCGCCGCCCTCGTCGCCCACCTGGTCCGCGCCGACCTGCTGGTCCTGCTGTCCGACGTCGACGGCCTCTACGACGGCGACCCGGGCCGCCCCGGCGCGCGCCGGCTGGCCGAGGTGCGCGGGCCCGGCGACCTGAGGGACGTCGAACTCGGCAGCGCCGGCCTGGCCGGGGTGGGCACAGGGGGCATGGTCACCAAGGTGGAGGCGGCGCGGATCGCCACCGACGCCGGCATCCCGGTCGTACTGACGGCCGCCCGGCACGCCGCCGACGCCCTGGCCGGCCGGGGGACGGGCACCCTGTTCCACCGCACCGGCGAGCGCGCCGCGGACCACCTGCTGTGGCTGGAGCACGCCAGCACCCCGCGCGGTGCCGTACGGCTCACCGCGGACGCGGCCCGCGCCGTCGTCCAGGACAACCGGCCGCTCCTCGCGGCGGACGTGACCGGCGTCGAGGGCCACTTCGCGGCCGGCGACCCGGTCGAACTGCTCGACGAGGACGGGCGCGTGGTCGCCCGCGGGCTGGCCGGCGTGGACGCGCGCGAGCTGCCGCGGACCCGGCCGTCCCCGCCGCGTGAGGTGGTCCACCCGGACGACCTGGTGCCGGTGGCCGGCCCGACGCGCGCGGTCGAGCGGCCCGTACCGCGGGACGGAACACCGGCCCGGGGGCGGACCGGGGTGCGCATCCGCGTCCTCCCGGCGTCGGCGGTACCGGGTCCCTGACACCGGCCGCACCGCGGCGGCCCGGCAGCGGTCGGGCCACCGTCGGCCGCCACGGTCGTCCGGCCGTGCGGGCACCGGCAACCGAGTGGACG
Source organism: Streptomyces longwoodensis (assembly GCF_001514125.1). Taxonomy (GTDB): domain Bacteria; phylum Actinomycetota; class Actinomycetes; order Streptomycetales; family Streptomycetaceae; genus Streptomyces; species Streptomyces longwoodensis. The sequence continues at coordinate 654,260 of NZ_KQ948550.1, read as the reverse complement.
CGGGACGGCATTCGACCGTATGTTCCAGTGCCCGCGTACGTCCTCGCACGCACGCCGGCACCAGCGCAGCCGCGCCGGTTCGGGGAGAACCGGGCGCCGGCCCGGATCTCGTCCGCTCGGGGGACCTCCTGATGACCACGCCCATGCCGGCTCCGCCGTACGCCGGTCCTCCCGGCCTCCGGCTGCGCCCGCCGGCCGCGCTCGCGCGCGCCACCGCCGTGCTGCTCGGACTCGTCGTCGCCAGTGACCTGTTCGCCTGCTCCGCGGACCTGCTGCAGAGGGACGTGGCCGGGGACCTGGCCGACGGCGGCACCGGCGCCGGCCTGATCGACCGGGCGGACCGGGCGGACACCCTCTTCGCCGCAGCCGGCGTCGCGCAGGGTGCCGCGCTGGTGGCCACGGCCGTCGTCGCCCTGTGCTGGCTGTGGCGGATCCGGGTGAACGCCGAGGTGTTCGACGCCTCCCGGCACCGTCTGCGGCGCGGCTGGACCATCGGCGCCTGGTTCTGCCCGGTGGTGAACCTCTGGTTCCCGCGCCGCATCGTCGCGGACAGCTGGGACGCCAGCGCTCCGTGGGGCGTGCGGTCCGGGCACGCGCCGGTGAACGCCTGGTGGACCGTGTGGCTCGCCGACCTCTTCGTCGGCCGGTTCGCCGACCGCGGCTACGGTCGGGCGGAAACGGCGGACGAACTGCGCGAGGCCGCCGGGACGATGCTGTTCTCCGACTGCCTCGACATCGCCGCCGCGGCCCTCACCTTCGTGGTGGTCACCCGGCTGACCCGGTTGCAGGAGCGCAAGGTGCTCTCCGGCGAACTGCCTTCCTACGCGATCGGTTGACGGCCCCGGCCCGCGTCGGGCCGTACGGCGGGCGGGCGTTCAGTCGATGCCGCGCACGATGTGGGGCTCGGCGGGGTCCTCCTCGACACCGGCCAGCCCCAGCCACGGGACGGGCAGGGCCGGCGGCAGGGACAGGTGGCGCCGCTCGGGTGTCTCCTCCGCGTACAGCAGCCAGCCCGACGGCCGGGTCTCGGTGATGATGCGCACGTACATGGCCGGTCCTCCTGTTCACGTCTCCGGTACGGCGGCTCCGTCCCGGACGTGTCCGTCACCCACCAGGACGTGGGTGGTGGTGGTCAGCGCGGCCAGTCCCATCGGGCCGCGCGCGTGGAGCTTCTGCGTGGAGATGCCGAGTTCGGTGCCCAGCCCGATCTGGCCGCCGTCCGCGAAGCGCGTGGAGGCGTTCACCGCGACGACCGCGGTGTCCATCAGCGCCACGAAGCGCCGCACCGCGGACTGGGAGTCGCTGACGACGGCCTCCGTGTGCCCGGTGCCGTACCGGCGGATGTGCTCGACCGCCTCGTCCAGCGAGCCGACCACGGCCGCGGACAGCTCCGGGGCGAGGTACTCGCGGCCCCAGTCGTCCTCCGTCGCGGGCACCACCGCCGGGTCGTACGACCGGACCCGCTCGTCCCCGTGCACCAGCACCCCGTGCGCGGCGAGCGCCGTGAGCGCGCGGGGCAGGAAGGCGTCGGCGACGGCCCCGTGCACGAGCAGCGACTCGGCGGCGTTGCAGACCGAGGGCCGCCGGGTCTTGGCGTCGAGCAGGACGGCGAGGGCCTTGTCGAGGTCGGCGTGCTCGTCGACGTAGACGTGGCAGTTGCCCACGCCGGTCTCGATGACGGGGACGGCGGAGTCGCGGACCGTCGCCCGGATGAGGTCGTGGCCGCCGCGCGGAACCAGGACGTCCACCAGGCCGCGCAGCGCCATCAGGGCGCGCACGGAGGCGTGCGTGACGCCGGGCACCAGGCACACGGCGTCCACCGGCAGGCTGGTGTCGGCGAGGGCCGAGCGGATCACGGCGACCAGCGCCGCGTTGGTGCGCCGGGCGGTAGAAGAGCCGCGCAGCAGGACCGCGTTGGCGCTCTTGAGGCACAGGGCGGCCGCGTCGACGGTGACGTTGGGGCGGCCCTCGTAGATCATGCCGACCACGCCCAGCGGCACCCGGACGCGGCGCACCTCCAGGCCGTTGGGCATCACCCCACCCCCGTCGACGCCGCCCACCGGGTCGGGCTCGTCGGCGAGGCTGCGCACGGTCGCCGCGAGGGCGTCGAGCCGGGCGCGGTCCAGGGCGAGGCGGTCGAGGACGGCCGCGTCCCGGCCGGCGGCGCGGGCCGCGGCCAGGTCCTCGGCGTTGGCGGCCAGCACGCCACCGGTGTGCGCGGCCAGCCGGTCGGCGATCAGGCGCAGCGCGGTGGCGCGCTCCCCGCCGGTGCTCAGGGCGAGCCGCCGCGCGGCCCGCCGGGCGTCCTCGGCGACGGCACGGACGGCACCGGCCGCACCGGCCGCACCGACCTCGTCGGGTGCGCCGGCCGCACCGGTGTTGTCCGGGACGGCCGGGACGGTGTCCGTGGCGTCCGTGGTCCGCGTGGTGCTCATCGCTCGCTCGCCTTCCGTCCCGGCTCGGCGGGGGCAGGGTGGGCCGCGTGCGGGGCGCGGGCAGGACGAGCTGTGTGCCGGGCGGAGGCGGGGCGGGCGGCGTGCGGGGCGCGGGCTGCGGGGCCCGCGAGACCGTGGCCGACGAGTTCGAGCAGCATCGACCAGGCGAAGGCGTCGGCGGACTCCTCCGAGAGGACGGGGGCGGGGGTGGGCGTCGGGTTCTCACCGGCCTGGTTGTTCATGGGCGGGTCCTTCGCTGGGGCGAGTGGGGTGGCGCACGGGAACGGAGGCTGGGGGTGGACGGCGACGGGCGGTCCGGCGGAACCGGCGCGGCATCCTCAGCCGTACACCCGGAAGCCGGCACCCGCCTTGCGGCCCACCCGGCCGGCCGCCACGAGGTGGCCGAGGAGCGGGGCCGGTGCCGAGGCGGGGTGGCGGTCGGCGGTGTGCAGGACCTCCTGGATGCTCAGGGAGACGTCGAGGCCGATGACGTCGAGGAGTTCGAAGGGGCCCAGCGGGAATCCGCAGCCGCCCTTCATGACCTGGTCGATGGCGTCGGTGCTCGCGTAGTGGCTCTCGGCGAGGCGCACGGCGCCGTTGAGGTACGGGAAGAGCAGCGCGTTGACGACGAAGCCCGGCCGGTCCAGGCACTGCACCGGGTGCTTGCCGATCCGCCGGCACAACTCCCGTGCGGCGGCCAGGTGATGGGGCGCGGTCTCCAGGGAGGGGATCACCTCGACCAGCTTCATCAGCGGGGCGGGGTTGAAGAAGTGCAGCCCGATCACGTCGCGGGGGCGCCCGGAGGCGAGGCCGCACTCGATGACCGGCAGGCTGGAGGTGGTGGTCGCGAGCAGTGCGTCCGGGCCGCACAGGGCGCCCAGGCGGGCGAAGAGGGGCTTCTTGACGGCGAGGTCCTCGGCGACGGCCTCGACGACGAGGTCGCAGTCGGCGAGCCGGCCGAGGTCGCTGCCCGGCTCCAGCCGGCCGAGCAGCGCGGACTGGTCGGCCTCGGTCATCCGGCCCCGGCGCACGGCGCGGCCGGTGGAGGCGGCGACCGCCTCCCACGCGGTCTTGGCGCGCTCGTCGCTGCGGCCGACGAGCAGGGTGGGGATGCCGTTGCGGGCGAGGACCTCCACGATGCCGGCGGCCATGGTGCCGGTGCCGACGACGCCGGCCCGGCGGACGGGCAGCGGGCGGACGGCGTCGGGGCCCGCGTCGGCACCGGTCCCGGCGGGCCGCGCCGGGTAGTCGTAGAAGCCGCGGCCCGACTTGCGGCCGAGCAGGCCGGCCAGTGCCATGTGCCGGAGCCGGCGGGCCGGTCGCAGCGCGGGCTCGTCCAGGCGGTCGGCGAGCGCGGTGAGGACGTCGCAGGCGGTGTCGGCGCCGATCACGTCGAGGAGTTCGAGCGGGCCGAGCGGCAGTCCGCAGCCGTACCGCATGGCCGCGTCGATGTCGTCGCGCCCGACGACGCCCTGGTCGTACAGGGCGACGGCGTGGTTGAGGTACCCGAACAGCAGTGAGGCGGAGACCAGTCCGGCCCGGTCGCCGACGGTGACGGGGTCCAGGCCGAGGGCGCGGGCGAGGTCGCGGACGCGCTCGACGGCCGCGGTGTCCGCGACGACCGTACGGCCGACCTCGGCGACCTCGGCGGTGGGCAGGGCCAGGTGCAGTCCGACGACTCGGCCGGGGCGCCCGGAGGCGGTGGCGAGGCCGGTGAGGGACAGCGCGGACGCGGTGGTGGCCAGCACGGTGGCGGGCGGGCAGACCCGGTCGAGGGCGCGCAGCACCTCGGTCTTGGCCTCGCGGCGCTCCGGCACCGCCTCCACGACGACGTCGGCGGACGCGAACTCCGCGTAGTCGTCGGTCAGTCGGAGGCGGCCGGTCGGCGCCGTGTCCCGGACGAGCCCGTCGAGGCGGGCCACGGCGTCCGGGCGCGGGTCGAGGACGACCACGTCGTACCCGGCGAGCGCCGCCCGCCGGACGAGTGCGGAGCCGACGGCACCGAGCCCGACGACGCCGAGGACACGGGGCAGTTCGCCGGGGGCACCGCCGGTGCCGGGGGTCCCTTCAGCTCCTCCACGCACACCGCCGCTGCCGGCGGCCCGCTCCGCTCCTCCACGCACACCGCCCGTGTCGGCGGCCTGCTCCGCTGCCCGACCCATGTCGCCGGTGCCGGGGGCCTGTTCCGCTCCCCCGCCCGCACCGCCGCTGCCGGCGGCCCGCTCCGCTCCCCCGCTCACGCCGCCACCCCCGTCACCACGCGGTCCGTGACCGCGGCCGTGCGGAACCGGTTGATCGCGTTCTCGTGGCGGGCGCGCAGCTCCGGGTCGGTGACGCCCAGGCCCTCCGTCGGGGACAGGCACAGGACGCCGATCTTGCCGTGGTGCTCGTTGCGGTGGACGGAGTCGACGGCGCGGGCCACGTCCGTGAGCGGGTAGGTGCGCGAGAGCGTCGGGTGGATCCTGCCCTGGACGATGAGCCGGTTGGCCAGCCACGCCTCGCGGTAGTTGGCGCAGTGGGTGCCGATGATCCGCTTGAGGGACATCCACAGGTAGCGGTTGTCGTACTCGTGGGTGTAGCCGGCCGTGGAGGCGCAGGTGACCACGGTGCCGCCCTTGCGGGTGACGTAGACCGACGCGCCGAACGTCTCGCGGCCGGGGTGCTCGAAGACGATGTCGACGTCCTCGCCGCCGGTCAGCTCGCGGATGCGCCGGCCGAAGCGCTTCCACTCCGTGGGGTCCTGGGTGTGGGGGTCGCTCCAGAAGCGGTAGCCCTCGGCGTTGCGGTCGATGATCAGCTCGGCGCCCAGGGAGCGGGCGAGCGCGGCCTTCTCGGGGGAGGAGACGACGCAGATGGGGTTGGCGCCGCCGGCCAGGGCGAGCTGGGTGGCGTAGGAGCCGAGGCCGCCGACGGCGCCCCAGATGAGGACGTTGTCGCCCTGCTTCATGCCGGCGCCCTGGGGGGTGACGAGCTGGCGGTAGGCGGTGGAGTTGACCAGGCCGGGTGAGGCGGCCTCCTCCCAGGTGAGGTGGGCGGCCTTGGGCAGCAGCTGGGTGGCCTTGACGAGGGCGAGGTCGGCGAGGCCGCCGAAGTTGGTCTCGTAGCCCCAGATGCGCTGCTCGGGGTCGAGCATGGGGTCGCCGTGGCCCTCGGGGTCCTCCAGCTCGACGGACACGCAGTGCGCGACGACCCGGTCGCCCGTCCGCCAGCGCCGCACGCCCGGGCCGCACTTGAGGACGACCCCGGCGAGGTCGGAGCCGATGACGTGGTACGGCAGGTCGTGGCGGGCGGCGAGCCCGCCGAGGCGGCCGTAGCGCTCCAGGGAGGCGAAGGTCGACACCGGGGTGAACAGGGCGCTCCAGACGGTGTTGTAGTTGACCGCGCTCGCCATGACCGCCACCAGCACCTCGCCGGGGCCGGGTTCGGGCGTGGGCACCTCCTCGACGTGCAGCGAGTCGGCGGGGCGCCGCTCGCGCAGGGGTACGCCGTCGAACAGGCCGGCGTCCGCCTTGTGCAGGACGGCGCCCCGGTAGGAGTGCGGCACCCCGAGGGCCGCCAGGTCGGCCGGCGCCGCGTCCGGGGACTCGATCGCCTCCACCAGTTCACGCATGGTCGGGCACCACCTTCTGCTCGGACAGGAACTCAACATACAGTGAACTCAACAGTGGATGAGTTTTTCACGGGCCCGAGCACCCGGCAACCCCCCAGGCAGCAGCCCCCGCAGGCGTCCCGACGCCTCCCACAGGGGGCCGACCAGCCCCGGGAGGCCCCTTGTTCGCGTATCGATCCGCGTGCAAAACTCATCAGCAGTTGAGTTCTTTGCTCGGTGAATTAATTTAACGCTCAACGCTCTAGGAGCTGCCGTGACCCCGCACCAGCTGGAATCCTTACAGGCCACCGCCTTCGCCGGGATCGCCGTCATCCTGGTCACGGGCACCCTCCTCGCCCGGCTCTCGCGGCGCATACGCCAGCCCGCCGTGATCGGCGAGATCACCGCGGGCATCCTGCTCGGACCGAGCCTGCTCGGACTGCTGCCGGGCGACCTGACGCACCGTCTGTTTCCTACCGAGGTACGCCCGTTGCTGTCGACCGTGGCCCAGATCGGGCTGCTGCTGTTCATGTTCACCATCGGCTGGGAACTGGACGGCGCCACCATGGGGCGCAACAAGCGCTCGGTGGCCGGGGTCACCGCGGGCAGCATCCTCACCCCACTGGCCCTCGGCATGGGCGTCGCCGCACTGCTGTACCACAACCACTCCGTGGTCGGCGGCGACAAGGTGCCCTGGTTCTCCTTCGTCCTCTACCTGGGCGTCAGCATGTCCATCACCGCGTTCCCCGTGCTGGCCCGCATCCTGAAGGACAACAACCTCAGCCGCACGAAGATCGGCGCGCTCGCCCTCACCAGCGCCGCGTTCGGCGACGTGCTCGCCTGGTGCCTGCTGGCCGGGGTGGTCGCCATCGTCACCGCGTCCGGGCCCACCGGTTTCACCGACACCCTCTGGATGTCCGCCGGGTACGGTGCCGCGATGATCTGCGTCGTGCGGCCGCTGCTCGCGCGGGCCGTCCTGTGGATCTCCCGCCGGGGCTCAGGCGCCCAACTGGCCGCGCTGGTCACCGCCGGTCTGCTGCTGTCCGCCTACACCACCTCGAAGATCGGCATCCACCCCATCTTCGGCGCGTTCGCCTTCGGCCTGGTCATGCCGCGCAAACCCCAGGCGATGCTCCAGGAACGCATGCTGCGCCCGCTGGAGCACGCCGGGGAGCTGCTGCTGCCGGTGTACTTCATCATCACCGGCCTGTCCGTGGACGTCGCCGGCGTCTCCGCGACCGGCTGGCTCGAACTGGCCCTCATCCTGACCGCGTCCATCCTCGGCAAGGTCCTGGGCGCCGGACTGCCGGCCCGCTCCTTCGGGCTGACCTGGCGCGAGTCGACCGGGGTGGGCGTGCTGATGAACACCCGGGGCCTGACCGAACTGATCATCCTGGGCGTCGGACTGAACCTCGGCGTGCTCGACGACAGCCTGTTCACCGAGATGGTCCTGATGGCCCTGATCACCACGGCGATGACCGGGCCCCTGCTGCCCTACCTCTTCCCGCGGGCGCGCATCGACCTGGTGCAGGCGCCCGCCCAGGACAAGCCCGTCGTCCGGTTCGCCGGCAAGGCCCCGGACAAGGCGCCCGACCTCGCCGGCTGACGCCGGCCGGGGCGGGGTCCGCCGGCCGGCCGGCCGGTCCCCCCACTCCCGCTTCCCGCCATCCGCGACCCGGCGCGGGAAGCGACGTACAGACAAGGAGATGGCCCAGGTGCACCCCGTCATCAGCACGTTGTCCCGAGTCTTCGACATGCCCTCGGAGTTCATCGGGGACGAGTTGCAGCTACGCACCGTCAACAGCTGGGACGACCTCACGGCCGTGGAACTCCAGGTCCACCTGGAGCACGAGCTGGGGACCACACTGGACGACCGGCTGATCGAGCGCATCGAGTCCGTGGGCCAACTCCGCGCGTTCTACGACGAACGCCTCGCCGAACTGTCCGGGCTGAAGGCCCCCGAGGACGCCTCCGCGCTCGTCCCCGCACGGCCCGCCCCGCCCGCCGAACCGGCGGCCGGACCGCCCGAGGCCGTGTCGGAGCTGGTGGTCGGCGAGACGGGCATCTCCGAGGTCGACCCCGTGCGCGGCCGGCTGGCCTACCGGGGCTACCCCATCGAGGAGTTGCTCGGCCGCACCACCTACGAGGAGGTCGTCCACCTGCTGCTGCGCGGCTGGCTGCCGGACGCCGAGGAGCTGGCCGCCTTCCGGGCCCGGCTCGCCGCGGCCCGCGACCTGCCCGTCGCGGTCGCCGCCAACCTCACCGCGAACGCGGCCTCCTCCCCCTCGTCGGTGCTGCGCACCGCCGTCTCCGCGCTCGCCGTGGCCGCCGAGGCCGACGCCGACCCGGCCGCCCACATCGGCCTCGGGGAACGGCTGATCGCCCGCATCCCCACGATCTTCGCCACCCAGCAGGCGGCCCGTGCCCGGCGCCCGCTGCCCCGGCCCCGCCCCGACCTCAGCCACGCCGAGAACATCCTGCACCTGCTGGGCCTGCCCCGGGACCCGGAGCGGGTGCGGCTGGTCGACCTGTGCCTGATCCTCCAGGCCGAACACGGCTGCAACGCCTCGGCGTTCGCGGCCCGCGTCGCGGCCGCCACCGGCGCCGACACCTTCGCCACCATCACCGTGGCGCTCGCCACCTTCACCGGCCCCCTGCACGGCGGCGCCGCCCACCAGGTGATCGACCTGGCGAGCGGCGACACCGACCCCCGGACGGTGGCCGCCTACCTGCGCGGCCGCGCCGACGCCGCCGCGGCCCGCCGCCCGGTGTCCTACGCCGAGGAGGACCCCCGGGTGCGGCCGCTGCGCGACGCGGCCCGGCGCTTCCGCGGCGACCCCGGCAGCGACCACGTGCTCCAGGTGCTGGACGCCGTACGGACCGCCGCCCACCCCTCGAAGGGGCCCCGCCCCTACCTGACCGTGGACTGCTACGCGGCCGCGATCTACCACATGCTCGGCATGCCCTCCGACCTGTTCGTCCCCATGTTCGCGGCGGCCCGGGTGGCCGGCTGGCTCGCCCACGCCGAGGAGCAGCGCGCCCAGCAGGGCCGCATCCACCCCCGGCTGCGCTACGTCGGCCCGCGCAACCTGCGCCACGTGCCCGAGCAGCACTGACCCGTTGAGGTGAGGCGGGGACGGCCCCGCGCACCGCCCGACCCGGGAGGGCGTCCCCTTCCCCGTATCCCAGGAGCACACGTGGAGTTCGGTTGGAGTGACGGGCAACAGGCCCGCTACGACGAGGTGTTGGAGGCGACGCGGGCGGCCTTCCCGGACCCGCCCGGCACCGGCTTCTACGACCGCAAGGACTGGCTGGCGCTCGGCGAGATCGGCGTGCTCGGCGCGCCCCTGCCGACGGAGTACGGCGGCGGGGGCCTGGGCGCCCTGGACACCGCGCGCGTCGTGGAGGCGGTGGGCCGCGGCTGCCCCGACACCGGCCTGGTGTTCGCCGCCGGTGCGCACACCTTCGCCTGCGCCATGCCGGTCGTCGCCTTCGGCACGGACGCCGTACGGCGCCGGCTGCTGCCGGGCCTGGCCTCGGGCCGGCTGATCGCGGGCAACGCGATGACCGAGCCGGAGGCCGGCTCCGACTCCTCCGCGCTGTCCACGACCGCGACCCGCACGGACGGCGGCTGGCTGCTCAACGGCACCAAGAGCTTCGTCACCAACGGGCCCGCCTCCGACGTGTACGTCACGTACGCGACCGTCAACCCCAAGGCCGGGTTCCTCGGCGTCACCGGCTTCGTCGTCGACCGGACGGCCGAGGGCGTCGTCGTGGGCCGCCCCTACGACAAGATGGGCATGCACTCCGTGCCCGCCGGCGCGGTCACCTTCGAGGACTGCTTCGTCCCCGACGAGCAGGTGCTCGGCACGGTCGGCGGCGGCGCGGCGATCTTCCAGCACTCCATGGGCTGGGAGCGGGCCTGTCTGTTCGCCCTCTACGTCGGCCTGCTGGACCGGCTGCTCGGGCAGTGCGTCGACCACGCACGCTCCCGCCGGCAGTTCGGGCGACGCATCGGCGACTTCCAGGCGGTCTCGCACCGGATCGCCGACATCACACTGCGCCTGGAGAGCGCCCGGCTGCTGCTGTACCGGGCCTGCTGGTCGATGGACCGGGGCGAGCCGTCCGTGCTCGAGGTCGCCCTGTCGAAGCTCGCCGTCTCCGAGGGCGTGCTGGCGTCGGCCACCGACGCCGTACGGATCTTCGGCGGGCGGGGCTACCTGCGCGAGGACGGCATCGAGGCCGCCCTGCGCGACGCCGTGCCCAGCACGATCTTCTCCGGGACCTCCGACATCCAACGCCAACTCATCGTGAAGGAGATGGGACTGTGAGGCTCCACCAGCTCGTCATCGACTCCGCCCGGCGCGCCCCGGACGCGCCTGCCGTCCGCTCGGCCCAGGGCGTCGCCAGCTACCGGGAGCTGGACGAACTCGCCGACCGCTACGCCGCCGCCCTGCACCGCCGCGGGGTCCGCCCCGGCGACCGGGTCGTGCTGTGGACGCACAAGACACTGGACGCCATCGCCCTGATGCAGGGCGCGCTGCGCGTCGGCGCGGTGTACGTCCCGGTCAGCGCCAACAACCCCGCGGCGCGGGTGCGCCGCATCGCGGCCGGCTGCTCCCCGGCGCTGGTGGTCGCCGACGCCGACGGCATCCGGCGGGCCGAGGGGTCCGGCTGGGAGGCGGACCTGCCGCTGGCCGCGTTCGACGCCGTGCGCGAGGAGGCACCCGCCTCGGCGGCGCCGCCCGTGCACGCGGGCGAGCCCGACGACCCGGCGTACATCCTCTACACCTCCGGCTCGACCGGGGAACCGAAGGGCGTGTGCATCAGCCACCGCAACGCGCTCGCCTTCATCACCTGGGCGGTCGCCGAGGTCGGCGTGACCGCCACGGACCGGCTGTCCAACCACGCCCCGTTCAACTTCGACCTGTCCGTCTTCGACCTGTACGCCGCCTTCCACGCGGGCGCGTCGGTGGTGCTGGTCCCCGAGGGCCTGGCCTACGACCCGCCGCAGCTGGTCGCGCTGTTGCAGCGGGAGCGGATCAGCGTCTGGTACTCGGTGCCGTCCGCGCTGATCCTGATGATGCAGCGCGGTGACCTGCTGGCCGGCGATCCGCCCGAGGCGCTCAGGGTGTGCGTCTTCGCCGGGGAGCCGTTCCCGGTCCAGCAGGTGCACGAGCTGCGCAAGGCGTGGCCGGACGTGCGGATGTTCAACTGGTACGGGCCCACCGAGACCAATGTGTGCACCAGTTACGAGGTCACCGACCGCGACCTCGGCAGCACCCGCCCGCTGCCGATCGGCGCCCCGGCCTCCGGCGACCGGATACGGCTGCACCCGCCGCGCGCCCGCGAGGGCGAGATCGTGGTGAGCGGACCGACCGTGATGCTCGGCTACTGGGGCCGCGAGCCGCAGAAGGGCGCCTACTTCACCGGTGACATCGGCCGGATGGGCCCCGACGGGATGCTGGAGTACGTCGGCCGGCGCGACCACATGGTCAAGGTGCGCGGCCACCGTATCGAACTCGGCGACATCGAGGCCGTGGTGAGCTCCCACCCGAAGGTCGCCGCCGCGGCCTGCGTGGTCGTGGGCGACGGCCTGGACGCCAAGATCCACGCGGTGGTGGTGCCCGAGGGGCCGAGCGGCCCGGGGCTGCTGGACCTCAAGCGGGACTGCGCGGACCGGCTGCCGCTGTACATGGTGGTCGACGCGGTGCACACCGTCCCCGAGCTGCCGCTGACGGCCAACGGCAAGACGGACCGGCCGGCCCTCGTCGAACGCATCACCAGCGTCGGGTGAGCGCGCCGTGCGCACGGCGCCCGCCCTCTCCGTCCGCGACCCCCTGGCCCGACTCGGCCTGACCCGTGAGGATCCTGTGATGTCCGACCGACACCAGCCCGTCGAAACCCTGTTGGACCAGGTGGACCTGTCGACGTTCCGCTCCGTGATGGGTTCGCTGCCCACCGGGGTGAGCGTCGTCACCAGCGTGACGGCCGACGGCCAGCCGCGCGGCCTGACGTGCAGCGCGGTGTGCAGCGTCTCGGCGTCGCCGCCGCTGCTGCTGGTCTGCGTGAAGCAGCCCAGCGCCACCCTGGAGGCCATCCACGAGAGCGGGGCCTTCGCGGTGAACTTCCTGTCCTCCGGCATGGAGGACACCGCCCGCACCTTCGCCTCGCCGGTGCCCGAGCGCTTCACGGACGTGCCGTGGAGCCCCGGCAAGCGCACGGGCGCGCCGGTCCTGCCCGCCACCGTCGCGCACGCCGAGTGCGTGCTGACGAGCAGTCACCTGGCGGGCGACCACCAGATCCTGGTCGGCCGCCTGGTGCACGGCGACGTGAGCCCGGCCCGCACGCCGCTGGCGTACTGGCGGGCGCAGTTCTCCGAGGTGCAGCCGGCGGCCTGAACGCCCCGCCGGCCCAGCGGGCTCGGGTCACCGCTCCCACGGCACGACGCCGCCCCCGGTCTCCGCAGGTGCGGGACCGGGGGCGGCGTGCGACGTCACGCGGGGTCGGAGGGTGAGCCGTACCGGTGTCTCAGGCGCCCGGGAGCACGCCGGTGCGGGCCACCTCGGAGTACCAGCGGGCGCTGGCCTTGGGGATGCGCGTGCCGGTCGGGTAGTCGACGTACACCGCGCCGAAACGCTTGCTGTAGCCGTGGGCCCACTCGAAGTTGTCCAGCAGGGACCACAGGAAGTAGCCGCGCACGTCCGACCCGTCCTGGATCGCCTGGTGGACCGCGGCGAGGTGCCCGCGGAGGTAGGCGATCCGGGCGGGGTCGTTGACCCGGCCCTCGGGGTCGGCGTAGTCGTCGAACGCGGCGCCGTTCTCGGTGATGACCAGCGGCAGGCCCGGGAAGTCGGCGGTGAGCCGGCGCAACAGGTCGTACAGGCCGCTGGGGTCGACGGCCCAGCCCATCGCGGTGGTGTCACCCGGCGGCTGGTGGAAGGCCACCCGGTCGGCACCCGGCCAGGGGCTGTGGGCGCTGTTGCCGTGTCCGTCGGAGGTGTGGGTGCCGCTGCCGTCGGCCTCGGAGACCACGGTCGGCGTGTAGTAGTTGACGCCGAGGAAGTCCAGCGGCTGGTGGATCCGCGCGAGGTCGCCGTCCTGGACGAAGGACCAGTCGGTCAGCCCGGCGGTGTCCTTCAACAGGTCCTCCGGATAGGCGCCGGTCAGCATCGGGCCGGTGAAGACCCGGTTGGCGAGCGCGTCGATCCGGCGGACCGCGTCCGCGTCGCCCTCCGACGCGGTGAGCGGACGGACGTGGTGGATGTTGAGGGTGACCGAGACCTGCGCGTCCGTGCCGAGGCGGTCGCGCAGCGCCCGGGTGGCCAGGCCGTGGGCGAGGTTGAGGTGGTGCGCCGCGCGCAGGGCGGCGACCGGGTCGGTGCGGCCGGGGGCGTGCACGCCGGAGCCGTAGCCGAGGAAGGCGCTGCACCAGGGTTCGTTGAGCGTCGTCCAGGTCTTCACCCGGTCGCCGAGGGCGTCCGCCGCGAGGGCCGCGTACTCGGCGAAGCGCTCGGCCGTGGCGCGCTCGGGCCAGCCGCCCGCGTCCTCCAGTTCCTGCGGGAGGTCCCAGTGGTAGAGGGTGGCGACGGGCTGGATGCCCTTGTCCAGCAGGTCGTCGACGAGGCGCCGGTAGAAGTCGAGGCCCTTCTGCGCGGCGGGCCCGCGGCCGGTGGGCCGGATGCGGGGCCAGGCGAGGGAGAAGCGGTAGGCGCCCAGGCCGAGTTCGGCCATGAGGGCGACGTCCTCGCGCCGGCGGTGGTAGTGGTCGGTGGCGATGTCGCCGGTGTCGCCGTTGCGGACCCGGCCCGGGGTGCGGGCGTAGGTGTCCCAGATGGAGGGCGTCCTGCCGTCCTCGGCGGCCGCCCCCTCGATCTGGTAGGAAGCGGTGGCGGAGCCCCAGAGGAAGCCCTTGGGGAAAGCGCGGGCGGCGTCCGGGGCGGACGCGGTCTGCTGTGCTGCGGTGACCACGTGAGTCCTTTCGAGGTGGTGGTGTGCGACGGTCGCGGACGATCCGGTGGGGAAGGGCTCCGAACGGCCCAACAGAGCGGCACGGCAACCGACTTGGGCGTGGATGCGGCGGTCAGCCCTTGACGGCTCCCGCCATGATGCCGCTGACGATCTGGCGGCCGAAGACGACGAACATCGCCAGTAGCGGCAGGGTGCCGAGCAGGGCCCCGGCCATGATCAGCGACTGGTCGCGGACGTACCCCGCGCTGAGCTGGGTGAGGGCGACGGGGACGGTCGGGTTGGTCATGTCGAGCACCACGAACGGCCAGAAGAAGTCGTTCCAGGCGTGCACGAACGTGATCATGAACAGGACGGCCATCGCGGGGCGGGCGACGGGCAGCACGATGCTGAAGAAGATCCGCAGCGAGTGCGCCCCGTCCACGCGTCCCGCCTCGACCAGTTCGTCCGGCAGGGCCTCGGACAGGTACTGCCGCATGAAGAACACGCCCACCGCGCTCACCAGGGTCGGGAAGATGACGGCGGGCAGCTGCTGGGACCAGCCGAGGTCGGCCATCATCATGAACAGCGGTACGACGCCGAGCTGCGGCGGCACCAGCATGGTCCCGATGACCAGCGTGAGCAGGGCGTTGCGCCCCGTGAACCGCAGTTTGGCGAAGGCGAACCCGGCGAGCGTCGCGAACAGCACGGTGGACAGGGCGATCACCCCGGCCACGATGAGGCTGTTGACCATCGCCTTGCCCATCGCCGCCTCGTCCCAGGCGCGGGCCAGGTTGCTGAACAGGTTCGGGCCCGGCAGGAACGGCGGCGGGGTCTGGCTGACACGGGTGTTGTCGGTCGAGGCGGCCACCATCGTCCAGTACAGCGGGAAGAGCGACAGCACCGCCATGACGACGAGCAGGACGTAGGTGAGGGGGCCGGCGTGGTGCTGGCGCCCGGCGCGCTGGCGCAGCAGCCGGCGGCCGCCCCGGGGGGCCGCCTTCCCCGGTGCGGCCGGGCCCGCGGTGGCGTTCTGTGCCGGGAGACTGTGCAGGGTCATGGGGACTCCGGGTCAGGACGTACGGGAGCGGACGCGCTGGACGACGCGCTGCACGAGGAAGACGAGCAGGAGCAGCAGGAACATGGCCCAGGCGACGGTCGCCGAGCGGCCCATCTGGTAGTTCTTCCAGCCCTCCTCGTACAGCAGCAGCCCCAGGGTCTGGTACTGGTTGTCCGCGCCGCCGGTCACGCCGTTGGGCCCCTGGCCGAAGATCAGCGGCTCACCGAACAGCTGCGTGGCGCCGATCGTGGAGAGCACGATGGTGAAGACGATCGTGGAGCGGATCCCGGGGACCGTGACGTGGGTGAACTGCTGCCACCGGGAGGCCCCGTCGAGGGAGGCGGCTTCGTAGCGGTCGGCCGGGATGGCCTGCATGGCGGCGAGGTAGAGCAGGGCGTTGTAGCCGGTCCAGCGCCAGATCACGATGGTGGAGATGGCCACCTGGGCGGGCCACTTGTCGGCCTCCCAGTCCACCGGGGCGATCCCGACCGAGCCGAGCGCCCAGTTGATCATGCCGAAGTCGCGCTCGAAGATCATCGTGAAGACGAGGGCGGCCGCGGCGACCGAGGTCGCGTAGGGCACGAGCGAGGCGACGCGGAAGAACAGCGAGCCGCGCATGCGGTAGTTGAGCAGGTGGGCCAGTCCGAGGGCCATCAGCAACTGCGGCACGGTGGAGATGACGCCGATGGTGATCGTGTTCTGCAGCGCGTTCCAGAAGCGGGAATCGCCCCACAGCTCGACGTAGTTGTCGAACGCCACCCACTGCATGACGTCGAGGGTGGCCAGCTCGACGTCGTGCAGGGAGATCCAGAAGGTGTAGACGAGCGGGTAGAAGCTGAACGCGGCGAAGACCACGAAGAACGGTGCGACGAAGGCGTACGGGGCGCCCTTGAGGTCGAGCCGGTGCAGGAGCGCGCCGCGCCGCCGGGCGGTGCCTGGTCGCGGGGGCGGCCCGGCGGGCTCGTCCCCGGTCAGGGGCTGGGTGGTGGAGGTGGCCACCGGAGTTCCTTCCTGGGAGCGGACGGGTGAGCCGGCCGTGCGGGCCCGCCCGCGGCGGGCGGGCCCGCACGGCCACGGGGGCCGGGGGTCAGCCGACCGCCTTCTCGATGCGCTCCGCGGTGGTGTTCCAGGCCTTGTCCCGGGCGGTGCCCTGCTGCTCGATCAGCGTCAGCCCCTGGGAGAAGGTGTCCTTGATGGTGCCGTCCTTGCGGCCGAGCACCTGCTTGTCGGGTATCTCCTGGGCCGCCGCGCCGAAGATCTGTCCGATGGGCGCGCCGCTGAAGTACGCGGACGTGGCGTTCTTGACCTCGGGGCTGTCCAGCGCCTGGCGCGAGGACGGGATGTTGCCGATCTCCTGGAAGACGTGCGCCTGCTGCTCGGGGGCGGTCAGCCAGGCGACGAGCTTCTTGGCCTCCTCCTTGACCGGGCTCTGCTCGACGACGCCGAGGAAGGACCCGCCCCAGTTCGCCCCCTTGGGGGCCTTGGCCACGTCCCACTTGCCCTTGTTCGCCGGTCCGGCCTTCTCACTGATGTGGCTCAGCATCCAGGCGGGGCACACGGCCGTGGCGAACGTGCCGTTGGCCAGGCCGGGGTCCCAACCCGGCTGGAACTGGCGGAGCTTGGCCGTCAGGCCGCCCTCCGCCGCGTCGGCGGCGAGCCTCCACGCCTCCTTGACGACCGGGTTGCTGTCGTAGACCAGCTCGCCCTTCTCGTCGTAGAACTGCTCGGGGCTGCCGTAGATCATGGCGTTGAACAGGCCGCTGGCCGCGTCCATGTAGGCGACCTTCCCGCCCTTGAAGTCCTTCTTGAAGGTGCGGCCGACCTCGACGTACTTCTTCCAGTCGCCTTCCCAGAGCTTCGCAACCTGGTCGCGCTCGGTGGGCAGGCCGGCCTTCGCGAAGTAGTCCTTGCGGTAGCAGACGGCCATCGGCCCGATGTCGGTGCCGAGGCCGAGCACCTTGCCGTCGGCGGTGGTGATCTGGGACTCCTTCCACGGCAGGAAGTGGTCGAGGCCCGGCACGTCGCTGAAGTCGGCGAACTTGTCCGACTGGGTGTCGGTGATCTCCTTGGCCCGGCCGACCTCGATGCCCTGGATGTCCTTCAGGCCCTTGCCGGCGGCGAGCCTGGTCTGCAGGGCGGTGTAGTACGTCTGCTCGTCGCCGGCGATCTCGGCCTTGATCTCGACCCCGGGGTTCTCCTTCTCGTACTGCTCGAGGAGGCCGGTCTCCTTCAGGCCCATCACCCCGTACAGGCCCATGGTGATGGTGACCTTGCCGTCCTTCTTGCCGCCGCCGGTGGCGGAGTCGTCGCTGCCGCCGCAGCCGACCACGAGCGCCAGCGCGCCGAGCGCCGCGGCCGCCGCCACCGCCCTCCTGCGCAACGAACCGGAAGTGGTCATGGGTCTCCTCCTAGCGGCGGCACCGGACCGCCGACGGCGACGGGTTCCGCACGGGTCACGGCAGAGCCGTGGTGATGAGTTATGGGATGCTTCGGGAGGGTGGGAACGTGCCCATCTCTGGGTGGGCACGTTCCCACTCGGCGCATCGAAGACTCCTGGGGGCGGACCCGGTCTGTCAATGACTCGAACACAACTCATCGCCCGGCCCCCGGGGAAGTGCGGCCGGCCGCCCGGGCCGGGCAGCGCCCGGTGGGGGCAGATCTGCAAGAATTGCGCAGGTCACCTCCGTGGCGGGACCTGCCGCCGCGGCGCGAGGGGGGAGCACATGACCGGAAACCGCCGTCCGACGATCAAAACGGTCGCCGCCCACGCCGGAGTGGGCCGCACGACGGTCTCCCGTGTCGTCAACGGCTCGGACCTGGTCAGTGCCGAGGCGCGCGCCCGGGTGCTCGCGGCGATCAAGGAACTCAACTACGTCCCCAACTCGGTCGCCCGCGGCCTGGTGACCAACCGCACCGACGCCGTGGCGCTGGTGATCCCCGAGTCGGAGAGCCGGCTCGGCTCGGAGCCCTTCTTCGCCGCGATCATCCGCGGGGTCAGCGGCGCGTGCGCGGAGAGCCGCACCCAGCTGCAGCTGATGCTCGTCCGTGACGCGGCCGAGCGCGACCAATTGACCGAGTCGGTGGCGACCCGCCGGGTGGACGGGGTGCTGCTGCTCTCCGTGCACTCCGGGGACCGGCTGCCGGGCATGCTGGAGGAGATGGGCCTGCCCACCGTCCTGGCCGGACGCCGGGGCGCGGACGAGCAGTTGAGCTACGTGATCGCCGACAACGCGGGCGGTGCCGCCGCGGCCGTACGGCACCTGCTGGGCCGCGGACGGCGGCGGGTGGCGACGATCACCGGTCCCCCGGACATGGACGTCGGCCGCAGCCGGCTCGCGGGCTGGCACGCCGCACACCGCGAGGCCGGCGTCGCCGCCGAGGACCTCCTCGTCGAGACGGGCGACTTCACCGAGGAGGGGGGTGCGCACGCGATGCGTTCGCTCCTTGAACGCGCCCCCGACCTGGACGCGGTCTTCGCCGCGTCCGACCTCATGGCGGTCGGCGCCCTGACCGAACTGCGCCGCTGGAAGAGGCGGGTGCCGGAGGACGTCGCCGTCGTCGGGTTCGAGGACTCGGTCCTGGCCCGCCACACCGACCCGCCGCTGACGACCGTGCGCCAGCCCGTGGAGGAGCTCGGGCGGACCATGGCCCGCATCCTGACCGACATCACCCGGCACGGCGCGGACCGGCAGCAGATCACGCTGCCGACGGAGCTGGTGGTGCGGGCGTCGTCCTGACGCCTCCCCGCACTCCTGATCTGGAGCCGGCCGGGACGGGACCCGGGCGTCGCGCGCTCAGACGACCGGCTGGGGCAGCCTGCGCAGCACCCCCGCGACGTAGCCCTGGAACGCCGGGTCGTCGAGCAGGAAGTGGCCGCCCGGGAGCCACTCCACGTGGACGTCGCCGTCGGCGTGGTTCTCCCAGTCGCGCAGGCCGGCGTCGTCGACCATCGGGTCGTCGGTGCCCGCGCTCACCCAGAGGGGGCAGGCCAACGGCGGTCCGGGCAGCGGCGCGTAGGTCTCCGAGAGGGTGAAGTCGGCGCGCAGCACGGGGGTGAACAGGGCGACGAGCTCGGGGTGGTCGAACAGCTGCGGCGGGGTGCCGCCGAGCCGGCGTACGCCGTCCAGGAAGGCGTCGTCGGGCAGCCCGTGCAGGTCGGGCAGGAGCGACCGTGCGGTGGGGCCGTTGCGGCCCACGAGCAGCACGGCGCGCGGCGGGCGGCCCAGCGCGCTCCAGTGGCGGGCCAGTTCGTAGGCGAAGGCGGCGCCCATGCTGTGCCCGAGCAGGACGTACGGCCGTGCGGTGTGGGCGCCGGTGGCGCGCACCAGGTCCTCCAGCACCCCGGCGAAGTCGTCCCGCACCGGCTCCCGCATCCGGGTCCCGTGCCCGGGCAACTCCAGGGCCACGGTGCGCGCGTGGGGCGCGAGTGCCTGGCCGAGTCCGGTGAAGGCGCGGGCGACGCCGGCGGCGTGGGGGACGCAGAGGAGGGTGGGTGCGGAGGGCGAGGGTGTGGTCATGAGGGTCTCCTTCGGGGCGTGAGGGGGGCGCGGGTGCGGGGCCGGCCGGTCACGGCAGCAGCCGTACGACGTCGCCGCCGCCCGCGACGGCCACCGCGGCCCGGTAGCCGGGGCCCACGTCGAGCAGGTGCAGCCGCCAGCGCCGGGGCGGCCCGGGTGCGTGGTGGAGCCGTACGGGGCCGGAGCGGCGGGCGCCCGGGGTGACGCGGACGGCGGTCGGGTCGCCGGCCAGGCCGGTGCCCAGGGCCTTGAGGACGGCTTCCTTGCAGGTCCAGTGGGTCAGCAGGCCCTCGCACAGCGGGCCGTCCCGCTCCGCGGGCCACTGCGCGGCCTCCTGGTCCGACAGCACCTGCCGGCGCAGGCCGCGGGGGTCCACGGGCCGCACCAGGCGTTCGACGTCCACGCCGACCGGGCCGTCCCGGCTCACGGCGACCAGGGCGAGCCCGTCGGTGTGGGACAGGCTGACCCGCAACCCGGGGTCGCCGGCGACGTAGGGCTTGCCTGCCGCGCCCCGGCGGAAGGCGACCCGGCCGACGGGCCGGCCCGAGCAGGCGGCCGTCGTGGTGCGCAGGGCGGCGTGGGCGGCGGCGTACAGGGCCCGCTGCGACGGCACGAGGTGGCGCCGGCGCTCCCGCTCGTCGTCGGTCAACAGGGCGATGCACCGACGGAGTTCGTCGGCGCCCGACGGCTCCCGTACGACCCGGACGTGCACCTCGCCCGGAGGGGGTCCGCCTCGCTCCCGGCCCATGAGGGTCCTCCCGTTCGCGTCGTCCGCCGGCCCGCAGGGGCCGTCCGCTCACCTGCGACGACCGCTCCGATCGGCCCCCGGGGCGCCCGGCTCGGCGTCCCCTGCTGCCCAACCGCCGGGCCGCTGGGGCGCCTTGGCCCCTTGACGGGTAATTCAACACTAGTAGAGTTCATCGAGCAATGACATCATCAAGCGTTGAAATCCACGAGTGCCGGGCTCTCCGCCGGCTCCTCCCTCCCTCAACGCCCCTCCCGGAGGTACGCCGTGGCCAGTGACCGCGAAGAACTGCTCGAACAGCTCACCGAGTTCGTCCAGGAGCGCCTGCTGGCGGACCCCGGCAGCACGGAGATCAAGCCGGACACACCGCTGCTCGAGTGGGGGATCCTCACCTCGATCAACACCGCCCAGCTGCTCACGCACATCCGCGACGAGCTGGGCATCAACGTCCCGCCGACCGAGCTGACCGGGACCAACTTCCAGAACCTCAACGCCATCACGGACCTGCTGCTCAGCCTGCGCTGACCCGCTGCCGGCGGCGCCGCCCCACCCACCACCACGACCCAGGAGACCACGTTGTCCGAGGCAACCGAGACCACCTACGACTACGACATCGGCATCATCGGCGGCGGCCCGGCCGGCTCGACGGCCGCCTCCTACCTCGCCAAGGCGGGCCTGTCCGTGGCGGTGTTCGAGGCCGAGACCTTTCCGCGCGAACACGTCGGGGAGTCCCTCGTGCCGGCCACCACCCCGGTGCTGCTGGAGATCGGCGCGATGGAGAAGGTGGAGGCCGCCGGCTTCCCCAAGAAGTACGGCGCCGCGTGGACCTCCGCCGAGGAACGCGACATCGACCACCTGGGCTTCCAGGGGCTCGACCACGACTTCCGCGCCGCCGAGGTCCTGTTCAGCGAGCGCGACCAGGCCGGCGTCGACCGCGACCACACCTTCCACGTGGACCGCGGCAAGTTCGACCAGATCCTGCTCCAGCACGCCGAGAGCCTGGGCGCGAAGGTCTACCACGGCATCCGCGTCAACCGCGTCGACTTCACCGACCGCGACCGCCCGGTCATCCAGGCGAAGGTCGGCAGCCAGCAGGTCGGCGTCCCGGTCCGCATGGTGATCGACGCCAGCGGCCGCCGCACGATGATGGGCGGCCAGCTCAAGGTCAAGGAGCCGGACCCGGTCTTCAACCAGTACGCGGTGCACACCTGGTTCGACGACTTCGACCGCAAGGCGCTGGCCGTCAACAAGGACCAGGCGGACTACATCTTCATCCACTTCCTGCCGCTCGAGGACACCTGGGTCTGGCAGATCCCGATCACCGACACGATCACCTCGATCGGCGTGGTGACCCAGAAGGCCCGCTTCAAGGCCGCCAAGGACGACCTGGAAACCTTCTTCTGGGACACCATCGGCAGCCGCCCGGCGCTGCAGGACGCCCTGAAGAACGCCCGCCGCGTCAAGCCGTTCAAGGCCGAGGGCGACTACAGCTACGCCCTCACCAAGATCGCCGACGACTCCCTCGTGATGATCGGCGACGCCGCGCGGTTCGTCGACCCGATCTTCTCCAGCGGCGTCAGCGTCGCGCTCAACAGCGCCCGCCTCGCCACCGCCGACATCATCGCCGCCCACGAGGCCGGCGACTTCCGCAAGGAGCGCTTCGACACCTACGTCAAGACGCTGCGCGGCGCGGTGAACAACTGGTACGAGTTCATCCAGATCTACTACCGCCTGAACATCCTGTTCACGGCGTTCGTCCAGGACCCGCGCTACCGCCTGGACGTGCTGAAGATGCTCCAGGGCGACGTGTACGACGGCGAACCCGCGGCGCTGGCCAAGATGCGGGAGATCGTCGAGGTGGTGGAGAACGACCCCAACCACCTCTGGCACAAGTACCTGGGCACCCTCAAGGCCCCGTCCGCCGCGGCCAAGTTCTAGGGGCCTTCACACCGGTCCCCCCGACGGTCCCGGGTGGCGCGGACGCCCCTCCCGCCACCCGGGCCGCCCGCCGCGGCGCGTTCCGCCGGCACCCACGCACCCGCCCGTCGCACTCCACCAAGGGGGACCCATGCCCGCCCGCAGCGCAACCAGCACCGACCCGGCCATCGCCCTCGTCGGCATCGGCTGCCGTTACCCGGGCGGGGTGGTCGACCCCGAGTCGTTCTGGCGCGTCCTGCGCGACGGCGTCGACGTCATCGGCGAGATCCCGCCCGAGCGCTGGGGGCCGGAGTACGTCAGCGAGGACGGCTCGGCGCCCGGCACCGGCTACTGCCGCTGGGCCGGCGTCCTGCCCGGACTCGACGCGTTCGACGCGGACTTCTTCGGCATCTCCTTCCGCGAGGCCCGCGAGATGGACCCCCAGCAGCGGCTGCTGCTCGAGGTGTCCTGGGAGGCCCTGGAGCACGCCGGACAGACCAAGCCGCGGCTGGCCGGGTCCCGTACCGGGGTGTTCTTCGGCCTGCTCGGCATGGACTACACCCTGCTGCACTCCAAGACCCGGGGCATCCGGACGATCGACCCCTACTACGCGAGCGGCAAGGAGTTCAGCTTCGCCGCCGGCCGCGTCGCCTACACCCTGGGCCTGCACGGACCGGCGCTCGCGGTGAACACCGCCTGCTCCTCGTCGCTGGTCGCCGTGCACCTGGCCTGCCGCAGCCTGGCGAGCGGCGAGGCCGACACCGCCCTGGCCGGCGGCGTCAACGTCCTCGCCAGCCCCGAGCTGTCGGTGTTCATGAGCAAGGTGCAGGCACTGTCGCCGACCGGCCGCTGCAAGCCGTTCTCGGCCGCCGCCGACGGCATCGTGCGCGGCGAGGGCTGCGGTGTCGTGGTCCTCAAGCGCCTGGACGACGCGCTCGCCGACGGCGACCGTGTGCTGGCGGTGATCCGGTCCAGCGCCTTCAACCACGACGGCCGCAGCGCGGGCCTGACCGTGCCCAACGCCTCCGCGCAGGAGGCCCTGCTGCGCGACGCGCTGACGCGGGCCGGGGCGAACCCCGAGCAGGTCGCCTTCGTCGAGACCCACGGCACCGGCACCCCGCTCGGCGACCCGATCGAGGCGTACGCCCTCCAGCAGGTGTTCGGCCCCGGCCGGCCCGGCGACCGGCCGCTGCGCATCGGCTCGCACAAGGCCAACTTCGGTCACACGGACGCCGCCGCCGGGGTCGCCGCGCTCATCAAGACCGCCCTGACCGCCCAGCACCGGCTGGTGCCGCCCCAGTTGCACCTCGGCACGCCCAACCCGGCGATCGCCTGGCAGGACGGCGGCCTGAGCATCTCCGCGGAGGCCGTGCCCGTCGAGGCGGGCGAGGACACCCTGTTCGGGGTCAGCGCCTTCGGCCTGAGCGGCACCAACGCGCACGTCCTGCTGTCCCCGGCACCCCCCGGCCCCGCCGACGGCACCCCCGAGGCCCCCGCCGGGCAGGGACCCCGAGTGCTGCTGCTGTCCGGCTCCACCGAGACCGCGCTGCGCGAGCGGGCCCGCGACCTCGCGGACACCCTGGAGGACGAGAAGCCGCTGGCCGACGTGCTGCACACCGCCGCGGTCCGGCGCACCCACCACGAGACCCGCGCCACGGTCGTCGGCGCCGACGCCGGGGAACTGCGCGCCTCCCTGCGGGCCCTCGCCGGGGGCGAACCCGACGAGCGGACCGTCACCGGCACCGCCGAGCCGCGCCGCCGCCACCGCACCGTGTTCGTCTTCTCCGGACAGGGCACGCAGTGGCAGGGCATGGGCCTGGACCTGTGGGACCGCGACCCGGTCGCCGCGGCCTCGCTGGAGCGCAGCGACGCCGTCCTGCGGGAAGCCGGCCTGCCCCCGCTGCGCGAGCTGCTCGCCGGGGGCGACCTGACCGCCACCGACCTCGCGCAACCGGCGCTCGTAGCCCTGCAGTTGGCGCTCGCCGACGTGTGGCGGGCGCGCGGCCCGGCCCCGACCGAGGTGATCGGGCACAGCCTGGGCGAGATCTCCGCCGCCGCCTGCGCCGGCGCCCTGGACCAGCGCACCGCGCTGCGCCTCGCGGTGCTGCGCGGCCGGATCATGGCCGCCGCCGCGGGCACCGGACGGATGCTGGCGGTGGCGCTGCCCGAGGACGAGGCCCTGCACACCGCCGAGGGCACCGGCCGGCCGGTCACCGTCGCCGCCGTCAACGGCCCGGCCGCGACCGTCCTCGCCGGGCGCGAGGAGGACCTGACGGCGATCGCCGACCTGCTGCGCGAGCGCTCGGTGTCCGCCCGCTTCGTCCCCGGCGACTACGCCTTCCACAGCCCCGCCATGGCGCCGTACGCCGAGCGGCTGCGCGCCGAGCTGGCCGACCTGCCGCCGGTCCCGCGCCCCGCGTCGTTCGTCTCGACGGTGGCGCCCGAGGACCCGCCCGCCGTGCTGGACGCCGCCTACTGGGCGGCCAACGTGCTGCGCCCGGTGCGGTTCTGGCCGGCCGTGGCGGGCCTGCTCGCCGACCGGGGCGCCGACTTCGTGGAGATCGGCCCGCACCCCACCCTGGTGCGGCCCCTGAACGACGGGCTGGGCCGGCTGCGCCGCCAGGGCGTCGCGGTGGGCTCGCTGCGCCGGGACGCGGAGGGCCCCGCCGCGCTGCTCGCCTCGCTCGCCGAGCTGCACTGCGCGGGCGCCGAGGTCCGCTGGGACGACCTGGTGCCCGGCCGGCTCACCGAGCTGCCCCGCCACCCCTGGCAGCACGAGTCGTTCTGGCTGCCCGGCATCACGCCCGGCACCCAGTACGCGCCGGGCGCGGTGCCCGAGGGCGCGGTGCCGGCGGCCCGGCTCGCCTTCCAGCTCCTGGACCCCGAGGGACGTCCGGCGGGGCCCGCCCGACAGGTGGACCTCACCGGCTCCCCCACCGACGGGCCGCTCCCGGGCGGCCCCACGACGCCGGCGGACACCCCCTTCGCCGCCGGTGACCTCCCGGCCACGGCCCCGACCCCCGACGGGGCCGGCCGGGACGTCGACGCGTCCGCCGCCGACCCCGCCGGGAGGCGGAGCGGGGTCGCGGCGGACGCCTCCCCCACGGCCGCCGGACCCCGGTCGGACGCCTCCCCCGCGCCCGCCGGCCCCGGGCCGGACGCCCCGTCCACCGGCGCCGGGCCCGCCCCGGTGTCGCCCGAGCGGCGGCGCCGCGCGCTGATGCGGCGCACCTCCGAGGTGCTCGCCGCGGTTCTCGGGCAGGACCCGGCCCGGCGCATCCCGCCCCGGCGCGGCTTCGCCGACCTGGGCCTGGACTCGCTGACCATCGTGGAGTTCGTGGACCGCCTCGGTCTCGAACTCGGCCTGGACATCCCGCTGTCGACTCCCTTCGAGCGGCCCTGCCTGGACGAACTGGTCGACCACCTGCTGCCGTCGGTGCTGGAGCGCGAGGCGCGGGCGGCCGAGGCGGACGCGGTCCCGGCCGAGGCCACCGCCGGGGCGGCAGCGGCAACGGCAGCGGCCGCCGACGCCACCCCCGCCCCCGCCGCGGCTCCCGCGCCCGCCGACGACCCCATCGCCGTCGTCGGCATGAGCTGCCGCTTCCCCGGCAGCCCCTCCGTGGACGCCTACTGGCAGCTGCTCACCGACGGCCGCGAGGTCATCCGCGACGTCCCGCCCGACCGGTGGGACGGCAAGGCGTTCCTCGCCGACGGCGCCTGGACGCCCGGCACGATGACCTCGCTGCGCGGCGGCTACCTGGACGACGTGCGCGGCTTCGACGCGGCGTTCTTCCGGGTCTCCCCGCGCGAGGCCCGCAGCCTCGACCCGCAGCACCGGCTGTTCCTGGAGGTCGCCTACGAGGCGCTGGAGGACGCGGGCGCCACCCGGGACAAGCTGCGCGGCTCGGCCACCGGCGTGTTCGTCGGGATGAACAGCAACGACCACTCCCAGCACGTCGGCACCCGGCTGGAGGAGGTCGACCTGTACTACGGCACGGGCAACTCCTTCGCGGGGGCGGCCGGACGGCTGTCGTACTTCCTGGGGCTGACCGGTCCCAGCATGGCCGTGGACACCGCCTGCTCCTCCTCGCTGACCGCCGTGCACCTGGCCGTGCAGAGCCTGCGCTCCGGGGAGAGCGACCTGGCGGTGGCCGGCGGGGTCAACGTGATCCTCAGCCCGGTCATCCCGGTGTCGGTGTCGGCGGGCGGCGCGCTGTCGCCGTCCGGGCACTGCCGCACCTTCGACGAGGCGGCCGACGGCTACCTGCGCGGCGAGGGCTCGGGCGCCGTCGTCCTGAAGCGGCTGTCGGCCGCCCTGGCGGACGGCGACCGGGTGTACGCGGTGCTGCCCGGCAGCGCGGTGAACCAGGACGGCGCGAGCAGCGGGCTGACCGTGCCGAACGGCACCGCGCAGAAGGCGCTGATCGAACAGGCGCTGCACCAGGCCGGGCTGACGGGTCGTGAGGTGGGGTACGCCGAGGCGCACGGCACCGGCACCCCGCTGGGCGACCCGATCGAACTGCGGGCCCTGGCCGCCGCGTTGCGCCCCTCCGGTGCCGACGGAGCACCGCTGGTGGTCGGTTCGGCCAAGCCGAACATCGGGCACCTGGAGGCGTCGGCCGGCATGGCCGGGCTGATCAAGGCGGTGCTGTCGGTGCACCACGGGCGGATCGCCCCGCACGTGGGCGTCACCACCCGGCCCACCGGCCAGGTCGACTGGGACCGGCTGGGCCTGCGGATCGCGGCGGGCAGCGGGTCCTGGCCCGAGCCGGACCGGCGCCGGATCGCCGGGGTCAGCTCCTTCGGGTTCACCGGCACCAACGCGCACGTCCTGGTCGCCGAACCGCCCGGCCCCGCCGCCCTGCCGCCGGCCGCGCCGGAGACCGCCGAACCCCCGGAGCGCTTCGCGCTGCCGCTGTCCGCCGCCCACGATTCCGCGCTGCCCGCCGCCGCCCGGCAGTACCTGACGCTGCTGGAGACGGCGGGCGCGCGGGACCTCGCCGACCTGGCGTACACCGCCGGGGCGCGCCGCAGCCACCTGGAGCAGCGCGCGGTCGCCGTGGGCCGGGACGTCGTCGCGGTCCGCTCGGCCCTGCGCGCCCTGGCCCGCGGGGAGGAGCACCCCGGGGTGCTCACCGGTACCGCGGACACCGCCCGGGGCTGCGTGTTCGTCTTCTCCGGCTTCGGCTCCCAGTGGGCCGGCATGGGCCGCGCCCTGCTGGAGAGCGAGCCGGTCTTCCGGGACGCGGTGCTGGCCTGCGAGGAGGAGATGCGCACCCGGATCGGCTGGTCGCCGCTGGCGTCGCTGCGCGGGGAGCCGGACAGCCGGCCCTTCGACGAGGGCATCCCGCAGGAGCTGATCTTCGCCGTGCAGGTCGGCCTGGTCGCGCTGTGGCGCAGCTGGGGCGTGGAGCCGTCGGCGGTGGTCGGGCACAGCATGGGCGAGGTGGCCGCGGCCTGGGCGGCCGGGGTGCTGACGCTGGGGCAGGCCGCGGAGATCCTGTGCCTGCGCTCGCGGCTGCTGGACACCCTGGTCGGCACGGGCGGTTCGGTGGTCGTCGGGCTGGGCCGCGAGGAACTGGCGCCCTACCTGGTGCTGTACGAGGACAAGCTGGGCATCGCCACGGTCAACGGCCCCCGTACGACGGTCGTCGCGGGGGACGTGGACGCGCTGGCGGAGCTGACCGAGGAGCTCACCGAGGCCAACGTGTTCGTGCGCCGGGTGAAGGTGCCGGTCGCCCCGCACTCGCCGCTGATGGACCCGCTGCGGGTGCGGCTGGAGGCGGGCCTGGCCCACCTGGTGCCGTCACCGGCGCGGATCCCCTTCTACTCGTCCGTCACCGGCGGCGAGCTGGACGGCACCGAGCTGACCGCCGCCTACTGGGGCCGCAACCTGCGCGACACGGTGTGGTTCCAGGACGCGGTGGGCGCGGTCGAGGACGCCGACGAGCGGGTGTTCGTGGAGATCTCCCCGCACCCGCTGCTCGTGTCGGGCGCCGAGGAGTCCCTGGCGGCGGCCGGCGCCGGACGCCCGCTGGTGCTGCCCTCGCTGGTGCGCGACGAGGACGAGGTCGGTGCGCTGCTGACCACCCTGGGCGGGCTGCACGCGCACGGGGTGCCGGTCGACTGGGCGGCGTTCGCGGGACCGGGCCGCCGGGTCGTGGACCTGCCGGCCTACCCGTGGCAGCGCAAGGAGCACTGGCTGCCCGAGGCCCCGGCGGACCGTCCGGACGCCCGGTCCGGTCTGGTCGGCGCGCCGGTCCGCCCGGCGCACGCGCCCTGGACGGCGCTGCTGCCGGTGACGGTGGACGGCACCCGCAGCCCCTGGCAGACGGCGTCCGACGGCTCCCGTACGACGGTGTCGGCGGCGGCGCTGCTGGAGGCGGCGCTCGCCGCGGCGGCCGCCACGGGGTCGGCGGCGCCCGCCCTCGGCGGGGTGCGGTTCGGTCCGGCGCCGGACACCGACGGCGACGGCCGGACGGCGCTGCAGGCGGTGGTCGACACCCGGCAGGGCAGCCTGGTGCTGCGGGCGACGGCCGAGAACGCGCCCCACGAGGCCGCCCTGACGGCCGAGTTGGACGACGGCTTCCCCCAGGGGCTGCTGCGTGAGCCGGCCCGCGCCACCTGGGCGGACCTCGCCGACGACGAGCCCCTGCGCGCCGAGCTGTCCGAGGCGCTCCCGGGCACGCTGATCGAGTCGGCGGGCAGCGGCCGGGGCGAGGCGGAGGCGGCCGTACGGCTCCCCGACGGCGCCTCGCGCCACCGGCTCCCCGACCAACTCCTGGCTTTGGCAGTACGGTTGACGGCCGACGGTGCCCGGACGCGGCCGGTCGCCCTCGCCTCGGTGCGGGTGCGGGCGGCGGTCGACGGCACCGTACGGGTCCGGCGTGGCCCGCTGCGCGCGGGCGGCGACGGCACGGTCGAGGCGGACCTCGTGGTGCTGGACGCGGCCGGGCGGGCCGTGGCGGAGCTGACCGGGCTGCGGCTGGCGCCC
The DNA here is from genome assembly GCF_001514125.1 of Streptomyces longwoodensis. Lineage (GTDB taxonomy): Bacteria > Actinomycetota > Actinomycetes > Streptomycetales > Streptomycetaceae > Streptomyces > Streptomyces longwoodensis. The sequence continues at coordinate 625,056 of NZ_KQ948550.1, read as the reverse complement.
ATGGAGCCGCCGCGCGCGGCGGACGCGGGCGCGGACCGGCTGGAGAGCATGCTCTACCGCATGGTGTGGCGGCCGGCCGAGCGCCACGCGCCGCCGCGCGACGACTCCCCGGCCGCGGCCCGCCGCTGGCTGGTGTGCGGCGACACCGAGCACCTGGCCGGCGCGGTCGCGGAGCACCTGCGCGCGGCGGGCTGCGACGTGCGGCGCGTGCGCTCCACGGCGGCGTGCACCGCGGGCGGCCCGCACGACCTGGTCGTCGACCCGGCCGACCGCGACGCCTGGGACACGCTCCTCGGCGTGCACGCCAACGAGCCGACCAGCGCGCTGGTGGACCTGTGGCCGCTGGAGGACCTGGACTCGCGCCCCGAGGGCTGGCACGCCACGGTCGCGCTCACCGCGGCCCTGGCCGACGCCGGGGGCAGCGTGCCGCGGCTGTGGCTCGTCACCCGCAACGCCCTGCTGCCCACCGGGCACACCGGCTACCCGGACGGCTCCCAGGGCGGCCACGCGGGACTCGGCCGCACGCTGGCCATGACCCGCCCGGACGCCTGGGGCGGCCACGTGGACCTCACCCACGGCAGCGCGGAGGAACTGCGCACGCTGACCGACCGGTTGCTGGGCGCGCCCGGCGACGAGCACGTGCGCATCGAGCACGCGCGGGCCTGGACCGGCGCCCTGGTGCGGGCCGAGGCGCCCGCGGCGACGACCCGGCGGGCGCTGCCCGCGGACCGCTGGCACCTGGTGACCGGTGCGGACGGCCCGCTGGCCCCCGCGGTGGTGGACTGGCTGGCTGCGGCCGGGGCCCGGCGGATCGTGCTGGTGGACACGCGGCCCGAGCCGGCCGGTGGGCCCGACCGGCTCGCCGCCTGGCGCGCCGGGGGCCTGGAGGTCCGGCTCGCCGCCACGCACGGCACCCGCGAGGAACTCGCCTCGCTGGTCGAGGGGTTGCGCGCGGACACGGGCATCGCGGGCGTGGTGTGCGCGGGCGCCCCGGGGGCGGCCGTACCGCTGGAGGAGACGACCACCGAGGTGCTGCACGCGGCGCTGGACCGGGCCGCGACCGCCGAACTGCTGCACCGACTCACCGTGAAGGACCCGCTCGGGCTGTTCGTGCTGCTGGGCTCGGTGCCCGGCACCTGGGGCGGCGCCGTGACCGGGGCGACCGCGCCGTCCGACTGGGCGCTGCGGGCGCTCGCGGCCCGGCGCCGGGCGGGCGGGCTGCCGGTGGCCCACCTGGAGCTGATGCCGCTGACCGGCGGCGAACTCCTCGACGAGCGCACGACGTTACTGCTGAAGTCCAGCGGCATCGCCCCGCTGACCGAGCAGGACCTGGTGGCCGCGCTGGACCGGCTGGCCTGGGACCACACCGTGCACACGGCGGTCGCCGACATCGACTGGGGGCTGTTCCGCACCGCGCTGGGCGACGCCCCGCACCGGGAGCTGTTCGCCGCGGTGCTGGGCGGGGCCGCACAGGTCGACGGCACCGAGTTCGTGGCCTCGCTGGAGGGCCTGGACCCGGAGCGGCGCCGGGACCGCACGCTGGACTGGGTGTGCTCCCAGGTGGCCGCCGTGCTCGGCCTCACGGAGGACGAACTCCGTTCCGACCAGGGCTTCTTCGAGCTCGGCATGGACTCGGTGATGTCGCTGACGCTGCGGCTGCGGCTGGTGCGGGCGCTGGACGTGGAGCTGTCCTCGACGGTCGCCTTCGAGCACCCCACCGCCGACGCCCTCACCGCGCACCTGCTGGAACGGCTCGGCTTCCCGGTGCGGGAGTCCGAGGGGGCCGCCGCACCCGAGGACGCCCCGGACGCGCCCGCCGCGGCCGGCACCCACGACGCACTCGACGAACTGGACGACGACGAACTGCTGCGCCAGTTGGAGGCGGAGATCTCCGACGCACAGAACTTCGGTCTTGAGGAGAGCTGATGACCAAGAGCCACGCCGAGCAGCCGAGCCAGGACGTCCTGCGCGGCCGGCTGAAGGACTCCCTCGGCACCATCCGCACCCTGCGGGCGCGGGTCGAGGAGTTGCAGCGCCCACAGCCGCTCGCGGTGATCGGGCTCTCCTGCCGGCTGCCGGGCGGCGCGGGCCCGGAGGAGTTCTGGCAGTCGCTGGCCGACGGCCACGACTCCACCGCGCCCTTCCCCGAGGAACGCCACGCCGTGGAGGGCTTCTACCACCCCGACCCCGACCACCCGGGCACCGCCTACACGCTGGCGGGGCACTTCCTCGACGGCCCGGTGGACACCTTCGACCCGACCGTCTTCGGCATCTCGCCGCGCGAGGCGGCCGGCATGGACCCGCAGCAGCGCCTGGTGCTGGAACTGGCCTGGGAGGCCATGGAGAGCGCCTGCCTGCCGCCCACCGAGCTGGAGGGCAGCCGGGTCGGCGTGTTCCTCGGCGCGAGCACCAGCGACTACGTGCGGATGCGGCAGCAGAAGGGCTCGATGGCCGACGTCGACGCCTACCAGCTGATCGGCGAGCCGAGCTTCCTGGCCGGACGGGTGTCCTACACCTTCGGCTTCCAGGGGCCCAGCATGGTCATCGACACGGCGTGCTCGTCGTCGCTGGTGGCGCTGGAGCAGGCGGTGCTGTCGCTGCGCTCGCGGGCCTGCGACATGGCGCTGGTCGGCGGGGTCAACCTGATGCTGTCTCCGTACGGCTTCGTGCTGGTCAGCAAGTTGCGGGCGCTGTCGCCCGACGGCCGCTGCAAGACCTTCGACGCCTCGGCGGACGGGTACGCGCGCGGTGAGGGCGGCGCGCTCTTCGTGCTGAAGCGGCTGGCGGACGCCGAGGCCGCCGGGGACCGCATCCTCGCGGTGGTGCGCGGGGTGGCCACGGAGCACGACGGGCGCAGCAGCGGCCTGACCGTGCCGAACCCGGCCGCCCAGCAGAACGTCATCACCTCCGCGCTCAAGGACGCCGGGGTCTCCCCCGCCGAGCTGTCGTACGTCGAGGCGCACGGCACCGGCACCCAGCTGGGCGACCCGATCGAGCTGACCGCGCTGAACGCCGTCACGGGCCCGGGCCGCCCGCAGGGCCGGCCGCTGCTGGTCGGCTCGGTGAAGACCAACATCGGCCACCTGGAGCCGGCCGCGGGCGCGGCGGGCATGCTGAAGGTGGTCCTGGCCCTGCAGAAGGGCGAGCTGCCCCGGCACCTGCACCTCAACGAGCCCAATCCGCAGGTGCCGTGGGACGGGCTGAACCTGAAGGTGACCACGGAGAAGACCGGCTGGCCGTCCGGGCCGCGCGTCGCCGGGGTGAGCAGCTTCGGCGCGAGCGGCACCAACGCGCACACCGTGATCGCCGAGGCCCCGCAGCCGGCTCCGCGCGCCGGCACCCCGCGCACGGTGGGCCTGCTGACGCTGAGCGCCAACACCCCCCAGGCGCTGCGGGCGATGGCGACGACGTACGAGGAGACGGTGCGCGACGCCGACCCGCGGACCCTGTCGGACATCTGCTACTCGACGCACATCGGCCGGGCCCGGATGCGGCACGGCCTGTCCGTGACCGGTGACGCCGGGCAACTCGCCGAGGGGCTGCGGGCGTTCGCGGCCGGGGAGCGGGCGGAGCAGGTGGGCGTGCACGGCCCGACGGGCGCCAAGGCCCGCCGGGTGGGCTGGATGTTCACCGGGCAGGGCTCGCAGTACGCCGGGATGGCGGCCGGACTTGCCGCGTCCGAGCCGGTGTTCGCCGAGGCGCTCGCCGAGTGCGTGGCCGCGCTGGACGCGCACCTGCCCGAGCCGCTGGGCCCGGTCCTCGCGGGCGGCGCCGACGACGAGCGGATCAACCGCACCGGGTTCACCCAACCCGCGCTGTTCGCCGTGGAGTACGCGCTGGCCCGGATGTGGGAGGCGTGGGGCGTCCGGCCGGCCGCGCTGATCGGGCACAGCCTCGGTGAGATCACCGCCGCCTGCGTGGCGGGCGTGCACTCCCTGGCGGACGCGGCCCGGCTGGTGACGGCCCGGGCGCGGCTGATGGAGGCGCTGCCCGAGGGCGGCGTGATGGAGACGCTGGTGTGCGACGAGGAGACCGTACGCGCCGCGCTCGCCGAGGCGGGCCCGCTGCCGGGCACCTCGGTCGCCGCGGTCAACGGGCCGACGGACGTGGTCCTCTCGGGCCCCTGGGAGGAGGTCGACAAGGTCGTCGCGCTGCTCGCCGGGCGGGGCGTCAAGCACCGCAGGCTGTCGGTGTCGCACGCCTTCCACTCCCCGCTCATGGCACCGATGCTCCAGGAGTTCCGGGCGGTCACCGAGACGCTGACCTTCCATGAGCCGAAGTACCCGATCGTCTCCAACGTCACCGGCCGCGAGTGGGGCCCCGAGCAACTGCGGCCCGCCTACTGGTCCGAACACGTCCTGGCGCCCGTGCGGTTCTACGCCGGCGTCACCGCCCTGTACGAGACGGGCTGCCGCACCTTCCTGGAACTGGGCCCGGCGCCGGTGCTGCTGGGGCTCGGGGCGCGCTGCCTGCCGGAGGAGGGCGTGGCCTGGATCCCCTCGCTGCGCCGCGACCACGACGACGCGCACATCGTCGGCCAGGCCCTGGGCGCCCTGCACCACCGCGGGGTCCCGGTCGACTGGAACGCGGTGCACGCCGCCGAACAGCCGCGCCGCACCGACCTGCCCAGCTACCCGTGGCAGCGCGAGCGGTACTGGTTCAACGACGACGAGCAGGCGGGCCTGCCCCGGACGCTGCCCGCCGACGACGCGCCGGGCGCCCTGTTCGAGGGGCACCTGCTGTCCGGGCCACCGACCTTCTCGCCCGACCTCGACGAGCTGCCCGAGGTGTTCACGCTGACCGGCCAGGACGGGCGGCGGCAGGTCTCGGCGGGCGGCTTCTGCAACTGGGCGCTGACCGGCGCCGCGAAGCTGCCCGGCGCCCAGCCGCGGCTGGTGGACCGGTTCGTGGTGGGCGAGCCGCTGCGCGTCGACCCCGGTCACCGGCCCGCGCGGATCCGGGTGTACGTGCTGCCGCAGGACGACGAGGGCCGCTCGCTGTTCCTGTGCTTCTCCCGGCAGGGCGTGGAGTCCGCCGAGAGCGGCAGCTGGCGGCTGCACGCCCGCGGTGTCCTGGTGCGCCGCCCGCCGGCGGACGCGGGCGGCGACCTGGACGCCGTACGGGCCCGCTGCGCGCCGGTCGACCCGGCCGCACTGAGCGTGCCCGACTGGGCGGCGCCCGTGCTCACCGAGGTCTACCAGCGCCGCGGCGAGGTCCTGGCCGAGGTCAACCAGGCCGCCGAACGGCTGCCGCGCGGCGCCCTGCTGGACCTGACGCTGGGCCTGCTGCGCCAGTCCGAGCACGCCCCCCGGCCCGGTGCCGCGCCCGCGCCGACCCCGGTGCCGTCGGGCACCCGCCGTTACGTCCACGGCTGGCTGGACCCGGCCGACGAGGACGGCGGGCTGCGCGGCGGCCTGGAGATCCTGGGCGCCGACGGCAGCGTGCTCATCGCGATGCGCGACGTACGTCTGCGCCCCTCGGCCCAGCCCGCGCCGGAGGTGCCGCGCACGCTGCGCGAGGAGACCGTCTGGCAGGAGGAGTGGCGGCCCGTCGACCCGGCCGGCTTCCAGGAGCGCGACCTGGGCGGGCGGCGCGTCCTGCTCCTGGGCGGCGCGGACGCGGCGCCGGGCGCCGCCGAGCAGCTCGGGCTGCGCGGCGCCGAGGTGACGCTCGCCCCGGCCACCGTGCCGTCCGTGGCGGACGCCGCGTCCTACGACCACGTCCTGCTGCTGTCCGCCCTGGACCTGCCGGCCGGGGACTGCGACGCCGAGGCCGTCGGGCGGGCCCGCACGGACGGCGAGCACGTGTTCCTGGCCCTGCTGAAGGGGCTCGCGGCCGCCGAGGCCACGACCCGGGTGTGGGCCGTGACCCGCGGCGCCCAGTGGACCGGCCCCGAGCAGCGCGCGCTGTGCCTGGCGGCCGGCCCGCTGTGGGGCCTGGGCAAGGTGGCCGCGCTGGAGCACCCCGAGCTGTGGGGCGGGCTGCTCGACCTGGACCCGGCCGGGTCCGCCGACGAGGCCGCGCAGATCGCGGCCCTGCCCGCCACCGAGACCGTGGAGGACCTCAGCGCCCGGCGCGGCGGCCGCATCCTGGTGCCCCGCCTGGTCGCGGTGCCCGCCGCGGACGCCGAGCGCCCGGCGCCGCGCCTGAGCGACCTCGGCAGCTACCTGGTCACCGGCGGCCTCGGCAGCCTCGGTCTGCTGGTCGGCGAGTGGCTGGCGCGTTCCGGCGCGGGCACCGTCGTGCTGGCCGGCCGCAGCGGGCTGCCGGAGCGGGCGCGCTGGGACGAGGCCGGGCTCGACGACACGACGGCCGCGCGCATCGCCGCCGTCCGCCGCATCGAGGACCAGGGCGCCGACGTCCGGGTGGCGGCGCTGGACGTCGCCGACGAGTCCGCCGTGCGCGCCCTGACCGACCAACTGGCGCTGGCCGGTCGGCCGTTGCGGGGCGTGGTGCACGCGGCGGGGCTGTCCGAGCCGCAGTTCCTGCGCGAGTCCGACCCACAGACGTACGACCGCTGCCTGCACCCCAAGGCGGAGGGCACCTGGGCGCTGCACAGCGCCACCGCCGACGCGGAGCTGGACCTGTTCGTGTCGTTCTCCTCGATCGCCTCGGTGTGGGGCTCGCAGCACCTGGCGGGCTACTCGGCGGCCAACGCCTTCCTGGACTCCTTCGCGCACTGGCGCCGGCTGCGCGGTCTGGCCGCGACGACGGTGAGCTGGGGTCCGTGGGGCGCCCGTTCGGGGCTCGCCGACGACGAGGTGATGGCGTTCCTGCGGTCCATCGGCCTGCACCAGCTCAACCCGGAGCACGCGCTGGAGCTGCTCGGCGAGGCGATCGCCGACGACGTGGCGCACCGCACCGTGTGCTCGGCGGACTGGACGCTCTTCCGCGACCTGATGGAGGCGCGCCGGGAGCGGCCGATCCTGCGGGAGATCCGTTCCGCGCCGCCGGCCGACGCGCCCGCCGACGACGAACCGGGCGTCCTGGGCGCCAAGTTGATCGGCCTGAGCCGAGCCGACCGGCTGGCGACCCTGAGCGAGTACCTGCGCGCCCAGCTCTCCTCGATCCTGCGCATGGAGCTGGAGCCGCTCACCGAGGACACCCGCCTCGCCGACCTGGGCCTGGACAGCCTGATGGTGATGGAACTGATCAGCCGCTGCCGGGACGACCTGCGCCTGGAGATCAGCAGCCGCGACTTCTTCGCCTGCCCCGGCATCCACTGGGACGCCTTCCTGCTCGACCTGTTCGAGAAGGAGCACCCCTCGCGGGACGGCGCAGCGCGGGAGACCGCGGGGGCGGCCCACGGCTCCCCCGACGCGCCCGCGGACCGGCCGGCCGCCTGACCGGTCCGGGGTCCCGGCCGGCGCGCCGGGACCCCGCTCCTCCCCCACGCACGAAGGCCCCCCACGCGCGCACCACAGATCCGCCTCGACTCTGGAGGAACGAGCATCATGCAGCAGACGCCCGCGTCCGGCCCGCCCGGTCCGGCGGACCACGACGTCGCCATCCTCGGTGCCGGCATCGCCGGTTCCATCCTCGCGGCCATCCTGTCCCGTCACGGCGTGAAGACCGTGCTGATCGACGCGGGCACCCACCCGCGCTTCGCCGTGGGCGAGTCGACGATCCCCTACACCTCCGTGATGCTGCGCATCCTCGCCGCGCGCTACGAGGTGCCGGAGATCGCCCACCTGAGCCACTTCTCCACGATGCGCTCCAAGGTGTCGTCCAACTCGGGGCAGAAGCGCAACTTCGGCTTCGTCTACCACCGCGAGGACCGCGCCCAGGACCCGCGCGAGATCAACCAGTTCGTGATCCCGGTGGCGCTGTCCACCGAGTCGCACATGTTCCGCCAGGACGTCGACGCCTACATGTTCAACGTGGCGCTGCGGTACGGCACGACCCCCCGCCTCAACACCCGGGTCACCGACGTCGACGTCGACGGCTCCGGCGTCACCCTCGGCGTGGCGGACGGCCCCGCGATCCGCGCCCGCTACCTGGTCGACGCGGGCGGCCACAACTCGCCGCTGGCCCGCACCTTCGGGCTGCGCGACGAGGTGCCGCAGCAGCGCACCCACTCGCGCACCCTGTTCACCCACATGATCGGGGTGCGGCCGTACGACGACTGCCCGGCCGGCCTGAAGCACGACAACCCCAGCCCCTGGCACCAGGGCACGCTGCACCACGTGTTCGACGGCGGCTGGGTGTGGGTCATCCCCTTCGACAACCACCGGGGTGCCACCAACCGGCTGTGCAGCGTGGGCCTCACCCTGGACCCCCGCAAGCACCCGAAGACGGACCTCGCACCGGAGCAGGAGTTCGCGCAGTTCTTGGAGCGGTTCCCGGCGATCGCGCCGCAGTTCCGGGACGCGCGGGCGGCCCGGCCGTGGGTGTCGACCGGACGCCTGCAGTACTCCTCCGGCAAGGTCGTCGGCGACCGCTGGTGCCTGACCTCGCACGCGGCCGGCTTCGTCGACGCGCTGTACTCGCGCGGCCTGACCAACACCACCGACGTCGTCAACTCCCTGGCCTGGCGGCTGATCGACGCCGTCAAGGACGACGACTTCTCCGCGGAGCGCTTCGCCCACGTGGAGACGCTGCAGCAGGGCCTGGTACGGGCCCACGACGACGTGGTGTCGTCCTCGTTCACCTCGTTCCGCGACTACGGCATGTGGAACGCCACGTTTCGCATGTGGGCGCTCGGCACGGTCCTGGGCACGCTCAACGCCCAGGACGCGCTGGTGCGTTTCCAGCGCAGCGGGGACCACCTCATCTGGCGCGAGCTGGAGGCCCAGCCGCACCCGGGCGCGCTGTTCCCGGCGAGCGTCGGCTTCAACAAGGTCACCGAGGCCGCGTGGGCGGCGTGCCGCGACGTCGAGGCCGGGCTGATGACACCGGACCGGGCGACCGGCGAGCTGTTCGACCTGCTCCAGGACGACAGCTACGCACCGCCGCCGTTCGGCCTGCACGACCCGGACAACCGCTTCTACAACCCCAGCCCGCCGCGCATGCTGCGCACCATGCGCTGGGCCCGCCACGGCTCGGCGGCCCCCGACACCGGCCCCATCGTCGCCGGCGCCCTCGGCGGCTTCCTCCGCTCCCGCCTCCACCGCAACGGCTGAGGAGTGCGCGATGTCCGAGAACAGCAAGGGAGCCGGGGCCGACGGCAGTTCGGGTGAGCCGGCGGGCTCGGACGGCAGCATCGGCGAAGGCGCGGGTGGCCCGGGCGCGGGTGCCGGTGTGCCCCGTGCCGCGGGCGTGCCCGCGCCCCGCGGTCGCCGCCGGGTGACGCCCAAGGACCTCCTCGCCCGGCAGGCGCGGGCCCAGGCCCGCACCCCCGAGCCCCCGGGCCCGGGCCCCGCCTGGTGCGAGGGGGCGGAGACGGTCGGCGCGGCAGAGTCCGCACTGCCGCCGGACCCGGCCGAGGAGGCGGTGCGCGCGGCGTCGGGACCCGCACCGGCCCCGGCTGCCGCAGCCCGGGCGGCCGACCGCACCCCCGGACGCCGCCCGGACGGCGACCGTTCCCGTCCCGCACCCGCCCACGGCGACCGGCCCACCTCGGCACATCCGGACAGCGACGGCTCCACCCCCGCACACCGCGGCGACGACCGCTCCACGCTCGCACGCACCCACGGCGACCGCCCCACCCCCACAGGCCCCGCCGGCGACCGCCCCGCACCACCCACCGTGTCCGGCCCGGGCCCCGCACCGCGCCGGACGACCGCTTCCGATCCACAGGAAGGACCCCGTCCGATGGCGACGGCATCCCCCGAGCCACAGGCTCACGGCACCCGACCACCGGCGGGCGGGACGCGGGCGTCCGCGCCGGACACCGGTACCGCACCGGTCTCCGACGGCGCCCCGCGCCCGGCCCGCGCACCCGGTCCCGCCCGGAACGTGCCCCGGCACAAGATCGCCGTGCTCGGCGCCCACCTCGGCGGGGGCATGCTCGCCGCGGTCCTGGCCCGGGCCGGCATCGACACCGTGCTCGTCGACTCGCCGCACGACGCCGACGTACCGGCGGGCGAGACGACGGTGCCGTATACCGCGGAGGTCTTCGAACTGCTCGCCCGGCGTTACGACGTGCCCGAACTGTCGGCGCTCGGGCACTTCGGGGAGCTGCCGGAGGACGTGCGGCGCACCTCGGGCGTGAAGCGGAGCATCGGCTTCGTCTACGCCCGCCCCGGCAGCCGGGTGCGCCCGCACCAGGTCGTGCAGTTCAACGTGCCCAGCGAACACGGCGAGTCGCACCTGTACCGGCCGGACGTCGACGCCTGGGTGCACCGCCTGGCCGTGCGGCACGGCGCGAAAGCGGCTCCCAACCGCCCGGTTGTCACGGAAGTCACCGGCGAGGCGGGCGACTTCGTCGTCGAGCTGGCCGACGGCAGCGCGGTGGGTGCCGAGTTCGTGGTCGACATGTCCGGCCCCGACGCCCCGCTCCTGGACCGCCTCGGCCCCGAGCCCGCGCTGCGCCCGCTGCGGCACTCCTCGCGGGTCCTCACCGCGCACCTCAGGGGTGTGCGCCCGCTGGAGCAGCGGGTGGACCCGGGCGCGGGCGGCACGCCCTGGACGGGCGGCACCACGCAGGTCGTCTTCCCGGGCGGCTGGATGCAGCTGGTGCCGTTCGGCGAGGACCGCACCGGGGAGGGCGCGCTGACGAGCGTCGCGGTGAGCCTGGACGCCAAGCAGTGGCCGCAGCGGTCGGCCTCCCCCGAGGAGGACTTCCAGCACCTGGTCCGCCAGTTCCCGGATCTGGCCTGGCAGTTCGCCGGGGCGAGCGCGGTGCGCCCGTGGGCGAGCGCCGAGTCCTGGCAGTACGCGGCCACCCGGACCGTCGGCGACGGCTTCGTCGTCCTCGACCGCTCCGCCGTGCGCTGCGACTTCACGCTCTCCCGGGACGTGACCCTGACCGCGGAACTCGTCCACGAGGCGGCCGCCCACCTGATCGCGGCGGCCCGCGACGGCGACTGGTCGGCCGAGCGGTTCCGTCCGCTGGAGACGTTCCAGGCGACGCTGATCGAGCACGGCGAGCGGCTGCTGCGCTCCGCCCTCACCGCGACCGGCGACTTCCGGCTGTGGAACGCGTTCTGCCGGGTGTGGCTGCTGCACTCGATGTTCGCGGCCCTGTCCCTCAAGCGCGCCCGCAACGACGCCCTGGCGACGGGCGACCGCCCCGACCAGTGGCGGGAGTTGGGGCGCCACCGGGGCGCCGGCCTGTGGTTCCCGGTCTACGCCGGCTTCGTCGCCCTGTTCGACGACACGGACCGCCTGCTGCGCCAGGTCGCCGACCAGCGGCTCGCGCCGGGGGCCGCGGCGGAGCGGATCTTCGGCCAATTGCGCACGGCCTCGTTCGTCCCCCCGCTGTTCGGCTTCGGCGACCCGGCCGACCGCTACTACAACTTCACCCCCCTCAAGCGCCTCAAGGTGCTGCTGTGGGCGAAGCGGCGGGCGCCGCACATGGTGCAGCGGGTGCTCACTCCCGGCGCCACCGTGCTGCCCAGCGTCGAACGCTGACCGACCGGTCGGCACGGAGCCGGGGCCGGCCGGGGTACCGGGGCCGCCGTCCCGCGCGTCACCATCCGGACGCGCGGAACGGCGGCCCCGGCCGCGTCCGGCGGCGGCTCGCGCCCGTCCCGGCGCGGGGGGCGGTCGGGATCCGGCCAGCCGCCCCGCCGCGCTCCTGGACACCCGCGCGGCCCACCGGAATGCTCCCTACCTGGCAGTCGTCGCATGTGAGATGCTGATAGCGTAGATTTCCACGCATCATGAATTACCTGTCGGAGCGAGATGTCGGAGGGCCCCCATGAGCTCGGAAGGCGGGATCCCCGACCCGCACCGCGACGCCCCCCGCGGCCGCGGCGCCCGGGGTCGCGGGCGACGGCCGACGCGTGGCGGCGGACGCCGGCCGGGGCAGAGCGACACACGGGAACAGATCCTCGGCGCCGCGCTGGAACTCTTCGCCACCAAGGGCTACTCGGGCACCACCATGCGCGGGATCGCCAAGCAGGCCGGCGTCGACCCGGCGCTGATCCACCACTTCTTCAGCAACAAGGAGGGTGTCTTCCAGGACGCCGTCGCCGCCCGCGTCGACATGGCCGCCCTCTTCGACTCCCTCGACGAGGAGGACCTCGACAGCGTCGCCAAGCGCCCCGGCGCCTGGGTGGCGCGGACCTTCCTCTCCTACTGGGAGGACGCCGCGACCCGTCCGGCCCTGGTCGCGGTCTACCGCGCGGGCCTGTCCGACGAGGCCGTGGCCCACGTCTTCCGTGAGCGCATCGAGGACGCCTTCGCGACGTGCCTGCGCCGCATCGTCCCCCAACACGCCGACCGGGCCCCGGCGTTCGCCTCGCTGGTCTCCGCCCAGCTGGCCGGCCTGGTCATGCTCCGCTACGTCCTCCAGGTCGAGCCGCTGGCCTCCCTGGACTTCGACGAGCTCATGGACTGGCTCACCCCGTCCCTCGAGGTCCACTTCGACCGGGCGGCCCAGGAGGACGGGGCGGACGCGGCCGACGGGGTTGACGGGGCCGACCGGGCCGACGGAGTTGACGGGGCCGACGGGGTTGACGGGGCCGACGGGGCCGACGGCACGGAAGAGGACTGACGCGGCCGGCTCCGGCGCGGCGTGACCACCGGCGCCCGCCCCGCGCTGAAGGAGCGCGGGTGGCTCAGCCGAGGCAGCGGCAGCGCGGCGGGCGGCCGGGCGAGCACCGCGGGCCCGTGCTCACGAAGACCCCGACGCCGCCGCCGTGTCGGCCCCCGAGCCCGCCCCCGCACGGGAGACGGCGGCCGACTCCGTGAAGGGACCCGCCGCCGGCTCGGCGGCGGGAGCGGGCACCTGTCGCGGGCCACCGCCCTGCCCCCGGCCCGCCTCGCGCCGCCCGTCCCCCTGGTCGCTCTCCCGGGCCTCGGCCCGGGCCAGGACGCACACCCCGCACCCCGCGGCGACCGCCGCGACCAGCGCGGCGAGGGCGGTGCCGAGGTCCGTCGGGTAGCGGTCCCCGAAGACCACGCCGATGAGCGTGGCGAAGACCGGGTTGACCAGGGTGACGGTGGCGAGCGGCGCCTCCAGGCCGCCGCGGTAGCCGAGTTGGCACAGCGCCAGGCCCGCGGGCGCGAGGCAGACGACACCGGCACCGGCGAGCAGCGCCGGCCACGGCAGGCCGCCGTCGACGCGCCGCAACAGCCCGTCGCCGTCGGCCAGTTCCAGCACGGCGACCTGCGCCAGCGCGGACGCCGCCGCGAACGCGACCCCGGCCGCCGCCGCGTACCACAGGCTCGCGGCCGGTCCCCGCCGCGTCACCCCGGCCGCCGCCGTGGTGACCCCGAGGACACCGGCGGTCAGCAGGACCGCGCCGAGCAGCGCGCCCGTGTCCGGCGCCCGGTCGGAGCCGGCCGAGCGGGTGAGCACCAGCAGTCCGGCGACCCCGGCCACCGTCAGCGCCGTACCCCGCCACTGCTCGCCGCTCATCGGGCTGCGCAGCAGGGCGGCCGACAGCACCGGCGCCGCGACCAGGGTGAGCACGCCGAGCATCTGCACGGCGACGAGGCTGCCGTAGCGCAGGGCTGCCGTGTGCAGCAGCGCGCCGAGGGCGTTGAGCAGCAGGGAGGTCCACCAGATCCCCGAGCGCCGGTACCCGCGCGCCCCGGGCAGCGCGGTCCGCGCGGCGGCACCGCGTTGGGCGACGGCCGCGGCGGCGTAGACGAGCGCCGACACCGTACCGAGCAGCAGAACGGCCATCACGGGCCTCAGCGTCCTTTCACCGGTTCACCGGTCCCACCGGTCCACCGGGGGGAGGGTGCGCGGACAGGGGCGGTACGCCGGGACGGGGCGCGACGGGACACGGCACGCCCGGGCCCGGCGGACCCGCCGTGGTCCGGGTGCCCCGCCACCCCGCGCACACCCGTGCCGGGGCGCCCCGCCGACGAGGCACCCCGGCACGAGCGGGCCGGCACGGTCCGCCGGCGCTCACGCCCCGCCCGGGACGTCCTGGACGTCCTCGGGGCGGATCTTCGGCAGGGCGAGGACGAGCAGGCAGGACAGGCCGAAGCAGCCGATCTGCCAGTACACGACCTGCTCGAAGCTGTCGGAGAAGTTGGCCTTGCGGGCCTCGGGCACGGCCTTGGCGAGCACCGCGGTCTGCACCTTGTGCTTGACGTCCGCCGGCATCGGGTTGGTCGCGAGCTCCTTGTTGATGCGCGCGCAGCTCGCCGGCGTCCGGGTGAGGTCCTTCTGGTTCATCTTGTCGTGGAAGCAGGTCTGGAACCCCTGCGCGATCTGCCCCTGCTGCTCCTGCGGGACCCCGGCGGCCGCCAGGTCGGAGCGCAGCCGGGGCACCGCGGTGTCGCTGGCGCCGTCGGCGTTGGAACCGAGCAGGCCGTAGAAGAGGATGCCCGCGACGGCGATGCCGATGGCGATGCCGACCTGCTGGACGGTGGCGACCATGCCGGACGCGGAACCGGCCTCACGGGAGCGGATGCCGGCCAGGATGATCCCGGTGCACGGCGCCAGGAAGAAACCGCCGCCCAGGCCCGCCACCATCAGCGACGGCACCAGCTGGTAGCCGTGCAGGTCCGTGCCGGCCCAGTGCACCGTGGCGATGACGCCGGACATGCCGACCAGCAGCAGGCCGGTGCCGAGTGCGAGCGTCTTCGTGCCGAGCCGCTTGACCACCGCGGCGGACCGGGCGGAGCCGATCGCGATGAACGCGGCGAAGCCCAGGCTGACCAGGCCCGCGGAGATCGGGGTGTACCCGAAACCGATCTGCAGGCTCATGATGAAGGTCATGAAGAACGACGGGATGCCGGCGAAGAACACTACGCTGATGAGGAGCCCGACGGTGAACGACCGCTCCCGGAACAGGCTGGTCGGCACCAGGGGCGAGCGGTCCGCGAGTTTGGACAGCTTGTTCTCGTAGACGAAGAACTCGGCCAGCAGCAGCGGGCTGAGCACCAGCAGCACCAGGCTCCAGCCCGGCCAGTCGTGCTCCCGGCCGATGACCAGGGGCAGGATCAGGCTGAACAGGCCGGCGGTGAGGATGCCCGCGCCGGTGACGTCCAGCCGGCGGGCGCCGGCCGCCGAGGATTCGGGGATCTTGACCAGGCCGAACACCAGGGCGACCAGGCCGACCGGCAGGTTGACGTAGAAGATGGCCCGCCAGTCGGTGCCCATGATGTCCAGGTCGATCAGCCAGCCGCCGAGCACCGGTCCGAGGACGGTGCCGAGGCCGACCGAGGCGCCGTACATCGCCAGGGCCTTGGGGCGCTCCTCCTTGGAGAAGGTGACCTGGAGGATCGACAGCACCTGGGGGAACATCAGGCCGGAGCACAGGCCCTGGAACACCCGGGAGACGATCAGGAAGGTCGAGTTGGGGGCCGCGCCGCACAGCGCCGAGGCGATGGTGAAGCCCAGCATGCCGATCAGGAAGACCTTGCGGCGGCCGTGGATGTCGCCGAGCCGCCCACCCGTCACCAGGGTGCAGGCGAACGCGAGCGAGTAGACGGCGACGACGAGCTGGATCTCGGCGAAGGTGGCGCCGAGATCGCTCTGCAGCGAGGGCAGCGCGACCATCGTGATGGTCGTGTCCAGCATCTGCATGAAGATCGCGGACAGCGTGACCGCGAGGACCACCCAGCGAGCGGCGTAGGCCGCAGCCGGACCGGGCGAAGTGCCGGGCGGGTCAGCCGCCTTGGCGCCCACGTCGATCGATTCCATGTTTCCTCCTTGGGCCCGCTGCCCCGTCGGCAGCGCCCATCCGGCTATTTCACTCTCCAATGAAGTCTACGAGCAATGAATTAAGTGCCGCAAGCCGAGGAGGACACGATCCGGACACCGAACGTCCGTTCAACATCGCGGGGCTGGCGGCGAGTTGACCTGGCTCGCCCCGGCCGCGCACAGCACCGCGGGCGGGAGGACACCCCTGCCCGCCCGCCGGGACGTTCCCGCACCGGCGCCCGCCCCCGGGCGCCCCTCGCCGCCTCAGGCGTCGGGCCCGTCCGCGCCGAGCAGCGCCCCGACAACGGGCGCCAGGGCGTCGACGGCCGCCTCGCCGCCCTCCTTGAACAACGTCTCGTCCAGCAGTCCCATGTGACGGGACGTCATGACGCCGATGAACAGGCTGCTGACCAGCCAGACCCGGACCTCGTCGGGCCCCGAGTCGGCGACGTCGCGGGGCAGCAGGGCACGGCTCATCCGCTCCCTGGCGACCGGCAGGTCCAGCACCGAGCGCAGCACGCCGAGGATGCGCCGCCCCTGCACGGGGTCCTCCCAGTCGGCGACCGCGTGCCGCAGCAGCCACTCCGCCGCCCCGGCGTCCCCGCGGCGCAGCGCCTCCCGCAGGACCTCGGCCGGCCGCACCGTGTCGGCGACGACGGCGCTGAAGAGCGCCTCCTTGGAGTCGAAGTAGTGCGGCACGAGCGCCGGGTCGCAGCCGGCGTCCGCCGCGATGGCGCGGATCGAGGTGTTGCGGTAGCCGAGTTCGGCGAACAGGTCCGCGGCGGACCTCATGATCGCCTGACGGGTGTCGGACAAGCCTTTCGCTTCTGCCACAGCGGAACTTCCTCTCGTTCCCGAGTCCCCCGCAGGACGCGTGCGCGCCCGGCATCGGCAAGGAGCCGCAGCGTGGCACCGCCCGCAGCGACCCCTCCGAGACAGGAATTCACCTTGGCGTGAACTCTACGCTCCGTGACTTCTGGGGTCAAAGCTTAGACACTCCCCCGCCACCCGGGACA
This sequence comes from Streptomyces longwoodensis, assembly GCF_001514125.1. Taxonomy (GTDB): domain Bacteria; phylum Actinomycetota; class Actinomycetes; order Streptomycetales; family Streptomycetaceae; genus Streptomyces; species Streptomyces longwoodensis. The sequence goes on along the minus strand of NZ_KQ948550.1, from coordinate 608,328 downwards.
CCCCTTCCGACCAGGCACGATGTCAGTGAAACCCGGACCCGGCCGCCATGCGCCGTCCGGGCGGTCAAACCCGGACGCACCCCACCCACGCAATTCAACGCCCATTGAAATAAGTCCGGGATCGCCCTACGCTCGCCGACGGGCGCCCGCCCCTTCGTCCATGTGACGACCGCGCGGCCGAGACGGCGCACGCGCGTTGAGCCCACGGGAGAGGCACTTGCCGGTGACGTATCAGACACAGCAGCTCGGCCGGGTCGTCATTCGCTTCTCGGGCGACTCCGGCGACGGCATGCAGCTGACAGGAGACCTGTTCACCTCGGAGACGGCGTCGTTCGGCAACGACCTCGCCACGCTCCCCAACTTCCCCGCCGAGATCCGCGCCCCCGCGGGCACGCTCCCCGGCGTCTCGTCCTTCCAGCTGCACTTCGCCGACCACGACATCCTCACCCCCGGGGACGCGCCGAACGTCCTGGTCGCCATGAACCCCGCCGCACTGAAGGCGAACATCGCCGACGTGCCGCGCGGCGGCGAAGTCATCGTCAACACCGACGAGTTCACGAACCGGGCCCTGCAGAAGGTCGGTTACGCCGCCTCCCCGCTGGAGGACGGCTCGCTGGACGGCTACCACGTGCACGCCGTGCCGCTGACGACGCTGACGGTCGAGGCGCTCAAGGGCTTCGGGCTGAGCCGCAAGGAGGCCGAGCGCAGCAAGAACATGTTCGCGCTGGGGCTGCTGAGCTGGCTCTACCACCGCCCCACGGAGGGCACGGAGAAGTTCCTGCGCACGAAGTTCGCGAAGAAGCCGCAGATCGCCGAGGCGAACATCGCGGCGTTCCGCGCGGGCTGGAACTTCGGTGAGACGACGGAGGACTTCGCCGTCTCCTACGAGGTGGCGCCGGCCGCGCAGGCGTTCCCGGTGGGCACCTACCGCAACATCTCCGGCAACCTGGCGCTGGCGTACGGGCTGATCACCGCCTCCCGCCAGGCCGACCTGCCGCTGTTCCTGGGCTCGTACCCGATCACCCCGGCCTCGGACATCCTGCACGAGCTGAGCCGGCACAAGAACTTCGGCGTGCGCACCTTCCAGGCCGAGGACGAGATCGCCGCGGTGGGTGCCGCCCTGGGCGCCGCGTTCGGCGGGTCGCTCGCGGTCACGACGACGTCCGGCCCCGGCGTGACCATCAAGCAGGAGACCATCGGCCTCGCCGTGTCCCTCGAACTCCC
>NZ_KQ948550.1:0-607079 GCF_001514125.1 Streptomyces longwoodensis | reverse complement strand
GCCAGGCCAAGATCGACGGGATCGACGTACCGGACCTCCAGGTCGACGACCCGCACGGCGCCCGCACCCTGGTGCTCGGCTGGGGTTCCACCTACGGGCCGATCACCGCCGCCGTACGCCGGCTGCGCACGGCCGGGGAGTCCATCGCGCAGGCCCACCTGCGCCACCTCAACCCCTTCCCGCACAACCTCGGCACGGTCCTGGCCCGGTACGAACGCGTGGTCGTCCCCGAGATGAACCTCGGCCAGCTCGCCGGGCTGCTCCGGGCGAGGTACCTGGTGGACGCACGGTCGCACACGCAGGTCAACGGCATGCCGTTCAAGGCGGAACAGCTCGCGCAGGCTCTCAAGGAGGCCCTCCATGCCCGTTGAGGCACTCACCCTCGTGCCGAAGGCCGAGGCCCGGCAGACCCCGAAGGACTTCAAGTCCGACCAGGAAGTGCGCTGGTGCCCCGGCTGCGGTGACTACGCGATCCTCGCCGCGGTGCAGGGCTTCATGCCCGAACTCGGCCTGGCCCGCGAGAACATCGTCTTCGTCTCCGGCATCGGCTGCTCCTCCCGCTTCCCGTACTACATGAACACCTACGGGATGCACTCCATCCACGGCCGCGCCCCCGCCATCGCCACCGGCCTCGCCGCCTCCCGCCGCGACCTCAGCGTCTGGGTCGTCACCGGCGACGGTGACGCCCTCTCCATCGGCGGCAACCACCTCATCCACGCCCTGCGCCGCAACGTCAACCTCAAGATCCTCCTCTTCAACAACCGCATCTACGGCCTCACCAAGGGCCAGTACTCGCCCACCTCCGAGGTCGGCAAGATCACCAAGTCGACGCCGATGGGCTCCCTCGACGCCCCCTTCAACCCGGTCTCCCTCGCCCTCGGCGCCGAGGCGTCCTTCGTCGCCCGCACCGTCGACTCCGACCGCAAACACCTCACCGAGACCCTCCGCCAGGCCGCCGCCCACCCCGGCACCGCACTCATCGAGATCTACCAGAACTGCAACATCTTCAACGACGGCGCCTATGACGTCCTGAAGGACAAGCAGTCCGCCGAAGAGGCCGTGATCCGCCTGGAACACGGCCGGCCCATCCGCTTCGGCGCGGACGGCGCGCGCGGTGTCGTGCGCGACCGCGCCACCGGAGACCTGGAGGTGGTCACCGTGACCCCGGACAACGAGTCCGACGTCCTCGTGCACGACGCGCACGCGGCCACGCCCACCACCGCGTTCGCGCTGTCCCGGCTGGCCGACCCCACGACGCTGAACCACACCCCCATCGGGGTGTTCCGCTCCGTCGAACGGCCCGTCTACGACACGTTGATGGCCGACCAGCTCGACACCGCGATCGAGCAGCACGGCAAGGGCGACCTCGCCCTGCTGCTCGCCGGCAACGACACCTGGACCGTGGAGAGTGCCTCATGACCTACGTCATCGCGCAGCCCTGCGTCGACCTCAAGGACAAGGCGTGCGTCGACGAGTGCCCCGTCGACTGCATCTACGAGGGCGCCCGCAAGCTGTACATCAACCCGGACGAATGCGTGGACTGCGGCGCCTGCGAGCCGGTGTGCCCCGTCGAGGCGATCTACTTCGAGGACGACCTGCCCGACGGCTGGACGGACTTCCGCCGGGCGGACACGGAGTTCTTCGCCGACCTGGGCGCCCCCGGCGGCGCGGCCGGGGTGGGCCCGGCCGACCGCGACCACCCGGTGGTGGCGGAGCTGCCGGTGCCGGCGTCGTCGTGACGGGGCGGGCCGGGAGGACCGGCCCGCATCACCGAGCCGACGGCGGCCGTGCGTGGCCGCGCATCCATGGCCCCGCACGCGTGGCCGCGCTTCCGGAACCTCGTGTCCGTGGCGGCCTCGCGTCCGCCGCTACACGTCCAGGTCGACGACGACCGGTGCGTGGTCCGAGGCGCCCTTGCCCTTGCGCTCCTCGCGGTCCACGTAGGCGTCCTTGACGGCCTGGGCGAACGGGGCGTTGCCGTAGACCAGGTCGATGCGCATGCCGCGGTTCTTGGGGAAGGCGAGCTGGCGGTAGTCCCAGTAGGTGAAGGGCTGGTCGTACTTCAGCGGGCGCGGCACCACGTCGGTGAGGCCGGCCTCGCGCAGGGCGGTGAGGGCGGCGCGCTCGGCCGGCGTGACGTGCGTGGAGCCCTCGAAGGCGGAGGCGTCGAAGACGTCGTCGTCGGTCGGCGCGACGTTGTAGTCGCCGAGCACGGCGAACGGGCGGGAGCCCTGCGCGTCGCCCGCCACGGCGGCCCGCAGGGCCTCGAACCACTCCAGCTTGTACGCGTAGTGCGGGTGGCCCACCTCGCGGCCGTTCGGCACGTAGACCGACCAGACGCGGACCGGGCCGCAGGTCGCGGAGAGCGCGCGGGGCTCCACCGCGCCGTCGTAGCCGGGGTCGCCGGGCAGGCCCTTGACGACGTCCTCGATGCCGACGCGGGAGAGCACCGCCACGCCGTTCCACCGGCCGGTGGCGTGGACCGCCGCCTCGTAGCCCAGCTCGCGCAGGGGCTCGAACGGGAACTGCTCCTCGGCGACCTTGGCCTCCTGGAGGCACAGCACGTCGGTGCCGCTGCTCTCCAGCCAGGCCAGCAGCCTCGGCAGGCGTGCGGTGATCGAGTTCACGTTCCAGGTCGCGATGCGCATGGTCCCCAACCTACCCGGAGGGTCCGACAACCCGGCCTCAGAGGTCGGCGGTGCCCCCGGGGGCGAGCCGCAGGTGCTCGGAGCCGCCCAGGTTGCCGAGGTGGGTGTCGTAGATCGGCCGGGCGAGGTCCGTCAGGAGCGCGTCGTGGACGTCGTAGACCCGGCGGGGCGCGACCTCGCGCACGTAGTCGATCACCTCGGAGATCTTGCTCCAGGGTGCCTGCACCGGGACCAGCAGGGTCTCCACGGCGTGGTCGGGCACGGTGAGGGCGTCGCCGGGGTGGAAGACGAGGCCGTCGTCGACCAGGTAGCCGACGTTGGTGACGCGCGGCAGGTCGGGGTGGATGACGGCGTGCAGCTCGCCGTGGACCTGCACGTCGAAGCCGGCGGCGGTGAAGGTGTCGCCGTGGCCGACGGTGTGGACGCGGCCCGGGTACGCCGCGGCGAGCTGCTCGGCGACGGACCGCAGGGCCCACAGCTCGGCGGCCGGGTCGGCGTCGAGGGCGGCGCGCAGGCGGCCCTCGTGGAAGTGGTCGGGGTGCTCGTGGGTGACGAGGATCGCGTCGGCGCCGGCCGCGGCGTCCTCCTCGCTGAACCCGCCGGGGTCGAGGACGAGGGTGCGCCCGTCCTTCTCCAGCCGGACGCACGCGTGCGACATCTTCGTGAGCTTCATGGGTCCATCCTGCCGGGTGGGGCGCCGAGCGGGCGTGAGGCGGCGGGTGGGCCCCGCCGCACCCCCGGCGCAGGCGGCCGCCCGGCCTCCTGGCTCCCCGAGGCCACGGCCTACTCCCGCGGGGTGGTCTCCTCGCGGATGACCTGCTGGGCGATCCGGAAGGCGTCGGTGGCGGCGGGGACGCCGCAGTAGACCGCCGTCTGGAGCAGCACTTCCTTGATCTCGTCCGGGGTGAGCCCGTTGCGCAGGGCGGCGCGGATGTGGACGGCCAGCTGCTCCGGGTGCCCGCCGGCGACCAGCGCGGTGAGTGCCACGCAGCTGCGCGAGCGCCGGTCGAGGCCGGGGCGGTCCCAGACGTCGCCCCAGACGTAGCGGGTGAGGAACTCCTGGTAGTCCTCGGAGAAGGCGTCGGCCTGCGCGAGCTCCCGGTCCACGTGCGCGTCCCCGAGGACCTCGCGGCGGACCTTCAGGCCCGCGTCGTAGGCGTCGGCGCGGCTGCCGCCGGGCGGCGCGGCCGGGGCGGGCGCGATCTCCGCGACGGGGGCGACGGGCTGCGGCGGCACGACGGGGGCGCGCGGGGGCATGGCGCCCATCGGCACCATGCCGGTCATGCCGGGCAGCGCGGTCTGGCCGGTGCTCACGTCGTAGGCGGGCTGCCAGGCGGTGGAGAAGTGCCGCACCAACAGGTCGGTGACGGCCGCGGGCTGCTCCACGGGCACCAGGTGCGAGGCGCCGGGTACGACGGCCAGGCGGGCGTCGGGGATGCCGGCGACCAGCGTACGGGCCTCGGCGGGGCCGGTGACCTGGTCGTCGGAGCCGACGAGGACGAGGGTGGGCACGCCGACCCGGCCGAGTTCGGCGCGGACGTCGAAGGAGGCGAGCGCCTCGCAGGCGGCGATGTAGCAGCCGGGGTCGGTGGTGCGCACCATCTGCACGGCCCAGTCGGTGATCGCGGGCTGGGCGGCCGCGAAGCCGCCGGTGAACCAGCGGTCGGGCGAACTGCGCGCGATCGGGTCGAGGCCGTTGGTGCGGACGACGACGCCGCGCTGGCGGAACTCGTCGGCCGAGCCGAACCGCGGCGAGGCCGCGATCAGCGCCAGCGAGGCGAGCCGGTCGGGGTGCCGGAGCGCCAGCTCGACACCGACCGCCCCGCCGAGCGCGCAGCCCGCGTAGCCGAACCGCTGGACGCCGAGCGCGTCCAGGGTGACCAGCAGCCGCGCGGTCAGCTCGGCGACCGACCCGGCGGGGTGGGCGGGCGCCCCGCCGTGCCCCGGCAGGTCGAACCGCAGGACACGCCACTGCTGGGCCAGTTCGGGCACCTGACGGTCCCACATGTGCCATGTGGTACCCAGTGAGGGACCCAAGATCAGGACCGGAGCGTCTTCTGGCCCGTCAAAGCGGTATTGCAGGGTGTTCGGGGGTGTCTCACTCACGCCCCAGACCCTCTCACGTCTCACGAAATCTCACACGGCCAGGTGAACCCGGCGGCTCGTGACCCTCGCGGCGCGGCACGCCCGGCACCGCCGAGACCCTCATGGGTCCACGTACGGGTTCTTCGATGTGCACGCCTGACCGTGGGGACAGCGCGTCCTCCCGGCTCGCGCACCCTCCCAATCCCTGCGCCGCACAGCTTCCCACCCTCGGCACGGCTTCCAGACGGTCTGGTTTGCAGCAAAGCGTGTAGTGCCGTCCCCAAGGATCGGCATGACGCACCTGAAAACCTTCCGGGATTCACCGACGAACAGCCCGAACGCCACACGGCGGGCAAGCTCTGCCTTGCCTCGCAGGAGGGGAGACGTTGGCCGTAGCCTGGCCGCCCCTCCCCCCTTGCCGTCGCTGGTCCACAGCCAGCAGCGGCCTCCCGGGTCCACTCGATTTGACTGCCATACGGCTGGGCAGGTCACTCAATCGGCAGGCCGCCTGAGTCACGCTTGCCCCTCCGTCGCCGCACCGTGCAGGCCGTCCCACGTTGTGGCGGCTCCGCGGAGGTCCTCCACGTCCGGCTTCACGTACCACTTCTTGGTGGTCTTGACGTTCGTGTGTCCGGCCCACCGGGCAAGGATGTGATCCGGCACGCCCTTGTTGGCGAGGTATGTGAGGCAGGAGGAGCGAGCGTCGTAGAGGCGCACTCTGCGGAGCTCAAGGATCTCCATGAGCCGGTAAGCGCGTCTGCGGAGCTGCTTGATCGTGAAGGCTTCCCCGGTCTCGTGCACCACGACGTATCCGGAATCCGAGTAAGCCTCACCGAGGACGAGCTTCTCCTTGGCTTGGAGAGCCCTGAACGACTTGAGGGCAGCCAGCACCGGTGCCGGCAAAGGAAGATCCCGTTCCCCGGCCAGGGACTTGGTGTCCTTCTCCACAACGTACCGATTCCCCATCATTGTCCGCGTGTTGGCTATGGTGATCGTGGCGACTTCCAAGTCCACGTCTTCCCATCGGAGTCCGCAGACTTCAGCCGGACGTAGACCCATGAGGGACAGCAAGAGAGCAGCGTAAAGCCTTTCTGTCCGGACACCGTGAATGAACGTCTGAATCTCCTGCACGTTCCACGGCTTCACCTCCTGCTTCTTCTTTCGCTCTTCTTTACGTGCCCTACGTGGGATGGTCACATGTTGGGCTACATTCATGGTTACTAGCCGACGCGTAACGGCTCGATTCAGGGCGTCCTTCAATCGGGCGAGACTCATCTCCACGCTGGTCACTCCAAGCGGAGTACCTGCTTTGTCACCGCGCACCCGCCCATGCCTCAACGCCCAGTGCATCCAATTTTCTACATCTTCCTCGGTGAGTTCTTGAAGCCGGATGCGCCCCAACCTCCCCCGAACTCGATCGAGGGTAACCCGATAGTTGTAAATAGTGGTCTCTTCCAGATCCTCTGCCTTCATGGCCAGCCACTGATCAAGCCACTCATTTACATTTATCTGGTTGGGCGGTACGAACGTCCCTTCCTCGCGGCGGTTGATGATGCGCGCGTACTCAGCCTTCGCCTCCTTGAGAGTGGTGAACGTACGAGTCAGCTGTTTGCGCCTCCCGGTGGCAGGGTCGATGCCTACGTCGACTACGAACCGGTAGCGCACCTGTCCCCTGGAGTTGGGTGGAAGCTTCTTGATCGGAACGGACAGGGGGTACTCACTCTCCTTCAAGGGGACCTGCACGAGCAGGGCGCCGGATCATCTGGCTGGCACCAGACCAGTGCCATTCCGTTTCAAGGGCTACTGAGTTCGCTGCAGCTCCGCCGCCAAGCACAGCCGCGCATGCGAACGTCCTCAAGGAACCTCACGATCGCCGGTTTTGCTAACCGGCGATCGTCGTCTATGTTGCGCACCGCATCACGAAGGCAGCATCTGCTTAGGCTCGCCGCAGCCAGGGCCAGCCGACGCGCAACCAGGTGCGCGCCGTCCGTGGCGAGCACGAGCAGACCGTCATCGGTGAGGCGGTCGAGATTCCCGGCAGCGAGTCGCTCGTCCTGATGGCGAGTGCCACTTGCAGTGTTGCGGCGCCAAGACGTGCCGCACGGTATGCGAGAGCGGCACTGACGCTGCGATAGCCGGGTTGCAACAAGTCCTCGCCGAACAGGCCAGCCACGCAAAGGCAGACGCACAGCTCGGCGGAAAGGGTCCCGTAGTCGCCGGCTGCCTGGCTGTACCAGGCGTTCAGACGCGCCGCGCGTATAAAGAGCGGGTGCAGTGAAGCGAGCGGATCGAATAGCGGAGTCAGACAGGCGGACCTCCCCAAGTAGGAGCCTGCCAGCAAGGCAGTCACACGGGTGCAGGATTCCAAGGCGTTTCGCAACCTGGGCCGCAGTGGAGCATCTGCACATCCTGGCCTGGTGTTTTCCGGGACGTTGTACGTTGACATGGTCCGGACGGAGGTATCCAGTCCTGTGGTCCTATTTCTCGTCTGCCGTGAGCGAATGGCCGCCGACAGCCAGCAAATCCTCCTGCGGTGGGCTTGCGAAGCGCACGGGCCCGGCGCCTGCATAATGCAGCCGCACGACCTCGTTGATGAGAACCTGCCACCGCGGTGCCGAAGCGACGCGCCACCCCGCATGGCCCACCGGCACCTGACTGGTACAGGCACGTGGTCGAGCCTCACTCGCCTTGAGGGGTGGCTACCAGCTTTCGGAGTGCCCTGGACGGCTGGGTAGGGTCGCGGTACCCAAGCTGGAGAGGTAGTTGCATGGCCCACGATATTGTGATTGCGCAGACGACCAGCGACGACGAGGGGCAGGCGACGATGCTGGCCCGAGGTGCGGTCGAGAGCAAGCTTGCAGCGGGAGTTCACATTGATGCGCCAATCACCGCCTTCTACTGGTGGAAGGGGAAGGTCGAGGCGGCGCGAGAGTGGCGCATCTCGTATATGACTACGACGGACCGTCTACCCGCGCTAGAAGCGTGGGTGCACGAGAAGCACTCGTACGACGTCCCTCAATGGATCACTCTGCCCGTAACCGGCGGGTCGGAGGCGTACCTGTCCTGGGTCTTCGAGGAGACGGAATCGGACTGAGGAGCCACGGGCCGGGCGTCGGCGGCGTTGGCCCCCTGGGCGTGCCGCGTACCACCCGAGGTGGATCAGGATGCGAACCGCCGGAAATGAACGGCAAGTTCGTGTTCGCTGTCAGGAAGCCACGCTGCAATAGCCGCCGCCCGCTCCTTGCCCATGGTGTTGGGCTTGGCCTGTGCCGCCGCAGCAAACTGGCGTGCCACGTAGACGCCTTGGTCGACGTCACCCCCACGCAGTAGGGCCGAAGCGAGATCACCGAGGACCACGACGCCCCCGTCCGGTAGTCCGTCTCCGAGGCGGTCGACCGCGGTATCAGCTGTGGACGTGAGCTCGGGACGCCTCAGCTGGCCGTACACGGACAGGGCCAACGAGTCCATGCGGTATGGGGTCACGAACCTGACCCATGCCTGCTCGCTGGCGTGGTCCGCGAAATCGTAAGCGAAGCGCGCTCGGGCTAACGCCCGGAGCGCCCCCACCTCGTCGCCGGCCGCCGCAGCTTCTTCCGCATGCCTACCGAGAACCCAGGCGGCAGCAGTAGCGTTACCGTGGCCGCGCACGTCGTTGGCGGCTTGGGAGAGGAACTCCATCTTCGCCTTTGGCGTCAAAGCGCCGTAGCTGCTGTAGGTCAGGGCCAGGGCCCGGAGTGGAGGATGCCCGGCAGCCGCAGCGCACTGCGACGTGACTTTGTAGTAGGCGTTGGCTTTGTCGTGCTCCCCCAGGTCCCAGGCCACCCAACCGGCCAGAGCGGCGGTTTCTCCGGCGGCGATGGTGAGAGCGCCTTCGTGATCGCCTGCACGAGGCAGGGCCGCAGTGATCGCGTCAAGATGCGACTCGACCGTTTTTTGTAGCCGCCGCGCGCTGAGGTTGAGTTCCTGGACGTGCAGTTCAGCGGCTCGGTCGATGAGCGCGGCGGCAGCGGGCGAATCGATCTTGGCCCCCTTGCTGAGGGCGAAGGCGAGGCGCCCCCAAGGCTCGGCGGCCACGCTCACGCCGATGGTGGCGCTACCCAGGAGCGTGCGACGCTTCACGGCGTCTTGCTCCTCCCCTGCATCGGCATGCCCCTTTCTCTTCCGAGCGCGGGCGGCCTTGGCCTCTCCCTGTAGCTCCTCGAAGGGGACACCGCAGGCCGCCGCGATGTGGCCGATCGTGTGGTTGGTAGGAATGTTCTCGAAGTTCTCATAACGGCTGATCTCTCGGCGGGTCATGGTGTCCCGGCCGGAGACAGCGTTGATCGCCTCCGCCTGCTCCTCCTGAGTCCGGCCCGCCTCCTGCCGAAGCCGGAGGAGCAGGTCGGCGAACGGGTCTGGCATGAGTGTGACCTCTGTTGGTGGGCGGAATCCAATCATGGCCTCAATTCCCCCCTGCAGTTTCCCCCTTGACATATTTTTCCCCCTCTGGATTCCCCTGGTCGACGGCGTCGCCGCGCGGTGCTATAGCCCACATGACCAGGCTCCAAGAGGCGGCCCCGCCCGGCGGGGGCATCCGTAGCTGTGCGGCTACAGCAGGCGCGTCATGCGTCAGGCCGGTTCAGTATGATGAGCCCGGCGCATGGGCGAGGGCAGAGGTACCGGCGGCATCCCATGCCTGTCAGGCGGCCCTTCTCCCCGACCTCGCGAAGGTCGGGGAGATGCGGCGCATAGCCAGGGCGTTCCTGCGGCGGTGCCGTGTTTCGGAGCCGGTGGCGGGGCTCGTCGTACTGGCCGTCTCGGAGCTGGTCACCAACGCCGTAGTCCACGGTGAGGGCGAAGTCGTGCTCCGCATCACGGTGGGCGTCGACGTGGTGCGTGCCTCGGTAACCGACCACAACCCGGCGCCCGCTGTGCTCAAAGAAGCCGGACCCGACGGTGAATCGGGGCGCGGGATCCGGCTGGTCGATGCGATCTCAGACGCATGGGAGAGCAGCGGCGAGGAGACGTGGTGTGAGTTCCAAGACGCGAGGGCTGCAGCTTGAGCCAGACCTCCAGTTGGTTGCCGACGATGCAAATGGCAAGCCGGGCAGCTCAGTCGCTTCTGTCACACAGGGCGCTCCGAGGGCCGTTCGCTTGCCTTCGCCCAGTAATTCGGTTCGAGCATCTCGCCGGGCCAGGCGGGCTGACGGATCGGGCCACGAGGCCCCATCTGTTCGAAGTACGGTGCCAAGTCGATCACGGGCGTTCCGTCTACAGCATCGAGATCGGTGACCAACAGGTCCCGTCCCTCGACCTCGAGCAGCCGCGGGTAGCTGATCGCCAGTTGATTGGGACGCCGATGGTTGCGGTGGACGAAGGTACCGGTCGACGGCCAGTCCGGATTCCCGCGGGGGCTGCGTGCGTGGAGCTGGACGTCTTCCGGTCGCGCCAGGTGGAAGAGCCAGGTCACCGTCAGGTGGGAAAACTCTTCGATTCCCTGCAGCGTCTCAAGGGGATACGCCTCGTTGAGACGGATGACCGACTCGACTCCGCCCTGGTAATCGTCCTGAACGCGGGTGTGGCCCCCGACCACCGTTGCGATCGATTCGACCTCGTACGTTGCCATCGGCGCTCGTTCCTCTCTAACGGGGTCGCGTATTCAGCAGCTGCCGTCAATAGCTGCGGACGTGCTCTGTGGTCAGCCTATGGCGCGCAGCATTTCCCGCGCCCGGCGGTCCAGTTCGGCGACGTGGCGGCCACCACGTTGCCGCACAGGCGAGAGGTCGCTCTGCATGCGGACGATGACGTCGCGGGCGCGGCCGGACTGGACGCCAGCCATGGCGTCCAGTGCTTGTCCCCAGGTACCACATGCCTCATCGAGGCGTCCCTGCTGGACCTGGACAGCACCGAGGTAGCCGAGCGTCACACTGTGGGTACGGGCATACTGCTGCCGCCGGCGGGTGGCGACGCTGCGCTGAAAATGCAACTCCGCGTCGAGAGGATTTCCCAGGTCTCGCAAGGCACACGCAGTCTCGTGGGCGAGGGAGGCTTCCTGGAAGAAGCTGACGCGGTCGGGGGCATCCTCGTTATCGGCACGTGCGAGGTCCCTCTCCGCGCGACTGATGGCCGCGAGAGTGCCGCGGCGGTCGCCGCCGGCGGCCAGGGCGCGGGCATGGACTACCGCGAGCAGGGCCTTCTCCCGCGAGCTGGCCTGGCCGTAGTGGGTGCGGGACATGGAGGCGTCGGCCAGGTCGAGCGCTCTGCGTGGGTGCCCGAGGTCGACTGCTTGATGGGCGAGGGCACGCAGGATGTGGCCGCCCAGCGGTCCGTCTGCGGCTTCGGCCGCAATGCGTGCGGCGAGGGTGAGGTAGCGCTGGGCGGTCCGATGCTCGGAGGCGTCGAAGGCCATCCAGCCGGCGAGGTAGGTCATCTCTGCCACGGCCGAGTACGTATCCCGGCGGTGCTGTTCCGTTCGGAACCTGCTGCCCAGGAGCGGCACCGCTTCGTCGCGAAGATGGCCGGCCAGGGCCGAGCGCCCCGAGGCTCCACCGCGCTGCTGGTCCCTCGCGGAGTAGAAGGTGGTCAGTTTGCGGACATCGTCGATGTCAGCCCGAGTCACCAGCCGGGAGGAGACTGCAGGGCGCGAGGCCGCCGTGGCCGGGGCGGCTGCCCACCATGGAGCGGCAGGCAGGACGAGGCCGGCGGCCGAGTACGCGGTGGTAGCCAACAGCTTGCGTCGGTGCATGTCCAGATCGTCGCTTCCCAGCTCGGCCAGCACGGTCAGAGGGTCGACGCTCCAGTCAGAACTACTGTCAGTGGATCCTGTCGGCCCATCTTCCAGTCCGAGGTCAGCGAGGGTGAGGCGTCGGCCGAGCCTGCGGGACAGCGTCTCACGCAGGATATGAGGCGCTCGTCCACTGGGCTTCGTGCCCTGGACCCACATGGCGATGTGGGAGCGGGAAATGGCCTCCAGTTCGCGTACACCGCTCTCCGCGGCAACGCGAGCGACCGCGACGGCTGCTTGGGGCTGGGACCAGCCCGCTTCGCGCAGGAGCGCGGCAAGGGCGACGTTTCTCTCACGGGCCATGTACTGCCCCTCGGTTCCGAAATGATCTTTGACGCCTTTGACGGCCTTGAGGGCCGCGTAGGCATACCCCCTGACAGGGATTCGCGGTTCGCTCAACGTAGCCGCAGGATCACTCACCTTGCACGTCAGTTGCCTGCGGTGCACAGCGTTCCTCGCTCAAGTTGGCTTGATTCACCTAGGAGTTGCGTCATGCGTCCCTCGCTGGCCCTTCGCCGGGCGTGCCAACTCAGTGATCACGGAAGGAGAAGCCACGCCCTTGGTGAGCCCATCCTGCGACGGGACCCGGCGGCCTCGGCAACGGAAACGGTGGCGCTCGTGCTGGGCGAGGACTCGCTCGCCGTTACCCGATACTGCCGCCGATGCGGAGGACCTCGCACTGCGGCTGCGAGGACACGTCAGCCAGCTCGGAGCTCTGACGCCTTCGCAAGAGCCAGCCCTGCTCCGTGCGCAGCAGCTCTGTTCGGGCGGCCTCCCCGATGGCTACATGCCCAGCAGGGTTCATGTGGTCAGGCTGGCCGAGGCGACCCAAGACCTTATCGCTGCCGTGCAGGCCCACGACGTGGCCCCTGCGAAGTCGGTCCAGAGACGGCGCTGGTGGAAGCCGCCGATCAACGTGCTGCGCGGCACGGTCTTCGCTCTCGCCCTCGCGTGCGTGGTTCTGGCCGCGTCGGTGCCCCGGACATGACCGCCGCCGGGGCAGTTCTAATCGCGCTGATCCTCGGTCCCATGGCGTGGCTGGCTCTTCGTGGTGAGCGAGTAACCGGCCGCATTGCTCCACGGGACGTGGATCCCCGGCCGAGGCAGAACAGACCTCCCCCGGACCGATAACCACCGTGCCTCTCTCACCGACACTTCCCGGCCGCCCAGGCGGCCCCGAAGCCACCCCCCGGGTCCACGGGGACTACGGAGACCCACACGATGAAACGCCTCCCGCGCATCGAGCAGTACGGCCTGATCGGCGACATGCAGACCAGTGCCCACGTCTGCGACGACGGTTCGATCGACTGGCTGTGCCTGCCCCGCTTCGACTCGCCGGCCGTTTTCGCCGGCCTGCTCGGCACACAGAAACACGGCACCTGGCGAATCGCTCCGGCCGCTGCCGCCGGCCGTTCCAGCTCTGACGCAGTCGCCGAGCGCCAGTACAGCGGTGACTCCCTCGTCCTCGAATCGGTATGGCGCACTCAGACCGGATCGGTCCGCGTCCTGGACTTCATGCCACCGCGCGACGGGGCACCGCAGGTGATCCGAATCATCGAGGGCCTGACCGGCGAGGTAGAGATGATCTCTACCATGCGCCCGCGGCCGGGATACGGCAGCGTCAGCCCGTGGATCCACGAGGTCGGTGGGCGCATGGTCGCAGAGGCTGGCGCGGACGCTCTGTGGCTCGACACCTGTGTGCCGCAAGCGGAGAAGGACGGCGTCGTCGTCAGCGCTTTCGCCATCAGCGCTGGGCAGAGCGTGGCGTTCGTGCTCAGCTGGTGCCCGTCCCACGCACCGGCTCCGGAGATCCCCGACCCGCACGCGGCGCTCACCGAGACGCTCGCCTTCTGGCAGGACTGGACGCAGGAGTGCACCTACGACGGGCCCTACCGCGAGGCCGTCGTCCGGTCCTCGATCGCGCTGAAAGCCATGACCTATGGACCGAGCGGCGGGATCGTTGCGGCGCCGACCACGTCGCTGCCCGAGGAGGTCGGCGGCGGACGGAACTGGGACTACCGCTTTACCTGGCTGCGCGACGCTTCCACCACCTTGGCCGCACTGCTTGGGACCGGGTACCGGCAGGAGGCACAGGCATGGCGGCGATGGCTACTGCGCGCCGCGGCCGGTGACCCGGAGAACCTGCAGATCATGTACGGGATTACCGGGGAGCGTGACCTGCTGGAACGGGAGCTGCCATGGCTTCCCGGATACGAGGGCTCAAGCCCGGTGCGGGTCGGCAACGGGGCGGCAGACCAGCTGCAGCTCGACGTGTATGGCGAGGTGATCGAGACCTTGTACCTCGCGCACCAGAGTGGAGTCGCTCACTGCGCCGACACCGCGGTCCTGCACCAGCGGCTCATTGAGCACCTGGCGCAGCGCTGGCAGGAGCCCGACGAGGGCATCTGGGAGATCCGCGGGGCCCGCCGGCACTTCGTCCACTCCAAGGTGATGGCCTGGGTGGCGGTCGACCGCACCATCCGCCTGACCGAGGCCGGCGCGCTCGACATGGACCTGGCCCCTCTGGTCGAACTGCGGGCGGCGATCCACCGGGAGGTCTGTGACAAGGGCTTCGACCCGGTGCGCAACACCTTCACCCAGTCCTACGGCTCGAAGGAAGTGGACGCTGCCACGCTACTCATCCCCCGCACCGGCTTCCTGCCGCCCGACGACCCACGTGTCATCGGCACCGTGGATGCGGTCCGTCGTGAACTCTCCACGGGCGACGGGCTCGTGTACCGATACCCGACCTGCGGCAAGGACGTCGGGGTGGACGGCCTGACCGGCGACGAGGGCACCTTCTTCCTGTGCAACTTCTGGCTCGTCGACGGCCTCGCCCTGACCGGTCGCATCGACGAAGCCCGCGCCTTGTTCGAACGCCTCCTGACTCTGCGCAACGACCTCGGGTTCCTAGCGGAGGAGTACGACCCCGTCCAGCAGCGCCAGCTCGGCAACTTCCCGCAGGCATTCAGCCACATGGGCCTGATTCAAAGCGCCCTGCTCCTTCAGCAGATGGCGATGCACTCGCACTCCCGCCACGGTGCAGTCGCGCTTCTGGCGCCCCGCTCGGCCTCCCACAGCGCGCGCCAGCCCACCGCCGGCCTGACGCCGCAGCACGCATAGTCACCCCACCCCTGACGAGGATTCTCATGTCTGACAGCGCCTTCCCGGCACGGTCGGCCTCTGCCGGCCACCGCAGGCGGCGGCCCTCGCTCGACGCGAACACGCTGTACCTCGCTCGCCGCGCGATAGCACTGCCCCTGGTGCTCCTTGCCGCGGTGCTGGTCGCCCCGTTCGCTCTCGGTTCGGTGTCCGGAGTAGGCCCCGGCTGGGTTCTGGCCGGCCTGGTCTGCGGACTGGCGGGGGTCGCCGTGGTGGCGGCACGCTCAGCGCGCACCGTCGCCGGCGCCGTGCAGTCGGCCGTGGAGGATTCCCAGGCTGCGGCGCTGAAAGCGGTCGCAGGGGCAGCGGCGGCCGTCGAGAAGTCGGTGCTGTGGTCGGCGGACGAGCTGTGTCGCGGAAAACGTCCACCGTTGCCAGACCCGCAGATGCCGCAGTCGCCCACTCCGATCGCCGGGATCGACAACGCGCTCAGTGCCCTCCAGGCGCAGGCCATCGCGTCGTTGATCCGCGTGCACGACGCGTCCCAGTCGGTCGTCCTCCTGGAAGTGCTGCGCCGCCTGGCCATGCGGGAGCACGCCTTGGTCAGCAAGGCACTTGAGGCACTGAGCCGGCTGGAGATGCTGACCGACGACCCGGAGCTGCTGGCCAAGATTTTCGAGATCGATCACCTCGTGACGCGGATGCGCCGTCAGGTCGAGAGCACGGCGGTGCTGGGCGGGCAGTCCCTGCGCAGCGTGCGCCGGCCCGTTCCCGTCACGACGGCCCTGCGCGGCGCGGTCTCCGAGGTCGTGCAGTACCCACGGGTGGCCGTCGCCGCCGGGTCCGTGGGCGCCGAGCTGGGTTTGCCCGGCCATGTGGGTCCGGACCTGACGCACCTGCTGGCCGAGCTGATCGAGAACGCCTGCGAGTGCTCCGATCCGGCGACGCGGGTGATGGTGCGGGCGCAGCGGGTGCCACACGGGCTGGCCATCGAGGTCGAGGACCGGGCCATCCCCATGCACCCGCAGACGCGGGCGCAGATGAACCATCTGCTCAAGGCCCCGGACGAGGTCGACGTCAGCGGCCAAGTCCGGGCCGGACAGCTCGGTTTGCTGGTCGCCGCGAAGATCGCCCAGTCGCACGGGCTGTCCGTCCTCCTGCAGGAGAACGTGACGGGGGGCACCACTGCCCTGGTCGTCATACCGGCACGGCTCCTGGTAGCGATTCCATCGGTTGAGGATGCGGGCGCGCTGCCGCCCGAGGAGGCTCGCGTCTCCGGGCGGCAACCGCAGCAGGTGGCCGCGGCTCCTGCCGCCCCGGGGGTGGGCCGGATCGCACGCCCCGGCGCCGCTGGGGCGCCGACCACAGCGGGCCATTCGGCCGACGCGCCCGTTCTGCCCACGCGCACACGCCGGACCGAACCTTTCCATCCACCACACGAGCGGGAGCAAGCCCCGGCGTCCGCGGCAACGCCCGGGCTCGCAGCCGCCTTCCGCAACGGCCTCCAGGCCGGCGGCACCGCCAGTCCCCCTCCCGCACCGACAGAACACCCCACCCCCTGACCCGTCCTTCCGCGTTCCCGGTGGCCCGGTACACCCACTGGCCCTTCCCCTTACTGGAGCGATCTCCATGAGCACCCACCCCGCGATGAACAACGTGACCGGCGGCACGCCCGCATCCGCGACGACGACAAGCGGGCAGCGGGACAGCATGGTCTGGCTGCTGCGTCAGTTCGCCTCCGAGACGCCGGGCGTCACGCACGCCGTCCTGCTCTCGCGCGACGGACTGCGGCTGCTGGACAGTGACGTCGACAAGGACTGGGCGGATGAACTGTCGGCCGCCTTCAGTGGCGTTGCCTCCCTCGCGGCGAACATCACCGGCCCCAGCGGGAAGAAGAGGCCAGCGGGCCAGGTCGTCATCGAGCGAGACGACTGCCTGTTCTTCGTCCAGAGCGCCGGGCGCAGCGCGGCCTTCGACAACCACCCCGGCAACGAACGCGGTGAGGTGGACACGATCCTCGCCGTCATCGCTACCCGGGACTCCGACGCGGGCACCGTCGGCTTCGAGATGGGTCGGCTCGTGGCAAAGTTCGCTCCCTACATGGTGATCCCCGTCCGCGTCGGCACGGGCGGAGAGGTGCGGTGACCACATACGGCCGCACGGCCGAGGAGTCGGCGTTCGTGCGGACCTACACCCTCACGCGCGGGCGTACCAAGCCGCGGCACCTACTCGGTCTGGAAACCGTGCTGGAGGCGGGACCGGGAAGGCCCGGCCCGGCTCAGGCCGAGGAGTGTGAGGAGATCCTCGCGCTGTGCCGGGAGCGCCGACGGCCGGTGGTCGAACTGGCGGGCCGCCTCGGCCGGCCCGTGACCGCCGTCAAGGTCCTCGTCTCCGACCTCCTAGACGCCGACGCCCTCGTCGTCCCCCTGACCCAGCCCTATGCCGATACCGGTGCGGGGTCCGGTCCGTCTACCCAACTGCTGGCAGCCCTCTCCGCGGGCTTGAAGAGGAAGTGGCCTGATGCCGTCGCCTATCCACAGGCCGGATGACCCGGCCGCGGTGCCGCGTAATCCGCCGCACGCGTGCGCCGGCGCCGCGCCGACCGTGCTGAAGGTCGTGATCGCCGGGGGCTTCGGTGCGGGCAAGACCACCGCCGTGGGCGCCGTCAGTGAGATCACGCCGCTGAGCACGGAGGAGTACCTGACCGAGGCGAGCGCGGACGTCGACAGCCTGACGGGCCTGGAGTCCAAGCGGACCACCACGGTCGCCTTCGACTTCGGCCGCCTGAGCCTGTCCGACGCGCCGACGCCCCTGGAGCTGTTCCTGTTCGGCACTCCAGGCCAGGACCGGTTCGTCGACCTCTGGTACGACCTCTCCCGCGGCGCCGTCGGCGCGGTCGTCCTGGTCGACACCCGCCGTCTGGAGAGCAGCTTCACCCCCGTCAGCTTCTTCGAAGACATCGGCCTGCCCTTCGTCGTCGCCGTCAACCAGTTCGACGGAGCCCACCGCTACCACCCCGAAGAGGTCCGCACCGCCCTCGAACTCCCGGCCGCCATACCCGTGGTCACCTGCGACGCCCGCGACCCGAACCACGTCGCCGGCGTTCTGCTGACCCTCGTCGACCACGCCATGAACAACGCCACCACCAGCCGCACTGGTCACGCCCCTTCCACCACCCTCCAGGACGCCTGATGTCACAGCACCCCAGCGACCTCTACCGCACGCCGCAGGCCGCCCCGCCCGCACAGTCCTTGCCGCGCCGCGACATGCGGGACGCCATCCGTAGCTCGGTCACCCCGCCCGCCGCCGCCCTCACCAGCCAGCCACCCCAGCAGTCGCTGGAGCTGGCGCAGCGCTATGAGCTGCTCAACCGCTTGGGCGTGCCCCCGGTGGCCAACGAGGACTTCGACGGCCTGGCCCGCGACATGGCCGAGCAGGCCGGGTTCCTGTACGGCTTCGTCAACCTGTTCCTGCAGGAGCAGACCTTCGTCGGACTGCACCAGCCGCCCGCGGACAGCGGTTACGTGATCGTCGGCCGCACCATGAGCCGGAACCACGGCTGGTGCCCGGAGGTCATGGCCCGCAAGAAGGCCCTCCCGCTGCACGACGTGCACGCGTCCCCGCGCTTCAGCGGCAACGCGGTGGTCGACGCCGTCGGGATCCGCTCCTACTTCGGCGCCCCGCTCGTCCACGACAGCGGCACCGTGCTGGGAACGGTGTGTGTCATCGACCCCCAGAAGCGGCCCCTGGCGGAGGCCCGCCGGCTGCGGGACATCGTCATCAACGCCAGTGCGCAGGTGATGGACCACATCACCCGCGCCCCCGTGCGCTAAGGCCGTTCCACACCCCCCACCCGGGAGCCGTAGGCGATCCCCGGCCGCTCCGCGTTGCGACCTTCATCCAGGGAGAGGGAGACCATGTCCGCCACACCCACCACGCCGCCACCGGCGCTGCGTCCCTATCTCAGCGCACGCCACGATCTGCTGTGGCAGGAGGCGGACGCCTTCGCGGCCGAGCACGTCGCGCCGCGCGCCGCTCGTATGGAGGCAGCCCCGGGCAGGGTGGAGCGCAAGGTCGCCGATCTGATGGCCGCACGGCGCTGGTTCGCCGTCACCGTCCCGGCCGCCTTCGGCGGGCTGGGCGCCGGACACGTGGCCAAGACGATCCTGGTCCACCGCATCGCGCGGGTATCGGCGGCTGCCGCGGCCATCCTGCAGGCCACTCTCATCCCCGTCGGCGCCCTGCTGCACTTCGCCACCTACGAGCAGAAGGGCTACTGGCTGCCCCGCGTCGCGGACGGCTCGCTGCTGCTGTCGATCGCCGTGACCGAACCACAAGCCGGCGGACACATCGGCGGCATCGAAACCACCGCCGAACGCGCCGGCAACCAATGGGTGATCACCGGCAGCAAGATCCATATCGGCAACAGCCACCTCGCGGGAGCCCATCTCGTCATCGCCCGCACCGCCGAAGCGGGCGTGAGCACCTCCCAGGCACTGACCGCATTCATGGTCGCAGCCGACCGCCCCGGGCTCTCGGTCTCCGACCACCGCCCCGGCCTCGGCCTGCACGGCTTCTCCGCCGGCCACCTCGACCTCGACCACGTTCGCGTCCCCGAGGACCACATGGTCGGAGAGATCGGCCAAGGGCTGGCCGTCGCCCAGAGCAGCAGCATCCTGTACGGCCGCCCCAACCTGGCCGCCGTCAGCCTCGGCATCCACGAGGCGGTCGTGGACACCACCACCGCCCGCCTCAAGACCCGTCCCCGCTACCGGGGAGCCCTGTCCGACCTGCCCGTACTGCGGGACCGCATCGGCGGCATGGAGGCACGCCTGCGCGCCGGCCGAATCCTGGCCTACCAGTCGGTGCACCTCCTCGACCAGGGCCTGCCCTGCGACGCCGACCTGATCAACGCCAAATACCTCGGCCACCAGTGGGCCATGCAGTCCACCCAGGACGCCATGGAACTGCACGGCGCCCACGCCCTCGACCGCGACTACATCCTCCAACGCCTGTGGCGCGACATCCAGCACACCTACCCGCCCGCCGGCACCGGCGAAGTCCAGCGCATCCGTCTGGCCGACGCCGCCTTCGACGAAGACCACATCCAGTGGTCCGAACGCCTCGCCGCCGAAGCCGCCTGGGCACGCCCCGACCCGACCGCCGCATGAGCCCCCGTGCGCGGCACCCCGTGACTCCCCACCGCCGCGCACGGGCCCGTGCCGCCGGCCCCCGACCCCCGCGGGGACCGGCGGCACCTCCCCCGGTGACCGTCCATACCAGCCAAGAAAGAGACACCGTGACCCCGCCCGCAACGACCAGCGCACCGATCACTCCGCTGACACCGGCCCTGCAGCGCGTCGCCCAACACCTCGCGAACGGCCTCACACCCGCGCAGATCGCCACGCAGACCGGGCTGTCGGCCGTGACCGTCCGCCAGTACGTCCGTGAAATCCGTCAGAGCCTCCACTACCCGCCGCGCTGCAAACCCCCGGTGATCGTGCACCGCCTGTTCACTGCCCAGCTGGTGATCCCTCCCACGGCGGACAGGCCGGCGCCGAGGCTCAGCTCGGACCAGCTGCTGTTACTGCGAGCCGTCGCTGAGCACAGCGACGCCCGCGAGATCGCCGTAGCCGCCAAACTCGCCCCGGCTGACCTGCGCGCCGCACTCGACCAGCTCCTCGCCGACACGGGCGCACAGGACACCACCCAGCTCGTAGTCCTGGCGCGCGGCTGGCACCTGCTGACGGCCGAGCCGACGCGGGGCGGAGCGAGCCAGTGAACGGGTACCCGGCCTCAACGGCCGACCAGGAGCGACCGTCTGCGGCACCGTTCAGCCCGGCGCCCCGGACCGCCGGCTACGAGATGCGCACGTTACGCACGGACGCCGAGCGCGAGGAGGCCGCCGCCCTCGTCCAGGACCGGCAGCGCTGGCTCACCCTGCGCGGTCTCGCGGTGCCCGCTCAAACCGACGTCCCGGCCCTCTTCCGCAACCCGCAGACGAGGCCGGCAGGACTGTTCGAGGACGGGAAACTGCTGGCCTGCATGATCCCCGAGCACACCCCCGGCCCCGATTCGGGCGAGAGCCCGTGCCTCTTCCTTGGCTGCGTCCACACCCTGCCCGACCAGCCCGACGACATCACCCGGCTGATCACCCTGTGGGCATCCGACTTCGCCGCCCGGCAGGGCCTGCCCGTCGTACGGGCCGAGACCCTGGCCGGTCACCGCCTGAGCGCCGACCCCATCGCGGCCCTGTTGCGTCGGCTCACTGATATGGGCTGGATCATCCGGGGTTCCGGCACAGGACGAGAGGGTGACCGAGTCGCCCGCCTCGAACTCGCGGCCGAGCACCGGCCCAGGCTGAGTGCCTTCATCGGCTGCCGCGTCCACACGCCGGAGACGGCCCCAAGCCACAGGGGCAGCGCGTGACGACCACCGAACCCCAGTGCCCCGACCTTGCCCGCGAACTGATCGCCCGTGCGGCCCAGTCGGCCGCGCACCGGGCGAAACGCAGGCGCCACCAGCTCAACGCCATCCAACTCGGACAGGGCCGGCACACCGACCACGCCAACACCAAGGTGCTGCGCCGCATCCTGGCCGAGCACGACTGGCCCGGCCACCGCCTCGTCGGCCCCGACGGGGCCCGCGCAGCCTGGAGCATCGCACTGCACAGCGACGACGACCCCGCCTTCCAGCGCGCCGCCACCACCCTGCTGGGACGTGCGGTCCAGGCCAGCGACGCCCCGGTCCAGCACTGGGCGCACCTGCACGACCGTGCCCTCATCACCAGCGGGCGCAACCAGGAGTACGGCACCCAGCTCCTGCTGCGCACCGACGGCATCGAACTATGCCCTCTGCGCGCACCGGAGTCCGTAGACGCCCGCAGGGCCACCGTCGGTCTGCCGCCGATCGCCGTCGCGCTGAAGACAGTGCGCCGCCGGTACAGGCACGACGGCTCTGCCGACGAAGCCCCGCCCATCGTCCTCACGGGGGCCGCGTGAACAAGCGGAACCCCGGGTTCTCAACCAGTTGGCCTCCAGGCCGCAACTCTTCCCTGCGAAAGGATCGTTGACAGATGAAACTCACCACCGCCGTCCTCGCTGCCGGTGCTGCCCTCTCCCTCACCACCGCCGTGGTCGGAGCCACCCGGCTCAGGCAGGACGCGCGGCACCAGGCCGAGCGCAACGAGGCGTTCCTCACCCGCAACCAACTCGACTGGCTGGCACAAATGTCCACCAACCCCGACCTCGCCAAGCTCTGGACGCCCGAGGACATGGACGTCGAGGAGTACATGCAGCTGCTCAAGGCCAACCAGCTCATCTGCATCCTCAGCGTCCGCGACCGCCTCGGCTTCGTCCGTGACGGACAACTCCCCTTCTACGCCGCGAAGCTGATGGAGAGGGACGTCTGCCGCCGCTACTGGCAGCGCTTCGGCGAACTCCGCGCCCAGGAGGCCGAGGGCGACGAACAGGCCGAGCACTTCACCCGCGTGCTGGACCAGGCCGCGAAGAACCACCCGCAGGCGCAGCCCGCAGCAGCCTGAACGCTCCCCACCGACCCCGGACGCGCGACGGCTCAGACGATCTCGCCACCTGTCACCGTCCGGCAGCAGTCCCCGGGGCCCGGCCGGGCCTCGGCAGCCCGCACCATTAACGACCCCCAGGAGGCATGCATGACCGCCATCCAGGCCGAAAGGCCGACCGCCCCCGCGCAGGCGGACCTCGTGAAGACCGATGACGACCCGTTCGGGCTCGACATCACCTTCATCGAGGGCACGCCGGCGACCGAGACGGTCCTGATGTGCAGCACGGGCGACACCTGCGGCAGCTCCTGCCCCAGCGCCTGCACCACCTCGTAACCCGGGTCCTCCCACCGGCAGCGGAGGGGCCGGAGGGGGCTTCCCCGCCGCAGCTTCGCGTCGGGTTGGCCAGAACCCGGCGAACGGAGCCAGCCCTCCCACTACGCTCCGGCCGCCGCCTCTGGCAGCGCCACCAGTCAGCAACACCCGCGTATCAACTAGGAGTTGACATGACGCACAACATCGCGCAGAGCACCACCGGGGCCCAGGGGTCCGTGGCCCAGGAGGACGGGTTCACCCTGAACATCGGCCTGCTGGAGGTCTCCGACGCCGCCGGACTGACCAACCTGACCGACGACAACTGCGGCACCACCTGCGGCGCCTGCACCACCAACGTCGCCTGACCTGGGCCCTACCGGCCTGACCCTGGCTGGTGTCGCCACGCCGATGGTGTGGCGGCACCAGCCCCCATTCCTTCTCGGCTCCAGGAGGCATTCGTGACTGCACCACCGGCATTCCGGGCCGGGGGGATCGCCCTCGTGCGCGCCGTCGCACGACCGGCCACGGCCGAGACTCCCTGCCCGGACTTCGACGACCGGTCCCTGCGTGCCGCCGGTCAGGAAGACATCACCGTCGACCGGCTGGCGTGGGTGCGCGCTGTCTGGAGCGATTCGGCTCTGGCCGAGGCCGTACGGCACGCCAGCCCGGACCTGGGGGCCCAGGTCGAGGCTCTGTGCGCGTCCCGGGCTCCCTCCGAGCGCGACGTGCGGCGCACCGTCCTCTCCCTGGCCCGTTACCTGCTTCGGGCAGGGCACCGGGCCACGCCTTTCGGCCTGTTCGCCGGCGTCACCACCGCCGCCTTCGGCGATCGGACGGATGCCGTTTGGGGCGCGGACCATGTGGTCGTCGCGCGGGCCGGCGCAGAGTGGCTGTCCCGGCTGGTTGAGCAACTGGAGAAGAGCGAGGAGCTGCTGCCGCTGCTGTCCGTCGTCGTGAACGGCACGGCCTTCGTGCGGGACGGCCACCTGATCGTCCCGTACCAGGACGACGGTCGGCGGGCGGTGGAGGCGTCGATCGAGCTGTCCGCCCCGCTGCCCAGTGTCCTTGCCGCAGCGGGAACACCGATCCGGTTCGAGGACCTGGCCGAGAAGCTAGGCGCGGAGTTCCCCGGGGTGGTGCCCGAGCGGGTCCACGGGCTGCTGGCAGGGCTGATCCGGCGGCGCGTGCTTATCACGAACCTCCAGGCGCCGGCCACCGAGAGCTATGCCCTCTGTTACGTCCTCGCCCAGCTCGATGCCGCCGGGGCCGGCGCCCTCGCCCCGCTCGTCGGGACGGTCAGAGACCTCCGCGCCGTCCAGGCGGCGCTGCCGAAGTGTGCCTCGGCGGATGACCGGGAGGCGGTGGCTGCCCGGATGCGGCGGCTGGTGCCGGGCCTTCGCCGCCACCCGCTGGCGCTCGACCTCCGCCTCGACGCACGCCTCAGGCTCCCCGACGAAGTGGCGCGCGAGGTCGAGCGGGCCGCCACCGTCCTCACCCGGCTCAGCGCCCGCCCGTACGGGGGGCGCGGGCTGGGTGAGTACCACCAGCGGTTCTACGAGCGATACGGCATCGGCACGATGGTGCCCCTCCTCGATGTCGTCGCCGACAGCGGCATCGGCTACCCCGACGGCTACCCCGGGGCGCCGGCCGGCGCCCGCCGACGGCGGATCTCCCCTCGCGACGACGTCCTGGTCCGCCTCGCCCAGACCGCCGCGCTCGACGGGCACGACGAGGTGGTGCTCACCGACGAGATGGTGGACGCCCTGGACGTGGGGCCGAAGGACCCGCGGGTGCCGCCGCACCTGGAGATCGGCGTACGGCTGCACGCGACGAGCGTCGAAGAGGTACAGCGCGGCCGGTTCACCGTGGAGGTCACGAGCGTGTCCCGTGGCGCGGGGGTGAGCACCGGCCGCTTCGCCAGCGTCCTGGATTCCGCCGCGCGTAAGGCGCTGGTCACGGAGCTGGCAGACCTGCCCACCGCCGATTTCGGCACCGACCCCGCCCAGCTTTCCTTCCCACCCCTCCTTGCCGACACCGCGCACGTCACCCGGACCCCCCGCATCCTGCCGCTGCTGATCAGCCTGCAAGAGCACCGGCCGCCCGCCCCGGACGTGCTCACTCCGGCCGATCTCGCGGTGGCCTGCGACGGCCGCCGGATGTACCTGGCCGCCCCGGCTCTCGGCCGTCGCATCGAGGCCGTGGGCATGCACGCGCTCAACCTCACCGAGCACACCCCGCCGCTGGCCCGGCTGCTCACCGAGCTCTCGCGCGGCCAGTGCGCCCAGGTGACCACCTTCGACTGGGGCGCCGCCGCGACAGCGCCGTTCCTCCCGCGCCTGCGCTACGGCCGCATCGTGCTCTCCCCGGCCCGATGGCGGCTGGAAGCGGCCGACCTGCCCGGCCGGGACCGTCCCACAGCGGAATGGAACCTGGCGCTCGGTGAGCGGCGCAGCCGCCGACGCCTGCCTCAGCACGTGCAGCTCGTCCAGGGCGACCGGCTCCTCCCCCTCGACCTCGCTCAGGCCGCCCACCGCAGTCTGCTGCGCCGGCACCTCGACCGCGCCTCGGCCGTGGTGCTCACCGAGGCGCCAGGGCCGCAGGCGTACGGCTGGAGCCAAGGCCGGGCCCACGACATCATCGTCCCCCTCAAGGCGACCCGGTCCGCCGCGTGGCCGCCGCTGCCCCAGCCCAGCCCGGCCCGCACCCTCACACGGGCGCAGACGCAGACGCCGGGCGCGTCCTCGGTGCTGCTGGCCGCCCTGTACGGGGACCTGCGCCGTCAGGACTCCGTGCTGGCCCGGCACGTCCCCGACCTCCTTGGCCGGCTCGGCTCTCCGCCGTGGTGGTTCATCCGCTTCCGAGACCCCGACCAGCATCTTCGCCTGCGCATGGCCCTGCCGGACCCGGATGGCTTCGCGGACGCCGCCCGTACGGTGAGCGCGTGGGCCGACGAACTACGCACGGCCGGGCTGCTGGCGGACCTGCGGTACCCCACTTCCTACCGGGAGATGGGCCGCTGGGGCTCCGGGAGCGCGTGGGACGCCGCCGAGGAGGTGTTCCGCGCGGACTCACGGGCCATCCTCACCCAGCTCTCCCAGCCCCGGCGCCCGCAGCAGCGCACGCTGGTGGCCGCCCACACCTTCGCGATCACCTCGGCGTTCCTCGGCAGCCCGCAGGCCGGCGCGCGCTGGCTGATCGACCACATCCCGCACCGGGCACCGGAGCCGCTCCCACGGCCGCAGTTCACCGAGGCCGTCCGCCTGGCCGACCCCCACGACGACTGGGCGGCGCTTCGGAGCGTCCCTGGCGGCGAGGCGATCGTGGCGGGCTGGGCCGGCCGTACCGCCGCGCTTGCCGCCTACCGCGAGCACCTGCCGGGCCCGGACACCGAGGGCATCGCCCTGGACGACGTCCTGACCTCCTTGCTGCACACCCACTTCGTGCGGCACGTGGCGGTCAACTTCCCCGAGGAGGAGCTCTGTCTCCATCTCGCCCGCGCCGCCGCTCTGGCCTTCAACGCCCGCCCCGGGAGGGCCCGGTGAACCACGACACCGTCCTCGGCCTGTCCGCGGGCATCGCCGACCGCCTCGCCCACCCCGGCACCGGGCCCACCACGGTGAGCACGGAGGCCGCCCGGCAGCACCTTGCTCTCGGGCCGATCGGCATCGCTCTGCTTCACATCGAGCGGGCCGCAGCCGGCCTCGGGCCCTGGCAGCGCGCCCACGACTGGCTCGCGGCCGCCGCCCGCCGGCCGTTCACCAGCGGCGCCGACAGCCACCCCTTCTACGGCGCCCCCGCGCTCGCGCACGCCCTGGCCTGCGCCGCCCAAGGACTCCCCGGCGCCTACGAACGCGACCTCGCCCTGCTGGACCGGCAGATCCTCGACGACGTCCAACGCCGCCTGAACGCCGCGCACCGCCGGATCGACGCCGGGCAGCTCCCGGTGCTCGCCGAGTTCGACGCGATCCGCGGGCTGACCGGCCTCGGCGGCTACCTACTGCGCCAAGACCCGGCGGACCCGGCCTTGCGATCGGTCCTCGACTACTGCGTACGCCTGACCGAACCGATCACCCATGAAGGGGACACCCTGCCGGGGTGGTGGACGCTCACCGGGCCTTCCGGGCGGCCGGACGACCGTTTCCCCGGCGGCCACGGCAACTCCGGCATGGCCCACGGCATCGGCTCCGTCCTGGCCCTGCTCGCGCTCTGCGCCCGCCGCGGCACCACGGTCAGCGGCCACCACCAGGCCCTGCGCACCATCCTGGCCTGGCTCGACCGCTGGGCCACTGTCACCTCACAGAATCGGACCTGGCCGTACTGGGTCACCCGGGACGAGCTGCGCACCGGCCAGCTCGCGTCCGCCGGTCCCCGGCGCCCCTCGTGGTGCTACGGCACCGCCGGCGTGGCGCGCGCGCAGCAGCTCGCCGCCCTCGCGCTCGGCGATCCCGCCCGCCGAGCGGTTGCCGAGAACGCCCTCCTGGCCGCTCTCTCCGACCCTGCCCAGCTGTGGGCCACCACGGACGCCGGCCTGTGCCACGGCTTCGCCGGACTCGCCCATCTCACCGCCCGTACCGCCGACGACGCCGCACCCGAGACCGCGAACCAGTTCCGCGCCGTTCTGCCCGACCTGCTGGCCGCCCTGCTGCCACTCGGCTCGGAACCCGAGGAAGCAGGCGCGGCACTCGTCGACGGCCCCGCTGGCGCCGGGCTCCTCGACGGCGCCGCAGGCATCGGGCTCGGCCTCCTCGCTGCTTGCGGTACCGCCCCGCCCCACACCCACTGGGACGCCTTCCTGCTCGTCGCCTGAATCCGAGAGGACCCCGATGCCCGCCGGCCACTGGCAGCAGCACCAGATCACCTTCCCCGACCGGCAGACGGCGCGCGCCGCCATTGCCGACCGTCTCGCCCCCGTCCTGCGCGAGGCGGAAGCGACCCGGCAGCTCAGCGGCTGGTGGTTCATGAACAAGCAGCCCTGGCCACTGCGGTACCTGGCCGAACGCGCTGCCCCGGCCGTAACGGCGCTGCTGGACGATCTGGTCGCGGATGGCATCGCGCTCTCCTGGACGACCGGGATCTACGAGCCGGAGACGGACGCCTTCGGTGGCCGGCCTGCCATGGCGGCCGCGCACGACCTCTTCCACGAGGACAGCCGTCACCTCCTCGCGTACCAACCGGGCCCCGGTCACCTGGACCGTGCGGAGATGGCCGTTCTGCTGCTGAGCAGCATGATGCGCGCCGCGCATCTCGACTGGTTCGAGCAGGGTGATGTGTGGAGCAAGGCCGCCGCCCTGCGCCCCGGCACCGACGCCCCGCTAGCCGGCCTGTCCGAGAGTCTTCTGCCGGCGATGCGGAAGCTGATGACCACCGAAGCGCGCAGCCTGTGCCGGGCGGGCAGGCCGCTGGACGGCCACGCGCTGTGGATCGCCGCGTTCGAACGGGCGGGTGCGGCCCTCGCCCGCCTCGCCGCGCAGGGCGAACTGACCCGGGGTCTGCGCGCCGTCATCACCCACCACGTGATCTTTCACGCCAACCGTGCCGGCCTGCCTGCCGCAGACCAGCACGCCCTGTTCCATAGCACACGAGAGGTAGTCATGGGATCGAGTGACAACACCGCGTCCGCAGCGGCGAACGACTCCGGCGCCGATAGCGTCAGCGCGGTGACCACCGATACGCTCACCACACCCGACGCCGACGCCGAACGGCTGCGTAACGCCCTGGTCGACCAGATCAAGGCTGAAGGCCACGCTCGCACCCCCGAGGTCGAGAACGCCCTGCGCACGGTCCCGAGGCACCGGTTCGTCCCCGACGCGCCGCTCACCGACGCCTACGCCAACGCGCCGGTGAACATCAAGTACGACACCGACGGCACGTCGATCTCGTGCGCCTCCCAGCCCAGTGTCGTCGCCCTCATGCTCGACCAGCTCCAGGCCCAGCCCGGCGAGCGCATCCTCGAACTCGGCGCCGGCACGGGCTACAACGCCGCCCTCATCGCCCATCTCGTCGGCCCCGACGGACACGTCACCACCATCGACGTCGACGACGACCTCGTCGAAGGCGCCCGCGCCCACCTCGCCGACACCGGTTTCACAAACGTCCAGGCCCTCACCCGCGACGGAGCCCTCGGATACGCCGAAGGCGCGCCCTACGACCGGATCATCGCCACCGTCGGCGCACACGGCATCCCGTCCGCCTGGCTCGCACAGCTCGCCCCCGGCGGTCGGCTCGTCACCCCCCAGCGCCTCAAGGGCAGCGTCTCGCGCTCCATCGTCTACCAAGAGCGCGACGGCCGATGGGTCTCGTCCGGCTCCCAGATGAACACCTTCATGCCACTGCGGCGCGGCATCGCCGACGACGACCGCCGTGCCATCCCCCTCTCCAAGCAGAGCACCGTGCGCCTACAGGCCCCTGCCGGACAGCAAATCGACGCCGACGCCCTCGCCGGCGTCCTGGAACAACCGCGGACCGAGCAGTGGACCGGGATGAAGGTCCGCGCCATGGAAAGCCCGGAGTGGATGGAGCTCTTCGTCTCCTGCTCCCTGCCTTCCGGCCTGATCCGCATGCTGTTCCCCCAGGCCGCCAAGGGCACCGTGCTCACCGAGGACCCCTACCCCTCCTCCACGGCCGCCGTGGACAAGGGCGCGCTCACCTACCTCACCCGGCGCCTGCTCGACGAGAAGACACCCGAAGGCGGCAAGCTCTGGGAGTTCGGCGTCGTCGGCCACGGCCCCGGCAGCGAGGAACTCGCCTCCCAAGTCGCCGACGCCATCCGCACCTGGGACCGCGAGTACCGCGGCCGGGAAGCCGCCTTCGAGCTCCTGCCGCTCGACGCGCCCCCCGTCGACCCGCGACCCGGCACGTTCGTCCTCGGCACCCCGCTCAACCGCGTCCTCGTCACCTGGCCGTAGCCCCCGGCGCGGGCCCGCCGACCGACGGCGGGCCCGCGCCCCCGCTCGCCGTTCCCTTCCCCGGGAGTCCCAATGGACCCGTACGCATCCATAGCCCGGCGCTTCCCCCTTATCTCTCGCTTCCGCCCCGCCTGCCTGCCGCTCCCGCAGCGTGTCCGCGCCTTGGTCGAGCTCTCCGCCACGGCCCAGACGAAGGCCGACCAGGGCCTGGCGTCAGCGGTCTACAACCAGGTCGCGCTTATCGCCTCCGACCTCGGCCTGCCCGACCTCGCCCGCCAGTGGTGCCACCAGCACGCTGCCGCCTACCTCCACGCCACCCCCCTCCCCGGCATGACCGCGATCCGAGCCCTCGAACCCGTCGTCAACCTGGCCCGCCTCCAGATCCGCGCCGGCAACACCGACGACGGCCGCCACCGCCTCCTCGACCTCTTCGACGCCGTCAGCAACGCCGCCACCGCCGAGTTCGAAGGCGTCCGCATCCCCGCAAAGCTGACCACCAGTGACACCGATCGCGACGAGGTACGCGCCTGGCTGTGGCGGGTGATCCTCGCCGACGGCACCCGCACCCTGACCACCGCCGGCCGCTGGACCGAGGCCCTGGCTCACATCGAGAAACACCACGGCCTCGGACTGCGGATGCTGGACGGCCGGCAGGTCGCCGTACTCGCCGCCCTCCACGGCGACCCCGACCACGCCACCAGTCTCATCGCCCACACGACACCTGGCGAACCCTGGGAAAACGCCGTCACCGCCTGCCTGGCTGTGATGTGCCACCGAGCCGCCCACCGCCCCGTCGACGACCTGCTCCCCGAGCTGGTGAACAGCTATGTGCAGCGCAAACCCGACATCGGTACGACCGTCTTCGACACACGCCTCGGACTGACCGTCCTGGACCTCCTCGACCAGTCCGACAGCCCCGAAGCACCCCTCGTTGCCGAGGAACTGCACCGTCGGACCATGGCCGCGACCGACGGCTACGCCGCCCGCGAGTGCCTGGTCAACCCCCGGTTCACCAACCTGATCTCCGCCGGGAAAACGAACGCTGCACGAGACCTCGTCCACGCGTGCGGACTGGACGACGGAAGGCTACCTCCGACCTCGGCCGCCAGATTGGTCCATGCGCTTCGGACCAGTAGCGGAGTGATCCGAGAAAGCGTGGCTTCCCTCGGACCCGTACAGAAGACGCCCCAGAGCGAGGTGTCCCTCGACGAGAAGGGCGCCAGCCGATGAACGCCCCGCCGAACGGCTCTCGCTGATGGCCACAGTCAGGAGGCGCGTAAACGCTCCGTCCGCGGCCCACCGCCCTCACGAGCCTCGGCCCCACCTCCTGGTAGCCCAGGACTGTCCGAAGCGATGCAGCCGAATCGAGGGACCCTCCCCACACCCGACGCCGCGGCCTCGCCCGTTCAGGCATCACCACCGCCCCGCCACCCGCGGAGGCCGCAGCGCACGCAGCGCCCGGTTGCGGTCACGGTCCGGGAAGCCTGCCCGCGCGTAGGTCAAGGATGCATGAGCCCAGAATCTAGATGTGCTGTCCCGGGACGTTGGTGACACGCATGCTGGGTGCTTGAACGGGTGAGGGCCTTCTGGGTTCGGTGTGGATTGCGACATCTGCACCTGACCGCAGGAGGCCCTCGTGTCCCACCGTAATGCCCCGCTGGCTGCGACCGGGAGGCTGCGTCTGGCCCGGTGTGTCGTGGACGACGGCTGGCCGCTGCGGCGGGCCGCGGAACGCTTCCAGGTCAGCCACACCACCGTCGCCCGCTGGGCGAGCCGCTACCGCAAGCTGGGCCAGGCCGGCATGCACGACCGCTCCAGCCGCCCCCACCACAGCCCGCGCCAGACGCCCGCCGCGGTCGAACTGCAGGTCGTGCAACTGCGGCACGAGCATCGGATCGGGTCGGTGCGGCTGGCAGCCCGGACCGGCGTCGCCGCCTCCACCGCCCACCGCATCCTCGTCCGCCACGGCCTGCCCGCCTTGGCCGCCTGCGACCGGGCCACCGGCGAGCCCGTGCGCCGCTACGAACGCGCCCGGCCCGGGGAACTGGTCCACATCGGCGTCAAAAAGCTCGGCCGCATCCCCGACGGCGGCGGCCTGCCCTCCACCTGGTTCCCGCCGTTCCCGAGCATTGTCCATCGGGCACAGGGCCCGGGCACAGCTTGTGGTGTTCACTCATCACCGCGGCCAGCCGTATCCGCCGCCTCGTACAGGCGTAGGCCGACAACCCGTTCCAGCTCGTCATTGGGTCACGACGCGCTCCCGCCGACCTCCAGTCTCTTGGCACCCGCTGGCCGTTGGGACGGCGCCCGCCACAGCAATCGCGCGCGACTCGCGCCTCCCGTGCCAACCCGCCGCACGACCACGGCCGCCCACTCGACGGGCGCCTCTGTGCAATTGCAAGCCTTCCGGACCATCGCGCCGAAGCGCCGGACAGTCCTCGCCTGCGACCCGCGTCCCGCCCCGGTGACTCGCCCGCGGGAGGGGCCGGCTTCGGCCATTCTTTGAGGAGGCGGGCCGTCACTTACCGCATCAATATGCTTTTCGCATTTTTCTTTCTCCAGCACGTGAAAACACCCCTTCGAGGGACGGCGCGCACCCCTGGCAGTCACCAGCAGCAGGGACAGAGAGCACACGGCCCGCCCGCTGAGTGGGGGGTCAGCCGGTGATCTCCTTGCGGCTTTCGCCGCCGCTGATGGCGATCTTGCGGGGCTTGGCCTGCTCGGCGACCGGAATCCGCAGCCGGAGCACGCCGGCCTCGTAGGAGGCGTCGATCCGGTCGGTGTCCAGGGTCTCACCCAGGAAGAGCTGCCGGCTGAACGTCCCCACGGGCCGCTCGGTGACCACCGTGTCGGTGTTCTCGCCGTACGTTGGCTTGCGTTCGGCCCTCACCGTCAGGACGTTGCGCTCGACATCAAGATCGATCGACTCCGGCGTCACCCCCGGCAGGTCCAGATCGACGTAGAACGTGTCGCCCTCGCGCCAGGCGTCCATCGGCATCGCCGCGGGCCGCGCAGCCGTCCCCCAGACCCGTTCGGCGAGTCGGTCGAGCTCCCGGAAAGGATCGGTACGCATCAGCATCTGCATCCCTCCTTCACACCCTCCTGTCTCGTGCGTTGCGCTACTTCTTATATACCCGGCACCCGGAAAGTTGACAACTCTCAACTCAACTTCCCGCAGTGGTAGCTTGTCATAGCCAGGGATGGATCGGTATATGGAGAAGCGGGCGAGCGGGGGTGGAGGCTCTCGCGTATCGCCGGGCTGACCACGCTCGTCCCAACGGCAACGAGCAACTGAAGAAGGAGGAGACGAACATGGATGCTCTGGCCTGGCTGCTTCCACCGCTGCTCACGAGCCTCGGAGCCAGTACCTGGGCCTGGTGCATCGGGCGACGTCGCCCCGCTCCGCCGACCCACGACACGTGGAGCGACCTTGATCGCTACCAGCGGATGCGCACGGCTCTGGGAGCCTGACCCGGCCAAGCTGACGGCCAACAGCTCACCGCGTTGGCCGGCCTCGGGCTGGAGCCGCTCTGACGCTGCCGGGCATACACACGAATTGAGCCCGCCAGGGCGTCACACTCTGTCCGACCAGACCGGCAGGCCTCCTTCCGGGCCGCCGCAGCACCTTAGGTCCCGGCCGCCTATCCCGGCGCAGCCGGGACCGGAAACCAAATGCCCTACCGGCGACGGCGCACCTCGCGCAGGTAAACCTCCACCAGCTCCTGCCCCACCACGCAGCGCTGCGCCCCGCACTCACCACAGACCTCGATGTGAGCCACATACACGGCGTAGGCGTCCACCGCAGCCATGTTCAGGCCCTCGGCTTCCCCCGGGCCGCTCTCAACGCTCCAGCCCGGCCCGAACGGGCCCTCCTGGCCCGCCGTGCCGGACCCCACCCCGCAGGCTCCCTCCACTCGGTCCCGCCCCTGGAACATCACCGCTCACTCCCCCGCCGCATAACACCCCGCCCGAAGCGGCCTGACGCCGCTGCCCGGGCGGGACGCTGCTGCTGTCCCGATAACCGTGAAGCGCGGTGTACGCCACGCAGGCACGATTCAGCAAGCCACGCCGACACACCACAACACCGGCCCAGGACACGACACCCCGCGCCGGCCGCGCCGACCCCGGCATACGCGCACCCCTGTCAGCAGGTCAGCAACGCCTCGACAGACGGCGAAGGGCCGCCTGCCGCCCCACCGCACGGCCGT
This sequence comes from Streptomyces longwoodensis, assembly GCF_001514125.1. Classification (GTDB taxonomy): domain Bacteria; phylum Actinomycetota; class Actinomycetes; order Streptomycetales; family Streptomycetaceae; genus Streptomyces; species Streptomyces longwoodensis. The sequence goes on along the minus strand of NZ_KQ948550.1, from coordinate 573,531 downwards.
ACGGACCACCGCAGAACCCGGTCACCTGACCGGTCACATACGCCGTAACCTCCTCCGCCCGGGCCGCGTTGGGAAGAACACGCGTGCATACCCGCCGAGCGGATCGGCGAAAGCCGGCCGCTTGCCGCGGTGGCGGACCACGAGATCGGCGAGGCGCTGGACTGCTCTGGGGCAGCTCGGCGGTGAACACCTAGAACGCCCGCCGCGGCGTGGTGCTGTCCTGGACCGGCTGGTGCGCTGAGTGCGGCTATGACGGGCCGGCGGTCCCGGCCCGAACGAAGGGGATGCCGCCGCGGGACTCCGACACCCCGGTGCGGTCGAAGATGGCGATCGACCGGCTGATCGCCCGCCGGGACGTCCACCTGCGCGAAGTGCTGCGCCCTGGGGGCTACGCCGGCCCACCATCCATCCGCTACCTGGAGCTGGGTTCGGTGGGGGCGTGTACGTCACCGGGTTGGAGGCGTGTCTCGCGATGATGACGATGCGTTGACCGTGCATGAAGATCAACCGCACTCTCCTCGGAGCCTCCGCCATGGCCGCCGGCTTGCCCTTGCTCCTGTTCGCGCCCGCTCAGGCCGCCACCTCAGGCGGGCTCGGTGCCTCACCGGCCCGGTGAGGCACCCTCGCGCCTCTGCACTCGACGACGCGGTGTCCGTCGTCGGCAACCTCGCGGGAAGCCGCGAGGGGAAGGGTTCACAGTCCTGGCAGCGCAACCAGAACGCGATCGCTGATGCCACCGACGAACTGAACTAGATCATCAACCTGACCCAGTAGGCGATCGGAGCGCCGCGAGCACGGCACAGCGATCACCTCGATCCCAGGGATGCGCGACCGACGCGTGCCCCGCCTTGACCAGGAGGAAGCATGGCTACGGGAATCGTGAAGTGGTTCAACTCGGAAAAGGGCTTCGGCTTCATCGAACAGGACGGCGGCGGAGCCGACGTGTTCGCCCACCACAGCAACATCGCCGCCCAGGGCTACCGCGAGCTCCACGAGGGCCAGAAGGTCGAGTTCGACGTCACCCAGGGCCAGAGGGGTATGCAGGCGGAGAACATCAGGGTCATTTGAACCACGACCCGCGAAGTGCTCCGTACCACCCTGGTACGGAGCACTTCGCACCTGACCTGGAGGGCCAAGATCCGTGTCGCGCAGCGAAACATCGGCCTGCCGGTGATGTCGGACTGGTCAGACAGACCATTAAGGGTGGCCGCGCCAGGTAGAGCCCCCTCCGCCTGTTCCATTATTGAAGATATGCAACCGAAAGCGACTTTTCGGACACTCTCGTGTTGATCGCTGGTGATCGTTATAGGAGAGGACACCCATGCGCCGACTTCTCTTGCCTGGTGCTGTGAGGCCGCTGCCGAAAGTCCTGCCACGATTCGACAGGCGCAAGGCGCGCGAAGAGCTGAAGAACCTCGGGAAAGCCGCGGCATCCAAGTCCAAGGAGGGAGCGAAGTGACGAGCGAATCCGCTGCTACCGAAGTCACGGCCGACAGCCTCGGCAACCTGCTGATGTTCCTCGCTGAGAACGGGTACGCCGACCAGGTGGGGTCCTGGGTCAGCGACGCCGTGGAGAACTTGCCCATCACTGGGGCACAGCTGCTGAGCGCCCTCGGCCGCGACAGCCTCGCGCAGGCCGCGGCCGAGGCGGACATGACGGTCGAAGCGTACGCGGAGCAGCTTGCGCAGGAACTTCCTGCAGCTGCGGACGCCGTCACTCCCCGAGGCGAACTGCTGGACGACGAGGAGTTCGACGAGCACCTGCAGGCGTTCCAGTCCTGAGCGGCTCGGCTTGCGGCTGGGCGCTCCCCGCCTGCGACGGCAACGCCGCATGGCGCAGGGCTCAGCCGCAAGCCCCGGTTCCGCGCGTCAGTGCGCCTTCGCGGGTGCTCAGGCGCGGGCGGGTGCCAGGTTCTCTACGTTGGTGACGGTGCCGGTGGCGACGGTGACGCTGCGGTTGCCGGGGTCGGCAACGGTGAACGGGGTGCCGGCCTCCATCGCGACAACGTGCTTCAGCTCCATGGTGACGGCGGCCCGGGTCCCGGGGAGCAGGCGGCTGGTCCCCTGAGGGAGGGTCAGCTTCGCAGACACGAGGGCGACCGAACTGACACACAAGGCAATCAGGGCAAGATCACCCGATTCAGCGATACAGCAGCAGCGGGCGCGGGGCGTCGGGGCGCGGGTCGTACAGTGCCCGGCCGCCGGGCCACCGCTCGCGTCCGCGATGTCACCTTGGACATCCGCGTCACCTCCGCGATCTACCAGGCCATGCCGGTACCTCCCTCGCCGAGCCGGCCGGTCCGGCCACCCGCATGACCGTAGAAGTTGCCGCAACGGAAAGCGCAAGCACGAAGACCTGTTGGACACACACCAGGGCCTGACCCGTCGGACAGGCCTTGGGCGGGAGGTGTTTCAGCGGGCCAGTGTGACCGTGACGGGGGCGTCGGGGCAGCCGGCAAGGGCGTCGGCGAGCGTGCCGTGCTCGGTGATGTCGATGCTCAGGCCCCAGCGGGTCTTGTCGGCGATCCAGTCGGTGGCGTACTGGCAGCGGTACCCGGCGGCCGGCGGCAGCCAGGTGGAGGGGTCCTGGTCGGCCTTGGAACGGTTGGAGGCGGCCGAGACCGCGATCAGGGCGCGGTCGTCACCGAGGTCGTTGGCGTAGGCCTCCCGCTCTGCTGGGCTCCAAGCTGAGGCGCCGGAGTCCCAGGCCTCGGCGAGCGGGACCAGGTGGTCGATGTCCAGGCCGGACGGGCCGTTGATGTACCGGTCGTCGTAGGGCGAGTACCACTCGCCCCCGCTCAGCGCGCAGCGGGCGCCCTGCTCGGGGGCGACGACGGCTTCGGCCTTGAGAACTTCGGCGCGGGTGTTGCAGCCGTCCCGGTCGGCGTCGACCCAGTGCTTGAAGGCGGTGCGCTGGTAGCCGGTGCGGTTCTCCTGGGCGATGGGCAGGTGGGCCAGAACATCACGCACGGGTGCGGTGAGCGTCTGGCCCGGCTCGCGCAAGGCAGGGTAGGCCGGAGCGGCGTGGGCGGTGGTGGGGAGCAGCAGGACGATGAAGGCGGCGGCGATGGCGGCAGCACGGGCGAAGAACACGAGGAGGGGCCCTCTCGAAGAACACCGACGGGTCGTGATCTTCGTAGCGGGCCCGGAGCCGGACACGCCCGGGAAGCGGTAGCGGCTCTACTCGATCGGGCGGTAAGTGCGATAGTCAACGCTTACGGAGCGACGGCCCGCTTAGAGACCCGCTCCTGCCGAGAGGCCTGAAACAGGAAGGCCGGTAGGTCGCTGCGGGACACGGTTTTTCTGCCGATGTTCCGAACCACAGCATGTCCCTGCGGCGTCATGAACGGTGAAGGTCGGACGGCGAGAGCATCGAACGGACCAGAGGCGAGTCGGATGACGGATCCGTGTCCTCACCACGCCGCGCCTGAAGCTGCTCGCGCAGGCCGGGGTCGGTGAGGCGCAGCTCGACATCAGCGGAAGCCGACCCCAAAGGCTCATGTGCGGCAGCCAGGGGCATCGAACGCGGATGAGACCGTTGCGAGGTGAAGCGGGTTCGCCGTCGACACCACGCCTCCTCGGCCGCCGTGTCCCATGCCGCCCAGGCCGCCTGACCGACGACGGTCGGCGCAGGCGGCGCGGGCAGCGTTGCGGTCAGAGGACGGCGAGGTAGAACCCGGCGGCCCTTCCGTGGTTGGTGGTGTCGTAGGTGCCCACCAGGACTCCCCTGCCGTTCGCGCAGCCGCCGGCGATGGCGCGGATGCTGGTGCTGATGCCGTCGCGGGGCGTGGCCGTCACCAGAGCCCTGGACAGGTCGATGTCGTCGTCGTTGATCCTGACGCAGTAGTTGTGGCCGGCCGGCTTGGTCACTTCACTGACGTTCTTGGAGTGGACGACCGTTCCGTCGGCGTTGACCAGGGCGCCGGCCCTGGCGTACGGGGCCTGGGAACCCGAGGGGGCCGCGATCGCGATCCCGCCGATGACGCCGAGGCCGGTCAGGCACAGCCCTGCGGCTGTGATCCCGGCCGTCCGCGTCCACTTCTTCTTCACCTGCATACGTGTGCCTCCACGTCAGAAAGTCCGGTTCAGGGACGGGGAGACCGTTTCGGTAGGTCTTCCCGAGGGGGTATTTGGCTCCCAGGCGCGGGTTCATGCCGCAGGTCACCCGCACGGTGGGCGCGCGCAGGGCGGCCGTGTCGGGCGTGAGCAGCAGCCACGTAGCCGCAAAGGCTTCACGCGCCCACTCAAGGGTGGTTTGGCCCTCCCGGTGACCGAAGGACGCACGCGCAGAGGCCAGTTCCTGGACCGGTACAGGCAGCTCGAGTGCTGCCCGGCCGGAATGCAGCACCGGCAGGTGCTCGGCGAACGGTCGCCACAGGTGGCGGCACCTGCGGCCAACAGGAAACACTGTGACCAACCGGCCACCGGAGGAAAGTCCCATGGGTGTCTTCAGCAAGTTCCGTCACAAGAAGAGCGAGGCGTCCACAGAGGAGGCAGCGACTGCCACACTCACCGCCGAGCCGGAGAGCGCCGCCGAAGACAGTGACGCAGCCGACACGGCAGAAACTGCCGAAAGTGCTCCAGGTGACGGGGACCATCACGCGACGGGATCGCGATAAGTACCCGGCACTAACGGCACTGGGCGACGGCCGCCCTCACCATGACGCACCGGCACTGGCTCTCATCGCGCGCTCGAAGCTCATCGCTGTCCCAGCCCCCGGCCTGTGCCGGACCTCGCCTGAAGGACGTGATGACGCCTGACCGCCCCCGAGTAACGGTCAGGTGTCATGCCGGAGGGGAGGTCGCGAGGAGCGCGGACACCCCGCGACCCACCATGGTCGATCTTGAAATAGCCGTCGGAGCGCCTCGCATATCGCCAGGTGCATGCGCCGCCCTCCGCCGTCGCCGGGCTCCCGGGTAAGGAGTCCCGCACCGTCGTCTATCCGGGTGCTGGTCGCCAGCGCTGCAAGCCGGGCATCCGAGTCCGGGACTCCAGCACCGCCCCATGGCGTTCCCGGTGGATCACCAGGGCAGGAACACTGGCCACCGATCCCCGCTGTCCGCGGTGGTCAGCGCCTTCGGTGCCCCGGGGGGCGGACGTCAGTGGCTGCTCAGAGCGTCCACGGTGCCTCCGGCCAGATGCTGGGCGGTGTGGTCGATGACGTTGCCGTTGGAGCAGTTGTTGACGTCGTCGCTGACGTAATCGCCCAGGGCGGGCACGACGGCGACCTCTTGCCGGCACACCGCATCCGCAGTGAAGTTCCAGTTGCTGGCGGCGTTCACGCTGCCAGAGTCGCTGCCGTTGTCGGCCAGGGCCGGTGCGGCGCTCATGGCACAAGCGACGGTCACTGCGGCAGCGGCGAGCACGCCGCGCATGATCATTGTTCCCATGCCCGGCTCAACGAAGCGACGCACTAAACGGCACGCCTGGGTCGGGCTGACCCGCGATGGAAGTCGGATCGTGGCATGCCGCCGGTTCGGCTGGTGGGTGATCCAGCAGGCCTCGGTGCGAACGAGAACGAGTTCGGTGCTTGGCTTGTGCAGGGTGGCCCGCTTGGCCGCGCGGACGAAGACCAGTTCTGGCCATGGCGCGGTGGGTCTCGCCATCAGTGCGGCACCGGCAGCGCCACAGACAGAGACATGTGTGGCTCCTTACAGCGACACCACTGATCACAAAGTGTTCAGCCAGTGGCGCGTATCAGCACCTTTCACACCAGCTGCGAAAAACAGCCTTTTCCCTGGCTTCGTGAGCGCTTCGCTCGGGTGTGTCTATGCGCTCTTGGCGGGCGCTGATGCGCGGCTGCCGGCGCGGAGCGGTCCGGCGGCCGCGGCCGGAGAGCGAGGAGCTTGCGGTGACGACGAGCGAGATCGGCACGAGCGGTCCGGGTGGGTCCGGTGACCTGGCTGCGGCAACCGGACAGTCGGCGGCCGGGCGGTTGACGGCGGCCCGGGAAAGCGTGTGTGCGGCCCTGACTGCGATGGTCGGTGCGGACGGTGCGGTGCGCAGGCCGTGCGCGAGTAGGGCGCTGGAGTCGGCGCTGCTGCTGGTGCTGCTGCGTCGGCGCGGCAGCCACCCGCTGCAGCAGCGTGAACTCGCGGCGTACCTGGCCACCCCGCAGGCGCGGGCCGACGCGTTCGGCGCAGCCATGGCGCAGGCGGTCCTCGACGGCCGCGGTCCCGGCGCCGACGTGGTCGGCAGTCAGCTGCTGGCTGGGTTCGACCACTTCTCCCGTGCGCGCAAGCGGCTGCTGTTCGACGTGTACCTGGCCGTGGCCGGTGCGGCCCCGTTCGAGGAGTCCATGCTCCGCCCTCCCCGCCAGGATCAAAGCCCCCGCGACGCCAGCGACAATACGGTCACCTGGATCGAGATGATCATGCTGAGTGTGCGGGTCGTGGTCGCGCACGGTCTCGGCGCGGGTAAGCAGATCACCGAGCAGGAGCGTCGGCGGCTGCTGGAGCTGCTGGGCTCAAGCCGGGCACCGGTGTGGGAGAACTACCCCGCCGCCCACCTGATGGCGCTGCTCGCCGTCCAGGAGTTCACCCCCGGCCACCGGTTGGTGGAGTCCGGTACAGCGGCGGTGCTGGCGTGCCGAAACCCGGACGGGGGTGTGCCGAGCATGTCGAACCTGGATGTGTTCAGCACCGGCCCCGCCGGGCTGGCCCTGGCTCGGGCAGGCGCGGACCGTGGTCTGCTGCACCGCATGTGCGACTACCTGACCGGTCAGCAGATGCCGGACGGCGGGTGGGTGTTCGGCGAGCACATGCGGCACAGCGACGTCGACGCCAGCTCTTATGCCGCGGCGTGCCTGGCCGCCGTTGATCCCGTCCGCTACCGGCCGGCGCTGGAGCGGGCGGGCGGGTACTTCCGGGCCATCGCCGCAAGCGAAGGCGGGTTCCCCACCTACATCAAGGGCGACCCCTCCGAGGTGGGCATGACTGCCGGCGCCCTCTGCGCCCTGGCCTGGAACGGCGTCGATCACGGTGATCTGCTGGCGAATGGGGCGCGCTGGCTGCTGGACACCCAGCACCCGGACGGGACGTTCGAGCGCAGCTGGAGTCTGAGCGAAGCGAACACGATCTGGCGCGCGATGTGGGCGCTGCACTCCCTGCCCGAGCCGGTCCGCATCACCCTGGCCGGGCGCATCGCCGGCGCGAGTGCCGCCTCCTACCGGTTCCTGGCCCGGGCGCAGAACGAGGACGGCGGCTGGGGCTACCGCCCGGGCGATCCCAGCGACACCACCAGCACGTGCTACTCACTGCTCGCCCTGTCCGCGATGAACCGGCGCCGGAAGGAAGACCAGGTGGTGCGCGCGGGTGTGGACCATCTGCTGTCGCGACAGCAACCCGACGGCGCCTTCACCGCGTTACCCGACCAGGTCGCCCCCCGCCCGCTGCTGTTCGACGCGCCGGTCTTCACCGACATCTGGGTCCTGCTGGCCCTGACCGGCTGCGACAGCAGCCCGGCAACCGGCGTCCCGGCACGGTGAGCGGGCACCCGGCCGACCCACCGGCCGCCCCCAGTCTGCACCCCGCGCACACCGTCCGTATACCGCGCCCTCTGCCGGTCGAGCGGCCCTCCCAGCTCGACCTGCCCGAAGAGCTCCGGCAGCTGCGCTCCGAGCTGCCGGTAGCACCGCTGGCGTTTCCCGACGGACCGCCGGGCTGGCTGGTCACCGGCTACGACCATGTACGCGCCGCGCTGGCCGACCCGCGGCTCAGTTCCCGGCGCCCGCACCTGAACTCCCACGTCCGCGCCAGCCTCATCACCTCAGCGGAAATGGCCGTCCTGCGTCCCTCCGACCTGCTCACCAGCGACCCTCCCGAACACACCCGCCTGCGCCGCCTGGTGGCCGGGCAGTTCACCACCCGCCGCATCCACAAGCTCGCCCCACGGATCCAGACCATCGTCGACAACCACCTCGACACCCTGGCCGCCGCACCCGGCCCAGTAGATCTGATGGCCGTCGTCGCCCTGCCCGTCCCCTGCCTGGTGATCAGCGAACTCCTCGGAGTTCCCTTTGCCGACCGCGACCAGTACCAGCGCCTGACCACCGAACTTCTCTCCCTGGACCGCACCCGCGACCAGCTCCTGGCCAGCAAAGCGGAACTGAAGAACTACCTGCTGCACCTGATCGCCGCCAGGCGCGAGCAGCCGTCCGACGACCTGCTGTCCGGACTTCTCCACGCTCAGGCCGGCGACCCAAAACTCACCGACGACGAGATCGCCGCCCTGGCCCAGCTCATCCTCATCGCCGGACACGAGACCACCGCCAACGTCCTTGGCCTCGCCGTGCTCCTGCTGCTGCGCCCGCCCCGCCTGTGGGAGATAGTGCGCCGCCGTCCCGGCCTCGTCGACGGCGTCATTGAGGAGACCCTGCGCTACGCCACCGTCCTGCAGTTCGGCCTGCTGCGCGTCGCCCGCGAACCCCTCACCATCGCCGGACAACCCATCCAGACCGGCGAGCGGGTCGTCCTCCACCTGCCCGCCGCCAACCGCGACCCCAACCGGTTCACCGACCCCGACTGCTTCGTTCCCGACCGACCCGACGCCGCCAAACACCTCAGCTTCGGCCATGGCCCCCACCACTGCATCGGCGACCAGCTCGCCCGCACCGAACTGCACACCCTGCTCACCACGATGCTGCGCTGCTTTCCCGCGCTGCGCCTAGCCACAGCCGACCCCGGCCAGATTCCCACCCACACCCACCGCGTCGTCCACGGCCCCGCGCAGCTGTTCGTGCACGTCACCGCCTGAATCGCCGTGCAGCCGAGGTACGGAAGGAGCGACACGGTGCCCACGACAACTTCCGATGGGCGCGGCCCGTACGCCGCCTACGCCTTCGACTTCGACGGCACCCTCGCCGACACCACAGACATCAACCACGGCGCGGTACGGGCCTCGCTTGCCGCCCACGGCATCACCGTCACCACCGCCTGGCTGGCCGCCGAACCCGTCTTCACCGCCACCCGACTGCGCCGGCGCCTGGCCTTGCCACCCGCCGCCCTGCCCGAGGACAGCTTCGTCCAAGCCGCACGCGCCTACTGGTTCGCCCACACCGACCAGATCACCCCGATCACCGCGGCCGCCGCCGCAGCACGCGACGCCGCCGAACACGCCGCCATCGCCGTCGTCTCCGCCAACTACAGCGACATCGTCCGCGCCGGCCTGAACGTCATCGGACTGAACGACCTGCCCTGGACCGTTGTCGGCCGCGACCACGTCACCCATCCCAAGCCCGCACCCGACGCCTACCTGCACGCCGCCCACCTCCTGGACATGGCCCCCGGCCGGTGCCTGGCGCACGAGGACACCGACGAAGGCATCACCGCCGCCACCACCGCCGGCATGCACGTCCTCGACATCCGACAACTGCCTTGGCGATGACTCGATGCCTGACAGCAGCTGGTGGCTCTGCCGGGTTCGCGTTCTACGTCGCCAACGTCGCCTCGTACAACAAGACGTACGGCACGATGGCCGGCGTCATCGTCTTCCTGGCGTGGCTGTGGATCAGCAACCTGACGATCCTGCTGGGCCTGGAGTTCGACGCGGAGACCGCCCGGCAGCAGGCGATCGCCGGGGGCCACCCGCCGGAGGCCGAGCCCTACACCCAGCCGCGCGACACCCGCAAGTGGAGCGACGGGGACCGCCGCCACCCGGACAAGCTGACAGCCTGGCCTTGGTGCAAGCCGTTTACCTGGGGTACCGGCACCATATGAAACTGCTGAATCAAGTGCGCGACGCCGACGAGCTGGGAACCAAGGAAGCGGCTTCCCGCATACCGGCCGGGGTGGCGAAGGTGCTGTCGGCGGTCGAGGAGGCTGCCGAGAGTTCGAAGCTGTGGTGTGGTATGGCCGGGATGATGGCGTGGCGGGGCGGCCCGCGGGGTCGTAGGGCGGCAGCCGCGGGCATCGCGGCGATCGTGGTGGCGCAGCTGGTGTCCAACGGCGTAGGCAAACAGGTGACCGGCCGGCGCCGGCCGCCCAAGGAGTGGATCCCGCACGACGAGGTCGAGGACCGCCCGGACTCCTCGTCCTTCCCCTCCGGACACACCGCGGCCGCCGTGGCGTTCACCGCGGCCGTCACACCGGCGTGGCCGGTGGCCGGTGCCCTGTGCGCGGTACCGGCGGCAGCGGTCGCCGTCGAGCGGGTGCAGAGCGGCGCCCACTACCCCAGCGACGTCGCGGCCGGCGCCGCCATCGGCCTGACCACCGCCTGGCTCACCCACCGCGCCGCGTACCCGCTGCGCCGCCGCCTCATCACCCTGTGAGGGACGGTCACGTAACCCCGGCAGCCGACCGGGCGTTGACCACCTGGCACGACGAGGTCTCGACCGTGTCGGCAGCCCCGTCACCGCACCGGCGTGGCGGTAGGGCCGCGCTGTCCGCCGCCCGGCTTCCCCTGCGCGGGCGAACGGCGCGCACATGGCCCCGGTTCCTTCGCCCCTCGCGGAGGACCGGGGCTGACACATGGCTGTGCGGCTCGGAACTAAGGCGATATTCACCGTCGTTCTTGGGTCACCGCTCGCTCGGAATGAAAGGCGGGTCGGATTGCATCCCGTCGCACAGGCGTTCCAGCGTCCGCAGATTCGGCACTTGGGCAGACCAGGCTCTCATCAGTTCCGGACCGTGGCTGAACGGACCGCCGTCCACAGGGCCGCAGCGCACGGTCACCAGACCGCGGTTGCCCATGGGCGGCGTGTCGTTCCACTGGTAGCCGTAGAAGATGAGCGGCTTGGCGGACCACGGTATGAGTTCGGCGTTGCCGCGCAGCCCGTCGCGCGAAACGGTGAAAGGCCCGAACCGGGCCTCGGCGCCCTCCGTGATCTCCTGGCCCAGTCGGGGCATCTGGGCGGCGGCGACTTTGTCTCGAACTGCGCTGACCAAGGGCCCGAACTCATGCCGTAGATCCTCGCGCATGCCGTATGTGGCGTAGTCGGAGGCCAGTGTGCGGTCGGGGGCGTCCCTCAGTTCCAGACTGGGAGCGGCGCTGTCGTCAATGTCGAACGTCAGGAAGCGGACGAACTGGTGAAGGACGCTGCCGATGTCCAACTGAGGCTTGATGAGAACATGCACGTCGAACAGCAATGAGCGCACGTCGTCCCAGTAGGGCGCGGCGATGACTCGGTCGCGACGGTCGGTGAAGACGGCGCCGTCGTCAAATGCGTACAGGGTCAGCTGTCTGCGTTTGGGGCGACCGCCACCGCGGGCGTACGCGATGGCCCGACCAAGACCGAGTTCGGCCACCGCCTCGCTCACCTCGTCAGGCAGGGAGCCAGGCACCAAGTGGTGCGGCATTTCCTTCGCGGCTTCGGTCACGTGCTGACTCCTGCTCAACCTCGTCACAACCCTTGTCGGGCGGACTCCTGCTGCTCCTCAGACTTGGAATATCGCACTCGTCGCCACGCTCCGTGGGGACAGAGGCGCTTACGTATGACGGGCGCCCGAGGAGGCCGGAGATGTTCGTTCCCTGTCGCCTGAACCTACCGTCCCGAACTACGTGAGGGAGCCAGTTCATTACGGGAAAGTCGTCTTGGTCAGCACTCCTCCTCGACCGGGCGGGCGTCGGTGTCGTGTTGGTGCTTGCGGTTTCCTTCACTCAGCAGGGGCGACCGCAACCGGCAGGTCCCGGCAGGCTCCGTCGGCGCTCGGGCGGCGCCAGGGCGGGAGTACAAGGTGCGCACCGCCGCCTGAGGCCGTCGACTCCCAGCAGCACCGTCCTGGGTGCCGTCAGGGAGCCGGTGACGGCACCCGCCGCTACGACCCGGCGGGGCGCCTGCGGTACGTCGGGCAAAACACGACGCTGTCAGCGCGCGTTGGGCGTGCGCTGGGCGACGTCCTGGCCCTGCCACAGGGGTGTGCATCCGTGGCAAGGGTGGACTTTCTCGGCGGCTTCCCTCGAATGGCCGCTTACGGTGGCTGCGCTGTGCGAGTGCGCCCAGACTGTCATGAAAAACACCGGTATGCGCTTTGTGTGCGCGCCCTCTTCGCCTCCGGGGCGGGCGGCCGGTACCAACCCTCAGCTGGAGTACGCATGAAGAAGAAGACGGTCACATCGGTGGCTGCCCTGGCGGCGATAGCCTCCGGGCTGGTCCTGGCGCCGACGGCGTTCGCGGGCGGTGCTTCGCACGGCGACGCCGAACTGCACGCGATGCTCTCCCCGGTACCGACGAGCAAGGTCACCGGCTCCGGGACGGCGATGGTGCACCTCAAGGGGAACCAGGCCACCGTGACCATCAAGGCGCAGGGCCTGCTGGCAGGGGCGCCTCATGCCCAGCACTTCCACATCGCGGGCAAGGGCCAGTGCCCGCCGGCCTCCGCGGCGAAGATGCACAACGGGCATCTGAGCCTGAACACCACGGACGGTCTGCCGTTCTACGGCAAGATCGGCGCCTCGCTCACCACCTCCGGTGACACCGGTGCCGACCACTCGGCCCTCGCGGTCGAGCGCTTCCCCATGGGCGCCTCGTACACCTACCAGCGCACGATCACCGTCGATGACGAGACCGCAAAGGAACTGCGGGCCGAGAACGCCGTCGTCGTCGTCCACGGCATCGACTTCAACGGCAACGGCAAGTACGACAACGTGCTGGGTGCCAGCGACCTCGACCCCAAGCTGCCCGCCGAGGCCACCGACCCCGCGCTGTGCGGGCCGCTGAAGATGGCCCCCGCCGGAGCGGTCGCCGGCGGCATGGGAGGCACACAAAACGGGGACACCATTGCACTGAGCGCCGCCGGCGGGCTGCTCGCCGCAGCGGGAGGCGCCTTGTACCTGCGCCGCCGCTCCAGCCGCCAGAGCTGACCGGCACCGGCACATATGACCGGCTTCCGGCCTCGTGGCCGCCGCAGTGTCTACACCGCGGCGGCCACCGCCTTCACCACCGGCGCGCTCGCCCTCCTCGCCACCGCCATGACCGCGCCGCAGCCACCCCCCACCCCACCCGCCAGTGCCCGCACCGCGCCCACTGCGCACAGCACAGTCCCCCAGCTACCAAGTGCGGGACTGCCCCGTTCGGAACCCGCCGTCATCAGCATCCCGAAGATCGGCCTGCACACCCCGGTCGAGAAGGTCGCCCGGGCCGGCGACGGTTCCATCGCTCTGCCCAAAGATCCCGATCACGCCGGCTGGTACACCGGATCCGTCACACCGGGCGAAAGGGGCAACGCGATCACCGTCGGCCACGTCGACTCCGAGAAGGGACCCGCCGCCTTCTACGGCCTGGGCGCCCTGCGCAAGGGCTTCCCCCTCACCGTCACCCGCCACGACGGCAGCACCGCCCGCTTCACCGTCACCGGCATCGAGGTGTGGGCGAAGAACGCCTTCCCCTCCCAACGCGTCTACGGCCCCACCAACACCGCCACCCTGACCCTGATCACCTGCACCGGCTGGGACAGCACACGCCGCACCTACCGATCCAACCTCGTCATCACCGCACAACTCACCCCCTCATGAGGGCAGTCACCTGGTCACCTCTCCCGCGCACGGACGGCACCCCCCACGCCACCGGCCGTGGTCTCCGCCCGTGAGCCTCTCCCCGCCAAGCACCCCCTGGAGATGCCATGGCCCGGCATACTTCCGCGCCCTCACCGCCGGCACGGTCGCAGCACCTACCGTTCCACCACCCAGTACGGTTCCCGGCCGCCGCACTGCTGCTGGTCGCAGGCATCGCCCACATCCCCATCACCCCCGGCCACCTCGAAGAAGCCCCCTACATCGGGATCCTGTTCATCGCCCTGACCGTCGTGTGCTTCGCCCTGGCCCTGATGCTGCTGCGCCACGACACCGCACTGGTCTGGGCAGCCGTCCTGGCAGTGACCGTGGCCGCCGTCCTCGCCTACCTGGTGTCCCGGATGACCGCACTCCCGCAGATCGCCGACGACGTAGGAAACTGGACCGAGCCCCTCGGACTTGCCTCCATCACCTCCGAATTCCTGGCCGCCGCCCTCGCCGCAGCAGCACTGGCAAGCAGAGATAGGCGGTGATCCCGATGATCGCGGTTGCTTGGGGCATCGGGCGCCGCCTCCACCACCGATGACGACCAAAGCCCTCAGACGGGCCCTCTGACATGACAGCCGCTGCTGCGAACCCTGGCCCCCGCCCCAGGCACTCCGGCCCCCGTCATGGGTCCCATTGGTCGGCGCCCCCACCGAGCCACCTGATGAGCGGGGAGACTGCGATCTGGTCCTCGTCCGCCAGACCCTCACGCAGACCTGCTCGGCCCAGGAAGACCACCAGATCCCACCGCCCGTAGGCGCGGCCGACCGGCACACCGTGGACGTGCACCAGTCGGCCACCCTCACTGTCAGGCGGACCTACGGTCACAGGCTGTGAAGCACTCACGATAGTCATAATGTGGGACGAAGCGTTGTAGGCCATCACCCCCTGTGGGTGACTAAAGATGGCGAGCTGACTGCCGCGGACGGTCAGGTCGGGCTTCAAGCCCCGTTGCCGTCCACCAGCCCGGCCTCGGCGACGGTGCCGTACACCGGCATGAGGGTGTCGATGCCAGTCATGCGCAGCATCCGCTGCAGCTTTTGCGGCGCGCAGGCCAGTACCAGCACGGCACCGGTCTGCTTCGCCTGCTGCCAGGCGTGCACCAGCACATTCAGGCCGGCTGAATCGCAGAACGGCACGGCGTCTAGGTCCAGTACTACGCGCTGCCGGCCCAGGGCGATCTTTTCCAGCAGGCGGTCCTGGAAGAAGGAGGCGGTGAGATAGTCGATGTCGCCGCTGAGCTGCACGATAAGCGACGTTCCTGCCATGCGTGCCCGGACTGAGGGTTCTGTGGTCATCAGGCGCTCCCAACCGCCTCATCGGGAGACGCAACCATCGTGACGGTGAGCCTACCGACTTCCCTCACATGGCGTTCCCACTTCGTCCATGACTGCAGTGCAGTACCCGGCCGAAGACTGACCGCCGCGTGCGCGTAGCTCATTCAGGTGGTAGAGCGCAGTCTTGATCAGCCCGGCTTCCCGGCAGGGATGCCGACACGGCGCGATCCATGGGAGAAAGGGGGCCACCAGCCGTGCCGAGGGCTCTGGGCCGGCCTGTCCGGTTGCGGGACGCGAGAGCCCGGGCGAGGTGCAGCGGGCGCCTGGCCCTGAGCGCAGGTGCACGGTCGCGGTGGCTTCGTATCCGCAGCCCGACACGGTGGCGGCACCGGACCGAGTGCTGCTCCCTTCAGGGGTGGACGCTGTACGCCCAGGGCGCGTCACGACATCCCGCCGGACGGAATGTGCAAAGCTGACCTCGCGGGTCTTGCCGACACCGCTACGGCCCTGTTCCGGCTGTCTCCCGCCGAGACGGCGGGGACAGGGCCTGTTGCGTTTTCGGCGGGACAAGTGCCGACCAGCTCCTGCCCTCCGGCACAGCGCGCTGGACAGAGGAAGGCCGGGAGGGCGAGCAGCCCGGCGTCAGCTCCGCTTGGTCGAGGGCGGCGGTGCGGTCGGCCCATTGAGCGTCCCGGCAACGTGTGTGAGGGTCACAAGGTGATCGGGATGATGCCCAGCGGCTTGCTGGTCGGCTGCTTCGAGCCGCTCGCGGGCTCGAGCGTGATACCCACAGCCACCGCCTTGTTCAGGGGGCCTTTCAGCAGGTGTGGGGCGTGGCGCGCATCCCCGGATACCAGACCGGCAGGGTGCAAGTCGCCGGTGGTGAAGGCGTACCAGAGCTCGTAGGTCTTGCCTTCGTCCGGTGCCGGAAGGCCCTGAGCTGCGAATACGGCCTTGCCCTGACCGCGGGAAACGGTGACCGCTGCTCTGGCTCCGTCGGTGAGCTTGGCGGTGTGCACGGTGACGTCCGGTGCCACGAGGAGATCTGTGAGCGCCTGGCTCGATCCGCGAGCTTGAGCTGCCTGTGTGCGTGCGTGTTCGGCCTCGGTGTACTGCCACGCCGTCGTCCCGGCCAGGAGGGCGGCCGCCGTGATACTCGCGGCGAGTACGAGAGCTGGCCTGCGGCGTCCCGCCGTGCGGGGCGGCCGGGGGGCGCTCTCCTGGTGTATGTGGGTGATGGCCTTCAGTGTGGTGGTGCGGATGTGCTGCGGTACGGGGGCGCTCTGGGCGGCGGCCAGCTCAGCGACGACCTCGCGAAATGCAGTGATCTCCTCAGTGCAGGTGCTGCAGCCGGCGAGGTGGTTTTCGAACGCGGCTTCTTCGGCCGGGGGCAAAGCGTTCAACACGTAGGCGGCGATGGCCTCATGCGGGTCGTCCTCGGCTGTCATCTGCCGGCCTCCATGCAGGCCCGCAGCTGCCGCAGAGCGGCTCGCATGCGGGATTTCACCGTGCCCACGGGGGCGGAGAGGGCGTGTGCGACCTCCAGGTACGTCAGGCCCTGGTAGTAGGCGAGCACAAGCGGGACCCGCTGACTGCGGGACAGCGAAGCAAGACATCGGTAGACGCGACGCTGCTCGTCATGGTGTTCGACGACTTCGGCCACCACGTCGAAGGCGCCCTCGGGCAGCAGCGTGCGAGCACGTTGTTCACGCTCCATGCCGGCTTGAGCCGCGCGCACGCGGTCCACCGCGCGCCGGTGCGCCAGCGTGAGCACCCAGGCCTTCGCAGATCCCCGCTCGGGGACGTAGCGGTCCGCCGTACGCCAGATCTCGATCATGACGTCCTGGGTCACCTCCTCCGCTTGGGCCGGATCACGCAGGATCCGGCATGCCAGGCCCATGACCACGGGGGAGAAGATGTCGAAGACCCCGGCGAACGCGTCCTTGTCTCCGCGGCCTGCGCGGGCCAGCAGATCTTCGGCCCTGGCCTCTGGTCCGGACCTGTGCAGCATGCCCCCTCCCGTCATGCTGTGCGCTGCGATCCGGCGGGATTTGCAGCATGCGACAAGCCCGACTCTTCCATCCTCGGCCGCGCGGTGCAGGGCGGTCGTGGCGTGGGGGTGACCGGCACGGGGTCACTCACTTCCAAAGGCATCCGGCTCGGGCCGCAGACGCAGAACGACGTGTACCGTCTTCCCGCCCAGCCCAGGGACCACGGTCATGTGTCCTCCTAGCTGTTCGATGATGTTTATGCCGAAACCACCGGGCGCCGTGCCGCCGGCATGCCGGTCGATCTCGGGCAGGTCCTCGCTGTGATCCGCGACGGCGATATCCAACTGGCCGTCCTGCAGACTGAGCGCGAGTTGGCAGGAGGCCTCCGTGTGGCGGACGGCATTGGTCACCAGCTCGGACACGATCAGTACCGCGTCCTCGACGCGACCGGTCTGCTCGGCCGTCTCGAGCCACCGTTGCGTGATGTGACGGGCGACGGCCGGCGTGTGCAGGCCCCGGGGCAGGTCGACGGCATGGCGCGGGGCGGCGGGGGACGGTGCTGTGGCCGACATGATGGCTCCCTCGGGGGCTGTGGATCTGGCGAGTTGGTGCACAGGGATTCGTAGCTGAGGCGCTGATGGATGGATGCCGCCGGGCACGTGGGCTGCACAGTTGTTGGTTTCCAGCCAAACGACGGTGTCCTGCTGGTGAGGGGGCTGGCTGGTGGCTGGAAACTTTCTCGTGCCGCTGTCATCCGTTGCGACACCCGCTTCGAATACCTCATATCCGGCCTGTGAGCCGGAGATGCAGCCCACCACCGCTTAGGAGACATAGCGATGCGTACGTCCATACGAGCGCGGCAACTGCTTGCTGGAGCGGCCACGACGGGCCTCCTGGCCGGCGGTGCCGCTGTCGGCCTTGCGGGCACAGCAAGCGCTACACCCGCGCCGGCATCCGTCATCAGCAGCACCCAGCACGACCACCACAGCAAGTGCGAGTGGCACAAGGGGCACTGGGAGAAGAAGTGGGTGAAGGCCCACTGGGAGAAGAAGCTGGTCCACCACAAGATCTGGCACTCCGGCCATTACGACAAGCACGGCACGTGGCACAAGGGCTACTGGAAGGACAGCTCCTCCTACAAGTGGATCTACGTCCCCGCCCACTTTGAGCATCACTGGGTCAACGGCTACTGGGACTGCCGCCACCAGTGAACGCCCACTCATCACACGCACGAGGCCACGGTGGCCCGAGCCACCGTGGCCTTCGCCTGCTCACGGATAAGAACGGCACCCTCGGGCCACGACCGCGTCCACGTCGCCCAGAACGGATACGAGAACCCTGGAAGGTGCTGCCGGGGGGCCCGTGGCGACGTCACCCTCTTGAGCGACCGGCGCAGGGACGTCAGCGGCTGCACTGGAGGCGCTGCTCGCCGACCCCCAGATGGAGGCACCGCTGATGTCGCGCCCGTCAACTGCCGTCGCGCGCGGACGGCTGGAGCGGACTGCGCCCGGACTGGAGGAGCTGGGAGCAAGTGGAACGTGTGCGCCACCGCCGAGGCTGTGCTGCGCGCGGCCTGCGCTGTCGTAGCCGCGGTCCAGCACCGCCCGGGGTGCGGAGGAAGCCCAGCCGCACCCCGAGTGGGGAACGCCCGATCATCAGCGGCATGCGGCGCTTCCCCCAACGGTTGCCGACACGCCGGATCGAGCCTGCCGACAACAGTTGGGGGATGGCCCACCTCTCAAGGGGGGTCAGAAGTTGATACAGACCGGGCCCTGGTTGACGTTGACCAGGCCGACCTGGGTGACGGCGGCGTTGCAGTCGAAGCCCGCGTCGTCGTCACCGCCCTTGTTCCCATCTGCTTCGAAGAGGGAGTCGAAGTTGATGCAGACCGGGCCCTGGTTGACGTTCACCGCTCCGAGCTGCGTGGTGAAGTCGTTGCACTGCCCGTAGGAGGCGGGCCCCTCGCCCCGCTCGGAGTGATCGCTGGCGGCAGCGATGCCGGGACCGGCCATCACCGCGGCAGCGGCCAGAGCAACGGCCGCGAAGGTCTTACGGAGGGACAGCATGATGGAGCTCCAAGAAGTGGAGGTAAGGGACACAACAACCTCACCAGCACCCGCCTCCACCCGCACGCGGTGATACGCCACTTGGACCGCCGGAGCGCCCATGCACTGCGTCGGCCGCATGGGACGACGAATTTCGCGGCTCCTCCGCTTCGCCCGGTGCGTGGTGGTGCAGCAGGCGACGGCGGCCCTTGAGCAGCTCGACGGATGGATCGCGGCAGAGGAGCGTCGCGGGGCGCGGTGGCACTCCGGTGAGGAGATGCGGCCTGCGCCGGAGGTACTGATCCAGCACGGGCTCAGCCGAGCGAACACTGATTTGGTGCACACGGGCGGCTGCTGGGCCGTGGTCAAGAGCGTCCGGTGCCGCCCGGCAGCAGGACATCCAGGCGCTGCGCCGACGGCTCCCTGAAGCAGAAGGGCGCTATTGGGGTCTGCGTCCTGTGACGGCGCCGCCGGGGTCGTCGAGGAGGGCGATGCGGACGGTGATGCGTTTGCCGACCGGTTCCATCTGGACTTCGAAGCCCTGGGCCACCGCCATCACGATCTCCAGCCCGTGCTGCCCAACCCGCCCGGCGTCCGCGGCCTTGGCGACCGGCAGCTCCGGCGCGGAGTCCCACACCACGATTTCGACCAGGTCGCCGACGATCCGCAGATCCATCATCACCGGGCCGGGCGCGTACTTGCGGGCGTTGGTGACCAGTTCGCTGACCACCAGCTGGGTCACATCCACGGCACGCTGCGAGACGGGCAGGCCGTGCTCGGCCTGGACCCGGGTGAGGAACCGGGCGGCGAGGTGGCGGGCCTCGGCGATGCTCGTACCCTCGCCCTGCAGGGCCATCGTGGTCTGTATGGCCTGCTCGTGCGGCGCGGTGCCGTCCTCATTCACCGGGACTGGTTCCATCTCGGCAGCCTTTCCATTCCCCCGTTTACCTCGGTGTACCCTCGCCCGCCCAGCACACGCTTCACGCTCCTGCACGGCTCCCCCGCAGCCACCCGCGGCACCGTCACCACGTGCAGGGCAGCGCTTCAAGGCGAAGGTCTGGCTGTGCCAGTATCCCCCTATGGCTGAGAGACGGATGACGGACGCGGAGCAGGCCGCACACGCCGGCAGCCTGTCGGTCACGGTCACCGCCACGGACGGCATCCGGGTGCTGAGCCTGGCCGGGGAACTCGACCACGACACCGGCGAGGCGCTGCGCCAGGCGCTGGACGTTACCGGCACCGCCCGGCCCCGCATCGTGGTGGACATGCGACGAGTCACCTTCATGGACTCCACCGGCATCAACCTCCTCGTCGCCGCCTACCAGACCGTCACCCGGGACGGCGGCTGGATCCGCCTGGCCGCACCCACCGACTCCGTCCTGCGCACACTTCAGCTCGTCGGCGTCGACGATCTCATCGACTGCCGCACCACCCTGCGCGAAGCGCTCGCCCCCTGACCGCTGACAGGTTCTGACCGGGTATCGCAGTGGAGAAAGGCCGGTGCTCCCCGCTCGCATCGCTGCGCCCGGCACCGGCGCCCGTACCGGCGTAAGCCTCAGTTCCTTCCGCCCGCCCGCGTCCCGCTCCGTCCAGAAGGGCGGCCCGGGGCGCGAGCGTTCTTGTGGCGGACCGATCTCGGGCGTGCCCGGCGGCCGGCTCCACAAGGGTCGGGCGAGCCCAGTCCCGTCGCAGTGGAAACAGCGGCCACCGCCCGGGGTTCTCCGGGCACCGATGGTGCCGGAGGCGTGCCGGAAGAGCCGGGTGAGTCCGGCGATATGTGCCGCGTGGACCGGGAGCTCCTGGCGTCTGCTGAGGGTGAGCTCCAGGGCGACGGCGAGTCCGGTGAAGTGAGCGTGGGCAGGTCACCGGTCATCGCGCGGAGCGTCTCGTTCACCTCGCGCATCGTCTCCGCACCGGTCGGCTGCACCCGGGCCGCGAGGAGGGTGTCGGCGGCCGCGGTGAAGGACAGCAGCTCGGCCGGGCGGGCAAGCAGCCCGACGCGGCCCACGGGGTCGCGGTGGGTGTGGTGGAGCTGGGCCAGGGCGTGCCACAGGTCGCCCAGCAGATCCTGGGGTGCGGTCTCTTCTCGGCTGCGTCTCATGGGGCTTGTGTAGGGCCTGCGGAACGCTGGCGGCGCCGGGGGGGCCTGTCCGTCCCGCCCCGTGGTGCGGTGACTTCGGGGTCAGTCCCGCTGTGCGGCCTGGCGGCTCCGACCGCACAGCGGGCTCGTGCGGTCAGGCCCGCCGGCGAATCCAGCCGCGGCCCCGGCCCGGCTCGGGGTCGTCCTCCGACTGTGGCGGTGCGGCGGCCTGGAGGCGGGCGGCCTCGGCGGCTTCCTCACGGGCGACGTCGTCGGCATAGCAGGTGCCGCACACCGACACGTCCCCGGCACTCCAGGCCGTCCTGTGCGCGGTGGTCTCCTCCCAGCGCTGATCGGTGAACTTCCTTCCGCACCGCTTGCACACCGGGCGCTGCGCCTCCCGCTCAGCAACGCGGCGCTGCTTCTCCTCCGCGTCGGCGCGGGCCTCCTGGTCGCGGAAGAGGACATCGCCGTCGGGGTTGTCCAGCGCGACCGTCAGCGTCTGCTCGCCGGTGCGTCCCAGCCGCCGCCACACCGCCGCGTCCGCGCCGTGCTCCTGGAGCTGCTCCAGGGTGGTGACGACGACGGGCACCGCCTGGCCGTAGTCCTTCGCCGTGATCGCCTCGCGGTAGTAGCTCTCGTACCGGCGCGGTGCCCAGTAGCGGCGGCCGGCCTCCTCCAGTACGGCGACCGTGTTGGCGACCTTCTCCTCGGTGGTGTCCGCGAACACGAACGCCACTGGCACCAGGCCCTCACGGCCGGTCGGCGGGTAGACCCGCCGCCACAGCCGCTGCTCGTGGTCGACGTGCTCGATCGCGTCCGGCCGGGAGCGGACCAGGTCCACGGTGTGCTTGCCCGCGTCCTTTGGGAGCAGCCGGCCCCACTCCCAGTACCGGCGCAGCTTGGCAACCAGGTCATGCGCGTCCTCGGTGCGGCGGTCGATCTCCAGCAGCATCACCGGCACCCCGGCCTCCGGCGCCCGCACCACCAGGTCCGCCCGCTGCACGTACCCGTCCGCGAGCCGGTGCCCGATCTCCGTCTGGAAGCCGAGCCGGTGCTCGATCCCGGCACGGTGGAGTTCGGCGGCCGTCGAGGTGACCGCCGCCGCGTGGTCGTCGTAGCCGGTGCCGAGCAGCTCCCCGATGTCCGGGGCGTACTCCTGCTTGCGCAGCACCGAGACCCGTATGCCCTTCGGCTCCAGCAGGTCCTTCGCCTCGCCGTGTCCTCGCCGGGTCAGCACCCACACCTGCCGCTGGTCCTCCCGGACCGACTCGATCCTCACCAGGTCGTGGTCCTCCAGATCCAGGAGGTTGTCCCGCACGAGCTTGTCGTGCCGGTTGTCCGGACGGGTCAGCTTCCACAACTGATCGGGCGTAGCCCTCTGGAAGATCCCCAGCGCCTGCAGGAGCTCCCGGCGTCGATGCCCGGTCTAAGAGGGCATCTGATCCAGGTAGTTGGTGTTCTGGGATGTTTGTGTGACTGCCGTCGTTGGTGGTCGTTGGATCAGGCGTGAGTGTTCGTCGCCCGTACCGCAGTGACGTGTCCGACGCCCGCTGGGCCTTGATCGAGCCGGTCTTCACCGCTTGGCGGGCGAGACGGACTGGCCCCGGTACGGCGGCTCGGGTGCACGACCTGCGAGAGATCGTCAACGCGATCCTCTACGTCAACCGCACCGGGATTCCGTGGGAGTACCTGCCGCACGACTTCCCTCCGTACAAGACCGTCTACGACTACTACGCGAAGTGGGAAACCGACGGCACCACCCAGCAGGTCCACGACCTGTTACGCGACAAGACCCGTCGCGCGCACGGCCGCAGTGGGGAACCCACCGCGGCCGTGGTTGACGCGCAGAGCGTGAAGACCTCGTCAAACGTCGCCGAGACGAGCCAAGGCATCGACGCCGGCAAGAAGATCAAGGGACGCAAGCGGCACCTGATCACGGACACGCTCGGTCTGGTGCTGGCAGTCCTCGTCACTGCCGCGAATGTGCACGACACCACCGGCGGCAAGCGCCTGCTCGACGACCTGGCCGCGGCACATCCCAGTGTGACCAAGGTCTGGGCCGACGGCGGTTACCAGAGCAGCATCTTCAACCACGGCGCACGGTTGGGCATCGACGTCGAGGTGGTACAGAGGCCACGGACGAAGGGGTTCGAGCCGCTGCCGAAACGGTGGGTGATCGAGCGGACCTTCGGCTGGCTGATGCAGCACCGCCGCCTTGCACGGGACTACGAAGCCCTCCCTCAGAGATCGAGGGCGATGATCCACTGGGCCATGGCTAACAAAATGTCCCGCGAACTGACCGGAGAATCCGCACCAACCTGGCGAATTGAAAAGGACATCCCGCGCACATCACTGTGAACCTTGATCAGATGCTCTCTTAGGCCGCGGTGAACCACCTGAGCGGGGTCATCGCGCCACTCCACCCACTGCGGACCATCCATGGCAGCGTCCGGGTCGGCGACGCTTGGAAATCGCCATGGCGGTCTCCCAGACTGGAACGCGCTGCTGAGGAGCAGCGGGCGAAGCTGGCCAGCCTCGACGGTGAGGAGTACGACGCTCAGCGCCGTACCTGGCGTGAGGCTTCCGTCGCGGTTCAGGCAGCGATCACCGACCACGCTGCGGCGGCTGGAGTGCCGCGGTACGACGTGGAGATGGCCGTGAAATGGGCGGTCCGGCATGCCAAGGAAGACCCAGCGGAGTAGCCCTGGGTGCGTGGCCCCGGGTCCGGGGTCACGCTGGACGCATGGCCACCTCGCGCGTCGTCGTTTACCCGCCCTCAGAGTCCGGGGGCCGGCGGGTAGCTATTGACGGCGCGCTGCTGGGCGCCGCGGCTCCGGTCTGGCCAGCCGAAGGGTTTGCCGGGACGATGAGTCGATAGATCTCTCGTGCAACGTAGCGCTTGAGATTTCTTGGTTGAAAACCCATCTACCAGGGATTTCGCCTGTCTGTCAGCCCAACTGCGCATCCGAATCGCCAGGTCGCAAAGGGCCACTGCCTAGGCCCCCGAGGCTCTTCTACACCGACTAAAGGACTTCCGAGGCTTCTCGGAAAGTAGGGCATTAAATGCGCCGGAAAGCTCGCGTACCTCCTGCCCACTTTCATGGGATGTGACAGTCTCGAAACGCCAGCAACCTTCGGACCCGGTCACCACTGCCCGCATACCCCACGTTAGGACGATGCGGCTATCCGAACGCTGCGCTGATATTTTCAACTGCCCTTCACTTGACTGCCATGTGCGGGGTTCGCTCCAACTGCTCGATCTGTCAGTCAGTGACGAAAGGAACTCTGCCAATCCATCACCATCCATCGTCCGAACCAGATCGCTGACGTCTACCCATGCACCTTTGGCCCGTACAGGGATGTCAAGTGCAGGGTCGTCTCCATACGGCCGTGCCGGAGTAGAGAACAGCAGATGGACCCCTTGCCCCGGGTCTCCTACACGGAGGAGCTGTCCGCCGCGCGCATCACGAATGATCATTGAGCCATTATATTATCCCCTTCCCTTCCATGAAGAGTGACGCTTGCCACGCTGTGTTGCTGCTGGCGTCAATCACTGAGTTGCGACAAGAGGCATTGCTCCTGTGACGACAGCAAGGAGTCTTTGCTGTGATTGCGGTGAAGCTCTTACCGAAGTGAGGCTGGATTGCTGTGAGTTGGGACGAGTGGTGCGCAGGAACGTCCGGGCAAGAGGCCGGAAGCGTAGGTTCGGTGCCCCTCAGGAAAACGGCCAGCGCATGGCTCCGCTGACAGTCATGCATGCCGGCCTAGCCCGAACCCGCCAGCGACCGAACAGACCGGGTGGAAATTTTCACCCCGGCTGAGATGCAACCTCACCACATCGAGAAGCAACGCCCTAACCAGACCGCGAGAGCAACGCGGCAATGAACGGGGACGGGCGGCTTCAACCGCCTCGCCTGTGACCGGCAGGCCGAGCTTATGAAACCATCAACGTCCGATGGATCGCCAGTTGGCATACCGCGCGACGACGATAACCACAACAACGCGTTCCGGTTCGGCTTCTCAGCGGTGCCTGAAGACGTGTCCTGGGCCACTGTTGACCGCAGTAGGAGCGCGCCTCAGCGCTCGGCGTCTCGACGAGAGACAGCCCGCCACGGCCGGATCACAGAAACCGTCACCCTGAACTCCTCGGGCAAAGCCTTATCGACAACGCCCGTCTGCGCAGGCGCGGAAGTCTGGGCGGACACTGATCCCGCACTGCCGACCGCCGCTGTTGATGAAGAGGGCCGCTGTAACGGGTTTCGTAGTCGATCGGCTGGCACCGGCGGGCTTGGGGCTGCCCGGCGGGCATGTTCTAACCGCGCCCTGAGTATCCGAGCGCCGGCGGAGGGACCGGTCGCCCTGCCGGGGCCGATCGCTTGGCTACCGGCTGTCCGTGTGCCCGCTGAGTCAGGATCGTCATGCGGCAACCAGGAAGACCGGCGGGGTGCAGAACGTGGGGGACCAATTCGGTCACCTGACCGTCGTAAAGCGGAAGCATCATCTGGAGTACATGACCGTCATAGTGATCGGCGAAGTCGGCTGTGCCACGGGCCCACAGATCGCGCACGGCGGGGTTCTGCCTGGTGTCACTGATGAGCTGCTGAAGGTCTGCGTCGTCGGGACGGTCGACGGCCGCGTCGCGGAGCATGCGGATGCACACTTCCGCGTCGGACGTCCAGTTCAGGTGCTGGTCCCGCGCCTCATCACTGAGGAGCAGCCACCGCATCAGGTTGGCTTCGGGGGCGGTTGACCACGGGAACAGGGCGGCCATCGCCATGTTGACCGCCAGCACGTTCCATGTGGCGTCGATGACATAGGCGGGAAAAGGCTGCTGGTCTAGTAGGTAGCGCAGCTGGTCGCTGATGCGGGGTGGCTCCTGGACTCCTAGGCTGGACAGGCCCCCGCCGTGGCTGACGAGGAACAGAGCCCGTCGCTGGACCCGGTCCAGTCCGAGCAACGCGCCGATGATGTCGAGTTCGTGGCGGGTGAGGGCGCGGGTGATGGTTCCGCCTTCAAGGTCCCGATACCAACGTTCACTCCTGTGCAGCGCGTCGGCCACTTCTCTCTGGAGGATCGTGCGGCCGAGCGTGGTGCTGGCGGCAGCCCTGAAGGCGCGCAGCAGGGACCCGAGTTCGGCGGGTCCTGCTTCTCTGCTGTTATCCCTTGTGGCACCGAGCATGCCATGTTCCTCACAGTTCTCGTGTGCATGGTTGTGATCTCGGAGGATTGTATCCGGATCAAGTTGTGCGAACTCCCGCTGCAATGCGGGTAAGGCGCTGTTCTCTGCGTCACATGGGCGGTCAACGGGTGGCTCCGGATGACCGGCAGAAGATTGCCGGTCACCGATTTTTGACCGACTTGTCCTATAAGAGGGAGGGCGCCTCTCGGCATCGGCGTCACACAGGTCTCGCTAAGTTCGGCTAGACGTAGGAAAGTTGAACAGCAATGGCTCCACCGGCCCCTAGCGGAGGAGGCATTTCGTTACTTTGCCGTGACAGTTTGCATACATTGACGAATGATCCAGACCAAGCCCAAGATCTGGTTGTCCACGAGACGGGTCGCAAGCCACCGGGTGATCCGCCGGGGGGATGGCCAGCAAGGATGTCCTCTAGATCAGAGTGGACACTCGTAGTTAGACGAGACTTGGACTACCCCTGGCTGGCGGTTGGTGAGGCCGTTGCGGCAGGCGATACGAGGGAGGGTGAAGATCATCTGCGAGGACGTCGGGGCGGTCATGTGCCGTCCATGCCTCGGCTTTCCATTTCCGTCACCAAGGCGCTTATACGTGCTCCAGGCGTTGCAGAAAGAGCCCTCCAGCAAGGTCTAGGGCCTAGCCCACATACCCTGTCTGTTCGTTCCCGCAATCGTGCACTCATTCACATCCGAACAGATGGGGCGAGATATGCGCGGAGAGCGCAACATTGCCGGGCGGCACAGACCCGTATCGGCAGCGCCGACACTTAAGTGGCTTCAACTTTCTGACGGTGGACACGATTGGCATAACAGCCCCCGCAAGGTTGAATATCCAATCACCTTTGCTGCGCCCAGACCCTCAAGTCGGCGCACCAGCGGACCCTTCGCCAGGAGCGAGCATCTCGAGCCGACCGCCCTCGGCGGTCCGGCCGACGCTCGGTAGCTCCGGGCACACTCCGCTGGCATGCCGCTCGCTGGGCTGCGGTGGAAACCACTTAGTGACTCTCTGCAACCAGTACAGAGTTTAAGAACCAAGTCTGGATCTTGATACGGGTCCGTGCGTATGTTCGTCGTCCCCGGGCAGCCCGCCCGCAGCGACGGACATGAGGAGAGCACGAGGACGGACCGGACCGCGAAGGTCCACAAACAGCGACGGCGCCCGGGAGCGGTAACTCACGGACGCCGAACGCTAAGCGGCACACCCGCCCCGGCAAGGGCGGAGATTGCCCACCATCACCACACTGAGTCCTTCCAAGGGGCGCATCAGCGTGGCAACACTGCAAAGGGGAGTATCGCATGTCTCCTGCCCTGCGCAAAAGGCCCTTCCGCCTGGCCTGCGCGGCAGCCATCTCCGCCTCGGCGCCTCAGCGCCCCGAGCCGGACCGCACCTTCATGGCCCCGCCAAGCCGCGGGACCCGCCCGCTCGTCAGGAGCTGCCGATGAGCAGCGAAGCCCGCGACTGGGTGTGGGAGCACAGTTGCAGCCGGGGGACGGCGCGTCTGGTCCTGCTGTCCATCGCCGACCGGGTGGGCGACGAGCAGTGCGTCTCCTGGGCCTCCCTGTCGAGCCTGGCCAAGCGCACCCGCGCCTCCGTCTCCACGGTCCGCGAAGCCATCGACCGTCTGGTCGACGCCGGTGAGCTGGAGCAGCTCGACGACCTCACCGGCCCGCAGCGCAGCACCGTCTACCGCCTCCCCCTCGCCGCCAAGGCCCTGGCAGAGACCGTGGACGACGAGGATGCCGACCATGCGCCGCGGGCGGGGACTGAGGCCACCCCGGCGCTCCGCATCTCGGCCCTGCGGCGCTACAACATCCGCCCGCGTGAGGTGCCGGAATCCCCTGCGAGCGCCCGGAAACCGGCAGTACCGGAATCCGGCAGGTCCCGACGGAAACCGGCACCTCGACGTACCGGAAACCGGCACAGCGATGTACCGGAAACCGGCACACAGAACCGTAGTGAACCGGATTTGAACTGGAGGTACAGCAGTGGTGATGCTGCCGTCCTCTCAGCTGCCGAGTGGCAGATCGACCCAGCCAGCCACACCTGGGCCCGCCAGCAGGGACACCTCGACCGCCTCGGCGAGCAGGGCCTGCAGGCGGCCGACGCGAAGTGGCGTGCCCACCGCTCAGGCTTCAAGCCGAGGCCGGCGGCTGCCTGGGCTGCCGACTGGCGCTCCTGGGTTGCCCGGGAGCATCCCCCTGGCCGCCCGAACCTCTACGCCGTGCCCGGCGCGGGTCCCGGCCAGCCCGGCGGCATGACGCGGGCAGAGGCCCACACCGCCGCACTTCTCGCCGCCCTGAACGAGCCGACCGGAACGGAGCAGTAGTCGTGGACCGCCGTGAAATCGCAGCCCTGCTGGCCTACATCGGCCGACTCGACCCCCGCACCATCCGCACCGACCAGGGCGAGGCACGCGACCAGCTCGCACAGTGGCACGAGCTGCTTGGCGACGTGCCGATGGCCACTCCGCATGGCTGGGACGCCCGCGTCGCCGCTCGACAGCACATCCGAGTCTCGCCGTACCAGATCCTGCCCGCGGACGTGGCCCGCCCCTGGGAGAGCTACCGTCGCGACCGCCTGGCCCGGCACTCCGATCCCACGCCGTCCGCCGACCCGGACGACCAGGCCGCCTGGACCGCCGAGCTGGTCGGCACCCGCCGCGCCGTCGCCGCCGGCACCGCGCAGCCCGCCCAGGCCAGAGTCATCACCAGCGGTCGCGACCGCATCGACCCAAGGTTGGAGGCGAGGCTGCGGCAGATCGGCTCCTGCATACCGCCCGCCGCCCGAGCAGCCCTCGCCCCCTATCGACCCGCTCGCGCAGCCCGGGAGGCCGCCGTCGCTCAGGGGCTGCCCGACGCCCTGAGCGTCAAGTGCGAGTGGTGCCTGGCCCAGCCCGGTGAGCCGTGTCGTCGCCGCCGGATCGGTCCCGACGACTGGGTACGCACGACCGCCCCGCGCGCCACCCCGCACCCCGGCCGCGTCGACCTCGCCGCCGCCCGGCAGGCCCAGCCGAGCGAGCAGGTCCAGCAGCCCGCCGTGGCCTGACCGGCGCATCGGGCGCGTGCATCCCGCCCGATGCACCGCTACCCCCTATCACCGTCCCGCCCCGGCTGCGGCGCACGCCCGGGCGCTGCGGCCACCCGACGCCGCGCCCAGCACCGCCCCAGCCGGCCGACGTGGCAGCACATCGGAGACCACCCTTGCGTCACATCACCACCCACGACGCGCCGGCCACCGGCCTGCGCAGTATCGGAGACACCAACTGGCACACCCAGGGAGCGTGCCACGGCATGGACGTCGAGGACGCTGACGCCGTCTTCTTCCCGCTCCCGCGGGACCACGAAGCCATAGCCGAGGCGAAGGAGCTGTGCGGCTGGTGCCCGGTACGCAGCGACTGCCTCAACTTCGCCCTGGAGAACGTCCTCAAGGAGGGCATCTGGGGCGGCCTCACCGAGGCCGAGCGGCGTCCCTGGCACGACGCACTGCACCAGCGCCTCGACTACCGACGCGTAACCTCCTTTTTCCTGGGACGCGACGTACATCTGACCGAGGCCGAGCGGCAGGTCGTCATCGACCACGCCTACGTACGCGGCTGGCGGCCCGACCGGCTCGCCACCGCCCTTCAGATCAGCCACAAGCACGCACGCGACCTGCTGCGGCAGGCGGCTAACAAGGTGTTCGACCGCGACCGCACCTACGGCGTGCCGCGGCCCAAGAAGAAGCGGAAGAAGACCGCCCCAGCAGCAGGCGGCCCCGCGCCCGCCGCGCCCGGCACACAGCAGCCGGCAGCCCGCCCGGCAGCGTCGACTCCGGCGCACGCCTCTCTCGGAAAGGCCGCATGAGCCACCCCTTCCTGTCCCTCGGCGCCGCTCCGGACCTCTCTCTCCTCCTCGCCGCCGTGGTGCCCGCCGCCGTCGTGCTGGTGCTGACCGCTTGGACGATCCGGCGCCGGGGCACGCGCCCGCAGAAACGTCTCAGCGGTCCGGCGGTCAAGGTCGCTGCCCTTGCCGCCCTCGGCTGTACTTGCTACTCCGCGGACACGAGCTGGCGGTTCGCCGCCGACTACCTCGACATGGCCGGTGCCGCCGAGCGGGCCGGCATGTTCGCCGCGGCCGAGCTGGCGCTCTTCGCGACGGCGCTGATGGCACGGCAGAACCTGGCCACCGAGGGCGCCCCCGGCCTTCCGGGCACGTTGGTCTGGGTGATCACCACAGTGCAGGTGATCCCCGCCTATGCCGAGAGCGGTCCTATCGGCGGCACGGTAAGGGCCTTCGTCGGGCCGGTCATGGCGGCGATGCTGTGGCACCTCGCCATGGGGATCGAGCTGCGCCTGCGCACCCCGGGTGCCGCCTCCCACGGACTGATCGCCGTCCTGGGGCGGGAAGCACGCGAGCGGCTGCTGTCCCGCCTCGGGATCGCCGCACGCGACCGCGACGCCGCACAGATCACCCGGGACCGGGCCACCGCCCGCGCAGTCGCCCTCGCCGCCCGCCTCGCCGAACGCACACCCGAGCAGCAACAGAGCCGACGCGGCCGGCGGCTGACGCGGCGCCTGTCGAAGGCGGTCGGCAGGGCCTCGGTCGGGACCGACGCCCGCCAGCGCGCGCAGCTGCTCGACCAGCTCGCCGCGCGCCGACACGCACTCGCGCTCGCCACGGTCCCGCTGCCCTCGCCCTGGTCCCCGACGCACACCACCTCGACGGCAGCCACGGTCCCCTCACAGCCGGCCTCGAAAGCGCCGGTCCCCATAGACGGATCCGACGAGTCGGTCGGGGACCGGGGACCGAGCGCTCCGAGGGGACCGGTCCCCGAAATCGCGGACCCGCAGGAGTCAGCTAGCGCGGGGACCGAGGGCGAGAACGCGGGGACCAGGGTGGGGACCGAGGCCCCGGAAGCAGGTGCGGTCCCGGGGACCGGTCGCGCCAATCCGGAAGCCTCGCAGGGAGACCCCGGAGGCGCGGGGACCGACCGAACTACGCGAGAAGTCCCTGCTCAGGGCCCGGATCCGCATCGGGGACCGAACGCCGCCGAGTCGGGGACCGAGCCCACCGGGGACCGGGGACCGCACGACACCGACACGGGAACCGAGCCCACCGGGGACCGGGGACCGCACGACACCGACACGGGAACCGAGCCCACCGGGGACCGGGGACACAAGGCCCCACTCCGCCGGAAGACGACCACGAAGCCCCGGACTAAGACCAAGGGGAAGCGCACCCGGTCCCGCACCCAACAGACGCAGCGTCCGCCGCGCGAGCCGGAGCAGTCGGTGGACCAGCTCGTCCGGCGGGTCCGTCCGCACGTCCCTGCCCTGCTCGAACGGGACGGCAACGAGTCCGTCACCCGGGTCCAGCTGCGAGAGATCCTCCGCCGCGAGGGCCTGAAGGGCGGCCGGAACGACCGACTCAGCCTCGTCCTCCAGCAACTGCGGAGCGACGACACCACGACAAGGAGCACCGCCCCGTGAAGACCTGCCACCAGTTCGACACCGTCCGTGCGGAGTACGAGCGGGAGATCGGCTTCATGCTCGCCCACTCCAAGCGGCACGAGGGCAGGCCAGCCGCGAAATCCAGCGCGAAGCAGGCTGCATCGACGAAGCAGCGGATGGCACGGGCGCTCAACAGCCACGTCGGGCGCTGCGCCGAGTGCGGCTGAACCTGCAAAATCCCAGCCAAACACCCCTAATCGCAACCGGTGGCCCGGCTCCGTGCCGGGCCGCCCCCCCCTTGAGGAGACACGCTGTGATTGCGCGACCTGCTCGCTCATCCGAGCCCACGGTCGACGAGGCCGGCGCCTGGGCGGACGTCCTGGTCCGGAGGCGGCTCCTACACGCCGCCGTCCTCACGCCGACCGGCCAGTGGCTCGTCCAGGACCAGCCCGACGGACCCGTCCGCGTCCTTATGGGACCGACCGACCTCCTCGCGCTCGCCGCGACCATCCAGCACCACACCCGCTCTACGAGGCCCGAATCCCGATGACGAACCCCACCCAGAACGGCACCACCCCGAAACCTGTTGCTGACTCCAACTCGGTCTCGGGGCGAGCAAGTTGGGGCGGAAGCGTAGCTTCCGCCGAACCCGCCCCCAAGGGGGCGGGAGAGGACCTGCACCGGGGGGCGCAGGTCCTTCAGGCTTCGACCGGGGGCGGATCGAAGCCGGGGCAGGAGGAGAAGCAGACTGAGCCGCGCGCCCGCCGACAGCGCACCCCTCGTGCCCGCCAGCGTCCGCGCCAGTCACCCGAGAAGAAGCGCCTGCACCAGCCCAACACACGCTTCAACGATGATGAGTTCGCCCTGATCAAGTCCGCCGCCGCCCAGTGCAATCTGTCCGTCGCCGGATTCCTCGCCCGCTCCGCGCTCGCCGCCGCCCGCGACCTCGACCGCACCAGTGCCGAGATCGCCGACGAACGCGAAGTGATCACAGCCCTGTTCGACAGCAGGCGTCGGCTCGGCTGGGCCGGCAGCAACCTCAACCAGGCAGTCAAGGCGCTCAACTCCGGTGCAGACGTCCCTCAGCTCGAAGCGGCCGTCGCCGCCGTACGGCGGGCCGCCGACACCGCGCACGAAGCCGCCACACGGCTGATCGAGCACCACGGCTCATGATCCCCAGCGTCAACCCGTCCGGGTCGGACACCAGAGGTCTCCTCTACTACCTCTACGAGACCGGCAAGTACGAGGACCACACCGACCCTCACCTCGTCGCTTCCTTCGACGGCATGTCGCCCGACCCCGGCCGCGACCCGAACGCCACCCTCAAGGACCTCCAGCAGCTCCTGGACCAGCCCGTGATGGCCCTCGCCAAGCACGCACGCCCGGCCAAGCACGTATGGCACACCTCCGTACGCGCCGACCCCGGCGACCGGATCCTGTCCGACGAGGAGTGGGCCGACATCGCCCGCCGCATCGTCGCCGCCACCGGCATCGACCCCGGCGACGGACAGCCCGGCTGCCGCTGGGCCGCCGTACGCCACGCCGAAGACCACATCCACATCGTCGCCACCCTCGTCACCGAGGACGGCCACCGCCCCGACGACTTCCGCTCCGGCGCTCGCGCCCAGGCCGAAGCCCGGCTCATCGAGAAGGAACTCGGTCTCCACCAGGTCGCGCCGGGCGACGGCACAGCCGCACAGCGGCCCACGAGCGCCGAGCGCCATAAGGCCGAACGGCAGGGCCGCGAGCGCACCGCCCGCGAGGAACTGCGCGAAGCCGTACGACGCGCGGTGGCCGGGGCGAGGAGCGACGAGGAGTTCTTCGACCGGCTCGCCGCCGTCGGCCTCCTGATCCGCAAGCGTGCTGCGCCCTCCGGCGACCTGCTCGGATACAAGGTCGCCCTGCCCGACGACCTGAACAAGGACGGCGAGCCGGTGTTCTATCCCGGCGCGCGCCTGGCCCCCGACCTGTCGCTGCCCCGCATCCGCGAGCGCTGGGCCGGTGAGGCCCAGGACGTTCCGGCTGCCCGGCGGGAGGATGCGATCCGTACGGGGCCGGGCAGTCCGGCCGCCGCGCGCCGCGGGACGGCTTCGGCCGTGTGGCAGGCCGTGCTCGTCGTCGAGCACGGCGAGGACGCGGTCGCCGCTGCCCACATCGCAGCGGCCGGCGAGGTCCTGGATGCCCTCGCGAAGACGTCCGCTGCCCACACCCGCCGCGAACTGCGCGACGCAGCAACGGCTTTCGAACGGGCCTCGCGGTCTCACGTCCGCGCCATACGCGGGCACGACCGAGCCCTGCGGCAGGCCGCCCGCAACCTCGTCCAAGGCGGCCCGGCCCTCGGACGCGGCGAGGACGGAGCCACCACGGCCATGGCCATCGACATGCTGTTCTTCCTCATCACCGCCGCCGCGCACTGGCACGCAAGGAAGGGCCACGCCCAGCAGGCCGAGGCCGCCACCCGGGCCGCCGAGCACCTGCGCACCGCCTACCAGACCGCCGCCGCACAGCCTCTCGGCGTGCTCTACCAGCGTGGCCGGCGTCTGGGGCCGATGCTCCAGCGGCAGACCGTGCTGCTGCGCGAGGCGCTGCCGGAGCTGGCCGAGCAGATCCTCGCCGAACCCGGCTGGTACGCCCTGGCGGCGACCCTCGCGGAAGCCGAAGCCGCCGGCCACGACCCGGCCGCCCTACTGTCCGACGTCGCCGGACGCCGCGAACTCGGCACCGCGGACTCCATCAGCGACGTGCTCGTGTGGCGGATGCGGCGGACCGCCGACCTGCCCGCCGACGCCTCCCACCTGCCCGAGACCAGCACCGCAAGGAGCCGGTCCGCAGCGCGTGGGACGCCCACCAGGCCCTCCGCGCCCGGCGGGCGGCGCAGCGGAGAGGAGACGTCGCGTAAACCCCGGTGAGCCCGTCAGGCGCTGGCACGGGCCTAAGCGCATCACCGCGAGAAGGGACAGCGCCACCGCTCCGACCGCAATCCACAACATCGTCGTACGCCACATCGGACCTCGGTGCCGGCCAGGTCCGATGCCGAGGCCGTCTGCATCCGTGCACGCGCAGGACGGACGGGCATGGCGCAGGTGGGGCGAGTCGAGCCAGTAGGCGTCGTGAAGTTGAGCGGTTGAGGCAGACAACGACGTGTGATCGGGCACACCGCGGCAGCACCGCCGCGCAGTATAGCACCGTGGCCAACTCGCCCTCTGGGCAACCGAGAAACCCGAGTACCCCTGCCGACCTGGCCGGAGGCGACTGTGGACTTTGTGAATTGAAACCGCCGGGGGCGCGGGGCACGATCATGAAACGCGCAGGACGAGGTGACGAGGTAGAGGAGGACGCCAGGGTGTTTCACCGGATACGCCGCCGCGCCAAGGAGCCGAGCGAAGCTCAGAGGCAGTTCGCCAAGCTGCATGCGCAGCTGCAGGGCCAGGTCCCGTCCGGCTTCGGAGTGCCGGCGCCTGAGCCGGAACCCACCGAACCGGCCGCCGTCGTGGACGACTTCCTTCCGCCGGAACTGCGCGTGCCGAGCCACGACCAGGTCGAGGGCAAGATGATGCCGTGGAAGCAGCCCCTCGTCCTCGACGGCGAGATGGCCGCCTGCACCGAGTGCGGCGCATACCGGGACTGGCTCATCCTCTCCACCCGTGGCGAGATCTGGCTGCGCTGCCGGGCAGGCCACCAGCAGCAGGAGACCCGCATCGACACCGCCTGGTACAACCGGCACTCCGGACCGGCGGACGCGACGCACGCCACGTTCGAGGACTGCCTGCGCCACCTCGGGCACTGACCACCACTCCTACGACCCCACCGGGCCCGCAGGCCCGCACTGACCACCCGTCGCCTAGCACCAAGGGGTCAGTTCCGTCATGCGCGTTCGCGTCGCCACCACCGCCCTCGGCATCACCGCCGCCCTCGCCCTGCCCGCCTGCTCCACCGACACCACCGGGGGAACGCACCAGACCTCCTCCGCCGCCCGGACAGGAAAGCCGGCCGACACCGTCCAGAAGCCAGCCGCGCTCTCCTCGGCCGCGCTCGAGTCCCGCCTGCTCGACCAGAGCGACCTCGGCAGCGGCTACCTGCCCAAGCCGGAGCGTCCGGCCCAGCACGACGACGTCACCGTCATCGGCTGCCCAGCCCTGAGCGAGCTGGGCGGCGACGCGGCGACTGGCGGCACGCTCGCCTTCCCGCACAAGGCGAAGGCGGACTTCACCTACGGCGGCAGCTCCTCGGAGATCTCCGAGGAGCTGTACAGCGACAGCGCGAGGAAGCTCTCCGACGGCATCGACCGGATCTTCGACGCCATGACCGGCTGCCCGACCTATCAGATCGTCGCGGGCGGCACCCCAGTTGACGTGACCTCGCAGAAGCTGCCCTCACCCCACGCCAGCGGTGACGAGCAGTGGAGCCAACTCCTGACGTTCACCGCCGGGGGACGGAGCACCGTGGTCAAGCAGACCGCGATCCGCGACGGCAGCCTGCTGCTGATCGTCTCCGGCTCCCCGGCCCTCGTCGACCGCCACCTCGATAAGGCCCTCGCCAAGGCCACGTCAACGGGCTGACCTGCATGCACGTCACGCTGCTGCCTCCGACCACCGCGGGTCGGGGGCAGCAGTGCGTTACTGGATGGCTCGTTGAGCGGCGCGAGCGGCTTGGCCTGGTACCCAGGCTCGGACCTGGCCGGCCTGTACGTAGAGCACGTTCGGGAAGCAAGAAAGTCCGGCACCCCAACTGGGAGGGTGCCGGACTGCGATCGTCGAGAGTTGCGCGCTGGACGCTAGATGGCCGGCGCGCGCAGGAGGCGCTCCTGGGTGGCCACGGGCAGCACCCGCCGCAGGACCGGTGCGGTCGAGCTGAGAGAGGCGGCGAAGGCGGCGACGAGATCGTGCGGGACGCTGGCGGCGAACGATGCCGCCCACAGACACGGTGCGCCGAGCGCGGGCTCGGCCCACGCCTGCCATCCGGCCGGCCCCGTCTCGTCGTCCTCGGCGGACAGGGCACGCGGGTCGGCGTCCTGGATGAGGGGCGGGACCTCGCCGAGGCTGATGTGTGAGGTGAACGTCGGGTCTGTCGCTGCCGCCTGGGGCTGGTCGATGTCGCGGAACCATCCGTGGGCGGCGACAGCGTCAAGGACCAGCTCGGATCCGGCGAGCGGCACGGCAGGCTGGTCGCATGCGTCGAGCGCGACGAGGAAGTCGACCACCGCCTCGCCAGGGACGTCGCGGGTGAAGTAGGCCGACCACTGGGCGAGCGGGCTGCTCGCCTCGGCTCGGGCGGAGATCTGCCAGGCGATCGGCAGCTCGCCCAGGTGGAACGGCTCGTCCGCCAGGCCCCACTGGGCCCATCGCAGGGCGTCTGGGCTGATGTGCAGGACGGTGCTGCGCAGGACCTGGCGGTCCTCCGGGGCCTCGTCCGGCTCATGACGTCCGCGGACGATCGTCAGGCTCGTCCAGCCCAGGCCGGCGAGCGTGTCGGCGACGACGTCGTAGAGGCGCCCATCGTCACCAGCCAGGTGCCGAGGACTGACCCAGAACGCGGGCTGGCCGCCGCGCGGCGTGGACGAGTCGGGCGGGAAGTCGGGGTACAGGGGCGCCTCCAAGGGCTCGGTGCGTATCTAGTTGCCGCCGGCGCGGCGGCGGGGGCGGCGCGGGGGTGCCTGAATTGGGCCCTGCCACGTCAGCTCGATGGCGACCTCGGGTGGCAGGTGGCCGAGCTGTGCGTCCTCGTCACGCCCTTCAGCGAGGTAGACGACGGTCCGGCCGGTCTCGTCGACCGACTGCAGGACCTGCGCCAAGCGGTGGGCCATCGGGAAGAACGGGTTCATCGCCTGGCGGACCGGAGCATTCGGGTCGCAGCCGGACAGCAGGTCGATGAGATCGCCGACGGTCATCTCCGGGGACGTCACGAAGAGCCTCCTGGGGTGCGGGGAAACGGGGCGGTGGAGCGGGCCGCCGTTCGGACGGCCAGCTCGCTCACAGGGCGGGCATTATCTGTCGGTGTCCGCGCTGTCAGAGGCGGCGTGAGGTCTCCAGCACGCGCGCTACGGCGGCGGCAACGATGTCGGCCGGCGTCTCGGTATCGAACGACAGGTGGTAGCCGCGGACCTTGGCGGTGCCGGTGACGGCGATCTTCCATCCCTCGCCGTCCGTGCCGGGGCGGCCGAGCGGGAACCAGCCGAGGTAGAACCTGCCGTCCTTGCTGCTGACGTGCACGTCCGCGCGGTCATCGACGATCAGGTGGAAGTCCTCGGCGGAGAACTGGTCCATGACCAGGGTCGGCTGACCGGGGCCGAGCTGCCACTCCCGCAGTCGCAGGGCTTCGACGGTGGTGGAGAAACCGGGGCCGACAGGGGCTACGGTCACGGGCAATCACCTCTCTGACCTGGGATTTCTTGCAAGGTCGTCTACGTTGACATGCCCTCGAACCCGTTGGCCAGTCTTTCCGCGATCTTTCCTGTCTGCCCCCGGCGAACTGCCCATTGTCACCGATTGTAGGGTCTCAAATATCGTGTCGGAATCTCACGGCTGATGTCGGGTCGAAGTCTGATCCGACACTGCGCTGAAATTCGCAGTCGTCCCGTTGCACTGCAGTTGGCAGATTCTCAATGCTCTGCAGACTGACCTTGCGGATTCTCATTCGCCGCGGAGGCAGACCAGACGCCGAGGTCGCCTCCCGGCAGTGACACGAACCGCCATCCTCCGGGTCCTGTGATCTGCCACGCTTCGAACTCCGCATCGGCTGGACACGTCAGATGCGCGCCGACCTCGAACACCATCCGGAGCTTGCCGGACTTGAAGGCGATCGTAGAGACGACCTTCGTCCCGAAGAGCGGGAGAGCTGCGGCCACGTCCTGAGTCTCCGGCAGCAGAAGCAAGCCAGGATCGGTGTGGGCTGGCCCGGATGAGAGCCAAGCAGCTGCTTCGAGTACGACTTCCCAACCGTCGTCGAGGGCCAGCGTGAGGCGGTAGTCGACAGTGATCCCAGTAACGCCCCACCCGCGGAGATTCAAGATCCACCGGTTTTCGTGTTCAACCGGCTCTGCTTCGGTGCTCATCACCCCGCCATGGTGCACGGCCCCGGCCGAGGGGCGATGGACGGTCCTCATGGATTCCGCCGAAGCCAGTTCCGTTGAGAATCCGGCGAGGTATGTTCTCGATCCACTTGGCGAACCAGCAGCTCAGGCCAAGATCCAGAGACAACTCGGATGCGACGGGACAGCAGACAGGACCGGCGACAACTTTGATCGTATGAGCCCGGAGATCACACGGTTTCGGTACTGTCATCGGCGCGGTATCGCCATTCATGACATCGTTGTACCGGAAAGTGACGAATGTTCATCGAGAAGCTCGTGCTGGAGAACTTCAAGTGCTTCGGGCCGGGGCGCACTATCCTTCGCCTTGACCGGGGCATGACTGCCTTCATCGGCGCCAACGGCTCGGGCAAGACCGCAGCCTGCGAGGCATTGCTGCGTTTGTTCGGGATATCCGGGCAGGAGCGGTCCGTACGTGTGGACGACTTCCACGTGCCCGCCGGCGAGACCGACCTGCCCGCCAGCCGCGAGCTGACCATCGAAGCGGTGCTCGCTTTCCCCGAACTCGACGGCAGCGGGGAGAACGACGAAGTCGGAGAAGACGACGATGGTGATGCCGCGGAGGATGCGGAGCACCAGCAGGCCGGAGTATCCCGAGCAGTCCCGGAGTTCTTCCGGCGCATGGCCGCCACGGAGGATGGCGACCTGAAGGTCCGGGTGGCGCTTCGGGCCGAATGGGTCGATGACGGCACGGTGGAGGGGGCGATCACCGAGTCACGCGTGATCGTCAACACCCTTGTCGAGGAGTATGGCGAGGACGACTACGTGCAGCTGACTGCTGCAGAGCGCAGCCGTATCCAGATGATCTACATCCCGGCCTCCCGTGACGGTGTGCGCCAGGTGACGGCCTTTCTCCGCAGCCGGCTATGGCGAGCCGCGCAGTGGTCAACCGGCCTGCGTGACCTCGTCAGCGGCCACGCGGCTGAAGTCGCCCAGAACTTCACCGAGGAGCCCGTGGTCCAAGCGGTCGAGGGCGCCCTGACGGCCCGATGGCAGGAACTGCACGACGCAGGGATGCACTCGGATCCCAAACTGCGGCT
The DNA here is from genome assembly GCF_001514125.1 of Streptomyces longwoodensis. GTDB lineage: Bacteria > Actinomycetota > Actinomycetes > Streptomycetales > Streptomycetaceae > Streptomyces > Streptomyces longwoodensis. The sequence continues at coordinate 533,894 of NZ_KQ948550.1, read as the reverse complement.
CCTCGACGGCGACTTCAACCAACTGGTCCGCGATTCCGAACTCGTCTTCGAGCCCGATCACAACGGTCGGCCCAGGCCGGCCCGCATGCTGAGCGACGGGCAGCGGTCGCTGCTGCACCTCGCCTTGGCGGCGGCTGCTATAGACGTCGAGGCCGCGGTTTGCGCCGGCCAGCACAGCGATGACTTCACGCTGCAAGCCGCTCAACTGCCTCACCTGACCCTGATCGCGGTCGAAGAACCCGAGAACAGCCTTTCGCCGTTCTTCCTGTCCCGGATCGTTGGCCAGCTGCAAGATCTGAGCAGCAAAACGGCAACGCAGACGATCCTCTCCAGCCACTCCGCCAGTGTCATGCCCCGCATCCGTCCCGAAGACGTCCGATACTTCCGCGCGGAGCCGGCCACCGCGACCGCATCAGTCCGCGAAATCACCCTCCCCGGCGACACCACCGAGGCGGGCAAGTACCTACGGGAGGCGGTGCGTGCCCACCCGGAGCTGTATTTCGCCAAGTTCGTGGTGCTCGGGGAAGGCGACACCGAGCAGCTCGTCATCCCCCGGATCGCCCAGGCCCACGGGGTGCAGCTAGACCCCTCGTTCGTAGCGATGGTGCCGCTCGACGGCAGGCACACCAACCACATGTGGAAGCTGCTCCACGACCTGGACATTCCTCACGCCACCCTGCTGGACCTCGATTACGGCAAAGTCGGCGCGGGCCCGGCCCGACTCCGTGATGCGTGCAACCGCCTCGTGGACAATGGGCTCGACCCACTAGAAGATCTCGACGGCTATGACGACGTCGACGACATCCACGACGGCCTCCTCCTCAAGCACATCAGGCCGATCCTGGAACACCTGCGCACGTTCGCCGTCTTCTACTCCGAGCCGCTCGACCTCGATTACGCCATGTTGTGCGCGTTCGAGAACGCCTACAGACACCTCGAAGGCAAACAGCGCGGGCCTGACTCCACTGACCCCACCACCACGGTCCTGGGAGAGAAGGGGACCAGGCCGCGCTACTGGAACGGCACACGGGCCGAGTGGCTGGGCTGGTATCGATACCTGTTCCTGACGCGGTCGAAGCCGAGCACCCATTTGCGCGCGCTCGGCCGCCTCAGTGACGAGGAACTCCGACTGAACGCGCCGGAGGTCCTCGTGGCCCTCGTGGAACACATCCGCAAGGAGGTCGCGCTGTGAGCGCCTCCGACCGCCTCGCCTCGACCACCGTTCCGACGCTGCGCCCAACGGCCCTGGTCCCGGTGGAGGATTGGCGCCCGGCGGGTATCGATGATCTGGAGCCAGCCGCGTGGGAGGCTCTGCGGGACACGGGCAATGTGGCAGTCGTGGCCGGGCCCGGCGCGGGCAAGACGGAGTTCCTCGCTCAGCGCGCCGCCTATCTCCTCCAGACCGGGCTGTGCCCGTGGCCGCAGCACATTCTGGCGATCTCCTTCAAGCGGGACGCTGCCGCCAACCTCGGGCGTCGGGTTGCCGCCCGGGTTCCGGAACACTCCAGCCGCTTCGCGTCGATGACCTTCGACGCATTCACCAAGGGACTGGTGGATCGTTTCGCGCCGGCCCTTCCGCCGGACTGGCGGATGAGTCACGGGTACGACATCCGCACGGCACCCGACCGGGAGGTGAGTGCCTTCCTCAATACCATCGCCTTCTCGGCGCCCCGGACGCTGTCCGGGAAGGTCGGGTTCCAGCCCGGGCGTTTCGTCTCCGACATCGTCGGGGGATGGAATCTGCCCGTGAGCGTACCGACGGACGACGAGGTCGACGCCGTCTCCTACGCCGGACGCGAGTGGTGGCGTGCGCGCTACCTGCGGCCGGGAAAGGCGGAAGTCGACTTCGTCATGCTCAACCGGCTCGCCGAGTTGCTGGTCCGTGCGGTGCCGAAAATCCGACGCGCCCTGCGGATGACCTACCCCATTGTGTTCGTCGACGAATTCCAGGACACGACCAGCGCGCAGTTCTCCTTCCTCACGTCAGTGTTCGGCGAGGAGACCGCGGTGACCACGGTCGGAGACAGCAAACAGCGGATCATGGGCTGGGCCGGCGCTGTGCCCGAGGCCGTCCAGCGCTTCACCAGCACGTTTGACGCCACCACCTACCGGCTGGCGTGGAACTTCCGTTCCAGCGACGCCCTGGTCGAACTGCAACACGTGATCGCCAGCAAACTCGATCCGACCACGGTGCGGGCTACCTCAAAGGCGACTGCCGAGGACGGGCACGAGCCGGCCGTGCTGTGGACGTTCTCCGGCGGAGACAGGGAGGCGAGGTTCATCGCCGACTGGATCGCCCGGGACATCGCCGGCTCGGACCGCAAGCCGGCAGACTTCGCGCTCATCGCACGACAGAAAATCAAAGACTTCGAGCCGCTGTTTCGGGCACGCCTCGCCGCGCACGGCATTCGAGTTCGCAATGACGACGCGAGGGTGGGCAAGATGACCCTCCAAGATCTGTTGAAGAGCGAGACCGCTCGCCTGTTCGTGGGGCTGTTCCGACTGGCGCACCAGCCCCGTGGCCTCGTCGCAGTGTGGCAGGAGGTATCGGCGACTCTGGAGCGTGTGTACGGCGCAACCGATGACGAGGCAGCCCAGCAGCGTGTCGGCGAGGACTTGAGCGACTTGACCACCCGACTCCGTGCCTGGCTTCACTCCCACCCTCCGTCGACCACGTCAGCGGCCGACGCCGTCCGAAGGATGCTCGATCTCGCGGACAGCGCAGCCCTGCGCCGCTACGTGAAGGCCACGGCACCCGGTGAGGAGTTCGATCTCGTCACCGGCGCATTCGAGGCACGCCTTGAGACAGTGCTTGGCGGGGCGGCCGACTGGGGTGTGGTGCTCGACGAGTTCGAGTCCGCCGATGCCGTCGTCTTGCTCACCACCCACCGCAGCAAGGGCCTCGAATACCACACCGTGTTCTTCCTCGGTATCCACGGCAGGCAGTGGTGGGCGCTCGGAAGCGACCCCCGTGAAGGGACGTCGACCTTCTTCGTGGGTTTGTCAAGGGCTGCTCAACGGCTGATCTTCACCACGGACCGGTCCGAACGTGCTGGCCCCATCTCGGCCTTCTTCGCGATGCTCGCCGAGGCGGGCGTGCCCGAGATCGACCAAGGATAGGGACAGGACATCTAGACTCCCCCCCACTACGACGTAAGACGTATTGAGAAGCCGCAGGCCCCAGCGTCGGTGTAGGACACGAGCTATGAGATCCCACACTGTGGGATCTCATAGCGTGGCCAAATCTCGTGGCCGATTGGCCACAAATCTGAGGCTTCCGGCCACCCTGTTCGCTCTAGGGGATGAAGGCGAGGTGGCGCAGCCCTCTTCTGGACAGTCGCTCGGCAGTCCGGCCTCCCGGCTGCTCCCGCTGAACGCCTACCTCGGTGCCAGGCTCCTGACCCATGAACACGTCGGGCTGGGCACCCTCACCACCACCGTCGCGCTGGTCCTCGCGGCGAATCTGACGGTCCGAGGGTCTGAAACCGCTCGGCGTACACCCGTAGAAATGGCGTCTGCCCGGCAGCCGGTCATGGGGGTGGCCCGCCAGCGCCAGCCCGTTGTCTCCTGGCTACGATTCCGGGACCAACCCCGGCACCGTAGGCGAAGATCGGGGACATGAGTTTGTGGGGTATGGGACAGGAGACAGCCACCGCCGTCATGGGCGCCGGAGGAGCTGTGGTGGGCGCGGCCCTCACCGGGATGTTCACCGTTCGTGGTGCGCGACGGCAAGCCGCAGCCGCTGTCCAAGCCGGGCTCGCCCAGGCCGCCAGCGCCTACCTCGGCCCCCTCGACACGGCCCGCCGCACGGCGCAGAGGGAAGCCTACGTAGGGCTCATGACGGCAGCCCAGAGCTACGCGACCGAGGTACACCCGGTCCTTCGGCTGGCCAGGGGGATGGACAGGGCGGCCGCGAACACAGACCGCCTCTCCCGCAGGGAGGCCGCAGGGGAGGCCGCGGCGGAAGCGGACTTCCGGGACCGCATATCGGCGGTAAACAACCCGAACCCGGTATCGACGGCTGTCCAGCACGTGGAGCTCGAAGGGCCCGCCGAGGTAGCCGAGGCCGCGCGGCAGGTGCGCGCCGCAGCCACCGGCCTCTTCCGCACGCTCCGGCGGGCGGGGCATAGCGAGCGCGTGGCCGGAGGAGTCGTCCCGCCGGACCCGGAGCGCTCCTGGACGCGTCATGAGGAGCTGCTCGCCGCAATCGAGCGGTTCACGCAGGCCGCGCAGGAGCATCTGAACCGCCGAGACCATCCACGAAGTGACGAGCGGCGCGGGCGGTGGGCACGGGTCCCCGCGTTCTTCATACGAAGCAGCGCCCGTCGGACAACCACGTGACTGCTCACTCACTGGATGCCGGCCCCTACTGGCCGGGCTGCACCTTCACGATGTTGATGTCCGTGGCGGTGCCCTCGGCCTCCAGCGTCCTCTTGCGGTCCTACGCGCTGGGCAGGCCGTAGCTCACCGCCGACGTGCGCTTCTTGTTGTCCTGTACCCACTGGACCCGGTAGTTGCTCCCTCGTCGGCTTGGTGTGCGACGACCAGCCGCGATTCCACAATGGCGCCGGATCCTTGCAGGGCTCCGAAAATCAAAGTGATCACTTCCTTGTCTCCCCTACCCTGCCGGACACCGACAGCCCCTCCTGACGAGGACGCCCCGATGACGAGCAACCGCGCCGTGCGCCCGGAGATCATCGACTTCTACACCCGGTCCGACGAAGCCGCACGGCTGCAGACCACCGCCACAGGCACCCTGGAGTTCGCGCGCACCCGCGAGTTACTGCGCCGCCACCTCCCGCCGGCACCGGCCCGCGTGCTCGATGTCGGCGGTGGTCCCGGAACGCACGCCCGGTGGTTGGCCGACGACGGCTACACGGTGCACGTCGTGGACCCTGTCCCCAAGCACGTCACCCAGGCAGCCGCCATCGACGGCGTGACGGCCGAGCTGGGCGACGCCCGCCGCATTACCGCCGCGGACAGGACGTACGACGTCGTTCTGCTTCTCGGCCCGCTCTACCACCTCCACGACAAGATCGACCGGATCTCCGCGCTGGCGGAGGCGGCCCGCGTGGCCCGGCCTGGCGGACTCATCGCCGCGGCGGCGATCTCCCGCTATTCGCCCCTCCTCGACTACATCGCGACCACCGGTATCACCGAGTCCGCGATCCAGGACAGGGTCCGTGACACCCTGGCCCAGGGCCGCTACGCCGGACAGCGCGGCTTCACCGTCGCCTACTTCCAGACCTCCACCGAGCTGCGCGCGGAGGTCACGGAGGCCGGTCTTACCGATCCCCGCCTCTACGGAATCGAAGGACCCGGCTGGGTGGCGGTCAAGGCCATCGAGAAGTACACCAGCGCCAACCTCATGGGCACGGACATGTATGAAGCGGCCCTCGCCGCGGCTCGCATCGCGGAACCGCACGCGGCCCTCACCGACGCCTCCGCCCACATTCTCGCCATCACCGGGCCCTGACCGGTCTAGGGTGTCGCCTCATGACGCTGCTGATCGTGGGTGGGTCCGGGTTCCTGGGCACCGAGCTGGTCCGGCAAGCTGTATCGGCGGGGCGCCCGACGGCCGCGACCTATACGACCAGGCCCGGCAGTGCTCCGGGGGTTACTTGGCGCAGCCTCGACCTGCGGGATCCAGGGAGCGTGGAAGCGGTCGTGGCCGAGGTGAACCCTCGCGTCATCGTCAATGCATCGAGCGGCGGGGCCGACTGGGCAGTCACAGCCGAGGGACCCGTCCGCCTCGCGCTCGCCGCGGCGAAGGCCGGAAGCAGAATGATCCAGCTCTCCACCGACGCCGTCTTCTCCGGCCAGAGCCACGTTCCCTACGACGAACACTGCAGGCCCGACCCCATCACCCCGTACGGAGCGGCGAAGGCCGCCGCGGAAACGGTGCTTCTGCTCCATCCGGACGCCGCCGTGGCCCGCACCTCGCTGATCATCGGCGACGGACAGTCCGAGCACGAACGCACCGTCCACGAACTGGCCGCCGGCACACGCGAAGGCGTCCTCTTCACAGACGACTTCCGATGCCCGGTCCACGCGAGCGATCTGGCCGCAGCGCTCCTCGAACTCGCGTCGGGCGACACGACCGGCGTCCACCACCTCGGTGGGAACCAGGCTCTCAGCCGGCACGAGCTGGGCGTGCTCATCGCCCGACGCGATGGACTCGACGCATCGCGACTGCCCACGGGCCTACGGGCCGACAGTACCCTTCCCGGGCCCCTCGATGTCCGCCTCAACAGCCGCTCGACACAGCGCAAGTTGCGTACCACGCTGCGCGGCGCGCACCAGTTCCTCGCCCCACGGCCTGGACGTCGCAGCCCGCCGACCGCGCGCCACGCGGGCCCCGGTAGAAGGACGACACACGCGCAGTTCGGCGAGAGCGCATCGGGCGCTTCGGCATCGACGCCGAAGACGACTGATGCGGCCAGCCATGGGGATCCGTCACTGTCGTGAGACTGATCAACCCCAACGGACAGCGGAACAGGGTTGAGAACACCAGGTCACAGCGCTGGCCTCTGACACGCGCCGCGAGACCCTACACCGATGTAGGGTCTCAGATTTCGTGGCCAAATCTCACGGTCGATGGCCAAGCGATGGCAGATCTGACACGAGTTTGAGATTGGCAGGTCAGGCCCTTCACTCATATGGGTGGGCGGGGTCTGATGCCGCCCCGCTACGGAATCTGCGCCGACGACTGGCCGGAACCCGGCGAGGCGTTCAAGGCTCACCGGCGGCTCCGCGCGGTCAACGGCGGCAGCGACGACGAACAGGAGGCGTGATGCAGAGCAGTGCGGAGAACATCGATGTTGTGCTCAGGATCGTGGACACCATGGTCGCCTACCGGAAGGCGCACGGCGGCCTACCTGCCGACACGGACGGCCTTGAGGACATGGCCGTGGCGATCGTCGAGGCCCTGGAGCGCGACGACTTCCGCATCGTGGACGTCTTTAGCAGCAGCCGGACCGAGACGCCCACATCCGAACCGGCCTGACGGCACGGCAGCGGGGCGCCAGCCACTCCGGTCGGCGCCCTGCTTGCGTTCTGCACTCCGTCAACTGGTGGTTATCCAGCGAGCTGACGAGCCAGCAAGCCAGCCGCCCCGAGGATTTGGACACGATCGTGAGACTGGACGGCTGGCCAAGCTGTGAGACACGACGGCAACTGCCAGGTCACGGCACCGCCGCTGGCCATGGGCGGCGAGACCCTACAACCGAAGCATTCCGGGGCCCGTCAGGACGATGACCGAGGCCGGGCAGACTGGCCTCCGTGCGCTCGCTCAGCCGCTCGGACGCTCTCCTCCAGCGCTGTCATCAGATCCATCGCAGCGCCGGGTGCCGCTGGCTCGACGAGCTGAGCGCCGGTGATCTTCGCATCTACGAGCTGCTCAAGGGCATGAGCGTACTCGTCGCGTACCTCACCGACGTCAATACCGATAAGCTCCCGAATCAGCACCTCGGCCAGCCCCAGCTCCCGGTCGCTGACCGGCGCGGATGGCGCGAGATCTCCCGGGTCACGCAACTCGTCCTGCCACAGCAGCGTCTGCAAAATGAGCATTCCGTGGCGGGGGCGAAGCAGCGCCAGACGCTCCCGGCTGCGCAAGGCGACCTTGCACACAGCGACGTAGCCGGTGCGGGCGAGGGCCTCGACGAGAAGAGCATACGGCCGGCCGGCACCGGGTCCGGGCCCCGCGTAGTACGGCCGGCCGTAACTGATGGGGTCGATGTCCTCGAAGGGCACGAAGCCGAGCACGTCAACGGAGCGCTTGGTGGGCAAAGGCAGGCGGGCCAAGTCCTCCTCCGTAAGCGGCACCATGCGCCCATCCGCCAGTTCGAATCCCCTGCCGACCTGGTCGTAGGGGATTTCCCTGTTCTCGGCCCTGCAGAAGCGACGGTGTTCGACGCGGCTGCCATCGACGATATGGATCTCGCGAAGGCGCACGGGATGCTCCTCGGTCGCCGCGTACAGCTTGATCGGCATGGTGACCAGCCCGAACTGGATCATCCCGGACCACGTGGCCTTCATACCTCCAGAGTCATCCGGCGGCAGGGGGCACGCATCCCGGTCCGGACTCATCCTGCTCCAGCCTCTGGTCGCAGGGACGGTCCCGGCCGGCCGCGATGGACGTACGCAGACGCTTCGCCATGTCCGCGCTCTGCTCGGGGGCCGGGGCCAGTACGCCGTTCTCGGTCATGAGGGCGTGAAATTGTTGACGCTCGTACGGGACGCCGGGCGGGCCCCAGCGATGTGCCAGTGCACGTGTGTGTTGCCCTGCTGGCTTCCCAGCGACAGCAGGTAGGTCCGTTCTGGGCGGAAGACTTCCTCCACGGCGAGCGCGACTCTGTGGACGACGAGCATGAGGCTGCTGAACGCGGCTTCGTCCAGGTCCCGGGCAATGTGCTCGATGTGTGCCTTCGGGGCGACGAGGGCTTTGCCGGGGACGGTGGGCCACCGGTCCAGGAATGCGACATGCGCGTCGTCTTTGTAGATCGTCTCGTGCTGGTAGTCAGGGTGTCCGTCCAGGTACGCACAGATGAAGCAGGAGCCGGTCCGGGCCCTGGCGGCGTAGGCATCGAGATCCACGGACTCCCGCTCCATCAGTTCACCAGTCCTTGATCGCGCGCCGGCGGTCGAAGGGCCCCGCGGTCACGCAGAGCTCCCATCGCCGGGGAGCCGGGCGCTGATCGCCGTCTCCAGTTCCGCCATCGTGCGGCGAAAGGCAGTCTCCAGATCGACGCCATAGCGGTGGGCCAAGATGAGCACCGACCACAGGCAGTCCGCGAGTTCATGTTCCAGTGCCGCTCGCCCGCCCGGCATGTCCCGCGCTCCCTCTTCGGCCATGACCAGTTTGGCCAGATCGCCGACGTCACCCGCGAAGCCGAGCATGAACTCTTCCCGTGTCCACCCCCGGCCCCGTTCATGCAGGTTCAGCCGGTCGTACAGGTCATGCACTCGCATCGCCTGCTGCAGCAGCTCGTCAAGGCCCATCCGCGCCTCCCGCCGATCCGCGTCGAAACGCCCATGCTCCCAGTGTGACTGAGTGCCTCATCTGGCCACCCTCGGCATCGGAGTTGGCCACAGATAGGGACCGCCGTAGGCATACCAACTATCCCACTCGGTTCCAGCCTGTGATGTAGGGCGGAAAGAGAAGACGGCCACCCTCATGCACGCCTGCGCAACTTCATGATCACCGCCTGATCATCAACCGAGCAGGGCAGCAAGTGCATCAGAGATCATTACGGGACGGCCGCAGGCCACGTTTGGTAGCGCTGGACGGTGAGTGTGGGCGGTATTACGCAGCGCACGCCTTGTCCGGAGTCTTAGCGTCCACGTAATTTAGCCACGAAATGTCACCACGTGGCCGCTCGAACACAATGAGTCACAACGCATGCGGGGTGAGTGTTCACTCCATACCGTGAGAAGGAGTTGCATGTCGCCACAGCGCAGAGCAGAGGAGACCGAAGTGTCCAGATTGGGATACGAAAAGCCTACCGCTCCGAAGGAATTTGTGGTGGCAGTAGATGAAGCCCTTCGGGAGATAGTGGCATCAAAGGCGCACAGCGGAGTCCTCAGCCGATTCCTTGCGGCTTACAACCAGAGAAAATCCTATCCGTGGCTTCCGGAGAGCGGATTGAATCCAGAGGCAGGCATGGAGAATGGCCTAGTCTGCGCTTTTCGTTACGCGCTCGCTACATACATCCCCGGACGAATTCAGCATGGCGATCCCCCCACTAACTTCTCCCCGGTTTCTGAGGAGACTCGGAAACGAATCGAAGAGGCTGCTGCGCTAGTGGTGGAGGATTCAGTGAGTATCCTGCAGTTCTCCAGGGGCCTTTCTACAGAGGGCTCCGGCCCCCACGTTATTGGGCTCGACGAAATCAAGCGACACATCTCATCGGCACTTGAAGATTACTACCTGCTTCGGGAAACGGCCACATCCCCGGACCCCTGGTGACTTACATGTCTACTCAACCACCCCCCTCCCCAGCTGGAACCTCACCCCTCCACCAGTGACCTCAACCCGGTGATCCGCTTGGTCGTAATAGCGTTGTCGCGCCACGCGCAAAGGTTCACCACCAGACCCCGCAACGGTTTTCTTTCCGAACTGCTTGCACAGGTCATCTGCGAAGCGGCTGGCCGCAATCGGGGAAGAAGTAAATTTCCCCGGATAAAAGACTCCGAGTCGCCAATCTTCGTAATATTGAGCCAGTGGCCCGCGCGATGAACCATTGAGCTTTTCCTTGAGTTTTTGGCAAGTGTAGAAATGGGCTTCCACCCGCCTCGATGACGCTTGGACAACTTCCCTAATTCCCGGCAGGTGTGCCTCTAGCGAAGCGGCAAAAGCTTCCGGTGTCTTCGGGGGCAAGAAATCGTTTCCTGCACGATCTATCGGATAGTCTGTGCGGGACAGGCAGACGCTAATTCCCGCAACATCCTCGATGGGCTTGAAGGGTACGAGGTTAAGCCCGCCAGGTTCCAACGGCATCATGATCGCATACCTGCAGATTTGATGACCCCGGAGCACCAAAACCGGCGTTTTAGTTATCTCGACCGCCAGGGGAATTTCAGGGGTAATCCTTTCAAGCAGTTCAGGGATGTAGGCCCCGCAAGCGAGGACGAGAATCCTGCATCCTATGCCACTACGATTGCCAACATTGACGATCCACTCATGGTTTTTGGGCGAAGCAGTGACACTGTCTAGACTGGCAATCTCTATAGGCTCGACCCTGCACGATGCGACCTCATCCGCGACAGTCTGGAGCAGGTGACGTGTGTCGAATGGCCGGTCATACACCTGGGCCATATAATCCAGCGGGGTCCCCCGAAGGATGGGATTCTCGTCCTGAATTTTCCGGATTTCCTTCTCTCCTATTGCGTTAATCGGGATCCCCTCTCTTCGACAGCGCTCCAATGTTCCTGTGAGACCTTGTTGACTTCTAAAAAGGAAGTAGCTCTCTACCTCCCGCAAGATAGCGTCAGGGTAGGTCTCAGTGATGTAGTCAAAGCCTTCGCGGCACCCTCTAGCCGCAGCTGCGTCGTCCACCGCCGCATAAAATGATCCACTCTGCAGCCATCCCTGGTTTCGAGTAGATGCATGTGCAGCCGCTGGGTCTTTTTCAATTACAATGCAGTCGCAGCCCCGTACCGCCAATTCCCTTGCCAGGAATAGCCCAGCACATCCACCGCCGACTATGCCCACGTCGTGATATGCCATCAGGACTCCAGCCTCGCACGAAGGCGGGAACGCTCGCGCAGTAGCCACCCAGTTCCAGTGCACCGCTTCACCCACGACCGTGCAACTGGGCAAGGCAAGGGTTGCTTCTCCCCGTGTCTGTAACCACAGTGGCGCCGGCCCTATCGGTGCATTGCGTGGAACGCTTGCCAATTAGGCCCAAGGAGAGGCCGCTGGCTGACGCGATGGAAACGCCTCGCCTCACCCTCAAGCAATTCGGGGTTCTCGCTAGACGAAAATCGCATCTCGCATAGTAAAAGTTCTCTCGGAATCTGCCTTCGCCGTCTCTCTATGACGTCCATCGGACCGCCCAGCCCACGCTGCAGCCGTGCGTCGGCCGACCGCAGTGTCCGGCCACGCGCGGCGAATCGCGCGAGGGACGCGCCCGCCGGTCCGGCGCTCTACAGGAGCGGCTACGTCGTCACCCCGAACCCGGCTGGCGTGTCCGTCGCAGCGCTGCCACCGCTCCGAACAGCAGAACGGCGACCGTCGAGGCCCCGTACTTCTTATGCTCCGGACGGGTACGCCTTGACCCTCAGGGCGGAAACCATCGGCTGCCCATGGCCCCCGGTCACCAGGCCCGTCCGGCGCAGCGCCCGGCTAGGCGCGGAAATGAGTGCCGCCGCGGCCACCCAACACGCGCAGTAGCCAAGTGGCGCGCTCAGTCACACCCAGGGGGGCGGCCGGGACTCTACCGGGTCGCATCGAAAATCGAACACATGATTGAATCCGGTCATGCGATCGATTCCCGACGACCTCGCGCGAGCACAGGAGGAGTGGCACGCCGCCTACGGGCAACTCGCTGCGTGTCCTCGGACCGCGCTGCGCAGACGACTGATCCGCCTGTCGTCGCAGGTACTGTTCCACCCTTACTGGCAGGGCCGGCGGTCAGCGGCCTGGGCAGCGCTGCACGGTGAGCGCCGTGTCCGAACCTCCTCCTAGCCCGCCGCTGCCGCCCGACCCCCGTCGGCTCCGGGTCATCCTCGCGCACCTCGACGAGGAGATCGCTGACAACGAAACGGTCGCCACCTACCTTCGGCTCCAGCGGGAGGCTGTTCTCGCTGCGCTCGGACGCGCCGAACGGCCGCAGCAGCAGCAGCGGCCGGGGCACAAGGTGAAAGGCGCAGGACCGTTGCCGGCGTTCACTCCTCCGCCCGCGAGGGCCGGGTACATCGTGCAGCAGAAGCGCACCACACACGGCCCGGAGCCCGCCTTCATCCACCTGGCCGACTGCACCATGTTCGAGGGAACACCGCACCCGATCAGGGCTGATGAGGTGCGGGCCGCCCTCACCGACCCGACCATTACTGCGTGCACATTCTGCAGACCGGACACCGAGCTGGGCATCGACCTGGCGTGACTTCCCCGGCCGTCCACGAGCCGCCGGCCGCCGGGGGGACCTGGGTTCGATGTGTGGACGGGGTGGCGCAGCACATCGCCGTGCGGGCTGACCAGACCGTTGACGGCCGGCAGGTCGCGGACCCCCAGCACCCCCTCCTCCGGAAGCGGCCCCCACCGCTCCCAGCTCGTTGCCGAGGAACCCGCTGCCGCCAACGATCAAGACCGTCATGCCGGGACACGATATGGGACTCGCGGACTCACTCGCGGGACGTACCAGGTCGGCTCGCTCTCACCGGTCCAGGTGACGGTCTCGAATCCCACCCACCACATCACTGGGCGAACAGGCTCATCAATTTCATCGAAGCGGCCTACATCACGCCGGTGAACAAGGTGCGCCTGTTGCTCCATCCCTCTACCGTCCTCGCCACAGACATGGTCAAGCAGCTACTTCGGGAACTGATCGAGGACCATGACCAAGCCCTGACTACTGCGGTTGACATGCGTGGGAGGAGGGTCAGGACGAGGCCGGTCGCGCTGAAAGCCACGATGCCCAGCACGATCACCCTGGACGCCGGGTTAAGGGGTCGACCCACCCTTCAATTTCGAGTGACGTCCGTCACAGTTGAACAGAAGTGGCCACGAAGAAGCGTCACCGGCAGCCGGGATGCCTCAACGCACCTGACCAGCGCACCTCTTGATGCTGACGCGTATAACTTACCTAACCCCCCTTCAATGGGTAAATTAGTGCATAAGATCACATCTTGTACTGTCTCCGCATGGACCACGCCACGCTGTTCGCGACCTTCTCCAGTCCGTTTCTTGCCTTGCTGACGGTGCTGTTCGCCGTAGCCCTGTCGCACCCCGAACCAGAGGTCAGGGTGCGGGCGGAGCGACTGCTGGCGGTGATTTTCCGAAGCTGGTAGATCGACCCGACGGCCAACCTGCACAAGGACTCACCTGTCCGTTCCTGCAACTACCGACGACATAGCCCCCGGAATCCTCGGCGGATTGCGGGGGCTATGCGCGGTGGGGCAGTTGGGGTTATTTCTCGGCGGAGCCGTTGTCGGTGGAGCCGTCCGTGCGCCGTCGGCGGGCGACGATGAGGGCACCTCCGCCGGCAGCGATCAGCACTGCCGCGCCGCCGATCAGCCACGGGGTGCCGTCAGCTCCGGTGTGGGCGAGGGAGCCCGTCGGCGCCTTCGGTGTGGAGTTGCCTACCGGGGTCGCGGCAGCGGTGGAGGAGTCGAGATCCGGTGTGTCGCTGCCCGGCGCGGAGGGCGTGGACCCACCGGTACCGCTGCTCGGCTCGCCCGAACTGGACGGGGTGTCGGTGGGCTTGTGCGTCGGCTTGTCCGAGGGGTCGGGCTTCGGGTCGGTGGCGGTCTTGGCGTTGGTGACGGTCACGGTCACCGGGGCGCCGGGACCAGCGGTGAACGTCTTGGTCGGCTTGTAGAGGTCGTAGCCGGCGGGGGCCTTGATGTCCTTGACCCAGAACTGCGTCTTCCGGCTCGACACGGGCAACTCTCCGGAGGCCGTGCCCCTGGCTCCGGTGGTCAGGGTGAGCAGCGTCGAGGTGCCGGTGCCGATGTTCGCGGTCGCTCCGGGCAGAAGCTCGCCGGTCTTGTCGTCCTTGGCCTGCAGGAGGACCTTGGCGGCCTTGAACGGATCGGTGACGGTCAGCCGGGTGGTCGCGCCCGGCGTGACAATGACGTCCTGATCGGCGACGACCTCGTGGAGCGCGTCGGACGCCGTCTGCTTGAGCCGGTAGACACCCGGCGCAAGGTCTGGGAAGGACAACTTCCCTTGTGCGTCGGTCTTCCCACGTCCGGCCTCTGCGCCGGCGGAGTTGAGCAGCAGGAACGCGGCACCGGGAAGCGCATCCCCGGCCGTGTCCTTGCTGGTGATCTCGACGCTGCCCCCGTCCGGGGCCGCTGTCTCGGCGGGAGCGGCAGAAGCCAAGGGGGTCGGTTCGGAGGGCTGGGCGCTCGCGGTCGGCGACCAGATGAAGGGGCCGGTCACCACGACGGCGACAGCAGCGGATCGGACGAGGCGTGCGTGCACGAGGAAGAGGACTCCTTGAGGCAGGGGGCGGGGAAGGTCATCGGGTCCGGCCAGGGACCGGCGCAGGAGGCGACGGGGCGACATGCGTGGTGCCCTGCGGCTGCTTGGCTGCCGGAGTAGCGACGTAGAGGGCGCGGCGGGTCTGGGCAGGGACATCCTGGACGGTGCGCTGCAGCGCTTCAGTGGAGATGAGCGAGGCGGTGAAGGCCGCGACGAGCGTGGTGGGAGTGCCGAACGAGAAGCGTGCCCTCCAGTGCGGCTCGCTGGGGTACCCGCCCCAGGCCCGCCAGGCTGGCCCGCTGGAGCCGCTGGAGCCGCTGGAGCCGCTGGTGGCGTAGCGGTGGCGTACACCGCCGAGTCCCTCCGGGGTGAGGAAGGTCTGTGTGCCGTCGGTCTTGACGGCGTGGCTCCAACCGCGGGTGAGCAATGGCGCGTACACCTCGTGCGGCGCCGTCTCGTCTTGGAACAGCCGGTCCTGGTCGCTGTGCCGGTCTTCGAGGTAGAGGTCGAGCAACTCGGTGTGGACATCGTGCAGCAGCTCGGCGGGAGTGGTGGCGTCGAAGGTGATCTGCCAGGTCGGCTCGGTGAACGGGGCCCGGTGGGCGTTGATGGTCCACGTGCCGCTGCCGGGCTTTTCGGGCTGGGGGTCGAAGGTGGTCTGTAGTCGCAGGCACGGGCTGAACGCGGCGGCCGTGCCTGCGTCGGTCTGGGCGAACGGCCAGCCCTCGTCGAAGGGGAAGGCCCACACGGTTCGGGGGTCAGCCGCCCCGGGGCCGGCGAGGTGACGGGGCAGGACCTTCACGCTCTGGGCCGGGTCGAGGTTCTCGAAGGAGTGGGTCATCGCGGGCGGGGCTCCTGCTGGGAGAGTGCGAACGCCGGGGCTGGCGGGGTGGCGCAGCTCAACGTGCGCGGGTGCCGCTGCGTGCGGCCGGCAGGGTGAGAGCCGGGCGCGCGGTCCGGCCTGCGGCGCGGCTCGGCGCGGACTCGGTCCAGGCGCCGGGGAACCAGACGGCTGCGTATCTCTGGATGGCGTCGCGCAGTCCCGTGGTGTCGGCGCCCTCCCATGGGGGCTGGCCCGGCTTGGCGAGCGTGATGTTGAAGGTGTCCGGCATGTTGCGGTGGTGCAGGGCTCCCTTACGGCGGTGGAAGGTGCCGTGGTCGGCGAAGCTGAGTGCTACGGCGTCGATCTTTCCTCGGTCCACGTGCATCACGGTCAGACGCAGACCGCCGTACGTGTTCCTGTACATCGTGTCTGTGAAGCTGATCTGCAGACGTAGCGGTGCGTCCGCGATGGGGGTGGCGTAGTAGGTGTTGCCCACGGCAGTTCCGCTGGGGAAGGGAAGGCGGAGTTCGGCGAAGAACTCGGGGGCTCGCAGGGACAAGGGGGTCCTCCGGTTAGACGGGCTGGTTCTACCGGCGGGGGCCTGGCAGGGCCGGTCGGCTGGTGGTGCTCCAGCGCGGAACGCTGGCTGCGGGCAGCGCTGCAGGGCGCCGGGAGGCGGCAGCCCGCCGCACGTCGAGCGGGGTTGGGGCCGGCGGTCCGGGCGGGAGAATCGGGGTCAGCTCAGCCATGCCTTTGATGTAGCTGAAGGTCTCCTCGCGCCACCGGGGCAGTGGAGCCGGGTCGGCGACGCACTGGGTGACGGCGGCGAGCAGGGCGACGGGGGTGTCGGTGCTGGCCGTGGCGTACCAGACAGGTCGGTCGATGGAGTTGCCCGCCCACAGCTGCCAGCGGGCGTCCCGCGTGGTCAGTTCGGCTTCCGGGTCGATGTCGCCGGTGGTGAACTCCAGGCCGGCGAGTCCGTCCGGGGCCTGGATGGCGAAGACGCCCCAGCGCGGGCGGTCGATCTCCCAACCCTGTTTCAGCAGGGGTACGACGGCGAGGAAGGGGTCGTGCTCGTCGGTCCCGGAGACCGGCCGGGCGAGGTAGACGTCCGGACCCTGCTGGTACGCCGTGACGAGGGCGGTGGTGAACGCCTGGACGAATTCGGTAGGGACGCGGTCGTTGAAACAGACGCCCCAGGTCGGTGGCCCGAACGGATCGCGGTAGGCGTTGATGCGCCAGAGCCCGTCGTCCTCGCCCTCAGGGAGGTAGCCCAGGCGGATCTTGCGGTCGGGGGCGTTGACGTAGGCGTTGCCGAGGTCGTCGTGATGGAGGTCCCAGCCGAGGTCGATGAGCGGGGCGAGAGCTGGGTCGCCGATTCCGGTGGTAGAGGCGAGGTGGCGCGGGGAGACGAAGACGTCTCCGTCAATCGTGCGCAGGTCGTCGTGAGAGGTCACAGGTTCCTGAAGGATGAAGGCGGGTCAGGCAGCGAGCGCCAGTGCTTCTTGGAGGGCCTTGCTGGAGCCGGTGTAGTGCAGCGTCCGCAGGCCCAGGCGGGCGGCGGCCTGGCAGTTGTCGGCGCGGTCGTCCACGAACAGAACGCGTCGTGGATCGCGAACTCCGGATGCTCGCAGGGCGTGGTGGTAGGCGGCCGGGTCGGGCTTGCACACCTGCAGTCGGGCTGAGTACAGCGCCTGGGTCATCAAGCGTCGCCACCCGTGGGTGTCGAGCACGGTACTGAGATGGGCGGGTGCGTTGGACAGCAGCACCATGCGCAGTCCGGTGGCGTGGGCGCGGCGGAGGACAGCCAGGACGCTCTCGTCGGTCTCGGTCCACATGGCCGTGTCCGCGGCAAGGAGTTCGCGCAGCAGGCGGGAGCCGGGGTGGGCGCCAAGGACGCGCGCCCAGTACGCCAGGTCGCTGAGCTGGCCGGCGTCGTAGAGGTCGCGGGCGTTCCAGAAGGCCCGTTGGAAGCCTGCGAGATCGGCTTCGGGCCAGGAGGCGGTGTGGGCCAGTCGAAGCCAGTGGGCGCGGGTGGGCTGAAGTCCGATGACGCCGTTGTAGTCGAGGATGACGGCATCGAGGCTGGTGGGGCGGGTCAAGGGGCAGTGTTCTCCAGAGCGCGACGGGCGAAGGTGGCGAGAGCGGCTGCGAGGAGGGCGGGCAGCAGCAGGGCTATGGGCAGGGTGGTGATGCTGGCGAGGGAGCCGATGAGGGCGGGGCCGGCGAGCAGGCCGAGGTAGCCGGTGACGGAAACCGTAGCGACGGCCCTCGGCCCGTGGCTCCCGGCGGCGGTGATCAGGGAGGGGACGGTGCCGGACAGGCCGAGCCCGAACACGGCCCAGCCGGCCAGCGCCGCAGGCACGATGTCGGCCAGGACGCCGGTGGCCAGTCCGGCTGCGGCGAGCACCGCGCCGACGCGGACCACGGCAGGGGCACCGAAGCGGGTCGTGAGCCGGTCGCCGGTCAGCCGGCCGATCGCCATGCCGGTGCTGTAGAGGGCGAAGGCACTCGCGGCAACAGCCATATTGGCGTGCAGGGCGTGCACATGCACGGCGGCCCAGTCGGCTGCCGCTCCCTCCCCCATCAGGCTGGCAGCCGCCAGCACCCCCAGCAGCCATACCCTCCCCGGCGCCCGGTCCCGATCGGTCCCCTGGGGGTCGAAGGTCTCGGGGTCGGCGCCGCTCAGCGCGAGGGTGCGCGGCCCGGCCACGAGCACGCTCGCCGTCAGCGCGGCGCCGACCGCCAGGAACAGAGCGCTGTGGGCGGTGCCGGCGGTGGCGGCGGCCAGGGCGGCGCCGCCCAGCGCACCGATCGAGTACGCGGCGTGCAGGGACGACATGATGGGCTTGCCGTAGGCGGTCTGACAGCGGACCGCCCCGGTGTTGGCGGCGACGTCCAGGACACCGTGCGCGGCGCCAAAGGCCAGCGCCGCTGCGAGCAGCGATGCCAGAGTCCGGCATTGCCCCAACAGGGCGAGTGCTGCTGCCAGTGCGACAGCTCCGCCGATCAGGAGCGCGGGAAGGCGTTCAGGCCGGGCGAGCCGGCCGCCGGCCTGCAGTCCGGCGACCATGCCGACAGCGGCGGCGAGCAGGACGAGGGAGAGGCTGCCGGTGGTGAGGTGGGCGGCGTTCTGGACGGCCGGCATCCGGGCGCCCCAGAGAGCCATTACCACGCCCAGGCCGAGGAAGTAGCCGGTCAGCAGGGCACGGCCGCGCCGGAGGGAAGCGTCGGTGCGGCTCATGCGGGGCGCCCACCGGCAACAGGCTCGTGGGCCGGGCGGGGCTCGACGCGGACCTGGATGCGGCGGACCGTTTCCTCGGCGCGGGCCTGTGCGAGGTCCGCAGTGGGCGCGGTGGTGATCAGGTAGCCGATCCGCGCGGTCCACATGTTGCCGCCGTCGGCCGGGAGAAGCAGCTGGTCGCCGACCTGGTGCTGGAAGTGCACGCGGTCCAGCCAGTCCGGGTTGACGCTGTCGAAAGCGAGGTGGAGCAGGGTGCCGGAGGTGTCCGGGTAGAGCAGCTGGATCGCGGCGGACGAGGACCGGGCGGGGGTGAGGTCGGGGGCCCGGCCGCAGGCGATGTCGGCGGCGGCGCGCGGCAGGTCGATGCCCGTGGCGAGTCGGACGAGGTGGCCGATCATGTCGCCGGCGATCCGGCCGTTGACCTCGACGAGCCGTGGCCGGCCGTCGACCAGCCGCATCTCGACATGGCAGACGCCGTCGGTGATCCCCAGAGCGCGGATCGCGGCCCGTGCCACGGGGGTCACTACGTCAAGCAGCGGGTCGGCCGCGTCCACGCAGTGGGCCAGTTCCTCGAAGAAGGGCGGAGTGCTGACCGTCTTGCGGGTGACCGCGGCCACGGTGGTCTCGCCGCGGTAGGTGACGCACTCGACCGACACCTCGGGCCCGTCGAGGTACTCCTCCACGAGCACGCTGGTGGACTCCCGGCCGAGCCCGGCCGCCTGGTCGGTGAACGCGAAGGCTGCGGTCAGCTGTTCGGGGGTGTCGGCGCGGATCACTCCGATACTGGCCGCGTGCGCGGCGGGCTTCAGCACGAGCGGGTAGCCGATCTGCTGGGCGGCCGCCTCGGCCTCGGCCAGGGTGCGCACGCTCACCGAAGCAGCCGACGGCACGCCGTGCCGTGCGAACAGCGCACGCGACGTGGCCTTGTTGCGGCACGCCTGCATGGCCTCCGGGGTGGTGGTGCGCAGGCCGAGCTGGCGTGCAAGGCGGGCCACGGGGACGAGGTACCACTCGGTCCAGGTGAAGACCCCGGCCAGGTCATAGCGTTCGGCCAGGGCCCGGCCGGCCGCGGACAGCTCCGCCTGGTCGGTCGGATCGGACACGACCACGTAGTCCCGCAGGTACGGCACCTCCCACGACGGCTCTTCGCCGGTGATCAAAACAACGTCATACGCGGCGGCCACGGACTGAAGGCAGTACCCGCGGTACGCCTCGGCCTCCATGTCGGCCGCGGCAACGATCAAGGCGACGGGACGATCGGACAAGAGCAAGCTCCTTGGGGTCGGAGGGCGGCAATGCGGTGGGCATGAGGCGGCGGACTGCAGCGGCAGAGGACGGCTGCTCAGCGAGCAGCCGACGCGCGGCCGGCGGCGTGGTGCGACCTCGGGCCGAGGCTGCTCGCGCAGCCCGCAGACTGCTGGGGCTTCACTCACGAGGCGGCCCGACAGGCGGCCTTCGTCCGGCCGAACAAGGCGCGGAAGCGATGGAAGGGAGGGGATGGTCAGGCGGCGCGGCGGCGACGCAGTTCGAACACGCTGGCCCAGTGTTGGTGGTCGTCGATCAGGCGGCGGGCGTAGAGGGCGGTGAAGTTGTTGTTCAGCCCGGCGACTCCGTACGGGAGTTGGCGGCGTAGGTCCTCGAAGAGGTCCTTGAGGCTGACCCGCGTGGCGCCGGAGGCCAAGCGGCGGGCGGCCATGCGTTCCAGAGCGCGGTAGACGTGCGGGTTGTGCGCGTCGAAGGCGTTGAACTGCTCGGTGATGGTGCGACCGCTGGCGCGGTTCATCCCGAGGACGGTGGGGGGCATGAGGTTCTCGACAGGCTGGGGGCGCAGCAGGGTCAGGTGCGCAGGGCGGGATCGGTGCGCAGGCGGGCGAAGGCGCAGAAGAGGCCGAGGGCCTGCAGGGCGGCGCAGGCGGTGATGACGTGGCCTAGTTCGTCGGGCGGGGTGAGCGCGGTGAGTACGCCGGCGACGGGGAAGGGCAGCAGGAGGATGAGGATGGTCGCCGACAGGGTGCTGCCGAACTTCTCCGGGGGGATCAGGCGGGAGCGCAGGGTGCGCAGGACCACCGTCATGCCGCCGTCTGCCGCCATGAGGACCGCGACCAGGACCAGGTAGGACAGGTAGTCGGGGGCCTGGGCGGCGGCGAGACAGACGAGCGAGGCGAGGGCTGCGCAGGTGGCGCCGACCGGCCACAGGCCCAGGCGGTCCAGTGCGAACCGGCAGAGCGTGACGCTGAGGAGTGTTGCGCCGGCGGCTGCGGACCAGACCAGGCCGACGGCAGTGGTGGACCGCCCGAAGTGCGCGACGACGATCACCGGACCGGCCGCCTGGAGGAGCCCGGTGGCCAGGTTGGACAGAGTCAGTCCGGCCACGAGCCAACCGAGTGCGGGCAGCGAGCGGATGGTGCGCCACCCGGTGAGGAGGCCGGCGCCGGGCCGCCCCTTCGGCGCGCGGGCCGGGGCGACTGGCGAGGGGGGTGTGCGCAGAGCGAGCAGCGCGGCGAGCAGCGAAAGCACGGTGATCACCGCGAGCATCGGCGGCGGCCCGGCGAGCAGGAGCAGCCCGGCGAGCGCCGGGCCGGCCAGCGTCGCGGTCTGATCGATACCGAGCAGCACGGCCTGGACACGGTGAGCGCGTGCACCTGCCCGGCGGCCGGCGGCGGCGCCCGCGGTCTCGGCCGCGATGTAACTGCACTCGGTGAGCACGCCGGTGGCCGCCGCGAGCACCATCACGGTCACGCTCGCCACGGCGCCGGACGGGTGGAGATGGAGAAGGACCGCGCCGACGGCGAGAACCAAAGCGCGTCCCAGGGAGGCGAGGTGGAAGACCACGGATGCCCCGCGCCGGTCGACGACCGATCCGGCCCACCCGAACGCCGCCAGGCGCGGGATCCACTCCAGGGCGAACGCGGCGCCCGTCAGCGCGGCGGAGCGCGTGGTGGCCAGGACCAGCAATGGGATGCCGTAGGTGGACATCGCGAACGCGAGGGCGTCCGCCGTGCGCGGCAGGTAGATGCTGCGCATCAGCCCGGCGGAGTGGCGCGCGTGCCGGGGTGTGACCGCTACGCTCACGCGACCGGCTCGGGATCGGAAAGGGCGGTGACCTGCGGGTTCGCGGCCAGCCACTGGAGCAGGAGGGCACGGAGCCGGGCCAGGTCTTCCTCGGCCTCCGCGCCGGGTAGGCCCCGGGCGGACAACCGTGCGAGGCTGTCGGCGCCCTCGGTCGCGAGCGAGGGCGTCAGCAGGTCGAGGACGTGGTGGACGCGGTTGCTGAACTCGCAGACCGGTGACGGGGAGGCGTGGCGTCTCGACCAGCGCGCAGCCGTGTCGTACAGGTCGGCCAACTCCGACCCAGCGTCTGTGAGTTCCAGGCCGGTGCCGGGCGCGGTCCGGACGAGGCCGCGAGCGCGGGCTGTTTCGGTCGCGTGCCGCAGTTGATGGGTGGAGAGGTCGGCGAGGGTGTCGGCCAAGCGTCGTGGCGGTATCGCCCCGTTGTCGTCGATCTCGGTGACCAGGCGGATCAAGGAGCGAGAGGCCAGTAGATCGACCGCATTGCGTACTTCGGCGGTGGTGAAGAGGGTGGTCATCGGCGCGGGCCTCCCGCCGGGACGGCCGCCTTCGGGCGGGCGGTCGTGACATGGGAGAAGAGATCGCGGTTCTGCCACGCCGGAGCGGATTCGCCTGTCCGGGTTGGGGATATCGCCGCGGGCTCCGGGCGGGACTGGCTGCTGACCCACGGCCTCGACGCGGGCTTCGCCAGCGGGTGCCCCCAGACCGGGTGGTGGGCCGCCTGGTCGAGGGGCTGCCCGGCGGACCACGCGGACAGGGCGCCGAGAACAGGGCCCAGGCCGTCGCCTGCAGCAGACAGCCGGTACGGCTGGCCGGCGCCTTCGGTGTCGACCAGGCCGTCGGCCACGAGCTGCCGCAGCGGCGGGTACACGTTGGTCCAGTCGCTGTTGGGCATCACGATCCGGGCCAGCGCCCGGCCGCTGACCTCCTTGCGCGACTTCAGTACCCACAGGATGGCAGCGGCGTGCCGCCGGGTGAGCAGGGTGAGGCTGTCCTCGATCTGCTCGATCGCGGGCAGCGGGCGGTCCGCCGTTTCCAGATGTTCTTCGGCCCAGGTGACGATCATCGGCAGGACCGGCAGCAGGGCAGCACCACGCTCGGTGTGGCCGTAGGTCACGTGGCGTGCGGTGTGTTCGGTGCGCTCGACGAGACCGGCGTTGCACAGCGACTGGAGCTTGAGGTGGAGCTGGCCGTTCTGCAGCCAGGACACCTTGGCCGCCAACTCGCTATAGCGCAGTGGCGGGCCGGAGAGTGCCAGCAAGATCCTCACGTTCCAGCGTGGGGTGATCATGGCGAGGACTTCGGTGACCCGGGCGATGTCGATGTCGGTGTCAGGTGGCAGAGCGGTGATGGCCAAGGGAGGAACTCCTGGGTGGATGAGGGGAACTGCCTGCGGTCAGCGGCTGTGCGCCGGGGTCTGCACCGGGAGGGGCGGAGCCGGTAGCGGCGGTGACGGTGCCGGCGGGGACGGCGCTGGGGCCGGGGCACGGGCGAGGCTTTTCAGGACGGCGGCGACCGACTTGGCCTGGACGTCGCGGACGGCGACGGCTTCGGCGAGCCGTCGCGCACCGTCGAGAAGGTGGGCGACCTCGTGCCGACCGATCTGCCGCTCGGGGAGGATGAGCCGGGCGAGGTGGTCGCGGTGGAAGTCGATGCTGCGCTCGGCGAGCGCGAGGTCGTGGTGCATGCCGAGCAGGGCGGAGAGCATGCCGGGCGGCTGGCCCTCGGCGTAGGCGGTGAGGTCGGCGAGCGGTGCGCCGTACAGGTCCTCGATCCGTCCGGCAATCACGGTGGACGTGAGGGGCAAGCGGGGCTTTCAGGGTCGGCGGGCCCGGGCCGCCCCGGCACGCGGTGGTGCCGGGGCGGCAGACGGAGGCAGGGTGGCGGTGGCCTTGAGCTGCTTCATGCGGACGGGCCGGGCCTGCTGGTCGGGCGGGGGCATCGTGCGTAGCAGTTCGCCGAGGGCCGCGCGGTAACCGTCGCGGGCATCGAGCGCTGCCTCCAGCCACTGCGCGTCGAAGCGGAGCTTGTCCGCCGACAGCTCGCCCATGTCGCGGTCCGGGTCCATGTCCGCGTGCACGCGATCGCGGACACGGGCCACCTGCTCCTCGGTCAGAGCCAGGAACGAACGCAGTTCCAGGGCACGGGCGAGGGCCGGAGAGGCATCGTGGCCGACAGCTGCCTCGTGCAGATCAGGGACCGTACCGCCGAAGACCTTCTGCAGGTCGGCGTCCATAGTGCTGGCCTTGACCGGGCTCATCGAACAGCCCTTCCCGCCCGCCCCGCCGTCGCCGTCACGGGTGTACCCGCGGGTCGGTGAGGAGCGCTGGTCTGCACCGCCGGACCAGTTCGAGGGCGAAGGCGGGCGAGCCGTTCGGCGGCGAGGTCCTTCTTACCCGGAGCGTCCGGGTCGAGGAGCCACCGGACGACCAGGGCCCGGCCGTCGCGGGCAGTGACGGCCGCGTTCACGCGGTGGGCGAGACCCATCGTCGGGTCGTCGACCTCGCTGGGCTGGGTTTCCAGCGCGGCGAGGAGGTCGTCCTCCGCGTGGTCGAGCACGGATTGGGCCTCGACGAGGAGGCCGTGCCACTTGACAACATCGGTGGCGTCAGGATTCGCCAGCGGCGCGGCGGTGACCGCGGCCTTCAACTGGTCCATGTCCATGCCGAAGCGCGCTTCGATCCGTTCGGTGAGCACGCCGACGACATCCTCAGCGTCATCGAATATGCCGTCGGACAAAAGGGGAACTCCTGTTCTGGAAAGGCCGATGCCTGGAGGAATACGAGAGGCAGCCGTGCTCGGCGACTCAACTGCTTTCGGGCCGCCTATTGGGGCCTGTCAGTCGAGGCACATTCGGACGTCGCGGTAGACGTACGTGCCGGAGACCCAGCCCTTGACGCCGGTCGTCTTGTCCGTGATGTAGAGCCAGTTGCCGCTCTTCCTGGCCACGCTGAACTTGTGGCTGCTGTAGAGCACGCCGAGCGCGGTGGACTTCGAGCTGGCCTTGGACCGGATGGTCACAGCCTTGGTGTGCACCGCGTACGGCAGCGGCGGCTTGGACGAGCAGCTGCTCGCCGGGGCCGCGGAGACGGCAGCGGGTGCCGCGTTGGCGGTGGTGGCGGAGAGTACCGGCAGCGCGAGCGCGCCGAGCATCGCTGCGGATATGGCAATTCGGGTGGAGCGCATGCGAAAGAAACCTCCGTGAAGGCATAGGGATTGCGTGGAAGGCACCGCGGGTGTTGTCCCGGCGGCTGTATAAGAGTCCGGAGAATCGCCGGTTTGGCTAACCGGCGATCGTCGGCTATGTTGCGCCGCCGTAGACGGCGGCGGGGCTCAGCGGGCCCGGCCGGGCGGGCGCGGAGCAGGGGACTTCGCCACACCGACTGAGCGGCTGCCGGCGGCTGCCAGGCGGACCGGTGGCAGAGAGTCGGCCTCGCCGGCAATCCGGTCGTCGCACCACTGCAAGGCGTCCTCGACCGTGGCGAAGCCGCCCTCTCGAAGCGTGCGCGTCCAGGCGCCGGTGTCGACCTCTTCGACGATGACGCGGAACGGCGAAGGGGCTCGCTCGTCCAGGGCGCGCAGTGCCACGACGGTCACCATGTCGTCGGGGTCGTCGCAGGTGTAGGAGTAGCCCATGGCGTAGTGGTCGCCGTCGCCCGCGAGGCGTCGTTCCAGTGCACGTGTCGCCTCGTCCGCCGGCTGCGGGCCGAACTCGGGGTTTAGGCCGATGGCGTCGTGCGGGCAGCCGCGGTGGATGAGCCAGGACTGCGCCATCGCGGGCAGCGGCAGGGGGGCCTGCTCGAAGGCGAACGTCCGCTGCTCACGGTCCCGTTGCAGATGAACGGCGAGGACCTGCGGCATACCGGGGTGTCCCCAGGTGGCGGTGCGGTCGAACAGGACGTAGTAGCTGTGCGCGCCGTCGGGGGTGTGGTGTTCGGCGAGGGGGACGAGCATGTCCTCGCGGACGGCGACCTTGCGGTAGAAGTCGCGGTACATCTCCTCGTCGGCGTCGAAGTCGTCCAGCTCGAAGTCGACCTGGGGGATGGACTTCCGGGACTCCGGTTCGATGGGAGGCAACAAGGGCCTTTCGGTGGAGTTCAGCGCCGTTGTGCCGGGGTGGACGGCGACGCGCCGGGGCGGGCCGGGAGCTTGGATGGCTGGGTCGTGGGGGTCCGCCGGGCGGCGAACAGTGCGGCCCGTCCGGTGTCGGTGAGGGTGACCGGCTGGCCGGCGTGCACGGGTTGGCCGGTGTCCCGGACGACCAGGCCGGCGTCCTCCAGCCGCTGGAGCTTGGCGTGAGGAATGCGGGTGCCGGAGGCCGCGGTCACGGACATCCGGCCGGTTAGAAGGTGTTCGTAGAGCTTGGCGCCGCCGGCGATGGCGAGCAGCGCGGCCTGGTCGTCCGTCGAGAGCTGCTGCGCGCGGGGCGTCGAGGCCGCGGCAGCGGCCTCGATCGGCTTCAGCGCGGCGAGCACCTTCCGGGCAGCGGCGTCACGCTGGTCTCTGGCCTCCTCCAGCTGGTCCACGGTGCGGTCGATGCGGGTGCACAGGGCGTCGTCGACGTCGAACTCGCCGCTGGACAGGCGGTGGAGGAGGCGGAGGTAGAAGGTGACGCCGGTCTGGGTCTTGGCCAGTTCGCGGTGCCGGTCGACCAGGTGGGCGTGGGGCTCGTCGAGGACGCCGCGGTCGCGGTAGGACCACAGGGTGTCAATGTCGTGGCCGGTGACGGCTTCGAGGCGATGGTCGAGCGGGGACACCGCACGCCAGGCTGGTAGCGGCGCGGGGTCAGGGGGCATAGGCGACGCTCCGTGCGTCAGCGGGTGTGGTGGTGCGCGGGGTTGTGTGCGGGACGGGGCAGACCCGGCAGTGCGGTGGGCGGCGGACCGGGCCGGGGCGCGGGAGTGCGGGTGGTCAGCTGCGGGGAACGGGAGCGGGCCGCGTGGGTGCGGGCGCTCAGCGGCCGGCGGGTCATCCCCAGGCGGCGGCCGACCTCGTCGTAGACGTCGTTGCCCGCGCGCGGCCGGACGGCGACGACGTGGATCTCCTTCTGATGTGCGGACTCCGCGGGTGCCGGACGGACGCCGTAGACGACGCGCCAGTCCTTCCGGGAGTCCACGAAAAGCTTTCGATAGCCCTCCAGGTCGCCGTCGAGGCGCAGTCCGAAGCGCTGTGCGTTCACGACTTCCTGCAGGTAGGCGAGGGTGAGGTCGCGGATATCGCTGGGGGCCTGGAGGAGATCGGTCAGCGCTCGGGGGTCGAAGCTCAGTCCGAAGGCGGGCTGTCCCACTCCCGCGTTCATGACGTCGGCTCGTCCGGCTCGGCGGCGCCGGCGGCTTCCGCCGTGGACGCCGTCTCCGTCCGTACGGACGGCGGCGGGCCGGGCAGAAGACGGTGCGCGGGCCGGTCGGGAGATGTCATGCAGGCCGACAGCGGGCCACCCGGCGCGCGGATCGCCGCTACGGCGTGGGTGAGGAAGTCCCGGTGCCACACGAACAGACCGCTCAATCCGGCTTCGGGGTCCTTGTGCTGCTGGTAGGCGAGCCACAGGGCGTGGAGCCAGGCCACGACGTCGTCGTGCTCCTGCCACTGCAGGCACCAAGGCGCCGCGGTGGTGACCTCCGCCCCGTAGACCGGGAGGAAGAAGTCGTCGACCCAGTCGCTGAGCGCGTCGAGTTCGTCCTCGCGCTCCTCTCCGTCCAGCTCCAGGATCGGGCGGGGCTCTGGCGGAGCGGCGGGAGCCGGCCCACCGAGCCCCGGCATGCCGAAGGCCGCGAACGGCGATCCGCCCGGCGGCGGCGAGGACGCGAGATGGTCGAGCTGCTGGGCCTGCTGAGCCGACTGCTCCATGAGCCGTCGGACGCTCGCCTCGATCCCCTCCAATTGCGGGTCCGGGACGCGAACCGGCTCCAATTCCCCGCTGCCTGCGGGTTCTATGGATTCGGGCATGAAAAGTACGGCCTCCTACGAGACGCGAGATGGCAGGTGGGCGGAATCCACGGCGCACGGACCCGCCGGAGGGTTGCACGAACGTCCCGGCGGGATCCGGAAAAGACTGGGAGGGTGCGCGGGGCTCCGGAGCGAAATACAGCGGAGCGGATCAGACGGTGAGAACCACGTCGTCCTGGGTGAGCGTTTCACGGATCGTCTCGGTGAGCCGGTCGGCCGCGATCGACGCGTAGTGCTCGGTTTTCTCCACGCCGATGAAGTCGCGGCCTTCCAGCAGGGCGGCGACGCCCGTCGAGCCGGAGCCGGCGCAGAAGTCGAGAACCGTGCCGCCCTCGGGGCTGATCTTGACCAGCTCGCGCATCACCTCGACGGGCTTCTGCGTGATGTGCTGACGCTTCGCCCCCGAAGGCTGCGACGCGCTGTAGAGGCCGGGCAGGTAGACGGGGTTGCGGGAGCCGTCGATCGCTCCCTTGGACGCCCAGACGATGAATTCACAGTTCTGGGTAAACCGGCCCTTCTGCGGCCTGGCCTGCGGCTTGTGCCAGGCCAACACTCCGCGCCAGAGCCATCCGGCCGCCTGGATCGCGTCCGTGGTGACGGGGAGCTGGCGCCAGTCGGTGAACAGCAGCGCGGTGCCGCCGCTGCGGGTGAGGCGGTGGGCTTCGGTCATGATCTGCGTCAGCCAGAACCCGTACGACCTTTGGTCCATGTTCTCGCCGGTGAAGTCCGGCAGAGCGTGCTGGGCGGCACCGGAGGTGTACTTCTGCTTCGCGGAGCGGGTGGTGCGCTCCTTCGCGGTCCGCCCGCCGGAGTTGTACGGCGGGTCGGTGATGACGGAGTCGACGCAACCGTCCGGGAGGCCGGCGAGAACGCTGAGGGCGTCGCCCTGGTGCAGGGAAAAAGGCAAAGAGGAACCCCTATTCGGGTGCGGAATCACGGAGGGAACTGCCCGTCTCGTGCAGAAACCTCGCGGGCCGGAAGTGGGCATACAGAAGCCCAGGGCCACAGACCGAGGTGGGCGAGAGGGAGTCCAAAAACTGTAGAAGCGAATCCGCCGACGACCAAGAAGTGCTGTGCTGGGGTATCGGATTCCGGCACCTCACGCCGACTTTTTGGTCAACCGCCGATCTGCGCCTACTGTTTTTGAACCGCCCGGCGCACACCGCCGCTGGCTATTCCCGCCACGCCTCACGGAGGTACCCCCTGCCCCGGCACACCTAGCTCACGGTCCGGCCTCGCAGAGCGAGCGGCAACTCGCCCGCGCCGGCCCGTCCCGATCGCCCACCCCGGCCGCCGCGGCCTTCCGACACGCTTCGCGCACGCGGCTCGCCGGACACCGCACCCCCGAAGGACACGTTCATGACGTCTCGTTACCCACCTCTGCCCGACATCGCTGACCAGCGAGCGGTCCGCTCGGGTTGAAGGGGCTCGCCGCCGGCATCGGCGTCGTCTTCCTCTCCCCGATCCTGATCGCCGGCACCGGCATGATGCTGGCCTCCTCAGCCGACGCCGTGCAGAGCAGCGGCTCCTTCAGCAGTTGCTCGACCGACATCGACACCGGCAAGGTCGCCGAACAGGTCACCAAGATCCTCGACGGCGCGGCCGCCAAAGACGTCCACGTCGAGGGCCTGGACCTGCCCGCCGAGCAAGTTCCCAACGCGCAGACGATCGTGGCCGCCGGTCTCTCGCTCGACGTCCCCAAGAAGGGACAGATCATCGCGCTCGCCACGGCGATGCAGGAGAGCCGGCTGCGCAACCTGAACTACGGGGACCGCGACTCGCTCGGCTTGTTCCAGCAGCGCCCTTCCCAGGGCTGGGGCAGCGCCCAGCAGATCCGCGATCCGGTCTACGCCTCCGAGCAGTTCTACAAGCACTTGCTCAAGGTCGACGGCTGGCAGCAGATGACCGTAACCCAGGCTGCCCAAGCCGTGCAGAAGTCCGGGCTGCCGGACGCGTACGCCCAGTGGGAAAACCTGGCCACTGCGTTGCAAGAGGCCATCGCCAAGACCTTCCCGGGTGGCAACGACAAGGACGGCAAGGACGCGGACCAGGGCAAGCAGGCGTCGCCCGGCACCACCGGCTGTGCTCCGGGCCAGGACGGTTCCGGCTTCGGCCGGATCCCCGAGGGGAGCGTCCCCAAGGGTTACAAGATCCCCAAGGACGCTGATCCGCGGGCGCGCAAGGCCATCACCTGGGCGATGCAGCAACTCGGCACGCTCTACCAGTGGGGCGGCTCCTGCACCAACGCGCACGGCCCCGACCCCATGGGCCGCTGCGACTGTTCCTCCCTGATGCAGCAGGCGTACGCCCACGCCGGCGTGACACTCACCCGCACCACGTACACGCAGGTCAACGAGGGCAAGGCCGTATCGCCCGCCCAACTCAAGCCCGGTGACCTGATCTTCAGCCGCGGCACCGCCGCCCGGCCCGAGCACGTCGGCATGTACATGGGCGAGGGCCTCGTGATCGAGGCGCCCCGCACCACCAAGCCGGTCCGGATCACTCCGATCAAGGACTGGACGATCCTCGCCGCCCGCCGCGTCCTCTGAGGCCGCCGCCCGGCACCGCCCCGGGTGGGGCCGCCGTCGCGGCCACTTCCGCGCCCCAGGCGCACCTCCCCTCTCCGCTTTCCCCTTCCCGCCGGTCCTCGCCTGACCCGCGTATGCAAGGAGCCCCGCCACACCTATGTCCGTTCCTCTCGCCGACCGCGTCATCCAGCTCGCCTACGACCCAGGAATCTCACCCAAGGGCGGTGGTCTGCCCGGCCTGAGCGTGCTGAAGAACGTCGTCAACTCGATCAACATGTTCGGCATCATCGCCGTCGTCGGCGCCCTCGCCGTCTCGCTCGGCGTATGGGCCTGGGGCCACCACACCGGTGGTCACCAGGCCGAAGCCAACGGCAAGAAGGGCGCGGTCGTAGCCGCCGGCGCCGCCCTCGGTCTGGGCGCCGCGAACGGAATCGTGGCCTTCTTCTCCGGCCTGGGGGCGCAGGTCCACTAATGCGGAATCGATTCCCCGCCTTCTCGCTGTCCTCGTACGGCGCGGGCTGGTCGGCCAACCGGCGCATCGCGATCGTCACCTGCGTCGTCGCCGCCCTGCTCGCCATCGCCGGGATCGTCGCCCTGCTGTCCGCCGGCAGGAACGGCCACCAGACCCCGGCCGCCACTGCGCCCGCCCCGACCGGCAGCCCGACCGCCTCCGAAGCCGCACCGAAGCCTTCCTCCGGATCCGGTTCCATGCCCAAGCCTCCGCAGATCGCCGATCCGGTCGCCTACGCCAAGGCAGCCACGCAGATGCTGTGGTCCTACGACACCCGCGACACCAGCCGCGACCAGCAACTCGCTGGCATGCGCGCCTGGATGACCACCGAGACCAAGTACGCCGACTGGGCGTCCGTCTCCGGCCAGGTTCCCGATCCGCTGCTGTGGTCGCGGATGGCCGACCAGGACCAGCACGCCACCGCCAGCGTCACCGAGGGCCACTACCCCGGCGCGTTCAAGCGGGCGTTGGCCGACGACCCGTCCGCGATCACCGAGGCGTACATCTACGTCGTCACCGTCAATGGCAAGCAGCAGATCGCCTGGAAGAGGGGTGGCGGCGGGGCCGAGGAACGGGCCGTGACTCTCGCCATTCAGTGCCGCCCCGGCCACGACTGCTCCCTGGCCGCAATCGCTCCGAGCGTCACGCAGTGACCCGCGCCTGATTCAAGAAAGGAGGGGCAACTCTCTCGTGGGTTTCTGTGATTACCCCCTGGCAGACAAGCTGTGCGCCGTCGGAGACGCGGTGGATTTCGCCTCGGACCCCGGCAAAGCCATCGGCGACTGGATGGCAAAGTCTGCCGGTGAACTGGCATCCGCCGCTGCCGATTTGGCCGCCGAGGCAGTCGACACCACCACGAAGGTGGACCTCAACGCATCGTGGTTCGTCGACAACTACGAGATGCTGCTGCCACTGGGCCTGGTCCTGCTGGTCGCCACGTTCTGCGCGCAGCTGGTCCGGGCCGCCGTCCGGCGCGACGGACAAGCCCTGACACAGGCGTTCACCGGCACCATGAGCGGCGTCCTGTTCGCCTTCTGTGCTCTCGCCTTGACCACGGTCGCCGTCGAGGTAGTCGACGCCGTCTCCGACGGCTTGTTCAAGACCGCGCACCTGAACATCGAGTCGGCCGTGCGCCGCATCGTGAAGGTCAGCCAAATCGGGTCCCTAGCCGGGCTGGGCTGGCTCGTCCCGGTCGTCGTCGGCCTCGGTGCCGCCATCGGCGCCTTCCTGTACTGGTGCGTGATGATGGTCCGCAAGGTCGGCATCCTGGTCATGGTCACGCTGGCCGTCTTCGCGTCCGCCGGCGGCGGCTGGGAGGTCGCGCGGCGCTGGCGCAAGGGCTGGATCGAGGCCACCGCCACCCTCGTGGTCTCCAAGCTGCTGATGACCGTGATCTTCGTGCTCGGCATCACCGCCATGGGCAAGACGGAGGCGAAGGACGGCGTCGCGGCCCTCGCCGATGTCATGTCCGGCATCGTGATCATGATTTTGGTCCTGCTGTGCCCGTACGCCGTCTTCAAGTTCGTCCACTGGGCGGCCGACGGCACCGACGGCGAGTCCATCCATCGCGCTGGCGGAGCCGGAGCCCAGATCGCCAAGGCCCACGCCGAGAAGGCGGCCCGCAAGGCCGCAGCAGCCGCGGCCACCGCCGGAACCGGTGGCGCTGCCGCCGGAGCAGGCGCCGCACCGCAGGGCCCCGACGCCGCTGGCGGAGGCGGCTTCCCCGGCGACATTGCCGCCACCCCGACAGGCGGAAGCGGAGAGGGCAAGGAAGGTTCGCAAAGCGGCGGAACGGGCAGCTCGCCCGGTGGCGATGCCGTCAAGTCCGGTCTGGAGAAGGCCGTCCAGGCCGCGCCGACGAGCATGTCCGACAACACCAGCGGCCAGGTGGGAGGCAGCCCGGGGCCTGGCGGAGCCGGAGCGAACGCCGCGTCCGGCCAGGGCGGCGGATGGCAGTCCACGGCGCCGACCACGACCCCGCCGCCGCAGGGCGCACCACCGTCCTCCGGTTCACAGAACGCCGCGTCAAGCGGGGCGAGCGGACCACCGCCGCCTCCGACGGGTCTCTGATCCCCTGCCCGACTCCCGGGGGCGGGAGTGCACGCCACCTCCCGCCCCCGGGTTCCACCCGCGCCTCCAGGACCCGCCCCTTGACTGATTTCTCCGTCGCCCCGGTCACGGTGAAGTTCCCGCACCGGTCCCGCCGCGGCATCCTCCTCGGCCTTTCCCTTCCCCAACTCGTCCTCGTTTCGTGCACGTTGGCGCTGCTGCTGATGACGGTGATCTCCACCGGACTGCTCGGCGCCGTTGCCCTGGCGCCGCTGTGGGCGGCAGCCGGTGCGCTCGTGGCGATCCGCCGACACGGCCGCTCCCTGATCGACTGGGCGCCGATCGTCGCCCGCTACGCACACCGCCGCCGCACCGGCCAGACCCTTTGGCTCGCCCGGCCCGTCACCCGACCCCGGCAGGACGGCATCCTCCACCTGCCCGGCACCACCGCCTCCCTCAAGGTCGTTACCCCCGGCGACTCCGCGAACCAGGCTGCGGCTGTCCACGACCCTCATCACCAGACGCTGACCGCCGTCGCCCGCGTCAGCAGCCGCGCCTTCGCCCTCCTCGACCCCGCCACGCAGAACCACAACGTGAGCAGCTGGGGACGTGCGCTGGCGGGCATCGCCCGCACCGGGCACATCGCTACCGTCCAGGTGCTGGAGCGCACCGTCCCCGACAGCGGCGACACCCTCACCCGCCACTGGACCCACAACGGACAGCCCCAGGCCCCCGTCGCCGGACAGATCTACTCCGAACTGGTCGCCTCGGCAGGCCCCGCCGCCGCACCGCACGAGACCTACCTCGCCATCTCTCTCGACCTCAAGGCCGCCCGGCGCCTGATCAGCCAGGCCGGCGGCGGGCTGCCCGGGGCGTTCACCGTCATGGAGCAGACCACCGCGTCCATCGCCCAGGCCGCCCGCAACGCCGGACTTCAGGTCACCGGATGGCTGACCTCGCGGGAGATCGCCGCCGTCATCCGCACCGCCTACGACCCGAAAGCGCTCGGTGCACTCCAGCAGTGGTCCGAGACCGGCCGCGCCGAGGCCGACCCTGCCGCCGCCGGGCCCGTCGTCCAGTTCGAGGAGTACGACCGCCTCGCCACCGACAGCGCGCGGCACGCGACGTACTGGGTGGAGAACTGGCCGCGCACCGAAATGGGAGCCGGGTTCCTGCACGGGATCATGTTCACGGCCGGCGTGCGTCGCAGCCTCTCCCTTATATACGTGCCGCAGGGGCTCGAGTCCGCGCTGCGGGATGTCCAGCGGAAGAAGGCGGCGATCATCGCCGACGCCAACGAGAGGGCCCGCCGGGGGCAGGTCGACAGCGAGGAAGACTCCGTCGAGTACGCCGACGTCAAGCAGCGTGAGCGCCAGCTCATCGCCGGGCATGCCGACGTGGCGCTGACCGGCCTGGTCACCGTCACCGCCGAGACCGACGCGCTGCTGGACGCCGCCTGCGCACAGATCGAGACCCACGCCGTCACCTCGGGCGTCGATCTCCGACGGCTCAACTACCAGCAGCCGGACGCCTTCACCCTCACCGCGCTCCCGCTCGCACGGACCGCCCTGTGAGCCCG
The DNA here is from genome assembly GCF_001514125.1 of Streptomyces longwoodensis. Taxonomy (GTDB): domain Bacteria; phylum Actinomycetota; class Actinomycetes; order Streptomycetales; family Streptomycetaceae; genus Streptomyces; species Streptomyces longwoodensis. The sequence continues at coordinate 499,498 of NZ_KQ948550.1, read as the reverse complement.
TCCCGCCGCCGGCACCCTGGCCCGCTGCTCTTCGATCGCCCGCGACGGACCACCCGTCGCCGCCCCTGCCTCCCGGCAGGAAGGACCACCACCTTTGACCTCCCGCACACCTCCGGACGACGCGCACCCCTACCTCCGCGCCGCTAGCGCCGGAGTCCGCCACCACACCCGGGCCCTTGCCTCGTTGGACGCGACCCCGCCCCGGCCGGCGGACCGCCTGCACCTTGACGTGCTCCACGCACACCTCACCGCCCTGCACCAGCTCCTGGACCGCCTCGCCGAAACCACCCGTCCGCCACACCCCGCCGCCGGCCGCCACCTGGCCAGCGCGCACACCCGCCTCTGGCAGGCCACCAGCGAGGTCCACACCGCCTTCCACCTGCTGCCCAGCACCGCCGTGGCAGACGCCGAGGCGAGCGCGTGCCATCCAGAGCAGCTACCCGAGGGGCCGCCCGTACTGACGATCTGCCAGCGTCACCTCGCTGCCGGACACGTCATCCGCCGCAAGACCACCCCCACCGACCTTCGCCCGCACACCACGGCCTGCGTGCGATGAGCACCACCCGCAGAATCGAGGGTCCTAGATGAGCCACCGGCCCGCCCGTCGCGCCCGCCGCGCCTCCGCCAGCCCCCTGTTCACCCCCCACGGCACCGACCGTGCCAGCCGCAAGGCTGCCCGTCGACAGCTCGCCGAGGCCACCGCCAAAGCCCGCGTCGAAGCCAGCGCGCACCAGAGCGAGACCACGTCAGCCGTGCACCAGATGCCCGCCGCGCTCCACCCCCTGAGTGGACGTCCCGGTCCCGCCTCCGCGCGGGGGAACCGGCTGAAGCTGCCCGCCCACCGCATGACGACGGCCGTGGCCGCAGGCGCGTATCCGTTCCTGGCCGAAGGCGGCCTCGGCGCCGAGGGCATCTACATCGGCCGCGACGTTCACGCCGAGGCGAGCTTCGTCTTCGATCCGTTCGCGCTGTACGGCAAGATCGAGGGGTTCACCAACCCGAACCTCCTGCTCGCCGGGGTCATCGGCCAGGGCAAGAGCGCCTTGGCCAAGTCGTTCGCCCTTCGTTCGGTGGCCTTCGGATACCGCGTCTACGTGCCGTGTGACCCGAAAGGCGAGTGGACGCCGGTGGCGGAAGCTCTCGGCGGCCGGTCCGTCGCCCTCGGTCCGGGACTGCCGGGACGGCTGAACCCTCTGGACGCGGCCCCACGCCCGGAGAGCGTCTCCGAGGCCGACTGGGTCGGCGAGATACGCAAACGACGCCTACTCCTGCTCGGCTCCCTGGCCCGGACCGTCCTGGGGCGGGACCTGATGCCCATGGAACACACCGCCCTGGACATCGCCCTCGACGTCGTCGTCACCCGCGCCGCCGACACGCACCGCACCCCGCTCCTCGGCGACGTCGCCGCCACGCTCAACAACCCCAGCGCACTCGACGAAGCCGCCGGGATGATGTCGGGCCAACTCGGCGACGCAGCACGCGACCTCGCCCACGCCATGCGGCGCCTCGTCCACGGCGACCTGGCCGGCATGTTCGACGCCCCTTCCACCGTCGCCTTCGATCCGAACGCGCCGATGCTCACCATCGACCTGTCCCGCCTCGGCGGCTCCGGCGACGACACCGCCCTCGTCCTGGCGATGACCTGCGCCTCCGCCTGGATGGAGTCCGCCCTCTCCGACCCCAACGGCGGCCGTCGCTGGATCGTGTACGACGAGGCATGGCGCCTGATGCGACACGTCGGACTGCTCCAGCGCATGCAGGCTCAGTGGAAGCTCAGCCGCGGCCTCGGCATCGCCAACCTCATGGTGATCCACCGGCTGTCTGACCTGCTCACCGCCGGCGACGCCGGATCACAGGGTCGGGCCCTGGCCGAAGGACTCCTCGCCGACTGCTCCACCCGCATCATCTACCGCCAGGAGACCGACCAACTCCACGCCGCGGCCTCTTTGCTCGGCCTGACCTCCGTCGAAATGGACGCCATCGCCCACCTCAACCGAGGGCGTGGCCTGTGGAAAGTCGCCGGACGATCTTTCATCGTGCAGCACCTCCTGCACGCGTACGAGCTGGCGCTCTTCGACACCGACGCCCGGATGCATTGAAAACATGACATTTCGCGCAAATAGGCCGATCCCGACCGGCTCAGGGATACATACAGGACAGGGATGTACGACACCTCCACCTACCCCCATGACATCCGTAGAACCAACCCCGGCTACCTCCGGGCAGCGGCGCGGAGCCTCGAAAGGTTCGCAGACCAACTTCCGCAGTCCGTCGCCGGAGGACAGGCGAGGCCATCAGCGACGCGATCGATGCGGCGCTCGCGCAGATCACCTGGGAATTGAACTGCATCGCCGATGACCTGGTCACCAGTTTCAACGGCAAGGGCAGCGACCGCGACATGCACGCGACGGCTATTCGCCAGTGTGCCGCGCCTCTGGGGCTCGCCCACCACTACCTGGCCAAGGCCATGGACCAGATCAGCTCCCACCATCATTTCTTCGCGCCCGTCACGGACGCGCAGATCGAAGCCACGGAACCAGTTCAAGACCAACGCTTCTCTGCTAGGCAGCCACCCCATCGCCAGCACGCCGCCGCCGAACTGACGGCCCTACAGACAGGGCCGAGTTCACTCCGACTGACGGATTCTCACTTCCCATGCAGTTCCGTCAGGTACAACAGCCCCCATCCGACGGCACCTGTGACACACGAGACTTGGAGCACCCCTGCAAAACCCCGACTTCGAGCTTTACGACAGCGTCGGCCGCACCTCCGACCAGATCCACGCCTACCACACCCGCTCCGCCACCCGAGGCGACCTGCACCGCTGGGCCGATCGCGATGCCGCCGCCTTCCGGACCCGGCACCCCCTGCCGCACGAGCCCTTCCCCGCCCCGGACCTGAGCCCCTACCGCGCGGCTCTGGACGCAGCCGAGACGCCGGCCGAGTTCAGCACCGTACTCAATGCCCTGCTGGACGCCGTCGCCCCGTTCCTCGGCGAGGTCATCGATCACCTGGGCACCACGGCGAAGTGGCGGGGCCAAAACCGGGGAGCCGAACCCGAGTCACCGCCCTGGCTACTGCGCGGCGCCGCCAGCAGTATTGCCTCCGGACTGGCCATGGCCACCGAAGCGGATCTCAAGATCCTTCGCGCGCACTACGACCCGGCCCCGGACCTCGACGCGCTCCTGAAGCAAACCCGCACTGCGCCCGGACCGCCCCCGGCCCCGCCCGGCCCGCAGCCCGGCCCCGCAGGGCCACGGCGCTGACCGCCGAGGGGTCAGCCACCCGCCACCTCGACTTCCACCGCTGCTTCCCCGCGCACTCCCATCGCGAGAGCACCGTGGCACCACCGCTGCCTAGACCGAGCGGTCTCCACCGTTAACCCTGGCCGCCCCTCACGAGGAGTCCCCTGAACCGCCCCGCCCACTTCAGCGACGCCGACTGGGCCGAATACCAGCAGTGCCAAGCCGAGCACGACGACCTCATGGCACAGATCGCCGACCGCGAAGCCCAGATGGAACACGGCCTGATCGCCACCTACGACGAGTACGAACTCGACTTCAGTCCGGCATCGAAGCCGGAAGCCGACCCCGCTCGCCGGCTACCTCCCTCGCACCGATCGCCAGCCTCCCGCAGGAGGAGCCGTGGCCGCTGACGAGCAGAGCACTCCAGACGCCCACCGCGCAGCTCGGCTCGCGCCGCTTCCGAACCACCGCAACGTGGACACCTCGTGGTGGCAGGAGCTGTGGCGCCGTCACGCGCACATCACCACGCCCCTGCGAGAGCGTGGGCTGGAGTGCGAAATCGAGTTCGGCCTCAGCGCCTACATCGTGCGTGTGTCGCTCCCCGACGACAGTTACCTGATCATCAGCCCACCGCAGGAACCCCCCTCCGAGCGCCTGCCGGGAAACCCGGAGGGCTGGATCGCGACCCGTGAGCACCCCGACGACCAGGCGCTGTTCGAGGTCCTCTACGACTCGGCTCCCTCCGGCGACCCCGGTGCTCCGCAGCGGCCCGAAGCCCACCACGGCAGCCGCGCCCGGCCCCTGATCGAGGCGATCGACCATCGCCTTACCCAGCTCGGGCTGCTGCCGCATCCCGTCGTGCCCCACGAAGGCTCACCTGTGCACCCAGCTCAGTCGACACCCCACCCGCGCCAGGTCCCGGTCCCCGACACAGCAGACCACGCTCGCAACTACGTCTACGGCGACGCAATCCTCGCCTTGACCGACCGGCTCAACGGAGCCGAGTCGCATGCGGATGCGGCTGCCCTGCTCCACCAGATCCTGGATCCGATCAACGGCTTGCTCGAACGGCTCGGCGAGTTCTTCGAAGCAGCCGGGGAGAAGGCCAAGGAGGCAGTGGAGGACGACGGCTTCGACCTGTCCTACGACCTCGCCGATGCCGCCGCCGAGATCCGCAATCTCGGAGAGGAGTTGCACGTGGCCGAGGACCGGATGCGGGCACTCACCCCGCTCGTGCCGGCACCGCGGCTCCCTTCCACCGCGGCTCGTGCGCCCTCCCTTCCCCCGCGGGCCCTCCCGCCGGCTCAGCCGCGGCACATGCGCTGAGGCCGGACCATCGCCTCCCTCCAGGAACACATGACGTCACCCCGCACCGACCTGTCCACGTTCGCCGTCGGCCTTGCCGACCGCCTGCCCGGCACCTGGACCAGCGAATATCAGCGCTACGGGCAGTATGCGGACCAGTTCCCCCGCACCGAGCAGCTCTGGGACACCGGCCACGTCGAGTACATCGTCAGCCAGTACGTCCTCACCAACGACGCCGTGCTCCACGGGTCGGCCGGCCAGCGGCTGTACGTGACCGACCGGCCCCGCTTCCCGCACCAGTTCGTCGTCGCCCCGCTCGTGCCCAATGGCACGCACATCAAGCCCCACCACTTCGTCGCGGTCGAGGAACCCAATGGCATCGCCGTTCCCAAGGACGTCGCGCGGGCGGCGGCGCAAGTCGCCCGGAGGCTGCTGCCCCGCTACGGGCAGGCCCTACAGACGGTGCTCACCAACGCGACGAACCAGCCCGACCCCCCGCACCGGCCCGCCCCGCCACAGGTCGAACAAGTCCTCACCCTGACCCTCTACAGCGACGGGGCCCTCGGCGCACCGTACGAGAGCGTGCCGGTCGATGCCCGCATGACGCTCTACGCCCACGGCTTCCAGTACCACCCACACCAAGCAGCGTTCCTCCTGTCCGCTGCGTGTGGTGACAGCGGTCGCGCGCTTCGTGTCCACGGCGTGGTCCAGCAGCTCACGGCCAAAGGCATCGGTGTGAACCTGCGCCGCTCGGCGCCCACGACCACCGCAGCCCTTCCACCGACATCGCCGAAGGCCGCGCCAACGACCAGCCGTACGCGCTGATCCACTCCCTCCCCGTAGATCCTTGGAGCCTCTATCCGCACCACTCGCCGTACCCTGCCGCTGTTCATCGGCGCCGCCTGCCTCGCCTTGGCCCTCACCGGCTGCTCCGACGACGGCACCACCCGCGCCCAGCAGACGCCCAAGGCCAGCACTGCCCCGAAGCCCGCCCCGGCCCTCAGCGCCGCCCAAGCCCGCGACGTCATCACCCACTACTCGAAGATCAACAATGCGGCCAACGCCGACCGGAACCGCGCCCTGCTCGACACGGTCGAGGACGGCCCGCTGTACGCGATGTCTGTCTCGGACTACACCGAGGCCGAAGGGTTCCCCACGGCGGACCGCAAGCCGTACAAGCCGTGGTCCTACGACTCCGCGGACGCCAAGCTGTATATCCCGCGCCTGGCCGCCGGACAGGACCGCTGGTTCGCCGCCGCGCTCTCGGACCAAAAGGGCAAGGCACCCTCGCGTCTGGGCGTGTTCGCCGAACGCCCCCAGCACAAGCGCTGGGAGCTGGTCTCCGTCGTCGACCTCGACAGCCCCGAACTGCCGGACATCGCCCTCGACCGCGACGGGTACGCGACGGCTGTCGCCGCCGACGGCAACAAGCAGCTGGCAGCGGGCGCCGCCCTGCTGCGCACCGCCGTGCTCGACAACTTCGCCACCGGAGGCACGAACACCGGGACCAAGGTCTTCGCCCCGACCAAAGCAAGCAAGCGGCAGATCGAAGTTCATGACAAGAACGGCACCCGCTTCGGGAACCAGGGCACCACCGTCTTCGCCGGCGCCGCCAACCGCTATGAGGACGCCTACGCCCTCAAGACCACCGACGGCGGCGCGCTGATCCTCTTCTCCCATACGCACACCCAGACCGACGCCGTCGCGTACTCCGGCCTGCAGATCAACCCCGGTAAGGGCGACCGGGCCTGGCTCCACGACGTGCCCCGCACCTCCATCACGTACACGTTTGTGTGCAACGACGCCGCCACCGTCCCCGCGAAGGCCGAACCCTCCCGCCTGATCGGCTACACCTGCGCCCGCACCGACGCCTCCGGCCCCCCGGTCCCGTCCTGGTCGGACCGCGCGTAGACGCACCCGCGCGCACCTTGATGACCTAGACATCCCCCGCCCCCTGCTCGATCTGGAGAACTCCCTGTCCACACGCTCCTTCATCGCCCGCCCCACCGTCGGCACGGGATACAGCGGCATCCACGTCCAGCTCGACGGCGTACCCAGCCACCACCTACCCCTGCTCCTGGCTGCCTACCAGTACAAGTTCGGACGCAACGTCGAGACCATGTGCCGGCACCTCATCGACGACGTCGCCGTCGGCTGGGACGAGCTGGGCGCCGATCTTCTCGACAATGCGCCGCCCGCACTCGTGGCCGCGCTGACCGGCGGCGAGCAGTGCCCCAGCCGTACCCTCGACCACCTGATCACCCCGGACGGCTCCCTGCTGGTGCGCATGTCGGTCACCGACGAGACCGCCGACAAGCAGGACATGCAGTGGGGGTACGTCCTGCACAAGGAGGGCGTCGAGGTGATCAGCCTCCTGAACGAGGACATCGGCCCGGTCGTGAGCTGGGACACCGACCCGCGCACCGTTTTCAACGACCACCCGGCGGCCTGGTCCTCCCTCGACCGCGCGCCAACTATCCGGGCATCACGCAGCACGCCGCCCCCGAGCGCCCCCGCCGCCGCCCTGGCGAAGGCCGGCACCCCACGCCCCGCCGCCCGCCGCTAGTTCTCCTCGTCTTCCCGGAGCCCTCCCTGTCCCCGCACTCCACGCCCCTGATCACCGTCGTCATCGCCAGCCGCCTGCGCGAAGACCGGCTGGCCTATCTGACCGCAATGCACGCCAGCCTTACCCGGCAGTCCGTGCCGTGGGAGGCCGTGATTGCCCTGGACGGTGCCTCGCCCGACCGTCTGCCGGCCCCGCTCGCGCAGGACCCCTGTATCCGCACGCTGGTGTTGCCCCGTCCGGTCGGCGCCGCCTGCGCCCGGAACCTGGCCCTCGCCCATGTCCGCACCCGGTACACCAACTGGGCTGATGACGATGACGAGTTCACCGACGACGCCATGTCCGTACGGCTGAAGACCCTGGAATCGACCAAGGTCGGCTGGTGTGCGGGATGGAGCGAGGACCGGCACCCCGACGGCTCGACCACCCTGTGGCGCTGCCCCACCCCGCCCGATCGGCACGAGGCCGGCGACGTGTGGATGTACTGGAAGTCCCCGGCGGACACCATCCCCATCGGGCCGACCACGATCCTCGCCCGCACCGACCTCGTGCGTGCCGCTCCAATGGGCGGCTTCGTCCAGGGCGAGGACTACTGCGCGGCCCTCGGCGTGACCACTCTTGCGTCCGGAATCCTGCTGCCGGTCCCCGTATACAGATATCGCAAATGGGACGGGCAGATGACGGCCCAGATCGGATACGACCAGCTCGAGGCGGCAGCCCGGGAGCACGCCTGGGCCTACGGCCGCAGCCTGCGCGCCGCCCTGCGCCGCGGGGAGGACCGGGTCCATGGCTGAGGCGGAGATCATCCTGTCGCACAGCCGGGAGTCCGGGATCGTCGCCATCGCCTCGGGCGAGCAGTACCCGTGGGCACACACCGCCCTCGCGGAGAGCGGCTTCCGGCGAGACGACGAGGGCGTCTACCACCTGCCGGCAGATGGCACCGGGACCACCGTGGTCGACCTGGTCACGTGCGCGAAACGGCACCGCACCAGCGTGCACACGAGCAGCCGGCGTTTCATCGGCGATGCCGCCCGCGACCTCGCCCGCCAGCTGCCAGACCAGTGGCATGCCTCAGTCGAGATCTACTCGCACCCCTCCTGGCAGGAAGACCTCGTGCCCTGGATCTGGGACAGCGGCGAACTCGGCCGCGCCCTCCAGAGCGAACGCATTCCCTACGCCGCCACGCTCACCGACACGGTGCACGGCACCACGCTGCTGTTCATCGAGCGCCCCGGCCGCCAACTCGACTACCTGGTCGGCGCCTTCGCTCCCGAGGGCCTCGAAGAGGGGTACGGCGATCCGCACGCCCCGCACAGCATCGTCCTGCCGCCGTTCGCCGGTCGCGCGGCTCAGGCCGTCGCCGACCGATATCTGCCCTCCTACGAGCAGGCCGTCCATGCCCGCCGGACCGCAGCCATCGCCGCCGTACTCGGGGACATCCGCTCCGAGCGCGACACCTGGCAGGCCATGGTCGCCTCCGGCCGCTACAGCGACGCCACCCCCCTGGGCGCCGCCGCCCTCGGCTCCGCGACCGAGGAATTCCTCGACCATGCCTGGCGCCGTTTCCTCGTCGTCGTCGACCACGCCCCGACGCTGATCGACCGGTGCCGTCCTGACAGCAGCCCGTGGCCCGACGACGCCACGGCGCTGTCCCGCCTAGCCGACGCCGTGGCCGATGCCGAGACCCTGCTCGACGAGGTCGTCCACGGCGGTTCTGTGCCGCCGCAGGAGCGCCGTGCACGCGCGTGGCCGGCCATCGAGACCTGGCTCACCAACGGCGAGAGGTTCTTGCGCCAGGCCCGCGTGAGCGCACCTCACCGCCGCCCAGCCCTTCCCGTCGCCGCACCGGCCAGCCCCCTCACCGCGAGCCGGCCCGCGCAACGCAGTCGCTGACAGTTCCACTCCGACAACGCGAGGAGAACCCCGCCCCCTTGCAACCCGGCACCCATTTCGCCTTCGGCGACCACGCCACCCACGGCTTCGTCGCCTCCTTCACCTCCTCCATGCCCGCGCACCTCGCCCACTGGTACCTGGTACGCGAGCAGTTCGAGCCCGTCCCCGATGAACCCGGCTTGTACCGGCTCAGCGAGCCCGAGCGCGACGGTCCCCGCCGGACCCGCCAGGCCGTCCACGATCTGCGCCGCCAGGGCTACACCTTGCAGGCCGACATCCGCCTCGACCCCTCTCTCTCCGCCGGCCCGCCACGCCCCGTTCGGCCCAACAGCCTCCAGGAGCGCCGCAGCCGTCTCGCCCAGGCCGCAGCCAGCCGAACGACGCAGCGCTCCACACCGCCCACCACCTCCCCGCCGTCGGCTCGGCCGATCCCGCCGAAGCCCACCTATGCTCCGACCGTCCACCTGACGGCTCCGGGCGGCGGGCGGTCCCGATGACGCCCGCGAGTAATCCGGCCGCCGACGGCCTCTTGGCGGCACCGGAACTCGCCAATGGGGCCCGTGACTTCCGGCTACGGATGACGGTCATCGATCGCGAGACCGAGGTCGCGCTCGACTTGACACGCGGCCGCTTCGGCCGCACCGTCCACCCGGGCGCCGCGGCAGCCGCACGAGCGCACCACGACAAGGCGGCGGTGGAGGCGTACACCAACCACCTCGCCCCACACGCCGAGGCTCTGCTCGATGCCGCCCGCCTTGTGCTCGACGAGCTGCCACCTGCCCGGCACCTGGCCGGGTCGCGGGCTGTGCTGGACGGCTTGGCCGCCTCCGCCGCCGAGATCCGCCGGGCGCTGGACCGGCCGGCCGCTCCTGGCTCCGCAGCCGAACGCGCTCAGCACTCGGCCCTGTGGCCGTACCTCGCCGCCTGGGCGGATCACAGCTTCATCGCCACCGACCTTGCCGACCAGAGCGGTGGCCAGCACAAGGCCCCCCTGACCGACGAGGAAGAGCGGATCTGGACCGAGAGGGCCCAGGCAGCGCAGAGGCGAGGCGAGCTGGAGCTGACCGAGTCGTGGTACGCCGCCGACGGGCAGCCGATCACCCTCGCCCACCTGATCCAAGACAACGACTCGACGCTTGTCGCGCTGCGAGGCGACCCGGACGCGCCGGGCTGGCAGGTGATCGGGCACTACGCGCACGAATACGAGGCAGGAAAGGTACTGCCCGCCCCGGTCCCGCCCGGCGTGCTGCGCGCGGACGTCTCCCGGTTCAACCGCCCGGCACTGGCGCCGGAGGTGTCCCTGCAGGAACTCATCCGCGACGTCGTCGAAGGCCAGACCGCAGGAGACGCTTCCGAAGCCCTCCTCGGCGCCGTCCAACGCGGCTACGACGCGGGCCCGATGATCCGCCTCCAGGAACTCCTCGAAACGAGCAGCCAGTTCGCAGCGCCCTGGAGACCGTGCAGGGCCGCCAGATCGCCGCTCGCCTCTCAGCGCTGGGCCGTCAGATCGAGTTCCTCACCCGCGAAGTCGAAGAAGCGGCCGAGGACCTCGGCGCGACCGTCGCCGTCCTGCCCCCACACCGCACCCCCGCGCTGCGCGCCCGCCCGCGCCCCGCCGTGGACACCACACCCCCCTCCGCCGCCCCGCGCCAGCACGACCACCCGCCACCGCTGAACGCAGCCTCCCGGCTGCTTGCCGCCGGTGACGCGCTCCTCGCCGGGTGGCTCCCGCTTGTGGCTCTGCCGGGGCCCATCGCGGCCACCGTCGCGGTCGCCTGCCCGGCACGTTCCTGACCGCCGTGGTCGCCTGTGCCTAAGTGATCACGGACGCTCTTGCCCCGGCGGGCCGGCCCAGCGAGGCGTACCCGTGGCTGATCCTGTTGATCGGCGTCGGACAGTCCGCCGGCACCGCCTTGGCCGGACGCCTCGCCGAGCAGCCGCTCGCCAGCGCTGCGCTCCCCGCCGCTAAGCGGCCTTCGCTCTCGCCATCCTTTTCGCCGCGCGCCGACGTCTCGGCCCCGCCGGACATCTGCCGCGCGGCCGACACCGCCGCCCACTCCGAGGCCGGCACAAGACGCCCTGATCAGGGCACAACCCCACCACTTTCCAACCCCCTTGAGGAGACCCGTTTATGGCCGTGCGTACGCAGTGGACCGTGGAGCATGCCTGCTCCCACCGCGTGGATCATGACCTGTCCAATCGCCCTGCCGACAAGCGAGCTGGCTTCGCCCGCTGGCTCGCGTCGAAGGACTGCGCCGACTGCTGGAAGGCGGCGCGCGACACCGACACCGAGTCCAAAGAGAAGTGGCTCGCGGCGAAGCGCACCGCGGAGCAGGAGGCGGCCGTCGCATGGGCGAAGCAGTTCGACATGCCGCAGTTGGAGGGCCCGGAGAAGGCCCTGGACTGGGGCGAGCGCTCCCGACACCAGCTGATGACGGCCGCGCACACCGCGCTGGTCATAGAGGGAAGTTGGGACGAGGCGGACTGGGCGGAGCTGGAGGAGAAGGCCCGCTCCATCACCCGTGCCGGATGGTGGATCGACCAGCGCGATGCCGAAGGCACTGATCTGCTCGAACTCCTCGACGCAGCCACCGAGGCGGACCGCGGGACGGAGAACCCGTTCCGCTGACGGCGGGGGAACATAGCCGGGAAACGCCGGTTAGCCAAACCGGCGTTCCTCCGGACCATTGTTCCTCCCACCCCGCCACCGACCGCGTGGAAGGAACCGCATGTCCCAGCCCCCGCCCACTTCGGCCTTCGCGCCGACGCCCGACCCGCTCACCCTCAACCGGGACATCACCCACGCACACTTCCAGGCTGGCGACACCGTCGTCGTCCTGAAAGGGGTAGCCAACGGGGAACTGTGGGGCGATGCGATGCGCGTCGTGGCCCCGTCCTGGCACACCCCGACCGACGAGGACGGGTGGCGGCTGCGTGATGCGACCGGCGGAGCCCAGTCCTACGTCACCGGCCACCCCCGCTACCTCGTGCACCTCTCGCGCCGCTGCCCGGACTGCCTGATCTACCTGCGGGCCATGGAGGACGCACTCCTTGCGCGGTTCGCCGGCCGCGACGAGCTGATCGATTGCGGCTGGTACACCACCACCGCCCTGGGCCAGCTCGTGCATATCGCCGACATCCGGAGCGGCCGGTGATCCCCCGTCTGCACGAGCGGACCCACCGGCCCCAGGACCCGCTCGAAGAGGCGCTCGGCCGGCCGGTCTCACCGAACGAGGGCCTGACGGAGTACACCGTCGTCGCCCACTGGCCGGGCCTGGATTACTTCACCCTGGACGACGAGCAGAAGACCTGGACGGCCGTCCAGTGGGCCGAGCACCTCGAAGACCCCTACCTGGAGCACCCGTTCACCGCCAGCCCAGAAGACGACCGGCGGGCGATTCTCCACCTCAGCATCCGCCTTCACCCGGACGACCGGGAACTGACAGGACCCGAGTGGGCCGAAGTCGCTCACCGGCTCGCGCGGGCCGCCGGCATCGAGATTCCCGGTAAAGATCACGGCTGCCGGTGGATCGCCGTCCCAGCCCAGCCCGGGCGGCTCGACCTGATCGCGAACCTGATCCACCTCGACGGCGCATGGCACACCCCTCCCGCCGACAGACTGCGGCGCCTTGCGAACGAGGCGCGTCGCATTGAGCAGGACCTCCATCTGATCCCCGTTCGCTCCGGCCCCGCTCCGCGGCCTGCCATTCGCTCGGCGCCCACGGCATCGGCCCAGCTCGCGGGCATCCTCACGCAGCTCGCTGACGAACAGGCTGGCCCGCTGGCCACGGTGCGCGGACTCGTCGAGCACACCGCACACCAGATCGCCCGCCAGCCGGGAGCGGCCGGCACCGATACCGCGCACCGCCTGGAGCTGATCGCCCGCCGCCTCCACGCCATCCAGCAGGACCTGGACAGCACCGCAGCCCACCTGGTTCAGCCACCTGCCGTCGCCGTCCCGGCCGCCGTCCGGCACACCGCCCACCGATCGCCGTAGGAGAAGCGTCTCCTTGCTCCGTACCGACCGCTTCCTGGACATCCGCCGCGACCCACACTCCGGAGAACTGCTCGCCCGCGGCGGCAACTCCGAGGCGCACAGCATTTTGCAGCGCGTGGGCTTCATCGCCGTTGTCCGCGTCCACGAGACCTACCACCGTGCCCCCACCGGTCTGGCCTCGGATGACGAGTCCCGTCTCGGCACCGATGCCGTCGCCCGACTCCGAGCCGCCGGATACCACGTCGACTGCGACGCGGTCTTCGACACCGACTCGCGTCCGGCCAATTACCTGCCGCTCGGCGCTTCGGTCGCCCACCTCGCCGAGCGGGTCCGCGAGGCCACCACCACGGACGAGGCGGCCGACGCGCTGACCGAGCTGACCGCCGCCCACGACGGCATCCTCGCCGCGCTGGACGAAGTCCTCACTGCCACGGCCGACTTCCATGACGAGCTTGGTGGCCCGTCCGACAAGTACATCGCCCAGCGGCTCCGCCACATCGCTGACGAGCATCTCCGCGTAATCCACGGCGACCTCTCCTACCTCCGCAACAAGCTCGCCGACCGGCACGCCCCGCACCCCCGCCGCAGCACCTGCACCGGGGAAGTTCCGTCCACCGAACAAGAGCGCTCCGCCGTGTGCGCCTGCCCGCCCCCGCCGCGCACGCTCCCTGCCCCGCCGCCCCGTTGGCCGCCGGACTGCGCCGCTGACTCCCACCCTGCCCAAGGACACCATGCACGACCACGACACCTCCGAGCGCCTCGCCTCCTACGCCGACGTCCTCGCCGGCGAACTCCCTGATACCTGGACCAGCTCCCACCTCCCGACGGACGCCAAGGACGACCTCGCCGAACTCGCCGACCGCATCTGGGACCTGGACCTGGTAGCCGCGTCCCTCGCCGAGCACCCGCTGAAGCAGGCCGCCGTCCTGAGCCGCCCGGACGGAGCCCAGCTTGTCGTCCTTGACCGGCATGACGGACGCGACGGATTCCTCGTCGCCGCCGTCGCCCCCCGCGCCCTGCCCGACGAGGCGTACCGCGCCGTCCTCGAGCCCAACGGCGTCGCCCTGGCCGACGACCCGTTCCTGAGCGCCGAGCAGGTCGCCGGCGACCTGCTCGCCCGCTACGACAGCGCCCTCGCCCAGGTCCGCATCAACGCCCTAGGCGGCATCCAGCCGTCCCAGCCGGACCGGGTCGTCCTGACCTGGCAACAGGACGGCAGCGTCGCCACCGCCCCCGCCGACGACCGTGCCGGCACCGTCCTCGTGGCCCACGGCTTCATCCAGGACCCGCACAGCGGCATCTACCGCCTCAACGGCGACGACACCCAGGCCCAGGCCCGCGCCCTGCGCGAGATCGGCCCGCAACTCGACGCGCTCGGCATCGGCACGGCCCTCCAGCACCCCGCAGGCCGGATTGCGCCCACTGCCGCCCCAGCTTCCATGCCGCCGGCACCGGCCGGCAGCCGTACGCCGACCACCAGGTCTCGGTGAAGCAGCCGGAGCCCGACTTCTGGGTGTTGGAGTACGTCACCATCACCAAGGATCCCCGCACCGACCTGGTCGTCGCCATCGGCGGCACCGAGAAGGCGGCGGACATCCTCCAGCGGACCGGGGGCTTCCTCTCCGTTGCCGGGCCCCGCGGGGACTACCACCGGCTTCCGCACGGCCTGCCCACCGAGCAGCAGCGCCTGAAGGCAACCACCGCTTCACACGCCCTGCTCGCCGCCGGTCACAGCGTCCACCTCGACCCCGCCCTCAACATGCTGGTCACACCGGACGGCGAACGTGAGGCAGCCCTGCGCTACCTGGCCCGGCTCGCCGAGCGGGTCGCTGCCGCCGAGACCAGCGGTGAGGTGGCAGAGGTCCTGACCGAGGTCGCTGCCCCAGTCCAAGGGCTGCTACCCCTCACCATGGAAGTGGTCGTCCGCGCCTGGACGGCCGCCTGTGACCTCCCGGGGGCACTCGGCGAGGAACCCGAGCCGATCGCGCGGCTCGGGGACACCGCGAGATCCATGAGCGAGGCCGCCCGCGTGATCCTCCACGCCCGCAATCACGCCGCACGGCCTGCGCAGCCACCGGCCACGGCACCGGCGCCGAGCCGCGTCCAGTCCTCGGTATCCCGCCGCCGCTAATACGAAAATCCCCGATCCCGTGTCCGTTGCCGCAGCTCAGGCGGCCTCAACTGCCTGGAGGGTGACTTGGTAACCGAGTTGGTTGAGCTGGCTCACCAGGCGTCGGGTCTGCCGAGCACGGCCGGTGCGTTCCAGGAAGTACTGGCCGCCGAGGTCGGCGTACTCCACATCGTGGACGAGCATGTGCCACATCGCGATCAGGACGGAGTGTTCGAGGGCGACCAGGGCACGCTTCTTGCCGCGACGGGCGGCCAGGCGCCGGTAGCGGGCGGCGAGGTAGGTGTCCTTGGTTCTGGCGGCGGAGACCGCGGTCTGGCCCAGGACGGCCTTCAGCCACGGGTTGCCGTGACGGGTCTTGCCGGTGGGCTGTCTGCCGGCGGACTCGTGGTTGCCGGGGCAGACCCCGGCCCAGGAGGCCAGGCGTTCCGCGCTGCCGAACCGGCTCATGTCCGCGCCGGTCTCGGCCAGGATGAGCGGGGCGGTGCGCGGGCTCACGCCGGGGATCGTCGCCAGGAGGTCGAGCTGGCGGCGAAAGGGTGCCACCTGCTCTTCGATCCGTTCGGTCAGCCGGGCCTCGGTGACCGTGCAGGCGTCGATCCGGTCCAGCATCGTCCGGGCCAGGAAAGCGTGGTGGTCGCCGAACCGGCCGGTCAGCGCCTCGATGAGGACGGCGCGTTTGCCGCGCATGCTGCCCCGGGCCATCTCGGCCAGGGCCCGGGGATCGCGCCGGCCGGAGACGAGCGCCTCCAGCATGGCCCGGCCGGACACGCCGAGGATGTCGGAGACCACGGACGACAGCTTGATCCCGGCGTCCTCCAGGAGCTTCTCCAGCCGCTGGGCCTCGCGGGTGCGCTCGCGGACGACCTCGGTGCGGTACCGGGTCAGATCCCGCAGCTGCCGGATCGGCTCGGGCGGCACGAACGAGGGCCGCACCAGGCCGTGTTCGACCAGTTCGGCGATCCACTCGGCGTCCTTGACGTCGGTCTTGCGGCCGGGCACGGCCTTCATGTGCCGGGCGTTGAGCAGCCAGCACTCGATGTCCTGCTCCAGCAGGTAGAACACGGGCTTCCAGTAGATGCCGGTGGCTTCCATCCCGACCAGGGTGACGCCCTCGGTCAGCAGCCAGTCCCGCATCGCCAGCAGGTCCCGGGTCATCGTGGAGAACGTACGGGTCTCCCTGCGCCGGCGCTTGCCGGTGCCGGGCACACGGATCGTGACCTTCACGTCCGCCTTGCTGATGTCGATCCCCGCACAGCGCTCGTGCAGTACGTCCATTGCCCCGGCACCCCCTCCCGACGACAGCCGCGAGCACGCGACCGTCCGGCAGGGGCCCGGCAGGCGGAAGACTCTAATACGCGTGCTCGAAGCAACACTTCCGGGTGCCTGTCGATGGACCCCCAGCGTCCTACTAACCCTCGGGTTCGATCACGCCATTGCGGCTCGACGTCCGCCGGACGGCCACGCACCCGATTTTCACCCGCTCAGGGTGGCTCCGCCAGGGGCTCGGATTACTAACCCCGGAAAGAACTACATGGCCAACCTGGCCGACGAGTACGGCACAGACGTCGAGATCTACATCAAGGCCCTGACGACCACCATCCACGCCGACACCCCGACCGGCGCCCCAGCCAAGCTCCACGACCTACTGGAAATGCTCGGCCTGGAGCGCCACGCATACCCCACGGACGCCCCGCTCTACATCTGGCACACCGTGCCCGAACACCTCGACGCCGACGAGCAGAAGCGCCTGGCGACCCGCGCCATTCCCCGCCCTGCTCCTGGCCGGGTACGAGGTCAACTGCACGCCCGACGTCTTCGACGAAGCCACCTACCGGCAGGCCGTGCACGACATCCGCACCCGTACGGCCCACCCTGCCGCGCAGCAACCGGCACCGGCCGGCTCCCCCTCGCGCCCCGCACAGGCCCGCCATACCCCGTAATACGCCCGGTCGGCCCCGGCACGACGCCAGAGCCGCCCGGCCACCGCACCGCCCGATTCCCGGAGAAACCCGTAGCAACTCGCACACCCCTGCCGATCAGCGACCGGCTCAAGCCCCGGCTCGCCACGGCCCTGTTCCGCCGCTATCTGCGCGCCTGCATTCCCGCCGACCCCGACCGCGCCTCCCCGCTGGCCGGCGCCCGCCCGGAGGCCGTCCTCGCCGAGACGCAGCGCGTCGGGCAGCGCCACCACCACTGACCGTCCACCGACCCGGAGGAGCATGTCCCACCCAGCCCCCTACCCGGTGAGACTGGCCGACGAGATCACCCGCCAGCTCGGCCAGCTCGCCGACCACCTCTCACAGCTTCCCCCGCCCCAGGCCGCTCAGGTCATCGCCCGCATTCTCGACCCGGACGCCGGAGTCCTCGGCGGCGTCACCCACCTCGTCGCCACCGGAAGCGTGTTCGCCAAGGACCAGGCAGAGCGAGGCGCGCTCCCCGCAGAGGTGTGGCTCGCTCTGGGCCGGGCCTCGAACGAACTGCACGACATCACCCTCGACCTGGACGAACACCAAGACACCCTCAAGCTCGTCGGCGCCCAGCCCGCCACCACGGCGGCAAAGCCCCCGGCACCCGCACCGCTCGTCGTCCGGCGGCGCCGGTGAAGAAGAAGCAGTGGCAGGGCTGGGGGGCGGGCGAGCAGGCCGAGCAGGCCGAGCAGCACTACCTCGTCCAGCCCCGTGCCCTGGCTGGTGGCGGCGACGTCCGGCACGTCTCGGAGTTCCTGCGCGCCTCGGGCTGGCGGGACAAGTCCAAGTCGGGCGGCCCCCTGCACATGGAGAGCCCGGACCGGACCGTCCGCGTCGCCTACGACCCCTACGTCCTTCCCGGCGGGTGGACCATCCACGGCCAAGCAGATGGTGCCAACGGCGAGTGGTCGGCGCACCTGGGCCGGCAGACCCCGGTGGAGATCGTCGCCGGACTGACCGACGCCCTCACTCGCCCCCGCTCCGCCCACGCCCCCAACGTCTGGGCACCTCTGCAGGAGCAGAACTGGCACACGCGTTTCGAGGGCGCGCACTACATGGCGACGAGCCCCAACGGCACCGCGTGGATGCAGTACCACCAGGGCGCCGACGGCTCGGCGATGTGGTGGACCGGAGCGCAGGACAAGCAGGGCAACGGCTGGACGGCCAACTTCACGCCGAACACCCCGATGCACCTGGTGCAAGCGTTCTCGACCGAACTCGCCAGCCCCGATCCCGTGATGCGTCCGCGCGGACGCGTGCCGCACAGCGCGCAGATCCGTACCTGGTCGGTCTCCGTCAAACCCTCCCAGCTCAGTGCGTGGCAGCAGGCCCGGATCACGGCCGCCCGCGCCGCCACCTGGGCCCGCAACAGCGCCCGAAGTACCCGGCCGCGCACCAGCCCCCGTCCCCACACCCCGACCAGCAGCGCCCGGACCCGCCGCTGACCCCCGCCCCCCCTTGCAAGGAGCCCGATGCCCGCACTCACCCCGGACACCATCCGCACCCTGACCGAAACGCTGGCGGACCTCACCGACTACCTGCGCGAGAACCCCGACCCGCGGAAGCCCTCGCCCTCGTTGAGCCTCTCCTCGACGAGTACACGGGCCTGCCCGTCCAGCTCGCCGACACGCTGCGCGCCCTCGCCCGTGCCGTGCAGGAACACCCGGACACGCCCCGCACCGCGCAAGTCGACCTCCTGATCACCGAGTTGCGTACGGCCGCGTGGGAACAGACCGACCAGCACACCCTCCACTACGTCGTGGACGATCTGCGCCAGCTGTACGGCAGTTCGCCGGCGAGCGAGCAGGGGTGCTGTTGGTGCCGCTGAGCGAACGGCAGCTCGCCGCCTTCGCCGACAAGCACGCCGGACGCATCCCGCTCGACACCAGCCCCCGCCACCTCGCCGGCCCCGGGGACGCCCGCCACGTCACCCACAGCCTGGCCGCCGCCGGATGGAGCGCCGTCTCCGACCCGCTGAGTGCCGAGATCGTCCTGGCAAGTCCCGACCTTCGCCACCGCCTCCAGTTCGACCCGCAGTCCGCCACCTCCGCGTGGTGGCGGCTGCGGGCCGAGCCCACCGACACCGAGCCCGGCTGGTACGCCGAGTTCGGCGAACTCGTGCCCGCCGAGGTCCTCGCCGGCTTCACCGACGCCCTCATCGACCCGCCGCCACAACAGCCAGACCCGTGGCAGCCGGTGACCTCGGCAGGCTGGCACCGCAGCTCGGACGGCACGGCGCACTCGCCGGACTCCATGTGCCACATCGAACTGCGCCCGCAGAGCGAATTCAGCAACCGGCCGTCCTGGCACATCGAGACCCGCGAGCCCGACCACGGGCAGTTCCCCGGCCCGCGCATCTGGCACGCCTACTTCGACGAGCACACCCCCGCCCACCTCGTCGGCTCCTTCCTCACCGCACTGGCCGACCGCAGCCCGCTCCAACGCGGCATGTACGACCGCACCGGCCACTACAGCGCCGTGCAGGAGCCCAGCCCGCTGCGCCCGGAGCAGGTGGTCGACACCCACACCGCCCGTATCGAGTCGCTCCGCGCCCGGGCACGCTCCGCCCGCCGGCAGCAGACGAAACCCGCACCGACCCCGGCCAAGGCCCACACCGCCCAGCCGGCCGCCCGCCGCTGAACCGAAGGACCCCTCCCCATTTCCGCCGATCACCGCGCACACCGCGACTTCCTCCGTCACCTCGACCGTTACGTGAGCGACAGCAAGAAGATCCTCGACGCCTGGGACGCCTACTCCGACGAGCACACCGACCTCGACGGATGGCCCTACGACGACCACGCCTACGGAAGGCGCGCGAGCCAACGCGACGCCGACACCGCCGAGGCGTTCGAGCCGCTCCGCTACGGCGCCCGTCACCTGCTGGCCACGGCCGAGACGCAACTGGCTCACCTGCCGGAGAACACCGTGCAGAGCCGCTGGGTCTACCAGTTGGGCGTCCTGCGCGACGCCCTCGACCGGCTCGACGAACTGCACGAGCAATGGCTGATCACCCGCGACACCCTCCCCGCCACCGCCAAGCCCGGCACCGCCGACTTCGACGACGCGCTCGCGGTACATCACGCCGAATCGTGGAGCTACCTCGACGATTGGGCCACCCACGGCAAGGCGCTCCGCGAGATCGACACCGCCGCCCGCAAAGCCCCTTCACCCCTGGCCCCCACACCGACACCAGCCCCGGCCACCGCGCCCGCCCGGCCAGCTGCGGCACGGAAGTGAGCATGCCCCAGACCCCCGAGACCGTCGAGGTCGACTTCATCACGCCGCGCCACCTGGCCGGCGGCGGTGACCCCGCATGGATCACCGTCCCCCTGCACCGCGCCTGCGGCTGGAGCCACGGCGACGACCCCCTGATGCCCCGCGTCCTGCTCTCCAGCCCGGACCAGAAGGCCCTCCTGCGCCTGGAACCCGACCCCGACGCACAGTGGTGGACCCTCAACCACGCTGCGGAGCCGGACCGGCCCGCCTGGTACGCGAGTTTCGGCGCCCGCACCCCGGTGGAACTCATCGCCGCCTTCACCGACGCCCTGACCGACCCGGCCCCAGCGGCGAGCGCACCCTGCGATCCGTACGAACCGCTCCGGCAGAGCGCGTGGCAGCCCCCAGCCATCGGGGCTGACGGCCTCGTGTCGCTCGACGGAACGGCATACGTGCAGCGCCTGGGAAGCGCGCAGGAGCCGGGAGCCTGGTTCGTCACCGCTTCCCTCGGCCCGGAGCGAAAGCCGGTGTGGCAGGCACGCTTCGGCGAACACACCCCTGCCCGGCTGGTCGCCGCGTTCACCGCCTCGCTGACCGACCCGCATCCCGTAGCGCGTACCGGCAGCTTGCGCAGTCTCCCGACCCGCGATCCGGACGTCGTCACCCGCCGGACCACGGACGTCGTCGCCGTGCACGTCGCCGCCGCCCTGGAAGAACGCATCCGCTCCCTCGCGGCCCGCCGCACCCTCCCGCCGACGACGCCAGGCCCGCCGCGCCAGCCGCCGGCCAGGAACAGTCGCTGAATCCCCGCCGCCGCCCGGAAGGCACGTAACGCTTTGCCCCCCACCCCCTCCAACAGTTCCACCGACGCGTACGACATCGTCCTGCGCCTCCTCCTCGGCGTGCTCGCCGTCGTCGTCCCCCTGTCCCACCTCGCCTGGCTTTCCGGCAACATCACCGCCTACCTCACCGGAGCTGGCTGGGCGGCGTACCAGCCGACCAACGCCCTGCTCCACCCCGAGCAGGTCTGGCCCCACGCGGGAGAAACGTCCCTGCTGATCGGTGCCCGCATCGTCCCGGTCGTCCTGCTCCTGGCCCTCGGGACAGCGGCGGGCGTGCTGTGGGCTCAGCACAAGAACCGCAGCGGCGGCCGGAAGAAGAAGATCACCGGCATGGCCAAGGCCCGGGACATCGAACCGCTGATGGCCAAGGCGATCACCGACAAGGCCCGCTCCCTGCGCCCGAGCCTGAAGGACGCCAAGCACATCGAGGCCCGGGACACCGGCATCCTCCTCGGCAACCTGCAGGGCACCAAGCACGAGATCCGCATGGGCTACGAGGACGTGGCCGTCGCCATCATGGCGCCCCGCTCGGGCAAGACCACCTCGCTCGCGATCCCCTCCATCCTCGCCGCGCCCGGCCCGGTCCTGCTGACCTCGAACAAGGCCGCCGGCGACGCCTACACCGCCACCCTCGACGCCCGCGCGCGTGTCGGGCAGGTGTGGTCGATGGACCCGCAGCAGATCGCGCACGCCGCCCGCGAGATGTGGTGGAACCCCTTGGCGGACGCCAAGACCCTCGACGGCGCCGGCCGCCTCGCCGGCCACTTCCTCGCCGCCTCCGTGGACTCCTCCCAGCAGGGCGACTTCTGGTCCAAGGCCGGATCCAACATCCTCGCCCAGTTGTTCCTCGCCGCGGCCCTGGACGAGCGGCCGATCACCGACGTGATGCAGTGGATGGCCTTCCCCGCCGACCGCACCCCGCTCGACATCCTCCGCGACCACGGGTTTACCGCGGTCGCCGCCCAGCTCAAGGGCACCGTGGAAGGACCGCCGGAAACCCGGGACGGCATCTACGAGACCGCCCGCCAGTACGCCGCCGCGCTACTGAACAGCGAGATCGCCGCCTGGGTCACCCCGCAGAAGAGCGTCCCGGAGTTCAGGCCGTCCGAGTTCGTCACCTCCACCGACACGCTGTTTCTGCTGTCCAAGGACGGCGGAGGCGGAGCCTCGGCGGTGATCGCGGCGTGCGCGGATTCGGTGATGCGGGCCGCGACCGCGCAGGCCGAACGCGCCGGCGGACGCCTCGACCCGCCCATGCTCGCGATCCTCGACGAGGCCGCCAACGTGTGCAAGATCAGCGACTTGCCGGATCTGTATTCACACCTTGGGTCGCGCGGGATCATCCCAATCACCATCCTGCAGTCCTACCGCCAGGGCCAGAAGGTCTGGGGGGACGCCGGCATGGACGCCATGTGGTCCGCCTCGACCGTCAAGGTCATCGGCTCCGGCATCGACGACCCCGACTTTGCCGACAAGCTCAGCCGCCTGATCGGCGACCACGACGTCGAAACCACCTCGACCTCGCACTCGGAGTCCGGCAAGTCGACCTCGGTGTCGATGCGACAGCAGCGGATCCTGCCCGCCGACGAGATCCGCGCCCTGCCCAAGGGCACCGCCCTGGTCTTCGCCACCGGCATGCGCGCCGCGATGCTCGACCTGCGCCCCTGGTACGCCGAGCCCGGAGCCGACGAACTGGCCGCCGCCTCTGCCCGTGCCTCCATGGCGATCACCGCCCGTGCAATCACGAAGCACGCACCCAGCCAAGCCGACTTTGGATCGGCAGCATGAGCAGGACACGCCTGGACGAAGCCGATGAAGTGCAGACGGGCGCCGAGGACAGATGTTGGCCCGAGCATGGCCTCGTCACTTGCCGCGGGGATGCGGGTGCTTCGAAGCGGGACAAGTTGGGGCTGGCCACGTGATACTCGACCTCTTCGCGGGGCCGGGCGGCTGGAGCCGAGCACTGGGTGTCCTCGGAGTGCGCGATGTCGGCCTGGAGTGGGACGAGTGGGCCTGCAAGACCCGCGCGGCCGCTGGCCAGTTGACGATCCGGGCCGACGTGGCGATGTATCCGACGGGGCCCTTTATCGGCCGCACGAGTGGGCTGATCGCTTCCCCTCCGTGCCAGGCGTGGAGTATGGCTGGCAAACGCCTCGGTCTGGTGGACCAGCCGCTGGTGCACGCGGCGGTCGAGGACTTGGCCGCCGGGCGGGACACCCGCGAACGCCTCCTCGCCGCGTGCCGTGACGAGCGGTCTCTGCTGGCGGCTGAGCCGATGCGCTACCTCCAGGCCCTGAACACGGTCGGCGAGCCTGAGTGGGTCGCTATGGAGGAGGTTCCGGACGTCCTGCCGTTGTGGAAGCAATACGCGGCCGTCCTGCGCGGATGGGGCTTCTCGGTCTGGTGCGGGATCCTCAACGCCGCCGACTTCGGCGTCCCGCAGACGAGAAGGCGGGCGATCCTGCTCGCCTCCCGGGTCCGTACGGCACAGCCTCCCACGCCGACGCACTCCCAGGTCGAGGAGCCGGAATCCCTGTTCGGTCCGGGCCGTGCCCGTTGGGTCAGCATGGCCGAGGCCCTGGGATGGGGCGCGACCGACCGACCCGTCCCGACCGTCTGCGCTGGCGGAGGGCCCGGCGGCGGACCCGAACCGTTCCCTTCCGGCTCGCGAAAGACGCTGTCCGACGCCCGGGAGCGCGGCACCTGGGTGCCCCAGCCGGACGGAGTGGTCCTGCAGTCCCGCCGCGAAGGAGCCGGTTGGGCTGCCAAGCACGGCACCCGTGAAAACCGCGCCGCCAGCGCCCCTGCGCCGACCTTCACCGCCGAAGCACACCGATGGTCTTGGTCCCTACGCAGCAACAACCAGGCCAACGCCACCGTCCGCCCGCTGTCCGAGCCGGCAGGCACGCTGTTCTTCGGACACCGAGCGAACGAGTGCACCTGGGTTGCCGAACCAGTGTCGGCTCTGGCCAACGACACGGACGCGCCGGCGGTGCCGGAGCCGATCCGGATCACTGCCCGGGAGGCCGGCCTCCTGCAGACCTTTCCCGCCGACTACCCGTGGCAGGGCAACAAGGGCCAGCAGTTCTCCCAGATCGGCAACGCCGTCCCCCCGCAGATGGCCGCGCACCTGCTCGCTCCACTCCTCGACAAGCCCTTCAACCCCGACGACTTCACCCTCGCAGCCTGATGCCCTACACCACCCCCGATCCCGACGAGGAAGACGACGTCGACCGCGTCCCGGCGCCGAAGCCGGTCCACTACGCCGAACAGGCCCTGCTCGGCGCCCTCCTCCTCGAACCGGCACGTCTGGCCGACACCGGCACCCTGGCCGCCGACCACTTCGACAACCACGCCCACGCCAACCTGTTCACCGCGATCCGCACTCTTCCACCGCCCGACCCCGACGACCACGCCAAGGACACCGCCTGGCTCAACCAAGTCCTGGAGCGCGCCCGCCCTCACGCCCCCGGCCTGAACGCCTCCTACCTCCACGCCGTCATCCAGTTCTGCCCACAGCCCAAGCACGCCGCGGCCTACACCCGGATGATCCGCGCCGACCACGCCCGCCGAACCCTGCGCCTGCACGCCGAACGCCTCGCCCATACCGCCACCGACCCAGCCGGGCCCGACCCGGCAGCCGCCACCCTCATGCAGGCCGACGCCCTCGGCCGCGTCCTGGACGACCTCGCCGGGCAGTTCGCCCCACACCCCGGCTCCCTTCCCCGCACCACACACAGCGGGGATGTCCCACGGCAGGCTGGCGAAGAGGAACTGGACGAAGAACGTCTCCTCCTGGCCACCGCCACCGCCTACCCGGCGAATGTGCAGCAGATGCGGTGGCTGGCCGCGGAGGACTTCATCCTTCCGCTGCACGCCGCGCTCTGGCAGTCCGTCACGGCGCTGGTCCACCGCGGCGACATGGTCGACCCGATCACCGTCCTCGGCGAAGCCCAGCACCGCGGACTCCTCACCGACTCCCTCACCCCCCGCGACCTGATGGCACTGGTCTCCACGCCCGCCGGCTCCCCCGAGTACTGGGGCGAGAAGATCCTCCAGCGCGCCCTGCTCGCCCGCGCCCACACGGTCGCCGACCGGATCACCGCCTACACCGACGACCCCGCTAACACCCCCCACCAGCTCATCACCGGCAGCCGCCGCGCCCTGGCCGACCTCAACGCCTTGCGTACCCGCTGGAACCGCGCCACCTCACCCACCCCCGCGTCCACCACAAGTGCACCCGCACGATCCGCGCCGCTTCCCCGGACCGGCCCACCACACCGGCCAGCCCTGTCCGCCGCGCGCACCCACCGATGACCTCACCCTCCGGGCCCGGCCAACCCACGACAGGGGCCCCGGATTCGAATCGAGCCCACCCCATGCACCAGAGCCCCCTCAAGGCCCACGTCCGCCTCGACACCCACCCCGCCCACCCCAGCGCCGTGACCGCCTCCCTCACGGGCACCCACCACCGAACCGCCCAAGCCATGCTCGCCGCGCGCGGCTTCGAGCAGTTCGACGAACACACCATGGCCCTGGCCCGGATCGACCACGAAGAGCCCTACTGGGCCGACCAGGCCACCCAAGCCCTCAACGCCGAAGGCATCACCACCGAGATCACCCCCAGCCTGTCCCGCATGCCGATCCCAGATCGCATCCACCGCGTGCGTTCCCCCCGAGGCCGCCAGGTGATCAACCGGTCCGGGCGGGGAAGATCCGTGAAGATGCATGGCTCCTTTCGCACGGGAGGTGCGCGCCTCTCCCCTCTCACTGTCGGCCGTTCTGGTTCGGTCCCAGCGCGAATGTCAGTGCCGCGTTTTAGCGTGAACTCCAAGTGGAAAAAGGGCGATTGGAGCCTTCGGGGTGATCTTTGAGGAACCACGGGCGGTCTACGAGAGCATTACCTCACGCATGAAGGCGCTGGCGGTGGTCCGCCCGCTACTGGCGCTCGACAGCAGCAAGGCCAAGGCCGAGCGGGGGTGGGAGGGCTACCGCCTGGCTGAGCTGGCGCTGGCTGCGATCGATGTCGTCACGCTACGCACGGACATGCGCACGGCGGTCCGCCAGGAGACGGTGGTGGACCATGTGTCCGAGTTCGCCGCGCTGCAGCTGCCGGGACGCCCGGCTGAGGAGTACCGGGCCGTCGCGCGCTGGGTGACCGAACGGCTGATCAACACCGAGGAGCGCGACCGGGCGTTCCGTCACGCGATCGGCAGCGTGACGGACGAGGGGTTCCAGACCCGTATGACGTCGTTCCAGATCCTCAAGGAGGTACCTGACCATGTGGGGCAGGCGGCGCTGATTGCCACGGATGCGGCGATCACCGTGCTGGTGCATGCGATCGACGTGGACATCGCTTCCGAACAGATCGCTGCCGAGGCCAAGTTGGAGGCGCTCCTGAAGCGTGCCCGTATCGGCGAGGCGTGGCAGATCGCGCACACGGCCCGTCTGCAGAGCATCCGTTACGCCAAGGACATCCATGGGCGTATCGAGGCGATGAAGCGGAACGTGCGGGCGGTGGACTGGGATACGGAGGTCAAGGAGACCGTCGACGATGCCCTGGAGCACGTCCGCAGCCGTTCCGCGACTGAGCAGCAGCTCAAGGAGCGAGTCGACCAGCTGCTGGAGGTCACTGACGACGCGCACAAGCGTCGGCAGTTGGAGGGGCTGGGGACGCTGATCGTCGAATGCATGCAACGGCATTCGGTGCTTATCGACATGCTGTTGAAGGTCGGCCCGGAGTACCGGCGCCAACAGGACCGCCAGGTGTTCGTGGCGCCGACGCTGCACGCCCGGGTGCACATGCACGAGCAGCTCCTGCAGCCGGTGATGGAATTTTCCCTGGATGCCTGCCTGGGGCCCTTGGAGGCGTTCACCAGGGCCGTCCTGGGCCCGCAGCAGCCCCGCGTGATGTATCTGCCGGACTATTTCGAGGCCCTGGCCCGCGTCAGCGAATTGGCCGCGGGGGACCTGGTACCGGTCGCACACGACGACGACCCAGGCGACGGCGAGCACACGGCCGTGTTCAGCAACGCGCAACACGAGGCGGTGGACGTCCTGCTGGACACGGCCACCGACCAGGGAGTGCGGCTGTCCGCACTGCTGGGCTCCACCCGCTTGCCCGGCCCCGGCATAGGTCCTGAATCCGGCACGGACGCACTCCTTGCGATGCGCGTGCAGCAGCTCTTTCGGCAGGTGCCGGTGCGTCAACTGGCCGTCGGCGAGCCTGCCGTTGTGGCTGTCGACGACGGCACCGAGCTGGTGGACGAACGCTTCGGCGGCAGCGACTTCCTGCTGATCCGCACCCAATCGCAGCCCTCGGTCCCACCCAGATCATCCGATGCCCCCACCGCCGACGACAACCGGCTGTCGTCGGTGACTCCCATCCCCGACCGTGACCAGGAGAGCGCGTGAGCCATCACGAGGACATTGCGGACGCCGCCCGGATGGTTGCCCTGGCCCTGGCCCGTGGCAAGGCACCGGCCCGCTCCGGGGAGTACGCGCGGCTGGTCCGGCGCTTCGAGACCGAACCGGACTTCGCCCAGATCGTACGGAAGATCACCCAGGGCTTCGACCTGACGGTGCTGGAGGTCCACCGCATGCCGGGCCTGGTTCTGGGGACCACCCCGGAGACCGACTTCGCCGTCTCGGTGGCCGACCTGGTCCCGCAGACCGCCGACCGGCCGCTGTATCTGCTGGCCCAGCTCGCCATCGCCGCCCTGGCCTTCCCCCGGCCCGAGGACCTCGACGACGACGAGTACGTCACCCGAGTCTCGGTCAAGCAGGTGGACGAGGAGGTCCGCTCCCTGGCCCGGGCCATCGAGCACCGGCTTGCGCAAACCGACGCCGACACCGATCCCCCGGCCGACCAGCCCGGCCTGGAGGGACTATGGCGGGCCTATCTGCGGCGCAATGCCACCGGCACCACTCGGGCGGACAAGACCCCCAGGACGGTGACCTATTCCCTGGTGCGCCGCGCCCTGACCCACCTGGCCGAGCACGGCTTCGTGCGCAAGGTGAGCGACGAGGACGCCGGCACCTACGCCACCAGCGTCAAGTACCGGCTGCAGATCCGCGACCAGGCCGCTGGCGACATGCTGCGGGAACTGGCGGCCCTGGGCGTGGCCGCCCTGCCCTCCCGCGACCAGGCCACCACCTCCGAGTCGGCGGCAGACAGCGCTCTGAGTACCGATGACACCCTGCCGGGTTCGCCGCTGCCCCACTGACCTGCCGTAAGGACGCCTGCCATGTATGAACTCAACCGGATTCTGCTGCGCAATTTCGGCCCCGTCGACGCACGGTACGAAGACGTCACCCTGGACTTCTCCGGCGCCGGCCCGGAGGTGGAAACCGCCTCGCTGATCCCGGCCGCCGGCCATGTCACCCACCGCCCGGCCCCGGCCAACCTGATCATGCTGCAAAACGGCGGCGGCAAGGGCGTACTGCTGACCGGCATCACCTGCACCACCATCCCGCACCGCCACCAGGATGTGGAGACGCTGCGCAACTTCACGGTGTCCCTGGCACAGCCCTCCCACGTGGTTCTCGAATGGGCCGACGCGAGGACCGGACGCCTGCTGATCACCGCCCAGATCCTGGCGCCGGACCGCGAGGGGAAACTGCACCGCCGCTTTTACAGCTTCCACCCGGCCGCCGCCCTGGACGCCGACCGTCTGCCCTTCCACCGCGACGGGCACTGGCTGCCGTTCGAGGACTATTGCACCGAGTTGCGGGACGTACAGCGCCGCGTCGACGCCCTGGAACTGCGCATCGAGGACGGCCAGGAACGATGGGAGAAACACCAGCGCACCCTGGGCCTGCAGCCCGATCTGTTCGACGTGCAGCGCCGGATGAACGCCAAGGAGAGCGACGCGGCGGCGGCATTCACCACCACCACATCCGACGCCTTTGTGGACTGGCTGCTGCGCAAGGCCACCGACGACGACCAGTACGCCGAGCTGGGCACCGCCTTCCACTCCTACGCCCATGCCCACGACCAGCGCGCCGCATGGGACAAAGAACGACAGTTCGCCCTGACCATGCAGCGAGCCTGTGGCGAGGTCGCCATCCTTCACCAGACCCGGCAGAAGACCGCCCACGCCGCCGAGAGCGCGCAGCAACGGCTCGTGCACCTGACCGCCACTGTCCAGCTGCGCGAGCAGCAACTGTCCGACGTACTCACGGTCCACGCCGACGCCATCACGGACACCTACCGAGCGCACGAGGAGGCAAAGCGGGCAGCCGAGCGGGCCGAGCAGCGCGTGCACCACGTACGCCATCACGCCAGCGCCCTCGAACTGGCCACCGTCCGGGCAAAGCAGCGCGGCGCCGAGCAGGCCAAGAAGGAGACCGAAGCCGAAAAGTCGGGCTGGGAGACGGTCCCAGTGGCGCTACGCCATGCGCATGCTGTGGACGATCACACCCGCGCCCAGGAAGCCCTCAGCCAGGCAGAGCGCACCGCCGCGCCCTACCTCCGGGCCGTCCACCAGGCAGCAGCCGACCTCCGTACTGGGTACGCCAGCGCCGAGGCCGCCGCCCAGGACAAGGTCCGCCGACTGGCCGAGGCCAACCAGCAGACCGAGACCGACATCGAGCAGTGGCAGCACCGCCGCGAACAGCTCCTTGAAGACACCGGCGCGGCCCAGGCCGATCTCCGCACGCTCCGCGAGCAGATCGACTCCTTCACCACCACGCTGGGTCGGGCGCGCCATGACCGGCTCGTCGAGCCGGACGAACTAGCCGGGGACGCCGCGGCCCGCGCCGAGGCGCACACCCGCCACCTCGACCAGCTCATGGACGAGGCCAAACAAGCACGTCAGACTGCCCGCACCGGGCGGGACCATGCGCACCGGCACCTGGCCGACACGCAGCGGCAGGCGCTGTCCGACCGTGCCGCGGCTGATGCGGCGCTCGCCCAGACCGACCGGCTGCGCAAGCAGGCCACAGCGATCCAGTCCCTGCCGCTGTGCGCCGACCTCCTCGAAGCCACGCCCGACGAGCTGCGCGCCTCCGACGCGTTGGAATGGCTCCATGAACATGCCACCGTGCTGGGGGAGACCGCCGGACGCCGCATCGCGAACCTGGAGACCACGCTCACCGGGACCCGCCTCGGCCTGCGCGAGGACCAGGACCTGCTCGACGTGCTCGATACGAGCGGGGGCCTGCACCCGGCCAGCGCTGCCGTGCGGCGCCTGTGTGAGGACCTTGTCACGCACGGCATCTCGGCCTGGCCCGGCTGGCGGTGGATGCACGACAACGTGCCCGCCGACGCCCACCCCCAGGTCATCCGCGCGCACCCCGACCTGGTCGGCGGGATCATCGTGGGTGGCGCCGACGGCCTGGACGCCGCTCGCCGCCACATGGAACAAACCCGCCCCCTCCCGGCCACCGCCGTCACCGTGGGCACCGGCGAGCGCCTGCTGCGCCCGGGCTCCTGCGACGACGACCGCTTCGTAATCGAGCCCTCTCCCACCCTGCACGACGAAGACGCCGCCGAACGCGAACGAGGCGAGGTCACCGCGCGCATCACGGCCGCCACCCGCCAACTGCAAGACCTCAATGCGCGCCTGGCGGAGGCCCGAGAGCTGGAGCGCCACCTCGCCAACTGGCTAGAAGCCTGCGCGCAGATGCCCGTCCCCGACCGCCTCGCCCAGCTGAACGACCTGCAAACCACCGCCGCCGCGTCCGAGACCGCCGCCCAGGAGGCCCGCAACGCGGCCGAGGGTCACGACGCCGCCCTACACGAGGCGGAGCAGGCGTACGAGGACCTCGTCGACCGGGCCGGTCAAGCCCAGCGCGCCCTGCACGTCCTCCGGCAACTGGCCGACGCCGAGACCGAGGCCGGCCAGGCCCGCGACCGCATCTCCGCCCTGACCGCGCAGTGCCAGGAGTGGCGGACCGAAGCCGACGATCTGCGTGCCGCGTGCAAGCGGGCCGAAGCGGAGCTGCTGCGCCGCGCCCAGGCCATCGAAGCCGCCCGGCAGGAGGCCGACAGCCATGCCGAGAGCCGTCGGGCCGTCCCCGCCCCGCCCGGCGGCGACGCGGCTATCGAACCCGACACACCGCACGAGCCTCTCCCCGTGCTCAAGCACCGCTACGAACAGGCCCTGGACGAGCTGCGCGCCGTCCAGGTCGGGGAAGACCAGCAGCAGCGCGCCGCCCGCGCCGAAGAACACCTTCTGACGTGCCAGAGGGAATGGAACCAGGTGCCCGGGCCGATTCAGGCGCTCGCCCAGAAGTTCAGCGCGGACCCGCGGGCCACCGACGAGGTCCAACGCCACGCCATCCTGCGCGACGTGGCCGGACAGCTCACCGACCTCGACGAACGGCTCAACGCACTGCGTGACAAGGAGAGCGAGCTGAAGATCCGCACCGACCACCTTAAGTCCGCCGCCGCGGCAGCACCGCTGACCGGCGAGGAGGCCGCCGCCTGGACGCCGGCCACCCTGGAGGATGCCACCGCCCTGAGTGCCCGCGCGGGACAGGAGCTGGAGGAAGCCCGTACCACGGAGCGCGCCGCGTCCGAACGCTACAACGGCGCCCGCCGCAGCCAGGCCAACAGCAGCCGCGACCTTGCGGCGTTCCGGTCCGTCCTGCCGCGCCTGGAAAGCGCCGCTCACGGTCTCGACCTTCCCGCCGCCGCAGAGCCCTATCCGGGCACCGCCGAGGCTGCCGAGACAGAGGCCCGGCAGGCCGCCGAGGAATACCGCACCTGCCACCAGGCTGCCCGCGACGCCGACCGCGCTCTGGAAACCGGCGTCAGCCGCCTCAAAGAGGAAGCCGCCGACGTCCGCTTCGAAGGACTCGACATCCCGCTGCGCACGCAGATCTCCGCCTTGGGCGGCGCGAAGATCCCCGCCCTGGCCGAGAACTGGACCCAGGCGCTCGGCTCCCGCATCGCCGCACTGACCAGCGACCTGGATGCCATGGCCAAGACCCGCGACGCCCTCGCCTCCCAGCTCGGCGCCCACGTCACCGATCTCCTGCACCGCCTCGACCAGGCCAGCCGCTTCTCCGCCTTCCCAGACGGCGACGCCCCGTGGGCCGGACAGAAATTCCTCACCATCCGCTACAAGAAACCCGACCAGCAGACCCTCGCCGCCTCGATGCGCGAAACCGTCGACGCCCTCGCCCAAAACCCCCGCACCCGCAAACTCAAAGGCATCGACGTCGTCCTGCGCTGCCTCAAGGAGGCCGTACCGCGCGGATTCACCGCCGAGGTCATGAAGCCCAACGCCGCCCAGCGGATCACCCGCGTGCCCGTGGAGAAGATGGGCACCACCTTCTCCGGCGGTCAGGAACTCACCGGCGCCATCCTCCTCTACTGCGCCCTGGCCGCACTGCGCACCTCGCCCGGCCCCCGCAGCCGCACCCGCAACGGCGGGCTCCTGCTCCTGGACAACCCCATCGGCCGCGCCAACGCCACCTACCTCGTCGACCTCCAGTTCGAGATGGCCGCCGCCCTCGGCATCCAGCTCATCTACACCACCGGCCTGAGCGACGAGGAGGTCACCGCCCGCTTCCCGATGTGCATCCCGCTGCGCAACGACGCCGAAGCCCGCGCCGGCCTCTCCCTGATCCGCCTCGACGAGCGCATCCGCCACGCCCTCGTCCCCTCCCCTCGCATCGTCCCCGACGACAGCGCCGCCGTCCCGTCCGGCTACCTCCACTCCGCACGCCTGTACACGAAGGAGACCCCCGCTCAATGACCGCCGGTTCTCCCCCTCCGCTCCCGCCACTGTCACCCGCGGCGGCCAGCCTCAGCGCCGCGCTGCAGGCCCGGGCCGAGAAGGCCACCGTGTCCCGCGCCACCCTCGTCGAAGCATTCACCGCAGCCCTGCCCGGCCTGGCCAGTGGCGAGCACGCGCGCACCGCGCTCGCCACACTCCTGCACGAACTCGCCGACCACCGCCTCCTCAACCTGCCCACCAGCAGAGCCCACTGGGACGCCGGCCGACCACGCCTGCCCGAACAAGTACGCCTGCCCGCCACCACCCAGGCGACGCCGCGTGCACCGCGTGAACCCGTCTCGTGGCGCCCGGAACTCGACTGGGCCTACACCGCCCGTCTCACCGCCGCACAGACCGAGGACCTCCTGGCATGCAACCGCTGGTTCCGGGACAGCAGCAACGCCCCCGAACGGCATACGCCAATCCCGCTGCGCGAGCGGTCCTACGAGATCTTCCGCGACGAGAAACGTCTCGACGCCCTCATCTCCGGCGCGCTGTTCGCCCCCGGGCGCCTCACCCTCGATCAGCTGGCCACCTACCGCCAGCCGCCCCCGCTCGCCCACCACCAAGTCGGCGACGGCGACACCCTTCTAGTGGTGGAGAACAGCGACACCTACGCCACACTCCACGACCTGCTCTCCAAGCAGCCCGGCCGCACCCGGTTCGTCGCCTTCGGAGCCGGACGTTCCTTCGAAGCCTCCGTCAGCCGCCTCACAGAACTCTCCGGCATCCACCGCATTCTCTACTACGGCGACCTCGACGCCGACGGCCTGGCCATCCCTGCTCGCGCGTCCCTCACCGCCCTCCAGCACGGCCTGCCCCCGATCGCACCGGCAACTGACCTCTACCGACTCCTCCTCGGCCACACCCCCACGCCCTCCGCTCTCGTTGCCGACGACCATGCCGAGACGCTCACTGCCTGGCTGCCGCCGCCCCTGTCCACACAGGCCCACGATCTACTCACTGCCGGCCAGCGCCTCGCGCAGGAAGCGACCAACCGCAACCAGCTCTCCGTCGACTCCAGTTGGCGCACTTGACATCCCGTTGACGGCCGCCGCCGACCCCGGCGGCGTACACCACCGGAGGTCCCGCCCCACGGGTGAGGGATAGAAAGTGACGATCGAGGGCAGGGAGGCATCTATTCCAGCAGGGGGACCCAGCCCGAGTGTGTCTTGGTCGAGATCGCGCGGAGGTGCGGGCGGAAGCCCGCACTGACGAGCCCTCGCCAAGACGACCCTTCCGTAATCCGCTGACCACGGTGTCCGCGAGTCCCGAGGACTTGCAGCGGGCCGTTGCCAGGTCGGAGATACTGGTGTTTCTGTGACCCCCTGCGGCCTGATGCTATCCCCATGTGCCTGGGTGGTTACGCTCCGGAAGTGACGGCATTGGTGAAGGAGTCTGCCCAGGTGGCGACGGCGACGGAGTATCCGCAGGGATCGGCGAGCAGCACCCCGAATACGGCGGCCGTTCCGCCGGTCCCGGAGCCGGGACAGGTCGTCAAGGTGCGGGGCTCCACCTGGGCCGTGTCCGATATCCAGAAGCAGGGCCTTCCTCGTAGCCCCGCAGACGAGGGCATGCCGGGACTTACCCATGTGGTCAGCCTGCAGTCGCTGGACGAGGACAGGCTCGGGCAAGAGCTGACGGTGGTCTGGGAGCTGGAGGTCGGGCACACCCTCGCCCCGAACCAGGGCCTTCCGGAGACTGTGCGGGCGGAAGCGTTCGATGACCCGAACACCCTCGCCGCGTTCGTGGACGCCGTCCGCTGGGGTGCGGTCACCTCGGCGGACGCGAACTCCTACCAGGCCCCCTTCCGCAGCGGCGCGAACGTGGAGGCGTACCAGCTGGTGCCGCTGAGCCGGGCCCTTCAGTCTTCGCGTACGAACCTGCTGCTCGCCGACGACGTCGGCCTGGGCAAGACCATCGAGGCCGGGCTTGTCGTGCAGGAGCTGCTGCTGAGGCACCGTGCACGATCCGTGGTGATCGTGTGTCCGCCGAGCCTGTCGCTGAAGTGGCAGGACGAGATGCGGGAGAAGTTCGGCCTCGACTTCGTCATCGTCAACAGCGAGCTGATGGCGAAAGTGCGGCGGAGCCACGGGCTGAACGCCAACCCGTTCCGGCTCTTTCCGCGCGTGATCGTGAGCATGGCGTGGCTGCCGTCACTGCGGGCACAGCGCCTGCTGCGCGACGTGCTGGCCGATGTGCGCAGCGCGGGCACGGCCAAGCGGTACGCGTTCGACGTGCTGGTGGTCGACGAAGCGCACCATGTGGCGCCGGCCAGCCCGACGACGGCGCCGGGGCAGCGCGGATACGCGGTCGACAGCAAGCGGACGACGGCGACGATGCGGCTCGCCGAGGCGTGCGAGCACAGACTGTTCCTTAGCGCGACGCCGCACAACGGCTATTCGGAGTCCTTCACCGCCCTCCTGGAGATGATCGACGGTCGCCGGTTCACCCGCGGCGCGAGCATCGACGAACAGGCGCTGAAGGAGGTGATGGTGCGGTGGCTGAAGACCGATCTGCCGGACAAGGGATTCAAGACCCGGCAGGTGAAGCCCCTTCCCTTCACGCCGTCCGAGGAGGAGCAGCAGCAGTTCGCAAAGTTGGAGCGGCTGCTGGCCGACAGTGCCCGGGCGAACGGTAAGGGCTCGGGCGGCGACATCGTCGCGATGCTGCTGAAGAAGCGGTTCCTGTCCAGCCCGTGGTCCTTTGCCCGCACCCTTGAGCTGTACGAGGGCGCGGACGGCGGCGACCGGCAGCTTCGGATGGACGACGAAGACCAGTA
Organism: Streptomyces longwoodensis; assembly: GCF_001514125.1. GTDB lineage: Bacteria > Actinomycetota > Actinomycetes > Streptomycetales > Streptomycetaceae > Streptomyces > Streptomyces longwoodensis. Next base: position 463,828 of record NZ_KQ948550.1, on the reverse strand, counting down.
CTACACAGAGGTGCTGGGCAGCGGCCAGTCCGACGAGGAGGAGGGCGCGGCCGAACACCCCGAGTTCACCGCGCTGCGCCACTCCAAGGGCTCGGACCCCCTGGTCGCGGCCACCAGCAGCGAGATCGCCTCGCTCATCGAGTGGGGGCGCCGCTATGAGCACAAGCCGGACTCCCGGCTGGAAGAACTCCTGAACTTCCTCGCCGCAGTCTGCCGGCCGGACGGCATCCACTGGACCAATGAACGTGTCGTGGTTTTCACGGAGTACGCGGCCACCCTCGAATGGATCGAGCGCGTCCTGCGGCAGCGCGGCTACAACCACGTACTGGAGGTCATCCAGGGCTCGACCCCGACCGAGGAGCGGGAGAAGATCCGCGCCCGGTTCACCGAGAGCCCGGACAAGCACCCGGTCCGCATCCTGCTCGCCACCGACTCCGCCGGCGAGGGCATCGACCTGCAGACCCACTGCCACCGCCTGGTCAACTTCGACATCCCCTTCAACCCGTCCCGCCTGGAGCAGCGCATCGGCCGCATCGACCGGTACGGGCAGACCAAACACCCGGAGATTTTCCACTTCGTGCCGGTCTCCAGCTCCACGACGTACGACGCGGACATGAAGTTCATGGGGATCATCGCGACCAAGGTCGGGCAGGCCACCAAGGACCTCGGCAAGGTCAACCAGGTCATCGATGCCGAGGTGCAGGAACACTTCGCCCCCACCCGGACGGTGCGCAAGGCCCGGCTAACAGCGCCGGACGACGGCAACGAGGTGATTACCCGCGTGCTGGCCGGCGGAATGGAGCTGAACCGCCAGCTCACCAAGCTCTCGGAGACGTACCACGAGAGCAAGGCCGCCATGCATCTCACGCCCGCAAACGCCCGCCGGGTGGTGGACACGGCGCTCACGCTGACCTCGCAGCCCCCGCTCATCGAGATCGGCGACGACCGTACCGAAGCACAGGTCTTCGAGATCCCGAACCTCAGCCGCCCCTGGCAGCCCGCCCTGCGTGGCCTGGACACCCGCCTCGAGCCTGGCGTCCCGCGCCCCATCACCTTCGACGACGAGGCTGCGCAACACCGCACGGACCTGGTCCACATCCACCTTGGGCACGCCCTCATGCAGCGCGCCACCCGCACCCTACGCTCCGCGTTGTTCAGCACGGACTCCCCGGTGCACCGGGTCACCGCCGTCATCGCCCCCGGCCTTCCTGAGTCATGTGTCGCCGCCGTCTCCCGGCTCGTCCTGGTCGGACGCGGCGGGTTGCGTCTGCACGAGGAGGTGTTCCTGACGGGCGTCCGGCTGCGCGGTCAGGCCCTTGCCGAGTCCAAGGTCGAACAGGTCCTCGACAAGACCCTCGACGCTGCCGATCTGCTCCTCGCCGATGAGAAAGTACGTGCACACCTCGCCGAGCAGTGGAACGACGACGGCTCCCGGCTGCGCACACGCCTGCTGACCGCAATGGAACGCAAGAGCGCCAGCCGACAGGAGAAGGTCACCGAGGCACTCACCCAGCGCCGGGAAGCCGACATCAAGCGCGCCCACGAGATCTTCGGCGCCTTCCGGCTCAACCTGCGCGAGTCCCGTGACCGCCTGGAGCAGGAGATCCGCGCCGAGGAAGAGCTGCTGTTCACCGACGACCAGCAGAAGCAGCGACGCCGGGACCTGCACCACATGAACGAGCGTCTCGACAGCCTGGACGACGAGGAGGCACGCGAGATCGCCTCGATCCTGGAACGCTACAGCGATATCAAGCCCTACGTATCCGCCGCCGCGGTCGTGTTCGCCCTCAGCCCCGAAGACGCGAAGAACGGAATGGTCAAGGCATGAGCCGCCGCTACCCCCCGACCGCCGCCGCCCTGCACCGCGCCTGGCTCGAACTCGTCGACGCCGACGGCCCCTTCCTCGCCGTTCCCGCCCTAGAACGCGTCTACCCTCAGGGCATCCCCCAGCCCGACTCCCGGGCGCTCGACGCCATCAAGGACGCCAAGCCCGCCTTCGAGAAGGCATGGGAGAACTGGGACGAGCGCCCGGGCGACGAAGCCGCTCTCGCCCTGTACCGCGAGGCCCGCGACACCTGGGTCGACCTCGTCCTGCGCCAGGGCCTGCGCTGGGGCGCCTCCTACACCGTGCCCGCCCCAGCCGCCGCCGAGGTCCGCTCACCCGACTACACCGTCACCGTGCGCGCCGACGGAGCCTTCGTCTACGGCGACACCACCGGCGCCCTCGTCCTGATCACCGACCCCACGGACTCCCTGCGCGACCCGCTCACCGACGGCTGGTCGGCCAGCCCCATCGATCGCATGGAAGAGCTGCTGCGCGCCTCCGGCGTCCCCATCGGCGTCGTTACTGACGGCCGCTGGTGGGCGATCGTCAGCGCCCGCCCCCAGACCATGGTCGCCTCCGGCATCGTCGACGCACAGACCTGGATCGAAGAGCCCCAGACCCGCAACGCCTTCATCGAACTCCTCCAGCGCCGCCGCCTGGTAGGCGGCAAACAACAGGACCGACTGACGGAACTCTTCGGCGAGTCCGTCACCGCCGCCGAGAAGATCACCGAAGCACTCGGCACCCAGGTCCGCCGCGCCGTCGAACTCATCGTCCAAGCCCTGTCCGAAGGCGCCCTGGACGCACAGCGACGCGGCGAGCCTGACCCGCTGCCGGCGGCAAGGGGCGAGGTCTACGAGGCCGCCGTCACCGTCATGATGCGCGTCGTCTTCCTCCTCTTCGCCGAAGAACGCGGACTGCTGCCCCAGAGCCGCCTCTTCGCGATGGGATACGGCATCAGCGACGAACTTGATCTCCTCGACGCCCGCGAGAAGGAGGAGGGCGAACAGGCCCTCGACGCCACGTTCCTGACCTGGCACCGGCTCCTGGCCACCTCCCAGGCCCTGTACCGGGGCGCGAGCTTCGAGGACCTGCGCCTGCCTGAGTACGGTGGCTCCCTCTTCGATCCAGCCCGCTTCCCCTTCCTCACCGCTTGCGACTCCCAGGACACCCTGGCCATCACGGTCAGCGACCGCGTCATGCTCGAAGTCCTGCGCGCCGTCCAGATCGCCCAGCTGCCCGGCGGAGCACGACGGATCTCCTTCAGCGACATCGACGTCGAACAGATCGGCTACATCTACGAGGGTCTGCTCGGCTACTCCTGCGAACCCGTCGAAGAGATCATCGTCGGACTCACCGGCAGCGCGGGATCCGAACCCGAGATCCCCCTCGCCGCCCTCGAAGAACTCAGCCAGGCCAAGCGCAGCGAGACCGCGCTGGCCGACGCGATCCTGTCCTGGATAAAGCAGCACCAGCCGGCCGCGAAGCCGTCCAGCAAAGCCGCCCTCACCAAAGCACTGAAGACGGCCGACACCCTCGACGACACCGAGATCGCCCTGCGCGACGTCACCGACGATCCCGAACTGCGCGACCGACTGCGCCCGTACATCGGAATCATCCGCCGAGACCTGCGCAACCGACCGCTGGTGGTCGAGCCCAGCGGCGTCCTGCTGGTGGAAACCCCCTCGCGCGCCTCCGCCGGCGCGCACTACACGCCCCGCTCGCTGGCCGAGGAAGTCGTCCGGTACGCGCTGGAACCTCTCGTCTACTCGCCCGGACCACACCAGACCGCCGACCAGGACGGCTGGCGGCCCATTGACTCCGACCAGATCCTCGACCTGCGCATCGCCGACATCGCCTGCGGCTCCGGCGCCTTCCTCGTCGCAGCCGCCCGCTACCTCGCCGACCGGCTCGTCGAGGCATGGCAGCGCCAAGGCGAAGCACGTGGAAGGACACCGCACGACCTGCACGTCCACGCTATAAGGACCGTCGTCGCCACCTGCCTGTACGGCGCCGACATCAATGGCATGGCCGTGGAGATGTGCAAGCTGTCGCTGTGGCTAGTGTCGCTGGACCCGAAGCTTCCGTTCTCGTTTGTCGACGACAAGGTGCTCCACGGCAACGCCCTGCTCGGCCTGACCAACGCCGACCAGCTACGCCGCCTCCACATCGACCCCGCCGCGGCCGGCAACCAGCTCAGCATCTTCGCCCTGGACGTGGACGACATCCTGGACCAGGCCAGCCGTCTGCGTCGCCAGCTCGCCACCGAGGTGGACGACAGCGACCCGCAGCGCTCGGCCGCTACGAAGCGGCGGCAGTGGCGCCGGTACCAGGAACTGACGGCGCAGCTTGCTGACGTCGCGGACGGAGTGACGGCGGCCGGACTGCGGTGGGGTGGAAAGCCTGGGAAGGTGTTGAGGGCAGCGTACGAGGATCTTCGGATTGCGGTGGAGAAGGCGTACCCGGCAGATGGCGGGGACGCGGACCGGGCGATGCTTGACGGCATCCAGGAGGCCGGGCTCACACCAACGGTGACGACGGACTACGAGCGATGGAAGCCGCTGCACTGGATTCTGGCGGTGCCGGATGTGATGGAGCGGGGTGGGTTCCACGCCGTTATCGGAAATCCGCCGTTTTTGGGCGGACAGAAGCTCACCGGCTTGATGGGGACCAACGTCCGTGACTGGTTCGTTAATACACTTGCTGGAGGGAGGAAGGGGAGTGCGGATTTGGTGGCGTACTTCTTCCTCCGTGCTCATGGGCTGCTGACGAAGCATGGTGGACTTGGCCTCATTGCAACGAACACAGTCGCCCAGGGAGACACCCGGCAGGTCGGCCTCGACCAGCTCTTCTCGAAGGGCTTCACGATCACCCGCGCGATCCAGAGCCGGTCGTGGCCTGCGGCTAGCGCCAACCTGGAGTACGCGGCGGTGTGGGGCAGTCGAGCTGGCATCAACCCAGAGGTTCCCCGGATCATCGCTGAAATTGAGGGCGATATCGAGGTCGAGCGTATTTCTACTCTGCTGGAACCGGGCGGTCGAGTGGGCGGCGATCCGAAGCGACTGACAGAGAACACTGGTCTTGCTTTCCAGGGCTGCAACGTGCTGGGCGCAGGGTTTGTACTGGAGCCCGATGAGGCTGCGGCCTTGATCGAGGCAGACCCCAGAAACAAGGAGGTTGTCTTCCCCTACCCCGATGGAAAGAAGGACATCAACGGTAGTCCAACGCTTGAGGCCAGCCGTTGGGTCATCGACTTCAACGACCGTTCGGAGCAAGAGGCGCAGACCTACGAGCTTCCGTACCAGCGAATCCTGGAACGCGTAAAACCTGAACGAGCGCGAAATAGGAATCGGCAGCGTCGGGAAATCTGGTGGCGGTTTACGCGAAATGCCCCTGCGATGCGGGAGGCGATCCGCGACCTCGACGAGATGCTCACGATTGTGCTGGTGAGCAGTACTGTTATGCCAATGCGCGTGTCCGCGAAACAGGTAATAAGCCATAAGATGGCCGTCTTCGCTACTGATTCATATGTCGACCAAGCGGTGCTTTCGTCGAGCATTCACCAACTGTGGGCGATTAAATACGGCGCAACAATGCGATCAGACGTCAACTATTCACCGTCAGATGTCTTCCTGACTTTCCCTCGCCCCCGAGTGCAAGGTGCACTCGATGAGGTAGGCCGCACCCTCAACGACGTGCGCCGCGAGATCATGCTCCGTCGCGCTCTCAATCTTACGAAGCTCTACAACTTGGTGAACGACCGCGCTATCTCCGACTCCGCTGACCCCGACGTGGCCCGCCTCCGCGAAATCCATGCCGAGGTCGACCGAGCTGTTATGGCTGCCTACGGCTGGGATGACGTCTCTCTGGGGCACGGCTTCTACACCTACCGCCAGATGGAGCGCTGGACGGTGAGCCCCACTGCCCGGGTGGAGATCCTCGACCGCCTCCTCGAGGAAAACCATCGTCGCGCTGCCTCGCAGGGTGATGTCAGTCCCACCGACGACAATGAGGCAACCGAGGAAGAGGAGGGCGACGAGTGACCACCCCCCGGCGTGACGGCGCCCAACCTGCAGCGGCAGGCGGCACTCCCCAAACCCTGGCCTACCGGCTCGCTCTCGACCCCGACGACCGTTCCTGGACGGCACGCGAGAACCTGGTCGACATCCTGGAGCGTGAGCTCCTCGGCCCGGCCAACGGCCCGGACGAGATCCTCGAGGGGGTCCCTGACTCGGCGTACCTGATCGGCCGGATCGCTCCCGTGCGGCTCACCGCTGGCGACGACGACCCCGGCGAGGCTGGATCGGACGACGCTGCAACTGATGTAGGCGACGCCGTGGACGCTGCCGAGAGCCGGGGCGTGCCGCTCACCGCCGTCGACGACAGTAGCGCTAGTTCGGATGAGGACGAGGTCGAGGACCAGCCACAGAAGCGTGGGCTGATGATCCCGGCGTCGATGGGGCTGCGCTTCCAGATCCCTGATGATCTGGACGAGTTCACGGTGACCGCCTCGTGGGGCACGTACGAGCCGGTGAAGGAGAAGCGCGGGGAGGGCACCGAAGGCGGCGGGGGCGACGGCGCGGCACCCGCTCCGGCTCTCCGTCGCTTCCAGCGCACTCCGCACGCCATAGCGAAGGCGATCAAGGTTGCCGACCTGAAGCCGTCTCGCACGACCGAGATCGTACTCAAGGACAAGGTCCTGCTTCGGGTGGATCGTTATGACGACTCCGAGCGTGGCTGCCGGCTGATCGAGGTGGCGTTGTGCAATGACCGGGAGACGCCTCGCAAGATCCCGGTCGAGGCGTGGCTGTACCAGACCAAGCTGTCGGTGTCGGCTGGTGGAGCTGAAGTGTTCCTGCCGGTCAATGACGTACTCCTGGACACGCGTGAGGAGCCGGACGATGAGCTGCGGCGGCTTCGGCTTCAGTACCGCAACCGTCTGGAGTTCGCCCATGGCCGGACCTGCTCGGTGGACTGGCAGGTGGCCGAGGGAGCACGCCGAGCCAGCGAGGTCTGGACGACGTGGCTGCCGGTGAGCGAGACGCCGCAGACGGCCGCCGAGGAGATTGGCGCGGCCCTGCTGGACATGCGCAAGCTCCAGGGGGCGTCGACCGACGAGCTGCGTACGGGCCTTGAGCCGATCGTCGCGGGTTACACCGCCTGGCTGGACGGCGAGGAGCAGCGGGCCAAAGCTCTTCCGGAGCATCTGCGGTCCGAGGGTCTGGACGCGGTCACCGAGGCGCGCAGGGTGCAACGCCAGCTTGAGGAGGGTCTGAAGCATCTCCTCGGGGACGAGGAGGCGTTGCGCTGCTTCCGGTTCATGAACCGGGTGATGGCTGATCAGCGTGTGCAGTCCCAGGTCGCGGAGCGGCGGGCGAGCCGACCGGAGGAGAGCATTGATGAGGCTCGCGAGGCGATCCTCGCGGAGAAGGGGGCGCTGGCGCATTCGTGGCGTACCTTCCAGCTCGCCTTCGTGCTCATGCAGTTGCCGTTGCTGTCCGACCCGGCGGCCGAGAAGCGGTCGGGGGATCTGGCCAAGGCGCAACTGCTGTTCTTCCCGACCGGTGGTGGCAAGACGGAGGCGTATCTGGGTCTGGCCGCCTACACGTTCGCGATCCGGCGCCGCCAGGGCGTCGTGGATGCCTTCGACGGTCCGCTGGACGGGCGGTCCGGGGTCGCCGTCCTCATGCGGTACACGCTGCGCCTGCTCACCGCCCAGCAGTTCCAGCGCGCCACCGCCCTGGTGTGCGCGGCGGAGCTGGCGCGGCGCGACGATGTGGGGACGTGGGGGGAGGAGCCGTTCCGGATCGGGCTGTGGGTCGGTACCGATGTAAGCCCGAAGCGGTACGACGAAGCCGCCGAGCAGTTGCAGAAAGCCCATGGGGGTCGTGGCTATCGGCTGACGGTGCTACAGATCCAGCGCTGCCCGTGGTGCGGGACGCGGGTCGAGGCGCGCGATGTGCGCACGGAGCCCGCGCTGCGCCGAGTGTACGTGTACTGCGGGGACGAGCTGGCCGACTGCCCGTTCGCCGACGGCGGTGATGTGCCGGACGGGCTGCCGGTGCTCACGGTGGACGAGGAGATCTACCGGCTCGCGCCGGCATTCGTCATCGCCACTGTGGACAAGTTCGCCCGCCTGGCGCGGGAGGGCGAGGCCGCCTCGCTGTTCGGGCACGTCTCGCGACGCTGTGAACGGCACGGCTTCGTGCATCCCGACTATCAGCAGTGCGACATCAAGGACGGCAGCAAGCATCCCAAGAAGGACGGCTGGCCGGCGGCCCCCGTTCACCCGGCCACGCGGCTGCGGCCCCCGGATCTGGTCATTCAAGACGAGTTGCACCTGATCACCGGGGCACTCGGCACGACGGTGGGCCTGTTCGAGGTGGCCATTGACGTGATGACCGACTGGCGGACCAAGGACGGGCGCCCAGTGCGTCCGCTGCTCGTCGCCTCCACGGCCACCGCCCGTAACGCTTCCGAGCAGGTGCGCGCGCTGTACGGACGCGACGTCACCATCTTCCCGCCGCAGGTCTTGGACGCCGGGAACACCTACTTCTCCAAGGAGATCCCGGTCTCCGAGAAGCACCCGGGACGCCGGTACGTCGGGATCAGCACGACGGGGGTGCGCCTGACCACAGCGGAGATCCGGGTCGCCGAGGTTCTCCTGGCCGGCGGGCAACTGCTTCTCGACCGCTCCGGCAGCGTGGCCGATCCGTACATGACCCTGGTCGGCTACTTCAGCGCCACCCGTGAACTCGCCGGCATGGCCCGATACATGAGCGACGACATCCAGACCGCGCTCGCCAAGGGCCGCCCCTGGTCGAAGCTCCCCCGCCGCACCGGCACCGACTACGGTTCGCTGCACGTCGCCGAGCTGACCTCGCGCGTGGCCAGCGCGGACATCACCGCGACCCTGGACCAGATGGCGGCAGCGTTCGACCCGGGCTTCGACTCCACCGCGGGCAAGCGCAACCGGCGCGCGCTGCGGGAGGCGAAGAAGCCGGAGCCCACGCGTGAGGTCAATCCGTACGACGTGGTCCTGGCCACCTCCATGCTCCAGGTGGGTGTGGACGTGACCCGCCTCGGCCTGATGCTCGTGGTCGGGCAGCCGAAGAACACCGCGGAGTACATCCAGGCGTCCTCCCGCGTCGGCCGTACCGCGGACCGGCCGGGACTAGTGGTCGCACTCGGGAACTGGGCGCGGCCGAGGGACCTCGCCCATTTCGAGCAGTTCCGCCACTACCACGAGACGTTCTACGCCCAGGTGGAGGCGCTGTCGGTGACCCCATTCTCGGTGACCTCCCTAGAGCGCGGCCTGGACGGCGTGCTGGTCAGCGCCGCCCGCGTCCTGCAGGCCGCCAAGGCCGACCAAGGGCTGTCCCCGGAGGACGGGGCGGCCCGTATTGAAGCCGAGCAGCACTTCGCGGGCGAACTCGTAGACGCCCTCGTCCGTCGCGTCACGCGGGCCGGCGACGAGGACGCCGCCACCCGTGCCCGCCTGCGCCTGGAAAACCGGCTCGACCAATGGGGCAAGCGCCGCAAGAGCCTCATGGAGGACCGCAAGTCGCTGGTGTACGAGAGGGTTCTGGACGACGGTCGACACGACGCGCTGATGATGAGCGCGGAGAACGCCAAGGCGGGCATCGACACACGTGACGCCGCACCGTTCATCGTGGCGAACTCGATGCGCGAGGTGCAGCCGGAGATCAACCTACTGGTGAGCCCGATCAAGGAGCGACTGGTGTACCGCGCACCCGACCATGCCCCTCAGTGGAAGATGCCGGAGGACAACTCGTGAGTGACGAGACGCGCTTCGTCTACGATGTCGCCCACGCCGTCGACCCGCTGGGCGACCTGGAGCAGGAGGCGGAGAAGGCCACCAAGCACAACCGTGCCAAGGTCGGCTCGGCCCGCCCCTCCTCCCTGCTGTACACCTACGGCCCCGGCGCGATCATGGACTTGCCGCAGTTCACGATCATGCCCACCGGCCTGGACGACTGGGATCGCATCTGGCGGCGCCGCGACTCCGCACCCCCGCAGATCCACGCTCCACGCCTGCGTGACGTAGTCCGGATGATGCTGCGTTCCCCCGATGTCCAGTTGCGGCCGTACCCCTGGCAACCGAAGAAGCACAGCCGCTCCGCCGAAGGCAACGACCTCGGAGTCCCCTCCCGGGTCTTCCCGCAATGGCTGCGCTGCACGGGCTGCGACATGCTCGGACTGCTCACCCAGTTCGACTACCGCAACACGCACCCCTTCCGCACCGACCTGGCCGTGTTCGAGCACGCCAAGTGCACGGGCCGCGCGGGCGCCGGCGCTCGTAAGCCGATGCGCCGCACCGCCATCCCGGCCCGGTATCTGTTGGCCTGCGTCGACGGGCACCTGGACGAGTTTCCGTACGACCTGTGGGTGCACCGCGGACAGCCGTGCAGCAAGGCGGAGCTGCCCGCCCTGAAGATGGTCGACCGGACCGCCGGCAAGGGAGCCTCGGCAGTCATCCACTGCGCGTCCTGCGACATGCGGCGGCCCATGAACGAGGCCCAGGGCGAGGCTGGCAGGGCGAAACTCCCGCAGTGCCGCGGACGCCACCCCCACTTGGACGCCTTCGAGCCCAAGGGCTGCCGCAACGAGACCCGGCTGATGCTCGTCGGCGCCTCCAATCTGTGGTTCCCGGCCACCCAGTCCATCATCGTGATGCCGGAGTCTCAGGAGGAGAAGGCCAGCGACCTGGCCGACCGGGTCCGCACCGCGCTAGGCGACAAACTCGCCAAATACCGCGACAACCTGGGTATGATCCGGGACCTGCTCGGCATGGATGGCGGCGTCGACGTCACCGGCCTGTCCGACCACGACCTGGAGCAGGTCCTGCAGGCCGCCTCCGCCCCCACCGACACCCCGGAGGAACAGGAGGAGAAGCTCCGCGACTGGGACCCGGTCGACCTCCTCGTCCCCGAATGGCGCTACCTGCTGCGTGACATCGTCGGCACCCGCGTCGAAGACCCCAAGAGCGGACTCACCCTCGCTACCCGCAAACGGGGCGACGCCCTCCACCCCGAGATCACCCGTGTACTCGCGGTCGAACGCCTCCGCAAGGTAAATGCCCTGGTCGGCTTCACTCGCATCGACGACATGGACCGCGTCGGCGACCTCCCGCGCCGCCTGGCCCCACTGACGCGCACATCCCGGCCGAGCTGGACCGTGGCCACCGAGGACCGCGGCGAAGGCATCTTCCTCCAGCTCGACGAAAACGCCGTCGCCGCATGGGAGAAGCACGTCCTGGACACCGACCTCTGGAAACTCCACCGCGAGGCACACCGCAGAAACTTCGAGCGCCGCTTCTCCGACACCGCTGGCCAGATCGACCCCGACAGCCGCCTGAAGCCCCCACGCTACTGGCTCGTCCACACCCTCGCCCACATCCTCATCCGCGAACTCGCCCTCACCTGCGGCTACTCGGCCGCCAGCCTCAGCGAACGCCTCTACGCATGGCCCGCCGCCGAAGGCCGCGACCCCGCGGCCGGCCTTCTCATCTGCACCACCGCCTCCGACAGCGACGGCACCCTCGGCGGCCTCGTACAGCTCAGCGAGCCCACACGCCTCCAACGCGTCGTCAACAGCGCACTGCGCAAGGCCACACGCTGCTCCTCCGACCCCATCTGCTCCAAGCGCACCCCCCAGGATCCCGAGGACTTCCTCCACGGCGCCGCCTGCCACTGCTGCGTCATGGCCTCGGAGACCTCCTGCGAGCGCGCCAACCGCTTCCTCGACCGCCGCTTCCTCCTCGACCTGCCCGGCAGCGACCTCGGCTTCTTCCAGACCCATGAGTGACGCGAACGCGCCACGCCAGCTCGGTCGGCTCCTGACCGGAACCGAGGCCAAGGACATAGCGGACCGCCTGGCCGACGGCGACACCTTGACCACCGCCCTCAAGGTCGTCGCCGTCGGCCAACGGGCAGAAATCCGCCGCCTGTTGGAGGCCGTCGGCGGCGGTCCCGGAGCGGCACCCCAACAGATCCTGGTCCTGAGAGCGATCGAGGGGGCACGGGCACTTCCGACCACGCTGTCACCGCTGTGGACCATGCCCGGACACCTCGCCCAGAGCGGACCGCTCACCACCTCGGTCACCCGCTTCGTCGACAGCGCCCGCCACGCGATCACCTGCTCGACCTTCAACTTCCAGCGCAGCTCGGCGCTCTGGACGTCACTTCGAACGTCCGCGCAGCGCGACGGCGTTGCCGTCCGCGTCTACATGGACACCCGGGCCGCCGACGGCAGCGGACAACACTGGTCACCAACGACCTCGGAGGTAGCTGAGCACCTGGCCCCGGCAGAGGTCTGGCGCACCAAGGAATTCGACGGCGGCTACGTCCGCAACCACGCCAAGTTCCTCGCCATCGACCACCACCTCCTCCTGGTCACCAGCGCGAACTTCTCCTGGAGCGCAGAGAACAACAACGTCGAGTTCGGCGTCCTCATCGACAACCCGAACCTCACCGAAGCCGTCGAACGCGAGCTGAGGGAGGCGGAGGATTCCCTGTACGAACGCGTGTGACGTCGGCTTCCCGCCAGTCGGCCGACGTGCTCGCCGTATCAGCCTGGGTCGCGAAGCATGGCGGCGAGCTCCGTCGGGACCGTCGCCCAGGACGGGCTCGCCTCCGCCAGCGCGCCTGTGCAACCGTCCCCAGGCATGGAGCGACCGAACCCGATACCCCGTCCATCTCCACGCTGCCCAGCAGATGGACCTCGACCACCCGCAGTACCGCCCCCCCTCAGGAGGACAACGAGGCGGAAGCGACCGCCGGCCAGGAGTAGTTCAGCCACCTTGGCGGAAGCCCGGCACCCAATCGTGGGGATGCCAGCGTAGTGAAATACGCCTCGGCGGCAACCTTGCTAGGCGTGGCGACGATCGCTCAGAGCGTCTGACTCCAGGAGGCCGAGGCGGCGGCACAACATAGCGAGGGATCGCCGGTTAGCCAAACCGGCGACCCCGCGCATCATTGGTAATCCACCGCCACGTCCTGTCCCCGCGTCCATCACGCGACGAGGTCCCGACCGCCCACACGAGCAGGCCCGACCGAGGAAACCGCCAGCGATCACGCCGCCGCGTAGCTCGCCAGGAACAGATCTTGCGCCCGCTCCACATCCCTCGGCGTACGCAACTGCACCTCCAGATCACCCGTCCCGTGGTGACCGAGACCGGAGACATCCCGGGTGAATCCCGGGACAAGGTCGACGTCCTTCGGGTCCACCTTCAGGTAGACCAGCAGCTTGCTCCGCTGCGGCGGACAGAGGCAGGCGAAGTTCCGCAGCCGCTGGTACGCCCGGTACGTCTTGCGCTCGACGCGGTTCACACCGCCCCCGAGCCCGAGCAGTGCCTCATCGACCGCGCTCGCCAGCTCAACCATCGACGCATCCTGGACGTCGGCTGTCGCCCGGGCAACCGCCTGGCGGCGGACTCGGCGTGCCACCTGCATGCCGCCGCTGCCGGACGCCACGGACTCAAGCCCGAGCAGGTCACTCCCGAAGAGTCGGTAGCGAACCAGGTCGATCGACCGCCGGTGCTCGTGCACGGCGTGCACGTCGTAACGCGTGAAGTCGCCGGCGATACAGATCAGGCGAGGGCTGCTCCACAGGACCTGGGACGCGGCCCTCATCCCGAGCCGGTCGCGGACCAGGTGCTCGAACTCGGCACGGTGGTCCATTAGCCACGCCAGGTAGAAGAGGCCCTGGTTGATGACGCCGGCGTCGATGCCGCGCTTGTACTCGACGATGACCGGCGATCCGTTCTCGTCCAGCCCGAGCGAATCGATCCGGCCCTTGTGGACCGTCCCGGTGCCGTACTCACTCGCCAGGAAACGGACGCCTAGCAGCGTCTCCATGTGCGCCTCGACGAGACCCTGCACATCTGCCTCGACCTCAACAAGACGCGGCATGACCTCGCTCACGCCACATTTCGATGCGTCCGTCCGGAACAACTTCAAGCCGACCACTCCCGTTGTCGCATATGAGATGGACAACGTCGGACGGGCAGAGATTTGTTTCCGCAACCGGCGCGAGTCACGTGAAGAAGGTGTGCCGGATGCCCGATCAACTGGGTCAGCTGCCCCGGCGCGCAGCACGCAGGTCGGTGGTACCCGTGATTCGTCGGCGTCCAGCACGAATCCAGCACAGTGCAGGTGCGGAGTTGAGGCAGGTGACGAGGGGTCAGGAAATCCAGCACCTATCCAGCACGGTGAAAACTAAGGGGCCTGACCCCGAAGAGCCAGACCCCAATTGACCTGCAGTGGTGCAACGGGCGAACTGCGACCCATGCAACAACCAACTCATCCGTGGTAACCGTTCGTCACAGTGCTGGGCAATGCTGTGAAGTGCTGGACTCTGCCGACTCCTCTTCGGTGCCTCACGCCGTCAGAGTGAGCCCCTCCACGGCGAGCGAGGCAACATAGCCCCAAATCGCCGGTTAGCCAAACCGGCGATAACGCGGATTATTGACGGTCACCGCGATGACCGGCGCATGCGGTGTCCGTAGGCCCGGCACGGGCTACCCGCCAAGACGAAAGTAATCGGAATGCACACGCAGATCGAAGAGACTCTGGGCCCTCGCTATAGCCCCGCTCACATCCGCGCCACCTGGGACGGAACGGGGAGCGTGGAGGACGCCTCAAAGGCGCTGGGATTCTCACGGGCCAAGGGATACGACCTGATCCGCAACGGGCAGTTTCCGTGCCGTGTGCTACGCATCGGCCGTAGGACGCGTGTTGTCACGGCGTCTCTACTCCGCGTCCTCGAAAGCGGAGATCCGGAGTATAACGATGCGCGCGCCGGATGCCGCCCCACGCACTAAGCCAGCTTCGACGAGGCTCCGCTTCCGGCGGGGCTTCGTCGTTCCAAGCGCGCCCTTTCACTACCCCGCTCTGAAGGCAGGCTGGCCAGCCGAGTCACCGTCGCTGTCGTACCCCCACGCTACGGTGTCATCATCTTCGGTGAAGACGATTTATGCGCTGACCAGGCAGGACAGCACAGCGTCGCAGCTCCGGCACCCCCGGCAAGATTCGATCCCACTCCCAAAGCGGGTGTTGCAGTTTGTTGATGAGTGCCCGGAGTACCGGGGGCGCGCCAGGCGACATGAGTCGGTCCCGGTAAGACGTGCGCCTGGCAGGCAGACGACGGGGGTGCGCCTGCCCACCGTGCACCAAGCACTCGTTCAATGGGGGAGCGAGCGCCACTGGACCTCACGGTCTACTCGGTACAGCGCACCACGAATCCCCGGTGTACACCGGACACTCCGCTCCCGCGTCAGCTGGGCTATTGCGGCTGCTGGCCGTTGGCGCGTACCGTCGCCTGGCCGCCCTGTCGGGGGCGGCCAGGCCGTCCGATCGGAGGACGATATGGCCCTCAGCAAGATCGCCCAGGAGTTCGCTGCCGAGATCCGGAACCACGACTGGTCCGATGCCCCCTGGCGGCTTGACCGAGCGGGTCACAGCCGCGCCAGCGACTCCAACTCCAAGCTCACCGAGCGGGCCCTGACCGACGACGAGGCACGGCGCGTCAAGACCAACGCGATGTGGGTCACCGCCCAGGTGCTCGGATACAACGACCCGAACTTCGATGTCTACGAGTTCGCCGAGGCATGCGGGGTCAACACTCGCAACAGCCGTGGCGGCAAGAACGGTGGCATCGACGCCGGCCTGCGAAAGGACGCATACGGGCGGTTCATGCGTCCTGGCACCTGGAAGTTCGATGACGAGTTCGTCACCACGGCGACGAGCGACTTTTACCACGCCGGCACGGACTGCGACTGGTTCCGGCGGGGTTACCGCGGTGGCGAACTGCTGAGGTTCCCCACCGATGGTGAGGTACCCACGCAGTGGGAGCGATGCGGTCACTGCCTGCCCAGTGAGTCCTGACTCCCTTACCAACAATGGGTCTTACGGCCCGGGGACCACAAGCCTCCTATAGGCGACCGTAGGCGTCACCGGCCGCCAAACGGCTCCTCGCGCCTGCCCTGTTCGACGATGCGCCCGGCCTCCATGGCGAGATGGTGTCCGCGTCGCGGATCGTCGACAACCTGTGGGCGATGACGACGCCGGTGCGGCCGGTGCGCAGGCCGGCCATGGCGCGGTGGGTCAGGACTTCGGTGCGGGTGTCGACGGACGACGTGGCCTCGTCCAGGACAAGGATCGACGGCTGGATGAGGACCGCGCGGGCGAGTGAGCAGTTGGCGTTCGCCCGCGCTGAGGCGTCTTTCTGATCAAGCTGCGGGGTGGCACCGCAGGCGGTGACATATCCGCGCCGTCGCGCCTAGGGTGCGCTCATGCTCGACGACGCGACCGTTCAGCAGGCCACAGCCGATCTACTCTCCACACCGCACCCCCTCAGCCGCGCGACTATCGCCCTGCCCACGACCGCAGGGGTGTACGCCTGGTGGGCACCGCCCGAGATCCTGACCTCCTTCCCCGGCCCGGTCAACTCGTTCGATCCTGGACGGCGACTGCTCTACCTCGGCAAAGCCAGCCGGCTGCGCTCCCGCGTCGCCTCCAACCACCTGAGGGACTCCGGACGGTCCACCCTGCGTCGAACCCTGGCAGGACTCCTTATGGCCGCCGAGAGCTACCGCACCACTTGGACCGACCGCGTCGTCCTGGTTCCCGAGGACGAGCAGCGCCTCACCCACTGGATGCACCACCACCTCACCCTCACCTGGACCGAGCGCCCCCAACCGATCCCGCTGGAGAAGGAACTGATCTCCCAACTGCGCCCGCCGCTGAACGTTGAGGGAACGGAGCATGGCGACTCCCGGGACCGTGTCAAACAGGCACGAGCCTTCTACTACGCCAGTGCCGGCCCCCGACCGGACAAGTAGCCGACGTTCGCGGAGCGGCCCGCAGACGCAAGGACTGGCAGAGAGGGACTGCCAGGTCATCATCCGCAGACGCCCAGTCCGAGAGACAACTCTCGGCTGGCGGCAGCCAGGCTTGCGCCGATTACGGGAGCGAACAATCCGTTTCAATCGGACGCTGCCCGGAGCATACGTGCGTTCAGCACTGACCAGGAGAAACTGCTCGAATAATTCCTCTACGGCGAGGATCATGGCGGGATGGCTGCGTACCTGTACGACCGGCTGGTGACGGAGGACGAATACCGCCAGCGCATCCGGCGGCATCGTCCCAGCTCACTGTTGCCTCTGATCGCCGCTGCGGCGGCGCGCTACAGCACACCAGAGCGGCCACAGCCCTGGCTGGAAAGTCCCTCTCTGAAGTACACGCCGTGGGCGCTGGCTGACGCGGCCCGTGTCAGCCTGGCCTACGGCACCGAGCACCTGCGCTCCGAAGCCACCGAGCGCGATCTACTGGAGATCCTGGCCGCGTACTCCAGCCTGAAGGAACCGACCCTGCATGGCACCGACGAGGACGCGGTCCGCCTGAGGGACTTTATGATGCGCCTGGGCGGCGAACAGATGGCCTTCCAGGCCCCGGAGTTCGCCAGTCTCGCCCGTACCGCGGCGCTGTACCTACACACACGGTTCCCTGCACACCGCCAGCCCCGCTGTATGGTCTCCGGCTGGGACACCGAGGTATTCGGCTGCCCGCTGCCCGACTACGTCGGCACCGCGCAACTGCTGTGGGGATGCGCACTGTTGAACGCCGGGCGATTCGATCCCGCGCTCTACGACAGCCCGGACGGGGAAAAGTTCGACCGCACCGTCAGCCGAGACACCGTCCTACGCGTCATCGAACGGCACTTCGCCACCGACGTGGCCTCCGTCAAAGCAGCCGAGAAGCACACCACGCAGAACCTAGCGAGAGTGGCCGGCGGCAAAGCGGCCCAACTGCGGCGCTTCACGTACAACCCGCTGCTCGGCCGGCCCGCGGTCACCGGCTTAGGACCCGGCCTGCTGTGCCCCTCCCCCCAGCTGGTCTGGCGCAAAGCGACTCCGTCCGGCATCTACCACACAGGACGCGAGCACTTCGGACCCGACTTCCTCCAGGAGACCGGCTATCTCTTCGAGGAGTACGTCGGCCGCCAGCTCCGCCTGATACCGGACGTCGATGTCATCTCGGAGATCACGTACCGGGTCAAGCGGAACGAACTGCAAAGCGTCGACTGGTTCGTCGTCTTCGACGACCTGGTGCTGCTCGTGGAGGTCAAGTCCATGATGCCGACCGAGAACGCCCGCCTCGGCCTGGAACTTGGCGTCGCCGAGACCGACAGCAAACTCGCCCGCGCTTTCCGCCAGGTCAACGCCACCTCGGCCCAGATCGACCAGCGCCATCCGGCATTCGCCGAAATTCCGACCGACCGTCCACGCCAGGCACTGATCGTCACCCTTGAACCGTTCCCCGTCGCCAACGCCAACCTGCCCCACCTCAACCTGCCCACCGCCGACATCCCGACAACGGTCGTCGCAGCCCACGAAGTCGAACGCCTGGTGACCCTCACCGACACCACACCCAGCTCTCTACTCCTGGACCGGGCGGCCGACCCCGAGCGCTCCACCTGGGCACTCAACGAATGCCTGAACGGGCACGAGAACTCCCTCAACCCGATCCTCGTCCAGGGATGGGCGTCCTACCCCTGGGCCAGCGGCCGACTGGAACCGGGGCCCAGGACCGTCCTCTGAACTGTGGCGACGGAGCAGTTGGGGCCGGTGGCCTGGCTCGCGGAGCGGGCTCACGAGTACGGCTGCACGTCCTGTGCTCCTGTTGGCTCGACTTCCCTGGGGAGCCTCCGCCGATCAAGCGGCACGGAGACGTAGGTATCCATGCCCGCTGTGGCCAGGGGATGGAGGGGAGCCGTCTCAAGATCGCCGTGCAGGCGCAGCAGTACATGGTCGTCACCGACCAGGCAGTCGGTGAACGGAAGGGTGCGGGACAGGAGGCGGGCGAAATCGTCGCAGGCCGCTCGGATGTCCACCTTGTCGAGGCCGAGCCAGACGTGCAACGTGCCGTCCTGAACCGTCAGCTCGACGTCGATGCGGGTGCCGGCTGCCTCGGCGGCTTCGCCGCACCACGTCAGGGTCTCGTCCAACGCGCCCAGGTGGACGGGAAGCGGACGGAAGACGTCCTGACGCATGTCATCGCGGACCGTGACGCCGGTGGCCGGGGCCTGGTCGCGCCACCAGCCCTGCACGATGTCTCGGACCGAGGCGGCCTGCGGCCCGCTGCTGAGCGCTCGCCGCACGGCGTCCGCCGCGTTTCGCCGGACCACGCTCGCGGCGTCGGATCCGGGGTCTGCGCCCATGCGGCGCAGGAGCGAGCCGGCCCCGATTCGCGTGTCATCGAGGACCTTCCGGTAAAGCTCGCGCAGCGCATCCGGTACGGCCGGGCCGTCCGGTCCGAGCAGGAGGCGGACGCGTTCTGCCCAGGCAAGAAACGCCTCGGTATCGCCGGTGGTGAGGAGGTCGGTGCCGAGGTCGCCGCGGGCGAGCATCCGGGCGCGCTGCCGTTCCGTCGGCCGGCCCAGGCCATCGAGCTGAGCCCGCAGGAGGAAGACGAGCAGGTCCCGTTCCGGGACGGGAAGATCGTCGACGGCACCGTTGACGGGCGTGGCGAGGATATCGAGGACGGCCTCGGCGGTCGCCTTCTTCGCCTCCGGCTTTCCGGGAGTTCCGGGCAGACGCTCCGTCCACTGGTGGACCCGACCCTGAACGTCCTGCAGCCTGATCGTGGCGGTGAAGCTCTTCAGGTGGTCTGGCCCCGAGACGTCGTACGTGTACTCGTGGTCGATGCCGTATGTGGTGGCCATGGTGGCAAGGATGGTCACCGGGTCGTGCTGGTGTTCCAGGCCGGTGAGCCAGTCGTCGAGGATGGCGGGCCGGCGCCTCAGCAGCCGAGGCCCGTGGGTGCGCCAGGCCGCGGCGACAACCGCCTGGGTGGCGTCCGACACCGCTGCGCGGCTCTGTCCGCTCTCACCGCGACTCGTCAGCAGCCCTTCCGCGAGCTGGAGGGTCGCACCGAGCCGGGCGGTGTCGTCGTCAGAGACGGTCAGGATGCGTGCCTCGTCCTCGTCGGGGGTGAGGCTGTGTGCGAGGACCTGGCGGACGCGGATGTGGGCGGCAAGGTGGTTCACCACGTGCGAGCCGTGGTGGGCGAGGAGGTGGTTGTCGCGCTGGCGGGCGGCGGAAACCGCCGCCTGGTTCTCGTGGACCCAGGAGGCATGGGTGAGGGCCTGGGCGAGGAGCCCGTCCGCGCGATGGCCGAGTTCGAACATGGCCGCCAGGTCGCTCACGGCGTCTCTGTGCCGGTTGCCCGTCTGCGCGTAGGGCAGAGGCGACGCGGCCGGCAGGGTCGCGGGTGCCACCTTCCGCTCGGCGCCCGCCGAGGTGGCCACATGCGGGTATGCGTCGAGCAGTGCTCGTGCCGCCGCTGCCCGCGCCGCCTTCTTGGACTGGCTGGTGCCCTGTGCCGTGCGGCCGGTTCCGGTGCGGACGGTGGCGCGGAAGACCTTGCGGTGGTCCGGGCCCTCCTCGTCGTAGTCGTAGGTCAGTCCTTCCTTGTGGAAGGCCGTTTGCGCCAGGGTGACGGGATCGGCTCCGGTCTCCACGGACGGGCGGTCGAGGTCGGGCCAGACGGAGGCGACCAGTCTCCGGGCGATCTCGTGCTCGCCACAGAGGCTGAGCACGCCGAGGATCTGCCGGGCCACTCCTTCGAAGACGGATCTGGCGGGTTGCTGCGCCTCCCCCGCGCCCATGCGAACCAGCCCCTGCTTGGCAGCCCACGCGCCGAGCGCGAGGTCGGCGGCGGCGCGTCGCCGGGCGTGTTCGCTCGACTGTTCGCCCGCCTTCCGAGGCGTCGCCCATCGCACGTAGGCGTCGAGCAGTATGACGTCGAGCGCGGTGGCGCCGAGCCGGTCGAGCAGGCCGAGCACGTGCGGTGTGACCTGGTCGGCGTGGTGGCTCTCGTAGAGGTGACTGCGGTGTTCGGCGGCCAGGCCGAGCCAGGCGGTGACCTCGGCGTCGGCGTCCCATCCGCGCACGGCCTTCCCCACGGCCTCGCAGACCTCTTGCCCGCAATTGCCCACCAGCGACACGGGCGGCTCGCACAACGCCAGGTACGTGACGTCGTGGACATCGAGTCGCCGTTCGGCGCGGGAGTACGGTCGGACCGGCTCGGGCGACGGACGCTGTCCGGCCGCAGGCGGGCCTGACCGCGCGGGCCGGGCCGGTCGGGCGACTTCTGGGGGTACGGTCCGGCCCCGGCGGGTGGACGTCGGGCGCTGGTTGGCAGGACGCGAGACGGTGCGCCGAGGGGCCTCCTGCACCCTCCGCCCGCCGGTCGGCGGTGTGCCGGACCTGCCGTCCAGGAGGTTCTGGAGTTCGTTGGTGAGCCAGGAGGGCAGTCCCGTTGGGGGGTGGCCGCCGTCGAAGAAGTCGCCGGCCAGGTCGATGCAGTACGCATACCGCTCCCACTCGTATTGGCGCGCGTGCTCCTGACCGAGCGTGCGCAGCGCCGACCGCATGCGCGCATACGGCACCGTCTGGCCGGCCAGTTGGTACGACGTCCGGTTCCGCGCGGCGTCGATGGCGAGCGCGATGCGATGCACGGGTGTCGGCGGCGCAGTCTCGCGCAGCGACACGATGCCGACCCAGCGGTTCATGGCCCTCCCCCTGCCGGGTGACGCGGCCCTGCCCGGCCACAGCACGCGCTCCCAGATGGCGTCGGTACAGTGCCCCGGTGCTTGCGTACAGGCGGGCAGCCTGCCCCCGGTCCTGCTGTCCTTCCTCCCGCCGCGCCTCCCGGGCTCCCGGTGATCACGGCGGCACTGGCTGGCCAGCGTATGCCGCCGAGCAGAGGTTCGGGGAGGGTTCACCCGACACGGATCGTTCCGTATCGCTCGCAGGATGAGGTGGCGGTCCGCCAGGGGCAGGGGCGCGGCCTGCGGGCACACGGACAACTCAAGGAGAGCTCCGGCTGTGGCGACTCCCGCTGACCGGCATCACGTGGTTGATCCGATCAAGCGGCTCTTCCCCGTCCGTTGTCACACCCCAGTGCCACAATGCTCTGAGCGTGACGGGCGCCCTGGTGACGAGGTGCCGTGACGTGTAACCGCCTCGTTGTCGGGGAGGATTGCGGCTTGGAAGCAAGGGGGCAGAATGAATCCGCCGGTGCTGGCTTTCAACTTCCTGCCGGTCCGCTTTTCAGCGGACGACTTCAAGGGTGGGCTGATCGAATTCGAGTCACCCGAGCAACTCGCTGACCTCCGAGCCAAGCTTGGCGACAGCCACGTGGTCGCCAAGACACGAACAAACATCGCCTGCATTCCCGTGCAGGCCGACACCGACGTCTACGGCACCCCTACAACGTTCCGGACACGCGATCACCGGTCCCTCACCATGCGTCTCGTCCAGGAGGCGTTGCTCCGGTCGGTGCTGGGATGGGGGTACAAGGTGCGTCGGCTTAGCCCACCGGCGTTCGTCTCTCGCCTGGCGGGCAGGGATCTGCTTGAGCCTTCGGTCCGCGGCCGGCGTCAGGAGGCCCTCGGAAGGCTCCACGTCTATCCGGAATACCGGCTGGACAGCAGGACCATCGGTCCCTCGAACCACCCTGGTGTGATCGTCGGGGTGAAGAGCCGCTACGAGATCGATATGACAGTGGACGAGTTGATCCACCAGGGCCTCGACGTACGGGGGCGCTACGTACTGAGCGAGGACGCGGCGAGCACACGCGACCCGCGCATGGATCACCACGCCGCCCGGCAGGCGGTCGGTGCTGTCGACCACGTCGACGGCACCGACCTGGTACTGCGCGATGCCCCTGGGGTGACCCGAATCTCTGCCAGCAACGCGTGGCTGGAGAGCCGACGGGAGACCTTCGACGACGTGGTCCGTGCCCTGGCCGGAGCCGACAGCTCCAGGATTCTCAAGGAACTGGACCAGAAGACGTTCGATTTGCTCGGGGCCTTTGGCCGCTACGAGGGTGCGGTCAGCATTGCCAGCCGCTTGGAGCGACTCGGCCAACTGCAGGTGGCCGGTGACCTGTCCGTGGCCATCGAGCCGCCAGTCGGATCGAGCAGCGGCAGGAAAGTGAGCGGGACTTACTACCAGTCCCCGACGTTCCAGTTCGACCAGGCCGGAGACAAGACGAGCCGGTCACCCGACCGCGGCCTGGACGAATACGGCCCGTTCGACGTGGAATTCTTCGCGAAGAAGAAACCGAGGATCGCCGTCATCACGCCCCGCGCACACAAAGGCGTTGTCGAGAACTTCCTATTTAAGTTCCTTCACGGGATCCAAGGAGAGAGGACATTCGGCCTCGGGTTCATCCGCAAGTATCACCTATCCGGCTGTGACGTCTCCCTGCACCCCTTCGACGGGGCCACGACCGATGCCAACGCTTACCGCGAGGCGTGCCGGAGGGCACTGCTCAGCGGGGACATCGACCTGGCCATCGTCATCACCAGCGAGGATCAGGCTCATCTCACGGGCGACAACAGCCCGTATCTCGTGGCGAAATCAGCCTTCATGGGACAGGGCGTCCCCGTCCAGGACGTGAGAGTCGAAACGGTCCGACTGGGTAAGCTCGCCCACCCGCTCAACAGCATTGCCCTGGCCTGTTACGCCAAGTTGGGCGGAATCCCCTTCGTGATCGCCGCTCCACGCTCACTCACCCACGAATTGGTCATCGGAATCGGAAGCGCGCACGTCAAAGAGAGCCGACTCACCGCGCCGGAACGAGTAGTGGGCATCACCACCGTGTTCAGCGCAGACGGCAACTACCTTCTCTCCAACACGTCCCGGGAGGCCGACTACGACGACTACCCCCGGGAACTCCTGCGCTCCCTGACAGAATGCATCGACGCGATCAAGATCCGTAACGCCTGGCAGAAAGGCGACGAACTGCGCCTTATCTTCCATGTGTTCAAACCGCTCAAAGACATTGAGGCCGCTGCGGTCAAGGAGCTGGTCGAGCGCCTCACCCGGACGTATGCCAAGGTCGAGTTCGCGTTCGTGCACGTGAGCACCGACCACGACTGGGCCATGTTCGACCGGGCCAGCGCGGGAGTGAACCGGGGGGCCAGCGGCCGGGCAAAGGGGCACTATGTGCCGGAGCGTGGCCATGCCGTGCCCATCGGCCAGCGTGAGCTGCTCGTGGCTGTCAGCGGGCCCATGGATCTCAAGAGCGCTCTGCACGGTGCCCCCAAGCCGCTCCTGCTCAAGCTCCACCGCCATTCGACCTTCACTGACATCGAATACCTGGGACGGCAGGCGTTTCGGTTCACAGCGATGTCCTGGCGGAACATGTATCCGTCACGCATCCCTGTGACGATCTTGTACTCAGACCTGATCGCCGAGTTGCTCGGACAGCTGCGCCACGTGCGGAACTGGAACGCCGACGCGGTCGCCACCAAGCTGCGCTCCAGCCGGTGGTTTCTGTGACCGGGACCGAAGAACCCGGAAGAGCCACACCCACCGGACACCTGTTGGCCGCGCAGACCGCCCGCCTGGAGGAATGCATCCGACAGGCGAACGCGCCCGGCAACCTCGACGGTCTGCTCGCCCATCACATCCTGAGCCGACGACGCCTCAGCTTCGACTGGGACGTCAACCCCTTGGCGCCGGCATGGATCGCCGACAACGAGCACCGCTTCGCCCACTCTCACGGCCTGGCCGTCCTCGGCTACGGCCTCGCCGGATTCTCCTCAACAGCCGCCTCCCAGGCGGCTGCCCGGAAACACCTGACCGCTGGCCTGCCTGCCCTCATGCGGAAGAACCCGTTCCAGGACGATGGGGTCACCTTCGTCAACGATCCCAGGCAGATCATCGGACTCGCGCTCGCCGTCAACACAATGCAGGATGACATTCCGCAAGCCCGCACATGGCTGGCCGAGGTCCTCCAAGACCCGAAGCTACGCCCTGCCAACATCCTCCTGAGCCTTTTTCAAGAACACGCCCGGCGCATCCTCGGCACCACAACCGCCGCCGTTGCGGTGGACGCCTGCAGCATCCGCGATCCGGTAGAAGCCGCCTGTATTCACTGGCTGACCGTCTCGGCCAGAGACAGACGCCTCGCGGACCAAGACGAGTTGCGGCGACTGCAGTCCCGGCTGCTCAGCGACATCCTCCTGGCCGATACAGGG
Source organism: Streptomyces longwoodensis (assembly GCF_001514125.1). Lineage (GTDB taxonomy): Bacteria > Actinomycetota > Actinomycetes > Streptomycetales > Streptomycetaceae > Streptomyces > Streptomyces longwoodensis. Next base: position 438,927 of record NZ_KQ948550.1, on the reverse strand, counting down.
CAGCCAACCGCGCCTCGGGCAGCGCTACTCCTTGAGGCCACCGCCCAGATAGTCACCGCCAGCATCGACGAGACTCTCCTGAGCCGCACCCATGTAGGCGTGCTCCTGAGTCGTTTCGAGGCTGCGATGCGGCAATGGCGCTACGACGGTGACGACCTCGACAACCCCATCAAATGGCCCATCACCTCGGAACGCGAGATCCAGAACATCCTCTGGCTCATGCTCCGGCCCGTATTCGACGACCTCGTCGAGGAAGAAACCCTCCGAAGGCTCGGCCACAGCACCTACCGCGCGGATTTCGGCATCCCTTCGCTCGCTCTGCTCATAGAGGTCAAATACGCGCGCAAGGCCGCCGATTTCAAGACCTTCGAGAAGGAGATCTACGATGACTACATCGGCTACCTTGCCGGAAACTCGCCCTACCGGCAGATGACCGTCTTCATATACGACGAGTCCGCCTCCGTCCAGGAACACGACACCACCCGCAACGCTCTCCTAAAACTTCCCAACATCACCGATGTGATCATCGTCTCCCGTCCCAGTCACATCCCGAAACCCAAACGATCGCCACGACGACGCAGTAGGAATCAACAGGCCGACGGCGCTCCCGATGCGTGACCCAGGCATACGAAGGGGCATGTCCAGCTTCGCATTCGCACCGGCCTCTGTCGTTGCGATGGCCCTGAACCTGTCGGCGTGTGCCCGAACACGTCTACCTGATCACGAGCCTGACGGTTCACCAGGCGCACACTGCTGACCTCATGCGGAACGCGTTCGCGGGCATTGAGCTATCGAGAATCGGGATCACCACGTCAGGGGCGTGACGTTCGGAGCGGACGCCTCGCAAGTACGCACGGCCAGTGCGCCGCGGGCGATAGCCGGTCCGCAGGCTGCTCGGGCAGGGGTGCAGCATCGTGGTGCTCGTTCAGGTCCAAACTCGCCTCCTTCTCATCGGCATAAGCATGGCTGCCTGACACATCCATGCCAACATTCCCCCGCAAGAGGGCACTCGGGCGGCACCTAATTGACGAGCGCGGACTGTGAGGGCATTCATGCAGGTCAACGACCTGCATCGGCAAGACGCCGCAGGTCACGGCGTTGGCTGGTCCCTTCCGGGACATCTGACCGGTAGGGCTCAATATGTCTGCCCTTATCGTCGCCCGCCCTCGGTGCCCCATCAGCCTCCGCATGCGCCTTCCCCTCACTCCACCTCAGGGCTCAGCTCGTCGCGACCTCGCCCTGCCGGCCTTCGACCGGTGTGACCGCCGCCCACTGCCGTCCAGAACCGTGCCTCCCGGCGAGTGCAATCGCAAAGTAGGCGCACCCTGGAAGCGTGACAGGACGCGGACCGCGTGATGCGCCGACCGCATCGTGCGCGCCAGCGCAGCTGATCTCACGACGAAGCCGCGCCGGAACGTTCCGGCGCGGCTTCGTCGTCTTACGGCTCCGTGCAGTGCTCCCGTCAGGAGGGGCCCGGCGGGGCCTCGCCCTATCACTGACGCCCCTATAACGCGGGGGCAAGGGAGACCGGTCTGACCAGGTTGAACACCTCGCGGGCGGCATATCGCTTGAGGCATCGGATGATCTCGCGTCGGGTCTTGCCTTCCTGGGTGCGGCGTTCGTAGTACGCCTGGGTGCGCGGGTCGTGACGCAGCCGGGTGAAGACGATGCGGTGCAGGGCGGCGTTCGCTTGGCGGTCGCCGCCATGGTTGAGCCGGCGCGTGCTCCGGCGGCCGGAGGAGTACTCGATGGGGCTGACTCCGCAAAGGGCAGCAAAGGATGCCTCGGAGTTCAGCCGCTCGGGGTTGTCTCCCATGGTGATCAGGAGCGTGACGGCGCTGTTCGGGCCGATGCCCACCGGTTCGAGTAGCTGTGGGGCGTGGCGTTCGACGAGCTCGGTCAGGCGTTGGTTCAGCTCATTGATCTGCCTGGTGAGTTGTTCGATGCGCTCGGCGAGCATGCGCAACGTCAGGTGGGTGGCCTGGGTCACCGCGTCCTCGTCTCCCTCACTGTCGGGTGGGCTGAGGGTCGCGCAGGTGCGGAACAGCTCGGCATTGCCCAAGGTCGACAACCGTTCCCGCAGGGCGGGGTCGGCGATGACCAGGACGGCCTTGAGCTGGTTGATCGCCTGGGTGCGGGCCTTGACCGCGGAGTCCTTGGCGAGCTTGAACAACCGGGCACTTTGCACCGGACCGTCACCGGACTTGGCCCGGGCCCGGGCGCGACCGCTGAGCACGGCTCGCGCGGCAGCCTGCGCGTCGAGCGGGTCCGACTTCCCGAGCAGGCGGCGTGCCGAGCGGTCGGGCCGGTTCACTTCGAACACCTGGATCTGCTGGGCCAGCAGGTAGCGGGACAGGCCCGCGCCGAAGGTGCCGGTGCCCTCCACACCGGCCCGGCGCACCGTCCCCCGCTTACGGGCCCACACGAGCAGCTGCCGGTAGCCAGCCGCCGTCGCCGGAAAGGACTCCGTGCCCGAGATCTTCCCGAGCGGGGAGACCACGGCGGCGACATGCACCTCGCCGTGCGTGTCCACGCCCAGAACGACCTCGCGCCGAACGGGCGGATCCGTGCTCGAGGAGGTGCTGCGCTCTCTGGTCGTCATGGTGGTTCGCCTTCCCGCGGGTGACGTGCTGGGTGGACGGCACCGACCCGCTCGGGCGGTCTGAACCGTGATGGCGCCTGAAACTCAGCAAGGCCCCTATTGGGACACGCCCCTGTGGCTCGGTACCTGCAGGTGCCGTCCCGCAACGACAGTCGACACGCCTGTGACTGGACACTTGGGTCATATATCTCATGAGTCAGACCCCCGCCCGGAACGGCACCGCGCAACCGTCCCATCGGTCCCGGTACAACGGCATGACCCGACCACAGCCGAAAAGCTTCGCCCGAACCGGTGCTCAACATGGCCAGGGCGAGCTGCCCTGTGTTGCTTCTTCGTCTACTCACGACCGGCATTGACGGACAGCCTTGCCGCCCGCTTTACGAGCTGTCGTCCGTCGACCATGGCACGAACGGCACGAGACACCGCCCACGGGGCGGGCCTCGCGCAGCCCGGCGAAGGACTCCTCACTGCCGAGGGCGTCTCGGGTCCTCCCCCGTCGAGCAGCTGCCGGCGTGGCGTTCCCCGAGTCGGGCCAGTCGGCCTTCACTTCCTGCCTCCGAGGCTCCCTGGCGTGTGCCGAGGAAGCGCGGTTCTCTGCGCTGCCTCGGCACTCTGAGCCTGCCCGGCCGGGCGCTGTGCGGTCTGTCAGCCCATGTCCGTCAGGAGGGCATTCAGTTCCTTCTCCTGCTGCGCAGGCGACATCGGCGGGTTCGAGTGGTCGATGCCGAACGTCTTGAGCATCTTGTCCATCTGGGCGTCGATGGAGGTCCAGCCGGTCTGGTCCAGCGGCTGCAGGGACGCCTGGTCGGCGTCCCACAGGTCACGCAGCTTCTGGGCGGCCGCGTGGGCCCCGGTCTCGTTCCCCGAGCGTGCGTCCTTGAGCGAGGTGGAGGCGAGGGTCTTCAGCGCGGCGACCTCGGCGGGCGGGAACTTCTTCACCGCCTGGCCGGGGGCCATCTGGACGGCGGAGGTGTTGTCTTCCTCCGGCGCCGGGCCGACGTGCGGCTGGCTGTGGGCCCACAGCTGGGCGACCTTCGGGGAGGCGAGCCAGTCGCCGATGTTCGCGCCCAGCGGGCGCGTCAGGATATAGGCGAGCCAGAAGGACAGCACCGGGTTGGCGCCGAACTTCCACAGCGCCGTGATCGCCGCGATGAGGCCGAGCGGCAGCAGGACCGAGGCTCCCGGGCTCCAGCCGGTGAGCTCAAGTGTCCAGTCGCCGGTCGCGGTGCCGAGCGCGAAGGTGACGAGAACGGCGAGCCAGTAGAACGACTCCCGCGGAAGCGTGGTGACCGAGTGGATCGACAGTGTGCGCTCCCGCGCCCACCAGACACCGAAGACCGCCGCGAGCAGCACCGAGAAGACCGCGGAGCTGATCCACAGTGGCACGTTGAGCTGGTCGGTCAGGATGTCGGTGTACAGGGTGCCCGTGACGCTGACAACGACCACGGTCAGCCAGTAGGGGAACGGGACGTACCGCTTCAGCCTCAGCTGGACGGCCAGGACCACCACGAACACCGCGGTGAAGATCCAGGCAGTGTTCACCAGGCCGACGCCCAGCTTCATGTTGATCCAGTCGGCGAAGCTCTCACCCACGGTCGTGCAGAGAATTTTGATCACCCAGAACCAGATGGTGACCTCGGGAACCTTGTTGAGCATGAGACGCCCACTGCGCGTGCGCGCTTCCGTTGTCGCTGTCATGCGGGGAGGTTGACGCGGGGAACCTGCACATAACCTGACTACGCGGCTGCACGGGCGGCCGGGAGTGTCACCTCGACGTGACCGCGGCCGTCCGCGATCGCGCGGACCTCCACACCGGCCGAGGCGGCGATGCGCCGGACCACCGGCAGCCCCAGCCCGTACCCGCCGCCACCGGTCACCCCTACTTCGAAGACCCGGTCGACCTCCGCGGGATCGAATCCAGGGCCGTCGTCCAGGACATCGACCACGATGGCCTCACCCTGGTTGCGCGCGGTGATCCACACCCGCGACCGCGCATGCCGCAGACCGTTGTCCAGCAGGGGCGACAGCAGCGACACGGCGACCTCAGGCGACACGGCGACCTCGACCTTCGCGGGGAAGGCGACCTCGACCGCGCGGCCGGCGATTGCCTGCTGTGCGGCGGAGCGCAGGTCGCACCGCGTCCCCTTCTCCGTCAGCGCGCGGGCGGCGCGCAGAAGCGTCGTGATCGCCGTATCGAGGCGGTCGACCTCGCTCAGCACCGCCTCCGTCGGCACCGGCTCGCCCGACAGCTGCGCCAGCTGCGCCTCGGCCCGCAGCACCGTGAGCGGTGTCCGCAGCTCGTGGGCGATCTCGTCGGTGAGCCGGCGCTCGTCCGCCAGCGCGTTGTCGACGCGCTCCAGGAGGTGGTCCAGGGTCCGCCCCAGCTCCCCGAACTCATCGCGGGGGACGCCGAGGTTGAAGCGGCGCCCGGGTTCGTGCCGGCCCCAGTCGTCGGCGAGGGCGGCCATCTCGTGCACGACCCGCAGCGCGCGGCGCACCACGAGGTGTGCGACCCCGCCGGCGAGGAGGATCGTGAGGCCGCCCAGTATCAGGGACAAGGTCAGGCTGCGCTGCTCGGACGTCTCGTAGGGCGTGAGGTCCACCCGGGCGATCACCATGACGTGGTGGCCGTCCATCGGGACCTTCCGCGCGTACAGGAGGTAATCGCCGACCGACGCGGTCTGCGAGCGCTCCGAGTCCGCGAGCTCCTCGACGCGACCGACCAGGCTCGGCGGGACGTTTCCGTCGATCAGACGGCCGTCGGCATACATCCAGGCGACCTCGTCCAGCGCCTCACTGCCGTTCTCCGTCAGTACGATACGGCCGCCCTTGTCGGTGACGTTCGCCGCGACCGCCTCGGCGCGCGTACGTGCCAGATCGTGGGCGTCGGCGTCCGTCGCCGCGGACGGTCGCCAGACGCTCGGCCACACCCAGCGAACCAAGCTTCGCCCGCAGCCGGCGCACATAGGAGTCGAGGGTGTTGTCGCTGACCTGCGCCCCGTGCGGCCAGCCGGCAGCGACGAGGGCGTGGCGGCGTACCGCGTCGCCCTGCGAGGCGATCAGACGGCCCAGCAGCCGGAACTCCGTCGGGGTCAGGCTCATGTTCGCCGAATCGTAGGTAACCACGTGCTTCGCCGGATCGAGGACGACCTCGCGCGGTGCGGGCGCCACGGTGGCCCGGCGCAGCAGCGCCCGGACGCGGACCAGCAGTTCCGGAATGTCGAAGGGCTTGGTCATGTAGTCGTCGGCGCCGGCCTCGAAGCCGCCCACCTTGTGATGCAGGCCGTCCAGGGCGGTGAGCATCAACACCGGCGCGTCGACGCCGCGAGCCCGCAGGGCCAGGCAGACGTCTCGGCCGTCGGCGTCCGGGAGCCCGAGATCCAGGACGACCAGGTGGGGCGCCGGTTCGAGCTGCCGCAGCAGGCTGTCGGCCGTGGCGGCGACGGAGACGGTGTGCCCGTCGTGCTCCAGGGCGCGCTTGAGGACGCCGCGGACCGCCGCGTCGTCTTCGCACACCATGATGAAAGCCACGCGCTGACCCTAGATACTCCCGTCCCAGTTCTCCATCTTCCCTGGTCAGCCGCTGAGGGTGGAGAGCAGGCCACTGTTGACGGCCCCACGCGCGGGCTGACCCGCACAGAACCGTACGGTCACAGGTATCGACGCCTGTCGCACCCCGAGGACATGCTGCGGCAGCTTGCGCGGTCAGCCTCCCTGCCGGGTGACCACGCCGCACTCGACGCTACCGGAGCCTCACGGCGTGATGCCGCGCTGGACGTCCTTGCGGGAGACGGCCAGATAGCCCACGAACCCGAGAATGGCCACCGTCCAGGACAACGTGACCGGCCCCAGGCCCAGGCCGAGTCCGCCCCGGCCGTGACCGACGGCCATCCAGTCGGCGACAGAGGCGCCGAGCGGGCGGGTGATGACGTACGCGGCCCAAAACGCGGCCACCGCGTTCAGGCTCCCCCACCGGTGGGCGACGGCTGGAACGGCGATCGCGGCGGCGTACAGGACCGCGGAGCCCAGATAGCCGCGACCGATCGTGGCAGTGAGATCACCGGCGGCGGTACCCAGCGCGAACGTGGCCAGCACGGCGGCCCAGTAGAACGTCTCGCGGCGCCGGGTATGGATGCTGTGGATGGACAGGGTGCGCTCGCTGCGGTACCAGAAGGCGAAGACGGCGGCCAGCGCGGCCATGAAGAACGGAGTCGACAGCGTGTACGGCACACCGAGGCCGACGTGCAGGACGTCGGCGGCCATCGTGCCGAACACACTGACCATGACGATCGCCGTCCAGTAGACCCAGGCCACGTACCGGCGGACGGCAAACTGCACCGCCAGAGCGGCCACCAGGGCGATACCACCGAGGCCGACAGCAGGGATCGGGCCAAGCAGATGAGCCAGAAAGTCGGACGCCGTCTCGCCCATCCCGGTGGTGAGCACCTTGATGATCCAGAAGTAGACGGTCACCTCCGGCACCTTGCTCGCCGCGTTCCGCATGTGGCCCGCGTGCCGGTTGTGAGTGAGGTGATCAGTCGACATGGCAGGCACCATGACATGGTGCCCGGCCCTCGCTCCAGACCCCTTTGCTAGAGTTTTGGCGCTTCCGGTACGGGAGTTGCCTGAGACTCAGTCGAACCTGAATGCAACCTGAACACAGAGGCCGATGCACTGGTCAGCAGCGTGCGGCCAGTGATATCGGCTGCCTCCCGTAGTGCTGGGCCGCTACGACACCGCGGGCCGTCTCCAGTACGCCGGGCGCAGCACCACGCTGTCCCAGCGCACCGGGCGTGCTTTGGGCGACGTCCTGGTCCCGCCGCAGGGTGTGCATCCGTGGCATGGGGGGATGTTCGCGGCAGGCTGGGGCACACAGCACACGCTCGTAGGTGGCCAGCACTCAGGGGCGGTTCGCCACGTTGACGTACGTCTTGGTGACATCGGTGATCAAGTCGCAGCTGTCGCCGGGTTGAGGGCCTGGGCCTGAAGGTGGGCGTGCACCACCCTGTAGTGCTGCACATCGGATGCCTGGCGCCCTTCGGCTGCTTCGGCTGCCGGACCACGACGGGGTACTCCTGAGCAGCGTTCCCCTGGAGAGCGAACGCTTGCCCGGCGACGCGACCGCGTGGCTCACCCGATGACACCATGTGACCGCACCGCTTGGGCCGGGAGCCTCAGCGAGGGTGCCTGCCACCACATCGTCGATCACCAGACCGATGAACGCGTGTAAGGACATGTGCAGGACTTCACGGGACGTCCCGCAGTCACTAAAATGACGTGAAGTAATCAGTTGCATCGGTAGCGTCACTGTGCGGCGGCTGGTCATCGTGCCCTCACCCGCCCCTGAGCAGCCGGTCACCAAGGCCCAAGGCCATTCCCAGGGAACGAGCTACTCCGCCGGGAGCACGCTCCTCGGGACCTCAGTCGCGCTCTCTGATCGCCTCTCCTCAGAGCCGGCCACCGAATCCGGTGTTCGCTGCTCCCAGCTCAGCACTCCGCGTCGACGAACAAGCGACGGAGACCCTCATGGCTACCAGTTACTGGTTGAACGTCCTGGACTACGGTGCGACCGCCAACGGCGTCACCGACGACACCACCGCAATCCAGTCCGCGATCAACGCGGTGCCCTCCTCCGGCGGAACCGTCGTGTTCCCCGCGGGCACCTACAAGATCTCCTCCGCGCTGGTGGCCCGCTCCAACCTGATCCTCCAAGGCGTCAGCGACGGCTCTTCGCTGATCTCTCAGAGCAGCACCACGGCCCACGGCCTCACCGGCTCGGACATCACGAGGCTCACCATCCAGGACCTCACCTTCCAGGGGCCGGGCAGCGGCAGCGGCAAAGGAATCCTGCTGACGCGGTCGGCGAACCCCGCGACCGTGTCGCTGGCGTTCTCGCGGGTGACGGTGAAGTTCTTCGGCAACACCGGCATCGAGCTGTCCAACCCGATCGTGTCCACGTTCACCGGCGTGACATCGGCCGACAACGGCAACCACGGCTGGGACATCCACGGTGTCTCCGGAGGCGCGGCAGGCACAAGTTGCTCGTTCATCGCCTGCTACGCCGATATCATCGCCAACGCCGGCTTCCGTCTGGACACCATGGCCTACTGTTCCTTCGTCGGCTGCGCCGCCGACCATTGCGGTATCGGCTACGAGGTGACCGGCGTCGGAAGCCAGGGGATCAGCTTCACCGGGTGCGGAGCCGAGTCCGCGGTCAACCGCGGCACCGGATACGACGGCTACAGCTGGAAGATCAACGCAGCCATCGGCGTGGGCCTGTACAACCCTTTCACCTACAACAGCCCCAACGTCAGCATCTGGGTCACCGGCGGCGCCCGAGCGGTCAGCATCCTCGGATTCGCCGAGAACACCCCTACCGGCACAGCGGTCAACTCGGTCAAAGTCGATTCCGGCTGCTCGGCCACCCTGGGCGACTGCAGCAACGTCAAACCCCTGTCGCTGGCGGGCAGCACCAACATCATCAACGACACCGCCGGCGGCACCGTCGCCGCCGGATTCGTCTACGGGGCAGACTCGGCCTACTACGAAGGCACCGTCTCCTCAGGCACCGCGCCGACCGCGACCGAGCATCTGACGCGCAAGGACTACATCGACTCCAAGGTCAACCCCGCCCCGGTCGCCCTCACCGACGCCCCCACCATCGCCACCAACGCGGCGCTCGGAAATCTCTTCCGCGTCACCCTCCAGGGCAACAGGACCCTGGGCGCGCCCACCAATCCCATCAACGGCCAACGCGTGACCTGGGAACTCATCCAGGACGCCACCGGGAACCGCACCCTCACCCTCAATTCGATCTTCGTCCGGGGCACCACGATCCCCACTGTCACCCTCACCACGACAGCCGGCAAGCGGGACTTCCTCACCGCGATCTACAACTCCACCACGAGCAAGTGGTACGTCCTCGACTTCGTCAAGGGCTTCTGAGCAGCAGAGACGACCGCAGTGATCCACTTGCCGGGCGGCACTGGCAGGGGAGAATCGGCTGTAGGGCATGGAGATGCCCTGCAGCGGCAGGTGGCACCGCGCTGCGACGAGGACAGCCCCCTCATCGACGCCGGGGAGCGCCTGCCCGCCGCCCTCTCCATCGATCGGGCGACGCGGAAGCTCGTTCTGTCCGATGGGAGCTATCGGAAGCTGAGGTGCCATTGGTGGGCCGGCCTACGCGGGGGCAGACGCGCGAAGAGGCTTGGGGGCCTGCGTTCGTACGTCAGCGAAGGTACCTGACCTCCGAGGGTCTGACCCTGCCGGGACACATACCCGACCTCCGCCGCGCCGGGCCGGGCCGGATCCTCGTGCTGGTACCCGCGCACAACGAAGAAGCGCTCATCGCCGAAACCCTCCAGTCACTCGCGGCACAGACCAGGCCGGCGGACGAGGTCATCGTCGTCGCCGACCGATGCACCGACCGAACCGCTCAGATCAGCACGGCCCACGGCGCGAGGGTCGTCGAATCGGTCGGGAACACGCAGGCCAAGGCGGGCGCGCTCAACCAGGTCCTGGACGAACTGCTACCGCAGCTGTCCGACGACGACGCAGTCATGATCATGGACTCCGACACCTCATTGTCCCCCGAGTTCATCGCCCGCGCGGCCCGCCGCCTGCACGAACAGGAACCCGGCCTCCCACCCATCGGCGGCGTGGGCGCCATCTTCTTCGGCTACCCCCTACGCCGACTCGTCTGCCACCTCCAGAACAATGAGTACGTGCGCTACGCACGCGAACTGCACCGCCGCCACGGCCGCGCCGACGTCCTGACCGGCACCGCCTCCCTCTACCCGGCCAAGGCCCTGCGCCACGTCCACCGAGCCCGCACCGAGCACACCCTGCCCCGAGGGGACGCCGTCTACGACGTGCAGTCGCTGACCGAGGACAACGAACTGACCCTCGCACTCAAACACCTCGGGTACCGCTGCGCCTCCCCGTGCGCGTGCGTCGTGGGCACCGAGCTCATGCCCACCTGGTCCCGGCTCTACTACCAGCGGCTGCGATGGCAGCGCGGCGCCCTGGACAACCTCAGGGCCTACGGCCTCACCCGCGTCACGCTGCCCTACGTGTGCCGGCAGGCGCTCACCTATCTGAGTGTGGCCTTCGTGCCGTTCTTCCTCACCGTCCTGGGGTACTACACCGTCACCAAGGGCTTTCCCGGAGTGCCGTGGTTCTGGGTCGCGGTCACCGGCATCGCCGCCTTCGAACGCGTCTGGGCAGCCAAACACGGCGGATGGAAGTCCCTGCTGCTCGCCGGTGCGATCGTGCCGGAAGTCCTCTTCGACCAATTCCTCAACGTGGTCTACGCCAAAGCCCTCATCGACATCCTGACCCGCACCGACGCCACCTGGGAACAAACACGCGGCCGTAAGAAACGCCTCCGACGACTGCTGGTCACCACCTGCGGTCTGCTCACTATGCTGGCCGCCGTCGTGGGCCTGGCCATCGCCTGCATCGCGCTCGGCATCGCCTGGCACCTGATCGCCGTCTTCGTGGTCTGCGGTGTCACCGCAGCAGTCATCCGCCTCAGCCGCCTGTACCCACTGGGGCTGCTGCTGTCCCTGCCCAGCGGAGAACCGAAGCACGAGATCGAACCTTGGCGACAGCCAGGGGCACCGGCATCGGCAACGACCCGCTCCCGCAGCCACCGTTGACCGGTCACGGCAACCGCTACTCCTCGCCGACTGCAAAGCCCAGCGGGACTGATCGTTCCCAACACCATGACCATCACCTTGGCCCGCACCGGCACGGCGTCGCGGTCCTGAACACACTGTCCCGCCGCCGGTGAAGCTCGACGCGGATGCAACGCCCGCTCGCCTTCGCCGGATCAGGGGCGGCCCGCCATGTCGACGTACATCTTGGTTACGTCGGTGATGAAGTCGCGGCTGCTGTCGGGGCTGAGGGCCTGGGCCTGGAGGTGGGCGTGCAACGCGCTGTAGTGCTGCACGTCGGATGGCTTGTCCAGATGGAGGTCGCTGGTGAACCGCTCCAGATACCACGGGTGCTGCGGAGCTGTCGGCGAACCGCAGGATGGAGAACTGTCCGGACAAGCCCGGGTGGGCCCCCGCGGTGTAGGGGAGGACCTGGACCGTGACGTGCGGCTCGGCGCCGAGCGCGTTCAGGTGCTCCAGCTGTTCCCGCATGACGTCGGGGCTTCCGACGACACGACGCAGTGCCGATTCGTCCAGGACGACCCACAGGCGCAAGGGGTGGGCCGGGTCGTAGATCCGGTGCTGGCGGCGAAGGCGTACCTTCAGGCGCCTGCGGGTCTCTTCGGTGGTGAGTTGGGGGATCGTTTCCAGATGGCTGATCTTGGGCTGGGACATCATCAGCCGCTCGGCCACGTCGGTGCTCTTCAGTCCGCTGGCCAGGCGCAGCCGGCGCAGCTCGGCCCCCAGATGGCGTCTCCTGACGGTGGGGTTGCTGTTCGCCGCCACGAGCGGTGTACCTCCGGCTCCACATCATGCTGCTGACCTGCAGATTGCCATGGAGTACGGCTTGTTGATCACGCGCCATGCCATCGTGTCCGCCGGGCAGCTGAAACGGATGGCGCCCCTGTCATTTGCCTCACGGCAGGGGCCGCCAGGCGTTCTACGGAAGATCAGAGACAGGTACTGAGGCTGACGCAGCCTTCGCCGCGGCGATCAAGGAGTTCGTCGTGGAGGTGCCGCGGTTCGACGCGATCCGGCTTATCGAGGTGGCTCGTCAGCAATTCCTGCCGATGGCCCGCGAGGGCGAAACACCTGTCACCGCGCAAGCGGGCGCGGTCTATGTCGAACTGCTGGCGCTGATTGCTCTGACTGCCCGGCAGGAGACAGGAACGGCGACCGCGTCCGAGGCCGGATTTCAGGAGATGAGCCACTTCGTCTCCAGCGCGAAGGATGGACGGAGCAAGATCCTCTACCTTGCGCAGCTGCGTTCATTCGCACGTGCTGACCCGACCGACAAACTCGCCATGGTGTCTTTGTTCATTCGGGGTGCCGAGGGGTGGATGCGCAATCCGTCATATCCGGACACGGTAGAGGAAACCGATCTGGTACTCCTTGACGGCGTTGAGAGCGTCCGCGCAGCGCTGGAGGCGCAACAACTGGGCTTCAACGCCACGGATGCAGCAGCCGTCCTCGACGCCTGCCACGACCTGCAGCAGCACAGGCTGAACGACCGCATCGAGGCGATGGCCCATGCGGTCTTGGACGCGATGGCCGCGGAGGAAGAAGGCCAGGCGGACAGACACTGACGGAACAGGCGTGGCCTTCGGCTGGCCTGTGCCGTCACTGACACCCACCCACTGACGCCAGACCGGACCATCGCAGCTTGCCTCGCAGATGCCCGCGCTGCTGGACGGAGGGGGCAGGCACCCGGCCGGGCGGCGCGGCCTGGGTCAGTCAAAGTTCATGCAGACCGAGGGGCGCAGGTGGAAGCTTTGACCCAGCCCGCGTCAGCGAGGTGGATCCTGCGGACCGCGAAGATGTCGAATTCGAGGGAATCCATGCTGCTCAACTACTCGCCGTGACTGAGAGGGGCATGTGTCGTTGGCTGAAGCATGAAGACATACAGAGGCACTGTGGCGGTGGGTCTGACGGTTGTTGCGATGGGTGCTGGAATCGCTAATGCCGAGTCGGCGGCAGCCGGGGGTATCGGTGTCATCGGAAGCCCGGCATTCGACAACACTTGTACCACCATCGATCACACAAACAAGGCTGTGGCCGAAACCGTGCACGCATCTGGTCTCTTGAACAACGTCGCCCAGCTCCCGCTCAGCGCCCCCTACCAGCGCTGCGGAGGCGCGGATTTGCTACTGGCTCTGGACGTGGAGCTGGTGACCGCCATCGACGGTGTCGTGTAGGTCACAGAGGCAAGCGGTTCCGGAGATGTGGACGGGCGGGGGTGCAAGCCTGGCCCTATCCGAGGATGACCAGGGCGGTGTCCGGGCGGCAGTGGACGCACGCCGGGACCTGCTGGCGCAGCGCCTCGACGGCCTGCTGCCGGGTGGCCGGGCGGCACCGGCCGCTCTTGACCGCGGCCCAGCACTCGCCGTGTGCACCGCATCGAGGTTCGTCCGGTTCAGCCCGTGCTGGATCAGCCACTCCGGCGGAGCCAGCCGCAGCCGGCGCACGCGCAACCGTGGGAGGGGGGACCTTCTCGGCGGGCTGGCGCCGACGCCTGTCGGTACCGCAGGCGCTCACCGGGCCATGGAGTCCCAGTGGTCGGGGCCCCCGCCGAGCCAGTCGATGAGCGCGGACGCAGCGATCTGGTCTTCGTCCGCCAGGCCCTCGCGCATACCCGCCCGGTGCAGGAAGAAGAAGGGGACGAACGCCACGCTCAGATAGGTGAGCGCCTGCCGGCACACGTAGGGCAGCGTGACGCGGGTGAGGCCGTAGGCCCGCAGGTTGTCCAGGGCGCCGCGCTGCCATCGCAGCCGCTGGTAGTAGAGCCGGGACCAGGTGGGCATGAGCTCGGTGCCCACGACGCACGCGCACGGGGAGGCGCAGCGGTACCCGAGGTGGCTGAGTCCGAGGGTCAGTTCGTTGTCCTCGGTCAGCGACTGCACGTCGTAGACGGCGTCCCCTCGGGGCAGGGTGTGCTCGGTGCGGGCTCGGTGGACGTGGCGCAGGGCCTTGGCCGGGTAGAGGGAGGCGGTGCCGGTCAGGACGTCGGCGCGGCCGTGGCGGCGGTGCAGTTCGCGTGCGTAACGCACGTACTCGTTGTCCTGGAGGTGGCAGACCAGACCGCGCAGCGGGTAGCCGAAGAAGATGGCACCCACACTCCCCATGGGCGGGAGGCCGGGTTCCTGTTCGTGCAGGCGGCGGGCCGCGCGGGCGATGAACTCGGGGGACAATGAGGTGTCGGAGTCCATGATCATGACTGCGTCGTCGTCGGACAGCTGCGGTAGCAGTTCGTCCAGGACCTGGTTGAGCGCGCCCGCCTTGGCCTGCGTGTTCCCGACCGATTCAACGACCCTCGCGCCGTGGGCTGCGCTGATCTGAGCGGTTCGGTCGGTGCACCGGTCGGCGACGACGATGACCTCGTCCGCCGGCCTGGTCTGAGCCGCGAGTGACTGGAGGGTTTCGGCGATGAGCGCTTCTTCGTTGTGTGCGGTTACCAGCACCACGATGCGTCCAGGACCGGCGCAGCGAAGGTCGGGTACGTGCCCGGGCAGGGTCAGACCCTTGGGGGTCAGGTCTCTGCTCCGGCGTACGAACGCAGGCCCCAGAGCCTCTTTGCGTGTTTCCCCCCGCGTCGGCCGGCCCACCAGAGACACCTCGGCTTCCGGTAGCGCCCAACAGCCACCTTCCGCGACACGGCCTGTGGCAGGGAGGACCGGGTTCCTGCTCCCGATGGTGCGGGGTTGCCCAATCAATGGCTTCAGCGTCGGACCGGCTCCCGGCGTCGATGAGGAGGCTGTCCTCGTCGGAACGCCGCGGCAGCCGCCGCTCCAGGACCTGATCCGTCCCACCGTCCGGCTGTTCGCCGGAAACGGTGGTGCCCTACAGTCGATTCTCCCCGGCCACCGGCCGTAGGCGTCGCGGGTGACGTCGACGCCGACTTCCACCAGCAGCTCAGCCCTGCCCAGGCCCTTGGCCGGGAGCCCGCCCACTGACCTCCCACCCGACCCGGCCTGTCCCCGCCGGCATCCCGACCTTCTGTCAGCGGCGTTGCGCAGTATTGGCCTGCCACTGCTTGGCCCGGTCCCTACCAAACGCCCGGCTCACCGCTCCGGAGTGGTCGGTCCCGTTCCTGACGCTTGTGAGGCGTCGGTGAGGTCGGCGCCGGTGGCGGCGTCCCGCTGGAAGTGGTGGGTGCCGTGCCAGTCCAGGCACATGACGGTCGCGTCGTCCTGCAGGTGGTCGTCATTGGCGTCGACGATCGCCGCGATGAGGGTACGGGCGGCCTCGCGGGGATGCAGCGGGCGGGTGCGCACGATCAGGTCGGACAGGTCGAGGCTGTCTGCGTTGTACTCCAGCATGCCGTCGGTCAGCATCACTAGTCGGTCGCCCGGACGCAGGTCCAGCGACTGGACCCGGTAGGTATGAGGGGCGTCGAAACCGAACGGCATGTCTACCATCGGAGTGATCTCCCGCACCTGGCCGTCCCGCATCCGCAGCGGCCAGGGGTGTCCGGCGTTGACGAACTCGGTCCTGCCGTCGATCAGGCTGATGCGCAGGAGCTGGCCGGTGACGTAGCCCTTGTGGCCGTGCTCGCGCATGGCCTGGTCGGCCTGGCGGGCCTGTTCGGCGAGATCGGCACCGGCCCGCCGGGCCCGGCGCAGGGCTCCCACCGCGAGAGTAGCCAGCAGCGCGGCCTGGACATCGTGCCCCATGGCGTCGGTGACGGAGAGCTGGACGGTATCCCGGTCGATCGCGTAGTCGAAGGTGTCACCTCCGACGTGATCGGCCGGCTCCAGGGCCCCGGCTACCGCGAACTGCGCCGCCTCGCATGCGAGCGAGGCCGGGAGCAGCCGATGCTGGATCTCCGCGGCCAGATTCAGGGGCTTGGTCCGGCGTCCCCACTGGTAGACGTCGGTGAAGGACCGATTGGCGATGACGATGTACGCCAGCGCGTGCGCGGTCTCGCCGATCTCGCGCATCGTCTTCGCGTCGGGCGCCGTCGGCAGGAAGAGTTCGAGGAGCCCGATGGCGTCCCCGCGGTTGGTCACCGGGGCCACGACCCGCACCAGACTGCCCTTGCCGTCGTCCTGCACCCGCGGCCGCTGGGTGCGGATCACATCGTCGTACAGGGTGCCCCGCAGCGTGATGCGCCGGGCGGGTTCGTCGGTGTCAACGCTGCCCGCCGCCCCCAGCCGCACGACCGAACTGCCGGTGAAGTCGGTGATCAGGAACGACACCGACACCGCTCCGAGGCGCTCCCGGAGCAAGCGCGCGACCACGTCGAGCGACTCCACGGGCGCTGCGGCCTCCGCCGCCTCCAACGTCCCCGCCAGAGTCATCGCCGTGCCCCGGCCACTTCCGCCCCGGGGAAGACGAGCGGTCCGTTTGCCGTCCGGCCTTTCTGCGGTCACAGCGGCTCCTCCATTGCTCGATGACGCTGAGGGGTACCCGGACGGGTCACATTGCCCTACCGGACGCGACTTCTGCCCGCTGGAGCCGTCATGTGGCTGCGAGGAGGATGGCGGTGTAGTGCGCGGCGAAGGCAGCGATGGTCAGGGCGTGGAAGACTTCATGGAAGCCGAACCAGGCCGGTGAGGGGTCGGGGCGCTTGAGTCCGTAGACGACGGCGCCCGCGGTGTAGAGCAGACCGCCGGCGATGACGAGCACGACGACCGCGCTGCCGCCGGCGTGCGCGAAGTCGGGCAGGTTGAAGACGGCCACCCAGCCCAGCGCGATGTAACACGGCGTGTACAGCCAGCGGGGCGCCCCGATCCACAGGATGCGGAATGCGATCCCGGCCAGCGCCCCCGCCCAGACCACCGCCAGTAGCACCCTCTGCTGGCCTTCGGGCAGCAGCAGCACCGCCAACGGGGTGTACGTGCCGGCAATGATCAGGAAGATGTTCGCGTGGTCCAGCCGCCGCAGCACCGCTTCCCCGCGCAGACCCCACGTTCCGCGGTGGTAGACCGCGCTGGTACCGAACAGCAGACAAGCCGACACCGCGTACACCGCGCAGGCCGCTACCGCCGCGCCCGAACGTGATACGGCGATCAGGACGATGCCCCCGGCCAGCGCGAGGGGGAAGACGCCGGCGTGCAGCCAGCCGCGCATCCTTGGTTTCAGCGCGGTCGCAGCCCGCTCGACCCGGGCTTCCAGGCCGGTGGCGGCGGTCAGCCGGCCAGTTGCGGCGGGAGGCGCATCCATCACCGGGACACGCGAGGTGTGGGGCGGGTTGCCCGGGCCGGGCTGGGGCTCCCGTCCGTGGGATGGCGTCTCACTGTCTTCGGCGATCATGCGCTCATGTTCTTGAAGGGCGGATGTGCGGGGTCGGGCGAGGTATCGCGCATGCGTGTCAGGTGACGGCTGTGTGCAGGGCTGCTGCCTTGCGGCGGTATTCGGCGTTGATGCGCTGGGCTTCTTCGAGTTGGTCCTCGAGGACGATGATGCGGCAGGCGGCCTCGATCGGGGTTCCCTGGTCGACGAGTTCCCGGGCGCGGGCGGCGATGCGCAGCTGGTAGCGGGAGTAGCGCCGGTGTCCGCCTGCGGAGCGCAGCGGGGTGATGAGGCGGTGTTCGCCGAGGGCGCGCAGGAAGCCCTGCGTCGTGCCGAGCATGTCGGCGGCCCGGCCCATGGTGTAGGCGGGATAGTCCTCGTCGTCGAGACGGCTGTAGGAGTCGTCTGCTGTCATCGAACCTCTCTCAAACGCATGGAGGGCCCTGGCGCCGTACGGCGCCAGGGCCCGAAGGAACTGCTACACCATCTGCCGGCCCTGTTGCTGCGCCGGCCTTCTGTCACCGCACACCCGACCGAGATGCTGCCGGGAATGCTGGGATCGCGGTTGCTCGACCGGAGACCACCTCACTATCGATGTCCTGCGGTACCCGGGCTCCTGATGACTTCCACCCGGGCGATCCTGATGGCGCCAATTCCTCCGTTCATTCCCTCAAACGCTGGTACTGCTCCACTGCGTACTACTGGTGATGCGAACTGCTCTGTGGCCTGTCAAAGCGCCACTCTTCGGCAGCCGGCCCCGTCGCCCGTCCTGCGTCTGCTCTGGCTTGGAACCCCACTGCCGAACTTCCCGGTGCGCGCGTCCGCAGCCGACGCCTTCACCGAGGTGCGGCTTACTGACTTCACTGCTGGGTACGGCGAACCTTCACTCACTGGTACCGCCACTGCGGTGCTGCTCATAGCGGCCCCTGATCATTGCGGGCCACCCGGTCCGGTCGTCAGTCCCGTCGCCGTCCTGCAACCGCTCTGGCTTCGGAACTCCACCACCGCACCGTCCTGCAAACTACAACTGCGCCCTGCTGCCCGGCGGTTCATTTCTGCCGGGCCTCTCTCGATCTCGGCTACGAGAGAAACCATAACCACGCCGCCGACGAAAGTCTACTTCGGCTGGCATAGATTTCCGTGCACTCCACGATGAGGTAATCCGTCTTGGCCGGTCTACCTCGGCCGGTCCATGGACGGTTCAAGCAGCTTCCGGCTCAGTCCGGCGCGCAGGGGATCCCCCGCCGCGCAGCACCTCGGCCTGAGCGGGACGTCGCCGACTGCGCCGCGGCTACCGTCGGCGGGCACCGGCCAACACAGCGTCTCGTGGAGAACTCCACTGGCCGGGACCGGGCGTTTCCAGCCGTGACGCCCCGCAGGTCGGCCGTTGACGAACGTGGCAGGAGTCCCTGCGCCGCCTCCGACGGTCCCGGGATGATCGAGCAGCTCGTGGCGAACCGACACGGCCTCTGACTCGAGCAGACCGTGGACTGCGGAGACACTGGCTCACGGCAGCAGGCGCCTGTCATGCGTCGACTGTGGTCCTCCGTACCCTCCAGGCAAGCACTGTGGCTTCGTGGGGTTGGCGGGTGGAGGGCACAGGGGCTGGGTAGGCAGGGGCATGGACTATTCAGAGACCGTGGTGACGCTGATGATCACGGTGATGGCGAGCGCCGCAGCCGTCCGTTCACCGCAGCCATTGCCGACGCACGCGATACGGCACGGGCCTTCCTCTCAGGTTTGCAGCAGCCGGCCGTGGCCCCTGACGCGGCGGACACTGTGGTCTTGGTCGTGTCCGAGCTCGTCACCCATGCTCTGCGCCCCGGCGGGGGCTGCTGCGCACTGGACCTGACTGCGCACCCCGACACCATCGAGGTCGCCGTTCACTATCCTGGCCGGCATGTGCCGCGCATGCGGACGCCTGACCTGAACGGAGGCACCGGGGGCTTCGGCTGGCCCACAGTCACCCGCCTCGCGCGCGTCACGGCGGAATCCCGCCGGGCCGCCGGCGGCAAGACCGTGAGCGCCTTCCTTGCCGGGTAGCGACTTGCCGCCGTGCAGCGCGGCGGCCCGTACGGTCAGCCGGTCGACGGCGTGCTTGGTGTCCAGGAACATGATCACACGGCCGTCCCGGGCGGCGATCTCGGTCGTGGCGGCGCGCTTGTCGGCGCCGTGGACGTGCAGGACGTGGCGCCCCGTCGTCGTGACCGCACCGGCCGACGGGTTCAGCCGGCATTCGGCGCGGTCGATGAGGTCCTTGAGCCGGCCCGGTGTCGCGACGACGATCTCGGCTCCGCCGCGCAACGCGCCGGCCTGCCTGCCGATCGACATGCCGCCCACCACCGTGGCCAGCCGCAGCCGCACGGAGCGTGCGTACGGGGTCAGCGCGTCGGTCACCTGCCGTGCCAGCTCACGCGTGGGTATGAGGATCAGCCCCAGCGGCCGACGGAGCTCAGCACGCTGCCCCGCGGTACGCGCGAGCAGGGCGAGGCCGAAGGCCAGGGTCTTGCCGGATCCGGTGCGGCCGCGCCCCGGGACGTCACGGCCCGCAAGGGGCAGCGTCGCTCCCTGGATCGGGTACGGTGCCGTCACACCCTGCCTGCCGAGTTCGGCCAGCAGCTGTTCGGGCATGTCGAGATGGGCGAAGCCCTCGACGGCGGGCAGCGCGGGGGTGATCGTCCTGGGCAGCGCGAACTTACCTTGCAGGGTGGCGGGCCAACGGCCGTGACCGCCGGAGCGGACGGGCCCGCCGGTACGGCGCGGTGCCTGCGAGCCGTAGCCGCTGCCGCCCCTTCCGGCGTCGGCTCGGCCGTCACGGGTGCGGGCGAGGCGGTCGTTCGTGTACGTGCGGTTCATGCGGAACCTTCCTCGATGTGGCACATACCAAGGAATTCCCACTGCTATGAACGGCACGGAGAAGCCACCACTTCCACGGTGTGTTCGTCGACCTCCTCTTCTGACTCGGGTGGGGCTCGCGCCGTTCGGGGCACGGGCTGCTACGGCGTCCTCCAGGCTGCCGACGCGGCGGCCGCCGTCCTGGAAATACACCTCTTTGTGCGCGTCGGCGGCAATCTGCTGGTCGCTGGCGCCGACATCTCGGGCGTCGAAGAAGCAGGGGCCTCGCGGGGCGGGAGCGCGACGGTCAGGTGCCGGATGCGGTCTTCGTCCGCCGACCCGATCGGGGCGACGTAGCCGATCCGGGCCCGGGTCTCTATGACGATGTCGCCGGTCGGGGTCTGCGATGCCAGCACCGACCGCCACGGCTCAGGCGCACCAACGCCTTCCGGCCAAGCGTGGCCGACTGAGT
This sequence comes from Streptomyces longwoodensis, assembly GCF_001514125.1. Classification (GTDB taxonomy): domain Bacteria; phylum Actinomycetota; class Actinomycetes; order Streptomycetales; family Streptomycetaceae; genus Streptomyces; species Streptomyces longwoodensis. Next base: position 418,130 of record NZ_KQ948550.1, on the reverse strand, counting down.
TGCGACGTGGCCATGTGAGCTGTGAGCGGCGGTCGATGTCACGGGATGAAGGTGCCCGCTTCTGCCGCAGGGGCGAGGACTTCCGCCCAGATGATTTTCCCGTCCGTGGTGTGGCGGGTGCCCCAGCGTGCGGCGAACTGCGCCACCAGGAAGAGGCCGCGGCCTCCTTCATCGCCAGCTGCCGCCCGTCGCATGTGGGGTGCGGTGCTGCTGCCGTCCGAGACCGCGCAGATGAGACGGTCCTCTGTCCGGATGAGCCGCAGGGAGACGGGGCCGCGCGCATGCCGGATCGCGTTGGTGACCAGTTCGCTGACGATCAATTCGGCCGAGAAGGTCAGTTCCTCAAGCCGCCACTGAGCGAGGCGCTCGCCGGTCAGCGCGCGGGCCCGCCCGGCCGTTTCCAGATCGAAGGCCAGCCTCCATGAGGCGACGCAGTCGGCAGGCAGGGGGCGAGGCCGGGCAACCAGGAAGGCGACGTCGTCCGGAGGATGATCGGGCAGCAGGATGCGCTCCAGCGTGCCGGTGATCTCTTCCAGAGGGCGGTCCGGATGAGCGAGCGCGAAGCTCAGTCGCGCCAGACCGATGTCCGCGTCGGACTGGGAGGCCGTGATCAGACCATCGGTGTACAGAGCCAGGACGCAGTCGTCCGGGATGTCGACCTCCACCGCTTCGAAGGGCATGCCGCCCACGCCGAGCGGGGGGCCGGTCGGGATGTCGCAGAACTCCACCGGCTTGTTCTTGTGTGCGATGGCGGGCGGCGGATGTCCGGCGCTGGCGAATGTCGCACGCCGGGTGACCGAGTCGTAGACGCCGTACAGGCAGGTGGCGCCGACTACACCTTCGACTCCACGCGGATGCGCCGCCTCGGCCTCTTCGGCCAAGCGTTGAACCAGGTCGTCGAGGTGTGCCAGCAGTTCGTCGGGCGGCAGATCCAGGTCGGCCAACGTGTGCACGGCTGTGCGCAGTCGGCCCATCGTGGCAGCGGCACGCAGGCCGTGTCCGACGACGTCGCCCACCACCAGCCCCACCCGGGCGCACGCCAGGGGCAGTACATCGAACCAGTCACCGCCCACTCCCGCCTGTGTGTCGGCGGGCAGGTACCGGTAGGCGGCCTCCACGGCCGCGCGGGCGGGCATGTCGTGCGGCAGCAGGCTGCGCTGGAGCATGAGCGCGGAGTGCCGCTCTCGGGTGAACCGGCGTGCGTTGTCGATGCAAACAGCGGCCCGGGCAGCGAGTTCTTCGACGAGGAGCAGGTCTTCCGGTGTGAACGGTTCGGGGTTGCGCCACCGCATCAGGGTCGCCACCCCCATGGTCACGTCCCGAGCCCGGAGCGGAACCACCATGTGGGAGTGGATGCCCAGCTCTCGTCTGAGGGTGCTGCGCGCGCTGTCCTTCACCAGCCAGGGGCTCGACGGCGCCAACACCGCGTTCAGGACGGGGCGCCCGCTTGCGAGACACTGCCACTGCGGCGAACCCTCCGCATACCCCACCGTGCCGCCGGCTGGGACGACGACTTCGGGCAGGTCCTCGCGGACGGACCGGTGGACGGCTCGACGCAGGTCGCCCGTCCGGGCGACGGAACGGGCATCGGGTTCCCAGCCGTCCACAACGGCCCCGATCAAGTCGACAGCGATGAAGTCGGCGATCTCAGGCACCAGGATCTCGGCGAATTCTTCTGCCGTGCGGTCAAGGTCCAGGGTGCTGCCCACCCGGGCAGCGGCCCTGTTCAGCAGAGTCAGTCTGTGCTGGGCTCGGTACAGATCGGTGACGTCAACCGACTCCTCACACACGCCCAGCGTCAGGCCCGCCGCATCTTGCAGTCGGTAGTAGGACAGTGACCACACGTGTTCGCGATCCGGATCCGCGAGAGTACGTCCCCGATACAGAAGATCGACGACCGACTGCCCGGAGGCGAGCACCTCGCCCATCATCTGGGTCACCGAAGGCGGGTGCCCAACGGAAAGCACCTGGCTACCGGGATACAGATCGCCCTCACTACGCCCCAGATACTGCGCGAAGTCTCCCGGCAACTCCTTTCGCGCCGCGGCATTGGCCCAGGCCACCCGCAAGTCCGGGCCATAGATCGTGAGCGCTACCGAGGAGTCAGCGGCAAGGCTATGGAGCAGAGCCTGTCGAAATTGCCACTCCGCATGTTCCTCGGCATCTGCCACCAACAGGAGGTAGACGTTGCCCGCCACCGGGAGCCGGTGCAGCGCCGTCACCGCCCGAAGAGCGTGACCGGACCGGTGACGGAGAACCGCGTGAACAGGCATGCCATGGTCCGCTTGCGAGCCGGGCCACCCCCCGTCCGCTTCCCCTGCCCGCACCGACAGCACACCGACCGGTCGGCCAAGCACCTCTTCCGCTCGGTAGCCAAGCAGCCGCTCGGCCTGCGGGCTCCAGCCGGTCACCCGTTTGCATTCGTCCAGCGTGACGACGGCTGCGCGCGTGACACCCAGCGGGTCGCCCCGATCGGCCGCCCCAGGGGCGGGTGTCAAACTGGTCACGACACATCCATCCTCGCTATCACTACGGCCAGCGACGCGGTCAGCGCGCCTCTTTCCAAGAATCTGCTTGCTGGAGCGGAGGCACAACGGCTGGGCCGAGCCCGCAAAGTCGCGCCTGCCCCACGACGCCCCCACGCTCGACTTCGCACGCGCGGGAGGTACCCCACCGCGGCACCGGGCGAACACCCGAGGACGGCCAGTACGCTGGCGTCCGCCCAGCACGCCGAGAGCACGCACCGGACACGCACTGGGCCCGCCCGCCAGGCGGACGACGCGTTTTACAAACACGACCTGTCGAGCTGGTGCACGGCGGGCGGTGAGGCGTCGGGCTCCTGATCGTCGATCATGGTCGTGTGGTGGGAAATGCGTTGCGGCGCGGGTGCGAAGCACCGGCTGGTCTTCGTCGACCGGCTCCTGGCCACACTCGTGCACCTGCGCCATGCCGTCACTCATGGAACCGAGATCCGCGTCAGGTGCCCGGCCGCCGGGCGCCGGGCGCAAAAACCCGGACAAGTTCATCTATGGCAAGAGCGAGCAGAACGCGGTCAAGAGCATGATTGTCACGGACGGTGACGGTCCTGTCCTCATCTGCAGTCCGGCACGGCACGGCAGCTACGCAGGCATCACCCATGCTCGCCAGTTGGGGCTAGTTGGACTTCTGGACGTCGGACCTGCACTGGAGATCCCCGCGGATGCCGGTTACCAGGGCCTGGGCACCCAGACCGGCGGGAGCGTGACGACGCCACCGCACCGCAAGGTCAAGAAGAACGCCACGGACTGGTACGAGGAGATGCACGAGCGGCAGCACAAGGCGCAGCCTCACGTCGTATCCGCGTCGAGCACGGCGTCGTGCCTTGGAAGAACTGGCGGGCCTTGGCCTGCCACCTCGGCACAGCAGATGTCAATACTGATCCCCGCCGCAGTCCTCCACGCCTCACCGCCTACCGTGCACCAGCTCGTTAGGGCCGAGAATAGGCCTCGAACCCGACCGACGCCGCTTGGTGTGCAGACCCGGGACGGCCGCGAACCGGAGCCCGCGACTGTACGGCACCACCGCCGAGGCCGAAGCCGACCTGACCACCGGCAGCGAGATCTGGCACCCCCAGCAACAGCATTCGCCGTGCGCCCTCTGACCGGCCCCCGCGCGTCACGACACCCCGCCGGACGGAATCTGCCAAGCTGACCTGGCGGGTCTTGCCGACACCGCTACGGGCCCTGCCCCCGCTGCCTCCCCGAGACAGAGGGGGCAGGGCCCTTCGTGTTCCGCCGCGCACTTCGCCCATACGAGTGGCGGCCAGCTCCTGCCCCCTAGCACAGCACTCCGGCCAGCCGGATTGGTGACGGGGATGATGAAGAACCGGTCGGTAGTGGGCTGCCGGGACCTCCCAAGGGTTCTGTCCCTCGGCGGGGGGCAGTGACGCAGGGACCCTAGCGGTGTCGGCAGGATCCGCCAGGTCGGCTTGCCGACTCCCTGCGGTGCGGGCTGAATATGAGTGGCTGCGCGTTGCTATCTGGGTGACAACTGCCGAATACGAGAGTGGCTGCGATGCGAAATGCCGTGCCCCCGGCGGCTGCCGTGCCGGGGGCAGGGCAGCCGCCGGGGGCCAGGCGACGGTGCGACGCAGGGGCCGGTTCAGCCACTGAGGAAGGTTGGCCGACGGATTGAGAGCCCACGTCCTCGCCCTCGAAAGCGGCACCCAGACTCGGGGGGTGTGCGCGTCCTGGACCCGCCGGGCCGCGAGCACCACCCCGGAGCGGCGGACGTCGTCCAATCGCCTCGCACAGCCCGGCCGTCATCTCCCGGGCATGGGCCGCAGTCAGCGGCGGCCGCCCCGGGCCGACGCCGTGCTCCCGGTCCTCGTTGTGCTCGCCCACGCTTCCATCGTCCTGCGCGCCGGCGGGCTCCATCGGGGCGTCAGCGTGAGACCAGGTGCGGTGGCTCTGCGGGTGTCCTCTGCCACCGAACCCGGATCGTTTGCCAGCGATGTTGGACAACTACGGGGGCTACGCAACTTGCTGGTCTATGAGACTGGGGGGTGCGCTGGGCGGCCCTAAGGGAATTGGACGTCGGAAACGCTGACGAAGAACTCGCCCTTGAAGTCGTGTCCGGCGTCGCCGCCGCCCCAAATGTTGACGATGGCGTGTCGTCCCTGCCGAGTTGCCAGTAGCTCAGTGGTGTACTGCAGTTGCTGGTCGGCGTGTGTGCCGCTGCCGTGGTACTCGACCATGAAGGGCGTCGGCTCCAGCACGTCCCAGGAGATTCCCTGGGTCGGGTCCCAGCCCTCTCTGGTAATGAACCACTGGTGTGTCCACTTCGGGCCCATGTGGTTCTGCCGGTAGTTGTAGGTGAAGGTGTGCCGGCCGTCGACGGCTTCCAGCGTGCTGGTCGGCCAGTCGCCCAAACCCTCCCCGCTGGCCAGGTCCAGGCCCTTGAAGGCGGGATTCGCTGCCGATGCCACGTTGGCTCCCTGGAAGAACTTGCGGTATTCCAGGTACCCGCGGGCCTCATTCCACGGCGGGTTGCCGGCTGTTCCGGCAGGCACCACTTCCTGCCAGGTGGTCGAGGTGTTCAACTCGCGCGCCTTCCGGCAGATCGGCGCATCGTCTTCGTCGCGGATCGCCCGGATTGCTCGGCTGGCCGGAAACTCCAGACTCCCGTGTCGCTCCCGGCCCTCTCCGCGATCCTCGGCGCGCGCAGGGATATGCGCGCTATAGGGAGTGGATGTGGACGTGTTGACGGTGACCTCATCCGTGAACGGCCCCCAGGCGCCGTCCGTGTGCCGAGCCCGGATCTTCACCCGGTATTCGCGGGCGGGGGTCTCTCCAAGGCACACCCAGTGCCGGTTGGCCGACTGCCAGTGCGGATACCAGGCCGCCCAGTACAGATCCACCGTCTGCGCGGGACGTCCGTCCAGCCACACCTCGTAGTGGTGCGGGTAATCCGGGCTCCCGTTGTTCCAGTCGGACGGCTCCGCGGTGCCCTGGTCGGGGGCGTTTGCGCCGATCCGCCAGGTGAGTGAGATGCCTTCAAGCTTGATGTCACCGTCATCGCGGTAGGTAGCCACCGCTCGCATGTCCGCCGGGTAAGGCTGCTGCATCTTGGGAACTCCTCCAGCCGCACGAAATGGGCGGTCCAGCACGAACCGTGCCGGACCACCCCTACTTCCACTCATCAGAATATTTACACCGGCATATGCCGCAAGTGCGGTACGCCACAGGTGGCATGCAGAGGCTCCCTGAAGCCAGGCCAGGGATCCGGGCCGCTCCGGGCCGCGCCCGGCACCGCAGTCACCTCATTCCGTCCGCCCATGGCTTATTGAAGGTGTCCGCCGTGGGTCGGCAGGTGCGAGCACACGCCGGCGCGGGTCGACTTCCATTCCGTGCACTCACCAGGACGGTCGGCGTCCGCCTGCGGCAGACCGGGAAGAACTCCCTTGCGCAGGCCGAACTCGCACTTCGCGTGGCACTTCCTGGCCAGGTGGCCGTCCTGCGGCCGGTCCCACGGGCCTCTTCACCGCACACACCACAGGAGACGAACGGGGAACGGCACCTTCTTTCCGGCCGGGGCCGTTGGAGCGTGGTCGTCCGGTGCGGTGAGGATGAGGTCGCGCGGCGGCCTTTCGACGTCCGGGCCGGGTGGCGGTGGACTACCAATGGTGCGCGGGGACGCCACTTAGGCCAACCGGCGTTCCCTCGCTCCGTTGCCCCGCTTCTCTCGCCTCAGGTTGGCGCGGCCGGCGACCGAGACGGCTCAAGTACTGGCCTGCTGCGCTTGAGCCGCATGTGTCTGGCGCATGAGCCCGGAGAAATTCAAGATTCGTTTTGCGACGGATATACAGTCCCGCTGAAGAGTGATCCCAGCGCCAAGATGGGGCTGGGTTTTTGTCGTGTTCACCGAGAGCTCCCGAGTCCTTTTGACGATTTCCAGTCTGTGCTGTAGTCCGTGCGGCGGGTTTAGCGTGCGAATGCACGAACAAGGGCCTCAAGTTGACTGAGGTCGCGTCGGTGGTCGATTCAGCACGTTCGCAAGAGCCTGGCACGCCTTCTAGGGGCGGCGCCCGTGAGTAGCACTCCGCTGCCGGCCCTCTTTCAAGCGGCCGTTGCCATTGTCGGATCGCAGTGGCGTCTCCATCGTGAAAGTCCGCTACGCCAGCTGACGCACCGGTCGGCCGGCCATCCCGCGCTCCGACCGCAACAGGTCGGGCGGGCATCCGCCTGGCACCATCAGTTCGAACGACCCCGCATCCACTACGTCGCGGGCGCTCTCCTCGTGGGCCTGACGTGCTCGGGGTGCGCCCTTGGGGCGCACCCCGAGGACTGGGGAGTCCGTGAGGTCGTGCCGACCTTCGCGGCCCGGACGTCGCAAACATTGCCAGGGGGGCACGTCGGCACGGTCAGCTGGTCACGGGCTGGGCTGGCCGGAGAACCTCTGCGACGAGTCGGCGCGCGTACGCGGCGTCGAGTCGGTCAGGACGGAAGAGGATGCGGTACATCAGGGGTGCGACGACGCGGTCGATGACCGTCTCGATGCCGGGCGTCTTCTCACCGCGTTCGGCTGCTCGGCTGAGGATGAGGTTGATCTGGTCGGCGGCGTAGGCCGAGCACTGGCCGGCGTTGCTGCCGTCCGGGTCGCCGAGGAGCGCGTCACGGGTGTAGGCGCGGCCGGCGGGAGAGGCCATCTCGTCGAGGAACTGCTCGGCCCAGGCCGTCAGGTCGGACGCCAGGGTTCCGTGTGCCTCAGGCGCGGTGTCGGGCCGCAGACGCTCGACGGCTACGTCCGAGAGCAGCTCCTGCAGGTTCCCCCAGCGGCGGTAGATCGTCGACGGCGTCACGCCGGCATGCTGGGCGACCAGCGGTACCGTCAGGGCGTCCCGGCCCACTTCAGACATGAGTTCACGTACGGCGGCATGGACCGACGCCTGAACCCGGGCGCTGCGCCCCCCAGGGCGCACCATCTGCCTGCTCATGGAACCCCACTTTAAAGCAAAATCATTGCGTCTATCGAGTCGTACCTCTCCATGGGAAGGTCTTCCTCTGCGGCCCCCGGCCGGCGGGTCAGTGACGAATGTGGCTTCGGCCCGGCCGAGTGGTGAGGCCGGGCCCGAGCACTCGTTCACGTCGTGGGCGCGAGCTCGCGGGCGGGCCGGGTCTGCTCGTAGGCGTGGCCGACGCGCAGGAGCACGCTTTCTTCGAGCGGTCGCCCCAGCAACTGCATGCCGATCGGCAGGCCCGCCGCGTCGTGGCCGACCGGGACGGACAGGGACGGCAGCCCGGTGATGTTGGCAGGCGATGAGAGGCGTACGTAGGCGTCGGAGACGCCCTCGACCGTGCCGTCGGCCCAAGTGATGCTCTCCTGGCCGGCCTCGACCGCGGTCGCAGGGACGGTGGGAGCGACGATCAGGTCGACCTCCTCCAGCATGCGTGCCCATTCCTGCCGCATGAGGGTGCGGGCGCGCTGGGCGCGCAGGTAGTCCCCGGCGGGCATCAGTTCGCCGGCCTCGAGGAGGATTCGGACGTCGGCCTGGTACAGCTCGGGGACCGTGCGAAGCGTGTTCTCGTGGTAGGCGGTTGCCTCGGGCACCATGAGGCCCCACTGGGTCGCCCGGATGTACCGGGTCATGGGAATGCCGACCTCGACGAGCCGTGCGCCGAGTGACTGAAGCCGGCCGATCGCACGTCGTGTGGCGGCCTCCACCTCCGCGTCGACGTGGTCGAAGTAGTAGGTGCGTGGCACACCTATCCGCAGCCCCGTCAGGTCCGCGCCCGCGCCCGGCCGGTAGTCCACGGCCGGGGTGGCCAGGGACGCGGGGTCGCGCGGGTCGTGTCCGGCCAGGGCGGTCAGGACCAGGGCCGCGTCCTTTACGGTGCGGGTGATCGGGCCTACGTGGTCCAACGACCAGGACAGCGGCGTAACGCCGTGGCGGGGGACGAGCCCGTACGTCGGCTTGAGACCGACGACCCCGTTGAGCGCGGCGGGCACACGGATTGATCCGCCGGTGTCGGTGCCCAGGGCGAACGTCGCGGCGCCCGCAGCGACGGCGACGGCGGACCCGCCACTGGAACCGCCTGCGATCCGACCGGTGTTCCAGGCGTTGTGGGTCTGCGGTGTGGTCAGCCCATAGGCGAACTCGTGGGTGTGGGTCTTGCCGACCAGAACCGCGCCGGCCGCGGCCAGGCGGGCGGCGACGGCGCTGTCGGCCTGCGCACGGTGGTTCGCTCTGACGCGGGAGCCGGCTGACGTCGCCGTACCGGCGACGTCGATCAAATCCTTGAGAGCCATGGGGATGCCGTGCAGCGGGCCACGGTACCGGCCGGCCGCGATGTCGCCTTCGGCTTCGCGTGCCGCACGGCGGGCATGCTCGGCGGTGACGGTGACGTACGCCTGAAGGTGCGGCTCCACCTCCCCGATGCGCTCCAGGACCGAGTCGGCCAGTTCGACGGGGGACAACTGCCGAGCCCGGATGGCGTCGGCTGCTGCGCTCAGGGGCAGTTCATACGGCTGCATCGTGGTTCTCCTGTTCGGCGCGATAGGCGGGAGCAGGCGGTGTGTCCGCGAAGTCCAGCTCGCGCAGAACCGCGACGACGGAGTGGATGTGGCGGGCGGTGGTCGCGACCACGGCGTAGCGGTCGGCAGGCAGCGGGAGGCCGACGCGGGCGGCCCAGCGGGCCGCTTCCAGCGGGGTGAGTTCGACTGAGGACATGACGCTCTCCCTCTAAGGCTAAACATTTGCGTTAGTAGACCTTAGGGGCTACGGTGCCTTAAAGCAAATCTATTGCGTTTGCGCCAAGGAGTCCCGTGCCCGCCGTCACACCACGCATACCTGCGCCATCCAGCCACCCGGGTGCCGGGAGCCGTACCGCCCACCGCGCGGCTCCCTTCGCCCTGCACGCCTCGATCCTGGCCGCCCTCCTGGCGGCCTCCAGTGCGCCGACCCCCCTCTACCCCCACTACCAGGACCACTGGCAGCTGTCCGCGCTCACCGTCACCGTGATCTTCGCCGCCTACTCCCTGACCCTGCTGCTGGCCCTGCTCACCACCGGTGGGCTCTCCGACCACCTCGGGCGGCGCCCCGTCCTTGTGGGCGCCCTGCTGCTGGAGGCCGCATCCATGGTGTTGCTGGCGTCGGCGGACGGCGCCGGAGCGCTGGTGACCGCCCGAATCCTGCAGGGCGCGGCCACCGGCGCGGCCACCAGCGCTGCTGGAGCGGCCCTCCTCGACCTTCAGGACCCCCTGCGTCCGGGCCGGTCCGCCCTGGCCAACAGCATCGCCCCGGTGGCGGGCATGGCCATCGGCGTCCTGGCCTCCGCCCTCCTCGTCCGCTTCGCCCCCGCGCCCACGGTCACCGTGTACGTCCTGCTGGCGGTCCTCTTCGCCGCCCAGGCGATAGCGGTCACGTTCACCGCGGGAACGGCCCGCTCGCACGCCGGCGTCCTGCGGTCGCTGCGCCCTCACCTCGCCGTACCTCCGTCGGCGCGCAGCGCTCTGCTGGGGGTCGGCACCGCTGTAGTCGCCGTCTGGGCTCTGGGAGGCTTCTACTCCTCCCTCGGACCGGCACTCGTGCACCTCGTGGCCCCAGGTGTCTCTCAGGCGGCCGGTGGCGTGGTCTTCTTCGTGCTCACCGCCGCGGCCACGATCACTGTGTGGACAGTGCGGTGCGTGCCGCCGCGCGCCGCCGCCATCGGCGGGTGCCTGTCCCTCATCCCGTCCGCGGTCCTGAGCCTGCTGGGTCTGCACGGCGCCGGCCTGCCCGCTGTCCAGGGCGGCGCGGTCCTGGCCGGAGTCGCCTTCGGGGCCGTCTCCCAAGGGGCACTGCGCATGACGCTCACCTCGCTCGACGAGCAGGACCGCGCCGCGACCCTGGCCGCCTACTACGTCCTCAGCTACCTGTCCATGAGCCTGCCCGCCATCGCCGCTGGAGCCGCCACCCAGCACTTCGGGCTGGATACCACCGCCCACGCCTACACCACCGCCGCCGCCCTGCTCGCCGTCGCGGCCCTGGCGGCACTCGCCAGGTCGGGACGCGGAGCAGCCCACGGCGCGCACAGCGATCTTCCGTAACGATCTTCCGTAACGAGAGACCAGGAAACGGCCCATCATGACCACTCCACCGGCCATCGACCCGACCGCCACGCCCTCCTGGACCGTGGGCGACGTCACCGTCCACCGCATCGACGAGATCCTCCTGCCGCCCGCCACCGGACCGTGGCTGCTGCCCGGTGCCACCCCGGGTGTCGTCGACCAACAGGGGTGGCTGCGCCCCCACTTCGCAGACGACGAGGGCTTCCTGAACATCGACAGCCACAGCTTCGCGTTCACTGTCGACGGGGTGCGTGTCCTGGTGGACACCGGCATCGGCAACGACAAGGAGCGGGCCAACCCCGCCTGGCACAGGCTGAACACCGGTTACCTCCAGCGCCTCGGCGCCGCCGGATTCCCTCCGGACCGCATCGACCTGGTGATCCTCACCCACCTGCACGCCGACCACGTCGGCTGGAACACTCACCAGGTGAACGGAGAGTGGGTTCCCACCTTCCGCAACGCCCGCTACGTCACCTCGCGTGTCGAGCGGGAGTTCTGGAGCGGGTACGACATGGAGGAGGCGCGCCGGCAGATGTTCCGTGACTCCGTGATTCCGGTGGAGGAGGCCGGGCTGCTCGACCTCGTCGATGTCCCTGCCGAGGGCGTCGAGGCCGTCCCGGGGCTGCGCCTGATCCCCACCCCCGGGCACACCCCCGGCCACATAGCCGTTGAGCTGACCAGCCGAGGAGAGACGGCTGTGATCACCGGCGACTGCGTCCACCACCCCGTCCAGCTTGCTCACCCCGAGATCGGGGCCTGCGTCGACATCGAGCCCGAGCGGTCCGAGACGTCGCGCCGCACCCTGCTCGCTTCGCTCGCCGGCACGGACACCCTCCTCCTGGGCACCCACTTCGCGCCGCCCACCGCCGGCCGTGTCGTCACGCATGAGGGCGCCTACCGACTCTCGCCCGTCCCCGCCGACTCGCACTGATCCCGTGGCTGCCCCGCCCTGTCCGGCCGACGTTCCCGGCAGTTCGCGCGGTCACCGCGGTCGAACACCGCCTTCGACCAGCGGTGGCCCAGCGCCGCAAGACCCAAGCACCAGAGGATGGTGATCCACCCGTTGTCGCCGATCCCGGTACCGAGCAGCCGTCCGCAACGTCTCCATGGCGGGCGTGAACGACCGGTACCGGGCGATCGGCTGGAACCGGCAGGCCCCTATCGCGACACGCCCTCTGGCTCGGCCGGTACGACACCGCGCCCTCGGGCATCGCGTCCAACGGCGGGCCGGCCGCTTCAGCCACCCCGGACCGCTGCGACCCCGGTGACACGCTGTCACCGGGGCCAGCAGCTGCACCACCCGTACCGGGACGATCACGTCACCCCGGGCGGCCCGGAACGGTCAACCGCTCAGTGATTCCTCGGCGTCCCGGCGCGTCGGCCAGTTGTCCCGCCGCTCCCGGGCCACCTCCGCACGGCTGTCGGCCCGCTCTTCGGGCAGGGAGACCGACGGCGTGAGGGCCGGTGCGGGGGTGGTGGGCTCGGGGAACACGGCGCTGGTGGACAGCGCAGCGTGCCTGGGGGTCCGGTGCACGCGCCGTCCGGCGGGCTCGCCGTCGGTTTCCCCACTCTGGCGCTCGAAGAAGCGGAGCATCTCCACGGGGAACGGCATCACGAGGGTGCTGTTCTTCTCGGCGGAGACGTCCACCACGGTCTGCAGCAGCCGTAGTTGGAGTGCTCCGGGGGTGTCGGCCATCGTCGCGGCGGCGTCGGTCAGCCGCTGGGACGCCTGGAACTCCCCGTCGGCGGCGATGACCCGCGCGCGGCGTTCCCGCTCGGCTTCGGCCTGCTTGGACATGGAGCGCATCATGGACTCCGGAAGGGCGATGTCCTTGATCTCGACGCGTTCGATGCGCAGCCCCCAGGGCTCCTCGGTGGGGGCGTCCATCACCTTCTTGAGTTCCGCGTTGATGTGGTCGCGGTCGGAGAGCAGCGTGTCCAGGTCGGCCCTGCCGATGACGGAGCGAAGCGACGTCTGGGCGATCTGGGAGACGGCGGCAGGATAGTTGCGCACGTTCACCAGGGCCTTGACGGGGTCGATGACCTTGAAGTACACGACGGCGTCGACGGTGAGCGTCACGTTGTCGGCGGTGATGGACCCCTGGGGCGGGATACCGAGGACCTCGGTCTGTACGGACACCTTCCGCATCCGGTCCCCGATCGGCCGGATGACCCGCAGGCCCGGCCCGCGGATGTCCGGCAGCAGCCGCCCGAAGCGGAACACCACGCCCTTCTCGTACTGCTGGACGTTGCGCACGCTCAGCGCGAGCAGAATCAGCCCGGCCACGGCGCACACCGCCAGTACGGTGATCAGAACACCCATGGTTCTCACGTTCCTTACGTCGATGACGGTCCCGGGCCCGAGCGGTCCGGGAAGCACACAGCACGGGAGGACCCCGGCCTGTGGCCTGAGGTGCGGCCGGGGGTCCCGGGCTGCTGCCGAGGCGGGTGTTGGCCCGGCTCAGCCGGGAGAACTCTGCGGTACGCCGGTCCAGGATCCGCCGACTGCGGCCCCGACGGCCGCTGGAGTACGCACGGCCCTCACCCCGCCGTCGGCGCAACGTGAACGGCCGGGATCTGGGGGGCGTGCAGACGGATCGCGGACTTCGTGGTCTTCCCGGGGCGGCCGCCCACCGCACGGTTCAACCGGCCCCGCCGCTCAGCCCCGACAGCGGATCGAGCACGGCTGTCGGCGAGGAACCGGGGGGTGCGGGAGCCGAAGGGACTTGGAGGGGGGCGTACGACCGGGGATCGGCTTGGGGGAAACGGTCGCACTCATGACGCGAACCCTTCTCCGGGCCGATCGCAACCGACCCGGCGTGATCAGATCGCCGAAAGTGACAACGACAGGGGAGCCGGTGCACGAAATACCCTCGGTAACATCAGCCTACTCCGTTGACGGTCCGAACGGACTGCACGTCCGGGCAGCACGGCCCGCCCAGGGCCGGGCAGTGGAGCCGGCCGAGCCGGGTCCGGTGACGACACTCCCGGGCCCTCACCCGGGACGCCGCGGCGCCGGGGGCGGTCCGGTCCGGCGGCCACCGTCAACGGACTGCGACTCCCAAACCCACGCTGTCCTTCACGACGGCGGCCATACTCCCCACCCGCATCGTGCTGAATGCGGACGGCCCGTCCCGTGGACTCCTGGACGGCGCCTGGTGGCCGCGCTCGCGCGGCCTGCTGCGTGAACTACCCGCACTGGCCGACGCGCTGGCCGATGCGTTGCACCCGTCTGGGGCCGCATCACCCGTGTCGCCGTCAACCCCGAGCACCGGCCGGTGATCCGGCCCATGGTGCCCGTCGACGGTCATGTCGTGAAGGTCGGCTGGTTCACCCAGGAGATCGACCCACACAAGCTGCTGCTCCCGTACGGCACTGGACGCTGGGATCTGCTCGTCATCCCACCCGAACCCGGGGTGCGGTCGGCGGCGCGCCTGATAGCGGCCGTATCCGACTACGACGGCCCGCCCTGAGCGCGAGCGCACTGATCGCCGCGGACCGAGCCGGGCGCGCAGTCTCCACGGCCGACCGACCACTCGATCCGGACGAGGCTTGGGAGTACGAGGGCGGTACCTGCGTGACGCCCGAAGCGGTACCCGCACAGCCCGGTGACGACAGCCGCGTGATCATCGGCATGTGAGACAGCAGTCCTGAACGCCCTCTGCCCGACCGCCGGCCGCTGCACTTGAACGGCGAAAGGAGCGACGGGGCCGTTGCCGGTACCCGTTGGGCGATCCGAGGAGCTGGGCGGCATGGTGGCGCCCTTTTCGTCGCTACCCGTGGCGGAGCTGCAGGGCGAGGTCCTGCGTCACTGACACACGGCCCGAAGTCCTTGGAGCTGTCTAGGAGCCGACTCCTGGAACCGGCTCCCAAGGTCCGGCTGCCGACGAGTGCGCAGGAGTGTGCGGTCAGAGCCAGTCCCCGTGCCTGAAAGCGAAGTACAGCGTCAGGGAGGCAACGACGATGACGGCGCTGGAAACGATGAAACCCGACTGGTGTGCGAAGCCGGGGTAGGGAAGGTTCTGTCCGTAGAAGCCGGTGATCGCCGTGGGCACGGCGATGATCGCGGCCCAGCTCGTCACCTTCTTCATGATCAGGTTCATCCGGTTCGCCTGCACCGACAAGTTGGTCTCCATCACCGAGGCCACCAGATCCCGCAGCGACTCCGTCCACTCGCCGGCACGCAGCACGTGGTCGTACACATCTCGGTAGTACGGCAGCAAGGAATCATCGACGATGTCGAGGTCGGGGCGCATGAGGGCATTGACGACTTCCCGCATGGGCAGGACCACGCGGCGGAGTCGGACCAGTGATTTCCGCAGGACGTAGGACTGGCGCTGTACCGTCTGGATCTGCCGACTGCCTTCGGCGAAGAGCAGATCGTCCAGTTCCTCGATACGTTCGTCGAGTCGCCGTACCGCAGCGAAGTGCCCGTCGACGACATGGTCGAGCAAACCGTGGAGCAAAAACGCCACCCCGTGCGCTGCCAGAGCCGGGGTGCGGTCCCAGCGGGCGACCAGCTCGTCGAGGGCGAACGCGGCGTCCTTGCGGACCGTGATCAACGCCTGTGGCGTGAGAATGACCGCGAGTTCGCTCATCGTCAGTCCCGCACTGTCCGGGTCGACGGTGACCGCATAGACACTGAGGAAGTGATGGGTGCGGTAGGTGTCGAGTTTCGCCCGCTGCCCCTCGTGCAGTGCGCCCTCGAGCGCCAGCTCGTGCAGACCGAGTTCCTCGCCGACCGCCGTGAACTCGGCGCGTTCCGGGCGGTAGAGGTCCAACCACACGGTCGTGGACGGGTCCGCCAGATGCTGGGAGATGTCCCGGACCGGGAAGTCCTCCTGGACCAGGGAGCCGTCGCGGTACAGCCGGGTACGGGCCATGTCGCGCACCCTATCGGCACCGGCGGAACTTCGGCGGACACCACTTCCGGGCATCCACTCCGACGGGCGGCACCGCCCCGATCGCTTTGAAGGCACCGCCCGGCACGTACATCCCTACGGCGCCCGGAGCTACGGAGGTGATACCCGGGCTCGTGGCGTTCCTCGCCGCTCCGAGGGCCCTCCACCGGGACCGTGTATGCCTGGTGGGTGCCGGTGTCGGTGAGGATCTGTGCGGCCTCGGTGACGTTGACGGCTCGGTCGCGGCACGGGCGGCCTCGGCTGTCGCGCGCGGTGGGACGACGAGAGGGGAGAAGTGGCCCTGGTCGCCCCGAGTGATCAGGACCGTGTCGTCACCCACCGGCAAGGAGGCGATATGGACGACCTGGCCATCGATCACTAGGCGCGTGGAAAGGTGATCCCAAGCGGTGGCATCCAGTCCGACGCGCATGAGGGGGCCGAGGTGCACTGTCAGCGCGTGGACGAGGTCGGGCAGCTCAGCACCGATGTCGCGGGAACGCGGCCACCACTCACCGTCGATGTTGCCTACCCAAGACCGTGTCGTCTCCAGCCGCGGGAGGACCGTCCCGGGTTTCGCGGCCCGATGGATCGCGTCCGGCAGAAGACCGGGGCGCGAGAGGTATCGGATTCGTTCATGGCGCACGGTGCATGTCGGCTGGTTCGCGGCCGAGCAGGACCGAACAAGGTGATCCGCCTGTTCTGAACGGTGGGCCGCCTGGACCTGCTGGTGATCCCTCCGGGGACGGACCCGGCTGCCGCCGCCCGGCTCATGGCAGCGGCAAGCGTCCCGAGAGGACTCCGCACCGCCAGCAGTCTGACGGCCGACGAGGCCATCAGCTACGACGCGACACATGCTCAGAGCCAGGAAGAGGAATGGGATACCGACGGCGGAGCCGATCTCTTCGTCACCGTGCGGTTCCATGTCCTCGCCCACAACGACGCCTTCTGCCGCGTCGACGTCGAGATCCTCGTACTCGCGCAGTACGCCCCCCGGTGATCGCCCCAGCGTGCCTGCGAGATCGCCGTACCGTCCACCGGTTGCGCTCCGCATGTTGACGCACGCCCGGGACGCTCGCCCGCCCTCACGCTCCAACCGACCTCGCTAAGCGGGGCTTTGGCAGCTCGTCACCAATCAACCTACATCCACTGGCGTTTGTTGCTTGAGATGTCATGGGCATTCTGTATGGGTCTGATCGTCGGCGTGGGTGCAGCCTTGGGGGGCCGATGGCAAGAGGGGACGTCTGGGCGGGAAAGGGCACAACTGGATCGGTCGCGGACCTCGTCGCTCGGTTCGGCGAGGAAGTCAGGGCCAAGCTGCAAGGTCCAGCAGGGGCGGTCAGCAGTAAGGAGGACAGCCTGACCGCGCCGGTGGAACATCTGCTGCGCGGCATGGGCGCACGGCATCGCCTCAAGCTCATCGTCCACGGTCAGAGTCGCATCAAGGAACTCGGGATCCGGCCTGACTTCGCCATCGCCTGCGGAGGCAGAACCATAGGGCACGTCGAGCTGAAGCAGCCGGGCTCGGGGGCCGATCCGGAGAAGTGGTCGGTGAAGAGCCACGACCGCAAGCAGTGGGAGAAGATCAAGGCACTCCACAATGTGCTGTACACCGACGGATACCAGTGGGCGGTCTACCGTTTCGGCGTACAGGTCGGTCCGACCGGGATCCTGGTCGGAGACCTTGATTCCGGTGGCCGGCAACTCGTCGTCGCGGACACCGGGTTCGAGCGTGCCCTCACGCACTTCTTCCTGCCGGCGCCCATCGTCCACGACAGCGTCAACGAACTGGTCAAGCGCATCGCGGGAATCTGTGCCCTGTTGCGTGACGAGGTCACCGAACGTCTCACCCGCGAGGAGCACGGGGAGGCTGACGCTGCGTTCTCGATCCTGGCCGACAACTGGAAGGACCTGCTCTTTCCCGATGCTCGCCCGGAGGAGTTCGCGGACCAATACAGTCAGACGCTGACGTTTGCCATGCTGCTGGCTCGTCTTGAGCACATTGATCTGGGCAGGCTCACGCTTCCCGAGGTCGCGATCCGGCTGGGCAAGCGGCATTCCTTGATGGGCAAGGCGCTGGCGGTGCTGACGGACGAAGCCCTCGACGATCTGCGGGGCATCATCGACCCGCTGATCGACGTCTTATCGGCCGTCGACCCCGAGATGTTCAAGGACGAGACCGGAGACGCCTACCTGCACCTGTACGAGGGCTTTCTAAGCGCCTACGACCCGGAACTGCGACGGCGGACGGGTACTTACTACACGGCCGGCGAGGTCGTCCGCTTCATGGTCGGCTTCACCGACGAGGTGCTGCGTGACCGGCTCGGCCAGGAGGACGGCTACGGAAGCGAGGACGTCACCGTCGTCGATCCGGCCATGGGCACCGGGACCTTCCTCATCAACATCATCGACCATGCCGCCAAGTCCCTTTCACTGAAGTACGGCAGGGCGCTCAAGTCCGGGCTTCTCCGGGAACTCTCGGGCCGACTGGTCGGGCTGGAGAAACAGACCGGCCCGTACGCCGTCGCCGAACTCCGTGTGCACCACGCCTTCCGATCCCACGACACCGACATCACGCGCCGCCCGCCGAGGCTTCTGGTGGCCGACACACTCGACGACCCTGCCGTCGAGCACCACCTGGGCTTCATGTACGAGGCGATCGCCCGCCACCGCCGAATGGCGAACAAGATCAAGGCGGACGAGAAGGTCATGGTGGTCATCGGTAATCCGCCCTACCTGCGGGGTGCGAGACAGTCGGGCGTCGGACGCTGGGTCACCGAGGGCAACCCGAACGGCCAGGGCCCGATCCTCGCCCGCTTCCACCCAGAGGACAACGGACGCGTCGGATACGCCCTCGACAACCTTTACGTCTACTTCTGGGCGTGGTCCACCTGGAAGGTCTTCGACCAGTTGAGCGCCTCGGGAGCGCCGAAGGCTCCCAGCGGGATCGTTGCCCTCATCAGCAACTCCGGATACCTGGACAGCGAGGGCTCGGCCGGCATGCGCCACTACCTGCGCGAGGCCGCCGACGAGGGCTGGGTCATCGGTCTCTCCCCCGAGGGTGCCTACTCCGACACGCGCACCCGTGTCTTCCAGGATGTCAAGCGGGAGATCTGCATCGCCGTCTTCGTCCGCCATGGCGCCCCGGACCCGGGTACACCGGCGCGGGTCTGGCGACTCGACGTCCCCGCGGGCACACGCGAGGAGAAGTTCAACTGGCTGGAAGGGCTTGGCCTCGACGGTCATCGCGACGGGACCTCCTGGCAACTATGCCCCACACAGTGGACCGCGCCTTTTCACGTCATGTCCGACTCCGAGTGGTCGGCAATGCCACCGGTGGACGCCCTGCTGCCCTGGACTAGCTCCGGCAACAAGAACAACCGCAGCTGGCCCGTCTCACCCAGCCGGGACGTCCTGGAGAGCCGGTGGCGCAGGCTCGTCCAAGCCCCAGCGGAGGACAAGGCCGCACTGCTGAAAACCACCAGAGACCGCCGTCCGGATAAGCCGGAACCGCCACTGCCCGGGCAGCAGGAAAGGGGCAGCCTTGGCGCGGAGAAGGAGACGTTGCCGATCGTTGTTCCCTACGGCCGGATGACCTTCGACAGGCAGTACATCATCGCGGACAGGCGAGTGATCGACTTTCCGCGACCAGCCTTGTGGTTCGCCCACAACGACCAGCGTCAGATCTACCTGTCCGAACTCCACACGGAATCAGGCCGTCCGGGGCCGGCGGTGAGTTTCACCGCCCTGCTGCCCGACATGCACCACTTCAAAGGCACCGAAGGCGGCCGCGTCGCCCCTCTCTACCGCCACCCCCACCAGCCTGAACCAAACGTCACCCCTGGCCTGCTGCGTCTTCTCACCAAGACGCACGGCGTGACGGTCACCGCCGAGGACCTCCTCGCGTACATCGCGGGAACAGCCGGCCACAGCGGCTACACCCGCCGCTTCGCCGCGAACCTCGCCGAGCGCGGTGCCCGTATCCCCATAACACGCGACCCGGCTCTATGGGCAGAGCTCGTGGAAGTGGGCAGGCGCACGGTGTGGATCCACACGTACGGCCAGCGCTTCGCCTCCCCCCACGACAGTTCACCTGGCTCGCCCCCGAGGCTTCCCCCGGAGGAACAACCGGAATGCGTCGTCGTGATCGGAGAGGACGACGGGTTACCTGCGGACATCTCTTACGACGCGTCCACGCGAACCCTCACGGTGGGCACGGGCTGCATACGTCCGGTGGCGCCGGAAGTCTGGGACTATCGGATCGGCGGGGTGCAGGTGATCCGCAAGTGGTTCAGCTTCCGCAAGCGCAAGCCAGACGTGGAACGACAGACCCCGTTGAACGACATCCTGCCCCCGACCTGGCCTGCCCGGTGGACCGTTGATCTGATTGACCTCATCAACGCGCTCGGGCTCCTCGTAGCCCTCGAACCCCGACAGGCCCGGCTGCTGGACGCGGTGACCAGCGGCCCGCTCATCAGCACCGACGACCTACGGGGCGAGGGCATCCTGCCCATACCTGCCTACGCAACCAAGGAACCGAAACCGCCGCGGATGTCTCGACGCGCCCCCGGCCCTGGTCAGGAGAGCCTCGACTTCTCGGACTGACACCCGTCCGGCCTGAGTGCCTGACGACCGCAACATCAACGGAATATTCGCACCACGACGCCCCGCCGCAGACCCCGGCACGGCGCAACCGCATCCACTCTGACGGTTGCACGAGTCTGCTGCCAGCAGCCGGCGGCCTTGCCGGAGAGGATTAGGTGCCCATGACCTTCCCCACCGAGAGACTGGGGCGGCGACGTGAACCTCGCCGTGCGTGTCCACACTCAGGTCGACCTCACCCCGATTGGGTAGATCCGTGCTCGAGGAGGTGCTGCATAGGCGAGAGTGCATTCGCAAAGTAGGTGCGCCCCGAAGACGTTACAGGGACACGGGCCGCCTTAGGCGCCGACCGCATCGCGCCCGACAGCGCAGCCGATCTCATGACGAGGCCGCGCCGAAGCCCTCTGGTGCGGCCTCGTCGTCTCACGGCTCCGTGCAAACCCCCCAGGCGGGGCCCCGCCGTGTCACTGACGCCCCTATAACGCGGGGGCGCGGGAAACCGGTCTGACCAGGTTGAAGACCTCGCGGGCGGCATACCGCTTGAGGCATCGGATGATCTCACGGCGGGTCTTGCCCTCCTGGGTGCGGCGTTCGTAGTACGCCCGGGTGCGCGGGTCGTGGCGCAGGCGGGTGAACACGATGCGGTGCAGGGCAGCGTTCGCCTGACGGTCGCCGCCGTAGTTGAGCCGACGCGTGCACCGCCGGCCAGAGGAGTACTCGATGGGGCTGACTCCGCAAAGGGCAGCAAAGGACGCCTCAGTGTTCAGTCGCTCGGGATTGTCCCCCATGGTGATCAGGAGAGTGGCGGCACTGTCCGGGCCGATGCCCACCGGTACGAGCAGTTGCGGCGCGTAGCGTTCGACGAGCCGGGTCAGGCGTTGGTTCAGCTCGTTGATCTGTCCGCTGAGCTGTTCGATGCGTTCGGCGAGCATGCGTAATGTCATGTGGGTGGCCTGGGCCACCGCGTCCTCGTCTCCCCCACCATCGGGTGGGCTGAGGGTCGCGCAGGTGCGGAACAGCTCGGCATTGCCCAAGGTCGACAACCGTTCCCGCAGGGCGGGGTCGGCGATGACCAGGACGGCCTTGAGCTGGTTGATCGCCTGGGTGCGGGCCTTGACCGCGGAGTCCTTGGCGAGTTTGTAGATCCGGGCGCTGTGCACGGGTCCGTCGCCGGATTTGGCCTGGGCCCGGGCGCGACCGCTGAGCACGGCTCGCGCTGCGGCCTGCGCATCGAGCGGGTCCGACTTACCGAGCAACCGGCGGGCCGACCGGTCGGGCCGGTTCACTTCGAACACCTGGATCTGCTGGGTCACCAGGTAGCGGGACAGGCCCGCGCCGAAGGTGCCGGTGCCCTCCACGCCGGCCCGGCGCACCGTCCCCCGCTTGCGGGCCCACACGAGCAGCTGCCGATAGCCGGCCGCCGTGGCCGGAAACGACTCGTTACCCAGGACCTTCCCCAGCGGGGAGGTCACGGCAGCGACATGCATCTCGCCGTGCGTGTCCACGCCCAGTACGACCTCTCTCCGCACGGGCGGGTCCGTGTTCGAGGAGATGCTGCGCTGTCTGGTCGTCATGGTGGTTCGCCTCCCGGGTGGTGACGTGCTGGGCGGATCGCACCGGCCCGCATGGGCGGTCTGAACCGTGATGGCGCCTGAACTCGGCAAGGCCCCTATTGGGACACGCCCTGTGGCTCGGTGGCAGGCAGCATCCCGCGACGACAGTCGACAGGTCTGTGACTGGACACTTCGGTCATAGATCTCATGAGTCAGACATATCTCATGAGTCAGACCTCCCCTGGGACGGCGCTGCACAACCGTCCCATCGATCCCGGTACAGCGGCATGACTCGATCACTGCCGGATGACTTCGACCGAACCGATGCTCAACATGACTGAGCGCGCTGACAAGGCGTTGACTACCCGTCCACTCCTGACCGTCATGGCCGGCAGCGCTCGGGTCGGCACCGGCTACAACGGAATTCCTACGCCTGATCCGGTCCATCGACCCAGGAAAACTTGGTGTGTCAGCGCAGCCCTCTACGCTGGGATCCGACACGCGCACAGTGGGGCGGCGGGACGGTCAGAGGACGGCAGTGGCATCGAACGACAGCAGGGCACACAACTGGCACAGCATCCGGGAATGGGACGGCAGCCAGCATCGCGCGTTCGAGGAACTCTGTTTCCAGCTCCGGACGCCGGCGCCTCCGGGCTGGGAGACGATCAAGACTGCTGCTCCGGACGGCGGCGTCGAATGGTATGACCAGGCGCCCGACGGCAGTGCTGCGCACGGATACCAGGTCAAGTTCGTCCACAACATCGACGATCTCATCCCTCAGGCGAAGAAGAGCGCCAAAACAGTCGGTGAGAACATCGCGAGCCGGAAGATCGTCCGGCTTGAATTCCTCACCCCCTTCGACCTCTCCGACCCCACCCCTGACACCCCGCGCGGGAAGGCGCGTACCGGTGCGAGGGAGCGGTGGAACAGCAACGTCGCCCGGTGGAAGAAGGACTTGCCCGGTCTTGCCGACGTGGACATCCGCTACGTCGGTGGCGGTGAGCTGCTGGAGCGGTTGACCCGGCCTGGAAATGAGGGGCGTCAGTGGTTCTTCTTCGAACGGCGGGCGCTGGGCAGCGAGTGGTTCAGGGAACAGGTCACGCTTGCTGAGCGTCTGGCCGAGGCGCGGTACACACCCGAGCATCATGTGACGTTGCCCCTTGCGCGTGTGGCGGATGCGTGCGCCCTGCCGCAGGAGTTCTTGAGGCAGGGCGTCCAGCGATCCCGGGATCTGCAGGCCGCTGTGGTGACCCTCCGTTCCGAGATGACACGCTGGTACGACAGCTATCCCGCGCCGGCCAGCAGCCCCGACCATCAGGCGCTGGCGCGGTGGGTGCACGCGTGGACGCCCGCGTTGCGGGAAGGCGCCCACACCTTGGTCCACGACCTGTCCGCTGCATCCGCAACGTCCGGTTTCCCCGCCGAGCAGAGTTCTGCTGTGGTGGAGGACATGCTGGAGCGGCTGGGTGAGTTCAAGGACCTGGCTGACCGGTTCACCGAGGAAGAGCGTGAAAGCGACGACGCCATACCTGCGGCCGGACGGGGCGCAAACGCTCCGGTGACCGCGGTGCAGAGCGTGCAATGGTTGTGCGAGCGCGCTCTGGCTCGTGCCTTCGACGCCTGCGAGCGCCTGGACGGCTTGTTGCGGAGTCCCGCTGCCCAGACAGCGGAGAAGAAGACCTGGCTGCTCCTGGGGGAGGCAGGGCAGGGCAAGACGCACTTGCTGGTCGACGCCGCGCGACGAGCCGTAGACGAGGGCCGTCCGGCGCTGGTGGTGTTCGGGCAGGAGCTCACCGGGCACAACACGCTGAGTGAGGTCGCGCAGAAGCGTGGCCTGGGGCCGCTTGCCGAGCGGGACTTCCTCCAGGCGATGGACGCCGCTGGCGCGGCAAGCGGTTGCCGCTTCCTGTTGACCATCGATGCGCTCAATGACTCCGACGACGCCGGGAACTGGAAGAGCGAACTGCTCGCGCTGCAGGTGCGTCTGGCCGGGTACCAGCACATCGCTTTGTTGGTGTCCTGCCGCTCGACCTTCAAGTCGATCGTCGTGCCTGATCGCTTCGATGTGCCAGTCTCCGTGCACTCCGGCTTTGCAGGACGGGAGATGGAGGGGCTGGAGAGCTACCTGCGGGATGTGGCGGCGGTTCTTCCCAACACTCCCCTGCTGGCCTCGGTCTTCACCAACCCCTTGTTCGTAAAGCTGTACGCGGACAGTCTGAGCAAGAGCCTGGAGCGTGGCGGCTCGGGCGGCCATCCGCGTGACCGGAGCGCGGTGTTCGACGCCTATGTCGACCACCGTGCGGAGACTATCTGCTCCCGGCTCGGGCTCGATCCCCTGGAGCGGCCCGTGCACCGTGCGGTGGACGCCCTGGCGGCGCTCATGGCCGACGCACGGCGTTCCGTGCTGCCGCGTGATGAAGCCCGCGCTCTTGTCGACGCGTACGGACAGGCGGCCACGTCGTGGCCGGCCACGATGCTCGGGCAGCTCCTCGCCCAGGGCCTGGTGTCCAACGAGCGGACCTACAAGGCCGACCAGGCAACCGGTATCGGTTTCCCCTACCAGGCGTTCGGCGACGACCGCGTTGTGCGGTCGGTCTTCGCTGCCCACCAGGACGAGATCGACGCGCTACGCGAAGGACACCCACTGGCCGCCGATTCCGCGCTGCGAAGCTGGCTGAGGCAGGCTGCTCCGAACTACCACGAAGCAGCGTCGATTCTCCTGCCCGAGCAAACCGGGTCGGAACTCATCGACCTGCTGGCCGCTTCTCCCACATCTGCAGAGGCCGCCGCTGCCCCCGGCAGTCGCGCGGACGTACGAGGCTATCGGCTGGCCCGCAGCTTTCTGGAAACGCTTCCGCTGCGCAGCACACGCAGCGTCAACGAACGCACCATCGAACTCCTCAACGAGACCGCCGCACGTCACGGACGCAATTCCGACGTGCTAGAGGCCGCGGTAGCGGTCACCGCCGAGCCGGGGCATCTGCTGAATGCCGACCGTCTCCACCGGGTGCTGCTACGAAAGCCGCGGCCCGAGCGCGACGCGTGGTGGGGTGTCGAGGCCTACTCCTTATTGTGGGATGTCACGGCACTGCACCGGCTGCTGCGCTGGGCCGAGCAGTACCCCACCCCGCGCCATCTCCACCCTGCGTCCCTCACGGCCCGGCCTCAGCTGGGGGACCGGACCCGCCGGCCGGTGCAGGCGGCTGGAGCCGGCGACGAGGAAGTCGTCCGGCTGGCTGCCACGACACTGGTGTGGACTCTCACGTCCTCCAACCGGTTCCTGCGGGACCGGGCCACCAAGGCCCTGGTGCAGCTGCTTTTGGGGCACGGAGACGTTCTCGTCTCCCTCCTGGACAGATTCCTCCAGGCGGACGCGGAGAAGATCGACGATCCCTACCTTTTCGAGCGCCTGGTGTGGGTCGGCTACGGAGTCCTGGCCCGTCGCGGCGAGGATGACGGCCAGCACGACCTCCTCGGTACAGTCGCCCGGCGGCTCCTCACGTACTCCTACGGCGCCGTTGATTCGCCCGCGCACGCTTCACGGAACGCGCTGCTGTGCGAAGCGGCTACACGCGTTGTCACCCTGGCGCACCGTGCTGGAGCCGTCACCAGCGAGGAAGCAGACGCGGTCAGGCACCCACACGCCTGCCCTCAGATCGGGCAAGCTCCTGCTGAGGAGGACCTTGACGTCCTCTTCCCTTGGCGGGAACAGAAGGAGTCGTTGTGGGGATCGCTCCGCTCGTCCCTTTCACCGCTGGGAGACTTTGCGGATTACCAGGTCCGGCCAGCGGTGCGCCATTTCAGTTTGCTGCCGCTGTCGACCGACTATCCCCGTCGGCCGGCGTGGCAGCGTGCCGATGATCCTGTCCTAGTCGACCCCGCCCGTATCCCGGCCTTCGCGCGAAGCCTTCCGGAGTCCGTCAGGCCCGCCTTGAGCACACCGGCTGCCGTTGAACAACTCCTCACTGGGAGGAGGGCGAGGGACGTCCTCGATGCGGACCAGTACGCGCTGCTGCGGGCCTGCCGAGTGCCCCCGCCCGACGACGAACGCCTCGCCGCTGCCCACGTCGACGCCGAGTGGGCCGCACGCTGGGTCCTCGCCCGCGTCGCTGACCTGGGCTGGACGCCTGAACTGTTCGCCGAATTCGACAACATGTGTTCCCGCCACTCTGGCTCCCGCCAGTCACACAAGGGCGAACGGATCGGCAAGAAGTACCAGTGGATGGCCCTCCACGAGCTCGTGGAACGCCTGGCGAACCACCGGCACCCCCACCGGCAGACCGAGCACGACGCCGCCGAATACCCGGGAGCGGCACGACTGTCGCTGCTCGACATCGACCCCTCCCTTCCTCCGGCCCGACACCCCTTCTCCGACACCGACGACGACAACAGTCCAGACGAAGCCGACCACGCCACCTTCCCGACCGCCGACCCCGCACACCCGCTGGCACCACCTGTCCCCGACCTGCCCGACGACGAGGGCGTCGACGAATGGATCAGCCGTCCGGACAACCTGCCCGACCTCGACGAACTGGGCATCCGCACCGACAGCGACGGCAGGCAGTGGATCGTCCTTTACGAACAGGCCATGGACGACCACGACGGCCGAGGATGGAACGTCACCCGTGGCCAGGCGGAGCAATGGCACCGCATCCACAGCTGGCTCGTGCCTGCCCCCCAACTCACCAGCTTGCTCACATGGCTTAAGGGACGTTCGTTCACTAACCGGCTGATGCCCGAAGGGCCCGATCGCCGTAGCCTTCTCCTAGCCGACTTCCCCACCGTCCCCAGTCCCTGGACCGATCCGGAACCCGAGTCCTGGCATGTGAGTAGCTTTCAGTACGACGAACCCGATCACGGTGAGGATGACTCCCCTGTCCCAGAAGACGACGATCTCTCCTCTCCGGAGCCAGCCCCTGGGCCACCGGCATCGGAGAGGAGCGTCGCCATCGCCATCTGGCGGGAGCGCAGGGAGAAGCGCCGGGAAGAGCTGCTCCTGGAGCTCGCAGAGCAGTGGGCGGATGGTCCGATGGAAGATGACGAGGACGACTGGCTGGAGCGCACCCTCGCCGCACAGCCGCGAGGCCGGATGGTGTTCGCCACAGACCCCGATGGGGAACCCGTCACCGCTATTCCGACTGACCAGACCTACAACTGGGATGGTCAGAGCCTGGATTGCTCCCTCGGCGCATCCGTCTCCGTGACGCTGCTCAGTGACCCACTCCTGAGAGATAGCAGGCTGCGGCGCGACCCGGACCGCCCCTTCTGGTACGACACCGACGGGCAACTGCAGGTGCAGTACCTGACGTGGGACCGCCCGAGCGGCAGGGCCTACAGTCTCCTCGCGTCCAGGGAGTGGCTCGAGCACCACCTCGAGCGCGGCGGCCATTGCCTGGTCCAGGGCATGACCGGTGAACGGCAGCCTGTGACCGCCGAGCACCCCCGTGTCTGGAAAGAGTTCAGCCAGAGCGCCGGCCACACGGCACAGGGACAACGGAACCCCGGAACCATCGTCACCGAAGTCAAGAGGAGCATCCGGTAGCAGGCCGTCGCCGCACTTGGCCCGGGCCCGGGCACGACCGCAGAGCACGACCCGCGCGGCGGCCTGTGCGTCGAGCGGGTCCGACTTTCCCAGCAGACGGCGGGCCGTCCGGCTGTGCGGCCTGCGGCGTGCGCGTTGCTTTGGAAGGACCCGCGGTGCACCTCTGGCGTTACTTCATCTCGCGGACACGGGCCATGGCACGGAAGAGATCTCGCTCTCGCTCTTCATGCATGGCCTCCAGTACCCACTCCGGTGTTTGTGCAAGGTGGCGTGCCGCAAGGCGAAGTAGATCTTCGTCGTTCATCCAGTCCGCCGAGGGGGTGAGGGGCATGCATCGCTCTATCATGTGGGCGACCACCCGAGGCCGGACTCCAGCTCTCATCCATGCGATGACACCCGGATTGCCGGCGCCCCATCTGACAGCGAACGGCAGCAGGCTGAGCGCTCTGGAGCACACCTCTGGCAACTCCCAGCAACCGGGGTGTAGTTCGGTTTCGCACGCTGTAGTGACGATCGCCCCCATAGCGCCTGCCAGCACACTTAGCCTGAACCCGAAACTCCGGTCGGTAAGGCCAATGATCTTCGGAAGGGGCATGCCTTGCCCACGGCCGCCAGTCCTATCGGCATGCGGCCCGAGGGCGTGGCCTGCGACGGACAGCAGGTCTTCTCCTTGAATCCAGGCGATCAGGGTGGCTGCCAGAGCCCGGTGTCCCTCGGCAGCGTCGTCCGGATCGGAAGACCAAAGCGCTTCGATGGCGGTGGACCGGTAGTCGCTGGTCAGCGGAAGTAGGCTTTCCATCATCTCTGGTGGAGCTGACGCGAGAGCGTCCACGAGAAGGTAGGCCCAGTCTTCTACCGTGTTGGGTGCTTCGTACACGTCCAGCTCAGCGAGGAGCCAGCGGTAGAGGTACGAGGTTTCCGGGAGTCCGAGTCCTGCCCGGTGGGCTGCCAGGCTTACCCAGTCCGGTACTTGTTCCTGGGCGAGGAAGGCCGAGCCAGTGGCTTCCAGGGCTTCGGCGATTGCTTCGCCCTGGCCTGCCGCTCCAGCCCTGTGAACCGCCCAGGTCCGTCGCACCACGCCGGGTGCATCGCCACTGCCTGCGGCGAAGGAAAGGAACGAAAAAGCGGACTGTTCTTCACCCTCCAGGGTGGCGACCTCCAGGCTTTCACTGAGGGCTTTTTCGATAAGACCGTCGAGTCTGCTGGTGATGTCGTTAGCGGCGTCTTCCTGGGTCAGGAAGGACGCCCCGGCCGCGATCGCCACCCTCTTGCCGCTGGCGCCGTATGTCACTTGGGTGGCTCTTCCGGGTACAACCACAGCGATCGCCCGGGCAGATGTGTAGGCGCGTCCGGCTCTTCCTATGGCGTTTAGGAGTTGGGTGCGTGAACGCCGCTCACGCTCGGCGGGTGAGGCATCCTGGTCGAAGCCGACCTCCGTCCCACCGATGACCACCGCAGTGGCCGGCAGGTTCAGGCCCTGCGACAACGTGCCGGTGGCGAACAGCACCCGTATCCGGTCCCGGTCGAAGGATATTTCGCTAGCACGTTGTTCTTCGCGTAGAAGGGCGCCGGTGTGCACACCCACGCCTTTCTCCAGGGTGGCCCTCAGCTCCGATGCAATGCCGAGCTCGGCATCAGCCAGAGTGAGCAGGGCCTCGATGTCCGCGTCACGGCTCGCTGGAACCCAGTCCGAGGATCCGTGCAACTTGACGGCCTGAGTGAAGCTGTGGTGCCGGTTCTTGGGGAGAAAGGCCAGGACACGGTGGCCCTTCTCAGCCATGGCCGTGACGATGGCAGCAGTCATCGGGAGGCATACGCCTGTTGAAGATGGCCCATCTGTGCGGTGGAGCTCTCTCGGAGAGAGCATAGGCGTCCGAACCACCCAGTAATCCTTAGGATGGTTGGTTGCCCATGCTCCCTGAAGTCCGACCAGCAACGATATGGGGGCATCGTAGGAGAGCCTTTTCCGGCTTGACGGAAGGGCGTTCAGTTTATCCCTGGCGAGAGCCTGAGCGGCCTCCTCTCCAGCCTGGTCGAACCCCGCGATAGCTCGCAGGGTCCTCGTGGGACGCCACGGGTGGCTGACGGGTACGGCTTCCAGGCCGGTCACTGCGGTGAGCCAGTCCGCGAGCTCGTCTGCGTTGGCAACCAGCGCCGACATCAGTAGCGCCCTCACGTGAGGTGCGCGATGGAGTACTTCGGCTATGACAAGTTCCGTGAGCGCGCCACGCCCGTTTGGTTCTTCGATGAGGTGCGCTTCGTCAAGGATGCACAATTGTAGATCTTCGAAGGCGTCAGGGTTCTGCCTAAGGGCCAGCGAGCACTTTTCGGGTGTCATCACCAAAACCTGGCAGGAACCGATGACGGCGAGATCCTCACTCTCGAGAAGGGCATACTCGGCGCCGCCGAGGAACCCTCGCACCTGTACACCGGGCAGGGACTCAAAGACCGACGACAACCGTCGCACCAGCTGACCCACCAGGGCGTTCGTCGGTGCGAGGTAGAGCACCCAACCGCGGTGGAGCGTCTGAGCGATGGCGAGTTCCGCAACCGCCGACTTGCCCGCCCCGGTGGGCACGCAGACGACGGCATGAGCGTGGGGTCCCGGAAGCGCGCGCTCGGAGTAGATCCTGGCGGAGGGCCATAGCAAGGGCCGCGACTTCGCTGCCTCCTGCACATAGCTCGCATAGCGCCCGTCCTCGTCGGGAGGAGTCGGCACGGCACGCAATGCTCGTGTCTCGTCTTCCTCCAATGCTCTTGCGAGCAGAACGGCGATGTGGTGGATGTCGGGGTGGACGACCTGGCCTCCCCAGCCATCCGGGTCGGGGTGCAACAACGAGATCAACGTGCGGATCTCTTCAACCGCAGTTCGGACGGCGCCTGCCTGGTGGGTGAGCCACTGTGTGTGACGGCGCGCCGCCTGGCCCATCTTCCGCCAGAGTGCAGACCGGACACGGACGTCCAGGTGGTCGCTGCGGCTAGGCACTGGTGGAGCTTCAGAGAGATCGGGATTGGCCTGAGCCAGCAACAACTCGCGAAAGGTTTCCATAGCCCACTCGGACGCCGGGGACTCAGCATCCATCGGCGTGTCGAGCTCACCGATCTCGTCCCCACATCGCGCTGCATTCGCATCGTAACCAGCGATGCGATACAGCAGTCCGGCTTCCAAGTTCTCGTATCTTCTCGCCGATCCGAGCGGAGAGGCAGAGTTCAAGGAGAGTTCTGGATCCGGTTGCTCATTGCATATCGACAAAGCCTCTGCCGCTACAAAGGCGCATGCCTGGATGGTGACCGCGGGCAATCCGGGTACCAGGACGGCGTGCACTTCCAATGCGGTGGCCAGTCTGCGCAGCGCAGCTCTGGGTGATGTCCAGCCTGCCGTGATGAATGGCGAGTCGGGCACACCCGAGCGCTCCGCACTTCCCACGCTCGGCGCCAGATCCCGCCACTCCATGATATTCACCCAGGCGCGGGTCAGCATGCGCCTGATGTCTCTTCCATCGAACTCGCCGATTCGCGGAAGCTCTTGAAGCAGTTCGTCTATCCCGCGATTAAACACGTCACACCACAATCTCCGCTACGGCTTCCCGCATGGCATCAGCGACAGAATCAAAGAATCCATGAAAGTCTTGCAGACGGATTACCAAAAGCCGCTTGTGGTCGCGCGGAGGAGTCAATTCTTTCAGAGTGACACGGTCCCTCCTTGCGTCGAAGGGAGATTCATGAACGATAGACGGAACGTAACACCGTTGCTTCAAAACTGAATTGGCCACTTGCCCGACGAGGTCGGGTGAAAGGTATCCTTCCAGCGCCATAAGCTCCTGCCTCAAGTGACGCAGATGATCCCCTGAATCAAGGCTCTTGAATATCTTTGCTGCTTGAGTCAACTGCCCGCTGCCATCGAGACGGGACGCTTTACTCTCCCCTATCGCTAGAGACAGCACATCCCCATGCACGTAAAGAGCAACGGCGTCGAAGCCCTGCTGGGTCGGAATGGGATGCATCTGACGCAGCGCGTGAATACGTCCACCAAGAAGCTCTCCGGGATCTCGGTTCTGCAAGACCAGAAGAACATGGAGCAGGCCCTCAGCAAGCCATGCGTTCCTTTTCGTGTCGCGGAAGAGGATCTCACCGTCAGTGACGAATGAGTTGTTTGCCCCGATCAGGTCAATCACGTCGCCCGCAAGCTGTTCCCGATCGTCCGCGCCGCCCACGAGAAGAGCGGCTGCAAGACTGACATTGCATCTCACCGCGCCGAGGAGTAGGCCCACCAGCACCCTGCCGAGACTCCTCGCAACTTCTGGCGACTCGACCCCAGACACGGCCAGCGCCGTATGGGACGACGGCCCGGGCAACGCCCTCAACCTCACGGATGCCGCTATTTCATCCAACGCCGCCTCAACCAACCGAAGAGACAAGTCCACCCCCCCGACTGTTTGCCTCCCACAGCCACACCTTACGTCCACAGCGGTGAGGCTCTTCGCTGTCGTCACCCATTGATCGAGGAGAGATGACCTGGCCCTTCACCGTCGCGCGTGAGCGGCCGATGTATACGGGAACCTGGAGGACGGAAGTCACCCAGTGGTTCCCAGCTTCGCTCCAATAGGACACGGTCCGGCGGAACACGAGGACGCCGGCGTTCACCCGGTCGCGGGCTGCCTCCCTGGTGAGCTTCACCCCACCGACCTGCTTCAGCGAGTGGGGCCAAGTCTTCGGCGACGAGGTCCTCGCCACCGCCATCCTCGACCGACTCCTCCACCACTGCGACGTGATCTCCATCAACGGCCCCAGCTACACGCTGAAGAACCGCCTCAAGGCCATCGAGCGAGAGACCGAAGTGGCCTAACGGCTGAGGACGTTCGCCCGTACGCAACTGGGGACCAGAGGCCGTACGCCCACAACAGCTCCGGCTCAAGACCATCCTGGCCCAACTGCCCCGAACTCGATGCCCTGACAGGTCACGTCCGGTCCTTCGCCCACATGCTCACCGAGCGCCAGGGCGAACGGCTCCCGCAGTGGCTCGACGCCGTCCGCCAGGACGACCTTCCCAGCCTCCACACTCTCGCAGCCAACATCGACCGAGACCGCGACGCAGTCATCGCCAGCCTGACCTGCCTTGGAACTCCGGCGTCGTCGAGGGACACGTCAACCGGATCAAGATGCTCAAGCGCCAGATGTTCGGCCGCGCCGGCTTCGCACTGCTCCGCAAGCGGGTCCTCCTCGCCCCGTGACCGATGTCAGTGGCTCCTGGAACCATGCCTTCGTCCGAGACAGCCGTATCAGGAGCCATGCATGGGAACGTGTGGAACCGGGCCCGTTCGACAGCGACCTCGCCGCAGACTTCGTCGATGAACTCGAAGGACTCACCCACCAGCAGGTCATCGACGTGCTGGGCCGGGCATTCCAGCGAGTCACGGAGTCGGGAGACCGCGTCCGATGGCGGAGACGGGGCCGAAGCCATTGCCGTCGGGGCTCTCGTCGCCAGCACTCTCCCGGACTGCCCTGTCATGGTCGGCGACGGCAGCAGCTTCCCGAGCGCCGCCCACCTGGCCTCCTACGCCGGCCTCCCACCGGCCACCAAATCCTCGGGAACCTCCATCCACGGCACACGCGCCCCCAGGGAACCGACAGCTCACACGCGGGATGTTCCTCTCGGCGGTTCCCGCCCTCCACGACCCCGCCTCCCGCACCTACTACGACCGCTGCCGAGCCCGAGGAAAGACTCACACCCAGGCCCTCCTCCGACTCGCCCGGCAAATGATGAGGTAGCAGGCGACACGACCACCGATCGCTCCCGGGTATGACGGGTGGGCGGGTGCGCTCGCAAATCTGACGCTTGGTCACTGCGTCCTTGCTCCGCGTGCTCGAAAGCGAAGAGCCGGAGTACAAAGGTACCCGCACCAGCCACTGCACTCCGTCATAGCCCTGCGCGCAGAAGCCCCGCCGAGCCCGGCGGGACTTCGTCGTGTCATGGAGCCCGTATAGCGGGGCGTACCGGGAACGCCTCCCACTTCACTGTCCGCTGTCGCTGCGGTGTGAGCACCGGACAAGGACTGATCCAGGGGCTGCCTCGCAGAAGGTGCCGCACTTCGCAAAAATACCCGCGTCCTCGTCTGCGAGTCCTTCATGCTGACGGGCATGCACCCTCGTGACAGAGAGATATGGCTGGCGATCGACCAGGGCCTCCGGGCAATCGACTGGGAGGCATGGTTCGGTTGCCCGGAGGGCGCCGACTATCTCTCCCCCGCGGGTCACCAAGTGACCGCGCGCGCGGTGGCCGGCCTCACCGCGTTCTTCGACAGCCGCTGGCTGCCCAAGGCCGTGACCCCCTCCCCCACCTCGGGCAGGGCCAGCGACACCTTCGTCGGTCTGGGCCGGGCCGCACCAGTACTCCAAATCATGACCGGAGCCGAGCGGGGAGCATGGGTGGAGGCGGTCCGGTGGTGGGCCGCATGCGCCTACCTGGAAGAAGCCGGGGTGCCCGGCTTTGCCACGCTCAAGCGGGCTGCCCGCCGTGACGTCACGTTGTCCCGGTTTCTGCACACCCAGACGCAGGCACGTCTCGCGCTCATGGGGGCGACCCACGGACTCCCGGTCGAGCTGGAGCCAGCAAAAGCCAGCGGCGGCCCCGGCGACGTCCGTATTGGCCCGGTCTTCATCGAGGTCGTCACCTTCGCCGAGGACCAGAAGCTCCAGGACTACGAGAGGTTCCGCCAGAGCTGCCAAATGCACCTACTCACCCTGGACAGGGACCGCGACATCTATTGGGAAGGCGACCTTCCCGAACTCCTCAACGGCGACGCCTTCGAGACATGGAAGAAGCGGACCGAGGAGGCCGCCCAACAGTGCGCGGTCTCAGGAGCCGCAGTCGATGTCCTCAGCAGCGCCGGGAGGCGGCTGACCGTCCACCCCGGAACGGCTCCCCATGGCACCACCCTGACCGGGGACATCGTAGAGAGCGACCAGGGCAAGCGGCTCGTGGGCAAGGTACGGGGCAAATGCGCCAAGACACAAGGAGCGGGCACCGCGTGGATCTGGGTGGAGGACCATAGCGGCCTCTTCCACCTCCCGATGCCTTTCGCCGAGATGTCGCTCGTTGACAAGACCGACGCGCTCGCAGAACTGTTCGGGCCACTCCTGGGCGAGTACGTCCACGTCGCTGGGATTATCGTCTCGAACGCGGCCCGCCGACGCCTGCCGCTCCCGCTGGACGAGGACGCGCACCGCCCCGTCGCACAGGGGTTCCGACGGGGACTGCCCCTCGATCGGGTCCGCGAGACGATCGTGATCCCCCGAAGGATCCTTCTACCTGAACAGACGAACGTGATTGCCAGAATGTGCGATGCCGAAGGTGCCACGCTCGACTGGGCCCTAGGCAGGCTCGGTGTCCCCGGGGGTGTGACGTCATTGCTGGCTGACTCATCGACACCGCACTGGGTTTCCCCGTTGTGGACGCCGTGAGCCGGCCTCAACGGTAGATGCGGGTGGAGTCTTCACATCAAAGGACCAGGGCTATCGGGCGGAGTTAGTGACCCGGGATCCGTTCGATGAAGCAGAGGACTGTTGAGCGCGCGGCATTCCGGTCAGTCTGGGGGACGCTCACAAGGACGTCAGCAGCGATCGGCAGGTCCGGATTGGTGCTGACCAGTCGCTGAATGATGGCGAGGACCTGAGTGACGGACGCCCCTATAACGGAGGGTCGGTGGATACCGTCCTGACCAGGTTGAAGACCTCGCCGACGGCATATCGTTTGAGGCGTCAGATCACCGTGAGGCCAGGCACGTAGCTGGACCCATAGTGATCGCACCGCAGTTCATCAGGGCCGGCAGGACGGCCGGACGCTGAGCAGTTCGGTCCGCAGCACGGGCGTGCCGTCGACAGGCGCCGGGTCCTGAGTAGTTGGCTCGATTCCGCCAGCAGCGATCTTGTCGAGCGTCTTCAGGCCGGCGGCACCGACTGTGCCGAACACCGTGTAGTTCGGGCGCAGGGCGGAGTTGCCGTAGACGACGAAGAACTGCGAACCGTTCGTGTTCGGTCCGGCGTTGGCCATCGCCAGCAAACCGCGCCCGTAAAGGCGACGGGTACCGGTCGGATCGCTCGGTGCCGGCGGCAGGTCCACCGGCAGCTCGTCCTTGTACTCGTACCCCGGCCCGCCCTCACCAGTGTCGGTCGGGTCGCCGCACTGCAGGACCTTCAGCGTCGGATACGCCGTCAGCCGATGGCACACCGTGCGGTCGTAGAACCGGTGCCGCGCCAGGTGCAGGAAGCTCTGGATCGTGCACGGCGCCTTCGCCCGGTCCAGGCGCAGCGGGAGCGGGCCCTGGCTGGTCGGGACAGACATATCGACCGTGCCGTGACTGGGGGTGTGCCGCGGGTCAGGCGGCAGGGGAACCCGCCGCGCCGCCGGCTCATCCGGGGTCTGGGCGTACTGGCAAGGACCGTGCGTGGTTCGCGGCGGGGCATCGGAAGCGGAGGCGGTGGTGCTGCCCCCGGACACTACCAACGCTGCTGCCGCCAATGCGGTCATGAGAGCTCGGTTCATCCTGCACACCCTCCAGAAGATCGTCAGATTTCGGAGCGGTCGCAGTCTAAAGTGCGGCCCGGCGAGCAAGTACCCGTCCGCAAGCCACATCGGCCTCCCAGCCTTCGGCCCGCGACCGCAAGCCACTTCGTTCGAATGCGGCACAGCGTCGGCTGGCCGATCAGAGCGTCCACTCGGTGCACGACGGATGCCCCCCCCGAACCCGGTCGAGCGGCCTCCCCAGTGATCTCACCGGGGTGCCGCTGTCGGACTGACGGTGCCGCTGCCGTCATCTCGGGTCACTCCGGGGGAAGGCGTCGCCGGTCGGCCAGCGTTCCGGCAGACCGAGAGCGGTGTGGACGGAGCGTATCGCGGGCTGGCGCTCGACCTGGATCCCAACCAGTTGCGCGGTTGCCCAGCTAGGGAAGATGGGGGCAGGAAGCGAGGCGGGATCCGGGCTTTGCCAGAGAACGGGAGTGTTTTTCGTCCAGGTCCAGGGTGCCGGGTTATTCACGACGAGCACGCCGCTGACACGGCTGTGGGCATGGTCGTAGGTGGCACTCCAGTAGCCATCGGGCTTGCGGGTGAAAGTCGATCCGCTGTCGTAAGCGTACTCGACCGTACTCCCGTACAGCGCTCTCTCGATGTCCTCATCTTCGGGGAAGTCGGCTGCACGGCCTAGCGCCACTATGAATGGCAGGTCCAGGTCACCATACTTCCCACCCTTGTGTGTGACGGCGTGGAGCACTCGCTCCGATCCGTCCTCGACCGCCCATGCCGAGGGGTAGACACCGATTGTCCTGCTGGATGGATTGCCACGTTTGCCTGGGCTGCGGGGGATCGCTTGAAACGTGAGGCACCAGCCAGCCTCTTGCCAAGTGTGACTGGGAAGCGGCACCTTACGCTCATATTCGGCGATGACCTGGTCGGGGTCCAAGCTTGCAAGCCATCGCGTCAGCCCGGACTTTAGTCGTCTCTGCGGCGGCGTTGCCGTACCGGCGCTGTGCAGTTCGCATGATACGAAGAAGTTCGGACTCGGCAAGCGATCGATGGCATCGCTCAACTGCGGTGGGAGCGAGTAAGACCCAGCGTCACGCTTCTGAGCTTTCCAGATCGCCTCGATGACGAACTGCGCGTTGCCGCGTGTAACCAGGAAGTCGGGCTTATAGCCACCCGTTCCCGTCTGCCGCTCAACCTCCACGCTGCAACCGGAACCTAGCAACATCTCGTGCAGGTACAACTCCCACAGCGCAGAGTAGACGTTCGTGTCGGAGTTTCGGTCCCGCAGCCGGCTGAGCAGGCCGGGTCGAGCCTGGTCCGGGAAGCGCGACCACCATTCGTTGATCACGTCCCGAACCTGGTCCCAGAACGGACCGGCGACCCTCTCGAAGAACTCGGCCTGTGGCTCGGCCGCCCGCTTCGGCGCCGCATCCGTCCGATTCCGGCTCGCGTATACACCCATGACAGACGATCGTAGGTCGCTCCGCAGGCCCTTCTCATTCCATTTCCACTGCGTCCCGACGACCACAGGGCTGAACCGAGTCAGCCGTTCTCACCCTTCCGGGCCCCTGTTGAAGTGCCGACCTGAGGAAGTGCCCATAGGCCGGTTTAGCCTCCAACGGAGGCACAGGTGCGAGATGCGCGAGTGCTCGGACCAACACCGGCGGCCGCCCTACCGCCAACCGCGTTGACCATCACCTCGCTGCCGACGCGGACGCGGCGCCGCCAGTACAAGCACCAATCCGTCTTGACCAACTGAACGACGACGTCGCGCTGGAGCAAGCCGGCGGAGCGCCGTCGTATCACGTCCCCATCTTCGCAGCACGCCAGTCGGAGCAAGCCGACAGGTGTGCAGAAGCAAACAAGACGGCATGGTTCGTCGCGGGGAGTTCCGGGGTCACGTGCTGCGCATCGACCGTACGACGCTTGTCGTCGCCGCGTCCTTGATTCGGGTGCTACGAGAGAGGACAACCGAGTGCGACGCGCCAACGCCAGACGCTGCAACCCACTGCTTGCAAGTCCCCCCGGGCCGCGTCGACGGGGCTTTCGTCGAACGCCGCTCTCACACGCCTATCACCGACTGCGTCGGCTCACCCGGACCAGGTGGCCCTGACCTGGCATTACGTGCCCGTCATGGACTGCCCTGGACCCTCGTGGACGGCCCTTACAACCTGTGCCAGGTGGTGCCCAGTGAGGGACCCAGGATCAGCACCGGGGCGTCTTCCGGCCCGTCGAAGCGGTATTGCAGGGTGTTCGGGGGTGTCTCACTCACGCCCCAGACCTTCTCACGACTCGTGACCGCCCCTCCAACGAGGGTTGCGGCCGTACGGGGCCGGCCAGGCCGAACACCTCCCGGTCCGCGCACGGCGCCGTACGACCGCCCGGGCCCCCGGCCGCTACCGGGTCCGGAACCGGCGGAAGAGGTTGCGGGCCACGTACACCCCCGGGCCGCCGAAGCCGACGATGTCGACGCGTCCGTCGCCGGTGACGTCGGCGAGGAAGCGGGGGTGCCGGTCGACGCGCCAGGCGCCCGCGTCGTCGCCGTACCCGAAGCCGCGGCACACCAGTTGGGCCTGGTCGAACCTGCCGTCGCCGCGGTTGTGCGCCACCCAGACACCTTCGTCACCGAAGCCGACGACGTCCGGGGTGCCGTCGCCGGTGACGTCGGCGAGGAACCGGAGGTGCTTGCCGCCGGTCCAGCCCTGCGCCTGCCCGAAGTCGTTCAGGACGAGCTGCGAGGGCCCGAACGTGCCGTCACCGCGTCCCCGGGAGACGACGACGCCCTGCGGGCCGAACCCGACGACGTCCACCTCCCCGTCACCGGTGGTGCGGAGGAGGAACCGGGGGTGCTCCTGGACCGACTCCCACCCCTGGTCGGTCCCGAAGTCGTCGAGGACGTAGAGCGGTTCGGCGAAGGTGCCGTCCTCGTCCTGGAGCGAGACCCACACGCCGTCGTCGTGGCACCCGACGAGGTCGGCGCGTCCGTCGCCGGTGGTGTCGACGACGAAGCGGGGGTGCTTCTCCACGAGCCACCCGCCCGCCTTCTCGCCGGCGCCGAACGCCCGGAGGGCCGGTTCCCCGGGGAGCGGCGCGAACGTCCCCGCCTCGTCCTGGAGCGAGATCCACACGCCGTCGTCGTGGCAGCCGACGATGTCGCGCCGGCCGTCGCCGGTGGTGTCGACGAGGAACCGGGGGTGCCGGTCGGCGAGCCATCCGCCGGCCTGCTGGTCGTGGCCGAACGCCTTGACGGCGGGGGTGCCGCCCGCGGGCCGGAACGTCCCGCTGCCGTCCTGGGGGGACACGCGGACCCCGTCGGCGCTCAGCGTGACGGCGTCGGGCGTGCCGTCACCCGTCATGTCCACGAGCGCCCACAGGTCGGCCGGCTTCGGGGAGGGCGGGGGCTGGTGCAGGACGCGTTCGTCGTCGTCGAACGTGCCGTCGCCCCGGCCGGCCGCCGTCACCGCGCCCTTCGCGGGTTTGATCCCCACGATGTCCGCCCGGCCCGCGCCCGCGGTGTCGGCGAGGAAGCGCGCGCCGAGCCCGGCCCACCCACCCGGGCGTCCGTCGGGAGCGCGGCCGGTTGCGGCGCCGGCCCAGCCGCCGGCGCTCTGGTCGCTGCCGAAGCGTTCGAGGACGAGCAGCAGGTCGCTGAAGGACGGCGCCGCGCCGGGTGCCGGGCGCACCGCGGTCGTGCGAGCCAGGCGCCAGGACCGGCGGCCGTTCCAGTGGTCCAGCCGGTCCCAGCCGAGCACGAGGTCGCTGGTGCGCTCGGGTGCGACGGTGACGAACCGCCAGCGCTGGCTCGCCGCGTTCTCGTCGTACGCGCGCAGGACGACCCGGGAGCCGTCCGCTCCGGGGTCGGCGAGGTCGAGGACGGTGCCGTCGGTCGCGGTCTCGAGGAAGCAGAGGCCCGCCTCGCCCTGGACGGGGACGACGCGCCACTGCTGTGCCTTCTTCCCCGCGGCGGCGTTCGCCTGGCGCACGCCGCGGTCCGCGGCAGCGGGGTTCTCGAGCACCTTGCCACCGGCCGCGCCGCGGATCACGTGGACGGGGTCGTCGTCGGGTCGCCCGCCCGGTCCGGCGGGCACGGGCGTGAGCTGCCACGGTTCGGCGGGCGGGTCACCGTCGGAGAGGTCGCGGACGACGAGCGCTCCGCCCGGGCCGGCCTCGGCACACAGGGTCCTCCCCGTGGCGGCGTGGACGATGTGGAACGTCAGTTCTTCCATGGGCAGGGGCATGCTGGTGCCTCTTCCAGGCAGTGCGGGCGTCGGCCCGGAACGGGTGGGGGACGGTGGGGAACGCCCTCACGTGAAGACGTGGTGGTAGGGGACGTCCCACTCGCTGGGCAGGCGGGGGTAGAAGGTGTTGATGACCGTTCCGGTGAAGTCCCCACCCCAGTTGTAGGTGACGCGGACCTCGCTGTCGGCGGCCACCGCGTGGTCCTTGAAGCCCAGGATCGTGTCCGGGTGGGTGATCGGGACGAAGGTGATCCCGCCCCAGGGCGTCACCGTGACGATCCAGAGCTGTGTGTCCTCGAGGGCGCCGTTCTTCCCGCGCCACTTGTCGCCGACCTTGTCGGGCAGACCGACCTGGACGCCGTCGGCCGTGCTCTTGGGTGCCTCCTGGTGGACGGTGACGCGCCTGCGCCGAGGCTTGGGCGCACCGTCGTCACCGCGGCCGCCGTCGGCCGCCCCCGCGGCGGGGGGTTTCGGTGACACCTGTCCCGCGGCGCTCTCCAGGACGTACAGCGGACGCTGTCCGAAGAAGCCGGCCGGGGTGATGTACCAGAGGTGGCCCTTGGCCTCCTTGGTGGCCGGGTCGAGCGCGGTGGACAGCTTGACCCCCTTGTCGTGGCTCTCCTCCTTCAGCTCGACGGGCCGCAGGTAGCCGCCGTTGAAGGCGTGGACGAGCATGACCGGCCGGTTCTCGACCAGGGCCGCCACGATCGCGTTGTCGTAGCTGTTCACCGCCACCGGGCCGCCGACGACCAGATTGGACACCGTCGCGCGTTCTTGGGTGTACATCGCGAAACCTCACCTGTTCCTGTGGAGGACAAAGGCCTCACACGCTTGATACAGCGGGCTTTTCAAAGCTACTGAAGAATGCCCTCGCCGAAAAGTCTTCGATCGGGTGACGAAAAGCGGATCGAGGATCGAATTCTCGCCAGGCAAAGGCGATTTCCAGATATCGGTCACTCGAATGAGTGCTGTGCACAGGCGCGTATTCCGTAGCGTTATGCCGAGTGCTAAATTCGACTATCGAGGACATGGAACATTTCCATCCTCTTTCCACCTGCCTTTTCGGCCGGCGCCGCTCCGGCCGGAATTAGTCGAGGACGGGTAGATGCCTTCCACCGCGTACAGCCTGGTGGACGCCAAGCGTCAGCCGCTGACGAAGAAGAACCTCCGGGAACTCAACATCGAGCAGTCCTGGCAGTCGATCATGAACCACCCCAACCTGGTCTACGTCGACCCTTCGGGCGTGAAGCACAAGCCCGTCGGGTTCTCCGTGAACAAGTCGAGCTTCGGCAGTTTCACCGGGACCGCGTTCCAGCTCGGCTGGCTCGCCTACATGAATCTCGGGGAGCCGCTGATCGAGGTGCGGGGCGACATCGGCCAGCCCCCGCCCGACACCTTCTCCACCCGCTCCTACGTCAATCGCAGCCAGTCCGAGATGAGCTTCAGCGACTCGGTCGACTTCACCGTCTCGAACGGGGTGACGTGGTCGCTGCACGGGGACGCCAAGCTCACTTTCGGCGGCAGTGTCGGGGCCTCGCTGCAACTGCAGTTGCAGAACCAGCTGCGCCTGGACCTCCAGTCGCAGCTGCAGGCGTCCTGCCAGAACGGGACGGCGAACAAGAACGCGAACACCGTGACCAACAAGAACAGCAAGGACAGCGTCGGGGTCGACAACGCCAATACCACCGAGACGTCGGCGAGCAGCTCGGCGACGAATTCCTCGTCGAACGGGATGACCAATTCGGTGGGGTTCACGACCTCGGGCAGCGCCACCGGCAACGCGTCGCTCAACGCCCAGCTGGCCCTGGGCATCGCGGCCACCGTGGGTGGTTCCCTGAGTACCAGCTGGGCCTCCAAGTCGCAGATCTCCGGCAAGGTGCCGGCGAACTCCCGCGTGCAGACGATCGTCACGCAGCGGCGCACCCGCAAGCAGTACACGTACGAGATCCCGGTGACCTTCTCCGGACTGATCGCGGTGCAGTACGCCGTGCCGGTGACGGTGCTGTCTCCTCCGCAGCCCGGCACCTATCCCGGACTCAGCGGGCTGGTCGCCCGCGACATCGAGGACATCGACCTGACGCCGGGTGGCTTCCGCATGAAGGGACTCGCCGAGGTCGTCTCCGCCCTGGACGTCCACCACACGGTGCTTGACGTCGAAGCACTGACCGTCAGCCAGCAGACGCTCTACAAGCAGCCCTGACCGCGCGGCGGCGCCGCCATGACGACGACCAGAGGTGACGACCATGGTGTTCGACAACATCTTCAGCACCGCGGGCAAGGGCGCAGGGCTCTTCTCCGTGACCACCGACAGCGCCAAGCCCCAGCCGGGTGAGGGCGTCGACTTCGAGGACAGCGCCGACGACACGTACGACGACACGAGCACGAGCCTGTTCCACAACGCGATCCACGGCGCCTCCTCCCGCTCGAAGGTCGTGCAGGAGACGTCGCCCGAGGCACGGGCGGTCCTGGGTTTCCTCGGCTCCCTCATCCAGACCACCCAGACCTCCGCCGGAGCGCAGTCGCAGTACGCCCAGGACCCCGGCTCGGTCACCAAGGCGGCCTCCGCGGGCATGCGGGAGGCGAGTGCGACGGTGCAGGAGCACGGCGACCTCCAGAAGGACGAGGACCTGGCGAGCAGGCCGAAGAAGGACGACTTCACCAAGCCGCCCAGGACCCCGGACGCCCCCAAGGCCCCGGACGCCCCCAAGGCGCCCAAGGCGTCCGCGGAGAAGCCGTCCCGTTCCGAGTAGGGCCGCGGTCGCCCCGGAGGGGGCAGGGGCGAGGCCGCCCCTGCCCCCTCTCGCGCTATACGGGCAGCATCTGCCACTGGCGGCCCCCGTGGTCGCCCTCTGCCCGGTGCTGCTTGATGACCGTGCGGGCGTTGGTGTCGACCCGCAGCAGCAGACCACTGTGCCGGTTGGCGATCTCGTACACCCGCGCGGAGCCGTTCTGCGAGCCGACCGGGATCAGCCTCCAGTGCTGGTGGTGCGCGTCACCGCCCTCGTACGCACGCTGCGCGACCACCGCCCCCGCCCGCTGCTGCGCGTCGGCGACCTCCAGCACCTTGCCGCTGCGCACGTTCTCGATCCGGTACAGGACCTCACCGTCGTCCTGGCCCGAGGCGATGAGCCGCCACCGCTGGTGGTCCCTGGACGAGGCGAGCAGTTGGTGGATCTCCGCCCCGTCCCTGGCCGACTCCTGGTGCACGCCCATCCGCAGCCTGCTGCGGACGTTGGCCCAGGAGACCACGGTGCCCGACTCGGGCAGCCCGGACAGCTTCGCCGACGCGATCTTCCGGACGCGGTTGTTGGCGAAGTCGGCGATGTAGAGGGTGTCGACGCAGTCCACGGTGAGCGCGATCGGGTTGTTCAACTGGGTCGAGGCCGGCAGGCCGCCGTCACCGCTGAACCCTGCGGCGCCCGTGCCGGCCACCGTGCTGATCGTCCCGTCGGCCGAGACCTTGCGGACGCGGTGGTTGCCGTAGTCAGCGACGAAGAGGTCACCGGAGCTGTCCATCGCCAGCCCGGTCGGGCCGCTCAGCTTCGCCGAGGTGGCCGGACCGCCGTCACCACTGAACCCCGCGGCACCCGTGCCGGCCACGGTGCTGACGGTCCCGTCGGCGGAGACCTTGCGGACGCGCTGATTGCTGTAGTCGGCGATGAAGAGGTTGCCGGAGCCGTCCGTCATCACCGCGTGGGGGCCGTTGAGCTGGGCCGCAGCCGCCGGGCCGCCGTCACCCTTGTACGCCCCGGTCCCGTTGCCGACGACGGTGCTGATCGTCCCGTCAGGGGTCACCTTGCGGA
Organism: Streptomyces longwoodensis; assembly: GCF_001514125.1. Lineage (GTDB taxonomy): Bacteria > Actinomycetota > Actinomycetes > Streptomycetales > Streptomycetaceae > Streptomyces > Streptomyces longwoodensis. The sequence goes on along the minus strand of NZ_KQ948550.1, from coordinate 374,386 downwards.
CCCGGTGGTTGTAGTAGTCGGAGAGGTACAGCGTGTCCGTGCTGTCCACCGCCACGCCGAACGGGCCGTTGAGCCGGGCAGCGGTGGCGGGTCCGCCGTCGCCGCCGAAGCCCGCGGCGCCCGTGCCGGCGACGGTGCTGATCGTCCCGTCAGGGGTGATCTTCCGGACCCGGTGGTTGCCGGCGTCGGCGATGTAGACAGCACCCGCGCTGTCCACCGCCACTTCGCGCGGCGAGTTCAACTGGGCCGAGGCGGCGGGCCCGTTGTCCCCACTGAACCCGGCGCGGCCGGTCCCGGCGACGTTGGTGATCTTCCCGTCGGTCGTGATCCTGCGGACCCGGTGACCGCTGAACTCGCACACGTAGACGGTGCCCGTGCTGTCCACCGCGACCCCGTACGGGCGGTTCAGCTGCGCCGCCCGGGCGCTGTCGTTGTCGCCCGTGGACCCGGCGACCCCGGTTCCTGCGACCGTTTTGATGGGAGGGGCTGAATCGTCGTGACCCGCGTCCGCTCCTTGAGGAGTGCTCATCGTCGTCCCTTCACCCGTACCGGACCGCCCGTACGGACGGTTGCCGCTCGGACCCCATTAGCCGTGGGGGCGGAAGGGCTTCGCCAGATCACTTTCGGGTGATTGCCGCGCAGCGGGGTGATGCGGACCCGAACCGACTCGACGGCCGACCCCGTCCGGCCTCCCAACTGGGCATCCCCCGTTCCTGGGGGGCGGCGCCCGGCGTGCGCCGCAGCCCCGCACGCCCCAGCGGACCCGGGCAACCGGGGCGCCCGCCCGGTGCGGGCCCGGCACCCAGCACCCGGAAGGACACCGCGCGGCTCCGGTCAGGCCGTCGGGCCCCGGGTACCGGCCACGGCCGCGACGGCCTCGTCGAGCACCGCGAGTCCCCGCTCCAGCTGCCCGTCCGTCACGGTGAGCGGCGGCAGCAGCTCGACCACCTCTCCCGCGAGACCCGCGGTCTCCACGAGGAGGCCCGCCCGGTACGCCGCGTCACAGACCTCCTGGGCCGCACCCGGGCGCTCCAGGGGCAGCCCCCAGGCCAGGCCCCGCCCGCGGGGAGCGGCGAGCCCGTGCCGGCGGGCCGTCCCGGTGAGGGAACGGCGCACCCGTTCGCCCAGCAGGGCCGTCCGGGCCTGGAGCGCGCCGTCGGACCAGAAGACCTCCAGGGCGCGGGTGGCGGTGACGAACGCCGGGTTGTACCCCCGGCGGACCGTCGGCGGCCGCGGAGTCCAGGGCCCGTACCAGCCGGGTGACCGCGCGCTCGTCGTCGTCGGCGGGGTCGTCGTAGGGCATCTGCACGGTGTGCGGCAGCGGGACGCCGGCCCCCGCGCGCTTGGCCGGGCTGGCGGTCACGGCGAGCGCGCCGAGCGTCATGCCGTGGAAGCCGCGCTCGAGGTAGCCGACGTCGCGCCGTAGTACCTGGACCGCGCCGCGCCACCCTGGACGGCGTCCGGGACGTCACGGTCCTCGGCTCGGGCCAGTCGGGCGGCGAGGTCTTCCTCGACCTCCTGCGCACCCGCGCCGGGTGACGGCACCCGGCTGCGCTGGCTCACCCGGACCCGCGCGTTCGCCCCGATGGAGTACTCCAAGCTCGGCCTGGAGCACTTCACCCCCGACTACACCCGCTGCTTCCACGCCCTGCCCGCGGCCGGGCGACCGCCTGGTCGCCGAGCAGTGGCAGCTGTACAGGGCGGCCAGCGCCGAGACCCTCGCCGAGATCCACGACCACCTCTACGAGCGCACCGTCGGACGGCCGGTCCACGCCGAGCCGGTCGAGATCGTCCCCGGTACAGCGGTGGTGGCGGCCACCGCCGCCCCGGACGGCACCGTCGAGCTGCGCTGCCGGCACGGCGACTCCGCGACCGGGAGCGTGGTCCGTACCGGCGCGGTGGTGCTCGCCACCGGGTACCGCGCGGTCCGGCCCCCGGTCCTCGAGCCGATCGCCCACCTGATCGACTGGGACGAGCAGGGCCGCCACCGCGTCGACCTGGACCACCGGGTCGCCACCCGGCCCGCCCTCACCGGCGGCCTCTACGTGCAGAACGCCGAGCTGCACACCCACGGCGTCGGCACACCCGACCTCGGCCTGGGGGCCCACCGGGCCGCCGTGATCCTCAACGCGATCGCCGGCCGCACCGTCCATCCGCTGCCCGCCCGCACCGCCTGGACCAGCTTCGCGCCGCCCGCCCCCGCCGTACGGCAACCGCGGGAGGGCGACGAAGCGCCGGCGGACGCCCAGTGACACGGTCCGCCCCCTGCGCGCACCCGGTGGTCGGTCCTCACCGCCCGACCGCCTGCGGAAAGGTGAACAGTTCCCCGGGGTCGCAGGCCGCCTTGACGCGTTGCATCCTCGGGTAGTTGTCGCCGTGGTAGGCCTCCTGCCAGTCGGTGAGTTCGGGGTCCATGCCGTTGGTGTAGCCACCGGTGCCGAGGTGCGGCCGCATCGTGGCGTGGACGTCGCGCAGCCAGTCCAGCCGGCGGTCGACGTGCGCGGGATCGGTGAACTCGTGCCAGTAGGAGTGGTACTGCACGACGCCCACGGCGGTCCGGTGCGGGAAGGCGGTCGCGCCCGGGAGCCGGTCGCCGACGGCGCCCCCGAGGGCGTCGATGAGCAGGCCGCTCGCCCCGCCCACGCCGGTGAAGCGGTGCGCCTGCTCGAGGGCCGCGGCCATGCCGGCCGCTGCCGCCGGGCCGAGCGGTTCCCGCACGATGTGCGACTTGGCCGCGAAGGCGACCCGGGCCCCCAGGGTGCCGCCTCCCCAGCGGTCCGCCTCGCAGGCAGCCCGCGAGTAGTCACAGGGGACGACCACGCGGCCGGTCTCCGCCCGGCCCACCGCGGCGGCCAGGTGGTCCAGCACCGGTTCGAGGGCACCGGGCGTCCCGAGGAAGGTTCCGGTCACCGTGGGCACGCCGGGTGCGCCGGAGTCGCTGAGCTGCTCGAAGGCGCAGGTGACCGAGCGGGGGGTCGCCGGGTCGGCGTTCCAGAGGGTCCAGCCCCGGATGACGGCGGCCGTGTCGGTGGTGGGCCAGCTGACCAGGAAGCGCGTGCAGCTGAGGTCGCGGATGTCCTCGGTGGCGAACTCCATGGCGGTGACGGCCCCGTAGTTGCCCCCGCCTCCCCCGCACAGGGCCCAGAACAGGTCGTCCCCGCCCGACGGCGAGTCGGCGCGCACGCGGCGGATGCGGCCGTCGGCGGTGACGATCTCGACCTCGCGCAGGTGGTCGCAGGCCAGGCCCCACGCCCGGGTGAACGCGGACAGCCCGCCGCCGAGGGTGACCCCGGCCAGACCGATCGTGGGGCACCGGCCGAGCGGCAGCCCGGCTCCGGCGGCGGCCAGTGCCTGGTGGGCCTGAAGCCCCTTGACGCCGGCTCCGAAAAGCGCCCGACCGCCGCCCACCGTGACGGAGTTCAGCGCACTGGTGTCGAGTACGAGCCCGGGGCCGGTGGAGTATCCGGCGTAGCTGTGCCCGCCGGAACGCAGCGCCAGCGGGACGCGGGTGGTCCGGGCGAAGTGCACGCACTCCACCACGTCGTGGACGTCGGCCGGGTAGGCGATCGCCTGCGGGCGGACGTGGTCGAAGCGCTGGTTGACCAGGAGGCGGGCCTGCTCGTAGGCGGCCTGCTCCGGCCGGAGCAGCACACCCCGCAGGCCGGCTTCCAGAGCTGACCAGTTCGTAGGGGACGGGGTGGCCGGGCCCGATGAGCGAGGTGGGCGGGACGAGCGGGGCGGTCCGGGGACCGTCCGGTCGGTGACGACGGCGGGCACCCGGGCGCTGCGCAGGGCGGACAGGGCGTGGATGTCGGTGAGCACCGGGTAGTCGAACGGCAGTGGGCGGGGGCCGACTTGATCGGGCGGCGAGGTGAAGCCGCCGTCGGCGTCCTGCTGCCGCAGCAGGTACGCGACCGCCCGGCTGACGGACAGCGGGTCACCGTGCCGTGCCAGGACCGGGATGGCCTGGGCGGTGGAGAGCACGTCGCTGTCGTCGTCCGGGAGGTGGCCCCACCCGCCGTCGGGGTTCTGCGTGTCCAGCAGCCGCGCCACGGACCGGGCGGTGGCGGCGGCGATCCGGGCGGCGAGTCCGGCGTCGGCTGCGGGGACCGCGTGCAGGGCGTCCAGCGCACGCAGAATGGCGCTGGACTCGCTGACCGTCCAGCTCCGCTCGAACGTCCCGTCGGTCTGCTGCGCGTTCAGCACGAACTCGAGCGCCCCGGCGAGGAGACGCCCGTGCCGCGCCGCCCGGGGAGCCAGCGCGAGGATCGCGCCGGCGGTCATGTCCAGGTCCGGCGGATCACCGCGCACCCAGGTGGGGAACCCGCCGTCCGGACCGGCGACACCGGTCAGGTACGTGGTCGCCCCGTCCAGCGCCTCGCGGTACCGGCCGGGGTCGGTGGCCTGCAGGAACTCCATGCACCGGGTGGTGGTGTCGACATCGGTCTGCCGCATGCCGCTGGCGAACGGCCAGCCTCCGTCGGAGGCCTGCCAGGACGCCACCAGGTCCGCCATCCGGCCGACGTACGGCGCCAGGTCGGCCTCTCCCGTGAACGCCAGGCCCGCCACGGCCGTCAGCCACAGGTCCTGGCTGTCCAGGAACGGCACGCCGTCGTCGCCGTTGACGGCGAGACACAACCGCAGCAGACCGTCCTCCAGGACCGGCGCGCCGGGCCGGGAGAGGCGCACCGCGTGCAGGCCGAGCAGCTGGGTGGTGGCGCTGGCCTCCCACAGCATCCTGGTGCGCCCGAGGGACAGGAGCGAGACCAGGCGGTCGCGCTCGGCGTCGGTGACCGTGTGCGGGCGGCCGCAGGCGTGCGCGTGGATGATCCGGGTCGAGAGCAGGTGGACGTCGGTGTAGGTGGTGATGCCTTCGGGCCCGGCGGGGGCCGGCATGTCGCTGTCGTCCAGAGCCGAGCCGCACAGCAGGTGCAGCACCGTCCTCAGCATGACGGACTTCAGGCGTCCGCGGCCGGCGGTGCCCCTGCTGACCGCGACGGAGAGGCCGGAGGCGATGTCCGGTGCGCGGTCGGCCGTAGCGGACGGGTCCAGACAGGCGTCGATCAGCAGGGCGTCGATCCCGCTCGCGCCGGGCCGGCGATGTGCGAGGAAGCGGGTGAGCCGTTCCTGCTCGCCGGGTTCGGCCCCCTGGTCGCGCAGCAGGGCCAGCAGCAGCGCGGTCTCCAGTACGCGGCTGTCGCACCGGTCGTCCACGTGGCCGGCCGGGTCGATGGCGACGGTCAGGTGCCGTACCAGTGCGCGGACGCCGCGGTCACGCCCTTCGGCGGTGGTGCCGGGTGCGGTGGCGTTGCGGTGGGTCTCCCGCTGCCAGGCGAGGGACCCGTCCCGCACCCGTCGGATCGGCGCGGCCCGCTCGCCGTGCGCGGCGCGGTCGAAGTCGTCCATGCGCTCGGCCAGCATGGCGCGGGCGCGGGCCGCTGCCTCGGACCGGCCGCACCGGTGGTGGCGGGCCAGTACGCCGACGAGGTTCTCGGTGCCCTCGTCCTCCTCCCGCGGCGCGGACCTCAGGTCGTTGGTCCAGGCGATGATGTCGGCGGCCGCGTCGCGCAGCCCGTCCAGTTCGGCCGCCGGGGGCAGGGCCCGCTCGACCAGGGCCAGCACGGGCAGCACCGTGATGGTGCGGCGGCGCAGCGCCAGGTACTCGTCGAGCTCCGTCCGCACGCCGCGGGCGCGCCGTTGCGTCTCGGTGCAGGTGGCGTCGGCGAAGTCCCGGTACAGCGCGCAGAAGCGGTGCCGCCAGCCCGGCCGGGCGGCGATCCTGGTGCGTTCCCACAGGTCGGCCAGCGCGCGCACCGCGGGTGGTGCCGACGCCGGGTACCGGGTTCCGTCCGCGCTGTCGAGCACGTCCACGAGCTGGTCGAGCACGGTGCGGACCTGGGCGGGTGACTGGCCGTGCCGGTCGAACCCGTCGTCGACCGACACGATGAAGGCGCTCCACTGCGCGAGCAGGGCCAGCTCCACCGGGCCGGCCAGGGGAGCCAGCCACCCGGCCATGCGCCCGTGCCCCGTCCGTGCCAGCCGTCGCGCCTCTCCCACGCCGGCGTCGATACCGTGCCGCGCCGCCCAGGACCTCACCTGCCGTTCGGCCTGGACCCAGTCGGGGCTGCACAGCGTGACCGCATCCCCGACCGGATGGTCACCGAGGCGGGGAGGGGGTGCTACTCGCTCGCGCATCTCCACATCCGTCCCGTCGCGTCACGGCCGGCGCCACTCACTCCATGGAAGACCCCCGGGGTGGGGCGGGGCCCTGCGGCAGCGGTAAACCACTCTTCCGTGCGATTCGTGAACCGTGAACCCTGAACCGAGCCACGCCTCGGCCACGCCGCCCGATCCTCACGCGACCCCGGTCTTTACGGGGCCGGAGGGCTTCACCACGCTCAAAGCACGCGGAACTCGAACTCGGGACGGTCCCACGGCACGGCGGGCGGGTTCGCGGGCGCGGTCCCGGTGCGCACGGCGCCCACGCGGTGGTAGAAGTCCTCGGCGGGCAGGTGCGACACGACCTTGACGTGGTCGAGTCCGGCGGCACGGGCCTCGGACAGCATGTGTGCCACGAGCAGCCGTCCGATCCCCAGCCCCTGCACGTCGTCGGCGACGAACAGCAGGTCGAGCTCCGGGGGCGCGAGGACGAGCGCGTAGAACCCGAGGACCCGCCCCTCGTGCTCGCCGCCCCCGACGGCCACGAAGACCCGGTGCGCCTCGATGTAGTCGGGCCCGACCCGGTAGCCCGCGACCGCGCTCGCGAACTGCCCCGCGTAGGCACCGGAGCCCCGCACGAGCCGGGTGAGCCGCTTGGCGTCTTTCGCGACGGCCCGCCGGATGGTGATCTGCGGGCTGGTCGGGGAAGTGCGCCTGCTCATCGGAGAAGTATGACGCAGTACGGGTGTCCCTTCACGGCGGGCGGACGCCGCGAAGGAGCCGGCCCGCGGTCGGGCCGGCTCCCCCTGCCGGTGGTCGGCCGGCTTCCCCCGGCTGCGGTCGGACCGGCTCCTTCCTGCTGGTGGCCGACCGGTCAGCAGCCGATCGGTGACGAGCCGACCGCCACGTCGTCGAACCACAGCGTGTCGTCGCCCGTGCCGTAGCTCTCCCAGCCCAGGCGCAGGGCGGTCGGGCGGGGCGGGGTGGTGCGGGCCAGCCACTGCTGGTCGACGTCCTGGGTGGGGACGCCGTCGGCGTGCAGGCCCGGGACCTGTTCGTCGCCGAGCCAGGTGTCGAGCTTGGGCGCGGACGTGTCGATCGCGAACCGCAGGCACTGCCAACTCCCCGTCGGCAGCGGCCTGCTGAGGGCCACGCCGGTCGGGCTCTGCGCGGGCAGGGTGGCGTCGTCGGTCTCCCGGTTCCACTGCAGGGCGCCGTTCTGGCCGCCGACGCGCAGGCTCCGCCCGCCCTGCGAGGAGTCGGGCATGGAGACGAACGTGACGTGGGCCGCGGGCAGCGCGGTGGTGTGCCGTACCCACATGCGTACGTACATCACCGGGCCGACGGAGGACAGGTCGGCGGTGGCGGCGACGAAGGCGTGGTTGCAGTAGCCGGCCCTGCCGTCGACCCGCAGCGACTTGCCCCCGCCGTGCGCGACCGCGGTGTCCACGGTGGCCGTGCCCGTGCCCTGGCAGTCGGGCGCGGTGGAGCGCCAGGCCCCGGACGGGGTGGAGCCGGTCTGGTCCTCGAAGCCCGAGCAGATCACGGCCGCACCGCAGTCGGCACTCGGCGGCGGGGTGGTGGGCGGCGGTGTGCTCGGGGGCGGGGTGGTCGGCGGCTGCGAGGTCGGGGGCGCGGTGGTCGGCGGCGGGGTGCCGGTGCCACCGCAGGACACGCCGTTGAGGGCGAAGTCGACCGGTGCCGGGGCGGACGAGCGCCAGGTGCCCTGGAGGCCGAAATCGGCGGTGCCGCCCGTGGCCAGGGCGCCGTTCCAGTTGGTGTTCACGGCGACGACGGAGCTGCCGGTCTGGGTGACGGTGGCGTTCCACGCCGAGGTCACCTGCTGGTCACCGGCGTACGTCCACGTCAGGCGCCAACTCGTCACGGCGGGACCGAGGTTGGTGACCTTGAGCTGGGCGGTGTAGCCGCCGGTCCACTGGTTCACGGTGTAGTCGACCCGGCAGCCGGACTCGGCGCCGCTGGCCGACAGGACGGTGAAGCCGGACGCGAGGAGCGCGGCGGCCGTGAGGAACGCCGCGGCCGTCCAAGGGCGGCGCGGGCGGCGCAGTAAGCGCCGGAGAAGGGTACGCATGCATACCTCCGGTGGGGCGAAGGGGCGGGCGGGAGCGCCCCCTTCTCTTGGGAGCGCTCCCAGTGGGGTGGTGCGTCCGTACGCCGGTGCGTGAGCGCGTCGTACGGGTCGTCCGGTGTGCGGGCGAGTCAGCTGGTCGGGAAGGTGTCGGCGGTGCTGATCCGGCTCTTGACCAGCGCACCGGACTCCGTCAGCACACCGCTGCTGCTGTAGTCGCCGCCGTCGCAGGTGCCCGGCTTGAAGGCCGCGCTGCTCTCATTGGCGTCGGAGTACGTCCAGTTGGCGTAGCTGATCTTCAACTGGTCGAGCAGGTCCAGCCAGGCCGTGGTGCTCGACCGGTCGAGCGACCCGCCGCCCGTGGCGCTCACCGTGCCGAACTCGGTGACGAACAGCGGCAGTTTGGCCGCCGCCCGGCTCACCGTGGCGCGGTAGTTGTCCTTGTGGCTCGCGGCGTAGAAGTGGAACGCGTACATGATGTTGGACGCGTTCACCGGGTTGTTCACGACCTCGGCCTCGCTGGAGCCGTCCGAGACGCCCAGCGAGGACCAGCCGCGGGTGCCGACGATGACGACGGCGTCCGGGTCGGCGGCCCGGATGACTGGGATGACCTGCTCGGCGTAGCTCTTGATGGCCGTCCAGCTCACGCCGTTGGGCTCGTTGGCGATCTCGTAGATGACGTTCTTCTTGGCGGCGTTGCGGGCGGCGACGGACGCGAAGAAGGTCTTGGCGCGGTCGATGTTGTAGTTCGGGTCGCCCGGGGTGAGGGTGTGGAAGTCGATCAGCGCATACATCCCGCGGGCCTCGGCCATGTCGACGTAGCTGTTGACGCGGCTGGTGAAGCCGGCCGGGTCGGTCTCGTAGCCCTGCTCCTGCACGTACATGGCGATGCGCAGCAGGTCCGCCTTCCAGTCGGTCGCCAGGGCGTCCAGGGAGGCGCTGTTGTAGCACTTGCTGAACCACTGGATGCCGTGGGTGCTCATGCCGCGCAGCTGGATGGGGCGGTTGTACTGGTTGCACAGGTTGACGCCGCAGACCTTGAGCTGTCCGTTGACGCCCACGGGGGTGCCGGTGCCCGGGTTGCCGGGGGTGCCCGGGTCGGTCGGGGTGTCGCCGCCGACGGTGCCCGTGCAGGCCACGCCGTTCAGCGTGAACGCGGCGGGCTTGGGGTTGCTGCCCGTGAAGGTGCCGGTGAAGCCCAGGTCGGCGCTGCCGCCGGTGGCCAGCGCGCGGTTCCAGTCGACGTTGGTGGCGCTGACCGTGGAACCCGACTGCGACCAGGTGCCGTTCCACCCCTGGGTGACCTTCTGACCGCCGTCCGGCCAGGTCCACTTGAGCGTCCAGCCGCTGACCGGGTCGCCCAGGTTGGTGACCTTCACCCCGGCCTGGAAGCCGCCCTGCCACTGGCTGGTGACCGTGTAGTCGACCTTGCAGCCGGTGGCGGCCACCGCCTGGGGGCCGGCCAGGGTCATCAGACCCAGGGCCGTCGCGCAGGTGGCCAGGAGGGCCAAAGTGCGTTTCAACGTTCCTCCTCGTGCTCGTGCGAAGCGAAGCGAACCGGAGAGATCACGGCGGGAGCGGAATGGGAGCGCTCCCAAAAGGCCGTCGGCCCGAGAACGTACACCGGTGTGCCGATCGCGTACAGGGATTGGACCGTCGAACGGTTTCGACTTCTTGCGAGCGCTGCCGGTGCGCGCGGCGTGGTGGGGTCAGCTCTCGATGCGGTGCGGTCAACTACCCGTGCGGTGCGATCAGTTCGCGGTGCGGCAGGGGCGGCCGGTGAGCAGGGTGTCCGTGGCGCCGCCGATGACGGACTGGAGGCGGTCGCGCGTGGCGGTCAGCTCGGCGATCTGCGCGTCGATGCGGTCGCGTTCGGCGGCGAGGCGGGCGAGGAGTTCGGGGGTGGCGAGGCCGTCGACGACGCAGGGCAGGAGCGCGACGATGGTCCTGCTGGACAGGCCGGCGGCGTACAACTGCTGGATGACCCGCACCTGTTCGACGGCGGCCTCGGGGTAGTGGCGCTGGCCGCTGGGGCTGCGGTCGGGCGTCAGCAGGTGCTGCTCCTCGTAGTACCGCAGGGCCCGAACGCTCACGCCCGCCCTGGCGGCCAGCTCACCGATCCGCACGGGTCCCTCCTCGCCGGGACGCCCCCTGCCCTTGCCCCTCACGTCGACGTGAGGTTTTAGCGTACCCGGGCACGGGCGAACCGGACGTCCGCCGTCCACGTTCCGCCCTCCGCCTTCCGCCTTCCGCCGTCGCACCATCCCGCGCCGCACCGTACGAACGACACGAGGAACGAAGCTCATGACCACTCCCGAGCCCGAGGCCGCAGAAGCACCTGTCGGGCACGACCACGACGCCTTGGTCGCCGCCCTGGCCTCTCCCCCCGCCACGCCGATCGTCTCGGTCAAGCCGGTCGTGCTGCCCTCCGCGTCGCGGGGCACGGACCTGCACGTGCGCGTGTCCGCTCCGGTCACCGGCCAGGACCTGCCGGTCATCCTGTTCGCGCACGGGTTCGGCTCGAACCTTGACGGCTACGCGCCCCTGACCGACCACTGGGCCGCCCATGGGTGCGCCGTCGTCCAGGCCACCCACCTGGACTCCCGGAGGGTGGGCCTCGCCGCGGACGATCCGCGCAGGCCCCGGATGTGGCGCCACCGGGTCGAGGACCTGAAGCGGCTGCTGGACGAGCTCGACGCCCTCGAAGCGGCCGTACCGGGACTGGCCGGGCGGCTGGACCGCGGTCGCGTCGCCGTCGCCGGGCACTCCTTCGGCGGCCAGACCGCCGCGATCCTGCTGGGCCTACGCGTCACCGACCCGCTGACCGGAGTCGCCGAGGACCTGTCCGACCCGCGCGTAATGGCGGGGGTGCTGCTGGCCACGGCGGGGGCGGGCGGGGACCACCTGACGCCCTTCGCGCACGCCCAGCTGCCCTGGCTGCGCGAGCAGGACTTCTCCCGCCTCACCGCACCCGCCCTGGTGGTCGCCGGGGACGAGGACGACCTGCCGCTGACGACCCGGGGACCCGAATGGACCACCGATCCCTACACCTTGAGCCCCGGCGACAAGAGCCTGCTCACCCTTTTCGGGGCGCAGCACTTCCTGGGTGGCATCTCCGGTTACGACGCGGCCGAGACCACCGACGAGAACCCCGCGCGCGTCGCCCTGGTCCGGCACGTCACCCTGGCCTACGTGCGTCACGCCCTGGGCATCGACAGCACCGCCTGGAACGCGGCCCGAGCCGTCCTCGGGGACGGCCGCCACCCGTTGGGTCGGCTGACATCCAAGTGAGCCGGCAATTCGACGGGGTGAATGCTCCGAGCGCCACGAACGCTCCCTGGCGAGAATCCGGAGCTTCTTGGCATTTGCTCCTCTGTTTGCGTTCGTACGCCGCTCATAGGCTCCCGGCGTTCCACGAGGTGAGCGACGACGAAGAGGAACCCAATGCACGAGGTGAGCAAGGGACATGACGGCGACGACATCACTCGGCGTACGGCGCTGAGGCGAGGTGCCGGCGTGGCGGTGGCCGGAGCGGCCTTCACCGTGGCCTCCGCGCAGGTCGGTTCCGCCGTGGCCGCGGATGCGGATGCGGATGCGGATGCGGGCGTACGGGGGGACAGGGCCCCGGAGGCGTCGTGGTCGGGAGCCGGCCACCTGCCTCGGTCGGTGGGGGGAATCCGCATCCCCGGCAGCCGACTGGCCCGGGACGCAGCCGAGTTCGCCCGCGAGGCGTCGTCCGAGACACTCTTCAACCACGTCATGCGGTCCTACCTGTTCGGCTGTGCGCTGTTGGACCGGCGGGGTGTTCCCTACGACCGTGAACTCGCCTTCGTCGCGGCGGTGCTGCACGACCTCGGCCTGGTCGAGGCCCATCGGACTCCGGCCGAACGCTTCGAAGTCGACGGTGCGGATGCCGCGCGCCGCTTCCTGGTGGAACGCCGTGTTCCGGCCGAGCGGGCGGACGTGGTGTGGGACGCGATCGCGCTGCACACCAGCACCGGTATCGCCACCAGGAAACGGCCCGAGATCGCGATGGTCTCCCTGGGTTCCGGGCTCGACTTCTCCGGCAACGACCTCCAGCAGATCCCGTCCGGTACGCGCGAGGAAATCCTCGCCGCGTTCCCGAGGAAGGGGTTCAAACAGGACGCGCTCTCCACCATCCTGTCGCTGTGCCGCACCAAGCCCCTGTCGACCCTGATGCACCCCTTCGCGGAGGTCGGCCGCCGTCACATCCCGGGGTTCCCGGTCCCCACGGCGGAGGACCTGCTGCTCGGGGCGCCGTTCGCGGATTGAGAAGTCATCTCATGAACCGAGGTGTTGGTACGCCAGTAGGCACGTGATCAGCAGCACCGGACACGTTCTCGCCCTGGCTGGTCTGTTGATCACTTGCTGGACAGGCGAAGATCGCCGGACCAGGTTTCGCAGCGGACACGGCCGGAGCCGAAGGCGATCTCCAGTGCGATCCGCCCGCTGTCCGCAACACTCTCTTCACTGACCGCCAGCACCCTCTCGCCGAGGTGGTCCGCGAACGGAGTCTCACCGTTGACCGGTACCACCTCGACGCGGCCTGACTCCGCCATGTCGTATCTCGCGAAGGGGTTCGATGTCTCCACGATCAGGCACCAGTCCGAACCGGTCGTGATACGCGTGGCGACCGCTTCGCTGTCGATCAGCCACACGTCCAGTGGGCCGGACGGAGCCTCCGAGCCGTACAGGTGCCACGAGGCAACTACTTGCTCAAGACACCGCCCGACCAGGTAGTCGGGACGCACACCGCCCCCGTGCAAAGGGCACTCGCTCACTGTCTTCGTCTCCACGCATCGACCGTACCGTCAAGCGAACCCCCAGCTCACGTCCTTGTACGGGACGCCCCGCGGCCTCGAACTCCGTGTGATGCAGCCCACGTTCGGCGGGCGATGACCTGAGCCGTGCCCGGCCGTCATACCTGTGACAACAACGCCCCGCGGCCGGACGGACCCCCGTGGCGCGGGCGGTTCGAGTGCAGCCAGCACAGACAGACGGGACACTGCCGACATGACCGACGCCGTCAAGGGCCCTGCGAGCTACTTCCCCGCCATCGAGAACAAGTACGGTCGCCCGGTGGCGGAATGGAAGGACCTCATCCGCTCGTCGCCGCTGACCCGGCACATGGAGCTCGTGAACTGGCTCAAGGCCGAGCACGGGCTGGGGCACGGTCATGCCAACGCCCTCGTCGCACACACCCTCGCGGAGTAGCCGGGCCGTCGCACCGGCGGCCCGGCGGTCGGAGTCGTACGGTCCGCCCGACGGCTCAGAGGGTGTCCGGGTCCGTCGCCAGGCCGGTCAGGGCTCCTACCGGGTCCGGGTCCGGGGTGCCGCGGGGCCACCAGTCGTCCTGGTCGGGTTCGGACTCGTAGGCGTACCAGAGGCCGTCGTGGCCCAGGCGGAGCTGTATGTGGCCGCGGGGGTGCGTGAGGCGGTTGCGCCAGGGGCGGAAGGCCGGGAGGTCCGCGGCGAGGAGCAGCGGGCGGGCGCGGTCGAAGCGGCCCGCCGGCGGGTCCCACGGTTCCTCCAGGACGGCCAGGCCGTCGGGGCCGCCCTGCCGCCAGGCCGCCACCGCGCGGGCCAGTTCGGCCGGGGTGCGGCCCGCGGCCGACGCCAGGGAGGAGTAGAGGGCGCGGCTGCCGGCCGTGAGACCTGAGCCGGGGCGGGCGGCGGCGAGCCGTACCGCGTCCTGCCACAGCGTCAGTTCCCCCACCTCGTCCCGGCCGGTCGCCAGGAGGGCGTGCGCGCGGGCGGCGGCGTCGGTGGCGAGCTGGTCGAGCGCGAAGGAGTCCGGGCCGTCCGGCACCGACGGGTACGCCGGGGGCTGCTCCGGGTGCGGCGGCAGGGGCAGGGGCTGCGGCAGGGGGCTCAGCCGCCGTTCCGGAGCCAGGGCTTCCGAGGCGCGGACGCCCGGCAGCGGGTCGGGGCCGTGCTCCTGGGCCGCCCGTGCCGCCCGCGCGGCGTTGCGGCGGGACAGCGCGTCCAGCAGCTCCCGCTCACCCCGGCCCCGCAGCAGGAGCAGCACGAACGGGTCGGCGTCCAGCAGGCGTGCCGTCTGGTAGCAGAGCGCGGCGGCGTGCTTGCAGGGGTGGCCGCGGTCGGGGCAACTGCACTGCGGTTCCAGGTCGCCCGCTTCCGGCAGCAGGGGTACGCCGCAGTCGGCCAGGGAGTGGGGCAGTTCCTTGTCCAGCAGGGCCGCGATGTGGCCCGGCCGCTCCACCGCCGCCTCCAGGAACCGCTCCCAGCCCTCCTCGCCCAGCGTGCGCAACCGCACCTGCACCCGGTACGGCCGCGGCCGGCTCCCCTGCACGTACGCCAGCACCGATCCCGGGGTCACCGTGATCGCGTCCACGTGTCCCTGCTCGGCGTACCCCCGGCCCCGCAGCAGCCGCTTGACGTCGAGCGCGCCTTCCTCCAGCGCGGTGATCCAGGCGTTGCCCCACCAGGTGTCCGCGAACGGGGCGGGCGAGGAGCCCTCTTCCCCGGGCCTGCCGTCCGGGCCGGCCTGCGCGGGCTTCCGGGGCGGGAACGCGGGGAACGTGCGCCGCAGGTCACCGTCGCGGCCCGGGGCGGCCATCGAGCCGGGCGCGGTGCGCGGCGGCGCGACGGCGGGCGGTGCTTCGTGGTGACGCTCGGGGTCCGGAGCGGTCCGGGAGTCCGGGGCGGAGGCCGCGGGCTCCTCCTGCCAGGCTCCCGCTCCGGGGGCGTTCACGCATGACGGTGTCGGCTCCTCCCCCGCGTCGTCGTCCGACGGCATCCGAAACGCGTCCGCCAGCAGACTCCGCACGTCGCCCGCGCGTCCACCGGGGACACGGGTGGGCTCGGCGCGTCGGCGGCGGGACGCCGGGCCCCGTGACGCACCCGGGTCCGGTGCCTCGCGGCGCGCCTCGGCCCGCGCCGACCGCAGGGCCTCCCTGGCGAGGGCCGAGGGCCGGGTCGCCGGTCCGTCCGGGGGCGGCGGGCGGACGCCAGTGTCTGCGTCTGCGTCTGCGTCACGGTCGGGAGTGGGGGGCGCTGCGGGACGGGGGTGGGTGGCTCCGTGCGTGTCCACTTCCCGCTCCCGCTCCTCGGGGGACGGGTCGTCACGCTCTCGGTCACGGTCACGGTCCGGGACGGCGTCCTCCTCCGCCGCGGCCGTGCGGACGACGGCAGGCCGGCGTACGTCCTCGACCGCGCTGCCGGGTTCGGCGGCGCCGTCGGCTTCCGAGGCGCTGTCGGCTTCCCCCACCGTCGGCGTCTCCCCGCTCGGCGCTTCCCTGTCCGCCCTCGCCCGCCGCAGCGCCTCGCGGGCGATGTCGGCCGGTCGGCGCGGACCCTCGCCGGGATGCTGGCGGGTCGGCAACTCCATGGCCGGAGCCGCGACTTCGGCGCGGGTCGATTCGTCCGAGGCAGGCGTCGGCGTCGCCTCAGGGCCGCCCGTGTGGGCGTGGCCGGTCGTCGGCGCCGCCTCCGTCTCAGGCTGCTCCGCGCTCCCCCGGCCGCCCCTCGCGGCCCGCAGCGCGCGTCGGGCCGCGTCCGCCGGGCGGTCGCCGTGGTGGGCCATGTCGCCGTCGTGGGGCTTGTCGCCGTGGTCCGTCACGTCGTCCTGGTCGGTCATCACGCCTCCCTCCGCAGCGAGACCAGGTCGGACAGCTCACGGTCGGTGAGTTCCGTGAGGGCCGACTCGCCGGAGCCGAGGATCGCGTCGGCGAGGGCGCGCTTGGCCTGGAGCATGTCGGCGATGCGGTCCTCGACGGTGCCCTCGGTGATCAGGCGGTGGACCTGGACGGGCTGGGTCTGGCCGATGCGGTAGGCGCGGTCGGTGGCCTGCTCCTCCACTGCGGGGTTCCACCAGCGGTCGAAGTGGACGACGTGACCGGCACGCGTGAGGTTCAGGCCGGTGCCGGCCGCCTTGAGGGAGAGGACGAGGACCGGGGTCGCCCCGCTCTGGAAGCGGTCCACCATCCGCTCGCGCTCGGCCACCGGCGTCCCGCCGTGCAGCAGGTCCACCGGGACCGCCCGGCCGGCCAGGTGCGCGGCGATCAGGCGGGCCATGCCGACGTACTGGGTGAAGACCAGCGCCGAGCCGTCCTCCGCCAGGACGGTGTCCAGCAGCTCGTCCAGCAGGGCGAGTTTGCCGGAGCGGGCGACGAGGCGGTCGTCGGCGTACTGGCCGTGCTCCTCCTTCAGGTACAGCGCGGGGTGGTCGCAGATCTGCTTGAGCGCGCCGAGCAGCTTGAGGACCAGGCCCCGGCGGGCGATGCCCTCCGCGCTCTCGATGACGGACAGCGACTCGCGCACCACCGCCTCGTACAGCGCGGCCTGTTCGCGGGTGAGCGGGACCGGGTGGTCGGTCTCCGTCTTGGGCGGCAGCTCGGGGACGATGCCCGGGTCGGACTTCTTGCGGCGCAGCAGGAAGGGGCGGACCAGGCGGGCCAGGCGCTCCACGGCCTGCGGGTCCTCGCCGTTCTCGACGGCGCGGGCGTGCCGGGCGCGGAACGACTTCAGCGGGCCGAGCAGCCCGGGGGTCGTCCAGTCGAGCAGGGCCCACAGCTCGGAGAGGTTGTTCTCGACGGGCGTGCCGGTGAGCGCGATCCGTGCCGGGGACGGGATCGTGCGCAGCGCCTTCGCGGTCGCCGAGTAGGGGTTCTTCACGTGCTGGGCCTCGTCGGCCACGACCATGCCCCAGGGCTGGCGGGCCAGGGTCGGGGCCGCGGAGCGCATGGTGCCGTACGTGGTGAGCACGAAGCCGCCGGTGAGGTCGTCCAGGGTGCGCTCGGGTCCGTGGAAGCGGCGGACGGGGACGCCGGGTGCGAAGCGGGTGATCTCGCGCTGCCAGTTGCCGAGCAGCGAGGCGGGGCAGACCACGAGCGTCGGCTCGGTGCGGGCGCGCTTCAGGTGCAGCGCGATGACGGTGATGGTCTTGCCGAGGCCCATGTCGTCGGCGAGGCAGCCGCCGAGGCCGAGGGTGGTCATGAGGTCGAGCCAGGCCAGGCCGCGCAGTTGGTAGTCGCGCAGGGTCGCGTGCAGGCCGGGTGGCGGGTCGGCCGGGCGGACGCCGGCCGTCAGGCGGTCGCGCAGGGCGGCCAGGGCACCCACCGGGACGGCCTCGACCGTCTCGCCGTCGACCTCGGCGGTGCCGCTGAGCGCGACGGACAGCGCGTCGACCGGGTCGAGCAGGCCCAGTTCGCGTTTGCGGGCCTTGCGGACCAGCGCCGGGTCGACGAGCACCCACTGGTCGCGCAGCCGGACGACCGGCCGGTGCGCCTCGGCGAGCAGGTCCATCTCGGTCTCGCTGAGCGGGTCCCCGCCGAGCGCCAACTGCCAGCGGAACTGGAGCAGTTCCTCGCTGTCGAAGAAGCCGGTGCCGTCGGTCGCCGAGCCCGGGGCGGGGCGGACGACCGCGGTCGCGGCGAGGTCGTGGGCGAGGTCGCGCGGCCAGTGGACGGCGACCCCGGCCGCCGCGAGCCGGCCGGCGGCGACGCCCAGCAGGTCGCCCAGCTCCTCCTCCGACAGGGCGAGCACGTCGGGCGCGTCCTGCTCGGCGAGCCGGGCCAGGGGCGGCCAGACCCGGGCCGCGCGCCGCACGGCGAGCGCCGCGTCCACCCGCGCGCGGGGCCCGAACGCCGCGTCGGCCTCGCCCGCCCAGAGCGCCGCCGCGTCGGCCACCAGGGTGGGGTCGGCGAGGCTGTGCACCTGCACCACGGCGGCCCCGGCGCTGCGCGCCCCGCCGGCGCCCGCCCCGCCCCCGGCGTCGAACAGGTCGTACGCCGACAGGTCCAGGCGCAACGAGATGCGCACGCCCGCGTCCATGCCCGCGGCGACCTCGGCGGCCCAGTCCTGGGCGCCGCGCAGCCGCTGCGGCCTGCGGTCGGCGAAGGGCCTGCCCGAGGCGTACGGGGCGGCCGGGGTGCGGGGCAGGGTGTCGGCGACGGCGTCGAGGAAGGCGCGCATCAGCGCCTCCGGCTGGGGCAGTCGCAGCGGTCCGGGGCCGGGGAGCGGCACGGCGTGGCCCTCGGGCGGGAGGGCGGCGGCGACCGCGCGCAGGTGGGCGACGTCCTCGGGGTCGAGGGGGCCCGCCCGCCAGGCGTCGTGTCCGGTGGGTGTGAGGCCGGGCAGCAGGCGGCCGCGGGCGGCCAGCCGTACCGCGTGCAGCGCCGCCGCGCCCCAGCAGGCCGTGGCCGGGTGGGCGGTGGGGTCGCGGCGGGCACGCACGAGCAGCGGGAGCGCCCGGTCCAGCGGGAGCGACAGCGCGGGGGCCTGCCTGCGGCGGACCGAGGAGCCGTGGCGGCGTACGACCGTCAGCTCCGTGCGCTCGGCCTCACCCTCGGGGGTGGGCAGCGGGCCGTCCGACGGGTCCCACAGGGCGATGCGGCCCTCGCGCGGGAGGGCGGCGGGCAGGAAGACGGCGGCGAGGCGCACCGGGACGGACGCCGGTGCCGGTGCCGTCGCCGAGGATGCCGCCGCTCCCGGGACGGCCGGGTGCGCCGGGACGGCCGGGTGCGCCGGAGCGGCCGCCCGCTCCCCCGTGGCCGTGTCGCCCATGAGCCCTGTTCACCTCCCGCCCGCGTCCCGGATCAGTCGTCTTCGACTCTACGGGCGGGGTCTGACAATCGGCCCCACGGCCGACGGCCCACCGGACGACCGGCCCCCACGGCCGACCACAGTCCGGACGACCGGCCCCGACGACCGACCACAGTCCGGACGACGGGCCCCTGCGCTCGGCCGCGCACCGTACGCCCCGGTCAGGGCACCGTCCGCGAGACGACGTACACCATCGGGTAGGTCGGATTGCCGGTGTTGACCACCACGTCCTGGGTCGGCTGCGGCTTCTTCTGCTGGCGGATCAGCCCGAAGTAGTCGCCGGGGCGCGAGCCGGGGCCCGAGAACTTCCAGCCGGTGACCTTCTGGTCGCGGGCGCTGATCGTGATGCGGTCCTTGGTCAGGTCGTCCCGATTGACGCCCAGGTCGGAGAGGAACTGGTCCAGGCCCGCGTGGGTGGTCTGGAACTGGACGTAGAGGCGGCTGGTCTTCCAGTTGTTCGTCTCGTAGTACGCGACCTTGTTGGACGGGTGCGGGACGGGCACCTGGTACAGCGTGCGCTGGACCTTCGACGGCCAGCCCTCGGTGAGGCCGGTCGCGGAGTACTTCTTCTCCTTGTCCAGGCCGCTGTCGCGGCTCTGCGCGGCGGAGATCACCAGGTAGCCGGCCGGGACGCCGATGAGCAGCCCGATGATGAGCAGGGTGAGCGTCCGGCGGCGGATCATGTGGCGGCGGTCCTCGGGCGGACGGGGCGGCTCGTCCGGCGGCGCGGCCTGGCGGGGCAGCGAGGCGGTCATGCCGTGTCCCTCGTGCGGCGGAACTCGGCGAACCGCTCGTAGCGCTCGTACCGCTCGACCCGGCGCCGCTTGGCGCGCCGGAAGCGGCGGGCGACCAGGCGGGCGAGGTCGGCGGCACCGACCATGCCGGCCTCGGGGCCGAGCTGGGCGCGCACGATGCGGGCCTCGGGGCGGTAGCCGCGCCCGGTGAGGTGCCGCTTGAACGCGTCGCGCGCGGGGCCGATGAGCAGGTCGTCGGCGGCCGAGACGCCACCGCCGATCACGAAGCAGGACGGGTCGAGGGCGGCGGCGAGGTTGGCGATGCCCACGCCGAGCCACTGCCCGATGTCCTGGAGCAGCTCGACGCACATGGCGTCGCCCTCGCGGGCCAGCTCGGTGATCATCGGGCCGGTGATGTCGGCGATGCTGCCCTTGACGTGCTCGACGATGCCGTACGCCACCGGGGAGTCGGCGGCGGCCAGCTCGCGGGCCTCGCGGACCAACGCGTTGCCGGAGCTGTACTGCTCCCAGCAGCCGCGGTTGCCGCACGGGCAGCGGTGACCGCCGGGCACGACCTGCATGTGGCCGAACTCGCCGGCGACGCCGTACTTGCCGCGCTTGACCTGGCCGTCCTCCAGGATGGCGCCGCCGATGCCGGTGCCGAGGGTGATCATCACCAGGTGGTCCTCGCCGCGCCCGGCGCCGAAGCGCCACTCCGCCCAGGCGGCGGTGTTGGCGTCGTTGTCGACCAGCACGGGGACCGAGAGGCGGCCGGAGAGGCGGTCGCGCAGGGGTTCGTTGCGCCAGTTCAGGTGGGGCGCGAACAGGACGCGGTTGCGGTCGGCGTCGATCCAGCCGGCGGCGCCGATGCCGACGGCGTGCACGTCGTGCCGGTCGGACAGGTCCAGCACCAGCTCGACGATCGTGTCCTCGACGACCTTCGGGCTCTTGGACTTGTCCGGGGTCTCCGCGCGGACCTTCTCCAGGATGTTGCCGTCGGCGTCCACGACGCCCGCCATGACCTTGGTCCCGCCGATGTCGATGCCCACCGTGGGCACGCGCGGCGCGGTCAGGTGGGAGCGGCGCTCACGCGTGCCGACGGTGCGGAGCGCCGGCGCACGGCGCGAGCCGATGGGGGCGCTGAAGTTGCCGTAGGTGCTCATCAAGGCCCGATTCTGCCGCACGGTCCCCCAGGGCGCCGAATGGGGCAACGGCGCGGAGCGCGGGGCCGCACCCACGCGCGCGTGGCGACGTACCGTGGGCCGGCCCTTCCGCCCAGGTCCGGCCCGTGGAGCGAACAGGACGGTGCGCCCCGGCTCACGCGAGCCGGCGTCAGCCGCGGTCGCGTCCCCCCAGTTCGTGGCTCAACGCCTCCAGCTCGCTGCCGCCCGCCATCTGGTGGGTGAGCTCCTCGAGCGTGATGCGGTCGCGCGTGTGGTGGCCGACGGTGGTGCCCCGCTTCAGCAGGACGAACCGGTCGCCGACGAGGTACGCGTGGTGCGGGTTGTGGGTGATGAGCACCACGCCCAGGCCCTCGTCCCGGGCCGCCGCGACGTACTTCAGGACCATGCCCGACTGCTTCACGCCGAGCGCTGCCGTCGGCTCGTCGAGGATGAGGACCTTGGCGCCGAAGTACACCGCGCGGGCGATCGCCACGCACTGGCGTTCGCCGCCCGACAGGGTGCCGATGGGCTGGTCGACGTCGCGCAGGTCGATGCCCAGGCGCAGCAGCTCCGCGCGCGTGGTGCGGCGCATGAAGTCGACGTCCAGGCGCTTGAAGGGGCCGGCGCCCTTGCGCGGCTCCGAGCCGAGGAAGAAGTTGCGCCACACCGGCATGAGCGGGACGACGGCCAGGTCCTGGTGGACGGTGGCGATGCCCCGGTCCAGTGCCTCGCGCGGGGAGGACAGCCGGGTCTCCTCGCCGTCGAGCCGCAGGACGCCGCCGTCGTGCTGGTGGAGCCCGGCGATGATCTTGATCAGGGTCGACTTGCCGGCGCCGTTGTCGCCGAGGACGCAGGTGATCTCCCCCGCGTGGACCTCCAGGGAGACGCCGTCGAGGGCGCGGACGGAGCCGTAGTGCTTGCTGACGCCGGTCAGCTCGACGAGGGTCACTTGGCCGCCTCCGCGCGCTTGCGGACCCAGTGGTTGAGCAGGGTCGCGAGGAGCAGCATCGCTCCGAGGAAGAACTTGAACCAGTCGGGGTTCCACTCGGCGAAGACGATGCCCTTGCTGGTCATGCCGAACAGCAGGGCGCCGACCGCCGAGCCGACGGCGCTGCCGTGGCCGCCGGTGATCAGGCAGCCGCCGATGACGGCCGCGATGATGTAGATCAGCTCGTTGCCGACGCCCTCGCCGGACTGGACGACGTCGTAGGAGAAGAGCAGGTGCTGGCCCGAGATCCAGGCGCCGAGGGCCACGCCCATGTAGAGGGCGACGCGGGTGCGGGCGACGGGGACGCCGACCGCGCGGGCCGCGTCCGCGTTGCCGCCGACGGCGAGGATCCAGTTGCCGGCCCGGGTACGCAGCAGGATCCAGGAGGCGACGGCGACCAGGGCGAGCCACCACAGGATGGTGACCTTCACGTCGACGCCGCCGACGGTGAGCGTGGAGGCGAAGACCGCGTGCGCGGCGGGGAAGCCCTCCATGTCGGCGATGGTCTTGGTGGAGACCGTGCCGTCGATCAGCTTGGTGAAGCCGAGGTTCATGCCGGTGAGCATCAGGAACGTGCCCAGGGTGACGATGAAGCTGGGCAGCCGGGTGCGGGTGAGCAGGAAGCCGTTGAAGGCGCCCACGGCGAGGGTGGCCAGCAGCGACACGCCGACGCCGACCCAGACGTTCGCGGTGAGCTGGTAGCTGGTCATCGACGAGATCAGCGCCGAGGACGTGACCAGGACGCCGGCCGAGAGGTCGAACTCACCGCCGATCATCAGCAGCGCGACGGGCACGGCCATGATGCCGATCGTCGAGGACGCGTACAGGACGGTGCTCAGGCTCGACGCGCGCAGGAAGCCGTCGGCGGCCAGGGCGAACACCACGAAGACCGCGACCGCGCCGACGACCGAGCCCAGCTCGGGGCGGCTCAGCAGGCGACGCGCGGACGCACTCTGCAGGAACCTTTCTTCACGGATTCCGTCCGTGGCCGCGTTCATCGGGTCCCCCGCTGCGTGTACGCGGCGAGCGCGGCGGCCTGGTCCTTGGTGACGATCTGCGGGCCGGTCAGCACGGGCCGGCCGCCGCCGAGGGTGTCGGCGTTGTACTTGTACAGCCACAGCAGGTCCACGGCCTCGTAGCCCTGGAGGTAGGGCTGCTGGTCGACGGCGAAGCCGAGGCTGCCGTCCTGCAGGCCCGCGGCGACCTTGGCGTTCAGGTCGAAGGTGTCGATCTCGGCGGTGCTGCCCGCACCGCGCCGGGCCTGTACGGCGGTGTCGGCGTACGGCGCGCCGAGCGTGACCACGGCGTCGGTCGCCCGGTCCGTCTGGAGCTTCGCCTCCAGCGCGGACTGGACGTCGGGCATGCTCGTGCCGTTGACGTAGAGCCGCTGGAGCGTGCCGTGGAAGGTCTTCGCCACGCCGTCGCAGCGCTGCTCGTGACCGACGTTGCCCTGCTCGTGCAGGAGGCACAGCGCCTTCTTGCGCCCGCGCCGGTTCAGCTCCTCGCCGACCGCCTCGCCGGCCACCGACTCGTCCTGGCCGACGTGGGTGAGCGCGCCGAAGGCCTTGGACTGCTCGGACCCCGAGTTCACCGTGATCACCGGGATGCCGGCCTTCCTGGCGCGGGCCAGGGCGGCCTTGAGGGCGTCGGGCTTGGCGAGCGAGACGATGATCCCGTCGACCTTCTTGTCGACGGCCGCGTCGACGAGCTGCGCCTGCTGCTGCGCCTCGTCGTCGTGCGAGTAGAGGAACGCGATGTTGTCCTTGAGGGCGGCCTGCTCGGCGCCGCTCTGGACGATGTCCCAGAACGTGTCGCCATCGCCCGAGTGGGTGATCATCGCGACGGTCCAGCGGGGGGTGTCCACCGCCGCCCTGCCGTGCGCGGCCGCGGCCTTGCGGGCGTCCTCGGCGCGCTTGCCCCCGGTGCTGCTGCACCCGGCGAGCGACACGCACAGTGCCCCCGCCAACGCGATCCCTGCCCAGGTCCGAAACCGTGCCACGAGGCCGTGCCCTTCTTGCCGTGTGCTGTCGTGCGCGCGTCCGGCGGCGGTCATGACGGTTCACCGTTCACCGGACGCAAACGCCCCATTATCGAACACGGGCTCGGGCGCGGTCGGCCGGGGGACCCGGGAGCGGTCGCATTGTCCGGACAATGCGACGAAACGGGTCCCGCACCGGGGGTCGGCGGGCCGGGTCCTGGCGCTACGGCCGGACCAGGAGCTGGAACTCGAAGGAGTAGCGGCTCGGGCGGTAGATGTGGTCGCCGAACTCGACCGCCCGGCCGGTGTCGTCGAACGTCGTGCGCTGCATGGTGAGCAGCGGCGCGCCCTCGGCCTCGGTGAGCCGCTCGGCCTCGGCGGCGGTGGCGGCGCGGGCGCCGATCGACTGGCGGGCGCTGTGCAGGGTGATCCCGGCGGACCGCATCATCCGGTACAGGCCGGTGGCCTCCAGCTCCGCGGTGTCCAGGTCGAGCAGGCCGGAGGGCAGGTGGTTGCAGAGGTACGCCATCGGCTCCCCGTGGGCGAGCCGCAGCCGCTCGATGCGCTGGACGTCGTCGCCCTCGGGCACGCCGAGCGCGGCCGCGACGCCGGCGGTCGCCGGGACGACGGTGTTGACCAGGACCGAGGTCGCGGGGCGCTGGCCGGCCGCCTCCAGGTCGTCGTAGAGGCTGCTGAGTTCCAGGGGGCGTTTGACCTGGCTGTGCACGACCTGGGTGCCGACGCCCCGGCGGCGCACCAGGAGGCCCTTGTCGACCAGCGACTGGATGGCCTGGCGGACGGTCGGCCGGGACAGGCCGAGCCGGGCCGCCAGCTCGATCTCGTTGCCCAGCAGGCTGCCCGGGGTCAGCGCGCCGTGCTCGATCGCCGCCTCCAGCTGCTGGGACAGCTGGAAGTACAGGGGGACGGGGGAACTGCGGTCCACCCGGAGGTCGAGCTGCACGGTCGGGTCCACATCTGGTTTCGGCACGGCCCGAGCGTAGCTCCGTGGCCGGTTGACGGGAAGTTGTGTAGTCCGATTGTCCGGACATACGCATTGACAGCGCGCGGAGTCCGACCGCACCTTGGTTCCATGCGCATCGGGGTCATCGGGACGGGCCGCCTCGGCACGATCCATGCGAACACGCTCAGCCGCCACCGTGAGGTCGGGTCGCTGATCCTGACGGACGCGGACCCCGCGCGGGCGCAGGACCTCGCGCTGCGCCTCGGCGAGACGGCGGCACCGGGGGTGGACGAGATCTTCCGGTGGGGCGTCGACGCGGTGGTGATCACCACCTCGACGTCCGCCCACGCCGACCTGATCGGCCGGGCGGCGCGCTCCGGGCTGCCGGTCTTCTGCGAGAAGCCGATCGCCCTGGACCTGCCCGGGACCCTGCAGGCCATCGCGGAGGTCGAGTCCGCCGGGACCGTGCTGCAGATGGGTTTCCAGCGCCGCTTCGACACCGGCTACACGGGCGCGCGCGAGGCGGTGCGCTCGGGACGGCTCGGGCGGCTGCACACCGTGCGGGCGGTGACGTCCGACCAGGCGCCGCCGCCGCCCGAGTGGCTGCCGGTGTCCGGCGGGATCTACCGGGACGCGCTGATCCACGACTTCGACGCGCTGCGCTGGGTGACCGGGCGCGAGGTGGTGGACGTCTACGCCGCCGGGTCCGACGCGGGACCGCCGGTGTTCCGGGCGGCCGGGGACGTCGACACCGCGGCCGTGGTGCTCACCCTGGACGACGGCACGCTGGCCACCGCCACGGCGACCCGGATGAACGGCGCCGGGTACGACGTGCGCATGGAGCTCGCCGGGGAACGGGACCAGATCGTCGTCGGCCTGGACGACCGCACGCCGATCGCGTCGACGGAGCCGACCGGCCCGCCCGCCGCGGACAAGCCCTGGGCCGGGTTCCTGGAGCGCTTCGCCCCCGCGTACGAAGCCGAGCTCGCCGCGTTCGTCGAGGTGGTCCGGGGCGAGCGCGCCAACCCCTGCGACGGGCGCGAGGCCCTCCAGGCCCTGCGCATCGCCGAGGCCTGCGCCCTCTCCCACCGCGAGCACCGCCCGGTGTCCCTGCGGGAGGTCCCGGGGGCGCCGGAGCCGACGGGGCTGGGGTGAGCCGGGCCCGGCCCGGTGGCGCGTCCCGGCGTGGCCCTCAGGGCGTCCACCGCACCGGCAGCGTCCGCCGCCCCCGCATCAGCATGCCGGGCAGCCATGTGTCGGGGGGCGGTCCGTCGAAGGCGAGGGCGGGGGCGCGCTCCAGCAGGGCGCCCAGGGCCGTGCGGGCCTCCAGGCGGGCCAGCGGGGCGCCCAGGCAGTAGTGGATGCCGTGGCCGAAGGCGAGGTGCCCGCGCGTGTCGCGGCCGATGTCGTAGCGGTCCGGGTCGCCGAAGCGCGCGGGGTCGCGGCCGGCGGCGGCCAGGCCGATCAGCACCGGGTCGCCCTTGTCGAGGGTCACACCGGCGATCTCCACGGGCTCCACGGCGAACCGGTACGTGGCGTTCTCCACCGGCCCCTCCCAGCGCAGCGTCTCCTCGACCACCCCGTCGAGCAGCGCCGGGTCGGCGCGCACGGCGGCCAGGTGGGCGGGGTGGGTGAGCAGGGCGTGCACGGCGTTGGTGATGAGGTTGACCGTGGTCTCGTGGCCGGCGACGAGCAGCAGGAACGCCATGCCGCGCAGTTCGCCGACGGAGAGCCGGTCGCCGTCCTCGGCGGTGGTGCGGATCAGCTCGCTCAGCAGGTCGCCGCCCGGCCCGGCGCAGCGCTTGTCCTCGATCAGCTCGGTCAGGTACGCGCCGAGCCGGATCAGCGCGTCGCCCTCGCTGTCGGCGTCGGTGGGGGCGACGATCTCGGTGGACGTCGCGCGAAACGCGGCGCGGTCGATCTCCGGGACACCGAGCAGCTCGCAGATCACGGTGAGGGGCAGCGGATAGGCGAAGGACTCCACCAGGTCGGCGCGGCCGCGGGGCAGCATCGCGTCGAGCAGGTCGCCGGTGATCCGCTCGACGCGCGGGCGCAGTTCCTCCACGCGGCGCGCCGTGAACGCGCGCGAGACCAGCGAGCGCAGGCGGGTGTGCTGCGGCGGGTCGCTGATCAGCAGGTGCTTGCCGACGGTCTCCACGTCCAGGAAGTGCATCCCGAGCCGTTCGCTGTCCTTGATCAGCCGCGGGTCGGTGAGCGCGGCGCGCGCTTCCTCGTACCCCACGACGAGCCAGGTCTCGTAGAACCCGTCGCCGCCGGGCAGGCGCACCCGGTGCACCGGCCCGCGCTCGCGCAGCCGGGCGTACAGCGGGTGCGGGTCCCTGCGCAGTTCCTCACCGCGGTCGCCCCAGTCGACCACCTCGGTCATCGCCGTCCTCCCCCTGCGTCTCGGTCTTCGCCTCGGCCGTACCCGCCCCGCTCGTCGCTCATTCGTCCCGCGCGTGTCCGCCCCGTCAGTGCCCGTTCGCGGCGCCTTCGTCGAGGAGGCCCGCGTCGTACGCGAGCAGCGCGATCTGCACGCGGTTGTTGAGGTCGAGCTTGGCGAGGATGCGGGAGACGTGGGTCTTGACGGTGGCGACGCTCATGAACAGCCCGGTGGCGATCTCGGCGTTGGCCAGGCCCCGGCCGACGGCGACGGCCACCTCGCGCTCGCGGTCGTTCAGCAGGGCGACGCGGGCCCGCGCGCGTGCGCGCCGGGTGTCGGCCGACGCGCCGGCGACGTGCGCCATCAACTGCCGGGTGACGGCGGGCGACAGGACGGGGTCGCCGGCCGCGACCCGGCGCACCGCGTCGATGATCTCGGCGGGCGGGGTGTCCTTGAGGACGAATCCGGCGGCGCCCGCGCGCAGGGCCCGCAGCACCTGCTCGTCGGCATGGAACGTGGTGAGCACGAGGACCTGCGGGGCGTCCGGGCGGCGGCGCAGCCGCTGGGTGGCCGTCAGGCCGTCCACCGCGGGCATGCGGAGGTCCATCAGGACGACGTCGGGGCGGGTGCGGGCGACCAGGTCCTCGACCGCGTCGCCGTCGTCGGCCTCGCCGACGATCCGGAGGTCGTCGGCCCCGCCCATCATCAGCGCCAGCCCGGCCCGCACCAGTGGGTCGTCGTCGACGAGGAGCACTCTGATCGCGGTCATGGTCCCCATGTCATCACGGCGGTCGGGGGCGTCGGGGCGCTCCGGCGCCGAACGGGCCCTGGGCGGACGGTCGTCGGCCGGGTGTCGAGGTCAACGGCCCCGTTCACGCGTGCGGTTCCCGGCCCGGCCCGCCCTCCGCCGCGCCGGCCGGTCCGTTCCAGGGCAGCCACGCGCGCACCTCGAAGCCGCCGCCGCGCGTGGGGCCGTGGGTGAGCCGGCCGCCGGCGAGCGTGGCGCGTTCCGCCAGGCCGATGAGGCCCTGTCCCGAGCCGGGCACCGGTCGCACCTCCTCCTCGGGGGCCGGGTTGCGGACGGTCAGGCTGAGCCCCTGTCCCGGCGCGCCGGTCGCGGTCACCGTGACCTCGCTGCCGGGGGCGTGCTTGCGGGCGTTGGTCAGGCCCTCCTGGACGATGCGGTAGGCGGTGCGGCCGACGGAGGCGGGGACGGCGGCCGGGTCGGTGACCCGGACGTCGAGGACCACCTTCGTGCCGGCGTCGCGGGACTCGGCGGCGAGCGCGTCCAGCCCGGCGAGCGTGGGCTGGGGGCGGCCGGCGTCGTCGGGCTGCCCGGCGCGCAGGACGCCGATGATCTCCCGCAGGTCCTGCAGCGCTTCGTGGGCGCTCTCCCGGATGACCCCGGCGGCCCGGGCGACCTCCTCGCGGGGCGCGTCGGGCCGGAACTCCAGCGCTCCCGCGTGCACGCTGAGCAGGGTCAGCCGGTGCGCGAGCACGTCGTGCATCTCGCGCGCGATGGCCTCGCGGGCCAGCCGCTGGGCCTGTTCGGCACGCAGCCGGGCCTCGGACTCGGCGTGCCGGGCACGGTCCCGCAGGCTCAGCATGAGCTGCCGTTTGGCCCGCACCAGCATGCCCCAGCCGAGCACGGCGGAGGTGAGCACGACGATGAACGCGACCGCCGCCGGGTAGGACACGTCAGGGTCCGGGCGCCACAGGTAGTACGGCGGGACGAGGGCCAGGCTGGCGCCGCCGATCCAGGCGACGTACCGGAACGGCCGGTGCACGGCGAGGGTGAACAGCGCGATCAGCGTGGCCCCGCCCGCGCAGTCGGAGACGAAGCCGGCGAGGACCAGCACGGCGGCGAGCTCCACCGGCCGGCGGCGCCGCAGCCAGACGGCCGCGCAGGCCAGGGCGCCGGTCACCAGGTCGAGGACGGCGAGGGAGTGCGGGACGTGCGGGTTGCCCCGCACCCCGTCGGCCGCCACCAGCCCGACGAAGACCGCCAGCAGGAAGCAGGAGGAGTCCACCAGCCAGTCGCGCGCGGTACGGCGCGGCCGGCGCCCGTCCCGCCCGGCGTCCGGGTCGAGTTCACCGGCGAGCGCGGACGGCAGCAGCCACCGGCGCGCGGGGAGGGCCGGCGCGGGCGGTACGGCGGTGTCGGGGGGCTGCGTCACGGGGTGAATGTAGTCAGCGGCGGGCCCGGGGCACATCGGCCCGGGCGTGACGGTCGGCCCCCGACGGCACATCGGCGACGAAAGTCGTACGGGCCGTCATCCTTCGGCGACTCGGCACCACGCGCCCGCGCGGCGAGGGGCGTCCGGCCGGCGTTCCAGAACGTGAGACGTCCTGTCCAGGCCGGTGCGAAGGGGGCCGACCTGTGGTTGTCTGATGCCATGACCGTGCTCGTGACCCGCCGCCACGTCGATTACGTGCGTGTCACCACCACGGGCTGTTCCGCCGCGAGCTGACGCCGCGCTCCGGCTCCTTCCCCCGGCTCCACCGCCGCACCGCTTCCCCGCCGTACCGACCGCTGCCCCGTGAGGGCCGGCCGGTCCGCCGTGCCGCGGCTCCGCACGCGCGCGTCCCCGTCCCCTCCCTCGTCCTCCTCTTCGCACGCCACCCGTCTTCACCCTCCGTACCGGGAGCACCACCATGAGCCAGCCCATCGACTCCGTCACCGCCGGCCACACCCCCGACGAGCCGCCCGCCGCGCCCGACACCTCGGCCTGGTCGTTCGAGACCAAGCAGATCCACGCGGGGGCCGCGCCCGATCCGGTGACCGGCGCCCGGGCCACGCCCATCTACCAGACGACGTCGTTCGCCTTCCGGGACACCCGGCACGCGGCCGACCTGTTCTCGCTGGCCGAGCCCGGCAACATCTACACCCGCATCCACAACCCCACCCAGGACGTGTTCGAGCAGCGCATCGCCGCGCTGGAGGGCGGGGTCGCGGCCGTGGCGCTGGCCTCCGGGCAGGCCGCGGAGACCCTGGCGATCCTCACGGTGGCGAGCGCCGGCGACCACGTGGTCTCCAGCACCTCGCTGTACGGCGGCACCTACAACCTCTTCCGGCACACCCTGCCGAAGTTCGGCATCGAGGTGTCCTTCGTCGACGACCCCGACGACGCCGAGGCGTGGCGGGCGGCGATCCGGCCCAACACCAAGGCGCTGTTCGCCGAGAGCCTCGGCAACCCGCGCGGCAACGTGCTGGACGTGCGGGCGGTCGCGGACGTGGCGCACGGGGCGGGCGTGCCGCTGATCGTCGACAACACGGTGCCGACCCCCTACCTGCTGCGGCCCATCGAGCACGGCGCGGACGTCGTCGTGCACTCGGCGACGAAGTTCCTGGGCGGGCACGGCACCACGATCGCGGGCGTGGTCGTGGACGGCGGCACGTTCGACTTCGGCGCGCACGCGGACCGGTTCCCCGACTTCACCGAGCCGGACCCGAGTTACCACGGCCTGCGGTACTGGCCGGCGCTCGGCCCGGGTGCCTTCGCGATCAAGCTGCGGGTGCAGTTGCTGCGCGACCTGGGACCGGCCCTCTCGCCGCACTCCGCCTTCCTGCTGCTGCAGGGCGTGGAGACGCTGAGCCTGCGCATCGAGCGGCACTCGGCGAACGCGCATGCGCTCGCGGAGTGGCTGGAGCAGCGCGACGAGGTCGCCGCCGTCCACTATCCGGGACTGCCGTCCAACCAGTGGTACGAGGCGGCGCAGCGCTACCTGCCGCTGGGGGCGGGCGCGATCGTCTCGTTCGAGCTGCGCGACGGGGTGGAGGCGGGCAAGCGGTTCGTCGACGCCGTCGAGCTGTTCAGTCACCTCGCCAACATCGGTGACGTGCGCAGTCTGATCATCCACCCGGCGTCCACGACGCACAGCCAGCTCGACGAGGAGCAGTTGACCGCCACCGGCACGTCCCCCGGCCTGGTCCGGCTGTCGGTCGGCATCGAGAACCTCGCGGACCTCAAGGCCGACCTGGAGGCCGGGTTCCGCGCGGCGAAGGGCGCGTCCTGAGCACCGTACTGCCACCGTCCCCCCTTCCACCGGCCACGGGCGCCTGGCGGGAGGGGGACCCGCCGGGGCGCCGCCGGTGGTACGCGCACCCGGCGCCCCTCGCCCTGGAGGCGGGCGGTGAACTGCCCGGCGTGCGGCTCGCGTTCGAGACGTGGGGGCGGCTCGCGCCGGACGCGTCCAACGCCGTCCTCGTCCTGCACGCCCTCACCGGCGACAGCCACGTCGCCGGTCCCGCCGGGCCGGGGCACCCCACGCCCGGCTGGTGGGACGGGCTGGTGGGGCCCGGCCTGGCGCTGGACACCGACCGCTTCTTCGTCGTCGCGCCGAACGTGCTGGGCGGCTGCCAGGGCAGCACCGGGCCGTCCTCCGCGCGTCCCGGTGGCCGCGCC
Organism: Streptomyces longwoodensis; assembly: GCF_001514125.1. Lineage (GTDB taxonomy): Bacteria > Actinomycetota > Actinomycetes > Streptomycetales > Streptomycetaceae > Streptomyces > Streptomyces longwoodensis. The sequence goes on along the minus strand of NZ_KQ948550.1, from coordinate 342,938 downwards.
TGGGGCGGCGCCTTCCCGTTCCTGACGCAGCGTGACCAGGTGGCCGTCGAGGCCGGGTTGGCGGACGCGCTGGGCATCGACCGCTGGGTGCTGGTGGTCGGCGGGTCCATGGGCGGGATGCGGGCGCTGGAGTGGGCGGTGGGGCGTCCTGAACGCACCGGGGCGCTGCTGCTGCTCGCGACCACCGCAGCGGCGAGCGCCGAGCAGATCGCGTGGGCCTCGCTGCAGGTGCGGGCCATCCGTTCCGACCGGCACTGGCAGGGCGGCGACTACCACGGCACCGGCGAGGGGCCCGTGGCCGGGCTCGGCCTGGCCCGGCGGATCGCGCACGTCACCTACCGCAGCGAGCCGGAGCTCCAGGTCCGCTTCGGCCGCTCGGCGCAGGCCGAGGAGGACCCGTGGGGCGACGGCCGCTACCAGGTCGAGTCCTACCTCGACCACCAGGCGGCCAAGCTGGCCCGCCGCTTCGACGCGGGCAGCTACGTCGTGCTGTCCGAGGCGATGAGCAGCCACGACGTCGGCCGGGGCCGCGGCGGGGTGCGCGCGGCCCTGCGCCGGGTGACCGCCCGCACCCTGGTGGCCGGCGTCGACTCCGACCGGCTCTACCCGCCGTCCCAGCAGGCGGAGCTGGCCGCGGCGCTCCCCTCCTCGGACGCCCTGCGCGTGATCTCGTCACCGTACGGCCACGACGGCTTCCTGATCGAGACCGAGCAGGTGGCCGCGCTGGTGAGGGAGCTGCTCGCCTGACACCGGGCCGGGCGGCTCTCGGCTCCCGGCGCGCGCGGCCCGCCCGTCAGCCCGCGTGGGTGGAGAAGAGACCGCCCGTCGGGCCCTGCTTGTCGCCGCCCTGGGCCTTCTTCAGGGCGTTGGCCAGGCCCTCGATGGTGAGGGACTGGAGGATGACCCGGCCGTTGCCCTCCAGGGTGGCCAGGGACAGGCCCTCGCCGCCGAAGACGGCGTTCATCAGGCCCTGGCGGTTGAGGCCGCCGACGCGCTGGACGCCGTACTGGATGCCCTCCTCGAAGGCGACGACGCAGCCGGTGTCGACCTCGACGCGGCCGCCGAAGTCGGCCGGGTTCAGGTCGATGAAGTTGCCCGCGCCGGCGATGATCACCGTGCCCCGGCCGGTGAACTTCTCCAGGACGAAGCCCTCGCCGCCGCTCATGCCGGTGCGGCCGCCCTGGAAGGCGATGCCGAAGTCGACGGTGGACTCGGCGGCCACGAACGCGTCCTTCTCGGCGAACCACGCCCGCGTGCCGTCCAGTTCCAGCGCGCGCATCTCGCCCGGCAGCACGCCCGCGAAGCCGACGGTGCCCTCGCCGCCCTGGCTGGTGAAGTACTGGAAGGCCAGCGACTCGCCGGCCAGCGCGCGCTGGCCGGCCTGCATGGCCGTGCCCATCGCCTGGCGCAGCAGGCCGCCCATGCAGCCGGAGCCGCCGCCCTGCTGCTGCCCGCCGCGGTCCGAGGGGCCGCCGAGGCGGGTCTCCATGGTCACGTTCGTCGTCTTGAACAGGAACTTGCCCGCCTCGCAGTACACCGTCTGACCGGGCTGGAGGGAGACGACCGCCATCTGCATGGCGTTGCCGACGATCTCTTGCTGAAGTGTCACACGGGGAGAACGAGCCGGACGGAGGAAAGAGTTCCGGAAGCGCTCAGCGACGGCGTCCGCAGGTCGGCGTCCGTTCGCCGCCAGCGTCACCGGCCCGCGGCGGCTGGGATGGACCCATGACCACGACGCACGCATCCGACACGACCCCCACACCCCTGCTCGGCAAGGTGGCCCTGGTGACCGGCGGCAGCCGGGGCATCGGCGCGGCCACCGCCCTGCGGCTCGCCCGCGACGGCGCGGACGTCGCCGTGACCTACGTGAACGGCAAGGAGGAGGCCGAGGACGTCGTACGGCGCGTCAGCGCGCTCGGCCGCCGGGCCCTCGCGGTGCGCGCGGACGCCGCCGACGCCGGCGAGGCGGCGGACGCCGTGGACCGGGTGGCCCGGCACTTCGGCGCCCTGGACGTGCTGGTGAACAACGCGGGCGTCGGCGCGGTCGGCCCGCTGGACGGCCTGACGCTCGCCGACGTGGACCGGGTGCTCGCCGTGAACGTGCGCGGCGTGTTCCTCACCACGCGCGCGGCGGCCGCCCGCATGGGGCGCGGCGGGCGGATCGTCACCATCGGCAGCTGCCTGGCGCAGCGCGTGCCGATGCCGGGCGCGACGCTCTACGCGATGAGCAAGTCCGCGCTGACCGGTCTGACCAAGGCCCTGGCCAGGGAACTGGGGCCGCGCGGGATCACGGCGAACGTCGTGCACCCGGGGCCGATCGACACGGACATGAACCCGGCGGACGGGCCGTACGCGGACGGCCAGGCGGCGGTGACCGCGCTGGGCCGCTTCGGCACCGCCGACGAAGTGGCCGGCCTGGTGGCGTACCTGGCGTCGGCGGACTACGTCACGGGCGCGGAGTTCGCGGTGGACGGCGGGTTGGCGGCGTAGGACCGGCGGGGCGGGGCGGGGCGCGTGGACGGGCCGGTCCGCGCCCCCGCCCCGGGTCCGGCCCCCGCGCGGGTCAGCCGCCCAGTTCCTGGTGCCGGGCCGTGAGGCGGGCCGTGCCCTCCTCGGTCAGGGATCCGAACAGGCGCAGGCGGGAGATGCCGCCGTCCGGGTAGATGTCCACGCGCGCGTGGGTGCCCACCGCGGGCGTCGGCAGGACGAAGCGGTGGTTGGTGTCGGGCTGGAGCCGGGTTCGCGGCAGGACCTCCTGCCAGGGCCTGTCCTCGCCGTCCCGCACGGACACCGACGCCCAGCCCGCGCTGTTGCCCTTCAGGTACGCGGTGTCGATCTCCAGGGCGCGGACCTCGGCCTGCGCCACCAGCCGGTAGCGGATCCAGTCGTTGCCCCGGTCACGGCGCCGGCGGGTCTCCCAGCCGTCGTCCATCTTGTGGGAGCGGCCCGGCTGGATGGTGTTCGAGGCGGGCGAGTAGAAGAGGTTCGAGGCGTCCTCGACCTGGCCGCCGTTCTCCAGCGCCACCACGTCGAAGGCGCCGAGCACCGCGAGCCACGCGGGGTCGGGCACGATCTCGCCGTACACGCGCAGGCGGGCGATGCCGCCGTCGGGGTGCTGGACGACGCGCAGGTGCGTGAAGCGCTGCTCGGCCCGGACGGCGAAGCCGTTCGCCGCGTGGCCGCCGACCGGGGTGCGCGGGACGAGGGTGGTCCACTTGACGTCGTCGCCGAGCAGGTCCTCCGGCGACGGGGAACCCGGTACCGAGGTGGCCTCGACGGACACGGCCTGCGGGTAGTTGCCGCGGAAGTGGGCCGTGTCGACCACGATCCCGCGGACCACGCCGGGGGCGCCCAGCCGCACCAGCGCCCAGTCGTGGTCGTCGTCGGCCGGCCAGGGGTGCTCGGCGGAGGCGCCGCGGCGCCGGCGGGTCTCCCAGCCGTCCATGACCTTGCCCTTGTGCCCGAAGTGCTCGGGGTCGAACTCCGCCCGCCCGGGCAGCAGCAGGTTCTCGCGCTGCGCGAAGAACTCGTCGTTGGCGGCGATGACGGCGGCGCCGAGCCGGCGGTCGGCGAGGTCGGCGTACCGGGTGAAGGGGAAGTCGGCGGTGCGGTAATCCGCGTACGGGTCGCCGCCGCCGTAGGGCTGCGCGTCGCCGGTGAAGCTGGGTATCGCCGTCACGGTGATCAGGGATTCCTCTCGGAGTCGGCCGGGTGCGGGTCTGGGCGGGTGGGTGGTCAGCGGGTCAGCAGGCGGCCCCTGGGCTCGGTGAAGTCGCCGTCCGCGACGATGCGTTCGCCGCGCAGCCAGGTGGAGCGCACGACGCCGTACAGCGTCCGGCCGGCGTATGCGGTGACGCGGTTGCGGTGCTGGAGGGCCGCCGGGTCCACGGTGAAGGTCTCGTCGGGGGCGAGGACGGCGAAGTCGGCGTCGTGGCCCGGCGCGATGGCGCCCTTGCGGCCGTCCAGGCCGACCAGGGCGGCGGTGCGGGACGACATCCACCGGACCACGTCCTCCAGGCCGTGGCCGCGCGCGCGGGCCGCGGTCCACACGGCCGGGAGGCTGAGCTGGAGGCCGGAGATGCCGCCCCAGGCGGTGGCGAAGTCGTCGGTCTTCAGGTCGGCCGTCGACGGCGAGTGGTCGGTGACGACGCAGTCGATCGTGCCGTCGGCCAGCGCCTGCCACAGCAGGTCCTGGTTGGCGGCCTCGCGAATGGGCGGGCAGCACTTGAACTCGCTGGCGCCGTCGGGAACTTCCTCGGCGGTGAGGGTGAGGTAGTGCGGGCAGGTCTCCACCGTCAGGCGCACGCCGTCCGCCCTGGCCCGCGCGATCAGCGGCAGGGCGTCGCTGGAGGACAGGTGCAGCACGTGCACGCGTGCGTGCAGGCGCCGGGCGTGGGCGACGAGCGCGGCGATCGCCGTGTCCTCGGCGTCGCGGGGCCGGCTGGCGAGGAAGTCGGCGTACCGGGGGCCGCCGTGCTGCGGGGCCGCGGCCAGGTGGTGGGGGTCCTCGGCGTGCACGATGAGCAGGCCGTCGAAGCCGGCGATCTCGGCCAGGGACTGGGCGAGTTGCTCCTGGTCGAGGTGGGGGAACTCGTCGACGCCGGACGGCGACAGGAAGGCCTTGAAGCCGAACACGCCCGCGTCGTGCAGCGGGCGCAGGTCCTTGACGTTGTCCGGCAGGGCTCCGCCCCAGAACCCGACGTCGACGTGGGCCTTGTCGCGGGCCACCCGCTGCTTGGTGCGCAGGTGCTCGACCGTCGTGGTGGGCGGCACGGAGTTGAGGGGCATGTCGACCAGGGTGGTGATGCCGCCGGCGGCGGCCGCGCGGGTGGCGGTCCAGAAGCCCTCCCACTCGGTGCGGCCCGGGTCGTTGACGTGCACGTGGGTGTCGACGAGGCCGGGCAGCAGCACGTCGTCGCCGACGTCCTCCAGCCGGGCCCCGGCCGGTACGTCCGCGTCGTGCGGCAGGACGGCGGTGATCGTGCCGGCGGTGACGGCCACCGAGGCGGCGCGCGTCCCCTCCGGGGTGATGACGCGCGTGGAGCGCAGCACCAGGTCGGCGTCGGACAGCGCCGGTCGAGCCTCGGACACCGGGACCCCTCTCTCCGTGACACGGGGTTCACTTCCACGTAACGGAATTCAACTTTCTGTTGAAGGAGTCTCACCTCCCGCCCATTCGCCGTCAAGGGCACACCCCTCCACAGTGCACCCCCGGCCGGGAGTCTGGACGTTTCCACAAAGCGGAAGTAGAATTCCAACCAGCAGAACGTAGTGACGCACAAGCAGGCGGTCAAGCGGCCGACGGGTAGGCTTCTGCCCTCCCCGCCCGTGCCGGAAAGGAACGCGCCGTGCCGACGTCCAGCGCCAGCACCACCGACTCCGCCAGGTCCGCCGCCGGAGGCGTGCAGTCCCTCGAGCGCGCCTTCGACCTGCTCGAGCGGATGGCCGACGCGGGGGGCGAGGTCGGGCTGAGCGAGCTGTCCGCGAGCAGCGGGCTGCCCCTGCCGACCATCCACCGGCTGATGCGCACCCTCGTGGCGTGCGGCTACGTCCGCCAGCAGGCCAACCGGCGGTACGCGCTCGGGCCGCGACTGATCCGGCTCGGAGAGTCGGCGTCCCGGCTGCTGGGCACCTGGGCGCGGCCGTACCTGGCGCGGCTGGTCGAGGAGACCGGCGAGACCGCCAACATGGCGCTGCTCGACGGCGACGAGATCGTGTACGTGGCGCAGGTGCCGTCGAAGCACTCGATGCGCATGTTCACCGAGGTCGGCCGGCGCGTCCTGCCGCACTCCACCGGCGTCGGCAAGGCGCTGCTCGCGGACTTCCCCGACGCGGAGGTGCGCGCCCTGCTCGGCCGCACGGGCATGCCGGCCGCGACCGAGAAGACCATCACCACGCCGGAGGGCTTCCTGGCGGCGCTGGAGGAGGTCCGCCGGGCCGGCTACGCGGTCGACGACAACGAGCAGGAGATCGGCGTGCGCTGCCTGGCCGTACCGGTCCCCGACGCCCCCACCGCGGCGGCCATCTCCATCTCGGGTCCGGCGGGCCGGGTCACCGAGACCGCCACGGAGCGGATCGTCCCGGTGCTCCAGCAGATCGCCGGGGAACTGTCCGCGGCGCTGGTGAGCCAGAACCAGGCGTGAGGTGAACGGCGGGCCGCCCGTGAGGTGAACGGCGGGCCGCGGGCGCATCGCGCGGGGCGGGCGGAACGCGTGAGCGGGGGCGGGGCTCGGGTCAGCGGCGCGGGGGCCGGCGTCACACAGCACAGCGGCCCGGCGCCCGGCGCCGGCGGCGCGGCCGTTCGCGTCAGCGCCGCGGCGGCTCGCCGAACAGTTCGACCGCGTGGCGTACGTCCGACAGGCCGCCCGCGAGGGCGCTGACCGAGCCGATCGCGCCCGCGATCAGCAGCAGCGAGCCGCGCAGGCGGGGCACCTCGGGCACGCCGTGGGTCACCATCGCGGCCAGGGCGGCGAGTTCGTCCTCGGCTATCGCGCGGTCCGGGAACTCGGCGGGGAGCGCCGCGAGTTCGCGGCGCAGCCGGGACACCGCCGTTCTCAGCCCCGTCACCCGGGGATCGTCCTCGCTGCCGGTCACTGGCCGCCTCTGCCCCAAGCTCCGCAACACAGCTTCCCCCCTCGCACGCCGTCGTGCGCCGGTCCGTCGTGTCCCCCCGGGGCCTGTCCGACAGGCCCCGGCCGCCCCCAGGCCGTGGCCGGACGCCGTGGGGACGCGGGTCAGTAAACGCCACCGCGCCCCACCACGCCACAGGGGGGACGGAAATTCAGCCGTGCGTGAGCGCGGCGCGCCGCGCGCCGGAGCCGCCCCGCCCGGACGGGCACCGCGGTCGGGTATGCAGGACCCATGACGCGTACGGAAGACCTCAACACCGCGGCCCGCCCGGCGGAGCGGACGGCCGGGCCCGTCGTCGGGCTGCTCCTGGCGGCCGGCGGGGGGCGGCGGCTGGGCGGCCGGCCCAAGGCGCTGCTCGTCCACCGGGGCCGTCCGCTGGTGGAACACGCGGTGGGCGTCCTGCGCGCGGCCGGCCTCGCGCGCGTGCACGTGGTCCTCGGGGCGAGCGCCGACGCCGTACGGGAGCGGGCGGCGCTCGACGGGTGCGTCCTGGTGGACAACCCGGACTGGGAGCAGGGCATGGGCTCCTCGCTGCGGGCCGGGCTCGCCTCGCTCACCGGGACGGGCGCACGGGCCACCCTCGTCTCGCTCGTGGACCAGCCGGGCATCGGGCCCGAGGCGGTGGCCCGGGTGCTGGCCGCCCTCCGGGACGGGACGTCACTGGCGTCGGCGGCCTACGACGGTGTCCGCGGCCATCCCGTGCTGCTGGGGTCGGAGCACTGGGCGGGCGTCGCGGCTGCGGCGACGGGTGACCGCGGCGCGCGCGCCTACCTGCGGGAACACGAGCGGGAGATCACGCTCGTCGAGTGCGGGGACGTCGCCCGGCCCCACGACATCGACACGGCCGAGGACCTGCGCCACCTTGAGTGAACGGGGTGGCACGGGGCGCCACCTTGGCTCGAACCGAAGAATCTCGACATCAACAAACCATTGAAGTTCCACGATGAGGAAACTAGTATCCACTGCTCAGAAGCACCCGTCCGCACATCCGGTGCCTTCTGTCCCGTTCGTGCCTCTTGGCATCCGGTGCCACCGCTGAAGGAAGTGACAGCTCATGTCCGCACCAGCGCCGTCCCCGCTGGCCATCGTCGACGCCGAGCCCCTGCCCCGGCAGGAGGAGGTCCTCACCGACGCGGCGCTCGCCTTCGTGGCGGAGCTGCACCGGCGGTTCACCCCGCGCCGTGACGAACTCCTCGCCCGCCGTGCCGAGCGCCGCGCCGAGATCGCCCGCACCTGCACGCTCGACTTCCTCCCGGAGACGGCCGCGATCCGCGCGGACGAGTCCTGGAGGGTCGCCCCCGCCCCCGCCGCCCTGAACGACCGGCGCGTGGAGATCACCGGCCCCACCGACCGCAAGATGACCGTCAACGCCCTGAACTCCGGGGCGAAGGTGTGGCTCGCGGACTTCGAGGACGCCTCCGCGCCGACCTGGGAGAACGTCGTCACGGGCCAGCTCAACCTGATCGACGCCTACGCCCGCCGCATCGACTTCACCGACGAGCGCAGCGGCAAGTCCTACGCCCTGCGTGCCGAGGACGAGCTCGCCACCGTCGTCATGCGCCCGCGCGGCTGGCACCTGGACGAGCGCCACCTCGTCGACGCCGACGGCCGCCCGGTGCCCGGCGCCCTCGTCGACTTCGGCCTGTACTTCTTCCACAACGCCCAGCGCCTGATCGACCTCGGCAAGGGCCCGTACTTCTACCTGCCGAAGACCGAGTCCCACCTCGAGGCCCGCCTGTGGAACGACGTGTTCGTCTTCGCGCAGGAGCACGTCGGCGTCCCGCAGGGCACCGTGCGCGCCACGGTCCTCATCGAGACGATCACGGCGGCGTACGAGATGGAGGAGATCCTCTACGAACTGCGCGACCACGCCTCCGGGCTGAACGCCGGCCGCTGGGACTACCTGTTCTCCATCGTGAAGAACTTCCGTGACGGCGGCGAGAAGTTCGTCCTGCCGGACCGCAACGCGGTCACGATGACCGCCCCGTTCATGCGGGCCTACACCGAACTCCTCGTGCGCACCTGCCACAAGCGCGGCGCGCACGCCATCGGCGGCATGGCGGCGTTCATCCCCTCCCGCAAGGACCCCGAGGTCAACCGGACCGCCTTCGAGAAGGTCCGCGCCGACAAGGACCGCGAGGCGAACGACGGTTTCGACGGCTCCTGGGTGGCCCACCCCGACCTGGTGCCGATCGCCATGGAGTCCTTCGACCGGGTGCTCGGCGACCGGCCGCACCAGAAGGACCGCCTCCGCGAGGACGTCCACGTCGGGGCCGCCGACCTGATCGCCGTCGACTCCCTCGACGCGAAGCCCACGTACGCCGGTCTCGTCAACGCCGTCCAGGTCGGCATCCGCTACATCGAGGCCTGGCTGCGCGGGCTGGGCGCGGTCGCCATCTTCAACCTGATGGAGGACGCGGCCACCGCCGAGATCTCCCGCTCCCAGATCTGGCAGTGGATCAACGCGGGCGTGCAGTTCGAGAACGGCGAGAAGGCCACCCCGGAGCTGGCCCGCAAGGTCGCCGCCGAGGAACTGGCGAACGTCCGGGCCGAACTCGGCGAGGAGGCCTTCGCGGCCGGGCACTGGCAGCGGGCCCACGACCTGCTGCTCCAGGTCGCCCTGGACGAGGACTACGCGGACTTCCTGACGCTGCCCGCCTACGAGCAGCTCAAGGGCTGACCGCCCGAGGGGGCGTGGGCCGCGGGGAGCACCGCTCCCGCCGGCCCACGCCCCCCCGCACGATCACCCCAGGTGGACCGACCAGTCCTGTTCCGCGGGCGGTTTGCCGTGCAGGTCGGGCACCTGCTTGAGCCACGCCGGACGGCCCCGCCGGCTGCGCTCCGCGCGCCGGGCGTTCTCGGCGGCCAGCTCCTCGGGGCTCGGGAAGTCGGTGGGCAGCCACTGCTGCGACGCCCGCACGCGCGCGTGGAGGTAGCCCACGTACGCCGCGCGGACCTCGTCGGGCGTCGCGAAGGCGGTGAGCCACGCGTCGGGGACCTCGGCGACGACCCGCCGCAGCAGCTCCTCGGTGACCCTCGGCGCCAGCTCGGCGTCGGCGGCGCGCACGTCGGGGCCGTACAGGCCGAGGGCGTGGTGGCGGAAGTCGTAGCGCTTCTCCGGCGCCGAGACGTCCCAGCGGTGGTGGAAGACCAGCGCCGCGCCGTGGTCGATCAGCCACAGCCGCGGCGGGACCGTGCCGAGCGTCGGCCACACCATCAGGTTGGAGCTGTGCACCGTACGGTCCACGTTGACGGTCAGCGCGTCCAGCCAGACGATCCGGCCGGCCTCCAGCGGGTCCACGGGGAAGACCTGCGCGATCTCCGGGGTGAAGTCGCGGGCGCCGGGCAGGAAGTCCATCCCCAGGTTGAGGCCCGCGCTGGCGTTCAGCAGGTCACGGACCTCCTGGTGCGGCTCGTGCGCCCCGAGCGCCGGGTCGAAGCGGGCGAGGACCAGCTCGGGCACCCGCAGCCCCAGCGCCCGGGCCAGCTCCCCGACGATCACCTCGGCGACGAGCGCCGTGCGGCCCTGCGCGGACCCGGTGAACTTCACGACGTACGTGCCGTCGTCGTCGGCCTCGACGACCCCGGGAACGGAGCCGCCGGACCGGAGCGGGGTCACGTATCGAACAGCAGTCACGTCGCGCAGCACACCGACCAGCGTAGTTCAGCTCATCCGCGGGCCAGCGGGTTCGGCAGGGGCAGGTAGCGGGCCGCCGCGCCGTCGGCCGCCGTCCAGCGCAGCAGCAGGTTCGTCTTGCCGGGCAGGGTCGGCGCGGTCAGCAGGGCGGTGGCCTCGGGGAGGTCCGCGCGGGCCAGCTCGCGGCGGACGGCCGGCCAGGGGTCCAGGCCCGGGTGGTGCTCGGCGAGGGCCGCCGCGACCTCCCAGAGGTGGTTGACGACCAGGCAGTACACCAGTCGCTCCCAGCCCACCGCGCGGGTCACCTCGGGCAGCAGTTTGACGCCCTCGGCGTCCCGGAACAGGGCCTGCGCCGGGACGCCGTGGGCATCGACGGCGACGAGGGTGTTCTGCAGGTGGGCCTCCAGGACGACGCCGTGTCCGGCGAAGGCGGCCAGCACGGGCGGCACCACGGCCGCCAGGTACGCCGCCCACCAGCCCGCGGGGTCGTGCGTGGCCGCGAGCGGGCTGCCCGGGAAGCCCTCGACCAGGCCCGCCGCGAGCAGCGGCGTGGTGCCGGGCAGGAGGTGCCCGCCGAAGCCGTCGCGGACCAGCACGGCGAGCTCCTCGAAGGCGAAGGCGGCGGTGCGGTGGCCGCGGTCGCTGAGCCAGGCGGCGGGCCCGGGCGCAGCCTGCCCGGTGTCCGTCGTCGCGAACGCGCTCCTCACCGCCTCGTCCGTGCGGCGCAGTCTGCGCAGGTCGTGGCGCCACAGGCGGCGGATGTCGTTGGTGATGCGCACGTCGAGGCTGAACTTCAGGAACAGGTCCCGCTCGGGGGCGTACACCGTGCGGATCGCGGCCGTCGGCCGGACCGGGAAGTCCGTCCCGCCCAGCCGGACCAGGCGCCCGTCGGCGAAGGCGGGCTCCAGGTCGCGGCCCACCAGGTCGAGCTGCCAGGGGTGGGCGGGCAGCAGCCGGTAGCCGGGCGGGGCGGAGCCGAGCGCGTCGAGGGCGCGGGTGTCGCCCTCCTCGACGACCTGGTCCTCCCGCACGCCCAGCAGGACCAGCGGGAAGCGGGCGTACGCCTCGGGCGCGTACGGCAGCCACGCGCCGGCCGGGCCGCCGCCGCGCGCCTTGGGCGCCGGGTGGTACGGGTGGCCGGTCAGCAGGCACTGCTCGGAGCGCAGGTAGGGGTCGTCGGGCGGGGCGGTGCGCGCGCGGGCGGCGAGCAGGGCCGCCACCGCCGCGCGGCTGTCGAGCATCTCGGCCGGCAGCTCGTGGTTGGACAGGCCGGTGTGCCCGCGCAGCTCCTCCGCGACCAGTTTGACCAGCTCCGGGTGGCCGAGGCGGTGCCAGGCGCCGCCCGTGCGGACCTCGGGCAGCACCGGCCGCCGGGTGCCGCGCACGCGCAGCAGCCGGCCGCTGGGCAGCCGGTGCACCTGTCGTCCGCCCTCCTGCCGCAGCGGCTCGGCGACCTCCCGCAGCAGGCAGTTCAGCAGCGGCGCGGCCGCGTACGCGTCGGCCGTGTCGGCCGTGTCCGCTTCGGCCGGGACGGCCGTGGCGGCCGGGTCCTGCGGGTGCGCCACGTCGGCGGGTGGGGGGTTGACGTCCACGCGTTCCACTCGTTCTCTACGGTTCGTCGGGCGGGACGATCAGTATCGCTGTCGTCACGGCCCGCCGTCCGCGTACCCCGAGGAGCATGACCGTGCACCGTCCCCCCACCGCCGAGGCCGAGGTCGCCGCCGAGCTGGCCGCCCTGCGCCCCGCCCTCGGCCCCCGGTACGCGGCCGAGCTGCCGGGCGCGCGGGCCGCCGTGCTGACCCGTCTGTGGCGGGCGCTGGCCCATGAGCCGCTGCCCTGGATCACCGGTCGCACCCCGGGCCGGGACGGGCTCGCGCTGCGCCTCGCCGACGGGCGCCTCCTGGAGGGCCCGCCCCCCGACCCGTTCGCGACCGACGCCCACGTCACCGCCGTACGCCTCGCCGGGACGGTGTACGACGACCCCGCGCGGTTGACGGCGGCGCTCGGGGTGCCGCGCGGGACGGGCTTCGCGGCCGAGCTGGGGCACAGCGTCGCGTCGATGGCGCTGTCCCGGGCCGCGCAGGAGCCGTCCTCGGGGGAGCCGGACCCGTCCGGGTGGCCGCGGCACGACTGGGAATGGGAGCAGCGGGTGGTCGACGGGCACCCGTACCACCCGAACTGCCGCTCCCGGCCCGGCTTCTCGGTGGCCGAGCAGTTCGCGTACGGGCCCGAGCACCGGCCCGTGGTCCGGCTGGGGATGGTGCCCGTGCCCGAGGCCGAGTGCCTGGTGTCGGGCGCGTGGCCGGACGAACTGCGGGACGGCGGGCGGCTGTTGGTGCCGGTGCACCCGTGGCAGGCGGACCACGTGCTCAAGCGGGCCTGCGACCGGGGCCCGGCCGCGCGGCCGTTGATGTCCCTGCGCACGCTGGCGCTGCCGGACGGGCCGCACGTCAAGACCGCGCTGAGCGCCCGGCTGACCTCGTCGGTGCGGGATCTGTCGGTCGCCTCGGTGACCGGCGCGGCGACGCTGTCGGCGTTCGGCGAGGCCCTGGCCGCGCGCACGGACGGCCTGCTGCACGTCACCCGCACGCTGGGTGCGGCCACGGCCGGCTCCCCCGACCTGGCGGCGTTGCTGCGCGAGGCGCCGGACGCGTACGCGGGGCCCGGTGAGCGCGTGGTGCCGGTGGCCGCGCTCCCGCTCACCGGCCTGCCGCGCTCGGCGGCCTGGTCGGCGGCGTTCGCCCGACTGGCGCTGACGGTGGGTCTGCGGCTGCTGGAGACGGGCGTGGCGCTGGAGGCGCACGGGCAGAACCTGCTGGTGGTGCTGGGGCCGTCCGGCGCCCCGCTGCGGCTGGTCTACCGCGACCTGGCCGACATCCGGGTGAGCCCGGCGCGGCTGGCCCGGCACGGCGTGCCCCTGCCGGAGCTGCCCGACCGGATCCTCACCGACGACCCGACCGCCCTGCGCCGCAAGCTGTTCGGCTCGCTGGTCGGCGGCGCCCTGGCGGGCACGGCCGGCAGCCGGCCGGCGCTGGCCGAGGCCCTGGCGACCGCCGTACGGCACCTGCCGCGCACGCCGGACCTGACGGCGCTGCGCGAAGAGCCGTTGCCGGTCAAGGCGTTGACGCTGATGCGGCTGTCGACGGGCGGGGGCGGGGACCGGTGGGCCGAGGTGCCGAACCCGTTGGCCGGATGACGGGGGTGGGCGCCACCCCGGCCGCACGGCACAACGGGTGCGATACGCCCGGCTTCTGACCCCGTTTTGAAGCCGGACACCTTCGATCAATAAGATCCGCCGATGATCAGAACACAACGGCTGGCGGCGGGCGTCTGCGCCCTGCTCGCCGCGCTCGCGTCCGGGATCGCGTTCCCGGCCGGGGCGGTCGCCGACGAGACCACCGCCCTGGCGCCGAAGGTCGACCTCGTCCTCGACGTGAGCGGCTCGATGCGCACCAAGGACATGGACGGCGGGACGCGGATGGCCGCGGCCAAGCAGGCGTTCAACGAGGTGCTGGACGCCACGCCCGAGGAGGTGCAGCTCGGCATCCGCACCCTGGGCGCCACCTACCCCGGCGACGACCGCAAGACGGGCTGCAAGGACACCGCGCAGCTCTACCCGGTGGGACCGCTGGACCGCACCGAGGCCAAGTCCGCCGTGGCGACCCTGTCGCCCACCGGCTGGACGCCGATCGGCCCGGCGCTGCTCAAGGCCGCCGACGACCTCGAGGGCGGCGAGGGCTCCAAGCGCATCGTCCTGATCAGCGACGGCGAGGACACCTGCGCCCCGCTCGACCCGTGCGAGGTGGCCCGCGAGATAGCCGCCAAGGGCATCGGCCTGACCATCGACACCCTCGGCCTGGTGCCCAACACCAAGATGCGGGCGCAGCTCAGCTGCATCGCGGAGGCGACCGGCGGCACCTACACCTCCGTCGAGCACACCGACGACCTCACCGACAAGGTCAACCAGTTGGTGGACCGCGCGGCCGACCCGGTGGTCACCCCGGTGGCCACCGAGGGCGGCTCCTCCTGCCCGAAGGCGCCGACGCTGAAGTCGGGCCTGTACACGGACCGCGAGGAGTTCGGGCAGCAGCGCTGGTACCGGGTCGACGTCGACCCGGGCAAGGAGCTGCGCGCCTCGGTGAGCGTGGCGGCGGACCGCACCATGAACCCCGACTACGGGCTGCTGGTACGGGCGTTCACCACGCACGGCCGGGAGATCGTGCGCGGCGAGGCGGCCGGCGGCGGCCGTACCGACGTGATCTCGACGGGCCTGCGCTACCCGAAGGCCGACTCCGACGAGGAGGACGCGCCGGCCGAGACGGTGTGCCTGCTGGTGACCAACTCCTTCTCGGCCGCCTCCGGGGTGAAGACCACGCCCGGCATGCCGGTCGAGCTCACCGTGGACGTGGTCGACGGCCCGTCGCAGGCCGACGACGTGGCGTCGTTCGGGCTCGGCCGCGGCTGGTGGCTGCTCGGCGCGCTGGTGCTGATCGGTTTCCTCGCGGGTCTGGTGTGGGGCTGGCTGTCGCGCTGGCGTGTCGCGGTCTGGAGGACCAACTGATGCGGATGACCACGGTGTGGGGCGCGGCCCTGCTGGTGCTGGGGCTGGCGGCGGGTCCCGCCGCGGCCGACTCGACCCCTTCGGCGAGCCCCTCGGGGGACGCCTCGGCGCCCACCTCGGCGGGCACGTCGTTCCGTACGGCGACGGAGATCGAACAGGGGCGCACCGCCACGGCGAGCGCCTCGACGGGTGACTACCTGTACTGGTCGTTCGCGGCGGACGCGCTGGAGCGGCCCACGGTGAGGGCGACGGTCAAGCTGCCCGCGTCCCACGCGGCGCAGACCTGGCAGGTCGACGTGTACGACGGGCTGCGCCGCCGCCAGGCGTGCCAGTACGGCGCCCAGACGCGCACCGCCGCCCAGGGCGCGGCCGAGGTCGAGGTGGAGTGCGTCCTGCGCACCGTCCGCGCCTGGTCGGAGCCGTGGGCCGACGACCCGCTGCCGGGCACGTACTACGTGCGGCTGACGACCGTGCGCCTGCAGACGGCGGACCTGGGCCGGCCGGTCGACGCGACGGTCCGGGTGGAGTCCAAGGACGTCGGCGGGTCGGCCGCGGTCGACGGGTGGCTCGCGGAGCCGCTCGTGCCGGGTGTCGCGGTCACCTCGCAGCAGAACGGCAAGGACGACGACTCGGCGAGGACGGCGGTGCTCTCGGGCATCGAGCCGGACGGCGGCTGGTCGTCCGGCTGGTGGTCGGACCGCTGGGTGTGGACGGGCATCGGCGCGGTGCTGGCGGCGCTCGCCGGCATCGGCGGCTACGTGCTCACGCGCGGCACGGGCCGCCCGGGCCGGGTCCCGCCGGGGGCGTGACGCAGCAGCTAGTGTGACGGGTCGTCAGAAGGGCTCACCGCGAGGCGCGGTGGGCCTTTCGCCGTCTCCAGGAGGTCGTGCGGGCACCCCGCCGGCGGGTCACGCCTCGCGCAGGGCCTTGGCGAGGGCGCCCTCGCCGGTCACCTCGATCCGGCCCGTGCGCACCGCGTCGGGCACGGCCACCTCGCCCCGTGCGACGGCCGTGCAGGTGGCGGTGTCCAGCACCAGCCGGGCGTCGGGTTCCGCGGGAGCGGGTCCGTCGCCGTACACCGGGCCGTCCTCGGCGCCGACGTGCAGGTGGAACGCACCCTCCTCCAGCCGGACCTCGACCAGCCCCTGGCCCTCCAGGGCGCGCAGCAGGGGCAGGGCGAACCAGTGGGCGCGCACGGCGTCGGTGGGGCGCCGCTCCCCCAACTCGGGCTGTCCCCACGCCCCGAGGGCCTGGAGGACGGGCAGCAGGTCCCGGCCGCGCGGGGTGAGGTCGTAGACGTAGGCGGCGCCGGGCGGGGGCAGCCGGCGGCGGGTGGTGAGGCCGTCCCTCTCCATGTCCTTCAGCCGCGAGGCGAGTACGTCCGTGCTGACGCCCGGCAGGTCGGCGTGCAGGTCCGTGTAGCGGCGCGGACCGGCGAGCAGTTCCCGGACGATCAGCAGGGTCCAGCGGTCGCCCACGACGTCGAGGGCGCGGGCGGCGGAACAGTACTGGTCGTAGCTTCGGCGAGGTGACATGCGACGCAGTCTAGACAAGTCGTTGGACTTTCCAAGCTCGTACTTGGTAAAACCAAGCAACACGAGTTCCCGGAGGGGCGCATGGAGTTCCGGCAGTCGAACAAGCTCAGCGAGGTCTGCTACGAGATCCGCGGCCCGGTGATCGAGCACGCCAACGCACTGGAGGAGGCGGGTCACAGCGTGCTGCGCCTGAACACCGGCAACCCCGCGCTGTTCGGCTTCGAGGCGCCGGAGGAGATCCTCCAGGACATGATCCGGATGCTGCCCCGGGCGCACGGCTACACGGACTCGCGCGGCGTCCTCTCGGCCCGCCGGGCGGTCGCCCAGCGCTACCAGACGCTCGGCCTCGCGGTGGACGTCGACGACGTGTTCCTCGGCAACGGCGTGTCCGAACTGGTCTCCATGGCCGTGCAGGCGCTGGTCGAGGACGGCGACGAGATCCTCATCCCCGCGCCGGACTTCCCGCTGTGGACGGCCGTCACGACGCTGGCGGGCGGCAAGGCCGTCCACTACCTGTGCGACGAGCAGGCCGAGTGGTACCCGGACCTGGCCGACATGGAGTCGAAGGTCACCGACCGCACCAAGGCGGTCGTGCTCATCAACCCCAACAACCCCACCGGCGCGGTCTACCCCAAGGAGATCCTCGAGGGCGTCCTCGACCTCGCCCGCCGCCACGGCCTGATGGTCTTCGCGGACGAGATCTACGACCAGATCCTCTACGACGACGCCGTGCACCACTCGGCCGCCGCCCTCGCCCCCGACCTGGTGGTCCTCACCTTCTGCGGGCTGTCCAAGACCTACCGGGTGGCCGGCTTCCGCTCGGGCTGGCTCGTGGTCACCGGCCCCAGACAGCACGCCCGGGACTACCTGGAGGGCCTGACGATGCTGGCCTCCATGCGGCTGTGCGCCAACGCGCCCGCGCAGTACGCCATCCAGGCCGCGCTGGGCGGCCGCCAGTCCATCCGCGAGCTCACCGCGCCCGGCGGACGGCTGCGCGAACAGCGCGACGTGGCCTGGGAGAAGCTGAACGAGATCCCGGGCGTGACGTGCGTGAAGCCCAAGGGCGCGCTGTACGCCTTCCCGCGCCTGGACCCCAAGGTGCACCCGATCCACGACGACGAGCGGTTCGTCCTGGACCTGCTGCTGCGCGAGAAGATCCAGGTCGTGCAGGGCACCGGTTTCAACTGGCCCTCCCCCGACCACTTCCGCATCCTGACCCTGCCCCACGCGGACGACCTGGAGGCGGCGATCGGCCGGATCGGGCGGTTCCTCGGTGGGTACCGGCAGTGACGCCGCTCCGGTGATCCGAAGGACACGGCCGAGACACCCCCTAGCCTGGGGCCATGAGTGATCTTTTCCTGGTCCGGCACGGCGAGACCGAGTGGTCGCGGTCCGGACGGCACACCGGGTCGACGGACGTCCCGCTGACCGAGCGGGGGCGCGAGGAGGCGCGGCGGCTGGTGCCGCTCATCCGCTCCCACCGCATCGGCGCCGCGTTCGTCAGCCCCCTGCAGCGGGCGCGCGAGACGGCCGAGCTGATCGGCCTGCACGACGTGCGGGTCGACTCGGACCTGCGCGAGTGGGACTACGGCGGCTACGAGGGCGTCACGACCGTCGAGATCCAGCGGGAGCGGCCGGGCTGGTTCCTGTTCGACGACGGGGTCGCGCCGGGCCCGCCGGACCACCCCGGGGAGAGCCCGGAGCAGGTCGGGCACCGGGCCGACCGGGCGCTGGCCAAGGTGGAGGCGGCGTTCGCCAACACCGAGGGCTGCGTGGTGCTGGTCGCGCACGGCCACTTCCTCCGCGTCCTGACCGCCCGCTGGCTCGGCCTGCCGCCCTCCTCCGGCGCCCTGTTCCAGCTGGCCACGGGCACGCTGTGCCGGCTGGGCACGGAGCACGGGCGCCCGGTGATCGCGGGGTGGAACATCCGGCCACCGGCTTAGGCCGTGTCTTTCGGATCACCCCGGGGCCGCGGGGACCGCACGCCCGGGGCGTCGGGCCCACGGCACCGCGCGCTCCGGGCGCGCGCCCGCCCGGTTGGCGGGTCCCGCCTCCCGGTGCGCACCCCGCCCGGTTGTCAGACCTCCGCCGTAGCCTTCGAGCAAGGAGTCGCGCCGGGGAGGGCGGGCGTCACCGTACGACCGCCCTCCGGCGCGCAGGCCGAGACCGGAGGGAGCGTGGCGTGGGCCGTCCGCCGACCGCCGCCCAGCGGCGGATCATCGAGGGCGCCGATCCGGTCACGGGGCGGCTGACCGGGACGCCAGCGCAGCTCGCCGCGCTGGTCGGGCGCGGGCTGGCCTTCCGGCACCCCCGGCCGCCGCACGACCACTTCCTCACCCCGGCCGGCCACCGGACGCGGGAGTCCCTGACCCGGCCGCCCGACCCCGTCGCCCCGGCCCGGCAGCCCGGGCCCGCCGCCGACAGCGGGGTGTTCAGCGCGCGCATCGGGGGCGAGGAGACGGCGGACGACTTCCCCCGCCGCGCCCGTGAGGTGCACAGCGCCTGGCAGGGCCTGCTGGAGCTGCGCCGGATGACCCGGCGCGACGGGGCCACGGACCGGCCCTGCGACTGGGAGCGCGCGCACCTCGTGCAGGCCGCCGCGCTCGCCCTGGAGGCGGCCGGTCACCGCCCGGCCGGCCCGGACGCCACGGACGGCTACCGGGTGCGCGCCACCCCGCAGCCGGAGGCGGTCGCCGTGCACGCCCCGGACGCGGCAGCCCTGCGGGCCTGCGCGGCCACCCTGGAGGCGGCGGGCTGGCAGACCGGCGAGCACACCGACCCACGCACCCGCGCCCGCTACCTGCTGGCCTCACCCCGCCGGGCGTGACCGGGGCCCGAGGGCTCGGGGTCTAGGCGCCACCCGCCTCCGCGAGGTCTTGCGCGTGCAGTTCGTCGTAGGCCGCGCGTGCCTCGGCGACGTACGTCCGGTTGCGCTCGGCCCAGTCGGTCAGTCGTTGCAGCGTCTCGTGCAACTCACGGGCGGACGGCGTGAGTTCGTACTCCACCCGACGGGACCGGGCTGGTCCCCGCGACCGCCGAGGGGTACCGGCTCGCCTTCCGTGTCGCCTCCTTCGTCGCCCTGAGCGCGCTGGTCCTGGCGGCCACAGTGCTGCGGGAGCGGGCGGCCGAGCCCGCCTGAGCCCCCGCTCCCCCCACCCGCTCCCCGGCCTCACGCCCCGTCGAACGCCGCCCGGTGGTCCCGCGCCCACGCGCGATAGGTGCGTGCCGGGCGGCCCAGGACGGCCGGCACGTCCTCGGTGACGAGGGCGTTGCGGCCCGCGCGGACGTAGGCCATGCCGGCCAGCACGTCGTCGGCGGCCCGCTCGGTCAGCCCCCAGCCGGCCAGGTGGGCGCGGGTGTCCTCCGGGGAGAGGTCCCGCGCGGTGACCGGGCGGCCGAGCATCTCGGCGAGGACCGCCGCCTGCTCGGGGACGCTGATCGCCTCGGGGCCGGTCAGCGTGTACGTCCGCCCGCCGTGCCCGGCGTCGAGCAGGGCCCGCGCGGCCACCTCGGCCACGTCGCGCGGGTCGATCACGCCCTGCCGCC
Source organism: Streptomyces longwoodensis (assembly GCF_001514125.1). Taxonomy (GTDB): domain Bacteria; phylum Actinomycetota; class Actinomycetes; order Streptomycetales; family Streptomycetaceae; genus Streptomyces; species Streptomyces longwoodensis. Next base: position 323,029 of record NZ_KQ948550.1, on the reverse strand, counting down.
CGTCGCCCGACAGGTTGGGCACCGGCTCGCCCGCGCCGATCGCCCCCGCCCAGCCGAGGGTGTTGGAGGCGAAGGACGACGGCCGCAGGACGGTCCACTCGGCCCCGCTCCCGCGCACCGCCCGCTCGCCGGGGACGTGCCAGCCGCCGAAGGAGCCCAGGTCCGGGTCGCCCGTGCCGATGGCGGACAGCTTGACCAGGCGGCCCACGCCCGCCGTGCGGGCCGCGGAGACCAGCGCCTCGTCGTGCTGCGCGTCGGGGCCCGGGACACCCACCAGGAAGGCCGCCGCGACCCCGTCCATGGCCGCGCGCAGGGAGGCCGCGTCGCGGTAGTCGCCGGGCACCACGTCGGCGCCGGGCGGCACCCGGCCCGCCGAGGGGTCCCGGGTGAGGGCGCGCACCTTCTCGCCGCGCGCGGTGAGGAGTCGTACCAGTTCACTGCCGATGGTGCCGGTGGCACCGGTCACGAGGATCATGCCCCCACCGTGCGGGGCCCGGGCGGCGCGCGGCTAGGAAATTCCGGCACGGCTGCGCGGCCCGTGCGGGGCCGGGGCGCGCGTACGGTGGGGGCATGACCTCCGCCGTCGCCGAGCGCCCCCGGCCCCTGCCCGAGCACCTGCGGTCCTACGTCACGCGGTTCGCGGTGTCGGCGACGGACGGCGCTCCCGGCGAGCCGTACACCTACGTCCCGGACCCGGCGGTGCAGTTGGTGGTGCGCGTCGCGGACGGCGGTCGGCCCGGGGCCCTGGTGATCGGTCCGCGCACCCGGGCGGCGTACCACGCGAGTGAACGCCCGGCGTCCTGTGCGCGGTTCTCGCTGGCCCCGGGCGCGGCCCGGCCGCTGCTCGGGGTGGCGGCCGCCGACCTGGCCGGGCGCACGGTGGCGCTGGCCGAGCTGCCCGGCCGCGTGGCCCGCCGGCTGGTGGACGGCGGGCGCGACCTGGCGCCCGAGGAGTGGGCGGACCTCCTGGTCCGGGTGCTGCCGGAGCGGCCGTCCCGCGCCGAGGCGGAGCGGGCCGGGCTGCTGCGGGCCGGGGTCGCCGCGCTGTCCGTCCGCCCGGGTCTGCCCCCGGCGCGGGTGGCCGACGCGGCGCGGGAACTGGCGGTGAGCGAACGGCAGTTGCGCAACCTGTTCACCGACGGCGTGGGCGTCTCGCCGAAGCACTTCGCCCGCATCGACCGGGTGCGCCACGTCCTCGCCCACGCGCCGACCTCCCCGTGGGGGGAACTGGCCGCGGCCAGCGGCTACTACGACCAGTCGCACATGACGGCCGACTTCCGCACCCTGATGGGCGTGCCGCCCCGCTCGTACTTCACGGGCCGGCTGCCCTCGACCACCCCCTGCCGGGCCGCCCGCGCCGCGCGGGGGTGAGGCGCGGCGCGGGCGGCCCGTGCGGGGCGGAACGGGGGCTCAGGGCGTGGCCGGGGCGTGCGGGGCCGCCGCCCCCGTGGCCGCGCCGCTGAGTTCCGTCCCCGCTTCCATGGGGTGCGTGACGTCCGCGGCGTCGGCGTCCTGGCCCAGGTGGTTGAAGACCAGGTTGAGCAGGACGGCCGCCACGCAGCCCGTGGAGATGCCCGAGTCGAGGACGATCCGCGCGGTCTCCGGGAAGGCGTGGTAGAACTCCGGCGCGGTGATCGGCACGATGCCCACGGCCAGGGAGACGGCGACGATGAGGACGTTGTTGTCCTTGTCGAGGCCGGCCCGGACCAGCGTCTGGATGCCGCTGGCGGCGACCGAGCCGAACAGGACCACGCCGGCGCCGCCGAGCACCGGCCGGGGCACCACCGCGATCAGCGACGCGGCCATCGGACACAGGCCCATCAGCACCAGGAACCCGCCGCCGGTGGCGACGACGTACCGGCTGCGGATGCGCGTCATCGCGACCAGGCCGATGTTCTGGGCGAAGGCGCTGCACATGAAGCCGTTGAACAGCGGGCTCAGCGCCGAGCCGAGGGTGTCGGCGCGCAGGCCGGCGGCGATGGTCCGCTCGTCGGCCGGGCGGTCGACGATCTCGCCCAACGCCAGCATGTCGGCGGTGGACTCGGTCATCGAGACGACCATGACGACGCACATCGACAGGATCGCGGCGAGGTGGAACTGCGGGGTGCCGAAGTGGAACGGCGTGGGGAACCCGACCACGGCCGCGTCCGTGACCGGCCCGAAGTCGGTGGCCCCGAACGGTACCGCGATCAGCGTGCCCGCGATCAGCCCGAGCAGGACGGCGATCTGTTTGACGAAGCCCCGGGTGAAGCGGCGCAGCAGCAGCACGACCAGCAGGGTCGCGCCCGCCAGACCCAGGTGGGTGCCCGAGCCGTAGTCGTCGGCCGCCGGGTCGGGCCCCTGCGCCCAGTTGAAGGCCACCGGCAGCAGGGAGACGCCGATGAGCGTGATGACCGTGCCGGTGACGACGGGCGGGAAGAAGCGGACCGCCTTGCAGAAGACGGGTGCCGCGAGGAAGCCCAGCAGCCCGGCGACGATCACGGCGCCGAAGATGATGGGCAGCGCGTCGGACTTGTCGTGCGTGGAGGCGACGACCGCCGTCATGGGGGCGACGCCGGCGAAGGTGACGCCGTTGACGAACGGCAGCCGGGCGCCGATCTTCCAGACGCCCAGGGTCTGCAGGAACGTGGCGAGGCCCGCGGTGAACAGGCAGGCGCCGGTGAGGAAGGTCAGGTCGGTGGCGGACAGGCCGATGGCCGCGCCGACGATCAGGGGTGGGGCGACGACTCCCGCGTACATGGCGGCCACGTGCTGCAGGCCCGTGGTGGCCATCTTCAGCGGCGGGAGCTTCTCGTCGACGGGATGGGGTGCGGCCACTGCTGCTCCTCCGGTCGGTTACACGGCGTGCGGAGCCACGCCGCGGGTGTCAGGGAGGTGGTGCGGGTGTGGTCGTGCGGGACCAGCCCGGGCCGGTGGCCGGCCCGGGGCGACGGTGACCGTCCCGGGGCGCACGTGTGCACGCGCGCCCCGGATCCGGTCGCCATGGGCCCCGCTGGGGTCCACGGCCGCCGGCCGGGAGCCGTCCCTCCCGGCCGGAGTTCTCGGCAGGTCAGCCCTGGGCGGCGATCCGCGCCAGACGCCGGGCCTGCTCACGGGTCGTCCGGGCGACCGCGTCCTCGTCGGCGGTCAACAGCCGTCCGTCCTCGACGATCTGACGGCCGTTCACGAACGACGCGGTGACCGGGGCCGCCGCGCCGAACACCAGCGCGGTGACCGGGTCGGCGATGGAGGCGTGGGCGAGGGTGTCCATCCGCCACAGCACCAGGTCGGCCAGCTTGCCCGGCTCCAGGGAGCCGATCGCGTCCGCGCGGCCGAGGACCTGCGCGCCGCCGTAGGTGCCCAGGCGCAGCGCCTGCCGGGCGTTCAGCGCGGCCTCGCGGTGGGCGCCGAGGCGGTTGATCAGCAGCGCGTTGCGCAGTTCGGTGTGCAGTTCGCCGGACTCGTTGGACGCGGTGCCGTCGACGCCGAGGCCGACCGGCACGCCGGCCGCGAGCATGTCCGGCACCCGGGCGATGCCCGCCGCGAGCCGGGCGTTGGAGGAGGGGCAGTGGGCGACACCGGTGCGGGTGCGGGCGAAGGCGGCGATGTCGGAGTCGTTCATGTGGACGCAGTGCGCCATCCACACGTCCTCGCCGAGCCAGCCGGTGGACTCGAAGTAGTCGGTCGGGCCCATGCCGAACAGTTCGTGGCAGAACTTCTCCTCCTCGACCGTCTCCGAGCCGTGGGTGTGCAGCCGGACCCCGAGACGGCGGGCCAGCTCCGCGCCCTGGCGCAGCAGTTCGGTGGAGACGGAGAAGGGCGAGCAGGGCGCGACGGCGACCTGGGTCATCGCCTCGAAGGAGGAGTCGTGGTGCCGGCGGACGGTCTCCTCGGTGGCGGCGAGCGCGCCGTCGAGGGTCTCGACGGCGAAGTCCGGCGGCAGGCCGCCGTCCTTGGCGCTGCGGTCCATGGAGCCGCGGGCCAGGGTGAAGCGCACGCCCATGTCGCGGGCGGCGCCGATGATCGCGCCGGACAGGTCGCCGGAACCGTGCGGGAAGACGTAGTGGTGGTCCATGGCGGTGGTGACGCCGCCGCGGGCCATCATCGCCAGGGAGCCCTGGGCGGCGGCGTGGACCATCGGCTCGTCGATGCGCGCCCACGTCGGGTACAGCGCGACCAGCCAGTCGAAGAGGTTGTGGTCCGTGGCCAGGCCCCGGGTGATCCACTGGTAGAAGTGGTGGTGGGTGTTGATCAGGCCGGGTGTGACCAGGTGCCCGGTGGCGTCGATCCGCCGCACGACGTCCTGGAGGCCCTCGGGGGCCGGGCCCGCGCCGAGCGACTCGATGCGGTGGCCGGCGAGGACGACGTGTCCGTCCGCGTACTCGGTGTCGTGGGCGTCGACGGTGGCGATCGCGCAGTTCTCGATGACGGTGCGCTGGGCTGCTGCCATGGTGCGTCCTTCTCGACTGTGGGGCTAGGGCACGGCAGGACCCTGGAGTTTTGAGTGCCGTGGCCGGGAGCGCGGGGCGCCCGGCCACGGGTGCCGAGGACCGGGGTCGGTCGCGGGGGGTCGCTCAGAGGTTGGTGAGGTCCGCCGGGATCAGCTGGGGGCGGCCCTCGCGCAGGACGGTCGCCTCGATCAGGCCGTAGGGGCGGTCGGCGGCGAAGTAGACCTCGTTGTCGTTCTTGAGCCCGAAGGGTTCGAGGTCGACGAGGAAGTGGTGCTTGTTCGGCAGGGAGAAGCGCACCTCGTCCACCTCGTCGCGGTGCTCGACGATGCGCGCGCCCATCTCGTACAGCGTCTGCTGCAGCGACAGGGAGTAGGTCTCCGCGAACGCCTCCAGCAGGTGCCGGCGCGACTCGGCGTAGGAGGTCTCCCAGTCGGGGGCCTGCTCGGCGTCGTCGGTCCAGTTGAACCGCCAGCGGGCGGACACCTGCGTGGCGAGGATGCGGTCGTGGGCCTCGGGCAGCGTCGTGTACGTGTCCTTGACGAAGCCGTGGAACTCGGAGTCGGTGGAGTTCATCACGACCAGGTCCTTCAGGCCGGAGACGACCTCCCACGACGTGCCGTCGTAGGTGACCTGCGCCAGCCGGGTCTCCTGGTTCGCGCGGACGAAGGAGTGGGCGCCGCGGCCGTGGTGCTCGATCCTCTCCCAGGTGTACTCCTCGATGCGGATGCGGGCCCGGTGGATGGGCTCCTGGCTGGTGACGAAGTGCCGGGCGAGGTGGATGCCGAACTGCTCGGCGGAGGCGATCCCGTGCTCCTTGGCGAACGCGTACACCGTGTTCTTGGTGGTGTCGGTCGGCAGCACGTGCGCGTTGGACCCGGAGTAGTGGACGTCGTCCATGTCGCCGCTGAGCGCCACCGAGACGTTGAGGTCCTTGATGTGGTGGGTGTCGCCGTCCCGCGTGATCCTGACGACCCGGTTCTCGGCCTTGCCGTACTGGTTCTGGCCGAGGAGCACGGGGCGGCCGGGGCGGGACGGGCTGGGCTGAACGGTCATGTAGCTAGCTCCCTCGGTAAACGGAGTAGCCGAACGGGTTGAGCAGCAGCGGTACGTGGTAGTGCTCGCCCGGTACGACGGCGAACGTGATCGCCACCTCCGGGAAGAACACGCCGGGACCGCTGTCCCGAGTCGCGGGGGCGTCCTGCTGCGCATCGGCTTGCTGGGGCTGGACTGGTGCGAAGTAGGGCTCCACCGCGAAGTGGAGCCGTACGTGGGTGGTGCCCTCCGGCAGGGCCGGCAGGTCCTTGCACCGGCCGTCGGCGTCGGTCGCCGAACCGCCGAGCTCCCGCCAGTCGGCGTCCCGGCCGGCGCGGGCCGCGAGGGCGACCCCGACGCCCGCGGCGGGGCGGCCGCGGGAGGTGTCCAGGATGTGCGTGGACACGGAGGCGGTGGTGCTGGTGCTCATGGTGTCAGGCGTCCTCTTCGACGAGTCGGGCCAGTCGGATGCGGTTGATCTTCCCCAGCTCGGTGCGGACGATCTCCCGCTCCTTCTCCGGCGCGTTGCCGATCCGCTCCTCGACCGCGTCGCGCATCTGCTCGGCGCTCAGGCCGGTGGCGCAGATGAGGAAGACGTGGCCGAACCGGTCCTGGTAGGCCAGGTTGAGCTCCAGCATCCGCGCCTTGAGGTCCTCGGAGGCGCCGGCCATGCCGCGCTGTTCGCGGGCGGAGGTCGGGTCGCCGGGCCGGGGCCGTCCGATCGGCGGGTGCCCGGCCATCGCCTCGTCGAGGGCGGCGGCGGTGAGCTCGGCCAGGGCGGCGTCGCTCGCGGCGTAGAGGTCCTCGGGGGTGGCGTAAGGGCGGGCGGCGAGCAGCCGGTCCGCCCAGGCCGTGCTGGCGCAGGTCTCGTGGAGGGCGGCGCGGGCCGCGGCCTCGGGGAGAGCGTTGAAGCGGGCGAGGCCCGGGGGCGTGGAAGTCGAAGTCACGGGAGCCTCCGTGGCCGTCTCGGCCTGGTCGGAACGGGCTGCGGCTAGCTAACGCCCCTCGTGTGACGGCGTCAACACTTTGTTGAAAATTCGCCGTGACATCGCCCGCCGGTCACCGCGCCCACGCGGGACGGCACCGGGCCCCGCGCCCCCGTCCGTCAGCTGCCCTTCTCGCGGTTCAGGTAGTTGTAGACGGTGAAGCGGCTGACGCCGAGCGCGCTCGCCACGGTCTCCACGCCGTGGCGCACCGAGAAGGCGCCGCGGGCCTCGAGGACGCGCACCACCTCCTGCTTGGCCTTGCGGTCCAGGTCGGCCAGCGGCTTGCCGCGCTTGCGCTCCATGGCGGCGAGGATGTGGTCGAGGGAGTCGGCGAGCTGGGGCAGCCGCACGGCGACCACCTCGGACCCCTGCCAGGAGAGCACCACGTCGTCGGGGCCGGCCTCGTCCGGCGGGAGCAGCTCCCCACCCATGGCGTCGACCAGCGGCTTCACGGCCGTGATGAAGGGTTCGTCCCCGGCGCCGCTCACCGCTCCTCCCCGAGGACGTTGACCTGGAGGGAGATCCGGGTGGCGCCGGCCTCCAGCGTCCTGCGCAGCACGGTGTCCAGGGCCGTCAGGACCGCGTCGGCGCTTCCCTCCGCGGTGTTGCCGAACGGCCCGACGTCCACCGCGTCGAGCCCGGCCGCCTCGATCACCTCGCGCGCCACCAGGGCGTGCGCGGGCGCCTCGTCCAGGTCGAAGGGCTCGGTCGTGAACTCCACTCGCAATCGCACGCGCTCAACCTAACCCGCGGCGACGGCATCCGCCGAGGCCTCTTGACAAGCCGGGACCCCCGACGGCAGTCTTCCAATAAGCAGAAACAAACTTCCGCCATACGGAATATTGAGCATTCGAGAATATCGACACGGAAGGGAGCGCGGCATCCGATGGGATTCGCAGACCAGCGCTTCAACGTCAACCTGTCGATCCTCTTCACGGAACTCCCGCTCCTGGAGCGCCCCGCGGCCGCCGCGGCGGCCGGCTTCACCGCGGTCGAGCTGTGGTGGCCCTGGATCGACACCCCCACCCCCGAGCGCGCCGAGCTCGACGCCCTGCGCAGGGCCGTCGAGGACGCGGGCGTCCGGCTCACGGGGCTGAACTTCTACGCCGGTGAGCTGCCCGGCCCGGACCGCGGCGCCCTGTCGCTGCCGGGCGAGGAGTCCGAGCGGTTCCGCGCCAACATCGACGTGGCCGCCGACTTCGCGCAGTCCCTGGGCTGCACGGCGCTCAACGCCCTGTACGGCAACCGCGTCGACGGCGTCGACCCGGCCGAGCAGGACGCCCTGGCGCTGGAGAACCTGGTGCGCGCGGCCCGGGCCGCCGACCGGATCGGCGCGGTCCTGCTGATCGAGGCGCTCAACGCCCCCGAGTCCCCGCGCTACCCGCTGGTGTCGGCCCCGGCCGCCGTCGCGGTCGTGGACCGGGTGAACGAGGCGTCGGGGCTGGGCAACGCCCGGTTCCTGATGGACCTGTACCACCTGTCCATGAACGGCGAGGACCTGCCGGCGGTGATCGAGCGGTACGCCGGGAGGACCGGCCACGTGCAGATCGCCGACAACCCGGGCCGCGGCGCGCCGGGCACGGGCTCGCTGCCGCTGGAGGACCTCCTCGACCGGCTGGCGAGGGCGGGCTACGAGGGCTGGGTCGGCCTGGAGTACAAGCCGGGCGACCGGCCGAGCGCGGAGGCGTTCGACTGGCTGCCGGTGGACCGGCGCGCGGCGCGCTAGCCGCCCCCGCGCTCCGCAGCCCCTGCGGCAGCCCCCAGCCCCCCATCCTCCCGCGCCCCCTCCCGCAGCACACCAGAGAGGCACCCTCATGAGCACGCCCACCGACTCCTCCCGCCGGGAGCTCCCGAAGATCGCCTGGATCGGCCTCGGCATCATGGGCTCCCCCATGGCCGAGAACCTGATCAAGGCGGGGTACGACGTCACCGGCTACACGCTGGAGCAGGACAAGCTGGACCGGCTGGCCGCCGCCGGGGGCCGGGCCGCCGGCTCCGTCGCCGAGGCGGTGCGGGACGCCGACGTCGTGATCACCATGGTCCCCGCGTCCCCGCAGGTCGAGGCCATCGCCTACGGCCCCGACGGCATCCTGGAGAACGCCCGCTCCGGCGCCCTGCTGATCGACATGTCCTCGATCACCCCGCAGACCTCGGTCGACCTCGCCGCCCGGGCCCGCGACAAGGGCATCCGGGTGCTGGACGCCCCGGTGTCCGGCGGTGAGGCCGGCGCGATCGAGGCCGTGCTGTCCATCATGGTCGGCGGCGAGCAGGCCGACTTCGACGAGGCCCGGCCGGTCTTCGACGCGCTCGGCAGGACCATCGTGCTGTGCGGCCCGCACGGCTCCGGCCAGACCGTGAAGGCCGCCAACCAGCTGATCGTCGCCGTCAACATCCAGGCGTGCGCCGAGGCCGTGGTCTTCCTGGAGAAGTCGGGCGTGGACCTCGGGGCCGCGCTGGACGTGCTCAACGGCGGCCTCGCCGGCTCGACCGTGCTGACCCGCAAGAAGGACAACTTCCTGCGGCGCGACTTCCGGCCGGGCTTCCGCATCGACCTGCACCACAAGGACATGGGCATCGTCACCGACGCCGCCCGCACCGTCGGCGCGGCCCTGCCCGTGGGCGCGGTCGTCGCCCAGCTGGTCGCCTCCCTGCGCGCCCAGGGCGACGGCAACCTGGACCACTCGGCCCTGCTGCGGGCCGTGGAGCGCCTGTCGGGCTCCCAGGTCTGACTCCCCTGAACCCCGGGCGGTGCCGGTGCTGACATCTGTCGTGTCGCGCCCAGGCGCCGGCACCGCCCGGAACACCCGCGTCGGCGCACCGCCGGCGCGGGGCACGTGAACGACCTGGCCCCTCCCCCGCGGCCCCCGCGGGGGGAGCCGGTCCGCGCCGCGCGCGCCGACCGGCCACGAGGCCGCGTCCGGGACCCGGCGGGGAGGCCGGGACCCGGGCGCGCACGACCCGCGGCCGAGCGATCCGGATGAGGGGTGATCGCCCGGCACGGCGGGCAGGGCGCGGACCGCGGCGGTGCGCGAGCCAGTGCGGTGGTGGAGGACCGGCGGCTCCCCTCTCGACCAGAGGGAGGGGACCGGCGCGTCCGTCGCGACCGCCGCGGTCCCGTTCCTTCTCCTCCTTCTCCTCCTTCTCCTCCCCTTCACCTCACTCCCCTCCCCACCAGACCCCGTCCGGCGGCGCGAACGTCCTGTCGCGCCCAGCCTCGCGCCGTCGGACGGCCACCACCCCCCCGGAGTGCGCGCGGGCCCCGCCCGCCGCACTCTTGAGGCATGTCCGAAGGCATTCCGCACCGCACGGAGCACCCGCACGTCGTGGTGCACCCCCCGGCCCTGGACGGCTCACGACGGGTCACCGCGGACGGCGAGACCCTGGGGACCGCCGGCCACGAGGACGACGTCGCCGAGATCCTGCGCCTGGCCGACCTGTACGTCACCGACGTCGCGGACGACGACCTCGTCGAATGGCAGGGCGGCGGCCCCGACGACTGGCCGGGCCTGTCCGCACCGTACGAGCGGCCCGGCAACGGGCCCTGAGCCACCGCCTACGCCAAGGGCCGTACCCACGGCTACGCCAACCTCAAATCAACCTCTGAACCCCGGGGAACGCGCTTCGACCGCCCGTCCCCCGGGGCATTTTGCTGTCATGCGGGGCCCGCCGACACGGGGGAGGCGGGCTCCGCGCCCGCCTCCCCGCGCGGGACCCGGCACCCGCACACACGTCCGCCCCAGGGACGCTTCGTCCCCGGGGCGGTGCGGTGGGCCGCCGGCCGGCTCAGGCCTTCAGGGGCCTGATCGACGTCGGGGCGTGCGACGGCTCCGTGGCCAGTTCCTCGAACTCCACGACGTTGCCGATGTCGTTGGTGGTGGACATCGCGATGTTGGTGACCCGTTCCAGGATCGCCTCCACCACGACCGGGACCCGGAACTCGGCGGCGAGCTTCTTCGCCTGCTCGAAGGCGGCGCCCAAGTCCGCGGGGTCGGTCACGCGGATCGCCTTGCAGCCGAGGCCCTCGGCGACCTTGACGTGGTCGACGCCGTAGACGCCCAGCTCGGGCGAGTTGATGTTCTCGAACTCCAGCTTGACCTGGAAGTCGATGTCGAACGCCCGCTGCGCCTGGCGGATCAGGCCGAGGTAGGAGTTGTTGACCAGCACGTGCACGTACGGGATCCGGTGCTGCGCCCCGACCGCCAGTTCCTCGATCATGAACTGGAAGTCGTAGTCGCCGGACAGGGCGACGACCTGCGCGTCCGGGTCGGCCGTCGCGACGCCCAGCGCCGCCGGGATCGTCCAGCCGAGCGGGCCGGCCTGGCCGCAGTTGATCCAGTGCCGGGGCCGGTAGACGTGCAGCATCTGCGCGCCCGCGATCTGCGAGAGCCCGATGGTGGAGACGTAGCGCGTCTCGGGGCCGAAGGCCTTGTTCATCTCCTCGTAGACGCGCTGCGGCTTGATCGGCACGTCGTCGAAGTGCGTGCGGCGCTGGAGCGTGGCGCGGCGCTCCTGCGCGGTGGCCGACCACTCGGACCGGTCGGGCAGCCGGCCCGCCCGCTGCGCCTCCCGGGCCGCCTCGACGAACAGCTCCAGGGCGGCCGCGGCGTCGGAGGCGATGCCGTAGTCGGGGGCGAAGATCCGGCCGATCTGGGTCGGTTCGACGTCGACGTGCACGAACGTGCGGCCGGCCGTGTAGACGTCCAGCCTGCCGGTGTGGCGGTTGGCCCAGCGGTTGCCGATGCCGAGGACGAAGTCCGACTCCAGGAACGTCGCGTTGCCGTAGCGGTGCGAGGTCTGCAGGCCGACCATGCCGGCGTTCAGCTCGTGGTCGTCGGGCAGCGCGCCCCAGCCCATCAGGGTCGGGACCACCGGAACGCCCGTCAGCTCGGCGAACTGCACGAGCAGGTCGCACGCGTCGGCGGTGACGACCCCGCCGCCGGCCACGATGAGCGGGCGCTCGGCGGCGTTCAGCATGGCGAGCGCCTTGTCGATCTGGGCGCGGGTGGCGGCCGGTTTGTAGACCGGCAGCGGCTCGTACGTGTCCGGGTCGAACTCGATCTCCGTCTGCTGGACGTCGACCGGCAGGTCGATCAGGACAGGGCCCGGGCGCCCGGAGCGCATCAGGTGGAACGCCTTCTGGAACACGCCGGGGACCTGAGCGGCCTCCAGCACCGTCACCGCCATCTTGGTGACGGGCCGTGCGATCGAGGCGATGTCGACCGCCTGGAAGTCCTCCTTGTGGATCACCGCGGTCGGGGCCTGGCCGGTGATGCACAGGATCGGGATCGAGTCACCGATGGCGGAGTACAGGCCGGTGATCATGTCGGTGCCGGCCGGTCCCGAGGTCCCGATGCACACGCCGATGTTGCCCGGCCGGGTGCGGGTGTAGCCCTCGGCCATGTGGGAGGCGCCCTCGACGTGGCGGGCGAGCGTGTGGGTGATACCCCCGGACGCCTTGAGCGCCGCGTAGAAGGGGTTGATCGCCGCGCCCGGGACGCCGAACGCGGCCGTGACGCCCTCGCGCCTGAGGATCTCAACTGCCGCACGGGCAGCGGTCATGCGAGCCATCGCGTACTCCTGCTTCGACTGTCGGCTGCCGGATGAGCTCTCCCGTCGCGCCCTAGGGTCAGCACTTCCGTATAGCGGAAACTAACTTCTACTATCTGGAAGCAATGTAGGGGGGTAGACCAAGGCCGTCAAGAGTCGGACAGGGCGGCGCCCGGTGGAGCACGATGGGACCGCTGTCCGCCGCGATGCCCTGGAGTGGGCCATGTCCGAGAGCGTGCCGGTGCGTTGCCCGGCCTGCCGACGCGAGCGCCTGTACGCCGTGCCGGCCTGGCCCTGCGCGTGCGGGGCCACCGTCACCCCGCTCGTCGACGGCGCGGCGCCCCCGGCCGTGGTGGCCCACCGCGCCTGGGCCGAGGAGTGGATCACCCTGCCCTGCCCGCGCTGCGCCCGCCCCGCGCAGTGGCCCCACCCGGAGCTGGGCTGCCCGTGCGGCACGGTCCTGCGCCTGCCGGTGACCGGAACGGCGCCCGCGGACCCGGGCGGCGCCGCCCCGGACACCGCGCCCGCGCCCCGGCCCTCGCCGGACTCCCCCGGCGCCCGCCGCCCCCCGCACCCCCTGGTCATCCGCACCGCCCTCGACGCCGTGACCGCCACCGTGCTGTACCTGGGCGCGCTCGGGTTCCGGGACGTCCGGCGGGCCGACCAGCGGCCGACCGTCGGCATCGGGCTGGCGGCCCCCGGGCTGCTCGCGCTGGTGGACCCGAGCGTGCGGCCGGCCTCGCTCCGGGACGTGGAGTGCCTGTGGCTCACCGCCATGACGGAGTCGGCCCGCTGCGCCCACTTCTCCCTCGCCGGGTACGCCGACGACGCCCGCACCGGCGCCGACCGCCTCGGTGTGCCCTTGTTCGTGCTCGACCTCACCGGCACCCCCCGGCCGGTCAACCCGGCCGCCGACAGCTTCGACAGCGAGGGCTCCTGAACCTCCGGAAGAGACCGTCAGGACGCGTCCGCCTCGCGGACGGAACCTGTCCGCAACCCCCGCTAGCGTGCCGTCCATGACGAAGACGACGTCCGCACCGGCCCCCGTGCTCGGCACCCGCGCCCTCAACCGCGCCACCCTGGAGCGCCAACTGCTGCTGCGCCGCTCCCCGTCGACCGCGGCGGCCGCCGTACGGCACCTCGTCGGACTCCAGGCGCAGAACGTCAAGCCGCCGTACTACGCGCTGGCCGCCCGCCTCGACGGCTTCACCCCCGAGGCGCTCTCGGAGCTGATGGCGGACCGCGAGGTCGTCCGCATCGTCACCCTGCGCTCGACCATCCACACCCACACCGCCGACGACTGCCTCACCCTGCGCCCGCTGGTGCAGCCCGCCCGGGACCGCGAGCTGGCCGCCTTCCGCACAGGGCTGACCGGCGTGGACCTCGACCGGCTCGCCGCGCTCGTATGTGAGCTGGTGGAGGAGGAGCCGCGCACCATGGCGCAGTTGCGCGCGGCGCTGGGCGCCGAGTGGCCGGACGCCGACCCGCAGTCCCTGGCCGTCGCGGCCCGCTGCCGGCTCCCGCTCGTCCAGGTCACCCCGCGCGGGCTGTGGGGCCGCAGCGGCCAGGTCGCCCTGACCACCGCCGAGCACTGGCTGGGCCGCCCGGCCGGACCGGCCCCGGAGCCGGAGACGGTGGTCCTGCGCTACCTGGCCGCGTTCGGCCCCGCCTCGGTGAAGGACATGCAGACCTGGGCGGGGCTGACCCGGCTGCGCGAGGCGTTCGAACGGCTGCGGTCCCGGCTCGTCACCTTCCGCGCCGAGGACGGCACCGAGCTGTTCGACCTGCCCGACGCCCCGCGCCCCGACCCGGACACCCCGGCCCCGCCGCGCTTCCTGCCCGAGTTCGACAACCTGCTCCTGTCCCACGCCGACCGGACCCGGATCGTCCCGCCGGCCCACCGGGGCCGGCACTGGCAGGGCAACCAGGCGTACCGCACGCTCCTCGTCGACGGCTTCCTGGCGGGCGTGTGGAAGCTGGACGGGCAGGCCCTGGTCGTCGAGCCCTTCGACCCGCTGACGCGGCGGGCGCGCGGGGAGGTCGTCGAGGAGGCCGGGCGGATGCTGGCCGTGATGCACCCGGGGACGTCGTACGACATCCGGTTCGGGACGGTCCGCGCCTGAGCGCGCCGCCCGGGCGGGGCGGGGGCCGCACGTGGAGAGGGGACGCTGCGGGCCGCTCGTGGAGGCCCGCAGCGCCCCCTGGTTCGTCACCCGGGTGATGCCCGGGAGTCGTGCGTCCCGGTGGCGCGGGCCGGAGGGCGCCACGGGAAGTGATCCCTGCCAGGACGCCCCCGAGGAACAGGGGACCGCCGCTGTCGCCCTGGCAGGAGACTCGGTCGCCGGAAGTGGATCGGCGTGTGCTGTGGTCGTCGGTGCGTCGCGCGGGCGGAGCGTGTGCACGGGGACCGCGGGACCGGCCCCCCGTGTGCCCGGGCGAGCGGCACATCACTCAACCTAGGGCCGGCCCGCCCGCGCCCCAATGAGGGAACCCCCTAAGGGACTTGGGACAGGGAAAACCCTCGGTCGGACCCGACGACCGGCCTACGTCGCGTGCCGGCCCGCCGCCAGGCGCACGATGTCCACGCGGGAGCGGATGCCGAGCTTGCGGTAGACACGGGTCAGGGTGGCCTCGACGGTCTTGACGCTGATGAACAGGCGCGCGGCGATCTCCCGGTTGGTGGCGCCCTCCATCACCAGCGCCGCCACCTGCCGCTCCATCGCCGCCAGCCCGTCCAGCGCGTCCGACGCGGGCACGGACGCGGCGGGCGGCACCGGGGCCGGCGGCTCCGCGTCCGCCGACGCGGCCCGCTCCACCTGCCGCAGCCACGGCAGCGCGCGGCAGCGCCGGAACAGCCGGGCCGCCTCGTCGTACGACGCCGGGCCGGACCCGGGGGCGGCGCGCAGCCGGGCCAGCGCGAACGCGGCCCGGGCCTCCTCCAGGCCGTAGCCCAGCTTGGCCAGCCGGTCCTGGACGGACGTCAGGCGGTCGACGGCGTCCTCGGTCTCGCCGCGCGCCGCCCGCACCAGCGCCTCCGCGCGGTCCAGCACCGCGAGCACGCTCTCCCGGCCGAGCCGCAGCGCGTGCGCCCGGGTGACGTCGATGAGCTCCTGCGCCTCGCCGACCTCCCCGGTGCGCACCAGCGCCTCGGCGAGGTCGCCCTGCCAGCGGCCGCGCGCGGGGTCGTTGATGCCCAGGCCGTGCTCCAGCTCGCGCACCCGGCGCAGCGAGCCGACCGCGCCCGCCGCGTCGCCCGCGACCAGCTGGGCGTAGCCGAGGGCGGCCAGGGCGCGCGAGAGGTACATCTGGTCGCCGTCCTCCTCGGCCCGCCCGGCGGCCTCGCGGGCCAGGACCAGGGCCCGGTCGACGTCGCCGCCGGACGCCTCGGCGAGCGAGGCGAGCATGGCGGAGGCGCCCAGCCCGATGCCGGAGTCGCGGGCCAGACGCAGGCTCTCGCGGGCCAGGTCCAGGGCGCGCCCGCAGTGCCCGGAGCGCAGCTCGGTGTCGGCGAGGAAGCGCTGGAAGTGGACCTCGCTCTCGACCATGCCCCGCCGGCGCACCTCGCGCAGCAGCGCGGTGATGGTCGTCCGGGCCTCGGGGAGCTGGTCGCTCATCAGCAGCCAGCGGAAGCGGGCGGCGCCGGCACCGTTGTGGTGGCAGGCCACGTACGGGTCCTGGGGTTCGCGCAGGGCCTTCTTGATGGTGGCCGGGGCGTCCGGGTGGCCCATCAGGGTCTCGGTCGAGGCCTGGAAGGACAGCGCCATCAGCTCGGTGCGCCGGTCGCCGCCGCGGGCGGCCAGCTCCGCCGCGTGCGCGGCCTCCTGGCGGGCCTCGGCGAAGTCGCCCTCGACGACCAGCCCACGCCAGGCCAGCTGGTAGTGGACCAGGGCGAGCAGCCGGGGGTCGTCGCCGGCGTCGGCGAGCACCTGCGGGAAGACGGCGTCGACGTCGCCGAGGGACTGCCCGGCGGACTCGATGACCACCATCCAGGCCCGCACCCGGGCGGCCCCCCCGGTGGCGCGGCCCAGCACGTCGTGCGCGATGTCCCGGGCGAGGTCGGTCTCGCCGGCGGTGATGGCGTCCTCGGCGGCCAGCAGGCGCCGCTCGTCGGGGCCCGGGGTGCCCTCGGCGGGGGTGTGCCGGGCGGCGAGCAGGCCGAGCGCGGCGGCGACGGAGGGCGCGCCGCGCTCCCGGGCCAGGGCGGCGGCGCCGGCCAGGCGGGCGGCGACGTCCGGGTCGGTGCCGGTGGTGGCGAGGGCGAGGTGGCGGGCCCGCTCGATGGGGTCGGAGGCCGCGGTGGACAGTGCCGCGTGCGCGGCGCGCCGTTCCCGCGCGGGTGCCTCGGCGTAGAGGGCGGCGGAGATCAGCGGGTGCGCGAACCGTACGGCGGGGCCCTCGGGCTCGGTGGCGAGCAGGCCGAGGGCGGCGGCCTGGGTGGTCTCGGCCTCGGCGTTCTCGCGGCCGGCCGCGCGCAGCAGCCCCAGGGTGGGGCGGGCGCCGGCGCTGGCGACGAGCAGGGTGCGGCGGGCGTCGGCGGAGAGCATGTCGAGGCGGCTGAGCACCAGGGCGCGCAGCGAGGTCGGCACCGGCAGCGGCTCGCCGGGGCGCGGCGGGGTGGGGTTCTCGCCGAGGGCGCGGCCGAGCTCCAGGGCGAACAGCGGGTTGCCGCCGCTGGTGCGGTGGATCTCGCGGACGGTGGAGCGGGGCAGGTCGGTGTAGCCGCGGTGGTCGAGCAGGGCGGAGATCTGGGCGCGGGAGAGCGGGTCGAGGCGGACGGCGAGGGTGTCCGGCGGACTGGCGCGCAGGTGGCGGTCGTACTCCTGGCCCTCGGTGCGCACCGCGCAGAGCAGCTGGACGGGGGTGTCGCCGAGCCGGCGGGCGGCGAAGCCGAGGAGTTCGGCGCTGGCGGCGTCCAGCCACTGCAGGTCGTCGGCGACGACCAGGACGGGGCCGTCGGCGGCCAGGGCGCGCAGCGCGGAGAGCACGGCGAGGCGCAGGGCGAGCCCGTCGTTCTGCAGAGTCGATTCGCCTCGTCCGGTCAGCGCCGACTCCAGGGCGGTGCGCTGGGCCGTGGGGAGCTTGCCGGCCACCTCCTCCAGGACGAGGCCGAGCAGGTCCGCCAGCGCCAGGAAGGGCAGGTGCGATTCGGACTCGGTCGCCGAGCAGCGCAACACGCGCGCCGCCTCGCCGTAATCCGCGGCCAAAGCGCGCAGGACGGTGGACTTTCCTATTCCGGCCGGGCCGTGGAGCAGCACGCTGCCGCCGCGGGCCAGTTGGTCACGGGCCGCGGTCACCAGTTCGTCCCGGCCGATGACCAGGTCGGAGCGGCATCGGGCAGACTCCTGGAAGTCCCGTCGCACGGTCACCGCTCCCCTCCGTGTGTCGTGTTCGAGCCAAATTCTAGGCAACGTCTCATTGAATTTCGGAGGCACGGTGTGGTGAGGGATATAACAGGCGGCCGCGGGGAGAAATTCGGTCACCTGTCCGTCGGTCACCCGTCCGGAATCAGGGCAGCAGTCCCTTCCGCCGTGCCGCGGCCACCGCCTCCCCCCGGGTGTGGGCGCCCAGCTTGCGCATGGCCGAGCGCAGGTAGCCCTTGACGGTCTCCGGGCGCAGCCCCAGCCGGGCGGCGGCCACCGCGTTGGTCGCGCCGGACGCCACGCAGGACAGCACGTCCAGCTCGCGCGGGGCCAGGGTCACCCCGCCGTCCGGCACGCCGGTCGTCAGCAGGCCGCACGCGGTCAGCAGCTCCTCGCGCAGCGCGGGGTCGGTGATGCGCGGGGCCAGCGCGCGCAGGGCCGCGTGCGCCTCGCGGACCTGCTCCCAGCCCGGCACCGGGCCGGGCACCCCGGGCGGCGTGTCCCGCGGGCGGGCCGCCGCCAGCAGGTCGTGCGCCTGCTCCTGCACGACCAGCGCCTGCTCCAGGTCGCGCGCCGCGTCCACGGCCGCGCCCAGCGTGCGGTCGCCCAGCGGCTGGGCGGTGCGCAGCGCGCCGTACAGCACCCCGCGCACCCGGCGCCGCACGACGACCGGGACCGCGACCACCGAGCGCAGTCCCTCCTCGGCGACCGCCGCGTCGTACTCGTGGCTGATCTGCCGGGACAGGGAGTAGTCCGTCACCGCGCACGGCCGGGACAGGGCCAGGGTCTTGCCGCCCAGGCCGTTGCCGGAGGTCACCGCGAGGCCGCGCAGCGCGAAGGTGGCCGCGCCGCTCAGCTCGCTCAGGCGCACCCGCCGCTGCCCGGGCTCCACCAGCCCGCCGAAGGCGACCGGCAGTCCCGTGGCGCGCCGCAGCCGCGCCAGCGCACCGCGCATCAGCATGGTTCCGGACGCGTCTGCTGCCACCTGTTCCGCCCTCTCCCCGCGGCCGAGCCGTGTCGTTGCGCCGCGCACACCCCCGTTCGGGGGTAGTGAGACCTGCATCACGGATTACACGATGGCAGAGAGCCGTCCGGCAATGGTCCGGTACCGCGGGAGTGCGCCGACGGGCACCGGGACCGCCCGGGCACCGGCGGGCCTCCCGGAGACGGGCGGCCACCTGAACGAGGAGGACGGATGACGACGGCGACGGAGAGTTTCCGCGGGGCACGGGACTTCCTGCTGGAACACCGCGCGGACTGGGCCACGGCGTACGAGGGGTTCCGCTGGCCCCGGCCGGAGCGGTTCAACTGGGCCCTCGACTGGTTCGACGTCATCGCGGACGGCAACGACCGCACCGCCCTGCACATCGTGGAGGAGGACGGCTCCGAGGTCCGGGTCTCCTTCGCGGAGATGGCCGAGCGCTCGGACCGCGCCGCGAACTGGCTGCGGGACCGGGGCGTGGGCGCCGAGGACCGCGTCCTGGTGATGCTGGGCAACCAGGTCGAGCTGTGGGAGACCGCGCTCGCGGCGATGAAGCTGCGGGCCGTCGTCATTCCGGCGACCCCGCTGCTGGGCCCGGCCGACCTCGGCGACCGCGTCGAGCGCGGCCGGGTCGCGCACGTGATCGTGCGGGCCGAGGACACCGGCAAGTTCGACGACGTGCCGGGCACGTACACCCGCATCAGCGTCGGCGGCCTGCCCCGGGAGGGCTGGGAGCCGTACGAGGACGTCTACGCGGCGCCCGCCGAGTTCCTGCCCGACGGGCCGACCCTGGCCGACGACCCGCTGATGCTGTACTTCACCTCGGGCACCACCGCCCGCCCCAAGCTGGTCGAGCACACCCACACCTCGTACCCGATCGGCCACCTGGCCACGATGTACTGGATCGGGCTGCGCCCCGGCGACGTGCACCTGAACATCTCCTCGCCCGGCTGGGCCAAGCACGCCTGGTCCAACCTGTTCGCGCCGTGGAACGCCGAGGCGACCGTCTTCATCCACAACTACACGCGCTTCGACGCGGCCCGGCTGATGGCCGAGATGGACCGGGCGGGCGTGACGACGTTCTGCGCGCCGCCGACCGTGTGGCGGATGCTCATCCAGGCCGACCTGACCCAGCTGCGGACCACGCCGCGCGAGGCGGTGGCGGCCGGCGAGCCGCTGAACCCCGAGGTGATCGAGCAGGTGCGGCAGGCCTGGGGCGTGACCGTCCGGGACGGCTTCGGGCAGACCGAGACGGCCGTGCAGGTCGCCAACCCGCCCGGCCAGCCGCTGAAGACGGGCTCCATGGGCCGCCCCAGCCCCGGCTACCGGGTGGAACTGCTCGACCCGGTCTCCGGCGCGCCCGGCGCCGCCGAGGGCGAGATCGCGCTGGACCTGTCCGAGCGCCCGGTCGGCCTGATGGCCGGCTACCACGGCGACGCCGACCGCACGGCGGAGGTGATGGCCGGCGGCTACTACCGCACCGGCGACATCGGCTCCCGGGACGAGGACGGCTACATCACCTACGTCGGCCGCGCCGACGACGTCTTCAAGGCCTCCGACTACAAGATCAGCCCGTTCGAGCTGGAGAGCGCGCTGCTGGAGCACGAGGCCGTCGCCGAGGCCGCGGTGGTGCCGGCGCCGGACGAGGTGCGCCTCGCCGTGCCGAAGGCGTACGTGGTGCTCGCCGAGGGCTGGGAGCCGGGCCCGGACACCGCGAAGGTGCTGTTCGAGCACTCCCGCCAGGTGCTGGCGCCCTACAAGCGCGTCCGGCGGCTGGAGTTCGCCCCGCTGCCCAAGACGGTGTCCGGCAAGATCCGCCGGATCGAGCTGCGCGAGGCCACGGCCGCCGGGTCGGCCGACGAGTACCGCGAGGAGGACTTCCGGTGAGCGCCCCTACGCCCGAGTCGCCCGAGTCGCCCGAGTCGCCCCAGTCGCCCCTGCCGCCGCCGCTGTCGTACGCCCACGGCACCGGCGACACCGTCCTGCTGGGCGACACCATCGGGGCCAACCTGGACCGGGCCGTCGCCGCCTGGCCGGACCGCGAGGTCCTGGTCGACGTGCCCTCGGGGCGGCGCTGGACGTACGCGGAGTTCGGCGCCGAGGTGGAGGAACTGGCGCGGGCGCTGCGCGTGACCGGCGTCGGCAAGGGCGACCGGGTGGGCATCTGGGCCGTCAACTGCCCCGAGTGGGTGCTCGTCCAGTACGCCACCGCCCGCATCGGCGCGATCATGGTGAACATCAACCCGGCCTACCGCACCCACGAGGTCGAGTACGTCCTCAACCAGGCCGGCGTGTGCCTGCTGTTCTCCTCCCTGAGCCACAAGAGCAGCGACTACCGGGCGATGGTCGACCAGGTGCGCGGCAGGTGCCCCGCGCTGCGGGAGGTCGTGTACATCGGCGACCCGAGCTGGGACGCGCTGCTGGGCCGGGCCCGCCCGGACGTGACGTACGACGAGCTGTCCTGCGACGACCCGATCAACATCCAGTACACCTCGGGCACCACCGGCTTCCCCAAGGGCGCCACGCTCTCCCACCACAACATCCTCAACAACGGCTTCTTCGTCGGGGAGCTGATCTCCTACACCGAGCAGGACCGGGTGTGCGTGCCGGTGCCCTTCTACCACTGCTTCGGCATGGTCATGGGCAACCTGGCGGCCACCTCGCACGGCGCGTGCCTGGTGATCCCGGCGCCGTCCTTCGACCCCGCGGCGACCCTGGAGGCCGTCCAGCGGGAGCGCTGCACCTCCCTGTACGGGGTGCCGACGATGTTCATCGCCGAGCTGAACCTGCCGGACTTCGCGTCGTACGACCTGTCGTCCCTGCGCACCGGCATCATGGCGGGCTCGCCCTGCCCGGTGGAGGTGATGAAGCGGGTGATGGCGGAGATGCACATGGAGGAGGTGTCCATCTGCTACGGCATGACCGAGACCTCGCCGGTGTCGCTGCAGACCCGCGTCGACGACGGCCTGGAGCACCGCACGGCCACCGTCGGGCGGGTGCTGCCCCACCTGGAGGTCAAGGTCGTCGACCCGGTCACCGGCGTCACCCGGCCGCGCGGCACGGCGGGCGAGCTGTGCACCCGCGGCTACAGCGTGATGCTCGGCTACTGGCAGGAACCGGAGAAGACCGCCGAGGCCGTCGACGCGGCCCGCTGGATGCACACCGGCGACCTCGCGGTGATGCGCCCGGACGGGTACGTGGAGATCGTCGGCCGCATCAAGGACATGATCATCCGGGGTGGCGAGAACATCTACCCGCGCGAGATCGAGGAGTTCCTCTACGGCCACCCCAAGGTCAGGGACGTGCAGGTGGTGGGCGTGCCGCACGCCACCTACGGCGAGGAGGTGCTGGCCTGCGTCATCCCGCGCGACCCGGCCGACCCGCCGACCCTGGAGGAGGTGCGCGCCTTCTGTGCGGGGCGGCTCGCCCACTACAAGGTCCCCAGCAGGGTGCAGGTGCTGGACGCGTTCCCGATGACGGTGTCGGGAAAGGTGCGCAAGGTCGAACTGCGGGAGACCTACGGCGGGTGAGCCCCCGCGGGGTGCCCGCTCCCAGCCGGTGGTCTCAGCCGGTGAACCGCACGCCGGACAGCTCCTCGGAGACCTCCCACACCCGCCGGGCCTCCTCGGTGTTGGTCAGGCGGGAGTACGTCTTCTGTTCGGCGGGCGGTCCCCCGAGCCGGCCGGGGCCGCTCGGTCCGTACAGCGTGCCGCCCCGGGCGTCGGTGGAGGCGGCGGCGTACAGGGCGGGCAGCGCCGCGCTCTCCACCGTGCCGACGAGGATTCCCCGGGCGGACAGGAAGCGGATGGCCCGGACGCCCAGGGTGTCCTGGGGCCGGCCGATCTCGGGGCGCGCGGCGAGCAGGCTCGTGGGCGCGACCCCGGGGTGGGCGAGGTTGCTCGTGATGCCCCAGCCCTGGTCCCGGCTGCGGCGCTCGAGTTCGAGGCCGAAGAGTCCGAGGGCGATCTTCGACTGGCTGTAGGCCTTCATGCCGTCGTAGGACTTCTCCCAGTTCAGGTCCGCCCAGTGGATGGCGTTCCGGCTCGCGGCCACGCTGATCTGGGAGGTCACCCGTGCGTGTCCGGCCCGCAGCAGCGGCAGCAGACGGCCGACGAGGGCGACGTGCCCGAGGTGGTTGGTGCCGAACTGCAGCTCGAAGCCGTCGGCGGTCGTCCGCCGCTCGGGCGGTGTCATGACCCCGGCGTTGTTGACCAGGAGGTGCACGGGCCGGCCCTCGGCGAGCAGGGTGTCGCCGAGAGTGGCGACCGACTCCAGCGACGACAGGTCGAGGGTGCGCAGCGAGACCCGCGCGCCGGGGACCCGGCCGCGGACGACGGCGACGGCGCTCTCCCCCTTGGCCGGGTTGCGCACCGGCAGGACGACCTCGGCGCCCGCGGCGGCGAGCCGGGCGGCGATGCCGAGTCCGATGCCGTCGCTGGCGCCGGTGACGACGGCGCGCCTGCCGGACAGGTCGGGCAGGGGGATGTCGGTGGTGTGGCGTGGCATGAGGGGTCACTTCCGTTCGGTCCGTTTGCCCCCACAGTGACGACGCGGCTCGGGGCCATCCAGGGCCTGCCGATCCACTGATCCGCGGGCCGTGCTGCGGCGGCCCGGCCCGCTCACCGCGCCAAGGGGGGATCGGCAGGCCGTGGCTGCGGGTGACGGCGGGCGGTAGAAAGGGACTAGGGGGTGTCTCGTCGATCAGGCCGGATCAGGGAGCGGCGTCCGGTGCCGTGCATCGCAAGGCGGAGGAGGGAGTCGATGCGGAGCATCGGGGACCGACGACAACGCGGCGAGGTGCGGCACCGGACGCCGCTCCCTGATCCGGCCTGATCGACGAGACACCCCCTAGTGCCGTGGAGGGAGACGCATGGAGATCGACCGCGCCGGACTGGCCGCTTTCCTGCGGCGTCGCCGGGAACGGCTGCAACCGGAGGACGTGGGCCTGCCGCGCGGACAGCGCCGCAGGACCACCGGGCTGCGCCGTGAGGAGGTCGCCGCGCTCTGCCACATGTCGACCGACTACTACGCCCGGCTGGAACGCGCACGCGGCCCGCAGCCGTCCGAGCAGATGATCGCCGCCATCGCCCAGGGCCTCCACCTCTCCCTGGACGAGCGCGACCACCTCTTCCGGCTCGCCGGGCAGGCCCCGCCCGTCCGGGGCACGACCGGGGAGCACATCAGCCCCGGTCTGCTCCGCATCTTCGACCGGCTGGACGACACCCCCGCCGAGATCGTCACCGAACTCGGCGAGACGCTGCGCCAGACCCCGCTCGGGGTCGCGCTGACCGGCGACACGACCCGCCACGAGGGCCTCGCCCGCAGCATCGGCTACCGCTGGTTCACCGACCCGGCCACCCGGTCGCTGTACGTGGCCGAGGACCACGCGTTCCTCTCCCGCGTGTTCGTGTCCGGCCTGCGGGAACTGGCCACGCTCCGGGGCCCCGGCTCCCGGGCCGCGCACTGCGTCGAGCTGCTGCGCGCGCGCAGTGCGGAGTTCCGCGGCCTCTGGGACAAGCACGAGATCGGCATCCACCCGCACGAGGTCAAGCGGTACGTCCACCCCGAGGTCGGCGTGCTGGAACTGAACTGCCAGCGGCTGCTCGACCCGGACCAGTCGCACATGCTGCTCGTGTACACGGCGGTCCCGGGCAGTGAGAGCTACGAGCGGCTGCGCCTGCTGTCGGTCATCGGGGCGGGGACGAGGGGCTGACGGCCGTGTCACCCCTCCCGGGCGGCGCCCGGCGTCACGCGGGGTCCTCGGGGAAGCTGGCGAAGTACGCGGCGGCCATGTCCTCGTCGGCGTGGCCCTGCGCGGCCGCGCGCTCCAGGCGCCGCGCGGCCGCCTCGGCCACGTCCAGGCGCACGCCGCTGCGCTCCCCCGCCCGCACGATCAGCCGCGCGTCCTTGGCGGCCGTGTCCACCGCGAACTGCGGCGGGGTCAGCTGGTCGTGCAGGATCAGCGAGGACTTGGCCCGCAGGTAGCCCATGTCCAGCGGGCCGCCCGCGATCGCGTCGAAGAAGTGCTGCGGCTCCACGCCGAGCCCGCGCGCCAGGGCCAGCACCTCGCCCAGCGCGGCGGTGGCCGCGATGACCCAGCTGTTGGCGACCAGCTTGAGGCGGGTCGCGCCGGCCCCGGCGCCGTCCTCACCGGTCCACACCGTGCGCGCCCCCACCGCGTTCAGCACCGGCGCCACCGCCGCGCGCCCCGCCTCGGGGCCGGCGGCCAGGACCAGCAGTTCGCCCGCCTCGGCGGGCTGGCGGGTGCCCAGCACCGGCGCGTCGAAGAACACCAGCGCGTGCTCGCGGGCGAAGCCGGCCAGCTCCTCCACCGCCTCGACGCCCACGGTCGTCGACTGCACCCAGGCGGCGCCCTCGCGCAGCCCGGGCGCGGCCCGGCGCATCACGTCCAGGACGGCCGGACCGTCGTAGAGCATGGTCAGCACGACGTCCGCGTCCATGACGGCCTCGGCCGGGGTGCCGGCCACCGTGACGCCGTCGGCGGCCAGCGGCTCGGCCTTGGCGCGGCTGCGGTTCCAGGCGCGCACGGTGTGCCCGGCGCGGGCGAGGTTGCGGGCCATCGCGGCGCCCATGATGCCGGTGCCCAGGACGCTGACGGTGAGCTGGTCGGTCATGTTGTCCACTTTCCTGTCCGGTTGGCTGTCGGACTCCGATCCTGCCGGACACGGGACCCGAGGGGCCGTCCGGCCACGCCGGGGTACTCCGCCCGCGGGCACAACCCGCGTCCGGAGCAGGCCAGTTGGTGTGGGAAGCTGTGCTCGGCCGTCCGGGAGCGGGACGGGGCGGCCCTCGAGAGGAGCGCAGGGTGACACAGGACGGCTTCCGCGCCGAGGACATCGACACCAGCAGGCCGCATCCGGCCCGGATCTACGACTACCTGCTGGGCGGCAAGGACAACTACGAGGTGGACCAGGAAGCCGCCGAGCGGCTGGAGGCCGCCGCGCCCGAGGTGCGGCCGGGGCTGCGGGCCAACCGCGCCTTCCTCCAGCGCGCCGTGCGGTACGTCGTGGACAGCGGCGTGCGGCAGCTCCTCGACATCGGCACCGGGCTGCCCACCTCGCCCAACGTCCACGAGATCGCCCGGGCGGCGGCACCGGACGTGCGCGTGGCCTACGTCGACAACGACCCGATCGTCGCGGCGCACGCCGGCGCGCTGCTCAGCGCCTCCGGCACCAACTCGGTGGTGCTGGCCGACCTGCGCGACCCGCGGGGCGTCGTGGAGCACCCGGACATCCGCCGGATCATCGACTTCGACCGGCCCGTGGCGCTGCTGCTCGTCGCGATCCTGCACTTCCTCACCGACGCCGACGAGCCGGAGCGGGTCGTCGCCACCCTGCGCGACGCGCTCCCGGCGGGCAGCTACCTGGTGCTGTCGCACGCCACCGGCGACTTCGCCGACCGCAGCGAGGCCCAGGCCGTCTACCAGCGGGCCACCGCCAGCCTCAACCTGCGCACCCGGGCCCAGGTCGAGCGGCTCTTCGACGGCTTCGAGCTGGTCGAGCCCGGGCTGGCCCAGGTCCCCTACTGGCGCCCGGACACCCCGCCGCCCCCCGGCTCCGAGCTGATCGGCTTCTACGCGGGCGTGGCCCGCAAGACCGGCTGACCCGCGGGCGTCCCGGCGTCCCGTCCGTCCCCGCCCCGACCGTCCACGTCCCGTCCGCCCGGACCCGGTCCGCGCGCCGGGACGGGCGCGGCCGCCGTCCGCACGCGATGCTGGACGCAGAGCGCGACCGGGCCGGACGCGGGACGGACCACGGCGCGGGACGAGTCGACGAGGCAGCCGGGAGGCGAGCGCGGTGATCGCCGTCAACCCGACGGACAGCTCCTCGGTACTGGCCGCCTTCGGCGCGCTCGGGGTGCTGGCGGTCGTCTTCGCCGAGTCGGGACTGCTCGTGGTCGGCTTCTTCCTGCCCGGTGACACCCTGCTGTTCCCGGCCGGGGTGCTGTGCGCGAGCGGCACGGACGGCCGGGCGCCGCTGGAGCTGTGGCAGGTGCTGCTGTGCGCGGCCGTCGGGGCGGTCGCCGGGGGCCAGGTGGGGTTCCTGATCGGGCGGCACGGCGGGCGGGCGCTGCTGGCCCGCTCCCCGGGAGGGCGCCTGGAGGAGGCCGCGGGCCGCGCGGAACGGCTGCTGGCCCGCTACGGCTACGGCAAGGCCCTGGTGATAGGCCGGTTCGTCCCGCTGCTGCGCACGGTGCTGCACCCGGCGGCCGGCGCCCTGGGCGTGCCGGTGCGGCCCTTCACGCTCTGGCAGGTCGTGGGCGGGCTGCTGTGGTCGCAGAGCCTGGTGCTCGCCGGGTACCTCCTCGGCGCGTCGGTGCCGCAGGTCGACGACTGGCTGCTGCCGCTGGTGGCGCTCGTGGTGCTGCTCTCCCTACTGCCCCTCGCGGTGGAGGTCCGCCGCGAGCGGCGCCGCCGCCGCACGCCCCCCGACTGAGCGCCCCCGCTGCCCCGGCATGCCCTCCGCCCGGCTGGGCACCCGGCCCCGCGATGGAGTCGGTACGGCGGGTCCTGCTGACCGGGTGGTTCAGTTTCCTGGACGGGGAGGCGACCGCCGGGGACGTGCTGGCCCTGGACCGGGTCCGGGAGGTGCTGGACCGGGCCGGCGTCGCCCACGACGTCGCCTGGAGTCCCGGGTTCCGGCCGGACGCGCTGCACCTGGAGGACGCCCGGCCCCGGGACTACTCGCACGTGGTGTTCGTCTGCGGCCCCGCGCACGGGCCCCAGGTCGAGGGACTGCACCGGCGGTTCGCGGAGTGCGTGCGGATCGCGGTCGGGACGTCGGTCCTCGATCCGGACGGGCCCGCGGTGCGCGGCTTCCACCGGGTGCTGCCGCGGGACGCGCCCGGCACCGAGCCCTCCCTGGACCTCGCCGCCCGGGCCCCGCGGCCCCCGTCCGCCGGGCCGGTGGTCGGCGTCGTCCTCACCCACGGCCAGCACGAGTACGGCGACCGACGGCGCCACGGGCACGTGGCCGAGCAGGTCACGCGGTGGCTGGCCGGACGCGACTGCGCCCGGCTGGAGCTGGAGACCCGCCTCGACGCCCACGACTGGCGGCTCGGCTCCACCGCCGCCCAGGTGGAGGCGGTGCTCGCCCGGCTGGACCTGGTGGTCACCGACCGGCTGCACGGGCTGGTGCTCGCCCTGCGCTCGGGAGTGCCCGCGCTGGCCGTGGACCCGGTGGCGGGCGGCGCGAAGGTCACGGCGCAGGCCCGCGCCTGCGGCTGGCCCGCGCTGGTGCCCGCCGACGCGCTGGACGCGGCGGAGCTGCGGCGGTGGTGGGACTGGTGCCTGACCCACGGGCGGGCGGCGGCCGGGCGGATCCGCGACGACCTGCGCGAGGGCACCGCACGGGACGGTGCCGACGCCCTGGCGGCGCTCCTCGAGCCGTCCCGCACCGGTTAGTCCCGGGGGTCCACGGGGCACTCGCTCCGGGTGCGCACCCCCCGCAGCATCAGGAGGGCCCAGTGACCACCGGCCGGCTTCCCGATCACGAACAGCGCATCCTGGACGAGATGGAGCGCGTGCTGCGCCGCGACCGCCGGCTGGACCGGCGGCTGCGCACCCACTGCCGACATCCCCGGCTGGCCCGGCTGGCGGCCTGGTCCCCGCGCCCCTGGGTCGTGGCGGGGTGGCTGGCCGTGGCCGTGGGCCTGATGGTGGCCGGCATCGTCACCGGCGAACCCGGGGTGATCTGGGCGTTCGCCGGTGTCTGGCCGCTGTCGCTGTTCGCGGCGTTCCGGCTGCTGTGCCGGTGGACGGAGCCACCGGGCGGCCCCCGCTCCCACGGCTGAGGCCCCGCGTCGGACGGTGATCGGACGCGCTGCGGTCACCCCGTGTACTGCCGCGCCGTCGACCGGCGCTGGACGTCCTCCAGCAGGCGGAACCGTTCCTCCACCTCGACGGGCAGCACGCGCCGTTCCCTGAGCACCCAGGGCAGGGCCGCCGCGGCCTCGGCGAAGGCGCGCAGCGAGACCCTGTCCCGCGGGACCGTGCGGGCCAGGAACAGGGTGCGGCGCAGCGCGGGCCGGAGCGGGCGGCGCAGCCAGGTGAACCACAGGGTGTTGCGGATGCCGTGGGCCCGGCGCAGCGTGGGGTCGCGCACCGTGGACGCCTGGTGGTGGACCGTCAGGTGGTCGGCGTAGGTGAGCCACCAGCCGCCCGACGCGAGGTCGGCCGCGAGCAGTTCCTCCTCCCCGCCGAGCCACAGCCGGGGGTGGAAGCCGCCGGCGGTGCGGAAGGCGTCGGTGCGCAGCACGGTCGCGCCCGCGAGGAACGAGCCGAGGACCGGGCCGGGCATCCAGGACGGCCGGGCCAGCGGGGAGGCGCGCAGTTCCTCGACGATGGGGTCGTCGGTGCCGCCGGGCTCCACGACGATCCGGGCGGTGACGGAGGCGAGCGCGGGGTGCCGGTCCAGCAGGTCGGCCGCGCCCGCGGGTGAGCCGGGGTCCCACCAGGTGTCGTCGTCGCAGAACACCACGTAGGGCGTGCGCACCTGACGGACCGCCAGGTTGCGCCCGATCGCGCCGAGGTTGCGTCCGGGGCGCAGCAGGGTCACCCCGGGGTGGCGGCGGGCGACCGCCTCGGCGGTGCCGTCGGTGGAGCCGTTGTCGGTGACGATCACCGGGGGCTCCTCGGGGAGTGCCGCGAGGCGGTCGAGGGTGCGCAGGAGTTCGGGGCGCCGGTCGTGGGTGATGACGACGACGGTCAGGCGCGGGTCGCTCATCGGGGGGCTCCGTCCAGGGTGCGGGCGGCCTCTTCGAGGTACGGGGGCAGCGGGCGGCGGGCGCGCAGCGCGGCGGGCAGCCGGACCAGCGCCTGGCGCAGGGCGCTGCGGGCCTGCGGGTCGTGGCGGGCCTCGGCGGCCAGGTCCCGGGTGCGGGCCAGGGCGTGCGGCAGGGGGCGGCGCAGCCAGTCGGTGAGCAGCGCGTTGCGGCGGAACAGCGCGCTGCGGCCCGCGCGCGACGCCGGGGGCGCGGGGGGCGGGTGGTGGTGGGCGACGACGTCCGGGCAGTGGGTGACGCCCCAGCCGCGGGCGGCGAGGTCGTAGGCGAGCAGGGTCTCCTCGCCGCCGAAGAACAGCACCGGGTGGAAGCCGCCCGCGTCGAGGTAGGCGTCGCGCCGGACGACGGAGGCGCAGGCGAGGAAGCCGAGGACCTGGACGCCGGGCAGGTCCTCGGCGGGGCCCAGCGGGGAGCCGGCGAGGACGTCGTTGAGCGGGTCCGGCTCCGCGGCGGGGCCGACCAGGGTGCGGGCGGAGAGCAGGCCGAGCCGCGGGTGGGCGTCGAGGTGGCGGGCGGCGCGTTCCAGGGCGCCGGGCGCCCACCAGGAGTCGTCGTCGCTGAAGGCGACGTAGGGGGTGCCCAGGGCGCGGACGCCCTCGGTGCGGGCGAGGGCGCCGCGGTTGGCGGGCAGCCGCAGGGTGCGCACCCGGGGGTGGTGGCGGGCGAGCAGGGCCGGGGTGTCGTCGCGGGAGGCGTTGTCGACGACCAGGATCTCGGGCCGCTCGGGCAGCGCCAGGAGGTGGTCCAGGGTGCGGGCGAGGCGGGGGGCGCGGTCGCGGGTGGCGATGACGACGCCGGTGCGGGAGTGGGTCGTGTGGGTCATGGCAGCCGGTCCAGTGCTGTCAGGACGTGCTCGGGTCGGATGCGCAGCAGGGCCGGGTCGGGCTCCGTGCCGTGCGGGTCGCCGTCCGGGCCGGGGTGCCACAGGACCTGGTGGCGGGCGTCGTCCGGCGGGCCCCAGCGGCTGGGCGGGGTGGGTCCGAACAGGGTCACCGACGCGGTGGCGTGGGCGACGGCGAGGTGGGCGACGCCGGTGTCGCCGCTGACCACGGCCCGGGCGCCGGCGACGAGCGCGGACAGCCGCGGGAAGGGCAGTCCGCCGCCGAACAGGTCGGTGTCGGGCAGCGCGGCCCGCTTGGCCAGCCCGGCGACCAGGTCGTCCTCGCCCGGGCCTCCGGTGACGACGACGCGCAGGCCGCGCTCGCGCAGGGCCTCGGCGACGACCGCGTACCGGTCGAGGGGCCAGCACCGGGAGGGGGCGCCCGCGCCAGGATGGAGCACGACCGCGCCGGGTGCCGGGGAGGGGCCGGCCGGGCGGGGCAGCCGCAGGTCGGTGGGGTCGGCGGGGATGCCGTACGCCTCCAGCAGGCGGCACCAGCGGGCGCGTTCGTGTTCCTCGGCGTACCAGGGCGGGCCCTCGATCTCGGGGGTCCCGGGGTGCGCGAATGCGAGGAGGCGCCGCGGGCGCAGGGCCTGCAGCAGGCGGTGGCTGGGCGGGCCGTTGCCGTGCAGGTCGACGGCGACGTCGGGCGGGGGCCCGGTCCAGTCGAGGCTGCGGGGCACGGCCCGGCCGGGGGCGCCGGCGGGCAGCAGCCGGTCGACGGCGCCGGTGGCCCGGGCGACCGGCGCGAGCTCGGCGGGCGCGGCGAGGACCAGTTCGTGGCCGGGGAAGGCGCGGCGCAGGGCGCGCAGGGCGGGCACCCCGGCGAGCAGGTCGCCGAGGCCGAGGGCCCGCAGGACGAGGAGGCGTCCGGTCACCGCACGCCCTCCGCGGTCCAGGAGCCGGTCCCGGAAACGGTGCGGTCGGCGGGTCGGGGGGCGCCGTCGGGTGCGCCGGTGCGGGTGAGGCCCTCGGCGGCGCGCTCGATGAGGGCGGTGGAGGACCGGCCGTCGAGATAGGGCAACAGGACCGCCTGGCCGTCCCACTCCTGGAGCAGGGCCGCCTCGGGCAGGTCGGCGCCCTCGTAGTCGCCGCCCTTGACCCAGATGTCGGGGCGCAGGTCGGCCAGGAGCCGTTCGGGGGTGTCCTCGTCGAAGACGGCCACCGCGTCGACGCAGGCGAGGGCGCGCAGCACCCGGACCCGGTCGGCGAGCGGGGTGACCGGGCGGCCCTCGCCTTTGCGGCGGCGCACGGAGGCGTCGGAGTTGACGCACACCACGAGGCAGTCGCCGAGCCGGCGGGCCGCCTGGAGCAGGCCGACGTGCCCGGCGTGCAGCAGGTCGAAGCAGCCGCCGGCGGCGACGACGGTGCCCTGCCGGGCGCGGACGGCGTCGATCAGGGCGCGCGGGTCGTCCACGGGCGGGGGCGCGTCGGCGGGGTCCAGGGCGGCGCCCGCTCCCCCGGCCCCGACGAACTCGGTCGCGGCGCGGACGGCGCCCTCGACGGCCTCCTCGACGAGCGCGCCGTCGGCGAGCAGCCCGGCCGCGGCGGCGGCGAAGCGGTCGCCGGCGCCGCACGGGTCGCCGTGGTGCGCGGCGGGCGCGGGGACCAGCAGCGGGTTCTCGCCGTAGGACAGCAGCGCGCCGCGGGCGCCGAGGGTGACGGTGACGGCGGGGACCCGCCAGCGCCGTACCAGGTCGGCGGCCGCGCGGGACAGGTCGCGCAGGCTCTCGCCGCCCTCGGCGGCCGCGCGGGCCTCCTTCGCGGCGGGGGTGACGAGCCGGGTGCCGGGCACGGGCGGCCCGCCGCGCGGGTGGGGGTCCCAGACCAGCGGGGGGTGCTCGGCGAGGACGTCCCGCAGGGCGTCGGCGGCGCCGCGGCCGTAGTCGGAGACGAGGACGGCGCGGGCCCGGCGCAGGGCCTCGCGGGCCTCGGCGGTGGCCTCGCGGACCCGGCCGGAGCCCGCGTCGAGGCGGACGACGGGCCGGCCGCGGGCCAGCACCCGGGTCTTCTGCGACAGCGGCCCGGTCAGCGGCAGCGCGATCACCTCGACGTGTCCGTCCAGGAGGCGCAGCAGGGCCCGGCTCGCCGCGTCGTCGCCGATCCCGGTGACCAGCGTGACCGGGCGGCCGTCGCGCGCCGCGAGGTAGGCGGCGAGGGCGGCGCCGCCGGGCCGCAGGTGTTCGGCGCAGTCGGCGACGACCGGGACGGGCGCGTCGGGGGCGAGGCGGTCGGCGGTGCCGGTGAGGTCCCGGTCGAGCAGGGCGTCTCCGACGACGACCAGCGGGGCGTTCACGGTCATGTCACCTCCGGTCGGGGTGCGGTCGGCGGGCCACGGGCGCGGGGACGTCACCCGTGGCGCCGTTCCACGGCCGCGTCGAAGGCCGCGCAGATCATGTGGACGGCCACCAGGTGCAGTTCCTGGACGGTCGCCGCGACGGGGGCCGCCACGCACAGGGCCTCGTCGCTGCCCGCCGTCAGCGGGTTGGGCGCGGGTCCGGTCAGCGCCCATACGCGCAGTCCGGCGCCGCGGCCGGCGGCGGCCGCGGACAGCAGGTTGGCGCTGGCGCCGGACGTGGACAGCAGCATCAGCACGTCGCCGGGGCGGCCGTGGGCGCGGACCTGCCGGGCGAAGACCTGGTCGACGCCGTAGTCGTTGGCGATGGCGGTGGTGGCGGAGGTGTCCGCGTGCAGGGCGATCGCGGAGAACGGCGGCCGGTCGTCGCGGTAGCGGCCGACGATCTCCGCGGTCAGGTGCTGGGCCTGGGCGGCGCTGCCGCCGTTGCCGGCGGCGAGCAGCCGGCCGCCGCCGCAGAGCACGTCGGCGAGCCGTTCGCCCCAGTGCTCGGTGCGGTGCGCGGAGCCGCGGAACGCGCGGATGGCCTGGGCGAGTTGGTCGCAGTGGGCGACGGCCGTGGTCTCCTGGACGCTCATCACGCCACCTCCGTGGACTCCGAGGGCAGGGTGTGGCTGACCACGACCTGCCGGTAGATCTGTTCGACGCCGTCGGCGACGCGCTGCCAGGTGTAGCGGGCCATCACCCGGTCGCGGCCCGCGGCGCCGTAGCGGCGGCGCAGCCGTTCGTCGGTGAGGAGTTCGCGGACCGTCGCGGCGATCGCCGCGGGGTCGCCGGTCGGGACGAGCCGCCCGGTGGTGCCGTCGGCGACGGAGTCGCGGTGGCCGCCGACGTCGGTGGCGACGACGGGCACCCCGCAGGCCATGGCCTCCAGCGGGACGATGCCGAACGGCTCGTAGTCGGGGGTGCACAGCACCAGGTCGGAGCTGCCCATGAGGGCGGGCATCCGGGCCGGGTCGACCGCGCCGAGCAGCCGTACGCGGTCGGCGACGCCGAGGCGTTCGGCCAGCAGCAGCAGGCGCTCGGCCTCGTCGTCGGCCTCCAGCAGCCCGGCGGGCGGGCCGCCGGCGAGGAGGAGTTCGGCGTCCGGGATCCGGGTCAGGGCGCGGATGGCGCGGTCGTAGCCCTTGCGGCGCACGAGGCGGCCGCAGGCGAGCAGCCGGTGGCGCTCCCGCCGTGCGGGAACGTCGGTGCCGGGCCGGCCGGGCCGGAAGTGCTCGGCGTCCACGCCGCACGGCACGACGGACACGTGCTGCGGCGGCACGCCCATGTCGGCGAGTTCGTACACCTCGTCGGCGCAGGTGGCCAGGACCCGGGCGCAGCCGCGGCCGATCTGGCGCTCGATGCCGATGCGTTCGCCGGGGCTGGTGTCCCGGCGGCCCTGGTGGCGGCGCTTGACGGTGCCGAGGGCGTGGAAGGTCTGCACGACCGGGACGCCGCGCGGGCGGGCGCCGATCCGGGCGGCCATGCCGGACATCCAGAAGTGGGCGTGCACCAGGTCGGGCCGCTCGTGCCGCCAGGCGGCGGCCAGCCGGGCGCCGAACCCGGGCATGTAGGGCAGGAGTTCGTCCTTGGGCACCGGTTCGGGCGGGCCGGCCTGGACGTGCTCGACGACACCGCCGCCGGGCAGCGGCACCCGGTCGGGCAGGTCGGTGCAGTCGCGGCGGGTGTAGACCGTGACGTCGTGGCCGCGGCGGGCGAGTTCCTCGCTGAGCCGCGCGACGTACACGTTCTGGCCGCCGGCGTCGACGCCACCGAGCGCGGCCAGCGGGCTCGCGTGCTCGGACACCATGGCGATCCTCATCGGGTCACCTCCTTCAGCAGCCGCTCCCAGTCGTTCAGGAAGCGGGTCAGCCCGTAGCGGGCGAGCGCCGCGGCCCGCGCGGCCTCGCCGATCAGGCGGGCGTGCAGCGGGTCGGCGACGAAGTCCCGTACGGCGTCGGTCAGGACGTCCAGGCGGTTGGAGACCACCCCGGCGCCCTCGGGCACCGCCTCGGTCACCTCGGTGGTGGCGAGCGCGACGACCGGCATGCCCAGGAACATCGCCTCGAGGAGCGACAGGCCGAGCGAGGTCCAGCGGACCGGGTGGACGTACACCCGGCGGCGGGCCAGCTCGGCGTGCAGGGCGTGCTGGGGCAGGTCGTGCGTGGTGGTGCCGGGCACGTCCAGCTGGTGGGTGCGCATGCCGAAGACGTCCAGCGGCACGACGTCCGCGAACACGGGCAGCAGGTCGGTGCCGGTGGTGCGGCCGCGGCGCACCGGGTCGTTGACGACGACGGCGCCGTGCGGGAGTTCGCCGGTCCAGCGGTGCCCGGGGTCGATGATCCCGTGCTCGACGACCTCGGTCGCGGCGCGGCCGTTGTCCCACATCAGCCGGTTGAAGTGGGTGACGTGGACGAGGGTGACGCCGGGCAGGTCGGCGACCGGGTGCCGGGTGTCGGGCACGTCGCCGTGCGGGGCGTTGTGCTCGACGTACACCAGCGGCGGGCGGCGCCCCAGCCACCGGTCGACCAGGGCGAGTTCGTGCGGGCGCTGGAGGACCACGAGGTCGACCTCGGTGTGGCGCAGGCGTTCCGGGGGGACCTCGACGACGCTGTCCGGCCAGTCCCAGGTGCGGGCGCGGCCGAGGCCGTCGGGTCCGCGGTCGGGGGTGACGGGGACGAGGTAGGTGTGCGGTCCCTGGACGAACGCCGTCGTCCAGGAGCCGTGCACGTGCCAGATCAGGATCCTCACGCCTGCCTCACCTTCTCCACGGCCAGTCGGACGTCGTGGGCGGTCACGGACTCCAGGCACGGGTGCCCGGGGACGGGGCACTGCCGGGCGCGGCTGTCGGCGCAGGGCGCTCCCTGGTCGCCGAGCAGCACGCAGGGGACGCCGTAGGGCCGCCAGCGCTCGGCCGGTACGACGGGGGCGAACAGCGACACCACGGGCGTGCCGACGGCCGCCGCGAGGTGGGCGGGGCCGGTGTTGCCGGTGACGACGGTGTCGGCGCGGGCGAGGACGCCGGCCAGCTCGGGGGCGCCGGTGCGCCCGCCGAGGTCGACGCCGTCGGCTCCGGCGACGCGGCGGGTCAGCGCGCGTTCGCCGGGGCCGCCGGTCACCACGACGCGGTGTCCGGCGTCGGCGAGTGCGCGCACCGCCTGGGCGCAGCGGGCTGGGCTCCAGGCGCGGGCCGGGACGCTCGCCCCGGGGTGCACGACGACGTAGGGGCCGGCGCCGGTCAGGGCGGTGGTGTCGGGCGGGGGCAGGATCCGCAGCCGGGTGTCGGCGGGCCGGGGGAAGCCGGCGGCCTCGGCGAGGTCGAGGGCGGCGTCCACCTCGTGGGCGTGCGGGGCGCGGTGGTGGCGGACGTCGAGGAGGGAGCCGGGGTAGTCCTCGCTGTCGGCGGCGATGCGGGCGACGCCGGCCAGCCGCAGCAGCAGCGCGGTGGGCAGCGGGGACTGGTGGAAGGAGGTGAGGACCAGCGCGGTGTCGGCGTGGACGGACGCGATCAGCTCCTCGACGTCCGCGCGGCGCACGGGTGGCGGCTCGAAGCCGGCCCAGGGGGCCTCCCAGACCAGCACCTCGTCGACGCCGGGCAGCAGGTGGGCGGCGGGGGCGCCGAGGGGGCCGCACAGCAGGGTGACGTGGTCGGCGCGGGCGGCGACGGCGCGGATCGCGGGCCCGGCGAGCAGGACGTCGCCGAAGCTGTCGAGCCGGGTGACCAGGGCCCTCATCGCGGCCTCCGGTCGGACGCGGACAGGACGGCCGGGGGCCGTTCGTCGTCGGGGACGTGCCCCTGGGGCGGCCCGGCCGGCAGCAGGGCCCGTACGGCGGTGAGCAGGTCCGGGGCGACGTGCTCGGCGGCGGCCGTCTCCTCGGGGCGGGTCACCGGGGTGGGCACCAGGACGCCCAGGGCGCCGGCCCGGCGGGCGGCCTCGACGTCGGCGCCGATGTCGCCGATCACGGCGGTCTCGTCGGGCGGGACCCCGAGCCGTGCGGCCGCCTGGAGGACCATGCCGGGCTGCGGCTTGCGGCAGTGGCAGCCGTCGTCGGGGCCGTGCGGGCAGATCGCCCACGCGTCGAACGGGCCGAGGAGGGCGTCGACGCGCTCGTTGACGCGCCGTACGTCGGCCGTGCTCAGCAGCCCGCGGGCCACGCCCGACTGGTTGGTGACGACGCCGGTGGCGATGGACCGGGCGCGCAGCAGGGCCAGGGCCTCGCCGGCGTGCGGGACGGGGCGGACCAGGTCGGGGTCGCCGTTGTAGGGGACGTCCTCGACGAGGGTGCCGTCGCGGTCGAACAGCACCAGCCGGATGCGGCGGTCGTGGGGTACGGGCCGGTTCACCGGGCCACCTCCCGCCAGGGCGGGGCGGAGCGGTGCCGCCAGGCGCCGCTGATCCGGTGCCAGCTCGCGGCGGGCGGGATGAGGACGCTGGTGGCGAGCATGGTGGTCACCTCGTCCCGGGTGCGCGGTCCGGGAGCGATGCGGGCCCGGGCGAACTCGGCGGTGCCCAGCGCCCAGCCGAGCCCGGCGAGGGCGGCGGCGCGGGGCCGGCCGGCCGCGGCCAGCGCGCAGGCGGCGAGCCCGGCCGCGGTGATGGCGAGGTGGGCGCGGATGCGGCCGCGCGGGGCGGCCGCCTTCTCCCACCAGTCGGGGCCGTGCAGGGCGCGCATCAGCGCGTCGTCGGCGTTGCCGCGCTGGTTGCGCAGGGAGACCCAGCGGTCGGTGGCCCGCACCGGGTGGCGGGTGGTGCGCCGGCCCCGCTGAACCCGCCAGCCGGCGTCGAGGACGCGCAGCGCGACGTCGGCGTCCTCGCGGAAGGCGCGGCGGAAGCGTTCGTCGAAGCCGCCGACCTGCTTGAGGGCGTCGGTGCGGTAGGCCATGTCGGCGGTGATCCAGCGGGCGCGGGCGAGGCCGGCGGTGGTGCGCTCCCAGTCGGTGGGGCGGCGCTCCCCCGGCAGGGGCACGGCGAGCACACCCTGCACCGCGGCGGTGTCGGGTCCGGCGTCGGTGAGGTCCTGGGCGAGCTGGTCGCACCAGTGCGGGCCGACCTGCACGTCGTCGTCGAGGAAGGCGACCCACGGGGTGGTGACGGCGCGCAGCCCCGTGTTGCGGGCGGCGGCCGGTCCGCGGGCGCCGCCCGGCAGGACCGTGGTGCGGTCGATGAGTTCGCCGAGGACGGCCAGCGCGTGCTCCAGCGCCGCCGGGTCGGGCTCCGGGCGGTCGTCGACGAGGACGATCGCCTCGGGCCGCGGGCCGTGGGCGGCGACGAGCGCGGCCAGGCAGTCGGCGAGGGTGTCCCGCACCAGGGTGGGGACGACGACGGTGTAGGCGGGGCTGCTCATACGGCCGCCTCTCCCTGGAAGGGCCCGTGCGCAGGCCGCTCGGCGGGCGCGGGGTGCCCGTGCGCCGCCCGGGCGTGCCCCGGCGCCTCACGGCCGTCGTACATGCGGCCGCGCCGCACCACGAACGGGCCGATGGCCAGCAGGTCGACCGGCGCGGAGCCGAAGCACTCCAGGGCGTCCCGCGGGTCGTCGACCATGGGCCGGCCGGCGGTGTTGAGGCTGGTGTTGACGACGACGGGCAGTCCGGTGCGGCGCTCGAAGGCGGCCAGCATCCGCGCCACCAGCGGCTCCTGGCGTTCGGCGACGGTCTGGATGCGGGCCGTGCCGTCGACGTGCACCACGGCCGGGATGCGGTCCCGCCACTGCGGCGCCACGTCGTGCACGAACAGCATGTACGGGCTGGGCAGCGGCCCGGCGAACAGCTCGTGGGCCCGGTCGGCGAGGACCATCGGCGCGACGGGGCGGAACTCCTCGCGGCCCTTGACGGAGTTGAGCCGTTCGAGGTTCTCGGCGCGCCCGGGGTGCGCCATCAGCGAGCGGTGGCCGAGGGCGCGCGGCCCGTACTCGCTGCGGCCCTGGAACCAGGCCACGATCCCGTCCCGGGCCAGCTCCTCGGCGACGGTCTCGGCGACGTCGTCGGGCCGCTCGTAGGGGACGGCGGCGGAGTCGAGCCAGGCGCGCAGCTCCTCCTCGCTCCAGCCGCGGCCGAGGTCGGCGCCCGGCATGGGCCGCGGGTCCTCGGCGAGGTGCAGGGCGCCGCCGAGCGCGGTGCCGGCGTCCCCGGCGGCGGGCTGCACCCACACGTGGCCGTAGGGACCGCGCGCGGCGATCTTCGAGTTGGCGACGCAGTTCAGGGCGACCCCGCCGGCCAGGGCGAGGGCGTCGCCGCCGGCGGTGCGGTACAGCCAGTGCACCAGGTCGAGCAGGGTCTCCTCCAGCACGGCCTGGGTGCTGGCGGCGAGGTCGGCATGGTCGCGGGTCCAGGGCTCGCCGGGCGCGCGGGCCGGGGCGAGGGCGGCCCAGTCGACGCCGTGGGCGCGGAACCCGCCGTCGCCGGTGGCGTGGACGTGGGTCCGCAGCTCGGGCAGGAAGCGGGGGGTGCCGTAGGAGGCGAGGGCCATCACCTTGTACTCGTCGCTGCTGCGCAGGAAGCCCAGGTGGGCGGTGAGGTCCTCGTAGACCAGGCCCAGCGAGTGGGGCAGCGCCTGGGTGGCGAGGGTGTCGAGCTTGCCGTCGCGGTAGCGGCCCGCGAGGTGGCTCGCGCACTCGCCGCGTCCGTCGAGGACGAGGACGGCGCTGTCGGGGTAGGGCGAGGCCGGTCCGGCGGAGGCGGCGTGCGCCACGTGGTGCGGGACGTGCACCACCCGGTCGGGGTCCAGGCCGGGCAGGGCCTCGGCGAGGAACTCGGGGGCGCGCCGGGCGTACTCCAGGCGCAGCGCGTCCCACGGGTCGTACAGGCCCATGTCGGCGGCCGGACGGGCCAGCCGGGGGTCGAAGGAATAGGCCACGGCGTCCAGCTCGGCCGGGCGGACCCCGGCGTGCTCCAGGCACCAGCGGGCCGACAGCTCGGGCAGCTCCCAGGCGGAGAACGGCACCGGCCGCTTGCCGTGCTTGCGGCGGCTGAAGCGCTCCTCCTCCGCGGCGGCGACCACCTCCCCGTCGACGACGAGGGCGGCGGCCGGGTCGTGGAAGAGTGCGTTGATGCCGAGGATGCGCATGGGGGTGACTCCGTCCCGGGCGGCACTGTGTCGGATTTGGTTCTTTTGCGTGCTTTGCACCTGGCGGGTGCCTGAAGAGGGCTGTCTCAAACACTTGGAGACAACTTCCACGGCAACGGGCCGGATTTTCGCCGTGCGTGAGCGGCGGTGACCGTGCGCGACCGCGGGCGGCCGCGGGGTCCCGGTCGCGGTGCGGTTGCGTTCACGGGGCTGTGCCGACCGCCCTCGGCCGGCTCAGGCGGCCTGGGCGCGGGTGAACCAGCCGATGGTGCGCTCCAGGCCCTCGCTCCAGTCGACCCGGGGCGCCCAGCCGAGGCGCTCGCGGGCCAGCCGGGTGTCGGGGCGGCGCCGGCCGGGGTCGTCGACGGGGCGCTCCACGAAGCGGATCCGGGAGGCGGAGCCGGTCAGCTCGATGATCCGGCGGGCCAGCTCCAGCATGGTGATCTCGTCGCCGCCGCCGATGTTGACGGGTCCGGTCTCGCCGGACGCGGCCAGGGCGAGGACGCCCTCGACGGTGTCGTCGACGTAGCACAGGGAGCGGGTCTGGCTGCCGTCGCCGGCGACGGTGAGCGGTGCGCCGTCGAGGGCCTGGGCGACGAAGGCGGGGACGGCGCGGCCGTCGCCGGTGCGCATGCGGGGCCCGTAGGTGTTGAAGATGCGCACGATGGCGGTGTCGGTGCCGCGGACCCGGCGGTGCGCGGTGACCAGGGCCTCGGCGAAGCGCTTGGACTCGTCGTAGACGCTGCGCGGGCCGACGGGGTTGACGTTGCCCCAGTAGCCCTCGCACTGGGGGTGTTCGAGGGGGTCGCCGTACACCTCGGAGGTGGAGGCGAGCAGGAAGCGGGCGCCGTCGGTATGGGCGCGCTCCAGGGCGTACCGGGTGCCGGTGCTGCCGACGTCGAGCGTCTCCAGCGGCAGGCGCAGGTAGTCGACCGGGGAGGCGGGGCACGCGAAGTGCAGCACCAGGCCGAAGCGGCCGGGCAGGGCGCGCCAGGCGGCGGGGTCGGTGGCGTCACCGTGCACGAAGGTGAAGCCCCGGCGCTGCTCCAGCGTGGCGACGTTGGCGCGGGAGCCGGTGGACAGGTTGTCGAGGCAGACGACGTCGACGCCGTCGTCGAGCAGTCGTCCGCACAGGTGCGATCCCACGAATCCGGCCCCGCCGGTCACCAGTGCCCGGCGCCAGGTGCGTGCGCTCATGGGGCCCTCCTTGCTCTCGCCTACACGGGGTGACGGAGCGAGTAACCAGACGAAAAGGACACATGCCTTGAATCCGGGCACAACCGTTGGACTATACGCTGCGTGTCTACACGCTGTATACAGTCCGGACATGCCTTCTCTGAGCAAGAGGACGAAGAAGACGGGGAACGCGTTGCTCGGGTGCTTACTGGCCCTGTGCCTGGCGTCGGCCCTGAGCGGGTGCGGCGGGGCCGGCACCACGCGTCCGAGCAGCGCCCGCAGCGAGGGCGCCGGGGGCCCGACCGCCCAGGCGCGGTTCGGGAGCGTGGACTGCCGCGAGGTCAAGTGCATCGCGCTGACCTTCGACGCGGGGCCGAGCGAGAACTCCGCCCGCCTGCTGGACGCCCTGCGGGACAAGGGGGTCCCGGCGACCTTCTTCCTGCTGGGCGCGCGGCACATCGAGAAGTACCCCGGCCTGGTGCGCCGGATGGCGGCCGAGGGGCACGAGGTGGCCAGCCACACCTGGGACCACCGCATCCTCACCCGGATCCGGCCCGACGAGATACGCGCGGAACTGGAGCGCACCAACGAGGCGATAGAGCACCTGACCGGCCGGCGCCCCACCCTGATGCGCCCGCCGCAGGGCCGCACCGACGACACCGTGCACGCGGTCTGCCGCGAGCTCGGGCTGGCGGAGGTGCTGTGGACGGTGACGGCCAAGGACTACCGGACCACCGACCCCGCGCTCATCCGGCGCCGGGTCCTGGCCGGGGCCGACCGGGACGGGATCATCCTGCTGCACGACCTGTACGACGGGACGGTGCCGGCCGTGCCGGGCATCGTCGACGCGCTCAAGGAGCGGGGCTTCGTCTTCGTGACGGTGCCCCAGCTGCTGGCGCCGGGGGTGGCGCGGCCGGGGAAGGTGTACCGCTGAGCCGGTGGGCGGCCCGGCCGTCGGCCGCGCCACGGGGACGCACGGGGGCGGGGAGCGGGCCGGGGCCCGTCCCGGTGCCTACGATCGTCCCGTGGCCCTCTTCCGTCTCGAACGCACGGCTCCCCTCCCGCCCGAGGAGGTCTGGCGCCGGCTCACGCTGTGGTCCCGGCACGGGGACGTGGTCCCGCTGACCCGGGTGGTGGTGGAGACTCCCCCGCCCACCGGGCGGGGCACCGTCTTCGTCGCCCGTACGGTCCTCGGCCCGCTGCGCGTCGACGACCGCATGGAGGTCACGGTGTGGCGGCCCCCGGCCGGCGACGCACCGGGCCTGTGCCGTCTGGAGAAGCGGGGCCGGGTCGTCCTCGGCTGGGCGGAGATCGAGGTGGCACCGCGACCCGGCGGACGGACCCGCGTCCGCTGGACCGAGGACATCGGCGTCCGCCTCGTCCCCGCCTTCTTCGACCCGGTGCTGCGCGGCGCGGGCCGCTGGGTCTTCGGCCGCGCGGCGGACCGGTTGCTGCGGACGCCGTAGCGGCCGGGGCGGTGGCGGGGTCCGGTGGGCGCCGGCTCCCCGGCGGCCCCCGGACGGGGACCGTCGGCCGAGGGTCAGCGGCAGACCCGGGGACGGCGGTCCGGCGGCCGGCCATCGGCATCCGGCGACCGGACCGCGGCCGGCGGCGGGGACCGGCGTCCGGCGGCCCGAGGCCCGAGGCCCGGGGATCAACGGCCCTGAGCCACGGACCGGCGTCCGGCATCCGGCGGCCCGAGGCCCGGGGCCCGGGGATCAACGGCCCTGAGCCACGGACCGGCGGCCGGCGGCCCGTGTTCGCCGCCGGCGTGGGCTCAGGCCACCGAGCCGATCCGGCCGCCGGAGTGCGGTGCCGGGTCGTGGTGGATCGGGGTGTGGGCGCCGGTGAGGGACACGCCGGTGCCGCCGCGGCGGTTCGCGACGATCTCCGCGCCGATCGACAGGGCCGTCTCCTCCGGCGTACGGGCGCCGAGGTCGAGGCCGATCGGGGAGCGCAGGCGGGTCAGTTCCAGGTCGGTGACGCCGGCCTCGCGCAGCCGGCGGTTGCGGTCCAGGTGGGTGCGGCGCGAGCCCATCGCGCCGACGTAGGCGACCGGCAGCCGCAGCGCGCGCTCCAGCAGCGGTACGTCGAACTTGGCGTCGTGGGTGAGGACGCACAGGACGGTGCGGCCGTCGGTCTCGGTGCGCTCCAGGTACCGGTGGGGCCACTCCACGACGACCTCGTCGGCGTCGGGGAAGCGGGCCGGCGTCGCGAACACCGGCCGGGCGTCGCACACGGTCACCCGGTAGCCGAGGAACCGGCCGACGCGCACCAGGGCGGCCGCGAAGTCGATCGCGCCGAAGACGATCATCCGGGGCGGCGGCACCGAGGACTCCACCAGGACCGTCAGCGGGCTGCCGCAGCGCGAGCCGCGCTCGCCGGTCTCCAGGGTGCCCGTGCGCCCGGCGTCCAGGAAGGCGCCGGCCTCCGCGGCGACGGTGCGGTCCAGTTCCGGGTGGGCGCCGAAGCCGCCCTCGTGGGAGCCGTCGGGGCGGACCAGCATCGCGCGTCCGCGCAGCTCGTCCGGTCCGGAGACGACCCGGGCCAGGGCCGCCGCCCCGCCGCCCGCGGCGGCGGTGAGGGCGGCGGCGAGCACCGGGCGGGCGGGGTCGCCCGCCCGGACCGGGGTGACGAGCACGTCGATGACGCCGCCGCAGGTCAGGCCCACGGCGAAGGCGTCGTCGTCGCTGTAGCCGAAGCGTTCCAGGACGGTCCGGCCGTCCTGGAGCGCCTGCCGGCACAGCTCGTACACCGCTCCCTCGACGCACCCGCCGGAGACCGAGCCGATCGCCGTGCCGTCGGCGTCCACCGCGAGGGCGGCGCCCGGCTGGCGGG
Organism: Streptomyces longwoodensis; assembly: GCF_001514125.1. Lineage (GTDB taxonomy): Bacteria > Actinomycetota > Actinomycetes > Streptomycetales > Streptomycetaceae > Streptomyces > Streptomyces longwoodensis. The sequence goes on along the minus strand of NZ_KQ948550.1, from coordinate 279,593 downwards.
GCGCGCTGCCGCCCACGGCCACGACGGTGGCCACGGCGAACTCACGCCCCTGCTCGACCCACCGGTCCAGTTCCTCGGCGATGTCCAGCATGCTCGGTCTCCTCAACGGGTCGCTGCGGACGGGGTGTCGGGCGGGCCGTCAGTGGACGCCCAGCCAGCTCTCGATCGGGTGCAGGGCGAAGTAGACGAGGAAGACCGCCGTCAGGCCCCACATGAAGGCCCCGATCTCCCGCGCCCGGCCCTGGGCGGTCTTGATGGCGACGTACGAGATCACGCCGGCGGCGACGCCCGCGGTGATGGAGTACGTGAACGGCATGATCACCACGGTGAGGAACACCGGGACCGCGGTGGCGCGGTCGGCCCAGTCGACGTGCCGCGCGTTCATCAGCATCATCGAGCCGATGACCACCAGCGCGGCGGACGCGACCTCCTGGGGGACGATCGCCGTCAGCGGGGTGAAGAACAGGCACGCGGCGAAGAACAGGCCCGTCACCACGGAGGCGAGGCCCGTGCGGGCGCCCTCGCCGACGCCCGTCGCCGACTCGATGAACACGGTCTGGCCCGAGCCGCCGGACACGCCGCCGATCGCCCCGCCCGCGCCGTCGATGAACAGCGCCTTGGACAGGCCCGGCATCCGGCCCTTGTCGTCGGCGAGCTGCGCCTCGGTGCCGACGCCGATGATGGTCGCCATGGCGTCGAAGAACCCGGCGAGCACCAGCGTGAACACGATCATGCCGACGGTCATCGCGCCGACCTGGCCCCAGCCGCCGAAGTCGACGTGGCCGAAGAGCGAGAAGTCGGGCATCGACACCGCGCTGCCGTGCAGTTCGGGCGCGCCGTTGGCCCAGGCACCGGCCGCGACGACCCCGCCGGCGTTGAGCAGGGCGGCGACGACCGTGCCGGTGACGATGCCGATGAGGATGGCGCCCGGGACGTTGCGGGCCTGGAGCATGAAGATCAGCAGCAGGGTGCCGGCGAACAGCAGCACGGGCCAGCCGGCGAGTTCGCCCGCCGGGCCGAGGGTGACCGGGGTGGCCTTGCCCTGGTGCACGAAGCCGGACTTGTAGAAGCCGATCAGGGCGATGAACAGGCCGATGCCCATGGTGATGCCGTGCTTGAGGGCGAGCGGGATCGCGTTCATGATCATCTCGCGCAGGCCGGTGACGACCAGCAGCATGATGACCACGCCGTAGACCACGCACATGCCCATCGCCTGCGGCCAGGTCATCTGCGGGGCGACCTGCGAGGAGAGCACCCCGGAGACGGACAGGCCGGCCGCGAGCGCGAGCGGCACCTTGCCGACGGCGCCCATCAGCAGCGTGGTGGCGGCCGCGGCGAAGGCGGTCGCGGTGATCAGGGCCTGCCGGCCCAGGGTGTCCCCGGCCACGTCCTTGCCGGACAGGATCAGGGGGTTGAGCAGCAGGATGTACGCCATCGCCATGAAGGTGGTGACGCCACCGCGCACTTCGCGCGCGACGCTCGATCCGCGCCGGGAGATGTGGAAGTACCGGTCGAGCCAGGATCTGCCGGCCGGGACGCGGGAGCCGTCGCCCGCGTCGTCGGCTGCGGTCCTCGGCTCCAGTGACTGCTGGGTCATGTGGGCCTACTCCCAAGGTTCACAGGGGCACCCGTCTTGCGCGGCTGCGGATACGGGATTTGGGAAGGTGCATCGGCCGCACGACCCGGGGGACGGCCCGAGACGAACGATCTCTGCTCCGGGCGGCGCGGTGACGGGCACCGGCGCCGCCCGGAGGGTCTGTCACGCGGTGCCGGTGAGGTGTTCCGGCCGGACCGGCGTGCGGTTCAGTTCCCGGCCCGTCGCGTCGCGGATCGCCGCGAGCACGGCCGGGGTCGAGGAGAGGGTGGGGGCCTCACCGATGCCGCGCAGCCCGTACGGCGCGTGGTCGTCGGCGAGTTCGAGCACGTCGACGGGGATGGTCGGCGTGTCGAGGATGGTGGGGATCAGGTAGTCCGTGAAGGAGGGGTTCCTGACCTTCGCGGTCTTCGGGTCGACGACGATCTCCTCCATGACCGCCACGCCCAGGCCCTGCGTGGTGCCGCCCTGGATCTGGCCGACCACGGACAGCGGGTTGAGCGCCTTGCCGACGTCCTGGGCGCAGGCCAGTTCGACGACCTTGACCAGGCCGAGCTCGGTGTCGACCTCGACGACGGCGCGGTGCGCGGCGAAGGAGTACTGCACGTGGCCGTTGCCCTGGCCGGTGCGCAGGTCGAAGGGCTCGGTCGGCCGGTGCCGCCACTCGGCCTCGACCTCGACGGCGTCGTCGCCGAGGACGTCCACCAGGTCGGCGAGCACCTCCCCGCCGTCGGTGACGACCTTGCCGCCCTCCAGCAGCAGCTCCGCCGTCGCCCAGGCCGGGTGGGCCGCGCCGAACCGGCGCCGTCCCAGCTCCAGGACCTTCTCGCGCACCAGCTCGCAGGAGTTCTTCACGGCGCCGCCGGTGACGTAGGTCTGCCGGGACGCGGACGTCGAACCGGCGCTGCCCACCTCGGTGTTGGCGGGGTGGATGGTCACCTGGGCGACACCGAGCTCGGTGCGGGCGATCTGGGCGTGGACGGTGACACCGCCCTGGCCGACCTCGGCCATCGCGGTGTGCACGGTGGCCACCGGCTCGCCGCCGACGACCTCCATGCGCACCTTGGCGGTGGAGTAGTCGTCGAAGCCCTCGGAGAAGCCGACGTTCTTGATGCCGACCGCGTAGCCGACACCGCGGACGACGCCCTCGCCGTGGGTGGTGTTGGACAGGCCGCCGGGAAGCTGCCGTACGTCGGCGCCCTCGCTGGACTCCCACTGGCGCTCCGGCGGCATCGGCATCGCCTTGACGCGGCGCAGGAGTTCGGCGACCGGGGCGGGCGAGTCGACGGGCTGGCCGGTGGGCATCAGCGTGCCCTGTTCCATGGCGTTGCGCTGGCGGAACTCCACCGGGTCCAGGCCGAGTTCCTTCGCCACCTTGTCCATCTGCGCCTCGTAGGCGAAGCACGCCTGGACCGCGCCGAAGCCGCGCATGGCGCCGCACGGCGGGTTGTTGGTGTAGAGGGCGATGGCCTCGACCTCCACGTCGTCGACCCGGTAGGGGCCGACGCCGAGCGAGGAGGCGTTGCCGACGACCGCCGGGGAGGCGGAGGCGTACGCGCCGCCGTCGAGCACGATGCGGCACTTGACGTGGGTCAGCTTGCCGTCGCGGGTGGCGCCGTGCTCGTAGTACAGGCGGGCGGGGTGGCGGTGGACGTGCCCGAAGAACGACTCGAAGCGGTTGTAGACGATCTTGACGGGCTTGCCGGTGCGCAGGGCGAGCAGACAGGCGTGGATCTGCATCGACAGGTCCTCGCGCCCGCCGAACGCGCCGCCGACGCCGGCCAGCGTCATGCGCACCTTGTCCTCGGGCAGGCCCAGGACGGGCGCGATCTGGCGCAGGTCGGAGTGGAGCCACTGGGTGGCGATGTAGAGGTGGACGCCGCCGTCCTCCTCGGGGACGGCGAGCCCCGACTCGGGGCCGAGGAACGCCTGGTCCTGCATGCCGAAGTAGTACTCGCCGGTCACGACCACGTCGGCCCGCGCGCGGGCGGCCGCCACGTCGCCGCGGACGATGGGCTGGCGGTGGACGATGTTGGGGTGCGGGACGTGGCCGATGTGGTGGTCGTCGCGGTTCTCGTGGACGAGGATCGCGTCGGGGGCGGTCGCGGAGGCCTCGTCGGTGATGACGGGCAGCTCGCGGTAGTCGACCTTGATCTTGGCGGCGGCGCGGCGGGCCGTCTCGGGGTGGTCGGCGGCGACGATCGCGACCGGCTCGCCGTGGTGGCGGACCTTGCCGTGGGCGAGGACCGGGGTGTCCTGGATCTCCAGGCCGTAGTGCTTCACCTCGGTGGGGAGGTCGTCGTACGTCAGCACGGCGTACACGCCGGGCAGCGCGAGGGCCTCGGAGGTGTCGATCGAGACGATCTCGGCGTGGGCGACGGTGGAGCGCAGGATCTGCCCCCACAGCATGTCCTCGTGCCACAGGTCGGAGGAGTACGCGAACTCGCCGGTGACCTTGAGGGTGCCGTCCGGGCGGAGCGTGGACTCGCCGATGCCGCCCCGGGTCTGCGCGCCCTGGGTGATCTTGGTGGGGGTGCCGTTGGGAGTGGTGGGAACAGACATGTCAGACCGCCCCTCCCTGCCGGGCGGCCGCCAGCCGGACCGCGTCCATGATCTTCTCGTAGCCGGTGCAGCGGCACAGGTTGCCCGACAGCGCCTCGCGGATGTCCGCGTCGCTCGGGGTGGGGTTGCGCTCCAGCATCTCGTCGGCGGCGACCAGCAGGCCGGGCGTGCAGAAGCCGCACTGCACGGCGCCCGCGTCGATGAACGCCTGCTGGATCGGGGAGAGTCCGGTGCCCTCGCCGGTCTGCGAGTCCGTGCCGCCGGCCTGCCACGCCTTCGCCTCGTCCAGGCCGGTGCCGCCGCAGGCGCCGGACGCGCAGCCGCCCCCGTCCCGCTGCCGGGCGAAGTCCGCGAGCCCCTCGACGGTCACCACGTCACGGCCCTCGGCCTGGCCGGCCGCGACCAGGCAGGAGCACACCGGCACGCCGTCCAGGCGGACCGTGCAGGACCCGCACTCGCCCTGCTCGCAGGCGTTCTTGGAGCCCGGCAGGCCGAGCCGCTCGCGCAGCACGTACAGCAGGGACTCGCCCTCCCAGACGTCGTCCGCTTCCTGCGGCCGTCCGTTGACGGTGAGATTGACGCGCATCACGCAGCTCCCTCGGTGGCGCGGTGGGTGCCGCGGTACGACTCCCAGGTCCAGGTCAGCGTCCGGCGGGCCAGCACGCCGACCGCGTGCCGGCGGTAGCTCGCGGTGCCCCGGACGTCGTCGATCGGGTTGCAGGCGGCGGAGCACAGGTCGGCGAACTGCTTCGCGACGGAGGGGGTGATGATCTTCCCGTTGTCCCAGAAGCCGCCCTCCTCCAGCGCCGCGTTCAGGAACTCCTCGGCGGTCGTGGCCCGCACGGGGGTGGGCGCCGCCGAGCCGATGCCGGTGCGCACGGTCCGGGTGTGCGGGTGCAGCGCCAGCCCGAAGGCGCACACCGCGATGACCATGGCGTTGCGGGTGCCGACCTTGGAGAACTGCTGGGGCCCGTCCGCCTTCTTGACGTGCACGGCGCGGATCAGCTCGTCGGGCTGGAGGGCGTTGCGCTTGACGCCGGTGTAGAAGGCGTCGATCGGGATGAGCCGGGTGCCGCGGGCCGCGGACTCCGCCTCCACCTCGGCGCCGGCCGCGAGGAGGGCGGGGTGGGCGTCGCCGGCCGGGGAGGCGGTGCCGAGGTTGCCGCCGACGCCGCCGCGGTTGCGGATCTGCGGGGAGGCGACCGTGTGCGAGGCGAGCGCGAGGCCGGGCAGTTCGGTGCGCAGGTTCTCCATGATCCTCGTGTACGGGACGGAGGCGCCGAGCCGCACGCTGTCCTCGCCGACCTCCCACTCGTAGAGGTCGCCGATACGGGTCAGGTCGAGCAGGTACTCGGGCCGGCGGTGGTCGAAGTTGATCTCGACCATCACGTCGGTGCCACCCGCAATCGGCACAGCGGCGGGGTGCTCGGCCTTGGCGGCGAGCGCCTCCTCCCAGCTGGCGGGGCGAAGGAAGTCCATGACCGGCTCTCTTCTTCGTCTCGTGGTGCGTACGGATCGAGCCAGAATCGGTGCGGCGGGCCCGGCTCGTTCATGTGGTGTTCACGCGGAGTGGGCTCAGTACACAGCGGTGTGCTCCGACGGGGTCAGTCACCGAAACCATGAAGGAGTTGGCTGGCCACGTCAGCCATCTTGTAGATTCGTATGAACGGAGGTCATCAGAAACCTCCTGGTTCTCCTGCGGAAACGCGGGAAACAGTCCGGCCCGCGCCGACCGCGGACCACGACCGCCCGGGCGGGCGACCGGGACCCCCGCGACGGGTCCCGTCCGACGGCACCCCTCACGACCCATCGTAGATTTCTAGACAGAGAACGGCGGCGACGAGAATGCGGCTGCGCGCACTGCTGGACACCGACGCGCTCGGGCTGCGGCTGCTCGGCGGCGAGGACGAGCTGGACCGCACCGTGCGCGGGGTGATGACCACCGACCTGCGCGACCCCAGCCGCTACCTCTCCGGCGGCGAACTGGTCCTCACCGGTCTCGCCTGGCGGCGCGACGCCGCCGACTCCGAGCCGTTCGTACGGATCCTGGCGCACGCCGGGGTGGCCGCGCTGGCGGCCGGCGAGGCCGAGCTGGGCGACGTGCCCGACGACCTGGTCGCCGCCTGCGCCCGGCACCGCCTGCCGCTGTTCGCCGTGCACGAGTCGGTGGCCTTCGCCACGATCACCGAGCACGTCGTCCGGCAGGTGAGCGGCGAGCGCGCCGGGGACCTCGCGGCGGTCGTCGACCGGCACCGGCGCATGATGACCTCCGGCCCGGCGGGCGGCGGCCCCGACGTGGTCCTGGAGCTGCTCGGCTCCGACCTGGACCTGCGCGCCTGGGTGCTCTCCCCCACCGGACGGCTCATCGCCGGCCCCAAGGCGGCGGGCCCGGCCCTGCCGGCCGGCCTGGGCGGCGCGCTGGCGGCCGAGCACCTGGCGGCGGTGCGCGCGGGCCGGCGGGCCCCGAACCGGGTGACCATCGGCGCGCAGGTCTACTCGCTGTTCCCGGTGCACACCGGGGGGCGGGGCCCGCAGGCCGCGCGGGACGTGCGCGAGACGGTCCTGTCGGACTGGCTGCTGGCCGTGGAGGCGGACGCCGGGGACTGGCCCGAGGAGCGCCTGGACCTGCTGTACGGCGTCGCCCAGCTCATCGCCGTCGAACGCGACCGCCGGGACGCGGCCCGCACGGTGCGCCGCCGGCTGGCCCAGGAGGTCCTGGAGCTGGTCCAGACGGGCGCCGCACCGGCCGAGATCGCCGCCCGGCTGCGGGTCGCCGCCCCGGTGCTGCTGCCCGGCCTCGGCGCCGCCCCGCACTGGCAGGTCGTGGTCGCGCGCGTCGAGTGGGACGACGCCGGCCTCGACGGCGGCCCGGCGGCGCAGGCGCTGCTGGAGGAGGTCCTCGCCGACGCCGCGGGCCCCACCGGCGCCGGGGGCCCCGCCGCCTCGCCCGGCGCGGAACCCGCCGACCGCATCGCCGTCGCCCACACCGGCGAGGAGGCCGTCGCGCTGGTGCCGCTGCCCGCGGTGGCCGGCGAGCACGACGGCTCCGAGACCGGCGTCCAGGCCGACGCCCTGCTGGCCGCCGTGCGCGACCCGCTGGCGGCCGGCCTCGACGGCGACGGCCGGGTCACCCTCGGCGTCAGCGCGGCCGTGCACTCGGCCGAGGGGCTGCGCGGCGCGCTGGAGGAGGCCCGGCACGCCCGCCGGGTCGCGGCGGCCCGCCCCGGCCCGGTGTGCGCCGCCGGCCACCAGGAGCTCGCCTCGCACGTCCTGCTGCTGCCGTTCGTCCCCGACGACGTGCGCCGCGCCTTCACCGCGCGCCTGCTCGACCCGCTGCGCGACTACGACCGCCGCCACCGCGCCGAGCTGATCCCCACCCTGGAGGCGTTCCTCGACTGCGACGGCTCCTGGACCCGCTGCGCGACCCGCCTCCACCTGCACGTCAACACGCTGCGCTACCGGGTCGGGCGAATCGAGCAGTTGACGGGACGTGACCTCTCGCGCCTCGAGGACAAGCTGGACTTCTTCCTGGCCCTGCGGATGAGCTGACGCCGCCCGCGCCGTCCGGCCACGGCGGAGTCCCACGACTTTGTGAAATCCTTCACCCGCCCCCTTGGCCCGGCCCGGTGATCCGTGCTGAGATGCGCCCACCCACTCATGAGCTCCACGGGTGCCGGCGCACGGCAAGGCTTGGACACGGCCTACGGGAGGGCAACGTGGCGCAACCCGCCATGTCCGGTACGGGATCCGGTACGGCAGGCACCGCCGGGGACGATCCGCTCCAGACCGCGGTGTGGCGGCTGCGCTCGCGGGCCTGCTGGACGGACGCGGCGGCCCTGCTCCCGCCCGACACCGCCGCGACCGCCCTGCAACGGGCGTCCCTGCTGGTCGAACGGTGCCTGTACACCGAGCACGGCTGGGAGGAGGCCGAGGACGCCCTGCGCACCGCCGAGGCCCTGACCCACACCGACGACGAGCGCGGCGCCGCCGCCTGCGAACGCGGGTACCTGGCCTACGCCGCCACCCTGCACGGCGTGCGCGACCGCGCCGACGAGGCCCGCGCCGCCCTCGGCCGCGCCGCCGCCCTGATCCCGCCCGGCGCCGCCGCCCGGGCCCTGCTGGACTTCCGGCGCGGCCTGGTCGCCCAGAACGTCGCCGAGGCCCCCCAGGCGGCCCGCGCCGCCTTCCGCCGCGCCCACGCCGGCGCCACCGCCCACGGCGACCTGCTCCTGCTCTCCTTCACCTGGCGCCACCTCGCGGGCCTGGCCCTGCGCGAGGGCGAACTGGCCGAGGCCCGCCACGGCTTCACCGAGTCCCTGCGCCTGCGCGAGGAACTCGGCTACCTGGTCGGCACCGCCCCCGCCCTGGTCTCCCTGGCGGACGCCGAAACAGAACCCCAGGCCTCCCGCCTCCGCGAGGAGGCCCGCCGCCTGTTCCGCCTCCTGGGAGGCGTACCGACATGGCTGGCAGCCCAACTGGCACCTCCGGGGGCGGCGACGGCTTAGGGCACTTCTCGACGAGGGCCCGCCATCCCCAGCCCGTCCGGCGGGACTTTTCGGCGAACGCCCGGCATTCTCAGCCCGTCCGGCGTTTGAGGACGAGGCCCCTTCAGGGCCGAAGCGGGGGCCTGGGGGCGGCAGCCCCCAGCAACGGCGAGCGACCACACCACAACCCCGCCGAAATCAGCCCGCACCCGTGAAGTGCTCCCGCACCAACGCCCCGACCACCTCGAGATCCCGCCCCACCAGCGCATCCAGCAACGCGCCGTGCTCCGCCGCGTCAGCGATCAGCTCCGCCCGCTCCCGCCCACCCCGCCCCCCACCCACCAACGGCCACTGCGCCCGCCGGTGCAGATCCTCCGCGATCCGCACCAACTGCTCGTTGCCCGACAGCGCCAGCACCGCCCGGTGGAAGGCCCGGTCGGCCTCCGCGTACGTCGCCCGGCACCCGGACGCCGCCGCCCGCACCGTCGCCTCCGCGAGCGGCCGCAGTTCGGCCCACCGCTCGGCCGGCACCGTCCGCGCGAGCCGCAGCATCACCGGCACCTCGACGAGCGCCCGCACCTCGGCCAGTTCGGCGAGCTCCCGCGCCCCGCGCCGGACCACGCGGAAGCCCCGGTTGGGGACGACCTCGACGGCACCCTCCAGGGCGAGTTGCTGCATCGCCTCGCGCACGGGTGTCGCGGACACCCCGAACCGCTCCCCGAGCGCCGGGGCGGAGTACACCTCGCCGGGTGCGAGATCACCGGCGACCAGCGCGGTGCGCAGCGCGTCGAGCACCTGCCCGCGCACCGAGGACCGCTGCACGGCGGGCCGCTCCGCGGCGGGACGCGGCAGCGGCGTCTCGGAGTGGACGCGTTCCCCCCGGGCGCCCGTGCCGCCGCCCGGACCGTCGGCCCCGCTCTCCCCCGGCCGGACCCGCCCGCCGTCCGCGCCCCGCCCCTGCGCGGGGACCCGCGGCGCGCGCGCCGCCCCCTCGGGCACTCCCGTCCCGGCGGAGCCCTGCGTGCCCTGTGTCACGGGGTCCTCCTCCGGCTCCGGGCTTGTCGGTACTTGGGGTCATTAGGTCCGGTTGTTACTCGTCCGTCAAGCACCTTAGGCGCACCGGCCGCCACTTCCAATTGCGACCACTCTTGATAAGGTTAGGCTTACCTTTGATGACGGAGAGATCGGCGGTCCGCATGCCCCTGTCCCCGCCCGCCCCGGCCCCGGCCGGGGCCCGCTCGGTCACCGCGGACGCCTACACCCGCCTCACCGAGGTCTTCCCCACCCTGACCGTCACCGAGCTGGCCCCCGGTGAGCCCGCCCCCGAGGGCGGCGGCTGGGTCGGGGCGGAGGCGCTGGCCGGGGGCGGGGCCGCGCTGGACGCCTTCCTCGCCTGGGACGACGCCCAGGTGCTGCGCGACTACGGCACCCGGGCCCGCCCGGACGTGGTGGCGAGCTTCGGGCTGCACCGTTACGCCTGGCCGGTGTGCCTGCTGATCACCGTGCCGTGGTTCCTGCACCGCCGGGTGCCCCGGCTGCCCGTGACGCACGTCTCGTACGACCGGACGGCCGGCGACATGCGGCTGGCGGTCCGGGAGCCGGACTCCTTCGCCTGTCTGCCCGGCGACCCGGCGGCGGCGCTGCCGGGCGCCCGGGTGGTGCCGGACGAGGAGGCGCTGCGGGCCGAGGTGCGCGCGGCGGTCGCCGAGCACCACGAGCCGCTGCTGGCCGGCTTCGGCCCGCGGATGCGGCGCCGCGGGCGGGCCCTGTGGGGCATGGTGACCGACGAGGTCGTCGAGGGGCTGTGGTACGTCGCCCACCTGTTCGGCGACGGCGAGCAGGAGCGGGCCCGCCGGGAGCTGGAGCTGCTGCTGCCGGGCGCCACCCGGCCCTACGTCGGCTCGGCCGCCTTCCGGGAGCTGACCGGACCCGACGGGGAGGCGCTGCCCACCCGCGACCGGGCGAGCTGCTGCATGTTCTACACCGTGCGCCCCGAGGACACCTGCGCCACCTGCCCGCGCACCTGCGACGCCGACCGGATCACCAAGCTCGCCGCGTCCGCCGCGAGTTGACCCGGCATCAGGGGCTCCCCGGGCCGGAGCACCGCTCCGCGTCCCGTAAGATCATCCGCGCACGGGACTCCGCTCGGTCACGGGAAGGGCACACTTTCCTCACGGGCCGCAGGAACTTTCCGTGGCACCACCCGTACGGGTAGTCTTATTCGAACTCAACTCCCGCCCCTCAAGCGGCAGTTCGAGCAGAACGTCGCCCTGGGCATCCCCTTGCACCTCCTTGGCGGCCTCTTGCCCCGAAACCCCCTGAGGGCCGGTGGGATTGGGCCACCATGGCGGGCGTTACGCCCTATCCCAATGCAAGGGACCCCAGATGAGATTGACCGACATATCGCTGAACTGGCTGCTTCCGGGCGCCGTGTTGCTCCTGGGCATGCTGGCGGCGGTGGCGGTGCTCAGGCGCGGCAAGAACCCCGCGGGGAAGGACGCGAGCGCGGACGACTCGTGGGAGCGCCTCGAGGAGCGCCGCCGGCGCAAGGAGGCCATCTACGGCACCGCCTCCTACGCCCTGCTCTTCTGCTGCGCCGCGGTCGCGGCCGCGCTGTCCTTCAAGGGCCTGGTCGGGTTCGGCGAGCAGAACCTCGGCCTGACGGGCGGCTGGCAGTACCTCGTCCCCTTCGGCCTGGACGGGGCGGCCATGTTCTGCTCGGTCCTCGCGGTGCGGGAGGCCAGCCACGGTGACGCGGCGCTGGGCTCGCGCATACTCGTGTGGACGTTCGCGGGCGCCGCGGCCTGGTTCAACTGGGTGCACGCGCCCCGGGGCCTCGGCCACGACGGCGCGCCGCACTTCTTCGCGGGCATGTCCCTGTCCGCTGCGGTGCTGTTCGACCGCGCGCTGAAGCAGACCCGCCGGGCCGCCCTGCGCGAGCAGGGCCTGGTGCCGCGACCGCTGCCGCAGATCCGGGTGGTCCGCTGGCTGCGCGCCCCGCGCGAGACCTACAAGGCGTGGTCGCTGATGCTGCTGGAGAACGTGCGCACGCTGGACGAGGCCGTGGACGAGGTGCGCGAGGACCAGCGGGAGAAGGAGCAGTCCCGGATGCGCCGCCGGGAGCAGCAGCGCATGGAGCGGGCCCAGCTGAAGGCGCTCAGCCGCGGCCACCGCGGTCTGCCCGGCCGCGGCGGGCGCCGGGTGGAGATCCCGGCCGTGGAGCGGGGTGCGGAGCGGGTCCCCGCGGAGCCTGCCATATCGGCGGAACAGCTGCCCGTGCGCGCCCGTCCCTCGCTCCAGCCGGTCCGCAAGGGCTCCGACCCGATCACCGTCGACCTCACCGCGGAGGACGACACAATGGCCCTGCCGCGCCTGGACTCCCTGGAGCGCAAGCTCAAGGACCTGGAGCAGCAGTTCGGCTGACCCCGCAGGACCGGTGACGGGGCACGACACACGACGGGACGGGGCGCGGCCGACAGGCCGCGCCCCGTCCCGTCGCCGTACGCCGTGGCCCGCGGGCCGGTGTCAGGCGGCCTGTGCGCCCAGTTCGAACCAGACGGCCTTGCCGACGCCGTGCGCGTGGACGCCCCACGCGTCGGCGAGGGACTGCACCAGCATCAGGCCCCTGCCGTTGGTGCCGTCGTCGGCGACCGGCACCCGTGGGCTGGGCCTGCGGGCCACGAAGTCCCGTACCTCGACGCGCAGTCGGTCCGGTTCGACGGTGGCGGTGAGGACCGCGTCGTCGTCGGTGTGGACGAGTGCGTTGGTGACCAGTTCACTGGTGAGCAGTTCCGCGATCGCCGACTGCTCCGGTCCGCCCCAGGGGCGCAGGAGTTCCCGCAGGGCGCGCCGTGCCTCGGGCACCGCCCGCAGGTCCGCCCTGCCGAGTCTGCGCCGCAGCCGGTGGGAGGGACACTCCGTTCCCCCGTCCTCCTCCCCCGCCCGTGTCGCCGTCGGCGTGTCCGCGATCGCCGTGGAACCGCTGCCTCGTGCCTGCCTCTTCATGACCCCCGCCCGTGCGCCGATGTCGGTTCCCCTCAGCTCGAACACGTTCACGGGGATCCTTGCCCGACCGGGCGGGGGCCAGTCATCCGGTCCGCGCGACACCCGGGTGTTCGGCCACGATCCGGGCACCGGGTGCCGCCGACCGGAGGCGCCGGCCCGCCCGTACGGGCGCGACCGGCCGCGCGCACGGCCTCCCGACGTGGTCACGGGACCCGGGTGGGGCCGGGCGTCGGCGTGGTGCACGAGGGGCGCGGGCGTCGCCGGGACGGCGAAGTTGGCCGGAAACCGTCGCCGGGAGTCAGGGGCGGGGCACGTTGCGGAGGTTGGAGCGGGCCATCTGGAGCATGCGGCCCACACCGCCGTCCAGCACGATCTTCGAGGCGGACAGGGCGAACCCGGTCACCATCTCCGCCTTGATCTTCGGCGGGATGGACAGGGCGTTGGGGTCGGTCACCACGTCGACCAGGGCCGGACCCTTGTGCCTGAAGGCCGACTTCAGCGCCCCGGCGAGGTCCTTGGGCTTCTCGACGCGCACGCCGTAGGCCCCGCAGGCCCGTGCCACCGCCGCGAAGTCGGGGTTCTTGTTGGCGGTGCCGTGCGAGGGCAGCCCGGCGACCAGCATCTCCAACTCCACCATGCCGAGCGAGGAGTTGTTGAACAGCACGATCTTCACGGGCAGGTCGTACTGGACGAGGGTGAGGAAGTCGCCCATCAGCATGGAGAAGCCGCCGTCGCCGGACATCGCCACGACCTGCCGGCCGGGCGCGGCGAACTGGGCGCCGATCGCCATCGGCAGCGCGTTGGCCATCGAGCCGTGGGAGAAGGAGCCGATGATGCGGCGGCGGCCGTTGGGCGAGACGTAGCGGGCGGCCCACACGTTGCACATGCCGGTGTCGACGGTGAACACCGCGTCGTCGTCGGCGAGTTCGTCCAGCACGGACGCCACGTACTCCGGGTGCAGGGGCACGTGCTTGTCGACCTTGCGGGTGTACGCCTTCACCACGCCCTCTAGGGCGTCCGCGTGCTTCTTCAGCATGCGGTCCAGGAAGCGGCGGTCGGTCTTCTCCCGCACGCGCGGGATCAGACAGCGCAGGGTCTCCTTCACGTCGCCCCACACCGCGAGGTCCAGCTTGGAGCGCCGGCCGAGGCGTTCGGGCCGCACGTCGACCTGGGCGATCTTCACGTCGTCGGGCAGGAAGGCGTTGTACGGGAAGTCGGTGCCCAGCAGGATCAGCAGGTCGCACTCGTGGGTGGCCTCGTAGGCGGCGCCGTAGCCGAGCAGACCGCTCATGCCGACGTCGAAGGGGTTGTCGTACTGGATGTACTCCTTGCCGCGCAGGGCGTGGCCGACCGGGGACTTGATCCGCTCGGCGAACTGCATGACCTCCGCGTGCGCCCTGGCGGTGCCGCTGCCGCAGAACAGGGTGACCTTGCGGGCCCCGTCGATCAGCTCCACGAGCGCGTCCAGCTCGGCGTCGCCCGGGCGCACGGTGGGCCGGGCGGTGACGAGCGCCGTCTCGGCGGCCCGTTCGGGGGCGGGCTCGTCGGCGATGTCGCCCGGCAGGGTGACCACGCTGACGCCGCCGCGGCCGACGGCGTGCTGGATGGCGGTCTGCAGCAGCCTCGGCATCTGCTGCGGGTTGGAGATCATCTCGCTGTAGTGGCTGCACTCGCGGAACAGCTGGTCGGGGTGGGTCTCCTGGAAGTAGCCGAGACCGATCTCGCTGGACGGGATGTGCGAGGCGAGCGCGAGCACCGGCGCCATGGAGCGGTGCGCGTCGTACAGGCCGTTGATCAGGTGCAGGTTGCCTGGCCCGCAGGAGCCCGCGCAGGCCGCCAGCCGCCCGGTGATCTGCGCCTCGGCGCCGGCCGCGAACGCGGCGGTCTCCTCGTGGCGGACGTGGATCCAGTCGATGCCCCGGTGGCGGCGGACCGCGTCGACCACCGGGTTGAGGCTGTCGCCGACGACGCCGTACAGGTGTTTGACTCCGGCGCGGGTGAGGATGTCGACGAACTGTTCGGCGACGTTCTGCTTGGCCATGGTCCACGTGCCCTTCGGTCAGGGGGTCCCAGGACCACCATGACCGCTGGAGCGCGGTTCACGCCTCCCAGACGGCGGCCGCCGTACGGTCGTCGGCGTACCCCTTCACCCTCACCTGGACGTCGGCGAGGTAGGCGGCGAGGCCCGGCGGCTCCGGCGCGGCCCAGCGCGCGGCGAGGTGCGCGGACAGTTCGGGCTCACTGCGCAGCGGGTCGGCGAGGCCCGCGGTGCACATCAGCAACGTGTCACCCGGACGGGCTACCGAGGCCCGGAAGCGGAAGGGCGCGCGGGGCGGGTCGCCCGGGCCGGGCGGGGCCGTGGTGCCGGGGTCCGGGGTGAGCCGGTCGCCCGCGGGCGTCCCGGCGGGGGCCGAGCCGAACCCGACGACGGGCTCACCGGTGACCTCGCCGGCCGCCGGTTCGATGTCCCGCCACTGCCCGCCCCGCAGCCGGAACAGCCCGCCGGTGCCCACGCCGAAGAACACGCGCGTGCGGCACTCGGGGTCGGCGGGCAGCAGCAGACAGCGCAGGTCCGCCGCGTACTCCGCGGGATCCAGGCCCTGTTCGGCCGCTTCGGCGCGCAGCCGGCCGAGGCTGCGGTCGGTCAGGCGGTGCAGGCCCGACTTCAGCTCGCCGCGCCGGGCCGCCCGGATGTCCTCGACGAGCCGCGCGTGGCTGCGGCCCACGGCCCGCCCGATCCACCGGCACAGCTCGGCGGCCGCCCGGTGCGCGCCGGGCGTGGCCCGGGCCCCGGTCGCCATCGCGACCAGCACCAGCGCCTGCTCGCCCGCGCCGAACCGGGCGGTGAGCAGCGCGTCCCGCCGCGGCTCGCCCCGGTAGCGCGCCGAGTCCCCGCGCAACGAGGCCGCACGCAATGTGCAGGCCCCGTACCGGGCGCCGTCCAGCACGGTGTCGGGCACCAGGTCCGCGAGGTCGTCGGGGCTGGCGGCCGGAAGGGCGGTGGGCTCGGCCTCGTAGGTCGGCGGCCGGGCCCCCACGTGGTCCCGCGCCGACGGCGGCCCGACCGGCAGGACCGGGGGCGGCAGCGAGTCGGGGGCGGTACGGGCGGCGGGGATGGCCCCGGGGGCGAGGCCCGGGGTGGGGCCCGGTGAGCTGGGAGGGGTCGCGGGCGTGGGGGCGGTGGGCGCCGGGGCCGGCGCGGGCGGGGTCGCGGGGGCCGGAGGGAAGGCAGGGGCCGGCGGGGCGGTCGGCGCCTCGGCCTGAGCGGGCGGAGGTGTCGGCGCTTGGGCGGGCGGGGCCGGTGGCGCCGTGGGTGGAGGGGGCGGCGTGTCGGCCGGGCCGGACCGCGGCGTCGGCGCGTCAGCAGGCGGGGCCGGTGGCGCCGTGGGTGGGGGCGGCGGAGTATCGACCGGGCCGAACGGAGGCGTCGGTGCTTCGGTCGACGGAGCCGGAGGCGTCGGTGCTTCGGCGGGCGGGACCGGTGGGAACGTCGATCCAGCGGGCGCAGCCTCGGCCTGGCCCGCCGGAGGCGTCGGCGCTTCGGCGGGCGGAGCCGGAGGCGCCGGTACTTCGGCGGACGGGGCCAGGGGAACCGTCGATCCAGCGGGCGGAGCCTCGGTCGGCCCCGGCCCAGGCGTCGGCGCTTCGGTCGGCTGAGCCGGAGGCGCCGGTACTTGGGCGGGCGGGGACGGTGGCACCGGCGGTGCAGCGGGCGGGCCGAACGGAGGTGTCGGCGCGTCAGCGGGCGGTTCGGGTTCCAGGGCCCTGGCGGTTCCCGTGATCCAGGCCGAGGGACCGGTGGGGGGCTGCGGCGCGGGGGGACCGTCGGGTCGCGCGGCGTCGGCCCGCGGGTCCGGACGCTCGGTGAAGCCGGGCGGGAGCGGTCCGGCCGGGAAGGTCCCGGCACCGGCCCCGGAAGCCGAACCTGGCTCGGCCCGTCGCTGCGCGGGCACGTCCGGGGGCGGACCCCCGGTTTCCGGGGCCGCGTCCGGCAGGGCCTCCGCAGGGGCAGACCCCGTGTCGTCGTGCGGGTCCCAGGGGCTCCACGGGTCCCGGTCCGGCTGCTCACGGGGCGGGCGCCCGCCCGGTGTCGCGTTCACCGTGCCCACCGCGGAGGCGAACCGGTCGTCCAGCGAGTCGGCGGCGGCCGTGGGGCCGGTGTCCGCGGCGGCGTCGTCGTACAGCTGACCCCACCAGTCGTCGTCGGGACCGGTGGGCCTTCCCCCCTGCTGGCTCATGCCGCAATTGTGACCGCACGGGCCGGTCGGAAACGGGGCATCGGCAAATTGCCGTACGCCGCGCCGGGCGGTTCCACCCCCCACGGGAGAACCGCCCGGCGCGCCGAGTGATCCGGCCCGGCTCCCCGTGCGCCGTTGCGCCTGCCGGGCCCGGACCACCGTTCGGGCCGACCGGGAGACCGGGGCCGTCCCGGCCGTGGGCCGGGCGGCGGGCTCCCCCGACCGTCCGCTGCGACGGAGATCAGGTCGTCGGCGCCGAAGCCACACCTTGGCAGAGGGAGCGGGTCCGCGGCGATGATGTGCGGCGGCGGGTTCACGCCATGACCGTTTCCCGCCAGGAGGGACGTCCGGGATGCTGGGAGCGATAGGGCTCGACGAGACGCACGAGGCGGCCTACCGGGCGCTGGTGTCCGTGGGCGCCGCCGACGTGCCGGCCCTGGCGCGCCGGCTGACGCTCGGCGAGCAGGCCACCGAGCGGGCGCTGCGGCACCTGGAGCGGCAGGGCCTGGCCGCGCAGTCGCCGGGCCGCCCCGGCCGCTGGGTCGCCGCTCCCCCGGGCGTCGCGCTGGGCGCGCTGCTCACCCAGCAGCGGCACGAGCTGGAGCGGGCGGAGCTGGCGGCCGCGCTGCTCGCCGAGGAGTACCGGGCGGCGGCGGCCGAGCCGTCGGTGCACGACCTGGTCGAGGTGGTGACCGGCGCGGCGGCGGTCACCCAGCGCTTCCTGCAGCTCCAGCTCGGGGCGGCCGAGGAGGTGTGCGCGCTGGTCACCGGCACCCCGGTCGCGGTCACCGCCGGGCAGAACGACGCCGAGGAGCGCGCCGCCGAGCGCGGGGTGCGCTACCGGGTGGTGATCGAGCGGTCGGTGCTGGACCAGCCGGACGGCGTGAGCGAGCTGACGGCCGCACTGGGCCGCGAGGAGGAGGTCCGGGTGGTGGAGCGGGTGCCGACCAAGCTGGTCGTCGCCGACCGCGCGTCGGCGCTGGTGCCGCTGACCGGGCGGTCGGCCGAGCCGGGAGCGCTGGTGGTGCACGCCGGGGGGCTGCTGGAGCTGCTGGCGGCCCTGTTCGAGTCGGTGTGGCGCGAGGGCCTGCCGCTGCGCCTGGGCGGGGACGGCCGGGTCGCCGAGCAGGCGCCGGACGGCCCGGACGCCGTCGACCTGGAGGTGCTCTCCTTGCTGCTGGCCGGGCTGACCGACGCGAGCGTGGCCAAGCAGCTGGACGTGGGGCTGCGGACCGTGCAGCGCCGGGTGAAGCGGCTGATGGAGCTGACCGGGGCGACCACCCGGCTCCAGCTGGGCTGGCACGCGCACGAACGGGGCTGGGTGGCCCGCGACCGCTGAGCGCCCCCCTGGTCCCGGGGGGCGGCCACACGTCCCTGCCGGCCCTCGCCACCCACTCCTGATCTGCGGGTCCGTCCCGCCTCGGGCAGGCTGGACGGATGGGAGCGTGGGAACTCCTGCTGGTCGGCCTGGTGATCCTGCTGGGCCTGTGCGGAGTGCTGCTGCCGGGTGTGCCGGGGTCGTGGCTGGTGTGGGCCGCGGTCCTGTGGTGGGCGTTGAAGGACCCGCGGCCGGTGTCCTGGGGCGTGCTGGTGGGGGCCACGCTCGTGCTGTTCGTCTCCCAGGTGGTGCGCTGGTCGCTGCCCCCGCGCCGGCTCCAGGCAGCCGGCGCCACGGGCCGGATGGCGGTCTTCGCCGGGGTCGGCACGCTCCTCGGCTTCGTGCTGCTGCCCGTGCTGGGCGCCGTGCCCGGCTTCCTGGGCGGGATCTACCTGTACGAGCGCCTGCGCCTCGGCCGGCACGGCGAGGCCCGCGCCGCGCTGCGCACGGTGATGCGCTCGGGCGGCACGGACGTGCTGGTGGAGCTGTTCACCTGTCTGCTCATCGCGGGCGCCTGGCTGGGCGCGGTGCTGTGCGGCTGACCGCGCGCCCGCGCGGAGGCCGCCGCGGCCGACCTGGGCTTGCGGGGCGTAGGGGGCGTAGGCCCGGGGGCGTAGGGCGAGGATCCGATGCGCGCCGTCCGGCGGCCGTGTTTCGCTTGCGGCATGACCGCATTCAGTGAGGCCGAGCGGGCGTACCTGGCGTCGCAGCGACTGGGCCGGATGGCCACGGTCGACCCGCACGGGCAGCCACAGGCGAACCCCGTCGGTTACCGGCTGCAGGACGACGGCACCATCCTGATCGGCGGCTACGCGATGGGCCGCACCAAGAAGTGGCGCAACCTGCGCGAGAACCCCCGGATCGCCCTGGTCGTCGACGACATCGTCTCCCTGCGCCCGTGGAAGGTGCGCGGCGTGGACGTCCGCGGCGAGGCCGAACTGCTGGTCGGCCCGCACGACCTGGGCGCCCACCTCAGCGAGGAGCTGATCCGCATCCACCCGCACCGCATCCACAGCTGGGGCCTGGAGGACGAGGCCTAGGGGGTGTGGGGCAGGCAGCCCTCCAGGGTGAGCAGGCGGACCTTGCGTTCCAGGCCGCCCGCGTAGCCGGTCAGGGAGCCGTCGGCGCCGATCACCCGGTGGCAGGGCCGCAGGACGAGCAGCGGGTTGGCGCCGATCGCCCCGCCGACGGCGCGGACGGCGGCCCGGGGCGCCCCGATCCGCGCCGCGATCTCGCCGTAGGAGGTGGTCGCCCCGTACGGCACGTCGTCCAGGGCGGCCCACACGCGCGTCCGGAAGGCGGTGCCCTCGGTGCGCAGCGGCAGCCGGAACTCCTTCAGCTCGCCGGCGAAGTAGGCGGCCAGCTGCTCGGCGGCCTCCCGGAACGGACCGGGGTCCTCGCGCCAGTCGGCGCGCATCTCGCGCCCGTTCTTCTGTCCGGGCACGGACAGCGAGGTCAGCGCGCCGTCGGGTCCGGCGGTCAGCAGGAGCGGCCCGAGCGGGCTCGGCACGTGGGTGGCGTAGGTCGGGTCGGTCATCACGGCTCCAGTGTCTCGGCGCGCAGGTGGTGCAGGGCGTAGGTGCGCCAGGGGCGCCAGGTGTCGGGGACGTCCGCGCCGGGCGGCGCGACGTCGGGGTCGCCGAGGGCCCGTGCGCGGATCGCGGCGACCGTGCCGGCGTCCAGTCCGGGCAGGGCCAGCAGCGCGCGTTCGGCGTCGTCCCGGTCGGTGCCCGCGTCCAGGCGCAGGCGGCCGTCGGCGAGCGCGCCGGTCAGGGCGCCCAGCGGGCCGTGGGGTGCGGCGCCGGCCAGGACGGCGGGTTCGGGGAAGAGGTGGGTGAGGCTGCCGCAGGGCGCGTCGAGCGCCTTGCCGCAGACCTGCACCAGCCGGGCGGCCTCGTCCCGGCCGACGAGGGCGCGGACGGCGTACTCCTCGGCGTCGGCGGCGCCGGGCGCGCGCAGTCCGGGCCGGGCGGCGACCAGCGGGCCGAGCCGGGCGTCGGCGCCGAGGCGCTCGTCGACGGCGTACGGGTCGGCGTCCAGGTCGAACAGCCGCCGCAGCCGCTGCACCGCGGTGGTCAGGTCGCGCGGGTCGGTCAGGTGCAGCCGGGCCTGCAGCCAGCCGCCCGGGTGGGTGGCGGCCCCGGGGACGTCCTCGGTGCGCTCGTCGACGGCGACGATGCCGGTGCCGTACGGCAGCCGCAGTGTCCGCCGGTAGGTGCGGGTGCCCGGTGCTCCCGCGACCTCCTCGACCCCGGCGACGGCCTCCCGCTCCAGCAGGTCGAACACGGACCGCGCGTGGTACGGCCCGCGGTGGGCGAGCCGCAGCGGGATCCCGGCGGCCGGCGGCGCGGTGCGCCGGGAGGGCCGGTCGGCCTTCGGCGCGGCCTCCCGCAGCGCGGTGGGTGTGGCCGCGTAGACGGCGCGCACCGTGTCGTTGAACTGCCGCACGCTCGCGAACCCGGACGCGAACGCGATCTCGGTGACCGGCAGGGGTGTCGTCTGCAGCAGCACGCGCGCGGTGTGCGCGCGCTGCGCCCGGGCCAGGGCGACGGGCCCGGCGCCGAGTTCGGCGGTCAGCTGCCGCTGCACCTGCCGCGCGCTGTACCCGAGCCGGCCGGCGAGCCCGGCGACGCCCTCGCGGTCGACCACGCCGTCGCCGATGAGGCGCATGGCGCGGCCGACGACGTCGGCGCGGACGTTCCAGTCCGCGGAGCCGGGCACCGCGTCCGGCCGGCACCGCCGGCAGGCCCGGAACCCCGAGGCCTGCGCGGCGGCGGCCGTGGCGAAGAACCGCACGTTGCGCCGCTTGGGCGTCACGGCGGGGCAGCTCGGCCGGCAGTAGATCCCGGTCGTGGTGACCGCGAAGAAGAACTCCCCGTCGAACCGGGCGTCCCTGCTGCGTACGGCCTCGTACCTGGTGTCCTCGTCATCCGTCACGGGACCCAGTCTTCGCCGGTCGCGGCCCTCCTGCTAGCGGGAATCGGACATGGGCGTGGCGGGTGCCGGGGCGCGGGTCACCGCTGCCGCCCCCGCTTGGCCTCCATCATGGCCTTGCCCATCGCGCCCCGGCGCTTCCACTCGCGCTTCATCTCGGCGCGCGCCCGCGCGTCGGTCTTGGCGACGATCCACTGGTTCTCGCGCACCAGCTTGCGGTAGCTCTCCAGCCGCCGCGGGGGCAGTGCGCCCGCCTCGACGGCCCCGAGCACCGCGCAGCCGGGTTCGTTCTCGTGCGCGCAGTCGTGGAAGCGGCAGTCCCGGCCGAGGTCCTCGATCTCGGCGAACACCTGCCCGACGCCGGTGCCGGCGTCCCACAGGCCGACGCCGCGCAGGCCGGGCGTGTCGATGAGGACCCCGCCGCTGGGCAGGGCGAGCAGGTTGCGGGTGGTGGTGGTGTGCCGGCCCTTGCCGTCCGCGTCCCGGGTGGCCTGTACGTCCATGACGGCGTCGCCGACGAGCGCGTTGGCGAGGGTGGACTTGCCGGCGCCGGAGGTCCCGAGCAGCACGGTGGTGCCCCGCCCGAGGAGCGCGGTGAGCTCGCCGAGGCCGTCGCCGTGCAGGGCGCTGACGGTGAGCACGGGCACGCCGGGCGCGGTGGTCTCCACGTCCTGCACGAGGTACGACAGTCCGGTCGGGTCGGGCACCAGGTCGGCCTTGGTCAGCACGACCACGGGCTGCGCCCCGGACTCCCAGGCCAGCGCCAGGAACCGTTCGATGCGACCGAGGTCGAGTTCCACGGCCAGGGAGACGGCGACCACGGCGTGGTCGACGTTGGCGGCGAGGACCTGCGCCTCGGACCGCTTGGAGGAGGTGGAGCGCAGGAAGGCGGTACGGCGCGGCAGCAGCGTCCGTACGTAGCGCGGGTCGGCGCCCGCGGGGTCGACGGCCGCCCAGTCGCCGGTGCACACGACCTTGGCGGGGTCGCGGGGCACCACGAACTCGGTGTCGGCGCGGACGACGCCCTCGGGGGTGACGAGGTCGCACATGCCGCGGTCGACGCGCACGACGCGCCCGGGCACCAGCCCCTCGGCGGCGTACGGCGCGAACGCCGCGTCCCAGCCGTCGTCCCAGCCGTACGGGGACAGCGGCGACGGGGAGGAGGAAGAAGAAGAGGGGGAGGAAGACGAAGAGGAGAGCGAGGAAGACAAGGGAGACCCTTCACGGGTGCGGTCCCGGCGGCGCGCTCGGGCGCGCGGAAAGCTGAAGTGGTCAGCCGGTGACCGCGGAGGTGGACGGAGTGGGCTTCTGTGCGCGGGCAGCACGCATCGCAAGGACAGCCATCGGTCGACACCTCCCGTCTCGTCTCGTCCGTCTCTCGGACACCGGTCACCCTAGGCGCGGGCGGTCCGCCCGCGCCACTGCTTTTTTCCCTCCCGCCCTCCTCAGGTCAGGCTGCACGCCCGGCCGTTGAGGGCGATGTCCCGCGGCTCGGTGTTGTGGTCCTGCCAGGACGCGAGGAAACCGAAGGACAGGGTGCCCTCGGGGGCGACGGTGCGGTTGTAGTCGGCGGCCGTGGCGGTGACGCGGGAGCCGTCCTGGGCGACGCTCGCGTCCCACATCTGCGTGACCCGCTGGCCGTCCCGGAAGGTCCAGGCGACCCTCCAGTGGTCCAGGGCCTCGGCGGTGGTGACGGTGATGGTGGCCTGGAAGCCGTCGGGCCACTGGTTGACCAGGTCGTAGTGGGCCGAGCAGACCGCTTCCTCGGGGGTGCCGCCGGCGCCGGCCACGGTGGCCTCCGAGGTGCCCTGCGGCTCCGGGTCGGGGCGGTCCTCGTCGCGCGCCGTGGCCGGGGAGGTCCGGTGGGCGGGGGCGGGGGCCGACCGTCCGGGGGTGGCGGAGCGGGGCGGGGACGTGGTCCCGCGGGCGGGCGGCGCGGCGGAGACGTCGCCGGCCACCGGGGTGGGGTCGGCGGGGCCGCCCTTGGCGCTGTCGCCGCCGTCGCCGGACGGCAGCAGCGTGACGGCGAGCGCGACGAGGGAGATGAGCGCGGCGCCCGCGAGCAGCCCGTGGCGCAGCAGCCGGGCGCGGCCGGCGGCGGCCTTCGCGGCCTCGGCGTCCGGGTCGGCCGCGGCGGGGCGTCCGGCGCCCAGGCGCACCTCGGCGGCCCGGCGGCGGCGCTCCAGGTAGGCGAGGCCGCCCCAGCCGATGACGCCCTGGGCCAGGGCGGCGGGCAGTCCCCCGCCGTGCAGGCGCAGACAGGCGGCGGCCTCCGCGCACTCCTGGCAGGTGGCCAGGTGGCGGGAGAGGTCCTCGGGGGTGTCGGCGACCGGCGAGCGGGTGACCGCGTCCAGCAGGCGGACGTAGCTGCGGCACTCCGCGTCCAACGGCGTGTCGAGGTGGTTGCGGTGGCAGCGGTCGCGGAACAGCCCCCGCACCTCGTCCAGTTCCTGTGCCGCGGCCGCGGGGTCCAGGCCCTGGCGGCGGGCGACGGCGCGCAGCGGCAGCGCCTCGACCTCGGCCAGCCACAGCAGGGCGGCGTCCGGCTCCTGCATGTCGCGCAGTCCGCGCAGCGCTATGGGGCGGCGCAGGGGCGGCCCGGTGTAGCGGGCGGCCTTGCCGGAGTTGAGCCACAGGCGCAGGTCGGGGTCGAGCTTGTGGCCCTGGCCCTGGGCCTCCCAGGCGGCGGCCGTGGTGCGCACGGCGGTCAGCAGCAAGGGGATCCGGGGCAGCCGGGGCGCGCGGCGGCCGGTGCCGCGGCGGGAGCCGTCCTCGGCGGCGCGGGCCTCCCGTATGCCGAGCGCGAAGGCCTCGCGGGCCAGTTGGTGGGCCGCGGTCGAGCCGGACGTGCACAGGTCGGCGTACGACAGGACGGCGTCCCAGCACTCGGAGAACAGCGCGGCCTCGGCGTCGTCCTTCGGGGTCGGCAGGTCGGGCATGGGTCTCCTGCATTCGAATGCGAGGTCAACTCACCATGTCGGCAAAGGAGTTGGGGGGAACCTCGCCGCAGGGGCAGAGCTTTTCACGACTTCCGCACAACTGACAAGCGCCGTGTTCACATGTCGTAGTCACGGGTTCGCCGGCCGTGGCCGCACCGACGGGGCGCCCGGCCCCGTGCCGCTGGGCCGGTTCCTCTCGGTTCCGGCCCAGAGTACGGATGCGGGCGCCCGGTGGCTCAGTCTTCGGCACTTTCGGCCCAGCGGCCCCTCAGGTCACAGGGGCCGCGCGGAGCGGATCAGCCGGCGGGTACGGCCGTGGTCCCCGCCGCCGGGGTCTCCTCGTCCGGCTGCTCCTGCGCCGGGAGGCTGTCCATGAAGGAGCTGACGGAGAAGACGGCGCGGCCGGGTCCGGGCGGGCCGTAGCCGGGGGGCGAGGAGAGCCCGAAGTCGTCCATGGTCTGGCGGTAGGCCTGGAGCAGCCGGATGTGGTACTCCAGCGGCGCGCCCTGCGGGTTGGCCTTGCCGAGCGGGGTCGTCGGCTCCGGGCACCAGGTGGTGAAGCGGGGCGTGATGCCGTGCGACATGAAGAAGCGCAGGCCCTCGGTGGTGGAGGCGATGGCCTCGTCGACCGTCTTGAAGCCGAAGGGCTCGGCCATCTCGACGCCCGCCACGAAGTTCGGGATGACGTTGCGCGCGCCGAAGACGTCCGCCGAGTCGAGGATGCGCCGGTGCCACTCGTCCCGCCCGACGTACCGCTCCTTGCCGGGGCAGTACATCTTGAACAGGTACTCGTCCCACACCTCGAAGTTGGGGTGGTAGATCTGCACGCCGTAGTCCTTGAACCGCTGGACGTCGGCCTTGGGCAGCGCCTGGGCGACGACCTTGCCGATCCACCGCCCCGGGAAGCGCTCCTCGATGGCCTTGGCGTAGTGGCCGTAGAAGTCGGCCTCGTCGCGGCCGGAGACGGTCCTGGTGATGGCGCCGCCGGTCAGCGTGTAGGCGGTGGAGGCCTTCTGGGTGTCGTAGCGGTCGATGATCTCCAGGGCCTCCAGCACCTCCTCGACGTCCTTGACGCCCGTGTAGGGCCGCCCGGCCGCCTTGTGCTGGCGCCAGTTGTGGTTGATGTCGCAGTACTGGCA
The DNA here is from genome assembly GCF_001514125.1 of Streptomyces longwoodensis. Classification (GTDB taxonomy): domain Bacteria; phylum Actinomycetota; class Actinomycetes; order Streptomycetales; family Streptomycetaceae; genus Streptomyces; species Streptomyces longwoodensis. The sequence goes on along the minus strand of NZ_KQ948550.1, from coordinate 254,320 downwards.
CTCCTCCTTGGCGCCGAAGTACTGGCAGACCCGGAACACCGTGAGGTAGATCAGGTAGCCCCACTGGATGGTGGGGGCCACCTCCATCACGGACTTCCCGTTGGACAGGGTGTGCCGGTAGTACTCCGGCATGGGCGGCACGCCGACGTCGGCGATGCGCCGCCCGTCGAGGTACAGGCCGAGCACGCCGTCGTCGTCCGCGGCCACCCGGTAGGGCGAGGCCGGGTTCACCCGCACCGAGACCACCGTGCGGCGCAGGTCGTAGGGGCCGCCGGTGAGGATGATCTCCTCGGGCGGGCGGCGCAGCGCGGCCTCGCCCAGCTCGGGCAGCGTCCCGTGGTCGAAGGAGAAGATGAAGTACGACTTCGGCTTGACCTCGCCGTCCTCGTTGTCGCTCAGGGCCGACGGGTCGAAGGCCACTCCTCCCCGCAGCAGGTCCTCCTTGAAGACGGCTTCCCGCGGAACGTGCGGGAACCGCTCCATCAGATCCTCGACCAGCGCGGTGCGGCTGCCCATCCCGTGTCTCCTCCCGGTTCGGACGTACGACTCCTCACGGTATGCCCCCGCGCGGCCCGTGGTGGTACCGGGTCCCCCCGGGGGCCGTCCCGAACGGGTGGCGTCCGTCACCCCAGGTAGGCGGGGGCGACGGCGGAGACCATCAGCCGGCGGGCGGTGCCGGTGCCGTCGGCGGGCACGGTCCACAGGTCGGAGCCGTAGTCGCCGGGCAGGGCGTAGACGAGGGTGCCGCGGTCGGCCCACAGGGCCTGGTCGTCGATGTTGCGCCGTTCGGCGGTCGCCGTCTCCCGCATCGTGCGCAGGTCCAGGACGTACAGCCGCCAGGGCGCGTCGGCCGGGGCGCCCGGCACGCGCTTCTTGTACGCGATCCGGGTGCCGTCGGGCGACAGGGAGGGGCACTCCACGTTGGCGTGCAGCGTGGTGAGGGTGCGGGTGGCGACGTCGCCCCGTACCAGGTAGGTGTGGCCGCCGGTCGCGAGGGTGGCGTAGAAGCGGGTGTCGTCGGCGAAGGTGACGCCCCAGATGTTGACGTCCGCCGCGTGGTACGGCCGGCCGTCCTTGACGACGTGGAAGGTCTCCAGGTTGTCCTCGATCTGCCAGGTGCGGGTGTCGACGAGGGCGGTGCGGGTGGAGAAGTCGGTCCCCGCGTAGGAGTCGCCGCTGACGAAGACCGTCCAGGCGACCAGGTGCCCGGAGGGCGAGACCCGGGCCCGGGTGGGGATGCCCGCCGCGGGGAAGCGGTGCCGCTCGCGCAGGTGCGCGTCGAGCACGACCGCCCGGTAGGTGTCCTCCAGCGCGCCGTGCACGGCCTGGAGGCACACGGCGGTGCCGGCCGCGGCGTGGAAGCGCAGGCACTTCACGCCGGACGCGGTGCGCGGGCCGTCCGGGTCGCCCGTGGGCACGGCGGCGATCTCGTCGCGGTGCGGCCCCCAGGCGAGGTTGCGCACCAGCAGGGTGCGGCCGTCCGCCGGGCGCAGCGAGACGTCGCCGGTGCGTACGGCCGGGCCGTCGGCCTGCTGCTCGTCGCGCTGTCCGGCCCGGTGGGCGGCGTGCAGCACCGCCCCGGTCCCGACGGCCCCGAGCAGCAGGACGGCGGTCAGCAGGATCACCAGGCGGGCGGTCCGGGTCATGCGGGCACCTCGTCGGCGGGACGCAGCAGGAAGGAGACCGCCACGGCCGCCACGGCGAGCCCGGCGGCGGTGACGGCGAGCGCGCGCTGTCCGCCCCACAGGCTCCAGGCCGCGCCGAAGGCCAGCGAGCAGACGAACCGGGCGAGCGCCTGGCCGGTGCCCACCAGTGCCTGTCCGGCGCCCTGGTGGCGGGCGGGGACGGCCGCGGCGGTGGCGGCGGCGAGGACCCCGTCGGTGGCCGCGTAGAACGTGCCGTGCAGCAGCAGGACGGCGGCCACGGCCGGTGCGCCGTGCCACGGGGAGAGCACCACGGCGTAGGCGAGGAGCAGGACGCCGTGGCCGGCGAGGAAGAGGCGGCGGCGCCCGACGCGGTCGGCGAGCGCGCCGAGCGGCACGGCGAGCAGCAGGAAGACGGCGGCGGTGCCGAGCGGCAGCAGCGGGAACAGGTGGGCGGGCAGGTCCCCCGCGCGCTGGAGCAGCAAGTACAGGAAGGCGTCGCTGACCGTGGTCAGGCCCAGCAGGGACGCGCACGCGGTGAGGCGGCGCACCGGGCGGCGGCGCAGCAGCCCGAGCGCCTCGCGCAGGGTGGGCGGTGCGGCCGCGGGCCCGGCCTGTGCCGGTGCCCCGGCGGGGTCGGGGGTGATCCGACGCGGGACGAACAGCACGAGGAGCAGGACGCCCAGCGCGGCCACGCAGCCGCTGACGACGAACACCGCGTCGTAGCCGTCGACGGTGGCGCGCAGGACGGCGAAGGCGACGAGCGGGCCGAGCAGCGCGCCGGTGGTGTCCATGGCCCGGTGCACGCCGAACGCCCGGCCCCGGCGCTCGGGTGCGGTGGCGAGGGAGATCATCGCGTCCCTGGGGGCGGTGCGCAGCCCCTTGCCGGTGCGGTCGACGGCGAGGACCGCGCCGAGCACGGGCAGGGTGTGGGCGAGCAGCAGCAGCGGCTTGCACACGGCGGACAGGCCGTAGCCGAGGCCGGCCACGGTCTTGTGGCGGCGGCCGCCCCGGTCCGCGAGGTGGCCGCCGGCCAGCCGCACCAGGGCCCCGACGCCGTTGTTGACGCCGTCGAGGAACCCGAAGCCGAGCGGGGACAGGCCGAGGCCCGCGACCACGTACAGCGGCAGCACGGCGGTGACCATCTCCGAGGAGACGTCCGTGACGAGGCTGACCGCTCCCAGGGCCAGCACGGTGCCGGGCACGGCGGCCGGCCGCCGCCCCGGACGGGTGTCCGGGGCGGCGGCGGACCGGGTGGCGCGGGAGTCCGTGGAGCGGGAGTCCGCGAGGTACACCGGCGTCAGTTCCAGATGCCGGTGACGTCGGACGCGGAGGCGGCGTTGCCCGCGTGCGCGCTCAGACCGGCCAGGTCCTCCAGCGTGCGCAGGACGTTGTAGTGGTTGTACGTGGTGGCGGTGGAGCTGCCCGGGATGACGTGCTCGCCGTAGAACAGGGTGGGGATGCGGTTGCCGGACAGCCGGTTGTCCTCGTCGAAGGTGACGGCGAGGAGGCTGTTGTGCGTCTTGGCCCAGGTGGCGTAGGCGCCCAGGTTGTTCTTGATCCAGGTGTCGCCGGTGGAGACCGAGCAGTCGTGCATGTCGTTGCACAGGTTCGGCACGACGAACGACACCTTCGGCAGGGTGGTGTAGTCGGCCGGGAACTGCGCGAAGGTCTTGGCGGTGCTGACCGGCACGTTGGAGAAGCCGAACCAGGGGTTGTGCTTCTGCGCGTAGTTCCCGCTGCTGCAGGTCGTCGAGCCCTGGCTGGGCAGCGACTCGTTGTAGCTCGCCCAGGTCTTGCCCGCGGCGATCAGCTCCGAGGCGAGGTTGGGCTTGTTGATCGAGCCGACCGACACGCAGCTGTCGTCGGTGCGGCCCTGGTTGGAGCCGGAGAACAGCATGTAGTAGTTCGGCTCGCTGGGGTGGGTCAGGCCGTAGGACTGGGTGAGGTTCGCACCGCCGGCCTTGAGGGTGTTGTTGAGGTAGGGCGCGCTGGAGCTGCCGATCACCTGGGAGTAGGCGTGGTTCTCCAGGACGACGACCACCACGTGGTCGGGCGTCGGCAGGCCGGCGGCCTGGGCGGGTGCGCCGGTGGCGGCCCACAGGCCGATCGACGCGCCGGTGAGGGCGAGCGCACCGGCGAGGGCGGACAGGGGACGTCGGGGGGTGCGCTGGGAAGCCTTGACGGCGGCCATGACTGTCCTCCGGACAGGGGTGACGGACGTACCGCGGGCGGGGAAGCGCCGTAACCCTAGGGTTCCCCGGCCGAGCCCCGGTGAAGAGCAGGCGAACGGCGGGCCCCGTCCGGCAAAGGTCCCCCCAAGGCCGTCCCAAGGGCGTCCCCGGGCACCCCGCCGGGCGGTGCCCGGGCGGCGCGTGCTCCCGCCGGGCGGCTCGGGCCGTCGTCGGGCGGTGTCCGGGCCGGTCGGGCCGTCGGATAGGTTCCGAGGGGGACCTCCACGTCCCCCGGGCAGGGAAGGACATGCAATGGCCGAGACGGTGACCAACTGGGCGGGCAACATCACCTACGCAGCCGCGGAGCTGCACCGTCCGCGCTCCCTGGACGCGCTGCGGGCCCTGGTGGCGAACGGCTCCCGGGTGCGGGTGCTGGGCAGCGGCCACTCCTTCAACCGGATCGCCGAGCCCGGCCCGGACGGGGTGCTGCTCGCGCTGGACGCGCTGCCCGTGGAGGCGGACGTCGACACCGCGGCCCGTACCGTCCGGGTCGGCGGCGGGGTCCGCTACGCGGAGCTGGCCCGCCGGGTGCACGCCCACGGGCTGGCCCTGCCCAACATGGCGTCCCTGCCGCACATCTCGGTGGCCGGTTCGGTGGCCACCGGCACGCACGGCTCGGGCGTGGCCAACGGCTCCCTCGCCGCCCCCGTGCGGGAGGTGGAGCTCGTCACGGCCGACGGGGAGCTGGTGCGGATCGCGCGCGGCGACGCCCGGTTCGGCGGGGCGGTCACCTCGCTCGGGGCCCTCGGTGTCGTCACCGCGCTCACCCTGGACCTGGAGCCCGCCTACGAGGTCGAGCAGCACACGTTCACCGAACTCCCGCTGGAGGGGCTGGACTTCGAGACGGTCGCCGCGGCCGCCTACAGCGTCAGCCTGTTCACGGACTGGCGGGCGCCGGGCTTCCGCCAGGTGTGGCTGAAGCGGCGCACCGACCAGCCGCTGCGCGACGTCCCGGGGGCCACGCCCGCGACGCACGCGCTGCACCCGGTGCCGGGCATGCCGGCGGAGAACTGCACCGAGCAGTTCGGGGTGCCGGGTCCGTGGCACGAGCGACTGCCGCACTTCCGGGCGGAGTTCACCCCGAGCAGCGGGGCGGAACTGCAGAGCGAGTACCTGATGGACCGCTCGTCGGCCGTGGAGGTGCTGTCCGCGCTCGACCGGGTACGGCAGACCGTCGCCCCCGTGCTCCAGACCTGCGAGGTGCGGACGATCGCCGCCGACGACCAGTGGCTGAGCCCGGCGTACGGCCGTGACTCGGTCGCCGTGCACTTCACGTGGATCGCCGACACGGAGGCCGTGCTGCCGGTGGTGCGGACGGTGGAGGAGGCGCTGGCCCCCTTCGCGGCGCGTCCGCACTGGGGGAAGGTGTTCGCGATGCCGTCCCCGGCCGTCCGCGAACTGTACCCGCGCATGGGCGACTTCGCCGGTCTCGTCCGGGAGCTGGACCCGGCCGGCACGTTCACCAACGCCTTCGTGCGTGGCCTCCTCGACGGCTGACGGACCGGTCCGGCACGCGCCTTCCGCCCTTCGGCCAGCCCTTCTCCCCACCGCTTGTCGTCCCTCCGGCGCCCGTCATGGCCCGACGCGGCGCCGGGGCGACGAGGCCCGGCCCGGGCACGGCAGGGGGCACCTCGGTGAAGCGGACCTCGCGTGACATCCGCACCGCGAACCGCTACGAGGTGCTGCGCCGGATCATCGCCCGTTCGCCCACCTCCCGCCAGGAGCTGGCGGCCGCCACCGGCCTCAGCCTCGCCACGGTCGCCACCCTCGTCGGCGAACTGCTCGACCTGCGGATGATCACGGAGGTCGGCTTCGAGGACTCGGCCGGCGGCCGCCCCCGGGGCCTGGTCGCCGTCCACGCGTCCGGTGGCGCGCTGATCGGCGTCGACGTCGCGGAGACCTACGTCCGCGTCGAGCTGTTCGACCTCGCGCTGAACGTGCTGGCCCGGGCGGACGAGGACGTCAGCCCCGGCGAGAGCCTGCCCGGGCAGGTGGTCGGGCACGTCGCGGCCGCCGTCGGCTCGGTGGTCGCCCGGGCCGGGGTCGAGGACGCGCGGGTGCTCGGCGTCGGGGTGAGCGTGCCGGGGCAGGTCGACTGTGCGACGGGGCGCGCCGCGTACGCGCCCGACGCCCGGCGCACCATGACGCCGTCCCGAGGTGCCGCACCGAACGCCCGTGCGACCGTGGGGCAGGATGGGCCGCATGACCGACCCCTTCGACGTGACGCCCCGCCCGGTCCAGCTCGGCGAGTACCCGGTGTGGGACGAGGCGCTGGCCCTCGTCAACCGCGACCTGGCCGCGACGCTGCCCGAGCGCGCACCGCTGCGGCTGATGGCACTGCCCGGCTGGGAGGAGGACGAGGACCCGCACGAGCACGCCCACGTGGCCCTGTCCGACGGCACCTGGTGGGGCAACCACCTCCCGGACGGCTCCGACGCCGACCCGGTCTCCGCGTTGTTCGCCGTCGCCGAGGCCGCGCAGGACACCGTCAGCGAACGCCTGTGGCAGGCCTGGCCGGTGTGCACCGAGCACACCCTCGGGATGCACCTGCGCGAGGAGGACGAGAGGCCCGTCTGGTGGTGCCCGAAGGACCATGTGCGGGCGGCGGTCGGGGCGTTGGGCACCGTGCAGCGTCCGCCGCGCGCCCGTGGCGCGCGGCGGTCCTGAGCCGGCCGGGCCCCCTCGCTCAGTGGTCGGCGCAGCAGGGCGTCGGGTCGGGCACCTCGAACGGCACGAGCGTGCCGCCCGCGGCCGGCATGCAGACCAGCACCAGGTCGCCGTCCTGCTGCCAGTGCGGGCGGACATGACCACGCGTCAGGATCCGCGTCGCCGCACCGGGTCGGCCGGGCGTGCCGAGCACGGTGACGCGGTCGATCGCCGAGGTCGCCCGTACGTCCCCGACCGTCGTCGTGCCGGTGAGCGCGGCGGCGCCGGGGAACAGCACGGCACGGCCCACGGCGTCGGGACGGCCGTACGCCATCGGGTGCGCGGCCAGGCGGTCCCGTACGGCGGTGAACGCCGCGTCCGTCGGCAGGGCCAGCGACACCGCGACGCGCGGCCGGTCGCCCCGCACCAGGTGTGTGCAGCCGAACGTGTCCCGGGGGAGGTCGAGTTCGGCCGCCAGCGCCAGGAGCAGGTGATCGGCCGCACGCAGGTCCCGCAGCCCCGGGTCCAGGGTGACGACGGGCGGCGTCACGAGGGCAGGACCCACACCGGGTTGGCGTAGAACCACAGGTCGCGCCACGGGTCGGCGTCCCCGACGACGTCGATCGCGGGGCCGGCCGGGTCGACGGCCGCGCCCAGCGCGCCGACCGCGCCGCGGTTGCCGTCGGTGCCGCGCAGCCGGACGTAGCCGGGACGGTCCACCCGGCCCAGGTCGTGGGTGAGCCGGACCGTGCCGGCCGACTTCCCGATCTCGTACGACCGCACGACGCGCGCGGTCGGCGCGGTGAACGTGTCCCGGTCGGCGACGGGACCGGTGACGTCCCCCTGGATGACGTCGACCCGCGCCAACGACGGCGTGAAGCCCGCCCAGTTGGGGCCGCCGGCCAGGGCCACGTCCACGGTGAGGGTGACCCGGGTGCCCTTCTTCACGTGCAGCGCGCCGCCCAGCGTGGCCCAGCGGCCGCCGCCCGAGACCCGCACGTCGAGGCCGCTGAGGAGCTGTCCGTGGTCCACCCAGATGCGTCCGGCCCGGATGCCGTCCATGACGGCGGCGTAGGAGAAGCCGTCGGCACCGACGTGCGTGCGGCTGTACTGGCCCGGCCAGAAGTCGCCCTGGGTGAGGTCGACCTGCCCGCCGTAGACCGGGTCCGGGTAGCGGCCGTCGGTGTTGAAGTCGCCGCCGGGGCCGCGCACGGCGGTGTCGGCGTACACCTGGTGGGAGTCGGAGTTGGCGGTGATCCACCAGGGCTTGCCCTCGGCGAGGAGGCTGTCCCACAGGCCGCCCACGGTGGCCGTCATCCAGTCGAAGCCGCCCCAGGTGCGGTAGCTCTCCAGGGGGTAGCCGGCGAAGGAGTTGGCGCTCGGGCTGTTGTCGTAGATGCCGCGTGCCCGGCCCGGGCCGAGCGGCGCGGGCAGCCCGGACGCCTGGTGGCCGGGGGCGCCCTCGAAGCCGACGGCGATCCGGTGGCCGGCGCCGGTAGCGTCGCGCCAGCCGCGGATCTCGTGCGGGGAGTCCACACCGCGCCGCGCCGGGTGGTTGGCGAGCATCAGCGCGTCCTTGACCTTGCGCCGCTCCACCTGCTCGGCGAGGAAGGCCAGACCGGCGACGGCCAGCGCCTCGTTGGCGGGCGTGGCGTCGGAGGCGTTGTTGACGCTGCCGTCGTAGTCGGTCTCGAACTGCTTGAGGACGGCGACCTCGTTGCCGCCGGGGTGGACGAAGACGGTGCCGTGCTCGGCGGCCGGGATGTTCCACTCCAGGCCCTGGAAGACGAGCGTGTCCTCGTGCGCGGCGCGGGCCGCCCGGATGTCCGGGTTGACCTTCTCCACCCCGATCCGGGCGTGGGCGGCGCTGCCGTGGTCGGTGATGACCAGCCAGTCCAGTCCGTTCCGGGCGCCCTGGCGTACCTGGTCGACGACGCGGTACTTGCCGTCGCTGCTGTACTGGGTGTGGATGTGGTGGTCGCCGGACAGCCAGAGGAAGCCCTTGCCGCGGCGGCCGGAGGAGGCGACGGGCGCCCCGGCGGACGGGGCGGCGTACGCGGCGGTGCCGCCCGTCACCCCCGTGACCTCGCCGAGGACGCTGCCGGCCGCGAGGCCCGCGCCGAGCAGCCCGGCGCGCCGCAGCAGGGAGCGGCGCGACCGCTGCTCCGGGGACAACTCCCCGTCGGGCACGGACGTGTCGAACGCGGCGGGCAGCGCAGCCCCCGCCGCGGGCCCGTGGTCGTGCGGGTGGCCGTGCCCGTGCGGGTGGCTGTGCCCGTGCCCGTGTCCGTGTCCGTGACCCATGAACGCCTCCTGGATGCCGCTGCCTTCACGCGGCTGCCTGCTGCGGCACCGGTGCGCCGCGTGAGGAGGATCGAGGCAGGACATGAACGCCGGACGACCAGGAGGTGATCGACGTCGGCCCGGGGCACGGCGGCTCGGTCGTGCACGGTGGGTAGCCTTGGCGGGTTCCCAGGACACCCCAAGGAGGTGTGGTGTGGCCCGAGCCGGGCTGTCCACCGGGCGACTGGTCGCCGCGGCCGCCGACCTCGCCGACGAGGCCGGCTTCGAGAACGTCACCCTGTCCGCGCTGGCCCGCCGCTTCGGCGTCAAGGACGCGAGCCTCTACTCGCACGTCAGGAACATCCAGGACCTGCGCACCCGCGTCGCCCTCCTGGCCGGCGGCGAGATGATCGACCGCATCGCCGCCGCCGTCGCCGGCCGCACCGGGAAGGACGCGCTGGTGGCGTTCGCCGGCGCCTACCGGGAGTACGCCCTGCGCCACCCCGGGCGCTACGCCGCCACCCAGGCCCGCGTCGACCAGGAGCTCGCCGCGTCCTCCCCCGCCCTGCGCCGCACCGCCGAGGTCACCTACGGCCTGCTCGGGGCCTACGGCCTGACCGAACCGGACCTCACCGACGCCGTCCGCCTGCTGCGCAGCACCTTCCACGGCTACTGCGCCCTGGAGGCCGGCGGCGGCTTCGGCGCCCCCCGCGACGTGCGCCTGTCCTGGGACCGGGCGGTGGACGCGCTGCACGCGGCGCTGACGCACTGGCCACGGGAGGCGGCGACGGGAGCGGAGGCGGCGACGGCGGCGGCGGCGGAGACGCGGGGGGACCCGGGGTCGGTGTCCGGGTCGGGCGCGTAGTCGGAGCCCGGTGCGCGGGGTGAGCCGGTGGGTCAGTCCTCCTGGGCGCGGGTCCGGGCCAGGGCGTCCACCTCGGCGTAGGTGGGTGTCGTCCCGCGGGGTGCGCGGCCGGCGCGGACGTCGTCCAGGGCCTCCAGGGCCGCGCCGAGCGCCCGCCGGTACAGCAGGGAGCCGAGGCTGACCCGGCGCACGCCGAGGTCGGTGAGGTGGGGCAGGCCGGGACCGGTGGGCGTGCAGAGGACGTTGAGGGGCACGTCGAGGTGCCGGACGAGGGCCGCGATCTCCCGTGGGTCGGTGAGCCCCGGCACGAACACCCCGTCCGCGCCCGCCTCCTGGTAGGCCTCCAGCCGGGCCCGGGTCCCGCTGCCGTCGCCCGACCAGTACGTGTCCGTACGGGCGTTGACGAAGAGGCCGGGCGCGGCCCGCTTCACGGCGGCGATCTTCGCGGCGTGCCGGTCCGCCGGGCCCAGCCCGTCCTCCAGGTTGATGCCGACCGCGCCGACGGCGGCCAACTGCCGCGCGAACTCGCCCACTTCGTCGGGGTCATCGCTGAACCCGCCCTCGGCGTCGACGCTGAGGAGGAAGGGCGCGGAGCCGAGCGTGAGGGCCAGCCGCAGCGTCTCGTCGCGGGTCGCGGCGGCCCCGTCCGGCAGGCCCGCGGCAGCCGCCACGGCGAGACTCGTCGTCCCCACCGCCGGGAAGCCCGCGGCGGCCAGGGTCAGGGCGGAGGCGTGGTCCCAGGCGTTGGGGAGCAGGAGGGGCCCTGGCGCGTGGTGGAGGGCGGCGAACGGCGTCATGGGACCAGGGTGGGGGCGGAACGGTTCGGCGCCGGCCGAACCGTCGGTCCCGTCTCGGCGTTCCCGCCGCCGCTGAACGTCCTACTCGGGCGGTCACCCGGGAAGGCGAGCGGGGCGAGGGGTCAGCTCGAAGCGCTCCCGGGTGCCGTCGGACCACTGGAGGTGCACCTCCTGGGCGGAGTCCACCTCCACGGTGACCAGTTCCTCCAGCGGGGCGGGGTCCGGTTCGCCGGTGAGGCGGGCGAGGGCCACGAAGAGGGTGGGACCCGCACCGGTCCCACCGGTCAGCTCGGCCACGTCCGCGTGGTTCGCCGACAGCCCCGCCACGGGGACGAGTTCGGTCCGTACGCCGTCGGCGGGCGCCCAGCCGGTGACCCGCACCGGAGTTCCGGGGGCCGCGCCCGTGACCAGGTGCGCCCGTACCTCGACCGCGCCGCGCGCCACCACGAGGCTGGTGACCTCCGCGGTGCCGCCGGCGGCGGTGTGACGGGAGGCCGCCCAGCCGTCGCCGACGCCCAGCGGCACGATCCCTGTCCGCCCGGGATCGCCCCCGACGACCACGCTGTTGTCGGGGCTGTCGTCGTTCGAGGACGTGGGCGCCGTCACGGTCGAGTAGGCGAGGCGGGTGTAGTACGGGTCCCAGCGGACGTCCTCGCTGCCGTGGTTGTGCAGGCGCACCAGACCGTCCGAACGGGTCGACTGGAGCAACCAGTTGGGGGCCGCGAGCCCCGTGACCGCGTCCTCGCGCTCGGCCGGGCCGGGCTCTTCCGGGGCGGTCCACACGGGGTGGTCGGCGGGGAGCAGCAGGCCGAGGAACCCCTTGCTCGCCCAGTAGGGGGACGCCGGACCCGAGTAGCCCTGCAGGACGCTCTCGTCGGGGCCGTGCCAGCCGAGGGTGAGCAGTCCGTGGGAGTCGACCGCGCCGCGTTCCAGGAAGTACTTCAGTGCGCCCGAGGCGAGGCGCCGGGTCTCGCCCGGCGGCAGCGGGGTGTGGCCCGTCAGGGCGCCGAGCCACAGCGGGGCGGTGGTGGCGAAGCGGTACGTCAGGGAGCGGCCCTGCCGTACCGGGGCGCCGTCGGCCCCGAACAGACGGGCGTGGGCGGCGAGGTGGTCGGACAGCCGCGCACCGTGGGTGGCCAGCCGTTCGCGGTCGTCGGCCAGCCAGGCGTGGAGGACCGGATACAGGTGCATCGCCCAGCCGTTGTAGTAGTCGTACTTGCGGCCGTCGCCGTCGGTGTACCAGCCGTCGCCGACGTACCACTGCTCGATCCGCTCCAGGCCGCGCTCGACCGCCGCGCGGGACGCCTCCACCTCGTGGCCGACCGAGGCGAGGAAACCGCCGACGGTCACGGGGAAGAGCTCCCAGTTGCACGGCCAGGGCCGGGCGGTGAGCGCGTCCGCGAGCCAGCCGGCGGTGCGCTGCCGCACGGCGTCGTCCAGCCGGTCCCAGAGCTGTGCGCGGGTCAGCCGCAGGGCGAGGGCGACGGACGCGGCCTCGACCAGGGGCTGGCCGCGGTCCTCGATGCGGGGCCAGACGCCCGCGGTGCCGGCCGCGAGGCCGTCGGCGTAGCGGGCGAGCACCCGTTCGTCCCGGCGGAAGGCGGCGAGCAGCAGGGTGCGGGCGTACCCCTCCAGACCGTCGGAGAGCCGCCCGGACCAGCTGGGGCGGGGTCCGGGCAGGTGGTAGAGGGCGCGGTCCGCGGTGGCGTACGGCTCGACCGCGGCGAGCAGGGCGTCGGCGGCGCCCTCCCAGTGGGCGCGGGTGTACCCGGTGCGCGGGCTGAGGCCGGGGTCGGGCGGGGGCAGGTGCATGCGGCGTCCTCGGTCACGGCGACAGGGCGTGGCGGCTGGACGCTACCGCCTGCGGCAAGCGCTTCCCAGAGGGCCGTCCGAGGGACGGTCGCCGCTCACGCTCCCCTCCCCCTTCGACTAGCGTCGGGTCATGACCAGCGACACCCGTTCCCCCGCCCCCTCCCCGCTCGCCGAGGCCCTCGCGGCCGGGACGGTCGTGCTCGACGGGGGCCTGTCCAACCAGCTCGAGTCCACCGGGCACGACCTGAGCGACGAGCTGTGGTCGGCCCGGCTGCTGGCGGAGCGCCCGGAGGCGATCACCCAGGCCCACCTCACCTACTACCGCGCGGGTGCGAGCGTGGCCATCACCTCGAGCTACCAGGCCACCTTCGAGGGCTTCGCGAAGCGCGGGACCGGCCGGGAGGAGGCGGCGGCCCTGCTGCGGCTGAGCGTGGAGCTCGCCCGCGAGGCGGCCCGGCAGGCGCACGCCGAGGGCGTCACCCGCCCGCTGTGGACGGCCGCCTCGGTGGGCCCGTACGGGGCGATGCTCGCGGACGGCTCGGAGTACCGGGGCCGCTACGGGCTCGGCGTCGACGAGCTGGAACGTTTCCACCGCCCCCGCCTGGAGGTGCTGGCCGACGCCGGCCCCGACGTGCTGGCCCTGGAGACCGTGCCCGACGCGGACGAGGCGGCGGCGCTGCTGCGGGCGGTGCGCGGACTGGGCGTGCCGGCCTGGCTGTCGTACACGGTCGACGGCGACCGCACGCGCGCCGGGCAGCCCCTGGAGGAGGCGTTCGGCCTGGCCGCCGACGCGGACGAGGTGATCGCGGTCGGGGTGAACTGCTGCGCCCCCGGCGACGTCACCGGGGCCGTCGAGATCGCGGCACGGGTCACCGGCAAGCCGGTCGTCGTCTACCCGAACAGCGGCGAGTCCTGGGACGCCGGGGCCCGCGCCTGGACGGGCCGCTCCAGCTTCACCGCGGAGCAGGTCCGCGCCTGGCGAACGGCGGGGGCACGCCTGGTCGGCGGCTGCTGCCGAGTGGGCCCGACGGCGGTGACGTCGATCGCCCACACGCTGACGACGGAGTAGGAAGAAACAGACACGCGCTTGCGGGCGGAGCCGAACCGTGCCCACCCAGGGGCGCGGGGAACTGCGCGACCAGCCACGACGGCGCCGCACCAGCACAACGACCCCAGCAACCGGGGCGCCCCACCAGGCAAACCCGCACCCCACCCACCCTGGGGGCGCGGGGAACTGCGCGACCAGCCACGACGGCGCCGCACCAGCACAACGCTCGAGCACCCGAAAAAACCCTCAGTGCCGCCGCACCCCCGCCACCCACCGCAGTCGCCGAACGGCCGACCGCAGCTCCCCACCGCGGACCATCCGAGCGGTCAGAAGGGCGGGCAGGGGGCCGGCCGTAGGCGCGGCCTGCCCGCCGTCGGCCACCAGCTCGGACGCGATCGTCGCCGCCGCCGCACCCCGCGCGCCGGCAGCCGTCGTCCCGCCAGGGCCAGACGCCTCCCACAGCCCGATTTCCGCATCCCGCGGACCGTACGCGGTGTACGCGGCGCCGCCACCGTCACCGAACACCCGTACGGGATGACGCCTGTCCCACCCCTCCCACCCGGGGTCACCCGTCTCCACGAACCGCACCCACGCCCCGTGCATCGCATCGGCCAGCTCCTGCGGCGCCCCCTCCCCCGCGAGCTTCGCGGACTCCGGCACCCGGCCGCTGTCGAAGACGAAGCCGAGCTCCAGCGCGTGGCAGGCGCCGAGGTCGGGCAGCCGGGACGGCCAGGCGAACTCGTACACGTACGTCGACCCGGGCCGGGCGTCGGCCAGCCGCTGCAACGGCACCCGCAGCAGGTGGTCGGTGACCATCTGGCCGACGATCTCGGCGGTCCCGGCACCGGGGTACAGGGCCCGGTAGCCGCGCGGCACCTCGTGGCCGCAGCGGCAGCGGGCCATCGCCCCGGCCAGGGCCACCGGGCCCAGCCGGTCGACCCGCTCCAGCAGGCCGCCGGGGACCAGCCAGAGCCGGTACTCGTCGCGGGTCCAGCCGACCAGCAGTTCGGCGCCCCGGGCCACGTCGCCCTCGACCAGCGCCTCGAGGGGGTCGCGCGGCACCAGGTCGCCGTCGGCCACGATGCCGAACGCCGGCCCGCCGAGCACGGGGCTGCTGAGCCGCCCCACCTCGGCCTGGGCGCGCAGCAGCGCGTCGCGGTCGACGGCGGCGAACGCCTCCGCGGTCGCGGGCACCTTCAGCCGGGCCGCCATCCGGCGCACCATGCGCCGTACCTTGTCCCGGTCGGAGACCTCCGGCGGTCCGCTCTGCAGGACGGCGCGCCGGAACAGCCCCTGGGCCTGCGGCGCCGCGACGAGGGCGCCGACGCTGATCGCCCCGGCGGACTGGCCGGCCAGGGTGACCCGCGCGGGGTCGCCGCCGAACGCCTCGATGGAGTGGTGCACCCACTCCAGGGCGGCGAGCTGGTCGCGCAGGCCGGGGTTGGCGGGGGCGTCGGGGAACAGGCCGTACCCCTCGACGCCCAGCCGGTAGTTGACCGAGACGCACACGACGCCGTCCCGGGCGAAGGTGTGGCCGTCGTAGACCGGGACGGCGGAGGAACCCCTGGTCAGGGCGCCCCCGTGGAACCACACCAGGACCGGCAGCCGGGCGCCGCGCGACGGCTCGGGGGTCCAGACGTTGAGGTTGAGGCAGTCGTCGCCCGGCACGTCGGGGTCGGAGAGGTACGTGCCGAAGGCCTCCGAGTACGGCGGTTTCGGCGCCGTCGGCCCGAAGGAGCCGGCGTCGCGCACGCCGTCCCAGGGCTCGGGCGGCACGGGTGGGCGGAAGCGGCGGGGACCGAAGGGGGGTGCGGCGTAGGGGATGCCCCGGAAGACGGCCACGCCGCGCTCGTGGCGGCCGCGCACGGCCCCGTGGGGGGTCCCCACCACGGGGTCCGCCGGGGACCCGGCCTCGGGATGCGTCTGGTCTGCCGTCATGCGCCCACCAGCCCTTCGCCGTGCTCGCACGTGCACCGGTGACACCAGAGCACCACAGCGGCCCCAGGTATTCCGCCTCGTCCTGCCGACGATCACGCGTTCCTTGACCACGTTTCCACCGCACCCCTAGCCTGGAAAACGCTTTCCGCCGCTCCCTCGCGCCCCTGGGAGGGTCATGCCCAGCGCCCCGCTGCCCAGGGCCGTGTTCGCCATGGACCCGGTGCACCTGCCCCGGCTCTTCCCCGCGCCGCTGATGGAGCGGTTGCACCTGGCGGCCGACGTCGACCCCGCCGTGGTCGTGCGGGACGTCACCGACCCCGCCGTGGCGCCGGCGCTGTCCGGCGCGGACGTCCTGATCACCGGCTGGGGCTGCCCGCGCCTGGACGCGGACCTGCTCGCCGTCGCGCCCCGGCTGCGCGCGGTCCTGCACGCGGCGGGCTCGGTCCGCTCCCTGGTCGGCGAGGCGCTCTGGCGGCGCGGGATCGTGGTGTCCAGCGCGGCCACCGGCAACGCGGTGCCCGTGGCGGAGTACACGCTGGCGATGATCCTGCTCGCCGGGAAGGACGTCTTCACGCACCGCGAGCGGTACCGCAGCACGCACGCCCTGCCCACGCCCGCCGAGACGGCCGCCACCGGCAACCTGGGCCGCCGGGTCGGCGTCGTCGCGGCCTCCCGGGTGGGCCGCCGCCTGCTGGAGCTGCTGCGCCCCCACGACGTCGAGGTCCTGCTGTACGACCCGTACGTGGACGCCGCCGGCGCCGCCGCGCTGGGGGCCCGGCTCGTCGAACTGGACGAGCTGCTGCGGCACAGCGACATCGTCACGCTGCACGCGCCGGACATCCCCGAGACCCACCACCTGCTGGACCGGGCGCGGCTCGCCCTGATCCGGGACGGCGGCGTGCTGATCAACACGTCCCGGGGCGCGCTGGTCGAACAGCAGGCGCTGACCGACGAGTTGGTCTCCGGTCGCCTCCGGGCGGTCCTGGACGTCACCGACCCGGAGCCGCTCCCCGCCGACTCCCCCCTCCACACCCTGCCCAACGTCTTCCTCACGCCCCACGTCGCCGGCTCCCTCGGCAACGAACTGGAACGCCTCGGCCGCGTCGTGGTGGAGGAACTGGAACGCCTGTCCTCCGGCCACCCGTTGGGCCACGAGGTCCACCGGGCGGACCTGTCCCGGCTGGCCTGAGGCCTCCCCCCCCCTTCCCAGCGCTGTACCCACCCCTTGGCGCGGCCGGACCCCGGTGGTGCGGGACCGCGGCCGCTCCCGGTTCACATACCGGCGAGTGCCTCGGTCAGGGTCACGGGCGGGCGGCCGATCAAGCGGCGCAGGTCGCCGGAGTCGGTGTACATCTCGCCGCGGCTCATGCCGCGGTCGGCGTCGGCGAGGACCTCCGCCAGCTCGGCGGGCAGGCCCGCGGCGGCCAGGGCCCGGGCGAAGTCCGCCACCGGGAGGTCGGCGTAGGCGACCTGCTGTCCGGCCGCAGCGGAGATCGCGGCGGCGAGCTCGGTCAGGGTGAAGGATGCGTCGCCGCCGAGCTCGTACACGGCGCCGGTGTGGCCTTCCGTGGTGAGGACGACCGCTGCGGCCTCGGCGTAGTCGGCGCGGGACGCGGCGCTGATCCGCCCCTCGCCCGCGGCGCCGACGACGGCGCCGTGCTGCAGGATCTGCGGCAGTTGGCCGGTGTAGTTCTCCAGGTACCAGCTGTTGCGCAGCAGCACGCTGGGGGTTGCGCGGTCCCGCAGGTACTCCTCGGTCTCGCGGTGCGTGGCACCGATGACGGTGGTGGCCGTGTCCGCGTGCGTCGTGCTCGTGTACGCCACCAGCGACACGCCCGCGGACGCCGCGGCGTCGATCACGCGGCGGTGATGGGCGACCCGCTCGCCCACGGGGACCGAGGCCGAGATCAGCAGCAGCCTGTCCGCCCCCGCGAACGCCTCGGCCAGACCGTCGGCGTCCGCGAAGTCGGCGCGGCGAACCGTGATGCCCCGGTCGGCCAGGTCCTTGATCCTGGCGATGTCCCGGCCGGTCGCGATGATGTCCGCGGCCGGGATTCCGCGCCGCAGCAGTGCCTCGACGGTGAGCCTGCCCAGCTGGCCGGTGGCTCCGGTGACGACGATCGGCATGATGGTCATTCCTTCCTCCCACGCGTGCTCGCACGCTCGCCGCAGTCCGTCCGCGGCGGGATGAAACCCAGAATGACCTGCACACTCACTGATGGGGAGTAGCCACTTCTTGGTAGGGTACTTACCCGACCGATAGCAATGAGGTGAGCGCTGTGGCCGCTGTCGAGAACGTGACCGGGCCCCTGCCGTCGTTCGATCCGTACGAGCGCGGCTGCCCGTCGCGGGACCTGCTCGACCAGATCGGCAGCAAGTGGGCGGTCCTCGTGCTGGGCGAACTCGGCCGGAACGGGACCTCCCGGTTCGGTCATCTCCGGCAGGCGCTGGCGGGCGTGAGCGAGAAGATGCTCACCCAGACGCTGCGCACCCTCGAACGCGACGGGCTGGTCAGCCGGACCGTCTACCCGGAGGTGCCGCCGCACGTGGAGTACGAGCTGACCGCGCTCGGCCAGACGCTGCGGGAACCGCTGAAGGCGCTCACGGAGTGGTCCGTGCTGCACATCGGAGAAGTCCTCACCGCCCGCGAGGAGTACGACGACCGCACGGAGCGCACCCGGTGATCGGCGGCGGCCGACGGTCTGGTCAGTGAAGGGCCCCGCCGACCGCCCAGTCGAGTCCACCCCGCAGGTGGGCGAGGAAGGTGGGGTCGCGGTAGGCCTCCGTGGCGTGGCCGAGTGCGGTGTAGAAGACGCGGCCCGCGCCCTGGTCGCGGGTCCAGGCCAGCGGGTGGTCGTCGCCCATGCCGCCGCCGTCGTACGACGCCTCGTCGGCGCGCAGCAACACCCGTACCGCGGGGCGGGGGTTGGTCCGGAAGTCGTACCACTCGTCGGTGAACTCCCAGACGGGGGGCAGGTTCCGCGTGGCCGGGTGGTCGCGGTCCTCCACGACGGCCCGGCCCGGCTGGTACTCCGGGTGCCGGGCGAAGCGGGCGCCGAGCAGTTCGCCGTAGTACGGCCAGCCCTCCTCCGTGCAGGCCGCCGCGTGGACGCCGACGAAGGCGCCGCCGCCCTCGACGTACGCGGCGAGCCGGTCCCGGCCGGCGGGGGTGAGCACGTCGCCGCTGGTGGAGAGGAAGACGACCGCGGCGTAGGCGTCCAGGCCGGCCTCCAGGGCGGACGGGTCCTCGGTGTGGTCGACCGTGGCGCCGTCGAACGCGCGCAGGGCGGCGACGGCGTCCGGGATGGAGTCGTGGCGGTAGTCGGTGGTGCGGGTGTACACGAGCAGCCGGGCGGTCATGTCCCCGAGCCTATGCCGGGCGCCGGGGCGGCTCACGGGGCGGACCATCTCCCGGAACGGCCGGGGCGCCGGGAGGCCGGCGCGTAGGCTCGGCGGGATGACGTCCTTCCCGGCGCACCTCGACCACATCGTCCTCGCGACGCCCGATCTGGCCGCCACCGTCGCCGAGTTCACCCGGCGCACGGGGGTGGCGCCGGCACCGGGAGGCGCGCACGTCGACCTCGGCACCCGCAACCACCTGGTCGGACTGGGGGGACGCGCCTACCTGGAGATCATCGGACCCGACCCCGATTCCGACCCCGACCGCCCCGGCCCCTCCGGGGCCCGTCCCTTCGGCGTCGACGCGCTGCCCGCCGCCCGCACCCTCACCTGGGCGATCAGCCCGCCCGACCTCGACGCGGCCGTGGCGGCGGCGCGGGGGCAGGGGTACGACCCCGGTGACATCCGGGCGATGAGCCGGCGCCGGCCGGACGGGGTGCTGCTGGAGTGGCGGCTGACCGACGGGCCGCCGCGGCCGTGCGACCTGGCGCCGTTCCTCATCGACTGGGGCGCCGCCGCGCACCCGACCGACTCGGGCCTCCCGGTCGTCCCGCTGCTGTCGTTCACGGCGACGGCGCCCGCCCCGCACGAGGTCCGCCCCTGCCTCACCGCACTGGGCACCGACCTCACCGTGTCCCCCGGCCCCTGGGGGTTCTCCTTCACCGTGGACACGCCGAACGGCCCGGTCACGTTCGGCTGAGTGCCGGAAGGGGTCCGGGCGCACGGCCCCTGCGGTCCTCCTGCGGTCTTCCTGCGGTCCGCCTGCCTCCCCGCCCGCTGTCCGTTTCGTTCAAGACCCGTGCCCCGTTCCCTGCCTAGCGTGGCCCCATGACTTCACCGACTCCGCGTTTCGATGCCATCGGCCTCGTCGTCTCCGACATGGCCGCCTCCGTCGCCTTCTACCGGCGGCTCGGGTTCGCCTTCCCCGAGGGTGCCGAGCGGGAGCCGCACGCCGAGGCGGTGCTGCCCGGCGGGCTGCGACTGCTGCTGGACACCGAGGACACCGTGCGGTCGTTCCATCCCGGGTGGCGGGCCCCGTCCGGTGGCGGGCGGGCCTCACTCGCCCTGCGCTGCGAGGCGCCCGGTGAGGTGGACGCCGTCTACGAACAGCTCGTCGGCAGCGGTCACCACGGGGAGCTCAAGCCCTGGGACGCCTTCTGGGGCCAGCGGTACGCCGTCGTCCACGACCCGGACGGCAACGGCGTCGACCTGTTCGCGCCGCTCACCCAGTAGCTCCGACGGTGTCCGACCAGTCAACGCCCGTACGTCACGGGTGAGGTGGGCCTGGTCCGCGTAGCCGGCCCGCACCGCCGTGCCGGCCAGCGGCACGCCCGCGCGGGCCAGGGCCAGCGCGCGTTGCAGGCGCAGGACGCGGGCCAGGGTCTTCGGGCCGTAGCCGAAGCGGGCCAGGGCCGTCCGGTGCAACCGGCGTGCGTCGAGGCCGAGTTCGTCGGCCACGGCACCGACGGGGCGGCCCGCGCCGAGGGCGGTGACCAGGCGCCGCAGCGCCGGGTCGGGCGGTGCGGCGGCGGGCAGGACCGCCTCCTCCAGGCCCGTGGCCGGGTCCGCCGCGGCCCGCACCGCGGCGCGCAGGCGCCGTACCCGGGCCGCGGGCCACAGGTCGGCCAGGTCCACGCGGCGGTCGCGCAGTTCGTGGGCGGGCACGCCGAGGAAGCCGGGCGCGGTGCCGGGGAAGAAGCGCAGGCCCGCCCAGGCCGCGGGCGGTCCGTCGGGCACGTGGGCGCGGGTGTCGGGGCCGGCGACCAGCAGCCGGCCCTCGCTCCACAGCAGGTCCATGCAGCCGTCGGGGAGCACCGCGCGCGGCTCGCGACCGGTCGGCGTGGCCGTCCACAGGACCGCGCCCGGCAGCCGGGAGGGGCGTTCCGCGTACACGTACGCCAGGCTACGCCGGGACGGGGGTCCGGGCGGGCACGCTGCCCGCGCTCAGGCCAGGAAGTGGCCGCCACACCCGTTGTCCGATCATGGCACTGCGCATCCGGGGTAGTCGGCCGGGGCGCCCAGCCGGGCACACGCGTGGTCCAGGGCGGAGGGAAGGGCGGGTCGTACCGATGACGAGCGCGGACGCGGTCTTCGCGTGGCTGGGGGTCGGGGCGTTGCTCACCGCCGTTCTGCCCCGCGTCCTGTCCGGACGACCGCTGTCGATGCCGTTGGTCTTCCTGCTGTGCGGCATCGGCGTCTACCTGCTGCCCCTGCCGCTGCCCGCGATCGACCCGGTGGACGACCGGGTGGTGGCCGAGCACGTCACCGAGGTCGTGGTGATCATCTCGTTGATGGGTGCCGGGCTGGCGCTGAACCGGCCCGTCGGGTGGCGTCGGTGGGGTGCGACCTGGCGACTGCTGGGTGTCACCATGCCGTTGACGGTCCTGGTCACCGGGGCGGTCGCCTGGTGGCTGCTCGACTGGCCGCCGGCCGCCGCGCTGCTGCTGGGGGCCGTGCTCGCGCCCACCGACCCGGTGCTCGCTTCGGAAGTGCGGGTGGGCGAGCCCACGGACGACGAGGACGACGAGGACGAGGTGCGGTTCGCCCTCACCAGTGAGGCGGGTCTGAACGACGGACTGGCGTTCCCGCTGACGTACGCGGCCGTGGGGCTGGCGACCGTCGCGGGCAGCGGCTGGTCGGCCGAGTGGATCGGTCCATGGGCGGCGGAGGATCTCGGTTACCGGTGCGCCGTCGGTGTGCTGGTCGGGCTGCTGATGGGCAAGCTGCTCGGCTGGCTGTTCTTCCGGACGCGCTCGAGGACGCTGCGGCTGTCCCAGCACAGGGAGGGCTTCGTCGCGCTCGGCGCCACCTTCCTGGCCTACGGAGTCACGGAGCTCGCCGGGGGGTACGGCTTCCTGTCGGTCTTCGTCAGCGCTTGTGCCATCCGGGCCGCCGAGCGCGCCCATGGCTACCACAACGTCCTGCACGACTTCATGGAGCAGGTGGAGCGCCTGCTGACCGCCACCGTGCTGTTCCTGCTCGGCGCCTTCATCGCGTCGGGCGGCTTGTCCGCTCTCACGTGGCAGGGCGCGGTCGCCGCCTGCGCGGTGCTGCTGGTGATCAGGCCGCTGGCGGGGTGGGCCGGACTGCTGCGCAGCCCCCTGGGAAGCCGGGAACGCTGGGTTGTCGCAGCGTTCGGCGTCCGCGGGATCGGCTCCCTGTACTACCTCGCCTACGCCTTGGGCCACGGTGGCCCGGCCGTCCCGCAGCGTGAACTGTGGGCCGTGGTGACGTTCACCGTGCTGGCTTCGGTGGTGCTGCACGGGATCACAGCAGGTCCGGTCATCGCCCGCCTCGACCGGCTTCGAGACGTGGAGCAGCCGCGCTCCGTCGCGCAGCTGCGACGGTGACCCGCAAGACCCTCCCTGGGGGCGCCCGGGCCACCTGCCTGACCCGAGTGACCTCGCCGGCCTTCATGTCCCAGGACACTCGGGCGGGGACGGGCAGCACAGGCCCATCGGCCGGCGGAGCGGGCACCGCACGGGCAGCGACGCTTCCGTCGCACTGCGGAACCCCGTCTTCCCCATGGGGCACAGGCCGTTGGCAGTGTGCCCCATTCCGCGACGGGTATCCGGAACGCCTACGGGATTACACCTTCGACACACGGGAGGAACCGCCCATGTCGCGTCACGACGCGCCGCAGCACCACGGACTCGGAACACTGGAACCCGGCACCAGGCAGCGCGCCCAGTTACCCTCCCGCATTGCCGACATCGCCTGGACCTCGCTGCGGTGCTGGTAGCGCTGTGGGCGGTCTGGGCCTCCGTCGGCGCGGTACGGGGAACGACCGCATGGGCTTACTGCGCTGCTGCCTGGGTGCTGCTGGCCGTCGCCCTGACGATGCGGGTCTTCGCCGTTCGCCGTCGAACCAGGGGCTGAGCGCATACGCCGACCGTGGCAGACGCGCACCCGGCCCGCACAGGGGTCACTTCCCCGGAGCGGGGGGCTCCTCCCCGTGGTGCTGGTGCTGGTGGTGGTGCGGGTGCTTCGGGGTGGCCCGTGCGTGGGTGCGCAGGCGGCCGGTGACGTCCTCGGGGGGCAGGAAGCGGGACCAGCGTTCGGGGAACTCGGAGGGCATGTCCGGGTCGTCGGGGTCCTCGTGGGCGTGGGCGGCGGCGAGCCGGGCGACGTACTCGGCGGCCTCCTCCTGGCGCAGGCGTTCGTTGGCGGCGCGGGCCGCGGCGGTGGCGGCGGCCGGCCAGACGCGGTCGATGGCGGCGTTCACGGCGGCGCCGACCAGCACGGCGAACGCCGACACACCGATCCACAGCAGAACGGCGACGGCGGCGGCGAGGGAGCCGTAGATCGTGGCGCCCTCGATGGTGCTCTGCAGGTACAGGCGCAGCAGGAAGCTGCCGAGGACCCACATGGCGAGGGCGACGAGGGCGCCGGGCACGTCCTCTATCCAGGGGGACCGCACGGGGACGGACACGTGGTAGAGCGTCGTCAGGAAGACGATGGACAGCACGATGACGACGGGCCAGTACAGGACCTGCACGACGGTCGTGGACCAGGGCAGGATGCGGACCACGGCGTCGGGTCCGGCGACCATCAGCGGCAGGGCGACCGAGCCGATCAGCAGCGCGACGGTGAACAGGGCGAACGCCATGAGCCGGGTCTTGACGATGCCGCGCACGCCGTCGAGGCCGTACATCACGGTGATGGTGTCGATGAAGACGTTGACGGCGCGCGAGCCGGACCACAGGGCGAACAGGAAGCCGATGGAGATGACGTCGGGCCGGCCGCCCTTCATCACGTCGTCGAGGATCGGCTGGGCGATCTGGTGGACGCCCTTGTCGGACAGGACGGTGCGCGAGGCGTCGAGGATGTTGGTCTCGAGGCTGGTGATGGTGTCGGTGCCGGTCCAGTCGTCGACGTAGCCGAGCAGGCCGATCAGGCTGAGCAGCAGGGGCGGCACGGACAGCAGCGAGAAGAACGCGGCCTCGGCGGCGAGGCCCAGGATGCGGTACTCGATGCAGGAGTTGACGGTGTCCTTCAGCAGCAGCCAGGCGGTGCGGCGCTTGGAGACGTTCCGGTAGAGCGCACGCGCCCGGTGGAGACGCCCAGCGGGGCCCTCGGGTTGCTCGGATGACTGACTTGCTGGCTGCACGCCCTAAAGGTATCCGCCGTACGAGGCTCCGCTCATCCCCGGCCCGATCGGGCCGCCCCCACAGGGGGCGAGCCGGGCGCGGGGCGCGCGGGGCGGCGGGACCCGGCCCGGGCCGCGGCTGTGTCGGGGCGGCCATGTCCGGCGTACCCGGGGGTACGTTCGCGGTATGGCAGGCAGCACGCACACCGTGACCAACCAGCCCCCTCCCCTCGTCGGCCACGACGTCTACGGCGGCGACCGCGCCCTGGTGGAAGCGGTCGAACGACATCTCGACCCGGCGCTGCTCGACGAGGCGCGCGCGGAGTTGTCGGCCCTGGGCCGCGCCGCCGGGTCCGCGCAACTGCACGAGTGGGCCGAGCAGGCCGACCAGAACCCGCCCCGGCTGCGCACCCACGACCGCTACGGTCACCGCGTCGACGAGGTCGACTTCCACCCCGCCTGGCACCGGCTGCTCGGCAAGGGCGTCGGCGCGGGGCTGACGGCGGCCTGGGGGCGGCCGGGCGGGCACGTGCGGCGGGCGGCCGCGTTCCTGGTGTGGACGCAGGTCGACGCCGGCACCTGCTGCCCGCTGTCGATGACCCACGCGGCGGTGCCCGCGCTGCGCACCGACCCCGCCCTGGCGGCCGAGTGGGAGCCGCGGCTGACGTCCACGCTCTACGAGCGCGAGCTGCGCCCGGCCCGGCTCAAGGCGGGCGCGCTGTTCGGGATGGGCATGACGGAGAAGCAGGGCGGCAGCGACGTCCGGGTCAACGCCACGGTGGCGCGGCCGCTCGCCGAGGACGGGACGTACGAGCTGACCGGCCACAAGTGGTTCTGCTCGGCGCCGATGTCGGACGGCTTCCTGGTGCTGGCGCGGGCGGCGGACGCGGCCGGCGCGGCCCGGGAGGACGCGCTGACCTGCTTCCTGGTGCCGCGGGTGCTGGAGGACGGCACGCGCAACCCGTTCCGGATCCAGCGGCTGAAGGACAAGCTGGGCAACCGGTCCAACGCCTCGGCGGAGGTCGAGTTCGACGGGACGTGGGCGCGCCGGGTCGGCGAGGAGGGGCGCGGGGTGCGCACCATCATCGACATGGTCGCGGCGACCCGGCTGGACTGTGCGCTCGGCTCGGCGGGGCTGATGCGGCAGGCGGTCACCCAGGCCGTGCACCACTGCGTCCACCGCGAGGCGTTCGGCGGGAAGCTGGTCGACAAGCCGCTGATGCGCAACGTCCTGGCCGATCTCGCGCTGGAGTCGGAGGCGGCGACGACGCTGGCGCTGCGCCTGGCGGCCGCCTGTGACGACGGGGGCGAGCAGGAGCGGGCGCTGCTGCGGATCGCGGTGCCGGCGGCGAAGTACTGGGTGACCAAGCGGTGTGCGCCGGTGGTGGTGGAGGCCGCGGAGTGCCTGGGCGGGAACGGGTACGTCGAGGAGTCGGGCCTGCCCCGGCTGGTGCGGGAGTCGCCGCTGAACTCGGTCTGGGAGGGCGCGGGCAACGTGCAGGCGCTGGACCTGCTGCGGGCGCTGCGCCGGGAGCCGCAGGCGCTGAACGCCTTCCTGGAGGAGGTCGGGCGGGCGCGCGGTGCGGACCACCGGCTGGACGCGGCGATCAAGGACCTGCTGACGGACCTGGCCGACCTGAGCGGCGTCGAGGCGCGGGCCCGGCGGCTCGCGGAGCGGTTCGCGCTGGTGCTGCAGGGGTCGCTGCTCGTCCGGTTCGCGCCGCCGCAGGTCGCGGACGCGTTCTGCGCCGCGCGGCTGGGCGGGGACGGGGGCGCGGCCTTCGGGACGCTGCCGGCGACGCTGGACCTGGCGGCGGTGGTGCAGCGGGCCCGGCCCCTGGCCTGACCGGGCGCTCAGTCGCTTTCCCGGATGCGTACAGGTGAGCGGGGGTGGTGCTGCGCCGACACGGCACCACCCCCGCCGCAATGGCCCTGCGAGGCCAGGAACGCCGCTCGGGACGGCGTAGCTCAATTTTCAAACAGTCCCGCTGACGTCCACCAGGGTTGCAAGGGGTTGCAACTCGGACGGGGCGAGTGACCGGAGTGTGCCCCTCCGTCACGGCGGAGCGGCAGTATTGAGGAGGATGGGACGGCGAGCGGGACCGGAGGACGGGGTGGCCGGATCGGCATCCCGAGGTCCGCTCGCTTGTCCGCAGCTCCATTCCGGGAGGCCCCAGTGGCGAACTCGCCGATGAACGTGGCGCGCCTCGCGGCCGTCGACGCCGCGCGCGCGGCACGGGTGCTCAACGAGGTGCGGGAGGCCCGGCTGGCCGGCCAGCGGGCGCGGGTGGCGCCCCGCCCGGTGATCGAGCAGTCCTGGGACCGCTTGCTGCGCAGCGGGGTCGATCCGGACCACGACTTCCGCTCGGGGCTGCTCAGCTCCGACGAGGTGCGCCGGCGGCGGGAGGAGTCGCCGCTGAAGGAGGTGCTGCCGGTCCTGCGCGAGGGGCTGCTGTCGGTGGCGGACGTGGCCCACCACATCATGGTGGTCGCGGACCAGGACGGCCGGGTGCTGTGGCGGGAGGGCTGCACGCCGGTGCTGCGCAAGGCGGACGGGCTGGGGTTCGAGCTGGGCGCGGACTGGCGCGAGGACGTGGTCGGCACCAACGGCGTGGGCACGCCGGCGGTGGTGCGCCGGCCGGTGCAGGTGTTCGCGGCGGAGCACTTCGTGCGCTCGCACGCCAGCTGGACCTGCGCGGGCGCGCCCATCACCGATCCGCGCGACGGGCGGCTGATCGGCGTGGTGGACGTCAGCGGGCCGCTGGAGACGATGCACCCGGCGACCCTGGCCTGGGTCGACTCGGTGGCGAAGCTGGCCGAGGCGCGGCTGCGCGAACGGCACCTTAACGCGCTGGAGCGGCTGCGCGCGGTGGCGGCGCCGGTGCTGGCGCGGCTGGCCGGGCGGGCGGCGGTGGTGGACCGGGACGGCTGGACGGCGGCCGTGACGGGGATGCCGTACACGAACCGGATCGCGTTGCCCAAGTCGACGGCGCCGGGCCGCAGATGGCTGCCGGCGCTGGGACTGTGCACGCTGGAGCCGCTGGACGGGGGCTGGCTGCTGCGGGCGGTGGACGAGCCGTCGCCGCCGGGCAGTACGCGCATCGTGCTGGATCTGACCCGGCCGCGCCGCTGGTCGGTGACGGTGTCGGGCAGCGCGGGGGCGTGGAGCCACGAACTGAGCCCTCGGCACGCGGAGTTGCTGTACCTGCTGGCGGTGCACCGGGGCGGGCGCAGTGCGTCCGGGCTGGCCGGGGACGTGTTCGGGGACCCGGGGCGCACGGTCACGGTGCGGGCGGAGATGTCGCGAGTGCGGCGGTACCTCGGGGGGTTCCTGGAGCATCGGCCGTATCGTTTCTGCGAGGACGCGGAGGTCGAGGTCCTGCTGCCCGACGACCCACGGGACCTGCTGCCGCACTCCACGGCGCCCGCGGTGGCCGGCCGCCGGGGCACGGGGTCGTGAACTCCTCGCGGGACGCCCGTTCCGTACCGGAAAACGCGTGATCGTGGGGCATCTTCCCACGATCTGCCGGGTCTTCCTCCCCTGCACGTGTCACCTGCCGTAGCATCCGGTACGGGCCACCCCACCTGCTCCACGGTCAACGTACGGATCGACGGACGCAGTTGGCTCGCCTCGGGAGGACGAATGAAGCAACGGGGCCGACACCGCCGGCGCAGGCGCGGCAGGGCGCTGCGGGCGTTCCTGGCCGGAACCGCTCTCGCGCTCACCGCGGCCGCCACCATGATCAGCGCGTCCCAGGCCACCGTCACGGACGACCCCGGGGCGCTGGAGCCGCTGGCCCGGTCCGCCGTGGCCCGCCAGGCGCGGCTGACCGAGGAGGCGGTCCCGCCGGGGTCCCTGGACCGGCTGACCGCCGCGATGGGCACGCCGGTGGGCGTGGGCGAGGTCCTGGCCGACGCGGACCGCACGCTGCGCGCCGCCCCCGACTGCGCGTCCGGCGAGCGCCGGGCGCTGCCCGTGGCGCCGGCGGCCACGCGCGTGTACTGCTGGAACGCCGACGACACCCACGGCTGGCAGCCGGGCGCGGTCACCACCTCCGGCGACGCGGACGGTGACGGCCGGTGGGGCGCGCACCGCGTCGTGCTGTCCGGCTGGTCCGCCCCGGACCACGCGACGGGCGGCGGACGGCTGGCCCGGGTGGCCTTCGTCGACGCGGACGACCCCGGCCACCTCTCCTACACCTGGGTGCTGCTGGCGATCCCGGTGGAAGGCGGCCTGGACTACCGGGCGCTCGCCTCGCACGTGTCCGGGATGGTCTGGTACCGGAACCGGCTGCTGGTCACCGCCGACGACGGGGACCGGGCCGGGCTGTACGTCTTCGACCTCGACCGGGTCCAGCGGGCCGGCGTGGCGGGCCGGGCGGTGGGCCGGGTGCCCGGCGGCTGGTCGGCGCACGGGGAGCGCTACGTCCTGCCCGCCGTGGCCGCCTACCGGCTCGACGGCGGCCCGGGCGCGCCGCGGCCCGCCGCGCTCTCCCTGGACCGCAGCACCACGCCGGACAGCCTGGTCGCGGCCGAGTGGACGCTGCCCGGCGACGGCCGGCACGCACGGCTGTGGCGCTACTCCCTGAGCACGGTGCCCCAGCGGGCCGGCCTGCTCAGCACGGACGCCACCGGGCGCGCGGAGCCGACGGGGGCGTACGAGACCCGGGCGAGCGGTGTGCGGGGCGTGCTGGCGCGCGGGGACACCTGGTACGTGACGCGGCCGGCCGGCTCCGGGGACGAGCGGGGCTCGCTGTGGCGCCAGGACCCGGACGGGGCGCGGGCCGCGCGGTGCGGCGACGAGAGCACCCAGCGGTGCTGGAGCGAGGGCACGCCGTCGCTGTCGTACTGGGAGGAGACCGGCGAGGTGTGGACCCAGTCGGGACGGGTGCTGTTCGCCCTGCCGATGGCCGCGCTCGACGACGCGGCGGAGTAGCGGGGACGGGTACTGCGGTCCGCATGGCGGGACCGGTGTCCACGGGCGGCGGGCCGGCCGACGGACCCGCCCCGTCCCCGGGCGCGGCCGGCCCGGTCCGCAAGGCCGCGACCGGCGCCGATGCCCCGGTGGACGGGCTCGCCGGTCGGATGATTCCCTGTGCGGCATGACCAACATCCCCGTGACCACCTGGTCCCTGGAGCAGACCGACCCGAGCGACCTGCTGCCGGCCGACGCGCCCGACGGCGACGTGCGGATCGTGCGGGCCGAGGTGCCCTCCCCCGAGTTCAGCCGCTTCCTGTACGCGTCCGTGGGCGGGGACATCCAGTGGGTGGACCGGCTGGGCTGGACGTACGCGCGGTGGCGCGAGCACCTGGAGCGGCCGGGCGTGGAGACGTGGGTCGCCCATGACCGGGGCACGCCCGCGGGGTACGTGGAGCTGGCCCCGCAGGACGACGGGGTCGTCGAGATCGAGTACTTCGGGCTGATCCCCGCCTTCCGCGGCCGGCGGATCGGCGGCCACCTGCTGTCGTACGGCACCGCCCGGGCCTGGGACCTGGCGGGGCGCTGGCCGGGGCTGCCGCAGACCAAGCGGGTGTGGCTGCACACGTGCAGCAGGGACGGCGAACACGCCATGGCCAACTACCAGCGGCGCGGCTTCCGCCTGTTCGACACCGAGGTGAAGGAGGAGGCCGAGGTGGCCACCCCGGGCCCCTGGCCCGGCGCGTACCCGGCCTGACCTGCGTCCGCGCGGCGCGCGCACGCGCGCGGGGCGCCGCGCTCCCCCGTCCGCCCATACCGGGTCTGACCTGGGCGGACAAGCCCCGCGACGGACCGTGTGATCGAGGACACCTCTGTCTCACAAAGCGAGACCAGTGTGTCCGGATGGCGGACGAAGCTGGACTGTGTCCATTTCGCCGTGCCACGCTTCCGTCATGTCCGGAACTGGAATTGCCTTGGTGAGTCGGCGCCACGTCGACCTCGGCCGCATGTCCAGCGCCATCTGTCCGGTCCGCTGACGTCTCCAGCCCTCCCGGCGCCTCCTGTTCCCCCTCTCCCTGTGCGCAACGGCGCGCACGTATGCCCCCGTGCGCCCCTACGCACAGGTCAGAAGCGCATTCCGCCTGTCCCGAAGGACGATTCACCATGGCCGCCAGCCCCCAGAACCCCGCCGCCTCC
This sequence comes from Streptomyces longwoodensis, assembly GCF_001514125.1. Classification (GTDB taxonomy): domain Bacteria; phylum Actinomycetota; class Actinomycetes; order Streptomycetales; family Streptomycetaceae; genus Streptomyces; species Streptomyces longwoodensis. The sequence goes on along the minus strand of NZ_KQ948550.1, from coordinate 224,451 downwards.
GGGCCCCGCCGCAAGGTGAGCCGTCACCGCGGCGAGGGTCAGTGGGCCGCGGGTCACTTCACCCCGCTGAACGGCAACGAGCAGTTCAAGAAGGACGACGACGGTCTCAATGTGCGGACACGCATTGAGACGATCTACTCGAAGCGCGGCTTCGACTCGATCGACCCCAACGACCTGCGCGGCCGGATGCGCTGGTGGGGCCTGTACACCCAGCGCCGCCCCGGGATCGACGGCGGCAAGACCGCCGTGCTGGAGCCGGAGGAGCTCGACGACCGCTACTTCATGCTGCGGGTGCGCATCGAGGCCGGAGCGCTCACCACGCAGCAGCTCCGCGTCATCGGCGAGGTCTCGCAGGAGTTCGCGCGCGGGACCGCCGACATCACCGACCGGCAGAACGTCCAGTACCACTGGATCCGCATCGAGGACGTCCCCGAGATCTGGCAGCGGCTGGAGGCCGTGGGCCTGTCCACCGTGACCGCCTGCGGCGACACCCCGCGCGTGATGATCGGCTCCCCCGTGGCGGGCATCGCCGAGGACGAGATCATCGACGCCACGCCCGCGCTGGAGGAGATGAAGCGCCGCGTCCTGAACAACCCCGCGTACTCGAACCTCCCCCGCAAGTTCAAGACGGCCATCTCGGGTTCGCCGCTGCTGGACGTGGTGCACGAGATCAACGACGTGGCGTTCGTGGGCGTACGGCACCCCGAGCACGGCCCCGGCTTCGACGTGTGGGTCGGCGGCGGGCTGTCCACCAACCCCAAGCTGGGCGTGCGGCTGGGCGCCTGGGTGCCGATCGAGGACGTGCCGGACGTCCACGAGGGCGTCATCTCGATCTTCCGCGACTACGGCTACCGCCGGCTGCGCAACCGCGCCCGGCTGAAGTTCCTGGTCGCCGACTGGGGCGCCGAGAAGTTCCGGCAGGTGCTGGAGGACGAGTACCTGGGCGGGCGCAAGCTCGTCGACGGGCCCGCGCCCGAGCAGCCCGTGCAGCAGTGGCGCGACCACATCGGCGTGCACCGCCAGAAGGACGGCCGGTTCTACGTCGGGTTCGCCCCGCGCGTCGGCCGCGTCGACGGTGCCACGCTGACGAAGATCGCCGACCTGGCGGAGGCGCACGGCTCGGGCCGGGTGCGCACCACGGTCGAGCAGAAGATGATCGTCCTGGACGTCGAGCAGGACCGGGTCGAGTCGCTGGTCGAGGGCCTGGAGGCGCTGGACCTCACCGCCCGGCCGTCCACATTCCGGCGCGGCACCATGGCCTGCACCGGCATCGAGTTCTGCAAGCTCGCCATCGTCGAGACCAAGCAGCGCGGATCCACGCTCATCGACGAACTCGAGCGCCGGCTCCCGGACTTCGACGAGCCGCTCACCATCAACCTCAACGGCTGCCCCAACGCCTGCGCCCGTATCCAGGTCGCGGACATCGGTCTCAAGGGCCAGCTGGTCCTGGACGACGAGGGCCGGCAGGTCGAGGGCTACCAGGTGCACCTCGGCGGCGCACTCGGCCTGGAGGCCGGCTTCGGCCGCAAGGTCCGCGGCCTGAAGGTCACGGCGGACGAACTGCCCGACTACATCGAGCGGGTGCTGACGCGGTTCCGGGCCGAGCGCACGGAGGGCGAGCGGTTCGCCGCCTGGACGGCCCGGGCGTCCGAGGAGGCCCTGTCGTGAGCGAGCGCGCGGCCCCCTTCCACTGCCCCTACTGCGGCGACGAGGACCTGCGTCCGCACGAGGCGGGGCACGGCGCCTGGGAATGCGCGGCGTGCAACCGCGCATTCCAGCTGAAGTTCCTCGGGCTGCTCGCCCGGGGTCTTCAGCGAGCCCAGGACAACGGAGGCGACGACACATGACGACGGCTCAGGACGCCGGTACGGAAGCGGAGTTGCAGGCGCTCGCCGAACAGGCGGGCCGCGACCTGGAGGACGCCAGCGCGCTGGAGATCCTCCAGTGGGCGGTGGACACCTTCGGCAAGGAGTTCTGCGTCACCTCCTCGATGGAGGACGCGGTGGTCGCGCACCTCGCGTCCCGCGTGCTCAAGGGCGTGGACGTGGTGTTCCTCGACACCGGCTACCACTTCGAGGAGACCATCGGCACCCGCGACGCGGTGGCGGCCGTGATGGACGTCAACGTCATCACGCTCACCCCCCGGCAGACGGTCGCCGAACAGGACGCCCGGTACGGCCCGAAGCTGCACGACCGCGACCCCGACCTGTGCTGCCGGCTGCGCAAGGTGCAGCCGCTGGAGGAGGGCCTGAAGGGCTACCGGGCGTGGGCGACCGGCCTGCGCCGCGACGAGTCGCCGACCCGGGCGAACACCCCGGTGGTCGGCTGGGACGACAAGCGTCGCAAGGTCAAGGTCTCCCCGATCGCCCGCTGGACCCAGGACGACGTGGACGCCTACGTCGCCGAGCACGGGGTGCTGACCAACCCGCTGCTGACGGACGGCTACGCCTCCGTCGGCTGCGCCCCCTGCACCCGCCGGGTCCTCGAGGGCGAGGACGCGCGCGCCGGCCGCTGGGCCGGCCGGGGCAAGACCGAGTGCGGACTGCACGGATGACGACCAACCCCCAGGAGACTGACGTGACGAGCGGAGCCACCGTCTGGCTCACGGGTCTGCCGAGCGCCGGCAAGACCACCATCGCGTACGAGCTGGCCGGCCGGCTGCGCGCCGAGGGCCACCGCGTGGAGGTGCTCGACGGCGACGAGGTCCGCGAGTTCATCTCGGCGGGCCTCGGCTTCAGCCGCGAGGACCGGCACACCAACGTGCAGCGCATCGGTTTCGTCGCCGAACTGCTCTCCCGCAACGGCGTGAAGGTGCTCGTCCCGGTCATCGCGCCGTACGCGGACAGCCGGGACGCGGTGCGCAAGCGGCACGAGACGAACGGCACGACGTACCTGGAGGTCCACGTGGCCACGCCCGTCGAGGTGTGCTCCGTACGGGACGTCAAGGGCCTGTACGCCAAGCAGGCCGCGGGCGAGCTGTCGGGCCTGACGGGCGTCGACGACCCGTACGAGGAGCCCGAGGCACCCGACCTGCGGATCGAGTCGCAGGACCAGACCGTGCAGGAGTCCGCCGCGTCGGTGCACGCCCTGCTGACCGAGAGGGGACTGGCGTGACGACCGCCGCCACCACCGCCCACGAGGGCACGGGCAGCCCGTACGCCCTGTCGCACCTGGACGCGCTCGAGTCGGAGGCGGTGCACATCTTCCGCGAGGTGGCGGGTGAGTTCGAGAACCCGGTGATCCTCTTCTCCGGCGGCAAGGACTCCATCGTCATGCTGCACCTGGCGCTGAAGGCGTTCACGCCCGCGCCGGTGCCGTTCTCGCTGCTGCACGTCGACACCGGGCACAACTTCCCCGAGGTCCTCGAGTACCGCGACCGCACCGTCGAGCGGCACCGGCTGCGCCTGCACGTGGCGTCCGTGCAGGACTACATCGACCGCGGGGTGCTCAAGGAGCGCCCCGACGGCACCCGCAACCCACTCCAGACGCTGCCGCTGACGGAGAAGATCCAGGCCGAGAAGTTCGACGCCGTCTTCGGCGGCGGCCGCCGCGACGAGGAGAAGGCCCGCGCCAAGGAACGCGTCTTCTCCCTGCGCGACGAGTTCTCCCAGTGGGACCCGCGCCGCCAGCGCCCCGAGCTGTGGAACCTCTACAACGGCCGCCACGCGCCCGGCGAGCACGTCCGCGTCTTCCCGCTGTCCAACTGGACCGAGCTGGACGTCTGGCAGTACATCGCCCGCGAGGGCATAGAGCTGCCGCAGATCTACTTCGCGCACGAGCGGGAGGTGTTCCAGCGGGCCGGGATGTGGCTGACGGCCGGCGAGTGGGGCGGCCCGAAGGACGGCGAGACCGTCGAGAAGCGCCTGGTGCGCTACCGCACCGTCGGTGACATGTCCTGCACGGGCGCGGTGGACTCGGACGCCACCACGCTGGACGCCGTGATCGCCGAGATCGCCGCCTCCCGGCTGACCGAGCGCGGCGCGACCCGGGCCGACGACAAGCTCTCCGAGGCCGCGATGGAAGACCGCAAGCGCGAGGGGTACTTCTAACCATGAGCACGACCACGACCGAGAAGCTCTCGGCCACCACCCTGCTGCGGTTCGCCACCGCCGGCTCCGTCGACGACGGCAAGTCCACCCTGGTGGGCCGGCTGCTGCACGACTCCAAGTCGGTCCTCACCGACCAGCTGGAGGCCGTGGAGCGGGCGTCCGCGAGCCGCGGCCAGGAGGGCCCCGACCTCGCGCTGCTGACCGACGGGCTGCGCGCCGAGCGCGAGCAGGGCATCACCATCGACGTCGCCTACCGCTACTTCGCCACGCCCCGGCGGCGGTTCATCCTCGCCGACACCCCCGGGCACGTGCAGTACACCCGGAACATGGTGACGGGCGCCTCGACGGCCGAGCTGACGGTGGTCCTGGTCGACGCCCGCAACGGCGTGGTCGAGCAGACCCGGCGGCACGCGGCGATCGCGGCCCTGCTGCGCGTCCCGCACGTCGTCCTCGCGGTCAACAAGATGGACCTGGTGGAGTACCGCGAGAGCGTCTTCGCGGCGATCGCCGAGGAGTTCACGGCGTACGCCCTCGAGCTGGGCGTGCCCGAGGTCACCGCGATCCCCATCTCGGCGCTGGCCGGCGACAACGTGGTGGAGCCGTCCGCGCACATGGACTGGTACGGCGGCCCGACCGTGCTGGAGCACCTGGAGACCGTCCCGGTCAGCCACGACCTGGCGCACTGCCACGCGCGGCTGCCCGTGCAGTACGTGATCCGTCCGCAGACCGCCGAGCACCCGGACTACCGGGGCTACGCGGGCCAGATCGCGGCCGGCACCTTCCGGGTCGGCGAGCGGGTCACGGTGCTGCCCTCGGGCCGCACGAGCCGGATCTCCGGCATCGACGTGCTGGGCCGCGCGGTCCAGGAGGCGTGGACGACGCAGTCGGTGACGGTCCTGCTGGAGGACGACGTCGACGTCTCGCGGGGCGACCTCCTCGTGCCCACCCAGGACGCCCCGCCGATCACGCAGGACGTCGAGGCGACCGTGTGCCACGTCGCGGACCAGCCGCTGACCGTGGGCCACCGGGTGCTGATCAAGCACGGCACGCGCACGGTGAAGGCGATCGTCAAGGACATCCCGTCCCGGCTGACGCTGGACGACCTGTCCCTGCACCCGCACCCGGGGCAGCTCGCCGCCAACGACATCGGCCGGGTCAAGATCCGCACCGCCGAGCCGCTCCCGGTCGACTCCTACGCCGACTCGCGCCGCACCGGCTCCTTCATCCTGATCGACCCGTCCGACGGCACCACGCTGACCGCGGGCATGGTCGGCGAGTCGTTCGCCTCCCCCGAGCCGGTCAAGGACCCGGCCGAGGACGACGGGTGGGACTTCTGAGCATGAACTCCCGCGATTTCTACTCGACGTTCGCCAAGGAGGGCGGCCGCGTCGGCAGCGGCGCCCTCGGCAGCGGACAGGGCGGGGTGGCCCGATGTGCACCGTGACGTACGCGCACCGCTCGCGCGCCCTGTCCCCCCACCCGACGTCCCGGAAGCGACGAAGCCCTTCTGCCGACCCCCCGGCCACGACCTGAGAGCGTCGTGACCGCCGGGCCAACGAGAGGAACCCCTCCCGTGCCTGCCACCCGATCGACCCACCTGCGCCGCGGCCTCGCCGTCGTCGCCTCGCTTCCCCTCCTCGCCCTGGCCGCCTGCGGCTACGGCTCCGACTCGAAGGACGACAGCTCCGGCCAGCAGAAGGTCGCCGCCGGCGCCGAGAAGATCGACGGGCTCGACTCCGTCAAGATCGGCTACTTCGGCAACCTCACGCACGGCACCGCGCTGGTGGGCGTGAACAAGGGCTTCTTCCAGAAGGCGCTGGGCGCCACGGACGCGAAGTACCAGATCTTCAACGCGGGCCCCTCCGAGATCGAGGCGCTGAACTCCGGCGCGATCGACATCGGCTGGATCGGCCCCTCCCCGTCGATCAACGGCTACACCAAGTCCGACGGCAAGAGCCTGCGCATCATCGGCGGTTCGGCGTCCGGCGGCGTGAAGCTGGTGGTGAACCCGAAGAAGATCAAGTCCCTGGACGACGTCAAGGGCAAGAAGATCGCGACCCCGCAGCTCGGCAACACGCAGGACGTGGCGTTCCTCAACTGGATCGCCGAGAAGGGCTGGAAGGTCGACGCCGAGAGCGGCAAGGGCGACGTGTCGGTGATCCGCACCGACAACAAGGTGACCCCGGACGCCTACAAGTCGGGTTCCATCGACGGCGCGTGGGTGCCGGAGCCGACCGCGTCGAAGCTGGTCGCCGAGGGCGCGAAGGTGCTGCTCGACGAGGCCGACCTGTGGCCGGACAAGAAGTTCGTGATCACGAACATCATCGTGTCGCAGAAGTTCCTCGCCGCGCACCCGAAGGCCGTCGAGGCGGTGCTGAAGGCGTCGGTCGACACCAACAAGTGGATCAACGCCAACCCGGACGCGGCGAAGGCCGCGGCGAACGCCCAGCTGAAGGCGGACTCCGGCAAGGAGCTCCCGGCCGAGGTGCTGGACCCGGCGTGGAAGTCGATCACGTTCACGGACGACCCGCTGGCCTCCACGCTCAACACCGAGGCGGCGCACGCGGTCAAGGCCGGCCTGCTGGAGAAGCCCAAGCTGGACGGGATCTACGACCTCACGCTCCTGAACAAGGTCCTGGCGGCCGAGGGCGGGACCGCGGTCGCCGACGCCGGTCTCGGCGCCAAGTAAGCCCGAGTCCCCGAGTCCCCAGGAGGTGACGACCATGGCCACCACGATTCTGAAGGCCGAGGGCGCGGCGTCGGTCGAGTACGCCGCCCGGATCGAGCACGTCTCGAAGTCCTTCGCCGGGCCCGCCGGGCAGCAGCTGGTCCTCGACGACATCACCCTCGATGTCGCGCCGGGCGAGTTCGTCACCCTCCTGGGGGCCTCGGGCTGCGGCAAGTCGACGCTGCTGAACCTGGTGGCGGGCCTGGACCGGCCCACCGCCGGCGGCATCACGACCGACGGGCGCCCCTCGCTGATGTTCCAGGAGCACGCCCTGTTCCCGTGGCTGACCGCGGGCAAGAACATCGAACTCGCCCTGAAGCTGCGGGGCGTGCCGAAGAACGAGCGACGCGGGCGCGCCGGGGAACTGCTCGAACTGGTCCGGCTGACCGGCTCGTACGGCAAGCGGGTGCACGAGCTGTCCGGCGGCATGCGCCAGCGGGTCGCGCTGGCCCGGGCGCTCGCCCAGGACAGCCGGCTGCTGCTGATGGACGAGCCGTTCGCGGCGCTGGACGCGATCACCCGGGACGTGCTGCACGACGAGCTGACCCGGATCTGGGCGGAGACCGGGGTGTCGGTCCTGTTCGTGACGCACAACGTGCGCGAGGCCGTACGGCTGGCGCAGCGCGTGGTGCTGCTGTCGTCGCGGCCGGGCCGGGTGGCCCGCGAGTGGCGGGTGGACATCCCGCAGCCGCGCCGGATCGAGGACGCGCCGGTGGCGGAGCTGTCCTTGGAGATCACCGAAGTCCTGCGTGGGGAGATCCGCCGTCATGGCCAGCACTGAGACGACCGGCACGGCCGGAACGACCGCCAGCGCGGAGGACGGCGCCGCCCCGGGCGGACCCGCCAAGGACGGCCTCGGCGGTCTCGAGGCGGGCCTGGACGCCCTGGAGACCTCGGCGACGGACCGCACGCCGCTGCGCAGGACGCTCGTCGACAAGGTGCTGCCGCCGGTCGTCGCGGTCGCGGTGGTCCTGCTGGTCTGGCAGGCCCTGATCTCGCTGAAGGTCGTCGACGACCCGTCGAAGCTGCCGTCGCCCGCGGACGTGGGCGACGAGTTCAAGGACGCGTGGCTGGAGGGCCGGCTCCTCGGCTACATCTGGACCAGCGTCTCGCGCGGTCTGCTCGGCTTCCTGTTCGCGCTGGCCATCGGCACCCCGCTGGGCCTGCTGGTGGCGCGGGTGAAGTTCGTGCGGGCGGCGATCGGGCCGATCCTGTCCGGGCTGCAGTCGCTGCCGTCGGTGGCGTGGGTGCCGCCGGCCGTGATCTGGCTGGGTCTGAACAACTCGATGATGTACGCGGTGATCCTGCTGGGTGCCGTGCCGTCCATCGCCAACGGCCTGGTGTCCGGCATCGACCAGGTGCCGCCGCTGTTCCTGCGGGCCGGCCGCACCATGGGCGCGACCGGCTGGCGGGGCGCCTGGCACATCGTGATGCCGGCCGCGCTGCCGGGCTACCTGGCGGGCCTGAAGCAGGGCTGGGCGTTCTCCTGGCGCTCGCTGATGGCGGCGGAGATCATCGCCTCCTCGCCCGACCTGGGCATCGGCCTGGGCGCGTTGCTGGAGAACGGCCGCAACGCCAGCTCGATGTCCATGGTGTTCGAGGCGATCATCCTGATCCTGTTCGTCGGCATCGCGATCGACCTGCTGATCTTCAGCCCGCTGGAGCGCCGGGTGCTGCGCGGCCGCGGTCTGCTGGTGAAGGGCTGACCGCATGCGCCACGAACCGGTCCTCCTCGTCATCGCGCACGGCAGCCGTGACCCGCGGCACGCCGCGACGGTGCACGCCCTCGTGGAGCGGGTGCGGTCGCTGCGGCCCGGCACCCGCGTGGAGACCGGGTTCCTTGACTTCAACGTCCCGTCGGTGCACGGGGTGCTGGAGTCGCTGGCCGCGGAGGGCGTGCGCGAGGTGGTGGCGCTGCCGCTGCTGCTGACCCGCGCCTTCCACGCCAAGGCGGACATCCCGGCGGTGCTGCGGGGCGCCCCGCCGTGGCTGCGGATCCGTCAGGCGGACGTCCTCGGGCCGTCCCCGCTGCTGCGGGCGGCGCTCGAACGCCGCCTGTGGGAGGCCGGGTTGAGCCCGGCCGACAAGTCCTCGACCGGGGTCGTGCTGGCCTCGGCGGGGTCCACCGACCCGGAGGCGATCGCGGTGATCGCAGCCATCGCGCGGGAGTGGCGGCTCACCGGTTGGTGCGCCGTGCGACCCGCGTTCGCCTCCGCGGGACCGCACACCGCGACCGGCGCGGGACGCCCCGCGGGCTTCCCCCGCACCGAGGACGTCGTGCGCGCGCTGCGGGCCGACGGCTGTGAGCGCGTCGCGGTCGCGCCGTACGTGCTGGCGCCCGGCTTCCTGCCGGACCGCATCGCGCGGGGCGCGACCGGCGCGGACGTCCTCGCCGAGGTGCTGGGCCCGGCCCCGGAGGTGGCGCGCGTGGTGCTGGAGCGCTACGACGCGGCGTGCCTGCCGCTGGCTGCCGCGGTGGGTGCCTGACGGGGACGTCCCCCGTGCGCCCCCGCCAGGCGGTGCGGCGTCAGCCCGACCGCAGCCCCGGGTCCCGGCCGCTCTCCGCCAGTGCCCGCTCGAACGCGGGGGCGTCGGGCGCGACCGGCACCGGGTCGGCGAAGCCGTCGTACCGGCGGTAGATGTCGCCGTGCTTGACGACCACGTCGAGGACGAAGCGGCCCACCTCCTCGGAGACGGTGAAGTCCTGGCCGGTGGACACGGCCACGTCCCAGCCGTGCACCGCCAGTTCCTTGACGAGCATCCCGGCGAGTTCGTCGGCGGGCATCGACGCCATGCCGAGGTCCACCTCGCCCTCCCAGGCCGCCGGGTCGGACCAGGCCGCGACCGCCCGCCGCAGCTGCGCGGCGTACGCGTCCGCCCAGTGCGGGTCGGCGGTGAAGTCGCGCGCGACCAGCTCGTCGGGGAGCGGGGTGCGCAGGGCGCGGTGCTCCAGGCCGTGGGAGGTGTACAGGACCCAGTGGTTGACCAGGGCCCGCACGTCCCAGTCGGGGCAGTGCGTCGGGGCGTCCAGCCGGTCCGCCGGCACGCCGTGGGCGACGCGGGCCGCCGCGGTGGCGCACACGGACAGGTACCGGTGCGTGTCGTTCAGGTACGGGTGCGGGTCGTCGTACGTCATGCGTCCCACGCTAGGGACCCGTGCGGGGTGCGCTCTTGAAGAAACGCGACACGGTTCCGGGGGCTGTGCCGCGGGTCAGCCGGCGGTCATCTCCACCAGCTTCAGGACCGTGTTCCAGTTGCGGGTGGTGGCGACCAGGCCCTTCGTGACGCGGGGCCGGGAGAGCTGTTCGGCGAGCTTGGAGCGGCCGAGGCCGTCGGGCGCGTACAGGTACAGGGCGCGGTCGCCGAGGCGGAACTCCTCGGGGGCGTGGGCGGCCGGGTCGACGCCGGCGAAGCGGGCGGCGTCGACGGGGGCGGAGAAGTAGGTGACGTGCAGCTGCTTCGGCTGGAGGTCGGCGGCCGGGAACGGGCACGCCTCGACGACGGCCCTCAGGTAGGCGTGGTCGCGGACGATCACGTCGACGGCGAACCCGAAGCGCTCCGCGACGGCCGCGGCGAGCTCGGCGGCGAGGGAGCCCTCGTCGCCGTGGTCACTGGCGAAGACCGCCTGGCCGCTCTGCAGGTAGGTGCGGACCCCGGTGTACCCGAGGCCCTCCATCAGGGTGCGCAGGTCACCCATCGGCAGCTTGCGGCTGCCGCCCACGTTGATGCCGCGCAGCAGGGCCGCGTACGTCGTCGTCATGGGGTCACCCTAGGCCGTTGCCGGTCGGGGAGAGCGGGGCCGCGGGGTGCGGTCCCTGAGCGTCGTCCCCGAGCCGGCGGGATAGATGTAAGGGACCGCTGTCCTCCCCTGTGCGGAGCCGGCGGGGTCCGAGGGGAGGAGCCGGGCCGCCGTCCTTTCACCGGGCAGTACGACGAGTGCGGCCCACCCGCCCCCTAGCGTCGTTCCTGGAGGTGGCGGCAGGGGGCTGTCACCGCTCACGAGGGGGCAGGCCCGTCATGGGGACAAGAGACACACGGGTGCGGGGTCTGGCCGCGCGGGCCGGCGGCTGGAGCGCCCGGCACCGGTGGGCGGCGGTCGGCATCTGGGTGCTGTTCGTGGTGCTGGCGATGGGGCTCGGCTCGGCCGCGGGCCGGGTCGACGTCAAGGAGAGCGACCAGCTCAAGGGCGAGACGCACACCGCGGCGAAGATCATCGAGGACGCGGGCATCGAGGAGCCGGCCGGCGAGTCCGTGCTGGTGCAGGCGCGGGGCACCGAGCTGAAGGCCACCGACGCCGAGTTCCGCGCGGCGGTCGCCGAGGTCGTCACGGCCGTGCGGGGCACCGGCCGGGTCAGCGACGTGACGTCGCCGTACGACACGAAGACCATCTCCCGGGACGGGCGCAGCGCGCTGGTGCAGTTCGACATGCGCGGCGACTCCGACACCGCGGGCGAGCGGGTCGAGCCGGTGCTGAAGGCCGTCGCGGGGGTGCAGGAGGGCCACGCGGACACGCTGCGGATCGAGGAGATCGGCGGCGCGAGCATGATGAAGACGTTCGACGACGCGTTCGGGGACGATTTCCAGAAGGCCGAGTACTCGGCGGTGCCGGTGGCCCTCGGCATCCTGCTGATCGCCTTCGGCGCGCTGGTCGCGGCGCTGCTGCCGGTGGCGCTGGCGATCACCGCGATCATGGCGACGATGGGCCTGATGGGCGTCGTCAGCCACGTGATGCCGATGAGCGACACCGCCAACTCCGTGATGCTGCTGGTCGGTCTGGCCGTCGGCGTCGACTACTGCCTGTTCTACCTGCGCCGTGAGCGCGAGGAGCGCGAGGCGGGCCGGGACGCGCAGACGGCCCTGCGGGTCGCCGCGGCGACCAGTGGCCGCGCGATCATCGTCTCCGGCGTCACGGTCTGCGTGGCGATGGCGGGCATGCTGTTCACCGGGCTCGCCGAGTTCGAGGCGATGGGCCTGGCCTCGCTGATGGTGGTCGCCGTGGCGATGGTGGGCTCCGTGACGGTGCTGCCGGCACTGCTGTCGCTGCTGGGCGAGCGGGTGGAGCGGGGCCGGATCCCCTTCCTGCACAAGGCGATGCGGCGCCGTGCCGCCCGGACGGGCGGCGAGAGCCGCTTCTGGTCGGCGGTGCTGAAGGGCGTGCTCGCCCGGCCGCTGGTGTCGGTGCTGGTCGCAGGCGGCGCGCTGCTGGCGATCGCCGCCCCCGCGGTCGGCATGAAGACCCAGAACCTCACCCTGGACCAGGAGTTCGGCGACTCGCTGCCGATCGTGCAGACCTACAACCGGGTCAACGACGCCTTCCCCGGCGGCTCCGAGCCGGCCGAGGTGGTCGTCCACGCCAAGGACATCAACGCGCCCGAGGTGCGCGACGCGCTCGCCGACTTCAAGGCCCGCGCGATCAGTTCGGGCGCCTCGCGCGGCCCGGTGGAGATCAAGCTGCACGACGCGCAGAACATCGCCTACGTGTACGTCCCGCTGGTCGGCGGCTCCGACCTGGACAAGGCGGGCGCGAGCCTGGACAAGCTGCGCGACGAGGTGCGCCCGGCCACGCTCGGCAAGGTCGACGGCCTCCAGGCGCCGATCACCGGTCAGGTCGCCGGGTCGAAGGACTTCAACGACCAGCTCGGCGGCGCGGTCGTCCCGGTGTTCGCCTTCGTGGTGGTGTTCGCCTTCGTGCTGATGCTGCTGTCGTTCCGCTCGCTGACCATCGCGGTCACCTCGATCCTGCTCAACCTGCTGTCGGTGGGCGCCGCGTACGGCATCCTCGTCGCGGTCTTCCAGCACGGCTGGGGCGCCTCGCTGGTGGGCGCCGAGGGGGTCGGCGCGATCGTCACCTGGCTGCCGCTGTTCCTCTTCGTGATCCTGTTCGGCCTGTCGATGGACTACCACGTGTTCGTGGTCTCCCGGATCCGCGAGGCGCGGCTGCGGGGCCGCACCACGCGGGACGCGATCGCCCACGGCGTGGTCACCACGGCGGGCGTGGTCACCAGTGCCGCGGTCATCATGGTCGCCGTGTTCGCCATCTTCGGGACGCTGTCGATGCAGTCGATGAAGCAGATGGGCGTGGGTCTGGCGGCCGCCGTGCTGATCGACGCGACCGTCATCCGGGGCGTGCTGCTCCCGGCGGTGATGGCGCTGCTGGGCGAGCGCAACTGGTACCTGCCGAAGTGGCTGCACCGGCTGCCCGACCTCACCCACGACGAGTCGCCCGAGGCGGTCCTCGCGACGGCGCCGCGGGAGGAGCGGCCGGTGGGGGTGTGACCCCCACCGGATGAGGGCCGGTCCGCCCCGTCGCAGGGCGGACCGACCCTCCCGGGAGCAGGGCCCGTTGGTCACCGGGGAGCCAACGGGCCCTTTCGCGTGCCGGGCCGGCGACCGGAGCGCGCGGCGGCCAGCTCGGCCTCGATCAGGTCGGCCGCCCGCCGGGTGCCGCCCTCGCGGGCCATCCCGTCCCGGACGTCCGCCAGGCGCCGGGCGACCTCCGGGTCGTCCACCAGGGCGAGCGCCGTCTCCCGGAGGGTCTCCGCGGTCGCCTCCTCGGTGGCCAGCCGGCGGGCCACGCCCAGCGCCTCCAGCTGGTCGGCGTTGCCGAACTGGTCCACCGCCTGCGGGACGGCGATCATCGGGGTCGCCGTGGCCAGGCCCTCCTGGCTGCCGCCCGCGCCGGCGTGCGTGACGAACAGGTCGGCCTCCCGGAGCACCGCCAACTGCGGCACCCACGGCCGCACCTCGACGTTCGCCGGTACGGCGCCCAGCTCGGCCGGGTCGATGCGGGGGCCGGTCCGCAGGACCAGGTGCCAGCCGGGCAGGCCGGCGAAGGCCCGGACGCAGGCCCGGTAGAACTCCGGCGGGGCGGTGAAGGTCGAGCCGAGCGACACCAGCACGACCTTCTCGGCGCCGGCGGGCCGCTCCCAGGCGCCCTCGGCCGAGCGGTCGCCCTGGCAGGCGCCGACGAACGTGTACACGCTCTCGTCGACCCGGTCGGCGTGCGGCTGGAGGGCCCGCGGGATCAGGACCAGGGACCGGTCGGGCCGGCCGACGAAGTCGTCGTGGTGCAGGGTCACTCCGTGCTCGGTCAGCCAGGCGTGGAACCGGTCGAAGTAGGCACGGCCCCGCTCGGAGCCGCGGGCCTCGGCCCAGACGTGGGCGGCGACCTCCTCCTCGTAGCCCTCCCAGGCGACGAGGTTGGGCGACAGGGAGACCGCGGGGACGCCCCAGCGGTGGGCGAGGACACGGGCCGGGTAGGCCGTGATGTCGTGCAGCACGAGCTCGGGGGTGTCCCCGGCGTAGGCGTCGGTGAGCTGCGGCAGCGCCTGGACGGCGTCGGCCAGGAACAGCTCCACGTGGTCGAGGAGGGTGCTGCCCCAGGCCGAGGGGTCGTCGTCCGGTCCGGGCAGCGTCGAGTGCCAGGTCCGCACCTCGGCGCCGGTGCCGGCGACCTTGTCGGCGAGGGCCGGCGGGACGGCGTAGGTGACGCGGTGGCCGCGTGCCACGAGCTCCCGGATCACCTCCAGGCCGGGGTTGACGTGGCCGTGGGCGGCGATGGAGAACATCGCGATGTGGGCGGGGGGCACGGCGGGGGCGGAAGGGGTCATGTCGATGACGCTAGGCGAGACGAGACGTCTCGTCCACCGAATTCCTCGCGGCTCGACCACCCCGTCGCCCCGCGCCCGGGATCCGACCTGGGGGAATGCGAGACTGACCGCGGCAGCGCTACGACGACGGCACGGAGGCGGACGATGGACGAGGCGACGGCGCGGGAGGTACTGGCCGGGGCGGGGGTGCTGCCCGGGCCGGCCGGGGACGCACGGCTGCTCGCCCTCGGCGAGAACGCGGTGTTCGCCGCCGGGGACCTCGTCGTCAAGGTGGGCCGCGACGCCGAACTGCTCGACCGGGCCCGGCGCGAGTTGGACATCGCCCGCTGGCTGGCCGGGACGGGCGTCCCGGCGGTGCGGGCGGCGGAGCCGGAGGCACGGCTCGTCGCCGGGCACCCGGTCACCGTGTGGCACCGGCTGCCCGACCCGGTGCGCCCGGCGGGACCGGCGGACCTGGCCGCACTGCTGCGGCGCGTGCACGCCCTGCCCGCGCCCCCGTTCGTCCTGCCGCCGCGCGACCTGCTGTCCGGGGTGGAGCGCTGGCTGCGGCTCGCGGGTGGGGCGATCGACCCGGCGGACGCGGCGTACCTGCGCGAGCGCCGGGACGGCTTCGCCGCGGCGGCCGCCGCGCTCACCCCGCACCTGCCGCCGGGCCCCATCCACGGCGACGCCCTGCCGCGCAACGTGCACATCGGCCCCGACGGCCCGGTCCTGGTCGACCTGGAGACCTTCTCCGCCGACCTGCGCGAGCACGACCTGGTCGTGATGGCCCTGTCCCACGACCGCTACGGCCTGCCCGCCGAGGACCACGACGCCTTCACCTGCGCCTACGGCTGGGACGTGCGGGAGTGGGACGGGTGCGCCGTGCTGCGCGGGGCGCGGGAGACGGCGAGCTGCGCCTGGGTGGCCCAGCACGCGCCGAGCAACCCGAAGGCGCTGGCCGAGTTCGAGCGCCGGGTGGCCTCGCTGCGCGACGGCGACCCGACGGTGCGCTGGTACCCCTTCTGAGCCGTGCGGGCGAGCGGGGGCAGGAGACTCAGGGGGTGGCTGCCGTGAACTCCCGGACGGGCCAGGTGGCGTCCACCACCGCGTCGGCCTCCCCCTTGCGGCGCAGGAAGCTCTGGAAGTCGGCCGCCCAGGCGGCGTACCACTCGATCTGGCGCAGGTGCAGCTCGGCCGGGCCGAGGGCCGCGACCTTGGGGTGGCGGACGGCTATCGCGCAGGCGAGGCGGGCCGCGGCGAGGGCGTCGGCGCCCGCGTCGTGCGCGGAGTCGAGGGCGACGCCGTACTCGGCGCAGACCGCTTCGAGGTTGCGCTTGCCGCGGCGGTAGCGGTCGGCCCAGCGGTCGATGGTGTACGGGTCGACGACGGGGGCCGGGTCGAGGCCGCCCAGGCGCTCGCGCAGGGACGGCAGTCCGTACCGGTGCAGTTCGGCGGAGAGCAGGGTCAGGTCGAACGCGGCGTTGTACGCGACGACCGGGACGCCCGTCTTCCAGTACGTCGTCAGCACGTCGGCGAGCGAGTCCGCGACCCGGTCGGCGGGGTGGCCCTCGGCGGTCGCGCGTGCGGTGCTGATGCCGTGGACCGCGACCGCGTCAGCCGGGATCTCCACGCCCGGGTCGGCCAGCCACTCGCGGCGGCCCAGCACCTGACCGTCCCTGACCTCGATGACGGCGGCCGTCACGATGCGCGCCTCGCGCGGATCGGTGCCGGTCGTCTCCAGGTCGAAGCCGACCATCAGCTCCTGGTGCCAGGCCATGGTGGCCCCCCTTCTCGGTGGTGCGTCCCCCCAGTGGTCTTCACCCTGCCATGCGCCACTGACAATCCGAGGACCGCATTCCGCTTCCGTGGTGGGACGATCCCCATCGACCCGGGAGCGGTGGGGCGTTCAGGACACCGGGCGCGAATCCGCCCAAGCAAGCTCGAACTCCTCGCGGTACGCCCCGAAGAGACCCCCTTCGTCCACCTCGCCCGCCTTGACCACCCGGTTGCCGCCCCGCAGCACCAGCACGGGAGCCTCCATGCCGCGCAGGCGCCGCAGGTAGGATTGCACCACCCCGATGCCGTCGGTGCCGTCGCCGTCGACGAGGTAGGCGGTGAACCGGGGCGTGTCGTCGTAGACCTGGATCTGGAAGGCGCCCGGGTCGCGCAGCCGGGCGCGGACCCGGCGCATGTGCAGGATGTTCATCTCCACCGCGCGGCTCAGCTCGCCCCGCTTGACGCCGAGTTCGCGCTCGCGCCGCTTGACGGCGCTGGAGGCGGGGTTGAGGAACAGCAGCCGCACCCGGCACCCGGCCTCGGCGAGCCGGACCATCCGCCGGCCGGAGAAGTTCTGCACGAGCAGGTTGAGGCCGATGCCGATGGCGTCGACGCGGCGGGCGCCGTCGAAGATGTCCTCGGCGGGGAACTGCCGCAGCAGCCGCACCCGGTCGGAGTGGACCGCGACCACGTCGGCGTAGCGGTCGCCCACCAGGTCCTCGACGGCGTCGACCGGCAGCCGGCGCGCGGAGGGCACGTCGCCGCCGGTGCCGAGCATCTCCAGCAGCCGCGCGGAGGCCCGCTCGGCCTGGTTGAGGACCGCCTCGGACAGCGCGCGGTTGCGGGAGACGACGTTGCGGGTGACCTCCAGCTCGTCCAGGGCCAGTTCGACGTCGCGGCGGTCGTCGAAGTACGGCTCGAAGCACGGCCAGTGCTGCACCATCAGCTCGCGCAGCTGGGGCAGTGTCAGGAACGAGACGACGTTGTCGTCGGCCGGGTCGAGCAGGTAGCCCTTGCGGCGGCTGACCTCGCGGACGGCGACCGCGCGCTGCACCCACTCCTGCCCGGCGGGGCCGGCCGCGGCCACCACCCAGTCGTCGCCGTGGACGGGTTCGTAGATGGGCCGCAGGACGGCGGCCACCACGGCGCGCAGCCGCTGTTCCACCAGGTTCAGCCAGATGTAGGCGCGGCCGGCCCGCTGCGCGCGCGTGCGCACCTCGCGCCAGGCCTCGGCGTCCCAGTCCAGCTCCGGGCCGATGGCACCCGCCTCCATCGGCCGGGCCAGGGACACCGTCCCGGGCGGGACGTCCGCGGAGCCCCCCTCGTGACCCTCGTCACCAGGGGGCAGCTCCAGCCCTCCCGAGCCCACCCGAGCACCGCCTTCCGCTCCGCCGGGCCCTGTGTCCCGACCCTTCCCCGACGATCAAGGAAGGGTACTCCGCGAGCGGTCGGCGGTGCAGCCGGATGGACAGGGTCGTTGCCCAACTACCGCGGTTCCACTTGGCCGTTCTGATTGGCGAGCGCGGCCGGGGTGAGCGGGTTCATGGCGGTGACGTCCCGCGGGGCCAGCGAGAAGCCCTGCCAGTGGACCGGCATGGGCTGCTGGTCCTCGTCGCGCGCGATGTGGTGGAAGCCGACGTTCATCCAGAGCACGGGGTGGGTGAGGGTCTGCCCGTTGACCCACTTGTCGACGGACTTGCCGTGTCCGGTACCGCAGTTGAGCGGGTTGTTGCTCGCGTACTGCTCGCACTTGTTGTACTCGGTGACGTACAGGTCGTGCTTGGTGAACGGGCGCCCGGAGTACTTGGTGGTGGCGCCGGGCACGAGCTCGTAGGACCGCGCGTGGCCGTCCTTGTTCTTGCCGGCCGTGCTGACCACCCGCCACCAGCGCATGGTGGCCGCGTCACCGGCGAGTTCCTTGGTGACGGCGGTGCGGGTGGTCTTCGCGGTCGGGCCCTGCTGGCCGCTCGCGGGGGCGCTGACCTTCGAGTCGTACTGCTCGACCTTGGTCTTGGAGGAGCCGTCGAGGCCGAAGTCCAGCCGCCAGAAGACGTTGTGGCTGTGGCTGGTGGCGTAGGAGTGGGCTCCCTTGCCGATGGGCCAGCCGCGGCCGTCGCCGGCGTCGTAGTCGAACGGCGAGAGGCTGCCGGTGGCGCCGACGTTCATGTTCAGGGTGCCGTCGTCGGAGAAGCGCCACTCCGTCATGTACTCGTACCAGCCGACCTTGTTGACGGTGTAGACGAGCAGGTCCTTGCCCTGGGCCTGGTAGACCTTGTTGCCGGTGTCGGCCTGCATCCGGTAGGCGTGGCCGCGCGAACGCGTGGTGGTGCACAGGCCCTTGACGTTCGGGTGGGCCGGGTCGAACGCCTCGGGGACCTTGACGGTCTTGATGGTGCCGCCGGGGCACTCGGCGGGGGCCAGGTTCACCAGGCCGGAGCCGAAGTTGTAGTCGGTGACGTCGTTGTACTCGTTGGTGCCGTCGTCGTACGGCACGTGGATCTGGGCGATCTTGGCACTGTTGAGGACCTTGATCGGCTTGGGCTCGCCGGGCGGCTGGTAGCTGACGTCCTCCAGGACGAGGCCGGACTTGGCCTCGTAGCGCCAGCACATCCGCCAGGTGGTGCCGGTGGAGAGCTTCTGTTCGATGCGGTAGGCCGCGCTGCAGGCGGGCGCGGGCGCGGGGGCCGTCCGGGGCCCGGCGGCGGCCGGTCCGGCGGCGGTGGTCACGCCGGCGGCGAGGGCCGCCACGGACAGGCCCAGGGCCGCCGCTCCCCGGTGGGCGCGACGCGTTCTGTTCACGTGCATGAAGACATGACTCCTCGACAGGAGGTACCGACGGGTACCGGGAGGTGAGCGATGACGGAACGGGCGCCTAGCCGGCCAGGCGCGAGACCTTGCGGGTGCTCAGGTCCACGACCAGGGACCGGGCGTCGATCCACGGGCCGTCCTTGACCTTGGGCAGCAGCCGCACGCAGCGGTGCTCCCCGCACCGGTCCAGGGCGGCGGGCTCGGCGCCGGGCACGGCCCGGTAGACCATGCTCGCGAGCAGCAGCTGGTCCGGTGAGGTCAGCTCCTTGCCGGTGGCGTCCCGGTAGTCGGCCTTCAGGCCCGCGCCGAGCGGGTCGGCGATCAGCAGCCGGGCCGCCTCGGTCTGCTCCTCGGGGCTCAGCGGCGGCTGCACGCCGTGCTGGGTCCCGGTCCGCTCCACGGTGCCGGTGGCGAGGTTCACCGTCCGTGTGACGAGCGTGTCGTTGCGGTAGTCGTAGTACGTGACGTCCGCGCGGCGCGGCGCGCCCGGGTCGTCCACCTCGGCCGCGTCGGGCTCGGCGAGGTCGACGCCGAGGCGCTGCGGGCCGCGGTCGCCCCCGACGTCCTCGCCGGCCGCCATCATCTGCCGGCTGAGCGCGATCCGCTCCACCCGCCGGACCTCGTCGTCGGTCAGCGGATCGTGGCCGGTCCCCCGGTCCCCCTCGGCGGGGGCCGCCTCGACGACCGCGGGCGGCACCGCGCCGCCCGCCCCGCCCTGCTGCCCCGCCGCGGCGGACGCGGCCGCGCCGCCCGCCCGTCCTGTCGTGTCGTCGGCCCCCGCCGTGCCCGGCAGGGTGATCGCGACCATCACGGCCGTTCCGGTCACCGCGATCGCCGCACCCGCCACCACCTTGCCCAGGTGGCGGCGCACTGTCGTGCGCACAATGTCCCCCTACTCCCCCTGTGTCCCCGGGAGTATGTTCTGCCCCACTGGTGTCGGCAATACGCCCGTTCGGGCGCATGCGCTGGTCATCGGGTAAGAGGGACGTAAGTCATAGGTGGTTCCACGACTTTCCGGGAGACTCGTTGAGTAAGGCGCCCCCCGCGCCGGTGGACACCTGAAAGAGTCGTATCCATGCAGGTCTGGCCTGGTGAGGCGTATCCCCTCGGCGCCACGTATGACGGTGCCGGCACGAACTTCGCGGTCTTCACGGAAGCCGCGGACCGAGTAGAGCTGTGTCTGTTGCACGACGACGGCTCGGAGACGGCGGTGGAACTCCGCGAGAGCGACGCATTCGTACGCCACGCGTACCTGCCCGGGGTGATGCCCGGGCAGCGCTACGGGTTCCGGGTGCACGGCCCCTACGACCCGGGGCGCGGGTTGCGGTGCAACTCGGCGAAGCTGCTCCTGGACCCCTACGCGAAGGCGGTCAGCGGGTCGATCCGCTGGGGCGAGGAGGTGTACGGCTACCACTTCGACGACCCCGAGCGGCGCAACGACCTGGACTCGGCGCCGCACACGATGGCGTCGGTCGTGGTCAACCCCTACTTCGACTGGGGCGACGACCGGCCGCCGCGCACCGAGTACCACCACACGGTCCTCTACGAGGCCCACGTGAAGGGCCTGACCATGCGGCACCCCGGGCTGCCCGAGGAACTGCGCGGCACCTACGCGGGCCTCGCGCACCCCGCGGTGATCGAGCACCTCAAGGAGCTGGGGGTCACGGCGCTGGAGCTGATGCCCGTGCACCAGTTCGTCAACGACCACCGCCTGGTCGACATGGGCCTCAACAACTACTGGGGCTACAACACGATCGGGTTCTTCGCCCCGCACAACGCCTACGCCTCCTGGGGCGACCGCGGGCAGCAGGTGCTGGAGTTCAAGTCGGCGGTCCGGGCGCTGCACGAGGCCGGGATCGAGGTGATCCTGGACGTGGTCTACAACCACACCGCGGAGGGCAACCACCTGGGTCCGACGCTGTCCTTCAAGGGCATCGACAACCCGAGCTACTACCGGCTCACGGACGACCCGCAGTACTACATGGACACCACGGGCACCGGGAACTCGCTGCTCATGCGGTCCCCGCACGTGCTCCAGATGATCATGGACTCGCTGCGGTACTGGGTCACCGAGATGCACGTCGACGGGTTCCGCTTCGACCTGGCGGCGACGCTGGCCCGGCAGTTCCACGAGGTGGACCGGCTGTCGTCGTTCTTCGACCTGGTCCAGCAGGACCCGGTGGTCTCCCAGGTGAAGCTGATCGCCGAGCCGTGGGACGTGGGCGAGGGCGGCTACCAGGTGGGCAACTTCCCGCCGCTGTGGACCGAGTGGAACGGCAAGTACCGGGACACCGTCCGCGACCTGTGGCGGGGCGAGCAGCGCGCGCTCGCGGAGTTCGCCTCGCGGCTGACCGGCTCCTCCGACCTGTACCAGGACGACGGGCGCCGGCCGCTGGCCTCGATCAACTTCGTGACCTGCCACGACGGCTTCACGCTGCACGACCTGGTGTCGTACAACGACAAGCACAACGAGGCCAACGGCGAGGACAACCGGGACGGCGAGAGCCACAACCGGTCGTGGAACTGCGGCGTCGAGGGCGACACGGACGACGAGGGGGTGCTGGAGCTGCGGGAGCGGCAGATGCGCAACTTCATCGCCACGCTGATGCTCTCGCAGGGCGTCCCCATGATCAGCCACGGGGACGAGTTCGCCCGCACTCAGCAGGGCAACAACAACGCCTACTGCCAGGACAACGAGCTGTCCTGGGTGCGGTGGCCGGACGAGGAAGGAGGTGCGGGGGGCGACGGCGAAGGCGGCGAGGGGGCCGGGGGCGTCGACACCGGGCTGCGGGACTTCACGCGCGCGCTGGTGTGGCTGCGCAGGGAGCACCCCGTCTTCCGGCGGCGCCGGTTCTTCCACGGACGGCCCGTGGAGGGCACCCACGACGACCTGTCGGACATCGCGTGGTTCACTCCCGACGGGCGGGAGATGACCCAGGAGGACTGGGACTCGGCCCAGGCGTCCGCGCTGACCGTGTTCCTCAACGGCAACGCGATCTCCGAGCCGGGCGCCCGTGGCGAACGGGTGACCGACGACTCGTTCCTGCTGATGTTCAACGCCTCCGCCGAGCCGATCGACTTCGTGGTGCCCGTCGACCACGGCCGGCAGTGGCAGGTGGTCGTGGACACCGCCAAGCCGGAGACGATGCGGGAGGGCTCCGGGGCGAAGGTGGAGGCCGGTGACCGGCTGACCCTGGTGGACCGCAGCATGACGGTCCTGCAGCGACCCGCCTGACCCGGCGGGCGGACGCGCGAGCGCGGCGAGGGGCGTGGGGACGTGGTCCCCGCGCCCCTCGTCCGTGCCCCGGCACGGCCCCCGTCCGTGCCGGGGCACGACCCGCCGCGTCCGGGTGTCGGCGCGCAGGAACCGGCCGGGAGCGGGTACGTAGGTGTGCATGACGCCTGAGCCCGTGCCCTCCGTCCCCACCGCCACCTACCGGCTCCAGCTCCAGCCCGGCTTCCCGTTCGCCGCGGCGGCGGACGCCGTGCCCTACCTCGCCTCGCTCGGCATCTCCCACCTGCACCTCTCCCCGGTCCTGGAGGCCGTGCCCGGCTCGCTGCACGGGTACGACGTCGTCGACCCCGCGCGCGTGCGCGAGGAGCTCGGCGGCGAGGACGGGCTGCGCGAGCTGGCCCGGGTCGCGCACGAGCACGGACTCGGGCTGGTCGTGGACATCGTGCCGAACCACATGGCGATGGCCCCGCGCCACAACCGCCCCCTGTGGGAGGTGCTGCGGGAGGGCCCCGCCTCGCCCTACGCGCGCTGGTTCGACATCGACTGGGAGGCGCAGGCCGGGCAGCTGCTGCTGCCCGTGCTCGGCGGGCCGCTCGGCGACGAGATCGACCACCTCACGGTCGACGGGGACGTGCTGCGCTACTACGACCACGTCTTCCCGCTGCGCGAGGGCACCGCCGACCTGCCGCTGCCGGAGCTGCTGGACGCCCAGTGGTACCGGCCGGTGTGGTGGCGGCTGGCCCGCACCGAGCTGAACTACCGGCGGTTCTTCAGCATCTCCGAGCTGATGGGGGTGCGGGTGGAGGACCCCCAGGTGTTCGAGGCGACCCACGGCACGATCCTGCGGCTGCTGCACGAGGGCGTGATCGACGGGCTGCGCATCGACCACCCCGACGGCCTCGCCGACCCCGACGGCTACCTGGTACGGCTGCACGAGGCGACGGGCGGCCGCTGGACGGTGGTCGAGAAGATCCTCGCCGACGGCGAGCACCTGCCGCCCTCCTGGCCCGTCGCCGGCACCACCGGCTACGACGCCCTGCGCCACGTCGACGGCCTGTTCGCCGACCCCGCGGGCGCCGACGAACTGGTGACCCGCTACCGCGCCTTCGCCGCCCCGCAGACCGACCGGGGCGGCGACTGGGCGGCGACCGTGCGCCGGGCCGCGTACGCGGTGCTCACCCACGAGCTGGCCACCGAGCTGGACCGGCTCGTGCGCACGGCCGTCAAGGTGTGCGCCGCCTCGCCCGACCCCGCCCTGCGCGACCGGGCACCCTGGGCGCTGCGCACCGCCCTGGAGGAGCTGCTGGTCCGCATGGAGGTGTACCGGCCGTACACCTCCGTCGACGCGGCGGAGGTGGTCACCGAGGAGGCCGCGGCGGAGGCCCGGCGGGCGTTCGTGGTGCCGGAGGAGGCCGGCGTGGTCGACGTCGTGCGCGACCTGGTGCTCGGGCGGCGCGGCGGGGACGTGCCGGCGGCCGTGGAGTTCCGCGCCCGGTTCGCCCAGACCTCGTCCGCGCTGCGCGCCAAGTCGGTGGAGGACACGGCGTTCTACCGGTACGTGCCACTGCTGTCGGCGACCGAGGTGGGCGGGAACCCGGGCGCCCCGGCGGTGTCGCCGGAGGACTTCCACGCGTACTGCGCGCGCGTGCAGCGCGACTGGCCGCTGACCGGGACCGTCGTGTCCACGCACGACACCAAGCGCAGCGCCGACGTGCGCGCCGCGCTGGCCGTGCTCACCGAGTGCCCGGAGCGCTGGGCCGTGACCCTGGCCGACGCGAGCCACCCGGACGAGGCGGTGCCGGACGCCCAGCTGGCGTGGGCGGCCTGGCAGACGGTGTTCGGCCTGGGCCCGGCGGACCCCGAGCGGGTGCAGGACGCGCTGCTCAAGCACGTGCGCGAGGCGGGCCTGTACACCAGCTGGACCGAGCAGGAACCGCCGTACGAGGAGGCGGTGGCCGCGTTCGTCGCGCAGGGCCCGTGCGGGAAGCCCGGCGCGCACGTGACCGCCCTGCGCGACGCGCTCGCCCCGCACGTCCGGTCCAACGTGCTGGGCACCGCCCTCGTCCACCTGACCATGCCGGGCGTCCCGGACGTCTACCAGGGCACGGAGGGCGAGTACCGGGCCCTGGTCGACCCCGACAACCGGCGCCCGGTGCGGTTCCCGCCCGAGGACCCGGGCGACAAGAACGCGGTGACCGCCGCCGCGCTCAGGCTCCGGGCACGGTATCCGGACGCCTTCGGCGCCTCGGCGTCGTACGCGCCGCTGCCCGCCGAGGGGCCGGCCGCGGACCACTGCCTGGCGTTCGCGCGCTCCGGGGCGGTCGTCACCGCGGTGACCCGGCTGTCGCTGCGGCTGGCGGAAGCCGGCGGCTGGGCGGACACCCGGCTGGCGCTTCCGCCCGGGTGGTGGGGCGACGCCCTCACCCCGGGCCGGAAGTTCACCGGGCGCGTACGCGTGGCGGAGCTGTTCGAACGGCTGCCGGTGGCACTGCTGGAACGCATCGACGACGGCGACGACGGTTCCGGCGACGGCGGGCGGGCCGCCGGGTAGCGGACGGTCCGGGCGGCGGCGGGCACGACTGCCGCCGCCCGTCGGCGGGACTCAGAAGTCGTCCGCGCCGTCGCGGAGTTCCGGGGTCCAGTAGCCGGTGAGGGCCTTGGCCGGGTCGACGGCGATGCCGCCACTGCCGGGGGCGGTGACGGCGATGACCGTGGAGTCGCCCTCCAGCTGCACGGAGAACGCCGACACGGGCTCGTTGTCCTCGTCGACCCCGCCGTCCGACAGCTTCACCAGGGCGTACGCCGGGGCCCCGGCCGTGAGCACGACCGGCGTGGCCGGCTCGCTCTTGGCGACCGCCGGGACGTCCTGCTTGTGGCTCTCCAGGAACTGGACGTGCGGGAAGTCCGCCAGCCGGCAGGAGTGTCCGGAGGTGTTGCGCGCCGTGAGGACGATGTGGGTGGAGGGCGGGCCGTCCTGCGTGGCGGCGCTGACCCGGACGTCCCGCGCGGTGCAGAGCGGGGTGGACGCCGTCCCGCGTCCACCGTTCGAGCCGGTGGCGCCCTTCGCCCCCGCCGAGCGCGCGGAGGCGGCCGGCCCCGCAGCCCCGGAGGTGACCGTGTCCTCGGCGGCCGTCGTCGCGTCGGCCGCCGGTGACGACGCCACCGTGGCCGCCGCGGTCGGCCGGGACGACGACGTGCCGCCGGAGTCGCTCTGGCAGGCGGTGAGCGACAGGGCGAGGGCCGTGCCCGCGACGGCGAGCAGCGTGGAGCGGTGCAGCGTGTTCATGGAGAGGTCCCCCGTGCGTGGTGCGGGCCGCGGCACGGTGCCGCGGCCCGGATGGTGATGCGGTCGGTCGACGACGGAGAGGATCCCGGCCCCTCTGCCCAGGTGCCCCGTGGCCACGACGGGACGGCCGGACCCGCGCAGGCCCGTGACCAGGCGCTCCGTGTCGGTCTTCAGTCGACCACTTCCGGTCTTCCTCGCCCAGGCAGTTCCCCCTGCAGAAGTACGGTCGGCGATACTTCTGCCGGGGGCTCTCATCCGGACGGGCCGGACCATCGGGGAAACGCACGGTGCACGACGGCACGTCTTCGGGCAGGAACTTCGGGCAGCGGTTGCGGGCCTTGCGGGTGGACGCCGGACTGAGCCAGGAGGCGCTGTCCCACGAGGCCGGCGTGAGCGTGCGGGCACTGGCCGACATGGAGCGCGGGCGGACCCGCGGTCCCCAGCGCCGTACGGTGCGGTCGCTGGCGGAGGCGCTGGGCCTGGACGCGGCTGGGGCCGACGAGCTGGAGGAGGCCGCGAGCCTCGGCCGGCCCCGCCCCTGCCGGTCGGCGGTCGCCGACCGGCTGTCCCCCGCCGGGCCGGCGTCCGCCACGACCACGCGTGCACCCGACCTGCTGCCGCGCGCACCGCGCGGCTTCCACGGCCGGGCGGCGGAACTCGCGGCCCTGACCCGGGCCACCCACGGCGAGGCCCCGGTCTGCCTGGTCGTCGGACCGGCCGGGGTCGGGAAGACCGCCCTGGTCCTGCACTGGGCCCACCGCGACCCCGCCGGACCCGGCGACGGGCGCCTCCACGCCGACCTGCGCGGCTTCAGCGGCACGGGCGAGCCGACCGCCGTCGAGGTGCTGCGCGAGTTCCTGGCGGCCCTGGGCGTGCCGCACGAGCGGATACCGGAGTCGGAGAACGGTGCGGCCGCACTGTTCCGGTCGCTGGCCGCCGACCGCCGGCTGCTGGTCGTCCTCGACAACGCCCGCGACTCCGAACAGGTGAGGCCGCTCCTGCCCGGCGGTGACCGCTGCGTCACCGTCGTCACCAGCAGGCACCGGCTGCCCGGGCTGATCGTCAGCGACTCCGCCCGGCCCGTCGCCGTCGACGTCCTCGCTCCCCCGGACGGCACCGCCCTCCTGGCCCAGGTGCTCGGCACGCACCGGGTGCACGCCGAGCCGGCGGCCGCGCTCCGCCTGGCCGAGCTGTGCGGCGGACTGCCGCTGGCCCTGCGGGTGGTGGCCGCCCGCCTCGCCGGCCGGCCCGACTGGTCCCTGGAGTCGATGGCCGATGAACTCTCGGACCGGACACGCCGCCTGAGCCTGCTGGACCTGGAGGACACCGGTGTCCGCGCCGCACTACACCTGACACTGCAGCAGCTCCCGGCGCGCGTCTCCGGGGTGTTCGCCCATCTCGGCCGTCACCCGGGCACCCACATCGACCGTTACGCGGCGGCCGCCCTGGCGGGCACGGATCCGGCGGCCGCCGAGAGCGCCCTGGAGCACCTGACGGCCGCGCACCTGCTCACCGAGACGGCGCCCGGCCGGTGGGCGATGCACGACCTGGTGCGGCTGTACGCCCGCAGCCTGGACGCCCACCCCGACACCCTCAAGCGCGTCCTCGACCACTACATCGCCACGGCCACCGGGGCCGTGGCGGCGGCCGAACCGGGCGCGGAGGACTGCTTCCCGCTCCCGTCCGACTTCCTCCCGCCGGCCGCGGTGCGACGGTTCGACGACCGCTCCGCCGCCGTGGCCTGGTACGCCGCCGAGCGCGACAACCTCACCCGAGCGGTCGCCGCGGCCGACGCCGCCGCACTGCACGACAGGACCTGGCGCATCGTCATGACGATGTGGCCGCTGATCGTGTGGCGCGTGCGCGACGGCTGGGCCCCGCTCCTGCGGACCGCCCTCGCGGCCACGCGCGCCGACGGCGACGAGCACGGCGAGGCCCGGGTGCTCAACGTCCTCGGCTGGGTCCTGACCGAAGAGGACCGCACCCCGGAGGCACTCGTCCACCTGGAGGCCGCGTCCACGCTCGCCGCCCGCGCCGGCGACGCGTTCGCCGAGGCCAACGCACTGATCGTGCTGGCCATGGCCCAGGCTTCCCTGGGGGGCCTCGACGCCGCCGCCGACAGCTGCGAGCGCGCGGCCGGCCTGGCCCGCCGGATCGGCGACCGCAGGATGGAACGCCTCGCCACCCAGCACCTCGCCCGCCACCAGGCCGACGCCGGACACTGGCACCGGGCCCTCACCACCGCGACCCACGCGCTGGCCCTGGAGCAGCGACCCGCGACGACCGACATCCCGCACGTCCTGCTGCTCACCATCAGGGGGGAAGCACTGCTCGGCCTCGGGAAGCAGGACGAGGGCATCACCCAGCTCGACCTCGCCGCACGGGAAGCGGAATCGGCCGGCTACGACGACGGCGCGCTGCGGGCACTCACCGCCCTCCTGCGGGCATCGGCGGACCCGGAGGTCCAGGCACGGTACGACGCGGCGCTCAGTCGACTCACCCCCCGCACCTGACCCCTGACGCACCCGCTGGGCGGGCCCGGGAGTGAGGCCGCGAGCGGGTCGGGAAGACCGCCTCCGGGGCCTCGCCGCCGTGCCTTGACAGCCGTCGGTGTCCGTGGGGTACTGCGCACAGCAGGCCGGACAATCCGACGGGGGTGAGTGTCCTGCCGCATCCGCGCTATCCCACGCCCGTGGAACTGGCCGCCTTCGCACGCGCGTTGGCCGCCGCCCGGCCCGCGCTGTGCACGCTCCGGCAGGTGGGTGTGTCGCGGGCGGGCCGTCCGCTGCACCTGCTGTCCGTGGGACACGCGCGGCGGGCCGTCCTGGTCGTCGCCGGCGCCCACGCCAACGAGCCGACCGGCGGCTCGACCCTGCTCGCGCTCGCCGAACGGGTGCTCGCCGAACCGGCGTTGCGCGACGGGATCTCCTGGCACCTGCTGCTGTGCGTCGACCCGGACGGGGCCAGCCTGCACGTCACGCCGGAGCCGGCCTCCCTGCTGGACTACCACCTGGGCTTCTACCGCCCGGCCGGCCCCGAGCAGCCGGAGTGGTCCCCCGCCCAGCTCCCGGCGCACCTGCTGCCCCCGGAGACCCGCGCCCTGACCCGGGTCATCGACGAGCTGCGCCCCTACCTCCAGGTCACCCTGCACGGCACCGACCTGGGCGGCAGCTGGGTGCAGCTGACGAGGGACGTGCCCGGACTGGCCGAGGCGTTCGCGAAGTCCGCCGCGGAGCTGCACATCCCGGTGGAGACGGCCGCCTCGGACGCGGCGGGCTGGCCCGCGGCCGGCCCCGGGGTGCACGTGATGCCGGCGCCGGGGACCGACGCCGCGTACCCGAGCATGCCGGACGACGCCCGGCACAGCACCTGGTACCACGTCCACCGGTACGGCGGGCTCACCGCCGTCGTCGAGGTGCCGATGTGGGCGAGCGACCTGGTGGACGACCCCGCCCCGCACCCCGCCCCGGCGGCGGAGCTGCGGCACCTGGCGCACCGGCTGCTGCGCGACGGGCGGACGGTGGAGCGGGTGCTCGCGGAGGCGCTGCCCCGGCTGGAGGGCGTGGACGGGCCGCTGCTGCGGGCCGCGCGGTGGGTGCTGGAGCTGGTCCCGGGGCTGGCCGCGGACTGGACCGACCTGCCGCCGGCCGACACCACGGTGGCGTACGTCGGCAGCGTGGACGCCTTCGGCCGGCGGCTGCCGCTGCGGGCCGCGGCGATGCTGCTGCGCGTGCTGCGCGAGCGGGGGGACGACGCGGCGCCCCCGCTCCAGGACCTCGTGGCCGACTGGAGCGACGCCTTCGCCCGGCACTTCCAGGCCCGTTGGGTGCCGCTGGAGCACCAGGTCGAGCACCAGTCCCGCACGGTCGTCGCGGCGGCCCTCCGGGCCCGCGCGCTGCCGGACCGGCCGTACGGGGGGTGAGCCGGGCGGGACCGGCACGCGCCCGTGCAGCTCCCCGTGCCCCGCCCCCGCCCACTCCCACGCGTCAGTCGTCCAGCGCGAACACCGCCCCCGTCGCGGCCTCCAGCTCGCAGCGGTTGGCGAAGGTCTCGCGGTAGTCCACCGGGCGGCCGTCCCACTGGCCGCGGGCGCGGACGGCCACCGGGGCGTACAGCAGGGGGCAGACCGCGTCCCGGCGGGGCACGGCGCGGACGTCGCCGTGGGCGGCGGTCAGCTCGGCGCAGGCCTCGGCGGCCCGGGAGTGCCCCTGCGGCGGGTCGCACAGCAGCAGGGCGCCGCGCGGGTCGCCGGAGCGGCCGGCGCCGGGGGTGACGGTGAGCTCCAGCCAACTGGCGCCCGGCGTGCCGGCCGCCGGGGCCGGGTCGGTCACGGGGAGCGGGCCGGCGGTGGTCGCCGTGGCGGTCGTCGCGCCGGCGGCGGCCAGCAGGAGGGCGGCGGTGACCGGGAGGGCGCGGCGCAGGGCCGCGGGGGCGGTGAGCGGGCGGGTGGGCCGGTGCGGGTGTGTGTGCGTCATTCCCGGTGCATCGGCACGGCCGCCTGCGTCCCCCAGTCCGGCTCACCCGGACGTGGGTACGGTGCGCCGTCCCGGGCGGCCAGCTCGAAGGCGGCGCGCACGACGCGCGTCTGGTACTCGGCCTGGCGTGCGACCGGGATCCAGCGGGCGCCGCAGCCGTCCTGGTAGTCGGCGCACCAGGTGTCGATGAGCCGGTCCAGCTCCGGCAGGGCCCCGGCCGGGTCGTCGCCGCGGGCGGTGACGAGCTGGTGCAGCAGGCCCGCCGTGCGCAGCGCCAGCCGCCGCCCGGCGATCCGCAAGGCCGTCAGGTGGGCGCGGCGCAGCGGCGGCAGCGGGCGCACCGGGTCGGGGGTGCGCGGGTCCCAGGCGTCGGCGAGGCCGGGGCAGACCAGTAAGTAGTCGTCCACCGGCGCCAGCAGGCGGGCGGCGTCGGGCAGGCCGGCGAGTCCGGGCCGGACGCGGGCCAGGAGGTCCTCCAGGACGCGGGTGTCGTGGCGCAGGGTGGTGCTGACGGCCCGCAGGACCGCGTCCCGGTCGTCGGGCCGTGCGCCGTCCTCCACGGCGGGCACGCCCCACATGGGCGCCTCGACGATCGCGGTGACGGTGCCGTGCCGCTGCGGGTGGAACCAGGTCGACTCCACGGCCGCCTCGGTGATGGCGGCGGCCAGGTCGCCCCGGTGCGGCGGCGGGATCAGGTGGACGGCCGGTCCCAGGCCCGGCCAGTACAGGGCGTCGTAGGGGCCGAGTTCGCGCGGGATGCCGAGCCGGGCGGCGGCGTGGGCGACGCGCTGGGCGAGGCCGGGCAGGTCACGGGTGAGTTCGACGAAGGCGCCCCCGACGTCCACGCCGTGCAGCGAGCACTGGAAGAAAGGTTTCAGTTCGTCCTGGAGGCGGAGCAGGGCGCGTGTCTCGGGCAGCGCGGCGGCCTCGGCGCCGTCGGGCAGCCACTCGGGCTGTTCGAGGAAGCCGGGCCGGAAGAAGTGCCGGAAGTGGCGGCCGAGGCTGTACGGGCCGGACAGCCAGCCCTCGTTGCGGCGCAGGCCGTCGGGGTCGAGGCACAGCAGCAGGTTCCAGGTGGCGTCGGCGCCCTCGGTCAGCCGGGGGTCGGCGAGGGCCCGTTCGGCCAGCCGCAGGACGGTGGCGCCGCCGACGGGCTCGTTGGCGTGCGGCCCGGCGACGACCAGGGCGTGGCGGGCGCCGTGGCCGACGGACAGCAGCCACAGCGGGGTGCCGGCGCGCGAGGTGCCGACGCGGCGCAGCCGGGCGTCCCGGGGGTGGCGGGCGACGAGCGCCGCCGCGCGGGCGGCCAGCTCGTCGACGGTCGGGTAACGCAGGAGGGGCGGCAGGGCACACCTCCACAGTGCGTGCCGTGGTTCACCCCGTGTCGCGGTGTGCGCACACGGGGTCATCACACTGGGTCATGCCGTGGGGCTACGTCAACACCGCGGAAGGGAGCGGTGTTTCGGACAGGGTGTCCGGATGCGGCGGGACGTTTCCGCGACACGGTGTCCGGAAGTCGCGGGGTGGTTCCGGGACATGGCGTCCGAAAGGGGATGGGCCGTTCCGGGACGCGGGGTCCGGAAGGGGTGGGGCCGGTCGCGCGACGGCCGCCGGGGGTGCCGCCGGGCTGGCCGCCGTGCCGGCCGCCGGGGGCGAACGTCCGCCCGCCGTCCGTCAGTTCGCCGACAGGCGGAACGCCATGCGCCCGAAGGACACCTGGTCGCCCTCGCGGACCACGGCGGCGCCGACGACCCGGCGGCCGTTGACGGTCGTGCCGTTGGTCGAGCCGAGGTCGCGCAGCACCCACGTCCCGCCCTGGCGCCGGAGTTCGGCGTGCACGCGGGAGACGGTCTCGTGGGTGAGCCGGAGGCCGCTCGCGGGGTCGCGCCCGATGCGCAGCGGGTGGTCGGTGCCGGGGTGCGGCAGCAGCAGCTTGGGCAGCCGCTCGGCCTGCCAGGCCCGGCGCAGCCGGACGGTGAAGCCGGAGACCGCCTCGACGGTGCCGAAGACCACGCGCGAGAAACGGTTCTCCCGGGGGAGGTCGGCGGTCAGGACGGCGAGTTCGTCGGCGCGCCGGGCGGCCAGCGCCAGCTCCATGCGCCGGATGAACGTGTCGTGCGACAGGCGCCCCATGGCGACGCCGTCCCGGAGCACCTTCAGCGCCCTGTCGCGCTCCGCGTCGGACAGCCGCGCGGGGTACGTGTTGAACTCGAAAGACGACGTCACGCTGGTGATTGTCGGTGCAGTGAACCCCGGGTGTCCAGAAAACCGGAAATTGCCGCCTCCGGTGGGCCGCGCGGTGGCCGTCCGGCGACACTCGCGGCGAAGCGGGCCCGTTCGGCGGCGGATCGACCGGGTGTGAAGCACGATGGACGGGTTACTCCGGTCAGCGGACGAAGGGGAACCATCCGTGCAGTTCGAGGTGTGGGCACCACAGGCCGAGCGGGTGACGCTCGAGTGCGACGGCGTCACGCGCGCGTTGGAACGCGATCCCGAGCGGGTGGGATGGTGGGTCGGCGAGGCGGACGCCACGGACGGCTCGCGCTACGGCTTCGCGGCGGACGACGGGCCGGTGCGGCCCGACCCGCGGTCCCGCCGGCAGCCGGACGGTCCCGACGGGCTCAGCGCGGTCGTCGACCAGGGGCGCTACGCGTGGCGCGCCGAGTGGTCGGGGCGGCCGCTCGCGGGCGCGGTGCTCTACGAGCTGCACGTGGGCACCTACACCTCCGAGGGCACCCTGGACGCGGCCGCCGAGCGGCTCGGCCACCTCGCCGAACTGGGCGTCACGCACGTCGAGCTGATGCCG
Source organism: Streptomyces longwoodensis (assembly GCF_001514125.1). Taxonomy (GTDB): domain Bacteria; phylum Actinomycetota; class Actinomycetes; order Streptomycetales; family Streptomycetaceae; genus Streptomyces; species Streptomyces longwoodensis. Next base: position 191,696 of record NZ_KQ948550.1, on the reverse strand, counting down.
CTGTGCCCGTTCCCCGGGCGGCACGGCTGGGGGTACGAGGGGGTGTCGCTGTGGGCCGTGCACGAGCCGTACGGCGGCCCCGAGGCGCTCAAGCGGTTCGTGGACCGGGCGCACGAGCTGGGCCTGGGCGTGGTGCTGGACGTGGTCCACAACCACCTGGGCCCGTCGGGCAACTACCTGCCGTACTTCGGCCCGTACTTCACCGACACCCACCAGACGCCCTGGGGTTCCGCGGTCAACCTGGACGCGCCCGGCTCCGACGAGGTGCGGGCGTTCCTGCTCGGCAGCGCGCTGGCCTGGCTGCGCGACTACCGGCTGGACGGGCTGCGCCTGGACGCGGTGCACGCGCTGGTCGACACCCGCGCGTACCCGTTCCTGGAGGAGCTGACCGAGTCGGTGGACGCGCTGGCGGACGAGACCGGCCGGCCGCTGTTCCTGATCGCCGAGTCCGACCTGAACGACCCGCGGCTGATCGCCCCGCGCGAGGAGCACGGGCTCGGGCTGCACGCGCAGTGGAACGACGACTTCCACCACGCCCTGCACACCGCGCTGACCGGCGAGTCGCAGGGCTACTACGCCGACTTCGCGCGCTCCCCGCTGGCTTCCGTGGTCAAGACCCTGACCGGCGGCTACTTCCACGACGGCACGTACTCCAGCTTCCGGGGACGCCGGCACGGGCGGCCGCTGGACCGCACGCGCGTGGGCGCGCACCGGCTGCTCGGCTACAGCCAGACCCACGACCAGATCGGCAACCGGGCCCAGGGCGACCGCCTGTCCCACCTGGTCTCCCCCGGGCTGCTGGCCTGCGCGGCGGCGCTGGTGCTCACCGCGCCGTTCACGCCGATGCTGTTCATGGGCGAGGAGTGGGGGGCGTCGACGCCCTGGCAGTTCTTCACCGACCACACCGACCCCGAGCTCGCCGAGGCCGTACGGCGGGGCAGGCGGCGGGAGTTCGCCGCGCACGGCTGGGCCGAGGAGGACGTGCCCGACCCGCAGGACCCGGCGACCCGCGACCGCTCGTGCCTGGACTGGTCCGAGCCGGAGCGCGCACCGCACGCGCGCCTGCTGGCCTGGTACCGCTCGCTGATCGCGCTGCGCCACAGCCACCCCGACCTCACCGACCCGGACCTGGGGGACCTGCGGGTCGCCCACGACGAGCAGGCCCGCTGGCTCGCGTTCCGGCGCGGTGACGTACGGGTCGCCGTGAACCTCTCCCCGAAGCCGGCCGCGATCCCGCTGGGCTCGCGCCCGGCCCGCGTCCTGGCCGCCTGGGAGCCCGTGGAGGTCCCGGGTCAGGACGGCCTGCTGCACCTGCCCGGCGAGTCGTGCGTGGTGCTGGAACAGGAGTGAGCGGCAGGAGCGGGTGCCGGGTCCCCGAGGGCACCGGCACCCGCTCCGTGTCCGAGGCCTCCCGGGGTCAGTCCTCCCCGGCCCCGCGGAAGTCCGTGACCCGCTCCAGCAGGATCGGCTCCCAGGTGCGGTGCAGCTGGGCGCGCAGCAGCGGCAGGGGCCCGGTGGCGTGGCCGTCGAGCTCGGCGGCGAGCCGGACCACCGTGTCGCAGCGGGCCAGCCACAGGCCGCGCAGACAGGGGCGGGCGCCGTACCCGGCGAGGGTGGCCGCGCGGACGGCGGCCGGGGAGCCCACCGCGCGGGCGAGGCCGGCGATGTCCTCGGCGGGGTCGCCGAGCACCGCCCCGGTCCAGTCGAGCACGCCGCGCACCCGCCCCTCGGGACCGACCACCAGGTGTTCGCCGCGCAGCCGGTGGTGGACGAGGACGGCCGTGCCCGGCTGGGCGGCCAGCTGGGCCGCTCCGGGCGGGGTGAGCTGCCGCAGCCGCCCGGCGTCGAACTCGTCGGCGTCGGCGAGGCGTTGCGCGGCGGCCACCGCCATGCGGCGCAGCGCCTCCAGAGAGCGCGGCGCGGCCCGTGGCACGCCGAGCGCCTCGGCCTGCCGGGGCGGCACCTCCCGCAGCCCGCCCAGCAGCCCGGCGAGGTCGGCCTCGCCGACGGCGGTCACGTCGTGGTCCTCGGCGGTGCCGCCCGGCACCTTGGTGTCGAGCGTGTACGCCAGCCCCGGCGACCACTCGCCGTGCGCCACGCTGGTCGGCACGGCGAGCGGGACGTGCGGGCGGACCAGGTCGCGCAGCCGCAGTTCGCGGCGCAGGCGCGCGGTGGCCTCGCGGTCGGGGGCGAGCCGCAGCACGTGGCGGGTGCCGACCCACCAGGTGCAGTGGCCGCCGCCCTCGGCGACGGGCCGTACGTCGGGGCCGCCCGCGTCGTCGCGCGCGGTGGCGCCCGCCGGGCCCCCCTCGTGCAGGAGGGTGCGGACCAGTCTGCGGACGGTGTCCGGGGTGGGTGTCGGTGCCTGGGTCATGGTCGCGCCGTCGTCGCTCGGATGGACGCCCTCGGCGGGGGCTCGCAGAGGGCTCGAAGGGGGTCGTAGGGGGTCGGAGGGGGTCGTAGGGGGCGGGGGCTCGCGGGTGGTTCCCGGGAGTCGCCGGCGATCCCCGCTCGCCGCGTCGTCCCGTCAGTCGACCACCACCATCTCGCGTGTCGTGTCGTTGAGCCGGCGCCCGCCGTCCTCGGTGACCGTGACGATGTCCTCGATGCGCACCCCGAAGCGGCCGGGCAGGTAGATGCCGGGTTCCACGGAGAAGCACATGCCGGGCACGAGGGGCTGCTCCTCCCCCTCGATCATGTACGGCGGCTCGTGGGTGGTCACGCCGATGCCGTGGCCGGTGCGGTGGATGAAGTACGCGCCGTACCCGGCGTCGGTGACGACCCGGCGGGCGGCCCGGTCGACCTCCTGGCAGGCGACGCCCGGGCGCACCGCGCGGAAGCCGGCCTCCTGGGCCTCGCGGACGACGTCGTGCACCCGGCGCTCCTCCTCGGTGGGCTCGCCGACGTGGACGGTGCGGGTGGTGTCGGAGCCGTAGCCGTCCTTCAGCCCGCCGAAGTCGAGGACGACCATGTCGCCGTGCTCGATGACCCGCTCGCCCATCTCGTGGTGCGGGTTCGCTCCGTTGGGTCCGGAGCCGACGATGGTGAAGTCGACCTGCTCGTGGCCGTGTTCGCGCAGCAGCCGGGCCAGGTCCGCGCCGACCTCGGACTCCCGGCGGCCGGCGAAGCGCACGGTGCGGATCTCCTCGAACGCCGCGTCGGCCGCCGCGCCCGCCGCCGCCATCAGCTCCAGCTCCCTGGCGTCCTTGACGGCGCGCAGCATCGGCAGGGCCTCGGTGAGCGAGGCGTACGAGGAGCCGGGCAGGGCGCGTTGCAGGACGAGCAGGTGCAGCGCCCAGGCGTTGTCGCTGATGCCGAGCCGGCCGCCGGCGCCGAGGAGGGCCGCGGTGGCGGCGTACGGGTCCTTGCCGTCGGTCCAGTCCCGCAGGGCCAGCGCGGACGCGCCCGGGGCGCGGGCGGCGTCCGGGGCCTCCAGGGCGGGGACCACGAGCACGGGGTCCTGGCCGGGGGCGAGGACCAGCAGCGTCAGCCGCTCGGTCACGGCGGGCGGCGCGTACCCGGTGAGCCACACCAGGTCCGGGCCCGGGGCGACCAGGAGCCCGGCGAGACCGGCGTCGGCGGCCGCGCGGACCGCCCGCTCCATGCGGGCCCGGTAGTCGTCGGCGGTGAAGGGTGAAGGCGTGCTGCCGGTCATCCGGGCCTCCCAGGTGAGACGTGCGGGACTACGGGCAGCATCCTGCCCGGCCCGCGGGGGCGGCGCGAGCCGGTCGGCGGGTTTCGGGGCGTGGGGCGGGGCGTGGGGCGGGGCCGGTCACGTCACGACGCCCGGGACCGCGACGAGCTGCTGGTAGCCGCCGCTGCGGTGCCGCACGGTGAGCGTCACCTTCCTGCCGGGGCTCGCCCCGGCGACGGCCCGGGCGAGGTCGGCGGCCGTCTCGACGCGGGTGCGGCCGCACCACAGCACGACGTCGCCGCGGACCAGCCCGGCGGTGTAGCCGGGTCCGGGCACGTGGACGGCGACGACCTTGGCGCCCGCCTTGTACGCGTCCACGGCCTCGACGCCGAGGGTGGCCCGGGCGGGCGCCGGTGCGGGCGGAGCGGCGTGCGCCGGGCCGGTGCGGGGACCGGTGGGCGCGTCGGCGGCGCCGGTGGCGGGGGCGGCCTGGGCCGCCGCGGCCTGGCGCTGGAACTCGGCCAGCCTGCTCATGCCGATCACCGTGGCGCCCATGGTGCCGAGGCCGACGCCGGTCAGCACCAGGACGACGCCGGCGAGCAGGCCGAGCAGCAGGGTCGTCAGCCGACGGCCGCGGCGGCGGGCGGCGTGCGGGCGGTGGGGCGGGGGGCCGGGCCTGCTGGTGCCGGTGTCACCGCCGCACGGGGCGGGGGGTTCCTGGCCCGGCAGGGGCTTGGGACGCAACGCGGTCTGTTCCATGGGGATCGCCTCCGGGGGGTGCACTACCCGGTGGGGCGGGGTGGTACGGGACACGAACGGGTGAGACTGGGGGCGGTGGGGTGGGTCGGCGCTCGTCTTCGTCCGTGGGTGCGTGGGGCTGGTCGCGCAGTTCCCCGCGCCCCTGGGTCGGCTGTGGTGGTCGTCGTCGTTCGGCTGCGGGGGCGTGGGGCTTGATCGCGCAGTTCCCCGCGCCCCTGGGGTCGCTGTGATGGGCGCTCGTCTTCCTCCGCGACCCCTGATCAAGAGCCGGCGGACAGGGACTTTGCCAGGGTGCGGGCCGGGTCGGGTGGGGTCGTCGTGTGGAGGAGTTCCGTGCGGTGGACCACTCGGGGTTCCGTCAGGGGGATCGCGGTCGTGCCCGGGGTCGTGTCGGTCGCCGTGCGGGGCAGGAGGGTCAGGCCGTGGCCCGCGGCCACCAGGGCGATCAGGACGCGGACGTCCGTGCCCTCGTAGCGCAGGGCGGGGCGGAAGCCGTGGCTGCCGTTCGCCGCGCGCAGCTGGGCCAGGGGCAGGCCGGTGTCGGGGGCGTCGAGCCAGCGCGCGTCGGCGAGGTCGCCGAGTCGCAGGCCGGTGCGGTGGGCGAGCGGGTGGGCGGTGGGCAGCAGGACGCGCACGGGCTCCTCCGCCACGCCGTACGTCGTCAGCGGTGCCACGTCGGGCAGCCGCAGCGGGTCGCTCGGGGCGGCCAGTCCGTCGACCAGGCCGAGGTCGGCCGTCCCGGCGGCGACGGCCGCGGGGACGGCGTCGCGGGCGAGCACGCGCACGGTGACGCCGGCGGGCGGCAGCGCGGCGAGCACTCGGGCGCCGAGCGCGGTCGCGGAGGCGGCCAGGGTCAGGCCGAACGCGGGCGCGGCGGCCATCCGCACCACGTCGGCGCGGGCCGCGTCGAGGCGCAGCAGCAGCGGTTCCGCGTGTTCCAGCAGCCGCTCGCCGGCCGGGGTGGGCGCCACGGGGCGACGGGTGAGGAGCGCGGCGCCGAGGTCCTGTTCGAGGGCGGCGATGTGCTGGGAGACGGCGGACTGGGTGTAGCCGAGGGCCCGGGCGGCCGCCGAGAAGGAGGCGAGGCGGGCGACGGTGACGTAGGTGCGCAGGAGGTGCGGGTCCACGCGCCCAGCATCCCACCCGCCGCATCAGAGGTGCTTATGGCGTGTGCGTGAATCATCGTTGGACGTGAAGTCGGGTCGCTGCCCAGGATGGTCGGCATGACCGACAGCGCAGCTCAGATCGCCAAGGTCGCCCTCGTCGGCGACCGCTCCCCCCACGTCGTCTCCCACACCCGCATCCCGCTCCTGCTGGAGTCCCTGGCCGCCCGGGACCGGCTGGTGCTGGACCCCTACTGGATCCCCTCCGGGGACGCCGAGGAGCCCGGCGCGGTCCGGGGCTTCGACGCGGTGTGGGTGGTCCCGGGCAGCCCGTACCGCAGCGAGGCCGGTGTGCTCGCCGCGATCCGCACCGCGCGGGAGGAGGGCATCCCGTTCCTCGGCACGTGCGGCGGGTTCCAGCACGCCCTGCTGGAGTTCGCGCGCGGCGCCTGCGGCCTGACGGGCGTGGCGCACGCGGAGAACGACCCGGACGCCGAGGACTTCCTGATCGAGCCGCTGGCCTGCTCGCTGGCGGGCCACGAGGACACCGTCGTGCTGGAGCCGGGGTCGCTGGCCCGCACGGTGTTCGGCGCGGAGCGCTCGGTGGAGCGCTACTCCTGCCACTACGGGCCGAGCCGGCACCTCGACACGCTGCGCGCCCACGGACTGCGCTTCTCCGGCCGGGACTCCGCCGGGCAGGTGCGGGTCGCGGAACTGCCCGGCCACCCGTTCTTCCTGGCGTCGCTGTTCCAGCCGGAGCTGTACGGCGACGGCACGCGCCCGCACCCGATGGTCCGGGGGCTGGCGCGCGCCGCGGTCGAGCACGCGAGCCGTACGGCGCCGCTCAGGCGGTGACCCGGTACGCGGGCGCGGGCACCGCGGGCGGCCGGTCGGGCAGGAAGCCGTGGGCGCGCCGGGCCAGGTAGTCGGCGCGGTAACGGTCCACGCTGCGGTGCCAGTTGAGGATGCCCGCCATCCAGTTCCGCAGGTCGTCGACGTAGGCGCCCATCGCCGCCCGCCCCTCGGCCGACAGGTCGAAGTCGTCGTACAGCACGGGCAGTTCGTGGGCGACGACGTGCTCGAACTGTTCCATCCGCTGGTTCATCAGGTCGGCCACGATCCGCAGCCCGGTGGGGTAGTCGCAGCCGAAGAAGGTCTGCACGACGAGGATCGCGTTGTGCATCTCGCCCTCGTACTGGATCTCCTTCTGGTACGAGAACACGTCGTTGAGCAGACAGGCGTAGTCGGTCGCCGCGTTCTCCATCGAGCGCACGGGTCCGCTGCGGTGGACCTCCGGCGGGACGGCGGGGCCGTGACCCATGCGGCACAGGCTCAGGGTGAGGTCGGAGCCGAAGGTGCAGCGGCGCATCTCCAGGTAGTCGACCGGGTCGGGGACGCGGTTCTGCAGCTGGTTGGACAGCTCCCACACCCAGCTCTCGGTCATCGCGTCGACCGCGGACTTCAGGGTGCGGCGCTGCTCGGCGGTCATGTCCGCCGTGGTGCGCGCCCACAGGTCGGCCAGGGCGCGTTCCATCGCGTTGGCCGGGACGACCGGCACCGCGTCCGCCGCGTCGACCGGCATGCACGCCGACAGGCGGGCCGTGGTCAGCCGGGCGGCGGCCAGGTCGCGGCGGTGGCCGTACACCAGGGGGTAGTAGTCGTCGCCGTAGGTGCCGAAGGCCAGCCAGTCGGCGCTCAGGTCGAGGGCCTCGGGCGTGGCGTCCGGGTCGAGGCCGGCCGAGCAGAGGGCGAGGTCGCAGGAGGCGAGCCGGTCCTCGTCCCACACGCCCTCGGCGAGCATGCCCATGCGGCGGGTCCAGCCGAGGAGGTGGGTGCGGGCCCGGTCCACGTGCGGGCTGAGCCGCAGCGGGAACGGCATGCGGAACTCGGGCAGTCGCGCGGGTCCGACCTTCTGGTACGGCACGTGCGCGTGGGCGCGCAGCCGCTCCGCGGCGGCCGAGGCGAGCAGCGCGCCCACGTCCGCGGCGGAGGTGCCGGGTCCGGTGAGCCGCTGCCACGGCGCGGCGGAGGACACGGCCCCCTCGTTCATGTAGCGGCTGGAGCGCAGGTGCCATTCGTGGCCGCCGGACTGCCAGTCCTGGAGTCCCTTGGTGTAGGCGGCGACGGCGGCGACCTCGTCCGGGCCGAGTCCCTCCTCCAGGGCGAGCGCGGGCACTTCGGTGAGGGCGGTGTGCTCGAACTGGTGCAGGCGTGAGGTGAGGATGTCGTTGACGGTGTCGGCGGCCTCCTGGGTGGTGCAGCCGAAGAACGTCTCCAGCACGAGCACGCCGTTGCTGTTCTCGCCCTCCTCCTCGACCTCGCGCTGGTAGGAGAACAGGTCGTTGCGCAGGTGGACGGCGTCGGAGAAGGTCTCCATCAGCACCCGCAGCGGCCGGGTGCCGGCGACCGCGGCGGGGACCTCCGCGGTGGCGTACTCCACGAGCCCCGCCGACCAGGGGGCGCCGCCCACCTTGCGGCGCATCTCGATGTACTCGACGGGGTTGGCGACGCGCCCCTCGTTGATGTTGGACAGCTCCCACATCGACTCGTTGAGCAGGTGCTCGGTGGCGACGGCGAAGCGGCGGCGCCAGCCGGCCGACATGGCCGGCACCGTGCGCGCCCACAGGTCGGCGAGGCCCGCCTCGACGGGGTTCCGCGGCTCCGGGACGGCCGCGCCGGGGTCCGCCGGCATGAACAGCGGCAGCCGGTCCAGGTGGGCCTTGCCCGCGGCGCGGTCCTGGGTGCGCTTGTACATGTCGAGGAAGTGGTCGTCGAAGAAGAACACCCACACGTACCAGTCGGTGATCAGCGACAGCGCGTCGGCGTCGCAGTCGGGGTGGGTGTAGGCGCACAGCAGGCCGTAGTCGTGGGCGTCCAGGTCGGCCTGCTCCCAGACGCCGGACCCCTCGAGCATGCCCATGTCGCGCGCCCACCGCGTGGAGTGGGCCCGCGCCGCGTCCACGTGCGGGTTCAGCCGCGCGGGGTACGGCATGTAGAAGCGCGGGAGGTGAAACGGCTGCGTCATGGCCGGGGGCTACCCAGGGGCCGCGACGGGCATCCTCGGCAGGGCACATGGTCACACCATCGCGTGAATCGGGCGGAACCCCTTGCTTTCGCACCCCCGTTGCTGTGTGCGGGCCGTTCGTCGGGAGGTTCTCGCCGGGCGGTTCAGTCCCGTACCTGGATGAGCGCGTGGGTGCCGCCGGTGCGCCAGCGCTGTCCCTCGGCGGCGACCAGGTCCCGTTCGGTGTCCGGGGCGAGACCGGTGATCACGTCGGACTTCAGGGTCCGCAGCGCGGCGACCGGTCCGGGGAAGTGGGCGGTGACGTCGGCGAAGGGGGTGGTCGGCGGCCAGCGCCGGTCACCCACCAGGCGCCGGTAGTTGAGGTCGCCCTTGACGACGGTGAGCGTGGCGGCGGCGCACTGCGCGCGCAGGTCGGCGGGCAGGTCCTCGAACGGCAGCGGGGACGCCCAGAAGGGGTGGGCGCGCACGGCGAGCGTGCCGTCGGTCATCGCGGACCACAGGGCGTGGCCGTACGCGGCGGCCTCGCCGGGCGCGGCGGTCAGGGCGCGCAGGGCGTCGACGAGGTCGGCGGTCGTGGCGTCGGAGACGTAGTACGGGTAGGGCTTGACGTGCAGGACGACCCGTTCGACGCGCCCCTCGGCGAGGAGGTGGGCGACGAGCAGCAGGTCGGGGACCAGTTCCCGGCCGGCGTTGTCGGCGACCAGGCAGAGCGTGCCCCGGCCGGTGAGCAGCGGCCACAGCCGCGCGCTGTCGTCGGCGACCAGTCCCGGTGCGGCGGCGCGGTCCTCGGCCGCGGCGTCGGAGAGCCGGAAGCCGAGGTCGGCGCGGTTGCCCCAGAGCGAGCCGTGCAGCAGGGCCTCGGCGCGGTCGGCGGCGGGGCGATGGGCGAGGGCGTCGAGGGCGGCCAGTTCCTCGCGGGTCTCGGCGCTGTCGAGTTCGGCCAGCTTGAACGGCCGGAACGGGTCGACGCCCTGCCAGGGGCCGGGGGCGAAGTAGCCGACGGCGTGCAGGAGCCGGCGGTAGAAATAGCTCTCCGACCACAGCCACGGCACGTCGAACCAGGAGCGGCCGAGCACGGCGTCCGCTCCCCACTCCCGCCACCGCCGCTGGTCGTGCGCGTCGTCGGGGAGCGGTTCCAGCACGCCGTGCAGGCAGCTCTCCCGCAGGGCGTCCAGCGCGCGGTGGACCTCGGGACCGTACGGGAACGCACCGCGCACCTGCTCGATGATCGCCGGGTGCCGCTCGGCCAGGACGCCGTGCGGGAAGGAACCGGGTTCGTCGCCGAGGAGGACGGGCGGGGCGGGGCTGTGGTGCATGCCGATCACCGTAGCGCGGGGTGGGGCGCGCGCCGGTTGAGGCGCTCGCGCGCCCCTCCCTCGGGACGCGCACTCCTCAGACCGCGCACACCGCCATGACCTCCCGCTCCAGCCGGGTCGCCAGCGACAGGTAGCGCGGCCGGCGCGGTACCGGTACCAGGCCCCGGATGAGGACGTACCACATCTCGGCCATCCGGCGGGGCAGTCGCGTCGGCGGCTCGTGGGTGCGGGTGACGACCCGGGTGCCGACGAACGAGCAGACCAGGGAGTGGGCCACCGCGTCCACGTCGACGTCCGGGTGCACGTCGGCCTCGCGGACCGCGCCCGCGAGGCCCCGCGAGATCAGCTCCAGCCACTCGGTGAACGGGTGCCGCAGCGGCGGGCGCACGGCGACTCCCCCGGTGGCCAGGCGCAGCCCGGCGCGGGCCACGGGACCCTCCACGGACAGGCGCGTGATGCCGAACGTCAGCCGCATCAGCGACTCCAGGGAGGAGTAGCCCCGGTCGTCGATCTCGCAGGCGACCCGGCGCGAGGCCTGCGACTGCAACTCCATGATCGCGTGGGCCAGGTCCTCCTTGGCCGCGAAGTGGAAGTACAGGGCGCCCTTGGTGACTTGGGCGTGCTCGACGATGTCGCTCAGGCTGGTCGACTCGTAGCCGTGCCGGTCGAACAGGTCGGCCGCGGCCGTGATGATCGTCGTGCGCGTCTGTTCGGCGCGTAACTGCCTCGCCATCCGGGTCTCTCCTGGGCCGCAAAGAACGGGTCATGCCGTTTGTTTTCTACCCCGTGTCCACCATAGCTCACCTCGCTTCGGTGCCGACCCGGCAGGTGAAGACCGCCGACTCGGCCTGCGTCCCGGTCACTTGGACGACGCCCGTGCCGTCGTCCCGCGCCTCGATCCACAACGGTTCGTCCAGCTCGGCGTACCGGTGGAAGTGCGCCTCGTACTCCGCGGGGGCGCGCGTGCCCCGCGTGCTGAGGTACGCGGCCTGGCGGGCCGCCTCCAGCAGGAGCATCCCGGGGGCGTGGTCCAGCGGGTGGTCGAAGAAAACGGGATGCGCGGTATGAACTCTGAGTTGCCAGCGGCCGGATATCGCCGTCGGGGCGAGGACCACGTCCGCGGGCAGGGCGCGGGCCACCGCGGCCGGCGCGACCCCCGGCGGGACGGGCAGGGCGGTGACCGTGTCCGGGGTGCGGCCGCCGCGCAGCCGCCGGTACACGGCCGCGGGAACGCAGGTGAAGCCGACGTCGGCGGTGGCGACCACCGCGCCGTCGCGCAGGACCCGCGCGGTGTAGCGGGCGCCGGTCGGGCGCCGTCCGCGGTACTGCACCTCGGTGAAGGCGAGTTCGAGCTCGGGTTCGGCCGGGAGCCGCTCGACCGCCAGCTCCTTCGGGCGGGTCAGCGTGTGGAACTCCTGGAGGACGAAGTGGTGGTCCAGCGGCACCCCGTACTCGGCGTGCGCGATCAGGGTGCCGGCCTGCCGGACGGTCTCGACCACGAGCAGCGGGTCGTAGGCCGTCCAGTCCGGCGACACGTGTAACCCGTGCGCGCGCGGCCACTGCGCCCGGACGGTGAAGTGGTCCGCGGAAGTCCTGCGCCAGCCGGTGGGAAGGGTTTCCGCGACGGCGGCGCGGTGGACGAGCTGGCGGGGAACCGTCGTGGTCAGGGACGGTGGGTCGGCGGGCTGCCGCGGTCGGGTCATCTCTCTCCCTACGGCCCCCCGCGGGTCACGGCCGACGGCGAACCGTCACTCCGTCGGGCGTTAGAGTACGAGGCGACCGGTTTGTTTTTCAACGAGATCAGTCGACGGCATCCTATGATCGGGCCGAGGCCGCGGGCGATCGCGGGGGCCCGGTCGACTCGGCGCCGTGAAAGGGCTCTTATGGCGAAACAAGAGCGCGCCATCAGGACGCGCAGGGCGATCCTCGAAGCGGCCGGCGCGGTCTTCGACGAGCACGGCTACGCCTCGACCACCATCTCCATGGTGCTGGAGCGGGCCGACGTCACCAAGGGCGCCCTGTACTTCCACTTCCCCTCCAAGGAGTCGCTGGCGCAGGCCGTGGTGGAGTCGCAGGTCTCCTTCGGGGCCGTGCCGCCGCAGGCGTGCAAGCTCCAGGAGGTCATCGACATGACGTTCGTGGTGGGGCGGCAACTGCTGGGCAACGCGCTGCTGCGCGGCAGCGTCCGGCTGGCCGTGGACCAGGAGACGCCGGCCGGGGTCGACCACGGCGAGCCGTTCCGGCAGTGGGCCGACCGGCTCACCGAGCTGCTCGAACTGGCGCAGGAGCGCGGCGAGCTGCTGCCGACGGTCAGGCCGCGCGACACGGTGGAGCTGCTGGTCGGGTGCTTCACCGGGGTCCAGCTGATGGCCCGGGCGCTCACGGACCGCGCCGACCTGGCCGACCGGCTCGCGGTCATGTGGGCGCACATCCTGCCGAGCATCGCGGTCCCGGGCCTGCTCCCGGGCCTGGACGCCCGCGCCGACCGGGGTGCCCGGGTGCTGGCGTCGGAGGAGGAACGGGCGGCCTCCTAGGACGCGTTCGCGACGGGCAGCTTCGTAGGGCGCCTTCGCGACGGGCGGCCGGGCGTCCGGCGGACGGACCGACACGGGGGCTGCGAGCGGGGGTGCCCGGCGGGCGGTCCAGGAAGCCGGTGGGCGCCGTGAACGCACCGGGGGTCGTTCCCGTACTGCTGGGGTGACCGTTCCCGTGCCGGCCGAGGAGACGTCCCCGATGCCCCGGATGACCGCAGTTGGCCCGCTCGCCGCCCTGGCGGCCGCCGCCCTGAGCCCCGTCCTGCTGGCCCTGGGCGCCGCGGGCCCGGCCCTGGCGCACGGCGCGCCCACCGATCCGGTCAGCCGGGTGTACGCCTGCTCGCCCGAGGGGGGTGCGGCGTCCCGGACGGCCGCGTGCCGGGCCGCGGTGGCGGCGAACGGGGGCCCCTTCACCGCGTGGGACAACCTGCGGGTGGCGAACGTCGACGGCCGCGACCGGCAGGTCGTGCCCGACGGCGAGCTGTGCAGCGGGGGCCTGCCCGCGTACCGGGGGCTCGACCTGGCCCGCGCGGACTGGCCGGCGACGCGGCTCACGCCGGGCGGGAGGCTGCGGATGACCTACGCGTCGACGATCCCGCACACCGGCACGTTCAGGCTGTACCTGACCGAGCCCGGGTACGACCCGGCGAAGCCGCTCACCTGGGACGACCTGCCCCGGCGCCCGTTCGCCGAGATCACCGACCCGGCGCTGAGCGACGGCGCCTACCACCTCACGGCGAAGCTGCCCGCCGACCGCACGGGCCGCCAGGTGCTCTACACCGTCTGGCAGAACACCAGCACGCCCGACACCTACTACTCGTGTGCGGACGTGGTGTTCCCGCAGGTCCGGGCGGCCTCCCCCACGGCCGGTGCGGGCACGCCGTCGGCGCGGGGCGGCCGGGGCGACGCGCGGGCGAGCGCGGTGGCCGCCCCGGAGGCGAAGGACCGGGAGGCGGCCGGGGCCCCCGCCGTCCCGGGCACCACGTCGCCCTCCCCGGCGGGCGCCCCCGCGGAGCGGCCCGCCGCCGGGAGCACGCCGGTGGCCGCCGCGTCGCGGGAGACCGGCGGCGGACCCTCCGCCCCGCTGCTGGCGGGCGGCGCCGCGGCGGTGCTGGTGCTCACCGGCGGCGCCGCCCTGGCCGCGCGGCTGCGGCGGCGCTGAGCGCCCCCGGCCCGCGGGCCGGGGGCGTGAACGGTGGAACGGTCGAACCGTGGAACGGAGTGCGTCGGCAGGTCAGTTGACGAAGACCTTGGCGCCGTTGTCGGTCACCGGGGCGTACTTGGCCGTGAAGAAGCCGTTGGCGAAGCACAGGGACGAGCCGGAGACCTTGGTGAACTGCTGGTTGGAGAAGGTGATGCTGTTGTCGGCGTTGCTGGCGGTGCCGGTCAGGCCGGGGACCCGGTAGACGCAGGTGACGGTGCCCAGCAGCGTGCGCAGCACGACCGTGGTCTGGATGGTCGAGCCGGAGGCCGCGGCCACCGTGACGGTGCCGTTGGAGGCGACGGTGGACTGGTAGGGCAGGTTGTTGACGGTGATGCTGTTGACGCCGAGCACGCCGGTGACGTTGCTGGTGCAGTTGCCGAAGGTGTGCGCGGTGACGGACTCGGTGGCCGTCCCGGGCGCGGCGGGGTTGGTGTTGACGGCCGCGGTGAACTGCGACGTGGCACAGACCACGCCGCTGGTGCCGGTGGCGCTGGAGTAGAGGGTGGCACTGGTGCCCGAGGCCAGCGGGGCCGTGACGACGTCACCCGCGGCGACGGCGGTGCCGCCGGCGCTCCCGGTCGTCAGGACGTTGCCGGCCGCGGAGGCCGGGGTGATGGCGGGGATCGAGAGCGCGGCGACCGTACCGGCGACGGCCAGGAAGGAGCGTGCACGCATGCGGGTGCCTCTTTCGTGTGAGGGTTGGGGAAAGGGCGCGGACGTGGTCCGCGGCGCCGGCCGTTGCCGGCTCGTCACGCCTTCTCCGTACGCGACGGACCGGCAACGGCAGCCGACCGGTACCGGCCGGGGACCCACCTGGGGAGTCGCCCCCGGCCGGGCCGGGCGGAACGGGACGTACGGGCGCGACCGCGGGGGAAAGCGGTCGCAGCCGTCGCCGTGGAGAGGTGCAGAAAAACGGACTCAGGGGCGAATCCGCCCGTGCTGAGGTGCGTCCGGGAAACGCGGCCGTCCTGCCGCGTGGGGGATCCGGCGCCACGGATCCGGGCCGGCCGGGGCGGTGCCCACGGAGTCGGCCTGGGGCAGTTGTAGACCCGCCGCGGGACGTCGTCAAGGCTCAACGCACGTGTCGATCACAGTAATTGACGGTCCGACAGATATATGCGCGCGGCCCGTCCAGACGGGCGCCCCCCGGGAGACACGCCATGAACACCGTTTTTCCACATGTCCCTTGACCCCTGGGTGTAACCATCGGTAACTTCCGAAATGGCTACTGCCGCGTAACGAGAAAGCCCTTGCGAATCCGGGACTGGTGAGGAGTCGCTCGCGGCAGCCGGTGTCCGCGCCAGGACAACGCGCCACTGATGCCCAACCCGCATGACTATGCCCATGGGAGCAGACATGGCCTCGTCCTCGGACGTCACGTCGTCCGCCGACAGAACACCCGGGAACCCGGAAAGCGGTTCCGAAGAACGGCGCGGCCGGGTGCGGATGCGCCGGGCCGCCGTCATGGCGGTGCCCGCGACCCTGGTCGCCGCCGGACTCGCGGTCCTCACCGCCCAAGGCGCGCTGGGGGTCCAGTTCGCGATCTCCGGCATGCCGTTCACGGTCACCGCGACGGACCTCACCGGAACCGGTTTCGAGCAGTTCGGCTCGCTCGACAACATGGCCGAGGGCAGCCCCAACGCCGGTGACACCGGCGGGCAGGTGCTCGTGGTGACCTCCGCCATCAAGAACGCCACCCTCACCAAGCTGTGCCAGAGCGTCGACCTGGGCGGCACCAACCTGAAGATCCAGGCCGGCTCCGGGTCGCAGAAGGTGCAGGCGACCGACCTGACCACGGACTCCACCGAGCTGTCCGGCAACGCCTCCTTCGACAACATCGAGATCGGCAACGACGCCAGCACCCTGACCAAGGCCGGCGTGAAGGGACCGATCGGCGTGTTCAGCCAGCAGGCCGACACGGTCCACATCGCCAACCTGCGCCAGGTCAACTACGCGACCACCGCCGGTGTGTTCAAGCTGCCCGGCCTCAAGCTGAGCTTCAGCAGCTCGGGTTGCTGATGACCACGGCCGACCGTCCGCGTCAGGGACTGCGGCCCGCCTTCCGGCACTGGCGGGCCCGACGGCCGTTCTGGGGCGGGCTGTTGCTCGCCCTGGGCGGGGGCTGGATCCTGCTCACCGAGAAGGCGTCCCTGAAGGTCGTGCTGCACATCGGCATGCAGGGCCTGGCGGGCTACCTCCTGCCGGGCCTGATGCTGCTGCTGGGCCTGCTGATCCTCTTCAACCCGGCGCAGCGGCTGTTCTACTCGATCACCGGAGTGCTGCTCTCGCTGGGCACCTGGGTCACCTCGAACCTCGGCGGCTTCCTCATCGGCCTGCTGCTCGGGGTCACGGGCAGCTGCCTCGCCTTCGGCTGGCTCCCCGACCAGGAGCCCCGCCGGGGCCGCCGGGTACGCAAGCAGGCGAAGCCGGCGGACGGGGCGGGCCTGACGAAGGTCTGACGCGGTCCCGGCCCGCGGGTACGTCCGCCGTACGGACCCGGACGGTCACCGGTCGAGGGGGCGCTGCCCTCTCGACCGGCCGTCCCCCGCACAGGCCTCAGCCCGCCCCCGCCGCGACGAGCACCGCGACGGTCTCCGCATGCGCGCCCTCGCGGGCCCACTCCAGCGGGGTGCGCCCGGTGCCCTCGTCCTCGCGGAGGGTGGGGTCGGCGCCGTGGGCGAGGAGGGTGCGGACCGTCTCGGTGTGGCCCCAGCAGGCGGCCGCGCACAGCGGCGTGCCGTCCGCCCCGGGGCCGCCGCTCTCCGCGTCCGGCGGCGCCCCGGCCCGCAGCAGTCGCCGGGCGGTGTCCGCGCTGCCCTGCACACAGGCCGTGTAGAGCGGGGTCACCCCGTCCGCGTCGGCGGCGCCCGGGTCGGCACCGGCCCGCAACAGCGCGTCGACCGCCCGCCCGTCGTCGCAGAGCACGGCCGCGACGAGACGCCGCGCGAGCTTCTTCTGTCGCCGTCGGTTCACGGGACGCGAGCCTAGCCAGCGGGCGGGGGAAGCCCCACCTGATTTCTCACGCAGCAGGCAGCACCCGTCCGACCTCCGTCCCGCCGCCTCCGGACAGCCGCCTACCGCCACCGCCCACCGACGACCGACAACCGCTGGCCGACAACCGCCGGCCGACAACCGCCGGCCGACAACCGGGCATCGACACCGCCCCTACAACTCCGCCAGCCTCGGCAGGAGTTCCGTCGCCGTCGTCACGTCGCCCGTCAGGGGGCGGTCGTCCGTGCCCGCCGGGAGGGCGGCCGCCGCCAGGGTGAAGGCGGGGACCGGTGGGGGTGCCGGGTGCAGGCGCAACGCGCGTACGGCGGCGACCAGTTCGCAGGCCAGGACGGTGGCGTAGGCGCGGGTCGCGCGCAGGGTCTGGCGGGCGGCCTGGCCGGCGAAGCTGGCGGCCTCCTCCAGTCCCCGGGACAGGACGGCGTGCCCGGCGGAGGCGGGGTCGGCGCTCGCCCGCAGCTCCGCCAGGGCCGAGTGGGCGGCGTACTCCAGGATCATCGTGCCGGAGCTGCCGGCCGGCCCGACGGCGAGGAACGGCGTCAGCCCGGTCAGCCCGGGATCGCCGAGCGCGGTCAGCCGGGCGGCGGAGAGCTGCGCGGTCTGCAGCAGCGCCAGGTCGAGCCCGTCGAGCGCGAGGGCGAGGGGCGCGGCGAAGAAGCCCCCGTGGTGGTAGGCGCCGGAGCCGTCGGGTGCCACCAGGGGGTTCTCCGTGGGGCAGTTGATCTCGACCTCGACCACCGTGCGCAGCCGGTCGGCGGCGTCCAGGGCGCAGCCGTGCGCCTGGGGGAACGCCCGGAAGCCGAACGGGTCCTGGATGCGCCGGCCCTGGCCGGGCGGCCGCTCGGGCAGGCCGAGCAGTCGGCGCACCTCGGCGGCGGCGCGCGCGGCACCGGGGTAGGGGCGCAGGGCGTGCACGGGGGCGGCGTAGGCCTCGGGCGAGCCCGACACGGCGGCCAGGGACAGGGCGGCCACCGCGTGGGTGGCCCGGAGCAGGACGTCGAGGTCGTGCCAGGCGAGCGCGGCCTGCCCGAGGGCGAGGGCGTTGCTGCTGAGCAGGGCGAGCGCGTCGCCGGGCCGCAGGGTGACCGGTGCGGGCAGGCCGTCCGGGGGCAGGTCGGCCGGGTGCTCCCGCCGGGTGTCCAGCCAGGGGCGTTCCCCGATCAGGGTGAGCCCGGTCTGGGCCAGGGCGGTGAGGTCGCCGGTGCCGACCCCGCCGTACTCGTTGACCGCCGGGTGGACGCCGAGGCGCAGGGCGTCGGTGAGGGCGTCGACGAAGGCGGGCTGGATGCCGGAGCCGCCGGCGAGGAGCTGGTTGGCGCGCACGGCGAGCAGGGCGCGGACCTGCCGGGCGGGCAGCAGGTCGCCGGCGCCCCCGGCGTGGCTGCGCAGCAGGCGCAGGCCGTGGGCCGCCTCGTCGTCCGGGGCGACCGCCACCGAGCGCTGGGCGCCGACGCCGGTGCCGCGGCCGTAGAGGCGGCCGGCGGTGGCGAGCCGCTGGGCGGCGCGCCAGGAGCGCACGGCGCGGGCGCGGGCCCCGGGTGCCACGGCGGGCACGGCGGTGCCGTCGGCGAGCGCGACCAGGTCGCCGGCCGTGAGGGTGGTCCCGTCCAGGACGACCCGGGTGCCCCCGCCGTCGTGCGGGGGCACCCGGGTCGGTCCGTTCGCCGTGGTGTCCACGTGGGCTGCGCGCGGGGTGGGTCAGTCCAGGCCGGCCGTCTTCAGCCAGGCCTTGGCGACGTCCAGCGGGTCCTTGTTCTCCAGCTGCACCTGGGAGTCCAGGTCGAGCAGGGTCTTGGTGTCGAGCTTGGCGGAGACCGCGTTGAGCGCGGCGACGCCCTCCTGGGACAGACCGCTCTTGTAGACCAGCGGGGTCACGTTCGCGAAGCCGAAGAGGTTCTTCGGGTCCTGGAGGACGACGAACTTCTCCTTGGTGATGGTCGGGTCCGTGGTGAAGACGTCCGCGGCCTGCACGGTGTTCTTCTTCAGCGCGGCCTGGGTGAGCGGGCCGCCGGCGTCGAGCGCCTTGAACGACTTGAACTTCAGGCCGTACACGGACTCCAGGCCCAGCATGCCCTGCTGGCGGGTCTGGAACTCGGGCGAGCCGCCGAGGACCAGCTCGGGCGCGGCGTCCTTGAGGTCGGCCAGCGTCGAGGAGGCGGTCAGGTCGTACTTCTTGGCGGTCTCGGCGTTGACCGTGACGGAGTCCTTGTCCTCGGCCGGGGAGGACTCCAGCAGCGTCAGCTTGGCGTCGAGCTTGGCCTTGACGGCCGCGTTCACGCCCTGCAGCGAGGTCTGTTGGGCCTTGGCGTCGAGGTAGGCGAGCAGCGAGCCGTTGTACTCCGGCAGGACGGTGATGGAACCGTTCTTGAGCAGGCCGTAGGTGGTCTCGCGGCTGCCGATGTTCGGCTTGTAGGAGACCTTGATGCCCTTGGCCTTCAGGGCCTCGCCGTAGATGTCCGCGAGGAGGATGCTCTCGGCGAAGTTGTTGGAGCCGACGACGACCGAGCTGCCGTCCGCCTTGCCTCCGTCGAGCGGGTCGTCCGAGTCGTCGGAGGAGCCGCATCCGGCCAGCAGGACCGTGGCCGCGGCGAGCGCGACGGCCGCCGCGCCGGGACGTCTGCGGAGGAACCTGCTGCTGTGGGCGTTGGAAGTCACGTGTCCGTTTCCGAGCTCTCGGGTTCGATGGGGGTGAAGAAAACGCGCAGGTCTCGATCCAATCCAGCCGCTTCTCGGTCAGTCAAGGGAAACCGTGTTAACGATTCACTTCGTCTTCGACGGGTGCACGAACCGTCCGGCCCCGGCGGTGCTTCGTAATTGATTCTTGACGTCGGCCCTGTGCGGGCGTGTTCGAAGAGGCGATAGTCTCCGGGCAGTTGGCGTCGGTCACAGCGGTGTGCGGGGGCCGCTCCGGTGTCGTCACGCACCGTCCGTGTACAGGCGTGCGCGCGTGCTGCCGTGGGATGCCGACCGCAGGGCAGGCACATCGATCAGCAGTCCATCACAACCGGTCACGAGCGTGCGCCGCGCGCGGTGCCGCACCCCACGAAGGAGGCCCGGTGTCCACGAACCAGGTGGACGCGCCAGCCCGGTCGGACGCCCCTTCCGCCGGCCGGGGTCTGCGGAGCTTCGCCGACCGGTGGCCCTTCCAGCGCAAGCTCAACGTGCTCGTCGGGGTGCCGCTCGCGGTGATCGCGGTGCTGCTCGCGTACCTGATCGCCGACCTGCTGGAGGAGTCGAGCCGCGCCGAGGACGCGTCCCGGCTGGTGCGCGACAGCGCGCAGGTGGCCCGGCTGGTCTCCCTGGTGGAGGCCGAGCACCAGCAGGCCATCCTGCTGTCGGTGCGCCACGAGGCGTCGTTCGACGGCGGCACCCCCTCCTCCGAGCCCTACCGGGTGGCGCAGGCGAGCGTGGACAGCCAGGTCCGCACGGTCCGCGACACCTTCGGCGACCGGCTGCCCGGCACCGAGGCGCAGGCGCTGCGCGGGATCGAGGGCCTGGCCGGCCTGCGGGACACCATCGAGCAGGGCTACCTGCCCGCCGACAACATCGACCCCGCCTACGACGGTGCCGCCCAGGCCCTCATCGACGGCCTGGGCCTGGACCGCAACTCCGCGCTGGCCACCACCTTCACCGGCAACCTGCTCGACTCGCTGCTGCGCGCCGACGCCGCGCACGGCGCCTACGAGACCGGGGTGTTCTCGGCGCGCACCGGGGACTCCAACGCGCTGATCGAGTTCACCGGCGCGGTCGGCGCCCACGAGCTGTACGCCTACCAGGCCGAGCGGTTCGCCCGGTTCGCCGGCGAGGAGCAGGCCGACCGGCTCGGCGGCATCGAGCACAACGCCGCCCAGGCCGTCATCGACCGGCACTACGCCGAACTGGCCGTCGACCCCAGCTCCCTGCAGGCCGAGTCGGACCGCCAGATCCGCGCGGCGCTGCGCGACGCCCTCGCCTCCTACGGCGACTACCAGCAACAAGCCGAGAACCGGCTGGAGGTGACCGGCTCGCTCATCGACCGGATCGCCGACCGGGCCGAGCAGTCGGCCGACGACGCCGAGTGGCGCGCGGCGCTGCTGCTGAGCCTGGCGCTGCTGGGCTTCGCGGTGTGGATCGCGTTCTCCGCGCTGGTGCGCCGCTCGGTGATCCGGCCCGTGCTGGCCCTCACCGGCGCCGCCCAAGAGGTCGCCGACGTCGCCGGGCGCGAACTCGCGCGGGTCGCCGACGACGACGCCGAGGAGAGCGGGCCGCCCCGGCTGCGCGAGTTGCCGGTCACCGCGGACGACGAGATCGGTGAGCTCGCCGAGGCCTTCAACAACGTGCAGACCACCGCGGCCGCGCTGCTGGAGCGCCAGGTGCTCAGCCGACGCAACGTCGCGGAGATGTTCGGCAACGTCGGACGCCGCGTCAGCAACCTGACAACCCGTCAGCTCGCGCTGATCGACGCGGTGGAGCGCGGCGAGACCGACCCGGCGCTGCTGGAACGGCTCTACTCCATCGACCACATCGCGGTCCGCCTGCGCCGCAACGCCGACAGCCTGATGCTGCTGGCCGGCATCCGCGAGACGGTCCTGGACGCCGGCCCGACCGCGCTCACCAACGTGGTGCGCGCCGCGCTCGGCCAGATCGAGGGCTACCAGCGGGTCCAGCTGCACGCCGGGACCGAGGTCATGGTCGAGCCCGACATCATCGGCGACCTGACGCTGATGGTGGCCGAACTCCTGGAGAACGCGGTGTCGTTCTCGCCCGCCGGCAGCCCCGTCGAGGTGACGGTCGGCTCCGCACGGGAGGGCGCGTACATCAGCGTCGCCGACCACGGCCTCGGCATGAGCGCCGAGCGCCTCGCCGAGGAGAACGCCCGCCTGGTGCGCCGCGAGCGCCTCGACGTCGTCCCCACCAAGGTGCTCGGCCTGTTCGTGGTGGGCGCGCTGGCCCGCCGCTGGAACGTCGGCGTCACCCTCACCCGCACCCCGGGCGGCGGCGTGACGGCGGAGGTGGCGATCCCGTCGAGCCTGCTGCTCACCCTGAGCACCACGGTCACCCCGGCCGCCCCGGCGACGACCACACCTACGTCCACGGCAACGGCAACAGCAACAGCAACAGCAACAGCAACAGCAACAGCAAGCGTGCCCCGCACGGCGGAGCCGGCGGCGGTGTCCACGGTCCCCCCGGCACCGGCGCCCGCCGCGTCCACGGCCTCCCCCGCGCACGCGCCCGCCCCGTCCGCGGCACCCACCGGCCCCACCCCTTCCGCCCCGGCCCCCGAGAGCGCGGGCCCGCTGCCCCGCCGTGCGCCCCGCAGGGAGCCCGCGGCGGCCGAGGGCGGCGCCCCGCTCATCCCGCGGGCCCGCGGCGAGCAGCCGCTGCCGTCCGGGGACGGACCCCGCCCGCTGCGGCGCCGGGTGCGGGGGGCGACCCTGCGCACGACGGCCGAGGCGGCCGCCCAGCAGGCCGCGCTGCGCGCCCCGGGCCCGGCCGACGCGGAGGCCGTCCGGGACGCGCTGGAGGAGTTCGAGGCCGCGGTGGAGCGCGCCCGCCGCGACACCGGGGAGATCCCCCTCGACGCCGTACGGGCCGCGGCGACCGCGTCCGAAGCGGCCCGGGACACCGGCACGGCGGGAGCCGACCGCCCCGCCCCGGACACGGGCCCCGAGCGCGCAGACCCGGAGGACCGCACGCCTGCGGACCCCGCCGGCCCCACGCACCGCACCGGCTCCCACCCCGACACCCCCGCGGCGGACGACGACGACCGCCCGGCCGGGGACCAGACCGCGCACGACCGACCCCCGACCCACCACCGGAACCCCGAGCACGAGCAGCACCTTCCGGAAGGAGCCGAGCAGTGAGCACGTCGACAGGTGACACCCCGACGGGCGACGCCACGCCGACCGACCTGCGGGCCGCCGCAGCCGACTTCACCTGGCTGCTCAACCGCTTCGCCACCGAGACGGCGGGTGTCGTGGACGCCATCGCCGTCTCCTCCGACGGTCTGCTGATCGCCGTGTCGGAGCTGCGCGAGCACGCCGACTCCGAGCGGCTGGCCGCGATCGTCTCCGGCATCACCAGCCTCGCGGCCGGCGCCTCCGGCAACTACGGCCTGGGCGGCCTCAACAAGGTCATCATCGACCTGGAGGGCGGCCACGTCCTGGTCTCCGCGATCGGCAGCGGCGCCGTGCTCGGCGTGGTCACCGACAAGGAGGCCAAGCTCGGCAACATCGCCTACGAGATGACGGTCTTCGCCAACCGCGCGGGCGCCGCGCTCAGCCCGCAGCTGGTGCTGGAGCTGAAGAACACCGTCGACGCGGGCAGGAGCCGCAGCAGGCCCCGCGGCAGACTGCGCTGAGCGGCCACCGGCTCCCCGAGCAACAGGAAGAGGACCACCGATGGCGGAAGGCCGCACACCGCGCGGCGCCGACGGGGACGGCGCCACCCCGGTCGGCCCCGTCCCCGCCGTACGGCCCTTCCTGGTCACCGCCGGCCGGGTGGCGGGCGCCGGCCGGGCCACGACCGACCGGCCGATGCCCGTGGAGACCCAGGTGGTGGCCACCGCCGCCGGGCTCGAGGCGCTCGGCCGGCTCTCCTTCGAGCAGCACGACATCGTCGCCGCCTGCCGGGTCCCGCAGTCCCTCGCGGAGATCGCGTCCCGGCTGCGGCTGCACCTGAACGTGGTGCGGGTCCTCGCCGAGGACCTGCGCGCCGAGGGGCACTTGACGGTGCACGTGCCCGACTCGGGCGTCACGCACGACGCCTCCGTCCTGCGCAGGGTTATCGACGGCCTGCGGGCCGTCCCCGACTCCCGAGGGGTACTCCGTGAGACCGACTGACCCGAGCACCGCCGGGGCCCCGGCCGCGCAGGCGGCGGTACGGCCGCCGCTGCCGGTGAAACTGGTCGTCGCGGGCGGCTTCGGCGTGGGCAAGACCACCGCCGTCGGCTCCATATCCGAGATCGAGCCGCTGACCACCGAGGCGGCCATCACCGAGGTGGCGGCCGGCGTCGACGACCTGTCCCACACGCCGAGCAAGACGACGACCACGGTGGCGATGGACTTCGGGTGCCTCACCATCGACCCGACGCTGAAGCTGTACCTGTTCGGCACGCCGGGGCAGGAACGGTTCGGCTTCATGTGGGACGACATCGTCGAGGGCGCCGTCGGCGGGCTGGTCATCGTCGACACCCGGCGGCTGGACGACTGCTACGCGGCCGTCGACTACTTCGAGCACAAGCAGATCCCGTTCGCCGTCGCGGTCAACGCCTTCGACGGGAAGGTGGAGCACGACCTGGACGAGGTCCGCTGGGCGCTCGACGTCGCGGACGGCGTCCCGCTGCTGGTCTTCGACGCCCGCGAACGCGGCTCCGTGCGCGACGCGTTGCTGGTCGTCCTGGAACAGGCCCTGCACCGCGCCGAGAACTGACGAGCCGTCAGCACGAGCACCACCGGAACGCGTACGGTCCGGTCGCCCGCGGGCGGCCGGACCGTTCGTGCGCCGTGCGCGTCCTACGCGCGCTGCCGCACCCCGCGCGAGACCGCGAAGCGGCCCAGCGCCCAGAAGACGGCCAGCGTGACGAGGGCGAGCCCGGCGACCAGCGTGGCGCCGCCCACGACCTTCTCGTAGTCGCGCTGGTAGAGGCCGTCGACGATGTAGCGGCCGAGGCCGCCGAGGCTGACGTACGCGGCGATGGTGGCCGTGGAGACGATCTGGATGGCGCCCGAGCGCAGGCCGCCGAGGATCAGCGGGAGCGCCGCGGGCAGTTCGACCTGGAAGAGCACCCCGGCCTCGCTCATGCCCATGCCGCGGGCCGCGTCCACCGGCGAGGGGTCCACGGAGCGCATCGCCTCGTAGGTGGTGACCAGGATCGGCGGGACGGCGAGGACGACCAGCGGGGTCATCACGTTCACCATGCCGAAGCCCACCAGCAGGGTCATCAGCACCAGCAGGCCGAAGGTGGGCAGCGCCCGCCCGGCGACCGCGATCATGGCGAGCACGTTGCCGCCGCGCCCGTAGTGACCGGTGACCAGGCCGACCGGGAGGGCGATGAGGGCGGCGATGGCGAGCGCCTCCAGGGTGTAGCCGACGTGCTCCCCTACCCGGGTGGGGATGCCGTTGTAGCCGTGCCAGTGGGCGCCGTCGCCGAAGAAGGCGTTGATGAAGTGAAGCAGGTTCACCGGACTGCGTCCTCCAGGGCTGCGGTGGCCGGGTCGGGCACGTCCGCCGGCTGCTTGCGGCGTCCCGCGCGCGGCATCCACGGGGTCAGCAGCAGGCGTACGGCGACCAGCAGGACGTCGGCGAGGATCGCCAGGGCGGCCATGCTGAGCACGGCGTTCACCGCGAGCTCGGGCCGGTTGTAGATGTTGGCGTCGTTGATGAGGTTGCCGAGCGCGCCCTGGTTGCCGATGAGCGCGCCGACGGAGACCAGGCTGATGCTGGACACGGTCGCCACCCGCAGCCCGGCGATGACGGCCGGCACCGCGATCGGCAACTGGACCTGGAAGTAGCGGCGGACGGGTCCGAAGCCCATGGCGGTGGCGGCGGCGAGCGTCTCCTGGGGCACCGAGCGCACGCCGTCGACGATCGCCGGGACCAGCACGACCAGGCTGTAGACGGTGAGCGGGATCATCACCGTGAGCTCGGTCTGGCCGGTGTAGTCGATGAGCAGCACGAAGAACGCCAGCGACGGGATCGCGTAGAGCACGGTCGTCACCCACAGCACCGGCGGGTACAGCCAGCGCAGGCGCACGCACAGCTGGGCCAGCGGCAGCGAGACCACCAGTCCGGCGAGCACGGGCAGCAGGGCCTCGCGCAGGTGCAGCCCGACCAGTCCGAGCCAGCTGTGCTGGAGGTCGCTGGGGATGTCGAAGAAGCCGCTCATCCGGCGACCTTCGCGTCCGAGGGGCCGCCCTTGGAGAGGCTGGGGGGCGCGGCCGCGGGGGCGTCGGCGGGGACGGCCGCGTGGGCCCCGCGGATGGCCTCGGCGATGGTCTGCTGGGAGACCACGCCGGTGACCCGGCCGTCGGCGCCGACGGCGACCGCCCAGCCGGTGGGCGACAGCACGGCGCAGTCGAGCGCGGCACGCAGCGAGTCGGTGCCGGGCACGAACGGCCGCCCGTGGGACAGCAGTCGGCCGGGATCGATGCTCCCGGCGGTCAGCTCGTGCGGTGCGCTCCAGCCGAGCGGCCTGCCGTCGAGCCCGGTGACCAGCAGGTAGGGGGTCTCGCCCGTGGCGCGGGCGGCGATCTGCTCGGCGGTGGCGTCGACGGCCACGATCGGCGTGGTGAGCAGCGCGAGGTCGGTGGCCGGGAAGAAGGAGAGCCGGCGGATGCCGCGGTCGGCGCCGAGGAAGTCCTCCACGAACGCGTCGGCGGGCGCCGACAGCAGTTCGGCGGGCGGGGCGTACTGGGCGAGCCGGCCGCCGGTGCGCAGGACCGCCACCATGGTGCCGAGCTTGACGGCCTCGTCGATGTCGTGCGTGACGAAGACGATGGTCTTGCCCAGCTCGGCCTGGATGCGCAGGAGTTCGTCCTGGAGCCCCTTGCGGACCACCGGGTCGACGGCGGAGAACGGCTCGTCCATCAGCAGGACGGGCGGGTCGGCGGCGAGGGCGCGGGCCACGCCGACGCGCTGCTGCTGGCCGCCGGAGAGCTGGTAGGGGTAGCGCTTGGCGAGGGCGGCGTCGAGGCCGACCCGCTCCATCAGCTCCCGGGCCCGTCCGCGCGCCCGGTCCTTGCCCCAGCCGAGCAGGCGGGGCACGGTGGCGATGTTGTCGAGGATGGTGCGGTGCTGGAAGAGCCCGGCGTTCTGGATGACGTAACCCATCGAGCGGCGCAGGGTGTTGACCGGCTGCTGCGTCACGTCCTTGCCGTCGAGGAGGATCGTGCCCTCGGTCGGCTCGACCATCCGGTTGATCATCCGCAGGGTGGTCGTCTTGCCGCATCCGGAGGGGCCGACGAGGACGGTGATGGACCGGTCGGGTATGTCCAGGGAGAGCCGGTCGACCGCAACCGTGCCGTCCGGATACCGCTTGGTGACTGAATCTATCCGTATCAAAACGCCGAACACCCTTCGGGTCTGGCACGTAGGTGCCCGCTTGCGCCATGTGCGGACGGGCCGTTGCGGGGAGAGTCTAGACCGCGAGGGGGGCGAGATCCGGACGCCTGTGCGACCGGCGTGTGTGCGTCTCACCGGCCGGACCGTCCTGGTGAGACGGGCGCCGGCACCGGCTGCCTCAGGCCGCCACCGGCAGCCCGGGCGTGCGCAGCACCCGGCCCCCGGGCAGGACGGCGAACACCTCGCACCCCTCCCGCGCGGCCGCCCAGGCGACGCCCTCCTCGCCCAGCGCGAAGGCGGCCGTCGCGACCGCGTCCGCCTCGGTGAGCGTCGGCGCGACGACGGTCAGGCTGTCCAGGCCGGTCGCGGGCCGCCCGGTGCGCCCGTCGAGGATGTGGTCGCCGCGCTCGTAGCGAGCCGAGGTCGCGACGCCCCCGTGGCTCACCTCCAGCACGGCGCACAGCCGGTCGGCGTGCCCGGGGTGCCGTACGCCGACCCGCCACGGCCCGCCGGAGACGGCCACGTCTCCCCCGGCGTTGAGGCAGAACCGGCGCAGTCCGGCGCCGGTCAGCAGCTCGGCGGCCCGCTGCACCGACCACCCCTTGACCACGGCGCACGGGTCCAGGCCCCGGCCGGGCAGCCGTACGTCGAAGGCGCCGCCGGTGGCGCGGCGGAACTCCTCGCCCAGGGCGAGCACTTCGGCCAGGTCCGCGCTGAGGGCGCCGCCCGGCAGCTCGCCCCGCCCGTACCGGGACACCTCGCTGTCCTCGCGGAACGGGCTGAACCGCCGGTCGACTTGGCGCAGCCACGCGAAGACGGCGTCCGCCGCGTCGGCCGGGACGTCCGGGTCGTCGACGCGCAGCGACACCGGGAAGCCCATGACGTGTTCGACGCGGCGCACGTCAGGTGCCCCGTGCGTCGAGGGCGGCCTGGAGCGACTCCTTGTAGCCGTCGCTGGTGATCGTGGCCCCGGACACCGTGTCGATGGCGGCGCTCTGGGCCCGGAGCGTCTCCGCGACGAGCTTCGGCACGGCGTCCGCGGTCTGCGGGTGGTCCGGTGCCCGGAGCATGGTGACGGCGGTGATCCGGCCGCCCTCGAAGGTGACCTGCACCTGCACGTCGCCCTTCTCGGTGGGCACGGTGGAGCCCGCGACGACGGTCGACGCGGCGCCCGGGGAGGCGGCGGCCGTGGGGGTGCCGGCCGGGGCCGCCGCCCCGGCGCCGCTGGACGCG
Organism: Streptomyces longwoodensis; assembly: GCF_001514125.1. Taxonomy (GTDB): domain Bacteria; phylum Actinomycetota; class Actinomycetes; order Streptomycetales; family Streptomycetaceae; genus Streptomyces; species Streptomyces longwoodensis. The sequence continues at coordinate 163,838 of NZ_KQ948550.1, read as the reverse complement.
GCGCCCGTGGACGGCTCGTAGCGCCACAGGGGCACCAGCGCGGCGGCCGACAGGACCAGGACGGGAAGTGCTCGCTTCACGGTGTTCCTCCGCTTCCTTCCGGTGGTACGTCGTCGGGTCCCGGACCCGGTCAGCCCGCCAGGCTGAAGCGCTCGAAGTGGATTTGCCGCTGGGGGACGCCCAGTTCGCGCAGAGTGGCGAGCACGGCCCGCATCATCGGCGGCGGTCCGCACAGGTAGACGTCGCGTTCGGCGATGTCCGGCACCAGGCCCGACAGGTCGCGTGCGGACAGCCGGTCCGGCACCGGGGGCCCGGTGACCAGGTGCACGTCGGCGCCCTTGGCATGGGCCAGGTCGCGCAGTTCGCCGTGGAGCACGGCGTCGCGCTCGGCGGTGACCCGGTGGATCACCACGGCGTGGCCGTGCAGTTCCTCCAGCAGCGCGCGGACGGGCGTGACGCCGACGCCGCCCGCGATGAGCACGGCGTCGGGCCGGGTGCGGTGCAGGGCGGTGAAGGCGCCGTAGGGGCCCTCGGCGAACACCCGGGTGCCGGGCCGGAGATGACGCAGCGCGGCGGAGCCGTCGCCCGCGGCCTTGACGGTCAGGCGCAGCCGCGTGCCGTCGGGGGCGGCCGACAGGGAGAACGGGTTGGCCTGCCACCAGCGGTCGCGGGTGAGGAACCGCCACAGGAAGAACTGTCCGGCCCGCGCGGGCAGTCGGTCCAGGTCGCGGCCGGTGACGTACACGGAGACCACGTCGTCCGACTCGGGGACGACGGCCTCCACGCGCAGCCGGTGGCGCAGGTTGCGCCACAGCGGCAGGCCGAGGCGGCCGAACAGGACCGCGCCGAGGGCGGCGCCCCACACGGTGTACCAGTAGGCCGTCGCGGCGGACGACGCGGTGAAGGTGGTGCCGAGGGCGATCTGGTGGGTGAAGGCGAGGACGACGGCGACGTAGGCGTAGAGGTGGATGAAGTGCCAGGTCTCGTAGGCGAGCCGGCGGCGGGCCCAGCGGGCGGAGACGGCCCCGAGGACCAGGACGAGCCCGAGCGCGACGACGGCCCGCAGCACGCCCTCCGCGGTCTCGGCCAGGTCGACGAGCTGCCCCACCGGGTCCGTGGAGCCGGCCAGGCCGGCGTAGCCGCAGGTGATGAACACGACGTGGCCGACCAGGGTCCACAGCAGGCCGAAGCCGGTCCAGCGGTGCCACCGGGTCAGCCGGTCCATGCCGATGCGGCGGTCGAGCCAGGGCAGCCGGGCCACCAGCAGCAGCTGGAAGGCCATGAGCAGGGCGCCGTACAGACCGGCGAACCGGCCGAGGACGACGAGCGCGCCGGAGCCGAGGCCGGCGTCGGCGGCGAAGAAGGTCACGGCGGCGACGTTCGCGGCGAGCAGGGCGTACAGACCGGTGCGGGCCACGACGCGGGGACGGACGGCCGTGGCGGGCGTGGGGGGTGACTGGACGGTCGTCACGGACGGAAACTCCTTGATCGGGAACCCTGCGACGGGAATCCCGTGATCGGGTCCTCGGAACACCGAGCCTGGCCGACCGTCGCTGTCGATTTCCTGTCGTACAACTTTCAAGAGCATATCGATCCGGGCCCGGGGCCGGACGGGGGGCCGACCGGGGCACGGGGGTACCGCAGTATGGGCGGGTGGAGAAGGTACGACTGCTCGTCGTGGACGACGACCCGCCGATCGCCGACCTGGTGGCCACGGTCGCCCGGTACGAGGGCTGGGACGCGGTCACGGCGCACTCGGGCGAGGAGGCGCTGAGCCGCGCGGCCGCGTTCCGGCCGGACATCGTGGTGCTCGACCTGATGCTGCCCGACCTGGACGGCTTCGGGGTGCTGGACCGGCTGCGCCGTTCCGGGACGATGGTGCCGGTGGTGTTCCTGACCGCGCGGGACGGCGTCGCCGACCGGGTGGCGGGGCTGACCCGGGGCGGGGACGACTACCTGGTGAAGCCGTTCGCGGTGGAGGAGCTGATGGCCCGGCTGCGCACGGTGCTGCGCCGGGCCGCGGGGCCCGGTTCCCCGCGGTCGGTGCTGCGCGTGGCCGACCTGACGATGGACGAGGACACCCGCGAGGTGCGTCGCGGCGACGCCCTGCTGACGCTCACCCCGACCGAGTACGAGGTGCTGCGCTACCTGATGCGCAGGTCCCCGGCCGTGCTCACCAAGGCGCAGATCCTCGACCACGTCTGGGAGTACGGCTTCGGCGGCCGGTCCAACGTGGTGGAGCTGGTCGTCAGCCGGCTGCGCCGCAAGCTGGACGCGACGGGCGCGCCGCTCATCCACACCGTGCGCGGCTTCGGGTACGTGGTGCGGCAGGCCCCGCGGTGATCTCCCGGCTGCGGCGGGCGTACCGCGGGCTGCGGCTCGGCACCCGGCTCGCGCTCGGCCTCGGGGCGCTGTCGCTGGTGGTGTTCGCGGTGGTGGGCACGGCCCTGACGACGTCCATGCGCGGCTACCTCGCGGCGCAGCTCGACGACCAGCTGCGGCTCGCCCAGCTCGGGCAGTCCAAGAGCATCGCGGAGCACGGCACGCTCCAGGGCAAGAAGTACTACCGCTGGTACTACGCCGTCTACGACGTGGGCGCGGCCGGGAGGCCCGCGCTGCGCACCCCGGAGGAGGCCACCGACCTGCCCCGGGACGTGGCACCCCTCACCGCGCTGGCCGGGGCGCAGACCGCCGCCGGCACGGAGGTGCTGCGCACCGCCGACCTCGCCGGGGGCGGGACGTACCGGTTGCGCGCCTGCGAGGTGGAGCCCGGGGTGGTGCTGGTGAGCGCCGCGCCGATGGACGGCCTCCAGGACACGGTGCGCCGGCTGGTCGCCGTCCAGGTCGTCGCCTTCGGGCTCGCGCTGCTGGCCCTGGTGGTGTGCGGCCGGGCGCTGCTGCGGCGGGGTCTGAAACCGCTGAGCGACATGGCGCACACCGCGCACGGCATCGCCTCGCACGACCTCACCGAGTCCGAGGCACGGCTGCCGCTGCGCGCGGACCGGCCGGGCGGCGCCCCGGAGGTGGAGGAGCTGCGCACGGCGTTCAACACCATGCTGGAGCACATCGACGACTCGCTGGCGGTGCGCGCGGAGGCCGAGCAGCGGCTGCGCCGGTTCGTCGCGGACGCCTCGCACGAACTGCGCACGCCGCTGATGTCGGTGCGCGGCTACGCCGACCTCTTCCAGTACGCGGCGGCCAACGAGCCCGCCGAACGCGAACGCCACCTGGCCCGGCTGCGCGCCGAGGCGGCCCGGATGGGCGTCCTGCTGGACGACCTGCTGCTGCTCGCCCGGCTGGACGCGGCGGAGGTGGAGGCACCGCTGCGCCCGCGGGACGCGGACCTGGTGGAGCTGGTGGGGCAGGCGGCGGACGCGTTCCGGGCGAGCCACCCGGGCCGTGCGCTGACGGTGGCGCCGGGCCCGGCGAGCCTGCCGCTGCGGCTGGACCCGCAGCGCGTGCGCCAGGTGCTGGACAACCTGCTGACCAACGCCGCCGTGCACACCCCGCCGGGCACGCCGGTGTCGGTGGCGGTGTCCGTCGCCGACGGCAGGGCGCTGGTCCGGGTCGCCGACCGGGGCCCCGGCATCCCGGCCGCCGACCGGTCCCGGGTGTTCGACCGCTTCTTCCGCGTCGACAAGGCCCGCAGCCGCGACCGCGGCGGCAGCGGCCTGGGCCTGTCCGTGGCCCGCTCCCTGGCTGAGGCGCACGGCGGCACCCTCGCCCTCGCCGACGAGCCGGACGCGACGGCCTTCGTCCTCACCCTGCCGCTGCGCTGACCCCGGGCCCCGCCGCCGCGCTGAACCGGGCCCTGCCGCCGCACCGACCCCGGGCGCGCGGGCGCCCTCGGGATGACCACCGCTCGCGCGGGGCAGAACTCCCCCGACGTCCTCCGCCCCCGACCGCACCGCAGTCGCCCCTCCGCCCGCAGTGCGTCCGTTCCCGGACACCGCACCGTCACGCCGGAGGGGAACGCCTCCCCCGTCCCCTCCCCGCAGAGGGCCCCCGAGGCCCCGCCGATCCGCCGCCCCGGCCGGCCCGCCCGGCACGGTCGTGGCGCGAAAGGACGACGTGCGCCGTGTCCCTGCTGCCGCTCGACGACGCCACCGCCCCGCCGCCCGCCGCCGCGGTCCCCGCGCCGGCTCTCGCCACCGCGCTCCCCGCCACGGGCCCGCCCTGCGCGCTCCCCGCCCCGCCGCTGCCCGGCCTGCCCTTCCGCCGTCCGGGCCCGCTGCCCCCGTCCGCCGCCCGGCACGCCCGCCACGCGATGACCCTGCTGCCGCTGCTGCTCCTCGGCGTCTGGGCGGCCGTCGACCGGCAGGCCGTGTACGACGGGGTCACCCGCCTCGCCGGCGCCGACCCGTGGTGGCTGCTGGCCGGGGCGGGCTTCACCTTCCTCGGCTGCGTGGTCGCCGCGTGCATCCGGCAGGGCGCCGTCCCCGAGCGTCTGCCGCCGGGCCTGCTGGTCGCCTCGCAGTTCGCCGCGGGCGCCGCCAACCACGTCCTCCCGGCGAGCCTCGGGGCGCACGCGGTGACGCTGCGGTTCCTGCAGAAGCAGGGTGTCCCGCTGCCTCGCGCGAGCGCGTCGCTGGCCCTGTACTCGCTGGTGCGGGCGATCGCCAAGACGCCGGTGGTGCTGGTCTTCCTGCTGGCCGCGCCGAGCGCGGTGCGCCCCGGGGCGCTGCTGCCCGACGGGCGGACGCTGCTGGTGGCGGTGGCGGGCGTGCTGCTGGCCCCTGCGGCGGCCACGCTGGTCCTCGCGGTGGTGCGGCCGCTGCGCGGCCCGGCGCTCGACTGCCTGCGCACGGCCCTGACGGGGGTGCGGGAACTGCACACCCGTCCGAGCCGGTTCCTGCCGCTGTGGGGCGGGGCGGTCGCGGCACCGCTGGTCCAGGCGAGCGTGGTGGCCTCGGTCGGCACCGCGCTGGACCTGCCGCTGTCCTGGCCGCAGCTGGTGTTCGCGTACCTGGCGGCAACCACGGCGGCGGGCGCGGTCCCGGCGCCGGGCGGCATCGGCCCGGTCGACGCGGCGCTGGTGCTCACCCTGGCCGGCTACGGGACGCCGCTGTCGCTGGCCACGGCCACGGTCCTCGGCTACCGGGTCCTGACGGTCTGGCTGTTCCTGGCGCCGGGGATGCTGGTCCTGTCGGCGATGGTGCAGCGGGAGGCGCTGTGACGGACGCCGTGCGCCTCCCGGTGCGCCGGCTCAGCCCTCGGCGGGGGTCAGCCGCAGCGAGATGCTGTTGATGCAGTACCGCTGGTCGGTGGGCGTGGGGTAGCCCTCGCCCTCGAAGACGTGCCCGAGGTGCGAACCGCACCGCGCGCAGCGGACCTCGGTGCGGACCATGCCGTGGGAGCGGTCCTCGACCAGCTCCACGGCGTCGGTGTCCTTGGGGTCGTAGAAGGACGGCCAGCCGCAGTGCGACTCGAACTTGGTCGTGGAGGTGAACAGTTCGGCGCCGCAGGCGCGGCAGGAGTAGACGCCCCGGGTCTTGGTGTCGGTGTACTCACCGGTGAAGGCGGGCTCCGTCGCCGCCTGCCGGAGCACGGCGTACTCGGCCGGGTCCAGCTCCGCGCGCCACTGCTCGTCCGGCTTCTCGACGTCGTACGACATGAGCCTCAGCCCCTCACTTCGACAGCTGTTCCAGGATGCGCGGGCCGAGGTCGGTGACGTCGCCCGCGCCCATGGTGAGAACGAGATCGCCGGGCTTGGCCATTCCCGCGATCACCGCGGGCGCCCCGTCCTTGTCGTGGACGGCCGTGACGTCCGCGCCGGCCTTCCGGGCGGCGTCGATGATGAGGTCGCTGGTGACCCCGGGGATCGGGTCCTCGCGCGCCGGGTAGATGTCGAGGACCACGGAGGCGTCCGCCAGGGCGAGGGACTGCCCCATCTCCGTGGCGAGCTCCTGGGTGCGGGAGAACAGGTGGGGCTGGAAGAGGACCAGGATGCGGGCGTCCGCGGCCGCGGCGCGCATCGCCTCCAGGTCGGCCGTCATCTCGGTGGGGTGGTGGGCGTAGGAGTCGACGACCTGGACCCCGGCCGCCTCGCCCTTGAGCTGGAGGCGGCGCTTGACGCCCGTGTAGGCGGCCAGCGCGGGCGCGAGGTCCGCCGCGGGCACGCCGAGCGCGACGCCCGCGGTGAGGGCGGCGACCGCGTTGAGGGCGTAGTGGCGGCCGGGCACCGACACCGTGAAGACGGTCTCCCGGCCGTCCAGCACGACGGTGACCTCGCTCCTGAGGCCCTGCGCGACGATCGAGCGCACCCGCACGTCGGCGTCCTCGGCCTCGCCGTACGTCACCACGGTCAGGCCCTCGCGGCGGACCCGGCGGGTCAGCTCGCGGGCGCCCGGGTGGTCGGCGCAGACCACGAGGGTGCCGCCGGGCACGATCTTGTCGGCGAAGGTCTCGAAGGACTCGTAGATCTCGTCCATCGAGGCGTAGTTGGCGTGGTGGTCGAGCTCCACGTTGAGGACGATCGCGACCTCGGGGCGGTACGTGTGGAAGCTGCGGTCGGACTCGTCCGCCTCGGCGACGAAGATCTCCCCGTCGCCGTGCAGGGCGTTGGAGCCGGGGGCGTCGAGGTCGCCGCCGATCGCGTACGAGGGGTCCAGGCCCAGCTCGGACAGGGAGACGGCGAGCATCGAGGTGGTGGTGGTCTTGCCGTGGGTGCCGGCGACGGCGATGGCGCGGCGGCCGGCCATGAGGGCGGCGAGGGCGTCGGAGCGGTGCACGACGGGGATGCCCAGCTCGGCCGCGCGGACCAGCTCCGGGTTGTCCTGGCGGATGGCCGACGACACGACGACGCAGGTCGCGTCGTCGGCGAGGTGCCCGGCGGCGTGCCCGATGTGCACGGTGGCGCCGAAGGAGCGCAGGGCGTCGGCGGTGGCCGACTCCTTGGCGTCGCTGCCCGCCACCCGGGCCCCGCGCTGCGCCAGGATCTTGGCGATCCCGGACATCCCGGCCCCGCCGATGCCGATGAAGTGCGGTCGGTCGAAGGGGGAGGGGATGCCGGGGGCCATGCGTTCATCTCCAGGGGCTGCGGTACGACGAGTGCGGCCCCCACCCTATTGCCTGCGGGGCCCCGCCACCGGCACCGCGGTCCCCACGCGTCCAAGGGTCCCGCGACCCGCGGCGGTGACTACGCCTTGCTGTGCGAGAACAGCTTGAGGACCGGCACGCCCACCTTGTGGCGGGCGCGGGAGGCCCAGTCGCGGTGGAAGAACTCCTCCACGTAGTGCGGGTCGGTCAGCACGATCACCTCGTCCGCGCCGACCTCCTGGACCACGTTCTTGAGGGCGTCCAGCGGGTGGTCCTCGACGAGTCTGCCCTCGGCCGCGCTGCCCGCGGTGCGCAGCGCGGTGAGGGAGACCTCCAGGGCCCGCTCCCCGACGCTCAGCGCCTCCTCGCCCTCCGGGGTCTGCCCCTCCCGCACGGCTTCGTCGAGTTCGCCGAGGGCGACGTCGTCGATGGCCCGCAGCAGCCGGTCGGCCTGCTCGCCGCGCGGCTGGAGCAGCACGTGGAAGGAGACCGCCTCGTCGCCGTGCAGGGTGGTGACGAACTCCACGTCGGCGGACGTCAAGGCCTTCTCGATCATCAACACGCTTGTGAACACCAGCGCCCCTTCTCCTGGGCCTGCAGCGGCCCTGCGGAAACCATCCTTCCCCGTGCCCGCACGGGGATGCCGTCCTAGTCTGCCCACCCGGGACGAAACGGAGCGGATGATTCCGCCGTTTCGGAGCCCCGGGTGTCGTGCGGTGGGCCCGGGTGCCTGCCGCGGACCCTCGCATACCCGCCTCACGCCCTCCGGTACCTGCTGAAGAGGAATCCCTCCTCCTCCAGCAGGGAGACCAGCGCGAACCGGTGCGGGACGGGCACCGCCGGCCCGCCCGCGATCCGCTGCGCCGCACCGGCGGTGAGCATCGGCGAGACGGTCAGGCACAGCTCGTCCAGCACCTCGGCGACCACCAGCTGGCCCAGCAGCCGGGGTCCGCCCTCGGTCAGCAGCCGGGTGTGGCCCAGTCCGGCCAGCGCCCGCACGGCACGGGCCGGGTCCACCCCGACGCCGTCCCCGGCGGTCACCACGCGCGCGCCCGCCTTCTCGGCCGCCGCCACGCGGTCCGGCGCGGCCGCGGCGCCGGTCAGCACCAGCGTCGGCACCGTCGGTGAGGTGAACAGCGGGAGCGAGAAGTCGAGGTCCAGGCTCGCCGTGACCACGGCGATCGCGGGCGCGGGCGTCTGTCCCGCGGCCTCCCGCCGCGCGGCGAACTCCGCCCGCACGCGGGCGGGCCGGTAGCCCTCCTGACGGACCGTTTCCGCACCGACCACCACGACGTCCGCGAGCGCCCTGAGGGTCCCGAAGATCCGCATGTCGGTGGCGTGGGAGATGGGGTGCGAGCGGCCCTCGTGCTGGGCGGCCCCGTCGAGCGTGGAGACCATGTTGGCGCGCAGGTACGGCCGCGGCTCACCCGGCGCGGGCTCGGGGTAGGCGTAGGCGTCCGCGATCTCGTCGAGGCTCCACTCGCGTGACGCGGTCTCCCCACCCCCCTCGGCGTTCCCGCCGGGTGCCGTCGGCGCTGTCTGGTCGGTCACAGGGAACAGGCGTCGCATGCCTGGCAGTCTGGCACGCCCCTTAAGCTGGGGAACCGTGTCGTCCTCCACCCCCGCCCCCGACCTCGGCCCCCGCGCCGGGGCCGCCCCGCTGTCCCTGTGCGCCCGCGAGCCGCACGTCCCCGCCGACCGGCTGGTCGCCGAGATGGTGCCGCCCCCGCGCTTCGACTCGGTGCGCTTCGGGACGTACGTCCCCGACCCGGGCCGGCCGAGCCAGAGCGAGGCGGTGCGGGTGCTGGAGGAGTTCGCGGGCGGGCTCGGCGGGGCGCACGCCGTCGGCGGGGGCAAGCGGGGCCTGTTCGGCTTCGGCCGCTCCCGGGCGCCCAAGGCCCCGGCCGGCCCGCGCGGGGTCTACCTGGACGGCGGGTACGGCGTCGGCAAGACCCACCTGCTCGCCTCACTGTGGCACGCCACTCCGGCGGACGCCTCCCTGAAGGCGTTCGGCACGTTCGTGGAGCTGACCAACCTGGTGGGCGCGCTGGGCTTCCAGCAGACCGTGCGCACGCTCTCCGGCCACCGCCTGCTGTGCATCGACGAGTTCGAGCTGGACGACCCGGGCGACACCGTGCTGGTCTCCACGCTGCTCGGCAAGCTGGTCGAGGCGGGCGTCGCGCTCGCCGCCACCTCCAACACCCTGCCCGGCAAGCTCGGCGAGGGCCGCTTCGCGGCGGTCGACTTCCTGCGCGAGATCCAGGGGCTGTCCGCGCACTTCCGCACCCTGCGCATCGACGGCGAGGACTACCGCCACCGCGGGCTGCCCGAGGCGCCGGCGCCCTGCTCCGACGAGGCCGTCACCAAGGCGGCGCACGCCACCGAGGGCGCCTCGCTGGACGACTTCGCGCACCTCCTGGAGCACCTGGCCAAGGTCCACCCGAGCCGGTACGGCGCGCTGACCGACGGCCTGCGGGCGGTGTGCCTGACGGACGTCCGCCCGGTGCCCGACCAGTCGACCGCGCTGCGCCTGGTGGTGCTGGCCGACCGGCTCTACGACCGCGAGGTCCCGGTGCTGGCCTCCGGGCTGCCCTTCGACCGGCTGTTCAGCGAGGAGATGCTGAACGGCGGCTACCGCAAGAAGTACTTCCGCGCCATATCCCGCCTCACCGCCCTGGCCCGCGACGGGCAGCGGCTGGCCGCCCCCGCCTGACCGGCCGTCCCGGCCCGGCGCCCGGCCGGATCGCGCCACGACCCCTCGTTTTTCGGGCGCAGTCGAGCGCGTAACACGGAGTTCACCCTGCAAAGGGCGGGGCGCCGCTACCGTGGTTCTTGACCATCCGTTGACCATTTTTTGGTGCGCGCCGGAAGCAGGAACCGCGGGAGGGGGGCACATGGTCCGACGTGCGACGGCCCGGATCGCGGCCGCACTCCTCACCGCCCTGCTGCTCGCCCTCCCCCTCGTCGCGTCCGGCACGTCCGCACCACCGTTCGCACCCGCGCACACCACCGGTCACACCGAGGCCCGGGCCGGGGCCGGAACCGCCCCGTCCGCCGCCGCCCCGCGCGAGGAGCGCGTCACCCACCGCGACTGCGACCGGCCCGGGGCGCCCACCGCTCCCCTGCGCGCCCGCGACCGCGCGCGGGCCGTGGCCGCCGGCCCCGCGCACCAGGGTGCCGAGCGCGCCCGGACGGCCCACGACGACGCCGTCCCGCTCCCGCCCCCCGCGGCCGGGGCGGCCCCGCGCCCGTCCAGATCCGCGACGGGCCGCTCTCCGGCGGTCCTGCAGGTCTTCCGCTGCTGAGAGGGACGCGGAACAGCGCCCTCCCCACCTGCCCTGCCCGTCCGACGCGCCCCCCACGGCGCGCCAGGAGGAATCATCATGCAGCCCCTCATCGACCCTGCCCGTCCGTCCGGACACCGCCCTGAGGAGTTCGCCCGCCCCGCCGGACGCCGGTGCCCCGCCGCCCCGTTCACCGCCTGCCCCGGCCCCCTGGCCCTCCCCGCACCGATCGCGGGTGCCCGGTGAAGCCCGCCGTCACCCCCGCGGCCTCCCCGCCGCCGAGGTTCCCGCACCTGCGCCAGGACCTCGCCGCCTCGCTCGTCGTGTTCCTCGTCGCGCTCCCGCTGTGCGTGGGCGTCGCCGTCGCCTCCGGTGTACCGGCCGAGCTCGGCCTGGTCACCGGCATCGTGGGCGGCCTGGTCACCGGCCTGCTGCCCGGCAGCAGCCTGCAGGTGTCCGGGCCGGCCGCCGGTCTGACCGTGCTGGTCTTCGAGGCGGTCGACCGCTTCGGGCTGCCCGCGCTCGGCGTGGTCGTACTGGCCACCGGACTGCTCCAGCTGCTCATGGGCGCCCTGAAGTGGGGGCGCTGGTTCCGGGCGATATCCGTCTCGGTCGTCGAGGGCATGCTGGCCGGCATCGGACTGGTCATCATCGCGGGCCAGCTGTACGCGGCGGCCGGGCTGAAGGCCCCCGCCTCCGGCCTCGACAAGATCCTCGGCCTGCCCGGGGCCGCGGTGGACGCCGTGGGCAGCACCCGGGCACTCGCCTCGCTGGCGGTCGGCGCGGGCACCGTCGTGGTGATGGTGGCGTGGCGCAGGCTCCCGGCGCGGGCCCGGGCCGTGCCGGGCGCGCTCGCCGCGGTCGTCCTGGCGACGCTCGCGGTCCTCGCCCTCGGCCTGCCCGTCGCGACGGTCGAGGTGGACGGGCTGCTGTCCGCCGTCCAGCCGCCCGGCGCCGACGCCTTCGGCGGGCTGGCCGACCCCGCGCTCCTCGGCACGATCCTCGCCTTCACCCTGATCGCCTCCGCGGAGAGCCTGTTCAGCGCGGCCGCCGTGGACCGGCTGCACACCGGTCCGCGCACCGCGTACGACAAGGAGCTGATGGCGCAGGGCGCGGGCAACGCGGTGTGCGGCGTGCTCGGCGCGCTGCCCATGACGGCGGTGATCGTGCGCAGCTCCGCCAACGTCCAGGCGGGCGCCCGCACCAAGGCGTCCCGGGTCCTGCACGGCGCGTGGCTGCTGCTGTTCGCGGCGCTGCTGCCGTCCGCGCTGGCGCTGATCCCGCTGCCCGCGCTGGCCGGTGTCCTGGTCCACGCGGGCTGGAAGCTGATCCCGTTCCGCGGCGTCGCCACGCTGTGGCGGCGGCACCGCGGTGAGGCGCTGATCCTGGTGGTCACGGCGGTGTCGATCGTCGCGGTCAACATGTTCGAGGGCGTGCTCGTCGGTCTGGCCCTGTCCGTGGTCAAGACCGCCTGGGAGGCCTCGGCCGTCAAGCTGGAGGTCGTCGACAAGGGCGCCGGCCCGATCCGGGCCCACCTGGCGGGCAACGCCACCTTCCTGCGGCTGCCGAGGATCCTCGACAGCCTGGAGGCCCTGCCGCAGGACCGTCCCGTCGAGCTGGACCTGTCCGGCCTGCACCACCTCGACCACGCCTGTCGCCTGGCGCTGGAGAACTGGGCCGAGCGGCACAGCGCCGCCGGCACGGAGCCGGTCCGGATGACCGCCCTGCGCTGACCGCCCTGGGCTGAGCGAGGGGGGCCGCGCCCGCCGTCCGGTCCCGGGCAGGGGGGCGTGGCCCCGGACCAGAGGGCGGGCATATCGTGGCAGAGCGGACATCCACCTCGGGGCTCGGGTGAAGGAGGTCGTCATGCTCCAGGAACTGGTGACGGCGGCCGTCGCGGTCGGCGTCGGCGGGGTCGCGTACCTCGTGGCGGGCGCCCGGGTGGTCAAGCAGTACGAGCGCGGGGTGGTGTTCCGGCTGGGCCGCGTCGTCGGCGACGTGCGCTCACCGGGCTTCACCACGGTGATCCCCGCGGTGGACCGGCTGCGCAAGGTCAACCTGCAGATCGTGACGATGCCGATCCCCGCGCAGGAAGGCATCACCCGCGACAACGTCACCGTGCGGGTGGACGCGGTGGTGTACTTCCGGGTCGTGGACGCGGCGGCGGCGATCGTCAACGTCGAGGACTACCGCTTCGCGGTCTCGCAGATGGCCCAGACCTCGCTGCGCTCCATCATCGGCAAGAGCGAACTGGACGACCTGCTGTCCAACCGGGAGAAGCTCAACGAGGGCCTGGAGCTGATGATCGACAGCCCGGCGATCGGCTGGGGCGTGCAGATCGACCGGGTCGAGATCAAGGACGTGTCGCTGCCGGAGTCGATGAAGCGGTCCATGGCCCGCCAGGCGGAGGCCGACCGCGAGCGCCGGGCCCGGATCATCAACGCCGACGCCGAGCTCCAGGCGTCCAAGAAGCTCTCCGAGGCCGCCAAGGAGATGTCGGACCAGCCGGCCGCCCTGCAGCTCAGGCTGCTCCAGACGGTGGTCGCGGTGGCCGCCGAGAAGAACTCCACCCTGGTCCTGCCCTTCCCCGTGGAGCTGCTGCGGTTCCTGGAGAAGGCCCAGCAGCAGCCGCCTCCCCCACCACCCGCCGGGCCGTGACACGGGCGCCGGGCGTGGTTCCCGGGGCGCGCACCGGGTGGTAGACACGACGGGATCACCGTCCCTGTCCGCCAGCAGGAAGGTTGTCCCCGCATGTCCGCGACCCGTCGTCAACTGCTCGCCCGCACCGGTGCCGTGGGAGCCGGCATCGTGTTCGGCGGAGCCCTCGCCGAGCTCTTCGCGGGCACCGCCGCCGCGCAGCCCCTCGGCCGCACCGGCTACGGTCCCCTCGTCCCCGACCCGGACGGCCTGCTCGACCTGCCGAAAGGATTCCGCTACCGGGTGCTGTCCCGCGAGGGCGACCCGCTGCGCTCCGGCGAGGGCCCGGTCCCCTCGCACCACGACGGCATGGCCGCCTTCGCCGGCCGCCACGGCCGCGGCGGCGTCCATCTGGTCCGCAACCACGAGAACCGCGTCGACGCCCGGATCCCCGTCCCCGTGACCGACGGCCTGACCTACGACCCCGCCGGCAAGGGCGGCTGTACCGCCCTCGCCCTGGACGCCCGGGGCGAGGTGGTGTCGGAGCGGGTCGCCCTCGCCGGCACCGCCGTCAACTGCGCGGGCGGGCCCACGCCCTGGGGCACCTGGCTGAGCTGCGAGGAGACCGAGGACCGGGCCGGCACCAACGGCTACACCAAGGACCACGGCTTCGTCTTCGAGGTCGACGGCGCGGACCCGCACCGCTCCGGCGCCGTCCCGCTGACCGCGATGGGCCGCTTCCAGCACGAGGCGATCGCCGTCGACCCGCGCCGGGGCGTCGTCTACGAGACGGAGGACGCGTTCCTGAAGCCGTTCGGCCTGTTCTACCGCTTCCTGCCCGAGAAGCCGCTCGGCGGCCTCGGTTCGCTGCGGGCCGGCGGACGGCTCCAGGCCCTGCGCGTGCCGGACGTGCCCGACCTGTCCTCCATCCAGGAGACCGGCACCACCTTCGACCGCGTCGAGTGGGTCGACGTGCCCGACCCCCTCGCCCTCGGCACGCCCGTGCGCCTCCAGGACTTCGGGCCGCGCGGCATCACGCACGCGCAGAAGCTGGAGGGCTGCTACTGGGGCGGCCGTTCGGTGTACTTCGTGTCGTCGTTCGCGCGGGGTGCCGACGGCTCGGCCGCGGACCACTTCGGCCAGATCTGGCGCTACGACCCCGACCACCACCGCCTCACCCTGGTGGTGGTCTTCGGCCCCGGCACGGACGTGCAGCTGCCCGGCGAGTCCCCCGACAACATCTGCCTCGCCCCCAGCGGCGGCCTGATGGTCTGCGAGGACGGCAACGGCGCCCAGCACGTCTTCGGCGTCACCCGGCGCGGTGAGGTCTACGCGATGGCGCGCAACGCCCAGAACATCGGCACCGCCGAGCAGCCGGAGTGGGGCGAGTTCGCCGGGGTCACCTTCTCCCCCGACGGGCGCACGATGTTCGTCAACTGCTACACCCCCGGCACCACGTTCGCCGTGACGGGTCCCTGGCACGGCTGAGCCACGGGGGTGACGCCCGCGGAGGGCCGCCCGGGCGGTCACGCCGGTACGACGATCACACTCGTATGGTCATGCGGTGATCGTTTCCGTACGCCGTCTCGCGGTGCTCACCGCCCTCTGCGCCCTCGGCGCCACCCTCGCCGCCTGCGGCACCGCACCGGGGCCCGGCGCCGCCCCCGCACCGCACGCGCCGCGCCCCGCCCGGGCCTCCGCCGCGCCGCCCGCCCCGCTCGCGCCGTCCCGGCCGCCCACGCTGGCGCCGGGACCGGCGGGGCTCACGCCCGTGTTCGCGCACGCGTCCCGCACCGCGGGCCGGACGGTCGCGCTCACCTTCGACGCCGACATGACCGCCGACCAGGGGCCGCGCGCCGCTGCCGGGGAGCACTTCGACAACCCCGGCCTGATCCGGGCGCTGCGCACGCTCAAGGTGCCGTCGACCGTCTTCATGACCGGCCGGTGGGCGGAGCAGTACCCCGACCAGGCCCGCGCCCTCGGCCACGACCCGCTCTTCGAGGTCGCCAACCACTCCTACAGCCACTACGCCTTCACCGCCGACTGCTACGGCCTGCCGACCGTCCCCGAGGACCGGATGCGCGCCGACGTGGAGCGGGCGTACACGGCGTTCCGGGCGGCCGGGATCACCGACGCAAGGCCGTACTTCCGCTTCCCCGGCGGCTGTTACGACCAGCGGGCGCTGCGCGCGGTCAGCGGCACCGGCGTCACGGCCGTGCAGTGGGACGTGGTCAGCGGCGACGCCTTCGCGACGGACGCGGACGCGGTGGCCCGGCAGGTGCTCGACGGGGTCCGGCCGGGGTCCGTGGTGGTCATGCACTGCACCCGCAGCGCCGCGCCCACCACGGAGCGCGTGGTCAGCTCGGTGGTGCCCGAGCTGCGCCGGCGCGGCTACCGCTTCGTGAAGGTCTCCGAGCTGATCGGCACCGCGGGGGCGCGCCGCTGAGCGCGTCCCGCGCCGGTTCCGGGTCGTCCTACGCTGGAGTCATGAGCGAGGAGAAGGACGGCACCCGCACCGACGAGACGTACTGCCTGATCGACGCCACCCGCCCGCCGAAGGCCGACGGTCCGCCGTACGCGGAGTGCGTGCTGTGCCGGGAGCCGACGGAGTACCCGGAGTCGTACAAGGGCGTCACGCTGTGCCCGGTGTGCGAGTGGCAGGAGGCACAGCGCACCGCCTGCTCGGGCTGACCTAGGGTGGGGCGCTGTGAGCGACGCCTACCCCACCCCCGCCGACGGCCCGTTCCGGCACACCGCCGAGGAGCGTGACCGCGCCCCGCAGTTCGTGCTGCCGATGGTCGTACGGATCGAGAAGGCGGCGCCCCCCGCCCGCACCGACGCCCTGGAGACCGCCGCGCGGGCCGTCCTGGTGATCCTGAGCGACGCGCGCTCCGCCGGGGACGGCGAGTGGGCCGAGGCGGTGCGGGACTGGCAGGACGCGCGGATCCGCAAGGTCGTCCGGCGGGCCCGGGGCGCCGAGTGGCGGCGGGCCGAGGCCCTGTCCGGGATCACCGTGACGGGGAAGTCGGCCGAGGTGCGGGTGTTCCCGCCGGTGCCGCTGGACGGCTGGCCGAAGGACCTGGCCCGGCTCCAGGTCTCCGGGACCGACCTCGACGACCCCGCGGCACCGGACCCGGCGGACCCCGGGGTGCCGGTGCTGTGGCTCAACCCCGACCTGGAGATGTCCGCGGGCAAGGCGATGGCCCAGGCCGGGCACGGGGCGCAACTGGCCTGGTGGGAACTGCCGGAGCCGGAGCGCACGGCCTGGCGCGAGGCCGGCTTCCCGCTCGCCGTGCGCACCGCCGCCCCCGAGCGCTGGCAGGAACTGACCGGGAGCGGACTGCCGCTGGTCAGGGACGCCGGCTTCACGGAAATCGCACCGGGCTCCTGCACGGTGGTGGCCGACCACCCGGCCCTGCGCTGAACGCACCGGCCCGCCGGAGGCGAGCCGTCCGGTCCCCCGGGCGGGCGCCCGGCCCCGGCGCCAACCTCAAATGTTCCTCTGAAGGTGCCCGCGGGGCGGTTCGCCGCCGTGCGGCGGGGCCATACCCCGTTCACCACGGAGGGGGCAGGGCAGGAGGAGGGGACCATGGTGCGACTGGGGACCGGCATCGGCTGGCGGCCGGAGATCGCGGACGCGGTGGAGCGGATGCCCGGCGTCGACTGGGTCGAGGTGGTCGCCGAGAACCTCTGCCCGGGCCACCTGCCCGAGTCGCTGGTGCGGCTGCGCGAGCGCGGGGTCACGGTCGTGCCGCACGGCGTCTCGCTCGGCCTGGGCGGCGCCGAGCGGCCCGACGAGGGGCGGCTGGCCGCGCTCGCCGAGCGGGCCGAGGCGCTCGGCGCCCCGCTGGTCACCGAGCACATCGCGTTCGTCCGGGCGGGCGGCCCGCTCACCGCGTCGGCGCGGCTGGAGGCCGGCCACCTGCTGCCGGTGCCGCGCACCCGGGACGCCCTCGACGTCCTCTGCGAGAACGTCCGCATCGCCCAGCGGGCCCTGCCGGTGCCGCTCGCCGTGGAGAACGTCGCCGCGCTGATCTCCTGGCCCGGCGAGGAGATGACGGAGGGTCAGTTCCTGTACGAGCTGGTCGAGCGCACCGGCGTACGGCTGCTGATCGACGTCGCGAACCTCCACACCAACCACGTCAACCGCGGCGAGGACCCGGCCAAGGCGCTCGCCGAGCTGCCGGTGGAGGCCATCGCGTACGTCCACGTCGCGGGCGGGGTCGAGAAGGACGGCGTCTGGCACGACAGCCACGCCCACCCGGTGCCGCGCCCGGTCCTCGACATCCTGACCGACCTCGCCTCCCGCGTGACACCGCCCGGGGTGCTCCTGGAGCGGGACGAGGACTTCCCCGGAGCGGGCGAGCTGGAGCGGGAGTTGACGGCCATCCGGGAGGCCGTGCGGGCGGGGACGCGGACGCGGGGTCCGGAGCCGGTCGCCGAGGGGCCCCGGGGGACGGCCGCCGAAGCGGTACGGGGGGCGGCCGCGGGGCAGGCGCCCGAGGCACCCGGCACCGTCGGGGAGGCCGAGGAGGCCGAGGAGGCCGGAGAGCGGGTCCGGGAGCGGGTGGCGCTCGCGCAGACCGCGCTGCTGTCCGCGCTGGTGGCGGGCACGCCGGTGCCGGAGGGCTTCGACCGGACGCGGCTCGGGATCCAGGCGCGGGCCCTGGCGGCCAAGCGGGCGGGGGTGGTGGCGAAGGTGGCGCCGGAGCTCCCGGCGGTGCTGGGAACGGCGTACCGGCCGGCGTTCCTGTCGTACGCGCAGACCCGTCCGATGCGCGGCGGCTACCGCCAGGACGCGCTGGACTTCGCGGAGTGGGCCCTGCTGAGCGGGGGCCTGGCGGAAGGGCGTGCCGAGCGGGAGCTGCGGGAGTGGTGGCTGGACCGGTCGGGTCCCGCGCCCCGGCGGCGGTCGCGGGTGGCGCGCGTGGCCCGCATGGGACGGGTGCTGATGCGCCGTTAGCGGCGCGGGACGCCCCCTGGGCCGGCCCGCGAGCCCCACCGGATCGTCACACCACCGCGACCTCGTGTCCGCATGGCGAACAGGGCATGGCCACGAGGGGTGTTCCTGGCATAGAAACACCGCATGCTCTGGGTCCTCCTGCTGGTGCTCGCCTGGGCCGTCGCGGGTGCGGCGTGCGCCCGGCTGTGCCTGGCCGCCGTGCGCGCCGCCGCGCTCGAGCGGCGCGACGCGGGCGCGGGCCGCGCCCACGACCTGACGCTCTACGAGGCCGCGTTCCTGTCCGGCGGTCCGGCCCGGGTCGCCGACCTGACCATGGTGGCGATGGCGCGGCAGCGCCGGCTGCTGCTCGCCCACACCGGCTGGGCCACCGTCGTGGACCCGCGCGGCCGCGACGAGATGGAGCGGTCCGTCATAGGGGCCATCGGGCCCGGGGGCCAGTCCCGCATCGCGCCCGTGCGCGCCGCCGCGGCGGCCGCCGACGCCGTGCGCGGCCTCGCCGACCGGCTGGTCGGCGCGGGGCTCGCGGTGCCCGCCGGGGCGCGGACGAACGTCGCGGCGGGCGTGCGCCAGGTGCGGGCCGCCGCCGTCGCCGTGCTCGCGCTGGGCACGGCGGCGCTGCTGACGCCGGGCGGCTCCGAGCCGCCCCGCTCGCTGGTCGCCCTGTGGTTCGCGCTGCCGCTCGCCCTCACGCTGGGCTGCCTGGTCATCGCGCGCGGCGAGGCGGGTCCGTACGCCCCCTGGGCCTCCCCGGCCGGGCAGCGGCTGCTGGGCGCGCTGGCCCGGCACCGCGGCGCGGGCGACGACCAGTCCTTCCTGACCTCGGTGGCCGTCCGGGGCGTCCGCGCGGTCGGCGGGCCGGAGCTGCGGGCGGCGTTCGCCCACCGCGAGGCGTACGAGCGGGACTGACGCGCGGCACGCCGGACGCGCGGCACGACGGACGCGCGGCGCGACCGACGCGCGGCGTGCGCGGGGGGCGTACGGGGGGCATCGGCGCCGACACCCGCCGACGGTGCTTGCCTCGCCCCCTCTGCGCACCAACCATCCCTTCTGTCGCCGCCGCGCACCGAAGGGACCCGCGATGCGAGCTGCCGCCCTCCACACGGCCGCCGGAGCCCTGCTCCTGTCCACGCTCACCGCCGTCCCGGCGGCCGGCGCCCCCGCCGTCTCCCTGGGATCCCCCGTCTCCCCCGGATCCCCCGCGGCCACCGGCGTCGCCGAACGGCACGGCACCGCGGTCGCGGCCGCCCGCGCCGCCGCCACCGGCATCGACTTCGGCGCCTGCCCCGACGCCGAGGACCTGCCGGCCGGCATCCGGTGCGGCACCGTCACCGTGCCGCTGGACTACGCCCACCCCGACGGCCGGCAGATCGAACTCACCGTCAGCCGGGTCGAGGCCACCGGCAAGGACCCACGGGCCGGTGAGCGGCCCGTCCCCCGACAGGGCGCGCTGGTCTTCAACCCGGGCGGGCCCGGCGGCTCGGGGCTGTACTTCCCGCTGATCGGCCTGCTGCCCGAGTGGAAGCGCCTGGGCGCCGCCTACGACCTGGTCGGCTACGACGCGCGCGGGGTGGGCCGTTCCGCCCCGCTGTCCTGCGAGGACCCCGGGCACTTCTTCAAGGGCCCGGCGCCGGCGCCGACCCACCCGTCCGCGGCGTACAAGCGCGAGCGCGTGGCGCGGGCGAAGGCGTACGCGCGGGGCTGTGCCGAGCGCTCCGGCGACGCCCTGCGGCACTACCACTCCCTGAACAACGCCCGCGACCTGGACGTGCTGCGCGCCGCGCTGGGCGAGGACCGGCTGACCTTCATGGGCGCCTCCTACGGCACCTACTTCGGCGCGCTGTACGCGACGCTGTTCCCCTCGCACGTGCGGCGGATGGTGTTCGACGCGCCGGTGGACCCGGACCCGGAGCACATCTGGTACCGCGACAACCTCGCCCAGTCGGCGGCGTTCGAGGCCCGTTGGGCCGACTTCCGCGACTGGGTCGCCCGGCACGACGACGTGTACGGCCTCGGCGCCACCCCGGACGAGGTGCAGCGCAGCTACGAGCGGGCCCGGGACCGGCTGGCCGCCGAACCGGCGGGCGGCACCGTCGGACCGGCCCAGCTCCAGGGCGCGTTCCTCCAGGCCACGTACTACGACGACTACTGGCCGCACCGCGCCGAGGCGCTGTCGGAGTACCTCAGGGGCCGGCCGGAACAGCTCGTCGCCCAGGCCGGGCCGGTGCGGGAGGCGGCCGCCGAGGCGGAGAACGGCCGCGCCGTCTACACGGCCGTGGAGTGCAACGACGCGCCCTGGCCGACCGACTGGCGGGTGTGGGACCGCGACAACACCCGGCTCGCGCGCGTGGCGCCCTTCGAGACGTGGGACAACGTGTGGGCGAACCTGCCGTGCGCGTACTGGCCGGCGCCCCGGCAGCGGCCGGCGGACGTGCGGACCGGGCCGGGCGAGCTGCCGCCGACGCTGATCCTGGCCGCCGAGCGGGACGCCGCCGCGCCCTACCAGGGGGCGCTGGAGATGCACCGGCGCCTGGCGGGCTCGGTGCTGGTGACCGAGCGGGACGCCGGGACCCACGGCATCGCCGGCGGGCCCAACCGGTGCGTCGACGACCACCTGGAGGCCTACCTCCTGGAGGGGCGGCTGCCGGTGCGGCGGGCCGCCTGCGCCGGGCGCGCGGAGCCGGAACCGCGCGCCCCGGCGAAGTGAGGCGGGGGAGCACCGGACCCGTCCGGTGCTCCCCCGTACCCGTTCCGTACGCGCCCGGGCGGGTCCGCCCCGCGCGCGGCCGCTCAGGCGAGGCCGGCCACCAGGTCCGCCACCGACTTGCGGCGGCCGGTGTAGAACGGCACCTCCTCGCGCACGTGGCGGCGGGCCTCCGAGGCGCGCAGGTGACGCATCAGGTCGACGATGCGGTACAGCTCGTCGGCCTCGAAGGCGAGGATCCACTCGTAGTCGCCGAGCGAGAACGAGGCGACCGTGTTGGCGCGCACGTCGGGGTAGCCGCGGGCCATCTTGCCGTGGTCGGCGAGCATGCGGCGGCGGTCCTCGTCCGGCAGCAGGTACCAGTCGTAGGAGCGCACGAAGGGGTAGACGCTGACGTAGTCGCGCGGCGTCTCGTCGGCGAGGAACGCCGGGATGTGCGAGCGGTTGAACTCCGCCGGGCGGTGCAGCGCCATGTTCGACCAGACGGGTTCGAGGGCGCGGCCGAGCCGGGTGCGGCGGAAGAGGTTGTACGCCTCCTGCAGCTGGTCGCTGGTCTCCGCGTGCCACCAGATCATCAGGTCGGCGTCGGCGCGCAGCCCGGAGACGTCGTAGGTGCCGCGGACCGTGACGTCCTTGGCGGCGAGCTGGTCGAAGAGCTCCTGCACCTCGTCGGCGTAGCCGGAGCGGTCCTCGGGGAGCACGTCCTTCAGCCTGAAGACCGACCAGAGCGTGTAGCGGATGACCTCGTTGAGGTCCTTGGCCAGCTTGCCCTTGTTCGGGATCCTGCCGGGCTCGGTGGTGGGGGCGTCGTCACTCATGCCCTCATTCTCCCGCTCCGCCGTGCAGGCTCTGCACCGGGTCGGCGGTGAGCCGCTGCACACCGCGTGGGTCGCCGGCCAGCTGGTCCACGGCCGCGTGGGCGCTCGCGATACAGGCCGGGATGCCGACGCCGTCGTACTGCGCGCCGCACACGGCGAGGCCGGGCAGCCCGGCGACGTGCTCGCGGATGCGGGCCACGCGCGCGTGGTGGCCGACGGGGTACTGGGGCAGGCCGTCGGTCCACCGGGTGACGAGACCGGCGACCGGCGCCGCTGTCAGGCCGGTCGCCTCGCGCAGGTCGTGGCGCGAGACCTCGACCAGTTCGGCGTCGTCGCGCCCGAGGACCTCCGTCTCGCCGTAGCGGCCCACGGAGGTGCGCAGGACGAAGAGCTCCGGGTCCTCCTGCGCGCTCCAGGCCCACTTCTGGGCGGAGAACGTCGACGCCTTGATGGTGCGGCCGTCCACGGGCGGCACGAGGAACCCGCTGCCCGGCGGGAGGGACACGTCGGCGCGGCGGTAGGCGAGGGTGACCAGGGCCATGGAGGCGTACTCGACGGCGCGCAGCTCGGCGGCGGCCCCGGGGCACTCGGCGGCCAGCAGGCCGGCGGCGGCGGGCGCGGGGACGGCGACGACCACGGCGTCGGCCGGCAGCACCAGGTCCCCGGCGGTGACCCGCCAGCCCCCCTCGGCGTCCCGGCGCAGCCCGGTCGCGGCCCGTCCGGTGAGGATCTCGCCGCCGCGCGCGGTGACGGACGCGGCGACCGCGAGCGGCAGGGTGCCGATGCCGCCCTCCAGGCCCAGGAACACCGGCCCGGACTGCGCTGCCGCGGCCGTCTGGCCCTGGACCGCCCGCACGGCCTCGGTGAGCGAGGGGTGCGCGCGGGCGGCCCGGAAGAGCTGCGGGACGGCGGAGCGCATGGAGAGGCGGTAGGCGTCACCGGCGTACACCCCGCCGAGCAGGGGCTCGACGAGGCGGTCGACGACCTCGCGGCCGAGGCGCGCCGCCACGTACTCCCCGACGGCCACGTCGTCACCGACCTCGGTGGGCGGCAGGTCCGCCTCGCGCGCGATGCGGGCCAGGCCCTCGTCCGAGAGCACGCCCGCGAGGGCGCCGGCGGTGCCGGGGACGCCCATCACGTGGCCCTTGGGCATGGGGCGCAGGGCGCCGCGGGTCCAGATCGCGGCGGTCGACGTGGCGGGCGGCTGGAGCCGGTCGGCGAGACCCACCTCGCGCGCGAGGCCGACCGCCTCGGGGCGGCGGGCCAGCATCGACTCGGCGCCGAGGTCGACGCGGACGCCCTCGATCCGGTCCGCCACCAGCTTGCCGCCGAGCCGGGGCCCGGCCTCCAGGACGGTCACCCGGGCCCCGCGGTCCAGCAGCCGGTGCGCGGCGGCGAGCCCGGCGATGCCGCCCCCGACGACCACGACCCGCTGCCCTGTTCCCGTCTGCGCTGCGCTCATGGCTCCACCTTCTCAGACGCCGCCGACAGTCCCGCGCGGGCCGTCCGGTCCCCCGCCGGGTCCGCACCGTGACCTGTTCGGGACCTGTTCGGGACCCGGAACCGCCAACGTCCCGGCGCCCCGCCGCGTCGAAGGAGCGTCAGTCGTCACGACTCCACGAGACCTCGGGGGGCACACCCGCATGCGCACACGACGTTCCGCACGGGACTCCGCACGACACCCGGCACGAGGCACTGCACTCCGTCCGGCCCGGCGGCCGGTCCGGGTCCTCGCCGGTCTGCTGCTCGCCGCCTCCGCCGTCCTGGCCGGGTGCGGCGCCGGCGACTCCGGCGCCTCCAGCGGCTCCGCCGACAAGGCGGCCGTCGGCCGGGCCCCGGCCGGCGAGTACCAGGCCGGACAGGATGAGGACGCCGACGGCAAGGCCGCCGGCAGCGGTGCGGGGGCGGGCGGTGGCACGGCGGCGGGCGCTCGGGCCACCGCGCCCCCGCTCCCCGGCGACCGGATCATCCGCACCGCGTCCCTGACCGTCCGGGTCGCGGACGTGCCGAAGGCCCTGGACCGGGCCCGCACCGCGGCCGAGGGCGCCGGCGGCTACGTCGGCGA
The DNA here is from genome assembly GCF_001514125.1 of Streptomyces longwoodensis. Lineage (GTDB taxonomy): Bacteria > Actinomycetota > Actinomycetes > Streptomycetales > Streptomycetaceae > Streptomyces > Streptomyces longwoodensis. Next base: position 140,332 of record NZ_KQ948550.1, on the reverse strand, counting down.
CGAGACCACCACGCGCGACGAGCAGGGCGTGGATCACACGCGCGTGGTGCTGCGCGTACCGGTCGAACGCTACGAGGCGGTCCTCACGGCGCTCCAGGGCACCGGCACGCTGCTGGAGCGCACCGCGAAGGCACAGGACGTCACCGACCAGGTCGTCGACGTCGACAGCCGGGTGGCGTCGCAGCGGGCCGGCATCGCGCGCGTGCGCGAGCTGATGGCACGGGCCACCAAGCTCAGCGACGTGCTGCTGCTGGAGGGCGAGCTGAACAGCCGGGAGACCGAGCTGGAGTCGCTGCTCGCCCGCCAGGCCGCCCTGAAGGACCGCACCGACCTGGCCACCCTCACCCTGACCCTGACCGAGGAGCCGGACGAGCGGGCGGACCGGGACGACGGACCCGGCCTGCTGGACGCCCTGGCGGGCGGCTGGGGCGCGTTCGTGACGATGTTGCGGTGGCTCGTGACGGCCGCCGCCGCGGTCCTGCCGTTCGCGGCCCTGGCGCTGGTCGTGGGGCTGGCCGCACGGCGCGTGCTGCGCTCGCGGCGGGCCGCCCGCCGTCCGGGGAGCACGCCCCCGCCCGTTCCGCCCACGCGCCCCGGACCCACCCTGCCGGCCCATCCCACCGGGCCGGAACAGGAGGGCGGCCGGGACTGAAATGCCGCGCCCGCTTAGCGTGTTCGCATGAGCATGAGCGATGGCGGTGCACGTCCCGGGCGGGAGCGGCTGGTCGTGGTGGGCGGGGACGCGGCGGGCATGTCCGCCGCGTCCCAGGCCCGGCGGCTGAAGGACCCCGACGCGCTGGAGATCGTGGCCTTCGAGCGCGGCCACTTCACGTCGTTCTCGGCGTGCGGCATCCCCTACTGGGTGGGCGGTGACGTGCCCGAGCGGGACCAGCTGATCGCGCGCACCCCCGAGGAGCACCGCGAGCGGGGCATCGACCTGCGCCTGCGCACCGAGGTCACCGAGCTGGACGTGGCCGGGAAGCGGGTCCGCGCGCGGGACGTGGACACGGGGGCCGAGTCCTGGACGTCGTACGACCGGCTGGTCCTGGCGACCGGGGCGCGGCCGGTGCGCCCGGAGCTGCCCGGGATCGACGCGCGCGGCGTCCACGGGGTGCAGACCCTCGACGACGGGCAGGCCCTGCTGGACACGCTCGCCCGCGCGCGGGGACGCCGGGCGGTCGTGGTGGGCGCCGGGTACATCGGGGTGGAGATGGCGGAGGCGCTCATCAACCGCGGGTACGAGGTGACCGTCGTCAACCGCGGCAGCGAGCCGATGTCGACGCTCGACCCGGACATGGGCCGCCTGGTGCACGCGGCCATGGAGGGGCTCGGCATCACCATGGTGAACGACGCCACCGTCACCAAGGTCCTCACCGGCGACGACGGGTGGGTGCGGGCGGTGGCCACCGAGGACGCCGAGTACCCGGCGGACGTGGTGGTGCTCGGCATCGGGGTGCACCCCGACACCGCGCTCGCCCGGGCGGCCGGGCTGCCCCTCGGCGCGCACGGCGGCCTGCTCACCGACCGGGCGATGCGGGTGCGCGGCCACGACGACATCTGGGCCGGCGGCGACTGCGTGGAGGTCCTCGACCTGGTCTCCGGCCAGCAGCGGCACATCGCCCTCGGCACCCACGCCAACAAGCACGGCCAGGTCATCGGCACCAACGTCGGCGGCGGCTACGCCACCTTCCCGGGCGTGGTCGGCACGGCCGTCAGCAAGGTGTGCGACCTGGAGATCGCCCGGACGGGACTGCGCGAGAAGGACGCCCGCCGCGTCGGCCTGCGGTACGAGGCGGTCACCATCGAGTCCACCAGCCGGGCCGGCTACTACCCCGGCGCCTCCCCCATGACCGTCAAGATGCTCGCCGAGCGCCGCACGGGCCGGCTGCTGGGCGTGCAGATCGTCGGCCGGGAGGGCGCGGCCAAGCGGGTCGACGTCGCGGCGGTGGCCCTGACGGCCGGCATGACGGTGGAGCAGATGACCGCCCTGGACCTGGGCTACGCCCCGCCGTTCAGCCCGGTGTGGGACCCGGTCCTGGTGGCGGCGCGCAAGGCCGCGACGAAGGTGCGGGGCTTCTGACGTCCGCCCGGGCGGCGGCGGCCGCCGCCCGTTGGGCACCCCGGACCCGTCGGCGGCCGTTCGCACGGCCCGCGGGCGCGCCGCCCGCTCCGCCTCAGCCCGTCCCGGTGATCCGCGGCAGGGCCGACACCGCGGCCGTCGCCGACTGCTCCGCCGGCTTGGCGTGGGCGGCCGCGGCCGGGCGGGAGCGCAGCCGGTGACTGACGGCCTCGTCCAGCGTCACCGGCCGCTGCGTCTGCGCGGCGAGCCGCCCCGCCTCCTGGCCCAGCCGGGCCACGTCCTCCCAGGGGAGCCGCACCACGAGGGAGATCTCCGCCTCGCCGTCGGGCAGGGCGTGCACCGCGGGAGTCACTCGGTCGTTCATCGCCTGTTCCTCACGTCGTCCCCGCGGTCCGCCTTCCCCGCGCCGCGGGCGGTTGCCGAGTCATACGCGCGCACGAAGGGCCCCGTTCACCGGTTCGCCGAACGGATCGGGGGCAGTACTCCCCTGTGGTCATCCCCGTCCATGACGTGAACCCGGTGCGCCGCACCCCCTGGGTGACGTACGCGCTGATCGCCGCGAACGTGTTCGTATTCCTGTTCATGCCCGGTCTGTCGGGGTCCGTGGCGGGCGACAGCAGCCTCGCGCAGAGCTGCCACCTGCACGCCTTCCTGGAGCACTACGCGGCCGTGCCGCGCGAGCTGATCCACCACCAGCTGCCCCAGCTGGTCCCCAACGGCGAGGTGGGCACGGGAGCGCACGGCGCCGGCTGTGTCATCGCCCCGCCCGGCTACGACAAGTCACCGGTGGCCAGCGTCTTCACCGCGATGTTCCTGCACGGCGGCTGGCTGCACCTGCTGGGCAACATGCTGTTCCTGCTGATCTTCGGGAACAACATCGAGGACCGCATGGGCCACGTCCGCTTCGCGCTGTTCTACGTGGTCTGCGGTTACGCGGCCGCGTACGGCTTCGCCCTGTTCAACGCCGACTCCTCCGCGCCGCTGATCGGGGCGTCCGGGGCGATCGCGGGCGTGCTGGGCGCCTACCTGGTGCTGTACCCGAAGGCCAGGGTGTGGGTCCTGGTGCCGTTCCTGGTGTTCCTGCCGCTGCGGCTGCCCGCGTGGCTGGTCCTCGGCTTCTGGTTCGTGCTCCAGGCCGTCTACTCCTCCGGCGAGGGCGTCTCCGACGCCGGCACCGTGGCGTACGCGGCGCACGTCGTCGGTTTCCTCGCGGGCATGCTGCTCGCCTGGCCGCTCAAGCCGGGCACGCCCCCGCCGCCGGAGCCGGGCGGCCTGCTCTTCGGCCGCCGCGCCCGGCCCCGGCACTCGTGGTGAGGCCCCGCCGGCTCCGGCGGGCGGGCGGGTCTAGCGCGCGGTCTGCGTGTGGACGTACTCCGTGAGCCGGGTGAGGGCGTCCGGGTCGGTGGCCGGCATCACGCCGTGACCGAGGTTGAAGACGTGGCCCTCCAGCCCGACCGCCGCATCGAGGACCTCGCGGACCTTGGTCTCGACGGCGTCCGGGGTGGAGAAGAGGACCGTCGGGTCGAGGTTGCCCTGCAACGCCTTGCCGGGGCCGACCCGGCGGGCGGCCTCGTCGAGCGGCACGCGCCAGTCGACGCCGACGACGTCCGCGCCGGCCTCGCCCATCAGCCCGAGCAGCTCACCGGTGCCGACGCCGAAGTGGATGCGCGGCACGCCGTACCCGGCGACGGCGTCGAAGACCTTGGCGGAGGCGGACATCACCGAGCGGCGGTAGTCGGCCGGGGCGAGCGCGCCGGCCCACGAGTCGAACAGCTGGACCGCGGAGGCGCCGGCCTCGATCTGCACCTTCAGGAACGCGGCCGTGATGTCGGCGAGGCGGTCGAGCAGGTCGGCCCACAGCTCCGGGTCGCCGTACATCATCGCCTTGGCGTTCTCGTACGTGCGGGACGGGCCGCCCTCGACCAAGTAGCTCGCGAGGGTGAACGGCGCGCCGGCGAACCCGATGAGCGGGGTGGCCCCGAGCTCGCGGGTGAGCAGGCCGATCGCCTCGGTGACGTAGGAGACGTCCTCGGGGGTCAGGTCGCGCAGCCGGGCCAGGTCGGCGCGGGTGCGGACCGGCTCGGCGACGACCGGGCCCACGCCGGGCTTGATGTCCAGGTCGAGGCCGATGGCCTTGAGGGGGACGACGATGTCGCTGTAGTAGATCGCCGCGTCCACGCCGTGCCGGCGCACGGGCTGCAGCGTGATCTCGGTGACCAGCTCCGGCCGCGTGCACGACTCGAGCATGGGGATGCCCTCGCGGACCTTGCGGTACTCCGGCAGCGAGCGCCCGGCCTGGCGCATGAACCACACCGGAGTGTGCGGCACGGGCTCACGCCGGCACGCCTTCAGGAAGGGGCTGTCGTACGTCGCGGTCGGCTGCATGCCCGTCGGGCTGGCGTTGGCACTCACGACGGCAAGTCTCCCATGGCCGGGAAGCCGACGTGGCCGCGCCCCACACGGGTGTCTTGCCCTGCGCGCGGCCCCCGTTCCCCTTAATCTTCCCCGCATGGCTGCGGATCGGGATCCACTGTCGGACGGCGCTGGCGGAAGGGACGACGTGAACGAGGGGGACCGGGATGGGACCAGGACGACTCCGCCGGCTCCGCCGCCCTTCCGGGCCGCCGTCGACGCGCTGAGGTCCGCGCGGCTGCGCCCGCAGATCGAGGTCGAGCCGACCCCGGCGCCCAAGCGGCTCGCGCCGTTCGCGTACGCCCTGGAGGCGACGGTGGTCGACGGCGAGCAGGAGCTGGCCGACGGCCGCCTGGTGCTGCTGCACGACCCGGCCGGGCACGACGCCTGGCGGGGCACTTTCCGTCTGGTCACCCTGATCCGGGCCGAGCTGGAGCCGGAGATGGCGGTCGACCCGCTGCTGCCCGACGTGTGCTGGTCGTGGCTGACGGGCGCGCTGCAGGCGCGCGGGCTGACGTACGGCGAGCCGAGCGGCACCGTCACGCGGGCGAGCTCGCACTACTTCGGCGGGCTGTCCGCGCGCCCGGCCGCCTCGCAGATCGAGATCCGCGCGTCGTGGACGCCCCGGGAGGGCCTGGGCGGGGTGCCGGACACCGGGTCCCACCTGGCGGCCTGGTGCGACCTGCTGGCGCAGGTGGCGGGACTGCCGCCGGCCGGCCCCGGCGACGCGTCGGTGGTGACGCTGCCGCAGCGACGCGGACCGCAGTCCCGCTGACCCCTCCCACCCACCGCCCCTCGAGCCCGGCACGGTCCGGGCTTTTTCTCTGTCCGCCCACGCCCACGTTGACCGTCTCTTTGTCGATACGGCCACTTTCAGTCACGGTCACGCTCTCGAACGAACCGATTCGTTCACCGAACGATCGACCGCGTGTCCGAATTGCACGGATTGTTACTCACTAAATCGTGATCTTTTTCTAAAGGCCCATGGGTTTGGTGCCGAAGACGTCTGTGACCTTGAAAGCCGTCCCGCACCCCAGGAGGCCTGGTGTCCGTTCTCCTCGAGCAGCCCGCAAGCCTGGTCGCCTACCGCCCGAACAAGCCCACCGCCATGGTGGTCGTGGCCGACCCGCGCGTCCGCTCCACCGTCACCCGCCACCTGTGGGCGCTCGGTGTGCGCGATGTCATCGAGGCCTCGTCCATCGCCGAGGCCCGTCCGCGCGTCGGCAACCCCCGCGACATCTGCGTCGCCGACGTCCACCTGCCCGACGGCTCCGGGCTGACCCTCCTGTCGGAGACCCGCGCCGCGGGCTGGCCCAACGGGCTCGCCCTGTCCGCCGCCGACGACATCGGCGCCGTCCGCAACGCCCTCGCCGGCGGCGTCAAGGGCTACGTCGTCACCGGCACCCGCACCAACGTCGGGCTCCCCACCCGGCCCGGTGCGGCCCCCATCGGCGCGGCCGCCGCCCGCCTCCACCGCCGCCCCCCGGGTGCCCCGAGCCACCCGGGCGGCTACCGCGAGCTGTCCGGACGCGAGGTGGAGGTGCTGCGCCTGGTCGCCGAGGGGCAGTCGAACAAGGCGATCGGCGTGTCCATGGGCCTGTCGGCGCTGACCGTCAAGAGCCACCTCGCCCGCATCGCCCGCAAGCTGGGCACCGGTGACCGGGCCGGCATGGTCGCCGTGGCCCTGCGCACCGGGATCATCCACTGACCACCACCGCCCCCGCCGGCCCCTTCCCGACCCCCTCGCCCTCCTTCCCCGTCTCTCCGGCCTCTCCCATCCCTCCCGCCCCGCAGTCTTCACCGGACCTTCGCCCGGAGTGACTGGATTACGACCCCCCATCGCCCGTCGACGGAACGTTCCGTCGGCGGGCGCCCGTCACGCACGGATACCCTTGACCGGTGACCGACGCCCAAGAAACCGCAGCAGCCAGCTCACTGCGAACCACCGGAGGCGCCCCTCCGGACGACGGCGGATCCACTGCTCCTGGGGCGCCGACACCGTTGCTGGAACCTCGCGAGGGCATCCCGCCCGTGATCGCCGACGAGGCGGGCCTGGCCGAGGTCGTGGCCGCCTTCGCGGCCGGCACGGGCCCCGTCGCCGTCGACGCCGAGCGCGCCTCCGGGTACCGCTACGGCCAGCGCGCCTACCTCGTGCAGCTGCGCCGCGAGGGCGCCGGCACCGCGCTCATCGACCCCGTCGCCTGTCCTGACCTCTCCGCGCTCGGCGCGGCCCTGCGCGACACCGAGTGGGTGCTGCACGCCGCCACCCAGGACCTGCCCTGTCTGCGCGAGATAGGCATGGTGCCGACGCGGCTGTTCGACACCGAGCTGGCCGGACGGCTCGCCGGTTTCCCGCGGGTCGGCCTCGGCGCCATGGTCGAAGGCGTGCTCGGCTACGTCCTGGAGAAGGGCCACTCGGCCGTCGACTGGTCCACCCGGCCGCTGCCCGAGCCCTGGCTGCGCTACGCCGCGCTGGACGTGGAGCTCCTGGTCGACCTGCGCGACGCGCTGGAGAAGGAGCTGGACCGGCAGGGCAAGCTGGAGTGGGCCCACCAGGAGTTCGCGGCGATCGCCGCCGCCCCGCCGGCCGAGCCCCGCAAGGACCCCTGGCGGCGCACGTCCGGCATGCACAAGGTGCGCCGGCGCCGGCAGCTCGCGGTGGTGCGGGAGCTGTGGGAGGCGCGCGACCGGATCGCGCAGCGGCGCGACGTGTCCCCCGGCAAGGTGCTGTCCGACGCGGCGATCGTCGAGGCGGCCCTCGCGCTCCCGGCGAACGTCCACGCGCTGGCCGCGCTGAGCGGCTTCGGGCACCGGATGGGCCGGCGGCAGCTGGAGCAGTGGCAGGCGGCCGTCGACCGGGCCAAGGCGCTCCCCGAGGCCCAGCTGCCGCAGCAGGGCCAGTCGGTGGCCGGGCCCCCGCCGCCGCGGGCCTGGGCGGACAAGGACCCGGCCGCGGCGGCCCGGCTGTCGGCGGCGCGGACCGCGGTCTCGGCGCTGGCCGAGGAGCTGTCCATGCCGCAGGAGAACCTGATCACCCCGGACACCGTGCGCCGGGTGTGCTGGGAGCCGCCGCAGGGCGTGACCGCCGACTCGGTGGCCGAGGCCCTGGTGTCCCACGGCGCGCGGCCCTGGCAGGTGGAGCTGGTGACACCGGTCCTGGTGACGGCCCTGTCGGCGCAGGCCGTCTGAAGCCGGGTGCGAGCAGCCGTCCCGGGCCCGCCCGCCCGGGCGGGTCACCCGGGCGGCGCAGCGCGACGGCGGGATCGCGCCAAGATCGGGGGGCGGCGGACGAGCAACGGGGCGGGTGGCTGGGCCGAAGGCGTGAACCGGATGTGACCTTCGCCGCTGTGCCGGGTAGGGCTGTGCAGCCACGTTACCCACAAGTAGCATGGGCCTGAGCGCGCGCTCAGCGCTGGCGCGCCGCAGCAGTGCCACCCCGCACCCTGGAGGAGAGCCATCGTGCCTCGTACCGTCAGGGACGTCGTCTTCGTCGACGGCGTCCGCACCCCGTTCGGCAAGGCGGGCCCGAAGGGCATCTACCACGAGACCCGCGCCGACGACCTCGTCGTGAAGGCGATCCGGGAGCTGCTGCGCCGCAACCCCGGGCTCGACCCGAAGCAGATCGACGAGGTCGCCATCGCCGCGACCACGCAGATCGGCGACCAGGGCCTGACCATCGGCCGCACCGCCGGCATCCTGGCCGGCCTGCCGCAGTCGGTGCCCGGCTACTCCATCGACCGCATGTGCGCGGGCGCCCTGACGGCCGTCACCACGGTCGCCGGCTCCGTCGCCTTCGGCGCGTACGACGTGGCCATCGCGGGCGGTGTCGAGCACATGGGCCGCCACCCGATGGGCGAGGGCGTCGACCCCAACCCCCGCTTCGTGAGCGAGAAGCTGGTCGACGAGTCCGCCCTGTTCATGGGCATGACCGCGGAGAACCTGCACGACCGCTACCCGCACATCACCAAGCTGCGCGCCGACGAGTACGCCGTGCGCTCGCAGGAGAAGGCCGCCAAGGCCTACGCCAACGGCAAGATCCAGGCCGACCTGGTGCCGATCTCGGTGCGCCGCACCTCCCCGGAGGCCGGTGAGACGGGCTGGGGCCTGGTCACCGCCGACGAGCCGATGCGCCCGGGCACCACGCTGGAGAACCTGGCCGGCCTCAAGACGCCGTTCCGCGTGCACGGCCGGGTCACCGCGGGCAACGCGGCCGGTCTCAACGACGGCGCGACCGCCTCCCTCATCGCGAGCGAGGAATTCGCCCGCGAGAACGGCCTGCCGGTCAAGATGCGCCTGGTCTCCTACTCCTTCGCGGGCGTGGAGCCGGAGGTCATGGGCTACGGCCCGATCCCGGCCACCGAGAAGGCGCTCGCGCAGGCGGGCCTGTCCATCTCCGACATCGGCCTCTTCGAGATCAACGAGGCCTTCGCCGTCCAGGTGCTGGCCTTCCTCGACCACTACGGCATCGCCGACGACGACGAGCGCGTCAACCAGTACGGCGGCGCCATCGCCTTCGGCCACCCGCTCGCCTCCTCCGGCGTCCGCCTGATGACGCAGCTGGCCCGCCAGTTCGAGGAGCAGCCGCAGGTCCGTTACGGCCTGACCACCATGTGCGTCGGCTTCGGCATGGGCGCGACGGTCATCTGGGAGAACCCGCACTTCGAGGGGGACAAGTGAGCACCACCGCTGAGCTGTTGAAGGGTGCGGCCGAGCTGTTCCCCGACGAGGTCGTCACCCAGGCGCACGTACGCCACTTCGACCTGCCGCTGGGTGCGGGGCGCTTCGCCCTGATCACCCTGGACAACGGCCACGACCACACCAAGCCGACCACCTTCGGCCCGCAGTCGCTGGCGAACCTGAACGCCGCCATCGACCAGGTCGAGCGGGAGGCGTCCGAGGGCACGATCGTCGGCGTCGGGGTCACCGGCAAGCCGTTCATCTTCGCCGTCGGCGCCGACCTCAAGGGCGTCGAGCTGCTGAAGCGGCACGAGGACGCGCTGGCCATCGGCAAGGGCGGCCACGAGGTCTTCAAGCGCCTCGCGGGCCTCGCGGTGCCGACCTTCGCGTACTACAACGGCGCGGCCATGGGCGGCGGCGTCGAGGTCGGTCTGCACTGCACCTACCGCACGGTGTCCGCGGCGCTGCCCGCGTTCTCCCTGCCCGAGGTCTTCCTCGGCCTGGTGCCCGGCTGGGGCGGCTGCACGCTGCTGCCGAACCTGATCGGCGCCGAGAAGGCCGTCACGGTCATCATCGAGAACAGCCTCAACCAGAACCGGCAGCTCAAGGGCCGGCAGGTCTACGAACTGGGTATCGCCGACGCCCTGTTCGAGGGCGCGGACTTCCTGGAGCAGTCGCTGATCTGGACGGCGGCCGTCCTCAAGGGCGAGATCGTCGTCGAGCGTCCGGCCGTCGACCGCGGTGAGGGCTGGGACCAGGCCGTCGCCAAGGGCCGGTTCGTCGCCGACTCCAAGGTGCACGGCGCGGCCCCGGCCGCCTACCGCGCGCTGGACATCATCGCCGCCGCCAAGGACGGTGACCTGCAGAAGGGCTACGACGCCGAGGACCAGGCGCTCGCCGACCTGATCATGGGCGGTGAACTGCGCGCCGGCATCTACGCCTTCAACCTGGTGCAGAAGCGCGGCAAGCGTCCCGCGGGCGCCCCGGACAAGAACCTCGCGCGTCCGGTCACCAAGGTCGGTGTCGTCGGCGCCGGTCTGATGGCCTCGCAGCTCGCCCTGCTCTTCCTGCGCCGCCTGGAGGTGCCGGTCGTGCTGACCGACATCGACCAGGAGCGCATCGACAAGGGCGTGGGCTACGTGCACGCCGAGATCGACAAGCTGCTCGGCAAGGGCCGCGTCAACCAGGACAAGGCCAACCGCCTCAAGGCGCTGGTGACCGGTGTCCTGGACAAGGCCGAGGGCTTCGCGGACGCCGACTTCATCATCGAGGCCGTCTTCGAGGAGATGGGCGTCAAGCAGAAGGTGTTCGCGGAGGTCGAGGCGGTCGCCCCGGCGCACGCGGTCCTCGCGACCAACACCTCCTCCCTGTCGGTGTCGGAGATGGCGTCGAAGCTCCAGCACCCGGAGCGGGTCGTCGGCTTCCACTTCTTCAACCCGGTCGCCGTGCTGCCGCTGCTGGAGATCGTGCGCGGCGAGCAGACCGACGACGCCTCGCTGGCCACGGCGTTCGCCGTCGCCAAGAAGCTGAAGAAGACCGCGGTGCTGGTCAAGGACGCCCCGGCGTTCGTCGTGAACCGCATCCTGACCCGCTTCATGGGCGAGGTGCAGAACGTCATCGACGAGGGCACCCCGGTCGAGGTCGCCGAGAAGGCCGTCGAGCCGCTGGGCCTGCCGATGTCGCCGCTGGTCCTGCTGGAGCTGGTGGGTCCGGCGATCGGCCTGCACGTGTCGGAGACGCTGAACCGGGCGTTCCCGGACCGCTTCACGGTGTCCCCGAACCTCAAGGCGGTCGTGGAGGCCGGCAAGCGCGGCTTCTACGTCTATGACTCGGGGAAGCCCGAGCTGGACCCGGAGGTCTCCGCGCTGCTGAAGCAGGGCGACGTGGTCCTCACCGAGGAGCAGGTGCGCGCCCGCGTCCTGGAGGCGGTGGCCCAGGAGATCGGGCTCATGCTGGACGAGGGCGTCGTGGCCGAGGCCCAGGATATCGACCTGTGCCTGATCACGGGCGCCGGCTGGCCGTTCCACCTGGGCGGCATCACGCCGTACCTGGACCGTGAGGGCGTCTCCGAGCGGGTGACCGGGAAGCGGTTCCTGGCCCCGGGCGTGGCGTCCGTCCCGGCGTAACGACCTTCCGCACACCGGCAGTACCCGAGGGCCCCCGCGACCGGCGGGGGCCCTCTGCGTGCGCCCGGCGGACCGTCACGCCCTTGGGGGCCGGCCAGGGGCGGGGGCATGGGACGCTGTGGGCATGGAGGACAACGCGGCCCTGCTGGTGATCGTCGACGGCGCGAACGTGGTCGGTTCGGTGCCGGACGGGTGGTGGCGGGACCGGCGGGGCGCCGCGGAGCGGCTGCGGGACCACCTGGCGGCGCGGGGGCTGCCGGGGCACGACGGGCCGGTGGAGGTCGTGCTCGTGGTGGAGGGCGCCGCGCGCGGGGTGGCGTCGGTGCCGGGGGTGCGGGTGGAGTCGGCACCGGGCAGCGGCGACGACCACATGGTCGGCCTCGTCGCCCGCTCCCCCGGCCGCCGCCGCCTGGTGGTGACGGCGGACCGGGAACTGCGCCGACGGGTGACCGAGCTGGGCGCGGAGGTGACGGGGCCCAGGGCCGTACGTCCCTAGGGTCCTCGGACGCCTTGGTCCAGGGTCCTCAGACGCCCTGGTCGGCCTTCTCGCGCAGGGCCAAGCGGCTGTGGCTGCGGCCGTACAGGAAGTAGACCACGAAGCCGATCACCATCCAGATCGCGAACCGGAGCCACGTCTCGGCCGGCAGGTTCAGCATCAGCCACAGGGACGCCAGCACCGACAGGATCGGCACGACCGGCACCCACGGGGTGCGGAAGGACCGCTCCAGGTCGGGGCGGGACTTGCGCAGCAGGATCACGCTGATCGCCACGACGATGAACGCGAACAGCGTGCCGATGTTCACCAGCTCGGCGAGTTCGCTGAGGCTGGTGAAGCCCGCGACGATCGCGATGACGACGCCCAGCAGGATGGTCGACCGGTACGGCGTGCGGAACTTCGGGTGGGTGTGCGAGAAGAACCGTGGCAGCAGCCCGTCGCGGCTCATCGCGAAGAACACCCGGGACTGGCCGAGCAACAGGATCATGCACACCGTGGTCAGGCCCACCGCCGCGCCGAAGCTGATCAGACCGGCGAACCACGGGTGCCCGGTGGCCTTGAACGCGTCCGCGAGCGGGGCGTCCACCGACAGCTTGCTGTACTTCTGCATGCCGGTCACCACGATGGACACGGCCACGTACAGCGTGGTGCAGATGATCAGCGAGCCGATGATGCCGCGCGGCACGTCGCGCTGCGGGTTGCGGGTCTCCTCGGCGGCGGTGGCGACCACGTCGAAGCCGATGAAGGCGAAGAACACCACGGACGCGGCGGTGAAGATGCCCATGACGCCGAAGTTCGACGGGGCCCACCCGAAGATCAGCTGGATCAGCGGCGCCTTGAGGTTGCCGCCCGCCTCCACGGCCTGCGCCTTCGGGATGAACGGGTCGTAGTTGCCGCCCTTGATGAAGAACGCGCCCGCGATGATGACGACCAGGACGACGGCCACCTTGATGGCGACCACCACCGAGGTGACGCGCGCGGAGAGCTTCATGCCGATGACGAGGATCGCGGTGAGCACCAGCACCAGCGCGGCCGCGAGGATGTCGAAGCCGAAGCCGGAGGCACCCTCCCGGCCGGTGAGCGCGGCGGGCAGGTGCCAGCCGGCGTTGTCCAGCAGCGAGGCGATGTAGCCCGACCAGCCGACGGCGACGACCGCCGTCCCGAGGGCCAGCTCCAGGACGAGGTCCCAGCCGATGATCCAGGCCGGGAACTCGCCCAGCGAGGCGTAGGAGAAGGTGTACGCGGAGCCGGCGACCGGGACCGACGAGGCGAACTCGGCGTAGCACAGGGCGGCGAGCGCGCAGACCACGCCGGCGACCACGAAGGACAGCGAGACGGCGGGTCCCGCGGTGTCCTTGGCGGCCGTGCCGGTGAGGACGAAGATGCCGGTGCCGATGATGACACCGACGCCGAAGACGGTCAGGTCCAGCGCGGAGAGGGATTTCTTGAGGGCGTGCTCGGGCTCCTCGGTGTCCTTGATGGACTGTTCGATGTTCTTGGTCCGGAAGAGGGTGTTGCTCACGGGCTTACCTCCCACGCTGTGTCGTCCTCGACATGATCGAGAGGGTGGTATTCCGTATGCCCCGGCGCGCGCCCCCTCACGCGGAAGGGCCGCCCGCACCACCCTTGGCGGTGGTGCAAGCGGCCCTACGGTGGGCGGACGGCCGTCCGTCAGTCCCGGGCGGGCTCCGCCCGGGCGGCCCCGTCCGTGCGGAGCCGGGAGTGGGTGAGGCCGTCGAGCTGGGAGACCAGGCCGGTGACCTGGCGCGCGATGTCCGGCGCGGTCAGCCCGATCTCGGCCAGCACCTCGGCGCGCGAGGCGTGGTCCAGGAAGCGCGGCGGGATGCCGAAGTCGCGCAGCGGCACGTCCACCCCGGCGTCGCGCAGGGCCTGGGCGATCGCGGAGCCGACGCCGCCGACCCGGGAGTTGTCCTCGACGGTGACGACCACCCGGTGGCGCTCGGCGAGGGGCGCCATGGCCTCGTCGACGGGCTTGACCCAGCGGGGGTCGACCACGGTGGTGGAGATGCCCTGCCGGTCGAGCAGGGAGGCGACCTCCAGGCACATGGGGGCCAGGGCGCCCACGGAGACCAGCAGCACGTCCGGCCGGTCGGTGCCCGGCTCGCGCAGCACGTCCATGCCGCCGACGCGTCCCACGGCGGGTACGGCGGGCCCGACGGCGCCCTTGGAGAAGCGCACCACGGTCGGGGCGTCCTCCACCGCCACGGCCTCGCGGAGCTGGGCGCGGACCTGGTCGGCGTCGCGCGGGGCGGCGAGCCTGAGGCCCGGGACGACCTGGAGGATCGACATGTCCCACATGCCGTTGTGGGACGCGCCGTCGGTGCCGGTGACGCCGGCCCGGTCGAGGACGAAGGTCACGCCGCACTTGTGCAGGGCCACGTCCATCAGCACCTGGTCGAAGGCGCGGTTGAGGAAGGTGGCGTAGACGGCGAAGACGGGGTGCACGCCCGCGTGGGCGAGGCCCGCCGCGGAGACGGCGCCGTGCTGCTCGGCGATGCCGACGTCGTAGACCCGGTCGGGGAAGCGCTTGGCAAACTTGTCGAGGCCGACCGGCTGGAGCATGGCGGCGGTGATGGCGACGACGTCCTCGCGCTCCTCGCCGAGCCGGACCATCTCCTCGCCGAAGACGGAGGTCCAGTCGGCGCCGGAGGTGGCGATCGGCAGGCCGGTGTCGGGGTGGATCTTGCCGACGGCGTGGAAGCGGTCGGCCTCGTCCTGGAGGGCGGGCTGGTAGCCGCGGCCCTTCTCGGTGAGGCAGTGCACGATCACCGGGCCGCCGAAGCGCTTGGCGCGGGCCAGCGCGGACTCCAGGGCCTCGATGTCGTGGCCGTCGATGGGGCCGACGTACTTCAGGCCCAGGTCCTCGAACATGCCCTGCGGGGCGATGAAGTCCTTCAGGCCCTTCTTGGCGCCGTGCAGGGTGTCGAACAGCGGCTTCCCGACGACCGGGGTGCGGTCGAGGATGTCCTTGGTGCGGGCGAGGAAGCGCTCGTAGCCGTCGGTGGTGCGCAGCGTGGCGAGGTGGTTGGCGAGGCCGCCGATGGTGGGCGCGTAGGAGCGCTCGTTGTCGTTGACGACGATGACGAGCGGGCGGTCCTTGGCCTCGGCGATGTTGTTGAGCGCCTCCCAGGCCATGCCGCCGGTGAGCGCGCCGTCGCCGATGACGGCGACGACGTGGCTGTCGCGCTTGAGCAGCTGGTTGGCCTTGGCGATGCCGTCGGCCCAGCCGAGCACGGTGGAGGCGTGGCTGTTCTCGATGACGTCGTGCTCGGACTCGGCCTGCGAGGGGTAGCCGGACAGGCCGCCCTTCATCTTCAGGCGGGAGAAGTCCTGCCGGCCGGTGAGCAGCTTGTGCACGTAGGACTGGTGGCCGGTGTCCCAGAGCACCTTGTCCTTCGGCGACTCGAACACGCGGTGCAGGGCGATGGTCAGCTCCACCACGCCGAGGTTGGGGCCGAGGTGGCCGCCGGTCTTGGAGACGGCGTCGACGAGGAAGGTCCGGATCTCGCCTGCCAGCTGGTCCAGCTCCTCCAGGCTGAGCCGGTCCAGATCGCGCGGTCCCGTGATGCGGGTCAGCAGCGGCACCCGTGCCTCCTTGCAGTAGAGCTGATCGAGCTGTTGCCGGGCTTGTCGAGTCTAATGTTCCGTCCCGCTGGTCGGCCCCCGGCCCATGGGTCATAGGTCACGCGATCGGCCGTACCCAGGATGGGGCCACCCGCAACACAGCCGTGCCCGGCGCGTGGAAGCACCGGGCACGGCTGGGGTGGGACCGACGAGCGGGGCGTGGGCCGCTAGGTCGTGTCCGCAAAGTCCTGTCGTCCGCCCGGAGGGCGGGCCCTGCGGCGTCCGGTGCGTGCTCTCGGCGTGCCGGGCGGACACCCGCGTACTGGCCGTACTCGGGTGTTCGCCCGGTGCGGCGAGAGTGCGTGCCGGGCGTCGCGGGGCAGGCGGGACTTTGCGGACACGGCCTACGCGCGGCCGGCGGCCTTCTGGCTGCGGCGGGAGACCGAGTCGATGACCACGGCGCCGAGCAGCACGCCACCGGTGATCATGTACTGGATCGAGGTGTTCATGTTCAGCAGGTTCAGGCCGGTGGTGATCGACTGGATCACCAGCATGCCGAGCAGCGCTGACCACACGGAACCGCGGCCGCCGAAGAGGCTGGTACCGCCGATGACCGCGGCGGCGATCGCCAGCATCAGGGTGTTGCCGCCACCGGCGCTCAGCGTCGCCGACGCGGTCTGGCCGGCGAAGAACATGCCGCCCACCGCGGCGAAGCCGCCGGAGATGGCGAACACGCTGATGCGGACCATGGGCACGCTGATACCGGCACGGCGGGCGGCCTCGATGCCGCCGCCGACGGCGAACACCTTGCGGCCGTACGTCGTACGACGCAGCACGAAGTCGACGATGACCAGCGCGGCGAGGAAGATCACCAGCGCGTTGGAGACGCCTTGGGCGTTGTTCAGCACGGCGGCCGCGATGAAGGACGCGATCGCCAGCAGACCGACGCGGAAGAGGATCTCACCGGTGGGGCGGAAGGGCACACCGGCGGCTCGGCGCCGGCGCTGCTCGCCGAAGTTGCCGACCAGGGACAGCACGACACCGAGGGCGGCCAGCAGGTAGGCGCCGATGATGGCCTGGTCCATGAAGAAGGAGCTCTGGCCGAACAGCTTCACGGGGCCGTCGTCGGACGGGATGTTGATGGTGCCGCTGGAGCCGAGCAGCCACAGCATCAGGCCGTTCCAGCCGAGGAAGCCGGCCAGGGTGACGACGAACGCCGGGACGCCGATCTTGGCGAAGAACCAGCCCTGCAGCGCGCCGATGGCGATGCCGGTGGCGATCGCGAGGACCAGCGCCAGCCAGGCGTTCATGCCGTGTTCGACCACCCACACGGCGAACACGGTGGACGCCAGGCCGCTGACCGAGCCGACCGACAGGTCGATCTCGCCGAGCAGCAGCACGAACACCAGGCCGATGGCCAGCATGCCGGTGGCCGACATGAAGAAGCTGATGTCGGAGAGGTTGTCGGCGCTCAGGAAGCGGTCGTTCTTCGCCTGGAAGATGGCCCAGATGATGATGAGGCCGATGACGACCGGCAGCGAGCCGAGCTCGCCGCCCTTGATCTTGCGCTTGAACTCCGTGACGTAGCCCTTGAGGCCCTCTTCGCGGACCAGCAGGCGCGGGTCGACGACGGCCACGCCGGCGGCGGTGGGGTCGTCGGCGGGAGCGGTGGTGGCCGCGGTCTTGTCGACGCCGACGCCCTTGTCGGGGCCGGAGTCGCTCTTCACGGTCCTGGACGTGTCGCTCACTTTGCCGCCTCCGTGGTGCGACGCCCCGCACGACGGGTCACGGCGTTGTCCGTGGCACCCGTGATCGCGGCGATGATCTCTTCGTGGCTGGTGTCCTTCACGGGGAAGGAGCCGTTGTTCTTGCCCAGGCGCAGGACGGCGACGGTGTCCGCGACCGCCTTGACGTCCGCCATGTTGTGGCTGATGAGGATGACGGCGAGGTTGCGCTCGCGCAGCCGCTCCACCAGGTCGAGGACCTGCGCGGTCTGCTCGACGCCGAGGGCGGCGGTGGGCTCGTCGAGGATGACCAGCTTCGGCTCGCCGATCAGGGCGCGCGCGATGGCGACGACCTGGCGCTGGCCACCGGACAGGCTCGCGATCGGGATGCGCACGCTCGGGATGCGGATGGAGAGCGTGGACAGCAGCTCGCGGGCGTTCTTCTCCATCGTCACCTCGTCGATGACGCCGCGGTGGAGCAGCTCACGACCGAGGTAGAGGTTGCCGACGACGTCGAGGTTGTCGCAGAGCGCGAGGTCCTGGTAGACGGTGGCGACGCCGAGTCCCTGGGCGTCGTGCGGCCGGTTGATGCTGACCGCGCTGCCCTCCCACTCGATGACGCCGTCGTCGATGGGGTGCACACCCGCGATCGTCTTGACCAGGGTCGACTTTCCTGCGCCGTTGTCGCCGACCAGGGCGACGACTTCTCCGGCGTGAACCTCCAGATCGACGTCGGTGAGTGCCTGCACTGCACCGAATCGCTTGGAGACTCCGCGCAACGCCAGCACGGGCGTAGCGGACACGTGAACCATCTCCTTCGCCGCCTGACCGGCGGGGATGCCGCGCGTGGGACATGCGCGGAGGGATGTGCGCGACGCGCCGCCCGCGGGGCGGGCGGCCGTGACGCACGAGGTTTACAGGATGAACATGCGCGATTCCGTCGCACTTGGCAACGGGTTCCTTCCGACGCCCGCCCCGCAGCGGGGTTGAAGGTGGGGCGGGCGTCGGAGGGGTCTCGCGGGGCCGCCGGCGGTCACGGGGACCGCCGGCCGGCGTGGGGTGCCCTTACTGGAGGCCGGCGGCCTTGCAGGCGGCGGCGTACTGGGCGGTGCAGATCTGCGCGACGGTGTAGAGACCGTCCTTGACGACCGTGTCCTTGATGTTGGCCTTGGTGACCGACACCGGGGTCAGCAGCTTGGCGGGCACCTTGTCGCCGGAGCCGCTGGTGACCTCGGTGGAGGCGGTTCCCTTGATGTCCTTGCCCTGCAGGAGGCTGACCGCGAGCTCGGCGGCGGTGTCGGCCTCCGGCTTGTAGGCCTTGTAGACCGTGGAGGACTGGGTGCCGGCGACGATCCGCTGGATGGCGGCGAGCTCGGCGTCCTGGCCGGTCAGCGGGATGGTGCTGATGCCCGCGCCCTTCAGGGTGTTGGCGATGCCACCGGCCATGCCGTCGTTGGCGGAGTAGACGCCGGCGATCTTCTTGGCGCCGAGCTGGGTGATCGCGGCCGACATCTTCTCGGCGGCGACGGTGTCCTTCCAGAGGCCGGACTGCTCGTAGGCGATCTTGACCTTGCCGTCGAGCGCCTTGTGGGCGCCTTCCTTGAACTGGGCGGCGTTCGGGTCGGCGTCGTCACCGTTGATCATGACGACGTTCGCCGACGGGCTGGCCTTGGCGCCCATCGCCTGCAGCAGCGCCTGGCCCTGCAGCTCGCCGACCTTGACGTTGTCGAAGGAGACGTACGCGGAGACCGGGCCCTGGGCCAGACGGTCGTACGCGACGACCTTGACGCCCTTGTCGACCGCGGCCTTGATCGAGGACTTGATCGCGGCGGAGTCCTGGGCGGAGATCACGATGACCTTCACGCCCTTGGTCACCATGGTGCTGACCTGCTGCGCCTGCTTGTTGGCGTCGGCCGCGGCGTTGGCGTACTCGACGTTGCAGTCGGAGCAGAGCTCCTTGACCTTGGCCTCGAAGTACGGCTTGTCGAACTTCTCGTACCGGGCGGTGACGCTGTCGGGGAGCAGCAGGCCGATGGACTTGCTGCCACCGCCGGAGCTGCTGCTGCCGGAGTCGTCGTTGTCGTCGCCCGCCTTGCCGCACGCGGCAATCGACAGGGCCATGGAGACGGCGGTCGCGCCGATCACGACTCTACGCATCGTTGCGTTCATTGGGTTGTGCCTCCCTGACAGGGCCGCAACGCTGCGGCCGAGGTGGCTGGAAGTCAACTCGGCCACAGGTGCGACGTCAAGAAGTAAATACTTAACGAGATGGCAACGGCGTCATTCGTTCTCTAAGTGAAGGCGGGTGCGGCCGCCGGGAGAGAGCCGTCCAAAAGCGTCGAATCGCCCATCTCGCTGAGCGCGAGGGCGAGCGCTCCGAGCACCTCCGCACGGCCCCCAAGTGCACCTGGGAGAACGGACAGTTGCCGCGCCGCACTGGGGATCGCGTAGCGGCCGACGGACTCCCTGATCGGCCCGAGCACCAGCTCACCGGCCTCCGCGAGATCACCGCCGAGGACCACCCGGCTCGGGTTCAGCAGGTTGCAGAGATTGGCGACTCCACTGCCGATGTGGCGGCCGACGTCGGCGATCACCCGACGGCAGCCCGGGTCTCCGTCCCTGGCCAGCCGCACGACGCCCTCCATGGTGAGATCGGTGCCGTGGCTGGACTGGAGCAGCGGCAGCACGTAGCGCGCGGCCGCGAAGGTCTCCAGGCAGCCCCGGTTACCGCAGCGGCAGACGGGGCCGGATTCATCGAGTGTAATATGTCCTATTTCTCCCGCAGTACCGCCTGGCCCGCGGTAGATCTTCCCGTCGATGACCAGGCCGGCGCCGACACCGCTGGCGACCTTGATGTAGGCGAGGTCGCGCACGCCCTTGCCGCTGCCCCAGACCATCTCGCCCAGGGCGCCGAGGTTGGCGTCGTTGTCCACGTGCACGGTCACGCCGAGCCGCTCGCGCAGCTCCTCGGCGGGCCGGGTGCCGATCCATCCGGGCAGGATCGCGGAGGAGCCCAGCGTGCCGGACTCCACGTCGATCGGGCCGGGCACGCCGAGCCCCACGCCGGCGATCTTGCCCCGGTCCACGCCCGTGGCCTCGATCAGCCGGCTGACCAGCCGTTCGGCCCGGTCGAAGCCCTGCGCGGAGGACGCGTCCACGTCGAGCGGCTCGGACTCCTCGGCGAGCACCTGGTGGGCGAGGTTGCCGACGGCGACCCGTAGGTGGGTGTGGCCGAAATCGATGCCGATGACGATGCCGGCGTCTCCGCTGAGCGAGACGCTGCGCGCCCGCCTGCCACCCGCCGAGGTCGGTGTGACCTCGACCGTTCCGCCGTCCTTGAGTTCACGGACGATGTTGGAGACGGTCGCCGCGGACAGGCCGGTGGTCCTCGCGATCTCCGCCTGGGTGAGGGATCCCGCCAGCCGGACGGCTCGTACGACCCGCTCCAGGTTGGCTCGGTGCAGCGACGACTGCGACCCCGGAGTCTCCACGACGACCTCCTGCGCGCGGGGCCGCTTCGATGAGACCCCGTCTATGTCCAACTAGTGAACTCTAAGCTGAGCCGTCCGGGGCACCTCCCGTCAAGAGGTTGAACAGTTTCCGCGCACGCGAACGCCCGCGCCCGCGAGGGTCGCGGTGCGTGTGGGAGCGGTTTCACGGTGTGGCGGAACCGACCCTTCCGGAGACGGTCGACGGGGGCGGTGTGCGGGGGTGTGGGTGGGTTTGACGGGGGTGCGGGGGCGCGGACGACGGAGGTTGAAGACAAGGGGCCCGTCCCGTGCGGAACGGCCTCGGGCGCAAGCGGAGTGGCGGGCGTTACTTGAGCGCCCCGGCGGTCAGACCCTGCACCACCTGCCGCTGGAAGACGATGTAGGCGCCGAGGACCGGCAGCATCGCCATCACCAGGCCCGCGAACAGCCCCGACCAGTCTCCCTTGTACCCCTGGCTGACCGCCAGCTGGACCAGGCCCTGGGTCAGGACCTTCTTGTCGGGGTCGGTGTTCAGCACCGTCGGCAGCATGTACTGGTTCCACTGCCCGAGGAAGTTGAAGATCCCGACGCTGATCAGGCCCGGCTTGGCCATCGGCAGCATGATCTGGAAGAAGGTGCGGGTGTGGGACGCGCCGTCCACGAACGCCGCCTCCGCGACCGACGTCGGCAGGGTGCGGAAGAACGCCGTCAGGAAGAAGACGGTGAACGGCAGCGAGTAGGCGATGTAGACCAGGATCAGCCCGTGGATGGTGTTCAGCAGGCCCATGTTGTTGACGACGTAGAACAGCGGGACCAGCGCGAGCATGATCGGGAAGCTCATGCCGCCGACGAACAGGTAGTAGATGAACCGGTTCCCGGGGAAGTCGAAGCGGGCCAGCACGTAGGCGGCCATCGAGCCGAGCACCAGCGTGCCGATGAGCGAACCCCCCACCACCAGGACGGTGTTGACGAAGTAGTCGCTCATGTTGGCGTCGGTCCAGGCCCGCGCCCAGTTGTCGAAGTGCAGCCGGTCGGGCAGCGCCCAGGGCGAGCCGAAGATGGAGGCGTCGTCCTTGAACGACGTCATCACGGCCCACACCAGCGGCAGCACCACCATCACCGCCCACAGGACCAGCACGCCGTGCGAGAAGACGTTCAGCACGCGGCCCTCGCGGCGCGCCCGCGGCGGCCGGTCCACGGGCGCGTCCGCCTTCGTCACCGGCGCACCGGACTGCGCCGGCAGCGGGGCGGGGCTCTCGGTCGTCTTCATGCTCAGTACTCCAGCCGCTCGCGACGGCCCAGCCGCATCACGACGGCGGCGAAGGCCAGCGTGACGACGAGCAGGGCGACGCCGATGGTGGTGGCGTAGGCGGCCTGACCGTCCCGGAACGCCTTCTGGTACACGTACAGGACCATGACGGTGGTCGAGTAGTCGGGCCCGCCCGGTCCGGTCGTCATGATCTGGACGACCGCGAAGGACTCGGCGCCGAGCGCGAGGATGCCCATGTAGACCCAGCCCGACTGCACGGTGTCCCACAGCAGCGGCAGGGTGATGCGGAAGAACGTGGCCGCCCGGCCGGCCCCGTCCAGCAGCGCGGCCTCGTACAGGTCCGACGGGATGGACGCCATGCCCGCCGAGAACAGCACGACGAAGAAGCCGACCGTCGACCACACGAGCACCGCCATCACGCACCACAGGGCGAGGTCGGGGTCGCCCAGCCACAGGGGCTGGACGCCGTCCAGGCCGACGCCCCGCAGGACCGAGTTGATCGCGCCGCTGTCCGGGTTGTACGCGAAGGCGAACAGCAGCGCGACGATGGCGATCGACAGCACCTGCGGGAAGAAATAGACGATCTTGTAGAAGGAGGAGCCGCGCACCCCGGAGATGACCGGCCCGCCCCTCCTTCCGCGCCCGCCCGCATTGATCATGAAGGCGAAGAACAGCGCCAGGCTGATCGTCACCACCGGCAGCACGACCGCGAACATCAAGCTGTGCTGCAAGGACTTCCAGAAGATGTCGTCGTCGAGCATCCTGCGGTAATTGTCCAGGCCGACCATCTTGAATTCGGGGCTCAGGCCCGTCCAGTCCGTGAACGAGTAGTAGATGGACTGGATGAAGGGCCAGACCACGAAGAGCGCGTACAGTCCCAGGGGGAGCGCCAGGAACCCCACGATGAACCGGTACTTGCCGTGCTGCATCGCCACTCCGGTGCCGTTGTGGAATCGAGTTTTCCCGGTGCGCTACTGGTGCTTGTAGTGCTTGATGGAGGAGTCCTTGGCCGCCGCGTCGGCGAATCCCTGGATCTTGCTGATGGCCTCGGCGGGGGTGAGGCGTCCGGCCATCATCTCGCCGAGTCCCGCTACTCCGATCTGCTCCTTCTGCAACTGGACGTACCAGTCCTGGATGCGGGGGTTCACCACGTTGTCGCCGGCCTTCTCCAGCGCGGCCACGCCCGACTTCAGACCCGGTGTCAGGGTGATGCCCTGGGTGCCGCCGTTGTACGCGGTGAGCGACTTGACCTTGGCCGTGAAGTTCTTGGACGACGCCTCGCTGAGCATGATGCGCAGCTGCTCCATGCCGCCCGGGGCGTTCTTGGCCTTGGCGGGGACGATGAACGGCTCACCGCCGGAGGCCCAGATGGTGCCGAACGGCATCTTGTCGGAGCTGTCGAGGCCGGTGGGCGCGGAGACGGCGAGGTCGAAGTCGGCGGGGATGACGTTCGCCGACTCGTTCTCCACCCAGGAGCCGTTGGGGATGAACAGCGCCTGCCCCTTGGCCCACGCGGTCTGCGACTGGATGTGGTCCAGACCGGGGGTGCCCTTGAGGACGTAGCCCTTCTTGTAGAGCTCGTAGTAGGCCTCGAAACACGCCTTGACCGCGGGGTGCTTCCAGGCGTTCGGCTCCAGGTTGTCGATGGCGTCGAGGACTTCGCGCCCGCCGACCTTGCCGATCATCGGGTAGAGCGAGAACGGGATGTAGTACGGGTACTTGCCCGCGTACGTCCAGCCCGCCATGCCCTTCTTCTTGGCCTTGGCGCACACCGCGAGCATCTGGTCCCAGGTCTCCGGGTACTGCTCGTCGAGCGAGTCCAGCGCCTTCTGCGAGTACCAGACGCCGTACACGGTGTAGGCGTAGTACAGGATCCACACCGGGTTGCCGTCGAACTGGCCCATCTCGACGATCCCGGGCCGCAGGGTGTCGCGGACCTTCTTGTCCGGGTCGTCGTAGGACGGGGCGTCCAGCAGCGGGGTGAGGTCGGCGAGCTGGTTCTTGCCGACCAGGACGCCCATGTCCATCTGCTCGGCGCCGGAGTTGTCGATGAGGTCCGGCGGGGTGCCCTGGTTGAAGCGGGGCTGGAGGGTGGACTGGATCTTCTGGGTGGCGGCGAACTTCACCTTCGTCCCGGGGAAGTTCTTCTCGTAGATCTTGACCGCGTCCTCGGCGTACTCCTTGCCGAAACCGCCGTCGAACAGGACGAACTCCATCTGCGCGGTGTCGTTCACCGCGAGGGGGTTCTTCGCGGTCTTCTTGCCCGCTTTCGCCTTGTCCTCGTCACCGCCGCCGCCACTGCTGGCGCAGGCGGAGAGGAAACCCATGGCGGGGGCGGAGATCAGACCGAGTGCGGCGGACCGTTTGATCAGATCGCGGCGGCCGGTGCCGGGACGGCCGTGGTTCTCTGCGGACGTGGATCCCATGCTCAAGTCCTCGCCTTCTCCAGGACTCAGGCGGTGAACCGGATCCTCCCGGCACCGCGGTCGGGCCAAGCTGGGTCGTGCAGGAAACGCCGACAGGTATAGTCCACTTCCCGCCAGCGGAGCAAGATCGAATGCAAGGTTGGTCAGTGGTCTTTTCCGAAGTGAGACCTCGTGGAAATATGTCCGGCCCGCGGCGGCCGGGCCGGGAGAATTCGCGACATGGGCAGTGCTTTCCCCCGCCAACGTCCTTGACATCACTCGCCACTTGACCCCCTACTGAGTCCTGCGAACGGAGTGAGACAACGTTGTCGGACCCGCGCAGGAGGGTGCTCGCGCATGCAGCGACACGGAAGACGGTTCCGTGGTTCCCGGGCGGCCGTGATCACGGCCGCCCTCGTGATGTCCGTGGGGGCCCCCGGTGCGGCGGCCGCCCTGCCGGCACCGCCGGCCCTGCCCGCCCAGCAGTTCGCCTCGTCCTTCGAGGCGGGACAGCCCGCGCCCGACTGGGTCAGCACGCCCGAGACGGCCCCCGGCGGCGGCAAGCGCGCCTCGGGCGTGGACGGCGGCTACGGCGGCGGCCTGCCCGGTGACGTCACCGACCGGGTCACCGCGGTACGGGCGAACGACGAGAACACCGGCGGCGGCGAGGTGAAGGAGAACCTCCTCGACGGCGAGGCGAGCACCAAGTGGCTGACGTTCACGGCCACCGGCTGGGTCGAGTTCGACCTGGACCAGCCGGTCCGCCTGGCCTCCTACGCGCTGACGTCGGCCAACGACGCCGCCGAACGCGACCCGGCCGCCTGGACGTTGAAGGGCTCCGAGGACGGAACGCACTGGACCGACCTGGACAGCCGCTCGGGGGAGGACTTCGGTGAGCGGTTCCAGACCAGGACCTTCGCCGTCACCCCCTCCGACGTGGCGTACCGGCACCTGCGGCTGGAGATCACCGCGAACCACGGCGCGGGCATCCTCCAGCTCGCCGACGTGCGGCTGGGCACGGGCGGCCCGAGCGGACCGGTCCCGCCGGACATGCTGGCGGTCGTGGACCGGGGCCCGAGCGGCTCCCCCACGGCCAAGGCGGGCGCCGGGTTCACCGGCCGCCGGGCGCTGCGCTACGCGGGCCGCCACACGACGGCGGGGCGGGCGTACGCCTACGACAAGGTCTTCGACGTGAACGTGCGGGTGACCGGCCGCACCGAACTGGCGTACCGCATCTTCCCGGCGATGGCGGACGGCGACCGCGACTACGACGCCACGAACGTGGCCGTGGACCTGGCGTTCACCGACGGCACCTACCTCAGCGACCTCGGGGCGGCGGACCAGCACGGCTTCCCGTTGTCGCCGCGCGGGCAGGGCACGGCCAAGGTGCTGTACGTCAACCAGTGGAACGACGTGGTCGCGCGGATCGGTTCGGTCGCCGCGGGCAAGACCGTCGACCGGATCCTGCTGGGCTACGACTCCCCCGCCGGGCCGGCGCGCTTCCGGGGCTGGCTGGACGACGTGAGCCTGCGGACGGCCGCGCCCGACCGCCCCGCGGCGCACCTGTCCGACTACGCGCTCACCACCCGGGGGACGAACTCCAGCGGCTCCTTCTCCCGCGGCAACACCTTCCCGGCGACGGCCGTGCCGCACGGCTTCACGTTCTGGACACCGGTGACCAACGCCTCGTCGCTGAGCTGGCTGTACGACTACGCGCGGGCCAACAACGCCGACAACCTGCCGGAGATCCAGGCGTTCAGCGCGAGCCACGAACCGAGTCCGTGGATGGGCGACCGGCAGACCTTCCAGCTGATGCCGTCCGCCGCGCCGGGCGTCCCGCCCACCGGCCGGGCGGCGCGGGCCCTGGCGTTCCGGCACGAGAACGAGACGGCCCGGCCGTACCTGTACGGGGTGCGGTTCGAGAACGGACTGCGGGCCGAGATGGCGCCGACCGACCACGCGGCGATGCTGCGCTTCACCTACCCCGGTGACGACGCGAGCGTGGTCTTCGACAACGTGACCGACCAGGCGGGGCTGACGCTGGACCGGGCGGCCGGTGTGGTCAGCGGCTACTCGGACGTGAAGTCGGGGCTGTCGACGGGGGCCACCCGGCTGTTCGTGTACGGCGAGTTCGACGCGCCGGTGAAGGACGGGGCGTCCAGCGGTGCGAGCGGCTACCTGCGCTTCGACGCGGGCGCCGACCGCACGGTCTCCCTGCGGCTGGCCACCTCGCTGATCAGCGTGGACCAGGCGCGCGACAACCTGCGCCAGGAGATCCCCGCCGGCACGGACTTCACCACCGTGCGGGACCGGGCGCGCGACCAGTGGGACCGGCTGCTGGGCAAGGTGGAGGTCGAGGGCGCCACGCGGGACCAGCTGACGACCCTGTACTCCAGCCTCTACCGGCTCTACCTGTACCCCAACTCGGGCTTCGAGAAGGTCGGTTCCACGTACCGGTACGCCTCGCCGTTCTCGCCGATGCCGGGCACGGACACGCCGACGCACACCGGGGCGAAGATCGTCGACGGCAAGGTGTACGTCAACAACGGCTTCTGGGACACCTACCGCACCGCCTGGCCGGCGTACGCGCTGCTGACGCCCACTCAGGCGGGCGAGCTGACCGACGGGTTCGTGCAGCAGTACCGGGACGGCGGGTGGATCTCACGCTGGTCCTCCCCCGGGTACGCCGACCTGATGACCGGCACCTCCTCGGACGTCGCCTTCGCCGACGCCTACGTCAAGGGCGTCCCCTTCGACGCGCGGGCCGCGTACGAGGCGGCGCTGAAGAACGCCACGGTGGTGCCGCCGTCGTCGGGCGTGGGCCGCAAGGGCATGGCGACCTCGCCGTTCCTCGGCTACACCGGCACCGCCACCCACGAGGGGCTGTCCTGGGCGCTGGAGGGCTACCTCAACGACTACGGCATCGCCCGGATGGGACAGCAGCTGTACCGGACCACGGGCGAGAAGCGCTACGCCGAGGAGTCGGCGTACTTCATGGACCGCGCCCTCGGCTACGTCCACCTCTTCGACTCCCGGGCCGGGTTCTTCCAGGGCCGCGACGAGAAGGGCGCCTGGCGGGTGCCGTCGGACCGGTACGACCCGCGCGTGTGGGGCTACGACTACACCGAGACCAACGGCTGGGGCTACGCCTTCACCGCCCCGCAGGACACCCGGGGCCTGGCCAACCTGTACGGCGGGCGCGACAAGCTGGCGCAGAAGCTGGACACCTACTTCGCCACGCCCGAGACCGCCTCCCCCGAGTTCGCCGGGTCGTACGGCGGCGTCATCCACGAGATGACGGAGGCGCGGGACGTGCGGATGGGCATGTACGGCCACTCCAACCAGGTCGCGCACCACGTGACCTACATGTACGACGCGGCGGGCAGGCCCTGGGAGACCCAGGCCAAGGTGCGCGAGGTGCTGTCCCGGCTGTACACCGGCAGCTCGATCGGCCAGGGCTACCACGGCGACGAGGACAACGGCGAGCAGTCGGCCTGGTACCTGTTCTCGGCGCTCGGCTTCTACCCGCTGGTCATGGGCAGCGGCGAGTACGCCGTCGGCTCACCGCTGTTCACCAAGGCGACCGTGCACCTGGAGAACGGCAAGGACCTCGTGGTGGAGGCACCGGGCAACAGCACGCGCAACGTCTACGTGCAGGGGCTGAAGGTCGACGGCCGCGCCTGGACGTCCACGGCGCTGCCGCACGACCTGCTGGCGAAGGGAGCGGTGCTGGAGTTCACCATGGGACCGCGCCCCTCGGCCTGGGGCAGCGGGAAGGACGCGGCACCGGTGTCGATCACCCGGGACGACAAGGTGCCGACGCCGCGGCAGGACGCCCTGGCGGGCGACGGCGCCCTGTTCGACGACACCTCGGCGACCGGCCAGGACGTGTCGGGCACGGTCGACCTGCCGGTCGCCCGGGACACGCGGGCGGTGCGCTACACCCTGACGTCCGACGAGGCGGCCCGCGCCCCGGCCGGCTGGACCCTCCAGGGCTCCGCCGACGGCACGGCCTGGACGGACCTCGACCGGCGCACCGGTGAGACCTTCGCGTGGAACCGCCAGACCCGGGCCTTCTCGGTCGCCCACCCGGGCGCGTACCGGCACTACCGGCTGGTGTTCGCCGGGGAGGCCCGCCTGACGGAGGTCGAGCTGCTGTCGTAGGCGCGCCGCGAACGGCGCCGACCTCCCGTGCCCGCCCTGCCGACGCAGGGCGGGCACGGGTGCGCGGCGCCCGGTGCGAGCCAACTCACGCGCCAGGCATGGCCGTTGAGTGATCGTTGGGTGATACAGTCGGTTACGACCACCAGCGGACAACGTTGTCGGACGACGACGTCGTCCCCGCACCCCTCCCCCGGCCGTGGCACCGCCCGGCTCCGGGGGATCCCCTCGGCCGACCCACTCCCCCGTCCGGTCGGCCGACTCGCGGACCCGGTGGCCGATCGGCTCATCGGCCACCGGGTCCGTTGCGGGTGACGGAGGCGGGAGCGGACCCGGCGGGTTCCGGTCCGCCTATGGGAGCGCTCCCACCTCCCGGGCGGAAGGTAGCGCCGATCGACGTCGCTGTAAACGCTTCGCGCACCGACACGTCTCCGTGAACGGCGGGGGGCCGCGCCCCGGTCACCCGGAACGCGGCCCCCGACTGCCGTACGGGCGGTGCCTACTTGCGGATCAGGCTGCGCAGCACGTACTGCATGATGCCGCCGTTGCGGTAGTAGTCGGCCTCACCGGGGGTGTCGATGCGGACGACCGCGTCGAACTCCACACCGGTGTCGGTGGTGACCTTCACCGTGCGCGGGGTGGTGCCGTTGTTGAGCTCCTCCACGCCGGTGATGGAGAAGGTCTCCTCGCCGGTCAGGCCGAGGGACTCGGCCGACTGGCCCTCCGGGAACTGCAGCGGCAGCACGCCCATGCCGATGAGGTTCGAGCGGTGGATGCGCTCGTAGGACTCGGCGACGACGGCCTTCACGCCGAGCAGCGCGGTGCCCTTGGCGGCCCAGTCGCGGGACGAGCCGGAGCCGTACTCCTTGCCGGCCAGGACGACCAGCGGGACGCCCTGCTCGATGTAGTTGCGGGAGGCGTCGTAGATGAAGGAGACCGGACCGCCGTCCTGCGTGAAGTCGCGGGTGTAGCCGCCCTCGGTGCCCGGCGCGATCTGGTTGCGCAGGCGGATGTTGGCGAACGTGCCGCGGATCATGACCTCGTGGTTGCCGCGGCGGGAGCCGTAGCTGTTGAAGTCGCGGCGCTCGACGCCGTGCTCCGTGAGGTACTTGCCGGCCGGGGTGTCGGCCTTGATGGCGCCCGCCGGGGAGATGTGGTCGGTGGTGACCGAGTCGCCCAGCTTGGCGAGGACGCGGGCGCCGGTGATGTCGGAGACCGGCTCCGGGTCCATGCCCATGCCCTCGAAGTACGGGGGCTTGCGGACGTAGGTCGACTCCGCGTCCCACTCGAAGGTGTCGCCGGTCGGGATGGGCAGCGCCTGCCACTGGGCGTCACCCGCGAAGACGTCCGCGTAGGACTTGGCGAACATGTCCTCGCCGATGGCGTTGGCGACGACGTCGTTGACCTCGGCCTCGGAGGGCCAGATGTCCTTCAGGAAGACCGGGTTGCCGTCCTGGTCGGTGCCCAGGGCGTCCTTGGTGATGTCCACCCTCATCGAGCCGGCCAGGGCGTACGCGACGACCAGCGGCGGGGAGGCGAGGTAGTTCATCTTGACGTCGGGGTTGATCCGGCCCTCGAAGTTGCGGTTGCCGGACAGCACCGAGGTGACCGCGAGGTCGTTGTCGTTGACCGCTTTGGAGACCTCCTCCGGCAGCGGGCCGGAGTTGCCGATGCAGGTGGTGCAGCCGTAGCCGACGAGGTTGAAGCCGACCTTGTCGAGGTACGGGGTCAGGCCCGCCTTGTCGAAGTAGTCGGTGACGACCTTGGAACCCGGGGCCAGCGTGGTCTTGACCCACGGCTTGCGGGTCAGGCCCTTCTCCACGGCCTTCTTCGCGACGAGCGCGGCGGCGACCATGACGTACGGGTTGGAGGTGTTGGTGCAGGAGGTGATGGCCGCGACCGTCACCGCGCCGTGGTCCAGCTCGTAGCTGGAGCCGTCGGGGGCCGTGACGCGCACCGGGTTGGACGGGCCGGAGCCGGCGACGACGGCGGAGTGCTGCGGGGCACCGGCGCCGTTGTCGTCGCTGCCGTAGGCCGGGGCGTCGGAGGCCGGGAAGGACTCGGCGGACGCCTCGTCGACCGGGGACTGCACACCGTGCGGCTGCTCCTGCTGCGGGACGCCCGGCTTGCGGTCGTCGCCGCCGGTCACGCCGGCCTCGACGTAGTTGAGCACGTCGGCGGCGAACTGCTCGGCGGCGCGCGACAGTTCGATGCGGTCCTGCGGGCGCTTCGGGCCGGCGATGGACGGCACGACGGTGGACAGGTCCAGCTCGAGCTTCTCGGAGAAGTCCGGCTCGGCCTTCGGGTCCAGCCAGAGGCCCTGCTCCTTGGCGTACGCCTCGACCAGGGCGACCTGCTGCTCGGAACGGCCGGTCAGGCGCAGGTACTTGAGGGTCTCGCCGTCGATCGGGAAGATCGCGGCAGTGGAGCCGAACTCCGGCGACATGTTGCCGATGGTGGCGCGGTTGGCCAGGGAGGTGGCGGCGACGCCCTCGCCGTAGAACTCGACGAACTTGCCGACCACGCCGTGCTTGCGCAGCATCTCGGTGATCGTGAGCACCAGGTCGGTGGCGGTGGTGCCGGTGGGCAGCTCGCCGGTGAGCTTGAAGCCGACGACGCGCGGGATGAGCATGGAGACCGGCTGGCCGAGCATCGCGGCCTCGGCCTCGATGCCGCCGACGCCCCAGCCGAGGACGCCCAGGCCGTTGACCATCGTGGTGTGCGAGTCGGTGCCGACCAGGGTGTCGGGGTAGGCCTGACCGTTACGGACCATGATCGTGCGGGCCAGGTGCTCGATGTTCACCTGGTGGACGATGCCGGTGCCCGGCGGGACCACCTTGAAGTCGTCGAAGGCGGTCTGGCCCCAGCGCAGGAACTGGTAGCGCTCGCGGTTGCGGCCGTACTCCAGCTCGACGTTCTGGGCGAAGGCGTCGTGGGTGCCGAACTTGTCGGCGATCACGGAGTGGTCGATGACCAGCTCGGCCGGGGAGAGCGGGTTGACCTTGGCCGGGTCGCCGCCGAGCTCCTTGACGGCCTCGCGCATGGTGGCGAGGTCCACGACGCAGGGCACGCCGGTGAAGTCCTGCATGATCACGCGGGCCGGCGTGAACTGGATCTCCTGGGACGGCTGGGCCTGGGAGTCCCAGCCGCCGAGGGCGCGGATGTGGTCGGCGGTGATGTTCGCGCCGTCCTCGGTGCGGAGCAGGTTCTCCAGCAGCACCTTCAGGCTGTAGGGAAGGCGCGCGGAGCCCTCGACCTTGTCCAGCCGGAAGATCTCGTACGACTCGTCGCCCACCTGCAGCGTGCTGCGGGCGTCGAAGCTGTTCGCCGACACGACAGTCTCCTTCATTGATGTGCGCGTACCACCACGATCCTGCCGCCACGCCGGCTCGACCCGTGCGCTGAGGTTAGGCTAAGTTAGGTAACCCTTACTGCCAGACCGATGTGCGTGCGGCTGCGGTGCGCCTCGGCAGATATCTCGATGTCGAGATAACTCTAGTACATGAGGGCGGGAAGGTCATGCCCGGGCGGGGGTGGGGGGTGCGGCGGGCCGTCCGGCGGGTGGCGGTGGTGCCGTCCGGTCGTAGGCAGAGATGTGCCGCTTGGTCGCGGGCGGAGGTGTCGTCCGGCTGCCGGGTCGCACGGCGGCGGCCGGGCGCGGCTGGGCGGTGACGGGTGGCATCGCGGCCGCGCCCCGCAGCGGTCCCGGCTGCTGCGGGGCGTGGCCGTGGGTGTTGTCCGGGACGAGTGCTAGTCGCACACGATCGTCGAGATGGTGTCGTAGCGGGTCACGGGGACGTACCTGGTCACCCAGTGCCCGTTCTCGTACACCTGCTGGGGTACGACAACGGTGACCGGAACGACCCTGATCACCGTGTGGCAGGCCGTCGGCGCGGCCTGGGCCCCGGCGGCACCCATGAGGATGCCCCCTCCGGCCAGTACGAGTACCGCGGCCGCACCGGTGGCAGCCCTGTGCATGCGCATGTGAATCCCCCTGTGAGTGGACGGGCGCCCGGCCCCTACTGGTAGCAGGGGGGCGCGCACAGCACGGTGACCGTGCCGCTGCCGGCGGGCGTTCGGTGATGGGTGAGGGTCGTGGGTGTCCTGCTGGTCTCCCACGGCATCGGGGCGGCCATGGCCTGGGGAGCGAGCGCGGCGACGATCGCGCTGCTCACGATGACGGCCGCTGCCGCGCGCTCGCGCAGGCGCATCCGGGCTCCTCGAGCGGTGTCGGGTGGACGGTGGGGGCCGGTGACGGCGAGCCGGGTCAGCACTCGCCGCGCCACCTCACCGACTTGATGGTGATGTTGTTCCACTGGTGCGCGTACTGGCCGCTGCCGGGGGCGTAGTGGATGCAGGTGGAGTAGCTGACGCCGCCCGCCGTGTAGCCCAGCTGGACGTGGTCGGCGCCGGGGTCGGGGTAGCCGTTGTTGAAGGTGGACTGGACGTTGGTGAGGGTGCCGGACCAGTTGGCCTGGGTCGCGAGGAGCAGACGGCCGCCCTCGAAGGTCGCGGAGTAGGCGCAGAAGGCCCCCCTGGGGCAGGTGGGGTGCGAGACGTCGGCCGAGGCCGGGGCGGAGACCCCGACGGACGCGGCGAGTGCACCCGCTGCGGCGAGGACGCCGAGACTGCGACGGCGCATGAGTGGTTCCCCCTGAGGTCGTGACGTACCGCCGCCGGGACGCTCCGCGGCGGCGGGGAAGGTCGTCCGTCACCGTAGGTCCGGGCCGCAGGCCGGAGGCACCAACGCGTGCACGGGGACTCGCCAGTTCGCGCACGGGACGCGGGGCGTCTCATTTCGGGAAGCCGGGGTAACCGCAGTCCAACGAACCGAACCGGACCGCAAGGAGGCCCGATGCCCCTCACCTTCCGCAAGAGCTTCCAGATCCTTCCCGGGGTACGCCTGAACATCAACAAGCGCTCGTGGTCCATCACCACCGGCGGCAAGAACGGGCCCCGGCACACCCACAGCAGCACCGGACGTCGTACGACATCGATGGATTTGCCCGGACCTTTCGGGTGGCGGAAGACCCGCAAGGGCGGCGGGCACTGACATCCCGTCACCCGAACGGACCCCCCAAGAGGCGCCATCTCATATCTGAGATAACCTCAACCTCATGTCAGACGATTACCTCGTACGCATCGGCAAGCTCATCCGTGACGCCCGTCAGCACCGGGGCTGGACGCAGACGCAGCTCGCCGAGGCGCTCGGCACCAGCCAGAGCGCCGTCAACCGCATCGAGCGCGGCAACCAGAACATCAGCCTTGAGATGATCGCCCGAATCGGTGAGGCCCTCGACAGCGAGATCGTCTCACTGGGCTACGCCGGTCCGATGCACCTGCGCGTGGTCGGTGGGCGCCGGCTGTCCGGCGCCATCGACGTCAAGACCAGCAAGAACGCCTGCGTGGCCCTGCTGTGCGCCTCCCTGCTGAACACCGGGCGCACGGTGCTGCGCCGGGTGGCGCGCATCGAGGAGGTCTACCGCCTGCTGGAGGTCCTCAACTCCATCGGCGTGCGCACCCGTTGGATCAGCGACGGCGTGGACCTGGAGATCGTGCCGCCGGCCGACCTGAACCTGGCGGCCATCGACGCCGAGGCCGCCGTGCGCACCCGGTCCATCATCATGTTCCTCGGCCCGCTGCTGCACCGCATGGACCGCTTCATGCTCCCCTACGCCGGCGGCTGCGACCTGGGCACGCGGACCATCGAGCCGCACATGATCGCGCTGCGCCGGTTCGGCCTGGAGGTGGCGGCGACCGAGGGCCAGTACCACGCCGTCGTCGACCGCTCCGTCCGCCCGGACCGTCCCATCGTGCTGACCGAGCGCGGGGACACCGTCACCGAGAACGCGCTGCTCGCCGCGGCCCGCCACGACGGCGTGACCGTCATCCGCAACGCCTCCTCCAACTACATGGTCCAGGACCTGTGCTTCTTCCTGGAGGCGCTGGGCGTCGAGGTCGAGGGCATCGGCACGACCACGCTCACCGTGCACGGCGTGCCGCGGATCGACGTGGACGTGGACTACTCCCCCTCCGAGGACCCGGTCGAGGCGATGAGCCTGGTGGCCGCCGCGGTGGTGACCGAGTCGGAGCTGACGGTGCGCCGGGTGCCGATCGAGTTCCTGGAGATCGAGCTCGCGGTGCTGGAGGAGATGGGCCTCGACCACGACCGCACGCCCGAGTACGTCGCCGACAACGGCCGTACCCGCCTGGTCGACCTGACGGTCCGCCCCTCCAAGCTGGAGGCGCCGATCGACAAGATCCACCCGATGCCGTTCCCCGGCCTGAACATCGACAACGTCCCGTTCTTCGCGGCCATCGCGGCCACCGCGCAGGGCCAGACCCTCATCCACGACTGGGTCTACGACAACCGCGCGATCTACCTGACCGACCTCAACCGCCTCGGCGGCCGGCTCCAGCTCCTCGACCCGCACCGGGTGCTGGTCGAGGGCCCGACCCGCTGGCGCGCCGCCGAGATGATGTGCCCGCCGGCCCTGCGCCCGGCGGTGGTCGTGCTGCTCGCGATGATGGCGGCGGAGGGCACGTCGGTGCTGCGCAACGTCTACGTCATCAACCGGGGGTACGAGGACCTCGCCGAGCGCCTGAACTCGATCGGGGCGCAGATCGAGATCTTTCGGGACATCTGACGCGCTGATGCCGTCGCATCCCGTCCGGGCATCGACTCGGACGGGATGCGACGGCATCCCGCCCAGGGTTGTGAGCAACTGGTGAGCATTGAGCCGGTGTTGCGGAGGTGTTCCGCGCATCACCGGTCGGGCACCCCGGTTTCCCGGTCCGGCTCGGACACGGCGGCGGGTGTGCCGGGGGGCGCTTCGCCGGGAGTGTGCGGATTCCCCGGTCCGGTTCCGGGCGGGTGAGGGCGGCCGGTTGACCGGAAATGCGCGTCAGACGGGCCCCGTTCGGTCGGTCACCGCCCCTCGTGGATCCCCCGCTTCGGGCGGTATGGGCTTCTTTGCGGCTTCACGACGGTCATGGTCGGGCACGCGCGCCTGTCACATGCCGGTGTCAGTGAGATCGTTTCGCGACGAAGTGAACCCGTGACGGGGCCGGGCCCTTCGGCCGGGATGCGGACGGGGACGCGTGGCTAGCATGAGCGGCGTGCTTGATCCGGAGGGGTGACGGGTGTCGCCCGGTGCCCTCCGGGTCGCCGACGACGTCCGGTCGTCACCACGACTCCTGTTCTCGAGGACCGAGGGACCGCGGAATGCCAGTGCCTGCTCGCCCCCGCCAGCGCCGGAGCGTGAAGGGGGCGCGCTCCTTGCCGGTCGCGTTCCCCGCCGCTCTGCTCGTGACCGCCGTGGGGGGTGCGGTGGCCGTCGTCGTCGCCCCGGCGGGGGCGCGGGGCTGGGTGGCAGGGACCGCGGCCGTCGCGTGGGGGTGCCTGGCGGTCGTGGTCGCCGTGACGGCCCGGTCGCTGCGCCGGGCACGCCGGGAGGCCGCCTCGCGCGGCGGAGAGCTGGAGACGGCCCGTAACCACTGGATGCAACGGGGCGCGGAGCTGTCCCAGTTGGTCAACGCCACGCTGCCCGGCCTGGTGCGGCAGATCAAGGGCGGCGCGCGGCCCGCCGACGCACTGGCGCACGCGAGCGCGCCGTCCGACCCTCATCTGCGCCAGCTGGCGGAGGTGTTCGTCACCGAGGTGGCCGCGGCGCACCGGCGCGCCACCGGGGCCGAGGGTGAACTGCGGGCGCTGCGCGAGGAACTGGCACAGGGCAGTGCCGAGTTGGAGCGCCTGACCACGCAGACCCTCCCGGCGGCGGTGGCGCTGCTGCGGGAGGGCAGCTCCGCCGACACCGTGCTGACCCGGTTCGAGTGGCCGCGCAGCGGGCTGCTGCGTGATCCGGCCGAGTGGTTCGTGCGGGAACTCGCCTACAGCGAACGGCGTTCCGCTGCCGCGCAGGCCGCGTCCGCCAAGGCCCTCAGCCGCGTGCAGGCCAAGACCGTGAGCATGCTCGCCGACCTGCGGGACATGCAGGACCGGCACGGCGGGGAAGTCTTCGGTGACCTGCTGCGCCTGGACCACAGCACCTCGCAGCTGGGGCTGATGACCGACCGGCTCGCCCTGCTGATGGGCGGGCGCTCCAGCCGGGTGTGGAACAAGCCGATCGTGGTGGAGAGCATCCTGCGCGGTGCCGTGGGCCGGATCGCCGCCTACCGGCGGGTGCGCCTGCACAACTCCAGCAAGGCCGCCCTCTCCGGCTTCGCCGCCGAAGGGGTGATGCACCTGCTGGCCGAACTCATGGACAACGCCGCCAACTTCTCGCCGCCCATCGACGAGGTCCACGTCTATGTGGAGGAGCGCAGCGCCGGCCTCGTCGTCACCATCGAGGACAGCGGACTGAAGATGTCCGACGCGGCCATGCGCCGTGCGGAGGAGGCCGTGTCCGGCAAGGTCACCGACCTGGCCTCGCTGCAGGGCACCCGGCTGGGCCTGGCGGTGGTGGGACGGCTCGCCGTCAAGTACGGCATCAGCGTCAACTACCGTCCTTCCTCGCGCGGCGGCACCGGCGTCGTGGTGCTCCTGCCGCCGCAGCTCGTGGCCCAGCAGCGCGAGCCGGTCGTGGCCGAGCGGTCCCGGCGCGACCAGGACTCGGGGCCGGCGCCGGTGGCCGTGCCGGAACCGGTGGCCGTGCCGGAACCGGTGGCCGCGGCCGCCGAGCCCCTGCCGGTGCGCACCCGCACACCCGACGCGGACACCGCTCCCGCCCGCCCCGTCGGCGCGGCCGGCGGACGGGCGGCCACCCCGGGGGGTCTGCCCGTGCGCGCCCCGGGCCGCACCATGGCCGAGGCGGAGCGCGAACGGCAGCGGCCGGACGCCGCCCCGTCCGGCACGCAGCCGGCGCCGGGTCCGGCGCGTGACGCCGGCAGCCGGTTCGGCGCCTTCCACCGCGGCCGGCACGGCGCGGCGTCCGGCACCGAGGACCCGCGGCCGGCCCCGCACGACGAGTAGCCCCTCCCCGACCCGGCCTTCGCGGGCGCTCCCGTCCGG
Organism: Streptomyces longwoodensis; assembly: GCF_001514125.1. Lineage (GTDB taxonomy): Bacteria > Actinomycetota > Actinomycetes > Streptomycetales > Streptomycetaceae > Streptomyces > Streptomyces longwoodensis. Next base: position 102,916 of record NZ_KQ948550.1, on the reverse strand, counting down.
CCACCACTCCTGCACCTGTTGCCCCACCTCGCCTGATTGGAGGTACGGGCCGGGTGGGCCCTGACCGGTCCGCGCCCGGCCCCACCCACCATGGAGACCACTGACACCAGCCTGACTTGGCTGCTGACGAACCTCTTGGAGCGCACGCCGGGCACCCGCCACGCCCTGGTCCTGTCGCGGGACGGACTGAAGCTGTGCTGGACGCCGCACCTGACGCTCGACCAGGCCGACCAGCTGGCGGCCATCTGCTCCGGCATCCAGGCCCTGTCGCAGGGCGCCTCGGTGGAGTTCGGTGACGGCACCGGCGGGGTGCGGCACTCGATGACCGAGTTCCACGGCGGCCTGCTGTTCATCGTGGAGGCCGGCGAGGGCGCGCACCTCGCCGTCGTGGCCGAGGAGAGCGCCGACCCGGGGGTGGTGGGCCACCAGATGACCGAGCTGGTCGAGCAGATCGGCGACCACCTGCGGGCCGAGCCGCGCACCCCCGCCGGCAGGGGTGCCACCGCGTGATCCGCAAACCCGTGGACGTCGGTGATCCCGACCGGCTGTACATGGTCACGGGTGGGCGCAGCGAGGCCGACGACTCGTTCGACCTGGTGACCCTGGTCGTCAGCGAGAGCGAGCCCACCCAGGGCATGCAGTCGGAGCACGTCCGCATCCTGGAGCTGTGCCGGCACCCCACCGCGGTCGTCGAGATCTCGGCGGAACTGGCGCTGCCCGTCACCGTGGTACGGATCCTGCTCGGCGACCTGCACGACATGGGCAAGGTAAGCGCCCGTCATCCCCGCGCCGCCGCATCCGTCGCGGGCCTCCCCGAAACCGCACTGCTCCAGGAGGTCCTCCATGGGCTCCGTAACCTCTGAGCTGCCGCTGCAGCGCACACCGCTGGCCGATGCCGCCGAGACCGGCCTGAAGATCGTCGTCGTGGGCGGCTTCGGCGTCGGCAAGACCACCCTGGTGCGCTCGGTCAGCGAGATACGGCCGCTGAACACCGAGGAGGTGATGACGCAGGCGGGACGGGGCGTCGACGAGACGACGGGCGTCGAGCAGAAGACCACCACCACCGTCGCCTTCGACTTCGGGCGCATCAGCCTCAACCAGCACATGGTGCTCTACCTGTTCGGCGCACCGGGGCAGGAGCGGTTCTGGTTCCTGTGGGACCGCCTGTTCTCGGGCACGCTCGGCGCCGTGGTCCTCGTGGACACCCGCCGCATGGAGGACTCCTGGTACGCGATCGACCGGCTGGAGCACCACCGCACGCCGTTCGTGGTCGCGGTCAACCGCTTCGACGGCGACGACCGCCGCTTCTCCCTGGAGGAGATCCGCCAGTCGCTCGCCCTGGGCGAGCACGTGCCGATGATCGACTGCGACGCGCGGCTGAGGTCGTCCTGCAAGGAGGTCCTCATCTGCCTGGTGGACCACCTGTACGCACTGGCACTGTCCCAGGAGGGCACCCCATGAGCGACACCGCCGCCTCCCCGTCGGGGGCCGCCACTCCCCCGCCCGGCTGCCCCGCACACTCCCGGGCCGTGCCCCTGGGCGGCCTGGAGTACCAGCAGACGCCCTCCCAGCTCTACCGGACGCTGCGCCGCGAACACGGCGCGGTCGCACCCGTGCTGCTGGACAACGACATCCCGGCCTGGCTGGTGCTGGGCTACCCCGAGGTGTCGTTCGTCACCAGTCACGACGAGCTGTTCGCGCGGGACTCGCGGCGCTGGAACCAGTGGCCGCACATCCCGCCGGACTGGCCGCTGCTCCCCTTCGTGGGCCACCAGCCGTCGGTGCTGTTCACCGAGGGCGCCGAGCACCAGCGCCGGGCGGGAGTGATCACGCACGCGCTGGAGGGCGTCGACCAGTTCGAGCTGGCCCGTGAGTGCCAGCTGATCGCCGAGCAGCTCATCGGCCGCTTCGCGGGCAGCGGGCAGGCCGAGTTGATGAGCGGGTACGCCCACGCCCTGCCGGCTCGTGCGGTGCTGTGGATGTGCGGCATGGAGCAGGGCGGCGCGGACACCGAGCGACTCGTCGACGACCTGCGGATCTCCCTGGACGCCGGTGAGGGCGACGACCCGGTGGCCGCCTACGGGCGGGTCGGCGAGCGCATCATGCAGCTCGTGAAGGACAAGCGGGACAGGCCCGGCCCCGACGTCACCTCGCGGATGCTGCTGGACCCGGCCGGCCTCACCGACGAGGAGGTCGTCCAGGACCTGATCTCGGTCATCGCGGCGGCCCAGCAGCCCACCGGCAACTGGATCGGCAACACCTTGCGCCTGCTGCTGACCGACGAGCGGTTCGCGGTCAACGTCTCCGGCGGCCGGGTCAGCGTCGGCGACGCGCTCAACGAGGTGCTGTGGCTGGACACGCCGACCCAGAACTTCATCGGCCGCTGGGCGGTGCGTGACACCCAGCTGGGCGGGCGGCTCATCCGTGAGGGCGACTGCGTGGTGCTGGGTCTGGCGGCGGCCAACACCGACCCGCAGATCTGGCCCGAGTCGCACGTCGGCGCCGAGAACTCCGCCCACCTGTCGTTCAGCAACGGCGAGCACCGCTGCCCGTACCCGGCGCCGTTGCTGGCGGACGTCATGGCACGCACCGCGGTGGAGACGCTGATGGAGCACCTTCCCGACCTCGTGCTGGGCGTCGAGCCGGAGGAGCTGACCTGGCGTCCGTCGATCTGGATGCGTGGACTGACGTCCCTGCCGGTGGAGTTCACCCCGGCGGTGCGCTGAACCGACGCGGGCCGGGGACTGCCGACGGGCCGGGGACCGCCCACGGGCCGGGGACTGCCGACGGGCCGGGGACCCCAGGCGGGCCGGGCACCGTCGACGGGCCGGGGACCGGGACCCGGCCCCCTCGGGGGCCGGGAGTCCGCGCCCTTCAGGCGGTGACCGGGGTGAAGCGCACCGGCAGCGACTGCGGGCCGCGGGTGAACACGCCCTGCTCGACCGGGTCGAAGCCGTCGGCCAGACGCAGGTCGGGCATGGCGTCCAGCAGGTGGTTCACCCCGGTCTCCACCTCGGCCTTGGCCAGCAGCGCGCCGACGCAGAAGTGCCTGCCGAGCGCGAAGGCGAGGTGGTCGGCGGCGGCGGAGAACGCCGACGTCGTACTGAGGTCGTCGCGGAAGATGTCGAAGCGGTCCGGATGGCTGAAGCGCCGCTCGTCGCGGTTGGCGGCGCCGATCAGGCAGGTGACCGTCGCCCCGGCCGGGATGGTTCCGCCGCTGACCTCCACGTCCACCGCGGACTGCCGCATGATCATGTGGACCGGCGGGGTGTAGCGCAGGGTCTCCGCGAAGGCCGCCGGTATCAGGCTCCGGTCCGCGCGCACGGCCGCCAGCTGCTCGGGGTGCGTCAGCAGGTTGGCCAGGATGCCGGCGATCGCCTTGTCCGTGGTCTCCCCGCCGGCGGCGAGCAGCAGGCTGCAGAACGCCTTGATGTCCTCGTCGCTCATCCGCACACCGTCCACCTCGGCGGCGCACAGCGTCGACAGCAGGTCGTCGCCCGGCTTCTCCCGCCGCTCCTTGATGACCGGGATCATGTAGTCGGCGAACTCGACCCGGGTGCGCTCGCCGGCCGCCGTCACGTCCGGGTCACCCGCGAGGTTGCCCAGGAAGGCGATGACGGCCGTGTACCAGCCGTGGAAGCGGGCGTGGTCGGCCTTGTCCAGCCCCAGCATGTCGGCGATGACGTTGACCGGGAAGCGGGTCGCGTAGTCGCTGACGATGTCCGCGGACCCGGCGGCGCGGAAGGTGTCGACGAGCTCGCGGGAGTTGCGCTCGATGACCGGCAGGAACTTCTCCCTCAGGTCGCTGCCGCGGAAGGCGGGCGCCACCAGGGCCCGGCGCACCGCGTGCTCCCGTCCGCTCATCTGCAGGATCGTCCTGCCGTGCACCGGCTCCAGCTGCCAGTCGTAGTTGTCGGTCGTGAACTCGGACTTCTTGTCCTTGAAGATCCGCTCGACGTCCTCGTAGCGGGAGACGATGTAGCTGCGGGTGGCCTCATGCCAGATCAGGGGCTCCCTCTCCCGCATCACCGCGTACGCCGGGTAGGGGTCCGCGGCGAACTCGGGCGAAAGGATGTCAGGGAGCTGCGGTGCGACGGACACGGGACTCCTCGAGGTCGACTACGGGACTCGGGAGCCAGGTTATTGATCTTCAGATGACTCAAACAGCCCAGTCCTGGCCGAAGTTGAGCACCGAGTCGGTCAACTCCTGGCCACATGCGTGTCGAGCAGCCTGCTCCCGAGTCTAGGGACGCACCCCGCTGTGGCCGTAGTGTGAGATGACATGGGGGAGTTACGTGCGGACTGGAGACTGCGGCTGCGGCGCGACGACGCGCACGGTCCGGTCTGCGGTGCCGGTGTGCTCGTCGACCAGTGGACGGCGCTGACCTGTGCGCACGTGGTGGGCCGCCCGGACGCCGTGCTGTGGGCCGAGTTCGCCGAGAACAGCGCGCTCGCCCCGGTCCGCGCCCGCGTCCTGCCCGGCGGCTGGCTGCCGGAACGGGCGGACGGCGAGGACGTCGCCGTACTGCGCCTGGACAGCCCGCGGCCCCAGGCGCGCCCCGCCCCGCTGGACCCCGGGGTGTGGGGCGGCATGGAGGTGTACGCGACCGGCTATGCCGACGGCTTCGACGAGGGGATGAGCCTGTGGGGGCGCATCGGCGGGGCCAGCGGTGAGCTGGTCCAGCTCGACGCCGTCACCAAGGCGGACGTGGTGCGCGAGGGCTTCAGCGGCGCGGCCGTGTGCACCCGGCCGCGGGAGGACCGGCCGGTCCGCGTCGTCGGGCTCGTCGTCAGCTGGCGCGGCGACCTCGGCGCCTTCCTCCCCGAGGACAACCGGCTCGCCTTCTCGTACCTGATCCCCGTCGACCGCATCGCCCGACTGTCGCCGTACGTCGCGGAGTTGAGCCGGCCCGACGCCTGGGACCGGGGCTTCGAGGCACGGGTGACCCGGTGGTTCGACCACCCGGACGAGGACCCGGTGAAGATCACCGTGGTGCCCCCGGGCGGCGGCAAGGAACGCTCGCTGCGCCACCTCACCCACCGGGCCGACGTCGTCCACCGCGGCGGCGCCCGCGTGCCGGACCTCATCGACCACGCCCTGGGCCGGATCGCCTTCCCGGCCGGCGCGTACCTGGCGTACTACGACTGGCTCCGCGGCGCCGGGCCCCGGCCCGCTCCGGCGACCGGTCGCACGGACACAGCCGGCCAGGTCGCTCCGGCGACCGGTCGCACGGACACAGCCGGCCGAGCCGCTCCGGCGGCCGGTCGTACACCCGCACCCGGCCGGGCCGATCGGGCGGCCGGTCACGCCCCCGCACCCGGTCGGGCCGTCCCGGCAGCCGGTGACCCACCCGCCCGGCCCGTCACCCTCCTCGTCGACGGCCTCGACGAGGAGCCGCAGCCGGGCGCCCTGATCGACGTCCTGCAACGGCTGCGGTCCGTCGGTTTCCGGCTGCTGCTCGTCTTCCGTCGCGAGGGCGGGCCGGGCTGGGACGAGGCCTGCGACCGGCTCCTGCGGCCCGCGCTCCTGCACCGGGCGGACGCGCTGCTCGACCGTCTCCAGCGCGTGGAGCTGAGCCGGTCGATCCGCCTGGACGTGGTCGACAGCGCCTCGTTGGGCCCGGTGGCCGAGACCGCCGAGCGGCACCGGGTCACCCGCCGCCGCATCGACGAGGAGCGGGACCCGCACCGGCAACTCGCCCGGCTGCGCGCCCTGATCAGGACGCTGCGCGCCGACCTCGACCGCCACGGGGGGCGTTGATGCCGACGGGCCTGCGCTCCACCTCCCGCCACGGCGCCGGCGCCCCCGCACCGCCCGGCCGGGGAGGAGGACGACCGTGCGGGACACGGAACCGGAGGGGGCCGATGACCGGGAGGGGCACGCCAGGATGACGACCTGTCCGCACCGCCGCTTCAGCGGAGCACCCTGCGGCGGGACCCTGTTGGCCGGCGGCCACTGTGCCGTGTGCGGCCGCGCGCAGGACGGGCCCGGGCTGCCCGCCCTGCCGGACGACCCGCGGGAGCACGGCCCGCGCGCTCTGCTGGCGCTGCCCGAGCGGGAGCCGCGTCCCGCCGCGGAACGCCTCGTGCGTCCCGAGGCGCCGCTGCGCGTCCGCATGAGCTGCTCGTCCGCCGACTGCGGCATCACCTTCGCCCCGCCCTACACCGAGGGCCCGGTGCCGAGCCGGGGTTTCTGCCCGGCCTGCGGCGAGCGCTACTCGTACCGGCCCGAGCTCGCCGAGGGGGACCTGCTGCGCGACCAGTACCGGATCATGGGGCCCATCGCGCACGGCGGCCAGGGCTGGGTCTACCTCGCCGAGGACACCCACCTCGGGGACGTCGTCGCCGTCAAGGGGCTGCTCAACCGGTACGAGCACGACGGTGTGCGGCTCGCCGACGTGGAGCGCCGCAACCTCGTCGCCATCCGTCACCCCCGCATCGTCCAGATCCGCGACTTCGTCGCCCGAGGCGACGGCAGCGGTACGGTCACCGGCGGGTACATCGTCATGGACGACGTCGGCGACGGCACCCTCGCGGCGGTCGTGGAGGAGGTCCGCCGCGGTGAGGCCGTCCTCGACATCGAGCACGTCGCGACGTACGGCTGCCAGATCCTCGAAGCGTTCGTCCACCTGCACGCCGACGGCGAACGCGTCTTCGTCTACGGGGACATGAAGCCGTCCAACGTCGTGCACCACCGGGACGGCGTCAAGGTCATCGACCTCGGCGGCATGCGCGAGCAGGGCCAGACCCAGCCGCCCGCGCACGTGACGCCCGACTACATGGCGCCGGAGACGGGGACGACGGCCGTGCCCACCGTCGCCCACGACCTGCACACCGTCGGCGTCACCCTGCGCGAACTCGCCCGCTGGGCCGTCACCGAGGTCCCGGGACTGGGCGCCGCGTCCTTCGAGCGGGTCGTCGACCGCGCCGTACGGACCGACCCCGGCCGCCGCTTCACCGACGCCCGCGAGATGCTCGGCCAACTGCGCGGCGCCCTGCGGGAGATACGGGCGCTGCGTGGCAAGAGCGACCCGCCCGAGCCCTCCGACTACTTCCGGCCGTCCACCCGGTTGCTGGGCGCCCGGCTCGGCACGGTGCCCGGCATCGAGCACTGGCTGGGGCGGCCCCGCCGCGACCGGTACGAGCCGCCCGTGGCGCCGGCGCTCGACCCCGGCGCCCCCACCCCCACCGAGATCGCCGCCTGTCTGCCGGTGCCCAGGCCCTACCCGGGCGACCCGCAGGCCGCGCGGTTCGAGGTGAGCAGCGGCTACGACCCGGGCCGGCTCCTGCGGCAGGAGGGCGAGAAACCGCGGTCGGTGGAGATCTGTCTGCACAACGTGCGCGTCCTGCTGGGGCGCGACACCCGGCAGGACCTGGACCGGGCCCAGGAGGAACTCGACACGGCGGACTCCGTCCCCGGCCCGTCCGCCGTGCGCCGGTGGCGGCTGGAGTGGCACCGCGCCCTCCTCGCGCTGCGCGCCGCCGGACTCGACGGCGACCCCCGCCCGGTCGCCGACGCCAAGGCCCACTTCACGCGGGTCCACCTCGAACTCCCCGGCGAGTACGCCCCCAAGCTGGCGCTGGCCTACTGCGCGGAGCGGCTCGGCGACGACGCGGCCGGGCCCACCGCCCGGGAGCTGTACGAGGCGGTGTTCGCACGCAATCCGGCGCACGGCGGCGCCGCCCTGGGCCTGGCCAGGCTCGCGCTCCGCGCACGTGACCGGCGGGCGGCCGTGGACGTGCTCGGCCGGGTCCGGCCGGGCACGCTGGACCACACCGTCGCGCGGATCGCCGCCCTGCGCATCCGCGCGGCCCGGCTGCCCGGCGACGGCGACCCGCTGCCCGTACCCGCCGAGGTCGACGCGGCGCTGGCCGAGCTGGCCGGCCTGGTGGGGCGCAGACCGGGCGCCGTGGAGCCGAGCCTGTCCGAGGACGAGGCGCTGCGCCTGCGCACCGAGTTCCACGAGTGGAAGCTGGACGCGGTGCACCACCTCGGCGACCGTCCCGGCCCCGCGGGCCCGGGCGGCGGGCGCGGCCGGCTCGACGCCCGCGCCCTGCGCCGCCTCAGCGCGCCCGAGAGGGTCTTGCGCGAACAACTGGAGTCCCTGTACGCACGGTTGGCGGCCCACCACCAGGAGGAGCCCGCCGCGCACGAGCACTTGGTGGACCTCCTGCACGCCGTACGGCCCCAGACGGTGTTCTGACCGTACGGCGCGGCGACTGCCGCGGGCCCTTCGGGGCGTGGCGGCGGGGAACGGACGACGACCGACCGGACGGCGGCGCGAAGGAGCGGTGACGTACGACATGAGCAGCCTCACCCGGCCGCCGCAGCCGGGCATCCGGCTCCACGTGGACCTCGGCCGCGACCTGCGCCCGCACCGCAGCGCCAAGATCGAGGCGCACCTGCGGGTCGACGTGTCCGCCGACGGCGCCCCCACCGACCTGCCCGCGGTCCAGCTCGCCGTGGTCGTCGCGGTGGACGTCGCCGAGGAGAACCGGGCGGCCGTCCGGCACGCCCTGCCCGCGGCGCTGCGCGCCCTGCCCGACCGCATCTCCTTCGCCGTGCTGGGCAGCGGCCCCGAGCCGGTCCGCTGCTATCCGCGCGGGGGTGAGGAGTGGGCCGTCGCCGACCACGACGAGCGGCGCCGGGCGGCCTTCGTCACGGGGTCGCTGCCGCTGCACCGGGACGGGCCGCGCCCCGCCGGGTACGCCGCCTGGGTGGCGAGGGCGCACGCCCTGCTCGCCGGCCGGCCGGCGTCCGTACGGCACCTGGTGCTGATCACCGACGGCAGCAGCGCGGCCGGCGAGAGCCGCCTGGAGGAGCAACTGGAAGCGTGTGCCGGTGAATTCACCTGTGACGTGTTCGCCGTGGGGACGGACTGGTCCCCCGATCCGCTGCTGGCCCTCGCCGAACGGCTGCACGGGACGGCCGAGTTCGTGGACGAGGGACTCGGCCGGGCGGTCACCGACGCCATCGGGCGCCTGCGCCGGGTGCACACGCCCCGGCTGCCGATCGACGTGACCGTGCGGCCGTGCGTGCGCCAGGTCTCGCTCAGTGAGAAGGCGCCCCGGCCGCACCGCCTGGGCGGTCTGCCCCAGCCCGGCCGGCCGCACCGCTGGAGCTTCCCGACCTACCAGTGGGAGCAGGGCCGGCGGGACTACCTGCTCACCCTGGTCGCCGACTCCGGAGCCGACCCGCTGGAGACCGAGCTGCTGTTCGCCCTGGTCTCCATCGGCGACTTCCACGCGGCGGTCACCGCCCGCTGGCACCTGCCCGGGCAGTCCCCGCCCCACGTCCCGGCGGGCGCCGACAGCGTGCGCGAGCTCAACGCCACCGCCCGGATGCGCGATGCCCTGCGGCGCGGCCTCGCCGCCCTGCGCGACGACCGGCCGGCCACCGCCGAGGACTGCCTGGGGCAGGCCGCCCGGCTGGCGGCCCGGTTCGGCACGGACTGGGTGCTGGACGAGATCCGGGCGGTCGCCGACATCGAGGACGCGTCCGCGGGACGGGTGCGGCCGCGCGCCGTCGACGCCGGCACCCTCGGCCCGATGATCCTGCGCGCCGGGTCCCGTCCCGGCGCACCGCTGCCCGACACCGCCGGGTCCCGGCCGGGCCCGCACTGCGGCGCCTGCGGCAACCCGGCCGGGAGCGAGGCCCGTTACTGCATCGCGTGCGGGAGGGCCCTGCGGTGACGACCACCGGGCGCGGGCGGGGCGGGGGCCGTACACCTTTCGGGCGCGGGCGGGGCGGGGGTCGCACGCCGTTCGGGGGCGCCACCTCCACGAAGCGGCGCTCCCCCGCCGCGCTCCGACGCCGGTACTCCCCCGCCGCCCTCTGGCGCGACCTCCTGCGCCCCTGGCGGACCCGGCGGCTGCTGGAGGTGCACCTGCTGGTGCTGGTGCTGCTCGCGACCGTCGCGGCGAGCGCGCTGTTCCTGTCGTGCCGGCAGGTCCAGCGCAACGCCGACGCGCTCGCGGCCCGGGAGGCGCCGGCCGTGCAGGGGCTGGCCGCCACCCGGCTCGCGGCGCTGCGCGCCGACCAGGAGGTCCACGTGCTGGTGGCCGGGAACCTCATCGGGGTCGCGGGCTCGGGCGAGACCTACCGGTCCCAGCTCTCGGCCGCCGACCAGGGCCTGTCCCGGATCGCCGACCGCACGGACCAGGACCTCGGCACCGTCAAGGGCCTGCTCGCCACCTACACCGACTCGCTCACCCTCGGCGCCTCCCTCTACCGCGACCAGCCCCTCATGCGCGAGCAGAAGCTCCAGGAGGCCCACTCCCTGCTCACCCGCGAGGGCGTGGGGCTCGTGCCCCGCCTGGACGCCCTGCAACGGGTGCAGTTGCGGCACGCGGAGGCCACGGCGGCCATGGGCGGGGTGCAGCGCGGCGTGTGGTGGCTCGCCGAATGCGCCCTGGCCGCACTGGCGTCGACGCTGCTCTCGGCGCTGTTCGTGCTGCGCGACCGCTGCGGCCGGGACTGGAACGCGTACCTGCTCGCGGCGTTCGCCCTCACCGTGCTGCTCGCGGTGGTGCCGCTGATGACGGTGTCGGCGACGGAGGACGGACTCACCCGGGCCGTCGGGGGGTTGCGGCAGATCACCGAGGTGTCCCGGCGCGTCGGCCCGGAACCGGCCGATGCGCAGAAGCGCGTCACCAAGCGGTCGGAGGACGTCCGGGAGGACACCGACGACGGCGCCTGGGCCGACCGGGTGTACCGGGCCACCCTCACCGGCAGCCTGCTGGCCGTCGCACTGCCCGCGCTGGGGCTGGGCCTGCGGCTCGACAAGGACTACTGGAGGCGGCTGTGACCCGGCGGTTCAAGCTACTGGTCCTCGCCCTGGTGATGCTGCTGGTCACCGCCGGTTCCACGGTGGTGCTGTGGGCGCGGCACGACCGGGAGGAGCCGGTGACGATCCTCGGGACGTGGACGGCGGGGCAGGCGGACCGGTTCGAGACCCTGCTGCGCGGCTTCGGCATCCCGTTCCGCTACCAGGGCACCGCCGCCCAGCGGGAGGTGCTGCTCGCCAAGGTGCAGGCGGGCGAGCCCCCGGACATCGTGATCATGCCGGGCATCGGTGAGCTCGCCGAGTACGCCGACCAGCACCTGCTGGAGCCGCTGGACGACCTCTACGACCCGCAGGAGTACGGCGCGCCCTGGATGTCGGCCGGCTCGCCCTCGGACCACCTGTACTGGGTCCCGGTCAAGGCGGACCTGAAGAGCGTCGTCTGGTACCGGCAGGACGAGGCGCCGGCCCGGGGACCGGCGCCCCTGCGGAGCTGGTGCCTCGGCATGGGCGACGACGGCGCGTCGGGCTGGCCCGGCACCGACTGGATCGAGGACCTCGTGCTCCAGCGGGCGGGTCCGCACGTCTACGAGCAGTGGGCCCGGGGCGCAGGCGGCACGCGCTGGTGGCGGAGTGCGCCGGTGCGCGAGGCGTGGGAGGTGTGGGCCGGGCTGCTCCGGCAGGACCGGGGCGCGGCCGCGCACGCCCTGCTGACCGACCACCGCGGCGACCCGGACGGCAACGGGCTGCTGTTCGACGGCTGGGGCGGGTGCACCCTGGAGCACCAGGGTTCCTTCGCGCCCTCGTTCTACGGCGGCGAGGCGGGTCGCGCGCGCATGACGGACTCCGCTCCGCTGCTGCCCGGGGGCGGCCCGGTGCGGGCCCACGAGGTCACCGGCGACTTCGCGGCGCTGTTCGGCGACAGTCCCCGGGCCCGGGCACTGATCCGCCGGCTGGCCTCCGCCCAGGGGCAGCGCAAGTGGGCCGAGCTGGCGGGGGCGGGGGTCTTCTCGGCGAACCGCCGGGTCACGGCCGAGGGCGGGCCGGTCGCCCGCGAGATCGCGCGGCGGCTCGGTGCGGGCCCCCGCTGCCTCGACGCCTCGGACGTCATGGCACCTGCCGTCCGGGACGCCTTCTACGAGGCGGTGCTGCTGACCCTCGCCCGGGTCGCCGCCGGCCAGGACCCGGGGATCGCCGGTCTCCTCCAGGACGTGCAGCGGGTGCAGGACGCGCGGTCCGCGCACACCGCGGGCGGCGGGGCGGCCCCCAGGACGGTGTGCAGCACCGGGTGACCGGAAGGGCCGGGCGATCCCGCGCGGGGTCCGGGCCCCGTCGAGGGTCCGGACCCGGCCGGCCGTCGCTCAGACCGCGCTCAGCTGGACGTCCTGCACCTGCGTCGCGTGGACGTGGGGCAGCGGCACGATGCCGTGGGGGCGCAGCTCCATCAGCGTGGCCTCGACGTGGGCCGCGCCCGCCTTCAGGGGGCTGCTCGTCCCGGCCGTGGTGAGCGTGTCGGACGGCCGTCCGGTGTTCTGCCAGGTGTGCTCGGCGCCGTCGCACACCGCGCGGGTGCCGCCGATGCCGTAGCGGGTCCGCGGCGCGGTGTCCTGGCTGACGGAGGAGCTGACGAAGACGGGGCCGCTGCTGCCGAGGCAGCGGTAGGTGCCGGAGAGGGTGACGGTGCCGTCCGGGGCGATCCGGCCGACCGCGTCGACGGTGACCGACTCGAGGACGCCGGCCGAGGCCGTGACGGTGGGGGCGACGGCCGTGAACAGCAGGGCGGCGCCGGCGGCCGCGCCGAACAGGGGACGCAGAGGGCGCAGAGGACGCAGGGACACGGGATGACCTCCTGGGTGGGGCGGGGTGGTGCGGTGTGTGAGGTCTTCCACTGGTTACCGGGAGGCCGTGCCGACCGCCGTGATCGTCACCCCTTCGGTGGCGAGTCCGCGACGTGCGTGGGCGAACGGTCGCGGGGACGTCCGGGTGCTGTCACGCTTCGCCGCACCCCCTGGCGGGGCGGGTCCCGGCGGGCGCACCGTCGGTCCAGGCGGGACGGCCCGTACGGCCGGTCCCACTCCCTCGACGCGGAGGTGCGCCATGTGCTCCCACCCGACCCCGACGCAGACCCGGCCCAGCGGACGGCCGGCCGACAGCCGGGCCACGCACGTCGTCGCCGCGCACCCCGAGCAGGGCTGGGACCTGCTGTGCGACGGCACGATCGTCTTCGACGACTCGGGTGCGCTGCTCCCGGACGGCCGGGTGCTCGCCCCGCACCGGCTCCCGGCGGACGCCCTCGCGACCGCCGCCTGACGACCTGCGGGGCGCGCCCGGCTCAGTCGGGCAGCACCGCGAAGCCGTCCAGCTCCACCAGTGCCTGCTCGTCCCACAGCCGGACGATCCCGACCACGGCCATCGCCGGGTAGTCGCGCCCGGCCGACGCGCGCCAGGCGCGGCCCAGTTCGGCGGCGTGGGCGCGGTAGGCGGCGACGTCGGTGACGTACACCGTGACCCGGGCGAGGTCGGCGGGTGTGCCGCCCGCGGCGGCGAGCGCGGTCAGCAGGTTGGCCAGCGCCCGCTCGAACTGCTCGGGCAGCGTGGCCCCGACGACCCGGCCGTCACCGTCGAGGGCGGTCTGCCCGGCGAGGAACACCACCCGGGAGCCGGTGGCCACCACCGCGTGGGAGAAGCCGGCCGGCGGGGACAGCTCCGGCGGGTTGACCCGCTGCACGCTCATGCGCCGCCCTCCTCGCGGGACCGGTACAACTCCTTGGCGACGATGCCCCGTTGGACCTCGCTCGCCCCCTCGTAGATGCGGGGCGCGCGCACCTCCCGGTAGAGGTGCTCCAGCAAGTGGCCGCGCTGCAGGGCCCGTGCGCCGTGCAGCTGGACGGCCGTGTCGACGACGTACTGCGCGGTCTCGGTGGCGAGCAGCTTGGCCATCGCGGCGCGCCCGGGGACGTCCGGGGCACCGCTGTCGTACGCCGTGGCCGCCGCGTACACCATCAGGCGGGCGGCCTCCGTGCGCAAGGCCATCTCGGCGACCTGGTGGGCGACACCCTGGAGGTCCTTGAGCTTGCCGCCGAAGGCGTCGCGGCGCGCGGTCCACTCCACGGTGGCGTCCAGGGCCGCCTGGGCCATGCCGACGGCGAAGGCGCCGACGCTGGGCCGGAACAGGTTGAGCGTGCCCATCGCGACCCGGAACCCGGCGTCGACCTCGCCGAGGACGTCGTCCGGGGTGACCGGGACGGCGTCGAAGCGGAGGGTGCCGATGGGGTGCGGGGAGAGCATGTCGAGGGGGGTGCCGGTGAGGCCGGGCCGGCCGGCGGGGACGAGGAAGGCGGTGACGCCCCGGGCGCCCGCGCCGGGTGTGGTCCGGGCGAAGACGGTGGTGAAGTCGGCCTCGGGGGCGTTGGAGATCCACGTCTTCTCGCCGGTCAGCCGCCAGCCGCCGGACCCGTCGGGCGTGGCCGTCAGGGTCAGGGCCGCCGCGTCCGAGCCGGCGCCGGGCTCGCTGAGCGCGAAGGCGGCGACCGCGCGGCCCTCGCCCACCGCGGGCAGCCAGCGCTGCCGTTGGGCGGGGGTGCCGTGGGCGTGCACCGGGTGCGCGCCGAGGCCCTGGAGGGCGAGGGCGGTCTCCGCCTCGGTGCAGACCCGGGCCAGGGACTCGCGCATCAGGCACAGGTCGAGGGCGCCGGAGGTGAACAGGCGGGCGAGCAGGCCGAGTCGGCCGAGTTCGGCCACCAGAGGCCGGTTGACCCGGCCGGGCTCGCCCTTCCCGGCGAGCGGGCGCAGCCGGTCGGCGGCCAGGGCGCGCAGCTCGGCACACCAGGCGGTCCGTTCCGGTCCGAGCGAGAATGCGGGCATCGCCGGTCCCCTCTCCCGTGCACTGCCCCGACCTTATCGCGCCCCGTTGACTGCCGTCACCGACACGATACGCTCGACGGGCGAGCCCACCACGACGCCGGACCGGCAAGGGGGCGCACGGACATGCACGACTCCGCCCACGTCGACACCTTCGCGCGCGACCACCTGCCCCCGCCCGAGCAGTGGCCCGAACTGCGCCTCGACCTGCCGGAGCTGCGCTACCCGGACCGGCTGAACTGCGCCGCCGAGCTGCTGCAGGGCCCGCCCGACGACCGCCCGGCCTTCCGCACCCCGGACGGCACCTGGACCTACGGCGAGCTGCGGGCCCGCGTCGACCGGATCGCGCACGTGCTGACCGGCGGGCTGGGCGTGGTCCCCGGCAACCGGGTGCTGCTGCGCGGCCCCACCACCCCCTGGCTCGCCGCCTGCTGGCTCGCGGTGCTCAAGGCGGGCGGGGTGTGCGTCACGGTCCTCGCCCAGCAGCGCCCGCAGGAGCTGCGCACGATCTGCGGGATCGCCCGGGTGCGGCACGCGCTGTGCGACGTTAGGGCGGTGGACGACCTCGCCAAGGCCGAGGTGCCGGACCTGCGGATCACGACGTACGGCGGTGACGCGCCCGACGACCTGCTGCGCCGCCCGGCACCCGGGGGCGCCTACCGGGCCGTGGCCACCGCCTGCGACGACGTGGCGCTGATCGCGTTCACCTCGGGCACCACGGGCCGCCCCAAGGGCTGCATGCACTTCCACCGGGACGTCCTCGCGGTCGCCGACACCTTCGCCCGGCACGTGCTGAAGCCGCGCGCGGACGACGTGTTCGCGGGCAGTCCCCCGCTGGGCTTCACCTTCGGCCTCGGCGGGCTGGTGGTCTTCCCGCTGCGGGCCGGCGCCTCCGCGCTGCTGCTGGAGCAGGCGGGCCCCCGGCAGCTGCTGCCCGCGATCGCCGGGCACCGGGTGTCGGTGCTGTTCACGGCGCCGACCGCGTACCGGGCGATGCTGAGCGAGCCGGGGGCCCACGACCTGTCGTCCCTGCGCCGCTGCGTCTCGGCCGGCGAGAACCTGCCCGCGGCCACCTGGCACGCCTGGCACGAGCGCACCGGGCTGCGCATCATCAACGGCATCGGCGCCACCGAGCTGCTGCACATCTTCCTGTCGGCCGCCGACGAGGACGCCCGGCCCGGCACCACCGGCTTCCCGGTGCCCGGCTGGCGGGCGCGGGTGCAGGACGCGCACGGCGCGCCCGTGCCCGACGGCGAGCCCGGACTGCTCGCCGTCCAGGGCCCGGTGGGCTGCCGCTACCTCGCCGACCCCCGCCAGCGCGACTACGTGCGCGACGGCTGGAACGTCACCGGGGACACCTACGTGCGCGGGAGCGACGGCTGGTTCCGGTACGTGGCGCGCGCCGACGACATGATCATCTCGGCCGGGTACAACATCGCGGGACCCGAGGTCGAGGAGGCGCTGCTGCGCCACCCGGACGTGGTGGAGGCGGCGGTCGTCGGGCGCGCGGACGAGGACCGCGGGCAGGTCGCGGTCGCCTTCGTGGTGCTGCGCGGGGGTGCCCGGCGGGACGCGGAGGCGCTGCGCGGCTTCGTCCGGCAGGAGCTGGTGCCCTACAAGTGCCCGCGCGAGGTCGTCTTCCTGGACGCGCTGCCGCGCACCGCGACCGGCAAGCTCCAGCGGTTCCGCCTGCGCACCGGGGGCGACCGGCAGTGACGCCGACGACTTAAAATGATCAACGTGTCCGACCAGCACGCTCCCCGGTCCCTGATCGTCACCCTCTACGGCGCCTACGGCCGCTTCGCGCCGGGCCCGGTGCCCGTCGCCGAGCTGATCCGGCTGCTCGCCGCGGTGGGCGTCGACGCCCCCTCGGTGCGCTCCTCGGTGTCCCGGCTGAAACGGCGCGGGCTGCTGCTGCCCGCCCGCACCGCCGAGGGCGCCGCGGGCTACCGGCTCTCGCCCGAGGCACGGCAGTTGCTCGAGGACGGCGACCGGCGCGTCTACGCGTCCGCGCCGCCCGACGACGAGGGCTGGGTGCTCGCGGTGTTCTCGGTGCCGGAGTCGGAGCGGCAGAAGCGCCACGTGCTGCGCTCCCGGCTGGCCGGCCTCGGCTTCGGCACGGCGGCCCCCGGCGTGTGGATCGCCCCGGCCCGGCTGTACGAGGAGACCCGGCACAGCCTGCGGCGGCTGCGGCTCGACCCGTACGTCGACTTCTTCCGCGGGGAGCACCTGGGCTTCGCCGCGACCGTGGAGTCCGTGGCCCGGTGGTGGGACCTGGCGGCCATCGCCAAGGAGCACGAGGCGTTCCTCGACCGGCACGAGGAGGTCCTGCGCGCCTGGGAGCGGCGCGCGGACACCCCGCCGGCCGAGGCCTACCGCGACTACCTGCTCGCCCTGGACTCCTGGCGCCACCTGCCGTACACCGACCCGGGCCTGCCCGCCCGGCTGCTGCCCGCCGACTGGCCGGGCGTGCGCTCGGCCGAGGTGTTCCGGGGCCTGCACCGCCGGCTGCGGGACGCGGGCGCGGAGTTCGCGGGGGTGCCCCGGCAGGACGCCTGACGGCCTCCAACAGCTGACGGGCTCTCAGGGGTTCAGTGTGAGGCGGGGTTTGGGGGTGTCCGTGCGTCCGGTCCGGGGGCGCCGGCTGCCCGCCCGGTAGGGCTCGGGCCACACGGCGCCCGGCCCGGAGTAGCCCTGCTCGGCGGCGGCGTGCAACGTCCAGTGCGGGTCGTACAGATGGGGCCGGGCGAGCGCGCACAGGTCCGTGCGCCCGGCCAGGATCAGGGAGTTGACGTCGTCCCAGGAGGAGATCGCGCCGACCGCGATCACCGGCACCCCCGCCTCGTGCCGGATCCGGTCGGCGTACGGCGTCTGGTACGACCGCCCGAACTCCGGGCGTTCCTCGGCGACGACCTGGCCGGTGGACACGTCGACGGCGTCGGCGCCGTGCGCGGCGAAGGCGCGGGCGATCTCCACGGCGTCGTCGGCGCTCGTGCCGCCCTCGGCCCAGTCGGTGGCGGAGATGCGCACCGTCATGGGCCGTTCGTCGGGCCAGACGGCCCGGACCGCGTCGAACACCTCCAGCGGGAAGCGCAGCCGCCGGTCCAGGCTGCCGCCGTAGGCGTCGGTGCGGCGGTTGGTGAGCGGGGAGAGGAACCCGGACAGCAGGTAGCCGTGCGCGCAGTGCAGTTCCAGCAGGTCGAACCCGGCCCGGGCGGCCCGGCGGCCCGCCGCCGTGAACTGCTCGCGCAGGTCCGTCAGGTGGGCCCGGGACAGCTCGCGCGGTGTCTGGCTGCCCGGCCGGTACGGCAGCGCGGAGGCCGCGACCAGGGGCCAGTTGCCGTCGGGCAGCGGCTCGTCCATGCCCTCCCACATGAGCCGCGTCGAGCCCTTGCGGCCGGAGTGCCCGAGCTGGACGCCGATCGCGGTGCCCGGCGCCCGGGTGTGCACGAACTCGGTGACGCGCCGCCACGCCTCGGCCTGCCGGCCCGTGTACAGGCCGGTGCAGCCGGGGGTGATCCGGCCCTCCTCGCTCACGCACACCATCTCGGTCATCACCAGCCCGGCACCGCCGAGGGCCCGGGCGCCCAGGTGCACCAGGTGGAAGTCGCCGGGCAGACCGTCGGCCGCCGAGTACATGTCCATGGGCGAGACGACGACCCGGTTGCGCAGGGTCAGTCCGCGCAGCCGGAACGGCGTGAACATCGGGGGCGTGCCGGGCGGGCAGCCGAACTCGCGCTCCACCGCCTCCACGAACCGCGCGTCGCGCAGCCGGAGGTTGTCGTGGGTGACGCGCCGGCTGCGGGTGAGCAGATTGAACGCGAACCGGCGGGGCGGCTGGTCGAGGTACAGGGCGAGGTTCTCGAACCACTCCAGGCTCGCCCGGGCGGCCCGCTGGGTGGACGCCACGACCGGCTTGCGCTCCTCCTCGTACGCCGCCAACGCCGTGTCGCGGTCGGGGTGTTCGCGCAGGCAGGCGGCGAGGGCGAGGGCGTCCTCGACGGCGAGCTTGGTGCCGGAGCCGATGGAGAAGTGCGCGGTGTGGGCGGCGTCACCGAGGAGGACGACGTTGCCGTGCGACCAGTGCTCGGTGGTGACCGTGCGGAACGTCGTCCACGCCGACCGGTGGGAGCGCAGGGGCCGGCCGCGGAGCGCCTCCGCGAAGATCTTGGCGCAGCGGTCGGTGGACTCCTCCTCGCCCAGCTCGTCGAAGCCGGCCGCGCGCCAGACCTCCTCGCGCATCTCGACGATCACGGTGGAGGCGTCGGGCGCGTAGGGGTAGGCGTGCAGTTGCACCACGCCGTGCTCGGTCTCGGCGATCTCGAAGCGGAAGGCGTCGAAGGCGAAGTCGGTGGCGAGCCAGATGTAGCGGCAGCGGTGGGCGGTGACGCGGGGGCGGAACGCCTCGGCCCAGGTCTGCCGGGTGGTGCTGTGGATCCCGTCGGCGGCGACGACGAGGTCGTGCGTGGCGGCCAGCCGGCCGGGGTGCGGGGCCGGGGAGCGGAAGCGCAGGTCGACGCCGAGGTCGTGGCAGCGCTGGTGCAGGACGTCCAGGAGCCGTTGCCTGCCGAGGGCGGCGAAGCCGTGGCCGCCGGAGGTGTGCCGCCGGCCCCGGTGCACGACGTCGATGTCGTCCCAGCGCACGAAGTGGCGCCGCAGGGCGTCGTGGACGGCGGGGTCGGCGTGCTCGATGCCGCCCAGGGTCTCGTCGGAGAGGACGACGCCGAAGCCGAAGGTGTCGTCGGGGGCGTTGCGCTCCCAGACGGTCACCTCGCGGGCCGGGTCGAGACGTTTCAGCAGGGCCGCGGCGTACAGGCCGCCGGGACCACCGCCGATGACCGCGACACGCATCGCGACCTCACCTCCCCCTCCACTTCGGGGTGCGCTTCTCCGTGAACGCGGCGTGGAACTCGGCGTAGTCCTCGCCGTTCATCAGCAGGGCCTGCGTGGCGGCGTCCAGTTCCACCGCCGCCGCCAGCGGCATGTCGAGCTCCGCCGTCAGCAGGGCCTTGGTCTGGGCGTGGGCCAGGGCCGGGCCGTCGGCGAGGCGGCGGGCCAGGGCGGCGGCGGCCTCGCCGGCCCGGCCCTCCTCGGCCAGTTCGCTGATCAGGCCGATGCGCTCGGCCTCGGGGGCGCGCACCGGCTCGCCCAGCATGAGCAGCCGGGTGGCGTGGCCGAGGCCGACCACCCGGGGCAGAAGGTAGGCCGCGCCCATGTCGCCGCCGGACAGGCCGACCCGGGTGAACAGGAAGGCGAAGCGGGCCGTGGGGTCGGCGACCCGGAAGTCGGCGGCGAGGGCCAGCACGGCGCCCGCGCCCGCGGCCACCCCGTGCACGGCCGCGACCACCGGGAACGGGCACTCGCGGACCGCCCGTACGACCTGGCCGGTCATCCGGTTGAAGTCGAGGAGCTCGGCGGTGTCCAGGGCGAGGGTGGCGCCGATGATCTCCTCGACGTCACCCCCGGAGCAGAAGCCGCGGCCCTCGCCGGCCAGGACGAGGGCCCGCACGGACCGCTCCCGGGCCAGCTCGGCGAGCAGGTCGCGCAGGTCGGCGTAGGCGCCGAAGGTGAGGGCGTTGAGCTTGTCGGGGCGGGCCAGGGTCACGGTGGCCACGCCGTCGTCGTGCTCGACGCGCAGGTGCTCCCAGTCGGCGGTGCGGGCGGCGGATCCGAGGAAGGGACTCACCCGTCGAAACTATCACCCGTCCGTGACTGTCGTCACGAGGGCGACACAAGGTGGGCGCGGAACGGGTGGGCGGCGGTGTCACCGCTCGTCGACAAGGCCGTAACAACGGGATCGCCGGGACGAGCCGGGGCGTTCACCCGGGTAAGCCGCCCGGTAGCGGGGCCGCCGGTCCCGTGCGGCGCCCGTCGTGCGCCCCTGCCGGGGGCCGCCGTACCATTCCTGAGGTCGGAAAGCAGGACCGCGTGATGACGACGCTCGCAGGACCCTGCGCCATGAACGGACTCGCTGTGCACGAACCCCCCGCCTCGCCCGCCTCCTGGCGGATCGCGCTGCCGCACTCCGCCGCGGCCGTGCCCGTGGCCCGTGCGCTGGTGCGCACGGCGCTGACGGAGCCGGCCCACGGGGCGGACAGCGACACTGCCGAGCTGCTCACCGCGGAGCTGGTGGCCAACGCCGTGGAGCACACCGCCGGGGACGGCCCGATAGAGCTGGTGGTGGAGCTGCTGCCGACCGGCTGCCGGGTCGAGGTGCACGATCCGGACCCGGCGCCGCCGGGCGACCTGACCCGCCCGTCCGGCCGGGAGCCGGACCCCTGGCAGGAGCACGGGCGGGGGCTGCTGCTGATCCGCGCCCTCAGCTCGTCCTGCGGGCACCGCCCGACCGACAACGGCAAGGCGGTGTGGTTCCGGCTGGCGACGGTCCCGCCGCAGTGGCGGCCGCACACCCCTTAGGGGCCGCCGTTTTCGGCTCAGGCGAGGGTGGCCACCAGGACCGCCTTGATGGTGTGCAGCCGGTTCTCCGCCTCGTCGAAGACGACCGAGTGGGCCGACTCGAACACCTCGTCGGTGACCTCCAGGGAGCCCAGGCCGTGGCTCTCGTGGATCTCGCGGCCGACCTTGGTCCCCAGGTCGTGGAAGGCCGGCAGGCAGTGCAGGAACTTCACGTCCGGGTTGCCGGTGGCCCGCAGCACGTCCATGGTCACCGCGTACGGGGAGAGCGCGGCGATGCGCTCGTCCCAGACGGCCTTGGGCTCACCCATCGACACCCACACGTCGGTGGCGACGAAGTCGGCGCCCGCGACGCCCTCCTCGACGGCCTCGGTGAGGGTGACGCGGGCCCCGCTGGCCGCGGCCAGCTCCCGGGCACGCTCGACGACCTCCTGGGCGGGCCAGTAGGTCTTGGGGGCGACGATCCGGACGTCCATGCCGAGCAGGGCGCCGGTGACGAGGTAGGAGTTGCCCATGTTGAAGCGGGCGTCGCCGAGGTAGGCGAAGGCGACCTCGGTGAGCGGCTTGGCGGTGTGCTCGGTCATGGTGAGCACGTCGGCGAGCATCTGGGTGGGGTGCCAGTCGTCGGTGAGGCCGTTGTAGACGGGCACGCCGGCGTAGGCGGCCAGCTCCTCCACCTTGGCCTGGCTGTCCCCGCGGTACTCGATGGCGTCGTACATCCGGCCGAGCACCCGGGCGGTGTCCTTCACGGACTCCTTGTGCCCGATCTGCGACCCGACCGGGTCGAGGTACGTCGTGGAGGCGCCCTGGTCGGCGGCGGCCACCTCGAACGCGCAGCGGGTGCGCGTGGAGGTCTTCTCGAAGATCAGGGCGATGTTCTTCCCCTGGAGCCGGCGCGTCTCGGTCCCGGCCTTCTTGGCGGCCTTCAGCTCGGCGGCCAGCCCCACCAGGGCGCGCAGCTCCTCCCCGGTGAAGTCCAGCTCCTTGAGGAAGGGGCGGCCGGCGAGGGCGGTCGGGACAGTCGCCATGGGGGCGCTCCAGGGGGGACGAAGGCGGGCGGGGCAGGATGACGGTGGAAGTGTATACGAGGAACAGAATTTATATACGGCCACTCCCGCCCCGCCCCGTCCTCACACGGCGTCCCGCTCCACCGGGCAGCTCATGCAGCGCGGTCCGCCGCGGCCCCGGCCCAGCTCGCTGCCCGGGATCTCTATGACCTCGATGCCCTGCTTGCGCAGGTGGGTGTTGGTGGTGGAGTTGCGTTCGTAGGCCACCACGACGCCCGGCTCGACGCAGAGCACGTTGCAGCCGTCGTCCCACTGCTCGCGCTCGGCCGCGTGCACGTCCTGGGTGGCGGTGAGCACCCGGATCTCGCTCAGGCCCAGGGCGGCGGCGATCGCGCGGTGCATGTGCTCCGGCGGGTGGTCGGTGACCTTCAGCTCCTTCTCGCCGACGCCCGGCTCGATGGTGTACGACCGCAGCATGCCGAGGCCCGCGTACTGGGTGAAGGTGTCGCCGTCGACCATCGTCATCACGGTGTCCAGGTGCATCAGGGCGCGCCGCTTGGGCAGGTCGAGGGCCACGATGGTCTGCGCGGACCCGGCCGCGAACAGCTTGTGGGCCAGCATCTCGACGGCCTGCGGGGTGGTGCGCTCGCTCATGCCGATGAGGACCGCCCCGCTGCCGATCACCAGCACGTCCCCGCCCTCGATGGTCGACGGGTAGTCGGCCTGCCCCTCGGACCAGAGGTGGAAGTCCTCGTCACGGAAGAGCGGGTGGTGGCGGTAGATCGCCTCGAAGTGCACGGTCTCGCGCTGGCGGGCCGGCCAGCGCATGGCGTTGATGGAGACGCCGTCGTAGATCCAGGCGGAGGTGTCGCGGGTGAAGAGGTGGTTGGGCAGCGGCCGCAGCAGGAAGTCGTCCAGCTCCATGGCGTGGAAGCGCACCGAGACCGGCTCCTCGTGCCCCTCCAGGAACTCCCGCTTCGTCATCCCGCCGATGAGGGCCTCGGCCAGCTCCTCGGCGGGCAGCGCGTCGAAGGCGGCGCGCAGCGGGTCGGTGGCGAGCGGGCCGTACTCCTTCTCGTCGAAGACGCGGTCCAGGACGAGTTCCCTCGCCTCGGGGACGTGCAGGGCCTCGGTGAGCAGGTCGCCGAAGAGGTGGACGGCGACGCCGCGGTCGCGCAGGACGTCCGCGAAGCCGTCGTGCTCGGCGCGCGCCCGGCGCACCCAGAGCACGTCGTCGAAGAGCAGCGCGTCCTTGTTGCTGGGGGTGAGCCTTTTGAGCTCGAGATCCGGCCGGTGCAGGATGACGCGGCGCAGCCGCCCGGCTTCGGAGTCGACGTGGAATCCCATGCCTTCATCCTGACCGCGGAGGCGGGGGTTCACCCCGGTTCCGCCGCGACTCATTGCCCCGCCCCCCTTTTTTCGTCCCCTTGACGACAAGCGGACGGGACGATTATCGTCTCGATGACGAGAATGAGCGAGGGGGTCGCATGGCCGACATCACCCGGCGCCTGGGCTGGCGCCACCTGCGCGGCGCGCCGACGGCGCACGTCCGGTACCACCGCTCGGGCCGGCTGGTGCACGACGGCCCGGGGCTGAGCTTCTGGTACCGCTCCCTGACCGCCGCGCTGTCCGAGGTCCCGGTCGACGACCGCGAGCTGGCGATGACCTTCCACGCCCGCACGGCCGACTTCCAGGACGTGGCGGTGCAGGCCACCGTGACCTACCGGGTCGGCGACCCGGCCCTCGCCGCCGCGCGCCTGGACTTCTCCATCGACCCGGACACCGGCATCTGGCGCGGCGCACCCCTGGAACAGCTCGGCACGCTGCTGACCGAGACGGCCCAGCAGCACGCCCTCGCGGTCCTCGCCCGGACCCCGCTGGCGTCGGCGCTGGTCGACGGGGTCGGCGCGGTCCGCGACCGGATCGCGGCCGGCCTGGCCGCCGAGCCCCGGCTGCCGGCCACCGGCATCGAGGTCGTCGCCGTCCGGGTCGTCGCGCTGCGCCCCGAGCCCGAGGTCGAGCGGGCCCTGCGCACTCCGGCCCGCGAGCAGATCCAGCAGGAGGCCGACCGGGCCACCTACGAGCGGCGCGCGGTGGCGGTCGAACGCGAGCGCGCCATCGCGGAGAACGAGCTGGCCAGCCAGATCGAACTGGCCAAGCGCGAGGAGCGGCTGGTCGAGCAGCGCGGCGCCAACACCCGGCGCGAGGCCGAGGAGGGCGCGGCCGCCGACAAGGTACGGGCCGGGGCGGAGGCGTCCCGCGCGGTGCGGCTCGCCGAGGCCGAGGCGGCCCGGCAGGTGGCGCTGGCCGACGCCGAGGCGCGGCGCACCGAACGGCTGGCGGAGGCGGAGGCGACCCGCACGGCCCGGCTCGCCGCGGCGGAGGCCGACCGCGCGGTGCGCCTGGCCCGCGCGGAGGCCGAGGCGGCCCGCGAGGTGGGCGAGGCCCGCGCCCAGGCGCAGGCGGCCTGGCTGCGGGTGCACGCCGACGTCGACGTAGCCGTGCTGCACGCGCTCACCGGCACCCGGCTGGCGGAGAACCTGCCGCACATCGACAGCGTCACCGTCTCCCCCGACGTGCTCACCGGGCTGCTCAGCCGGCTCGGCGGCGCCCCGTCGACCGGGCGGGGCGAGCCCGGCGCGGTCGACGGGACACCCCCCGGGGGCCGCGGGTGAGCCTGGCCCCGCGGGCCGTGCTGGTCCACCGCACCACGGAGTACGAGGAGCTGGTGGGCCGGCACGGCACGCACGGCCAGGCGGCCTTCTTCCTCGCCTCGCGGGGCCGGGACATCGAGGAGGTCGCCGAGCGCCACCACCGCACCCGCCGGGCGCTGGCCGAGGTGACGGCGGCCATCCCGCTGAGCTGGCGCCAGTCCCGGGTGGAGCGGGCCGACCTGGACCGGTTCCTGTTCGCGCCGGAGGACGTGGTGGTCGTGGTCGGGCAGGACGGGCTGGTGGCGAACGTCGCCAAGTACCTGTCGGACCAGCCGGTGATCGGCATCGACACCGACCCGGGGCGCAACCCCGGCGTGCTGGTCCGGCACGCCCCGGCCGACGCGGCGGCGCTGATCCCGGGGGCGCTGGAGGGCCGCGCGTCGACGGCCGGGCTGACCATGGTCGAGGCGGTCGCCGACGACACCCAGCGCCTGGTGGCGCTGAACGAGGTGTACCTCGGCGCCGCCGGTCACCGGACCGCCCGCTACCGCCTGGGCCTCGAGGGCGACGGGGGTGTCGTCGAGGCCCAGGCCTCCTCGGGGGTGCTGGTCGGCACCGGCACCGGCGCGACCGGCTGGATCCGCTCGGTGTGGCAGGAGCGGCACGCCTCGCTGCGGCTGCCCGCGCCGACCGAGGACCGCCTGCTGTGGTTCGTGCGCGAGGCGTGGCCCTCCCCGGCGACCGGCACCGCGCTGGTCGCCGGGGAGCTGACGGCCGCCGCCCGGCTGCGCCTGACGGTCGAGTCGGAGCGCCTGGTCGTCTTCGGCGACGGCATGGAGACCGACGCCCTCGACCTCACCTGGGGCCAGACCGTCGAGGTGGGCGTGTGCGCCCGGCGGCTGCGGCTGGTGGACTGAGGCCCGCCGCCCGCGCCCGGCGGACCGGGGCGCGGGCGGCGGGCGCGCGGTGTCTCACAGCCGCGGGTCGACCGGCTCCGACTCCAGGGCCAGCACGCCGAACACCGCCTCGTGCACCCGCCACAGCGGCTCGCCCCCGGCCAGCCGGTCCAGGGCCTCCAGGCCCAGGGCGTACTCGCGCAGCGCCAGGGACCGCTTGTGCTGCAGGAAGCGGCCCCGCAGCCGGGCGAGGTGGTCGGGGCGGGTGTACTCCGGGCCGTAGATGATCCGCAGGTACTCCCGGCCCCGGCACTTCACGCCCGGCTGCACCAGGCGGCCCTCGCCGTCGCGGACCAGCGCGCCGAGCGGCTTGACGACCATGCCCTCGCCGCCGCGGCCGGTCATCTCCAGCCACCAGTCGACGCCCGCCCGCACCGACTCCGGGTCGCCGGTGTCGACGTACAGGCGCCGGGTGGTGTGCAGCAGGCCGCTGCCGTCGTGCTCCACCAGCCGGTCCAGCACGGCCAGTTGCTCGTCGTGGGGCAGGCCCGCGAGGCTGCGGCCCTGGACCGCGAGGACCTGGAACGGCGCGAGCCGCACGCCGTCCAGGCCGTCGGTGGTCCAGCAGTAGTGGCGGTAGGCGGCGGTGAACGCGGCCGCGTCGGCGGCCCGTTCGCGCTGCCGGGACAGCAGGTCGCCGACGTCCACCCCGCGCGCCGCCGCGCCCCGCAGCGCGGCCAGCGCGTCCGGGAACACCGCGCCGGACGCGGCGCCGACCGCGGCGTACTGCGCGCGCAGCAGCCCGGACGCCTTCAGCGACCAGGGCATCAGCTCGGCGTCCAGCAGCAGCCAGTCCGTGTCCAGCTCCGTCCACAGGCCGGCCGCGCCGACCGCGGCGCGCAGCCGGTCCAGGACCGCCTCCGTGGTCGCCGGGTCGTCGAAGAAGGGGCGGCCGGTACGGGTGTACAGCGAGCCCGTCGGACCGTCGACGCCGAACCTCCTGCGGGCCGCCTCCGCGTCCCGGCACACCAGCGCCACGGCCCGCGAGCCCATGTGCTTCTCCTCGCACACGACCCGCTCGACCCCGTCGGCGGCGTACTGCGCGAACGCCTCCAGCGGGTGCTCCAGGTAGCCGTCCACCGTCGAGGT
Source organism: Streptomyces longwoodensis (assembly GCF_001514125.1). GTDB lineage: Bacteria > Actinomycetota > Actinomycetes > Streptomycetales > Streptomycetaceae > Streptomyces > Streptomyces longwoodensis. Next base: position 76,151 of record NZ_KQ948550.1, on the reverse strand, counting down.
CGCCGTCGGCGCCATGGTCGGCGGGAGGTACGGCAGCAGCCGCGGGTCGACCGCGAAGCGGCTCATCACCTCCAGGGCGGCCGCCGCGTTCTCCTCGCGCAGCGTGATCCGGGGCTGGTACCGCGTCTCCACGACCCGCCGCCCCTGCACGTCCGCCAGGTCCAGCGGCCGGCCGTCCTGGCCGCCGGGCGCCTCGGAGCGCAGCGGCTTCGCCGGCTCGTACCAGACCCGCTCCGCCGGTACGTCGACCAGCTCGCGCTCCGGCCAGCGCAGCGCGGTCAGCTTGCCGCCGAAGACGGCGCCGGTGTCCAGGCAGATGGTGTTGTTCAGCCAGGTGGCCTCGGGGACGGGGGTGTGGCCGTAGACCACGGCGGCCCGGCCGCGGTAGTCCTCGGCCCACGGGTAGCGCACCGGCAGGCCGAACTCGTCGGTCTCCCCGGTGGTCTCGCCGTACAGGGCGTGCGAGCGGACCCGGCCGGAGGTGCGGCCGTGGTACTTCTCGGGCAGGCCCGCGTGGCAGACCACCAGCCGGCCGCCGTCCAGGACGTAGTGGCTGACCAGCGAGTCGATGAACTCCCGCACCTCGGCGACGAACTCCTCGCTCTCGCCGGCCATCTGCGCGACGGTCTCGGCGAGTCCGTGGGTGTGCTGGACCTTGCGGCCCTTGAGGTGGCGGCCGTACTTGTTCTCGTGGTTGCCGGGCACGCACAGGGCGTTGCCCGACTTCACCATCGCCATCACCCGGCGCAGCACGCCCGGGCTGTCGGGGCCGCGGTCGACGAGGTCGCCGACGAAGACCGCGGTGCGGCCGCCGGGGTGCACGCCGTCGACGTAGCCCAGCTTGCCGAGCAGCGCCTCCAGTTCGGACGCGCAGCCGTGGATGTCACCGATGATGTCGAACGGGCCGGTCAGGTGGGTCAGGTCGTTGAAGCGCTTCTCGGTGACGACGGTGGCGTGCTCGACCTCCTCCACGCCGCGCAGCACGTGCACCTTGCGGAAGCCCTCGCGCTCCAGGTGGCGCAGGGAGGAGCGCAGTTCGCGGGTGTGGCGGCGGACGACCCGGCGGGGCAGGTCCGCGCGGTCGGGGCGGGACGCGTTGCGCTCGGCGCACACCTCCTCGGGCACGTCCAGCACGATCGCGATGGGCAGCACGTCGTACTGCCGTGCCAGGTCGATCAGTTGCCGGCGGGCCTCCTTCTGCACGCTGGTGGCGTCGACGACGGTGCGCCGGCCGGCCGCGAGGCGCTTGCCCGCGATGTAGTGCAGGACGTCGAAGGCGTCCCGGGTGGCGCTCTGGTCGTTCTCGTCGTCGCTGACCAGGCCGCGGCAGAAGTCCGAGGAGATGACCTCGGTCGGCTTGAAGTGGCGGCGGGCGAACGTCGACTTGCCGGAGCCGGAGGGGCCGACGAGCACGACGAGGGAGAGGTCGGTGACGGGCAGGAGCCGTCCCTGCGGGGTCCCGGTGGTCATGCGGCCTTCGCCTCCTTCACGGTCCTGGCGCCGAACACGGCCAGCTGGGTGGGCGGACCCACCTCGGGGTCGTCCGGTCCGACGGGCCGGAACTCCACGTCGTAGCCGTGCCGTTCGGCCACCGCGCCGGCCCAGGCGCGGAACTCGGCGCGGGTCCACTCGAAGCGGTGGTCGCCGTGCCGGACGTGCCCGGCCGGGAGGGACTCCCAGCGGACGTTGTACTCGACGTTCGGGGTGGTCACGATCACCGTGCGCGGGCGGGCGTGCCCGAACACGGCGTACTCCAGCGCGGGCAGCCGGGGCAGGTCGAGGTGTTCGACCACCTCGCTGAGCACGGCCGCGTCGTAGCCCTTGAGCCGGTTGTCGGTGTAGGCGAGCGAGCCCTGCAGCAGCCGGACCCGGGCGGCCTGCCGCTCGCCCATGCGGTCCAGCTTCAGGCGCCGCGCGGCGATGGTGAGCGCCCGCACGGACACGTCCATGCCGACGACCTCGGTGAACCGGACGTCCCGGAGCAGTTCCTGCACCAACTGGCCCTGGCCGCAGCCCAGGTCGAGCACCCGGGCGGCGCCGGACTCCGTGAGGGCGGTGAGGATCGCCTCGCGGCGCAGCACGGCCAGCGGGGTCGGCTTCTCCTCCGTCTCCGTGTCCTCGCCGACCGCGTTGTCGATCTCCTCGACCTCGCTGTCGTCGGTCTCGGCCAGCCGCACCAGCTCCAGCCGCTCGTTCGCCTGCCGGGTCAGCGACCAGCGGCGGGACAGGTAGCGGCTGGTGATCAGCTTCTGCTCCGGGTGGCCGGGCAGCCAGCCCTCGCCTGCCCGCAGCAGCTTGTCGACCTCGTCGGGCGCGACCCAGTAGTGCTTGGCGTCGTCGAGGACCGGCAGCAGCACGTACAGGTGCCGCAGGGCCGCCGACAGGGTCAGCTCCGCCGACTCCAGCACGAGGCGCACGTAGCGCGAGTCGCCCCACTCGGGGAACTCGGTGTCCAGCGGGACCGGTTCGGCGGTCACCGTCCAGCCCAGCGGCTCGAACAGGCGCCGTACGAGGGCGGGTCCGCCGCGGGCGGGCAGGGCGGGCACCTCGATGCGCAGCGGCAGCGGCTCGGCGGCCCGCTCGGGGCGAGCGGCGCACACGCCGCGCATCGCGCTGGAGAAGACGGCGCTCAGCGCGACCGCGAGCAGCGAGGAGGCCGCGTAGGGGCGGTCGTTGACGTACTGGGCGAGCGCCGCGTCGGGGGCCCCGCCGCGGTTCTTGCCCCGGCCGCGCCGGACCAGGGCCACCGGATCCACCTCCAGCAGCAGCGCCGCCGTGCAGTGCTGCGGGTCCGCCTCGGGGTACAGGACGTGCGCCCTGCCGTAGGAGGTGGAGAACGCCTGCGCCCTGTCGGGGTGCTTGTGCAGCAGGAACCCGAGGTCGGTGGCGGGGCGTTCCGGGGTACCGGTGGTACTGATCGTCAGGAACACGGTGGCCTGGCCTCAACGTATGGGATGAGCTGCGGCGTTCGCCGCAGCGGGGTCGAGCGTGCCCCCAACGTACCGTCGGGTCTTCGCACGCACTGCTGAATATTTCGCGGCGGCCCGCGGGCCCCGGCCGCGCGCTACGGGACGGGCTTCCAGGCGCTGACGCCCAGCCTGCCCGTGGTGCCGAGGTCGAGGTGGGGCGTCACGGTCACCGGGTCGGCGCCGGGCAGGGCGCGCACCCGGACGTAGGGGGCGTCGACGGCCGCGCCGGAGCCCGTGGTGTTGCGCCACATCAGTCCCGCGCTCGCGCTCCGGCCCGGTGCGAGCGTGAAGGGTCGGGGCGGGTCGTCGAAGCCGGTGACGGTGGCGATGCCGCCGCTGCCGTGCAGGACACGGACGCCGTCGACCGGCTCGCGGTCCGCGTCCAGGACGGTCAGGTCCGGGTAGCCGTCGAGGGCGACCGCGCGGGTGCCGCAGTTGTCCAGGCGCAGGCCGACCACGCGCAGGCCCATCGCGGCGTCGCCGTCGTCCGCGGTGACCCGGATCCCGGAGGGCGGGCAGACGCCGGGGGCGGCGGGCGCCTCGCTCGCGGGCACCTTCGTCACGCGCAGCACCTTCACCCGGGTCACGGAGGACGCGCCCGGTGGCAGCGCCTCCATCGTCACCGTGCCGCGCACGGTGCGGCCGGGGCCGACGCCCGGCACGGTCCGCGTCCGGTTGTCCATCGCCCCGCCGGTGGCGTCGGCGAAGGTGAAGACGATGGTGTACGTCATCGCCACGGACCCGCTGTTGGTCACCTCGTAGGCGGCCGAGACGCGCGTGGCGCCGGGGGCGCCCGGGGTGCCGGCGGGCAGCGGGTCGGCGTGGACGCCGGGGCCGCCGCGCGTCGGGGACGGGGCCGGGTCCGCTGGGAGGGTGACGGAGGTGACGCGGACGCCGTCCACGGGCGGGTCGGTGACCGCGCTGCGCGCGCCCGGGGTGGCGGCCGCCGCGTCGACGCCCCGGCCGGCGTGTTCGGTGCCGCAGGCCGTCGTCAGCAGCAGGACGGCGGAGAGGGCCGCTGCGGAGAGGGCCGGGAGCAGGAGGGGCGCGGGGCGGGGCATCCCGTCACCCCATCAGGGCACCGGCCCCGACGGGGTGACGGACGCCACAGTTCCGGTCACAGCACTGTCACAGCTGCGACTGCACCTGGGACGCGATCAGCTCCAGGTGGTCCAGGTCGGCGAGGTCCAGGACCTGGAGGTAGAACCGGCGGGAGCCGACCTCGGCGTAGCGGCCGATCTTGTCGACGACCTCGGCCGGGGAGCCGGCCAGTCCGTTGGTCCTCAGCTCGTCGACCTCGCGGCCGATGGCGGCGGCGCGGCGGGCGACCTCCTGGTCGTCCCTGCCGACGCAGACCACCAGCGCATTGGACAGCACCAGCTCGTCGGCGTCGCGGCCGGCCGCACGCGCGGCCTCCCGGACCCGGCCGAACTGCCGCTCGCTGTCCTCGACGGAGGAGAACGGCATGTTGAACTCGTCGGCGTAGCGGGCGGCGAGCCGCGGGGTGCGCTGCGCGCCGTGGCCGCCGATCAGCACCGGGATCTTCTCCTGGGCGGGCTTGGGCAGCGCGGGCGAGCCGGTGAGGTCGTAGTGCGTGCCGTGGAAGTCGTAGGTCTCGCCGGGCGGGGTGCCCCACAGACCGGTGACGATCTCCAGCTGCTCCTCCAGGCGGCCGAACTTCTCCTTCGGGAAGGGGATGCCGTACGCCGTGTGCTCCTCCTCGAACCAGCCCGCGCCGAGGCCGAGTTCGACGCGGCCGCCGGACATCTGGTCGACCTGGGCGACCTGGATGGCGAGCACACCGGGCAGGCGGAAGGTGGCGGCGGTCATCAGGGTGCCGAGCCGGATGCGCCGGGTCTCGCGGGCCAGTCCGGCGAGGGTGATCCAGGCGTCGGTGGGGCCGGGCAGGCCGTCCACCTCGCCCATCTTCAGGTAGTGGTCGGAGCGGAAGAAGGCGTCGAAGCCGAGGTCCTCGGTGGCCTTCGCCACGGTGAGCAGGGTGTCGTAGGTGGCGCCCTGCTGGGGCTCGGTGAAGATGCGAAGATCCATGCTCCCCATCCTGCCTCCCGGGGCGGCGCCGGGCCCCACCGGTCCCCCGTGTCGCAGATCCCCGGCGACCTGCGGCTCAGCGGTCCGGCAGGGCCTCCTCGCGGGCCGCCAGTTTGCGGAGCATCTCCAGGACCCGGTCGCGGGACTCGTCGGCGGCGTCGATGGACTCGATGCACTGCCAGTACGTGCCCTCGTCGACCCCGCCGGCCAGGCAGACGAGGACGATGCCGATCTCGCCGAGCAGTCCGCCGAGGCAGAGCAGCGTCTCCCGGGCGTCCTCCAGCTCGGTCAGGCGGGCCGCCCGTAAGTCGCCCTCGTCGAGGTCGGGGGTGTCCAGCACCCCGCAGCCCCGGCCGGCCAGCTCGGTCAACCCCAGTGCTTCACCGCGTAGTTCGGGCGGGCCGGAGACGGCCAGGCGGCTGCCGATCGCCTGGGCCAGGGTGTGCGCCTGCCACACCTCCGTCAGGACCTCCGCCTCGCCGACACTGCCCGCGAGCGCGCGCCTGCTCGCCTGGATGAGCCGCACTGCTTCCATGCGCCGCCCCCGTCCGTCCCCGGCGCGCGCCCCTCGCGCGTCCGACCGAACTCATGTGTCCACTACCCAGAGTGAGACTCATTGAGACCTGATACCAGAGAAAGACGGAAAATACTGGACAACAAATCGGTCTCGAAGCGCCAGACGGCTACGGAGAGTAGTGTCGATCAGTCGCCGTTCCCGCCTACCGGGAACCGGAGTTCATTGCGTTCGATCTTCGCGGCGAGCGCCGCGCGCGGGTCGATGCCCAGCACGTCGCACAGTTGCAGCAGGTACGCGAGGACGTCGGCCACCTCGTCGGTGACCCGGTGCGCGCTGTCCGGGTCGTCCATGACCCGCTCGGACTGCTCGGGGGTCAACCACTGGAAGACCTCGACCAGTTCGGCCGCCTCCACGCTGAGCGCGGAGACGAGGTTCTTGGGCGTGTGGTACGGCTGCCAGGAGCGGGCGGCGGCGAACTCGGCGAGCCGGCGCTGGAGCGCGGGCAGGTCGGGCGGGCTGTTCTCTTCGGTCACGGCTCCAGGTCTACCACCGTCACCCCGGGCACCCCGGCCGCCCAGGAGCCGTCGCTCACGGTGGCGAGGCAGCGGATGTGCCCGCGCTCGCCCATCCGCCCGGCGAGACCGAGCAGGGCGGAGCGCTGGGCGGGGTCCAGGGCGCGGTCGAAGCCGTCGGCGAGGACGGTGAGGGTGCGCATCGCGTCCGGGACCTCGCCGGGGGTGTCGACGTCCAGCACGCCGGGGCCGGTGAGCAGCACCAGGGCGAGGGCGAGGTAGCGCAGTTCGCCGTCGCCGAGGCGGGCGAGTGCGGTGGCCGGCCCCGCCCCGCGGTCCAGGACGGCGCGCACGGTGCCGTCGCCGAGGGGTTCGGCGCGCAGGTCGGTCACGGGCCCGGCGCACCCCGCCCGGACGGCGTCCACGAGCAGCGCGTGCCGGCGTCCGCACTCCACGCGGGTCCGCCACAGGACGTCGGCGAGGTTGTCGCACCCGGTCAGCAGGTGACCGGTGCCGGTCGGGACGGGGGCGCGCATCGCGTCGGGGCGCGGCTCGCAGGCGTACACGGAGCGCAGGGCGACGACCATCTGCTCGGCGGCCGCGAGCACCCGGCGCTGGCCGTCGGTCTTGCCGGCGACGCGCAGCGGGAGCAGGGCCGTGCCGAGGCGGTCGCCGGGGAGCGGGGCGCGGGTGACGGGGGCGGAGCCCGCGGTGTGCCAGGCGGCCTGGACGGTGGGCCGGCCGGGGTCGCGCAGGGCCGTCTCCAGCAGGACGCGGTCCCCCGCGGTCAGCCGCTCGCCGACGACGCGCAGCTCCGGTTCGGCCTGGACGGCGAGGTCGAGCCGTACGGGGCCCTCGGGGCCGTCGGCCGTGCAGCCGATGCGGAAGCCGCGCCGGCGCTGCGCGTCGGGGCGGGCCCGGTCGGGCACCCAGGCGGCGGCGTCCGGGAACACCTCGGCGAGGACCGCGCCGCCCGCGAGCCGGGCGAGGGCCGCGCAGGCCCGGAGGGCGCTGGTCTTGCCGCTGCCGCTGCGGCCCGCCAGCACGGTGACCGCGCCCAGCGGCAGCGTGGTGCGCCGGTGCCCGGCGAAGGCGGACAGCCGCAGCTCCGTGATCCGGGGCCGCACCGGGTGCGCCCCCGTCCCGTCGCCCCGCTGCCGGGCCGGATCGGGGCGCCCGGCCTGCGCGGGGACGCGGGCCGTGTCGTCCTGGGTCGCACCCGTGGCACCGCCGGCACCGTGCGCGGCGGCACCGGCGGGCGCGTCGGGGAGGGCACCCGGCAGGGAGGCGGAGGACCCGCGCGGAACGGTCATGCCGGGACGCTATGGCCGGGCGGCCACGCGGAACCGTTCCGCCCGGAGGCCGTTCCCACGATCGGGCGGCGCGCGGAACGGCCGGAGGAGCAGGGGCGGCGCGGGACGGTCCGCAGCGCGCCCTCCACGCGCCCCCTCAGACCCCCGCGCCCTCCATCAGCCCGCTCACCTCGGTCCCCGGCGGGGTCAGCAGGAACACGTTGCGGTCGACCCGGTGCATGCCGCTGGACAGGCCGAAGACGACACCCGTGGAGAAGTCCAGGACGCGCTTGGCGACGTCCCCCTCCGCCCCGGTGAGGTCGAGCAGCACCGGGATGCCGGACATCAGGGTCTCGGCCACCTCGCGGGCGTCGGCGAACACGTTGACGCGCAGCACGACGAAGCGGCGCCGGGTCTCGGTCTCGGCGTCGGGCAGGGAGCGGTGGTCCACGGCGGACGGCCAGGCGTCCCGGCCCCGCAGCGGCACGACCTGGGCGAGCCCCTCCCACTGTTCGTCGGTGACGTCGTACCGGTTCACCGGATCCCCCTGACCTGACTCGCGTTCGTTGCCTGCACCAGCCAATTCTTACGCCACGTCACCCGTACGGCCCAACAGCGACACGGTGCGCGACCGGGCCGGGGGCACCGGGACCACACACCGCGTACCCGGCGGCCCGTGCCCCCCTCTTGGCGGAGGAGGCACCTCGGCGCTCCAGGGAGGCGCCCCCCGTATCGCGTGACCGTCAGGGGCGACGACAAACACGACGCGGAGGCCGCGCGCACCGTGCGCGATCCGGCCAACTCAGAAGCGGAGGCGGTTCAGTTGTGCGCCCGCGCCGCCTCCGGCGCGCGCGTCCCGACGCGGGCGCGGGTGACATCTCGAACACCTGTGGGAGGTCGGCGGACGCCTCATGCCCATCCCGCCGGACCGCCCGCCCCTCCCGTCACGAGGGCCGCGGGACCTCGTCGGGTCCCGGTGGCCCCACAAGCGGAACCCCAAAGCTTGAACACAAATCTCACACATCCTCTCTTCATACCGGTCCCGATGGTCTAGATTGACCGTGCTTCGGGCGTTCGAGCCCGAGGCGACCTGTAATGATCTTTAGGCCCGGCGCTGCGGAGAAGCAGTCGCTACCCGTGCCGGGCGTGGGGGTGATCGGTTTCAGGAGCCCGAGGGGGGCCCTGGGTGCGGGGAGCACCGGGGGTTCGACGGGTTCCGGTGCATCTCGTACGTCTGGCGGGACCCTGGGAAGTCCGTTGTCGCCAGAGTGGGTTGATCACACAGCTCTGCAGTAGCCGGCATGTCACGTACGGGGGGCGGGGGCCTCCCGGGGGGAGGAACAGCGCGGCGCGGGAGGCGGGGGCCTCCCGATGGGGAGCCAACAGTGTGGGGCGAACACGTCGAATCACTGGGAACCTGGGGGGTTCTGTGCGGCAAGGGGGACTTGTCAGCCCGGTTCCGTCAGCGCGCGGGCGCTTGGCGGACGGAACGATCGGCCGGCCCGCGATCGACTGGGAGCAGCGGTACAGACGTACCGTGATCACCAGTGACACGGTGGCCACCGCGTGCGTGGTGGCCGGGATCGGAAACTTCTTCGGGGCCCGCGACGCGGCCAACTGGCACGAGAAATGGGGGATCCTCGCCTTCGGCACCGAATTACTGGTGCTGGCGTCGCTCGCGGTCAGCCGGGCCTGGGCACCGGCCGTACTCGGTCAAGGGGCGGAGGAATTCCGCCGGTTGGGGCGCTCGCTGTTCACCGCGACCGTCGTGCTCGCGCTCGGCGGGATCGCGCTGACCTCACGCAACATCAAACTCTGGATCTTCGTCGCCATACCGGCGATCGCGCTCGTCACCATGACCGCGCGGTACGTGCTGCGGCTGTGGCTGCACAAGCAGCGCAAGGAAGGCAGGTGCCTGCGTCCGGTGCTCGCCGCCGGGAGCGCGGCCACCGTGCGGGACCTGATCACCCGGACCCGCAAGTTCCCGCACCTCGGCTGGCGGGTGGACGCGGTCTGCACGACCGACGGGATCACGCTCGACGGCGACCTGCTGGACGGCGTACCCGTGGTCGGGCGGCTCACGGACGTGGCCCAGCACGTCCACCGCGACGGCTACCGCGTCGTCGCGGTCACCCCGGACCCGCACTGGTCGCCGGACCGGCTGCAGCGACTGGCCTGGAACCTCGAGGGCAGCGACGCCGAGATGGTCGTGGCGCCGGTGCTGATGGAGGTGGCCGGACCGCGGCTGCACGTCGACGCGGTGCTGGGCATCCCGCTGCTGCGGGTGAGCATGCCCACCTTCACCGGGGGGCGCCGGGCCGTGAAGGGCGTCGTCGACCGGCTGGGCGCGGCCGTGCTGCTGCTGGCGTTCGGGCCGCTGATGCTGCTCGTCGCGCTGCTGGTGCTGGTGGACAGCCGGGGCGGGGCGTTCTACCGGCAGCGCCGGGTCGGCAAGGACGGCCACGAGTTCACCATGCTGAAGTTCCGCACCATGGTCGTCGGCGCCGACCAGGCCCGGGCCCGGCTGGCCGCCCTCAACGAGGGTGCGGGGCCGCTGTTCAAGATGCGCCGCGACCCGCGGGTCACCCGGGTCGGGAGCGTGCTGCGCCGGTACTCACTGGACGAGCTGCCGCAGCTGTTCAACGTGCTCACCGGGTCGATGTCGCTCGTCGGGCCGCGGCCGCCGCTGCCGGAGGAGTGCGCGGCGTACGACCCGGACATCCGGCGGCGGCTGCTGGTCAAGCCGGGGCTGACCGGGCTGTGGCAGATCAGCGGCCGCAGCGACCTGTCGTGGGAGGAGGCCGTCCGGCTGGACCTGCGGTACGTCGAGGACTGGTCGCTCGCCCTGGACACGGTGATCTTGTGGAAGACGCTGCGCGCGGTGCTCTACGGGCAGGGCGCGTACTGATGCGTGGGGGCCGCCGTACGGCGGGACGCGCGAACCGCAGGCCACGGGGCCTGCCTGGGGGGAGGAACGGGTCATGAGAGTCAGCGTTTTCGGGCTCGGCTACGTGGGCTGCGTGTCGGCCGCGTGCCTGGCCGGCATGGGCCACGAGGTCATCGGCGTCGACGTCAACCAGGTGAAGGTCGACCTGGTCAACGACGGCAAGGCGCCGGTGGTCGAGGAGCGGATCGGCGAGCTGATCGCCGACGTGGTGCGCAGCGGCGCGCTGCGCGCCACCCGCGACGTCCGCGAGGCCGTCCTGAACAGCGACGTGTCGCTGGTCTGCGTGGGCACGCCCTCGGAGGCCAACGGCAGCCTGTGCACCACCTACTTGGAACGGGTCACCGAGGAGATCGGCGCGGCCCTGGCGGAGGGGGGCGAGGAGAAGAGGGGGCCGCGCCACACCGTCGTCTTCCGCAGCACCATGCTCCCGGGCACCTGCCTGAACCTGCTGGTGCCGATCCTGGAGAAGAACGTCGGCGGCACCGCGGGCGTGGACGTCGGGGTCGCGGTCAACCCGGAGTTCCTGCGCGAGGGCACGAGCGTGCGGGACTTCTTCGACCCGCCGAAGACGGTCGTCGGCGAACTCGACGCGGCCAGCGGCGACGTGGTGCTGGCGCTCTACGAGGGCCTGCCCGGCGAGGTGTTCCGGGTGCCGGTCCCGACGGCCGAGGCGATCAAGTACGCGGACAACGCGTTCCACGGCCTGAAGATCGGCTTCGCGAACGAGTTCGGCGCGGTGTGCCAGGCGCTCGGCGTGGACTCGCACCAGGTGATGGACGTGTTCCTCGCCGACCGCAAGCTCAACATCAGCCCCGCCTACCTGCGGCCCGGGTTCGCCTTCGGCGGCTCCTGCCTGCCCAAGGACCTGCGCAGCCTGGTCCACGCGGCGCAGCGGGCCGACGTGTCGGTGCCGATCCTGTCCCACGTGCTGCCCTCCAACTCCGACCACCTGCAACGGGCGGTGGAGATGGTCGAACGCACCGGCAAGCGCCGGGCGGGCCTGTTCGGGCTGTCCTTCAAGCCCGGCACCGACGATCTGCGCGAGAGCCCGCTCGTGGAACTGGCGGAGCGCCTCTTCGGCAAGGGCTACGACCTGAAGATCTACGACGCCAACGTGAGCCTGTCCCGGCTGCTCGGCGCCAACCGCGAGTACATCGAGACCCGGCTGCCGCACCTGGCGCAGCTCCTCGCCGACTCCGTCGAGGAGGTCCTCGACCACGCCGAGGTGTGCCTGGTCGGCACCCGGGACCCGGCCGTCGTGTCGGCGCTGCCCCACGGCGACGGCCCGGTGATCGTCGATCTCGTCCGCCTCCCCGACGCCGACGCGCGCCGGGCCGAACCGGGGTACATGGGCCTTGCTTGGTGACCGGTCGCTCGGCGACGCGTGGGGTGACGGACCGTCGGGTGACGGTGCACGGCCGGGCCGGCGCGCGCTGGTCCTGGTGGAGAACCTGTCGGTGCCCTTCGACCGGCGGGTGTGGCAGGAGTGCACGACGCTGCGCGACGCCGGCTGGACGGTGGACGTCATCTGCCCCCGCGGGACCAAGCGGGACACGGAGGCGGAGGCGGTCGTCGACGGGGTGCGCATCCACCGCTACCCGCTGCGCGCGGCCACCGGCGGACCGGCCGGCTACGTGCGGGAGTACGGGGCGGCGCTGTGGCACACGCTGCGGCTGGCCCGCAAGGTCGGCCCGGTCGACGTGGTGCACGCCTGCAACCCGCCCGACCTGCTGTTCCTGCCCGCGCTGTGGCTGAAGCGACGCGGCGCGCGCTTCGTCTTCGACCAGCACGACCTGGTGCCGGAGCTGTACCTGTCCCGGTTCCGGCGCGGCGAGGACCTGCTCTACCGCGCGGTGTGCGCGCTGGAACGGCGCACCTACCGGGCGGCCGACGTGGTGATCGCGACCAACGAGAGCTACCGCGACGTCGCCGTGCGCCGGGGCGGCAAGGCGCCCGAGGACGTGTTCGTGGTGCGCAGCGCACCCGACACCGACCGGTTCCGTCCCGTGCCGCCCGAGCCGGAGCTCAAGCGCGGCAAGCCCCATCTGCTGTGCTACCTGGGCGTGATGGGCCCGCAGGACGGCGTCGACTACGCGCTGCGGGCGCTGGCGGAGCTGCGCGCGGTGCGGACCGACTGGCACGCGGTGTTCGTCGGCGCCGGTGACACCTTCGACGAGATGGTGGAGCTGTCGGGGCGGCTCGGCCTCGCGGACCAGGTCGAGTTCACCGGGCGCATCCCCGACGAGGACCTGGTGCGCTACCTGTCCACGGCGGACGTCTGCCTCTCCCCCGACCCGCACAACCCGCTCAACGACGTGTCGACCATGAACAAGGTCCTGGAGTACATGGTCATGGGCCGGCCGATGGTGTCGTTCGAGCTGAAGGAGGCGCGGGTCTCCGCGGGCGAGGCGGCCCTGTACGCGCCCGCCAACGACGAGGCGGAGTTCGCCAAGCTGGTGGCGGTGCTGCTGGACGACCCGGAACAGCGGGCCCGGCGGGGGGAGATCGGCCGGGAGCGGGTCGGCGGCCCGCTGTCCTGGCGCAACTCGCAGGCGGCGCTGCTCGCGGCCTACGCCGCGGCCTGCGAGAAGAACGACGAGAACAGCAAGGCTGCAAGGAGGTCGCGCCGTTGAGCGACGACACCATACGTCTGGTCACGATCGGGCGGATCCTCCGCCGGCGCTGGCGGCTCCTCGCCGTGCTCACCCTGGTGGGCGCGCTCGTCGGCTACGGCGTCTCGCTGCTGTTCCCGCCCCGGTACACGACGTCCGCGTCGGTGCTGCTGCCGGGTGCGTGGGAGGAGCGTGCGCTGCTGACGCAGACGGAGATCGCGACCAGTTCGGTGGTGGTCGACCGGGCCGCCGCCACCCTCCACTGGGAGGGCGTCGACGGCCGGGACCTGCGGGACCGGGTGAGCGCCCAGGCCGCGGACGGCAACATCGTCACGATCTCGGGCACGGCCGAGACCCCGGAGCGCGCCCAGCAGCTCGCCGACCAGGTGGCGCGGCAGTTCGTCGGCTACGCCGCGCAGGTCGTCGGTGACAACGACGACCCGGAGGCGGCGGCGCAACTGACGGCGCTGCGGCAGATGGTGGCGCAGACCAGCAGCCGGATCACCGAGCTGGCCGACGCGGCCGACCCGGGGCAGACCGTGGAGAGCGTGCAGGCCCGCACCGACCTGGAGAAGCTGCGCACCACCCTCCAGGAGGCCATGAACAAGCTGGAGGAGGCCGACCCGTCCGCCACGAAGGCGGGCCTGGTCGTGATGGGGCCCGCGCCGCGCCCGACCGGCGAGGCCCCGCCCACCCGGTGGCAGCTGGTCGCCGGCGGGGCGCTGCTGTTCTTCCTCGTCGCGCTGATCGGGCACCTCACCGCCGCGCGGATGAGCCGCCGGCCGCGCACCGAGCCGGAGATCGCCGAGGCGCTGGGCTCGACCTCGCTGGGCACCGTCGACGTGCCCGCGGAGCGGGAGGCGCACCGGCCCGAGGCGCGCGGTGCGCGGGCCCGGGCGCGCCGGCTGCTGGGCCTGGACGTCCGGTGGGACGTGCCCGCCCCGCCGCCGTCCGGCGACGAGGCGAGCCGGCAGGTCCGCTACCGGCGGGTGTGCGCCCGCCTCCGGGAACGGGTGCCGGCGCCGCGGCGGCTGCTGGCCGTCGTCCCGGAGGGCGACGCCGGCGCCCTGCGGGCCGCCGGACAGCTGGTGGCCGCCGCGGGGGGCGACCCGCGGCTGCGGGTGGTCGAGGTCGGGGTGGACCGGCCGCTGGTGCCGGACCGCGACACCGAGTCGGGTGCGCTGGTCGTGCTCAGCCCGGGCCACTGGACCACGGCGGAGCTCGCCGGTGTCGCCGAGGCGTGTGCCGACGCCCGGCACGAGGTCGTCGGCGTCGTCCTCGTCGGCACGTCCCCGGCCCGTCCGGCGCGGTCGGCCGACCGTCCCCGGGACGCGGTCACGCCGGTGCTCGCGGGCGCCGACGACGCGACAGGAGTTGCACGGTGAGAACGAGTACGACCCCCCAGTCGCCGGCCCCCACCCCGCTGCTGGACCTGCAGTCCCTGGTGGTGGCGGTGCGCAGGCGCCGCCGGCTGTGGAGCTCGGCGGCCCTGCTGGGGCTGCTGCTGGGTGTGGCGGTCGCGGTCCTGCTGCCGCCCCCGCCGACCGCGGTGACCAAGGTCCTGGTCGCGCACCAGGAGGACCAGCCGAACGACCCCGGGACGCTGATCCGCACCGACGCGGCGCTGCTGCAGACCACGCGCATCGCCGAGCAGGCCCTGCGGACCCTGAGGTCCTCCGAGGCGCCGGAGGACTTCCTGAAGGACTACAGCGGCCTGGGCCTGACCAACAACCTGCTCCAGATCACGGTGACCGGCGACAGCGACGCCGACGCCGAGGCGCGCGCCAAGGCGCTGGCCGACGCGTTCGTCGCCGACCACGTGCGCCGGATGCAGCAGGCCGCCGACGCCGAGGCCAAGAGCCTGCTCGACCAGCGCGACCGGCTCCAGGGCGAACTCGCCCAGGTCAACAAGGCGATCGGGGACGGCTCCGAGGAGACCGGCCCGAAGGCGGCCGCGAACCTGGAGACGCTCTTCGCCCGCCGCGCCGAACTCACCTCGCGCATCGCCGACTTCGCCCAGCGCGCCGCGGAGGCCCGGGTGGGCACGCCCCAGCTGGTGGCGCGCACCCAGATCGTGGACGACCCGCGCGCGGTACGGCACTCACTGCCCAGGTCCGCCGCCACGAACGGCGTGATCGGCCTCGTCCTCGGCCTCGTGCTGGGGCTCGCGGTGGCCGCCGTCGGCACGGTGGTCGCGGACCGTCCCGTGCTGCGCCGGGACATCGCCGCGCACCTCGGCGCCTCGGTCGTCGCGGAGCTGCCGCTGCGCTCGACGTGGCCGTGGCAGCGTCGGCGGGTCCGCACGGCCCGGGCCCGGCTCACCACGTCCCTGGCCCGCACGGTGCGCGGGTCCGCGGAACCGGTGTCGCTGCTGGAGCTGGGCTGTGCGCGCCCCGCGACCACGATCGCCGTGGACCTGGCCCGGGAGGTCGCCGCGGACGGCCCGGTGACCCTCGTCGACGGGCTGCCGGGCACCCAGTTGCGCGGCCGCCGCACCAAGCCGGGCGACCCGGCCGTGGTCGGCGGCGAGCGCGTCCCGGCCGCCGCGCCCCAGGAGCGCCTGATCGGCGTCGGCTCGGTGGCGCCCGGCACCGCGTGGACGGACCTGCGCCACCTCGGCACGCGGACCGTGCTGGTCGTGCGGGCCGGCCACGGCAGCGCCGCCTGGCTGCACACCGTGGCCCGGCAACTCGCCGACCAGCGCATCCCGGTGGTCGGCGTGGTGCTGATCGACCCCGACCCGAAGGACCGCACCGACGGCACCCTGTGGGACGGGCTGCACACCGCGCTGCGCGGCCAGGGCGAACGGCCGGCCCGGCAGAACGGCGCGGGCGCCCCGCACGCCGTCCAGGCGGTGGGGGACGGCCTGCGGCGCGCGGAGCGCCGGCCGATGTGGGCCGCGGGGGTCCCGGACAGCGACCAGGAGGCTCGGTAATCATGTGTGGCATCGCAGGCACGTACCGGTGGCCGGACGGGAAGGCCGTGACCGACCGGCTCACCGACGTCCTGGCCCACCGCGGCCCGGACGGGGCCGGCCGGTACAGCCACCCGGCCGGGGACGGCGAGGTGCACCTCGGGCACCGGCGGCTGGCCATCATCGACCTGTCCGACACCGGCGCCCAGCCGATGGCCAAGGACGGCCTCGTCCTGACGTACAACGGCGAGCTGTACAACGCGCCGGAACTGCGGGCCGAGCTGGAGGGCGCCGGGGTGCGCTTCCGCGGGACCTCGGACACCGAGGTGCTGCTGGAGGCGTGGCGGCGCTGGGGCACGGACTGCCTGCCCCGGCTGCGCGGCATGTTCGCGCTCGGGGTGTTCGACGAGCGCACCGGTGAGCTGGTCCTGGCCCGCGACCAGCTCGGCATCAAGCCGCTGTTCCTGCTGCGGCGCGGCGAGGGCCTGGTGTTCGCCTCGGAGCTGAAGGCGCTCGCCGCGGTGACCGGCGGGTCGCTGGACGTGGACCACGCGGCGCTGGTGGCGTCGCTGCTGTACTACTGGGTGCCGGACTCGCGGTGCGCGTTCCGCGAGGCGGAGAAGCTGCCGCCCGGCAGCTGGCTGCGGTGCCGGCCGGACGGGCGGGTCGAGCGGGGCCGGTTCTGGAACCTGCGGGACGTCGCCGCCGAGGGGCGGCAGCGGGCCCTGGACGGGGACCTGCCGGACCTGGCGGCGGTGATCGAGGAGTCGACCCGGCGGCACCTGCTGTCCGACGTGCCCGTGGCCACGTTCCTGTCCGGCGGGCTGGACTCCAGTTACCTGACCGCGCTGGCGGCCCGCGGGCGGCCCGGGATCTCGGCGTACACGATCGGCTTCCGCGCGGAGGACGCCCGGTTCGAGGCGATGCCGGACGACCTGCGCTACGCCCGGCAGGTGGCCGAGCGGTTCGGCGTGGACCTGCACGAGATCGAGATCGCCCCGGACGTGCTCGACCTGCTGCCGCGGATGACGTACCACCTGGACGAGCCGATCGGCGACCCGGCCGCGATCAACACGTTCCTGATCTGCTCGGCCGCCCGGGAGGCCGGGGTCAAGGTGATGCTGTCGGGGATGGGCGCCGACGAGCTGTTCGCCGGGTACCGCAAGCACCTGGCCAACCTGATCGCGCTGCGCTACCAGCGCGTCCCCGGGCCCCTGCGGCGCGGGGCGGCCGCGGTGGTCGACCGGCTGCCGGTGGCGACCAGCCGCCGCGGGTACCGCTCGGTGCGGTTCGCCAAGCGGTTCCTGTCCTTCGCGGACCTGCCGGAGGAGACGGCGTTCCGGCGCAGCTACACCATGTACGACCGGGGCGACCTGCTCGGCCTGATCGACCCCGGCCTGGCCGGCACGGTCGACGACGTGCTGACCGAGCACGCGGACGTCTACGAGGACAACGACCTCGACGACTTCGTGAACCGCATGTGCCTGGCCGACGCCCGGATGTTCCTGCCGGGCCTGAACCTCGCGTACACGGACCGCTCCAGCATGGCCGCGTCGACCGAGGTGCGGGTGCCGTACGTGGACGTCGAGGTGGTCAGGGCCGCGTTCGCGGTGCCCGGGGCGCGCAAGATCGCCGGGCGGCAGGGCAAGGCGGTCCTGAAGGAGGCGGCCACCTCGGTCCTGCCGCGGGAGATCGTCTACCGGCCCAAGGGCCTGTTCAGCGCCCCGCTGCGGGCCTGGATGAGCCGGGACCTGTCGCCGCTGGTGCGCGAGGTGGTCGAGGACGGCCTGCTCGTGCGGTCCGGGTTCCTGCGCCGGGACGCGCTGCGGCGGATGGTCGCCGAGGACGCCGCCGGGCAGCGGGACTTCTCCAAGCATCTGTGGCACGTGCTGACCCTCGAGTACTGGTACCGCGGCGCGACCTCCGGGTCCGGCCAGGACTCCCCCGCGACGGCGTAGAGACAAGAGGACTTCGGTGAAACAGGTAGTACAGAACTACAAGAGCGGCGAGCTGGCGCTCCTGGACGTGCCGGTGCCGGGCTGCAAGCCGGGCGGGGTGCTGGTGCGGACCTCCTACTCGCTGATCTCCACCGGGACCGAGCTGATGAAGGTCTCCGAGGCCGGGATGTCGATGCTGGGCAAGGCCCGCTCCCGGCCGGACCAGGTGGCCAAGGTCGCGCAGAGCGTCGCCACCAACGGGCTGCCCGCCACCTACCGCAAGGTGATGGGCAAGCTCGACTCGTACACGCCGCTGGGCTACTCGCTGTGCGGGGTGGTGGAGCAGGTGGGCGCCGGGATCGACGACGTGAAGGTCGGCGACCTGGTGGCCTGCGCCGGCAACGAGCACGCGCTGCACGCCGAGCTGAACTGGGTGCCGAAGAACCTCTACACCCCGGTGCCGGACGGACTCGCGCCGCGGCACGCCGCGTTCGGCACGGTCGGGTCGATCGCGCTGCAGGGCGTGCGCCAGGGCGAGTCGCACCTGGGCGAGGTGGCGCTGGTCATCGGGCTGGGCCTGATCGGCCAGCTGGTGGTGCAGCTGCTGGCCGCCTCGGGGGTGCGGGTGGTCGGGGCCGACCCCGACCCGGCGCGCTGCGAGCTGGCCGAGCGGCTGGGCGCGGCGGCCTGCGGCGACCCCGGTTCGGCGGCGGTGGAGGTCGCCGTCGCCGAACTCACCGGCGGGCACGGCGTGGACCAGGTGTACCTGGCCGCGGGCGGCGGCAGCAACCAGCCGGTGGAGCTGGCCGCCCGGCTGTGCCGGGACCGCGGCCGGGTCGTCGACATCGGCAAGTGCCGCCTGGACCTGCCGTGGAACGCCTACTACGAGAAGGAACTCGACGTCCGCTTCTCCCGCAGCTACGGGCCCGGCCGCTACGACCCGGAGTACGAACTCCAGGGGCGGGACTACCCGATCGGCTACGTGCGCTGGACCGAGCGCCGCAACCTGGCGTGCTTCCTCGACCTCGTCGCGCGCGGCAGCGTCGACGTGGAGCCGCTGGTGTCCCACGTCGCCGACTTCGAGGACGCGGTGCCGACGTACCAGCGGCTGAAGGACGGCGAACTGAAGGCCGTGGCGGTGCTGTTCCGCTACCCCGAGCAGGAGCAGGAGCAGGGGACGGAGGCCGGGGCGGCGCAGGCCCCGTCGGTGGCCGTGCCCGCGGTGCGGCGGACCGGCGGCACGGCGTCCGCGCCCGCCCGGGCGGCCGGGGCGCCGGTACGGCTGGCGTTCGTCGGCGCCGGGAACTACGCGTCGTCGATGCTGCTGCCGCACCTGGCGCGGCGCGAGGGCGTCGAGCTGTCCACGGTCGTCACCACGACGGCGCTGTCCGCGGCCAACGCGCAGCGCAAGTTCGGCTTCGCCCACGCGACCACCGACCTCGACGCGGTGCTCGGCGACCCGTCCGTCGACGCGGTGTTCGTCGTCACCCGGCACAGCTCGCACGCCGGGCTGACGCGCAGGGCGCTGCTGGCCGGCAAGGCCGTGTTCGTGGAGAAGCCCCTCGCCCTCACCGAGGACGAACTGGCCGACGTGGTCGCGGCGGTGGAGGAGTCCGGCAACGACCGGCTCCAGGTGGGCTTCAACCGCCGGTTCGCGCCCCTGCTGCACGACGCCCGGCGGCGGTTCGGCACCCGGACCGGCCCGGCCGCCCTGCGCTACCTGGTCAACGCGGGCCGCCTCGACCACGGCAGCTGGTACCTCCAGGAGGGCTCCGAGGGCACCCGGTTCGTCGGCGAGGGCGGGCACTTCATCGACACGGCGAGCTGGCTGCTGGACGCCGACCCGGTGTCGGTGTGGGCGACCGCGCCGTCCGGCAACGACGACCTCCAGGTCGTGCTGCGCTACCCGGACGGCTCCACCGCCACCATCAGCTACGTCACCTCGGGCCCGTCCGGCTTCCCGAAGGAGACGCTGGACCTGATCGCGGACGGGCGCGCGCTGCGCCTGGACGACTTCGTGCGGGCCTCGGTGTACGGCCCCAAGCGGTGGGTCAGCTCCCGGCTGCCCAAGGCCCGGGACAAGGGCCAGAACGCCGAACTGGCCGCGTTCGTCCGGGCGGTGCGCACCGGCGGGCCGATGCCGGTGCCGCTGGAGTCGCTGGTCGCCACCACGGCGGCCACCCTCGCCGTGCGGGCCAGCCTGGTCGGCGGCGCGCCGGTGACGCTGGCGGGGGCGCGATGACCCGGGCGTCGATGGGCGCGGGCTGGTACCTGCGGCGGCTGTCCCGGATGGGGCCGACGGAGGTCGGCGGCCGGGTGGGCGACACGCTGCGCAGGCGGCGCTGGCGCGCGGCGCCGCCGCCGGACGGCCCGCGCGTGACCGGCGTGCGGTTCACCGCCGTGCTGCCCGCGGGGACGCTCGCCGAGGTGCCGCCGGACGCCGTGAAGCGGCTCCTCGCCGAGGCCGACCGGCTGATGGCCGGGCACGCCGTCTTCTTCGGCGTGGACCGCGACGACCTGATCGACCCGGACTGGTCGTACGACCCGAAGACCGGGCGCCGGGCCCCGGGCGGCTACGCCTTCGACGTGCCGTACCGGGACGAGGAGGCGATCGGGGACGTCAAGCAGATCTGGGAGCCGTCCCGGCACCAGTACCTGACCGTGCTCGCCGCGGCCTACGCCGTCACGGGCGACGAGCGGTACGCCGAGCGGGTGGCCGCGCACCTGCGGTCGTGGTGGACGGCCAACCCGCCGCTGCGCGGGGTGCACTGGGTCAGCGGGATCGAGCTGGGCATCCGGCTGCTGTCCTGGGTGTGGGTGCGCCGCCTGCTGGACGGCTGGCCGGGCGCGGCCGCGCTGTTCGAGGACAACCCGGTGGCGCTGCACCAGATCTGGCACCACCAGCGCTGGCTGGCCGCCTTCCCCAGCCGGGGGTCCTCGGCCAACAACCACGTCGTCGCCGAGGCCGCCGGGCAGTTCGCCGCGGCCTGCGCGTTCGCCTGGTTCCCGTCCTCGCCGCGCTGGCGCGCCGACGCGCTGCGGTCGCTGGAGCGGCAGCTGCGCGCCAACACCTTCGCCTCCGGGCTCAACCGGGAACTGGCCACCGAGTACCACGGTCTGGTGCTGGAGCTGGGCCTGGCCGCGGTGGCCGAGGCGGACGCCGCGGGCGTGCCGGTGCCGGCGTCGGTCCGGCGGGTGCTGCTGCGGATGACCGACGCGCTCGCGGCCGTCGTGGACCGCCGGCTGCGGCCGCCCCGGCAGGGCGACGCGGACGACGGGTACGGCCTGGTCGTGGACGGTGCGGGCACCGACCGCTGGGGCTCGCTGCTGTCCACCGGGGACGCCGTGTTCGGCCGGCTGCCCTGGTGGCCCGCGGTGACCGGCACCGACGTGCGCACGCCGCTGCTGGCCGCGCTGGTGCGGCCCTACCCGGGCCGGGGCAGCGCGGTGGCCCGCCCGGACCGGCGGCCGGCCCACTTCGCCGACGCGGGCCTGACGATCCTGCGCAGCCCGGAGCGGGACCGGGGTGAGATCTGGTGCCGCTGCGACGGCGGCCCGCACGGGTTCCTGTCCATCGCCGCGCACGCGCACGCCGACGCCCTGTCGGTGGAGGTCCGGCACGACGGGGTGGACGTGCTCGCCGACCCGGGGACGTACTGCTACCACGGACAGCCCGAGTGGCGGCGGTACTTCCGCTCCACCCTCGGCCACAACACCCTGGAGGTCGACGGCACCGACCAGTCCGTCTCCGGCGGGCCGTTCCTGTGGACCCGGCAGGCGCGCAGCCGGGTGCTGGCCGCGGACGCGGACCGCTGGAGCGCCGAGCACGACGGCTACCGGCCGTCCGTGCACCGCCGCCGGGTCGAACTGGCGCCGCAGCGGCGGGAGCTGACGATCGTCGACGAGCTGAGCGGCGACCGCCGGGCCGTGCGCCTGGCGTTCCACCTCGGCCCCGCGGTCACGGCGGAGCTGACGGGCCACCGGGCCCTGCTCACCTGGATGTGCGACGGCGAGGACCGCTCCGCGGTGCTCGACCTGCCCGGTCAGCTGGCCTGGGCGGCGCACCGGGGTGAGAGCGACCCGCCGCTGGGCTGGTACTCGGCCGGCTTCGGCCGCAAGGAACCCGCCACCACGCTGCTCGGCACCGGCTCCGCCGACGGCACGCGCGGGTTCACGACCGTACTGACGTTCCGCGGCTAGGGGGGCGCGTGGGGATCAAGGGGCGGGCCCGGGGGTGGCCCGCGGTGGCGTCGGCGCTGGTCCTGCTGGCGGTGGCCGGCTGTGACACCAGCACGGCGAGCACGCAGCGGCCGGGGCCGACCGCTGCCGCGCCGTCCGCCGCGTCCGTGGCCCGGGTGTGCGCGCACCCGGGGGCCGGGCCGGCGACGGCGCCCGCGGGCGCGGTGACCGTCGACCCCGCGGTGCCGGGCGACCTGGCGGCGAAGACCGCCAAGAGCCCGCCGCACACGACGTTCTGGCTGCGCTCCGGCACGCACCGCCTCGAGGCCGACCGCTACGCCCAGGTGATCCCCAAGGAGGGCGACACCTACCTGGGCGCGCCGGGTGCGGTGCTCGACGGCCGGAAGACCAACCAGTACGCGTTCGGCGGCACCGCGCGTGACGTCACCCTGCGGTACCTGACCGTGCGGGGCTTCGTCGCGCCGCACGACGAGGGCGTGGTCAACCACGACTCGGCCGACGGGTGGGAGATCGAGCACTCGGTGATCCGCGACAACTCCGGTGCGGGGCTGATGGCCGGCGCCCGCCAGCGGGTGCGCGCCAACTGCCTGCGCGACAACGGCCAGTACGGCTTGAACGCCTACAAGTCCGGCGGCCGCATCACCGGGCTGCTGGTCGAGGGCAACGAGATCACGGGAAACAACACCGGCGACTGGGAGAAGAAGCGGCCGGGCTGCGGCTGCACCGGCGGCGTGAAGTTCTGGGCCGTCGACGGCGCCGACGTGCGCGGCAACTGGGTGCACGACAACCGCGGGGCCGGGCTGTGGGCCGACACCAACAACAACGACTTCCGCATCGAGCGCAACGTGCTGGAGTCCAACGACGGGGCCGCGCTGATCTACGAGACGAGCTACAACGCGGTGATCCGCGACAACGTCGTCCGGCGCAACAACTGGGTCGAGGGCCGCGGTTACGCCGACCGCGGCGACAGCTTCCCGTTCGCGACGGTCTACCTGTCCGAGTCGGGCGGCGAACCGCGGGTCAAGGCCCGCACCGACAGGATCGACGTCTACCGCAACACGCTGGAGGACAACTGGTCCGGCATCACCCTGTGGGAGAACGCCGACCGGTTCTGCAACAGCCCGGCCAACACCTCCTCCGGCGACTGCACGCTGCTGGTGGGCAAGACGTCCCGCTGCGCCCGGCCGGCGATCGCGTCGGCGCCGCTGTACGCGGACTGCCGGTGGAAGACCCAGCGGGTGGACATCCACGACAACCGCTTCGAACTGGACAAGTCGGTCGTCGACTGCACGGTCAAGTGCGACCGCATGGCGGTGCTGGCCAACTACGGCACCTACCCGGACTGGTCGCCGTACAAGGGCGAGGGGGTGGCCCGGGCCGTCACGCTCCAGCAGCACAACCGCTGGCACGACAACACCTACGTCGGGCCGTGGACGTTCGTCGCGCTCGACCCGAGCCGGGTCCTGGACTTCGCGCAGTGGCAGGGCGCTCCCTACCAGCAGGACGCGGGCAGCACCTTCCGCGCCGGGGACGGTGGTTGAGATGCGCACGGGAACGGCCGAGGAGATCCGCACGGAGCCCACGCCGGCGCCGGTGGCGGTCGTGTGGGGGCTGCTGGTCCTGAACACCCTGGGCTCCGCCGGGGCGAAGACCATCGTGCCGCTGCCCCGCTCGCTCATCCAGATGGTCACGATGGGCTCGCTGGTCGCCGCGTTCACCCTGGCGCTCGCGCTGAACCTGCGGCTGCGGGTGCGGTCCAGCGCCTTCCTGCTGCTGCTCACGCTGCTGCTGGCGCTGAGCGTGATCTCCAGCGTGCACCTGGAGTCGGGGTTCGGCGCGCTGTTCCGCTGCTTCCGGCTGGCCGTGTTCGTGGGCACGCTGTGGCTGGTCAGCCGCTGGTGGGACGGCGACATGACGTTCGTGCGGCACCACATCCGGATGTACTTCGCGGTGCTCGGCTCGGTCGCCGCCGGTCTGGTGCTCTCCCCCGGTGCCGCCCTGCCCGACCTGTACGGCGGGCGGCTGGTCGGCGCGCTGTGGCCGCTCACCCCGCCGCAGATCGGCCAGTACGCGGCGGTGATCATAGGGCTCACCGTGCTGCTGCTGATGGGCCGCCGCACCGACCGGACCAGCGCGACCGTGGTGATCGTGCCGTCCCTGGTCCTGCTCGCGCTGACCCACACCCGCACGGCCACCCTGGGCCTGCTGCTCGGGCTGGCGCTGGCCATCGGCTCGCTGGTGCTGACCAGCGCCGCCGCCCGCCGGTTCTTCGCCTGGGCGGTGGTGGGCGGCACGGTGACCGCGGTGGTGCTCGGCTCCGCGCTGCAGGCGTGGTTCCTGCGCGGGCAGAGCAAGGAGAACTTCACCAGCCTCACCGGCCGGGCCAAGGTCTGGGACGCGCTGCTGTCGGCGCCCCGCAGCACCACCGAGTACCTGTTCGGGGTGGGCCTGGGCGACAAGTCGTACGGCGGCCTGCCGATCGACAACAGCTGGCTGGCCGTCTACCACGAGCAGGGCGCGATCGGCGTCGGCCTGGTGGCGGCGATCGTCCTGGTGCTGGGCGGCGTGGCGCTGCTGCGGCCGCCGTCGCTGGCGCGGGCCTGCGCGATCTTCCTGATCAGCTACTGCGCGATCGCGTCGTACACCGAGGCCGGACTGGGCGACGCCTCCCCGTACCTGCTGCACCTCACGGTGGCCGCCTCGCTGCTGGCGACGCCCGTCCCGGCCGGTCCGCCGCCGGCGCCCGGGGTGCCCCGCCGACGCGTCCCCACGTGGGCCCGGAGAACGGAAGTGTCCTGACCATGCACGTGCTCGTGGTGCACAACCGCTACGGCTCGGCGCAGCCGAGCGGCGAGAACAAGGTCGTCGACCAGGAGGTGGCCCTGCTGCGCGAGGGCGGCCACCGGGTCGGGGTGTTCGAGCGGCGCAGCGACGACATCGCCGGCCGGTCCCTGCTGGGCAAGGCCGCGGTGCCGCTGCTGGTGCCGTGGAACCCGGGGGTGCGCACGGAGCTCGCGGCTCGGCTGCGCGCCGAGCGGCCCGACGTGGTGCACGTCCACAACGTCTTCCCGCTGCTGTCCCCCGCGGTGCTGGCCGCCTGCGCCGACGCGGGCGTGCCCGCCGTGGCGACGCTGCACAACTACACCCAGGTCTGCCCGCCCGGCACGCTGCAGCGGGAGGGGCGGCCGTGCGCCGAGTGCGTCGGGGCCACGCCGCTGCCGGCCGTGCGGCACGGCTGCTACCGGGGCTCGCGCCTGGCGACCGTGCCGCTCGCGGTCAGCCTGTCGGCCAACCGGCGGCGCTGGTGGTCGGGCGTGGAGCGGTTCCTGTGCATCTCGGCGGCCCAGCGCGACGTGCTGGTCCGCGCCGGGATGCCCGCCGGACGGCTCGCGGTGAAGCACAACTTCGTGCCCGACCCGGGCACCGTGCGCACCGAGCCCGGCGAGCACCTGCTGTACCTGGGGCGGCTCGCGGAGGCCAAGGGCGTACGGCTGCTGATGGCCGCGTGGGACGCGCTCGCCGCCGACGGCGGGGTGGGCGTGCCGCTGGTGATCGCCGGGACGGGCCCGCTGGAGCCGGAGGTGACGGCCTGGGCGGCCGGCCGGGACGACGTGCGCTACGTCGGCCTGTACGACACCGCGCAGTGCCGCGAGGCCATCGCGCGGTCGGTGGCCGTGGTCGCGCCGTCGACCTGGCTGGAGGCGTTCGGGCTGGTGGTCGTGGAGGCGATGGCGGCCGGCGTGCCGACCGTCGCCGCCGGGCACGGCGCCTTCGTCGAACTCGTCGAGGACGGGGTGACCGGCCTGCTGCACCGGCCGAACGACGCCGCGTCGCTCGCGTCCCGTCTGCGCCGGATCACGGCGGCGCCGGACGGGGGCCGGGAGATGGGGCGGGCGGCCCGGCGCCGGTACGAACAGGACTTCAGCCCGGCCGTCGGGCTGGAGCGCCTGCTGGAGGAGTACCGCACCGCGATCGCGGGGCGGTCGGCACTGGCTCGCGGTGGGGACTCCCGCGCGGGCAGGGGGGATGGGGACAGCAGATGACACGATGCCGACTGTGCGGCTCGGAGGCGATGGCCAGCGTCGTCGACCTCGGGGCCACACCACCGTGTGAGAGTTTTCTCGCCGCGGACCAGCTCGACCGGCCGGAGCCGGCGTACCCGCTGCACCTGCGGGTGTGCACCGACTGCTGGCTGGCGCAGATCCCGCCGCTGATCACACCGGAGGAGACGTTCCAGGAGTACGCGTACTTCTCCTCGTACTCGACGTCGTGGGTGGAGCACGCGCGGGCCTTCGTCGACGGCGCGGTCGGACGGCTGGGCCTCGGCCCCGACGCGTTCGTGGTGGAGGTCGCGAGCAACGACGGCTACCTGCTCAAGCACGTGGTGGACCGGGGGATCCGCTGCCTGGGCGTCGAGCCGTCGGTGAACGTCGGGGCCGCGGCGCGCGAGGCGGGCGTGCCCACGCTCACCGCGTTCCTCGACCCGGACACGGGCGCCGGGGTGCGCGCCGAGCACGGCCCGGCGGACCTGGTCGTCGCCAACAACGTGTACGCGCACATCCCCGACGTCATCGGCTTCACCCGGGGCCTGCGGGCCCTGGTCGCCGACGACGGCTGGGTCTCGATCGAGGTGCAGCACCTGCTGACGCTGATCGAGGAGAACCAGTACGACACGATCTACCACGAGCACTTCCAGTACTACACGGTCGCGGCCGCGGTCCGGGCCCTGGCGAGCGGCGGACTGGCCCTGGTGGACGTCGAGCTGGTGCCCACGCACGGCGGCTCGATCCGGCTGTGGGCCCGCCCCGAGGAGGTGGCCGGCGAGCCCAGCGACCGGGTGGCCGACGTGCTGGCCCGGGAGAAGGCCGCCGGGCTCCAGGAGCTGTCCGGGTACACGGAGTTCTCCGCCCGGGTGGCCAAGGTGCGCCGCGACCTGCTGAAGTTCCTGATCGAGGCGGCCGAGCGCGGCGAGACGGTCGTCGGCTACGGCGCCCCCGGCAAGGGCAACACCCTGCTCAACCACTGCGGCATCCGGCCCGACCTGCTGCCGTACACGGTCGACCGCAACCCGTACAAGCACGGCCGGTTCACCCCCGGCACCCGCATCCCGGTCCTGCCGCCCGAGCAGATTGCCGTCGACCGGCCCGACTACGTGCTGGTGCTGCCCTGGAACCTGCGGGCCGAGCTGGTCGAGCAGCTGTCGTACGTGCACGAGTGGGGCGGCCGGCTC
This sequence comes from Streptomyces longwoodensis, assembly GCF_001514125.1. Classification (GTDB taxonomy): domain Bacteria; phylum Actinomycetota; class Actinomycetes; order Streptomycetales; family Streptomycetaceae; genus Streptomyces; species Streptomyces longwoodensis. Next base: position 48,972 of record NZ_KQ948550.1, on the reverse strand, counting down.
GTCTTCCCCATCCCGGAACTGAGCATTGTCGAGGTGACGTCATGAAGGTCGTGCTGTTCTGCGGCGGTTACGGGATGCGGATGCGCAACGGGTCCGCCGACGACGTGCCCAAGCCGATGGCGATGGTCGGTCCGCGCCCGCTGATCTGGCACGTGATGCGCTACTACGCGCACTTCGGGCACACCGAGTTCATCCTGTGCCTCGGCTACGGCGCCCACCACATCAAGGACTTCTTCCTCAACTACGAGGAGACGACGTCCAACGACTTCGTGCTGCGCGGCGGGCGCACGGAGCTGCTGTCCACCGACATCGCCTCCTGGACGATCACGTTCGTGCAGACCGGCATCGAGTCGCCGATCGGCGAGCGGCTGCGCCGGGTGCGGCCCTACCTGGACGGCGACGAGATGTTCCTCGCCAACTACGCCGACGTGCTCACCGACGCCCCGCTGCCGGAGATGATCGACCGGTTCTCCCGGCGTGACGCGGGCGCGTCGATGATGGTGGTGCCACCGCAGTCGTCGTTCCACTGCGTGGAGCTGGGCGAGGACGGCCTGGTCGGCGGGATCACCCCGGTGAGCGAGCTGCCGCTGTGGGAGAACGGCGGCTACTTCGTGCTGCGCCAGGAGGTCTTCGACCACATCCCCGAGGGCGGGGACCTGGTCGCCGACGGCTGCGCGCAACTCGCCAAGCGGGGGCGGCTGGTGGCCCACCAGCACCGCGGCTTCTGGAAGCCGACCGACACGGTGAAGGAGCGCGCCGCGCTCGACGAGGCGTACACCCGCGGCGAGCGCCCGTGGGCCGTGTGGGAGCGGGACGACGCGGGCCGGCCCGTCGCCGTGGGGACCGCGTGATCCGGCTCGGCGCGGGACGCGTCGACCGGATCGTGGCGGTGGGCGCGCACTGCGACGACATCGCCATCGGCGCCGGCGGCACCCTGCTGACGCTCTGCCGGGCCCGGCCGGGCCTGCGGGTGGACGCGCTGGTGCTGACCGGCGGCGGCGGGGAGCGCGAGGAGGAGGAGCGGGCCGCGCTGGCCGCCTTCTGCCCGGGCGCCGACCTGCGGCTGACCGTGCTCAAGCTGCCCGACGGGCGGGTCCCGGTGCACTGGGACGAGGCCAAGGCCGCCGTCGAGGAGCTGCGCGCACAGGGCGACCCGGACCTGGTCCTGGCCCCGCGCACCGACGACGCCCACCAGGACCACCGTCACCTGGCCCAGCTGGTGCCGACCGCCTTCCGCGACCACCTGGTCCTCGGCTACGAGATCGTCAAGTGGGACGGCGACCTCGGCCGTCCGGCGGCCTACCAGCCGCTGTCGCCCGAGACCGCCGAGGACAAGGTGCGCCTGCTCCAGGAGCACTACCCCTCGCAGCGCGGCCGGCCCTGGTACGACCGGGAGGCCTTCCTCGGGCTGGCACGGATCCGCGGCATCGAATGCCACGCGCGCTACGCCGAGGCGTTCGCCGTCACCAAACTCACGCTCAACCTGGGGGGTTGAACCATGCGCGTACTCCTGACCGGACACCAGGGCTACCTGGGCACCGTGATGGCCCCGGTCCTCGCGGCCGCCGGGCACGAGGTCGTCGGCCTGGACGCCGGACTGTTCGCCGACTGCGTGCTGGGCCCGCGGCCCGCCGACCCGCCCGGGCACCGGGTGGACCTGCGCGACGTCACCGCCGAGCACGTGGCGGGGGTGGACGCGGTGATCCACCTGGCGGCGCTGTCCAACGACCCGCTGGGCGCGCTGGCGCCCGACCTCACCTACGACATCAACCACCACGCGTCGGTACGGCTGGCCCGCCTCGCCCGCGACGCCGGGGTGGGCCGCTTCCTGTACGCGTCGACCTGCTCGGTGTACGGCGCCGCCGGCGGCGACGAACTGGTCGCCGAGGAAGCCCCGTTGCGCCCGGTGACGCCGTACGCGGAGTCGAAGGTGCGCGTCGAGGACGACCTGCACGAGCTGGCCGACGGCGACTTCAGCCCCGTGTACCTGCGCAACGCCACCGCGTTCGGGTTCTCGCCGCGGCTGCGCGCGGACATCGTGCTGAACAACCTGGTGGGCCACGCGCTGCTGTCCGGCGAGGTGCTGGTGCTGTCCGACGGCACGCCGTGGCGCCCCCTGGTGCACGCGGCCGACATCGCGCGGGCGTTCACGGCCGCGCTGACCGCGCCGCGCGAGGCGGTGCACGACCGGGCGTTCAACATCGGCAGCGAGACCAACAACGTGACGGTCGCCGAGATCGCCGCGCAGGTCGCGGAGGCGGTGCCGGGCTCCGAGGTGGTCATCACCGGCGAGAACGGCGCCGACCCGCGGTCCTACCGGGTGGACTTCTCCCGGTTCCGCGCGGCCGTCCCGGGCTTCGACTGCGAGTGGACGGTCAAGCGGGGCGCGCTCGAACTCGCCGACGCCTACCGCGCGCACGGGCTGACCCGTGAGGCCTTCGAGCAGCGCTTCACCCGGCTGGCGGTGCTGCGCGCGGCGTCCGGGGCGGGCACGGTCGACGACACCCTGCGGTGGCGCGCGTGACCGGAACCGGCGAGGAGATGTACGCGCTGGTGGAGCGGATGTACCCGCTGTGCCGGAGCATCACCGGCGACGGGGTGCGCGCCACCCTGGACATCGTCGGCGAGTACATCCCGCTCCAGCGGCACGAGGTCCCGACGGGCACCCAGGTGCTCGACTGGACGGTGCCCCAGGAGTGGAACATCCGTGACGCGTACGTCGCCGACGCCACCGGCCGCCGGGTCGTCGACTTCGCCGCGTCCAGCCTGCACGTGCTCGGCTACAGCGTGCCGGTGGCGCGCACCATGCCGCTGTCCGAGCTGCGCGAGCACCTGCACACCCTGCCCGAGCACCCCACGTGGATTCCCTACCGCACGAGTTACTACCGGCCCGACTGGGGCTTCTGCCTGGCGCAGGAGACCCTGGACGCGCTGCCCGACGGCGACTACGAGGTGCGCATCGACTCCACCCTCGCCGACGGGCACCTCAGTTACGCCGAGCACGTGGTGCCCGGCCAGGTGTCCGACGAGGTGATCGTCTCCAGCCACGTCTGCCACCCGTCGCTGGCCAACGACAACCTGGCCGGCATCGCGGTGGCCACGTACCTGGCCCGGGCGCTGGCGGAGGGCACGCCGTACTACACGTACCGGTTCCTGTTCGCGCCCGGCACCATCGGCGCCATCACCTGGCTGGCCCGCAACGCGGAGCGGGTGGAGCGGGTCCGGCACGGGCTCGTGCTGGCCTGCGCCGGTGACTCGGGGCAGTTGACGTACAAGCGGAGCCGGCGCGGGGACGCGGGGATCGACCGGGTGATGCGGCACGTGCTCGACGCCTCCGGACGGCCGCACCGCGTCACCGAGTTCACCCCGTACGGCTACGACGAGCGGCAGTTCTGCTCCCCCGGGTTCGACCTCGGGGTGGGCTCGCTCAGCCGGACCCCGTACGCCGGCTACCCCGAGTACCACACCTCGGCGGACGACCTGGGCTTCGTCTCGCCCGAGGCGATGGAGGACACGCTCGCCGTGTGCCGCGAGGCGTTCTCCGTGCTGGACCGGGACCGGGCGTACGTCAACCTCAGCCCCTACGGCGAACCCCAGTTGGGCCGGCGCGGGCTGTACGACGCGCTCGGCGGCCGCAGCGACGCGAAGGAGGCCCAGATGGCGATGCTCTGGGTGCTCAGCCTCTCCGACGGCGAGCACGGTCTGCTCGACGTCGCCGAGCGGTCCGGGCTGCCGTTCGCCACCGTCGCCGCGGCGGCGGACGCGCTGCACGGCGCCGGACTGATCAAGGCGTGAGACCGATGACCACCGAGGGGGAGAAGACGGCGCCGCCGGCGCGGGAGACCGCGCCGGCCGGGCGCAGCGGCCGGCGTGCCCTCGCCGGGCGGCTGTCCTGGGGCCTGGCCGACCAGGCGGCCTCCAGCATCAGCAACTTCGTGGTGGGCGTCTACGTGGCCCGTTCGCTGGGGGTGACCGCGTTCGGCGTGTTCAGCCTGGCCTGGGTGACGTACGGCGTGGTGCTCAACGTCTCGCGCGGGCTGGCCACCGACCCGCTCGTGGTGCGCTTCAGCGGTGTACCGGAGGACTCCTGGCGGGCGGCGGTGGTCCGCTCGACGGGGACCGCGCTGGGCGTCGGCACGGCCATCGGCGCGGTCTGCGCGGTGGCCGGACCGGCGGTCGGCGGCCGGGTGGGGCCCGCGTTCCTGTGCCTCGGCCTCACGCTGCCGGGGTTGCTGCTGCAGGACGCCTGGCGGTTCTCGTTCTTCGCGGCGGGCGCCGGGCGCAAGGCGTTCGTCAACGACCTCGTGTGGTGCGTGGCGCTGGTCCCGGCCATGGTGGTGGCGGCCCACGTGGGCACCGTGGCCGCGTTCGTGCTGGCCTGGGGCGCCTCCGCCTGGGTGGCCGCCGGGTACGGCTGCCTCCAGTCCGGGGTGCGGCCCGGTCCGGCCCGGGCCCGCGGGTGGCTGCGCGAGCAGCGCGACCTGGGCTACCGGTACCTCGTCGAGAACGTCAGCCTCAGCGGCGCGAGCCAGCTGCGGGCGTACGGGCTCGGCGCGATCGTCGGGGTCGGCGCGGTGGGCGCGGTGCGGGGCGCCGAGCTCCTGATGGGCCCCTTCCTCGCCGTGCTGATGGGCCTGTCGCTGGTCACCGTCCCGGAGGCGGCCCGGGTGCTGCGCCAGGCCCCGCACCGGCTCCGCCCGTTCTGCCTGCTGCTGGGCGGCGGCCAGGCCGGCGCCGCGCTGCTGTGGGGCGGGGCGCTGCTGCTGCTGCCGGGCCGGCTCGGCGAGCTGGTGCTCGGCGACGTCTGGTCGTCCGCCTCACGGCTCATCGTGCCGATCACCCTCGGTGTCGCGGGCGCCGGACTGGGCACCGGCGCGGCGGCCGGGCTGCGCGCGCTCGGCGCGGCCCGGCGCAGCCTGCGCTGCCAGCTGTTCGCGTCCGCCGCCTACGTCGGCGGCGGCCTCGGCGGGGCGGCCGCGGCCGGCACGGTCGGCTCCGCCTGGGGCGTCGCCGCCGCGACCGTCGGCGGCTCGGCCCTGTGGTGGCTGCAGCTGCGGTCGGCCCTGCGCGAACGCCCCCTCCTGTCCGTTCCCGAAGTGAGGACCCCATGACCGCGCACCCCAGGCTGAGCATCGGCCTGCCCGTCTACAACGGCGAGGAGTACCTGGCCGAGTCGTTCGACGCCCTGCTGGGCCAGACGTACGAGGACTACGAGCTGGTCGTCTCCGACAACGCCTCGACCGACAGGACCGAGGACATCTGCCGCGCGTACGCCGCGAAGGACTCCCGCATCCGGTACCTGCGGCTGCCCCGGAACATCGGCGCCACCCCGAACCACAACCACGTGCTCGCCGAAGCCCGCGGCGAGCTGTTCAAGTGGGCCTCGCACGACGACCTCTACGGCCGCGACCTGCTGGAGCGCTGCGTACGGGCGCTGGACGAGCACCCGGACGTCATCCTCGCGCACACCGACCAGGCGGTCATCGACGGCGACGGCCGGGTGACGGTGCCGTACGCGTACACGCTCGCCACCGGCTCGCCGCACGCCCCGGAGCGCTTCCGCAGCCTGCTGTTCGAGCCGGGCGGCGACGACTTCTACGGGGTGATCCGGACCGACGTGCTGCGCCGGGTGAAGCCGATGGACAGCTACCACCACGCCGACCGCACCTACGTCGCCGAACTGACCCTGCACGGGCGCTTCCACCAGGTGCCGGAGCTGCTGTACTTCCGCCGCGACCACCCCACCCGCGCCGAGCGGGCGAACCCGTCCAAGCGCTCGCGGTGCGTCAACCTGGACCCGCGCCGGGCCGGGCGGCTGCACCCGACGCCCCGGCTGCTCGCCGAGTACGTGTGGGGCTTCTTCTCGGCCGTGCGGCGGGCGCCGCTGTCCCCGGCCGAGAAGCGCGAGTGCCACCGCCACCTCGCCGCGTGGCTGACCAGCCGGGCCCGGCCGGGCGCCGGCGAGCGGGTCGAGGACCGCGCCCCGGTCGACCCGGGCCGGGTGACCGTCTCCGTCGACGCGCTCGTCGCCGGCCGCGAGGGGCGACGGGCGTGAGGCGTGCGCCCCGGGTCGGGCTGTTCGGCCTGCTCGGCTCGGGCAACCTCGGCAACGACGGGTCGCTGGAGGCGGTGCTCGGGTACCTGCGCACCGCGCACCCCGGGGCGTCCGTCGACGCGCTGTGCGGCGGGCCGGAGGCCGTCACGGCCCGGTTCGGCATCCCGGCGACCCGGCTGCACTGGTACCGCGGCGAGTACCGGACCGCCTCGCGGGCCGGCGCGGTCGTCGGCAAGGGCCTGGGCAAGCTGGTGGACGTCGTCCGCACGGCCGCCTGGGTGCGCCGGCACGACGTGGTGGTCGTGCCGGGCATGGGCGTCCTGGAGGCCACGCTGCCGCTGCGGCCGTGGGGCTTCCCGTACGCCCTGTTCCTGCTCTGCGCGAGCGGCCGGCTGCTGGGCACCCGGGTCGCGCTGGTCGGCGTGGGCGCCGCCCCGATCGGCAACCGGTCGACGCGTGCCCTGGTGCGCTGGGCGGCGCGGCTGGCCGCGTACCGGTCGTACCGCGACGCCCCGTCCCGGGACGCGATGCGGGAGATGGGCGTGGACACCTCGCGCGACGAGGTCCACCCGGACCTCGCGTTCTCGCTGCCGGTGCCGCCGGCCGACCCGGTGCCCGGCTCCACGGGCCGGGTCTGCGTGGGCGTCATGGACTTCCACGGCGGCGACGACGACCGCGCCCGCGCCGACGAGATCCACACGCGCTACCTGGACGGCACGGTCCGCTTCGTGCGCGCGCTGGTCGAGGAGGGCCGGCCGGTGCGGCTGCTCACCGGCGACCGGTGCGACGCGACGGTGGTCGCGGCCGTCCTCGACGCGGTCCCCTCGCCCCTGGTCACCGCCGCCGGGACGGCGTCCCTGGCCGACCTGATGGCCGAGACCGCGCAGGCCGACGCGGTGGTGGCGATCCGCTACCACAACCTGATCTGCGCGCTGAAGACCGCGACGCCCACGCTCGCCGTCACCTACGCGGCCAAGAGCGAGGCGCTCATGGCCGGCATGGGCATGGACGCGTACTGCCACCCGGCGCGCGCCCTGGACCCCGAGCGGCTGCTCGAGCAGTTCCGGGCGCTGGAGAAGCACGCCCCCGACGTGCGCCGGACCCTCACCGAGCGCAACGCCGCCGCCGCACGGCGGCTGGAGCACCAGTTCACCGCCCTGTCCGCGGCCCTGTTCGGGACCGCCGGCCACACCCCCAGCCCGCGGGAGAGCGCATGAAGGCCATCGAGGTCCCGGAGATCGACGGCGCGTACCTGTTCGAGCCGACGCCGTACACCGACGAACGCGGCTTCTTCTGCCGCACCTTCGACGCCGACGTGGTCCGCTCGGTGGGCATCGACCCGGCCGCCTTCGTCCAGGACAGCCTGTCCCGCTCGGTCCGGGGCGTGCTGCGCGGACTGCACCTGCGCTCCGGCGCGGGCGAGGCCAAGCTGGTGCGCTGCTCGTCCGGCGCGGTCTTCGACGTGGTCGTGGACCTGCGGCCCGACTCGCCCACCTACCTGGGCCGGGCCTCCTTCGAGCTGTCCGGCGACACCCAGGTGACGCTGTACATCCCGGCGGGCTGCGCGCACGGCTTCCAGGCGCTCACCGCGACCGCCGACACGTCGTACCGCATCGACCGCCCGCACGACCCGGCCGAGGACGTGACGATCGCCTTCGACGACCCGGAGCTCGCCATCCCCTGGCCGCTGCCGGTCACGTCGATGTCCCAGCGGGACCGCGGGGCACCACGCCTCGCCGAGGTCCTGGAGCAACGCCAGAGAGGATGAAGTCGGCTTGGACACTGACCAGTTCCACCTGCCCCGCTCGCGGGCGGCGAACGAACGACTGCACAGCCTGGTCCCCGGGGGCGCCCACACCTACGCCAAGGGGGACGACCAGTACCCCGAGCACCTCGCCCCGGTCATCAGCCACGGCCGCGGCGCCCACGTGTGGGACGTCGACGGCAACCGGTACGTCGAGTACGGCTCCGGCCTGCGCTCGGTCAGCCTCGGCCACGCGCACCCGCGCGTGACGGAGGCGGTGCGGCGGGAGATCGACCGCGGCGCCAACTTCGTGCGGCCGTCGGTCGTGGAGCTGGAGGCGGCCGAACGCTTCCTGGCCACGGTGCCGACCGCCGAGATGGTGAAGTTCGCGAAGAACGGCTCCGACGCGACCACCGCCGCGGTGCGCCTGGCGCGTGCCGTCACCGGGCGATCGCGGGTCGCCCTGTGCGCCGACCAGCCGTTCTTCTCGGTCGACGACTGGTTCATCGGCACGACCCCGCTTTCCGCCGGCATTCCCGACGCGACCAACGAGCTCACGGTGACCTTCCCCTACGGCGATCTGGCCGCCACGGAGGAGCTGCTCACCCGGTACGAGGGCGAGGTCGCCTGCCTGATCCTGGAGGCCGCCACCCAGACCGAGCCGCCCGCCGGGTACCTGGAGGGCCTGCGCGCCCTGGCCGACCGGCACGGCTGCGTGCTGGTCTTCGACGAGATGATCACCGGTCTGCGCTGGTCGGAGGCGGGCGCCCAGGGCCTGTACGGCGTCGTCCCCGACCTCTCGACGTTCGGCAAGGCGCTGGGCAACGGCTTCGCCGTCTCCGCGCTGGCCGGGCGCCGCGAGCTGATGGAGCGGGGCGGGCTGCGGCACTCCGACGACCGGGTGTTCCTGCTGTCCACCACGCACGGCGCGGAGACCCACTCCCTGGCGGCGGCGATGGCCGTGCTGCGGACCTACGTCGAGGAAGGCGTCACGGCCCGTCTGCACGCCCTCGGCGAGCGCCTGGCCGCCGGGGTCCGCGAGGCCGCGGCCGCCATGGGCGTCGGCGACCACGTCGTCGTGCGGGGCCGGGCCAGCAACCTGGTCTTCGCCACCCTCGACGAACGGGGCCGCCCCTCGCAGGAGTACCGCACGCTGTTCCTGCGCGGCCTGCTCGCGGGCGGGGTGCTGGCGCCGTCGTTCGTGGTGAGCAGCGCGCTCGACGAGGCGGACATCGAGCACACGGTGGACGCGGTGGCCCAGGCGTGCGCGGTCTACCGCAAGGCGCTGGACGCCGGCGACCCGACGCCCTGGCTGGGGGGCCGCCCGGTGAAGCCGGTGTTCCGGCGCCGGGCCTGAGGCGCCGTCAGCTGGGCCGCCGGCCGGGCGGGCGGCCGGCCAGCCGGTCGACGAGGCGGGCGGTGGGGGGTGTCACCGCCAGCGCGGTGCACCAGCCGCCGAGGGCGTCCGTCGGGTAGTGGGCGCCCAGGGCGACCTGGGCCCAGCCCATGGCGGCCCCGGCCGCCAGGGACGCGCCGAGCACGAGGGCCGTGCCGGCCGCCCTGCCCGAGCGGCGCCGGCCGGTCACGACCAGCGCCACCGCGAGGGCCAGCGCGGTGGCGAAGGCGGTGTGCCCGCTCGGGTAGGACAGGTTGCCGGGGCCGTGGATGGTGCGGCCCACCACGTGCTTGAGCACGGTGGCCGTCCCCACGGCCGCGCACGCGGCGGCGACGACGAGCACGGCCCCGCGGGGCCGCCGCAGCAGCAGGCACCCGGCCACGAGCGCCCCGACCAGCAGCACGGACCCGGCCGGCTCCCCCAGGAAGTCCAGGACCCGGGCGGGGTACCGCCAGGGGGGCCGCACGCTGTCCGCGGCCGGGTCGACGAACCACCCGTCGACCCGCCCGGGCGCGCCGTGTCCGGCGTACATCATCCCGAGCACGGCGACCACGAGCGCGGCGAGCACGGCGACGGTCCCGAGGAGCGGGCGCAGCGGGGGCGGCAGCACGGCGTCCGCGGACCCCTCGCGCGCCCCTGGTGCCGTCCTGGTGGTCGCTCCCCCCACGGAGCCCTCCCCTGCTCACCCCCGGCCCCGGACGGGAGCCACCGGCCACCCTAGCCAACGGGCGGACCGGTGGCAGCCCCGCCGCCGGCTCAGCCGGTCGTCAGGGTGGCGTCGTCGACGACGAAGCTGGTCTGCAGGCTCGCGTCCTCGGTGGCCGTGAAGGTCAGCGTGACCTGCCGGCCGACGTACGGGGTGAGGTCCAGGCTCCGCTGCGTGTAGCCCGCGGCCGCGTTCGCGTTGGAGTACGACTGCTTCGCGGTCCCGTCGACCTTGACCTGGAAGGTGTCGTAGGCCGTGGAGCCCGACTCGGCGGTGTCGACGTGCAGCCAGTACTTCAGCGTGGCCGTGGAGCAGCCGGCCGGGATCGTCACCGTCTGGGTGATGGCGTCGGTGGCCGCGTAGCCGTAGCCCGCCAGCCACGCGTACCGGGTGCCGGAGTGCGCGCTCTGGCCGCTGAAGGTGCCGATGGCGCCGGTGTCACCGGTCCACGGCGACGTGCCGCTCTCGAAGCCGCCGTTGGAGATCACCTGCGTGGCCGTGCAGCCGCCCGAACCGGTGACCGTCAGCGTGAACGGGGCGGTGTGGGAGGTGGTCCCGGTGCCGGTGACCGTGAGGGTGTACGTGCCGGGCGGGACCGAGGAGCCGACCGTGACCGTCGCCGTCGAGGAGGCGCCGGAGGTCACCGAGGCCGGGCTGAAGGAGACCGTGACGCCCGACGGGGCGCCCGAGGCCGACAGGTTCACCGTCTGCGCGGAGCCGTTGGTGGTGGCCGTGGACACCGTGGTGGTCAGGGAGGTGCCCGGGGCGGTGCTGCCGGAGGCGGGGCTCACCGCGAGGGAGAAGTCGTTCGCGGGGACGGTCGTCGAGACCGCCTGCGTCCACAGCGTGTAGGCGACCCCGTCGGCGCTGCGGTCCAGGCCGGTGGCGTTGATGTTGGCGGTGGTGTCGCAGGAGGAGTGGTAGCAGCTGTCGTACGCCGCGCCCGCCGTGCCGCCCCACTTGGCCGCCTGCGCCGAGGTCTTGCGGGCGCTCGCCCCCATCGCGTAACCGGAGGTGGGGATGCCGTAGTTCTCGAAGGAGTAGTCGTCGGAGCGGCCGGCGCCCTCGACGTTCTCCTCGGGCTGGAGGTTCAGCGAGTCCCAGTACGCCTTCATCGGCGCGGCGGCCGCCGAGGTGATGTGGTTGATGAAGTAGCCGCCGTTGCGTGAGGCGACCATGTCGAAGTTGTAGTACGCCTTGATCGCCGAGCGCTGCGCGCTGGTCAGCGAACGGGCGTAGAAGTCCGAGCCGTTGAGGCCCTGCTCCTCGTCCGTCCACCAGCCGAAGCGGACGCGGGCCGCCATGGTGGGGTTGGTCTCCGCCAGTTTCAGGGCGACTTCGAGGAGGGTGGCGCTGCCGGAGCCGTTGTCGTTGATGCCGGGTCCGGCGGCGACGCTGTCCAGGTGGGAGCCGAACATGTAGACCTTCGACGCGTCGCCCTTGGGCCACTCGGCGATCAGGTTGGGGCCGGCGCCGCTGGTGCAGCCGGACGTGCAGGCCTGCTCCGAGACGGTGTAACCGGCCGCCTGGAGCTTGCCCTTCACGTAGGCGACCGAGTCGCGGTAGCCCTGGCCGGTCGACCTGCGGGTGCCGCCGTTGCGGCCGGCGATGGCGTTCAGCTCGGTCAGGTGCGCCTGCACCTTGGTCACGTCGATGTCGGGGGCGGCCGCGGCGAGCGCGGCGGCGGCCGGCGGGGTCGCGGTGCGGTGGCTGTCGGGGGCGGGCGCGGCGCTCGCGGGCAGCGCGGCGAGGCCCAGGGTCGCGGCCAGGGTGAGGCCGGTCAGGGTCAGGCGGGCGGGGGTGCGGCCGGCCGGGGTGGAGCTGGTCGGGACGAATCGTCGGAACACCGTGTGTCCTTCGTGAGGTGGCGGAGGGCGGGGGGCGGGGCGTGGGTGGCGCCCCGCCTCCCGCCCGGCGGTGTCAGCTCGTGGTGTCAGCTCGTGGTGAGGGTGGCGTCGTCGACGACGAAGCTGGTCTGCAGGCTCGCGTCCTCGGTGGCGGTGAAGGTGAGGGTCACCTGCTGCCCGAGGTACGGGCTGAGGTCGAGGCTGCGCTCGGTGTAGCCGCCGGCCGCGTCGGCGTTGGAGTACGACTGCTTCGCCGTGCCGTTGACCTTGACCTGGAAGGTGTCGTACACCGTGGAGCCCGACTCGGCGGTGTCGATGTGCAGCCAGTACTTCAGCGTGGCCCGGGTGCAGCCGGCCGGGACGGTCACCGTCTGGTTGAGGGTGTCGGTGGCGGCGTAGCCGTAGCCGGCGAGCCAGGCGTAGCGGGTGCCGGAGTGCGCGCTCTGGCCGCTGAAGGTGCCGATGGCGCCGGTGTCACCGGTCCACGGCGACGTGCCGCTCTCGAAGCCGCCGTTGGAGATGACCTGGGTGGAGGTGCAGCCGCCCGCGCCCTTGACGGTCAGCTGGTACTGCGCGGTGTGGTGGGCCACGCCGTCACCCTGGACGGTGATCGTGTAGGTGCCGGGGACGGCCGAGGAGGTCGTGGCGACCGTCATCGTGGCGCTGGCGCCGGAGGTGACGGAGGCCGGGCTGAAGGAGACCGTGACGCCCGCGGGGGCGCCGGTGGCGGTCAGGGCGACGGTCTGCGCGCTGCCGCTGGTGGTCGTGGTGGCGACGGTGGCGGTCGTGGAGGCACCCGGGTCGACGCTGCCCGTGGCGGGGGTGACCGTCATCGAGAAGTCCTGGCCGGGCGTGCCGCTGCAGGTGGGGTCGCCGGTCTGCGCGGGGACGCTCACCGCGTCCCAGGCGGCCTTGGTCCGGGTGAACAGGCCGCAGGTGGCGTCCAGGTTCTTCGCCGCGGTCAGCGTCGCGGTGCGGTACTTCTTGTAGGTCATGCCGCTGGTCTTCAGCAGCATGCCGCCGTAGAAGACCTTGCCGGCGTTCTGGATGCCGATGCCGGTGACCGTGGAGCTGTTGCAGGTCGGGCTGGAGGGCTTGCCGCCCCCGGGGCTGGAGCCCTCGGCCAGCAGGTAGAACCAGTGGTTCAGCGGGCCCGCGGCCGCGTGCACCTCGGTGCTCGGGATGGCGGAGGACCAGCAGTTGGGGTCGCCGAGCTTGGAGGGGTCGTACATGTTGCGGATCGGGCCCTGGCCGACCAGGTTGATCATCTCGCCGACCAGGTAGTCGCCCGGGGTGTCGTACGGGGCGGGCTCGCCCGCGTAGGCCTCGGTCAGCGCGCCGAAGATGTCGCCGGTGCCCTCGCCCAGGCCCGCCTCGTTGTTGGCGCCGCCGGGCGTGTACTGGTCGATGCCGTGGCCGAACTCGTGGGCCGTGACGTCCATCGCGGCGATCCACTCGTTGGCGTTGTTGTGGCCGATCGAGATGCTGGAGCCGTCCCAGTAGGCGTTGACGTCGTTCAGCCCGACCTTGACCGGCCAGCTGCGGCCGTTGCCGTCATGGCCGTTGCGCCCCAGCCAGTCCCGGAGCATGTTCCATTCCTTCTGCGCCCCCCACATCGCGTCGACGCAGCCGGTCTCCTTGCTGGTGGGGTTGCCGGTGCCCCAGGAGTCCGTGGACTTGGTGAAGACCGACCCCGTGCTGTAGTCGGAGCAGGTGAGCCCGGGGCGGTTGGGGTCGCGCAGGGAGTACGAGCCGCCGGAGGCGGTGGTGTCGATGGACAGCGGGCTGGGGCCGTTCCACTTGCTGGTGCCGCTGCCGGCCCGCACGTCGTCCTGGGTGCCCAGGACCTTGCCGGTGAGGGCGTCCACCCAGACGTGCAGGTGGCTCGGGGCGGTCCGGGTGGCGCCGGTCACCACGGTCTCCCAGGCGAGGCGCGCCCGGTCGCCGGCCACGCGGACGACGAGGCGGGGTGCCTGCGCCTCGCGGACGGTCGGGAGCTGCGCACGGCTGGTCCGTTCGGCCGTGGCCGCGCTGACGCGGGCCGTGGTCGCGACCGCGATCTTCGCCTTGGTGGCCGAGGAGGCGGCGCGGACGCGGCCCTTGCCGTCGGCCAGGACCACGGCGTCGCCGCCGACGACCGGCAGGCCGCGGTAGGTGCGCTCGTAGGCGATCGAGTAGAGGCCGCCGACCCAGGGGGTGACCTGCCCCCGGTCGTACCGCTCGGAGGGGCCCTTGGCCAGGGCGTCGAATCCGCTGGTGGCCGCCTTGTCGGCGGCGGCCACCGCCAGGCTGCGCGGGGTGGGCGCCGGGTCGGATCCGGCGGCCGTGGGTGTGTCCGCCGCGAAGGCGGTGGCGGGTATGACCGCCGCGCCGAGGGTCATCGCCAGCGCGACGCCGACGAGGGTGTGTCTTCTGGGCACCGTGGCTCCTTGTGGGGTGGTGATCCAGGTGGGCGGTCCGGCCCCCGGTAAATCATGCGCATGTCAATCAGGGAGTCGAGGTGCCGGACCGGTTCTGAGGTCTGCCCCCGCCCCCTCGACGGCCTCCGGTACTGCGTGGACGGGGAGTTGCGCACCGGAACGCGAGGAGTTGGACGGGCGGCGAAGAGACTAGCGACAGGCCGCCCTGCCGGTCCTGTCCGAATTCGGCGCGTCCGCTACCGGCCAGTGCCATTGCCGGGCATATCCGGCCGGACCGCGTCTCTGGCCCCGCCCCGACGGGCGCCCGTAAGGTGCCCGCATGCGTGCGGCAGAGAACCCTCGGGGCAGTCGGCAGCCCACCGCCCCGGAACCCAGGGAGGCCTACCTGGCCCTGCTCGAGCGGATCGCGGCGTCGGGGGCACGGGACTTCACGGCGGAACAGGGCGAACTCAACGAGATATCCGCCGAGTTAGGACGGTGGCTGAGGGAGCGGCGGCTCGTGGACCCGGGCGGTGAGCGGCTCAACCCGCCGGAACGGGCCATGCGCACCGTCCTGCTGGAACACGGGCGGCGGCTGCGGGAGACGGCCGAGGAACTCGGCCGCGAGACCCGGGCGCTGGAGGACCTGCTGTCCCTGCTGACGGCCCCGCGGCACGCCTCCCGGGAGGCCGTGGAGCTGGAGTACTTCACGGACCGCTCGCTCACCCGGCAGCGGCTGGAGGCCCTGGACTCGGTCGGCACGGACGAGTTCCTGGCGATGCGCAACGGCTTCCCCGACCCGCGGGTCCTGGAGTCCAGCCTCACCGCGGACCTGGACATGCTGGCGCGCGGGGTCAGGATGCGGATGCTGACCTCCCAGCAGGCCGTGCGCTCACAGGCCTCCGCCCGCTACCTCCACGCCCTCGCCGAGGCCGGGGGGGAGGTGCGGGTCGCGCCCACGGTGCCGCTGCACATGAACATCCTGGACCGGGCGACGGTCGTCATCGGAGCCGGACCGGGACCGCAGGGCGAGGGCGGCGACATCATCCTGCACAGCGCGCGTGTCGCCCAGGGCTTCGTCAAGGTCTTCACCCACGCCTGGGACCCGGCCCAGCCGCACACCGAGCGCCAGGCCGCACGCGGGCGGGCCGCCTGCGAACTGTCCGCGCAGGAGCGTGAGGTGCTGGTCCTGCTGGCCACCGGGGCCAAGGACGAGACCATCGCCCGCCGGCTGGCCTGCTCCGACCGCACGCTGCGCCGCCTGCTGAACCAGATCATGGAGAAGCTGGGCGCCTCCAGCCGGTTCGAGGCCGGGGTGACCGCCGCCCGGCTGGGCCTGGTGAGCTGAGGACGGCCCCGCCGGGGCACGGGCGGAACCCCGGCCGCCGCACGGCCGGGGTTCCGCGGTACGGGGACCGGGAGGGTCAGCGCTGCAGGGTGAGGACACCCGGCCGCCAGGGCAGCTGGTCGTAGGGACCGCTCGCGCTCGGGGACTTGCCCTGGTAGAGGAACTGCAGGTTGCAGGGGTCGATGGTCATGGTCTGGTCGGGGTTGTTGCGGACCAGGTCACCGTGGCTGATGTCGTTGGTCCAGGAGGCACCGCTGTTGGCCTTGCCCGCGAAGGGGTTGCTCTCGCTGGCGGCCTGCGGGGTCCACGAGCCGCTCAGGCTGGAGGCCGTGAAGGAGCGGAAGTAGCGCCCGTTGGCGCCCATCGCCTCGACGATCATGAGGTACTGGCTCTTGCCCTGCACCTTGTACACCTGGACGGCCTCGAACAGGTTGGCCTGGGTGTCGCTCATGACGGTCGTGTACGACGAGCCGAAGCTGCCCGGGAAGTTCCCGATCGGCATGCTCGCACGGTAGATCTTGCCGTTGTCACCGGCGAAGAACAGGTACATGTTCTGGCCGTCGGCGATCAGGGTCTGGTCGATCGGGCCGGTGCCCGAGCCGGAGATGCTGCCGGTGAACAGCGGCTGCGGAGCGGACCAGCCGTTGGGGTTCGTGGGGTCGCTCGACGTGCGGTAGATGAACGGCCACGCGCCCCACTGGTAGGCCAGCACCCAGATGTTCTTGGGCGCGAAGTAGAACAGCGTGGGCGCCACCGCGGACTGGTTCATCGCGGTCTGGCCGGTCGACGCCATGTCCGACCAGTTGGTGAAGGGCTGGAACATCATCGACCCGTACGACGACCCGGACACGTTCGACGCGTAGACCAGGTGTTTGCCGTTGTACGTCACGTTCGTGAAGTCCTTGACGGCGGCCCACCCGTTGGCCGGCTGGGCGAGCGCGCCGGTCGACGACCACCGGTAGGTCGACGGCAGGGAGCAGTCGCCGGTCGGGGGCGTGCCGGACAGGCCGGACCACTTCTGGTTGCTGCCGCCGTTGCACGTCCCGATCTGGATCGCGGTGCCGTTGGCCGTCCCGGCGCCGGCGGCCTCCAGGCACAGCCCGGACTCCACGCCGACGACCGTGCCGTCGGAGCCGACCCGCCACTGCTGGTTGGCGCCGCCGGAACAGGTCCAGATCTGCACCCGGGTCCCGGCCGTGGTGGCGTGGCCGGGGACGTCCAGGCACTTGGAGCCGTACACGGTGAGCTGGTTGGCGTCGGTCAGGGTCCACTGCTGGTTGGTCCCGCCCCAGCAGTCGTAGAGCTGCGCGAGCGTGCCGTCGGTCTGGCCGCCGCCCACGACGTCGAGACACCGGTTCGAACCGGCGCCGCGCAGGGCGCCCGTGGAAGCCGCCTGGGCCGGGGTGGCGACCAGCATCGCCGCCAGGGCGGCCAGCACCGCGACCGCGGCGGCCACCACCGCGGACGGGTGCCTGCGGCTGAAACTTCCTCTGTGCATGGGGGACTTCCTCAACCTCGAGTGGACGTTCGGAATGTCGAACAGGAGTCGAGCGGTCGAGCAACCCGATGATTGGGAAGCGGACGGGTGGCGTCAATACCTCTCGCACGGATCGCGGCCGTATGCGAAACATTCGCCAGGAATGCTGTACACCGGGTGACGTGGCGATGCATCGACCCCCGGCCACGGCGACAACGTTGGCGCGTCAGCCTCCATACCACCGATCTCGAAAGTTTCGAACATCTCACGGAAACTTTTTCTGCGCAGAGCCTTGACGATGCCTCGTCAACCTTCGATCGTCATTCCCCGATCCCTACCCTTGGAGGCACAGTCATGGGCTCGTACGCCCTTCCCGGACCCGTGGTCCGGCGGAAGATCCGCGGCCTGCTGTTAGCGGTGGTCGTCGGCGTCCTCGGTGTCGTGAGCGCACTGGTCACTCCCCCGACCGCACACGCCGCCGAGAGCACGCTCGGCGCCGCGGCGGCGCAGAGCGGCCGCTACTTCGGCACCGCCATCGCCTCGGGCAGGCTGGGCGACTCGGCATACACGACCATCGCGAACCGCGAGTTCAACATGGTGACGCCCGAGAACGAGATGAAGATCGACGCCACCGAGCCGCAGCGGGGCCAGTTCAACTTCACCAACGGTGACCGCGTCTACAACTGGGCCGTGCAGAACGGCAAGAAGGTGCGCGGCCACACGCTGGCCTGGCACTCCCAGCAGCCCGGCTGGATGCAGAGCCTCAGCGGCAGCTCGCTGCGCCAGGCGATGATCGACCACATCAACGGCGTGATGGCCCACTACAAGGGCAAGATCGCCCAGTGGGACGTCGTGAACGAGGCCTACTCGGACGACGGTTCGGGCGGGCGCCGGGACTCCAACCTGCAGCGCACCGGCAACGACTGGATCGAGGTCGCCTTCCGCACCGCGCGGGCCGCCGACCCGGCGGCCAAGCTCTGCTACAACGACTACAACATCGAGAACTGGACCTGGGCGAAGACCCAGGGCGTGTACAACATGGTCCGCGACTTCAAGCAGCGCGGCGTGCCGATCGACTGCGTCGGCTTCCAGTCGCACTTCAACAGCGGCAGTCCGTACAACAGCAACTTCCGCACCACGCTGCAGAGCTTCGCCGCCCTCGGCGTCGACGTCGCGATCACCGAGCTCGACATCCAGGGCGCGTCGTCCTCGACCTACGCCGCCGTGACCAACGACTGCCTGGCCGTCTCGCGCTGCCTCGGCATCACCGTGTGGGGCGTGCGCGACACCGACTCCTGGCGCTCCGGTGACTCGCCGCTGCTGTTCAACGGCGACGGCAGCAAGAAGCCGGCCTACACGGCGGTCCTCAACGCGCTGAACGGCGGCACCACCACGCCGCCGCCCACCGGAGGCGGAACGCAGATCAAGGGCGTCGGCTCGGGCCGCTGCGTGGACGTGCCCAACGCCGCCACCGCCGACGGCACGCAGGTCCAGCTGTACGACTGCAACGGCGCCACCAACCAGCAGTGGACGCTCAGCGACGCCGGTGAGCTCAAGGTCTACGGCAACAAGTGCCTGGACGCCGGCGGCACCGGCAACGGCACCCGGGTGCAGATCTACAGCTGCTGGGGCGGCGACAACCAGAAGTGGCGCCTGAACTCCGACGGTTCCATCGTCGGCGTCCAGTCGGGCCTCTGCCTGGACGCGGTCGGAGCCGGCACGGCGAACGGCACGCTGATCCAGCTGTACACCTGCTCGGGCGGCAGCAACCAGAAGTGGAGCCGCGCCTGACGGATTCCGCCGGGGGGTGAGGGCCGTCGCCGTCATGGCGACGGCCCTCGGTGTGCGCCGCCGTCACGCGCCGCCGTCATGCCCCGCCCGTCACGCGCCGCCCGCCTCCGTGGCCGGCGACGGGCCGGGAGGGGGCTGCCAGCCCAGGACCTCGTCCAGGGCCCGCACCGTGGCCGCCCGCGGCGTGGCCCGTACGGCGAGGTTCCGGAGGGACACCGCCAAGGGGTGCGACAGCCGGGCGAGTTCACCGACGCGCCGGGAACGTCGGCCGATCCGGACCGTGCGCCGGTGCCGGGCCTGCGTGTAGGCGGCGAGCGCGGCCGGTACGTCGGTGCCCCGCGCGAGGAGGTGCGCCAGGACCACCGCGTCCTCGACGGCCTGGCAGCCGCCCTGCCCCAGGTTGGGCGTCATCGCGTGGGCGGCGTCACCGAGCAGGGCCACCCGCCCGGCGTGGAACCGGGGCAGGGGCACGGCCAGTTCGTGGAAGTCGTGGTGGAGGATGCCGACCGGTTCGGGGTGGCGCGGGTCGAGCCGGTCCAGCAGCGCGGGGATCGGATCGTGCCACGCGCCGAAGCGCCGGGTGAGGTCGGCGTGGTGGTCGGCCGGTCGCGCGGCGGGACCGGTGACGGCGGTGGCGTAGGCGTAGATCCGGCCGTCGACGAGGGGAACGACGCCGAACCGCTCGCCCGCGCCCCAGGTCTCGGCCGCCTGCGGGCGAGGCAGGCCGGCACCGGGCAGTACCGCCCGCCACCCGGCCTCACCGGCGTGCCGGAGCCCGGGGTGCCCGGGGAAGAGCTGTGCGCGCAGCACGCTGCGCAGGCCGTCGGCCGCCACGAGGACGTCGGCGTCCAGGTCGCCCGCCGTCGTCCGCACGCGCACCGGGCCCCGGGCGTCGTCCACGCCGGTCACCGGGACGCCGAGGCGTACGGTGCCCGGCGGGAGGGCGGCGGCGAGGGCGTCGATCAGCACGGCGCGGTGCACGGCACACGAGGAGAGCCCGTGACGATCCACCAGGGCACGGCTGTCGGCCCGGCTCAGCCAGGCACCGTCGGGCGTGCGCAGCCCGACCGTACCGAGCGGGGCGTCCCCGGCCCACACCCCGGTGGGCACGCCGATCGAGTCCAGGGCGCGCAACGCGTTGGGGGCGAGCACGATGCCGGCCCCGGCCCCGGTGAGCGCGGGGGCCCGTTCGCACACGGTCACGCGCCATCCGTGACGGCTCAGGGCCACCGCCGCCGTCAGTCCGCCGATCCCGCCTCCGGCCACGACAACATGCCGAGCCCCCACGACAACCGCCTCCCCGCACCCGCACCACTCGACCCTCTACAGATGTAGAGCGGTGACCAGGACTCTACACCTGTAGGGTGTCGGCCGTGCCCCTCCCCGACCGCCGAGAGCTGATCGCCGACACGGCCATCGACACCGTGGCCACCGCCGGACTGCGGGGGCTGACCCACCGCGCGGTCGACGCCGCCGCGGGACTGCCGGCCGGCAGCACGTCGTACTACTTCCGCACGCGCAGCGCCCTGATCGGCGCCTGCTACCTGCGCCTGGCCGAGGTGACGGTCGCCGACGTGGACCGCTGGGAAGCGCGGTACGGCAGCCCGGACCCGGACTCCGCGGCGGAGGCGCTCGCCGCGCTGCTGCACCACTGGCTGACGGCGGACCGCAACCGCCAACTGGCGCGCTTCGAGCTCAGCCTGGAGGCGGCCCGCCGCCCGGAACTGCGCGCCGACCTGCACACCGCCGGGCT
Organism: Streptomyces longwoodensis; assembly: GCF_001514125.1. GTDB lineage: Bacteria > Actinomycetota > Actinomycetes > Streptomycetales > Streptomycetaceae > Streptomyces > Streptomyces longwoodensis. Next base: position 28,456 of record NZ_KQ948550.1, on the reverse strand, counting down.
CGCGGCCCGCGCACGGGCGGCCGCCCTGCTGGAGAGCCTCGGCGCCCCTCACCCGACCTCGGCGGCGGACCTGCTGGTCGCGTGGACCGACGGCCTGCTGTACGACCGCCTGGCGGGCGCGACGGCGGCGACCCGCCCGGCACCGGACGTGAGCGAACTGACGTCCGTCGTGCGGCGGATGCTGTCGGCGGCACTGTCCGCGTGACGGGGCCGCCTACCGAACGGCGAACCCGAGGAACGCCGACCAGGCGGAGGCGGTGACGGGAACGAGGGCCCGGCTGGTGTCCTTGGAGTCCCGCACGCGGACGGCGTGGGGCAACAGGGCCACCTCGACGCACTGACCACCCTCACCACTGCTGTAGCTGCTCGCGCGCCACGCGACGACTTCCTCGACATCGACGTTCATGTCTCTCCCAGCAGTTCCTCGACGAGGGTCAACGACTCGCGGGGCGTGAGCGCTTGCGCCCGGAGCAGACCGTACTGCTCCTCCAGCTCACGAACGGTGCCCCGGTCCGTGTAGAGGCGGCTGTCCTTGTACGCCTCCACGTAGGCGATCCTCCGCGCATCCTGCGTCTCGATCAAGGTGAAAGGACCGGCCAGGCCGGCATGCTCGTCCCGCACGTTCGGCATGATCTGGATCTCGACGTTGCGCCGTCGGCCGTGCAGCAGCAGTTGCTCCAACTGCCCGCGCATCACGGGCACACCGCCCAGGGGGCGTGTCAGCACGGACTGCTCGATGACGAAGCTCATGGTCGGCATCGGCAAGCGGCTGAAGATCTTCTGCCGTGCCAGACGTGCGGCGACCCGCTCCTCGATCGTCTCGTCACTGAGCAACGGCCGTCGCATCGTGAACACGGCCCGGGCGTACTCCTCGGTCTGCAGGAGTCCGTTGATGAGGTGGGTGTCGTAGACGTGCAACTCCACCGCCTCCGACTCCAACCGCGCCGCGTCCCGGAAGAACGCCGGGTACTGTGCCCGGGCCACCTCCTCCTTCATCTCCTGGAGGACCCCGCCCGCGTCCAGCACCTCGTCGGCCTGGTCGATGAACCGGGGCGGAGGCACCCGGCGTCCCTGTTCGTACGCGGCGATGGTGGAGACGGAGTAGCCCGTCAGGGAGCCGAACTCCGGCCGTTCCAGACCGGCCCGCACCCGGAACCGCTTCAACTGGCGCCCGAAGACCCGCAGAACCCCGGAGCCGCCGGCCTCCGGTTCGTCAGCGTCGCTGGACGTCCCGTCCACCCGTCCCGCCGGTTCGGCCATCGCACACCACCTCCCCCGGCCAACGCACCCCCACGCCGACCGTCACGCCCCGCGCCGCCTACACCCGCACACACGCCACGTACAGCAACTCCTCGTGTGCGGGCCGTAGCTGTTCACGCTAGGGCGGCACCGGCACCGTGGGCCACATGAACAGCCGAATCTCCACCCCCCGGGTGCCCGCACACCACGAGTTCGCGATGGCGTTCACCTCCTCACCGCGGGGCGCGCGCCTCGCGCGGAGACTCGTGGCCCACCGACTCGACGCGTGGGGGCACCCGTACGGCGGCCGGGTCAACGACGCGGTCACGCTGATCACGGCGGAGCTGGCGGCCAACGCCGTCCGGCACGGGCACGTGGCGGGGCGGGACTTCCACGTCCGGCTCCTCCACGGCACGGACACCGTGCGCGTGGAGGTCACCGACACCCGCGCCGAGCGCGTCCCCCTGCTCTCCGGCCAGGAACCGCCCGGCGACGCGGAGTCGGGCCGCGGCCTGCTGATCGTCGCGGGGCTGGCGGCCCGCTGGGCGGTCGCCCCGCGGGAGGGCGCGCCGGGCAAGACGGTGTGGGCGGAAGTCAGCCGCTGACCGTGATGGTCGAGCTTCCGGAGCTCTGGTAACCCTCGGTGGCGAGGATCATGTAGTACTTGAACTGGCCCAGGCCCATGCCCGCCCGCGCCCAGGCGTCGAAGTGGTTGCCGGTGGTGATGGTGCCCGAGCCGCTGGTCACCTTCGTCTGCCGGACGCTCCAGTACTGGTTGAAGGTGCGGGTGCCCTCGACGGAGGGGGCGTTGTAGCGCGTCGTCCGGTAGATGTCGTACGTGCCGCCGTCGCTGGAGACGGTGCCGTGGTACTCGCCGGTGGGCCGGAAGCTGCCCCAGTTGTCGACGATGTAGTACTCGACCAGCGGGTTGGACGTCCACCCGTACAGCGCGCCGTAGCCGTTGCCCGACGGGTTGAAGTAGCCGGTGTAGCGGACCGTCCGGCGCCCGCCGGTGTTCCAGCCCTTGCCGGCGACGAAGTTGCCGCAGTTGGTCCACCGGGTGCTGTAGCTGCCGCCGCCGTTGAGTGTCATGGAGACGGAGCCGCCGCCGTCGGTCCAGAACGAGTAGTACAGGCCGTCGTAGCCGGTCTGGCTGGTGGTGATGGTGGTGGCGGCGTGGGCGGTGCCGGGCAGCAGCAGCCCCGACGCGGTGGCGAGGGCGACGGTGCCGGCGCCACCGAGGAAGCCTCGCCGGCTCAGGCTGCTGAAGGGGGCGGGGCTCTGCTGGACCTGGTCCTGCTGCGAGCCGTCGTACTGCATGGGTCCTCCCGATGAGTGGCTGTCGCTCGGTGGCCACAGTGTTCGTATGACGTCATGCTCTCGTCAACAGTTTCGACATTGTTTCGGAAACAAGTCGAGCCTGAAGGCGCCAGGGAGTTGCCCATCACCGCAGTTCAACAACCTGTTACCGTGGCTACCCCATAGCCGAACCACCTGGCGAACAGGCATCACAGCGCAAGGCGGTCCCCATCACTCGAATGTTTCGAAGGCGACCGTGACCGCCGCTCCCAGCGCTAAGCCCTCGGCGCCCGGGGCTGCGTCGCCGGGATCCGCGAGGTGAAGAACAGGGCGAGGAGAGCGGCGAGCGCGAGGGCGGCGAGGGCCGCCCGGAGGCCGTCGAGCCGTGCCTCGGCGTTCGCGTCCAGCACGTCCTGGGACGTCTGCTCACTCACCCCGGCGTCGTCGAGCGCCTTCTCCAGCTGGGCGTCCGACAGGAAGGGCGCTCCGCTCTGCAACTGGACGGACGCCTGGCTCTTGGCCTGGTCGGGGATGGCCGGATTCTGCTCGACGGTCGTCAGGAACGACGAGGTGAGCGCGGCGATCATGATGGACCCGGCGAGTGCGGTACCGAGGGAGGCGCCGAGGTTGGTGACGGCGTTCTGGACGCCGCCGACTTCCGCGCTCTGCGCTTCCGGCACGGCGGACACGGTGACCGAACCGAGCTGGGAGGCCAGGGCGCCCATGCCGAGCCCGATGAGCAGCAGCGGAACGGTGACGATCTCCCCGCCGGCGTCCGCGTCGAGCGCGGCCATCAGGATCACCGCGCCCGCGAGCAGCGCGAGCACCCCGCACCGCACCACCCGGCGCGGCGAGACGTCCGGGAGCAACCGCGGGATCAGGATCGCCGCCGCCAGGAGCGTCACCGACAGGGGCAGGATGCGCGCGCCGGTCTTCAGCGCGGACAGTCCCAGCGCGACGGACAGGTACAGCGGTACGACGAAGAAGACACCCATCTGCACCAGGTACTGGAAGAAGAACATCGTCAGGCCGCCGGTGAGCTGCCTGTTGTGGAACATGGCCGGGTCGACGAGCGGGTCCCGCCGCTGCCGCGCCGTGCGGGCCTCCCAGCGCAGGAAGAGCCAGATCAGCAGCAGGCCGACCAGCACCAGCCACACGACCAGGGAGACGCCGAGCCAGGAGGGGGCGTCGGGCTTGGGCCGGAACCAGCCCCACTCGTCCGAGCGGAGCACCCCGTAGACGAAGGTCCCGAGTCCAAGGGCGGAGAGGAGGACCCCCAAGAGATCGATCCGAGCGCGTTCGCCGAGCGGCGCGTCGGTGATGCGACGGGCGAACACCAGGATGACGAGCACCATCACGACCTCGCCGGCGAAGACCCAGCGCCAGGAGAAGTAGGTGGTCGCGAGTCCTCCGATGAGGGGTCCCAGCGCGATGGCCACGGCTCCCGCGGCCGCGACGAGACCGTAGGCGGCGGGACGGCGCTCCACGGCGAAGTTGCTCGCCACGAGCGTCACGATCGCCGGCAGGATGAGCGCCGCCCCGATGCCCTCGAGGAACGACCAGCCGATCAGCAGGACGGTCAGGTCGGGCGCGAGCGCCGTCGTCAGGGAGCCGCAGCCGTAGACGGCACAGCCGATCATGAAGGCGCGCCTGCGCCCGATCAGCGCGCCGATCTTGCCCCCGGGGATCATGAACATCGCCATCACGAGGGTGTACGCCGTGATCGCGCCCTGGATGCCGGTCACCTGCGTGTCCAGGTCCTGGGCCACGGTCGCGATCGACACGTTCATGACAGAGCTGTCGAGGGCCATCAGGAACTGACCCGACGCCAGCGTCAGCAGGACGAGCCGCTCGCTCGCCGGCTGCGCGGCAACGTCCGCGGGAGGTGCCATGGCCGCATGGTGGCAGCCACGCGCGCGCCCGTACGGCGACCCGCCACGGGCGTCAGTCGCTTGGCGGCGTCACGGCGCCGCGCCACCGACCGCGGACGGCCCTGCTCAGCCGCGCGGTTCGGACGCCCGGCTCAGCCGCCCGGTTCAGCCGCCCGGTTCAGCCGCGCGGTTCGGACGTGGCGTGCCACGCCTGGAGGCCGGCCCGCGACGCCTCCTTGGCCTGGTGCAACTTCATGGCCGCCTGCTGGCTCGGGGGCACGTCCATCTCGCGGATCAGCCGACGGCCGGCCGCGGCCACGGCGGCGGCCGCGATGGCCATGCCGGCCCACGCGACCACGGCACCGGCCGCGGTGAGCACGACGCCGGTCGTCACGAGCCGCGTGTTGATGTCGATCGTCCTCTGGGACTGGCGGTGGTGGTTCATGTCTCCACCATCCGACGGGCCGAGCCCCCGCGCATCTCGACCACGGCACCACGGCCACGGCTCCGTCCGGCCCGCTGACGACGAACGCCGGCGCGATGCGTATGGGCCCGACCCCCATGGACCGTTCGTTCAGGCGTCGATGACGACGGGGATGATGAGGGGCTTGCGGCGGTGGGTGCGGAACGCCCAGTTCGCCACGGCGCGGGCCAGGAGTTGTTCGAGTTGGCGCCCGTCCCCGACGCCTTCCTCGGCTGCGGTGGCCAGGGTCTTCTCGATGACGGGGACGACCGGCTCGAAGGTGGCGTCGTCGTGGACGAAGCCCCGGGCCAGGAAGTCGGGGGGCTCGGCGAGGGCGCCGGTGTCCGCGTCGACGATCGCCACCACCGTGACCACGCCTTCGGCGGCGAGGGTGAGGCGGTCCTTGAGGGAGGCCTCGGTGGCGCCGCCGACTTCCATCCCGTCCACGTAGACGTTGCCCGCGGCGACCTTGCCGGTGATGGACGCGCGCCCGTCGACCAGGTCGACGACGACGCCGTCCTCGGCGATGACGACCCGTTCGGGGTCGACACCGGTACGGATCGCGAGGTCGCCGTTGGCCCGCAGGTGGCGCCATTCGCCGTGCACGGGCATGACGTTGCGGGGTTTGACGATGTTGTAGCAGTAGACGAGTTCGCCGGCACTGGCGTGCCCCGAGACGTGCACCTTGGCGTTGCCCTTGTGGACCACGTGGGCCCCCCACCGGGTGAGCCCGTTGATCACGCGGTAGATGGCGTTCTCGTTGCCGGGGATGAGCGAGCTGGCGAGCAGGACGGTGTCGCCCTCGCCGATGCGGATCATGTGGTCGCGGTTGGCCATCCGCGAGAGTGCGGCCATCGGTTCGCCCTGGGAACCGGTGCACACCAGGGCGATCTTGTGGTCCGGGAGCTTCTCCAGCTCCTTCGTGCTCACGACCAGACCGGACGGGACCTTCAGGTAGCCCAGGTCACGGGCGATGCCCATGTTGCGGACCATCGACCGGCCGACGAAGGCGACCTTGCGGCCGTGCTGGTGGGCGGCGTCCAGAACCTGCTGGATCCGGTGCACATGGCTGGCGAAGCTGGAGACGATGACCCGGCGCGGCGCGGTGCGCATCACCTGTTCGATCGCCGGGTTCAGCTCCCGCTCGGAGGTGGTGAAGCCGGGTACTTCGGCGTTGGTGGAGTCGGTGAGGAAGAGGTCCACGCCCTCCTCGCCGAGACGGGCGAAGGCGCGCAGATCGGTGATGCGGTCGTCGAGGGGGAACTGGTCCATCTTGAAGTCGCCGGTGTGCAGCACCATCCCGGCCCGGGTACGGATCGCGACCGCCAGGCTGTCCGGGATGGAGTGGTTGACCGCCACGAACTCGCAGTCGAAGGGCCCGAAGCCGCGCCGGTCGCCCTCCCGTACCCGCACCGTGCGCGGCCGGATCCCGTGTTCCTTGAGCTTCGCCTCCAGGAACGCCAGCGTCAGCTTGGACCCGATGACGGGGATGTCGCGCCGTTCGCGCAGCAGGTACGGGACGCCGCCGATGTGGTCCTCGTGACCATGGGTGAGGACGATGCCCACGACGTCGTCCAGCCGGTCCCGGATCGAGGTGAAGTCCGGCAGGATCACGTCCACGCCGGGCTGGGTCTCCTCGGGGAACAGCACGCCGCAGTCGACGATCAGCAGCTTGCCGGCGTGCTCGAACACGGTCATGTTGCGCCCGATCTCGCCGAGGCCACCCAGGGCGATGACCCGCAGCCCTCCTTCGGGAAGGGGCGGGGCGGACTTCAGCTCGGGGTGCGGATGGCTCATACCCTGACGGTACCCGGAGAGCGGGACAGGGTGATCCACCGGCCCTAGGCCGCCGCGCCGGCGACGGACTGCTCACGGACGGGTGCGCGGCGGGCCGCAGGGACGGCACGGCCTCGGCCGCGTGCAGCGGTACCGCGCCTCTTGGGGCGCTCGGCCACCGGTGTGGTGATGACGACCGGGATGCCGGAGGGTGCCTGGGCGCCGGTGATGCGGCGCAGTGCATCTCCGCCGGTACGGACCTGGGTGGTCTGCGGGACGATGCCGGCCGCTGCCATGAGGCGTGTCATGCCACGGCGCTGGTCAGGGGTGACCAGCGTGACGACGCTGCCCGACTCTCCGGCGCGGGCCGTACGGCCACCGCGGTGGAGGTAGTCCTTGTGGTCGGTCGGCGGGTCGACGTTGACCACGAGGTCGAGGTGGTCGACGTGGATGCCGCGAGCCGCGACGTTGGTGGCCACCAGGACATTGACGTGACCGGTCTTGAACTGCGTCAGCGTACGGGTGCGCTGCGGCTGCGACTTGCCGCCGTGCAGGGCGGCAGCCCGTACCCCGCTGTTCAGGAGGTGCTCGGTGAGGCGGTCGACGGCGTGCTTGGTGTCGAGGAACATGATCACGCGACCGTCCCGGGCGGCGATCTGGGTGGTGGCCGTCTGCTTGTCGGTGCCGTGGACGTGCAGCACGTGGTGCTCCATCGTCGTGACCGCGCCGGCCGAGGGGTCGACGGAGTGCACGACGGGGTCGGTGAGGTAGCGGCGCACGAGCAGGTCGACGTTGCGGTCGAGGGTGGCGGAGAACAGCATGCGCTGGCCCTCGGGACGGACCTGGTCGAGCAGCTCGGTGACCTGCGGCATGAAGCCCATGTCGGCCATCTGGTCGGCCTCGTCGAGGACGGTGATGGACACCTGGTCCAGTCGGCAGTCGCCGCGGTCGATGAGGTCCTTGAGGCGTCCCGGCGTGGCGACGACGATCTCGGCGCCACCGCGCACCATGCTCGCCTGCCTGCCGATCGGCATCCCGCCCACCACCGTGGCGAGCCGCAGCTTCACGGAACGGGCGTACGGGGCCAGCGCGTCGGTGACCTGCTGCGCCAGCTCACGGGTGGGCACGAGGACCAGTCCCAACGGCTGCCGGGCCTCGGCACGCTGCCCGGCCGTACGGGCCAGCAGCGCCAGCCCGAACGCGAGGGTCTTGCCGGAGCCTGTGCGGCCACGGCCGAGCACGTCCCGGCCGGCGAGGGTGTTCGGCAGCGTTGCGGCCTGGATCGGGAAGGGCACGGTCACGCCTTGCGATCCGAGCGCGGCCAGCAGCGCCCCGGGCATGCCGAGGTCGGCGAACACCTCCACGGCGGGAAGCGCGGGAGTCTTCGTCTCAGGGAGGGCGAACTCCCCCTGGACCGCGGCGGGCCGACGGCCGAACCCCCCGGAACGGGTGCGGGCGAAGCGGTCGTTCGTGCGTGTGCGGTTCATGCGGGAACCTTCCTCGAGACGGCGCATATCAAGGAATTCCCGCAGCATCGAGCAGCTTGGAGAATTGCAAGAACAGGCCGGTGGAATGCGAAAGCGAATCCGGCCGACGGTGAAATCCGTGCGGGCGCATACGCGCTGGATGCGAGCGGCGCCGAGAGGGCGCACTATTCGAGCGAAAACGCGAGCAGCTGGGGCCCGCACCCCGAAGGATGCGGGCCCCAGCTACAGATTGTGCGTGAGCGTCAGGCGAGAACGATGTTCTCGGCCGTCGGGCCCTTCTGGCCCTGGGCGATGTCGAAGGTCACCTTCTGACCCTCGAGCAGCTCACGGAAGCCCTGGGCGGAGATGTTCGAGTAGTGGGCGAAGACGTCGGCGCCGCCGCCGTCCTGCTCGATGAAGCCGAAGCCCTTTTCCGCGTTGAACCACTTCACGGTACCGGCAGCCATGTCATTTCTCCTTCGGGGCAGTGCATCGGCGCCCGCACTGTACGGCCGCCGTGTCGCCGCGATGATCACCCCACCGGAAAAAGACCGGGCACACGAAAGTGCTTCCGCCTGAACAGAACCGGGCGGAGGCACTGAAGTTTTGGGAACCACAACTGCAACTGAGAACGACAGTAGCACGCCTCAGGGGCCGATGCGCGCTGCCGCAATTCCGCTCTGTTTTTACGGCAGGGAATCTGTCCGCGATTTTCTTTCAAACCTCAGCCGGCGGGTACAGATATTGTCGCGGCCGGGGCGGAACACCCAGGGAGCAGGTGGTGCGGCTCGTCCCGGCCGTCCCTCCGCGGAGAGGGACGGTGCCGTACCGTCCGCAGCAGCTCAGACGCCCTTCGCAGCGGGCTCCAGGATCGCCACGCACTCCACGTGGTGCGTCATCGGGAACAGGTCGAACGCCCGCAGCGTCCGCACCCGGTACCCGCCCTCGCGGAAGTACGCCAGGTCCCGGGCCAGCGCGGCCGGGTCGCAGGCGACGTACGCGATGCGGCGGGCGCCGAGGGACGACAGGTGCTCCACGGTCTTGCGGCCCGCTCCCGCGCGGGGCGGGTCCAGGACGACGAGGTCGACCTCGGTGATGCCGGTGCGCGGCAGGACCGACTCGACCTTGCCCTGCTCGATGCGCACCCGGGGGAAGTCGGCGAGGTTGTGCCGGGCGTCCTCGACGGCCCGCTTGCCGGACTCGATGCCGAGGACCGCGCCCTGCTCGCCCAGCCGGTCGGCGAGCGCGCCCGCGAACAGGCCGGCGCCGCAGTACAGGTCGAGGGCCGTCTCGCCCTTGCGGGGCAGCAGGCCCTGCATCACGGCGGTCACCAGGGTGTCCGCGGCCTTCGTGTGCACCTGCCAGAAGCCGCCGCTGCCGACCCGGTAGGTCCGGCCGTCCGCCCGCTCGCGGACGAAGGGCCGCCCGTGGACGCGGTGCACGCCGCCGTCCTTCTCGCCGACCCGCATGACCGACACCGGCCGGTCCAGCTCGACGATCGGAAGCCGGGCGCCCGGCTTCGGCGTGAGGATGACCTGCCGGTCCTGGGAGCCGGTGGCCGCGATCGCCTCGACCGACTCCATCCCGGACCAGTCGCGCTTCTCGACGCCCAGTTCGCTCACGCCCTCGGCCGCGATCAGGCAGCGGTCGATCGGCTCGACCTCGTGCGAACGGTGCCGGCGCAGCCCGGCGTGGCCGGAGGCGTCGACGGCGTACTGCACGCGCGTGCGCCACTGCGGGACCTGCCCCGCGGGTACCTTGTCGCCCTCGGCGGGCATCACCGTGCCGTCCCAGCCGGCCTCCTCGGGGGTCAGCCCCGCGAGCCGCTGCAGCTGCTCGGCGATCACCTCGCCCTTGAGCCGCCGCTGGGCGCCCGGCTTGGCGTGCTGCCAGTCGCAGCCGCCGCAGCGGCCGGGCCCGGCGAACGGGCAGGGCGGCTCGACCCGGTCCTTGGACGCCTCCAGCACCCGTACCGCGTCCGCGCGCAGGAACCGGGCGCCCTCCTCGCCCTCGGTCACCCGGGCCACCACCCGCTCACCGGGCAGCGCGTGCCGGACGAACAGCACCTGCCCCTCGGACGTACGGGCGATGCAGTGGCCGCCGTGGGCGACGGGGCCGATCTCGACCTCGTACTCCTCCCCCACCAGCGACGTCTTCGGTTCTGCCTGCATGGTGGGGTGACTCCAGATGACGAAAGGGGGCGGACGGGGCGGGAAGGCGGCGGACGGGCGCACGGAAGGCGGCGCGGCCCGCGCGGGGCCACGGGCGACCACCGACGACCTCACGACCGCGGGCGACCACCGACGACCTCACGACCGCGGGTGACCACCGACGGCCGCGCGGACGACCGCCGACAACAGCCCACCAGTCTACGTGGCCGCGCCCCCTGCCCCGTGCCGCCCGCCCCCGCCGTCTCACTCCCGGCCGCTGTGCTCCTTGGCGCGCTCCGTCGCCGGGCCGCGTCGCACCGAACCCGGGGCGCTCCACTCCTGCCGCTTGCGGGCGCGCTGCTTGGCGGCCTCGGACGACTGGAGCTGGTACGGCACCGACGTCACCATCACGCCGGGCGTGAACAGCAGCCGGCCCTTCAGGCGCAGCGCGCTCTGGTTGTGCAGCAGGTGCTCGTACCAGTGGCCGACCACGTACTCGGGGATGATCACCGACACCGCGTCGCGCGGCGACTCCCGGCGCAGGCTCTTGACATACTCGATCACCGGCCGGGTGACCTCCCGGTACGGGGAGTCCAGCACCTTCAGCGGTACGTCGATGCCGCGGCGCTCCCACTCCTCGCGCAGGGCCTTGGTCTCGGCCGGGTCCACGTTGACGGTGAGCGCCTCCAGGGTGTCCGAGCGCATCAGCTTGGCGTAGGCGAGCGCCCGCAGCGTCGGCCGGTGGATCTTGGAGATCAGCAGCACGGAGTGGACGCGGGAGGGGCGCACGCTGTCGTCGCTGGGGCCCTCGGGCGCGGCGATCTCGGCCGCGACCCGGTCGTAGTGGCGCCGGATCGCCGTCATCGTGGCGTAGAAGATCATCATGCCGAGCAGGGCGACCCAGGCGCCGTGCGTGAACTTGGTCGCGAGGACCACGACCAGGACCAGGCCGGTGAAGAAGGCGCCGAAGGTGTTGATCGCGCGGGAGCGGATCATGTGGCGGCGCTTGGCCGGGTCGGTCTCGGTGGCCAGGTGGCGGTTCCAGTGGCGGACCATGCCGGTCTGGCTGAGCGTGAAGGACACGAACACGCCGACGATGTAGAGCTGGATCAGCCGCGTGGAGTCGGCGCCGTAGATCCACACCAGGAAGGTCGCGGCGCCGGCCAGCAGCACGATGCCGTTGGAGAAGGCGAGGCGGTCGCCCCGGGTGTGCAGCTGGCGGGGCAGGTAGCGGTCCTGGGCGAGGATCGAGCCGAGCACCGGGAAGCCGTTGTATGCGGTGTTCGCCGCGAGGAACAGCACCAGCGCGGTGGCCGCCGCGAGCACGAGGAACAGGAAGCTGCCCTTGCCGAAGACGGCCTCGGCGACCTGGGTGATCACCGGGTTCTGGACGTAACCGGAACCGACCGGGAACCCGTTCTTCAGCAGGTCCGTCGCCGGGTTCTCCGCCATCCGGACGTCCGTGACCAGGGCGAGCACGATGATCCCGCAGAACATGGTGACGGCCAGCAGGCCCATCATCGCGAGCGTGGTCGCCGCGTTCTTCGACTTGGGCTTGCGGAAGGCCGGGACGCCGTTCGAGATCGCCTCGACACCGGTGAGCGCGGCACAGCCGGAGGAGAACGCCCGCAGCAGCAGGAACACCAGCGCGAACCCGGCCAGCCCCTGGTGCTCGGCCTCGATGTGGAACTCCGCCGTCGGCGCCCGCATGGTGTCCCCGAGCACCAGCCCCCGGAAAGCGCCCCACAGGATCATGATGAAGACGCCGGAGACGAAGACGTACGTCGGGATCGCGAAGAGCTTGCCGGACTCCTTCACCCCGCGCAGGTTCATCAGCGTCAGCAGCACGATCACCGCGACGGCGCACGCCGTCTTGTGCTCGACGACGAACGGGATCGCCGAGCCCAGGTTCTCGATGCCCGAGGCGATCGAGACCGCGACCGTGAGGACGTAGTCGACGAGCAGCGCGCTCGCCACCGTCAGGCCGGCCCGCGGACCGAGGTTGGTCGTCGCCACCTCGTAGTCACCGCCGCCGCTGGGGTAGGCGTGCACGTTCTGCCGGTAGGAGGCGACCACGGTGAACATCAGCACGACCACCGCGACGGCGATCCACGGGCTGAAGTGGTACGCCGACACGCCCGCGATGGACAGGACCAGCAGCACCTCCCCGGGCGCGTACGCCACGGAGGACAGCGGGTCGGAAGCGAAGACGGGGAGGGCGATGCGCTTCGGCAGGAGGGTCTCGCCCAGCCGGTCACTGCGCAGTGCGCGCCCGATCAGGATCCGTTTGGGCACGTCGGTCAGTTTGGACACAACAGAGGATCGTAGGCCTTCGAACTGGAGGCCGCCCACCGGCCACCCCCGTAAACGGCGCCCGCGTCCGGGCGAGGACCGACCGCGCGGTCCCGGACCCCGGGTAACCCGTCATAGGGGTGCCCACGCGCCACCGCACCTGTGTAGCTTTGTCGCCGGTCTGAGACCCTGGTCAAAGCCACGTCGACAACTCTTGACACCGGAAGGACGGTCGTGCACATCGTCATCATGGGCTGCGGCAGAGTGGGTTCCGCTCTCGCCCAGACCCTGGAGCAACAGGGGCACACGGTCGCCGTGATCGACCTGGACCCCACCGCCTTCCGGCGCCTCGGCTCCTCCTTCGGCGGCCGACGGGTCACCGGGGTCGGCTTCGACCAGGACACCCTGCGCGAGGCCGGCATCGAGGAGGCCGGTGCCTTCGCGGCCGTGTCCAGCGGCGACAACTCCAACATCATCGCCGCCCGGGTCGCCCGGGAGATGTTCGGCATCGAGAACGTCGCCGCCCGCATCTACGACCCCCGGCGCGCCGAGGTCTACCAGCGCCTGGGCATCCCGACGGTGGCCACGGTCCGCTGGACCGCGGACCAGATGCTGCGCCGGCTGCTGCCGTCCGGGGCCGAGCCGCTGTGGACGGACCCGACGGGCGGCGTCCAGCTCGCCGAGGTGCACACCTCGCCCGCCTGGGTCGGCCACAAGATCAGCAGGCTCCAGGAGGAGACCGGCGTCCGCGTGGCGTTCCTCACCCGCCTCGGCGAGGCGGTCCTCCCCACCTCGCAGACGGTGTTGCAGGAGGGGGACCTGGTGCACGTGATGATGCGCACCGACGAGGTCGAAACGGTCGAGGCGGCGTTCGCCAAGGGTCCCGAGGAAGGCGGTCACTGATGAGGGTCGCCATCGCCGGAGCCGGCGCCGTGGGCCGTTCGATCGCGGGCGAGCTGCTGGAGAACGGCCACGAGGTCCTGCTGATCGACAAGGCGCCGACCGCGATCTCGGTCGAGCGCGTCCCGCAGGCGGAGTGGCTGCTCGCCGACGCCTGCGAGATCACCTCCCTCGACGAGGCCGCGCTCCAGCGCTGCAACGTCGTGATCGCCGCGACGGGCGACGACAAGGTCAACCTCGTCGTCTCGCTCCTCGCCAAGACGGAGTACGGCGTCCCGCGCGTCGTCGCCCGGGTGAACAACCCGAAGAACGAGTGGCTCTTCAACGAGTCCTGGGGCGTGGACGTCGCCGTGTCGACCCCCCGCCTGATGTCCGCCCTGGTCGAGGAGGCGGTGAGCGTCGGCGACCTGGTCCGACTGCTCCGCTTCAGCCACGGCGACGCCAACCTGGTCGAGCTGACCCTGCCCGAGGAGTCGGCCCTGGCCGGCACGCAGGTCGGCGACGTGGAGTGGCCCGAGGACACGTCCCTGGTCACCATCATCCGCGGCACCCGCGTCCTCACCCCGTCCCGCGAGGACTCCCTGGAGCCGGGCGACGAACTCCTCTTCGTCGCGGCCCAGGCCCGCGAGGAACAACTGGAGGACCTCCTCTCGGTCCGCCGCGAGGACGCCCCGGAGGCGTGACACGCCGAGAAGGGCGCCCCGCGAGCCGCGGGGCGCCCTTCTCGTACTTGCACTTTTGACCCACCGAGTCGGGTGGTGGGTGGGCAGGGGCCGGGGGTCTGGGGGCGGAGCCCCCAGGGACGCTCAGCCGTCCCGACGGTGCCGACCGCCGACGCCGGGGGACGCCGACTCCTCCTCGGCCCGCGCAGCGTTCTCCGCCGCCTCCATCTCCGCGAACACGTCGATCGGCGCGGGCGCCTTCGCCAGGAACACCCACGTCAGCCACACCGCCAGCAGGAACGGCGGGATCTTCAGCGCCACCAGCACCCAGCCCAGCTGCGTCGTGTCCGCCCACCAGTACAGCGGGAAGAGCACCGCGCACTTGGCCAGCAGGATCAGACCCCAGGCCCAACTGGCCTTGGCGTACGCCTTCTTCCGCCCGGGATTGCGCTTGCGCCAGGACAGGTTCTCCTTGAACACCGGCCCGAGGATCAGCCCGATCAACGGCACCCCGGCCAGCGTGGTGACGATGTACGCGAGCGCCAGCCCCAGCGTGTAGAGCATGCCCGGCAGGTAGAAGTCCTTGGCGTTGCCCGTGAACATGGCGAACACCACACCGAAGACGACCCCGAAGACCCCGCTGAACGCGTGCTTGACGGTGTCCTTCATCGCGAGCCGCACGACCACCAGCACCAGCGACACGGCCAGTGCGGCGATCGCCGACCAGTGCAGGTCCTTGTTGATCGTGAAGATGGTGACGAAGAGGAGGCCGGGCAGCACCGTCTCGACCATACCCCGCACGCCGCCGAACGCCTCGAACAGCGCGGCCTCCGTCACCGCCCGGGCGTCGTCCGCGGATGTGTTGTCGGTCGGCTTGTCGAGCGACGTCACCGGCTACTCCCTACCGAGGGGTCTCAGTTCGTACTTCGGGTTGAACAGCACCCGGCGGCCCCGGCTCATCGAGATCCGGCCCGATGCGAGCAGCTTGCGCCCCGGCTCTATGCCGACTATCGAACGCCTGCCCAGCCACACCACGTCCAACGCGGCGGAGCCGTCGAACAGCTCGGCCTCCAGGGCCGGGACTCCGGCACGCGGCCGCAGGGTGACCGTGCGCAAGGTACCAGTAACCGTCACTATCTGGCGGTCCTGACAGTCGCCGATACGGGTGCAACCGACGGTCTCGGCGTCCTCCCGCAGCTCCTCGGACTCCAGGTCCTCCTGCGACGAGGAGAGCCGGTCTAGCATGCGCCGGAACCGGCCCACCGGCTTTTCGGAACGAGGAACAGCACTCATATCTGAAGCGTACCGGGGGCCGCCCACCCGGCCGTAGCCCCGGTGGCAGCCCGGGGCTACCGCTCGAACCGGTACCCCATCCCCGGCTCGGTGATGAAGTGCTTCGGGTGCGAGGGGTCCGCCTCCAGCTTCCTGCGCAGCTGGGCCATGTAGACCCGCAGGTAGTTGGTCTCCGTCCCGTACGACGGCCCCCACACCTCCTGGAGGAGCTGGCGCTGGCCGACCAGCCGGCCGGTGTTGCGCACCAGCACCTCCAGCAGGTGCCACTCGGTCGGCGTGAGCCGGACGTCCCGCCCGCCCCGGTCGACCTTCTTGGCGGCCAGGTCCACGGTGAACTCGGCCGTCTCCACGATCACGTCCTCCTCCTCGCCCCCGGCAGGCTCGGCACGCCGGACGGCGGCGCGCAGCCGGGCCAGCAGCTCGTCCATCCCGAAGGGCTTGGTGACGTAGTCGTCGGCGCCCGCGTCCAGCGCCTCGACCTTCTCGTCCGAGGAGTGCCGCGCGGACAGCACCAGGATCGGCACCCGGGTCCAGCCGCGCAGCCCCTTGATCACCTCGACGCCGTCCATGTCGGGCAGTCCCAGGTCCAGGACCACCACGTCCGGGTGGCGAGCGGCCGCGAGCCGCAGGGCGGTGGCGCCGTCGTGGGCGGCGTCGACCTCGTACTTACGGGCCTTGAGGTTGATCACGAGGGCCCGCACGATCTGCGGCTCGTCGTCGATCACGAGCACCCGGGTCATGAAGCCTGCCTTTCCGAGGGAGCCGGGGTCCGCCCGGCCGGATCACGCCGGCCGGGGCGGTCAGGGGGGTCGACGCGGCCGGCGCGGCCGGGAGTCCGGGGGTCACCGGGGGCCTGAGGGCCGCCGGAGGCCCGGGGGCCGGCGGCGCGGGCGCCGGTCGGGTCGTCGGCGCGCTCGGCGGGCTCTGCCGCCCCCACGGCACCCTCCCCCGCGCCCGCCGCCCGCAGGGTCAGCACCATGGTGAGCCCCCCGCCCGGCGTGTCCTCCGCCGTGAGCGTGCCGCCCATCGCCTCGGCGAAGCCGCGGGCCACCGCGAGGCCGAGGCCGACCCCGGCCCCGCGCGGGGCGTCGCCGTAGCGCTGGAACGGCTCGAATATCCGCTCCTTGGCCTCGTCCGGCACTCCGGGCCCCCGGTCGACGATCCGCACCTCCACCCGGTCGGCGAGGGCACTGGCGGCGACCAGGACGGGCCGGCCGGGCGGGCTGTACTTCACGGCGTTCTCCACCAGGTTGGCCACCGACCGCTCCAGCAGCCCGGCGTCCACCGCGACCATGGGCAGCGTCTCCGGGACGTCCAGCTCCACGCTGTCCTCGGCCACCCCGCCGAGCGCCATCGGCACCACCTCGTCCAGGTCGATCTCCCGCACCAGCGCGGTGACCGTGCCGGTCTGGAGCCGGGACATGTCCAGCAGGTTGCCCACGAGGTGGTCGAGCCGGTCCGCGCCCGCCTCGATGCCCTCCAGCAGCTCCGCCTGGTCCTCCTCGGACCACGCCACGTCGTCCGAGCGCAGGCTCGACACGGCCGCCTTGATGCCCGCCAGCGGGGTGCGCAGGTCGTGGCTGACGGCCGCCAGCAGCGCCGTGCGGATCCGGTTGCCCTCGGCCAGCGCCCGGGCCCGGTCGGCCTCCTCCCGCAGCCGCCGCCGGTCCAGCACGACCGCGGCCTGCGCGGCGAACGCGGCCAGCACCCGGCGGTCCTCCGCGGGCAGCACCCGCCCGGTCAGCGCCAGCGCCATGTGGTCCCCCACCGGCACGTCGACGTCCGCGTCCTCGGGCCGCTCGACCGGACCGCCGACACCCGCGCGTCCCGCGCAGGTCCACGGCGCCAGGTCGTCGGTCCGCTCCAGCAGCGCCGCCGACTCCATCCCGAACGTCTCCCGCACCCGCTCCAGCAGCGCCTCCAGGCTGGTCTCACCGCGCAGCACGTGGCCCGCGAGGTAGGACAGGATCTCCGACTCGGCCCTCAGCCGCGCCGCCTGGTGGGTGCGCCGGGCCGCGAGGTCCACCACGGACGCCACCGACACCCCGACCCCGACGAAGATCACTATGGCGACGATGTTCTTGGGGTCGGCGACCGTCCAGCGGTGCAGGGGCGGTGTGTAGAAGTAGTTCAGCAGCAGACAGCCCAGCGCCGCCGAGCCGAGCGCGGGCAGCAGTCCGCCGAGCAGCGCCGCCGCCACGGTCACCGTCAGGAACAGCAGCATGTCGTTGGCGAGCCCGAGGTCCACGGCGTTCAGCCCGAGCGCCAGGGCCACCGGCCCGCCCAGACCGACCAGCCAGCCCCACACCACGCGCGCCCGCCCGAGCCGCGCCCCGCGCGCCACCGGCAGCCCGCGCCCCTTGGCCACCTCGTCGTGGGTGACGATGTGCACGTCCAGGTCGGGGCCCGAGTCCCGCGCCACCGTGGTCCCGACGCCGGGCCCGAAGACGTACTGCCAGGTCTTGCGGCGCGAGGAGCCGAGCACGATCTGGGTGGCGTTCACCCCGCGGGCGAAGTCCAGCAGCGCGGCCGGGACGTCGTCGCCCACCACGTGGTGGAAGCTGCCTCCCAGGTCCTCGACCAGGGTGCGCTGCACGGCGAGTTCCTTCGGCGAGGCGGAGGTCAGACCGTCGCTGCTGGCGACGTACACGGCCAGGACCTCGCCGCCGGCGCCCTTCTCCGCCAGCCGGACCGCCCGCCGGATCAGCGTCCGCCCCTCCGGACCCCCGGTCAGCCCGACGACGATCCGCTCGCGTGACCCCCAGATCTTGGAGACCCGGTGCTCGCTGCGGTAGCGCTGGAGGTACTCGTCGACCCGGTCGGCCACCCACAGCAGCGCGAGCTCGCGCAGCGCGGTGAGGTTGCCCGGCCGGAAGTAGTTCGACAGGGCCGCGTCGACCTTGTCCGGCTGGTAGACGTTCCCGTGCGCCATGCGCCGTCGCAGGGCCTCGGGCGACATGTCGACCAGCTCGATCTGGTCGGCGCGGCGCACCACCTCGTCGGGCACGGTCTCCTGCTGCCGTACGCCCGTGACCGACTCCACGACGTCGCCCAGGGACTCCAGGTGCTGGATGTTCACGGTGGAGACCACGTCGATCCCCGCCGCGAGCAGCTCCTCGACGTCCTGCCACCGCTTGGTGTTGCGGGAGCCGGGGACGTTGGTGTGGGCCAGTTCGTCCACCAGGGCCACCCGGGGGCGGCGGGCCAGCACCGCGTCCACGTCCATCTCGGTGAACGCCGTGCCCCGGTACGCCAGCTCCTTGCGGGGCACCTGCTCCAGACCGCTCAGCATCACCTCGGTGCGCGGCCGGCCGTGGTGCTCGACGAACGCCACCACGCAGTCCTTGCCCCGCTCCACCCGGCGGTGCGCCTCCGACAGCATGGCGTACGTCTTGCCGACGCCCGGTGCCGCACCGAGGTAGATCCGAAGCTTGCCGCGTGCCATGGCCCCATTGTCTTCCCGTGCTTCCCGCCCACGCAGCGTCGACCTTACGACCACGGACCCCGGCGAACGGGACGCGGACCGTCCCGCGGGGCGTCCTTGACGCAACCCTGACGCGCCCCGCCGACCCCACGGCCTCTCAGCTCCACGGCCCCCGGGCCCGCCCCGGAACCCCGCCACCCCCACGCGCCCCACACCGACCCCTCCGCCCCGCTTCCCGGCGCCCGCCTCCACTCCCGCTCCCCGCGGCGGCGCCCGAGTCGTCACCCCGCCCCGACCGTCTCCGCCCGCTCCCCCCGCTCCCCCCGCTCCGCTATCTCCCCGTCGCTCAGCTCCGGCACCCGGTCGGCCAGGTCCAGCAGGGTCGCGTCGTGCGTGCGACCAGGGCGGTGACGCCCTCGCTGCGCACGACGGCCCGCAGCAGTTCCGTTGGTCCCCCGTGGCCCCGCGGGCCGGGCGTCAGTATCGCGACGTCCGCCCGGCCCCTCGACGGCCGTGCCCGCCTTCACCTCTTCATCGGACGAGCCCCCGGGATCGGTTCACGGATCGCCCGGCGGATCGGTCCCTCGATTGCCGGGGATCGTCCCAGCGGTCCCGCGGCCGGTTCCACCAGGTCACGGCGCCGGCCCACCGTTCCTCACGCCGGATTGTCGCCGTGGGTCAACGTCTCCCAGGCCACGAACAGGTTGTTGCTGCCGGCGGGCCGGTTGCGCTGGTTCAGCGTCTGGGTGTTCGTCATGGCGATGCCCAGCCGGTTGTGCAGGGCGTTGTAGCCGACCTCGGTGACCGGCCCGAGCCCGAGGTTCAGGGAGCCGCCGCACAGCCAGCTGGGGACGGCCGTGCCGAGTTCGTACTTGGACTGGAAGCCGAGGGCCTGCCGCAGCCGTTCGCCGACGTCCGTGCCGTACAGGTCCTGCCCCTGGATGCGGCTGGTCTCGGCGATGTGCGAGATGGCGGAGATGCCGTACCCGGTGTGGGTGAAGTCGCGGCAGGTCTCCTGGGTCAGGCCGGTGACGAAGGTCGACTGCCCCTGCCAGTAGGCGACGATCTTGTCCCGGGTGGTGAGGTTCTGGCTCGGCACGGTCTTCGGCAGGTCGCCGTCCGAGGCGAGGTAGACGTAGGCGGCGGTGCGCGTGCGGAAGGTCGCCATGGCCTTGTCGTACGACGCCCGGTCCTCGAGGAAGACGGAGATGCCGACGGCGGCCTCCATCATGGACAGCTCCCAGTTGCCGTTGGAGTTCGAGCCGTTGATCACCTCGGGCAGGTAGACGGTGCGCAGCATGGTCGCGAAGCGGCCGGAGTTGGGCCAGCCGCCGGTGTACGTGTACTTGATGATCTCGGCGGCCCGGGGCCAGGAGGAGCCGGCCCAGCCGGTCTGCAGGGGCGCGTTGCTGTTGGTGTGGTCCTGGATCACGGCGGACCAGGCGTCCATCAGCTGGATGGCCTTCTTGGCGTACCGGTCGTCGCGCGTGACGTACCAGGCGAGGGCGTCGGTGTACGCGGCGATCGCGTCCTCGCGCTCGTCGGTGCAGCCGTAGTTGGGGTTGGAGTAGGAGCCGCACTCCACGACGGCGCGGGGCTTGGGCGTGCGGTCGAGGCTGGCGTACTTGCTCGCCAGCAGCTGGTCGAAGGCGCTCTTCCAGGGCTGGGCGCCGGCCTCGACCTTGCTGCGCGCGAAGTCGAGTTGGGCCCGGGAGACGGTGACTCCGGGGTGGGCGAACGTGGTGGGGGCGGCCTCGGCGCGCGGTGCGGTGACGGGCTGGGCGAGGAGGCCGAGGGCCAGGGCGCTGACGGCGCCGAGCAGAGCGGTCCGACGCATGGCGACTCCGTTCTCATACGTGAACGCAAGGCGTTCTTGTGAACGCCGCGTTGAGCGGAGACCCTAGGTACGGACCAAAAGGCCGTCAAGGACGCGCGCATGACAAATTCGGCGACCACGGGAACGCGGCGGAGGGCCGCACCCCGTGCGGGGTGCGGCCCTCCGTGTCGCTCGCGGTCAGCGGACCTCGGTGATCTCCGGTCCGCGCTGCAACTGGCCCATGCCCCCGGCGAAGCGGGAGCCCTCGTCCTGCTGCTGGACACCCTCCGGCACCATCTGGGCGTCGTTGGGCAGCTTCAGCACGATCGGGTCGCGGGGCGCCATCGGGCCCTCGCCGCGGACCACGACCGTGTCCCTGAAGATCTGTTCGAGCAGTCCCGCCGCCTGCGGCTGGACCGCGCCCTGGCCGGAGATGACCCCGCGCAGGAACCAGCGCGGGCCGTCCACGCCGACGAACCGCACGACCTGGAAGCCGCCCGTGCCGTCCGGCAGCTGCACCGGCACCTGGGCGCGCAGCTCCCAGCCCAGCGGTCCCTCGACCTCGTCGACGATGCCGCCCTGCTGGGTGATGCCCGCGGCGATCTCCTCGCGCACCTCGCCCCAGATGCCCTCGCGCTTGGGTGCGGCGAAGGCCTGCAGCTGGACGGCGCTGTCGCGCAGGACGACGGTCGCCGCGACGATGGCGTCGCCCGCGACCTCCACCCGCAGCTCCATGCCGTCGACACCCGGCACGAACAGTCCGCCCAGGTCCACGCGCCCCTCGGCGGGGTCGCGCACCTCGGTGCTGTCCCAGGGCCCGTCCGGCCGCGGCTCGGGCTCGAGGCGTACGCGCTCGCGCTCGGCCCCTTCGTCGTCCGCCTCAGTGTCGACACTGTCGACGACCTGCTCGGCCTCGCCGGCCGCGTCCTCGGCGGCACCCTTCTTGTTGCGACGTCCGAACACGTCACTGTCCTTCCCGGTCGGATACGACCGAAGCGTATCGATACCCACCCGTCGTGCCGCCCTCGGCGGCGTCACCGCTTGTGCTGTTCGTGCCGGCCACGGCGGCATGGCCACCGGTGGACCCGAAGCCCCCCTCGGCCCGCGCCGAATCGGGAAGCTCCGCGACCTGGCGGAAGCGGACCCTCTCGACCTGCTGGACGACCAGTTGGGCGATCCGGTCGAAGCGCTCGAACCGCACGGTCTCGCGCGGGTCGAGATTCACCACGATCACCTTGATCTCCCCACGGTACCCGGCATCAACCGTCCCCGGGGCATTCACGAGGGCGACGCCGCACCGGGCGGCGAGCCCCGACCTCGGGTGCACGAAGGCCGCGTACCCCTCGGGCAGGGCGATGGACACCCCCGTGGGCAGAACGGCCCGTTCACCCGGCTCCAGCTCACAGGCCTCGGTGGTGCGCAGATCGGCTCCCGCGTCCCCGGGGTGCGCGTACGCCGGAAGCGGTACGTCGGGGTCCACGCGCCGGAGCAGCACCTCCAGGGGGGCGCGGCTCACGGGTTCACCTCGAACGCTCGGGCCCGCCTGACCTGGTCCGGGTCGCTCATGGCGGCCTGGATCTCCTCCTCGCGCCCGTGCTGCACGAAGTGGTCGACCTTCACCTCGACGAAGAGGGCGTCGGCCCGCACGGCGACCGGTCCGTCGGGGGCTCCGATCCGCCCGGTCGCCGTGGCGTAGATCTTGCGTCCGGCGACCGCGGTGACCTCCGCCTGGAGGTGGAGCGTGGTCCCGACGGGCACCGGGCGGACGAAGTCGGTCTCCAGCCGGCCGGTCACCGCGATGGTGCGCAGCAGCCAGTTCAGCGAGCCGAGCGTCTCGTCCAGCGCGGAGGCGAGCACACCGCCGTGCGCGAGACCGGGCGCCCCCTGGTGGGCGGGCCGCACGGTGAACTCGGCGGCGATGGTCACGCCCTCGCCGGCCCGTGCCTCCAGGTGCAGCCCGTGGGGCTGACCGCCACCGCATCCGAAACAGTGTTCGTAGTGGGCACCGAGCAGCTCCCCGGGCGCGGGGGCGTCGGGGTGCCGTACCGGTGCAACGGCGTCGGCCGGGGGCTGAAGAGCTGGGGAAGTACCACTCACAGGCGCAGACCTTACCCGCGCGTCGGCGATCCCCGGACACCGTGCCAAGCTTGGTTCCATGCAGTCCTCCGCCACCCCGTACGAAGAACGTCTCACCGCACCGCGCTCGTGGTGGCTGATCTCGTTCCTCGTGGGCCTCGCGATGGCCCTCGTCCTGCTGCCGTTCGGGACCCTGCCGCTGCTGGGCGGCCTGGTCGGCGGCACCGCCGTGGCGGCCGTCATGGCCAGCTCCTACGGTTCGCTGCGCATCCGCGTGGTGGGTGACTCGCTGATCGCGGGCGAGGCCAGGATCCCGGTCACCGCCCTGGGCGCGACGGAGGTGCTGGACGCGGAGGAGGCCCGCGCCTGGCGCACGTACAAGGCCGACACCCGCGCCTTCCTGCTGCTGCGCTCCTACATCCCCACGGCGCTGAAGGTCGAGGTCACCGACCCCGAGGACCCGACGCCGTACCTCTACCTGTCGACCCGGGACCCGCAGCGGCTGGCGCAGGCGCTGGAGGCGGCGCGCGAGGCCGTCGCCTAGGTCGTCCCCGCGCACGCGTGCGCGTGCTCGCCGGGCATGTCGTCGCGCGTTCGCCCGGGGTGCGTCCTCGCGCGTGCGTGCGGGATGGGTCGCCGGGCGAGTGGGCGGCGGGCGTCCGCTCCGTCTTTACGAAGTCTTTCCGCGGCCGAGTTCCCTGGTGACGTCGCCCAGGGTCACGGGGTCGGCGGGTGTCTCCAGCGGCGGCAGTGCGGGCAGGGCGTCCCAGGGCACCTGGAGCCGGCGCAGGTCGGCGCGGACCTTGGCGGCGAGCTTCCTGGTGTCCCGCCGGTTCATCACGGCACCGACGGCGGCGCCGACCATGAACGGCATCAGGTTGGGCAGGTCGCGCACCATGCGCTTCATGATCTGCTGGCGCAGTTCGCGCTTCATGGGGCCGCCGAGCGCGGCGTTGAAGGAGGCGGGCTTGAGCACGTCGACGCCGCGCTCGCCCGACCAGGAGCGCAGGTAGGCGGTGCTGCGGTCCTTCAGACCGCCCGGCGGTCGCAGGCCGTAGACCTCGTGGAGTTCGGCGATCAGCTTCAGCTCGATCGCGGCCACGCCGGTGATCTCCGCGGCCAGCTCGGTGGGCATGGCCGGGGGCACGGGAAGCATCGCCGCCGCGCCGACGCCGGCTCCCACGGTGGCGCTGGCGGCCGCGGCGCCCGCCACGAGCTTGTCGGCGAGCTGCTCGGGCCCGAGGCCGGGGAACTGCCTGCGCAGCGCCTCGAGGTCCCGTACGGGGATCCTGGGGGCTATGTCGATGATCCGGTCGGCGAGGTGCCCCAGGGCCGCCCTGGCGCGGTTGCCGCCCTTGCGGGCGCCTTCGCGGGCCAGGTCCCGGGCCTTCTCGCGGATCGCCACGGCCCGTCGCCGTGCGACGGGCGCGGGGCTCGCCGTCGGCGCCGGGACGTCGTCCCGGTCGTCCGCCGGTTCGAGCGAGGCCGCTCCCGCAGGGACCGCTCCCTTGCCGGTGGGGCCTCGCTCGTCGTCACGCACGCCGTGGGGGCCTTCCACGGCCCCCTTGTCCGCTCCCCGAAGGTGGAAGCGGCGCTTCCGAGGAGGGGTCGAGCCAGTCACGGCCGACCCGCCCTCAGTCGCAGTCGCGGCAGATCGGCTGGCCGTTCTTCTCCCTGGCCAGCTGGCTGCGGTGGTGCACCAGGAAGCAGCTCATGCACGTGAACTCGTCCTGCTGCTTGGGCAGCACTCGGACGGCCAACTCCTCGTTCGAGAGGTCGGCTCCGGGCAGCTCGAGGCCTTCGGCGGCCTCGAACTCGTCGACGTCGACGGAGGACGCCGACTTGTCGTTCCGCCGGGCCTTCAGCTCTTCGAGGCTGTCGGAGTCGACGTCGTCGTCGGTCTTGCGTGGAGTGTCGTAGTCGGTAGCCATGTCGCTCTCCCCCTCTGGGTGTCTGCGGTGTCTCCAGCGCACGTAACGCGTGAGAGGCCGGACTTGTGCCCGACCTGAGGCGGAGATTTTGCCTCACATCAAGGTCTGTTACTCAATCGACACCCAACCGGACCCCTCAAGAGTGATCGGCTTGGATGGCGAAGCGGACCGTACACGGTTCCCATGCCGCACTTCAAAGGCGTCTCACCGTGTACTTCCCGTGATATGCACCCCCGAAAACGGGGACTTTCCCGGCTTCCGGGCAGCCCACATGATCACGGAGAGTAGATGGCCGGAAATTCGCGCTTGTGATCGATCACACACGGGCGGCTCGAGCGGAGGCCGCGAGAATTCCGCTCGAAGCGAACAGTCCCCTGGGTGTCGGCGCGACGAATTCAGAGGGGCAGTGTGACCCGCATCACGAGACCTCCCCCTTCCCTCGGCTGTGCCGCGATGTGTCCGCCGTGGGCCCGTGCCACGGACCGGACGATCGACAGGCCGAGTCCGACACCCTTGTCGCTGCCCGTCCGCTCCGTGCGCAAACGCCGGAAGGGCTCGAAGAGGTTGTCGATCTCGTACGCCGGCACGACCGGCCCCGTGTTGGAGACGACCAGCACCGCCTGGCCGTGCTGCACCTCCGTGGTGACCTCGACCCAGCCGCCCTCGGGGACGTTGTAGCGCACCGCGTTCTGCACCAGGTTCAGCGCGATGCGCTCCAGCAGGACGCCGTTGCCCTGGACGACGGCGGTCTCCCGCTTGCCGCGGAGGTCGACACCCTTGGCCTCCGCCTCGCCGTGCACCTGGTCGATGGCCTGTCCGGCGACCTCGGCGAGGTCGACGGGCTTGCGCTCGACGATCTGGTTGTCGCTGCGGGCGAGCAGCAGCAGCCCTTCGACGAGCTGTTCGCTGCGCTCGTTGGTGGCCAGCAGCGTCTTGCCGAGCTGCTGGAGCTCCACGGGCGCGTGCGGATCGGACAGGTGCACCTCGAGCAGCGTGCGGTTGATCGCCAGGGGCGTGCGCAGCTCGTGCGAGGCGTTGCCGACGAAGCGCTGCTGGGCGGTGAAGGCCCGCTGGAGGCGCTCCAGCATGTCGTCGAAGGTGTCGGCCAGCTCCTTGAGCTCGTCGTCCGGGCCGTCCAGCTCGATGCGGCGGGACAGGTCAGAGCCCGCCACCGCGCGTGCCGTGCGCGTGATGCGGCCGAGCGGGGAGAGCACCCGGCCGGCCATGGCGTACCCGAACGCGAACGCTATGACCGCGAGGCCGAGCAGGGCCAGCAGGGAGCGGCTGAGCAGGTGGTCCAGGGCGACCTGGCGCTGGCTGTCGACGCAGGCACTGATCGCATCGTTGAACTCGGGCAGCGTCAGGTTGCCCGTGGTGACGGCGGGGCAGTTGTCGCTGGTGACCTTGATGTCCGTGCCACCCGCGATCTTGAACAGGGGTTCGTTCCCCGTGCTCAGCGCCTGTGCGGCCAGCAGGTAGATGATCGACAGCAGCAGGATGCCGGCGATCAGGAACATGCCGCCGTACAGCAGCGTGAGCCGTATGCGGATGGTGGGGCGCAGCCAGGGGAACGGGGGGTCCGCTCGCCGGGGGTCCCAGGTGGGCTTCGGTGGCGCCTGAGGGGGCGCGGGGGTGGTGGCCACGGGATCAGATCCGGTAGCCGGAGCCGGGCACGGTGACGATCACCGGGGGCTCGCCGAGCTTGCGGCGCAGCGTCATCACGGTGACCCGCACGACGTTGGTGAACGGGTCGGTGTTCTCGTCCCAGGCCTTCTCCAGCAGCTGCTCCGCGGAGACGACGGCGCCCTCCGAGCGCATCAGCACCTCCAGCACGGCGAACTCCTTCGGCGCGAGCTGGACCTCCTTGCCGTCGCGGAAGACCTCGCGGCGGTTGGGGTCGAGCTTGATCCCGGCGCGCTCCAGCACGGGCGGCAGCGGCACGCTGGTGCGCCGGCCGAGGGCCCGCACGCGTGCGATCAGCTCGCTGAAGGCGAAGGGCTTGGGGAGGTAGTCGTCGGCGCCGATCTCCAGTCCCTCCACGCGGTCACTGACGTCGCCGGAGGCCGTGAGCATCAGCACGCGCGTGGGCATGCCCAGCTCGACGATCTTGCGGCACACGTCGTCGCCGTGCACGAGCGGGAGGTCGCGGTCGAGGACGACCACGTCGTAGTCGTTGACGCCGATGCGTTCCAGGGCGGCCGCACCGTCGTACACGACGTCGACGGCCATGGCCTCCCGGCGCAGTCCGGTGGCCACCGCATCGGCGAGCAGCTGCTCGTCCTCGACGACGAGTACGCGCACGTGGCATGTCCTTCCTGTGTCCACCCGCGTAGCGCGTGGGGCGCACGCGGGCAGCGTCTGCTGGGGGTGTGGCCTCCATCCTGCCCTTTTCGGCCATAAGTCGGCAGTAAGACGGGTGAGGGGCGGGTGAGGGCCGCTCCCGAACGGGGTGTGGGTCACGGGAATGCCGGATTTTCTCCGGGGGTTGAGGTTTCCGTGGAAGGGAGCGGGGGGAGGACGCTTTACACCCCGCGATCACGCTCTGCACGTGCCGCACCACCATGCGGTGCATCTCATCCGCTGCTACGCAGAGTGGGCGTGGGTGTCCGGCACCGTCGCCGCCCGGCAGGGCAGCGCTGGGCACCCTGTTGGAGACGTGATCGCCCCTTCCGTACGGCACACCCCCGTGCCATCGACCCACGACCCAGGACGAGGGGGCGCAGCATGGACGCATTCACTACGGGACTTCTGCAGCGCATAAAGACGACCGAGTCCGACCTGACGCGGGCTAGGGACGAAGGCGACGACTTCCTCGTCGAGGTGGAGCAGGGCGAGCTCGACGACCTGCGCCGCCTCGCGGCCGAGCACGGTGTGGAGGTCGGCGCGATCAGCTTCTGACCAGTTCGTGGACCGACGGGCCCCCGGTGAATCCAGCACCGGGGGCCCGTCGGCGTTCCGGGCGGCTACCGCCAGGCCCCGAAGTCCTCCAGGAGCCGCTGGAGGGGCTCGAAGACGCCCGGGGTGGCGGCGATCGTCAGGTCGTGCGAGGGACGCTCTCCGGGGCGTCCACCGGTCAGGGCGCCCGCTTCCCGGGCGATGAGGTCCCCCGCCGCGAGGTCCCAGGGGTGCAGCCCGCGCTCGTAGTAGCCGTCCAGGCGGCCTGCGGCCACGTCGCACAGGTCGACCGCCGCGGAGCCGCCGCGCCGGATGTCCCGCAGCAGCGGGACGAGGCGGGCGGCGACCTCGGCCTGGCGGGTGCGGACCTCGGTGACGTAGTTGAAGCCGGTGGACACCAGTGCCTGGTCCAGCGGCGGGGCCGGACGGCAGGCGAGGGCGCGGGTGCCCTCCCACGCACCGGTGGCCCACGCCCCGCCCCCGCGCACCGCGTGGTACGACTCGCCGCGCATCGGGATCTCCACGACGCCGGCGACGGTCTCGCCGTCCTGCTCGGCGGCGATGGACACGGCCCAGGTGGGCAGGCCGTAGAGGTAGTTGACCGTGCCGTCGAGCGGGTCGATCACCCAGCGGACGCCGCTGGTGCCGTCGCCGGAGGCGCCCTCCTCGCCGAGGAAGCCGTCGTCGGGGCGCCGGTCGGCGATCAGGGTGGTGATCAGCTTCTCGGCGGCGATGTCCATCTCGGTGACCACGTCGATGGGGCTGGACTTGGTCGCGGCGACCGCGAGGTCGGCGGGCCGGCCGTCGCGCAGCAGGGCGCCGGCCCTGCGGGCGGCCTCCTGGGCGATCTCCAGCAGCTCGGTGTGCAGGGGGTCGGTCACGGGGGTCCTCACGCGTAGGGGG
>NZ_KQ948549.1:1024192-1091103 GCF_001514125.1 Streptomyces longwoodensis | reverse complement strand
GAACAGGAGCAGGGCGTCGTAGGGATGAGGAGCCGGTGTCACGGGGTGGGGCCTTTCCGGGTGCGGTGCGTGGGCTTGCGTCCTCCCTTCCTTCCGCCGCCGTGCCGCCCCGGGATGCACCCCACACCCACGGCCACGGACGGGTCGTCGCCGCATCCGGGAGGATGTCCGCGGCGGAAGGACCGTGTATGCCGCGCATCGTCGTCGTCAGCCCGCCGTTCGCCTCGCACGCCGTCCCGATGTCCGTGCTCGCGTCGGCCCTGCGCCGACGGGGCGCCGAGGTGCACTTCGCGTGTGCTCCGGCGTTCGAGGAGCTGGCCGCCCGGGCGGGGGTCGCCTTCCTGCCGTTGACCGTGACCCGGAACGCCAACACCGGCGTCGCCCAGACCACCGACCAGGCGGCGACGGAGTCGGCCCGGCTGGCCGAGTTCGTGGACGCCACCCGCGCCGGGGCCGTAGAGACGCTGGTCACGCAGGCGCACCACCGGCGCGCGGACATGCTGGCCGATCCCGAGGGGGTCCACGCCGCCCTGCGCGCCGTGGACGAGCGGCTGCGCCCGGACTGGTACGTCGTCGACCAGCTCAGCTACGCGGTCACCCTCGCCCTGCACTGCCTGGGAGCGCCGTACGCCACGTTCTGCCCGGGCCACCCCACCTACGTGCTGTCGGGGCCCGAGGCCTTCTTCGGCGTCCCCTACGACTGGCCCGAGGCACTGCGCCCCGACCCCGCCGACGCGGCCCGGCTGCGGGCCGTCGCCGGTGAGAACGACCGGTTGTTCTCCGGTCTCTTCACCGACTTCGCCCGCCGCACCGCACCCGAAGTGCCCGCGCCGGAAAGGGCGTTCGCACTGACGTCACCGCACGCGGTGCTGTACTCCTACCCGTCGCTGCCCTGGCTGCCCGAACCGCCGAGCGGACCCGCGCACCTGTTCGCGGGGCACATGACGCGGCCCGTGGAGTCGCCGGGGGCCGCATGGCTCCGGCGGCTCGACCGGTTGCGCGACCGGGCCGACCGGGTGGTGCTCGTGGCGTTCGGTACGTTCCTGTCGGCGCGTGACGACGTGCTGCGCACGGTGGTGTCGGGACTGCTGGATGCGGCCGGTGCCACGGGGGTGGTCGTGGCCGCGGGCAGCCGTGCGGAGGCCCTCGCCGACCTCGCGGACCTCGCCGGGGATCGGGTCGTCGTCGCACCGACGGTCCCGCAGCAGGAGGTGCTCCCGTACGTCGACGCGATGGTGCACCACGGGGGCGGCAACTCGTTCACCGAGTGCCTGCGGGCCGGGGTGCCCGCGCTGGTCCTGCCGATGTCCAGCGACCAGTTCGCCGTGGCGCGCGACGCCGAACGGATGGGGGTCGGCCTGGTGCTGGACCCCAACGGGCTGCTGCCCGCGGACGTGGCGAAGGCCCTGGACGCCTTGGGCGAGTCGGCCTTCTCGAGGAGCGCCCACTGGGCGTGCGAGGTCAGCGGACGGGGCCCCGGGTGGGGGGCGCAGCGGCTGCTGGAGGTCATGGGGGACCGGGTGGCCGGGCGCTGACCTGCTGCGGCAGAGCCTGTGCCGTGCCGGGTGAGCTCCCGCGGGGGCGTGGGTCAGCCGGCGTAGGGGCCGCGTACGACGCTGTCGCCGGAGTGGTCCGGCTTGCCGTTGTAGGGCTGCACGGAGACGTCGACTACGGAGTACTCCTTCAGGTCGATGGTGTCCGGGACCGGCAGGACGGCGTGGCCGTCCGGGCCGAGGACGCCCATGGACACGAGCTTGGTGTGGGAGCGGTCCATCAGCCAGACCTCGAAGTACCCCGAGGTCTTCGGCAGCCCCTTGACGGTGATGTCGAGGGTGCGGCGGGCGTTGCTGCCGGCGAGGCGGGCGTACCCGGCCGAGCGGGGCTGCAGGGAGTCCAGTCGCCTGCCGTCGTCGGCCGCCGTGCTGGACGTGTCGTCGTGGGTGACCCACCAGGTGACCGCGCTGCCCGCACCGGCGCCGAACAGCGCGGCGCATGCGGCGAGCGCGACGGAGAAGCGGGCGAGGCGGCGGGGCCTTCGCACGGGGCGCGGGGGCGTCTGGGGGTCGGTGTTGCCGGTGTTGCCGGTGTTGAGCCTGCTGGCGTTGGGCATGCCGCCGGGGCCGCCTGGTGACGTCGGCGGGGCGGGCTGGGAGCCCTGCTCGACGGACTGCTGGGCGTGCCCCGTGGAGGGCCGCACCCGCTCGCTTCCGGGGGCCAGCGGGGCCGACTCCGCGGTGGCGGGCCGGGGGGTGGCGTCCGCCGTGCCCCGTGCCGAGGGTTCCCCGCCGGGCGTCCCGGTCGTCCCGGGGGTTCCGGTGTCGGGAGCGAGCCCCAGCTCATCCGCGATGGCGTCCCAGAGGTCGGCGGGCGGGGTCAGCAGCTCGTCCTCGCCGGGCAGGGGGGTGCGGGCCGTGGCGACCACGTGGCGGAAGGCTTCGAGTTCCCTGGTGCAGCGGGCGCAGTGGCGCAGGTGGTCCGCGGCGTCCGGGGACGGGGTGTCCCCCATCGCCATCAGTGCCAGGCTCTCGTCGTCAGCGTGCTTCACCGTCCACCTCCAGCCTCTTCTTCAGGCGCATCAGCCCGCGCCGGGTGTGGGTCTTGACCGTGCCCAGGGGCAGTCCGGTCCGTTCGGCGATCTGCGTCTGGGTGAGGTCCTCGTAGAAGGCCAGCCGGAGGACCGTCTGCTGCTCCTCCGACAGGCGTTCCAGCTCGTCGCTCACCAGAACGTAGTCCACGACGGAATCCGACGGGGAGGTCTGCCGCTGCCCGTGGTCGGGCACGGTCACGACGGCCACGGCCTCCACGTCGCGCACCTGGCGTGACCGGCGCGTGAGGGCGTCGGCCACCTTCTTGTGTGTGATGCCCATGATCCAAGTCTTCAGCGACCCGCGCCGCGGGTCGTACCCCGCGCGGCCGCGCCACGCGCCGACGAACACCTGCTGGGTGACGTCCTTGGCCTCCTCGGCGTCGCCCAGCCGACGCGCCGCCACCGTGAACACCAGGGCGCCCCACCGGCGGTAGGCCTCGTTCAGGCACGCTTCGTCGCCGTCGGCGAAGCCCAGGCCGAGGTGCTCGTCGGAAACGGAGGTCACACGGGACACACTAGCCGCCAGTACCTGCGAGCCACCCCATGCGGAGGTCACTTCGACGCCTCCACGGCCGTCACGACGAGGTTGTTGCGGTAGCCCCCCTGGTCCGGCAGGTACGGTCCCGTGCAGGTGACCAGCGTCAGGACGGCGGGCCCTTCCGTGCGGAAGGCGCCGGACGCCGCCAGCGCCTCCTTGGCGACCGTACGGCGCGACACGACCCGGTAGTCCACCCGGCTGCCGTCCGCCCGCTCGACGCTCACCCGGTCCCCCGCGCGCACCTCGGCGAGCGCGACGAGGACGCCGAGGCCGCGGTCGTCGGAGTCGACGTGCCCGACGATCACGGAGGACCCGCCGGACGCGCCGGGCCGCGGGGAGAAGCGGTACCAGCCCACCCGGCGCGGGTCGCGCGGCACCACGACCGTGCCGTCGTCCGCCACGCCGACGGGGTCCACGGCCGCGCTCAGGTCCAGCCGCGGCAGCAGCAGCCGGGTGGGGGCGGCGAGCGGCGCGCGGGCGGCCGGGCAGCGGGACGCTTCGGCGCCCGCGGCCGTGCCGGCGGCGCCCGGAGCTGTGGACGCCGCGTCCGGCTCGGCGGCGGGGGCCGTGTCCGGCGTCCCGGTGACCGGGCCGGAGGCGGGTCCGGTGGACACCGCATCCGTGAGCGGCTCGGCGCCGAAGTCGACGGGGCCGCCCCGTGCGGTGCCGGTGGCGGCGCGCACCACGAGCGCCGTGGACACGGCGAGGCCGCAGAGCGCGACGACGAGGGCGGTCAGCAGCCCGCGCCGGGACCGGAGCCAGTTCATACGGCGGTTCCTTCTCACGGTGGGGCCTGGTGGGACGGAGCGGGGTGCGGCGTGAGGGGGCGGGGCTCGGTGTGACCGACGTGGTGCGCCTTGACGCTCGCGACGCACCACGTCGGCCGGGGGCGCGGACCGGCGGACCGGTCCGGGTCCCGGGTCAGCGCGAGGTCGTGCGCAGCCGGTACAGCACGCCGGCGGCCGCCAGGAAGGAGACGGCGCCCAGGGACAGCGCGCCCAGCGGCAGGCGTTCGTTGTGGGCGGCGGCCTGTCCGCTCTCGCCGGCGTCCACCCCGCCCGGCGCGGAGTGCATGCCGGTCAGGGTCTGGGTCTTCAGAGCCAGGTTCTTGTCGGCGGCGCTGCCCCAGGCGTAGACGACGGTGTTGGTGCCTTCGCCGAGGTCCAGGTCGGCGGGGCCGATCGCCACGGTGTCGGTGCCCGCGAGCACGACGTCGGCGCTGACCGTGCCCGCCGCCACCTCGCCCTTGGCCTCCTTGGGGTTGACGAGGCCCTTGAACAGCGGTGTGCCGTTGGCGCGGACGTCGACGGCGGGTGCCGCGGCGACGTGGCGCACGGTGAGCCGGGCCTTGCCGGCCGGCACCTTCGACACGTCGTTGACGAACGCGTCCAGCGTGGGCTTGCCGTCGGCCGTCAGGTGCGCGACCAGGGTGGCGTCGGCGCCCGCGGGCACGTCGACCTTCTTCTCGATGGCGGGCGTCCCGTCGGGTCCCTCGCCCTCCTTGAAGATCTTGATGTCGTAGGACCCGGCGTCGAGTTTCATCGGGTCGGTGAGGGTGCCCGGCTTGAAGTCGGGGATCAACTCGTCGTTGCCCGCGTACACGTCCACCGTCAGGCCCGGTACGGCGTGCAGCACGGAGACTGTGGCCTGCCCGCCCGCGGCGCCCGGCTGGGCGAACGCGGGAGCGGCGGCGGTGGCGGACAGGGCGACGGCGACACCGGCGGCGAGGGTGGCACCCACGGCTCGTGCGGTCATGGCGGTTTCCCTTCGATCGAGCGTGTCTCGGATCCGTGAATCTGTGAGGACGCATTCCGCCGCCTGTGCGCGCCCGGTTTCACCTGTGCCGAGAATTTCTCGTCCGGGCCTTGCGTGCGCGGTGCGCGGGGTCGGCAAGCGTCCGTCCGGGACCGGGCCTTTGTGATCCGGATGCGGGGCCGCAGTGACCGTGCGAGGCTGAGGCGGCGCCCCGTCCGGACGTCGGCACGTGCCGCCGCGTCCGCGCTCGGCGGGCCGGGGTCGCCACGAGAAGGCTGGAACGTCGCCCTCGGCGGCGTCGACGCGGCCGCCGCCGGTCCCCTCCCGGACCACCCCGCAAGGAGACACCGTGCCCGGAGCCGAAGCCCCCGCCGCGATCGGGGCCTTCATGTGACGGACGGATCGCGGACCTGCGCATCGGCTGACGCCCGGCGGTCCGGTGCGAGCGGTGCGGCGGGCCGCCGTACCGGAACTGATCGCTCCCCGTGCGCGTCATGACGTCCATGGCACAGGGCGGCAGCACGATGGGCGAGGAACCCTCCTTGGCGGAGCTCCTGTCGGCCTTCGCGCTCGCGGGGGCCGTCCCGGTCGTCGTCGGCGGCACCGCGCTCGTCGCGCTGATCGGCCTTACGGTGTGGGCGACGGCACCGCTGCGGCGACGCAGGCGTGCGCGCTCGGACGCCGACTGACGGCTGAGGGCGCCGCCCGCCTCACCTGCCCCGCCCGGCTCCTTACGGCCGCCCCTGCGCCCGCAGACCGTCGAGGATGAGCGCCGGCACGCGCGGTGACCGGTCATCCGGTCCGGACGCCCCACGCCGCACGCCACAGCACCCCGTGAGCTGGAGGATGCTGCCGTCCTCATTCCCGGCGTCGAGGATCCGCGTGATCGCCGCGACGACCGGACCGCAGGTCTGCTCGGCGATCGACCGGTGCGCGCCGGGGCTGAGGGCGTTGCCCAGGCCGTGCTTCTGGCGCATGGCCTCGACGAGGTCGGTGGTCCAGCGGCGCGGCGCCTCGAGGGGCGGGTGGTCCGCCTGCAGGCCCGGCAGTGTGCCGAGGATGCGGTCGACCTCGTCCTGGTAGACGGCGAGGACGAGCGACTCACGGGTCGGGAAGTCGCGGTAGAGGGTGCCCGCTCCCACGGGGCGTCGGAACGATCGTCTGGTGGCCCCTGGCCCGCGGCCGTCTGACCCGGGCCTGGGACGAGGCGAGGTCGACGGTGCGCTCCGCGACGGACCGCGCCTGCGCCGACCTGCTCCACCCGCCCGCCCGCGGAGGAGGCCTCCAACCGCGCGGCACGACTGGCAGGGCGTCTCCGCCGAGGCCGAGCTGGAGGCCATCCGTTTCCCTCGGCGCCGTGCGACGCGGCGGCCGACCGGGGCCGGTTACGAGCGGTCCGACGGCGGGTTCCCGTGGTGCGGACCGTCCTCTGCGTGTAGCGTCGGAGACAGCTGTCGTGGTTCCGAAGTACCGGTCGCCCGTGAGCAACAGCCACGGGCGATTCTGCTGTTCACAGTCTCTGAGGACCAGGGCGATCACCTCCGGCTCCCGCAAGGTGCGGGACCGACTGCGACTCCCCTTGGAGGGCACTATGGCCAGCGGAACCGTCAAGTGGTTCAACTCGGAAAAGGGCTTCGGCTTCATCGAGCAGGACGGCGGCGGCCCCGACGTCTTCGCCCACTACTCCAACATCGCCAGCTCCGGCTACCGTGAGCTCCAGGAAGGCCAGAGGGTGAACTTCGACGTCACCCAGGGCCAGAAGGGCCCCCAGGCGGAGAACATCACTCCCGCCTGAGCCCACACGCCCCACGGCACCCGCCCCGCGACGCTCGCTGGGCGGGTGCCGTGCCTTCGGCAGGTGGGACCCTCGTCATCGCGGTGCGACGGCTTCGAGCCAGTCCTCGACCGTGAGGACGTCCGCCCACTGCGGGAACAGCTTCTCGACGAGCATCCGGTGGACCTCGGGGTCGGTGTCGAGGCAGGCGTCCGCCAGGACGGTGAGGCCGTAGTCCAGGTCGATGGCGCGCCACAGGGTGGAGAGCACCACGGCGCTGGTGGCGATGCCGGTGAGAACGAGGCTGTCGACGTTGCGAGCCCTGAGCACCAGGTCGAGGTCGCTGCCCGAGAACGCGCTCCCCCGCCTCTTGGTGACCACGACGTCGCCCTGCTGAGGCGCGACGTCGTCATGGATCCCGGTGCCAGGGGCTCCCTCGGTGAACAGGCCGGCCCGCACGACGTTCGTCATCACCTTGTTGCGGGGGCTGACTTCCGGATCTCCCGGTCGCAATCCCAGCACCACGTAGATCACGGTGATGCCCGCAGCCCGGGCACCGTCGATCGTTCTCCGCAAGCGCGACAGGTATCCGGAACCGTCATCGGCGAGGGCCACGACGTCCCGTTGGACGTCCATCACCAGAAGTGCGCTGTTCGCCATGTCCGCCATCCCTTCTCCCACTGGGACGAGTCTGGTGGGTCGACCGGCCTGCGGTGGGGAGCTTCGGAGATCTTCGCAGTCAACCGCGGGCAAGGACCGGCGGGTTGAGCCGGGCGAAGCCCTCCTGGCGCTGGTACGGGAAGTAGGGGTAGGGGGCCGTCCGGCTGCTGGCCGCGTCGAGCCCCGCCGTCTGCTCGGGGGTGAGGGACCAGCCGACGGCGCCGAGGTTCTGGCGGAGTTGTTCCTCGGTGCGGGCGCCGATGATGACGGAGGAGACGGTCGGCCGCTGCAGCAGCCAGTTGAGGGCGATCTGCGGGACGGCCCTGCCGGTCTCCTCCGCGATCTCGTCGAGCACGTCGACGACGCGGTACAGGAGTTCGTCCTCGACCGGGGGGCCGTAGTCCGCCGTCTCGTGCAGCCGGCTCCGGGCGGGCAGGGGCCGGTCGCGGCGGATCTTCCCGGTGAGCCGTCCCCAGCCCAGCGGGCTCCAGACGAGGGCGCCGAGGCCCTGGTCGAGTCCGAGGGGCATCAGCTCCCACTCGTAGTCGCGGCCGACGAGGGAGTAGTAGACCTGGTGTGCGACGTAGCGCGTGCGGCCGTGCCTCTCCGCGAGAGCCAGGGACTTCATCGCCTGCCAGCCGGAGAAGTTGGAGATGCCGAGGTAGCGGACCTTCCCCGCCCGCACGAGGTCGTCGAGCGTGGACAGGACCTCCTCGACGGGCGTGCCCGCGTCGAAGGCGTGGAGCTGGAACAGGTCGAGGTGGTCGGTGTCCAGGCGCCGCAGGGCGGCGTCGCAGGCGGCGATCAGCCGGGAGCGGGAGGAGCCGGCGTCGCCGGGGCCGTCGCCGGTCGGCAGGCTGGTCTTGGTGGAGATCAGCACGCGGTCCCTGCGGCCCTTGACCGCCTGCCCCAGCACCTCCTCGGACGCGCCGCCCGAGTAGACGTCGGCCGTGTCGAACATCGTGATCCCGGCGTCGATGCAGATGTCCACGAGGCGGCGCGCCTCCCGCGCGTCACTGCTGCCCCAGGCCCCGAAGAGCGGCCCCTGCCCGCCGAAGGTGCCGGCGCCGAAACTGAGCGCGGGGACCATCAGTCCGGACGCGCCGAGTCGCCTGTACTCCATGACGAAGCCTCTCTTCCCTGTCTGCGAACCACGACGTCTGCGAACTGCGGCCCCTTAATGGGTCTGCAGTCCCATTAGCGATGCGGCTTACGATAGCAGGCGCGGGTCAGCAAATGGAACAGGAGTCCCGTTATGGAGTATGAGGGTGCCGATCCGGGGACGGTCCGCCCCGGAGGGCGAACGGCACGCGTGCGGGCAGCGGTGCTGCGGGCGGCGGGGGACGCCATGGCGGAGGGCGGCTTCGCCCACCTGGACCTCGCGGACATCGCGCGCCGCGCCGAGGTGGGCAAGACGACGGTCTACCGGCGCTGGGGCTCGGTGACCGGCCTGGTGGCCGACCTGTTGACCGACATGGCGGAGCAGTCACTGCCGCGCACGGAGACCGGTTCCCTGCTCGACGACCTGAAGGCCAACGCGCGCCTGGTGCAACGGACGTTGACCGACCCGCGGCAAGGGGCGCTGTTCAAGGCGGTGATCGCGGCCGCCACCTGCGACGCCCGGACGGCCCAGGCCCTGCACCGCTTCTACGAGACCCGGGTCGAGGAGTGGGCCCCCTGCGTGCAACAGGCCGTCGCGCGGGGCGAGTTGCCCGAGGACACGGACCCCCACGAGGTGATCCGCGCCGTCTCGGCGCCCCTCTACTACCGCTTCCTGACCACGGACGGCCACCTGGACGAGGCGACGGCGGACCGGTCCGCGCAGGCGGCGGTGGCCGCGGCACGGGCGGGGGTGTACACGAGGCGGGCATGAGCCGTCCCGTCCGGAGGGCGTGAAGCACGGACCTCCGGACCTGGGGGAACCGTCCCCGGCCCGCAGACGTGCACATGAGGGGGCGCCGGACAGCTGTGCTCCCTCGGGACGGGCCCACGGGCCGATGGACGGATACGAGTACGGACCACATGGCTGCAGTTCACGATGACGTGGCGGAGTTCGCGCTCCTGCTCAGGCGGCTCAAGGAGCGCACCGACCGCAGCTACGCGGCGCTGGCGCGGCGGCTGGACATGCACGCCTCCACCCTGCACCGCTACTGCGCCGGGGAAGCGGTGCCGCAGGAGTTCGCCGGTGTCGAGCGGTTCGCCGTGCTGTGCGGTGCCTCCGTCGAGGAGCGCACCGAGCTGCACCGCCGGTGGGTCGTGGCCGACGCGGCCCGACGACGACCCCGTCCGCAGGAGGGGCGGCGGGCAGCGGTTCCTCCGGGCGGCGACACCGGTCCAGTGGTCGTCGCCGACCTCGCGCGCCCCGCTCCAGCGGCCGTCCCCGACTCTGCGCGCCCCGCCCCCGCAGCCGTCCCCGACCTCGCGTGCCCCGCCCCCGACCGACGGCCCCGGGTCCGATTCCGCCCCCGGCACCGGCCGCGGCCCCGCCGCTCCCCCGTCCGGTCCGTCGCCTTGGCCCTCTCCCTCGTTGCCGCGCTCAACGGGCTCACCGCGTCCACCGCCGGTCGCCCGCCCGCGCCGGCCGCGCACCCGGCACCGGGCGCGGGCCCCGCCCTGCAAGGAGCAGGGGTCGCCACCCCCGCCCCCCTCACCTGGACCGCCGACGACCACACCCTCGGGCTCACCAGCTGCGGCGAGGACTACGTCGTGGCCCAGCCGCCGCAGAACGTCCCTCCGCCGCCCCACCCCGAGGACATCGCCGCGTGGGCCACCTCGCAGCGGGCGGTGCACGCGGGCACGACCGGCGTGCGGATCACCGTGCAGGGACGCGGCTCCGCGGCCGTCGTCCTCCAGGCGCTGCACGTGCGCGTCGCCCACCGGACCACCCCCGACCGCGACCGGGGAGCCGTCTACTCCCTGAGTGACGGCTGCGGCGCCGGCATCACCCCCCGCTTCTTCTCCGTGGACCTCGACGCGTACCAGCCCGTGGCCCGTTCGATGCCCGGCGACGACGGGGCGGGCACGCCGGTCCCCGCGATCGGCTTCCCCTACCGGGTGTCCCTGCAGGACCCCGAGGTCCTGATGGTGTCCGCGCGCACCGAGTCCTGCACCTGCGACTGGTACCTCGACCTCACCTGGTCGTCCCAGGGCCGCACCGGCACGGTCCGCATCGACGACCACGGCCGACCGTTCCACAGCACCAGTTCCACGGGGCTGCCGGGCTACCGGTACGACCGCG
The DNA here is from genome assembly GCF_001514125.1 of Streptomyces longwoodensis. Lineage (GTDB taxonomy): Bacteria > Actinomycetota > Actinomycetes > Streptomycetales > Streptomycetaceae > Streptomyces > Streptomyces longwoodensis. The sequence goes on along the minus strand of NZ_KQ948549.1, from coordinate 1,080,551 downwards.
TCTCCCACCGCCCCGGCCGCTGGGTCCCGATCCCCGCCGCGAACCTGGACGCCACCGCCGACTGACCGGGGGACGCCGCCGGGCCCGCCCCCGGACGCAGCCGGGAGGGGGCCCGATGGGACATCCGTACCGTCAGCGGGCGCTCAGGGTGCGGATGTCGGTGACATCACCGGACGCCGGCTCCAGCACGACCACCAGACGGGTCGTCACCGTCGGCGTCTCCCCGCCGCCGAAGGCGTGGGTGACGGCGACCTCGCCCGCGCGGGCGCCCTCGGTCACCGTCCAGTCCACGGGCACGTTCTGGGCGCGCAGGACGCCGTCCGCCCCGTTGGTGCGCTCCCAGGCCGCCAGCCGCTTCGCGTAGGCCGGGGTGAGGTAGTGCGTGCGCAGGGCCTTCGCCAGCGCGGAGTCCGGGCCGGCGGCGGCGTCCTCGGCGTCGACGTACGCGCCGTAGAAGTCGGCGACCCGAGTGACCGAGTCGCCCGTCCTGCCGCTGACCGACCGCGCCGCGGCGGGCGTCTTGGCGCGGGCGGCGCCCGTGACGCGGATGTCGGAGATGCCGCCGGCCGCCTCCTGCGTCACGACGAGCCTGGTGGTCGTCGTCGGGGACTCCCCGCCGCCGTAGGTGAGGGTGACGACGGCGTCGAGGCCGGTGGTGCCCTCGGTCACCGTCCACTCCACGGGCACGTTCTGGCCGCGCAGGACGCCGTCCGCCCCGTTCGTCCGCTCCCAGGCCGCCAGCCGCTTCGCGTAGGCCGGAGTGAGGTAGTGCGCGCGCAGGGCCTTCGCCAGCGCGGAGTCCGGGCCGGCGGCGTCGTCCTCGGCGTCCACGTAGGCGCCGTAGAAGTCGGCGACCTGGGTCACCACGTCGCCGTTGTAGCCGGTCACCGACCGCGCCGCGGCGGACGCCCGGACGGCGGCGGGAGCGGAGACGGCCTGCGCCGTCACCTGTGCCGACGCGCCGAGCCCGACCGCCAGGAGGAGCCCTGCGGCGACGGTCGCGCGGCGGCCCGGGCGACGGCGGGCGTGGGTGTTGCTGCTCATGTCGTGACTTCCTTCGTGAGGTGGCCGGCGCCGTGCACCGGTCATCCGGGCCCTGCGGGCATACGGATGCCCGGTGCGCGGGCTCGGGACGGGAGTCGTCACCGGCCCGCCACGAGGTCCTCGGAAGGCCCTCGGATCGACCGGGCCGGTGCGACACCCACAGCTTCGAGGACGCCGGGAGACCACCGCAACGCCCCCGGCCGCATCCGCGACGGCGCAACGGTCCCGCCCCTCCTGACCTGCAGGGACGTGGTGTGGGTGAGATGCCGTCCTGGGGTGCGGGGACGGCCCGCGTGCGGCCGGGGAGGCACGCGGGGCCGCCGGTCGCGGCGCTGGTGGAGCGGGGAAACGGTCAGGGCAGGATCGCGTCGACGTACCCGCCGTCGACGCGCAGCGCTCCCCCGGTGGTGGCGGAAGCCTGCTCGGAGCTGAGGTAGACGACCATGTGGGCGATCTCCTCCGGCTCGATCAGGCGTTGCAGCAGGGACTGCGGGCGGTGCTCGCGCATGAAGGCGCGCTGGGCCTCGTCCCAGGGCAGGGACCGGTCGACGAGTTCGTACACGAAGTCCTCGACCCCGCCGGTGTGGGTGGGTCCGGCGATGACGGAGTTCACCGTCACGCCGGTGCCCGCCGCCTTCTTGGCGAAGCCGCGGCTCACCGCGAGCAGAGCGGTCTTGGACATCCCGTAGTGGATCATCTCGGCGGGGATGACGACGGCGGAGTCGCTGGCGACGTACTGGATCCGTCCCCAGCCGCGCTCGGTCATCCCGGGCAGGTAGGTCCGGGTCAGCCGTACGGCGGCCAGGACGTTGACCTCGAAGTACCGCCGCCACTCGGCGTCGGTGATCTCCAGCGGGTCGGCGGAGCCGAAGATGCCGAGGTTGTTGACGAGGATGTCGACCCGCGGCAGCAACCGGGCCACCCGTTCGGCGCCCTCCTCGCCGGCCACGTCCGCGGCCACCGGCACCAGTTCAGCGCCGGGGACCTCCCGGGCCAGCCTGGCGACCGCGGCCGACACGCTCTCCTCGCTGCGTCCGTTGACCGCCACCCGGGCGCCGGCACGGGCGAGACCGGCGGCGATGGCGGCACCGATGCCCTGCGTCGAACCGGTGACGAGGGCCGTGCGTCCAGTCAGATCGATGTGCATGCGAGGACAGGTTCCCCGGGAGCCGGCCGCCCTACCGGGTTCCGGCCCGGCACGCCCACGCGTGCGTGTCGGCTCTCATGGATGGCGCGGCCCGACGGGTGGTGGAAGCATGGAGGTGGTGCTGTGCGCCACTCCACACGCCACTCCACGCTTTCGCGAGGAGGGATGGTCATGGCCAAGCGTCTGGTCGTCTGCTGCGACGGCACATGGAACTTCGCCGACCAACCGAGCAAGACGAACGTGGCAAAGGTCGCCCTGTCGGTGCGTCAGGGGTCCGCCGAGGGGGCGGACCAGCGGGTCTACTACCACAGCGGCGTCGGTACCCGGCAGTGGGAGCGGCTGCGGGGCGGCGCCTTCGGTGCGGGGCTTTCGCGCAACGTCGTGGACGCCTACCGGTTCCTCGTCGAGACCTACGAGCCCGGCGACGAGCTGTTCCTCTTCGGTTTCAGCCGGGGCGCGTTCACCGCCCGCAGCCTGGCGGGACTGGTGCGCAACAGCGGCATCCTGCGGCGCGAGCACGCCGACCGCGTGCAGGCCGCGTGGTCCCTGTACCGCAACCGGATCGAGCATCCGAACGGCGTGGCGTCGACGTTGTTCCGCCGCTCCCACGCGCGCGAGACGCGGATCCACTTCATCGGGGTGTGGGACACCGTGGGTGCCCTGGGCATACCCCTGCCGGACGCCGCACCGCTCCAGTCGGCGGTGAACGAGTTCAACCACCGCTGGGCGTTCCACGACACCGAGCTCAGTGCCTGGGTCGACGGGGCCTTCCACGCGCTGGCCATCGACGAGAAGCGCTCGGCGTTCCGGCCGACGCTGTGGCACCAGCGGCCCGACGCCGCCCGGCAGGGGCAGGAGTTGAAGCAGGTCTGGTTCGCCGGGGTGCACTGCGATGTCGGTGGCGGATACACGGAGGCGGGCCTGTCCGACATCGCCCTGCTGTGGATGGTCGATCAGGCCCGGCGCTACGGGCTGGCGTTCGACGCCGAGGCGCTCACCGCGGCCGGGCCGCAGGAGATGAGGCCGCGGCAGAGCGTGGACTTCCGGGTCGAGCCGGACGGCTCGGGTGAGCTGCACGAGTCGCGGACGCGCCTGTACCGGCTGGCCAAGGCCTACCACCGGCCGCTGCGCAGCGCGGTGAACGACCGGAACGAGCCCGACGGGAACGAGTTCCTGGCGGTCCCGGCCAAGGAGCGCTACGACCGCGACGCCGGATACCGGCCACCGGAACTCACGCGTTATCTCACCCGTCAGGAGGGGGTCCGGCTCGAGCCGGTCCTGCTGCCGGACCTCGCGGCCGGCCTCCCTCCGATGACGCCCGCACCGGCTGAGCCGAGGGCCGGGCGCACCGGCTGAGCCGGGAGCCGGCCGCACCGGCTGACGAGGCGCCCAACTCCCCTCCGGAGCCTGGCGGGCCGCTCCGCCCCGCCCGGGTCGGCGGCTTCCGCAAAGGCCTCACAGCGGGCGGGTGAACATCTTCCGGTCGGCGAAGTTGCGGTAGCCGGCGCGCTGGAACGCCTTGGCCATGGCCGTGTTGCCCGCGTCGCAGTCCCCGCGGATCTCGCCGCAGCCCGCCTCGGCCAGCACGTAGGTACCCCGGGCGACCACAGCGGTGGCGTAGCCCCGGCCCCGGCCGGCCCTCGCGACCGCCACGAGGCCGATCACCGCCGAGCTTGCCGTGCGCGCCGGCATGCTGAGGGCGACGGGCTCATCCGCCGCGTCATAACCGATCTCGAACCAACCGGGCCGGTGGTCCATCTCCAGCATGTCGGCCACGTTGCGTTCGGCAGCACCGCGCAGGCCGTGCTCGGCGATCTCGGCCCGGAAGATCGAATCCGCGGTGTCGGTGAACGTGTCGGCCAACAGGTCCACGAACGGCTCCACCCCCAGGTCGGCCAGGGAGCGCCAGTGCAGCCGCTGGTCCTGGGCCGGCATCGGGTCGCCCACGGTCCACGCGAATCGGCGGCCGTCGCGGGCCACGGTGAAACCGGCGCCGACGAGCAACGCCTCGCGCTCCTGCGGATCCCGTTGGAACTGGGGCGCCTGGGCCGGCGTGTCCAGCACGTGGCCCTGGACCTCCGCGCCGAGATCGCGGGCCTGCTGGGCGGCGTGGGCCAACAGCGCCCGGCCGGTGTCCGGGTCCCCGGGTTCCAGTAGCACGATGTCCGTCGGAACCTGTCGTCCGGGCATCGTCCAGAGCACGACGTTGCCCGCCAACCGGCCGTCCTGCTCGGCCACCAAGCACCACTCGGGCCGAGTGCACCCGCTCTCCAGCAGGGCCGTCAGGTAGGCGGCGGTGGCGGCATTACGCTCACCGTCGTCCGACGAGGTCGTCAGCGCGGGGAGCTCGTCGGGCCGGGCGGTACGGAGGGTCAGCATGTTCGGCATCCTTCACTCTTCGGTGAGCGGGCGAGCCACGCACAACGGCGCGACAGCGCCCCGTCCTTCGGGTACACGTGACGCAGGTCACGGGAAGTCGGGCCGGGCGCACGACAGGTTCCTGAGGTGAGCATCGACATGCGTTCCCGGCTGCGGGCGGGACAACCGGCGGCCTTCGCCGAGTTGTTCGACACCTACGCCCGCGGCGTCTACAACCACGCCTTCCGTCTGACGGCGGACTGGTCGACGGCCGAGGAGGTCATGGCCACCACCTTCCTGGAGGCGTGGAAGCTGCGCCACAGAATTGATCCCGAGGGCGGCCCTGGCGAGTGCGGCCGCGGAGCTGAACGTGCCGGACCACGCGGAGGAAGTCACCGACCAGCTGGACGACCAGCGCCGACTGGCCGTGGCCCTGGCGGGCCCGCCGGTGCCGCCTTCACCTGCTTCGGCGTTGTCCAACCCCCGAGTGCTGGAGCATGGGAAGCAGCAGACGGCTCGTCCTCCCCGGTGCGACGCTCACCGTGCGGTCCGGCAGGCGTACGTCGATGGGCCGCAGGTCGGAGGGCGGGACGCTGATCTCCATCCGGCCGCTCTCCAGTCGCAGCCGTACCCCCCAGTGCCCCTGGTAGTGCAGGGAGAGTCCGTACGACGACAGTTCCGGCAGCGGGACGGGGTCCAGCCAGAGCACTCCCCTGCGCGTCTCCAGACCGGTGAGGCCACGCTGGACCAGGTCCAGGGTGCCGGCCATCGCTCCCAGGTGGATGCCCTCGCCCGTCGTCCCGCCCTGCAGGTCGGCCACGTCGCCCTTGAGGGCCTCCAGGCAGAAGTCCCATGCTTCGGAGCGCCGGGCACGGGCCAGGATCCAGCCGTGCACGAGGCCGCTGAGTGTGGAGCCGTGGCTGGTGCGGGCCAGGTAGTAGTCGACCGTGCGCTGCCAGGTCTCCTCGGACAGGTCGTGGCCCAGCCGCTGGAGGAGGGACCGCAGTTCGGCGGGTGAGAACAGGTGGCCGAGCATGAGCGCGTCGGCCTGTTTGGACGCCTTGTAGCGGTTGACGGTGTCACCCTCGGCCTCGAGGATCCGGTCCAGCCGGCGGATGTCCCCGTACCGCTCGCGGTAGCCGTCCCAGTCGAGTTCGGCGAGGTCGCCGTAGCCGTCGAACTGGCTGATGACGTCCTCGTGGAAGGGGACGTGCAGGGTGCGCGAGACGTCCTCCCAGTGCTCCAGCTCACCGGCGTCCAGGGCGGCGCGCTCGAAGAGTTCGCGCCGGCGTGGTGCCGGGAGGTCGCGCAGCACCTCCAGGGTCCGGGTCAGCACCCAGGCGGCGGTCACGTTGGTGTAGGCATTGTCGTCCAGGCCCGGCGTGTCCGACCCGGGACAGGCGTCGTGGTACTCGTCCGGGCCGATCACGCCGCGGATGCGGTGCCGGCCCAGGTGGTCGTCCCACGTCGCGGAGTCCGCCCAGAACCGGGCGATGTGCAGCAGCATCTCGGCGCCCTTGGTGTGCAAGAACTCGGTGTCGCCGCTGGCCTCGCAGTACTGCCAGACGTTGTACGCGATCGCCGACCCCACGTGGTGCTGGAGGTGCGTGTGGTCCGGCAGCCAGCGCCCCGATCGCGGGTTCAGGTGGAGCCGTTGGGTCTCCTCACGCCCGTCGCTGCCGCTCTGCCAGGGGTAGAGCGCTCCCCGCCGGCCGATGGCCCGGGCCGCCGCTCGGGCCCGGTCCAGCCGGCGGTGGCGGTAGCGCAGCAGGGCGCGTGAGACCTCGGGGAAGTGCAGGTTGAGGTAGGGCAGCACGAACACCTCGTCCCAGAAGACGTGACCGCGGTAGGCCTCGCCGTGCAGTCCCCGGGCGGGCACCCCGACGTCGAGGCCCGCGGTGTGCGGGGACAGGGTCTGCAGCACGTGGAAGAGGTGCAGCCGGAGGATCGCGCCCGGCTCGCCGGGGACGTCGATCTGCGCCCGGCGCCACAGCTGGTCCCACGCCGCGCGGTGGGACGCCAGCAGTTCCTCGTACGCGGGTGCGGCGCTCACCCGGTCCACGGCCGTCTGCAACGGGTCGCTGATCGCCGGGTCGCGTGAGGTGTGCAGCGCGACGGTCTTGTCCACGGTGCGGCCACGGCCGGGCGTCAGCTGCAGGCGCAGCCGCTGCACGGCACGAGTGGCCTCGTGCGCGTCGGTGACGGGTGCGTCCGAGGTGAGCCGGGCCGCCAAGGCGATACGGACGTCCGAGGTGCGGGTACGGCTGCGCAGCCACACCACGTCCTGCCCGGCGCTGCCGGCGTGCACGTGGGTCAGGTGGCGCCCTTCCAGGCCGGAGTACCGCGGTACTCCGGCGTTGGTGACTCCGCCGTCCAGGGCCGCCTCCACCTCCAGTTCCACCTCCGCCCCGTCCACGGTGAACGTGGTGCGCAGCGCGGCGAGGTACGGGTCGGCCATGTGGACGAGGCGCTCCTGACGGACCCACAGCGTCGGCTGCCCGTGCAGTCCGTACCGGGTGGCCCGCTCCAGCACTCCGGAATCCAGGTGGAGCACCTGGCGGTGCTCCAGCACCGGCGCGGTGTCCGGTGCGAGCCACGCTCCCCCCGCGGGCCGGAAACGCAGCACGAGCCAGTTGGGCAGGTTGACCATGTCCTCGTTCTCGACCTGCCGCCCCGCCACGACGGAGGTGAGCCGGTTGTAGCAGCCGGCCGCGTACGTGCCCGGGTAGTGGACCGCGTCGGCGTCGCACTCGGGCAGTGCCCCGCGGGTGGCGAAGCGGCCGTTGCCCAGCGTGCACAGCGATTCGCGCAGGCGTTCGCCGGTGGGCTCGTATCCGTCGTACTGCCAGGTCCACGTCGCCATGGGGATGTCATACCCGCTGCGGGACCACCGCGACGGGGCAGGACGCCCGGTGCAGCAGGGTGTGCGTCACCCGGCCGAGCTGGAGACCGACGTGGGCGGACAGGCGGCGGGCGCCGACGATCACCAGGTCCGCGGCGGCCGACCGATCGACCAGGAGCTTGCCGGCCGGCCCCTCCATCACTGTGCGGCGGACCCGCACGGCGGGGCGGTCCTCGGCGGCCTCGGCGATCAGCGAGTCGATCAAGGCGAGGGCGCGTTCGTCGTGCCGGTGGGCGGGCTCCGCGGACGGTGTCGCGTGATCGGTGGCGCAGCGCCAGCAGTGCACGACGTCCACCTCGCAACCGCGCGTCTCCGCCTCCTGGAAGGCGAACCGGACGGCTTCGGCGCTCGTCTCGGCGTCCTTGACACCGAGCGTGATCCTCTCGTGGGTGGCGGCCAGCGCGGCCTTGTCGCCCCGGACGACGACCACCGGGCAGTAGGCACGGGCTGCGACCGCCAGGCTCACGGAACCCAGCAGGGTCTCCGCCACCTGTCCACGGCCCCAGGCGCCCAGGATGAGCGCGGAGGCGTTGTCGCCCTCGCTCATCAGGGCGAACACCGCTTCCGCGGGCAGCGTCTCGACGGTGACCTCGAGGTCGGGGGCCGTCCGCTGTACGCGCTCCGCGGCGGACGCCACGATGTGCTCGGCCAGCACCCGCCCCGAGGCACGCTCCCGCCTCAGCTTCGGGACCGCCTTCTCGTAGCGCTCCCACAGAGAGGCGTAGATCAGTCGCAAGGGCAGACCGTGGCGGGCCGCCTCGTCCACCGCCCAGTCGACGGCCGCGAGGCTGCCGTCCGATCCGTCCACGCCTACGACGAAGGGCAGTTCCATGACGCCACCGCCTTCTTCCGGGCTGCCTCACCGTGCAGCAGGGCTCTCACTGTCACGGTCCTCCCCCCGCGACGGTCCGGGCTTGAGCGGTTCGGTCCCTTTCCAGGGACCTTCGGGCCCCTGCCCTGCACGCCTTCCGGAGCGCACGCTGGCAGTGGAGGACAGCGGAGGGAGGTCGTGATGCCTGAAACCCTGTACAAGGTGAGCGACGTGATGACGCACACCGTCGTCGCCGTGGGCAGCGAGGCGCCCTTCAAAGACGTCGTGGAGCTGCTCGACCAGTGGAAGGTCAGCGCCGTGCCGGTGCTGGCCGGAGAGGGCCGGGTCGTGGGCGTGGTCTCCGAGGCGGACCTGCTCGCCAAGGAGGAGTTCCGCGACACGGACGAAGGCGGCCTCGCCGAGCGGGTCAAGGCGAGCGCCCTGACCGCGGGCGAGCTGATGAGCGCACCGGCCGTCACCGTGCACGCGGACGCCACCGTGGCCGAGGCGGCCCGCATCATGGCACGTCGGCACGTCAAGCGCCTGCCCGTCGTGGACGGGGTCGGCCTGCTGCAGGGCGTGGTCAGCCGCAGCGACCTGCTGAAGGTGTTCCTGCGCTCCGACGAGGACATCGCCGAGGAGGTCCGTCACGGTGTGCTGAGCCTGCTGCCCGTCGGTGACGCCCTCACGGTGTCGGTGACCGACGGGGCGGTCACCCTCGGCGGGTCCCTTCCCGAGCGCGGTCTCGAGCCCGTGATCGCGCGCGCGGTCCGCTCCGTCGAGGGGGTCGTGGACGTCCGGCTGGAACTGACCCACCGGTGAAGCATCACGGCACGGGGTCGGGGAGCGGGCCGTGAGCCGTCGGCCGGCTCGCGACCCCCTCCCCGTCTTCCAGGTCTTCTAGGCGCCGGCACCCACGGTGAGGTCCGCGGCGACCTGCTTCGCCCAGTCCGCGATGCGGGCGAAGTCCCGGAAGTCGCCGCCCTTGCCGCTGCGGAGGATCATCCGGGCGATGCGCCCCTCGGCGCCCTCTTCCAGGCGGCCGCCGAAGGTGACGTGGTCCCGGGCGTCGAGCCGCAGCACGGTGCGCCGCACCCCGGGGACGGGCGGGATGTCCCGCTCGGAGGCCGAGGGGTCCAGCGGCCCGCTGCTGAACAGCCACACCGGGCGCTCCCGCAGGGCACTCCGGTGGCGGCGCACGAACCGGCGGGCGTCCTTGTGCCAGCGTCCGGCGTACAGGGCGCCGCCGACGACGACGGCGTCGAACTCCGTCACGTCCTCCACCGTCGCGGCCGGTGCGGTCCGGACGGTCAGGCCTTCCTCGCGCAGCACATCGGCGACGGTCTCGGCGATGCCCGCGGTGGAGCCGTTGGTCGTTCCGAAGGCGACCAGTACGTTCGTGGTCATGGGATGCCGTCCTTTCGTCACGGTCGGCGGGTCCGGGCGACCGGCGATCGTTTAGTGCGGGGGCTCATGCGTCCTCACCTCAGCCGCCGCAGGTACGGGTCCCGGGGTCGGCGGGGCAGCAGGTGGACGCGGGCGTCGAGGACGCTGACACCGCCCGGCGCCGCGAGCAGGGGGTTGAAGTCCGCCTCGGCCAGTTGCGGCAGGTCGCTCGCCATCCGCGACAGGCGCAGCACCACCTGCTCCAGCGCCGCGAGGTCGACGGGTGGACGCCCTGCGCCTCCCAGCAGCAGTGGGGCGCACCGGGGTGACGTGATGAGGTCGTGGACGTCGTGGTCGGTGAGCGGGGCGAGCCGGGCGGCGTGGTCGGCGAGGACCTCGGTGGCGGTTCCGCCCGCGCCGAACACGACCAGCGGGCCGAACACGTCGTCCTGGACGACACCGGCGAGCAGTTCGGTGCCGCGGTCGGCGAGCGGCTGCACCACGACGCCGGTGAGCAGGCCGGCGAACCGGGTCTCCAGGTCGCGGTAGGCGGCCCGCACCTGCGCGTCGTTCTGCAGGTCCAGCAGGACGGCACGCCGGGCGCTCTTGTGCAGCAGTCCGGGCCAGTGTCCCTTGAGCACCACCCGGCCGTCGGGCCCGCGCAGCCGCTGGGCGGCGAGGACGGCGGCGTCCTCGGTGTCGGCCCAGGCCCACGGCGACTGCGGGATGCCGTAGCAGGCGAGCAGGTCGGCGCACTCGCGTGGCTCCAGCCAGCCGCCGTCCGGGTGGGTGTCCAGGTAGGCGTCCACGAGCCGCCGGGCCCGTTCCGTCTCGACGTCCGGCAGGGTCGGTACGGTGCCCGCCGGCCTCGCCAGCCAGGCCGCCCTGCGAGCGGCGTGGGCCAGCGCCCGGGCCGCGGCCCGGGGTTCGGCGTAGGAGGGGACGCTGGTGCCGTCCGGGGCGGGCAGCAGCTCGACGGGCAGGGCCTGTTCGAGACGCACGAGGACGACCGGCTTGCTGCCCCGGCCCACGGCGCCCGTGACGGCTCGTACGAGGTCGTCGCCGGTCGCCGCGGCCACTGCGGTGGGGACGAGGGTCACGAGGACCGCATCGGTCTCGTCGGAGTGCGTGACGCGGTCGAGGCAGACGCCGAGCTGCTGCTCCGTGACGGTCGCGCCGGCATCGGCGGGATTGCCCGGGGCGGCACCAGGGGGAAGCACGGTGCCCAGGTCGGCCGCCAGGGCCGGGGTCGGCTCCGGCACGGTCAGGCCGGCTTCCGCGCACGCGTCGGCCGCGAGGACGCCGGCTCCGCCCGCGTTGGTGACGATGACGACGCGGGGTCCGTCCGGCAGGGGCTGGGTGTGCAGGAGGGCGGCCGTCTCGAGGAGTTCGCCGATCGAGTGGGCGGCGGTGATGCCGGCCTGGGTGAACAGGGCCTGGCGGGTCATCGTGGGGGTGGCGGCGGCTGCCGTGTGCGAGGCGGCGGCCCGCCGGCCGGCGTCGGTGCGTCCGGCGTCGACCGTCAGCACGGGCATCCGGCGGGTGACCCGGCGTGCGGTGCGCGAGAAGGCCCGCGGGTTGCCGAAGGACTCCAGGTGCAGCAGGGCGAGGTCGGTGCGGCCGTCGCTCTCCCACCACTGCAGCAGGTCGTTGCCGCTGACGTCGTACTTGTCGCCGAGGGAGACGAAGGAGGACACGCCGATGCCCAGCCGGGACAACCCGTCCAGCAGGGCGATGCCGACGCCGCCGGACTGCACGGCGAGGCCGGCGGTCCCGGCACGCGGATGACCGGCGGCGAAGGTGGCGTCCAGGTCGACACCCGGCTCGGTGGTGGAAATGCCGAGGCAGTTGGGTCCGACCATACGCATGTCGTGGTTGCGGCAGGCCGCGAGGAGCTGCCGGGACTGGTCGGCGTCGAGGCCCGCGGTGACGACGAGCAGGGCCCTGGTTCCGCTCCTGCCGCACTCCTCGGCGACGGCCGGGACCGCCTCGGCCGGGACGGCGATGACGGCGAGGTCCGGTGGGACGGGCAGCGCGCTCACGGACGGGTAGGAGGGCACGGCGAGGAGGGAGTCGGCGGCCGGGTTGACGGCGAACAAGCGGCGGGTGAAGCCACCGGTCTTGATGTGGTGCAGGATCGCGCGGCCCACTGAGCCCGGACGGCGCCCGGCGCCGACGACGGCCACCGTGTGCGGCTCCAGCAGCGGGACCAGGCTGGCGAGGTCGGCGGCTCGCCCGCGGTCCTCCACCGCCGACAGGTAGGTGTCGCTCGCGTCGAGGGCGATGGTGCACTGCACCTCGGGGCCGTCGAAGTGGCGGGTCGTGCGCAGCCCGAGGTCGGCGAATACCTTCAGCACCGCGCGGTTCTCGTTGAGGGCGTCGGCGGTGAAGGCGGTGACGCCCTCGGCGCGGGCGGCCGACACCAGGTGCTCCAGGAGCAGGGTGCCCACGCCTCGGTGGTGCAGCCCGTCCGCCACGGCGACGGATATCTCGGCTTCGGTGCCGCTGCCCCCGGTGTCGTACTCGGCGAGCCCGAGCAGGCGCCCGTGCCGTTCGGCGACCAGGGCCCGGTAGCCGGGCCGGTGCGGACCGCAGGCCCGGACGGCGGCGGCGGCCGCGGAGCTCGGGCTCACCGCGAAGAACCGCAGCCGCAGGTTCTCCGGTGACATCTCCTCGTACAGCCGTCGCACGCCTGGGAGGTCGTCCGGCCGCGCCGGACGGATGCACACGGTGGTGCCGTCCGCCAGCAAGGCGTGCGCCAGCAGGGCGTGCACCGGCGGGGCGTGCGTCGGCGGGTGGTCGAGGATGTCGTCCTGCATCGCGGGCCTCCTTGTGGGCCTTCGCCCTGCTTCGAGCGTTCCGCACGTCGAGGAACCCGCCCAGGGGCCGCACGGCGGTGGATGAGGGCCGACCGGCCCCGTCGGGCGGGGCCCTCTGCGCATCAGCGGTGGGGCACGACCGCCACGGGGCAGACGCACCGGTGCAGCAGCGCGTGGACGGTCCGTCCCAGCCGCGGAACGTAGTGGTCGGACCTGCGCCGCACGCCGACGACCAGCAGGTCGGCCTCGCGCGAAGCTCCGGCGAGCACCCGGCGGGCGCGTCCCTCGGCGGTGTGCCGGTGCACCGTCGGTTCGGGCGCGAGGACCGCGAGCGCGGCCTCCAGCTCGTCGGCGGCGCTCTGCTCGTACGACCGGGCGGGTTCTCCGGCGATGAGCGGGTGATCCACCGCTTCGTGCGCCGGGCAGGTCCAGGCCCGCACGGCGTGCAGGGGCACACCTCGCAGCCTGGCCTCCTCCGCGGCGAAGGTGAGCACGGTCCTCACCTCGGCGCCGTCCCCGACGCCCACCACGACGCCGCCACGGGCCGCCGTGACCGCCTGGTTGTCGTGACTGCCGCGCAGCACGACGACCGGGCAGTCGGCGCGTGCGGCGACTGCCATGCTCACCGAGCCCAGCAGCGTCTCGGCGATGCCGCTGCGTCCTCGGCTGCCGACGACGAGGAGCGTCGCGCCGGCGCTCTCGCGCACCAGCGCGTGCTCCGCCTCTTCCGGCACCAGGTCGGCGGTCACCTTCAGATCGGGTTGCCGCCGCTGGACCCGCCGGCCCGCCGTGTCGACGATGTCCTCGGCCAGTAGTTCCTCGGCGGGCCTGCCCGGATCCCCGGCCAGTGCGGGGCCTTCGTAACGCTCCCACAGGGAGGCGTACACCACGCGCAGCGGCAGCCCCCTCAGGACGGCTTCGTCGGCCGCCCAGTCGGTGGCCCTCAGGCTCGGCTCGGAGCCGTCCACTCCGACGACGACGGGGAGTTCCATCCTCTTCGCTCCCTTTCCAGGCTCTCCAAGCTCTCCAAGCTCCCAAGAAGGGTTCGGTGGGACCGTGGGTCACTCGTGCGCCACGACGGCCACGGGGACGGGGGCGTGGTGCAGGACGGCGTGGGTGACGGGGCCGATGTGCAGGCCGACGGGGCTGCGCCGGACACGACGGCCGACCACGACCAGCGACGCGTCGCACGCGGCGCCGACCAGCCGGTCGGCGGCGCTGCCCGCCCGGGACTCCTCGCTCACCTGGACGGACGGGTACTTCTGGCGCCACGGCCGCAGCACCTCGGCCAGCTCCGCCGCCTTCTCCCGCACGATCTCGTTGTGCAGGGAGGCGTCGAAGGAGAGGCCGTAGAGGTAGTACGCCGGCAGGTACCAGGAGTGGACGGCCCGGACGGCGGTGCGGCGGCGCTCGGCCTCCTCGAAGGCGAAGGCGATCACGTCGTCGGCGGGCTGCTCCGTGTCGACTCCGACGACCACGGGCCGGTAGGCGGTGGCGGCGGACGGGATGCCCGCGGGGTCACTCTCGTGCTCGTCGGCGGCCTGCTCCCCGGCCCGTACGACCACCACGGGCACGTCGGTGCGCGCGATGACGGCCTGGCCCACGGACCCGAGCAGGAAGCCTCCGGCTCCGCTCAGGCCGCGGGAGCCGACGACGAGCAGTTCAGCGGCCGCTGCCGCGCCGACCAGGCGATCAGCCGGTCTGCCGGACAACCGCATCAGGCCGACGTCGACTCCGGGATGACGCAGCCGAAGGCCCTCCACGGCCTCCGCCTGGACGCGCGCGGACCACTGTGCCTGGGTTTCCCCGCCCAGCAACGGAGCCCGGGCCAAGGGGTGCGGGACGGGCTCCTGGACCGTCACGACGGTCAGCGGCAGACCACGCAGGTGCGCCTCGCGTGCCGCCCATTCGGCCGCGGCCCTGCTCTCGCGGGAACCGTCGAGCCCTGCCACAACGGTGCGGACCATGATGGTGCCTCCTGTTCGGCCGTTCCTGCTTCCAGCCTCGCGGCGCACCGGCCACCCCCACAGGGGCCGCACGTCCCGTGCCGGGACCATCCGGCCCAAGGGGCCGCAGCCGCCGGTGGACCCCGGGAGGAGGCCATGTGGCCCATGGCCCGTGCCGCCACCGGGGTCGACGCTGAAGTGGGACTGACGCACAGACCTGGAGGCGCGCCATGAACGCTCCCGTCCTGACGAGCACGCCGCGGGCCCTGCCCGCCGAGCACCGGCAGCAACTGATGGGGCTCGCCCGCGAGGTGGCCTTCCCGACCGGCACCCGCCTCTTCGAGGAGGGGCGTCAGGCCGACCGCTTCTGGATCATCCGGACCGGAACGGTCGACCTCGACATGAGGGTGCCGGGCCGCAGGGCCGCCGTCATCGAGACCCTGGGTCACAACGAACTCGTCGGCTGGTCCTGGCTGCTGGCCCCGCACCGGTGGCGTCTGGGAGCGGAGGCGGCGTCCCCGGTCCGCGCCTGGGAGTTCGACGCCGCCGCGGTGCGCGCGCTGTGCGAGGCCGACCCCGAGTTCGGCAGGGTCATCGCGCAGTGGGTGGGCGGGGTCGTCGCCCGGCGCCTGCAGGCCGCCCGCACGCGGCTGCTGGACCTGTACGGCCCCCACGGCAGCGGAGGCCTGCGATGACCGGAGCCTGGACCGAGGAGGAGAGGGGCCCCCGCGCGTGTGGTCGGTGTCGTGTCCGAGGCGGACCTGCTGCCCAAGGAGGAGTTCCACGACCTCGACCCCGACCGCCGCACCCAGCTGCGCCGGCTGGCCGACCTCGCGAAGGCCGGCTCGGACACCGCGCGTGTTCCCGCGCGACGACGAGGACATCGCCGAGCAGGTGCGGCGCGAGGTGACCGCCTACCTGTTCCCCGGACCGGCCTCCGACATCCGGGTCGACGTCCACGACGGCGTCGTCCACCTCGGCGGCCGCATGCGGGACCGCTCCCTGGTACCGGTGGCCGCGCGGCTGGTGCGCGCCGTCGAGGGCGTGGTCGACGTGCGGTTCGAGCTGGACCCGACCAGGGCGCCGACGGGGCCGATCGACCCCGGTGAGGGCGGACGGGCCGGGTGACGCCAGGTCGGGTGGTGGCTCAGTCGTGCGCGACGACGGCCACGGGGACGGGGGCGTGGTGCAGGACGGCGTGCGTGACCGGACCGATGTGAGTGTCGAGGGCGTGGCGGCGGACGCGGCGGCCCACCACGACGAGTGAGGCCCGCAGGGCGGCGGCGCCCAGGTGGTCGGCGGCACTGCCCACCCGGGAATGTGCGATCGCCTCCAC
Source organism: Streptomyces longwoodensis (assembly GCF_001514125.1). GTDB lineage: Bacteria > Actinomycetota > Actinomycetes > Streptomycetales > Streptomycetaceae > Streptomyces > Streptomyces longwoodensis. The sequence goes on along the minus strand of NZ_KQ948549.1, from coordinate 1,064,802 downwards.
GGCGGGGAACTTCCGCCGCCAGGGGCTCAGGACGTCGGTGAGGCGAGCGGCCTGCTGACGCGCCATCCCGTCGCGGCGTTCCGGGTCAGCGGCGAGTGCGTACACGGAGTACGGCGGTGGAGACCAGCTGTGGACGACCTCGAGGCCGGTCGCCCGGCGGTCCGCCTCCTCGAAGGCGAAGGCGAGTACGGCGTCCGCCGAGTTCGTGATGTCGATGCCGGCGACGACCGACCGGAAGCGGGTCGCAGCGGAGGGGTGCCCGAACGGATCCCGTTCGTGCTCGTCGTCGGCCTGTTCACCAGCGCGGACGAGGACGACGGGGACCTCCGTGTGCGCGACCACCGCGTGCCCGACGGACCCGGCGAGGAAGCCGCCGACGCCACTCAGGGCGCGTGAGCCGAGCACCAGCACGTCGGCGTCCTCGGCAGCCTCGGGCAGGACCTCCTCGGCCCGGCCCGGGATCTACTCCATGGTGACGGCGAGGCCGGGGTGGCGAAGCCGGATGTCGTCGGTCGCCTCCCGGGGAATGCGCTCCCGCCAGTGGGCCTCCGTCTCGGTACCCAGCAGGTGGGCCTGCGCGAGGAACTCCGGCATGGGCTCCCACACGTGCACGATCTTCAGCGGCACGCCCCGCAGCGTCGCCTCGCGCGCCGCCCACTCGGCCGCCGCGCGGCTCTCGTGCGAGCCGTCCAGTCCTGCGAGCACGGTGCGGACCATGATGGGGCCTCCCGATCGGGGCGTCGCCTCTCGAGCCTGGTCGCCCACGGCCGGCTGCCCCAGGGGCCATAGGTCCCCGACACGGGCCGACCGGCCCCACCCGTCCAGGCACCGGCACCGAACGGCCCGGCCCACGGGCCAGGTGGCCCATGGCCGGGCCGACGCCGTCGGCCCACCCTGGAGTTGACGGTTCCCTCGGCCTCCCGGAGGCGCGCCATGAACGCTCATCAGCGGGCACGCGCGACGAAGCCGCCCTCCGCGGTGCTGCGCACACGGGGAGGAGGTGCTCCGATCCGCTTCCAGGACCGCACGCGATGCCAGGACACCAGGCCGGAGGAGGCGGGAGCCCGGATCCCGCCGGCCGGTGAGGACTCGGCTGTCGAGGTACGCACCGGTCGTTTCCGCCTGACCGCCCGGCTCAGCCTGACCGACAGCGACCGCGCCGTGGCCGTCCTGGCCTCGGGAGGGCGGAGCACCCTGGCCGACAGGTATCTCGCCCGGGTGCTGCACCAGGCCGGTTTCGGCACCATGGTGACGGACCTGCTGGCCGCGGACGAGGTGGGCTGCCCCCACGACGCGTTCGACGTGCCGCTGCTGGCCGGCCGTCTGCGGGGTGCGGCCACCTGGCTGCACGGCCGGACCGGCCTGCCGTACGCCTACGTCGCCGCCGACACCGCTGCCGCCGCCGCGGTGGAGGCCGCGGCTCCGGGCCTGTTCGCGATCGTGTCCCGCGGCGGCCGCCCCGACCTCGCTTCCCCGGCCGCGCTCGCCGCCGTCCGCGTCCCCACCCTGGTCGTGGTGGGGTCGCTCGACACCCGGGTGCTGGGCCGCAGTCGGGTCGCCGTCGACTGGATGCGCTGCGAGCACCGGTTCGTGCTGGTGCCGGGCGCCACGCACGTGCTGGACGGGCCTTCGGCGCTGGCCGCGGTCGCCGACCTGGCGCGCGAGTGGCTGTCGGCGCGGTTGCCGCGGACGGTGCGGGAGGAGCGGCCGAGCCCGGTCTGACCGTCGCCCCGGATCCGTGCTGCCGCGGGCGTGCGCGCTGACGCGCTCATGCCTGCGGCAGCGGGACCCTCCACTCCAGGTGGGTGCCTCCGCTCTCGGCCGCCCGCCACGTCAGGCTCCCGCCCAGCTGCTCGGCCCGCTCGCCCATGTTGCGCAGGCCGCTGCGTCGGCCACCGGCCGCGATGCCCACCCCGTTGTCGGTGACGGTCAGCCGCACCTGCCGACCGTCGGACTCCAGCACCACGTCCGCCCGGTCGGCCCGCGCGTGCCGTGCGATGTTGGTCAGCGCCTCGGACAGGACGGCGACGACCTGGTCGGCGACGTCCCGGGGCACGTGCGTGTCCAGGAGGCCTTCCATGCGAACGCTGGGGGCGAAGCCGAGTGCCGGCACCGCGTCGCCGGCCGTCCGCACCGCACGGGTGCGCAGGCCGGATCCGCGGTCGCCCTCCCGGGCGCGCAGACCGAAGATCGTGGACCGGATGATCTTGATCGTCTCGTCCAGGTCGTCCACGGCCCGCACGACGCGCTCGGCCGCCTCCGGGTGCTCGATGAACCGGCCCGCGCTCTGCAGGGTCATGCCGGTCGCGAAGAGCCGCTGGATCGCCAGGTCGTGCAGGTCGCGGGCGATGCGGTCCCGGTCCTTGAGGACGGCGATCTCCTCGGCGTCGCGGCGGTGCTCGGCGAGCTCCATGGCCACCGCCGCCTGTGCCGCGAACCCCTGCAGCGGTTCGATCTCCTTGCTGGAGAAGGCCGTCCGACCGGCTTCCCGTACGAGGAGGACGACACCCCGCACGCCCTCGGCCGTGCCGATCGGTACGGCCACGGCCGGACCGAGCCCGACGAAGCGCCTGGGGCCGGCGGAGACCCTGTCGTCCTGGGAGACGTCACCGCTGGTCACCGGGGCCGCGCTGGAGAACGCCTCACCGATCAGGCTGCCGTCGACCGGCAGGACCAAGCCCTGGTGGCGCTCCGCCTCCGCGCCGATGGCCAGCTCGACCGTCAGCGATCCGGTGTCCTCCATCGGCATCGCGACCACCGCGAGTGCCGCGCCGGCGATGTCGCGGGCGCGTTCCGCGATCAGCCGGAGGACCGCGGTCTGGTCGCAGCCGGACATCAGGCTGTGCGTGATCTCGGCATTCGCCCGCAGCCAGCGTTCGCGCAGCCGGGCTTCCTCGTAGAGGCGGGCGTTGTCGATCGCGACTCCGGCGGCGACGGCGAGGGTCGACAGGACCGACTCGTCCTCCTCGTCGAACTCCGCACCGCCGCGCTTCTCGGTGAGGTACAGATTGCCGAACACCTTCCCCCGGACCCGGATCGGCACCCCGAGGAAGCTGTTCATGGGCGGGTGGTGGGGCGGAAAGCCGTAGGAGGCGGGGTGCTGGGACAGCTTGGGCAGGCGGAGCGGTTCCGGGTGGCGGATCAACTCGCCGAGGATCCCGTGCCCCTCGGGGTAGGGGCCGATCTGCGCGATCTGCTGCTCGCTGACACCGATGGTGTGGAACGCGGAGAGCCGCCTGCCGTCCGTGCCGATCACTCCGAGGGCGGCGTACTCGGCGTCGACCAGTACGGCGGCGGCCTGGACGATGCTGCGCAGTGCCTGTTCCAGGTCGAGTTCCCGCCCTACGGAGAGCACCGCTTCCAGCAGGCTGTGCACCCGGTCCCGGGTGCCACGGGCAGCGTCCAGCCGGGCCTGCAACTCGGCCAGCAGCTCGTCCAGCTTGAGCTGCGGCAACCGGACGCGGGCCTCCTTCTCCCCGGAGCCTGCCACCCGTGGTCCTCCAGATCCGCTCGCCGTGCGGCCTCTCGTCCCTCAGTGCCACGGTAGCCGTCCGGCTGGGGGAGGACCACGGCCGCAGGCGTCACTCCGCGTGGTGCTGGGCCCGGTCCTGTACCTGGGTGGCCAGTACGGCGGCCTGGATGCGGCGCTCCACTCCGAGTTTGGCGAGCAGGCGGGAGATGTGGTTCTTCACCGTCTTCTCCGCCAGGAACAGCCGTTGCCCGATCTGCCGGTTGGTCAGCCCTTCGCCGATGAGGGCGAGGATCTCGCGCTCCCGGCCCGTGAGCCCGGGCAGCTGGTCGGCCTCCTCGGGCTCCTGCTCGTGGCGCAGCCGGGCCATGAGACGAGCGGTGGCGCTGGGGTCGAGCAGGGACTGCCCCGAGGCCACTGTGCGGACGGCGGAGACCAGGTCGGAGCCCTTGATCTGTTTCAGCACGTACCCGGAGGCGCCCGCCATGATCGAGTCCAGCAGGGCCTCCTCGTCGTCGAACGAGGTCAGCATCAGACAGACCAGTTCCGGCATGCGCGAGCGCAGCTCCCGGCACACGGAGACGCCGTCCCCGTCGGGCAGACGGACGTCCAGTACCGCCACGTCCGGACGCAGCGCCGGGACGCGTGCCAGCGCCTGTTGCGCGGTGGCGGCCTCACCGACCACGGTGAGGTCGGCCTCGTCGTCGAGCAGGTCGTGCACCCCACGACGTACCACCTCGTGGTCGTCCAACAGGAAGACGCGGATGGCCTCCGCGTGGCCGGGTCCCTGGTCGTCCGCCATGGTCGCTCCTTGTCGTGGGGTGCCGCGTCGGGCACGCGGAGGAGTGTTCGGTGCGATCATCACGCAGGGGCGGGCTCGAGGGTAAGGGCCGTTCGGCCCTGTGGGGGACCTGCCGTCACTGGCGGTCCAGGCCGTACAGGCTGCGTCCGCCGACTAGCTCGCGCCCGGTCACCAGGTCCGACGAGACGTGGAGGAAGACCTCCCGCGGGGACGGCGCCCAGGACCGCGGGCCGGTGCGCACCAGGCGCTCGTGCTCCTCGGGATCGGTGACCACCGAGGCGGTTCCGGTGACGACCACGCTCCAGCCGCTCTGCCGTACGGCGTCGATGTCGTCCACCTCGAAGGCGACCACGGTGCCGTCGACCGCGCGCACCAGTTCCGACCCGGCGGCGGTGCGCAGTACCACCGTGCCGTCGGGCTCCAGGCAGAAGTTGACCGGCAGGACGGCGGGCAGGGCGCCCCGGGTGTGGACGATGCGGCCCACGGGCACCTCGGCCATCAGCCGGAGGCACTCCTGCCGGTCCAGCTCGCGAAATCCGTCGTTGCGGTACATGAGGTGTCCGTCCCTGGCCCGATGTCCGTCCTTCACACCGTGATCCGGCGTCCGCTGATGCCGGTCGCGTCGATGCGCAGCCACAGCGGGCGTTGTCCGCCGGCCCAGGGCTCGCCGTGGGCCCGCTCGGTCAGCCGGCGCACCTCGTCGGGGTCGGTGACCGCCCGGGCGGTGCCCCGTACCAGAACGCTCCAGCCGCGGCTGAACGCCTCGTCGATGCGGTCGATCTCGAAGGCGACCCGGCGCCCCGCCGCCCGGGCGGGTGTGGCGTGCGGCTCGGTGCGGAAGACGATGCAGCCGTCCACGACGCTGTAGTTGACGGGCACGATGGCCGGCCCGTCGACCGTGGGCACGGCGATCCGGCCCACCGCGTGGGTGCCGAGCAGTGCCCAGCACTCGTCGGCGTCCAGCCGGTCGAGGCCGGCGCCGCGGACGGCCCGGCCCTGCCCCGGTGGCCGCTCGGCGTTGCCGCCGGTCAGCTCGGCCACCGTCGTGCGCAGGGCTCCGGCGAGCCGGAGCAACGTGTCGGCGTTCGGTGCCGCCTCGGCGTGTTCCTCGAGGTGGCGGAGGTAGCTCGTGGCCATGCCCGCACGGGCGGCCGTCTCCTCCCGGGTCAGTCCGAGCCCGGTGCGGCGCAGTGCGAGACGGCGCCCGAGGTCACCGGCGCGGACGCGCACGGAGGCCGGCGCGGTGTACTGCTCGGTCATGGTGCTCACTTCCCTGCTGTCAGGCCGTGGGGACGGCCAGGTCCTTGGGTGGCTGCGCGCCCAGCGCCACCTTGAGCGCGCCGGTCTGTGCGGCCCGGCCGAACACGTCGTACGCCTCCTCCATGCCCTCCAGGGGGAAGGTGTGGGTGACCAGGGCCGAGGTGGGCAGCCGACCTGCCGCCGCCATGCGCAGCAGGGCGGGTGTGGAGTGGGTGTCGACCAGGCCGGTGGTGATGGTCACGTTCTTGATCCAGAGGTCCTCGAGGTGCAGCGTGGCGGGCGCGCCGTGCACCCCCACGTTGGCCACGAACCCGCCCGGGCGGACCATGCGGGTGCACAGCTCGAAGGCGTCCGGGACGCCGACGGCCTCGATGACGACGTCGGCGCCCAGTCCGTCGGTCAGGTCGGCGGCGAGCTCCTCGGGGGTCTCGGCCGGGTCGGCCACCGCGTCGGCGCCCAGGCGGCGGGCCGCCTCGCGGCGTGCGGCTGCGGGGTCGACGGCGATGACGCGCTCGGGCGAGAACAGGCCGGCGGTGGCGATCGCGGCGAGCCCGATGGGACCGGCGCCGACGACGGCGACGGTGTCGCCGGGCCGTACGCGACCGTTCAGGACACCCACTTCGTAGGCGGTCGGGAAGATGTCCGCGAGCAGCACCGCGTCCTGGTCCGCGAGGGTCTCGGGGAGCGGGTGCACGGACAGGTCGGCGAACGGCACGCGGACGTACTCCGCCTGGGTCCCGTCGATCAGGTGGCCCAGGATCCAGCCGCCCCCGCCCCGGCACTGCCCGTACATCGCCCTGCGGCAGTAGGGGCACCGGCCGCAGGCGGTGATGCAGGAGACGAGGACCCGGTCGCCGGGCCGCACGGTACGCACGTCCGGGCCCGCCTCGACGACCGTGCCGACGGCCTCGTGGCCGAGCACGGTACCGGGCAGCACCTCGGGCACGTCGCCCTTGAGGATGTGCAGGTCGGTCCCGCAGATGGTGACGCAGTCCACCCGCACCACCACGTCGGTCGGTTCCTTGACCACCGGGTCCGGCACGTCGTCCCAGGAGGACTGGCCGGGGCCGTGGAAGACGTAGCCCTTCATGACGATCCCTCTCCTCCGCGCTGCGGAAATCCCCCGATGCCCCAAGCGTCGTCGGGGTGCGGGGATGTCGCTTGGGCCGGTCGGCCCCGGTGCCGTGCCGGTCGTCCCGTCCGCGTCAGTGCGCCGCGAGGCCGCGCTCGCGGAACCGGTCCCGTACCCGGTCCACCAGCGCCGGGCCGGGCACCGGGGTCTCGCGCAGGGGGAACGGGATGCCCAGGGCGTCGTACTTGGTGGCGCCGAGCTTGTGGAAGGGCAGGATGTCGACCCGCTCCACGCAGCCGAGGCCGGAGAGGAACCCGGCGAGTCCGTCGACGGCGTCCTCGTCGTCGGTCCAGCCGGGCACCAGGACGTACCTGATCCACACGCGCTTGCCCAGCCGGTCGAGCCGGGTGGCGAAGTTCAGGGTGGGGGCGAGCGCGCCGCCGGTCAGCTTCCGGTAGGTCGTGACGTCGAAGGACTTGATGTCCAGCAGCACCAGGTCGGTGTCGGCCAGGAGCGCGTCCGAGGCACGGGCCCCGAGGAAGCCGGAGGTGTCCAGGGCGGTGTGCAGGCCGGCCTCCTCGCAGCGGCGCAGGACCGCTGCGGTGAAGGCCGGCTGCAGCAAGGGCTCGCCGCCGGTGAGGGTGACGCCGCCGCCGGCCGTGGTGACGAAGCCGCGGTACTTGTCGATCTCCGCCATCACCTCGTCGACGGTGACCTCCCGGCCGTCGCGCAGGTGCCAGGTGTCCGGGTTGGCGCAGTAGAGGCAGCGCAGGGGGCAGCCGCTGGTGAAGAGCACGAACCGGGTCCCGGGACCGTCCACGCCGGTGGACAGGTCCCAGGAGTGGATCCGGCCGGTGACCGCTCCCGGCGCCGTGGCCTTGGGCATCGTGCTCACAGCGATCCGTGGAAGGTGCGGCTGATCACGTCGAGCTGCTGCTCGCGGGTCAGGCGGACGAAGTTCACGGCGTAGCCGGAGACCCGGATCGTCAGCTCCGGATACCTCTCCGGGTGCTCCATGGCGTCCTCCAGCACGGCGCGGTCCAGCACGTTGACGTTCATGTGGAATCCGCCCGCGGACATGTAGGCGTCGAGGATGCCGACCAGGTGGCCGGCCCGCTCCCCGGGGACGTGCCCCAGTCCTTCCGGGGTGATCGTCGTCGTCAGGGAGATGCCGTCGCGTGCCGCTTCGTACGGCAGCTTGGCGACCGACAGGGCCGAGGCGGCCACCCCGTGGCGGTCGCGGCCGTTCATCGGGTTGGCGCCGGGCGCGAAGGGCTGTCCGGTGCGGCGGCCGTCGGGGGTGTTGCCGGTGTGCTTGCCGTAGACGACGTTGGAGGTGATGGTCAGCACGGACTGGGTGTGCTCGGCGTCCCGGTAGGCCGGGTGCTCGCGCACCTTCGCCATGAAGGACTCCACCAGTTCGACGGCGAGGGCGTCGGCGCGGTCGTCGTTGTTGCCGTACGCCGGGAAGTCGCCTTCGGTGCGGAAGTCCACGGCGAGGCCGGTCGCGTCGCGGACGACCTTCACCCGGGCGTGCTTGACGGCGGAGAGGCTGTCCACGGCGACCGAGAGCCCGGCGATGCCGCAGGCCATGAAGCGGTGGACGGGATGGTCGTGGAGGGCCATCTCCAGGCGCTCGTAGGCGTACTTGTCGTGCATGTAATGGATGACGTTGAGGGCGTCGACGTACGTCCGGGCCAGCCAGTCCAGCATCCGGTCGTAGGCGGCCGACAGTTCGTCGTAGTCGAGGTACTCGCCGGTCAGCGGGGGCATCGCGGGGGTGACCTGCTCGCCGGTCATCTCGTCCCGGCCGCCGTTGACCGCGTAGAGCAGCGCCTTGGCGAGGTTGACCCGGGCGCCGAAGAACTGCATCTGCCTGCCCACCGCCATCGCGGACACGCAGCAGGCGATCGCGGTGTCGTCGCCCGTGCGCGGGCGCATCAGGTCGTCGGACTCGTACTGGACGGCGCTGGTGTCCACGGACACCTGGGCGCAGAACTGCTTGAAGCCCTCGGGGAGGCGGGGCGACCACAGGACGGTCAGGTTCGGTTCCGGGGCGGGACCGAGGTTGTACAGCGTCTGCAGGAAGCGGAAGGACGTCCGGGTCACCAGCGGACGGCCGTCGGTGCCGATGCCGCCGATGGACTCCGTCACCCAGGTCGGGTCGCCGGAGAAGAGGGCGTCGTACTCGGGCGTGCGCAGGAAGCGCACGATGCGCAGCTTGATGACGAAGTCGTCGATCAGTTCCTGGGCGTGCGTCTCGTCGAGGAGTCCTTCGTCGAGGTCACGCTGGAGGTAGACGTCGAGGAACGTGCTGGTGCGGCCCAGGGACATGGCCGCGCCGTTCTGCTCCTTCACCGCGGCGAGGAAGCCGAGGTAGAGCCATTGCACGGCCTCGTGCGCGGTGGCCGCCGGCCGGGTGACGTCGCAGCCGTAGGAGGCGGCCATGGTGGCCAGTTCACCCAGGGCCCGGATCTGCTCGGCCAGTTCCTCGCGGTCGCGGATGACGTCGGCGGTCGACGGCATGGCGTCCAGCAGGGCCCGCTCCGCCCGTTTGGCCTCGACGAGCCGGTCGGTGCCGTAGAGGGCGACACGGCGGTAGTCGCCGATGATCCGGCCCCGGCCGTAGGCGTCCGGCAGGCCGGTGATGATGCCGACCCTGCGGGCGGCCCGCATGGCGGGGGTGTAGGCGTCGAAGACGCCGGCGTTGTGGGTCTTGCGGTAGGTGCCGAACACCTTCGTCACGAACGGGTCGGGCTCGTAGCCGTACGCCTTCAGCCCGTTCTCCACCATGCGCAGGCCGCCGTTGGGCATGATCGCCCGCTTGAGGGGCGCGTCGGTCTGCAGGCCGACGATCAGCTCGCGGTCGCGGTCGATGTAGCCCGGGGCGTGCGAGGTGATGGTGGAGGGGGTCGCGGCGTCCACGTCGAGGACACCCCTGCGCCGCTCCTCGGGGAACAGCGCGCTGACCTTCTCCCAGACCACGCGGGTGCGTTCGGTGGGGCCGGTCAGGAAGGAGCCGTCGCCCGCGTAGGGCGTGTAGGTGGCCTGGATGAAGTCGCGCACGTCGATGCGCTCACGCCAGCCGCTGCCGGCGAACTGCCGCCAGGCGTCGGCGGTCCGGGGGCCGACTGTCACCGTCGCGGTCATCGCAGGTCCTCTCGTCGCACGGTCTCGTCACCGTCGATGCTCGTCGTACGGGTCCGCGGCGAGGAGTGCCGGACAGGGCACCGGCGGGTCCCGTGCGGCCCCTGCCGGTCGGGACCTTCGGCCCCGGCCGCGACCGTGGTGCCGCAGGCCCGCGGACCGGCCGGCCCGCACCCGCTCCGGGCCGACCGGTCCCCCGCGCGGGACGGCCGGCACCTCGCGCCGGGCCCGCGCCCGTCCGACGCTGGAAGCACCACGCCCCGACGCCCGAGGAGCGCAGTGACATGGGCCGTTACGTGTACGACTTCACCGAAGGCGGCCGCGACATGGCCGGCCTGCTCGGCGGCAAGGGAGCGAACCTGGCGGAGATGACCCGGCTGGGGCTCCCCGTGCCGCCGGGCTTCACCCTCACCACCGAGGCGTGCCGCGCCTTCCTGGAGGCGGGCAGCGCACCCGCGGGTCTGTGGGAGGAGGTCTCCGCGCACCTCTCGGCCCTCGAAGCCGGCGCCGGCCGGGTTCTGGGCCAGCCGGACGACCCCTTGCTGGTGTCCGTCCGCTCGGGGGCGAAGTTCTCCATGCCCGGCATGATGGAGACGATCCTCGACATCGGTCTCAACGACGAGTCCGTGCTCGGTCTGGCCAAGGTCTCCGGCAGTGAGCGCTTCGCCTGGGACTCCTACCGGCGCCTCGTCCAGATGTTCGGCAGCACCGTCATGGGCGTCGACTCCTCCCGCTTCGAGCGGGCCCTCGCCCTCCTCAAGGACCGGCGCGGCGTCCGGGACGACGTGGGGCTGGCGGCATCCGACCTGGCCGGGCTGGTCGGGACGTACCAGGACCTGATCCGTGAGGAGACGGGCGCCCCCTTCCCGCAGTCCCCCGCGGAGCAGCTGCGCCGGGCGGTCCTGGCCGTCTTCCAGTCCTGGAACGGCGAACGGGCGCGCCTGTACCGGCGCCGCGAGCACATCGCCGACGACCTGGGCACCGCCGTCACCGTGCAGCGCATGGTCTTCGGCAACCTCGGGGCCGACTCCGGCAGCGGCGTCGCCTTCACCCGCGACCCGGCCACCGGACGCCCCGGCCTGTACGGCGACTACCTGCCCGACGCGCAGGGCGAGGACGTCGTCGCCGGCATCCGCAACACCGTGCCGCTGGCCGAGCTGGAGCACGTGGACGCCACGTCCTACGACGCGCTGTGCACGCACGTGCGCACCCTGGAACGCCACTACCGCGACCTGTGCGACATCGAGTTCACCATCGAACGCGGCACCCTGTGGATGCTGCAGACCCGTGTCGGCAAGCGCACCGCCGAGGCCGCCTTCGTCCTCGCCGCCGAGCTGGCCGACGAGGGACTCATCACCCCCGACGAGGCGCTGGCCCGGGTGAACGGCGAGGGACTGGCCCGGCTGATGTTCCCGCGGTTCGACAGCTCCGCGGCCGGCAGCGCGCTGGCCCACGGCGTGCCGGCCTCTCCCGGTGCGGCGGTCGGGGCCGTGGTCTTCGACTCCGGGCAGGCCGTGCGCCGCGCCGCGGCCGGCGAGAAGGTCGTCCTCGTCCGCCAGGAGACCACCCCCGACGACCTGCCCGGCATGATCGCCGCACAGGCGGTCCTGACCAGCCGGGGCGGCAAGACCAGCCACGCGGCCGTCGTCGCCCGCGGCATGGGCAAGGTCTGCGTGTGCGGCGCCGAGGAGCTCACCGTGGACACCGGGGCCCGTCGCCTCACCGCCGCGGACGGCACCGTGGTCGAGGAGGGCACCGTCGTCTCGGTCGACGGCTCCACCGGGGCGGTGTACGCGGGTGCGGTGCCGATGGTGGACTCGGCGGTCATCCGCCACCTGGAGGACGGCCGGGGCGACGGGGGCACGCGGGGCGTGGTCGACGCGGTGAGCCGGGCCCTGGCCCGCGCCGACGCCGTGCGGCGCCTCGAGGTACGGGCCAACGCCGACACCCCGCAGGACGCCGAACGGGCCCGCCGGTTCGGCGCGCAGGGCGTCGGACTGTGCCGCACCGAGCACATGTTCCTCGGCGAGCGCCGCAAGCTGGTCGAGCAGATGATCCTGGCCGGCACGGACGCGGGGCGCGAGCGGGCCCTGGCGGCCCTGCTGCCCCTCCAGCGGCAGGACTTCGCCGGCATCCTGCGGGCCATGGACGGGCTGCCGGTCACGATCCGGCTGCTGGACCCGCCGCTGCACGAGTTCCTGCCCGACCCCACCGAACTGGCGGTGCGGATCGCCTCCGCCCGGGCCCGCGGCGAGGAACCGGACGCACACGAGGTCGAACTGCTGGGCGCCGTGAACCGCATGCACGAGGAGAACCCGATGCTCGGGCTGCGTGGTGTGCGCCTGGGGCTGGTCGTTCCCGGCCTGGTGGCCATGCAGGTGCGGGCGATCGGTGAGGCCGTGGCCGAGCGCCTGCTGGCCGGTGGCGCACCCGAGGCGGAGGTCATGGTCCCGCTCGTCGGTGACGTCCGTGAACTGCGCCTCGTGCGCGAGGAGGTGCAGCGTGTGCTGGGCGAGGTCTCCCGGGAGGCGGGGGTCACCGTCCGCTGCCCGGTGGGAACCATGATCGAGCTGCCGAGGGCCGCCCTGACGGCGGGCCGGATCGCCGAGGAGGCCGAGTTCTTCTCCTTCGGCACCAACGACCTGACCCAGACCACCTGGGGCTTCTCCCGCGACGACGTCGAGGCGGAGTTCTTCTCCGCCTACCTCGACCAGGGCGTCTTCGCCACGTCGCCGTTCGAGACGCTCGACCGCGAAGGGGTCGGCCGGCTGGTGGGCATCGCCGTCGCCGAGGGCCGCGCCGCCCGCCCGGACCTCACGATCGGGGTGTGCGGTGAGCACGGCGGCGACCCCGACTCGGTGCACTTCTTCCACGCCGCCGGGCTGGACTACGTCTCCTGCTCGCCGTTCCGGGTGCCGGTCGCGCGACTGGAAGCGGGCCGGGCGGCGCTGGTGGAGACGCTGGGGAGCGACAGCAGGTGAGACGCGGGGCGGGGCCGGCCGTGGGTCGCTCCGGCCGAGGGCCGACGACGGGTCGCTCCGGCCGGGGGCCGACGGCGGGTCGGTCCGGCCGGGGGCCGACGGTCCCTGCCGGGCCCGGGCCGGACGGACGCGAGTGGGGCCCTTCGGCGCCTGCCACGGCGCCTGGTCGTGCGAGGAGGGTGGAGTCAGGGAGGGGCACCGATCCCCCGCGGTGTCCCTCCCGTTTCCGGGCCGCCGCCCGAGTACGGCGGCCCCTTGACGACGGAGGCTCACCACCATGACCCGACAGGACGAGCGGACCGAGGACCGCGTCGCCACCGACGCCCCGTCCGACACCGCGGTGGCCGTGGACCGTCTGGTCGCGGCCGGCCTCAAGGCACTCGCCGACTACGAGGCCCTCTCCCAGGAGCAGGTCGACCAGATCGTCAAGAAGGCATCGGTCGCCGCCCTGGACCAGCACACCGCGCTGGCCCGCCTGGCGGTCGAGGAGACGGGGCGCGGGGTCTTCGAGGACAAGGCCGCCAAGAACATGTTCGCCTGCGAGCACGTCACGCACAGCATGGGCCACCTGAAGACCGTCGGGGTCATCGCCCGGGACGACATGGAGGACATGGTCGAGATCGCCGAACCGGTCGGCGTGGTGGCCGCGGTCACGCCGGTCACCAACCCGACGTCGACCACGGTCTTCAAGGCGCTGCTCGCGCTGAAGACCCGCAATCCGGTGATCTTCGCGTTCCACCCCTCCGCCCAGCGGTGCAGCGCCGAAGCGGCCCGGGTCGTCCGGGACGCGGCCGTCGCCGCCGGGGCACCGGAGCACTGCGTGCAGTGGATCGAGGCCCCGTCCGTCGAGGCCACCCGCACGCTCATGCGTCATGCGGGCGTCTCGCTGATCCTCGCCACCGGCGGCAACGCCATGGTCAAGGCCGCCTACTCGGCCGGCAAGCCGGCCCTCGGTGTCGGCGCCGGCAACGTCCCGGCCTACGTCCACCGCAGCGCCGACCTGCGCCGGGCCGTCAACGACCTGGTGCTGTCCAAGTCCTTCGACAACGGCATGATCTGCGCCTCCGAGCAGGCCGTCGTCCTGGACACGGAGATCTACGACGCGGCGATCACCGAGTTCCGCGCACTCCACGCCCACGTGGCCACCGAGCAGGAGAAGGCACAGCTGGAAGCCTTCCTGTTCCCGGCCGACGGCGGTTCGGGCGCCGGGTGCGAACCCAAGGTCAACGCGGCAGCCGTCGGACAGAGCCCGGCATGGATCGCTGAGCGGGCCGGGTTCTCGGTGCCGGCCGACACGTCGGTCATCCTCGTCGAGGCCGAACGGGTCGGACCCAGCGAGCCGTTGACCCGCGAGAAGCTCTGCCCGGTCCTCGCCGTGCTGCGCGCCGCGGACGAACGGCACGGCTTCGACCTCGCCGCCGACATGGTCGCCTTCCACGGCCAGGGCCACAGCGCGGTCATCCACACCGGGGACCCCGCGGTGGCGGAGGCGTACGGCATGCGGATGAAGACCGTACGGATCCTCGTCAACTCCCCGTCCTCGCAGGGCGCGATCGGCGGCATCTACAACGGGCTGCTGCCCTCGCTGACCCTCGGCTGCGGCTCCTGGGGCAGCACCTCCGTGTCCGACAACGTCTCCGCCGCCCAGCTCCTCAACATCAAGCGGGTCTCCACCCGTCGCAACAACCTCCAGTGGTTCAAGGTCCCGCCGAAGATCTATTTCGAACCGCAGGCCATCCGCTACCTGGCCTCGATGCCCGACGTCCACCGCGTCACCATCGTCACGGACACCACCATGACGCGCCTCGGCTTCGTCGACCGCATCAGCCGCGTCCTGCAGCGGCGCCACGAACCGGTCACCGTGCAGATCATCGACACCGTCCAGCCCGAGCCCAGCATCGACTCCGTCCAGCACGGCGCCGACCTGATGCGGGACTTCCGCCCGGACACGATCATCGCGCTCGGCGGCGGCTCCCCCATGGACGCCGCCAAGGTCATGTGGCTGCTGTACGAGCAGCCCGGCGTCGACTTCGCCGACATGCGGCAGAAGTTCTCCGACATCCGCAAGCGGGCCTTCCGCTTCCCCACCCTCGGCCGGCTGGCCCGTCTGGTGTGCGTGCCCACCACCTCCGGCACCGGCGCCGAGGTCACCCCGTTCGCCGTCATCTCCGACCCCGCGACCGGCAAGAAGTACCCGCTCGCCGACTACGCCCTCACCCCCAGCGTCGCGATCGTCGACCCCCTCCTGACCACCGCCCTGCCCCCGGCGCTCGCCGCCGACAGCGGCTTCGACGCCCTCACCCACGCCATCGAGGCGTACGTCTCCGTCTACGCCAACGACTTCACCGACGGCCTCGCCCTGCACGCCGTCCGCCTGGTCTTCGCCCATCTCGAGGCGGCCGTGAACGACCGTGCGGACGCCGCGGAAGCCCGGGAGAAGATGCACAACGCCGGCACCATCGCGGGCATGGCCTTCGGCAACGCCTTCCTCGGCATCGTGCACGCCATGTCGCACACCCTGGGCGCCACCTTCCACATCGCGCACGGCCGCACCAACGCGGTCCTGCTCCCCCACGTCATCCGCTACAACGGCACCGTCCCGACGAAGCTGACCGGCTGGCCCAAGTACGAGCACTACCGTGCCCCCGAACGCTTCCAGGACATCGCCCGTACCCTCGGTCTGCCCGCGGCCACTCCGGCCGAGGGAGTGGAGTCCCTCGCCGCGGCCGTCGAGCGCCTGCGCGACGCCGTCGGCATCGAGCCGACGTTCCGGGCCCTCGGCGTCGACGAGCGTGCCTTCCTCGACGCCCTGCCCCGACAGGCCCTCAACGCCTACGAGGACCAGTGCGCACCGGCCAACCCCCGCATGCCGATGCTCGACGACATGCAGGAACTCATGCGCACGGCGTACCACGGGCTGAACCCGGCTGTGGCGTAAGCCGCCGCGGGGCCTGACAGCTCGGGAACCCCGCGGCAGGCCGCTCGTCCCCCTACCGGTGCTCGGGGTTCTCGTAGTCGTGACGGCAGCCGGCGTCCCACGCGGTGCGCTGGTTGCCGAAGGCGGGGATGCCGCCGAGGTCCTTCAGGGCGCGGGCCAGGTGCAGCAGGTTCCAGGTCATGAAGGTGGTGTTGCGGTTGGTGAAGTCGTTCTCCGGTCCGCCCGAGCCGGGGTCGAGGTACGACGGGCCCGGACCCGCCTCGCCGATCCACCCCGCGTCGGCCTGGGGAGGGATGGTGTACCCCAGGTGCTGGAGGCTGTAGAGCACGTTCATGGCGCAGTGCTTGACGCCGTCCTCGTTGCCGGTGATCAGGCAGCCGCCGACCCGGCCGTAGTACGCGTACTGCCCGGCGTCGTTGAGCAGGCTGGAGCAGGCGTAGAGGCGCTCGATCACCTTCTTCATCACCGAGCTGTTGTCACCCAGCCAGATCGGGCCCGCCAGGACGAGGATGTCGGCCGCCATCACCTGGCGGTACAGGTCCGGCCAGGCGTCCGCCGCCCAGCCGTGTTCCCTCATGTCAGGCCACACACCGGTGGCGATGTCGAGGTCCACCGCCCGTACGACGTCCAGCCGCACCCCCTGCGCCTCCATGACGGCCGCGCTGCGGTCGATCAGCCCCTGGGTGTTGCTCGTCTCCGGCGAGCGCTTCAGGGTGCAGTTGATGACCAGTGCGCGCAGGTCGTCGTACCGGGCCGGCGGCGTGTCACGGACGGGCGGCGAAGCAGTCACAGGTCCTCCTGACACCGGTCGCCGCGCGGTGCCGGGCGGCGTGTCCCTCTCTTGGTCCATTGCCAGTGTGTGGGGCACCCGGGGTACGGACCAGCCGCTGTCGGCCGTCCGTGTCGGAGGTGGACCCCCACGATCAGGCCCGCGGCCGCGCCGATCGCACGTTCGCCTCGGCGTTCCGGCGTTCCCTGCTCCGGCGGACGGCGCCCACGACGAGCTTGAGAGCCAGGCCGAAGATGATCAGGTCCGTGAGCATCTGCACGGTGACCACCAGCTGCGCCGTGCCGGTCTTGGGCGTGATGTCGCCGAACCCCACGGTGGAGAACACGGTGACGGTGAAGTACAGCCCCTGGGTGTGGGAGAGGGCCTCGCCGAAGCTGGCCGAGGACTGTGCGGCCATCGCGACGTAGGTTCCCGCGAACAGCAGCAGGAAGAAGGGGACGCCGGTGGCCAGACCCTCGGCGGCCCGCAGCCCCGGGTGCCGGGAACGCAGGATCGCGGTGACCTGGAGGGCTGTCAGGGCGACGAAGACGACCAGTCCGACGGCGAGGATCGTGATGGCGGCAGCCGTGGAGGTGCGGTCCAGGGGCAACAGGTAGTACGCGGTCACCAACACGGTGACCGAGCCGACCACCCGCAGGGCGGTCCAGACGATCCGCAGGGCAGGAGGTCGGCCTTCGACGTCCTCCTGGGGTACGGCTCCGGTGCGCGTGGTCATGACGCCCACCTCATCCCGTGGGAGGGGCCGGTGGAGGGGCCGGAGCCGCTCGGAAGGTGTTTCCTACGATCCGGAAGAGCAGCACGTGATCGCTCACCTCCAGGAAAGCTGCCGCCGGCCCGCCCCTCACCTCCGCAGCCCAACGGGCGGAAGGCTCGTGTGAGGGGCGGGCCGCCCGGCGCGTCAGCGGTCGCCGGTCGGGGCGTGCAGCACGCCGGCGGCGGCCGGGCCCGTCGGGGCCACGGGTGCCGCCTTGACGGCCTCAAGGCTTTCCCGGGCCGCCGCGACGACCGCGTCCGCGGTCAGGCCGAACTGCTCGTACAGGACGGTGTACGCGGCGCTGGCGCCGTAGTGGTCCAGGCCGACGGTCCGGCCGGCGTCGCCGACGAAGTCCCGCCAGCCCAGGGGGACGCCCGCCTCGACGCTGACCCGGGCGCGCACGGTGGGCGGCAGGACTTCTTCGCGGTAGGCCTGGTCCTGGGCGGCGAACCACTCCCAGCACGGCAGTGACACGACCCGCGTCGGGATGCCGTCGGCCTCCAGTGCCTCGCGGGCGGCGACCGCGATCTGCACCTCGGAGCCGGTGCCCATCAGGATGACCTCGGGGGTGCCGCCGGAGGCCTCGGCCAGGACGTAGCCGCCCTTGGCGACGCCCTCGGCCGACGCGAACCGGGTGCGGTCGAAGACGGGGAGGTTCTGCCGTGACAGCGCCAGCCCGGCCGGGCGGTCGTTGTGCTCGAGGATGGTGCGCCACGCCACCGCGGTCTCGTTGGCGTCGGCCGGGCGGACGAAGTCCAGGCCGGGGATGGCCCGCAGCGCCGCGTAGTGCTCGACGGGCTGGTGGGTGGGACCGTCCTCGCCCAGCCCGATGGAGTCGTGCGTCCACACGTAGGTGACCGGCAGCTGCATGAGCGCGGCCAGCCGCACCGCACCGCGCATGTAGTCGGAGAAGGTGAGGAACGTGCCCCCGTACACGCGGGTCCCGCCGTGCAGCGCGATGCCGTTCATGATCGCGCCCATGCCGTGCTCGCGGACGCCGAAGTGCAGCGTGCGCCCGTAGGGGCCGCCGGACCACATCTTGGTCTGCCGGTCCGTGGGCAGGAACGAGGCCTCCCCCTTGACCGCGGTGTTGTTGCTCTCCGCGAGGTCGGCCGAGCCGCCCCACAGTTCCGGCAGGACCGGGTACAGGGCGGTGAGGACCTCGCCGGAGGCCTTCCGGGTCGCCACACCCTTCGGGTCGGCGTCCCAGGTCGGCAGGGCCTCCGCCCAGCCCTGCGGCAGCCGGCGGGTGGACATCCGCTCCAGCAGGGCGGCGCCGTCGGGGTTGCCGGCCTGCCAGGCGTCGAAGCGCTGCTGCCACGCCGCGTGCGCCTGTGCGCCGCGCTCGGCGACCCGGCGGGCGTGGGTGAGGACCTCGGGGGCGACCTCGAACGTCTTGTCGGGGTCGAAGCCGAGGATCTCCTTGGTCGCCCGGACCTCGTCCTCGCCCAGCGCCGCCCCGTGGGCCGCGCCGGTGTTCTGCTTGTTGGGCGCGGGCCAGCCGATGATCGTGTGCAGCACGATCAGCGACGGGCGGCCGGTCTCCTCGCGGGCGGCGGCCAGGGCGCGGTCGACGGCGGCCAGGTCCTCGCCGTCGTCCACGTGCTGCACGTGCCAGCCGTAGGCCTCGTACCGCTTGCCGACGTCCTCGGTGAACGCGACGTCGGTGTCGTCCTCGATCGAGATGCGGTTGGCGTCGTAGACCAGGACCAGGTTGCCCAGTTCCTGGGTGCCGGCCAGCGACGACGCCTCGCCGCTGACGCCTTCCTCGAGGTCGCCGTCGGAGGCGAAGGCCCAGATGGTGTGGTCGAACACGCTCTCGCCCTCGGGGGCGGACGGGTCCAGCAGGCCGCGCTCCCGGCGGGCCGCCATCGCCATGCCGACGGCGTTGCCGACACCCTGGCCCAGCGGGCCGGTCGTCGTCTCCACGCCCGGTGTGTGGTTGACCTCGGGGTGGCCCGGGGTCAGGGAACCCCAGGTGCGCAGCGCCTGCAGGTCGGAGAGCTCCAGGCCGTAGCCGGACAGGAAGAGCTGGATGTACAGGGTGAGGCTCGAGTGCCCCATCGACAGCACGAAGCGGTCACGGCCGACCCAGTTCGGATCGGCCGGGTCGTGGCGCAGCCACTTCTGGAACAGCAGGTAGGCCGTGGGAGCCATGCTCATCGCGGTGCCGGGATGGCCGTTGCCGGTCTTCTGCACGGCGTCCATCGCCAGCACCCGCACGGTGTCGATCGCGCGCCGGTCGAGATCACCCATCCCCTTGGGCAGGGTGGGGCGCGGCTGGAAGGGACTGCCGGTGGGCGCGTCGCTCGCAGCCTCGGCGGGCGCCTCGGGGCGGGTGCTCTCCGTTCCCGTGGCGGAGTCTTTGTCGTTGGTGGTCATCGGTCGCGGTGCTCCCTCGTGGGTGGGGGGGTGGGCGTTCGGGCTGCTCGGCCGAACCGGCGCGCGCCCGTTCGGGCTACGGGGCCGACCGGAGCGCGCCGCATCCGGCCGCCGGTCGGGCAGGTCAAGCGAGTGGGGTGTCGTCCAGCGCCTTGGCGAGGTCGCCGGGGGTGTCGTAGAGGGCGATGGCACCGGCT
The DNA here is from genome assembly GCF_001514125.1 of Streptomyces longwoodensis. Lineage (GTDB taxonomy): Bacteria > Actinomycetota > Actinomycetes > Streptomycetales > Streptomycetaceae > Streptomyces > Streptomyces longwoodensis. The sequence goes on along the minus strand of NZ_KQ948549.1, from coordinate 1,045,010 downwards.
TCGCGCAGCTCGTCGTCCCCGAAGCCGCCGGAACGGACGACGATCGCCGGCATCCCCGCCCTCTTCGCCGCCTCGACGTCCCACACCGAGTCGCCGACCATCACACTCGGCGCACCGGACGGCGCGCCCAGCTTCTCCAGCGCCACCTGCAGCAGGTCCGGCGCCGGCTTGGACGCCTCGACGTCGGCGCTGGTGGTCCAGTCGTCGACGATGTCGCGGGCGTCCAGCACGTCCAGGAAGGCGTCCACGTGGCGCTGCTGGCCCGAGCTGGCCAGCACCAGGCGGTGACCTCGCTCCTTGACGGCCAGGAGCAGGTCGCGCGCCCCGGGCAACGGCGCCATCTCCTCCAGGAGCGCGTCGACCTCCTGGCCCTGCCGCTCCCGGGCCTGGTCGCCGACCCGGCGCTCCAGTTCCTCGCCGCCGACGGCGGTGACCATCTGGTCCCCGCCCATCCCGATGAGCCGGTGCAGCCGCCACACGGGGTAGGTCTCGCCCACCGAGCGCAGTGCCCGGTACCACGCGAGCGCATGGTGGTAATTGGAATCGATGAGCGTCCCGTCGATGTCCAGGACGGCGATGGCAGAGTCGGTCACGCCCACCGGCTACCCGCCAGCCCGGTACCCACACGAAGTCCGCGAGACCGACAAGGCGGACGCCGGCACGGTCCAGCTCCCCGGACACCGCCGCTCGGCGGACCGTGCGCCGTCCTGTGCTCCGGCTCGGCCACCGCCCCCTGCCCCCGAACTTCCTCGTCGGGCTGCCACCCGACCGGCTCACACCACCCTTGTTGCGCATAGTATGCAACAGCTTGTGATCATCAATAAGGGTGGGGAGCCATGACGGTTCGACGGATACGGACAGCCGCCGCCACGGCGGCGATACTCACGGGTGCCGCGGCGTGCTCGGCCCCCGGCAGCGGCACGGCGAGCGGCAACGGCGCCGGTTCCGTCGTGATCGGGGTGGCCTCCGAGCCGGACACGCTCAGCCCGCTGCTCGGCTACGGCAAGGACGGCAACTCGAAGATCTTCGACGGGCTGCTCGCCCGCGACGCCGGCATGGAGCTGGGACCGGCCCTGGCGAAGGCGCTGCCCGAGGTCACCGCCGACGGCCTGACCTACACGTTCACCCTGCGCGAGGGCGTGAGGTTCAGCGACGGCGAGCCGCTGACCCCCGCCGACGTCGTCTTCACGTACGACACGATCCTCGACGCGAAGACGAACAACGCCTACCGCAGCGAACTGGACGCCATCGCGGACGTGCGGGCGGACGGCGGCGACAAGGTGGTCTTCACGCTCAAGTACCCGTACGCGCCCTTCGCCGGGCGCACGGTGCTGCCCATCGTCCCCGAGCACGTCGCGGGCGGGCAGGACCCCAACACCGGCTCCTTCAACACCGAGCCGGTCGGCACCGGCCCCTACCTGCTCACCTCCTGGAGCAAGGGCGAGAAGCTCACCTTCAAGGCCAACCCCGGTTACTGGGGCGGCGCGCCGAAGGTCGGGAAGGTGACCATGGCGATCGTCAAGGACGACGACGTGCGGGCCACCCGGCTCCGCTCCGGCGACCTCGACGGTGCGGTCCTGCCGCCCAATCTCGCCGCCACCTTCGAGGACGACAGGTCGAAGAAGACGTACGACGCGACGACGTACGACTTCCGCGCGGTAACCCTCCCCCAGGCCGGCGCGGTCACCGGCGACCGCGCGGTCCGCCAGGCCCTGGACGCGGCCGTGGACCGGCAGGCCATGGTCGACGAGATCCTCGACGGCGCCGGGCGTCCGGCATACGGGCCGCTGCCCGTGGACGACCCGTGGTTCGCGCAGGGCATCCAGCGCGGGCAGGACCTCGCCGAGGCCCGGCGCATCCTGGACCGGGCCGGCTGGAGGAGCGGCGAGGGAGGCGTCCGCGCCAAGGACGGGCGGCGGGCGTCGTTCACCCTGCTCTACCCCTCCGGCGACAAGGTCCGCCAGGACCACGCCCTCGCGTACGCCTCCGACGCCGAGAAGGCCGGGATCGAGGTGAAGGTGGAGAGCGCCACCTGGGAGGTCATCGAGCCGCGGATGAAGACGGACGCGGTCCTGGCCGGCTCCGGCAGCAGCGGTGACCCCGACTACGGCCTCTACACCCTGCTGCACTCCTCCCTCGCCGGCGACGGCTTCAACAACATGGCGCGCTACGACGATCCGGTGGTGGACGAGGCGCTCGACACCGGCCGCCGCACCTCGGACGAGGCGACCCGCCAGGCCGCGTACGACGCCCTCCAGCGCGAGTTGGTGAAGAACCCCGGTTACACCTTCCTCACCCACATCGACCACGTGTACGTCCTCGCCGACCGCTGGCAGGCCCTGTCCACCCAGGTCGAACCGCACGAGCACGGCTTCTCCTCCGGCCCGTGGTGGAACCTCCAGGCCTGGCGGCCGAAGAAGTGACGAACTCCCTCCCCTGGGCGGCGATCGCCCGACTGGCCGGGCGACGGCTGCTGTTCGCCGCCCCGGTCCTGCTCGTCGTCACCTTCGGCGTCTTCGCGATCGCCGCCGCCTCCCCCTTCGACCCCGTCAAGGCGTACGCCGGCACGGCCGCCCTCGGCGCGGACGCGGAGACGCTGGCGCGGCTGCGGGAGAACCTGGGCGTGGACCAGCCGTTCACCTCGCGCTGGTGGCACTGGGTGACCGCGGCCGTCACGGGCGACCTCGGGCACTCCAGCGTGATGCGGCAGCCGGTCGGCCAGGTCATCGGCGAACGTCTCGCCTGGTCCACGCTGTTGTGCGCGGTCGCGTTCGCGGTGGCCGTGCTGGCGGGCACGGTCCTGGGCGTGCTGGCGGCCCGGCGCCCGGGATCGCCGCTCGACCGGGCCGTGACGTCGCTGGCCTACTCGCTGGAGGCGGCGCCCGTCTTCTGGCTGGCCCTGCTGGTCGTCTGGCTGTTCGCGCTCCACCTGGGCGCGCTTCCGGCCGGTGGTCTCACCGACACCGCGAGCGAGCAGGTCACCGTCGCCCAAGTCGCCCGTCACCTCGTGCTGCCGGCCGGAGTCCTCGCCGTCTCCCAACTGCCCTGGTTCATCCTGTACGTCCGCCAGGGCGTCGGTGACGCCCTCGCCGAGGACCCCGTACGCGGAGCCCGCGCACGGGGGGTGAGCGAGCGGACGGTCCTGCTCGGCCACGCCCTGCGCTCCGGCCTGCTGCCGGTCCTCACCCTGGTCGGCTCCCGGGTGCCCGAGCTCATCACCGGAGCACTGCTGGTGGAGAGCGTCTTCAGCTGGCCCGGCATCGCGGCGGCCACCGTCCAGGCGGCCACCGCCGTCGACTTCCCGCTGCTCGCCGCCCTCACCACGCTCGCCACCGCCGCGGTGCTCGTCGGCAACCTCCTCGCCGACCTCCTCTACGGCCTGTTCGACCCGAGGGTGACGTTCGATGACATGTGAACCCGTGACCACGGCCGAACCCGCCTGGCGGTCCCACGGCACCGAGCGCCGCTCCACCCGGGCGGTACGCGTCCGCGTCTGCGTCGTCCTGGTGGCGGCGACCGTGCTGGCCGTGCTCCTCGTCCCGCCCCTGGTGCGGCTCGACCAGCAGGCCGTCGACCTGTCCGCCAAACTGCTGCCGCCGAGCTGGTCGCACCCCTTCGGCACCGACGACCTCGGCCGCGACCTCCTCCTGCGCTGCGTCTACGGCCTGCGCGTGTCCCTGCTGGTCGGGGTCGCCGCCGCCCTCACGGCAACCGTGATCGGCACCGCCGTAGGGGCGACCGCCGGAGCGCTGGGCGGCTGGGCCGACCGGGCTCTCATGCGGGTCGTCGACACGTTCTCCTCCGTGCCGCACCTGCTGATGGGCATCTTCATCGTGGCCGTGTTCCGGCCCGGGGTGTGGCCGGTGATCGTGTCCGTCGCGCTCACCCACTGGCTGTCCACCGCCCGGATCGTGCGCGCCGAGGTGCTGTCCCTGCGCGCCCGCCCGTACATCGACGCCGCCGTCTCCGGTGGCGCGTCCCGGTGGCGGGTGACGGTACGGCACCTGCTGCCCGCCGTCCTGCCGCAGGCCGCGCTGGCCGCCGTCCTGATGGTGCCGCACGCCATGTGGCACGAATCGGCGCTGTCCTTCCTCGGGCTCGGCCTGCCCACCCACCTGGCCAGCCTCGGCAACCTCATCCAGGCCGCGCGGGGACCGCTGCTCGCCGGGCAGTGGTGGCCGACCCTCTTCCCGGGCCTGTTCATCATCGTCCCCACCCTCGCCGTCGCCGGGCTCGCCGGCGCCTGGCGGGAACGGATCAACCCGCGCCGCCGATCGGAGCTGATGCTGTGACCGACGATGCTGTGACCGAGAACGAAACGGTCCTGTCGGTACGGGGGTTGTCCGTGCGCTTCCTGATGCCGGGCGGCCGGCGGATCGCCGCCGTCACCGACGCGCACTTCGACGTGGCGGCCGGCGAGTGCCTCGCCCTGATCGGCGAGAGCGGCTGCGGCAAGTCGGTCCTCGCCTCCGCCCTGCTCGGTCTGCTGCCCGCCAACGCCCGGACGGCGGGCGAGGCCCGGCTCGGCGACCTGGACCTGCTGGCCGCCGACGAACGGACACTGGCCCGGACGGTACGGGGCCGCCTGATCGGCCTCGTCCCGCAGAGCCCCGCCGCACACCTCACGCCCGTGCGCACGGTCCGCTCCCACCTGCGGGAAACCGTGGCCGCGTTGACCGGCACACGAGGACGGGCGGCCCTGCGTGCGGCGGTCGAGGCAGCCGCCGCACGCGCCGCCTTCCCCGCCGATCACCTGGACCGCCACCCGCACCAGCTCTCCGGCGGCCTCGCCCAGCGCGCCGCCACCGCCCTCGCCCTCGTCGGCGACGCGCCCCTGCTGCTGGCCGACGAACCCACGACCGGCCTCGACCGCGACCTGGTCGACCACACCGTGGACGAACTGCGCCGCCACGTCGACACCGGCCGCCGGAGCCTGCTCGTGATCACCCACGACCTGGCCGCCGCCGAGCGCATCGCCGACCGGGTGGCCGTGATGTACGCGGGCCGGATCGTCGAACTCGCCGACGCGAAGGCCTTCTTCGGCACACCGGGCCCCCGCCACCCCTACAGCCGGGGGCTCCTGCAGGCCCTCCCCGACCGCGCCTTCGCTCCGATACCCGGCATGCCACCGGAACTCGGCAGCCTCCCCGAAGGCTGCGCCTTCGCCCCCCGCTGCGACCGGGCCACCGACGCCTGCACCGCCCTCCCCCCGCTCGCCGACGGCATCGCCTGCCACCACCCGCGCCTCCCGGAGGACCTCCGTGCTTGAACTGCGCGACATCACCGCCGGATACGACCCGGCCGCACCCGTCGTACGCCACGCCACCCTGGCCCTCGCCCCCGGCGAGAGCGTCGGATTGCTGGGACCCAGCGGCTGCGGCAAGTCCACCCTCGCCCGGGTCGCCGCCCTGCTGCACCGCCCCGACGCCGGAACCGTGACCCTCGACGGCACCCCCGTACGCGGCTGGCGCCACCGCGCGCCCCACGCCCAGCGCACCGCCATCGGCGTGGTCTTCCAGCAGCCCCGCCTCTCCGCCGACCCGCGGCTACGGCTCAGCGACCTGATCGCAGAGCCGTTGCGCGCCACGAGACGCCGGGACGAGATCCCCGAGCGCCTGGCCGAACTGACCCCGGCCGTCGGCCTCACACCCGACCTCCTGGACCGCCGGCCCCACGAGGTCAGTGACGGCCAGCTCCAACGCGCCTGCCTCGCCCGCGCCCTCGTCCTGCGGCCGCGCTGGCTCGTGTGCGACGAGATGACCGCCATGCTGGACGCCTCCACCACCGCCGCCCTGGTGGCAGCCGTCGAGGACTACCGCGCCGCCACGGGCGCCGGACTGCTCGCCGTCGGCCACGACCACGTGCTCCTGCACCGCTGGTGCGCGCGCACCCTCCACTGGAGCGACCTCATCACGACGCAGGACCCAGAACCCGTGTGGCTCCCGGCGGAAGTCGGCCTCCAGTAAGGGGCACAGGACGCGCCGATCAGGCGTCAACGCACCGGGCGGAGACGGTCCAGCTCATCCTCGATCGCCCTGCGCAGGGGGTCGTGCTGCGGGCCGAGGGCGAACTGCTGGCCCCTGGGCAGGTCCGACAGTCTCTCCACCGTCGGGTCGTCCACCAGGAGCACCGAGTAGCCCGGCAGGAACTGCACGTCGCCGATCACGGCGAACCCCGCGTCCAGGCGGCGCAGCACAGCCGGGTTCTCACCTCGCAGAGCACTGCCGATCCGGTCCATCCGCCAGTCACCGACCATGGCCCGAACCTACCTGGCCGGAGGGGCGTTGATCATCAGCTTGGGTCAGTCGGGGAATCCGGCGTGGGGTGTTCGACACGGCAGATCAAGGAGTCGCCCACCACGTCGGCGACGATCGTGTCGCCGGGGCCGGCTTCGTCGGCCAGGAGCAGGGAGGCGATGCGGTTGTCGAGTTCGGCCTGGATGGTGCGGCGCAGCGGGCGGGCGCCGAACTCCGGCTGGTGGCCGTGCGCGACGAGCAGTTTCTTCGCCGCGTCGGTGACCTCCAGCTCTAGGCCCTGGGCGCGCACCCGGCGCCGGCTGCCGTCCAGCAGCAGGTCCACGATGCGGTCGAGGTCGGCCTCGGTGAGGGCGTGGAAGACGACGATGTCGTCGATGCGGTTGAGGAACTCCGGCAGGAACCGGCCGCGCAGGTCCTGCATCAGTTCGTCCTTGATGGCGCCGACGTCGCCGTGGTGGGCGAGGATGCGCTGGGCGCCGATGTTGGAGGTCATGACGACGACCGTGTTGCGGAAGTCGACCGTGCGGCCCTGGGCATCGGTGAGCCGCCCGTCGTCGAGGACCTGCAGCAGGGTGTTGAAGACGTCCGGGTGGGCCTTCTCCACCTCGTCGAACAGCAGCACGCTGTAGGGCTGGCGGCGTACCTTCTCGGTGAGCTGGCCGGCCTCCTCGTGGCCGACGTATCCGGGCGGGGCGCCCACGAGCCGGGAGACGGTGTGCTTCTCCTGGAACTCGCTCATGTCGAAGCGCACCAGCCGGTTGTCGTCGCCGAAGAGCAGCTCGGCGAGCGCCTTGGCCAGTTCGGTCTTGCCGACACCGGTCGGTCCGAGGAACAGGAAGGAGCCGACGGGCCGGTTGGGATCACCCATGCCGGCCCGGTTGCGGCGTACCGCCTGCGCGATGGCGGTGACCGCCTCGTCCTGGCCGACGACCCGCGAGTGCAGGGCGTCCTCCAGTTTCAGCAGACGCTCCTTCTCGGTCTCCGTCAGCTGCGCCACCGGGATGCCGGTGCGCCGGGAGAGGACCTCGGCGATGTCGGCGGCGGTGACCTCCATGACGCCCTCGCGGCGTTCCGCGACGCCGGCGATCTCCGCCTCCACGTCGGCGATGCGGTCCTTGAGTTCGGCGGCCTTCTCGAAGTCCTCGCCGGCGACGGCTTGGTCCTTCTCCCGGTTCAGCTTGGCCAACCGGTCCTGGCGCTCGGTGACCTCGGTGGACCTGCCCAGCGAACGCAGCCGCACCCGCGCCCCGGCCTGGTCGAGCAGGTCGATCGCCTTGTCGGGCAGGAAGCGGTCGGTGACGTACCGGTCGGACAGCACGGCCGCGGCCGCGAGGGCCTCGTCGGTGTAGCGGACCTGGTGGTGGGCCTCGTAGGAGTCGCGCAGGCCCTCCAGGATCTGCACGGTCTCCTCGATGCTCGGCTCGGGAACCATCACCGGCTGGAAACGGCGCTCGAGCGCGGCGTCCTTCTCCACGTAGCGCCGGTACTCGTCCAGCGTCGTGGCGCCGACCACGTGCAGCTCGCCGCGGGCGAGGGCGGGCTTGAGGATGTTCCCGGCGTCCATGGAGCCCTCGCCGGTGGCGCCCGCGCCGACGACGGTGTGCAGCTCGTCGACGAACAGGATCGTCGACTCCGAGGCGGACTTCACTTCGTCGATCACGTTCTTCAACCGCTCCTCGAACTGCCCGCGGTACTGGGCGCCGGCGACCAGTCCGGTCAGGTCCAGAGCGACGACCCGCTTGTCCTCCAGTGTCTTCGGTACGTCTCCCGCGACGATCCGCTGCGCGAGGCCCTCGACGATCGCGGTCTTGCCGACGCCCGGCTCGCCGATGAGGACGGGATTGTTCTTCGAACGGCGCGACAGGATCTCCACGGTCTGCTCGATCTCCTCGGCGCGGCCCACGACCGGGTCGAGCCGGCCCGCCTTGGCCTCCTCGGTGAGGTCGCGGCCGTACTCGTCGAGGGTGGGTGTCGCGCTCGCCGGGCGGCCCTCGGTCCCCTCGGAACGGGCTGTGCCGTCGGCGGCGCGGCGCAGCCCGTCCAGCTCGGCTCCGGAGCGGCTGAGCACCTTGGTGCCCGCGGCATCCGGCGTGTCCAGCAGCGCACCGAGGATGTGCTCCGGGCCGATGTACGACACGCCGGTCGCCTGGGAGCGGGCATGGGCGCGCAGCAGCACCCGCTTGGCCGCCGGGGTCAGACCGGGCTGTGCCGAAGGAGTGCTGCTCTCGCCGGGCAGGACCGCGGCGATCTCCCCGGCCAGGTCGTCCGGGTCGACACCGGCCTGGGCGAGGAGGCCGCGGGCCGGTTCGACCTGGGTGCAGGCCCAGAGCAGGTGCTCGGTGTCCAGGTCGGTGCTGCCCTCATCGGCGGCCTTCCGGGTGGCCTGGTTGATCAGGTCCTGCGCGGACTCGGACAGCAACCGGCCGATGGGCACGCGCTGCACCTGCGGCGGGGAGGCACCCGGGGACATGCCCAGGAAGCGGTTGAGGATATCCGAGAAGGGGTCCTGGCCTCCGAAGGAGGCGCCGAAGGGGGACATCGTCATAGTGGCCGTCCGGGGCACGGGAGAAGGAGACGCAGACCCATGCGAACGGGCCGGCGCCGGCCTCCCGTCCGCCGGGCGCCGCACCACGCGCGTCTGTGGCCTGCCTGCCGTTACCCAGTCGACCAGCACCGACCCGGCCTCGCAACGCGAGAAGGGCGGTGCCGCAGCTGGTGCATCCCCCGCACCCACTCGTGGCGAAGCAGAAGGGGGCAGCGCTCATACCGTCCCGGGTATCACCAGCCCCGACTCGTACGCCACTATCACCAGCTGCGCCCGGTCGCGTGCGCCCAACTTGCCCATGATCCGGCTGACATGGGTCTTCGCGGTGAGCGGGCTGAGCCCCAGCGCTTCGGCGATCTCGGTGTTGTTGCACCCGCGCGCGACCAGGGTGAGCACCTGCCGCTCCCGCTCGGACAGCCCGTCCGGGCCGCCCAGTGCCGACATCAACGTGTCGGGGGCGCGCAGGAATCGGGCGATGAGCCGCGAGGTGGGGCCTGGCGAGAGCAGGGAGTCCCCGGCGGCCACGGTCCGGATGGCGTCGAGGAGTTCGGCCGGCCGGATGTCCTTGACCAGGAAGCCGGACGCCCCGGCCCGCAGCGCGTCGACGATGTGCTCGTCGGTGTCGTACGTCGTCAGGACGAGCACCTTCACGCCCACCAGGTCCTCGTCGGCGGCGATGAGCCGGGTCGCCTGGATGCCGTCCAGGTCGGGCATGCGGATGTCCATCACGACGAGGTCGGCCCTCGCGGAACGGGCGAGGTCCACGGCCTCCCGCCCGGTGCCCGCCTCGCCGACGACCTCCATGTCCCCGGCGGACGCGACGAGCATCGCGAACGAGGCCCGTACCAGGGTCTGGTCGTCGGCGAGCAGGACGCGGATGGGCATCGGGGCCGTCACGAGGGTTCCTCCCGGGGCAGCGGCAGCTCGGCGATCACTTCGTAGCCCACGGTGGGACCCGGGCCGGCGTCCAGTGTGCCGCCCACGCTACGGGCCCGCTCCTGCATCCCGACGAGCCCGAACCCCGGCGTGCCGCCGACGGCTCCCTGCCCGTGCCCGACCCCGTTGCGCACCGCGCCGCTCACCCGGTGGCCCGTCCCCGGCCCCGTCCCGTCGTCGGCGACGGTCACCCGCAGGGTCCCCTCCGCCACCCGCAGTCCCACCCGGACGGTCAGGTCGTCGCGGCCCCCGTGGCGTACGGCGTTGGTGAGCGCCTCCTGCACGATCCGGTAGGCGGCGGCACCCACCGAGGGCGGTACGCCGTCCGCGTGGACGGACAGTTCGACCTCGGCCCCGGCCACCCTGGCCGCCTCCGCGAGCGCGCCCAGCCCGTCGAGCCCGGGCAGCGGCCCGCGCCCGTCCGGGGAGCCGAGACCGGAGCCGGAACTCGACCCGGAGCCGGGGTCGGCCACCCACTCCCGTTCCCCTTCGACACTCTCGCTCACCTCGTTCGCCCGCAGCACCTCCAGCGTCGTACGCAACTCGCCCCGGGCCGTCCGGCAGGTCTCCGCGATGTCGTCGAGCGCCTGGGCGACCGCCTCGCGGTCGAGCCGGTCCGGATCCGCGGTGAGGACGTGGGCCGCCACGGACGTCCGCACACCGATCAGGGTGATGCTGTGCGCGAGCAGGTCGTGCAGGTCGCGGGCGATCCGCAGCCGCTCCTCGGCGACCCGGCGCCGCGCCTCCTCCTCGCGGGTCCGTTCGGCCCGCTCGGCCCGCTCGACGATGGAGGCGACGTACTGGCGGTAGAGACGGGCGTCGACGCCGACGAACAGGACCGCGATGACCCAGCCGGAGATCCGCAGGAGCTCCAGTGCCCCGTCGGGGTTGGTGAAGCTGTTGATGATCAGTGTCGGGCCGAGGACGAGGACAGCGGTGAGCAGCGAGCGGCGTACCGTGCCGGTCGCCGCGACCGTGTAGAGCGCCAGGAGGGTCGCGGGGATCGGTACGGCGTGGTTGTAGTCGAGGACGTGGTACGGGGTGACGCAGGCCGCCACCGCGAACAGTACGAGCAGCGGACGGCTGCGCCGCCACACGAGCGGCACATGGGCGCCCGCCAGCAGGGTCCAGCCGCGCGGACCGAGCGGGAGTCCGTCGTCGACGAGCAACGCGAGGACGACGGCCAGCACGGCGACACCCACGGTGAGGAACGCGTCGTTGCGGGTGCGGTGCGGCGCGGTGAGCGGGTCCCGGTTGACGACCGCCATGACGCGTTCGATGCGTCGGGGCCGCGCGTCACCCCGTACGACGGTGGTTTTCAGGTCCCCTGCGGCTGAGTTCGCTCCCCGATCGTGCACGGCTCCATCTTCCGTCATGGGGGTGTCCCTTCGGCAGGAGGCCGGAGGGACACCCGGTCGGCTGTGGTGAGGTGAGCCCGGTCGGTCAGGGCGTGCCGACCTGTTCCGGCTGCCGCGGCGGCTCGGTCGGTTCGGACGGCCCGGCGCCGCGCGCGGGTTCGCGGGAGAGGCCGCCCGGCCACCACATCTTCCGGCGCAGGGCGACGCTGGCACTGGTCACCAGGTACGTCCGTACGAGGAAGGTGTCGAGGAGTACGCCGACGGCGATCACGAAGCCGAGTTCGACGAGTTGCACGAGCCCCATGTTCATCAGCACGGCGAAGGTCGCGGCGAGGACCAGGCCGGCCGAGGCGATGACGGCGCCCGTGCTGCGCAGGGCGGTGAGCGCGGCGGCGGCCGGTTCCGCGCCGGCCAGGGACTCCTCGCGCATCCGGTGCATGAGGAAGATGCCGTAGTCGACGCCGAGGGCGACGAGGAACACGAAGGACAGCAGCCCGAGCCCCGGATCGGTTCCCTTCAGGCCGAGGACCGGCCCGAAGACCAGCCCGCCGATCCCGAGGGCGGCGCCCCAGACCGCGACCACGGCGGCCACCAGGACGAGCGGCGCGACGAGACTGCGCAGCAGGACGAACAGGATGAGCAGCACCGAGACGAGGACCAGGGGTACGACGATCTTGATGTCCCGGCTGTTGGTGTCCTCCAGGTCGATCTGCTCGGCGCTGTCCCCGCCGACGTACGAGCCCTTCAGTTGGCTGCGCAGGGACTTGATGGTGGCGGTCTCTCCCGCCGACTGGGGTGTGTCCTTCGCGATGACGGAGACCTCGGCCCAGCCGTCCGCGGTACGGCCCTTCTCGGCGCTCTCGACTCCCCGGGTGCCCCGGATCGTCGCGAGGGTCCGGTCGACGCGGTCCGCGGGGGTGATCACGTCGATGGGCTGGGTGCCGCGCTCGGGGTAGGCCCGGGCGAGGGTCTCCATGGCGGTGACGGACTCCGGCTTGGTGACGAAGGAGTCCTCCTGCTTGACCGGTCCCGGCAGGTTGAGCGTGCCGAGGGCGAGGGCGCCGAGCAGGACGGCTCCGGTCGCGAGCACGGTCAGCGGCCTGCGTCCGGCGGAGTCGCCCATCGCGGCGAAGAGGCTCCGCCGCTGTGCGGGCTCGCTGCCGTAGGCCGGTACGAGCGGCCAGAAGACCCGCCGCCCGAGCAGGACGAGGACGGCGGGGAGCAGGGTCAGCATCGCGATCAGCGCGCACAGCACACCGACCGTGCCGAGCGGGCCCATGCCGCGGCTGCTGTTGAGATCGGCGGCGAGCAGGCACAGCAGGCCGGCGGCGACGGTGCCGGAGGAGGCGAGCACGGCGGGCCCGCAGCCGCGCAGGGCGGCGACCATGGCCTCGTACGGGCGCTCGATGCGCCGCAGTTCCTCCCGGTAGCGGGAGACGAGGAGCAGTGCGTAGTCGGTGCCCGCGCCGAACACGAGGATCGTCATCACGCCGGAGCTCTGGCCCGTGACGGTGGTACCGAAGGCCTGGTTGAGCCCGTACGCGACCCCCATGGACAGGTAGTCGGCGATGCCGGCGACGACGAGCGGCACGAGCCACAGCACCGGGCTGCGGTAGATCAGGATCAGCAGGAGGGCGACGACGGCGACGGTGGTGTAGAGCAGCGGCCCGCCGAGTGAGTCGTAGACCTTCCCGGCGTCGGTGCCGAGCGCTCCGGTGCCGCCCACCTCGACGCTCAGCCCGTCCTGGCCGCGGGCGATGCCCCGGACGTCCTCGACGAGCGCGTCCCGCAGCTTCTCGTCGTGCCCGGGCTCGTTGCTGACGACGGGGTACATGAGCGTCGTACCGTCGTCGGACGGAATCCCCTCGGGCGCCCCGCCGACCAGCTCGTGCGCTGCGGCGACCTTCCCGACCTGCCCGGCCGCCACCCGCCGGTCCTCGGCGCTCAGCCCGCCGTCCCGGTGGTACACGATCACCATCTCGGTGCTCTCGCCCCCGGGCAAGGCGTCCTGTATCCGGGCCACTTGGGTCGAGTCGGCGCTGGAGGGCAGGTAGTCGGTGGCCCGGTCGTGCTGCACGTCGGCGAGCTTCGCCGCGAACGGGCCGACCAGGGCGAGCACGGCCACCCAGAGCCCGAGCAGCGCCCAGGGCACGGCCCGCCTGCGTCCCACGCCCTTCGTGGGTGTCTTCCCGACCGTCATGAGCAGTTCTCCCTCACTACGACGACTTCCGTTTCAGCTGTCAGCCTTCCGGCAGGGGGAAGGCTTCGCGTCGGACGGGAGGGGGAGCCCGCGGGTACTGCCTGGGGTGGCGGGGGGTGCGAATTACTCCCGCGGGAGTAAGGGGAGGCGCGGGTGCGTGTTCGCCTGGGGGTAGGGGGCTGGTCGCGCAGTTCCCCGCGCCCCTGAAAAACGCGGCTGCGCCAGTTCTTCGCCTCCGTGGCCTTCGGGTTTTTCCAACTGCTCGCCGGGGCCTGAGCAGCGGCGTAGCGCCCTCGTCAGGTCTGGGGCGGCGTCACCGGCGGCACCGGCGGTACCGCGCCGCGCGCCCGCAGGTCGGCGGCGCCGCCCGCGCCGAGCACCCCGGTGGACCGCTCCAACTCCTCGGCCGGCAGCGCCGACAACGACCGCCGTGCCACCGCCGACACCACCAGCGGCAGCACCGGACGCAGCGGCTGCACCAGGCGCAGCCACGGAGGCGCGTAGACACTGACCGCGCGCCGCTCCACCCCGCGCACCAGCCATCCGGCGACCTGCTCGGGACTGTGCACGCGCCGGGCGGGCGCGGGCTGGTGGGACCGCAGGGCCCGCAGCACCGGATGCTCGTCGAGGGCCGCGATCATGTCGGTGCCGGTCCAGTGCAGGTACGCGATGCCCACCCCCACGCCCGTCGGACGCACCTCGGTGCGCAGGGCCTGGGCGAACGACTCGACGCCCGCCTTCGACGCGCAGTAGGCGCTCATCAGCGGCGCCGAACCGAACGCGGCGGTGGACGCGACCTGGAGGAAATACCCGCCGGTGCGGACGAGTTGGGGGAGGAAGACGCGGGCGGTGTTCGCGCTCCCGATCAGGTTGACCTCGACCACCCGGTCGAACAGTGACGCCTCGCACGTGGCGAACGGGCCCGCGGCGGCGATCCCCGCGTTGGCGACCACCACCGAGGCGGGCCCCAGCCGTGCGCCGACGCTGAGGGCCGCGCCCTGGAGCGCCGCCTCGTCGGTGACGTCGACCTCGAAGCAGTGCGCCTCGGTCGGCAGCCCGTCCGCGACCCGGCGCAACGAGTCGAGTTCCCGGCCCAGCAGTGCCACCCGCATGCCCCGCAGGGCCAGCCGGCGTGCCACCGCCGCTCCCACGCCGCGCGCCGCCCCGGTGACCACCGCGACCCGCGCGTACGGTCCGCCCTCCGCCATGACCGCCTCCCGGCCCACCCTTACGACCCGCGCCGCACCGCGCACCCGGCCAGTCGACCACGCCCCTGCCCGGTCCGCCCGCCACCGCGAGCCGCAAGGGTGACGGAGGGGGAGCCGCTTCGGTCGGGGCGGGGAGTTCACGACCAGGCCATCTCCCCGTGTCGGGAGACGAAGCGTCCGGTGCCCGCACCGGGGGGCTCCGTGGCGAGGGACACGATCGCGTCCGTGCCCTCCGTGACCGTCTGGGGGCCGCTGTGGCCGTTGAGGTCGGTCGCGGTGTAGCCGGGGTCGGCGGCGTTGACGCGGACGTCCTCGAGCGCCTTGGCGTACTGGGTGGTCAGCATCGTCAGGGCGGCCTTGGACGAGGTGTACAGCGGGGCGACGACGCGTGACTCGGGACGGTCGGGGTCGTGGGTGAGGGCAAGGGAGCCCATGCCGCTGCTGACGTTGATGATCACGGGGTCGTCCGAGCGCCGCAGCAGCGGCAGGAAGGCGGTCGTCGTACGGATGACACCGATGAGGTTGACGTCGAGGACGGCGAGGGCGTCGGCGGCCGTGAGGCCGCTCGGGTCACCCAGGGGGCCGTGCACGCCGGCGTTGTTGATCAGGACGTCGATCCTGCCCTCGTGTGCGGCCACGTCCGCCACGGCGGCCGCCACGGACGCGTCGTCGGTGACGTCGAGGGGGACGTGGCGGGCGCCGAGGGCTGCGGCGGCCTCCTGGCCCAGTTCGGGGTCGCGGGCCCCCAGCAGCACGGTGTGGCCGTGCTCGATCAGGCGGCGGGCCGTCTCGCGGCCGAGTCCCTTGTTGGCTCCGGTGATGAAGGTGATCGTCATGCCGTCCATCCTGGGCCCGGCCGGGAGGGCGTGGCCAGGGACGCCGCGACGGTAGGAAGAGCCGTACCACCTTCACGACGACGCGCGCCGCCCCCGATGCGGGAGCATGGAAGACATGCCGACGACACCCGGAACCGGACTGGGCACCATGATCCGCACCTGGCGCGACCGGCTGCCCCCGTCCGCCGCCGGACTGCCCGTGGGCCGGGGGCGCCGGGCGACCGGGCTCCGGCGCGAGGAACTCGCCGAACTGGCCGGGATGTCGGTCGACTACGTCGTCCGCCTGGAACAGGGGCGGGCCACGACCCCCTCCCCGTCGGTGGTGGCCGCCCTGGCACGCGCCCTGCACCTGTCCAGCGCCGAGCGCGACCACCTGTACCGGCTAGCCCGCCTGGCACCACCCGCGCCCGGTGTCATCCACGACCACCTCCCGCCCGGCGTGCAACGGGTGCTCACCCGTCTCGCGGACGTGCCGGTCGCCGTGTTCGCGGCGGACTGGCAGTTGCTGTGGTGGAACCGCGGCTGGGCCGCCCTGCTGGGCGACCCCTCCCCCGCACCGCCCCGGCGGCGCAACTTCGCCCGCGACCGCTTCCCCGTGGACGGCAGCCCTCCCTGCCTCGCGCTGTGGCCGGTCACCGAGACGGACCAGGAGGCCACCGACGTCGCCGTGGTCTCCGACCTGCGCCGCGCCACCGGTCGTTTCCCGCAGGACGAGCGCCTCGCGAGGCTCGTCCGCGAACTCCTCGCGGGCAACGAGCGGTTCGCCGCCCTGTGGGCGACCGGCGAGGTGGCCGCCCACCGCGAGGACCACAAGAGCATCGACCACCCGGCGGTGGGCCCGGTCGAGGTCGACTGCGACGTGCTGACCGACGGCGACTCCGACCTCAAGATCGTCATCCTGACCGCCGCGCCGGGCAGCGAGGACGAGAGCAAGATCCAGCTCGCCACCGTCACCGGCCCACCGGCCACCACGCCGGCCTGAGCGCGCGGCCGCCATGCAGGGCTGGGCGCGCCCAGCCACCGCGCCCGCCCGAGCGCGCCGGCGCATCGACGCCCCGGCTGACGGCGAGCCAGACACCCGCGAGGCGCCGGTGGGGGCCCGGCGACCTGAGTGCGAGGACGACGGCCGCCGGGCTCCGACCTCCGGCCCCGGTCACCGCGGAGAGTCAGCGGCCCCACAACGTCCGCCGACGCTCCGGGCACCGCGAGGCGTCACGCAGGCGCCGTCACCTTCTGCTGACCGAGCCAGTCGGCGAAGGTCTGGGTGCCACGGAGGCCCGGCCCGGTGGGCAGCAGGCCGCCGGAGCTCATGCCGCCGGGGAAGTACATGGGCAGCACCGGCCGCCGCCGCGCGCCCCCCGCGGCGATCAGGGCCCGGGCCATGTCGACCAGCGACTCGACCCGCGGGCCGGCCAGTTCGCCCGCCATGCCCTGCGGCTGCCCCACCACGAGGTCGGCCAGGGCCTCGCCCACCTCCCGTACGGCGATGGGCTGGACGGGTGCCTTCGGCACCGCCGCGATCGGCCCGGGCACACCGCTCAGCACCTGCCCCGCGAACTCGTGGAACTGCGTCGCCCGCAGGATCGTCCACGGCACCGCCCCGCCCCTGGCGATCTCCTCCTGGCGCAGCTTGCCCGCGTAGTAGGGGTTCCTGACCCGGTCGACGCCCACGATCGACAGCGTCACCAGGTGCCGTACCCCGGCCCGCTCGGCCGCCGCGACGAGGTTGCGTCCCGCCCGGTCGAAGAAGTCGACCGCCACCTTCTTGCGCATCGTGGTGACGTTGGCGACGTCGACGACGCCCTCCGCCCCGGCGAGCGCGGCCTCCAGCCCCGTCCCGTCGAGCAGGTCCACCCCCTTGGCACGCGACAGCACCACCGGCTCGTGGCCGCGGGCGCGCAGCGCCTCCACGACGTAGCGCCCGGCCACTCCGGTACCACCGGCAACCGCGATCTTCATGTCCACTCCCATCCGCTAGGCGCTGTACGCAATGAGGACAGCGGGGCGGTTCCGATCGTGACATCCGGGGGCGTGATCCGCCTCACAGGAGGGTTGCGCCTGCCGTGCACGGATCGGGCCTCGTGCGGAACGGTCGTCCGGAGACCGGGGATCACCGACGATCAGAGCCCTGCCGCAGGTGCGGGGGCCGGGCACAGGGGTAACCGGGGGCCATGTTCTTCTTCAGCAACCGTGTCGGCTGCCTCGGTTCCCTGCTCATCAGCGCAGTGGCGACGATCGTCCTGTTCCTGCTGCTCAACCGCTGAGCACGCCCGGCGAGCGCGCGCGGCCCCGGGGCGACGGCAGCACCGGCGAGAGCCGGGCCGCCGAACGGGTGAACGCCGCCGGATGCGCGGCCACGGCGCCGTTCAGGCCGGCGCGTCCGTCGGCCGGTCCAGCCACTCCGCCAGCAGGGCGCGCTCGGCGCCGGTGAGCATCGGCAGCTCCGGTACGACGGCCCGGAACGCGACGGCCGCGGCAGCGGTGTCGTTCGCGTCCACGGCCGGTACGTCGGTGAGGACCGCCCGGGTGACCGCGTCGTACATCGCGTCGGCGAGGCCGAGGTCACGCCGCTCGGGCGGCATGGCGAGCAGGGCGAGCACGGCGCCGGTCCCGGCGGCGTGGATCAACTCCACCGCGCGCCGTTCGGGCACGCGCAGGCGTCCGGCGGTGGCGAGGCGGTGCACACGGGCGCGCAGGACGTCCAGGCCGGCGACCGTGGCCGGTGAGCGCAGCGCGCGCTCGGGGTCCGCGAGGAGGCCGAACACCGCCGGGTTGGTGAGACCGAATCCGATGTGCGTGTCCCACCCGGCCCGCAGGTCCGCCACCGGGTCGCCGTGCTCGGAGCGCTTCCCTGCGACGTAGGTCGCCAGGACGTGCTCGGCGACCGAGTCGAGCAGCCCGTCCTTGTCCCCGAAGAGCCGGTAGATGGCGGGCGCCTGCACGCCCGCGGCCTGGGCGACCGCCCGGGTGGTGACCCCGGCGGGGCCGTGTTCACGCAGGAGGCGCGCGGCGACTTCCACGAGGTTCGTCCGCGTCGCGGACCGGCCGTCCAGGGGCTTGGCGGTGTCTGTCACGGTCCGACGATAACGCATCCCCGCTATCGTCGTTATTAACAGCGATACCGTTGCGACGATAACGGTGATACCGTCGATGGTGACGGCAACCCAGCCATGGAGGTACAGCATGTTCGTCATCACCGGCGCCACCGGTCAGCTCGGCTCCCGGATCGTCCGCCGACTCCTCACCCAGGTGCCGCCGGAGCAGCTCGTCGCCTGTGTGCGCGATCCCGAGCGAGCGGCCGGCCTCCTCGCCGAGGGCGTGGACGTGCGGCGCGGCGACTTCACCGATCCGGCCTCGCTCGCGGAGGCGTTCAAGGGCGCCTCGCAGGTCCTCGTCGTCTCCGTCAACGACAGCGGTGACGGGGCGGTCGCCCAGCACAGGGCCGCGATCGACGCGGCCCGCGCGGCCGGTGCCGAGCGGATCCTCTACACCAGCCACCAGGGCGCCGACGCCGACTCGCTCTTCGCGCCCATGCCCGACCACGCGGCCACGGAGCGGTACCTGACCACCACCGGCGCGCCGTTCACGTCGCTGCGCAACGGCTTCTACGCCGCCACCGTCCCGCTCCTCCTGGGCGGGGCGCTGGAGACCGGCGAGCTGCGGGCGCCGGCCGACGGGCCCGTGTCCTGGACCACGCACGACGACCTCGCCGAGGCGGCCGCCGTCCTGCTCGCCGACGAGGGCCGGTACGAGGGCCCGACCCCGCCCCTGACCGCGGCACGGGCGTACGACCTGGACGACGTCGCCGGCATACTCACCCGGATCGGTGGACGCACGGTCCGCCGCGTGGTCGTGGAGGACGAGGACTGGGCGGCCGGGCTCGTCGGGCACGGCATGCCCGCCGAACAGGCCGACCTGCTCCTCGGCATGTTCCACGCCTCCCGGCGCGGCGAGTTCGCGACCACGGGGAGTGCGCTGGAGGACCTTCTCGGTCGTCCGGCCACGATCCTCCCCGCGTTCCTGGAGGGAGTCGTCCCGGCCGCCCGCTGAGACGAGGAGCGGTGGGTCACGCCGAGCGGGACCGCGAGGGGAAGCCGGATGCGGGCCGGCGACCTGTGTGTGTCGGCCGGCGACCTGTGCGGCCATCGGTCGGATGTCGGTGACCGGTCGGTGCTGTCGGTACGACGTCGGCGATGTGTCGACCGGACCTGGAACCTTCTCCAGCAGAACGGCCGGGACCCCACCCGGCCTGCTCGCGAAGGCGCGGAAGCTGACGCAGACGCAGCCGCGGACGCAACCGCAGCCGCTCGCGAAGGCGACGACGGAGACAAGGACCCACCATGACCACCGACATCACCATCATCGGCGCCGGGCTCGCGGGGCTGACCTTCGCCCGCGTGCTCCACGTCCACGGCATCCCCGCGACGGTCCACGAGGCGGAGGCCTCGGCCGGAGCCCGTTCGCAGGGAGGCATGCTCGACATCCACGAGGACAACGGGCAGCCGGCCCTGGAGGCGGCCGGGCTGACGGACGCGTTCCGTGGCCTCGTCCTGGAGGGGCGCCAGGCCATACGCGTCCTCGACCCCGACGGGACGGTCCTGTTCGACCGGGCCGACGACGGCACGGGCGGCCGACCCGAGGTGCAGCGCGGCGAGCTGCGGCAGCTCCTGCTCGACTCGCTCCCGCCGGGCACGGTCCGGTGGGGGCACAAGGTCAGCGGGGTCCGTTCCCTGGGCGGGGGACGCCACGAGGTGGCCTTCACCGACGGCACGTCGGTCGACACCGGGCTGCTGGTCGGCGCGGACGGGGCGTGGTCGCGCGTCCGGCCGCTGCTGACCGACGCCCGGCCCGAGTACACCGGCAGGTCGTTCGTCGAGACCTACCTGTTCGACAGCGACACCCGGCACCCGGCCGCCTCGAAGGCGGTCGGCGGCGGGTCGATGTTCGCGCTCGCGCCCGGCCGGGGCATCCAGGCGCACCGGGAGAAGGGCGACACGCTGCACACGTACGTGGCGCTCACCCGGCCGCGGGACTGGTTCGACGCGATCGACTTCAGCGGCCCCGAGGCCGACGCCGGCAGCGCCGCGGCGCGGGTCGCGCGGGAGTTCGACGGGTGGGCGCCGGAGCTCACCGCGCTGCTGACCGACAGCGACTCCGGGCCGGTGCTCCGCCCCCTGTACGCCCTGCCGGCCGGGCTCAGCTGGGACCGGGTGCCGGGGGTGACCCTGGTGGGCGACGCCGCCCACCTCGCCGCCCCGAACGGCGAGGGCGCCAACCTCGCGCTGTACGACGGCGCCGAACTCGGCCTGGCCCTCGCCGCGCACCCGGACGACGTCGAGGCCGCCTTGACCGCGTACGAGCGGGCCATGTTCCCCCGCGGGGCGCGGGCCGCCGAGGAGGGCGCGCAGCTGCACGACCTCCTCTTCGGAGAGGACACGCCCCACGGGCTGGTGACCGCGTTCGCGGACCACTAGGGGG
>NZ_KQ948549.1:1013943-1023346 GCF_001514125.1 Streptomyces longwoodensis | reverse complement strand
TGTCTTGCCGCGGTCCGGCGAACCGCGACGGCCGGGTCAGCCGGTGAGTGCCTGGTCGAGGGTGGGGTGGCAGTCGATCACCGTGTCGACGCCCACGAGTTGCAGGGTGCGCAGGACCGCCTCGGTGGGGGCGGCCAGGCGCAGCCAGCCGCCGGCGTCGGTGGCGGCGCGGTGGGCGGTGAGGAGGATGTTGATGCCGCTGGAATCCATGAACCCGATCTGCCGCATGTCGAGGACGACGCGGGGGCGTGCCGCGTCGATGACCTCGTCGAGGGCTCGCTTCAGGTCGTCGCCGGTGTGGTGGTCGATCTCCCCGGCCGGCGTCACCACGTGCACGTCGCCGGTGACGGCGGTCAGGACGGACAAGCCGGCCGGCGGCTGGGTCGGCTCGGTGTGCTGTGTTCCCACCAGTGGTTCCTCTGCCATGCCGGTGATACTGGCACACCCGTGTTTCGGAGCGAACTCCTGTACCACTGTTTCCCGGCGAACTCCTGTGCAACGCCGAACGCCGGACGCCGACCTCGGGGTGACGGCCCCGTACGGGTAGGGCCCTTCACCGCGACCGTACGATGATCTTCCCCGTGGTACGGCCGTGCAGCATGTCCAGGAAGGCGTCCACGATGTGCTCGAAGCCGTCCACCACCGTCTCGTCGGGGGTGAGGCGGCCACTGCGCAGGTGGGGTACGGCGAAGTCGTACAACTCGTCCTGGAGGTCGGTGTGGTCCCGAACCAGGAAGCCCTCCATGCGCAGGCTCTTCTCCACGATGTCCGCGTGGTCGAAGCGCGGCACGGTCACGCCGGGGGTGTTGTACTGGCTGACGGTGCCGATGCGCACGATACGGCCGTGCGGGCGCAACGCCTCGACGGCTGCCGCGAGTTGCTCGCCGCCGACGTTGTCCATGAAGACGTCGATCCCGTCCGGCGCGGCCTCGGCGAGCAGGTGGGCGGCCGGTCCGTCGTGGTAGTCGAAGGCGGCGTCGTAGCCGACCACCCGCGTGAGGTGGCCGGCCTTGGCGGCCGACCCGGTGCTGCCCACGAGGCGTCCGGCGCCGAGCAGCCGCGCGAAGCGCGCGGTCGCCGTGCCGACGCCGCCGGCGGCGGCCGACACGAACAGGTCCTCGCCCTCCTGGAGCCGCGCGATCCGGGTCAGTCCCACGTAGGCGGTCAGGCCGGTGCCGCCGAGGACGCTCAGGTACGCGGAGAGCGGTACCCCGTCGTGGTGGGGCAGCCGGCGGACCTCCTCGGGGGTGACCACCGCGTGCGTGCGCCAGCCCCGCCGGTGGAAGACGACCTCGCCCTCGGCCATCCGGGGCGTGCGCGAGGCGACGACCCGTCCGAGGGCGCGGCCTTCGAGGGGGGCGTCCAGCGCGAAGCCGCCGGGGACGTCGTCCATCATCTCGCGGTGGTACGGGTCGACGGACCAGTACAGGTTCTCCACCAGGGCGCCGCCGGACGGGGGTTCGGGCAGCGCCGACTCGACGAAGGCGAAGTGCCGGGCGGTGGGGAAGCCGTGGGGGCGGGCGGTCTGGTGGACGGTCAGCGCGGTGTCGGTCATGAGCGGACCGTAGGACGGGAATGCCCCTGGTGGGCAGGCGGTTGGGGTCATGCGACACGTCCTTCCATGAACAGCACTCATACGGTGAGGCAGGCGCCCGGTGACCCGCACGACCGACCCCGATCTGGCCCCGCGGGAACTGCGCGTCCTGGTGGCGGTCGCCGACACCGGCGGCTTCTCCGCGGCGGCCGGGGCGCTGGGGCTCACGCAGTCGGCCGTGTCGCACTCGGTGCGGGGCAGCGAGCGCAAAATCGGCGCCGTGCTGTTCGAGCGCGGCCGGTCCGGCGCGCGCCCCACGCCGGCCGGGGAGGCGGCGGTGGCGCACGCCCGGCGTGTCCTGCGGCTGCTGGACGTGCTGGTGGTCGAGGCGCGCGGGGCGTCCCGGTCCGAGGGGTGGGAGGGGCCGCTGCGGATCGCGGCGTTCCGCAGCGCGGCGCTCCATCTGCTGCCGCCCGTGCTGGAGCGGCTGCGCGCCCGGTGTCCCGGTGTCGAACCCCGGGTGCGGATCGTCCGGGAGGTGGGGCGCGGCACGGCGGGCGAGGTGAGCGACGGACGGGCCGACCTGGCCGTCGCCACGCTCGGCGGCTCCGTGCCGCTCGCGCCGGGGCTGGTGGCGCGGGGCCTGTTCGAGGAGCCGTACGCGCTGGCGCACCCGGTGGGCCATGCCTCCCCGCGCTCCCTGCCGTTGGTCGACTGGGCGGAGAACTGCGGCTCGTACACCCGCGCGTGGTGGGCCGCGCAGGACTGGATTCCCGAGGCGACCGTGGAGGCCGAGGACGACGGGGCGGTACTGTCCCTGGTGGGCGCCGGGCACGGAATGGCGATCATGCCCGCCCTGTCCCTGACCGGTGCACCGGCCTCGGTCGGCATCACCCCGCTCGGTCCCCGGCGCCCGACCCGGCAGGTCGGCTACGTGACCACCCCCGAGCTGGCCGGGTCGGCCGTCGTACGCGCCCTGGTGCGGGAACTGCGCGCCCTGGGGCGGGTGGTGGACGTACCGGGAGCGGATGGCGGGGCACCCGCCGGTGATCCACAATGATGCGATGGTCCGGCTCGAGACTCCCCGTCTGATCCTGCGTCGCTGGCGCGAGGAGGACGTCGGCCCGATGGCTGCCGTCAACGGCGACCCCGAGGTCATGCGGTGGATCCGGGACGGCCGTGTCCTGGACGAACGGCAGACCCGTGCCAGGATCCGGGCCTGGGAACACGAGTGGGAGTCCCGCGGCTTCGGCCTGTTCGCCGTGGAGGTCCGGGCCACCGGCGAACTGGCCGGGCTCACCGGCCTCTCGGTGCCCGGGTACCTGCCGGAGGTACTGCCGGCGGTGGAGGTCGGCTGGCGCCTCGGACGACCGCACTGGGGGCGCGGCCTGGCCACCGAGGCCGCCGCGGCCGCCGTGCGGTTCGGGTTCGAGGAGTGCGGGCTGCAACGGATCGTCAGCATCGCCCAGGCGGGCAACGACGCCTCCCGGCGCGTCATGGCCAAACTGGGGATGCGTCCGGTGCTGGAGACCGTCCACCCCGACCTGGGGCGGCCGGTACGGGTGTTCGCGCTGTCCTCGGACCAGTACGCCGGCGCCGGGTGACGGCGGCGGGTCAGGACCGTGGGCCGTCGAGCGGCAGCTCCCGGTGGAAGACGACCATGGGACGGCCGGCGCCGTCGTAGTCGTCGACGGTCCTCGCGTCGAAGCCGAGACGGCGGTGGAAGGCGACCGAGCCGGTGTTGCCGACCGACGTGATCGCCTTCAGCCTGCGTGCGCCGTGCCGTCGGGCCGCCTCGGCGAACGCCGCGTACAGGCGGCGCCCGAGGCCGGTGCCCCGGGCGTCGTCCCGCGTGGCGATCAGGTGCACGTACCCGGTGCCGTCCGGGGTGACGAACCCGAAGACGTACCCGCGGATCCCGTCCTCGGCCCGCGCGACCAGGCAGGTCGAGCCGAACTCCTGCACCAGGGCGAGGAGGTGCAGCGACCGCAGGTCCCGCTCGCCCCAGTACCGGGCGTGATCGGTGACGACCTGGTGGAAGTCGGCCACCGCGGCAGGTGCGATGTGTGTCCCCATGGTGAGGATCATGCCCCGGCCGCGGCGTGGCCGTGCCGCTACCGGTTGACCGACCGCATGCCCGCCTCGTCGTAGCGCTCCCCCGCCGCCTCCGGCAGCTCCGCGGCGATGCGCGCCAGGTCGTCCGCGGTCAGCTCGATGCCGACCGCCCCGGCGTTCTGCTCCAGGTAGGTGCGGCGCTTGGTGCCGGGGATCGGCACCAGGTGCTCGCCCTGGGCCAGCACCCAGGCGATGGCCAGCTGGGCGGGGGTCACGTCCTTCTCGGCGGCGATCTCCTTCACCTTGACCGCCAGCCGCAGGTTGGCCTCCAGGTTGGCGTCCTGGAAGCGCGGGTTCTGGCGGCGCCAGTCGTTCGCGTCCAGCTCGTCCGGCGTGGTGAACCGCCCGGCAAGGAAGCCCCGCCCGAGCGGCGAGTACGGCACGAAGCCGATCCCCAGCTCCCGGCAGGCGGGCAGCACCTCGGCCTCCACGTCCCGCGACCACAGCGAGTACTCGCTCTGCACGGCGGTGACCGGGTGCACGGCGTGGGCCCGCCGGATGGTCTCCGCGCTCGCCTCGCTCAGCCCGATGTGCCGCACCTTGCCCTCGGCCACCAGCTCGCCCAGCGCGCCGACGGTCTCCTCGATGGGCACGTTCGGGTCGACCCGGTGCTGGTAGTACAGGTCGATGTGGTCGGTGCCCAGACGCTGCAGCGAGCCGTGGACCGAGCTGCGCACGTGCTCGGCCGAACCGTCCTGCGGGCCCACGGTGCTGATGTCGCCCGGTACAGCGTCGTCCATCCGGTAGTTGAACTTGGTCGCGATCACGTACTCGTCGCGGTGGCCCCGGATCGCCTCGCCGACCAGCGACTCGTTGGTGAGGGGGCCGTACATCTGGGCCGTGTCGAGGAAGGTGATGCCCAGGTCCAGGGCGCGCCGGATGGTGGCGATGCCCTCGTCCTCGTCGGCGGTGCCGTAGAACGCGGACATCCCCATGCATCCCAGGCCGATGGCCGACACCTCGAGGTCCCTCAGACTGCGCTTCTGCATGACGTGTCCCGGTCCTTCCCTGCGTGTGTGTGCGTCTCGTCCCGGCGGTGCGGGAGCCACTCGTCCATCTAGCGACAGAAGGCGCCGACCGGCATCCCGAGCCGGTGCCGCGGGTCCCGCCCCCGTCAGCACGACGCTACGACCTGGAGTGCGCTCCAGCGCAAGCGCTCGTCGGCCGGGGCGGGCGAGCAACCGGTCCGCGGGGGCCAGCCCGCCAGGCATGCGGGGTTGCGGGCGGGGAAGACGCGACGAGCGCGGCGCATGCGTGTCGGTGCAGGCCGGGCCGGTGGAGGCCACGGGCCCGGTGCACGGGGCCGGGCCCGCAGGCGTCCGTGCGGGTGCGGGGCCGGCAGGCCCCATACTCAGTGATCGTCGCGGCCGGGTCCGGCGGCGACGGGCGGTGATCGGGTGGAAAGGGCAGACAGGACATGAGCGACGGGGGCCGGCCCAGCATGCCGGAGACGGTGGACAGTCCGGCGCTGCGCACGCAGGCCAACGGCACGGCGGCGCGGTGGCTCCTGCGGCACAAGGTGCAGCCGGTGGGCCCCGCTGCGGGCGAGGGCCACGCCACGTCGCAGCCGTGGTGGAAGGTGATGTGCCTCACCGGCGTCGACTACTTCTCCAGCCTCGCCTACGTCCCCGCGATCGCCGCCACGGCCGCCGGGGCCGTGTCCCCCCTGGCGACGCTGCTGATCGTGGCGCTGACGCTGCTGGGCATGCTGCCCATGTACCGCAGGGTGGCGAAGGAGAGCCCGCACGGCGCGGGGTCGGTCGCCATGCTGGAGGACCTCCTGCCGTTCTGGTGGGGGAAGCTGTTCGTCCTGGTCCTGCTCGGGTTCGTGGCCACGTCGTGGATCATCACCATCACGCTGTCCACGGCGGACGCCACGGTCCACGTGATGGAGAACCCGTTCTTCCCGTCCGCGCTGCACGGCCACCAGGTCGGCCTGACGGTGGCGTTGCTGCTGCTCCTGGGCGGGGTGTTCCTGCTCGGGTTCAACGAGGCGGTCAGTGTCGCCATCCCGCTGGTCGCCGTCTTCCTGCTGCTGAACGCGATCGTCATCGGCGTCGGCCTGGTGCACGTCTTCACCACCGGCGGCGCCCTGTCGGGGTGGACGGACGCGCTCGCCGACACCGGGGGCGGCTTCGGTGACCTCGTGGGACCCGCGGTGCTCGCCTTCCCGCTGCTCGTGCTCGGCCTGTCCGGGTTCGAGACCGGCGTGAGCATGATGCCGCTGATCGCGGCCGAGGGCGACGACCCCGAGCAGCGGCTGCGCGCCCGCATCCGCAACGCCCGCCGGCTGCTCACCACGGCCGCCGCCATCATGAGCGTCTACCTGCTCGCCGCGAGCATCGTGACCACCGTCCTCATCCCGAAGGACGCGTTCGAGCCCGGCGGGGCCGCCAACGGGCGGGCGCTGGCCTGGCTGGCCCACGAGCAGATCGGTGAGGCGTTCGGCACCGCGTACGACATCAGCACCATCCTCATCCTGTGGTTCGCGGGCGCGTCCGCCATGGCGGGGCTGATCAACATCGTGCCGCGCTACCTGCCCGACTACGGCATGGCTCCCGAGTGGGGGCGCGCGGTGCGGCCGGTCGTCCTCGTGTACACGGCCCTGTGCGTGCTGATCACGATCTCCTTCGACGCCGACGTCGACGCCCAGGCCGGCGCGTACGCCACCGGCATCCTGGCGATGATGGTCTCCGGTGCCTTCGCCGTCACCGTGTCCGTCACGCGCGGACGTCGCCGGCTCGCCACGATCGGCTTCGCGGCCCTCACCGCGGTGCTGCTCTACGCCCTGGGCGCGAACATCGTCGACAAGCCCGACGGCATCGCCATCTCCGGGTTCTTCATCATCGGCATCGTGGTCGTCTCGCTGGTCTCCCGGGTGGCGCGGACCACCGAACTGCGCGCGGACCGCATCGTGTTCGACGACGCCGCGCGCCGCTTCGTCGCCGACACGCTCGCCCACGACGACGCCATCACCCTCATCGCGAACCGCCGCGACACCGGCGACGAGGCCGAGTACCGCGCCAAGGAGCGCGAACAGCGCGGTGTGAACCACGTGCCGGGGCGGGCCGACGTGCTGTTCCTGGAGATCGACGTGGTCGACCCCTCGGACTTCAGCGACACGCTCACCATCCAGGGCGTCCAGGTCGGCGACTACCGGGTGCTGCGCGCCGAGGCGCCTGCCGCGCCCAACGCCATCGCGGCGATCCTGCTGGCCCTGCGGGACGCCACGGGCGTGCTCCCCCACTGCTACTTCTCCTGGGCCGAGGGCAGCCCGCTGGTGCACATGCTGCGCTACTTCCTCCTCGGCCGCGGCGACACCGCCCCGGTCACCCGCGAGATCGTGCGCAGCAACGAGCCCGACCCGGAGCGTCGCCCGGCCATCCACGTGGGCGGCTGAGCGCCGGCCGCCCGGACCGGCCCGGGCCGTGCGTCCTCGGGTCAGCCGACGAACTCGTGGGCGAGGGCGATCATGGCCCGGGCCGCCGCGCCCGGGCGGTGGTCGCCCGGGACCGCGAGGGACAACGGCCACTCCAGGTCGGCGTCGTGGACGGTGCGCACCGCGACGCCCTCCGCCGGGCGCAGGGCGAAGCGGGGCAGCAGGGCCACGCCCAGGCCGTGGCGGACGAAGTCCACCCCGGTGCCGATGTCGGTGATCTCGACGGCGACGCGGCGGGGCACGGACGCGGCGGCGAAGGCCCGGTCGGCCACGGCCCGGTTGCCGTAGCCCACCGGGGAGTCGACGAAGTCGAGCCCGGCCAGGTCGCCGAGCGACACCCGCTCCCGCCGCGCCAGCGGATGCCCGGCCGGTACGACGAGGTCGAGGACCGAGCTGGTGAGGTCGATCAGCTCGATGCCCGCGGGGCGGGGGCCGGGCAGCGAGACGAAGGCGAGGTCGAGCCGCCGTTCCAGGAGAGCCTCGACCAGCCCCGCGGAGCCGGAGGGCAGCGCGCTGGTCTGGAGGACGACGCCCGGGTGGCGGCGGTGGAACTCCCCGAGCAGCGCCGCGAGGTCGAGCAGACGGACCGAGGTGAGCGTGCCCAGCCGCAGGGTGCCGCGCAGTCCGCCGCGGACCTCGGCCACCGCGTCCGCCGCTTCCCGGGCGGCGTGCAGGGTGGCGCGGGCGCGGGGCAGCAGGGCGGCCCCGGCGTCCGTGAGGAAGACCCGCTTGGAGGTGCGCTCCAGCAGCGGCGTGCCGAGCTCGCGCTCCAGGCTCTTGATCGTGCTGGAGACGGCGGACTGCACGACGTGCAGCCGGGCCGCGGCGCGGGTGAAGTTGGCCTCGTCGGCCACCGTGACGAAACACTCGAGCTGACGCAGTTCCATCCCCCGAGTCTCCCCCAACCATCTCCCGGAGAGATGGCAACGCTCTCCAAATCTCGTTGGACGAGATGGCTGCGGCGGTCCACGCTGGTGGGTGTCGGAGCAGTTCCAGCAAGTCGCTCGCCCCAGATCGGGAGCCCGTCATGGCGCAGTCGGTGTCCGCACTCCATCAGGTCCAGCAGCTCCCCCGGCCCAGCCGCGCGGTGACGCCCGGCGGCGGCCGGCGGCACGGCATCGGGTTCGCGCTCATCGCCTTCGCGTTCCTCACGGCGATGGCGTTCTCCACCGTGCCCACGCCGCTGTACCCGCTGTACATGGCCGAGGACGGGTTCTCCACCTTCATGGTCACCGTCGTCTTCGCCACCTACGCGGTCGGCGTGATCATCAGCCTCGTGCTGGCCGGCCACCTCTCGGACCAGTTCGGCCGCAAGAAGCTCCTCCTTCCCGCGATCGGCCTCGAACTGGCCGCCGCGGTCCTCTTCCTGACGAGCACCTCGCTGCCCGTCCTGCTCGTCGCCCGGCTCGTCACGGGCCTGGGCGTCGGCATGGTGACCGCCACCGCGACGGCCCACCTGCACGACCTGCACACCGCTCACCGGCCCGGTGCCTCAGCCCAGCGCTTCGAGCTGGTGTCCACCGCGGCCAACATCGGCGGCCTCGGCGTCGGCCCGCTCGTCGCCGGGGTCCTCGCCCAGTGGGTCACCGGCCCGCTGCGCACCCCGTACCTCGTGTTCGCGGCCCTGCTTCTGGCGAGCGCCGTCGCGGTCGCCCTCACACCGGAAACCGTCGAGAAGCCCCGCACCCGGCCGGCCTACCGGCCCCAGCGCATCTCGGTCGACCACGGCGACCGGGCGGGCTTCAGCGCCGCCGCGGCCGCGGGGTTCGCGTCCTTCGCCGTCTTCGGCCTGTTCACCTCGGTGGCCCCGGGTTTCGTCGCCGGATCGCTGCACCACCCGTCCCGCGCCCTGGCCGGGCTGATCGTCTTCGTGGTGTTCGGTGCGGCGGCCACCGCCCAGAGCCTGACGGCCCGACTGAGCACCGCCGCCAAGCGCACCCTGGGCCTGGTGGCCCAACTGGTCGGCGTGGTGACCCTCGTCGCGGGGATGCGCACCGGCGACCTCACCGCCTTCCTGGTGGGCGGCGTCGTCGCGGGCATCGGCGCGGGCGTCCTGTTCAAGGCCTCCGTCGGCACGGTGGCCGCGCTCGCGGCCCCGGCACAGCGCAGCGAGGCCCTCGCCGGACTGTTCCTCATCTCCTACCTGGGCCTCACCCTGCCCGCCGTGGGCATCGGCGTGGCCACCCGCTCCTTCTCCGCGGTCACGGTGATGACCTGGTTCGCCGCCGCGCTGCTGGTCCTGCTCGCCACGGTGGCCGCCCTGGCCCGCCGCCGGCCGGCCGACGCCGGCTGAGGGACATCCCGCGCGTCGTACG
>NZ_KQ948549.1:707256-1013768 GCF_001514125.1 Streptomyces longwoodensis | reverse complement strand
TGCTCGTGCTCGGATCAGTGACCGGTGGTGTCCTCGGGGGCGAGGAGTACGGCGGCCCGGGTGCTGTGCGCGACGGCGTCGCTGACGCGGGGGCTGATGAGGGCCTCCAGGGCACCGCGGTGGTGGGGGCTGAGGACGATCAGGTCGGCGTCCCACTCCTCGGCGGCGGCGGAGACGGCGGCGGCTATCTGCGTCGTCAGGGCACGCGCCACGACACCGTCGGCCTCGACACCCGCGTCCCGCAGCGCCGTCACGGCCTCGTCGAGGACGAGCTTCGCCTCCGCGTCGTCCTCCAGGGACACGACGGCGGCGAGCGTCGCGGACGACGCGGCGACGTGCACGACCCTGGCCCGGGCCCCGGTCAGCCGGGCCAGGTCGCCGGCCAGGCGTACGACGGACCGGTTGGCGGGGCCGGAGTCGACGGCGAGGAGAATGCGCTGGAACATGGGGTACTTCCTCTGTCTCGGTACACGGGGCGCCCGCCGAGCGAAGACCCCTCGCCGAGCATGATCAACGTGCTGAACAACCCGGCGCCGCCGATCTGTTCCTGACGGGACGCATGACTGGCCGGCCGGGTCCCTGACCGGACCAGTTCCTGACCGGTCGGGTCCTCAGTGCCGGGGTGGCTCCTCGCCGAGGTCCGGTGCCTCCGTGCTCAACAGGTGCTCGGCGCCGCCCTCCAGGGCGTGGGCCGTCTCGGCCGAGCGGGGCAGCATGGTCTTCTCGTACGCGTGCAGGGCGTCGTCGACGGTGGCCGCGTTCGCGAGCGCGAGGGCCAGTTCGGCCGCGTCGAGCAGGGCGAGGTTGACGCCGACGCCGAGCGGCGGCATCAGGTGCGCGGCGTCGCCCAACAGGGTCACGGTGGGGCTGTGTTGCCAGGTATGCGGCACCGGGAGCGCGAAGATCGGGCGGTCCACGTACGGGCCGTCGTTGTCGGTGAGCATCCGGCGCATCCGGGGCGACCAGTGGGCGTAGCGCTCCAGCAGCAGCGCGCGGATGCCGGCGGTGTCCTTCGGCGTCAGGCCGCTCGCCGCGATCCAGTCGGCCGGGACGCGCTGGACGAGGTAGACGCGGATGTGGTCGTTGCTGTTGCGCTGGGCGAACACGGCGCGTTCGCCGTCGGCGGCGTGGGCGCTGCCCTGGCCCACCAGCCCGGCGAGGTCCGGGTGGCGGTCCTCGACGTCGGAGAACCACGCCTCCAGGAAGCTGACCCCGGTGTGGGCCGGGACGGCGGGGGACACGTCCGGGCGCACCCGGGAGAAGGCCCCGTCGGCGCCGATGACGAGGTCGGCCTCGGCGGTGGTGCCGTCGGTGAAGTGCAGGGTCCGGGGTCCGGTGGCCGGCCCGCTGATGCGCCGGAGCGCGTGGCCCCAGTGCACCGTGCCGGGACGGAGGGAGCCGAGCAGCAGGTCGCGCAGCCGGCCGCGGTCGATCTCCGGCTTGAACAACTCGCCGGGGCCGGGACGCCGGTGGGCGAGGAGGGCGCCGGTCGGGTCCAATAGGCGCATCTCCTGGCCTTCGGGGCGGGCCAGTTCGAAGAACGCGTCGAGGAGACCGGCCTCGCGCAGGGCCACCTGGCCGTTGTCCGCGTGCAGGTCCAGGGTGCCGCCCTGGTTGCGCGCGCCCGGTCCGGGGTCGCGGTCGTACACGGTGACCTCGAGGCCGTGCCGCTGGAGGATGCGGGCGCACGTCAGCCCGCCGGGGCCGGCGCCGACGATCGCCGTCCGGGCCCGGGTGGGGTGCGGAGAAGGAGTCACGGGAGTTCCCTTTCACAGGTACGGGAGGGGAATGAAAGGAGACTATGGATAAAAGTAGAATCCGACAACTGATTGCCCTGTTCCACTGTCGGGTAGAGTGGCCTCATGACCGAACCCCTCGTCGGCCGCCGGGAACGCAAGAAGGCGGCGACCCGGCAGGCGATCGCGGACGCCGCGCTCCAGCTCTTCATGGAGCGCGGCTACGACCGGGTGAGCATCCGGGACGTCGCCGAGCAGGCGGACGTGTCGACCGCCACCGTCTTCAAGCACTTCACCGGCAAGGAAGCCCTGGTCTTCGACCAGGAGGAGGGCAACGACGCCCGGCTGGTCGCCGCGGTGCGGGACCGCGGGCCCGGCGAGAGCGTCCTCGACGCCCTGCGCCGGCACGTGCTCGACACCTGGCTGCCGATCGCGTCCCACCCGCAGCGCCAGGAGTTCAACCACCTGGTCGACTCCACACCGGCGCTGCGCGCTTACGCCGAACGCATGTGGGCCCGCCATACCGACACCCTCGGCGCGGCCATCGCCGACGAGTTCGGGGTCGACCACGACACCCTGGCCTGCACCGCGCTCGCCCGTTTCGTGCTGGAGGTCCCCGCCCTGGCACAGGGCCAGAAGGACCACAGGGCCGCCGTCGAGGAGGTCTTCGACTTCCTCGCCCACGGCTGGCGACCGCCGACCGGCCCGTCTTCGCCGTAGGCGGTGTCTCTCTCCGGTCGGCCACAGCGCCGCGTGAGCCACGCCGTGGACGACGCCGCGCGTGAGCTCACGGTTGGCGGGCATCCGCTCCTCTGGGTCCGGCCGTTGGCCGGGCTCGCCGTCTGTTCCTTCGACCCGCCAGGAGAGTCCGCGTGATCCTCGACGGCATACCCGTCTCCGCCGTGCCGCACGGCGCACTCGACGCGGAGGCCCGTAAGCAACGCCTGCGTCGCCGCCTGGAGCGGCTGATCGGCGTGGCCGCCACCGAGGGCAACGAACTGATCCCCCTGCGCAACGGCGACGAGATCTTCCCCGCGATGCTCGCGGCGATCCGGGGTGCCCGCCACACGATCGACATGATGACGTTCGTGTACTGGCGCGGCCAGATCGCCCGCGACTTCGCCGCCGCCCTGGCCGACCGCGCCGAGGCGGGCGTGCGGGTGCGGCTGCTGCTCGACGGTTTCGGCGCCAAGGAGATCGAGCCGGACCTGCTGGACCTGATGGACGAGGCCGGGGTGCAGGTCGCCTGGTTCCGCAAGCCCGTCTGGCTGTCGCCGTTCAAGCAGAACCACCGCTGCCACCGCAAGGCGCTGATCGTCGACGAGGACACGGCGTTCACCGGCGGGGTCGGCATCGCGGAGGAGTGGTGCGGCGACGCCCGCACCCCCGACGAGTGGAGGGACACGCACGTCCAGGTGCGCGGCCCCGCGGTGGACGGCATCGCCGCGGCCTTCGCCCAGAACTGGGCCGAGTGCCACGACGAGCTCTTCGACGACCGCGACCGGTTCACCGAGCACCGGCAGCCCGGCTCGTCGGTCGTCCAGGTGGTGCGCGGCTCGGCGAGCCTCGGCTGGCAGGACATGCAGACCCTGATCCGGGTCATGCTGACCTCCGCCGAGGAGCGCTTCCGCCTCGCCACGGCCTACTTCGCGCCGGACCCGTACTTCATCGACCTGTTGTGCCACACCGCTCGCCGGGGCGTGCGGGTGGAGATCCTGCTGCCCGGCCCGTACACCGACCAGCGCGCCTGCCGGCTCGCCGGCCAGCACTACTACGAGCGCCTGCTGGAGGCGGGGGTGCGCATCCGGCAGTTCCAGCCGACGATGATGCACGCCAAGATCATCACCGTGGACTCGGTGGCCTCGCTCATCGGGTCCACCAACTTCAACCGCCGGTCGATGGACCACGACGAGGAGGTCATGCTCGCGGTCCTCGACGAGGAGTTCACCGCCGTGCTGGACGCCGACTACGACGCCGACGTGGAGCGCAGCGTGGAGATGGACCTCGAACGGTGGAAGCGCCGGCCGGTCCGGCAGCGCGCCAAGGAGGCCGCGGTCATCCCGATCCGGCGCTTCCTGTGACGGACCGCGATCCGGCGTCCAGCGTCCCGACGGTGGACGTTACGGCGTGACCGGCGGGTTGGCGGGCGAGGGCTCCGGTTCCGACCAGCGCAGCGGCACCGCGCCGGGTGTCTCGATCACCTCGGACACCGTGAAGCGCACCCGGCGCTC
Source organism: Streptomyces longwoodensis (assembly GCF_001514125.1). Taxonomy (GTDB): domain Bacteria; phylum Actinomycetota; class Actinomycetes; order Streptomycetales; family Streptomycetaceae; genus Streptomyces; species Streptomyces longwoodensis. The sequence continues at coordinate 1,009,801 of NZ_KQ948549.1, read as the reverse complement.
CCCGTCCGCCGTGAACTCCGTGCGCCCCTCCCCGGTCATCTGGAGGGTGGTGCCCGTCGTCCAGTCCAGGAACAGCAGTCCGGCGCGGGGGTCCACGGCGAGGTTGCCCAGGGTGAGGAACATGGCGTTGCCGGCGTAGTCCTGCCAGCTCACCTCGCGCGCCGAGTCGGTGCGCACGAAGCCCGGGAGTCCGCCCCGGTGGCTCACCTCGGCGTGGCCGTCGTGCGCGGTGGCCAGGAAGAAGGTGTCCGCCGAGGCGACGAACGTCCGCTGTGCGTCGGTCAGTTCGCGGCCGCGCGTCGGGGTGCCGGCGGCCCGCTCGGGCAGCAGCTCGTAGGACTCCCTCCGCTGGATGTACTTGGGACAGTTGGCGAAGACGCGGTCCGCCGCCACCGCGAATCCCGCCTCCGTGGGCCGGAGTTGACCGTTGAGACGCATGCGGCGGCGGGTGCGCGGGTCCAGGGCGATGGTCGCGACCGGGGTGCCGTCGGTGGCGAGGGCACGGGTGAGCGGGTCGCCAGGACGGAGCCCGCCGGACACGGACATCCGGTGGGGGCCGGTCGCCCGGACGAAGCCGGGCCGTCCGGCCAGCGGTGACGCCCAGACCCGCCCGGTGTCCGGGGCGGCCGCGCCGAGCACCAGCAGCGGCTGGAGCTCGAGGAAGGCCGCCGCCACCGGTTTGATGCCGTCGCCCACCGCCCGGCCGACGTGATCGGCGAGGTCGCGGACCCCGGCCCGGTCCTGGACGGCGCGCGAGCCCTCGTGGTAGATCCCCGGGGCGCCCACGGCTAGAAGAAACCGCAGGTCGGAGCGGACGCGTGCGGCGCGGGGGCGCCATCGGCACCGGACGGCGCGGAGATCTCCAGCCGTATGCCGTCGGGGTCGTGGAAGAAGATGCCACCGGACGCGGCCCCCTCGCGGTGGGCCACCACACCGTCGTGGGCGAAGTCGACGCCGCGCCTGCGCAGGGCCTGCTCGTACGCCGTGACCCGCTCGATCGAATCGACCTCGAAGGCGAGGTGGTGCAGCCCGGACCTGCCCGGGTCGTACGCGTCGGCCGCCTGCTCCCACAGCGTGAGGACGAGGGTCTCGCCGTCGCCGAGGAACGCGTACCGCCTGCCCTCCTCCTTGCCCTCCCCCACCACCACGAAGTCCAGGACGTCGCGGTAGAAGGCGAGCGAGCGGTCGAGGTCGGTGACGTTGAGGCCGATGTGGCCGGTGCGCATGGTCATGGCTCTCCCTCGCAGATGTAACCGTTGACAGTTAGGTTAGTGGTTAGAGTGGAGGTGAGTCAACCAGTCACGTAGGCTTGAGGGGTTAGCTCGGAAGGAGTCCGCCATGCCCGTCGCCCCCGACCCGCGCCCCCTGACCGGCGAACCGCTCGCGCTGGACCTGCTCAACACCCGCTGGAACAGCGACGGCGTCGTCCAGGACCTGCTCGGCGACCTGGACGGGCTCACGCTCTGGCTGGACGCGAACGGGCTCGGCGACGGCCGGTTCCCCGCGGACCCGGCGACCCTGCGCCACTTGCTCCGGACGCGTGACGCCCTGCTGCGGGTGGTGGACGGCACCGGCGACGAGGAGGGCCGCGCCGCGGTCGACGCGGTCCTCGGGCACGGCCGGATCCGGGCCACGCTCACCGCCGAAGGGCCGGGCGAGGTGCCGGAGTTCGGCGACCCGGCCTGGGGACCGGCGTGGCTGGCCGCGCGCAACTACCTGGACCTGCTGGCGACCGCCCCGGACCGCATCCGCGGCTGCGCCCACGAGGCGTGCATCCTGCACTTCTTCGACACCTCACGCAACGGCACCCGCCGCTGGTGCTCCATGGCGGGCTGCGGCAACCGGGCCAAGGCGTCCCGGCACTACGCCCGTTCGAAGGGCTGAGGCCGGGAGGAACGGGCCGGTTGCCCGCCCCCTCCCCCACGGATCAGGTACGGCTCGCGGCGTCCGACGACGGCACCCGGTCGGTGAGCGCCGTGACCACGCCGAGCGCGGTCCTCGCCGTGCCCGTCACCAAGGCGGCCGCCGGGGTCACCCACCGGTCCAGCCGGCGCTGCACGTCCGCGTCGAGTTCGATGGTGACCCGCACGTAGCGGTTGCTCAGCGTCGTCACGCGGGGCGCGGGCGGCTGCGGTTCGACCGGCTCACGCCGCAGGGCCGCGCGGTAGTTGTCCTTGCGCTGGTTCATGGGCCTTCCTGACGCTCGGGGTTCATGCGCCTTCCCGGCGCTTGAGGAGTTCGGCGGCCAGGTCCATGTAGGCCGTGTGCTCCACCTGGACCGGCCCCCCGAACGACTGGGAGTACAGGTCGAGGCGGGCGATCTGCGTGTCCAGCACGTCGAAGCCCCGCTCGGCGAGCACCTCGCGCGCGTCGGCGTCCGGACCCGTCCGGGTGGACTCCCGGCGGTTGGTGCGGTTGAGCAGCACCGCCGTGCGGGCCGGCTCGGCGCGCAGCGACTGCACCTCGCCCATCTCGGCCTGGATGGGCGCCATCCGGTCCAGCTCGATGGGCGCGGGGGTGACCGGCACGATCCACTCGTCGGCGTGGCGCATCACGCCACGGGCGATGCGGGCGTGGTCCTCCAGCTGCGGCGCGTCCAGCACCACGGCCTGCCGCCCGCCGAGGAAGTCGTCGATGCGGCGGTGGACGTCGCCCACGGGAAGGGCGATGACGGGGAAGGGGAAACCGCCGGCGAGTTCGCTCCAGCGCAGCGCCGAACCGGCCGGGTCGCTGTCGACGAGCAGCGGCGGCACGTCCATCGCGCAGAGGGCGTGGGCCAGCCACACCGCGCTGGTGGTCTTGCCCACGCCGGGTTTCAGATTCACGAATGCACAGCTCAGCAGCACGTCCGACACCGTAGGGGCCGCGGGCCGGAGTACGCGGGCCGCCGCGCGGGGAGGCCGTCCGGGTTCACCCGGGGGCAGCCTGCTCGGGGAGCGAGGCCGTGAACGCACGGGGAGCCGAGTGCTCGCGGAGGTGGTGGCGCGGCGGGCCGCCGGTGAGGGCGGCCCGCCCGGCCCACGGGGTCGGCCGACGGGTCAGACCGGGTCGATCACCCAGCGGGACGCCGTGCTGATGGTGGGCTGGAGGCCGACCGTGGCCCCCACCCTTCCGTTCGCGTCCAGGTACTTGCCGCTCCAGTCGTGCCGGATGGACTTCGGGCTGCCGGACGTGGTCGTCCACTTCTGGTACGCGCCACCGTTGCAGGGGTACGTGTAGACGTCCGCGCCGTTCGCGTCGAGGCAGTGGCCCGACGCCGGGTTCCTGAAGACGCCGCCGCTGATCTGCCACACCTGCTTGGCGCTGCGGTCGCAGGTGCCGAGGACCAGGTCGCCCTTGCCGCCCGAGATGTTGACCTGGAGGCAGGAGTTGCTGCTGTTGCCGTTGATCACCTGGTAGTTCACGGCCGCCGCCCGGGCCGGGGCCGCGCCGCCGGCCAGCAGCGCCGCACCGCAGGCGAGCGCGGCACCCGCGCTGGCGAATCGGGTGAGGCTTGCCTTGAGTTCCATCGTGGATCCCCTCGTCGAGTTCAGGTCGTCGGCGTACTGTCTCCGCCGCCGTCCACGGTGCCGGGTGGCGCCGCTCGGGTGCGGTGGTCCCGGAGGAGCCCGGATCCGCTGGGCTTTCCCGCTGGACACACCGCGTCCGCGGGCTCCGGAGTCCGGACGGTTCCGGAGGGCCGAGCGGGGGAAGGCCGCGTACATGAGGGGACCCGGCTCACCGCAAGGCTGGTTCGTCAACCGGTTGCAGCGGTTGCGCACGGCCGCGGGCTCACCGGCGCAGGCGCTGTTGCTGGCGCACGACGAGCACTGTGTCCTCACCCGGTCGTCGCTGTCGGACCTGCTGGCGGGCAAGTTCAGCAGGCCGCCCCCGTGGGAGCGGGTCGCGGCCTATGTGATCGCCTGCGTCCGCGCCGCGCACGCCGGTCGGATCGACCTCTCCTGCGAGGAGGAACTCGCGCGGCTGCGTCGCGACCACGCCACGCTCACCGACCTGTTCGAGGCCGCCGCCGGGGAGGTCCGCGCGCCGGCGGCCCGCGTTCCGGGCCCGCGGCACCGTCCGGCGACCTACCGGCTGCCGCCGCGCAACACCCACTTCACCGGCCGCGACGCCACCTTGCGCGCGTTACGGCGGCGCCTGGCCCCGGACGGTGAGGGCGCGATGCAGGTCGTGCACGGGCTGGGCGGCGTCGGCAAGACACAGCTCGCGGTCGAGTACGCCTACCGCTACCGCTCGGCCTACCGGTTCGTGGCGTTCGTGGACGCCGAGGAGCCCGCTCTGGTGCCGTCGCAGTTCGCTTCGCTGGCCCGGGAGCTGGGACTGGCGGAGGTGGCCTCCGAACAGGTCGTCCCCCGGGTCTACCGCGAACTGCGCAAGCACCGGCCCCGGTTGGTCATCTTCGACAACGGGGAGCGGCCCGGCCCACTCCTGGACGTGCTGCCGTCGGGTGACCTGGGCAGCGGCGGCCACCTCATCGTCACGACCCGGCGGCGCGGTTGGTCGGGGAGGGCCGGCGTCGTCGAGCTGGACGTCTTCTCCAGGCGGGAGGCGGTGGAGCTGCTGACCCGGCGGGTGGACGGCATGACCGCGGCGGTGGCGGACCGGATCGCCGAGCACCTGGGTGACCTTCCGCTGGCACTGGAGCAGGCGGCCGGGTACATGGACTACCACCACACCGCGCCCGCGGAGTACCTGGACCTGCTGGCGTCGCGGCTGGAGGACATGATCGCCCTGGGTGAACTGGCCGACCGGCCCACGGTGGTGGTCGCGACGCTGTGGCAGCTCAGCGTGCGCACGCTGCGGAGCCGGCAGCCGCAGGCCATGCGGCTGCTGGAGCTGTGCGCGCTGCTCGCACCGGAACCGATCCCGCTGGACCTGTTCGGTCACGGCGGCGAACCGCTGATCGCGGCGGCCGCCGATCCGGTGGCGTGGGACACGACGGTCGGCGCCCTCGCCGGCCTGGGGCTCGCCCGGCGCGGCGCGTCCTCCCTGGTGCTGCACCGCCTGGTGCAGGCCGCCGTCCGCGCCGCGATGCCCGACGACGTGCGCACCGACGCGCGCGTACGGCTGTGCCGGGCGCTGCTCGCGGCGGTGCCGCACGACATCCACGGTGACCCGCAGGCGCCGTCGCGATGGCAGGCACTGCTCCCGCACGTGCTCGCGGTGACCAAAGGCGAGCCGCCCGCCGAGTGCGCCACCGACTCGGCGACTCTGCTGCGGCTGGCGTCCGCCTTCCTCCTCTCGGTCGGGGAGCACCCGGTGGCACTGCCCCTGTGCGAGCGGGCTCTCGCGATCGACGAATCGGTCGGACAGCGGGACGCCGAGAAGGACGCGGAGAAGGACGCGGAGAGGGACGCGAAGATCGGCTTCGACCTGATCACCCTGGCGCAGATCCACCGGGACCGCGGCGCTCCGGAAAGGGCACGTCCACTCGCGGAACGTGCGCTGGGCCTGCACGAGTCCTGTCTGCCGGCGGACAGTCCCGCCATCGCGACGGACCTGGCCACCCTGGCCCGGATCCGCCACCTCCTCGGTGACCACCAGGCGGCGGTGCCCCTGGCCGAACGGGCCCTGCGGATCGACGAGGCGGCGTACGGACCGGACGACCCGTACGTGAGCTTCGACCTGATGGCCCTGGCGGGTGTCCACCTCGACCTGGACGACCACGCCGTGGCCCTGCCGCTGATCTCCCGGGCGTTACGGATCCGCGAGGCCGGCTACGCGCCGGACCACCTGTACATCGGGTACGCCCTGCTGCTCAATGCCCGGGCCGTGCACGCGCTGGGCGACCCGGCCGCGGCGGTCCTCGCGCGCCGGGGCGCACTGATCCTGGACGCCCGGCTGGGCACGTCCCACCCCAAGACGCGGGACGCCTTCGCCCTGGCCGAGCGCTTGCAGGAAGGCGGCAGTTGCCACGAACACGGGGAACTCTCCACTGCCGCACCGGCTCACGGTACGGATGCCGCCGCACCGGCCCCGGGCTCAGGTCCGTCACGGGCCCCGGGGCGGTGACGTGAGCCGTCGCGGGCAGTGAAGTGACGGGGGGCTTTCCGAGGTGGGTTCGCGCTGCAACTGCCTTGCCTTGCCCGCCGGATGGGGCCGAGGCGCTCCTGCGGACGGGCCCTACGCCGATGCCCGGACTGGCCCTACGCTGGAGGCATGGCCACCGATCCCGCACTCAGACAGGGCCACGACTCGACGGACCTGGTCCTGCGCGACGGCTCGCCGACCGGGCCGGTGCTGATCGCGCTGACCTCGGTGGGGCCGGCGCTGCTGACCCCGCTCCTCCTGATCGTGCCGACCCTGGTCGTCGCCTTCTGGATGGCGCTGGCCGGGGCGCAGGCGTCGACCGTGTGCGTGGTGGTGGGGGTGATCGCGGGGCTGGAGTACCTTATCGGCTGGCCGGCGGTGGCCTTTTCCCGGGCCCGGAGCATCCTGCGGGTGGAGTTCGCGCCGGCCGGGGTCCCCGCGTCCCTGCGGTTGGTCCGGACCGCCGGGCCGGACGACTGGCTGCCCGTCGGCTCCCTGCGCGAAGTGCGGCTGACGCACGAGGTGGTGGAGCCGTACGAGGGGGACCCCAAGCCGGCCGTCTCCACGCTCGTGCTGGAACTCGGCCTGCGGGAAGGCCGGGAGCGGCTCGACCCCCTCCCGTTCGGCGGCGACCCACAGCAGCTGGCCGACGCGCTGGAAGCCCTGCTCGGTCCGGCCGGGGTCGTGGTGGAGCTGCGCACCGAACGCAGCAAGCGCTCCCGGCCCGTGCCCAACTCGGGCTGGACCTCCGGCGGTTCGGCCTCGGTCGGCTCGGCCGGCGGCTGATTGGCTGATTGGCTGATTGAGGGCTGCCCGTGGCACGTGGCTGAGCGGCCGACCCGCCGGACGGTCCGATCGCGGCTCACCCACCTGCCGGGCCGGGAGGCGGCCGGGCCGGAGCGGCGCTTCGATGGCTGACATGAGCGAGCGCGACGACTTCCTGGCCTGGGTCGGATCCGACCTGTACACGGCGGAGCTGGCCCTGCACAACGGCGACGCGGGCCCGCGCAGGGCGCTGTGGTCCCACGAGGAGCCGGTGAGCGTGCTCGGCGCCTGGCGCAACGCCTTCGGGCTGCGCGAGGTCGACGAGCTCTTCACCCACCTCGCGGAGGGCTTCTCCGACTGCACCTCGTACGCGTTCGACGTACGCGCGTGCGACGTGGTGGGCGACCATGCCTGGACAGCCGGCTTCGAGCACACGTCCGTGTCCGTCCACGGCCGGCCCAGGAGCTACACGCTCCGTGTGACGCAGGTCTACCGCCGCGAGGACGGGTGGTGGCGGGTCGCCCACCGCCACGGGGACGAGGCGACGTGAGAGCCCCCCGCCACGGGGACGAGTCGCCGTGAGAGCCTACCGGGAGTGTCCGTAGGACCACCCCCGGTCCGGTGTCCAGGCCCAGCGACGCGGCACGCCGTAAGCGGGAGAGTCTTCCTCGTCGGCGTCACACGGACGCCGGACCCGGCACCGGCCGAACTCACTTCGGGGGAACCACATGAACGACATCCTCGCCAGGCGCCTGACGGGACTGGCCGGCATCGCGGCGGCGGTCTGCTTCATCGTCGAAGTGCCGCTGTACTTCCTCTACTCGGGCCCGCCGCCGGACGCCAACGTGCTCACGCGCCTGCTGATCGGCATCGTCGCGCTGGCCGGCCTCATCCTGTTCGTCACGGGCTTCCGCGAGCTGCTCAAGCAGGTGAGCCCCGCCCACGAATGGGTCGGCACGGTCGCCTTCGCCACCGGCCTGGTCTACGCGACGGTCACCCTGGTCTCCAGCGGTCTGGAGGCCGGCGCGGTCATCGCCACCGACCACCCGATCGACCCGACGATCACGGTCAGCGGCACGTACATCCTCTACGGCTCCATCGGCCGCCTGCTGCTCGCGCTGTTCCTCACCGCGGTCGGCTACGGGGTCACCCGGGCGCACCTGCTCCCCCGCTGGACCGGCCGCTCCGCCTACGTCCTCGCCGCGGTGAACCTGGCGTTCGTGCCGTCCCTGTTCTTCGGCAACGAGCCGGCGCACTTCTACGCGGCGAACGGCTGGGGCAGCACGGCCCTGATGGGCGCCCTGCTGAGCTACTGGCTGCTCGCGACGGGCATCGCCACCTACCGCAGCGCGGTCCACCGTACGCCCGCCACCGCACCCGCCCTGCAGTCCTGATCCGCCCGATGGAACGGCCCGCGCCCCCGTGTCCGGCGCGCGGGTGGTCGGCTGGTACAACGGGCCCGGTACGGGTACACCGCAGGCCGGCGAGCTGAAAGGTGGGGCACGGGTGAGCACACGACGCGGTACGGCCCTGGTGACGGGCGCGTCCTCCGGCATCGGCGCGGCCTACGCGGAGCGCCTCGCTGCCCAGGGGTGGGACACGGTCCTCGTCGCCCGCAGGGCGCAGCGGCTCGACGACCTCGCCCGGCGGCTGCGCGAGGAGACCGGCACCACGGTGGAGACCCTGGTGGCCGACCTGTCGGCGCCCGAGGACCTGGCGCGGGTGGTGGACCGGGCGGCGGGTGACGACATCGGCTTCCTCCTCAACAACGCCGGCATCAACGGCTACGGCTCCTTCGCGGAACTCGAGCCGGACCTCCTGGCCAAGGTGCTGCACGTCAACGTGGTGGCCGTCACCGCCCTCACCCGGGCCGCGGTCCCGGGCATGCTGGCGCGCGGCGCCGGGACCGTGGTCAACGTCGCCTCGCAGCTGGCCTTCGCCGGCTCGCTGCCGCCGCACCCGCTGCCCGAGCGCGCGGTGTACGGCGGCACCAAGGGCTACGTCGTCACCTTCACCCGCACCCTCGCGGCCGAGCTGGCCGGCACACCGCTGCGGATCCAGGTGCTGTGCCCGGGGCTGACGGCCACCGAGTTCCATCGTTCCCGGGGCCACGAGCCGGTGCCGGGACGTGACCAGGCCGTGCACGACGAGGGCGGCATGCCGGTGGACCAGGTCCTCGACGCCTCACTCGCGGCGCTGGACGCCGGCCGGGTGGTGTGCGTACCGGGACTCGACGACCCGTCCCTGATCGACGGTCTGGCGGAGGCCGAAGGGGCGATCCGCACGGCGGCCCGGCGCGGCACGAGCTGACCGGGGAACCCAGCGGGCCCCCGCCCGCCCGGTGGGCCGCCCGGCGCTGTCTTCGGCGCTGGGTTCAGCGCGTCAGGCCAGCGGGTCGTGCCCCCAGTTCATGAGCGAGTACCGCCAGCGGGTGTCCCGCACGTCGCCCGAGGGCCGCTGGGCGAGGTGCCGCCGGACGTAGCCGACGACCTTCCGCATGTGCTGGTAGTCGTCGTCGGAGAGGTCGCCCTTCTTGGCGCGCAGGATCTCCGCGATCCGCCGGCCGGAGGCGTGACCGGTGGACTCGCCGCCGTCCTTGTGCTGCCCGGCGTCGCGCGACTGGTCGGTGTCCAGCCACTCCTCCAGGTCACCCGGCCGCATGTTGACCACCTCACGGAAGTCTTCCCAGGTCTCTTTCCGCTCGCTGTCGTCCACCGGTTCTCCCTCGCTGTCGGCACGGTCGGAGCGTCGGCCGACCTCCAGCGTGCGGGCTTTCCGTCCGCGCCGCAGCTCAGGAGGCGCGGTGGGAGGCGGCCGGTACCTGCCTGCGCAACACCAGGAGGGAGCGGTTAAGGGGCGCTGGGATCACGGCCGGGCGTCCGGTCTCTCCTGGTTCGAGCCGCCGCTGCTGTGGCGCTGGACGTCACCGCCGCCGTGCCAGTCCAGCACCAGCGTCGTGGCGTCGTCGGGCAGCGAGCCCCCGCAGGCCTCGTGCACCGCCATGGTCAGCGCGCGCACCACCTCGCGGGGGTGCTCGTCGCGCGTGTCCCCCAGGAGGGCCGGAATGTCCACCGCGGCGGCGGCCCGGTCGCGCATGCCGTCGGTGACCAGCACCAGACGGTCGCCCGGCTCCAGTCGAAGCCGCTGCACGACGTAGCCGATCGGCGAAGGGACACCGAACGGCAGGTTGACCTTGAGGGTCAGTTCCTCCACCCGGCCGTCCCGCAGCCGCAGCGGCCACGGGTGACCGGCGTTGACCAGCTCGCAGTCACCGCTCTCGAGCCGGACCCGCAGCAACTGCCCGGTGGTCATACCGCGGCCGTGGCGGATGATCGCCTCATGGGCGGCGTGGGCTTGGCCCAGGAGGTCGGCCCCGGCGCGCCGGGCTCCCCGCAGGGCGTTGACGCTGAGCGTGGCCAGCAGCGCGGAGGCGGTGTCATGGCCCATGGCGTCCGTGATCGACAGGTGCAGGGTCTCCTGGTCGACGGCGTAGTCGTAGGTGTCGCCGCCTATGTCGTCGGCCGGGACCAGGCCGCAGGCGAGGGTGAACTGGGCGGCCTCGCAGCAGGCCGACGAGGGCAGCAGCTGGTGCTGGATCTCCGAGGCGAGGCTCATCGTGGTGGTGCGCCGGCCCCAGTGGTACAGGTCGGTGTACCGCCGGTCGGTGACCACGATGTAGGCGAGCGCGTGCGCCGCTTGGGCGACCCCGTCCCGGACGGCGTCGTCCGCCGACGGGACGAGCAGGTCGAGGACCCCGATGCAGTCACCCCGGTTCGTCACGGGGGCGACCATCCGGCAGCGGCCCTCGTCGTCCTCCTCCTGGTGCAGTCGCTGGGTGCGCAGGACCCGCTCGAAGACGCTCCCCGCCAGCCGGACCGTCTCGACCCGGCCGCGGCTCTGGGCGGGCGTGCCCGCCCTGGGGAGGCGCACGGCTTCCCGCCCGAGCGTGTCGACGAGCCAGAACGACACCTCGGCGGCCGAGAACCGCTTCTCCAGGTTCCGGGCCACCACGTCCACCGACTCCCCCGGCGCCGCGTCCTCCGCCGCTCTCAGCACCTCGTCCAGTCCCAGTGCCTCGTCCCCTTGCACACGCACCTCCCAGTCCATCTCCTGCGGCTTCCCGCCGGAGCCGTCCGGGATGCCAACAACGTCCTCATCCGTCCTGGTGACCCGTCCGCCCTCGCTGGTACGCCGGTGCGGCCAGGGTGTCGCCGGTGGCGCGGCGCAGCGCACGGCGCTGGGGGGCCGTGGTGGCGCCCCAGATGCCGTCGTCCTCGCCGTGCTCGACGGCCCAGGCGCGGCAGTCGAGGAGCACGGGACAGCGCCGGCAGATCGCCATCGCCGCTCGCGCGTCCGCGCCGGCGGCGAGGCTGTCGGACAGCGGGAAGAAGATCTCGGGATCCTCACCGATGCAGGCCGCGCGGTCGCGCCAGTGCGGTGGGGGTGTGGTCGGGCATGCGTACTGTTCGGCCATCGCTCGTCCCTGCCGGCTCTCGCGGGCCAGTCGGCCCAGGCTGACGACGCGGCGCGTGTCGTGACGTCGCCGCGTACCCGGCAGGGACGACGGACATCCTACCCACCGGTAAGGGTTGATATCCATGCTTTTGAGCGGTTTACGACGGTCCCGGGAGCCCCGCCGGGTCCCGCCGCGTGAGAGCAGCCGGCGCGAGGGCACACGCGGAGCATGAGACTGACGCAGAGGGACCGGGCCGACCGCTCCTCCCCCGCCCTGCTCCGCTACGGGACTGCGGCCGCCGCGGTGACGGCCACCGCGGCGGTGGGCGCCATGGCGGTCGACGCCGACAGCGCCTGGTACCGCGCCCTGCGCAAGCCGCCGTGGCAGCCTCCGCCGTGGAGCTTCGGCGCCGCGTGGACCCCGCTGTACGCGTCCGTCGCCTACGCCGCCGGGCACGCCCTCGGCCGCGCCGAGGACGCCCGCCGGCGCCGGAAGCTCACCGCGAGCCTCGCGGTCGACCTGGCCCTGAACGCCGGCTGGAACTGGCTGTTCTTCGCCCGCCGCAGCCCCCGGGCCGGACTGGTGGGCACCGTGCTGCTCGACGTCGCCAACGCCGACCTGCTGCGCCGCACCGCCCAGGTCGACCGCACGGGCGCGTGGGCCCTACTGCCGTACGCCGCCTGGTGCGGCTTCGCGACGGCGCTGAACGCCTCGCTGGTACGGCGCAACAGCTGACCGGCGACCGCCGGGGCGCCCGGACCGAGGTGCCGTGGGGGGTGCCGTCACCGCCGGCCGCGGCGCACCGGGGTGAGGGGTTCCCCCTCGACCCCGGCCGCACCTGCCGGCCCGGACGGCACCGCGGCGACGGCGGCGGGCGGGAGCTGACCGCGCCGGGCGTGGAGCGACTCGCGGGCCGCCTCGCGCGGGTGGCGGCGGCGCCAGTAGGGATTGTCGTGGGACAGCCCTCCGGAGACCCGCCCGTACATCCCGAAGGTCGCGATCAGCAGGCCCATCGCGTAGCTGAAGAAGACGTTGGACATGCCGAAGTCCAGGAGGTTGGCGGGCTTGTCCAGGATGAAGATGTGGACGAAGCCGCTGAGCAGGAACAGTGACCCCACGGTGATGTTGAGCGTGGAGGCGATGTTCCCGCCGATCACGGCGCCCGCCACCAGCAGCAGCCCGAACACCACGGAGACCAGGCTGAGCAGCCCGTTGGTCGACATCCCCGCGACGCTGCTCCCGTCGGTGTCGAACGGGCGCAACTGGTCGGCGAAACCGAGGACGCCGAACACCAGGAGGACGACGCCGCACAGTCCGGCGCCGTAGCGGTACACGGTCGCGAGCCGGTGGTCCACCGGCAACTCGTCGCGCAGTCTCATGGCCCTTCCCTTCACAGCCGGTACGGGTACCGGGGCGGGGGTGCCCGCGCACCCATTCGTGACCTCTTCCGCCTCCGGGGCCGCCCCGGTTGCAGCAGTCACCCGACCGGAGGACACCGGTGCGCGGCGGCGTCCCGCCCACCCGTGCCGGGAAGGCCGCTGTTACCTTCCGGATCCATGAGCGACAGCGTGTACGTGGGCCATGCGGGCAGTGACGCGGCACTGGACCGGGGGTGGTTGCTGGGGCACTTCAAGGACGTCTCCGACCCCCGGCACAGCGAGGCCGTGGAGATCAAGTGGGGTGTCCACCCCCAGGGCGACGAGCGGGCCGAGTGGGTGACCGGCGAGGAGCGCACCGCCCTGCTGGTCCTCATCAGCGGGCGGTTCCGCGTGGAGCTGCCCGGCCGCAGCGTCCTGTTGTCCCGGCAGGGCGACTACGTCGTGTGGGGCCGGGGCGTCGACCACTCCTGGCACGCGGAGGAGGAGTCGGTGGTGCTGACGGTCCGCTGGCCTTCCGTACCGGGCTACCGGAGTGTTCCCTGATGCCGAGTGCTCGGCCTCCTCTCCCGGGCAGTAGGAACGGCATGGCCGACGAGGACGACACCGGCTTCACGCTGCCGCGGGGGGCGACGGGCTTCTTCCGGCCGGGGGACGGCCCGCTCCCGATGACCGACCTGCGGGCATTCCGCACCGCCCTGTACGCCGCTGCCCGGATCGCCGGAGGCGAAGTGGGCGAGGTGGAGGAACAGGCATACCCCCGGACCTTCCACACCGCATCCGTCGTGACGCGCGCGGGCGAGAACATCGTCCTGTGCCACGCCCATCACCCCTGGGTCGCCTTCGCCCGAACACGCCGGGACTGGTACGGGGACGCATTCCTCCCTCCCCCGCCGTGGGCCCGGGTCTTCACCGACGCGGACTTCGTGGTGCTCGGTGCCGGACGACTCGCCACACCACTCAGCGCGGTGCACACCGCGGTGCTCACCCGGCACGAGTGGCGTCAAGCGCGCCTTTACGGCGTCACCACGTTGGGCGGCCTGCTCTTCAACGCGTGGGACTGACGTCCACCATGGTCACCGCGTTCCTCCGCGTACGCGGTGGTCCCGCGGCCAGGGCCCGGGCGGGGCTCCTGGTCGCGGGACCACGTGCGGTGAGCGGGCCGGTCAGCCGATCGCGATGTCGTCGGCCAGGAACACGGTCGACAGGTAGGCGTCCGCGTCGGTCAGGGTGTAACCGCTCCCGGACTGGGTGGTCTCCAGGGAGACCTGGCCCACGTTGATGCCGTTGCCGGTGCCCGTGACGTTCTGGTGGAGCTCGTACTGGTCAAGCGGCGCACCGCTGTGCGCGTCCACGATCACCGCCTGGCGCGAGGCCGGGCCTGCCTCGCCCGCGCCGGTGACCGTCGAACGGTAGGCGAGCACCGGTACCTTGCCGGCCGCGTACACCACCAGGGTGCTGCTGTCCGAGCCCCTGGTCCTCGCGTGCTCCACGTGTTCGGCGTGCTTCACCGCAACGGCCGAGGCGTCGGCCGGCGTCAGCTTCGGTGAGGTGCCGGCGATACGGATCGCACCCGGGTGTGCCAGGTCCGAGCCGCTGATCCGGCCGTCCTCGGCGAGGTGCACCACCAGGTCGCCGCCGATCACGGGCAGGTCGCCGTAGGTGCGGTCGTAGCGCACGTGCCGGGCGCCGTCGGCGTCGATCAGCACGTCCTTGGCGACCAGGTGCTCGGTGGGGCCCAGCCCGAGCGCGCGGGCGGTCGCCGACGCGTCCCGGTCGGCCGTGCGTATCGCCTCGCGGCGCGTGTCGGCCGTCATCGCCCGGAATCCGGCGCCGGGTCGGCCGACGGAGCTGTGGGCGGCCGCGGTGGACTGGGCGGCCACCACGGTCACGGTGCCCAGGGCGAGGGCTGCCGCGACGGCGGTCGCCAGGGCGTTCTTGCGGTTCATCGCGATCCTTCCGCCGAGCCTCGTCGGGGAGTTGGCCGCAGAACGTCATCTGCGGTGCGGGGGGCGTTCAGCGGCGGTTGGCTCGGCTGTGGCCATGAGGCTAGGGACGCGGGGGTCGGCCGACATCGGGGCGATCCCTTGACGTGGACCGGGGAGGTCCGGTGGGCCCACCATGGCCCGATGCAAGACTCTGCGATGTGGGTGAGCGCGTCCCACGAGAACGGCCTTGTGCTGCCTGCGGTGCCGGAGGACATCAACGGCACCCGCCGGGTCGTCCTGTTCGGACCACCGGGAATCGGCAAGAGCACCGCGGCCGGGGTGCTGGGGCGACGGCTGGAGCTGCCCGTCGTGCGGCTGGCCCCGCGCCCGCAGGACGCCCGAGTCCCCTACGCCGGACTGCTCGAACTCGCGCTCGCCCTGCGGCCCCTGCCCGCCGCGCGGGAGTTGGCGACGGGCCTCGACGAGGCCGCCGGCCGGCCGGCCTCCCCGGACGTCGCCGGTCCGGCCCTCCGGCTGCGTCGGCAGACCGCCGCCCTGCTGCGGGACGCTCCTCCCATGACGCTGGTGGTGGACAACGCCCAGTGGCTGGACGCGGACAGTGCGGCCGTCCTGGGCTGGGCGCTGCGCCTGGCCCCGGACCTGCCCGTCATCGCGGCCGAGCGCACCTGGCGCCCGGGGGCCGCCGGCCACTGGTGCGGGGAGGACGCGTACGCGGTGCGCGTCCCGCCCCTGACCTGCCCCCAGGTCGCGACCCTGCTGTCCTCGCACGGGCTCGCCCACCGCGAGGTCACGCGTGTCCACGCCGGCAGCGGCGGCAATCCCGCGCTGGCCCTGGCGCTCGCCCAGGTGCGCGGCCACACCGCCGCCGTGCCGGTCACCGAGGACGCGGGCGTCGACCCGGTCCTCCCGCCCCCGGCACGCCAGTTGGTCGGCGCATGGCTGGACACCGTGTCGGCGGAGGTCCAGGACCTGCTCACGCTCGCCGCGCTCGACGACCGGCCCGGCCTCGACCTGTTGTGCCGCCTCGCGGGTCCGGCAGCCGAGAACCTCCTGGCCGAGGCCGAGGCGGCCGGACTCGTCGATCTGCAACAGCCCGGCGGGACGGTGCGCTTCACCGCTTCAGCGATCGCCGGCGAACTCGTGGCCCGTCAGCCGGGTCACGCGCGCAGGCTCCTGCACGCCCGCCTTGCCGGGGCCAGCCGTGACGGCGTCCGCCGCGACCGGCACAGCGTGCTGGCGGCCGACGACAGCGAGCCGCTGGCAGGACACCACGCCGCCGGCGCCGCCGTACGCGCCCGGCTGCGGGGCGAACACGCCCTCGCGGCCGAGCTCTCCCTGCTCGCCGCCCAGCGCACCCCGCACGACGCCGGCGACCTGTTCACCGAACGGGCCCTGACCGCCGTACGCGACGCCGCACGCTGCGGGGACCTGCCCCGCAGCCGGGCCGCCGCCCGCCTCGTCCTCGGCCACGACACCACCGCCGCCCAACGGATCGACGCGCTCATCGCATTGATCGACGCGAGCGGCCAACACCTGCACGGTGCGGACGAGTTGTTCGCCGACGCGCTCCACGCGGCAGCCGGACGGTCCGACCTCACCGCGCAGATCCTGATCCGCCAGTCCATCTGGGCCAATGTCAAGGAGGGCGACCCCGAACGGGCGTGCGCCCTCGCCGACCGGGCCGCCGACCTCGCCGAGGCCGCGGGCGACACCACCACCACCGTCATGGCCCTCACGATGCAGGCCCGCGTCCGACGCATCCTCGGCCACCCCGACGCCGCGACCACCCTCAGCCGCGCCCTGTCCCTGCCCCGTACCGCCCACCTGCCCGTCAACGCCACACCCCAGCACCTCGCCGCCCGGCACGCCCTCTTCGACGACCGCCCCGAGGAGACGCGCACCGGGCTGCTCCCCCTGCTCGTCGAGGCCGAGCGGACGGGGGACGCCGAGGCCACGGTGGACATCCTGCGCGGCCTCGCCGAGGCCGAACTGCGCGCCGGACGGTGCGCCAGGGCACTCGACCACGCCGACCGCGCCCAGGCGCTGACCGACGCAGCGGCCCTGTCACCCGCACCGGCGTGCTACACCTCCGCCCTCGCGGAGGGGGCCGCCCGGCGCACCGACCTCGCCCTCGCCCATGCGCGCCGCGGGGTCGACACCGCCCGCCAGGAGGACAACAAGGTCTTCCTCTCCCGCAACCTCTTCGCCCTCGGCCACCTCCTCCTGGCCGCCGGCCGTCCCAAGGAGGCCCTGCAGGCCCTCAAGGAGGTCCGCGCCCTGGAGGAGCTCCAGCGGGTCCGCGACCCGTCCGTGCTGCGCTGGCACCCCGAATTCGCCGAGACCCTCGTCGCCCTCGGCCGCCTCAGCCAGGCGCAGGGCCTGCTGGACGACACCCGCCGCACGGCGGCCGCTCTCGGCAGGGACACGGTGCTGCCCCCGCTCGAACGGGTCCAGGCACTGCTGGACGCCGCCTGCGGCGACTACGACACCGCCGCCCGGCGCCTCACCGACGCGGCCGACCGCCTCCACCACCTCCCGCTCGAACGCGGCAGGACCCTGCTGGCGCTCAGCCACACCGAACGGCGCGGGCGCCGGCGCGCCGGCGCCCGCGCCGCCGCGCACAGCGCCGCCGACCTCTTCACCGCCCACGAGGCACTCCCCTGGGCCCGCACCGCCGCACGCACCCTCGCCCGGCTGCAGGACACCCCGGCAGGCACCACCGACCCCCGGCTCACCTCCGCCGAACAACGCTGCGCCGAACTCGCCGCCGCCGGGGCCAGCAACCGCGACATCGCCACCGCCCTGACCGTCAGCGTCAAGACGGTCGAGGCCACGCTCACCCGCGTCTACCGGAAACTCGGCCTCAACTCCCGCATACAGCTGGCGCACACCTTCACTCAGGCACGTGAGTGACGCCTCACAGCACGGCCGCCGTCGGTGGCCGCTGATGGCCGCTGACAGCCGCTGATGCCGGGGGCCATCGTTGGCCGACGGCCACGAGCCATCCCGCCGATCCGCCCCGGCAACCTCGGCACCGGCCCCCGTTCACCCGCGACGATCAAGCTGCACCGCATGAAACGGTTCGTCCCAGTCCTCGCCGCCACCCTGTCCGCGCTGCTCGTCGCCTCCGTGCCCGCCCAGGCCACCGGCTCCCGGTCGCTCACCAGTTACGGGACCAAGGCGTCGTACGCGCCCCGGCAGAACGCTCACGGTTACCAGCGCGCTCCCCGCGGATACCGGCCCGTGTTCACCGAGACCGTGTCCCGGCACGGCTCGCGTGCGGCCACCAGCAGCAAGGACGGCGACCTCGTGCTCGCGCTGTGGGACCGGGCCGCGGCCGAGGACCAACTCACCTCCACCGGGCGGCGGTTCGGGCCCGACGTGCGGACGCTCCTCGCGGCCATGGCCACCGTCGGGTACGGCAATCTCAGCGGACGCGGCGAGCAGGAGCTACGGGACACCGCCGCACGCCTGGAGCAGCGGCTCCCCGGCCTCTTCCAGCGGATCGCCGAGAACGGTGAGCCCATCGACGTCGTCACCTCCGGTGAGGCACGCGCCGTCGCCAGCGGCACCGTGTTCACCGGGGCCCTCGCCTCCGGCGACCCCGCCCTCGCGCCGCTCATCCGGCCCGCCCGGGCCGACCGGGACCTGCTCTACTTCCACAAGTCGGCGGGCGGCGCGGCCTACCGCGACTACGTCGACCACGACCAGCGGCTGGCCACCACCCTGAAGGACATCACCGAGCAGCCCGCCACCGCGCCGGCGGCCCGCAGGGTCCTGGAGCGGATCTTCAAGCCCGCGTTCGTCCAGCGCGTCGTGGACGGCGCGTTCTCCTCCGTGGCCTCCGACGTCGACGCCGCCCGGGCGGTCTACAACCTCTACGCGATCGCCCCGAGCCTGAGCGCCGAGATGCCGGACCACCGCGCCCTGCCCATGGAGCGCTACATCGCGCCGCGGGACGCCGCGTGGTTCGGGTACCTGAGTGACGCCGAGGACTTCTACGAGAAGGGCCCCGGGTTCGCGGACAGCGACATCACCTACCGGATGGCCGGTGTCCTGCTCGACGACTTCTTCCGGCAGGCCGAGGCCAAGCGGGCCGGCACCAGCGCGCTGGGCGCGGAACTGCGCTTCACGCACGCCGAGGAGATCATCCCGCTCGCCGCGCTGATGGGCCTGCCGGGCAGCACCGTGGCGGCGACGCCCGACCGGCCGTACACCTACGCCGACAACCCGTGGCGCGGGGCATCCGTCTCCCCCATGGCGGCGAACATCCAGTGGGACGTCTTCCGCAAGGGCGACACCTACCTGGTGCGCATGCTCTACAACGAGAAGGAGACCGCCTTCAAGCCGGGCTGCCGTCCCGTGTCCCGGGGCAGCGTCTTCTACGACCTGGACGAGCTGGAGCGCTGCTTCGGCCGCGCGAGCTGAGCCGGCGGGCGGCTGCCTCCACGCCGGGGTCACAGACAGGCCCACGGCCTATCGTGGAGCCGTGGCGGACGAGGTGATCAAGGGGCTGCCCGGTCCCGCGCATCGCCGTCCCGAGCAGTCGTCACCCGACGGCTGAGGCCCGACGCACCGGAGAGCACCCCATGAGGATCCATCTCACCAACGTCTTCGTCGACGACCAGGAGACGGCCCTGCGTTTCTACACGGACGTGCTGGGCTTCGCGAAGAAGCACGACGTGCCGCTGGGCGCGGACCGGTGGCTGACGGTGGTCTCGCCGGAGGACCCCGAGGGCACGGAGCTGCTGCTGGAGCCGTCCGGTCACCCCGCGGTGGGGCCGTACCGGGCGGCGCTCGTGGCGGACGGCATCCCGGCCGCCTCGTTCGCGGTGGACGACGTGCGGGCGGAGTTCGAGCGGCTGCGCGCGCTCGGGGTCCGGTTCACGCAGGAGCCGGTGGAGATGGGCACGGTCACCACCGCCGTCCTGGACGACACCTGTGGCAATCTGGTGCAGATCGTGCACAGCAAGTAGCACGCGCGCGGGAGCGGGAGGGGGGCCCTGGTCCCAGGGAGTGTCCTGGTCCCAGGGAGTGTCCTGGTCCCAGGGAGTGTCCTGGTCCCAGGGGGTGTCCTGGTCCCAGGGGGTGTCTTAGTCCCGAGGGGTGCCGTCCCAGCGCCACGTGGTGGGGCGGGGGCGTCCCGGCAGGTCGGCGCGCCCGGTCGCCCAGAGCAGGGTGGCCCAGGGCTCCGTCATCGTCGGGGCGTCCGGGAACAGCCGGGCGAGGACCCGCGCGCACAGGTCGGCGGGCGGGTCCCAGGGCAGGCCGAGGCCTTGGGCCAGGTCGTGGGTGTGCACCACGGTCTCGACGATCCCCATGGCGGCGAAGCCCTCGGCGTCTGAGGCGCCGTGCACGTGGTGGGCGCGTACGTGCGAGTGTGTCGTGCGGACCATGGCGACCAGCAGCGCGCCGCACGCCTCCAGCACCTGCAGCAGACCCGCCGGTCCGGCGGCCCGGTCGGCGTGGACGGCGTTCGCGGGTCCGCCGGGCCGCCTGCTCTCCCAGAGGAACGGCACCTCGCCGTTCGACGGCGGTGTCCTCGGCCCGAGTTGCGCGGCGTACGCGAAGAGGTCGTCGCTGAGGTGCTCCACGGTCTCCCAGCAGTCCCACTCCAGCGAACCGGCCCTGCTCTCCCACGCCCCGTCCGGCGCCTCCCGCAGGAGCGTGACGGCGAGCTGTACGGCGAGGTCGAGGTCATCTGCGGTGACGGATGCCCGGTGGGAGCCGCCCTCGGCTGTTCGAGACATGGCAGGACGGTATCGCGCCGCGCCGGGGTGACGCCGGTCCCCCGATCATGGGCCGTGTCCGGTCGGCTGCGGAGCCGGGCGGGGCGTGACCGTGGTGAGGAAGGCGCCGGGCAGCCAGCGGGCCGCCGCCCAGAGGCAGGTGCCCAGCCAGGCCGTGGCGAACAGCCACCCCCCGATGACGTCGGTGAACCAGTGCACGCCGAGGTAGACGCGGGTCAGGCCGACCGACAGGCCCCAGCAGGCGACGGCGATCTGGAGGGCCCTGCCGCCGCGCGGGGCGCGCAGCGCGAGGGCGACGATGAGTATGCCCGCGGTCAGGGCCGCCGTGGTGGTGTGCCCGGAGGGGAACGCCCAGCCGCTCGCATGGGTCGCCCAGTCGGAACGCGGGGGGCGCGGCCGGTGCACGCGGGTCATCGTGGCGTAGCGCAGGACCTGACCCGTGGCCAGGCAGGACAGGGCGAGGGCGGCGGCTCCCAGTCTCTGTCGCGCGGTCCGCCCGGCCAGGGCGCCGGCGAGGGTCACGAGCGCGTACGGGACCACGCCGCTGCCGGTGGCGGTCACGCCGCGGGCCAGGGCCACCAGTTCGTCGGAGCGGTGGGCGACGGACCGGCTGAGGAAGGTGCCGTCCAGCCAGAGCGGTGCGCCGGCACCGCCCACGACGATCATCGTCAGCACCGCGAAGGCCGTCCAGGCGCCGACACCGGCGCTCCCGGCGAGGTCGGCGGCGTCCCTGCGGTTCATGAGGCCGACAGCAGGGTGCGCAGCGGTGCCGTCGCCGTCGCCCGCCGGGCCAGGGCGGGCGACCACCGGCGGACGACCAGCATGGCGGGCAGGGCCACCAGGATCCCCACGAGGACACCGGCCAGGACGTCGTGCGGGTAGTGGACGCCGATCCAGACGCGGGAGACCGCCATCGCGACGGCCGCCCCGCACGCGAGCGCGCCCAGCCGCCGCGAGACGAAGAGCAGCGCCACGGCGGCCGCCACGGCGATCACCGCGTGGTTGCTCGGGAACGACCAGTCGCCGTGCGCCGGACACGCCTCGAGGGTCGTCACCCGCAGGGTCCGGCACGGCCGGTCCTCTCGCACGGCCGACTTCAGGACGAGGTCCACGCCGTACGCCAGGAGCGCCACCAGGGGCACGGCCAGGGCCGTGAGCGCCTCCGCGGCTCCCTGGTGGCGGGCCCGCCACCAGGCGAGCACCATCAGCACGGCGAACAGCGCCAGGCCGTACGCCGACCACACCGTCACGGCGGTGTCCAGCCAGCCGGGCGCGTGCTGCGCCCAGTGCGTGACGTCCCGGTACGCGGAGCCGTCGATCGACGCCCCGCCGAACGCCATGATCATCCGCTGGCCTCCTTCTCCTCCGTGCGCCTGCGGCCGCGGTACAGCTCGGCGGCCAGCGGGACCAGCGACAGCGCCACGATCAGGGCGACCAGCGGCAGCAGGTAGCGGTCCACGTCCGGGATCGACGATCCGAGGCCGTACCCGGCCAGGGTCAGGCCGATGCTCCAGACCAGGCCGCCGGCCGTCTGCCAGACGGTGAACACGCGCGCGGGCACGCCCAGCGCCCCCGCCAGCGGGTTGAGCACGGTCCGCACCACCGGCACGAATCTCGCCAGCACGATCGCCTTCGCGTGCCCGTACCGCTCGAGCAGTTCCTCCGCGCGTCGCGCCCCGTCGCGCAGCCGGGCCGAGCTGCTGCGGGCCAGCAGGGCACCGCCCGCGCGGCGCCCCAGCAGGTAGCCGCACTGCGCTCCGGCCACCGCGCCGAGCGCCGCCGCGCACAGCAGCGGCCCAAGGGACAGCCGTACGCCGTGCTGTCCCGCGCCCGTGCACAGCAGGCCCGCGGTGAACAGCAGGGAGTCGCCCGGCAGGAAGAAGCCGATCAGCAGGCCCGTCTCGGCGAACATCACCACGCCGACGCCCAGCACGCCGAAGGCGGCCAGCAGCGACCGCGCGTCGAGGGGATTCACGGCGAGCTGCGACGATAGAGCCATGGGTGTGTTCATCGGCATGTCCTTTCGTGCGACCCGCACGGAGATCCGACCGCCGAGCGGATGCACGGCACTGGCCGACTACAATCCTGTAGACGGTCTACACACTGTAGACGATCGCGGGGTGAGGATCGTTCCCATGACCGATGCGAAGGACCAACGCCGTCCGGCCGGCGAACTGGAGGCCGCGGTGATGGCCGCGCTGTGGGCCGCGGGCGCGCCGCTCACCCCGGCGCAGGTCCAGGCCGAGCTCGCCTCTGGCCTGGCCCGCACGACGGTGACGACGATCCTGTCCCGGCTGCACGAGAAGGGGACGGTGGAGCGGGAGCGGCAGGGCCGCGGTTACGCCTACCGCCCGCTGCAGGACCCGCACGGCCTGACCGCGCTGCGCATGCACAGCGAGCTCGACCGCGGCGACGACCGCGAGAGCGTCCTGGCGCGGTTCGTGGCCCAGCTCAGCCCGGACGACGAAGAGGTGCTGCGCCGTCTGCTGCAGGAGGGCCAGTGACGTTCTCCTTCCTGCCGGTCCTCCTGGTCCCCCTGCTGGCGCCGTGCGTGGCCCCGCTGCTGGCCCGCCGGGTCCTCGACCGCTGCCCGCCGGTGGCCGCCCTCTGGACGCTGACCGTCTCGGCCCTGCTCCTGGCGGCGGGCACCGTCGCGACCCTCGGCACGCTGACGCTCACAGGAATGCTGCACGTCCCCGCCTTCGCCGCCGTCGGGGAGCTGGTGCATCCCCTGCGCACCCCGTCCGCGTGGCTGGTGCTGCCCTTGGCCGTCCTTGCCGCCGGCCTGCTGACGCTCGCCACGCTCGCCCTCGGGCGTTCCGTCGTACGGCAGACCGCGGGGCTGCGCACGGCGCGGTCGCAGGCCGGCCGGTGTCCCGCGGCGGGTGACCTGTGCGTCGTCGAATCGGCGCGGCCCGACGCGTACGCCCTGCCCGGCCGCCCGCACCGCATCGTCGTCACCACCGCCATGCTGCGCAGCCTCGACGCGCGCGAGCGCGAGGCCCTCTTCGCCCACGAGCGCGCCCACAACGCGGGCGGCCACCACTACTTCCTGGCCGCGGCCGAACTCGCCGCCCACTGCCATCCCGCGCTGCGCCCGGTCCGCGACGCGATCCGGCTGGCCGCCGAGCGCGCCGCCGACGAGGCCGCGGCCCGCCGCGTCGGCGACCGTCGCCTCACCGCGCGCGCCATCGCGCGCGCCGCCCTGGCCACCCACACGGCGGACACCCGCCGCTCCGCGGTCACCCCGGCGGCCACCACGGGCCCGGTGCCCCGCCGCGTCGCCGCCCTCCTCTCCCCCACCCACCGCCCGCTGCGCACGGGCTCGTGGATCGCGGCACTGCTGGCCGTCTGCGCCGTCCTGTCCGTCACGACGGCGGCGACGAGCGCGGTCGAGGTGCACCAGGACATCGAGGTGGCCCAGGGGGAGGCGCGCGGCTGAGACCTCGGACGGCTGGGGCGAGCACCCGCACCTGTCGTCGGCGTATCGAGAACCGCATACGCCCTCGCAACAGCGTCTCGCCTGCAATGGCGGGATGAATCACGTAGCCCGCACCGCATCCCCGTCCCCACGAGCTCGGCGTGTCCGCACCGGTGTCGCCCTCGGGCTGGTGTGTCTCGCTGTCGCCGGTGCCGCGTACGTCGTGCGCCGGCCGCTCATGATGTCCGCTCCGAGGTGTGCGGCGGGCCGGTGGCACGGGTGCTTCGACACCTTCAACGGGGTGGTGCTGATGACCTTGGTCGCGCTGCCGCTGTCCGCCCTGGTGGTGTGCGCGCTGACCTGGTGGCGGCGGCGTCACGGCGTCGACGGGGCGGCGAGGCTGTCGTCGGCCGAGGTGGGCATGGTGCACGGGACGGTGCCGTTCCTGTGGCTGACCATGATGCCGGGCGCCGGAGTGGGCGTCGCCCCCGCGCGGGTGAGCCTCGTGCCGCTGCGGGACCTCGCCACGATGGGCACCCTCGGGATCGTCGGCAACCTGCTGGTCCTCGCGTCCCTCGGCTTCTTCGCCCCGATGCGGTTCACGGCCCTCGCGTCCGCGCCGCGCATCCTGGCCCTGGGGGTGGGCTGCTCGGTGCTCGTGGAGGTCTCCCAGTCCGTGTTCCGGCTCGACCGCGTGTCGTCCGTCGACGACGTGCTCCTCAACGCGGCGGGTGCGCTGCTGGCCGGACTGGCGTCGCGGCCCTGGTGGCGCGGCGGTACGCGGCGGGCGACGGCGGAGGCGGACCGTCCGGCGCCGGTGGCGGCGGGGTGACGCGGGGTCCGGCGACGGGGTGAGTTCGGGGCGGCGGGAGCGACGTACGCGCGCGTGACAGCTGTATGGATGTACGCGTGCGTGACAGCTCTATGAGCTTACGCGCGCATGGCCGCGAGGTCGGCGTACGCTCCAGCCGCCCCCCGCGTGCTTGCATACGGCGCCGATATGCCGTGCTGCCTACGCTGCTGACATGCGCGTACTGATAGTGGAGGACGAGCCGTACCTCGCCGAGGCCGTCCGTGACGGGCTGCGGCTGGAGGCGATCGCCTCCGACGTCGCGGGCGACGGGAACACCGCCCTGGAACTGCTCGGCGTCAACTCCTACGACCTGGCCGTCCTCGACCGCGACGTCCCCGGCCCCTCCGGGGACGAGGTGGCCCGCCGCATCGTCGCCTCCGGCAGCGGCATCCCGATCCTGATGCTCACCGCCGCCGACCGGATCGACGACAAGGCGTCCGGCTTCGAGCTCGGGGCGGACGACTACCTCACCAAGCCGTTCGACCTGCGGGAACTCGTCCTGCGGCTCAGGGCGTTGGACCGGCGGCGCGCGTACGCGCGGCCCCCGGTGCGCGAGATCGCCGGGCTGCGGCTCGACCCGTTCCGCCGGGAGGTCCACCGCGACGGGCGCTACGTCGCCCTCACCCGCAAGCAGTTCGCGGTGCTGGAGGTCCTCGTCGCCGCGGAGGGCGGGGTCGTCAGCGCCGAGGAACTGCTGGAACGGGCCTGGGACGAGAACGCCGACCCGCTCACCAACGCCGTACGCATCACCGTCTCCGCGCTGCGCAAGCGGCTCGGTGAGCCGTGGGTCATCGCCACGGTGCCGGGGGTCGGCTACCGCATCGACGCGGGCCCCGGAACCGCTCCCCGCCCCGGCAGTCGGCAGCCGGCATGACCGGACGCGCCCGACTCGGGCTCAGCGCCCGGTTGAAGCTCGCCCTCAGCTACGCGGGGTTCCTGGCCGTCGCCGGTGCCCTGCTGCTCGCCGTGGTGTGGTGGTACCTGCTGCGCTACGTGCCCGACAACGACCAGGGCCTGCTCGGGATCTCCCCCAACCGCTACCTCCTGGTGCACACGTTCGCCCCGGCCGCGGCCTGGGCGATGGCCTTCCTGCTCGTGTTCGGCCTCGTCGGGGGATGGCTGCTGGCCGGCCGGATGCTCGGGCCGCTGGGCCGGATCACGGACGCGGCGCGGCTGGCCGGGAGCGGGTCGCTGTCCCACCGCATCCGCATGACGAACCGCCGGGACGAGTTCCGCGAGCTCGCCGACACGTTCGACTCGATGCTCGACCAGCTGGAGTCCCACGTGGACGAGCAGCGCAGGTTCGCCGCCAACGCCTCCCACGAACTGCGCACCCCGCTCGCGATCTCGCGCACGCTCCTCGACGTCGCCCGCAAGGACCCGTCGCGCGACCCCGGCGAGCTCGTCGAACGCCTGTACGCCGTCAACAACCGGGCGATCGGCCTCACCGACGCGCTGCTGCTGCTCAGCCGCGGTGACGGCGGGACGTTCCCGCGCGAGCCCGTCGACCTGTCCCTCCTGGCCGAGGAGGCCGCCGAGACGCTGCTGCCCCTCGCCGAGCGGCGCGGCGTCACGCTCGACGTCACCGGCGCGGCGGCCCGGACCAGTGGCTCGGCGGACCTGCTGCTGCGCGTGGTGACGAACCTCGTCCAGAACGGCATCGTGCACAACCTCCCCGCCGACGGCACGGTGACGGTCCACACGGAGTCGTACGACGGCACGAGCGTGCTGCGCGTGGAGAACACGGGCCGCCCGGTCCCGCAGGACCTGGTACCGACGCTGACCGAGCCCTTCCAGCGCGGCACGGAACGCGTCCGCACCGACGAGCACGCCGGAGTCGGCCTCGGCCTGGCCATCGTGCGCAGCGTCGTCCGCGCCCACGGAGGAACCCTCGCGCTGGTCCCGCGCCCCGCGGGCGGACTGGTCGTGACGGTCCGGCTGCCGGGCCCGCCGTAGCCGCGCGACGCAGACCCAGGTCGGCTGACCTCGGCCGTCCGCGGCCGGCACCCGCTGGGTGCTGCCGTACCGGTCACGCGTCGTGGCGGCGCAGCGGCCGGCGCCGCGGTGACCGGCGTGCGGCCGGTCGCACGGGGCACCCGACCTCCCCACAGGAGCGTCGCGCAGTGGTGCGCGGGGGAACGGGAGAGGCGTCGTGCGTGGTGCAGGGGTAGGGGCAGGGGCCGGGTCGCGGAGGTGCCGATGACGGTCGACGTGGGGAAGGCCGTGCGGCTGGTCGCGGAGGCCGCGGCGGACGCCCCCGGCGAGGAGGTGCCCCGCCGGGTGTGCGCGGCCGTGCGCGAAGGGCTCGGGGTGGACGGCGTCACGCTGTCGCTGCTCACCGACACCCCGTCCCGCCAACTGCTCGCCGCGTCCGGCGACGCCGCGCTGCAGCTGGAGGACATCCAGTTCACGGTGCTGGAGGGGCCGTGCATCACCGCGGCGCACACCGGTGAGCCCGTGGCCGTCCACGACCTGCGCGACGGCCTGACGCCCTGGCCGCTGTTCGGCGCGACCGTACGCGAGAGGCTGCCGGAGGTGGGCTCGATCTACGCCCTCCCCCTGTTCTTCGGCGACTACGTCCTCGGCTCGGTCGACCTGCTGGCGCACCGCGCGCACGCGCTCGACGCGGACCAGTTGGAGGAGGCGTCCGCCGTGGCCGACGCGGTGACGGCCGCGCTCATGCCCACCCGGGACATGCTGCTCACCGGGCAGGCGGCCCCGGCGTGGGAGCCGCGCCACACCGTCCGCGCCCACTGGTTCGACACGGCCCGGGCGACCGCGGTCCTGGCCGACCGGCGCGGCGTCAGCCGCGAGGACGCCCTCGCCCTCATGCGCGCCGAGGCCTTCCGCACCGGCCGCACACTCGCCGACATCACGCGGGACGTCCTGCGCGACTAATTGCATCGTGCACAGTTGAACAATTCGAGCATTCGGACATTTGAATGCTCGACCAATTGTGCGAAGAATTTCGATCATGGCCGGATTCCAGCGAGGGACAGGAACTCACCAAAGATGTCTGACCTGCCTCGACGGATCGGTGACCAGAAGGGTGAAGTGACGTCGTCGAGTCTCAATCACGACCCCTGTTGACCTGCTAACTCCCTCGTGTACCCGCATGTCCCGCCCACATGGCCAACGCTGGAACAAATCCGATGCATCAGCCCGCGCCACGATGCATATTTCACCTCTCGAATATCGTCATGCACCCCCGACGCACTGTTGTGACGAACCGATCGATGCCCATAAGGTGACTCACCGAGTCGGCCGCCCACGGGCTCCGGAACCGTGCGGAATACGGCCCGATTCGAGCAGGCGCCTGTGCCCGACGTTCCACTTCAGACGACAGCAACGACGACACCTGATGTCGTCGTCGACGAAGGGAAGAGTGGCCATGACGTACGAGCGTCCGACCCTCACCAAGGCCGGCGGTTTCCGCAAGACGACGGGCCTGGCCGGCGGCACCGCCAAGGACCTCCTCGGCGGTCACCAGCTCATCTGACCCGATCTGAGGGGACCCCGTGCCCGCACACCTGTGAGTGCGGGCACGGGGTCCGCCCCGAAGGGCCCCGCCCAGCGCCTCTCCCCCCTCCCCTGCCGCCTCGGCAGACCCATCGACGACCGGAGGTACATGAGCTCATGGACAGCCCTGTGTCGCTCACCGTCGTGCCCTCCTGGCTTGTCGTGCTGCCCGACACCGACGCGGCGGCGGCCGTGGCGGCCGACGTGCTGCCGTACGCCACCGCGAGTCACCACCACGCGTCCGGCCGGCCCTGGTTGGTGAGCCGCGGGCGTGCGGACGAACTGACCGTCGGCACGTGCGGCGGGGTGCGCCTCGCGGTGGTGGGCGAGCACGCCGTCGACCGGGCAGAAGCGGACCGGGCGGCGGCCGCCGTCACCGATCTCGCCTCCCTCGACCGCTTCGCCCGCTCCTGGCACGGCAGTTACCACCTCCTGGCCAGCGTGCACGGCCGGGTGCGGGCCCAGGGCACGGTGACCGGTGTCCGCAGCCTGTTCCACGGCACCGCGGGAGCAGCACACGTGGCGGCCGACCGTGCCGACGTCCTGGCCGGCCTCGTCGGCGCTCCTCTCGACGAGGGGCGCCTCGCCCTGCAGTTGCTCAGCCTCGGAGTGCTCCACCCGCTCTCCGCCCGGCCCGTGTGGCGGGGCGTTGAGGCCGTGCCCGGCACCGACTGCCTCGTTCTGGAGCGCGACGGCCGGGCCCGCCGCAGACGCTGGTGGTCGCTGCCGCGCCGCGACGTTCCGCTCGCCGAGGGCGCGTCGCTGCTGCGCGAGGAGCTGCGCCGCGCTGTCGACGTGCGCGTCCGGGGCCGGGACGTGGTGACCGCGGACCTGGGCGGTCTGGACTCGACCGCCGTGGTGTGCACCGCAGTTCGGGCCGGCGCCGACGTCATCGCCTACACCGCGGCCACACACGACCCGCGGGGCGACGACGTCCGCTGGGCGCACCGTACGGTCGCGGAACTGTCGTCGGCGGGCGGCGCCGGGCGCATCGAGCACCACGTGGTGCCCGCCGGGGAGTTCCCGCTCACCTTCGACGGCGTCGACGCGCTCACCGACGTCCTGGACGCCCCGTCGCTGTACGCCGTTGACCGCAACCGGCGGATGAGCCTGCTGACGCTCGCCGCGAAACGGGGGTCCACCGTCCACCTGAGCGGATTCGGCGGTGACGAACTGCTCGCGGGAGCGTCCGCGCGCGTGCACGAGCTGTTGCCGCGCGACCCCCGCACGGCCGTGCGCCACGCCCGTGGCTACCTGGCCAAGTACCGCTGGTCACGGCGGAGCGCCGTACGGCAACTGCTCGACCGGCGCCCCTACGGGGCCTGGCTGCAGCAGATCGCCGACGACCTCACCAGCCCGTTGCCCACCCTGGACGAACCACTGTTCCAGTGGTGTTCGCCCGCCAGGATGCCTCCCTGGGCCACCCCGGAGGCGGTCGACGCCGTGCGCACCCTGATCCGGCAGGAGGCCGCGGTCACGGAACCCCTGGGCCCCGGACACGGGGAGCACCGGGAACTCGCCACCATGCAGGCGGTGTCACGCTTCGCCCGGCAGCTGAACCAGATGACGTCCCCGGACGGTCCCCGCTTCGCCTCCCCGTTCTACGACGACCGGGTCGTCGAGGCCGGCCTGGCCGTACGGCCGGCGGAGCGCGTGACACCGTGGC
The DNA here is from genome assembly GCF_001514125.1 of Streptomyces longwoodensis. GTDB lineage: Bacteria > Actinomycetota > Actinomycetes > Streptomycetales > Streptomycetaceae > Streptomyces > Streptomyces longwoodensis. The sequence continues at coordinate 980,016 of NZ_KQ948549.1, read as the reverse complement.
AGTACAAGCCGTTGATCGTCGAGGCCATGCGCGGGGTCGTGCCCGAGGACTGCCGGACCCGCGCCACCAAGGCCAACGCGACGCTGGAGGAGGAGGTCGGGCTGCGGCGCCACCGCGACGCCCTGCTCGCCCTGTGCGAGGACTCCCGGCTGGCTGAACGGGGGCTGGTCGACGCGGACGCGTGGCGCGCCTGGTGCTCCGGCCCGGTGTCGGCCGAGCTGGAGAACGTCCTGCTGCACCCGACCGTCGGTTGTGAGGTGTGGCTGCGCACGCACGAGACCCTGACCCGCCGGAACCACCGGGACGGCTGATGATCCGGCCGCCTCTTCAAGTGATCCATGGCAGAGAGGTGTTGCGATGAACGCGACGAACGTGAAGCTACGCGGTGGCGTCCTGATGGCCGAGACCGAGTACGGCCTCGCGCTGCTCGACGAGAAGAGCGGCGAGTACTGGACGCTCAACCCGACCGCCGCCCTGCTCCTGGAGACCCTGCTGGCGGGCGGGACCCCGGACGACGCGGTCCGGGCCCTGACCGAGCGGTACGACGTCGGCGCCGACCTCGCCGGGCAGGACGTCGACCGCATCCTCGCGGAACTGCGATCGGCCGGGCTCGTCCAGGGCGACTGACCGGCACGACGGCCGCCGTCGCCTGAGCGGCCGACGGACCCGGGCGCTCCGCAGCCCGACCGGCCGGAGCACCCGCGCCCCCCTTCACAAGGCCCGCACCCGCAGAGAGGAACCGCCATGTCGATGCCGGAGTCGGTCCCCTACCGACCTCGTTCCGTACCGCTGCCCACCCGGTCGGCGGCCCGCCTCGCCGTGGGGTGCGCCCACCTGCTCGCCCTGTTGCCGCCCTCCCGGATCCGCACGGTGCTGCGCCAAGTGCGCCGGGGCGCACGGCCGGCCACCGCGGCGCAGACGGCCACGGCCCTGGAGACCGTGCTGGCGGTGAGCCTCACCGCCGGCGGACGCCGGGGCTGTCTGCCCAGGTCACTGGCCACCGTGCTGCTGTGCCGGATGCGCGGCCAGTGGCCGGTCTGGTGCGTGGGCGTGCGCAAGCAGCCGCCGTTCGCCGCGCACGCCTGGGTCGAGGCGGAGGCCGAACCGATCGGTGAGGACTGCCCGGCGGACTACTTCCAGCGCTTCTTCGCGGTCGACTGACCATGGCCGGACAGCCGCCCGCCTCCGCCCGCTCCGCCGCGGAGCGCTCACCGCGGAACCTGCCGGCCGCTTCCACGTCGACCGACCCGTCGTCGACAGAGCGGTCGTCGACCGCCTCGACGCCGACCGGCTCGACGAACGCTGTCGAGGACCAGGGTGCACCGGCCGGCCCCGGTCCGGGCGGATCCGGGACCGCGGGTGCCCAGCCGTCCTCCTCCCGCTACCGGGCCCTGGCCACCTTTCTGCGGCCCCACCGTGGCGCGTGCCTGGCCGGCGCGCTCCTCGGACTGGCCGGCAGCGGACTGGCCCTGGCCCAGCCGCTGGCCGCCAAGCGTTTGATCGACACCCTCGAGAGCGGCCGTACGACCGTCGCCCCGGTCCTCGTCCTCGCCGCGCTCCTGGTCGGCGGCGCCCTGCTGTCGGCGCTGGGTCAGTACGTCCTGCACCGCACCGCCGAGGACGTCGTGTGTTCCGCCCGGCGGCGCATCACCGGGCGGCTGCTCCGGTTGACCGTGCCGGAACTGGACCGGCACGAACCGGGTGACCTCATCACTCGGGCCACTTCCGACACCATGCTGCTGCGGCAGGCCGCCACCCAGTCCGCGGTACCCGCCGTGACGGGCGCCGTCGTGCTGGTCCTGACGGTGGTGCTGATGGGTCTGCTGGACGTGGTCCTGCTGTCGGTCACGCTGGGCGTGGTCGCGCTGCTGGGGGCGGTCGTGGCGGCCGCGGCACCGTCCATCGGACGAGCCACCCGGCAGGCGCAGGAGTCGGTGGGGGAGATCGGCGCGGCCCTGGAGCGGGCCCTGGGGGCGGTGCGCACGGTCAAGGCCGCCGGAGCCGAACGGCACGAGACGCGAGCCCTGGAGCAGCTGGCGCGGGACGCCCGTCGTACCGGCGTGCGCGCGGCCGGCTGGCAGGCCTTGTCGGGGGCGGCGTCGGCCGTGGCCGGGCAGGCGGCATTCCTGGCGGTGCTCGGCGTGGGCGGTGTCCGGGTCGCCTCCGGGGCGATCGGCGTGTCCACCTTGGTGGCCTTCCTGCTGTACCTGTTCGCGTTGGCCCCGCGCATCAGCCAACTGGTCGACGCGGTCGGCCAGTTGCAGATCGGCGGGGCCGCCGCAGTGCGGATCGGGGCGGTGCAGCACCTGGACGTCGAGGCTGTCGACGACGTACCGCCGCGACTGAACCCGGCGCCCGCCGGCAAGCGGTCGCCCCGACCGCCCGCGACCGTGCGCTTCGAAGACGTCGGGTTCCGGCACCAGCCCTGGTTGCCCCCCGTCCACCAGCACGTGTCCTTCACCGTGCCCGCGGGCGGCGTGACCGCCCTCGTCGGCCCGTCGGGCGCGGGCAAGACCACCCTCTTCTCCCTGCTCGAACGCTTCCACGCCCCACAGACGGGGCGCATCTTCGTGGACGACCGCGACGTACGGCAGTGGCCACTGGCCGAACTGCGTGCGGCGATCGGATACGTGGAGCAGGACGCCCCCGTCCTGAGCGGCTCCCTGCGCCGCAACCTCACCCTCGGCATCGCGGACGTCGCCGACGACGAGGTGGACGACGTCCTGCGGCGGACCCGGCTCGAAGCGGTCGTCGCCCGTCTCCCGCGAGGCCTGGACAGCCTGGTCGGCCATCGCGGGAGCCGTCTCTCGGGAGGCGAGCGGCAGCGCGTGGCCATCGCTCGCGCTCTCTTGCGCCGGCCCCGGGTGCTCCTGCTCGACGAGGCGACGTCCCAGCTGGACGCCGACAACGAAGCGGCGCTGCGGGAGACCGTCGCGGAGGCGGCCCGTGACACGACCGTCCTGGTGGTGGCGCACCGGCTGTCGACCGTCACCGATGCCGACCGCATCGTCGTGATGAACGCGGGCCGGGTCCGGGCCGTGGGCACCCACGCCGAACTGCTGGAGACGGACGCCCTCTACCGCCGGCTCGCGGCGACCCAGCTGCTCACCGCGGGGTCGACGGTGCCGCAGGACAGCTCCGCTCGCTAGCGTCGGGACGGGACGGGACGGACGGTCCCTGCCGGCAGACGGGTGGGGGCATGTTCCGTGCTCGCCTCACCAGGTGGGTTCGACGTCCGTCCTGCCGGCTTCCAGCGGCGCGTGCCACACGAGTCGCGTGCCCTTGCCGCCAGGGCTCGTCAGTTCCAGGGCACCGCCGAGCTTCTGCGCCCGCTCGGCCATGTTGCTCAGACCGCTGCGGCGGCCCCCCTCCGGGATGCCGACGCCGTTGTCCGTGACGGTCAGACGGACTCGCTTGCCGTCCGTGTCCAGCACGACGTCGACACGGTCCGCTGCCGCGTGCCGGGCGACGTTGGTCAGCGACTCGGTGAGGACCGCCATGACGTGGTCGGCGATCTGTACGGGCACGTGTGTGTCGAGCAGGCCCTCCATGCGGACGCTGGGGGCGAAGCCCAGGAGCGGGGCGGCCTCGCCGATCGCGCGGACCGCGCGCGAGCGCAGACCGGGCGCCGCGTCGTCGCCGCGGGAGCGCAGGCCGAAGATGGTCGACCTGATGATCTTGATGGTCTCGTCGAGGTCGTCCACCGCCCGCTGGATCCGCTCGGAGGCCATGGGGTCCTGGACGCGGCGACCGGCGCTCTGCAGGGTCATGCCGGTGGCGAAGAGCCGTTGGATCGCCAGGTCGTGCAGGTCGCGCGCGATCCGGTCGCGGTCTTCCAGCAGCGCGATCTGTTCGGCGTCCTGGCGGCGTTCCGCCAGTTCCATGGCGACGGCGGCCTGCGCGGCGAAGGCCTGGAGCGGCTCGGTCTCCTTGCGGGAGAACTCCTGGCCACCTGACTGCCGGACGAGCAGCACCACACCGCGGGCCTCGTCACCCGAGCCGATCGGCACCGCGACGGCCGGTCCGAGCCCCTGGAACGGCGAACCGGCGGAGACCCGGGAGTCCTGCGACACGTCGGGGCTGCTGACCGGCAGCCGCTGGACGAACGCCTGCCCGATGAGAGTGTCCTGCACGGGCAGCACGATCCCGCGCCACGTCTCGGCCTCCTGGCCGGTGGCGAGTTCCACCGCGAGGGTGTCGGTCCCGCTCACCGGCAGGGCGACCACGCTCAGGGCGGACGCCGTGATCTCCCGGGCGCGGTCGGCGATCAGGGGCAGCACCCCGCCCTGGTCCGCGCCGGTCATCAGGGCGTGTGTGATCTCGGCGTTCACCTGGAGCCAGCGTTCACGCAGCCGGGACTCCTCGTAGAGACGTGCGTTGTCGATCGCGACGCCGGCCGCCACGGCCAGCGTCGCCAGCACCGACTCGTCGTCCTCGTCGAACTGCTGCCCGCCGCGCTTCTCCGTCAGGTACAGGTTGCCGAAGATGTGGTCGCGCACCCGGATGGGGACGCCGAGGAACGTGTTCATCGGCGGGTGGTGGGCCGGGAACCCGTAGGACGCGGGGTGGTCGGAGAGCCTGGCCAGGCGCAGCGGCTCGGGGTGGCGGATCAGTTCGCCCAGGATGCCGTGGCCTTCGGGGTAGGGGCCGATGCGGGCGATCTGCTCGGCGTCGACGCCCACCGTGTGGAAGGCGGACAGGCGCCGGCCGTCGGGGCCGATCACCCCGAGCGCCCCGTATTCCGCGTCGACCAGGGCGACCGCGGCCTCGACGATGCTGCGCAGTGCCTGCTCCAGGTCCAGCTCGCGCCCGACCGACAGGACGGCCTCGAGGAGACTGTGGACCCGGTCCCGGGTACCGCGCGCCGCGTCCAGACGGGCCTGCAGCTCCTCCAGCAGCTCGTCCAGCCGGAGCTGCGGCAGTCGTACCCGTGCCTCGCTGGCTTCTCCGGCGTTCCCCACCGCTGCTCCTCCAACGCCCCGCCACCTGCCGGCGGCCCTACCGTGCGTATGTCACGGTAGCCCCTCGAACGTGAAGACCATCAAAGATCAGCCAGGGCGAGCGTACGAGGTGGAGGCGAGCAGCCGGAGCCCGTTCCGCTAGAGACGCCCCCTAGGGGGTGTCTCGGGCCGCGTCCGGTCGCGTGTCTGGGTGGCGATGACGGCGGCCTGAACGCGGCGTTCCACGCCGAGCTTGGCGAGCAGCCGGGAGATGTGGTTCTTGACCGTCTTCTCGGCCAGGTAGAGCCGCTGGCCGATCTGCCGGTTGGTGAGCCCCTCGCCGATCAGGTCGAGGATCTCGCGCTCCCGGTCGGTGAGTCCCGGCAGCACGTCCGGTTCCTCGGCCGGCTGCTGCCCGCCGCCCCGCAGCCGGGTCATCAGTCTGGCGGTGGCGCTGGCGTCGAGCAGCGACTGGCCGCGGGCCACCGTGCGCACGGCCGAGACCAGGTCCGAGCCCTGGATCTGCTTCAGGACGTATCCGGCAGCCCCCGCCATGATCGAGTCCAGCAGTGCCTCCTCGTCGTCGAAGGACGTCAGCATCAGGCAGGCCAGGTCCGGCATCCGCGACCGCAGCTCACGGCAGACGGTCACGCCGTCCCCGTCGGGCAGACGCACGTCGAGGACGGCCACGTCGGGGCGCAGGGCGGGGACCCGCACCAGAGCCTGCTCCACCGTCGCCGCTTCTCCGACCACGGTGATGTCCGGTTCGTCGTCCAGCAGGTCGTGCACCCCGCGTCGTACCACTTCGTGGTCGTCCAGCAGGAAGACCCTGATCGGGCTCGCCGTGCTGTCGCCCTGCTCGCTGTGCTCCATCGAATCCCCTCGTCATGCCCGGCCGTGTCGGCATCCTCCCTTCCCGGACGGCCCGGGTACAGGGCCGGTCGGCCCTGTTTCGCCTGCGGTTCCCGCTCGCCGCTGTGGGCACCGAGCGACGGGCGCCGGTCAGTCCTCGGTGTGGGCCAGCCACAGGTCGGGGCCGAAGACTTCGTACCTGATGTGGCGTGCGGGGATGCCGGCCTTGAGCAGGCGCGTGCGTACCGCGCGCATGAAAGGCAGTGCGCCGCACAGGTACACGTCGGCGTCGGCGGGCAGGTCCAGGCCGTCGAGGTCCATCAGACCGGTGCGTGCGCCGGGTTCGCCGTCCGCGTCCCGCTCGTACCAGAAGTCGGCCCGGGCGTCGGGAAGTCCGGCGACCAGGCGCCGGGTGTCGGCGCGCAGCGCGTGGTCGGCCGGGGTGCGGTCGGCGTGCAGGACGCGCACCGGACGGGAGGAGCCGGTGGCGGCGAGGTGCTCGAGCATGCCGACCATGGGGGTGCAGCCGATACCGGCGGAGACCAGCAGCAGCGGACCGTCGCCGTGGTCCAGGACCACGTCGCCGAACGGCGCCGACAAGGTGAGCTGGTCACCTTCCCGGACGGTGCGGTGCAGGTGGTTGGAGACTTCTCCCTCGGGTGCCCCGGCCACGCTCGCGACGCGCTTGACGGTGATGCGCCGCACCCGGCCGCCGGGAGCGCCGGAGAGGCTGTACTGGCGCAGCTGGCGCACGCCGTCGGGCAACTGCACCCGCACGCTGACGTACTGGCCGGCCCGGGCGGGCGGCACGGGGGCGTCGTCGGCCGGGCGCAGCAGGAAGGACACGGCGTGGGGGGTCTCCTCGCGGCGCTCGACGACGGTCCACTGCCGCCAGGGACGACGCGGGTCGATGCCGGCCTCCTGGTACAGGCGGGCTTCGCGGGCGATGAGCGCGCCGGCCATCAGCCAGTACACCTCGTCCCACGCCGCGGCGACGTCGGCCGTGACTGCGTCGCCGAGGACTTCGGCGATGGCCCGGAACAGGTACTTGTGGACGACGGTGTACTGGTCCTCGGTCACACCGAGGGCGGCGTGCTTGTGCGCGATCCGGGCGAGGAGCGCGTCCGGCCGGGCGTCCGGGTCGGCGAGTAGCGCCTGGGCGAAATGGGCGATGGAACCGGCCAGGGCCCTGCGCTGTTCCCCGTTGGCCTGGTTGCCGCGGTTGAACAACCCGTCCAGCAGTTCGGGTCGTTCGCTGAACATCGTGCCGTAGAAGCGGGTCGTGATCTCGTCGAGCGCGCCACCCACGGCGGGCAGCGTGGCGCGGACGACAGCGGCGGACTCGGGCGAAAGCATCGGTCTCCTCGATGAGTGCGAAGGTGCGTGTGACGGGCTCACACGTCTCGGCTGTCCATGGGTCTACCAGCGACTTGGGCTCGGTCCTGGCCCTCCGCGGGCCTCGGGGACGAACGGCCGCACAGGTCAGGACCCTCAGCCCTGAAGTTCAGGCCGGAGCGGGGCCACAGGGCCCTACTCATGGGCCGGTCTCAACAGCCACTGTCCCGTCGCCGCAGAGCCGTCAGGCCCGCCGCGACCAGCGCCACCGCCAAGCCGGTGAGGGCGAGGACGGGCCTCCACTCCATGCCGCCGCCCGGCAGCTTCGGGAGGTGGCCGAAGGGGGACAGGTCCAGGACGATCCGTGGTGCGTCCAGGGCCGGGCCGACCCAGCCGATCAGCAGGACCGCCACCGCGACACCCCAGGAGACCGGTGCGAGCCGCGGCGCCACGCCGTACAGCAGCACCGCCACTGCGCCGATCACCCACACGGCCGGGAGCTGCACCAGGCAGGCGCCCAGGACGGGTACGACCTCCTTGCCGTAGCCGACGGCGAAGCCCGCGCCCGCCAGGGTCATGATCAGGGCCGAGCCGCCGAAGGCGATCGTCAGATGGCCTGCGGCCCAGCGCAACCGTCCCACGGCACACGCCAGCACCGTTTCCGCCCGGCCCGAGGTCTCCTCGCCGTGCAGGCGCAGCACGGACGCCACCACGTACAGGGCCGCGATCAGGCCGAGCATGCCGGTCATCGATGCCAGGAACGCGTCGGTGAGGCCGCTTCGACCGCCCATCCGCTCGAAGATCCGCCGCGCGCTCTCGTTGTCGCGGACCAGGTCGGCCGCGCCGTCGGTGAGGCTGCCGTAGACGACTCCGGCGAGGAAGAAGCCGGCCGACCATCCGAGCACGCTGCCCCGCTGCAGCCGCCAGGCCAGGGCGCCCGGCGTGCCGAGGCGACCGGCGGCCGGGCCCGGCCGGGTGGGCAGGAAGCTCATGCCGATGTCCCGGCGCCCGGCGAGGGCGTACGCCACCACCGCCTGCGCGGCCGCGGCCGCCGCGAACAGGGCGAGCACCCACCAGCGTTCGTCCGCGAAGGGCCGCAGGTTCTCCAGCCAGCCCAGAGGCGACAGCCAGGTCAGGGGCGACGAACCGTCGTCCGTGGCCGAGTCGCCCGCCGCACGCAGCACGAACGCCACCGCGAGGACGGCCGCCGTCAGGCCCCGGGCCAGACGGGCGCTCTCCGTGAGCTGGGCGATGATCGCCGCCATCGTGGCGAAGACCATGCCGACACCCGCGAGACCGAGACCGAAGGCCAGTGCTCCGGCCGTGCCCTGACCGGCCAGGCCGGCCGTGACCAGCAGGGCCAGGGCCGCGTCGGCGACGGCCGCCGCCAGCAGCGCCGCCGTGAGGGGCGCCCGGCGGCCCACCGTCCCGGACGCCACCAGTTCCTGCCGGCCGCTCTCCTCCTCGTCCCGGGTGTGCCGTACGACGATCAGCAGGCTCGTCGCGGCGGCGAGCGCGGCGGCGTACACGCCCACCCGCCAGGCGGTCAGCGCGCCGACCGAGGTGTCGAAGACGGGGCCGATCAACGCCCGGAACGAGGCATTGGTCTCCACTTGGCCGGCCAGCCGACTGCGTTCGACGGCGGTGCCGTACAAGCTGCGCAGGGTGCCCGGCATGGAGAGGACCATGAGGGTGTTCACAGCGACCCAGACCAGGGTCGTCAGCCGGTCTTGACGCAGCGCGAGGCGCAAGAGGGTTCCCGTGCCCGCCAGTTGGCGGGGGCGGACGGAGGTCCGCACCGCGAGCGAGGTCATCGCGCGACCCCGTCGAGCTCGTTCAGCCCGGCCGCTTCGTCCCGGTAGTGCCGCAGGAAGAGTTCCTCCAGTGTGGGCGGCGTCGAGGTCAGCGACCGTACGCCCGACTCACCGAGGTGCCGCAGCACCCCGTCCAGCCCGTCGGTGTCGACCTGGAGCCGCACCCGCCGGCCCTGGACGTCGAGGTCGTGCACCCCGGGCAGGTCCGCCAGCCCGTTCGGCGGCCCGGTGAGTTCGGCGCTGATGCTGGTCCGGGCGAGGTGGCGCAGCTCGGCCAGCGAACCGCTCTCCACGGTGCGTCCGCCGCGGATGATGCTCACCCTGTCGCACAGCTCTTCCACCTCGCTGAGGATGTGCGACGAGAGCAGGACCGTGCGGCCGCGGTCCCGCTCCTGCGCCACGCACCGCTGGAAGACCGCCTCCATCAGCGGGTCCAGGCCCGAGGTCGGCTCGTCCAGTATCAACAGGTCGACGTCCGCGGCGAACGCCGCGATCAGGGCGACCTTCTGCCGGTTGCCCTTGGAGTAGGCGCGGCCCTTCTTCGTCGGGTCCAGCTCGAACTGCTCGGTCAACTCCGCGCGCCGCCGAGGGTCCAGGCCCCCGCGCAGCCGGCCGTAGAGGTCGATGGCCTCGCCGCCGGACAGGTTGCGCCACAGGGTCACGTCACCGGGCACGTAGGCGATACGACGGTGCACTTCCACCGCATCCGCCCACGGGTCGCGGCCCAGTACCCGAGCGATGCCCGCGTCGGCGCGCAGCAGGCCGAGCAGGACACGGATGGTGGTGGACTTCCCCGAGCCGTTCGGGCCGAGGAAACCGTGGACCTCGCCGGCCTCGACCTGCAGGTCGAGGCCGTCCAGCGCGTGGGTACGGCCGAAGGACTTGTGCAGCCCGGAGACCGTGATCGCCCTCGTCGTTTGTCGCAACGGACGCTTCTTTCGTGAGGTGGTGACGTCAGGACTGCAGGACTGTGAACGGAGGTCGCGCGTGTGCGGCCGTGGTGCTGGTCCGTGAGTGACGGAGCGGGCGGACGGCGCTGAACGGGCCCGGCCCGTATGTCAGTCGTGCGGGACCACCGCCACCGGCGCGGCGGCGTGGTGCAGCAGCGCCTGGGTCACCGGCCCGATGTGCGCGCCGACCACGGACCGGCGGATCCTGCGGCCCACGACCACCAGTGCCGCGTCGTGGGAGGCGTCGACCAGGTGAGGGCCCGCGCCGCCGACCGTGGTCTGCGTGCTGACCTCCACGTCCGGGAACTTCTCACGCCACGGCCGCAGTACCGTGTCGAGTTCGCGTCGCACCTGCCCGGCCGTGGCGTCGTCCAGTTCGGGCATGAGGTCGCCGCCGTAGGAGTAGGGCGGCAGCGTCCAGCCGTGGACGACGCGCAGGGGTACCGCGCGCCGGGAAGCCGCGTCGAACGCGAAGTCGAGCAGCCTGTCGTGGGGGTGGCCGAGGTCGAGGCCGAGAACGACATCGCGGCGGTCGGTCGCGTCGGGGCGGGTCCCTGCCGGGTCTGCGTCCGACGGGGCCTGCCGCTCGGGTCGTGCGGACCGTACGAGGACCACCGGCCGCTCACTCCCGGCGAGGACGGCGAGGGAGACCGAACCGACCAGGAATCCGGCGACCTTGCCCAGACCCCGGGACCCGAGGACCAGCAACTCGGCGTCCTCCGCGGCCCTCAGCAGGGCCGGGACGGGCAGTCCGTCGATGTCTTCGGTCTCGACCCGCAGATCGGGGTGCCCGTCGGCGATGCCCGCCCGCGCGTTGTCCAGCAGGCGCCGCGAGGACGAGTGCTGCAGCTCGCGCGGCAGCGGTGGAATGTCGAATCCGCTCGCCGCCGCGTAGGCGGGGGCCTGCCACTGCGAGGCGTTCACCAGTCGCAAGGGCAGATCACGCAGGACTGCTTCACGGGCGGCCCAGTCCGCGGCGGCCAGACTCTCCGGCGAGCCGTCCAGTCCGACGGTGATGGTGCTGCGCATGGAGAACCTCCTTCAGGTGCCTCGAGTCTCCGCTCCGGGCAGCCGGATCCGCAGGGACCACTGGTCCCGGCCCGTCGGCCGACGGTCCCCTGCTTCCGCCGTTGCGCCGCGTCGACACCCGCGGTTCAAGGGTGAGTTGAGGTCGTGTCGGCGGCATTGACGCCTCCCCTCCCCCGCCCTATGGTCTCGTCGGTCCTACGAACGGCGTTCGACATACGGAACAGCTCCTTTTCCGCCTCACCCGAGCCCGAGCCCGAGCCGAAAGGATCCCCATGTCCTCTTCCGTCAGCAGACGCCGCCTCCTCCAGCTCGCCGGGGCCGGCGCCGCCGCCGGCGCCGTCGGGCCGCTCCTCCGCGGCTCCCCCGCCCACGCGGCCGTACCGCCGGTCCTCGCCGACACCGGAGTCCTGGCCTCCCCCTTCGAGCTGGGCCAGGTGAGGCTGACCGCGAGCCGGTGGCTCGACAACCAGAACCGCACCCAGAGCTACCTCCGGTTCGTCGACGTCGACCGGCTGTTGTACACCTTCCGCGTCAACCACCGCCTGCCGACCGTCGGCGCGGCCCCGGTGGGCGGCTGGGAGGCGCCCGACTTCCCCTTCCGCAGCCACGTGCAGGGACACTTCCTCACCGCATGGGCGCAGGCGTACGCCGCGACGGGGGACGCCGTCTGCCGGGACAAGGCCCTGTACATGGTCGCCGAACTGGCCAAGTGCCAGGCCAACGACAGCAACGCGGGTTTCGGCGCCGGATATCTGTCGGGCTACCCGGAGTCCGACTTCGCCGCACTGGAGGCGGGCACGCTGTCCAACGGGAACGTGCCGTACTACACGGTCCACAAGACCCTCACCGGCCTGCTGGACGTATGGCGTCTCGTCGGCAGCACCCAGGCGCGGGACGTCCTGCTCGCCCTGGCGGACTGGGTCGACCGGCGCACCGCGCGGCTGAGCACGGCGCGGATGCAGGCCGTGTTGGGCACCGAGTTCGGCGGGATGAACGCCGTGCTGACCGACCTCTTCCGACAGACGGGTGACACCCGTTGGCTCACCGCCGCCCAACGCTTCGACCACGCCGCCGTGTTCGATCCGCTGGCGGCCGGCCAGGACAGGCTGGCCGGGCTGCACGCCAACACCCAGGTGCCGAAGTGGATCGGGGCCGCCCGCGCGTACAAGGCGACGGGCACCACGCGTTACCGGGACATCGCCGCGAACGCCTGGAACATCTGCGTCGGTGCGCACACCTACGCCATCGGCGGCAACAGCCAGGCCGAGCACTTCCGCGCCCCGAACGCCATCGCCGGCTACCTCCGCCAGGACACCTGCGAGAGCTGTAACACCGTCAACATGCTCACGCTCACACGGGAGTTGTTCACCCTCACCCCGGACCGGGCGGCCCTGTTCGACTACTACGAGCAGGCTTGGCTCAACCAGATGATCGGCCAGCAGAACCCGGCCGACCCCCACGGCCACGTCACCTACTTCACGCCGCTCAACCCCGGCGGCCGCCGAGGCGTGGGCCCGGCTTGGGGCGGCGGCACCTGGAGCACCGACTACACCACCTTCTGGTGCTGCCAGGGCACGGGCCTGGAGATTCACACCCGGCTGATGGACTCCGTCTACTTCCACGCCGGCACGACCCTGACGGTGAACCTGTTCGTGCCGTCGGTGCTCACCTGGACCGAGCGTGGCATCACCGTCACCCAGACCACGTCCTACCCGGCGAGCGACACCACGACCCTGCGCGTGACCGGCTCCGTCGGCGGCACCTGGGCGATGCGCATCCGCATCCCCGGCTGGACCAGTGGGGCCACCGTCGGCGTCAACGGCGCCGTGCAGAACATCGCCACCACGCCCGGCAGTTACGCCACGCTGAGCCGCTCCTGGACGTCCGGCGACACGGTCACGGTCCGCCTGCCCATGCGGACCGTCCTGCGGCCGGCCAACGACGCCCCCGACGTCGCCGCGGTCACCTACGGTCCCGTCGTCCTGTCCGGGAACTACGGTGACACCGCGCTCGGTTCGCTGCCCGCGCTGGAGACGTCCTCGATCCGGCGGACCAGTTCCACCGCGCTCTCCTTCACCGCCACCGCGAACGGGGCACCCGTCGCCCTGGGCCCCTTCCACGACGCCCACGGACACAACTACACCGTGTACTGGAACACCGGTGCCCGCTCCACCGTCCGCCTCGCCAACGCCGCCAGCGGCCTGGTCCTCGGTATCCAGGACATGTCGACCGCCGACGGCGGCCGCGCCCTGCAGTGGAGCGACTCGGGCACCGCCGACCACGACTGGGAGATGGTGCCGGACGGCGACGCCGTACGCCTCCGCAATGCCCACAGCGGCAAGGTGCTCGGCGTGCGGGACATGTCGACGGCGGACGGCGCGACCGTCCTGCAGTGGTCGGACAACGGCACCGCCGACCACCGCTGGACCCTCCTCGACCAGGGCGACGGCACCTTCAAGATCCGCAACGTCAACAGCGGAAAACTGCTCGGCGTGGAGAACGGCTCCACCTCGATCGGCGCCTTCGTGGTGCAGGCCCCGGACGACGGCACTCCCGACAACCGGTGGCGCGTCCTGCGCTGACGCCCGCACCCGCACGAGGCGACTCCGTGCGCGCCATAGGCCTGTGCCATGATCGGATGCCGCCCGGCAGCGGCGCGCTCGTGGCTGCAGGAGAGGTGAGGAGGGGGAAGGACGTGCGCAAGCTCAGAGGAGCTCTGGCTGCTCTTTTCCTTCTCCCGCTCATCTGGGGGGCCGTCCTGGCCGGGTCGGCCATGGCCGGTTCCTCGGTCGTCCGGTGCCCGGGCGAGAACGTGGGCGAGGACGGTGAAGAAAGGCCCGGTCCCATGCGACCTGGCGACGCGCACTGCTCGGTTCTGCGAGGAAACGTGTCCTTGGGTCAACGGACCTACGAGGAGCAGAGGGCAGCCCAGCACGAGGACCGACTCGACGACCTCGCCACGGGCATCTGCCTGATGGCCTACGGCGTCGCCGGATCAGCCATCGTCGGGTACGGCCTGCGTCACCGACCGGAATGACCTGTGCGTCGTGACGCCCGGGGTTGGCGCTGAGGGCGTCGGCCGAGCCAACTGCCTGGATGGCGTAGGGCCTGCCCGGCGGGCCGAAGAGCCGACAGGGCCGTGCGGCCATCAGTGGGGCACAACTAGCCTGCGTGAATGAAGCGGATTCAGCGGGCCGCCGGCGCGGTCGTCGGCTCAGCGGTGGGTGACGCCCTGGGTGGCCCCTTCGAGTTCGGTCCCCAGGGAGCGTTCACCGCTCGGTTTCCCACGCGGGGAGGACTGGACCTGCCGGACATCTTCGCCCGCTTCCAGCGGTGGGCAGCAGCAGAGCCCAAGGACATCGGTGGAGTCCCAGTTCGCCGCGCTGGAGGCGGGCACGCTGTCCAACGTATGTGGCCTTGCGGGGGCGTACTACGGGCTGAACGCCATCCCCGCCCGCTGGATGCAGCCCCTCCATGTCCCCCTCCCAGGATTCGACGGGCGGGTGCTGCACCTGGCTGATCTGCTCGACCTTGCACAGCGCCTCGCAGAGGGGCCGTCGGCGAGACGGGTGCGCTGACCCGGCTGAACGGGGACCGGGTGAGGCGGGACGTTCACGCGCACGGGACGATGGTGAGGCCGGTGATGCGTCCGTCCTCGTCGAGTGTGAAGGTGTGGGCGAGGTCGACGGTGCCGCCGGGGAAGTCGCCCTCGAGGCGCTGGGTCACCGTCCAGTGCCGGTCGTCGTGCGGGACGGCGGTGAGCGGGGTGGTCGTGTAGGTGTACTCGGTCGAGGTCCGGTCCAGCCAGGCCAGGACCGCGTCGCGGCCGCGGTGGGTGCGGCCGTCGTCGACGACCACCGCGGCGGGGCCGAAGCAGTCGGCCGCGGTGGGCACGTCGTGGCGGGCGTGCGCGTCGAGGTACGTCCGGACGCGGACGGGCAAGTGGGCAAGGGCGTTCGAGGTCATGGGCGTTCCCTCCATGGCTGCGGGGCGGGTCAGACGGTGGGGACCGTGCCGCCGTCGATGGTGTGTTCGGCGCCCGTGATGGCGGCGGCGCGGTCGGAGACGAGGAAGGCGACCAGTTCGGCCACTTCCTCGGGGCGTGCGGGGCGGCCGAGGGGGATGCCGCCGAGCGAGGCCAGCACCTGCTCCCAGGCAGCGGCCTCGTCGATGCCCTGGGCGTCGGCGATCCGGTGGACCAGGGCCGTGGTGCCCTCCGTCGAGATCGCGCCCGGGGAGACCACGTTCACGCGTACGCCGTGCGGGGCCAGCTCGCGGGCGAGGCCCTTGCTGTACGTGGTGAGCGCGGCCTTGGCGGCGGCGTAGCCGAGGGTGGCGTCGGGCAGGGGCAGGCGGCGCTGGATGGAGGAGACGTGGACCACGGCGCCCCGGCCGGCGTCGCGCATCGCGGGGAGCAGCGCGCGGTCGAGGCGGACGGCGGCCAGCAGGTTGAGGGTGAGCTCGTCCTGCCAGTGCGCGTCGGTGAGGGCGGCGAACCCACCGGCCGGCGCCTGGGAGCCGCCGAGCGTGTGGACGACGACGTGCGGGGTGCCGAGCCGGTCGTGCACCGCCGAGGTGACGGTGTCGACGCCTTCCGGTGTGGTCAGGTCGGCCGTGACGAAGAGGGGGTCGGAGGCCGCGTCGGCGGGTGCGGTGCGGGCCGTCGCGAGCACGGTGGCGCCGGCCGCGCGCAGGCGTGCGGCGATCGCGGCGCCGGTGCCGCGCCCGGCGCCGGTGACGACGGCGGGGTGCCCCGCGAGTTCGGGCTGGAGGGAGGTGGTGGTGGTCATGCGAGCGAGCGTGGCGCCTCCCGGCGCGCACGGGTCAAGCACTGCACTCTCCCCTTGGGGGAGGGTGCACAGTGGGAGGCGTGCTGACGATCGGCGAGTTCTCCCGGCTGACCCACCTGAGCATCCGAACGCTGCGCCGCTACCACGAGGCCGGGCTGCTGGACCCCGCGCACGTGGACGCGTCGAGCGGCTACCGGTACTACGACGCCGGCCAGATCCCCACCGCCCAGGTCATCTCCCGGCTGCGGGAACTCGACGTGCCGCTCGCCGACGTCCGGCGGATCCTGCTCGCCCCGGACCCGGCCGTGCGCGCGCACCTGGTGGGCGAGCACCTCCAGCGGCTCCAGGACCAGCTGTCACGGACCCAGGCGGCCGTCGCGTCGCTGCAGCGGCTGCTGCGCCCCGAGCCGGCCGGGGTCGCCGTCGAGCTGCGGCACGCGCCCGCGCGGCGCGTGGCCGCGGTGCGGGGCACGGTCACGCTCGAGGAGGTGCTGCCCTGGTACGCGGGCGCGATGGCCGAGCTGGACGCCGTCGTCGACGCGCCGACGGGTCCCCCGGGCGGCCTCTACGACAACGCGCTGTTCAGCGACGGCCGCGGGGACGTGCTCGTGTACGTCCCGGTGGTCGCGCCCGTCCCGGACCTGGGCCGCGTCCAGGGCACCGAGCTGCCGCCCGCGGAACTGGCGGTCACCGTGCATCCGGGGACCCACGACACCATCGAGGTCACCTACGGCGAGCTGGGCAGGTGGGTCGCCGACCACGCCCTGGCCGTGGCCGGGCCGGTGCGCGAGACCTACCTGGTCGGCCCGCGCGACACGCCGGACGCCGACCGGTGGCGCACCGAGATCGGCTGGCCGGTGTTCCGGGTCGCGGGCGCCGGCCCCCGCCCGGACTGAGCCCGGTGGGGCCGGCGTCGGGACGAGGCAGCCCTTACGCGACCGCCGCCTGCCGGTCGGACGACGGCCAGAGGTAGGGCAGGTCGTCGGGGGTACCGGGGAACAGCGGCCCGTAGGTCTCGGGGTCCTTGCGCACCAGCGCGGACCGGTGGCTGAGGTGGAACGCCTCGTCGCCGAGCCAGGGCGGCAGCTCCCCGGCCTCGGCGAGGGCGGGCTGGTCGCGGACGGCGGCGTGCGGGCGGCCCGCCGCGTACCCGGCGACCAGCGAGGCGGCGCAGCTGTCCTGGTGGCCCAGCTCGCGCCACACCCGGCAGACCTCCAGCCCGTAGCGGACCAGGGCCTCCTCGTAGCCGTGCCACATCCGCACGGCCGGGTGTCTGCGCCAGCCGTACCCGGGCACGGTCAGGCCGCGCAGGACCTGGAGCGCTTCCACGCGCTGCTTGCCCAGCCGGCGGCGGTCCAGGAGTTCCGCGCTGCGGCGGAAGTCCGGGTCGGGGAGGAAGGTCTGCATGCCGGGTGTCCTCAGCGGTTCACTTCTTGTGCAGGGCCGACGGCTTGTGCACCGCCGACTTGCCCGACTTCTCGCTGCGGACCTCGTACTGGGGGTCGTCCGGGGAGGCGTCGACGGTGCGTCCGGCGGCCTCGGTCCGCTCGGTGATCTCGCGCTCGACCTGGCCCTCGGTCGTGGACCCGTGCGTCTTCCAGGTCACCTCGTCGCCCTTGTTCAGGTCCTGGGACTTCTTGCTCTGCTTCTTCTTGTCGGTCATGGGCCGTCCTTTCCCTCGGACCCCCCTGGGTCTGTCCCCCGGTTCAGCGCGCGCGTCCTTCCGCGAGGCGGTCCGCCTCTCCCCCGGCGCCCAGCAGTCCGGTGGGCTCCAGCGACCCCTCGGCCTCCAGGCGGGACAGGTCCCGGCGGGCCGCGCGCAGGACCACCGGCGGCAGCGCGGCCCGCACGGGCTGGACGAGCCGCAGCCAGGGCGGGGCGTACACCGCCGTGCGGCGGCGCTCCAGGCCGTCGACGATCCGGGCGGCGATCCGGTCGGCGCCGTAGACGCGCCGGGCGGGACCCGGCATGTGGCCGCGCAGTTCGCGCAGCACGGTGTACCGGTCGGCGTCGCGGATCATGTCGGTGTCGGTCCAGTTCAGGTAGGCGATGCCCACGGCGACGCCGCGGCTCGCCACCTCGGCGCGCAGGGAGTGGGCGAAGGCCTCGACGCCCGCTTTGGACGCGCAGTAGGCGCTCATCAGGGGCGCGGCGCCGAGGGCCGCGAGGGAGGCGATCTGCAGGTGGTAGCCGGCCGTCGCCTCGAGGTCGGGCAGGAACGCCCGGGCGGTCTGGGCGCTGCCCGTGAGGTTGACGTCGATCACCCGGCGCCATTCGGCCGGGTCGGTCGCGGTGAAGGGGCCGCCGTCCGCCACGCCGGCGTTGGCGACGACGGCGGAGGGCCGTCCCAGGGTGCGGCGCGTGCGGTCGGCGGCCTCCCGCAGTGCGGGCAGGTCGGTGACGTCGGTCTCGAGCGCGAGCGCCGGGGTCGGCAGCCGCGTGGCCAGGTCGTCCAGCAGTTCTTTCTCGTGCCCGAGGAGGGCGACGCGGGCTCCGCGGGCGGCGATCTCGGACGCGAGGGCCGCGCCGAGGCCGCGAGCCGCTCCGGTGACCACGACGGTCCGGTTCTTCAGGGGGCTGGTGCGCACGGGTTCGGCCCTCCCGCGGTTCAGGCGTCCGTGGCCGGGGGACGCGCCGAGTGGTCGGGATGACCCTCGGTGCGGCGGTCCTCCTTCATCTCCGCCTCGTACAGGTGGTCGCGTCCGTCGGCGAGTTCGGCCACCGCGGCGCGTTCCAGCTGCCGGAAGGGGTCGTAGTACGTGTCGTTGTAGGCCTCGACGATCTGGAACGTCCAGTGGCCCGGGATGACGTTGCGGCCTAGGACCTCGGTCTCGACCTTGTCCGCCCAGCCGGTGTGACCCGCCTCGCGCAACAGCCGCACCGCGCGGTCCAGTTCCAGGTCGGCGGTGCCGGTCAGCTGGTGGAAGCCGTACAGGTGGCCGCGGGCCCGCTCGGTGGTCTCCAGCGCCTTCGACAGCGATCCGAGGGCCTCGACGGTCTTGTCGTCGACACCGTCGGGGCGGCGGTGCCGGGCGTCGGGGCCGTCGTGGTGGTGGTTCATGGTTCTCCCTCGGTGAGCGGCGGGGCGTGACCCGTGGGGCGGAAACGGTGGGTGGTCACGAGGGTGTTCCCTTTCCGGGTGGGCTTCGGATGCACCCGGGCGCGTGAACGTCGAGGACGCGCCCGGGTGCGGCGGGAGGGGTCAGCGTTTGCGTCCGGTGCGGTCGCGGCGGGTGAGGAGGCGCTGGGCGCCGGCGAGGACGGGTACGCGGGCACTGCGCAGGGCGGCGCGGGCCGCGTTGGCGCCGGGGGCGCCGTGCACCCCGCCGCCGGGGTGGGCGCCGGCCGACGCGAGGTAGAGACCGGGCACCGGGGTCTCCGGGCGGCCGGTGCCGGGCACGGGGCGGAAGAACAGCTGCTGGTGCAGGGCGGTCGTGCCGCCGTTGATGGCGCCGGCCACGAGGTTGGCGTCGAGCGACTGGAGGGTGGGCGGGGCGAGGATCCGGCGGGCCCGCACGCGCGCGCGGAACCCGGGTGCGAAGCGCTCGACCTGCCGTTCCACCCGGTCGGCCATGCGTTCCTGGTCGTCCGGGCCCCAGGCGCCGGTGATGCCCTCGTCGCCGGCGTCCTCGCGGATCTCCCGCGGGACGTGGGTGTAGGCCCACGCCGACTCGGTGCCCGCCGGGGAGCGGCTCGGGTCCGAGGTGGTCATCTGGCCGAACAGGCTGAAGGGCCGGTCGGGCACCTGGTGCATGGCGATCTGCGCGGCGAAGCGGGTCAGCTCGTCCACGCCGTCGGCGAGGTGGACGGTCCCGGCCCGGCTCGCCTGCTCGGCCCGCCAGGGCACGGGGCCGTCCAGGGCCCAGTCCACCTTGAAGGTGGCGAAGTCCCACTGGAAGCGCCGCAGGTCGTCCGCCACCTGGTCGGGCAGGTGCTCGAGGCCGACGAGGTCCTCGTACAGAGCGGGTACGGCGACGTCGGCGAGCACGGCGCGGCTCGCGGGCACGGCAGCCCCGGCAGAGGTCCGCACGCCCACGGCACGCCCGCCGCGCACGACGACGCGTTCCACCCGTTCCCCGCAGCGCAGTTCTCCCCCGTGCGCCCGCAGTCGCCGTACCAGCGCGTCGGTCAGGGCGCCGGAGCCGCCGACGGGGACGGGGAAGCCGTAGGTCTGGCCGAGCATCGACATCAGCCAGCCGAAGCCGCCGCTGCCGGCCGCCTCGGGGGCGAGGTCGGCGTGCAGGGCGTTGCCCGCGAGCAGCAGGCGCCCGCCCTCGCCGGTGAACTCCTCCTCGCCCAGCCGGCGTACCGGCAGCACGAGGGAGCGGGCGGCGCGCAGACCGCCGGCCGCCCGCAGCTTCCGCAGCAGCCGGGCCCCCGCCTTGACCGGCGGGAACGGGGTCATGAGGGCGTCGAGCACGTCCCGGTGCAGGGTGTCCCACAGCCGGGACAGGCGTCGCCAGCCCTCGCCGTCCCCGGGGGCGAAGGCCTCCAGGGAGTCGGCGGTGACGTCGATCTGCCGGTCCAGTACGGCGCACCGGCCGTCGGTCAGCGGGTGGGCCAGCACGTGCGGGGCGTGGCTCCAGCGCAGGCCGTGGTCCTCCAGGTGCAGGGAGGCCAGGACGGGCGAGGCGGCGGCGAGCGGGTAGAAGGAGCTGAAGAGGTCGTTGACGTAGTCGGGGTGGACGCCCCGGTCGTGGCGGACCGCGCCGCCCGGCTCCGGCTGTTCCTCCAGGACGAGCACGCTCCACCCGGCACTGGCGAGCAGGTTGGCGGCGACGAGCCCGTTGGGGCCCGCGCCGATGACCACGGCATCAGGCATGGCCGGGACTCTCCTGCACGCCGAGGCCGCGGGCGGCCGGCTCGTGGCCCTGTTCGGGCTGTTCGGCCTGCTCCTCGGCCTGTTCCTCGCAGCAGCGGGCGAGCCGGGCCAGCATGGTCCGGTGACGGAGCTGGATGACGGCCTCGGCGCCGAAGTTGTGCAGTGCGCCCCCCGCGCCCTGCAGCGGGTGTTCGTCCGCGATGACCAGGCAGTGCTCGCCCCACTCGCGCAGCTCGATGGAGAAGCGGGCGGTGCCGAGGGGGCCGGCCAGGATCTCCAGTTCGAGCTGGCGGCCCTCCTCGCAGCGGCGCACGATCGTCTCGTTGCTGAGCCGCCACGGGCCGAGCGGCACCTCGTACTCGATCGAGGCGCCCTTCTCGGGCCACCGGCCGCGGTTCGGGCGCGAGGCGCCGGTGCCCACGACCCAGTCGGCGTACCTGCTGCCGTCGGCGATCACGTCCCACACCACGGACGGGTCGGTCTTGATCAGACGGTGACGAACCGCCATGCGCACCTCCGAGCACATTTCCTGCTGAACGGGCCCCCCGGGTGCCCGGGAAGCGGCGGCTCCAACCGTCGTCCCCTCCTCCGCGCCGAGCGGGGGACGAGGCGGGGTCCGGGTGCGGGCGAACGCGTTCGTTACGATCCGCGCATGGATGCGAAGCGAGACCCGATCAGCCGCCGCGAACGCCCCGCCAAACCTGCCCTGACCCGCGCGGGGATCGTCGGCACGGCCCTGCGCATCCTGCGCGCCGAGGGACTGGCGAAGGTGACCATGCGCCGCCTGGCGCAGGAGCTGGACACCGGTCCCGCCTCGCTCTACGTCTACGTGGCCAACACCGCGGAACTGCACGCCGCCGTGCTGGACGCGCTGCTCGGCGAGGTCGACCTGACCGGCGGTGACGCGGGGGCGGGCTGGCGGGAGCAGCTCCTAGCGGTGCTCAGGTCGTACACCGACGTCCTGTTCCGGCACCCGCAGCTGGCCCGCTCGGCGCTGGTGGCGCGGCCCAGCGGGGAGAACTACCTCGCCCTCGTGGAGCGCGTCCTCGCCCTCCTGTCCGGCGGCGGTGCCGCGCCCGACCAGGTCGCCTGGGGCCTCGACCTGCTGCTCCAGCACGCCACGGCCGTCGCCGCCGAACACGGCACGCAGGAGAGCACGCCCTCCGCGCAGGACGACTGGAACGCCCTGGCGGAGGCCGTGCACACGGCGGACGCCTCCACCCACCCGATGATCAAGGCCCACTCGCCGGACCTGCTCTCCGGCCCGGTCGAGGACCGGCTGACCTGGGGCTTCGACGTACTGATCAACGGCATCACCGGGACACCGCTCCCCCGCCGGGCCGACTGAGCGGGCGGGACCACCTGCGGCTTCATGACGCCGTACGGCACC
The DNA here is from genome assembly GCF_001514125.1 of Streptomyces longwoodensis. Taxonomy (GTDB): domain Bacteria; phylum Actinomycetota; class Actinomycetes; order Streptomycetales; family Streptomycetaceae; genus Streptomyces; species Streptomyces longwoodensis. The sequence continues at coordinate 958,094 of NZ_KQ948549.1, read as the reverse complement.
CCCAGGGGCCTGACGAACTTGTTCGTCACGAACATGTTCGTTAGCCTGGTGGGTGTCCGCACGTCCCCCGTCCCGCCAGGAGGCACCCAGATGAGCACTCACCACCCCGTCGCGATCATCGGCGCCGGCCTCGGCGGTCTCACCGCCGCCCGCGTCCTGCACGTCCACGGCGTCGAGGCGGCCGTCTTCGAGGCGGAGGCGTCGGCCTCGGCCCGCACCCAGGGCGGCATGCTCGACATCCACGAGGACAGCGGGCAGCAAGCCCTGCGCGCCGCCGGGCTGTACGAGGAGTTCCGCCGGATCATCCACCCGGGCGGCCAGGCCCTGCGCCTGCTCGGCCCCGACGGCACCGTCCACGTCACCGAGGAGGACGACGCCACGGGCGGACGGCCCGAGGTGGACCGGGGCGAGCTGCGCGACCTGCTGCTCGGCTCCCTGCCCGACGGCACGGTCCGCTGGGGCCGCAAGGTCACCGGCGCCCGTCCCCTGGGCGACGGCCGCCACGAGGTGACCTTCGCCGACGGCTCCGCCCTCACCACCGACCTGCTCATCGGGGCGGACGGCGCCTGGTCACGGATCAGGCCCCTGGTGTCCGGCGCCCGGCCCGCGTACACCGGTGTCTCGTTCGTCGAGACCGACCTCCTCGACGCCGAGGCCCGGCACCCGCGCAGCGCGGCCCTGGTCGGCGGCGGGTTCTTCCTCTGCCTCGGTGAGCGACGGGGCTTCCTCGCCCACCGGGAGAGCGACGGCAGCCTGCACGTCTACACCGCCCTGCGCGTCGACGAGGGCTGGCTGGACACCGTCGACTTCGGGGAGACGGCCGCCGCGAAGGCCGCGGTCCTCGCACACTTCGACGGGTGGGACGAGGGTCTGCGCGGCCTGGTCGCCGACGCCGACGGCGCGCTCGTCCCGCGGCGCATCCACGCCCTGCCGGTCGGGCACCGCTGGGACCGCGTCCCCGGAGTGACCCTGCTCGGTGACGCGGCCCACCTGATGTCCCCGTTCGCCGGTGAGGGCGCCAACCTGGCGATGCTGGACGGCGCCGAACTCGCCGAGGCCGTCGCCGCCCGCCCCGACGACCCGGAGGCGGCCCTCGCCGCGTACGAGGAGGCACTCTTCCCCCGCAGCGAGGCGTCCGCCGCCGAGTCCGCGGCCAGTCTGGAGACGATGTTCGGCGAGAAGGGGCTGGAGCGGATGACCGAGTTCTTCACGTCCGTACGGGACGGTGCGTGACGGCGCCTCCGCTCCGCCCGGCGGCGACGGCCGTACGCCGTCGCCCTCACGCGACCTCGTCGAGGCGGGTGATCCGCTCGGCCACACTCCTCTCGATCGTGGCGGCGAGGTCCTTCGCCCGCACGGCGCTGCCCGCCGTGCGCTCGCTCGCACACAGCATGCGGACCTGCACGAGATGGGCCCGCAGGCTCCCGGTGAGGAGGCGGTCGAAGCCTTCCCCGGTCACGGTCCTCGCCCTGCGCACCGTGTCGAGGCCGACCATGCCGGGCATGGTGTGGCCCTCGTGCGGGCGGGTGTCCGGGACGCCCGAGAGCCGCAACAGCTCGCGCAGGTCGACGAGTTCGTCCCCGAGCCTCTTCCGCGTCTCCTTCGCCCAGGCGGCCAGTGCCGGGTGCCCGGCGCGTGCGGGCGCCAAGTCGGTGAGCAGCGCGGCCCGTTCGTCCATGGGGATCATCAGCTGGATCCACGCGGTGTCGGTGTCGTTGAAGGCGGCGGGCGCGGGCCGGTCGGCCGCCGGCTGCGGGGTGCAGCCGGCGGCCGCCAGGCCGAGGAGCAGGGCGGCCGCCGTCCGCCGGGTCAGAACGTTCCGGCGGAGTTGCACTTGGCGCTCTGCACGATGCAGTCCTTCACGCGCTGCCCGAGGGCCGCGGTGTCCCAGGCGTTGAAGAAGTCGCCGTGGATGGACGAGGCCATGCCCGACGCCAGGGAGAACCCGTCGGCGCTCCCGCTGGTCGGGTAGCTGATGACGAACGAGACCGAGGGGATGGCCACCGGGTAGGCGCCGCTGCACTTGCCGTCGTAGGTGAAGGCGACGTGCGACTTGTGGTCGGGGCTGTCGAGGTGCTTGCCGTCCCAGCAGTCCGGGAAGACCAGTTGGTACACCAGCTTGGCGGTCGGCGCGCACAGCGGCCAGTTGCCGTCGGCGCTGCGGCCGGTCTCACCGCCCGGTCCGGCGCACCAGAACTGGTTGGGCGAGCCGGCCGGAGTGGCCACCTGCAGCTTGGCGTTGCCCGCGATCATGCGGAAGCCCTGCGGGAAGGGCACGGTCGCGGTGGGGTCGGGCAGCCGCGACCCGTAGTAGACGATCATCCCGTCGGGCTCGACCGCCTTGCCGCGCTCGTAGAGCGTGGGGATCCAGTACGCGGAGAGGTCCTTGGCGGGCGTGCAGCTCGTGGCCGTGGTGCCCAGCAGGCTCTGGGTCGTGGTGAACGCGTCGGTGCTCTTGTTGCCGAAGAAGCTGTGCATGTGGGACGCGCCCGGCAGTCCGGGGAAGACGATCGGGTCGTCCGGCTTGGAGTGGCTGTAGGTGCAGGTGGCGTTGAACTCGGGGACGCGCACCGCGTTGGCGGGCACCGGCGCCGGGGTCATCGCCCGGAACTGGTTCAGCTGCGCCTGCCACTTGGTCTGGTCGACGTCGACCCAGCCCGGTGCGGGCTCGTCGCCGCCGCTGACGAACGAGAACCAGTTGATGTTGACGAAGTCACCGGGCGCGGTGCTGCGCAGCACCGCGAACACGGTCTGGGGACCGGTCGGGTGGGTGGTGACGTCGGCGCTGCGGGTCGCCCAGGTCTGCCAGCCCCCGGTGGGACTGACCTGGATCACGGCGAGCAGCGGGCCGGTCTGGGAACCGGTGCGCAGTTCGACGGAACCGGTGCCCGTGGCGGAGGCCAGGCGCGCCGACACCGTCAGGCGGCCGGCGGGGCCGAGGTCGACCTGGTCGAAGCGCATCCAGTCGCCGTCGGCGAGGTAGGCCGCGTTCTGCCCGCCGCCCTGGTCGGCGGTCGTCTCCAGGGTGACGCCGGACTGCGCCGCGTAGGACTCGGCCTGGACGGTGACCGTGGCGGCCCGTGCGGCCGGGGCGCCGAGGGTGATGCCGAGGGCGGCGGCCAGGGCGATCGCGAGCGCACCGACCAGGACGGGATAGAGGTGTAAGGGGTATCTGCGCATGTCACTTCCTGATCTGAGGGGTGGGGCGTGGTGCGGCTGCGGTCCGGCCCGGAACGGAGGTGTCCGGGCCGGACCTGACAAGGGGGCCGGTGCCGGCCGCGCTACTGGTAGACGCGCACGTAGTCGACGAGCATCCGGGACGGGAACGGCGTCGACGCGTCGGTCGGGCCGGGCCAGTCGCCGCCGACCGCCAGGTTGAGGATCATGTAGTGCGGGTGGTCGAAGATCCACGGACCGCGCGTGCGCTCCACCTGGTCCTTGTCCAGGGTGAACACGGTGCGCCCGTCGAGGCTGAACACGATGCCCTTGCTGTTCCAGTCGGCGGCCCAGGTGTGGAAGTCGTCCGAGAAGTCGGCGCCCGAGGGCAGCCGGTACGGCGAGCCGATCCCGTTGCCGCCGTTGTAGGCGGGGGCGTGCACGGTCGAGTAGGCCGTCTTCACGTCCTTGCCGAGGACCTCCATGATGTCGACCTCGCCGTTGTACGGCCACGGACGGCCGGTGAGGAAGTCGGCGCCCATCATCCAGAACGCGGGCCACAGCCCGTTGCCCTTGGGCACCTTGATGCGGGCCTCGACGCGCCCGTAGGTGAACTGGAAGGTGGCGCCGGTGTTCATGCGGGCCGAGGTGTACTGGCAGGTGGTGCTGCCGGTCAGCGGGTCGGGCGGGCAGGCGCGGCCGGGGCTGGCCTCCTTGCGGGCCTCCATGACGAGGTGGCCGCCGCCGTCGAGCGCGGCGTTCCGGTGGTCGGTGTAGTACTGCAGCTCGCCGTTCTGGCCGGTGCCGGGGTCGGCCCGCCACTTGGCCGGGTCCGGTGTGCTCCCGGCGGCTCCGTCGAAGTCGTCGCTCCAGACCAGCCGCGGCGGCTGCGCCGGGTCCGGGGGCAGCGGCGGCGCGGGGATCGGGGCGCCTCCGGTGCCGTACACCTGGAATTCCCACAGGGAGTAGCCGTAGGGGGTGGCCCGTTCGGTGCCGTACATCCGGACGTAGCGTCCCGTGCCGGAGACCGCCAGGGTCTGTTTGAAGCCGGTGCCGGACGTGGTCGAGTAGATCGGCGTCCAGTCGGTGCCGTTGGGCGAGACCTGGATCTGGAAGGACTTGGCGTAGGCCGGGTCCCACTGCAGGACCACCGTGGAGATCTGCGCGGTCGCGCCGAGGTCGACGGAGATCCAGCCGGGGTCGGTCCAGCCGGTGGTGGAGCTGGTCGCCCAGCGGGAGGCGGGGTCGCGGTCGAAGGCCCGGGCGGGCGTGCACTCCCAGCAGTTCTGGTCGCTCTGCGAGGAGGAGGCCGCGCCCGTCCTCCCGTACGACAGCAGCGCGTCCCCGCCACCGCCGCCCGGGTCGCCGCCGGTGCCGGCGGTGCCGTACACCTGGAACTCCCAGAGGGAGAAGCCGTATCCGGTGCCGCGCTGGGTGCCGTACATGCGGACGTAGCGGCCGGTGCCCGTCAGGGTCAGGTTCTGCGTGCCACCGGTGCCGCCCGTCGTCTCGTGGACGGTCGACCAGGTCTGGGCGTCGTCCGACACCTCGATGCGGAAGGCCTTGCCGTAGGCCGCCTCCCACTGGAGGGTCACGCGGCTGATGCGGGCCGGGGCCCCGAGGTCGACCCTGATCCACTGGGGGTCGGAGAAGGCGCTGGACCAGCGCGTCGCCGGGTTGCCGTCGACGGCCCCGGGCGCGCCGAACGGTTCCTCGGTGCTGGACGCGACGACGGGCCGGCCCTGCGACAGCAGGGTCTCGGCGGCGTGCGCGCGGGGCGCGGGCAGGCCGACGAGGGTGAGCAGGACGGCCGCGACGACGGCGGGTAAGCCGATGCGGCGGAGCAGGGGATGCACGGGCGACTCCTCAGTGGGGGAAGGGTGAGGGAGCGCTCCCTGAGGGGTGAGGATGGGCCGGTCCCGAGGGACTGTCAAGGCTTTGAGCAACAGGCCCGTAACACCCCTGACGCACACGGCCGGTTCCGGGGAACGGTTCCTGAGATCCACTTCGGCGGTGGGCACGACACCTGTCGACAGGCGCCCGCATGGGCCCAGTTGGCGGAGAGTTCGCCTACCAGGGGGCGAGCAAGGGCCCGTTGACATGCGGATCGGGCCGAGGTCATCCTGAGCGGAAACGCTCCCTGGACTCGAGGACCGGGCACCGGTGATCGGAAGGCGATGAAACGACCCACGCTCGCGGTGGTCGCCGCGCGGGCCGGCGTGTCCAAGTCGAGCGTCTCCCGGGTCATCAACGGGGAGACCACCGTCGCGCCGGAGATCCGGGACGTCGTCATGCAGGCCGTGCGGGAACTCGGGTACGTGCCGAACGCCGCCGCCCGCAACCTGGTCACCCGCCGCACCGACGCCGTCGCCGTGGTCGTCTCCGACCCGCCCAAGGGCGTGGTCTCCGACGACCCGCTGTTCTCCACCGTGGTGCGCACCGTCAGCCGGGAGTTGGAGGCCGTCGGCAGACGCGTGGTGCTGATCCTCGCCGAGTCCGACGAGAGCCGGGCCCGGGTGGAGCGGTACGTGGCGGGGGGTCACGTGGACGGCGTGATGCTCGTGGCGCTGCACGGCGCCGATCCCCTGCCTGCCGCGCTCGCCCGCATGGGTCTGCCCGTCGCGTCCTTCAACCGCACCGCCGCGACGGACGTCCCGTACGTGGCGCTGGACAACGCGGGCGGCGCGGCGCTGGCAGTACGGCACCTGCTGGACCGGGGCAGGCGCCGGATCGCCACCATCACCGGACCGCTGGACCTGTACGAGTCCCGTGAACGGCTGGAGGGGTACCGGGCGGTCCTGCGGGACACCGGGCGCCGTTCCATCGTCGCGCTGGGCGACTTCACCCGGGTGTCGGGCGCGGAGGCCATGCGGCAGCTCCTCGAGGACGACCCGGACCTCGACGCGGTGTTCGCGGCAAACGACCTCATGGCCATCGGGGCGTTGCGGACCCTGCACCAGGCGGGGCGCCGGGTCCCGGACGACGTGGCCGTGGTCGGGTTCGACGACATCGAGGCCGCCGCCTACACCACGCCCGCGCTCACCTCGGTGCGCAGTTCCATGGCCGACCAGGCCACCGCGACGGTGCGCCTGCTGCTGGCGCTCATCGAGGGCGGCCCGCGGAAGCCGGTGATCATGCCGAACGAGCTCGTGGTCCGCGAGTCGAGCTGAACGGGCGGCCGGGGAGGCCGCGTTGCCCTCGCGGGCGCGGCCCGGCGCCGTGCTGCGGTGAGCACGGCGCCGGGCCGGGACGTGACGTCCGCCCGCCTCAGCGCGTGGCGGTCGGCTCCAGGGCCGTCGGGCGCCCGGCGGACGCCCCGTGCACGCCGGCCTCCGCCTCGTCGGAGGACGCGGCGGGCTGCGTCGGCTCCCCTGCCGTGATGCCCTGTCGGGCGGGTATCACCAGTGCGGCGAAGGCGCCGAGGACGACGAGGAGCGCTCCGGCGACCACGGCGGGGCGCAGGCCGTCCACGAAGCTCTGGGCGCTCTCGTAGCCGCCCTGCGCGGAGAAGATCGACGACATGATCGCGATGCCGAGCGCGCCGCCTACCTCGCGGAGGGCGTTGTTGGCGCCGGAGGCGATGCCCTGTTCGTGCGGGAGCACGCTGGACATCACGAGGTTGGCGGCCGGCGCGAAGTACAGCGCCATGCCGATGCCACTGAGGACGAGGCCGGGCAGCTGGGAGGCGTAGGAGGCGTCGGCGGTGGCCACGGCGGCGAGCCAGGCGAGTCCCGCGGCCTGGATGAACAGGCCCGCGGCGACGACCGGGCGGCCGCCGATCCGGTCGGAGAGGATGCCGGCGATCGGGGCGACGAGCATCGGCATGCCGGTCCACGGCAGCATCCTCAGGCCCGCCTCGGTCGGCGAATAGCCGAGCACGCCCTGCATGTACTGGCTGAGCAGGAAGATCGAACCGAACATGCCGACGAACATCAGCAGGCTCGCCGCGTTGATGCCGGAGAAGGCGCGGGAGCGGAACAGCCTCATCGGCAGCATCGGCGCGGCGGCACGGGAGCTGTAGAGCACGAACCCGGCGACCAGCACGGCGCCCGCGAACAGCGAGGTGAGCACGAGGGAGTTGGTCCAGCCGTCGGCCGGTCCGCGGACCAGGCCGTAGACGATGCCGAAGAGTCCGCCGCTGGCGAGCAGGGTGCCGGGGACGTCGAGCCGTGCCCCGGCGCCGCGCGACTCGGCGAGCCGCAGCCGGGCGAGCGGCAGCAGGGCGAGGCCGATGGGCACGTTGATCCAGAAGATCCAGTGGTACGAGACGTGTTCGGTGAGGCTGCCGCCGATCAGCGGGCCCGCGGCGACGGCGAGTCCGTTGACCGCGCCCCAGATCCCGAACATCATGCCGCGCTTGGCAGCGGGCACGGCCGCGGTCAGCAGGGTCAGGGTGAGCGGCATCAGCACGGCGGCCCCGGCGCCCTGCACCGCGCGGGCGGCGATCAGCGCGCCGATGCTCGGCGCCATGGCGGCGGCCGCGGACGCGCCGGTGAAGACGGTGAGCCCGACGAGGAAGAGGCGGCGGCGTCCGAAGCGGTCGCCGAGGGCCGCGCCGAACATCAGCAGTACGGCGAAGGTCAGCGTGTAGGCGCTGACGGTCCACTCCAGGTCGTCCAGGGCGCCCCCCAGGTCCTCGCGGATCGAGGGCAGGGCGGTGGTGACGACGAGGTTGTCCAGGGCCGCCATGAAGCCGGCGACGCTGGTGATGACGAGGGCCCACCACATGGACCGTGCGGACGGGGCGCTGTCCGGTTCGTTGTTCGACATCTCTCCCCCAGGGGGTGGTCGGCGGCTGATGCGGCAGCCGAGCGGGTGACTGGTCGATTCAGTTAGTTATTGATGACTAACTTCAAAGGGCAAAGAAAAGCCATGTCCGGAGGGAACGATGTCGCGGCGCGAGCCGGCGGGCGTCACTCCCCCGGTCGGACCTTGCCGGCGTCCGCCGGGAAGCATCCCGCCCAGACCCGGTGGTCGGGTGGAAAGCCCATGGCCACCAGGCAGTTGATCAGCATGCCCGAGGCCATGAAGGCCGCCGTGTCGTCGTCCCCGCCGAGCGGCGCGCGGACGGTGTCCCACAGCCGCATCCAGTCACGGCGTACGGACTGGCCGAACTCGTGGTCGCCCTCCTGCTCGGCGGCCGCGACGGCGACGTACATCTGCATCTGCATCATCAGCGCCTCCGGCCGCTCCGCGATGAGGCGCTTGTACGCGTCGGCCATGGCCTGCAGGGCCTCCGCCCCGCTCAGCCCCTCGGACGCCTCCGCGAAGATGCGCGTGGTGTCGTGCAGACACCGCTCGACCACGGCGAGGAAGATGCCCTTCTTACCGGGGAAGAGCCGGAAGAGGTACGGCTGCGAGACGCCGACGCGCTTGGCGATCGCCTCCGTGGACGTGCCGTGGTAGCCACCCCGGGCGAACTCGGCGGTGGCCGCACGGATGACGCTCTCGCGCCGCTCCTCCGCACTCATCCTGGCCATGCGACGAAGTTAGTACTCAATTACTAACTTCGTCAACCCAGGGAGTCGGCGGGTTCCGTACCCTGGTGGCATGCGCATGCGCCCCACCCTGGCCTGGACCCCGCCCGAGGACCTGCCGCCGGGCACCACGGACTGGGAACCGGTCGCCGACGCGCTGGGTGCCGGGGGCGTGCTGGTGCTCAGCGGGGCGGGCCTCTCCACGGAGTCCGGCATCCCCGACTACCGGGGCGAGGGCGGCAGTCTGAGCCGGCACACCCCGATGACCTACCAGGAGTTCACGGCGAGCGCCCCGGCCCGGCGCCGCTACTGGGCCCGCAGCCACCTCGGCTGGCGCACCTTCGGCCGGGCCCGCCCCAACGCCGGGCACCGGGCCGTGGCCGCGTTCGGGCGGCACGGGCTGCTGTCGGGGGTGATCACCCAGAACGTCGACGGCCTGCACCAGGCCGCCGGCAGTGAGGACGTCGTGGAGCTCCACGGCAGCCTGGACCGCGTCGTCTGCCTGTCCTGCGGCGCCTTCAGCCCCCGCCGCGAACTCGCCCGGCGCCTGGAGGAGGCCAACGCGGGCTTCGCACCGGTCGCCGCGGGCATCAACCCGGACGGCGACGCCGACCTCACCGACGAGCAGGTCGGCGACTTCCGCGTGGTGCCGTGCGCGGTGTGCGGCGGCGTCCTCAAGCCGGACGTGGTCTTCTTCGGCGAGTCGGTCCCGCCGGGCCGCGTCGAGCACTGCCGCGCCCTGGTCCGGCGATCGACCGCGCTCCTCGTCCTCGGCTCCTCCCTGACGGTGATGTCCGGCCTCCGCTTCGTCCGCCAGGCGGCCCAGGAGGCCAAGCCGGTGTGGATCGTCAACCTGTCACCGACTCGGGGGGACGCGCATGCGGTCGCACGGGTGGGGCTGCCGCTGGGGGCGACGTTGACGGCGGTGGCGGAGCGGGTGGGGGTGGAGGTGGCGGTTTCGGGGGCTTCTGCCGGTGCGGGAGGTCGGGGCGGGGTGGACGCGGGCTCGTAGGGCCCGACCGGCGTACGTCCTGCAGTCCTGCCGTCCCGCCGTCCTGCCGTCCCGCCGTCCTGCCGTCCCGCCGTCCTGCCGTCCTGCCGTCCCGCCTTCCGGCCTTCCGGCCGCGCGTGCCGACGCCGTCACCAGCGCGTCACCAGAGGTGCAGGAAACTCCGCGTGTCGTCGAGCCCGTCGAGCGCCCGTCCGTCGACGTCCTGCGGGTCCGCCTCGGCCCGTGCGGCCAGCGAGTGAACCAACGCGAGCGCCGCGTCGCCCAGCCGGCCGAAGCGACGCGCGGTGTGTCCCAGGCACAGGGCGGCGAGGCCGAGCAGGGGGCTGCCCGAGTGGGCGCGCGTCCCGACCATGACGCAGCAGCGCTCGACGAACTCGCGATCGTCGTCGTGGAGCGCACTCCCGACCAGGGCGTTCGCCGCCTCCATCTCATGTGCCGGGTCCCCGAGCGCCCGCTCCAGGACATCGAGGACGATGTCGTGCGGTTGGGCGGGCGGGTTGGAGAAGCTCCGGTGGGAGTGCATGCCGACAGGCTACGCAGCCGTTCCGGGACGCCGACGGCGTGCGCCGGCCGTCCCACCGGCCGCACCGAGCCGCCGGGTTCCGTGCCGTCGACCGTCGTCGACCGCCGTGCGACGCTCAGCGCACCGACGCCTCCTCGGGCGTCCGGGTGACCCCGCGGTGCGTTCCCCGGGTCCGGCCCACGAGGCCCAGCAGGAAACCCACCGGGATCGTCAGGAGGCCCGGGGTCTGGAGGGGGAACCAGTGGAAGTCGCGGTCCGGGAACAGGGCGATCGGTGTGCCCGAGACCGCCGGTGAGGCCGCCATCAGCACGATGATGAGCGGGAGCGTCCCGCGCATCGTCCAGCGGGCGCCGGTCGCGCTGAAGCCGGGCAGGAACAGCGCGTACAGCAGGATCGGCGCGAGGATGGACGCGGCGACCGCGAGGGACGTCGAGATCAATGTCAGCCGGCCCCGGTCCTCGAGCAGCACCGCCAGCAGGACCGCGGTCGCACCGACGAGGAGGACTCCCCCGCGGGCCCGGCGGATCTCCGCGGCCCGCGACCGCACCGTGGACGCGTCGCCGGACGGCCGCGCGCAGTCACGGACCAGGCTCGACGCGGCCGCCAGCGTGATGCCGGCGACGGCGGCGAGGGTCGTGGCGAACACGGCGCAGGCGACCAACGCGAACAGCATGCTGTGCCGCGGCCCCCCGGTCTCCGGGTCGAGGGCGCTCGTCACCATCAGCAGTGCCGTCGACCCGGAGGGGTCGGCCGCCCGCACCGCGTCCCGGCCGACCAGCGCCCCGGCCCCCAGACCGGCCACCACCACGGCGAGGCACACCAGCGCGATCGGGCCCACCGCCCACCCCGCCGCCTTACGAGCCGTGCGCGCGTCCCGCAGCGGGTGGAGCCGCATGGTCAGGTGGGGCAGACAGGCCGCGCCCAGCAGCAGGGTGACGCAGAAGCTGAGCAGGTCGAGCGCCCCCACGGCGGAGTGCCCGAAGTGCAGTCCGGGCAGGGCGTAGTCACCCCCCGCCTCCGAGCGGTCCCGCGCCGCGCCGAAGAGCGCCGTGGGCGACCAGCCGTACCGCGCGAGGACGAGGCCCGCGACGAGCAGCAGCGCGGCCAGGACCACCCCGACCTTGAGGATCTGCACGTACCCGGTCCCGCGCATCCCACCCAGCGCGGCGAAGCAGACCATCAGCAGCCCGCTGGCGACGGTGCAGCCGGTACGCGCGCCCTCCGGCAGTCCCAGCATCGCCACCATGATGTGTCCGGCCGTCGACAGCTGGACCAGCAGCAGCGGTGCCAGCACGGCGAGGGTGGCGACGGCCAGCGCACGCCCCGCGCGCGAGTCGCCGAGCCGGCGGGCGACGAAGTCCCCGAGCGTGAACACGCCCGCGCCGCGCAGGCGTTCCCCGACGACGCGCATCACCAGGTACAGCGAGGCGACCGTGGCACAGGCGAACAGGATGCCGTCCATGCCGTCGAGCGCGACCGCGCCCGTGGTGCTCAGCAGCGTCGCCGCCGACACGTAGTCGCCGCAGATGGCGAGGCCCGCGGCGACCGGGCCGAAAGCCGCGCTGCCGCCCGCGTAGAAGTGCTCCGGGTCGTCCAGGTCGGCCGCGGCCAGCCCGCACAGCAGCAGGGAGACGGTGACGAAGGCGAGGAAGACCATCAGGGCCAGCGACTGGCCGTTGCCGGAGGTCACGGCCGCCTCCTCGTGCCGCCCGCCGCCGGGCGCCGGCCCGCCGTGGCGCCGGTCGGGGGCGCGTCCGCCGGCGCCGTGGGGTGCGGGGCCGGGGGGTGCGCGGGGACGACCGGGCGTACCGGTACGGAAGTGGCTGGAGACATGCCGATCATGGCACCAGCGGCCCGCCGTGCCGTCCAGCGGGCCGCACGGGCGGGATGCGGGTGCACAACGGGGCCGTACGGGGGTTTGTGCGGGCGCACAACCGGGCGTGGGGGCGGCCCGACCGCTCGCGCCGGGTCCGGCAGGCCCGCGCGACACGCCCCCCGACGATCGGGGCACGTCTCGGGGTGCGGTCGGGCCCGTACGGGGAAACCCTTGTTCGCATGAGCAAGAGCGCACTGATCGTCATCGACATGATCAACACCTACGACCACAAGGACGCCGAGCTGCTCCTCCCGTCGGCCCGGCGCGTGGTGCCGGTGGTGGCCGACCTGCTGCAACGGGCCCGGTCCCGGGACATCCCGGTGATCTACGTCAATGACAACTTCGGCGAGTGGCGCTCCCACCACGGCGAACTGCTGGAGAAGGCGCTGTCGGGACCGCACGCCGACCTCGTCGAGCCGCTGCGGCCCGACGACGCGTCGCTCTTCGTCGTCAAGGCCCGCCACTCGATCTTCTTCGAGACCCCGCTGACCTACCTGCTCCAGCAGCAGGGCTTCGAGCGGCTGGTGCTGTGCGGGCAGGTGACCGAGCAGTGCGTGCTGTACTCGTGCCTGGACGCCCACATCCGCCACTTCGACGTGACGATCCCCCGCGACGCCACCGCCCACATCCACCAGGACCTCGCGGACGCGGCGCTGCGGATGATGGAACGGAACATGGGGGCGCAGGTGTGCGACAGCGACGAGCTGTGGCGGTGACGGGGGCGACAGAGCTGTAAACCGAATACGGCGGTTGGTAACGGAGTGCTCTGGTGGCAGCCTGCCCCGTATCCGTGTCATGGATGCGAGGCAGGAGTGACCGCGCCCCGAACGCCTTCACCCGTGGCCTGACCCGGCCTGAGCCACGGCGCGGGCCGACGGACGATGCTCAGCAGCATTTGGGGAAGTCCCAGGTGAACCAGCCGGCCCCGAGGTAGGGGCGCGTCTTGCTCACGAGGGCACCGTTGCTGTTGGTGAGGTAGATGGTGGTGCGGAAGTCGCCCAGGGACTGTTCGTCTTGCAGACCGATACTGCTCGCGGCCTTGGCGGTGCCGAGGGGATCGGGCTTGCCCATGGACGTCCAACTCGACCACTGGCCGTTGGTGGTCCAGCGCATCCAGACCGCGTAATCGGTTCCGACCACGAACTGTTCCTTCTCGCCGTTCGGCAACGAGTGCTTCTTGATGCCGTAGTCACAGATGTACCTGCCGGCACCACCCGTGTCGCAGATGTCGGTCGCCTGGGCCGGTGTGACGGCCACAGCCAATCCCGCCATCGTGACAACGGCGACCACGGCGGTCTTCCATCGCTTCAAGCTCATTCTGTTCTCTCCCCGTATCGTGCTCGATCCAGGCCAACAGGCCAGGCGTTTTACTGTTCACTTGCGAAGCGCGGCGCAGTGATTTTCTGCTCACCGCTTCTGGCCCACTGCGGGGTCGGGGCGCTGTGTGTCGGCTGTCGAGCTGTCCGTCGGCGCGGGACGGTGCCCCTGAGCCAGCCACAGTCGATCACGGCGAGGAGGGGCGGTACCAGGCAGTTCCACCGGCAGAAATATGGTCGAGTTCGTTCTGCCGGCCCTGAGATCTGACGCGCCTGCAGGTAACTCTGCCGGGGGACGCGCACGCCGAGCGTGCCCCTGGTTGAGCCGACAGCGGTTCCTGAAGGGTGTTGCACAAGGCCGTGTTCGGGCAGGCCAGGGCCCATGGGGCATTCCTCCGGTCATGACACGAGCGCGAGGTTGTGCATGAGGGCGACGGCTTGAACTGCGTGGTGGAGGCCGTCGCTGCGCTGTCGGCAGTCGCCGAGACTCTTGTAGTTCTTCATCCGGCCGATCACGTGCTCCGCCCGGGCACGCACCTTGCGGTGCGCGGCATTGCCGGCTTCCTCACCCCGTAGGAGGGGCCGGTGCGGGCGTTGATCCACAACCGGTCCGCCGCATCGGACTGCTGGGAGACGGGCTTGAGTGCCAACAGCGGACCGAGCCGCTGAATCAGTGCGTCGGGGCGCGGTCGGCGGTGCCGGACATTTCAGGGATTTCGGACCCCGGATCACCGACGATGCATCTCTTTTCGGCCACCTTCCTATGACGTCCTGCACGGAAAAGTACTTCCGCAGAGGGTCATGCACCTGACATCTTGCTGCCACTATTCGTTTCGTACGGCCCCGCTCGTGCTCTCAGCACGGCGGGGCCTTTTCCGGAGGACGCATTGACACCCCCCATATCCGGTCGCGCCAGACGCACGCTGGTGCTGACGGCCACACTCGGCGCCGCCCTCACGTTCGGCGCCCCGGGCGCCCTCGCGGGCACACTCCCCGTTACCCCCTCCCCCGCGCCGGCCGCCAAGGCCCCCGCTGCGGCCGCCTCTCCGGCCTCCCGGAGTGCTGCGAGTACGAGTGCGGCCTGGGTGGCCGGTACGCGCGCCTACCTCGTGATCACCGCCCCCGGTGACAGCTCCGCGGTCCGCTCCGCGATCGCGGCCAACGGCGGCACCGTCTTCTCCGCCTACGACGCCATCGGCGTGATCGTCGCCCACTCGGCGTCCAGCACGTTCGCCGCAACCCTGCGCGGTGTCCCCGGCGTGCAGCAGGTCGGCGCCACGCGCACCTCGGACGTCCCAGCCGACGCCTACAACCCGGCGCTCCCGGCCGATCCGGCGCAGGCTTCGACCCCGGCCGGGGAACCCGTACGGGCCGACATGAGCCAGATCAAGGCCGACCAGGCCTGGGCCGTGAACCCGGGCTCCCCCTCCGTCAAGGTCGGCATCCTGGACACCGGTGTGGACGACCGGCACCAGGACCTGGCGCCCAACTTCGACGCAGCCGACTCGGTCTCCTGCGCCTACGGCAAGCCCGACACCCGTGCCGGCGCCTGGCGCGACGTCGACACGCACGGCACCCACGTGGCGGGCACCGTCGCCGCGGCCAAGAACGGCAAAGGCGTCGTCGGCGTGGCCCCCGGGGTGAAGATCGCCGCGGTCCGGGTCGCCGAGCCGGGCAACTCCTTCTTCTTCGCCGAGAACACCATCTGCGGCTTCGTCTGGGCAGGTGACCACGGCTTCAAGGTCACCAACAACAGCTATTACACGGACCCCTGGCAGTTCAACTGCCCCGACAACATCGACCAGGCCGCCATCATCGAGGGCGTCAAACGCGCCCAGGAGTACGCCGAGAGCAAGGGCTCCCTCCAGATCGCCGCGGCGGGCAACGAGAACTACGACCTCGCCCACAAGACGACCGACTCCGCGAGCCCGAACGACTCCACGCCGGTCACCCGCACCATCACCAACGCCTGCCTCGACATCCCGACCGAACTGCCGGGTGTAGTCACGGTCGCAGCCAACGGCACGGGCGTCACCAAGGCCTCGTTCTCCAACTACGGGCAGGGCGTCATCGACGTCGCGGCGCCTGGCAGCAACGTGTACTCCACCGTCCCCGGCGGCGGCTACGGCAGCAAGAGCGGCACCTCAATGGCCACCCCGCACGTGGTCGGCGTGGCGGCACTCATCGCCAGCGCCGAGCCGGGCATCACCCCGGCGCAGATCCGCGCCAGGCTGGCCGCCCAGGCCAACGACATCGCCTGCCCCTCGGACAGCCGCTGCACCGGCACGACGGCGAACAACTCGTTCTTCGGCGAAGGACAGGTCGACGCCCTCAAGGCCGTCGGGACCACCCCGCCGCCCGGCGCGTACTTCGAGAACCTCACGGACTTCGCCGTCAACGACAACGCGACCGTGGAGAGCCCGATCACTGTCACCGGCGTGAGCGGCAACGCCCCGGCCACCCTCAAAGTGGGTGTGGACATCAAGCACACCTACATCGGTGACCTGAAGGTCGACCTGGTGGCGCCGGACGGCACCGTCTACACGCTGCACAACCGCTCCGGCGGCAGCGCCGACAACATCGCCCAGACCTATACCGTGAACGCCTCCTCGGAGGTCGCGAACGGCACCTGGAAGCTCCGCGTCAACGACAACGCCGCCTCCGATACGGGCAAGATCGACGCCTGGAACCTCACCTTCTGACGCCCTGGCCTTTCGACGCGCCATGCGTCCGTGCTCATCAGCACGCCGCCGGGGCCCGTAAGAAGGGGCCCCGGCCGGCGAGCCGGACGACCATGCCCTCGGCCGGTCCCGCGGTGGACGGACCACGAAGATCGACCTTGCCGCGGACGGCGGTTGCGGACCACTGGCGTTCGTCATCACGCCGGGCCAGGCAGGTGACGCACCCGCCTCCGAGCAGGTCATGTCCCAAGTGCGGGTGGCCAGACGGATCGGCCGCCCCAGGGTCACGCCGGACGTGGTCCTGGCCGACAGGGGGCGTATTCGTCCTAGGCGATCCGCCTCCATCTGCGCCAGCGAGGGAGCCGGGCGGTGATCCCGCCGAGACCTACAAGCAGCGCAACCCCGTCGAGCGGTGCATCAACAAGCTTGAACAATGGCGCGGCCACCATCTACCTGGCCGGGCTGCACCTCGCCGCCATCTTCACCTGGTCGGCGAGGTGATCCGGAGGAAACGGCCTAGCATGCGGCTTAGGGCGAGGCGCGGCAGAGCGCCACGCGCAGGCGGGGAGCGGGGGCTCTGGTGCGATCGACGGTGGTACGGGCGAGGGGCCTCCGGCGCCTGGCCGCCGTCGCCACGGTGGGCGCGACGCTGACGGCACTCTCTGGCTGCACGGTGCCCGTGGACGCCGTTGCCGGCCTCTCGGTGACCGCCGACGGCCACCTGCTCGGGGTCGTGCTGGTGTGCGGGCACCACATCGACGGGGCGACCGTCTACGTCGCCGGCTCCGATCCTGACCGCGAGGCGACGGTGGGCGAGTGGACCGCCTCCCACCCCCTGACCGAGGGAGTCACCACCTGGCCACTGGACACCCCGTCCGCCGGCTGGACGACGACGACCCCGCTCCGCCCACTGGCCGCCCGGACGACGTACGTCCTCTACGGCTGGACCAAGGACAACTCCTGGTCCTCCACGAGCGTCGAGTTCACCCTGCGCGACCGAGCCGCGCTCCGCCCGGGGACGGTGCTCTACGACCGGGTGACGGAGGACGGCGAGAGCACGGTCACGGTTCCCATGACGGAGTTCAAGTCGACGGCCTGCACCGGCGATTGACGCCCGCCGTCGCCGGTTCAGCCCAGCGCCGCGACCTCGCGAACCGCCCCCGCCACCGACCGGAAGTCCTTGCGCAGGATCGCTCCGTGGTTGCTGGTGGTCTTGGCCGACACCTCGATGTGCGGGTTGCGGGCGGTCACCGCGTCGAGGCTCGTGCGGATCCGCTCCTGTTCGTCGCCGCGGCTGCCGAAGGAGGTGCCGGAGGCGACCACGTACCGCACCGGGACGGTGAGCGCGTCCAGCACCGGTCCCAACTCCCGTTCGCGCGACAGCCTGCCGAGTTCGATGTTGCTCTCGGCCTGCTGCGCGGCGCTCATCCTCGGGGTCAGGCCGGTCGGGCGCAGCAGCGGCGTGAACCAGCCCAGCCGCCGGAACAGCGTGCGGATCCGCACCTCCATCGCGTCGTCGAGCCAGTCGTGCGGGAAGGCGCCGTCGACCAGCACCGCTCCCACGGTCCGTTCGGGATTGCGGTGGGCCCAGTGCGCCGCGACGACCGCGCCGTAGGACCAGCCCACCAGCAGCGCCCGGTCCACGCCGCGGGCGGCGAGCACCGCGTCGACGTCCCGGACGGCGGCCTCGAAGGAGTAGTCCGCCGAGCGCTTCGACTTGCCGCGGGCCCGCTCGTCGTAGGTGAGGTGCCGCCACTCCGGGCCCAGTTCGGCGACGACCCGCCGCCAGTAACCCTGCGTGGCGAACTGGCCGTTGAGGTAGACGACGGGGATGCCGGGGCCACCGGTGTCGGTGACGGCCAGGGCCGTGTCGTCCACCGGCACCAGGCCGGTCCAACGGGACTCAGTAGATGGTGTGTTGTGCCGCGTCATGGCTGGTTCCCCCTGATGGTGGTGCGAGCGTCGTGTCGATCGATCGATCGGTAGGTCGGTAGGTCGGGCTGGTGAGGCGGTCGTGTCGAGGACTGCGGGCTGCGGGCCGCCGGCCTCAGAGGCTGCGGGCCGTGATGTCGCCGTTCGACGTGGTGGCGCGGACGTCGAGTTGGGGCGTGCCGTCGTTCTTCAGGGCGTTGCTGACGCGGCCGTGGCCCGTCCCGGCGTCCAGGGCGGCCGAGACCCCGGTGGCGGCGCCGATCGTGATGTCGCCGGACTGGGTGCGCAGCACGACGGCGCCGCACTTCGCCTCGGCGATCCGGATGTGGCCCCGCGTGGTGCTGATCTCCGCGGAGCCGCCCAGCCGGCCGACCTCGACGTCGCCCTCGACCGCGGTGACCCGCACCTCGCCGGCCTCGTCGATCTTCGTACCGCGGTACGCACCGTCGAGGACCACGTCGCCGAGGCGACCGACGCCACGGAACGCGCAGGCAGCGCTCGTCGCCTCGACGCGCGACCCGGCGGGCAGTTGGACGGTGACCTCGACCGCGCCGGAGGAACCGAGGAGCCGGTTTCCGGAGTCGCCGGTGCCGATCCGCAGCACCCCGTCGGCGTGGGCGACGGTGGTCTGCTCGGCGGCCTGCACGTCACGGCGCCTGGCGGGGTCGGCGGGCAGCACCTCGACCGTGGTGTCGGCACGGTCGGCGGCGATGACCTGGATGCGTCCGGCGGGGACGGCCAGGACAGCGGTGATCGGGGCGGTGGTGACGAACTTCTGCATGATGCTCTCCGGTGTGCGTTCCGTTGTTTCCGACACCGGAAAAGCTACGTTGCTTTCCATGTCTCGACAACAGACTTGTTGCACCGGGAACACGTGAGCACAGCTCAGTTGACATATTTCGTTGCACCCCATTGGCGTTCAACGCAACGCTCCCAACCACCCTCGTTGCAATGGATGAACAGTGAACGCTATGGTCGGACCCGGCACCCGACCGACCAGAGGAGACCCCGATGCCGGGAGGCAGGCTCACCCAGCAGGACCGACGGCAGATCGCCCTGGGGCTGGCCGACGACCTCCCCTACGCCGAGATCGCCCGCCGGCTCGGCCGCCCCACCTCGACGATCACGCGCGAGGTCATGCGCAACGGCGGTCCCGCCTCGTACCGCGCGGACCTGGCCCACCGCGCCGCCGAACGCCGCGCCCAGCGGCGCAGGACGACCGCCGCCCGGGGTCCGGCGCCGGCCCCTGCGACGCACGGGCGCGACGCCGACGCCGTGGCCGAGTACGAGGAGACACTCACCACCGCTCTGATGTCCTCGGGCCTGCCGAGGATGACGGCCCGGGTGCTGACCTGCCTGTTCACCACCGACGAGGGCAGCCTGACCGCGTCGCAGCTCGCCCAGCGGCTCCAGGTGAGCGCCGCCTCCGTCTCCAAGGCGATCACCTTCCTGGAGAGCCAGAGCCTCGTCCGGCGCGAGCGCGACGAACGCCGCCGCGACCGCTACATCGTGGACGACGAACTCTTCTACCAGGCCACCCTGGCCGGCGCGCGCTCCAACGACCACCTCGTGCAGACCGCACGCGAGGGCGTCGCCGTGCTCGGCGCCCACACGCCCGCCGCCGCCCGGCTGGAGAACATCGCGCGCTTCCTGGACTTCATCAGCGAGAGCATCGTCCGCGCCGCCGAACAGGCCCGCGAGGTCCTGCGCACCACCCCCGCGCCGCCGTCCCGGCCGGAGGACCAGCACACGAGCGTGCCGGATGACCGCACCTGACGAACATTCATAAACGTACAACCCAAAGGCCGTTCGGCGGGTCATACCTCCCACAACGACGACGCGACGCGCGTCGACCAGGGGGATCCACATGACTGCTCGCGCCATCAGACGCACCTCGCTCACCCTCGCCACCGCGGTCGTCCTGAGCGTCGGCGGCGTCACGCTCGGTCCGGCGACCGCGGCCGCCGCGCCGGGCGCACCACGGGCGGCCGACGACGAGATCGTTTTCCCGCTCGGCACCCGGGAAGGCAGGAGGGCGGCCGTCGAGGGCCTCGCCCTGGGTGGCGGCAAGCTCAGCGTGCTGGGCACCGCCGACCCCGAGTCCAAACGCGGCTTGTGGGAGTACGACCTCCCGGCCGTCGGCACCCCGCAGCCGGGGCCGCGGCAGCTCGCCGCCCCGCACGTCTGGACGGACTACCCGTGCGAGGGGGTCGACCCCGCCGAGCAGACGTGCAGCGCGTTCTACTCCGAGCTGTGGCCGCTCGGCGACGGCCGGGTCGCCTTCATGACGCCGCTCGGCGGACAGGACGCCCTCGGCGGCGGGGCGCCCCAGGGCGAGACGGGACTCGGCCCGTTCTCCTGGGAGTCGGCGGACCACGTGGTGGCGGCAGGCGGCTCCTACGTGGCCGTGGACGACCGGGGGACGCAGCGCGTCGGCTCCTTCGACCCGGAAGTGCCGTGGCCCGGACAGATCCACACGCGGCCGGCCACCGCGGTGTCCCTGTGGGGCTCGAAGCTGTGGAAACCGGGCGGCACCACCGGCACCGTCAACTCCTACGACCTGGTCACCAAGGCGACCTCCGCGACCGTGACCCTGGGTTCGGGATGCGCCCCGGACGACCTGCAGGCGGTCGGGCGGTGGCTGTACTGGCGCTGCTCCGCGGCCGGCAAGGCCGGGGTCTGGGACCACAGCACCGGCAAGAACGTTCCCGTCCCGGGGGCGCTGGGTGCCAAGGTCGGCGACGGCTACCTCGTCCAGGAGGCCGCGGACCACCGGACGGTGACGCTCACCGACTTCCACCTCGGCGGCGGTCATGCGGCCACCACCGCACCGTTCTTCACCGTCCCCGAAGGCGCCTCGATCAGCCGGCTGGTCGTCGACCGGTACGGCGGTCACGTCGCCTACGCGGACAGCGAGCAGCTGATCCACGTACGGCCGGTGGCGGTGCCACGGTCGCGGATCAGCCTGTTCGACTGGCGCACGGACTCCGCCGTGGACCTGCGCCAGGCGGGCGACCGTACGTGGGAGGGCAGTTGGCGGCTCACCCGGCCCGCCGCGGCCTGGAAGCTCACCATCCAGGACGCGTACGGCGCCACCGTCCGTACTCTGAGCGGCACTTCGCACCAGGGCGCCGCCGTCCTGGCCTCCTGGGACGGCAAGGACGATGCGGGCGGGACGGCGGTCAGCGGCCGGTACCACTGGACGATGACGGTGGACCCGGGCGACGGCGGCGCGGTGCGCACCCTGCCGACGGGCAGCTTCCGGCTCACCGGCGGCCGCTCAGCGTTCCGCGACGCGGACGCCGACGGCCACGGCGAGCTGTACACGATGACCGGCGGCGGCCTCCTGGAGGCCCACCGCTTCTCCGAGGGCGCGCCGGCCGGCGCCCGCGGCTGGTCGGCCTGGGACCCGGCCACCCGGCTGGTCCCCGTCGGCGACCTGACCGGCGACGGCTGCTCCGACCTGCTCGGCCGGACGACCGACGGCAAGCTGTACCGGTACTCCGGCGGCTGCACCGGCGCCTTCCCGCCCGACGCCGAGCGCACCCTGGTCGGCTCGGGCTGGGGCGGCTTCGACGCGATCGTCGCCGCCGACGACTTCACCGGGGACCACCGCCCCGACCTGCTGGCCCGCCAGGCCGCCACCGGCTACCTGTACCTGTACAGGTCCAACGCCCAGGGCCACCTCGATCCGGGGGTGCGCGTCGGCACCGGCTGGAAGGGCTACACCCTCGTCGGCGCCGCCGACGTGACCGGTGACGGCGTCGGCGACCTCATCGCCCGGGACTCCGGTGGCGAACTGTGGCGCTACGACGGCGATGGCGCGGGCGGCTTCGAGCCGCGGACGCTGCTCTTCAGCGACTGGGGCGCCGGGCGCAACGCGATCGTCGCGGTCGGCGACGTGACCGGGGACGGCTTCCCCGACCTGGTCTCCCGCACGACGGACGGCAAGCTGCTGCGCAACAAGGGCTGGGGGGACGGGACGTTCAGCGCGACCTACACCCTCGCCACTGGGTGGCAGGGGTACCGCGCGCTGTACTGAGCGGACGCGTCGTCAGTCGGTCGCTCAACCTCCCTACCGAGGGCCACCAGTTCACCGTCACCGAGCCACCGGCCAGTCGGCCACGGACGTCGGTCCGCGCCCGGCTCGGCACTATCCGTCCAGAAGGGCGGTCGCCTCGACCTCCACGAGGACGTCCGGCTCGAAGAGGTGGTCGACGCCGATCAGGGAGGCCGGGGGCATGGGCAGGCGGAGCCCGATCTCGTCGGCGACGGACTCGACCCCTGCCATGAAATCGCCGATCTTCTCCGGGCTCCACCGGGTCACGTAGAACGTCAGCCGCAGGACGTCCGCGAACGACGCACCGGCGCCCGTCAGACCGACGGAGGTGTTGCGCAGCGCCTGGGCGACCTGCCCGGACAGATCACCGGGTGCGACGGGGGTCCCGTCGGCCCGGCGCGCGATCTGACCGCTGACGTGGACGTGCTTGGCTCCGGTGCCCACCGCGACATGGTGGTACGGGGTCGGTTGCAGCATGCCGTCCGGGGTGAAGTGCTGCACAGTCATGAGTCGCTCCTCCGCAGTAGGTATCTGTACGCTACCTAGTGGCAGAAGGACACTTCAACGAGACCAGGTTTCGCCATGGCTACCTCCGACGAGCTCCGCATCGAGGCACCGCACCGCGAGTTGCTCGACCAGATCCTCGACAAGTGGTCCCTCAGCGTCCTCAACGAGCTCTGCGAACGCCCGTGCCGCTTCAACGAACTGCGACGGGCCATCCCCCAGGTCACCCAGAAGTCGCTGACCGCGACACTGCGGCGGCTCGAACGCAATGGCGTGATCGAGCGCGAGGTCGTCTCCACCCGGCCGGTAGCGGTCCAGTACCGGATCACCCCACTCGGCAAGACGCTTCGGGCCCCCATCGACGTACTGCTGGCCTGGGCATCGGACCACATGCCCGCCATCGAGCACGCGCGCGAGACCTTCGACGGCAGGCCCGACAGCTGAAACGATCAGTTACGAAGCCGCAGCCGGACTCAGCACCCGCCCGAGGAAGCCGCGGAGGTAGCCCGCGACGACGTCCAGGTGGCTCTCCAACAGGAAGTGGCCGCCGTCGATCAGGTGCACCTCCCCGTCCTTGGCGTCGCGGGCGAAGGCCTGCGCGCCCGCGGGGCCGAAGATCTCGTCGTTGCGGCCCCACACGGCCAGCACGGGGACCTCGCTGGTCCGCAGGAACTCGTGCAGGAGCGGGTAGAGCGGGCGGTTGTTCCGGTAGTCGCGGAACAGCGCCAGCTGGATCTGGTCGTTGCCCTCGCGGGAGACGAGGGCGAAGTCGTGCTCCCAGGTGTCCGGGCTCACCCGGCTCGGGTCGGGCACGCCGTGCGTGTACTGCCAGCGGATGGCCTCGAGGTCCAGCGCCGTGCGGACGGCCGGCTCGGTGTCGGCGCCGGGGTTCGCCCCGTACGCCCAGACGTCCGTCCAGAACGACTCGACGAAGCCGTCCTCGTAGCCGTTGCCGTTCTGGGTGACCAGGGCGGAGATCCGTTCGGGGTGCTTGAGGGCGAGCCGCCAGCCGATGGGGGCGCCGTAGTCCTGGACGTAGAGGGCGAAGCGGTCCAGGCCCAGCTGGTCGAGCAGTCCGGAGGTGAGCTCGGCGAGCGCGTCGAAGGTGTAGGTGAACTCGCTCGCCGAGGGAGCGGCGGAGTGGCCGAAGCCGAGGTGGTCCGGCGCTATGACGTGGTAGTCCCCGGCCAGCAGCGGGATGAGCTCGCGGAACATGAAAGAGCTGGTCGGGTAGCCGTGCAGCAGGACGATGGCGGGGGCGTCGGCGGGGCCGGCCTCCCGGTAGAAGATCTCGTGGCCGTCGACGGTGGCGGTTCGGTAGTGCACCGAGCTCATGCCTAACCCCTTTAGATGCTTGAACCGGTTAGTTGCCCACCATGCAAGCACGAGAGTGCTAACCTGTCAAAGGCTTTTGAACAGTTAGATATACGGGCCCGAGGCCGTGGAGACACTGGCGGTACGTCATCAACTGGCGCACTGGACAGGTGAGTCCGGATCGGGGGGACCGCTGACGGTGCTGGTCAACAACGTCGGGGCGATGTTCGCCGAGCGGCAGATGCGGGGCGGTGTTGAGGCGTCGTTCGTCGTCAACCACATGACCGACCCGAAGATCGTCTCGCCCGCCCTGCGGCTGCTGTGGCCTCTGGTGCGCCGTACCTTCGCATGACGGGCTTTCTCTTCCACACCGTCGAGGCGCAGGCCAGCGACACCGCCCTGCCTCCCGTCGCCGCCCCGGCCACCGACGCCGTGCCGCGCACCACGGAGCTCAAGACGTCGCTCGCGTCGGCCGGCGCCACCCTTCTCGCCCGGGCCCGCGATGCCGAAGTGGTCCGTCCCGACCTCGCCGCCGCCGATCTCGTCCCGCTCATGTGCGGCATCGCCCATGCCGTGAGCGTCCACGGCGGTAGCCACGCCGACCGGGTCGACACCGCACACCGCTACCTCGCCGCCCTCCTCGAGGGAATGCGCACGACACCACCGAGCGCGGGAGCGACCCGCCCCACCCCGTCGGGCTGAGGGAGCGGTTCAGTCCTTCGCGGGAAGCGTCAGGCGGGTGAGGCTGCGGTCGTGCAGGCGGCTGAGGAGCAGCAGTGAGCAGGTCGCGCCGATCAGTGCGCAGAACATGTCCCACTGGGTGTCCCAGACGTCGCCCTGGGTGGCCAGGAAGGCGTCGGCGGAGTGGCCGCCGGTTACGGCCGCTGCCCACTCCAGCATTTCGAAGACCGCGCTGAAGGCGAGGCAGGCGCAGACGGTCAACGGAGCCAGCCAGCGGCTGCCGCGCAACGGCGAGGTGCGAACGAGGAGTTCGCGGACCAGGATCGCCGGGACGAAGCCCTGCATGAGGTGGCCGAAGCGGTCGTAGGGGTTGCGGTCCAGGCCGAGCCGGCCGCGGACCCAGTCTCCGGCGGGGACCTCCGCGTAGGTGTAGTGCCCGCCCACGATGAGGACCAGCGCGTGCGCGGCCAGCAGCACGCACAGCAGGCCGCTCAGCGGGAAGCGTCGACGCAGCAGGACCGCCAGGGGCAGGCCCACCATCACCCAGACCGTCTCCAGCACCCAGGTGGTCGGGTCCTTGGCACCGAACGCCGACGCCACGAGCGCCGCGGCGACGGCCACCGCGAGAACGGCGGGCAGCCTGCGGCCGCTTGCGGCTTGCGGGGTGTCCGGCCGTGCGTCCTGCGACGGGCTGACGGTCGGGTGGATGGCGGACATCGCTGGCTCCTCGTGTCTGGGGTTGCCTTCATCCTCGGGTCCGCCGTGGGCCCCCGGCCTGAGTGCGCGTACTCAATCGCCTTTCCCGGGTACCTGGTTGGGGCGCATCCCGAGGACGGCTTCACTGGTTTCTGCTGGTGTTCGACGGGCCGAAGAACTCGATCTCGGCGATGGCGACTTGTTTGTCGGCGGAGGCGGCGTAGGACGAGCGCACGATGAGGCGTACGGCGGTGACCTCGCCGGCACGGAAGGCGCGGCGCTGGCCTCCTGCGGCTTGGTCGAGGGTGAGGAAGCGGGATTCCTCCTTGCCGTCCGCGGTGGTGATGACGGCCTCGACGCGTCGTGGGAGGGCCGACTCGGAGAGCTGGTCGGCGTGTGTGGAGACGCCGGGGGTGATGATGATGTCGAGCAGCCGGGTGGGCTGGTCGAAGCGGGCCTCGATCCACTCCCCCGCGCCGGACTGGTTGACCCCTGGGCCCCACCAGGTGTTGTTGAGCTTGTCGAAGGCGAGTTCCGGACCGTGCCGCGGATAGGAGCGCGAGGCTTCGACGCTGTCCGGTCCGACCGGGCCGCGCTTGGTGAAGTGGTCGCGCACCGCGCTGACGGCGTTGTCGGCGTTGACGACGGCGGTGATCAGGAGGGTGAGCAGGACCGCCCAGAGCGCCCAGGTCATCAGGTACCCGAAACCCCGCTTCAGGCGTGGCCGGTCGCCCGCCCACGGCGTCTGGCGGTTGCGCGGGTCCAGCATGCGGCGCCACCACGGGCGGGGGCCGGTGGCCTGGGGATCCTGGGACTGCGGCATCGCGCACAGGCGGCAGAAGTGGCGGTCCGGACGGTTGGGTGTGGCGCACCACGGGCAGGGCGTGCCGCCGTCGGTCTCGGGTGCCTGGCCGGGCGCGCGGACCTGCGGCCGGTCCGCGTCGGGGCGGCCTGGCAGTACGGGAGGGACGGACGGGGTTGCTGCGGCCTGGCGTTGGGGGTCGGCCACGGGTACGAGCAGGGATCTGGCCCGTGCGATGGTGTCGTCCGGGGTACTGGAGGCGCCGGGTGCCGCGGGCGCCTGTGCGGTGGGTGCGTCGTCGTCGGGCCGGTCGGTGTGGGTTCCGTCGTGGGCTGATCTGACCGGCTGCGGGTCGTTGGCCTGGCTGTTCATGCCCGGTGCGTTCATGCCCGGTGCGTTCATGTCCGGGCCGGTCGCGTCCGGCGTGCTGTTCGCGGGCATGTCCGGTTCGGGCTCGCCGGAGGCAGGTGGGCGTGACGGGGGGCCGTCCGGTTCCGGGGCGGGCGTACCTCGCGCGGGAGCCTCGCCGAACGAGGCCAGGACGTCGGCGTACGCGCTGTCCCCGAGCGTGGTGTCCGGCTCGTCGTGGAGGGCCGGGCGCGGTGGCCGGTCGCTGTTCACGGTCGCCGGTGTCCCGCCGGCTTCCGGCGGATTCGTGTCCCCGGCAGCGGGCGCCGGCTCCGTGGGCAGTTCGTCCGGCTCGCGGGCGTCGTCGGCCGTACCGTCGCGCGCTGTGCGACGGGCCCAGCGCAGCACGGCGCCGCAGGAGTCGCAGAAGAACTGGCCGGGCGCCGCCCGGGTGCCGCAGTCGGCACAGCGCGCTGCCCCGTCCCTGGCCGCACCGGTGGCGGGGGGCTGGCTGGTCATCTCTCGGGAGTCCTTTCCGCGGCGGTCACCTGGACCGTGTAGGGCATGTGGGCGGGGCGGGCCGCGGCGACGAGGCTGTCGAGCCGGTGTGTGTCCGCGGGGGTCGGGTCGGGCAGCCGCACGATGACGTGCAGCCGTGGCCGGGGCTCGCCGGGGACGGCGCCGAGCGGCCCGGCGCTCCAGTCGGCGGCTCCGCTCTCGCTGATCTCGGGCTCCACGCCGAGGGCCAGCCGGACCGTCTCGGCCAGGCCGCGCCGCGTGCCGCGGACCCGGTGCAGCCGCGCGGCGGCCGCCACCGCGGCCCGCAGCCACTCCTCCGGCTCCGTGCCGTCGGTCTCGGCGCCGACCCACCCGCCGAGCCAGCGGGTGAAGTCCGCCGGGGCGAGCGCGGGGGTGAAGTAGGAGTCCAGGCAGTCCAGGACGTTCAGGATCGGGGCGAGCACCTCATCGAGCCCGGCGACGAAACGCTGCGCCAGGTCGTCGTCGGCGAACACGGCGGGTAGCAGCTCGCCGAGCGGCGCGGAGGACCTCAGCCCGTCGACGGACCCCCTCGCACTCATGCGCCGTCCCCCATCACGCGCACCCGGTGGTCGAAGGAGAACACCAGCGCCGCCGGGTCAAGGTCGATCCGGTCCGTCGCCTCGCCCCGCTTCCCGGTCAACGGGTCCGCCGGGTGCAGCAGCACCTCGTCGACCAGCTCCACACCGGCCACCCGCTGCAGCACCGCGAAGATCTCGCCCGCCTGGACCCGTCGGCCGAACGGCCAGCCCGTGCCGTCCGCACCCCCGGTCAGCGGGTCGAGGTGGCGGTAGAGGGCGTCCTGCGCCTGCCGCCGCACCCGGTCGGCGTCCACGTCCCGGAAGGCGTGCACCGTCGCGACGACGGTCACGCCCTGGTAGAACGGCGGCCCCACCGCCAGCCGGGTCCCGATGAGCCTGCGCTCGTCGAGGAAGCGGGTGATACGCCGCAACAGACCGTCCCCAGGGACCAGTTGCTCGAAGCGCAGCCTGCCGCCCGGGTCGGCTACCGCCTGCGGGACCACCAGCACCCGTACCGCGTACGCCCCGTGCTCACTCTCCTCGCCCTCCAGGCAGGAGATGCGGGCCGTCTCCGGGGCGGCACGCCGCGCGAGTTCCTCGTAGTCGCGCAGGGTCACCGCGCGTTCCTGGGCCCGCAGGGTGATCGGGGCCCGGGTCTTGGCCTCCTCCACCGTCTCCCCCTCGACCCCGCCCCGTGCCGCTTCCCGGTTGACGACCGAGGAGACGTACGGGACGGAGGTGCGCAGCACCCGTATCGCGCCGCGGGCCACGTTCCCGGCCCGCCCGCCGCCGACCCGGTAGCGGCGTACTCGTACGACCGCGCCCTGCGGGGGCACGGCCCCGTACTGGCGCAGGGTGCCGTCGGGTTCCCGGACCGCCGGGCCGAAGGCGATCTCCCCGGTGGTGGCGTCGACGGTGATGTGCCGGTCGTGCGGTCCGGAGGCGGCGAAGTGGGGTACGACGTCCCAGTCCTGCCAGCCGTCGTCCTCGGCGCACTGCAGCAGTACCGGAGGATCGTCGCCGACGACGGGTGCGTGGGCCAGCCGGAGGCGCTGGCCGGGCAGGCCGGTGGACTCGCCGAGGGTCTCGTCGTACACGGTCTCGGCGTGCACCACACCGGTGGTGCCGCCCACGGTGAACGCCTCGGCGGAACGCACGGTCGGCGAGGTGGTGTAGAAGGGCTGGCCCGGCAGCGGTTCGGTGACCCGGCAGCGCAGCCAGCCGGCCTCCCGCCCGCCGGTGCGGGACAGCACATGCCCGCCGGGAACCAGCAGGACCGCCTCGCCGGGCCGGTTGAGGCCGCCGGTGCCGTCCCGGTCCACCTCGCAGGCCGCCCAGCCGTCCTCGGTCCACGCCTCCCACACCAGCGGCGGCTGCCGGGGGTCGACGCCGACGCCGTCGACGCGGCTGTCCAGCCCCAGCGCCACCGCACAGTGCGGCACGGCGGCGTCCAGCCCGAGCAGCATGCAGTCACCGGGACGTGGGGCCTCGGCGAAGCACATCACGTCCTTCGCCTCGGCGAGATCGGCGGTCATGTCGGTGACGGGCTCGCCCTGGCGCTGCACCATGAGGTGGCGCAACGCGCTGGGTACGACGACCAGTTCGCGTTCGGTCGCGAAGACGACCGCCTCCTCGCTCTCGGTGCGGGCGGTGGCGACCTCGGTGCCGACGGGCAGCACCACCGGTTCCTCCTGCGGGGCGGAGAGCCAGAAGGTGACGTCGGCGCGGGCGGCCGACGGCGGGAACAGCCGGATGCCGACCAGGTCGAGGAAGGCCACGTGGTTCCTTTCCGGCACCCGGTTCAGCCGGTAGACGATCTGGTCCGCCATGTGGGCGACCGTCTCGACGAAGGTGATACCCGGGTCGGAGACGTTGTGGTCGGTCCATTCGGGGGCGCGCCGCTGGATGTAGCGCTTGGCGTCGTCGACGAACTGCTGGAAGCGCCGGTCGTCGAGGTTCGGGGAGGGCAGGGCCATCAGCGGGGGCCTTCCGGGGAGTTGTCCGAGCCGCCGTCGCCGGGCTCGTCGTGGGAGGGGATGACGTAGAACGGGAAGACCAGGCTGCGCGGGTTGTTGGTGCCGCGGATCGCGTAGCGGACGTCGATGAAGAGCACCCCCTGGCCGGTGCTCGCGGTGACCTCCACCTCGGTCACCTCGATCCGGGGCTCCCACCGGTCGAGGCTGACGTACACCTCGTGCTGGATGCGGCCCGCGGTGGCCTCGTTGACCGGCGCGAACACCAGGTCGTGGATGGCGCAACCGAACTCGGGCCGCATCGGCCGCTCCCCCGGCGCGGTGGACAGCACCAGCCGGATGGCCTCCTCGATCTCCCGTTCCCCGCTGACCAGGGCGATGCCCCCGGTCGGCCCGATGCGCAGGGGGAACGCCCAGCCGGCCCCGACGAACTGCTCGGCCATCAGCAGACCACCCGCTCCCTCTCCCGCTCATGGCGGACTTCACCGACATCACGCACGTCATGGACTTCACGGAATTTCATGGACCCGGCCGCTCTCGGGTACAGCGTGGTCCGCGTCGCACCCTCGCCGTCACGGGATCGGATACGGCTTGTTGTTGACCAGCACGACACCTTGCAGCGTCAGCGTGGCGGCCCGGATGCCCACGTTGGCGACGGAGTTGACCTGGACGGTCCCTCCCGCGGTGACCGTCGCCGCGCCCGCCGCCTTGAGGCTGAGCGCGCCCAGCGCGTCCACGTTGACGGCCCCGGCGAGCGACCTGAGGTTGACCAGGCCCCTGCCCTGGAGGGTGAGGGGGCCGCCGCTCTTGATGGTCAGGGACCGCCGCGCGCTCAGCGTGAGGTCGGTGCCCGCCTCCACGGACACCGACCTGCCGCCCTTGATGGTGACGGAGCCCTTGCTGTCCACCGTGATCTCGGTCTTCGTCCGGTCGAGGTTGATGGTGAGCCGGCCGTCGCCGCTCGCGACACGCACGCCCTGCCGGCGGGCGCCGGTGGTCTGGCTGAGCAGGTCCACCCGGTTCCCGTCCCGGTCGGACAGCGTGTGCCGGATGGCTTTGTGCCGCAGTCCGTCGTGCAGGGGCACGTCCGGGACAGGGGTCGGCACGTCCCGGCCGTTGTAGAGGCCGCCGATGACGAACGGATGGTCCAGGGCCCCTCGGTCGAAGGCCACCAGCACCTCGTCGCCGACGTCCAGCGGGAAGATCCCGCCGCCTGACGTGCCGCCCCACTGCACGGTGCGGGTCCAGTCGCTGACGTAGGTGTCGTCCAGCCACGGGAACCGCAGCTTCACCCGGCCCTGCTTCAGCGGGTCCTGCACGTCGGTGACCAGGGCGTTGGCCACGCTCGGCAGCCTTGGCGCGGCAGTGCCGCCGGCGCCGGAGGCGAGCCCGTACAGGGAGCGCCACTGCCGGCCGCTGACGGTCACCCACGTCTGATAGTGGCTGTCGTCGCCGAAGACGTGCCGTACGGAGGTGACCGTGTACTTGCCCTCGAAGGGGGCGCCCACGTCCCTGAGCGTGACCGGCACACCGGGGCGCAGCTTCGGGTTGCCGCGCACGGTGACCTCCAGCTCGGCGAAGGAGGACGCGACGTCGTCTGCGAGCGCGTCGGCGGCGTGGCCGACCTCGGCCTGGCGGTCGTACGGCGTCTGGGTCTCGACCAGTTTCCCGGGCGGGAACGCCGAGGCGGCCGCGCCCGGAGTGGTGCCGATGAGGGCGGCCGGGGTGCTCGTGGTGGGTGCCGTCGAGGTGAGCGTCTTCTTCGTGGTGACGTCCCAGCCCCGTGACTCGACCTTGCCGATCTGGTCAGCGGAGGTGACCGCGGCCCGGCAGCGCAGCACGTCCTGTCCGGCGTGCAGCACGAACGGGCTTTTGTCGCCGTCGGTGCTGGTCGGTGGGGCTCCGGACGCCGGCGCGGCCTCGACGAACCGGAACCCGCCCTGGGAGTCCAGCGACATCACCATGCCGTTCTCGTCCGCGAGCCGGGCCAGGAAGTCCCAGTCGGTGACGTTCGACTGGCTGATGAACTCGTAGACCGTCCTGGTCGGCTGCACCCTGCCGATCGCGATGCCGCTGCGCGCGGCCAGCTTGCGGGCGATGTCGGCGGCCGTCTGGTTGCGGTACGCGGCGACCCGGCGCTGCCGCATCAGACGGTGGCCCAGGTCGTAGCCGCGGATCACGGTGAACGTGCCGGTGCCGTCGTAGTCGGTCTCCATGCCGGTCACCTCGCCGGTGAGCAGCGGCGATGCCGCGCCCTGGCTGTCCGCGACCGGTGCCACGACCACCTTGGTGCCGAACCGTACGCTCAGCTCGCCCAGGAGCAGGCCGTGCGGGTCCCGGAAGGTGAGCCGGAACGCGCCGGGGACGCCGGCCCCGAGGTCCACCCACGCCCCGACGAGATCGTCGGCGATGTGGTCCGGGAGCTTGGCGCCGCCGATCGAGACATGGACGACGTTGGAGAAGGACGCCTGCGCCATCAGTGACCGGCCACCTCTTCGGCCGCCGGGAGCACCACTTGCGTGCCGGTCCGCAGCCGGGACGGGTCGTCGATGCCGTTGGCCTCGGCGATGGCCCGCCAGACGTTCGCGTCGCCGTACTCCCGCCACGCCAGCGACTGCAGCGTGTCGCCCGCGACGACGCGGTGCACCCGCCGCGCGGTGAGCGCTCCCGAGGTGGGGTTCTGTCCCCTGGTCCGGCTGGGTATCTCGTGCAGCCGCACCTGGCAGGTGGCCCGGATCGGCACTCCGGTCGTGCCGAACAGGGAGTAGGCGGCGTCCACGGAGGAGACGTACGCGGTGAAGCGGGCCGTCGAGAAGGATCCCCACTGGAAGACGACCCAGGGGGTGGAGGGCTGCTTGGCGGCGATGCTCTTCGCGGTCACCTCACAGCACGAGAACAGTGCCTCCACCTTCTTCAGCACGGTGTTGCCGTCCGGGTCGGCGGAGGAGTCCAGGAAGATCTCCACCGTCATCTGTCGCGGCTCGGGCCCCATGAACTCCGGTACGGAACCGTCGCGGACCGCGGCGGTCGGGGTGCTCTTCCACTGCGCCTGCCGACTGAGCGCGAGCTGGGACGGGTTGAACCCGAAGGTGAAGTTCTTGATCAGCGCGCCCGGGGTGGTGCTGCGGCCGATCGGCGGCTCGTGAATGGCCAGCGAGGCCCGCACCAGGCTCTTGCCCGCGCCGCCTCTTCCCGCCTTGCCTGCCATGTGCGCCCGCCCCTAGTCCGTGAACCCGTGATGCGTGATTTCCAGAACCTCCGTCGCCACGGCGGGACTCGCCGGATCGAGGGAGGGCCCCTGCCAGCTGACCGGGAGCACGTCGATCAGCCCCCAGCGCGCCACCTCCGAGCCGTCCGCGCGCAGGGCCGCGATCTGGCCGGTGGGCCGGGTGATGCCCGTGCTCACGGAGGAGATCCAGGCCGCGACCTTCGCCGTGTCGGGAGTCAGGGGCCGGGTCAGGCGGATCGTCGAGAACGTGACCCGGGACGGGAGCTGCCAGACGAACCCGTTGTTCCCGCCCTCCTGGCGCTGCTCGATCTCCACCGTGGAGGCCAGCCCTTCGCACCCGTTGAAGTAGCCGAGGCTCTCGCCGTCGATGGTGAGAGTGAAGAAGACGGTGGATCCCGGGTCGAGATCGCGGGGCATCGGGTGGGCCTTTCTGGGAAGCAACCGGCCGGTCGGGCCGTGGGACGAAGAAGGGGAAGGGGAAGAGGAAGGGGAAGGGGTCGGGTGTCGGCTCAGTCGCGCGGATCGCGGAGCCTTCCGACGCGCTCCCGGTCGAGCCTCAGTTCGGTCCGCAACTGCCGGGTGATCCGGCCGACGAGCCGGTGCGTGAGGTCGTCGAGCTGGAAATCGGTCAGGGAACGGGGGTCGAAGACGGGGGCGGGGGTGGGGGGTGGGGGCCGATGGGCGGGAGCGGCCGTGGTCGGAGGGGAGCCGGTGTGCCTCGGCGCCGGCTGCGGGGTTCTGCGCGAGGTGGGTATGGCGGACGTCCTGTTCGGTGTGGCTTCGGGGACGCGCTGGACGACTGGCGGACTTGGCGCAGGCGTAGCCGCGGGTGCGGGTGCGGGAACCGGTGCGGGATGGTTGGTGGGCGGTACGTGCGGGGTGGACGGGAAGCGCTGCACCGGCAGGGCGGAGGCGGCGGGCTGAGGCGGCACAGGGGTGACAACGGGCATCGGGGCGCGCTGCAGAGGGACGGGTGTGTCGGCGCCGGCGGGTGGTCGCACGGGTGCGCGTGGACCTGCCGAGCGGACCGGGAACGCCTCGCCGTGCGTCTTCGGCTCGTGGTGAGCGAGCTGTTGAGCTGTGAGACGTCGGGGGGACGGCCCGGGATCGAGCCGTTGAACGGCGAGACGCCGGGCGGACGGCTCGGGAACGCCGGTCGGCTCAGGGGGCGGTGCCGGGGCCGGGTCGTTTGTGGGGGCGGGGTGGGGTCCGGTCCGGCGGGGTTCTCCACCGTTGGGGAGACGGGCGGGGTGGTAGCCGGTGCGAGGGGTCAGCGGAGCAGGGGCGGCGGTCATGCGCTGGACGGGGAGAGCGGGGGCGGAGGAGACCATGCCCGGTAGGACGGCGGGCGACGGGGAATCGGTAAGCGGGCTGAGGGCACGCTGGGCTGTTGGATGCGCGGCGGTGCGCGGGTGAAGTGCGGTGCGCTGGACTGGGGGTTGCTCGGCGGTGCGTGGGTGAAGTGCGGCCCCCTGGACCGATGGTTGCTCGGTGGCGCGTGGTCGAGGCGTGGTTGCCCTGCCCTGTTGGTGGGGTGGGAAGGCAGCGTCGGCGCCTGGCGAGAGGGTGCGTCGCAGCGTCGGACCAGTAAGGGCGCGGCGCAGGGGTACGGCTGCCCCGGCCTGTCGGTGGAGGCGGCCAACGGGGGCCGGTGCGGGCGGGACGGCGGAGGTCGGCGCTCGGAGCGCTCGTTCGGGAGTGAGCGCACGCAGGGGTGGAGGCACGGGCTGGGGGTGGCCCGTGCCTCCACCGGTCTTCCTCGTCCGGTGGTCTGGGTCGTGTGCGGACACGACGGGGGCGCCTGGAGCGGCAGCACGGTGAACTGCGGGCCTGTGCGGCCGTGGTGGTGACGCGGGTACGGGGAGGGGTGTTCCGGTGCGCTGAGCCGTGTGGGGGGCGTCCGGTGCCGGGGGCGCCGATCCGCTCACCGTGCCCGGGACGGCGCCGGCTTCGGGCGGCGTCGGCTGGTGGGGCATCCCGGCGTCGACACGGCCGGGCTTGGTGAGGGCGGCGACGGCCCTGTTGATCGGTACGGAACCTGCGCTGTCGGAGGTGCTTCGCTGAACCGGGGCCGTGGCGACAGCCGGAGGTCTGTGCGGCTGCGGACCTGGACCCGTGGTCGGCGTGGGTGTCGGCGCCGAGGGGGTGGGCAGCGGGGGACGGCCGGGTGCTGTCTGTGTCCCGCCGTGGCTGCCGGGCCGACCGGACGAATCAGACAAGTGCTCGGAAGGTGCGGGCAGGGCCAGGATCGAGGCTGCGTCGACGACCGTGGGTGCGCCGAGCCCCGCACGCCGTACGTCGTCGGCGGTGCGGCGCTGCACCGGGGCGACGGGACCGGCTGGTGACGTGCTGTGGGATTCTGCTGCCTCCGAGGCCGGTCCGCCGGACACCGGTGTGCCGAGGCACGTGCGCCGTGGGCCATGGGTCGGCGCCGTGGGCGGTTCGGCCTGGCTCCTCGTGCTGACGGGCCCACTGCGCTGGACCGGGCCCGCCGTGCTGGAGGACCGGGATGCCACCGCAGTCGCCTCGTCGGCGGGCCGGGAATGCGGCCGCTCCACAGGCACGGTCGGGGCCGGGCCGCTGGACGTCGGTGCGCCGAGCCCCGCGCGTCGCGCGCCGCGGAGGGGACCGGTGTCCGCGGGGGCCTGCCGACCGGCCGGCGGTGTGTGGTGTGACGCGGTCGCGGACGCCGAGGCGGAGTTGGTGTCTGCCGAAGGGCCGGGCCTTGTCCCGGAAGCACGGTCGACAGCACTGCGCTGGACCGGGGTCTGCGTACTCGCTGCTGGTTGCTTCCCGGGCGTGTTCGGGTGGTTCTCACGGGCAGTGGGAGCCGGAGCGAGGGGCGGGGCCGCCGAGTCGACCGGGGTGCTCACCGTCCGGCCTGCCTCACTCCCCCGAACCGGCGCGACCGCACCGGCTGACGACGCCCTTCCTGACACGCCGGCCACGGGAACCGCACCCGAGTCACTGGACGACTCCGGCGCCGTGCTCCGCTGGACGGAGGCCGACGCAGCCTCGGCCATCGGGGCCCGGAACGAGTCCGCGGACGTGTCCCCGGACGCCGGGGAAGCCGTACGCCCCACTACCGCGCCCCGCTGGACCGAGACCGAACCTCCAGGCGCCGCCTCCTCAGAGATCGCGGGAGTGGAGGCAGTCCGCTGAACGGTGGCCGACGATGTGCCCGAGGAGCGGGACGCACCCTCCCCCGCAGCCGGGGCCTGGGCCAGGGCCGTGGTCGGGGTGGGGCCGTCCGAGGGCTCACGGTCCGGGCCGGTGGCCGTTGCAGCCGAAGGCGCCGGTGCACCTCGGCTGTCGGCGGCCGGCGTCGGCCGGCGGGCCGTCGGCAGTGCCCGGCGCTGCGCCGGGACCGCCTGCCGGGACCTGGTCAGGGTGGTCGGCGGGGTGGGCGAGGGCTGGGCCGGGGTGACCGCGACGCCGGTCGGGCGGGACACCCGCAGCGGAAGGGCCGCCCGTTGGACCGGGATGCGCGTCTCGCCGTAGGGCACCACCGGCAGGGTGAGAGTGGGCTGTTCCAGCCCGGAGCCGGGTACGGCCGACGTCGTCAGCGCGTTCCTGACCAGGCCGCACGGTGCCTCGGCGAGCACGGCGTGGGACATGTCGCCGCGGAACGACGGGTTGCGCCAAGTGGTCAGCCGACCGCCGAACCCCGCGTCCGCGACCGGCCCGGCCGTGTCGGTGAGCACCCGCTGGAGCGGGGGCAGCGTGGGCCATCCGGCCGGCCGGGGCAGCTCCGGAGCGGGCCGAACCGCTCCGGTGCCCCCTTCCGCCCCGCCCGTCGACCGCTCCCTGCCCTGCGCCGGTTCACCTGTCAGCGCGTTCCTGAGCCGACCGAAAAATCCCACACCCTCACCCCTCCATCGAGGCACGGGCGACGAGCCCGGCGATCTGCTCGGTGTAACGGCGGCGCTCACGGTGTTCGAGGTCCAGGATCTCCTCCAGGCTCCAGTGGAAGTGGTAGGCGATGTACGCGATCTCCTCGTGCAGCCGGTCGGTCGCGTACATCACGATTCCCCCAGGCGGCTCCCGCCGAGTTCGACCTCGAACGGCTGCTCGCAGTGCGGGCAGGTGACACCCGCCCGGGTGTGGCCCTCGGCGTTGATCTGCCGGTAGAAGTCCTGGAGGAACGCGAGGTCGGAGGCGAACATGTTCTCCACCACCCCGTCGTGCACCACAGCCAGCGTGCCCAGCCGGGTGATCACCCGGCCGAGCAGGACCACCGACAGGTAGGCCGGGTTCTCCTGCACCCGCAGGTCCCGCAGCGGGATCAGTTCGTCCCGTGCGGTCGCGAGCCGCATGGTTCCCTCCCGGTGCAGGACTCCGGCCTCGTCGACGAATCCGCGGGGCAGCTCGAAGGCGAACTCCGTGAGCAGCCGCTGGGGTGCCGGGATGGCGGCTGGAGCGCCGGTCTGCCGGCCCGGCACCGTCGCCGCAGCGGCCTCGTGCCGTGCGGCTCCGGCGGCCGGGACCGCGTCCGGCTCGGCGATCGTCGCCCCCGCCCCGCGTGCCGAACGACGCATTACTCGATGACCAGTTCTTCGAACGTGATGGTCACGGTCTCGGTGAGCGCGGCCGCCTCACCGGCCTTCACCGTGCTGGTGTCGACCTTGCTGCACCAGGCGTTGCGCATGTTGTAGCGCTTGACGGGGTTGTCCTGGTAGTCCATCACCAGGATGGTGGCGTTCTTGCGGGCGCTGCCCATGTTCCCGGCGACCGACTCGCTGATCCACTGGTTGAAGGCGGCCGACTGCGTCATACCGCGGACCACGGTGCACGTGCCCGCCTTCTTCACGCCCGGCAGCTTCTTCGTCACCGCCCTGCCCTGCGAGGAGACCTGCTGGTACTCGATGACGTCCTGTTCGAGGCTGAGGCCACTGACCTCCGCGAGGTACTCCACCATCACGCCGTCGATCTGGAGGCCGAAATTGTGTGAGGTGAGAGCGTCACCCGGCTGCAGACTCATCCGTGCTCTGTCCTTCCAAGGGATACGTGCTACTTGCGGTACGGGGGGTGGGAGGAGGTGTCATCCGCTACTCCTCCAGCTCCCCGCTGCCGCTGGAGAACTGGGCCAGCCGGAAGATCACGAACTCGGCCGGCTTGACCGGTGCGATGCCGATCTCGCAGACGACCCGGCCCAGGTCGACCGACTCCGGCGGGTTGGTCTCCTCGTCGCACTTGACGTAGTAGGCCTCTTCGGCCCGGGAGCCGAAGAGGGCGCCGTTGCGCCACTCGTTGACGAGGAAGGCAGAGATGTTGCGCCGGATCCGGGCCCACAGGTGCTGGTCGTTGGGCTCGAACACCACCCACTGGGTGCCGATCAGGATCGACTCCTCCAGGTAGTTGAAGTAGCGGCGCACGTTCAGATAGCGCCAGGCCGGGTCGGAGGAGAGGGTGCGGGCGCCCCAGACCCGGATGCCGCGTCCGGGGAAGGC
Source organism: Streptomyces longwoodensis (assembly GCF_001514125.1). Taxonomy (GTDB): domain Bacteria; phylum Actinomycetota; class Actinomycetes; order Streptomycetales; family Streptomycetaceae; genus Streptomyces; species Streptomyces longwoodensis. The sequence continues at coordinate 920,006 of NZ_KQ948549.1, read as the reverse complement.
GCGGACGCAGTTGACGCCGACGGGGTTGAGCAGGTCCTGTTCACCGCGGGTGATCTGCATCTCCAGGTCCACCGCGCCGCGCACGATCTCGTTCGCGGGCGCCTTGTGCACGCCGCGCTCGGAGTCGTTGCGGGCCCAGATCCCGGCGATGTGGCCGCTCGGGGGCATCGTCCGGGACTGGCCGGTGGCCGGGTCGAACACCTTGATCCAGGGGTAGTACAGGGCCGCGTACTTGGAGTCGTAGCCGGCCGTCTCCTGGCGCCAGACACGGATCTGACGGGCGTTCAGGCCCGGCGGCGGGTCGATGACGGCGACGCGGTCGCCCATCAGCTCGCAGTGCGCGATCAGTCCGAGCTGCACGGCCTTGACCGCTTCCAGGTCGATCGCGCCACGCTGGTAGGCGGCCATCAGGTCGGGCACGGCGACCATCGAGACCTCGTCCACCGCCTCCAGACCGCCGAAGCCGGTGCGGTCGGCGGAGTCGCCGAGGTACTCGGCGGGGCCGGGATGCGCGGTGTCCGTCCCGGTCGGGGCGAGCGGCGCGGGCGCGGGGGCCGGCAGGGCCACCGTCTGGTTCTCGGGCCGGGCCAACTGTCCGACGGGTGCGGCCTCCTGGACGGTGATGAGCTGGGACTGCTCCCTCACCTGCGTGACGACGTAGTTGCGGCCGCCCTTCTTGGCGGTCACGTCGAAGGTCTCGGCGACCTTGCCGCCGTCCTTGACGATCAGCCTGAACCGCTCGGCGGGGCCGTCGCCCTCCGGGTCGGCCACCTCGACGCTCAGCGAACCGGGGGCGGCGGCCGTCACCGTGAAGGTGCCCAGCCGCTGCGGCTCGCCGGGCGGCAGCGCCGCGGGGGTCGAGGAGCCGTTCACTGCCGTGTCGGGGGCGGCCGAGTCACCGGACGCGCCTGCGGGGACGCCGCCGACCCGGACGACGTAAGCGGCCGAGCCGCCGTTGTTGAAGAAGCCGTAGACGCTGTGCGCCAGGTAGTACCCCTCGGTGAAGTCGCCGAAGGACGCGATGTACTGGGTCCAGTTGGTCACCAGCGTCGGCTCGTTGAGCGGGCCGGTCGGTGCGAGACCAACGAAGGCCGCCACCGAGGTGCCCACCCCCTCGATGGGGCGGGAGCCGCTGGCCACTTCCTCGACGTAGACGCCCGGCGACAGGTAGGACGGCATACTCGGCACTCCTCGGGGTTCCAAACAGGTCGTCACCAAGCCTGGGTCGCGGGCCGGCTCCCGGGAACGTCCTGCGGTACCGGTTCGAGGGCAGCGGCGTTGCCCGCGCGGCTGCCCCACGGCCTCTGACCGGCGCTCGCGTGTCCGCGTAGCGTCGCGGCGTGAGCCTATGGACTTCCCTGGAACCCGCCTCCGCAACCGTGGACCCGGGCGGCACCACCACCGTGCGGCTGCGGCTGCGCAACACCGGTGACGTCGTCGACGAGTACCGCTTCGAGGCGGTCGGCGACACCGCACCGTGGACCACCGTGGAACCGGCGACGCTCCGGCTCTACCCAGGGACGACGGGGGCGGTGGAGCTGACGTTCGCGCCGCCGCGCACACCCGACGCGGCAGCGGGCCCCCATCCGTACGCCGTACGCGTCACACCCACCGAGCATCCGGAGGCGGTCACCGTCCCCGAGGGGAACCTCACCATCACGCCGTTCAGCGAGGTCCGCGCGGAGCTGGTGCCGCCCACCGTCAAGGGCCGCTTGCGCGGACGGCCCCGGCTCGCCGTCGACAACCTCGGCAACACCACCCTGACGGCGTCCGTCAGCGGCGCCGACAACGGTGACGATCTTTCGTACGACCTCGTTCCGGGCCATGTGCAGATCGAGCCGGGACGTGCCGCGTTCGTGCGGGCGACCCTCAAGCCACGCCAGGTCATCTGGTTCGGCTCGAAGCAGCGGCGTCCCTACACGCTGACCGTGCAGCGGTCGGGGACGGCGCCGCTGGAGGTCGACGGCACCTATGTCCAGCGGGGGTTCCTGCCCGGCTGGCTCGCCACCTCCCTGGGCGTCGCCCTGGCCCTGGCCATCACTATCGCGATGCTCTGGATCGCCTACAAGCCGCAGGTCCGCACCGCGGCCGTGGAGCAGCTCCAGCAAGCCGGCGTCAGCACCCTGCCGCCGCCCGACGCCGCGAAGACCGACGTGGCCGACGCGCCGTCGCCGCCCGGCGCGGAGCCGACCGCCGAGCCGCCGCTGGAGCAGGCACCCGAAGACCCTCCGCGGGGCGACGCGGGCGGGGGCGGCGGCAAGAAAGGCGGGGGAAGCGGCGACGCGACCACCTCTCCGAAGGCCAAGAAGGAGACCGGCCAGCGGACCGTGACCAACGTCCTGCTCCGACTCCGGTCGGTCAAGCGGTGCGCGGACGTCCCGGACGTGGCCGAGCCCCAGCGGGGCGATCTGGTCACGGCTGACACCTGCGATCCGGGCTCCGGGAGGAACGAACGCTGGAACATCGAGGTGGTGCAGCCGAAGGGCGGCCCCGGGGACACCGCCCTGTTCCAGATACGCCAGGTCAAGGGCGGGCTCTGCATGGACCTCAACGGGTTGGGGGCCAAGCCCGCGGCCAGCGCGGTGTTCACGTACGGCTGCAACGGGACCACCGGGGACAACCAGCTGTGGTGGCTGGACCAGCAGGACGAGGACACCTACTGGATCCGCAACTTCGCCAGCCACGGTTCCTGCCTGGACATGGCGGGCACCAGCGTCAGGGGGAATCACGACCGGCTCGTCATCAGGGACTGCGTCGAGGGCGAGGCCCAGAGGTGGCAGCTCGTCAACCCGACCGCCCCGCAGTGGACGATCGTGCACCCTTGACGTCCGGTGAGATCCGCGTCCGCTACCAGCTGCCCTCGCCCGGCACCAGGCGGCCCGCCTTGCGGTACTCGCGGCGGGCCCCCTCCAGCAGGTCGGCGGTGGTGACCGGTTCACCGCGGCCGGCGGCGGCGTAGGCCGCGGTGACGACGGCGCTGCGGATCGACCCGCCCGCCAGCTCGAAGTCGCGGGCGCACCTGCCCGGGTCGGCGTCCGCCGCACACGGCACCCCGGCCAGGCTGTGCCGCCACAGCGCCAGTCGCTGCCGCACGTCGGGGAACGGGAAGTCGACCACCAGGTCCAGTCTCCGGGTGAACGCCTCGTCGATGTTGGCCCGCAGGTTGGTGGTCAGCAGCGCGATCCCGTCGAACGACTCCAGGCGCTGCAGCAGATAGGCGCTCTCCATGTTGGCGTAGCGGTCGTGGGAATCCTTGACCTCGGAGCGCCGGCCGAAGACGGCGTCGGCCTCGTCGAACAGCAGGACGGCGTCGGTGCGGTCGGCCTCGGTGAAGATGCGCTCCAGGTTCTTCTCGGTCTCGCCCACGTACTTGTCGACGGTCGAGGAGAGCTGGACGACGTAGAGGTCGAGACCCAGTTCGGCGGCGACGACCTCGGCCGACAGGGTCTTTCCGGTGCCGGACTCGCCGGCGAAGAGCCCCAGGACGCCGCGACCCCTCCCGCCGCCCGCGCTGAGCCGCCAGTCGCCGAGGACGCGGTCGCGGTGGCGGGCGCGCAGGGTCAGTTCCCGCAACTGGGCCAGCGGCTCGTCCGGCAGGACGAGGTCCGCCCAGCCGACGTCGGGCCTGATGCGGCGGGCGTGCCGCTCCAGACCGGACGCGGACTGCTGGCGGGCGGCCAGCCGCAGATGGGCGGCGGTCAGCGCGGTCCCGTCGAACGCGGCGAGTTCCCGGGCGGCCCGCGCGACCCGGGCGATCCCGTCGGCGCCGAGACGGTACGGCGCCACGGCCGCCGCCAGCTCGAAGCCCGGTGCCTCGCCGAGTGCGGCCGACCACTGGGCCCCGGTCCCCGCCGCGCGGCGCGGCACCTCCAGGACCAGCGGGTCACGGTCGCACCACTGGGCGTCGTAGGGCCGCTCACCGGCGAACAGCACCGGGATGTCGGGGGTGGTCAACTCCCGGACCAGCGGGGCCGGTTCGTCGGGGAGCCGGGACACGACGAGCGCGCAGCCGCGCAGCCGGGCCTCACGGAGCAGCTCGGGGAGCGGCACGCCGCCGGAGGCGCTGACGTGCAGCGCGTCGAGTCCCGCCGCGCCCAGCGCCGCCGCAGCGAGGGCCGGTCCGTCGCCCGGGCGGTGTTCACGCAGGTAGGCGACGAGTGGAGCGGCGCTCAGGCGCGCGGCGAGTCGGCGCGTGAACTCCTCGTCGTAGGGACCCGAGGGCTCTTCGAGCGGGCGCAGGTGCGCGGCGAGGGCGGCGTCCGGGGTGTCGTCGCCCAGCAGATGAGCCACGAGGCGGTCGGGGACGCGCAGCGTCCGGCTGAGGAACGGCCGTTCCGGCTCCTCGACGTCGAGCAGTCCGAGGGCGCGCAGGGGGGCCGACGGATGGAACCTGGCCCGCGCCCACGCCAGGTGCACGGGTGCCCCGCACATGTCGAGAGCGAGTCCGGTGGTGGCTCGGCGGCGGCTCACGTCGTCGTTCAGGTATCCGTACAGCGCCTCGAAGGCGCGGTCGACATCGGGTGCCAGGGCGATCAGGAGCAGGGCGGTGTCCAGTTCGGTGAGCGCGTGTCGCTGCGCGAGCCGGGCGAGCCGGTCGCCGCCCGCCGTCGTGGCGGCAGGCGCCGGGGCGTCCGCGGGCTCCGTGTTCGCGCGGCCCAGCAGGTGCCGTACCGCGTCCTCGGTGAGGTACAGGCCGCGCAGGGGGTCGTCCGCGGTGGGGTCGGTGGCGCTGCGCCGCTCCACCAGCAGGGCGGCCTGGTCTCGGATGGGGGCGAGCCGAGCGATCAGCGCGCGGGAGGCGTCCGGCAAGGGGTCGCGGGAGCGCGGGGGTGCGTCTTCGGAGAGCGCGGAGGTGTGCGGGGTCATTTCGGTGCGGGCTCCGGATTCGGGGGGCCGGCCGCCGTCGCGTCCGACCCGTGCCGGCCCGGCAGACCGCGTGCGGCCGCCCTGGCCGCCGCGGCCTCTGCCACCTGGTGTGGCCGGTGCAGCCGCTCCGGCGCGTCCTGCGTGCTGCCGCCGATCGCGTGTACCCGCACCGCGGCGCCGTCCGTGACCGGCGGCCCGACGTCGTACTCGGGGTAGGCCGGGAACGGCGCGGTCACCACCAGGTCCAGGGACGGCTTGAGTTCCCCGCCGAGCGCGGACCAGATCTCCGCCAGCGACCGCGCCTCGGTCTGGAGACCGGCGACCGTGAGGGGCATCGACAAACGCAACGCACCCAGCGCGCCTGGGAGTTCTTCGGCCGGGATCAGCTCACGGGGCAGCAAGGTCGCCAACACCGCCGAAAGCAGCCGGTGTTCGTCCTTCGGTTGCTTCGTCCAGGCCGTGACGAGGTACGAGAGCCGGAACCAGCGCGGCGGCTGGCGCCGTTTCCGCACGATGCCACGGTCGTCCTCGACCGGGGCCGAGCCACGGTGCCGCCGCCGCACGTCCTCACGGATGTCGTACAGGTAGGCGTTGACCGCGGTGGTGTTGCGCCGGGCGGCCCAGTCGCGGGTCGGGGCCTCGAAGGAGACGTCGACGCCGGAGCCGGCCAGCGCGCCTCCTTTGAGGAGCCGTTCGATGACTTCGTCCACCTCGTGGATCATCGTTGTCTCCCGTTCCTGGCCCAGGTGGCGCCATGCCGTTGCGGCGAGTTCGCCGAACGGGCGTGTGGGTCCGATTCTTCGCGTGCGCGCGCCGGCCGCCCAGGCACGGGAGGGACGATGCCGGGGTGGCGCGGCGTGCCCGGGCGGCCGTGCGTCGTTGCCCTCGCGGTCAGATGATCCCTTCCCGCAGGGCATAGGCCACGGCATGGGCCCGGTTGCGCAGGTGCAGACGGGTGGTCAGGCCGTGCAGCACGTTCTTGACGGTGCGTTCGGAGTACGCGAGCTTGGCGGCGATCTCCGTCGTGTCCAGTCCGTCGGCGACCAGCCGCAGCACGTCCGCCTCGCGTGCCGTCAGCCCCGTCACGGGGGCGCTGGTGTTTCCCGCGGCGCTGCGCTGGAGGGTGCCCACCTGGCTCATCAGCCTGCCGAGCAGATCGGCGGGCAGGTCGCCGTCGCCCCGCGATGCCGCGATGACGGCCTGCAACAGCCGCTGCGCGGTCGCCTCGTGACGCCAGACGACGGCTCCGACACCGCACTCGATGACCGCGAGGAGTTCACTCTCCCGAAGTGCGCTCACCACAAGGACGGTGCGGGCGCCCTCTCCGCGCACGAGCCGGCGCAACCGCGCGAAGGTCGTCTCGTCCGGTCTCTCCTCGACCAGCACGGCCACGGCCCCGGTCCCGGGCCGGGTCTCGTCACGCAGGTCGATCACCGGATGCTGGCGCAGCTGACTGGCCGCCCCCGCTCCGGAGATGGGGTCGCGCGCATGGACGACGACGCCGATGCGGTGCCCGGAACCGTCCGGTTCCCTGTCCGTGGTGCCGGCCGAGCCGGGTGCCGAGGTGCCCGACATGTTGCTCACTTTTCCCCCATGTCTGTCTGTGGCCTGCCTTACTGATTCACCATGGAGCCGACCTTGCGGACCGGTTCGTCGGTGGGCGGCCGCTGGTCCGACCCTCTGTGGGCGCTCACGAAGCCGGTCATTGGGTCCGTCGTCGCGCCGGAGGAGCGATCGTCGACGTCGTCCCGGTCGAATGGCACACGGGCGTACTGGCCGGCGTCGTTGGGCAGGCCGTGCGGGTGGCTGCGCTCCGGGCTCTTCTTCAGCGTGCGGTTGAGGAACAGTGCACGCGGGTCGTCATCGCTCATACCCCTCAGTGCGGCGGACGCCGCGAACGTTACAAGGGCACCGGAATTGTTTTCGCCCGGCGAACCCCGACTCAACAAGCCGTGGATCGTGGACGACGAGTTGTGGGCCCGGATCGAGCCGCTGCTGCCGGCCTGGCCGGAGCGGTCGCCGGGCCCTCGCCCGGTAGATGACCGGCGTTGCCTGCAGGGCCTCAGCGCAGCGGCAGGCTCTCGATGGTGAAGGCCGCGCTGGTCAGCGGTTCGCCGTAGAGGTACGTGTCCATCTGGGAATTGGTGACCAGCAGCCGGCTCCCGCTCACGGCGACGCCGGTGGTGGTGTCGGCGCCTGGGAAGGTGCGTTCGGAGACGACGACTGCCCGGGTGCTCCCGGCGGACAGTCGCAGTTCGGTGACCTCGTTGTTCACCGAACGCGCGACGTACAGGGTGTTTCCCCGCCGGACGATGCCGTCGGCGCTGGGCAGCGGCGGTGCGTCGATCCTGCGGACACCGCCGGTGGTGAGGTCGAGCCGGTAGAGGGCGCCGCTGTACCAGTAGCCGATGATCAGCGACGTGCCGTCGGGGGCGGTGGCGATGCCGTTGCCGTTGGACTGGCCGGCCACGTGGTCCGGCAGGTGGTAGGCCACCCGCAGGGTCCGGTGGGCGCCGGTGGCGGGGCCGTCCACCTCAGCGGCCGGAATCCGGTAGACCACGGCGCGCAGCGAGTCGGTGATGTAGACGTCCCCATCGAGGGCCACGGCCGCGTCGTTGACGAGGGTCTGTTCGCCGGTATCAGGGACGGTGTAGGCCGCGACGAGCCTCCCGGAAGTGCTGTAGACGAAGAAGCGCCCGGTGAACGCGCCGGCGACCAGCAGGCGGTTGCCGGTGGTCTTGATGCCTGTGGCCTGGGTGCGGCCGTCCTGGCCGGCCGGCAGGAAGGGTTCGAGCGTGGTCGCCCCGGGGCGTCCCCGGTAGACGGTGCCGTCGCCGATGCTGCTGGCGTAGACGAAGTGGCGGTCGGCCGCCACGCTTTCAGGGAACGCGCGGCTGCCGTCGAGGGTGATCGCCCGGTTGCCGTTCCCGCCCGGGGAGGTGTGGGCGGGGGCGGGGCCACCGGGGGTGGCGGCGGTCGCGGGAAGCGTGAACGCGCTCAGGGCCGCGGAGGTGGCGGTAAGGGTGACGAGCGCGCGCCGCCCCACGGCGCGGACGGTCGTACGGGCGGACGCGGCGCGGGTGGACGCGGAGAGCGGGGGAACGGTGCGGGAGGGCATGGGCGGCAACTTTCCGGGTGATGGCAGGGTCGTACACGGCGATGAAATGAGGGGTGAGCGCCTCGCGGCGGTCCGGGCGCGACGGCCGAGGGGGCGAGCGGACGGTCAGCCCAGCGCGGCGGCGACAGCGTCGGACAGGGCAGTGGCCGGCCGATCAGGCGGCTGAGGTCGCCGGATCCCGTGTACAGCTCGCCGCGGCTCATCCCGAGATCGGTGTCGGCGACGATGAGCATGAGATCGCCCCTTCCTGCCGCGAACTCTCCTCGCGGCGTGACGAAGCCCAGGTTGACCTGATCGCTCTCCGTCGGTAAGTAGCCACTTGCCGGTAAGGTGACCACCTGCGGGAAAGCATCGAGGTGAGTGGGATGGCGACCGCCGAGAATGTGACGGAGCCCATGGCGCCATGGGACCCGTACACGCGCGGCCGCCCCTCGCGCGACCTGCTCGACCAGGGACCACTGCGCGTACTCACCCAGTGGTCGGTGGGGCACGTCGGCGAAGTCCTCGCCGCACGTCAGGAGTACGACGTCCGCGCCGAGGGCACCCCCCGAGCCTCGCGCCCCACGGCCGCACCCACGCCGCGCAAGTCGCCCACATCACCAGCTCCCGGCCCGAGTCCCTGGCGAGTACACGACGTGGAACGCCCCCACGACCGCTGGCTGCATCAACAACCAGGCGGGCACCCAGTGGACCGCGGCCGACGCGTGGGTACCAGAAAGACGCCCGCCGCACCGGAAGTCGTCCGCGGCAACAACATCAACTGCACCAACGGCACCGTCACCCCATACCAGTGGCGAACGGCGGCGCCGTTCCCAGCGGACGGCGAGGCGCTTGAACTGTATCCGGGGACGGCCGGTGTCCGGGTCGGTGGTGGCCTTCGCCGACCAGCCGGCGGTTCCCGACGAGGGCAGCGAAGCGACATCGCCGCCACCGGCCTTGCCGCAGCCTGGCCGGACGGTGTGAAGCTCTGGTCAGCCGACTATGAGCGCGCTGTCTGCTCTCGCCACTTTCAGCGCCGAGTGACCCGGTCGGCGCGCGCGTTGGTGAAGGTACCGACGTAGATCTCCTGGGCCACCTGGTCGGGATTTTCGACTTCGACCTCACCGTGGAACGTGTTGCCGCCCACGAACACTGCGTTGTCTCGGATGATGATCCTGTCCGCCGAGAAGGAGTTGTAGAAGTAGACGCCACCGGAGAGGATGATGGTGCCACGGCGGATTCTGAAGGTGTTGCCGATGTACAGGTCTTCGCGTGTAGGGTCGGGAAATCCCCCTTCCGTACGGCTCTCTTGCTGCCGGCTCCATGCACGGTAGCTGCCGCCGACGAAAAGGTTCCCGAGGAACAGCGACGCGTCCCCCACCACTCTGAAGACACCCTCGAATTCCAAGACCGTTGGCTCCTGCGCCCGGAATTCGTCGCGCGGGACTATGGGAGCACGTGTGGCACCTCCACCGAAGGACTCTTCAACGCCGGACGACAGGTGAAAGGTGTCGCCGACGAATTCCCTGCCGCGGAAGTAGTTTGCGTTGTACACGCCCCCTCTGCTGGGAATACTCAAATCCTGACCGCCCGAGTGGAAGTCACTTCCGACGGTCACGCCCCGGTCGGACCCGATGACCTCCTCGTCCGTGTCCTCACTGTGGAATATGACGGCCCCGGGGCCCGCATCGAAGTAGTTTCCGTGGGCCTGTCGCCGTCCATGACTGTTCTCCATGGGGGAGTTGAATTCGTAGTTGGGTTCCTGTCGCCGGCCGGGATCGTCGGCGGGGCGACGGCCGGACGCGTCGAAGAAGTTCGCGGCGCTCAGACTTCCCGTACCCCTATTGTCCAGGGTGCTCCCGGAGAAATTCCTGGTATGCAGGCCACCGGGGCGGCTTACGCTCCCTTGGTGGGAGGTAAACCGGTCCCCCCGGAACCGAACAACCGCCCCATGGTGCTGGATTCGGCCAGCTTGGATGCCGATATTCGAATACTGATTTTCGAAGTTGTTGGTCACCGGGGCGGTACTGCCACGTCTCTCCCTCCTTTGACCCCGGGAACCCGACCTCACGTCCTGGGTCACCGTAGCTCGGTGCTCGGCATGGCCTTGGTGGCCGATGTTCCTGCGTTCGTTGTCGTAGTTGTTGATCGCCGAGTCGGTTTCGTCGCTCCCCCCTACGAACTGGACAACCGACCTGTCGTACAGGACATTCGCTTGGGCCCCGATATTCGAATACCGGTTCGCGAAGTTGTTGATCGTCGGCCCGGTCTCGTCGTGGGAGGAGTGTGCCGGACTGGAAGGCCGGGAGACGACCGTCACCCGAAACTCGCCGTCAATTCCCTCGATCCGGCAGTCGGATCCGCGCCGGCCGCGTCCCGCTGCCCTGTCCGAGCCCCTCGACGGCATCCGCTGGACGGCGACGCCCTGGGCGGACGTGTGGTTCAACTCCGGGGCCACGGAACGCTGGACGCCTGCCGGCCGCTGCCCCAGCCTGGTGGCCGTGCTCTCCGCGTCACGCTCCCAGGCGTCGCCGGGGTCGCTGATGCCCGAGGGGACAGCCCCCGCGCGCTGCTGGCGGACGTGCTGCAGTTCGTGACGCATGGTGTGGTCGTCCATGTCGGCCGCGCTGCGGAAGACGATGTGGTGGGTCCTCGTGGTGTACGCCTTGGCGCCGACGGCCTCGGCCGAGCTGCGGTCGACGTGGACGCGGACGTCGCTGAAGTCCTCGCCGCCGTAGTCGCTCTCCATCCGGCGCCTGACGTCCGTCCGCAGCGGACTACCCGAGGCCCGCGTCACGGCATCCACCCGGTCCAGGGCGTCACGCTGGACGCTCTGGTCGTCGGCGCTTCGTTGCACCGTCGCGCCATGGCCGCAGTCCGCACTGTGCTGATGGCGCTCCCGGTCCACCAGCCGGGCGACCGCTGCGTTGCCGATCGTCCGCTGGAGGGACAGCGCCGTGGCGGGCGACAGGCCGCCCGCGAGCCGGGCGGCGGCCTGTTGGGGGCCCGCGCTTTCCGGGGGCCGGACCACACGCTGGGGAAGCCCCCGGCCGCGATCGGGATCTGCGGCGTGTCGCTGCCGGTCGGCGTGCATGGCTGTCTCCTCTTGTGCGGACACCCGGGGATCAAACCCTGATGCTGCTGGGGCAGCCGTTGCGGCGACAAGGGCGGGGAGGGCAGCCTGGAGGGCAGGGAGGACTGCCTGAGGGTTGCCTTGAGCGGCGGTGTTCAGCCGACGTTGAAGGCCGTGGTCTTGTCGGCGAAGGCGGTGTCGCCGTTCTTCGCCGTGGCGAGGGTGGCGACGTACCAGCGGCCGGTCCCGGACTCGGCGGCCTCGGCGGCGGTCACAGTGACCTTGTAGGTGCAGCGGGCGGTGTCGCCACCGGCGGGCTTGCACGTGGCCGACTCCGCGGCGGCCAGCTCCTTCTCGGTCAGCGGCTTCTTGGCGAAGGGGCCCTCGGCGGGCCAGGCCAGTACCTTGAGGCTCTTGACGCCGGACGCCGCCTTGACGTCGGTGGTGAAGGTGAAGGAGCCCTCGCCGTCTCCGGCCGGGGCCGTGTAACGGGCGGTGCTGTTGTTCAGGGCGGGCGGCTGGTCGCCGGCGTAGGCCAAGGCGAACGCTCCGGCGCCGCCCAGGACGACGAGTGCGGCGGCCGAGCCCAGGATGATGCGTCGAGACATGTCAGTTCTCCCCGTGATGGTGTCGATGTGAGCGGCGCCTCTGGCTGCGCCGTTGCATCAAGGATCACCGCGCGGGGCGGCCCGCCCGTGAGTACGCATACTCAACTGCGGATGGGGAGTTGGACTTCAGACCTTGCCCTTTCGCGCAAGTCGCCTTGTGCGGGCTCCCGTCATGCCCCGGGTCCCCATACGCATCGAGCCGGGGCCCCACTCAAGCCCACGCCAGGTGTGAGCTGCCGAACTGCCCTTTGAGGCAGTGTTCTTGACTTCGAGGACCTTGTGGGGCCCCAGGGTTTGATCACTACGCTCGGAGCATGACGGAAGGAATCGCCGAGCGCCGTCCGCGGCGACGTGGGCCCGGCCCCTTCGCGCTCGTCGTCATGCCGAGTCTGGTGGCGGTGGCCGGGGTGTCGACGTTTCTGGCGCTGCAAAGCGAAGAGCCGGCACCCGGACCGTCCAGCGGGACCAGTGGTACGGACGGGGTGAGTGACAAGGTCAACGGCTCCTACGTCCCCTGGCTGCGCAGGGCGACCCACGACTGTCCCGTCGTCACGCCCGCGGTCCTCGCCGCCCAGATCGACCAGCTCTCCGGGTGGAACGACGACACCCCGAACGTGTCGCAGCAGGGGATCGCGCGCTTCACCGACGTCCAGTGGAAGAAGTGGGGCCGCGACGACGACGGCAGCGGACGCGCCTCGCCGCGCGATCCGGTGGACGCGATCATGGCGCTGGGCCGGCAGGACTGCTGTCTCGTGCGTGAGGTGACCGCCCTCAGGACCCGTGGCACCGTCAACGGGGACCTCGTCGACCTGACCCTCGCCGCTCACACCGTGGGTGCGGACGCGGTGGCCCGGGCGGGCCGGGTTCCCGCCGCCGCCCGTGACGTCCTCGGCGAGGTCCAGGCGCGGCGTGCGCGGTACGAGTCGCTCGTACGGCAGAACCCCGAAGCGAACGAGGGCCCGACCACGTCGGCGCTCCTGTCCCCTCCCCTGCGCACCCTCACCGTCACCTCGGCCTTCGGGACGCGCGAACATCCGCTCACCGGAGTGACCAAGCTGCACACGGGAGTGGATTTCGGTTCGCCGCAAGGGGCGTTGGTGTCCGCCGCGCGCGCCGGCCGGGTGGAGTTCGCCGGGATGACTCGCGCGTATGGAAATCGTGTGGTGATCCGCCACGGAACCATCGGGGGCAAGCGGCTGGAGACGACCTACAGCCACCTTTCCGCGGTCCTGGTGGCCCCGGGGCAGTCGGTGTCGGTGGGCTCCTCGGTCGGCCGGGCCGGTTCCACCGGGCTGTCCACGGGACCCCATCTGCACTTCGAGGTTCTCCTGGACGGAGAGTACGTGGACCCGGTGCCTTGGCTGCGGGCGCCGGCCGGCTAGGAGCCGTGCCGCTGCCAGGGCGGCCGTACCGCATGGCCCTCTCGTTAAAGCCCGGTAACGGGCGTGACCTGCGCACATGACCCTCTGACCCAACCCGTAGGCTGAGCAGCACCGTTGACGGCCATGAGGAGAGAGACGATGGCGGGCGTACTCGAACTGCCCCCGGACGACGTTCTGGTACGGCGTTTGCGTGAGGGTGACGAACGGACCTTCGCGCTGGTGCTGGACAGTTGGTGCGGTGGCATGCTGCGGGTCGCCATGTCGTTCGTGTCGACGAAGGACTCCGCCGAGGAGGCCGTCCAGGACACCTGGCTGGCGGTCATCAAGGGCATCGGCGACTTCGAGGGACGCTCGAGTCTGAAGACGTGGGTCTACCGGATACTGGTGAACATCGCCAAAGCGCGCGGCACGAAGGAGAGCAGAACCGTTCCCTTCGGTGATCTCCTGGCAGAGGAGGAGGGCCCGACGGTGGATCCCGCGAGGTTCCGCGGCCGCGGCGAGCCTCATGCCGGGCACTGGGCCGTGGGGCAGGAGCCACGGCCCTGGTACTTTCCGGAGGACCATGTGCTGCGTGGTGAGGTCCGCGATGTGATCGAGGAGGCGATGGACGGGCTTCCGCCCCGCCTGCGCACCGTGCTCACGTTGCGCGACGTCGAGGGGTACGGCTCCGAGGAGGTGTGCTCCCTGCTGGACATCTCGCCCGGGAACCAGCGTGTACTGCTGCATCGGGCGAGAGCGTTGCTGCGTGGCAAGTTGGAGACGTATCTGTCGGGAACCCACGAGGCCGCTGTCGGGAGGGGGCAAGCGTGAACTGCGACGAGTTCGTGGAGCTGGTGACTGAATTCCTGGACGGCGCCCTGTCCGAGGAGGACGAGCACCGCTTTGTGGGGCACCTGGCCGAGTGCTCCAAGTGCGAGCTGTATCTGGACCAGTTCCGGCAGACGATCGCCACGACGGGCGAGCTGACCCCGGAAGCCATCTCCGACGATGCCCGCAGCCTGCTGCTCACCGCGTTCCGGGACTGGCGGCGGCCGTGAACCGGCTCTGACATCCGTCAGGCCGCCCGGTCCGGTTCGGCCGGCCCCCCGGCCGGCAGCGCGTGCCCGCAGAGGTCCAGCTGGCCGGAGCGGTGCCGGTGGCGGGTCTTGGCCGGCCAGGCGCCCACCTTGACGGTGTCGCCCCCGACGCGGAGCGTCTTCCGGGCGGCGGGGACGCGGCCCGTCGTCCGGCCGCCGTACCGTCCGGGTCGCCGGGGGGTGTTGCCGGCGCGCCCTGGACGCGGATCAGTCGGCCCGCACGGTGATGTGGCGGTCCGCTCCCGGGTTCTCCAGTTCGTCGACTATCGCCACGGCCAGGTCCTGGGCGCTGATGCATGAGCTGCCGTCGGGTGCGGTGAGCAGGGTGTCGGTGCCTCGGTGGTAGCGGCCGGTGCGGGTGCCCGGTTCGAGCCGGGCGGGCGGGCTCAGGTAGATCCAGTCGGCGGAGTGGGAGCGGCAGGTGTCCAGTTGGGCGATCCCGGCGGCTGCCACGGCCCGGTACTCGGCGGGGACGTGAGCGGGGTCCTCCGCGACGAGCAGGTCCCGCTCACCGGGGCTGCGCAGCGCCCCCGCGCCGCCGACCACGAGGACGCGCGCCCCGCTGTCCGCGGCGGCGTCCAGCACTGTGCGGGTGGTACCGGTGAGGAACGCGGGGTCGGCCGGTTCGGTCCGTACGGCCAGGACGACGGCGTCGGAGCCGGCCAGTGCCTCGCGCAGGGCGGAGGCGTCCCTGGCGTCGACCGGAATCGGTGTGACGCCCGGGTCGTTGCTCGTGGGCTTGCGGGACAGGGCGCGTACGAGGTGTCCGCGCGAGCGGGCCTCGTCGATCACCCGGCTCCCGACCATCCCGGTGGCGCCGAGCACGGCGATCGTCATGCGGGGCGTCGTCATCGTGGGCTTTCTCCTGACATCCAGTTGGGCCGCGAGCATGGCGGCCAGGGCGAGGACGAAACCGGTGGTCTGCGGCCAGGTCAGCGACTCGCCGAGCGCGATCCCGACGACGGTCGCGACCAGGGGCGACAGCAGGACGAGCGGGGCGGACGCGCCGACCGGGAGCCGGCCGATCCCGCGGAACCACACCGTGTAGGCGATGAGTCCGCCCATGCTGCCCAGCCACAGGTAGCCACCGGCCGCCCCGGTGTCGATCCGCTCCGGCATCCCCTCGACGGCGAAGGTGAGCGGGAGCAGCAGCAGTCCGCCGGCCGTGAGCTGCCAGCCGGCGAGGGCGAGCGGCCCGATCCCGGCGGGGCGGCCCCAGCGCTTGGTGAGGACGACACCGCCGGCCATCCCGGCCGTACCACCGAGGCCGGCGAGCACCCCCACGGCGTCCAGCCGGGCCTGCGGGCCGAGCACGACGAGGGCGACGCCGAGCACACCGAGTACACCCCAGGTCCAGCGCCAGGGCGTCGGGCGGTCGTGGAGCACGGCGATGGCGAGAGCGGCGACCAGCAGCGGCTGGGCGGCGCCGAGGGTGGCGGCGACACCTCCGGGCAGCCGCTCGGCCGCGACGAACAGCAGCGGGAACAGCGCGCCGATGTTGAGCACGCCGAGGACCGCGGCCTTCCACCACCACTGGCCTCGCGGAAGGGTGCGGGTGAGCGCCAGCCCGGCCAGTCCGGCGGGCAGGGCGCGCATCAGCCCGGCGAACAGGGGGTGTCCGGGCGGCAGGAGCTGCGTGGTGACGGCGTAGGTGGTGCCCCAGCACGCGGGGGCGATCGCGGTGAGGGCGACGGTCGCCGCCCGCCGCGTCGGCGAGGAGTCCATGCCGGAAGTCTGGCCGGACGCCCTTCCATGCGTCCAACGCATGGTTGTCACAGCAGCCATGAACAGGGACCATGCATCGGTGGATCTCCAGCAGATGCGTTACGCCGTCGCCGTCGCCGACACCCGCAACTTCACCCGTGCCGCGGAGCGCTGCTTCGTGGTGCAGTCGTCCCTCAGTCACCGCATCGCGGCACTGGAACGGGAAGTGGGCGCGCAGCTCTTCGCCCGCTCCAGCCGTCGCGTCGAACTCACGGGTGCCGGGGCCGCGTTCGTCGCCGCCGCGCGCGAGTGCCTGGCCGCCGCGGACCGCGCGGTCGCCGACGCCTGCGCCGCCAACGGGGTGGTACGGGGGCGGCTCGCCGTGGGCGTGATCGTCACTACGGCCGCCGTCGACGTGCCCGAACTGCTGCGGCGCTACCGGGACCGGCACCCGGACGTCCGGGTCGGTCTGCGCTCCGGCCGCAGTGACGAACTGGCCGCGGCGATCCGCGCCGGGGACCTGGACATCGCCTTCCTCGGCATGCCGCAGGACGAGCGGCCCACCGGGGTGGAGACGGTCGTCCTCGACCGTGACGAGCACGTACTGGTCGTGCCGGCCGGGCACCGGCTCGCGGGCGCCGAGCGGGTCACCCTCCCCGACATCGCCGAGGAGACGTTCGTGGACTTCATCGCGGGCACGCCGGCCCGGGCGCAGTCGGACCGGGCCTTCGCGGCGGCCGGGCTGGTCCGTGACGTGGCGTACGAGGCCGGCGTGGTGGAGATGATCACCGGGCTGATCGCGTGCGGCCTCGGTGTGACGTTGCTGCCGTCGGCCTACATCGGGCCACTGGCTGCTCGCGACCCGCAGCTCGTGCTGGTGCCGGTGGTGGACGGGCCGCGCCGGGTGGAGTATCTGGCGTGGAGCAGCTTCAACCCGAGCCCGGCGACCCGCGCGATGCTCGACGTGCTCGGGGTCGGGTGAAGGACAGTGCGACCGCGCGAGTCCACGGGCCATCCCCTACGACCGGCGCCCTGACCCGCGTCAGCGCTGGTCGAAGCCGCGGAAGGTCCCTGATCCATCAGCGGCGTCGGCGAACTCCGCGAAGTCCATGTTGGCGATGCAGAGGTTGGCCGAGATGTCAGGAAACCACCGAGCGGGGACCCTGAACGTCCGCCCGGGCTCGTCGGAGAGGTCCACGGCCAGGAGCGGGTGACCCGGATCCTTCATGGTGGCTGCGTCGGCCAGGAACAGGTGGACGATCTGCTCGACTTCGTCTGCAGCAGCCTCCTCGGCCACCAGGTCCTGGACCCCCACGCCGGCGAAGCGAAGATCGCTGACATACGTGGCATGGGGGTGGTCGTCAGCGGCGTCGAGTGCGGCGCGGACCGCGTTCCAGGCACCCTCGTCACCGAAGTCGGTACGCAGGACCAGTGAGGTCAGGTCATCGGGCTGAGGCAGAGGCATCTCGTGATCCTTTCACCTGGCGCTGACATCGACTGCCCGGACCGAAGCAACTGCCCGTTCAGGATTCGGTGGGCACGAGTTGGACCAGGCCGACCCGGTTTCCCTCGTCCGTTCTGGTGTGGGTGGCTCGTACCCTCCAACGGCCGGCGGACAGCGGGACCGGCGCCTGGGCGGGCATCCCGCCACCTGGATACTCGATGCCCAGGTCGTCGCCTGCTTCCGCGGAGTCCATGAGCACGGCCGGACCATCCGTCAGCCAGGTGCCGCACTCCTCCCACTCGGTGGCCGGGTCCACGAGGACAGCCTCTGCTGCGGCCTTCAGCCCGGTCTCGGAGTCGGCTGCAAGCCACCGCAGGAAGGCGCGACGTCCGGGCAGGTAGCAGCTGGTGGCCGGCTCGTCCGCCAGCACCAGTGCCTGCGCACCGTGAGCGCCGACGGTGATCACACCAGCCAGATCCTCCACCGCACAGGCCCGGTCGTAGTCGTCTGCGGCGGTGGCGTCCCCCGCCAGGACCCCGGTCTCCGTGCATCCGCGCCATGCAGCCAGAGCGGAGGAGGGGATGACGATCAAAGGTCCACCCATCGACTCCACCCAGACAGGAGAGGTGCGGGGCGCGTCGGTCGCGGTGGACGAAGAGAGGCTCATGCCGTCAGTCTGCCGCTTCGGCTCGATGGGTTGATGGTGACTGAGCGCTCCAGTTGGCGGGTGAGCGTTTCAGTGGGTGAGTCGGTTCGCCGAGACGAGCCACCGCCAGCGGCGACGCTCCGCGACAAGGGTGGCGGCAGCCAGCAGAAGCACGGGGGCCGCCGCCCAAGAAGGCCAGGCCAGCCAGGAGGAGACCACGGCCGCGACGAGTTGGAGCAGCACCAGCAGGATCGTGACCCAGCCCGGCACCGCGACGATCACGTTGGCCTTGTCTCCCGGAGTGGAGAACAACGTCGGAAGCCCGATGAGGGCCAGTACGGACAGGGCGGCAAGCAGCAATGAGTGGCCGGCCAGGGCCCATGGGGTGGCCACCCACGCGACGAGTTCCGTCGCGAAGCGCAGGGCGGACGCAGCGCGGTCGTCCGGCCGTCTCAAGGTCGTTGCGCCATCAGCAGCGTCGGTCACCTGCGGACGATCTCACGGCACGACGGCTGACTGCCAGGGGCTGGAACGCCGTCGCACCACGGCTTCCGTCCATACCCCCGGCAGGCGAGGCATGATTCCGAAACCTCAGGAGCTCTCCACGAAGCGCGCGCCCGGCCCGGGCGTGCGGCAGACGTCATCCGGGGCGAGGTGGCTGTGCCCCGCGGCGCACTCGAGGACGACCTTGACCGGCTCGTCGCAGGAGCTCGCATCGTCCACGGGCCGGTGCCGGACGATGACCGACGGACCCTGCGGGTCGGCGAGGTACGTGTCGCCCCATTCCAGGAGCGCCACAAGCGTGGGCCGCAACGCCCGGCCCTGCTCGGTGAGTTCGTAGGCGAAGCGCTGCCGGTCCCCGGGCTCCTGGTAGGGCACGCGGCGCATCACTCCCGCGGTCACCAAGGTCTCGAGCCGGGTCGCCAGGAGATTTCTGGCGATCCCGAGGCGGGAGTGGAACTCCCCGAACCGGCGCGCGCCGTCCAGCGCTTCACGGACGATCAGCAGCGACCAGCGCTCCCCCACCACCGAGAGGGCGCGCGCCACCGAACAGTTCACCGGGTCGATCCGCCGCGTCTCCATGGGACGAGTGTACCCATCTGGGTTTACAAGCTGTACTCAGCCCCCGTAGGGTCCGACCTGAGTTCAAAAAATAAACTCATCAAGGAGGTCGGCCATGCCCATGCTCGACGTGTACATTCCCGACGGCGCTCTCCAGCCGGACGCCGAGGCGGCTCTGCTGAACCGCATCACCGAGATCCTCATCCGTAACGAGGGATTCGACCCCGCCGACCCGGTGAGCCGTTCCGTCTCCTGGCTCTGGCTGCACCGGCCGGCCGGCGTCTACGTCGGCGGGGAACCCGCGGACGCACCTCGCTACAAGGTCGTCCCGTCCGTTCCCGAGGGCCAGCTCGACGAGCACAAGCGCGCGAGCGTCATCGCCGAGGTCACCGAGGCGATCCTCGACGCGGAGAACGGCGCCTGGCCGCGCGACGTCGGCCGGATCTGGGTGTTCCCCACCGAGATCCCCGAGGGTCACTGGGGCGGCCGGGGTCAGATCAGGCCGCTCGCCACGATCCTCGCCCGCCTCACCGGCAACGACACCCAGCGGGCCCGTACGCTCGCACGTGAGCGGATCGCCGCCGCCCGAGCCGAACACGCCCGCCTGCCCTGATGAGCGACGAACGGCGTGGGGGTCGATGCAGCCGGTGAAACAGTCGTCGCGATCAGCCCGGTTCAGGCGGCATCGGCCTTGTCACTAATCAGGAAGTCGGCCAGTTCTACCAGGCTCCAGACCCAGAACGGCAAGCCGTGCTCGGCCGGGTTGGACTTGGCGGTCTTCTTGATCTCGCGCCGCTCGGGCGGCGTTGACGTCCTGGGCCACCCGCCCGTGTACTTGTGCAGGGCGCCTCACGGGGGTGTCACCCGGGCCCGGAATCCGCGTGGGCCGGGCTGGGTGCGGGTGGTCTCGGCAGTGGCTGTGACCTTCGAGGGGCGGTCGAGGCTGTCGTAGTCGGTGGTGGTGGCCGCGTCGGCGTCGGTGTAGGTCAGCTGACGGCTGAGCTGGTCGAAGGTCTTGCTGATGGTGCCGCCGGCAGTGGAGATTTGCTTGTTCGCCAGGCCGGTCGTGGGTCGTAGCTGGTAGTGGTGCGGGTAGTGCCGTTGGCGGTCTCGATGACCTTGGCGACCTGCCCGTCGACGGTGTACTCGGTGGTTCTGGTGGGCAGCTGGGCGGAGTTGGAGCCGCCGCTGGTGATCGCCGCCACGGGTGCCGTCTGGCAGACCATGTCCGCCCACTCCGGGCGGCCGTTGCAGGCGCCCGTGCCGGTAGCGGAGGTAATCGACAGCGTGGCGATGCACGTCTTCGCTCTCGCTGTCGGCTTGTCTGCCGCTGGTGTCTCGTAGGGCACCGCGTGCGGCTGCCCTACGAGACACCGATACCGGGTTACCGATCGCCCCCGTTGACCCCTGCACCGGCCCCGACGGGACTTCGCGTGCCGTCCGGGTTTCTCAGGGTGGTGAGCGAACCGAGGTCCACCGTGTCCGGCGCCGTGGCGCAAGGGCTCGGAGAGCGGTTCGGTGCGCTGCCGGCGGGACGGGAGGGGACCACGCAGTTGGACTTGCCGGACTCGAAGGAGCCGTTGACGGCCGTCACGCAGAACTGGAAGTTCCACGCGCCCGGGAACAGGTAGGCGACGTCTTGGTGGGTGCCCTCGATGATGTTCTCGTCGGCCTCTGGCGGGGTGGTGCCTCCGTCTTTGACGTTGGAGACCCACAGTCGGTAGCCGGCCGCGGAGTCCGCGCCGTTCCAGTCCAGTCTCACTGTGGTGGGGTCGACGGTGGTTGCCCGTAGGCCGGTCGGGGTGTCGGGGATGCCGCGGCCGACCGTCACCGGCCGGGCCAGTCCGGGCAGTCCGCCGCCGGCGGCGTTCCAGGTGACAGCCGCGACGAGGTAGCGGTGGCCCGGGTTCAGTCCGTAGATCTGCACCCGGTTGCCGCGGAAGCTGGTGCCGGTGAGCCAGGCGTTGGGTGTGTCCCGGTCGAACAGGATCAGTTCGTAGCGGTCGATGGTGTCGTTGTAGGGGCCGTCCGGTGGTGCGATTTCGAGCTCGATGCCGTCACGGACGAGGGGCCAGGAGGCGATGATCCGCGGTGGCCGCGCCGTCTGCGGGTGAGCGACTGCGGTGACCGTGCCGGACCAGGGGCCCTTGACGTTGTCACCGCCGACGGTGCGCACCTGGTACTCCCACTGGATGCCGTCGACGGTCCAGGTGGTGTCGGTCCGGTTGCTGTTGACGCGGCCGGCCTCGCCCCAGGTGGTCTGGCCGGCGATCCGCGACCGTACGTCGTAGCCGTACGCCCCGTACACCGGGTCCCAGGTGACGGTTACGCCCTGCGGGGTGGACTCGGCCTTCAGGCCGGTCGGCACGGGTGTCGGCCGGACCGGCAGGTTCTCGGGCGGGAAGGGCATCACGCCCCGGCCCAGGCCGTACTTGTCGTGCAGGGTCTGCTCGAAGGCGATGGCGAGCTGGTACTCGCCGAAGGCGTTGGGGTGCAGGCCGTCGTAGGCGGCCGGGCAGGCGGCAGGGGCGCACGAGTACCCGTTCTCCCAGTCGACGACGTCCACCTGGGAGATGGCCTTGCTCCAGCGGGGGGCCGCGTCCTTGAGCAGCCGGTTGTAGTGGTCGGTCTTGGTGATCAGGTCGTCCCGGCCGCCGATCTTCGAGCGTTGCGGTACGGTCGCCACCGCGAAGTCGACTCCCGGCTGGGCCGCGCGGGCCTGGTCGATGATGGTCTCGACGCTGGCCAGGGTGCCGTTTTCGTCGCTGACGAACCAGCCCATGTCGTTGAAGCCGGCCGCGAGCAGGACGAGGTCCGGCTGATAGGTCGCAACCTGCCGGCGGATGTCGTCTTTGATCTGCGCGGCCTGCCTGCCCCAGTGCGCGTAGTGGTCGCTGTCGAAGGCGACTCCGGCCGCGTAACCGCCGTTGACGCGGATGCCCTGGTCCACCGGCTTCTCACCGATGAAGGGCGCCGGTTTCGGCGGGGACGGCTGGTCGGGGGTGAACGTGCCGTGGTAGGGACCCACGAAGTCGACCGAGACGTTGTTCTCCTGGAACCACTGCCACAGCCGGTAGCGCCAGGTGTAGTCGCCCTCGTGGCCCTGGCTGATCGAGTCGCCGACCACCATCACCCGGAGCGTCGACGACCAGTCGGTGGGTCGCAGGCCCTGGCTCAAC
Source organism: Streptomyces longwoodensis (assembly GCF_001514125.1). Classification (GTDB taxonomy): domain Bacteria; phylum Actinomycetota; class Actinomycetes; order Streptomycetales; family Streptomycetaceae; genus Streptomyces; species Streptomyces longwoodensis. Next base: position 897,869 of record NZ_KQ948549.1, on the reverse strand, counting down.
CGTTCGAGGGTCGCCCTGAACACCCGCGTGAAGTCGGCGTTGAACAAGGCTTGGATGAGCGGCAGCGGGTTCGACCACGAGCCGAGCCGGTCGATGATGTTCCGCATGCTCTGTTGGACCGCTCCTACCACCCAGGTCGCCCCCTGCGTGGCCCAACTCGTCAGCTGTTCGGCGGATGCCGCGCCCGCTGCGGACACCACTCCGACGGCGAGTGCCTCCGCCCAGACGTCCGGGTCACCCAGCGACCGCCCGTCGGCGTAGGAGTTCGCCAGGTCACCGACGAGTCCGCCGACTCCGCCGCCCACGGCCCTGCAGACCGGTACGGCGATGGGTGCGGCGGGGGCGAAGGAGAGGGTGCACACCGCACTGGCTGCGATCCCCACGGCGATGCCGATCGCGGTGGCGATGCCCTTCTGCCACCAGCTCGCCGACGAGGCGTTCACCTCGCCCGTCGGGACGACGATGACGACGCTGTTGCCGGCGACCTGGATGCTGCCGTCGAACCGGACGCCGCTTCGCTGCTCGTAGAAGCCCACCTTGCTCTTCTGTGCCATCAGGTCGACGGACTCGCTGAGCGTGAGCCCTTTGCTCTGGTCGGCACGGACCGTGTCGACCGTCTGCCGCATCTGCCGCTGCCACTCGTCCGGCCGCTGCGCGGTGTTGAAGTCGATGGCGGCCACCATGTCGGTGTCACTGCTCGCCAGCGATCGCAGCGATCCTGCGTCGCGGGCGCACCCCATCCGCACTGTCGCCGTGTTTTCCGCGATCGACCGGCCGGCGAAGTCCGATCCAGCCGTGGCACACGCCTCCCCCGCCGCCGCGGCCGGCTTTCCCATCCCTGCCGCCAGCAGCGTCACTGCTAAGACAAGCGCGGTCAGCCACCAGGGTCTTCTCATGAACGTCCCCCCATCAGTCAGTGCGGTCGGTCAACACCCGCGAGCATGACAATCTACGGATCGGCACCCCGAGAGGCGTCACCCCGCAGTGGACATCCGGGTGTAGCTCTCACGGGGGACAGCCGACTGACGCGCTCCGATTCGGGTGTTGCAACGACCGGGCACCCCCTCCTCTTGGGGTGCTCGGTCGTCTCGATCGCGGGCGCGGGCCGACAGCCGGGCGGCGGCCGACTCGGGGGCCTGTAGGCGCCGGATCTCTCGGGGCGCGCATCGCGCGGCAGCAAAGGTCGGGCCGAGGCCGCAGTGGCTTGCTGGGCGGCGGGGATCCGAGCTCCGGCCTCGGGTACCAACGCGGCTGACGCGCCAGCCCACTGGGCTCGTGATCGGTGCCCCGAGCCGCCACAGCTCCCTTAGGCGCTGGCAAGGCGCTCAGCAACAGAACAGCAGCCCCGATACGCGCAGGCCGGTATTCGACGCGCGGAGGTACCGGAGCCGAACGGCCCCTGGGCCGGGCGGCGGAACCCCCACAGGACCTGCCACGTTTCCGTGCGTTGCTCGTCACGGTCGGCACCACCCGAGACTCAGAGCCGCTGCTGCTGTCCACGGCCGGCACCGGGCGCGGCGCCGCCCGCGAAGTTTGGCGATCAACTCTCGGGCGGCCTGTGTCCGGCCGGTGTACCAGGGAGCGCCGATGCCAGCCAGGTCGGTGGCGTCACCGGCTTTCAGGCGCTGGACGTACACCTTGAGGAGCAGATCGACGTCACCGGCGACCTGTTTGGCATCGGGTACTGCGATTTCGCGGCCGTGACGGTGACCTTCACTGCCGGGGTCTTGCGGAGGGAGTACGGGGCAGGATCGCGCAGCAGCCACCAGGTGAGGGCTGCCGCTCCCAGGACGACCAACGCCGCCACCGCCCACAGGCGCGTTTTATACGACTTGGTCATCAGTACCATCCGGTCACGTGAAAGATGTCCGCCCAGGTGCCCTTGGGCGTGGCGATGTAGTAGTCGAGGAGCTTGTCCAAGCGGGCGCTGGAGTACGCGCTCACGTAGGCCTTGCCGTTGACCATTTTTACCGGGGACGCGACGGGGACGATCGTCGCCCAGATCGAGCGCTTCGCGCCCGGCTTCCGCGACCGCATCCTCTGCACGGCCGTGTGCAGCACCACCGAGATGTCCTGCAAGAACGCCAACTACGTCGGCGGCGACATCGTGTCGGGCGCCAACGACCCGCTGCAACTCCTGTTCCGCCCCCGTGTCACGCTGCACCCCTACGCCACCGGAGCCGACGGGGTCTTCATCTGCTCGGCTGCCACGCCCCCGGAGTCGGCGCACATGGCATGTCGGGATACTGGGCAGCACGGGCTGCCCTGCGCGCGGCGCGCAACCCTCGTCAAGAACGGTCCCTGTAGCTGTAGGAATACCGCAGCCCTGGAATACGTGCCTGGTACCAGCTATCCGCGTATTACACACGTACAGAGCCTGGAGAGGCAGGTATAGGGCGAACCTGGGTCGCTTCAGTCGCTGCGGAGTCCGTAACCCCTTGCTGACCTGCAGGTTTACAGGCACCTGACTAGAGCGACTGAAGCCCTGATTGGTAGCTGACCGTTCGGTCGCTGCCCGGCTCCTGCAGCGACCGGAGCGACCGAACTTCGGACAAGCCGCATCCGTAGGACATGAGAAGCCGGCGAGTCCCTCGTGCTGGCCCTGATCGGCGTGGTGGAGGCACCGATGACGAGCAAGTTGGTCCGGTCGAATTCCGCACCAAGGCGCCCAGGCGGCCCGGCCACCGGCCCGGGCGCTGGCTTCTGCGGTGAACGCGCCGACCTTCCTCGACCCGGCGGCCGGCCCAGTGCGCTGGTGTACGGACGCAGGATGCATGCCGGGCTGATCAGGTACTGGGTGGGTCGGTCATTCTGTTGGGGGGCTTGGGGTCACAGCTGCGGGCGTATGCGGCTGAGAGCGATGTAGGCGTACCCCTCCCCCGCGCGTGGCGCCCTCGTCCAGGACCGGGTGGTGAACGTGCAGAGCCTCCCCTGGGTCAGCGCGAAGCGGGGCAGTGAAAGCCCCAGTTCTGTGTGCAGGGCCGCCAGCATCCTTCGCTCCCGGACCAGTTCGGTGTCGTCCGGGTCGATCAGGCGTGCAGGGTCCAGAGCCTCGGGTATCGCGCCGGAGCGCTCGATCTGCGTCCCCCGTATGGTGAACGCGTACAGCTCTTCGCCCCGTTCGGCAACGGAGAGGTGAAACGCGGCCGGGTGTCCCTCCGGGGAGGCGGTCTTCGGGTCCCGCCACACCACGACAGCACGGCCACAGGAGGACGCGGCCGCCGCTGGAGACTGGAACAGCTGGCTCAGACGGCGCTGGGAGTGGCCGTCGAAAGCGAAAGCCCACCCCTGCGAGCTGCCGCCCACGGCGACCACCGCCCTGTCCTCCCAGGGCTCGGTGTCCTGCCGCCCGCCGGACCGGGGCGCTCGCCAGCGCACTCCGAACAGGTCCAGGGGCGGGCTCAGCTGGGCGTCCTCGTCACCGAGCAAGGCGGGCAGACGGACCGGGTCGACGCCTTCGACCCAGACACAGCGGTATCCGTCGAGCGGCTGCCCGTATCGTGCGGGCTCAGTCAGCCACTGCAGGCCCGGCGGATCGAGATCGGGCACCGGATCCGGGGCGCGGCCCGAGTGCCCCGCCCGCGCTGTTGAGAGGATCTGCCGTCCGCGGTCCGGAGTGATCAGCGGGCCGAGGACCGGATCGGCGAGCAGGCCGAGCGGGGCGATCAATGACGGCCCAGGCGCTTCCCACTGCGGGAGTGCGTCGGCCAGCGTCCGCCAGGCGGCGTCGGTCGCGCCCCAGCGGGCCGACTCGCGGGCCTCGGCGACGGCCCGGCCCCAGGGGCCGGAGGGCGTGTAGCGGTAGGTGCCGTCCCGCACGCCGCTCAGCACGGCCTCGGCGGTGTTCCAGGCTACCCCCCGAGCCGCCATCATCCCGAGCCAGTGGTCGTCGCCGTCCGGTCGCCAGGTGTTGTTCGCCTGTGCCATCGCCTCTACCGGGAGCACGTCGGGCAAGTAGCGAGGGTCGGCCGCTAGCAGGCCGTGACTCAGCGGGTTATCAGGAGTGTTCAGCTGCCGGAGCTGGGACAGCAAGACGGCGCTGTGTGGCCGGCCGAAGGAGGACGCCTCCTCAAGGAGCGGCAGGGCCTCCTCGTGTCGTCCCTGCAGCGCCAGCCGGCGGGCTTGGTCGACGCGCTCGTCCTGGGTCCGGGTGGTGGCGTTGGTGAAGTCGGGGGACGCGGCCCGGTCGGCGTGGAAGGCCCGGTACATGGCTTCCATGTAGGCCCGGAACGACGGATAGCGGTCCGGCATCTCACCGCTCCAGCCCTTGTAGACGTAGAGCGCCCACTCCCCGTCCTGGCCGGTGTCGCCCGGATCGAGCAGGGCGTGCGACATGTCGGAGTCCGTCTCCAGCCGCAGCGCCCGTCGCCACATACCGGCCAGCAGGACCTCCTCCCTGAGCGGGCGCTCGCCGAGGTTCTCCTCGTAGAGCGGGGTCATGTCATACGGGTCCCCGAACCAGTCGATGTCTGCGGTCCCACCGAGCTGGTAGATCCCAGCGGTCTGCTCGACATGCCACCCGTCGCTCACGGCCAGGAACGTGCGGTACGAGGGCGGCAGCCGCCGCCCGAGCCGTTCCTCCGCCGCGGCGATCGCCGCCTCGTCCGCCCCGGGCACTCCGAGAGGCATGGAGGATTGTGCTGCGTCCACCTCCTCATCGGGACGCGGAACCCATTCCTCCTGCCAACGCCCCAGGAAGTCACGCCAGTTCAACGACTCTTCACTCATGGCCGGATGGTGGCACGCCGCACTGACAGTGACGCCGCTTGCCGAGGGGAACAGGCCGCAGAAGCGGATACGCGAGTGAGCTGCCTTCCGGGGTGCGGGCGTGACTTCATGGGCCGCGTGGAAGGCCTTCGGGCACGTCCTGGTCTCTTCCCGCAGGAGCCAGGACCGTCGATGGTCCCGGCCCCTCCGTGTCCGCGCCCTACCGCGGGCGGACCGTTCAGGCCGGCAGCGGCTGCCTGTCCGGCCCGTGGATCGGGGCGGCCGTACCGGTGAGCGGGGCGCCCGTTCCGCCGTGCCGCTGCGCGATGATCTCCGCCGCGATGGACACGGCGGTCTCCTCTGGGGTACGGGCGCCCAGGTCCAACCCGATCGGGGACCTCAGCCGGGCCAGCTCGCGGGCGCTGACGCCCGCCTCCCGCAACTGCCGTTCCCGGTCCTCGTGGGTGCGGCGCGAGCCCATGGCACCGATGTAGGCGGCCGGCCGGCGCAGCGCCTCCCTGAGCAGGGGCACGTCGAACTTGGCGTCGTGGGTCAGCACGCACAGCACCGTGCGGGCGTCGGTGCCCGTACGCCGTAGATACCGGTCGGGCCAGTCGACGACGATCTCGTCGGCGTCCGGGAACCGGGCCCGGGTGGCGAAGACCGGCCGGGCATCGCACACCGTCACGTGGTAGCCGAGGAACCGCCCCGCCCGCACGAGCGCCGCCGCGAAGTCGATGGCGCCGAAGACGATCATGCGGGGTGGCGGCACGGCCGACTCCACGAGGAGGGTGACACCACCCGGGCAGCGGGTGCCGTTCTCGGAGAGCTCCACCGTGCCGGTCCGGCCCGCGTCCAGCAGCGCGCCGGCCTCGGCGCGCGCGGTGTGGTCCAGCTCTGCGCCGCCGCCGAGTCCGCCCTCGTACGAGCCGTCGGGACGGACGAGCAGGGCCCGGCCGAGCAGCCCGGCCGGGCCCCGGGCCACCCGGGCCAGGGCCACCGGCTCACCGTCGGCGGCGGCGGACAGCGCGGCCTCGTGCACGGGCTGCCCGGCGGAGTACGGAACGACCAGCACGTCGATCGTCCCGCCGCAGGTCAGTCCTACGGCGAAGGCGTCCTCGTCGCTGTAGCCGAACCGCTCGGTCAGCGGCTCGCCGTCGCGCAGGGCCTGGCGGCACAGGTCGTACACGGCGCCCTCGACGCAGCCCCCGGAGACCGAGCCGATCGCCGCACCGCCGGAGTCGACGGCCAGGGCCGCCCCGGGCGGGCGCGGGGCGCTCCCGGCGACGGAGACGACGGTGGCGACGGCGAAGTCCCGGCCTTCCTCGGCCCAGGCGTGCAGGGCCCCGGCGAGGTCAAGCATCGCCACCCGCCGACAGAATGCGGTCGGGCCGGATCGGCAGGTCGCGGTGGCGCACACCGGTCGCGTGCCACACCGCGTTGGCGATCGCGGCGGCCGCCCCCACGGTGCCGACCTCGCCGATGCCCTTGATGCCGACCGGGTCGTCGGGGTCGGGGTCGTCGACCCAGTCGGCCTCGACGTGCGGGACGTCGGCGTGCGCGGCGACGTGGTAGCCGGCCAGGTCGGCGCCGTAGACACCGCCGCTCGCCGGTTCCCGGACGGCCTCCTCGTGCAGGGCCATGGACAGGCCCCAGATCATGCCGCCGACGAGCTGGTTGCGGGCGGTGAGGGGGTTGACGATCCGGCCGGCCGCGAAGACGCCCAGCATGCGGCGTACCCGGACCTCCCCGGTGGCCGGGTCGACGGCTACCTCGGCGAACTGCGCCCCGAAGGAGTGCCGTTCCTTCTGCGCGAGTGCCCCGACGGCCTCCGTCGTGTCCGACCGTACGGTGATGCCCTGCGGCGGGATGTCCGCGCCGGGCGCGAGGCCGCGGCGCAGTTCCTCCGCCGCGGCCATGACGGCCCAGGCCCAGGAGCGGGTGCCCGCGGAACCGCCGGCGACCATCGCGGGGCCGAGGTCGCTGTCGCCGATCCGCACCAGCACGCGGTCGGTGGGCACGTCCAGGGCGTCGGCGGCGATCAGGGTGAGCGCGGTCCGGGCGCCGGTGCCGATGTCGGCGGCGTTGATCCGGATCGTGAAGGTGCCGTCGGCCTCGGCCGTCACGGAGGCCGTGGAGGGCATGGCCATCGCGGGGAAGGAGGCGGCCGCGGTGCCCGTGCCGAGCAGCCAGCGCCCCTCGCGGCGCACGCCGGGGCGCGGGTCGCGCTCCGCCCAGCCGAACCTGCGGGCCCCCTCACGGAAGCAGGCGACGAGGTTCCGCCCGGCGAAGGGCAGTCCCGAGACCGGACCTACGGCGGGTTCGTTGCGCAGGCGCAGGTCGATCGGGTCGACACCGCACTTCTCGGCGAGTTCGTCGAGCGCCGACTCCAGCGCGAACGAGCCCGGCGCCTCGCCCGGGGCGCGCATCCAGGTCGGGGTGGGCACGTCGAGCCGCACCAGCCGGCTGACCGTGTGGTGGGCGTCGGCGGCGTACATCGACCGGCCGGTCGCGGCGCTCGGCTCGACGAACTCGTGCACGGTGGAGGTCTGGTTCAGCGAGCGGTGCTCCAGGGCGCGCAGCCGCCCGTCCGGATCGGCCCCGAGGCGGACGCGCTGGGCGGTGGGACTGCGGTAGCCGGCGAGCGAGAACATCTGACGCCGGGTCATGACGACCCGTACGGGCCGGTGCAGTACGGTGGCGGCCATCACGGCGGCCACCTGGTGGGCGCGTACGCCCTTGCTTCCGAAGCCGCCGCCGACGTGTTCGGAGCGTACCCGTACGGTCCCGGGGTCGAGGGAGAACAGTTTCGCCAGGTCCCCCGCGACCCAGTGGGTTCCTTGGTTGGAGTCGACGACCTCCAGCCGGCCGCCTTCCCAGCGGGCGGTCGCCGCGTGCGGCTCCATCGGGTTGTGGTGCTCCTCGGGGGTGGTGTACTCGGCGTCCACCACGACGGCGGACGCCGCGAGTTCCCGGTCGAGGTCGCCCTTCTCCATCACGGCCGGCATGTGCCCGTCGACCGGGTATGCCTCGGCCTCCCGCCCGGCCGAGAACGCCACGTCGTGCGGCTCCTCGTCGTAGTGCACTACGAGCGTCTCGGCGGCCTCCCTGGCCTGTTCGGGGGTGTCGGCGACGACCAGGGCCACCGGCCAGCCCCGATGGGGCACCCGGTCGTGCTGGAAGAGGGCGGTGCCGGGGTCCGGCGGCACGCCCAGCATGCCGACGAAGTCGGTGTCGACGCGCGGGGCGTTGTGGTGGGTGAGCACGGTGAGCACGCCGGGCATCGCCAGGACGGTGTCGGTGTCCAGGGCACGGACTCGGCCGCGGGCGACGGTGGACAGCACGAGCCAGCCGTGGGCGAGTTCGGCGAAGGGGATCTCTGCGGCGTACCGCGCCGCGCCGGTGACCTTGTCGCGGCCCTCCACGCGTGTGTGGGCGGTGCCGGTCACCCGGTCGGCGGCGGACCGGCCTGTGGTGGCGGTGGTCATCGGGCGGCCTCCTCTGCGAGTTCGCTGAGGACGGCCACGACGAGGTTGCGCATCAGGGTCACCTTGTATCCGTTGCGGGGCAGGGGCCGGGCAGCCGTCAGTTCGGCGTCCGCGGCGGCCACGAAGGTGTCGGCGCCGGCCGGGGCGCCGGTCAGGATGCGCTCGGCCGCATACGCCCGCCAGGGGCGGGAGGCGACGGCACCGAAGGCCAGGCGCACGTCGTGCACAGTGCCGTCCCTCAGGTCGAGGGCGGCGGCGACCGAGCCGATGGCGAAGGCGTACGAGGCGCGCTCGCGCACCTTGCGATAGCGGGAGTTGGCCGCCGTGGGGGTGGGCGGCAGGGTGACGGCGGTGATGAGGGCGCCCTGCGGCAGGGCGGTCTCCCGGTGCGGTGTCTTCCCCACCGGCAGATAGAGGTCGGCGATCGGCAGCTCGCCGGGTCCGTCCGCCGTCTCGTAGGACACGCGGGCGTCGAGGGCGGTCAGGGCCACGCCCATGTCGGAGGGGTGGGTGGCGACGCAGTGACCGGAGGCGCCGAGGATGGCGTGATTGTGGTGCTCACCGGTGAGGGCGGGGCAGCCGCTGCCCGGATCGCGCTTGTTGCAGGGCGAGTCGACGTCGGTGAAGTAGCCGCAGCGGGTGCGCTGGAGCAGGTTGCCGCCGACCGTGGCCATGTTGCGCAGCTGCCCGGAGGCCCCGGCCAGGACCGCCTGGGCCAGGACCGGGTAGCGGCGCCGGACCTCGGGGTGGGCGGCCAGGTCGCTGTTGGTGACGGTGGCGCCGATGCGCAGTCCGCCGTCGGGTGTCGACTCGATGCGGTTCAGGGGCAGTTCGCGTACGTCGACGAGCGTTGCCGGCCGTTCGACGCCGGTCTTCATCAGGTCGACCAGGTTCGTGCCGCCGCCCAGGAAGCGGGCGTCGGTGTCGCCGTCGAGCAACGCGACCGCGCCGGTGACGTCATAGGCGCGGTGGTAGCCGAACTCCCTCATGCTGCCGCTCCGTTCGCCTCGGCGGCGCGGGCCACGGCCTGCACTATGGACATGTACGCGCCGCAGCGGCACAGGTTGCCGCTCATCCGCTCGCGGATCTCCTCCGGGGTCAGGGGCGGTGGTCCTGCCTCGGGCCGCAGGTCGGCGGTGGCGGCGCTCGGCCAGCCAGCGGCGTGTTCCTCGATGACGGCGACGGCCGAGCAGATCTGGCCGGGGGTGCAGTAGCCGCACTGGAAACCGTCGAGGTCGAGGAACGCCTGCTGCACCGGGTGCAGCCGGTCGCCGTCGGCCACGCCCTCGACGGTGGTGATCTCGTGCCCCTCGGCCGCGACCGCCAGCTGGAGGCAGGCCACGCTGCGGCGGCCGTCGACCAGGACGGTGCAGGCGCCGCACTGGCCCTGGTCGCAGCCCTTCTTGGTGCCGGTCAGGTCGAGCCGTTCCCGCAGGGCGTCGAGCAGGGTGGTGCGGTGGTCGACGGTCAGCGTGTACTTCTCGCCGTTGACGGACAGGGTGAGGTCGCTGGACGTCGATGAGGCCATGGAAGCCTTCTCTCTCACGTGGTGAGGCGGGTCGCTGGTCAGGCGTGGGTGCCGCGGCTGGCGGCGCCGGTGCGCGAGCGGGCAGGATGCGGGGCAGGTGGGCCGCGTCCGGCCGCCCGGGCTGTCCCGTACGGACGGCACGCCGATACGCTGGAAGCAAGCGGACAGTTGTCCGTTACCCGGAAACGTAACGGACAACTGTCCGCTTAACAAGGATCGGGTTTCGGCCATCACCGCGAGGAGGACCCGTGGGTCAGAACAGGGAAGCGCCCCTGCGCTCGGACGCGCAGCGCAACCGCGCGCGCATCCTGGAGGTTGCCCTGGCCGAACTGACCCGCTCGGCCGACACCCCACTGAGCACGATCGCAAAGAAGGCCGGCGTGGGGCAGGGGACCTTCTACCGCCACTTCCCCACCCGTGAGGCCCTGGTCCTGGAGATCTACCGCCACGAGATGCAGCAGGTCGCCGACACCGCGGCCCCGCTGCTGCGCAGCCGGGAACCCGACCGGGCGCTGCGTGAGTGGATGGACGGGCTGGCCCGGTTCGCCATGACCAAGGCCGGACTGGCCGACGCGATCCGGCAGGCCGCAGGCGCACCCGGCGCGCAGAAGCCGGGCCACGCCCCGGTGACGGAGGCGGCCGAGTGCCTGCTTCGGGCCGCCGAGCAGGCCGGGACCATCCGCCCGGGGATCACGGTGGACGACCTGTTCCTCGCCATCGGAGGCCTGTGGACGCTCGACCCGCACAGCGACTGGCAGCCCCGGGCGACTCGCCTGCTGGACCTGGTCATGGACGCGCTCCGGGCCGGGGCGCCGGGCCGCTGACGGGTCCGGGTCGCCGACGCACCGCGCAGAGGCGCGTGCCGGGGCTGCTCGTCAGCTCGCCGGCGAGGACGCCAGTTCGCGGAGTCCGGCCAGGGCGGCCGCCACGGCCGAACGGCTTCGCTCATCAAGACGGTCCAACTGGAACAGCACACCGCCGACTTGACCACCACCTTGGAGGAGCGAGAGGCCGAACTCGAGGCCGCCCGGCAGGCCGACCGACAGCTGGCCAAGGCCTTGAACCAGCATGACTGAGTTAAGGGCCGTCGAGGCGCAGCCTCCGTCCACGCCCCTCCCTCACCCCGCCGTCTGCGCCCTCTCGACTGCCCAGGGCCCCGGCCTGCCGAAACCCTGCGGAAGCGAAGACGACCTCGGGCACCCCCTGAATGGCCCGCGAGGACGTGGCACGCAACGGCATCGGCGGTCTGGTCGCCGTCAGCCACGTCGGCCCATCTCACCGGCTTTCGCACGCGCTTGGGCGGTGCGACGGGGTCTCGGCGTGCCTTATGGCCGTGGTGATCGTTCGGGAGAGGTGCCGGCGTCGGAACGGGATGTGGGGAAGGGGTGCGGTGGAAAACCGGGGTGTGTGCCATTCCTACCGCCGTCGTGAAGTCCTGCGGGCCGGTGTTCTCAGCGGCGGGACCCGACAGAAGCTGAGCCTGACGCTGGCGCTGATGCACGATCCGCAGGTGCTGCTGCTGGACGAGCCGTACCAGGGGTTCGACTGGGAGACATATCTGCGGTTCTGGGAGCTGGCCGGGAGCGAATCCGCGACGACGGTCAGGTATCTGCCAGCTACAAGTATGCGGAGCGGATAGCTCGAGACGGCGAACTCGAGCTCGGAGGCTACGAGGTCTTGCGGCCCGGCCACGAGGAACGCCGTGGCCCGGGCCAGACTCATCCAGGGCGTCGTGCGAGGAAGACGAACTCATTGCCTGGCCGGTCAGGCGCATCACGGACGCCTTGCAGCTCGTAGCCGTGGGCGACCAGGTCCGTCTCGACCTCGTCGCGCTCCCGGAAGCGCAGCGTCGAATCCGAGGTCAGCACCTGTCCGTCCGCTCCGAAGACGTGGGTCCAGCGGAAGGTCACGAGAGGCCGGCTCACCGGATCAGCGATTTCCTGGGCGACGTTGGCTGTCGTCGTCGCCAGGTCGACCTGCAGCGGCGGGAGGGCTGTGGCGTCACCGCAGATCCAGCGCACTCGCTCACTGCCGGGTTTGGCCCGGGCGACGTCGATGGATGGCTGGGCGGGGTCGATGCCGATGACGTCGATCCCGCGGTCGGCCAGGAGAAGTGCGAACACCCCGGCGCCGCAGCCGATGTCCAGATCTTGGCGCGCCTCGAACTCTTCCGCCATCCGGAGGTAGGCATCGAGATCGCTGCGGTCGGGGTCGAGCGGATCGTAGATCGCAGCGAGTCGTGGATGCCCGAAGCCGTCGTCAGCCATGCGGCCGAACGTACACCCGCCGCCCCGCCTGCCGAGGCTGCTCCGATCGGGCCCGGCGCCGGCCCTGCCTGCGGGTAGGGCGGCCGGGCCGAAGTGGGACGGCTTCCGTGCCCAACTCGCTGTGCAGGCCGGCGGTCGGGTGCTGCTGCGCTCGAGGCGGGGGACCGACATGACCGGCTCGTGCCCCGAGATCCGCGCCGCGGCCCTCGCGCAGTTCCCGGCGGGCACCGGCCTGGATGGCGAGCTTGTGGTGTGGGAGCGCGGCCGGCTCGCGTTCGAGCGGCTCCAGCAGCGCCTTGCCCGGCGCGGGCCGGTGGCCGGCGCGTTTCGTGGTCTTCGACCTGCTTCAGCCGGAGCTGGACGCCATGGTCGCCGGGGCGGAGCCTACGCTCGCGCAAGGCTCACGTACCCCTGGGCCCGGGGCCCCTGCACCGGGAGGCTCAAGGCCAGCGGCTGGCTACGGGTCATGACCCGTAGCCAGCCGCTCCTCAGCCTATTCGGACAGGCCCGCGGTGCGCGCGGTGCCGACACGAGCGCAGTTCGGTTGCCTCACGTCCGGCACCGACCGGTGCACAGCAGGCATCAGCCGCACGTGGCGGACACTGGGACGCTCATGCGTGGAGGAGGAGCTCCAGTTCGGCCGGTGTCGCCATCACGTCCTCGTCGGACGTGGGTGCCGTGCGGAGTTCGAAGTCCCATCGGTGGGAAGGTGCGCAGCCGAATGTCTGCTCGGCGATGGCCGGCAGGAAGACGTTCGCGTCGGCTGCCGTGTCCCAGATCAGCGCCAGGCCCTGAAGGTCCGTTGCCGGATCGGTGATCCACTGGCCGGCGTGCAAACCTGGGAACTGGGCCGTGAAGGGCGCCTTGTCCGGCGGGATGGAGTCGGCCGGTCTGGGCGGATGCGGCCGGACCGCGCCGGCCTCGGCGGTACGTCGCGTGTCCCACCAGGCGATGACGACGTGCATGGGGTCTCCGGTTGCAGCGTGTCTGTTGGGTGATGGCGGTGTCGCCGTTGACACCCCTGCATGGTTGCGGAATCCGCGTGGGCCGGGCTGGTGGGTCAGAGCTGGGAGCCGCCGGTGGCGTCGAGGACCTGGCCGGTGACCCATCGGGCGTCGTCGGAGGCGAGGAAGGCGACCACGTCGGCCACGTCCTCCGGCCGGCCCACCCGGCCGAGTGCCGAGAGCTGGGCCGCGGACTGCTCGGCGGCCTCGTTGCCGCGCAGCCAGGAGGCGTTCATGTCGGTGTCGATGATGCCGGGGGCCACGGAGTTGACCGTGACGCCGCGGCCACCGAGCGCCTTGGCCAGGGTGAGGGTGAAGGCGTCGAGGGCTCCCTTGGTCATGGCGTAGGCGATGATGTCGGTGAGCGCGATGCGGGTGGCGCCGGAGGAGACGTTGATGATCCGGCCGCCGTCGCGCAGGCGCTTCAGGCCCTGCTGGGTCAGGAAGAACGGGGCGCGCATGTTGATGGCGACGGCCTCGTCGAACGCCTCGGGTGACGTCTCCTCGATCTCGCCGCGCGGGGTGATGCCGGCGTTGTTGACCAGGATGTCCAGGCCGGCCTCCTCGGCGTGGCGCAGGATCTGGCGGTCGTAGCCGTCCCAGAGGGTTTCCACGTCACCGGGCCGGCCCAGTTCGGCGTGGACGGTGAACGCCCGGCCCCCCTTGGCACGGATGGCGGCCACGACGTCGTCGGCGGCTGCGGTGTTGCGGCCGTAGTGGACGGCCACGAGCGCTCCGTCGACGGCGAGCCGTTCGGCGACGGCGCGCCCGATGCCGCGGCTGCCGCCGGTCACGAGTGCTGTCTTGCCCGCGAGCGTACCCATGGTGTTCCTTTCGCATCAGCTTTCTGTAGCGAGGACTAGCTAATACTCTACACACTTTCTTTAGCGATCGCTGTAAAATCAGGTCATGACGACGACGAAGCGGGGCAGGCCGCGCAGCTTCGACCGCGAGGCGGCCCTCGTGCAGGCGACGCTCCTGTTCTGGCAGCACGGCTACGAGGGCACGTCCATCTCAGATCTGACCGCCGCCATGGGGATCTCCCCGCCGAGCCTGTACGCGGCTTTCGGCGACAAGCGCGCCCTGTTCACGGAGGTGGTCGACCGCTACGGCACCACCTTCGGCGCCTTCATGGAGGATGCTCTCGCCCGGGAGAGGGACCCGCGGGCGGGCTTCGCGCGGATGCTGGAAGAGGCCGCTGTGTCCTACACCGACCCCGGGCACCCAGCGGGCTGCCTGGTCATCTCCGCGGCGACCAACTACTCTCCGCAGACCGCCGACGTCGAGCAGGACCTGCGCGCCCGCAGGACGGCCAATGTGGGGTCCTTCGAAGCGCGGCTGGAGGACGCCAGGGCCCGGGGCGCGCTCCCCGAGGACGCCGACACCCGGGCCCTCGCGGTGTACTTCGCCGCGGTCGTGCAGGGCATGTCGCAGCAGGCGCGGGACGGTGCGAGCACGCAGGAACTGCGGCGCGTGGCCCGGCTCGCGATGAACGCCTGGCCGGAGCCGCCGGCGTGAGGCCACCGGCCGTGCGGAGAGCAGTTCCCCGGGTCAGTCCTGGGGCATTGCGTCGCCGGTGCGGCACAGACGTGCCACCACATGCGCGTATCTCTCGTCGAACCGCAATGCTCGGAAAGCAGCGTCCAGTTCGTGTTCCAGTGTGCGGCTGGCGCGCGTCCACAGGGCCAGCCCGGCGTCGGTGACCGTGACATGGCTGGTCCGCCGGTCGCAGGGCCAGGCCGTCCGGGCCGTCCAGCCCGACCGCTCCAAGTGGGTGAGCATCCGGCTCGCCGCGGAGACGCTCACACCCAGTCGCCGGGCGAGACCGCTGACGGTCACGGAGCCGGGACGCTCACCGGCCAGCGCTCCGAGGGCCATCAACGGTCCCAGTCCGATGCCATGACGGCGCGTCAGCAGGGTATCGAGCTGCCCTTCCAGTGAGGCGAACAGGGGCACGACCCGCTCCCAGAGCCGGGACAGGGTTTCGGCGTCGGCGTCCCGGAGTCCGCTCTTGTGCGGCTCAGCCACGGCGTTGCTGTCCTCGTGTGATGACGTTCCTGTGTGTCGGTCCGTACTACGGGCGGCCGCTCAGGGCAGCAGCAGGAGCTTGCCCCGGACGCCGCCGGCGGCCAGGGCTCGGTGCGCCTCGGCCGCGGTCTCGAAAGGGAACTCCTGGGCGATGCGCAGGCGCACCTGCCCGGCGTCGACCAGACGGGCGAGCGCGTGGAGCCCGGGGCCGTCCTGCTCCACGTGGGAGACGGCGACCTGGATGCCGCGTTCCCCCGCCGGTACCCGGCTGGGCACGATGGTGACGGCGCGCCCGCCGTCGCGCACGGCTCGGATCGCCCGCGGGTCACCTGCCGTTTCCAGCAGGCCGTCCACCTCCGCCTCCGGCAGGTCCTCCGGGTCCACGACCCGGTCCGCCCCCAGGGCCAGTGCCTCGTCCTCGTCACGCCGGGAGCGGACCTGAGCCACGACCGACAAGCCGCGCAGCCGGGCAAGCTGCACGGCGAGGCCGCCGACCGAACCGACGGCACCGGTGATCAGTACCGAGGCTCCCTCGGGCAGGGCGAGGGCGTCCAGTGCCTGCCGGGCCGTGAGTCCGGCCAGCGGCAAGGCGGCCGCGTGAGCAGGCGTGAGGGAGGCCGGGGCAGGGGCGACGATGCCGGCCGGCAGGGCGACGGTCTCGGCGTAGGTCCCGCGCCCGGTGGCCATCTGCGCGGACATGGCCACGACCTGGTCTCCGACGCGCAGGTCGGTGACGTCGCTTCCCACGGCTGTGACGGTGCCGGCCACGTCCCAGCCGAGGACCATGGGAGGCCGGACGGTGCTGTGTCCGGCGTGCAGACCAGCACGTGTCTGGAGGTCGACGGGATTGACCGCGGCCGCCGCGGTGCGGATGAGGACGGCGTCCGGTGCGGGCGTGACCGGTTCAGGGACGTCGCGCACCGACAGCTGCTCGGGGCCGCCAAAGGTGGTCAGGACTACAGCACGCATGGAACGCTTTCGCTTTCGTGGACGGTCGCGGCGCGTCAGGGCCGGGTGGGCCGTGACGCGCCGCGCTCTTGTCAGGAGGGGACCAGCTCGGGCACGCGGGGCGGCAGCCGGTCGGTGACGGGGGCGGCGAGCGCCCGGACGCTGATCAAGCGGACCGTGGTGCGCCCCGCCACGAGGTGGGCCTGCGCCCCGTGCGGCAGCAGGACCAGCTGTCCCGCTCGTACGGCGTGCTCGGTGTCCTCGGTGGTCAGCGCAAGGTCGCCTTCGAGGACCAGCAGCGCCTCCTCCACCCCGTGCTGCGGGGTGGAGGAGAGGACGGCACCGGGCTCGAGCACCCAGTGCTCCACCGCTTCGCACTCGCTGTGCAGCATCCCGCGGCGCACCAGACAGCTCCAGGCAGCTGTCGCTCCGGCCCCCGGCTCGGCGGTGACGGCGCTGCGCACCGCCCTGGTGGTCGTCGAGATGATCACGACGCCTCCGCGGAGTGCTGGCGCAGGGCCAGGGTCACGACGAGCAGCCGCAGCGGCGTGAGCGCATGGACAGCGGTGGACGTGCCTGCGGCGAGGGTGAAGCAGGTGTCGCGCGACAGGTCCACGGTGGCTGCGTCGGCGGTGGCCCGGCCGTCGCCGCTGTGCACGAACACGGCGACTTCCGCATCGGGTGCGCCCAGCACGGTGCGCTGTCCCGCCTCGAGTTCGACGACGTCCACCTGGCGCAGCGGGCCGGTGAAGACGCCGTCGGTGCGCACGGTCCTGTCCTTGAAGAGGTCGAAGATGACTGGGTTGCCCATGGCGGGAACTCCCGGGTGCATGTGGTCGGGTGTGGACAGGACGGTGTGCGTGGCGGGTGCGAGGGTCTCGATCACCCACCAGTCGAGGTCGGTGTCCGCAGTGTTGCGCAGGCCGTGCACGTTGCCGGGGGCGGTGAGGGCGAGCGAGCCGGGGCCGACGCGGTGGGGACTGCCGTTGAAGAGGAACTCCCCGCGGCCGCGCAGGATGAGGTAGATCTCCTCGGTGCGGGTGTGGCGGTGCTCCCCGCTCAGGCCGCGGGGTGGGATGGAGGCCCATTCGACGGCCTCGGTGGCGGAGTCGAGCTGGCGGCGGCCGGCGAAGCACTTCCAGTGCGTGCGCCCGGCGGCTCCGTGCACGCCGTAGACCGTGGCGGCGCCCTTGGCGGTTCCGATGGACCGGAAGGGGCTGCGGGGGCCGCCCGCCGTGTGGGCGGGCAACGGCGGGTGGCCGGTGGTGGCCTGTCCGGAGGGGGAGGTGGCCGGCGCGCGGTGGGAGGGGGAGGCTTCGGTGCTCACCTCGAGACTCCCGCAACGTGCTCTCGCAGCGCCTGGGCCGCGGCACTGAGTTCTTCCTCGGTGACGTCGTTGACGAAGACCGCGCTGCCGATGCCGACCGGGAGGGGCAGCCGCTGCTTGCCGTCGCGGTGCCGCACGGTGTCCCGCAGGGCGCCGGTGAGCACCTCGGGGGTGCACAGCGGGTGCCAGGACGGCAGTCCGAGCTGCTCCATGACGCTGAGGATGCGTTCGCGCTGGTAGGCGCTGACGAGTCCGCGTCGCTCGGCCAGGACGGTGGTGAGCGCCATGTCGACGGCGACGGCCTCGCCGTGCAGCAGTTCGGGCAGGGCGTTCATCTCGATGGTCGGGCTGAAGGTGTGGCCGTAGTCGACGACCCGTTCCAGCACCTTCTCCCAGAGGTTGGGCTGGAGTTCCTCCAGCATGCCTTGGATCGCGCGCTCGACGACTTCGGTCGCCGGGTCGAGGTGCAGCCCGCGGGCGGCGAGGCGCTGGTCCACGGGGACGTCGGCGGGCGTGGGGCCCATGGCCGCGGGACTCTGGAGCTTGGTGCGCAGCAGGTGGGCGCCGTGGTGCTCCAGGAGGTCGAACAGCCGGGCGTCCTTGATGAGGGCCATCTTGAGGATCTCGGCCAGCCCGTTGCTGATGTGCCGCTCGTGCAGGGTGACCAGGAACGACCGGTCGAGCAGGGTGCGGTCGGCGGGGAAGTAGGTTCCCAGGCGGTTCTTGTGCCCGTTGTGGTTGACGCCCGTCTTTGCGCCGACGCCCGCGTCCACCAGACCGATCAGGGTGGTGGGGATCCGGATGAAGGGAGTGGAGCGGCGGTAGAGGCTGGCGGCGAAGCCGACGATGTCCATGAGGACGCCGCCGCCGATGGCGATGACGGGTTCGCGGCGGCGGTCGATGCCGAAGGCGTCGAGGGCCTCGGCGACCCGGAGCACCGCGTCCATCGACTTGTGGGTCTCGCCGTCGTCCAGGACGAGGACGCGGTGCTCGACGCCGTGGTGTTCGAAGTAGGCGCGGATCCGTTCGCCGTAGAGGGAGTCGACCACGCGGTCGGTGACGATGAAGCGCCGTTGGGCGCCCCTGTCCGAAGCGCCCTCCAGGATGGTGGAGTTGCTGGGGTCGAGCAGGTTCTGGCAGGCCCTGATCTCGTACTGCACCGGGTTGCTGCTCTGGACCGACCAGTGCGTGACCGGGCTGCCCACCGCGAAGAGACCGTCGTTGTTGCGCGTGGACTGGGTTTCTTGCTGCATCAGGCTTCCGCCTCCGACGAAGAGTCTCGGGTTCGGGTTCGTGTGCGAATCCGGTCGGGGCAGTGTGCTGTGCGTGTCCGCGCGGCAGGGCCCTTGGGGCCGCCTGCGCAGGATGTGGCCACGGCGTCGTGGCCTGCCCCCCGTCGCCAGGCAAGACCCTGACACAGATTTCATTGCGCACGCAAGAACATGCGTCGGGGGTCGAGGTGTGGGCCGTCCGAAAAGACACCGCGCCGCAGCTGGAGCGAAGAGCTCTTCCTGCGCGTTCTCTGCGCACGCAACTGCTTGGGTTGTCCGGAAGTACGTCGGTCATGCATGCCTCCGCAACGACCGAGTGGCGGCTGCAGGCGACCGTCACGTCTGCCGACCCACACGGAAAAGCCCCCCGCCGGTCGGGCGAGGGGCGCGTGGAGGCCGTGCGCTTCAGCGGTCGAGGGTGGGGGCGTAGCGGAGCCGGGCGACGACCGAACTCGTCCTGCTGTCCATGGACGCGACTTCCAGGGCCATGCCGACTTCACGCCGGAAGAGGCCCCCTATGTCCGCGGCGAGGGATCGGCCGGCCTCGGTGATCCGTACCACCACTCCCCTGCGGTCCGCCGCGTCGGCGGCCTTCTCGGCCAGCTGCCGCGCCGCCAAACGCTGCACGGCCCGGGTGGCCGACGACTGGTTCAGGCCGAGGAGCTGGGCGAGTTCGTTCATGCGCATCCCCGCCGGGTCGCCGTTGCTCAGCGCCCGCAGGGCAAGAAAGTCCGTCAGACCCAGCTGGAAGTCCTCGGAGAGTCTTCTGTCCAGCGCGGTCCCGACCTCCGCCACGAGAACCGACAGCTGACTCCACAGCTCGACGCTGTCTTCCTTACGCGTTCGCATGATGTCGCCTTCTTCAGGGTGCCCCGGGCGGTCCGCCGGCCGCCATGGATGCCTTCCGAGCACGAGCAAAGAGAGGCAGCCCCGGTCCCACGACACCGGGACGGCCCGGCCACCTTCAGGGTATGAGGCGGCAGCAGCCAAGAAAACCCTCCGGACGCCCCGTTTTTTCCATGCCCGCACAATGACCAAGACCCGTCGTCGTTGCCACGGTAACGGTCCGACCTGCACTTCTATCGGTGGAACTCCCAGTTCACGGCCGGCACGGCGAGGTTCCCGCCGTCCGGCCCGCCGACACCATTCCTTGCGCACGCAACGACATGTGTCTTACTGTCGCCCTCGGCCGGCGCCTGTTCGCAAGCGGGCAGCCGGTGTCCGAGCATTCGTGTGCCGTCCGGTGCCCGGCACCCGGCACGCCGTCGGGAGGGGGATACATTGCGCAACGCCGTCACGCCGTCGTCCGCTCCGGCGCGGACCGGTCTGCCCACCGCGCGGGCCGTCGACCACTACGGTTTCACCGTGCCGCGCCTCGATGAGGCCGTCACCTTCTTCACCGACGTCCTGGGCGGCGAACTCTGCTACCGGGAGGGGCCGGTCGAGGATCACCGCGGTGACTGGATGAGCCGGAAACTTGGCGTGCACCCGCGGGCCCGCGCGCACGTCGCACTGGTCCGGCTCGGACCCCGCACCAACCTGGAGCTCTTCGAGTACACCGCCCCGGACCAGGTCACCTCGCCCCCCGGCCCGGACGACGTCGGGGGCCATCACCTCGCCCTGGTGGTCGCCGACCTCGACGCCGCCGAAGAGCGGCTGCGCCGGGCAGCTGCCGTCCGCCTGGGCCCCGCCGCCCCCGGCGCGTCCCGCCGGTGGTTCCTCACCCCCTGGGGCAGCCTGCTGTCTCTCAGTGCGCCCGGCCGGCCGGACGGCAGGCGCTACTGCCCCACGCCCACGCCGTACGCGAACCCGGCCGCGTGCTCCCTGGGCCTGATCGGCACGGACCACGTGAGCTACACCGTCGCCGACCTCGGCGCAGCCACCGCCTTTTTCACCGACGTCCTGGGTGCGGAGCTGGTCGAGGGTCCGCGGGACACGCGGGAGCGGCCGGGCGGTCACCGGCCGCCCGGCGCCGGATCGACGCGGCGGGCGCTGCTGCGCACCGGCCCGACCGCCAACTGCGAACTGGTCCAGAGCACCGCGCGGACTCCGGGTCCACGTCCCCCGCGCAACAGCGATGTCGGGGGGCACCATCTCGCCTTCTTCGTCGACGACGTGGACGCGGCAGCCGCATGTCTGGGCCGGCACCAGGGCGTGGAGCTCATGGGCGAGCCGGAGACCATCGCCCACGGTCCCATCGCCGGCGACCGCTGGCTGTACTTCCGCACCCCGATCGGCATCCAGATGGAGATCATCAACATGCCGGACGGAGCACTGCCCTACGAGAGCCAGACCTCGGCGCGGCGCGCCACACCAGGCGCCCTGCGCTGGCACGACCGCCCCTGACCCGTCCACCGGCGGCGGCCAGGCATCCGGGCCCCCGCCCCCGAACGAGCCCCCGTCCTGCAGAGGCATCCTCATGAACACGCTCGCCCCGTTACCGGTCCGGCCGGCCGGACCGCTGCGCGCAGCAGCGACAGCCCACACGGCGCTCTGGCTCGACTGCCGGCGCACGACTCGGCAGGCGGCGGACCAGGCTTTCGCCGAAGCGGCGGAGATGGTCCGCGACATGCTGCCGCCCGATGCCGGGGACCCGGCGTCGGCACACCGCTCCGCCAGGGGCACGACCGTCGTCGGGCCCGTCCACGGCCTGGCCGCCTACCGGCAGCTGATGCGCCGGCTGCTGCCCGAGGCCACGGCATCCCCGGGACGCACTTTCGCCGTGGAATACCCCCTGTGGGCCGTCGACGCCCTGGTCGACGCCCGCCTCGACCTGATCGGTGGTTGCGAGGCCAAAGCCATGCGGTCCACCGCCGGCATCGCCGGAGCCCACCTGCTGTACGACGCCTGGCGCCGCGACGTGCAGTCACCGCAGTGGACACGCGCGGCCGAGCGCGGCGCCACGGCGCCCTACCTGCTATGGACCACCCAGCCCTGCGCCGGACCGGACCGGGGCGCCACCTACGCCGGGAAGTGTCTGTTCCCGGGGACGGCCCTGGCGCTGTCTCCCACGGCCCTGCGGACGTTCGCGCAGCACAGCGTCGTCACCGGACCGACCGCCGTCGAGGTCACCGAAACCCGGCGGGTGGCCCGTGTCCTGGGCTGGTTCGGCATCCGCCTGGACACCCTCGAGCCCTGCGCCGCACAGGCCGCCACCTCGGCCTGACACCGGACAGTACGGGCCCGATCCCACCCGACGCGCCACTCCCGCGGCCGGCCCTCGTGCCGCCAGCGTTCTTTCCCCACCTCGAAGGACTCACCCATGCCCACCTCTGCCCTGCCCACCGACAGTTCCCCCGCGACCGCTCCCGGACGCCGGCCAGGAGGCGCCGGAATGCGCCGGCGGGCCTTCCTGTCCGGTACTGCCGCCGCGGGCGGTGCCCTCGCGGCCACCGCGGCCGGCCTGGCCCCCGCCGCCGCGGCGCAGTCCGGGCGCCGGACCGCCGACGCGGGCGCCACTCCCCTCAGTGTGCGCCCGGCGGACCAGCGCTACGCCGACCTGCGGCGCGGCACCAACCAGCGCTGGGTCGGCAGCCCCGAGCGCATCGTCCTCGCCACCTCCACGGCCGACGTCGTCCAGGCCGTGCAGCAGGCGGTCGACTCCGGCAAGCACCTGGCCGTACGCAGCGGCGGCCACTGCTACGAGGACTTCACCACCCACCCGGACATCGACGTCGTGGTGGACCTGTCGCGCATGGACGACATCTCCTACGACGAGCGCCGCCGGGCGTTCTCCGTGCAGCCCGGCGCCCCCCTCGGCCGGGTCTACGACCGCCTCTACAAGGGCTGGGGCGTCTACCTCCCGGCCGGCAACTGCCCCACCGTCGCGGCCGGAGGCCACATACAGGGCGGCGGTTACGGCTCGATGAGCAGACGTGACGGCCTCGCCGTCGATCACCTGTACGGCATCGAGATCGTGGTCGTCCAGGCGGACGGCACGGCCAAGGCCGTCACCGCCACCCGTGAGCCCGACGACCCGCACCGCGAGCTGTGGTGGGCCCACACCGGGGGCGGGGGCGGCAACTTCGGCGTGGTGACGCGTTACTGGCTGCGCTCCCCCGACGCCCGGGGCAGCGACCCCTCCGCCCAACTGCCCACTCCCCCGAGGGAGGTGTGGCTGAGCGAGGTGGCCTGGCCGTGGGAGCAGCTGACCGAGACCCGCTTCGCGCGGCTCATGGGGAACCACGGTGACTGGCACACCCGCAACAGCGCACCCGACTCGCCGTACACCGCGCTGTTCAGCCAGCTCAAGCCCTTCCACAAGTCGGCCGGCGCCGTGGTCCTGGACTCTCTCGTCGACGCCGGCGCCCCCGGCGCCGAACGCCTGCTGCAGCGCTACGTGGATGAGGTCGGCGACGGCCTCGGCGTGCGCCCCCAGGTGCGCCAGTACCGCAGGGTGCCGTGGCTGCACGCCACGCAGTGGCCCGGATTCACCGGGCCCGACCCGACGATCAGGTTCAAGGGCAAGTCCGTCTACGCCCGGCGCACGTACACCGACGCGCAGATCGCGGCCGCCTACCGGCATCTGACCCGCGACGACTTCCACAATCCCAGCGCGCTCCTCATGATCGCCTCGTACGGAGGGGCGGTGAACCGCGTCGCCCCCGACGCCACCGCGGTGCCGCAGCGCGACTCCGTCCTGAAGTACCAGGTCGTCTCGCTGTGGAACGACGCGGCCGACGACGAGGCCAACATCGCCTGGGTCCGCGAGTGCTACCGCGACATGTTCGCCGCCACCGGCGGTGTGCCCGTACCCAACGAGACCAACGACGGCTGCTTCGTCAACTACGCCGACGTCGACCTGGGCGACCCCCGCTGGAACACCTCGGGTGTGCCCTGGCACGACCTGTACTACAAGGGCAGCTACCGGCGCCTGCAGAAGGTCAAGGCCACCTGGGATCCCACGGGGTTCTTCCGCCACGCCCAGTCGGTGCAGCCCGCATGACGCTCTGCGGCGGCCGGCGCCACACGCTGCGCCGCTGCCGGCCCTTCGCCCCGTTCCCGTCCCGCTCCCACACTCCGAGGTGATCTTCGTGTCCGCAGTCTCCCCGGTGCCCGGGACCTCCTCCCGGCTGCCGTCCCTGACCGGTATGCGGTTCTTCGCCGCCTTCCTGGTCTTCTTGTTCCACCTGTCCCTGCTCGACGCCTACTCCACCCACGGCCAGGACCACGGCCCGTTCGCCTCCGCCCTGAAGAACGGCGGATGGGCCGGTGTCACCTTCTTCTTCATCCTCAGCGGCTTCGTCCTGACCTGGTCCGCCCGCCGCGACGACACCCCGCGCGCCTTCTGGGGACGCCGGCTCGCCAAGATCTGCCCCAACCACGTCGTCACGTTCCTGTTCGCCCTGGCCGCCTACGCGTACGCGTCAGCGACCTGGGGGCGCGGTGTCCCCAACTTCCTGCTGCTGCAGGCGTGGATACCGCGGGACGACGTGTTCTTCAGCATCAACAACCCCAGCTGGTCCCTCTCCTGCGAACTGGTCTTCTACCTCCTCTTCCCCGCCCTGCACCGGTGGGTGCGGAGCATCCCCGAGACCCGGCTGTGGTGGTGGGCCGCCGCGACCGCGGCGGCCATCCTGCTCCTCCCCCTCGCGGTCCAGTTGGTCCCCGCGGGGGAGGCGTTCGGGCCGAACCACGCCAACTCCCCGCTGTACGGCCACTCGATCACCCAGATGTGGCTCGTCTACATCTTCCCGCCGGTGCGCGTCCTGGACTTCCTCCTGGGCATCCTCATGGCCCGGATCGTGCTGTCCGGCCGGTGGGTCGCCCTCGGTGTCCTGCCCGCCCTGGCCCTGACGGCCGTGGCGTACGTGGTGAGCCTCCACGTGCCCTTCCTGTACTCCCTCAACGCCGTGGTCGTCGTCCCGTTCGCCCTGCTCATCTCGGCGACCGCGGCACGCGATGCACGGGGTGACGGAACCGCCGTGAGCGGCCGGGCGTGGGTGTGGCTGGGCGAGGTGTCGTTCGCGTTCTACCTGATCCACCAGATCCTGCTGTCCGTGGCCCAGGAGCGCTTCGGCTACCGCGAGCCGGACACGCTGGTCGAGGCCGTCGGCGTGGCCGTTCTCATCGCCGCGGCCAGCCTGCTGCTGTCCTGGCTGCTGTACACCGCGGTCGAGCGACCCTTCGTCCGGGCATGGGCCCGCCGGGCCCGGGCGGCGAGGAACGCACGGACGGCGCAGTCCCTTCCCGCGCAGCGCGACGGCAACGACCGGCCCGTCACCGTGGGCACCTCCTGAGTCGGCCCGTTCCCCGCCCGACCCACCCACGCTCACCCACTGCGCCCCGCCACCGGGCCTGGGCGCGGGCACGGCGTCCCACTGCGAGGTCACCCTCCACCCGTGCCCGTGCCCGTGCCCGAGCCCGTGGCCAGGCACGGACGACCTCTGAGGAGACAAGCCGATGCCGCTTCCCGTCCTGGCGATGATGCTCTGCACGTTCTGCATCGGTACCGCCGAGAGTGTCATCGCCGGCATCCTTCCGGACATCGCACAGGACGTGCACGTCTCGCTGGCAGCCGTGGGCATGCTGATCAGTGCGTACGCCGTTGCGGTCGTCATCACCGGCCCGTTCGTCACTGCCGCCACGTCCGGGCTGTGCCGGCGCGTCCTCCTGCCGGGCATGATGGGCGTCTTCGTCCTCGGCAACGTAGTGGCCGCGCTCGCCCCGGGCTTCGCATGGCTGATCACGGGCCGGGTGGTGAGCGCGGTGGTCCACTCCACCCTGATCGCCGCGTTCGTGGCCACCGCACGCGACATGGCGCCTGCGGACCGCAAGGCCGTCTGGGGCGCCAAGATCACCCTTGGTATCGGCCTGTCCAGCGTCGCCGGTGTCCCCGTCGGCACGCTCATCGGCGACACTTTCGGCTGGCGCGCCACGTTCTGGGCCCTCGCCGCGCTGAGCCTGGCCGCCACTGCGCTGCTCGTGCGGTGCCCGCCGCCGCAGGACCGGCCCACGCCGAACCGACGCTACGAGATGTCCCCCGGCCGTCGACGGCTTGTGCTTCCCCTGCCGTTGGTGCTCACGGCCCTGACGATCACCCTCGGCACTGCGGGTGCCTTCACCCTCTACACCTACGCCTCGCCGTACCTCACCCGGGCCGCGGGCTTCCCCTCACAAGCCGTCACCGTCCTGCTCTTCCTCTACGGCGCGGGCGGACTCGCCGGCAACGCGCTCGGCGGCCGAGCAGCCGACCGGTCCCCGCAGGCGGCCGTGCCCGTGACCGTGGGCACGGTCACGGCCGCTCTACTGCTCCTCGCCCTACCCACCACCACCAGGTGGACCGCCGCTGTGGCGTTCTGCCTGCTGGGCACCGCCTACTTCGCCACCATCCCCGCACTCAACACCCGGATCGTCACCGCGGCAGGACCCTCGTCGCCGACCATGGCCCTGACGATCAACAACTCGGCGTTCTGCATAGGCATCGCCCTCGGCAGCTGGCTCGGCGGTCTCCTCCTGGTCCACGGCCACACCCTTCGGTCCGTCGCCGCAGCCGGCGCCGCACTCGCAGCGATCGCCGTGCTCGTTGCTCTGCCGACGTCGATCCGCCGTCGGCATCGTCTGGCGACGGCACAGCCGATCCCGTAGGTGGTGCGTTGTGCTCGCGGTTCGTCCTGCTGGACGAGTTTCCCGGAAACAGCGAGTCCTGGCTTCTCAGGCCGGACAAAGGGGGCACCTCGGCGGGACGCTCGCGCCCTGCTGGCGATGGTGAGACCGACCGGAGGGACGTGAGCTGGGTCCGGCAGCCGGGGCCGTGTTGAAGGATGGCTCCGTCGGACGGAACCGCTTCGAGCGCCGGTCGCTATCCGGCGATGTACTCGATCTCGGGGTAGCGCGCCGCACTCCCCCACAGCAGATGTCCGGTGTCCGGGCGGCCGCGCAGTTGGAGGTCGAAGAAGGCCCGCACGGTGGCCCGTACGGCAGCCACCGCCCGGTCGGGGGAGATCGTGCCGGCCTGCAGCGTCTCGCGCACCGGCTCGGGGACCTGCGGGGCGACGGCCACGACGTCGGTGAAGCTGTTGTGGTCGGCGTCCGCGAGCCGCAGGCAGCGGCGCCAGCCGCTCAGGTGCGCCCAGAACGGCGGCCAGGTCGAGTCTTCGTTCAGTCCGTCGTGCACCGCCGTGTCCATCAGCAGGAACGGCCGGTCGAGACCGCGCTCGACCACCGGCCCGTACAGCGCGCCGTCCAGGTCGATGCCGGCCCGCACCCTCCTGTCCAGGTACATCAGCGCCGCCGACGCGGCGCCGCCCCGGGAGTGCCCGAAGGCGCCGACCCGCGTGAGGTCCAGCGCCCCGCGCAGCCCGCGCGGGAGCGGACGCCGCTCGGCGTCGGGGTTGCCGCCCCGCTCCAGCACGGTCAACTGGTCGAGGACGAACCGCAGATCGGCGGCGCGCACCGCGACCGCGGCCGTGCGGGCCTCGTGGCTCGCGTCGTCGGGGCGGTTGACGACCACGCGTCCGTCGGGGAACTCCACCTCGCCCGAGTCGTAGGGATGGTCGACCGCGACCACGACGTAGCCCCAGGACGCCAGTTGCTCGACGACCAGGGTGTTGAACGTGCGGTCCGAGGTGTACCCGGGCGAGTGGAGCAGCACCGGCCGGCGGCCGGGCCGGACGGGCGCGCGGTCCGCGCTGTGGGTCTGCGGGAACGCGTAACCGTCCACCGCGCCCCCGAAGCGGGCCTTCAGGGCCCGCTCGGCACCGGACGGCAGCCAGGGCAGCATCGCGCGGTCCCGCACGTCGGCGGCCGGGTACGTCACGGTGACCATCACCTCGCGTGACCGCCCCGACCAGGGGTCGGTCCGGGACGGGTCGACCAGGTGCAGCTCCACGGCGCCCACCGGCGCGGGGCCGGTCGGCCCGGCCAGCCGGATGGGGATGAGACCGGCCGCCGCGGCGGGCGTGGACACCGAGAGGGGAACGGCAGCTGCTGCGGCTACCGCAAGGCCACCGGCGATGAGGGAACGGCGGTTCGGGCGTACAGGAGGCACTGCGCTCCTTCCGCGGCCGGATCCGAGGCGCACAGCGAAAACAGTAAAGGGAACGCCATTGTCCGGCCTGTTGATCGTCAAGTCCCTTGCAGGCTAGATCATTTGTCGCGCCGAGCCGGATCTTTCATCGGTTCTCACCTATTACTTACGGTGCGGTACGGGCTGCGGTGGGACCGCGTGTGAGCGCGGCACGGGCGGTGACTGCCGGGCTCGGTGCCGCCCCCTGCACGTGCCGCATCAACTTGGCTAGGGTGCGTTCATGGCCACCGCTCGCGCCCGCGAACCTGTCCTGTTGGAACCCAAGGGCCCCGTGATCACGGTGATCGCTTGCACCGTGGGTGCGGCTCTGTTCCTGGGCGCCGCAGGGGCGTTCGTCTATGTCACCATCCATACGGCCGCCGATCTGGGCCGAACGGACGGCCGGTGGACGTGGGCCGGCTTGGGACTCGCCCTGGCGGCAGCGTTCGTCGCCCTCACGGGACTGTCCACCGTCTTCTTCGCCCGCGCCGAACGACGCGCCACGCTTCAGCTCGCCGCTCAGGGAGTCGACGCGGCTGCTCTGGTACTGGCAGTCGCCCCCGCCCCGCCGAGCAACCACGACCACGACCAGATCCGGCTCCTGATGCGCATCAGCGGACCCGGCTTCGAACCCTTCGAGCACAGTGGCGAGGTCGTACGGCACCTGTTCGGCGGCACCACGCAGGGGACGGTGCTCCCGGCACGGGTCGACCCCACCACCCGGACGTTCACCGTCGCACCACGCCCCGCACCCCCGACCCCCCGCGCCGAAGACGCGTAAGG
This sequence comes from Streptomyces longwoodensis, assembly GCF_001514125.1. Taxonomy (GTDB): domain Bacteria; phylum Actinomycetota; class Actinomycetes; order Streptomycetales; family Streptomycetaceae; genus Streptomyces; species Streptomyces longwoodensis. The sequence continues at coordinate 869,511 of NZ_KQ948549.1, read as the reverse complement.
GCGAGGACACGTGCGACACGGCGAAGTCTGGTGGGTCGAGTTCGATGAGCGACGGCCGGTCGTACTGCTGCCATGCGGAAGCTGGCCGGTCGCCTGGCGACGGCCTCGACGCGAGGTAGCACCAGAACCTCAATGGCGGGACAATCGCAGTAAGGGATGAAGCTCTCCCCCGCGTCCAGCGTGCGCGCGTCCGGACTGCCTTGACCGACAGGTCCGACCAGCACCGCGCCATCCTTCGGACGGGAGACGGCACATGGACGTCGAGCTGACTTATGACATGCTCGGGGGCCGTCTGCGTGGAATTCGGTGATGCTGTGATCACCTACGATCGGCTGGGCAGCCGGCCTCGCACCCTCGGTTCATGGACGCTGAACTACGACCAGCTCGGTAGCCGTCTTCGTTCCGTAGGCGCCATCGACATGACCTACAGCCGGTGGGCCAACTTGCCGCGCTCCGTGGGCCAGTGGAGCTGCGAACACAGCCTCTTCGCCTCGCGCCTGGAGCGCATCGGACCGCATGAACTGAGATATGACCGTCTCGGCAGCCGCGTGCGGGCCATCGGCCCGCTGGAGATCTTCTACGACCGACTCGGCTCCCGCCCCGTTCGGGTACGGCTGCCGGGCGACGGTGCGCTGCCCGATGATCTCCTCCTCGCATTGTTCCTCGTGTTGTACTGGGAAGAGGAGCGGGAGGCAGCAGCCGCCCAGCGCAGGTGAGTTGCTGCGTGCAGGCTCCGTGCCCGCGGTCCCGCACGGCAGTGCCCGTCCCTGAGTCGCAGGACGCGGGCACGTTTGCGAGAATGGGAAGTTGTACGGACAGCGCACTCGGTGCGCGACACCACCTCGTCGATCAGATCCGGGCGACCGCATCGCGCGCGGCCAGAGCCCCGCCGACGGGGAAGCGGCCTTCGAGTTCCTCGTGCAGTTCCGCACCGACCCCGACGCCGTGCCCCTCGACCGGGCCACCGTGCGCTGGGAGGGGACGGCGAGCCCACCGGTCCCCGTGACCAGGAAACACCCGCTCCAGGAGTTCGGCCATGTCCACGCAGCTACACGCAGTCCTGGACGCCACCGAGATCACCCAGGCCGTGCAGGACCTCGGTCATTCGGTGACGCTGATCGCGCACAAGACCACCGTCGTCCGTCTGTACGTGAGCGGCACGTCGGGCCCCGCGGCCCAGATCCGCGGTGTCATCGCCGTCCGCCGTTCCGACGCGGGCCCGGCCACCACGGTCACTTCCGTCAACGCGATCACCCTTGATCCGGCGCACTCGCCCGACCTGGCCACCCGCCGAGGGGATGCGGACCTCAGCCTCAACTTCTTCCTACCCGCCGGGCTGACGACCGAGGGCGAGTCGACCATCAGCGCCGTACGCGTCGTCGACGCCGCCAGCGGAACGCCGCTGCCGCTCACCGGACCGGCCGGACCGACGGTCCGGTTCCAGGCCGGGCCGCCCCTGCGCGTGCGCATCCTGGGGATCCGCTACGCGTACGGCACCCCGCCCACGGTCCGCGCCCCGCGGGACCTCGACTACCGTGCACTGATCTCATGGCTCACCCGCGCCTACCCCGTGCCGGAGGTCATCAGCACCCAGGCCGTCGTCGACGCGTCGGCTGCGCCGGACTTCACCTCCGACGACGTCAACGCACAGCTCGCCGCCCTGCGGGCGCTGGACATGAGCGCCGGCGGCGACCAGCACACCCACTACTACGGGATGGTCGCGGACAGCGGGTTCTTCATGCGCGGTTCCGCCGCGGGCATACCCGCCACGGTGGCGTCCGGACCGACCGGACCGGCCACCTTCGGCTGGGACTTCGACGGCGTCTACGGCGACTGGTACGGCGGCCACGAACTGGGGCACACCTTCGGCCGCAAGCACCCGGGCTTCTGCACCGAGAGCCCGGACGACTTGCTGCAGTTCCCGTTCCAGCACGGCCAACTGGGCGACGCTACGCATGCGTTCGTGGGCTTCGACGTGGGCGATCCGGCACTGAACCTGCCGATGCGGGCCATCCCCGGGGAACAGTGGCACGACGTGATGACGTACTGCGACCGGCAGTGGATCAGCTCCTACACCTACGAGGGCATCCGGCAGCGCCTGCTGGCCGAGGACGCCCTGCTGGCGGGCGCCGGCCCGGCCGCCGGGCCGGCGGTGGCACCGGAGCCACCACGCGTCGCCGTCGGCAGCGCAGGGCCCGGCGGCAGCGGCGGACGGCCCGACGACCGCTACCCGACGCGTCGTGCCACCGTGGTGACGCCACCTCGTGCGAACTCGGACGCGGAGGCCGGCCCCGGCCCGGACGGCCCGTCCGAGGCGTACGTCAGCGTGGTGGGTACGGTGAACCTCACCCAACGCAACGGCGGTATCCGGTACGTCAATCCCGTGGAGCCGCACGCCGCACCGCCGTCCGACCCGGCTTCGGCCGGGCCCGCGCCGGACGGCGCGGAAGGGCCGACTGCCGTCCTGCGGATCGTGCAATCCGGCGGAGCGCCGCCCGAGGAGGTCACGGTCCCGGTCAGGCTGAACTCGGAGCCTGACCCGGGCACCGATCGGACCGGCCTGATCGACGCGGTGGCACCCGCGGGAACCGCCCCCGAGGCGATCGAACTCGTCCTGGACGGCCAGGTGGTGGACACCTTCCGCCCGGCAGGCCCCCCGCCCGCGCTGAGGAGCGCGCGCCACAGCGGCACCGAGGACGGCGCGCTGGGCATGGCCCTGGAGTTCGACGCGAGCCCCGAACCCGGGCAGACGTACTCCGCACAGGTGAGCTCGGACGGCGGCCGCACGTGGCACACCGTCGGCGTGGGCCTCAAGGATCCGACCGTCCAGCTCGACCGGCACCTGTTGCGGCATTCCACCGACGTCCGCCTGCGCATCACCACGACGAACGGGTTCAGCAGTACGACGGCGGAGACCTCCGTGGCCGGCTGACACGCGGCAAGGGGGCTGACTCCTTAGGATCAGGCGCATGGCACTGCGACCGGCCCACGTGAACATCAAGGCCCTGGACGCCGCAGCGGTCGGCCGCTTCTGGGCGGAGGCGCTGGGCTGGACGGCGTACAGCGCCGGCGTGACGACGTACGTCGGCCCCGAGGGCGGCCTGGTGTGGCCGCACCCCGTGTTCCTCGGCATCGACGTCGTCCCCGTACCGGACCCCAAGACCCCGGCGAAGAACCGCGTCCACCTGGACCTGGCCACCACCTCCCCCTCCCACCGGGCGGAGTTGCTCCAGCGCCTGGAGCGCAACGGGGCGACGCCGGTCGACGTGGGCCAGGGCCCGGCCCCCTGGACGGTCCTCGCGGACGTCGAGGGCAACGAGTTCTGCGTCCTGGACCCGCGGGACGCCTACCGGGACACCGGCCCGATCGCGCGGATCGTCGTCGACTGCGCCGATCCGCGGGCCCTGGCCCGTTTCTGGACAAAAGCGTTGGACTGGCCTCCGCACGAAGTGACCGACATCCGCGCGGTGTTGCGTTCGCCCCGGAACACGGGACCGTACCTGCACTTCGTCCGCACCCCCGACCCCAAGTCCGCCCCCGACCGCGTCCACCTCGACCTCCTGCCCCACCCCGGCGACGACCAGGAGGCGGAAACGACCCGCCTGCGCACCCTGGGCGCCACCGACCTCGACATCGGCCAGGGGGACACCTCTTGGACGTGCCTGACGGACCCGGACGACCACGAGTTCTGCGTGCTGGCGCCGTCCTGACGCGCCGGCCCGCGTGGGCTCCCGCAGGACGGCGGACGGCGAAAGGCCGCACGTACCCACCCCTCCCCCGGGTACACGCCCAGCCATGGGATCCCTGAGTTCACCCGTGCTGTTGTTGTTGTTCGTCGGGAGTGCCGGCGTCATCTGGTACGCCGGTATCAAGTTGTCCGACACGACCGACGTGCTGGCCGAACGGCTGCATCTCGGCAGTGCCTTGGGCGGGTTGATCCTGCTGGCCATCGCGACCAATCTGCCCGAGGTCGCGATCACCGTCAGTGCCGCGCTGGCCGACCAGCTCGACGTGGCCGTCGGCAACATCCTCGGCGGGATCGCCGTACAGACCGTCGTGCTGGCCGTCCTGGACGCCGCCGGGGTGCGGCCGCGGGAGCCGCTGACACGGCTCGCCGCCAGTCTCCAGCTCGTCCTGGAGGGCGCGTTGGTGGTGGTCGTGCTGGCCGTGGTCGTCATGGGCACCCAGCTCTCCCCCGACCTGCACGCCGCCCGGCTGGCGCCCGCTTCCGTGGCCATCGCCGTGCTGTGGGTGATCGGGCTGCTGCTGCTCGACCGGGCCGGGCGCGGGCTGCCGTGGCACGAGGGCGGTGACGCGCCTAACAGCCAGCCGGAGCCGCGCGGGCACTCCCGCGGCAAGAAGGAGAAGGCCGCCACCGACAAGGGGATCGGCACCCGCCGCGCCGCGCTGGTTTTCGGCGGCGCCGCCCTGGCCACCCTGGTCGCCGGTGTCGTCATCGAGCGCAGCGGCGAGGAGTTCTTCGCCCGACAGGGGCTCAGCGGGGTGCTGTTCGGCGCGACCGTGCTGGCCGTGGCCACCTCCCTGCCCGAGATCAGCACCGGTCTGACCTCGACCCGCCTCGGCGACTACCAGCTCGCCGTCAGCGACATCTTCGGCGGCAACGCCTTCCTGCCCGTGCTGTTCCTCGTCGCCACGCTGATCTCCGGCAAGCCCGTCCTCCCCGCCGCCCACGACACCGACATCTACCTCACGGCGCTGGGCATCATCCTCACCGTCGTCTACATGACCGGCCTCATCTTCCGGCCCCGACGCCAGTACGCCCGCATGGGCGTCGACAGCATCGCCGCCGTCGCGATCTACCTCGTCGGCATCGCCGGACTCGCGACCATCGCCACCTGAGCCGCGCCGCACCTGGCCACCTGAGCCGCGCCGCGCCTAGCCATCTGAGCCGCGCCGCAGCGCCCCGCCGCCCGCCCTCGCGCCGCGGCGCGCCTCACGCGCCCGCCGTCGTCCGCGTGAAGAGGCAGAACGGGTGGCCCGCCGGGTCGTACAGGACCCGTACGTCGTCCTGGGGCTGGGAGTCGGCCGGGCGGGCCCCCAGGGCGACGGCCCGTTCGACGGCGGCCGGGAGGTCGGTGACCTCGAAGTCGAGGTGCATCATCATCTGCTGGGCCGAGCGTTCGGAGGGCCACCGGGGCGGGGTGAACAGCGGCTCCGTCTGGAACGACAGGCCCGCTCCGCCGCCGGGCGGGCCGATCTCCACCCACCCGGGCTCCTCCTTGCGCACGGGCCAGTCGAGCAGGTCCCGGTAGAAACGCGCCAGAGCGGGGGCGTCCGGTGCGTCGAGGGTCGTCGCGGCCAGCGTGCAGCGCGGCCTCACCGCCGCTTCCACACGATCACCGTCAGGACACCGGCCACCACACCGGCCACCACCGCGCCCGCCACCCCGGCGAGGGCCTTCCGCACCGCCGGCCCCGGCGCGCTCAGGCCGAAGAGGTCCCGCACGCGGTCGTAGAAACTGAGCGGGACGCCCAGCACGGCGTTGCCGGGCGGGCGGCGCGGGACGACCGGGTGCGGGTGGGTGGGGGCGCTCCGGCGGATCGTGTCCCAGGCCGCGCCGAGCCGGCGGAGCCGGTCCGGAGGCAGGGCCTCCTGCAGCCGGGGCAGGAGGAGGTCCTCCTCGTCGCGGATGTCCTGCCGGATGAGGGCGAAGGCCTGCCGCACCTTGTCCTCGCGTTCCGGGGAGCCGGGGTCGAGGCGCTCGATGTCGGCGACGAGGTCGTTGATCTGCTGGTGTTCCTCCTCGACCCGGGAGGTCAGCACCTCGCCGTCCTCGACCAGGCGCCGGACGGCCGGCCACAGGACGGTCTCCTCCGCGAAGGCGTGGCTGAAGACGAGCTGGACGGTCTGCTGGAGGACCCGTTCGCGTTCCTCGCCGTCCGGGAGGGCGCGGTGGCGCTCCATCAGCGCGTCCATCTCGGCGTGGTCGCGCCGCTGCCTCGCGAGGACGCTGCCGGGGCCGCCCACCTGCTCGAGCGTCCGGTCCTCGATGGTCCTGGGCATGGACCGCTCCTTCCCGTGGCCGCGGACGAGCGCCGCGGTTCGACGTACCGGGACGTCTGCGGGTACCCCGGTGCCGACGAGCACACCAGCGCGGGGACACACCCGCACAGGAACACACCGGCGCACCGGACGGCACCTGCACCGCAAGACCGCCGGCACCGCACCCCGCCCGCACCGATGACCGCCGGCGCCGCACCCGACCCCGCTCCCCCCACCGCCCCCGCCTCACCCCGCCGCCGCCAGCACCTCCACCCCCCGCCCCGTCAGCCCCTCCAGCACCGGGTGCCCGGCGTCGGCGTCGGTGATCAGCCCCGTGACCTCGTCCCAGGGCAGCACCCGGAAGCGCGAGGCCGTGCCGATCTTCTCCGACGAGGCGAGGACGTACGTCTCCGCCGAGCGCGCCGCCAGGGCGCGCTTCATCGCGGCCTCCTCGGCGTCACCGGTGGTCAGGCCCGCGTCCGGGTGGACGCCGGTCACGCCGAGCAGGCACAGGTCCGCGGAGACGCCCTGGGCGGCCTCGACGGTGGCCGCGCCGCAGGCGACCGCCGAGTGCTTGAAGAGGCGCCCGCCGAGCAGGAACACCTCGGCCAGCGGGTGGCTGATCAGCGCGGCGGCGATGGTCGGGCTGTGGGTGATGACCGTGCAGTCCAGGTCCGGGGGCAGGGCGTGGGCCACGGCGACGGCGGTGGTGCCGCCGTCCAGGATCAGCGCGCTGCCGGGCCGGACGAGTCCCACCGCCGCGGCGGCGACCCGCTGTTTGCCCTCGGGGGTGACGCCCTGCCGGGCGGTGTAGTCCGCGACGGCCGGGGATACCGGCAGCGCGCCGCCGTACACCCGCTGGCACAGCCCTTCGGCGGCGAGGTCGCGCAGGTCGCGGCGGACGCTGTCCTCGGAGATGCCGAGGTCCGCCGCGACGTCCTTGGCGACGATCTTGCCCTGCCGGGCGAGCAGGTCCAGCAGGTGGGCACGGCGTTGAGCGGCCAGCATCCACGTTCCTTCCTGTTGCTGCACGTTCTTGCATGTATCGTAGCCCACCATGACCGACGCACCGATGCTCGTCCTGATCGCCGGGCCCTACCGTTCCGGCACCGGCGGCGACCCCGACGCCATGGCCGCGAACCTGGCCCGCCTGGAGGCGGCCGCCTGGCCCGTCTTCGCCGCCGGACACCTGCCTGTGATCGGCGAGTGGCTGGCCCTCCCCGTCCTGCGCTCGGCCGGCGCGGGCCCCACCGACCCGCTCGCCGACGAGGTGCTGTACCCGACCGCCGACCGCCTGCTCGCCCACTGCGACGCCGTTCTCCGCCTCTCCGGCGAGTCCGCAGGGGCCGACCAGGACGTCGCCACCGCCCGCCGTCGCGGCCTGCCCGTGTACCACCACGTGGACGAGTTGCCGCGTCGCGTCCCCGAGGAGACCGCGTGACCCCCCGCCCCGGCGTCGACACCCCCGACCACCGCGGCCGCACCGGCCTGGACCGCGCGGGCCGCGACCTCGACCGCAACCCCGGCGTCGTGGTCCGCGACGTCGAGCTGACCTCCCAGGGGTGGCACGTCCTGCGCCGCACCACCTTCGACTACCGGCGCCGCGACGGGCGCTGGGTCACCCAGCAGCGCGAGACCTACGACCGCGGCAACGGCGCCGTCGTCCTGCCCTACGACACCGCGCGCGCACGCGTCCTGCTCACCCGGCAGTTCCGCTACCCCGCCTACGTCAACGAACACCCGGACGGCATGCTCGTCGAGGCCGCCGCCGGACTGCTCGACGACGACGACCCGCTCGCCGCGGTCCGGCGCGAGGCCGCCGAGGAACTCGGCGTGACGCTCGGCCCGCTCACCCACCTGTGGGACGCCTACATGAGCCCCGGCTCGGTCACCGAGCGCCTGCACTTCTACGCCGGCCCCTACACACCCGCCGACCGCACGGCGCGGGGCGGCGGGCTGGAGGAGGACGGCGAGGACATAGAGGTGCTCGAACTGCCCTTCGCCGAGGCCCTCGCCATGACCGGCGACGGACGCATCCGCGACGGCAAGACGATCATGCTCCTGCAGTGGGCCGCTCTGCACGGCCCCTTCGCCCCGTCCCGGCAGGCCGAGTAGGCGGGAACGGGCCGAGCAGGTCCCGCTCACCAGCCCTGCGACACGGGCCCCGCGGCACCGTCCGCGTCACACGGTGAACGTGTCCGGATCCGCGGCCTTCCAGTCGGCCTCCCACGCGGCGGGCGGCTCCGCCAGCAGCTGGCCCGGCTCCAGCCAGTCGTACAGCTCGGCGTAGGAACGCTCCGTGTACGGGTCGATGCGCCGGCGCAGCATGTGCGGGCGCAGCTCGGCCGGGTGGGACACACCCATGGCGGCCATGATCTGCAGGGCGCTGGCCACGGTCGACTCCTGGAAGCGCCGCACGCGGGGGGTCTTGTCGCGGACGTCGAGGGCCCGGGCGCGCCGGGGGTCCTGGGTCGTGACCCCGGTGGGGCAGGTGTTGGTGTGGCAGCGCTGGGCCTGGATGCAGCCGACGGCGAACATCATGGCGCGGGCCGCGTTGCCGTAGTCGGCGCCCTGGACCAGTCGCTTGACCAGGTCGGTGCCGGTGGCGATCTTGCCGCTGGCGCCGATCCTGATCCGGTCGCGCAACCCCGTGCCGACGAGGGCGTTGTGCACGGCGTGCAGGCCCTCGGTCAGCGGGGCGCCGACGTGGTCGGCGAACTCCAGCGGCGCGGCCCCCGTGCCGCCCTCCCCACCGTCGACGATGATGAAGTCCGGGGTCGTGCCCTCCTCCAGCATCGCCTTGCACACGGCGAGGAACTGCCGGCGCGAGCCCACGCACAGCTTGAACCCGGTCGGCTTGCCGTCGGCCAGTTCACGCATGTGCGCGATGAACCGGACGAGTTCGCGGGGCGTGGAGAACACGCGGTGGTACGGCGGCGAGATCACGGTTCGCCCCTCGGGCACGTCCCGCACCTTCGCGATCTCGGCGTTGACCTTGGCGCCCGGCAGCACCCCGCCGATGCCCGGTTTGGCGCCCTGGGAGAGCTTCAGGGACACGCACTTGACGTGCTCGTGAGCCGCCTTCTCGGCGAACTCGCCGGGGTCGAAGTCGCCGTCGCGGGTGCGGCAGCCGAAGTACCCGGTGCCGATCTCCCAGACCAGGTCGCCGCCGGGCCGCAGGTGGTACTCGGACAGCCCGCCCTCGCCGGTGTCGTGGGCGAAGCCCCCGGCCGCCGCACCGCCGTTGAGGGCGAGGATGGCGTTGGCCGACAGCGAGCCGAAGCTCATCGCGGACACGTTGAGCAGGGCCATGTCGTACGGGCGACGGCAGTCGGGGCCGCCGATCCGGACCCGCGGCGGGGTGTCGGGCACCGGGCGGGGGGCCATCGACGGCACCAGGTACTCGTAGCCGGGCTGGTAGACGTCCCGTTCGGTGCCGTACGGCTGCTCGGCGTCGGTGCCCTTGGCCCGCTCGTAGACGATGTTGCGCACGTCCCGGTCGAAGGGGCGGCCGTCGAAGTTCCGCTCGATGAAGTACTGCTGGAGCTCCGGGCGGATGCGCTCCAGCAGGAAGCGGGCGTGCCCCAGGACGGGGTAGTTGCGCAGCACCGAGTGCCGGGGCTGGACGAGGTCGGCCGCTCCCAGCAGACCCAGCAGGCAAAGCGGCACGGCGGCCAGGCACCACCAGGGCGACACGACCACCGCGGCGGCGGCCGCCGCCAGCCCGGCGACCAGGATCAGGACGACGCTTCCCGTACGTTTCACCCCAGCCGCATTGCCGCGCCCCGGCTTCCAAGTCCCACGTCTTTGCCAAAAGAGCCGCAAAGTATGGCAAAAGAGGGGTCGTTCCGACGGCGATCCGTGCGGCTTTCCCCCTGCCGAGTGAACGTCGAGCGCGTACTCCGCACTTTCGAAGCAACACTTGCCGTTTGACAACTATAGCCGCGAGACAAGAAAGTAGCGGTGTCGTCGCGCCAGGGAGAGGATCAGCATGTTCCGGTCGGCGGAGGTCATGCCGCTCGTCGGCCGCGAGGCGCGGCCGACGGCCGCCTCGGCGGTCCCCGGTCCGCCCGGTCAGGCCGTCCGGCTGCCGGGCTCGTCCTCGTGCCCGTTGAGCTGTTCCGCCGCAACGGCGCAGAACGCCTCCAGGCCGGTGAGCAGCGCGTTGCGCGCGCCGGCCGGCATCTTCTCCAGCACCCCGCGCAGGGTGGCCTCGCGCCGGTCGCGCAGATCGGCGAGGAACGCCCGGCCCCGGGAGCTGAGGTACAGCCGTACCTCGCGCCGGTCCTCCCGGCTCACCTCCCGCTCGACGAACCCGGCCGCCTGGAGCCGGTCGCAGAGCCGGCTGGTGGACGGCGGCGTGGAGGCGAGGAGGTCGGCCAGCGTGCGCAGGTTGATGCCCTCGTTGTGTTCGAGGATGAGCAGCACGCGCAACTGGGAGGCGGAGGCGGGCGCCGTGGAGGCGCGCCCCCACAGCACCTCCAGCAGCTCCGCGGCCGTGGAGGTGACGCGCGCGACCTCGTCGGGTTCGGGGCGGGGGTGGATGGACGTCACGGTCACACTCTCGCAGGCACGGGGACGCCCCTCAGCGTACTAGGCAGGGGCGCCGTACAGGGCCGGACGGAACGACGGACGGACGTCCGCGGCCGCCTGGCGCACCGGACGGCCCGCCACGGGACCGGACGTCACGTCACTTCGGGTACGAGATTGGCATATCTACGATCGTGAACAGATTCATGGCTGTCGAGCGGGCGCTGCGCACGGCGGCCCCCCAGGACCTGGCCCGCGCCGTGAGCGGGGAGCTGGGCCGGCAGTACGGTGCGTCCTTGGTGGACCTGCTCATCGTCGACTACGGCCTCACCGTGCTGCAGCCCGTGACCGACCCGCCGCACACGCGGCCCCCGGTGTCCGTCCACAACAGCCCGGCCGGACGCGCGTTCGCCTCCCAGGAGCCCTTCGTGGAGGCGCTCGGGGACGGCCGGCTCCGCGCGCACCTGCCGGTGAGCGTGCGCGGCGACCGGCTGGGCGTCCTCACGGTGACCCTCGCCGACACGGAGGAGGGCCGCTCCTGCCTGGCCGAGCTCGCGGAGCTGGCCGAGGTGCTGGGCCACGAGGTGCTGCTCGCCGAGCGGGACACCGATCTGTTCCTGCGGGCCCGGCGGCAGGACCGCCTCACCCTGGCCGCGGAGATGCAGTGGCAGCTGCTGCCCGGGACCTCCTGCTCCCGCCCCGAGTTCGACCTGGGCGCCCAGCTGGAGCCCGCCTACGCGATCCACGGCGACAACTACGACTGGTCCGCCACCGCCGAGGGCCTCGTGCTGTACGTCTCCAACGGCATGGGTGAGGGAACCGAGGCGGCCCTGCTGACGAACCTCGCCGTCAACGCCCTGCGCAACGCCCGCCGGGCCGGGCTCCCCCTGGCCGACCAGGCCGCCCTCGCCGACCAGGCGGTCTTCGGCCACTACGGCGGCGACCGCTACCTGTCGGTGCTGATGTTCGACTTCGAGCTCGGCACGGGACGGGGCCGGGTGGTGGACGCCGGCTCGCCCCGGATGATGCGGCTGCGCCACGGCGCGGTCGAGCGGGTCGCCTTCGAACCGCAGTTGCCGCTCGGCATGTTCGAGGAGACCGACTACGTCGCACAGGAGTTCCGCGTCGAGCCCGGCGACCGGCTGGTGTTCGTCAGCGACGGGGTGTACGCCGTGGCCTCGCCCCGGGGCGAGGCGTACGGCGACACCGCGCTGGCCCGGGCGATCCAGGCCACCCGGCTGCTGCCCGCGGCGGAGGTCCCCGCAGCGGTGCTGCGGGAGCTGACCGGACACCGGGGTCACCACACCGCGGACGACGACGCACTGGTGGTGTGCCTGGACTGGCGGGGCCGGTAGGTCCGCGGCCCCGTCGGCACCCCTGCCCCGCCGCACCCGCCGGCTCGGGGGCTCGGACGGGGCACGCTAGTGTGAAGGTCATATGCCGAAAGGGTGGATGTCGTGAGCGCGTCTGAACCGGCCCGGAGCGCGGAGAGCGCGCTGCGCGCGGCCCCGCCGCACGCCGTGGTGGAGACGGCCCGGAACCTGCTCGCCGAGCGCGCCGGAGCCCGGGAGGTCACCCTGTGGCTCGCCGACTACGCGCTGCGCGTGCTGCAACCGGTCACGCGGCTGCCGTACACCGGGGAGCCGCTGTCGGCGCACGACGGGCCCGCCGGGCAGGCCTTCTCCGGTCAGACGCCGGTCGTGCAGCCCGGCGAGGACGGCACGGCCACCGTGCACCTGCCCGTCACCGTGCGCGGCGACCGGCTCGGGGTCCTCTCGGTGCGCGTGTCGGCCGACGAGACGGTCCCGTCCGGGGTGCTGCGGCTCGCCGACTTCGCGACCGCGCTCGGGCACGAGGTCGTCACCGCGGAACGCGACACCGACCTGTACCTGCTGGCCCGTCGCAGCCGCCGGCTGACCCTGGCCGCCGAGATGCAGTGGCAGTTGCTGCCGGGCCGCGGCTGCGCCCGCCAGGAGTTCGTCATCGGCGCCCACCTGGAGCCCGCGTACGCCGTCGGCGGCGACAACTTCGACTGGTCCACCGACGGCGACCACCTGACCCTGACCGTGACCGACGGCATGGGCCGGGGCATCGACGCCTCCCTGCTGACCAACCTGGCGGTGAGCGCCCTGCGCAACGCGCGCCGGGCCGGCCTCGCCCTCGCCGACCAGGCCCGACTGGCCGACCAGGCGGTGTACGCCCAGTACGGCGGCAAGGTGTACGCCTCGACCCTGCTGCTCCGCTTCCACCTGGCGAACGGCAGCGTGCAGGCGGTGGACGCGGGCTCGCCCCACCTGTACCGCCTGCGCGGCGAGACCGTCGAGCGCATCGCGCTGGACGCCCAGCTGCCCCTCGGCATGTTCGAGGAGACCGCGTACGAGGAGCAGATCTTCACCGTGCGGCCCGGGGACCGGCTCGTGGTGGTGAGCACCGGTGTGCACGAGGCGCGCTCGCCGGAGGGCGGCGTGTTCGGTGAGCAGGCCCTGCGCCAGACCCTCGGCACGGCACGGTCGCAGGACCCGAACGAGGCGGCGCGGGCCGTGGTGGCGGGCCTGGTCGAGCACTTCGGCAGCTCCGACCTCACGGCGGACGCCGCGGTGATCTGCCTGGACTGGCACGGCCGGCCCCCGGCCCAGGACTGAGCCGTACGGCGACGGCCACGGGGCGCATGACCCGGACCCCGGGCCCACGCGTCCCCACGGCGTCACTTCGTCGGCGGCAGGTTCTTCTGCACCTCGGCGAACGCCCGCAGGCTCCGGTCCAGGGCGTCCAGCGCGTCCGGGTCCATGGCGCGCAGTACCTCGGCCAGGGCACGGTTCCTCAGCCGTGCCACCTCGGCCAGGACGTGCCGCCCGTGGGTCGTCAGGCGCAGCTCCACCTCGCGGCGGTTGTGCGGCGCCGCGTCCCGGACCACCAGTCCGGCCGCCTCCAGGCGGTCGCAGAGTCTGCTGACCGACGGCAGGCCGGCGTCGAGGCGCTCCGCCAGGGCCGTCAGATTGGTGCCCGGCAGGTCCTCCAGGGCCCGCATGGCCCGCAGCTGGTGCGGCGACAGGCGCACCGAGGCGCGGCTCGCCGCCGCGGCCCACAGCCCGGTCAGGCTGTCCACCGCGTCGGCGATCCGCCCAGCGACGACGTCCGGCCCGTCGGCCCGCGCCGGTTCTCGATCAGCGTCCCCGTATTCCGCCATGGACCGAGGCTCTCAGGGGAGCCGGCAGTGTGGTGGTCCTCCGGTCATGTGGTCGCTGTACCCGCGAATGCGAAGGCCAAGCAGGCCCCTACCCCGGCGGCCGCCGGTCATTCGCCCCGCCGGCCCCTCCGCGGACCCCGTCGGGCGGCCGCAGGACGGGCCCGCGGCGCGGTTCAGCGGGTCTTGGGGAGGCGGACCACCTGGACGAAGAAGTCGTCGATCTGGCGGACCGCGGCGATGAACTGGTCCAGGTCGACCGGCTTGGTGACGTAGGCGTTGGCGTGCAGCTTGTAGCTGCGCAGGATGTCCTCCTCGGCCGCCGAGGTGGTCAGCACGACGACCGGGATGTGCGACAGGTCCGGGTCGGACTTGATCTTCTCCAGCACCTGGCGCCCGTCGTACTTCGGCAGGTTCAGGTCCAGCAGGATCAGGTCGGGCCGCGGCGCGCCGGTGTGCCGGCCGCGCCGGTAGAGGAAGTCGAGGGCCTCCTCGCCGTCCCGGACGACGTGCAGCGTGTTGCCGATCTTGTTGTCCTCGAACGCCTCGCGCGTCATCAGTTCGTCGCCCGGGTCGTCCTCGACGAGGAGCACGTCGACGGGGGTGGCGTCAGGGGTGGTCATGTCAGGGCCTTCTCTTCGGTGGCGTCGGTCGAGGGGCCGGCGGCGTCGACGGGGTCGGTGGCATCAGCAGCGGTCGTGGGAAGAGTGAAGCAGAAGCGGGTGCCGTCCGTGTGGTCGGTGTCGATCCAGATGCGGCCGCCGTGGTGCTCCACGATCTTCTTGCAGAGGGCCAGGCCGATGCCGGTGCCCCCGTAGGCGTCGCGGCCGTGCAGCCGCTGGAAGATGACGAAGACCTTCTCCGCGAACTGCTCGGGGATGCCGATGCCGTTGTCCGTGACGCTCAGGAGCCACATCCCGGGGGCGTCGGGGTCGGCGGCGCAGGTGACGGACACGTGCGGGGTGCGGTCGGGGTGGCGGAACTTCAGCGCGTTGCCCACGAGGTTCTGCCAGAGCATGGTCAGCAGGGTCGGGTCGCCGGTGATCTCGGGCAGGTCCTCCGGCCGGTCGACGGCCGCCCCGGACTCCTCGACGGCCGCGGTGAGGTTGCGCAGTGCCTTGTCGAGCGCCTGGTCGAGGTCGACGGGCTCACGGGCGTCGTTGAGGCGGCCCACCCGGGAGAAGGTCAGCAGGTCGTTGATGAGGACCTGCATGCGCTTGGCGCCGTCCACGGCGAAGTCGATGTACTGCCGGCCGCGCTCGTCGAGCTGGTCGCCGTAGCGCTTCTCCAGCAGCTGGCAGAACGAGGCGACCTTGCGCAGCGGCTCCTGGAGGTCGTGCGAGGCGACGTAGGCGAACTGCTCCAGCTCCGCGTTGGAGCGGCGCAGCTCCACCGCCTGCGCGTCCAGTTCGGCGGCCTGCCGGGTCAGCTCCTCCTGGATGTCGCGGGAGGCGTGGAGCTCGGCGACGATCCGCCTGCGCATGTCCTCGACGTCGCCGGCCACCGCGGTCAGGTCGGCGGGGCCGTCGCCGTGGATCTCGTACGAGAAGTCACCGCCCGCGACGCGGCGCGACGCCGTGCGCAGGCCTTCCAGGGGGCGGGCCACCAGCATGCGCACGAGGACCGACAGGGCGACGCCGGTCAGCAGGAAGACGGCCACCATGGCGGCCAGGACGGTGTTGCGCACCAGACGCTCGTGGCTGATGCGCTCGCGTCCGTCCTGGACAGCGCGCGTCAGGTCGGCGTTCTGCTTCGTCCACAGGGCGCGGACCTGGTCGAACTCCGCCTTGCCGCGCTCGGCGGACTGCCGGTCGAGGGTGCGCGGCCGGCCCGGGGTGACGGACGCGGCCAGGGGCTCGGCGAACTGCTTGCGCCACTGGTCCGCCTCGCGCTCCACCGCGTCGAGGTCCGCGAGCAGCTCGGGCCGCCCGTCGAGCAGCTCGCGCAGCCGTCGTACGGAGCGGGCCTCGTCCTGCTTGCCCTGGGTGTAGGGCGCGAGGAACTGCTGGTCGGCGGCGATGGCGTAGCCCCGGATGCCGGTCTCCTGGTTGACCTGGGCGGCCTGGAGCCGGTACGCCTCGGTCCGGGCCGGCTGGATGTCCAGGGTCAGTTCGTCGGTCACCCGAGCGGTCTGCGCGAGCAGGGTGCCGCCGACGACCGAGCCGACGACCACGAGCAGCACCATCAGCGACAGCGCCAGGAAGAACCAGCCCTGCACCGTCAGCCGTCGCCAGCCGCCCGCTCCGCCCGTCACGTCCCTCACCGTTCGCCTCGACACAAGCCTGTCAACTTCCGTCAGTCCCAACTCAGATGCATCACGGCCACGTCGTCCGCCAGGCCGCCCTGCTGCTCGGCGAGGCCCTCGGCGCGCACGATCAGCGCGTCGACGAACTCCTCCGCCGGCAGGTCGGTGCACTCGCGGGCCAGGGCGAGCAGACCGTCCTCGCCCAGGCGTTCCTGTCCGCGCCCGACGTGCCCTTCGAACAGGCCGTCGGTGAACAGCACGACCGAGGCGCCCTCCGCCACGGTCATCTCGGCCACCGGCCAGCGCGCGAGGCCCGGGACCACGCCCAGCGCGGGACCGCCCGGCGGTTCCAGCCACTCCACGCCGCCGCCGGTCCGGCGCAGCAGCCCGTGGTGGCCGGCCCGCACCAGGCGCACCGAGCGCTGCCCGGGCACGGCACTGAGCGTGACGAGCGTGGCGAAGACCTCGCTGCGGGTGCGCTCGGCCACCAGGATCTCCTCCAGGCGCGCCACCTGGTCGGGTCCCGTGACGCCGGTGAGGACCAGGGTGCGCCAGGCGATGCGCAGGGCCACGCCGAGGGCGGCCTCGTCGGGGCCGTGCCCGGAGACGTCGCCGATCAGCGCGTGGACCGTGCCGTCGGCGCCCTGCACGATGTCGTAGAAGTCACCGCCGAGCAGGGCGTGGGCCCGGCCCGGACGGTAGCGGGTGACCACCTCGACGCCCTCGCCGCGCAGCAGCGGGCGGGGCAGCAGGCCCCGCTCCAGGCGGGCGTTCTCCTGGGCCTGGAGCCGGCTGGCCTGGAGGGCCACGGCCGCCCGCTCGGACTGCTTGCGCTGGATCGCGTAGCGCACCGCCCGCACGAACAGCTCGGGCTCGACGCGGCCCTTGACCAGGTAGTCCTGGGCCCCGGCGGCCACCGCGGCCAGTCCGGTCTCCTCCTCGGCGAGGCCGGTCAGGACGACGACGGCGGCCTGGTCGGCGCTCGCCCGGACCCGGGAGACCGCCTCGAGGCCCTGGGCGTCGGCCAGGTGCAGGTCGAGCAGGATGCAGTCGGGCACCTCGGTGGCCAGCGCCTCGACGGCCTCGGCCATCGAGCGGACCCACGTCAGGCGCACCTTGAGCGCGCTGTCGGCGACCAGTTCCTCGACCAGCAGAGCGTCCCCGGCGTCGTCCTCGACCAGCAGGACCGCCGGTTCGCCGGACACCCACGACGGCTGTCCGATCCCGTCGTCGTTCCGCTGTCCGATGCCGTCGTCGTTCCTGGGCAGGCCGTCGGTACGCGTCTGTGGCATCACCATGCTCCCGCCCTCCTCACCGGCCGTTTCGGCACCCTACTGTTGTCGCTGGACAACGGTTGCGAGCATACCCGTCCCGCATGGGCCACTCGTCGACTCCCCCGTCCGGGCAGGGCGGTGGGCCGCCTTCGCGGAAGGGGGTGTGAGCGCTTTCAGGGGGTGACCGGGTCGAGGAGCCGGGGGCCGTTGTTGCGGACGCTGTTCACGGCCGTGGAGACGGGCCGGGCGTCGAGGTGGCCGTCCGCGGGCCGGCCGAGGAGCGCGCGCAGCCGGCCGGGGTCCTGGTGGCGGGGGTCGAGCCAGGCGTCGTAGTGGTCCGGGGTGAGGGCCAGCGGCATCCGGGGGTGCACCCGCCCGGCGGCGTCGGTGGCCTCGGTGGTGATGACGGTGCAGGTGAGCAGCCAGGCGGCGGGGTCGTCGTCCCGCTGCACCTCGTGGTCGCGCCAGTACTCGTACAGCCCGGCGAGGGCCATGACCTGGTCGTCCTCGGGATGGATGAAGTACGGCTGCTTGCGGGCCTTACCGGTGGCCGGGTCCGTCGCCTGCTCCCACTCGTAGAAGCCGTCGGCGGGCAGCAGGCAGCGGCGCTTGGCGAAGGCGCGGCGGAACGCCGGCTTCTCGTGCACGGTCTCGACGCGCGCGTTGATCATCCGTGCGCCGACCTTGACGTCCTTGGCCCACGACGGCACCAGCCCCCAGCGCAGCGGGCGCAGCTGCCGCTCCACCGGCGCGGTGTCCTCCTGCGCGCCGCGCGGGGCGCGTTCGAGGACCGCCCACACGTCGTCCGTGGGCGCGACGTTCCAGCTGGGCTCCAGCGTCTCGTCGGGGCGCCAGTCGGTGACCCCGAAGAGCCGCACCAGGTCCTGCGGGCTGCGGGTGGATGCGTAACGGCCGCACATGCAGCCAGTCTCCCCTCCGTCGTCGGCCACGGCCGCGGGGTCGCCGGGGCCGGGGACGCGGCCGGCCGTACGGTCCTCCAGCGTACGGGTCACGCTCCGTCGTCCGTCGGGGCCCGGAACTCCGGGTCGAGCGGATCCTCGTCGTCCGGCTCGTACCCGGTCAGCTCGGTGACACTCGTGTAGTCGTCGACGGTACGGCGCACGTCCTGTCATGGGGGTACGGTCCGGCCAACTGTGACCGGGCGGGGGGCAGAGAACCACCGGACCGGGTGAGCTGGACCCGCACTCCGCCCGCCCTCGACCGGCCCCCCGTTAGGGTGGTCGTGGGCACACCTGTGGTACGCCGCCCGTGCCGAGCCGATGACGGGGTACGGGTCCTGCAGGCAGGACACTCGTGACAAGGCCCGGGCGACCTCGAGGAGGGGGGAACAGTGCTGGAAGTCGTGCACCGTGATGATGACCTGGTGGTGGCGGCCCTCCCCGAGGACGTGGACCTCTTCGCCGCCGAGTCCCTGCGCGCGGAGATCGAACGGCTCCTCGGACAGGGCTGCCGCCGGCTGGTGCTGGACGCCTCGCGCACCGCCTACCTCGACTCCACCGGCGTCTCGCTGATGCTGTCCTGGCGGCGCCGCCTGGAGGAACGGCAGGGCGCGCTGGTCCTGGCCGGGCCGAACGAGCACCT
This sequence comes from Streptomyces longwoodensis, assembly GCF_001514125.1. Lineage (GTDB taxonomy): Bacteria > Actinomycetota > Actinomycetes > Streptomycetales > Streptomycetaceae > Streptomyces > Streptomyces longwoodensis. The sequence goes on along the minus strand of NZ_KQ948549.1, from coordinate 850,673 downwards.
GCGCCGGATGATGTGGATCCTCGGCCTGGAGGAGATCCTCCCCGCCTACGCCACGGTCCTGGAGGCCCAGGCCCGCGTGGGCCGCGGCCTGTCGCAGCGGCCGGCGGCCGAGGACACCGGGGACACCCAGGGCCTCGAGGGCGCTTCCGAGGTCTGAGACCCGGCGACCAGGCGACCAGACCGGCGCTCGACGATCAGGACCGGCGGCTGGCGACCAGGGCCGGGCAGCGGGCCCGCCGCCGTGCCGGCCGTACCGGCACGACGTGCGGACCCAGGAGCGTCAGGACACCCGTTCGTCCTCCCGCCCCAGCGCGTCCCGCATGAACCGCAGCCGCTCCAGGGAGCGCCGGCGCATCCACAGGATCCAGCAGCCGAACGAGGCGACCCCGGCCGCGAAGACCGCCGGGAACACCCAGGAACCGCGGACGGCCCCCAGGACGAGCAGCCCGGCCGCGATCAGGCCGAGCAGACCCAGGTAGTACGGCAGCCAGCGGCGCCCCCGCTCCATCCTCCCCAGGGACTCGGCGACCAGCCGGCGCATGGCCGCCCGCTCCTCCGGATCCCGGGGCACGTCGCGGCGCCGGATCCTGATGCCGAGGTCGGTGACGCCGGCGGGGTCGGTGCCCACGGACCGGGCGACGCGCCGGCGCTGCCAGGACAGGACCCCGACCGAGAGGGCGGTGTAGAAGGCCGCCTGGACCACCCACACGACCGGGTGCTGGTCCCGGCGGAACAGCGCGGTGATGCCCATCGCCAGCACGAACGCCAGGAGCGACTGCGCGGCCAGGCTGCGTTCGAGCCGGCGCTTCAACACGTCCACGGCACGTATCCCCTTCCCTTGACGGTCGTTCGCTGTCGCTACCGGTTACCCCGCGACCCCGGGGGGTGCACCGGAGGGAAGCCGTCCACTTGGCCGGGCCCGGGCGTGTCCGCATGCGAGGGGGTCGTGGCCGGACCGGAGCGGCGCCGCCGGGCGGGAGTCGGCACCGTGGAAGGCGGAAGGACACGATCGTCACCACGGTGCGGAGCGCGGGCCGTCCCGCCCCTCCGCACACCACACCGGAAAGCGCGGGCACCATGACCGACCTCATCGCGGGGGTGGAGATCCCCGGGACCGCAGCCGTGGCGGAGGCCACCTCGTTCCTCGAACAGGGGGTTCCTCCCCTGCTGTTCCACCACTCCCGGCGCGTCTTCCTCTTCGGCTCGCTGCACGCACGCGCCCTGGGCCTGACGCCCGACCCGGAGCTGCTCTACCTCGCCGCGATGTTCCACGACGTGGGGCTGCTGACGCCGTTCTCGGCGACGGAGCAGCGCTTCGAGCTGGACGGCGCCGACCACGCCCGGGCGTTCCTCCTCGAGCGGGGCTTCCCAGCGGCCGCCGCCGACGTCGTCTGGACCGCGATCGCCGTGCACACCACTCCGGGGCTGCCCGGCCGGATGGGCCCGGAGATCGCCGCCACCACCTACGGCGTCCTCACCGACGCCATCGGCTGGAGCCTCGACCGACTGGACGGCGGCCAGGTGGAGGAGATCGTCGCCGCCCATCCGCGCGGGGAGTTCAAGAAGGACTTCCTCCAGGTCTTCGTGGAGGGGCTCAAGGACCGCCCGGACACCACCTACGGCACCGTGAACGCGGACGTGCTGGAGCACTTCGTCCCGGGGTTCCGCCGCACCAGCATGGTCGAGCGCGTCACGGGCGCGCCCTGGCCGAGCTGAGCGGACGCCACTGGACATCACCAGGCAAGGAAGGACACCACCATGCGAGCCCTCACCGTCTCGGACCGCGACGCGGGCACCGACGGGCTGGCCCTGACGGACCTGCCACACCCCCATGCCGCCGAGAACGACGTCGTCGTACGGGTCCATGCCGCCGGGTTCACCCGGGGCGAGCTGGCCTGGCCGGCCACGTGGACGGACCGCGCCGGCCGCGACCGCACCCCGAGCGTGCCCGGGCACGAGGTCTCGGGCGTCGTGACGGACCTCGGCTACGGCACCACCGGCCTGACCGTCGGCCAGCGGGTGTTCGGGCTGACCGACTGGGCCCGCGACGGCACGCTCGCCGAGTACATCGCCGTCGAGGCCCGCAACCTGGCGCCGCTGCCCGTGGACGTCGACCACACGGTCGCGGCGGCGCTGCCGGTCTCCGGGCTCACCGCCTGGCAGGGCCTGTTCGACCACGGCGGTCTCACCGTCGGCCGGACGGTGCTGGTCCACGGCGCCGCCGGGGCGGTCGGCTCGATCGCGGTGCAGCTGGCCCGTACGGCGGGGGCCCGGGTGATCGGCACCGGCCGGGCCGCCGACCGGGACACCGTCCTGGCCCTCGGCGCGCACGCGTTCGTCGACCTCCAGGCCGACCCGCTGGACGCCGCGGGCCTCGCCGACGTGGTGTTCGACGTGATCGGCGGTGAGGTGCTGGAGCGGTCGGCGGCGCTGGTCCGTCCCGGCGGCACGCTGGTCACGATCGCCGAGCCGCCGACCGTACGGCCCAGCGACGGGCGGGCGGTGTTCTTCGTCGTGGAGCCCGACCGCGCCCGCCTCGCGGACCTCGTGCAACTGGTCCGCGAGGGGCGCCTGGAGGTGCGGGTGGGCGCGGTGCGGCCGCTGGCCGAGGCCGCCGCCGCGTTCACCCCGGACCGGCGCGTCCCCGGCCGGACGATCATCCGGGTCGCGCAGGACTGAGCCGGGGACCCCGCACGGGTCGTACGGCCGGACGCAGTGGAGGTCAGCCGTCCTCCTGGCGGCGACCGGCGCCGGAGGGGCGCTGCTCCGGCGCCCCGCCGAACGCGGGCACCGGCCGGCCGGCCGGGTCGCCCGGCACCGGGCGGGGCGGGGAGTTGTCGGGCGCCCGGTCCGCGGCGCGGACGATGTTGCGGGCCATGCCGCCGAAGACGACGGCGTGGAAGGGCGAGACGCTCCACCAGTACAGGTGGCCCAGCAGGCCGCGCGGGTGGAACACCGCCCGCTGCCGGTAGACCACCGGCGTCGTGCGCGCCGTGCCCTCCCCCGCCGGCCGTTCCTGCTCCCCTGGCGTCTCCACCCCCATCTCCAGCCAGGCGAGCCCGGGCAGGCGCATCTCGGCGCGCAGGCGCAGCAGGCGTCCGCGGTCGATCTCCTCCACCCGCCAGAAGTCCAGCGAGTCGCCGACGCGCAGCCGCCGTGCGTCGCGGCGCCCGCGGCGCAGGCCCACACCGCCGACCAGGCGGTCCAGCCAGCCGCGCACGGCCCAGGCCAGCGGGAAGGAGTACCAGCCGTTCTCGCCGCCGATGCCCTCGATGACCTGCCACAGCGCGTCCGGCTGCGCGTCCGTCTCCCGCTCGCGCACATCGGTGTACAGGCTGCCGCCGGCCCAGTCCGGGTCGGTGGGCAGGGGGTCGCTGGGCGCGCCGGGCACGGAGGCGGAGGACCAGCGGGTGGTGACCTGGGCGTCGCGCACCCGTTGCAGCGCCAGCGCGACGGCGCGGTCGAAGGGCAGCGGGTGGCCGTGCGGACTGGGCACGTACTGCTCGATGTCCCGTTCCCGGCAGACCACCTCGTGGCGCAGCGACTCCGTCAGCGGGCGGGCGATCGAGGCGGGGACCGGGGTGACGATGCCGACCCAGTGGCTCGACAGGCCCGGCGTCAGCACCGGTACCGGCACGATGATCCGGCGCGGGAGTCCGGCGACGGCGGCGTGGCGCTGCATCATCTCCAGGTACGTCAGCACCTCGGGCCCGCCGATGTCGAAGGTGCGGTTCACGTCCGGCGGCAGGGTGGCGCAGCCGACGAGGATGCGCAGCACGTCACGCACGGCGATCGGCTGGATGAGGGTGTGCACCCACCGGGGGGTGACCATCACCGGCAGGCGTTCGGTGAGGTAGCGCAGCATCTCGAAGCTGGCGGAGCCGGAGCCGATGATGACGGCGGCCCGCAGGACGGCGGTGGGCACGCCCGAGGCGAGCAGGACCCGGCCGACCTCGGCGCGCGAGCGCAGGTGCGGCGACAGCTCGTCCTCCGGCACGCCCTCGGGGGTCAGTCCGCCGAGGTAGACGATCCGGCCCACGTCGGCCGCCCGGGCCCGGTCGCCGAAGATCCGGGCCGCGGTGCGGTCGGTCTCCTCGAAGTCGCGGCCGGTGCCCAGCGCGTGCACCAGGTAGTACGCCACGTCCACCCCGGCCATCGCCCGGCCGACCGACTCCGCGTCGGTGACGTCGCCCTTGACGATCTCCACCCGGTCCGCCCAGGGCTGGTCGCGCAGCTTGTCCGGGGTGCGCGCGAGGCAGCGCACCCGGTGGCCGGCGTCCAGCAGTTCCGGGACCAGCCGGCCGCCGATGTAGCCGGTGGCGCCGGTGACCAGGCAGGTGAGGGAGCGCGGGCGGTCGGTGCCGCCCGGCCGGCCGGTCGTGTGCGTCGGTTCGTCGTTCATGGGTCTGCCGTCACCTGTTCCGTCGCGTCGTCGGCCGCTTGCGTCCCGCGCTCTTCGCCGGGCTCCGTCTAGGTCTCTACCCTGCGGCGTCCCCGCGCGGATGCGACGTGTGGGTGGGCCGTTCGGAGGACATCGGCCCACCGTGCGCCCGAGCCCGCTCGCGCCGGTACCGGAAACGACTGAGCCTGAGGTCACAGGCATGTGATCGCGCGGGCAGGTCACACGTAGAGCTATCAACCCCCCAGACCAAGGAGTTGCTGACATGGCGAAGGACTTCACCCCCAAGTACACCGTCCCGGGCATCGAGCGCGAGGCGGCGGGGACGCTCATCGACGTCCTGCGCCTGCGGCTGCACGCCCTCAACGACCTGCACCTGACGCTGAAGCACATCCACTGGAACGTCGTCGGACCGCACTTCATCGCCGTGCACCAGATGATCGACCCGCAGGTCGACCGGGTGCGGGACATGGCGGACGACGTGGCCGAGCGCATCGCCGCCCTCGGCGGGGTCGCCCAGGGCACGCCGGGTTCGCTGGTCAAGGAGCGCACCTGGGACGACTACTCGATCGGCCGTGAGGACGCGATCGCGCACCTCGGCGCGCTGGACGTGGTGTACACGGGCCTGCTCGAGGACCTGCGGGCCGCGGTGAAGACCGTGGGCGAGATCGACCCGGCGACGGAGGACCTCCTCATCGAGCAGCTGCGGGACCTGGAGCAGTTCCAGTGGTTCGTCCGCGCCCACCTGGAGAACGCGGGCGGCAACCTGGCGACGGCCAGCGCCACCACGGAAGAGGGCGCCGCCGAGGCCGCCAAGGGCTGAGCAGACGGGCTGAGGCAGCCCGAGCCGCACGCGGCGCCGGTTCCGGACCCCCGGACCGGCGCCGCGGCGCGTGCGCGCTCCGTGCCGGGGTGGGGGACGTCCGTCCGGCCGTCACGGGGACGTGCGTACCGTGGCCAGATCGGCGATGCCGGAGATCGACAGCACGGGCGCGAGCAGCGCGCCGGCGAGGATCTCCAGGCGGTCGGCGTGCTGGAACAGCACGTTGAGGGCCGCGCTGTCGAGGTACTGCACGCGGGTGAGGTCCAGGACGATCCGTCCGGACGTGCCCCGCAGCGAGTCGGCCAGCACCTCGGCGTTGCTCATGTCGATCTCGCCGACCGCGGTGAGCTGCGCGGTGCCGTCGGGCCGTCGGCCCGCAGTCAGTGTCAGCGGTGTGGTCATCACACGATCCTGGTGTGCATGTCGACGGTGGTGCCGACGGGGCCGGGGGTGATGGTGACGTCCTGCATGAGGGCGCGCATCAGGTGCACGCCCCGTCCGCGGTGGGGGTTCAGCTCCGGTCGGGGGGTCTTCCAGCGGCCGGTGTCGGAGACGGACAGCCGGAGGGTGTCGGCGAACGCCTCGGCACGCAGGGTGACGGGGGCGCCGGGGGCTTCGCGATGGCCGTGCTCGATGGCGTTGGCGCACGCCTCCCCCGCCGCGACCAGCACGTTCTGCACGGTGCGGGGCGGCAGGTCGCACCGGCCGAGCCAGTCGCGCAGCGCCTCGCGCACGACCGCCAGCCGGGACGACTCCGCCGGGAACGACACCTCCAGGGGCGCCGGGTGGCGGTACAGCAGCAGGGCGACGTCGTCGTCGTACCCGTCCTCGGGGGCCATCCGGTCCATCACGTGGGCCGCCAGGTCGCCGAACACGACGTCCCGGGCCGCGACGAGGGCGGCACCGGCCAGGTCGATGCCGACGCTCAGGGGACGGCGGCGGCGTTCGACCAGCCCGTCGGTGTACAGCAGCAGGGTCGCGCGCGGCGGGATCGTGCACGTGCCCTCGGGACGCGGGGTGCCGGGGCGGACCGCGAGCGGCAGGGAGCGGCCGTCCTCCAGGAGGGTGACGGTGCCGTCGGGCCCGGCGAGGACCCCCGGCGGGTGCCCGGCGCTGGAGTAGCGCAGCTCCCCGGTCGTGGGGTCCAGGACGCCGCAGAAGACGGTGGTGCACAGGGCGCCCGGCACGCCCACGGCGAACCGGTCCAGGGCGAGCAGCACCTGCGCGGGGCCGCCGTCCTGGAGCAGCAGCGCGCGGCAGGCGCTGCGCAGCTGCCCCATGACGGTGGCGGCCTCCAGGCCCCGGCCGACACAGTCGCCGACGATGATGCCGATGCGGCCGTCGGGCAGCGCGACGGTGTCGTACCAGTCGCCGCCGACCTCCAGGGGCGGGGTGGCCGGCTCGTAGGCGACGGCGAATCCGTTGGGCAGCCGGGACGGGCCGAGGATGGCGCGTTGCAGGGCGATCGCGGTCTCCCGCTGCTGGTCGATCTGCTGGGCCCGGGCCAGCCCTTGGGCGAGGTGGCCGGCGAGCAGGGACAGCAACAGCTGGTCGTCGCCGGTGAAGGGCCGGGACTCCCCCGGGTCGACCCAGAGGGCGAGCGGCCCGTCGGGGTGCTCCAGCAGGGTGCCGGCGCCGCTGCCCACGGCGATCGGGGTCAGCAGCGGGCGCTGCCGCAGGGCGGTGAGCGCCGCGCGCTCCTCGGGCGCCAGCTCCTGCCAGGTGAGGGACTTCTCGGTGGAGACCAGGGTGGCCGCTCCCCCGTCGCCGCCCTGGCCGAAGACCGCGGCGAGGACCCGCCGGGCCTGCCAGAGCTTCTTCAGCTCGTCCAGGGCGCCGTGGAGCGCGTCGGCCAGCCCGGTCGCCCCGGACAGCCGGGTGCTCAGGGCGGCCAGGGCGCTGTCGCGCTGGACGGCGTAGTGCTCGGCCGTGACGTCGCGGAAGGTGCCCACGACGACGGTGCGGCCGGTGTCGGGGTCGCGCACCCGGCTGAACGCGGCGCTGATCCACAGCTGGTGGCCGTCCCGGTGCCGGACCGGCAGGGTCTGGGTGCCGCGGGTCTCGGCGACGAGCCGGTGGAAGGCGGCGGTGGCCTGCGCCTGGGCGCCGGAGGCGGACCCGGCGTCCGGCCACCACGGCTCGACCGCCTCGTACGGCAGTCCTTCCGGGCCGTAGCCGAGGATGTCGGTGAACGCCCGGTTGATCTCGATGACGGTGCCGTCCTCGTCGCAGACGAAGAAGGCCTCCTGCAGGGAGTCGACCAGGGCGGCGCGCCAGCGGGCGTGGTGGCCGCGCAGCCGGGCCAGTTCGATGGCGGCCCGGACCCGGGCGAGCAGCTCGGCGGCCGCGAACGGCTTGACGAGGTAGTCGTCGGCGCCGGCCCGCAGGCCCTCGATGGATGCCTCCTGCCCGGCCCGCGCGGACAACAGCAGGACGGGCACGGACGCGGTGCGCGGGTCGGCCCGCAGCGCGCCGACCAGGGCCAGGCCGTCCAGGCCCGGCATCATCACGTCGCTGACCACGAGGTCCGGCGCGTGCCTGCGGACGGCGTCCAGGGCCTGCCGGCCGTCCTGGACCGTGTCCACCCGGTAGCCCGCGCCGCGCAGCAGCCGGGTGAGGTACTCGCGCATGTCGGCGTTGTCGTCGGCGACCAGGACCCACGCGGCGTCGTCCGGGGAGGCCGTCCGGGCGCCGACGTCCGGGTCCCCGGCCGGCGTGACCGCGCCCGGCCCGGCCGACGCCCCGTCCCCCGGCAGCCAGCGCAGGGCCTCCCGCACGTAGGGGTCGGCGGTGCCGGACGGTGCGTCGGAGCCCGTCGCGGGGACGACGGCGTCGGCGGGGAGGTGCGCGGACCCGAAGGGCAGCCGGACCGTGAAGCGGGTGCCCGCGCCCTCGGCCGAGGTGGCGTCGATGCCGCCGCCGTGCAGGGTGACGAGTTCCTTCACGAGGGCCAGGCCGATGCCGCTGCCCTCGTGGGACCGGGACCGCGCGTTCTCGATGCGGTGGAAGCGCTCGAACAGTCGGGGCATCTCCTCGGCTGCGACGCCGATGCCGGTGTCCTCCACCGTCACCACCGCCTCGCCGTCCCCGGAGCGGACCGTGACGGCGACGGATCCCTCGAAGGTGAACTTCAGGGCGTTGCTGAGGAGGTTGAGGACGACCTTCTCCCACAGGCCCCGGTCGACGTACACCGGCTCGGGCAGGGGCGGGCAGTCGACCTCGAAGCGCAGTCCGGCCCGCTCGACGGCGGAGCGGAAGACACTGGCGAGTTCGGCGGTGACCGCGGCGAGGTCCACCGGTTCGTACCGGGCCTCCATCCGGCCCGCCTCGATGCGGGAGAAGTCCAGCAGCGTGTTGACGAGCTTGCCCAGCCGCAGCCCGTTGCGGTGGATGACGTCCAGGTCCTCCCGCAGCTCCGGATCGGCGGCGGCGAGCCGGGAGGTCAGCTCCTCCACCGGTCCCATGATCAGCGCGAGGGGGGTGCGGAACTCGTGGCTGACGTTCGAGAAGAACGTGGTCTTCGCGTGGTCCAGCTCGGCGAGCTCCTCGGCCCGCCGCTGCTGGGCCCGGTAACTGCGCGCCCCGGAGATCCCGGCGGCCACGTGCCCGGCGACCAGTTCGAGGAAGCTGCGGTAGCCCTCGTCCAGGGGCCGGTAGCGGTTGAGTCCGGCCACCATGAAGCCGTACGGCGCCCCGCCCTGGCGCAGCAGGGGCAGCGCCAGCGCGTGCGTGGGCGGCTCGGCCCACGCGCCGGACGGGGGGTCGGGGTACCGGGCGCCGTCCAGCGGCACCAGCACCGACTCGCCCCGGGCCGGCTCGTCCACCGGCCAGGGCGCGTCGCGGTCCGCGGAGGGGGACGGCACGGCCAGCGGGTGCCCGGCCGGTACGCCGGTGGCGGCGGCGAGGCGCGCGCCGGCGCCGTCCTCGAACAGGTACGTCAGGGTGAACGGCAGGTCGTGGGGGTTCAGGCCGAGCTGGGCGCCGGCGAAGTCGAGCATCTCCTGTTCGGTGCGCACCACGCTCGGGTCGGAGCCCAGGTCGCGCAGGGTCGCCATGCGGCGCTCGCCGATGACGCGCTCGGTCTCCTCGCTGACCACGCAGAGCATGCCGACCACGAGGCCCGCGTCGTCGTGCAACGGGCTGTAGGAGAAGGTGTGGTACGTCTCCTCCACGTAGCCGGAGCGCCTGAGGAACAGCCGCAGCGCCTGGTCCCAGGTCGCCCTGCCCGTGGTCAGCACGGTGGCGATGCGCGGGCCGATGTCGTCCCAGATCTCCGCCCAGACCTCCCGGGCGGGACGGCCCAGCGCCCAGGGGTACTTCTGGCCGAGGGTGTCGCGGCGGTAGGCGTCGTTGCAGAAGAAGGTCAGTTCGGGGCCCCACGCCATCCACATCGAGAACTTCGACGACAGCAGGATGCTCACCGCGGTGCGCAGGCTCTGCGGCCATTCCTCGGGCGGTCCCAGGGGGGTCGCGGCCCAGTCGACGGCGGCGAGGTGGCGGCCGACCTCGGCGTCGGCGGCGAAGACCTCGCTGACGGGCGATGCGCCGGGTGCGGCGTCGTCGGGAGGCGTCACCGGTCCCTTTCTCTCTCGGTTCCCGCTCGGTCCTCCGTCGGGCCGTACGCGGACGGACCGGACCGGACAGGGACGGATCGGGCGGGGTCGGAACAGGGCAGCCCCCGGGCTGCCGCCGGGGGAACAGCCATCAGGTACCCGCGCGGACACCGAGCACGCCCGCACGGGCGGTGACGGGGGAACGCGCCGCCGGTCCGGTACCGGACCGATACCCCGACCGGGGTGGCCCGGCGCGGCCGTCGGATGTGAGGATGGCTCCATGCACGCGGCCCCTGATACGAAAGTGCACGTCACCCGGCACGAGGACACCTTCGTGATCACGGTGCGCGGCGAAGTGGACCACGACGACGAGGAGGACTTCGTCGAGGCGTGGGCGGCTGCCGACCGGGCGGCCCTGCCGACCACGGCGGTGGACCTCTCACAGATCACCTTCGCGGACAGCATGCTCCTCAACGCCCTCCTCGACGCGCGGCGCCGCCACGCGGAGAGCGGCCGTGAGTTCGTCCTGCTGGGCCCGCTGCCGCCCCCGGTGAGCCGTCTGCTGACGGTCAGCGGCACACTGGAGCACTTCGCGATCGCCGACACGGGTGTCCGCCCCGGCTCCCGCGACCGTGACGCCGCCCCTCGCGACGGGCGTCCCGACCCCGACGGCCGAGGAGACGGCCACCGTGAGTGACCGAGAACGACAGAACTGCGACTGCGCGTGAACACAGGACTTCCCCGTACAACCCTCGGGGCCCCCTCGACCGTCATTCCGCTCGTGCGACAGACGGTGAACGACCACGGCGTGCCGGCACCCGTCCGGTACTGCGTGGTCTGGGACAGCACGGGCGTGGCGATCGGCGACGCCCGGCGGGCGGTGCGCACGCTCCTCGCGCGGGCGGGACACCCGGCCGACGAGCGGGCGAGCCAGGACGCCCAGCTGGTGGTCAGTGAACTGGTCACCAACGCGGTCCGGCACGCGCCGGGCGACGGCGGTCTGCTGCTGGAACTGACGCCGGACGCCGCCGTGCTCACGGTGACGGTCCGCGACAGCTCGTCCAGCGTGCCGCAGCAGCGCCCCCACGACCCGGGGCGCGTCGGCGGCCACGGCATGCACCTGATCGCCCGGCTGTGCGAGCAGGTGCGCACCGTCGCCCTCGCCGACGGCAAGCAGGTCGTGGCCAGGATGGTCCTGGACGGGACCCGCTAGGGGGTGTCTTGTCGATCAGGCCGGATCAGGGAGCGGCGTCCGGTGCCGTGCATCGCAAGGCGGAGGAGGGAGTCGATGCGGAGCATCGGCGAGTGACGACAACGCGGCGAGGCGCGGTGCCGGACGCCGCGAGCCCGGCCTGATCGACAAGGCACCCCCTAGGCAGGGGCCCGTGCGGGACGGTCCCCCGGGGCCTCAGGGGACGCCCGCTCCGGTGGCGTCGTCGTCCTGGGCGGCGGCCTCCGCGGCCTCCTCACGGTGCCCCGGGGCGGTGAGGTGGTCCAGCACGTTGGTCATCGTGAGCATCCGTTCCAGGAAGTCCGGCCGGTGGTCCAGGTGCAGGAGCACCCCGGCCGCACTGGTCCGGCGGTGGATCATCAACAGGGCGGACAGTCCTGTCGAGTCGATGTACCGCAGGTCCCGGAAGTCCAGCCGGACGTCGCGGAAGCCGCACGGTTCGGTCAGGTGCGCGACGACGGCTCTGAGGAGGTCGTCGCTGGTGTCGTAGTCGAGTTCGCCGGACACCCGCACGGTCAGCGTGAGGGGGTCGCGCAGGACGGTGAGGACGAACTCGTCGGAATGCAGATCGGTCATACGCCAAAGTCGGTGCCGGGGACAGGACGGGGGGCGGGCCGGCCGCGCACGGCGGCACTGCCCTGTTCGATGAGGCTCAGGGTGCGGGGGAATTCGCGGAGCTGGCCGGCCAGGGCGTCGAGGCCCGCCAGCAGGGAGTGCGCGGGCACGTGCCGGGCCTCCAGCACACCCGCCGTCCACTGGAGGAAGCCGGTGAAGACCTCGGGGTCGTCGACGTAGAGGGCCGTCGCCAGGTAGTCGACGATGTGGGCGAGGTCCTCGGCGGTGCGCTCGCGCTGGTCGTCGTCGTAGTCGCGTACGGCCGGGAAGCGCGTCTCCAGCTCGACCAGCGTCTGCTTGACCAGCTGCGGCCGGGACTGGACGACCATCGTGTACTCCTGGTCGACCAGGTGCGGCAGGTCCTCGGAGACCTGCCGCACGGCCGCCGGACGGGGCCGGGCGAGTCCCGCCGCGAGCACGTCGACCGCGCCCCGGGCGTCGGGTGCCCACCGGTCGGCGCCCAGCGCCCGCGCGTACCGGCCGCCGGGGCCGAAGGCGCGACCGCCGGCCAGGACCGGCACGCCGACGGCCTGGCAGGCGGTCACGGCCGCGTGCGCGGTCGGCAGGTGGGTGGCGATGGAACCCGACAGCAGCACCGCGTCGGGGTCGGTGCGGTGCAGGTGGGCGACCAGGTGCGGGGTGGGGGTCTGGGCACCGAGGTAGTCCACGCGCCATCCGTGCAGCCCGAGGACCTCGGCGACGAGCCGGGCCGGGAACGCGTGCCATTCGCCGTCGATGCAGCTGACGGTCACCCGGCCCCGCGGGACCTCCGTGCGCCGGGCGGCCCGGCGGCGGTCGGCCAGGGAGGCGACGACCCGTTCGTTGATGGCCGTCGCGGCGTGCTCCTGGGCGACGGTCAGGCGGTCGGCGGCCCATTCGACGCCGATCTTCTCCTGGACGCGGGCGATCACCTCCAGCAGCAGCGTCTCCTCGTCCACGCCGTCGCCGGCGGCCGCGTGGACGAGGTCGACGGCCCGGTACTCCTCGCCGTCGACCACCGCGTCCCACAGCTCGTCCCTGAGCCGGTCGGCGAGTATGTCGGGTCTCACCTGTTCCTCCGCCCCTCCTGGCGCCCCACCTGACCGTTGACCACGGTCAGGCGTCCGGTCCTGGGGGCGCTGATGGCGACGGCGGCCATGTCGTCGTGACGGCCGGCGCCCACCCACTCGGAGGCCAGCATCTGCACCCGCTCCACGACCGCCTCCGCGGGCATGCCCGCGCACGGCGACAGGGCCCGGCGCAGCCGGTGGTCGCCGAAGAGGTCGTCGCCCAGCGGGCCGCCGCGGGCCTCCGTGATGCCGTCGGTGAACAGCACACAGGTCTCACCGGGCGCCAGCACGGTCCGCACCGTGGTGGCCGTGACCGTCGGCAGCGCCCCCACCAGGGTCCCGCGGGTGGCCACTTCCTCGACCGTGCCGTCGTTGCGGACGATCAGCGGCGGCAGGTGACCGGCGCTGGTCAGCCGCAGGTGCACCTTTCCGCCGCGGCGGAGCACCGAGGCGAGGACGAGGGTGGCGAAGCGGGTGTGACGGGAGGTCAGCAGCGCGCCGTTGAGGAGGTTGAGCAGCCGCTCGTGGTCGTCGGCCAGCGGCAGCAGGGCGTGCAGCGTGTTGCGGATCTTGCCGGTGAGCACGGCGGCGTCCAGACCCTTGCCGGCGACGTCACCCAGGACCACCAGGGTCTCCTGGGAGGGGTGGGCGGCGGGGTGGACGTCGTAGAAGTCGCCCCCGACCCGGTCCTGTTCCTTCGCCGCGCGGTAGCCCCCGGCGAAGTCGACGCCGTGCACGGAGGTCAGCGTCGGCGGGAGCAGCTCCTGCATCAACGTCTCGGTGATCCGGGTCTGTTCGCTGTACAGACGGGCCGCCGACAGGGCGGCGCCGGCCCTGGCGGCGAACAGCCGGGCAAAGGCTTCCTCGCCCTCGGTGAAGGCCTGCTCGGTGCTGGACCGCAGCAGGATCAGCGCGCCCGCGGGCACGCCGTGACCGGGCAGCGGGGTGACGATCACGGAGTTGACCGGCCCGGCGAACCCGTCGGGCACCGCCCAGTCCGGGAGGTCGTCGGGGTTGATCCAGCGGGCGGGCACCGGCGGGAAACCCTGCAGGGCCTCGGCCAGGCCGGGCACGGCGGCCACGTCGATCCGCCGCGTGACATGACTCACCCGTCCGCCGCGCTGGGCGTGGGTCAGCGGGTACCGCCGGCCCTGCGGCGGGGCGACGAGGACGGCGGCCTCGGCGAGGTGTTCCGCGGCCATGGCGGCGGCCGTGTCCATGCAGCGCCCCACATTGAGCGTCGACAGCAGCGTGCTCGACACCTCGGTGAGTATCCGGGAGCGCCCCTGGGCGTCGTCCAGCGCCCGGGCCAGGCGTCGGTCGGTCTCCTCGACCAGCCACCACACGACCTCACCGTCGGCGCCGGGCGTGGGGTGCGCCGCGAAGAAGCGGTCGTCGATGCTTCCGGCGTGGGGCGCGTCGGCCGGGGCGTGCTCCCCCTGGCTGACCTGGTGGTGGGCGTCGGAGAGCCAGGTCGGGACCCGCTGGTCCAGGGGCTCGCCGTCGACGGCTCCGGGCAGCAGGGTGCGGGCCGCGCCGTTCATCCGGACGAGGCCGCCGTCGCGGTCGGCGACGAGGACAGGACAGGGGGCGTCAGACCACGTCGTGCCGACCGTGCGGTCGGCGTCGGACGGGCGGGCGGGAATGCCGCGGGAAACAGCCACAAGCGGAGGCACGCATCGTGCGCACCTCACCACCTTCCTGCGATGGGAAAAAGATGTCGTACGGCAACCGTCCCGCATCTCCCTCCCGGTTGCAACCTCCTCCATCCGGTATCACCGTGACGGCACCCCCGGAAATGACCCGAATCGTGACCGGCGCGACGAATGGTAACGAGGGCGTCCCGCGCGCCGGTAGCCTTGTCACCCGGCCCGGTGTCTCCTCGCCAAGGTGTTCGCCCCAGCGACAGCCCGGCCGCTGATCCGGAGGTACGGCCGTGCTGCACGTCACCGACCGCGCAGGTGACCACGTCACCGCGACACTGCCAGAGGACGTCGACCTCGACACCACACCAGGCCTGCGGGCGCTGGGCGACCGGATGATCGACGAGGGCTGCCGGCACCTCACCCTGGACGCGTCCCGCGTGGCAGTTCTGGACTCCACCGGCATCACCGCGCTCATCGCCTGGTACCAGCGCCTGGTCGCGCTCGACGGCTCGCTGACCGTGACCGGTCTGAGCGAGCACCTGTCCGCCTTGTTGGTCCGCCTGGGCCTGCACGGCGTCATCACGGAGCCGGACGCGCCCGTCACCGACCCGGCCGGCGGCGTCTGACGGCAGGTCACGGCACGGCTCCGGCCCAATGCCGAAAGTTCGTCAAGATCGCGATGTGACAGAGACGTTTGTACGCGCGGATTCGGTACACACGATGTTCTGACACATTCTTTATACGACGAGACGGAGACGCACATGGGCATCCTCGCGTGGATCATCATCGGTCTGCTCGCCGGCGCCATCGCCAAGGCCCTCATGCCGGGCAAGGACCCGGGCGGCATCATCATCACCATGCTCATCGGCATCGCCGGCGGTCTGCTCGGTGGCTGGCTGGGCAAGGTGATCTTCGGCGTCGACTCCGTCGACGGCTTCTTCGAGCTGTCCACCTGGATCGCCGCCATCGTGGGCTCCCTCATCCTGCTGGCCCTGTACCGGGTCTTCACGGGCAACCGGCACTCGCACCGTCACGCCTGACCTGACGCGGCAGACACCGCGACACCACACGACGGCTCCCACCTGCCGAGCAGGGGGAGCCGTCGGTGTGTGTGCGGGGCCTCCGGGTTCCGGCCTGAACGAGCGCTGCACCATGACGAGTTCGGCTCCGGCGCCGTCAGGTCTACGTACCGCGTCCGGCTCCGGTGCCGTCAGGCCCGCCCACCGCGGGCGATGCGGTGGAGCACCTGCGGACGCAGTGGTCCTTCGGGTGCGGTGGGGTCGTCGAAGTCGCCGTCCGGGTCCCGGGTCATGCCGATCCTGCGCATCACCGCCTGGGAACGGAGATTGGTGGCCGTGGTGACGGCGAGGATCTCGGGGAGTCCGAGGGTGTCGAAGCCGAAGTCCAGGACCGCCCGCGCGGCCTCGGTGGCGTACCCCTTCCCCCACGCCTCGCGCGCGAGCCGCCAGCCGATCTCCAACCCGCCGAACGGCAGGCCGTCGTCCACCCGGTCCAGGCCCGCGAATCCGGTGAACGCACCCGTGGCCCGCACCTCGACGGCCCACCATCCGTAGCCCCGCTCCTCGAACTCGGCCCGGAACCGGGCCACGGAGGCGTCGCTCTGCTCGCGGGTCAGCAGGTCGCCCAGGTGCCGGCGGACCTCGGGGTCGGCGTTCATCGCCGCCCACGGTGCGAGGTCGGACGCCCGCCATGGACGCAGGACGAGGCGGTCGGTGCGCAGTTCGGTCATGCCGCCCACACAACGTGATCCGCCCGCCCGGGGCAATCCGATATCGCAGCGTCCGGGCGGGCGGTTCTTCGGGCGGCTAGGTCGTGTCCGCAAAGTCCCGTCGTCCGCCCGAAGGGCGGGCCCTGCGGCGTCCGGTGCGTGCTCTCGGCGTGCCGGGCGGACACCCGCGTACTGGCCGTACTCGGGTGTCCGCCCGGTGCGGCGGTGGGGGCCCCTCCCGCGCGAGCGAAGCCGAGCGTGGGGGAGCGTGCCGGGCGTCGCAGGGCTGGGGGTCCCCCCTCTGGGGGAGGGACTTTGCGGACACGACCTAGGGCAGGCGGACGGGGCCCGGGTCGCGGCGGTCGTCGGTGTCCGTGGGCAGGTCGGTCAGGGCGATGCGGGCCGTGATGCGCTTGCCCACCGGCTCCTGTTCGACGAAGAAGCCCTCGGCGATCGCCTTGACGATCTCCAGACCGTGCTGGCCGATACGGGCCGGGTCGGCGGTGCGTGCCTCCGGGACCGTCGGGTCGCTGTCCCACACCACCACCTCGACGGCCCGGGTGGTGAGGCGCAGTTCCATCAGGATCGGTCCCGGCGCGTACTTGCGGGAGTTGGTGACCAGTTCGCTGACCACCAGCTGGGTCAGGTCCCTCGTGCGGTCGGAGACGGGCACCTGGTGGTCGGCGCCGGCGCTGTCGAGGAAGGCGGCCGCGTGGTCGCGCGCCTGGGCGATGCAGCCGTTCTCGTCGCGCAGCGCGTGGCCGATCCGCATCAGCTGCTCGTCCGGCCCCGGGCGACCGTCGCCGCCGGTTGGAGTAGTCACTGGCCTCGCCCTCACTCCCCGTTCACACGGGCGCCCGTACCCGTCAACTCGCACCGCATGCCACACCGTTCGCCATGACCACCCGGGTGCGCCAGAACCGGACAGCGGTGACCTCGGTCGTCCCGCGCCTCGGCCCCGATCAGCCTAAACGCCCTCCCTGGGTGGGTCGGCACCAGCACCGCCGGTCGCACGGAGGTCATTCGGGCGGATCCGTACGCGTCCGGAGCTGTTGCCAGCAGTGGTGGACGTACCGCTCGGCCTCCTGCACGGCCGAGTGGGCGGCCGCGCCGTCCGGGACGGTGGCCGGAACCGCGGACCGCACCGATCGCACCGAACGCCGGCGCAGGTGGGCCCGGGCGCCGGCGTGCCGCCGGCCCTGGTGGACGATCGCGGCCCGGGCCACCAGGATCAGGGCGACGGCTGCGGCGGCGGTCACCGCGGCAGCGGCATGCTGGTCGGACATGGCTGCGTGGGTTCTCCGTTCGATGGGTGTCGGGCAGGGTGAAGGCCGGCGGTCGTCCGACGCGCCGGCCCTCCCCTCGCTTCGGCGGAACTGCCGACCCCCGTCAGCCCTTGCGGCGGAAGGCCAGCCACGCCACCACGGCCACGCCCGTGACCACCAGCAGCGCCTTGCGGTTGTCCCGTGCCAGCTGCGCACCCTGGGCGGTCTTCTGCCGCACCGGCTCGGGCGCCTTGTCCTGCCAGAGCTGTCCGGCATGGCCCGCCTTGGTCCGGGCCTGCTCGGCGGCCAGGGCCGCCTTCTCCTTGACCGGGTCCGGCAGCTTGTCCTGCGCCTGGTGCGCCAGTTCGGCGGCCTTGGCCTTCAGCTCGCCGGCCTTCAGGGCGGTCTGCTCCTTCAGCTCGGCGGCCTTGGCGGCGGCCTGTTCCTTGACCTCGACCGCCTTCGCCGTGGCCTGTTCCTTGACGTCGCTGGCCTTCGCGGCGGCCTGTTCCTTCACCTCGGCGGCCTTCTCCTGCGTACGCGCCTTGACGTCGGCCTTGGCCGCCAGCGCCTCGACCGTCTGCCCGAGTTCGGCCCTGGTCTGCTCGACCTGCTCCCGCAGTTCCTCGGGGTTGGCGGCAGTGGGCTCGTCGTGCGGCGGTTGGGTCATCGGTGTGCACTCCCCTTGATCTCGGCCACGTCGGCCTTCACGTTCTCGATCGTCTGCTCGGGCTTGGGCGGCGCGGCCTGCTGCATCTGCTTCTTGCCGCTCAGGGCCATCACCGCGGCGATCACCCCGAGCACCGCCGTGACGATCAGCGCCGCGGCCCACACCGGCAGCGGCACCGCCAGCGCCGCGATCGCGGTGGCGACCAGCGCCTGCAGCATCAGGAAGCCCACGACTCCGGCGCCGCCGAACAGGCCACCGCCCTTGCCGTAGCGCTTGCCCTTCTCCTTCATCTCCGCCTGCGCCAGCCTCATCTCGCCGCGCACCAGCTCCGTCAGCTGCTGCGAGGCCCGTTGGACCAGCTCGCCCACCGGCTCCTGGCCGGAGCGCGCAGTGCTGTCGCCGGCTTCGGCGTAGTGCGGCTGCGTGTTCGACACAGCGGTCACCTCCCGTCCCTGTCCGTAGTGGTCGGCCCGGCTCTTCCTGGTGACCGGCGCCGTCCCCTGAGCGCGCGAGTACCCCGAACCGTCGAGTTCAGGGCGGGCGAACGGGCACGGTCTGACGTTCACACGACTCTTACACGCCCAGGTGGCCTTCTCGTCGGGATGCGGGCACCCGTGGGGAGGTCGTGAGCCGAGGAGGGAACGTTGCTGTGACGGTCATTGCGGTCCTGGTCCTGCCGGCGCTGGGGCTGACGCTCCTGCTGATGGACCGGGTGGAGAACTGGATGTCCGGGCCGCCCACGGCGCCCCGGCACGCGGGCGGGCGCCGCCACCTGCGCCTGCTCCCCGGAGGAGGGCAGTCGGCCTCCCGGGCGGCGCACGCCTCGGGAGCGCGGCACCGCGACGCGGCTTGAGAGCCGGGGGTGAGCCGCGACAGACGCGGCTTGATATCCGGGGTGAGCAGCGAAAAGGTGACCGGCGGAACGGGGGCGGCCCGCGCCGCGGGGGGCTCTACGCCGCCAGCGTCGCCGTCCCCTTGGCCGCGCCCAGGCGCTCGGTGCGGCAGCGGTCGAGCAGTGCGTCCGCCTCGCGGAGCGCGTCCTCGACGGTGGTGGTCCCGGTCAGGGCGCACAGCGCCCGGGTGACGTCCTCGAGGGCCAGGCTGGTGGTGCCGGTGGGGCGTACGTCGTGTTCGATGCGCACCTGCGCGAACCGAGCCAGCGTGGCCCGCAGGTCCTTCTCCGCCGGAAGCAGCATCACGATCCCTCTTCTCATCCGCACACGCCCACGCCCGTCGGCCGCGCCTGGGGGGCAGCGGGCTGCCGACACGTCCGATCGGGACCGCCGGGCGGCGCCGGGCACGCCTACGTGTTCCCCGAGTTCACAGGCGTACACCTGTCTCCCACGACGGAACGGGTGCAAGGGTGACACCGGTGGCCGCGGCTCCACGCCTCCCCCGGGCGCGTGTCGCCGACTATTTCCGGGCGGTGCGGCGTGACCCTCCGCTGCCGGGCCGGCGGAGCCGGGGCACACGGCAGGGCCCGGCCGTGATCCGGCCGGGCCCCGCGATGTGTGCCGTCGGTGCGGTGTGCGTCACCACCTGTACCAGCGGCCGCGACCACCGCCTGCGCTGGTGGAGCGCATGACGAAGCCGAGCAGCCACACCACCAGGACGGCGATGGCGATCCACCACAGGATCTTCACGGCGAAACCGGCGCCGAACAGGATCAGCGCGAGCAGTAGAACGAGCAGCAAAGGAACCATAGTTGTCTGACCTCCTGCGCTTCCGTCTGCCCTGCGTCCGACCCTTCATGCGCGGCGCCTGGCTGGTTCGTGAAGGTTCAGGTACGGGTGGCCGCGTCGCTGTCCGGCTGCACGGTGAAGACCTGGTCGAGGCCGACCATCTGCAGGATGCGCAGGGTGTTGGCGGGGACGGAGGCCAGCACCACCTCGGCCCGGGCGGCCTGGGCGTGGCTGTGGGCGGCGATCAGCGCGGTGATGCCGCTGGAGTCGCAGAACTCGAGGCCGCCCAGGTCCAGTACGAGGCGCCGGCCCGGCGGGACGACGAGCGTGCTGATCCGTTCCCGCAGTGCGGGGGCGTGGGCGAAGTCGAGGTCTCCGACGACCTCCAGGACGGGGCCGGTCGTGGCGTCACGCGTGACGATCTTCAGCGGGCTCATCGTGCGTCCGGTGTGGTGCGGTCGGCGGGCACGCCGAGGGCGAGCAGGGCGGTGTCGTCGTCGAGGCCGTCCCCGAAACCGTCCAGCAGGGTGATCAGCGCCCCGATCAGGTCCCCCGGGGACCGGCCGGCGTGCGCGGCGAGGAAGTCACGCAGGGCGTCCTCCCCGAACAGGCTGGTGCGGTCGCTCCCGGTGCGGGCCTCGGTGAGCCCGTCGGTGTGGAGCACCAGGGTGTCGCCGGGGGCGAGGACGGCCGTGGTGGTGACGAACCGCGCCGTGGGCAGGACGCCGACCAGCAGACCGCCGGGCGTGTGCAGCGGGTCCACCGTGCCGTCGGCGCGCACGACGAGCGCCGGCGGGTGCCCGCCCGAACCGAGGTGGACGCCCACCCGCCCCGTCGCCGCGTCGGGTTCCAGCGTGCCGAACACCGCCGTGCAGAAACGGGGGTCACCACTGCCCGTGTAGCGCTGGTGGAGCACCTTGTTGAGGGTGGTGAGGGCGGCGACGGGGTCGGGGTCGTGCACGGCGGCGGCGCGCAGCGTGTAGCGGGTCAGCGAGGTGACCGCGGCCGCTTCGGGACCCTTGCCGCACACGTCACCGAGGAAGAAGCCGAACCGTTTGCCGTCGACGGGGAAGACGTCGTAGAAGTCACCACCGACCTGGTCGGACGAAGCCGTGTGGTAGTGCGTGGCCGCTTCCACACCGGGGATCGGCGGCAGGGTGTCCGGCAGCAGCGACTGCTGGAGCACGGCCAGTGCCTGCTGCAGCCGGGCCCGGTCGGCCTCGGCCTGGCGACGGGCCTCGTCGGCGACCCTGCGGCCCCGCAGGAGTTCCTCCTCGTAGGCGCGCCGGTCCGAGGCGTCGAAGACGGTGGTGCGGATCAGCAGGGGCTCGCCGGTGGTGCCGCGCTTGACCACCGACGACACCAGGACGGAGATGCGACCGCCACCCGCCTGCCGCATCTCCAGGGCGATGCCGCTGATCTCGCCCTGCATCCGCAGCAGCGGCGCGAAGTGGGTCTCGTGGTACAACTTGCCGCCCACGGACAGCAGGTCGCTGAACCGCATCCGGCCCACGACGTCCTCGCGGCGCAGGCCGAGCCAGGTCAGCAGGGTGGCGTTGATCTTGGCGACGGTGCCGTCCATCAGCGTGGACAGGTAGCCGCAGGGCGCGTTCTCGTAGAGTTCCTCGACGCTGTCCTCCAGCAGGGAGGCGAACGCCGCGGGCGGGACTCCTCCGTCCTCGGCGTCGTACGGATCCGGTCGTTCCCCGGCGGAACACATCATCGCAGCGCCGCCAGGAAGGACCTGATGGCCGCATTGGTGGCTTCGGGCGCGGACAGGTGCGGGCAGTGGCCCGTCGCCTCCAGGGTCACGAGGGTCGAGCCGGGGATGGAGCGGTGCACGAAGGCGCCGACCTCGCGGGGCGCGATGACGTCCTGGGTGCACTCCAGCACCAGCGTCGGCACCGAGACGGTCTTCAGGTCGTCCCGGGAGTCCGACAGGAACGTGGTGCGCGCGAAGACGCGGGCCATGTCGGGGTCGGTGGCGCAGAAGCTGTTCTTCAGCTCGTCGCCGAGTTCGGGCCGCTCCGGGTTGCCCATGATCACCGGGGCCATGACAGCGGACCAGCCCAGGTAGTTGGACTCCAGGGAGTCCAGCAGTTCGTCGATGTCCGCCGCGCTGAAACCGCCCCGGTAGCCCTCGTCGTCGATGTAGCGCGGGGAGGGGCCGATCATCACCAGGGCGCCGATCCGTTCGGGGACCCGGGCGGCGGCGAGCACGCCGGTCATCGCGCTGACCGAGTGGCCCACGAACACCGCGTCGGTCAGGTCCAGTGCCTCGCAGACGTCGACCACGTCCTGGGCGTAGCCGTCCAGGGAGGCGTAGCGCTGCTCGGAGAAGGCGGAGGGGTCGGAGCGGCCCGAGCCGACGTAGTCGAACAGCACGACGCGGTAGTCGTCGGACAGGGCCGGCACGGTGAGCCGCCACATGTTCTGGTCGCAGCCGAACCCGTGGGCCAGCACCACCGTCCGGCCCTCGGGGTTGCCGGTGACGGTGACGTTGTTCCTGCGAACTGTGTCCTTGCCCATGTCCATGCCCACCACTCTCTCAGCTGTCACGATCCGTACCGATCACCCGGTCCGGGGGGCGGGTCTCACGGAGGGTAACGCGTCGGGGGGCGTCGGCGCGGAGGCAATGGTTCCGAGGCGTCGGCGCGCAGGGACCGGGACCCGGGCCGGGCCGCCATCAGACGTGGGCGAGGAGGAGGTCGAGCGGGACGGGCGTGCGGTCGGGGTCGAGGGCCTCGACCAGGACGCGGCCATAGTGGATCTTGCGTCCCGACTTCGTGCCGAGGAAGCGCCGCAGCTGCTCCGGGGCGGGGCGGCCCTGCTGGGCGGGCTGGTGCAGGAAGGTCTGCAGGGGGCGTTCCTCGCCCTGGGCCCGGACGAGTGCGCACACCCGGGGCACGCCGAGGGCGCGGATCAGTTCGTCCTCCAGGTCCGCGGCGCACACGAAGACGGCGCCGCCCGCCTGCCCGGCGTGCTCCAGGGCGCGGTCGTAGTAGCGGCGCTCCCCCGCGTCGCACAGGCCGGTGAGGCGCAGGCCGAGGCCGGCCGGCCCCAGCAGGCGGGCGAAGCGGCCCACGTTCGTCGCGCCGCCCATCGGCAGCACGCAGACGCCCTCGCGGGCCAGGTCCCGGCCGCGGCGCGCCGCGAGCGCGTCGACGGCGGCGGCGTCACTCAGCCCTTCCAGCAGGACGACCGACCGGACGGGCAGCCGAGCGGCCAGGTCCCGCGCCCGGTCGCCCGGGTCCCCGGAGCCCGTGGCCGCCCATGCGGTGACCGCCTCGCGAAACGCCCCCATGTCCGCCATGGGGAGAGTCTTCGTCGTCCTCCCCCGGCCGCGCCAGGCATTTTCGCCGCCGGGGCGCCGCCGCACCCCTCAGTCCGACCTGCGGGCGGTGAACAGCAGGTACTCCCACTCCATCGTGGTACGGCCGTCCTCGGCCCCCAGTCCGTGGGCGCGGGCCAGGTCGGCCAGGTCGCGGTCGAGCGCGGCGGCGCGTGCGGGGTCGTCGGCGAGGGACCGGTAGACCGCGATGGTGGGGCCGTAGCGCTCCTTGAAGTAGGCGCGGAACTCCTCGGGGGTCGCGAACCGGTCCACCACGACCGTGCGCCGCTCGGCCTCGACGGCGGTGACCCGGTCCCCGAGCAGCTCACGTACGTGCTGCGGGTCCCCCCACAGCGGGGGCGGCTGGGCGCCCGGCGGGGGCGGGGGCGCGTAGGGCTTCATGGTGGCGAGCATCCGGCCGAGGAAGCCCTCCGGTGTCCAGCTCAG
The DNA here is from genome assembly GCF_001514125.1 of Streptomyces longwoodensis. Lineage (GTDB taxonomy): Bacteria > Actinomycetota > Actinomycetes > Streptomycetales > Streptomycetaceae > Streptomyces > Streptomyces longwoodensis. The sequence goes on along the minus strand of NZ_KQ948549.1, from coordinate 827,233 downwards.
CAGGCCGACGGTGCCGCCGGGGCGGCAGACCCGGACCAGTTCGTCGGCCGCCCGCTGGTGGTGCGGGGCGAACATGACCCCGACGCAGGACAGCACGGTGTCGAACGCGGCGTCGTCGAAGGGCAGATCCTCGGCATCCGCCTCCTGCCAGCGCAGCCGTGCGCCGCGCCGCTCGGCCAGGGCCCGCCCGGTCTCCAGCAGCTCGGGGGTGAGGTCGCAGGCGACCACGTCGGCGCCGGCCAGCGCGGCCGGCACGGCGACGTTGCCGGTCCCGGCGGCCACGTCGAGGACCCGGTCGCCGGCGCGCACACCGCAGGCCTCGACCAGGACACCCCCCAGCTCCGGGATGAGCTCGGCGGCCACGGTGGGGTAGTCGCCCTGGGCCCACATCGCGCGGTGCCGGGCCTTCAGCGCGCGGTCGGCCTGGTCGGGGTCGGTCGTGTTCGTCATGACGCGCTCCTTGCCGTTCCCGGCGGCGGTTCGTCGCCGACCCTTCGAGCGTAGGAGGGGTGGGCGGGGTCGCCCAGTCGTGCGCGGTCACGAGCGGTCCCCGACCGGGAGCGACCGTCTTCGACCACCGTCGGCCTTCGTTGATCGCCCCAGGGGTCCGCGCAGGTCCGGGCCCCGGGGCGCACCGGCGCGCGGACGTGCGGACGCCCCTTTACACGGTGCTCCCCTCCCCCGTCCACATCCTGCTGACCCGCGCCTTTCGCTGTGCCATGCTCTAGGCGTGACGCCACGGGAAGAGCCGCTCCGGCCGCAAGCGGGGTCCGAATCCCCCGCCTTGGCCAAGGTGGTGGCCCGCCAGCGGGCCGAGATCGTCGACCTGCAACGGGTCGCCGCGCTGCTGCCGGTGCTGGAGCGCGCCAAGGGCGCCGTGATGGTGCAGGAGGGCTGTTCCGCGGAGGAGGCCTACGACCTCCTCCTGGAGCGGTCCGTCTCGGCCGACCGCACGCTCGTCGAGGAGTGCTGGCTGACCCTCGGGGCCATCCGTCCGCTGCGGGGCCGGCGCGGGCGCAGGCGGCGGCGCCCGCAGCCGGTGAGCGGCGGTTCGGCGTTCGCGTCCGCGCAGTACCTGGTGCCCGCCGACCCGGCCGCGCAGGCCCCCGCCCCCGGCTCCGCCCGCGAGGCCACCCTGCTGCTGGGCCGGCTGGGCCTGGGGCTCGCGACGGTGCGGGACCGGCCGGCGCTCGCGCACTGCCTGCTGGACCACCTGGCGGGCGGGACCGGGATCGAGGCCGTCCTGGTGTGGACCTCGAGCGACGACGGGATGCGGTTGACCGGCCACGCGGGGATCGACGCCGTCGAGGCGGCCCGGTGGGACGGACCGGACGCGGGCGGACGGCCCCCCGGCGATCCGCGGCGGGGCCACAAGCCGGTCTGGGTCGAGGGTTCCGAGGGGCGCGAGGCGTACGACGTGCCCGAGGGCGCCGAGCGGCGCTGGCCCGCGCGGGCCTGGCTGCCGGTGGAGGCCGGGGGCGAGGTCGACGAAGTGATCGCCGTCCTGCGCGGCACGGACCGGCCGTTCACCCCTGTGGAGCGCGAACTGCTCGTGGGAGCGGTGCAGTTGTGCGCCGGCCGGATGGCTACGCTCGACTCGGCGCCGCCGCGCCGCGACCCGTCCGTGGAGAGCGTGCAGCAGATCCTGGACGCCCTGTCAGGGTCGGTGATCCTGCTCGCACCGCTGCACGGGCCGGACGGCACCCTGGAGGACTTCCGCATCGAGGCGGCGGCGCCCGAGTCGGTGGACGTCGCGGGCCGCCGGGGGCGCGGACTGGTCGGGCTGCGCGTGCTGGAGTGCTACCCGACCTTCGCCGGGACGGAGTTGTGGGAGGGCTACCGGGAGGTCCTCGCCACCGGCAAGCCGTTCGCGAGCGGACCGTTCACCTACGAGGAGGTCGTGGCCGGCATCCCGCACCACTCCAGTTACTCGCTGCGGGTGTCCCGGCTGGGCCACCACCTGGTGGTGTCCTGGACCCGCCACGACCTCGCCGACCGGCAGGAGCGCCGGCTGGCCGCCGTGCAGCGCCTGGGCAACCTGGGCTGGGCCGACTGGAACCTGGTGACCGACACCATCACCTGGTCCCCGCACGTGTTCACCATCTTCGACCGGGACGAGGGCCTCGGCCCGATGCGACTGGAGGACCTGCCCGAGTCCGTCCTGCCCGAGGACCTGCCGCAGCTGACGGCGGCGGCACAGCGGCTGCTGCGCGACGGCACCGCGATCGACCAGCCCTTCCGCATCACGACCAGCCGCGGGGTCCGTCACCTGCGGATCGTCGCCGAGGCCGTGACGGACGCGGACGGTACGCCGCTGGAGGTGCACGGCTTCTTCCAGGACCTGTCCGGCCTGCGCGACGCCGAACTCGCGCTGCTCAGCAGCGAACGCGCGGTCTCCGCGCAGCGCGGCCAGCTCCAGGCGGAGCGCCGGGTGGCCGCCCGGCTGCAGCAGGCGCTGCTGCCCCTGCCGACCGGTCCGGTGCGGCTCGCCGGCCTGTGGTCCAACGCCCTGTACCACCCGGCGGAACGCGGGATCAGCGTGGGAGGCGACTGGTACAGCGCCATCGAACTGCCCGACGGCGACGCGCTGTTCGTCATCGGTGACGTGATGGGCCACGGCATCAGCGCGGTGGCCACGATGGCGCAGCTGCGCTTCACCGCCAAGGGCATGATCGTCACCGGTTCCTCCCTCACGGACGCGCTCACCCGCCTCAACGCGCTGCTGATGCACCTGAACTCGCCGTCCGGCACGCACACCACGGCCACCCTGATCGTGGCCCGTTACCGCCCCGCCGACCGTGTCCTGACCTGGGCCCAGGCGGGCCACCTGCCGCCGCTGCTGGTCCGGGACGGCCGGGCCCGTATGGTCGAGCGCCCGGCGGGCATCCTGCTCGGCGCCACCGACAGCCCGGTGTTCGGCGAGGCCACGCTGCGACTCCAGGACGACGACCAGCTGTTGTTCTTCACGGACGGCCTGATCGAGCGCCCCGGGCAGGACCTGCGGACGGGCCTGCAGGAGCTCGCCACCACGGCCGAGGCCCTGTTGCGCACCGCCGAGGCGGACGGCCTGCCCGCCCTGCACGCCGCTCTGGCCGTGGCCGAACACCGCGACGACGTCTGCGCGCTGCACATCAGCGTCCCGTCGCATCAGGCCGACGACTGACGGCCGGCGACTGACCCGCGACTGACGGCCGGCGGCGCCGGGTATCCGGGACGGCGGGCGCAGTACGGCGGGTTCACGCCGCCACGAGTCACTCCCCGTACGCATGTGCTCACTTGGCAGCTCCGGCGCTCGAAAGAGCGTTCATGATTGACCACCGGGCAACGGGGAACTCCGAAGAGCACCCATTCGGGCCGATTAGAGCCCGTCGTTCCGAGGAGTGGCCGTGACCGTGCGTATCGGTGTGGAGGAAGAGTTCCACCTGGTGGAGATCGAGACCGGGCAGCTCGTGCCACGGGCCGACGAAGTGCTGGCGAACCTGCCCACGGACACGTTCACGACCGAGTTGCAGCAGGCGGCCGTGGAGTCCAACAGCGCCGTGCACACGACGCTGGACACGCTGTACGACGACCTCGTCGGCAGCCGACGGCGCCTGGACCGGGCGGCCTCCGCGCACGGACTGGCGGTGGTCGCCGCCGGCACGGTGCCACTGGCCCGACCCGCGGCGAGCTTCCCGACCGCCGGGCTCCGCTACGAGCACATGGTCGACGAGTACCGGCTGCTCGCCGACGAGCAGCTGATCTGCGGGGCCCACGTCCACGTGGACGTCCCGGACCGCGACACCGCCGTACGCGTCATGTGCGAGGTGTCGCCGTCGCTGCACACGCTGCTCGCGCTGTCGGCCTCCTCCCCGTTCTGGCAGGGCGCCGACACCGGCTACGCGAGCTGGCGCACCATGCTCTGGCAGCGCTGGCCCACCGCAGGCCCGATCGGCTGCTACGCCGACGCCGACGCCTACGACGGGGCCGTACGGGGGCTGATCGACTCCGGCGTCATCAGCGACCCCGGGATGATCTACTACGACGTCCGCCCCTCCGACCACCTCAGCACCCTGGAGCTGCGCATCTGCGACGCCTGCCCGCGCGCGGAGACGGCGGTGCTCGTCGCCGGACTGTTCCGCGCCCTGGTCGTGGACGCTCTCCAGCGGCTCGAAACCTCGGACGAACCCTCCTGCGACGGCCGCCACGAGTGGCTGCGCGCCGCCACCTGGCGGGCCGCCCGCTCGGGCCTGGAAGGCGCCCTGGTCGACCCGGAGACCCGCCAGGAGGCCGCCGCCGCCGATGTCGTGCGCGGCATGCTGCGCCGGCTGCGCCCGGCGCTGGAGGCCAACGGCGACTGGGACACCGTGCGCGCCCTCGCGGAGCGGGCGCTCCGGGACGGCAGCGCCGCCCACCGCATCCGCCGTACGGCCGAGCACGAGGACCTGCTGGCCGGCACCGACCTGGCCATCGCGGAGACCCGCGGCGAGCGCACCCGGCGCCGCCGGCCCGCCCCGTCCGCCGCCCCGCTCACCGCCGCGGCGCGGCTGAGCGTCAGCGGCACCCTCGGCACTCCGCCGGCCGCGCTGCCCGGCGCGTGAGGCGGGGCGACCGTGTGCCTGTCACCCCCTGCGCCGCTGCCCTCCCCGCGGACCACTCGTCCCGGTCCCCCGAACAAAGGAGATGTACCCGCCATGCCGACCAGTCCGGCCCAGATCCCGACCAGCAGGTCCGCCCCCACGCCTCCGGCGCGGACCGCGTACGCCCAGCGACGGGGTGATGCGTGATGTGCGGACTGTGCGGTGAGATGCGCTTCGACGGCCGCAAGCCCGACCTCCCGGCCGTGGAGCGGATGACGGACCGGATGGCCGCCCGCGGACCCGACGACGAGGGAACCTGGTCGCACGGTCCCGTGGCGCTGGGCCACCGGCGCCTGAAGATCATCGACCTGTCCGAGCGCGGCGCCCAGCCGATGACCGACGCCGAGCAGGGCGTCACCGGCGTCTTCAACGGCTGCGTCTACAACTACCGGCAGCTGCGCGAGGAGCTGACCGGCCTCGGCCACCGCTTCGCGTCCACCTCCGACACGGAGGTCGTGCTCAAGGCGTACCAGCAGTGGGGCACCGACTGCGTGCAGCACTTCCACGGCATGTTCGCCTTCGCCGTCTTCGAGCACCGGACCGGACGCCTGGTACTGGCCCGCGACCGGCTCGGCATCAAACCGATGTACCTGGCCGAGACCCCGGGCCGGCTGCGGTTCGCCTCGTCGCTGCCCGCCCTGCTGGCGGCCGGCGACGTCGACACCGGCCTGGACCCGGTCGCCCTCCACCAGTACTTCAGCTGGCACGCGACGGTCACCGCGCCCCGGACCGTGCTGCGGGGCGTGCGCAAGCTGCCCCCGGCGACGGTCCGCGTCGTCGAGCCCGACGGCAGCCACCGCGACCACCGCTACTGGCAGCCGTCCTACACCCGCCGCCCCGAGCACGAGGGCATGGGCCCCGACGAATGGCGCGACGCGGTGCTGGAGGCGCTGCGCACCGCCGTACGGCGCCGGATGGTCGCCGACGTGCCGGTGGGCGTGCTGCTCTCCGGCGGCCTCGACTCCAGCCTGATCGTGGCGCTGCTCGCCGACGAGGGGCAGCGGGACCTGGCCACCTTCAGCGTCGGGTTCGAGTCCGAGGGCGGCGCCGCGGGGGACGAGTTCCACTACTCGGACCTCGTGGCGAAGGAGTTCGCCACCGACCACCACCAGCTGACGGTGCCGTCCGAGCGGGTGTCCGCGGCGCTGGACTCCGCGGTGGCGGCCATGAGCGAGCCGATGATCAGCCACGACGTGGTGGCCTTCCACCTGCTGTCCGAGCAGGTGTCCAAGGAGGTCAAGGTCGTCCAGAGCGGCCAGGGCGCCGACGAGGTGTTCGCCGGCTACCACTGGTACCCGGACATCGCCGCCGCTGCCCGCCACCGGGCGGCGGACCAGTACGCCGAGACGTACTTCGACCGCTCGCACGCCGACCTGGCGAAGATCCTGCAGCCCGCGATGCTGGCCCCGGACGACGTCTCCGCGCGCTTCGTCCAGGAGCACATGGCCGCGCCGGGCGCCGAGACGACGCTCGACGCAGCGCTGCGCCTGGACACCCACGTGATGCTCGTGGACGACCCGGTCAAGCGCGTGGACAACATGACCATGGACTGGGGCCTGGAGGCCCGCGTGCCGTTCCTCGACCACGAGCTGGTGGAGCTGGCCGCCGCGTGCCCGCCGGAGCTGAAGCTGGCCGACGGCGGCAAGGGCGTGCTGAAGGAGGCGGGACGCAAGATGCTGCCCCGCGAGGTGGTCGACCGGCCCAAGGGGTACTTCCCGGTCCCGGCGATCACCCACATGGCCGGCCCCGTCCTCAAGCGCGTACAGGAGGCCCTGCACGCCCCCGAGGCGCGGCGGCGCGGCCTCTACCGGGACGGCTACGTCGACGAACTCCTGTCGGCGCCCGACGACCACCGCACCCGGCGCGGGGCGAACGCCCTGTGGCAGGCTGCTCTGCTGGAGATATGGCTTCAGACGCACGGGATATGACCGAAGCACGCCCCACCACCCACGGCGCCGGACCCGCGGCGCCCGGCCGGCGGCCCGACCGCCCGTCCACGCACCCGCCGTCCGGGCCGTACCCCCTGCCCCCGCAGCCGGACCAGGCGGCGGGTCCCGACGGCGCGGACGGGCGCGGCCAGGCGTACGCCGCTCCGGCGCGGGCCCCGCTGGCCGACGCCCGCGGCCCGCGCGAGCCCACCACCCGGCTCACCTCCCACGGCTGCTGGTACCCGTCCGCGGACCCCGGCGGGGACCAGGTGGCGTTCATCTGCGACCGCGGCGGCGTGCCCCAGCTGTGGGCGGGACCCGTCGCGGGCGACGACGTACGGCTGCTCGACGCGGGACCCGACCCCGTCCGCGAGGTGTCCTGGTCCCCCGACGGCCGCTGGATCGCCTACACCACGGCCCCCGGCGGCGGCGAGCACACCCGCGTCCTGTGCGTACGGCCCGACGGCACCGACCGGCACATCCTGGCCGGGGCCGAGCCGGGCACCTCCGCCTACCTGGGCTGCTGGGCGCACGACGGCTCGGCCCTCGCCGTGACCGTCGCCGTCCCGACGGCCCCGTACGCGGCGCCCGGGCCCGTCACCGCGGCGGACGGGGACCCCGAGGGCCTGCCGGCCGGCTGGTCGAGCCGGGACGGGACCGCCGTCCTCCTGGGCGCCGGGGCCCGGTACGACACGGGCACCACGGCGCCGGCACCGGCCTCCCCCTTCGCGGCCCTCGCGGGTCACGGCGAGGACCCGCGCGGCGCGGGCACCTCGCCCGGCTTCGCGGACGGTCTGTCCGCCTACCTGCTCGACCCGGACGGGATCGCCGCCCCCGTGCTCCTCGCCACCGAGGCCGACGCGGCGACCCTGCGCGTGTGCGACCTCAGCCGGGACGGCTCGTTCGCCCTGCTGCGCCGGGGGCCGCGCGGGCGGCGGGAGGCCGTCGTGGTGCGCACCGCCGACGCCACCCCGACCTACGTCGTCCCGGTGGCCGACGGCGACCCGTGGATCGGCCGGTTCTCGCCGCGGGCGGACACGCTGTGGCTGCGCAGCAACGCCCACCGGGAGTTCGCCGCCCTGATCGCCGCGACCCTGGACGCGAAGGGCCACGTGCACGGCTGGTCCGTCGCCGCCGAGCGCGACGGCAGCGACCTGGAGCTGCTGGGGTTCGGCCGGGACGGCCGGACCGCGGTCCTGGCGTGGAACGTCGGCGGCGCCACCGAGCTGGAGGTCGTCGACGCCCCCGCCGGGTCGGCCGGCTCCCCCGCCGGAGCGCCCCGGCCGGTGCCCCTGCCGCACGAGGTCGTCACCCGGATCGTCCCCGCGGGCGGCGCGGGCCTGGTGCTGGCCCTGTCCGGCTCCCAGCGCCGCCCCGGCGTGTGGTGGCTGTCCGGCGGCACCTCCCTGCTGCGCACCCCCTGGTCGTCCCGGGACGAGGACGCCGTACCGCCGGGCCGCCGGCCCACGCGGCCGGTGCCGCTGCGCCCCACCGCGCGGGACGGACTGCCACTGCACGGCTGGTACTACCGCGCGCCCGGACGGGACCCCGGCGAACCGGCGCCCTGCGTGATCCACCTGCACGGCGGCCCGGAGGAGCAGGAGCGTCCCGTCTTCAACCCGCTGTACCACGAGATCCTCGGCCGGGGTCTCGACGTGTTCGCCCCCGACGTCCGCGGGTCCTCGGGACACGGCCGCTCCTTCGTGGACGCCGACCTGGGCGAGGGCCGCTTCGCCGCGCTGGACGACGTGGCGGACTGCGCCGCCCACGCCGTGCTGGCGGGACCTGCCGACCCCGCACGGCTCGCCGTCATGGGCCGCTCCTACGGCGGCTACCTCACCTTCGCCTCGCTGGTGTGGCACCCGGACCTGTTCCGGACGGGGGTGGCGGTGTGCGGCATGTCCGACCTGCTGACGTTCTTCGAGGGCACCGAACCGTGGATCGCGCAGTCGGCGGCCCACAAGTACGGCCACCCGGAGCGGGACCGCGACCTGCTGCGCGCGCTGTCGCCGATGAGCCGCATCGACGCGCTGCGCGCCCCGGTGCTGGCGGTGCACGGCGAGCACGACACCAACGTCCCGCCGCAGGAGTCGGAGCAGTTCGTCCGAGCGGCCCGCGCACGGGGCCGCACCGCCGAGCTGCTCACGCTGCTCGACGAGGGGCACGACTTCCAGCGCGCCCCCAACCGGCGGCTGTTCCGGCGGGCGGCGGCGGACTGGCTGCAGCGGTACCTGACGAGCTGATCGGAGGCGGGGGCGGGGGACTCCTCGGGCCAGGGGCCCGGTCCGCCCCTCCCCCGCGCACAACGTCCATCGGCCGGCCACCACGGGGAACGTGGGGGCCGGCCGATGGAGGTCGACTCAGGGGGTGACCGTACGCCGCAGCGGAGGGTCAGTCCTTGGGGAACATGCCCGCGCGCAGACGGGCCAGGGTGCGGGACAGCAGGCGGGAGACGTGCATCTGCGAGACGCCGAGGCGCTCGCCGATCTGGGCCTGGGTCAGCTCCTCCACGAACCGCATGTGGATGATCTGGCGGTCGCGCTCGTCCAGGTCGGCGATCAGCGGGGCCAGGGTGTGGAAGTCCTCCACCAGGTCCAGCGCGCGGTCCTCGCTGCCGATGAAGTCCTGCAGGGCGGCCTCGCCGTCCTCGCTGCCGTTGATCGTGGCGTCGAGCGAGGAGGAGTTGTAGCCGTTGGCGGCCAGGCGCGCCTCGCGCACCTCGTCCTCGGGCAGGCTCATCAGCTCCGACAGTTCCTTGACCGTCGGGGTGCGGCCCAGGCGGCTGCTCAGCTCCTCCGTGGCGCGGGCCAGCTGGACGCGGGCCTCCTGCAGGCGCCGGGGCACGTGCACGGCCCAGGTGGTGTCGCGGAAGAACCGCTTGATCTCACCGACGATGTAGGGGATGGCGAAGGAGGTGAACTCCGCCTCCCGGGACAGCTCGAACCGGTCGATCGCCTTGATCAGGCCGATCATGCCGACCTGGACGATGTCCTCCATCTCCTCCGGGCCACGGCTGCGGAAGCGGCCGGCCGCGAAGCGGACGAGGGACATGTTCATCTCGATCAGCGTGTTGCGGGCGTAGCTGTACTCGGGCGTGCCCTCTTCCAGCATCGACAGCCGGTCGAAGAACACCTTCGACAGCTCACGGGCGTCCTTCGGCGCGAGCTTGGACGGATCGGCGATCTCAGGCAGGTCCGCCGTCCGTGTGCCCGTCGTCGTCATACCCATGAGCGTCATGGGGTGTCCCCTCCCTAGAGCCATATCCAGATCTTGAGCCCACCGCACGGGTGGGCGACACACCGCCTACCCTCTCATCCAGGGTCCATGCGTGCCATCCGAGCGATTTCTTTTCACTTTTTTCATGGGCTCTTCTCACGGCTCTCCGCACCGCCCGCCCAGGCCTCAAGTGTGCCAGGCGTGCCGGGTCCGGCGCGGCCGGTGGGCCGCCGCGGTGGTGCCGTGCAGGCGCCAGGCCGCCGCCAGGGTCAGCAGGCCGGAGATCATGGCGTACACGCCGACGACCTGGGCGACGACGAGCGCTCCGGCGTCGGGGCGGGCCCCCACGAGCACGCCGGCCACGACCGAGGCGCCGCCGGCCGCGAAGAGCATCCACTCGTGGTGCAGCTCGCGCCGGAAGCGCGTGGCGGCCCAGAGCTCCGCGGCGCCGGCGCCGACGGCCCACGCGCCGATCAGGCTGACCAGCGCGAGCGCGGTGACCCCCGGCCAGGCGATGGTGACCGCGCCGACCGCGATGCCCAGCATTCCCCCGGCCGCGTGGGCCGTGCGGTGCCCCATGTCCCCTCCCCTGCGCCGCAGGGCGCTCGTCAGGAGGGACAGACCGTCGGCGAGGACGTACGCGCCGAACAGCAGCGCCAGCGCCTCCACGGTCACCTCCGGCCACACCAGGGCCAGCGCCCCGAACATCAGAGCCGCGAAGCTCCGCACCACCAGGGTCCACATCAACTGCCGCCGCATCCCTCGCCCTTCGCTCGGCCGACACCGGTCCGGGGCGGCGGGTACCCCGCTGCGCGCGGATCGCGCACCCGAAGCCTCACGACAGCACCGGGAGGGCCATCGGAGGCGCCCGGCTCGCTCCGCGCCTACTCGCCGGGGGCGAGGGTGGCGGCCAGGAGGGCGGCCGTGTCGCGGATCAGGTCGTTGTCGACGGGCGCGTCCGTGGCGTCCTTCGTGGACAGCACGGTCAGCAGCAGGGGCGTGTGCCGTGTCGTCCAGGCGATGCCGATGTCGTGGGCGGTGGCGTAGCTGCCGGTGCCGGTCTTGTCCGCGAGGGTCCAGTCCCGCGGGAGCCCGGCGCCGAACCGCTGGGCGCTGGTGGTGTTGCCCTTCAGCCAGGTGACGAGGTGCTCGCGGTCGGTCCGGCCCAGGCCGCGACCGAGGGTCAGCCGTTCGAAGCTCGTGCCGAGTGCGTGGGGCGTGCTGGTGTCCCGCTGGTCGCCGGGGACGGCGGTGTTCAGGTCGGTCTCCCAGCGGTCTAGCCGGCTCACCCGGTCCCCGAGTGAGCGGAAGAACCGGGTGAGTCCCTGGGGTCCGCCGATCTGGCGCAGCAGCAGGTTGCCCGCGGTGTTGTCGCTGTACTGGATGGCGGCGGCGCACGCCTGGCCCACCGTCATTCCCGTGGCCAGGTGGTCCTCGGAGTGCTGCGAGTTGTCGAGGATGTCCCTGGGCGGGTAATGGATCACCCGGTCCAAGGGGGCGCAGTCGGCGTGGTCGCGCAGCACGGCCGCCGCGGCGAACGCCTTGAACGTCGAGCACATGGCGAACCGTTCCCCGGCCCGGTGGGCCACGGTCCGGCCGGTGCGCACATTGCGGGCGTAGACACCGAGCCGCGCGCCGTACCGCTGTTCGAGGGTGCGGAACTCCTCGCCGAGACCGACGAGTTCGTCGGCCTCGGCGGGGGCGGCGGCTGCGGTGGGGGCGGCCGCAGTAGGGGCCACTGCCGCGGCGCTGAGAGCAAGACCGTTCCTGAACAGGCGGCGGCGCGGCATCGGGTCGGCGCTGGTCATGTGGGTGGTTCTCCCAGGTCGTCGGTGGAAGGACATCGGGGCATCGAGAATCGGACGTCGGCTCGGTGGATCACCGACGCAACCAGCGAAACAACGGGACCCCACTCATGTCCAAGAGTGAAAAGTGAAGGGCCCATACCGAAGTGGTATGACTGCTGGATGGACCTGCTGGCACACCTGGAGGCGTACGTCGCCACGGTCGACGAAGCGAGCTTCTCGCGGGCGGCCGACCGGCTCGGCATCGCCCAGCCGCTCCTGAGCCGCCGCATCAAGACGCTGGAGACGCACTTCGGCGGACCGCTGTTCGACCGCTCCCGTCGCCAGGTCGCGACGACGGAACTGGGCCTGCTGCTGCTCCCCTACGCGCAGGACGTCCTGGACCGGGCCCAGCGCCTCGACGAGGCCGCCCGCTCGGCCCAGCGGTCCCGGGTCCGGGCCGTGGGAGTGCCCGTCGACTGCGCGCCGGCCCAGCTGGCCCGGGTCATCCGCGCCGGGACGGACCACGGCGCCACCCTCGGTGTGCGTGAACTGCCGCCCGCGGAGCGGGAGGCCCGGCTGGCGGACGGCACGCTCGCCTACGCCGTGCTGCGCGTTCCGCCGGAGGGCGCGGCGCACCGGGTGCCGCTCGGTGTGGCCACCGCGCCGCCCCGTGACGCACGCCGGCCGGCGGACGCCCGGCAGGGGCGCCCGGTCCACCTCGAGGACCTGCGGCCGCGCCGCGTGGCCACCACCGGCGCCCGGACCGCTCCCCTGCCGGTCCTGACCCTGGCGGAGGACGACGTGCCGTACGCGCGCGACAGGCTGGCACGTGCGGCGGCCCGCTGCGGGCTGCCCGAGCGATGGGTACGGCCGGCCGAACCAGCGGCCACCGCGCTCGCCGAGACACTGGCCGGCCGCGCGGTGTTGCTGTGCGGGGAGTCGTTCGCGCGGCGGCACGGGGCCGACTGGGCGCCGCTGGCCGACGCCTCGCTGCACCGCGGGTACGACGTGCGCGCGAGCGCGCGCGAGCGGAGCGGCGACGTACCGCGGTGGCTGTCGGCGGTCCTGGCGGCGGCGGCCGGTGCCACCAGAACCGTCGACAGGCGTCCCGAGCCGGCGCACACCGCGACCCGACTGGCGGCGCAGGGATGACCGGGGGCACGCCCCCTCGTCCGGAACAGATCTGCGGCGACGGCCGGCTGCGGGACGTCGCCGAGGTGATCGCCAGGGACTGGACGGCGCTCGGCGTCCGCGGTTCGTTCCTCGCCCGCGACATCGACACGGGCGAGGAACTCGGCTTCGACACCGGCGATCCGGTTCCCCTCGCGTCCGTGGTGAAGGTGCCGCTCGCCCTCGTCGTACTGGACCTGATCGCGAACGGCGGCCTGGACGCGGCCCAGCCGGTGACGGTCGACCCGGCCACCAGCAGCGTCGGCCCCACCGGCATGGCGGCGTTCCGGCACCCGGCCACGGTCGCCGTGGGGGACCTGCTCCTGCTCATGCTCTCCGTGAGCGACAACGCCGCGGCCGACGCGCTGTTCGACCTGGTGCCGGTGGCCGACGTCGACGCCCGGTTGCGCGCCTGGGGCTGCGCCGGCCTCCACGTACGGCACCGGGTCAACCACATGTACGAGTGCGCCGCCGGCGCCGCGGGCAACGACTTCTCCCTCGCCCTGGAACTGGCAGTCCGCGACGAGCGCGCGCAGCGCCACACCATCAGGACGCTGGATCCCGCACACGCCAACACCGGCACCGCGGCGGGGCTGGTCGCCCTGCTGCAACGGGTGTGGCGCGACGAGGTGGCACAGCCCCGGGCCACGGCCGAGCTGCGACGGCTGATGGGCCATCAGGTTTTCAGCCAGCGCCTGGCCGCCGAGCTGCGCACCGACAGCCTGCGGGTGAGCGGGAAGACGGGCACGTTCTTGCACCTGCGGCACGAGATCGGCGTGATCGAGGCGGACTCCGGAACCCGGATCGCCATGGCCGCACTGACCCGAGCGGACCGCCGTGCGGCACAGGCACCGGACATCGACCTGGCGATCGGAATCGCGGCGCGCCAGGCGTTCGAGGCATTGCGCACGTGAGGGTGGGGGCAGTGTGAGCCGGGGCGGAGCCGTGCCCTGACTCATCGACACCCCGGCGCGGGTAAGTGCTGGATCAGCCCTGCCCGGTCCCCTCACGCCGGGCGACATGCGCCGGCACCGGGATGTCCGGGGGCAGCAGCGGGTCGGGGACGGGGGCGCCCCAGACCTGGGTGAGGGGGAGGGTTCCGGCCCACAGGCCCAGCTCGGCGTCGGGGCCGTCACCGTCGTCGGGGCCGCCGGTGCGGATCTTGACGGAGGCCTCCTCCAGGGAGACGGCGAGCAGGGTGGTGGCGGCCAGCTCCTTGCGGCTGGGGTGGCGCGCGTACGTCCACTGGCCCGGCGTCGCGTGCTCGGTGAGCCGGCGCAGTCCCTCCAGCTTCTCGTCGGGGTCGGTGACGGTGCGGGCCTCGCCGTGGATCACGGCGCTGCGGTAGTTGACACCGTGCTCGAAGACGGACCGGGCGAGGACGAGGCCGTCCACGTGGGTGGCGGTGACACACACCGGAGTGGACCCGGCGAGACTGCGGCTGGCGACGGAGCCGTGGACGTACAGCCACCGCTCGTCGCGGCCGTAGACGGTCGGTACGACGAAGGGCCGTCCGTCGATCACTACGCCCAGGTGGCAGAGGAACCCGGCGTCCAGGATCGCGTCGAGATCCGCCCGGGCCAGGCTGCCCTGCTCCCGAAGGCGGCGGTGCCGGGTGCGGTCGGTCAGCGGGAGGGCGGAGGGAAGCGGCTGTGGCGTCATACCCGGAAACTACCGAATGCGCGCTTTGAAGGCGATGCTTGCGATGAGATTGACGGTCTGACACTTGATGGGCAACTGAATCAGTAGTTCAGGGATGCCGGTCTGGGACGACCTGCTGCCGGAGTACCCAGCGGATGTCGCGGAGGCGGATGCGGCGATCGTGGCGGACGCACTGGTCGCCTCCGTCGGAGGTCGCCGCTCGGCTGGCGGCTGATCGCCGGACGGCTGGTCACTGGCCGCAGCACGCTTCAACGAGTCGTGGACGCGCAGCGCACGCAGGTCTTCGCCGCCGGGCGGACTTCTAGGCGCTCCGTCGGGATCGGCTCACCACACTGCTCGCAGCGTCCGTAGTCGCCCGACTCCAGTCGCTCCAGGGCGCTGTCGAGATCGTGCAGGTGCTCGCGCGTCTGGGACAGCAGGGAAGCGACGTGCGCCCGCTCGAAGGCCGTGCTCGACCCCTCCGGGTCGTGCTCGTCGTCGACGGCCACCAGCGCGTTCGCCTCGACGATCCCTTCGTACTCACGGCTCAGGGCGGATATCTGCTGCAGTGTGCCGACACGGTCGGCCGCCAGCGCCGCACGTATCGCCTCGGCCGGAGGCACGGGAAGGGCGGCGTTGCTGGATGGATCGGTCATAGGGGAGGAAACCTTTCCATCGTCGGTCCGATTCCCGGGTGCCTGCTCCCGGTCGACCGGGGCGACCGGTCACGCCGCCCTGACAGCGCCGTGGTCGCGGGCCAGCAGGCGCAGCTCGACCCGTGCCGCCGGCACCGAGGGGACCGTCTCCCAGTAGGGGTGCCACCACAGCCGTACCGACAGGAGCAGCAGACGGCGGCGCAGGCCGGTGGTGTCACGGGGGCGGGGTGCGGCGAGTGCTTGGTAGGTGGCGTTCCAGGCGGCTTGCGTCTGCACCAGGTCGTCGGGGAAGTCGTTCACGTCCATACCCGTATTAGATCGCGTGTTCGAATTCCGTGTCACCTCGGACACGCCCGCCGCCGAACGGTGCCCGGGGTCAGAACGCCGTGTGTGCGAACCAGCGGTCCAGGAGGCCGGTGTCCCCCGACACCTCGAACACCGGCTCCCGGTAGGACCGGCGGCCGTAGAGCAGCAGCAGGAGGTCCGCGGCGGGAGCCCGGACGGCCGCGGAGTCCGCCGCTCCGGGGCCGCTCCCGTCGCCCGCCACCAGCCGGAAGCCGTCCGGCTCCAGCCGGACCCGCCACTCCTCGCCGGCCGCGCCGCCGATGTCCGTGCACCCGAACGCGAGGACTTCGCCGTCGCCGCGCAGTCGGGTGACTCCCGGCGCGAAGAGCCCGGCGTACGGCAGGTTCACCAGGAACTCGTCGACGCCGTCCGCGGCCGGCTCCGGGTCGACCTCGGCGTCGCGGCCGACGGCACGCTCCGCGTCCACCCGGTGCACCAGCGTCTCGAAGAGCATCCTGCGGGCCCAGAACCGCGCGTGCGGGTCGGCGCCCCAGGTCCACATCGCCGCGCCGGGATCGGTGTCCCGCAGTACGGCCGCCACCGCGGGCACGCCCGCCGCCAGCCAGTCGGCGTACTCGCGTACGTCCTCGGGAAGCCCCAGCTCGACGTCCCGCTCGCGGGGAACCTCCTGCACCCGCCGGGACAGCAGGACGCAGAACCAGCGCTGCAGCGCTCCCACGTGCCGGGTGAGGTCGGCCAGGGTCCAGCCCGGGCAGGACGGCACGGCGCCGGCCGGGTCGGCGTCCCGCACCGCGTCGGCGAACCGGCGGGTCTCCCGCCCGATCGCCTCACGGTAGGTGTCGTACGGCAGGGGGTGCCCCGCCGGGTTCGTGGTCGTCATCCGCAGCCGCCGTTCTGTGCCGTGCACTCGATCTCGCGATCAGTGTGGCGGCTGGAGCGCACTCGAACGTGAATCGGCCCCGGGGTCGGTGGGCGGACGGCCCGAGGAGCGATCGCAAGTCGAAGGCGCGCCCCCCGAGATCCGCCGGGTCCTCGTGGCGCGGCTCCCCGGCCGCCCCACCCCGGCGATCACGGCTGTCACCCGAGCCTTCGCCTCGACCACCTGACACGAGCCGCCGGCCGGCGTCGGGTGCGGTGCCGCGGCCACGGCGACGCGGGTGCTGTGATCTGCGTCTCAGCCGGTTGCCCCTGACGTCAATGTCAGAGGTGAGGATGGCGACAACGCCCGGAACCACCGGGCCGAGCGTACGAGAGGCGGCGCAAGATGGGACAGGCGTGGGGTTTCGGCAGGCATGGCGGGCCCGAGGTCCAGGAGTTCTTCGATCGTCCCGATCCCGTCCCCGGTCGCGGCGAGGTGCTGGTCCGGGTCGACGTGGCCGGGGTGAACCCCCTCGACCACCTCCTGCGCTCGGGTCTGGTCGACGGGCTCGACGGCGGGCGTCCGTTCCCCCGCGTCCTGGGCATGGAGGCAGCCGGGACCGTTCTCGCCCGGGGCGAGGACGTCGACGGGCTCGAGGTGGGTGACGCGGTCTTCGGCTTCGCCCTCACCGGTGGCGGCACCTACGCCGAGACGACGGTGCTGTCCGCGCCGAACACCGCGCGCATCCCGGAGGGCCTGTCCGCGACCGTGGCGGCGACGCTGCCGGTGGCCGGAACGACCGCGGTGGACGTGCTCGACCAGCTCGGCCTCCCGGCCGGTGCCACGATCCTGGTCAACGGGGTCGGGGGCGGGGTCGGCCTGGCCGTCGCCCGGCTGGCCGTCGGGCGCGAGCTGCGCGTGACCGGCACCGGCAGTGCCGCCAAGCGCGAGCACGCCGAGGCCATCGGGGTGCGGTTCATCGACTACACCGCCGGGGACGTCGCCGCCGCGGCCCGTGAGCTGGTTCCGGACGGCTTCGACGGCATCGTCGACCTGGCGGGGGGCAGCTCGCTGCGGACGGTCGCTCCGCTGGCCCGGGACCCCCGCGACGTCATCTCCGTGGGTGACATGTCCGTGCCCGAACTCGGCGGGCGTTTCGTCGAGCGCCGCCTCGACCGCGAGAACCTGGAGCGGGCGGCCCGGCTGGCCCTCGACGGACTCCTCGCCCCCGTGATCACCGCGGTCCATCCGCTCTCCGACGCCCCGGCCGCCCTCGCCACCGTCGAGAACGGTCACGCCGCGGGCAAGGTCGTCATCAAGGTGGCGTGAGCGGGGCGTCCTCGTGATCAGGGACGCCGTGGCCAGTGCCCTCGGGGCCGGAGACGCCGTGACCAGGGACGTCGCAACCGAGGGCCGTGTCACACTGGGGGGGTGGCGGAGTCGGACCGGTCCCTCGACCAGCGACTGGAGCAGGTCATCATGAGCCTGCTGGAGCGCCGCGCCGACACGGCCTCCATCTGCCCGTCCGACGCCGCACGCTCGGCCTACGAGGGTGACGACGACGGCTGGCGCGACCTCATGGAACCGGTGCGCCGGGCGGCCTGGCGTCTGGTGGAGGCCGGCGAGGTCGAGGTGACCCAGGCCGGGCGGCCCGTCGCGAAGACCGGGGCACGGGGACCCATCCGCATTCGCCGGGTCCGCCGGTAGCCGGGGCGTCGGCCGCCGTCTCCCGCAGCCACGGTGCCACGTCCCCCTGGACAACGACGTCGGCGTGACCCCGAGTTGTACGCGCCGATCCAGGGAAGTGGACCATGTGTCATCGGCCCGGACAGCCAGGCCGGCTCCGAGACGCCCCCTGGGCGAGGACACACGAGGGCGCGCCCCCGCCCCGAGCACAGACAGGAGGCCGTCAGTGACCGCCGTTCCCGAGGGCCGCGACTGGACCCGGATGAAGCGCGCCGACTTCGACGACTGCGCCCCGCTCGACCTGGTCGACGCGGAGGACGCGGCCCTGAGCCGGCCCGTGCCCGCCGTGCCCGACGAGTGCGGGACCCAGGCGCTGTTCGGTAAGGCCCCGGAGCCGCCGCGCCCGCGCCGCACCCGCACACCGGCCCCCGCTCCGACCGAGGACACCGATCCCCTGTTCTGAAGCCCGGGTTCCGCGCACCCGCCGCTCCGCGCCGGAAACACGACCGGGCCCCGGCGATCGACGCCGGGGCCCGGTTCCGGGTGTCGTGGGTTCAGCGGTCCGTCGCGTCGCCGCTGCCGTAGGAACGGCGCGCGGCGTCGGCGGCCTTGTCGGTCTGCGCGTCGTACTTGTCCCCCGTGCGCTCGTCGACCATCCGCTCGACGCGGTCGACACCCTTGTCGGCCTGGTCCGGATGGCCCTTCGCCATCTCCTTGGCCTTGTTCGCCATGTCTCCCAGCTTGCCCATGAGGTACCTCCCGGCGCTGCGTGTGTGTCGTACCCGGCGCTGAGTACCCGCGTCGTCCGGATCGAAGCGTGCACGGCGGATCCGTCGTCGTGCCGACCGTCCAGCACGGACGCCCGGGCACACCGGGGCTGGGACACTACGGCCATGGATGCCGACGTGATGGGCTGGAGGCTGCGTTCCGCGGTGGCGGCGGACGTCGAGGTGATCGCGGAGTTGCGGGCCACGGTCATGCGTGCGGACCTGGAACGCCTCGGGCGCTACGACGACCACCGGGTACGACAGCGGCTGCGGGACTCCTTCTCCCCGCAGTACACGTCGGTCATCATGCTCGACCGTGGCCTCGCAGGATGCGTCACGGTCCGGCCGGCCGTTGGCAGGCAGTGGCTGGAGCACTTCTACCTTGCTCCGCACTGTCAGGGACGGGGGCTCGGATCCGCTGTGTTGCGCACCGTGCTGGAGCGCACGGACGCGCAGGGCATGACCGTTGGCCTGAACGTCCTGCAGGGCAGTGGTGCGCGTCGCCTCTACGAGCGCCACGGGTTCGTCGTGGAGGCGCAGGACGAGATCGACGTCTTCATGATGCGCGCGCCGGGGGCGACGGCGGGCGCATGAGCCTGTCAAGCGGCGGTGCGAGGACCCGCCGCAGGTACGTTCGCCCCCGGGGGCCGGTGCCGGCGCAACCGCCGTACCGGCCCCCTCAGTTCAGCGCGCCGCCTGGAAGGCCCGGCCCGCCGCCGTGGCCGTCGTACCGTCCGTGAACAGCCCGCTGCTCGGCTTCGACGGATCGGCACCCAGCCCGAACCACGCGTAACGGTGCACGTAGGGCAGGCTGTCCAGCATCTTCGTGGACGCCGTGACGAATGCCGCCTGCTGCGCGGCGGAGGGGAACCGCGTCCCCTGGGAGAAGTCGATCAGCGCGTACTCGGTCAGCCAGATCGGCTTGTGGTAGCGCGCGTACACCGACGTCAGGTACGACTTCAGCTGCTCGACCGCTTGCGGGGTGCGGGAGTCACCGCCGTACCAGTGCAGCGTGACGAAGTCGACCCGGTACCCCTTCTGCGCGGCCCCGGCCATGAAGCGGTCCAGCCAGCCGCCGGGCGTCGCCGCGCCCGTCGCGACCGCGGGGCTGCCCAGGACCTTCCCGGCCGCCATCAACTTCGGCCACAGCTGCAGCGCTTGCTCGACCGACATGTTCGACTGCTGGGCGAAGTCGGGTTCGTTGAAGCCCAGCAGGTACGGCCCCGCGGCCCGGGCCTGCGCCAGCGCCTCGTCGGTGACGGACGCGGCGCCCCAGATCATCGGCACGAACGAGGCCGACGTCGGGGTCGTCACGCCCTGGTGCTGGGTGTTCCAGGTGTAGTACCAGCTCGCCCCGCTCGCGGCGAGCGCCCGGCTGACCCCGTTGAACGTCCACACCCCGACACCCTTCTTCGCGCCGGACGCGATCTGCACGGGAGGCGCGGAGTGCTGTGCAGGGCTCCCCTTCACCGAAGCACTCCCCGAAGCATCCCCCGACGCCTTCACCGACGCCTTCGCCGACGGTGAAGGGGACTTACTGGAGCTGGGACTGGAACTGGGGCGCGCGCTCGGGCTCGGTGGGGCGCTGGACGAGGTGACGTCCAGCGGGGTGGGCGGGGGAACCGTCGCCGCTGCGGGCGCGGACGGCCCCACCGTCAGCCGGGCGGCGACCAGCGCGGCCACGGCGACGGCCGCGACCGCCGCCGAGCCGCCGACGACGGCCCGCCTGCCCGCCACCCGCCTGCCCGTCCGCGCGTGCCGCCGGTGCCCCCGCCCCGCCGCGCGGCCGCCACCGCTCCCCGAGCCGGAAGAGCCGCCGGACCCCGAGGGGGTCGTCGCCGTCCCGACATGGGCGAGCACCCGCGCCGGATCGAGACTGGCCGGCACGGCCACCAACGGCAGCCCGCCCAGCAGCCGTTCCATGGGCAGCAACCCCCGCTCCAGGCCTCCGCACACCTCACAGCCGCGCACATGACGGGCGAACCGCTTGCGCCACAGCGGACTCGGCGTGCCGTCCCACGGCGCGGCGATCTGGCCCAGCTCGGCGCAGCGCGGCTCGGCGGCCAACGCCCGGACCACGCCCCGCGATGTCTCCATCTGCTTCTTCATCCGCTGCACCCGTACCGCCGTGTGGCGGTCGGACAGCCCCAGCGCGCCGGAGAGGTCCGCGCGCTCCAGGTCGCCGGTCGCCTCCAGCCACCACAGGGACAGCAGCTCCTGGTCCTCCGCGTCGAGCCAGCGCGTCGCCTCGGCGACCTCACGGCGCTGCTCGGTCAGTCCGAGCCGCAGGATGGTGAGCCCGGCGAAGTCGAGGGCGGGATCGGTGATCGTCTCCGCGTCGTCCAGGTGCGCCCTGCGGTCCCGGTCCGTGGCCCGCGCCTGCTCCCGGTTCCGTACCTGCCGGATCGTGATCGCCACCAGCCAGGACCGGAACGCGGACGGGTCCCGCAGCTTCGGCAGCCCGCGCACCATGCGCAACAGCGTCTCCTGTACGACGTCGTCGACGTCGGCGTGACCGTTCAGGGCGCGGCCGACGATGTTGTAGACCAACGGCAGGCAGCGGCCCACCAGTTCCTCCAGGGCCCGGCCGTCACCCGCGCGGGCGGCCGTGACCAAGCCGGGATCAGGCCCTCTCCGATGGTTCTCGCTCATGTGGGTGTGTTTCCTCCACGCAGGGATCGGCTGTCGGGACGGAGACCGTCCGGGACTCACGGGGACAACAGAAAATCGGTGGACCGGCGTCACGTTCCGTTCCGGCCCCGCGATTCGTGTTGTACGAACCCCGTCCATGGGGTCTCCGTGAGGAAGGCGCACATCCGGCACGACCCGAGGAAGGCACAAGAATGGCACGAGGACGCAGGAGACACGGCGCGCACCCACCGCGGGGCCGACGCTGGTGGCACGCCGCGGTGGCAGCCCTCGTCGCGGTCGCAGCCGTACTGGTCGTCCGCGCCGCCTGGACGCCGTCCGGCGGCGACGGCGTCGGCACGGCGGACCGCGGACGGATCACCGGGGCACTGCCGTCCGGATCACGGGCCGGCGCCCCGCCCACCTCGTCGGTGTCACCGAGCCGCAGCACCGAGCCGTCCTCGTCACCGTCGGCGAAGACGGCGACGAAGCCGAAGGCGTCGGCGAAGGCGTCGGCAAAGGCCACCGGGAGGTCGGCTACCGGCTCGGGCACCTCGGGCGAGGCCCAGCAGCCGACCACCGCCCCCGCCGGCAAGCGCCTGATCACCGTCGTCAACAAGACCCACGAGACCGTCTGGGCCGTCGTCACCGACACCGCCGTCTACCCGGCCGGGCGCGAACTGGCCCCCGGCCGCAGCATGTCGGTGATCGTGGCGGACAACTGGGCCGGCCGCATCTGGGGCCGCACCGGCTGCGCCACCACGGCCGCGGGCCCGTGCGCCTCCGGCGACTGCACCAGCGTCTGCTCCGGCGGCAACCCGCCCACCACGCTCGGCGAGTTCACCTTCTCCGCCTTCGACGACATGGACTTCTACGACGTCAGCATGGTCGACGGTTCGAACCTGCCCATGTACATCAACGTCTCCCACACCACGACCGTCGACCCGGTCAGCTCGTCCGGCTGCTACCGGGGCCGCTGCACCACGGAGGTCACCTGTCCCAGGGCGATGCAGACCCTCCTCAACGGCCAGGAGATCGGCTGCAAGCCCCCGTGCGCCGCGTTCGGCGGCGACACCTACTGCTGCCGGGGCGCCTGGGCGGGCCGCGAGCACTGCGTCCCCGCCACGTGGCCGGTCGACCATACCCAGGTCTTCAAACGGGCCGCCCCCTACGCCTACTCGTACGCCTTCGACGACTCGGCCACCATGTCCTGCAAGCACGAGTGCTACTACCGCGTGACGTTCGGCACCACGAACGACACCTGACGCCCGTGGGAGGATCCACCATGCAGATCGTGTCCGCCGAGGTCGTCGTCACCAGTCCGGGGCGGAACTTCGTCACCCTGCGGGTCACCACCGAGGACGGTGTCACCGGTCTCGGTGACGCCACGCTGAACGGCCGGGAACTGGCCGTCCGGTCCTACCTGGACGACCACGTCGTCCCCTTGTTGCTGGGCAGCGACGCCTCGCGGATCGAGGACACCTGGCAGTACCTCTACCGGGGGGCGTATTGGCGGCGCGGTCCCGTCACGATGGCCGCCGTGGCGGCGGTGGACACCGCGCTGTGGGACATCAAGGCTAAGTACGCCGGCATGCCGCTCTACCAGCTCCTCGGCGGCGCCTGCCGGACCGGCGCCCTCGCCTACGGCCACGCCTCCGGCCGCGACGTGCCCGAGCTGCTGGACTCGGTGCGGGCCCACCTGGAGCAGGGCTACCGGGCCGTTCGCGTGCAGACCGGCATCCCCGGTTTCGACTCGGTGTACGGGGTGGCCGCCTCCCGTGCCGGTGGCGGGGAGCGGTACGACTACGAGCCCGCGCGGCGCGCCGTCGGGCCCGTGCCGCGGCCGGCGGTCGAGACGTGGGACACGCGCGCGTACCTGCGGCACCTGCCGACGGTGTTCGAAGCGGTCCGGGCGGAGTTCGGGCCCGAGCTGCCGCTCCTGCACGACGGGCACCACCGGATGACCCCGATCCAGGCAGCGCGGCTCGGCAAGGACCTCGAGCCGTACGACCTGTTCTGGCTGGAGGACGCCACCCCCGCGGAGGACCAGGCGGCCCTGCGCTTGATCCGCCGGCACACGACGACACCGCTCGCGATCGGCGAGGTGTTCAACTCCGTGCACGACTACACGACCCTGCTGAGCGAGCGGCTCATCGACTACGTGCGGTCGGCGGTGACGCACGCCGGTGGGGTGACCGCCATGCGGAAGCTGCTCGACCTGGCGGCCGTGTACGGCGTCCGGTCCGGGATGCACGGCCCCACCGACATCTCCCCCGTCGGCATGGCCGCGGCGCTCCACCTGGACCTGGCGGTGCACAACTTCGGCATCCAGGAGTACATGCGGCACTCCGCGCGGACGCTGGAGGTGTTCCGCACCTCGTACCGGTTCGAGGACGGTCTGCTGCACCCGTCCGACACCCCGGGTTTGGGCGTCGAGCTGGACGTCGGGGCGGCCGCCCGCTTCCCGTACCAGCAGGCGTACCTGCCGGTCAGCAGGCTGCGCGACGGCACGGTCCACGACTGGTAGCGCGGACCGGCCGACGGGACGGGTGGCGGACCGGCCGACGGGACGGGTGGTCAGGCGCCGAGACGGGTCACCGTGCTGTCCAGGCGCGCCGCGACCTCCTCCAGGTCCCGGCGCGAGGGGGCGTCCGTGTCCAGCTGGGCGCGCAGGTCCCGCTGGGTGACGACCTCCAGCGCGCCCCGGTAGTCGTCGGTGTCCAGTGCCGCCTCGGGGACGACCACGGCGGCGCTGGCCACCACGACCAGCACCGCACGCTCGGCGTCCGAGGCGAGCAGTTCCTCCACGTGCTCCGGGGTGATCACGTCACTTACGTCCTTCCGCTCGGCCGACTCTCGTGGCCCTCCCCGGTTCCCCAGCCCGGCACCGGCCATGCCGCCGCCGGGGCCGACCGATGAATCGGCGGCGCCGTCACGGTCGTACCCACGACAGACGCCACGGCGCGGCACGCACGGCACCGTCGAGCACCGCTGCGCCGTCCCGACCTGGAGGCCGATCCATGGACACGCTGCACGACACCCTGCACGCCACCCTGCGCCGGTACGTCGACGACGGGACGGTACCGGGCGCCGTCGGCCTCGTGGCGCGCGGCGACGACGTCGAGGTGGTGGCCGTCGGGTCGGTCGACACCGACGGCTCCGCGCCGATGGCCAGGGACTCGCTGTTCCGCGTCGCCTCCCTCACCAAGCCGGTCACGGCGGCCGCGGTGCTGATGCTGGTGGAGGAGGGCACCCTCGCCCTGGACGCCCCGGTCGCGCGGTGGCTGCCGGAACTCGCCGCGCCGCACGTCGTGCGCACCCCGCGGTCGCCGGTCGACGACGTCGTCCCCGCGGCCCGCCCGATCACCGTGGCGGACCTGCTGAGCTCCCGCACCGGCTGGGGCTTCCCCGACGACTTCTCGCTCCCGGCCGTGCGGGCCCTGTTCGAGGTGCAGAAGGACGGCCGAGACCTGCGGGACTGGCCGGACCCGGACACCTGGCTGCGGCTGCTCGCGCAGGTGCCCCTGTTGCACCAGCCGGGCGACGCCTGGCTGTACGGCACCTCGTCCGACCTGCAGGGCATCCTGGTCGCCCGGGCTTCGAGGCGGACGCTGCCCGACTTCCTCGCCGAGCGGATCTTCGCCCCGCTGGGCATGACGGACACGGGGTTCGCGGCGTCCACACGGCAGCCGCACCGCCTCACCGCCTCCTACACCCGGGCCCCGGACGGCACCCTCGCCCTGGCGGACGCCCAGGACGGCTCCTGGACCCACGTACCGCGCTTCCACTCGGGCGGCGGGGGCCTGGTCTCCACGGCCGACGACCTGCTGGCCTTCTCCCGCATGCTGCTGGCCGGGGGCGAGGGCAACGGCCGCCGGCTGCTCGACCCGGCGTCCGTCCGCCGGATGACGACCGACCACCTCACGCCGGAGCAGCGCGCCGCCGCCACCCTGTTCCTGGAGGGCGAGGGCTGGGGCCACGGCGGCCAGGTCGACGTCAGCACCCGCGCGCCGTGGAACGTCCCGGGCCGCTACGGCTGGGTGGGCGGGACCGGGACGACGGCGCACCTGGTCCCGGACACGGGCACCACCACGATCCTGCTGACGCAGGTGGCCATGGACGACCCGACGCCGACGCCGATCATGCGGAGCTTCTGGGAGTGCACGGCGGCCGCTCGGCCCTGAGCGCGACCCGCCCACAGCACGCCGCCCGGTCCACGGCACCCGTACGGTGGGGCGTGTGCGTACCACTGCCCCCGACGGCCTCCCGCGCCCGGTGCTCGAGCTGATCACCGTGGGGCACAGCAGCGCCGACCAGGAGACGCTGGCGGAGCTGCTGCGGACGGCGGGGGTCACGGCCGTCGTGGACGTCCGGACCGCCCCGGGCAGTCGCCGGTACCCGCACCTGGCCCGGCAGCGGATGGCCGAGTGGATGCCGCAGGAGCACCTCGCCTACCGGTGGGAGCCGCGCCTCGGCGGCTTCCGCAAGCCGCCGCCGGACTCCCCCGACACGGTCTGGCGCAACGAGTCCTTCCGCGGCTACGCCGCCCACACCCGCGCCCCGGAGTTCGTCGCCGCGATGGACGAGCTGGTGCGGCAGGCCGGGCGGGAGCGCACCGCCGTGATGTGCCGGGAGGCGGTGTGGTGGCGCTGTCACCGCCGCCTGATCGCCGACGTCGCCGTCCTCGCCCACGGGGCCGTCGTACAGCACCTGATGCACGACGGCCGCTCCATGACGCACACCCCGACGCCGGGCGTCCGCCGGCGCGAGGACGGCCTGCTGGTGTACGACGGGGAGGACGCCGCCCGGTGAGCCGTGCGACCCGCCGCGCGCGTCCGGCCCCCGGCACGTCACAGCACCTCGTCACGCGGCGGGCTTCTCCTCCCGGCCCTGTCCCACGACCGCGAGCAGGTCGTCCTTCTCGGCCAGGGCGTCCAGCGAGAGCGTGCGGTAGCCGACCTCCTCGAACAGCACGGTGATGCGGTCGCCCTCCTCGCTCAGCACCGTGCCCGGGCCCCACTCGCCGTGCCGGACCTCCGCCCCGATCGGATAGGCGCCGACGTCGGGGTGCGCCGGGCGCTCGTCGCCCGGGGCGGGGCCGTCCCCGGCCTCCTGCGCCTCGCAGACGTCGCAGGTGCCGCAGGGCGCCTCGTACTCCTCGCCGAAGTAGCCCAGCAGGAAGCGGCGCCGGCAGCCGGTGGCCTCCGCGTAGGCCCTCGCCATGTCGACCCGGGAGCGCTCCATGCGCCGGTGGGCCTCGGCACGCTCCGTCGCCCGGTGCACCGCCTCCGACGGGTCGGCCCCGGGGACGGGCCGCACGGTGCCCGTGGCGTCCGTGGCGACGGCTCCGGCCTCCTCCAGGAGGTTCACGGTGGAGGTGACCCGGCCGCGCGTCATCCTGGTCTCCCGGCGCAGGTCCTCCAGTCCGGCGGGCCCGTCGCCGTGGGCGTGGACCGCGTCGACGACCTTGCGCACGGTGTCCGGGCTGGGCCGGCGGCCGCTGAAGAACGCCTGCATGCCGGTGTCCTCCGGGCGGTAGTGCAGGACGGCGAGGGCGGGTTCCCCGTCCCGGCCGGAGCGCCCGACCTCCTGGTAGTAGGCGTCCAGGGAGCCCGGCAGCGCGGCGTGCAGCACGAACCGCACGTCCTCCTTGTCGATCCCCATCCCGAAGGCCGAGGTCGCCACCACCACGTCGGTCTCCCCCGCCAGGAACGCCTCGTGGACGCGGCGGCGTTCGGACGCGCGCATGCCCGCGTGGTACGCCTCCGCGGCGAGCCCGAGCGCGGCCAGCTCACCGGCGTAGAACTCGCTGTCCTTGCGGGTCGCCGCGTAGACGATGCCGGGCTTCGGCTCGGCGGCGGCACGCTCGACGACGAGCCGGCGCCGGTCGGCGTCCTCCTGGTGGCGGTGCACCTCCAGCCGGATGTTGGGCCGGTCGAAGCCGGTGACGAGGACGCGCGGGTCGCGCATGCCGAGGCGTTCGACGATGTCCTGCCGCACCGGGGGCGCGGCGGTCGCGGTGAGCGCGAGGACCGGCGGGCCCCCGAGGCGCCGCGCGGCCTGGGCCAGCCGCAGGTAGTCGGGGCGGAAGTCGTGTCCCCACGAGGAGACGCACTGGGCCTCGTCCACCACGAACAGCGCGGGGTCCACCTCGGCCAGCCGGTCCACCACCTCGTCCTTGGCGAGCTGCTCGGGCGACAGGTACAGGAAGTGCACCTCGCCCTCGCGCACCGCCGTCCAGGCGGCGTCCTCCTCGGCGGCGGTCAGGTCGGAGTTGACGGCGACGGCCGCGGGGCCGCGGTCCCCGTCGGGCAGGCCGGCGATCTGGTCCCGCTGGAGGGCGAGGAGGGGGGACACGACGACCACCGGGCCGGACAGCAGCAGGCCGGGGACCTGGTAGACGGCGGACTTGCCGGACCCGGTGGGCATGACGACCAGGGCGTCCCGGCCCTCCAGCACCCACTCCATGGCCGTGAGCTGCTCGGGGCGCAGTTCGTCCCAGCCGAACACCTCGGCGGCGGTCTCCCGCAGCCGCCGGGCGCCCTCGCCGTCCCGCCTCCGCCCGGACCGCTCCCCGTCCGCTCTCCGCACCCCGCCGCTCATCGCACACTCCTCCGGTCCGCGTGCGGGACCGACCTGGCTCGCGGACCCGCACGGCTGTCCTGTGTACCCGCGGTCGTCGCGCGCACGCGTGCGTACGAGGTGCTCGGGGCGGGGAGCCGTGTCACGGCCCGCCGGAACGCACGGCGGCCCGGCACCGCGCGTGCGGTGCCGGGCCGGCTCACTGCGGGGAAGGACCGTCAGCCCTGGCGGGCCTTGAACCGCGGGTCCTTCTTGTTGATCACGAACGTCACGCCCCGCCGGCGCACCACCTGGGCACCGGGCTTGTTCTTCAGGGAGCGCAGCGACTTGCGCACCTTCATGGCGGCCTCCTCGGGTCGATCGGGCGGGTCCGCCGACGGCGGACCCGGAGTGTGCCCCCGTCGGGGAGCTCGGGAGGTCAGCGCTCCTCGCGGAAGAGGACGTGCTCGCCGAGCACCGGGTCGAACTTGCGCAGGACCAGCCGGTCCGGGTCGTTCGACCGGTTCTTGCGGGTCACGTAGGTGACCCCGGTCCCGGCCGACGACTTCAGCTTGACGACGGGCCGCGCGGTGCTGCGTGCCATGAGGTGCTCCTTCCGTCACCATCCGAGTCGGATGACTCGAACATGTCAGACGTGCCGTACAACAAGGGGACCCGGTGCGGCATTCCCGCGGCTCAGACCGCGTCCCGGGGCCTGACGACGAGGGCCCGACCGGGCCAGGAGAACGGCCGACGGACCCTCCTGCACAGGGCGCGGCCCGCCGTCCAGCCACTGCGGAGACCTTCACTCCATCGGGGCATCCTCGCCGTCCTCCGCCCATGCGCGATCACGGTGGCCGTACCGTTACCGCCTCATCCCTCGACACCGGGGTGGTCGGCCGCCATGCTCGTCACCCCCGTGTCGTGACCGGGGAGACGACGGACCAGCAGGGGGAGCGACGTGGCCGGCGTGAGCCTTCCAGAACACCGGTACAGCCGTACGGAGGCCACGCGCCTGCTGTGCGTCGGTGTCTACCAGGACGCGGGCTTCCGCCGACAGGTGATCAAGGAACTGGTGGACCACCGGGAGCGCCCCGTCGCCCCGGCCAACGGCGTGGACGTCCTGCCCGTGCTGTCGCACGCGCTGCGGGTGAACCGCCTGGAGGCGCGGGCGGCCTGGCTGATGCTGGCCGCCTGGGTGGGCTTCTACCTGTCCGACGTCATGATGTTCTGGGACAGCCTCGCCGACCGCTGGGGCGACGGCGCCGACATCCACTACAGCGACGTGCAGACTGCGTTGTTCCAGGGCGACGACCGCCTCACCGACGGGCTCCCGCTGCCCTGGTCGGTGCTGTACGCGCTCGTCGCCCTCGCCCTCTGGTTCGCCCGCGCCGCCGGGGAGCGCGGGGGCAGCGCGGCCCGCGCGCTGGGCCTGCCGGACCCCGTCGCCAAGGCCGCCGACGGCGCCGGTTCCCTGATCTCCTACGCGGCCCGGGGCCTCGCCCTCTTCTACTGGGGCTGGTACCTCAAGGCCCTCCTGGGCGGCCACGCCCAGACCCCGTACCCCCTGCTGTTCCCCCTCGCCATGGCGCTCATCGCCTGGTGGTACCAGACCGCGCAGCGCACGGACCTGTGCCGCTGGCTGGCCCGCTGGACCTTCCCCACCGCCACCCAGCCCGACCTGCCCCCGGGCCCCCTGTTCGAGATGCTGCGCGACGACGTGCGGCGCGAGCAGGAGGCCGCCCTCACCCTGTACGACGAGGACAGCCCGTTCCTCGGCCTGGGCGAGCAGGGCGCGTCCTGGTCGTTCGCGATGGAGCTGCGCAGGCGCCCCCGGACCCCCGGCGACACCGGCCCCGAGGACGCCGACACCGGCGACGGCAGCGGCAGCGGCAGCGGCAAGGGCGTGTTGCCGCGCCAGGCCACGGGTCCCCTCACCGCGGAGAGCGCGCTCGCCATGATCGAGCCGCAGCTGACGACGCTGCGCGAGTCCGCGGCGCGCACCGGCAAGGACCGGCTGCGCGACCTGGAGATCGACCGCTTCGTCTACCTCCCGGGCGGCGTGGCGCGCGACGAGGAACTGGAGGTCGGCGGCGTCGGCGACCCGTCGACCGCGCTCACCCGCGGCGACGGACAGCGCCGCGGCCTGACCGTCTACGACCCCGCCCAGGTCGCCGCCCACCTGCGGGAGGCCGTCGACGAGGGCGGCGAGGGCCGCCGCGTGTTCCTGCGCATCCGCGTCGGGGCCTGGCACGAACAGGTCGTGGTCACCGTCCTCGTGCGGGTGCACACCCAGGGCCGCATGCTCGTCCTGGAAGTGGTGCCGTACGTCCTCGGCCCGATCCGCAAGGAGTTCCGCGCCGTGGACACCTTCGTGGACAAGCTGCCCGAGACCTGGGTCCGCGCGGCACTGCGCGCCCTGCGCGACGCCCCGGTGATCGGCGTCGAGAGCGGCCTGGGCGGCTTCTCGACGCTGCGCAGCACCCTCACCGCGGGCTGGTCCGACGACGACCGGACACCCGACGTGCCCAGGGTGTCCCTGCGCGCGCTGGCGAGCACCAGCCGGCTGTCGGCGTTCCAGCGGATGGACAGCACCCGCTACGTGAAGACGATCCAGGAGCGCATCGTGAACGGGGTCCGCGAGGCGCTCAAGGCGCACGGCTACCGGACCGAGGAGTTCGAACAGCACGTGTACCAGCTCAGCGGCGGCAGCGTCTTCATCCAGGACATGTCCGGCGGAGCGGTGGCCACGGGCAGCCACGGCAGCGCCGCCCACCACGCCGCGCCGTCGCACCCGCCGACGGCTCCGGCCGCCAACGCCAGTACGACGTCATGAGCACCGTGGACGCCATGACGGTGACGAGTGCTACGAGACAGGGGACGCACCGCATGCCGAGCAACGGACAGGGCACTCCGGACCAGCAGCAGCCGGGCGAGGACACCGGCGGCACGGGGGGCGGCAGCGTGAGCATCGGCTCGATGAGCGGCGGCTCGGTCGCCACCGGCAGCCACGGCACCGCCACCTCGTACAACACGACGGGTGCGGGGCCGGACCCGCGCCACGCCGAACTGCTCGAAGCCATCCGCCAGTTGCGCGAGGACCTGCCGGCGACGGCGGACCGCAGCGACGAGGACGCGGCGCTGGACCGTGAACTCGCCGACGCCGAGGCCGAGATCGTCGGGGCGGGCAGTGCCAGTTCCGGCCGGCTCACCCGGCTGCTGGGCGGGGTCCGCGGCTGGCTGGGCTCCCAGGCCGCCGCCGTGGGCGCGGTCGCCTCGGCGACCGCCGTCGTCCAGGGCATCGCCCAACTCCTCGGCTGACGGGCGGACTTCACCGATGGCAGGGACGGCGTTACGGCACGGAGGACGGCGACGATGAGAGTGTTCGACACCGAGCGGCAGGAGTGGGCCGGCTCGCGCCGCGAGCGCCTCTTCGACGCCGACCGGTACCTGGACCTGCCGCGCCAGCGGAAGGTCCTCCAGCACACGGCGGTCGTCCTCGCCGTGTGCGGGGTGTCGTTCAGCGTGTGGGCCCTCGGCTGGAAGGACGAGCCGGAGCCGTACCGGCCCCCGGCGCAGGAGGGACCCGCCGAGCCGGGCGTGACCGCCGGGGACACCGCGTCCCCCGGGGACGGGTCGGGCACCGGGACGTCCGACGACGCCACGCCGACGGACCCGGCGTCCCCGACGCCGCCCGCGGGCTACGAGGTGCTCGACGACTCCCAGGGCTTCCGCATCGCCCTGCCCTCGGGGTGGACCCGGGAGAGCCAGGCGTCGCAGTACGGCATCGACGTCGTCGAGTACCGCGGCCCGGACGGCGTCCGCCGGGTGCAGGTGTTCCAGCTCATGGAGAGCTCCCCGCACGCCTCGGTGGTGGAGGCCCAGAAGGCGCAGAGCAAGCTGGACGGCTACCGGAAGATCCACGTGCAGTACGTGGCCGACCCTTCCGGGGGCGAGGCCGCCGAGCACGAGTACACCGCCGACGAGCTGAACGGGGAGTCGGGCGCCGGCGCCCCCTTCCACGTCATCGACTACCGCTTCGAGGCCCAGGACGGCCAGCGGTACGCCCTGATCGTCTACGGCGAGGAGGACGACGGGCGCGAGGACGAGCGCGCGCTGCTGGACACGGCGCGCGCGTGGTTCTGTCCGCCGTCGACCCAGTGCGAGGCACCACAGGCGTCCTGACGGTCACGCTGGTGGGCCCCCTGCCGAACGCGTCGCGCCGGGGCGCGCACCCGGGATCGCGGCGGCCGAACACCGGTCAGCTCCCCTTGCGGCGCAGTTGTCCCTCCAGCCGGCGGACCTGCGCGGCGGCGTCCCGGGCGTGGCGGCGGGCCTCCTTCACCGAGCGTTCGGCCTCAGCCGCCCGGTCGTGGGCCTCCCGGGCGGCGTCCCGGGCCCGGTCCCGTTCGCCCTCGGCCTCCTCCAGCGCTCGGGTCAGCGCGGCGATGCGTTCCTCGGCCTGCCGGGCCAGCTCCTCGGCCTGACGCTGCTCGTCCTGGACGGCGGTGAGCCCCTCCTGCCGCTCGGTCAGCTCGCGGTCGGCCCCGGCGGCCTGCTGCCGGGCCTGTTCCAGGCGCTCCTGCTGTGCGCGGCGCCGGGCCCGCGCTGCCTCCAGGTCGGCCGTCCGGGCGGAGGCCTTGGTGGCCGACCCGGCCGCGGACGGTGCGGCCGCCTCCTTGCGCCGGGACGCCGGGCGACCGGCCGAGGACACCCGCGCGGGCGGCGCGGACAGGGCCGGGAAGCCGACCGGGGCGCTCAACGGCTTGGCGAGCCGGCCCTCGGCCCACTCCTGGCCGGCGTCCGGGTCCGCCAGGACCGCCTGCAGGGTCTCCTGGACCTCGCGCCGGGCCTCCTCGCTGATGGGCTGCCCCGCCTGCCGGGCCAGGTCGGCGGCCTGCCGGGCCAGCGCGGAGGTCACCTTGCGCTGCTGCGCCGACAGCTCGCGCAGCTGGTCGCCGTCCAGCTCCTCGGTGGCCTGCCGCAGCGCCTCGCCGAGCCGGAGCAGGCGCCGGGTCTCCTCGGGCTGGTCGCGCACGAGCAGGTTGCTGGCCCACGCCGACAGGGTCGGGCGGCGCAGCCGGTGGATGCGCTCGGCCAGGTCCCGGTCGCCCTCGGAGCGGGCGCCCTTCGCGCGCACCTCCCGGGCGGAGGTGAAGTCGCTCGGCGACAAGCCGTACAGCTCGTCGGCGACAGCGTCCAGATCCATCCACGCTCCCGGCCACCCGTGCCTCGTACGCCCACCGAGGGGCTTGTACGTCCGGAATGCCCAGTGTGGGTCACCGCGGGCGGGCGAGCGAGCGAGGGCGTGGTCTCAGGTCGGTGCGTATCTCGATGTCGACGGCATCGAGGACCAGGCGCTGAAGCTCGCGGGGCCAAGCCGGGCGGCGGTGCGAGCCGCGGCGCGGGTCAGTTGGCCGGCCGGGGACCAGTTCCCCGGTGCTCGCGCGCCTCCATGAGGCCGTCGGCGCCGGTGACCGCGAGGTCGCGCAACGGCCCGGCGATGACGTGCGGGCGAGCCCGCACGGGCAAGGACCGATCCGCCTCCATCTCTGCGCCGTCGGTGTCCGACAGCCCGGCCCCGGAGGCGGGGGCCTGTCCGGGGCCGGGGATCTGGGCAGCCGAGCGCGTCACGTGCCGTGCTGCCCCGTTGCTGGTCGCTACGCCTTGAGCGACCGGATGACGTTCAGGGCCACGTCGATCTCGTCGGGGAAGTTGACGATCCCCGCCGACAGCCGGACGTGGGGCACGCCGTACGGCGTGCTGTTGGCGATCACCCGGTTCTCGCGGAGGATCCGCGCGACGTCCTGCGGTGAGTGGCCGTCCACGTCGAACGTGACGATGCCCGCCGACAGTTCCGGGGCGAGCGGCGTGTGCAGCGTCACGTGGTCCATGGCGGCCAGGCCCTCCTTGATCTGGCTGTTCAGTTCCGCGATCCGGTCCTGGATGCGCTTGCGCCCGATCTGCCGGACGAAGCGGAACGCCTCGGCGGCGGCCCACTGGTGCTCGTAGGAGAAGAACCCGCCCGGGCTGACCCACGAGGCCTGGGTGGGGCCGGTGGGCCGGCGGTCCTGCCGCCATGCCGCGGAGGTCTCCGCGCTCATCAGGGAAGGGATCGTCGGCTGGATGAGCGCCCAGTTCTCCGGCGTCGCCCACATGATCCCGGTGCCGCGCGGGCCCAGGATCCACTTGTGGGTGCCGGCGGAGAAGAAGTCGCAGCCCATCCGTGCGACGTCCTCGTCCGCGACGCCGAACCCGTGGACGCCGTCCACCACCAGCAGGATGCGGTCGTCCTCGTCGCGGTTCCGGTTGAGCTCGGCGATGGTGTCGGCGACCCTGGCCATCGGCAGGCGCACGCCGGTGTTGGAGTGCACCCAGGCGACACCGAACACCCGGGTCTCGGGTCGGACGGCGGCACGCAGGCGGTCGAGGGCCTCGTCGGGCGAGAAGTCGAACGACGAGTCGTAGAGCGACACCGAGCGCATGGTGGCGCCCCACTTGTCGGTGGCCAGGCGGATCGCCTCATGGTGCGGGTAGAACTCGTGGGTGGTGGTCAGGACCTCCTGGCCCGGCCTCAGCCGCAGGCCGTTGTAGGTGAGGGCCAGTCCCATGGTGGTGCTGGTGGTGAGGGCGATCTCGTCGGCGTGACCGCCGACGTACTCGGCCGCCTCGGCGCAGACGGTCCGCCACAGCTTGTCCTCTTCGCGGGCGAACATGTTGTCGTCGAGGAAACTGTGCGGGTTCTCGTCGAACGCGCGCCGGTAGTTCGTGATGGCGTCACGGACGGGCGTCGGGTTGGAGGCGAGGTAGAAGTTGGACAGGTGCACGAGGTCGGGTGACAGGAGGAACTGCGCCCGCACGGATTCCCAATCGCCCGGGTCGTAGGGCTGGGGTGCGGTATCCGGCGTGACGTGCGGGCGACTCGCGAGGTCGGAGTCGACGAGCTGTGCCGGGTTCGTCAGGGACACGATCACTCCTTGGAAGGTGGTGGACCTGCATCGGTGGGGGCGTGGGCCACGGCCCGGGCCTGCCTGTCGTGGGGCAGGGGGCAGGGGGCCGGGGCGCCCTCGGGAGACCCTCAGAAGACCTCGGAGCGGTCCGGCACCGGGCCGACCTGCTCGGTGTCGTCGCGCCGCCGTTCGCCGCGGTGCGCGTCCGTGGTCCCGGCGCCGTCGCGCGGGACGGCGGCGCGCCGGCGGGCGTCGGTCGCCCAGACGATCAGCGCGCACGTCGCGAACGCCGCCCCGAGGAGACTGGACGCGCCCCAGCCGTGGGAGGAGAAGACGGAGGTGGTGGCGGCCGCGCCGAGGGCGGAGCCGAGGGAGTAGAAGACCATGTAGCCGCCGATGACGCTGCTGGTGCGGTCCGGGTGGGCGGTGGTGAGCACGTGCTGGTTGCTCACGTGCACGACCTGGACCGCGAAGTCCAGCGCCACGATGCCGACGGCGAGCAGCCACAGGGACCAGGACAACTGGGCGGTGGCGGCCCAGGAGACGATGAGCAGCGCCAGCGCGAGGCCGCTGGCCCGGACCGCCCATCCGGCGTCCGCCCACCGTCCGGAGCGTGCCGCGCCGAGTGCGCCGGCCAGTCCGGCGATACCGAACAGTCCGATCTGGCTCTCGCTCAGGTGCCAGGGGGCGTCCGCGAGCGGCAGGGACAGGCCGCTCCACAGGGTGCCGAACGAGGCGAACAGGAAGAACGCGATGAGGCCGCGCGTGAGGAAGAGCCGCTCCCCGAAGAGGCCGCCGAGCGAGACGAGGGCCTGCCGGTAGCCGGCCGGCCGACGGGCGTCGCCCTCGGGGGGCAGGGCGCGCAGGACGAGGGCCGCAAGGGCGAGGGCGAGCGCGCCGAGCACGATGTACATGCTGCGCCAGCCCCACGCCTGTGCGAGCACGCCGGTGACGAAGCGCGCGCCCAGGATGCCCACGACCACGCCGGAGGTCACGACACCGATGGTGCGTCCGCGTTCGGCGGGCGGTGAGACCGTCGCGGCATAGGCCACGGTGGTCTGGACGACGACGGCGAACATGCCGGCGAGGGCGAGTCCGGCGAAGGCCGTCCAGGCGGCCGAGGCCGCTGCCGTCACGAACAGGCCGGCCGCGGTGATGGTCATGTGTACCGCGATCAGCCGGCGCCTGTTGGTGACCACGTCGCCGAGCGGCACGAGCAGCACCAGGCCGATCAGGTAGCCGAACTGGCCGGTGGAGACGATCCACCCGGCGTGCTCCGGGGACACCCCGAGGCTGTCCCCCATCGGCGGCAGCACGGTCTGTGCTGAGTAGATGCTCGCCACCGCGACACCGCACACGGTCGCGAGGAGTAACCGTCGCCAGACGTCCATCGCACTCCCCATCGAAATAAGTAGCAAAGTGAAACTGTTTCGACCGTAGGGCATGATGGTCTCAATCCGCAACTCATCGGGAGGTGTCATGCCGAGCACTTCCACCGGCCTGCCGAGCGCCGTCTGGACCGATCCCGACTGCCCGGTGGCCCGCACGCTGGACCTGGTCGGCGACCGGTGGAGCCTCCTGGTCGTGCGGGACGCGATGGACGGGGCGCGGTCCTTCACCGAGTTCCAGCGACGGACCGGCATCGCGCGCAACATCCTCACCGACCGCCTGCGCAAGCTCACCGACCACGGGATCCTGACCCAGCAGACCGCGCCGTCGGGCCGCCGCCGGCAGTACGTGCTGACCGACGCGGGCCGCGCCCTCTTCCCCGTCCTGCTCACCCTCCGCCAGTGGGGGGAGCGCCACGCCTTCGCGCCCGGCGAACCGCACTCCACCCTGGTCGACCGGCACGGCGCACGCGTGCCGGAACTGAAGCCCGCCGGCACCGACGGCGCCCCGCTGGACGCCGACACCACCTACGTGCGGAAGACAGGCGGTCCGCAGCCCGGGTGAGACGACGGCCGCCCGCGGGATGGTCAGGACACCCGCACGGACGCGGCGTGCCGGGCCCGTTCACGCGCGGCCCCCGCGGGCCAGACGACATCCACGGCGATCCCGCGGGCCCGGGCGTAGGCGACCATGTGGGCCGTGGCGTCCTGACCGCTGGACGGTGAGCCGTCCCAGACGGCCAGCAGTCGGCTGCACCCGGCGACCAGCCGTTCGTCCGCGCTCACACAGGCGTCCCGGTCCAGCGGGTCGAACGGCAGCATCCGGATCTGCGCGGCCAGGGCCAGCAGCTCCCGGTGCGCCCGCAGCTCTCCCTCGTCGCCGCTGGGGAACGAGTCGCCGTGTTCCGGGATCAGGACCATCAGGGGGTGCCCCAGCTCGTGCGTCACCCGCCCGAACGCCAGTGGCAGTCCGGCGCCGGCGCGTACCAGGGACGGCACGTGGGGTGGCAGGCCCCGCAGGTGTGCGCGCAGTTCCGTCCGCACCAGTTCCCAGGTCGCCGGGGTCAGGTCGGCGTGTCCCACTGCGGTGATCATCCGATCGCTCGCTTCCTCGTCATGCCGTGCGCTCCGCCGGCAGGTGTCCTGTCCATGCCTGTTCCGCGGGCCCGGACCCACGGGTGAGCTCCGCGCGCAGCAGGTCCAGGCCCATCGGGCCCAGCGTCAGCGCGTGGTGGTGGAAGCGCCGCAGGTCGAAGGCGGCGCCGTCGCGGCGGCGGGCCGCCTCCCGCGCCTCCAGCCACACCTTTTCCCCCAGCTTGTAGGCCAGGGCCTGTCCCGGGCGTCCCAGGTAGCGGTCGATCTCGAAGTCGATGAACCCCGGGGGGCCGAGTCCGCAGTGCTCTGTGAGGAACGCGCGGCCCAGCTGCGGCGTCCAGCGCTCCCCCTCGTGGAACC
This sequence comes from Streptomyces longwoodensis, assembly GCF_001514125.1. GTDB lineage: Bacteria > Actinomycetota > Actinomycetes > Streptomycetales > Streptomycetaceae > Streptomyces > Streptomyces longwoodensis. Next base: position 789,616 of record NZ_KQ948549.1, on the reverse strand, counting down.
CGGTGCCCGCGGGGATGCGCAGTCGCAGGTGCAGTCCGATGTCGAGTACGACCCGTGCGGCGCGCAGCAGTTGCCCGGTGGCCAGCATCCCCAGCCGGTGGGCCGGGTCGGCGAGGTGCCCGAGTTCGTCCATCAGCCGCTCGGCGTACAGGCCCCAGCCCTCTGCGTGCCCCGGGTGCAGTTCGCAGGACAGCCGCTGGAACCGGTTGAGCCGGGACGTGTTGAGCGTGGTCAGGCCCAGCTGGAGGTGGTGGCCGGGGACCCCCTCGTGGAACATCGTGCTGGGCACGGTCCACGTCCGGATCGGCGCACCCGGCTCGGGTCTGGTCCACCAGACCGTGCCGGGACGCGACAGGTCCTCGCTGGGTGCCAGGTAGTAGGCCGGCCCGTCGGCCGGGCTGATGCGGCAGTCGATCCGCCGCAGCGGCCCGGGGATCGTGAAGTGGATTCCGTCGAGGTCGGCGATGGCGGTGTCGGCGAGTTCCTGGAGCCAGTCCCGGAAGCGCGCCCGGTCCGTCGTCCGGTGGCGCGGGTCGTCGTCGAGCGCCGCCAGGACGGCGGGCACCGGTTCGCCGGGGGCGATGCGTGCCGCAGTCTCCGTCATGTCCCGCTGGATCCGGCGCAGTTCCTCCCAGCCCCACGCGTAGGTCTCCTCGAGGTCCAGCCGGATCCCGAGGAACTCCCGCACGCCGAGCCGGTAACGCTCCTCGCCGACCGCGTCCGCGTGCGGAGCGTGGGGCGCGAGCTGTCCGGACAGGTACTGTGCCAGCTCGGCCAGCGCCTGGCCGGCGTCGGCCGCGGCTCGCTCCAACGGGCCGCGCAGCGCGCCGTTTCCGTGCCCGGAGGGCAGGCCCGTCAGGTACTCCCGCACGTCATGGCACTCCCGGACGTTGCGGACCACCTGGCGGTACGGCGCCACCCGGCCGCGCCGTCGGGCGGCTTCCAGGCCGTCCTGCACCCCGGTCAGCGCCTTCGGGACGGCCGACAGCCGCGCGAGCAGCGGTTCCCAGTCGGTGTCGCGGCCCCGGTCGAGCAGGCCCACCGCCTGCCGCACGCGCTGGACGGGCCCGTCGAGGGTGTCCAGCAGCGTGCCGTAGGCGTCGGCGTCGGCCAGTGCCACCTCGGTGGCGAGCCGTTCGCGCAGCACCGCCGCCGCGACGCGCTCCGCCTCGCCGGCCACGGGCGTGCCGTCGAGCGCCTTCAGCAGGTGCCGCGACCGGTCCGCCCGTTCCTGGACGGCCGCGGGTCCGAAGTCGGTCAGGCGGGTCTCCTGGCCGACGATGCCCATCGCCCCGGCGAGGCAGGGGTCCAGGACGGCCAGCTCGTCCACGTACCGGTCGGCGAGGTCGTCGAGCGCCGTCATGACCGCGCCCGGCCCGACACCGACGGCCCGGCCGCGGCGGGACCCACCGCGCACGACAGGTTCGGCGCCCTCATGCCGGCACCTGTTCCGGGGCCGGGCGGGCGCCTGGGCGGGTGCGGACCGACAGCGAGGCGAACAGGTCCGTGATCCAGCGCCGGCCGTCCTCGGGGGTGTCGCTCGCGACGATCCCGGCGAGCACCGTTTCACCGGACTGGTAGGTGATGTGGCGGGGCAGCGGCGAGCCGGGCGGCAGTTCGTTCCAGGCGATCACGGAAGGGTGGTGGCGGAACGCGGCCGTCCCGTCGAGCCCCTGGAAGTCCTGTCCGGCCAGGTGGTGGCCGGGGCAGACGAACCAGCCGTACAGGCGCCGGTCGGCGGGCGGTTCGGGGAGCGTGCCGGTGACGCGCTCGCCGAGCAGGGCGCGCAGTTCGTACGAGGGCAGGTGGACGCCGGTGGCCAGCTCGACGGTCGCCACGACGTCGGCGCCGCCGACCCGGTTGCCGACCTCCAGGAAGACCGTCTCCCCGCGGTGCACGATCGCCTCCAGGTGGAAGCTGCCGTCCTCGATGCGCACGGCCGCCAGGGCACGGGCGACCCAGGCGCGCTCCTCCTGCGACAGGGTGAGCTGGAACGACCCCAGCGGGCTGCCCTGCGCGTACTGCAGGCACGTGCCGATGTACTCGCTCGCGGTGAGGACCAGCAACTCGCCGCCCTGCACCAGGCCGTCGAAGTGCCGGATCGGTCCGGAGACGAACTCCTCCACCTCGAAGTCGGCCAGGTCCTCCCCCGCGTCGAGCCGGGGAACGCCGGTGCGGCGCGCCGTGACGGCCTCGACGGCCTGCCGGGGGGTGTCGAAGACGAGGACGTCCTCGCTGGAGGCGCCGCGGTGCGGCTTGAGCACGGTCCGGCCCTCCCAGGGGGCCCCGCCGGCCAGGTCGAGGAAGCGCGGCAGCGGCAGGAAGCGGGGGACGCGCAGACCGGCGCCTTCGACGGCCTGCTTCATCAGGACCTTGTCGCGGGCCAGGGCCACCTGGTCGGCCGGCGCGCCCGGCACGCCGAGGTACTCGCGCAGCAGGGCGGCGTCGAGCAGCTCGTACTCCGACACGGAGATCACCCGGTCGAAGTGACGGGGCCGGTGGGCGAGCCAGTCCCGCGCCTCCTCGAAGGCCGTGCGGAGACCTTGACGGCTCACCCGCTCGCAGCGCAGGTGCGGCGGCAGGGTGGCGAGTGCCTGGTCGGTCCCGAAGTAGGTGACGTCGTGGCGGTCGTGGGAGATGCCCCGGTGGTATTCGATCTTGAAGTAGGGCACGCGGTGCAGGACGAGGATCTTCATCGGGCGTTCCTCAGGGGTGCGGGGGCGCGAAGGGCCCGGTCCAGGGCGTGCGGCCAGGCCTCGCGCAGGGCGTGGACGACGGTGCGGAGGTCGACGCCACCGCCGCGCAGGACGACGCAGCCCTGGGCCGCGAAGTCCGCGTTGTCGCGGGCGACGGCGTGCAGGTCGCGGCGCTGGGGCGACAGCCAGGAGAACTCCGCGACGGTCAGTGCCCCCTCGGCCAGGCCGAGGCGTTCGGCGGTGCGCCGGACGGCGTCGGCGAACGGGTCGGCGCCGGCCGTCACGTCGTCCGGGCTGAACGAGCGGTCGGTGGCGACGCCGAGCAGCACGGTCGCCGCCGCGCACCCGGGCACCAGCTCCGGCGCGCCGGGGGCGGTCCCGAAGGCCGTGTCGACCCAGAGGCGGTGCAGGTCGAGGCCGTAGACCCAGCGCGCCAGTGACCAGATCCTCATGCCGCCCGGCCGCCTGTTGGGTTCCACCACCGCGGCGCGCAGTCCGTCGTCGCTCAGCTTGACCTCGTTGTGGAAGGGCCCGTCGCACTGCCCGACGAGCAGGTTGGCCTGCCGGCCGGCCCGCACCAGCGTCGCGCGCTCGTGCTCGGCCACCCGGGCGGGCAGGACCTGGGCGATCTCGACGGGGTACCGGCCGGGTGCGCTGATCTTCTCGGTGAGGAACTCCAGCGGTCCCAGCCCGTCGAAGGAGTACTCCCTGCGGTACGGGATGAGCTCCTCGGCGATCACGCCGCCGTCCCGGTAGGGCAGGACCTCGGCGAACACCGCCGTGAGGTCGTCGCCCGGCCGGACCACGACGACGCCCCGGTTGTTCCCCTCCGTGGCGGGCTTGACGACGAAGCCCTCGGGGTGCTCGGCGGCGAACGTCCTCAGCTGGTCGAGCGAGGCGATCTCGGCGCACGCGGGCACCATGACGCGCTGTGCCCGGAGCAGGTCGGCCACGCGCGCCTCGCTGAGCCGGTAGAGGTACTTGGAGAACGCGCCGCCGGCCGGCCGTGACGCGTCGACGGTGACCCCCAGCCGCTCCAGGAGTTCGGCGCCGCTGCGCACGGCGTTGTCGGAGAAGACGATGCCCGCCTTGATGTGCTCGCGCCGGTCGCCGAGCAGTTTCTCCCCCATCTCGGCGAAGTCGTCGCGCAGCGGGTCGAGGTCGATCACCTCGTCGGCGATGCGGCGGTCCAGCTCGGTGGGGTCGGCGCGGACGAGGACGACCCTCGCGCCATGGCGTTCGCGTGCGTGGTCGCGCAGGTGCCGCACCTCGTCGACGCGGCTGAGGTTGTAGTCGACGATGAGGAGGATCGGCCTGGTCATCCCCGCTCCCTTTCGTACACGATCTCGATGGCGTGCTCGGAGGCGGGCAGCAGCCGGGGCAGGACCGCGTCGCGGTCGGCCCGGTCCATGCGCCAGAGCACCTGGCCGAGGAACACCTCGCGCGAGGACGAGTGCACGACGTCGCCGGGTTCGAGCAGGACGTGCGCGACGACGGGCTCCAGCGGGAGGTCGTCGTTCAGGCCGACGGCCCGGATCGTCCCGGGCTCGGCGAAGAAGACCCGGAAGAACGTCGCGGAGCGGCACGGCGTCGTGCCGTCCGCCGCGAACGACAGGCTCCTGAGCGTCGCGCCGAAGCCGTCCGGCCGGTCGGCCGTGAGCAGGGAGTCGAGCCAGAGGTCGAGCAGTCCGGGGCCACCGGTCAGCGCCGCCACGCTGGGGGAGATCAGGCTGCCGCCGACGCGCGGGTTGACCTCGATCAGGTCCCAGCCGGACGCGGTGTGCCGCGCCTCGACGTGGAAACAGCCCCGGTCCAGGTCGAGGACGTCCAGCACCTTCGCGACCCAGTGGATCCCGGCGGCGACCTCCTCCTGCGACAGGCTGACGGGCGGGCTGACGCAGGCGTTCTCCAGCACGGTGCCCGCGGTCTCCGTGACCTCGCACTTCTCGTGCACGGCCACGACGTGCGGCTCGGCGTCGACGGCGATCACCTCGAAGCTGAACTCCCGCCCCGGTACGTAGTCCTCGACGAGGAAGTCCATCCCCGGGCGGTCTCCGCGCTCCGCGTCGGGGTTCAGGGTGCCGGGGCCGGGCCGCGCAGTGAACACGTCGGCGTAGACCGTGTCGGAGCGGGCCTCGGCGGTGATGCGCTCCACGTCGCCCCACGTCGTGTCCGCCGTGAGGGGGAACGTGCCGAAGGAGGCGATGCCGCTGACCGGCTTCACGAAGTAACGGCCGCCGTCGCTGCGGCGTTCGGCGAGCGTCTCGGGGGTCAGGAGGGACGCTCGGCCGCGGCTGAGTCCTGCGTCGGCGAGCCGGTTGCGCAGCGTCAGCTTGTCCCTCAGGTCCAGGACCTGCTTCTCGTCCAGGTCCGGCACTCCCAGGCGGGCGTTGGCCAGCGCCATCAGGTGCCGGTAGCCCTCCCACACGGTGAGGCAGCACTGCACCTGCTCCCCCGCCGCCCGGAGCCGGTCCAGGCAGTCCTCCACGTCGCGGGCCGTCAGGACGTGCCCGCTGGTGACGTGCACGTGGTCGGCGAGGCCGGCCAGGACCGCCGGCCTGTCCGCCTGGTGCTGCGGTTCCGGCAGGGAGCTGAGCACGTAGCCCTTCAGCCCCCGTGCCCGGAGCGTGCCGAGGAGGTCCTCCATGAACGAGAACCCGACGTGGCTGAGCAGCAGCACTCCCCTGGTGTTTTCGGTGCTCATTCCGGCCTCCTTGCCGGCGGGCGGGGGCGCGGCGCGGCCGCGCCCCCGCTGTGGTCGGATCTCAGGCCGGCTGCTTCTCGGCCCTGGCGATGGTGTCCAGGTAGAGCTCCTCGAAGTACTGCGCCAGGATCTGCTGGTGCTCGCGCAGGTACCGCTTGAAGGCGTCGATGTCGTCCTGGCTGCGCAGCAGGTGCCGCACGGCTGCCCAGACCTCGCCGGGGTGGTCGTCGTTGATGTCGGTGTGCGAGTGGTTGATCTGGCCGCCGATGTTGGCTTCGCCGACGGACTGCTTGAGCGCCTCGAGCTTCTTCGGCTCGAGCTTCACGTTCACGTACTCGACGAGGTAGGAGTACGCGACCACGCCCAGCGGGCCCTCGTGGTCGAGGAGGTAGGAGAAGTAGCCGGTGAGCAGCTTGGTCGACAGGTAGGGCTCGGTGGCCAGGAACTCCTCGCGGGAGACGCCGGCCTTGGCCAGGTCGTCGATGAAGAGTTCGTCGTGGAGCATCTCCTCCTGCTCGTAGTTGGCCCAGACCTGCGCCGCCTCGGGGCTGGTCTTGGCGATCTCCACCAGTGCCTTGGCCTCGGACACGCGCAGCATCCGGATGCGCCAGGCGGTCTCGATCAGGTTGCGCTTGTAGTAGGCGGAGTCGACGTTCTTGCCCTCCAGGTGGGCGGCCTCGGGGACGTTGGCGTACCACTCGAGGACCTGCTGGTCGAGCTGCTCGTCGATCTCGGCGCGCAGCTTCGCCGAGGCGGTGCTGCTGAGGAAGGGGGTGCGGTCCCCGTAGCCGACGTTGGTCACGCGGTTCGGCATGGTTCACCTTTCGGTCTGGGTGTTCGGGCGCTCGGTGTGAGCGGGTCTCAGATGTCGTCGGCGACGCGAACGGTCGCGTCGCCCCGCAGCCGGCACTGGCAGGCCAGGCGGTGGGTGCCGCCGGTGCGGCCGAGGTCTTCGAGGAAGTCGAGTTCGTCGGGATCGGGGTCGCCGAGGGAGGCGAGGCCGTCGAGCACCTCGATCACGCACGCGCCGCACGATCCGGAGCGGCACCCGAAGGGGATGGGCCGCTGCTGCACTTCGTACTCGACTTCGGTCAGGGGGGATCCGGCCGGCAGCAGGACGTCGATCCCCGCCGGGAGGATGGTCAGTTTTTTCAGGTTCATGACAGGAAGGTGTCGTCGATGTCGGTGGAGTGCTCCGGTGCGAGGCGCGCACCGGGGCGCAGCGCGACCGCCGCGTGGTTGGCTGCGGTCGCCGCCTCGCCGAAGGACACGGAGATGAGCGGGACGCGGCCCTCGTAGTGGCAGATGTCGCCGATCGCGTAGACCCGCGGCAGATTCGTCCGCATCGCCCCGTCGACCAGGACGAGACGATTACTCATCAGGAGCCCCCATTCGGCGATCGGGCCCAGATTGGTGATGAATCCCAGCGCTCCGACGACGGCCTGCGCGGATATGGCGAATTCCCGGTCCGCGGCCCGGACCCGGACTTCCTCCAGAAATCCGTCGCCATGGCAGGCGGTCACCTGTGCCTCCGTCACGACACGGACACCCGACGCGTACATCCGCTTGACGCTGTGTTCGTGGGCGCGGAAGGCCGCGCGGCGGTGGACGACCGTCACCGAGCGGGCGACGCCGATCAGGGCGAGGGCCCAGTCGACGGCACTGTCACCGCCGCCCACGATGACCACGTCACGGTCCCGGTGGTCCTCCAGGCGCCGTACGTGGTGGGCGACACCGCGCCCGTGATAGGGCCGCAGGCAGGGCAGGGTGCGCGGGACCGCGCGGCCCAGTCCGGCCGCGACCACCACGGCTCGGGCGCGCACCGGCACGCCGTCCTCGAGCCGTACCACCCAGCTCCCGCCCTCCTCCGCCTCCAGGGAGACCGCGGTCCGGCCGAGCAGGAAACGCGGGTGGAACGGCTCGACCTGGGTCACCAGACGGTCGATCAGTTCGCGGCCGCGCACCGCCGGGTGGCCGGCGACGTCGTGGATCCTCTTCTCCGGGTACAGGGCCGCGACCTGGCCGCCCGGTTCGGGCAGCGCGTCGACCAGCACGCTGGAGAGCCCGCGGAAGCCCGCGCAGCAGGCGGCGTACAGCCCGGCCGGTCCTGCGCCGATCACGGCCACGTCCGCGCCCGCTTCCGCGCCGGTCTCGATCGTCTTCACTCGAACCCCCGCCTCGTCCATCCTGAACTCCAGGTTTCTCCAGCGTGCGGTCGAATTCCTTTTCCCGACCTCTTGCAGGGGTCGGTCTCCTTGATGAGGGAAGGAAAGAGACATTCGGTTCCGCGGCTCTTTCCTGGTGATATCCGGCGCTGTTTCCGCCGAACGGACACTCATCATTCAGGGGCCTTGATATGCCGTCAAGAAACCGACCCGTAACTCAGTTCGCCGTTCCTTGCGGGCGGCGCGGGGCGGGACTGTCGACCTCGTCGCCGACCGCCTGGTCCAGGGTGGCGGCGAACCGCTGCCACTCCTGGGCGTAGGTGTGGGCGAGGTCCGCGACGGTGACGGCGCAGTGCGGTGGCACGGCGGCCAGCAGTTCCCGCGCCGCTTCGAGGTCGGGCGCCCGCTCGTTGAGCCAGCGCAGCAGCGCGCGCCCGGACTGGGTGAATCTGAGGGACGGGTCCTTCGCCAGGGCGGCGATGTGCCGGGCCGGCCCCTGCCCGGTGCACCGGCTCGGGGACTGACGGCCCGTGCCGCCCGGTGGCGACGGGGCGCGCGTGGAGTGCGGGGCGCCCTGGTCCGCCGCTGCCGGCTGTCGCTCGTCGCGCCTCATCCGCTGCCGGATCTCGCACGCCGTACTGACCGACACCCCGGCGGCGGCGGCCGCTTCGTTCAGGGTGGCCCGGGGGTGTTCGGCGAGGAATGCGCCGACCGCTTCCCGGCGTCGCGCCGCGTCGAGCGGGCGAGCACGGCCGTCCGTCCCGACCCGGACCTTCGACTGGGGAACTTCCTCACTCGAAGCGCGGCGCACGGCGCCCACGGTCTTGGGTGACAGGCGGGTGATGCGCGCGACCGCCCGGTCCGACAGGTCCGGTTGCTGGGTCAGGATCCGCCGGGCAGCGGACTTCCGGTCCTTGAGGGTCAGGGGCAGGCCATGGCTGACGTTGGCCGCCACCGAGTGGATGAACACCTCACTGGCAGGTATGTCCAGGTACCGGACGGGGATCATGGCGTCCCCCCGCTGCCTGGCGGCGTGGAGCCGGTGCATGCCGTCGACCACGCGCCGGGTGCCCCGGTGCACGAGGATCGGTTCGATGGCGCTCTGCGCCAGTACGTCGATGTGGCCTCGGTCCAGCCCTCCCAGTCGCGGCGAGTCGGCGTCCATCAGGGAGTCCACGGGCACCGACCGGATCTCCGGACACTCCACCACGGAGATCGGGACGGAGTCCGGGACCGCCGTGGCCGAACGGTCGGGCAGCTGTGTGGGGGGCGGGTTGTCCGTGAGGAGTGAAGACACCGGAGGTCTGCTTTCTGTCGGTCTTCTGCATGTGGGGGCTGCAGGTGCCGAGGAGAACATCGTCGGCTCAGGTGAGCGTGGCGCCCGGCACCGGGGGTGCGAACCGGACGGTGCGTTTCGCGGCGGGGCGGGAATGGTGACGGGGCGCTGCCGACGGTCGGCGGCCAGGACCCGGCACCTCGTGCGGCTCGGTGCGGCAGGCTCGCCGTCGACTGCGGAGCACTCGCCCTACGGCTACAGGGAGCCAAGCATAAAGAGCGCTATGTGTTCGAGTCGGAGGGGTCGTCGCGCCCTCACTTGACCAAGTCAGGGCATTTACACCCCAATGAAGTGCCACAAAGAGGACTAAAGCCAGGCGCGTCAGACCTGGCCGGATGCCTTCTGGCTCACATAAATAGCGCTATTTATGCTGGGGTCCGGTCCCGCCGCCGGTCCGATCCCCCGTCGTCGGCGGCGGGGCCGAGTACACGGATCGGGGACAGCGTCACGCCCGGAGGAGGGACGTTGCGATGGCCTTGCTGCACGAGCCGACCTGGGTGCACGAGTCGGCGCCGACGATCGGTTCCGACGACGTCCGGGACATCCGTCACGCCCAAGGCGTCCGTCGTGACAAGGACGTTGGTGACGACCGAGGCGTCCGTCACGACCAAGGCGCCGGGGGTGCGTGCCTCCACGCGTTCGTCGCAGCCGTTTTCGACCACCTGCCCCGGGCGGACCAGCGCAGATGGGCCGAACTGCACGTGCGGGCCCTGCTGCGGACACCGGGCAAGAAGTCGCTGCGACGGCTGGCGATGTCCGTCAGCGATTCGCCCACGGCCTCGCAGGCCCTGCACCAGTTCCTGAACGCCAGTCCCTGGGACTGGACGACCGCTCGCCGGAACCTCCTGCACCAGCTGGCGCCGGCCGGCACGGAGGTGACGGCCTGGACCCTGGCACCCGCGCTCATACCCAAGCGCGGCGACCACTCCGCCGGTGTGCACCGCAGGTTCGATCCGTATCGGGGCCGATCGGTGAACTGCCAGCTGGGCCTCGTCATGCTGGCCACCGGCGAACACGGCCCCCTGCCCGTCAACTGGGGCCTGTACGTGCCCAGGACCTGGTCCCCAGCGCAACGGACGAAGGCGCGGGTGCCGGACACGGTACGCGGTCCCCTCTGGTCCCAGGCCGCAGATGTACTGCAACGCACCGCGTCGCAACCGTCGGGACAACGCGCTCCGGTCACGGCCGACCTGTCGTGGCTGCCCGACCGAGAGGCCTTCATCGACGACCTGGCGCGCAGCCGTCAGCCCTTCGTGGTGAGCGTCCCCGACACGGTGCGCGTCGTGCCCGTGTCGTCCCCGTCGGCGGACCCGGAGGCGCTCACCGTGCGCCGTCTCCTCGCGGGCCGGGGTGACCGGCCGGCGGAGGACGGCCGGCACGTCCTGAACCTCCCCGTCCTCCTGCCGCGTCCGTCGAGCCGCCGGGTGGGGTTGCGCCTGCTCGTGCAGCACCGGCCGAACAGCCCGGCGGAGCTCTGGCTGACCAACCTGGTCGACCGTCCGGTGCCCGAACTGCGCCCGCTGATGCGGCAGCCGCGGCTGGCAGCGAGCGTGATCGCCGCCCTGCACGAGAACTTCGGCCTGCGGGACTTCGAGGGGCGGTCGTTCCCTGGCTGGCACCACCACACCACGTTGGTGTCCACCGCGTTCGCCTACTCCCGGCTCCACGGTGACCCCGTGTGATCACAGAGCATCCGCTGCCAGACCACCGAGCACGGCGTACCAGATCTCCTCGACGTCGGCGACCGGCGGGCCGCCCCTGGGTGCCGCCCTCCGGGCGTTCGCCGCCACCCCCTCCATCACGTGCAGCACGACGTGCACGGCGGTCGCCGGCCGTACGTCAGCGGCCAGGTCACCGGTGGCGGCGGCCTCCTCGGCCAGCCGCAGCACCTGTGCGCGGAAGTCACCGGGCCAGCCGGAGCACCCGTGACCCTCCTCGACCAGCCGCACGGCGGCGCGGGTGAGCACGGTGGTCTGCAGGGCGGTGGCCACCCGCAGCACCAGGGAGGTGAGCTCATGGAGGGGCCGGCCGGTCGCGGGGCCCGCGGTGCCGAGACCCCGCAACTCGCCGGTGCCTTCTTCGACCACCGCGGAAGCCAGTGCGGCCTTGGAGCGGAAGTGGAAGGTGACGGCCCCGAGCGTGACGTTCGCCTCTCTGCAGATGGAGTCGAGGGTCGTACCGTCGTAGCCGTGCTGGTCGAAGTGGCGCGCTGCTGCCAGAACGAGGTTCGCGCGCGTACACACGGCGCGTTCTCTCTTCTTCATCAAAGGGGCCTCGGAGGTCACGACGATGAGGGTGCGGGCCGGCCCGCTTCGGCCACTCCACGGGGCCGGAGTGCGTCGTGGCTGGTCGGGTGCTTCGGATCATGTGCCGGCATCCGTCAGACCCTAGGGTGAGGAGCCAGTGACGGGCACACGAACGAAGAGAACCCGGAGCGTTTCGAGCAAGTCCAGCGGCGCGGCGCGCTGGTGCTAGCGAGCGGTCCATCCCCCGTCGACGGCGATGACCGCGCCGGTGGTGAACGAGGACCGGTCCGAGCAGAGCCACGCGGCCGTCCGGGCGATCTCGACGGGGTCGGCCATGCGGTGCTGCATCGCGCGCTCGGTGAACGGCCGGAGGAGCGCGGGGGTCTCGGTGAGCACCTGGTCCATCAGTTCGCTCCGGGTGCTGCCGACGGCAAGGGCGTTGACGCGTATGTGCTGTTCCGCGTACTCGTCGGCCGCGGCCCTGGTCAGACCGATCACGGCGTGTTTGGCCGCGATGTAGGGGGCAGCGGCGCCGGTGGCGCGCATCCCGGCGACACTGGAGGTGTTGACGATGGTCCCGCCCCCGTGGTCGAGCATCGCGGCGATCTCCGCGCGCATCGCGTGCCACACGCCGCGGGCGTTGACATCCATGATCCGGTCGTACTCCGCATCGTCCATCAGGTGCAGGGGTGTCCCGGTGGACGTCCACCCTGCGTTGTTGAACGCCGCGTCGAGCCGGCCGTAGGTCCGCAGCGCCGTGTCCACGGCTGCCCGCATGTCCCCCGCCCGCGTCACGTCCGCCACTACGGCCGTGGCCCGTCCGCCGGCCGCGCCGATCGCGGCCACCAGCTTCAGCAGGTGTTCCTCGCGGCGGGCGGCCAGGACGACGGCGGCCCCCTCCTGGGCGAAGAGTTCCGCGGCCGCCGCACCGATGCCGCTGCTCGCTCCGGTGATCAGGACGGTCTTGCCGTGCAGCAGGCCCTCTGCGGGCATGGGTCCCCCAACCGTGGATGCCGCAGCGCGCCTTCTTCCGGCAGCGCGGCCCCGGAGATCTTGGCCCGGAGCAAAGGGGTCGGGCAAGCCGCGCACTGGTGGTTTCCGGCCTACCCGCACCGGAGTCGCGGTGTTCCGGCCACGGCGCCGTTCGCCGGGCAGGGCTCCGCGGAGCGTGGCGGCCGCCGTTCGCCCTCGAAGCGGTGCTTGTGACGTGTGGCCCACTGGGCAAAGGTGGTCGCCGGCCTCCCGGTGAGCCGCTCGACCGTGTCCGTGACGTCCGCCTTGGCACCGGCCAGTTGGCGCTCGGTGCTCGCGATGAGCGCGTCGGCCATCAGGGGTGAGTACTTCCGTGCGTGGGTGAGGTGGGCCTCCTCACGGGACAACTCCCGGCAGGTCAGGGGACGTCCGAGCACCTCGGCCAGGACGGCCGACTGTTCGTGGGCAGACAGTGCCTGCGGACCGGTGACCTGGTAGGAGTGGGAGTGGTGCCGGGCTTCGCCCAGGACACGTGCCGACACCTCCGCGACGTCCTCGGGCGCGATGCAGGCGTTGCGGCTGTGCGGATGCAGGGCGTGGGTGGTGCCGCTGCTGCGGATGCTCGGCGCCCAGGCCAGGGCGTGCGACATGAACGAGCGCGGCTGGATCATGGTCCAGGGGATGCCGCTCGACTTGATCCGGTCCTCGTTCGTGCGCTGCCACTCGGTGATCAGATCGTGCGCCGCACCGTCGCGCACCGCCGCGGCGGACAGCTTGACGATGTGACTCACCGACACCTCGACGGCCGCCCGCACGATGTTGCGATCGTGTTCGGGCCGGGTGGGGTCGTTGGTCACGACGAACAGGGCGTCGGCGCCGCGGAAGGCGTCGACGATGCTCGCCATGTCGTCGTAGTCGCAGGCGAGGTGACGGATGCCGGGCCACCGCAGGGTGCGGCGGGGCGTGCGACTGGTCAGGGTGAGGCGGTGGTGGGGCGTCAGGTGCCTCACCATGAGCGAGGCGATCTGCCCGGTGGCCCCGGTGAGGACGATGTGCCGGGGCGGGGCCGTCGTCGCGGTCACCGCGCGGGGACACGTGTGGGGCCCACGTGGATGGCCTGCAGCACGGCTGGGGAAGCGACACTGGGCAACAGCAGGTCCCACATGTCGCAGACGCGTTCCATGAGGTCGGCCCGCCTGGTCGCGAGGTGCGAGTAGAGCTGCATGCCGGTGCAGGCGCCGACGACGAAGCGGGCCAGCTGGTCGGTGTCGACGCCGTCACGGATCTCGCCGCTGGACCGGGCCACGTCCAGGTGCCCGCGCATCAGTTTCCGCCAGTCCTCGAAGGACGTGGCGTCGTTCATGCCGTGACTGCCCTGTTCGGTGGCCAGACGCACCCCGGCACGCAGGACCGGATCGCGTTTCATCCGGTCCGCCCACACCAGGGTGATGTCCACCAGGCGCTGCAGCCCGGTGGACGTGAGGTGGGGCTCTATGGTCGTCGGCTGAGCGTTCATCAGCGCTTCGGCCAGTCCTTGTTTGGAGCCGAAGTGGAAGTAGAGGGCGCCGAGGGTGAGCCCCGCCCGTTGCACGATCTGGGAGACGGACGCCTTCTCGTAGCCCGTCTCGTCGAAGACCTCGGCTGCCGCCAGCAGAACCTTCTGGCGTGTGCGGGCAGCCTGTTCCGCTTTGGCAGTCGGCACTCGGGATCACTCCTCGACACACATAGATAGCGTAATTTATGTTTACCGTATCGCTGTTGAGCAGGCCATCGACTCAGGGGGAAGCGTCGGCATGTCCCACTTACGCGGCTACGGGATCGGCAGACCACGGCTCGTCGAAAGGGTTCCCCGGGAGCTCGTCCACAAGGACGCGGCCGCCGAGGTGCTCCTCACCGGCTGGACCTCCCACGGCGGTGACCGGCACACCGTTCGGGCCCGGTGGCCGCGCTTCCACGACTTCTACCGCCCGCGCAACCGGCGCTTCGACCCGTTGCTCCTCGTCGAGACCGTGCGCCAGACGTTTCCCCTGCTGTCCCACGTCGCCTACGGCGTGCCCTTCGGCAGCCACTTGGTCTGGGACCGCTTCCACTTCGAGGTACAGCCGCGCGCCCTGCTCGTCCCCCGGTCCGGGGCCGACGTCCTGCTGGAGATCACGTGCTCCGATGTCCGGATGAGGAAGGGCTGTCTGGTCTCGATGACCATGCACGCGACCGTCCGCCTCAACGGCCGCCGCGTAGGAGCCGCCGACACCCGGTTCACGAATCACTCGCCGGCCGTGTACCGCCGACTGCGCGGACGAAACGATGTCGGAGCACGGCCCGGCCGGACCGTGCCGCCTCCTCCCCCGCTGCCGCCAGCTACCGTCGGACATGCACGGCCCGGGAACGTGGTGCTCGCCGCGACAGGAAGTGCCGGGCGCTGGCAGCTCCGCACCGACCAGGACCACCCGATACTGTTCGACCACCCCGTCGACCACGCCCCCGGCATGCTCCTCCTGGAAGCGCTCCGGCAGGCCGCGCACGCGGTTCACCCGGCCCCGGGCACGACGGTGACGGGGATGTCCGTCTCGTTCCAAGGCTGGGTGGAGCTGGACGCCCCCGCCTGGGTGTCCGTCACACCCCTGCGCCGCAACGCGCTGTGCGCCGTCGTAGAACAGAACGGCAGAACCTGTCTCAGCGGCGAGGTGGTCGTCGGGAACGAACCGGCCGACCGGACCCTCGGACAGCCGTCGCCGGTGTTGTCAGGGGGATGGGCCGTCGATGCCCACCTGCCCGGCGGCCGGTGCTGGGTAGTCCCTCACCAGGCCCCCGTCCGAATACCCGAGCGACCGAGGTGACGCAGCGGAGGGAGGGTTGTGCCGAGTTCCTGCATGGCGGTTGAGGGCGGTCCGCCTTCGGAGCTCGCACCGGCCGCCGCAGGGCCCGCCCTCCGGGCGGACGACGGGACTTTGCGGAAACGGCCTAGGCCGCCGGCACGGGGAAGAGCATGCAGCTGCTGGTCGCGTGGGCGAGCAGGCGGTCCGCGGTGTCGAACAGTTCCGCCTGGGCCAGAGCCGTGCGGCGGCCCTGGTGGAGCACCGTGCCGACGGCGCGGACCTTGCCGGTGTCGACGGTGATGGGGCGCAGGAACTTCAGGGTGAGGTCGAGCGAGGTGTAGCCGGTGCCCGCCGGGAGGACGGACTGCACGGCGCAGCCCGCGGCGGAGTCCAGCAGGGTGGCGTAGACACCACCGTGCACGCTGCCGATCGGGTTGTAATGCTCCTCGCCCGGCTCCATCGCGAACACCGCGCGGCCCGCCTCGACCTCTTCCAGGGTGAAGCCGAGGGTGGCGCTGATGGGCGGCGCGGGCAGGCGCCCGGCCAGGACGTCCCGCAGGAAGTCCAGCCCGCTCCCCCGGCCGACCGCGGCCGCGGAGACCCGCGGGTCCTCCCACTCGATGGTGCGCGACCTCGCCATGGGGTCTCCTCCGGAACCGGGCCAACTGACTTCGCTTCCCGAAGCTAGCCAGTGACACCTCTGGCTGTCAACGCCGAAGCCAGCCTACGATGGGGTCCATGACCTGGCTGGAGACCAGCACCGAGAACTGCACGGTGCAGCGCACGCTCGACCTCGTCGGGGAGAAGTGGTCGATGCTGGTGCTGCGGGACGCGATGAACGGCGTGCGCCGTTTCGACGACTTCCGCCGCCACGTGGGACTGTCCGAGGCGGTCCTCGCGGACCGGCTGCGCAAGCTCGTCGCGGCCGGCATCCTGCGGACCGTCCCGTACCGCGAGCCGGGCAGCCGCACCCGGCACGAGTACCGGCTCACCCGCAAGGGCTGGGACCTTTGGCCCGCCATGATCGCCCTGAAGCAGTGGGGCGACCGGTACACCGCGGACCCCGAGGGACCGCCCCTCGACGTGCTGCACCGCGACTGCGGCGAGCCGGCCGAGGTGGCCGTCGTCTGCTCCGGCGGCCACGGGGCGCTGACCCCGCGCGAGGCGTACACCCAGGCCGGGGCGTCGGCGCACGCCGCCCGCTGACCGGCGGGGCCGGCACGCCCTGAACGTTTCCCCCTCCCCCGGCGTCACAGCGGTAACCGACCCGAGGGGAGTGGTCACCCATGACCGCCGGACGTTCCCGTACCCGCGCCCGCCAGGTGTCAGCCGCCGGACTGCTGCTCGTGCTCGCGTCCGCGAGTGCGGCCTGCGGGTCGACGCAGGCCACCGCGACCGCGGAAGCCGCCCGCACGAAGACCTCCTGGCGGGAACCGGCCGCGTACTCCTACACGCTGCGGGCTGAGTCCCAGGTGCTCGCCGGGGAGTTCCGGGTGCGGGTGGAGCACGGCAGGGTGACGGAGGTGACCGGCGTCGACGAGGACAGCCGGCGGCAGGCGCGGGAGGTCTTCGCCCAAGTGCCCACGATCGGGTCCCTGTTGGACCGCCTGGACCGGGCCGTCGCCGAGCACGCGGACCGGGCGGAGGCCCGGTACGCCGCCGACGGACGCCCCCTGCGCATCTCCCTCGACTGGGACACGAACGCCATCGACGACGAGGCCGCCTACCGGATCGACGCCTACCGGCCGGCGTCCGGGTAGGCGTCGGGGCATCACCCGGTCACCGGGTCAACGGGTCACCGTCCACTTCTGGTTGGCGGCGCCGGTGCACGTCCAGATCTGCAGCCGGGTGCCGTTCGCGGAGCTGCCGCCCGCAGCGTCCAGGCACTTGTTCGCCTGGGGGTTGACGATGTCGCGGGCCGCCGGGGTCGCCCACTGCTGGGCGGGGGTGCCGTTGCAGTCCCACAGTTGTACGGCGGTGCCGTCCGCCGTGCCGCCGGAGGCCACGTCCAGGCACTTGCCGAGTGCGCGGATCGTGCCGTCGCCGCCGACCGTCCACCGCTGGGCTGCGGTGCCGTTGCAGTCGTAGAGCTGCACGGGGGTGCCGTTCGCCGGGTTGGCCCCGGCCACGTCCACGCACTTGCCGCCGACGCCCGTGATCGGGCCGCCGGTGCCGGGCTGCGCGGAGTCGGTGCTGACGCGGACGTAGTCGACGACGAGCTGCTGCGGGAAGGCGGTGCTGCCGTCGGGGTCCCCGGGCCAGTAGCCGCCGACCGCGAGGTTCAGGATGATGAAGAACGGCTTGTCGAAGACCCACTGGCGGCCGCCCAGGTCGGCCGGGGTGCGCCGCTGGTAGACGGTGCCGTCGACGGACCAGGAGATCGAGTTGGGGCTCCAGTCCACGGCGAAGGTGTGGAACGCGTCGGCGAACGCCTGGCCGCCGGGCAGGCTGTACCCGGCGCCGATGCCGCCGGAGCCCGAGTAGCCGGGGCCGTGGATCGTGCCGTGCACCGTGGACGGTTCGAAGCCGACGTTCTCCATCACGTCGATCTCGCCCGAGGCGGGCCAGCCGGCCGTGCCGATGTCGTTGCCGAGCATCCAGAACGCGGGCCACATGCCCTGGCCCCGCGGGATCTTCATCCGGGTCTCGACGTGCCCGTAGGTGGTGGTGAACCGGCCGGCCGTGTTGAGGCGGGCCGAGGTGTACTCGCACCGGCCGTACCAGCACTGGTAGTTGGCCGGGTTCTCCCGGCGGGCGGTGATGACCAGGTGGCCCTGTCCGTCGAGGGCGGCGTTGCGGTTGCCCGCGGTGTAGTACTGCCGCTCGTGGTTGTTGACGTTGTCGCCGGTCTCCGTCTGCCACTTCCCGGCGTCCACGGCCGAGCCGGCCGGCCCGTCGAACTCGTCGGCGAAGGTGACGGCGGCCGCCGCGGCCGGAGCGGCGAGGCGTGCGGGGTCGTCGGCCCGTGCCGGGGGCGCGCCCTGGGCGAGCCCGGACGACAGCGAGGCGAAGGCGGCGAGCGCGACGAGCGACGTCAGCAGACGTCGGCGGAGGCGTGGGGGATGCATGACTCTCCCTGGTTCGTGCCTGACGGCGGGACGGGGCGCGGCGGTCGTGCACACCCGCGCCCGCATGTCGTGCTCATGACATGCATGTGCGCCGCGCACACCGCTGCGCCCGTCGCCCCGTCAGGAGGTGGGGATCGGGTGGGAGTTCCTCGCCGGAAGGAGTTAATTCACTACGTGATTTAAGAGATGAGCAATACGGGTGTCAAGAGTCTGGTACGGACCTGCTGTACGCCGGTCCGTACCGGACCCCCGAGGTCAGGCGGCCACGGGCAGGGCGGCCGCTATCAGGTGGCGCTCACGACGGCTGATCAGCGGGAAGATGATCTTCAGGCCCTGCTGGTCGTACGGGGATGACACCACGAACGACGAGTTGAGCAGGCGCTCCTTGATGGCCGTGCGCACGAGTCCCGCCCGCGGGATCGTCATCAGGTGCTCCTCCGGGCGGGCGAAGTGGGGATTGGCCCGGAACACGAAGAAGCGCCGGTCGGTCATGGCCAGGTACATGGGCGTCGGCGTGGGGACCACCGCCATGGCGCCCCCGCTCAGCAGGGCCGAGGCCGCCGCGAACGCCGCCGTCCTGCGCACCGAGACGGAGCTGAGGCCCACGATGGTCGTCACCTCCACCCGCTCCCCGGGCTCCAGCAGGGGGTCGAGGGCGGCCAGAAACAGCCGGCGGCGCTTCGCGTTCACGTGTGAGGCTCCTGAGGTCGTGCCTGACCGGCGAGAGGTTCCTCCCGGTCGTCGGCACACCTTGCCACAGGCCCCCACGGCCCTCACCAGGGGGGTTCCTTCGGCGACGGGCCGGGGCCGTCAGTAGCGCCGGGCCTGCGCCAGGCGTGGGGTCAGCTTGGGCTCGGCGGGCTCGTGGCTGAAGACGATCGGCTGCTCCCGCTTGCCCGGGGCGAGGTCCTCCGCGCCGGTGTAGCGCGTCTCCACGACCTTGTGCTGCGCGTCCTCGAAGTCGATCCGCACGGCGTACGACGCCTTGCTGTCCGTCCTGTTCGTGATCCGGACCAGGACCGCGAGCACACCGCCGGTGTCCGCCCGCGCCAGACCGCTCATGGTGACCTCGGACATCGCGTTCCCCTGGCCCTCGACGTCCTGGAGCGCCTTCTTCGCCGCCGTGGACCTGCGCTCGAACTCGGCCGACACGGACGCCTCGAACTCCGAGGCGCGGGCCGACACCGAGGAGACGGCCGCCGAGGCGGACGCGCGCGCCGATGCGATCTTGGACGCGGCCGAGGAGGCGATCGCGGAGGGCAGCTCGCCGCTGAAGGAGGCGGAGACGCGGGCGCTGGGCGCGACCGTACCCGTGGACGCGGAGGAGCCGCCGCTGTCGTCGCTGCAGCCGGTGAGGGCGCCGGTCGCCAGCAGGGAGCAGGCCAGGGCGAGGAGGGTCAGCGGGCGCGGGTGCGCGCCGCGCGAGCGGATCCAGCGGTGGGACGGCATGGGCTTCCTCGCTGTGGGGGACCGTGGGGCTCGTCGACGCCCCGTGGGGGCACGGGGACCGCCCCGTGGGGGCACGGGGATCGTGGGCCCATCGTCGGTCCGTGCGCGCCGGGCTGCGAGCCGGGGCGGCGAGCCGGGTGGTCGTCGCCGGGTACGGGTGGACCGTTCGGGTGGAGCGCGCCTTCGGGGCCTGATCGACAAGACACCCCCTAGCGGCGCCGGTCCCCCGGTCAGCCCGCGGCGGGGTGCGCCTGCCAGGGGGCCGCCGCGGTGCCCGCCATCCATCCGCGCAGGTCCTCCTCGCCGACGCACAGGATGCCGCACTGCTCCGCGTACTCGAGGGCGGGCTGGGTGAAGTCGCTGGTCGTGACGACGACGGCCAGGTCCGCCTCGTGGACGGTGAAGCAGGTGCCGCCGAAGCGCTGGAGGTCCTGGGAGCCGACCTTGTTCCCGTCGCAGTACCGCTTGCACTGGATGACGAGCCGGCGTCCGTCGGGCGTCCACGCCACCACGTCGGCGCCGAGGTCCCCGGCGCCGCCGACGACCTCGGCTCCCGTGCAGCCGTCGCGCGTGCACAGGGCGGCTATCTCCTCCTCGAACTCGTAGGGGTCCTCGGCCGGGCAGGGTTCCGCCTCCGTCTGCGCCGTCTCGCTCACCGGTTCCACCACCGGGCACGGCTCCGCCACGACGCCGCCGCCCGCTCCCACCAGCACGGGTGCCGGGGACGGCGCGTCCAGGGCGTCCACGGCCGTGCGCGCCGCCTGCTCCAGCGTCTCGGTGGCCTGCCGCGCGAGCCGGGACGCGGAGAGCGTGCGCCGGCGGCGCGCCCACCGCACCGCGACGGCGACGCCCACGCCGGCCAACGCGAGGATCCACGCGGGCCGCTGCTCGAACGCGCTCGCCATGGCCCGTGCGACGGTGGCGGCCAGCACGAGGAGCAGCGCGAGCAGCACGAAGAAGGCGGTCGTGACGCGCAGGTCGAAGCGCCGCTCGCGCTGCGGTCCCGAGGGACGGACGGGCAGGGTCATCGTGGTGGTACCTCCCGGGAGCGCCGCGGACATGTGCGTCATCCCGTCTGCCCAAGATCGAAAACTTCAACGCCCGGCGGTGAAGGGGCCGTTTGCGGGCAGTCGGTCGGGCAGGGGCCCGTGGTGGGGCGGGACGTGAACGGAAGGAGCGCGAGGGCGATGGGAACCGCGGTCCACGTCCCGCAGACCCGGGACATGATCGGGGAGGAGCTCTCCGGCGACGAGGCGCTGACCGCCCTGCGGCACTACGGCGGGGTGCGCCTGCTGGTGGACTCGTTCAGCCGGTTCCGCTACGCGGACGGCTTCACCAACGCCCGCGCCCTCGGCTTCCAGATCGTGCTGGGCCTGGTGCCGTTCACCCTGGCCCTCGTCGGGCTCGCGACGTCCGTGCACACCGAGTGGGTGGGGCGGGTGATCGAGCGGAGCCTGGGCGCGGTCGTGCCCGGGGCCGGCGCCGACGTCCTGGACGACGCGTTCGCCGAGACCCGCGACAGCGCCCACGGCGGCGTCTGGAGCACCCTGGCGCTCTGGCTGGGCTTCGGCTTCGCGATGCTGAACCTGGCCTCCGCGATGGGCCAGGTCGAGCGGGGCGCGAACCGCATCTACGGCATCGAGCGCGACCGTCCCTTCCCGCGCAAGTACGCCCGCGCCCTGGTCCTGGCGGTCGCGGCGGGCCTGCCGATGGTGCTCGGCTTCATGGTGCTGGTCGCCGGGGACGCCGTCGGTGACGCGGTGGCGGCCACCTCGGGCGCGGGTGACTCCGGTCCCCGCTGGTGGCGGGCCCTGGAGATCCCGGTGGGGCTGCTCCTCGCCTGGCTGGCCTCGGCCGTGATCTTCCGGTGGTCGCCGCGCCGTCGGCAGCCCGGCTACACCTGGCTCGCGTTCGGCAGCGCCGTGCACCTGCTGCTGTGGGTCGGGGCGACGCTGCTGCTGGCCCTGTACGTCGGCCGCAGCTCGGCGTTCGGCGCCGTGTACGGTCCGCTCACCGCGTTCGTCGCCCTGCTCCTGTGGGCCAACATCACCAGCATCGCGCTGTTCCTGGGCGTGGCCTTCGCCGCGCAGCTGGAGGCGGCCCGGGCCGGGATCGAGGAGGCCGTACGCCCCGACCCCGGACCCGGGGACTGACGCGGCCGGTCAGGAGCGGCGCCGCCGGACGGCCCCGGTGCGGGTGCGCCGGTCGAGTTCCAGGGCCACCGGCGCCGCCGTCAGGACCGAGGAGTACGTGCCGACGGCGAGGCCGACCAGCAGCGCCAGCGCGAAGTCCCCCAGCGACGACCCGCCGAGCACGGCGAGCGCGGTGAGGATGAAGGCGGCGCCCATGCCCGTGTTCACGGTGCGCGGGAGGGTCTGCAGGACCGCCCGGTTCACCGTGTCGGCCAGGGGCACCTCGGGCGCCTTGCGCACGAGTTCCCGCACCCGGTCGAACAGCACGACGGAGTCGTTGACCGAGTAGCCGATGACGGTGAGCAGGGCCGCCAGGAACACCCCGTCGACGGGCTTGCCCAGCCAGGCGAACACGCCGACCAGGATCACCGCGTCGTGGGCGAGTGCGACGACCGCGGCGCTGCCCAGCACCCAGCGGAAGCGTGCCGCGAGGTACACCAGTTGGGCGCCCAGGGCCACGGCGAGGGCGATCAGGGCGCCCCGGCGCAGCTCGGCGCCGAGGCTCGGGCCGATCAGCTCGTCCCGCACCTGCTCCGCCCCGCCGGCGAGGTCGTGCACGACGCGCGTGACCTCGGCCTCCTCGTCCCGGGTCAGCGGATCGGTGCGCACGGTCAGGCCGCTGTCGCCGGATGCCTGTACGACGGCGCGCGGGAGCCCGGCGTCGGCGAGGGCGGACCGGACCCGGTCCGGGTCGGCGGGTGCGGTGGTGGCGTACTCCAGGAGCCGGCCGCCGGTGAACTCCACCCCGAACTGCACGCCCCGCAGCGCGATCCCGGACCCGGCGAGGACCAGTGCGGTGGCGGACAGGGCCAGCCAGCGGCGCGGCCGGCGCATCAGCCGGGGATCACGGCGGGTGAGGCGCTCGCGCACGGCGCCCGTGGTCGCGATGCCGGTCAGGCCGGGGCGACGGTGCACCGGGGCGCGGCCCACGGCGTACTCGGCGAGGACCCGCGTGACGACGAGCGCGCTGAACAGGGAGGCCAGGACGCCGATGCCGAGGGTGACGCCGAACCCGCGCACCGGTCCGGAGGCGAGGAAGAACAGCAGGCCGGCGGCGATCAGGGTGGTGACGTTGGAGTCGGCGATCGCGCTGAAGGCGTTGCGGAACCCGGCTGACAGGGCCGAGCGGGTGCTGGGGCGCCGGCGGGCCGCGTACTCCTCCCGGGCCCGCTCGAAGACCAGCACGTTGGCGTCGACGGCCATGCCGATCGCCAGGACGAACCCGGCCAGTCCGGGGAGGGTGAGGGTGGCGCCGAGGGCCGCCAGGGCGGCGTAGGAGACGAGGCCGTAGCACAGCAGCGCGACGGTGGCGAGGACGCCCATCAGCCGGTAGACGACCATGATGAACACCGCGGTCAGGGCCGTGCCGACGACCGCCGCCCAGGCGCTCGCGGTGATGGCCTCGGCGCCCAGGGTCGGTCCGACCGTGCGCTGTTCCACCGTCTCCACGGGCACCGGCAGGGCGCCGCCGTTGATCAGCAGGGACAGTTCGCGGGCCTCCGCCGCGCCGAAGGAGCCGGTGATGCGGGTGGCGCCGTCCCGGATGCCGGTCGCGCAGCCGACGGACGGGTCGACCTGCGGGGAGGAGATGACCTTGTCGTCGAGGACGATCGCCACCCGCCGCGCGGGCGCACCCGCCGGGTGACAGGCCGCCTCCCCGGTCAGCCGGGCCCAGCCGGCCCGGCCGGCGCCCGCGAAGTCGACGGTCACGTGCCAGCCAGCGCCGCCCTGCTGGTCGAAGCGCGCGGCGGCCTCCTCGACGTGCTCACCGGTCAGCGCGGCGGGGCCGAGCCGCAGTGCGGTGCCGGACGCGTCGGGCAGGACCCGCTCCCGGGCCACGGGCGTCCCCCCCGCGGTGGTCCGCGCGGTGCCGAGCACCGGGTGGAAGGTGAGCTGCGCGGTGCGGCCCAGGACGTCGGCGGCCCGCTCCGGGTCCTGCACGCCGGGCAGTTCGACGATGATCCGCCGCTCCCCGGAGCGGACGAGGCTGGGTTCGGCGACGCCGAGCGCGTCGATGCGGCCGCGCAGCACCTCCAGCGTCCGGTCGGTGGCCTCGCGGTCGGCGTCGGTGGTGGCGGTGGACCGGGTCTCCAGCACGATCTGGGTCCCACCGCGCAGGTCCAGCCCGAGACGGACGGGCACGGCGACGGCGACGTACAGCGAGACGGCGAGCACGGCGAGGGCGAGCAGGGCCCTCAGCCGGGCGGGACGGGGACGGGAACGGGCACGCGAACGTTGAGAGGGGTGAGACGGGCGCAACGGGATCTCCGGCAGGCAGGAGTGGACGGGGAAGGTCAGGTGCCGGAGCGGGCGGGGGGTGCTCGTCCGCGGTCGCGGGCGTGGTGCGGTCGCTGCGGGACGGGGCGCTCGGCGCCCGGTGACGTCCACCTGGCCGGGCCGGGTGGGGCGACGGCCGGGTCCGCGGTGCCCGCGGCCGGGGCGGGTCGCGGCGGGGTGGGGTGGTCGCGCTGTGCTGCGTGGCGGGTCGCCGCGGAGGCGGCGCGGGCGGTGTCGTGGTCGTCGTACGCGTCGGCGTGAAGGTGGTGCACGGAGACGGCGGCCGACGGTCCGGCCGCGACGGCCGCCGGTGCCGGGGCGGTCGGCGCGGTGACGCCGAGCGTCGCGAGCAGCGTCCAGACGACGGTGGCCAGGAGCCCCCGTACCCGCACCCCCGTGCGTGTCCCGGTCACGGCGTCGGTCAGGGCTCGATCAGGCCGGCGCGGATCGCGTACCGGGTGAGCTCCAGGCGGTCCCGCAGGCCGAGCTTGTGCAGCAGGTTGGCGCGGTGCCGCTGGACGGTCTTGACGCTGATGAACAGCAGCCCGGCGATCTCCTTGGAGGAGTGCCCCTCGGCCACCAGCTTGAGGACCTCCTCCTCGCGGGGCGTGAGGATCCGGTCCGGGGTCTCCTCACCGTGGTGGGTCCGGTCCAGGTAGGTGCGGATCAGCGCGGTGACCGCGCCGGGGTACAGGAACGGCTCGTCGCGCATGGCGGCGCGGCAGGCGGCGACCAGGTCCCGGTCGGCGACGGACTTCAGGACGTACCCGCAGGCACCGGCCTTCAGCGCCTGGAAGAAGTACTGCTCGTTGTCGTGCATGGTGAGCATCAGGATCCGCAGGCCGGGCCGGACGGCCGCCAGTTCGCGGGCCGCCTGGAGTCCCGTCAGGCGGGGCATGGCGATGTCGAGGACGGCCAGGTCGAGGTCGTGGGTGCGGGCCCGGTCGACGGCTTCGGCGCCGTCACCGGCCTCGGCGATCACCTGGAGGTCGGGTTCCTGGTCGAGGATGAGCCGTACGCCGCGGCGGACCAGGGCGTGGTCGTCGGCGAGCAGGATGCGGATGCCGTGCGCCCGGGCGCGGGGGGCCGGGTCGCTCGGGGCGGGGCGCGGTGCCTGGTTGGTCGCGCCGGTGCTCGGCGCCGGGGCGGTCGTGGGCCTGTCGTGCATGGTCAGGGCTGCCTTCCGGGAGCGGGTGCGGTGAGCTGCACCTGGGTGCCGGTCCGGGGTGCGGCGGAGATTTCGAGGCGGCCGCCCGCGAGCAGGGCGCGTTCGCGCATGCCGCGGATGCCGGCGCCCTCGCGCGGGACGGTGATGCCGCAGCCGTCGTCGACGACGGTGAGGACGACGCTGCCGTCGTCGTGGCGCAGGCCGACGGTGACGCGTTCGGCGTCCGCGTGGCGGGCCGCGTTGGTCAGCGACTCCTGGGCGACGCGGTAGAGCACCAGCTCCGTCTCCGGGGCGAGGGCCGGCAGGTCGGTGGCGAAGCGGCGGACGACGCGCAGACCGGTGTGGGTGGCGAAGTCCTCGGTGAGCGAGGTGAGCGCGCTGACCAGGCCGAGGTCGTCCAGCACCCCCGGCCGCAGCCGGCGCACCAGGTGGCGCACCTCGTCCAGGCTCTCCCGGGTGATCTCCTGCACCTCGCACAGCTGGTGGCGCAGGCCCTCGGGTGCCTCGTCCGCCGCGCGCTTGAGGCCCAGCAGGATCGCGGTCATGGTCTGGCCGACCTCGTCGTGCAGTTCCTGGGCGATACGGCGGCGTTCGGCCTCCTGGGCCAGCAGGGCGCGGGCGCTGCTGGTGGCCCGCTCGTGCTCCAGCCGTTCCAGCATGGCGTTGAAGGTGCGGATCAGCTCGGCGACCTCGCCGCCGCCGGACGCGGGCAGCCGCTGGCCGGGGCGCAGCAGGTCCACCGTGGTCATCAGCCGGGTGAGCCGGTCGAGCGGGGCGAGGCCCAGGCGCAGCAGCACGGCGTTGGCGACCAGCATGACGGCCAGGCCGCCGAGCAGGATGACCGCCTCGGTGAGCAGCACGGGCACGGACACGGTGACGGGAGCCCACAGCAGCAGCGCCGTGGCCGTGCCCAGCACGACGGCGTTCAGCACGAAGATCCGCCAGAACAAGGACACCGGCTGTGCGCCTCCTCTTCCCGGGTGTCGGTACGGCTCCCTGTCGGCCGCGCGCCGCCCTGCCGTCCGCGGGCGCGGTCGGTGTCCGTGGTGCGTGGGTGTGAGCTCGTGGCCAGCCTCTCCCGGCCCGGGGACGGCGTCGATGGGGTCCGGACCCCATTTCCGGGGCGGGCGCCATCCCATGGGTGCCCTGCCCCGTCACAAATGGGGTCCGCGCCCGATGGGCCGGGGCGGCCGGTCCGGCGAGGGTGGAGACACGGCGCCTCCCCCGCCACCGGAGGGAGTGCCGCACGTGCCGTGTCCGCCGGGACGCGGCGTGCGGCGACGACGGACGAAGAGAAGCGAAGAGAAGAGGACCGACCATGACGCTCGATGCCACCCGCGCCGAACCCCACCCGCACCACGCCCGGCAGCGCCTCGAACACGCCCGTACCGCGCGCCTGGCGCAGTTGCGGGCCCTCGACGAGGCGGAACCGAACGCCGACGACCACCTGCTGACCGCGCAGCGGACTGCGATGGAGCAGGTGCTCCAGGAGATCGACCTGGCGTTCGCCCGGATCGACGACGGCACGTACGGGACGTGCGCGGGGTGCGCCAGGCCGATCCCCGCGGAGCGGCTGGAGATCCTGCCGTACACCCGCCACTGCGTCGCCTGCCGACGCCTCGCCGCCTGACCGCCCCTTGACCGCCGCCGCACCGGCCGTCTCCGGCCCCTGTCCGACCCCTCCTCCGCCCTGCCCTGAAGGGGTGCAGTGATGATCCACCACACCGTCGACCACCGCTCCACGCACCTGTCGGCCGAGGACCTCGCCGCGCTGCGCGAGAACCTGCACGAGCAGCGCCGGTTCCGCCAGGAGCAACTGGGCCGCCTGGCCCGGCCCGTCACCCCGCGGCCCGGGCCATGGGGCACGGGGCAGGCCGCCGCGCAGGTCGAGGTGCGGGTCGAACTCGCCGCCTCGGCCCGCATGGTCCTCACCGACGTCGAGGCGGCCCTGCGGCGCATGGCCGAGGGCTCCTACGGCGGCTGCCACCTGTGCCGGCGCCCGGTCGAGCGGGAGCGCCTGATGATCGTGCCGCAGGCCCGCTACTGCGCCCGCTGCCAGCAGGTCAAGGAGACGGCCCCGTGACCGGTGACGCGCTCCTCCCCCACCCGGCGGGACGGCACCGACCGTGCTCCACGGGCCGGCGGTGCCGCGGCGTGGCCCTGGACCTGGGCAGTGCCCGCACGCGGGCGTGGATCGCCGGCCGGGGTGTCGTGGTGGACGTGCCCACGGTGGCCTTCGCCGAGGACGGCGCGCTGTACCCGGTGCGGCGGGGTGCCAGCGTCGACGTCGCCGGGTGTGCGCGGATGCTGGGGCGCGCCCTCGGCCACCACCTGCCCCACGGTGCCCGGCCGCTGGTCGTCGTGGCGGCGCCCGCGCTGGACGCCGTGGCCTTCCGGACGCGGGTGCGGGCCGTGGTCGGGGCGCTGGGGGCGGGGAACATGCTGACGGTGCCCGGCGCCCGGGCCGTCGCCCTGGCCGCCGGCGCCGACCTGTCCCGGCCGCTGCTGGTCGTGGACGTGGGCGCGCACCTGATGGAGGTGGTGCTGCTGTGCGAGGGGGCCGTCACCGACGCCCGCCGCGTGGCCCTGGGCACCGGCGACCTCGGCGACACGGTCACGGCGCAGCAGGTCGCCGAGGCGGTGGCCACGATGCTGACGGCGATGCTGCGCCAGGACCGCGGCTCGCTGTGCGCCGAGGCCGTGGGGCGCGGGCTCCTGCTGGCCGGCGGGGGCGCCCTGCGCCCCGAGATCACGTACCGGCTCACCGGGCGGCTGCCCGCACCGGTGCGGATCGTCCCGGCGCCGCACACGGCGGCGGTGCGGGGCGCGGCGAAGCTGCTGGAGGCGGCGCACACCCACCCGTCGGCGGCGGGTCCGGTGCCTCCGGTGGCGCGGTAGGGGGACGGATGTCCGGCGGTACGGTCCTGTTCCGGCGGCTGCGGCGCAATCCCCTGCGCCGCCGCACCGACCTGTTCCGGGCGTGGCTCGGCCTCGGCCTGGTCCTGGCCGCGCTGGCGGCCACGCCCGCCGCCCTGTTCTGGGCCGGTGACACCGCCCACCGCCACTACGCCCGCACCGCGCAGCAGCAGGCGGCCACCCGGCACGACACGCACGCCGTGCTGCTGGAGGACGCCCGCAGGCACCCGGAGCCGGGGTCCGCCGAGGAGCGGAGGACCCGCTACCCGGTCAAGGTCGGCTTCACCGATGCCGGGGGCGTCGCGCGGACGGCCACGACCGACGTCCGGCCCGGGCTGACGAGGGGCAGCACGGTCCACGTCTGGGCGGGCCCGGACGGGGAGCTCACCGGGCCTCCGCTGGACGCCGGCCAGGTCCGCAGCCGGGCGATGGGCTGGGCCGTCCTCGGCGCCCTCGCCGTCCAGGGGGCGGCGGCGGCCGCGTACGGCGTCGCGGCGCGCGTCCTGGAGCGCCGCGACCTCGCCGCGTGGGACGCGGCGTGGAGGGAGACGGCGCCGCGTTGGACGACGTCGCCCTGAGCAGCAGGGCTCACTCGGGCCAGGCCGAGTTCCGGATGACGTCGACGAAGTCGGTCCGGCGGAAGCCCGGGACGAAGTGCTCCAGGACGTCGGCGTTCACCGTGCCGAACGTGGTGTGCGGGCGGTGCCGGAACCCGTCGGTGAACGCCTGGAGGATCTGCCGCTTGAAGTCGGGACGGGGGTGGGCCGCGGTGACCTCGTCGATCCGGTCCCGCGGGATCCTGCCCAGGTGGAGGCCGAGCACGTCCGTCTCCACGCCCGCCGTGGTCGCGGCGATCTCGGGAGCCAGCTTGTAGGGCACCTCGGGGGTGGTGTGCAGGGCGACGGCCGTCCACACGGTGTCGGCGTCGCCCTCGGAGCACCCGTGGTCCAGCAGGAACGCGCGGGCCTGGTCGGCGCCGTCCATCTCGAAGCGCTGGTCGTCGCTGCGGTACGGGGGCACCAGACCGGTGTCGTGGAACAGCGCGGCCACGTACAGCAGTTCGGGGTCCGGGGCGAGGCCCAGCGCCTGCGCCTGGAGGCTGCCGAACAGGTACACACGGCGGGAGTGGTGGAAGATCAGGGGCGGGGTGGTCTCGCGGACCAGCTCGGTCGCGGCCCGCGCCAGTGCGCTGTCCGGAACGGCCACACCGGCGATCTTCTCGCTCATGACGGTCTCCTCGGGGGGTGCTGAACGGCTGCCTTCGGTGCCTCCACCCTCCCGTCGCCGGCCGTCCGGGGCCGCGCCGTGACGGCCAGGAAGCCCACGGAAACGGCCATGGACGCCGGGCGGTGGGCGACCGTCCGACCGTCGGCCCCGAGCGCCGAGCCCCGAGCGCCGCCGAGCGCCGAGCTCCGAACCCCGTGAGCCCCGAGCCGCGACGCGCCGGTCAGCGCGGCGGAGCGGGGGTGCGGGAGCCCGTGCCGGTGGTCGCGAAGCGGTGCTGGTACTTGGTCGGGGAGATGCCGAGGTGACGGGCGAAGGCCCGGCGGAGGCTCTCGTAGCTGGGGAAGCCCGCCCGGGCGGCGGCCTCGGTGGCGTTGTGCCCGGAGTCGAGGAGGGCCTTGGCGATGTCGAAGCGGAGCAGTTCGACGTACTTCATCGGGGTGGTGCCGAGCTCCGCGCGGAACATGCGGGTCAGGTGCCGCGGGCTGACCCGCACGGCCGCGGCCAGGGTGTCCAGGCTGTGCTCCCCCGTCGGGTCCGCCTGGACGGCGTCCTGGACGAGCCGCAGGACGGGGGTGCGCGGGGCCGGGCCCTGCAGTGAGGGCGAGAACTGGGACTGGCCGCCGGGCCGTTGCATGTAGACGACGAGGGACCGGGCGACGCGGCGGGTGAGGTCCGGTCCGTGGTCCTCCTCCAGGAGGGCGAGGGCGAGGTCGATGCCCGCGGTGACGCCGGCGGAGGTGTAGGTCGTGCCGTCCCGGACGAAGAGGGCGTCCGGTTCGACCCGGGCCCGGGGGTGGCGGCGGGCCAGAAGCGCCGTGTGCTGCCAGTGCGTCGTGGCGCGCCTGCCGTCGAGCAGGCCCGCGGCGCCCAGCAGGAAGGCGCCGGTGCAGATGGCCGCGACCCGGCCGGACCGGGCGGCGAGGTCCGCGGTGGCCGCGGTGAGTTCGGGCTCGACGGGCGCCTCGGGCAGCCGGTCGCCCCCCACCACCAGGAGGGTGTCGAAGGCGGGCGCGTCGGCCACGTCGGCGTCGACGGGGACGCGCATGCCGATCGACGAGGACACGGGCTTCCCGCCGATCGAGACGACCGTCAGGCGGTAGTCGGCCCCGTACCGGTTGGCCTCGCTGAAGACTTCTGCGGGGCCGGTGAGGTCCAGCATCTTCAGGCCGTCGAACGCCAGTACGCCGACGCTGTGTGTCCTGGCCGTCATGTGCTCACCCCGCTGTGGTCCGCGCGCTGCCTCAGCTCCCATCTTCCTCCCTGGGCATTACTGTCTCGGCATGACCGACACCTCCCTGCGCTCCGTCACGGTCGAGCGCACCAGCACCGGCCACTTCGTCGCGACGAACGCCCGCGGCGGCACGATCGCCTTCGGCGCCGCCTCCGGACCGGACGCGGAGAGCGAGTTCACCCCGGTCGAGCTGCTGCTCGCCGCGCTCGGGGGCTGCACGGCGGTCGACGTGGACGTGGCCACGAGCCGGCACGCCGAGCCGGACGCGTTCCGCGTGACGGTGACCGGCCACAAGATCTCCGACGAGCTGGGCAACCGGCTCACCGACCTGCGGGTCTCCTTCCACGTGGCGTTCCCCGACGGCGAGGGCGCCGAGCGGGCCCGGGCGATCCTGCCGAGGGCGGTGAAGAGCTCCCACGACCGGCTCTGCACGGTCAGCCGCACGGTGGAGACGGGCACCCCGGTCGCCACGGAGATCGAAGGAGCCTGAACCTCCACGACCGGGGACTGGACCGGCCGCCTCCCCCCGGCCGATCGTGGACGCCATGAGCGATCACCGCGGCGCCCCCGCCGACCAGGCCGGTCCCCTGGGGCCCGGCACCCCCGAAGCCGACGGGGTACGCCGGTTCTGGACCCGGCTCGGGCTGCCCGGCCTGGTCGACGTGCACACGCACTTCATGCCCGACCGCGTGCTGCGCAAGGTCTGGGCCTACTTCGACGCGCTCGGCCCGCTCACCGGCGGCATCGAGTGGCCGATCACCTACCGGGCCGAGGAGGAACAACGGGCGGCGCTGTTGCGGGACTTCGGCGTCCGCGCCTTCACGGCCATGCTGTACCCGCACAAGCCCGGCATGGCCCGCTGGCTGAACGACTGGGCCGTCGACTTCGCCCGCCGCACCCCCGGCTGCCTGCACACCGCCACCCTGTTCCCCGAACCGGACGTGCGGGCGTACGTCGGTGAGGCCGTGGAGGCGGGCGCCCGGGTGTTCAAGGCCCACGTGCAGGTGGGCGCGTACGACCCGGCCGACGACCTCCTCGACGGCGCCTGGGGCCTGCTGGCCGAGGCCGGCGTCCCGGTGGTGATCCACTGCGGCTCCGGGCCGGCCCCCGGCAAGCACACCGGACCCGGGCCGGTCGCCCGCGTCCTGGCCCGCCACCCGCGGCTGCGCCTGATCGTGGCGCACATGGGGATGCCCGAGTACGAGGACTTCCTGGACCTCGCCGAACGGTACGAGCAGGTGCGGCTGGACACGACGATGACGTTCACCGACTTCGCCGACCGGCTGGCCCCGTTCCCCCACCGCGCCCTGCCCCGGCTCGCCGACCTCGCCGACCGCGTCCTGCTCGGCACGGACTTCCCGAACATCCCCTACCCGTACCTCCACCAGCTCCAGGCACTGGAGCGCCTGGACCTGGGCGA
The DNA here is from genome assembly GCF_001514125.1 of Streptomyces longwoodensis. Classification (GTDB taxonomy): domain Bacteria; phylum Actinomycetota; class Actinomycetes; order Streptomycetales; family Streptomycetaceae; genus Streptomyces; species Streptomyces longwoodensis. Next base: position 757,733 of record NZ_KQ948549.1, on the reverse strand, counting down.
CGCCTGGCTCCGCGCGGTGTGCCACGACAACGGGGCGCGCCTGTTCGGCGTCTGAGGTGTCGGGCGCCCGGCGGACGGCCGCTGCCTCATGCGCCCGCGCCCCGTCGGCTCACGGGGTGCGCAGGGCCAGGAGGGCCACGTCGTCGTCGTTGCGGGGGGAGCGGACCCGGCGCAGGAGGTGGTCGGTGAAGGCGGGGAGGGGGCGGTGGATCAGGGCCGCGGCGTGCTTGCGGAGGAGCTGCATGCCGGTGTCCAGGGTGCGGCCCGTCGCCTCGATGAGGCCGTCGGTGTAGAGGATCAGGGTCGAGCCGGGCGGGAGGGCCACCGTGGCGTCGGGGCGGCCCTTGCCGACGCCGGTGCCCAGCAGGATGCCGTGGCCGTCCGTGAGGTACGTGGTGACGCCGTCCCGGCTGACCAGCAGGGGCGGCGGGTGGCCGGCGTTCGTCCAGGACAGCCGCCAGGTGCCGTCGTCCGCCTGCTGGAGCCGGCCGTAGATGAGGGTGGCCATCGAGACGTCGGTGATGTGCTGGATCGCTGCGTCCAGGCGCTCGACGATGCGGCTGGGCGGCTCCTGCTGCGCCCAGGCGTAGGCGCGGAGCATGTTGCGCACCTGCGCCATGCCGGCCGCGGCCTCCAGGTCGTGGCCGACGACGTCGCCGATGGCCAGGGCGGTGGACCCGTCGGCCAGCGGGAAGGCGTCGTACCAGTCGCCGCCGACCTGTGAGGCGTCGGGCGCGGGCAGGTAGCGGACCGTCATCTGCAGGTCGGGGACGCCCGGCATCTGGGGCAGCAGGTGGTTCTGCATGGTCTCGGCGACCTTGCGCTGGCGCTGGTAGAGGCGCGCGTTGTCGAGCGCCAGACCGGCCCGCCGGGCGATGTCCTCCAGCAGCGGCAGGTCGTCGGTGGTGAACTCCACCGGGTTCTCGGTCCGGCCCAACGTCAGGGCGCCCAGCACCTCCCGGCTGCTGCGGATCGGGGCGATGGCCGCGGAGTGCATGCCCGTGTGGTCGAACAGGCGCCGCTGCTCGACGGCGATGCCGGAGTCGGGCTCCCGCTGGTAGGTCCGGGGCGCGGCCAGGGTGGAGGCCGCCCCGCGCAGCGCACGGGACAGCGGCATCGGGGACTGCGCCGGCACCGGCGGCATGGGGCCCTTGAGTTCCTCCAGCTCCACCAGGTCGTCGCCCTCGGCGTGGACCACGGTGTGCCGCCACACCTCGTCGCGCTCGGTGATCAGGTCGACGACGACCCAGTCCGCCAGCCGGGGAACGACCAGCTCGACGAGTCTGCGCACGGCCTCGTCCACGTCGAGGGTGGAGGTCAGCCGGCCGGTGGTCTCGGCCAGCAGCGCCAGCCGCTCCAGTTCCGACAGCGCTATGGTCCGCGGCCCGTCGGGTCCGCTCTCCTCGGCCGGTGAATCCGCGGTGTGGAAGACGACGAGCGTGGCCGACCCCTCGCCCCCGATGTCGTACGGCGTGATCATCCAGGACACCGGCAGCACGGTGCCGTCGCCGGCCAGGAAGTAGGAGTGCCGGGCCTGCGCCGCGCGCCCGGCGTGGAACGCCTTCCGCATCGCGCACTGGCTGTGCGGCAGCGGGTGGCCGTGGGCGTCGCAGTGCAGCAGGTCGTGCGCGTCGTGGCCGAGGAGTTCCGCCGCGGACCGGCCGAGGAGCCCCTCCGCGGCCGCGTTGACCGCCAGGATGCAGCCCAGCTCGTCCACCACGTACGCGCCCGACCGGATCGCGTCCAGGGCACGGGTGAGACCGGCGGGCAGCACGGAGCCGCCCGACGGCGGGGCGGTCTCGGTTCCCTCCGGGCCTGACATGGCTCGGCCTCCTCCTGTCTCCGGCCGGCGCACCCGGCCCACTGCCGGGGGAGGTCGCCGTGCCGTTCCTCGCTCGTCGTCCGGCCGCTGCCGAAACCGAACGCTGACGGGTTCCCCGTTTGCGCCCGGACAACGCGTGGGGCAGCGGTGACCCGGGGGACGGCCGTCACGGGGACCGACCCTCTCAGGCGAGCGGGTGTCCCGCGCCGTCCGTGTGACCGGCCTGGCTGGAGAACCTGGTGAGGAAGACGTCGTAGCGGCCGTCGGGACGGTGGGTGACGATCGCGCCATCCTGCCAGACGCCGTTCTCCGGCCACCACTGGGAGCCCGCCGGGTCCCCCTGGTTCTGGTGCACGTTGTGCAGGCCGACGTCGCCGCGGGGCCGGTTGTCGAACGGCTCCCCGAAGACCAGGATGCGCTGCCCGAGGACGAGGACGCCCTCCAGCGCGGTCGCCGCGTCGAGGTTGCTGCCCGCGTGCCAGGGCCGGGAGCCGAACAGGTCGAGCAGGTCGGTCAGCCAGGACGGCGGGCGCCGCTCGAACAGGACGCCGGAGTGGTCCACCAGCGCCGGGTGGCGCAGGAGGTCGAGGGCGCCGGAGTCCGGCCCGCGGTCCAGTTCGTGGTAGCCCGGGGGCAGGGACACGGCCGGTTCGAGGGCGGCGGCGTCCAGGGTGAACGTCTTGAAGCGCACGCCCACGGCGGACTGGTGGCTGTCGACGTCGACGGCACAGTGGTAGCGGCCGTCGGGCGCGTCCACCTCCAGCTTCACGTGGAACCAGCGGCCCTGGTCGTCGGGCTCGTCGCGGCGGTGTCCGTACAGGGTCCCCGCGAGCACGCCGTAGTGGTCGAAAGGCATGGCGCCAGTGAACCACCGCGGCCACGCGGCGTCGCGCGGTGGTGACGGACCGTACGGGTCAGGCGGGGCCGAGACCGACGCCACCGACGCCGAGGGCGCCTGATCGTCGGGGAGCGGCGGTCCGGACGCGGAGCGGGGTGCCGCCGCGCGGTGGGACCGGCGGCGGCACCCCGTTCACGTCAGCGGCGGGTGCGCAGCTTGCCCAGGAGCTGCTGGGCCTGGGCGCGGCGGCGCGGGTCGGCCGCGGTACGGCGTACCTGGTCGATCGTGCGCCGCCCCTGCGGGCTCTTCGCGAAGCGCTTGATCCTTTCGAGCACTGCGGACACGCGTCACTCCTTCCCCTCTGGGACACCCGGCTTCGCGCCGGGCGCCGTGGGGTCCTGGTACCCGGAGACGGCCGGTCCAGCCCTGCCAGGTGGTCGGTCGGCGGCCGCTGCTCACGCCATGGCGACCGCCCCGTCGGCCACCGTCAGGCGGGCCCGGCCGCCGTGCGGGCAGTGCACGATCCGGTCGCCGAGCCCCAGCCGCTCCGCCTCGGCCAGGAAGTCCGACAGCGGCGACCGCATCACCGTGTAGTCGTGGTAGTGGACGGGCAGCACGGCCCGGGGAGCCAGCCGGCGGGACAGCTCCGCGCCCTGCGCCCCGTCCATGGTGACGAGGAACCCGCCCGGCAGGGTGGTGCCGCCCAGGTGCAGCACGGCCAGGTCGGCGGCCGGGAAGCGCCGGGCGATCTCGTCGAGCCCGTCGTGGACGAGTGTGTCGCCCGAAAGGTACAGCCGCAGCCGGGGCGGCCGGCCCACCGAGCCGAACTCCAGCATGCTGCCCATGACCGGCGGCAGCAGCCCGCGCAGCACCCGCTGGCCGGCGTGCCGCCCGGGCAGGGCCGTGATCCGGGCCTGGACACCGCCGTGCTCCAGGGTCAGGCCCTGCCAGGTCCGCAGGCCGGCCGTGCGCGCGAAGCCCTGGAACACCTTGAGGCGGCGCGCGGCGTGCGGCGTCGTCACGACCGGGGTCGCGTGGTCGAGGTGCCGGCGGGCCTGCCGGTCCCAGTGGTCGCCGTGCAGGTGGGACAGCACGATCCCGTCGAGGCGGGGCAGGTCCTGGGGCGCGAGGGCCGGCTCGGTCAGGCGCCGGCTCACCAGGCCGTAGCCGAGGTGGGCGTACTGGCCGCGGTGCAGGAAGTTGGGGTCGGTGAGCAGGGTCAGCGGACCGTAGCGCAGCAGGACGGTCGCGTTGCCGATGAAGTGGACGTCGAGCCCGTCGTCCGCGGGACCGACCGGGGTTCCTGACATGGTCGCCCGCCCTTCGCTGGTCGCAGGGTCGGGGGGCCCGGGTCCGCGGCGCGGGCGAGCGGGCGCCCCTGGTGCGGGCCGGGGTACCCGGACCGGGGCGGGTCAGTCCTCGCGGGGGCCGGTCCGACGGGCCGCCAGGGGCACCGGGTAGGCCACTCGGGTGACCGCCTCAGCCGATCGGCCGCGTGTCGAACGCTGCGGGAGTCGGCCGTCGTTGCACATCGCGAAGATGGCCAGTGACCGGCGCCATGGCGCCGGCATACCGCGAGCACCGAAAGACACACGACCTGTGAGCATTCTCAACGACCCGCACGGGCCGGCCCCCGCCACCTACGAGAGCGAGCTGCCGGTCAAGGCCCGCAAGCCCGGCAGCGTGGTGGTGAAGTGGCTGACCACCACCGACCACAAGACCATCGGGACGCTCTACCTCACCACGTCGTTCGCGTTCTTCCTGCTGGGTGGCGTGCTGGCGCTGGTCATGCGCGCCGAGCTGGCGCGGCCGGGCATCCAGATCATCTCGAACGAGCAGTACAACCAGGCGTTCACGATGCACGGCACGATCATGCTGCTGATGTTCGCGACGCCGCTGTTCGCCGGCTTCACCAACTGGATCATGCCGCTGCAGATCGGCGCGCCCGACGTGGCGTTCCCGCGGCTGAACATGTTCGCCTACTGGCTCTACCTGTTCGGCTCGCTCATCGCGGTCGGCGGGTTCCTGACCCCGAACGGTGCGGCCGACTTCGGCTGGTTCGCCTACTCGCCCCTGTCGAGCGCCGAGCGCACGGTGGGCGTCGGGGGCGACCTGTGGGTGATGGGCCTGGCCTTCTCGGGCTTCGGGACGATCCTCGGCGCGGTCAACTTCATCACCACGATCATCTGCATGCGCGCACCCGGCATGACGATGTTCCGGATGCCGATCTTCACCTGGAACGTCCTGCTGACGGCCGTGCTGGTGCTGCTGGCCTTCCCGGTCCTGGCGGCCGCGCTGTTCGCCCTGATGGCGGACCGGAAGTTCGGGGCGCACATCTACGACGCGGCCAACGGCGGCCCGTTGCTGTGGCAGCACCTGTTCTGGTTCTTCGGCCATCCGGAGGTGTACATCATCGCCCTCCCGTTCTTCGGCATCGTCACCGAGATCATCCCGGTCTTCTCCCGCAAGCCGATCTTCGGCTACATGGGCCTGGTGGCGGCCACCATCGCGATCGCCGGCCTGTCGGTCACCGTGTGGGCGCACCACATGTACGTCACCGGCGGCGTGTTGCTGCCGTTCTTCTCCTTCATGACGTTCCTCATCGCGGTGCCCACCGGGGTGAAGTTCTTCAACTGGATCGGCACGATGTGGAAGGGCTCGCTGTCCTTCGAGACGCCGATGCTGTGGGTCGCGGGCTTCCTGGTGACGTTCCTCTTCGGCGGTCTGACCGGTGTCATCCTGGCCTCGCCGCCGATGGACTTCCACGTGTCGGACTCCTACTTCGTGGTGGCGCACTTCCACTACGTCGTCTTCGGCACGGTCGTCTTCGCGATGTTCGCGGGCTTCCACTTCTGGTGGCCGAAGTTCACCGGCAAGCTGCTCGACGAGCGCCTGGGGAAGATCACGTTCTGGACGCTGTTCGTCGGCTTCCACGGCACGTTCCTGGTGCAGCACTGGCTGGGCGCCGAGGGCATGCCGCGCCGGTACGCCGACTACCTGGCGGCCGACGGCTTCACCACGCTCAACACGATCTCGACGATCGCCTCCTTCCTGCTCGGCCTGTCGATGCTCCCGTTCCTCTACAACGTGTGGAAGACGGCCAAGTACGGCAAGCCGGTCGGCGTCGACGACCCCTGGGGCTACGGCCGCTCGCTGGAGTGGGCGACCTCCTGCCCGCCGCCGCGGCACAACTTCGCCACCCTGCCGCGCATCCGCAGCGAGTCCCCGGCGTTCGACCTGCACCACCCCGACATCGCGATGGCCGAGGCCGCGGCGCACGGACCCCGGCAGGCCGACACGAGGACGCCGTGAACGGCCTGCCGGGACAGGCGGCCGACAGCCAGCCGGGCGACCTCGCCAACGAGGTCGAGGGGTACCTCCTGTGGCAGGCCCGGGTGGCGGAGGCCGAGACCCGCGCCCGGGCCTTCGCCGAGCAGCTCGACTGGCTGACGACCGGCCAGCGGGAGCAGATCGAACAGCACTACGTGACCGACAGCCTCCAGCGGGCCCGGGACGACCTGGAGCGCGTCGTGGCCCGGTGCCACTCGCTGCGGGCCGAGTACGAGCACCGGTACCGCACGCTGCGGCGGCGCTGTGTCGCCTGGGTACTGGCGGTCTGTGCCGGCCTGACCACGGTGACGGGTCTCTACCTGCTGCTGTGACCCGCGCGGGCGGCCCGACGGCGAGCCGGTTCCTCGATCACTTCAGCAGGTCGACCACCAGCTCGCTGTTTGTCATCGCAGCAGACTAATCCGTTTTCCCCTTCTCTTTGCCAGGAAGCGCACTTCACAGGTGGGAAATATTCCACTGTGATCGGCATCACATGTGAGTTTTCTGGACACGGCACCGGCACGCCGATTCGATGGACCCCGCGAGGCCGACGATCTCGGCCTCGGATTACGGGGGCAATACCCGAATCTTGTCGTTGGCAATGGCGCTGAACGAGAGGTAGGGGCGTGCCAGAGATCCTGACGTGCGCAAAAGAAAAAACCAGTACGGCGGACGCATGCTGAGCCGACTGCTTCCACCGAAGGGACCCGCTCGGCTCCTCTCCGGCATCACACTGGTGCACACCCTGGGTCAGGGCCTGTGGATGGCGCTCAACGCCATCTACGCCATGACCGTCCTGCACCTGACACCCGGTCAGTTCAGCGTCGGCGTGGGCGTGGCCGCAGGCGTGGCGTTAGCCGTGAGCACACCGACCGGACACCTGGCCGACCGCCTCGGCCCCCGCTCGGTGCAGATCTGGTCGTTCCTCGCCCTCGGGCCGCTCACCGCCGCCCTCCTCGCCGTGCACGGCTTTGGCATGTACCTGCTGGTGGTGTCCGTGCAGGCCCTGGCGTACAGCGCCAGCCGCAGCGCCCGCATGGCCGTGGTGGCCGGCCTCGTCCCGCCCGAGCAGCGCGTCGCCGTGCGCGCCCACCTGCGTGCCACCAGCAACGTCAGCGTCTCCCTCGGCGCCGTCCTCGCAGGCGTCCTGCTCGCCGTGGACTCCGGCCCGGCCTACCGGGCCGCCGTCGTCTTCAACGCCTCCACGTACCTGCTGACCGGCCTGTTGTCGTTGCTGCTCCCGGTCGTCGAGCCGCAACCGGCCCGCAGCGGACCCGCCCTGATCGTGCTGCGGGACCGGCCGTACCTGACGTTCGTGGTCCTGGACGGTCTGCTGTCCATGCACAACGTGCTGCTCGAGGTCGTCCTGCCGATCTGGGTGCTGCACCACACGGCCGCACCCCGCTGGATGATCGCCGCGATCCTGATCACCAACACCGTGGCCGTGGTCCTGTTGCAGGTGAGGGCGGCGCGCGGCACCGACGAGCCCTCCTCGGCGGCCCGGGCCTCCCGCTCGGGCGCCCTGTGCCTGGCACTGGCCTGCGGGGTCTTCGCCTTCAGCGGCCGGCCCTCCTTGTTGCTCGCCTCGGTCCTGCTGATCGCCGGCGCCCTGGCCCACGTCCTCGGCGAGATCCGGCAGTCCGCGGGCAGCTGGGGCATGTCGTTCGGACTGGCCCCCGACCATGCGCAGGGCCAGTACCAGGGCACCTACGCGATGGGCTCCGACCTGGGCAAGCTGATCGCTCCCGCGCTGCTGACCTGGCTCGCCGTCGAGCACGGCACGCTCGGCTGGCTCGTGATGGCCGCGGGCTTCGCCCTGGTGGGGGCCGCCATGCCGGCCGTCGCCGCGTGGGCCGTACGCGGCAGGCGCCTCGAGCCGGGACCCGTGGCCGTCTGAGCGTGCAGTTGTTCCCGTGATCAGTGCTGCTCGTATTCAGCGGCCGACGGGATGGATGTACCCGGGAATCAGCATTCGTGCGGGCGGCGTGAATACGCATGCCCTCGTCGCTAGATAATTCGCCGCGCCGATCTTCCATCATCACGGAAAAGGACGGGGCGAAAGTCCCTGGACATCAGTTTTTCGTAAGGCGAGAACGCAAGGCAAGAAAATACCTCGGCGTCCCGACGCCGATTTCACCCGTTGTTCGAACGTGACGTAAGGAAAAGGCTGATGGTGGACATATCTGCCGCCTCGTCCACCGTGATTCCGCCGGATGAGGCCCCTGCCCTGCACCTCCCCCTCCGGGACGGCGCGCGTCCTCGGGCAGGGACGCGGACGCCGATGACGCACACGTGGACCCACGACCGTCCCGAAGAGCTCACCGCACTCGCCGACCGGGGCGGCATCGAGGTCCCGGACCTCCTGCACGCGGCGTTCGCGGTGCTCCTGCACCGCCACAGCGGCCAGGACGACTTCGTGGTGGCGCGGGTGGGCGGGACGGACGGCGCACCCCTGGAGCGCCCCGTGGGCGTACGGACGTCGTTCCCGCCGGACGCCACCCTGTGCTCCCTGGCGGCTGCCTGGGCGGCCGGGTACCGGGACGCGGCCGCCGACGGCACGCCCGCGCCCACCGGGTCGGGCAGCGGCCTGCTCGTGGGCTGCGTCGACCACGACGGCACCGGCAGCGCACCGGACGGCTTCGCGCTGCTGTTGGAGAGCGTCCGAACCGGCGCGGGCCTGCGCCTCACCCTGCACCACGACCGTCACCTCTTCGCGCCCGAGTTCGTCTCCCGGCTGGCCGCGGGTCTCGACACCCTGCTCGAGGACGCCGTCCGCCACCCCGGTGCCGCGGCGGTCGACCTGCGCGTGCTCTCCGAAGCCGAGGTCCGCCACCTCGTCGACGAGGTCAACGACACGGCGCTCCCCTACGCCGCCGACACCCCCGTGCACGCCCTGGTCGAGGCCCAGGCCGCCCGGACGCCCGGAGCGCCGGCCGTCGAGTGGCGGGGCACGACCCTGACCTACCGCCAACTGGACGCGGAGGCCAACCGGCTGGCCCGCGCCCTCGCCGCCGCGGGGGTCGGCCCGGGCTCCCGGGTCGGGGTGTCCCTGCCCCGCAGCCACCGCCTGGTCGTGCTGCTCCTCGCCGTCCACAAGGCCGGGTGCGCCTACGTCCCCCTGGACCCTGCCTACCCCGCCGACCGGCTGCGGACCATCGCCGGGACCGCCGACCTGGCCACCGTCGTGCACGGGGACACGGTCGCACCCGGCTGGCTCGAGGACACCGGTGCGTCCGGGCTCCGGTTCACGGAACTGTGGGAGGAGGCGTCCGGCGCGGACACCGCTCCCCTCGACCTCGCCGTCCCCGCGACCGCCGCCACCCACCTGATCCACACCTCCGGCTCGACCGGCCGGCCCAAGGGCGTGGTGATCAGCCACCGCAACGTGGCCGCCCTGCTGGCCTGGGCCCGGCGGACGTACCACGACGACGAGGTCGCCCGGGTCCTGTTCTCCACCTCGCTCAACTTCGACCTCTCGGTCTACGAGCTGTGGGCACCGCTCACCCGTGGCGGCTGTGTGGTCGTCGTGGACAACGTCCTGTCGCTCACCGAGGAGGAGGGGCTGCGGCCCACGCTGATCAACACCGTGCCGAGCGCGGCCAACGTGCTGCTCCAGCGGGGGGCGGTGCCGCCCTCGACCCGGGTGCTCAACGTGGCCGGCGAGCCCCTGTCCAAGGAACTCGTCAACGCCGCCTTCGAGAAGACCGGCATCGCACGCCTGTTCAACCTGTACGGCCCGTCCGAGGACACCACGTACTCCACCGCGAAGTGCTTCACCGGCCCGACCGCCACCGCCCCCACCATCGGCCGGCCGATCCACAACACCGTGGTCTTCCTGCTGGACGCCCACGGACGGCTGGTGCCGAAGGGCAGCACCGGTGAACTCCACCTGGGCGGCCACGGTGTGGCCGCCGGATACTTCAACGACCCGGAGCGCACCGCCGCCGCGTTCGTGCCCGCCCCCGCCCACCTCGCCGGGCACACCGACGGGCGGCTCTACCGCACGGGGGACCTGGCCTGCTGGACCGAGGACGGTGAACTGCGCTTCCTGGGCCGCAGGGACCACCAGGTGAAGGTGCGCGGCTTCCGGATCGAACTGGGCGAGATCGAGGCGGTCCTGCGCGAGGCCGTCGGGCTGCGCGACGTCGCCGCGCTCGCCGTGCCCGTCGGCGACGACACCCGGCTGGTGTGCTACGTGGCCCGGGACGGCGGCACGGTGTCGGTCGCGGCCATGACCGCACGGCTGCGCGCCGCACTCCCCCACTACATGCAGCCCGCCAAGATCCTCGTGGAGGACCGGCTGCCCCAGCTGCCCAACGGAAAGGTCGACCGCAAAGCTCTCGCCGCGCGGGACGTGGACTGGGGCCTGCGGACCGTGGCCGGAGCCCCGGGCGGTGACCCGGACCGGACCGCGGTCGCCGGGATCTGGGCCGACCTGCTCGGCATCCCGTCCCCCACCCCGGACCTGGACTTCTTCTCCGTCGGCGGCCACTCCCTGCTGGCCAACCTGCTCGCGGCCCGGCTCTCCGACGCGGCGGGCCGCACGGTCCGGGTGGCCGAGGTGTACGAGCACCGCACACTCGCCGCCCAGAGCGGACTGCTGTCCCGCAAGCGTGCCCAGACCCCTCGCACGACACCCGGCGCCACCGCCGCCACCGCGGACACCCTGCGCGACCTGGCGCGGACCCTGCGGGAGTCGGGCCTCGGCCACGGGTTGCCCGGCGCCGGGATGGCCGTCCACCTCGACGGCACGACCGCGTTCACCTACTACGGCGTGGTGGACGAGCGCACCGGGGACCCCTATGGCGCGCACACCCGCCAGCGCGTCACCTGTCTCACCAAGCCGATGCTCGCCTTCGTCGCCCTGCGCCTGGTCGACCGTGGCCTGGTGGGCCTGGACGAGCCGCTGCACGCGCTGCTCCCGGAGGCGTTCCGGCGCCGCGACGGCCGTACCGTCGAGGTCACCCTGCGCCAGCTGCTGTCCCACACCAGCGGGGTGGACGACTCCTACGAGGTCTGGCACGACACCGACCTCCCCGGCCTCGCCGCCTACATCGACACGCTCAGCGCGTACGGCCAGTTGTTCGAGCCGGGTGAGGTGTTCGCGTACTCCGCGGTCGGCACCTCCATCGTCGCGGCACTGATCGAGAAGCTGCTCGGCGTCCCCTGGCGCCGCGCCGTCAACGAGCTGATGCTCGGCCCGCTCGGGATCCGGGAGATCCCCGAGACCCTCGGCGAGCACGGCCACTACGGGGGCACCGTCTCGGACGGCTTCCTGTGGGACGAGGGCGCCCAGCGCTACCTGCGCCACGATCCGCCCCGGCAGACGGTCGCCGACGACGCGGCCGGCTCGTTCTCGGTCTGCCTCACCGTCGAGGACGTGGCGCGGATCGCCGCGCTCGCCCTGAACGACGGGGTGACCGGCGACGGCGAACGGCTGCTGTCGGCCGCGCTCGCCCAGGAGATGCGCACCCCGCAGATCCCCGTCCCGGGGCACCACTTCATGCACGCCTGGGGTCTGGGCTGGCTGATGTTCGGACCGACCGCCTTCGGCTTCAACTCCAACGGCAGCGGCCACCACAACTTCGTCCAGGTCTTCCCCGAGAACGGGTCCTTCCTGGTGCTGCTCGCCAACGCCTACCCGGCGTTCGGCCTCTACGAGGACCTCCTGCGCGGGCTCACCGGGGCCGGACTGATCCGCACGGGCCGGCCGTTCACCATGGCCCTCGGCGACTGCGTGGGCACGTACGCCTCCGACGGCTACCTGCTGCGGGTCGCGCCCGGCCGGGAGCACCTGCGCTACGCCTACTCCGAGCGACAGCCCGACGGCGCCTGGCGGCAGCTGGACGAGGGCGACCTCGTCCTGTCCGGCGCCGGCGGGTTCAGCTCCATGTCGGAGAGGAACGTCCTGGCCGGCTCCATCTCCTTCATCCCGGCGCCCGGCACCGACAGCCCGGCCTACGTCCGCATCGGACAGCGCTTCGCGAGGAGGACGGCATGACGACGGCGGCCACCCACCGGGAGGACGGATACGCCCCGCAGCACGTGGTGTTCGTGACCTGGAAGGCCGGCAACGCCCCGGCGTTCGAGGCGGCCAAGCGGCTCGGCCACCACGTCACCCTCATCCGCTCGCTGCGGATGGAGCAGTCGCAGAACATCGACTTCGAGTCCTCGCCCTACGCCAAGTACGTCGACCGGGTGCACGTCCTCCAGGACGCGACGGACATCGAAGCACTGCGGCGCCGCATCCACGCCGTCCACGCGGAGCGGCCCGTCGACGGCTTCGTCGCCACCGTCGACGCACTCGTCGTGCCGGTCGCGGTGATCGCGGAGGAGATCGGCGTGCCGTTCACCGACGCGCGCGCCGCCGAGGCGGCCAAGCAGAAGGACCGCTGCCGCGACGTCCTGGCCGCGGCGGGCCTGGACAGCACCCGGCACGCGGTCGTCACCGGCTTCGACGAGGCCGCCGCGTTCGCCGCCCGCACCGGCTACCCCGTGGTCGTCAAGCCCGCCCGGGGGTCGGGCAGCGAGGGCGCCCACGTCGTGGCGGACCCCGGGGAACTGCGGGCGGTCCTCGCCGCGGCACCGGCCGCCGGGGCCTACCGGACCGGCATCCTGGTCGAGGAGTACCTGAGCGGGCGCTTCGTCTCCGCCGAGATCGGCCTGGCCCACGGCAGGTTCCTGCGCCTCGCGGTCAGCGAGCGCTCCACGTGGGACCGGCACGAGGCCCTGGAGACGGGAACCACCATCCCGGCCGGCATCACTCCCGCCGAACACGACCGCGTCATGGAGTACGCCGAGGCGGTCGTCGGCGCGATGGGCCTCCGGCTCGGCATCTTCCACGTGGAGATCATGCTCGGTACCGACGGCCGACCACGGCTGATCGAACTCAACCCGAGGATCATGGGTTCCTGCCTGCCCAACCTGTTCCGGCTCGCCGGCGGCGGCGACATCTTCGACCTGCTCGTCCGCATCCACCTCGACGAGCGGATCGAGCGCGGCCCCACCGAGTTCACCCGCTACGCGACGGTCCGGTGGTTCGGTGCCGTGGACGCCGTACCCCGGCCGCGGCAGGTGCCCGACCTCGGCTGGGCCGCGGCCGAGTACGGCGCCGACCTGCACGCCCTCACCGTCCGGTTCCCCGACGGCGACACGATCCCGCCCTGCCGCGGCAACCTCGGCAACTTCGGGGAGGTGCAGGTCGTGCACGCCGACCGCGCCACCTCGATACGGATCGCCGAGGACATCGTCCGGCGCACGGCCGAGCTGCTCGGCATGGAGGTCACGCGATGACGCACACGACCGCTTTCTACGAGCGGACGCGCACCCAGCTCGCCCGGCTCGGGCTGCCGGACGGGGACGCGCACGGCCCCGCCGGCTCGAGCGGACGGTTCGCCGACGGCGGCCACTACCGGATCGAGGTGCCCACGGTGAACTCCGTGCAGGCCGCCGAGACCCTGCTCGCCGAGAGCCGCCGCCGGGGCTTCGCCATCAACCGCATCACCGAGACGCGCGGCATGTACCGGCACACCGCCCGGGCGATCAGCGAGTACGTCGCCCTCGGTGAGGAGTACGGCGCCCAGATCCTGATGTCCGTCGGCCCGCGAGCCGGGTACGACATCGGCGCCAGCGTGCAGACGCCGGAGGGTGCGCGGATCGGCTACCGGCTGCGCGGCCAGGAGCAGGTCGTGCGCGCCGTCGAGGACGTCAAGCGCGGCATCGACCTCGGGGTACGCGGGTTCGTCGTCTACGACGAAGGGCTGCTGTGGGTGCTGGGCCGGCTGCGCAACGCCGGTGACCTGCCCATGGACATCCACCTGAAGGTCTCCGCCCACTGCGGTCAGGGCAATCCGGCCGCCGCGCAGCTGCTGGAGATGCTCGGCGCGAACAGCTTCAACCCCGTGCGCGACCTCACCCTGCCGATGATCGCCGCGCTGCGCCAGGCCGTGGCCATCCCGCTCGACTGCCACGTGGACAACCCCCGCACGTCCGGTGGTTTCGTCCGCACCTACGAGGCGCCCGACATCGTGCGGGTGGCCGCGCCCGTCTACCTCAAGACCGGCAACAGCGCACTCGACGGTCACGGCACCAGCCCCACCCCGGCCCAGCTCGAGGACATCCTGCGGCAGGTCGAGATCGTCACCGAGTTCCTCGGCCGCCACTACCCGGCCGCACGGCAGAGCGCGGTGGACTGCGCCCGGGAACCCGTCGGCGCCCTCACGCGGACGGAGGCCTGACCGTGTGCCGCATCTACGGCTCCTTCGGCGGGGCGACGATCAGCCCGCGGGTGTGGGACGACGTCGCGGGCACGATGCGCGAGGGCGGACCCGACGAGATGACCCGCCGCTCCGGTGACGGCTGGACGCTGGGCAACAACCGGCTCGCGATCCAGGGCGTCGCCGACGGCCACCAGCCCTTCGAGCGCCCGGGGTTGTCCTGCGTCTTCAACGGCGAGATCTACAACCACCGGGCACTGCGCGCGGAGTTGGCCGCCCGGGGCTACTCCTTCAGCGGCGACTGCGACGGTGACGTCCTGCTGCCGCTCTACGAGGTCCACGGGGACGCCTTCGTCAGCCGGCTGGAGGGCATGTTCGCCGTCGCGGTGGTCGACCGCCGCGAGGAACCGTGCCTGAAGCTGTTCACCGACCACGCCGGCATGAAGTCGCTCTACTACTACCTCTCCGGCAACGGCAGCCGGCTGTGCTTCGCCTCGGAGCTGCGGGCGCTCGGCCGACTGCCCGACTTCCCCGACACGATCGACCCGCTCGCCGTGGACCGGTACCTCGGCGGCCGCGCGGTCTGGGGCCCCGGCACCGTCTACACCCGGGTGCGGACCCTGAAGCCGGGGTCGGTGCTGCGCTTCGCGGACGGGCGCCTCAAGGTCGCCCAGACACCCCTGGCCGAGGACCCCGTCGACCCGCTCGACGGGGAACCGACCGTCGCCGCGGCGGGGGCCCGGCTCGACGAGATCCTCCGGGACGAGATGAGCCGCATGCTCGACGCGGACGTCCCGGTGTGCGTCATCACCAGCGGCGGTCTCGATTCCGGTTACACCACCGCGCTCGCCGCCGACCTGGTGCCCGACCTCGCCTCCTTCAACATCGCCTACCGGGGTGAATGGCCGTCGGACGAACGGCACTTCGCCGAGGAGGTCGCCCGGCACTGCGGGACCCGGCACCACCAGGTCCTGCTCGACCCGGCAGCCTTCCCGGCCCTGGTCGAGCGGTTCGTCCGCCACCTCGACCAGCCCAACAACGCCCCGCACAGCCTCAGCACCTTCGCCCTGTTCGAGGCCGTGCACCAGGCCGGGTTCAAGGTCGCGCTGACCGGCGACGGCGCCGACGAACTCTTCGCCGGGTACGCCCGGTTCGACAAGGCCACCCAGGACGGCTCCCTCACCTGGCACCGCGCCTACCAGGACGCCCTGGCCGCCGTACACCGAACGGCCCTGGAGCGCCTGTACACCCCCGAGTACCTCCGGCTCGTCGAGGAGGCCGGCGGGTTCTTCGGCGACGGCATCGGCGACGACCTCGACGAGCGGGTGCGGTCCGGGCAGCACGGCAAGCTCGAGACGCTGCTGCGGTACGACCAGTTCGAGCGGTTCCCGTACTACATCCTGCGCCGCGTCGACCACCTCGGCATGGCCCACTCGGTGGAGGCCCGCATCCCGTTCCTCCAGCCGTCCGTGATCCGGCTGGCCCACTCGCTGCCGGCCCACGTCAAGGTGGCCGACGGCATCGTGAAGGCGCCCGTCGCCGAGGCCGCCCGCCGCTGGGTGCCGCGCAGCGTCGTCGAGCGTCCCAAACAGCCCTTCACCCTGCCCATCACCGCCATGATCAAGCCCGGGGAGGCGCTGTACGGCATGATCGGCGACCTCCTCCTCGCGCCCGGCGCCCGCTGCCACGACTACGTCCGCGCCCGCGCCGTCCACGACCTGTTCCGCACCCAGACCGAGACGCCGACGGCCGACGCCGCCGAGACGCTCTGGTCGCTCCTGGTGCTGGAGACCTGGCTCTCCGCACGCGCTTCCTGACCACTCCACCCCAGAGAAGAGGCACCCGTGACCGACACCCGCGAAGACGCGCCCGCGATCACCTCACTGCTGGCCGGCGTCACCGAGGACGACATCCGCCGCGACCCGTTCCCGCACGTCGTGATCCGTGACGCCCTGCCGGCGGAGCTGTACGACGCGCTGGCGAAGTCCATGCCGACGGCCGAGTACATAGGCGAGCGGATCGGCAAGCCGATCACCTCCAACGAGCGCTACAACTACATGTCCGAGGCGATCCTGGGCGACGCGGCCATGGCGCAGGTCTGGAAGGACTTCGTCACCCGGCACGCGTCGCCGGAGTTCTACCAGGAGTTCCTCGACCTCTTCCAGGAGGACCTGCTCGCCAACCTGCCGGACGCCGAGCAGGGCATCGGACGCCCGCTGCGCGAGCTGCGGGTGGGGCGGCGCAACCGGGACGGCTTCGAGACCCACGACATCCTCATGGACTGCACCGCCGTCATCAACTCGGCGGTGACCGGCAGGCCTTCGTCGTACCGGGGCCCGCACGTCGACAAGCCGTACAAGCTGTTCGGCGGCCTGTTCTACATGCGTCTCCCGGAGGACGACGCCACCGGCGGTGACCTGGTGCTGTACCGGTACCGCACGGAGGCCCACAAGTTCCACACCAGCGCGTCCGAGTACGGGGACAACCGCTTCGACATCGACCCGAAGTACGTCGAGGAGGTCACCACGGTGCCGTACGAGAGCAACACGCTGGTGATGTACCCCATCAACCCCCTGGCGCTGCACGGCGTGTCGGTGCGGGCCGTCACCCCGCACCAGCGGCGTTTCGTCGCCCTCGTGGGCGACCTGCAGAACCCGCTGTTCGACCTGGCGATCTGAGGGTCCGTCATGATTCCCTTCGACCAGCGGACCGGCACGATCTGGTACGACGGCGCGGCGGTCGACTGGCCCGACGCCACCCTGCACGTCCTCAGCCACGGCCTGCACTACGCCTCCAGCGTCTTCGAGGGCCTCCGCGTCTACGGCGGGGTCCCGTTCATGCCGGCCGAGCACGTCGCACGGCTGCGTGCGTCGGCCCGCATCCTGGACTTCGACCTCGAGTACGACGACGAGACCCTGCGCACCGCCACGCTCGACGTGGTGCGGCGGGCCCGGATCACCGAGGGCTACGTCCGGATGAACGCCTGGCGCGGGTCGGAGGTCATCCAGACCGCCGCCCTGAAGACGTCCGTGCACACCTCGATCGCCGCGTGGGAACTGCCCAGCGGCTACTACGCGGCGGCGGACGCGGTGGACAAGGGCATAGCGCTGACCATCGGGCGCTACCGCAGGCCCGCGCCGGACTCCGCGCCCGTGAAGAGCAAGGCGGCCGGCAACTACATGATCGGCACGGTGTGCAAGAACGAGGCGCTGCGGGCCGGTTTCGACGACGCCCTGCTCCTGGACGACCGCGGCGACTTCGTCGAGGCCACAGGCGCCCACCTGTTCTTCACCAAGGACGGCGCCCTGTACACGCCGACGACCCGGTGCACGATCGACGGCATCACCCGCGCCTGTGTACTGGCGCTGGCCGAGCGGGAGGGCATCGCCTGCACGGAGGCCGACCTGGCGCCCTCCTTCGCGGGCGAGGCGGACGGCGCGTTCGTCTGCGGCACGGCCTGCGAGATCCTGCCCGTGTCGCGGATCGACGCACAGCGTTACGACGTCGGCGGCAACCGGGTCGTCAGGACACTGATCAGCGGTTACCGGCGCCTCGTCACGAGCGCACGGTAGGGAACGGGGCTCCCTCCACGGGCGCCATGACAGCAAGGGCACATGCATGGGAGCGGTCGAGGCGCTGGAGAAGCTCGCGCCGGTGATTCTCGCCTTCGGGTGCGGGGTGGTCCTCGCGAGACGGAAGGTGGTGCCGGCCGAGAGCTCCAAGGCCTTCGCGGACTACGCCTTCCTCTTCGCGGTCCCGTGCTACCTGTTCGGCAACATCTACTCCAGCGACCTCGGCGCCCTGTTCAACTGGCGGGCGATCACCGGGTACGCGACGGCGGCAGGTCTCGCGGTGGTCCTCGTCGGCTCGCTGGCGTGGGCCTGCGGCGTCCGCGAGCCGCGCGGCATCGCGCTGCGCGTCATGGCGGCCGTCCAGGTGAACACGGCCTACTTCGCCGTCCCCGTGTTCATCATGCTGTTCGGGAACGCGGCACCGATCTTCCCCGTGCTCCTCTTCCAGGTGTGCGTGCTGTCCCTCGTCGTCATCGCGGTGATGGAACTGGGGCGGGCGGACCGCACCCGCAGCCGGGGCCGGCAACTCGGAGCGGCCGTGGGTGCGTCCCTGCTGACGCCGCTGGTCATCGCCTGCAACGCGGGCATCCTGCTCAACCTGCTGTCCGTGCGGCTGCCGCACACCGTCCTGGACAGCTTCGCCTTCGTCGGCGACAGCGCCTCCCCGGTGGCGCTGTTCGCCCTCGGACTGCACCTGGGCGGGGCGGGGCTGTCCGTACGGGGCACCACCCTGGAGGAGGCGGGCATCATCGCCTTCAAGTGCGTGGTCTTCCCCCTGCTGGCGTTCGCCGTGGCCCGCTACGGCTTCGGGGTGCGCGGCGACTGGCTCCGCTACCTGGTCCTGATCGCGGCGATGCCGGCCCCGCAGAACCTGTTCATCTTCGCCCAGCGCTACGAGGTGGGCATCGACATGTCCGCCGCACTCGTGATCAAGAGCTCGGTGGCGGCGCTGGTCCTGCTGCCCCTGCTCGTGCAGTGGGCGCAGCGGGCCTGACGCCCTCTCCGCACCCGTCAAGCACTCCAACGACCCTCGAAAGGCACCGGCATGCCCACAACCCTGAAGCCCCCGCAGAGCGACAGGCTCACCGTCCGGCGGGTGGCCGGCCGGATCGGCGCCGAGATCTCCGGCGTCGACCTCCGCGCGGACCTGGACGACGCCACCGTGGCGGAGATCCGCCGGGCCGTCCTGACCCACCGGGTGGTCTTCTTCCGCGGCCAGGACATCGACCACGCCCAGCACATCGCCTTCGGCCGCCGCTTCGGCGCGCTCACCCGCCGCCCCGGCACCAAGCACGGCGTCCATCCCGAGGGCCACCCCGAGATCCTCACCGTCGACCCCAGGGCCGACACCGAGCGCTACGGCGCGAACTTCGAGGAGGACTACCGCCGCAAGTGGCTCTCCCCGATCGCCGGCTGGCACAGCGACCTCACCCAGGCCGTCAATCCGCCGGACCTGTCCATCCTGCGGGCGGAGCGGACGCCGGAGTTCGGCGGCGACACCCAGTGGACCAACACGGTCGCCGCCTACGAGGGACTGTCCCCCGCCCTGCGGGAGTTCGTCGACGGACTCACCGCGGAACACGCCTTCTTCTCGGCGGTGCACCTGCGCCATTCGGACGAGCGGGACCGCGGCATCCTCCGGATGTACTGCGACGACCCGCAGGTCGCGGTCCACCCCGTCGTGCGGGTCCACCCGGAGACCGGCGAGCGGGCCCTCTTCGTCAGCCCCGGCTCGACCACCCGCGTCACGGGCTTCTCCGAGCTGGAGAGCCGGCACCTCCTGGAGCTGCTGTTCCAGCACCTGACGAGCGCCGAGTACACCGTCCGCTTCCGCTGGGAGCCCGGCAGCATCGCCTTCTGGGACAACCGCAGCACCTGCCACTTCGCGCCCACGGACTTCGCCCACCTCGACGTCGACCGGGTGATGCACCGCGTCACCGTCCTCGGCGAGCCCGCCCAGGGCCCCGACGGGTTCGTCTCCCGGCTCGTCGCGGGGGATCCCCTGCGGGCCTGGTAGCCGACCGGGCGGCCCGGGAAGCGGGCGTCCGGGTGACGTGACGGACCCGTACGGGCCGACCGCATCCGTGGGCGGCGTGACGGGGGAAGTATCCGCCGTCCTCATCGGACAGCGCCGTCACCCGGAGGAGAGTCGAAGCCATGCACGTCTCGGTCGTCCTGTTCACCGCCGATCTGCGGCTGCACGACCATCCGCCGATGCGGGCCGCGCTGGACGCCTCGGACGCGGTGGTGCCGCTCTTCGTGCGCGACCGCGCCGTGACGGCGGCCGGCTTCGACCCGCCCAACCGGCGCGCGTTCCTCGCCGACTGCCTGGCCGACCTGGACGCCTCGCTGCGCGAGCGCGGCGGGCGGCTCGTGGTGCGCTCGGGCGACCTGGTCGAGGAGGTGTGCCGGGTGGTGACCGAGGCCGACGCCGACGAGATCCACATGGCCGCCGGCCACACCGCCTTCGCCGCCCGCCGCGAGGAGCGGCTGCGGCGGGCGCTGGAGGCGGACGGCCGCCGCCTGTTCGTGCACGACGCCGTCACCGTGGCGGTGCCGCCGGGCACGGTGACGCCCGCCTCCGCGGACCACTTCGCCGTGTTCACGCCGTACTTCCGCCAGTGGGACCGGCTGGTGCTGCGCCCGGTCGCCCCGCCCCCGCGCCGGGTGAGTGTGCCCGGGCACGTGACGGGCGAACCTCTGCCCGCCCGCGGTGACGTCGGCGGTGTCTCGCCCGCCCTCGCGGCGGGCGGGGAGGCCGCGGGCCGCCGGCGGATGACGGCCTACTGGCGCAAGGGGCTGGACGCCTACGACGACACGCGGGACGACCTGGCCGCCGACACCACCTCGCGGTTCTCCCCGCACCTGCACTTCGGCACGCTGTCCGCGGTGGAGCTGGTCCACCGCGCCCGCAAGCAGGGCGGCCCCGGGGCCGACGCCCTCGTCCGGCAGCTCGCCTGGCGCGACTTCCACCGCCAGGTGCTGGCCGCCCGTCCGGGCGCGGCCCGCGCGGACTACCGCACCAAGCGGGACAGCTGGCGTTCGCGGCGCACCGCCGCGGCGGACATCGAGGCGTGGGAGACGGGCCGGACCGGCTATCCGGTGATCGACGCCGCGATGCGGCAGCTGCGCCACGAGGGCTGGATGCACAACCGGGCCCGGCTGCTCACCGCGAGCTTCCTCGCCAAGACCCTGTACGTCGACTGGCGCATCGGCGCCGCCCACTTCCTGCACTGGCTGGTCGACGGGGACGTGGCCAACAACCAGCTCAACTGGCAGTGGGTGGCCGGCACGGGCACCGACACCCGGCCCAACCGGGTCCTCAACCCCCTCACCCAGGCCAAGAAGTACGACCCCGACGGCACGTACGTGCGCCGGTGGGTGCCGGAGCTGGCCGGGGTCGACGCCCCGGCCGTCCACGAGCCGTGGAAGCTGGCCGGCCCGGACCGGGCCGCGCTGGACTACCCGGAACCGGTGGTGGAGCTGTCGGCGGGGCTGTACCGGTTCCGGCAGGCCCGCGAGCGGGCGCGCTGAGGCGCCGGACCGAGCGGGGCGGGCGCCGGTCCGGCGCCCGCCCCGCTCGGTCGTCTCACGCCCCGCCCGCCGCGCGGGCCGCCCACCGCAGCGCCGCCGTGCGGCCGCCGTCCGGCACGGTCCACAGCGGGTGCCCGCGCAGTCCCCAGCCGTCCAGGAGGGCGTTGGCGGCGAGGAAGCCGCTGGTGGCCGCCCGTTCCATGAGCGCCACCGGCAGGCCGGTGCGGACGGCGTCGCCGGCCAGGACGAGGCCCGGGGTCGGGGTGCGCACGGCCGGCCGGTCGGCGTAGCCGCCGACGGGGAACAGCGGGCAGTCCGCGCGCCACTCGTGGCGGACGTCCACCACCCGGGCGGGGCCCGTCTCGGGGTAGACGCGGTGCAGTTCGCCGACGAGCTCCTTCTGCCGGGCCTCCCGGTCGCCGGCGTCGGGCAGGGCGTAGGCGTGCAGTTCGAGGACCGAGCCGCCGGTGCGGGCGGCCCAGCGGGCGGCCTCGCCCTCCCAGCGGTCCAGGACGCTGACGTTGTCCAGGGGGCCGTAGCCGCTGGTGCCGAGGAAGCCGGGCCGGTCGACGCGGACCGGCCGGTCCAGCCACAGGCGGGTGACGAGGAACGGCGGCGCGGTGCGCAGCCGGGCCAGGCGCTCGCGCCACGCCGGGTCACCGAGGCCGTCGGAGCGGTGCACGAGGTCGCGCAGGGCGCCCGGGTCCAGGGCGAGGACGACGGCGTCGTGGTGGTCCTCGGCGGTGCGGGTGGCCACGGTGAAGCCCGCGGACCCGGCTCCGGGGCGGTCCGGTGTGACGGCCTCGACCGGGCTGGACGTCAGCAGGCGCGCCCCGAGGCCGGTCAGGTGGGCGGCCAGCGGGTCCCACAGGGCCTGCGGGAAGGGCTCGGTCGGCACGTCGAACAGCAGGCCCTCGGCCGAGCCGAGGAAGTAGATGTGGAACATCAGCGCCATCTCGGCGGCCGACAGCAGGCGCGGGTCGGCGAAGAAGCTCCGCGAGAAGACCTCGAAGGCCAGGTGCCGTGCCGCCGGGGGGAAGCGGATCGCCTCCAGGAAGTCGTGCGCGCTGGTCGCGTCCAGCTGTTCGTACACGCCCGGCACGCGCACGTCGAGCAGGGGCAGCGCCGCGCGGGCGTTCATCCGGGCCAGGTCGCGCAGCCCGAACGACGGGCTCAGCGCGACGAAGCCGAGGGCGCTCAGCGGCGGGGTGCGGGGCACGTGCCGGAAGCTGTCCTGTCCGCCGGCGGAGTGCCGCAGGGGGTAGTCGGGCAGGCCCCTCAGGCGGGAGAGGCCGGGGTCGGTGCGGCGCAGCAGGGCGCGCAGGTTGTAGTACTGACGGAAGAACGCGTGGAAGCCCCGGCTCATGGTGGCCGTGCTGCCGTCGGCGAGCCGGGTCGGCCAGCCCGCCAGCCGGCCGCCGAGCACCGCCTCGCTCTCGTACAGCGTGACGCGTACGCCGCGCTCGGCCAGCGCGGTGGCGGCCGTGAGCCCGGCGATGCCACCGCCGACGACGGCGACGCTCGGGGCGGTCGAGGGGTCGGCGCGGTCGGCGCCGGGTGCGGCGGGCAGCAGCCGTGCCAGCCGGTCGCGGCCCGGGCGGGAGGGGCCGGGGCGGGAGGGCAGGGGGCGCGAGGGCTCGGGGTGGGAGGTCATCGCGGGTCGGCTCCCGTCCGGAGGGTGTCGTGGCCACGGGCGGCGCGGCGCGCCACCACGGTGTGGGTGATCCCGGCCTGCCAGCCCGGCAGGGGCAGCACGCGCACCCGTTCGAACCCGGCCGCCGTCACCCGGCGGGCGAGGGCGCCCGCGGTGTCGAAGGCGAGCACGCTGTGCCACAGGTGCCGGTAGAGCGGGCCGTCGCCGAGCAGGGTGGCGACGGGCAGGACCAGTCCGCCGCACACCGCGTTCCACACCGCCTTGTGCGCGGGGTGCCCGCTGAGCGCGTACTCGTGCACGGCGAGCCGGCCGTGCGGTGCGAGCAGGCGGTGGGCGGCGGTCAGCACGGCGTCCGGGTCGGCGGTGTTGCGCAGCAGGTACGCGGCGAAGACGGCGTCGAACGGGCCGCTGACGCCCGCCTCCGCGAGGCGCTCCACGGGGGCGTGGACGAAGCGCACGGACGCCGACCACGGGCGGAGCGCGGCACGGCGCAGCATGCCCTCGCTCGCGTCGACC
Organism: Streptomyces longwoodensis; assembly: GCF_001514125.1. Classification (GTDB taxonomy): domain Bacteria; phylum Actinomycetota; class Actinomycetes; order Streptomycetales; family Streptomycetaceae; genus Streptomyces; species Streptomyces longwoodensis. The sequence continues at coordinate 734,251 of NZ_KQ948549.1, read as the reverse complement.
GCGGTGATCTGCGCGCCGGGCAGGACGGCGGCCAGCGCGGCGGTGGACGCCCCGGTGCCGCAGCCGAGGTCGAGGACGCGCAACTTCGTGCCGCGCCGCGGCAGACCGAGCCGCCGGACGGAGCGGCGCAGGTGGGCGTGGTAGCCGGGGTTGGCCGCCACGAGGGTGTCGTAGCTGCGGGCGGCGTGGTCGAAGGCGTCGGCGAGACGCGCGTCGCGCAGGAGCGGCATGGGTGAGGGCTCCGGGGTCAGGCGGCCGGACGGGGCCGGCGCGGGGTGAAGGGCAGGCGGAGGGCGGAGGTGAGCATCGCGGCGGTGGGCACGTGCGCGCCGACGGCGAGGTCCTCGGGCAGGCTGGTGGCGCCGTCGAGGAAGCGCAGCAGCCGCTCCGGCGGCACGCGCGCGAAGAGCCTGCTGAAGAAGGCGGGACCGTCGACCCGCCCGCTGTCCAGGGCGTGCAGGAGGATGGCGTCCATCAGCCGGGCCCGCGCGGAGTGCGGGCGGGGCGGCAGCGGCCGGCGGCCGGCGTGCAGGGCGTCGGCCACGGCACGGGTCTGCCGCTGCACGGCGCTGAAGGTGTACCCGGTCGAGGGGCGGGTGGCCCCGGCCGAGGCGCCGATGCGGAAGACGTGCGGGGCGCACTCCCGGGGGAAGGCGGCGTCCGTCATGGGGATCACGCCGTGCTCGGTGGCGCTCACCCGGTAGTCGTCCAGCCCGACCACGTCCTCCACGTACCGGCGCAGGACGCGGTCGTACTGCCCGCCGGGCAGGACCTGCCGGGAGAACTCCGTGTACTCGACCAGCGCCTCGCGCGGGCCGACCGGCAGCACGTAGCCGAAGCTCAGCCCGTGGGCCGGCTGCGGGGTGCGGAAGTCCATCAGCTCCACCGCGTCCGGGTCGAAGACCGGCGTCCGGGTCCGGACGAACCAGCCGCGGAAGTGCTGGAGCAGCGTGGTGCGCGCGGGCGGCAGGGACGCCAGGGGGCGGGAGTCGAAGACCCAGCGGGCGCGGACCGTGACGCGGCCGCCGTCGGGCAGCCGCCCGTGCACCCGGGCGCCGTCCGGCAGCGGTTCGACCTGCCCGACGGCCGCCTCCACGCGCCGTGTCCGGCCGCTGACCGCGATCTCGTCGGCGACCAGCGTCTCGAACGCGTCGGACGACAGCATCTTGTACGTCAAGGGCGCGATCGCCCGGGTGACGGCCGTGCCGTCGGGGGCGCGCACGCGCAGGTGGTCCCAGCGGGCGGTCAGCGCCTCGTCGTACGGGCCCACGCCCCGCTCCCAGAAGCACCAGGTGCGCGGCGCGGTGCGCGTCGGGCCGGGCGGGGCGGCCAGCAGCACGGTGTCCAGGGGGCGCGCCCCTACGGGGGGCCGTGCCAGGCCGAGCACGAGCGACAGTCCCGCCGCGCCCGCCCCGACCACGGCGACGTCGGTCTCCAGATCCACGCCCGCAGCTCCCTCGCCCAGCTCTCGCCCCCGCCGACGGCGGGCTTCCCGGATACGGCTCCCCGGCCGGCGCCGTCCCGTGCGGGGGCGTCGTGCCGTCCAGTGTTTCCGGCCGACCATGCCGCACGGATGCACCGCGGGGCGTGTCGTGCGGCCGTCCGGCGGGTGGAACGGCCCGCCCGGCGGCACCGCTTGTGCCCGAACGGCGCATCCGGTCACCCCTCCCGCGCGGAATGACTCGTACGACACGGCGTTGCGGACCTCCCGCACACGACAGCCGTACCCGGACCACGGACACACCCACCACGGGCGAGAGGATCCGCGATGCGTTTCACCCAGGCGACCGTCCGGCACACGGCGCGGCCGGACGAACCGCCCGGTGCCGGAGACACTCCGCAGCAGGCCCGCGAGCGGGCGCACCCGTCCCCCTCGTACTCCGCGCCGAGCGGCGCGGGCGGGCCCTTCGGGGGCCAGGACCTCCTCGACGGCCTCCTGTCCGACGACCCGGCGGCCGTGGACGCGGACGTGGCCGGCGCGGTCGGCGCGACCCTCGCCCGGCTGCTCGCCACCCGGGTGGACGACGCCCGGACGTTGGATCCGCTGTTCGCCCGGGACGTCGCCGAGCGCGTCGCGGACTTCACCCTGCGCGGCGGGCGCCGGCTGCGGCCGCGGCTGCTGTGGTGGTCGCTGCGCGCCTGCGGCGGCGGGGACCGGGCGCAGGTGCGGGCGGCGCTGCGCGCCGCGGCGGCCCTCGAACTGCTCCAGACGTGCGCGCTGGTCCACGACGACGTGATGGACGCGGCGGCCGTGCGACGGGGCAGGCCCGCGCTGCACGCGGCCGTCGCCGCGCAGTACGGCGACGGCGCGCCCGCCACCGCCCGAAGGCTCGGGGAGTCCGCCGCCGTGCTGGCCGGCGACCTGGCCCTGGCCTGGGCCGACGACACGGTGACGGAGCTGCTGGCGGACGGCGCGGACCTGCCCCCGGGCGCGGCGCGGCGCGCGCACGAGGTGTGGCGCACCACGCGGACCGAGATGGTCGCCGGGCAGTACCTGGACGTGCAGGGGCAGGCGACCGCCCGGCACACCGTCGCCCGCGCCGTGCGCGCCGCCTGCCTGAAGAGCGCGCTGTACACGGTCGAGCGGCCCCTGGAGCTGGGAGCCGTCCTCGCGGGCGCCGAGGCGTCCGTCGCCCGGGCGCTGTGCCGGGCCGGGCGCTGCGCCGGGCTCGCCTTCCAGCTGCGGGACGACCTGGACGACCTGTTCGCCGACCCGGGCGTGACGGGCAAGCCGTCCGGCGGCGACGTGCGGGAGGGCAAGCCGACGTACCTGATGGCCCTCACCCGGGCGCGGGCCGTCGGCACCGGGGACCGGCACGCGCTGGAGGTGCTGGACGCCGCCGTGGGCCGGGCCGACCTGACCGGGGCCGGGCTGGACCAGGTGCGGGAGGTGGTGGTCGCCACCGGGGCGCGGGACGCCGTGGAGACGCGGATCACGCGGCTGTCCCGGAGGGCTCTGCGGCACGTCGCCCTGGCGGAGCTGCCGCAGCCGCGGGCGGCGGCCGCCCTGCGCGACCTGCTGGGCGAGATCAGCGGGCCGAGGGACGGGGCGGCGGCCCCGGGACACCGCCCGGCGCACGCGCCGTCACCGCCCGCCGGAGCCGCCGCAGCCGCGAGCTCCCTTCCCGTCGCCGTGGCGGAGGTGGCTCGATGACCCGCACCGTCCAGGGACCCACCGATCACGTCGTGGTCGTCGGCGCGGGTCTGGCGGGGCTGTCGGCCGCCCTCCACCTGCTCGGCGCGGGCCGCCGGGTGACCGTCGTGGAGCGGGACGCGCTGCCCGGCGGCCGGGCCGGCCGGCTCGTGCGCGGCGGCTACTCCATCGACACCGGGCCGACCGTGCTGACCATGCCGGAGATCGCCGACGAGGCGTTCGCCGCGGTCGGCACCGCGCTGCGCGACCACGTCGATCTGATCCCGCTCGACCCGGCCTACCGGGCCCGGTTCGCCGACGGCACATGGCTCGACGTGCACACCGACGGCGACGCCATGGCCGAGGAGGTCACCCGGTTCGCCGGGCCCGCGGAGGCGGCCGGCTACCGGCGGCTGCGCGAGCGGCTCACCCGGCTGTACCGGGCGGAGCGCGGCCGGTTCCTCGACGCGGACTTCGACTCGCCGTGGCAGCTGCTCACCCCGGACCTCGCCCGGCTGGCCGCCCTCGGCGGCTTCGGCCGCTGGGAGTCCGGGGTCGGCAAGTACCTCAAGGACGAGCGGCTGCGCCGGGTGTTCACCTTCCAGGCGCTGTACGCGGGCGTGCCGCCCGAGCGCGCCCTGGCCGCGTACATGGTGATCGCGTACATGGACACCGTCGCCGGGGTGTACTTCCCGCGCGGCGGGATGCACGCCCTGCCGCAGGCGATGGCCGACGTGGCGGCCGCGGCCGGCGCGACCTTCCACCACGGGCAGACGGTGACCCGGCTGGAGCGCTCGGGCGGGCGGATCAGCGCCGTGGTCACCGACGACCTGCGCATCCCCTGCGACGCCGTGGTCCTCACCCCCGACCTGCCGGTGACCTACCGGCTCCTGGGCCGCACCCCGCGCCGCCCGCTGGGGCTGCGGCACGCGCCCTCGGCCGTGATCCTGCACGCGGGCTGCGACCGCACCTGGCCCGAACTGGCCCACCACACCATCTCGTTCGGCCACGAGTGGCGGCGCACCTTCGACCAGCTGACCCGCACCGGGGAGCTGATGAGCGACCCCTCGCTGCTCATCACCCGGCCCACCGCCACCGACCCGTCGCTGGCCCCGCCCGGCCGGCACCTGCACTACGTCCTCGCGCCCTGCCCGCACACCGGGATCGGTCCCGGGGCGGCGCAGTGGCAGGACCTCGGACCGCGCTACCGCGACAGCCTGCTGCGCGAGCTGGACGGGCGCGGGCTGACCGGCATCGCCGAGTCGATCGAGGAGGAGTGCCTGGTGACCCCCGCCGACTGGACGGGACAGGGCCTCGCCGCGGGGACGCCGTTCTCCGCCGCCCACACGTTCGCCCAGACCGGGCCGTTCCGCCCGCGCAACCTCGTGCGCGGCACCGAGAACGCCGTCCTGGCCGGCTGCGGAACCACCCCGGGCGTCGGCGTACCGCCGGTGCTGTGGTCCGGGAAGCTGGCCGCCGCCCGCATCACCGGGGCGGGCCGCACGGCCGCGGCCCGGCGCCCGCGCACGATTCCCCTCGCCGAAGGAGCCCGGTCGTGACGACCCGAGAACTGGACGCCGCGGGCGTCACCGACCCCGAGCTGCGCGCCGCCTACCTGCGCAGCCGCGAGCTCAACGCCCGCCACGGGCGGACCTACTTCCTCGCCACCCGGCTGCTCACCCCGGACCGGCGCCCCGCCGTGCACGCGCTGTACGGCTTCGCCCGCTGGGCCGACGACATCGTGGATGCGCTCGACGGAGCGCCCGACGACGAGCGGGCCCGCGCCCTGGACCGGCTGGGCGACGACCTCGCCCGCACCCTCGCCCACGACGGGCCCGGCCCGCGCGAGGCCCACCCGGTGGCCCGCGCGCTGGCCGACACCGCCCGCCGCCACGCGATCGACCACGACCTGTTCACCGACTTCCTGGCCTCCATGCGCAGCGACCTGACGGTCGGCTCGTACGCCACCTACGACGACCTGCGCGGCTACATGCACGGCTCCGCGGCGGTGATCGGCCTGCAGATGCTGCCGGTGCTGGGCACGGTGACGCCCCGCGAGGAGGCCGCGCCCCACGCGGCCGAGCTGGGCGTCGCCTTCCAGCTGACCAACTTCCTGCGGGACGTGGGCGAGGACCTCGACCGCGGCCGGGTCTACGTGCCCGAGGACCTGCTGGCCGCGCACGGCGTCGACCGCGGGCGGCTGCGGCACTGCCGCGACACCGGCCGCACCGACGACCGGGTCACCTCCGCACTGCGGGAGTTCGCGTCCGTGACCCGGGCCGCGTACCGGCGTGCCGCGCCGGGCATCGCCATGCTCAGCCCGGTGTCGCGGCCGTGCATCCGCACGGCGTTCGTCCTGTACGGGGGCATCCTCGACGCCGTCGCCGCCGACGGGTACGCCGTCCTGCACCGGCGCTCGGTGGTGCCGCGCCGGCGCAGGGCCCTGGTCGCGGCCGACGGGCTGGTCCGGGTGGCCGCGGCCCGTCTGACCGACCGCCGCTCCCCCGGCGCCCCCGTGCAGGCGGCTCCGGCGGACCGTTCGTACCAGGAGGTGGCATGAGTCCCCGGCCCGGACGGTACCGGCCCCCGGTGCGGCTGCGGCGCTCGCCGGTGCGCTGGGAGCGGCAGCAGCCGACCTGGCGGGACGCCAAGCCCGCGCTGATCGCGCAGGCCCTGAAGCGGGCGCAGGCCCGGCCCACCGGCAACTGGTACGTCGTCGGCGCCTCCCGCGACCTGCGCGCGGACCGGCCGCTCGGCCGCACGGTCGCCGGGCGGGAGATGGTGCTGTGGCGGGACGCCGAGGGGCGGCCGGTCGCGGGGCCCGGTGCCTGCCCGCACCTGGGCGCCCCGCTGCGGGACAGCCCGGTGCGCTGCGGCACCCTGGTGTGCCACTGGCACGGACTGGCCCTGGACGGGCGCCCGTTCGCCGGGTGGGAACCCTGGCCGGTCCACGACGACGGGGTGCTGCTCTGGGTGCGCCTGGACGGGAGCGGCGGTGAGGCACCGACCGACGCGCCCCTGGTGCCGACCCGCCCGGCGGCGGCCGACGCGCTGTCCGCCGTGTACACCACGGTGGGCGTGTGCGAGCCGGAGGACGTGGTGGCCAACCGCCTCGACCCCTGGCACGGGGCCTGGTTCCACCCGTACTCGTTCGTCGACCTGACCGTGGTGCGGGCACCGGGCCGCACCGACGAGGTCGACTCCTTCACGGTGGACGTGTCCTTCAAGGTCGCCGGCCGGCTCGTCGTCCCGGTGCGCGCCGAGTTCACCGCCCCGGGCCCGCGCACGGTGCTGATGACGATCACGGAGGGCGAGGGCCGGGGCTCGGTGGTGGAGACCCACGCCACCCCGCTCGGGCGCGACGCCCGGGGCCGGCCGCGCACGGCGGTGGTGGAGGCCGTGGTCGCCGGTTCCGAGCGGCGCGGGTTCGCGGCGGCCCGGCGCGCGGCTCCGGCGCTGCGGCCCTTCATCCGCGCGGCAGCCGCCCGGCTGTGGCGCGACGACCTGGCGTACGCGGAACGGCGCTGGGAGCTGCGCTCCACGGGGCGCTTCCCGGGGTGAGCGGGGCGTTTCCGGGGCCGGGCGCGACGCGTTCGGGCTGAGCGGGGCGCTTCCCGGGCCGGGCGGGGCGCTTCCCGGGCCGGGCGGGGCGCGTTCGGGCTGAGCGCGCCGCTTCCCGGGCCGGGCCGGCGCTTGCCCGGCTGAGCAGAGCGCTTGCCGGGCTGGGCGGGGCCGGCCCGCTCAGTGGCCGCGGGCGGGGAGCCGCGCGCCGTCCTCGCAGAGGCGACCGAGCGTGTCCACCGCCTCGCGCAGCCCCGAGCAGCGCGGGAAGCCGGCCGACGCCCGCCGGTCCCAGCCGGGGCCGGCGGGCAGCACCGTGGGCCGCCTGCGGGCGCCCGCGGTGCCCCACTCCAGGCCGGCCACGTGCCGGGCCAGCGGGAGCGATGCGGTGGAGCGGGTCTGCGCCCACAGCACCACGGCGGCCGGGCCGGTGCGCCGCACGCACGCCAGCAGGGCCTCCGTCGGCACCGCGGCGCCCAGGGTCCGCGTCGGCAGTCCCCGCTCTGCCAGGGCCGCGGTCAGCACCTCCAGCGGCAGCGAGTGCTGCTCGCCCGGCGTGCAGGCCAGCACGACCGGCGCCGCCCCCGGCACCGGGTCGCGGCGCGGGAAGAGGAAGGGCACGCCGCGCAGGGTGCTGGAGATGTGCCAGGACAGCAGGTGCTCGACCTCCACGTACCGGTCGCCGGACGACTCCCACTTGCGGCCGACCGCGCGCAGCGTCGGCACCATCACCTCCTCCCAGGCCACCACCAGGCCGTGCCGGTCGACCGCGTCGAGCAGGCGCTGCTCCAGCTCCGGCGCGTCCAGGCGCACCGCGGCCCGGGCGAGGCCCCGGCACTCCTGCCGGACGTCACCGCCGAGCGGCAGCCCGCCACCGGCACCGCCGCGCCGGGCGGGGATCCGGAGGCCGGGTTCGGGCCGGGGGTCGGTGGGCGCGGCGCCGGGTCCGGCGTCGGCATCGCCCTCACCATCGGCCGGGGGCGTGGGCTCCTGGGGGGACAGCGGGAGGGATGCGGACGCGGGGTCGACCGGCGGGGCGGTCGGGTGGTGGCGCAGGCGGGCCACCCGGGCCGCCTCGGCGGGGGGCGCCCCGGCCGACGTCAGGCGGCACATCTCCTCCACCATGGCGATGTCCACGGGACTCCAGCGGCGGTGCCGGCCCTCCGCGCGCACCGCGGGACCGAGGCCGTAGCGGCGGTCCCAGGACCGCAGGGTGGTCGGCGAGACACCGACCCGCCGGGCGACCGCGCCCGTGGTCAGCCCCGCCGCGTCGGCCGTGTCCTCCCGCTCGCCCGTGACGGCCATCGCGGTCTCCCTCCTCAGGTCCTCGCACTCGTTCCAGCTTATACGACGCACAATCGCTGCAAGTTGTTCACGGCTGCCGCGCGACCCAGGCTGGACGGCACACCGGGGGCGGGGGCCCGACCGGTGTTCGCAGAGGAGGCGTCGCCATGGACCGCTTGACCGACGACTGGTCCGAGCTGCACCGGCGGTGGGCGGGGCTCGTGTACGGGCTGGCCCGGCAGTCCCTCGGGGACCCGCGGGACGCGGAGGACGTGACCCAGCAGGTGTTCGCCGCCGCCTGGCGCGGCCGTGCCGGGTACGCCCCGGAGCGTGGGTCGTTCGCCGCCTGGCTGGTCGGCATCACGCGCCGCACGGTGGCGGACGCGCTGGCCGCCCGGACGCGCCGGGCCGAACTGACCGCGGCGGCGGCCCGGTTGCCGGCGGCGCGGCACGCCTCGGCCGGGGGCGACCCCGAGGCGGCGCTCGACCGCGTGGTCGTCGGGCGGGCCCTGGACCGGCTCAGCGCACCGCAGCAGCAGGTGCTGCGGCTGGCCTTCTACCAGGACCTGACCCAGACGCAGATCGCCCGGGTCACGGGCTGGCCGCTGGGCACCGTCAAGAGCCACGCGCGCCGCGGCCTGGAGCGCCTGCGCGACTCCCTCCGGGAGGACGACCTGCGCGCGGCGTGAGACGAGCGGAATCGATGCGAGCGCCCGACGCGCTGCGGCCGGTGCACGAATCGCTCTTCAGAACCCATGGCCGCCGTACTATGGCGGACGCGCGTAGAACTCGGGCATCATCGTCGCGCACCACCTGCACGGTCGCCCCACAGGTCGCTTGACTCACCGCAGGGAGGATCCCCCCGTGAAGACCCTCTTGAAGGGCGTGCGCAGCGTCCGGACCCGATCGGTCCTGACCGCTCTCGCCCTCGTCGTCGCACCCGGTGCCGTCGTGATCGGCGGAGCCGGCGAGGCGTTCGCCGTCACCAAGATCAGTCACGCCACCGCGACCTCGATGTTCCGCGAGGTCGGCATCACCTGGTCCTCGTCCGGCAACTGCTCGGACCGCTACAACTCCACCTGTACGTCGTTCGAGCAGTTGAACCTCGCCACCGCCCAGGGCGCCCAGACCCTCAAGCGGGCCACCGGGTGCGCCCTGAACATCACCGGCGGGACCGAGACCGGCCACGCCTCGGGGACGTACTCGCACTGGAACGGCTACAAGCTCGACTACGGCAAGTCCACCTGCGTCACGAACTACATCAAGAACACCTTCACCTACATCGGGGTGCGCGGGGACGGCGCCCCGCAGTGGCAGTCCGGCTCGGGCAACGTCTACGCCGACGAGGGCAACCATTGGGACGTCCTGTACTACAACTGCGGCGGCTGCTGACCCGGGGCCGCCGCGGTCGGTGACGACGGCGGCGGCCACGGGCGCCGAACGGTGATGGAGTCGGCGAGATCCTGTCACCGGGCTGTGAAGAACCCGGAGGACGCTGGTGCCCAGTCCGGCGCGAACACGCGCCGCTCGCCTCGGGGGAAGCACACCATGAGCACCGTACGCACCGCCGCCGCCGTCGTCCTCGCCGCCGTCTCCGCGTTCGCCCTGTCCGCCTGCGGTCCGTCCGAGGACGGCGCCGCGGACACGGGGAGCACCGCACCGTCCGCCGGTGCGACGGCGTCCGGGACGCCGTCGAAGCCCGCCGCCCCGCCGAAGGCACCGTCGAGCTCCGCCAAGCCTCCGGCTTCTTCGGCGTCGTCGGCCGCCCCGGGCTCCTCGGCGTCGGCGACGGGTGCCGACTACGACGTCTTCCCGTGCAGCACGTACGACGTGACGTTCACCGCGAACCTCGCGGAGCCCACCACCAGCAGCTACCTGCTGAAGATCACCAACAAGAGCGGCAAGGCGTGCCGGGCCCTCGGCCACCCCGTCGTGACGTTCGGCGCCCTGGACGGGCAGGCCACGCAGCGCGGCGAAGCGCCCGGCATCGAGGACGCGCTGCGGCTCGAGCCGGGCGAGTCGGCCTACGCCGGCCTCCTGGGCGGCGCCCACGACGGCACCGGCAAGACGGTGGACTCGATCGCGCTGACCATGGACACCGAGTCCGACCTGGAGCAGAAGCCGCTGACCGCCTCCACGCCGGGCCTGTACGTCTCCCCCGCCGTGAACTCTGTGACCCCCTGGGTGGACAACGCGGAGGACGCCCTCAGCCTCTAGGGGGTGTCTCCAGCTACCCGGCTCCCGGTCTCCCCCGCGGCCACGGCCGCGCGCGTCGGCGAGAGCGCCCAGCGCAGGCCCGCGGTCACGGCCGTGCCGAGGGGGCGGACGCACAGGTCCTCCGCGACGGGCAGCCGGGGCAGCCGCAGCTCGCGGGAGGCCCAGTCGGGCAGCAGGGAGACCGCGCCGGCGGCGAGGGCGCCGTAGGGCAGGCGGGCGACGAGGGGCACCGGCGGGTTGAGGAGGAGGTAGCGGGCCGTGCTGCGCGCCTCGGCCGTCGCCCGCAGTTCGCCGCGGTAGGCGGCCAGGCGCTCGGTGAGCCCGGTCCGGTCGGTCGGCGGGTCCGGGACGCCGAGCTCGCGGGCGATGCGCGCCATGTCGGCGACGTAGCCGTCGCAGCCCTCGTCGTCCAGGGGGTGCGCGCCGTAGGCCTGGTGGGCGCGCAGGAACGTGTCGACCTCGGCGACGTGGACCCAGCACAGCAGGTGCGGGTCGGACGCGGCGTAGGGCAGGCCGTCGGGGGTGGTGCCCCGGACCGTCCCGTGCACCGCGCTGACCCGCTCGCAGGCGGCCCGTGCGCTGTCGGCGGTGCCGTACGTCGTGACGGCGAGGAAGGTACTGGTGCGCTGCAGCCGCCCCCACGGGTCGCCGCGGAAGCCGGAGTGGGCGGCCACCGCCGCCATGGCGAGGGGGTGCAGCGACTGGAGCAGCAGCGCGGACAGGCCGCCGATGAACATGGACGCGTCCCCGTGGACCCGTCGGACGGGACGGTCGGGGCCGAACCAGCGCGGGCCGGGGGTGCCGTGGATGCGGGCGCGGTTGCGGGGGCCGTCCGGGCCGGCCACCCGGGTGAAGATCGCGGCGCCGATCCGGTCGCGCACGGTCGACGCGCCCGGCGGCAGGAGATTCATGAGCGCTGCGGCCTCTCTTCCCGACATTCCCCGTCGTACCGTCTGCCCCGCCGCCCCCGGCCCGACACCTGGCGGCGGGCGGCGGGCGGCACGTGGCGGGGCGTGGAGAGAAGATTGCCTCCGGCCCACTCGGGCACGCGTCCGCTGTACGTCTCCCCGATCCGAGGACGGTGACGCGATGAGCGAGTACGAGCGCTCCCGCACGATGCCCGCCCAGCCCGAGCAGGTCTTCGACCAGGCGGCCCAGGTCGAGCAGATGGACACCTGGCTGCCCGACGCGCTGCACGTACGGGCCGAGGACCCGCCCTCCGTCACGGTGCACGAGGACCGCACGGACGAGGACACCTCCGCCACCCTGCGCTCCCGGCCCGACCAGATGCGGATCGAGTGGGGCACCCGTGAGCGGGGCGGCTACACCGGGTGGCTCCAGGTCGCCGGGGTGGACAGCGGCGCCAGCGAGGTGATCGTGCACCTGTCGTTCTTCGACGACGCCCACGACCCCGGCGAGGACGCCGTGCGGGACGCCCTGGACACCAGCCTGCGACGCCTGGAGGAACAGGTGCGGCTGCGGGTCGACGGCGCGGCCGGGTGAGGTGCGGACCGTGAGGAGCAAGGGACGCGGCACGTCGTACGCCGTCGCCGCCTCCGGGCAGTGGACGGACGAGGAGGAGGGCCGCCGCCGGCTGCCCGCCGGGGAGGTGCACGCGTGGGAGCCGGGGCGCAACGAGACGGTCTGCGGGCTGTCGCTGAGCCGTTCCCGGCTGATCCGCTTCGCGGGCGTCACCTGGACGGACACGTTCCCCGAGTCGGGCGGCGCGGCGGACCGGGTGCAGCGCCAGTGCCCGCGGTGCGCCTCGGTCGCGGGGCGCCGCGGGAGCGACGCGCGGCCGGCCTGGCACCGGACGAACCCCCGGCCGTGACCTCGGGAGGGCTGACCGGTGTGCCGGTCAGCCCTCCCGGTGCAGCAGCAGGAGCGCGATGTCGTCGGTGCGCTGGGCGGTCGTGCTGGTCCGGCTCAGCAGGACGTCGACCAGCCCGTCCAGGTCCCCGTCGTCGGCGTCGGCGAGGTGGCGGGCGAGTTCCGTGATGGAGTCCTCCAGGTCGGTGCCCGGCGCCTCCACGAGGCCGTCGGTGTAGAAGACGAGGGTCGCGCCCGGGACGAGCGCGAGGTCGGTGACGGGGAAGTCCGCGACCGGGTCGATGCCCAGCAGCGGCCCCGGTCGCAGGGGCACGGCCCGCGCGGTGCCGTCGGGAAGGCGCAGCACGGGCGGCGGGTGGCCGGCGCCGGCGAGCGCGACGCGTCCCCGGGCCACGTCGACGTGGGCGTAGAGACAGCTGGTGAACAGGTCGGAACCGAGGTCGGTGAGCAGCCGGTTGGTGCGGAAGAGGACCTGGTCGGGTGCGGTGCCGGCGGCCGCGTGGGCGTGGACGGCGGTGCGGACCTGCCCCATGAGCGCGGCGGCGGCGACGTTGTGGCCCTGCACGTCGCCGATCACGGCCGCGGCGGCGCCGTCGGCGAGCCGGATCAGGTCGTAGAAGTCGCCGCCGATGTCCATGCCGCGGGTGGCGGGCAGGTAGCGGGCGGCGACCCGCAGGCCGCCGAACTTCGGCAGCGCCCGGGGCAGGAGTGCCTCCTGCAGGCCGTGGGCGAGCGCGTGCTTGGTGTCGTACAGGCGGGCCCGGTCCAGCGCTTGGGCGACCAGGCCCGCCAACGAGGTCATGACGGCGCGTTCCTCGGCCGGGAACTCGTGCGGCCGGTCGTAGGAGAGCACGCAGATGCCGACGGGCCGGCCGGAGATCCTCAGCGGGAGGAAGGCCCAGGCCCGCTTGCCGCTGACCTGCGGGGCGTCGGGGTAGATGCGCCGCATCTCCTCCGCGTTGCGGAAGAAGGCCGGGATACCGCTGGCCAGGGCGCGGCCGGCCGGGGTGAAGGTGGTGTCCAGGGGCAGTCCGTCGAGCCGTTCCACGGAGCGCGCGCCGTAGCCGCGGTGCCCCATGATGCGCAGCCGGCCGGCGTCCACGGACGACAGCACCAGGCCCTGGGCGTCGAACGCGGGCATGATCTGGTCGGCGACCAGGTCGATGACGTCCTGGACGCCCACCACCTCGGTCAGGGCGGCCGCCAGGTGCGTCAGCTGGTACAGCCGGCCCGCACGGGCCGGGGTGACCGTACGGGCGGACCTCAGGGGCGGCGCGGGGACGGGCGGTTGCCCGGTGCCGCTGGGCACGATCCGGACGCTGATACCGCTGGCGTCCGGGTAGAGGTGGAAGTCCAGCCACTGGCCCGGCGGGCGGCAGGCGGTGAACGACACGGGTTCCCGGCTGAGCACCGCCGCCCGGTAGCGGTCCTCGTAGGTGGGGTCGTCGAGCCAGCGCAGGGACTGCCAGGGCAGCGTGCCCAGCAGTTGCTCGGCCCCGAGGCCCAGGAGGTCCGCGGCCCCGGAGGTGAGGTAGGTGAAGCGGCCCTCCAGGTCGAGGGCGCAGCTGCCGCCGGGCAGCCGTTCGGCGAAGTCGGCCGCCGCCAGCTCCGGGTTCACCGACTGCCGTTCGTCGGTGACGGGCACGACCCGGGGTCCGCCGTCGCACACCGGGGTCCGGCCGCGCTCCAGGGCCTCCTCGAGCAGGCGGGCCAGGCGGCGGCAGCTGGACACGATGTTGCCGTGCTCGCGGGCGGTCATGTACGGCGGGCGGGTGGCCGGCCACATCAGCAGCAGCGTCCCCCAGCGCCGCACGCCGGTGACCGGGGCGGCCGCCATGGCGAGGGGGTACGGCAGGGCCAGCGCGGTCCGCGGGTACCGGCGCGCCAGCTCCTCCTGGTCGCCCACCCAGATCAGCCGGTCCTCCCGCACCGCGTGGGCCACCGGGGCCGGCGAGGTCAGGCGCACCCGCGCCCAGGGCAGGGCGAACTCGACCGGGGCCCCGCAGAGGGCGTCGATGCACAGCAACTCCGCGTCCGGGGAGAGCAGGTACAGGGCGCCGATGGACGCTCCGGTGCGGCGGACCGTCTCCGCGAGAGCGGCGTCCAGTTCCGCGTTCCCGCCGGACGGGTCGGCCGCGCCGGTCACGGGAGGCCTCCGCCCGGACGGCCGGGGGCCGCGCGGCACCGCCTGCGGTCGCGCGCCGCTGCCCTGCCGTACCCGGCATCGTTCATACGGCGACGCTACGCCTGTGCGGGGGCACGGGCACACCGTCGTCGCCGCGCACGCTTCCACCCGTTGATTTCCGCACCGCGCAGCAATGACGGCGAGCAGCAATAACACCGTGCGGACATTGAACAAGTAATTTCCGGCAATTCCGAATTCTCTGCATTATCCGGACGTAATCGGACACTAAAGAGGTGAGCCCAACCGCAGCTCAATTACAGGGAGATGGTTGGTATGGCTTCCGCAGAGAAGACCGTCGAAGAAGTCCGCATCCGCGACGTCGACCTCGAGGCGGTACTCGACCCCGCCGAGGCGGACGGCGTCTACCGGGACAGCAGGGAATGCGCCGCGCTCGCCGTCGTGTCCGGCGGGGGCTCCGCACTCCTCTCGCCCCCGACACCGCGCCCGAAGAAGGGCTGACCGGCTGACGGGAGCGACCCCATGAAGCAGTCAGGTACCTCCGCCCTCCTGCAGGGCGCGGTGCAGGACCTCGCTTCGGGAGTGGCCTCCGCCCTGCGGGGCGGGGGCCACCCCTCGCGCGAGCCCCTGGACGCACCGCTCCGGCCGACGGGCGACCTCGACCTCGCGGCGGCCCGGGTCCTCGGGGCCGACCTGCTCCTGCCGGGCGTCCTGGACCACACACCGCCGCCCGGCGCCCGCGAACTCGACCTGGCGCGGCGGGCGTTCGACGCCTACCCGCCGCCCGCGACGGCCGCGCCCACCGTGGCGTGGAGCCACTGGGCCCTCGGCCGCGCGCTGCACCGGGTGACCGGACCGTCCGGGACCGCCCCGGCGCCGGGGCGGGTGCCGGAGCCCGGCCCGGAACCCGACGCCTCCTGGCTGACCGGTGCGCCCTGGCCGTCGCTCACCCACCACCTCGCGGTCCTGGCCCCGCTGGCCCTGCCCGTAGAGGACTGCGCGCTCACCCGGGTCGCCCGGGGCCGCACCCTGGACGTCGCCCGGGGCTTCGTGCGCGCGGTCCGGCGCCGGGACTGGTACCAGGCGGCCGGCGCGGGCCGCTGGCTCACGGTGCTGCCGGACGTGCCGCACACCCTCGGCCTGCCGGGCGGACTGGACTTCGTCGAGCTCATGGGCGGCGGCGACTCCCGCGTGCTGCTCCAGGTGCGCGCCGCGCGGCTGATCGGCAGCGGGGTGACCGTGTGACCGCGGCGGACGTACGGCGCACCGCCACGGCGGACGCACGGGAGACGGCAGCGGTGGACAAGGGCCCGGCCGCACCGCCGGACGTCCGGCGGACCGTCAGGGCCGTCCAGGAGGCCGCACTCGGGTGGCTCTCCCGCAACCGCGCCCACTTCGCGCTCGGCGACGACGCCCTGGCGCGGGACGGACGGGTGGACGGCAGCTGGAAGCCGCTGGGCGAACTGGCCCAGGTGTGCGCGACCCTGTCGGTCCGCACGCCGGCGTCCGACCCGCTCCACGCGTGCGTGCGCGACCTGCTCGCCTTCGCCTGGCGGCAGACCGGGGAGGGCGCGCTGTTCCTGGAGGTGCAGCGGGCGGAGCCGTTCGCCACGTACCCGCTGGAGGTGTACGCCGCCTTCGCCTCGGCCGGACTGCGCCACCCCGGATACGAACGGGCGGCCGCCACCGTGGCCGCGACCCGTGGCTGGCGGCTCACCGAGCAGCTCCCGACCCGCCGCCTGGGCGTGCTGTGCGCCGAGCGGCAGATCGGGCTGCGCCGGGACGACAACGAGCCGGAGCTCCTCGCGCGGACCTGGCTGGGCGGGCTGCCGGAGCCCTGGACGTTCGAGCGGGCCTCCGGCTACGCGCTCACCCACGTCGTGTTCCACCTGACCGACTGGGGCCGCGGCGGCCCGGGGCTGCCCCCCGCGCTGGCCGACCACTTGGCGCACTGGGTGCCCGCGTGGCTCGTGACGTGCCTGGAGGGCGGTCTGTGGGACCTCGCCTGCGAGGTGGCGGCCGTGGCGGCGGGCGTGCCGGCGGCCGGGACCGACGCCACGTTCGAGGCGGAGCTGGCCGGGGCCTGGGCACGGATCGCCGCCGTGCAGTTCGCCTCCGGGGCCCTGCCCGAGGAGGACGGCCGGTTCGCGGCGGAGGTCCCGCGCGAGGAGACCGTCCCCCGGCGCGACGGCGCGCCGGCATCCGGCGAGTCCGGCTTCCGCCTCTGCTACCACTCCACCCTCATGGCCGCCTTCGCCGCCGGGCTGACCCTCGCCCGCTGGGACGATCCACGCGGCGCGCAGCCCCCGTCGTCCCCGGCGCCGGGAGCGCACCACGGGGGCATGCCGCTGACACACCGCGCCCGGCGGGACGCGCCGGTGGGGACGCGGACGCCGCACAGGACGACGGGAGGGACCGGATGACCGACACACGGCTCGTGCACACGGTGGGCGCGCGCGCCCTGGAGTGGCTGTGGGCCCACCGGGACGGGTTCCGGCTGGAGCCCGACGTGGACCCCGAGGTCGGGTTCCTGGAGCGGTTCAAGCCGGTCGGCGAACTGGGCGTGATCTGCTCGGTGCTGTTCCGCGAGGGCGTCGCCGGGTCGCGCCAGGCCCGGCTCGCGCGCGGCCTGCTGGACCACGCCTGGCGGGAGGTCCTGGACGGCGGCCGGATGCTGCTGCGCGGCCAGCACAAGGAACCGCTCTCGCCGATCCCCTGGGAGGTGTACCTGCCGTTCAAGGAGCTGGGGTACGACCTGCCCGACCTGGAGCGCCACGCCCTGCTCAACCACCGTCTGGACAGCTGGGCCGCCCTGGAGACGAAGCCGAACCGACGGCTCGGCCTGTCCGCGTTCCAGCGCCGGTCGGGACTCACCCCGCGCCCCCACGAGCAGGAGGCGCTGGCGGCGACCTGGCTGGCGCGCACCCCCGAACCGTGGACGGTGGAGGGGCACATCGCCTACGACGTGACGCACACCGTCTTCCACCTCACCCGCTGGGGCGAGGACCCGGACGGGCTGCCCGCCCGCCTCGCCGACTACCTGGCGGCCTGGCTGCCCGTGTGGCTGGACGACTGGCGCGACCTGCGCCACTGGGACCTGCTGGGCGAACTGCTCGTCGTCGACGCCTGTCTGCCCCGGCCCACGTTCGACGAGGCCGCCTGGGAGGCGTTCGCCGGGGCGCAGCAGCCGGACGGCGCGATGCCCGCGGTGCGCGGCCTGCCCGCGACGGACGACGCCCAGGAGCTGTTCGACGTCGTGTACCACCCCACGCTGGTCGCCGCCTTCGCCTCCACGCTGGCCACGTCCCGGGCCCTGAGCGACCTGGCGCACGCGTCATGAGCGGCCGCTCGGTGCTGTGGCCGGGCCAGGACCACGACCCGGACCCCGTGCCGCCGCCCGGCGACCGCGCCGTACCCGACGAGGGAGCGCTCGCGGAGCGGCTGACGGAGGCCGTGGGCGCGGCCGACGCCCCCGACGTCGTGTTCGCCCTGTCGCGCGACGGGCGACGGCTGGTGCGGTGCGGCGGCACCGCCCCTCCCCCGGCGCTGCCCCGGCAGGACCTGCGCTACGAGATCGGGTCGGCCACCAAGTCGTTCACCGGACTGCTGCTGACCGAGCTGATCCGGCGCGGGGTCCTCACCGGCGGCGAGCGGGCCGCGGTCCTGCTGTCGCCCGAGAACGTCGCGCAGGCGTCCCGCGCCACGCCGGCGCACCTGGTCACGCACACCGCGGGACTGCCCGGCCTGCCGGGGGACTTCTACCGCAGGGGCCTGACCGCCTGGACCACCAACCCCTACGCCCGCTACCCGGCCGAGCGGGTCGTCGACGCGTTCCTGCGGTACCGACCGCGGCGCGAGCCCGGGACGCACTGGCACTACTCCAACTTCGGGTTCGCCGTCCTCGGCCACGTGCTGGGCGCGGCCACCGGGGTGCCCTGGGAGGAGCTGGTCGTCGAGCACCTCCTCGGCCCGCTGGGCCTGACCGGCACCTCGCTGCGCCCCGGGGACACGGACCTCGACGCCACGGGCCGGCGCAAGGACGGGGTGACGCCGACGCCCGCCTTCGACCCGGGCGGCTTCCAGGCGGCCGGCGCGGTGCGCTCCACCCCGCACGACCTGCTCACGTTCCTGGAGGCCCACCTGCGGCCCGGGGACACGCCGCTCGCGGGGGCGCTGCGGTCGGTGCGCCGGCCGGTGTTGCGGCGCGGCCGGGGGCACCTGGAGGAGCACACGGTGAGCTGGTTCCGGCATCCGACCGGGGGCGGGCCGTTGTACTTCCACAGCGGCGCGACCCTCGGCCAGCAGGCGTTCCTGGGCTTCCGGCCGGACGCCAGGACGGCCCTGGTGGCGGTGTGCACGCGCCGGTACCGCGCCCGCGACCCGTTCGTCGCCACGGCGTACGGGCTGCTGGCGGACCTGTGAGCGGACCCGTGCGGCAGGCGGCCCCCCGACCGGCCCCCGACGTGCCGGTGCGCCCGGGCGCGCAGGCGGTGCCACCGCGCGCCCGGGCCGTGCCGACGTCCCGTCAGAACGCTACCGAGGGGCCGTGCCGACGCCTCGTCAGAGACGCTGCCAGAGGGCCGGGGTGACGTCCGGCGCCCAGACGTTCTGCGCCTGGTGGGTCTGCAGGCAGCGGTAGCGGACCTGGCCGTGGGTCACCGTGGTGCCCACCCGGTACACCCGGCCGGAGCTCCAGCCGTCGGCCACGCCGCTGTTGTCGGTCGGCACGGCGGTCGTCTCACCGGTGGTCTTCAGGGTGAGGCCGAAGGCGTCGAGGATCGGGTTGACCGGCTGGAAGAACGTGGTGCCGCCGGCCGTGCAGTCGCCCGAGCCGCCCGAGGTGACGCCCTGCGCCTCGGACCCGCTGATGTACGAGCCGCCGGAGTCGCCGGGCTCGGCGCACACGTCGGTCTGGGTGAGCCCGTTGACGGTGCCCTCGGCGTAGTTGACGGTCGTGTCGCGCTGCTGGATGGTGCCGCAGTGCCAGCCGGTGGTGGAGCCGGAGCGGCACACCGCCGCACCGACGACCGCTTCGACGGAGCCCTCGACCGGCACCAGTGCCCCGCCGTCGCCCTTGACGTTCGGGGTGGCCGTCCAGTTGGCGTTCGTGGCGATCCAGGACATGTCCTCGCCGGGGAACGTGGAGGCCTGGAAGACGCCCTGGTCGGTCTCGTCGAAGCCCTTGGTCGTGGAGCCGGCCTGTCCGCAGTGCCCGGCGCTGACGAAGCCCTGCTGGTCGGCCTTGCTGATGGAGAAGCCGATGGAGCACCGCGCCTGGTCGTCGATGTAGTAGGCGTCGCCGCCGACGATGTCCGCGAACAGGCGGGGGCGCTGCGCGGACACGCGGACGGCGGTGTGGTCGCCCGGGGCGCCGGCCGCCTTGACGAACGCGGCGGCGGCCGCGCGGGTGGTGGCCTGGACGACGACGCGGTTGGAGCGGACGTCGACGTACCACACGGGCGTGGCGGAGGCGTCGACGCGCCGGGCGGCCGTGTCGAGCTGCTTCTGGACCGCGCGCAGCTGGTCCAGGTTCCAGCGCACGACGACGGCCTTGGCGCCCTGCGCCTGGATGGCGGGCACGTCGGCGCGGTCGGTGGTCGCCACGGTGAGCTCGGCCGACGTCGCGCCCTTGACCCAGGCGCCGGCGAATCGCTTGCCCAGGGCGTTGTGCAGGACGCCGGCCCGGGTGCCGGCCTCGGCCTCGTTCACCAGGCGGGCGCTCGCCTGGCGGGGCGTCAGGCGCAGGTCGCGCTGCATGGCGCGCAGCACCTCGGCCGACGGGGTGTCGGCGCCGACGGTCCGGGCGGCGGTGGGCAGGGGGCCGCGGTCGTGCGGCGGTGCGGCCGGCTCGGCCGACGCGGAAGGGTGGAGCGCGGTGAACGCGAGCGTACCGAGTGCCGCCAGGGCGGCTCTGTGGGCGACCGCACGACGTCTGCCTGCCATTCGGCGTACCTCCTTGGGGTGCGGTGAGCGGTTCGTCAGGCCACAGGCCTAGCCCCGCGGGAGCGGGCGATGACGGGGCGCGCACCGTTTTGGTTCCTTCGGGGTACGCCGGGCAGGGCATGTGCAGTAGTTCGCGCGGGGGCGTGCCCGGCGGGCCGCGCGGGTGGCGCCGGGCGCGGCGGAGCGGGCCGCCGGAACGGGTGTCCGACGGCCCGGTCGCCTGCGCGCGGTGGATCAGCCGGTCAGCAGGAGGCGGTCCACTGGTGCGAGGAGTAGTCGTTGTCGTCCATGCTCCAGTCGTAGTAGTCGCCGCGGGCGACGCAGAGGTCCTGGTTGACGTAGTTCACGTCCATGTAGACGCGGACGTCGTCGTACGCGGCCGGCGTGCCGTTGTTGTAGAGGGAGTCGGCCCGGTCGCCCCAGCCGTCGTCGTGCCAGTTGGGGTCGTTGCCGACCCATCCCATCCGGGCGCCGGAGTAGTTGTCGTCGTCCCAGACGCAGAACTGGCCCTGGGGGCAGTCGCCGAGGGCGGCGGACGCGGTGGAGGCGGGGAGCAGCACGCCGGCCGCCGCCAGTGCCGCCGCCGCGACCGTTCCGAGAAGGGCTCGTCGCATGGTCGGTTCTCCTTCGTGAGGGTGTGCGGTGAGGGTGGTGCCAGGTCCGTCAGGGCGTGGGGGCGGGAGTGCGGAGGACGGTGGCCGCCTCCGGCAGCGCCGCCCGCTCCAGGCGGACCAGCTCGTCGAGTTCCTCGCGGAACCGGTCGCGGACGCGGGGGCGCCAGTACGCCTCCCGCTGCCGCAGGGTGCGGGCCAGGCCGGAGGACCGGGCACAGGTCGCCTCGACGACGGCCGTGCGGACCTCCTGTGCGTGTGCCTCGGCCGGGGTGCTGCCCGGGGTGCGCCGGTCGAGTTCCGCGCGCAGCGCGCCGGGCGAGGCGACGTCGTGCCCGTGGGTGCGGGCGCACCGGCTCCAGGCGGCGACCCCGGCCTCGAAGTCGTCGTCGTCGCGCACGTGCTGGCGGACGAGGACGTCGATGTTGTCCGAGATCCTCCGGGCGGGGAACCAGCGTGCGAGGTCCCCGTAGAGGGTCTTGCGGGCGGAGGCGAGGCAGCCGCGGTCGCTGGTGCTGAGCCGGCGGCCGCCCGGCAGCTGCACCGACACCTGGCGGCCCGTGCCGTAGAGGGCGCGCGTCCAGTCGGCCGAGGGGCGCGCCGGGGCGGCCCGCCCCGTCCGGGTGGGGGTGGCGCGGTCCCCGTCGGGGGCGGTGCCGGTGGCCGGGGTGAAGGCGTCGCCGTAGCCGTACTTCTCGGCCCACGCGACGTCGGTCACGAGGTACGGGAAGCTGCGTCCGGGGCCCCGGTCGTCGGCGGCGCGGTCGTCGGGGGGCGTCTCCCGGTAGGTCCAGCCCTGGTCGTGCATGCAGCGGTGGACCAGGCGTTCCTCCGCGCGTTGCAGGGTCGCCTTCTGGGCGGCCGACAGCGGGGCTCCCGCCGGAGCGGGGTCGGCGGGCGCGGTCGGGGTGGCGGCGCAGGCGCCCAGCAGCAGGACGGCCGCCGTGACGGCCGTGGTGCCCAGTGCGCGCTTGGTGCGGCCCATGGTCGGTGCTCCTTCACGGGTGTCGAAGGCGGAATGGAGGCCGGAGGGGTGTCGGAACGGCGCTCGCCCCCGGCCGGCGGCGGGACCGGCCGGCCGGGGTGCGGTGGTTCCAGCGAAGGGGGCCGGTGAGTTGTCCGAAAGCCCGCTCGACGGGGCCTGGACAACCCGACAATGCGTCGGCGCCGGTCAGAGGGGTTGTCGCGTTCTGGCGACCGTGTTGTCCGGGGCGGGGCGGACCGGCACCCCGTGGGCTGCGCGGGAGGGGACGCCGGCCACGGTGCCGGCCCCGCCCCGGCGGCCGTGCGTCGTGTCGTGGTCGGTGAGCAGGGCGTGCAGGGCCAGGGCGCCGGCCAGCGCGGCCAGGACGCTCGCGACGGCCACGAGCAGGGCCACGGCCCACCGTCGGCGGCGCTCGGCCGCGCGCGAGGCGCTCAGGAAGGCGCGCTCGCGGGTGCTGAGGTCGTCCGGGTGCCGTCGCGCCCAGGAACGGGCGGTGGCCAGGCGCGCGCCCCGGTACAGCGCGCCCGGGTGTCGCCCCGACGCGCACCAGTGGGCGGTGGCCCCGGTCAGGCGGCGGTGGGTGCGCAGGCCGTCGCGGTCGTCGGCCAGCCAGTGGCGCAGCCTCGGCCAGGCGGTGACCAGGGCCGGGTGCGCGGGCTCGACCGTGTCCTCGCCGAGGACGACGACGCGGGCGGCGGCCAGCGCGCCGAGGAGCCGGTCGAGCTCGTCGCGCGGTGCCAGGCCGCGCAGTTCGTCCCGGTCGACACGGCGCGGAGTGTCGTCGGTGCCGTCGCCCGGGGCGGTCAGGCGGAGGAACAGGGCGCGCAGCAGCCGCCGTTCGTCCGGTGGGGCGGCGTCGTACGCCCGGTCGGCTCCCGCGGTCACCGTGGCGCCGGCGTCCCCGGCGGCGCGGTGGGCGGACAGCCGGAGCACGTCGTCGGTGCGCCGCGCCCAGGTGCGGCGCAGGGCCGCCGACAGCAGCGCCGGGGCGCCGGGTCGCCCGGCCAGGTCCGTCACCAGGGCGTCCAGCAGGGCGGGTTCGACGGTGAGCCCGGCCGCCTCGGCGGGGCCCACGACGGCGCGGCGCACCTCCTCGGCGCCCATCGGCTCCAGCGGCAGCCGGGCCGCGCCCTCGGCCAAGGCGTCCGGCAGGCGGGCGCCGGACCGCAGGACGACGACGACCCGCAGGCGGTCGTCACCGGCCCGCGTGGCCTGGGCGAGCTGGGCCAGGAAGGCGTCGCGCTCAGCGGCGGGGACACTGCGGGCGAAGACGTCGTCCAGCGCGTCGACGGTCAGCAGCACCCGGGTGCCCGGCGGCCGCCTCCGCAGCAGCCCGCCCAGCGCCCGCTGCAGCGCCCCGGGGTCACGGCTGAACTCCTCGCGGAGCGCCCCGGATTGCGCGTCGTCACTCAACGCCGCGACCGCTCGCACGAGTTCGGCGAGCGGGTCGGGGGACGGGGTGAGAGCGAGGTGGTGCCAGTCCGGGCCGAGGGCGGGCAGCAGGCCCGCGTGCAGCAGGGAGGTCCTGCCGCTGCCGGAGGGGCCGGTCAGCACCACCGGGCCGGGCGCCTCCCCCGCGGTCACCATCCCGACCAGCCGGCGGAGCGGCTCCTCGCGGCCGAAGAAGTACGGCGCGTCGTCCGCGGTGCAGGGCCGCGGCCCCGGGTATGGGCACCGCGGTGCGGCGGGCCGCGCCGGTTGCGGCCTCTCCCGGGCGTGCCGCGCCTCCGCCCGGCCGCGGGCGGCCGCGGCGTGCCAGCGGGCCGCCCACTCCTCGCGGTCGCCGCCGCACGCCTCGGCGAGGGCCACCGCGACGTCGAGGGTGGGCAGCCGGCTGCCCTTCGTCGCCTCCGCCAGGGTGCTGGCGGCGTAGTGGGCGCGCCGGGCCAGCTCCCGGTAGCTGGGCGCGCCCGCGTGGGTGCGCAACTGCCGCAGCTCCCACGCGAACCGGGCCACCGGCCCGGCCTGGGGGTCCAGTGCGCGCTCCGGCCGTCCCGCGCGCCGTCCCCGTGGTCCCCGTTCGTGTCCTGTCACTCGTGAGCCTCGCTCCCCGTGTCACCGGGGGCGGGTCGGTCATCCCCGCCCGACCGGTCCGACTCGCCGCGGGGGTGCCGGGCGGTCGGCCGCCCGGACCGGCCCGACGGCCGTTCCCCCACGGGACGGCCGGCCGGGCGCGCCGGTATGCCCGTACGACGGCCCTGTCGGTGGCGTGCGGGCGACGGCGGGCGGGACAGGCCGTGGACGCGACACGGCTCCGCTCCCGGACGGGGAACGGAGCCGTGGTCACCTCACGGGCGGCGCGCAGCCGCCGTCGTCGCTCAGCCGGCGGCGAGGAGCTCCAGCGTGTCGATGACGCGGTGGGAAAAGCCCCACTCGTTGTCGTACCAGGCGACGACCTTGACGTGGCGGCCGTCGACGCGGGTGAGGGCCGAGTCGAAGATGGAGGAGGCGGGGTTGCCCGTGATGTCGGACGACACCAGCGGGTCCTCGGAGTACTCGAGGACACCGGCGAGCGGCCCCTCGGCCGCGGCGCGGTAGGCCGCCAGCACGTCCTCGCGGGTCACGTCGCGCGAGACGGTCGTGTTGAGCTCGACGATCGAACCGACCGGGACCGGCACGCGGATCGAGTCGCCGGACAGCTTGCCGTCGAGGTTCGGCAGCACCAGGCCGATCGCCTTGGCGGCGCCGGTCGTGGTCGGCACGATGTTGACACCGGCGGCGCGGGCACGGCGCGGGTCGCGGTGCGGGCCGTCCTGGAGGTTCTGCTCCTGGGTGTAGGCGTGCACCGTCGTCATGAACCCGTGCTCGATGCCCGCCAGTTCGTCGAGCACCGCGGCGAGCGGGGCCAGCGCGTTGGTGGTGCAGGAGGCGTTGGAGACGATCGTGTGCACGTCCGGGTCGTAGGCGTCGGTGTTCACGCCGTACGCGAGCGTGACGTCGGCGCCGTCCGACGGCGCGCTGACGAGCACCTTGCGCGCGCCGGCGTCGAGGTGGGCGCGCGCGGCCTTGGCGGCGGTGAAGCGGCCGGTGGCCTCGAGCACCAGGTCGACCTCCAGCTCGGCCCAGGGCAGCTGGGCCGGCTCGCGCTCGGCGAGGACACGGATGCGGCGGCCGTCGACGACGAGGGCGTCCCCGTCGACCGTGACCGGGCGGCCCAGGCGTCCGGCGGTGGAGTCGAAGGCCAGCAGCCGGGCGAGGGCGGCGGGCTCGGTGAGGTCGTTGACCGCGACGACCTCCAGGGTGCTGTCGCGCTCCAGCAGGGCGCGCAGCACGTTGCGTCCGATGCGGCCGAATCCGTTGATGGCGATACGCGTCATGAGTGTGGTGTCCCTTCGGTTCCCCACCAGGTTCGCGCGGGCCGCGCGGACGGGCCAGCGGCGCGATCGCCATGGTTCGCAAGGATCGCGCCAGGGGTGGCGGGCAGTCGGCGGCGCGGGTACCGACGGGTGGCCGGCCGGTGTCCTGCGCGGGTGGGACGTGCTGGTCGGAGCCGTCGGGGCGGGGCCTACTCGCCCCGGGTGAAGGTGCTGCGGTACTCGCTGGGCGTGGTGCCGAGGATGCGCCGGAAGTGCAGGCGCAGGTTGGCCCCGGTGCCGAGGCCGACGTCGGTGGCGATCTGCTCGACGCCGAGCTGCGAGCGCTCCAGCAGCTCGCGGGCCGCGTCGATGCGGGCGCGCATCACCCACTGCATGGGGGTGTAGCCGGTGTCCTCCACGAAGCGCCGGGAGAACGTGCGCGGTGAGACCGCCGCGTGCTCGGCCAGCGCCTCCAGGGTGAGGGGTTCGCCGAGGCGGCGCAGGGCCCACTCGCGGGTCGCGGCGAACCGTTCGCCGAGCGGTTCGGGCACGCTGCGCGGCACGTACTGGGCCTGGCCGCCGCTGCGGTAGGGGGCCGCGACCAGGCGCCGGGCGGCGTGGTTGGAGGCGGCGACGCCCAGGTCGCCGCGCAGGATGTGCAGGCACAGGTCGATGCCCGAGGCGGCACCGGCCGACGTCAGCACGCTGCCCTCGTCGACGAACAGCACGTTCTCGTCGACCTGGACGCGCGGGTGCTTCGCCGCGAGGGCCCGGGTGTAGTGCCAGTGGGTCGTGGCGCGCCGGCCGTCGAGGAGGCCGGTGGCGGCGAGGGTGAAGGCGCCGGTGGAGATGGCGGCGAGGCGGGCGCCGCGCCGGTGGGCGGCGCACAGGGCGTCGACCACGGCCGGCGGCGGGTCGTCGCGGTCGGGGAAGCGGTGGCCGGGGATGAAGACGACGTCGGCCCAGGCGAGCGCGTCCAGGCCGTGGGCCACGTGGTAGGCGAGGCCGTCGCCGCCGGTCACCAGGCCGGGCGCGGCGCCGCAGACGCGGACCTCGTACGGCATGCTCGCGCGGGTCGTGAACACCTGGGCGGGAATGCCGACGTCCAGGGGTTTGGCACCGTCGAGGACGAGGACGGCGACGCGGCGGAGGCGGGGGGACGGCGCGGGCATCGGAGCGGGTCAGCGGGTGGTGACGTTCTCGGTGAGCAGCCGCAGCAACTGCTTGGCGGAGGCGTCCTGTTCGCGGGTCAGGCCCATGGCGTCGCCGATGGCGAGCGGCACGGCACGGGCGCGTTCGCGCAGTGCGGCACCGGCGTCGGTGAGCCGGATGGCGACGGACCGCTCGTCGTCGCTGCGGCGCTCCCGGCGCAGCAGGCCGTGCGCCTCGAGGCGCTTGAGCAGCGGCGAGAGGGTGCTGGACTCCAGCTGCAGGGCGGCGCCCAGCTCGCGCACGGAGATCTCGTCCTGCTCCCAGAGCACCAGCAGCACCAGGTACTGGGGGTAGGTGAGCCCCAGTTCGTCGAGCAGGGGGCGGTAGCGGGCGATGACCGCCCGGGAGGCCGCGTACAGGGCGAAGCAGAGCTGGTCGTCCAGGAGCAGCGAGCCCTCGGCCGGGTCGGGCGGCGCTGGGTTCATGGCTGGCTCCTGTTCACGGGGGTTCGCCACTCTAACGGTGGAGTGCTCCCGATTCTATCGCGCGGACTTTAGTTGCGCACGACCTAATCGCGCGCTACTTTGTTGGAGCCGCCGCTCCCGCCGGAACCCCCGTCGGCCGAGCTCGCCCGCGGCACCGATCCGAGGAGATCGCCATGACCGACAGCACCGCTCCCCGCCCCGTGCTCGAACCCGCCGCCCAGGCGTTCGCCGAGGCGACCGCCAACCCGCCGTACCTGTTCGACCTGGGACCCGTCGAGGGCCGCAAGGCGGTCGACGAGGTGCAGTCCGGCGACATCACCAAGCCGGAGGTCGACGAAGAATGGATCACCGTCGC
>NZ_KQ948549.1:595437-707231 GCF_001514125.1 Streptomyces longwoodensis | reverse complement strand
GCCCAGGGCCTGGACGCCACCCGGCTGGCCGTGGCCGGTGACTCGGTCGGCGGCAACATGAGCGCCGCCCTCACCCTCATGGCCAAGGAACGCGGCGACGTGCCCCTCGTCCAGCAGGTGCTGTTCTACCCGGTCACCGACGCGAGCTTCGACACCCCCTCCTACCACCAGTTCGCCACCGGCTACTTCCTGCGCCGCGACGCCATGCAGTGGTTCTGGGACCAGTACACCACCGACGAGGCCGAACGCGCCCAGATCACCGCCTCCCCCCTGCGCGCCACCGTCGAACAGCTCACCGGCCTGCCCCCGGCCCTGGTCATCACCGGCGAGGCCGACGTCCTGCGCGACGAGGGCGAGGCCTACGCCAACAAGCTCCGCACAGCCGGTGTCCCCGTCACCGCCGTCCGCTACCAGGGCGTCATCCACGACTTCGTCATGCTCAACGCCCTGCGCGAGACCCACGCCGCCGAAGCCGCCATCACCCAGGCCGTCACCACCCTGCGCACCGCGCTCCACACCGCCTGACCCGGCCGGCCCCCGGCCCCGACCGCCCCGTCACTCCGCGGGGTGGCCGGGGTCGATGTCGTGCGCGTCACCCAGGCGCAGCAGCGGGCCGGCCGCCGGGTCACCGGCGTCCCACTGCACCGGGTCGAGCACGAACCCCATGTGGTCGCCGCCGTCGAGGCGCTGGACGACGGCGCCGACGAACCACGCGGCCGCGTCCGGCAGGACGACCGCCCCGCCGTGCCCGGTGGTCCACCGCACGCGGGCGAACTTGTCCACCTCGTCGCCCGTCTCCCCGCCGAACAGCTCCGCCAGCGCGTGCTGGTCGCGGCCGAGCAGGTGGACGGCGAGGAAGTCGGCGTCGCGGGCCACGCCGAAGGTGTGGTTCGCCTTGGACAGCCACACCGCGAACCGCACCGGCCGCAGGGAGCACTGCGAGGAGAAGCCCACCAGGCATCCCGACCGCTCCTCGCCCGCCGTCGCGGTGACCACGCACATCTCCGGATCCAGCCGGTGCATGAACGCATCGGCATCGGCGTTCGCCACGCCCCCCACTCCCGTCCACGTCGTCGGTCCGCACTCCTGCGGCTGCCGGCACACGCGTGCCCCGCATCCCGCGCCCCTCACCTGGCCGTCCGGGCGGACGGCGGGCCGGACGCGGCGCCGATTGGCCCGTCCGCGGACGGGGAACCCGTTGGCCACGCTCCATCACCCAACTGGTCAACCCTCTGGAGAAGGCCCATGACTTTGTTGCGCCTGGTCGGTCGTCCTCTGCTGGCCTCCATGTTCGTCTCCGGCGGCCTGCAGTCCCTGCGCGCCCCCGAGCAGGTCTCGCCGGTCGCAGAGCCCGTCGTCCGCCCCGTCACCGACCAGGTGACGGCGCTGCCCGACCGGACCGAGGACGTCGTACGCCTGACCGGGGCCGTGCAGGTCGCGGGCGGGCTGCTGCTGGCGACCGGCCGGGTCCCGCGGGTGGCGGCCCTCGCCCTCGCCGCGACCCTGGTGCCCACCACCTGGGCGGCCCACCGGTTCTGGGAGGCGGAGGACCCCGAGGAGCGCACCCAGCAGCGCCTGCACTTCCTCAAGAACCTCTCGATGCTGGGCGGCCTGCTGATCGCGGCCGCGGACACGGGCGGCAACCCGTCCCTGGCCTGGCGCGGCCGGCACGCGGCGCGGGGCGTGCGCCGCGAGGCGCGGCTGGTCCGGCGGTCGGTGCGGGCCACCGCGCGTCCCGCGGCCGCCGTGGGCGCGGTGCGCGCCAAGCTGCCGGGCTGACCGCACCGCCGGCCGCACGGCGGCCACGCCCTCCTCGCGCCCACCCGCGTGCCCCGGGCTCCCTGTCGCCCGCGCGACGGTGCCCGTACACTGCCAAGTCTGCGGCGTGCGGGCGTAGTTACGGGGGGAGCCAGCCATGTCCGAGGGTCGGTCCGGCATGTACGACGGCACGTACGGTCAGCCTTTCGTCCCACCGATGCCCTCGGCGCCGCCACCGGCGCCGGCCGACCCCGTCCGGGCCCTCGCCGTCGCGGTGCTCAACCTCAGCGGCCTGGGCCTCGGGTACGCGGTGGTGCGGCGCTGGGCGCTCGTGGCGCTGTGCTGGCTCGCCACCGGGGTCCTGCTGTTCGTGGCGCTGCCCGCCGACCCGGGCGGTGTCCCGGTGGCCGCGCTGGTGCTGTACGCCCTGTTCCTGCTCGCGGTCGCGGCGCACGGCGCGCGCGTGGGCCTGCGCACCCGGCTGTCGGGCCCCGGCCCGGCGCCGCTCGCGCTCGCCCTCGGCCTGGTGCTGCTCGCCGTTCCGGCGGGGGGCGTGGTCTGGTACGACAGCGCCCGCGACGAGGCCGTCCAGCAGATGCTGCTCGACCGGCTGGAGCGGGCCGACCGGCTCGTCGCCGCGGCCGGCGGGAAGGCGTTCGGGAGCGGCGAGTCCGACTACCGGCGCGCCCTCGCGGCCTACGAGGACCTCAGCGCCGCACACCCCGGCTCCCGGGCCGCTCGCCAGGTGCCGGCCCGGATGCGGACGTACTACACGACCGTCGGCGCCCCCTACGCCCAGGGGCAGTACTGCGACGCGATCGCGCCGCTCACCTACCTGCGCACGGTGCCCGGGCACATGCCGCGGACCCGGCTGGGCGAGCTGGCGTCCTGGCCCGACGACCGGCTGGCCGCGTCGCTGTACGCGTGCGCGTCGAGCGGGCTGGCCGGCGGGCAGTCCACCTGGCCGCAGCAGTTCGGGCAACTGCTCACCACGTTCCCCCGGTCGGACCAGGCCGCCCAGGTGCAGCCGGCCGTCGCCTCCGCGGTCACCCGGGCGGCCGCCGACCTCGGCGGCACGGACCCGTGCGGCGCGATCGACCGGCTGCGCACGCTCGGGTCGAGCATCGGGACCATCACGGCGGGCGGCGCGGACGCCGGCGACGCGCTCGGCAAGGAGGCCCGGCGGGCGACGGCCTCCGCGGACTCGGGGACGTACGCCTGCGGCGTCGACCAGTACCGCGACGGTGACTTCGAAGCCGCGCAGAGCACGATGGACGACTTCGTGAAGGCGAACCCCCAGCACAAGAACCGGGCGCTGGCCCAGAAGATCGCGATCGCCGCCGAGATCGCGCAGACCGTGCCGGCCGCCGGGAAGCGGCTGCCCACCACGCGCAGCGGCGGCGGCATCGCCGTCACCGTCCGCAACGACAGCCCCGACCCGGTCACCGTCCTGTACACCGGCCCCGTCACGGGCAGCTTCACCCTGAAGGGCTGCTCGGGCTGCACCGCCTACTCCCTGGTGGACACGCTGTCGCCCGGGTTCAAGCCGTGCCACGGCGGCCGCTCCTACCCGCAGCGCACGATCAGCCTGCCGGCCGGCACCGTCTACTTCCTGCACAAGCCGAACGGCGACAGTTCCGCCTCCCCCGCGTCCGACACCGCGAAGCTGTCCCCGGGCTACGTCTACACGGAGTGCGCCTACACCACCCAGTCGCTCGGCAGCGGCACCTGACCCGGCCGGGCGGGCGCGCCGCCCGGGCTCACTCGACGGGCCAGGTGTGCACCGGGGCGTTGAGGTGCATGTAGGCGATGTACTGCTCGGTCATGCGGCGCAGCGCCTCGTGGCGGCCGCAGTGGGC
The DNA here is from genome assembly GCF_001514125.1 of Streptomyces longwoodensis. GTDB lineage: Bacteria > Actinomycetota > Actinomycetes > Streptomycetales > Streptomycetaceae > Streptomyces > Streptomyces longwoodensis. The sequence continues at coordinate 703,614 of NZ_KQ948549.1, read as the reverse complement.
GCGGGACTCGATGTGGTGGACCATCTCCTTCTGCCACACCGCGCCGTTGCGGGCCGTGACGCACCGCTGCTCGATGATGCCGAGCAGCGGCTCGCGCCACGCCTCGTCCATGCCGGAGCGCTCCAGGCCCTGGTGGGCGAGCGGCAGCAGGCGGCGCAGCACCAGCTCGTTCGCCGGGACCTCGCCGGTGCCCGGCCAGTACAGCCGGGCGTCGATGCCGTGCCGGGCGGCCGCGTGCAGGTTGTCCTCGGCGGCGGAGAAGGACATCCGGGACCACACCGGCCGGTCCTCCTCGACGAGCGCACGGGTCAGGCCGTAGTAGAAGGCGCCGTTGGCGAGGGTGTCGGCCACGGTGGGGCCGGCCGGCAGCACCCGGTTCTCCACCCGTACGTGGGGTCTGTCGTGGGCGATCGCGTAGACCGGCCGGTTCCAGCGGTAGATGGTGCCGTTGTGCAGGGTCAGCTCGGACAGCTCCGGGACGTCCCCGCGCTCCAGGACCTCCCCGGGGTGCTGGTCGTCGCACAGCGGCAGCAGCGCGGGGAAGTAGCGCAGGTTCTCCTCGAAGAGGTCGAAGACGCTGTTGATCCAGCGTTCGCCGAACCACACCCGGGGCCGCACGCCCTGCACCTTGATCTCCTGGGGGCGGGTGTCGGTGGCCTGTTCGAAGAGCGGGATCCGGGTCTCGTGCCACAGCTCCTTGCCGAACAGGAACGGCGCGTTGGCGGCGAGCGCGACCTGCACCCCGGCGATCGCCTGGGCGGCGTTCCAGTAGGGGGCGAACTCCTGCGGGGAGACCTGGAGGTGGAACTGGGTGCTGGTGCACGCGGCCTCGGGGGTGATGGTGTCCGCGTAGGTGCGCAGCCGGTCCTCCCCGTCCACCTCGATCAGCAGGTCCTCGCCGCGGGCCGCGAAGACCTGGTCGTTGAGCAGGCGGTAGCGGGCGTTCTCCGACAGCGCCCCCTCGCCGACGTCCTGCTGGCGCAGCGTCGGCAGGATGCCGATCATGATCAGGTGGCTGCCGACCGACCGGGCGCGCTCGTCGGCGTGGTTGAGCGCGGCGCGGATCTCCGACTCCCAGGCGTCGGGGCCGCCCGCGATCAGCCGGCGGGGCGGGACGTTGATCTCCAGGTTGAACCGGCCCAGCTCGGTGGACCAGGCGGGGTCGGCGATGGCCTCCAGCACGTCGACGTTGCGCATCGCGGGCTCGCTCCGGTCGTCGACCAGGTTCAGCTCGATCTCCAGGCCCACCTGCGGGCGTTCCGCGTCGAAGCGTGCCTCGCGCAGCATCTGCGCGAAGGCGTCGAGGCACTCCTGCATCTTGATCCGGTACCGGCGGCGGTCCTCGCGGGTGAAGACCAGCGCCGGAACGTCTCGTCCCATCGGTTCTCCCGGCTCCTCCTGGGGCCCTTGTCCCTCCAGCCTCGCACCGGCGGGCCACCGCGACCAGGTGGGACCGCCACCGGTGGCGCGCGGACGCGGGGTCCGGCCGGGAGGCGTCCGCACTGCGGCGGCCCCGGCCCGGTGTGAGACTGCTGCCGAGCGGTCCACCCGACCGCCGTGGCGCGCGCTGTCGGAGGAGGCGAGTCCGTGTGGTGACGCCGGAGACCGGTGACGACCTGCTCCAGGAGTTCCTGGCCGACCCCGCCAACCGGACCGTCGACCTCGCGACCGCCCTGGCCCGCTGCACCCGGGCCCTCGGGCTGCCGCACGCCGTGGCCTACCTGGTCGACATCCAGCAGCGCCACCTGGTGCCGCTCACGGACGTCACGGCCTCGCTGCCCGTCGACGCGTCGCTGGCCGGGTGGGCGTACCGCACGCAGTCGCTGCGGGTGGAGTCGTCCGACGCGGGGGCGCTCACCGCGTGGTTCCCGCTGGTGGACGGCGCCGAGCGGCTCGGGGTGCTCGCGGTGCACACCCCCACCCTCACGGCGGCGGCACTGAGCCGCGGCCGGGCGCTGGCCACCCTGGTGGCGATGATGGTCACCTCACGGCGGTCGTTCAAGGACACCTACGTACGGCGTACCCGCACCGAGCCGATGCGGCTGCCCGCCGAGATGCTGCGGGCGTTCCTGCCGCCGCGGACCATCGGCGACGGCACGGTGGTGTCGACGGCGGTGCTGGAGCCGGCGTACGAACTCGGCGGGGACGCCTTCGACCACGCGCTCACCGAGACGACGCTGCACGCGACCGTCCTGGACGCCATGGGCCACAACCTGGCCTCCGGGCTGACCAGCGCGGTGTCACTGGCGGCCTGCCGCAACGCCCGGCGGTGCGGCACCGATCTGCCGGAGCTGGTGTCCAGCGTCGACGAGGCGCTGACGCAGTGGCTGCCGGACCAGTTCTGCACCGGGGTGCTGGCCGAGATCGACCTGGCCACGGGGGTGCTGCGGTGGAGCAACTGCGGGCATCCGGCGCCGTTGCTGATCCGCGACCAGCGGCTGGTCGCGGACGCGCTGGAGCGGGAGCCGGACCCGCCGCTCGGTCTGCCGTCCCTGCTGACCGACCGCCCGCGGCGGGTGCACGAGATGCCGCTGCAGCCCGGTGACCGGGTGCTGCTGTACACCGACGGCGTCACCGAGGCCCGCACCCGCGACGGCGAGCTGTTCGGGCTCCAGCGCTTCGCCGACTACGTCATCCGGGCGACCGCGGCCGGGGAGCTGGCGTCCGAGACGCTGCGGCGGCTCATCCACTCGATCCTCGACGTGGAGACCAGCCGGCTGCGCGACGACGCGACGATCGTCATGGTCGAGTGGCAGCCGCCCCGGACGTGACCCGGGGCACTACAGAGTACCGAAGGGAAGGAACCCGCGGGCGGGCGGCAGCGACTGCTGCGCGGGCAGCCCGGCGGACAGCGGGGCGGCCATGATGCGGCCGAGCTCGCGCTGGATCCGTTCCGCCTCGGCGCGGACCTGGGTGGGGATGTCACCGCGTTCGGTGACGAGACGGTCGTAGATCGGGGTCTGGCTGAACAAGGGTGACGGGCCTTCGGTAGGGACGGGGACCGGGGCGGCGTCCGCGAGGCACCGCGGGAGCCGTCGGACCTGGTGGACTGTCAACGCGACTGCCCCGCAAGGCTACCGCCCGGCCCCCCGGGCCGGGCACGCCAGCCCCGGGCGGACTTCCGGCGACCCGCCGGAAACGCGAACTGATGTGTGGGACAGCGGTGTTCGCCAGTAGGTTGGGCACGCACGGATCCAGCCTCGGCCGAAAGACGGACACGACTCATGACCGACCCCGCGACGCACCAGAAGATTGACACGTCGGTGCCGCACTCCGCCCGTATCTGGAACTACTGGCTGGGCGGGAAGGACAACTACCCGGTGGACGAGGAGGCCGGCGACGCGTACACCGCGGTCTTCCCCGGCATCGTCACCATCGCGCGCGGCAGCCGGGCCTTCCTGCGGCGCACCATCACGTACCTGGTGAACGAGGCGGGCATCCGTCAGTTCCTCGACGTCGGCACGGGGTTGCCGACCGCCGAGAACACCCACGAGGTCGCCCAGGGGCTCGCCCCCGAGGCGCGGATCGTCTACGTCGACAACGACCCGATGGTCCTGGCCCACGCCCGTGCCCTGCTGTACTCCTCCAAGGAGGGCGCGACCGCGTACATCGACGCCGACGTCAGCCGGCCGGACGTCATCCTGGAGTCCGCCGCCAGGACGCTGGACCTCGGCCGTCCCACGGCGCTGATCCTCAGCAACATCCTGGGCCACGTGGCCGACTACGAGCAGGCCCGCTCGATCGTGGACCGGCTGGTGGGCGCCCTCCCGTCGGGCAGCTACCTCATGGTCAACGACGGCTCGCTGGGCATCGACCCGGTCTTCGAGGAGGCCCAGGAGGGCTACAACCGCAGCGGCGCGGTGCCGTACAACCTGCGCACGGTCGAGCAGATCGCCTCGTTCTTCGACGGGCTGGAGCTGGTCGAGCCGGGCGTGGTCCCGGTCACCCAGTGGCGCCCGGACCCCGGCTCTCCCGCCCCGGGGGTCGTCGCCGAGCACGGCGGACTCGCCCGCAAGCCCTGACCCACAAGCCCCCGGGCGGCACGGCGCCGCCCGGGGCGTCAGACGGGGTCCTGGCCCTCGGGGTACTCCAGCGCGCCGAGGTACGGCAGCCCCGTCAGGGGGTGGTCGCCGCAGAAGCTGCGGATGAGGTCGACGTGGGCGGCGACCTGCTCCAGCGGGAACATGTGGTCCGCGTCGCGCAGGGTCGCGAACGGCGCCCCCAGTTCACGGGCGAGCCGCAACCCCTGGGCGGGCGTGGTCAGGTGGTCGTGCTCCCCCGTGTACACCAGGGTCGGTGCCGCGGGGACCTCGGGACGGCGCCAGGCGTGCCGCTCCATCCGGGCGTTGTGGGCGCAGGCCTTCGCGAGGTCGTCCGGGGTCTGCGTGCGGAACTGGTGGTTCAGCATCCGCCACACGGCCGCGTGGCGGTGGATGCGCGGGTCGGGCGCCACGACGAACGTGGACAGCAGGCTGTCGGCGAGTTCCGCACGCCGGTCCTCGGCGACCAGCCGGCGCCACTCGGGGATCATCTCCAGGTAGGACGCGGGCAGTTCGCCCGTCATCGCCCCCAGCATCAGCCGGGCCACGTGCTGCGGGTGCCGCTGGGCGCAGCGCAGCGCGACCGCGCCGCCGTAGCAGGTGCCGAGCAGGTTGACCGGGCCGGTGTCCAGCTCGGTCAGCAGGTGGCCGAGGGCCGCGGCGAGGAAGTCGTAGCCGTACTCGGCGGGCAGCGGGTCGGCCGCGCCGAAGCCGGGCAGCTCGACCGTGACCACGGAGGCGTGCGCGCGCAGCGGCCGCTCGTGCGAGGTCCAGGAGTTGCGGTCCTGCATCATGCCGCCGATCACCACCAGCGGCTCGGTGACGGGCGCGGGGGACGTCGCGACGCGGCAGACGTACCGGAACCCCTCGTACTCCAGCCAGTGCTCCTCGGCCGCCGCCGGGCGCTCTGGCCCGGCGCCGGGTCCGGGGTCCTGTCCGGGGCGGGTGCGCGAGGCGGGCGGCGGCGGGGCGGCGACCGTGTGTCGGGCTGTGCTCATGCGTGGTTCAACGGCTGCCCGGCGGGTGTCGTCACGGCCTGGCCGTCCCGGTCTGCGAGGACGCCCGGTTGAGTACGGGTACTCAGGCCCGCCCGGCCCTCCCCGACGACGATGGGGGCACCAGGACAGTGAACGGGTGAACGGGAGAACCACATGCTCAGCCGCCTCGCCGACGCGCTCACTCCGGCCGCCGGGCGCCTGACCGTGACGACGGACGCGGGCGCCGCGTTCGCGCCGGGCAGCGTCGTCGTCGCCAACCACACCTCGCTCGCCGACCCCGCGGTGGTGCTCGCGGCCCTGCACCGGCTGGACGTGCGGCCCGTGGTGATGGCGACGGCCGGGCTGTGGCGGGTGCCGCTGCTGGGCCGGCTGCTGTCCCGGGAGGAGCACATCCCCGTCCACCGCCGCGACCGCCGCGCCGCGCACGCCCTCGACCTCGCCGCCCGGGCGCTGGAGCGGGGCCGGCTGGTCCTGGTCTACGCCGAGGGCGGCCTGCCCGCCCGCGGGGACGCCGCCGAGGAGGCGCCGCGCGCCTTCCGCAGCGGACTGGCCCGGCTCACCGAGCGCACGGGGGCGCCGGTGGTCCCGGTCGGACAGGCGGGCGCCCGCCGGATCACCTCCGGCGGGACCGTCAAGCAGGTGGCGGGGCTGGTCACGGCGCCGCTGCGCCGGCCGCGGCTGCACGTGCACGCGGGCCGCCCGGTCGTCCTGGCCGGGGACCGGCGGACGCGCACGGTGCAGGCGCGGGCCGCGGTGACGGAGGCCTGGCGCACGGCCGCCGCGGAGCTCGGCGAGCCCGCCGCGGCGGCGCTCGGGGCCGGGCCCTCGACCGGCGGGTGCCGTTGAGCACGCGCGCGGGGCGGCGCGGACCACTCCTCGTCCGTGCCGCCCCGGTGGCCGGGGTGCGGCGGCGGGTGGCCGCCGCACCGGTCGGTCAGGTCGTGCTGCAGGAGACGGTGGGCCAGGTCCAGTTGCCGTTGTGCTGGATCGTCACGCCCCAGGTGTTGCCGCTGCCGTTGGGTTTCGCCACCAGCACCTGACTGCTCGGGAAGCTGGTGCTCACGTTCCAGGTGGACAACACCTTCGCCGGGGACGGGACGTTCATCGTCACCGTCCAGGTGCTGGAGCCCGAGACCGTGACGTTGAGGTTGTACCGGTCGCTCCACTGCTGCCCCGCCGACAGGGTCGCCGTGCACGAGCCGGTACCGCCGCCACCGCCGCCACCCGAGCCACCGTCGGGGGCCACGGCGCGGCCGGTCTGCGGGGAGATCATCCCCGCGCACAGGCCACGGGCGGCCAGTCCCTGGGCGATGCGCGGGATCGCGGCGATGGTGTTGGCCGGCCAGTCGTGCATGAGGATGACCTGGCCGTTGGTGAGCCGGCCGGCGGCCTGCACGATGGCGTCGGTGCTCGCACCGTTCCAGTCCTGCGAGTCGACGTCCCAGATGATCTCGGTCAGGCCGTACTTCGCCTCGACGGACTTCAGCGTCGCGTTGGTCTCGCCGTACGGCGGGCGGAACAGCTTCGGCGTGCCGCCGCCCGCGTTGGCGATGGCCTGCTGGGTCCGGGAGATCTCGGAGTCGATCTGCGCCTGGCCGAGCTGGGTCAGGTGCGGGTGCGTGTAGCTGTGGTTGCCCACCCACATCCCGGCGTCGACCTGGGCCCGGACCAGGGACGGGTTGGCGGCGGCGTACTGCCCCTCGTTGAACATCGTGGCCCGCAGGCCGTTCTGCTTGAGGGCGTTGAGCAGGGACTGGGTGGTGCTGGACGGGCCGTCGTCGAAGGTGAGGCCGACGTAGCCGTTGCAGGTGGCGGCCTGCGAGGGGGCCGCGCCGACGGTGAGGGTGCTCACGGCGGCCAGGGCGGCCGCGGCGAGCGTGGAGAACAGGGTGCGCAGCGCGGTGCGCTGTCTGCGTGCCATGGGGAGGGTTCCTCCAGCCGGGGGTGGGGGGGTCAGCTCGCGCTGCAGGAGACGGTGGGCCAGGTGTAGTTGCCGTTGTGCTGGATGGTCACGCCCCAGGTGTTGCCGCTGCCGTTGGGTCTGGCGACCAGCTGCTGGCTGCTCGGGTAGCTGGCGCTGACGTTCCAGGTGGACAACACCTTCGCCGGGGAGGGGACGTTCATCGTCACGGTCCAGTTGCTGGAGCCCGAGACGGCGACGTTGAGGTTGTACCGGTCGCTCCACTGCTGCCCCGCCGACAGGGTGGCCGAGCAGGTGCCGGTGCCGGTGCCGCCACCACCTCCACCGCCGCCACCTCCACCGCCCGAGTCGGTGCCGCCGACCGTGATGTCGGAGCTGCCGCTGCTCTGGTAGCCCTCCGTCGCGAGGATCATGTAGTAGGTGAAGCTGCCGAGGTTCATGCCGGCGCGGGCCCAGGCGTCGAAGTGGTTGCCCGTGGTGATGGTCCCGCCGGTGCGCCGGGTCTGCCGGACGCTCCAGTACTGGTCGAAGGTGCGGGTGCCCTCGACGGACGGGGCGTTGTACCGGGTCGTCTTGTAGATGTCGTACGTCCCGCCGTCACTGGTGACGGTGCCCATGAAGGTGCCGGTGGGCCGGTAGGTGCCCCAGTTGTCGACGATGTAGTACTCGACGAGCGGGTTCGAGGTCCATCCGTACAGCGCCAGGTAGGCGTTGCCGGACGGGTTGAAGGTGCCCGAGTAGGTGACCGCGCGACGGCCGCCGTTGCTCCAGCCCTTGCCTGCGACGAAGTTGCCGCTGTTGCTCCACGAGGTGCTGTAGTTGCCCCCGGAGCCGAGGTTCATGGAGACGCGGCCGCCGCCGTCGGTCCAGAACGAGTAGTAGTAGCCGTTGTTCGTGCCCGTCTGGTTCGTCGTGATGACGGTGTCGGCGCCGGCGGTACCCGGCGCGACGAACGCCACGACGGCCGCGAGCACCATGACGCAAGCGCTCCTGAATCTCAGGAGTAGGCGCATGGACGTGGTCCTTCCAGGTGAAGGCGTGCGGGGCCTTGACGGCGAACAGTGTTGGTCTGCCCCTGACAACTGTCAACACTTTCGGTACTTGTTTCGAAAGATTCGCCAGGCCTGAATGCGGTACCGAACAGAGAATCAGCAGTTCAACGGGCACACTAGGCACTGCTGGGTGATACGCGCTCCCGCATGCGCTCAACTCAAGATCTCCCCCATGCCCGCGATTCTCGAATGTTTCGGAAACAATTCCGGAGGATCCACCCCTCACCATTCAGAAACGACACCGCTGAATGCGATCCGCGGGAAGGGTTGGACTTCCGGATCATGTCGGAGCAAGGTGGGCATCCCGCCCCTGCACCACCCCGGAGATCACCCCGATGAACCACGTGGCGAACCCCGAGCGCTACGACGGCCCCATGCGGTACCGGCGCACCGGACGCTCAGGGCTCGACCTGCCCGTCCTGTCCCTCGGCTACTGGCACAACTTCGGCGACGACCGCGCCTTCGAGACCCAGCGCGAGATCGCCCTGCGCGCCTTCGACCTCGGGATCACCCACCACGACCTGGCGAACAACTACGGCCCGCCCTACGGCGCCGCCGAGAGCAACTTCGGCCGGCTGCTCCGGCGGGACCTGGCGCCGTACCGGGACGAGCTGGTGATCTCCACGAAGGCCGGCTGGGACATGTGGCCCGGTCCGTACGGCCAGGGCGGCGGGTCGCGCAAGTACCTGCTCGCCTCGCTGGACCAGTCGCTGCGCCGGACCGGCCTCGACTACGTCGACATCTTCTACTCCCACCGGCTCGACGCGAGCACGCCGCTGGAGGAGACGATGGGCGCGCTCGACACCGCGGTCCGCCAGGGCAAGGCCCTCTACGTCGGCATCTCCTCCTACGACGCCGAGCGCACCCGCGAGGCCGCCGCGATCCTCCGGGACCTCGGCACGCCCCTGCTCATCCACCAGCCGTCGTACAGCATGCTCAACCGCTGGATCGAGACGGAGGGGCTGCTCGACGTCGCCCAGGAGGAGGGCTTCGGCGTCATCGGCTTCACCGCGCTCGCCCAGGGCCTGCTGACCGGGCGCTACCTCGACGGCATCCCCGAGGGCTCGCGGGCCGCGCGGGGCACGTCGCTCGACCCGGCCTGGCTGACCGACGAGATGCGCGGCCGGCTGAACGCCCTCAACGACATCGCCGCCCGCCGGGGCCAGACCCTGGCGCAGATGGCGCTGGCCTGGGCGCTGCGCGACCCGCGCGTCACCTCGCTGGTCATCGGCGCGTCGAGGACCGAGCAACTGGAGCAGAACGTGGCCGCCCTGGACCGCCTCGACTTCACCGCCGAGGAGCTCGCCGAGATCGACCAGCACGCCACCGACGGCGGCGTCGACCTGTGGCGCGACGCCCGGCTGGGCAACCTCGGCTGACACGCCGACGCCCTGACACGCTGGACTCCCCGGGGCGCGCCCCCGCCTCCTCCCGCGCTCAGGCCTGCGGTGCGGCGCCGTCCGGCGCCGTGACCAGGCTCAGGTGGGCCATGTCCCCCGGCGGCGGGGTGGTCACCGACCAGAAGGGGGTGGGGGTGCCGTCGGCGACGGCCGCGGGGGCGTCGGTGAGGTTCATGCGGTCGCGCAGGCGGCCGTAGAAGTCCATGGGGCCCAGGCGCACCGCCCGCAGCCGGCGCTGGGCGGCGTAGACGCCGATCCAGTCGCCCGGCTCCAGGACGCCCCGCACCTGGCCGTCGATGCTGACGGCGGCCCGGCCGGAACGTTCCAGGACGCGCAGGCCGACCGGTTCGTCGGGGGCGGTGACCACCGAGCGGTTGAACGTCATGTGCGGGGCGACCGGCGTGAAGACGAGGGCCTCCGCACGCGGCGAGACGACGGGGCCGCCGGCGGCGAAGCTGTAGGCGGTCGAGCCGGTCGGCGTGGCCACCAGGAGCGCGTCGGCGGAGTACGACGCGAGCAGCCGGCCCGAGACGTAGACGCCGACCGACACCTGGCGGTCGCGGGCCAGCTTCTCCAGGACGACGTCGTTGAGGGCGGTGACGTGCAGCGGGACGCCCCACTCGTCGTCCACCACGCAGTCGCTGCGCACGGCGGGCGGCGGGAGCAGCGGGCCGCGCCCGTAGCGCATCAGCGACTCCACGTCCGGCGGCATCTCCAGGCGGCGCGAGGCGCGCAGCGTGAGCAGCATCCGGGTGTCGGGTTCGAAGCGGTCCTCGCGCACCGCGTCCAGCGCCGCGCGCACCGACGCGGCCGACACCTCGGTCAGGAAGCCCACCCGGCCCAGGTCGACCCCGAGGACCAGCGCGTCGTTCTCGGCGGCCAGCCGCGCCCCGCGCAGGAACGTACCGTCGCCGCCCAGCGTGACGACGAGGTCGGGGTCGCCCGCGGCGGCGACCTCCTCGCGGGCGCTGCGCCGCCCCCCGTCGTGCCACACGTCGATGTCGGTGCACTGGACGTCGTACCGCGCGCACCAGGCGCGCACCACGTCGGCCGCCTGGACGGCCTCCGCCCGTCCGCCGTGCACGACCAGGCCGAGCCTGTTCACTGCCACCACTGCCTCCCGGGCCGCTCGTCGTGTCGGTGCGCGGGTGCCCGTCACGTCGCCGTTCATCTCTGCCCGCCCCGCCCCGGCGGATCACCGGGACGGGGCCGACGGGTGGACGCGCGTCCGGTGCCGTCCGCCCGCGGTGCGCGCCCCGGCGTGTAGCAGACTGATCGCATGCGGCCCGGCGGCAGGACGTACGGGCCGGGTCCCGACCGGCGAGAGGTGTCGACGTGTCCGTCGTGAAGATCAATGTGCTGACCGTTCCGGAGGAGCAGCGGGAGGTGCTGGAGAAGCGGTTCGCGTCCCGGGCCGGCGTCGTGGAGTCGCAGGACGGGTTCGAGTGGTTCGAGCTGCTGCGGCCGGTGGAGGGTACGGACCAGTACCTGGTGTACACCCGCTGGCGCAGCGAGGAGGACTTCCGGAACTGGATGTCCGGCCCGATGCAGGCGGCGCACCGCGGCGGTGGCGAGGGCGGCGAGCGCCCGCGCCCGGCCGCCTCGGACTCCACCGTCTGGTCCTTCGAGGTGGTCCAGCAGGCGGCCCCGAAGGCCGGCTGACCCCGTGCGGCAGCGCGGTCAGTCGCTGTGGACGGTCATCTCGTACAGCGAGTAGCCCCAGTTCGTGCCGCGCTGCACCCCGTGGACGCGTACCCAGCGTGCCGGGGTGCCGGTGAAGGTGGCCGTGTCCAGGCCGCCGTCGCCGGTGGTGGTGGACCAGGCGGTCCGCCAAGTGGTGCCGTCGGTGGACAGTTCGATGCGGTACGACCTGGCGTACGCCCGTTCCCAGTCGAGGGTGACCCGGCCCACCCGGTGGGTGGCGCCGAGGTCGGCGGTCAGCCACTGGTCGTCGCTCCAGTCGGCGGCCCAGCGGGTGTCCCGGTTGCCGTCCACGGCCCGGCCGGGCGCGTAGCTGGTGAACGGGTTCCACTCCGTCGAGCTCGCGGTCGCCGTCGCGCCGTCGGCGAGGTTCACCGCCGCCTGGTGGTGCTCCGTCGCGCCCCAGGTGCCGAGGTAGGACTCGGCGCCGCGGAAGAGGTCGCCGACCACGTCCTGGCCGCCGACCTGGCGGATGTCCTCGATCCAGTCGGGGATGAGGCCGGCGTGGGCGCCGCCGTCGGTGTTGACGTCCCAGGTGCGCTCGCCGGTGACCTGCCGGTCGACGACCGAGCCCCCGTCGACGCTGCGGAAGGGGTACGTCACCTTGTGCGGGGCGTCGGCGCCGCGCGGGGCGGGATGGGAGCCGACGCCGTTGAAGTCGGTGCCGTAGCCGTAGCCGACGCCGTACCGGTCGCGCAGCGCCTTGGTGCGGGCGGCCTCGGCGACGAAGCCCTCCGAGCCGTGCATGTACTGGGCGACGAAGCCGCCGAGGCGGTACACCCGCTCGGTCCAGTCCATGTCCATCCAGCTGTGCGAGGAGAGCACGCCGGGGTAGCGCGCGGACTCGAAGATGTCGAGAGCCCGGCCGACGGCCTTGACGCTCATGTGGTCTATTTCCAGCATCATCTTGCGCTGCATCATGCCGCGCACGGCGTACTCGCCGAGGGCGGTCAGCCCGCGGGTGTTGCACTGCGCGTCACTGTCGTAGCGCGGGACCGAGGTGCCCGCCGGCAGGTCGGCCTCCGCGGCGGACGGCTGGGTGCCGATGGGGTTGTCGTGTTGCGGTCCGGTGCACTTCTCCGTCTTCCAGAAGGTGCCGGTCGACAGGAACTGGCCGACGTTGATGGCGGTCCCGAGGCCACCCTCGTCGAAGCGGACGCCGCACAGCGCGTTGTCGAACTTGTGGCACAGGAACATGCTGCGCACGCCCAGCGCGTACAGCTCGTCCAGGCCCTTGTCGATGTCCGCCCTGCTGCACTGCGGGAGGTCCAGCACCTGCTTGCAGCCGAACGGTTCGGACGTCTCCACGCCCAGGACCACGGCGAGTTTGCCCTGTTCGATCACCTGCCGGGCCTGCGCGCTGTCGGTGACGACGCGGAACCAGCCCTTGCCGGTGCCGCCGTACATCCGGTCGACGTAGGCCTGGAGGTCGTACGTCAGCTTCGCCTGGAGCCGGATCGAGGTCATCTCGTCGCAGCTGCGGTCCTTGAAGAAGTAGACCGAGCAGATCACGCCGTTGGTCACGAGGTCGTTGACGAGGACGCGCTGGCCGCCGCGCCAGGCCCGCTCCACCCAGGCGTAGTAGTTGGCCTGGTGGGTCATCGAGTCGTAGGCGGGCCAGTCCTTGAACGTCGGCCAGCCGACCGGGTCGTGGCGGCCGTCGCCGCCGTGGGTGATGTAATCGAAGACCGCGAGGGTGCCGTCGGGGTAGTGCTCGGGGCAGTCCTTCAGGGCGTCGGCGACACCGGCCTCGGAGAACACCTTGCCGCAGATCAGCCGCCCGCCGAACGCCTCGTTGGAGAACAGGTGGTCGTGCGCGTCGACGAACCCCCGTACCCGGCCGTCCGGCGTCGTGCCCCGGAACGGCTCGCCGGTGACGCCGATCTGCGAGTCGGGGGCGGGGCGTGCGGTGGGCAGCCACCAGGCGTCGTCGGCCCCGGCGGCGGTGGCCGGTGCCGGGCCGAAGGTGACGGCGAGGACGAGGAGCAGCAGGGCGAGGACCACGGTGTGCGGGCGTCGGGCGTCTGTCACGGTGCACGTCCCTCGGTCGGCGGGGTGGCGCGGTCGACCCCCCATGCTTGTCATGACCAGCGCAACGTTGCTGACGCAGGATCACCACTGGCCGGCTCCCCCGTCAAGGGCCGTGCCGCACTTGGGTGTTACGAGGGGTTACAGCCCGGTCGGCGCCTCGCGCGCCCAGCGCCGGACCACCGGTACGCACCGCTCGGCGAACCGCTCGTAGTCCTCGGGGGTGTTGTACACGTGGGCGGACAGGCGCAGGTACCCGACGCCCGCGAAACTGGTGAACGCGGCCTCCGCACCCAGCTCGGCGGTCGCCCGGTCGCGCAGCGCGTCCGCCTCGACGCGGGTGGCGGCCAGCCCCTCCGGGAGCCGGACCAGCCGCATGCCCGGCACGGGCATCCCGACGTCGACCGCGCCGGCTCCCGGTCCCGTGAAGGCCTCCGCGACCACCCGCGCGCCGTACTCGGCCAGTTCGTCCAGGTAGCGCCGGGCGGCGTCCCAACTCCAGGTCCGCTCCACGAAGTCCAGGGCCGTGGGTGCGGCGAGGCAGCCGGTGGCGTCCAAGGTGCCCTGGTGGTCGAAGCGGTCCGGGTAGGGCTCGGCCGCGCCCCACGAGTCGATCAGCGGGTGCAGCTCCTCGCGCAGGGGGCCGCGCGCGACCAGGGCCGCCGTGCCACGCGGGGCGCAGCCCCACTTGTGCAGGTTGCCCACCCAGGCGTCGCAGACCAGTCCGTCCAGGGGTGCGGCCAGCAGCCCGGGCGCGTGGGCACCGTCGACCAGGAACGGCACACCGAGCCCGGCCAGCTCCGCACCCACCGCCCCCACCGGCAGGCGGCGGGCGGTCGCCGAGGTGATCTGGTCGACCACGACGAGCGCGACCCGCTCGTCCACCTCCGCCAGCACCGCCCCGGACGCCTGCCGGGCGTCGGCGTCCAGGGGCACGCGCGCCGTGCGCACCCGGCCGCCCCAGCGCCGGGCCAGTCGCTCCGCGCCCATCGTGACGGCCCCGTAGCCGTGGTCGGTGACCACCACGTCGCCGCCGGGGCGGGCGGCCAGGGCGGCGTGGACGACGCTCGCCCCGGCGCTGGCGTTGGGCACCAGGGCCAGGTCCCCGGCGTCGGTGCGCAGGAAGTCGGCGACCCGGGACCGCGTGGCGGCGATCCGGCCGGGCAGCGCCGGGAACCAGGCGACCGGCGCGCGCTCCATCTCGGCCCGCAGCTCGTTCTGGCGCTCCTGCGCCACCCGGGGGACGGCGCCGAAGGAGCCGTGGTTCAGGTGCAGCATCCCGGGGTCGAGGGTCCACGCCCGGGCGGCGGGGCTGCCGTCGTCCAGCGACAACGGACGGGGGGCGACGACGACGTCTGCCTGGCTCACGTCACTCCTCACGCGCCCGGAGGGGCACGGGCGGGCACCGGTGGAAGGGGGTCGCGGTCACGATACCCAGGGGGTGGGCGGGGTGAGGTCCGGGGCTCTCACGCGCGCGTGGAGCGGCGGGGCGGGCAGCGGCGCGTCCGGACGGGGCGGGCGATGGGTCCCACGCGGGCCGCGCATCCCCCGGGGGGCGCACGGCGCCGGAGTGTGAACCCTGGATGCGCCCCGGGCCCGCCGGGGACAATGCCGGTCACCACTGATCACGAGGTCGCGGGGGCGCGCCGCGCCGCCGTGGGCCCGTCGGGAAGGCAGGTCTGCCGCTGTGTTGTTGCGTCTGCCCACGTCCCTGTCCGAAGCGCGGGAGTGCGTCGCCGAGGGAGCCGTCCCGATCGGCGGGGCCACCCTCGTGTGGGCCGCCTTCCAGCGCGACGGCTTCCCCGAACAGGCCGTGTCCCTGCGGCACCTGCCGGAGGCCACGGCGATAGGACCCGACGTGCTGGGCTCGGCCGTACGGCTGCACCAGGTCGACGACCGGGTGCCCGAGGTGCTGCGCGCCGCGGCGGCCACCGTGGGCACGGGTGCCGTGCGCCGGACGGCGACCGTCGGCGGGAACATCGTGGGCAGCACCCTGCGCTGCCTGCTGCCCGCGGCCCTCGTCCTGGACGCCCGGGCCACCGTGCTGGAGCAGGCGGGCGTGTACGAGACCGACCTGGCCGAGGTGGTGGAGAAACGTCAGCTCCTGCTGAGCATCCGCTGGCGGGTGCCCCTCACCAGCGGCTACCACAAGGCGCCCGGCGAGGCGGGCGGTCCGCCGCCGCTGGTGGTGGCGAGCGCGGTGCACGCCGAGGGCGGCGAGCGGATCCTGCGCGTCGCCGTCCGCGACGGCTACGACGTGCTCCGCGCGACCGCGCCCTGCGGCACCGGCGTGGACCCGGTCCTGGACGCGCTGGAGCGCTCCGACCTCGCCGCGCTCCCCACCGGCGCCCGGGAGACGGTCCGCGTCCACGTCAGGGACGTCCTGGGCCGTTCCCGCGACCGCTGAGCACAACGGACGTCCCGTGCGCGGCCGGTGGGGAGTGGACCGTCGGACGCGGGATACCCGCAGGGCATGGCTCGCTTCCCCAGGCTTGGACACAGAGACACGGACGAGACGCCCGACCGCACGGCCGGGCCCCGAGCTGCCGCGGAACGGGAGTCCCCGCTGCACTCCAGGAACGACGACGAACAACGCCACGACGCCGCGGGCGAGAAGCGCGACGGCGCGACCGACGACGACCGCTACGGGCCCGACGAGGAGGTCGAGGAGGCCGCGCCGGACAGCCCCACCGCCCTGCCCCGCCACTCCTGGGGCCGGGTCCTCAAGGGCACTTTCAAGGAGTTCAAGGACGACGAACTGACCGACCGGGCCGCCTCGTTGACCTACTACGGCGTACTGTCGCTGTTCCCGGCGCTGCTGGTGCTCGTGTCGGTGCTCGGCATCACGGGCAAGTCGGCCACCGACAAGGTGCTGGACAACCTCCGCCAGCTGACCCCGGGTTCGGCGCGGGACATCGTCACCCGAGCCGTGGAACAGTTGCAGGGCAACGCGGGCACCGGCTCCGTGATGGCCATCGTCGGCCTGGTGCTGGCCGTGTGGTCGGCGTCCGGCTACGTCGCCGCGTTCATCCGCTGCGCGAACGCCGTCTACGACATGCCCGAGGGACGGCCGGTGTGGAAGATCCTGCCGATCCGGGTGGCCCTGACGGTGGTCCTGATGGTGCTGGCGGTCGTCAGCGCGCTGATCGTGGTGTTCACCGGTGGCATCGCCCGCCAGGCCGGCACCGCGCTCGGCATCGGCGACACGGCGCTGACCGTGTGGTCGATCGCCAAGTGGCCGGTGCTGGTCGTCCTGGTCACCGCCATGATCGCGATCCTCTACTGGGCGAGCCCCAACGCCAAGGTCAAGGGCTTCAAGTGGATCACTCCGGGCAGCTTCCTGGCGCTCCTGGTCTGGCTGATCGCCTCCGCCGGGTTCGCCTTCTACGTCGCCAACTTCGCCTCGTACAACAAGACCTACGGCACGATGGCCGGCGTCATCGTCTTCCTGGTGTGGCTGTGGATCAGCAACCTGGCGATCCTGCTGGGCCTGGAGTTCGACGCGGAGACCGCCCGCCAGCGCGCCGTCGCCGGGGGGTTCCCGCCCGACGCGGAGCCGTACACCGAGCCGCGCGATACGCGGACCTGGGACGAGCAGGACCGGCGGCGCCTGGACGAGACGCTCCCCGAGCAACTGCGCCCGGCGGAGTGATCCGGAGAACGATCCGGAGAACGACGCGGCGGAAATGACAAAGGCAAGGAGTTCACGGACTCCTTGCCACTCTCAAGCTATAGCGCACAGGGGGGCTTGCGGCAAGAGCCCCGTCATGCCGCAGAATCACCGGCCTGAACCGGGAACTGCGGACATGGCGGGGTTTGTGATGATCGATGTGATGGTGGCCGGTGCCGGACCGACCGGGCTGATGCTGGCCGCGGAGCTGCGCCTGCACGGGGTGCGGGTGCTGGTGCTCGACAAGGAGGCGGAGCCGACGCCGGTGGTCCGCGCGCTGGGTCTGCACGTGCGCAGCATCGAGGTGATGGACCAGCGCGGGCTGCTCGACCGGTTCCTCGCCCACGGCAAGCAGTACCGGGTCGGCGGGTTCGTCGCGGGCATCGACAAGCCCTGGCCGGACCGGCTGGACACCGCGCACGGGTACGTCCTCGGGATCCCGCAGCCCGTCACCGACCGCCTGCTGGCCGAGCACGCCGTCGAGCTGGGCGCGGAGATCCGGCGCGGCTGCGCGCTGGTCGGGCTGGAGCAGGACGACGAGGGCGTCACCGCCGAGCTGTCGGACGGCACGCGGCTGCGGGCGCGGTACCTGGTCGGCTGCGACGGGGGTCGCAGCACGGTCCGCAAGCTGCTCGGGGTGGGCTTCCCCGGGGAGCCCAGCCGGGTCGAGACACTGCTGGGCGAGATGCAGGTGGGGGTGGACCAGGAGACGCTCACCAGCGTGATGACCGAGGTGCGCAAGACCCAGAAGCGGTTCGGCTTCGGGCCCCTCGGGGACGGCTTCTACCGGGTCGTGGTGCCCGCCGAGGGGGTGGCGGAGGACCGTACGGTCCCGCCGACGCTGGAGGAGTTCCAGCAGCAATTGATCGCGGTCGCCGGCACGGACTTCGGGGTGCACTCCCCGCGCTGGCTGTCCCGCTTCGGCGACGCCACCCGGCAGGCCGAGCGCTACCGCGCGGGGCGGGTGCTGCTGGCCGGCGACGCGGCCCACGTCCACCCGCCGACCGGCGGGCAGGGCCTCAACCTCGGCCTCCAGGACGCGTTCAACCTCGGCTGGAAACTGGCCGCCGAGGTGGCCGGATGGGCCCCGGAGGGGCTGCTGGACACCTACCACGGCGAACGCCATCCGGTGGCCACCGCGGTGCTGGACCACAGCCGCGCGCAGTTGCACCTGATGTCGACCGAGCCGGGCCCCCAGGCGGTGCGCCGGCTGGTGGCCGAGCTGATGGACTTCGAGGAGGTCAACCGCTACCTGATCGCGAAGATCTCGGCCCTCACCATCCGCTACGACTTCGGCGACGGCCCCGACCTGCTCGGCCGGCGGATGCGGGACGTCCAGCTGAAGCGGGGCCGCCTGTACGCCGAGATGCACCGCGGACGCGGCCTGCTCCTCGACCAGACGGGCCGCCTGTCGGTGGACGGCTGGGCCGACCGCGTGGACCATGTCGCCGACGTCAGCGAGGAGTTGGACACTCCGGCGGTGCTGCTGCGTCCGGACGGCCACGTGGCGTGGCTGGGCGAGGACCAGGAGGGCCTGCGGGAGTCCCTGGCGCGGTGGTTCGGCACGTCGACCGGTTGAGCACGGTCCGCGCTCCGGAGCCGAGCGGGCGGGGGTCCGGGGAAATTGCGTTGCGGGCGGGGGGCGTGCGGCCGACGCTGGCCGCATGTCCTAGGGGGTGTCTTGTCGATCAGGCCGGATCAGGGAGCGGCGTCTGGTGCCGTGCATCGCAAGGCGGAGGAGGGAGTCGATGCGGAGCATCGGGGACCGACGACAACGCGGCGAGGCGCGGTGCCAGACGCCGCGAGCCCGGCCTGATCGACAAGACACCCCCTACGCCCTGCGCCCCGCCGCGCTCGACGACTCCCCCGCGGTGACCGAGCTGCTGAACGCCGTCGACGTGCTGGAGATCGGACGGCCGGAGACGGACCTGCACACGGTCGAGGCCGACCTGAAGCACCCCGAGGTCGACCTGGCGCGGGACTCGTGGCTCGCGTTCGACGGGGAACGGCTCGTGGCCTACGGGCTGTTGTGGGACGAGTCCGGGGGTGAGCGCATCGACGTGGACCACTACGTGCTGCCCGGCCACCAGCGGGCCGGGGAGCTCGTGCTGGACGCGCTCCAGGCGCGGGCCCGGGAGAGGGCGCGGGAGAACGGCGCCGGACGGGCGGTGGTGCACCTGCACCTCAACGTCCGGCCCACGCTCGACGTCCGCCTGCTCCAAGAGCGCGGCTGGGGTGTCGTACGGCGGTACCACGTGCTGCGGCGGCCGCTGGACCCGGCCGGGGACCGTCCGGTGCCGCCGCCGACGGGCGTACGGGTCCGGGCCTGCACCGCGCCGGCCGACCGGGCGCGCGTCCACGCGCTGTACCAGGCCGCGTTCGCCGGCCACTTCGACTTCCAGCCGCGCGGACTGTCCTCCTGGCTGCACGACGTCGACGCGGACGGGCTCGACTGGTCGCTCGTGTGGATCGTCACCACCGACGACCTCGGCGACGCCGGCTTCCTGATCGCCCGTGACGACCGTGCCGCGATGGGCTGGATCCGCAGCGTGGGCGTGCTGCGCGAGGCACGCGGGCGCGGGCTCGGAGGGCTGCTGCTGCGCCAGGCGTTCGCCGCGTTCGCGGCGCGGGGGCGGGACACCGTGGGGCTGGGCGTGGACACCGCGAACACCACCGGGGCGCCCGCGCTCTACGCCCGCCACGGGATGACCGTCCACTACGCGGTCGACACGTGGGAGGTCGCCCTGCCCTGCCGCCCGTGAGTCGCCCTACCCCAACCGGGCCTCGGAGCACAGCAGTCGACACAGCGACGCGCCCCTCCCCCGCAGCAAGGAATCACGTGGGGGAAGGACGCGTCGGTGGGCCGGGTCGGCGCGGGCGCCGCTGTGCGGCCCGCGCGCCTGTCGTCGCCAGGACGTCAGATCCGGCCGTTGGTGAGGCGCGTGAGCGGCCCCTGCGGCTGGTGGCCGGAGCGGCGGCCCAGGGCGTAGGACGCGGCGCTCAGCGCGGTGATGCCGGCGCCGACGCCCGCGGCGACCAGCTTGCGGTGGGCGATCACCGTCCAGGCCGTCTTGGCGGTCGCCGCGACGTGACCCGAGGCGGTGATGACGGCCTTGCGGCCCGTGGCCACGGCGTCGGCGGCCGAGTGGGCGACACCGCTCGTCGCGTCCGCGGCACGCGCCGCGCCGCCCTTGGCCGTTGACGCCGCGTCACCGGCGGCGTCGGCGGTCTTCCTCGCCGTCTGGGCCGCCGGAGCGGTCGCCTTGCCCGCCGTGCGGCGGGCCTTGGACGCCGTCTGCCGGGTGGCGGACTGCTTGCTCGTGTCGTTGTTCGTTTCACTCATGGTAGTCGCATACCCCCGCGGCGCGCGGCAAACGTGGGTCCGTCGACCGGGCGCGCGGGGATGCGTTCGAGGACTCCGCCCGCGAACTCGTCGTACAGCGGCAGGGTTTCGAGGTGGACGTAGCCGATGTGGCAGTCGCACACGGCCAGGGGGCAGGGACGCGGGCGCAGGGCCGTGCGGTACGAGCCGTCGTAGAGGTTGCCGAGCTCGGCGCGCACGAAGTGGCAGCGGCGGACGGTGCCCTCGCCGTCGACGGAGACGACCGACTCGCCGGTGCGGCAGGGCAGTCCGGCGCTGGCGTGCGGGTGGCGGCTGTAGGGGAACAGCGGGTCGAGGGCGGTCCACCGGTCGGCCTCGGCATCGTCGTAGGTGTGGCCCTCGGCGGCGTTCACCCAGAGGTAGACGTGCGCGGGCAGGTCGGCGCGCAGGCGGCGGGCCGCGTCGAGGTGCTCGGGCAGGCCGACGATGCCGACGCTGTGGCGGACGCCCCGGTCCGCGAGGTCACGGCACTTGGCGACGAAGCGGTCGTAGGGGGTCTGGCCCGGGTGGTACGTGCACCACAGGGCCACGGTGTCGGGGTCGGCGTCCGCGAGCCAGTCGGTGCGGCAGCTCAGGTTGGTCTGGATGGCGACGCGCCGCACGTGCGGCAGCCGGGACAGGTCGACCAGGGCGCGCCGGTACCAGGAGCGCACCAGCCCCTCGCCCCAGGGCGTGAACAGGATCGACAGGCGGTCAGCGGTCTGCCCGGCCACCCAGCCGGTGAAGCGGTCCAGGCAGGCCCGGTCCGTGCGCAACTGCGCCGTGCTGTCGCGCCGCTTGGCGAACGGGCAGTACGGGCAGTCGTAGTCGCACGAGGCCAGCGGCCCGCGGTACAGGATCGTCAGGTCCATGGGACAGCACTACTTCCGCTCGTACGCGGCCATCGCGGCCCGTACCGCCGGGGAGAACAGCTCCGGGCCGATCGCGTCGGAGTGGGCCAGCCCCTCGGGGGTGAGCCGCAGCCGCGGTGAGCCCGGGCCGTCGTCCGCCAGCCAGCCGCGCGCGGCGAACCGGTCCAGCTCGGGGCCGAAGTGGTCGGCGGGGCCGGCGCCGAAGCGGGCGCGGTAGTCGTCGGTGTCCAGGCCCTCGGCCTGCAGCAGGGACTGCAGCAGGTGGCGGCGGCGGGCCTCGTCCGGGGTCATCCGCCGGCCGTGCTCGGCGCGGGCGAAGTCGGCGGCCGGGCGGGACACGTAGTCGTCGATGATGCCGCGGATCTCGTGCATGCCGACGGCGTAGTCGAACGAGTAGTGCAGCCCGGCCGTGTACGACCGGGCGCCGCAGCCCAGGCCGATCATGCCGTCGGTCTGGCAGGCGTAGTCGTCCGCGCCCTGGGGCGGTGCGTCGGCGCGGCGGAACATGCGCATGGACTGCTGCGTGTAGCCGTGGGCGAGGAGGTGGTCGCGGCCGAGGCGGTACAGGCGCAGCCGCTGCGCGTCCCAGGCCGGGTCGGGGCCGCCGCGGCGGCGGTCGAGGCCGGTGAGGGGGCGGACGTACAGCGGGTAGAGGTACAGCTCCTCCGGTCGCCAGGCCAGGGCCGCGTCCAGCGAGTGGAGCCAGGTGGCGTCCGTCTGGCCGTCGATGCCGTAGATGAGGTCGATGTTCAGCACCGGTATGCGCGCCTCGCGGACGCGGGCGAGGGCCGCCTCCACGTCCGCCCGGCGCTGGGGGCGTACGGCGGCGCGCGCCTCGGAGTCGACGAAGCTCTGCACACCGAGGCTGAGCCGGGTGGCGCCGCGCTCGGCCAGGACCGCGAGGCGGTCGGCGGTGGCCGTCGCGGGCGAGGCCTCCACGGACAGCGGCACGGCCCGCAGGTCGGCGCCCATCCGGTGCTCGGCGATGTCGCACAGCCGGGTCAGCTCGGCGGCGGTCAGGAAGGTGGGCGTGCCCCCGCCGAACGCGGCCGTCGCGAAGCGGAGCCCGCCCCGGCCGCCCGCGCCGTCCCGGCCCCGCCCGCCGTCCTCCAGGGCCTCGCGGACGGCGGTCGCCTGGCGGTCCAGCGCGTCCAGGTAGGCGGTGGTCAGGCCGTCCGGGGCGCCGATCCGGGTGAACAGGTTGCAGAAGCCGCAGCGGACCTCGCAGAACGGGACGTGCAGGTACAGCGAGAGCGCGTCCTTGGGCTCGTCGGCCCACAGGGTGCGCAGCGCCGGGCGGTCGGGCAGCGGGCGGTACGCGGTCTTGTGCGGGTAGGCGTAGACGTAACTCTGGTACGGGGACGCCGTGGTGGCCGTCGCCGGGGTCCCGGTCGCCGTCGCGGTCATGGGGTGGTCGCCTCCCCGTCGAGGAAGAAGTGGGCGTAGGGCACGGTCCAGACCGACGGGTGGCCGATGCGGTGGCCGGTGTAGCCGTCGTCGCCGTAGGCGGTGCCGTGGTCGGAGCAGACGACGGCGAAGCAGCGGCGCCTGCTGCTCGCCGCGGCGAACAGGCGGCCGATGTGCCGGTCGACGTACTCCAGCGCGGCGGCGTGCGAGGCGCGGGTGTCGCCGGCCTCGCGGGTGGCGCCGGGCAGGTGGAACCAGTTGGGCTGGTGGAGCGCCGAGACGTTCACGAAGAGGAACAGGCGCCGGTCGGCGGGCAGTCGGCGCACGACGCGCTCGGCGCAGGCGACCTGGGCCTCGAAGGAGGTGGGCGAGGCGACGCCGAACTCCGGTTCCCAGTGGGCCTCCTGGAACAGGCCGGGCAGCACCGAGCCGAGCGGGCCCTGCCGGTTGAAGAAGCCCACTCCCCCGACGCAGACCGTGTGGTAGCCGGCCGCCGCGAGACCGCTCACCAGGTCGGGGGTGTCGTACACGTAGGTGCCGTCCGCCGTGGTCTCGCTGCCGGCGAAGCGGGCCGCGAACAGCCGCGGGTGCGGGCCGGGGGACGCGGGGGTGGGCAGGAACCCGGCGAAGATCGCCTGGTGGGAGGCGTAGGTGAAGCTGCCCGGGGCGTGCCGCTCCTCCCAGCGGCCGCCGGGCAGGTGGCGGGCGAGGTTCGGCAGGCGGCCTGCGGCGGCCAGTTCTTCGGCGACGTCGTGGCGGAGGGTGTCGAGGGTGACGAGCAGCAGGTCGTGGCTGCCGACGATCCGGTTCATGTCCGGGTGCGGGTGCGGGGGCGGGACGCTCGGCGGGTGGTGCGGGGGCGTCGGGTCAGGCGATCGCATGAGCGGATCCCGTTCTGGTGTCGTGCGGGTGGAGCGGGTGGTGCGTGCCGTGCGGGACGTTCGGTTCGTTGGCGTCCCGCGGATCGTTCGGGTCGTCGGGGCGTTGGGGGTCGTGCGCGCCGGGTGCGCGCGTGGGCCCGTGCCGGCGCAGTGCCGCGGTGACCTGGGCCGCGTACGTGTCCCGGCCCTCGGCGCCGCTGCCAGGGAGGCCGGTGAGGCGGGGCAGGAGGTCACCGAACGCGTTGACCTCGCCGACGGCCGCGCGGCGCCAGCCGATGGCCGGGAGGAGGTCGACGCCGACGCACAGCGTGCGCAGGAAACAGGCCGCGGCCCGCTCGCACACGGTGAGGACGTCCGTCCAGCGGGCGCCCGCCGACTCCACGGCGGCGCGGGCCTCGTCCAGGTCCCCGCGGCGCCCGCCGAGGTGGAGATTGGTCAGCGGTGAGGTGCTGGTGCGCACCACGGCGTGCGTGGCCCGGCCGTCGACCACGACGACCCGCAGGTCCGCGGCGCGGCCCCGCTGGGACGCCTTGGGCAGCCAGCGCTCCAGGTGGAGTCCGTCCGGGGCCAGCGCGTCCACGACGGCCGCGATCTGCCGCTCGTCGGTGTAGCGGCGGATCCGCAGGGAGTTATAAAGGCGTCCGTCCGGGGCGAGTTCGACGGAGGTGGTGGCCCGGATGCGGCCGCCGCCCGCCGACTCCACGGCGAGCACCCCGGACGCGGACGACCCGTGGGCGAGCTTCACGAACAGCCGCGGCATGCGGTGCTCGCGCATCAGCGCCCGTACGTCGTCCCAGCCGCGCACCGGCGGGGCGCCGGGCCCGGAGGTGGGCGAGGCGGGGACGGGCACCCCGGCGGCGGCCAGGACGGCGTGGCAGCGGCGCTTGTCGAAGAGCACCGCCAGGTCGTCCGGGTCGTCCAGGCGCCGGCCGCCGCGCAGTCCGCGCAGGGCGGACGTGAACGTGGCGTACCAGCGGGCCGAGCCCTCGACGCGGGTCGGGTCGTCCGTGCCGCGCAGCAGCCGGTCGACGTCGGCGTCCTCCCCGGGCGAGTCGAGGCGGACGATCTCCCCGGGCGCGAAGTCGGCGCCGCCGTCGCGCAGGACGTCCGCCCAGGGGACGACGCGGGGACCGGGCAGGCCGGCCGCGCGCACCGCGTCGGCGAAGAGGTCGACCCGGCGGTTGCCGGGGTTGCCCACCACCGCGAAGCGCGCTGCGGCCGGCCCGCCGGAGGTCACTCGCCCACGGCGACGTAGCGCCAGACCGTGCCGTCGCCGTCCTCGTCCTCGTCGGCGTCGCCGCGGTCGAGGTCCAGGAGGACGCCGGCCGGTTCGAGGGTCTGGCGCAGCCGCTCCTGCAGGGGTTCGCCGATGTAGTGGTGGTGCAGGTCGAGCGCCTTGAGGTGGGTGAGGGGCTGGCCGCCGAGCAGCGCGGCGGCGCCCTCGTCGGTCAGGACGCCCATGGACAGGTCCAGCGTCTCCAGCCGGGCGACCACGGGCGCGGAGGCCACGGCGGCGGCGACGGCGTCCTGCATCTCGCTGTTGCGCAGGGCCAGGTGGCGCAGGCGCGGCAGGCGGGCGCCGGACAGGATCGGCTCCAGGTCGGACGCCTCGCTGTCGCCGCCGTAGTCCGGGGTGCCGAGCCACAGGTCGAGGTGTTCCAGGGCGGGCAGGTCGCTGGCGCCGATGCCCCGCACCACCTCGGCGGGCAGGCCGCCGGTCTGCACGGTGAGCCGGCGCAGCGCCTCGTGCCGGACCGCCGGGAAGCGCAGTTCCGTGCCGCCGCGCACGCCGAGCTCCTCCAGCGCGGGGAAGGCGGCGAGGAGCGGGGTGACGTCGGTCTGGTGGATCCAGGAGATCTCGCACTCCTCCCCCACCATGTCGCCGACGAACAGGGCCCGCAGGGCGGGCAGCCGGTCCCGGGCCGCGACCAGTGCCTCGACGACGCCGGAGGGGTCGGTGTCGTACGCCTCCTGCCAGGCGCCGACGACCAGCGCGCGGACCGCGGTGGTGTCGACCGCGTCGAGGAAGCGGGCGAAGGCGCTCTCCCACTCCTCGTCCGCGTCGTACACGTCGCTGGTGACGCGCCAGGCGACCGAGTCCGGGGCGGGGAGTTCCGCCTTCGCCTCGGGGTCGGGGAAGGTGAACGCGGGCAGCCCGTGGAAGGCGTGCAGGTGGTCACCGATGGTCATGCGGCTGCTCCCGGGGATGGACGGACGCGGTCTGTGTGGTCGCAGTTCTACCAACAGGCACTGACACCGCACGGGCCGGGTCGGGGTTCGGGGCGTTGTCAGTGGGGGCCCCTACTGTCGCGGTCGTGAGGGGCGGCGCACGGGGCGCCGCCGGAGGGGAGCACGCATGTACCGGCAGGGAGACGTCCTGCTCGTGCCCGTGGCCGACGGGGCGGTTCCGTCCCACGTCACGGGCGCGCCGCGGGAGCCGAGGGACGGACGGGGGCGGCTGGTGCTGGCGCTGGGCGAGGTGACCGGCCACGCCCACGCGGTGGTCGGTCCGGGCGAACTGGTGCGGGAGCCGGGGCCGTTCGGGCCGATGCTGCTGCACCTGCCCAAGGGCGGCCGGGTGGTGCACGAGGAGCACGCGGTGATCGCCCTGCCGAAGGGCTGGTACCGGGTGGTCCGGCAGCGGGAGTACGTGCCGGGGTCGGTGCGGATCGTGGCGGACTGAGGCGGGAGCGGCGGACGGTGACGCGGGTGTCGGCGGACGGCGGACAGACGGTGGCGGCGACGAGGGGTGCGCGGACGGTGACGGAGACGGGAGCGGAGACCGTGGCGGGGACGGAGAAGGAGACGGAGACGGTGGCGGGGACGGCGGGTGACGATGTGCCGGAGGCATCGCGGACGGTGGCGGTGGGCGGCACGGCGGTGGGCGGCCCGGCGGTGGACCTGGACGCGGTCGCCGACTGGCGTGCGTGGGCCGCCTCGACGGCGCCGGCGGATCGGGCGCGGGCCGAGGCCGGGGTCCGGCTGGCGTACCGGCGGGCCGGCCTGGCGGAGCCGGAGCGGGTGGTGTGGGCGGCGTCGCCGCGCGAGGCGGTGACGCTGGTGCGGGCGCTTCGGGACCCGGGCCCGAGTGTGCGGGAGGCGGTGCGCAGCGCTCCGTGGGCGCGGGAACGGGCGCGGCTCCACGCCGCGTTGGGTCCGCAGGGCTGGGCGGCGCACTGGTCGGCGACCGGTGGCCGGCTGTGGGACTTCACGCAGGCGCTGGTCGACCGGATCCGCGCGGGCGTGCTCGAGGAGTTGGGCGACGGGGCGGAGACCCGGCTCGTGCTGCTGGACGCGGTCCTGGGGCAGCACGACGCGCCGTGGCTGGCGGCGTTCGCCACCCGGGAGGGTCCGCTCGACGGGCTGGCCGAGGTGTGCCGCGCCGCGGGCTGGTGGTGGCCGTATCGCGAGGTGGCCGTCGTGTGCGAGCGCCCGGTCGCCTTGCACCGGGACGAGGCAGGACGGCTCGACCGCGGCGACGGCCCGGCGCTGGCCTACCCGGACGGCTTCGCGCTGTACGCGTGGCGGGGCATGCCGGTCCCGGCGGCGTTCCTCGAGGAGCTGCGGACGCTGACCCCGCAGCGCATCCGGGACGAGGAGAACGCCGAACTGCGCCGGGTGATGCTGGAGTTCTACGGCTACGAGCGCTACCTGGCCGACTCCGGGGCCCGCCCGCTGCACACGGACGAGACCGGCACGCTGTGGCGGATCGACCTGGTCGGGGACGAGCCGGTCGTGATGGTGGAGGTGCTCAACTCCACGCCGGAGCCAGACGGTTCGCGGCGCACGTACTGGCTGCGGGTGCCGCCCACGACCCGGACCGCCCGGGAGGGCGTGGCCTGGACGTTCGGTCTGGACGCGTCGGTGTACGCGCCGCTGACGCAGACCTGAGCGGGGGCCGGGCCGCCGACGCCCGCGCGTGGTCCACGCGGTGGGCGCGAAACCTCCACGTCTTGAACACGGGTGCCGTCACCGCGCGGCACCCGTGGTCAACGTTTCAAAGATTCCTGCTGCCGACGTCTTGCCGTGACACTGGGGTCATCAGTTAAATCAAGCCGTGAACTAAGCCGTGGGGCCGCCCGATCCGGCTAGTCACTCGCGTGCGGTTTTGTTCGGCGATCCCGTTCGCCGATCCCGTTCGTCGACCACGTCCGTCCCGTTCGTCTCGCCCTTCCGTCGCATCCGCAGGGACACCGTATGAGACTGAGAAAGAGATCGCTGGGTGTCGCGCTCGCCGCCACCGCAGCGCTGATCTCCCTTCCGACCACCCACCCCTCCGCGGTGGCCGCCGACGCCCTGCTGTCGCAGGGCCGCACCGCCACGGCGTCCTCCACCGAGAACGCCGGCACGCCCGCCGGCTACGCCGTGGACGGCTCGACCACCACCCGCTGGTCGTCGGCCGCGACCGACAACCAGTGGCTCCAGGTCGACCTGGGCGCGAGCGCCTCGGTCAGCCGGATCGACCTCAACTGGGAGGCTGCCTACGGCAAGGACTACATCCTCCAGATCTCGGCCGACGGCCAGAACTGGTCCGACCTGAAGTCCGTCACGGGCGGCGACGGCGGCACCGACTCCGTGACCGTCTCCGGGCAGGGCCGCTACGTCCGCATGCTGGGCGTGCACCGCGCCACGCAGTACGGCTACTCCCTCTGGGAGTTCCAGGTCTACGGCTCCTCGGGCGGTGGCTCCACGACGACCTGCGGCACCGCCAACGCGGCCCAAGGCAAGCCCGCTTCGGCGTCCTCGACGGAGAACGCCGGCACCCCCGCCTCCGCCGCCTTCGACGGCAACACCGCGACCCGCTGGTCCAGCCTGCCCACCGACCCGCAGTGGGTGCAGGTGGACCTGGGCTCGGTGCAGGACCTGTGCAAGGTGGACCTGAACTGGGAGGCCGCGTACGCCAAGGACTTCCAGATCCAGACGTCCGGCGACGGCCAGAGCTGGACCACCCTCAAGAGCGTCACGGGCGCGACCGGCGGCCAGGCGTCCTACGACGTCAGCGGCTCGGGCCGGTACGTGCGGATCAACGGCACCGCGCGGGGCACCGGGTACGGCTACTCCCTGTGGGAGGTCGGCGTGCACACCGGCTCCTCGGGCAACGGCGGCGGCCCGATCCAGGGCGGCGGCGACCTCGGCCCCAACGTCATCGTGGTCGACCCCTCGACCCCCAACCTCCAGCAGAAGTTCGACCAGGTCTTCGCCCAGCAGGAGACGGCCCAGTTCGGCAGCGGCCGCTACCAGTTCCTGCTGAAGCCGGGCACGTACAACGGGATCAACGCCCAGCTCGGGTTCTACACCTCCATCTCGGGCCTCGGCCTGAACCCGGACGACACGCAGATCAACGGTGACGTCACCGTCGACGCGGGCTGGTTCAACGGCAACGCCACCCAGAACTTCTGGCGTTCGGCGGAGAACCTGGCCCTGCGGCCCGTGAACGGCACCGACCGCTGGGCGGTCGCGCAGGCCGCGCCGTTCCGCCGCATCCACGTCCAGGGCGGTCTCAACCTCGCCCCGAACGGCTACGGCTGGGCCTCCGGCGGCTACATCGCTGACTCGAAGGTCGACGGCACCGTCGGACCGTACTCGCAGCAGCAGTGGTACACCCGCGACAGCTCGGTCGGCGGCTGGACCAACGGCGTGTGGAACATGACGTTCACCGGTGTCCAGGGCGCCCCGGCGACGAACTTCGACAGCGGCCCGTACACCACGCTGGACACCACCCCGGTCTCCCGCGAGAAGCCGTTCCTGTACCTGGACGGCAGCGAGTACAAGGTGTTCGTGCCCGCCAAGCGCACCAACGCGCGCGGTGTGTCCTGGCCGGCCAACAGCGGCGGCACGTCGCTGCCGCTCAGCCAGTTCTACGTCGTCAAGCCCGGCGCGACGGCGAGCACCATCAACGCGGCGCTCGCCCAGGGCCTGAACCTGCTGTTCACGCCCGGCGTGTACCACCTGGACCGGGCCATCGAGGTCACCCGCGCCAACACCGTGGTCCTGGGCCTCGGCCTGGCCACGCTGGTGCCGGACGGCGGCGTGGACGCGATGCACGTGGCGGACGTGGACGGGGTGCGCCTGGCCGGCTTCCTGATCGACGCCGGCACGGTCAACTCCGACACGCTGCTGCGGATCGGCCCGGCCGACGCGAGCGCCGACCACGCGGCCAACCCGACCACCATGCAGGACGTGTTCGTGCGCGTCGGCGGCGCGGGCGCCGGCAAGGCCACCAACTCGGTCGTGGTCAACAGCGACGACGTGATCATCGACCACACCTGGCTGTGGCGCGCGGACCACGGCGACGGCGTCGGCTGGGACACCAACCGGGCCGACTACGGCCTGCGGGTCAACGGCGACGACGTGCTTGCGACCGGCCTGTTCGTCGAGCACTTCAACAAGTACGACGTGTACTGGGCCGGTGAGCGCGGCCGGACGATCTTCTTCCAGAACGAGAAGGCGTACGACGCGCCCAACGCCGCCGCCATCACCCACGACGGCATCGTCGGCTACGCCGCCTACAAGGTGGCCGACACCGTGAACACCCACGAGGCGTGGGGGCTCGGCAGCTACTGCAACTACACGAGCGATCCGTCGATCGTCCAGCACCACGGCTTCCAGGTGCCGGTGAAGTCCGGCATCAAGATGCACGACCTGCTGGTGATCTCGCTCGGCGGCAAGGGCCAGTACGCGCACGTGATCAACGACACGGGCGCACCCACCTCGGGCACGGACACCGTGCCGTCGAAGGTGACGTCCTTCCCGTAGGTCCCGGTCCCCGACCGGGTGGGGGCGCGGGCTTCGGCCCGCGCCCCCTTCGCCTGTCCGGCCGCCGAACGGCCGGTCCGGATCAGGCCAGTTCGACGAGCAGGTCGCCGCCCTCCACCTGCTGGATGCGGGTGATGGCCAGGCGGCCGACCCGGCCCGCCCTCGGGGCGGTGATGGCGGCCTCCATCTTCATCGCCTCGATGGTGGCGACGGTGGCGCCGGCCTCCACCTCGTCGCCCTCGGCGACCGAGAGGGTCACCACGCCGGCGAACGGCGCGGCCACGTGGCCGGGGTTGGCGCGGTCGGCCTTCTCGGTGGCGGGCACGTCGGAGGCGGCGGCCCGGTCGCGGACCTGGATGGGCCGCAACTGGCCGTTGAGCGTGGCCATCACGGTGCGCATGCCGCGCTCGTCGGCCTCGCCGACGGCCTGCAGCCCGATCAGCAGGCGCACGCCGGGCTCCAGGTCGACGGCGTACTCCTTGGCGGGGCGCAGGCCGTAGAAGAAGGCCTTGCTGTCGAGCACGCCGGTGTCGCCGTAGGTGTGGCGGTGGGTCTCGAACTCCCGCGTCGGGCCAGGGAACAGCAGCCGGTTGAGGGTGGCCCTGCGGTCCTTCTCCAGGCCCTCGCGGTCCTCGGGGCCGAGCTCCTGGACGGGCTTGGCCGCGGGGCGGCCCCTCAGCGCGCGGGTGCGGAACGGCTCGGGCCAGCCGCCGGGCGGGGTGCCGAGTTCGCCGCGCAGGAAGCCGATGACCGAGTCGGGGATGTCGAACCGCTCGGGGGTCGCCTCGAAGTCCTCCGGGGTGACGCCCGCGCCCACCAGGTGCAGGGCCAGGTCGCCGACGACCTTCGAGGACGGGGTGACCTTCACCAGCCGGCCGAGGATGCGGTCGGCGGCGGCGTACATGGTCTCGATGTCCTCGAAGCGGTCCCCGAGGCCGAGCGCGACCGCCTGGGTGCGCAGGTTGGACAGCTGGCCGCCGGGGATCTCGTGGTGGTAGACGCGCCCGGTGGGCGAGGCCAGGCCCGCCTCGAAGGGGGCGTAGACCTTGCGGACACTCTCCCAGTACGGTTCGAGGTCGCCGACCGCGCGCAGGTCCAGGCCGGTGGGGCGGGCCGAGTGGTCGGTGGCGGCGACGATCGCCGACAGCGACGGCTGGGAGGTGGTGCCGGCCATGGAGGCGACGGCTCCGTCCACGGCGTCGGCGCCGGCCCCGATCGCGGCCAGGTAGGTGGCGAGCTGCCCGCCGGCGGTGTCGTGGGTGTGCAGGTGCACCGGCAGGTCGAACTCGCGGCGCAGCGCGGAGACCAGGGTCGCGGCGGCCGGTGCGCGCAGCAGGCCCGCCATGTCCTTGACGGCCAGCACGTGGGCGCCGGCCTCGACGATCCGCTCGGCGAGGCGCAGGTAGTAGTCGAGGGTGTAGAGCCGCTCCCCCGGGTCGGACAGGTCGGCCGTGTAGCACAGGGCGACCTCGGCGACGGCGGTTCCGGTGGCGCGGACGGCGTCGATGGCGGGGCGCATCTGGTCGACGTCGTTGAGGGCGTCGAAGATGCGGAAGATGTCGATGCCGGTGGCGGCGGCCTCCTGCACGAAGGCGTCGGTCACCTCGGTCGGGTACGGGGTGTAGCCGACGGTGTTGCGGCCGCGCAGCAGCATCTGGAGGCAGAGGTTGGGCACGGCCTCGCGCAGGGCGGCCAGGCGCTCCCAGGGGTCCTCGGCGAGGAACCGCAGGGCCACGTCGTAGGTCGCGCCGCCCCAGCACTCCAGGGACAGCAGTCCGGGCAGCGTACGGGCGACGACGGGGGCCACCGCGAGGAGGTCCTTGGTGCGCACGCGGGTGGCGAGCAGCGACTGGTGGGCGTCGCGGAAGGTGGTGTCGGTGACGCCGATGGTGGGCGACTCGCGCAGCCCGCGGGCGAAGCCCTCGGGCCCGAGGTCGACCAGGCGCTGCCGGGACCCGGCGGGCGGCTCGCCCTCGGGCAGCGGGGGCAGCTTGACCAGGGGGTCGAGCAGGTCGGGGCGTTCGCCGTGCGGCTTGTTGACGGTGACGTCGGCCAGGTAGGTGAGCAGCTTGGTGCCGCGGTCGGCCGAGGAGCGGGCGGTGAGCAGGTGCGGGCGCTGCTCGATGAAGGAGGTCGTGACCCGCCCGGCCCGGAAGTCGGGGTCGTCCAGGACCGCCTGGAGGAACGGGATGTTGGTGGCGACGCCGCGGATGCGGAACTCGGCCACGGCACGCCGGGCGCGGCCGATCGCGGCCTGGAAGTCGCGGCCCCGGCAGGTCAGTTTGACCAGCATCGAGTCGAAGTGGGCGCTGATCTCCGTACCGGCGTGGGTGGTTCCGCCGTCGAGGCGGATGCCCGAGCCGCCCGGGGAGCGGTAGGCGCTGATGCGGCCGGTGTCGGGGCGGAAGCCGTTGGCGGGGTCCTCGGTGGTGATGCGGCACTGCAGGGCCGCGCCGCGCAGGGTGACGGTGTCCTGGGACAGGCCGAGGTCGGCGAGGGTCTCCCCGGCGGCGATGCGCAGCTGGGCCTGGACCAGGTCGACGTCGGTGACCTCCTCGGTGACCGTGTGCTCGACCTGGATGCGGGGGTTCATCTCGATGAAGACGTGGTTGCCGTCGCGGTCGAGCAGGAACTCCACGGTGCCGGCGTTGCGGTAGCCGATCTCGCGGGCGAAGCGGACGGCGTCGGCGCAGATCCGGTCGCGCAGCTCCGGGTCGAGGTTGGGCGCGGGCGCCAGCTCGATGACCTTCTGGTGGCGGCGCTGGAGGGAGCAGTCGCGTTCGTAGAGGTGGATGACGTTCCCCTCGCCGTCGGCGAGGATCTGCACCTCGATGTGACGGGGTTCGACGACGGCCTTCTCCAGGAAGACGGTGGGGTCGCCGAAGGCGGAGGCCGCCTCGCGGGCCGCGGCCTCGATGGACTCGCGCAGCTGCTCGGGCCGGTCGACGCGGCGCATGCCGCGCCCGCCGCCGCCCGCGACCGCCTTGACGAAGACGGGGAAGCCGACGTCGTCCGCGGCGCGCACGAGTGCGTCGACGTCGGTGGAGGGCTGCGAGGAGCCGAGCACGGGCACGCCGGCCGCGCGGGCGGCGGCCACGGCGCGGGCCTTGTTGCCGGTCAGTTCCAGCGTGTCGGCGTCGGGGCCGACGAAGGTGATGCCCGCCCCGGCGCAGGCGCGGGCCAGTTCGGGGTTCTCGGAGAGGAACCCGTAGCCCGGGTAGACGGCGTCCGCGCCCGCGCGGCGTGCCGCGGCGACGATCTCCTCGACGGAGAGGTAGGCGCGCACCGGGTGGCCGGGCTCGCCGATCTCGTAGGCCTCGTCGGCCTTGAGCCGGTGCAGCGAGTTGCGGTCCTCGTGGGGGAAGACCGCGACGGTGCGCGCTCCCAGCTCGTAGCCGGCGCGGAACGCCCGGATCGCGATCTCGCCTCGGTTGGCGACCAGCACCTTGCGGAACATGCGGATCCCTTCAGCCTGCCGGTGACGGGACCATCGTGTCGGTGTCGTCCGGTCAGTGCCATGTGAGCCGGGCCACTCACCGCACCGGGTCCCTCGTCCGCGGGTACGGCCGCGCCCGGCGCGGCGTTCACGCCCGGTTACATTACCGAACCGTAACCTACCGACCAGTACCGCCGGTAACCCCGTCCCCGTTACCGTCCTGACACTCCGTCCGAGAACGGTGCGCGGCACGGGCCGGGACGTCCGCTGCCGCGCGCCGTCGCCAGCCCCGCCCCACGGGGACCGGCGAACGACCCCGCCCCACCGGGTCGTTGCGTCACCGAGCCGCAGACGCGGGCTCGGCCTCCCCACGTTCCGGAGGTCCCGCCATGCCCACCCCTGCCCGCATCCTGGCCGCGGCCGTCACCACCGCCGCCTGCCTGGGCGCCACCGCCCTCCCCGCCGCCGCGGGCCAGAACGGCGCCGTCGTCTCACGCGGTGTCACCATCCCGGCCTTCTACACCCCGCCGGACACCCTCCCGGCGGCCGACGGCGCGCTGGTGCGCAGCGAACCCCTCCACCTGGCGCTGAGCCTCCCGGGCCTGGACGGGCCCCTCCCGGGCACGGCGACCCGGCTGATGTACAAGTCCACCGACTCCAACGGCGCACCCGTCGCCGTCACCGGCGCCTACGTCGAACCGTCCGCCGCCTGGCGCGGCGGCGGCCCGCGCCCGCTCGTCGTGCTCGCCCCCGGCACCATGGGCCAGGGCGACCAGTGCGCCGCCTCCCTGGGCCTGGAGCACCCGCTGGTGATCGGCGCGGGGACCCTGTCCGTCGGGTACGAGGACCTGGCCGCCTACCGGCTCCTCGCGCGCGGCATCGCGGTCGTGGTCACCGACTACGCGGGCCTCGGCACCACGGACCGGCTGCACACCTACGTCAACCGGGTCGACGAGGCGCACGCCGTCCTGGACGCCGCCCGCGCGGCCCGCGCCCTGTCCGGCAGCTCCGTCACCGCCGCCTCCCGCGTGGCCCTGTACGGCTACAGCCAGGGCGGCGGGGCCACCGCGGCCGCCGCCGAGCTCCAGCCCTCCTACGCCCCCGACGTGCGCCTCGCCGGCACCTACGCCGGCGCTCCCCCGGCCGACCTGGTCGAGGTCACCAAGGCCATCGACGGCAGTGACCTGGCCGGCGCGCTGGGCTGGTCGGTCAACGGCTTCCTGCAGTCCGACCCAGAGCTCAGGCCCATCGCCGAGTCCCACCTCAACGCCACCGGCAAGGCGGCACTGAGGGACCTGTCCACCCTGTGCGTGGGCGACGCCCTGCTCGCCTACAACTCCGCGCGCAGCACCGCCTGGACCACCGACGGGCGGTCCCTGAGCGAGATCATCGCCGCCGAGCCGAGGCTGAAGGCGTTCCTCGCCGACCAGCGCATCGGCGCCCTGAAGCCGGCCTCGCCCGTACGGGTGGCCACCGGCACCGCCGACGACCTGGTCCCGCACCGGCAGGCCCGCGACCTCGCCGTGGCCTGGTGCGCCAAGGGCGTCGACGTGACGTACAAGCCGGTGGTGCTGCCGGACCTGGGCCGGTCGATCATCAACCACGTCACGCCCCTGCTCACGGACCAGGGCGCCGCCCTCTCCTGGCTCACCGACCGCCTCGAGGGTGAGCGGGCCGGCTCGAACTGCGCGTCGCTGCCGCTGCGGCCCTGAGCACCGGGGCGCGTGCGCCCCGTGACGTGCGGCGGGGCCGCCGGGTGAGGTGTCCCCGGCGGCCCCGCCTTCCCACGTCGGCCGGTCAGCCGATGTGGTAGCTGTCGCCGTAGACCTTCCAGTCCAGCGGCGGGTTCAGGTCGAGGTTGCCGTTGCGCAGGAAGACCCGCTGCGCCGTGTCGACGCGGCTGGTGTCGCTGTGCGCCTCCTCCTGCTTCATCGCCCACACCCGGGCGTCGAGGAAGGCGTTGAGGTACGTCGTCTCGTTGCCGCCCTGCGCCGGCGGCTTGGCGCTGCGCAGCGCCCGCTTGCGGATGTTGCGGAAGCTGGTCGGGTCGTCGCCGTCGCCGTGCATGACGATCGCGTCGTAGTAGGCGAACTGGCCGAGGGCGCGCAGCCCGTCGGTCTTGCCCTGGCGGACGGCCGGGTTGAAGTAGACGCGGTCGCGCTCGTCGTTCTGCGCCTGCTGGAACGCCGTGTCCTGGGCGGCCCTGCGCCAGTCGCGCGGGAAGTTCGGGTCGAGGCCGGCATGCGAGTCGGTGCCGTCGACCCGGCGCAGCGCGGGCAGGTAGCCCGCGAGGACGTTGCCGGGCTTGCGGTCGGTGTAGAGCTGCACCAGGTCGAGCATGTCGCCGGTGCCGGAACAGAAGCCGATGATGCCGGCGGTGTAGCCGCGGCCGTCGCCGATGTCCTCGATGTACTGGTACTGCGCCTTCCAGTCGAGCGAGGAGTTCTCCGCGCTCGACACGAGCTTCATGGCGATCTCCTTCTTCGCCGGGTCGTCGAGGCCGACCGCGGCGAGCGGCCGGGTCGCCGCCTCGCCCGGGGAGGCGAGCAGCGGGGTCGCGGCCAGGGCGCCCATCAGGGCGATGACCGTGCGACGGGAGGTGCCGGAGGGTCCTGCTGTGTCGTCGGGTGTGCGCACCACGGGTTCTCCAGGGGTGGTGGGGGGTGGGAGGGGGGGTGGAACCGCGTCGGTGTCGCGCGGCCCCGTACCGGTGGACCGGTGGCGCGGCCGAGCGAACTGACAGGAAGGTTTCCTATCAGCTGACGTGTACACGCGGCACCCCTTCGCGCACAGGTTCGTAGGATCGAACAAGCCGGGTCGGTGCGGCGGCCCTCAGAGCGCGCCCGGCGTGTCCTCCACCCAGTCGAAGCGGCGGGCGTCGGCCGGGCGGCACCGGTACACGGCGCGCCCGCCCGGCCCGTAGCGGCCTATCTCCGTGGTCAGCGCGACCTCGCGGGGCGCGTCGTCGGGGCGGCCGGTGACGTCGAGCAGCAGGCCGTCCAGCGGGCCGCCGACGAGTTCGGCGTAGGCGCGGCCGGGGCGGGGGCTCGCGTCGTCGTGGTCGGCGCCGTACACACGGCCGCGCATGAACTCCGTCTCGTCCATGGCCAGCAGCCTCGCACGCGCCACTGACAACGGCCCGGCCGGCACTTCCGGCGGCGGCCCCGGCGAGGCCCGGCTCACTTCGGCCAACCCTTGGCCTGATTGCGCCGCACCGGGGCACCGCGTCGTGCCGATGGGTATCCCCTCCTCACACGAGGGCGTGTCCGGGGGCGGGGGGCGACGCCGATGACGGGCGGCGACGGACGGGGACCGGAGGGCGCACGGGCGCGTGCCGGGAGCGGCCGCTCGACGCGCGCGACGGGGCGGGACGGCCCCCGGCTGCGGCAGGTGCTGCCCGCGCTCACCGGCCTGGTGGCCGTCGTGTGCGCCGCGACGGCGGGCCTCGCGCTGGCCTGGCGCACCGTCGGGCCCGCGGCGGTGGTCTCCGTCCTGGCGGCGGTCACGGTGACGGCCGTCGTGGCGGGCCGCCGCTTCCGGACGCGTGTACGACGCAGCGCGGGCTACTACACCGCGCCCGAGCTGGCCGAACTGGACGTCCCGGCGCTGGCCGTGGCGGTGGCCCGGATGCTGCGCCGGGACGGCTGGCGGGTGCTGCCGCCGTCGGAGCACACCGTGCCGCACCTCGCCGCGCGCGACCGGCACGGCCGGCTGCTCGACGTGGTGTTCCGCCCGGTCGCCGAGCCCCTGCCCGACGAGGAGACGTCCTGCGCCTGCCGCACGCGGCTCCCGGCGCGGCGGAGGTCAGGGCCGTGGCTGCGGCTGGTCGTGCACCGCGGCACGTTCTCCCACCGGGACGTCGTGTGGGCCTCCCGGCAGGGTCGCACCTACCTCGTCGACGGCGCCCGATTACGCCTGTGGGCGGCCGGGACGCCGCTGACGCAGGTGGCCGGGCCGGAGCGCACCCCCGCGGGCGAGGAGACCCCCTAGGGTGGGCCCATGATCCGGGTCGAGGTGGTGCAGCTGCTGGTCTCGCCGGCGCACCGGTACGCCGGGCGTCCGGCCGACGGGCCCTCGCCCGGGCCGGACGACGAGCGCGTGGAGTCGGTGGAGGTACGGCGCCACCTCGGACTGGTCGGCGACCGCTACTACGCGCGGCCCGCGCACCGCGACGCGTCGGTGACCCTCATGGCCGAGGAGAACCTGCCGCGCGCCATCGCCCCCTGGGCGGACCTGCGGCACACCCGCCGCAACGTCCTGCTGCGGGGCGTGGACGTGGATGCGCTGGTCGGCGCCACCGTGGAACTGGACTGCGGCAGCGGCCCGGTGCGGTTCGCGGTGAACCGCCCGGCCCGCCCCTGCGCCTGGATGGACGCCACCCTGGGACCGGGCGCGCAGCGCGCCCTGCGCGGCGGGGGCGGCGTGCGCTGCACCCCACTGTCGGACGGCATCCTCACGGTGGGCGGGGCCGCCTTCCGCGTCGTCCCCGCCGACGACGACGGCCCGGCCGGAGGCTGACCGGGGGGTCAGCCGTCCGCCGGGCCGTGGCCGGCCTGCGGGGGCGCGGGGTCAGCGCTCCTCGAAGTCGTCGGGCTCGACCCCCGCCTCCTCGAGCGCCTCGCGCATCGTGCGGCCCGAGGCACCCCCGGCCGGCGAGCCCTGCTCCTCGGTCTCCTCGGCCGACGTCAGCACCTCGTCGGTCGACTCGGTCTTGGGCCGGTTCTCCTCGGGGACGGTCATCTCGGCACTCCTTCGGGACGGGAGGTGTGACGTGGTGTCTCGTGCGCCCCGCGAGTACCGCGTGGTCCGCTGGTCACACCCGTGGTCCGCGACCCGCTGCCGGCCGGTTCAGCCCGCCGTCGAGGAGGCCGCCCCGGCCGCCGAGCCCGCCCGCTCCTGCGGGCGCAGGTGGTAGACGTGGAAGGCCCGTCCGATCACCGGCTGGGCCACGTTGCGCACCTTGACCCCGCCGGTGGTCATGCCGTGCTCGGTGCCCGCGTGGGCGTGGCCGTGCACGGCGAGGTCGGCGCCGGCCGTGTCGATCGCCTCCGCGAGCAGGTAGCTGCCGAGGAAGGGGTAGATCTCCAGCGGTTCACCGGCGAGGGTGTCCGGCACGGGCGAGAAGTGGGTGAGCGCCACGCGGACGTCGCAGTCCTGCTCCGCCAGCTCCCGCAACGCCCCGCGCAGGCCGTCGGCGCAGCGCCGGGAGTAGGCGACGAACTCCTTCATGACCGGCTCGCCGAACTCACCGGCGCAGCGGCCCACGAAGCCCCCGCCGAAGCCCTTGGTGCCCGCCACCCCGACCTTGGTGTCCCCGCAGGTCAGCACCGCGCTCTCGCCCTCCAGGACGTGGGCGCCCGCCTCCCGCAGGATCGCGGTGACCTCGTCGGGGTGGTCGTCGTGGTGGTCGTGGTTGCCGAGCACGGCGACGACCGGGACGCCCAGGTCCTTGATCTCCGCGGCGACCACCTCGGCCTCCTCCGGCGTACCGTGCCGGGTCAGGTCACCGGCCAGCAGCAGCAGGTCGGCGCACTCCGGCAGCGTCTCGAACGACGGCCGCAGCGTGCCCCTGCTGTCGGGGCCCAGGTGGATGTCACCGACGGCAGCGACGCGGATCACGAGACCTCCTCGGCGTGGTCGGGGGCGGAGGCGTCCGCGACGAGGATGTCGCAGTGCACCGGGACGTCCGCGAGTTCGCCGCGGACCAGGCCGCACACGTCGTCGCGGCAGCGGGCGGACGGCACCGTGCCCTCCACCAGGACGGTGCCGCCGCGGACGTCGAGCCGCACGCCCAGCTCGCCGAGCGGGCCCGCGGCGAGGGCCTCGCCGAGCCGCGCGACCCGGTAGTCGAGCGGCTCGGCCGCCGCGTCATGGGTGCTCATCGGGACTCCCTCCGCGCGTCGATGATGTCGAGCCGTTCGAGCAGGAACAGGAAGGCGTCCGCCATCGGCTCCTGCCCGCACCGCTCCCGTACGTCGTCCCAGTCGACCTTCTCGCGCAGCACCCGGGCGACCGGGAGCACCGCGCCGAAGTCGCAGTGGTGTTCGCCGAACGCGGCGAGCAGGCTCCACATCAGGTCGGTCGGCGCCAGCACCGGCATCCGCACCGAGTCCACGGACAGTTCCTGCGCCCGGGCGAGCAGGTCCGGGGTCACCGGGCGGTGGGCCAGCTCGAAGATGATGTCGACGTCCTGCCCGAAGCAGGTGGTCTTCACCAGCCAGTCCTCCGGGGGTTCACGCACCACCAGGCCCGCCTCGCGCAGCGTCTGGGCGACCGCGTCGGCGTCCTCGCGCAGGACGCAGAAGTCGGCGTCGTGCTGGAGCCGGCGCTGGCCGCCCAGGGCGTGCACGGCGACGCTGCCGGCCAGGGCGAAGCGGTGTCCGCCCCGCTTCAGGAGGCTGCCGATCTGCTTGGCCGCCTCGAGGATGGCCTGGGTGCGGTCGGGCGGCAGCTCCTGCGGCGTGGGGCCGGGCCCGGTGGGCGGCACCGGCTCCGGATCGTCCGTGGCCAGACGCAGTCCCGGTGCCGTCGACCCCCGGGGCAGTTCCGCCCCCTCAGCGCGCTGCGCCATGACCCCTCCGCATTCTGCCGGTTGCGGCCGGGCAGTCGCACCGGCCTGGACACCGGTCCGGGTACCCGGCGGCCGGGCCGTGACACCGCGCGGAGGGGGCGGACGGGAGCGCCGGTCAGCCGCTGAGCGCCGCCAGGACCACGCCCTTGGCCTCCTCCTGCACCCGGGCCAGGTGGTCGGGGCCGAGGAAGGACTCGGCGTAGACCTTGTACACGTCCTCGGTGCCGGAGGGGCGGGCCGCGAACCAGGCGTTGGCGGTCGTGACCTTGATGCCGCCGATGGAGGCGCCGTTGCCCGGGGCCTCCGTGAGCACCGCGGTGACCTCGTCGCCGGCCAGTGAGGTGGCCGTGACCTGCGCCGGCGAGAGCTTGGCGAGCAGGGCCTTCTCCTCGCGGGTGGCCGGGGCGTCGATGCGGGCGTAGGCCGGCTCCCCGAAGCGGGAGGTGAGCTCGGCGTAGTGCTCGGAGGGGGTACGCCCGGTGACCGCGGTGATCTCCGAGGCGAGCAGGGCGAGCAGGATGCCGTCCTTGTCGGTGGTCCACACCGAGCCGTCGCGGCGCAGGAAGGAGGCGCCGGCGGACTCCTCGCCGCCGAAGCCGATCGTGCCGGAGACGAGCCCGTCCACGAACCACTTGAACCCGACGGGCACCTCGACGAGGGGCCGGCCCAGGTCGGCGGCCACCCGGTCGATCATCGCGGAGGAGACGAGCGTCTTGCCGACGCCGGTGCCGGCCGGCCACTGGTCGCGGTGGTGGTACAGGTACCGGATGGCGACGGCGAGGTAGTGGTTGGGGTTCATCAGCCCCGCGTCCGGGGTGACGATGCCGTGCCGGTCGGCGTCGGCGTCGTTGCCGGTGGAGATCTGGAAGCGGTCGCGCTGCTCGATCAGCGAGGCCATCGCGTACGGCGACGAGCAGTCCATGCGGATCTTGCCGTCCCAGTCCAGCGTCATGAACCGCCAGGTGGGGTCGGTGTACGGGTTCACCACGGTGAGGTCCAGGCCATGCTGCTCGGCGATGCGGCCCCAGTAGGCGACCGACGCCCCGCCCAGCGGGTCGGCGCCGATGCGCACGCCCGCGGCGCGCACCGCGTCCAGGTCGAGCACGGCGGGCAGGTCGGCGACGTAGGTGCCGAGGAAGTCGTAGCGCGCGGTGGTGGGGGCGGCGAGGGCCCGCGCGTAGGGCAGGCGTCGGACGTCCTTCAGGCCGCCCTCGATGATCTGGTTGGCGCGGTCCTGGATCCAGGAGGTGGCGTCCGAAGCGGCGGGGCCGCCGCTGGGCGGGTTGTACTTGAAGCCGCCGTCGGCGGGCGGGTTGTGCGACGGCGTGACGACGACGCCGTCGGCGAGGCCCGAGGTGCGCCCGCGGTTGTGGGTCAGGATGGCGTGCGAGACGGCCGGGGTGGGGGTGTAGCCGTCGGCGTCGTCGATGAGGACGGTCACGCCGTTGGCGGCGAACACCTCCAGCGCGGTGACCCGGGCCGGCTCCGACAGGGCGTGGGTGTCCGCGCCGAGGAAGAGGGGGCCGTCGGTGCCCTGCTGCGCCCGGTACTCGCAGATGGCCTGGCTGGTGGCGGCGATGTGGTCCTCGTTGAACGCGCCCGCCAGGGACGAGCCCCGGTGTCCCGACGTGCCGAAGGCGACCCGCTGGCCGGGGTCGGCGGGGTCGGGGTGCAGCGCGTAGTACGCGGTGACCAGCCGGGAGACGTCGACGAGGTCCCCGGGGCCGGCCGGGCTGCCCGCTCGCTCGTGCTGCATGGGTGCGTCCTCCGCTTCGGTGGTGCCGTGGTGAGCCTGCTCTGCCCCTCATCTTCCCCGGCGGGGCCCCGGCGTGCGAGGGTGCGCGCGTGGCGGTGATCACGCCGTCGGGAAGCGGAAGGCCCCGGCGGCCGAGCCCATCGTCAGCCAGGCGTAGCCGTCCTCGCGGACCAGCCGCAGGGCGATGTACGCGCACCCCGGGCAGCGGGCGGTCAGACCCGGTTCGGGACCGTAGACGTGCAGTTCGGCGAGCGGTCCGGAGCGGGCGCACTCCGGGCAGCGCCACCAGGCCGCGGTGGGCTCGACGGCGAGGATCTCCGACAGCGGCCCGGCGAGGCTGTTGCCGTCGAGGTGGGCGGCGGTGTCGGCCATGGGTCCTCCCGGGGTCGGTCGTGGACGGGGCGGTCGCGAGGGGCGGGCGTCTCGGTCGTGGGCGGGCCAGTCGGTCGTGGGCGGGCGGGTCGGTCGTGGGCGGGCGGGTCGGTCGTGGGCGGGCGGGTCGGTCGGCGACGGGTCGCGGGCGGGCGGGGTCAGCCGAAGCGTTCGGTGCGGACGGTGGCCGGGTCCACGCCGAGGCCGGTCAGCAGGTCGGCGGCCGACTCGACGAACCCGGTGGGGCCGCAGACGTAGGCGGTGCCGTCCGGCCCGAGGGCGGCGGCCGCGGCCGCGAGGTCCCGCGCGGTGATCCGCTCGGGTCCGCGGCGGTCGCCGGGCGGCGCCACGCGCGTGTACAGCAGGGCGAGGTCGAAGTCCGCGTGCCGGTCCGCCCACTGCTCCCGGTACCAGAGGTCGTCGGGGCCCCGGACCGAGTAGAGCAGCCGGAGCGGGCCGCGCAGCGCCGCCGCCCGGTGGGCGCGGACCATCGACACCAGCGGGACGACGCCCGCTCCCCCGGCGACCAGCAGCACCGGGGCGAGCGTGCCCGGCCGGAGCACGAACCAGTTGCCGAGCGGTCCGCGCACCTCGACGAGGGCGTCCACCGGCAGGACGTCCGCGAGGTACGGCGAGACCTCCCCGCCGGGCACCGACTGCACGCCGAGCTCGACGCGCTCGCCGTCGGCCGGCGCGGCCAGCGAGTAGCTGCGCACGGCCCGGTACCCGTCGGCGGCGGTGAGCCGGACGTCGACGTGCTGGCCGGG
Organism: Streptomyces longwoodensis; assembly: GCF_001514125.1. GTDB lineage: Bacteria > Actinomycetota > Actinomycetes > Streptomycetales > Streptomycetaceae > Streptomyces > Streptomyces longwoodensis. The sequence continues at coordinate 660,625 of NZ_KQ948549.1, read as the reverse complement.
CAGGTGGCCGGGCCAGCCGGGCACGGAGAACACCAGGGTGCGGGCGGTGGGGGTCTGCGGGCTGCGCGCCAGCAGCCGGGCCGGGCGCCACGGTACCGGGCGCATCAGTCCCCCCAGGTGCGCTGCTCGCGCCAGGGGTCGCCGTAGTCGTGGTAGCCGGCGCCCTCCCAGAAGCCGGGCTCGTCCTCGTGCGTGAGCCGCAGCCCGCGCACCCACTTGGCGGACTTCCAGAAGTACAGGTGCGGCACGAGCAGCCGGGCGGGGCCGCCGTGCTCCGGCGACAGCGGGTAACCGTCGTAGCTGTGGACGAGCCAGGCGCGGCCGTCGCGGAGGTCCTGCAACGGCAGGTTGGTGGTGTAGCCGCCGTGGCCGGCGACCACGGCGAAGTCGGCGCTCGTGTCGACCTCCGCCAGGAACACGTCGAGCGGGACGCCCCGCCAGTGGGTGTCGAACTTCGTCCAGCGGGTCACGCAGTGGATGTCGTGGACGGTGTCCTCCTGCGGCAGCGCCATCATCTGCTCCCACGACCAGCGGTGGGTGGCGCCGCGCTCGGTGGTGACCGTGAACTCCCACGTCGCGGTCGGCACCTTCGGCGTCGGGCCCGCCGACAGCACGGGGAACTGTTCGGTCGGGTACTGGCCGGGCGGCAGCCGGTCCGCCGGGCGGCGGCCGCGGCCCTGGAAACCGGGCGAGAAGGAGGTCACGACGTCATCTCCGGCTCTTCTGGACCCCCGGGGACCGGGTCCCCGGGGCCGGTGGGGCTCGGCCACCAGTGTCGAGCGGCGCGGCAGGACGCACCAGTCGGGACCGAACCCACAGGCATCCGTCGGCCGTCCCGTGGCACTTGGTCGGGATGGGTTGGATGAACGAAGCGCGGAAGGCGGCGCACGGGACGGCACGGCGGGTGGAGGCGGGCCTCGGGCCCCTGCGGCGGGCCTGGGCCGGGCCCGGGCGCGAGCGGGACCTGGTGGTGCAGTCCCTCAAGGCGGCGCTGGCCGCGTGGGTGGCGTGGGCGGTCGCGGGATGGTGGCTCCAGGCGCCGGTGGCGTTCGTCGCGCCGTGGGTGGCGGTCGTCCTGGTCGAGTCGACGGTGTACCGCTCGATCGCGCACGGGCTCCAGCAGCTCGGCGCGATCGCCGTGGGCACGGTCATGGCCACCCTGGTCGGCCTGGTGCTGCCGGCGACGGTCGCACTGGCGCTCGTCCTGCCCGTCGCCGTGCTGCTGGGCAGCTGGCGGCGCCTCGGCAGCCAGGGCATCTACGCGGCGACCGGCGCGCTGTTCGTGCTGACCGGCGGCCCGGTCGGGCTGACCACCTCGGCGGCCCGGATCGGGGAGGCGGCCTTCGGGGCGCTGGTGGGGATCGCGGTGAACGCGCTGGTGCGGCCCCCGCTGTACCTGCGCGACGCGCGCGCCTCGCTGCGGGACGCGACCCAGGAGGCGCACGACATCCTGGCCGCGGTCGCCGACGGCATGGAGCGCGGCGGGTGGAGCGCCGACGACGCCCACGAGTGGCACGACCGGGCGCTGCGGCTCGGATCCCTGGTCGAGCAGGCGCGCGCCGCGATCGGCCACGGCCGGGAGAGCGCCCGGGTCAATCCGCGGCGCCGCACGGTCGCCGCGCAGGGCAGCGGCCACGACGACGCGCTGGTGGTGCTGGACTACGCCGCCGTGCACACCGCCGGGGTCACCCGGACCGTCCTGGAGGCGACCGAGCGCGACCACCGCGAGGAGTGGCCCCGGCGTGCGGTCGCCGGATACTACGCCGCGTTCCTGCGCCGCACCGCCGAAGCGCTGCGGCTGTACAGCGCCACCCGCTTCGGGCAGGGCGACCGCGAGCGGCTGGAACAGGTCGTGGAGGAGCTGCGCCGGATGCTGGAGGAACTGCGGGTGCGGCTGCCCGGGGTGCTGACCGACGACCCCGAGGACGTCGCGTCCTACGGCTCCCTGCTGGCCCAGGCACGCCGCCTGGCGGACCAGCTGGTGCCGCTGGGGGGCTGACCGGCGGCCCGGCGTTGGTCCGTGCGAGTGGTGCGCGCCCGGTGGCGGTCGTAGCGTCGAGAGGGGAGCCACGCGGGGGCGGATCGCGGAACCGGGAGTCGACATGGCTGGACACAGGACGAGGACGACCCTGGCGGCCTGCGCCGCACTGTCACTGGCGGCTCTCGCGGGCGCCGCCACCGCCCCTCCGGGCAACGCCGCGGCCGGCGAGCGGACGGTGGCCGTGGCGCGCAAGGCGCCGCTGCCCGTCCTCGTCGACTGCTTCGACAAGGCCCGGGTGCGTCCGGCGGACTTCGTCCTGGCCTGCGGCGACGGCAACAGCCGCCTGGTCTCCCTCCACTGGTCGCAGTGGAACGCGCGCAAGGCCGTGGGCCGGGGCGTGAACGTCGTCAACGACTGCAAGCCGTACTGCGCGGCCGGCACCTTCCGCTCGTACCCGGTGAGGGTACGCCTGGACCGCCCCGCCTCCTGGACGAAGCACCCCGGGGTGCCGCACTACACGCGGCTCACCCTCGTCTATCCCGACGGGCGGCCCGCCGGGTACCGGCCGGTGGTGACGTACCAGCTCTGGAACTGACCACGCGGCGGTCAGCGGGGGGACGGTGCGGGCTGGTGGTGATGTGGCCGGGCCGCGTCACCCCTGCTGGGGCGCGTTGACGCGGACCGCCATCAGCGCCACGTCGTCGCTGCCGTCCGGGAGCAGCCGGTCGAGGAGCGCGCCGCACACCTCCTCCGGGTCGGCGCCCGTCTCCTCCACCAGGGCCGCGAGGGTCCGCAGGGAGTGTTCCAGGTCCTCGTGGCGGCGTTCGACGAGTCCGTCCGTGACGAGGATGAGGAGTGATCCCGGCTCGACGGTGATCCGGTGGGCGGGCGGGTGGGACAGGCCGAGCCCGAGCAGGGGGCCGTGCTCACGGCTGTAGCGGGCGGCGCCGTCGGGAGTGCGGATCAGGGGCGGCAGGTGCCCTGCGTTGGCGATGTGCAGGGTGGACGAGTCGGCCTCGACCAGGATGACGCAGAGGGTGACGGTGGCGCCCGGCTCCACCGACATCAGCAGGTGGTCGAGCTGGGCCAGGATGGTCTGCGGCGGATGCCCCTCGGCGGCGTAGGCGCGCAGGGCGTGCCGCACCTGGCCCATGACCATGGCCGCGTCGAGGGAGTGTCCGGCGACGTCACCGACGGCCACGACGAGCCCGGCGGGCGTCATGAGGGCCTCGTAGAAGTCGCCCCCGATCTCGGTGCGTTCGCTGGCGGGCAGGTAGCGCACCGCCAGGTCGGCGCGCGCCGTCCGCGGCAACCTCTCGGGCAGGAAGCTGCGCTGGAGCGTGAGGGCCAGGGCGTGTTCCTCGCTGTAGCTGCGCAGCGCCTCCAGGGCCAGGGTGCCCGCCTGGGTGAGCTGGGTCAGCAACTGCTCGTCCTCGGGGGTGGTGATCGCGTCCCCGGGAGTGACGACGACGACCGGCTGCCGGTCCGCCTTGGCGCGGCCGATGACGACGCGCCGTCGTGCCGGGTCCCTGAGTCCGGGCGGTGCGCAGCGCAGGTCGGGTCCCGCTGCCGGCCGGCCGTCGCGGGCGTCGTCGGGTCCGCTGGTGGCCGCGCGGCCGTGGACCGGGTGGACCTGCGGTCCGCCGGAGGGCGCCGGGCCGGTCCCGTCCCGCCAGCTGTGGGCGACGAGCTGACCGCCCTGCGGCGTGGTGAGGAAGACGGCGACGTCGCTGCGGAAGATCGCGCCGGCCGCCTCCGCGGCCACCTTGACGAGTGTCTGCGCGTCCGGGGCGCTGTACAGGGCGAGGGTGAAGCGGTGCAGCAGGTGCAGGCGGTCGGCGAGCAGTTCGGCGCGGCGGCGGGCCCGGGCGTAGCGCAGGGTCGCGGTGACGGTGGCGAGGAGTTCCGCGGGGGCGACGGGCTCGACGAGGTAGACGTCCGCCCCGCGGTGGAGCCCGTGGGCGCGGTCGTCCACGGTGATGGCGGAGGCGGAGATGTTGATGACGGGGACGGCGGCGGTGGCCGGCGTGTTCTTGATGTGCTCGCACACCTCGACCCCGCTCATGTCGGGCAGGCGTACGTCGATGATGGCGAGCTCGGGCAGCGGTCCCGGGCCGGCGAGGAGTTCGAGCGCACGGGTGCCGTCCTCGGCCTCGGTGACCTGGTGCCCGGCGCGCCGCAGGATCGTGGCGAGGACGTAGCGGTTGGTGGGGGTGTCGTCCACCACCAGGATGTGCGCCGGACTGCGGTCCGTGTCGGTCGGTCGGTTCATCGGGGTTCCTCGGCCCTAGGTGTCGTCGGGGTGGGGCGCGTGCGGGCGCGCGGCGCCCGGTGGCGTCGGGAGGCCGGCGAGGACGGCGGTGACGTCCTCCGGTGTGAGGCGGGACTTGTTCAGCACGGCCCGCACCCCCGGCAGACGGGAGCCGTCCACCTGGTCCGCCTCCAGCGCCGTCAGCACGGCGACGGGAATGTGCCGGGTGCGCGGGTTCGCGGCCAGGGACCGGTGCACCCGGTAGCCGTCGGCGACGGGCATGGTGAGGTCGAGCAGGACGAGGTCGGGCTGCTGGCTCTCGACGGTGGCGACGGCCCGGGAGCTGTCCGACAGGACGGTGACGGAGGCGGCGAGACCACGGAGCAGCGGCGCGACGACGGCGAGGAAGGCCTCGTCGTCGTCCACGACGACGACGTGCGCGACGACCGGCGGTTTCCCGGCCGCGGGGCTGTCGGCTCCGTCGGTGCGGCGAGACGGGGCGGGTGAGCCGGCCGCGACGGGCGGGTCCGGTGCCGGCGACGGGCTCTGCGGGCCGGCCGGGTCCGGTACGGGCGACGGGCTCTGCGGGCCGACCGGGTCCGGTACGGGCGACGGGCTAGGCGGGCCGGCCAGGTTCGGTCCCGGCAGGGGGCTCTGCGGGCCGGGCGGGTTCGCCTCGCTCGGCCCGGTCGGCCCGCCCGGTGCGCTGGGCGGGGCGGGGCGGTGTGCCGGGTCGTCCGGGGCGGTCGTGGCGTCCTGCGGTACCGGCCAGGGCAGGCGGGCGGGGAGGCGGAAGGTCACGGTCGTGCCGTGCCCGGCCTCGCTGTCGAGCGTCAGGGTGCCGCCCAGCAGTTCGGCGAGCCGGCGGGCGTAGGGCAACCCCAGTCCGGTTCCCGCCCGGCCGCGCTGGTGCGGGCCCTGCACCTGGTAGAACTCCTCGAAGACGCGCTCCAGTTCCGCCGCCGGGATACCGACGCCGGTGTCGCGGACGCGGAAGACGAACCGTGCGCCGTCGCCGCTGCCCTCCTCGGAGACGTCCAGGGCGACCGAGCCGGCGGGGGTGAACTTCAGCGCGTTGGACAGGACGTTGCGCAGGATCCTGGTCAGCATGACCTCGTCGGTGACGAGCGGCCCCTGCTGGACGTGGTCCGGGATGGAGAGCGCCACCCCGGGCCGGGCGGTGCCCCGCAGTGTGCCGCGCAGCTGGTGCAGCAGCGGGCGGAGGTCGACGTCCACGGGGTGTGGCTCCAGGCGGCCGGATTCCGCCTTGGCGACGTCGAGCAGTTCGTCGACGAGGGCCAGCAGGGTGCTGCCCGAGGCCTGGACGAGCGCCACCTGCTGTTGCTGCTCGTCGCTCAGGGGCTCCGCCGACGGGTCCAGCAGGAGCCGGGCCAGAGCGATGATGGAGTTGACCGGCGAGCGCAGCTCGTGGCTGACGTTCGCCCAGAAGCGGGTCTTGTACTCATTGGCGAGTTCGAGCTGGCGGGACTTGTCCTCCAGCTCGGCGTAGAGCGCGACCACTCCGGTGTTGGTCTCCTCCAGTTCGCCCGCCAGCTCCGCGTAGAGCGCCATCACACCGGCGTTGGTCTCCTCCAGTTCCGCGTTCAGCCGCTGGAGTTCGTCCTGCTGGTGCTGCGACTCCTCCAGGGCGGCCAGCAACTGGCCGTTCTGGGTGCGCAGCGCCTCGATCAGGTCGGCCGCCGTGTCACCGTCCGCGAGCCTGGCGCGCACGTCGGCGGCCAGGCCGCCCAGGGACTCCGGCGGGACGGGCGTGCGCTGCGCGAGCAGCAGTTCCTGGGCGCCGTCCTGCGACGACGATCCCAGTCCGGAGCCGTCGAGGAGGCGGCCGGCGGCGGCCAGCAGGGTCGCGGGGGGCCGGCGGTCACCGGGCCAGCGCAGACGGACCGTCATCATGACCGCGTCGGTCTCCTCCAGGCGCAGGTGCGCGCTGAGCCCGGGCGTGCCCAGCAGGTGCTCGCCGGCCTCGCTGACGACGGTGGTCAGCCGCACCAGGGGGCTGCCGGTCAGCCCCGCGGCGCGGCACGCCACCTGTGTGCACCGGCGCAGCCTGATCACGTCGCCGCCCTCGCGCAGCGCGATCGTGAGCAGGTCGTGGCCGGGAGGACCCGGTGTCATGACGGCCGGTGCAGGGCCACGAGGATCCCGGCGTCGTCCCTGCGCACCGCGTTCTGGTTCAACAGCTGCCCGGCGACCAGCGAGGGGTCCCGTGCGAAGAGCCCGGGGAAGTCGAGCGGCTTCCACCGGTCGCTGAGTCCGTCGGAGTGCATGACGAGTGCGGTACCCGGCGGGAACGCCGTCGCCTGGGTGCGGGGACGGGGCAGCTGCGCGCCGACGATCCCGGGCATCGACAGCAGTCCGTTGCGGCGGTCGTCGTGGACGAGCAGCGCGGTGATGTTGCCGACGCCGGTGAAGTGCACGCGCTGGTCGGTCATGTCGACCAGCGCGATCGCGACCGCTGCCCCGCGGCTGCCCTTCAGTCCCTGGTGCACGTCGCGCAGCACGGCATCGGGGCCGATGTGCCGGCTCTCACGGAAGGCGGCCCTGGCCTGGTCGCCGACCCGGGCCGCCAGGGGCCCGTGTCCGAGGCCGTCGCACATCATCAGCAGCAGCGCCCCCGCGGAGGGCCCGTCCAGGGAGCGGACGGCCCAGGTGTCGCCGCACAGTTGCTCGCCCGTGATCGGGCGGGTGAGACCGCCCGTCGCGACGGTCTCCGGCTCCGCCGTCCGGCCGTCCGACCAGAAGCGGGCGCAGACCACGGTGCCGCGGCCGGGCAGGGAGTGGATGCCGGAGGCGTCGGCGAGCCTCCCGATGGCGCCCATGCCGATGCCGAGGCTGCCGTAGCCGGAGGTGCCGTCGCGCAGCGCCCGTCCCACGTCGTCGATGCCCGGGCCGTTGTCCAGGGACAGGCACTCGACGCCGGCGCGCCCGCGGGAGCGCACCACGCGCAGGGCGAGGGAGCCGTCGTTCGCGTGCTTGAGGAGGTTGGTGGCCATCTCGGTCACGCACAGCTCGACCTGCGCGGCGCGCTCCTCGGACAGTCCGACGGCGCGGGCCAGGTGGCCGGCCTGCCGACGGGCCGCGGCCGCCAGGGCGATGTCCGCCCGCAGCCAGTGGACGTCGCCGGCCTCGGCGACGATGCCTGTGGTCACCGACCCCACTTCACAATGCGCACGGTGGTGCCCCCTTCGCCGGTCGCGATGTCGAACTCGTCGACGAGCCGCTTGGCGCCGCTGAGTCCGAGCCCCAGGCCGCTGCCGGACGTCCAGCCGTCCTGCATGGCCGTCTCTATGTCGGGGATGCCGGGCCCCTGGTCGCGGAACTCGACGTAGACGCCGGAGCGGCCGCTGTCGGCGACCAGGGCCGCGCGCACCACGCCTCCCCCGCCGTAGATCAGCATGTTGCGGCCGAGTTCGCTGGCCGCCGTGACCAGCTTGGTCTGGTGGACCAGCGGCAGCCCGCCGCGCTGGGCCAGGGTGCGCACCACCTGGCGGGCGTTGACGACGTCGCTGCTGGTGGTGACCTCGACGGTTTCGGCGGTCGCGACGGCTGTGCCGTAGTCCTTCATGCGCGTCCTGCGGCGAGACGCCGCAGCAGCTTCAGCCCGCGCTCCAGGTTCATGGCGGTGCGCACACCGTTCAGGGACAGGCCCAGCTCGACGAGGGTCATGGCCACCGCGGGCCGCATGCCGACGACGATCGTCTCGGCGCCGAGGATGCGGGATATCGACGCGTTGGTCGCCAGCATCCGCCCGACGAACGAGTCGACGATCTCCAGCGCCGAGATGTCGATGACGACGCCCTTCGCGCCGGTGGCGACGATGCGGTTGGACAGGTCCTCCTGGAGGTCCAGCACCGTCTGGTCCTCCAGGTCGAACTGGATGGAGACCAGGAGGATCTCGCCGATCTTCAGGACGGGGACGCGGTCGGTCACAGCAGGCCCTTCACGTCGTCCTCGGCATCGCGGGCGATCTCCGTCAGCGCCTGGCGCAGCGCGTCGGCCAGCGACGAGTTCGTCGGTATGTCACCGAACTCGATGCCCAGCGCCACGATGGTCTGGGCGATCTGCGGCCGGATGCCCGAGATGATGCACTGGGCGCCCATCATGCGGGCGGCGACGACGGTCTTCAGCAGGTGCTGCGCGACCTGGGTGTCCACGGTCGGCACGCCGGTGATGTCGATGATGGCGTGCGTGGAGTCGCTGTCGACCAGCGTCTGCAGCAGCTTCTCCATGACGACCTGGGTGCGCGCCGAGTCGAGGGTGCCCACCAGGGGGACCCCGACCACGCCGTCCCACAGCTTGACGACCGGGGTGGACAGCTCGAGGAGCTGCTCGGCCTGCGAGGAGATGATCTCCTCGCGGGTGCGGATGTAGGCCTCGGTGGTGAGCAGGGCGAGGTCGTCCAGCAGCCGGGCGAACTGGAGGTAGGTGCGTGCGCCCTGCTCGTCGGTGGCGAGGGCGGGCTCCAGCACCTCCTTGAGGGCGAAGACGCTGCGGGCGGTCTCGGTGGGCGTGAAGCCCTGCCGGGCGCGGCTGCGCGAGAGCTCGATCAGCAGGCTGCGCGCCTCGTCGAACTGCTCGGCACGCCCGTCGAGGCCCCCCTCGGTGACCGCCGCGAGGATGCTGTCGTACAGCTCGCCCAGTTCGCGTCCGAGTTCGGCGGTGCTCAGCCTGCCCTGCAGGTCGCCGCCGACGACCCTGATCCACTGGTCCAGGAACGTGTCCCGGTTCGCGGCCAGGGTCTCGACAAGGAGGTGCGTGCTGCTCTCAGCGGCCACGTGGTCCCCGCAAACACTTGATTGAATATGCCGCGCAAACCATACGACAGTCGTTCTACCAGGTCCGCGCTACCCTCACCGGCGCTTCACGGAGCGGAACGCGGGGAGGTGCAGGCGCCTCGATCGTGCCGAGGGACGTGGTGACGGCACTGCCGCACCCAGCAGGGTCAGCTGCTGCGATCGGGATCGTCGGTTTCCCGGCGACGACGGTGTGCCCTCCATGCCGCACGAGCCCCGAACGCTGCAGCGGCCAGCTGCAGAACCGCCGTTCCCAGACCAATGATCTGTCCCACGCTGTACATCTCGCTCCTCCGGATCGGCGCACGCGTCCACGGCGTGCAGGAGAAGCGTCACCACCAGAACATTGATGCGCCAGAGACAAGATCCACTTGTCGGTTCTTGCCGCCTCCCGGCAACAAAGGCGGCACCATACCGACCGGAGAGGAGCTGTTGCGGGGGATGCAAGAACCACGGCGCGGGCGCCCGTTGAGCGCCCTTGACCCGAAACTGAGTCCGGAGATGACGGTCTGGGCTGAACGGCTGCGCGAGTTCTACAAGAGTCTGGGGCTGACCCTGCTGGCCCTGGAGAAGCTGCTCGGCATCGACGCCACCACCCTCTCCCGCTACCTCAACGGGCAGCGGCTGCCCGAGATCACCTTCCTGAAAGCTCTCGACGAGGCGATCGGCAAGCGGACGGGAGCGCGCCTCAAGCCTGAGGTGATGGCGGCCGTGCGCGCCGAGTACCTCGCCGCTTGCCTGGTGCACGAGCCGCAGCGCCACGAGGTGTACGTGCTGCGTGACGAACTGGATGAGGCCCGGTCCCGGCTGGTGGCTGCCGAGCAGACCGTCGTCGAACTGCAGGAGCAGATCGCGGGAGAGCAACGTCGCCGTCAGGAACTGACGTCCGGTCTGCGCGAGTTGGAAGTGGTGGCGGCCAGCGGCCTTCGCGATGCGGAGGTGCTTCGACGCGAACGGGACACGGCTCTGGTCGAGCGCAACCTGCTGGACGAACTCCTGCAGGAACACTTGATGGAACTGAGGCTGGCCAGCCGAGACCGCGTCATCAGCCTGCAGCTGGAGAAGGAGGTGACCCGGGCCCTGACCGTGGCCGAGCAGGCTCTCGAAGACGTGCTCGCGGAGGAGGACGAAGCGGTCGGGCAACAGTCGTCCGCGGAGACCGAGTCCGGTCGGGCGAAGACGCGGTGGTGGAAGCGGACGCCGTCCGCCGATCTCGCCAGGCTCCGCGAGCAGACAGCGCTGGCAGCCCAGGTGCACATCCCTGAGCTCGTGAAACGACTGGGCGGATGGGACGTGCAGGATCCCGTCGATCTGTCCATCCCCTCGGTGGGCAGCTACTCCAGTCCGGAGACCGCGCAGTTGGCCTCCGTGATCGACTCCTTGCTGCGTGAGTCCGTCCGGTTGGCCGGTGAGCAGGCCCTGCTGCGGGGCAACGTCAACGCGATGTTCAGCAACCTCTCGCGCCGCTCCCAGGGCCTCATCCAGCGCCAGCTCTCGCTCATCTCCGAGCTGGAGTCGCGCGAGGCCGACCCGGACCAGCTGATCTCGCTGTTCAAGCTCGACCACCTCGCGACCCGCATGCGCCGTAACGGTGAGAACCTCCTCGTCCTCGCGGGTGAGGAGCCCGGCCGCCGGTGGAGGCGCCCGGTCCCGCTGGTCGACGTGTTCCGCGCCGCCGCGTCCGAGGTGGAGCAGTACGAGCGCATCGAGCTGGTCGCCGTGCCGGCCGTCGAGATCACCGGCCGCGCCGTCAACGACCTCGTCCACCTGCTCGCGGAACTGTTGGAGAACGCGACGTCGTTCTCCCCGCCGCAGACCAGGGTCGAGGTCAAGGGTGTCTCGCTGCCCGACGGCCGCGCCTTGATCGAGATCCACGACACCGGCATCGGCCTGTCCCCCGAGGGCCTTCTCGAGATCAACGAACGGCTTGCCTCGCCACCCACCGTGGACGTCTCCGTCTCCAGCCGCATGGGCCTCTTCGTGGTCGGCCGACTGTCCCAGCGGCACGGCATCCGCATCCAGCTGCGCCCGTCCGACTCCGCCGGCACGACCGCGCTGGTCATGCTGCCCATGCACGTCGTGGGCCCACAGACCATCACCGATGACCCGCCCGGGACTTGACGTGGCGCTCCGGAGGCCCCGCGCACTCGTCAGCCTCGACCTCTTCACCAGCGCCACCCGGGGCCGGACCGGGGCCGCGCAGGTCCCCTAGGCCGTGTCCGCAAAGTCCTGCCTGCCCTGCGACGCCCGGCACGCACTCTCGCCGCACCGCGCGAACACCCGAGTACGGCCAGTACGCGGGCGTCCGCCCGGCACGCCGAGAGCACGCACCGGACGCCGCAGGGCCCGCCCTCCGGGCGGACGACGGGACTTCGCGGACACGACCTAGGGGGTGTCTCCCTGGTCCTCGCCGCTCGGACCGCGCTCGGTCACGCGGCGTCGCCGCCCCCCGGTCAAGGGCAGGAGCCCCAGCGCGGTGTTCGCGACGGTCCGCAGCGCCTCCGGGGCCAGGCCGGCCTTGCCCACCGCCTCGGCGCCGCGGACCACCGTCAGCAGCAGTGCCGCCAGCGCCTCCGGATCCGCGTCGCGGTCGATGTCGCCGTGGCGCTGGGCGGCGCTGATCTCCGTGCGGAGCAGGGCCAGCAGCGCCCGCATGGCCTCGGCCGACCGTCCGGCGACCGCCGGGTCCTGGTGGGCCAATTCCGCCGCGCCCTTGGCCAGCAGGCACCCGCGGCGTTCGGTGTCGGATGCGGAGTTCTCCGCCATGAGGTGCACGTATCCCGACAGCCGGTCCAGGGCCTCCGCGTCCGGACCACCCGTCAGGTGCTCCCGGGCCACCTCGACGACCGCGGTGCACCAGTCGTCGAACACCCGGTGGAAGAGCCCGGCCTTGTCGCCGAACGCGCCGTACAGGCTGCCCTTGCCCAGGCCGGTCGCCCGGGAGATGTCGTCCATCCGGGTCCCCGCGTAGCCGGTCGCCCAGAACTGCTCCCTGGCCCGCTCCAGGACGTGGTGTTCGTCGAACGCGCGTGGTCTCGCCATGGGTTCAGCCTAGCCATTCTTGACTCGATCGTCCATTACTGCCTACGTTATGGACGATCCATTCCACAACTGAAGGGGTTCCCATGGCAGGCGTGCTGCAGGAGAAGGTGGCCGTGATCACGGGAGGGACCAGCGGCATCGGGCTGGCCATCGCCCACCGCTTCGTCCGGGAGGGCGCCCGGGTCTTCGTGACCGGCCGGGACGCCGGCCGCCTGGACGCGGCGGTCGGGGAGCTGGGACCCGCGGCCACCGGCGTACGCTCCGACGTCTCGGTCCTGGCCGACCTGGACGCGCTGTACGCACGCGTCCGGGAGGAGGCCGGACGGATCGACGTGCTGGTGGCCAACGCGGGGATCGTCGCGGACGCCACCCTCGGCGCCCACACGGAGGAGAACGTCGACCTGACACTCGCCGTGAACGTCAAGGGCCCCCTGTTCACCGTGCAGAAGGCGCTCCCGCTGCTCGCCGAGAACGCCTCCGTCCTCGTCATCGGCTCCAGCAACAGCGTGCGGCCCAACGAACAGCTCGAGGTCTACAGCGCCTCGAAGGCGGCGCTGAGCAACCTCGTGCACAACTGGGCCCGGCAGTCACGGGAGCGCCGCTTCCGGGTCAACGTCCTCAGCCCGGGACCCACGCGGACCCCCGCCTTGCTGCGCGCCGCGGGGCCGGACGCCGACCGGTTCGCCGAGGCCGTGGTGCCCCTGGGGCGGCTGGCCGACGCCGGAGAGATCGCCGAGGCCGCCCTCTTCCTGGCCTCGGACGCCTCGTCGTTCGTCACCGGCGCCGAGCTCTTCGCCGACGGCGGGTACACCCGCGCCTGAGCCGAGGCCGCCGTCAACCACACTCTCAGCGGGTCCGGGGACGGGGTTCCGGCGTGGCTCCGGTGAGTTCCGGCTCCAAGCCGTCGCTCACCGGGGTACGGCCCCGTCCTACGTCGACGCGCCAGGCCTCGAAGGCCCATGCGGTCAGGGCGGTGACGGTCAGGCCCAGCAGCCAGCCGCCCAGGACGTCGCTGAACCAGTGCACGCCGAGCGCGACCCGGGTGAAGCCGGTACCGAGGACGCAGAGCACGGCGACGCACCAGCCCGCGGTGCGCCAGGCCCGCGGCAGCAGGGGTGCCAGGACCAGCATGAAGACGGCGAAGGAGGTGGTCGCCGTCATCGCGTGGCCGGACGGGAAGGAGTAGCCCGGGGCGTGCGCCACCGGGTCCTGGAGCACAGGCCTGGCCCGGCCCACCACGGACTTGACGAGCAGTCCGACCAGCCCGCCGGCCACGGCGGTGACCGCCGCCCAGGCCGCCAGGCGCCAGGCGCGGCGGTAGAGCAGCCACGCGGTCAGCAGCGCGACGGCCGCGCGCAGCGTCACGGGGTCCCAGATCCGGTCGGAGAGCAGGCGCAGCACGGCCGTCCACTCCCCGTGGCGCATGGCGTACCGGTGCAGGTCCTGCGCAGCGGAGGCGTCGAGGTGCGACAGGGGCCGCCACTGGCCCTCGATCAGGGTCAGGAGCAGTCCGAAGGCGACCGCGGCCGCGGCGGCGACGCCGGCGGCGGCCAGCAGCCGCGCGCTGAACCTGCGGTCGGCCTGCCGGCGGCGTTCACGGCGTGCTCGGCGGTCGCGGAGGAGCCGCAGGGCGGTCAGGTCGTGCATGTCAGACTCCGGGATCGGCTTGGATCGGGCCGGGACGGCGGCCGCTCGCCGCCTCCAGCTGCGCGGCGAAGGCCAGCCCGAGGAACAGGGCGACGGATGTCAGGTAGGCCCACAGCAGCAGGGACATGAAGGCGCTCAGGGGGCCGTAGACGGTGTCGAACGAGCCGCTGAGGTCGAGGTAGAGGCTGAGCAGCCAGGTCAGAGTCATCCACAGCACCAGGTAGACGGCCGCGCCGAAGGCGAGCCAGGTGTAGCCGGGCTGCTTGCGGCGCGGAGCGCGGCGGAAGATGACGCTGGCGGACAGGAGCGCGAGCAGCAGCCCGAAGGGCCAGCGCAGCAGGTCCCAGGCGGCCCGGGTGCTGTCGTGCAGGTGGTAGACGTCCACCGCCGCCGAGGCGAGGTCGTCGCCGGCGATCATCGCGATGAAGCCGAGGCCGAGCGGGAACCCGGCGCCGACGGACATCAGCAGGCCGCGCAGGTACTTGAGGTGGAAGGGGCGGTCGCGTTCGTTGCCGTAGAGGCGGTTGGCGCCCCGCTCGATCTGGCACATGGCGGTGGTGACGTTGACGAGGGAGAAGGCGGCGCCGAACCAGAGGGCGAGGGCGGCGCCGTCGCCCGCCGTGCGCTGGCTGCGGTCGAGGGCGTCGTCGACCACCTGGGCGCTCGGGCCCTGGGCGAGGCGGTGGATGGTCAGTTCGGCCAGTCTGCCGATGTTCTCGGTGTGCAGGGTCGTCGACAGGCCGACGAAGGCGATGGCCAGCGGGATGACGGACAGCACCGTCTGCAGGGCGAGCGCGCGCGAATGCGTGAAGCCGTCGGCGTAGCGGAAGCGGAGGAAGGCGTCCCGCAGCAGGGACCAGCCGCCGTAGCGGCGCAAGGACGCCCACGCCTCGTCGCCGGACAGTTCCTCGCCGTCCATGTCCCGCGTCTCGGGGACTTTCGTCGCGGTGCCCATCTCACTGCTCCCGTGTCGGCAGCAGCACGGTCAGGGCGCCCGGCGCGACCTCGGCGGTCAGGTGCCGGCCGGCGGTCACCGGGTCGCCGTCCAGCTCGCGGGGCAGCTCGGTGTCGAAGGTGATGTCCGCGCGGCGGAAGGTGAAGAACTCCACCGGTGCGCCGCCCTCACTCCCCTCCCGTGCCGCGGTCGTGCCGCCGCGCAGCAGCGTCCACAGCGCGGACAGCCAGCCGCCGATGCCGCGGGGGTCCAGGACCAGCAGGTCCAGGCGTCCGTCGTCGGCCCGGGCTTCGGGCAGCAGGGTCACTCCGCCCTGGACGGTGCCGATGTTGCCGACCAGCACCATGCGGGCCGTGCGGCGCAGGGCGGGCGCGCCGTCGAGGCGGACGCTCAATCCCGTGCGCGGGGTGCGCAGTTCGCGCAGGACGGCGAGCACGTAGGTGGGCCAGCCGAAGACGGCCTTGGCGCGGTCGTTGGCGTTGGCCCGCCGCATCGTCGCGGCGTCGAGGCCGGCGCCGGCCATGGCGGCGAAGTACGTGGAGGGCAGGCCGTCGCCCTCGATGCGGCCGAGGTCGATGCGGTGGGGGGTGCCGCGCAGTGCGGCGTCGAGGGCGTCGGCCGGTGCGAGCGGCAGGCCGAGGTTGCGCGCCAGGAGGTTGCCGGTCCCGCAGGGCACCAGGGCGAGCGGTACGTCGGTGCCCGCGAGGGATGCGGCGGCCGCGCGGAGGGTGCCGTCGCCGCCGCAGACCACGACCAGGGCCGCCCCGTCGCGGACCGCGCGGGCCGTCTGGCCACCTCCGGGGTCCTCGGCGGTCGTCTCGACGAAGACCGGTGCGGTGTGGCCGTGGTGTTCCAGGACGCGGCGCAGGGCGTCGCGGCCGGCCTCGTCGGTGACCGTGGGGTTGAAGACCACGGCGGTGCGGCCGGGGGCCACGGGCCGGGCCGGGCCGGCCGTGGGCGTGGACGCGGGCGCGGGGGGAGCGGCGACCGCGCCGTCCGCGAGCAGTGCGCGCCGTGCGATCAGCAGCGACAGGGTTCCGTTGACGAGGCCTCCCATGACGTCGGTGGGGTGGTGCATGCCCCGGTAGAGGCGGGCGAGGCCCACGAGGAGGGGCAGGACGCAGAGCAGGCAGGCCACCACGGTCCGCCAGGGGCCGCGCAGCCGCGACAGCGCCAGCAGCGCCAGGCCGCCGTAGAGGGCGGTGGCCGCCCCGGTGTGCCCGGACGTGTAGCTGGAGGTGGGCAGGGAGCCGTCGAGGCGGTGCACCTCGGGGCGGTGCCGCTCGACCGCGACGGTGATGACCAGGAAGACCAGCGACTGCAGGCTGACGGCGACGGCGAGGAAGACGGCCTGCCGCCACATCGGCAGCCGCGGTAGCAGCACCAGCGCCAGGCAGCTCGCCAGGGTGACGCCGATGACCGTCCCGGTGTTGCCTCCCTGCGAGGCGACCGAGGACAGGGTGGTGAGCGTGCCGGTGCGCAGGCGCACGAAGGCCTCGTTCACGCCGTCCTCGGCCGTGAGCGGCCACAGGTGGCGGGCCGGGCCGGTGATCAGCAGCCCGAGGCCGACCATGAGGGTGGCCTGACAGACGGTCAGCGCCGCGATCCACCGCACGGACCAGCCGATGCCGCGCGGCATCGCCGGACGGCTCGGGGAGACGGCTCCGCGTCCTGCGCCCCGTCCGGCGCCCGGCGGTTCGGCGGTGAGCTCGACCGGTCTCTTGGGCCCGACGGGTCTCTCCGGCACGGCAGTCGACATCAAGTACCTCTCTCGGCTCAGCGCTTGGCGACACCTTCGCCGGTGGCTGTCCTCCTCCCCCGGCACACCGCCGTATGCCCGCTCCGCCGAGGAGCAGACGCGCACCCTTGTGCGGCGGGCCCCGGACGAAACGAAACGTTGCCGTTTCGCTGAAACTGCTCTAGCCTCGATCTGTACGAAACGGTTTCGTTTACGCGTCCACGCGAGCTTCCCGGAGTGGTCTCCCATGCCCCAGAAGACTGTCGGCGACGGCACCCCCACGGGGGCCCTCGCGAACGCCCCCGCCGAGGCCCCGGCCCACCGCTGGTGGATCCTCGCGGTCATCGCCGTCGCCCAGCTGATGGTGGTCCTCGACGCCACCATCGTGAACATCGCCCTGCCGTCCGCCCAGGCCGACCTCGGCTTCTCCGACGGCAACCGGCAGTGGATCGTGACCGCCTACGCGCTGGCGTTCGCCTCGCTGCTGCTCCTCGGCGGACGCATCGCCGACCTGTTCGGCCGCAAGCCCGCCTTCCTCGTCGGCATCGTCGGCTTCGCCGCGGCCTCCGCGCTCGGCGGCGCCGCGAACGGCTTCACCATGCTGGTCGTCGCCCGCGCGCTGCAGGGCGCCTTCGGCGCGCTGCTCGCGCCGGCCGCACTGTCGCTGCTCAACACCACCTTCACCGACGCCCGTGAGCGGGCCCGCGCGTTCAGCGTGTACGGCGCCATCGCCGGCGCCGGCGGCGCGATCGGCCTGCTGCTCGGCGGCGTGCTGACCGACGCGTTCGACTGGCGCTGGACCCTGTACGTGAACGTCGTCATCGCCGTGGTCGCCTTCGTCGGCGGCTGGGTGCTGCTGGGCAGCCACCGGGACGCGGCGGACGCCAAGCTGGACGTGCCCGGCACGGTCCTGGTCGCCGCGGGCCTGTTCTCCGTGGTGTACGGCTTCTCCAACGCCGAGACCCACGACTGGGGTTCGCCGCTGACCTGGGGCTTCCTGGTCGCGGGCGGTCTGCTGCTGGCGGCCTTCGCCTGGTGGCAGACCCGGGCCGCGCACCCGCTGCTGCCGCTGCGCATCCTGCTGGACCGCGACCGCGGCGCCTCCTTCATCGCGGTGCTCCTGACCGGCGCCGGCATGTTCGGCGTGTTCCTCTTCCTGACCTACTACCTCCAGCTCAACCTCGGCTTCAGCCCGACGAGGACCGGCGTCGCCTTCCTGCCCATGGTCGGCGCGCTGATGGTGGCCGCGCAGGTCGGCACCACCGTCCTGATGCCCCGGATCGGCCCGAAGGCGGTCATCCCGCTGGGCTTCGCGATCGCCACGGCGGGCATGGCCTGGCTGACCGGCATCGATCTCGGCTCCTCCTACCCGAGCGCGGTGCTGCTCCAGGTGATCGTGATCGGTGTGGGCCTCGGCCTGGTCATGCCGCCCGCCATGCAGCTGGCCACCGGCGGGGTCGCGGCCGAGGACGCGGGCGTCGCCTCGGCCACCGTCAACGCCATGCAGCAGGTGGGCGGCTCGATCGGCACGGCCCTGCTGAACACGCTCGCCGCGAGCGCCGCCACCGACTACCTGGCGGGCCACCGCCCGCCGAGCAGGCAGGTGCAGGCCCAGGCCACGATCGAGAGCTACACGACCGCCTTCTGGTGGTCCGCGGTCCTCTTCGGCGCGGGCACGGTCATCACCTTCCTGCTCTACCGGCGCGGGGTGCCCCGGCAGAACGCGGACGCGGCACCGGTCGTCCACATGTGATCCGCCGTCACCGAGCGCCGCGCTCGCCGTGACCCTCCCGAGGGGCCGCCGTCACCACGACGGCGGCCCCTCGCGCGCTCGGGACGACACCGACCGGTACGACCCGGCCGCGCGCCACTTCACCGCGCCGCTCGCAGCACCCTTAGTCGCCTCGCCCCGGACGGAGCCGCCCCTTTGTCCCGGCCGTGGAAGAAGTACCGAGATCTTGTGCGCAACGGGTTACGGACTGCGACAAAGCTCGCTAGCTTCTTTGAAATGAACCGGTCATGAGACCGTGACCGGTCCTGACGGCGCGACGGCGCGCGCCGGTGAACAGGCACCTGCACCTCCTGGACGTCACTGCCTGTCGGCATCCCACCCCACTTCGGGAGACCTCTGTGCGCACGAGACCGCTCCGCCTTCTGCTGACCGCCGTGGCCTGCGCCCTCGGCTGTCTGCTGCCATTACCCCCGGCCGCCGCTTCCCCCGCACCGCCCGTCACCGGGGACCTGGCCCCCGCCGTCCCCGAGTTCCAGCAGGTCACCCTGGCCAAGGGCGTGGCCGAGACGGGTGAGCCCATGACGCTCGCGGTGCTGCCGGACCGGTCGGTCCTGCACACCTCGCGGGACGGCACCCTCCGCCTCACCGACGCCGCGGGCACCACCACCGTCGCGGGCAAGCTGAACGTCTACAGCCACGACGAGGAGGGCCTGCAAGGAGTCGGCGTGGACCCCGCCTTCGCGTCCAACCGGTACGTCTACCTCTACTACGCGCCCGTGCTCAGCACCCCCGGCGGCGACGCCCCGGCCGACGGCACCGCCGGCGACTTCGCCGCCTTCGACGGTGTCAACCGGCTGTCGCGCTTCGTCCTGAGGACCGACGGCACCTTGGACCTGACCAGCGAGAAGAAGATCCTCGACGTGCCCGCCTCCCGGGGTATCTGCTGCCACGTGGGCGGCGACATCGACTTCGACGCGGCGGGCAACCTGTACCTGTCCACCGGCGACGACACCAACCCGTTCGCCTCCGACGGCTTCACCCCGATCGACGAACGCGCCTCCCGCAACCCCGCCTACGACGCGCAGCGTTCCTCGGCCAACACCGACGACCTGCGGGGCAAGGTGCTGCGCATCAAGGTCGAAGCGGACGGGTCCTACTCGATCCCGAACGGCAACCTCTTCCCACCCGGCACCGCGAAGACCCGTCCCGAGATCTACGCGATGGGTTTCCGAAACCCGTTCCGGATGAGCGTCGACAAGGCCACGGGCATCGTCTACCTCGGCGACTACGGCCCGGACTCCGGCACCGCGAGCCCCACCCGCGGCCCCGCCGGGCAGGTGGAGTTCAACCGCATCACCACGGCGGGCAACTACGGCTGGCCGTACTGCACCGGCGCCAACGACGCCTACGTCGACCACGACTTCGCCGACGGCGCTTCGGGAGCCGCGTTCAGCTGTACGGCCCCGCGCAACACCTCGCCACGCAACACCGGCCTGACCGACCTGCCCCCCGCGCGGCCCGCCTGGATCCCCTACGACGGCGGATCTGTACCGGAGTTCGGCTCCGGATCGGAGTCCCCGATGGGCGGCCCGGTCTACCGCTACGACGCCGCCTCGGCCTCCGAGGTGAAGTTCCCGCAGGAGTACGACGGCGACTTCTTCGCCGGGGAGTTCGGCCGCCGCTGGATCAAGCGGATCGAGTCCGGCGGCGACGGCGCCGTGCAGGCCATCAACTCCTTCCCCTGGAGCGGCACCCAGGTGATGGACCTGGCCTTCGGACCGGACGGCGCCCTGTACGTCCTCGACTACGGCACCGGCTACTTCAACGGCGACGAGAACTCAGCCTTGTACCGCATCGAACACGTCTCCGGCGGACTCGCGCCGACCGCCCAGGCCACGGCCGACGTCACCTCGGGGAAGGCACCCCTGACCGTCTCGTTCTCCTCGGCCGGCAGTGCGGACCCCGAAGGGGGCGCCCTCGGTTACGCGTGGGCCTTCGGCGACGGTGTCACCTCGACCGCGGCCAACCCCTCCCATACCTACACCGCCAACGGCCAGTACACGGCCACCCTGCGGGTCACGGACCCCACCGGCAGGTCCGCGACGGCCTCCGTGCACCTCACCGTCGGCAACACGGCCCCGACGGTCAGGCTCGGCCTGCCCGCCGACGGACGCATCTACGACTTCGGCGCCGCCATCCCCTTCCAGGTGACGGTCACCGACCCCGAGGACGGCACGGTCGACTGCTCCAGGGTGAAGGTCACCTTCATCGTCGGCCACGACAGCCACGGCCACCCGCAGACCTCCGCCACCGGCTGCACCGGCACCCTGCACACCCTGGCGGACGGCGAACACGACCCCAACGCCAATGTCTTCGGCGTCATCGACGCCGAGTACACCGACCAGGGCGCCAACGGCCAGCCCGCGCTCACCACCCACGACCAGCACGTCACGCAGCCATCTCACCGGCAGGCCGAGCACTACGGCGACTCCTCAGGCGTCCAGGTCGTCACCCACGGCCCCGCGCACGGCGGCAGGACCGTCGGCTACATCGACAACGGCGACTGGATCGCCTTCGCCCCGTACGCCCTCGACAACGCGACCCGGTTCACCGCCCGAGTCGCCTCGGCGGGCGCCGGCGGGACCATCGAGGTACGCGCCGGATCGCCGACCGGTCCCCTGCTCGGCACGGCGACCGTACCGGTGACCGGCGGCTGGGAGACCTTCCAGGACGTGTCGGCCGACCTGACCGCCCCGCCCAGCGGCACGACCAAGCTGCACTTGGTCTTCAAGGGCGGCAGCGGCTCGCTGTTCGACGTCGACGACTTCTCCTTCACCACGTCCGCCGACGGTCCGCGGTCGGGTGCGGTGAAGGGGGTGAACGGCAAGTGCCTCGACGTCGACGGCGCGCAGACCGCCGACGGGACCAAGGTGCAGCTGTGGACGTGCAACGGCACCGCGGCACAGAAGTGGACGCTCGGCGGCGACGGCACCCTGAAGGCGTTGGACAAGTGCCTGGACGTCTCCGGAGGCGGCACCGCCGACGGCACCCGGATCCAGCTGTGGACGTGCAACGGCACCGGCGCACAGAAGTGGACGCCCCAGTCCGACACCACGGTCCGCAACCCCCAGTCCGGCAAGTGCCTGGACGCATCCGGCAGCACCTGGAACGACGGCACCCCCGTCCACCTGTGGACCTGCACCGCCGCCACCCACCAGAAGTGGACCCTGCCGTAGCCGAGGAGGCGACCCCCCATGCGTGCACCCTGGAACGTACCCCTCGCACTGTTCGCCGCCGCCGCGCTGTGCCTGGCCCCCCAGGCCGCGGCCCAGCCCGCGAGCGGGAGCCCGTCCGTCCGCCCGGAGATCCGCGTGACGGACGACCCGGCGTACAAGATCCTCGTCTTCTCCAAGACGGCCGGCTTCCGGCACTCCTCGATCGACGACGGCATCGCGGCCCTGCGGAGCCTGGGCGCGGACGGCCACTTCACCGTCGACGCCACCGAGGACGCGCAGGCGTTCACGGCCGGCAACCTCGCTGCGTACAAGGCCGTCGTCTTCCTGTCGACCACGGGTGACGTGCTCGACGCCACCCAGCAGACGGCCTTCGAGCAGTACGTACGCGGCGGCGGCGGGTACGTCGGCATCCACGCCGCCGCCGACACCGAGTACGACTGGCCCTTCTATGAAGGCCTCGCCGGGGCCCTCTTCCAGTCCCACCCCGCCGTCCAGCCGGCCACCGTCGAGGTGGAGGACCGGGCGCACGACGCCACCGCCCATCTGGGCAGCACCTGGCAGCGGACCGACGAGTGGTACAACTACCGCACCAACCCGCGCACCAGCGCCCACGTCCTCGCCTCCCTCGACGAGTCCAGCTACTCGGGCGGCGCCATGTCCGGCGACCACCCGATCGCCTGGTGCAAGGACTACCAGGGCGGCCGGGCCTTCTACACCGGCGGCGGTCACACGGACGAGTCGTACGCCGAGCCCGCCTTCCGCCGGCACCTCCTCGGTGCGATCCGCTGGGCCGCCGGCATGACCCACGCCGACTGCCGTCCCGAGACCGGCTACACATCGCTGTTCGACGGCTCCTCCACCACCGGCTGGCAACAGGCCGGGCCCGGCGGGTTCACCCTCGCCGACGGCACCCTCACCTCCCACGGCGGACTGGGGATGCTCTGGTACTCGGCACAGGAGTTCAGCGGCGACTACTCCGTCAAACTCGACTGGAAGGCGGCCGGCGACGACAACTCCGGGGTCTTCCTCGGCTTCCCGGCCTCCGACGACCCGTGGTCCGCGGTGAACAACGGCTACGAGGTGCAGATCGACGCCACCGACGCGCCGGAGCGCACCACGGGCGCCGTCTACGGTTTCCAGTCCGCCGACCTCGCCGCCCGCGACGCCTCACTCAACCCACCGGGTGAGTGGAACACCTACGAACTCCGCGTCACCGGCGAGCGGCTGGAGGTCTTCCTCAACGGCCGCAGGATCAACGACTTCACCAACACCGATCCGGCACGCAGCCTCGCCCAGGGACACATCGGCATCCAGAACCACGGGGACGGCGACGAGGTGGCCTTCCGCAACATCCGCGTCAAGCAGGGAGGCGGACAACAACCCGGTCCGCGGTCGGGTGCGGTGAAGGGGGTGAACGGCAAGTGCCTCGACGTCGACGGCGCGCAGACCGCCGACGGGACCAAGGTGCAGCTGTGGACGTGCAACGGCACCGCGGCACAGAAGTGGACGCTCGGCGGCGACGGCACCCTGAAGGCGTTGAGCAAGTGCCTGGACGTCTCGGGAGGCGGCACCGCCGACGGCACCCGGATCCAGCTGTGGACGTGCAACGGCACCGGCGCACAGAAGTGGGCACCCCAGTCCGACACCACGGTCCGCAACCCCCAGTCCGGCAAGTGCCTGGACGCATCCGGCAGCACCTGGAACGACGGCACCCCCGTCCACCTGTGGACCTGCACCGCCGCCACGAACCAGAAGTGGGCCCTGCCCTGACCGGTGCCGGCACGAACGCACTGTCAGTCCATCAGGCCCGCCGCCAGGGTCGCGCCGAGTTCCCAGCACGCCTCGGTGTCGGCCCTGCCCGGCTCCCCGGTGACGGTGACCGGCTCGGCGGCGCGCCGCCAGGCCAGACCGGTGGTGATCGCCTCGATGCCGCGCACGGCGCCGGTGACGTCGTTGCCGCCGTGCACCCAGTAGCCGAAGGGCCGGCCCCGGGTGGCGTCCAGGCAGGGGTAGTAGACCTGGTCGAAGAAGTGCTTGAGCGCACCCGACATGTAGCCGAGGTTCGCCGGGGTGCCGAGCAGGAAACCGTCGGCGGCCAGCACGTCGGACGTGGTGGCCGCCAGGGCGGCGCGCCGCTCCACGCGCACGCCGTCGATCTCCGGCGCGGTCGCGCCCGAGACGACCGCCTCGAACAGCGCCTGGCAGTTGGGCGAGGGCGTGTGATGCACGATCAGCAAAGTGGCCACGGCACGGAACCCTGCCCGCCGGGCGGGCGGGACGCAACCGGGGCGCGGTCGGCACAGGGCGCGCGGGACGCCACCGATACCGCACGCGCGACAACGCCCCGGCGTACGCTCCGCGCGCCCCCCGCTCGGGTGGCGGCCATCGAACGCGAGCGCGAGAACCGAACGGAACAGGGCAAAGCGCCAGGCCGCGCCACCCCTTCCGCCACCCGCAGATATCTACCAGCATGCATATGCCGGGTCGCCGAGCGGTCGGAGGCGGCGTACCCGGCGATCGTCCGCGGCCCGCGTGCGGCCGCGCCCCAGGGACCTCACACGGAGCCGGACATGAGCGATGCAGGGTGGATGCGCGGCGTGGAGTGGCTGGCCGCCGCGGCGACGGACCCCCGGGCCTGCAAGCGCGACTGGGACCAGGGGAACGGCGTCGCGCTGTTGCAGGCGGGCCGGTTCTGGGACGTGCTGAGCGTGCCCGACCGGCTGGGGCTGCTCACCCTGGACCTGCTGTGGCAACCCTCGCTGCCGGTGCCGGGGCCCACGCTGGTCGACACCGCCGCGCACCGGGTGGGGTTCTTCCTGCCGCCGGACCCGGGCAGCCGGTGGGTCGGGGCGGGGGTGCGGCACGCGCGCCGGGGCGCCTGGGTCGCCGTACCGCCGCCGTACCGGGCGGCCCGTTGCCTGGAGTGGCTCGTGCCGCCGGACGGGAGCGGCGCGCTGCACCGGCCCTCGATGCTGGAGCAGGCGCTCCGGCAGGCCAACGGCAGCCTCGCGGTGTGGACGCCCTCCTCCCGGCGCCGGGCCGAACCCCCGCGCGACGGGTGACTCGCGCCGCTCAGTTCCCGGCGGGGACCTCGACGATCGCACCCTTCTCGTCGACGGTGTGGGTGCGCCAGTAGGTGTCCCACTTGTCGTCGACCTCCTGCGGCACCTTGCCCCGCGGGTACTTCACGTACCCCGCCGGGGGCGCCTCCCCCTCGGGGACGCAGGTGGAACCGGTCGTGCCCACGTTCAGGGCGGGGTACTCGCCGTCGGAGCAGATGTGCTCCCGGTACTCGAACCCGGCGCAGCCGGTCAGCGCCGCGAGGGCCGCCGCGCTCGCGAGGACGGCGGCGACGGCACGGACCGGGCCGGTACGGGGAGCGGCGGCGCCGGGGACACGGCGGGACATGCGCATGGTCTTCTCCAGTCGTTCGTTCGTTCGGAATGGCTCCACGATCACCTCCCGGAGGCCTTGATCCCTGAGTACGCGTACTCAGAATCCATCGGCCGCAGCACCCAATCCCACCGAGTACGAGGGGAGTCGGAGCAGCATCAGCAAGCGGGCGGACCGGCGGCAGCGCAAGGCGCGGCAGACGCGCGGCGCGCTGGCCGCCGCCGCCCTCCAGCTGATCCTGCTGCGCGCGCTGAGCCCGGCCCGGGTGGTCGCGCTCCACGTCAGCGAGGACAAGCTGCGCCTCGCCCGCAGGTCGGCGCCCACGAGACCGCGCTGTCCGACGCGGCGGCGGTCGGCGTGGTCCGTGAACGCACCGGCGGGCTGGGCGCGCAGGCGGTGTTCGACCTCGTCGGCGGCGAGCTGATCGAGGTGCTGGCGCCGGCCAGGGCCGGGGCGGTGTCGGTGCACACCGAGACGTTCTCGCTGGACGACGCGCCGCTGGCGTGCGAGCGGCTGCACGCCGGGGCGGTCGACGGCCGCGCGGTGATCCTGCCGAACGGCTGACCGGCCGGGGGCGGCGCATTCCCGTCAGCTCAACTGGCCTGCGCCGCACGGCAATTCCGACAGTCGACGCAGAAGCGAACAGAAGACGGGCGGATTCGGAGCGAAGTACGGGACGACCGTGCGAGACCGGTCGATGACGGTGTGTACTGTGCTCCGGAGCCGCCCGTCCGACGGGCTCCGGACTCCCGCCTGCCCGCTTCCCGACCGGAACGCCGACCGCCCCGATCCCCCTGGAACCGCATCGATGACCGCTCTACCGGATCTGGCCGCCGGTGGCCTCGCCCTCGGCACCCTGTCCGCGTTCGCCCTCGGGGGCGGACTGCTGCGACTGCGGCGCCGGGACGCCCGCCGGCGCGCCGAGATCGCGGCGCTGCGCACCCAACTCGACGGTTCCCTGCGGGCCTTCACCTCCGAGGTCGAGCACTTGGCCGCGCGCCGGGTGCCCGCCGCGGCCCGGCAGGTGACCCACCCGCACGTCGACGTGCCGGGCCCGCTGCAGCCGTTGACGGACGGCACCCCGCTGGGCCGGGCGCTCGACGACGTCCTGGTCGCCGTGCAGAGCGAGGTGGCCGCCCAGCGCACCCGGGTCGACGCCGCCGCCCAGGCGGGCATGCGCGGGGCCACCCGGGAGATCCAGGCGGCGCTGTACCGGCTCCAGGACGCCCTGCGCCGGCTCCAGCAGCGCTACGACGACCCCGAGTTGGCGCAGACCCTCTTCGCGCTCGACCACGAGAACGAGCAGTCGCTGCGGCGCGCGCAGGTCGCCGCCGTGGTGTGCGGGGCCTGGGTGGGCCTGGCCCGCGAGGAGTCCCACCTGGTCGACGCGGTCACCGGCGGCCAGGCCCGGCTCGCGGGCTACCACCGGGTCACCGTGCACAACCACCTCGAACCCGGCACGGCCCTCGTCTCGCACGCGGTCGAACCGGTCGCCATCATCGTCGCCGAACTGCTGGACAACGCGCTGCGGCACTCCGCCCCGGACACCGACGTCGTGGTCAGCCTGGAGCACGTCCACCACGGCGTGTGCGTGACCATCGACGACGCGGGCCTGGGCATGACCGAGGACGAACGCCGGCGCGCCCAGCGCCTGGTGGCCGGCGACGACCCGATCCTGCTCACCGACCTGGGCGATCCGCCGCGCATGGGGCTGGCCGCGATCGGCCGGCTGACCCGGCAGTTCGACCTGCGGGTCGACGTCTCCTCCGCCTCCCCGTACGGCGGGGTCCGGGCGGTCCTGCGGGTCGACAGCCACCTGCTCAGCCGCCTCGACCCGGACGAGAAGCCGCCCGCGGCGAGCGCCCCGCGCACCACCCGGCGGCCCGCCCCGGCCCGGCCGGCCGCACCGGCCCCGGGCTCAGGACCGGCACCGGCACCGGCACCAGTCCCCGCTCCGGCCCACGGCTACGACGCCGAGCGCACCGAGTCGGAGGCGGCCGGGCACCAGGGGCCCGCCGAGGACGGCCTGCCCCGGCGGCGTCGTCGTACCGCGACCGCCGCGCCCCGGCCCGCTCCCGCCGCGGACCGTCCGGCGCGCCGCCCCGAGGACGCCGCGGCCGCGCTCGGCGCGCTCCAGGCGGGCACCGCGGCCGCCCGGTCCGCCGCACCCCACCCCGGCGGGCAGCACGACGACGGCACGACCGACGGCGGGACGACCGACGGGGACGGCAGGGGCACCGAGGGCGCCGGACCCACCGGACCAACCAGGCCCACCGGGCCCGCCCAACCCGCCGGACCCGCCGGACCCGCCGACCAAGACCAGCGCGCCGGCCGCAGCTCAGCGCACGAACCGACCGACCACGAAGGGGGAGCGGCCCGATGACCAGCCGCAACACGGGCGACACGGCCTGGGTCCTGGAGCCGATCCTCCAGGTGCCGCACGTCCTGGCCGCCGTCATGCTGACCCGCGACGGGCTGGTGACCGGCCACACCGACGCGCTGTCGCAGGCGTCGGCCGAGCGGGTGGCCGCGATCACCAGCACCGTGCAGGGTGCCTGCCGGACCGCGGCGGCCGCGTTCGCCGACGCCGAGCGGGCCGAGGTGCGGCAGGTGGTCGTCGAGTCCGACCTCGGCTACGTACTGATCGTGCCCACCGACCACGGCACCTGTGTGGCCGCCTACGGCGAC
The DNA here is from genome assembly GCF_001514125.1 of Streptomyces longwoodensis. Lineage (GTDB taxonomy): Bacteria > Actinomycetota > Actinomycetes > Streptomycetales > Streptomycetaceae > Streptomyces > Streptomyces longwoodensis. The sequence goes on along the minus strand of NZ_KQ948549.1, from coordinate 633,148 downwards.
GGCGAGGTCCGCCTGGACCTGCTGGCGCACCGGGTGCACTCGCAGGTGGCGCGGCTCGGCGAGAAGGCCATGGCGGCCGCGGTCCGGGGAGCCGACGACGACGCGACGGCATGACCGGCCGCCCGGCCGGACGCCCGCTGGTTCCCGCGTACCTGTCGACCGGCGGGGTGGCCCGGCCGAGCCGCCCCCAGCTGGAGCGGCTGTCGGTGCTCACCCGCGGTGACGCTCCGGTGCCCGCCGGGCTGCCCGCCGCCGCACTCGCCCTGCTGGACGTCCTGGAGGGCGGCGCGCTGGCCCTCGTGGAGGCGGCGGCCCTGCTGCGGCTGCCGGTCTCCGCGGTCCGGGTCCTCGCCGCCGACCTGGCCGACCGGGACCTGGTCCTCGCCCGGGCGCCGATCCCGCCCGCCGACCGCTTCGAACCCGACCTGCTGAAGAGAGTGGCCGATGGCCTCCGCGCCCTCAAGCACTAGCGCCTCCCCCGCCGACGGGATCCACCTGCCCGACACGGCCCGCGACCTGGTGAAGATCCTGGTCGCGGGGCCGTTCGGAGTGGGCAAGACGACCCTGATCGACTCGGTGTCGGAGATCCGGCCGCTGCACACCGAGGAGCACCTCAGCGAGGCGTCCGCGAGCGTGGACGACCTGGCCGGGGTGCGGGACAAGACGACCACGACGGTCGCGATCGACTTCGGCCGGGTGAGCCTGGCGGGCGGGGTGGTGCTGTACCTGTTCGGCACGCCGGGCCAGGAGCGGTTCCGCTCGCTGTGGGACGACATCGCCTACGGCGCGCTCGGCGCGCTGGTGCTGGTCGACAGCCGCCGGATCGACGCGTCGTTCGACGTGCTGGGGCTGGTCGAGGAGAGCGGACTGCCGTACGCGGTGGCGTTCAACGCCTTCCCCGACGCGCCCCGCCATTACGGTGAGGCGCAGCTGCGCCGGGCGCTGGACCTGGAGCCGGGCACCCCGATGGTGACGTGCGACGCGCGGGACACGAACTCCTCCGTCGACGCGCTGCTCGCCCTGGTGGACCATCTGATCGCCACGCAGGAGGCGGTGTCCCGGTGAGCGCGTACCCCCCGGACCGGCACGACTTCTCCCGCTCGGCCCCCGTACGGCTGTGGGAGGACGGGTTCGCCGCGGACCCGCACCGCTACTACGCGGCCCTGCGCGCCCAGGGCCCGATCGGCTGGGCGGAACTGGCGCCCGGCGTCCCGGCGTATGTCGTGACCGAACGGCGGGCGGCGCTGGAGGTTCTGCGCGACACCGAGCGGTTCTCGCACGACCCGCGCGCCTGGGAGGAGACGGTGCCGGCGGACTCGCCGGTGCTGGGCATGATGCGGTGGCGGCCCAACGCCCTGTTCGCCGACGGCGGCGCGCACGTGCGCTACCGCACCACGCTGCTCGACGTGTTCGACCTGCTCGAGCCGCACGACCTGCGGGCGCGGGTGCACCGGGCGGTGCGGCTGCTGGCGGACCGGATCGGGCCGCGCGGCGAGGCGGACCTGGTCGCGGACTTCTCCCGGCCGCTGGTGGCGCTGGTCTTCAACGACCTGTTCGGGATGCCGGTGAGCGCCGGTGACCGCCTCGACGCGTCCCTGGGCCGGATGATGGAGGGCGGCGCGGGGGCCGCGGAGGGCGAGGCGGAGTACGCCCGGTACGTGCTGGAGCTGATCGCCGCCAAGGCCGAGCGGCGCGGCGACGACCTGCCCAGCCGGCTCCTGGACCACCCGGCGGGGCTCACCCCCGAGGAGGTCACCTGGCAGGTGTTCCTCACCCTCGGCGCGGGCTACGAGCCGACGGCGAACCTGGTGTCCAACACGCTGTCGCGGATCCTCGGCAACCCGGTCTACTACTCGACCCTGACCAGCGGGGCCCGGCCGGTCATGGACGCGGTGGTGGAGGTGCTGCACCACGAGACGCCGCTGACCAACTACGGCATCTACTACGCCCGCGAGCCGGTCGCCTGCCACGGGGTGTGGCTGCGCGACGCGGTACCGGTGGTGGTGTCGTTCGGCGCGCTCACGTCCTTCGCCGAGCAGGAGGACACCGGCGGGCGGCACCCGGGGGACGCCTCCCACCTGTCGTGGGGCGCGGGCCCGCACGCCTGTCCCGTCAAACAGCACACGCTGCTCATCGTCACCGAGGCGATCGAGCAGCTCACCCAGTGGCTGCCGGACCTGGACCCGGTGCTGCCGCGCGAGCGCCTCGGCTGGCGGCCCGGTCCGTTCCACCGGTCGCTGACCGCCCTGCCCGTCCGCTTCACCCCCCGCTCCCCCGACCACCCTGGAGTTGAGTCGTGACCGTCACCGACCGCATCGCCCTCGACCCGTTCGGGGCCGACATCCCCGCCGAGAGCGCCCGGTTACGGGCGCTCGGCCCGATCGTCCCGGTGGAGCTGCCCGGCGGCATCCCGGCGTGGGCGCCGACCGGCCACGCCGTCCTCAAGGACCTGATCCTCGACCCGCGGGTCAGCAAGGACCCCCGCCGGCACTGGCGGCTGTGGCCCGAGATCGGCGACCACCCGTCCTGGGGCTGGATCCTCGGCTGGGTCGGCGTGGTGAACATGCTCTCCACGTACGGCACCGACCACGCGCGGCTGCGCAAGCTGGTCGCGCCGAGCTTCACGCACCGGCGCACCGAGGCGCTGCGCGAGCGGGTCGAGGTGATCACCGCGGAGCTGCTGGACGGGCTCGCGGCGGGCGGGGACGAGGCCGACCTGAAGGCGGCCTTCGCGCACCCGCTGCCGATGCGGATCATCTGCGAACTGTTCGGCGTGCCCGAGGGGATGCGGGACGCGACCGCGCGGCTCATCGCGGCCATCATGGACACCTCCGACCCGAGCCCGGAGCACGCGGCGTTCGTGCAGGAGCAGATCGGCACCGTGCTGGGCGGGCTGGTCGCGCACAAGCAGGAGCACCCCGGCGACGACATGACGACCGAGCTGATCCGGGTGCGCGACGAGGACGGCGACCGGCTCAGCGCCGAGGAATTGGTCCACACGCTGCTGCTGGTCATCGGCGCGGGCTTCGAGACGACCGTCAACCTCATCGGCAACGCCGTGGTGGCGCTGCTGCGCCGGCCCGAGCAGCTGGCGGCGGTCCGGGCCGGCGCGATCGGCTGGGACGCGGTGGTGGAGGAGACGTTGCGGGTGCACCCGTCGATCGCGTCGCTGCCGCTGCGGTTCGCCGTCACCGACCTGACGGTGGGCGACGTGACGGTCCCGGCCGGGGACGCGATCATCACCACGTACGCCGCGGCGGGCCTGGACCCGGCGCACCACGGCCCGGACGCGGACGTCTTCGACGCGGCGCGGGGCACGGACGACCACCTGGCGTTCGGGATCGGCGTGCACCGCTGCATCGGGGCCCCGCTGGCCCGGATGGAGGCGCTGACCGCGCTGCCCGCCCTGTTCGAGCGGTTCCCCGGCCTGGCCCTGGCCGGCGGGGAGCTGACGCAGGTGCCGTCGTTCATCGCGTTCGGCTGGCAGGAGATCCCGGTCCGGCTGCACGGCTGACCCGGCACGGCGGCGGGGGGCCCGACCGGTCCCCCGTTCCGGTCGCGGCACCCCCGCGGCGGATCGAACTTACGTGCCCGGCGGCGGCCTTGGGAACCGTGTCCGTGCCCATTCGGGCGCCGGCGGGGCTCACCCGTGCACGGGTGCGCCCGGAAGGTCCGGTTGTGTCCGGGGCAGGGCGGGCACGGTCAGCTCGCGGGCGGCCAGGTGGGCGAGGACGACCTCGTACAGGTCGCTGCCCGAGGCCAGCAGCTGGCGTTCCAGGACGGGTTCGGCGCCGCGCACGTGGTCGCGCACGGTCTGGGCGTGCACCCCGAGGCGTCCGGCGGCGCGTTCGGCGTTGCCGTCGGCGGCGATCCAGGCGCGCAGGGTGCGGCGCAGGTCGCGGGCGTCGCCGTCGAGGCGGCCGAGCAGGTCGTGCGCCCAGGTGCGCAGCGCGGGCCCGGCGAGGAGGTCGCCGAGGCGGGCGGCGCCCGCGCCGTCGGGGGCGGCCGGAGGGGGCTCGTCCTCGGCGCGGGCCAGGTGCGCGGTGAGCGCCAGGTGGACGGCGGCGCGGACGGTCAGGTCGGAGAAGTCGGCGTGCAGCAGGCCCTCGACGCGGTCCATGCGGGCGCGCACGGTGTTGCGGCTGACGCCGAGCACCTTGGCGGCGCTGATCGCGGTGAACTCCAGGCCCAGCCGGGTGGTGGCGAGGAGTTCGGCGCGGGTGTGGTGCGCCAGCGTGTCCAGCGGGCGCAGCAGCCGGGCGGTCCAGGCGCGCAGGGCCGCCGGGTCCATCAGGCGCTCGGGGTGGGTGCGTTCGGCGTGGACCGCCGCCCGGCCGGGCCGGAAGCGGGCGACGGCCAGGGCGCTGACGGCCTGTCCGTAGGCGGTGGCGGTGCGGGCGAGGCTCTGCCGGACGCTGCCGCCGAGGTACGTGCCGGGGCGCCGTCGCAGCAGTGTCCGCAGCCGGGCGCCCGCCGCGTCGTGCGGGGCGACGACGATGACGTGCGCGTCCACGGCGGGGCAGCGCACCACCAGGGCCCGCTCCCCGGTCGCCGTACGGCACTCCTCGGCGAGCCGGTCGCGGTCGCCGGGGCCGGTCTCCATGACGTACACGCAGGCGGTGTCGGTGTCGAGGAGGCCCGGCCAGAACCCGGCGGCGACGCGGCGGGCCGCGACGACGTCCTCCACCATCAGCAGCTGGAGGACGGCCAGCCGCAGGTCGGCGGTGGCCCGTTCGAGGCGGTGCCCGGCGGCGGCGGTCTCCTGGGCGCGCAGCAGGAGTGCGAGGACGGTGGCGGTGCGGGTGACGACGTCGGAGACCCGCCGGTCGAAGGGGGCGGTGCGGACGAGGGCGAGGACCCCGGCGGAGGCGGGCGGCGGGAGGGCCACCCGCACCAGCCGGACGTGCCGGCCGCCGTCCTGTGCGGCGGCGGAGGCGAGGCGGCCGGCGGCGATGTCCGCGAGGAGGCGGCGCTCCAGGGGCAGCGCGGTGCCGGCCAGCACCGTGCCGGTGTCGTCGTAGAGGCAGACGGCGGCGCCGGTCGCGGCGGCGAGCCAGTCGACGATCCGGCCGACGTCGGCGCCGCCCGGACGCAGGTGGTCGAGGAGTTGCTCCGCCCACGCGGCGTCCGTGGGGCGGGGTGCGTCGTCCCGGCCGGCCATGTGGGTTCCGCTCCTCGTCGCGCCGTACGGTCCGGCGTCCCGGACCCGTCGTACCGGTCGGCGACGTTACCCCAGGACCGGCCGGGGGCGCCCGTGCCGGGGTGGCCGCGCGCCCGGGGCGACGGGGACGGCATAAGCTCGTCGGATGGCGAAGTACTACGACGTGCACCCCGACAACCCCCAGCCGCGCACCATCGCCCAGGTCGCGGCCGCCATCCGGGACGACGCGCTCATCGCGTACCCGACGGACTCCTGCTACGCACTGGGCTGCCGGCTGGGCAGCCGGGACGGGATCGACCGGATCCGGACCATCCGCCACCTCGACGACCGGCACCACTTCACGCTGGTCTGCCAGGACTTCGCACAGCTCGGTCAGTTCGTGCGGATCGACAACGACGTGTTCCGGGCGGTCAAGGCGTCCACGCCCGGCAGTTACACCTTCATCCTCCCGGCGACGAAGGAGGTGCCGCGGATGCTCCAGCACCCGAAGAAGAAGACCGTGGGCGTGCGCATCCCGGACCACGTCGTCACCCAGGCCCTGCTGGCGGAGCTGGGCGAGCCGCTGCTGTCCAGCACGCTGCTGCTGCCCGGCGAGGAGGAGCCGATGACCCAGGGCTGGGAGATCAAGGACCGGCTCGACCACGTGGTCGACGGTGTGCTGGACTCCGGCGAGTGCGGCACCGAACCGACGACGGTGGTCGACTTCTCCAGCGGGGAAGCCGAGATCGTGCGGCGCGGAGCGGGGGACCCCTCACGGTTCGAGTGAGCTCCAGCGGGGGGGCGCGCGGACCGTTGGGTGGTGCGTGCAACCATGTGGCCATGACCTCCATCCAGGGAAACCAGGGCATCCAGGGCGGCGACGTCGACGTCCGGACCGAGGACGGCGTCGCCGACGCCTACTTCGTGCACCCCGACGGGCCGGGTCCGTACCCGGGCGTGCTGCTGTACCAGGACGCGTTCGGGCTGCGCCCGCACCTGAGGTCGATGGCCGACCGGCTCGCCGGTGAGGGCTACGCCGTGCTGGTGCCGAACGTGTTCTACCGGCACGGGCGCACCCCCGTCTTCGACCTGCCCGCGTTCATCGACCCGGAGGCCCGTCCGGAGATCTGGCAGGCGATCGGTCCGGTCATGCAGGCGCTGACGCCGGAGCTCGTCGTGCGGGACGCGGACGCGTACCTGCGCCGGCTGGAGGAGGACCCGCTGGTCACCGATGGTCCGGTGGCCGTGACGGGGTACTGCATGGGCGCCCGGCTGGCCCTGTACACGGCGGGCGCCCACCCCGGCCGGGTCGCGGCGATGGCCGGGTTCCACGGCGGGCGGCTCGCGACGGACGCGCCGGACAGCCCGCACCTGGTCGCCGACCGGGTCACCGCCGAGGTGTACTTCGGCCACGCGGACGCCGACTCCTCGATGCCGCCCGAGCAGCAGCGGCGGCTGGAGGAGGCGCTGACCGCGGCCGGCGTCCGCCACCGCTGCGAGGTGTATCCCGGGGCGCACCACGGCTACACCCAGGCCGACACCTCGGCGTACGACAAGGACGGCGACGACCGGCACTGGGCGGCCCTGCTGGACCTGCTCGCCCGCACCTTCTGAAGCGACAGCTCCCTCACAGCTCCCCTACGGCTCCCCTGCAGCTCCCTTTACGAGCGCTCGCGGCCCGCTCGCCGCGAGCGCTTCTTCACGTCTTGAACATTGACATGGCCACAACTGAGCGCGACCCTGAGAGCGCTCTCAGAACAGGTACGGACCAGTCCCCACCGGTCCGCCCTTCGGACCAACCCCACAGGTCTCCCGCACGGAGGTGGAGAGTGCTCAGAGGTCTCAGGCACCGACTCGCGGCGGTGGCCGGAGCAACGGCTCTGGTCGGCGCACTGCTCTCACTGGGACACCCGGCCCAGGCCGCGGTCCCGGACACCATTCCCTTGAAGATCACGAACAACTCGGGCCGCGGCGACGCCGTGTACGTCTACACCCTCGGCACCCTGCTCAGCACGGGCCAGCAGGGGTGGGCGGACGCCAGCGGCACGTTCCACCCGTGGCCGGCGGGCAGCGTACCGCCCGTGCCGGCCCCGGACGCGTCCATCCCCGGACCGGCCGCGGGCCAGTCCAAGACGATCCGCATCCCGAAGTTCTCCGGCCGGATCTACTTCTCCTACGGCCAGAAGCTGGTGTTCCAGCTGGCCACGGGCGGGCTGGTGCAGCCGGCCGTGCAGAACCCCAGCGACCCCAACCGCAACATCCTGTTCAACTGGTCGGAGTACACGCTCAACAACGACGGGCTGTGGATCAACAGCACCCAGGTGGACATGTTCTCGGTGCCCTACGCGGTCGGTGTGCAGCGCTCCGACGGCAGCACCGTGAACACCGGCCACCTCAAGTCGGGCGGCTACAACGGCTTCTACAGCGCGCTGCGCGGCCAGCCGGGCGGCTGGGCGAACCTGATCCAGACCCGGTCCGACGGCACCGTGCTGCGGGCCCTCTCCCCCGGCCACGGCCTGGAGACCGGTGCGCTGCCGGCGTCCGTGATGGACGACTACATCAACCGCGTCTGGCAGAAGTACGCGAGCTCGACGCTGACGGTGACCCCCTTCGGCGACCAGCCGGGCACCAAGTACTACGGCCGGGTCTCGGGCGGGGTCATGAACTTCACCAACACCTCGGGCGCGGTCGTCACCAGCTTCCAGAAGCCGGACGCGGACAGCGTGTTCGGCTGCCACAAGCTCCTCGACGCCCCCAACGACCAGGTGCGCGGCCCGATCTCCCGCACCCTGTGCGCGGGCTTCAACCGCTCCACGCTGCTGGTCAACCCCAACCAGCCCGACACCACGACCGCGAACTTCTACCAGGACGCGGTGACCAACCACTACGCCCGCAAGATCCACGCCCAGATGGCCGACGGCAAGGCGTACGCGTTCGCCTTCGACGACGTGGGCAACCAGGAGTCGCTCGTGCACGACGGGGCGCCGCAGCAGGCGTACCTGACGCTCGACCCGCTCAACTGACCTCGCACAGGACCGACATGACGGAGCCCCACCCCGCAGCCGCGCGGGGTGGGGCTCCGTGCCCTACGGGGTCGGTCAGCCGGTCGTCACGGCGGTGTCGTCAACGACGAAGCTGGTCTGCAGCGAGGAGTCCTCGGCACCCGTGAACTTCAGGGTGACCGTGGAGCCCGCGAACGAGGACAGGTCCAGGGTCCTCAGGGTGTACCCGGTGGCCTTGTTGAGGTTGGAGTAGGTCGCCAGGGTGGTCGAACCGGCGGTCACCGTCAGCTTGTCGTACGCGGTGCTGGTGGTGGTCTCCGCGGTGTCGACGTGCAGGTAGAAGGTCAGCGTCGCCTTGCAGCCGGCCGGGATCGCGACCGACTGGGACAGCGTGTCGGTGTGCGTCGAGCCGTAGCCGTCGAGCCACGCCTTGTACGAACCGCCGTGCGCCGCCTCGCCGGTGTCGTTGGTGATGACCCCGCTGCTGGCCGTCCAAGTGGTGTTGCCCGACTCGAAGCCGGGGTTGCCGAGGAGCTGGGCGGAGGTGCAGGTGCCGCCGCCCCCGCCGGTGCCGACCGTCCAGGTGAAGGACGCGGTGCCGCTGGCGCCGGTGGAGTCGGTCACCGTGACGGTGGTGCTGTAGGTGCCGGCCGTGGTCGGGGTGCCGGAGATGACGCCCGTGGAGCTGTTGATCGACAGGCCGGCGGGCAGGCCGCTCGCGGCGTAGGTCAGCGCGCCGCTGTTGGTGCTGCTGGCCGTGATCTTCAGGCTGACCGCGGTGCCGACGGTCGAGGACTGGCTGCCCGGGTTGGTCACCGTGACGCCGCTGCTGGGCGGGGTGATGTGGCCGCCGACGTTGATGCCGGCGAAGGCGTTGCCGACCCCGGCGTACTGGGTGGAGCCCGAGCCGTACAGGGCAGCGGCCGCGTTGAGCGCGGCGGTGCGGGCACCGGCGTAGTTGGTGCTGGACGTCATGTACGTCGTCAGCGCCTTGTACCAGATCTGCAGGGCCGCGGCCCGTCCGATGCCGGTGACGGCGACGCCGTCGGAGGTGGGGCTGTTGTACGTGACGCCGTTGATGGTCTTGCTGCCGCTGCCCTCGGACAGCAGGTAGAACATGTGGTTCGCCGGGCCCGAGGAGTAGTGCACGTCGAGGTTGCCGACGCCCGAGTACCAGCTGTCGGCGGAGCCGCCGTCCTTGCTGGGCTTGTCCATGTAGCGCAGCGGGGTGCCGTCGCCGTTGATGTTGATCTTCTCGCCGATGAGGTAGTCGCCGACGTCGGAGGAGTTGCCCGCGTAGAACTCCACGCCGGTGCCGAAGATGTCGGAGGTGGCCTCGTTCAGTCCGCCCGACTCACCGCTGTAGTCGAGGCCCGCGGTGTTGGACGTGACGCCGTGGCTCATCTCGTGGCCGGCCACGTCCAGCGAGGTCAGGGCGTGGGTGTTGCCGCTGCCGTCGCCGTAGGTCATGCAGAAGCAGCTGTCGTCCCAGAAGGCGTTGACGTAGCCGCTGCTGTAGTGGACGCGCGAGTAGGCGGCGACGCCGTCGTTGCGGATGCCGCTGCGTCCGAAGGTGTTCTTGTAGAAGTCCCAGGTCTCCTGGGCCCCGTAGGCCGCGTCCGCGCCCGCGGTCTGGGTGTTGGAGCCGGACCCGTTGCCCCAGACGTCGTCGGCGTCGGTCATCAGCGTGCCGGTGCCGGAGGTGCCGGCGTTGAGCGAGTACGTCTTGTGGCCGCCGCGGGTGGTGTCGTACAGCTGGTACGTCGAACCCGACAGGGTGGTGCTCAGGGAGACGGAGCCGCTGTACTGGGTGTTGCCGGTGCCGGTCTTGACGTCCTGGAAGCGGTACAGCTCGGCGCCGCTGGTCGCGTCGGTGACGACGTGCAGGCGGCTCGGCGTGCCGTCGTCCTGGAGGCCGGTGACGACCGTCTCCCAGGCGAGCCGGGGGGTGCCGCTGCCGGCCCAGATCACCTTGCGGGCGCTGTCGGCGGCGGGCCGCTGGGCGTCGAGCGAGCGCGCGGTCGTGAGCGCCTTCGCCTCGGCCGCGGACTTGGTGTAGGTGGCCGTGGTGGAGGCGACCTTCACCGTGCGGCGGTTGTTGTTGAAGGTCGTGGTGACCGTGCCGGCGGCCTGGGAGGCCGGGGGCGTGTGCACGACGAGGTCGCCGCCGAGGACCGGCAGCCCTGCGTAGGTGCGCTCGTAGCGGGTGTGGACGGTGCCGTCGTTGTCCTTGACGACGTCCTTGACGACGAGCTTCTCCTGAGCGCCGAGGCCGAGGCTCCGTGCGGTGCTCGCCGTGTCCGCCTGGGCGCTCCTGACGAGCGTCGCGTGCTGGGCGGGGGTGAGGTCGGCGGGCAGGCCGCCGGTGCGCAGGGGGCTGGGGTGGGGGGCCGCGGGCTGGGCGGACGCCGGGGCCGACGGCAGGCCGACGGCGAGGAGAGCTGCGGTGGAGAGCAGGGCTGCTCCGACCGCGGTCCGCTTGCGGGGAATGCGTCTCACTCGTACTCCTACTGCGGCGGCCGCGGGGCGCGGCCGGTGACAGACCGGGCAGCCGGGTGTGCTGTCCGGGACGAGCTGACCTGTGCGGGTCCGTCCCTGGGTGCAGGGAACGCGCCGCGCGGTGCGGCAGTTGGGAGGGAGGATGTCAGTCTTGACAGTTCCATGTCAGTCAGACGCCGTCGCATCAAGGGTTATCCCTCTGCGGGAGCCGCCATACCGAGGGGACGTCTCTGCGTCCGCTCTGCGGACCCTCTGAGTTCGCTGTGCGCGCGGGGCGGCCGGGCGCACGCCGACCGGGGCCGCCGACTCGCGTTCCCCGCCCCGCCGTTCCGCACCCGCGTGATCGTTGTTACCGTGCACCGGTGTCCGATTCCTCACGCGATACCGCGGCGGGTGCCGGCTGGGGCGACGCCGAACGGGGCGTCTACCGGCACCTGGTGCCGGAGCGGGTCGAGAAGATCTCCTGGCTCAATCCCCGCCTGCTGTGGGCCGCGCGCAACGGCGTGCTGGCCTCCTGGTTCGGCGATCCCACCGGCCGCACCCGCGACCGGTGGGTGGCACAGCGCGCCGCGGCCGGGGCACCCGCCGACAAGGTGATCCGCCGGGACGACCCCGACCGCTTCTCCTTCATGGTGCTCGGCGACACGGGCGAGGGCGACGAACCCCAGTACGCCGTCGTACCCGGCTTCCTGACGGTCAGTCAGAACACCGCGTTCGCGGTCATCGCGAGCGACGTGATCTACCCGGTGGGCAGCGCCGACGACTACGACACCAAGTTCTTCCGGCCGTACCGGGACTACCCCGCGCCGATCTACGCGGTCCCCGGCAACCACGACTGGTACGAGGGCCTCGGCGCCTTCATGCGGGTGTTCTGCGACGACGCCCCGCCCCTGCCCGCCGAGCCCGCGCCGCGCCCGCCCGGCCGGGCGTGGCTGCGCTCCCTGCTGTGGCACCGGCCCCGCCCCGGCGACGGCCGGCGCCTCGACGCGGCCCGCGCCCAGCGCTCCGCGCCCGCCCAACGGGCCGTGCAGCCGGGGCCGTACTGGGCGATCGACGCGGGTCCCGTGCGGATCGTGGGCATCGACACCGGTCTCCTCGGCACCCTCGACGCCGCGCAGGGCGCCTGGCTGCGCGAGGTCTCCCGGGACCCGCGCCCGAAGATCCTCGTCACCGGCTCACCGCTGTACGTGGACGGCGAGCACCACCCCTGCGCCATCGAGGGCGGCGGCACCGTCGACGAGATCGTCCGCGACCCCGCGCACCACTACGTGCTCGCGATCGGCGGCGACATCCACAACTACCAGCGCTATCCGGTGCGGTTGGCGGACGGCCGCACCCTCCAGTACGTCGTCGCGGGCGGCGGCGGCGCGTTCACCCACGCCACGCACACCATCCCCCGGGTCGACGTCGCCGGGGTCGGCGAGGACGACTTCCGCTGCTACCCGCTGCGCGGCGACTCGCTGGCGTTCTACAGCCGCCTCTACGGCCGCCGGCTGCACCTGCGCCGCTTCTTCACGCTCACCGAGGACGAGGGCGCCGCGGTGATCGCGCGGCGCCTGGGCGTCACACCCGCCCGTGCCCCGGCGCCCGGGACCCGGGTGACCTGGCGGACCCGGCTGGTGGCGAGCCTGCTGGGCGCGGGCCGGCGCCCCGACCGCCGGGCCCGGTTCCGGCTGCCGGTGCGCAAGATCTACACGCAGCTGTTCTCGCCCGGCTCGGCGACCTACAGCCCGCCGTTCTTCAAGTGCTTCCTGCGCCTGGACGTCTCCCCCGAGGCGGTCCGGCTGCGCTGCCACGCCGCGACGGGCAACCGCGCCCAGGAGCTCGACCCACCGGTGGAGGACGAGGTACTGATCCCGCTGGTCTGACGGCCGTGCGCCGAGGTCTGCCGCCGCGCGGCCGGGCCCGGCGGGCCCTCCCGCGCGCTTCACACCGCCGTCATGATCGGAACGTACGATCGACGGCGAACGACGTGAACGGCACGCGCGCCCGTGCCGTGGACGATGGAGGAGCCCGTGCCGTCCAGCCCCCGCCCGCTGCGCAAGCTGGGCTTCCTGACCATCGGCCTGTTCGACGAGGCCGACCCGCGCCGCGGGCACGAGACCACGCTGGAGATCATCGAGCTGGGCGAGCGGCTCGGCTTCGACAGCGCCTGGCTGCGCCACCGGCACCTCCAGTACGGCATCTCCTCCCCCGTGGCCGTCCTCGCGGCGGCCTCGCAGCGCACCCGGCGCATCGAGCTGGGCACCGCGGTGACACCGCTCGGCTGGGAGAACCCGCTGCGGCTCGCCGAGGACCTGGCCACCGTCGACCTGCTGTCCGGCGGCCGCCTCAACCCGGGCGTCAGCGTGGGCCCGCCGATGCACTACGACCGGGTCCGGGACGCGCTGTACCCGGACACCGCCGACGCCGAGGACTTCTCCTACGAGCGGGTGCGGCGGCTGCTGGCGTTCGTGCGCGGCGAGCCCGCGAGCGCGTTCAGCGGGACGGAGGGCTTCGAGGTCTTCTCCGACCGGGTCCAGCCGCAGGCGCCGGGCCTGGGCGGGCGGATGTGGTACGGCGGCGGCAGCCTCGACTCCGCGCGCTGGGCGGGCGAGCACGGCATGAACCTCCTGACGAGCAGCGTCGTCAAGGCCGAGGACCCGGACGGCCCCTGGGACTTCGCCGAGATCCAGCTGTCCCTGGTGCGCGCCTTCCGCGCCGCCCACCCCGACGGCGAGGCGGCCCGGGTGTCGCAGGGACTGGTGGTGATCCCGACCGACTCGGCCACGCCCGGACAGCGCGCGAAGTACGAGGAGTACGCCGCCCGGCGCCTGCCGCGGACGGCCACCCCGCAGGGCCCGGGACGGCTGCTGTTCGCACCGGACCTGGTGGGCCCCTCCGCCGAGATCGCCGAGCGCCTCCACGCCCACGCGGCGTTCCGCGAGGTCGACGAGGTCGCCTTCGCCCTGCCCTTCACCTTCGAGCACGAGGACTACGTCCAGATCCTCACCGACATGGCCACGGTGCTGGGCCCGGCCCTGGGGTGGAAGCCGGCGGAGGGCTAGGGGGTGTCTTGTCGATCAGGCCGGATCAGGGAGCGGTGTCTGGTGCCGTGCATCGCAAGGCGGAGGAGGGCGGCGATGCGGCTCGAGCAACGACCAGTCGCGATTCGGCAGATCCCCCCGACCCATGACCGAACCGACGAGCGCTACTGGATCGTCCTACCAGCCGGCCCGAATGCCGTCCCAGCGCTCCAGTCCCACTCCGCCGGGCCTTCGGAAAAGGTTTTGACGCGCGGTGCACTGTTCGCCGAAGGTGAGCCGGACGTTCGACGCGGGTCGTCCGAGCCGCTGTGCCGACGGCGGCCGCCTCGCGGTAGGGGAGTTGTGCATGATTGTCGTGTCGGCTGCTTCGGGAGCTTTCGGCAGGCTGGTCATCGACCGGCTGCTGGAACAGTGCCCCGCCGACCGAGTCACAGCCGTGGTGCGTGACCCGGGCAAGGCCGCGGATCTCGCCGACCGCGGGGTGATGGTTCGTGCAGGTGACTACGACGTGCCGAAGACGCTGCGTACGGCGTTCGAGGGCGCCAGCCGGCTGCTGCTGATCTCCTCCCCCGAGCTGGACCCCGCCCGGCGTGCCGCTCAGCACCGGGCGGCTGTCGACGCAGCACGCGATGCCGAGGTGGGCTCGATCGTCTACACCAGTTTCCTGGGGGCCGGCACCCAGGCGGGCGGGATCACCGCGGCTCATTACGCCACCGAGCGCCACCTGGCGGCGAGCGGATTGCCCCACACACTGCTGCGTCACCCCTTTTACAGTGAGGCGTTCCTCAACCCGGGCCTGCGCGATGCCGTCGATTCGGGCGAGCTGGCCGACGGCACGGGCGGACGCGGCATCAACACCGCCCTGCGCCGTGACCTCGCCGAGGCCGCGGCCCGTGTGCTGACCGAGGACGGTCACCTCGGCCGCGCCTATGACTTCACTGGCCGCTTGTGGACCTACGAGGACCTCGCCCACGCACTGAGCCGTTCCGGAGGCAGGCCCGTTGTGCGCAGGGACCGGCCCGACCGCGCGCCCGGCGCCCAGGGCTGGCTGGAGGAACAGGTCCGGAGCGGCGCTCTGGAGCAGCAGACCGGCGATCTGTCGCAGGTTCTCGGCCGCCCGGCCACCACCCTCGACGAGGCCGTCGCCGCCGTTCTTGCTCCGCACGCGTAGCTCGGCCATGACGGATCGCACCAAGTCCCGCAGGCCGAAGTCCTCATGCAGGGCGGCGAGCCCGCCGCTTGCGCACCGATGGCCGCCTGCACATGTGTGTGAACCCGCCAGGGAGCGAACGGGTCCGGACCGGTCGCGGGGCCGGGCCGGGTGCAGCGCCTGCAAGACGTGCTGCCCCCGTGTGACTCATCGCTCCGGTGAGCATCGTGGCTTACCTGGCCGTCCGCTCGTGGGAAGCGCTGCGCCGGCGCAGCTGTACCACGGAACATGTGCCCCCTGAGAGCGAGGCACGCACTCTCCCCTGGGGATTACTCGGCAAGCGATCAGGCCCCACCGGAGATTGGGTAGCTTGGATCGGCACGAAGGCCGTACATGTGACGTCTGTTGACGCTCCGACGTGGGGGTGGGTCTGTGGTGAAGTGGGGCAGGCGCAAGGCGAAGGGAACGTCGGACACCGGGGATCGCCCGTTACCACCGGCTGACACCGCGGCGGCTGAACAGGCAGGCCGACGGGGAGACGCCGCCGAGGCCGTGAGCCGCTACGAAGCTGCGGTCGCCGAAGCGGTGCGACAGTACGGGCCCGAGGCCGTCGAGACGCTGGCGGTGCGCCACCAATTGGCGCACTGGACAGGAGAGTCCGGGCATCCCGAACAGGCGGTGGAGCTGTTCGCCCGGTTGCTGGCGGACCGGGAGAGGCTCCAGGGACCGCACCACCCGGACTCCGAACTCGCCCGGCACCAGTTGGCGCACTGGTACGGCAGGGCCGGCCGGTTCCAGGAGGCCGTGGACCGCTACGAGATCATGCGGCGAGTGGCCGTACAACAGGGCCGCTGCGAGACGGCATTGTCCATGATGTGCGAGGTCGGGTACTGGCAGCATCAGGCAGGTGACACCGCGGCCGCGCTGCGTACCTTCGCGGAGATGCTGCGCGGCGCACAGCGGGAACTCGGGCCCACGCACCAGCTGACCGGGATCGCCCGCCAACGCTATGCGGAAGTCGCCGCAGGTCTGCCGTTCGGCAACGAGGGCGGTCACGACGGTCTGCAGAACCTCATCGCAGCAGCGGCAGAAGTCGAGGCCTCCGGTGACTTCCGCCGGGCCGGGCGCCTGTACGGCCAGATAGCGGCCCAGTCCGAGAACCTTTACGGACACGCCAGTGCGCAAACTCTCTCCGCGCTCGTCGCGCAGGCCAAGGCCGCGGTGAACGCGGGGGACCACGCGGAGGCGGCCGAACGCTTCGACGCGGTCCTCGCCTGCATGGCCCTGCAGGGACGCGGGCCGGGAACTCGCGAGTACGACATCCTTCTCGGCCAGCGCGAAGAGCTCGCCCGCAGCGCCGCACACGTCACCTTCCGCATCGGGCAGCAAACCGGAACGCTGTTGGGGCAGAAGGTGCAGGCCGCGCCCCAGACGGCGTGCGGTGTCCTGGCACGCCGGCCGGACACCGCGCACACCACGTGTGTCGCCGTCGTCCTCGACGGGACGGACAGCCGTGCGCCGGACCAGGTCACCGCGGAGCAGTGGTCGGCGGTCATACGTCACCTGACGGAGCAGCGTTGGGAAGCGACGGCGCTGTACTTCGCCCGCCCGGACCGTCGGCCCTGGGCCGCGGACGCCCGACTGTGCCGTCGTCTGGGGCTGTTGGGGGTGTACGTGTCGAGCATGGACTCCTCGAATGTCCAGGTGGAGGCCTACACCTTCACCGGTGCTGAACCGGTGTACGCCCCCGTGGTCGTCGTACCGGAGGAGTCGGCTGCTCCGGAGCAGGCAACCGCACAGCTCGCAGCCGGTGGCGTGACGTTCCACCCGGGAGCCCAGGCGTTCGGGCAGTGGCGGGAGGTGGGCCGGGTGCGGCCCGCCACGGACGCGGAGGGACCGTCCGCGTTCGGCAGGTACGACGTACTGGAGCGAGTGGGCCGGGGCGGCTTCGGCGACGTCTACCTCTGCCAGGACCCCGACGGTGTGATGGTTGCGGTGAAGACCCTGCACGCCCGGTACGCGAACGTTCCCACCGTCAGACAGGGCTTCGCCCACGAGGTGCAGGCGGCCCAACGGGTCAGCGGACGGTTCACCGTGCCGGTGATCGCCGCCGACCCCGACGGCGACACGCCGTGGATGGCCGTGCCGTACGTGGCCGCCCCCTCGCTCCAGGAACTCCTCGAGCAGAGCGGCACGCTCGACGAGCCGACCGTACGAGGACTGGGAGCCGGCATGGCGGCCGCTCTCGGCGCCATCCACGCGCAAGGGATAGTCCACCTCGATCTGAAACCGGGCAACGTCCTGCTCACGGCGGACGGGCCGCGCGTCATCGACTTCGGCATCGCACAGATCGAGCAGCTCACCGAGCCACGCCGCGGCTTCGCTGGAACCTACGCCTACGCGTCGCCCGAACAGCTGCGCGAGCAGCCTGTGTTCACCGCGGCCAGCGACGTGTTCTCCCTGGGAACCGTGCTGGCCCGACTGGCGCTGGGGCGCAGTCCCTGGGGCGGGGACACGGCGACCGCCGTCGCCAACATCCGGTCCGGCACACCGGATCTGCGCGGACTGCCCTCCGCACTGCACGACGTGGTGCGCTCGTGCCTGCAGCTCGATCCGGCACGGAGGCCGACGCCCCACGAGGTGGCCGAGGCCCTGCAACCCGGAGTGGCGGACGGCGATCTCGGCCCTCTCCCCCTCTCGCAGGAGGCCCAGGAGCTCGTCGCCGCGTATGCCACGATGCCGGCCACCCGCTTCTACGAGACGCTCGCCGACACGAGGGCGAGGGCTGCTGCCGAGGGTGACGTGGCCCCGACGCGCGCGCTGTCGACCGGCGCGCTCACGGCGCCTGTCGCCGACAGCCTGGAAGGCGAGGGTGTCCGGCGTGCCATGCCCTTCCGCGACACGGCACCTGCACGTAGCACCGCCGCAGAGCTCGAAGCGCGGATCCATGCGTGGGAGCAGGAGGCCGAGAACCGGGAGATGGCGCAGACGCGTCACGAATGCGGCGAGTTCATGCAAGAGGCGCGTACCCTCCTCGGCGCGGCGCACCCCCTGACGCTGCGACTGCGCGTCTCACACGCCATGCTCGGCTGCGACCAGCCCGGCGGGGTGGCCAACGCCGAACGGGTGGTCGGGGAGGCGGTCAGACACCTCGGTGAAGCGCATCCCACTGTGCGGGACGCTCGCGTACTGCTGGAGATGCTGAAATCGACCGGAGGAACGTGAGCTCCCGCGTCTGTGAGCACGGGTACGCGGGCGCTGAGTGCGCACATGGCCCTCGGTCATGGGTCGGGGGGATCCGACGAATCGCGAGTGGTCGTTGCTCGAGCCGCATCTGCCACCTCTGGGTGGCCGGGGCGGACCGGATCCGGGTCCCTCGCCCGCTGGGCGGGCGGCCCCGGACCCGGCCCGACCACGTCAGCGGCGACAAGGCACACAACTCACGCCGCAACGGCCGCTCCCTGCGAAGACGCCGCATCCGGCACACGATCCCGGAACTCCCGCGCGGTCGCGACTCGTTACGACAAGCGGGCCTACGTCTTCCCCGGCACCGTCACCACCGCAGCAGTCCGGCTCCGGCTCCGCCAGTGATCCGCCGAACAAGAACCTGGTCCCGCGTCCGGACAGTAGGCATCCGTGTCACGGACCCGCGGCGCGGGCGTGGCCTGCTTGACCCGTCGGGGCGCCCCCTGCACAGTCGGGACGCGGGACCGTGACGGCCCGCTCCCCCTGCCGTTCGGCCCCCGCCCCCGCCCGGGTCGTGCACGGCCCCGACACCCGGGAGTGACTGGTCCGATGGTCCTCGACCTGTTGGTGATCGGTACGGCCATCACCCTGGGGCCCCTGCACAACAGCGCCTTCATCCTGCTGCTGTCCGCGCGGCGCGGCGTCCGTCTGGGTCTGGCGTTCCTGCTGTCGTGGCTGGCCAACCTGATCGCCGTGGTCGCCGTCGTGGTGCTGCTGACCGGGGGCCGGCCCCCGGCCCGTCACAGCGCGCCCTCCACCGCCGGGATCGCCGCGAAGCTCGCCATCGGCGTGGCGCTGGTGCTGTACGGCGCGCACCGGCGGCGCCGCCCGCCCCGCCCGCACGGCCCACCCCGCTGGGCCGCCCGGATCGACAACGCCTCCTGGATCTCGGCCGCGGGTCTCGCCTGGCTGGTGCAGCCCTGGGCACTGGTCGGCGCCGGGGCCGCCACCGTCCTCGAGGCGCACCTCTCCACCGTCGGCGACTGGCTCGCGCTGACCGGCTACTGCCTGCTGGCCACGCTCAGCCTCATCGTCATGGAGATGTACGCGGTCTGGGCGCCGACGGCCGCGGGGGCCCGGCTGAACGCGCTGCGGACCTGGCTGGGCGGGCACCAGGAGCAACTGATCGTCACGCTCTCCCTCCTCGCCGGCCTGTGGCTGACGGGGGCGAGCATCTTCCAGCTGGTCAGCTGACGTCGGTGCGGCGCAGCGGCGGCGGGGTCCAGTCGCCGGTGAGGGCGGACTGCCGGGGCCAGTACAGCCGCAGGAAGACGTGGAAGCTGCCCGCGGGCGCCGGGAGCCAGTTGCTCTCGCGCTCGGGGCCCGGGTTCTCGTGCTGGACGTGGATGTCCAGGGAGCCGTCGGCGTTGGTCCGCAGGCCGCTGCGGTCACCGATCGCGTACCGGTCCAGCGGGTTGTCGGCGAACAGCTGGCGCTCGTTCATCATCGTGAGGGACCAGAAGCCGTCGACGGGCGGGGTCGTCCCGGCGTCGAAGTGCAGGACGTAGGTGTGGGCGCCGTCCAGGGGGCGGCCGTCGGCGTCGGTGGTGGCGTGCGGGTAGAGGGCGTCGGCGTCGAGGTTCGCCCGTACCCGAAGCGGGTGAAGACCGCGCGCTTGGTGTAGTCGGTGCCGTAGTCCCCGAGGCCCCGGTGCACGGTCCAGCCGCCGGCGTTCGCGGACTCCGCCCGGGCGAGCAGGTCGCGCAGGGTCTCCGGGCCCCGCCGCGCGCCCGCGTCCAGGGCGGCGATCTCCTCGGCGGCCGGCTCGTCCGGGCTCCCGCCGGGCACGATGCCGAGTTTCGCGAGGCGGCCGAGGAGCGGTGCGTCGGCGGGGTCGGGCGGGTTGTCCACCATCAACCGGTTGAGCAGGGTGGCGTACTCGCGGCCGCCGAGCGCGTGGACCTGGTCGACGGGCGGCGTCGTGGTGTCGGCCCCGGCGGGGACGGGGACGTCGGTGGGGGGCGCGTAGGTGTCGGGGTCGCCGGTCCACTCCGACAGCGGGATCAGCCGTGTGGCGTCCTGGAGCCGGTTGACGGCCGGGAAGTCCGACGGGCCGCTGGTCGCGTACCGGGCGATGATCCAGTTGGTCGCGGTGGGCGACCTCAGCAGGGTCAGCCCGGGCGGGGTGGGCTGCGACCAGGACGGCCCGGCGATCAGGAACGGCCCCGCGGACGAGCCGTGCGTGCGCCGGCCGACGACGGCGCAGACGTCGGACCAGGCGTCCAGGACCGGGACCATCCAGAAGCGGTCGCCGAAGTCCGGCAGGGTCAGCACCAGGGGCTGGTCGGACAGGTCGAGCCAGGCGCTGGAGTACAGGGTGTCGGCGTTCGGCGAGACGACCTCGGTGAAGTCGGCGTCCGGGGTGGAGCGCATGGAGCAGAACTGGTTGACCGGGGCCTTGCGGCGCTCGTCGTCCCGGGCCGGGACCGCCGTCATGGCGGCCTTCACGGCCGCGGTGACCAGCGGGTACCCGTAGAGCCAGGCCTGCGTGGCCAGCTCCTCCCTCGACTCGTCCGTCATCGGCTTCTCCCAGGTGCTCCGGCGGATCCCGTCCGGGCCCGACGCTACGAGCGCCACCCGGCCCCGCGCGGCGGGCCCGCCGAACGGGGGACGCGGCAGGGACGGAGCGGCCCGAGCCCTGGGGACGGGGCGCTCGCCCGCCGAGGACGCGGTGCCCCGTCCCGTCACCACCTCCCGGGCGCGGTCCCCACGACCGGCTCGGCCGGCCGGCCGTCCACGCCGACGGGTACGTCCCCGGCGAGCATCACCCGGTGCATGGTCCGGGGGAAGTCCAGGTGGGCGGTGTCGGAGGGGGCGAGGTGGACGGTGGCCCGGTTGTCCCAGAAGGCGACGGTGCCCGGCTGCCAGCGCAGGCGGACGGTGTACTCGGGCCGCACCACCTGCTCCAGCAGCATGTCGAGGACCGCCCGGCTCTCGGGCCGGGACAGATCGGTGATCTGCTCGACGTAGTAGCCGTTGACGAACAGCACCCGCTCGCCCGTCTCGGGGTGCACGCGCACCAGCGGGTGCACGGAGGCGACCTGGCGCTCCAGCAGGTGCCGCACGTAGGCGTCGTCGCCGGGGCGGGGCTGGTAGCCGACCCCGAGCCGGTGCTCGGCGCGCAGGCCGTCGACGAACCGCCGTACGGGCGCGGACAGTCCCTCGTACGCGGCGGCCAGGTTGGCCCACGTGGTGTCGCCGCCGTAGGGCGGGACCGTCTCGGCGCGCAGGATCGTGAAGGCCGGCGGGTCGACGCGGGCCCCGTGGTCGCAGTGCCAGCCGCGCAGCAGCGTGTGCCGGCGCCGTGCCAGCCACTCCTCGTGCTCCATCCCGAACCGCCCGCCCAGCTCCAGCCGGTCGGCGGTCGTCTCCACCTCGGGGAACGCGGCCGGTGAGGCGCTGCCGCGCCGGGGCAGCACGACCGGCTCCCCGAAGCGGCGCGCGAACGCCACGTGCCCGGCGTGGTCCAGGGACTGCCCCCGGAAGAACACCACCTTCCAGCGCAGCACCGCCGCCCGGACCGCCGCGACGCGGGCGTCGTCGAGGGGGCCGGCGAGGTCGACGCCCTCGATGTCGGCCCCGATGTGCCCGGCGGCCGGTGTCACCGAGATCCCGGCCGCCTTCGCGGCCGTCTCCCAGTCCGTCGTCCCCTGGTCCGTCGTCCCCTGTGCCGTCGTCCCCTGCGTCGTCCGGTCCGTCGTCATGCGCGCTCCGTGATCGTCGGTACGGGTCGACAGGATCGTGTCAGTGATCGGCGCCGGTGGCGACCACCCGTCCGCTTGATCGGTCCCGCGGCCGTCACGGAGGCTGGGGGTGTACGACACCGTCGAGGGAAGGCCGCACGTGAACAGCACCCCCACCCACACGCTCAACGACGGCACCACGCTCCCGGCCGTCGGCCTGGGCACCTGGCCGATGGACGACACCGAGGCGGAACAGGCGGTCGCCGAGGCGCTCGGCCTGGGCTACCGCCTGGTGGACACGGCGACGAACTACCGCAACGAGACCGGGGTGGGACGCGGCCTCGCGCACGCCGGCGTGGACCGCGGGGAGATCGTCGTGACGACGAAGCTCCCGGGCCGCCACCACGGCTACGAGGAGACCCTCGCCTCCTTCGAGGAGTCGCGCCGCCGCCTCGGCGTGGACTACGTCGACCTGTACCTGATCCACTGGCCGCTCCCCCGGGTCGACCGGTACGTCGACTCCTGGCGGGCCATGATCAAGCTCCGGGAGGACGGCCTGGTCCGCTCGATCGGCGTCTCCAACTTCACCGCCGGGCACATCGAGCGGCTGGAGGAGGAGACCGGCGTGCTGCCCTCGGTCAACCAGATCGAGCTGCACCCGCTCTTCCCGCAGGACGCGCTGCGCGCCTTCCACACGTCCAAGGGCATCGTCACCGAGAGCTGGAGCCCGCTGGGCCGGGGCTCGGAGCTGCTGGAGGACCCGGCGGTGGCCTCTGTCGCCGAGGCGCACGGCGTGACACCGGCCCAGGCGGTCCTGCGCTGGCACGTCCAGCTCGGCGCCGTGCCCATCCCCAAGTCGGCGGACCCCGGGCGGCAGCGGGCCAACCTGGACGTGTTCGGCTTCGAGCTGGACGCCGGCCAGCTGGCGGCGATCGGCGGGCGCCCCCACCGGCGGCTGGGCGGGGACCCGGAGACCCACGAGGAGTTCTGACCGGCCCGGTACGGCGCCCTCGGGCCCCTAGCCGCGGTGGGCCCGCACCGCGGCCAGCGCGCGGTCCGCGTGGGTGTTCATGCGCAGTTCGCTGCGCACGACCTCCAGGACGGTGCGGTCCGGCCCGATGACGAAGGTGACCCGCTTGGTGGGCGCCAGGGAGAAGCCCCGCTTCACACCGAACCGCTCCCGGACCGCCCCGTCCTCGTCGGACAGCAGCGGCATGCCGAGGGTGTGGCGCCCGGCGAACTCCTGCTGGCGGTCGACGGGGTCCCCGCTGACGCCGACCGGGCGCGCGCCCGCCTCGGCGAACTCGGCGGCCAGGTCACGGAAGTGGCAGGCCTCGGCGGTGCAGCCCGGGGTGAGCGCGGCGGGGTAGAAGAACAGCACCACCGGCCCGTCGGCGAGCAGTTCGGACAGCGTGCGCACGGTGCCCGTCTCGTCGGGCAGGGCGAAGTCCTCGACGCGGTCGCCCACCTGCGGCGCCCGGGTCACGACCGGCCCTCCGCGCCCGCCGCGACGCCCCGCGCCCACAGCACGAGCGGCACCTGCAGCGGCAGGCGCGCGAAGGCGGCGGCCTTCTGCGGGGTGGGGCGGTGGCGCCAGTCCAGCGCCATCTTCACGTTGGCCGGGAACACCCCGGCGAAGAACGCCGCGGTGGCCAGCGCGGCACCGCGCCGGGTGCGCGGCAGAGCGAGACCGGCCGCCAGCGCCAGCTCGGCGGCGCCGCTGGCGTAGGTCCAGGCGCGGGGCGTGCCCGGCAGGGCCTCCGGCACGATCGCGTCGAACGGGCGGGGGGAGGCGAAGTGGGCGGCGCCGGCGACGGCCAGCAGGCCGGCGAGCAGCAGGGGTGAGCGTTCGGACCGTGACACGGTTCCTCCTCGGACGACCAGGCACGCGATATTACTGGACGGTACGCACCCGTCGGGCAGCGGCCCCCTCGGGCCGGCTCACCCCTCGTCGGCGTCGTGCGCAAAGTAAGTTGCCCGCCGTGCCAAGTGCCTGACCGCCGGGCCTACTTGAGCGGCTGGGTGAAGCGCAGCAGGTTGCCCGCCGGGTCGCGGAACGCGCAGTCGCGCATGCCGTAGGGCTGGTCCATCGGTTCCTGGAGCACCTCGGCGCCCGCGCCGCTGATGCGCTCGAAGGTCGCGTCGCAGTCGTGCGTCGTGAAGATGACACCGCGCAGCAGGCCCTTGGCCATCAGCTCCGCCATGGTGCGCCGGTCGTCCGGCGAGGCGTTGGGATCGGCGAGGGGCGGCTCCAGGACGATGTTCACGTCCGGCTGCTCGGGCGACCCGACGGTCACCCAGCGCATCCCCTCGAACCCGACGTCGTTGCGCACCTCGAGACCGAGCACGTCCCGGTAGAAGGCGACCGCCGCGTCGGGGTCGTCGACGGCGATGAAGCACTGGGAAAGCTTGATGTCCATGCCGCCGAGGCTACGGCCCGGCGGGACGGCCCGCTTCTCCGTTCCTGACCGGACGCGTGTGGATCTTGGCGATGCACGCGGGGATGGCGGCGCCGTCCTCGTGGTCGCGGGCCCGGTAGGCGCTCGGGCTCTCGCCGACCAGCTCGGTGAACCGCGAGCTGAACGACCCGAGCGACGTACAGCCGACCGCGAAGCAGACCTCGGTCACCGTCAGGTCGCCGCGCCGCAGCAGGGCCTTGGCCCGCTCGATGCGGCGGGTCATGAGGTAGCTGTACGGCGTCTCGCCGTAGGCGGCGCGGAAGCTGCGGGAGAAGTGGCCCGGGGACATCAGCGCCTCGCGCGCGAGCGCGGGGACGTCGAGCGGCTGCTCGTAGTCGCGGTCCATCCGGTCGCGGGCCCGCCGCAGCCGGACGAGGTCGTCGAGGCTCTGCCGTTTCACCCCCCGAGTCTCGCACGGCGCGGCCGCCGGGACCGTCCCTCCGGCCGGATCCGGGCGGACCGGTCAGGATCGGAGAAGCGCCGGCCGCTGCGGCGCTCCTAGCGTGGTCGGCATGGAGCTCATCGTGCAGTGGACCTTCCTCCCCCACGACGACCCCGACGACGCGCTGGCCTTCTACCGCGACGCCCTCGGCTTCGAGGTCCGCGCCGACGTCGGCAGCGGGGCGCGGCGCCGGATCACGGTCGGTCCCCCGGGGCGCACCGGCACCGCGATCGTCCTGGAGCCGCCGGGCGCCACGCACGGCGTCACCGACGACGAGCGCCGCACCATCGCCGAGATGATGGCCAAGGGCACCTACGCCCGGATCGTCCTGGCCACCGACGACCTGGACGCCGCCTTCACCCGGCTCCGGGCGCGCGGCGCCGAGGTCGTCCAGGAGCCGGCCGAGCAGCCGTGCGGGGTCCGCGACTGTGCCGTCCGCGACCCCGCGGGCAACCTCGTGCGCATCACGGAGGTCGGCGCCGACGCGCCGCTCATCGACCTGCTGTTCGGATGAGCAGTGGCCATACTGCTCGACAAGCTGATCGGATCGGGCGCGGCGACGCACGACGGAGCGGGGGCGGCCCCGCCCACGGAGGGAGACACGATGAGCACCACCACGGGGACGACGGGGAAGACGGGGCCGACAGGGACGACCAGGACGAAGGGGCCGGCGAAGGGCTCGCGGACCGCGGGGGCCACGACCGGGGCGTCCGCGGAGCACGTGGCCGACAGCCACGACCTGATCCGGGTGCACGGCGCGCGCGAGAACAACCTCAAGGACGTGAGCGTCGAGATCCCCAAACGCCGGCTGACCGTGTTCACCGGGGTGTCGGGCTCCGGCAAGAGCTCGCTGGTCTTCGACACCATCGCCGCCGAGTCGCAGCGGCTGATCAACGAGACGTACAGCGCCTTCGTCCAGGGCTTCATGCCGACGCTGGCGCGGCCCGAGGTCGACGTGCTCGACGGGCTCACCACGGTGATCACCGTGGACCAGCAGCGGATGGGCGCCGACCCGCGCTCGACGGTGGGCACCGCCACCGACGCCAACGCGATGCTGCGCATCCTGTTCAGCCGGCTCGCGCGGCCCCACATCGGCGGGCCCAAGGCGTTCTCCTTCAACGTCGCGTCGATCAGCGGGGCCGGCGCCGTCACCGTCGAGCGCGGCGGGCAGAAGGTGAAGGAGCGGCGCAGCTTCAGCATCACCGGCGGGATGTGTCCGCGCTGCGAGGGCCGGGGCGCCGTCACCGACCTGGACCTCACGCAGCTCTACGACGACTCCAAGTCGCTGAACGAGGGCGCGCTGACCGTGCCCGGCTACAAGTCGGGCGGCTGGAACCACCGGCTGTACACCGAGTCGGGCCTGGTCGACCCGGACAAGCCGATCCGCGCGTACACCAAGCGGGAGTTGCAGGACTTCCTGTACCGCGAGCCGACCCGCATGAAGATCGCGGGCATCAACATGACGTACGAGGGGCTGGTCCCGCGCATCCAGAAGTCGATGCTCGCCAAGGACAAGGAGGCGATGCAGCCGCACATCCGCGAGTTCGTGGACCGCGCGGTCACCTTCACCACCTGCCCGGACTGCGAGGGCACCCGGCTCACGGCGGCGGCCCGTTCCGCGAAGATCGGGGGCGTCAGCATCGCCGACGCCTGCGCGATGCAGATCAGCGACCTGGCCGCCTGGGTGCGCGGACTCGACGAGCCGTCGGTGGCGCCCCTGCTGAGCGCGCTGGGGCAGACCCTGGACTCGTTCGTGGAGATCGGCCTCGGCTACCTCTCGCTGGACCGTCCGGCGGGCACGCTGTCCGGGGGTGAGGCGCAGCGCACCAAGATGATCCGGCACCTGGGCTCCTCGCTCACCGACGTCACGTACGTCTTCGACGAGCCGACCACGGGGCTGCACCCGCACGACGTCCAGCGGATGAACGACCTGCTGCTGCGGCTGCGGGACAAGGGCAACACCGTGCTCGTGGTCGAGCACAAGCCGGAGGTCGTGGCGATCGCCGACCACGTGGTCGACCTGGGACCGGGCGCGGGGACGGCCGGCGGCACCGTCTGCTTCGAGGGCACCGTCGAGGGGCTGCGGGGCAGCGGCACGGTCACCGGCCGGCACTTCGACGACCGGGCCGCGCTGAAGGACTCCGTGCGCGAGCCCACCGGGACGCTGGAGATCCGCGGCGCGAACGCCCACAACCTGCGGGACGTGGACGTCGACCTCCCGCTGGGCGTGCTCTGCGTGATCACCGGGGTCGCGGGCTCGGGCAAGAGCTCGCTGGTGCGCGGCTCGATCCCCGCGTCACAGGGTGTGGTCTTCGTGGACCAGGCGCCGATCCGCGGCTCGCGGCGCAGCAACCCGGCCACGTACACGGGGCTGCTCGAACCGATCCGCAAGGCGTTCGCCAAGGCCAACGGCGTGAAGCCGGCCCTGTTCAGCGCCAATTCCGAGGGCGCCTGCCCCACCTGCAACGGCGCCGGCGTCATCTACACCGACCTGGCGATGATGGCGGGCGTCTCCACCACCTGCGAGGAGTGCGAGGGCAAGCGGTTCGACGCGTCGGTGCTGGAGTACCACCTCGGTGGCCGGGACATCAGCGAGGTCCTCGCGATGTCGGTGACCGAGGCGGAGGAGTTCTTCGGCAGCGGCGAGGCCCGCACCCCGGCCGCGCACGCGGTGCTCGGCCGGCTCGCCGACGTCGGCCTCGGCTACCTCACCCTCGGCCAGCCCCTGACCACGCTGTCGGGCGGCGAGCGGCAGCGCCTGAAGCTGGCCACGCACATGGCCGACAAGGGCGGCGTGTACGTCCTCGACGAGCCGACCGCGGGCCTGCACCTGGCCGACGTCGAGCAACTGCTGGGCCTGCTCGACCGGCTCGTCGACGCGGGCAAGTCCGTCATCGTCGTGGAGCACCACCAGGCGGTGATGGCCCACGCCGACTGGATCGTCGACCTCGGCCCCGGCGCCGGCCACGACGGCGGCCGCGTCGTCTTCGAGGGCACCCCGACGGACCTGGTGACCTCCCGCACGACCCTGACGGGCGAACACCTGGCGGCCTACGTGGGGCGGTGACGGGCGGTCAGGCGGGGCGCCGGGGCGCCCTCCTGGGCGGCTGACGCCCGTTCAGGGGAAACCGCGGCGCGGTGTGCGTGGCGGGGCGTGGGGATGTCGACATGTGAGCCGTGGAACTGCCGCTGATCGCCCCCATGCTCGCCACCCCCGGCACGCTGCCGCCGCCCGGTCAGGACGAGCGGTGGGCCTACGAGACCAAGCAGGACGGTCAGCGGGCCGTGGTGTACCTGACCGGGGACGGCGGGCTGGTGCTGCGGTCCCGTTCGGGAGAGGACATCACCGGTGCCTATCCGGAGTTGCGGCCGCTGGGGGCCGCGCTGGGCGGGACGGCCGCCGTGCTGGACGGTGAGGTGCTGGCGCTGGACGCGCAGGGGCGGGGCGACTTCCAGCTGCTCCAGTCGAGGATGGGGCTCGCCCACGCGCCCGCTCGCGCGGCCCGGCTCGCGGTGCGGGCGCCCGTGCACTTGGTCCTGTTCGACGCCCTGCACCTGGGCGGCCGCCCGCTGCTGCGGCTGCCGTACGCCCAGCGCCGGGCGGAGCTGCTGGCGCTGGGCCTGGACGGTCCCCGGTGGTCGACGCCCGCCGCGCTCGTGGGACACGGCCGGGAGGCGCTGGAGGCCACCCGCGCGCACGGCCTTGAGGGACTGGTGTGCAAGCGGCTGGACTCGGTGTACGAGCCGGGCGTGCGCTCCCGCAACTGGATCAAGATCCGCAACATGCGGGGCGTGGACGTCCTGGTCGGCGGCTGGTCGCCGGGCCGGGGCCGGCTGACCGGGACCTTCGGCGCCCTGCTGGTCGGACAGCGCACGCGGACGGGCCTGCGCTACGTCGGCAGCGTCGGCACCGGCTGGAGCGAGGCCGAGCGCGCCCGCACGGCCGGGCTGCTGCGGGACCTGGCGACGGACACCTGCCCCTTCGACCCGGTCCCGCCGGCGGCGGGCGCGCACTGGGTGGTGCCCCGGCTGGTCGGCGAGGTCCGGCACAGCACCCGCACCCGGGCGGGCATGCTGCGCCAGCCCTCGTGGCTGCGGCTGCGCCCGGACCTCACCCCCGAGGAGTCGGCCGCGGACCTGCCGGAGGAGTTCGCCTGACGCGGTGTCAGGGAGGCACGAGGGACCGGTCCGCGGTCGGTGCGGGGAAATATTGGGCTGGGCTTCACCACCGATACGCCTGTGACCCCTTGGCACCGACGGGAAACGCCGGGAAGCTGAACTGCCGAACTTCCCTTCCCCCCACAGCCGTTGGGCTGCGCCCGGACTCGAGGAGGACGCAGTGGCGTCACCGTCGTTCACGGCACACCGCAGGAGGTGGCTCACCGGACTCGCCGGTGCCGCCGCGCTCGTCCTGGCCGTCCCCACCGTCGCCTGGGCCGCACCGCCGCCGGCCCTGCCGTCCAACGCCGAGGCGGCCGAACTGACGTACCAGCCGGCGTTCGACTACGACACCGACGGCTGCTACGCCACACCGGCCATCGGCCCCGACGGCACGGTCAACGGCGGCCTGAATCCGACCGGGGCGCTCAACGGAAACTGCCGGGACGCCTCCGACCTGGACAACACCAACAGCTACTCGCGCTACAAGTGCAACAACGGCTGGTGCGGCTACCTCTACGGCCTGTACTTCGAGAAGGACCAGGCGCTCGCGGGCACCAGCATCGGCGGGCACCGGCACGACTGGGAGCACGTCGTGGTGTGGGTGCAGGACGGCCAGGTGAAGTACGTCTCGACGTCCAACCACGGCTCGTTCACCGTGCACGACGTCTCCACGGTCCGCTTCGAGGGCACGCACGCGAAGGTCGTCTACCACAAGGACGGCATCAGCACCCACTGCTTCCGCCTGGCGAACTCCAACGACGAGCCGCCGGAGAACCACGAGCACACCTGGCAGTACCCGCCGCTGGTCGGCTGGAACGGCTACCCGGCGGGCCTGCGCGACAAGTTGAGCGCGTACGACTTCGGCAGCGCCCACTTCGGCCTGAAGGACGCCAGCTTCGCCTCGCACCTGTCGTCGGCGAAGCCGTCGGGGATCCCCTTCGATCCCAACGCCTGACCCGTGCGCCCCTCGCGGGACGTGTCACCCGCAGGTCCCGCGAGGGTCTATCGTGTCCCGCATGTCCGTTCCCGAAGTGATCCGGATCGTCTCCCGCGACTCACCCATGGCACTGGCCCAAGTGGAGCGGGTGCGGGCGGAGTTGGCCGCCCTGTACCCGTCCGTGCGCACCGAGGTCGTGCCCGTGCGCACGACCGGCGACAAGTGGCTGGGCGACCTGTCCCAGGTGGAGGGCAAGGGCGCCTTCACCAAGGAGGTCGACGCCGCACTGCTGGCCGGCGAGGCGGACCTCGCGGTGCACTGCGTCAAGGACGTCCCGGCGGACCGGCCGCTGCCCGCGGGCACGGTGTTCGCGGCGTTCCTCAAGCGCGACGACATCCGTGACGCCCTGGTCCACCCGGGCGGACTGACCCTGGACGAGCTCCCGGAGGGCACCCGCGTCGGCACCTCGTCGGTGCGGCGGGTGGCCCAGCTCGCGGCCACGCACCCGCACCTGGACTGCGTGCCGTTCCGCGGCAACGCCAACCGGCGGCTGGAGAAGCTGGCGGCCGGGGAGGCGGACGCGCTGCTGCTGGCCGTGTCGGGCCTGGAGCGCATCGGCCGCACCGACGTGATCAGCGAGGTGCTGTCACCCGAGGCGATGATGCCGCCGATCGGCGCGGGCATCCTGGCCCTGCAGTGCCGTGAGGGCGACGCCGCGCTGATCGACGCGGTCAGCGCGCTCGGCGATCCCGCGACCCACCGCGAGGCGGCCGCGGAGCGCATGTTCCTGCACGTCCTGCAGGGCCACTGCAACAGCCCGATCGCGGGCTACGCGCGCGTCGACCGCACCGGTGAACTCTCGCTGCGCGCCTGTGTGTTCACACCCGACGGCAAGACCCGGCTGAACGCCCACGAATGGGCCGGCGCCCTGGACCCGGCCACGCTCGGCACGTCGGTGGCGGTGGCGCTGCTGCGGCAGGGCGCCCGGGAGATCATCGACGGCATCCCGCACTGACGGCCGGTCACCGGCCCGCTCAGGCGGTGCCCTCCTCGGCCTGCCGGCGCAGGAAGCTGCTCACCTGGTGCGCCAGGACGTCGTGCGTCGTGGCGCCGGCCGGGGCCCAGGCACCCTCGTCGCACAGGCCGAGCCCGCCGGTCCACAGCCGGCGGTCGGCCCAGTCGTCGTCGACGCGCACCTGGACCTGCACGTCCACCTGGCCGAGCGCGCCCTCCGGCCCGGCGGCGAACAGCACCGCGGTGACCCGGCGCAGCGGGTAGACGTCGAAGCCCTCGATGAACTGGCTGTTGCGCCAGTCGACGAACGCGCTCTCCCCCTCGGTGCCGACCCGCACGTCGATCTGGCCGTCCTCGAGGTGGACGGTGAAGCGCCGTTCGCCACGGTTCTCGACGGTGATCCGCAGCCGGAAGTAGGTGAGTCCGTCGGCGGCGTCGTCGCGTCCGCGCGGGGGCTCGGCCCGCTCGAGTCCGTGGACGCGCAGACGCAGACCGGCATGCTCGTCGTACTCCTGCCAGTCCCCGACCACGTTCGGCTCGTACACAATCCACCTCTCGACGTCCGTCGGCTGCTTCCTATCCGTGGGCCGAGCGCACTGTCAAATGAGCGGAATGCGCTGTGGCCTGGGGAATCGACCCCTTTGATCGTCGATCAAGCCGTGCGCTGGAAGAACTCGTCCGCGGTCCGCCGCGGCGCCTCGCGCGGGCGTGCCGCACATCACGTCGCCGGGCAAGATCAGCGGGCGGGCCGGCCGAGGAGGGCGGACGTGCCGGGGCGCGACGGGCGCCCCGGGGCGGGCGGCACGGGCTCCGTCACCCCGGTGGAGCAATACCGGCATTTGGTTTCATATCACCCTGTCGGGGGAATGATGGCCTCAGTGCTTCGGACCGGAGGCACATGCGCGGGGCCCTGACCGGGACCCGCGATGGTCCGTCCACCCGGCACTCCGCTGAGGGAGGGACGCGCATGCGTACCACCGTCAGGACCCGTCAGCACCCCCACGACGACGCCCCCGACACGGGTGCCGACTTCCTCCGCCTGTCCCGCCTGCCCGACGGCCCCGAGCGCAAGGCGCTGCGGGACGACCTCGTGAAGGCGTGGCTGCCGATGGCCGAGCGCATCGCCGTGCGCTTCCGCGGCCGCGGCGAGAGCACCGAGGACCTCTACCAGGTGGCCGCCCTGGGCCTGGTCAAGGCCGTCGACCACTACGACCCCGAGCGCGGGCGCGCCTTCGAGGCGTACGCCGTGCCGACGATCACCGGCGAGATCAAGCGCCACTTCCGCGACCACATGTGGACGCTGCACGTGCCCCGTCGCGTCCAGGACCTGCGCAACCGCGTCCGGCACGCCCTGAAGGACCTCGCCGCGACCACCCCGGGCCGCGCGCCCACCGTCGCCGAGGTCGCCGCGTACGCCCAGCTGAGCGAGGACGAGGTGCGCACCGGCATGGAGGCGCTGGAGTGCTTCTCCACCCTGTCGCTGGAGGCCGAGTTGCCCGGCACCGACGGGTACGCCCTGGAGGACGCGCTGGGCGAGCGCGACCCGGGCTACGACACGGTCGTGGACCGGGTGGCCGTCGCACCGTGCCTGCGTTCCCTGCCGGAGCGCGAGCGGACCATCCTCTACCTGCGCTTCTTCGGCGGGATGACGCAGAGCCGGATCGCCGAGCAGCTGGGGATCTCGCAGATGCACGTCTCGCGGCTGCTCAGCGGCTGCTTCGCCCGGCTGCGCGAGGACGTACTCGCCGAGAAGCGGTGACCGGGGCCCGGGTCACCGTGCCGATGGCCTGGTCCACGACGGCGTGGGAGGACACCCATTCCGCCACCGTGCCACCGGCCGCCTCGGCGGGCGCACCGAGCGCATTCCGTCCGACACTGGGAGGAGTTCCCCGTTGCCGGCGACAGATCAGGACGCGAGGGCGATGAACGACCACCCGACCACGGCCCCCGGCAGCGCCGGGGTCGTCTCCACGCACTCCGTCTTCGGCGCCCCCTGCTGGGTCAGCCTGACCAGCCGGGACCTGGAGGCCACGCAGGACTTCTACGGCGCCGTGCTCGGCTGGCGGTGGCGCCAGGCGCAGCTCGGTGAGCGGTTCCGCATCGCGCTCGCGGACGACGTGCCCGTGGCGGGCATCGCCGCCGTCGCCACGATGTGGCAGGTGGCGGTCGCCTGGACGCCGTACTTCGCGGTGCCGAGCGCGGACGACGCGGCGGCGCGGGTGCGCGAGCGCGGCGGCACGACGGCGGTGGGGCCGATCTCCCTGCCGCCGGGCCGGGCCGCACTGCTGGCCGACCCGGACGGCGCGACCTTCGGGGTGTGGGAGGGCCGGCTCATCGGCAACTGGGAGTCCTGGCGGCGCGCGGCGCCCGCCTTCGTCCGGCTGCGCACCCGGGACGCCTTCGCCTCCGCGATCTTCTACGGCCAGATCCTGGACTGGGCGTCGGACGTGCCCGGCTCCTGCGAGGTGCACTACGAGGGCGACGAGGTGGTGCTGCGCAGCAACGGCGACGTGGTGGCCCGGATCGTGTCCGGCGCCCTGGAGGCGGCCCCCGATCCGAGGGTGCGGCCGCACTGGCAGGTGCACTTCACCGTGTCCGACGTCGCCGCCTGCGCGCGGACCGCGGAGCACCACGGCGGCAGCGTGCTGGACCTGACGGCGGACGAGGCGGTGCTGCGGGACCCCGACGGGGCCCAGTTCACGGTGACGTCGGGCTCACGGCGCTGACCCCCGCGCGGCGGCACGACGACGCACGAGGCCGGCCGGGGAGTGCTCCCCGGCCGGCCTTTCCGCGTGCGTGCGCCCGTCTGGCGTCACCCGCCCTTCGGGGACGGCGCCTTGCGGGCGGGCCGGGACAGCACCACCAGGCTGCGGTCCGTCAGCCGCACCCGGGCGTCGGCCTTGTACTCGACCTCGTCGGGGCCGCCGTCCGGCTCCGCCGTGTCGACGCACACCGTCCAGCGCTCCCCGTACGCGGCGCCCGGCAGGCGGAACGTCACCGGCTCCCAGAAGCCGTTGACGAGCAGCAGGAAGGAGTCGTCCACGACCGGCCGGCCGCGCGGGTCCAGCTCGGCGATGGCGTCGCCGTTGAGGAAGGCGGCCAGGCAGTGCGCGTCCGGCTCCTGCCAGTCGGCCTCGCTCATCTCGCGTCCGTCGGGCCGCAGCCACACCAGGTCGGGGAGGCGCTGGTCGGCGTCCAGGACCGTCTCGCCGAGGAAGAAGCGGCGCCGGCGCAGCACCGGGTGGGCGGAGCGCAGCGCGAGCAGCCGGCGCGTGAAGTCGGCCAGGCCGCGCTGCTCGTCGGTCAGCGCCCAGTCGATCCAGGAGACCTCGTTGTCCTGGCAGTAGGCGTTGTTGTTGCCGCGCTGGGTGCGGCCGAGCTCGTCGCCGTGGCAGAGCATCGGGATGCCCTGCGACAGCAGCAGCGTGGCCAGCAGGTTGCGCTGCTGGCGGGCGCGCAGCGCGAGCACGGCCGGGTCGTCGGTCTCGCCCTCGACGCCGCAGTTCCAGGACCGGTTGTGGCTCTCGCCGTCCTGGTTGTCCTCGCCGTTGGCCTCGTTGCGCTTGTCGTTGTACGACACGAGGTCGCGCAGCGTGAACCCGTCGTGCGCGGTGACGAAGTTGACGCTGGCGCGCGGCCGGCGCCGGCTGTGCTGGTAGAGGTCGGGGGAGCCGGTCAGGCGCGAGGCGAACGCGCCGAGCGCGCCCGGTTCCGCGCGCCAGAAGTCCCGTACGGCGTCCCGGTAGGGGCCGTTCCACTCGGACCACAGGGGCGGGAAGTTGCCGACCTGGTAGCCGCCCTCCCCCACGTCCCAGGGCTCGGCGATCAGCTTCACGCGGCTGATCACCGGGTCCTGCTGGATGAGGTCGAAGAACGCCGACAGCCGGTCCACCTCGTGGAACTGCCGGGCCAGGGTGGCCGCGAGGTCGAAGCGGAAGCCGTCGACGTGCATCTCGGTGACCCAGTACCGCAGCGAGTCCATGATCAGCTGGAGCACGTACGGGTGGCGCATCAGCAGGCTGTTGCCGGTGCCGGTGGTGTCGTAGTAGTGCGACCAGTCGCCGTCCACCAGCCGGTAGTACGAGGCGTTGTCGAGGCCCCGGAAGGACAGCGTGGGGCCCCTCTCGTTGCCCTCGGCGGTGTGGTTGTAGACCACGTCGAGGATCACCTCGAGGCCGGCCTCGTGCAGCGCCTTGACCATCGCCTTGAACTCGTCGACCTGCCCGCCGCGGGTGCCGTGGGCGGCGTAGGCGTTGTGCGGGGCGAAGAAGCCGATCGTGTTGTAGCCCCAGTAGTTGGACAGGCCCCGGTCGATGAGCACGCCGTCCTGGACGTACTGGTGCACCGGCATCAGCTCGACCGCCGTGACGCCCAGCGAGGTCAGGTGCTCGATCACCGCCGGGTGGGCCAGGCCGGCGTAGGTGCCGCGCAGTTCGGGCGGGACGTCCGGGTGGGTGCGGGTCAGCCCGCGCACGTGCGCCTCGTAGATCACCGTGTCGGCGTACGGGTGGCGCGGTGGCCGGTCGTCGCCCCAGTCGAACGCCGGGTCGGTGACCACGCCGAGCAGGGTGTGCCCGGCGCTGTCGGCCGGGTCGGGGCGGTCGCCGGCCCGCTCGAACAGCGACGGGTGGTTGTCGGCCTGCCCGTCCACCGCCCGGGCGTACGGGTCCAGCAGCAGTTTCGCCGGGTTGCAGCGGTGGCCCGCCGACGGCGCCCAGGGGCCGTGCACCCGGTAGCCGTAGCGCTGGCCGGGGCCGACGCCGGGCACGTAGCCGTGCCAGACGAACCCGTCGACCTCGGTCAGCGGTACGGTCCGGGCCGGGCCCGAGTCGTCCACGAGGACCAGCTCGACGCGCTCGGCGACCTCGCTGAACAGCGCGAAGTTGGTGCCGTCGCCGTCGTACTCGGCCCCCAACGGGTAGGGGTGCCCGCTCCACACGGGCACCCCTGCGCTGCGTGCGCGTCTGCGCGTCACCGCGCCTCCCCCGCCGCCGCGGGAGCGGCCAGCACGGCCACCGGGACCGCCCGGGGCACCTGGAGCCCCTCGCGCAGGCTGGGCGAGGGCGCGACCGGCACCAGGGGGACGCGCTCCCCGGCGCGGGCCCGCTGCGAGAACCAGATGACGTTCCCGCCGCCGACGGTGGCGCAGCACCCCCAGCCGTCGCTCATCTCGGCGATGTGCTCCAGGCAGGAGCGCAGGTCCTGGTCCGGGCGCAGGTCGCTGTCGTGGTCCCCGACGGCCGTGATGAGGTGCTGGCCGTTCCACCACATCTCGATCGACGTGTGCTTGTCGGTGGCGTGCTCGTCGATGGCCTGCAGCAGCATCTCGGCGCCGTTGCAGACGGGCTCCACCAACGTGTCCAGGTCCCAGAACCGGAGGTGAGCGGCCAGGATGCGCCTGACCTGTCCGACCCGGTCGGGGCTGACTTCCACGTCGAGGTGGTAGTAGCAGGGCACTGCGGTCTTCATCTCTGTGGCTCCTCACCGCGAGGCTCTCGGTCCGGGAACGCCCGGGTGGGCGGAGGGTTTCACACGGAGCGTGAGCACTGTTCGCTTCTGAGTCACCTCCACAGTGGGGGTCTTGCTCCATTCGTGCAACACGAGCACGCCACTGGGGCGAACGAGGTGGTTGAAGAACCAACAAGACGCATGGTCATGGTCCGTGCACCATGAGTAGCCATGGAACCTCGCGAGCCTCGCCAGGCGGACGGCGGCGTCATGCTGCTGCCCTCGAAGGCCGAAGTCACCCGGCAGTTGCGGCGGTACCGGACGTGGGAGCGGATGATGCTCGCGTCCCCCGCCGACCGGGCCGTGCGCACGGCGTTCGAGGACTCCGGCTACACCCTGTGCGTGCTGATGGGCAAGCGGTGCGCACGCGAGGCCGCGGACGCCGCCGAGCACTTCCTCGGCCCGCTCGGGACGGCTGCTCTCCCCCAGGAGCCGGCCCTCGTGGAGACGGCCGTCCGTTGACCCGGCCCGGCCGTCCGCCGACCAGGCGTTCGCCGGACACCCGGACGGAGCCGTGGGCCCCGTCCGGCGCAGGACCCTACCCGGGCCAGTCCCGGACCCGAACGCGAGCGGCGGAGGTGAGAGACCCATGAGTTCGACCCCGGCCATCGGCCGCATTCCCGTCCGGGACGTCCGGCCCGCGGTGGAGTGCGGCGGGCGCCCGGCGAAGGCGGTCGTCGGAGAAACGTTCCAGGTCACCGCGACGGTGTTCCGGGAAGGCCATGACGCCGTCGCCGCCAACGTCGTGCTGACCGGCCCCGACGGGCACCACGGACCCTTCACGCCCCTGCGCGAGCTGGCCCCCGGCTCGGACCGCTGGGGCGCCGACGTGACCCCGGACGCCGAGGGGCGGTGGACCTACCGGGTGGAGGCCTGGAGCGACCCGGTCGCCACCTGGCGGCACACCGCCGCCATCAAGATCCCCGCCGGCATCGACACCGGACTGGTCCTGGAGGAGGGCGCCGACCTGTACGAGCGGGCGGCGGCCGGGGTTCCCGAGGGGCCGGACCGCGCCACGGTCCTCGAGGCGGTCGAGGCGCTGCGGGACGACGAACGGCCCGTCGCCGCCCGGCTGGCCGGGGCGCTGGTGCCCGAGGTGGCCGAGGTGCTGTCCCGGCACCCGCTGCGCGAGTTCGTCACCACGTCCGCGCCGCTGCCGCTGCTGGTGGAGCGGGAGCGGGCGCTGTTCGGGTCCTGGTACGAGTTCTTCCCGCGCTCGGAGGGCACCCCCGAACAGCCGCACGGCACCTTCCGCACCGCCGCGCGGCGGCTGCCGGCGATCGCGGAGATGGGTTTCGACGTCGTCTACCTGCCGCCGATCCACCCGATCGGCACCACGTTCCGCAAGGGACCCAACAACGCGTTGAGCGCGACGCCCGACGACGTGGGGGTGCCGTGGGCGATCGGCTCGCCGGAGGGCGGCCACGACGCGGTGCACCCGCAG
>NZ_KQ948549.1:593366-594673 GCF_001514125.1 Streptomyces longwoodensis | reverse complement strand
ATCTACTCCGGCTACGAACTGTGCGAGAACACCCCGCTGCGCGAGGGCAGTGAGGAGTACCTCGACTCCGAGAAGTACCAGCTGCGGCCCCGCGACTGGGAGGCCGCCGCCCGCGAGGGCCGCACCATCGCCCCCCTCATCACCCGGCTCAACGCCGTGCGGCGGGCGCACCCCGCGCTGCGCCGGCTGCGCAACCTCCGCTTCCACGCCACGGACAACGGCGCGCTGCTCGCCTACAGCAAGCGCGAGGGGTCCGACACGGTGATCGTCGTCGTCAATCTGGATCCCCACCACACCCAGGAGGGCACGGTCTCGTTGGACATGCGGCACCTCGGCCTGGAGTACGGCGCCTCCCTGTCCGTCCACGACGAACTGACGGGTGAGACCTACGCCTGGGGCGGGTCCAACTACGTGCGCCTGGAGCCGGGCCGCGCACCGGCGCACGTGCTCCACGTCCTGAACGGAGGGTCCCACTCGTCATGACCGTCAACTCGCCCGTAGCGGACAAGTTCGAGGACACCCCCGCGAAGGACCGTGATCCCGACTGGTTCAAGCGCGCCGTCTTCTACGAGGTCCTGGTGCGCTCCTTCCAGGACAGCAACGGCGACGGCGTCGGCGACCTCAAGGGCCTCACCGCCAAGCTCGACTACCTGCAGTGGCTCGGCGTCGACTGCCTGTGGCTGCCGCCGTTCTTCAAGTCGCCGCTGCGCGACGGCGGTTACGACGTCTCCGACTACACGTCGGTGCTGCCGGAGTTCGGCGACCTCGCCGACTTCGTGGAGTTCGCCGACGCCGCCCACCAGCGCGGCATGCGGGTCATCATCGACTTCGTCATGAACCACACCAGCGACCAGCACCCGTGGTTCCAGGAGTCCCGCAAGGACCCCGACGGCCCCTACGGCGACTACTACATGTGGGCCGACGACGACAAGCAGTACCCCGACGCCCGCATCATCTTCGTCGACACCGAGGTCTCCAACTGGACCTTCGACCCTGTACGGGGCCAGTACTTCTTCCACCGCTTCTTCTCCCACCAGCCGGACCTCAACTACGAGAACCCGGCCGTGCAGGAGGAGATCCTGGCCGCCCTGAAGTTCTGGCTCGACCTCGGCATCGACGGCTTCCGCCTCGACGCCGTCCCCTACCTGTACGCGGCCGAGGGCACCAACTGCGAAAACCTTCCGGCAACGCACGAGTTCCTGAAGCGGGTGCGCCGCGAGATCGACGCCATGTACCCCGACACCGTCCTGCTGGCCGAGGCCAACCAGTGGCCCGAGGACGTCGTCGAGTACCTCGGCGACTACGCC
>NZ_KQ948549.1:381080-592704 GCF_001514125.1 Streptomyces longwoodensis | reverse complement strand
CCCTGCCCGGCTCGCCGATCCTCTACTACGGCGACGAGATCGGCATGGGCGACAACATCTGGCTCGGCGACCGCGACGCGGTGCGCACCCCGATGCAGTGGACCCCCGACCGCAACGCCGGCTTCTCCTCGTGCGATCCCGGCCGCCTCTACCTGCCCACGATCATGGACCCGGTCCACGGCTACCAGGTCACCAACGTCGAGGCGTCCATGAGCAGCCCCTCCTCGCTGCTGCACTGGACCCGCCGCATGATCGAGATCCGCAAGCAGAACCCCGCCTTCGGCCTCGGCAGCTACACGGAACTGCACTCCTCCAACGCCGCGGTGCTGGCCTTCCTGCGCGAGTACGAGGACGACCTCGTGCTGTGCGTGCACAACTTCTCCCGCTTCGCCCAGCCCACCGAACTCGACCTGCGCCGCTTCGACGGCCGCCACCCGGTCGAGCTGTTCGGCGGGGTGCGCTTCCCCGCCATCGGTGAGCTGCCCTACCTGCTCACCCTGGCGGGCCACGGCTTCTACTGGTTCCGGCTCGCCCGAGTCGCATCCCGCACCGGCCGGCGCGTGTGAGCGTGCGCCGGGGAAAGGACGCGTCACCATG
Organism: Streptomyces longwoodensis; assembly: GCF_001514125.1. Classification (GTDB taxonomy): domain Bacteria; phylum Actinomycetota; class Actinomycetes; order Streptomycetales; family Streptomycetaceae; genus Streptomyces; species Streptomyces longwoodensis. Next base: position 592,107 of record NZ_KQ948549.1, on the reverse strand, counting down.
CCGAAGACCACACCGCTGATGACGAGAACGCCCGTCGGTACCCGTACCATCGGGCCGCTGGGCGCCTTGCTGCGCGAGTGGCTGCCGGGTCAGCGCTGGTTCGCCGGCAAGGACCGGCCGGTCACCGACCTGCGGCTGCTGTCCATGACGGAGCTGTACCCGGGCTGTCTGCACGTGCTGATCCAGGCCGGGCACCAGAGCGTCCCGCCGCCCGTCGGGGCCGCCCCCACCGGGGACTGCTACCAGCTGCTGCTGGGCCTGCAACAACACCTGTCGCCGCGGCTGGGGCGGGCGATGATCGGCCGCGTGGCCGAGGGACCGCTCGCCGGGTACACGGTGTACGACGCGCTCCAGGACCCGCGCTCCACCCAGCTCCTGCTGGAGCGGATGCGGCACCCGGGCGCCCTCGGCCCGCTGGTGTTCGAGGCGCACCCCGAGGCGCCGCCGGTGCCCGCCGGCCTCGCGCCGCGGCTGCTGGAGGCCGAGCAGTCCAACACCTCCCTGGTGTACGGGGACGCGTTCATCCTGAAGGTGTTCCGGCGGATCCAGGCGGGGGTGAACCCCGACCTGGAGGTGCCGGTCGCGCTGGCCGGGCAGGGCTGCGCCCAGGTGCCCGCGCCGGTCGCCTGGTTCCGCACGACGCACCCGCAGGAGGCGACGCTGGGCGTGCTCCAGCCGTTCCTGCCGGACGCCTCGGACGGGTGGACGCTGGCGCTCGACGCGCTCGGCCGCGGGGACGACTTCACCACCGAGGCGCACGCCCTCGGCCGGGCCACGGCCGAGGTGCACCTCGCGCTGGCGGCCGCCTTCCCGCTCGGCCCCGAGGGCGAGAACGGGCCGCTGGCGGCCGCGATGACCGAACGGCTGGAGGCCGCCGCGCACCACGTGGCGGCCCTGCGGCCCTACGTGCCCGGACTGAGGACCGCGTTCGCGGCGCTCGGCTCCTGCGACCCGGGCCCGCCCGCCCAGCGCATCCACGGCGACCTGCACCTGGGACAGGTGCTGCGCGCCGGACGCGAGTGGTTCGTCATCGACTTCGAGGGCGAGCCGTCCCGCCCGCTGGCCGAGCGGTGCAGCGCCCACTCCCCCGTGCGGGACATCGCCGGGATGCTGCGCTCCTTCGACTACGCGGCCCGGCAGCGGCGTCCCTGGCGCCCGGAGTGGGCCCGCCGCTGCCGGGAGGCGTTCTGCGCCGGCTACGCCGCCCGGGCCGGCTGGGACCCGCGCAAGAAGCACGCCCTGCTGCGCGCCCACGAGACCGACCGGGCGGTCTACGAAGTGCTGTACGAGGCCCGGCACCGGCCCGACTGGCTGGCGGTGCCGATGGCCGCGATCGAACGACTCGCCGTCCGAGGAGGATGACCCGTGGCTCTGCGTGACACGTCCCCGCCCGAGGGCGCCGGCCCGGTCCCGACCCGGACCGCGCCGCTTGACCCGACCGGCCGTGCCCGCCTCCTGGCGGGCGAGCACCACGATCCGCACGCCGTGCTGGGCGCCCACCCGGTGCCCGGCGGGGTCGTCTTCCGGGCGCTGCGCCCGTTCGCGCGGGCGGTGAGCGTCGTCGTCGACGGCGCGCCCGTGCCGCTCGCCTCCGAGGGCGACGGCTTCTTCTCCGTCGTCCTGCCGCTGGACGCAGTGCCCGCCTACACCCTGCGGGTGGCGTACGACGGCCCGGAGCAGGAGACGCACGACCCGTACCGCTTCCTGCCCGCACTGGGCGAGCTCGACCTGCACCTGGTCCGCGAGGGGCGGCACGAGCAGCTGTGGACGGCGCTCGGCGCCCAGCCGATGACCCACCAGGGGGTGACCGGCACCCGGTTCACCGTGTGGGCGCCCAACGCCCGCGGGGTCCGGGTCACCGGCGACTTCTGCTGCTGGGACGGGACCGCGTTCCCGATGCGCTCGATGGGCGCCTCCGGCGTCTGGGAGCTGTTCCTGCCGGGGATCGGCGAGGGCACCCGGTACAAGTTCGAGATCACCTCCCGCCACGGGGGCCGGTTCCTCAAGGCGGACCCGATGGCGCGGCGCGCGGAGGTGCCGCCGGACACGGCGTCGATCGTGCACGTCTCGCGCTACGAGTGGGGCGACGCCGACTGGCTGGCGCACCGCGGCCAGGTGCCCGTGCACGAGGCCCCGTTCTCCGTGTACGAGGTCCACCTGCCGTCCTGGCGTCCCGGTCTGACGTACCGCGAACTCGCCGAGGAGCTGCCCGCGTACGTCAGGGAACTCGGCTTCACGCACGTGGAGTTCATGCCGGTCGCCCACCACCCCTTCAGCGGCTCCTGGGGCTACCAGATCACCGGCTTCTACGCGCCGACGGCCCGCCTGGGCTCCCCGGACGACCTGAAGTTCCTGATCGACGCCCTGCACCGGGAGGGCATCGGCGTGATCATGGACTGGGTGCCGGCCCACTTCCCCAAGGACGACTGGGCGCTGGCCCGCTTCGACGGGGACCCGCTGTACGAGCCCGGGGACGAGCGGCGGGCCGAGCACCCGGACTGGGGCACCTTCGAGTTCGACTTCGGGCGCACCGAGGTGCGCAACTTCCTGGTCGCGAACGCCACGTACTGGTGCGAGGAGTTCCACATCGACGGGCTGCGCGTGGACGCGGTCGCCTCGATGCTCTACCTCGACTACTCGCGCGACTCCGGCCAGTGGTCCCCGAACGTGTTCGGCGGCCGCGAGGACCTGGACGCGGTGGCGTTCCTGCAGGAGATGAACGCCACGGTGTACCGGCGCAACCCGGGCGTGGTGACCATCGCGGAGGAGTCCACCGCGTGGGACGGGGTGACCCGGCCGACGGACGGCGGCGGGCTGGGCTTCGGGCTGAAGTGGAACATGGGCTGGATGCACGACTCGCTCCAGTACATGAGCCACGAGCCGGTGCACCGCAAGTACCACCACCACGAGATGACCTTCGCGATGGTGTACGCGTACAGCGAGAACTACGTGCTGCCCATCAGCCACGACGAGGTGGTCCACGGCAAGCAGGCCCTGGTGTCGAAGATGCCCGGCGACTGGTGGCAGCAGCGCGCCAACCACCGCGCCTACCTCGGCTTCATGTGGTCCCACCCGGGCAAGCAACTGCTTTTCATGGGGCAGGAGTTCGCCCAGGGCGCCGAGTGGTCCGAGGCGCACGGCCCGGACTGGTGGCTGCTCGACCCGGCCTACGGCGCCGAGGCCGACCACCGCGGCGTACGGGACCTGGTCCGCGACCTCAACGCGCTGTACCGGGCCACCCCGGCCCTGTGGCAGCGCGACACCGACCCGGCGGGCTTCCGCTGGGTGGCCTGCGACGCCGCCGAGGACAACGTGTACGCCTTCCTGCGCTTCGCCGCCGACGGGGCGCCGCTGCTGGCGGTCAGCAACTTCTCGCCCGTCGTGCGCCACGACTACGCCCTGCCCGTGGGGGACGAGGTCACCGCGTGGCAGGAGGTGCTGAATACCGACGCGGCCCGCTACGGCGGCGGCGACGTCACCTGCCCCGACCCGGTGAAGCCGGAGGACGGACGCATCCGGCTCACCCTGCCGCCGCTGGCGACGGTGTGGCTGGCGCCCGCCGTGTGAACGCGGCCCGGGCGGGAAGGCGGGTGCGTACGACCAGCGGGAGAAAGGCTGCAACGCGTGCGCACCGTCGGAGTGGAGGAGGAGCTCCTCCTGGTGGACCCGGACAGCGGCGATCCGAGGGCGATGTCCGCCGCCGTCCTGGCCCGGGCCGCCCGGGCAGCCGGGGACCAGGAGGAGAACGGCACCGAGGGCAACGACAGCGACAGCGGTGAGGCCGCCGGGGACGCCGACGACGTCTTCGAGAAGGAACTCCACGAGCAGATGCTGGAGTTCGCCACCCAGCCGCAGTCCTCGATGGCCGAGCTGGCGGCGGAGATCGTCCGGTGCCGCGCCGAGGCGTCCCGGCTCGCGCGGGAGACCGGGTGCGAGGTGGCCGCGCTGGCCTCGTCCCCGCTGCCGGTGCAGCCGTCGGTGGCCATGGGGCGGCGCTACCGGTGGATGGAGGAGCAGTACGGCATCGCCACCCGGGAGCAGATGGTGTGCGGCTGCCACGTCCACGTGTCCGTGGACTCCGACGAGGAGGGCGTGGCGGTCGTGGACCGCATCCGGCCCTGGCTGTCGGTGCTGACCGCGCTCAGCGCGAACTCGCCGTTCTGGCAGGGCAAGGAGACCGGCTACCAGAGCTACCGCAGCCGGGTCTGGCAGCGGTGGCCCTCGGCCGGACCGACCGAGCTGTTCGGCACGCCGGAGCGCTACCACCGCCGGGTGGCCGACATGGTGGCCACGGGCACGATCCTCGACGACGGCATGATCTACTTCGACGCCCGGCTGTCCCCGCGCTACCCCACGGTGGAGGTCCGGGTGTCCGACGTCTGCCTGGAGCCCGGCACCCCCGTGCTGATCGCCGCCCTGGTCCGGGGGCTCGTGGAGACGGCCGCGCGCGAGTGGCGGGCCGGCCGCGAGCCGGTGGACCACAGCGTGAGCCTGCTGCGCCTCGCCGGCTGGCAGGCGGCCCGCTCCGGGCTGACCGGCGAGCTGCTGCACCCGGCCACCATGCGCCGCGCCCCGGTGAAGACGGTCGTACGGGCGCTGCTGGACCACGTCGGGGAGGCACTGTCCGACCACGGCGACCTCGACCGGGTGGAGTCCTCCTGCGCCGAGCTGCTCGCGCACGGCAACGGTGCCCAGGTGCAGCGGGAGGTGTGGGAGCGCACCGGCGGCAACCTGCGCGAGGTGGTCGCCGAGTGCGTGCGGCGCACCCAGGGCTGAGCGCGCGGCACGCCCCCCGCCGGCCGGCGCGGCGGACGACGGCTGCTCAGAGGGCCAGGACGAGGGCGTAGGCGAGGAAGAACGCGGCGACCAGCACGCACAGCCCGATGATGATCACCAGCGGGCCCTTGGCCCAGCCCGTGGTCGGGTTGTGCGTCTCCAGCGGGCCCGCCTCCGGCATGCTGCTCTCGGCCGGCGGGGTCTCGCCCGGGGGCACGCCGCCACCGGGTTCCAGTCCGGTGGTGCGCTCGGGCTCGGGGTCGGGGTTGATGTGCGTCATGCGGTCCGAGTCCCCCGATCCGGGCAGGATCACCGCCCCCGGATCATCCGCTCGGATTACTTGTCCGTTCCCGGCCACAAGTGGTCCCACCTCGGCTACATTCGACCAGCGCCGACAACGGTCCAGGTCGGCCGCGTGCCACCCCGTTCCCGTCAGGAGCACCGCATGCGCGACACCGCGATGGCTCCCCCAGCCGCCCCGCCCCTGACGGCGGGTCTCGCCGACAGCGTGTTCGAGACGGCGGCCCGCACGCCCACGCTCCCGGTCCTCGCCCGCCGGCGCCCGGGGACGGCGGGGTGGCAGGAGGTGACCGCCGTCGAGCTGCGCGACGAGGTGGTCGACCTCGCCAAGGGGTTCGTCGCCTCGGGGATCTCGCCCGGCCACCGTGTCGCCATCATGGCCCGCACCCGGTACGAGTGGACGGTGCTCAGCTACGCCCTGTGGGCCCTGGGCGCCGAGATCGTGCCGATCTACCCGACGTCCTCGCGCGACCAGGTCGCCCACATCCTGCGCGACTCCGGCTGCGTCGGAGTGGTCGTGGAGGACGAGCAGAGCGTGATGACGGTCGGCTCGGTGTGCGCCTCGCTGCCCGCGCTGCGGCACGTGTGGCAGCTGGACTCCGGCGCCCTCGAGGAGCTCGCCCGGCGCGGTGAGCACATCCCGCTCACCACGGTGGACTCGCTGCGCCGGATCGTGCTGCCGGACTCCACCGCCGCGGTGGCCTACACCTCCGGCACCTCCGGCCGCCCCCTGGGCTGTGCGCTGAGCCACCGCGGACTGGCGAGCCCCTGCGACACCCTGCTCGCGGGCTGGGGGCACACCGCGGCGCCGCCCGGCGAGCAGCCGTCGGTCCTCGCCTTCCTGCCGTTCTCGCACGTCTACGGGCTGATGATCCAGGGGCTGTGCGTGCGCGGCGGCATCCTCATGGGCCACGAGCCCGACCTCGGCCAGGAGGCGCTGGTCGCGGCGCTGGCGTCGTTCCGGCCGACCTACCTGTACGCCGTGCCGTCGGTCTACGAGAAGATCTACAAGAACTTCCTGCGCGCCGCCCAGCAGGCCGGCCGGGGCGCGCTGTTCGAGCGGGCCGCGCAGACCGCGCGGGACTTCGCCACCGCCGTCGAGCGGCAGCGCCTGGGCCGCGGCTCGGGACCGGGGCTCGACCTGCGGCTGCAGCACGCCGTGTTCGAGCGGACGGTGTACCGCAAGCTGCGCGCCGCGCTCGGCGGGCGGGTGCACCGCGCCACGTCCGGCGGCTCACCGCTGCACCGGGACCTGTCCCTGTTCTACGAGGGCATCGGCATCTACGTCCATGACGGCTACGGGCTCACCGAGACCAGCGGCGGCGTCACCATGCAGCCGCTGGGCCGGGAGCGGTCCGGGACGGTCGGGCAGGCGCTGCCGGGCACGGAGATCCGGGTGGCCGACGACGGGGAGATCCTGGTGCGCGGCCCGTCGGTGTTCCAGGGCTACGTCAACGACGACGGCGCCACCCGGGCCGCACTGCGCGGCGGCTGGCTGGCCACCGGGGACCTCGGGCACCTGGACGGGGACGGCTACCTGACGATCACCGGCCGCAAGAAGGACGTCATCATCACCAGCAGCGGCAAGAGCGTCTCGCCGGCCCTGCTGGAGCAGCGGCTGCGCATGCACCCCCTGGTGCACCAGGCGGTCGTCGTGGGCGACAACCGGCCCTGCGTCGGCGCGCTGATCACCCTGGACCCGGACTTCCTGGCGCACTGGCGCGGAGGGCTGATGCTCCAGGGCGACGCGCCGAGCCGCGAGGCCCGCGAGGAGAACGCGCTGCGCGACGAGCTGGGCCGGGCCGTCGCCGCCGCCAACAGCGCGGTGTCCCGCTCGGAGTCGATCCGGGTCTTCCGGGTGCTGCCCCAGCCGTTCGACCAGGCCAACGGCCTGCTGACCCCGTCGATGAAGCTGCGCCGCGACTCGATCGTCCAGCACTACGCCGGCGAGATCGACGCGATGTACGCGGTCCGCCGTCCACTGCCCCGGCAGGGCCCGCCGGAGGAGGTCCTCGCCTGGGACGACGCGGACGACGTGTTCCGCTGAGTCCGGGCCGGTCGGTGCCCCTCACGTCCCGGGCGCACTCCGTCGGCGTACGCCCGGGTGTGGCGCCCGGGGCGGCTGGTGTACGGTGCCGCCCTCGTACAGGACGCGTAGGCCACGCGGGCCCGGGAACCCTGAAGGTGGTCACGGACAGTTCTGTAGGAGAAAGGACGCCGGCCCGCCCCGCGGGCCGCACCACGACATGGCGATCGAGCCGAACAGGGGAGACGAACTGACCTCCTGGGGACCGCAGCCCCGTACGGTACGTTTCGCGGGCGAGCCGCACGACGTGACGGGCGCGCGGATGGCCGCGGAGGAGTTCCTGCACGACCTGACGCGGGCCGTGCCGCCCTCCGCCGAGGAGTACTGGCACGACATCCTGCTGATCGTGGACGAGCTGACGTCGAACGCGGTCCAGTACGCGCCGGGTCCCTTCGAACTGCACCTGCGCCGGACGTTCGACGGGGTGCACGTCACGGTCCACGACACGAGCCCCACGCTTCCCGCGCCGCGGCCCTTCCGGCCGGACAGCGGGGCGGGCGGCATCGGCTGGCACCTGGTGCACACGCTGTGCCGGCAGGTCAGCGTGGTGCCCACCGACGGGGGCAAGGACATCCACGTGTTCCTGCCGTGGTGAGAGCCGGCCTGGGGACGGCGAGTGGGGGTGACGGCCGGGCGCGCCGCTCAGGCGTGTCCGGCCGAGGCGTCCTCGGAGGCGGACGAGGACCCGGCGGAGCCGCCGCGGGCGCGTGCCGGCCCGGTCGGGTCCTGGGCCAGGGCCGGGCGCAGCGGCACGCGCACGGTGATCGTCTTCCCGCCCCTCGGCCGGTGCCGGACGGTGACCTCTTCGGCGAGGCGGTTGATCAACGGCCAGCCGTAGCCGTTGCCACCGTGGGTGCTGGGGAAGCCGCCGACGCCGTACGCGCCGTCGGGGACGGCGTCGCTGCGGTCGCCCACCGCCAGCCGGACACCGTCCCGCTCGACCGTCACCTCGAAGTCCGTCAGTCCCCCGCCGTGGCGGACGGCGTTCGTGACCATCTCGGAGACGACGAGCGACAGGTCGATCAGGTCCTCCTCGCGGGGCCGCTCACCGGCCGCGCCCCACGCCTCCTCCACCACCGCCCGCGCGTGGGCGCGGGCGGACGCGGCGGTCGCTCCGGTCGGCGGGACGGGCGAGGGCACCCGGGCCGTGAGGTCGCCCGGGCCCCTGCCGCCCTCGTCCCGCGGACGCGTCGCGCGGGTCACGCGGGTGTGGTTCCGCGCGCCGCCAGCCGGGCGTAGTACTCACCGACCGCCGACAGGTAGTCCTGGTTCCTGGTCTCGCTGTCGGTACGGAACCGCGGGGCGTCCTTGACCTGGTCCCTGGTGCAGGCCAGGGTCACGCGCCGCTCCGCCGGGTCGACGGAGGTGACCGCGCCCACCGGCACCACGGCGCTGCGGCCGAACACCCAGACGCCGGTGTCGACGACCAGGTGGCGCATGCCGTGGGGCGCCGCCTCCCGGTCCACGTGGCCGACGGTGCCGTCGGCGGCCTCGACCGTCCAGCCCGTCAGGTCCTGCTCCTCGGTCCGGCCGCTGTCCACCGTGTACGACCACAGTGCGAGCATCGTCACGCTGCTCCCTCCTCGCGTCTCTCAGCACCAAATACCCTGACACGGCTGGCCCATTCGGCTCCGGGCGCCCGTGGCGCCCCGGGCCCGGGCGGCCCCGTGCCCAGTTCCCGCAGGGCGCGGGGCGGCTGGACGGCCCCTTCGGGTGGCTTTGTCGGGTACACGCGCGAAACCCCGTCGCATACCCTGTTCCTGTCTCCGTATGCACGGCGTCCACCTCCCGGTCCAGCGCGGTCCGGAAGGTGACGCGCGGCTTTGTTCCGGGCCCGATCCGCGGGTTAGCCTGCGGCGTATTTCTCTCATCGGCGAGGCCGTCACCGGCGGTTTCGTCACACGGCAGGCGGGCTCGTCCGTCCTCACGGGCGGCCCGGTTCCGAGTCCCCGGGGCGGGGGCTCCTGGGGAGCGGAACGAGGCTGCGCATGACCAGCAAGAGGACCGAGGTCGTCGAATCGGCACCGGGCGACCAGGAGCTCAGACAGCTCCTCGCCGGGCTGACGGCCGTACGGGACGGCGACTTCGGCATCCGGCTGCCCGAGGAGGGCGAGGGCCTGGTCCGGGACATCGCCACCGTCTTCAACGGCATGGTCGACCAGCTGTCGGTGTTCACGTCCGAGGTCACCCGCGTGGCCCGCGAGGTCGGCACCGAGGGCACTCTCGGCGGGCAGGCGGAGGTGCCCGGGGTGTCCGGCACCTGGGCCGACCTGACCGACTCGGTCAACGCGATGGCGGGCAACCTCACCACCCAGGTCCGCGACATCGCCCAGGTGGCGACGGCGGTGGCCAAGGGCGACCTGTCGCAGAAGATCGACGTGCCGGCCCGGGGCGAGATCCTGCAGCTGAAGGAGACCGTCAACACGATGGTCGACCAGCTGTCCGCCTTCGCCGACGAGGTCACCCGCGTCGCCCGCGAGGTCGGCACCGAGGGACGCCTCGGCGGCCAGGCCCAGGTGGGCGGCGTGGCCGGGGTGTGGCGCGACCTCACCGACTCGGTGAACTTCATGGCGGGCAACCTCACCGCCCAGGTCCGCAACATCGCCCAGGTGACGACGGCGGTCGCCCAGGGCGACCTCTCCCAGAAGATCACCGTCGACGCCCGCGGCGAGATCCTGGAACTGAAGAACACCATCAACACGATGGTCGACCAGCTCTCCGCCTTCGGAGACGAGGTCACCCGCGTCGCCCGCGAGGTGGGCACCGAGGGACGCCTGGGGGGCCAGGCCGACGTGAAGGGCGTCAAGGGCACCTGGCGTGACCTCACCGACTCGGTGAACTTCATGGCGGGCAACCTCACCGCCCAGGTCCGCAACGTCGCCCAGGTGGCGACCGCGGTCGCCCAGGGCGACCTCTCCCAGAAGATCACCGTCGACGCCCGCGGCGAGATCCTGGAACTGAAGAACACCATCAACACGATGGTCGACCAGCTCTCCGCCTTCGCCGACGAGGTCACCCGCGTCGCCCGCGAGGTCGGCACGGCCGGCAACCTCGGTGGCCAGGCCACCGTGCGGGGTGTCTCGGGCACCTGGAAGGACCTCACCGACAACGTCAACGTGATGGCGTCGAACCTCACGGGGCAGGTGCGGTCCATCGCCCAGGTGGCCACCGCCGTGGCCCGGGGCGACCTGTCGCAGAAGATCACCGTCGAGGCCAAGGGCGAGGTCGCCGCGCTCGCCGACGTGATCAACACGATGGTCGACACGCTGTCCGCGTTCGCCGACGAGGTCACCCGCGTGGCCCGCGAGGTCGGCACCGAGGGACGCCTCGGCGGCCAGGCGCACGTGCCCAACGTGGCCGGCACCTGGAAGGACCTCACCGACAACGTCAACTCGATGGCCAACAACCTCACCGGCCAGGTGCGCAACATCGCGCTGGTGACGACCGCCGTGGCCAAGGGTGACCTGTCGAAGAAGATCGACGTCGACGCGCGCGGCGAGATCCTGGAGCTGAAGACGACCATCAACACGATGGTCGACCAGCTCTCCGCGTTCGCCGACGAGGTGACGCGTGTGGCCCGCGAGGTCGGCACCGAGGGACGCCTGGGCGGCCAGGCCGAGGTGGAGGGCGTCTCCGGCACCTGGAAGCGCCTGACGGAGAACGTCAACGAGCTGGCCGGGAACCTGACCCGGCAGGTGCGGGCCATCGCCGAGGTGGCGAGCGCCGTGGCCGAGGGCGACCTGACCCGCTCCATCACCGTGGAGGCCTCCGGTGAGGTCGCCGAGCTCAAGGACAACATCAACTCCATGGTGGAGTCCCTGCGCGACACCACCCAGGCCAACCAGGAACAGGACTGGCTCAAGACCAACCTGGCGCGCATCGCCGGCCTGATGCAGGGCCACCGCGACCTCCCGGTGGTCGCCGAGCTGATCATGGACGAGCTGGTGCCGCTGGTGGCGGCCCAGTACGGCGCGTTCTACCTCGCCGAGGACGGGGAGAGCAGGCCGGAGCTGCGGCTGGTCGGGGCGTACGGCTACCCCGACGACGACCGCCGCCCGACCCGGATCCCGTTCGGCCGCTCGCTGGTCGGCCAGGCCGCGCGCAGCCGCCGTACGATCGTCGTCGACGAGCTGCCGGCCGGGTACGTGACCATCTCCTCCGGGCTCGGCCAGGTCGAGCCCAGCGCGCTGGTGCTGCTGCCGATCGTGTTCGAGGGACAGGTCCTCGGCGTGATCGAGCTGGCGTCGGTCACCGCGTTCACCGAGATCCACATGGACTTCCTGGAGCAGCTGCGGGAGACCATCGGGGTCAACGTCAACACCATCGTGGCCAACGCGCGCACCGACGAGCTGCTCGACGAGTCGCAGCGGCTGACCGCCGAGCTCCAGGCGCGCTCCGCCGAGCTGCAGTCGCAGCAGGAGGAGCTCCAGCGCTCCAACGCGGAGCTGGAGGAGAAGGCCTCGCTGCTGGTCGCGCAGAACCGCGACATCGAGGCGAAGAACCTCCAGATCGAGCAGGCCCGGCAGGAACTGGAGGCCCGCGCGCAGCAGCTGTCGCTGGCGTCCAAGTACAAGTCGGAGTTCCTGGCGAACATGAGCCACGAGCTGCGCACCCCGCTGAACAGCCTGCTGATCCTGGCCCAGCTGCTCGCGCAGAACCCGTCCCGCAACCTCACCCCCAAGCAGGTCGAGTACGCCGGGATCATCCACTCCGCCGGTTCCGACCTGCTCCAGCTGATCAACGACATCCTCGACCTGTCCAAGGTGGAGGCCGGCAAGATGGACATCTCGCCGGAGCGGGTGTCCCTCAAGCAGCTGATCGACTACGTCGAGGCGACGTTCCGTCCGCTGACGACGCAGAAGAGCCTCGACTTCGAGGTGCGCACCGCGCCGGGGGCGCCCGCCGACCTGCTGACCGACGACTCCCGGCTGCGGCAGATCCTGCGCAACCTGCTGTCCAACGCGGTGAAGTTCACCGAGCAGGGCGGTGTGGAGCTGATCGTGGAGCCGGTGGGCGACGACGAGGTGCCCGCGGGCGTGATCCGGGGCGGCACCATCGTGGCGTTCCGGGTGAAGGACACCGGAATCGGCATCTCCGAGCAGCACCTGGAGAGCATCTTCGGCGCCTTCCAGCAGGCGGACGGCACCACCAGCCGCAAGTACGGCGGCACCGGCCTGGGCCTGTCGATCACCAAGGAGATCGCCCACCTGCTGGGCGGCGCCGTGACGGTGGACAGCACGCCCGGGCACGGCAGCACCTTCACGCTCTACCTGCCCGTCGCCCGGCGGGACTTCGAGGAGCTGCACGCGGGCGGCCGGGTGCTGGAGCGGAGCGGGGACGGCGCGGAGAGCGCCGACAGCGCCCCGGCCGGGATCCCGGTGGGTCCGCTCCCGGTGTCCGTGGCGGCCCGGCCGCGTCCGCGCCGGCTGCTCGTGGTCGAGGAGCGGCCGCGCGGGCTGCTCACCCTGGTCTCCGAGAGCGTGGCCGCCGATCTGAGCCGCGGCCGGGACGAGGGCGCGATGCCGCTCCCGGTGGACCTGGTCACCGCGGTGGGCGCGCAGGAGGCGGCCGGGGCGCTGGCCGCCGAGCCGTGCCACTGCGTGGTCCTGGACCTGACGATGCCGGGCGGTGAGGCCTCCCGCTTCCTGGAGGCGCTGGAGGGCGACTCGGCGCTCGCGAGCGTGCCGGTGCTCGTGCACACCGGCCACCGGGTGGAGCTGGCGCAGGAGGAGACCCTGCGGGCGCGGGCCGCCGGCCGGCCGCTGGAGTTCCTGTCCAGCCTGGACGAGCTGCGCGAGCGCATCACCCTGCACCTGTCCGCCGAGGAGCCGGGCGACGTGCTCGCCCTGGTCCGCGCCGACGAGCCGCACCACATCGCCCCCGAGGTGGTCGACGACGCGGTGGTGGGGCGCACGGTGCTCGTGGTGGACGACGACGCGCGCAACCTGTACGCCCTCAGCGGCATCCTGGAGCTGCACGGGCTGCGGGTGCTGCACGCGGAGAACGGCCGCGAGGGCATCGAGACCCTGCGCAACAACCCGGAGATCGCGCTCGTGCTGATGGACGTGATGATGCCGGAGATGGACGGGTACACGGCCACGGCCGAGATCCGCAAGCTGCCCGAGTACGCGGAGCTCCCCATCGTCGCGGTCACCGCCAAGGCGATGCCCGGGGACCGGGAGAAGAGCCTCGCCTCGGGTGCGAGCGATTACGTCACCAAGCCCGTGGACACTCATGACCTGATGTCCTGCGTCCGCCGCTGGCTGACCGCCTGAGCGAGCCGTGATTCCCGGGCGACCGGGCGTCCAGGCCGAGGAGTAGCGCACTGTGACCATGTCCCGACCGCCGTACGAGGACGCGGCGTCGCCCGAGCGGCCCGCGCCGCTCGGCGACGCGCCGTCCGACGGCCCGCCCGACGACGGCCCGCCCCCCGACACCGTGTCCGTCACCGCCGCGGACACCCCCGTGGCCGCTCCCCCGCCCGCCGGCAGCGGCGGGACGGCCGGGAGCGAGCCGTCCGGCGACCTCAGTCCCGTCGGCCGGCTCGCCGCCACCGTGGAGCGCCTGCGGCGCGAGGTGCGCGCCGCGCAGGCGGAGGCGGAGGGCCGCGCCCTGGTGGAGCTGGCCAAGGGCGTCCTGGTGGAGCGGCTGGGCTGCGGCCCCGCCGCCGCGGCCCGCCACCTCACCGAACTGGCCGAGCAGGCGGGCGTGACCCCGCTCGAGCTGGCGGTGGACGTGATCAACCAGTCCGCCCAGGACCGGCTGTCCGAGGTGACGCTCGGCTTCCTCGACACCGTCGCCGGGCGGGCCCGGGCCGCGGAGGACGCCGAGGCGGCCGTACGGCTGCGCACCGCGGAGAGCGGGGCGCTGGCGGCGCAGGACACCCAGGCCGTCGCCGACTCGCTGCTCCAGCACGCGCTCGGCCCCCTCGGCGCCGTGGCCGTGGCGATCTGGGCGGCGGGACCCGACGGCTCCCTGACCCTGGCGGGCAGCGCCGGCTTCGCCCCCGGCGAGTCCGCCCGCTGGCACTACGTACCGCCGGACGTGGCGACCGTGGCCCGCCGCGGGCTGACCGAGCGCACCGGCCACTGGGTCGAGTCGCTCGCCCGGACCAGCCTGCCCTCCATCGGCCGGCACCTCTTCCCGGACGGCGGCCGGGTGGCGCTGCCCGCCGGGACCGGCGGCCGGATCCACGGCGTCCTGGAGATCGTCTGGCCCGCCCCGCTCGTCCCGCAGCCGCCCCAGGTGGTCCGGCAGATGGAGGCGCTGGCCGAGCTGTGCGCCCACACCCTGGAGACGTCACGGCCGCCGCAGGCGTCCGAGCGCCCGCCCGGCCCCCTGCCCGACGCCACCGAGCTGATGGACCTCGCGGAGGGCCTGCACGACCCGGCACTGGTGCTCGTGCCGCACCTGGACAGCGCGGGCGGGCTCGCCGACTTCCGCATCCAGCACGTCAACAGCCGCTTCCTCGACCCCGCGGGCCGGCCCCGGGCCGTCGTCAACGGCGCGCTGCTGCTGGAGGCCTACCCGATGGCCGCCGGGGAGAGCGAGCTGTTCCAGCGCGTCGAGCGCGTCTACGCCACCGGGGAGCCGTTCCGCGCCCGGCGCATGGCGCTGACCGCGCTGGTGGACGAGGTGGCGCTCGCGGCGACCGCCGACATCAGCATCAGCCGGCACGGCAGCTGCGTGCTGCTCATCTGGCGCATCGAGGACGAGACGGCCCGGCTGGCCAGCCTGCTGCAGAACGCCCAGCGCCTGGGCCGCATCGGCGGCTTCGAGGAGAACCTGCTCACGGGCGAGATCACCTGGAACGGCCAGATGTTCGCCCTGTACGGCCGTCCCGAGTCCAGCCCGCCGGTGCCGCTGGAGCGGCTGGCCGCGCACGCCCACCCCGACGACGCGGTCACCATCGGCCGCTTCCTGCGCACCCTGCTGCACCACCGGCGCCCGGCGTCGGCGGCGTTCCGGCTCCAGCGGCCCGACGGGGTGACCCGGCACATGCGGGTCGTCGCCGAGCCGGTCCTGGACACCGACGACCGCCCCGTCGCGCTGCGCGGCGCCTACCAGGACATCTCCTCCCAGCACTGGACGGAGGTGGCGCTCGCCGCGACCCGCGACCAGCTGGCGCACACCGAGCAGCAGGCGCACGAGCGCAACCGGCTCACCCTCCAGCTCCAGCACGCGATCATGCCGCCGACGCACAACACACCGCTGGAGGTCCCCGGTCTCCAGGTGGCCGTGCGCTACCGGCCCGCCGAGGAGGAGCAGCTGGTCGGCGGCGACTGGTACGACGCCGTACGGCTGCCCTCGGGGCTGGTGATGCTCTGCGTGGGCGACGTGGCCGGCCACGGCATAGAGGCGGCGACCAGCATGGTGGTGCTGCGCAACGCGCTGCGCGGGCTGGCGGTGACCGGCGCCGGACCGGGCCAGCTGCTGTCCTGGCTGAACATGGTGGCCCACCACCTCACCGGTGCCGTGACGGCGACCGCGGTGTGCGGGCTGTACGACCCCGCCCGGGGCACCCTGCGCTGGGCGCGGGCCGGGCACCTGCCGCCGGTCCTGGTCAACGGGGAGGCGGCGGTCCCGCTGCCGCTCGTGAAGGGGCTGCTGCTGGGCGCCGTACCGGAGACGCGGTACGAGGAGGGCGAGCTGGACCTGGCGACCGGGGACACGCTGCTGATGTACACCGACGGCCTGATCGAGCGGCGCGACCGGTCGGTGGAGGAGTCGCTGAGCCACCTGCTCAGCACGGCCCGGACCGTCCCGCCGACGCTGGACCAGCAGCTGGACCGGCTGCTGGTGCACAGCCGGTCGGACACGGACGACGACACCTGCATCGTCGGCATCCGGGTCGGACCGCGCACGTCGGACGACGGGGAGCCCCGCGACGAGGAGTCCCGCGCCGGGGAATCCCTGCACGCATGAGCCGCCCGTTCGGGGGTATCCGCTGGTGCGCGGTGACAGGCCGGGACCGCGGGAGGACAGAGGTGGCGTACGGCCTCCCCGTCCTCCCCCGGGTCGCATCGGAGCGACCTCCCGGGAGTCACCCGAGACCGTCTGTAATCGGAGGTTTTCGTGGCCATCGCCCACAACCCGCTGTCCGTCGAGGTGTCCCTGCCCCGTGAGGACGTCGCCCTGGTCCGGGTGGAGGGCCATCTCGATCTGGACACCGCCACCGAGTTCCAGGCCCATCTGGCCAACCAGCTCCACCACGGCCGCAAGCACTTCCTGCTGGACCTGTCGGAGGTGCCCTTCATGGACTCCTCCGGCATGAACATCATCCTGCGGGTGTACCAGGAGGCCCGTGAGCTGCCCGGCAGCGTCCACGTGATCAATCCGACAGCGCCCGTCCGGCGGGTCCTGGACCTGACCGGGGTGAGTCTGACGGTGCCGATCTCCGAGAAGGTGGACGAGGCACTGGCCCTGATCGACCAGGGGCTGCCGCAGGTCGAGGCCCCCGACAGCTGAGGTCCGGGGCGGCCCGTGCGGCCGCCCGGACACGGCGGTGCGGTGGTGGGTGGGCGCTCCGTGGTGCCCGTCGGCCCGACACTTGCCGTCCGGCAACTGTGTGGCAGGGGCAACGAAGTGAGGCGAGTCGTGCGCGAGGAAACAGGGATGTGCCGGTGGCCCGGACGGGGCCGCGCCCGGGCCGTGGGTCAGGCGGTCCGGGCGTCGGAGGCGGCGTCGCCCTCGTCGAGCTGGTCGGTCGCGGCGAGGCAGAACGCCTCCAGCCCGTGCAGCAGCGCGGCACGCCGGGCGGCCGGCAGCTGCGCGAGCACCGACTCCAGCGCACTCTCCCGGCGCCCGCGCAGGACGGTCAGGAACGACCGCCCGCGGTGGCTGAGGTACAGCTCGACCTCCCGGCGGCTGCCGGCGGCGGAGCGGCGCTCCACGAAGCCCACCGCCTGGAGCCGGTCGCACAGCCGGCTCGTGGACGACGGCGAGGACCCCAGGGTCTCGGCGAGCGTGCGCAGGTTGATGCCCCCGTGGTGTTCCAGGACGAACAGCACCCGCAGCTGCGAGGCGGAGACGGGCGCCGTGGAGGCGCGGCCCCACAGGACGCCGAGCAGCTCGGCCGCCTCCGAGGTCACACGGGCCACCTGGTCGGGTTCCGGAGAGGAGGGGGACGTCACGGTGACACTTTGGCAGGGTTCCCCGGGCCTGTCAGCCCGCACGTCCCCGCGGCCCGCGTGCCGCGCCCCGCGCGCGAGATCCGTGCGCCCGGTCTCGTGACCGGACTCGTGGCCGCCGGGCACGCACTGCGCTCCGCGGCACCGCACCGGCTCCCGGCCGCCCTGCGCGCCGTCCTGCGGGCG
Source organism: Streptomyces longwoodensis (assembly GCF_001514125.1). Classification (GTDB taxonomy): domain Bacteria; phylum Actinomycetota; class Actinomycetes; order Streptomycetales; family Streptomycetaceae; genus Streptomyces; species Streptomyces longwoodensis. Next base: position 574,629 of record NZ_KQ948549.1, on the reverse strand, counting down.
GAGTACGGCGCCGAGTCGGCCGACCTGCTGCTGGCCGACTACGGACTCACCGCGCTGCTGCCGGTGCCCGACGACCCGTCGTCCGCGGGGGAACCGGTGGCGCTGCACTCCGGCCCGGCCGGGCGCGCCTTCGGCGCGCAGGAGCCGCAGCGCGAGGACCTGGCCGGCGGCCGGACGCGCCTGCACCTGCCGGTGACGGTGCGAGGCGACCGGCAGGGCGTGCTGGCGGTCGTGCTGCCCCGGGAGGCCGCCACCGAGGACGCCGTGGCGGAGCTGACCGAGCTGGCGGGGATGCTGGGCCACGAGCTGGTGGTCGCCGGGCGCGACACCGACGTCTACGCGCGGGCCCGCCGCACGGACCGCCTCACCCTGGCGGCGGAGATGCAGTGGGAGCTGCTCCCGGCCCGCTCCTGCGCCAGGCCCGAGTACGCGCTGGGTGCCCAGCTGGAGCCCGCCTACTCGGTCTTCGGCGACAATTTCGACTGGTCCGCCGACGGCGGCCACCTGACGCTCTGCGTCACCAACGGCATGGGCGAGGGCATCGAGGCCGCCCTGCTCACCAACCTGGGGATCAACGCGCTGCGCAACGCCCGCCGGGCCGGTGTGCCGCTCGCCGACCAGGCGTGCCTGGCCGACCAGGCGATCCACGCCCAGTACCGCGGGGCATCCCACCTGTCCGTGCTGCTGGTGGACGTCGAGCTCGCCACCGGCCGCGCCCAGGTGGTCGACGCGGGTTCGCCGCGGCTGCTGCTCCAGCGCGACCGGACGCTGACCACCGTGGAGCTGGAGGCCCAGTTGCCCCTCGGCATGTTCGAGGAGACGGACTACGTCGCCCAGGAGCTGCTCCTGCGGCCCGGCGACCGTCTGCTGTTCGTCAGCGACGGGGTGCACGCCGTCGCCGGACCGGAAGGCGAGGCGTACGGCGAACGGGCCCTGACCCGGGCGGTCTCCTCGGCCGCGCTGCTGCCCGCCGCCGAGGTCCCGGCAGCAGTGCTGCGGGAACTCCGCGTCCACCGCGGCAGGCCCGAGGGCGACGACGACGCGGTGGTGGTGTGCCTGGACTGGTACGGCGGGCAACCGGCGCCCTAGGCGTCCGCCGGCCCGGCCCCACCGGTACCCGAACGGACGTACGACGTTCGCGCAGCCCTCCCCCACAGCCGCCCGGTGGGCCACACCACAGGGTTCACCCCGGTGGACCGGGTGCCGCCGGGTCAGGACCGGTGGTTAGGGTTGTCGCCCGGCAAAGATCGCTGATGCTCCCGCCACCGGGGGACGCAGCACCGCAACGCAGACGGAGGAACAGCAGGTGCCGGATCACGAAGCGCTGCACCAGCACGAGTCGCCGGCCCGCGAGGTCGCGGCCTTCCTGCGCCGCCGCAGGGAGCAGATCGCCCAGCGGTGGGCCGACGAGGCGCTGTTCCGCAGCGTGTTCACCGTGTCCCGGGACGAGGCGGTGGAGGCCGGCCGGGTCGTGGTCGACGCCCTCGCGCAGGTGGCCGAGACGGAGCGGGTCGAGGACCCGGACGCCGAGGCGTTCACCGTGGTGCGGGAGCAGCTCGCCGGGATGGCCGCGGCCCGCGCCCGGTACGGCCTGAGCGCGGCCCAGGTGTCGCGGGAGGTGGACGCCCTGCGGGTGCCCCCGACGGACCTCCTCGCCACCGACCTGGCGGACGCGCCCGCCGAGCACTTGCGCGCGTGCACCACCGCCCTGACCGTCCTGACGGGCACCCTGCGGCTGGTGGTGCTGGACACCGCGCTCAGCGAGGGCCAGGCGCTCATCGACCGGCAGCGGATGCAGCTGCTGGAGGTGGCCACGCCCGTGATCCGGCTGTGGGACGGCATCGTCGCCGTGCCGCTCATCGGGACCCTGGACAGCGCCCGCAGCCAGGTCGTCATGGAGACGCTGCTTGAGGCGGTCGTCGCGGAGCAGGCGCGGTACGCGATCCTCGACATCACCGGGGTGCCCACGGTCGACTCGCTGGTGGCCCAGCACCTGGTGAAGACGGTCGCGGCGGTCCGGCTGATGGGCGCGGAGTGCGTGGTGTCGGGCATCCGCCCCGCCATCGCGCAGACGATCGTCCAGCTCGGCCTCGACCTGGGCACCGTGGTGACCCGCGCCGGCCTGGCGGACGCCCTCGGGTACGCGCTGCGCGGTCTGGGCGCGGACATCGTGCAGGCGTCGGGCGGTGCGAGCAAGCGGTGAGCGACGGCTTCCTCTCCGCCGGCACCGGGGCCGTCCCGGTGCTGAAGCTGGGCGACGTCCTGCTGGTGACGCTGCCGGGCGACCTGCACGACGGGCTGGCCGAGCAGCTCCAGCAGGACATCGGCGAGGCCATCGTCCGGCACCGGGTCGGCGGGGTGGTCATCGACATCTCCGGGGTCGAGATCGTCGACTCCTTCCTCGGCCGGGTGCTGGCCGAGATCGCCGCGGGCGCCCGGCTGCTGGCCGCGCGGACGGTGGTGGCGGGCATGCGTCCCGCCGTGGCCCTCACCCTGGTCGAGCTGGGTCTGACGCTGCCGGGGCTGCGCACGGCGCTGAGCGCCGGGGCGGCCGTCGAACTGCTGGGTGGTCCGGACGTGGTGCGGCCGGCCGATCGTCGGCGGGGGGACGGATGAGCGGCACGGCCGCCCGGGTCGACGCCCGCCTGCCGATCAGGTCGGACAGGGACCTGGTGTGGCTGCGCCAGCACGTCCGGCAGGCGGCCGCCCTGCTCGGGTTCAGCCTGGTCGAGCAGACCAAGCTGGTCACGGCGGCCAGCGAACTGGCCCGCAACACCCTGGTGCACGGCGGTGGCGGCGAGCTCCGCGTCGAGCAGGTCACCGAGGGCGCCGCGCAGGGGCTGCGGCTCACGTTCAGCGACCAGGGCCCCGGCATCGCCGACCTGGAGCAGGCGCTGCGCGACGGCTTCACCTCCGGGGAGGGGCTGGGCATGGGTCTGGGCGGCGCACGGCGCCTGGTGCACGCGTTCTCCATCGACAGCACGCCGGGCGTCGGCACCGTGGTCACCGTGACCTCGTGGGCCGCGCGCCCGCCGCGGCCCCGGGAGGGAAGGTCGTGACCCGGGTGTGGGACGTGCCCGTGCGCGACGCGACCCGGGTGCGCGACGCGCGGCTGGCCGCGGAGGGCGCCGCCGCGGTGGCGGGCCTGGACGCCGAGCGCACCCAGGACGCCGTCCTGGTCGCCACGGAGCTGACCACCAACCTGCTCAAGCACGCGTACGGCGGCCACCTCCTCGTCGAGGCCGTCGCCCCCGCCGTACCCGACGAGGACGCGACCGCCGTCGTCCAGATCGCGGCCGTCGACCACGGCCCCGGCATGCCCGACGTGGCGGCCGCCCTGCGCGACGGCTTCTCCACCGCCGGGTCGCTCGGCGCGGGCCTCGGCACCTGCCGGCGGCTGGCCGACGACTTCGCCGTGCACAGCGCCGCCGGCCGGGGCACGGTCGCGCTGGCCCGGATCGGGGCCGCCCACCGGCCCGCCACCCCGTCGGCCGCCGCGCGGGCCGGCGGGATCAACCTGCCGCTGGCCGGCGCTCAGTGGTCCGGGGACGCCTGGACCTGCGTGCGCGCCGGGGACCGGCTGACCCTGCTGCTGGCCGACGGGCTCGGCCACGGCCCCGAGGCCGCCCGGGCCTCCGGCGCCGCGGTCGCCGAGGTGCGCCGCCGGGCCGACCTGCCGCCCGCCGAGGTGCTGCGCCGGCTGCACGACGCGCTGCGCGGCACCCGCGGGGCGGCCGTCGCGGTGGCCCAGCTCGACGTCCGGCAGGGCGAGCTGCGCTTCGCCGGCGTCGGCAACGTCGGCGCCCGCCTCCGCGAGGACGGCACCTGGCGCTCGCTGGTGTCCCGCCCCGGCATAGTGGGCGCCCACCGGCCGGCGACCATTCCCGAGTCCCGGGCCCCCTGGTCCGCCGACCGGCTGCTGATCCTGTACACCGACGGTCTGCCGAGCCGCTGGGCACCGCCCGACGACCCCCGGCTGGTGACGGCCGACCCGGCCGTCACCGCCGCCGTGGCCGTGCGGGACGCCAGCAGCTCCGCCCGGCCGATGCGCGACGACACCGCCGTGGCCGTCCTGGCCCCGACCCCGCCGGAGTGACGATGAGGCACGCATGGGAGATCACCTCCGTCACCGACGCCGCGCGGGCGCGGATCACCACCGCCCGGTTGGCCGCCGCCCTGGGCGTGGCGCCGCTGCCCCGCACCCGGCTGACGGTCGCGCTCAGCGCCCGGCTGCGGCAGTGCCTGACCAAGGGCGGCACCTGGCGCCTGACACTGTCGACGACCGACTCCGACGCCGGGGAGCACCTGCTGCGCGCCGAGGTGGCCGCGGTCCCGCCGGCCGGTGAGCCGCCGTGGGAGACGGCGGTGCCCTGCCCGGAGGCGGACGGCGCCGTGCGGGCCTCGTCCGGCGGGGACGACCCCGACCTGCTGGCGGAGGCGCTGCTGGGGGCCGACGAGGACACCGCGGTCGTCCTGGACCGGCTCGCCGAGCAGGAGGACCTGGTCGCCTTCCACCGGGAGGAGCTGCACCAGACCAACCAGGGCGTGCTGGCGCTGCACGCCGAGCTGGACGCCGCCGGACGGGCCCAGCGCGAGGCCTTCGCGGCGGAGCGGGCGGCCCGCCAGGAGGCGGAGAACGCCCGCCGCCGGCTGACGTTCCTGGCCGACGCCAGCGCCGTGCTGACCGCGTCGCTGAACCACGAGGAGATCGTGCGGCGGCTGCCGGAACTGCTGGTGCCCCGGTACGCCCGCCGCGTCGACGTCTGGCTGTTCGACACCGACGGGGACCACGAGCGGCCGCCCGCGCCGCACCCCGCGGCGGCCGTCCGCGCCGCCCGCACCGGCCGGCCGCAGTACGCCGCCGACCACCCCGGCGGGCTGCCCGGGGTCGACGACCACCCGCCCTCCGTGCTGGACCCGGCGCTCCCGATGCTGTGCGTGCCGCTGCCGACCCGGCGCGCCCCGCTGGGCGTCCTCACGCTGACCCCGCCGGAGGAGCGCTGGGACCCGGACGACGCGGTGATGCTGATCGAGCTGACCCGCCGGGCGAGCATCGCGCTGGACCACGCCCGCCGGTTCGAGCACAACCGGGACATCGCCGAGACGCTCCAGCGGGCCCTGCTGACCGAGCTGCCCACCCGGCCGGGGCTGCGGCTGGCCGCGCGCTACCTGCCCGCCACCTTCGGGCTGAACATCGGCGGCGACTGGTACGACGCCTTCCGCCAGCCCGACGGCGGCCTGATCACCGTCATCGGGGACGTCACCGGGCACGGGCTGCACGCGGCCGTGATGATGAGCCAGCTGCGCACCGCGCTGCGGGCGTACGCCGTCGACGGCGGCACGCCGGGCCAGCTGCTGACGCGGCTGCACCGGTTCCTGCACCACCTCCAGCCCGACCTGTACGCGACGGCGGTGATCGCCCGCTTCCACCCGGACGAGCCGGTGCTCACGTGGGCGGCCGCCGGCCACCCGCCGCCGGTGCTGCGCACCCCGGACGGCCGGGTGCACGTCCTGGACGCGCGGCCGGGCGCCATGCTGGGCATCCCGCTGCGCCAGGAGATCGCCGACCACCGGGTGCCGCTCCCGGCGGGCTCCACGCTCGCGATGTACACGGACGGCCTGGTGGAGCGGCGCGCCCAGGGCATAGACCCGGGCATCGAGCGGCTGGCGACGGCGCTGGCCGGCTTCGGCTCCGAGGAGCTGGAGGCCGACCTGGAGGGCGCGGCGGACCGCATCCTCGACCCGCTGCTGAGCGACTCCGAGCGCGACGACGACGTGTGCCTGCTGCTGTGCCACGTCACCGGGCGGGCGGCGACGGGCTGAGCCCGGCCGCCGCACGGCCGCCGCTCAGCCGTCGCCCCGCTGGGCGCCGCCGGTGCCGTACGGGGGCCGCGGGCCCGCGGTGCGGGAGTGGTGGAAGGCGGACAGGCCCTGTTCCAGGGCGGCCCGCTGACCGGGGGTCATCTGCGCGACCACGGTCACGAGCCCCCGTACGCGCCGCTCGGTGACGTCCGCGAGGACGCGTTGCCCGTACGCGGTCACCGCGAGCCGCACCTCCCGCCGGTTGCCCGGCGGCACGGTCCGCTCCAGCAGGCCCGCCGCCTCCAGCCGGTCGCACAGGCGGCTGGCGTTGGGCAGGCCGATGCCGAGCTGCCCGGCGAGCGCGGTGAGGTTGGTCTCGGGTCTGCGCCGCACGGTCCGCAGCGCGAGCAGCTGACGCGCCGGAAGCCGCGGCGTCGTCCCGTCCGCCGCCGCCAGCCACCACGCCACCAGACCCTCCATCGCGTCGACGACCCGCCGCGCGGTCGCCTCCCGCGCCTCCTGCCCGTCGTCGGCGCCCTCTGCGCAGCCCACGTCAGTACCCTCCGGCCACCACCGTTTTTGTCATGTACGTCGGGCTACCCGAGGGGCCGGGGCCTACACGGCCGACCGGCCCCGACGAGGTGTTCGAGGGTGCCGTTCGTCTGCTCGGCCCGTCCGGGTGGCGCGCGCGGTCCCGGCGCGGTGGGATCGAGGAGGTGCGAAGCCGTCCGGGGCGGGCAGGTGCAAGGCGAGGGATCAAGGCACAGACCGCAGGAGCCGCAGAAAGAGGGAACGACGTGACACGACCCAGGATTCTGGTGGTGGGCGCGGGCTTCGCGGGAGTGGAGTGCGTCCGGCGCCTGGAACGCAAGCTCTCCCCCGACGAAGCCGACGTCACCCTGGTGACCCCCTTCTCCTACCAGCTCTACCTGCCACTGCTGCCACAGGTCGCCTCCGGGGTGCTCACGCCCCAGTCGATCGCCCTGTCCCTGCGCCGCAGCGCCAGGTACCGCACCCGGATCATCCCCGGCGGTGCGATCGGCGTGGACCTGAAGGCGAAGGTGTGCGTGGTGCGCACCATCACCGACCGCATCGTCAACGAGCCGTACGACTACCTCGTGCTCGCCCCCGGCAGCGTGACCCGCACCTTCGACATCCCGGGACTGACGGACAACGCGTTCGGCATGAAGACGCTCGCGGAGGCCGCCTACATCCGCGACCACGTGATCTCCCAGCTGGACCTGGCGGACGCCAGCCAGGACCCGGCCGAGCGGGCGTCCCGGCTGCAGTTCGTGGTGGTCGGCGGCGGCTACGCCGGTACCGAGACCGCGGCCTGCCTGCAGAAGCTGACGCACAGCGCGGTCCGGCGCTACCCCCGCCTCGACCCGAAGCTGATCAAGTGGCACCTGATCGACATCGCGCCGAAGCTGATGCCGGAGCTGGGCGACAAGCTCGGCCGCAGCGCGCAGGAGGTGCTGCGCCGGCGCGGCATCGAGGTCTCGCTCGGCGTGTCCATCGCGAAGGCGGGGCCGGAGGAGGTCACCTTCACCGACGGGCGGGTGGTCCCGACCCACACGCTGATCTGGACGGCGGGCGTCGTGGCGAGCCCGCTGATCGCCACGCTCGACGCGGAGACGGTGCGCGGGCGGCTCGCGGTCACCCCGGAGATGACCCTGCCGGGCTCCGACGGGGTGTTCGCGCTCGGCGACTCCGCCGCCGTCCCGGACCTCGCCAAGGGCGAGGAGGGCGCGGTGTGCCCGCCGACCGCCCAGCACGCCATGCGGCAGGGCAAGGCGGTCGCCGACAACGTGATCGCCACGCTGCGCGGCGCGCCGCTGCAGCCGTACGAGCACAAGGACCTCGGGCTGGTCGTCGACCTCGGCGGGCGGGACGCGGTGTCCAAGCCGCTGGGTGTCGAACTGCGCGGCCTGCCGGCCCAGGTGGCGGCGCGCGGCTACCACTGGTGGGCGCTGCGCACCGGGGTGGCCAAGGTCCGGGTGGCGACGAACTGGACGCTGAACGCGCTCGCCGGGGACGACTTCGTCCGCACCGGCTTCCAGGCGCGCCGGCCGGCCAAGCTCAAGGACTTCGAGTACACCGACACCTACCTGACGCCCGAGCAGGTGCGGGCCCACGTGGAAGGGAGCCGGCCCGCCGCCGGATGACCCGGCCCGCCGTGGCATGCTGATGATCAGGTCGAGGCGCGAGGCGGAGAGTACGGCGGCGTGAGGTCAGCGGAACGGTCGGTGTGGGCTGGGGTGCGCGACCGCGTGGCGGCGTCCGACCCGGGGCTGCTGCGACTGGCCGCGGGACTGCGCACCGTCCTCTCCATCGCCCTGACCCTGGCCGTGCTGGCCGCGCTGGACGCCGGGGTGACGCACCTGGTGGCCGGTGCGATCTCGGCGATGGTCGCCACGTTCGCCATCCGGGAGAAGCAGCGCGCTCCGCAGGCGGTCACCCTGGCCCTCGGCCTGCCGGTGGCGCTGGCGTCGGTGTCGCTGAGCGCGCTGCTGACCTCCCGGGTGCTCCTGGGCGACGCCTTCTTCGTCGTGCTGATCTTCTGCGCGGTCTACGGCCGCCGGTTCGGCGACCGGGGCACCGCGCTCGGCCTGATCGGCTTCCAGACGTACTTCGCGTCGCTGTTCGTCGGGGTGACCCCGGCCAGCCTGCCGGGGTTCCTCGGCACCGTGGCGATCGCGTTCGCGTGCGGGGCGCTGGCGCGGTTCGTGCTCGTGCCGCAGACCCCGACGGGCATCCTGCACCGGCTGCGGGAGGCGTTCCGGGCCCGGCTGGCGCAGCTGCTGGAGGCCCTGGCGGACCTGCTGGACGCCGGGCCCGACGACGTGGACCGGGTCCTGGAGCAGGTGCGGGTGGGCACCGCCCGGCTGCACGAGACCGCCATGATGATCCAGGGCCGGCTGGAGGAGGGCACCCCCGACGAGGCGGTGGCGCGGCTGGTGCAGCGCCGCATCGCGGACGCGGAGATCGCCGCCGAGCGCCTCGGCCTGCTGCTGCTGACCGCGCGCAGCGCCCGCCGGGCCGACACCCTCACCCTGCACCTGCCCGGCGCCCAGCTGCCCGAGCGCGGCCGGCTCCCGGTGCGCGACGAGGCGAGCGACGCGCTGCGCCGGGACCTGACGGCCCTCGCGCTGCTCGTGCGGCGCCCGGTGGCCGCCGCCCCGGGCACCGGACTGGCGCAGGTGCGCAACCGGCTGCTGGGCTACCGGGACGACGAGAACCTGCCGAGCGCGTCGCCGGCCGTGCAGGACGTGTTCCGGGGCATCGGCGAGACGGCCCGCGCCGTCCTGGGCCTGCGCATCGCGCTGGACGGGCCGCAGGACGACTCCGACGACAGCCCGGCGACGGCCCGCTCCCGCGAGGAGCTGGACGCCGAGGACGCCGCGATCGGCGTGGCGGAGGAGACCGAGGAGCCGAGCGAGCCGGAGACGGGGCTGCGCCGGCCCACGACGCGGGCGGCCGTGCAGGTGGCGGTCGGCTCGCTGCTGGCGATCGTCGGGGGCGAGTTCCTGTCCTCGCAGCGCTGGTACTGGGCGGTGCTGACCTGCTGGATCGTCTTCATCAACACCGCCTCCACCGGGGAGATCCTGGTCAAGGGCTACCGGCGGCTGGTGGGCACCGTGCTCGGCGTCGTCGCGGGCATCGTGCTGGCCGGGCTGGTGGGGCACCACACGTGGACGGCGTTCGCGGTGGTGCTGCTGTGCGTGTTCGCGATGTTCTACACCGCTCCCCTGTCGTACACGCTGATGTCGTTCTTCGTGACGGCGGCGCTCGGCGTGCTGTACACGCTGCTGCACACCTACAGCCTGTCGGTGCTGGTGCTGCGGGTGGAGGAGACGGCGCTGGGCGCGGCCTGCGGGATCGTCGCGGCGGCGCTGGTGCTGCCGGTCCATACCGACCGGCGGACGAACGACCTGCTCACGACGGTGCTGGACCGGCTGGCCGAGGTGACCTCGACGGCCATGGACCAGCTCAGCGGCGGCCCCCCGGTCGACCTGCTGGAGCAGGCCCGGGACCTGGACCAGGCGCTCGCGGACCTGCGGGCGGCGATCCAGCCGCTGACGCATCCGGTGACGCCGCTGCGGACCCGCCGTGAGACGGCCCGGTACGTGGTCGCGCTGCTGGAGACGTGCGCCTACCACGCGCGGGCGCTGGCGGCGACGGCCGAGCTGCTGCCCACGCACCCGTCGATCGCGGCCGATCCGGGGCTGAAGGGCGCCGGGGAGCGCATCCTGCGCAATATCAGGGCGATCGCGGCGCACGTCGGCGACGAGGGCTCGGCGGAGCCGGTGCGCACCGGGCCGAGCATCGCCTCGCTGCTGGATCCGGGCGTTCCGGCGACACCGCGCTACGGGCGGGTCACCGACCGGGTGCTGCGGCACCTCCAGCGCCTCGACGAGGCGGTGCTGGGCCTGGCCCGGCCGCTGGACGTGCCGGTGGCCGCACCACGGGGGTGAGACCCCGGGCACGGGTGAGCACGGGACCGCGGCGGTCGCCGTGGTCCCGTGCTCAGAAGTCGGTGGGCAGGCCGCTCGCCTCGGCGATGCCGCGCAGTTCCTCGGTGTCCTGGTGGCGCCGGCGGATGTAGGACGCGATCTCGGCGAGCCGGTCGGGGTCGGACGCGGTCGCCGCGTCGGTGACCACGCGCACCGGTCCCGTCTCGTCGATCTCCAGCTCCACCAGCTGGTTGTCCAGCCGTCCGGTGACGGCCGTGGCGATCACCAGGGCCGCCTCGTCGCGGATCTCCTGGGGCAGGCTCTGCGTGTCGTCGGGGTCCAGGGAGAAGTCCATGGACTCCGGCGGCTGTTCGTCCAGGGCCCGCAGCGCGGGAGCGACGACCTGGAGCAGGAGCCGGTAGTCGTCGCTGTCCATGCGGACCCGCAGGAGGTCGAGGTACATGTCCACGGGCCGTCCGTCGGACGGGTGCTCGGGTTCCATCATCCGTACCGTGTTCCCTCCCTGTCCGGGCTCAGACCCGCCGCCAGCGGGCCATCGCGAACGAGAACAGGCCGAACAGCACCAGCCCGGCCGCGATGCACACCAGCAGCCCCGGTCCGGCCGGGGTCTCGGCGAAGGAGCGCAGGGTGTCGTCGAGGCCCTTGGCCTTCTGCGGCTCGTACTCGACGGCGGCCCGTACGGCGAAGACGCCGGCCGCGGCGAAGACGAGCCCGCGGGACGCGCCGCCGCCGACGCCGGTGACGTCGACGAGGCGGCGCATCCGCGGGCTGAGCTGTCCGAGGTTCATCTTCTTGCGGTAGGTGCGCATCACGGCGCGGCCGGCCAGGACCAGTCCGGCGATGACGATGCCGACGCCGGCCGCGCCCACCAGCCACTGCCCCGCGGGCAGGTCGAGGGCGCGGGCGGTGACGTCACGGGACTGCTTGTCGCTCGATCCGCCGCCGTCGCCGGAGCCGGCCGCGAAGGACAGCACCGAGTAGGCCACGAACGAGTAGAAGACGCACCGTCCCGCCGCCATCAGCCGTTTGCGGGCGCTGCGGCCGTCCTTGCCGGCCGCGCCGAACACGGCCTCGGACAGGCGCCAGAGCGCCATGCCCACGAGTCCGATGCCGAGGGCCCAGAGCAGGAACTTCCCGAAGGGCTGGTGGGATATCTCCTCCAGCGCCCCCTTGCGGTCGGCCTGCTGCTGTCCCTCACCGAAGGCGATCTTGAGGGCCAGCACGCCGACCAGCAGGTAGATCACCCCGCGGGCGGTGAGGCCGGCCCGTGCCGCGCCCTTCATCACCGAACCCCGGGCGGCCCGCTCGGCCCCCGTGCGCCCGTTGCGCGCCAAGGCGCTCGCACTCGTGTTCATGACGCCCTCCCCCTTCACCGCAGCGCCCTGTCAGGCGTGTCTTCGTCTGGTTGTCGTAGGACTCACCTTGCCTTTGTCCGCGATCCGGCCGCTCATACCTGGGGTCACACCAGGACGTGCGTGCCGGGGCCGGTCTGCTGCTCGGGCGGCACGGCCGCCGCGGCCAGCCACCGGCGCGCCGTCTCCAGCGCGTCCACCACGTCGCGGGTACCGGTCGACACGCACAAGGTGTAGGCCAGGTCCTGCTCCCGGGTACTGCGCGTGGCCGACTCCGCGCCGGCCGCCCCGGCCGTCTTCGTCAGCGCCTGGTACTCGTCGACGAGCCGGCGCAGGACGGCGGGATGGGGCATCAACATCGGTCGTTCGCTCCTCGTGCGTGTCGGGTCGGTACGTGGTGCGGGTGGTCAGGCGACGGGGCCGGAGCCGGCGCCCCGGCGGCCGAGGACCTCTTCGCGCACCCGGGCGCAGCTGCGGCTGATCAGCCGGGAGACGTGCATCTGGGAGATGCCGAGCTTGTCGGCGATGCGGCTCTGGGTCATGTCCTCGAAGAAGCGCATGTAGAGGATGGCCCGCTCGCGCTCGGGCAGGCGGCGCAGCCCCTCCTTCGCGGACTCGCGGTCGATGACGATGTCGAAGGAGGCGTCGGGCCCGCCGAGGGTGTCGGACAGGCTGTAGCCGTCGTCGCCGGCCGGGAGTTCGGCGTCCAGGGAGAGCGTGCTGAAGCTCTCCAGCGCCTCCAGGCCCGCGGCGACCTCCTCCTCGGTGAGGCCGGTGTGCCCGGCGATGTCGGCGACCGAGGGCTCCGGCGCGCCGGGGTTCTGGATGAGCTCGCGGCGGGCGACGCGCACCTTGTTGCGCAGCTCCTGCACGCGGCGCGGCACCCGCAGGGCCCACATGCGGTCCCGGAAGTGGCGCTTGATCTCGCCGGTGATGGTCGGCACGGCGTAGCTCTCGAAGGCGCCGCGCGAGGGGTCGAAGCGGTCGACGGCCTTGACCAGTCCGAGGGCGGCGACCTGGCGCAGGTCCTCGAGGGACTCGCCGCGGTCGCGGAAACGGCCCGCGATGCGGTGGGCCATGGGCAGCCATGCGGTGACGAGTTCGTCGCGCACCGCGTCCCGCTGGGGGCCGGGCGGCAGCTCGGCCAGGCGCTGGAACCGGCCGAGGGTGTCGGGGGCGTCGTCGTGGTTGCGCCGCGGGGCGGTGCGGGTGGGTGTGGCGGTCGGTGCGGGGGTGTCGGCCGTCTCGGGCAGAGCGGCGTCAGAACGGCTTGTCGACATGTCGATAGGCATGCGGTTTTCGCTCCCGAACGGTGGTTTCTGGGGGGTTGACCACGGGAGGGGCGCTGCCGACCGGGACCAGAGGCCCCGGGCGGTCATACCGCTCCCGCTGGCGCGCCTCCGGTCCGAAGCACGAAATTGCGTCTGCCCCCCTCCCGGAAGAACAAACTCCGCGAGTCGGGAATCGCCCTCCGGGGGCGGTGGGGGGCCGGGACAGGGCGTCAGGACAGGGGCACGACGGCTGTGATGCGCTTGCCGCCCGAGGGCAGGTCCGCGACGCGGACGTCCTGGGACAGCCGGCAGACGATGGGCCAGCCCCGCCCTCCGACGCGACGCCGGCCGCGCTCGTCGAAGTCGTGGAGGACCGGCAGCCGGTCGCTGTGGTCGCTCACGGACACGCGCACGGCCGGGCCGTCGAGGTCGACGTCGAACTCGGTGACGCCGCCGCCGTGGAGGATGGCGTTGGTCGTCAGTTCCGACGCGACGAGGAGGGCGTCGGAGAGCGCGGCGTCGTCGTGGAAGGCCCCGGGGGTGTGGCAGGCGCACACGCGCCGTACGGCGCTGCGGACGTCGGCGGGGCGGCAGGGTCCGTCCCCGTGCAGCCGGTCGGGGCGGTCGGGTGCACCGAGGGAATCGGTGCCGTGATCGATGGGCATCCTTTCGCTCCTTGAGTGGTACCGGCTGGTGGCGGGCCTCTCTGCTGGACCCTCAGTGATGCGGCTGGCCCCCATCCGGCGTCGCAAACGTGGCAAACTCAGGGAAAGCGGTCATTCCGCCGGTGCGGACGGGTGAGGTCATCGACGGCGCGCTTCGGGGTACGCGCACCGCATGGCGGAAGTTGTGGACTCGGACGAACTGCTGCGGCGCATCCAGCGGGCACGCCGCTACGCACACGAGGAACTGCGCACCTGGGAGGCCCGCGCCCGCGAGCCGGCACCGTCCGGCGGTCCGCGCGACGGCGACGACGCGGCACGGGAGGCCCGGGGCCGGCAGCTGGCCTACGAGGCCGTGGTGCGGGTGCTGGACGAGATCGTGTCGCCGGGGTGCCACGGCGCGGAGCCGGGGACGGACGACTGACCGACGACTGAGGCTGTGCGGAGGCTGTGCGAACCGGCTTCCGCATGGCACAGTGGAGTGAAACGGGTCACGTGACCGGCTTCTGGCTACGCATCGCGCCCGCGAATGGTTTACGGTTCATCCATACGTGGTGACGGGGTCGAGTTCCCCCCTCCCCCGACATCACCCGTAACGGCCCTGGCTGGCTTCCCCCGTCCAGCCAGGGCTCTTTCCTGTCCGGGCGCGGCCGGGCCAGGTCGCGGGAACCCCGGTCGCCGAGGTGCCCGGTGCGACGGCAGCGGCTGAAATGGGCATAGGGAAAGCACCCCCACCCGATCACCCGGCGAGGAGCCCCGCGCCATGACCAAAGCGACCAAACTCCTGACCGCCCTGCCCCCGCCCCAGCGGCAGCACCTGATGACCCTGGCCCGGGAGGTGTCCTTCCCGGAGGACACCCGCGTCTTCGAGGCGGGCGGCCGGGCCGACCGGTTCTGGGTCATCCGCTCCGGCTCCGTCTCCCTGGACCAGCAGGTCACCACCCACCAGCGGGTCACCGTCGCGAGCCTGTCCGCGGGCGACCTGCTCGGCTGGTCGTGGCTGTTCCCGCCGTACCGGTGGGACTTCGGCGCGGAGGCGTTCAGCCCGGTGCGGGCGTACGAGTTCGAGGCGCAGCCGGTGCTCAAGCTGTGCGAGGAGGACCCGGCGCTCGGGCTGTCGCTGGTGCGCATCGTCGCCGAGATCCTCGCCCACCGGCTGGAGATGACCCGGGGCAAGCTGATGGAGCAGTACGCGATCAAACGCCGGGGCGCGTTCTAGGGGGTGTCTCGGCGCCCGGACCTTCGGCACTTCCCTCCGGCACCGCGACACCGCGCTCCGGGCGCTTCAGACGCGGTAGCGGCGCAGCGCCGGGACCGTCGCGGCCAGGCCCAGCATGAGCACCACGACGAGCAGGCCGCCGCCCGCCACGGCCGCCCGGGGGCCGAGGACCGAGCCCGCCGTGCCGTGCAGGACGTCCGCGAGGCGGGGCCCGCCCGCGACCACCACCGTGAAGACGCCCTGCATCCGGCCGCGCATCTCGTCGGTGGCCGCCGACAGCAGGATCGCCCCGCGGAAGACCATCGACACCATGTCGGCGACGCCGGCCGCCGCCAGGAAGGCCACCGCCCACCACAGGCTGCCGCTGAGCCCGCAGCCGGCGACGGCGGCGCCCCAGGCGACGACCGCGCCGATCACCATCCAGCCGTGCCGGCGGGCCCGGGAGAAGGTTCCGGAGAACAGCCCGCCGAGCACTGCGCCGACGGGGATCGCCGCGTAGAGCAGACCGAGGGCCGGGCCCTCGCCGTAGGAGGCGTAGGTCTCGGCGGCGAGCTGCGGGAACAGGGCGCGGGGCATGCCGCACACCATCGCGATGACATCGGCCAGGAAGGACAGCAGCAGCACCTTGCGCCCGGCGATGTAGCGGAAGCCCTCGGCGATCTCCCGAACCCCGGCACGCCGGGACCCGGCGCCGCCCAGCGGGGGCAGGGCGGGCAGCCGCGCCACCGCCCAGACGGTCACGCACAGCGCGAGCGCGTCGATCAGGTAGAGCTCGGGCAGCCCGATGACGGGGATCAGCGCACCGGCCAGCAGCGGGCCCGCGACCAGGCCGGTCTGGGTGACCGTCGAGCCCAGCGCGTTGGCCGCGGGCAACTGGTCGGCGGGCACCAGGCGGGCGATGGAGGCCGTGCGGGCGGGCGCGTTCAGGCCGAAGAAGGCCTGCTGGAGCGCGAGCAGCACCATCAGCACCGGCACCGAGTCCAGCGAGGTGACGGCCTGGACCCAGAACAGCACCGAGGTGACGGCGATGCCGGTGTTGGTGACCAGCAGCAGCTTGCGGCGGTCCACGGTGTCCGCGACGGCCCCGCCCCACAGGGCGAACAGCACCATGGGCACGAGGCCCGCCAGGCTGGCGTAGCCGACCCAGGCCGAGGAGCCGGTGATGTCGTAGATCTGCTTGGGCACGGCGACGGCGGTGAGCTGGCTGCCGACGGCCGTGACGATGGTGGAGGTCCACAGGCGGCGGTAGGCCGGGATGCGCAGGGGCCGGGTGTCCATCGCCCAGCGGCGCCAGCCGCGCCGGGGCGGCGCCTCGGGCGCGTGCGCGGAAGAGGGCTCCGTACCGGTGGTGGTGCTGTCGCTGGTGTCCACGGACTTCCTGGTTGCTCGCTACATCTATCCGGACCGGGGTTCACTATGTCACCGCGCCGGCCCTCGGAGTCGGTCAGGCCCCGAGGAGGAGCAGGACGCCCAGCGTGATCATCGTGGCGGCCACCAGTCCGTCCAGCACCCGCCAGGCCGACGGGCGGGCCAGGAAGCGGCCGAGCAGCCGGGCGCCGAAACCGAGGACGGCGAACCAGCACAGGCTGGCCAGGGCGGCGCCCAGGCCGAACGTCCAGCGCAGCGGGCCGCGGTCGGCGGCGATCGAGCCGAGCAGGAACACCGTGTCGAGGTACACGTGCGGGTTGAGCCAGGTCAGGGCGAGGCAGGTGAGCACGGCCCGGCGCCGGGAGCCCGCCGCGTCACCGGCCGCCCGCAGCCCCTCGCCCGGCCGCAGCACCCGGCGGGCGGCGAGGGCGCCGTACCCCAGCAGGAAGGCGCCGCCGACCCAGCCGACCACGGTGAGCGCGCCGGGCCAGGCCACCACCAACGCGCCCACGCCGCCCACACCGAGCGCGATGAGCACCGCGTCGGACAGGGCGCAGATCCCGACGACGGCGAGGACGGCGTCGCGCCGGACAGCCTGACGCAGGACGAAGGCGTTCTGGGCGCCGATGGCGACGATCAGCGACAGGCCGGTGCCGAAACCGGCCGCGGCGGCGGCGAGGGCGGGGGACATGCGCTCCACGCTAGGGAGCCGATCACTGCCGGTCCAGCTAAGGATTCTTACGTATCATTAGCGGCCGTGATGACCGACCTGCCCCTCGACCAGGTGCGGACCCTGCTCGCGGTGGTCGACGAGGGCACCTTCGACGCGGCGGCGGCCGCCCTGCACGTGACGCCGTCGGCGGTCAGCCAGCGGGTCAAGGCACTGGAGCAGCGCACGGGCCGGGTGCTGCTGCTGCGCACCAAGCCGGTGCGTCCCACGGAGTCCGGCGACATCGTCGTACGGTTCGCCCGGCAGCTGGCCCGGCTGGAGCGCGACACCCGGGCGGAGCTGGGCCTGAGCGCCGAGGGCGAGCCCGCCCGGGTGTCGGTCGCGGTGAACGCCGACTCCCTGGCGACCTGGTTCCTGCCCGCGCTCACCCACGTGGCGCCGGAACCGCGCCTGTGCTTCGAGCTGCACCGCGAGGACGAGACCCGCACCGCGGAACTGCTGCGCGAGGGCCTGGTGATGGCGGCGGTGACGTCCGCGCCGGACGCGGTGACCGGCTGTTCCGTGCGGCGCCTGGGCACCATGCGCTACCTCGCCGCGGCCACGCCCGGCTTCGTCCGGCGCCACCTCGACGGCCCCCTGCCCGACGTCCTGGTCCACGCGTCCGTGGTCACCTTCGACCGCCGCGACGACCTCCAGGACGCCTTCGTACGACGGCTGCGGCGCGGGGCCGGCGGCGCGAGCGCGGTACGGCACGCCGTGCCCACGTCGGAGGGCTTCCTGGACGCGGTCGCCGCCGGGCTCGGCTGGGGCATGGTGCCCGAGATCCAGGCGGACGGGCTGCTGCGCTCGGGGCGCCTGGTGCCCCTGGCGCCGGACCTGCCGCTGGACGTGCCGCTGTACTGGCAGCAGTGGAAGCTCGACTCACCGGCCCTGGCGGCGCTGGCGGAGGCAGTGGCGGGGGCGGCGGCCGGGGCGCTGGGCTAGGGGGTGTCTTGCCGATCAGGCCGGGCTCGCGGCCCTGATCCGGCCTGATCGACAAGACACCCCCTAGCAGCGGAAACGCTCGATGGGGACGGCCGCTCGCTTTCGTCCGCCGCACACCCGCTCGCCCGGGTCCGCCGTCAGTTCCCTCCCCCGCCGTCGCCCCCGCCCAGCGCTTCCAGGCGGGTCTGCGCGCTGTCCAGCAGCATCTCCAGTGCCGTCGGGTACGCGCTGGTCACCATGCGGGTGGCGAGCAGCGGGGCGGCCTCGGCGATGCGGGGGTGGGTGGTGGCGGGCAGGCGGGCGTAGGTGGAGCGCCACATCGCCTCGTCGGCGTGCTGGGAGGCGCGCGGCAGGGTGAGGGAGGCCGCGTCGAGGGCGGCGAAGGCCAGGGTCTGGTCGATGAACGCGTGGTAGACGCGCACGGTCTCGGGCAGCGGGAAGCCGGCCCGGCGCAGCACGTCCAGCACGGCCTCGTCGGCGGCCAGTTCGTTGGCCCGTCCGGTGACCCGGCTGGCGGTCAGCTGGGCCGCCTGCGGGTGGGCGACGTAGGCGGCGTGGATGCGCAGTCCTACGGCGTGCAGGTCGGCCCGCCACCGGCCGGTCGGCCGCCAGCCGCTGAGCGCCTGCCCGATCAGGGCGTCGCCGATGGCGAGGGTCAGCTCGTCCATGCCCCGGAAGTACCGGTACAGCGTGCTGGGGTCGCAGTCGAGGGCCAGGCCGAGCCGGCGGGCGGTGAGCCCGGTGCTGCCGTGCTCGCGCAGCAGCCGCAGCGCCGTGTCGACGATCAGCTTCTCGGACAGCACGGTGCCGGCGCGGGTGGGCCGGCGGCGGCGCCGCTTCTCCTCGGGGACGACGGGCTTCGGCATGACCGGCCCTCCCTTCTGCCGCGGATCCCCTTATGCCAACGCCATTGACCTTAAGTGAGCGCGACGGGTTGTATCCAGGGCGGGGCGCGCCACCACAACGAACGACAAACCGAGAAGTCGACAGATCGACTCAGGGAGTGCTTGTCATGCGTGTACTGCTCGTGGGAGCCGGCGGCGTCGGCACCGCCGTCACCCGGATCGCGGCCCGCCGCACGTTCTTCGAGGCCATGGTGGTCGCCGACTACGACCCGGCCCGCTCGGCCGCGGCGGTGGCGGCCCTCGACGGCGACGGCCGCTTCGTGGCCGAGCGCGTCGACGCGAGCGACGAGGGGGCCGTGACCGCGCTGCTCGCCCGGCACGGCTGCGACGTGCTGCTCAACGCGACCGACCCGCGGTTCGTGATGCCGCTGTTCCGGGCGGCGCGCGCGGCCGGCGCCACCTATGTCGACATGGCGATGTCCCTGTCCCGGCCGCACGGGGAGCGGCCGTACGAGGAGTGCGGGGTGAAGCTCGGCGACGAGCAGTTCGCCGAGGCCGCCGCGTGGGAGGAGGCCGGGGCGCTCGCGCTGGTGGGCATGGGCGTCGAGCCGGGCCTGTCGGACGTCTTCGCCCGGCACGCCGCCGACGAGCTGTTCGACGAGATCGAGGAGATCGGCGTCCGCGACGGCGCCAACCTCACCGTGGACGGCCTGGACTTCGCGCCGTCCTTCAGCATCTGGACCACCATCGAGGAGTGCCTGAACCCGCCGGTCGTCTACGAGGCGGAGCGGGGCTGGTACACCACCGAGCCGTTCAGCGAGCCCGAGGTCTTCGACTTCCCCGAGGGCATCGGACCCGTCGAGTGCGTGAACGTCGAGCACGAGGAGGTGCTGCTCGTGCCCCGCTGGGTGGGGGCCCGGCGCGTCACCTTCAAGTACGGCCTCGGGCAGGAGTTCATCGACACGCTGCGTACCCTGCACCGGCTGGGCCTGGACGGCACCGCGCCGGTGACCGTGCCGAGCGCCGACGGGCCGGTCCGGGTCTCGCCCCGGGACGTGGTCGCCGCCTGTCTGCCCGACCCGGCGACCCTGGGCGAGCGGATGCACGGCAAGACCTGCGCGGGCACCTGGGTGCGGGGCGTGAAGGACGGCGCCCCGCGCGAGGTGTACCTGTACCACGTGGTCGACAACCAGTGGTCGATGGCGGAGTACGGCAGCCAGGCCGTGGTGTGGCAGACGGCGGTCAACCCGGTCGTCGCCCTGGAGCTGCTCGCCACGCGCGCGTGGCAGGGCGCCGGCGTGCTGGGCCCCGAGGCGTTCCCGGCCCGCCCCTTCCTGGACCTGCTGACCGCGTACGGCTCCCCCTGGGGGATGCGGGAGCAGTAGCGGGGCCGCGGCCGTCGCGGTCCCCGGGCCCGCTCAGCTCCCCCCGCGGCGCAGCGGGCCCCACGCGTGCTCCTGGGCGGCGACCTGTGCGCGGGCCTCGTCGATCACCGCGTCGTCGATCCAGCACAGCGGCTCGACCTCCGCCACGAGCGGCTCGTTGTCGGGGCCCCGGCCCCGCTCGCGCCCGGCGAGGACCCAGGGGCGCACGCCGGGGCCCTTCTCGTGGGGCAGGTGGGCGTAGTCGTACAGCCGGCGGGCCGCCCACAGGACGAGCGGCCGGTCGCCCCACCAGTCCTCCACGTCCAGCGGGTTGGCCGACAGGCCGGGCATCCGCACGCCGGTCAGCTCGTCGACGCTGGACGTGCGGCCGAGGTCGACCCCGGGACCCCGCGACCAGCGGACGTACAGTCCCCGCCGCCGCTCCATCAGGCGGGTCAGCTCCTCCAGGCCGTGCGCCACCGGCAGGTCGGCCGTGCCGGTCGACGGGCTCATCGCGTCACCTCCTGTGCGCCGTACGGCCACCGGGGTACCCCGCGGCGGCGTGCGGAATCAGGGGTCCCGCGGGGCCGTCGCCGCAGGCAGGCGCAGGGTGAAGGCGCTGCCCCGGCCCGGTGTGCTGCGCGCCTCGGCGGTGCCGCCGTGCGCCGCGACGAGGTGCCGCACGATGGACAGGCCGAGCCCGCTGCCCCCGGTGCGGCGGCTGCGGGACTTCTCGGCCCGCCAGAAGCGCTCGAAGACGTGCGGCAGGTCCTCGGGCGCGATGCCGGAGCCGGTGTCGGCGACCTCCAGCACCACCCGGTCCCCCTCGCGGCCCGCGGTCAGGGTGACCGTGCCGCCCCGGGGGGTGTGCCGTACGGCGTTGGTGACGAGGTTGCCGAGGGCCTGGCGCAGCCGTACCGGGTCGGCGTCCAGCCAGGGGGTGCCGTCCGCCCGGGTGCGCAGGGTGACGCCGGCGGTGTCGGCGGCGACGCGGTGGGCCGCGGCGACCTGGGCGATCAGCTCGTCGGCGGGCACGGGCTCGGGGTGCAGGCGCAGGGTCCCGGCATCGGCGTCGGCGAGGTCGCGCAGGTCGTCGATGACCCGCTGGAGCACGAGTGCCTCCTCGTGCAGCGCGGACAGCAGCTGCGGGTCGGGGTCGACGAGGCCGTCGCGGGTGACCTCCAGCCAGCCGCGGATGTTGGTCAGCGGGCTGCGCAGCTCGTGGGCGATGTCGCTGACCAGGGCCTTGCGCTGGGCCTCCAGGCGCTCGCGGCGCTCGGCGAGGTCGTTGAACGCCTCGGCGAGGATGCCGGTCTCGTCGCGGGTGGTGACGGGTACGCGTGCGTGCGCCTCGGGCGGCTGCTGGGCGGCCTCGGTCAGGGCGCGCAGCGGGCGGACGAGGCGGGTGGCGACCACGGCGGTCACCGCGACGGTCACGGCGAGGACCAGGCCCGCGGCCCCGGCGACCTTCGCCTTGTTGGCCGGGGACATGTCGAAGCGGGGCGGCGCGTCGCCCGCGCCGCCGCCGAGGAACAGCTCGGCGACCGGGGCGACGTAGGGGTCGAGCTGGGCGCGGCGGGCGGCGTCGACGCAGGCCTGCACGGTGTGCAGGGCCCGGGTGTCGCGGGCCGAGGAGAACTTCGCGGCGAAGGCGGGGACGAGGCCCTCGGTGACGTCCACGACGAGGTACAGCGGGGTGCCGGCGCTCAGGCCGAGCCTGGTCAGACAGCTGCCGGCCTGGTCCTGGAGGGCGCGCAGGGCCTTCGCCTCGGTCGGCGTCGGGGTGTTGAGCCGGCCGTCGGCGCAGTCGGTGGCGTCGAGGTCGGCTCCGGCGGCCCCGGTCGTCCCGGTGTCCTCGGTGACGACCGGGCGCCCGCTCGGGACGCGGGTGAGGGTGGTGGCGAGGCCGTAGCGGGTGAGGCAGCGCTGCCGGACCCGGGCGAGGTCGTCGAGCGCGGTGCGCTCCGCGGT
This sequence comes from Streptomyces longwoodensis, assembly GCF_001514125.1. Taxonomy (GTDB): domain Bacteria; phylum Actinomycetota; class Actinomycetes; order Streptomycetales; family Streptomycetaceae; genus Streptomyces; species Streptomyces longwoodensis. Next base: position 552,646 of record NZ_KQ948549.1, on the reverse strand, counting down.
GGTGAGCCGGTACGGGCCGACCGCGCGCGGGTCGATGCCGGTGCGCTGTGCGCCGCGCTCGGAGTAGGTGTCGGTGTGCAGCGGGTCGACGGTGGCGGCTGCGCGGGGCGGCAGGGAGGTGCCGGGCGGGGCGGAGTCGGCGAGCGGGGTGCGGTCGGCGGTGGTCAGGGCGATGCGGCGGCCGGTCCGCGCGGACAGGGCCCGTACGGTGGCCCGGACGTCCCGCCAGTCGGGGTGGGTGGCGGCGTAGCCGCTGAGCCGGGCGAGGATGTCCATGTCGTCGGCGAGGGCCTGGCCCTGTTCCTCCTTCAGGGCGCGGGTGGTGGTCTCGATGGCCAGCCAGGTGGTGGCGGCCACCGAGCAGACCGCGATCAGCACCGAGGCGATCAGCAGCCGCACCAGCAGGCGCTTGCGGACCGGTATCCGGGCCCGGCGGGGACGTCGGGCCCGACCGCGGGGCCACCGGGTCACCCGGGGCCGCCGCTGAGCTTGTAGCCGACGCCGAAGACGGTGAGCAGCCGGGCCGGGCGGCGCGGGTCGGCCTCGGTCTTCTTGCGCAGGTTCATGATGTGCACGTCGATGGCCCGCTCCGTGGACGCCCGGTCGAAGCCGCTGGTGCACTGGAGCAACTGGCGCCGGGTGAAGACCCGTTCGGGTTCGCCGACCAGGGCCAGCAGGATCTGGAACTCGGCCGGGGTGCACTCCACGGGCACGCCGTCGCACCGCACCTCGTGGCGGGCGGGGTCGACGACCAGGCCCGCCGCCCGCAGCACGGGGTCCTCGCGCCGTCCCGCGGCCCGGCCGCCGCGCCGCAGCACCGTGCGGATCCGCGCCATCAGCTCGCGCGGGCTGTACGGCTTGGTCATGTAGTCGTCGGCGCCGAGGTCCAGGCCGAGCAGGACGTCGTCCTCGGCGGTGCGGGCGGTGAGCATCAGCACGGGCACGTCGCCCTCGCGGCGCAGCGTCCGGCACACCTCGAAGCCGTCGAGGCCGGGCAGCATCAGGTCGAGCACCACGAGGTCGGGGCCGAGGCGGCGGGCGGTGTCCAGCGCGGCGGGCCCGTCGTGGACGACGGTGGCGGTGTGCCCCTCGGCCAGGAGGGTGCGGCGGATGAGTTCGGCCTGCATCGCGTCGTCCTCGGCGACGAGTACGTGGGCGCACACGGGACGGTCCCCTTCGGTCGGCGGACGGGGTGCTCGTCCGCTCAGCGGGCGAGGAAGGCATGGTCGCCCATCACGACGACCGGGTGGAGGGCGGGGTCGAGTGCGCGCAGCAGGTCCTTCATCGGTGCCTCGCCGAGGCTGACGCAGCCGTGGGTGGGGCCGCCGTGGTCGACGTGGAACCAGATGCCGCCGCCGCGGCGCGCCCCGAGCGGCCGGGTCCAGTCGAGGGGTGAGGTGCCGGGCCGGCGGTTGTAGTCGATGGCGACGACGTAGTCGAAGGAGCCTTCCAGGGACTCCCCTTCGAAGCCGGTGCCGTGCGGGGTGAAACCGCGCGAGCGGTGGTAGGGCAGCCGGGTGCCGGGGTCGGGGCGCCGTCCGCCCGCGTCGCTGAGGGTGAACACGCCCAGGGGGCTGCGCAGGTCGCCGCCGGTGTGGTGGGCGCTCCAGCCGCGCAGGGCGTTGTGCGCGGGCCAGGCGGGTCCCGGCTGCCAGCCGTCCGGGGTGCGCCGGTACAGGACGACCGTGGACAGCGGCGAGTCCCGGCCGCGCCCGGTGACCACGACGACCTGCCCGGCCGTCCCCGGTACGCGGGCCCAGGTCGAGGGCCCGAGGCCGGGTATCCGCGCCGGCGCCGCGCGCACCGTCGCGGTGGGCGCGGGCGGGGTGCCGGGCCGGGCCGGCGCGGCGGCGGGCCCCGGGGAGGCCGCCGCGCCGCCGCCGCACCCGGTGAGCAGGAAGAGGACGGCGAGCAGGGCGGCCCGGGGTCGGTGCGCGATCATGTCTCGACCTTGGCCGACGGATGTGAGGAACTGGTCAGCTTCGCGGGACCGGTCGGCCCGGCGGGTCCGGTCGGCTTCCGCGGGACCGGTCGATTTCCGCGCAACCCGTGCAACCCGTCGGCATCCGCGGCGCCTTCGGCCCACGCCGGGCCGAACGGCCCTACGGGCGGCTCGGCTTGCCCCGGGTGTGGAGCCAGGTCGTGAACACGGCGTCCAGGTCCTTGCCGGAGACGCGCTCGGCCAGCCGCTCGAAGTCGGCGGTGGTGCCGTGGCCGTACCGGTGCTCGCTCGCCCAGGCGCGCAGGACGCGGTAGAAGGCCCGGTCGCCCACGGCGGTGCGCAGGGCGTGCAGGACCATGGCACCGCGGGCGTAGACGGGGGTGCCGAACAGGTTCGCACCATCGCCGGGGTCGCCGGGCGGGTAGGCCCACAGGGGGTCGCCGGCCGGGCGGGCGTACAGCGCGTCGAAGGTCTTCTGCGCGCTGTCGCCGCCGTGCTGCTCCTCGTAGAGCCACTCGGCGTAGGTGGCGAAGCCCTCGTTGAGCCAGATGTCCTTCCACGAGGTGAGGGACACGGAGTCGCCGAACCACTGGTGGGCGTTCTCGTGCACCAGGGTGTCCACGTCGGGCGCGCTGTCGTAGACGGGCCGCCCCTGGGTCTCCAGGGCGTAGCCGACGTCGGGCGCGTGGTCGACGATCGAGCCGGCGCTGCGGAAGGGGTACGGGCCGAAGAGGCGGCTCTCCCACTCCAGCACGGACGGCAGCTTCTTCAGCACCGGCGCGGCGGCGGTGGCCTCGCGGGGGTCGACGGCGTCGTAGACGCGGATGCCGTCGCGGGTGGTGTACTGCCGGACCTGGAAGGTGCCGACGGTGGCGGTGGCCAGGTAGGCGGCCATCGGCTCGCTCTGGCGCCAGTGGAACGTGGTCCGGCCCTGGTGGGTGCGCCGGCCGACCAGGACGCCGTTGGCGACGGCGGTGCGTCCCTGCGGGACGGTCACCGTGATGTCGTACGACGACTTGTCGGTGGGGTGGTTGTTGGCGGGGAACCACGTCATCGCGCCCTGGGGCTCGCCCGCGACGAAGGCGCCGTCGTCGGTGGCGATCCAGCCGTCCGTGGAGCCGTCCGGGTCGGTGACCGGCTTCGGGGTCCCCCGGTAGGTGACGGTCACCCGGAAGGTCTGGCCCTTGCGCAGGGCCCGGCGCGGGGTGACGACGAGTTCCTGGCCGTCGCGCCGGTGCGCGGCCGGGGCGTGGTCGACGGTGAGGCCGGTGATCTTCAGGCCGCTGAGGTCGAGGTCGAAGCGGGTGAGCCGCCGGGTGGCGCGGGCGGTGAGGACGGCGGTGCCGTCGAGGTGCCGCGTCGCCGTGTCGTAGCGCAGGTCGAGGTCGTAGTGCGCCACGTGGTAGCCGCCGTTCCCGGCGAGCGGGAAGTACGGGTCGCCGGCCCCGGCGCCGCCCGTCGTGGTGGCCCCCGCGGGACTCGCGGAGGCGAGCAGCGCGGTGAGGGCCAGGGGGACGGTCGCCGTGAGGGCCCGGCGGCGCGCGCCGTGCGCGGGACGGTGGCTGGGCCTCGGGGGCCGGGATCGGGTCACAAGCTCTCCTGAACGGGTCGGCAGGGGCGCTCCACCCGGGGTGGAGGGTCGCTCCGTCGGGGGTGGCGGTGATCAATTCGTCCCACAGCGTAGGGCCGGCAAGCCGCGCCCTCACCCATGATCGGGTCAAGTCACGCCGCGTCACGCCCGGCGCGCGCGGACGGCCGGCAGTACGCTCCGGACGGTCCCGCGACCCCGCTGTCCCTCCCCCGTCCGCTGCGTCGACCGTCCGCTGCGTCGAACCCGTCGAAAGGCCCGCCGGTGAGCGTACGAGTGCGCCGTGTGTACGACGATCCCGAACCCGCCGACGGCCTGCGCGTCCTGGTGGACCGGCTGTGGCCGCGCGGCGTGTCCAAGGACGCCGCCCACGTCGACGAGTGGCCCAAGGGCCTGACCCCGTCCGCGGAGCTGCGCCGCTGGTACCACGCGGGCGAGGGCTCCTACGAGGAGTTCGCCGCCCGCTACGAGGACGAGCTCGCCGCGCCCGGGGCGGCCGAACTCCTGGACGGGCTGCGGGAGTCGGTCCGCGAGGGGCCGGTGACGCTGCTGACGTCGGCGAAGGACCCGGGGCGCAGCCACGCCGCGGTGCTGGTCCGCCTGCTGGAGGAGGCCTGAGGGCGCGCCCCGCCCGGCATCCGGGGCACTGCCTCGTTCCCCGCCCGCTCGGCTCACGCCGTCTGCTGTGCCGCCGCCCGGCCCGCCGCGCGCCCCGAGAACAAGCAGCCGCCGAGGAAGGTGCCCTCCAGGGCGTTGTAGCCGTGCACGCCGCCGCCGCCGAAGCCGGCCACCTCGCCGGCCGCGTAGAGCCCGTCCACCGGGGTGCCGTCGGCGCCGAGGGCGCGTGAGTCGAGGTCGGTCTGGATGCCGCCGAGCGTCTTGCGGGTGAGGACGTGCAGCTTGACGCCGATGAGCGGTCCGGCGGCCGGGTCGAGGATGCGGTGCGGGGCGGCGACGCGGCCGAGGCGGTCGCCGATGTAGCGGCGGGCGTTGCGGATGCCCTGCACCTGGGCGTCCTTGGCGTAGGGGTTGTCCATCTGCAGGTCGCGGGCCCGGATCTGGCGCCGCATCAGGTCGGCGTCGAGGAGCGGCTCGTCGGTGAGGCCGTTCATCTTCTCCACCAGCCGGTCCAGGGTGTCGGCGACGACGAAGTCCGCGCCCCGGTCGAGGAACGCCTGCACGGGGCCCGGGGCGCCCTTGCCGAGGACCCGGTCGCGCAGGAACGCCCGGCGGTCCTTGGCGGTGATGTCCGGGTTCTGCTCGGAGCCGGACAGCGCGAACTCCTTCTCGACGATCCGCCGGCTCAGGACGAACCAGGAGTGGTCGTACCCGGCGATGTCCTCGGTGGTGCGCAGGTGGCGCAGGGTGCCGAGGGTGTCGTAGCCGGGCAGGCACGGGTCGGGCAGCCGGCGGCCGAGGGCGTCGAACCACATCGAGGACGGGCCGGGCAGGATGCGGATGCCGTGGCCGGGCCAGACCGGGTCCCAGTTGCGCACGCCCTCGGTGTAGTGCCACATGCGGTCGCGGTTGACGAGGCGGGCGCCGGCCCGGGCGCTGATGTCGAGCATGCGCCCGTCGACGTAGGCGGGCACGCCGGTGACCATCCGGGCGGGCGGGGTGCCGAGCCGGGCGGGCCAGTGGCGGCGCACGATGTCGTGGTCGGCGCCGATCCCGCCGGAGGTGACGATCACGGCCTGGGCGGTCAGTTCGAACGCGCCGACCGCCTCGCGACTGGAGGCGACGCCGCGCGGTGCGTCGTCCGGGGCCAGGAGGGTGCCGCGCACACCGCGCGCCGCGCCCTGCTCGACCACCAGCTCGTCCACCCGGTGGCGGTGGAGGAAGGTGAGCAGCCCGTCGCGGGCGGCCTGCCGGGCGTGGTGGACGAACGGCTCCACGACACCGGTTCCCGTGCCCCAGGCGATGTGGAAGCGGGGCACGGAGTTGCCGTGGCCGTCGGCGCGCAGGTCGCCGCGCTCGGCCCAGCCGACCGTGGGCAGCAGCTTGATGCCGTGCCGCTCCAGCCAGACGCGCTTCTCCCCCGCCGCGAACTCCACGTAGGCCCGCGCCCAGCGCACGGCCCAGGAGTCCTCGTCGTCCAGGCGGTCGAACCCGGCGCTGCCCTGCCAGTCGCTCCACGCGAGGTCCAGGGAGTCCTTCACACCGAGGCGGCGCTGCTCCGGGGAGTCGACGAGGAAGAGCCCGCCGAAGGACCAGAAGGCCTGGCCGCCGAGGTTGGCGGCGTTCTCCTGGTCGACCAGGGCGACCCGGCGGCCCCGGCTGGTGAGTTCGTGCGCCGCGACCAGGCCGGCGAGGCCCGCTCCGACGACGATGACGTCCGCGTCCATGGGCGTCCGTTCCTTCCTGGGGTTCTCGGGGTCCTTACCCCTGGGGTGCTTCCCGGGTTCGACCCGGGGTTCATCGACCGTGCGTCGACGGTGCGTGGGCGGGGGCCTGGGCGGGGTCCTGGGCCTGGGTGTCCGGTGGCGGCACGGGGGGCGCGGCCAGCAGGGCCGTGAGGAGCTGCTTGAGCCACGCGCGCGCGGCCTCCACGTCCTTGTCCAGCAGCAGTTGGGTGGTCACGCCGTCGTAGGCGGCGACCACGGCCCGGGCGGCGCCCTCGGCGTCGCCGAGCGCGGCGGGCAGCGGGGTGGGGCCCTGCGCGCGGGCGAGCCGGTCCGCGACGGCCCGGCGCAGTAGCGCGCGGTGGTCGAGGAGCGACCGGGCGACGGCGGGCTCGCGCGCCGCGCGCACCAGGAAGTCGGTCTTGACCAGCAGCCAGTCCACGTCCAGGAGGAGCACCTCGGTGACCCGGTCCACGGCGGCGGGCACGTCGAGGCCCGGCCCGTCCTGGGCGAGGGCGTCGGCGACCTGCCGGGCGATGAGGTCGGCGCGCTCCTGGTAGAGGGCGAAGAACAGCTCGTCGAGGGTCGTGAAGTTGGAGTAGAAGGCGCCCCGGCTGAAGCCGGCGGCCTCGCAGACCTCCTCGATCGACACCCGTCCGAACCCCTTGGCGGCGAACACCGCGAACGCCGCGTCGAGCAGCCGGGCGCGGGTGCGGACCCGGCGCCGGGTGACGCGCCTGGCGCCGTCGTCCATGGGCTCACCTCCGCGGGCGTCGGGTCGTCGGATCTCAGGTCGTCGGATACGGGAACGTATCCGATACACCGGTGTATCGAACAGCCCCCGGAGCGGGGAAAACGGCTGCGACACCAGCGAAGGGAACACATTTTCGATTAAGGAGTACGCTGGATCCATGACCAGGCACCACCTCCAGGGCTCCCTCTTCGACCAGGCCGAGGACCTGCGGCTCGGCACGCTCGACGGCATCCGCCGCACCGTGCTCGGCGCGGGCGCCTGGATCGACGTGCTGCCCGGCTGGCTCACCGGTTCCGACGTCCTGTTCGAGGAGCTGGCCGAGGGCGTCCCGTGGCGCGAGGAGCGCCGCCAGATGTACGACAACGTCGTGGCCGTCCCGCGCCTGCTGGCCTTCTACGGCGCCGAGGACCCGCTCCCCCACCCGGTGCTCGACGAGGCCCGCGCCGCGCTCAGCGCGCACTACGCCGAGGAGCTGGGCGAGCCGTTCGTCACGGCGGGCCTGTGCCACTACCGCGACGGCCGGGACAGCGTGGCCTGGCACGGCGACCGCATCGGCCGCGGCGCCCGGCAGGACACCATGGTCGCGATCCTCTCCGTCGGCGCCCCGCGCGACCTGCTGCTGCGCCCCGCGCACGGCGGCGGGCAGACGGTGCGGCGCCCGCTGGGCCACGGCGACCTGATCGTCATGGGCGGCTCCTGCCAGCGCACCTGGGAGCACTGCGTCCCCAAGAGCACCCGGGCGAGCGGCCCGCGCATCAGCGTCCAGTTCCGCCCGCGGGGCGTGCGCTGAGCCCGGGGCAGCCCCCCGGGAGCGGTGCCGCGGACGACTCTGCTTTGCTGTCCCCCGCACGTCCGCAACTCCGCAACGCTCCACCCCCTTCCACGCTCCACCCCCTTCCACGCTCCACCCACTTCCGACGGGACGGCCATGGGCGCAGACATCCGGCAGGTCGGCGACGGCATCCACCTGGTGCACGGCAGCAACACCAACTGGGTGATCCTCGGCGAGGGCGACGCCGTCACCCTCATCGACACCGGGTATCCCGGTGACCGCGCGCTGCTCCTGGAGTCCCTGGCGGCGGTGGGCAGTTCACCGGAGGCGGTGGCCGCCGTGCTGATCACCCACGCGCACACCGACCACCTCGGCTCGGCCGAGTACCTGCGCGCCGCCCACGGCACCCCCGTCCTCCTGCACGAGGCCGAAGTGCCGCACGCCCGGCGGGACTTCCTGCACCAGGTGAGCGTCGGGACGGTGCTCAGGAACGGCTGGCGGCCCGGGGTGCTCCCCTGGGCCGTGCACGCGATCCGCTCGGGCGGGACCGCGCACGTGCCGGTGACCGAACCGGCGCCGTTCCCGTCCGACAGCACGCAGGGCTCGCCCGGCCCGCTCGACCTGCCCAGGCGCCCCGTGCCGGTGCACACACCCGGCCACACCCTGGGCCACTGCGCCTACCACCTGCCCGAGGCGGGCGTGGTGGTCTCCGGAGACGCCCTGGTCAGCGGGCACCCGACGTCCCGCGTCCAGGGGCCGCAGCTGCTGCCCGACATGTTCCACCACGAGCGGGAGCGCTCCGTGGCCTCCCTCGCGGTGTTCGAGGACCTGGACGCCGACGTCCTGCTCCCCGGCCACGGCCCGGTCCACCGTGGCTCCGTGCGCGACGCCGCGCTCCAAGCCCGGGAACGCGCCCTTTAGGGTCGGGCCATGGCCTTGCAGATCAGCGCGACCAACCCGGAGCACCCGGCCGTCCTCCTGGAACTGCCCTGGCAGCTCCCGCTGGAGGAGTGGCCGGAGGACGTCCTGGTCCCCCTGCCCCGCGGCATCTCCCGCCACGTCGTGCGCTACGCCCGCGCCGGCGAGGAGGTCATCGCCGTCAAGGAGCTCGCCGAGCGGCCCGCGCTGCGCGAGTACGAGCTGCTGCGCGACCTCGACCGGCTCGGCATCCCCGCCGTGGACCCGCTCGCCGTGGTCACCGGCCGCACCGACAGGTCCGGCGAGCCCCTGGAACCGGTGCTCGTCACCCGGCACCTGGGCGGCTCCATGCCGTACCGCTCGATGTTCGAGACGACCATGCGGCCCGCGACCATGCACCGGCTGATGGACGCCCTCGCGGTGCTGCTGGTGCGCCTGCACCTGGCGGGGTTCGCGTGGGGCGACTGCTCCCTGTCCAACACGCTGTTCCGGCGCGACGCGGGCGCCTACGCCGCCTACCTCGTGGACGCCGAGACCGGCGACCTGCACCCCCGGCTGAGCCCCGGCCAGCGCGACTACGACCTCGACCTGGCCCGGGTGAACATCAGCGGGGAACTGCTCGACCTGGAGGCGTCCGGCGCGCTGCACCCGTCGGTCGACCCGGTCGAGTTCGGCCGGGAGATCTGCGCCCGCTACCAGGGCCTGTGGGAGGAGCTGACCCGCACCTCGGTCTACCCGGCGGGCAAGTACCACTACATCGAGCGCCGGATCCGCCGGCTCAACGACCTCGGCTTCGACGTGGCCGAGATGCAGATCGAGCACTCCTCCCGCGGCGACACGGTCACCTTCGTGCCGAAGGTCGTCGACGCCGGCCACCACCAGCGCCAGCTGTTGCGGCTGACCGGCCTGGACGCCGAGGAGAACCAGGCGCGGCGGCTGCTGAACGACCTGGAGAGCTGGATGGCCACCCAGGACGACCACGCCCCGGGCGACCCGCTCGCCGCCCGCCCCGAGGTGCTGGCTCACCGGTGGGTGCGGGACGTGTTCCGCCCCACCGTGCGCGCCGTGCCGGTCGAGCTGCGCGGCTCGATGGACCCGGCGGAGATCTACCACGAGCTGCTGGAGCACCGCTGGTACCTGTCCGAGCGCGCCCAGCACGACATCGGGCTGGACACGGCCGTCGAGGACTACATCACCAAGATCCTGCCCAAGGCCCGCGAGACCCTGCAGACCCTGGAGCCGGCCGTCCCCGAGGACTGAGCCGCGGCCGCGCCGACGCCCCGGGTCACCGCGGCGGGACGACCGCCACCGGGCAGTCGGCGTGGTGCAGCATCCCGTGCGCCACGGAGCCGATCCGGGCGCCGATGGCGGTGCGGTGCGCGCGGCGGCCGACGACCAGCAGCTGGGCCCGCCCGGACACCGACAGCAGCACCTCGGCCGCGCTGCCCATCTCCACGTGCTCGACGACCGGCACGTCCGGGAACCGCTCCCGCCAGGGCGCCAGCACCGCCCCGAGCGCCTGCCGCTCGAACGGCTCCAGGCCGCCCGCCTCGTCGAGCAGCCGCAGCGAGCCGGGGCTGTAGGCGAACACCGGCGGCAGCGTCCAGGCCCGGACGGCCCGCACCGACGCGCCGCGCGCGGCGGCCGTCTCGAAGGCGAACCGCAGGGCGGCCGCGCTGTCCTCGGGCCCGCCCTGCTGGCCGACGACGACCTCGTGCCCGGCCACCTCGTCGGACGCCTTGTCGCCGGAGCGCACCGACACCACGGGGCAGGCGGCCTCGGTGATCGCCTGTTGGCCGACCGAGCCCAGCAGGAACCCGACGACCGGGCCGTGGCCGCGCGAGCCGAGGACCAGCATCCCGGCGTCCCGGGCGGCCTCCAGGAGCGTGTCGGCGGGCGGTCCCTCCAGCACGTCGGTGGTCACCTCCAGCGCGGGGTGCCGCTCGGCGACCGTGCGCACGGCCCCGGCGACGCCCTCGCGGACCCAGCTCTCCTGGGAGGCGCGGTCCGCGACGTCGGGCGCCGCGTGCGGCTGGAACTCCCAGACGTGCACCACGCGCAGCGCCGCGTCCCGTCGTACGGCCTCCCGGGCCGCCCAGGCGAGCGCGGCGAGGCTCTCGTCCGTCCCGTCGACTCCCGCGGTGATGGGGCCCGTCATGCGGCTGCTCCTCGTGTTCGTGTGCACGTGTGCGTGCGTGTCATGGGTGGCGTGATCGAAAACGTCTCGCACAGTGTTCCCCACCGTGCCTACGCTGACCGTCATGACGCTGGAATGGGAGCAGGTCGTCGTCGACGCGCACGATCCGCGGGCGCTGGGCCGCTGGTGGGCCGAGGCGCTCGGCTGGGCGGTGGTCGACGACAGCCCCGACGAATACGAGATCCGGCCCGCGCCCGACCGGCTGCCCGGCCTGCTGTTCGGCCGCAGCACCGACGGCAAGGCGGGCAAGAACCGGCTGCACCTGGACTTCCGGCCGGTCGACCAGCGGGCGGAGGTCGAGCGGCTGCTGGCGCTGGGCGCCCGGCACGCCGACGTCGGCCAGAGCGGCGACGAGCCCTGGGTGGTGCTCGCCGACCCCGAGGGCAACGAGTTCTGCGTGCTGGGACCCCGCCGGCCGTCCTGAGCACGGCGACGGTACGACACGGCACCGCACGGCACGAAAGAACGATCGAACATACGATGGGCAGCGAGCCGGCACGGCGACCCGGGCGGGTCACCGGCCGCACTGCCGATCACTCGGGGTGGGAGACGTATGGCACAGGCCGCCGAGACCGCGCGGACCGTCATCCTGACCGTGGACGACGACCCGGGTGTCTCCCGTGCCGTCGCCCGTGACCTCAGGCGGCGCTACGGCGCCTCGTACCGCGTCGTGCGCGCGGAGTCCGGCGAGTCGGCGCTGGACGCGCTGCGCGAGCTGAAGCTGCGCGGCGACCTGGTCGCCGTGATCCTCGCCGACTACCGGATGCCGCAGATGAACGGCATCGAGTTCCTGGAGCAGGCGCTGGACGTCTACCCGGGCGCGCGCCGGGTGCTGCTGACCGCGTACGCGGACACCAACGCGGCGATCGACGCGATCAACGTCGTCGACCTCGACCACTACCTGCTCAAGCCGTGGGACCCGCCGGAGGAGAAGCTCTACCCGGTGGTGGACGACCTGCTGGAGGCGTGGCGCACCAGCGACCACCGGCCGGTGCCCAGCACCAAGGTGGTCGGGCACCGCTGGTCGGCGCGGTCCTCGGAGGTCCGCGAGTTCCTGGCCCGCAACCAGGTGCCGTACCGCTGGTACTCCTCCGACGAGCCCGAGGGGCAGCGGCTGCTGAAGGCGGCCGGGCAGGACGGACGGCGGCTGCCGCTGGTCGTCACCCCCGACGGCGGCGCCCTCGTCGAGCCGGACCCGCCCGAGCTGGCCGCGCACGTCGGCCTGGCGACCACGCCGACCGCCGAGTTCTACGACCTGGTCGTGATCGGCGGCGGCCCGGCGGGCCTCGGCTCGGCCGTGTACGGGGCGTCGGAAGGCCTGCGCACGGTGCTGGTGGAGCGGTCGGCCACCGGCGGGCAGGCGGGGCAGAGCTCCCGCATCGAGAACTACCTCGGCTTCCCCGACGGCGTCTCGGGCGCCCAGCTCACCGACCGGGCGCGGCGGCAGGCCGCCAAGTTCGGCGCCGAGATCCTCACCGCGCGCGAGGTGACCGGTCTGGAGGTCAACGGCTCCGCCCGGGTGGTCCGGTTCTCCGACGGATCGGCGATCGCCGCGCACAGCGTGATCCTCGCGACCGGCGTGTCCTACCGCCAGCTGACGGCGCCCGGCTGCGACACCCTCACCGGCTGCGGGGTGTACTACGGCTCGGCGCTCACCGAGGCGCCCGCCTGCCAGGGCCAGGACGTCTACATCGTGGGCGGCGCCAACTCGGCCGGGCAGGCGGCGATGTACCTCGCCAGGGGCGCCAAGTCGGTGACACTGCTGGTGCGCGGGGCCGACCTGTCGGCGTCCATGTCGCACTACCTGATCCAGCAGATCGAGGAGGCGCCGAACATCTCGGTGCGCGCCCGGACCGTCGTCGAGTCCGCCCACGGGCCCGAGCGGCTGGAGCAGCTGACGCTGCGCGACGTGGAGACGGGGGAGAGCGAACTGGTCGACGCCCAGTGGCTGTTCGTGTTCATCGGCGCCGCGCCGCTGACCGACTGGCTGGACGGCACGGTGCTGCGCGACCCGCGCGGGTTCATCCTGGCCGGGCCCGACCTGACCACCGACGGGCGCCCGCCGGCCGGCTGGGAGCTGGACCGGCCGCCGTACCACCTGGAGACCAACGTCCCCGGCGTGTTCGTGGCGGGCGACGCGCGGGCGGAGTCCGCCAAGCGCGTGGCGTCCGCCGTAGGAGAGGGAGCCATGGCCGTGATGCTCGTCCACCGCTACCTGGAGCAGTCATGAGCGGGCAGCCGATGCCGTGCAGCCCGGGTGAGGTCGGCTCCCTGTTCCTGTTCGAGAAGCTGTCCCCCGAGCAGCTGGGCCGACTGTGCGCCGAGGGCCGGGTGGAGCGGTTCGAGCCGGGGCCCGTCTACACCGAGGGCGACCCGGCGACCTGCTTCTACGTGATGATCGAGGGCACCGTGGTGCTCTCCCGCCGGGTGGGCGGCGACGACGTCGAGGTCAGCCGCACCTCGCAGCGCGGGGTGTACGCGGGCGCCATGCAGGCCTACCTCGGGGACCGGGTGCCGCAGGTCTACAACAACTCGATGCGGGTGACCGAGCCGACACGGTTCTTCGTGCTGCCCGCCGAGTCGTTCGCGGCGGTCATGCAGGAGTGGTTCCCGATGGCCGCGCACCTGCTGGAGGGCCTGTTCTTCGGGTCGAAGAACACCCAGCGGGCCATCGGGCAGCGCGAACGGCTGCTCGCGCTCGGCTCGTTGTCGGCCGGGCTCACCCACGAGCTGAACAACCCGGCGGCCGCCGCCGTCCGTGCCACGGCCACGCTGCGCGAGCGGGTGGCGAAGATGCGGCACAAGCTCGGCGTCATCGCCTCCGGGGCGTACGACCCCGAGGCGCTGGCCCGGCTCATCGAGATCCAGGAGCGCACGGCCGAACGGGTCGCCAAGGCCCCGACGTTGAGCCCGCTGGAGGCGTCCGACCGGGAGGACACCCTCACCGACTGGCTCGACGACCACGACATCGCCGAGGGCTGGCGGATCGCGCCGACCTTCGTGCAGGCCGGTCTCGACGTGGACTGGCTGGAGCAGGTCGCCGCCACGGTGGACGCGGAGATCCTGCCCGGGGCCGTCGGGTGGCTCAACTACACCGTCGAGACCGAGCTGTTGATGGACGAGATCGCGGACTCCACCACCCGCATCTCGCACCTCGTGGACGCCGCCAAGCAGTACTCGCAGCTCGACCGCGCCCCCTACCGGGTGGTCGACGTCCACGAACTGCTCGACAGCACCCTGGTGATGCTCTCCGGGAAGATCGGGCAGCGCATCCAGGTGGTCAAGGACTACGACCGCACGCTCCCGCCGGTGCCCGCCTACCCGGCGGAGCTCAACCAGGTGTGGACGAACCTCGTCGACAACGCGGTCTTCGCCATGGACGGCGACGGGGACGGCGGCACGCTCACCGTGCGCACCGCGCGCGACGGCGACCGGGTCCTGGTCGAGTTCCGCGACACCGGGCCCGGCGTGCCGCCCGACATCCGCGGCCGGATCTTCGACCCGTTCTTCACCACCAAGCCGGTCGGCGAGGGCACCGGCCTCGGCCTGGACATCTCCTGGCGGATCGTCGTCAACAAGCACCACGGCAGCATCCAGGTCGAGTCGGTGCCCGGCGACACCCGCTTCCAGGTGCTGCTGCCGCTGACCGCGCCGGAGCCCGGGACCGAAGCCACGCCCGGGACCGGGACCACGCCCGAGACCGAGACCACCGAGGAGCCGGTATGACCCAGCCCGACGCGATCGACCCCGCCGTCCCGCCGAGCGGTGACGGCTGCGTGGAGTGCGACGCCGACGGCGGCTGGTGGTTCCACCTGCGGCGCTGCGCCCGGTGCGGGCACGTCGGCTGCTGCGACTCCTCCCCCGCGCAGCACGCCACGGCGCACTTCCGGGCCACCGGGCACCCCGTCGTGCAGAGCTTCGAGCCGGGCGAGGAGTGGTTCTGGGACTACTCCACCGAGGAGCTGTACGACTCCGGGCCGGAGTTGGCCGGGCCCGCGAGCCACCCCGCCGACCAGCCCGCCCCGGGCCCCGCGGGACGGGTTCCGGCGGACTGGGCCGGCGCGCTGCATCGGTGACCCCCGCCTCCCGCACGGCGCCGCGCCCGCCGGAGGGCGGCGGCCCCGGCTCGCCCCCGGGCGCTGTCGGTGCCGCGTGCCAGGATGGGGACGTGGCACGGACGTTCGGCACCCCGCTCATCGGCCGGGACGAGGAAGTGGCCCGGCTGTCCCGCGTACTGGAGCGCGCGCGGGCCGGGGAGGCCCGGGCCGTCCTGGTCGCCGGGGACGCGGGCGTGGGCAAGACCCGGATGCTCGGTGAGATGGCCGGCCGGGCCGCGCGCGCCGGGGTGACCGTGCTGACCGGGCACTGCGTCGACCTCGGCGACGTGGGCCTGCCGTACCTGCCGTTCACCGAGGTGCTGGGCGCGGTCGCCGCCGACGAGCGGCTGGCCCCGGTGCTCGCCGCGCACCCCGAGGCCGAGCGGATGCTGGGCGGCGGCCCCGACGCCGTGCGGGACGTGGGCGGGCGGCTGCGGCTGTTCGAGGGGATGGCCGCGCTGCTCGCCGACCTGGCGGAGGCGGCGCCGGTCCTGCTGGTGCTGGAGGACCTGCACTGGGCGGACCAGTCCTCGCGGGACCTGCTGCGGTTCCTGCTCAGCCGGGGCGTGCTCCAGCCGGCGACCGGCCGCACGGCGGGCCACCGGCTGGCGGTGCTCGCCTCCTACCGCGCGGACGACCTGCACCGGCGCCACCCCCTGCGGCCGCTGCTGGCCGAGCTGGTGCGGCTGCCGGCCGTCGAGCGCCTGGAGCTGCGGCCGCTGGCCGACGCCGAGGTGGCGCGGCTGGTGCGGTCGGTGGAGGACCGGCCGCTGCCGGACGCCACCGTGCGCCGGATCGTCGAGCGCGCCGAGGGCAACGCGTTCTACGCCGAGGAGCTGGTCGCGGCGACCGGCTCCGAGGGCGGCGGGGTGCCGAGCGGGCTCGCCGACGTGCTGCTGATCCGCGTGGAGCAACTCTCCGACACCGCCCAGCAGGTGCTGCGCACGGCGGCCGTGGCGGGCCGGCGGGTGGAGCACGACCTGCTGCGGGAGGCGGTCGGACTGCCCGACGACGCGCTGGAGTCGGCGCTGCGCGAGGCCGTCGGCCACCAACTGCTGGTCGCCGGGGAGCGCGACACGTACAGCTTCCGGCACGCCCTCGCGCGCGAGGCGGTCTACGGCGACCTGCTGCCGGGCGAACGGGCGCGCCTGCACGGCGCGTTCGCGCGGCTGCTGGCCGGGCGGGGCCCTACGGCGGAGACCGCGGCCGAGCGCGCCCACCACTACCGCGAGAGCCACGACCCGGCCGCGGCGCTCGCCGCCTCCCTGGAGGCCGCGGGCCACGCCCAGCGGGTCGGCGCGCCCGCCGAGGAGCTGCGGCACCTGGAGGCGGCGCTGGACCTGTGGGAGGCGGTGGGCGCGGCCGAGCGGCCGGCGGGCGACGGCGTCGACCGGGTCACGCTGATGCTGCGGGCCTCGGCCGCGGCCGCGCACGCCGGGGAGTCGCACCGCGCGGTGTCGCTGACCCGGGCCGCGCTGGCGGGCGTCGGGCAGGACGCCGACTCCGAACTCGCCGCCCGGGTGCGCTACACGCTCGCCGGCAACCTCCTCGGCGTCGACAGCCTGAGGGCCGCCTACGCCTACAGCAGCGAGGCGCTGGAGATGATCCCCGCCGAGCCGCCGTCACCGACGTGGGTGTGGGCGGCGGCCACGCACGTGCTGGCGGCGCGGCAGGTCGGCGACGACGACACCGCCCTGCGGGTCGGCCGGCGCGCGCTGGCCGTCGCGGAGCGGCTGCGGGTGACCGACGCGCAGGCGGACCTGCTGGTCTCGCTCGCCAACCTGGAGGGCGACGGCCGCCGTTCGCCCGAGGGCCGGGCCCGGCTGACCGAGGCCCGGGAGCTGGCCCGGCGCGCGGGCAACGCTCCCGTGGAGCTGCGGGCGCTGTACAACCTGGCGGTCGGCGCCTACGAGTCCGGGGAGCTGGAGGAGAGCCTGCCGTGGCTCGCCGAGGGGCTCGACCGGGCCCGCCGGGCGGGACTGCTGTCATCGCCGTACCCGATGGAGATGCGGTACCTGCAGCTGGTGGTGCTGTACACGCTGGGCCGCTGGGACGCGTGCGTCGAGGCGGCGGAGGCGGACGCGGCGGTGCTGCCCGCGTCGGGCGGGTACACCGTGGCCCCGGCGCTGCACGTGGGGCTGGCGCGCGGGGAGCTGGACGGCGCCGCCGACCGGGCGCGCGCGCTGCTCGAGGGGCCGTTCGACTGGATGGCCACGCTGGTCGCGGGCATCGCGCTGACCGACGCGGCCGCGCTGCGCGGGGACGCCGGGGCGGCGGTGGCCCAGGTGCGTACGACGGTGGACGCCCTGACCGACGTCAGGGGCACCGGCCCGGACGTGGCGGTGCGGCTGGCGGCGCTCGCCCTCGCGGCGGTCGCCGACGCGGCGGTGGAGGCGCGCCTGACCGGTGACGAGGACGCGGCGAGCCGGTGGGCGGGCACGGCGCGGGAGCTGGCCGACCTGGCCCGCGAGCGTGCGCTGCGCGGCGTGACGGGCCGGCCGCAGGGCCCGGAGGGCATGGCCTGGCTGGCCCGCGCCGAGGCGGAGGAGGCCCGTGCGGTGACCGGCCCGGACCCGGCACTGTGGGAGGAGGCGGTCGCCGCGTTCGCCTACGGCGACGCCTACGAGCGGGCGCGCTGTCGGCTGCGGTACGCGGAGGCGCTGCTGGTGGCCGAGCGGCGCGCGGAGGCGGCCCGGGAGGCCCGCGCCGTGCGGGAGACGGCCGTACGGCTGGGCGCGGGGCCGCTGCTGGAGCGGGTGGACGCGCTGGTCCGCCGGGGGCGGCTGGGCGAGGGCGCGGGCGCGCCGGAGCGGGCGTCGGTGCTCACGGCCCGGGAGGGCGACGTGCTGCGGTTGCTGGCGCTCGGGCGCAGCAACCGGCAGATCGGCGAGGAGCTGTTCATCAGCGGCAAGACCGCCAGCGTCCACGTCTCCAACATCCTGGCGAAGCTGGGCGCGGGCAGCCGCACGGAGGCGGTCGCGATCGCCTACCGGGACGGGCTGATCACGCCCGGGGTGGGCGCGTCAGGCTGAGCCGGGGCGCCGGGGGCGGGGCGGTCACGGACCACGGTTGACCTGGGCCCCCGCCCGGGGTGAGGGTGCCCTGGGGCGCGGATCTCCGTTCCGCGCCGGAAGGGTGAACCGCCTTGATCGGCATCTCCGACATCGAAGCCGCCGCCGACCTGATCGCCGGACACGTGATCCGCACGCCCACCGTGCCGAGCCCCGGGCTCACGGCGCTGCTCGGCGCCCCCGTCACCGCGAAGCTCGAACTGCTCCAGCGCACCGGCTCGTTCAAGTCGCGCGGCGCGACGGCCAAGCTGCTCTCGCTGAGCGAGGCCGAGCGGGCCGCGGGCGTCGTCGCGGTCAGCGGCGGCAACCACGGGATCGCCGTGGCCCACATGGCCGGGGCGCTCCACGTGAAGGCCACGATCGTCATGCCGCGTTCGGCGCCGGCTCGCGCCGTGCGGATCGCCGAGGAGGCGGGCGCCTCGGTGCGGCTGACCGACACCATGGACGGCGCCTTCGAGCTCGTGGGCCGGCTCCGCGACGAGGGGCTCACGCTGGTGCACCCGTTCGACGATCCGCTGGTCGTCGCGGGCCAGGGCACGGTGGGCCTGGAGTTCGCCGAGGACGCCGGTGACCTCACCGACGTCCTGGTCAGCATCGGGGGCGGTGGGCTGATCTCCGGTGTCGCCGCCGCGCTGCGCGCCCGGCGGCCCGGGGTGCGGATCTGGGGCGTGGAGACCGAGGGCGCCGAGGCCATGTCGCGGGCGCTGGCGGAGGGCGGCCCGGTGCCGGTCGGGCTGTCGTCGGTGGTGTCCACGCTCAGCGCCCCGACGGTCTCCGAGCTGACCTACGCGCACGTCTCGGCGCTGGTCGACGAGGTGCTGGTGGTGCCCGACCGGGAGGCGGTGGCGGGCACGCTCGACTTCGCGGAGCACGCGAAGCTGTGGACCGAGCCGGCGGCGGGCTGTCTGCTGCCGGCGGCCCGCCGGGTCCTGGAGCGGGTCGGCGAGGGGGCGCGGCTCGGCCTGGTGGTCTGCGGCGGCAACGCCACGACCGGCGACGTCCTGGCCTGGGCGGAGCGCTTCGGGCTGCGCTGACCGGGCTGCCGGGGGCTACGGGCTACCGGGCTCCTGGCGTCCGAACTGACTGAACAAAAGACAGGAATCGCGCCGGATGTGTGGTTCCTTTGAACGCTCGCCGTCCCGGCCGTCGTACCACTGGGCAAGCAGAGTCCGGGGTTCAGCGAGGGATGACCATGGCCGAGGCGCACGGCTCCACCCACGAGGTGGTCGCCGGGAAGTACCGGCTCCTCGACGTCGTGCACCAGGAGACGCACCGCGTCAGCTGGTACGGCGAGGACACCGACGGCGGGGAGCGGGGCCGCCCCTGTCTGGTGACCTGGACCCGGCTGCCCCCGGACACCGGCGAGGAGGACATGCGCCGGGCCGCCGAGCGGGTGGTGCGCATGTCGCGGACGATGGCCCGGCTGTGCCCCGGCCGGATCGCCGCCGTGCTCGACGCGGTCGTGGAGCGCACCGCGCTGTGGACCGTCACCGAGTGGATCGACGGCCGGCCGCTGGGCCAGCTGATGGAGCAGGAGGGCGCGTTCCACCCGGTCCGGGCGGCGGCCGTCGGGCTGGAGGTCCTCGAGGTGCTGGAGGCCGCCCACGCCCAGGGCATCACCCACGGCGAGCTGAGTCCCGGTCAGGTGTTCGTGCGGGACCGGGGTCCCGTGGTGCTGACCGGCTTCGGCCTCGCCGGGGCGGGGCTCGTGCCGCGGGTCGCCGCGCCGTCGTACGCCTCGCCCGAGCAGGCCCGCGACGAGCGGATCGGGCCCGCCGCCGACCTGTGGGCCCTCGGCGCGATGCTGTACGCGATGGTCGAGGGCCGGCCCGCGTACCGGGACCGCGACCGGCCCGAGGCGACCCTGCGGGGCGTCGACCGGCTGCCGTTGCGCACCCCGCTGCGCGCGGGTCCGCTCGGCCCGACGGTGCAGGGCCTGCTGCGCAAGGACTCCCGGGAGCGGCCGAACCGGGCCGAGGTGCGCGCGGCGCTGGCCCGCGTCCTGGACGCCGACCCGCACGCGCTGTCCGCGCGCGGGCTGCGGCGGGCGTACGTGGCGGCGCGCCGGGCGGGCCCGCGCCGCGGTGGCCGGGTGATGGCGGTGGGCACCGTGCTGGCCGTCGTGACCGTGGCGGTGGCCGCGCTGGCCGTGACGCGGCAGCTGCCGGGCACCGCAGACCGGGCGTCCGGCGGCGGCCCGGGCCGGGCGTCGGCCTCGTCGCCCCCTTCCCCCGCCCCGTCGCCCTCCGCCCCATCGCCCTCCGCTCCGGACCCGTCCGGGTCGGCCCCGTCCGCCACGGCCGCCCCGGCCACGCCCTCCTCAGGGCCGTTCGCGTCCACCGGCCCGGCCCCGGCGCCCTCGGGCGGCGCCCTCCCGGCCGGCTTCACGCTGTACCGCGCCCCCGAGGGCTTCGCGGTCGCGTTGCCCGACGGCTGGCGGCGCCTGGACACCGCGCGCCAAGACGGCCTCGCCTACCGGGTCACCTTCGGCGCGCCGGACGACCCGCGCACGCTCGCGGTCACCTACAGCGAGCGCGTCGGGCCGGACCCGGTCGCCGTGTGGCGGGAGGACGTCGAGCCCGGGCTCCGGCAGCTCGCCGGGTTCCGGCGCCTCGGGGAGATCCGGGCGACGACGTACCAGGGGTACCGGGCCGCCGACATGGAGTGGCTGACGGACGTCGGCGGGAC
This sequence comes from Streptomyces longwoodensis, assembly GCF_001514125.1. Classification (GTDB taxonomy): domain Bacteria; phylum Actinomycetota; class Actinomycetes; order Streptomycetales; family Streptomycetaceae; genus Streptomyces; species Streptomyces longwoodensis. The sequence continues at coordinate 532,277 of NZ_KQ948549.1, read as the reverse complement.
CCGGGTGCGGACCTTCGGCCGGGGGTTCCTGCTCGGCGGCAACCGCGGCTTCTCGCTGCGCTGGACCACGCCCGCCGGGGACTGGGACCGCCCGGGGAACGAGCGGGCCCTCGCCACCGTCCTGCGGACGTTCCGGCCGGGCGGGACCTGAGAACAGCGGGCGCGTGCCCCGTGCTCAGCTCGGCGCAGCCATCCGGTGCAGCGCCGGGCCGTGCAGCGGGGTGGTGTCCCAGCGGGCGCTGAGCGTGCGGTCGGGCAGGGTGCAGGTCAGGCGCAACCGGTGCGGGGTCTCCAGGAACACCACGTCCACGGCGAGGCGGTCGCCGTCGCTCCAGCCACCGCTGACCGCGAGGGGCAACGGCCGTTCGGACACGGACCAGCCGCCCGCGCCGAGCCCCAGCTCCAACGGCCGGCCGGCCTCGGTGAGGGTCACCGTCCAGCCGTCAGGACCCGGCGCGACCACGGCGCCGGTCAGGCCGGGCACGTCGGCGCACCCCCCGTCGCCCGGGGTGAACGCGGCGCCCGACCAGGCCTCGGCCCGGTCCGGCGGTGCGGTCTTGCCGGACACGGGTGCCAGGGCGAGTCCGGCCAGGCGCTCGGCCAGGGCGGCCTCGGCGTCCTCGCGCCCCGTGACGGGGGCGGTCCGGAAGGCGGGCAGCAGGTGGTCCCAGACCAGCCGCAGCAGGCCCTGGGTGTCCACGGCCGCCGCGGTCAGCGCGACCACGGCGTCGTGCTCGGGCAGCACCAGCGCGAACTGGCCGTAGGCGCCGTCGGCGCGGTAGCCGTGCCGGGAGCGCCAGAACTGGAAGCCGTAGCCCCGGTCCCAGTCCTGCCGGTCGCCCTCGCCGTCGCCCATCGCCCCGGCCGTCGCGACGTGTTCCCGCGTGGCCTCGGCGACCCACCGCTCGGACAGCAGCCGCCGTCCCCGCCACTCCCCCCGGCCCAGGTACAGCTGGCCGAGCCGGGCGAGCGCGTCGGTCGGGGCGTGCAGGCCGCTGAAGCCCAGCTCGCGGCCGGAGCGGTCGCGCAGCCAGGCGACGTCGCCGATGCCCAGCGGGTCGAGCAGCCGGGGGCGCAGGTACGCGGTGAGGGGTTGTCCGGTGACGCGCTGGACGATCGCGGCGAGCGCGTAGGTGGCGGGCTGGTTGTAGGCGAAGACCGTGCCCGGGTCGTGGTCGGGCGGCAGCAGCAGGAAGCCGCGCACGAGGTCCCCGGGGTCCAGGGCGCGAGCCCGGTCCAGGGTCTCGTCGGCGTGCCCGCTGGCCATCGCCGCCACGTGCCGGACGCGCAGCGCGCGGCTGCGCGGGTCGGTGATCCCGGCGTCCAGCTCGGGGAAGTACGACAGGACCGGGTCGTCGAGGCGGACCAGTCCCTCGTCGACGGCGAGACCGGCGGCCGTGGCGGTGAAGCTCTTGCTGACCGAGTACAGCAGCTGTCGGCGCTCCGGCGTGTACGGCGCCCACCAGCCGGCGGCGACGAGGTGCCCGTGACGCAGGACCATCAGGCTGTGCGGCTCGATGCCGGGGGCCGTCTCGACCGCGTCGAGGAAGGCGAGGACACCCGAGGCGTCGACGCCCTGGGCGCCGGGGGTGCTCTGGGGGAGTGTCATGCCCACATCCTCACGCGGACGGCGGGGCGGTTTCGACGGGGGTGCCGTGTGAGATGCGCCGGATCCGCGCCGGGCCGGGCCGTTTTCCCCCGCCCCGGTCCGGGGACTCGGGGCCCATGGTGCGAATCGGATACACGATGATGACCGAGCAGGCGGGCCCCCGTGAGCTCGTCGGGCACGTGGTGCGGGCCGAGGAGGTCGGGTACGACTTCTCGGTGACCTCGGACCACTACTTCCCGTGGCTGCGCGCGCAGGGCCACGCGCCGTACGCCTGGAGCGTCCTGGGGGCCGCCGCGCAGGCGACCACGCGCATCCCGCTGATGACCTACGTGACCTGTCCGAGCGTCCGCTACCACCCGGCCGTCGTCGCGCAGAAGGCGGCGACCATGCAGCTGCTGTCCGGCGGCCGGTTCCGGCTGGGCCTCGGCAGTGGGGAGAACCTCAACGAGCACGTGGTGGGCGGCGGCTGGCCGGCCGTGGACGTGCGGCACGAGATGCTCGAGGAGGCCGTGGAAATCATCCAGGCGCTCTTCAAGGGCGGCCACGTGACGCGGCACGGCACCCACTTCGACGTCGAGTCGGCCCGGCTGTGGGACCTGCCGGACGAGCCGCCGCCCATCGGGATCGCGGTCTCCGGCGAGCAGTCCTGCCGACTGGCCGGGCGCTTCGCGGACCTGGTCATCGCCACCGAGCCCAAGGCGGGGCTGCTGGAGGCGTTCGACCGGCACGGCGGCGCGGGCAAGCCCCGGGTGGGCCAGCTCCCGGTCAGCTTCGACACCGACCGGGAGACGGCCGTGAAGCGGGCGCACGCGCAGTTCCGCTGGTTCGGCAGCGGCTGGAAGGTGAACGCCGAACTGCCCCACCCCGACTCGTTCGAGGCGGCCACGCAGTTCGTGACGCCCGACGACGTGGCCGCGTCCATCCCGTGCGGCGACGACCCGGACGCGTTCGTGGAGGCCGTACGGCCCTACGTGGAGGCGGGGTTCGACGAGGTCGCGCTGGTGCAGATCGGCGGGGACGCGCAGGAGCCGTTCCTGGACTGGTCGGAGAAGACCCTGCTGCCCGCGCTGCGTGAGGCCTTCGCCTGAGGGACGGCCGGGCACGGGGGGGGTGCGGCGGCGGGGGCCGGCTGAGTAGCCGTACTCATGCCGCCACCGCGGCGCCGCCGTCTCGGTGCTGGTCCTCGGGCGGCTGCACGACCGGCAGCTCGCCGCGCTGGACCGCTGACCGAGGCGCCGCCGCGTCCGCACCGGGCGCGGCGGCGCCGGCGGGTCACTGCGAGGTGTAGCGGCGCCGGGTCCACAGCGGCAGGATGAACCAGCACAGGCCGTACCAGGCGACCACGGCGGCCACCAGGTAGGGCACGAAGGCGTCGTGGGTGGCGACGCGCAGGATGAGCAGCAGCGAGGCGGTCATGGTGGCCAGCAGCAGGAGCAGGCCGACCACGGTCAGCCGGGACGCCCACTGCACCGCCTGCGGCTTGACGCGGCGGCCGGAGACCAGGCGGTGCAGCGACACCGGGCCGATCAGGGCGCCGGTCGCACAGGCGCCGAGGACCACGGTGACGATGTAGATGACCTGGTCCACGTCCTCCAGGCGGGCGTAGCGCGGGGTGAACACGACGGTCAGCAGGAAGCCGAAGAGGATCTGCACACCGGTCTGGGCGACGCGGATCTCCTGGATGAGTTCGCCCCACATCCGGTCGGCGCGCTCCTCCTCGGTCTCGTTGCGCCCTCTTCTTCGTTCGGCGTCGTTGCCTATGACCGTCACGGTGCGTCCTCCCCGGGTTCAGAGCCTGTTCATCTGCCCTACCGCCTACCCCGTGGACGCGGTTCCTCTCGTCGGCCGGCGGCCGTTCCCGGCGAGCTGCCGGGGCCGGCTACCAGCGGCCCTCGACCTGGTCCTTGATGCGCCGCTCGTACAGGTCCCGCACGGCGGCGAGGGTCTCCTCGGACAGCTCGGGCAGCCGGGCGGCGGCCGCGTTGGCGCGGGCCTGCTCGGGCGAGCGGGCACCGGGGATCACGGTGGTGACCCCGGGCTGGTCGATGATCCACCGCAGGGCGAGCTGGGCCGGCGTGTACCCCTCGGGGGCGAGGGCGGAGAACTCGACGGCGGCCTCGACGCCGGTCTCGTAGTCGACGCCGGAGAAGGTCTCGCCCTGGTCGAAGGACTCGCCGTGCCGGTTGTAGGTGCGGTGGTCGTTCTCCGGGAAGACGGTGTCCTTGGTGTACTTGCCGGACAGCAGCCCGGAGGCCAGCGGCACGCGCGCGATGATGCCGACGCCGGCCGCGCGGGCCGCGGGGAGCACCTCGTACAGGGGCTTCATGCGGAACGGGTTGAGGATGATCTGCACGCTGGCGACGCCGGGCCGGGCGATCGCGGTGAGCGCCTCGGCGGCGGTCTCGACGCTCACGCCGTAGTGGGCGATGCGCTCCTCCTCGACGAGGGTGTCGAGGGCGTCGAAGACCTCGTCGGAGGAGTAGACGGCGGTGGGCGGGCAGTGCAGCTGGACCAGGTCGATGCGGTCGACCCCGAGGTTGCGGCGGGAACGGTCGTTCCAGGCGCGGAAGTTGTCCAGCACGTAGTTCTCGGGGACCTGCTCGACGCGGCGGCCCATCTTGGTGGCCACCATCACGTGCAGGTCGGGGCGGCCGCTGAGGAACGCGGCGATGGTCTGCTCGCTGCGCCCGTCGCCGTAGACGTCGGCGGTGTCGAAGAAGGTCACCCCCGACTCGGCCGCCGCCTCCAGGACGGACAGGGCCTCCTTGTCGTCGACGTCGCCCCAGTCGGCGCCCAGCTGCCAGGTGCCGAGGCCGACGACGGACGCATGCTGACCGGACCTACCGAATGCGCGCTCTTCCATGGCGCCAGTCTGTCACCCGCGGGGTGGCGGCGCGGCACCGGCCGGTCCGCCCGCGGGCCCGCCCGTGAGGTGGGCCTGCACCGTCGGGCCGTAGCGGTCGACGATCGACTCGGTCGGCAGGGCGCGCAGCTCGTCGCCGCGGGCGAGGCCGTACATCACGCCGAGACCGAGGACGGCGGCCACGGCGAGTTCGGCGCGTACGGCCGCGTCGGCGCCGTCCAGCCGGGCGGTCAGCCGCTCGGTGACCTGGGTGCGGAAGTTGGCGCGCAGGATGTCGCCCTGCTCGCCGTGGAGCGGGGCGAAGGCGATGCGCAGCAGCGGGTCGGCGCCGCGCTCGCGCTGGCTCGACACGACGTGCCGCACCATGTGGCGGCCGAGCTCCGCCACGGGGGCGTCCAGCAGCGCGTCGGCGTCGGCCTCGAAGGACATCACCCGGGCGAACAGGGCGTCCTTGTTGCCGAAGTACTTCAGGATCAGCGGCGGGCTCACCCCGGCCCGCTCGGCGACCGCCTTCAGGGTGATGTCGGCGTGCGCGTGCCGGGCGAGGAGGTACCGGACGGCGCGCAGGATGGCCGCCTTGGTCGCCTCGGCGTCCCGGCGGGCGGAGGCGGGAGCGGGCGGGGAGGCGGCGGTCGGCGCGCCGGACGCGGCGGGGCCGTCCGCCCGCGCCGTGGGGGGTGGGGTGCTCACGGCACTCATGCTCCCTCCCTCACGTCCTCCGCGACGGCCGGGGTGGCGCTCCGCTTCCGGCGGGGCTCCTCGGGCCGCGCGTCCCCGGGGATGGTCAGCGCCACCGCCGAGGCCACGAGGGCGACCGCGCCCGCGATGCCGAAGGCGAGCAGGTAGCCGCGCAGGGTCGGCACCGGCAGTCCGCCGACGGGGCTGGTGTGGTGGACGAGCACCGCCGCGACGACGGCGCTGGAGGCGGCCTGGCCGATGGTGCGCATCAGGACGTTGACGCCGTTGGCGGAGGCCGTCTGGCCGGCCGGGACGGCCTTGAGGATCAGGGACGGCAGGGCCGAGTAGGCCAGTGAGGTGCCGGTCGCGACGACGGTCGCCCCGACGATGATCATCACCAGGTCGCGGCTGTCGGCGATGCGCACCGCGTACCCGGCGGCGATGACGGCCGCGCCGAGCGCGAGGGTGACGCGGGGGCCGCGCACCGCGGAGATGCGGGCGGACAGCGGGGCGAGCAGCAGCATGCACAGGCCGCTGGGCAGCAGGCACAGTCCGGTCTCCACGATGGACAGGCCCAGGCCGTACCCGCTGGCCTCGGGCGCCTGCACCAGCTGGGCCGTCGCCAGGGTGTTGGCGTAGAAGGCGAAGCCGGTGAACAAGGCGGCCAGGTGGGACAGGCCGACGCGCGGCCGGGACACCAGCCGCAGGTCCACCAGGGGCTGAGCGGCGCGCAGTTGCTGCCACGCCCAGAGGGCGAGGACGGTGACGGCCGCGACGACGAGACCGAGGATCCGGGTGCTGGTCCAGCCCCACTGGCCGCCCTGGGAGACGGCGAGGAGCAGGCAGATCAGTCCGGCGGCCAGGCCGAGCGCGCCGGTGACGTCGAAGCGGCCGGGCTCGCGCACGGGTGACTCGGGCACCGCCCAGCGGATGAGGGCGACGCCGGAGGCGCCCAGTGCGGCCGTCATCCAGAACATCACGTGCCAGTTGCTGTACTGCACCACGACGGCCGCCGCGGGCAGTCCGAGCGCGGCGCCGATGCCGACGGTGGAACTCATCATGGCGACGGCCGAGCCCCGGCGCTCGGGGGGCAGTTCGTCGCGCAGGATGCTGATGGACAGCGGGACGACGGAGGCGGCCGCGCCCTGCAGGGTGCGGGCGGCGATCAGCACGCCGATGTCCGAGGTGAGCGCGCAGGTCACCGAGCCGGCGGTCATCAGGGCGAAGGAGGCGAGCAGCACGCGCCGCTTGCCGTACATGTCGCCGGCGCGCCCGAGGACCGGGGTGAGGACGGCGGCCGACAGCAGCTGGGCGGTGACCATCCAGGACACGGTCGCGGCCGTCGAACCGGTCAGCCTCGGCAGGTCCGGCAGCAGGGGCACGACGACCGTCTGCATGACGGCCATGAGGGTGCCGCAGTAGGCCAGCACCGGGACGGTGAGCCGGGCCCGCAGCCCGCCGGTGGCGGCGGGCGGGGCGGATATCGGGGCGGGCGACGCCATGCGCACTCCAGCGGCCGGGGCGGGGAAAACAGGTGAATGGTGATTCACCAAGGTTTTCACCCTATCGGTGAATCGTCATTCACCCAAGCGGGGTGCGGGCCAGGCGGGGTCCCAGCCAGCGCTTCAGGCGGCGCAGGGACTCCAGCTGTCCGGCCGCCCGGTCGAGGCGGTAGTACAGCTGGGGCGGGACGTGGGGCAGCAGCGGCGAGTGGCGCTGGCCGAGCAGGGCGAACATCCGCTCCGGCGGGAGGTCGATGTAGCGGGTGAGGTTCTCGTACCACTGGGCGCTGTGGCGGGCGGCGCTCTGGGCGGGCAGCAGGGCGGCCTTGCGGACGCGCTCGTAGGCGGCGAGCGCCTCGGGCAGTCCGTCGTGCGTGCGCACCGCGTCGGCCAGGGCCATGGCGTCCTCCAGGGCGAGCGTGGTGCCGGCGCCGATGGAGTAGTGGGTGGTGTGGGCGGCGTCGCCGAGCAGGACCAGGTTGCCGTGGTGCCAGGTGCGGTTGGTCAGGGTGCGGAAGGTCGGCCACTGGGCGGCGCCCCCGCCCGAGGAGCGACCGACGAGGGGGCGGCCGTCGAGGACGTGCGCGAACAGCTTCTCCAGGGTGGCGAGCCCCTCCGCCTCGTCGGCCCGGTCGAGGCCGAGCCCGGTCCAGGTCTCGGGGGCGCACTCGATCACGCAGGTGCTCCGCTCGGGGCTGTAGGCGTAGCCGTAGCACCAGATCCAGCCGTGGTCGCTCTCCACGAAGGCGAAGGTGAAGGAGTCGAACACGTGGGGGGTGCCGAGCCAGAGGTAGCGGTTGCGGCCGGGGGTGAGGCGGGCGCCGAAGTGGTCGGCGTGCGCGGTGCGCAGGGCGCTGTGGACGCCGTCCGCGGCGACGACCAGGTCGGCGTCGGGGACTGTGTCCGGGGTGATCCCGTCCTCGTACCGCAGGTGCACGCCGAGGGAGCGGGCGCGGGCGGCGAGGATCTCCAGCAGGCGGTGGCGGCCGATGCCGTGCCCGGTGTCGCCGGGTTGCCGGGTGGCCAGGTCGCGCACGTGGGCGACGCCCTCGCTCCAGCGCACGGAGCTCTCGGCGACGGCCCGCGCGGACACGGGGTCGTGGGCGTGGAGCTTGTCGAGCAGCTCGCGCCAGTAGGTGACGCCCCAGCCGTACGTCGAGCCCTCCGGGTCGCGTTCGTGGACGGTGATCTCGTAGGCGGGGTCCTGCAGCTTGAGCAGGATCGAGAGATACAGGCCGGCGGGCCCGCCGCCGACGCAGGCGACCTTCACGCGCACCCCTTGCATTACCTGACGTGGTCGATTGACGACGCAGGGTAGCAGGCGGATCGCGTCACTTTCCGCGCGTGACCCACGCCACCGGCGCCTGCGGGGCGGACGAAAGATCATCGGGGACAGCGCTTGCGCCGGAAGGAATTGCCCGCTCCGCATCCCCGCGACCCCCGCGCACGCCAAGATCATCTTCATTCAAGGTTGCACTGGTTGTGGGTGATTGTCCTGATCGCAGCCAACCGGTTCCGGGAGATTTCTCCCGCCCTCCACCCGGCCGGTAGGCAGACGGGGTCGCTGTTCCCACCGCACCCCAGGAGGTCCCGCATGTCCGGACTCACCCGCCGCCGCGCGCTCGGCGCCGCGGCCGCGCTCACCTCGGCCGCGGCCGTCACCGCCGCCGTCGTCACCCCGGCCTCGGCCGCCGGGCGGGGCCACGGCCACGACACGTCCACCGGTCCGGCGGGCGGCCACGACCACGGCGCGCCCGCGCCGTTCGACGAGGTCTACCGGGGGCGCCGCATACAGGGCCGGCCGGTCGCCGCGGGCGAGCACCACGGCGGTCACCACGGCGCCGGGTACGCCGTGTTCGTCGACGGCGCCGAGCTGCACGTGATGCGCAACGCCGACGGCAGCTGGATCAGCGTGGTCAGCCACTACGACCCGGTGCCCACCCCGCGGGCCGCCGCCCGGGCCGCGGTCGACGAGCTCCAGGGCGCCCCGCTGCTGCCGTTCCCCGCCAACTGACCGCCGTAGCGGCCGAAGTGACCCCGAACCGGCCGTACGGGCCATACGAGCCCTCCGCCGCACCGGCCCCGCACCAGCCGCACGACCCGTATGACCCGTCCGGCCCGTCCGATCCGTCCGCCCCCTCCGCACCTCGGGAGCACCGCACATGACCGTCCGCAAGAACCAGGCGACCCTGACCGCCGACGAGAAGCGCCGCTTCGTCGCGGCCGTCCTGGAGCTCAAGCGCAGCGGCCGTTACGACGCCTTCGTCACGACGCACAACGCCTTCATCATGGGCGACACCGACAACGGCGAGCGCACGGGCCACCGTTCGCCGTCGTTCCTGCCCTGGCACCGCAGGTTCCTGCTGGAGTTCGAACGGGCGCTGCAGTCCTTCGACGCCTCCGTGGCGCTGCCCTACTGGGACTGGACCGCCGACCGCTCCCCGCGGTCCTCGCTGTGGGCGCCGGACTTCCTCGGCGGCACCGGACGCAGCCTCGACGGGCGGGTGACGGACGGTCCGTTCGCCGCCGCCACCGGCAACTGGCCCGTGTCCGTGCGGGTGGACGGCCGCACCTACCTGCGGCGGGCGCTCGGCGCCGGGGTGCGGGAGCTGCCGACCGGGTCCGAGGTGGAGTCGGTGCTGGCGATGGCGACGTACGACAGCGCGCCGTGGAACAGCGCCTCGGACGGGTTCCGCAACCACCTGGAGGGCTGGCGGGGCGTCAACCTGCACAACCGGGTCCACGTCTGGGTGGGCGGCCAGATGGCCACCGGGGTCTCCCCCAACGACCCGGTGTTCTGGCTCCACCACGCCTACGTCGACAAGCTCTGGGCCCGGTGGCAGCGCCGGCACCCCGGTGTCGGGTACGCCCCGACCGCCGGCACGCCGCAGGTCGTCGACCTGCACGAGACGATGAAGCCGTGGGACGACACGACCCCGGCCGACCTGCTCGACCACACCCCGCACTACACCTTCGACACCGACTGACACCGACTGGCGTACGGGAAAGCGGGGTTGGGCCGCGGCACGTCGGGTACCCGCCCCGGACCACACTCGAGACGAAGGAGGGGACGACCCACATGTCACAGGTCGAGGAATCCATCGAGGTCGACGTGCCGGTGCACACCGCGTACAACCAGTGGACGCAGTTCGAGACGTTCCCCGAGTTCATGAGCGGCGTGGAACGCATCGAGCAGCGCACCGACACCCTGACGCACTGGGTGACCAGTGTGAACGGGGTGCACCGCGAGTTCGACGCCGAGATCACCGAGCAGATCCCGGACGAGCGGGTCGCCTGGACCACGGTCTCCGGCGACGCCCGTCAGGCCGGCGTCGTGACGTTCCACCGGCTCGACGACGCCCACACCAAGGTGATGCTGCAGATGCAGTTCCAGCCGGAGGGCGTCACCGAGTCCGTCGGCGACAAGCTGGGGTTCGTGAAGCGGCAGACCAAGGGCGACCTGGAGCGCTTCAAGAAGTTCATCGAGTCCCGCGGCAGCGAGACGGGCGGCTGGCGCGGCGCCGTGATCTGACCGGCGCCACGGGTCACCCGGCGGCCGCGGTGCGGCACTCCGGGTGGCCCCAGCCCTGGTCGTTCTTGGCGATCGGCTCACCGGCCGCGTACGGGCGGCCGCACACGCAACGGCCGGGGAACTTTGCCTTGATGGTGCGCGCCGACGCCCCGCCGCCGCGCTGCCGGGCCGCCCCCGCCTTGGCGGGCCGGCGCTTGGCGGCGCCCGCGGCGGGGGTGTCCGGTGACGGCGGCGGCTCCGGGGAGCCGAGGTCGCTGCCCGCGGGCTCCTGCACCACGGCGGCCTGGCTGGCGGCCCGGTCGGCGAAGTCGTTGAGCCGGTCGCCGTCGACCTGGTGGGCGGGGACGTAGCGGAAGTCGACCGAGCGGCCCTGGAGCAGCTCGTCGATGCGCACCACCAGCTCCTGGTTGGCGACCGGCTTGCCGCCGGAGGTCCGCCAGCCGTTGCGCTTCCAGCCGGGCAGCCAGGTGGTGACGGCCTTCATGGCGTACTGGGAGTCCATCCGGACCTCCAGCGGCACCGCCGGGTCGGTGGCCGCCAACAGGCGTTCCAGCGCGGTCAGTTCGGCCACGTTGTTGGTGGCCCGGCCGAGCGGCCCGGCCTCCCAGCGGTCCGGGACCTCGGCGTCGTCGGCGACCACCCAGGCCCAGCCGGCCGGTCCCGGATTGCCCTTCGACGCCCCGTCGCAGGCGGCCACAACACGTTCAACCATGCGCACGATCATGCCACGGCCAGGGCGGGCGCCCGGCCGTGCGGAGCGGGCCCGGCCAGCCCCGGACCACGAGCGGGGCCGGCCGGGCCTGAGGCATTCCCGCCCCGACGCGCGGGCGCCCTGGGGCAAGTTCGGGAGCGGGACCTAGGAGACCTCGGTCATCTTCGGCATCTCGCCCTCGGTGGCCGTGACGTCGATCACCGAGAAGCTCGCGCCCTGCGGATCGCTCAGGGCCGCGAACCGTCCGAAGGGGCTGTCGACCGGACCGAACCGCAGCACACCGCCGAGTTCGGTGGCGCGGGCGACGGCGTCGTCGACGTCCGGGACGGTGAAGTACACGTTGACGTACGGCGGCACCTCGGGCGGGAACTCCTCGGTCATCGCCATCCGGCCGAGCACGCTGTTCTCGCCCAGGTCGTAGATCCGGAAGTCCATGGCCTCGTCCTCGATGCGCTTGGTCCGGTACGGGAAGACCGCCGGGAAGAACGCGTCGGCCTTCTCGGGCTCCCGGGTGAAGACCTCGGCCCAGCAGTAGGCGCCGGGCACCGCCGTCGCCTCGAAGCCCTCGTGGCGGCCGCCCTGCCAGATCCCGAAGGCCACGCCGCCGGGGTCGCGGGCCAGGCACATGGTGCCGAAGTCGCCGACGCGCATCGGTTCCATCAGCACCTCGCCGCCGTTCTCGCGGATCTTCGCCGCGGTGGCGGCGGCGTCCGGCGAGGCGAGGTACAGGCACCACTGCGACTGCCCCTCCTGCCCCGGCATCGGCGGGACGACGGCGGCGACGGCCTTGCCGTCGGCGTAGGCCTGGGTGTAGTTCCCGTACTCCGACGTCGACTCCCCGAAGGTCCAGCCGAGCACCTCACCGTAGAAGCGCTTGGCGCCCTCCAGGTCGGTGAACATCGCGTCGGCCCAGCACGGGGTTCCCTCTGGTTGCACGGCCATGGCGGCGGCCCTTCCACTGAGACGGGTGGTCCGCTTCCTCACGCGGTCCGCTTCCTCACGCTAGCCACGCCCGCGCGGGACCGCGCGCCGAGCACGCGGACCGTCGCGGACGCGGGGACGCCGACCCCGGGCGCCGCTGCCGGGCCGGAGCCGGCGGACGGCCGCGATGCGGGGCGAAATCCGTTCGACAGCAAGGGAGTTCCGGGCTGGAATGGGCCGGATGTGTGCTGTGAGGATGCGTCCCGACGAGATCGACCTGGACGCCGCGCTGGTCCGTCGGCTGGTCGCCGCGCAGTTCCCGCGGTGGGCGTCGCTGCCCGTGTCGCGGGTGACGTCGTCGGGCACCGAGAACGCCATGTTCCGCCTCGGCGACGACAAGGTCGTCCGGCTGCCCCGGTACCCCGGCGCGGTCGACGGCGTGGCGCACGAACGGCACTGGCTGGCCCGGCTGGGGCCGCGGCTGGCCGTGCCCACGCCGACGCCGCTGGCCCTGGGGGAGCCGGGCGAGGGGTTCCCGTGGCCGTGGTGCGTCTACGGCTGGCTGGACGGCCGCAATCCGGTCGCGGGCGCGCTGGAGCGCCCCGGGGAGCTGGCCGCCGACCTCGGGGCGTTCGTGGCCGGGCTGCGGCGGCTCGACCCGGCCGGGGGCCCGGCGAACCACCGGGGCGTTCCGCTCGCGCGACGGGACGGCGACACCCGGGCGGCCCTCGCTCAGCTGGCGGGGCGGATCGACACCGCCGCGGTGACCGCCCGGTGGGAGGAGGCGCTGCGGGCGCCCGGGCACACCGGCGCTCCGGTCTGGGCGCACGCCGACCTCTCCCCCGGCAACGTGCTGGTCGCCGGGGGCCGGCTGGCGGCGGTCCTGGACTTCGGCTGCGTGGGCGTGGGGGACCCGGCCGTCGATCTGATCGTGGCCTGGAACCTGCTGCCCGCTGCGGCGCGGGGCGCCTTCCGGGAGGCGGTCGGCGCGGACGACGCCGAGTGGGCCCGGGGCCGGGGCTGGGCGCTGTCGATCTCGCTGGTCCAGCTGCCGTTCTACTGGGAGACCAATCCGCCGCTGGCGGAGAACTCCCGGCACGTGATCAGGGAGGTCCTGGCCGAGCCCCGGTGAGGCGGAGCGCCGCCCGGACGGTCACTCGCCGTCGTAGGCCCGCTGGAGGGCGGCGATGTCCAGCTTGCCCATCGTCATCATGGCGTTCATCGCGCGGGTGGTCTTCTCCCGGTCGGGGCCGGCGATCATCTCGCTGAGGACCTTCGGCGTGACCTGCCAGGACACTCCGAAGCGGTCCTTGAGCCAGCCACAGGGGCCGGGCTGCCCGCCGCCCTCGGTGAGCTTGCTCCAGTAGTAGTCGATCTCCTCCTGGTCGTCGCAGTCGATCTGGAAGGAGACGGCCTCGCTGAACGTGAACTCGGGGCCGCCGTTGAGCGCCACGAACCTCTGGCCGTTGGCCGTGAAGTCGACCGTCAGGACGGTCCCGGCGGGCCGGGGGGCTCCCTCGGTGTAGTACGTGGTGGTGCCGGTGCTGGAGTTCTTGAAGACCGAGACGTAGAACTGCGCGGCCTCCTCGGCCTGGGTGTCGAACCAGAGACACGTGGTGAAGCCGTCGGCGGTCATGGGCTGCCTCCTGGGTGCGGGACGCGGAACGCGGTCATCTGTGTCGACCGGTCCGGGCGGCGGAACTCATCGGCCGGACGCCGGTCTCCTCCGGCGCCGCCCGGCCGGGCCGGGCGCTCTGCCGTCGGCGAATCTGCCGACGGCAGGGAAGTCCCCGCGGCGGCCGGGTCCGGCCCGAGAGTGGGGCGCACGGCGACCACCCGCCGTGTCCGACCCGCGACCCGAGGAGCTTCCATGTCCCCACTCTCCGCCGGCCGGCCGCCGGCCGCGCCGCCCCGCGCCGAGGAGGGCGACACCGCGCCCACCCGCTTCGACGACCAGCTCGCCGCGCAGCTCCTGGGCCAGCGCATCGTGCTGCTGGGCACCCAGGTCGACGAGGTCTCCGCCAACCGGGTCTGCGCCCAGCTGCTGATCCTGTCCGCGGAGGACCCGCGCACCGACATCAGCCTGTACGTCAACAGCCCGGGCGGCTCGGTCCACGCGGGCCTGGCCATCTACGACACCATGCAGCTCATCCCCAACGACGTGTCGACCCTCGCCATGGGCTTCGCCGCGAGCATGGGCCAGTTCCTGCTGAGCGTCGGCGCGCCCGGGAAGCGCTACGCGCTCCCCCACGCGCGGATCATGATGCACCAGCCGTCGGCGGGGATCGGCGGCACCACCGCGGACATCGAGATCCAGGCGGAGAACCTGGAGTTCACCAAGCGGACCATCGAGCGGATCACCGCGGAGCACACCGGGCAGAGCCCGGAGACCATCGCCCGCGACGGCGACCGCGACCGCTGGTTCACGGCCGAGGAGGCCAAGGAGTACGGCATGGTGGACCACGTCGTCACGTCGCTCGCCGACGTGCGCCCGGCGGCCACCCGACGACGGACGGGGCTGTGACATGGGGAGCTACACGATCCCGAACGTCATCGAGCGCACCCCGCAGGGCGAGCGGTCCTTCGACGTGTTCAGCCGGCTGCTGAACGAGCGCATCATCTTCCTCGGCACCGACATCGACGACGGCGTCGCCAACGTGGTGATCGCGCAGCTGCTGCACCTGGAGTCGGCGGCGCCGGAGCACGAGATCGCGATCTACATCAACTCGCCCGGCGGCTCGTTCACCTCACTGATGGCGATCTACGACACGATGACCTTCGTGCAGGCGCCGATCTCGACGTTCTGCGTCGGGCAGGCGGCCTCGACGGCGGCCGTGCTGCTGGCCGGCGGGGACCCCGGGCGGCGGTTCGTGCTGGAGCACGCGCGCGTGCTGCTCGGCCAGCCCGCGAGCGGCGGCAGCCGGGGCACGGTCGCCGATCTCTCCCTGCAGGCCAAGGAGATGGTGCGAATCCGCGCGCAGGTGGAGGAGGTGCTGTCCCGGCACACCCACCACGACGTGGCGACGCTGCGGGCCGACATGGACCGCGACAAGGTGTTCACCGCGCAGGAGGCCGTGGCCTACGGGCTGGCCGACGAGGTCCTGAGCCGGCGTCTGGTGACGGTCTGACCCACGGCCCGACCGGCCCCCCGGAACACGGCACCGGCCGCCCGCATCCACTGCCGGGCGGCCGTACCCGCGTCAGGCGGCCAGGCAGAGCCCGCCGTGCGGCGTCCGGTTCGCGGTGCGACCGCGGGCCGGGCGGCGGGCGAGGTCGCCCTGCACCCGGGTGAGCAGGTCGGAGAGGGTGAGGCCGAGGGCGTGCGCGGCGGCGGCGAGGACCTCCGAGGACGCCTCCTTGCGGCCGCGCTCGACCTCCGAGAGGTACGGCATGGAGATCCGGGCCGCGTCGGCGACGTCCTTCAGGGTGCGTTCCTGGGCCTGGCGTTCACGGCGCAGCGCGTCTCCCACCAGGTCGCGCCACAGGGGCTCCCTGGCGGGGGGCGTGCCGGTCCCCGGGCGCCCGGCGGGCGGGCGCAGCGGGATCACTCGGGCTTCGTCGGTCGCTCGCTCGGTCATTGCTCCAGCCTAGGAGCGGTCACCCTGAGGGGAAGCCCCTGACATTCCGCCCTCGGTGGAACCGGACGAATCGCCCGCCGTGGCGGGGTCGGCCACCGCGGCGGCCGGCTGCTTCGCGGCGCCGCCGAGGGCGGCGCGGTCACCGAGGCGGAGCAGCGCGCGGACCCGCTTGCCGACCGGGACCCGCTCGGCGCTCACCTCGGCCGCCAGGGCGTGCACGATCTCCAGACCGTGCCGGCCGATCCGCCGGGGGTCCTTGGGGTAGCGCATGGGCAGGGCGTCGCTGCTGTCGTACACGGACACCGTGAGGGTGCTGTCGGTGCCCTCCAGCTCCAGGATGTACGGACCGTTGCTGTGCCGGTCGGCGTTGGTGACCAGTTCGCTGACGACGAGCATGACCTCGCCGTCGGTGCGCTCGTCGATCCCGGCGCACCACTCCTGCCGCAGCTGCTCGACGAAGCGCGCCGCGAAGGCGCGGGCTTCGGCGATGCAGCCGGGCTCACCGGTGTAGTGCGCGGCGCGCCGCAGGGGTTCCACGGGCACGTCGAAACCAGTCGGTATCACTGCCCCGTCCAGTTGCTCGGTCATGCTGTTCTCTCTGGGAGGCCTCACCTGGCCGGATGCTGTTGCACCTGAGCTGGTACCCCGTGCCGCGCATTGCACTCCCGTGCACTTCACGTGCGCTGCGTCACGTCGCCCGGGAGACGCGGGACACCCTGCGCACGGTACCGTCCGGTCCCGTCAGGACGCCGGTGGGGGCTCGGCGGAGGAGCCCGGGGCGGCCGGGGAGACCGGGGCCTCGGGGGCCGACTGGGGTGAGCTGCCGCCCTGCGACGGGGGCTTCTCGGGCGGGGAGACGACGGAGTCGCCCGTCTTGGGCTCGCTCGACGACGAGTCCGGGGGCGGCGGGGGCTCGGGCGGCGCCGGGGGCTTGCTGCTCGGGGACGAGGAGGACGCGCCGGGCGAGGTGGACCCGGACGTCGAGGGACTGCTGCTCGACGAGGACGGGCCGCTCGACTCGCCGGACGGGGAGACGCTCACCGGGGGCGAGGGGTGCGTCGGGGGCGGTGCCGGCCGGTCGTGGCGCCCGGTGTCCCCACGGGGCCGGGCGATCCACCCGTGGTGCTCGGGGTCGTAGAGCACGAAGACGTCCACGGCCCGGGGTGCGGGGGTCACCACGACGACGTTCGCCGGGCTGTACGACGGCCAGGAGTCACCGGTGGGCCTGGGCGTGGTGCTCTGCGGCACGGGCGGGGTCAGCGGGTTGCCGCAGGCGCAGCGCACGCGGGGCAGGCCGCGGGCGTCGACGAGCACGGCGGTGCCGGCCTGGAGGACGGCCTGGTAGCCGGTGGCGGCGCCGTCGCGGTAGCCGTGGTTGGTGACGCGGGTGTCCATGCGCAGCTGCACCGGGGTCAGGCCGCGCAGGTAGGCGGGGACGCCGGAGGGCGTGACACCGGCCACCGAGGCGAAGGCCTCGTTCTTGGTGGCGTCGGCGCCCAGGGAGCGGATCTGCTTCTCGACGTCGCAGGCGGAGAGGTGGCGGGTGCCGCCGTAGAGACCGGCGGAGCCGCCGTCGACGCCCCGGACCTCGTTGGTGGGGGCGGTCGCGGCGGTCGGCGGGACGGAGACGGGCGGGGCGGAGTTGTCCTCGGCGGTGGACTCGGTGAACGGGTCCGGGCCGGTCTTGCCCGCGGCCTGGAGGAAGACCTCGCCGCCGCTGCCCGAGCCGCCGCCGGAGCGGCCGAGGACCAGCGCCACGGCGACCGCGGCCACCACGACGGCGGTCAGCACGGCGACGCGGGGTGCGGACCTCCACCACGGCCGGTGCGGCGGGGTGCCGCCGGAGTCGCCGCCCGGGGGGCCGCCGGGGGGCTGGGAGGGCGGGCCCGACGGTGGCTGGGAGGGACCCGACAGGGGGCCCGAGGGTGGTCCGGTGGGGCGGCCGGAGAACGGCGGTTCGGCGCTCACGAGCTTCTCCCGGCGTGGTCTCCTGCGGGAAAGTCCCGAGGACGTTCCGGGGGATTCACCCGCCTTTGTTCCGCTTCATTCCATTGTGTGCTCCGGTGGAGTGGTGCCCGCAAGCGGACGGGGCGCCCGGACGCCTCTCCCGGCGGGCGGGCGGGCGAGGTGCTGCCTAGCGTGGCTGACGTGAGTCACCCCCGCTCCCCCGCACCGGCGGTCGCACCGGCCGCCGCCCGCCACGGCTGGGTCCACGCGCTCGTCACCGCCCTGGCGTGTCTGCTCTCCATGCTCGGGGTGGCCGCGCTCGGGCTGTGGGCGGCCGGGGCGGCCGACCTGCCGGACGGCGCCTTCCCGCGCGTGGTCGCGGCGACCGTCGTCACGTCCGTCGGCGGGAGCGTCGAGCTGTCCGGGAGCGCGGGCGACCTGGCGGGCAGCAAGGGCGGGCTGACCGTGGTCCCGCTGTCCGTGACGCTCACGGGGGCGTTGGTGCTGGCCGCCGGATTCCTGCGCCCGCTGCGTCACCGGGCGGTCGCCGGCGCCGGGGAACTGGCCGGGTGGGCGCTGCGCGTCGCCGTGCTGTGGCTGCTCGGCCTGCTGGCCCTCGCCCTGGCGGCACGGCAGACGTTCTCGGTGTCCCTGGGCCGCAGTGAACTGGACGACCTCGGCGAGCTGTTCGGCGTCACCCCGAGGGTCGGCTTCACCACGGACGTGCCGCTCAGCCTGTTCGTCGGGCTGGTGTGGTGCGCCGGGGTGCTCGTGCTGGCGCTGCTGGTGGCGCCCGGGGCCCCGCTGCCGCGGCGGCTGCTGCGGTTCCAGCAGTCGGTGCGTCCGGCCGCGTACGCGATGGTGGCGCTGCTGCTGGCGTACGTCGCGCTGGGCGTCGTCGTCGGCGTCGTCGTGCTCCTCACCCGCGGGCATCCGGCGCAGACGCTGGCGGTGCTCCTGCTGGGCCTGCCCAACCTGGTGTGGCTCGCGCTCACCCTGGGGCTCGGCGTCACCTGGGAGGGGCGCGTGGACGGCCCGTTCGGGCTGCCGATGCCGCACGTGCTGGACGAGGTGCTGCGCGGCCCGGACACCGCCACCCTGAACCTGCGCACGCTCGCCGAGCACGACGGCCGGACCTGGTGGCTCCTGGTCGTCGCGGCCGTGCTGGTGCTGACCGCCGCGTTCCTGATGGCGTCCCGGTCACCCACCCGGACCCGGCTGTGGCAGCACGCGCTGCACATGGCGGTGGCACTGGTGCTCACGGTCCTCGCGGTCTGCCTGCTGGGTCGGCTGTCCGCGCACTTCGGCCTGTCGGTGCTCGGCATCGGCGACCTGGGCGGCGGCCTGTCCGGACGGCTCTTCCTGCGTCCGCACCTGTGGACGGCCCTGGGTCTGGCCGCCCTGTGGGGGCTGGTCACCGGCTGCCTGGGCGGCCTGCTGGCACGCGGGGTCCGGCGGCGGTAGCGGCCGGGGTCCGCAGGTCAGGGGTACCGGCCGACCACCGGCTGCGCCCAGCGCGGCGGGGGTCTCGGACCGTTCCGGGGCACGGGCCGGCCGGCCGGTTCGGTGAGGGGGTGGCGCCGGGCCCGGTCGTCGCGTCCGGCGGCCCGCAGCTCGGCGACGAAGGCCAGGCAGGTGTCGTGGCGGGCCTCGGGGGTCTTGGCCAGGGCCCGGGCGAACACCGCGTCGATCCCGGCGGGCAGTCCGGGCCGGGACGCGCTGGGCGGGGGCGGGTCGTCGTACTGGTGGGCCCACAGCAGGGCCATGTCGTCGTCGCGGCGGAACGGCGGGTGGCCGGTGAGGCACTCGTGGACCACACAGGCGAAGCCGTACACGTCGCAGCGGGCGTCGACCGGCTTGCCGGAGATCTGCTCGGGGGCGACGTAGTCGAGGGTGCCGACGAACTGACCGACCGTGGTGAAGCCGGTCAGCGACAGGGACTTCTTGGTCAGGCCGAAGTCGGTGAGGTAGACGTGCTCGGGGTGGTCGCTGTCGGTGCCGCGCGCGACGAGGATGTTGCCGGGCTTGACGTCCCGGTGCACCAGGCCGTGCTCGTGGGCCGCGTCCAGCGCGGAGGCGACCTGGGCGGCGATGCGCACCGCCGTCGGCAGCGGCAGCGGGCCCTGGCGGTCCAGGAGGTGGCGCAGGTCGCTGCCCTCCACGTAGCGCATGGCGATGTACAGCACGCCGTCGGTCTCGCCCGCCTCGAAGATCGGCACGATGTGCGGGTGGTCGATCGCCGCGGCCACCCGGGACTCGTGGGTGAAGCGCCGACGGAAGGTGTCGTTGCGGGCGAGTTCGGGCGCGAGCAGCTTCAGCGCGACGGTGCGGTCCAGGCGCAGGTCGCGGGCCCGGTAGACGACGGCCATGCCGCCGCGGCCCAGTTCGCCCTCGATGCGGTAGCCCGCGACCTGCCGGCCGACCAGTTCGGAGGGCCGCCCGGAGAACAGGTCCGACTCGTGGGCCATCAGGGCCCCTCCGCACGGGCGGCCGTCCCGGCTCCGGCGGCCCGTCGGCGTGGACCGGCCGCCGTGGCACCCCCGCGGCGCGCGGTCACGGCTCCCCGTCCGGGGTGACGACGCGGGTCGGGGCGTAGCCAGGGGCGGCGGGGCGCTCGCCCGGCTCCTCGTCGGTGGCGTAGGTGCTCAGCGCGGTGCCGTCGCCGTACGCCCAGCGGCCCTGGACGGCGTCGTAGAGCCAGACCGACTCGCCGTCGACGACCACGCCGATCCGCACGCCCTGGGTGCGGCGGCGGAAGTCCTCCCCGTCGAGGGTGCCGCGGGCCACCTCCTCGACGGCGGCCCGGTACCGGGCGAGGGCCTGCTCGGCGCGGGCCAGCAGCGGGCGCGGGTCCTCGGTGGCGGTGAGCGGGCCGCCGGGGGCGGGCGGGTCCTGCGGTACGGCGATCAGGTGGCGGCCGTCGACCCAGGCGGACCAGCCGTTGGAGCACAGCACCTGGGCCCAGTCGCCGCGCCGTTGGAGGAGCTGGACCGGCAGCAACGGGTCCAGGGGCACCGTCGGCCGGGCGGGGTCGGGTGCCTCCCAGGCGGGCGTGCCACGCCCGGGCACGACGTGCGTCGGCCGGAATCCGGGGGTCGGCAGCGTCATGGGGGCGGCCTACTTCCGCATGATCGCGGGCTCGTGGCGGCGCAGCAGCCGCGAGACGACGAAGCCGAACACGAGGGAGAGCACCACGAGCATCCCGACGTCGAGCAGCCAGACCGCCGCCCGGTGCTCGAACAGCGGGTCGTCGGTCAGCTTGCCGGGCACGATCCGGGCCAGGCCGAGGGTGCCGGCCATGGCGCCGAGCGCCCAGCGGGCGGGCACCAGCCAGGACAGCTGCTCCAGGCCGGGCACGCCGTGCAGCTGCAACAGGGCGCCGCAGAACACCACTTGGACGATCGCCAGCAGCACAAGCAGCGGCATGGTGACCTCCTCCTTGGTCACCAGCGCGGACACCACCAGGCCGAGCATCATCGCCGTGAACGCCAGCAGGGCGACGGCCACGGTGATCTCGACGAGCGGCGGCATCAACACGCCTTCGCCGCCCGGTGCGTTGAGGTCCACGCCGAGCAGGGCGACCAGGGTGAGGACGACGGCCTGCACCACCGTGACCGTGCCGAGCACCACCACCTTCGACAGCAGGTACGCCGACCGGGACAGCCCCACGGCCCGCTCCCGCCGGTAGATGACGCGCTCCTTGACCAGCTCGCGCACGGCGTTGGCGGCCCCGGTCAGGACACCGCCGACGCACAGGATCAGCAGCGCGTTCATCACGCTCTCGCGGGTGAGCGCGCTGCCGGCCAGGGCGCGGGCCATCGCGCCCATCACGAACGGCAGGGCGATCATGATGACGAGGAAGGTGCGGTCGGCGCTCAGGGCGGAGGCGTAGCGGCGCACGAGCGTGCCGAGCTGGGCGCCCCGGCTGCGCGGGCGCGGCGGCGGCAGCATGATCACCGGGCCCTCGCGGGGCAGCGGCGGCTGGGCGCTGGCGTCGACGACGTACTGCCGGCGCAGCGGCGAGGCGCGGTACTCCCCCGCCCAGTCGCGGTCCCGGTCGCGCTCGAACGCTTCGAACGCCTCGGGCCACTCGGCGAACCCGAAGAAGCGCAGGGCGTCCTCGGGCGGGCCGTAGTAGGCGGTGCGGCCGCCTGGCGCGAGGACCAGCAGGCGGTCGCACACGTCGAGGCTGAGGACGCTGTGGGTCACCACGATGACGGTGCGGCCGTCGTCGGCGAGGCCCCGCAGCATGTGCATCACCGAGCGGTCCATCCCCGGGTCCAGGCCGGAGGTCGGCTCGTCGAGGAAGAGCAGCGAGGGCTTGGTGAGCAGCTCCAGGGCGACGCTGACGCGCTTGCGCTGGCCGCCGGAGAGGCTGTGCACGGGCTGGTCGGCGCGCTGTTCCAGGCCCAGTTCGCGGATGACCTCCTCGACCCGCGCCCGGCGTTCGGCCTTGGCGGTGTCCTGCGGGAAGCGCAGCTCGGCGGCGTAGCCGAGGGCGGCGCGCACGGTGAGCTGGGCGTGCAGGATGTCGTCCTGCGGGACCAGTCCGATGCGCTGGCGCAGCTCGGCGTAGTCGCGGTAGAGGTCGCGGCCGTCGTAGACGACGGTGCCGTGGTCGGCGGGGCGCTGGCCGGTGAGGGCGCCCAGCAGGGTCGACTTGCCGGCGCCGCTCGGCCCGACCACGGCGAGCAGGCACTTCTCGCCCACGGGGAAGGACACGTGGTCGAGGAGGGTCTTGCGGCCACGGTCGACGGCGACGGTGAGGTCCTGCACGTCCAGGGAGACCTCGCCGGTGTCGACGTACTCCTGGAGGGTGTCGCCGACCAGGCTGAACGCGGAGTGGCCGATGCCGACGACGTCGCCTGCGCGGACCGGGGCGCGCTCGACCGGGCTGCCGTTGAGGTAGGTGCCGTTGTGGCTGCCCAGGTCGACGATCTCGTAGGTGCCGTCGGGCCCGGCGCGCAGTTCGGCGTGCCTGCGCGAGACCACGAGGTCGTCGATGACGAGGTCGTTGTCGGCGGCGCGGCCGATGCGCACGGTGCGGGCGGGCAGCGGCCGGACGGTGGTCGGCTGCCGGAAGGTGCCGGTGAGCTCGGGCATCGAGACGGCCGAGGGGCGTTCGGCGGGCGGCGGGGTCCGGCCGAGGAGCGTGGCGCGGGGGCCGTCGCCCGGGCTGCCGAAGCGGATCTCGCAGCCGGGTCCGACGTCCCACTCGTGGACGCGCCGGCCGTCGGCGTAGGTGCCGTTGGTGCTGTGCTCGTCCAGCAGCGTCCAGTGGTCGCCGTCGGGGCGCAGCACGGCGTGGTGCCAGGAGACGCGGGCGTCGTCGAGGACGACGTCGCTGAGCGGGTCACGGCCCACGTGGTAGGCGTGGCCCGGGGTCATCACGGTGGAGCCCGACTCGGTCTCCAGGACCAGTTCGGGCGCCGTCGAGGCGACCGGCCGCTCCGCCATGCCCGAATTCTATCGATTCGTACGTCCGTGCGCCTTTCGGCGAACACCGCTCCGGTGGCCGGGCCGCGGGGCTCAGGCGACCGGTACGACCAGGGCCGGGAGGGTGCGCTGCATGCGCAGCGCGTCGACCGACTCGGCGAGCAGCTCGTATTCGGTGGTGTCGTCGCTGGCGGCGATCCGCACCAGGCGCCCGCCGGCGAGTTCGTCGGCCACCAGCTCCTGCCCGGCCACGTCCGCGCACCAGGCCCGCAGGACGCCCGGCACGTCGGGCACCGTGTCCGCGACCGGCACCAGGGCGTACGGGGGGATGTGCTCGCTGTCCGGGCTGGGGTCGAGCCGTTCGGCGATCCAGGAGGCCCGGTCGCGCAGCCACCACAGGGCGAGCGCGAGCGTAGGCGCCCGGTAGGTGCCGAGCGGTACGCCGATGCGGCGACCGTCGCACCAGCCGTATGCGGTGACATGGCACAGGAATTCGTCGTGCACGTCTCACTCCCCCGTCCGTCGTCTGCCGGCTGGGCCTCGCTTTCCGTGCGGCTCCCGAGGCTGAACTGCCCCTGCAGCCGAGTATGTTCACGACTGAAACACTGTCACCACGCTTTTCCGGCCAGTCTGTTGGCATATTCCGGTCCGCCGCTGGCCGAAATCCGCCACCCCCGCGCGAGAGCCATGACCTCCGGGGTAATCGACCCCGTCACCGCCCGGCGGGCACAGTGGTCGCACCGGGTCGGGAACGACTCCGAACCGGTTCCCGACCAGCGACTTCGACCTCACAGGGGGCTGATTCCCATGTCCGCGACCGACCGTCACGACACCGACCGCCGCGAGCCCGCCGACCGCTACCGGGGCGCGGTCGCCCGCTACTTCGAGGCGTGGAACGCCCGCGAGCCGCAGGCCCTCGCCAAGGCGGTGGCGGCCGCCTGGGCCGTGGACGGGACCTACACCGACCCGCTGGCCGACGTGCGGGGGCACGAGCAGATCGGCGCGGCCGTCGCGGCCGCCCACGCCGCCTTCCCGGGGTTCGCCTTCCGGCTCAGCGGGGCGGTCGACGGGCACCACGACACCGCGCGGTTCTCCTGGGAGCTGGTGAGCGAAGCCGACGGGAGCGCGCCGGTCGCCGGGTTCGACGTGATCACCCTGGACGGGGAGGACCGCATCACGTCCGTCCTCGGCTTCCTCGACCGGGTGCCCGCGACGGACTGAGCACCCGCGCCCCACGACGCTCGCGGGGGCCCGCACGGAGCGGGCCCCCGCGAGCGGAGGACGGGGCCGCGGGCGACCGCAGGGTGCCCGCGCCGCGGCGTGTCAGCCGTTGATCACCGCGTCGATCCGGGCGAGCTCCTCCGGCTCGAAGTCCAGGTTGGCCAGGGCGCCGACGCTGTCCTCGAGCTGGCGGGCGCTGCTCGCGCCGACCAGCGCGGAGGTGACCCGGCCGCCGCGCAGCACCCAGGCCAGGGCCAGCTGGGCCAGCGACTGGCCCCGGGCCTTGGCGAGTTCGTCGAGGGCGCGGAGCCTGGCCACCAGGTCCTCGGTCAGGGCGTCCGAGTTGAGGAACGGGCTGTCGCTCGCCGCGCGCGAGTCCTCGGGGATGCCGTCGAGGTAGCGGGCGGTGAGCACGCCCTGCTCCAGCGGGGAGTAGGCGATGGAGCCGACGCGGAGCTCGTCGAGGGCGTCGAGCAGGCCCTCGGTCTCCGGGCGGCGGTCGAGCATCGAGTAGCGCGGCTGGTGGATGAGCAGCGGGGTGCCCAGCTCACCGAGGATGCGGGCGGCCTCCCGGGTCTGCTCGGCCGAGTAGTTGGAGACGCCGACGTAGAGGGCCTTGCCCTGCTGCACCGCAGAGTGCAGCGCGCCCATGGTCTCCTCCAGGGGCGTCTTAGGGTCGGGGCGGTGCGAGTAGAAGACGTCCACGTACTCCAGGCCCATCCGCCGCAGGCTCTGGTCCAGCGAGGACAGCACGTACTTGCGCGAGCCCCACTCGCCGTACGGGCCGGGCCACATCAGGTAGCCGGCCTTGGTGGAGATCACCAGCTCGTCGCGGTAGCGCGCGAAGTCGGTCTTCAGGAACCCGCCCAGCGCGGACTCGGCGGCGCCGGGCGGCGGGCCGTAGTTGTTCGCCAGGTCGAAGTGGGTGATGCCGAGGTCGAAGGCGCGGCGCAGGATGGCCCGCTGGGTCTCGGCGGGGCGGTCCGGGCCGAAGTTGTGCCACAGCCCGAGCGACAGCGCGGGGAGCTTCAGGCCGCTGTGGCCGGTGCGCCGGTAGGGCATGTCCGCGTAACGGTCGGAATGTGCGGTGTACAACGCGACTCCATGGCTCTTCGGGGAGGGGTGGGACTGCCTACCCACTCTCGCGCGACCTGCGGGCAGTGGTCCAACAGGAGAATCCGATGGGATTCAGCGGATAGGCTTCTCAATCATGGAACTGCGCCACCTCCAGCACTTCGTCGCGGTCGCCGAGGACCAGCACTTCACCCGGGCCGCCGAACGCCTGATGGTCTCCCAGTCGGGCCTGTCGGCGTCGATCCGCGCGCTCGAGCGCGAGCTGCGGGCGCCGCTGTTCGTGCGCACCACCCGCCGGGTGACGCTGACGGAGGCGGGCCGGGCGCTGCTCGGCGAGGCCGAGCGCATCCTGGCGCAGGTGCGCGCGGCGCACGAAGCGGTGGCCGCGGTGCAGGGCGTGCTGCGCGGGACGCTCGCGCTCGGCACCGAGCAGTGCATCGCGGGCGTGCACGTGGCGGGCCTGCTGGCGGCGTTCCGCCGGCGCCACCCGGACGTGGAGGTCCGGCTGCGGCAGTACGGCTCGGGGACGCTCGCCGAGGAAGTCGCGGCCGGACGCCTCGACCTGGCGTTCGCCTACCGCACCCAGGCGGACACCGACCAGCTGCGCTCGGCGTCGCTGACGACCGAGCCGATGTACGTGCTGTGCCACCCCGAGCACCACCTGGCGGGGGCGGCGGCGCTCACCCCGGAGGACATCGCCGGGGAGGTGTTCGTGGACTTCCACCCGGACTTCGGGCCGCGCCGCGCGACCGACGCGGCGTTCGCCGAGACGGGCGTACGGCGCACGGTCGCCCTGGAGGTCAACGACGTGCACAGCCTGCTCGACCTGGTGGACGAGAACCTCGGCATCGCCGTCGTCCCGCGCCACTTCCGGCACAAGCGGGAGGCGCTGACCGCGCTGCCCCTGAAGGGCACCGCCGAGGCGGCCTACGAGACGGTCGCCCTGCTGCCGCCGCACCGGTCCACCAGCCCGGCGGCCCGAGCCCTGATGACCCTGCTGGAGACGGGCGGCGAGTGACCCGGGGCCCGGGGGGCGGGCGGAGGAGGCCGGGCCGCGGAGGCCGGACCGGGAGGCGGGGCGGAGGAGGCCGGGCCTGGGAGGCCGGGCCGAGGGGTCGGCACCGGACGCGGGTCCGGTGTCCGGTTACCGCCCTGACGCCGGGGCGCCCCGGGCGCCGCGTCCCGTCCCCCGGTCCGTCCGGAAGAGGCGGCGCGGGAGCGACGGCTGCGCCATGGTGGACGCATGCATGCGAAGGACATCCTCATCGACGGCTACGGCCGCATCCGGGAAGAAGTCCATGCGGCGGTCGACGGCCTCGACCCCGAGGACCTCAACGCCCGCCCGACCCCCGAGACCAACTCGATCGCCTGGCTGGTCTGGCACCTCACCCGCGTCCAGGACGACCACCTCGCCGACGCCTTTGGGCTCGACCAGGTGTGGCTGGCCCAGGACTGGCAGAAGCGGTTCGGCCTCGACCTGCCGCCCCGGGACATCGGCTACGGCCACAGCCCGGACCGGGTCGCCGAGGTGCGGGTCGACTCGGCCGACCTGCTCACCGGCTACCACGACGCCGTCCACGCGCAGTCGCTCCAGGCGCTGCGCGGGGTCGGCGCGGCGGACCTCGACCGGGTCGTGGACCGGCGCTGGGACCCGCCGGTCACCCTCGGGGTGCGGCTGGTGAGCGTCCTGTCCGACGCCCTCCAGCACGTCGGACAGGCGGCCTACGTCCGCGGACTGCTTCAGAGCGCCGCGGAGTAACCCGGCAGCACGACGTCCTCGATGAGGGACCTGCGCTCGTCGAACGGGAGGAAGGCGCTCTTGACGGCGTTCACCGTGACCGTGCGCAGGTCCTCCACCGTCCAGCCGGCCTCCTCGACCAGCAGGGACATCTCCCGGGTCATCGTCGTGCCGGAGACCAGCCGGTTGTCGGTGTTGAGGGTGACCCGGAAGCCGAGGTCCTTCAGCGCGGTGATCGGGTGGGTGGCGATGGAGTCGGCCGCACCGGTCTGCAGGTTGGAGGTCGGGCACATCTCCAGCGCGATCCGGCGGTCGCGGACCCAGCCGGCCAGGCGGCCGAGCTTGCCGTCCACGATGTCCTCGGTCAGGCGCACGCCGTGGCCGATGCGCTGGGCTCCGCACACCTGGATCGCCTGGTGGATGCTGGGCAGGCCGTGCGCCTCGCCGGCGTGGATGGTGAAGGGCACGCTCTCGCGGCGCAGGTGCTCGAACGCCGCGAGGTGGTCGGCGGGCGGGAAGCCGTCCTCGGCGCCCGCGATGTCGAAGCCGACGACACCCGCGTCGCGGAAGGCGACGGCCAGGTCGGCGGCCTCCCGGACCCGGTCGAACATCCGCATGCCGCACAGCAGGGTGCCGACCCGGACGGGCGTGCCGGCGGCGGCCGCCTTGGCCATGCCCGCCGCGAGGCCCTCCTGGACGGTCTCGACGACCTCGCCGAGGGTCAGGCCGCCGTTCAGCATCAGCTCGGGGGCGTAGCGGACCTCGCCGTAGACGACGCCGTCGGCGGCCAGGTCGAGGACGTACTCCTCGGCGGTGCGCAGCAGGCCTTCGCGGGTCTGCATCACGGCGAGGGTGTGCTCGAAGGTGGCGATGTAGCGGACCAGGTCGCCGGAGGTGGCGGCCTCGACGTACCAGGCGGCCAGCTCGTCGGGGTCGGTGGTGGGCAGGGTGTGCCCGGCCTCGGCGGCCAGCTCGACGACCGTGGCGGGGCGCAGGCCGCCGTCGAGGTGGTCGTGCAGGACGGCCTTGGGGAGCCGGCGGAGGGTGTCGGTGTCGACGCGGGGCGCGGTCATGGCTGTGGTTCCTCGGCGCAGGGGTGGATCGGGAAGCGGGTGGGTCTCAGGCGGCGGCCGGCTGGAGGAGGTCCCAGCGGTTGCCGTACAGGTCCTGGAAGACGGCGACCGAGCCGTAGGGCTCGTGGCGCGGCTCCTCCAGGAAGGTCACGCCCGCGGCGAGCATCCGGGCGTGGTCGCGGGCGAAGTCGTCGGTGTGCAGGAAGAAGCCGACCCGGCCGCCGGTCTGGTCGCCGACGCGGGCGCGCTGGGCGTCGCCCTTGGCGCGGGCCAGCAGCAGTCCGGTGCCCGGGGACCCGGGGGTGCCCGGCTCGACGACGACCCAGCGGGAGCCGTCGGGGCGCGGTGCGTCCTCGGCGAGCCGGAAGCCGAGGGCCTCGGTGTAGAAGCGGATCGCCTCGTCGTAGTCGTCGACGACGAGGGTGACCAGGGCGACGCGTCTCATCGGAGCCTTTCGCGGGGGCGGATTGGTCGGAGAGGTTATACGTAAAACGTACGTGACGCCAATCCCTCCCCGGGGCGCCGTCCCCGGAGGTCCGCCACCCGCCCCCGGAGGACCGGGGGCGGGCCCGTCCGCCCGGTTCAGCAGGCCACCGTCTCCTCGCACTCGCGCAGGGCCTCCTGGACGTCGCGGCTCCAGTGCCGGGCGGGGCGGGGGGAGGCGGCGGAGAAGGTGTGCACGGCCGGTTCGCGGCGGGCGGGCAGGCCGGTGCCGCCGCGGGCGCGGCGCCGCTTGCGGGCGGGCGGTGCGCCGTGCGCAGCGGCCTCCTCGACGATCTCGGCCAGGTCCCCGTCCGGCAGGGGCAGCTCCAGGTCGTCGTCGACGAAGCCGACCACGGCCGGGACGTACTCGACCAGCGCGCGCAGCGCCTCGGGCAGCCCGTGCCGGCCGCGCCGCAGCGCGGTGAGCACGTGCAGGGCGGTGGCGACCTCCACTTCGGTGGCCTCCCGGCTCAGGGTGGCCGGGGTCAGCTCGGTGTGCCGCAGCCACCAGTCGGCCTCCTGGTCCTCGCCCAGGGAGCGGTGGTGGAGGTAGAGGCAGTACGACGAGACCGGGTCCGCGGCGCCGGCGGCGTACTGCCACCAGAAGCGGGCGCTGTCCTCGCAGCCCGCGAGGTGGAGGATGCCGCCGAGGATGCGCGCCCCGGACGGCTCGGGGAGCTGGCTGCCGAGGAAGGCGCCGAGCCCCTGCAGGGCACCCGGCCGGCTCAGCAGCGCCTCGCACAGGGCCCGCAGGTCCCGGGCGGCGGGGTGGCTCTCGCGCGGGAGCGGGAGCGGGGCGGGGCGCGGCCGGGAGCGGGCCGCGGGGTCCCCGGCCCGCCGGGCCGCGACCCGGGCGGCCACACGGGCCTCGGCGGCCTCGACGTCCGCACGGGTGTAGGGCGCGGTCGGCCGCAGCCGGGCGCGGGCCAGCACGTCGTCCAGGTCGCTCGCGGTGTCGAAGGTCATGACCGCTCCTCCTCGGCGCTCGTCGTGTAGATCTCCCGCAGTCGCCGTCGGGCATAGCGTTCGTGGGAGCGCACGCCGGCTTCGCTGATGCCGAGGTGGTCCGCCACCTCGGCGATGGTGTAGCCCTCGCAGTAGCGCAGCCGGACGATGTCCCGCTGGCGCTCGGGCAGGGCCTCGATGGCGTGGAACAGGCGCAGGTTCTGCTCGATCACCTCGAAGGCGTCCTCGGCCCCGGTCAGGGTCACGGTCTCGAAGACCGCGGTGTCCATCAGCGTGGCCCGGCGCCCGCGCGCCCGGGCGTGGTCGATGACCCGGTGCTTGACGACCCGCCAGGCGTAGGCGGCGGGGTTCTCGGCGCGGAGTATGTGCGGCCACTCCTCGGCGAGCTGGACGAACGCGTCGTCGACGGCGTCCTCGGCGTCCGCGCGGCTGCGCAGCCAGCGTTCGGCCTCGCGGACGTAGCCCGGCCGGTGCATCTGGTGGAAGGCGGCGAAGTCCAAGGGAAGTTTCTCCGGCGCCCGGGGATGGCCGGCCGGGCCTGGCGCCGACTCCTCGCGCGTCACCCCTCGCCGCCCGGGAGACGGTGGTGCATCTCGCGGAAGCCCACCCGCACGAGTGCGGCCACGACCCGGCGCGCGAGGGCGACGACGCCGGGTCCGAAGACCCGCAGGGCGATCAAGGACAGCGCCGCGTCGCGGGCGAACTGTTCGAACTGGTCGGTCACGGACCCTTCGGTCCTCTCACTGGCTGGTCGGGGCCCAGGAGCCCCGGAAGGCGACGGTTGCACCCTCTGCCCCCACGGCGTCCGGCAGCGGCGATTCGTGCAGACCCGATTCGAAAGTCAGACTGATTTGGCCGATTCTGACTACGGGCCGCACCTTCCCGGACCAGGTGCCGTGGGTTTCCCGTCACTCGAAGGACTACTCATGACCGTTCGGCGGCTGCCCCGCTCCCTCGGCGGCCCCGAGGCACCGAACCAGCCGCACGCGGTACGGGATGCGGGCGTCGCGGATCCCCGCTTTGGCGTGAACCAGTCGCCGCGCCGGGGCCGGGTGGCAGCACGGGAAGGTCAGGCCGCCACGCCGACGGGGTCGCGGGCGGGGACGGTCGTCACCGGTCGGCGGTGAAGGAGCGCACCTCGATGGGCAGGGTGGTGGCCAGGGCGGCCTTCCGGCCCCACTCCAGGGCCGCGTCCAGGTCGGGCGCCTGGATCAGGCAGAGCCCGCCCAGGTACTCCTCGCCCTCCGCGTAGGGCCCGTCGGTCCTCAGCACGTCGCCGTCCTCGGGTCGCAGTGTCGTGGCCGACTCGGGTCCGGCCAGTCCGCCGGCGAACACCCAGGCCCCGGCGTCGCGCAGCTCCTGGTTGAACGCCTCGACGTCGGCGACGATCCCGGCGAGCGCCTCGGGGGCGGGCGGCTGTCCTCCGGTCGGCTGGACCACACTGAGCAGGTAGTACGTCATGACGGCCTCCTCGGCCTCGTGGGGGTGGTCCCACCTCCTACACGAACGGCACTGCCCCGGATCGACCCCCACGCCCCGGAACCGGGAAAAATCTCCTCCATGACCCCACCGCCACCCCCGGCGCCCCCGGGACCCACGGCACCCGCCGGCCCCGCTGAGCCGCCGCCCCATCCCCTCGTCACCCGGGCCCGCCGCCTCGCCGACGACCTCCTGGCACCCGCGGCCGAGCGCGTCGACGCGGAGGGCGTCCCGGCCGGCCACCTCCAGGAGATCAAGCGGTCCGGGCTGCTCGGGGTGAGCGCCCCGCGCGCGTACGGCGGCGCCGAGGCGCCCGCGGCGGTGGCGCGCGAGACGGCGGAGATCCTGTCCGGGGCCTGCGCCGCCACCTGGTTCGTGCAGACCCAGCACCACACGCCGGTGCGGATGCTGGCCCGCAGCGACGGCCCGGTCCGGGAGCGGCTGCTCGGCCCGCTGTCCCGGGGCGAGCTGCTGTCCGGGGTGGCGTACGCCCACCTGCGCGCCCACCCCCGCACTCCGGTCCGCGCCGTCCGCGACCGGGGCGGCTGGCGTTTCGCCGGGACGGTGCCCTGGTACACGGGCTGGGGCCTGAACGACGTGCTGCTGCTGGCCGGGACCACCGACGGCGACGAGGCCCTGTTCGCGTTCGCCGAGGCCCGGGACCAGCCGGGCCTCGGCGCGTCCGAGCCGCTGCGCCTGGCGGCCCTCGGCGGTGCCCGTACCGTGTCGCTGGAGCTGGACGGCCTGTGGCTGCCCGACGAGGCGGTGGTGCTGCGCACGCCGTACGACCGCTGGGCGGCGGACGACCGGCTCCGGACGCTCGACACCAACCCGGCGGTGTTCGGGCTGACGCGGGCGGCGCTCACCCTCCTGGACGAGGAGACGGCCGCCGCGTTCCGCGCCCGGCTCACGCGGCTGCGCACGGCGGCCTACGCCCTCGCCGACACGGCCCCCGGCCTGCGGGTCCAGGAGCGGCTGGACCTCAGGACGGAGGCGTTCGGGCTGCTGCAGGCGGCCACCACCGCCGCGGTGGTCGCGGGCGGGGGCCGCACGATGCTGCTGACGCACCGGGCCCAGCGCCTGGCCCGGGAGGCACTGTTCCTGCAGGTGCAGGGCCAGACGCGGGAGACGCGCGCGGCGCAGCTCAGCGCGCTGAGGGGCTGACCCGACCTGGGGGCATCGTCCGTGTGGGCCTCCCCTCGTTCATCACCTCCCGGCGGTTCAGCTCGCGAACGGCACCTGCGCCGAGGGCGCCGCCTCCGGGAGGAACGGGTGCCGCCACAGCCCCTCGGCGGCCAGCCGGGGCAGCACGCCCTCGCCGAACCAGTACGCCTCCTCCAGGTGCGGGTAACCGGAGAGCACGAACTCCTCGATGCCCAGGGCCGCGTACTCCCGGATCCGCTCGGCGACCTCCTCGTGGCTGCCGACCAGCGCGGTCCCGGCGCCGCCGCGCACCAGGCCGATGCCCGCCCACAGGTTGGGGTGGATCTCCAGCCCGTCCCGGCTGCCGCCGTGCAGCGCGAGCATCCGCCGCTGCCCCTCCGACTCGCTGCGCGCGAGCCCGGCCTGCACGGACGCCACGGTCTGCGGGTCGAACCCGGCGAGCAGCCGCTCCGCCTCCGCCCAGGCCTGCGCGGAGGTGTCCCGGGTGATCACGTGCAGCCGGATGCCGAACCGCAGCGTGCGCCCGTGCCGGGCCGCCAGTCCCCTGATCCACTCGATCTTCTCGGCGACCTGGGCGGGCGGCTCGCCCCAGGTGAGGTAGACGTCGACGTGCCGGGCCGCGATCTCCCCGGCGATCGGCGAGGACCCCCCGAAGTACACCTCGGGCACCGGATCGGGCACCCGCGCCAGCCGCGCGTCCTCCACCCGCAGGTGCTCGCCCACCAGGTCGACGCTCTTGCCGTCCCACAACTCCCTTACGACCTCGAGGAATTCGCCCGTACGACGGTAGCGGTCGTCCTTGTCCAGGAAGTCGCCGTAGGCCCGCTGCTCGTGGCTCTCGCCGCCGGTGACGACGTTGAGCAGCAGCCGTCCGCCGGTCTGCCGCTGGAAGGTCGAGGCCATCTGGGCGGCGAGCGTCGGGGAGACGAAGCCGGGGCGGAAGGCGACGAGGAACTTCAGCCGCTCGGAGTTCTGGCTGACCATGGCGGTGGTGAGCCAGGCGTCCTCGCACCAGGCGCCGGTCGGCGTGAGCGCGCCGACGAAGCCGAGGTCCTCGGCGGCGCGGGCGATCTGGCTGAGGTAGGCGACCGTCGGCGGCCGGTCCCGGCCCGAGGCGGTGGCCGGCGTGCCGTGGCCGCCGCCGACCACGTGGCGGCTGTCGCCGTTGGTGGGCAGGAACCAGTGGAAGGTGAGGGACACGGGGGTCTCCGTTCCTGGGGGGCGCCCCGGCGGGCGGGGACGGGGGGCGGGGCGGGTGCAGTACCGGCGGCGGGACCGCGCTACAGCAGGCCGTGGCGGGGCGGACGGGCCCCGGTGAGGACGTGGCGGCCGAGGTGCTGGAGCTTCCAGCGGGGCGGGTCGTGCAGGGTGTGGGTGCGCGCGTCGCGCCAGTACCGGTGCAGGTTCAGGGAGTCGAGCGCGGAGCGGGTGCCGGACACCTCGAACAGGGCGCTCGCCACCTCCACGGCCGTCTCGGCGGCCTGCACCTTGGCGGCGGCGACCGCGAGGGACGCCTCGGCCGCGCTGTCGTCGGTCAGGCCGGCCCGGGCCGCGTCGACCGCGCGGGCGGCCTCCTTCAGCAGCGCCTCCGACGCCCGCACGCGCAGGGCGAGTTCACCGAACCGCTGGACCAGCAGCGGGTCCTCGACGGCGGTGTCCGCGCCGCTCTCGAACCAGGGCCTGCTGCGGGTCCGCACGAACGCGGCGGCCTCCGTCAGCGCGCCCGAGGCGATGCCCGCGTCGATCGCGGCGTGCAGCAACTGGGCTACCGCACCGTGCAGTTGCGGTCCCCGGAAGGTCAGGTGGTGGGGCAGCACCCGGTCGGCGGGG
This sequence comes from Streptomyces longwoodensis, assembly GCF_001514125.1. Lineage (GTDB taxonomy): Bacteria > Actinomycetota > Actinomycetes > Streptomycetales > Streptomycetaceae > Streptomyces > Streptomyces longwoodensis. Next base: position 498,471 of record NZ_KQ948549.1, on the reverse strand, counting down.
ACCTCGACGCCCTCCAGGTGGACGGTGCCGCTGGCCGTGGTGCGCTGGCCCATGCCGTCCCAGTCGTCGACGACGGTCAGGCCCGGGGCGTCGCGCGGGACGTAGGCGACGTGCAGATCGTCGTCGTCGGCGCGGGCGAGGACCGGGATCCAGTCGGCGAAGAGGGCGCCGGTGGAGTAGTGCTTGACGCCGTCCAGCCGGTAGGAGCCGTCGGGGCGCGGGGTCAGGCGGGTGCGGATGTCCTGGACGTGCTTGGTGCCCGCCTCGGACTGGGCGTTGCCGAAGCGCCGCCCGGCCAGCACCTCGGCGAAGAAGAACGTCCGCTGCTCGGTGGTTCCCTGGCGGCGGATCACGTTGACGTAGACGAAGTGGCTCTGCGGGATCTGAGCCAGGCTCGGGTCGGCGGCGCCCAGCAGGCGGAAGACCTCCGCGAGCGTGGCCGCGCCGACGTCGGCGCCGCCGTGCTCGGCGGGGACGGTGACGGCGAGCAGGCCCGAGGCGGACAGCCGGTCCAGCTCCGCGCGGGGCAGGACGCGCTCGGCGTCGCGCCGCGCGGCACCCGCGCGGAACGCGTCGGCGAGCTCGGCGGCGACGGCGAGGGCCTCGGCGTCGTCGGCGATGACGTGCGCGGTCACCGTCAGCTCGCCGCGGCCAGGAACGGGGTGCGGCCCAGGGCGGCGGAGAACTGGTCGACGACCTGGCCGAGCGCCTCGGCGGTGGCCGGGGCGACCGTGACGGTGCCGTCCTCGTGGGCGGTGATGTCCTTGTCGAGGGTGAACCAGCCCTGCACGATGTGCGCGGCGCCCATGGAGTTCAGGACGGGCCGCAGCGCGTAGTCGATGGCGAGGACGTGGGCGGTGGAGCCGCCGGTGGCCAGCGGCAGCACGGTCTTGCCGGTGAGCGCGTACTGCGGCAGCAGGTCCAGGAGCGCCTTGAGCACGCCGGAGTACGACGCCTTGTAGACGGGGGTGCCCACGACCACTCCGTCGGCGCGCGCGAACAGCTCGGCGGCCTCGACGATCGCCGGGTGCCGGAAGTCCGCGCCGAGCAGGGCCTCGGCGGGGATGGTGCGGACGTCGAGCGGGATCACCTGGTGTCCCTGCGCGGCGATGCGCTGGTCGAGGTGGCGCAGCAGGCGGCCGGTGCGGGAGGAGGCGGAGGGGCTGCCGGAGACGGACAGGACGGTGGCCATGGGTCCTCTTTCGAAGGTGTTCCGAGGGTGCGGGTCCGGGGGCGGGCCCCGGGGAGCGGTCAGGCGTGGGCGGGGACGGAGGCGGGCGCGGTGCCGGTGTCGGTGTCCGGCAGCCGGGCCTCCAGTTCGCGGACGAGCGGCAGGACCCGCCGGCCGAAGTACTCGACCTCCTCGTGGTAGTGGAGGAAGCCGAGCAGGAAGAGGTCGACGCCGAGCCGCTTGTAGGCGACGATCCGCTGGGCGATCTGCTCGGGGGTGCCGATGAGCCCGGTGCGGAAGCCGTCGTTGTACTGGACGAGGTCCTCGAAGGTGGAGTCCTGCCACATGCCCTTGCGGTCGGCGGTGGACCGTCCCGCCTGCCGCACGGCCGCGCCGAATCCCTCGACGGCCTCGGTGTCGGCCTGGGCGACGATCTCGCGCAGGGTGTCGCGGGCCTCGGCCTCGGTGTCGCGGGCGATGAGGAAGCCGTTGAGCCCGAACCGGGGTGCGGGGCGGCCGGCTTCGGCGGCGGAGGCGCGGACGTCCGCGATCTGCTCGGTCACGCCGTCGAAGTCCTTGCCGTTGGAGAAGTACCAGTCGGAGACGCGGCCGGCCATCCGGCGGGCGGCGGTGGAGTTGCCGCCCTGGAAGATCTCCGGGTGCGGGCGTTCGGGGGTGTTGAGCGGCTTGGGCTTGAGGGAGAAGTCGCGCACCCGGTAGAAGTCACCGGCGAGTTCGGCGTGGTCCTCGGTCCAGATGCGCCGCAGGGCGGTGATGAACTCCTCGGAGCGGCGGTAGCGCTCGTCGTGCTCCAGCCAGGGCTCGCCGAGCGCGGTGAACTCGTCCTTGAACCAGCCGGAGACGACGTTCACGGCGAACCGGCCGTGCGAGAGGTGGTCGGCGGTCGCGCCGAGCTTCGCCAGCACCCCGGGGTGCCACAGACCGGGGTGGACGGCGGCGATGACCTTCAGCCGCTCGGTGGCGAGGAGCAGGGCGAGGCTGAAGCTGGTGGACTCGTGCTGGTACTCGGCGCCGTAGCTCGCCATGTAGCGGACCTGGCTGAGGGCGTACTCGAACCCGTTGTTCTCGGCGAGGACGGCGAGCTCGCGGTTGTAGTCGTATCCCCAGTCGGTGCGCTGCTCGATGCGGCTGGTGACGAGTCCCCCGCTGACGTTGGGGACCCAGTACGCGAATTTCAGGGGTGCGGCGGGCATGCGGAACTCCAGGCGTGGAATTGCTCTCCGGCGACGCCGAATTCACCGGCGGTCGCGGCCGGGCGCGGGAATGCGGGCGGAGAGAAAAGGCGGGAACACGGCACGGCACCGCTCGGGCGAGGAGCGGGCGGGTGGCGTGGGAAGAGGGGCGCGGGCCGGTCAGGCGGCGGCGCGACAGGAGGCGCTGGAGACGCGCGCGAGGTCGACGTGGCGTCGCCGCGTGAGGTCCAGTCGCGAAGTCATGTCGTCGATCGTGGCAGCCGCCGGTGAGGACCGTCAAGGAAAACCCGACCGTTCTCGCATCGCGGACCATTGAATTTCACGAGGGTGTGACAGGGAAACCCTTGAACCGCCCGCCGCGGGACCGCATTCTCCTGTCGTGCGAACGGAACAGCTGGAATACATCGCGGCCGTCACCCGGCTCGGTTCGCTGCGCCGGGCCGCCGAGGAACTGCGCCTGTCCCAGCCCGCGTTGAGCGAGACGGTGCGCAACCTGGAGCGCGAGCTGGGGGTCGAGCTGCTGGAGCGCAAGCGCTCCGGCGCGACGATGAGCGCGCCCGGCCGGGAGCTGCTGCCGCACATCGTGGACGTCCTGGACGCGGTGGACCGGCTGCGCGCGGCGGCGGGCGAGCAGCACCGCATCCGGCGCATGGTGCGCGTCGGCACGGTGAACGCGGCGACCGTGCCGCTGCTGCTGCCGGTGCTGCGGAAGTTCCGGGGGGCGCGCCCGCACACCCAGGTGGAGGTGGTGGGGGCGCAGCAGACCGACATCCACCGGGCGCTGCTGGAGGGCGGGTTCGACCTGGGGCTGGTCAATCACCTCGAAGGCGACGACGTGCCCGCCGAGTTCGAGTCGGCGGAACTGCTGCGCGGCCGGCCGGTGGTGTGCCTGCGCCCGGACAGCCCGCTGGCCGCCCGGCCGGCGGTGACCGTGGAGGACCTGCTCGGTGTGCCGCTCATCGGCATGCGCTCGGGCTACGTGATGCACCGGTACGTGCACCGGCTGCTCGACGGGCGGGATCCGTCCTTCGCGTATTCCACGGACGGGGCGGAGATGGGCAAGCTGATGGTCGCCGAGGGGCTCGGGGCGACGGTCCTGCCGGACTTCAGCGTGGTCGGGGACCCGCTGGTGCGGTGCGGTGCGCTCACCCACCGGCCGCTCGCGGGGGACACCCCGCAGGTGCTGCTGATGCTGCAGCGGCGCCGGGCGGAGTCGGTGCCGCAGGCGGCGCGCGAACTGCACGAGGTGTTCGTGCGCACGGCCCGCGCCCTGGGCGGCACGCTCACCGCACCGGACTCACCGGGACGGTGAGCGCGGAGCCCACGGGGGGTCGGTACTGCCGGGCTCGCCGGGCCACGTCCCCGGCCTGCCCTGGGTCGTGCTCGGTCGTTCCGGTCTTCTCCGGTCTTCTCCGGTCTTCCTTCTCTACTCTTCCTCGTTCGCCGGGACCACCACGAGGAAGGCGTCCGACTGCAGGTCCATCACCACGGTTGCGGGTTCGCCCTCGGCACGCCGAGCCGCCGCGAACTCCTCAGCCGGCCACGCACCCCGCGGAGCCCCAGCCGGAAAACGCTCCAACACCTTCGCGCTCATAGCGATCGACACCTCCACTTTGTCCGTCCGGCGACCGAAACGGTCCGTTCTCGTAGCATTCGCTTGCCCCGGATCTGCGCATACATGTTCACCCGCCCGCAACCGACCGGTTGTCGACGCCGACCGCCCCCTCCGCCCGACCCGGACCCACGGGGAGGACGGGCAGCAGACCGGGCCGCTTGGCCGTACGGCCGTCTCCCGAAGAGCGGCCGCGCACCCGGCGGCCGATCCAGGGCCCGAGGAACCCGGCGGCCCAGCGCAGCTCGCCGAGCGCGGTGGGCCGGACGGGCGGCCCGGGCAGCGGGTCGGCCCAGGAGCCGTCGCTGCCGGGCAGCGCGAGGGCGTGGGCCACGGCGGCGGCGATACGGGCGTGGCCGAGCGGGGAGGCGTGCAGCCGGTCGGCGCTCCACAGGCGTGGATCGGTGACGACAGGGTGGTCGGCGGTCTCGGCGACGACGACACCGTGCCGCCGGGCCGCTTCCCTGATGCGGGAGTTGAGGGCGTGGACGCGGGGGCCGAGCGGTCGGGCGAGCGGGGTGACCCGGGCGACGTCCGGGAACGTGAGCGTGGCGACCCGGGCGCCCTGGGCGGTGAGCGCGGCGAAGACGGCGTCGAGGTGTCCGGCGACCTCGTCGGCGTCGAAGCGGGGCCGCAGCAGGTCGTTGACCCCGGCGACGACGGTGGCGAGGTCGGGCCGCAACGCCAGAGCGGGGTCGAGCTGTTCGGCGCGCACTTGGCCGGCGAGCCGGCCGCGCACGGCCAGGTTGGCGTAGTGCAGACCGGGGTGGTGGACGGCCAGCAGCTCGGCGAGCCGGTCGGCCCAGCCGCGCAGCCCGGTGCTGTCGTCCCCGTCGCCCACCCCTTCGGTCTGGCTGTCACCGAGGGCGACGTAACGCGTGCGGCTCAGTGCGGTGCCGGTCATGGGCGGGCCCCCGTCGAGACGTCATCGGTCCGGCCCGGGCGGGACGGCCGTACGGTGGCACCCTACTCACTTTTTTGAATAGTCAGCACAGTCAGACTGTTTCCCACGCCGGGGCGGCCCGCTCCCCCGCCCGGCCGGTCACCAGTCGCGGGCGCTGCGCAGCAGTACCTCCCGTACGCGGGCCACGTCCGGGTTCTCCGGCGCGCCGGGCCGCTGGACCAGGAAGCCGGTGTTGATCGGCGGGTCGTCCGGTTCGTGCAGCGGCACGACGGCCCCGGACGCCAGGGCGTCGCGGCACAGGTAGCGCGGGAGCACGCTGTAGCCCGCCCCCGCGGCGACGGCGGCCAGTACCCCGCGCAGATCGGGCACGGTCACCGCGGCGGCGCACGACAGCCGTCGGCCGAAGACGTGCCGCCAGTAGCGACGGGCGATCGGCAGGTCCTCCGCGTACGTGATCAGCGGCACCCCGTGCAGGGCGGCGGGCCCCTCCTCGGCGAGGCGTGCGCTCAGCCGTTCGGCCCACCGGGGCGCGGCGACGAGCACGAACTCCTCGTCGGTGAGCGCCTCCCAGGCGAGGGTGCGGCCCCGGGGGCGGCTGGTGGCGACGACCAGGTCGTACCGGCCGGCCCGCAGCTCGTCGAGCAGCGGATCGGTCAGCCCGGTCACGACGCGCAGCCGGACGCCCCCGGCGACGAGCGGGGCGAGCGCGGGCAGCACCCGGGTGCACAACAGCTCGGCGGGACCGGCCAGGTGGACGGGGGCGGGGGGCCGAGTGCCGGCCGCCGGGGCGGGGCCCGCCACGGCCGCCAGGTCGTCGAGCGCCGGGGCCACCCGTGCGGCGAGGGCGTCGGCGACGGCCGTGGGCGCCACCCCCCGCGGCAACCGCTGGAACAGCTCGCGCCCGGTCTGTCGCTCCAGGGTCCGCATCTGCGTGGTCACCGTGGGCTGCGACAGGCCGAGCACCTGGGCGGCGCCGGTGAACGAGCCCGAGCGGTACACCGCCAGGAAGGTGCGCAGGAGGTTCAGATCGAGGTTCGCGTGACCGTCCACCCGGTCCAGTATTCCGCGGTGTGCCATAGGAGATCCAATGGCTGGCATTGGTGCGTCCATTGGTTTCCCGCGAGAGTCCGTGGCTACGGTCGGGGGCACACGGACCGACGTCCGCGGAACCGCAGCCCCACCGATCGTGAAGGACACCCCCATGGCCAAGATCCTCTTCGTGATGACCGGCGCCGACTCCCTGACGCTCGCCGACGGCACCGGACACCCCACCGGCTTCTGGGCGGAGGAAGCCGTCGCCCCCTACCGCGCGTTCCGGGCCGCCGGTCACGAGGTGGTCGTCGCCACGCCCGGCGGGGTCGCGCCGACCGTGGACCGGGCGAGCCTGGCGCCCGAGGTCAACGGCGGCCAGGACGGCGCCGACCGGATCGCCGCCGAACTGGAGGCGATGACCGAGCTCGCCCACCCGCTGCGCCTGGAGGAGGTGCGGCTCGACGACTACGCGGCGGTGTTCTACCCCGGCGGGCACGGCCCGATGGAGGACCTGGCCGTGGACGCCGCCTCCGGCCGGCTGCTCGTCGACGCGCTGGCCGCGGGCACGCCGCTGGGCGTGGTCTGCCACGGCCCCGCCGCGCTGCTGGCCGCGGTCACGCAGGACGGTGCGAACGCCTTCGCCGGGTACCGGGTCGCCGGGTTCACCAACGCCGAGGAGACCCAGGGCGGTCTCGCGCCGCGGCTGAAGTGGCTGCTCCAGGACCGCCTGACCGAGGCGGGCGTGGAGGTGGTGGAGGGCGAGCCGTGGGCGCCGCACGTGGTCGTGGACCGCACGCTGGTGACCGGCCAGAACCCGGCCTCGTCGGCTCCCCTGGCCGACGAACTGCTGAAGCGGCTGGGCTGACCGGGGCCCTCCCGGGTCATTCCTCCCACGGCAGCGGGTCCGTGACCCAGCCCGCCGCCAGTACGAGCCGGGTGTGGCGGTGCAGGGCGAGGAAGCCGAAGGGCCGGTCGAAGACGGCGCTGATCCGGGTGGTGACGTGGCGGAGGTCGGGCATGCCTCCGCCCCCCATGCCGAACGCGGTCACCGCGGCGGCCTCGAAGCCCCGCGCGCCGAATCTCGCCACACACGTCTGCCGGGCCGACCCGACCGCGAGCGGGAAGGCGCTGATGCCGGGGAAGTGTCCGCGCGTGGTGTCCCGTGCCGTCGTGAGCCCGAACAACCGGTGCAGCTCCAGCAGGTCGTGGCTCGCCTCCATGGCGTAGGCGACGGTCGTCACGTCCAGCGACGGCGGCTCGGGCCGCTCGCAGCGCTCCCTCTCCACCAGCACGCCGGGCCCGGCGTGCCCGAGGGGCAGCCGCGGTCCGGGCACGACCGGGTACCGGCCGGCGAGGATGCCGACCCCGGCCTCCACCACCCGTCCCGGCGCCATGCCCTCCTCCCCGAGCAGCAGGTGCACGTCGAGGGCGTTGTCGCCCAGCACCTTCAGCTCCGTGACGTGCCCGCCGGGCGTCCGCGCCACCCCGATCCGGTCCAGCAGGACACTGGAGCGCCGCAGCCCGAGGCGCGGCTCCGCGGCCCAGGGCTCGTACGCCGTCTCCAGCGGACACTCCTCGAAGGGGCTGAGCCACCGCGTGCGCAGCGCCAGCGCGCTCGCCAGGACCATCTCGGTGTCCTCGGCCAGCAGGACCGGCATGCGGTCGATCAGCCCGCCGGTCCGCTGGGCCGCCCAGGCGTCCAGCGCCCGGTGGTCGGCGGGGAAGTCTCCGGTGAGCACCCCGTGGGTGCCGGCCGGCAGGCCCGCCGTCCACTGCTCCCTCAGCTCCAGCGTGCGCTTCGTCCAGAGCCCGAGCGCGGTGTCGAGTCCCCGCACGGCGCCCATCGCGGCGAGCAGGTCGCGGGCGGCGTCCGCCGCCTGCCCGGCGGGCAGTCCTAGCGCCTCGGTCAGCTCCGCCCGCGCCGGGCCACCGGCCCCGTCGGCCAGGTGGGCCAGCAGCGGCCACACCGCCGCCGCCGAGAACACCGTCCCGCCCTGCGCGGCACCCGCCCACCGCGCGGTCAACCCGTTCACGGCCCGGACCGTGCTCCTCGCGACGCCCACTGCTCCCCCGTCACCGGCCCGCCCCCGAGAGGGGGTTCCGGGCCTCGTCGTCGGCCCTCATCCTCGGACAGCCGGTGCCGGTCCTGCCACCGACATCCGGCCGCCTTGCCGACCGGTTCGGACGACGCGCCGCCGTGAGCCCCGGCGTGATCGACAAGGAACCCCCTAGGATGCGTCGGCGCGCAGGACGACCTTCCCGGCGACCGTGCCGGACTCGGCCAGCCGCATGGCCTCGGCGACCCGGCTGAGGGGCAGTTCGGCCGCGATGTCGGCCGTGATCTCGCCGCGCCGCAGCGCTTCGAAGACCTCGGTGAGGTCGGCGCGCAGCCGGGCCCGGAAGCGGCCGCGGCTGAGGGCCTTGCCGGCCCAGACGTTGAAGAAGAAGGCGCGCCGCCCGTTGGGCAGGGCGTTCCACGCCCAGACGCGGCCCAGCAGCTTCAGCACGGGCCACTGCTTGGACCCCTGGTCGTCGCGGGTGGAGGCGGTGCCGTAGGCGACGAGCGTGCCGCCGGGGGCGAGCAGGCGCCAGGAGTCCACGACGCTGCGGCCGCCGACGTGGTCGAAGACGGCGTCCACGCCGCCGGGGGCGAGGGCGCGCACGCGGGCCGGGACGTCCTCGGTGCGGTAGTCGACCGGGGTCACGCCCCGTTCGCGCAGGGCGGCGTGGTGGCGTTCGGACGCGGTGCCGATCACCTGCGCGCCGGCGGCCCGCGCGAGCTGGACCAGGACTGAGCCGACCCCTCCGTTGGCGCCGTGCACCAGGACGGTCTGCCCGGCGCGGACGCGCGCCGTGCGGTGGAGCATCTGCCAGGCGGTGATCCCGTTGATCACCAGGGTCTCCGCCTGCGCGGCGCCGATGCCGTCCGGGATCGGGACCGCGTCGGCGGCGTCGACGACCACGTGGCTGGCCCAGCCCCCGACCTTGAGCAGCGCGGCCACCCGGGTGCCGGCCAGGCCGACGGGGACGCCCGGGCCCGTCGCGATGACGGTGCCGACCACGTCGTAGCCGGGGACGAACGGGAAGGGCGGCTGGTCGTAGTAGCGCCCCCGGCGCATCTGCTGTTCGGCGAAGGACACGCCGGTCGCCTCCATGCGGACGACGACCTGGCCCGGTCCGGCGGTGGGCACGGCCGCGTGCCGCAGCTGGAGCCCCTCCGGCTCCACCGTGCCCGGCAGTACAACCTCCACCATCGTTGCGTCGTTCATGACGTCACTCCCTCCAGGACCCCGCCAGTTAGTGGCTGGCGCTTCTGTTAGAAGTTATAACCAAGCGATGGAGTGACAGTCAAGAGCGACAGTTATAGGGTCTAACCGAAACGCCGGACGCCCCCGCCCACGACGGGGCCCGGCGACCGGGCCGAGGGAAGGAACGACGCACGTGACCGCTGTGCGCAGGGAGACACCACGCGAGCGCTACCGCACCCAGCTGCGGGCGGAGATCAAGGAGCACGCCTGGGAGCAGATCGCCACCGCCGGGGCGCCGGGGCTGTCCCTGAACGCCATCGCCAAGCGGATGGGCATGAGCGGTCCCGCGCTCTACCGGTACTTCTCCAGCCGGGACGAACTGATCACCGAGCTGATCCGCGACGCCTACCGCGGCCTCGCCGACACCGTCCGCGCCGCGGCGGCCGAGGGCGCCGACCTGGCGGGACTGGGACGCACGCTGCGGGCCTGGGCGCTGGCGGACCCGCAGCGCTACTTCCTGATCTACGGAACGCCGATCCCCGGCTACCACGCCCCGGACGACGTCACGCAGACCGCGTCCCAGGTCATGGAGTGCCTCCTCGACGCCGCCCGGTCACTCGGCGAGGAGGCCCCGGACGACGCCCCGCACGACGCCCAGGACGACGACCCGGTGCGGGCGCACCTCGCCGAGCACCGGGAGTGGGCCGCCGACCACCCGGCGGACGCGGCCGCCCTGCACCGTGCCCTGCTGTTCTGGACCCGCCTGCACGGCATCCTGTCGCTGGAGCTCGCGGGCCACTTCACCGGCATGGGCCTCGACCCGGCGGAGCTGTACGCGAGCGAACTGCGCGCGCTGACCCGGTGACCCGCCGCGGGGGCATCCGACCACGGGTGCATCCGACAGGGGTGCATCCGGCAGGGGTGGCGGACCGGAAGGAAACCGTGGACGTCCCGCCCGGGAACGGACCACGGCCCTCACCCCACCGAGGAAACGGTGACCCCCATCCACGACGCCGACCGGCCCGCCCGGCGGCTCCGCGCCGAGCAGCGCACCGCCGCCGGCATCCGTGTCGTGTCCCTGCACGGCGAGATCGACCACAACGCCAAGGACCTGCTCCGCAAGGCCCTCGGCCCGTACGACGCCCGCCCGGCGCACATCGTGGCGGACCTCGGCGGGGTCACCTTCCTGGACTCCAGCGGCATCAGCGTGTTCATCGCCGCCCACCAGCAGATCGCCGACGCGGGCGGCTGGCTGCGCATCGCCGCCCCGCAGGAAGCGGTCCGGGAAGTCCTCCGCCTGGTCACCGTCGACAGCGTCATCGCCTGCTACCCCACCCTCGAACAGGCCCTGTCCGGCTGACCCGGCCGCTGCGGCGCCGGCCGGTGCCGGAGCGAAGTCGGCTTCCGGGGGGACACTGGCAGGGACGCACCCGTCTCCGGGAAGCGTCGAGGCAACGAGGGAAGAGGATGCCGGCGGTGGAGGACACGAGGGCCGACGCGCGGCGCATGCTGGAGGGCCTGCTGGCCGCCAGCCACCTGATGCCCCTCGAGGCGTTGCCCGCCCGGGTGGCCGAGCACGCGACGGCTGCAGGGCTGACCGAGGTGTCGATCTACATCGCCGACGTGCAGGGCAACGTCCTGCGGCTGCTGACCGGGGACAAGGGCACCGGCGAGGCCGGACCCGGGGAGGAGGCCGAGCTGAAGGTCGAGGGGACGCTGCCGGGACGGGCGTACCAGTACGTGGAGGTGCTGGCCGACCGGTCCACCGGGGAGCAGGGGCACCGGTGGTGGGTGCCGCTGCTGGACGGCACCGAGCGCATCGGCGTCCTGCGGATCACCGCGGCCGACGACACCGGGCGGACCCGACAGGACATGGTGGCGCTGGCCTCCCTGGTCGCGCTGATCCTGGTGAGCAAGCGCGGGCACAGTGACGTCTACGCGCGGCTGACCCGTGCGGAGCCGATGAACATCGCGGCGGAGATGCAGTGGCACCTGATGCCGCCGCGCACCTACGCCGACGGCCGGGTGGTCATCTCCGCGGCGATGGAGCCCGCCTACCGCATCAGCGGCGACGCGTTCGACTACGCGACCGCTGGACCGGTCGTGCACCTGTCGATCTTCGACGCCATGGGGCACGACACCGCCGCCGGGCTCAGCGCCAACCTGGCCATGGCCGCCTGCCGCAACTCCCGCCGCCAGGACGCCGGACTGGTCGAGATCACCGAGCGGATCGAACGGGCCCTGATCGAACAGTACGGGCAGACCCGCTACGTGACCGGGATCGTGGCCGACCTCGACACCACCACCGGCACACTGACCTGGGTGAACCGCGGCCATCACCCGCCGGTGATCATCCGCGGGGGACGGTGGATCAGCGAGCTGCGCTGCAGGCCGGCCCACCCCATGGGCACCAACCTCGGCCTGGAGGCGCGCCTGTGCCGTGAACAGCTCGAGCCCGGCGACCGGCTCCTGTTCTACACCGACGGCATCACCGAGGCCCGGGGCGCGGGGGACACGGAGTTCGGGCTGGAGCGGTTCGTGGACTTCCTGCTCCGCCACCACGCCGACGGCCTCCCCGTGCCGGAGACCCTGCGCCGCCTCGTGCACGCCGTCCTGGAGTACCACGGCGGCCGCCTGAACGACGACGCCACGGTGCTGGTGTGCGAGTGGCTCGGCCCCGACCCCGACACCACCACCGAGGCAGCGGCCCGAACCGGCCTGCCCCTCCCGTGACGTGATCGACAAGGTGTCGGACGCACGGGATTCCACTCGACGGGACGTCGATTGCCGGGGGCGGTCGCGGGGCGGAAGGCTGCGGCCATGGCCCTCAACCCCCCTTCTGCGTCCCGGCGTTCCCTGTTGCGTGCCCTCGGCGGCACCGCCGCGCTCGGCGCGCTGGCCGGCTGCGGGGTGCCCGCGGCCTACGTACGGCCCGGCGACCGCGCGGCCGACGACGCCTCCGCCCGCGACATGCGGCTGACCTGGGCCAACTGGCCGCTGTACATCGACACCGACGACGAGCACCCCGGCCGGCGCCCCACCCTGGACGCGTTCCGGGAGCGAACCGGCATCGCCGTGGACTACGTCGAGGAGATCAACGACAACGACGAGTTCTTCGGCAAGATCAGCCCGGCACTGATGGGCCACCGGCCGACCGGCCGCGACCTGATCGTCATCAGCGACTGGATGTGCGCGCGGTTCGTCCGGCTGGGCTGGGTGCAGGAGATGGACCGCGCCCGGCAGCCCAACGTCGCCCGGTACCTCGACCCCCTGCTGCGCTCCCCGGCCTTCGACCCCGGCCGCACGTACACCGTGCCCTGGCAGTCCGGCATCACCGGCATCGCCTACGACCGCCGCAGGCTCGGCCGTGAACTGCGCACCGTCTCCGACCTGTGGGCCGACGACCTGCGCGGCCGGGTCACCCTGCTGTCCGGGCTCGACGAGGCGTTCGCCCTGCTCATGCTGGGCAACGGGGTCGACATCACCCGCTGGACGCCGGACGACTTCCACCGGGTGTGCGACCAGGTCGAGACCCAGGTGCGGCGCGGCCAGATCCGCCGGTTCACCGGCAACGACTACACCAAGGACCTGGTCAGCGGGGACGTCCTGGCGTGCCAGGCCTACTCGGGCGACGTGATCCAGCTGCGCGCCGACAACCCCGACATCGAGTTCGTCGTACCGGAGGAGGGGGCCGAGCTGTGGTCGGAGTCCCTCATGGTCCCCGACCTCGCCCGGCACAAGGCCAACGCCGAGCGGCTGGTCGACCACTACTACCAGCCGGAGGTCGCCGCCGAGCTGGCCGCCTGGGTCAACTACGTCTGCACGGTCCCGGCCGCCCGGGACGTCCTCGCCGCGTCCCCCGACGAGGACACCGCCGCCCTCGCCGAGGACCCGCTGATCTTCCCGGACGCGTCCATGCGGCGCCGGCTCGCGATCGCCCGGGACATCACGGCCGAGGAGCGGGCGGGCTTCACCAAGCGCTGGAACGCGATCGCCGGCCTGTAGCGCGCCCGACCGGGGCGGGCGCCGGGCGGCGGGCCGACGGCCGCCACGGCAGCTTCCGGGGAGCCCTCGCGGTTCAGCCCTTGCGGCGGAGCGCCAGCCACGTCACCAGGACCACGCCGGCGGCCACGAGCAGCACCGTCCGGTTGTCCCGGGCCAGTTGCGCGCCCTGGGCCTTCAACTCCCCCGCCGTGCGGGACGCGTGCCGGCCGGCCTCGGCCGCCTTCTCCCGCGCGCGAGCCTTGACGTCGGCCTTGGCCGCCAACGCCTGCACCGTGCGGCCGAGTTCGGCCCGGGTCCGCTCGACCCGCTCCCGCAGCTCCTCGGGGCCGGGGGACTTGTCGCTGTGCTGAGTCATCGTCGGGCACTCTCCTCGGTCGCGGCCGCATCGGCCGTCACGTTCCGGTCCGCCCGCCCGGACCCGGGCGGGACGGCCCGCTGCACCCGCTTCCTGTACCCGTGACCGGCCGGTTCAGCGGCCCCTTCGACCGACGACGCCAAGGGGCGGGTCGACCACGGGAGCCACGCCACGGTGCCGGAGACCACCGGTCCGGCCGGGCCGTCGCGTCAGCCGGACGACGACGCCCCGCCGTCCGGCCGGACCGCCGCGAGGTAGGCGAGCAGCCGGTCGCGGTTGCGGGCCAGGCAGTCGATCCGGGCCTGGATGCGGTCGACGTGGTCCTGGAGCAGCGCCGCGGTCCGCGGGGTCAGGTGCTCGGCGGGCAGGATCAGCTCGTCCGGCCCGGACAGGTACGGCAGGATCGCGCGGATCATCTCCGTGGTGAGCCCCGAGTCCAGCAGCCCGCGGATCTGCTGCACGTCCCGCACGGCCGACTCGCCGTACTCGCGGTACCCGTTCCCACCGCGGCCGGGGTGGAGCAGGTCCTGTTCCTCGTAGTAGCGCAGCAGGCGGGTGGGGACGCCGGTGCGCCGCGAGAGGTCACCGATCTTCAAGGGGCCTCCCGGTCCGCGCTTGCCTTCACACTGGTGTGAACCTCCGACCATGGTGGCATGTCCCTCTCTCCCCTGGTCAAGGGCACCTCGCTGCCCGCTCCCCTGCCCTGGTCCGGGCTGCTCGCCCTGGCCACGGCCGCCTTCACCGCCGTCCTGACCGAACTGCTGCCCGCCGGGCTGCTGCCGCGCATGGCTCCGGCGCTCGGCGTGCCCGAGGCGCGGATCGGATTCCTGGTCACGGCCTACGCGGTCGCCTCGTTCGCGGCGGCGATCCCGGTCACCGCACTGGTCCGCGGGCTGCCCCGGCGGCCGGTCCTGATGGGCGCCCTGCTGGGCTTCGCGGCGAGCAACGCGGTGGTGGCGCTGTCGTCGTCGTACTCCGTCACCGTCGCGGCCCGGGTCCTCGCCGGGGTGATGGGCGGGACGCTGTGGGCGATGCTCGCCGGGTACGGGGCGCGGATGGTGCCCGCCGAGCGGCGGGGCCGGGCCATCGCGGTCGTCCTGGCCGGGATCACCCTGGCGCTGGCCGCCGGGGTGCCCGCCGGGACGGCGCTGGCGGAGGCGGTGGGCTGGCGTCCGGCGTTCGGGCTGCTGTCCCTGGCGGGGCTGGGCGTGCTGGGCTGGGTGCGGTGGCGGGTGCCCGGATTCCCCGGTGAGGCGCGGGGCGGACGCCTGCCGGTCGCCCGGGTCGCCCTGCTCCCGGGTCTGCCGGCCGTGCTGTCGGTGACGCTGTTCCTGCTGCTGGGCCACCAGGTGATGTACACGTACGTCGCCCCGTTCAGCGCGCGGTCGGGGTTCGGGCGCACCGGGGTGGTGCTGCTGGTGTTCGGGGCCGCGACCGTCGCCGGCATCTGGGTGACGGGTCTGCTCGTGGACCGCCGCCCCCGGCTCGCCCTGCTGACCGCGCTCGCGCTGTGCGCGGGGGTCATGGTCGTCCTGGGCCGGTGGGCCGGTGAGCCCGTCGTGCTGCTCGGGGCGGTCGCCCTGTGGGGCGTGGCGTTCGGCGGGGCGCCGACCCTGATCCAGACGGCGCTGGTCGACGCGTCCGGGCCGGCCGCGGCGGACGTGGCCACGTCGCTCCAGGCGACCGTGTACAACGCGGGCATCGCGGGCGGTTCCCTGACCGGGGGCCTCGTCCTGGAGGGGGCGGGTGCGGGCGCCCTGCCGTGGACGGCGCTGCCGCTGCTGGTCGCCGCGCTGGCGGTGGTCGCGGGAGCCCGGCGCACGGCGTTCCCGGGGCGACGTGAGCACGATCAGCCGACTCGGCACCAGCACGGGCTCCCTGGGTGACCCGCCGCCGGTCCGGCGCGGGCGCCACCGGATGACTCACCCGCCCCCGGTGCGGGCGCCACCGGATGACTCACCCGCCCCCGGTGCGGGCGCCACCGGATGACTCACCCGCCCCCGGTGCGGGCGCCACCGGATGACTCACCCGCCCCCGGTGCGGGCGCGACCGGATGACTCACCCCGATCCGGCGGGGACGCGACCCGAAGCCTCGCCCCACCCCGGCGCGGGCGCGACCCGATGACTCACCCCACCCCGGCGCACGCACCGCCAGGCGCCCCGTCCGCACCCGAACGGCCGAGGGCCCCGCCGGACGTGCGTCCGGCGGGGCCCTCGTGCGCGGCGTGCGCTCAGGCGCGGCCCGTGGTGCGGGAGCGCCGGTACAGGGCGACTCCGCCCAGGATCATGGCCGCGCTGCCGGCCAGCGCGGGCAACGTGGCGTCGGCACCCGTGCTGGCCAGGGCCGTCACCGTTCCGGACTGCGCCTCGGTCCACTCCCCGGACGCGGCCTGGCCACCGGGCTTGTGCTCGTGCTTCGGGGGCACGTGCCGGGGCGGCTGAGCCGTGGGCTCCTCCGGGGCGGTGGGCTCCTCGCCGTGCGTGTCGCCGGGGCCGTTCACGGACGTGTTGCCCATGACCGGGTTGGCGATGCCGACGACGTCCACGGTGTTGCCGCTGACGTTCACCGGCAGGTCGACGGGGAGCTGGACGCCGTTGCCGGAGAGCAGGCCCGGCGACTGGGCCGCCTCGGCTTCGGCGGCCGCACCCGACGAGGTGTGCTCGTCGTGGCCACCGGTGTTGGCGCAGGTGTTGCCCGCCGCCGGGTTCAGCAGTCCCACCACGTTCACGGTGTTCCCGCACACGTTCACCGGCACGTCCACCGGCAGCTGGATGGCGTTGCCACTGGCCGCGCCGGGCGAGCCGACCGCTGCCGCGTCCGCCGAGGAATCGGCGTGCGCCGGCATCACCACGGCCATCGCGCCGGAGGCGGCGGCGAAGGCGATCACCCCGTTTCGGGCAACCCGTCTCATAGGTCCCTGCCTTCCAGACATCGTCGCGGGCCCTCGCCCGCATCAGGTAAAACGCGGGCGAACCGGTCGAGTAATGGCCGATCGCCCTTTCACCCCATCGAGTGGCTACCCTCTCCAACTGTCGGAAAAGATGCGGAACCGGTGCACCGCGGCCCCCCGGCCACGGGACGTCGCGCTGCGTCACCCGTCCGGAGGCGGGGTCCGGCGAGCCCGCCTATCGTGAGCGAGGGCGCCGGTTCCCGACCGACGACGGGGCGTCCGGGAGGCACTGATGCTGGTCAAGCTGTCGACGCGTCCCACGGTGCGCCGGTGCGCGCTCGCCGGAGCCGCCGCGCTGACCCTGCTCGCCGCGGGACTGCCCACGGCCGTCGCCGACAGCGGCGACGGACCCGACCTGTCCCGGTTCTACGACCAGACGATCACCTGGTCGGCCTGCGAGGGCGACGACATGCCCCCCGACCTCCAGTGCGGCAAGGTCACCGTCCCGCTCGACCACGCGCACCCCGGCAAGGGGACGCTCGACCTGGCGCTCGCCCGCTACCGCGCGACCGGCGACAAACAGGGTTCGGTGGTCCTGAACTTCGGCGGCCCCGGCGGCGCGGGGGTCCCGCAGCTCGCCTACGGCGGCAAGGAGTTCATGGACCTCACCGACCACTACGACGTGGTCACCTTCGACCCGCGCGGCGTCGGCCGCTCCTCCCCGGTGAGCTGCGGGGCGGGCCAGGAGGACGCCTTCGCGGCGAGCCTGGGGGGCCGGCCGGACCTCGGCGACCCGCGGACCGTGCTCGAGCAGCTGAAGAAGGCGGCCGACCAGTGCGCGGCGCACTCCGGGCCGGTCCTGCCGTACATCGGCACCGTGCACGCCGCACGGGACCTGGACGTGCTGCGCGCGGCGCTCGGCGACAAGAAGCTCAACTACCTCGGCTTCTCGTACGGGACGCGGCTCGGCGCCGTGTACGCGGCCGAGTTCCCGCACCGCGTCGGCCGCATCGCGCTGGACGGCGTCGACACGCTGACCGAGCCGCTGGCCGAGCAGGGGCTGGCCGGGGCCGCGGGCCAGCAGGTCGCGCTGGAGGACTTCGTCGCCTGGTGCGTGAAGGACATCGCGTGCCCGTTCGGCACCGACGCGCGCTCGGCCCGCGACGACGTCGTACGGCTGGTGCACTCGCTCGACGAGAACCCGGTGCCGTCGGACTTCGGGCCGCCGTTCACCGGCCAGGACCTGGTCGCGGCGCTCAGCCAGGCGTTGTACAGCGAGGAGTGGTGGCCGTCGCTGGAGCGGGCGCTGTCGCAGCTGGTGGAGAACGGCGACACGAGCGGGGTGGTGACCTTCGCCACCGGCGGCATGACGCTGCCCGTGCGCTCCCCGCGGCCGACCCCGGGCGCCCTCGTCGACGAGGAGGACGTGCCGCTGGACAACCTCCCGGCGGCGCTGATGGCGATCAACTGCGCGGACGACCCCGACCGCCCCGCCGCCGGGCGGATCGCCGCCGACCTGCGCCGGCTGCGGGCCGAGTACGAGCAGGTGTCGCCGGTGTTCGGCCGCTACCGGCTCACCCAGGTCCTGATGTGCTACGGCCGCCCCGCGGGCACCGACTACATACGCGACGAGGTGAAGCGCGTCGACACCCCGAAGATGCTGCTGGTCGGCACCCGCGGCGACCCGGCGACTCCCTACCGCTGGACGGAGGAGACCGCGCGGCGGCTCGGCCCGTCGGCCGTCGTGCTGGACAACAAGGGCGAGGGGCACACGGGGTACGGCTCGTCCAAGTGCGTGCACCGCAAGGTGAACGACTTCCTGATGTACGGCTCGCTCCCGCCCAGCGGAAGCTCGTGCCTGTCCGAGCGCGAGGACTGAGTGACCGTCAGTTCCGCCCGGTGACGAACGCGTCGAGGACGGCGGTGAGTTCGGCCGGCTTCTCGACCGGCAGCTCGTGCCCGGCGTCGAGGACGCGGACGGTGGCGTCCGGGTACGCCGTGGCCAGCCAGAGCATCTGCCCGACCGGCAGCTGGACGTCGTGGTAGCCGTGGACCATCAGGGTGGGCGTGCGGATCTGCCCGGCCCGGTCCAGCACGTCGAAGCCGCGCATGGCGCCGTACAGGGTCATCACCACCTCACGCGGGGTGTCCGCGGAGTCCCTGATGTAGCGCCGGACCTCCTCGCGCGGGTAGCCGGGCGCGAAGGCGCGCCGGATGTTCGTGGCCACGAACACCTTGAACGGCACCAGGGCCGACACCGCCATCAGCAGGCCCCGCGCCCGGTTGTAGGCCATGCGGCCGATGGAGTTGACCAGCACCATCCGCTCGACGCGCTCGGGGTGTTCGAGCGCGACGGTCTGCGCGATCATCCCGCCCATCGAGTGGCCGACCAGGACGCAGCGCTCGATCCCGAGGTGGTCCAGCAGGGCGACGACGTCCCGCGCCAGCTCGCCGATGGTCCGCACGCCCGCCCCGCCGCTCTCGCCGTGCCCGCGCAGGTCGAGCCGGACCACACGGCGCCGCTCGGCGAAGTGGGCCACCTGGTGGTCCC
The DNA here is from genome assembly GCF_001514125.1 of Streptomyces longwoodensis. Taxonomy (GTDB): domain Bacteria; phylum Actinomycetota; class Actinomycetes; order Streptomycetales; family Streptomycetaceae; genus Streptomyces; species Streptomyces longwoodensis. The sequence continues at coordinate 479,488 of NZ_KQ948549.1, read as the reverse complement.
AGCGGTGGCGGTTGGCGGTCCAGCCGTGGACGAACACCAGCGGCACCCCGCCGCCGTCGCGCGGGCCCTCGTCGTCGTACGTCAACCGGGCGCCGGCGACGTCGAGCTGCGGCATGGGTGCCTCCTGCGGGTGCGGTCCTGGACCGGGCCGGGCGGCCGGCCACTGGCGGTTACTGACGCGTACGGTAACCGGAGGGCGGGTCCGGCGTCACCGCGTCCCGGATGCGGGGGACCATGATCCCGAGGCGGTTTGTACCCCTTCGCCCTATCGTGCTGTGCATGGAGCACTCACTCAGCCCCGCCGCCCTCGCCGAGTTGCGCCGCCCGCGGCCCTACCCCGCGGTGTCCGTGCTGACGCCGACCCACCGCCGCGGACCCGACACCGCTCAGGACCCGGTGCGGCTGCGCAACGTCGTGGCCGCGGCGAAGAAGCAGCTGGAGTCCGATCCGGCGGTCACCCGCGAGCGGCGCATGGACGTCGTGGAGCAGCTCGACCTGGCCCTGTCCGAGGTGGACCTGAGGGAGGCCGAGGACGGCCTGGTCATCTTCGCCGCCCCGGGTGAGCACCAGGTGTGGACGCTGGCACGGTCCGTGCCCGAGCGGGTGGTCCTGTCGGACACCTTCCTCACCCGGAACCTGGTGTCGGCGCAGGCCGCCGACCGGCCGTTCTGGGTGCTGTCGGTCTCCGCCGACCGGGTCACCCTCTGGAACGGCGGCGCCGGGCACGTCACCGAGGAGCGCTCCGCCGGCTTCCCGCTGACCCGGAGCCAGGAGAACTTCGACGCCGAGCGGCTGGAGCGGGTCGGCAACCTGCCGAGCACCTTCCGCGACGAGGACACCCGGCACTTCTTCCGTGACGCCGACACCGCGCTCACCGGCCTGCTGCGCGAGAACCCGCGGCCGGTGTTCGTCACCGGCGAGCCGGCCGCGCTGTCCCTGCTGGACGAGTTCGGCGGCGCGGCCCGCGACGCCGTGCACCTGGCGCACGGCGGCCTCGCCCACGGGACGCCCGAGGCCGTGTGGCAGGCGGTGCACCCGCTGCTCGAGGAGGAGGCGCGGCGGCAGGACGAGGCCGTGGCCCGTGAGCTCGAAGCCGCGCGCGGGCACCGCACGTTCGCCGCCGGCGTCGACGAGCTCTGGCAGAGCGCCCGGGAGGGCCGGGTGCGGCTGCTCGCCGTGGAAGAGGACTACCGGGTCACCATGCGCGACGCCGGCGACCACCTGGTCCCGGCCGACGGCGACGACCTCGACGCCCGCGAGGACATCGTGGACGAGATCGTCGAGCAGTGCCTGGAGACCGGCGCCGAGGTGCGCTTCGTCCCGGACGGCACGCTCGGGGACGCCCAGGGCATCGCGGGCGTCCTGCGCTACTGACCCGCCGCTGACCGGCGTTGCGCCACCGGCCGCCCCGGTCCTCGGACACCGTTCCGCGCCGCTGGCCGGTCCCCGGGCCCACCGGCCGTCCCCGCCTGCGCGCATGACACCCTGAGGGCCGTCGCGCCGCGCTGCCGCGCGGGCCGGGTGGGTGCGGGCTGGGGAAGGAGCCGGGATCGTGTCGGAGCTGCTGGGGGTGGCCGTGCTGGGTGCGGGCCACATGGGGGCCGACCACGTACGACGTCTCGACCGGGTGGTGAGCGGGGCCAGGGTGGCCGCCGTGGCCGATCCCGACACCGCACGGGCCAAGGAGGCGGCCGCCGGGATCGAGGGGGCCACCGTGCACGCCGAGGCCGCGGCCGCGCTGGACGCGCCCGGCGTCGAGGCGGTGCTGATCGCCTCCCCCGGTCCCGCGCACGAGGAGGCCCTACTGGCGGCCCTCGCGCGCGGACTGCCGGTGCTGTGCGAGAAGCCGATGGTGCCGGAGTCCGAGGGCGCGCTGCGCGTGGTCGAGGCGGAGGCGCGCGGCGGGCGGCGGCTCACGCAGGTCGGCTTCATGCGGCGCTACGACGCCGAGTACCGGCGGCTGAAGCGGGTGCTGGACGACGGGCGCCTGGGCCGGCCGCTGATGCTGCACTGCGTGCACCGCAACGTCTCCTCGCCGCCCGGCTTCACCAGCGCCATGCTGATCGACAGCTCGGTCTCGCACGAGATCGACGCGGCCCGCTGGCTGCTCGGCCAGGAGCTCACCGCGGTGACCGTGCTGCGCCCGCGCCCCTCGGGCGGCGCGCCGCGGGGCCTGCTCGACCCGCAGTTCGTGCTCTTCGAGACGGACGGCGGCGCCCTCGTCGACGTCGAGGTCTTCGTCAACTGCGGCTTCGGCTACCAGGTGCGCTGCGAGGCGGTCTGCGAACACGGCAGCGCGCGCGCCGGCGAGGACCACGGCCTGCTGCTGACCACGGCGGGCACGGCCGGCGCCGAGGTGCCGCAGGACTACCTGGTGCGGTTCGCCGACGCCTACGACCGCGAGGTGCAGGCCTGGGTGGACGCCACCCGGCAGGGACGGGTCACCGGCCCCTCCGCCTGGGACGGGTACGCGGCCTCCGCCGTGGCCGAGGCCGGCGTCCGCGCGCTGGAGAGCGGCCTGCGCACCCCCGTCGAACTCGCCCCGCGTCCGGCGCTGTACGCGGACACGGGCCGCTGAGCGAGCGTCCCGGCCGCGGGGCGACGGGCCGGGCGCGGAACTGCGGACCCGGCGCGGGTCAGACGCCGTCGAAGAGGGCGCTGAGCCCGCGGTCGACGACGGCGCCGACGTCCTCCTGGCCGGCCGCCACCACGGCGTAGCTGCGCAGCAGGAAGCGGTGCAGCGCGGCCGTGTCGAACTGGACCAGCGCCAGGCCGTGCGGCGAGTGCAGCTCCAGCACCGTGCGCTCCGGACCGCAGGGCCAGATCCGCACGTCCCCCGTGCCGGCCGAGCCGCCCAGACCGTCCTCCAGCAGCCCGCGGCCGAAGGTCCAGGTGCAGGACTCGCCGTCCAGGCTGACCTCCGCCGGGAAGTCGATGTGGACCGCCAGCGGATCGCCCGAGGCGTAGCGCAGCGTGGCCGCGACGGGCAGCTCCCGCTCCTCGGCGGTGATCAGCCGGGCCTGGGCGGATTGCTCAAGGGTGATGTCCATGTCTCTACGAGCACGCAGGGGGTCGGCTCCGTACACTGCGGAGGCCCCCAATTCGTGTGACCTGCACCACACTTCAGCGACCGGGTCACGCCGCCGGCGAGCACCCCGCCTGGAACGCGCGAGCGACGAACACCTGGCCGGTCGACCGACGAGCCCCTCGGGTCCCCCAAGTCGCGTACGCCACCTACGACTTGCCCGGGCCCGGAGGTACGCCACCAGCGCACCCGGAACGGTCCTGGAAGACCCTGGCATATGCCGGAAGCACCACCGTATCGTGTGTCGCCGAATCCCTTACACGGCGTCGCGGGCTGTGCAACAGTCGTAACGGCCCTCCCGCCCACCCCGGCCCCGCCGTCCCCGCATCGGAGCGCGTCATGCCGTCCCACCTCTCTGCGGATCGCCCCGCCGCCCAGCCGCCCGGACGCGGCTCGGTGGAGGAGCTGATCTCGCAGACGCGACGGCTCAAGGGCGAGGTGGACGCCGTACGACGCGACGCGCAGGCCGACGGTGCGGACCCGCAGGGGCGGTGGCAGCGCGCCCTGTACGACCTCGCCCTCCACCAACTCGACGACCTCGACCAGCACTTGGCCCAGCTGCGCGAGGGCCCCCCGGCCCCGCCCGCCCCGGACACCGACGGTGACGGCGCCCCCGGACCCGCGCTCACGGGCGGCGCCCTGCTGAGCCGGGTCGGCAGCGCCGAGTGGAACCTGCTGACGGACGAGGCCGTGTGGTCCGGCGAGTTGTACGAGATCCTCGGCCGCGACCCGGCCGCCCCCGCGCTCACCCTGGACGAACTGCCGTCCCTGGTCCTGGAGGAGGACCGGCCACGGCTCACCGCGATGGTGACGGACTGCCTCGTCGACGCCCGGCCCATCGACGGGGAGTTCCGCGTGCGCGCCGGCGGCGAGGTCCGCGCCGTGCACATGATGGGCGAACCCGTGCTCGCCGCCGACGGCAGCGCCGCCGCGATGTGGGCGGTGCTGCGGGACGTCAGCGCGCTGCGCCGCAGCCGGCAGGCGGTCGGCGAGACCCGTGACGCGCTGCACCGGCGGGACCGGGCGCGGACCGACCGGCGGGCGCAGACCGGTCACCGGACCGGGGTCGAGCTGCAGGAAGCCGTCCTTCCCCCGTGGCACGGCTTCCTGCGGCTCCCCCACCGAGGACCCCGCTCGCTCGACGTCGCCGCCCACCACCTGCCCGCCGCGACGGGTTCACCGATCGGCGGGGACTGGTGCGACACACTCGAACTACCGGACGGCCAGACACTGTTGAGCGTCGGTGACCTCACCGGGCACGGCCCCGCCGTCGCCTCCGGCACGGCGATGCTGCTCGGCGCCCTGCGCGGCATGGCGCTGGCCGGCACCGGACCCGACCGGCTGATGACGCTGCTGAACCAGTTGCTCGACGGCGGCGCCGAGCCCGGCCTGGGCAGCGCCGTGTGCTGCCGGTACCGCCCCGGGGACCGCACCCTGACCTGGGCGCAGGCCGGACACCCCGCCCCGCTGCTGTTCCGCGACGGGACGGGGCGCCGGCTCGCCCCGCCGGACGGCGTGCTCCTCGGCGCCACCGCGGGCGCCGTCTACGGACAGGCCGAGGAGCGGCTGCGGGAGGGCGACCTGCTGGTGCTGCACACCGGCGGGCTGGTGCCCGGGCACGGCGGCACACCGGCCGCACAGCGCCTCCTCGACCTCGCCCCGGAGCTGACCGGGGCGCGCACCGCACAGGACTGCGTACGGCTGCTCGTGGCCGAGTTCGACGGGACCGCGCGGACGGAGGACGCGTGCGTGCTGGTGGCCCGGGTGACCTCCTGAGCCACTCCCCTCCGCACTCCGCGCCGGGCACCCTCACGCCAGGCACCTCCACACCTGACACGTGCACGCCGGGCGCCTGCACACGAGGCGCCTTCACGCGGGCGCCGAACCGTCCTTGCTCCCCTTCGTCCTGGGCAGCGCCAGCATGATCTCCTCGCGCAGCTCGCTGATCTTCGGGCACGTGGAGTACTGCGCGGTGAGCCGGTACATCTGGCGCAGCCGGTCCCAGGTGCGGCGGGAGGAGTTGGCGCCCATCGACATCAGGGCCAGCCGGGCGTAGCGCGCCGCCTGTTCCGGGTCGTCGGCGATGAAGCAGGCCGAGGCCATGGACAGGTGGTCGAAGATCTTCGACCGCTCCCGCCCGTCGACCCGCAGCGCCAGCGCCTTCTCGGCGTAGTGCTGGGCGTGCACCGCGGCCCCCGGCTCGAACTCGGCCAGTGTGCGGTAGGCCAGCGCCTGCATCCCGTACAGGTCCTCGGCCTTGAACGTCTGCATCCAGGGCGGCGGTTCCACGTCGCCCCGGTCGGCGACGAACAGGTCCTCGGCCCGGCCGAGCGTGCGGCGCATCGCCTGGCCCTTGCCCATCGACGCCTGCGCCCACGCCTCGATGGTGTGGAACATGGCCCGGGTGCGGGGCAGGACCCGGTCGCCGGAGCCGGACTGGGCGAGCTTCATCAGGTCCAGGGCCTCGTCGGGCCGGCCCAGGTGCACCATCTGACGGGCGGCGCGGGACAGGGCCTCGCCGGCCCGGGGCCGGTCGCCGCCCTCGCGGGCCGCGTGCGCGGCGATGACGAAGTACTTCTGCGCCGTGGGCTCCAGGCCGACGTCGTGCGACATCCAGCCCGCGAGGACGGCGAGGTTGGCGGCGACGCCCCACAGGCGGCGCTGGAGGTGCGGCGGGTGATGGTAGGCGAGCATGCCGCCCACCTCGTTGAGCTGGCCGACCACCGCCTTGCGCTGGAGGCCGCCGCCGCGGGCGGCGTCCCAGGCGCGGAACACCTCGACGGAGCGCTCCAGTTCCTCGACTTCCTCGTGCCCGACGGGGGCGGCCTCGTAGCGGTCGAACCCGGCGGGGTCGGCGTGGAGGGGACGGTCGATGACGGGAGCGTCGGCGGTCAGGGTCGGATCGGTGTGCAGCCAGTCGTACATGGCGTTGCTGAGTGCGGAGCCCGCGGTGAGCGCGACACCCGCGCCCACCAAGCCGCGTCGGTTGAGCATGAGGTCCATTCCCGTGAATTCGGTGAGGACCGCGGCGGTCCGCTCGGGCGCCCACGGCACACCGTCGGGATGCTCCACATTCCCGTCGCCCTGCCGTTTCCCCGTGCGCCCGTGCCGGACCAGACCGAGGTCCTCGATGGTCACGACACGGCCGAGACGCTCGGTGAACAGGGCCGCCAGCACCCGCGGCACCGGATCGCGCGGGATCTCGCCCGTGTCGATCCACCGCCGCACCCGCGAGGTGTCGGTCGCCAGCTGGGGGTGGCCCATGGCCGCCGCCTGCCGGTTGACCAGCCTCGCGAGTTCCCCCTTGGACCAGCCGGCCAGGCCGAACAGGTCCGCGAGGCGGGTGTTGGGTTGTCCGCTCACGTCAAAGCCCCCAGGTTCTCGGCTGAGTTGACAGTAGCCCCGGCACAGTTGCCGGGCGACTATTCGCCAGGGTTCGCCAGGGTCCGCCAGATGGTGTGCCACGGGACACCGGGTGTCAGGTAGGAATGCGCCACCCCGACCCGGTCGCTTGTCACATGACGGACGCACTTCCCCAGGGTGCACCCGGGCGGCCGGCCGGGGCAGCGCATTCGATGTCGAGGCACACGAAGGGATCTGTTTCGCCCATGTACACAGCATCGTCCTCCGTGTCCGCACCGCTCCGGCCGCTCCGCCCCCGCCAGGGCGCCGGCCCCTACCTCGACCCCTCCGTGCGGTCGGCGCCGCCCGCGCTGGTGGGCCGCCAGCGCCGCCCACCGGGGCTCGGGGCCCCACCGCTCAGCGGGAGACTCGACCTGTCCGGTCCCCAGGGCGCCCAGCTGCGCACCGCGCTCGCGTCGGTGCACCGGATCTGTCCGGAGTTCGCGCCCGTGCAGGTGCTGCGCCGCAGCGGGCGCTCGGTCCTCCTGGTCGGCACGACCGGCCGCAGCACGGCCGTCGCCAAGTGTTTACTGGACCCCTCCCCCGCCTGGTCGCAGCACATCCGGCACGAAATAGCCGCGTACCGCACGTTCGTCCGGCACCGCCCGCCGGTGCGGGCGCCGAGGCTGATCGCGGCGGACCCGGACAACTGCACGCTGGTCATCGAGCGGATGCCGGGACGGGCGGCCGCGCTGACCCGGCACCCGCTGGAGGCCCCGCCCCGCGCGGACATCAGGGCGGCGCTCGGCGCGATCTGCCGGCTCAACGCCTGGCGGCCCCCGGCGGGCAGCTTCGACGCGCCGCTGGACTACGCGGCCTGCGTCTCCCGCTACCACGAGCTCGGCCTGCTCACCGACCGCGACCTGGGCGACCTGCAGAAGCTGCTGCACGGCATCGCGGCGAGCGCGGGCCGCCACGGCATGGGCCAGTTCTGCCACGGCGACGCGCTGCTGTCGAACGTCCTGCTGTCACCGGCCGGCCCGGTGCTGGTGGACTGGGAGCACGCGGGCTGGTACCTGCCGGGCTACGACCTCGCCACGCTCTGGTCGGTGCTGGGCGACGCGCCGGTGGCACGCCGTCAGATCAGCCAGCTCGCGCAGTCGGCGGGTCCCGCCGCCCGTGACGCCTTCCTGGTGAACCTGATGCTGGTGCTGACCCGGGAGATCCGCACCTACGAGACGGCCGTGCAGCGCTCGCTGCACGAGACGGCCCCGACGGCGCCCGGGGCGCCCCAGCCGGGCGCCGCGCCGTCCGGCGAGGAGCAGCGGCTGCTGCTGCGACGGCTGCACGACGACTGCCAGCTCGCCCGCCGGGCGGTGCGCGCCGCGGTCGGCACGCGCTGAGGGACGAAAGGTCCGTGCTGCGCCACCACGAGGGCGCACCACGGACCTCCGTCCGTCCGGACTCCCCCGGGCCCGCCCGCGGCAGAAGGCCCGCTCATGGCACCCCCATTGGTGTAAGCCACTGAAGCGCCGCAGGCCCGCGGGCCGCCGCCACGAAACTCGCCGAACCCCCTGGTGACGAGGTAAATCACCGGTGTGTGGGCATGATTGACGGATCGTCGGCCAGCCGATACCACTGACACGCTCGGCCCCGCCCGCACCCCCACGCACCCCCGTTCCAGGAGGCCGCTTTGCGAGGATCCCTCACCCCCACCCGGAGAACCGCCGGCACGGCGGCGGCCGCAGCCCTCCTGCTGCCGCTGCTCGGCGCGGCCCCTTCGGGCGCGTCGCCGGCGGAGCCGTCCGCCTCCGGCACCCTCCAGCAGGCGTTCGCCCACGCCGCCGCCGAGTACCACGTGCCGCAGAGCGTTCTGCTGGGCGTCTCCTACCTCCAGTCCCGCTGGGACGCCCACGCCGGAGCCCCCAGCGTGACCGGCGGGTACGGGCCCATGCACCTCACCGACGCCCGCACCGCGCTCGCCACGGCCGAGCACCACGCCACCGGGACGGAGGACGCGCGCGGCGACAGCGCCCGCCCGGCCCTGCGGCCCGAGCTGACGCTGCCCAAGGCCGACGAGCTGCCCGCCCGTCTGAAGACCCTGCCGAAGGCCGCCGGGCTGACCGGGCGGAGCGCCGCGGACCTGCGCACCGACCCGGGGGCGAACATCGAGGGCGGCGCCGCCCTGCTGGCCGCCGCGCAGCGCGCGCTCGGCGAACCGCTCAGCGCCGACCCGGCCGACTGGTACGGCGCGGTGGCCCGCTTCTCCGGCGCCGACGACTCGGCGACCGCGGCCGCCTACGCCGACGACGTGTACGACGTGATCCGCTCCGGCGCCCGCCGCACCACGGACTCCGGCGAGCCGGTCGCCCTGGCCGCGCGGCCGGGCCTGGAGCCCGACACCCGCCAGCTGCGGCGCACCGGGCTGCGCACGGGCTCGGCGGAGGGCACCGAGTGCCCCACGACGGTGTCGTGCGAGTGGATCCCGGCGCCCTACGAGCAGTTCGGCGACAACGACTACGGCAACCACGACCTGGGCGACCGCCCGGCCTCGCAGCGCATCCGGTACATCGTCGTCCACGACACCGAGGGCGCCTGGGAGGGTGTGCTCAACCTGGTGCAGGACCCGACCTACGTGTCCTGGAACTACACGCTGCGCTCCACCGACGGCCACATCGCCCAGCACGTGAAGGCCAAGGACGTGGCCTGGCACGCGGGCAACTGGTACGTGAACGCCGCCTCGATCGGCCTGGAGCACGAGGGCTTCCTCGCCGCGCCGGACGCCTGGTACACGGAGGCGATGTACCGCGCCTCGGCCCGGCTGGTGAAGTACCTCTCCGCGCAGTACGGCATCCCGCTGGACCGGCAGCACATCCTGGGCCACGACACGGTGCCCGGGCCGACCACGTCGACCGTGCCGGGCATGCACACCGACCCGGGACCGTACTGGGACTGGGCGCACTACTTCCAGCTGCTGGGCCACCCGTTGCGGCCGACACCCACCAAGAGCCGTTCCGTGGTGACGATCCGGCCGGACTACGCGGCCAACCAGCCGGTGTACACGGGCTGCACGACCGCGGGCGAGCCGTGCGCGGCGCACGGGTCCAGCGAGGTGCGGCTGTACTCCGACCACGACGAGAGCGCGCCGCTGATCAAGGACATCGGCCTGGGCACGACCCCGACGACCGGCGTCAACGACCTGTCCTCGCGGGTGTCCACGGGCCAGCAGTACGCGGTGGCCGACCGCTGGGGCGACTGGACGGCGATCTGGTACCTGGGGCAGAAGGCGTGGTTCCGCAACCCGGCCGAGCAGCCGACGGCGGTTCCCGCGGCGGGCCTGGTGATCACGCCGAAGGAGGGGCGGGACAGCATTCCCGTGTACGGCCGGGCCTACCCGGAGGCGTCCGCCTACCCCGAGGGCGTCCCGGCGCAGGCGGTGTCGCCGCTGCGGTACACGGTGCCCAAGGGCCAGCGGTACGTGGTGGGTGACCGGGTGCCGGGTGAGTACTACTACGCGGTCACCTTCACGACCGACTCGCACCGGGTGGTCGTCGGCAAGGACCTGTACTACGAGATCCAGTACGGCCACCGGGTGGCGTTCGTCCGGGCGGCCGACGTGGACGTCGTCCCGGCCGTCTGACGCGGCGGGAGCGGCCTCAGCCCTGCTGGAACAGCTCCGCCGGGAGCGGCTTCAGCAGGGCGTACAGGTCGTCCGTGATGGGGCGGTCCCAGGCCGCGATGGTGACCAGGACGTTGTCGCTGCGGTCGAACTGGACGCAGGAGATGCGGCCCTCGGAGAGCTTGAGGCGGCGCACGATCAGCAGGTTGTCGCCCTGCATGACGGGCACGTCCTCGATGCCGACGACGGTCACCTCCTCGTCGTTGCCCAGTGCGACGAGCAGCTGGGCCACCTCGAAGGGCACCTCGCCCTCGGCGACCTCGCGGGCCGGGGAGCCCTCGGGCAGGTTGCCGATGATCATCGCGGGGCCGCGACCGCCGAAGAGGTCGTAGCGCAGGTAGACGCCCTGGCAGCTGCCGTCGGGGGCGGGCAGCAGGCCGGCGCCGAGGTTGCCGGGCCAGTCGCCCGGGTCCATGGCCAGTACGTCGAAGTCGGGCCCGGCGGGCGTGGCGCTGCGGCGGCGGAGGAACGACATGCCGCCATGGTACGGGTCCGGGGCCCCTCGACGCCGTGCGGGCCGCGCGTCCGCGCCGCCGGTGACGGGGTACGCGCGGGGCGGGCCGCCGGGGGTGCGGCGCGGCTCATTCCTCCACGGGTGTCGGGGGCACCACGACGACGGGGCTCGCCGTGTGCAGCAGGACGGCGTGGGTGACGGAGCCCAGCATGCGGGTCGGCGCGAGCAGGCGGCGGCGGTGGCGGCCGACGACCACCAGCTCGGCGTCCAGGGAGGCGGCGACCAGGTGTCCCGCGGCGTCGCCCGGCACCGGGTACGGGTCGGCGCGGACGCCGGGGTGGCGTTCGCGGTGGGGGGCGAGGAAGCCCTCGGCGAGGGTACGGGTCTCGTTCTCGATCACGTCCTGGTCCACGCCGGCCGGGACGAGCTCGCCGGGCGCCGTCCAGGTCTGGACGGGCCACGGGTAGGCGGCGACCACCTGGACCCGGGCGCCGCGCAGGGCGGCCTCGGTGAACGCGAGGTCGAGGGCGCCGTCGTCGGGGGCGTCCACCTTGAGGCCGACGACGACGCGAGGGCCGGGCTCCTGGGGGACCGCGTCGTCGACCTGGCGGCCGGGCTGGGGCACCACGACGACCGGGCACTCGGCGTCCCGGGCGGCGGTCAGCCCGTTGGAGCCGAGCAGGAGGCTGGCGAAGCCGCCGCGGCCGCGCGAGCCGAGCACGAGCAGCCGCGCCTCCGCGCCCAGCCCGGGCAGCAGTCCGCCGGGGGCGCCGTCGAGGGCGACGTACTCGGAGTCCGGCACCTCCCCTGCGGCCTCGACGCGGGCCCGGGCGTCGAGCAGCACGGGGTCCTCGTCCGGGGCGGGCGGCACCACGATGGGGGCGCCGGGCTGGGTCCACGCGGCGTAGTGGCGTACGTGCGCCACGCGCAGCGGCGCGTCGTGCAGGCGTGCGGCGTCGAGGGCCCAGTCGAGGGCGCGCAGACTGTCGTCGGACCCGTCGACCGCCGCGACGACCGGCAGACTGCTCATGATCCTCACCTCCGGAGTGCGACCGTGCTCCTGCTGGGGCCACCTTCGCGCAGGTGTCCGTCCCGGCAGGGCTCGCCGCGTCGCGTGTCCGGAAAACGGGCCACAACACGCCCGGATGGCGCTCCGGCCCGCGGGTGCCGCGGCGGTCAGGTGAGGTCGAACTCCCCTTCCCGCGCCCCCGACACGAACGCGCCCCACTCGGCGGGCGTGAAGATCAGGGAGGGGCTCTCGGGCCGGCGGCTGTTGCGCATCGCGATGAATCCCTCGACGAAGGCGATCTGGACATCCCCCAGGCCGCGGCTGCTGGACTGCCACTCGGCGTTGCTGAGGTCCAGCTCCGGCTTGTCCCAGCCCACGACCCGCTGCTGCTGGATGGTGCTCTCGGCCACGTCCGTGCTCCTCCCGGTTCCGTCGTCCGCGGCCAGCCTAGCGAGGCTCCCGTACCGCGGACAGAGCACATGAGCGGGACTTCCCGGACTCCGGGGACCTGACGTCTCGCGCCCCGAGAAACTCGTCCCGGACTCTTGCCAGCGGGGCAAGGGGCCTGAATTACTGATCCCGAGCAGATCGACCGAATGATCGGTCGGCCGGTACGGCCCGGTGTGCGGTTCGGTACGGTGCGGAGGTGTGGCGTCCATGGTGGAGACGCGGGAGTCGTGGGACGCGGGGGAACGGCTCGACCAGGAGGCGCTCGGGGCGCTGCAACTGGAGCGGCTACGGGCGTCGTTGCGGCACGCGTACGCGAACGTGCCGTTCTACCGGGAGTCGTTCGACAAGGCCGGTGTCCGTCCCGAGGACTGCCGGTCCCTCGCCGACCTGGCGCGCTTCCCGTTCACCACCAAGGCGGACCTGCGGGAGCACTACCCGTACGGGATGTTCGCCGTGCCGCGCGACCGGATCCGCCGGCTGCACGCCTCCAGCGGCACGACCGGGCGGCCGACGGTGGTCGGCTACACCGACGGCGACCTCGGCACGTGGTCCGACCTGGTGGCCCGTTCGCTCCGCGCGGCGGGCGGGCGGCCCGGCGACACGGTACACATCGCCTACGGCTACGGCTTGTTCACCGGCGGCCTGGGCGCCCACTACGGCGCCGAGCGGCTCGGCTGCACGGTGGTCCCCGCGTCCGGCGGCATGACGTCCCGCCAGGTCCAGCTGATCCAGGACCTGGAGCCCCGGATCATCATGGTCACCCCGTCCTACATGCTCACCCTGCTCGACGAGTTCGAGCGCCAGGGCGTCGACCCGCGCTCCACCTCGCTGGAGGTCGGCGTCTTCGGGGCGGAGCCGTGGACCGAGGAGATGCGGCGGGAGATCGAGAAGCGGTTCGGGATCGACGCCGTGGACATCTACGGCCTGTCGGAGGTGATGGGTCCCGGCGTCGCGCAGGAGTGCGTGGAGACCAAGGACGGGCTGCACGTCTGGGAGGACCACTTCTACCCGGAGGTCGTCGACCCGTTCACCGGCGAGGTCCTGCCGGAGGGCGAGGAGGGCGAGATGGTCTTCACCTCGCTCACCAAGGAGGCCATGCCCGTCGTCCGCTACCGCACCCGGGACCTGACCCGGCTGCTGCCGGGCACGGCGCGGGTGTTCCGCCGGATGCAGAAGGTGACCGGCCGCAGCGACGACATGGTGATCCTGCGCGGGGTGAACCTCTTCCCCACCCAGGTCGAGGAGATCGTGCTGCGCACCCCGGGCGTCGCACCGCACTTCCAGCTCCGCCTGACCCGCGAGGGCCGCCTCGACGCCCTCACCGTCCGCGCGGAGGCCCGCCCGGACGCGTCCGCCGAGGACCGCGTCACGGCCGCCCGCTCCATCGCGGCGGCCGTCAAGGACGGCATCGGCGTCTCGGTCGCGGTGGAGATCGTCGACCCGGAGTCGCTGGAGCGCTCGGTGGGCAAGATCCGGAGGATTGTGGACGAGAGGGGCGGGCGGGACATGCGGGGCGAGCGGGCGCGCTGATGCCGAGGAGCGCCCGCTCCCGGCCGCTCACGCGAACCGGTCGCGCAGCTCCCGCTTGAGGATCTTGCCGCTCGCGTTGCGGGGCAGCGCGTCCACGAACAGCACCCGCTTGGGCGCCTTGAAGGGGGGCAGCCCCTTGCGGGCGTGGGCGATCAGCTCCTGCCCGGTCACCTCGCCGCGGGGCACCACCACCGCCGTGATCGCCTCGATCCACTTCTCGTCGGGCAGCCCGACGACCGCGACCTCGGCGACCGCCTCGTGGGTGTAGAGCGCGTCCTCGACCTGCCGCGAGGCGACCAGCACGCCGCCGGAGTTGATGACGTCCTTCACCCGGTCGACGATCGTGAAGTAGCCGTGGGCGTCGCGGACCGCGAGGTCGCCGGAGCGGAACCAGCCGTCGCGGAACGCCTCGGCGGTCTCCTCGGGCTTGTCCCAGTAGCCCTCGCACAGCTGCGGCGAGCGGTAGACGATCTCGCCGGGCGTGCCGTCGGGCACCTCCTTGCCGTCCTCGTCCACCACGCGCGCGTCGACGAACAGGACGGGACGCCCACAGGAGTCCATGCGGCCCCGGTGCTCGTCGGGGGCGAGGACGGTGGCCAGCGGGCCGATCTCGCTCTGCCCGAAGCAGTTGTAGAAGGCGAGCTCCGGCAGCCGTGCGCGCAGCCGCTCCAGGACCGGGACCGGCATGATCGACGCCCCGTAGTACGCCTTGCGCAGCCCGCTCAGGTCCCGTTCGGCGAAGTCGGGCCGGTTGGCCAGGCCGATCCACACGGTGGGCGGGGCGAACAGGCTGTCCGCCCGGCCCTGTTCGACCAGGTCGAAGAGCCGGTCGCCGTCGGGCGCGTCCAGGATGACGTTGGTCGCGCCGACGGCCAGGTACGGCAGCAGGAAGACGTGCATCTGTGCCGAGTGGTACAGCGGCAGGGCGTGCACGGGCCGGTCGCCGGCGCTGAGGTCGAGGGCGGTGATGGCGCTGAGGTACTCGTGGACCAGGGCCCGGTGGGTCATCATCGCGCCCTTGGGCAGGGCCGTCGTCCCCGAGGTGTACAGCAGCTGCACCAGGTCCTCGCTGCGCGGCTCGGGCCCGTCGTACGGGGGTGCGTCGGCGAGCCGGGCGAGGAGGGCGTCGTCGGTGTCGCGCAGGGCCAGTGCGGGCGTGCCGTCCGGGAGCCGGCCGGCCAGGTCGGGGTCGGTGAGGACCAGGGCGCTGCCCGACTGGCGGACCAGGTAGGCGAGGTCGTCGCCGGTGAGGTGGTGGTTGAGGGGCACGTGCACCAGGCCGGCCCGGGCGCAGGCGAGGAACGCGACGAGGTAGGCGTCGGAGTTGTGGCCGTAGGCGCCGACCCGGTCGCCGGGGGCGAGGCCCTGGGCGAGCAGGACGCCCGCGGCCCGGGAGACGGCGTCGTCGAACTCCTCGTAGGTCCAGGTGCGGTCGCGGTACTCGACCGCGACGCGCGCCGGGGTGCGCCGGGCGCTGCGCCGCAGCACCCCGTCGACCGTACTGCCGTGTCCGGGCGTCATGGCCTTGATCCTCGGCGCGCCACCGGCGGGGGTCAAGCCGCCTGCGCGGGGGGCTCGGCCGTACCGGGCACGCCGCGGCCGCCGGCCCGGCCGGGGACGGCGGCCGCGGCGGGAGGTCCTCCCGGGGACCCGGGGCAGGCGGTCAGCCGCTGAACACCGCCTTCTGCACCTCGTTGGGTCCGTCGAAGTGGTCCTGCCGCAGACCGTCGAGGGAGCTGACCACCTTGTCGTCCGCGTGGTTGCGGCGGGCACAGTCGACGAGGTCCTTCTTCTCCGCCGGGTACTCCATGCCGCTGAGGGCCTTCTGGAGGTCGATCGGGCTGAGGTCCGCCATGACATCCTCCTGCGGTGTGCCGGATTCGTACGGACTTGTCGCAGTACCCGGTCCCGCCTGCCCCATGCGACCCACCCGCCCCACCGTTCAGCGGACATCCTGCTCCAGGACCGCCATGGCCGCGTTGTGGCCCGGCACCCCGCTGACGCCGCCCCCGCGCACCGCGCCCGCGCCGCACAGCAGCACGTTGGGGTGGCGGGTCTCCACGCCCCAGCGGCCGGTGCCCTCCTGGGCCCAGGGCCAGGACAGGGCCCGGTGGAAGATGTTGCCGCCGGGCAGGCCGAGGTCGCGCTCCAGGTCGAGCGGGGACTTCGCCTCGATGCAGGGCCGGCCGTCCGCGTCGATGGCCAGGCAGTCGGCGAGCGGTTCGGCGAGGTGGGCGTCGAGCTGGGCGAGGGTGCGCCGCAGCAGTTCCTCGCGCACCGCGTCGTTGTCCCGCTCGAAGAGCCGGGCGGGGGCGTGCAGGCCGAAGAGGGTGAGGGTGTGGTGGCCCGCGGCGACCAGGTCGGGGCCGAGGATCGTCGGGTCGGTCAGGGAGTGGCAGTAGATCTCCGAGGGCGGCGCGGCGGGCAGCTCCCCGGCGGACGCCCGGGCGTGGGCCTCGGCGAGCTGCTCGTAGCCCTCGGCGATGTGGAAGGTGCCGGCGAACGCCTCACGCGGGTCGACGGAGGTGTCCCGGAGCCCGGGCAGCCGCTTCAGCAGCATGTTCACCTTCAGCTGCGCCCCCTCGGCGGGGGACGGCGGGGCGTCGCCGGTGAGGGCGGCGAGGGCCTGCGGGGAGGCGCCGACGAGGACGTGCCGGGCGGCGGCGACCCCTTCGCCGTCGGCGCTGCGCCAGGTGACCTCGGCGCTGCGGCCGTCGGTGTCGACGCGCACGGCCTCGTGGCCGGTGGCGATCACGGCACCGGCGTCGCGGGCGGCTCGGGCCAGCGCGTCGGTGAGGGCGCCCATGCCGCCGACGGGCACGTCCCAGGCACCGGTCCCGCCGCCGATCACGTGGTAGAGGAAGCAGCGGTTCTGGGCCAGCGTGGGGTCGTGGGCGTCGGCGAAGGTGCCGATCAGGGCGTCGGTGAGGACCACACCGCGCACGAGGTCGTCGCTGAAGCGTTCCTCCACGGCGACGCCGACCGGCTCCTCGAACAGGGCCCGCCAGGCGTCCTCGTCGTCGACGCGGCGTCTCAGCTCCTCGCGGGTGGGCAGGGGCTCGGTGAGGGTGGGGAACACCGCGCGGGCGACCCGTCCGGTCAGGGCGTAGAACCGCTGCCAGGCGTCGAACTCGCGGTCCCCGCCGGTCAGCCGGGCGAACGCCTCCCGGGTGCGCCGCTCTCCCCCGCCGACCAGGAGCCCCGTCGGCCGTCCGGCGCGCTCCACGGGCGTGTACGACGAGATGTCGCGGGTGCGCAGCCGGACGTCCAGCCCGAGGTCCTGGACGATCTTCGCGGGCAGCAGGCTGACCAGGTAGGAGTAGCGCGACAGGCGGGCGTCGACGCCGGCGAAGGGGCGGGTGGAGACCGCGGCGCCGCCGGTGTGGCCGAGCCGCTCCAGGACCAGGACGGACCGGCCGGCGCGGGCCAGGTAGGCGGCCGCGACCAGGCCGTTGTGGCCGCCGCCGACGATCACGGCGTCGTAGCTGCGGGAACCCTCGTGTGCGGACATGGTCCTTGGTAACACGCGGTGATCCACTGCGGCCAGGGTGCGGCGCCCGCCTCCCGGGTCGGCGCGGGGAGTCCCGGCAGGTCAGCGCAACGTGCCCAGGAAGGTCGTGCACGCCCGGGCGCACGCCCGGCAGGCCGCCGCCGCCTCCTCCGCGCCGGGGTACGCGTCGAAGACGTGCGCGGTCTCCAGGCAGACCGTGCGGCACCACTCCAGCTGGACGCGGATGCCGTCCTCGTCCTGGCGGTTCTCCTCGGAGAGGACGCGGCACGTCGCGTCGCACACCTCGGCGCACATGATCCCCTTGCGCCGCGCCAGTTCCTGCTGTTCGGTGCCGTCCGGGTCCACGAGGCTCGCACGCACCGCGCAGGAACGCGCACACTCGGTGCACGCCTGGGCGCACGCGAAGCGCTCCTCCAGGAAGCGGAACAGCTCCTGCTGGTGCTCCCGTTCCTGTCGCTCCTGTCGGCTCTGCTGCCCTTGCTGCGATGGCGTCCACGTCACCCTGCGCGGGTAGCCGCCGCGTCCGGCCCCAAACCCCGCCGCCACAACGGCGGATGCGGGTGCGGTACGGGCGGGGAGCACGTCCCGGCCGAGCACCGTCCGGAGTGGATCGGCGACCTTCCGTGCCGCCGTCGCGGTCGGCTCCGGGATCGCGGTTCGCGCCCGATTCAAGGGGTATTGCACCGGTATGACTAATGCATCCATGCAGCTGGCCGCGCCGAGCGGTCTGCTCAGCCTCGGGCTGTTCCTGGTCGCCATGGCTCTGCTGGCCTTGCTGGGCGGCGGCTTCTGGCTGGGCTACCGGGTCAAGATGAACGAGTCGCCGCGGCCGCGCCCCGAGGAGCAGCCCAAGCTGCCGCCGGAGGGCCCGGTCCACGAGGTCCGGGAGAACCGCGAGCCCGAGGACGTGCCGCAGATCCAGAAGGGCGAACGCCCGCTCACCCCGTACGAACTGACCAACATGCAGACGCGGACGAGTTCCTCGACGACCCGGCCGCGCTGGAGCAAGGGCAGCAGCGGGTCGTTCGGCGGCGGTGGTCTGGGCGCGCACTGACCCCCGCCCGGGAGCCGGAGGGCGCCCGGGTCTCACCCCGCGGCCCGTGCCACCGCGAGCGCCTGCTCGGCGTACGGGCGGCCGAAGAGCACGGCGTGCACCAGCAGGGGGAAGAGCTGGGGCCGGTCCTTTCGTGCCAGCCGTCGGCGAGGGGGGCTTCCTCCTGGTAGCCGTCGAGCACCCGGTCGAGGTGGGGACAGCCGAACAGGTGGAGCATCGCGAGGTCGGTCTCGCGGTGGCCGCCGTGCGCGGCGGGGTCGGTGAGCCAGGCCCGGCCGCCCGCGTCCCACAGGACGTTGCCGTTCCACAGGTCGCCGTGCAGCCGCGCCGGGGGCTCGGCGGGTCCGGCCAGGCCGGGCAGCCGGGCGCACAGCCGCTCCAGCTCGGCCGCCTCACGGGGGCGGAGGGCGCCGTCGTCCAGGGCGGTGCGCAGGTAGGGCAGGACGCGGTGCTCGGCGTACCAGGCCGGCCAGTCGTCGCCGGGGACGTTGCGCAGGGGCGCGCGCCCGATGGACGCCTCGCGCGGTCCGCCCGGTGGCGGGGCGCCGAACGCCGGGGCGCCGGCGGCGTGCAGCGCGGCCAGTTCGCGGCCCAGGCGGAAGGCCCCCTGCGGGCTGGGCCGGCCGTCGGGCACCCGGTTCGTGACCAGCCAGCGCTCGTCGTGGCCGTGCACGGCGGGGACCGGGACGGCGCCCGCCCGGGCCAGCCAGCGCAGCCCGGCCGCCTCGGCCCGCACGGCGTCCGGGCCGTCCCCCCGCTTCACGACGACGGTCCGCCCGTCGTCCAGGTCGACCGCGCCCACGGCACCGGAGAGCGGACGGTGGCGCAGGGCACGGGCCGCGGTGAAGCGGGCAGCGGCGTCGAGGGGGCCGTCGGCGGCGGTGGGCTGACCGTGGGGCACGGCGCCCAGGGTAGTGGGGGGCGGGGCGTCCACCGGAGCGCCGTAGCGCCCGAGCGCCATAGCGCCGCCACGCCGTCACGCCGTCACGCCGTAACGCCGAGCAGGGTGTCCATGCCGCGGCAGCCCCGGGCAGCGCGACCCGCGCGCATCCCCGTGCCCCTCCGGTCCCGAACGCCCTCCGCCGCGGACAGGTTCGGGCGGCGAACGGACAGTAAGCGACAACGTGGGGCGCCGGGCGGCTGGAAGGGGTGGGATGGCCGGATCGTGGCGGAGGGATGGGGTGGGACATGGCCGACCTGGTGCGGACGCAGCGGGGGCAGGGGCCGGGCGCGAAGGAGCGGGCCCGCTGCACGTGCGGGGCGCCGTCCCGCGCGAGTGGGCCGGACGGCGCGGAGGAGCGCTTCCGGGGACTGCTGGAGGCCGCGCCGGACGCGATGGTCATCGTCGACGGCGCCGGGGCCATCAAGCTCGTCAACGCGCAGACGGAGGCCCTGTTCGGCTACCGGCGCGAGGAGCTGCTGGACCGGCCCGTCGAGCTCCTGATGCCGTTCCGCTTCCGCGACCAGCACACCCGCCACCGCGCCGGCTACGCGGCGAACGGCCAGGTGCGGCCCATGGGCGCCGGCCTCGACCTGCACGGGCGGCGCAAGGACGGCACCGAGTTCCCCGTCGAGATCAGCCTCAGCCCGCTCCAGACGCCCGACGGGCTGCTGGTGTCGGCGGCGGTGCGCGACGTCAGCGACCGCAAGGCCGCCGAGGCCCGCATCAACGAACTGGCCGCGCTGGTGGAGTCCTCGCAGGACGCGATCCTCGCCAAGACCCTGGACGGCCACATCACCTACTGGAACGCGGCGGCGCAGCGCCTGTACGGCTATACCGCCGAGGAGGTCATCGGGCGGCACGTGTCGCTGCTGGCCCCGCAGGAGCGACGCGAGGAGATCAGCGCCCTGTTGCTGCGGCTGCGCGACGGGGCCAAGGTCGAGCACTTCGAGACGCTGCGGGTGACCCGTACGGGCGCCCTGCTCGACGTGGACGTGACGCTGTGGCCGACCCGGGACACCCGCGGCCGGGTCGTGGGCGCCTGTGCGATCGTCCGCGACATCAGCGACCGCAAGCGCGCGGAGGCCGAGCTGACCGCGCTGTACGAGCAGCAGCGGCACATCGCACTCACCCTCCAGCGCAGCCTGATGGGCACCCCGCCCGCGCTGCCGGGCCTGGCCACCGCGAGCCGGTACCGACCGGCCACCCAGGGCGCCGGGGTGGGCGGCGACTGGTTCGACCTGATACCGCTGGGCGCCGACCGGGTGGGCGTGCTGATCGGCGACGTGATGGGCCGCGGCCTGGAGGCGGCCGCGGTGATGGGCCAGCTGCGCTCGGCGGCCCACGCGCTGGCCAAGACCGGCATGGAGCCGTCGCGGCTGATGCAGGCGCTGGACGCCTGTGTGGCCGACCTCGACGTGCCCGACCAGCTGGTGACCTGCTGCTACCTGGTGATCGCGCCGGACGCGGGCACGGTGACGGTGTGCTCGGCCGGCCACCTGCCGGTGCTGGTGGCGGGCGCGGGCGACGGGGTGCGCGCGCTGGCCTCGCCGGTCAACGCGCCGCTCGGGGTGGGGGACGTGCTCTACGAGCAGTCCAGCACCGGCATCCCGCCCGGCGCCACCCTGGTCCTCTACACGGACGGCCTGGTGGAGACGCCCGGCAGCGACATCGAGGCGCGGATCGCGGAACTGACCGTGGTCCTGGATGACTTCTTCGCCGACGCGCCGTCCCTGGAGGCCGCGGCCGACCACGTCCTCGCCCGGCTGGTGCCGCGCTCCGACGCCCACGACGACGACGTCACCCTGCTCCTGGCCCAGCTGCCGCAGGCGCCGCTCGCCTCGGCCGGGCTGGACCTGCCGGCGCGGCCGGCCTCGGTGCGCCAGGGCCGGGACTTCCTGCACCGGACGCTGTGCGCCTGGGGGTGCCCGGAGCGCGCCGACGACGCCTTGCTGCTGCTGTCGGAGACGCTCACCAACGCGGTCCAGCACGCCGAGGGCCCGGTCGCGGTGCACCTGCGCCGCACGACGACCACCCTCACGGTAGAGGTGGAGGACCGCAGCCCGCGCCTGCCCCGCCCTCGCCCGGCGGCCGAGGACGACGAGTCGGGCCGGGGCCTGTTCCTGGTGCGCGCCCTGGCCGACGGGTGGGGCGTACGGCCCACCGACGAGGGCAAGACGACGTGGTTCACGCTGACGCTGTGACCTGCGGGCGTGGGCCGCGCACCCGGGCCCTCCCTGTCGCGGAACCCCGCCCGGCTTCCTACACTGCGAGCGTCCAGCGGAACGCGGCGAGGGGAGTCGGGCGGTATGGCCGAGCAGAAGGCGGCGAAGCTGGCGGGCAAGGTCTACGAGAGCGAACTCCTGCGGTTGCAGATGGAGTTGGTGAAGCTCCAGGAGTGGGTGCGGGCCGAGGGCAAGCGCCTGGTCGTGGTCTTCGAGGGGCGTGACGCGGCCGGCAAGGGTGGCACCATCAAGCGGGTCACCGAGCACCTCAACCCGCGCGTCGCGCGGATCGCCGCCCTGCCCAAGCCGACCGAACGCCAGCGCAGCCAGTGGTACTTCCAGCGCTACGTCGAGCAGTTGCCGGCCGGCGGGGAGATCGTGCTGTTCGACCGCTCCTGGTACAACCGGGCCGGTGTGGAGCACGTGATGGGCTTCTGCACCAAGGGCGAGCACCAGCTGTTCCTGCGCCAGTGCCCGATCTTCGAGCGGATGCTGGTGGAGGACGGGATCCTGCTGCGCAAGTACTGGTTCTCGGTCAGCGACACCGAGCAGCAGGACCGCTTCCGCAAGCGGCTGGAGGACCCGCTGCGCCGGTGGAAGCTGTCCCCCATGGACCTGGAGTCGATCACCCACTGGGAGGCGTACTCCCGGGCCAAGGACGAGATGATGGTCCACACCGACATCCCCGAGGCACCCTGGTACCACGTGGAGAGCGACGACAAGAAGCGGGCCCGGCTGAACATGATCGCCCACCTGCTGGACTCGGTGCCCTACCGCGAGGTCCCGCCGCAGGTCCTCGACCTGCCGGAGCGGCCCGGGTCCACCGGGTACGTGCGCACCCCGCGCGACCTCCAGAGGTACGTCCCGGACCACGCCGCGACCTTGTGACGGGCTCCCGCGGGCGCTCCCGCCGGTGAGGCGACCCCCAAGAGGCCTGGTGGTGCCCGGGTCGGTGTGGTGTGCTGGTAGGAGGACGGGAAGGGCGACGCCGGACGGCCCGCGCGAGCGGCCGCCGGGCGGCCGCGCACCGCGCCCTGCGGGTTCGCGACGAGCGGCGGTCCTCCCCGCCCCCCACGCGGCCGGCCCCGCCCCCGCACGCGCGCCGGCCCGTACGACGCGGCCCCCGGCGGCCCGCGCACCGCGGCCCGCCGGCCCTGCCGGGCGCACCCCCTGCGGGGCGGCGTGGCCGCCGTGAGGAGCGGCGGCCCGTGCAAGGAGGTGGCCCATGCGGTTCGTGGACCGGACGGAGGCGGGACGCCTGCTCGCCCGGCGGCTGGAGCACCTGCGGGGCCGCGACGTGGTGGTCCTGGGCCTGGCACCGGGCGGGATGCCCGTGGCCCGGGAGGTGGCCCGGCACCTCGGGGCGGCCCTGGACGTGCTCGTGGTGCGGGCGCTCGGCGTGCCCTGGCAGCCGGAGCTCGCGTTCGGCGCCGTGGGGGAACAGGGGGTGCGCGTCCTGGACGAGGACGTGATCCGGCACGTCGCCCTGGCACCGGAGGACCAGCGGGCCGTGGAGCGGGCCGAGCGCGCCGAGGTCGCCCGGCTGACCCGCCGCTACCGCGGGGATCGGGCGCCCGAGCCGGTGGCCGGGCGGACCGTGGTGGTCACCGACGAGGGCATGGCCGACGGGGTCACCGCGTCGGCGGCCTGCCGGGCCGTCCGCGCCCGCGGCGCCGTGCACGTCCTGCTGGCCGTGCCGGTCGCCCCCGAGCGCGCCCTGGACCGGCTGCGCCCGGTGGCCGACCAGGTGGTCTGCCTGCAGCCGCTGCGCCACCTCGGCTCGGTGGGCGCCTGGTACCGCTCCTTCCCGCGGATCGAGGACGACACGGTGACCGGCGCGCGGGCCCGGCCGATACGGGAGCCCGGGGCGCCGCCCGCCAGGAGCAGCGCGCCGACGGTGCCACCCGGGGCGGCCGGCGGGGAGGTCCGTGCCGGGGCCGAGCCGGTGGAGCGGGACGTGCCCGCCGGGCCGGTGCGGCTGCGGGCCCGGCTCACCGTGCCGGACGCGGCGTACGGCCTGGTCGTGCTGGCCCACGGCGACTGCCTCGGCGGCGCCACCGCGTGCGACTGTCCGGGTCACCGGCGGGTCGCCGCGCTGCTGGTCCGGGCCGGTCTGGCCGCGCTGCTACTCGACCTCGTGACCCGGGAGGAGGCCCGCGACCGGCACCTGCCGTTCGACATCGTGCTGCTCGCCCGCCGGTTGCGGGCGGCCACGCGGTGGGCGCGCGAGGAGTTCCGGCTCCCGGTGGCGTACTTCGGGTCCGGGACGGCGGCCGCGGCGGCGCTGGAGGCCGTGGCGCTCGACCCGGGGGTCCGTGCCGTCGTCTGCTGCGGCGGCCGCCCCGACCTGGCCCGCCCGGCCACGCTGGCCGCGGTCCATGTGCCCACGCTGCTCGCGGTCGGCTCGCGGGACGCCCGGGTGCTGTGCCTCAACCGGTTCGCCGCGGACTGGATGCACTGCGAGCACCGGGTCGCCGTGCTCCCCGGAGCCGAGCCGGTGCCGGACGACCCCGCAGCGTGGGACGAGGTCGCCCGGCTGGCCCGGGAGTGGGTCACGGCCCACCTCGGGGCCGCGACGGGCACACCGGTCGGCTGACCGGGGACCCGGCGCGGGCGCGGGTGCTCAGCCCTCCCAGCTCCAGTCGGCGACCTCGGGCAGGTCGGTGCCGTGCTCGCGGATCCACTCGCGGTGGCGCAGGCGGGTGTCCTCCATCCGCTGGCGCACGCCCGCGGCGCGCACCGCGAGTCCGGGGACGCGGTCGATGACGTCCATGACGAGGCGGTAGCGGTCCAGGTCGTTGCCGACGACCATGTCGAACGGGGTGGTCGTGGTGCCGACCTCCTTGTAGCCGCGCACGTGCAGGTGGCCGTGGCCGGTGCGGCGGTAGGCGAGGCGGTGGATGAGCCACGGGTAGCCGTGGTAGGCGAAGATGACCGGCCGGTCGGCGGTGAACAGCCCGTCGTACTCGAAGTCGCTCATGCCGTGCGGGTGTTCCTCGGCGGGCAGCAGCCGGGCGATGTCGACGACGTTGACCACACGCACGGCGAGGTCGGGCAGGTGGCGGCGGATCAGCTGGGCGGCGGCCAGGACCTCCAGGGTGGGGACGTCACCGGCGCAGGCGAGGACCACGTCGGGTTCCCGCTCGCCGGTCTCGGTGCCGGCCCACTCCCAGATGCCGGCGCCGCGCGCGCAGTGCACCTTGGCCTGCTCCATGGTCAGCCAGTCGAAGCAGGGCTGCTTGCCGGCCACGATGACGTTGACGTAGTCCTTGCTGCGCAACGCGTGGTCGGCCACGGACAGCAGGGTGTTGGCGTCCGGCGGCAGGTAGACCCGCACGGCCTCGGGGCTCTTGTTGAGGACGTGGTCGACGAAGCCGGGGTCCTGGTGGGAGAAGCCATTGTGGTCCTGGCGCCAGACGTGCGAGGTGAGCAGGTAGTTGAGGGAGGCGATGGGGGCGCGCCAGGGCAGCCTGCGGGTGACGCGCAGCCACTTGATGTGCTGGTTGACCATCGAGTCGACGATGTGCACGAACGCCTCGTAGCAGGAGAACAGTCCGTGCCGACCGGTCAGCAGGTAGCCCTCCAGCCAGCCCTGGCAGGTGTGTTCGGAGAGGATCTCCATCACGCGGCCGTGCCGGTCGAGGTGTTCGTCGACCTCCAGGGTCTGGGCCTGCCACGCCTTGCCGCTGGCGGCGTAGACGGCCTGGAGCCGGTTGGAGGCCGTCTCGTCGGGGCCGACGAGGCGGAAGTCGCGGCGGTCGGTGGTGGCGCGCATGACGTCCTCGAGCAGGTCGCCGAGGACGCGGGTGGGTTCGTGCAGGGTGGTGCCGGGCTTGTCGACGGCCACGGCGTAGGTGTCGAGGTCGGGCATCGGCAGGTCGCGCAGCAGCAGGCCGCCGTTGGCGTGCGGGGTGGTGCCCAGCCGGCGGGTGCCCGCCGGGACGCAGGCGACGACGTCGGGGCGGGGCGCGCCGCGCTCGTCGAAGAGCTCCTCGGGCCGGTAGGAGCGCAGCCACGCCTCCAGTTGGCGCAGGTGCTCGGGGTTGTCGCGGACCGCGGCCAGCGGGACCTGGTGGGCCCGCCAGGTGCCCTCGACGGGCAGTCCGTCGACCTCGGCGGGCCCGGTCCAGCCCTTGGGGGTGCGCAGCACGATCACCGGCCAGCGGGGCCGCTCGGCGGAGCGGCCCTCGCGGGCGGCGCCCTGGAGGGCGGCGATGCGGTCCAGCGCGGTGTCCATCGCCTCGGCCATGGCGCGGTGCACGGCGGCCGGGTCGTCACCGGTGACGTGGAGGGGGTCGTGGCCGTAGCCGCGCAGCAGTGCGTCGAGTTCGGGCTCGGGGAGACGGGCCAGCACGGTCGGATTGGCGATCTTGTAGCCGTTGAGGTGGAGGATCGGCAGCACGGCGCCGTCGTGGACCGGGTCGAGGAACTTGTTGGAGTGCCAGGACGCGGCCAGCGGGCCGGTCTCGGCCTCGCCGTCGCCGATGACGCAGGCCACCACGAGGTCGGGGTTGTCCAGGGCGGCCCCGTAGGCGTGGGCGAGGGAGTAGCCGAGCTCGCCGCCCTCGTGGATGGAGCCGGGCGTCTCGGGCGCGACGTGGCTGGGCACGCCGCCGGGGAAGGAGAACTGCTTGAACAGCCGGGCCATGCCGGTGGCGTCCTGCGGGACGTCCGGGTAGACCTCGCTGTACGACCCCTCCAGCCAGGAGTTGGCGACCACGGCCGGGCCGCCGTGCCCGGGGCCCCAGACGCACAGCGCGTTCAGGTCGCGGGCCTTGATCACGCGGTTGAGGTGGGTGTGCACGAGGTTGAGGCCGGGTGAGGTGCCCCAGTGCCCGAGCAGGCGGGGCTTGACGTGTTCGGGGCGCAGCGGCTCGGTGAGGAGCGGGTTGGCCATGAGGTAGATCTGGCCGACGGCCAGGTAGTTCGCGGCGCGCCAGTGGGCGTCCAGCGTCCTCAGTTCGTCGTCGGTGAGCACGGTGGACGCCTGCCGGGGGTCGACGGACATGGGGTTCCCTTCCGGGTCGCGGTGCGGTGGGCGGGGTGCCGTGGCGCACCCGTCCACCCTCTCCCGCCCGGCGGGTACCCGACAGGGCCGACCGACCCATTCGGGGGACCCCGGTCGGCTCCAGCGGCGCCGTGCGCCTCAGGCGCCCCGCTCCCCCGGTGCCGCCCAGGCGGCCCCGGCCCGGTCCAGTGCGTCCACGTGGGCCACGTTGCCCCGGTCCTCCGGGTCCTCGCTCGGGACGGCCGTGAACCAGGCGTCCAGGATCTCCTTCAGCAGCGGTCCGGAGGTCAGGCGCAGGCTCAGGGCGAGGACGTTGGCGTCGTTCCAGCGGCGGGCCCCGTCGGCCGTGGCGCCGTCGGTGCACAGCGCCGCCCGCACCCCGGGCACCTTGTTCGCGGCGATCGAGGCTCCCGTGCCGGTCCAGCAGCACACCACGGCCTGGTCGGCGCGCCCGTCGGCCACGTCCCGGGCGGCCCGCTCCGAGCACACGGCCCACCGGGGGTCGTCGCCGGGCACCAGCGCCCCGCGGGCGAGCACCTCGTGCCCCCGCTCACGCAGCTCCGCGACCAGCGCGCGGGCCACGGGTTCGTCCATGTCGGAGGAGACGGAGATCCGCATGCCGCGAGCCTACGCCGAGCCCGGGGCTGTCGGACACGAGCCCGCGTCGGGCACCGGCCGGCCCGTCCACACCCCGTCGGTCAGGCCGACCGGGTTGCCGGACGGGATCAGACCGGTGTCCAGGACCGTCCTGGAGAGGGGGGCGAGCAGGTCGGCGAGGCGTTGCGTGGGAGCGGTGCCGAGGGCCCGCCAGGGGCGGGCGGCGGCCGCGTCCGTCTCCGCCTCGATCCGGGCGCGGGCGGCCGCACCGGGCGCGGTGAGGTGCCCGTCGGCGTCCAGCCAGCCCCGGCCGCGCAGGTCCTCCACGGCCGTACCCCACGCGTCGGCGTCCCACTTGCGGCCCAGGCGCAGCAGGTCCGCGTCGGACTCCCCGGCGGCGACCTTGAGGACCATGGCGGCCACCGGTCCGACGCCGTGGGCGACGAGGACGGCGATGTGCCCGTCGCCGCGGTGCTCGCGCAGGGTCGTCAGGGCCTGCCAGAGCCGTACGTGGGGCAGGTCCGGCCGGTCCAGGGCCTGGTTGGCGGCGCCGAGCACCCGCCCCGCGGTGTCGGCGGCCCCGGCGGCCCGCCAGGCCAGGTCGGCGGCCTCGGTGAGGTCGGCGGAGGCGACGCGTCCGGCGCCGTAGACCTGGGTGAGGGCGGCGTCCATGGCCCGCTCCCGGGCGGCCACGACCGCGGCCGGGTCGGCGTGCCCCCAGGCGTCGGGCAGCGCGCCCGCCACGCGGGCCGGGTGGAAGACGTAGAAGGCGCCGGTGACCACGGAGGCGGGCACGGGGCCGAGGGGGGCGGCGCGCAGCGCGAAGTAGCCCATCCAGAAGCCGCGCATCCCGAGGCCGTCCGCGGCCGCGCGGGCCTCGGGGTGGAAGTAGACCAGGTCGTGCACCGGTTCCCCGAGTTCCCACATCGTGCGCGCGACGCCGTCGCCGTTCACGTGCTGCCCCTTCCGTCGGCCGGTCCCTGCCGGAGGCAGCATCCCCTATGACGACGGTCATAACAAGGGCGCCGCACATCGCGGGACCGGCACGGCGGGCGACGCACGGTGGCCCCGGTCCTGGGGAGGACCGGGGCCACCGGTTCACGCGGTGTCCGCCGGGACGGCGGGACGCGGGGAGGGATCAGACGAGGTCGAACCGGTCCGCGTCCATGACCTTGGTCCAGGCCGCGACGAAGTCCGAGACGAACTTCTGCCGCGCGTCGTCGCTGGCGTAGACCTCCGCCAGCGCACGCAGCTCGGAGTTCGAGCCGAAGACCAGGTCGGCACGGCTGCCGGCCCACTTCAGCTCGCCGGTGGCCGCGTCACGGCCCTCGAACGTGGTCTGGTCCTCGGAGGTCGCCTTCCACGTCGTGCCCAGGTCGAGCAGGTTGACGAAGAAGTCGTTCGTCAGCACCCCGGGGGTCGCGGTGAGGACACCGAGCTGCGACTGCTGGTGGTTGGCGCCGAGCACGCGCAGACCGCCGACGAGGACCGTCAGCTCGGGGGCGCTCAGGGAGAGCAGGTTGGCGCGGTCGAGCAGCAGGTACTCGGCCGGCAGGCGGTTGCCCTGGCCGAGGTAGTTGCGGAAGCCGTCGGCGGTCGGCTCCAGCGCGGCGAACGACTCGGCGTCGGTGTGCTCCTCGGTGGCGTCCACCCGGCCCGGCATGAACGGCACCTGGATCTCGACGCCGGCCTCCTTGGCGGCCGCCTCCACGGCGGCGGAGCCACCGAGGACGATGAGGTCGGCCAGGGACACCCTCTTCGCGCCCGAGGAGGCGTTGAAGTCCTGCTGGATGCCCTCGAGGGTGCGCAGCACCAGCGCCAGCTGGTCGGGGTCGTTGACCTCCCAGCCGCGCTGCGGCTCCAGGCGGATCCGGGCGCCGTTGGCGCCGCCGCGCTTGTCCGTGGCGCGGAACGTCGAGGCGGACGCCCACGCGGTGCTCACCAGCTGGGAGACGGTCAGGCCCGACTCCAGCAGCTTGGCCTTCAGGGTGGCGACGTCCCCGGCGTCGATCAGCTCGCCCTCGCGCTCCGGCAGCGGGTCCTGCCACAGCAGCGTCTCCTCCGGGACCTCCGGGCCGAGGTAGAGCGACTTCGGGCCCATGTCACGGTGGGTCAGCTTGTACCAGGCGCGGGCGAAGGCGTCCGCGAACTGGTCCGGGTTCTCCAGGAAGCGGCGGGAGATCTGCTCGTAGACCGGGTCGAAGCGCAGCGACAGGTCCGTGGTGAGCATCGTCGGCAGGTGCTTCTTGGCCGGGTCGTGCGCGTCCGGGATGATCGCCTCGGCGTTCTTGGCGACCCACTGCTTGGCGCCGGCCGGGGACTCGCTGAGCTCCCACTCGTGGCCGAAGAGGATCTCGAAGAAGTCGTTGCTCCAGCGGGTCGGCGTGGTGGTCCAGGTGACCTCCAGGCCGGAGGTGATGGTGTCCCCGCCCTTGCCGGTGCCATAGGTGCTGCGCCAGCCGAGGCCCTGCTCCTCCAGGGAGGCGGCCTCGGGGTCGTCGCCCACGTGGTCGGCGGGGCCGGCGCCGTGGGTCTTGCCGAAGGTGTGGCCGCCGGCGATGAGCGCGACGGTCTCCTCGTCGTTCATCGCCATGCGGCGGAACGTCTCCCGGATGTCGCGGGCCGCGGCCAGCGGGTCGGGGTTGCCGTTGGGGCCCTCGGGGTTGACGTAGATCAGGCCCATCTGGACGGCGCCGAGCGGGTTCTCCAGCTCGCGATCGCCGCTGTAGCGCTGGTCGTCGAGCCAGGTGGTCTCGGGACCCCAGTAGACGTCCTCCTCCGGCTCCCAGACGTCCTCGCGGCCGCCGCCGAAGCCGAAGGTCTCGAAGCCCATGGTCTCCAGGGCGACGTTGCCGGCGAGGATCATCAGGTCGGCCCAGGACAGGCTCTGGCCGTACTTCTTCTTCACCGGCCACAGCAGCCGGCGGGCCTTGTCGAGGTTGGCGTTGTCGGGCCAGCTGTTCAGCGGCGCGAAGCGCTGCTGGCCGGCGCCGGCGCCGCCGCGGCCGTCGCTGATGCGGTAGGTGCCGGCGCTGTGCCACGCCATGCGGATGATCAGCGGGCCGTAGTTGCCG
Organism: Streptomyces longwoodensis; assembly: GCF_001514125.1. Lineage (GTDB taxonomy): Bacteria > Actinomycetota > Actinomycetes > Streptomycetales > Streptomycetaceae > Streptomyces > Streptomyces longwoodensis. Next base: position 449,530 of record NZ_KQ948549.1, on the reverse strand, counting down.
AAGTCCGCGGGCCACCAGTCCTGCGAGGTGGTGAGCACCTCGGCGATGTCCCGCTTGACGGCCGGGAGGTCCAGGGACCGGAACGCCTGGGCGTAGTCGAAGTCCGCGCCGAGCGGGTTGGCGACGGCGGGGTTCTTCGCGAGGATCTTGACGTTCAGCCGGTCCGGCCACCACTGGCGGTTGCCGCCGCCCTGCGTCGGGTGGGCGGCACGCCCGTGCGCAACCGGGCAGCCTCCCGTGCCCTCCGTCTTCGGGTCGGTGACGATCGCGTCGGGGTTCTCAGCCATGCAGGCATTCCTTCCGGACTGGGTTGATCGGGGTGCTCGGAGTGCTCGGGTGCTGGGGGTGCTCAGGAACGGTGGGCGGTGGAGCAGTCGGGGCACAGGCCCCAGTAGATGACCTCGGCCTCGTCGATCGAGAAGCCGTGGTCGTCGGAGGCGGTCAGACAGGGCGCGTCGCCGACCGCGCAGTCAACGTCGGCGACGGCGCCGCACGTGCGGCACAGCACGTGGTGGTGGTTGTCGCCCACGCGTCCCTCGAACCGGGCGGGGCTGCCGGCCGGTTCGATCCGGCGTATCAGTCCGGCCGCGGTGAGCGCGTGCAGCGCCTCGTACACGGCCTGGACGGAGATGTGCCCCACGCGCTCGCGCACACCGGTGGCGATGGCCTCGGCACCGAGGTGGTCGCCCTTGCGGACGGTCTCGAGCAGCGCGACACGGGCGGCCGTCACCCGCAGGCCGGCACCGCGCAACTCGTCGGCGGTGGACGGGGACTGGGGTGCGGTCATGCCCGTGACCCTTCCACACAAACACGAACGGTTCAAGAAAAAGAAGTGTTAAAGATTAGTGCCGTGCCGGGGGGAGCGAGCGGTCGTCCCGGTGACGCGGCCGGTGATGTACGGGGGACGCGACCTGTGGTCCGGGCGGCGAAGCGGCCGGTGGCCCCAGCGGTGAAGCGGCCGGCCGTCATGGCATACGGCGGCGACGGTCGTCTTCGTAGCAGAGCGCGCGGGGAGGGGCCGTCCGGATCTGGCGGCCGGGCGCCAGGCTCGGCACCGCCGTGATGGGATGGCGGTGTGAGCCGCGCCGCCGAAGACACCCACCGCCGGATGCTCCGGGCGCGCGACGCCATGGACCGCGCCTACGCGCAGCCCCTCGACGTGCCCGCGCTGGCCCGGGTCGCGCACGTGTCGGAGTCGCACTTCACGCGCACCTTCCGGGCCACCTTCGGCGAGACGCCCCACCGTTATCTGCAGCGCCGGCGCGTGGAGCGGGCGATGTTCCTGCTGCGGGAGACGGACCGCCCGGTCACGGAGATCTGCTTCGAGGTCGGCTTCGGCAGCCCGGGCACGTTCAGCCGGACGTTCCGCGACATCGTCGGCCGCTCCCCGCGCGCCTACCGCAAGGAGACCGCCGCGGCGAGGCCGGCCGCGGCGGCGCCGGTACACGTGCCGACGTGCTTCACGATGGCCTGGACCCGTCCGTCCCACGACGGGCCCGGCCCCGGCCGCTGACGCCCGGCTCGGCGGTTTCGGAGAAGTTTTCCGGGCCGCGGGTCGTTAGCGTGACAGTCATGTTCACCGGAATCACCCACTCACAGATCTACGTCCTCGACCAGGACGAGGCCCTGGACTTCTACGTCGGCAAGCTCGGGCTCGAGGTGACCGCCGACGTCGACCTGGGCTTCATGCGCTGGCTGACGGTCGGCGTCCCCGGCCACCCCGAACGCCAGGTCCTGCTGGAGAAGCCGGGTCCGCCGGCCCTGTCCGAGGAGACGGCGGAGCAGGTCCGCGCGCTGCTCACCAAGGGCGCGACCGGCGGCCACCTCATCTTCAGCACGGACGACTGCCGCAAGACCTACGAGACGCTGCGCGGCCGGGGCGTGGAGTTCACCCAGGAGCCCACCGAGCAGCCGTACGGCATCGACTGCGGCCTGCGCGACCCGTTCGGCAACAGCATCCGCTTCACCCAGCCGACGGGCTGACCGCGAGACCGCTAGCTATGTTGACATAGGTATCTTCCCGTACCTATGCTCGCCCGCATGCCCCCGCCCCGCCCCTCCGCGCAGGACCTCGACCACGTGGCCGCCGGCCTCGTGGCGTGCCTGCCCGCGCTGGGGCGGGCCCTGGAGCGGCAGGTGGACCTGGAGTACCCGCACCCCAAGCCCTCCGAGGCGCAGCTGGCGCTGCTGCGGCACGTCGGCGACCACGACGGGGTGACCGTCCGGGCGGCGGCCGAGGCGCTGCTGATGAAGCCCAACAACGTCAGCGCGCTGGTCACCCAGCTCACCGAGCAGGGCCTGCTGGAGCGCCGGCCGGACGCCTCCGACAAGCGCGTCGCCCACCTGCACCTCACGTCCGTCGCCCGGCAGCGCCTCGTCGAGGTCAGGCAGTTGATGGCCGGCCACGTCACGGGCGCGCTGCGTTCCCTGACGGAGGGCGAGCTGGACGCCCTGGGTTCCGCGCTCGGCGCGTTGAACGCCCTCGGCCGGCACCTGCCCACCGCGGGCGCCGCCAGCGCCACCGCCGCCCACTGAGCGCGGCGCCGGGTCCGTCGTAGGACCCCGGGCGCGGCCCCCGCGGCTCGCCTCCCCTCCCCTCCCCCTTTCTCGTCTCTCCGGCTTCCTCCGGTGGTCGGCGACCCGCGGTCGTTCGCGCCCTTCGTGGCGCGGCGATCCGCTGTCGCGCGCCGTCCGGTTCCGGGCAGGCGGGCTAACGAAGGACAGGCACTGTCATGCCCTCCGCGGCCACCCACTCCTCCACCCCGGCGGCCTCCGTCGCCGCTCCCCCGGACCAGCCGCGCGGTCCGCGGGCCAACCCCTGGCTGACGCTGGTCGCCGTCGCGTTCGGCCTCTTCATGGTCGGCCTCGACGGTTCGGTCGTCTCGATCGCCAACCCCGAGATCGGCCGCGACCTGGACGCGTCCACCGCCGACCTCCAGTGGGTCACCAACTCCTACCTGCTGGCGCTCGCCGGCGCGCTGATCCTCGGCGGCAAGCTGGGCGACCGGTTCGGGCGGCGCACCTTCTACCTGGTCGGTGTCGCCGGGTTCGCCGTGGCGTCCGTGGCCATCGGGCTGAGCGGGTCCGTCACGGGCGTCATCGTCTTCCGCGCCGTGCAGGGCTTCTTCGGCGCGCTGCTGATGCCCAACACCCTCGGTCTGCTCCGGGCGGTGTTCCCGCCGCGGAAGTTCGGCATGGCGGTCGGGATCTGGGCCATGGTCTCGTCCGTCTCCACCGCCCTCGGCCCGATCGTCGGCGGACTGCTCGTGCAGCACGTCGACTGGGAGTCGGTGTTCTTCATCAACGCGCCCATCGCCGTGGCCGCGCTGGTCTTCAGCGCCCTGGTGCTGCCGCAGAGCAGGAACACCGCCGCGCGGGGCGAGAAGTTCGACCTCGGCGGGGTCGTGCTGCTGGCGCTGGGGCTGCTGGCCGTCGTGTTCGGCGTGGTCAAGGGCGAGACCTGGGGCTGGACCTCGGGCGGCACGCTGGGCGCCATCGGGGGCGGTGTCCTGGTCCTGGTGGCCTTCGGCCTGTACGAGGGCCGGGTGGCCGCCCCGCTGCTGCCGATGCGTCTGTTCCGCAACCCGGCGCTGACCATAGGCACGGTCATCACCGCGCTGAACTTCTTCGTGCTGCTCGGTGTGATCTTCTTCGTGATGCTCTACCTGCAGAACGTGCGCGGGTTCTCCCCGGTCGAGGCCGGGGTGCGCACTCTGCCGCTGAGCCTGGCCTCGGTGGTGGCCTCGCCGCTGGGCGCGGCCCTGACGGAGCGGTTCGGGCCGCGGTTCACGATGCCGCTCGGCATGGCGCTCCAGGCGGTGGCCTGCTTCGTGATGCTCGGCTGGGCACCGGACTCGTCGTACGCCCTGATGTGGCCGCCGTTCATCGCGCTGGGCCTGGGCGTCGGCATGGTGATGTCGTCGTCGTCCGACGCCATCGTGGGCAACGCGCCCGTCCGGGACGGCGGGGTGGCCGGCGGCCTGCAGGCGACGGCCCTGCAGGTCGGCGGCGCGCTCGGCACGTCGGTGCTGGTGTCGCTCATCGGCAGCCGGGTCTGCTCCACCCTCACCGGCGAACTGACCGCCGCCGGGGTGCCCGCCGACGCCGCGGCGGGGCTGCGCGGAGCGAAGGACGCCGTGGCGATGGGCGTCGCGCCCGTCCCGGACGGCCTGCCCGGACCGCTGCGGACGGCGGTCGTGGAGGGCAGTCACCAGGCGTTCATGAACGGCGTGCACACCTCCGTGCTGGTCGCGGGCGCGCTGTGCGTGCTGGGCGCGCTGGTCGCCGCGGTCGGCGTGCGCCGGGCCCCGGGGGCCGCCGCCGAGGACTGAGGGCGGGGCGGCGCTCCGCCCGCCCGGGGTGTCCCGGCCGGAAGGGTCCTGACGGACGTGACCTTCGCCGCCGCAAGGTCGATACTTCCTAACGGGACACCCGCCCAGCCCTCGGAGGTAGTCATGAGGATGCTCATCAACGTTCCCGAGACCGTGGTCGCCGACGCGTTGCGGGGCATGGCGGCCGCACATCCGGAACTGACCGTGGACGTGGAGAACCGGGTGGTCGTACGACGGGACGCGCCGGTCGCCGGGCAGGTGGCGCTGGTCTCCGGGGGCGGATCGGGGCACGAGCCGCTGCACGGCGGGTTCGTCGGCCCGGGCATGCTGTCGGCGGCCTGTCCCGGCGAGGTCTTCACCTCGCCCGTGCCGGACCAGATGGTGCGGGCCGCGGCGGCCGTGGACAGCGGTGCCGGGGTGCTGTTCGTCGTCAAGAACTACACCGGCGACGTCCTGAACTTCGACATGGCCGCCGAACTGGCCGAGGACGAGGGCATCCAGATCGCCAAGGTGCTCGTCGACGACGACGTGGCGGTCACCGACAGCCTGTACACGGCCGGGCGGCGCGGTACCGGGGCCACCCTCTTCGTCGAGAAGATCGCCGGCGCCGCGGCGGACGAGGGCCAACCGCTGGAGCGGGTCGAGGCGGTGGCCCGGCAGGTCAACGAGAACGCGCGCAGCTTCGGCGTCGCCCTGAGCGCCTGCACCACGCCCGCCAAGGGCAGCCCGACGTTCGACCTGCCCGACGGCGAGCTGGAGTTCGGCGTCGGCATCCACGGCGAACCGGGGCGCGAGCGACGGCCGATGATGACCTCGCGGGAGATCGCCGACGCCGCCCTGCACGCGATCCTCGACGACATGACGCCCCGCAACCCCGTCCTGGTGCTGGTCAACGGCATGGGCGCGACCCCGCTGCTGGAGCTGTACGGCTTCAACGCCGAGGTGCAGCGGGTGCTCACCGAGCGCGGGGTGGCCGTCGCCCGTACGCTCGTCGGCAACTACGTGACCTCCCTGGACATGGCCGGCGCGTCCGTCACCCTGTGCCAGATCGACGAGGAGCTGCTGCGGCTCTGGGACGCCCCGGTGAGCACGCCCGGGCTGCGCTGGGGCCGGTGAGGGAGTCCGCCCCGTCCCGGCCGACCGCACCCGTACCCACCTGACACGCAAGGAGACCCCGTGTTGGACGCCGACTTCTTCCGCCGTTGGATGACGGCCACCGCCGCGTCCGTCGACCGCGAGGCCGACCGGCTCACCGCGCTCGACTCGCCGATCGGCGACGCCGACCACGGCAGCAACCTGCGGCGCGGCTTCGCCGCGGTGACCGCGGCGCTGGAGAAGGAGGCCCCGCGCACACCGGGCGCCGTCCTGATCCTCACCGGGCGCCAGCTCATCTCGACGGTGGGCGGCGCGTCGGGACCGCTGTACGGCACGCTGCTGCGCCGCACCGGCAAGGCGCTCGGCGACGCGCCCGAGGTCGGCCCGGAGCAGCTGGCCGAGGCGCTGCGCACGGGCGTGGACGCCGTACGGCAGCTCGGCGGGGCCGCGCCGGGCGACAAGACCATGATCGACGCGCTGGTCCCGGCGGTCGACGCCCTCGGCGACGGGTTCGGCGCCGCCCTGGCCGCCGCCGAGCAGGGCGCCGAGGCCACCACGCCGCTGCTGGCCCGCAAGGGGCGGGCCAGCTACCTGGGCGAGCGCAGCATCGGGCACCAGGACCCGGGGGCCACCTCGGCGGCCCTGCTGATCGCCGCGCTCGCCGAAGCCGAAGCCGGATCCGACGCCGGCGCCGACGCCGGCGGGGAGTGAGGGCAGCCATGAGTGACGACAGGCTGGTCGGCATCGTCCTCGTCTCGCACAGCGCGGCCGTGGCGGCGTCCGTCGCCGAGCTGGCCCAGGGGCTGGTGGGCGGCGGCCCGGAGGTCCCGGTCGCCCCGGCGGGCGGCACCGAGGGCGGCGGTTTCGGCACGAGTGCCGAGCTGGTCGCGGCGGCCGCGGCGGCGGTGGACCGGGGCGCCGGGGTCGCCGTCCTCACGGACCTCGGCAGCGCCGTCCTGACCGTGAAGGCACTGCTCGCGGAGGGCGACGAACTGCCCGACGGCACGCGGATGGTGGACGCCCCGTTCGTCGAGGGCGCGGTCGCCGCGGTCGTCACGGCGGCCACGGGCGCCGACCTGGACGCGGTGGTGGCGGCGGCCGAGGAGGCGTACGGCTACCGCAAGGCCTAGACACCCGCTGAGGGCGGCGCCGGGGGCCGCCCGTCACGGCAGGCATGACGGCGGTCCCCGCCCGGCTACTCCTCCTGCTCGCCCTCGGCGTCCGCGCCCTGCGCGTCCGGCTCCTCGTCCGAGGGGGCTTCCGCCGACTCCTCGGACGGGTCCGCCGCGTCGTCCGGCGCCGCCTCCCGGGGCGGGTCCTCCGCCGCCCCGGCGGTGGTCGTGGCCGGGGTCGCGGCACCGGTGCCGGTGTCGCCGCGGACGAAGAGGCGGGCGAGCCGCTCCCCCGTGGCCACGGCGGCCGCGTGGTCCTCGATGGGCTTGACCTCGGAGTCCCTGAAGACGATGTAGGTGACGCCGGAGGGCGTGCCGCCGCCGTGCGGGTCGGGGCGGATGCCGAGGCCCACGGCGGTGGCGTAGGACGCCTCGCCGATGATGTCGTCCGGGCCGACGTCCCCGACGACCGCGTACTGCACGCGGTCGCCGTAGACCACGGCCGCCACCGATCCGCCGCGCACCCCGTCCCGGCGGTGGTCCCAGGTGTCGCTGGGCGCCGGGACGACGACGTACGGCAGCGTCTCGGCGCTGAGGTCACGGCCGTCGGACTGCTGGAAGGCGGTGCCGGGGGCGAACAGCGGGTCCGTGCGGGAGTTGCAGTACCGGCCCGGGCGGCCGTCGCAGTCGATGTCCAGGTCGGCCTTCCAGAAGACGGCGCCCCCGGTGCCGCACACCGGGACGGTGGCGGGCGTGTCGTGGTCGGTGCGGTAGCGGCCCCGGGAGACGGGTGTGCAGTGCCGCACCCTGGCCAGCAGGTCCGCCGCGCTGACCGCTCCGACGTGCTGCGGCGCCGGACCGCCCAGGGGCGGCGGCGCCGCCTGGGCGGCGGAGGAGGACGGGAGGGTCGGGGCCACCAGGGCGAGGCCGGCCACGGCCAGGGTCAACGACTGGACACGCACGGAAGGGACCCTCTCATGGGGGAGGTGACGAGCACTCAGCCCAATCTCGTGGGGGTCGCCCTACCGGGCCATTCGTAGAGGGCCGTACGGAGCAGGCTTCTGACGTGGTGGCAGGGAGCGGGCGCCGGCGCCCGTGTGGAGCGCCGGCCGCCCGGCCACCCGACGGCGCGGGATCAGCGACGACAGCGGTCCGCGCCTGCGGGGCGAACTGAACTCCCCGACCATGTGGGGGCAGTTCGCCCGCGGGGCCCTCAGCATACGTAACCCTTCCGGGTGACCACCAACGCCGGCCCGGAGACGTCACACCCTCTTGATGTGCTCGCATCATCGCGGCATATTGGTCCGGACCATTGCCGCCGTTCCGGACCGGGAGGCGAAGCCGTGCGACGCGTCGTGCTGGGCTCAGCGGTGCTCGCGGGGGTGCTGGCGCTGGGCTGCGGCTGCGCCGCGACGGACGGCGACGGCACCGCCGCCGAGGGCGCGGCGCCCGGGGCGCCGACCGGGGTCACCGCGGCGGCGGGCAGCGCGACCAGCGTGCACGTGATGTGGAACGCCGTCGGCGCGCGGGCCGGCGTGACGGCGTACGAGGTGTACCGGGGCACCGCCAAGGTGCGGGAGGTGCCCGGCTCCGTCCACATGGTCGACGTCGTGCGGCTCGCCCCCGGCACAGCGTACGCCTTCACCGTGCGCGCCCGGGACGGCGAGGGCCGGCTCGGCCCGCCCAGCCGCGAGGTGCGCGCCACCACGCCGGCGGCCACGGCGGCCGACCGCTCGGCGCCCACCCGGCCCGGCGGGGTCGCGGGCCGCGCGGTGGGGGCGACGGCCGTGCAGCTGTCCTGGTCCGCCGCGACCGACGACCGTGCGGTGGTGTCGTACGACGTGTACCAGGGCGGGACCAGGATCCACAGAGTCGGCGGGAACCAGACGGCGACGGTCGTGACCGGGCTGCGGCCCGGCACCCGCTACTCCTTCACCGTCCGGGCCCGGGACGCCGCCGACAACCTCTCCGCGGCCGGGCCCGCCGTCCGGCTGACCACCGCGCCCGGCACCGGCGCCGCCGACCGGGACACCGCGCCCGCCGGCTTCCGCGCGACGACCCACCGGGCGGACGGGGCGTACTACCTCGACCTGGCCTGGGTGCCGCCGCGGGTGGACGGCGTCGTCACCGAGTACGAGGTCCGGCTCGACGGGCGGACGGCCACCTCGCTCGTGTGGGGCGGGAACGCGCCCCGGGACGAGGCGTCGTACAGCTTCTACCTCGGGAAGGAGACCGGGCGGACGGTGCGGGTGCGGCTGCGGGCCCGGCTGCCGGACGGCACCTGGGGCGCCCTGTCGGCCGAGCGCACGGTGACGACGGGCGCCACGGCCGGCGCCGGCTGACCGCAGCGCGGCGGCCGGTCCGCGTCCGCCGGGGTGCGTCCGCCGGGGTGCGTCCGTCACCCGGCCGGGTGCCGTCCGGGTGCGGCAGGGCGGGCGGGGCCGTTGGCTGACTCCGAGGCAGCACGGGCGTACCCGACCCTCGGCGGCGCAAGGGATGTACCGCCAACCGTGCCGCCGGAGGACATCCGATGCCCAACTCCCGTCGTCTCTTCCGCTCCGGACTCACCGTGGCAGCCGCCGCCGCGCTGCCCCTCGTCCTGACCTCCGACCCCGCCGCCGCGCGGGTGCAGGGGATCTCCGTGAGCACGGTGGGCACCACCGTCTCCGTGGTCACCAGCGCCTGCAGCACCCAGACCAACGGCACCTGGGGCACCGGCTCGCTGCTCAGCAGCGGTCAGACGTCGTTCGCCCAGGGGCGGCAGGTGGCCCTGTCCGGCACCTCCGTCAGCCAGTCGGCCGCCTGGTCGAACGTCAGCCCCGGCACGTACACCGTCATCGTCACGTGCGCCAACGGCACCACGGCCGGTACCCAGTCGGTCATCGTGTCGGCCCCCGTCACCCGCACGCCCACGCCGACCGCCTCCGCCTCGCGCGGCGTGATGGGCGGCTCGGGCGGCTCCGTCCGCGACTACGGCACCCTCACCCTGGCGGCGGGGGGCACGCTGGTGGGCGCGGGCGTCATCGCGGCGGCGTGGTTCCTGCGCCGTCGCTCGAAGCCGTACCGCCTGTGACCCCGGACAGCCCGGCGACCTCCGCGAGCGCGTGGGCGAGCCACCGGGTCCAGAAGGTCTCCAGGTCGATGCCGGCCCGCAGCACCAGGTGACGCAGCCGGTCCTCGGGACCGTCCCGGCCCGGCGGGAAGTGGCGCCGTTCGATGTCCTGGTACTCGGCCAACTGCCGCCGGTGTAGGTCGAGGTGACGGGCCAGGTCGGCCTCCAGGCCCGCGGTGCCGACCACGGCGGCGGCGCGCAGCCGCAGCAGCAGCGCGTCCCGCTGCGGCTTGGGGTCCTGCGCGGCCGCGGTCCAGCGGGCCAGTTCGGCGCGTCCCGCGGGCAGGACCTCGTAGGCCTTCTTCTGCCCGCGGGCCGGCTGCTCGGCCGGCAGGGCCCGGATGAGGCCGTCGGACTCCAGCTTCCCCAGCTCGCGGTAGATCTGCTGGTGCGTGGCCGACCAGAAGTACCCGATCGACCGGTCGAACCGGCGGGTCAGCTCCAGCCCCGACGACGGCTTCTCGAGCAGGGCGGTGAGGATCGCGTGCGGGAGTGACATGGCCTCATCCTAGGGACGGCCCCCTGGCACGACGGCCCCTCGGCCGGGTCTGCCGGGTCGGCCCGACCCGGGTCCCGGGGTTCACCCCGCAGGGACCGCGCAGGCTCAGCCCGCGGCGAGGAGCAGGCGGGTGACGTCGAAGGTGTCGGGGTGCACGTCGGCGGCCAGGAGCAGCAGGCGCAGCGGCTGCTGGCGCAGACCCGTCACCGTCGTCCGGCGGTCGGCCCCGTCGAGGGCGGCGGGGCTGAAGAACAGGTGGAGGCCGGCGACGTCCATGAAGGGCGTGTGGCGCAGGTTCCACGTCACCTCGGTCACGCGGGCCGGCAGGGCGTCGGCGGCCGCGCGCAGTGAGGGCAGGGTGTCGTGATCGATCTCTCCGCGCGGTGTGATGCGTGCGGACGTACCGCTGATGGCGGTGGTGATGTTCATGCTGGGGCCCCCTCACGGGGGTTGACGAGCCCACCGGCGGAGCCCTCCGAGGAGGGTCCACCACGGTGGCGGGGGCCGAGTGCCCGGGATGGGGGCAACGCCCGGCTCCCCGAAAGGCCGGCGCCTCGAGGGAACCGGCCGGTCTCGTGGTCCGCCCACCGTCGCACACTCCGCCCCCCGACCGCGAGTGCCGCGGGAGAACGTCGCGTGGAGTTCACGTCCCCGGTCAGGACTTGACGATGCGGCGCACGTTGTCGATCGAGCCGCAGTCGGCCTTCAGCTGGCGCTCGCGCTCCTCCAGGAACGCCGCTCCCAGTTCCTCGCGCCGGTCCATGGCCACGTTCTCGCGCGCGCCGTTGAGGATGGTCCGTTCCTCCTCGTCGGCGTGGTGGGTGACGGCCTCCACCAGTTCCTCCAGCTTGGAGTCCCACTCCTCGGACCCGACCTCCTCCACCTCCAGGAGGGCCAGGAGGGCCTCGTTGCCCTCGTCGTGCTCGTGCTCGCCGTGCTCGACCTCTTCGTCGTCGATGTTCTTGTACCTCTTCAGCGCGGGGTAGACCTTGGCCTCCTCGGCCAGCGCGTGGGCGACCAGCAGGCCGGCGAACTCCTGGAGCGCCGCGGCGCGGTCGGCCTCGACGCTGCGCATCAGGCGGAACAGGTCCTCCATGCGCCGGTGGTCCTGGAGGATGAGCTCGACGACGTCCTGGGTCTGGGGCATGACGGGGCACCTGTCTTCCGTGCGGGCGGTCGTGGTGATCCTCGCTTACCCCCACCGCCTGCATTGATGGCATCCGCACGCGACGAGGCGCATGACCCCTTCGGGTCTGCCGGAGTGCGGGGCGTGCGGTGCCTTTGCAGCATGGCGTCTGACACCCCTCGTGCACGACGCATGCGACCGGACCGGTGCCCTGCCACCGCACCGGTCCGGAAGGACGACATGCCCATACGCACCCGCGGCACGGCTGCCGCGGCCGCCATGTTCCTGGCCGGCCTGACGGTACTGAGCGCGGTCCCCGCCCACGGCACGCCCGGTGCGGCCGCCACCCTCCTGAAGTCCGCGGACGGGGAGGGCGGCCCCCCTGCCGCGCGACTCCCCCGGCGGGCGGGGGACGGCGGCGCGTACACCGTCGCCCCCGGGGACACGCTGTGGGACATCGCGCACCGGACCCTCGGCGACGTCCTGCGGTGGGACCGCGTCTACGCGCTGAACCAGCAGGCCCTCGACCGTGCGGCCCGTCGCCACGGGTACGCCTCCAGCGACCGGGGCCACTGGATCTTCCCGGGAACCGCGCTCACCCTCCCCGGGGCCGGGCCGGCGCCGACGCAGCCCGCGCCGCGCTTCGAACCCGCCGCGTGCCCGACCACGTACGGGCCGCTCGAAGGCACCCGCTGCGGCTACCTCGTCGTACCGGAGGACCGGTCCCGGCCCACCGGGCGGACCCTCCGCCTGGCCGTCGCGCTTGTCAAGTCGGCGTCGCCCACGCCGCGCCCCGACCCGATCGTGTTCCTCACGGGCGGTCCCGGGGCCGACGCCCTCGGGGGCATCGAGGAACTCACCGACGCCGGTCTGAACCGCGACCGTGACCTGGTCGTCCTCTCCCAGCGCGGCACGTTCTCGTCCCAACGGCCGCTGCTGTGCCCCGAGATCGACCAGTTCTACGCGGACCGCGTGCACCTGCGCTACGACGCACCCTCCACCGGGGACCGCTACGCGCAGGCCGCGGCCCGGTGCCACGAGCGCCTGACGGCCGAGGGAGTCGATCCCGCCGCCTACACCACCAGCGAGAACGCCGCGGACGTGGCGGACCTGCGCAAGGCCTTGGGCATCCGGGAGTGGAACGTCCTGTCGCACTCCTACGGGACCCAGCTGGCGCTGACCTACATGCGCATGTTCCCCCAGGGGATCCGCTCCGTGACGGTCGACGGCGTCGTCCCTCCCTCCGAGGCCAGCCCCGGGTGGACCTGGAGCAGCATGCGGGAGTCGTTCGACGACATCGTCGCCGCCTGCGCGGCGCAGTCCGCCTGCCACCGGCGCTACCCGGACATCGGGGCCACCTTCCTGCGCATGGTGCGTGAGCTGGAGGCCCGTCCGGTCACCACGTACGTGATGGTGCCGCAGGTCGGCCGGGTGAAGGTGGTCCTGGACGGCGGGGCGCTGCTGAACTGGGTGGTGCGCGCCAGCCACGCACCCGCCGACTTCCCGCTGGCCGTGGACGAGCTGGCCCACGGCCGCCCCGAGCGCATTGCCGAGCAGTGGGCGGCCTCCTGGATTCCCGGCTCGCAGGGGATGTTCGCCCACGGGTTCTCGCTGAGCGTGTGGTGCAGCGAATGGGTGCCGTTCGAGACCCCCGCCGAGCAACTCGCCAAGGGACGGCAGGCGTTCCCGGAGCTGCCCCCCTCGGTCCTGGCCCAGGCGCCCCAACTGCCCTTCCTGCGGCAGGCGTGCCGGAACTGGCCCGTCCCCACGGCACCCGCCTCCGTGCGCGAGGTGACGCGCAGCAGCATCCCCACGCTGGCCATCTCCGGGAGCTTCGACGCCCAGACCGGCGCCCAGTGGGGGCGCTTCGTGGCCCGGACGCTGTCCCGCTCCACGGTGGTGACGCTGGCCGGTGTCGCCCACGGGACGTTCGACACCCCGTGCGGCAGCGAGGTGATCACCTCCTTCTACGACGACCCCGACCACCCGGACACCAGCTGCGTGAGCTCCGTGGAACCGGTGCCGTTCCTCGTCGGCAGCGAGGGGGCGAGCAGCTCGTGACCACGGATCTGCTGCCGGACGGTTCCGGCACCCGCCGGGCCGCGGGCCGACGGTGGTCGCGCCGCGGCTTCCTGGGCGCCGCGTCGGCGCTGGGCTGCGCCGGCGTCACCCTGGGCGCCGCGGCCCCGGCCGCCGCGGCTCCGGGCTCCGCCGTCAAGGGCGGGGGCACCGGCGCCGCGGGCTACGCACCCGACCCGCTGTTCGACGCCCTCGACGCCAAGATCGAGCAGGGGATGAAGGCCTACGCGATCCCCGGGGCGGCCGTGGGCGTGCTCTGGAACGGCCAGGAGTACGTCAAGGGGTACGGCGTCACCAACGTCGACCACCCGGTCCCGGTCGACGGTGACACCGTCTTCCGGGTCGGCTCGACCACCAAGACCTTCACCGGCACCACCGTCATGCGGCTCGTCGAACGCGGCGAGGTCGAGCTGGACGCCCCGGTGCGCCGCTACCTCCCCGACTTCACGGTGGCCGACCCGTATGCGTCGGCGCAGGTCACCGTGCGCCAGTTGCTCGGCCACAGCGCCGGCTGGCTGGGCGACGACTACCAGGACTTCGGCCCCGGGAACGACGCACTGGCCCGCTTCGTGACCTCCATGGCCCGGCTCCCGCAACTCAATCCCCCGGGCTTGGTGTTCGCCTACAACAACGCGGCGCTGTGCGTGGCCGGCCGGATCATCGAGGTGGTCACGGGCAAGACCTACGAGGCGGCAGTGCGCGAGCTGGTCATCGATCCGCTCGGGCTCGACCACACCCGGTTCTCCAGCGACCAGATCGTGGGCTTCGGCGTCGCGGCGCCCCACGACGTCGTCGACGGCAAGGCCGTGCTGGATCCATCCTTCTGGTCCCAGCCCCGCAGCCTCGCACCGACCGGCGGCCTGATCTCCAGCGCCCGCGACCAGCTGGCCTGGGCCCGTTTCCACCTCGGCGACGGAACCGCTCCCGACGGCACGCGGCTGCTGAGCAGGGCGTCGCTGCAACGGATGCGCTCCGACCCCGGTCCGGGCGGCACCCTGGTCGTCGAACTCGACGGCATGGGCGTCACCTGGATGCTGCGTCCGACGGCCCAGGGGCCGCGGATCGTGCAGCACGGCGGGACCTGGCCGGGACAGATGTCCGGCTTCCTGATGGTGCCCAGCCGCGGTTTCGCCCTGACCCTGCTGACCAACTCGGAAGGCGGGACGCAGCTCAGGGACGAGCTGTTCACCGACGACTGGGCCCTCAGGCGGTTCGCCGGGGTGACCAACCTGCCGGCCACGGCGCAGGTGCTGACCGGGCAGGCGCCGGCACCCTACGAGGGCCGCTACACGGCCCAGCGGATCAACGACGAGGGCGCCGTGGAGGACGTCGTCGTCGACCTGACGCGCCACGACGGGCAGCTGAGGGGCACGCGGACGTTCCACGGCCCGAGCAGCCCGAGCGACACCGCCCCCGAGGAGGAGGAGGACGCGGCGGCCGCCCAGACCAGTGGGCTCGGGGCGGCCTTCTACCGCCCCGACTTCACCCTGGACCTAGACGACGACGGCCGGCCGGTCGGTACCCGCTCCGACTTCGTGCGCGGACCCGACGGCAAGGTGCTCTGGTGGCGCAACCACGGCCGGCTGTACCGCCACCGGACGGAGTGATCACGGCAGCGAGAGGCCGGCCGGGCGACGGGCCCCGGCACTGCCGCACCCCGCGCGTCCCGGCCGGCCGCATCCGATCGTCCGCTCCGCCCGGAAGACGGTTCGAGGTGTTACGCACCTTTTTGCGGGCATGACGACCGCACGGGTTCGACGGAAGGGAGCCGGCCGCCACGTGAAGGACGGTGGACCACGGGACGATCCGGCGCGCCGGGCCAGGCGGGTACGCCACGCCTGGCTGCTCGGTGCCGTCCTCGCACTGATCGCCGTGGTGACGGTGGTGGACGTGCTGTCACCCCCCGAGGTCCACCTGGGGCCCCTGCTGGTGGCGGCGCCGGCGGTGACGGCGTCGTTCGCCGGCCCGCGCCTGACCGGCTTCGTCGGCGCGGTCGCCGTGCTGGCCCAGGCGGCCGTGGCGATCGCGCGGACGACCCTGACCGACCTCAACCACACCTGCCAACTCGTCGCACTCGTCCTCGTCTCGGGCCTCGCCACCCTCTTCGCCTTCCTGCGGGAGCGGGAGGAACGGCACGTGGTGAGGCTGCGCTCCATCGCGCACACCGCGCAGAACGTCGTGCTGCGCCCGCTGCCCGAGCGGGCGGGCCCGCTCACCATCGCCTCGCTGTACCTGGCCGCCCAGGAGGAGGCGCACATCGGCGGCGACCTGTACGCCGTGACCCGTACCGCGACCGCCACCCGCCTGCTGATCGGCGACGCCCGGGGCAAGGGGCTCGACGCCGTCAGCGAGGCCTCACTCGTGCTGGGCGCCTTCCGCGTCACCGCCGCCGGCTCGGCGCACCTCGCACAGCTGGTCGCCCACCTGGACGCGGCGGTCGGCTCCGCCGAACACGGCGCCGGCCCCTCGACCGAGGCCACCCCCTCGGGTACCGGGACCGTCGCCTCCACCGAAGCGTTCGTGACCGCGCTGGTGGCGGAGGTCCCGGACGACGAACCCGTGATCCACCTCGTCAGCTGCGGGCACCCGCCGCCCCTGCTGCTCACGAACGGTGACGTCCGGACGCTCGACGTGCTGGAGTCGGGTCTCCCCCTGGGCCTGTCGGACACCTCGCCCCCGCGCGTGACCGTCCAGACGTTCTCGTTCGGCAGCGGCGACGTCCTCCTGCTGTACACGGACGGGGTCATCGAAGCGCGCGACCGGGGCGGGAACTTCTACCCGCTGGCCGACCGGCTGCGGGCAGGGGGCCCGTACACGCCGCAGGCGCTCGTCGATCACCTGAAGGCCGACCTGCAGGACTTCGTGGGGGGCCGCCTCGGGGACGACGCGGCCTTCCTGGCCCTCACCCGCATGCCGCGGCACAGCTGAGTCCGGGGCGGTCGGGTCGCCGCGCATCCGCCGCGCCCCCGGCCGCGGAAGGGGTGACGGACCGGCCGTCGGGCCGTACCGGACTAGGAGTACTGATGACCGTCTTGGCCCGCTTCGTGGTGCGACACCGCTGGTGGATCATCGTCTGCTGGGCCTTCCTCGCCGTCGCGGGCGGTTTCGCGGCGCCGCGGGCCACGAACGCGCTGAGCTACGAGGGCAGTCTGCCCGGCCGCTCCGGCTACGAGACGAACCAGGAGATCCTCGCGAAGTTCGGCTCGGGCGGCGAGAACGCCCCGGTGGTGCTCGCCGTCACCGCGCGGGGCGAACGCCTCGGCCCACCGCAGGCCGCGCGGATCGCCGCCGCGGTGGAGGCGGTCCGGCCCGGCGGGCGGCTGGTGACCTGGCAGCAGGAGCCGGACCTGCTGGCGGCCGACGGCCGCACGGGCGTGCTGCTGGTGTACCCCCGCCCGCTGCCGGGCGCGCCGGAGCCCTACGCCCGGGTGCTGCCTTCGCTGGAGGCCGCCGCCGGGAAGGCGGGCGCCGCCACCGGGACGACGTTGGCGGTGACCGGCCAGGCCGCGCTGGCCGAGGGCGGTGGGGGCGGCGACGCCGGCGTGCTCGCCGAGACGCTGTTCGGCGGGATCGGCGCGCTGATCGTGCTGGTGCTGGTCTTCGGCTCCCTGCTGGCCGCCACCCCGCTGGTCGTGGCGGTCGCGTCGATCCTCACCACGTTCCTGCTCATGTGGGGTCTGACGACCGTCACCGACGTGTCGTTCATCGTGCAGTACCTGCTCGCGCTGATCGGGCTCGGGGTCGCCATCGACTACGCCCTGCTGATCGTCACCCGCTGGCGGGAGGAGCGCGGCCGGGGCGCCGGCCCGGAGGAGGCGGTCGTCCGCGCCATCGGTACGGCGGGACGGGCGGTGCTGTTCTCCGGCCTGACGGTGGCGATCAGCCTCGCGGCGCTGATCGCCCTGCCGGTGCCGTTCCTGCGCAGCGTGGGGTTCACGGGCCTGCTCATCCCGCTGATCAGCGTGGTCACCGCGCTGACCCTGCTGCCCGCCCTGCTGCTGGTGGCGGGCCGGCGGCTGGACTGGCCGCACCGGCGCCGCAGTGAGCCCGACAGCAGGCTGTGGCGGGGCATCGCCACCGTGGTCGTGCGCCACCGGTGGGTGGCCGCGGCCGCCAGCGCCGTCGTGCTGCTCGCGCTCGCGGCGCCGGTGGCGGGCCTGCGCCTCGGCTCCCCCAGCAACGACTCCGTGACCAGTGCCGGGGGCAGGGCGGCGCAGGCCCTGCGCACGGTGCAGGACGCGGGCATCGGTGACGGCATCACCCAGCCCGTGGAGGTGCTCACCCGCGACCCGGCGCGGACGCGGGCCGTCGTCGGGGCGGTGGACGGGGTGGCCGGCGTCGCCGGGCCGCAGGAGTGGCGGCGCGGGGCGTGGTCGGTCGTCGACGTGTGGACGGCCGAGGATCCGGCGACGGCCGAGGGAGCGGCCGCAGCCGGGCGGGTGCGCACCGCGGCGGAGGACTCGGGGGCGCGGGTCGGCGGACTGCCCGCACAGGACGCCGACTTCGTCGACGCGGTGTACGGGAACGCCTGGTGGATCGCCGCGATCATCGTCGTGGTGACGTTCCTGCTGCTGGCCCGGGCCCTGCGCTCGGTCGTCCTGCCGCTGAAGGCGCTCCTCCTCAACGTCCTGTCCCTGGCGGCCGCTTACGGTGTCACCGTGCTCATCTGGCAGGAAGGGCACGGCACCGAGTTCCTCTTCGGCCAGTCGGCCTCCGACGCCGTCACCACCTGGGTGCCGGTGGCCGTCTTCTCCTTCCTGTTCGGCCTGTCGATGGACTACGAGGTGTTCCTGCTGTCGAGGATCCGCGAGGAGTACCGGCTCAGTGGCTCCACGGACCGGGCCACCGTCGACGGGGTCGCGCGCACCGGGCGCCTCATCACCTGCGCGGCCGTCATCCTCTTCCTCGCCTTCGTCTCCCTCTCCCGGGTCCCGGCCACCGACGTCAAGATCCTCGCCACGGCCCTCGCCCTGGGCATCCTCATCGACGCCACGATCGTCCGCGGTGTCCTGGCCCCGGCGCTGGTGGCCGCGCTCGGCAGGGCCAACTGGTGGCTGCCCGGCCACCGCGGTGACCGGGCAGAGTGACGTGCGGGGTGCAGGACCCCCTAGGACGAGGCACCTCCTAGAGGGCGGCCGCGACCTCCGTGCCCTGCTTGATCGCGCGCTTGGCGTCCAGTTCGGCGGCCACGTCGGCGCCGCCGACCAGGTGCGGGGTGCGGCCGGCGGCCAGCAGCTCCTCGTACAGGTCGCGGCGCGGCTCCTGGCCGGTGCACAGCACGACGGTGTCGACCTCCAGGACGGTGCTGTCCTCGCCGACGGTGATGTGCAGCCCGGCGTCGTCGATGCGGTCGTAGCGCACGCCGGGGACCATGGTGACGCCCCGGTGCTTGAGCTCGGTGCGGTGGATCCAGCCGGTGGTCTTGCCCAGTCCGGCGCCGACCTTGGTGGGCTTGCGCTGGAGCAGGTGCACGGTGCGCGGCGGGGCGGGCCGCTCGGGTGCGGCGAGGCCGCCGGGCGCGCGGTAGTCCGTGTCGACGCCCCAGTGGCGGAAGTACGTCGCCGGGTCCGCGGCGGCGCCGTCGCCGCTGTCGGTGAGGAACTCGGCGACGTCGAAGCCGATGCCCCCGGCGCCGAGGACGGCGACGCGCTTGCCCACCTCGGCGTCGCCGCGCAGGACGTCGAGGTAGCCGACGACGCTCGGGTGGTCGACGCCGGGGATGTCCGGGGTGCGCGGGGTGACGCCGGTGGCGACCACGACCTCGTCGAAGTCGGCCAGGTCGGCGGCGGTGACGGGGGTGTCGAGGCGGACGTCGACGGTCTCCTCGGCGAGCCGGTGCCGGAAGTAGCGCAGCGTCTCGTCGAACTCCTGCTTGCCCGGCACCCGGCGGGCGACGTTGAGCTGGCCGCCGATCTCGCTCGCGGCGTCGAACAGGGTGACGTCGTGGCCGCGTTCGGCGGCGGTGACCGCGCAGGCGAGGCCCGCGGGGCCCGCGCCGACGACGGCGACGCGCTTCCTGAACCGGGTCGGGGAGAGCACCAGCTCGGTCTCGTGGCAGGCGCGGGGGTTGACCAGGCAGGAGGTGATCTGCCCGCTGAAGGTGTGGTCGAGGCAGGCCTGGTTGCAGCCGATGCAGGTGTTGATGGCCTCGGGCCGGCCGGCGGCCGCCTTGGCGACGAACGCGGGGTCGGCGAGCATCGGGCGGGCCACGGACACCATGTCGGCCACCCCGTCCGCGAGCAACTGCTCGGCCACCTCGGGGGTGTTGATGCGGTTGGTGGTGACCAGCGGCACGGACACCTCGCCCATGAGCCGCTGGGTCACCCAGGTGTAGGCGCCGCGCGGCACGGAGGTGGCGATGGTGGGGATGCGGGCCTCGTGCCAGCCGATGCCGGTGTTGATGATCGTCGCGCCGGCCGCCTCGACCGCCTTGGCGAGGTCGACGACCTCCTCGAGCGTGGAGCCGCCGGGGACGAGGTCGAGCATCGAGAGCCGGTAGATGACGATGAAGTCCTCGCCGACCGCCTCGCGGACCCGCCGCACGATCTCCAGGGGGAAGCGGACGCGGTTCTCGTGGGAGCCGCCCCAGCGGTCGGTGCGGTGGTTGGTCTGGCGGGCGGTGAACTCGTTGATGAGGTAGCCCTCGGAGCCCATGATCTCCACGCCGTCGTAGCCGGCCTCGCGCGCGAGGCGGGCGGTGCGGGCGTAGTCGTCGATGGTGCGCTCGATGTCGGCGTCGCTGAGCTCGCGCGGCACGAAGGGGCTGATCGGCGCCTGGAGGGGGCTGGGGGCGACGAGGTCGCGGTGGTAGGCGTAGCGGCCGAAGTGCAGGATCTGCAGGGCGATGCGGCCGCCCTCGCGGTGCACGGCCGCGGTGACGACGCGGTGCTGCTCGGCTTCCGCCTCGGTGGTGAGGCGGGCGCCGCCCTCGTAGGGGCGGCCCTCGTCGTTGGGGGCGATGCCGCCGGTGACGATGAGGCCCACTCCGCCGCGGGCGCGCTCGGCGTAGAAGGCCGCCATGCGCTCGAACCCGCGCTCGGCCTCCTCCAGGCCGACGTGCATCGAGCCCATCAGGACGCGGTTGGGCAGTGTGGTGAAGCCCAGGTCGAGGGGGCTCAACAGGTGGGGGAAACGGCTCATCGGGGCCCTCCGTGCAGGGTGTCGTCGACCCTGTTCTAGAGGACCCCGAAGCTTTGTGCAACTAGTTGCAGAATGAGCCCGGCCGGCCGGATAACCCGCCCACCGCGGTGTCGGCGGCCGTGGCGTGCGGCTACTTGCTCTCCAGCAGGACGTGCAGCTCCTTCTCCTGGTCACCCGAGGAGTGAGCCACATCACGCATGCTGAACTGGGCGTCCAGCACCTTGCGGAGCTGCTCGATCGCCCAGTAGCCGCCCTGCGCGTCGGCCGTGACGGTCGACGAGAGCCGGGCGGGCGGCGGGACCTCGTGCGCCTCGCTGACCTCGAAGGTGCCGAGCCAGACCATGGGGCGGGACTCGTGCAGTTGTTCGGGCACGTCCTCGGCGCACCGGTCGGACTCGAAGCACGCGCAGAGCGCGTCGAAGACCACCCGGGCGTCCTCCTTGCTGCATCCGCTGATCTCGACGGAGACGGACTCCTCGTGCGATCGCTCGCGGTCCATCGTGAACGCTCCTCTCATGACGGTGACGCGGACGGCGAGTTCCCCACGAGCGGCGCCGCATCCATGGGGAGCGGCACTTTTCGGTCCGGGGGCCTGCGGCGCGCCGGTCGCCAGGCAGGGCGGGTCGCACCCGCGCGAGCGGGCGGACGGAGCACCGAGCGCGGGCCGAGGAGACAGCACCGGCCCGGGGTGCGACTCCAGACCGGTGGCCGGGCGGGCGCCGGTTTCGGGCCGACGGGAGAGTCGGCCGACACCCGGGCGGGCCCGCCGAGCACCGGGCAGGGCGCCGGGCCGCGTCCGCGCCCGAGGACGGGCCGGGCGCGCCGGGCGCGCCGGGAGCCCCAGGAGCGCCTGGAGCGCGGCCCTCGCCCCCGCCTCAGCCGCGTGTGAAGCGGTACGTCTTGCTGTCCGTGAGGACGCAGAAGCCCGGGGAGACCACGATGACGCGCAGGGTGCCGGTGCGGCGGTCGTAGTCGACGCCCTCCGCCTCGAAGCTGCCCGAGCAGCCGCTGCGCAGGGGAAGCTGGCGCAGGGCCGTCACGTGCCCGGAGACGTCGGAGGAGCCGGGCTGCGCCGAGAGGTCGATCTGGAGCAGCGGCTTGGTCATGCCGAACAGGGACCCCTCGGGGTCGTCGGAGGAGCACAGCAGGGTCGTCGGGGCGGAGAAGTCGCAGCCCTGCACGTCACGGACGGCGTGGTCGAGGCGGACCGTGGACGCCTGGGGCAGGTTCGCCGACGGCGAGGTGCTCGCGTTGACGCCGGGCGTGGGCAGGACGAGCAGCCGCGTCATGGTGCCCCACTCCCCCGTGAGCATCCACTGGCCGTCGGGCGAGACGGCCACCCAGGAGTTGTTCAGGGCCTCGCCGGGGCTCAGCGCGTGCACGTACTCCGACCAGGCGCCGCCGGGTGCCTGCACGCGGAACATCTTCGAGGCGCCCGAGTCCCGCTGGTAGGGCTCGATGTAGTAGCCGTTGTACGAGGCGTCGGGGTCGCCGACGTGGTTCCAGCCGCGCGTCGACAGGCCGATCGGGATGGTGCCGATGCCGGTGTAGCGGTTGGGGCCGCCCGCCGGGACCTCGACGGAGGCCAGGCCCTGGCTCTCGGTCAGCGGGTCGGCGCGGTCGGAGCCGACCTCGGTCCAGGTGTCCGCCGCCGCGGCGGGCGGGGCCGCGGACAGGGCGGCGGCGACCGCGGTGGCCAGGACGACGAGCGCGGTGCGGGCCGCGTGACGGCGGCGGCGGGCAGGGCGCAGGGGCATGGGCCGACTCCTCGACAGGGGGGTGGATGGCGCGGGTCGGCGCACAGTCTGGCGTCGTTCGGTAGTCATGTACAGACCAAGTGATGGACACGGGCGGACCAGTCGGCGAACGGCGCCCGTCCCCGTCCCGGGGGAGGATGGAACCCGCGCGGAAGGCATGGGAGAACAGGGTTGGGCGCGGTAGAACAAGGGGAGTCGGCGCGGGGGACGGCGTGCCGCGGCAAAGTACGGAGGCGGTGCGTGGCATGACTGCAGCCGAACCGGCGGCGGCCGGGACAGGCGGCCCCATACGGCCCGGTGGCCTCCTCGACGTCCTGAACGTGGCCTCGGTGGTCCTGGACGCGCGGGGACGCATCGTGCTGTGGAGCCCCCAGGCCGAGGCCCTGTTCGGCTATCCGGCCGAGGAGGCGCTGGGCCGGTACGCCGCGCAGGTGATGGTGCACGAGCGCCACGTCGAGCTGGTGGTCAAGCTGTTCGCCGACGTCGTGCGGACCGGTCAGAGCTGGGCCGGCGCCTTCCCGATCCGCCGCAAGGACGGCACCGTCCGGCTCATCGAGTTCCGCAACATGCGGCTCCTGGACGACCACGGCGAGGTCTACGCCCTCGGGCTGGCCGCCGACCGGCCGACCCTGCGCCAGGTGGAGCAGGACCTCGCCCTCTCCACCCGTCTGGTCTCGCAGTCACCGGTCGGGCTGGCCGTCCTCGACACCGACCTGCGGTACGTGTCCGTCAACCCGGCGCTCGAGCGCATCGACGGCGTCCCGGCCGACGCCCACCTGGGCCGCACCCTGCGCGAGGTGGTGCCGCTGCTGGACGCCGACGCGCTGGAGACGGCGGCCCGCCGGGTGCTGCGCACCGGGGAGCCGGTCGTGGACCGCGCCGCGGTGGGCCGGACCCCGGCGGACCCGGACGAGGACCACGCCTGGTCGATGTCGCTGTACCGGCTGGAGGACGCCCGCGGCGCCGTCCTGGGCGTGGCGGTGTCCGTCGTGGACGTCACCGAGCAGTACCGGGCCGGCGTCGAGGCCGAGGCGGCCCGCCGGCGGCTGGCCCTCGTCGCGGACGCCTCGGCCCGCATCGGCACCACGCTCGACCTGGAGCGCACCGCCCGCGAGCTGGCCGACGTGGCCGTGCCGGAGCTCGCCGACGTGGCCGCGGTTGACCTGCTGGACGCGGTCGTCGCGGGCCGGCCCGGCACCTTCGGACCGACCGAGTCGGCCGTCATCCGCGCGCTGGCCGTCCGGGCGTACGCCTCCCCCGAGGCGCTGGCGGCGGCCGACCCGCCCGGCCAGGTCGCCGCCTACGGGCCCGACCGGCTGGTCACCGAGTGCGTGCGCACGGGCAGCCCGGTGCTGGTGCCGGAGGTGACCGACGACGACTACGTCCGCATCGCCCGCTCCCCCGAGGCGGCGGTGCTGCTGCGCCGGTCGGGCGTCCACTCGTACCTGGCCGTGCCGCTCATCGCGCGCGGCGAGGTGCTCGGCGCCCTGGACCTCAAACGGACCGTCAACCCCGAGCCGTTCACCGAGGACGACCTGCTGCTGGCCCGGGAACTGGCGGCGCGCGCGGCCGTGCAGATCGACAACGCCCGCTGGTACCAGAACGCCCGCACCGCCGCGCTCACCCTCCAGCGCAGCATGCTGCCCAGCCACCCGCCGGTCACCGGCGGCCTGGAGGTGGCCTCCCGCTACCAGCCGGCCGGCGGCACCACCGAGGTCGGCGGCGACTGGTTCGACGTGATCCCGCTGGACGGCGCACGGACCGCGCTGGTCGTCGGCGACGTGATGGGCAGCGGCATCGACGCGGCCGCCACGATGGGCCGGCTGCGCACCGCGACGGCGACGCTGGCCTCGCTCGGCCTCGACCCGGCCGTGCTCCTGGAGCACCTCGACCGGATCACGTCCGGCCTCGACCACTCCATCGCGACCTGTGTGTACGTCGTCCACGACCCCGAGCTGGGCCAGTGCCGGATCGCCAACGCCGGGCACCTGCCGCCGGTGCGGCTGCGCGTCGGCGGGTCGCCCGAGCTGCTCGACCTGCCCACGGGGGCGCCGCTCGGGGTGGGCGGGGTGCCGTTCTCCACGACCACCGTCGACTTCACCCCCGGCGACCGGCTGGTGCTCTACACCGACGGACTGGTGGAGACCCGCCGGCACTCCCTCGACGAGCGGCTGGACGCCCTGCTCGCCCTGCTGGACGGGCCCGGCCGGCCGCTGGAGGAACTGTGCGACCTCCTCCTGCGCACCCTGCACCAGCCCGACAACCGCGACGACGTGGCCCTGCTCGTCGCGCGCGCCCGCGAGCGGGACTGACGCGGACGGCGGAACCCTGGCGACGCACCCCCCCGGTG
This sequence comes from Streptomyces longwoodensis, assembly GCF_001514125.1. GTDB lineage: Bacteria > Actinomycetota > Actinomycetes > Streptomycetales > Streptomycetaceae > Streptomyces > Streptomyces longwoodensis. The sequence goes on along the minus strand of NZ_KQ948549.1, from coordinate 424,929 downwards.
CGTCCGGTTCACAGGCATTTGTTACCTCGCCCTTACTCCGCGGCCCGGACAATCACAGTGAAGGGTGGACCGTGTCGTCGGGTCGAGGAAGGTGAGCCGTGATGCACGAGCCGGAGCGGGAGCACAGCGGCGGCGGTACGCCGACCGGGCGCTGGCAGGGACGTTCACGGCGGGGCCGCGTGGTGCTCGCGGCCACCACGGTCGCCGTGCTCGCCCTGGGCGGCACGGTCGCCTACGCCGCGACGTCGGGGAGCTCCGGCGGTGCCGCACCGACGGCACCGGCGTCCTCGTCGTCCGCGGCGCCGTCCCCCGACCGGCACGAGCGCGGGCCGTGGTCCGGCTTCGGCGGCGAGGGGGTACACGGCGAGGCCACCGTGAAGGACCCCGACTCCGGCGACTGGGTCGTCCGCACCTGGCAGCGCGGCACCGTCGAGAAGACGGACGGCGACCGGGTCACCGTGCACAGCGAGGACGGCACCTCGTGGACCTGGACCGTGGGCAAGGACACGACCGTCCGGCGGGAGGAGGGCTCCACCGCCGGGGCCGACACCCTGAAGAAGGGTGACACCGTCCTGGTCGTCGGCACCCGCGACGGCGGCACCAGGACCGCGGACCGCGTGCTCTCCGGCACCTTCACCGACCGCGACGACCACACGCACCACCACGGCAAGGACGGCAAGGACGGCAAGGACGGCAGGGACGGCCACGGCCCCTTCGGTCACCGCCCGGGGCACCGGTGGGGCGGCGACGACGGCACCCCCTCACCGGCGCCCTCGGGGAGCGGCGCGGCCACCTGACCTCACCGCGTGCGCGTGCCGACCACCACGTGGGCCCAGCGGTCGTCGTCGACCGCGAGGCGGGCCGTCAGGCCGCCGTCGGTGAACGCCTCGACGGCGGCCGGGGCTTGCTGCTCGCTCGTCTCGACCAGCAGGCAGCCACCGGGCGCGAGCCACGCCGGCGCCCCGGCGGCCACCCGGCGCAGCACGTCGAGGCCGTCGGCGCCGCCGTCCAGCGCGGTCAGCGGCTCGTGCTCACGGGCCTCCGCCGGGAGCAGGGGCACCTCGCGGGAGGGGACGTAGGGCACGTTCGCGGCGAGGATGTCCACCCGCCCGCGCAGCCGGTCCGGGAGCGGACCGAAGAGGTCGCCCTCGTACACCCGACCGCCCAGGTCCGCGAGGTTGCCGCGGGCGCAGCGCACCGCGGCCGGGTCGAGGTCGGCGGCGTGCAGCTCGACGGAGCCGAGGGCGGTGGCGAGGGCGGCGCCGACCGCGCCCGATCCGCAGCACAGGTCGACGACCACGCGCGCGTGCGGGGCGTGGGCGAGGGCCTGGTCCACCAGGAACTCGGTGCGGCGGCGGGGCACGAAGACCCCGGGGGCGACGGTGACGCGCAGGCCGTGGAACTCGGCCCAGCCGACGACGAGTTCGATCGGCTCGCCGGCGACCCGGCGGGCGACCAGGGCGGCGGCCTCGTCGGGCGTGCGGGCGGCGGAGAGGATCAGCCGGGCCTCGTCCTCGGCGAAGACGCAGCCGGCGGCGCGCAGCGCGGCGACGACGGCGTCCGGGGACGACGGCGAGGGGGCGGGGGACGGTGACAGGGGTGGCATGACAGCCGTGCGGCCTTTCGGAGGGCGAAGGGCGCTCCCGCGGTCCTACCGCCGGCCGTCCGGGCCGTGCGGAGGGAGGAACACCCGCTGCGGTACTGCGGTGATGGGTCCCACCTCCTCGGCTCCACGGGCGCGCGGCGGATCCGCGACCGGACGATCACCCTACCCCAACGGCCCCGGCCCCAACGGCCCTGCCCGGGCGGCGCGATGGGCGGCCCGATGCACGGCCCGGCACGGTTGTACTATGCAACCATGAGTGGTCGGTCAGGTACGGGTCGGCGCGGCGGGGACGACGCAGGGGCGGCCGTCGAGGTCATCCAGCGGGAGATGACCGTGTTCGCCCGGCGGGCCCGGGCGGCGGCGGGCCGGATGCACCCCGAGCTGACGCTGGTGTCGTACACGCTGCTCGGGCACCTGGAGGAGAGCGGCGGCTGCCGGGCGACCGACCTGGCCGCGCACTACGCCCTGGACAAGTCGACCGTCAGCCGTCAGGTCTCCGCGCTGGAGCGCGCGGGGCTGGTCGAGCGGCGCCCCGACCCGGAGGACCTCCGGGTCCAGGTGCTCGACCTCACCGCGGCCGGCCGCAGCGTCCTCGCCCAGGTCACGGAGCGCCGCCGGGCGGCCTTCCGGGAACGGCTCGCGGACTGGGAGGCGGAGGACCTGGAGAGGTTCGCGGCGTACCTGGTGCGCTACAACGCCCGGCCGGCCGAGGACGACTGAGGCGGCCGGACGCCCGGGCCGGCTCACCCCACGCCCGGATCCGCCGTCAGGCCACCCCCACCGCCTCCCGGTCCTCCTCCCCCAGCCGCTCCGGCGCGCGGGCGGCGAGGAACGCCGTCCTGAGGCGGAGCCGGAACCCGAGGGACTCGTAGAGGCGGATCGCGTTGGTGTTGTGGGCGCCGGTGTGCAGGAACGGTGTCTCGCCGCGCTCGCGGATGCCGTGGGCGACGGCGAGGACCAGCCGGCTCGCCAGGCCCTGGCCGCGGGCGGCGGGGTCGGTGCAGACCGCGCTGATCTCGGTCCAGCCGGGCGGGTGGAGGCGTTCGCCGGCCATGGCCACGAGACGGCCCTCCCGGCGTATGCCCAGGTAGGTGCCGAGCTCGATGGTGCGCGGCTCGAACGGTCCGGGCTGGGTGCGGGCGACCAGGTCGCGCATCTCGGGGACGTCCGCGGGGCCGAGGCGGACCGCCTCGGGGTCGGGTGCGGCGGCGAGGCCGTCGTCGACGAGCTGCACGCCCTCGGCCCGGAACGTGATCTCCCAGCCCTCCGGCACCGCGCCCCGGTAGCCGGGCAGCGGGATCTCCGCGCCGGGCCCGGCCAGCGCGGCCAGGTCCGCCCAGTCGTCGGCGTCCGGCTCGTCGGGCAGTGCCAGCCACGGCGACACGTCGACCGGGTAGCGCAGCACCCGTCCGCGGCGCTCGGCGAAGTGCGCGTGCGGGCCGGTCAGGGACGCCAGCGCCGGGTTGTCCAGTACGTGCCGGGCCGGCTGCCCGCCCGGGCCGTGCGACGTCGCGCTCACGCGTGCGCCCCCACTTCGATGACGACCTTGCCGCGGACGTGCCCGTTCTCGACCTCGCGCAGGGCGGCCCCGGCCTGCTCCAGCGGATAGGTCCGGGTCACCAGGGGGTCCAGCTCCCCGCGCACCACGAGGTCCGCCACGGCGTCCAGGACGGCGGCGGTGCGGGCGCGGACCACGCGGGCGCCGCCGAGCGCCCGGACCGCGTCCTCCGTCGCGCCGGCCGTGATGAGCCGGGCCCGGTCGGTCAGCAGATCGGCCGCTTCGGTCAGCACCTCGCCGCCGACCAGGTCGTACACCGCGTCGACGCCGTCCGGGGCGGCCGCGGCCCGGGCCCGCTCGGCCCAGCCCGGCCCCGAGGGGACGTGGACGGCGCCCAGCGCCTCCACGGAGTCCTTCTTCGACTCGCTCGCCACGCCGATGACCCGCAGCCCCTCGGTGCGGGCGATCTGGAGCGCGGCCACGCCGACGCCGCCGCCGGCGCCGGTGACCAGCAGGGTGGCCCCGGCGGGCAGGCCGAGCTGGCGGACGCCGTCGTAGGCGGTCGCGGCGGCGACGGGCAGGACGGCCGCGTCGGCGAAGGACAGCCCGGCGGGCTTGTGGGCGGTGATGCCGCCCGCGAGGAGCGCGTACTCGGCGTAGCCGCCGGCCACGGCGGTGCCGAACACCTCGTCGCCGGGCGCGAAGCCGGTGACGCCTTCGCCGGTCTCCTCGACGACGCCCGCCACCTCGTTGCCCAGGACGGCCGGGAAGGTCTGCTCGCCGTCCTCGCCGGGGCGCCGGAAGCCGGTGCGCTGCTTCCAGTCGACGGGGTTCACACCGGCCGCGCGGACGGCGACCAGCACCTCGCCGGGGCCGGGGCGGGGCCGGTCGGCCTCGATCAGCGCCTCGGTCTCCGGACCCCCGTACCGCGTGAAGACGTACGCCTTGGGCATCGCTTCCCTCTCCTTCGTTCGCGCGGCCCGACGGGGGCCGCCACCACTGGGCAAGGGGTGCGGGCCGGACGCTATTCCCCGCGGCCGGGGAAGTTCACACCGCCTTAATGATCGCCGCCCACCCGGGGCGGGAGCACGGCTGACGTGGCCTTACGGTGGAAGGCGCACCCCGCGCGCCCCGTCGCGCGAACCGTCGTCGCACCGAGGCAGGCACCACCCCCTATGAACGTCACGCGAGGCTTCGCCGGACGCTCGCGCGCCCGGCACCCCGGACTCCCCCCGGGCCAGTACGACGCGGGCGCCGACTGGCCCGTCCTGTCCGCCGAGGTGACCCCCGACCTCACGCCCGAGGAGTGGACCTTCCGGGTCGACGGGCTGGTCGCCGAGGAGCGCACCTGGACGTGGGCCGAGGCGCGGGCGCTGCCCGGGTCGGTCTACGAGGGCGACATCCACTGTGTGACCAGCTGGTCAAAGTTCGGGGTGCGGTTCGGGGGCGTGTCCCTGGACGTGTTCCTGGACGCGGTGCGGCCCGACCCGGCCGCGACCCACGCCGTGGCCTACGCGCACACCGGGTACACCAGCAGCCTCCCGCTGGCCGACCTGCGGGGCGGACGCGCCTGGATCGCCTTCACGTACGACGGCGCGCCCCTCGCGCCCGAGCACGGCGGCCCGGCGCGGCTGCTGGTGCCGCACCTGTACTTCTGGAAGAGCGCCAAGTGGATCGCCGGCATCCGGCTCCTCGACCACGACGAGCCGGGGTTCTGGGAGCAGAACGGCTACCACGCGCGCGGCAACCCCTGGGAGGAGCAGAGGTACTCCGGTGACTGACCTCGTTCCCGCCCCCGCCCGGGCCTCCGCCCACCCGGCGACCCGGTTCGCCGTGCCCGGCCGGATCGCCGTGGACGCGCCGCAGGCCGGTGAGTGGCAGCCGGCCACGCTCAGCGCGATCCGCCGCGAGACGGACCGCGCGGCCACCTTCCGGCTCGCGGTGCCCGGCTGGCCGGGGCACCTGCCCGGCCAGCACCTGATGCTGCGGCTGACCGCCGAGGACGGCTACACCGCGCAGCGGCACTACTCGATCGCCTCCGCGCCCGACGACTCGGGCCACATCGAGCTGACCCTGGACCACGTCGAGGGCGGTGAGGTCTCCGGCTGGTTCCACACCGAGGCCCGGCCCGGCGACCGGGTCGAGGTGCGCGGCCCGGTGAGCGGGTTCTTCGCCTGGCCCGGCGACCGGCCGGCCCTGCTGATCGGCGCGGGCTCCGGGGTCGTCCCGCTGATGTCCATGGTCCGGCACCACCGGGCGCGCGGCCTGGACGTACCGCTGCGGCTGCTGGTGTCCGCGCGGGGTCCAGAGGAGCTGATCTACGCGCGCGAGTACGGCCCGGAGACCACGCCGGTCTTCACCCGCCGGGCGCCGCGGGGCACGCCCGTGGGCCGGCTGGGCGCCGCGCACCTGGAGCCGGTCCTCGCCGAGCGGCCGCCCGGCGGCTGGGAGGCCTACGTGTGCGGTTCCAACGGGTTCGCCGAGCACGCCTCGCGCCTGCTGGTGGCGGCCGGACAGCCGGTGGACCGCATCCGCATCGAGCGCTTCGGCTGACCGTCCGCCGGGCCCCGCGGGTGGTGGCGTCGGCTTCCCGTTGAACAATGGCTCCGGTAGGCGTACGACTTACCTGTGGGCACTCGTCCGCGTGCGGCGAGGAGGTCGACGTGCGAAACCGGGTGCGCGGCTGGCGCTGGCGGAGCAATCCGCTGCGGCGCCGGTCGGACGTCGTGGAGGCGTGGACGGCGCTGGTGGTGGCCGTGCTGCTGCTGGTGGGCGCGCCCCTGGCCGGGTCCCTCGCGGGCCGGTGGGCGCACGACGAGGCACGGGCCGTGGCGTCGGCGCAGCGGGCCGACCGCCACCGGGTGCGCGCCGAGGTGGTGGGTGACACCCCGGACGCCCTGCCGGTGATGGAGGACGGGCGCCGCCGGAGCTACCGGGTGACCGTGCGCTGGACGCCGCCCGGCGAGCGGCCCCGGCTGACGGCGGCGCGGGTGCCGGCGGGCACGCGCACCGGCGACACGGTGACCGTGTGGCTGGACTCCCGGGGGCGGGGCGTCACCGCGCCGCCCGACGAGACGGCGGTGTGGCAGCACACCCTGACCATCGGCAGCAGCGTCGCCCTGGGCGCCGGGACCGCGGTGCTGCTGGCGCACGCGGTGGTCCGCCGGGTCGCGCTGCGCCGGCGGCTGGGCGAGTGGGAGCGGGACTGGACCCGCACCGAACCGCAGTGGACGCGGCGGCACAACGCCTGAACCGCGGTCCCCCGCACGCGGGACGGGGTCTGGTGGGCGCCTGTCACGGGCACGTACGGTGTGCTGGTTCGTCCAGCCCGTTGACAAAAAGGCGGTCCTGCATGGCCCTGTTCGACCTCTCCCTCGACGAACTGCGCGCGTACCGCAGCGCGTCCACCGAGCCGGAGGACTTCGAGGCGTTCTGGTCCAAGACGCTCCAGGAGGCGCGCGCGCACGACCTGGACGCCCGGTTCGAGCCGGTCGACACGGGCCTGTCGACGGTCGAGGTGTTCGACGTGACGTTCGCCGGGTTCGGCGGGCACCCGGTCAAGGGCTGGCTGACGCTGCCCGCCGGCGCCACCGCGCCGCTGCCGCTCGTCGTGGAGTTCGTCGGCTACGGCGGCGGGCGCGGCCTGCCCCACGAGCACCTGCTGTGGGCGTCGTCGGGCCGGGCCCACTTCGTCATGGACACCCGCGGCCAGGGCAGCACCTGGGGCGGGGGCGGGGCCACGGCCGACCCGGTGGGCGGCGCCCCCGCGTTCCCGGGCTTCATGACCCGGGGCCTGGACGCGCCCGAGCACTACTACTACCGGCGGGTGTTCACGGACGCGGTGCGCGCGGTGGAGGCGGCCCGGTCGCACCCGCTGGCCGACGCCTCGCGCACGGTGGCGGTCGGCGCGAGCCAGGGCGGCGGCATCACGATCGCCGTGGGCGGCCTGGTGCCCGACCTGGTGGCGGTCGCACCGGACGTGCCGTTCCTGTGCGACTTCCCGCGGGCCGCGACCCTGACGGACCGTCATCCGTACCGGGAGATCGGCCTGTTCCTCAAGACGCACCGGGGCCGCACCGAGGACGCGCTGCGCACGCTGTCCTACTTCGACGGGGTGCACTTCGCGGCGCGCGGCGCGGCGCCCGCGCTGTTCTCCGCGGCCCTGGAGGACCAGACCTGCCCGCCGTCGACGGTGTTCGCCGCCTTCAACGCCTGGGCGCACGAGGACAAGGCGATCGAGGTCTACGACTTCAACGACCACGAGGGCGGCGGCCCGTACCAGGAGGCCGCGAAGCTGCGCTGGCTGCGCTCCTACGCCTGACCTGGACCGGCCCGTCGGCCGGGACCGTCCGCGGACGCGACCTTCCCACTGGTCCGACCGGTCGGTATGTTCGGGGGGCCGGCCCGCGGCGGCGCGGTCGGCACTTCACGGATCCCGGTTTTCCGGCGGATGACGGAGGGCGCCCATGCCCGAGTACGAGGCACAGCTGCACGGCCACTGCGACGCGCGGTTCGCCGCGGTGCGGGACGCGTTCGAGGAGAACTTCCGCACCCGGGGCGAACTCGGCGCGGCCGTCACGGTGATCGCGGACGGCGAGGCCGTGGTGGACCTGTGGGGCGGCTGGGCCGGTCCGGCGCGCACCCGCCCGTGGCAGCGGGACACTCTGGTCAACGTCTGGTCGACCACCAAGGGCCCGGTGGCGCTGTGCGCGCACCTCCTGGCCGACCGGGGCCTGCTCGACCTGGACGCGCCGGTCGCGGCCTACTGGCCGGAATTCGCCGCCGCGGGCAAGGAGAAGGTGCTCGTACGGCACCTGCTGTCGCACCGGGCGGGCCTGGCTGGGCTGCGCGAGCCGCACTCGCTGGAGCAGCTGTGCGACTGGGAGGCGACCGTCGCGCGCCTCGCGGCCACCGAGCCGTGGTGGGAGCCGGGGACGCGGTTCGGCTACCACGCGCTCACCTACGGCCACCTGGTGGGCGAGGTGGTGCGACGGGTGTCGGGGCTGACACCGGGGGCGTTCCTGGAGCGGGAGGTGACCGGGCCGCTCGGCGTCGACTTCATGATTGGGCTGCCCGAGAAGGACGCCGGCCGGGTGGCCGTGCTGGAGCACGCCCCGGCCGGTTCACCCGGCGAACAGCAGGCGGCTCCCGGCCGGTTGGCGCCGGTGGCGCTGGCCGCGCTGACCAACCCGGCGGTGGGCGCGGCCGGGGCCAACACCCCGGCGTGGCGGGCCGCCGAGATACCCGCCGCGAACGGGCACGGCACGGCACGCGCGGTGGCGGAGCTGTACGCCGTCCTCGCCGGGCGCGGCACCCACGCCGGGCAGCGGATCCTGTCCCCCGCGGCGGTCGAGCGGGTGCGCGAGGGGCAGGGCGCCGGACGGGACCTGGTGCTGGGCGCGGGGCTCGGGCGGGACACGGAGATCGGCCTGGGCCTGTGGCTGAGCGGACCGCACGGCTCGTACGGGCCGAACCCGCGGGCTTTCGGACACGACGGCTTCGGCGGCTCCTGCGGGCTCGCGGACCCCGAGGCGGGGGTGGCACTGGGCTACGTCATGAACCGGATGGGGCCGCGGATCGCCGACGATCCGCGCAAGACGGCCCTGGTGGACGCCCTGTACCAGGCGCTGTGACGCGGCCGGGGCCGACGGGGCGAGGGGCCCGCTTTCGGCCGTTCGGGCGGGCCGCCCTTCCCAACTGGTTTAGACCAATGGTAGATGTGGTGGCGCACCGAGCCCGCACGGCTACGAAACGTCACCACAGGAGGCGCGCGGCACATGGCCCGCAGCATCCCCCGGGAGCACCCGCACATCGAGGAACGGCCGCTGTACTGGCGGATCGCCATGGAACTGCTGGACGCCCTGCGCGACGGCAGCTTCCCACCGGGCCGTCGGCTGCCCGGTGAACGACGGCTGGCGCAGCAGTACGGCGTCAGCCGGGAGACCGTACGGCAGGCGCTGGACGTGCTGCGCCGCGACGGCCTGGTCGAGACCGACCGGCGCGGCAGCCACGCCGCCCTGCCGGGGACGCCGGTGTCCACGCCCACCTGCCTGGCCTTCCCGCTGGGCGCCGGGACGGCCGAGCCCGGCACGGTGAACACGGCCAGCGTCAGCTGGGAGCCGCCCCCGCCGGAGCACGCCGAGGCGCTCGGCCTCGCTCCGTACCGGCCGACCCTGGTCCACCGCTACGAGGCCGCCGGGACGGACGGACGGGGCCGGCGCACGGCCGTGACGTCGTTCTCGGCGGTCGCGCTCGCCGAGGTCGAGGAACTCGCCCGCTACCGCGAGCGTGCCGGGGCGCCCGGCACACCCCAACTGCGGCGCGCCTACGACTGGATGCGGCGCGCGGGCCTGACGCTGCACCACCACGACGCGATCACCCGCCTGCCCGACGCCCCCTCGATGCGGGTGACCCGCCGGGTACACGACCAGTACGCGCGCCCGCTGGAGATCACCGACCTGCTGGTGGACACCCGCCAGGGCGCGCTGGTCTACGAGTTCACGCTGCCCGCGGCCGGGTGAGGCCCGGTGGTGGCCCGCCGGGACCGCCCCCGCCCCGCCCGGGGCGGCGTCAGGAGGTCCGGCGGGCCGCCACCATGCGGACGCGGGGGCTGCCGTCGTCGCGGCGGCCGAACTCCGGCAGCGCGTACAGGTCCACCGCGAAGCCCGCGCGCTCCAGCTCCCGGCGGACCTGGCCGAGCCGGAAGGCCCGGTAGTACATCACGAACGGCGGCCGCCACAGCGCGTTGCGCACCCGCATCACGGCGTCGAAGCCCAGCAGCATCCAGAACGCCGGGTGGCGGGGGCGCGGCGGCGCGAGGACCGGGAAGGCGAAGGTGCCGCCGGGCCGCAGCACCCGGTGCACCTGCCGGAACAGGCCCGGCAGTTCACGGGGCAGGAAGTGGCCGAAGGCGCCGAAGCTGACCACCAGGTCGAAGGCGGACGCGAAGGGCAGGGCCCGGGCGTCCGCGCGGACCCAGGAGACCCGCGGGCCGGTGACGTCCGTGCGCCGGCGGGCCTGCGCCAGCATCCCGGCGCTGAAGTCGACGCCGGTGACGCCCGAGCGGCACACCTCGGCGAGGACGCCCACGCCCGCGCCGGTGCCGCAGCACAGGTCCAGGCCCTCCTCGTACGGGCCGGTGCGCCGCAGGGCGGCGGCGACCGCGTCGAGGACCGGGTCGGGGGTGCGGAAGGGCGTGTGGTCGAACTTCGGAGCGAGCAGGTCGTAGCCGCGCTCGACGGACGACAGTGCCTGGACGGCGAGTTCGCGCAGGGTCGGGCCCTCGGGGCTGAACATCCGGGTCAGCTTAGGGCAACGCGCCGGCCGAGGACGGACAGGGCCCGCTCGCACCAGCGCAGGTTCTCCTCCTCGAACCCGATCCCGGCCAGCAGGGTGAGGTACGGGCCGACGCGGTCGGCCTCGCGCAGGTACTCCTCCTCCGAACGGCCGGCCAGCAGTCTCTCCCGGACCCGCTCGTACCGGCCGAGCTTGCCACGCGCCCAGCTCATGCGCTCCTCGAGCAGCTCCCGGACGGTGCCCGGATCGACGCCGTCGCTCGCCTGGATCTTGATGAGGAGCTCGTCGCGGATCGCGGTCGGCCTGCGCGGCGCGGCGGCGGAGAAGGCCCGCAGGTCGGCGCGGCCGGCCTCGGTGAGCGTGAACATCCGCTTGTTGGGCCGCCGTTCCTGCTGCACCACCCGGGCCTCGATCAGCCCGTCGCCGGCCAGCCGCTCCAGCTCCCGGTAGAGCTGCTGCGGGGTGGCGGGCCAGAAGTTCGCCAGCGAGACGTCGAAGAGCTTGGACAGCTCGTATCCCGAGGCCTCGCCCTCCAGGAGGGCGGCCAGGACGGCGTACTTGAGAGACATGTGGACACGGTAACAGCGGGTGATTATTGTCGAACGCACCTATTCAAAAAGTTGACTGACACAGAGAGTCGCAGGTGATCCGATGCGCGCCTTCCGCGAGGCCGTCGAGGCACGGGACATGGACGCCGTGGAGGCGCTGCTGGCCGAGGACGTCGTGTTCACCAGCCCGGTGGCGTTCAAGCCCTACGAGGGCAAGGCGCTCACCGCGGCCGTCCTGCGCGGGGTGCTGCGCGTCTTCGAGGACTTCCGCTACGAGCGCGAGCTGTCCGGCTCCGACGGCCGCGACCACGCGCTGGTCTTCACGACCCGGGTGGACGGCCGCGAGCTGACCGGCTGCGACTTCCTCCACGTGAACGAGGCCGGGCTGATCGACCGGTTCATGGTGATGGTGCGTCCGCTCTCGGGCGCACAGGCCCTCGCGGCCGCCATGGGCGCACAGTTCGAGCGCATCGTGCAGGAGGCGTCGGGCGCCGCCCCGCGGTGAACGCCGTCCCGTCGCCCTGAGGGCGCAGTAGCCTGCCGCCCATGAAGGTGGGCAGCGCCGACACCCGGCTGATCGTCCTGCGGGGGAACTCCGCGTCCGGCAAGTCGTCCGTGGCGGCCGGGATCCGCAACCGCTTCGGCCGGGGCGTCGCGCTCGTCGGGCAGGACCACCTGCGCCGGACCGTGCTGCGCGAGCGGGACCGGCCGGGCGGGGCGAACATCGGGCTCATCGACACCGTCGCGCGCTACGCCCTCGACGCCGGCTACCACGTCGTCGTCGAGGGCATCCTCGACGCCTCCCGCTACGGCGCGATGCTCGGCCGTCTGTGCGCCGACCACCGGGGGCCCACGCACGGCTACTACCTGGACGTGCCGTTCGAGGAGACCCTCCTGCGGCACGCCACCAAGCCCGACCTGCCGGGCGTGGGCGAGGAGCAGCTGCGGGAGTGGTACCGGCCGCTGGACCTGCTGCCCGGCCTGCGGGAGACCGTGATCGGCGCCGACAGCGCGCTGGCGGACACGGTGGAGCGGGTGCTGCGGGAGACCGGGCTGGCGGGGCTGCCGGCGCGGGAGGACTGAGGAGGGCGGCCGGCCGGAGGGCACCGGCGCCGGTACCGTCAGTTCGTCCGTCCGTACGGCCACGGAATACGGCGGTCTCCCGCCGTGTTCACCCCACGAACCGGTCAGCGAGTGCTACGCTGCCGTCAGCACCTGTGCACGCCCCGTCGTGGGCGTCGGTGCGGATCTTCTCTCTCCGTCGCTTTCCACTTCCGCGACGCTCTCGGATTTCCGTCCGCACCCCGGGCCCACGCCCTTCGCGCACCCGGGTGCCGTTCCCGCCGCTCGGAGGCCCTTCCGTACGCCAGGCAGTCGCCCTCTTCGCGCACGCCGGCCGGCCTCCCCCCTCCGCGGCTCCACCCCCTCCTGCAGCAGTTGCCCTGCCCGTCGTCCGCGAAAGGACCGACCACCATGACCACCACACTCGAACGTCCCCCCGTCCAGCAGCGGCCCCCGGCCCGCACCGTCACCGGCGTCCTCGACGTCGACGGCGACGGCAAGGGGCACCTGCGGGGGCCGGACTGCCTGCCCTCCCCCGCCGACCCCACCGTCCCCGCCGCACTGATCCGCCGTCACGGCCTGCGCAAGGGCGACCTGGTGGAGGGCGTGCGGGGCGAGCAGCGCGCGCTCACCGACGTCACCCGCGTCGACGGCCGGACGCCGGACGCGCTGCGCGGCCGCCGCCACTTCCGCGACCTGACACCCCTGCACCCGAGCGAGCGGCTGCGCCTGGAACACCCGGCCGCCGGGCTCGCCGGGCGCGTCACCGATCTGCTCGCCCCCGTCGGCAAGGGCCAGCGCGGCCTGCTCGTGGCCCCGCCCAAGACCGGCAAGACCGTGCTGCTCCAGCAACTCGCCGCGGCCGTCGCCGGGAACCACCCCGAGTGCCGGCTGATGGTCGTGCTGCTCGACGAACGGCCCGAGGAAGTCACCGACATGCGCCGCTCCGTGCGCGGCGAGGTGTACGCCTCGACGTTCGACCGGGCCCCGCGGCAGCACATCGCGCTCGCCGACCTGGTGATCGAGCGGGCCAAGCGGCTGGTGGAGGCCGGCGACGACGTCGTGATCCTCCTCGACTCCCTGACCCGGCTGTGCCGGGCCCACAACAACGCGGCCGCCTCCGGGGGCCGGACGCTCAGCGGCGGCGTCGACGCGGGTGCGCTGCTCGGGCCCAAGCGGTTCTTCGGGGCCGCCCGCGCCGCCGAGGAGGGCGGCTCGCTCACGATCCTCGCCACGGCGCTGGTGGAGACCGGCTCGCGCGCCGACGACTTCTTCTTCGAGGAGCTCAAGGGCACCGGCAACATGGAGCTGCGCCTGGACCGCGAACCGGCCTCCCGGCGCGTCTTCCCCGCCGTCGACATCGACGCCTCCGGCACCCGCCGCGAGGAACTCCTCCTCTCCCCCGCCGAGTTGAACGCCGTGCGGGGCCTGCGCCGGGCGCTGCGCACCCGGGACGGGCACGCCCACCTGGATACCCTGCTGGAGCGCATGCGCCAGAGCCCGGACAACGCGACGTTCCTGCGGCGGATCCAGCCGACCCTGCCGGGGGCGTAGCTCGGGGATCGGCCCGGTGCTGAGCGGCGGCGCCCTCCGTCGGACGCCCTGCGCGGGATGCCCTCCGGGGGGATGCCCCGCGCCCGTAGGCCGAGCGGGTGCAATCGGCCCGTGGGCTGAGCCCTTGCCGCTCACGCCGAGCCGGGTCACGCAGGATTCCTTCCGTATCAGAGGACCCTCGCCCCCAGGGGCGCGCCGAACTCCGGGATCCCCCATGACCTCCGCTCCCGTCCAGCCGCAGCTGGGTGACCCCACCGCGCCGGTGCCCGCCGACGACGGGGCCCAGGCCGCCGTTCCGCTCGCGCACCCCCGTTCCGTGGCCGGACGGACCGCGCCCCGTGCCCGGCCGGGCGGACCACTGGCCGGACGTACCGTGGCCGTCCTCGGACTCGGCTACGTCGGTCTGCCCACCGCCCTGGCCCTGCGCGACGCCGGAGCCGACGTGGTCGGCATCGACGTCAGCACGGAGCGGCTGCGGGACGTCCGCGCCGGCCGCGTCGACCTCCTGCCGGAGCAACTGTGCCGCCTCCAAGCGGAGATGGCCGATCCGCAGGACGCCTCCTTCCGCCTCACCGCGGAGCCGGCCGCCGTCACCGCGGCCGACGCCGTACTCATCTGCGTGCCCACCCCGGTCGACCGCCACCAGGTGCCCGACCTGCGCATGCTCTCCGCGGCCTGTGCCGGGGTCGTACGCCACGCGGTCCCCGGACAGCTCCTGCTGCTCACGTCCACCAGCTACGTCGGGACCACGCGCGAGCTGGTGATCGACCCGCTGCGCGCCCGCGGGCTGGACGCCGGCACCGACGTGTTCGTGGCGTTCGCCCCCGAGCGCATCGACCCGGGCAACTCCGCGCACGGACAGGAACGCACCCCCCGGGTGGTGGGCGGCGCGAGCGCCGCCTGCACCGAGCGGGCCGCCGACCTGCTGGCCGGCATCGCACCGGCCGTCCACCGGGTGGACAGCCCCGAGGCCGCCGAGATGACGAAGCTGTGGGAGAACACCTTCCGCGCCGTCAACATCGCCCTCGCCAACGAACTGGCGGACAGCTGTCACAGTCTGGGGCTCGACCCGCGCCCGGTCATCGCGGCCGCGGCGACCAAGCCGTTCGGATTCATGCCCTTCTACCCCGGTCCGGGCGTCGGCGGGCACTGCATCCCGTGCGACCCGCACTACCTGTTGTGGCAGTTGCGCGCCCGGCGCGAGCACGTCCCGCTCATCGACACCGCCATGCGGGCCATCGGCCGCCGCCCGCAGGAAGTGGTGCGCCGGGCCTGCCAGCGGCTGGCGACGGCAGGCGTGCCCACCGCCGGCGCACGGATCCTCCTCGTCGGCCTCGCCTACAAGGAGGGCGTCGCCGACCTGCGGGAGAGCCCGGCGCTGGAGATCGCCGGACGGCTCGCCGACGCGGGCGCACAGGTGGAGTACCTGGACCCCCTCGTCCCCTCGGCCCGGCTCGCCGGCGCGGTCCGCAGCACCGTCACCGACCCCGGCGCGACCGACTGGGACCTGGTCGTCATCCACACCGTGCACCCCGGGACGGACCTGAGCTGGCTCGACGCCGACCGGACGCTGGACGTCGGTCACCGGCTCGGCGCGGTGGCGGCCGCCCGGTGAGCACCGCGCCCCGGACCCTCACCCCGCGAGCGGCCGTGCCCCACGCCGTGCCCGCCACCCGGCTCACCGCCCGTCTGCAGCGGGCCGACCCCGCAGTCCGTCACGGGGTGCGCCGTCTGCTCACCCTGGTGTGCCTGCTGCCCCTGCTGCTGCTCCTGGCGCAGGCCACCGTCCGCCTGAAGCAGCCCTCCCTGCCGCTGCTCTACGGCGTGGTGGTGCTGGCCGGCACGATCGCCGTGTTCCACCTCGCCTACAGCCACTACCGGGACCCCTCCGCACAGGCGCTGCCCCTCCCCCGCCGGCACCGCGCCGGCCCCGCCTTCCCCGCGCTGCCCGCCGAGCCCACCGTGACGTTCGTCCTCGCGGTCAAGGACGAGGTGGACGGCATCGAGGCGTGCGTCCGCTCGATGGTCTCCTCCGACTGTGCCGGGCTGCGCGTCGTCGTCGTGGACGACCACTCCACCGACGGCACGGCCGAGGTGCTGGAGCGACTGCGTGGCGAGCTCGGCATCGACGTGCTCCGCCTGACCCGCAACCTGGGCAAGAAGCACGCCCTCGTCCTCGCCTGCCAGGACGTCACCACCGACGTCATCGCGTTCACCGACTCCGACTGCGTGCTGGCGCCCGACGCGCTGCGGCGCTGCGTGCGCGCCCTGGTCCGCAACCCGTCCCTGGGCGCCGTCAGCGGGCACTGCCGCGCCCGCAACGCCCGCGCGAGCGTGCTCACGCGCATCCAGGACACCTGGTACGAGGGACAGTTCCGGGTGTCCAAGGCCGCCGAGGCGTCGTTCGGCTCGGTCTCCTGCGTCTCCGGCCCGCTCGCCGTGTTCCGCCGCGACGCCGTCTACAACTACCTGCCCGCCTGGGCACAGGACCGGTTCCTGGGTGCCCCGTTCAAGTTCGCCACCGACCGCCAGCTCACCGGCTACGTCCTGGGCCAGAGGTGGCAGGGGCGCACCCTCAAGGCACGCCACGCCTCCTCCCCCTTCGTCACCGCCCAGGACTTCCCCGAACGCCCCTGGCGGGTCGGCTACGTCCACTCCGCCCGGGTGTGGACCGACGTACCGGCCCGGATGGCACCCCTGCTGCGCCAGCAGGTCCGCTGGAAGAAGAGCTTCCTGCGCAACCTGTTCTTCACCGGCGGCTTCATGTGGCGCCGCGGTGTGGGGCCGGCCGCCCTCTTCTACGGCCACGTCCTGTGGGTCCTGGCCGCTCCCGCCATGGCCTTCGTGCACCTGCTGTGGGCACCCCTGCACGGCGACTGGTGGCTCACCGTCCTCTACCTGCTGGGCGTGCTCCTGAAGGGCTGCGCGTGGGGCCTGGCCTACCGGCTGGACCACCCCGGTGACACCCGCTGGCGCTGGCGGCCGCTGATGAGCCTGTTCTCGGCGCTCGTCCTGGCGTGGCTGCTGCCCTACGCGCTGCTCACCGTCCGCAAGGGCGTCTGGACCAGGGGGGCGGCATGACCGGCCTGCCGCGCCGTTTCGCCCGGGTCCTCACCGGCCTGCTGGTCCTCACCGCCGTGGTCGCCCTCTACCTGACCGTCCTGTTCCGAGGGGACCTGCCGTGACCGACCCGGTGGACCGCCACGCGACCCCCTCGGTGCCGGCCTCCCGCCTCCCGGGGCACGGCACGCGCGCCCTGCTCGCCCTGCTCGCCGCCCTGCTGGTGGCCGGGCCCTTCGTGGCGGCCTGGCACGTCGACGCCGCCACCCGCGCCGTCGCCGCGCAGGAGTCCCCGCCCGGCACCGCGTCCACGCCCCCGCCGGCCCCCGGCGCCGGCCCCGCCGTCCGGCAGGGCCCCGTGGTCCTGGCCTACCACGACGTCGCCCGGCACAGCCGGAGCCGCTACGCGGTGACGCCCGAGGTGTTCGAGGCACAGATCGCCGCGCTCGCCCGCGCCGGCTACCGCAGCCTCTCCAGCGACGAGTTCCTGGCGTTCCTGCGCGACGGCCGTACGCCCGCGCCGCGTTCGGTGTTCCTCACGTTCGACGACGGCACCCACGGGCTGTGGGTGCACGCCGACCGCATCCTGGCGAAGTACCGCATGAGGGCGGCCGCCTTCCTCATCACCGGGCAGGTCGGCCGTCACCGGCCGTACTACCTGTCCTGGGCGGAGATCGCGCGCATGCACCGCTCCGGCCGCTGGGACTTCCAGGACCACACCCACGACCTCCACCACCGTGCCGCGGCGGACCGGAGGGGCCGCCAGGTCCCGGCCCTGGCCCACCGTCTGTGGCTCGCCGGACCCGGGCGCGGCGAGACGGCACGGGATTACCGCGAGCGGGTCGGGCGGGACCTGGACCGCTCCCTGCGGGAGTTCGCCGGGCACGGTCTGCCCCGTCCGCGCCTGTTCGCCTTCCCGTTCTCGGAGGCCACCCTTCCCGCGCGGCGGGCCGCGGCCGACACCGGCGGGTCCGGCGCGCGGGACCGGGCGGATCGCCGGTTCCTGGTCCGGGCGCTGCGTGCCCGCTTCGCCGTCCGGTTCACCAACGCCTCCGGGCGGCCGCTTCCCGCCGGGCCGCGCGCGGCCGCCGAAGGACAGGTCCAGCGGCTGGAGGTGACCCGGGCGACGCGGGCGGCGGACCTGCTCGCCGCCGTCGCCCGCTGGGCGCCCGTCCCGCCCTCCGCCTGCCCGGCACCGCTGACGGAACCCGAGCAGTGGGAACGGACCGACGGCCGCCCCGGTGGCGCGCTCGCGGCGCTGACCGGTACCGGCCGTCGGCCCGACGGGGCCGGCTACGCCTCAGCGGCGTACCGGCCCATGAGCTCGGCGGACTGGACGGGTTACACCGTCCGCGTCACCGTCGACCGGCTCCGCGGGCAGGACAACAGCGTCGCGCTGATCGTGAACGACAGGAGCCGCGACCCGGTCACCGTCTCCCTCGGCCACGGCCTCGTCCGGGTGCTGGCGGGGGTCGGTGACGGCCGCCGGGAGGTCGCCCGGCGCGCGGTGGAGCCCGGTCCGTCCCATCGTCTGACCGTCACCGTCGGGCGGGCCCGGACCGTCGTGCTCGTCGACGGCTCCGGGCCGATCGAGCACCGCGCCCCCCGGCTGCGCCGGGGCGAGGGCACGGGAGGCATCGCCTTCAGCACGCGCACGGGCCGTGCCGGCGTCCCCTTCCCCCGGCTCGCCGCCCTGACCGTCGCCCCGGCCGCGTCGCCGGAGGGCCACCGGTGACGCGGTACCGCGGTCTCCCCCGCCGGGGCCTGGTGACGGGCGGCCTGGCGGCGGCGCTCAGCACCGTGGGGCTGCTGCCGCGTTGCACGGGTACCGACACGGCCAGGCGCACGGGTGCCGTGCGGGACGACATCCCGCCGGCGTGGTACGCGTCCCGCCCACTGCCCGGCACGAGGCCCTTCGTCCCCCTGTTCCCTCACCGGGGCCTGGTCACCAACGAGTACGCCTACCGCCACCCCGGCGCCGCCGACGCCCGCACCTCCCGCGACTGGACCGTCACCAGTGGCTCCCTGCTGAGCCGGTGGGGCTGCGGCTGGAGCGGCGTCCCCGACGGGGACACCCCCGACCCCGGCTCACGGCTGCACACCGGTTCCGCCGTCCTGCGCGCCGTCAGCAGCCGCCGGGACTTCGGTGACGTCACGCTCCTGGGCCGCTTCCTCCTGCGCCCCCCGGGCGAGACCCCCCGCACCCCCGCGACCGCGTGGGACGGCGGCCACCTGTGGCTGCGCTACCGCAGCGCCCAGGAGCTGTACGCGCTCAGCTTCTGCCGCCGGGACGGAACCGTGGCGCTCAAGCGCAAGGCGCCGCCCGCCGGCGCGGCGGCCGGGACCGAGGGCCTCTACACGACCCTCGCCCAGGCCCGCGCCCCCCTGCGCCACGACACCTGGCACCAGGTCGTCGCCCAGGCCGTCACCACGGCGGCCGGCAGCGTGCTGCTCCGCCTGCAGGTGGACAGCCGCACCGTGGTCCAGGCCGAGGACACCGCGCCGGGCGCGCTGTCCGGGCCCGGCGGGGTCGGCGTCCGCGGCGACAACACGGAGCTGTACTTCCACGGTTTCGCGGCGGTCCCGTCACCCGTGGGGCAGGTCCTGTCGCCAGCCCCCGTCGTCGACCGCTCGGAACAGTGACGCGGACGAGCGGCGGCGCCTACGGCATCCGGGTGCACGCCGGGCGCGTACGGCACGGGCAGCGTCCGGATGGCGCCCCCGGTTTCTACGTTGCTCATATGAAGATCGGATCCTCTTCTCGGTCGTTCGTGTCCCGGACCACCGTGTCGGCCTGCGCGCTCTGCACGGCCGGGGTGCTCGCCCTCGGCCCGGCCGCGGTCGCCGCCCCGCGCGTGGCGGACCCGGCGCCGGGCGGCGGCCCCGGGGCGGCACCGGCGCCGGGACTGCTGCACCAGCCCGGGGTGCAGGTCCGGCCCCGTCCCGGCGCGCCCGCGGTCCCCCCGCTGTCCGCGCTGTCGTGGCTGGTGGCCGACGCCGACAGCGGTGACGTGCTGGCCGCGTCCGGCGCGCACCGCCCGCTGCCGCCCGCCAGCACCCTCAAGACGCTCTTCGCGCTGACCGTGCTGCCGTCGCTGCCCGCCGGGATCCGGCACCGGGTCAGCGAGCAGGAGCTGGCCGGGATCGGCGCGGGCAGCAGTCTGGTCGGGGTCGCGCCGGGACGCACCTACGAGGTCGCCGACCTGTGGCGCGGGGTGTTCCTGAACTCCGGCAACGACGCCGTGCACGTCCTCGCCGCGCTCAGCGGCGGCTGGCAGGCGGCGGCCGAGCGGATGCAGGCCACGGCGCGGGAACTCGGCGCGTTCGACACCCGCGTGCTGTCGCCCGACGGGTACGACACGCCCGGCCAGGTGTCGTCGGCGTACGACCTGGCCGTGTTCGGGCGGGCCGGGCTGCGCAACGCCGACTTCGCCCGGTACTGCGCGACCGCGCTGGCCCGGTTCCCCGGCGACGGCGGGGGCTCGTACCCGATCGCCAACACCAACCGGCTGCTGACCGGCAACGGGGTCGCGCCGTACCCGGGGCTGATCGGCATCAAGAACGGTTACACCACGCAGGCCGGGAACACCCTGGTGGCCGCCGCCCGCCGGGACGGGCGCACGCTGGTGGTGACGGTGATGAACCCCCGGTCGGGCGGCGGCCTCGCGGTCTACGAGGAGGCGCGGGCGCTGCTGGACTGGGGGTTCACCGCCGCCGGGAGCGTCGATCCGGTGGGATCGCTGGACGTCCCGCGCGCCGCCCCGCCCAGGCCGGGGCCCGCCGCGGTGCCGGCGGCCCCGGTCGCCGCCCCCGCCGCGCCGCGGGAGGACGACCGTCCGGGCTGGCCGGACGCGGTGGCCGTGGTGGGGGCCGCCTGTCTGGGGGCCGCCGCCGTGTCGCTGGGGCTGCGGTGGCGGCTGCGCCGCTCCGCCGGCACCTGACCGGCCGGCAGGAACAGCAGCAGCCCGAGGGTGACCCATGTGTAGGCGTTGGCGCCGAGGAATCCGTCGACGCCCGAGGCGTCGTCGAACCACAGCCACACCACGCTGGTGCACATCACGGCGTACAGGGCGCCCGCCACGCGCGGGTGCCCGGCGCGGAGCAGCACGGCGAACGCCGGCAGCGCCCACACCAGGTGGTGCACCCAGGTGACGGGGCTGACCAGACAGGCCGTCAGGCCGGTGAGCGCGAACGCCGCCGGCCAGTCGTCCGCGGCCGCCGCCCGGCGGGCGCGGCGGGCCCAGACGGCCAGCACGGCCAGCGCGCACACTGCCCACACGGCGTGGCCCCCCACCCCGAGGCGGGCCAGGACACCCTGGACCGACTGGTTGGAGACGTAGTCCAGGCGGCCCACCCGGCCGGTGTCCCACATCGCCTCGGTCCAGTAGAAGCGCGAGGCGTCCGGGGCGACCAGCGCGGCGAACGCCGTGGCCGCGACGGCGACAGCGGTGGCCGTACCGGCGGCGCGCGGGCGGCGGACGAGGAGCAGCAGCCCGATGAACAGGGCCGGGGTCAGCTTGACCGCCGCGGCGAGGCCGGTGCCGACCCCCGCCCAGCGGGTCCGGCCGGTCGCCAGCAGCCAGGCGTCGGTCAGCACCAGCGCCAGCAGCAGGACGTTCACCTGCCCGAAGCTGACGGTGTCGCGCAGCGGCTCGAACAGGGCGAGGACGCAGGCGGCCAGGGCGGCCCCGTACCAGCCGTACCGGCGCCAGGACGGTCCGGCGAGGACCCGCAGCACCCAGGCGAGGGCCGCCAGGTCCAGCAGCAGGCACAGCGCGACGGCGGCGCCCAGCCCGAGCAGCGCCATCGGGAGCATGGTGACCGCCGCGAACGGCGGATAGGTGAAGCCGTACGGGGTGCCCGGGACCCGGTAGTCGTAGAGGCGGCCGCCGTGGTGGACCCAGGCGTCGACGGCGCCGTGGTAGACGCGCAGGTCGAACCAGTCGCGCAGCAGCGGCACGGTCGCGGTGAAGGCGGTGACGGCGGCGGCGAGGACGACGACCAGCGCGAGCCGGCCGCGCGCGGTGCGGGGTGCCCTCATGCCGTCCGCGCCGGCACCGCGGGCCCCACGGCCAGCCGGGCCTGCCACAGCACGACCACGGCGAGGGCCCCGCCGGAGACGGCCAGGAGCAGTTGGCCGGCGCCGGCCGGGCCGCCGTCGGGCAGGACCGCGAGGGCCAGCACGCCGGCCACGGCCGCCACGCGGTGGCGCACCGGGGCACTGGGCGCGGCGGCGGCGATCAGGAACAGCGCCCACAGGGCGTACCAGGGGCGGACCGCCGGGCCGAACGCGGCGACCGCGGCGAGACTCAGACCGAGCGCGTACACCGGGCGCGGCCGCAGCCGCCACCAGATGACGGCCAGCAGGCCGGCGGTGAGGGCGAGGCCGAGGGCGTGCCAGACGGGCACGGCCAGCGGGGCCAGGTCGCTGCCGAGGTGTTCCAGCAGGGACCGGGTGGCACGGCCGAGGAGGCTGGTGAGGGCCCAGTTCTGCGCGGACACCGGGGTGTCGAGGGCGCCGATCCAGCCGTAGCCCGTGCCCGCGGCCGCCGTCGCCGCGACCGTGGTGGCGGCCGCCGCCCCGAGGGTCGTCAGCACCGCCGGGACCGGGGGGCGGCCGGCCCGCAGCTGCACGACGAGGACCACCGCGAGGCCGAGGACGGCGGGCGCCTTGACCAGGGCGGCGAGCGTGACGAGCACGGCGCCGAGGACCGGCCGGCGGCCGAGCGCGGCCACCAGGCCGAGGCCCAGCAGCCCCAGCATCACGGCGTCGTTGTGGGCGCCCGCCACCAGGTGCAGCAGGACCAGCGGATTCAGCACGCCCAGCCACAGCGCGGCGGACGGGTCGGCGCCGCAGTGCCGGGCCAGGCGGGGCAGCGCGGCGGCCATCAGCGCCACGCCGAGCAGGGCGACGAGGCGCATCCCCAGCAATCCGGCGGGGAGTTGGCCCCGGGTCAGGCCGGACAGGGCGGCCGCGAGGGCGAGGAACACCGGGCCGTAGGGGGCACCGGTGTGCCGCCACAGCGGGGCGACCTCGTCGGCGAGGGGCCCGCCGAGCCGGGCGGGGCCGTGGGCGTAGACGTCCAGGTGGGCGTCGACCATGGCCCCCTGCGCCAGGTAGCTGTAGACGTCCCGGCTGAACAGCGGCGGCGCGAGGAGCAGCGGCGCCGCCCAGACGGCGAGGACCAGCGCCAGCGCCCGGGGGCTCGGCCGGTCGGCGCCGCCCACCAGACGGCCGAGCAGTGCCCAGGCCGCGGTCAGCAGGACCAGGCCGAAGTAGACGCCGACCAGGCCGAGGACGGCCCGGGGCGAGGAGGGGGCCAGGAGTTCGCGGGCGGGCAGGGCACCGGCCGTCTCGCCGCCGAGCGCGAGACACGCGGTGCCGCCGAGGCCCAGCACCTGGCAGCGGCGGAGATCGACGGGGTGCGCCATGGCCAACACCCGGCCAGTGTGGCGGGACCGGGTGGCCGGAAAGCGACGCCTCCCCAGCGGCCCGGCGGCCTGCGCGTGACCGCGGCGTGCCCGGCCGTCGGGCGAACCCGGGCCGCGCGGCGGACCGGGCGGCGGACCGGGCGGCGGACCGGGCGGCGGACCGGGCGGCTCAGAACACCGACAGGCCGGTGAGGGTCGTGAAGCGGTCCAGGGCCGCCACACCGGCGACCGAGTTGCCGCGCTCGTCCAGGCCCGGGCTCCACACGCACAGGGTGCAGCGGCCGGGTACGACGGCGATGACGCCGCCGCCGACGCCGCTCTTGCCGGGCAGCCCCACGCGGTAGGCGAAGTCGCCGGCCGCGTCGTACGTGCCGCAGGTCAGCATGATCGCGTTGACCTGCTTGGCCTGGCTGCGGCTGAGCAGCCGCGAGCCGTCGGAGCGGATGCCGTGCCGGGCCAGGAAGGTGGTCGCCCGGGCGAGGTCGGCGCAGGAGGCCGCGACGGAGCACTGGCGGAAGTACTGGTCGAGCAGCACCGGCACGGGGTTGTCGATGTTGCCGTAGGACGCCATGAAATGGGCGAGGGCGGCGTTGCGGGCGCCGTGCGCCGACTCGGAGGCGGCCACCTCCTGGTCGAAGCCGAGCGCCGGGTTGCCGCTCTCCGAGCGCAGGAACGCCAGCAGTTCGCCGGCCGCGTCGCCGGTACGGGTGTGCAGGCGGTCGGTGACGACGAGGGCGCCCGCGTTGATGAACGGGTTGCGCGGGATGCCGCTCTCGTACTCCAGCTGCACCAGGGAGTTGAACGGGTTGCCGGAGGGCTCGCGGCCCACGTGCTCCCACAGGGAGTCGCCCTCGCGGGCCAGGTCCAGTGCCAGCGTGAACACCTTGGTGATGGACTGCGTCGAGAACGGCTGCCGCCAGTCGCCCACGCCGTACACCGTGCCGTCGAGCTCCGCGACGGCCATGCCGAAGCGGCGGGGGTCGCAGGCGGCGAGCGCCGGGATGTAGTCGGCGGGGCGGCCGCGGCCGGGGGTCCGCTCGATCTCTTCGGCGATGCGCTCCAGGACCGGCTGGAAGGCGAGGGACGACGTCGTGGTCATGATCGCCATTGTGCCTCCGGGCCGGTCCGGGCGCTCAGGTGCGGGAGGGGCGGGTGGGGCGGGGGGTCAGCGGCGGCCGGTGGCCGGGGCGCCGCCGGGCAGGGGCGGGGCACCGCCCGGGAGGGGCGAGGCACCGCCCGGGAGGGGCGAGACGGTGCCGGGAAGGGGCGAGCCGGTGCCGGGGTGCGGGGAGCCGGTGCCCGCCAGCACCTCGGGGCGCAGCAGGTCCGCCAGCCGGTCGGCGGGCAACAGGCCCTTCTCCAGGACGAGTTCGGCGACGCCGCGGCCGGTGACGAGGGCCTCCTTGGCGATCTCGGTGGCGGCCTCGTAGCCGATGTGCGGGTTGAGGGCGGTGACCAGGCCTATGGAGTTCTCCACCGAGGCCCGCAGCGCCCGGGTGTTGGCGGTGATGCCGGACACGCAGCGCTCGGCGAGCGTGAGGCAGGCGGCCCGCAGGTGGGTGAGGGACTCCGACAGGGAGTGCAGGATGATCGGCTCGAAGGCGTTCAGCTGGAGCTGGCCGGCCTCCGCGGCCATCGTGATGGTGACGTCGTTGCCGATGACCTCGAAGGCCACCTGGTTGACGACCTCCGGGATCACCGGGTTGACCTTGCCCGGCATGATGGACGAACCCGCCTGCACGGGCGGCAGGTTGATCTCGCCCAGCCCGGCGCGCGGCCCGGAGGACAGCAGGCGCAGGTCGTTGCAGCTCTTGGAGAGCTTGACCGCGATCCGCTTGAGGACGCCGGACATCTGCACGAACGCGCCGCAGTCCTGGGTGGCTTCGACGAGGTTGGCGGCGGTGACCAGGGGCAGCCCGGTGATCGCGGCGAGGTGGCGGCGGGCCGCCTCCGCGTAGCCGGCGGGGGCGTTGAGGCCGGTGCCGATCGCGGTGGCACCGAGGTTGATCTCGTGGACCAGTTCGACGGCCTCGGCGAGCCGGAGCCGGTCCTCGTCCAGCATGACGGCGTACGCGGAGAACTCCTGGCCGAGCGTCATGGGCACCGCGTCCTGCAACTGCGTGCGGCCCATCTTCAGCACGTCGCGGAACTCGACGGCCTTGCGCGCGAAGGCGTCCTGGAGCACGGCCATCGCCTTGAGCAGCCCGCGCACCGCGAACACGGTCGCGACCTTGACGGCCGTGGGGTACACGTCGTTGGTGGACTGGCCGAGGTTGACGTCCTCGTTGGGGTGCAGGTGGCGGTACTCGCCCTTCGCGTGACCCAGCAGCTCCAGTGCCCGGTTGGCGACGACCTCGTTGGCGTTCATGTTGGTCGAGGTGCCGGCGCCGCCCTGCACGACGTCCACGACGAACTGGTCGTGCAGCTTGCCCGCCCGGATCTCCCGGCACGCCTCGACGATGGCCGCGGCCTTCCCCGGCTCCAGCAATCCGAGTTCCTCGTTGGCGAGCGCCGCGGCCTCCTTCACGGCGGCCAGGGCGTCGATCAGGTGCGGGTACGCGGAGATCGGGGTGCCGGTGATGGGGAAGTTCTCGGTGGCGCGCAGGGTGTGGACACCCCAGTACGCGTCGGCGGGGACGTCACGGTGGCCCAGCAGGTCGTGTTCGCTGCGGGTGGGGGCGGTCATGAGGGCAGGGGCCTCTTTCCGGGGTGCGGAGGGGTCGGGGGCGCGGGCGGGGCGGCCCGGCGGAGGTGGAGCGGGCCCGGCGGACCGGCGGGGGTGGGTCGTTACCCGCACACGCCGGCGGGGGCCCGTTCGGGGCCCTCCGCCTCAGGGGCGGGGGCGGCCGGGTCGAGGGCGGCCACCGGCTGTACGGAGCCCACCGGTCGCCCGCCGCCGAGCAGCGGCATCCCGGCGAACGCGGTGAGCGGGGCCGGGTCGACGCCGGCGCGGGCCAGGGCGGCGGCGGCCACCGGGATGCGGGCCCGGTCCGCCCCGTCGGAGATCTTGACGGCGACCGCCCGTCCGTCGGGCAGCGCGGCCACCTGGACGCCCTCGAAGCCGTCCTTGGCGAGCAGCCCGGGCACGGCCCCCATCAGCGCGGCGACGTCGCGCCCGGAGCCGGAGGCCATCTCGGCGTGCTCCCGCACGGCGTCGGCGACGCGGGCCTCCGGGGTGCCGGGGGCGGCGGTGGTGATGCGGGCGGCGGCCCGGGCGAGGCCGTGCAGGGACACGGCGAACAGGGGCGCGCCGCAGCCGTCGACGCTCACCCGGGCGATCCGCTGGCCGGTGAGGTCCTCGACGATCTCGGCGATCGCCTGCTGGAGCGGGTGGCGGGGGTCGAGGTAGTCCTCCAGGGGCCAGCCGTTGAGCACGCAGGTGTAGAGCATGGCGGCGTGCTTGCCGGAGCAGTTCTGGGCGAGGCGGGAGGGCGTCCGGCCCTCGCGCAGCCACGCGTCGCGGACGACGGGGCCGTACGGCAGGTCGGGCACGTTGCGCAGGTGGTCCTCGGTGAGTCCGGCCAGGGCGAGGATGCGGCGGGCGCCGTCGAGGTGGCGTTCCTCGCCGGAGTGGCTGGCGGCGGCGAGCGAGAGCAGCTCGCCCTCCAGCGGCAGCCCGGCCCGCACCATGGCGACGGCCTGGACGGGCTTGAGGGCGGAACGCGGGTAGAAGGCGGCCTCGATGTCGCCGAGCTGGAGGGCGACCCGGCCGTCGGCGTCGAGGACGACGACGGAGCCGTGGTGGACGCCCTCGGTCACCCCGCCGCGGACGAGCCGGGCGACGGGCACGTGGAGGGGTTCACGGATGACGGGGGCGTCGGCGAGGGAGCTGCTGTACATCACTGCCTGCTCACTGGTGGGTGGACGGGACGGGGTGCGGCGCGGGGGTGGTGCGCCGGCCCGGGCGGGGGCGTGCGGCGGACGGCGTCGGCGCGGCCGGGCACGGGACGGGTCGCGTCCCGGGGTGCTGCCCGCTCACGCGGTGGTTCCGGCGTCCGGTGCGGTGGTCGCGCGCGAGGAGCGCACGATGTCGGTGAGGGTCGTCTCGACGCGGTCGAGGTGGTGGCTCATCGCCTGGACCGCGTCGTGCTCGGAGCCGTCGACGAGGGCCTCCACGATGGCCCGGTGCTCGCGGTTGGACTGCTCGCGGCGGCCGCCCAGTTCGGTGAGGAAGGCCGACTGGCGCGCCAGGGCGTCACGGATCTCCTCGATGACGCGGCGGAAGACCGGGTTCTGGGCGGCCTCGGCGACGGCGAGGTGGAAGAGGGTGTCCATCGCGACCCACGCGGTGGTGTCGGTCTCGCGCTCCATGCGGTCCAGGAGGTGGGCCAGGTGGTCCAGGTTCTCCGGGGTGCGGCGCAGGGCGGCGTACCCGGCGACCGGGACCTCCACGTGGCGGCGCACCTCCAGCAGGTCGCTGGCCGCGTAGTCGCCGAAGGTGGGGTCCTCCACGGCCTGGGCGACCACGAAGGTGCCCTTGCCGGTCCGGGAGACGGTCAGGCCCATGGTCTGCAGGGCGCGCAGGGCCTCGCGCAGCACGGGCCGGGACACCTCGAGGGTGCGGCACAGCTCGGCCTCGGAGGGGAGCTTGTCCCCCACGGCGTACTCGCCGCGTTCGATGGCGCCGCGCAGGTGGGTGAGGACGGCTTCCATGGCGCTGACGCGCCGCGGCCCGGACCCACCTGTCTGGCTGTCTGACAGGTTCACGGAGTGATGGTCCGTGGCGGCGGCCGGTGCTGTCAAGCGGCGGCCTGCCGGACGGTCCCGGGACGGACGAGGGGCGTGCCACCGGCCGGGCGGTGGCACGCCCCCTAGGGGGTCCGGGCCGACGGGTCAGCTGTCCAGGACCCCGGCGCCCAGCAGGCCGAAGAGCAGGACGCCGACGACCAGCCGGTAGATCACGAAGGCGTTGAAGGAGTGCTTGGCGACGAACTTCAGCAGCCAGGCGATGGACGCGTAGGCGACCACGAAGGACACCACCGTGCCGACGGCCAGCGGGGCCGCGCCCACGCCCGCGCCGAGGGCGTCCTTCAGCTCGTACAGCCCGGCGCCGGTCAGGGCGGGGATGCCGAGGAAGAACGACAGCCGGGTGGCGGCGACCCGGTCCAGGTCGAGGATCAGCGCGGTGGACATGGTGGCGCCGGAGCGGGAGAAGCCCGGGAAGAGCAGCGCGAGGATCTGGGAGCTGCCGACCAGCATCGCGTCCTTGAACGAGGTGTCGTCCTCACCCCGCTTGTGGCGGCCCATCTGGTCGGCGGCCCACATCACGCCGGACCCCACGATCAGGGAACCCGCCACCACCCACAGCGAGGCGAGCGGGCCCTCGATGAGGGGCTTGGCGGCCAGGCCCACCACCACGATCGGGACGGTCGCGGCGATCACCCACCAGGCGAACTTGTAGTCGTGGTGGTAGCGCTCCTCCTTGTGCCTCAGGCCCCGGAACCAGGCGGAGACGATCCGCACGATGTCCTTGGAGAAGTACACGAGCACGGCGGCGATCGCCCCGACCTGGATGACGGCCGAGAACCCGACGACGGCGTCGTCGTCGACCGGGATGCCCATCAGGCCTTCGGTGATCTTCAGGTGGCCGGTGGAGGAGACGGGGAGGAACTCGGTCACTCCCTCGACGGCTCCCAGGATGACGGCTTGGCCGACGGAGATGGCGCTCATGGGGTCCAGTTCTGCGGGTCGACGACAGTGCGGTAGACAGTCCTACCAGGCGCGGCTACGAGCCGACGCCCCCGCGTTCAGGCCGCCTGACCGAGCCAGACCCCCGCGAAGGCCGCACCGAGACCCACGGCCACGCTCGCCACGACGTTGACGGCGGCGG
This sequence comes from Streptomyces longwoodensis, assembly GCF_001514125.1. Classification (GTDB taxonomy): domain Bacteria; phylum Actinomycetota; class Actinomycetes; order Streptomycetales; family Streptomycetaceae; genus Streptomyces; species Streptomyces longwoodensis. The sequence goes on along the minus strand of NZ_KQ948549.1, from coordinate 396,043 downwards.
CCAGGCCCGCGCCGGCCTCGGCCAGCCGCAGGGTCTCGTAGGAGAAGGTCGAGTACGTCGTCAGGGCCCCGCACAGCCCCGTGCCCAGGAACAGCCGCAGGTCGGGGCCCGGGGCGGCGCCGGTCAGGACGCCCAGGACCAGGCAGCCGACGGCGTTGACCACGAAGGTGCCCCAGGGGAGGACCGAGTCGTGGCGGGACTGCACCGCGCGGTCGGTGAGATAGCGCAGCGGGGCGCCGATCACGCCCCCGGCCACGACCACCAGCCAGTTCACAACGAGTTCTTACCCTTCGTGTCCGTTCCGTCCGCTTCGTCGCCGCCGTGGCCGGCGCCGGGAGCGGCCCCCCGGGGCGTCCGGCGGGAGGTCCGGTGCAGGACGACCTCGCACTCCTCCACGGTCACCAGACCGTCCGTGAGCAGCTCCTCGAGCTGGGGCAGGAAGGCGCGCACGCGCTCCTCGGTGTCCACCACGACGACCGCCACCGGCAGGTCCTCGGCGAGCGACAGCAGTCGCGAGGTGTGGATCCGCGAGGAGGCGCCGAAGCCCTCGATGCCCCGGAAGACACTGGCCCCGGCGAGCCCGGCCGCGTGGGCGCGGTGCACGACCTCCGCGTACACGGGCCGGCGGTGCACGGTGTCGTTCTCCCCGACGAGGACGGTCAGCCGCAGGGCCCGGCCGGTGAGTACGGTCATCTCGGCCTCCCGAGCAGGACGCGGCGGGTCGCCGTGGCCGCGAGCCACACCGCCGTGAGCGCCGCGCACGGGGTCGCGACGAGGTAGGCCACGGCGGTACGCGCGTGACCGGAGTCGAACAGCCGCTGGAGGTCGACGGCGTACGTGGAGAAGGTGGTGAACCCGCCGAGCACCCCGGAGCCGAAGAACGGGCGCACCAAGCGGTGGGGGGCGGTCAGCACCTCGGTGATCAGCACCAGGAACACCCCGATGACGGCACAGCCGACGACGTTCACCCACAAGGTGGTCCAGGGAAACCCGCCCTGGGCCGTGGGCCATCCCTGGGCGGCGGCGTAGCGGGCGAGCGCGCCGAGCCCTCCCCCGACGGCCACCACCCCGACCACGGAGAGCTGCCCGCTCCCGCGGCGCCGGGGCACGGCGGCACGGACACCCTCGGCTTCCTGCGCTGTCATGCGGTACGTCTCCTGCCCGGCCGGTTCCGCCCGCCTCACGGGGGGGGTTGATCGCGGCCGGGCACCAGCCTAGCCGCCGGTCAGCCGGTGGGCGGGGCCTCGTATACCCCCAGGCCGGGTTCGGTGAGGCTGCCGAGGACCAGGTGGCCGGCGGCCTCGCAGACGCTGGTGACCATGCGGAAGCCGGAGCGGCGGCGGCGCAGGTGGTGGACGGTCCTGCCCGCGTCGTCGACGGCGAGCACCGCGATCGTGCCGGAGGGGCGGTAGGGGGCGCGCACGGCCAGGGCGGCGGCGCGGCGGCGGGCCGACGGGCCCGCGCGGTGCAGCAGTTCCAGCGGCGGGACCCGGGGACCGGCCAGCGCCACCCAGACGGGGCCACCGGGGGCGCGCCACAGGTTGTCCGGGTAGCCGGGCAGGTCCTCGACCAGGGGTTCGGCGGTCCCCGCCCCGGGCCCGGTGAGCCGGAAGCGGGTGAGGCGGCGGGCGCCGGTCTCGGCGACGATCAGCGCGGAGCCGTCGGCAGCCGCCGCGACGCCGTTGGCGAACTGGAGCCCGTCCAGCACGACTTCGGGTTCCTTGTCGTCGGGACCGAGGCGCAGCAGGCGCCCGGTGCCGGTGTGCTCGACGAGGTCGCCCATCCAGTCCCGCAGCGGGTGGACCCGGCTGGAGACGGTGACGTACACGCTGCCGTCGGGCAGGGCGACGACGTTGCTGCAGAACCGCAGCGGCTCCCCCGCCGCCTCCTCGGCGAGCACCCGTGTCCGGCCCGTTCCCGGGTCCAGGCGCAGCAGGGCGCCGTAGGCGTCGCACACCAGCAGGTCGCCGTCCGGGAGGAGTTCGAGGCCGAGGGGGCGGCCGCCCGTCTCCCCGACGCGCACCACGCGGGCCGTGGCCGGGTCCTCCAGGCCGTCGATCCGCAGGACCCGTCCGTCCGACACGCCGGTGAACACCCGCCCCTCGGTGTCGGACACGACGTCCTCGGGGCCGGTTCCGCCGAGGGCCACGTAGCGGACAGGGACGAGGGGCGTGGGACGGTGCATGGGCGTGGGGCCTTCCTGTCGGGGGCGGTCGTCGTGGCCGGGCGGGGTGTTCGGGTCCACCGTGCGGACCCCCGCTCACCAGCCCTTCTCGATCACGCGGGCCACCTCGGCGATGCGGATCTCGTCGCGCCGGTAGTGGGTGCGGCGGCGGATCCGCTTGGTGCGCAGCAGTCCGAGGGCGGCGAGGAGGGAGAGGTGGGCGTCGGCGACCGCGCGGTCCACGCCGAGCCGGTCGGCGACGGCGGCCGCGGTGACCCCGTCGGCCGCGGGGTCGGTGTGCCGGCGCGGCGGGAAGTGCCGGGCCGGGTCCTTCAGCAACTCCAGGATGAGCAGGCGTCGTTGCCCGACGGGAGTGCTCAGCATCGTCGTTCCTCCGTCCCCTTCGACGGGTCGCTGCTGCCGCGTCGTTCTCACTCTGGCGCAGGGGACGCCACGGTGTCCGGTACTCGCACCGCCTTGGCCGGGACAGGACGGGCCCGGCGACCGGTGCGCCGTGCCGCACCAGGTCGAGGAAGCCGGTGCCCGTGCCGGCGCCGGCACCCGTGTCCGGCAAGCGGTCAGGATCGGAGAAGCGGGCCGGGGGGTGCTCTGCCTAGCGTGGGGACCACCGGCCGCCGTGGCCGGTTCCCCGCAGGGACGAAGGAGCACGCGATGACCACCACCGGCGTTCAGACGATCATCTACCCCGTCAAGGACCGCGACCGTGCCCGGGAGCTGTTCCGTGCGCTGCTCGGCGTCGAGCCGTACGCGGACGAGCCGTACTACGTCGGCTTCAAGGCCGCCGGGCAGGACGTCGGCCTCGACCCCAGCGGGCACGCCAAGGGCATGACCGGTCCGGTCCCCTACTGGCACGTCACCGACCTCAGGGACCGGCTGGCGGCGCTGCTGGAGGGCGGCGCCGAGCTGCTGCAGGACGCCCAGGACGTGGGCAACGGCCGACTGATCGCGTCCGTGAAGGACACCGACGGCAACCTGATCGGGCTGCTCCAGGACCCGGAAGCCTGAGCGGGGCGGAACCGGTCCCTCAGTTCTCTTGCACCCGCACTAGTTGCACACTCAACGAGTGCCGCGAACGGTGTTACCGTCGGGTGTATGGGAGCAACGGCGGCCGGGGCGGGCCTCGAGGACCAGTGGCGGGACATCCTGTCGGTGCACGCGCGCACGATGTGCGAGATCGACCGCGTGCTGCACCCGCACGGCCTGGGCGCGAGCGACTTCGAGGTGCTCGACATCCTCGCCTCCGAGACGCCCCGCGAGGGCGACCAGTGCCGGGTGCAGAACCTGGTCGGGCGGGTGCACCTCAGCCAGAGCGCGCTGTCCCGGCTGATCGGCCGGCTGGAGAAGGAGGGCCTGGTCCAGCGCTCGGTGTGCGCGGAGGACCGGCGCGGGGTGTGGGTCGCCCTCACCCGCAGGGGCCGCGAGCTGCACGACGAGGTGCTCCCCCTGCAGCGGGGCGTCCTGGAACGCACGCTGCGGGAGCGGCCCCCGGGGCTCTGACGGACCGGTCGCGCCGCAGGATCAGCGGACCAGGAGGGTGCGCACTCCCTCCGAGGTGAGGGTCAGCCCGTGGTCGCCGGCCGCGTCGATGGTGAGCGACAGCTCGCCCTCGGGCCACTGCTCGGCGAGGGCACCCAGCGGGATCAGCCGGTAGCGGGAGACGTACGGCAGCAGCTCGGTCATCTCCCCCTCGGAGGTGAAGACCGGCACGACCGGTGCGCTGCCGGGCTGCTCCAGCACCGGCAGGGCGACCGCGGTGGGGTCGGAGGCGTCCTCGTCGGTGGTGTCGTCGGGCACCGGCACCAGCACCTCGCTGTGGGCGAGCGTGTCCAGTGCGGTGGAGTCCTCGGCGTCCTTGGCCAGCGCGTCCAGCGCCCGCCGGGCGGGGGAGACGTTGTTGGCGGGTGTGTCCATGGCAGGTCTTCCTGGTGGAGGCGGTCCTGCGGCCGGGTCCGGAACCAGGCCGTCCGGATGTCATCCGGCCTCGCGTACCCGGCACGGCACGGATCATTCCGGCGGACCGCCGCCGATCGCCCACCCGCGCGCGCTCCCACCAGACGGCAGCCCACCCGGACGGCCGCTCACCCGGACGGCCGGTCCGCTCCGGCCAGCAGCTCCGCCACGTCCGTGACCCGCACCAGCGGCCGGTACAGGTCCATCACCTCCAGGGCCCGGGTGTGCGCGGCGTCGTCCGCGCCGGCGCAGGCGTCGGCGGCCACCATGACCTCCACGCCCGCGTCGGCGGCGGCCAGTGCCGTGGACAGCACGCAGCAGTCGGTGCTGACCCCGGCGAGCACCAGGCGCCCTCCGGGAGCCACCCGCTCGGCGAGCCGCGGGCCCCACTTGCCGAAGGTCGGCGCGTCCATCACGTCCCGGGCCACGGCGGCGAACTCGTCCGTCAGCCGCCACAGGGGCGCGTCCGGCGGGCGCAGCGCGAACGGCCACCGGTCGTAGTAGGCCCGCCAGGCCCCGATGGGCTCGGCAGGGGCCAGGAAGCGGGTGAAGGTGACCCGGTCGGCGAAGGCCGGCAGCAGGCGTCGTACGCCCGCTGCCGCCTCCGCATAGCGGGGGGCCGCCCAGGGGCTCGTCGGGTCGGCGAAGACGTGCTGCATGTCGATCACGGCCAGGTGGGCCGGGGCGCCGGTCACGCGGGCACCTCCCCCGCGCCCGGCGCCTCCTGGGCGCGCACCCGGTGCCGGCCCAGGGCGAGCGTGCCGAGGAAGCCGAGGGCCAGGGCGGCGAGGACGCCGAGGTTGGCGTAGGCCCAGGAGCCGTCCTTGCCGCCGAGGCCGAACGGGCCGAGCAGGTAACCCTGCCAGGTCAGCCAGTCGGCGGAGGCGTTGGTGACCAGTCCCCAGCCGAGCGCGGTGGCGGCCAGGGTGAGCAGCAGCGGCAGGGCGGGGACGTCGCCGTAGCGGCCGCGGGGCCGGTAGAGGTCGGCCTCGTCGTAGTCGCGGCGGCGCAGCAGGAGGTCGGCGAGGACGATGCCGCACCAGGCGGCGACGGGCACGCCGAGGGTGGTCAGGAAGCCGGTGAACGGGCCGAGGAAGTCGTCGGCGAAGAACACGATGTACACCGATCCGGCGATCATCAGCACGCCGTCGACCAGCGCGGCGAGCGGGCGCGGGACGGGCAGCCCCGCGGACAGCAGGGCGAGGCCGGAGGAGTAGATGTCGAGGACCGCGCCGCCGACCAGGCCGAGCACCGCGACCACCGCGAACGGCACCAGGAACCAGGTCGGCAGGATCGTGGTGAGCGCGCCGACCGGGTCGGCCGCGACCGCCGTCGCGAGCTGTGGGGAGGAGCCCGCGAGCAGCAGGCCGAAGACCGTCAGCAGCAGCGGGGCGAGGCTCGCGCCGAAGGTCGTCCAGCCGGCCACGCCGACGCCGGAGGCGGAGCGCGGCAGATAACGGGAGTAGTCGGCGGCCGCGTTGACCCAGCCGAGGCCGAAGCCGGTCATCATGAACACCAGCGCGCCGACGAACTCCTGGGCGGAGCCGTCGGGGATCGCGGTGACCGCGCCGGTGTGGACGTGGTCGGCGACGAGGCCGACGTAGACGAGCGTCAACACGCCGGTGACCACGGTGATGACCGTCTGCAGACGCATGATCAGGTCGAAGCCCATCACCCCGCCGGCGACGGTGAGCGCGCCGACCACGACCAGCGCGACGACCTTGGTGCCGGTGCCGCCGCCCCAGCCGAGCCGGTCGAACACGGTGGCCGTGGCGAGCGAGGCGAGCGCGACGAGGACGGTCTCCCAGCCGACGGTGAGCGTCCAGGAGAGCGCCGCGGGCAGCCGGTTGCCGCGCACCCCGTACGCGGCGCGGCTGAGGACCATCGTCGGCGCGGATCCGCGCTTGCCCGCGACGGCGACGAGGCCGCACAGCAGGAACGAGAAGACGATGCCGAGCACGGCGGCGAGCAGGGCCTGCCGGAAGGAGATGCCGAACCCCAGGGCGAACGCGCCGTAACTCAGCCCGAACACCGAGACGTTCGCCCCGAACCAGGGCCAGAACAGGGTGCGCGGGCTGCCCTTGCGCTCGGCCTCGGCGATGACGTCGAGGCCGTGGGTCTCCACCTGGAGCGCACGGTCCCGTGGCGGGGCGCCGGTGCGCCCGGGCGCCGGGGCCGGGGATCCGCCGTCGGGGTGCGTGGCTCTGTCGGGGTCCGTGGCTCTGTCGGGGTCCGTCATCGTCGTCCGCCTGTCCTGTCCGGGGTGAATACCGGGGCGCATGTGGTTACCCGGTTCAGTCCTACCCGACCCGGTGCCCGGTGATCCCCGTCGCGGAGCGCCGGGCCCCACGACGACAGGAGTGTGCGCCATGGTGCGCAGGACGACGGACGACGGGCTCATGGATCCGGCGGCGCTCGCGGCGCCACCGGACGACGCCGGCCGCGGGCACAGCGACTGGACCGACCGGCACGAGCGGGTCCTCGGGGCGCTGACCACCGCGGAGGAGGAAGGGGGCGGCGAGGCCGTCCACTTGGAGGAGATCGCCCGGCGGGCGGGCCTCGGTGAGGACGAGACCCGCCAGCTGCTGCACGACCTGGTCCGCGTGCACCGCATGGCCACGGAGCTGGCCGGCAGCGACCGCCCGGACCTGGGACCCCGCTACGAGACGACGCCCCGGTTCTGACCGGGCACGCCGCGGCGGGGCCCGGTCGCGCTGTCCGTCACGCGCCCAGCTCCGCCGGCCGGACCCCCTCCGTCCGCAGGGCGCGGGAGATCATCGTGGCCGCCGCGTGGACGGGTCCGGCGACCTTGGCCGGCTGGACGAGCCGGACGGGGCCGATGACACCGACCGCCGCGATCACCGCGCCCCGGGCGTCCCGCACCGGAACGGCGAAGCCGCCGCGGCCCGGGGCGAACGCGCCGTGCACCAGCGCGCTGCCCTCCCGCCGCACCTTGGCGAGGCACCTGGTGAGCGTCGGGCCGTCGGTGACCGTCTTCGGGGTGTAGGCCCGCAACGGGCCCGCGCACACCTCGTGCTGCACCAGTGAACCGGCGTGCGCGAGCAGCGTCAGGCCCAGGGCGGTGGCGTGCAGCGGCACCCGGCGGCCCGGAGCGTCGTAGGGGCCCGGGTCGGGTTCGCTGGAGACGAAGGTGAGGCACACGGCCTCCCGGCCGTCGCGGACGGCGACGGTGGTGACGCCCCCGGTCTGCCGTTGCAGGCCGATGAGGTGGGGCTGGGCCGTCTCGGCCAGGGTGGAGGCGCGCGGCGCGAGGACCGCCGTCTCCCACAGGCGCAGCCCGATGCTGTAGCCGCCCTCCGCGGATCTCTCCAGGGCACCCCAGCCGTGGAGCTTGTTCACGATGCGGTGGACGGTGGCGACGGGCAGCCCCGAACGCCTGCTGATGTCGCTGAGTGACAGGGTGCGGTTGTCCCGGTCGAAGGCGCCGAGGATGCTGAGCGTCCGGTCGACGACTGAGCGCTCCGGCGGGGCGGAGTGGGGAGTGGTCATCCCGTTCAGATTCCCTTCACCTTCATGTTCTCGGTGGTGCTGTCAGGTGCGTGCTGCCTCCGGATTCGAGCTGTATTCGGGCGACCACCCCTATCATTGAAGCCTCAAGTGGCCAATGAAAGGTCGATTCCGGAACGCCCATGGTCGATTTCGCATCGTTACCCCTGCCCGTGTTCCCCTACGTCCCGGCTTGGCGTTCCGGTCTCGACCTCGCGATGACGACCCTGCGGGAGTTGCGCGACCAGGGTTCGGTGCGCGCCCTCGCCTCGCCCCACCGCCTCGACTTCCACCAGATCCTCGTGGTCACCGCGGGGTCCGGCAGCTTCGCCGTCGACTCCAGCCGCTTCGAGTGCCGTACCGGCACCCTGGTCTGGACCCGGCCCAACCAGGTGATCGAGTTCTCCCCCCGGACGGACATGGACGCCGACGTCATCATGTTCACCGAGACCTTCCCCCTGCACCTGAGCGCCCGCGTGGGCATGCTCGACGACGTGCTGCGCCCCACGCACTGGCAGCTCCACGGCTCCGAACTCCTCGCGTTCCGGCGGGTGGTGTGCCTGCTGCGGGAGGAGTTCCAGCGGCCCGACCAGGGCCTGGGCGAGGAACTGCTCAAGCACCTGCTGGCCGTCGCCATGCTGCACATCGACCAGATGTGCCGCCGGCGCCACAAGGAGCCGGGCACCGGCGTCAGCGGCGAACAGGGCGAACTGTTCCTCCGGTTCCGCCGCGAACTCGACCGCTCCTACGCCGTCACCCGCCTCGTGGAGGACTACGCCGCCGCCCTCAACTGCAGTACGCGCGCGCTGTCCCGGGCCTGTCGCGCCGTCGCCGGCACCTCCGCCAAGGACGTGATCGACTCCCGGGTCGCCCTGGAGGCGCGCCGGCTGCTCGGCCACACCGACCTGCCCATCGGGGCGATCGCGCGACGGCTGGGGTTCTCCGAGGTCACCAACTTCGGCAAGTTCTTCACCCGCCGGGTCAACATGACACCGGGGGCCTTCCGGCGTGAGGCACGGGCGGCCCAGGCGCGGTAGGCGGGGCCCCGTGCGCCCCCGGCCGTAACACGGAATTCTTTCCACTCTTCGGAAGGGCTGTTGTTCGGGATTCGGCGCGGTGGCAAGACTGTGGCTGCGTGCTTCGGGCGACCACTCCGACGGCACGGCAGACGTGCGGACCCACAAGTCCGTACCAATCCACCGATCGACGAGGATCGACCGTACAGCGTATGACCTACTGACGAGTTGTTATTTCCGGCGGGGTACCGCGATTCCCGGAAAGCGGAGCATCGGCCGCGTTCCCCGCCCCTTTTTCCGGCCCGGAACTCACTCGTTCCGGGTCGCGCGCCGGTCCGGCCGAATGCCCTCGGCCGGGCTTCCCCCGGCGTGCCGTGACCCCCGCCGCCGGCCCTCGCCGCGCGGTGTGCGGGCACCACCATTCGCACGGTTCGGGGCCGGCTCCGCCGCGCCCCCGGGAAGGACGACGCATCATGGCCGCAGTGACCCCCGACGAGGCCGAGACCTGGCTGATCGAGAAGATCGCCCACCGGCTAGGCGTGGACCCCTCCGAGGTCTCCCGCGAGGTGTACTTCGACGAGCTGGACCTGGACTCCACCGAAGCGCTCATCCTGGCAGGCGAGTTGGAGAACTGGCTGGGCTTCGAGCTGAGCACCACCACGCTCTGGTACCACCCGACCGTCAAGGACCTGGCCGCGTACCTGGCCGAGGAGAGCACGCAGCGTGCGGCCGCCGCGTGAGCTGCGCCCCCCGGTGGTCCGGCGGTTCCGGGACGCCGCACCCGGCGGGCACACGGTCTGGTTCGTCCACCCCGGGGCCCTGGCCCCCACGGTGTACCGGGCACTGGCCGGGGCGCTCCCGGAGGGCGACGGGCTGACCGTGCTCGACCTGGGCGCGGTCCCGGAGTACGCCGAGGCGGCGCTGACCGGGGGCCGGGCGGCGACAACCGTGGCCGGGCTGGCCGAGCGGCTGCTGGCGGCCATGGATCCGCAGCCGGACCCGTACACCCTCGCGGGCTGGTCGTTCGGAGGTGTGCTGGCCGTGGCGATGGCCGACGCGCTGCCGGCCGAGCGGCGTCCGGCGCGGCTCGTGCTGCTCGACAGCATCGCGCCCACCGAGGAGTACAAGCAGCCCGACGACGCGCTCGAACCGGGGCTGCTGCTCGACTGGTTCAGCATGTACCTGGGCGCCAAGCGCGGCCGCCCGGTCCGGCTCGCCCCCGGCGCGCTGGACGGCCGGTCGGTCGACGAGGGCCTCCCGGTCGTCCTGGACGCCGCGGTCGCCTCCGGCGCGCTGCTGCCCGACACCCCGCTGCCGGGGCTGCGCAAGCTCTACGACACCTACGTCGACGGGCTGTTGCGCAACAACCGGCTCACCGCGCCCCACCGGGCCACCCCCGCTCCCCTGCCCGTGGTGCTGGTCAAGGCCGAGCGCAGTCTGATCCCGGGCGACGACACGCTCGGCTGGCTGCCGCTCGCGCCGCACGGCCTGACCGTGCACCGGTGCCCGGGCGACCACTACACGATGCTCGACCACCCTGACGCGGTGGACACGATCGCCCGACTGCTGCGGGGCGCGTAGCCGCCCGCGGGGGTGTCCGCCCACCGCCCCGCGGGGCGGGGGTGCGCCGGATCGGGCCCCGGCGGGAGCCGTCCTGGCCGGTGCCGTCGCGGCCGGAGCCGTCCTGGCGGTGCCGGCCTCGTCGGCACACCTGCTCGCGCCGGCATCCCAAGCCTGGCACGCCCGAGGCCGGCGCACCTGTTCGCGCCGGCACCCCCAGGACCGGTCCCCTCGTCGGGCCGCGTCCGCGCAGATCGTCGTCCGTCCTGGGCGGCGCCCGACACCGGGACCGGTGCCGAACAGGCACGGTCGTCCGGGTGGGCGCCGGCCCGTTCACCCTTGCGCGTCACCCGCAGGGCCCCGAACCGACCAGGGACCGTCAGCGGTCCCGCCGTCCGACCAAGAGAGCCTCGCCGTGAACGCTTCGCACGCATCCGACCTCGACCGCCGGCTGGCCCGCGACCCGATCGCGATCGTCGGCCTGTCCGCCCTGTACCCCAAGTCGCGCGACCTGCGCGAGTTCTGGGCGAACGTGGTCTCCGCCGCCGACTGCATCGAGGACGTCCCCGCGACCCACTGGGACGTGTCGGAGCACTACGACTCCGACCCCTCCGCGCCCGACAAGACGTACTCCAAGCGCGGCGGCTTCATCCCCACCGTCCCGTTCAACCCGCTGGAGTTCGGGCTGCCGCCCAACACCCTCGAGGTCACCGACGTCCTGCAGCTGCTCAGCCTGGTCGTCGCCCGTGACCTGCTCAAGGACGCGGGCGCCGACCAGGACTGGTACGACGCCTCGCGCACCGGCGTCGTCCTGGGCGTGACCGGCGCCAACCAGCTCACCCAGCCGCTGTCGGCCCGGCTGCAGACCCCGGTCCTCAAGGAGGTCGTGCGCTCCTGCGGCCTCACCGAACGGGACGCCGAGGAGATCGCGGAGAAGTTCAAGCTGGCCTTCGCTCCCTGGGAGGAGAACTCCTTCCCCGGCATGCTGGGCAACGTCGTGGCCGGCCGCATCGCCAACCGCCTCGACCTCGGCGGCACGAACATGACGATCGACGCGGCCTGCGCCAGTTCCCTGGGCGCGGTCAAGGCCGCGGTGAGCGACCTGCTGGAGCGCCGCGCGGACACGATGCTGGTGGGCGGCTGCGACGCCGAGAACACCATCTTCATGTACCTGTGCTTCAGCAAGACGCCCGCGTTCTCCAAGTCCGGGCTGATCCGCCCGTTCGACGCGGACGCCGACGGCACGCTCATCGGCGAGGGCATCGGCATGCTGGCGCTGCGCCGCCTCTCCGACGCCGAGCGGGACGGCAACCGGATCTACGCCGTGCTGCGCGGCATCGGCTCCTCCAGCGACGGCCGGTTCAAGTCGATCTACGCGCCGCGCAAGGAAGGCCAGATGACGGCCCTGCGCCGGGCCTACGAGGACGCCGACGTCTCCCCCGACTCCATCGAGCTGTTCGAGGCCCACGGCACAGGCACCGCGGTCGGCGAGGCGACCGAGCTGTCGGCCCTGTCGGCGGTGGTGTCCGAGAGCGGCGAGGAGAAGCAGTACGCCGCGGTCGGCAGCGTCAAGTCGCAGATCGGGCACACCAAGGCGGCCGCCGGCGCGGCCGGCATGATCAAGCTGGCCCTGGCCCTGCACCACAAGCTGCTCCCGCCGACCATCAACGTCGAGCGGCCCAACCCGGCGATCGACTGGGAGAACAGCCCCTTCTACGTCAGTTCCCGCACCCGCCCCTGGATCCGCGACCCGCGCCGGCCGCGGCGCCGGGCAGCGGTGTCGTCGTTCGGCTTCGGCGGCACCAACTTCCACGTCGTCCTGGAGGAGCACGGCGACGGCGACGACCTGCGGGTGATGTTCCCGGTGAGCCGGGTGCACCTGTGGCACGAGCCCGACGTGGACGCGCTGGCACGGGCCGTGGAGCAGGGCGCCGAGCCGCGCACCACGCCCGCCCCGGCGGGACACCCGCGACTGGCGCTCGTCGCCCGGTCCGACGCCGAGCTGGCCGAGCTGCGCGCCCTGGCCGTGGCCCAGTTGCGCGCCCGGCCGACGGCGGACGCCTGGTCGCACCCCAAGGGCATCCACTTCCGCGCCGCCGCCGCGCCGACCGGCAAGGTCGCCGCGCTGTTCGCCGGCCAGGGCAGCCAGTACGTCGAGCCCGGCCGCACCGCCGTGCTCGCGCTGCCCCCGCTGCGCGCCGCCTTCGACGCCGCCAACGCCGCCTTCGGACAGGACGGACTCCCGCTGTCCCGGGTGGCGTTCCCGCCTCCCGCGTTCGACGAGGCGACGCGCACCGCGCAGGAGGGCGCGCTGCGCCGCACCGAGTACGCCCAGCCCGCGATCGGCGCGCTGGCCGCCGGCCACTACCGCTACCTGACGGAACTCGGCTTCGACGCCGACGGGTTCCTCGGGCACAGCTTCGGCGAGCTGGCCGCGCTGTGGGCGGCCGGTGCCCTCGACGACGCCACCTACTTCGCGCTGGCCCGGGCCCGGGGCGCGGCGATGGCGCCGCCCGCGGAGACCGGCTTCGACCCGGGCGCCATGGCCGCGGTCACCGCCTCCCCCGAGCGGGTCGAGCAACTTCTTTCCGCGCATGCCGAGTTGGTGGTGTGCAACCGGAACGCCCCGGACCAGATCGTGGTCGGCGGCGCCACCGACGCCGTCGAGCGGTTCGTCGCCGCCGCCGGTGCGGCGGGCGTGCGCGCGCTGCGGCTGCCGGTCTCGGCGGCGTTCCACACGCCGTTCGTGGGACACGCGGTCGAGGCGTTCGGACGGGCCGTCGCGGACGCCGAGATCCGCGAGCCGCGCCGCCCCGTCTACGCCAACTCGCCCGGGGCGTCGTACGGTTCCGACGTCGCGTCCAACCGCCGCACCTTGGTGGACCAGCTGGTCAAGCCCGTGGAGTTCGCCGAGCGGGTCGAGGAGATGTACGCGGCGGGCTTCCGCACGTTCGTCGAGTTCGGCCCGAAGAACGTGCTGACCAAGCTGGTCGACCGCATCCTCGGTGAGCGCGAGCACTTCGCTGTCCGGCTGGACCCGGGGAGCGAGGGCGACGCCGACCTCACGCTGAAGCGCGCGGTGGCCGAACTCGCCGTCCTGGGGCTTCCGTTGGAGACCACCGACCGGTACGTCGCCGAGCCGCCCGTCGAGGAGCCCGTCAAGGGCATGACCGTGCCGCTCAACGGCATCAACCACGTTCCCGAGGCCCGCCGGGCCGCCTACCGGGACGCGCTGGAGAACGGTTACCGGATCGAGCGGCCCGCCGTGGTGTCCTCTGCGGCCACGGTGTCCTCACCCGCCGAGGTGTCCGTGGCCGCCGCCTCCCCCGCTCCCACCTCGCCGGTCCCCGCCGCCGAGCGGTCCGCGCCCTCCGTGGAGGTCGCCGTACCCGCCCCGGCACCGGCCGCGACCACGGCCCAGCCCCTGGCGACGGCCGCCGTCGCCCAGCGACCGGAGAGCGCGCAGGCCCCGGCCCCCGCGGCGCACGCCGCCCCCGCCGACGTACTGGAGAGCGAACTCGTGGAAGACGAACAGCCCACCCCCGCGCCCGATCGGCTCTCCTCGCTGATCGCCGACCACCTGGCGCTCCACGACGACTACCTGCACGGCCAACTGGCCAGCGCCCAGCGCATGATGGGACTGCTGGAGCGCGCCGACGAGCAGGGCCGCGTCGACGCGGTGCTCCCCGGTGTGGCCTCGGTCAAGGAGCACGGGCTGGCCATCGGGCGCACGCACCTGCGGGCCAACGAGATCCTGCGGGAGATGGCCGCGCTGGAGATCGGCGCGCTGACGGAGTCCGCGCCCGGGGCGCCGGCCGTCCAGGAGGCCCCCGCGGCACCGGTCGCGCTGCCGGCCGCTCCGAGCGCTCCGGTCACCCCGGCCGTTCCCGCCGTTGCGCCGACGCCGGCGCCGATCGAGCAGGCGGCACCGGCCGCACCGGCGGCTCCCGCCACCCCCGCTCCGGCTCCGGCCCCCTCGGCCCGCCCCGAGGCCGTGGTCCCGCAGACCCCGGCGGCGCCGATTGCCCCGGCCGCCCCCCAGGGCCCGTCCGACGACGCGCGCCCCGACCACGGCACGTCGGCGACGGGCGCCTCGGCCGACGAGGTCGCCGCCGCCCTGCTCGACGTCGTGTCGCAGAAGACCGGCTACCCGGCGGAAATGCTCGACCTCGGCATGGACGTGGAGGCGGACTTGGGCATCGACTCCATCAAGCGCGTCGAGATCATGGGCGTCCTCCAGGAACAGTTCCCCAGCCCCACCCCCGTCGGCCCCGAACAGCTCGGTGAACTGCGCACGCTCGGTGAGATCGTGGACTTCGTGCTGAGCCTCGGCGGCTCGACCGCGCGGGCTCCCCACGCCGCCCCGGCCACGGTCACCGTCGGTGCCACCGCCACCGCGACGGCCGCCCCCGCGCGAGCCGGCTTCAGCACGGCCGCCGTCACCTCCGCGCTGCTCGGCATCGTGGCGCAGAAGACCGGCTACCCGGCGGAGATGCTGGAGCTCGGCATGGACGTCGAGGCCGACCTCGGCATCGACTCCATCAAGCGCGTCGAGATCATGGGCGTCCTCCAGGAACAGTTCCCCAGCCCCACCCCCGTCGGCCCCGAACAACTCGCCGAACTCCGCACCCTGAACGAGATCGTGGGCTTCGTCCTGGAGCTCGGCGGCACCGGCCCGGCGGACGCGGCACACGAGCCCGCGGCCACCACGGCCGCGCCGGCCGCCGCCACCGCCACCTCCGCGG
>NZ_KQ948549.1:0-380240 GCF_001514125.1 Streptomyces longwoodensis | reverse complement strand
GCCCGGCACCGACGGCCACGGCGACCACCGCCGCCCCCGCCGACGTCCCCACCCCGTCCCCCATCGGCCGCGGCCACGCCGGTCTGGTCGAGCTGCCCCTCCCCGACCGGCTCGTGGACGCCTACCCGCAGGGCGCGACCGCGCTCGTCGTGGACGACGGCAGCGAGGTCGCCGGGGCCACGGCGGCCCGGCTGGCCGCGACCGGCTGGCAGGTGCGGGCGCTGCGGCTGCCGGGTGTCCCGCAGCGCGTCGAGGGCGCCACGGACCTGCCGCTGACCGGCTGGGGCGCCACCGAACTGTCCTCGCGCCTGGAGGAGCTGGGCGACGAGAAGGTCCACCTCGCGGTGGTGTTCGCCGCCGCGGACGGCCTGCCGTGGGCCGAGGGGACACGCCGGCTCGCGCACACGCTGCTGGTCGCCAAGCACCTGGTCGCGCCGCTGACGTCCGCCGCGCGGGCCGGTCACCGGGCCGCCTTCGTCACGGTCACCCGGCTCGACGGCTCGTTCGGCCTG
This sequence comes from Streptomyces longwoodensis, assembly GCF_001514125.1. Lineage (GTDB taxonomy): Bacteria > Actinomycetota > Actinomycetes > Streptomycetales > Streptomycetaceae > Streptomyces > Streptomyces longwoodensis. The sequence goes on along the minus strand of NZ_KQ948549.1, from coordinate 379,728 downwards.
ACCGGCGTCGCCGAGGACGCGGCGCCCGCCGGTGGCGTCGGCGGTCTGGTCAAGACCCTCGCCGTGGAGGCCCCGGAGCTGTTCTGCCGCGCGGTCGACCTGGCCCCCGGGCTCGGTGCCGACGAGGCGGCGGAGCTGGTCCTGCAGGAGGCGCAGGACGCGGCCCCGGCCCCGGTGCAGGTGGGCCGGGACGGCGGCCGCCGGGTCGCCCTCACCCCCGCCGCGGACGCGCCCGCCGCGACCGGCGCCGCCCTCACCGCGGACGACCTGCTCGTGGTGACCGGCGGCGGGCGCGGCATCACCGCCCGCTGCGCCGTCGCCCTCGCCCGGGCCCACCGCCCCGGCCTGCTGCTCCTCGGCCGGACCGCGCTGGGTGAGGAGCCCGCGTGGGCGCACGGCCTGACGGACGCGGCCGCGCTGAAGGCCGCCGCCGTGGCGCACCTGAAGGCGTCGGGCGAGAAGCCCACCCCGAAGCGCGTCGAGCAGCTCTACGGCGCGGTGGTCGGCGAGCGCGAGGTGCGCCGGACGCTGGACGAGATCCGCGAGGCCGGCAGCGAGGTCGCGTACCTGGCCGTGGACATCACGGACGCCGCCGCGACGGCCGCCGCGCTCACCCCGTACCGGGAGCGGATCACCGGTCTGGTGCACGGCGCCGGGGTCCTCGCCGACCAGCTGATCGCCGCGAAGAAGGCGGCCGAGATCGACCGGGTCTTCTCCGTGAAGCTCGGCGGTCTGCGCTCCGTGGTCGCCGCGCTGGAGGCCGAACGGCTGCGCCACGTGGTGCTGTTCTCCTCGGTCGCCGGGTTCTTCGGCAACCGGGGCCAGTCCGACTACGCCATGGCCAACGAGGTGCTCAACGCCTGGGCCGCGTCCTTCAAGGGCAGGCACCCCGGGGCGCACGTCTCCTCGCTCAACTGGGGCGCCTGGGACTCCGGCATGGTGTCGCCGCAGATCAAGGCGGTGTTCGAGGAGCGGGGCATCGCGCTGATCCCCGAGGACACCGGGACCCGGCTCTTCGCCGAGCAGTTCGACCCGGAGCGGTCCGGTGACGTGGTGACGGTCCTCGGTCCGACGACTCCCCTGTCGGTGCGCGAGGACGCCGCGCCCGCGGCCCCGGCCGTGCTGGAGCGGGACCTGCACGCCCTGGCGGGCGAGCCGCTGGTCGCCGACCACGTCATCGGCGACGCCCTGGTGCTGCCCGCCGCGGCGGCCCTGGGCTGGGCCGCCGGTGCCGTGGAGCGGCTGACGGGCCGGACGGTCGCGCGGGTGCGGGACTTCACCGTGCACAAGGGCGTCGTGTTCGACGGCGGTCTGGAGGGCGCCCGGTTCCGGCTGGCGGTCGACCCGACGCCGGACGGCGCCGAGGCCGACGTGCGGATCGTGTCCGAGGGTCCCGACGGCACCGTACGGCCGCACTACGCGGCGCGGGTGCAGTGGGGTGCCGCGGCCGAAGGCGCCGTACGGATCGCCGGGTTGCCGGCGCTCGGCGGTGGCCGTGACGCGCGGGGGCTGTACGAGGACGGCACGCTGTTCCACGGCCCGTCGCTGCGCGGGCTGCGCCGGGTGCTGGAGTCGGCCGGGTCGCGCCTGGTCGTGGAGTGCGAGCTGGCCGAACACCGGCCGCAGGGCGGGGCGTTGGCGTCCGAGCGGTACGCGCCCGGAACCGCCGACCTGCTGCTGCAGGCGGCGCTGGTGTGGATGCGCCAGAACCGGGACACGGCGAGCCTGCCGATGGGCGTGGCGGACGTCGAGCTGTTCGAGGCGCTGCCGGACGGCGAGCCGTTCCTGGTGGTGGCGGAGCCGGTGTCGGTGAACGGCACGGGCGCCACGCTCACCGTGACGGCCTGCGCGGCCGACGGGCGGGTGCTGGCCCGGTTCTCCGGCGTGTCCCTCGTGTCCACCCCGCAGCTGGCCGCGAAGTTCGCGGGCCGCTGAGCCGACTCGCGAGTGAGCCGGACGGGACGCCCCGGGGCCGGGGGCGCGGGTGCACGGGTCCGACGGGCCCGGCACCGGCGGCCCCCGGCACCGGCCGGGGCGCCCCGGGGCGAACGAGCACAAGAAGCGAGGAGACAGCTGCCAATGAGCAAGTTCGCGATCGTCGGGATCTCCTGCCTGTTCCCCGGGGCGGACACTCCCGACGCGTTCTGGAGCAACCTGCGCGACGGCGTCGACAGCCGCCGGGAGGGCGGCCCGGACGTCTTCGGTCCGGCGCCCGACCCGCGGGACGCGGACCCCGCGCACGCCATCACCTGCCTGCGGGGCGGGTTCGTCACCGGATTCGACTTCGACCCCACCGGGTTCCTGCTGGACGCCGGTGACCTGGCCGGCCTGGACCGGGTCTTCCACTGGTCGCTGCACGTGGCCCGCGAGGCGCTGCGCGACAGCGGCCATGCCGGCCGCCCGGGCCTCGCGGCCCGCACCGGCCTGGTGATCGGCGACTACTCCTTCCCGACGCCCGCCTCCGCGCGGATCAGCCTGCCGCTGGTCCACGAGGCGGTCCTGGACGGCGTACGGCGCGCCGGGCACCCGGCGCCCGCGCCCGCACCCCTGCTCGACCCGTCGGCGGTGCACCCCGCCGACGCCCGGGTCAGCGGCGCACCGGCCCGCATCACCGCCGCCGCGCTGGGCCTGGGCGGCCCCCGCTACGCGCTGGACGCCGCCTGCTCCTCCGCGCTGTACGCACTGAAGCTGGCCTGCGACCACCTGGCGGCCGGGCAGGCCGACCTGATGCTGGCGGGCGGGGTGTGCGCGCCCGACCCGACGCTGATCCACCTGTCGTTCTCCGACCTGCACGCCTACCCGGACAACGACGTCAGCCAGCCCTTCGACGCCCGCTCGACCGGCATCCTCACCGGACAGGGCGCCGGCATGGTCGCGGTGCGGCGGCTGGCGGACGCGCTCGCGGACGGGGACCGGATCTACGCGGTCGTGGACGGCATCGGGCTGTCCAACGACGGCGCCGGCCGCCACCTGCTGGTGCCGAACCCCTCGGGCCAGCTCGGCTCGTACGAACTGGCGTACGCGCGGGCCGGGTTCGGGCCGGAGGAGGTCGACTACCTGGAGTGCCACGCCACCGGTACGCCGATCGGCGACGGCACGGAGGCCGAGTCGGTCGCGTCCTGGTTCGGGCCGCGCGGCGGGGTGCCGCCGCTGGGCTCGGTGAAGGGCAACCTCGGGCACCTGCTGACCGTGGCGGGCCTGAGCAGCCTGCTGAAGGTGATCCTGTCGATGGCGCACGGGCAGGTGCCCCCCACGATCGGCGTCGAGGAGCCGCTCACGGCGGACCTGCCGCTGGTGCGGGCCGCGCGCCCCTGGCCCGACGACCGGCCGGGCCCGCGGCGCGCCGCGGTGTCCGCCTTCGGCTTCGGCGGCACCAACGCGCACGTGGTGCTCTCCCAGCAACCCTCCGAGCAGGCCTCCCCGCAGTCCTCCGAGCAGCCGTCCGACCGACAGCCCTCCCCGCAGTCCTCCCCGCAGGGCGGTGCGCCCGCGGAGGAGCCCGTCGCGCCACCCGCGCTGGACGTGGTCGGCGTGGGCGCCCACTTCGGCACCCTCGACTCGGCCGCGGCCTTCGAACGCGCCCTGTACGACGGCTCGGACGCGTTCCGTCCGCTGCCCGAGCACCGCTGGCGCGGCCTGGAGGACACGGCCGGCGGCACCCTGGAGCGGGCCGGCCTGGACCGCGAACGGCTGCCCGAGGGCGCGTTCGTGGACCGGGTGGACGTGGACCCGGCGGACCACCGCATCCCGCCCGCCGACCTGCGCAACTACAACCTCCAGCACGCCCTGATGTCCAAGGTCGCCGACGAGGCGCTGCGCGACGCGGGCTACGACCGGAGCGTGCCGGCCGGGCAGAAGGCGCCCGAGCCGCGGCGGGTCGCGGTGGTGGTGGCGATGGAGATCGAGCCGAGCGCGCACCTGCACCTGGCCCGGCACGGCCTGGGCGACTTCCTGCGCCGCGCCTACGCCGAGGCCGGTCTCGACCTCACCGACGAGCAGCGGGCCGCGCTGGCCGCCGCCACGCGCGACGCGGTGCACGAGCCGATCGTCGCCAACGAGGTGCTCAGCTACATCGGCAACATCATGGCGAGCCGCATCTCCTCGCTGTGGAACCTGATCGGTCCGTCGTTCACGGTGTCCTCCGACGGCGCGGGCACCGCCGAGGCGCTCGACATCGCCCGGCTGCTGCTGCTGGACGAGACGGTGGAGGCCGTGCTGGTCGGCGCCGTCGACCTGGCCGGCTCCCCCGAGCACCTGCTGCTGCGCGGCGCCGCCCCGGTCGCTGGCGCGGGCCTCAGCTTCGGCGAGGGACAGCGGGGCCGCCGCATCGGCGAGGGCGCGGGCGCGGTCGTCGTCACCCGCGCGGGCGAGGCGCGGCGCCGGGTGTACGCGCGGATCGACTCCGTCGCCGTACGGCACTGCGCCCCCGTCGACGGCGTGCTGCCGGAGGCGGACGCGGCGACACTCGCGGAGGCGGCCGGGCAGGCCCTCGGCGAGGCCGGGATCGGGCCGGCGCACGTCGGCTACCTGGAGGCCCACGCAGGCGGTACGGCGGCGCAGGACGCGGCCGAGCTGGCCGGTCTCGCCCGGGTGTACCCGGCCGGGTCCGGGGCGGTCGCGCTGGGCAGCGCCAAGGCGCAGGTGGGCGACGCCCAGGCCGCGTCGGCGATAGCCGGGCTGCTGCGCGCGGTGCTGTGCCTGCACCACGGCTACCTGCCGGGCGTCCCCGGCTGGCGGCGGCCGGACCCCGAGCTGGCCGGGCACTTCGCGGCCTCCGCCTTCCACGTGCCGGACGCCTCCCGGCCCTGGCTGCGCGGCGGCAACGACGAGCGGCGGTACGCGGCGGTCAGCGTGATCGGCTCCGACGGCGCCCACGGTCACGTGGTGCTGTCCGCCGAGCGCACCCGCGGGGACCTCGTGCCGTCCGACTGGCGGCGGGCCGGCGCCCCGGTGCTGCTGGCGCTCGGCGCGGCGGACGTGGACGGGCTGCTCGCGGAGGTCGCCGGGCACCAGGAGCTGCTGGAGCGCGGCGCCGATCCGTACCGGCTGGCCCGGGCGGCGGCCGAGCGGCTGCCGGGCAGCGCGCTGCGGGTGGTGCTCGTCGGCCGGGACGCGCGACAGCTCGGCGAGCAGCTGGAGCTGGCGACCCGTCACCTGGCGGACGCGTACGCCCGGGGCGAGGAGTGGACGACCCCGGCGGGCAGTTGCTTCGCCCCGCGGCCGATCGGGCCGCAGGGGAAGGTGGCGCTGGTCTACCCGGGTGCCTTCAACTCCTACCCGGGGCTGGGGCAGGACCTCTTCCGCGCGTTCCCGTCGCTGCTCACCCGGTTCGAGGCGGAGGCCACCGACCCCGACCGGATGTTCCGCGCCGCGCAGCTCTACCCGCGCTCCGCGGAGGCGCTGGACCGGCGGGCGTTGATGGCGCTGGAGGGTGAACTGGGCGAGGACGTCCCGTTCATGCTCGCCACCGGCACCACGTTCGCCATCCTCTACACGGACCTGGTGCGCGAGCTGCTGGGCGTGCCGGCGCACGGCGCGTTCGGGTACAGCCTCGGCGAGTCGAGCATGCTGTTCGCGACCGGCGGCTGGCTGCGCTCGGCGCGCCGCGACGACCGGATCAGCGCGACCCCGCTGTTCCGCGACCGGCTGACCGGCCCGCGCCGTACGGTGCGCGAGCTGTGGGGCCTGCCGGAGGACACCCCGGACGCGGCGGTGTGGGGCAGCTTCGTGCTGCTGGAGTCCGCGGACCGGATCACCGAGGCGCTCGCCCGCTACGACCGGGTGTTCCTCACCCACGTCAACACGCCCACCGAGGCGGTCGTCGCCGGTGACCCGGCCCAGTGCCGGGCGCTGATCGAGGAGCTGGGCTGCCCGTCGGCCCGCTCGCCCGTCGGGTCGGTCATGCACTGCCCGGTGGTGGACGGGGAGCTGGCGGGCCTCGCCGAGCTCAACGACCACCCCACGGGCTCGCCGGGCGGCCTGGAGCTGCTCAGCGCCTACGACTACGACACCGTGGACACCCTCGACCGCGCCGAGGTGGCCCGCCGCATCGCGCACACCCTGCGCGGCACGATCGACTTCCCGCGCCTGGTGCGCACCGCCCACGACCGGGGCTTCCGCTACTTCGTCGAGGTGGGTCCCGGCGCGACCTGCACCCGCTGGGTGCGCGACACCCTCGGGGACGCCGAGCACGTCGCCGTCCCCGTGGACCGGCGCGGGGTGCCGGCCGCCCGGTCCGTGGCCCAGCTCGCGGCCCGGCTCACGGCGCACGGGCTGCCGGTGGACCTGGCCGGGCTGCTCGGCCCCGACCCGGTGGTCCCGAAGACCCGGCCGGCCCTGCTGCGGGTGCCGGTGGGCGGCGGCGCGTCGATCCCGGCCGGGGTCGCCGCGCGGGCCGCCGCCGCGCCGGCCGCGGTGTCCGCCGCCCCGGCCGCCCGTACGGCACCCGCGCCCGCGAGCGCCGCAGTCGACGTCAAGGACGCACGGCCCGCGCCCGTCGCGGCCGTTCCGCTGGAGGTAACCGACCCGATGCCCGCCGATCCGACCCTCGACGACGCCGAGGTCATCACCTTCGACGGTGAGCCGATCGCGTTCCTGCCCTGGACACCGGAACCGCAGCAGCCGCAGGCGCCCCGGGGCCCGCACGGCCCGCGGGAGCCGGGAGCGGCCGCCGTGCCCGCCGGACCGTCGTCCGCCGTGCCTCCCGCATCCACCCCGTCCGGCCGGCCTCGTCCCGCGGCCACCACAGCCCCGGCCGCACCGCCGCGCCCCGCCCGCTCCGGCGGCACCGCCGCCGCCGACCTGGTGCAGGAGCTGCGCCGGCAGATGGTCGCCACCCACTCGGTGGTGATGGAGACCCAGCGCGTCCTCCAGGAGCACACGCTGGCCCGCGCGGAGGCGCTGCTCGACCCGCGCGTGACGGCGCCCGCACCCACCGCGGCCCCGGCGCCGCGCCCCCTCCCCGCCGCCGGGCCCCGGCCGCTCCCGCCCGCCGCGCCGCAGCCCGCGCTGCCCGCCGCCGCTCCCCCGGACGCGACGGCGGCCCCGGCGGCACCGGCCGCGCCCACGGCCCCCGACGCGCCCGCGGGCCCGGCGCCCGCCGGCCCCGACCGCACCCCGGGTGTCATCTGGGACGAGCAGCAGCTGCTCGCCTTCGCCACCGGCCGGATCGCCGACGTCTTCGGGCCCGGGTTCGCGCCGGTCGACGGCTACGCCAAGCGGGTGCGGCTGCCCGCCCCGCCGTACCACTTCGTCACCCGGGTCACCGCCCTGGAGGCCGAGACCGGGGTGTACGAACCGTCGTTCATCCGCACCGAGTACGACGTCCCCGAGGACGCCTGGTACGCGGTCGACGGCGGGGTGCCGCCGGCCGTCGCCATCGAGGCCGGGCAGTGCGACCTGCTGCTCATCAGCTACCTGGGCATCGACTTCCGCAACCGGGGCGAGCGGGTCTACCGGCTGCTGGACAGCAAGCTGGTCTTCCACGGCGACCTGCCGCGCACCGGCCAGACGCTGCGCTACGACATCTCCATCAACCGGTTCGTCCGCCAGGGCGACACCACCCTCTTCTTCTTCAGCTACCTCTGCTACGCCGACGGCGAGCTGATCCTCGAACTCAAGGACGCCTGCGCCGGGTTCTTCTCCGAGGCCGAACTCGCCACCCCACTCGGGGTGGTCGTCACCGAGAAGGAGCGGCAGCGGCGGGCGGCGCTGACGAAGACCTGGTTCAAGCCGCTGGCACACACCGGCAAGAACCACCTGACGGCCGCCGACCTGGAACTGCTGGCCGAGGGGCGCCCGGGGGACGTCTTCGGGCCGCACCACGCGCAGGACCCCGGCCTCAACCCGGCGCTGCGGCTGCCGGACGCGCGGCTGCGGATGGTCGACGAGATCCTGGTCGACCGCACCGGCGGCCCGCGCGGGATCGGCGCGATCACCGCGCACAAGCGGCTGGAGCCGGACGCCTGGTACTTCGCGTGCCACTTCCCGGACGACCCGGTGCTGGCCGGTTCGATGGTCGCCGAGGGCGCGGTGCAGACCCTCCAGGCGTACCTGCTGCACCAGGGCATGCACCTGGTGCTGCCCGACGCCCGCTTCCAGACGATCGTCGGGCTGGAGACGGAGGTGCAGGTGCGCGGCCAGATCACGCCGGCGCACTCGGAGATCCGCTACGAGATCGAGGTCATGGAGCTGACGCTGCTGCCGCGTCCCTCCGTGATCGCCGACGTCCTGGTGTACCTCGGCGACAAGCCGGTGATCCGGATGCGCAACTTCGGCATCCAGATCCGGGAGAAGGAGGGCACCCCCTACCGTCCGCCGCTCGGCGGTGTCCCGGAGTTCCTGGGGCGGCGCAACCGCTCCGGCGAACCCGCGATGATCAACGAGCTGCACCTGGCGCACGCCGCCAAGGGCGACCTGGGCACCGCGATGGGCCCGGAGTTCGACGTGTACCGCGACAGCCGGGCGCCCTACATCCCCAACGGCGACTTCCAGTTCGTCGACCGCATCATGCGCCTGGACGGCACGCGCGGCGACCTGAGGCCCGGCGCCGAGATGGTCACCGAGTACGACTCGCCGGCCGACGCCTGGTACTACGCCGAGAACTCCCACCCGCACATGCCGAACTGCGTGTACATGGAGACCTCGCTCCAGGCGGCGATCCTGCTCGGCTACTACCTGGGCGCCACCCTCAAGCAGCCGGAGACCGAGTACTCCATCCGCAACCTCGACGGCCGGGCCACCCTGGTCAAGGACGTCGACCTGCGCGGCAAGACGGTCCGCCACCACTCCACGCTGCTGATGACCAGCGCCGTGACGGGAGCCGTGCTGCAGAAGTTCCGCTACGAACTGTCCGCCGACGGCGAGGTGTTCTACACCGGCGAGTCCCTCTTCGGCTACTTCAGCGAGGCGGCCCTGGCCAACCAGGTCGGCCTGGACAACGGCACCTACGTGGCGCCCTGGATCGAGCAGGCGGCGCCCGCCGACGTCCGCCGGATCGAACTTCCGGCCGACGCACCGCAGTTCAGCGGCGAGCTGCAGCTGCCCGGCGGTCACTTCCACCTCGTCGACCACGTCGACCTCGTCGAGGACGGCGGCCGGCACGGCAAGGGCTACCTGCACGGCTTCCGCAGCATCCGCCCCGACGAGTGGTACTTCGACTGCCATTTCCACCGCGACCCGGTGATGCCCGGCTCGCTCGGCGTGGAGGCGATCCTCCAGGCGCTGCGCCTGTACGTGCTGGAGCGGGGCCTGGCCGAGGGCGTCGAGCGGCCGCGGTTCGCGCTCGCCACGAACGTGCCGATGAGCTGGAAGTACCGCGGACAGATCCTGCGCCACGACGGCGAACTCCGCTTCGACGTGCACGTCAAGGAGGTCCGCCGGGACGGCGAGCGGCTGGTCGTGATCGCCGACGCCGACCTGTGGAAGCCGGGCCTGCGCATCTACGAGCTGACCGACGTGGCCATCGAGGTCCGTCCCGACGACACCCGCGACCAGGCCTGACCGGGCCCGAGGAGACGACCCCCGTCATGCAGACCCAGACCACTCCCCTGCGGTGGCACGGAGAGAGCGGCCCGCACACCGACCCGGCGGGCATCTACCAGGTGCTGGCCGACCTCGACCGGCCCTGCTTCGTCGTGCGCACCCCGTCCGGCGTCGGCGTGGTGTCCGGCGGCGGCCCCACCACGGGCGCGGGCGTGCCGCTGCTCGCGGCGGCCCCGGCGCTGCCGCCCCGCACGCTCGGCTCGCCCGCCTTCCTGGCCGCGCACGGTGTCGGCCACGCCTACATGGCGGGCGCGATGGCCGGCGGCATCGCCTCCGCCGACCTGGTGGTCGCGCTGGCCCGGGAGGGCTTCCTGGCCTCCTTCGGCGCGGCCGGGCTGCTGCCCGAGACCATCGAGAAGGCCCTGGTGCGGTTCGCCGCCGAGATCCCGGGGCTGCCGTACGCGGTGAACCTGATCCACAGTCCCAGCGAGGAGCGCCTGGAGCGCGAGGCCGTGGAGCTGTTCCTGCGCCACGGGGTGCGCTGCGTGGAGGCGTCGGCGTTCATGAACCTCAGCCCGCACGTGGTGCGGTACCGGCTCAGCGGACTGCGCCGGGACTCCTCGGGCGCGGTCGTCGCCGAGCACCGGCTGATCGCCAAGGTGTCCCGGCCGGAGACCGCCGAGCGGTTCATGCGGCCGGCGCCGGCCACGCTGGTCAGCGCGCTCCTCGAGCAGGGTCTGATCACCGCGGACCAGGCCGACCTCGCCAAGTACGTGCCGATGGCCGACGACATCACCGTGGAGGGCGACTCCGGCGGCCACACCGACCGCCGGCCGCTGACCGCGCTGCTGCCGACGATCCTGCGGCTGCGCGACACCGTCCAGCGCGAGCACCGCTACCCCGTGCCGATCCGGGTCGGGGCGGCGGGCGGCCTGGGCTGTCCCACGTCGGTGGCGGGCGCGTTCGCGATGGGCGCCGCGTACGTGGTGACCGGCTCGGTCAACCAGTCGTGCGTGGAGTCCGGCGCGTCGAAGGCGACCAAGGCGCTCCTCGCGGACGCCGGCATCGCCGACTGCGAGATGGCGCCGGCGGCCGACATGTTCGAGATGGGCGTGGAGCTGCAGGTGCTGAAGAAGGGCACCCTGTTCCCGATGCGCGCCAAGCGCCTGTACGAGCTGTACCAGGCGTACGACGGCCTGGAGGCGCTGCCCGACGCGGAGCGGACCCGGCTGGAGAAGCAGATCCTGCGGCGCCCGCTCGAGGACGTCTGGCAGGACTGCGTGGGCTACTTCAGCCGCCGCGACCCCGAGCAGCTGGCCCGGGCAGCGGACAACCCGAAGCGGCGGATGGCGCTGGTCTTCCGCTGGTACCTGGGCATGGCCTCGCGCTGGTCCACGGTCGGCGACCCGGACCGGGTGCTGGACTACCAGGTGTGGTGCGGTCCGGCGATGGGCGCCTTCAACGACTGGGTGACCGCCAGCTACCTCAAGGCGCCGGGCAACCGCCGGGTCGCCGACGTGGCCCACCACCTGATGCGCGGCGCCGCCTTCCAGACGCGGCTGGCGCAGCTGCGGGTGGCGGGCGTGCGGTTCCCGGCGTCGGTGTCCGACTACCGTCCGGTGCCGCTGGAGGCGCCGACCCTGGAGGGGGCCCGGTGAGCCCCGAGGAGCTGGAGCGCCTGCTGGGCGACCCGTACGACGCGGCCGGCCCGTACGGTTTCGCCGCGGCCGTCGCCCGCGACGAACGGGACGCGTTCCCCGAGGAGTTGTGCGCCGCGCTGCGGGAGGCCGGCTTCCACCTCGACTACCTGCCCGAGGAGTGGGGCGGCCGCTTCGTGTCGTTCGACCACAGCATGCTGCTGGTGCGCACGGCCGCCCGCCGGGACCTGAACGTGATGCCGGGCACGATGTTCGGCATCACGGCGGCGACCTGCCTGGCGCTGCACGGCTCGCCCGAGCAGCGCAAGCACGCCGCGGAGATCCTGGCGCGCGGCGGCGCGGTCGGGTTCGCCCTGTCGGAGGCCGACCACGGCAGCGACCTGCTGGCCAACACCGCCCGGCTGACCCCGGTGGAGGGCGGCTGGGAGCTGTCGGGCGAGAAGTGGATGGTGGGCCTCGGCCGGCGCTGCGAGGCGGTGTACCTGGTGGCGCGCACCGGTGAGCGCGGGCCGGGTGCCTTCTCGGCGGTCCTGCTGGACCTGCCCGAGGGGGCGGAACGCTGCGAGCGCAGCCCGGCCGTGCCGGCGAGCGGGATGCGCGGCATCGACTTCGCCCACCTGCGCTTCGACCGCTTCCCGGTGCCGGCCGACGCCCTGGTCGGCGCCGAGGGGCAGGCGCTGGAGTCGGTGATGAAGGCCCAGCAGGTGGTCCGGGTGATGTCCATGGCGGGCAGCCTGGGCTGCGCCGACACGGCCCTGCGGCTGACGCTGGACTTCGCGGCGCGGCGACGGGTGGGCCGGACGACCGTGCTGCGCTCGCCGTACCCGCGGCGGGAGGTGGCGGTGGCCTCGGCCGCCCTGCTGGCCGCCGACGCGGTCGCGCTGGCCGCGGCGCGCGGGATCCACGTGGCCCCCGAGGTGTTCAGCGTCTGGGGCTGCGCGGCCAAGCACGTGGTCGCGGAGAGCACGGAGGACGCCCTGCGCCGCTGCGGCACGGTCCTCGCGACGCGGGCGGTGCTGCGCACCGAGGGTCCGGGCGGCGGCTTGTTCCAGAAGCTCCAGCGGGACGCGGCGATCGTGCGGGTGATCGACACGAGCACCCTGGCGAACCTGCGCGCCTTCGCCGCCCAGCTGCCGTCGCTGCGGCACTTCGGCGGGGAGGACCGCGACGGGGCGGACCGCGCGGTGGCGGAGGTCCGCACGGTCTTCGACCTGAGCGCCCCGCTGCCGCCCTACGCCCCCGGCCGCCTGGACCTGACCGCCCGCGGCCACGACCCGGTCACCGCCGCCCTCCCGCACACCGCGCCGGACGTCCTGGCCCGGCTCACGCGGGACGGCGAACTCACCGCCGCGGACCTGGTCACGCGGCTGCTCACCGCGGTCGGCGGCTTCCCCGCCGAGCTCGCGGGCGCCGACCGGGACACCGGCCCGGCCGACCTCGCGGAGCGCTACGCCTGGCTGCACGCCGCCGCCTGCTGCGTGCACCTGGCGTGGGCCGACCCGGCCCACGGGAGGTTCACCCCCGCCTGGCTGGGCGCCTGCCTGGCCTACCTGCTCGCCCGCGCCGACGGCACGGACCCGCGCCGGGAGGCCGCCGCGCTCCTGCCGGCCGCGGACCTCGCCGCCGAACTGCACGCGGCGAACCGCCTGTTCAGTGTCCTCCCCGTCCACCTCGCCTGACCGTCGGAGACCCATCGTGCCCAAGGAAGACCTCACCGAGCTCGCCCGGCGGCTGGAGAGCCACCTGGGTGACCCGCACGACCCGGCGAGCCGCATGCCGTACGCGCGCGTGCTGGAGTACGACGAACGCGAGGACTACCCGTACGAGTTCGTCAACCTGATCCAGCGCTGGGGCGCCGCCGACTACTCGCTGCCCCGCGCCCAGGGCGGCAAGGCCGGTGACGTGGAGACCGGGTTCAACCTGATGCGGCTGATCGCCCGCCGGGACCCGACCACCGCCACCGCGTTCATCATCACCAGCCTGGCCTTCATGCCCGCCTGGATCGCCGGCACCGACGAGCAGAAGCGGGCCATGGTCGAGGCCGTCCAGCACGGCACCCGGTACGCCTGGGGGCTGTCCGAGCGCCACCACGGCAGCGATCTGACCGCCAACGAGACGACCGCGGTGAGGACCGACGGCGGCTGGCTGCTCACCGGCGAGAAGTGGCTGATCGGCAACGGCCGCGTCGCCGACGGCCTGAGCATCCACGCCCGCACCGACCCCCGGGGCGGCCCGGGCGGCTACTCGGTGTTCGTGCTCGACAAGCGCGCCACCCCGGCGGGCAGCGTGGACGAGCTGCCGCGCGAGCGCATGCACGGGCTGCGTGGCCTGGACATGAGCGGCTTCCGGCTGGACGGCGTGTTCGTGCCGGACTCCGCGCTGCTCGGGAAGCCGGGGCAGGGCCTGGAGATCGCTCTGAAGACCTCGCAGACGGCGCGGGCCCTGATCAGCGGGATCGCCCTGTCCGCGGTGGACACCGGCCTGCGGGTGACGCTCGACTTCACCGAGCGCCGCGAGGTGTTCGGGCGGGTCGTCAGCGACATTCCCTACTCCCGGCGGCAGTTGGCCGAGGTGTTCGCGGACCTGATGGTCGCCGACGCGGTGAGCCTCGGCGCGGTGCGCGCCCTGCAGGTGGTGCCCGAGCAGACCAGCGTGTGGTCGTCGGTGGTGAAGTACTTCGTGCCGACGCTGCTGGAGCGCACCTTCGCGCAGCTCAACGTGGTGCTGGGCGCCCGGTTCTACCTGCGCGACCAGCCGCACTACGCCATCCACCAGAAGATGCTGCGCGACCTGCCGGTGGCGAACTTCGCCGACGGCAACACGGTGGTGAACCTCAAGAACATCGCGCTCCAGCTGGAGGGGCTGCTCGCCACCGCGCGGGACGCCGGGCCGGACGTGCGCGCCGAGGCCGAGGGCAACGCCGAGGTGCTGTTCGGCATCGACCGGGAGCTGCCGCTGTACCGGCCGTGGGACCAGGAGCTGTTCTCCCGGGGCCGCGACGACGCGCTGATCGCGGCGCCGGCCGCGCTGGCCAGGCTGCGACGGCTGGCCGAGGAGGCCAAGCGGGAGGAGCGGCGGTGGCTGGAGCGGGCCGCCGAGGTGGCCGCCGAACTCCTCGCGCACGGCGACTCGGTGCGCGAGCGGGCCGGGGTGCTGAAGGCCGCGCTGGGCCGGGACTTCGGCCAGTCGGCCGAGCTGTTCGACCTGGCCAAGGAGTACTGCCTGCTGCACGCGGCCGCCGCGTGCCTGCACACCCATGTCCACTCGGCGGCCGCGCTGGAGGACCCGCTGCCCAGCGGGGCGCTGCTGCTCCTGCAGCTGGAGCGGATCCGCCGGCACCTCAGGCCGCACGAGGCGGTCACCGACGCGGCGGCGGTCGACGAGGTGATGCGGGTGCTGCGGCACCTGCACCGGGAGGACCGGCTGTTCTCGTACTGGCAGTTCCCGCTGGCCGAGCGCGGCGACCTGGCCGCGGCCGACCGCTGACATGGCCGCCGAGCGGACTGCCGGCCCGGCCGAGGACACCATCGCGCCTGCGAACTTGACGGACCGTCACCTGTGGTTGCTGCCCGAGGCGGCCACCGGAGCGTTCGTCGCGCGCATGGGTGGCACCGCCCTGCTGACCGACGGCGAGCGGGCGCGCTGCGAGCGCCCTCTCGCCGTGCGCAGCCGGCTGCGCCGGGTCGCCGCGCTGCTGCTGGCGCGGCACGCGCTCGGCGCGGTCTCCGGCCTCCCGGCGGCGGCCTGGCGCTTCCGGCTCACCCCGGACGGCCGGCCCGAGCCGTGCGCCCCGGCGGGCACCGGGCTGCGCTTCAACCTGTCGCACACCGACGGGCTGATCGCCTGTGTGGTCACCGACGCCGGCCGGGCCTGCGGGGTGGACGCCGAGCGGTCGCCCGCGGGCCCGGACGCGGTGGCCCACCTGCCCCGGCACTTCGCCGGGCCGGAGCGCGCCGACCTCGCGGCCCTCGCCGACGAGCGGGCGCGGGCGGCGCGGGTCGCCGCGTACTGGGTGCTGAAGGAGGCTTACCTCAAGGCGCTCGGCACCGGGCTGCGCCGTGCCCTGTCCGGCTTCGCCTTCACCGGTCTGCCCGGCCCCCGCATCGAGGTCCACGAGAGCGGACGGCCCGTGGCGGGCTGGCAGTTCGACCTGATCCGACCGACCCCGCAGCACGTGGTGGCCGTCGCCACCGAGCGTTCCCGGCCCGGAGGGCTGCGCACCGTGACCCTCTCCGGCTGACCCCACCCCGTAAGGAGCCCTGATGTCCGACAAGCCCAGCATCGCCGTCGTCGGCGGCGGCGTCGCCGGTATCTCCGCCGCCTACGCCCTGCGCGAGCACGCCCACATCACCCTGTTCGAGCGCGAGGACCGCCTCGGCGGCCACGCCAACACCGTCGAGGTCGAGGACGCGGGCCGGGTCCTGGGCATCGACACCGCGTTCGTGGTGTTCAACAAGCCCGCCTACCCGAACCTGGGCGCCTTCTTCGAGGAACTGGGCGTCGCGCACCAGCAGTTGGTCAGCGGGTTCAACTTCTTCGACCTGGACGGCCGGTTCCAGTACGGCAGCGACGAACTGGACCTGCCGGAGGAGGAGATCCGCGCCCGCTACCCGGAGTACTTCCAGACGATCTGGCGCGAGGCCCGGCGCTTCCACGAGGAGGGCCGGCGGGACTTCTTCCGCAAGCGCACCAACCTGCCGATGGGCGAGTACCTGGACCGGGGCGGCTACAGCCAGGAGTTCCGCTACGGCTACTTCATCCTGCTGTGCAGCGCGGTGTGGTCGGTGCCCGCGGAGCTGATCTGGGAGATGCCGGCCACCACGGTGATCGCGTTCTTCATGGCGCACGACGAGGGCGGCCTGGGCGGCCGGCGCGTCGACTGGCGCACGGTGACCGGCGGTTCGGTGTCGTACGTGCGCAAGGCGATCGCCGCGATCGACCCCAAGACCCGGCTGTCGGAGCCGGTCACCTCGATCCGGCAGGAGACCGACGGCGTCCTCGTGCGCACCGCCTCCGGCGAGGAGCGGTTCGACTACGCGGTGGCCGCGACGCACGGCGACGTCACGCGCGGCCTGCTGGAGAACCCCACCGAGCGGCAGCGCGCGCTGCTGGCGCCGATCCGCTACAACCGCTCGTCGGTGGTCCTGCACACCGACGCCTCCGTGATGCCCGGCGACCGCGACCGCTGGGAGGCGTGGAACTACGGCAAGGTGACGGTGGGCGGGCAGCCGCGCACGTACGTCGCCTACTACATGAACAAGCTGCACGGGTTCACGTCCGACACCGACTACTTCGTGACGCTGGACTACCCGCTGGAGGTCCGCGAGGAGACGGTGATCCGCACCTTCCCCTACGAGCACCCGGTCATCGACATGACGCTGCGGGAGGCGCAGCGGACCATCTACCAGGTCAACGAGGGGCCGCGGGTGAAGCTGTGCGGCTCCTACTTCCACTCCAAGCAGCAGTACCACGACCAGATCGGCTCGCACGAGGCCGCGTTCTCGTCGGGCAAGGAGGCCGCGGCCCAGCTGCTGCGGGAGCTGGGCGCCTGACCCCCGGGGCCGGCGGGGTCACTCGGCGGTGTGCCGGCGGGCCGACTCGTTCTCCTGGGCC
Organism: Streptomyces longwoodensis; assembly: GCF_001514125.1. GTDB lineage: Bacteria > Actinomycetota > Actinomycetes > Streptomycetales > Streptomycetaceae > Streptomyces > Streptomyces longwoodensis. The sequence continues at coordinate 362,974 of NZ_KQ948549.1, read as the reverse complement.
ATGCGCCGCAGCGCCATCAGCGCGGGCTCCAGGAGGACGGTCAGCAGCAGGGCGCGCTCGGCGGTCTCCAGCGGGTCGTCCAGGCCGGTGAGCTGGTCGAGGTCGAGCACGGCGGTCCGCTCGGCGAGGCGGGCGTAGGGCAGCAGGGTGTGCGCGTCGACGGGGACGCCGAGGGAGCGCAGCGAGGCGAGGGTCTCGGCCAGGGTGGCGCGGGCGGGGGCGGCCTCGTTCACGGCCCAGCCGAGCTCCTTGACCAGGGCGTCGACCTCGGCGGTCTCCGGGGGGTGCGCGGCGGTCTCGTCGGACAGGCGGACGGCGCCGAGCGCCAGGCCCAGCACCAGGTGGGTGTCACCGGTGTGCTCGGTGAGGGCATCCAGCACCTCGCGGGTGGTGGACACCGACAGTCCGCGCACCCCGGTCAGCGCGCGGACCAGCCGGAGCCGGCGCAGGTGCTGGTCGTCGTACTCGGCCTGGGTGGCGGCGGTCTGGCGGCCCGGCGGGAGCAGGCCCTCTCGGAGGTAGTACTTGATCGTCGTCACGGAGACGCCACTGCGGCGGCTCAGTTCGGAGATGCGCATCGGATCGGCTCCGCCCCGCTCTGGAAACTGGATACCTCTACTGTCTAACATAGATAGTGAAGGTATCCAATGGGTCCCCTCGGGTCCCTCGCCCTGCCCGCCGTCCGCCGTCCCGCCTCCCACCCGAAGAAGGCCGCAGCCATGCCCACCCTGCGCTGGACCACCGTCCACACCCCCGCCCCGGACGCCGAGGCGTTCGTCATGGCGTCCCGGCTGGAGGTCCGCTCCCTCTCCGACGTCCCGCGCTTCTTCGTGAAGTCCCTCGCCTCCTGGAAGCAGGTCTGCCGCGCCCCGGGCGCCTACGGCGCCTCACTGATCGCCGAGCCCCTCAAGCGCACCTTCTGGACGCTGTCGGCCTGGCAGGACAAGGACGCGCTCTACACCTACGCCCGCACCGAGCCGCACAAGTCGATCATGATCGGTCTGCGGCCCACGATGAAGGACTCGGTCTTCACGTTCTGGCAGGTCCCGGCGGCCGGGCTGCCCATCGACTGGTCCGACGCCAAGCGCCGCCTGGCCGAGCAGGCCGCGAGCGCCTGACCCCCCGCCGACGGTTCACCCCCTGGAGATCCCCATGACCCTGTCCGAAGAGACCCCGGTCCTCGACGCCGGCCGGGCGGCCCCGGCCCCCGAGGGCCGCCGCGTGCCGCTGTGGCTCGCGATCGTCGCGTGCAGCGTGCCGATGTTCATGGTCGCGCTCGACAACCTCGTCGTCTCCACGGCCCTGCACACCCTGGCCGTCGACCTGAAGGCGAACACGCAGGAACTGCAGTGGTTCGTCAACGCCTACGTCCTCAGCTTCGCCTGCCTGCTGATGACGGGCGCCGCGCTCGGCGACCGCTTCGGCCGGCGCGCGGTCTTCGTGGCCGGCATCGTCGTGTTCACGCTGGCCTCCGTCGGCTGCGGCCTGTCCGACACCAGCGCCCAGCTGATCACCTTCCGCGCGGTCCAGGGCTTCGGCGCCGCCGCGGTGATGCCGCTGTCGCTGACCCTGCTGTCCCAGGCCGTGCCCGAGCGGCTGCGCGGCATGGCGCTGGGCGTGTGGTCCGGCGTCAGCGGTCTGGCGGTCGCCATGGGCCCGGTGGTGGGCGGCGCGGTGGTGGACGGCCTCGACTGGCAGTGGATCTTCTGGATCAACGTGCCGGTGTGCGTCGTCGCCATCCCGCTGGTGCTGTTCGCACTGCGCGAGAGCTCGCTGCCCGGCGTGCGGCTCGACCTCGTCGGCATGCTCCTGGCGGCGGCCGGACTGTGCGCCGTGGTGTGGGCCATCGTGCACGGTGAGCCCGACGGCTGGACCTCCGGCAAGGTGCTCGGCGCGTTCGCCGCGGGCGCGGTCCTGCTGGCCGTCTTCGTCGTCTGGGAGGCCCGCACCGACGAGCCGATGCTGCCGCTGTCGTTCTACCGGGTGCGGGCCTTCACCCTCACCAACGTGGTCTCCGCGACCATGTACTTCGGGGTGTTCGGGTCGCTGTTCCTGCTCGCGCAGTACCTGCAGATCGTGCCGCCGCGCACCCCGCTGGAGGCCGGTGTGCGCACCCTCGCCTGGACGCTGATGCCGATGTTCGTCGCCCCGGTGGCGGGCATGCTCACCGACAAGGTGGGCGGCGGCCGGCTCATGGCGCTCGGTCTGTTCCTGCAGGGCGTCGGCCTCGGCTGGATCAACCTGGTCGCCGACACCGACACCGCGTACTCCTCGCTGGTCGGGCCCATGGTCGTGGCCGGCATCGGCATGGGCTTCGTCTTCGCGCCGACGGCCGCGGTGGTGCTCGGCTCGGTGTCCAAGGAGCACGCGGGCAAGGCGTCCGGCGCCAACACCACCGTCCGCGAGATCGGCGGCGCGCTGGGCATCGCCGTGCTGAGCACGGTGTTCGTCGCCCACGGCTCCACCCGCGACCCGCAGCAGTTCGTCGACGGCCTGCACCCCGCGGTGTGGGTCGGCGTCGCGGTCGTCCTCGCCGGGGCGGTGTGCGCCCTCGGCATCCCGCGCCGCCCCCGCCCGGCCGACCAACCGTCCTGAACCCAAGCACATTCGGCGCGAGAAGGGCCCGTCCGGACCGGCTCCGGGCGGGCCTCCGCCGTACCCGCACGTCCGATGGGGCGGCGTCACACCAACCCCCTTACGTCAAACCTTACTTCACCCCTTGACGTAAGTGGTCCATACCTTTAGGTTCACCGGCACCTCCTGATCCCCCACCCCTGAGGAGAGCTGGTGTCCCCCCTCTCACGTCGGCCCCGTCCACCCCGTCCGCCCCGGACGGGCCGCCGCGCCACCGTCGTCACGGCGGTGCTGGCCACGACCGCCGCCGCCCTGCTGACCGCGGCCCCGGCCGAGGCGGCGCCCACCGCCCTGCCCACCGGCTGGGCGACGGTGATGAACGCCGCGAGCGGCCGGTGCCTGGACGCCCGCGCGGCGGCGACCGCCAACGGCACGGCCGTCCAGCAGTACTCCTGCAACGGCACCACCGCCCAGCAGTGGTCCCTGACGGCCGCCAGCGACGGCTATGTACGGCTGGCGAACCGCAACGACAGCAACCAGGTCGCCGACGTCGCCGACGTGTCCACCGCCGACAACGCCCCGGTCCACCTGTGGAGTTACGGCGGCGGGGCCAACCAGCAGTGGCTGCCGGTCGACGAGGGCGGCGGCGCCTACCACTTCGTCAACCGCAACAGCGGCAAGTGCCTGGACGACCCGGGCGCCTCCACCGCCGACAGCGTGCAGTTCGTGCAGTACCCCTGCAACGGCACGGCCGCCCAGCGCTTCCAGGTGGTTCCCGTGACCCAGTCGAGCAACCCCGACCTCGGCCCGAACGTCGTCGTGTTCGACCCGTCGATGTCCTCCGCGACGATCCAGAGCCGCCTGAACTCGATCTTCCAGCAGCAGGAGAGCAACCAGTTCGGCTCCCAGCGCTACGCGGTGATGTTCAAGCCGGGCGCCTACTCCGCCGACGTCAACGTGGGCTTCTACACCCAGGTGCTGGGGCTCGGCCTCTCCCCCGACGCGGTCACCGTCAACGGCGCGGTGCACGCGGAGGCCGACTGGTTCCAGGGCAACGCGACGCAGAACTTCTGGCGCGGCACGGAGAACCTCTCCGTCAACCCGACCGGCGGCAGCGACCGTTGGGCCGTCTCGCAGGCGGCGGCGTACCGCCGGATGCACCTGCGCGGCAACCTCGCACTCGACGACAACGGCTGGTCCAGCGGCGGCCTGCTGGCCGACAGCAAGGTCGACGGGCAGGTGAACTCCGGCAGCCAGCAGCAGTGGCTGACCCGCAACTCCCAGCTCGGCAGCTGGACCGGCTCCAACTGGAACATGGTCTTCGTCGGCAGCCAGGGCGTGCCCGGCACCAGCTTCCCCAAGCCCCCGTACACGACGGTCGCCCAGACCCCGGTCAGCCGGGAGAAGCCGTTCCTCTACGTCGACGGCGACGGCGCCTACCGGGTGTTCGTGCCGTCCGTGCGCACCAACTCGACGGCGACCAGCTGGGCCGGCGGCACGCCCGCGGGCAGCTCCCTGTCCCTGGACACGTTCTACGTCGTGAAGCCGGGCGCGACCGCGGCGCAGATCAACGCGGCCCTCGCGTCGGGCAAGAACCTGCTGGTCACGCCGGGTGTCTACCACCTGGACCAGACGCTGCAGGTGAACCGCGCCGACACCGTCGTCCTCGGCCTGGGCCTCGCCACGTTCGTCCCGGACAACGGCGTCACCGCGCTGAAGGTCGCCGACGTGGACGGCGTGAAGATCGCCGGGCTGCTCGTCGACGCGGGCACCACCAACTCCCCCACCCTGATGGAGGTCGGCCCCGCCGGCTCCGCCGCCTCGCACGCGGCGAACCCGACCTCGCTGCACGACGTGTACTTCCGGGTCGGCGGCGCGGGCGTCGGCCGGGCCACCACCAGCCTCGTCGTCAACAGTGACAACGTCATCGGCGACCACATGTGGATCTGGCGGGCCGACCACGGCAGCGGCGTCGGCTGGACCAGCAACACGGCCGACACCGGACTGGTCGTCAACGGCGACGACGTCACGATGTACGGCCTGTTCGTCGAGCACTACCAGAAGTACCAGACCGTGTGGAACGGCAACCGCGGCCGCACGTTCTTCTACCAGAACGAGATGCCGTACGACCCGCCGAACCAGGCGGCCTGGACCAACGGCTCCACCCAGGGCTACGCGGCCTACAAGGTCGCCGACTCGGTGACCTCCCACCAGGCGTACGGACTGGGCAGCTACTGCTACTTCAACGTCAACCCGTCCGTCGCCGCCGAGCGTGCCATCGAGGCGCCGAACACCCCGAACGTGCGCTTCACCAGCATGGTCACGGTGTCCCTGGGCGGCACGGGCACCATCCGGCACGTCGTCAACGGCACGGGCGGCCCGTCCAACTCCTCGACGAACGTGGCGAACCTGACCTCCTACCCGTGAGCACCCCGCTCACCCCGTGAGGAGCCGGCCGCCCCCTGAGCCGGGCGGCCGGCTCCCGCCGGGGAGGGGACCACCGATCCCCTATGATCGACGGCAAGGCGGGGTCGTAGCACAGAGGTAGTGCGCCGCGACAGCATCTCGGAGGACGCCGGTTCGAATCCGGCCGCCCCGCCCCCTTCCGCACCACGGCCGACGCGTAAAAAGGACGGGAACGCCGGGCCCCCGGCGTGCTTCCATGGCCCCATGCCAGCCACCGACCGTCTGCTCGCCTTCGCGGCGATGTCCTTCCTGCTGATCGTGGTCCCCGGGCCCAGCGTGCTCTTCGTCGTCGGCCGGGCCCTCGCCCAGGGCCGCCGGGCCGCGCTGACCACGGTGGTCGGGAACACGCTGGGCGCCTACGTGCTCGTGGTGGCCGTGGCGCTGGGCGTCGGGTCGCTCGTGGAGCGCTCCGTCCTGGTGTTCACCGCCCTGAAGCTGGCCGGCGCGGCCTACCTGGTGTACCTGGGCGTCAAGGCCTGGCGGCGGCGCGGCTCGCTGCGGGCGGCGTTCGCCGTGGAGGGGGCCGGGCGGGGCCGGCTGCGCACCCTGTGGGAAGGGTTCGCGGTGGGCGTCGCCAACCCCAAGACCATCGTGTTCTTCGCGGCCGTGCTGCCGCAGTTCGTCGACCGGGAGCAGGGGCACGTGGTGGCCCAGATGCTGCTGCTCGGCCTGGTCTTCAACGCCATCGCCCTGGCGTCCGACAGCGTGTGGGGCCTGACCGCGGCCACCGCCCGCACCTGGTTCGCCCGCTCTCCCCGCCGCCTGTCCCTCGTCGGCGGAGCCGGCGGCCTCGCGATGATCGGCCTGGGCATCGGGGTGGCGGCGACGGGCCGCAAGGACTGAGCGGGACGGACGGGGGGTGGTTCCCGGTCGGGAACCACCCCCCGTCGCGTCACCGGCCTGGTGCGGGCCGACTCGGTTCGTCAGCGCACATAGGGAAGGCCGAGTCCCGCGTCGCGGGACACCGCCTCGTAGGCCGACAGCATCGAGGCGATCTGCTCCTGGATCTCCGCCAGCGAGAACTTGGCGTCCTCGACGTCACCCGCGTCCAGCTCGGCGGCCAGCCCCTCCACGGCTTCCTGGAGCACCTTGAGCGTATCCCCCTGCACCGCGAGTGCGGGGTAGCGGCGGCCCTCCACCTGCACGACGGAGTAGTTGCCCAGAACGGCGAGGAGCGTGGCCGAGGGCGTGTGGTCGGTCATCAGTTCCCCTGCGGGTAGAAGGTGATGTGGGGCCTCGAGGGGTCGAGCGGCCCGGTGAAGATGTCCTGCCGTCGCCCGACCCCGAGGGTGACGTCCGCCTTCGGCAGTGAGCCCGACACTGAGTGCTTGGTGCGGCTGTTGATCCCGGTGATCACGTAGTCCCAGTCCGACTCGGCGTGCCACCCCTTCGGGTTGACGTCCGAACGCGGCCCGATGGTGCGGCTGCCGACGACCGAGATCGGCTTGCCGATGCGGTTGGCGGCGTTCTGGATGCGCCGAATCTCCGAACCGGTCAGGTTCGTCAGGTCGGCGCCCGCTCCCGCGGTGGGACCGCACGGAGTGGAGTTGTGGACCAGCACCGGCGTGGCCCCCGCCAGCACATAGTACGTGTGCAGGTCCGCCACGGTGAGGTTGTGCACCGTCGCCGGTGTCGACCAGCGGTGGACGGCGCTGATGCGAACCGTGAGGCCGGACTCGGTGCGCAGGCGTTCGCCCGTCGCGAGGTCGGTGGCGTCGATCCACCGGTGCAGCTCCGGGACCCAGAACGGGTGGCCGTCGGTCGCGGTGACCGACACCGTCCGCTCCCCCTTCGCGTCCTTGACCGTCAGGGTGATCCGCACCAGGTGCTTCAGGCCCTTGCCGGTGATCTCCGCGGTGACCGTCTTGGCCTCCGTGCGGCCCGTCCTCGGATCGGTGGCGAGGACCTTGTCCCCGGTCCGCACCTCCTCGATCGGTTTGGTGGTGCCGTCCGCCATGAGGACGGTCGTGCCGGGGACGAAGCTGTTGCAGGGGTTCTCGTCGGCGCCGTAGCGGGCGCCGAGGTACCCCATGAAGGCCATGTTCACGTAGCCCTCGATGGCCGCCCCGCGCGCCACCTCCCTTGCCTTCTCCGCACAGGACTTGGGGTGGTAGGCACAGTAAGTGGCCGCGATCTCCTTGGCGGTGTCGGCCTTGGCGTCGTCACCGTTGTGCAGGATGTAGAGGTAGGCCTGGCGACAGCCCTCCCGGCCGTAGCAGGCCTGGCCCTTGTCGGCGCTCTCGTAGACGGGGTTGTCCCAGAAGTCGTCGGAGAACTCACCGATCATGCTGCGGGAGAAGTAGTCCGACAGCTTGTCGACGTCGTTGGTGACCGGGGTGTTGCGGGCCACCCAGGCCCGCTTCTGGGCCTGCTGGTGCTTGTAGATGTTGCCGCGCCGGTAGTCGGACGTCCCGGTCCTCGGGTCGTAGCCGACATCCTGCTGCATCTTCCTGGAGCAGTACTTCAGGTCGTACTGGCAGGAGTTGGGCCGGGAGCCGATCTCCGTGCCGGCCGGGTCGGAGTAGGTGAGCGGGTTGTTGTTCGCGTAGGTGTAGCCGTGCATCTGCTGCGGGTCGTCGGCCGTGTAGACCGGGTCGACCGACAGGAAGCGGCCCGTCGCCGGGTCGTACTCCCGGGCCCCGAGGTGCGTGAGCCCGGTGGAGGTGTCGTCGGTGCCGCCGACGAAGCCCTTGGTGCCGGGCCAGTTGGCGGGCCCGGAGCCGCGCACGCCGCCGAAGGGCTTGGTGCGCCGCTGGGTGAGGGCCTGGCTGGCGGCGTCCACGGACAGCTGGGCGGTGCCGTGGTGGTCGGCCAGGGTGAAGGAGAGCGCGCCGTCGTCGCTCTGGACGGCCTGGTGGCCGCCGCCGAGGTCGAAGTACCGGGTGGCCTTCGCCGTGGTCGCGCCCTTGGCCAGGGTGATCTCGGTGGGACCGAGGTACAGCGTGGTCGCGGTCGGGGTCCGTCCGACGAGCCGGTTGCCGTCGGCGTCGTACAGGTACTCCGTGACCTTGGGACTGCCGTTCTCGACCGGCTCGGTGACCTTCGCCAGGTGGCCCTCCGCGTCCCAGTCGAGGGTCTGGGAGGTGCCGTTGCCGAGCAGCCGGGTGTGGGTGTCACCGCTGTCGTCGTAGGTGTAGCTGTCGGTGGACTTCACCGTGCCGGTGACGGTGTCCACCGAGGCCAGCCGGTGGGAGCCAGGCTTGGGGTAGTGGTAGGTGCGCTCGGTGTCCGTGCCGCCCGTGGTGCTGTGCGCGGTCTCGGTGAGCCGGTTGCCGACCAGGTCGTAGGAGTAGGAGTCCCAGTAGGGCGCCGGGCCGCCTAGGACGGAGCTGCTCGGGGTGTCCGCGCAGGCGGGGGTGGACTGCGTCCAGGCCTGGGTGAGCCGGCCCAGGTAGTCGTAGGCGAAGCACTGGTCGTCCGTGCCGGAGCGGGAGGTGTCCGACACGGACAGGACGTTGCCCGCCTCGTCGTAGGCGTAGGTGTTGAGCTGGTCGACGCCCGCGACGTCCTGCCGGTCGACCCGCGAGGTGGCCAGCCGCTGGGTGCCCCACTCGTAGGTGTTGGTCTCGTAGGTGCTCTTGCCGCCGTTGGCGGCGAAGGCGTACTGCAGCGGCTTGCCGGTGAAGCTGTAGCGGGTGCTGCCGGTCAGGTCCTGCGGTCCGCTGACGCCGACGGGCCGCAGGGTGCCGTCCTCGTAGGTGTACGTCACGGTCGTGGCCGCCAGCGCACCCGCCTTCGGGTAGCCGACGCCCTGCACGGTGCCGGACGCGTTGTAGGTGGTCGCCGTGAGGTAGGTGCCCTGCAGGGCGCCCTCGGCGGCGGGGATCGTCACGGACGTGCGCAGCGGCCGGTAGAGCCGGTCGTAGGCGACGACCTTGGTGCTGTACGCCTGTCCCCCGCTGTAGCGGATCGACTCGGCGAGGCGGCCCTTGGCGCCGCTGACGGTGTCGTAGACCCACTTGGCGCGCAGGGTGCCGGTGGCGGAGCCCTCGCGCAGTTCGGTCTGGCGGCCCTGGCCGTCGTAGAGGTGCGCGAGGACGGTGCCGCGGGCGTCCCTGGTGCTGGTCAGCTGACCGCGGTCGTCGTAGTCGTAGTGGATCGCGCCCTTGTCGGGGTCGGTGGTGTCGGTGGTGCGGCCCAGCAGGTCGTACGTCCACGTCCAGCCGTTGCCGGCCGGGTCGGTGACCTTGGCCGGGGCGCCGCTCGGCGTGTAGGCGTAGGAGGTGGTGTCGTAGGCGGCCTCCGGGCTGCGGGCGTGCAGCAGGCGCAGTTCGGTGGTCCGGCCGCGCGAGTCGTTCAGGGTGGTGGTGGCGGTGCCGCCGACGGGCGGGATGACGGTGGTGCGGTCACCGCCGTAGATCGTCCGGGTGACGCCCAGGACCTTGCCGCCGTCGCCGTTGCCCGCGACCCGGCGCTCCTCGGTCGGCCGGCCGAGGCCGTCGTAGGTGTGCCAGGTCTGGGTCTCCACGGCCAGCGCGTCGTCGAGCTTGAACAGCGTCGTGGACGGCGCGGTCCGGTCGGTGTAGTACGGCGCGAACTCCTTGGCCACCAGGCCGCGTTCGTCGTAGAAGGTGTCGGTCAGCAGGGTGCCGCCGGCGGGGCCGGGCGACTGGGTCTGCCGGGGGCGCAGGAACCCGTCGTAGAAGGTGTACGAGGTGTCCTGGGCGCCGCTGTTGCCGATGGTCCGCGTCCCGACCACGGCCGGCTTGCCCTCGGTGAGGGTGTAGGTGAACTCGTAGTTCGGGGTCTGGCCGGTGGTGCGGTCGGCGAGCCACACCTTGGTGGCGCGGCCGAGCGCGTCGTAGGCGTAGGTGGTGACCTTGCCGTTGGTGTCGGTCTGGGTCGCCTGCTGGCCGCGCAGCGGTTCGTAGGTGGTGGTGCTGGTCGTGGTGGTGGTGCTGTCGCCCGGGGTGGCGGGCGGGGTGGTGACGGTGGAGCTGGTGGGGAAGCCGGTGGTGGGGCTGTACACCGTGGTGGTGGTCCGGCCGTCGGAGCGGGCGGTGCGCGTGAGGGTGCCGGCCGAGGTGACGCTCACGTCGGCGGTCAGGTCGGTGGAGGACAGGGTCCGCCCGTAGGTGTCGACGGTGGAGCCGGACTCCAGGTAGACGGCCGTGGTCCCGTCGTACTTCCTGAGCTTGGCGACCCGGGTGGCGTCGCCCTTGGTGGCGGGGGCGCCGTAGGCCCCTCCGTCGTAGGCGGTACGGGTGTCGGAGACGACGTCGGCCGGGTGGCTGGTGGTGGCGCCGCACGCCTTCGCGACGGTCTCCACCCGCACCGGGGTGTTGAGGACGACGCTGCCCGTGACGAAGGTCGTGCGGGTGCACTGGTCGTCGTCGGGGGTGGAGGTGTCCCCGGCGTCGTCGGTCTGGGTGATCTGGCCGGTCGCCGGGTCGAAGGTGTTGGTGGTGGAGGTGGTGCGCCACTTGGCGCCGGCCCCGTCGTCGAGGGAGGTCCAGGTGCGGGTGTTCTCGGTGCCGCTGAGGTCGGCGGTGACGGTGCCCCAGTCGCGGACCTTGCGGGCCGTCTCCTTGTGCCAGGGCCGGCTCACCGTCTTGGCCAGCACCGTGCCGCCGGGTCCGGAGTAGGTGACGGTCCGGTACGAGAAGCCGGCCGCCGAGGCGTGGTCGGTGAGCGGGTCGCCCTCGCCGGACTCCAGGGCGACGCTGACGGACTTGGTGCCGCCGGAGGTGCTCTTGCGGTCACCGTCCATGCCGCGCAGGAAGTAGGAGTCGCTCTGGGTCCGCATCGCGGCGGCGCCGCCCTGTCCGCCGGTGCGCACCCGGACGTGGCCGTAGCCGCGCCACTCCGACCAGGTCTTGAACGTGTCCTTGGTCATGCCGTCGGCGTCGTCGTAGTGCCAGGCGGCGCCGTCCAGGTAGTCGTACTGGGTGACCTGGTCGGGGGCGCCGCCGGTGCGGTCGGTGGAGGTGACCGTGTTCACCACGTACTTGTTGAACCACTGCCGCTCGGGATCGGTGGTGGAGCTGCCGCCGATGTACTGCGGGAAGCAGCGGGTGGTGTTGGTCTCGGGGGTGGGCAGTGCGTTCGCGTCGCACACCGGGTCGGAGTAGCCGACGTCGATCTGTCCGCCGGACTCGTCGGCAACGGTGGACAGCCGGGCCTTGATGAACGGGGCCCAGCCGTCACCGGTCCGGTCGAGCCGGTTGGCGAGCTGGGTGTAGGCGAAGGTGACCTTCGGCGTGGTGATCGAGGTGGTGCTGTCGTAGCCGGTGCGCTGCACGGAGTCCAGCAGCAGTTGGTAGTCGATGTCGGCCTGGCCCCAGCGGTGGGTGAGCTTCCAGGTGTCGACCTTGCTGTAGGCGCCGGAGACCAGGACCTTGGTGGTGACGTCGGTGAGCCGCTTGCGGGTGAAGAACGCCGGGGAGACGCGGCCCTTGTCGCAGTCGGTGCCCGCGTCGCAGTTCAGGTCCCACGGGGTGTCGTACCAGTGGGAGGCGTCGGTGGCGATCGACGCGCAGGTGGTGGTGGAGTCGGGGAGGCACCGCTCGGAGCTGGTGAAGTCGACCAGGGCGAGCGCCTTGCCGGTGTAGACGGCGTTGGACCGCAGCCCGTACTCGATGCGGTCGAGGGTGCCGCCGCGGACGTACGGGGTGTCGTCGGCCGCCTTGAGGTTGCGGCCGTAGGAATTGCCCTCCTTGTCGTAGTAGTACGCGACGGCGTCGCCGTGCGTGTCCACCACGTAGTCGAGGTTCCAGCGGTAGCCCTGCTGGCACCAGGAGTCGGCGAAGGCGGCGGCGTGGCAGGGCTCTCCGGCGTCGTCGCCGAAGACGGGGACGGTCCAGGTGGAGTCGGTGGTCTCGTTGCCACTGGCCCAGCCGGGCAGCCGGTTGTAGCCGAAGTAGTACTGGGTGCCGTCGGAGGCGGTGACGCGCCAGTACTCGTCGTTGCGGGCGCCGTTGGAGCGGACGTCGCCGGTGGAGCCGTAGATCCGCTCGACCTTGGTGCCGTCGTCGTCCTTGAGCTTCCAGGTGTTGGTGCCGCTGGGCACCAGTTCGCCGCCGGCGCCGTTGAGTTCGAGGACGGCGTTGTCGTAACCCCAGCACAGGTCGCCGGGTTCGTTCCCGTCGGCGTTCTTCACGTCGTCGTCGGAACACGCCTTGTAGCGGCGCTCGATGAAGCCGGGTGAGAGGTCGAAGCCGTCGCCCACCCAGGACGCCTGGTTGTTGGTGTTGCCGGTGCGGCCGTCGATCGCGCCCGAGGAGTACGACAGGGAGACGTTGGGGACGAGCCCGCCCGGCACCTGCGGCACGGCCATCGGGTACGACCAGGCGAAGGAGCCGCTGTTGAGGTCGGTGCTCCAACTGGACGACGCAGAAAGGGAGGTGGCCTTGTAATCGCCGAGGCCGCTGCCGGTGTCGGCGGCTGCCGCGAGCACCGTGGCGGAGGACGCGCCGAGCGTGACCGCCTGCGCGGTGAGGGTCTTGTGCTCGGTGTCGTTGACCGTCCGCACCGGCCGGGCCGTGCGGCACTGCGGCTGGTCGGGGGTGCTCAGCACGCAGGCGGGCAGCTGCACCAGGCGCAGCCGCTCGCCGTAGCCGCCGCCGTACGCGCCCGCGAAGGAGGCGTAGTCGAGCCCGGCACGGACGGCTCCGGCGCCCTGGGCGGTGCCGGGGCGCAGGGTGAAGACGGGGCCGTCGAGACCTGCCCTGCGGGCGAACGCCCGGTCCAGGAGGCGGGCTTCGACGGTGCCGGTGGCCGCCTTCCTCCCCCGGCCGACCCGCGTGTCGAGCGTCAGCGGCAGCCCCTTGACGTGGGGTGCCGTGCCGGCGGACCGGGCGGCGGCGGTCCGGGCGAGGTCCACGGTCGCCGAGCCGGCCTTCGGCCACGCCCGGGCGGGGGGCTCCTGCGGAGTGCGGGGACCCTTGGCCACCGTGCGCGGGACGGCCTTGCCCGCCGGGCCGCCGGCGAGCGACGTCTCCGCGGCGGGCAGCGCGGGCCGGTGCCAGCCGCCGGCGGCGGCCGGGACGGCGAGGCCCTGGAGCAGGGTCGCGGTCAGCACCCCGGCGGTGGCCAGGGCGACCCCGCGCCGGGGTGGCCGGAGTGTGCGGAACGGGCTGAGCAGTCTGCGTGGTCCGGATCTCATGGTCATCCCTCGTAGTCCCCTGTGCGCTCCCGGATGGACTCGGGCGCGGTGGCATGACGTGTTCCGTGCGGGCGGTGACGTCCCGCGGGACGTCCGGTCCGGGCCACTGGGCCGGACGGGGCGTCCCGCGGGGTGGACGGGCGGTCGGGCGGGTCAGTCGCCGCTCGGTACGGCGGTCGCCACGCCCGGCATGCCGACGGCGAGGTGACTGATCTGGGTGTCGGTGAGCGCGCCCTGGAAGGTCCACAGGTCCGAGACCGTGCCGGGGAAGTACTCGCCCCAGGTGCCGCTGCCGGTCCTGGCCCGGCCGAGCTGGAGGTTCTGCGCGGCCTTGAACGTCACCACGTTCTCGCCGGAGGAGTCGACGTCCGTGCAGCCGGCCACGTCCGGCTCGCCGTTCTCGTCGGCGTCGACGCAGGCCACGTCCTGCAGTTCGCCGTTGACATACAGGCTCAGGTCGCGGGCGAAGCCGTCGTAGACGAGGGCCACGTGGGTCCAGTCCTGGACGCTGAAGAACTGTCCGTTGTCCACCTGGGTCGTGGAGGCGGTCGTGGTGTCCGCGTCGGCGGTCTCGATGCGCCAGCGTCCGGGGTCGTCCGGCGCGGAGCCGGGTACGTAACGGACGGCGAACGCGCTCCTGTTGGCGCCCGGCGCGCTGAGCAGGGTGACGTTCCCGGTGGGCTGGGCGGCGGCCTGCACGAACGCGCTCACGGTGAAGCTGGCGCCGGTGTCGACGGTCGTGACACCGCTCGCGGTGGCCGCGTAGTCGTCGACGCCGTCCAGGGCCAGCCCGCCGTCGACCCAGCCGGAGCCGGTGGCGGCGCCGTTGTACAGGGTCATGCCCGCCCCGGCCGCGGAGGCGTCCGGGGTGACCGCGGGGCTGCCCGCGGCCGAGGCGAACGTCCAGCGGGCGCCGACCAGCGGACGCTGCTTGAACAACTGCTTCACCTCGTCACCGGACACGGCCCGGTCGTACAGCCGCACGTCGTCGACGCTCCCCTTGAGCGGCGAGCTCACCGAGCCGTCCGTGTTGAGACCGCTGCCGAAGGTCAACGGGCCCTCCGACGACCAGCGGAACGTGTACGGGGTGCTCGCCTGCAGCACACCGTTGACGTAGAGCAGGAGCCGGGCGGCGTCGGCGTCGTAGACGCCCACCACGTGGTTCCACTCGCCGAACCGGCCGGCCGCGCAGTTGGTGTTGGCGGGGCAGGCGCTCTGTGTGGCGCGGACCAGCGGGGCGTCCGCGGTGTCGGACTCGGGCCGCAGGAACACCCAGCCGCCGAGCGCGGAGGAGTGGTAGATCTCGAAACTGCGTCGTGTCGAACCGAGTTGGGAGACCGCGATCATCGACCGGGCCTCCTTGTCCTTGGGCAGGCGCACCCAGGCGGAGACCGCGAAGCTCTGGAAGGTGTCCAGGGCGGGGCGGCCCGTGGTGGCGTGGTCGTCGACGCCGTCGAAGGTGACGGCCCGCCCGTTCACGCCGGGGTCTCCCGCGGTGGCACCGCCCTTGAGCACGGCATCGGCGCGCTGGCCGCGGCCGGTCACCGCGGTCGCGTCGGCCGTCTCGTCCAGCGGCCACACCAGCTTGGCGGGCCGGCCGGTGTCGACCGGCTGCCGCGCGGCGAGCTTCGCCACCTGGGCGTCGGAGAGCTGGTAGTCGAAGAGCTGGACGTCGTCGAGCGAGCCGGGGAAGAAGTTGCCGGTCGTGCCGCCGTGCGAGACCCCGCCGAGCAGGGTGCCGCCGCGGGCGTCCCAGGGCCCGGTGAACGTCGCGCTGCCGACGAGCTTGCCGCCCACGTACAGCTTGAGCAGGTGGTTGACGTTGTCGAACACGCCGACCAGGTGGGTCCAGTCGGTCAGCCGGGCGGTGGTGCAGGCGGTGTCGCCGGAGGCGCACGGCGGCTGGGACGCGCGCACGGCGGTGGCCCCCGAGGGCACGTCGGAGCCGGCCCGCAGGAACTGCCAGCCGCCCATCGCGGACGAGTAGTAGATCTCCAGGCCGCTCTGGTACTGGCCGGACTGGGACACGGCGGTGCTCGCGTGGCCGGGGTCGGTGCCGGCCAGCTTCGCCCACAGCGACACCGAGAAGCTCTTGCCGGTGTTGAGGACGGGCGAGGTGGTGGCGGCGTAGTCGTCGGTGCCGTCGAAGGTGAGGCTGGTACCGGAGACACCGGCCGCGCCCGGGGTGGCCCCGTGCAACTCGGCCGGCCAGTCGCCGCCCGCCCCGGCGACACTGGTCGCCCCCGCGGCCTCGTCCAGCTGCCACGACAGCCGGTCGGGCTGGCCGGAGCGCACCCGGAAGGTGTACGTCGTGGGTTCCGAGCCGTTGCCGGCCGTGTCGAAGGCCTGGGCGGTGATGAAGTTGACGCCGGGACGGGTCGGCATGAACGTGATCGTCTTGGCGCCCCCGCCCGAGGTGGTGAGCGTGTTGGCGCTGCTGGGCGCGGAGTTGACCCCGAACCAGTACGTGGTCACGTCGGTCGACGTGGTGTCGATGGAGAAGGTGCCGTAGCGGCCGACGCCGTCCCACCAGGGGTCGTTCGGGTCCTCGGGGTCGGAGGCGCCGTACTGTCGGGAGCTGATCACCGGTCCGACGGGCACGCTGGTGTCGTACATGAAGTGGCAGCCGTGGGCGCCCGTGTAGCTCCACGCGGACCACTGGGCGCCGTCGTAGGAGCGGACGTGCCAGTCCACGTGCTTGTTCTTGGGGACGGCGCTCGGCAGCACCAGGGAGAAGTCGGAGCCGCTGCTCTTGGCGGTGGTGCGCGCCGAGGTCCAGCGGGCCTTCCAGCCGCCGCCGTCACCGGCGTCCCAGGACGCCTGGAACTGCACGGAGACGGAGTCGCCGTCCGGGTCGGTGACGTCGTTGGCGCGGACCGTCGCCGTGGAGCGGATGCGCACCGTCTTCTCGGACGGCTGGCAGGGGCCGCCGGGGCTCATGGTGAGCTGCGACAGGCCGATCTTGTTCGGGGCGCGGTTGTACTTGACCCGCAGGTAGGCGTCGTCGGAGAACCGCTTCCAGGTGTAGCGGTCGGACTCGTCGGAGGCGCGCAGTCCGAAGGTGACCGTCGGCCACTTCTTGGCGGCGGCCAGGGCCACCGTGTCCTTGACGTCGAACTCGGCGTCGGCGGAGGCGCAGCCGTCGAAGCCGTAGGCGAAGCTGAGGGTCTTCAGGCGCTCCAGCCAGAAGTCGGAGGCGTTCTGGGAGTTCCAGGTGGTGGCGGAGGAGATGGCCTTGGTCCGCCACAGCTGCACCTCGCGCTTCTGGCAGGAGGCCGCGTGGGTCTCGCGCACCACGAACTCCGCGGACAGGATGGTGCGTCCGGCGAACTTGGTGGTGGGGATCTGGTAGAAGAGCCGCTTCACGTCGTACGGGGCGCAGTAGTCCCAGCCGCAGTAGCCGAGCCCCGCGTCGGGGTCGCCGTTGAACTTCCACTGCGGTGAACCCGCCCAGTAGCGGGAGGCCATGGTCCAGGCGGTGGCCTTGGGCGAGTACCACTGCGGGTCGATGTAGACGGGGTAGACGGTGCCGGAGCCCGTCAGCAGGTCCTTGTCCGGGGTGAGGACCAGGGCGTCCCCTCCGTCGGCCACGTCGACGCCGACCCGCTCCAGGCGTCCGGACTCACCGGCGGTCGGCTCGTCGGGCGTGGGGGCACCCGCCGTGGGGCCGGGTGCGGCCGAGGTGGCCGCCGCGGCGGACGTCCGTGGGCGCGTGCCCGTCACGGACCCCGCCCGGGCCGGGCCGGACGCGGTCGTGGGGGTGCTCGGCGCGGTGTCGCCGCGGGTGCTGGAGTCCCACATCACCGGGGTCGGCGCCTCGAACACCACGCCGCCGGCGCCCTTGTCCACGGCCTTGAGGCCGCCGTTCGCGGTCTCCCGGACGGTCATGCCGCCGGCGTCCAGCGTCAGCCGCAGTGCCGCGAGTTCCTTGCTGCGCGCGGCCTCGGCCGACTTCACGACGAGGAGCTGGGTGAAGCCGTCCGGGCGGGCTCCCAGACGCAGGTCCACACCCGGCAGGATGTCCGGATATGTTGCCATGTTCCCGTCAAGCTTGGGTGCGGGGACAGCGCCCGGCCAGGAGAGTTCCAGGGTCCTGCCCGCGCGCTCCAGCCGCACCAGCGGCCCGCCCGCGCCACCGCCGGAGAACTCCAGCCCCACGGTGGCGGCCCGGGGGGCGACCATCCCGTCACCGGCCTCGACCAGGGCGGTGTCGACGGGCTTCCAGACGCCGTCGACGCGGGTGCGCACCGGGCGCAGGTACTCGCGCGCCTCCAGGTGCCCGTCGGGGGTGGCGTACACGTCGCTGCTCTCGCCGCGCAGCGAGGTCACCTCGACACTGCGGCCCGAACGGCGCGCCGCCGCCAGGGCCCCCTCCTCGGAGGCCTCGGAGGCCGTCGGCCCGGGGTCCCCACCCCGCGCGGATCCGTCGGTCGCGTCCGTCCCGGCAGCCTTCGCCGGCCCGGCGTCCCGGCCGGCCGCCACGGCGGGGGCCGCTCCGAGGTGCAGCAGCCCCGCCGTCAGCGCGGCGCCCACTCCGAGCACCACTGCCCGTACCGGTCTTCCGTGCCTTCTCCTCGCGTGCAGCATCAGCCGCCACTCCCCCCGTTCGCCACTGCTCCTGACACAAGATCAATTGACAGCTCGCGCCAAGCTAGGCCCGGGCCGCGCCCCCGCGATGACGCGGGCCCGGCGGAACGGTGAACTCCTCGTTGCGCCGAGGTGCGACGGAGGGCCGTCCGGCGGGACACGGACCCGCCCAGGGAGACACGCCACCGGACGGACCTATCCAGAAGTTCGCCCGGAACGCGTGCATATCGTACGGATTATGCCGAACTCTCGCATCGCATATCTGGCATGCACCGCGGCGATCCTCGGAGCGGGCCTCGGTGCCGCTCCCCCCGTCGGGCATGCACTCCACGTCGTCAAACCGGGTGAGTCGATCCAGCGGGCCGTGGACGCGGCCGAGCCCGGCGACACCGTCCTCGTCACGCCCGGCACCTACCACGAGAGCGTCACGGTGAGCACGCCCGGACTGACCCTGCGCGGCATGGGCCGGGGCACGGTCGTCGAGCCCAGCACCCAGAAGGCCGCCGCCGGCTGCGCCGCGGACGGCAACGGGATCTGTGTGAAGGGGACCGCGGGCCACCCCGTGAAGGACGTCACCGTGGCCTCGCTGACCGTGTCCGGGTTCAGCCACGACGGCGTGCACGCCACGTACACCGACCGACTCACCGTGCGCGGCGTGACCGCGGTGCGCAACGGGGTGTGGGGCATCGCCCAGGAGCAGTCGGTCCGGGGCACGTTCCGCGGCAACACCGCCCGCGACAACGGTGACGCCGGCCTCTTCCTCGCCAACAGCGTGGGCGAGGAGCAGGGCGCCAAGGACACCGACGGCACCGTCGTCGAGCACAACCGGCTGGAGGGCAACCGGATCGGCGTCACCGTGCGCCGGCTGCGCGACCTGACCGTCGCCCACAACCGCCTCACCGGCAACTGCGCGGGCGTGTTCGTCGTCGGCGACGAGAACAAGCCCCGGGCCGGCGCCCTCACCGTGCGCGACAACCAGGTCGTCGCCAACAACAAGTCCTGCCCGAAGACCGCGCGGCTGTTCGCCCTGCAGGGCTCGGGCATCGTCCTCACCGGCGCCGAGGACACCCTGGTCACCGGCAACGAGGTCCGCGACAACGTGGGCACCTCGCCCGCGTCGGGCGGCATCGTCCTGCTGAAGAGCCTGGTCGGCGCCACCAACGACCGGAACCGGATCACCGGCAACCACCTCCAGGGCAACTCCCCGGCCGACCTCGTCGACGAGCGGTCCGGCGTCGAGAACACCTTCCAGGACAACACCTGCCGGGCCTCGCAGCCCGCGGGCCTGTGCTGACCCGCCGCGCCGCCGGCACGAACCCCACCTCCCCCTCCCAGGAAGGACGCGGTACATGACGACCGCACCGACTGCTCCGCCGCCGCCGATGCGGCTCAGGGAGCTCGCGTTCGGGGCGGCCTGCGCCGCCGCCCTCCGCGCCGCCGCCCGGCTGGGTGTCGCCGACGCGCTCGGCGACACCCCGATGACCGTCGAGGACCTCGCGGCCGCGGTGAAGGCCGAACCCAAGCCGCTGCGACGGCTGCTGCGGGCCCTTGCCTGCTACGACGTGTTCGCCGAGCAGCCGGACGGGACGTACGCGCACACCGCGACCTCCCGCCTGCTGCGCGAGGACGACCCGCACAGCCTGCGCGCCATCACCCTGTGGTGCACGGAGGCGTGGACGTGGGACGCCTGGCCGAAGCTGGACGAGGCGGTGCGCACCGGCCGCAACGTCGTCGAGGACCTGTACGGCAAGGAGTTCTTCACCTACCTCAACGAGGACGCCCCCGAGTCGGCGGACGTCTTCAACCGGGCCATGACGACCTCCAGCGAGCAGTCGGCGCGGGACGTCGCGGCGCTGCTGGACCTCTCGGGCTGCGCCTCGGTCGCCGACCTCGGCGGCGGCCAGGGCCACGTGGTGGCGAGCCTGCTCGACAAGTACCCGTCGATGCACGGCAGTCTGCTCGACCTGCCGCGGGTCGTCGAGAACGCCCTGCCGCGGCTGATGCCGGGCGGCGACCTCGCCGACCGGGCGCGGATCGTGCCGGGCGACGTCCGTACGACCGTTCCGGTCAAGGCCGACGTCTACGTCATCAAGAACATCCTGGAGTGGGACGACGAGAGCACGGCGCGCCTGCTGCGCAACGTCGTCGAGGCCGGCGGTCCGGGCACCCGGGTCGTGGTCATCGAGAACCTCGTCGACGACACGCCGTCGATGCGGTTCAGCACCGCGATGGACCTGATGCTGCTGCTGAACGTCGGCGGGGCGAAGCACACCACCGACAGCATGATCTCCCGGCTGACCGGGGCGGGGCTCGTCGTCGACGACGTCCGCCCGGTCAACTCGTACCTGCACGCGTTCGACTGCACCGTACCCAGGTGACCGTGCCCGGGGCGGCTCCCTCGGGACCGCCCCGGGGACGTCCCCCGCACACGACGGCCGGCCGGGCCCGCTTCCCGCGGGCCCGGCCGGCCGTCGTGTGCCGCGGGGTTCAGTCCTGCGGCGAGCGGCGGTCGGTGACCGCCCTCATCCGGGCCAGCTCCACGATCCGCGGGAGGTCGCCGTCCTGGACGCCGACGGCGTCGGGGCCGTCGAGGAGCGTCGTCAGCTCCCTGACCCGCCCGGCCCCGGACAGCCCGAGGCAGCGCCCGAGACCCTCGTCGTCCAGGCCGAAGCGCACGTCGAGCAGCCGTACGACGACCTCGTCCCGCTGGAAGATCGTGCTGCCCAGGACCGGGCTGCGCGGGTCGTCCGCCGCCGCCTCGTCGTGCCGGGCCAGCTCCTCGGCCAGCCGCATCCCGCACTCCGGCCGGGCCGGGTAGAACAGCGCGTGCCGCTGGGCCGTCGGGTCCTCCTGCTCCACCGTGACGTGGTGGACGGCGGGCAGCGCCGCCCGGGTGAAGAAGACGCGCGCGGACTCGGGGTCGTCCAGGTCGCGGTCCTGCTCCAGGTACGGGTTGATGGCCTCCTCGACGGCCCGCACCTCGGGCTGCCGGGCCACGTGGCGCAGGGCCGCGAGCAGGTCGCCGCGCACCTCGATGGCGCGCACCACCCTGTTGCCGTGCAGGAACAGGGAGGTCCGGCACAGCCGGGTGGTGTCGTCGACGCGCGGCTCGGGCGAGGCGTAGCCGGCGAGGATCTCGGCGACCTTCTCCTCGCTGCCCGGCTTCACCGTGAAGGTGAGCGCGTGCCGGATCACCCCGTCGCCGATGCGCGGGGCGGCCTGGAGGCTCCCCTTGGCGTTCTGCGCCCCGGAGCCCCCGATCTCGCGGACGACGTGGAAGCGCAGCGAGCGGGTGTCCCGGACGCAGCCGTGCAGCGGCTGGACCATCCGCACGTGCTCCTCGCTGTTCACCCAGGTGAGGAAGGGCAGCGCGCTCTCCCACTCGCTGGTGACGAGCCACTGGGAGGGGTTCTCGATCGACTGGCACAGCTGCTCGCTGACGTGCCCGGGGACGGACGCGACCTGGTTGCAGAGCTGCTCGTACGCCTCCAGGAACTGCTGCTGGGCGCCGTCGTGGACGTCGATCAGGAGGATGACGCGGAGCAGGGAGCCGTCGAACACGGACTGGGACACGCGCTGCGACGCCTGTCCGGTCGGCGGCGGTGAGACGGGCGCGGACGTGGTGGTCATCCTGGGCACAACTCCTTCGCGGGAGGGGACGGGGGCGCCGGGGGGACGGGGCGCCGGAGGAGGGAAGGCCGTAGGCGCCGGAGGTGCCGTGGGCCCTGACGGAGACGCCGGGGGCCCTGACGGGGACGCCGGGGGCGCGACTCGATCCTGTGCCGGTCGGCTGCGGCGCGCGATTCGTGTGGACTGCGCGGGTGACCGGCGGACGGGCTGTCCGGCCGGGTCCGCCGGGGCGGGTCAGACCAGGTGGGCGAAGACCACCAGGTTGTCCTTGTAGTCGCGGACCGTGCGGTCGTAGTCGCCCGCGCAGGTGATCAGCCGCACCTGGGCGTCGGGCGTGTCGCCGTACACGCGCTCGCTGGGGAAGTCGTCCTTGGCGAAGGTCTCGGCGGTGTCGACCTCGAAGGTCGCCTTGCGCCCGTCGGCGCGCACGACCTGGAAGACGTCGCCCTTCCGCAGCTGGTTGAGGTTGGCGAAGACGGCGGCCGACGTCTTGGTGTCGACGTGTCCGGCGATCACGGCGGTGCCGAGCTCACCCGGGGAGGCGCCGTCGGCGTACCAGCCGACGAGGTTGGTGTCGTTCGCGGGCGGTGGCTTGAGCTGGCCCGTGGAGCCGAGGGCGAGCTCGGTGAACGGCGCGTCGACCCCGATCTCGGGGATGAGCAGCCGCACCGGCCGCGACCGCGGGAGTTCGCGCACCGGCGCGTCACCGGCGGGCGACGCCGGGGCGGCGGCCTGCGGGACGGCCGGCCGACGGGACGCGGCGGCCGCCGCGCCGTGGTCGTCGGCGGCGCGGTCACGGCCGCCGAGCAGGCTCATCGCCACGAGCAGCAGGGCCACGGCGCACAGCACGGTCAGGCCGCCGCGGGACCCCTGGCCGGCCGGTTCGGGCTCGTCGCCGGAGGGGGAAGCGGGAGGGACGGTCATCGAGGTTCACCTCTGGGGGCACGGCAGGAGGGCGGACGGGGCGCAGACGCCGGGCGGCCGCCACACGATGCACCGGTGGCGGCCGCGGCTCTATCGCGTCCGGCATGGATCAGGCCAGGCCGTGGGCCGACTTCTTGCGGCGCGCGGCGTACAGGCCGGTTCCTGCGAGGGCCAGGACGGCCAGACCGCCCGCGGTCACGGTGGGCGCGGCGAGCGCGCCGCCTCCGGTGTGCATCCCGCCGCGGGGCTTCTCGTGGTCGCCGCTCCAGCCCTCGTTGTCCTTTTCCTTGGTCCAGGAGGAGGACTCGCCGCCCTCGTCCTTGGTCCAGGACGAGCCGCCGTGGTCGCTGTCCTTGTCCTTGTAGGTCTCCGGGTCGAACTTCGGGTCACGGGCGCCGGGGTCGTCCCCCTTCGTCATGGTCAGCGCACCGCCACCCGTGTGCACACCGCCGTGCGGGCCGTCGTGGCTCCCGCCGCCGTCGTGCTCCTTGGTGGATGATCCGTGTTCCTTGCTCTCCTTGCTGTACGAGGAGGAGTCGTGGTCCCAGTCACCTCCGGCCGCGAAGGCCGCGGGAGCGGCGACGGCGAGGGACGCCGACGCCACCGCGGTGGCGAGGATGATGCGAACAGAACGCATGTGAGGGTCCTTCCGCCACGACCGGGCAGCTGGCTCTTCGTCAGCTGTACCGACCCGGCCCTGACTGAACCACCGTCAGCCAGGCCCCGGGCTCGCACCACTCGGGATGCTCAGGCGGGTGAACGCCGTCCCGGCGTGTCGGGCCCGCAACGCGGGGCATCCGGGTGAAACGCCGGGGAGGCGCGCGCCGCGCTTGACGGAGAAAGCCCTGGCGACACGGCTCTGGCTGACGCCCCGTCAGGTCCTTGGTCCCCCGGTCGGCGGACAGGGGCCGGGCCGGACGGGGCGGTGTCGGCCGACGGGTCCGCTGCGGGCCGCCCCGCCCCGGTCCGGGCCGTCAGGCGGAGTCGAGTCCCCAGGCCGTCCCCATCCGGTACGCCGCGCACAGGTCGACGTCCAGGAGGTAGGCGCCGGCCGTCCCGCACTGCGCCTGGCCGCTGCCGGGGTCGACGGGCTGGCCGTGCCCCATGCCGGTGATGCTGTACGTCTCGACGACGGCGGCACCCGACGACGCCCGGTACACCCGGTGCGGGTAGCCGCCGACGGTGTCGCTGACGTCGGCGGTCTGGTCGGCGCCCTGGACGTCGGTCCACTGCTCGACCAGGTCGGTCATGTTCACGGGTTTGACGGTGTAGTCGGCGGTGCCCTGGAAGACGGTGAGCTTCGGCCAGGGGCCCGGGTGGCCGGGGTCGGCGGCGCGCACCCGGTCGCCCCACTGCCGCGGGGTCTGGGTGGCGCCGACGTACATGCACACGTACGGCGACCCGGCGGCCTGCGCGCAGCCGTAGGGCAGCCCGGCGACGATCCCGCCGGCGGCGAACCGGTCCGGGTAGGCCGCCATCATCACGGCCGTCATCGCGCCGCCCGCCGACAGGCCGGTCACGTACACGCGCGAGGCGTCCCCGCCGACGTCGGCGAGGTGCCGGTCGACCATCTGCGCGACGGAGGCGGCCTCGCCCTGGCCGCGCTGGACGTCGCCGGTCTGGAACCAGTCGAAGCAGGAGGAGGCGTTGTTGGCGGTCTGCTGCTGCGGCAGGACGACGGAGAACTTCCACCGGTCGGCGAGCTGGAGCCAGCCGGCGCCGGTGCCGTACCCGGCGGCGTTCTGGGTGCATCCGTGCAGGGCGACCACCACGGGCCGGCCGGCGGGCAGTCCGTCGGGGACGTAGCGGAACATGCGCAGGGCGCCGGGGTTCGTGCCGAAGCCGGTGACCTCCTGGAGGGAGGCCGCGGCGGCCCGGCCGGGCGCGTACAGGCCGAGGCCCAGGGCGACGAGCAGTGTCGCGAGCGCGGCGGCGATGCGGTGGTGTGCGGCTCTGGTCGGTGTCATGCGGAGGGACGGTAGGAGCGGGGGCCGCCCCCCGATATGGAGTGCGGCCCCACAATCGACGTCCCCGGGCTGGGTGCCCGCGGTGTTCGGCGACGGCTCCGGGTCACGGGCGCGGGAAGCGGGCACGCACGGCGTCGACGCAGGTGTCCCGGGACGTGGGTCCGCCGAAGCGGAGGCGGTCGTAGGCGGTGAACGCCGGCTCCAGGGTGTCGAGTTCGTCGACCAGGGTGTGCAGCCGCTCGGACCACTGGGCCGAACCGGCATCCGGCGCGTCCACTGCGGCGCCGATCGCGGTCGTCAGGTGGTCCTTGCGCTGGATGGTCGCGGGGGTGACCTGGTGCAGACACACGTACTGTCCGCTGAGATACGCGTGCCACTCCGCCTTCCCGGTGACCGGGTCGGCCCAGTGAGCGGTGAACCACGCTTCGAGCAGGTCCACGCCGCCGGCCTCGTCGGCGAGGGCGAACAGGTCGGCCGGCACCATCTCGGCACCGTCGGAGCGCAGGTATCCCGGGAGCGGCAGACGCTGCTGGAGCATCAGCCGACGGACCGCATCGGCTTCGCGCCCATGGACGGCGCACAGTTCCTCCAGGGTGACGAACTGCGCGCTGACGTACGCGTCGTCCGCGTCGGTCATCGGATGGTCGCCGTTGACCTCCTGGAACCGCTCGACGAGTTGCCGCTTCAGGTCCGTCTCCGGCACGGGGGCCTCCGGGGTCATCAACGCGGGCGTCTCCCGCACAGGACTCCGCACGCTACGCACCGGGCGGTTCGGCACTCACCGAAGTGTCGACGCAACCTCGGTCGACTTCGGGGCTCGGATACGCCCGCACGGCTCAGTCGCCCAGCAGTTCGGCGAACCGTGTCGTGTCCACGTTGCCTCCGGAGGCGATGACGCCGATCCGGCGAGGGCGGGGGGTGACGCGGTGGGCCAGGAGGGCGGCGAGGGCGCTGGCGCCGCTGGGTTCGAGGACGATCTTCAGGCGCTCGAAGGCGAACCGCATGGCGTCGACGATCTCCTCGTCGGAGACCACGACGACGTCGTCGACCAGGCGCCGGTTCAGGGCGAAGGTGAGCTCGCCCGGTGTGGCCAGGGCCTGTCCGTCGGCGATGGTGCGCGGCACGGGGATGACGACCCGTTCGCCGCGCGCGAGGGAGCGCCGGGTGTCGTCGCCCGCCTCCGGCTCGACGCCGATGACCCGCACACCGGGGTGCAGCGCCTTGGCCGCGGTGGCGCTGCCCGCGATCAGGCCGCCGCCGCCGACGGGCACGAGGAGCGCGTCGAGTTCGCCGGTGTCCTCCAGCAGCTCCAGCGCGGCCGTGCCCTGCCCCGCGATGACGTGGGGGTGGTCGTACGGCGGGATCAGGGCCAGGCCCCGGTCCCGCGCCAGGGCCTCCCCGAGCGCGGTGCGGTCCTCGGTGTAGCGGTCGTAGGTGACGATCTCCGCGCCGTACCCGGCGGTCGCCTCGCGCTTGGAGCGGGGCGCGTCCTCGGGCATCAGGATGACGGCGGTGGTGCCGAGTTCGCGGGCGGCGAGGGCGGTGGCCTGGGCGTGGTTGCCCGAGGAGTACGCGGCGACGCCCCGGGCCAGCTGCTCGGGGGTGAGCTGCGCGACGGCGTTGTAGGCGCCGCGGAACTTGAAGGCGCCGACCCGCTGGAAGTTCTCGCACTTCACGAAGACCTCGGCGCCGGCCCGCTCGTCCAGGGTGCGGGAGGTGAGGACGGGGGTGCGGTGGGCGGTGCCCCGCAGGCGGGCGGCGGCCCCGCGGACGTCGTCGAACGATACGGGCGGTACGGCGGCCATGGCGTGTCCTCTTACCTGGTGTAGTTGTAGACGGTCGCCCGGGACACCCCGAGCAGGTCGGCGATGGTCTGCGCCGCGTCCCGCTGGTCGAACCAGCCGTCCTGGTGCAGCCGGCGCACCAGGGCCCGCTTGTCGGCGCGGCTGAGCGAGCGGGGGGTGGCGGCGCGTTCGGCCGACAGCGCCTCGACGGCGCGGCGCAGCTCGCGGGCGTTGCGGTCGCGCAGGGTCTCCGGGGGCTGGGCGGGGTGGTCGGTGTCGGTGGCGACGAGCTGGGACAGGGCGAGGGTCACCGGGGACAGGACGGAGACGTCGAGGTTCAGGCAGAGGGCGGCGACGTACCGGCCGGCGGCGTTCTTGATGCCGATGGACGTGCTCTTGACGGGTCGTCCGTCGGGGAACCGGTTGGGGTAGTTCTGGAGCACGCCGGGGTAGTCGGGGTCGGCGATCCGGGCCAGTCCGAGTTCGGTCGCGGAGTCCCCGACCTCCCGGCCGGAGAGGTTGTTCTCGATGACCCGGATGGCGTGCTGCGGGTCGCGCAGGTCGTGCAGGACGACCTCGCACAGGCCGGGGAACATGCGCCCCAGGGCGACGGCGATCTTCTCGGCCTCCCGGACCAGGTGCTCGTCGGCCCCGCCGTCGTCCTGCGTGTCGCCCATGGGGCCGGCTCCTGCCGCTCGTCGTCCGGCGCCGTACGAGCGTGCCCACCGGCCGCTTCCGGTGGCGCTCTTGGACGGCGTGTCCACTTCTGGACGGAAAGACTAAGCCGGGTCGCGGGCCGGTGTCCATACCGGGCGGGCGGGCGCAGTGATCTTGCGCACCACTACGATGTGAGCCTCAGCAAACGATGCGACCGGCCCGTCGGTTCGGGCCGGTCGAGGTCGCCGGTGCCAGGGTCCGCTCCCCGGGCTGCGGTGATCTTCCTGTCCAGGAGGACCTTCCGCATGTTCCGACGTATTGGCAACACTGTCGTCCGACATCCCGTCTGGACGATCGTGGCCTGGCTGATCGCCGCGGTGGCGATCGTGGCCACGGCTCCCGGACTGCCGTCGAGCAGTGACGAGAGCAGCTTCCTGCCGAAGAGTTACGAGTCCATCAAGGCGGCGGACGTGCAGCAGGAGGCGTTCCCCAGCGCCTTCACCCCGTCCGCCATCGCCCTCTACCAGCGCACCGACGGCGGCAAGCTCACCGCCGCCGACCAGCAGGACGTGGCCCGCATCACGTCCGAGCTGGGCAAGAAGCACATCGACCAGGTGCAGCGGGTGATCCCCGGCCAGCCGTCCAAGGACGGCAGGTACGCCCTCACCCTGGTGCAGATGGACAGCAAGAACGCCGGCCAGCCCAAGCAGGCGGACGCGGCGAAGGTGGTGCGGGAGGACGTCAAGGCGCTCACCAAGGGCACCCGGCTGGAGGTGAAGCTCGGCGGTTCGGCGGCGCAGGCCCTGGACCAGCAGGACTCCTCCAAGCGGGGCGAGGCGCTGATCGGCATCGGCACGTTCGTGATCATCCTCGTCACGCTGCTGATCATCTTCCGGGCCCCGATCCTCGCCGTCCTGCCGCTGATCCTGATCGGCCTGGTCTCCGCCATCGCCAACGGGCTGATCGCGTACGCCACCAAGCTGTTCGACCTCCAGGCCAACAGCTCCGTCTCGTCGATCCTGATCGTCGTGCTGTTCGGCGTGGGCACGGACTACTTCCTGTTCCTGATGTTCCGTTACCGCGAACGCCTGCGCGCCGGTGACGAACCCAAGCAGGCCATGATCAACGCCGTCGCCCGGGTGGGTGAGGCCATCGCCTCGGCGGCCGGCGCCGTCATCATCGCCTTCCTCGCGCTCGTGCTCTCCACGCTCGGCTTCCTCAAGCAGATGGGCCCGGCCCTGGCCATCGCGGTCACCGTCACCCTGATCGCGGGCCTGACGCTGATCCCGGCCGTGGTCTCGCTCATCGGCCCGAAGGTCTTCTGGCCGTCCAAGTCCTGGCAGAAGGAGCCGGAGAACGCCCGCTTCGCCGCGCTCGGCCGCGGGGTGCAGCGCCGCCCGGCGCTGACCGCCGCGCTCTCCGGCGTCGTGCTGCTGGTGCTGTCGCTGGGCACGCTCGGCTTCAACGCCACCTTCGACCTGGCGTCGGGCTCCATGCCGAAGACCAAGGAGTCCATGGTCGTCCAGGACGAGATGCAGAAGGCGTACTCGGCGGGCGCGGCCGCGCCCACCGACGTCTACCTCAGCAGCACCGACGGCAAGCCGCTGGACAAGGCCGGCTTCGACGCGTACGCCCGCAAGCTGGGCGACGTGGACGGCGTGGCCGACGCCAAGCTGAGCCAGGTCAACGAGGGCGGCACCACGGCGGACTTCACCGTCACCCTCAAGTACGAGGCGTCGACGGACAAGGCGATCGACACGGTGGGCGAGGTGCGCGACGTCGCCCACGCCAACGCGCCCGAGGGCACCGAGGCGCTGGTGGGCGGCATGTCCTCGATCTACAAGGACATCGACGCGGCCGTCAACCACGACTACCGGACGGTCTTCCCCGTCGCCGCCGTGCTGATCATGCTCATCCTGGGCCTGCTGCTGCGCAGTGTCGTCGCCCCCTGGTACCTCATCGCCTCGGTGGGCCTGGGCTTCGGCGCGACGCTCGGCGCCACCGTGCTGATCTTCCAGAACGGCCAGGGCCACCCGGGGCTGATGTTCATGCTCCCGGTGATCATGTATCTGTTCGTGGTGGCCATCGGCACGGACTACAACATCCTGATGATCGCCCGGCTGCGTGAGGAGGCCCGCGAGGGCCGCGATCCGCGCGAGGCGGCCGGCATGGCCCTGCGGCACGCCGGTCCGACCGTCGCGGCGGCGGGCTTCATCCTGGCGGCGACCTTCGCCACGATGATGCTGGCGGGCAACTCCCTGCTCACCGAGATGGGCTTCGCGGTCTCGTTCGGCATCGCGATCGCCGCCTTCGTCATGGCGATGTTCTTCACCCCGAGCCTGACCGCCCTCATCGGCCACGCCGCCTGGTGGCCGGGCCACGCCGACCGGGCACCGGCGGGGACGCACGGCGCGGACCCGGCCGTGGCGGCCGGCGAGGAGGAGCTGACGCAGGACCCGGCGGGCCGTCGCGGCTAGCCGCGCACCCGCACGCAGAGGTCCGCCGGGCGGTGCGCCCGGCGGACCTTTGCGTGTGCGGCCGGCTTCTCACGGCAGCCCCCGTCGGCGGACGAAGCCCGTCCGGCTGCGGGGACATTGCCCAGGGTCGGGAAAGCGGGCCGGAACGGGGGGCCGCAAGCGCGGCGCCTCATCCGCCGGGACGCGGCTCGCGCTCGCTCCCGGAGGACCCCGGCTCCGCACCTCCCGCGCTGCTCGCCCCGTCGGTCGCGGCGTCTGCGCTCTGCGCCGGGGCGACGCCGCCGGGGTGGCGGAGGGCGACCAGGAAGGCGAGGGCCATGGCGGCGGCCATGCCGTAGAACACCCACTGGTTGGCCTCGGCGAAGTCCATCCGGATCGACGCCATCGCGTCCCGCATGGTCGTGGCCAACGGTCCGTCGCCGCTGGGGCGGTGGGCGCCCGGGTTGCCGGTGACCGCCTCGGCGACGTCCCGGGAGACGGCGTGGGCGGTGCCGGACGACAGGCCGCGCGACTCCAGGGTGTCCACGACGTGGTCGGTCAGGGAGTGGGTGAGCAGGGTGCCGAAGACGGCGAGACCGATGCTCGCGGCGTAGTTGCGCACGGTCTGCGTGATGCCGGTGACCTCGCCGTAGGAGGCGTTGAGGGAGCGGTTCACGGCGTCCGTCGAGGCGGGTGCCAGGACGAAGCCGATGCCGGCGCCGGCCAGCGCGGCGTACGGCCACTGGTCGTGCATGGACAGGTCGGTCAGTTTGCCGGCCCACAGGTAGAAGCCCACGGCGCCGACGACGCAGCCGGTCTTCAGGGCCGGCCGGGCACCCCGCTTGTCGAGGACGCGGCCGCCCCACTGCGAGGCGAGGGCGAAGCCGGCGAAGACGTACAGCAGGTACAGGGCCGCCTGGTTGGGCGAGGCGCTCAGCGACACCTGCGCGTACACCGAGGCGAAGAAGAACAGCGGCACGAACGCCGTCATCACGAAGAACAGCACCAGCGCGTCCACGGTGAACGCCCGGTCGCGGAACACCGCGAGGGTCACCAGCGGGTGCCGGGTGCGCAGTTCGTAGCGGCAGAAGACGACCAGCACGGCGAGGCCGCCGACGATGCAGCCCCAGGTCGCGACGCTGCTCCAGCCCCATGCCGACGCCTGCTGGAAGCCCAGGACGCTCAGGCCCATCCCGACCGCCACCAGCACGGCGCCGACGCCGTCGAGCCGCTCGTCGCGGCGGCGGTCTGAGATGCGGGCGAGGACGGTGAGGACCAGGGCGACGACGGCGACCGGGACGTTGACCCAGAAGATCGCCCGCCAGGTCCAGGCGGTGAGCCAGCCGCCGAGCAGCGGCCCGATCGCGGTCAGCGCACCGGTCAGCCCGAAGAACAGGGCGAGTGCCCGGCCCCGGCGCTCGACGGGGAACACCGCCACGACCACGGCCAGCGCGGCCGGGAAGAGCAGCGCGGCACCCAGGCCCTGCGTGGCGCGGAAGACGATCAGCCAGGCCAGCGCGTAGTCACCGTCCGGCACGCACCCGCACAGGGCCGAGGACACGACGAACACGAGCGTGCCGAGGACCACGACCCGGCGGGGGCCCCACAGGTCGGCGAGCCGGCCGCCGAGGGCGAAGAAGGCGGCCAGCGCGAGGAGGTAGGCGTTGACCACCCACTGCATCCCCGAGCCGGACAGGCCCAGTTCGGAGACGATGCTGGGGGCCGCGATGGAGACGATGGTCTGGTCGATGAACGTCATCGACACCGCGCACATCATGGCGGCGAGCGCCAGCGGCTGTGAAGCGGCCCGGCCGGCGGTGGTGACGTTCCGACCCCGTGTCAGGTGCGTTCCGGTCACCTGGCCAGTCTGCGCCGACGGCCGGGCTCTCGCACGTCTGCGGCCACGGGTCGTCTCCGTGACCAGCTGCACCTGCGGTCAGCGGCCCCAGCGCAGCGCGGCCGTCTGCACGGGTGCGTCCCAGAGCCGCAGCGTCTCCGCGTCGGCCCGGCAGAGGGTCACCGAACAGCCCGCCATGTCCAGCGACGTGACGTAGTTTCCGACGAGCGCCCGCGCCACCGCCACGCCCCGGGCCTCCAGCAGCCGGACCACCTCGGCGTGGAACCCGTACAGCTCCAGCAGCGGCGTCGCGCCCATCCCGTTGACCAGGGCCAGCACCGGCGCGTCGGCCGGAGCCACCTCCACCAGCTCCTCGAGTACGGCGCCCACCGCGACCTCGGCGATCTCCCGGGCCGGCATCATCGCGCGCCGCTCGCGGCCCGGTTCGCCGTGGATGCCGACCCCGAGCTCCATCTCCCCGTCCGGCAGGTCGAAGGTCGGGCCGCCCTTGGCGGGGGTGCTGCAGGCGCTGAGCGCCACGCCGAAGGTGCGCGAGGACTCGTTGACGCGCCGGGCGAGCGCGGCCACCTGCTCCAGCGGGGCGCCCTCCTCGGCGGCCGCCCCGGCGATCTTCTCCACGAACAACGTCGCCCCGGTGCCCCGCCGCCCGGCCGTGTACAGGCTGTCGGTCACGGCGACGTCGTCGTTGACGAGGACCTGCTCGACCCGGACGCCGTCGTCCTCGGCGAGTTCGGCGGCCATCTGGAAGTTCAGCACGTCACCGGTGTAGTTCTTGACGACGAACAGCACGCCCTGCCCGGCCTCGACGGCCTGCGCCGCGCGCAGCATCTGGTCCGGGACGGGCGAGGTGAACACCTCGCCGGGACACGCGGCCGACAGCATCCCGTACCCGACGAACCCGGCGTGCAGCGGCTCGTGGCCGGAACCTCCGCCGGACACCAGCCCGACGCGCCCGCCGTCCCGGGCGTCCCGGCGTACGACGACCCCCCGGTCCACGTCCACGTCCAGCTCCGGGTGGGCTGCGGCCAGTCCCCGCAGGGCGTCGGCGACCACGGTCTCCGGACTGTTGATCAACATCTTCATGGGGACCTCCCGGGTGGAACCGGCGGCCGGGCCCGCGCCCGGTGTCCTCATGGAGCCCGGGCACGACCGGTGGCGGACGGACGCATGGCCGGTCGCACGCCACACGACCAGTGTGCCGCCACGGCCCGGCCCCCCGCGAGGCGTGCAGTGGTGCCGCCACGCCGTGGTCCTGCGCGAGGCGTGCCCGGTGCCGCATCGCTCAGCGCGCCTGTGGCCCCGACCGGTCCTAAGATGATGTCCCGAGGACTCGGGGCAGTCGACGGCCGACCCTTGGGCCGGCGGGAAGCGGGCTTCCATGGCTGAGCGACTCAAGCGATCAGGACTCGTCGGCGAGCTTTCAGCGGAATTCGCCGGCACGATGATCCTCATCCTCTTCGGTTGTGGCGTGGTGGCCCAGGTGGTCGCCGGCGGGGCCCTCACCACTCCGCCGGGCGGCCTGGGCAACCACGACAGCATCGCCTGGGCCTGGGGCCTCGGCGTCACCCTGGGCGTGTACGTCGCGGCCCGGCTGAGCGGTGCTCACCTCAATCCCGCGGTGACGGTCGCGCTGGCGACGTTCAAGGGCTTCCCGTGGAGCAAGGTGGCTCCCTACGCGCTGGCCCAGACGGCCGGCGCCTTCGTGGCGGCCCTGCTCGTCCGGTGGAACTACACCGAGGCGCTGGCCAAGGCGGACCCCACCCACACGATCAAGACGCAGGGCGTCTTCTCCACGCTGCCCGCCAACGGCAACCCGAACCTGCCGGTCAGCGACTGGGGCGCGTTCCGCGACCAGATCATCGGCACCGCGATCCTGCTGCTGCTGATCCTGGCGGTCACGGACCTGCTCAACACGCCCCCCGGCGCGAACCTGGCGCCGTTCATCGTCGGCCTGATCGTGGTGGCCATCGGTATGGCGTGGGGGACCAACGCGGGGTACGCGATCAACCCGGCACGCGACTTCGGTCCCCGGCTGGCCAGCTTCTTCACCGGGTACGGCGGAGCGTGGCGAGATCAGTACGGGCACCTCTACTTCTGGGTGCCGATCGTCGGTCCGCTGATCGGCGGTCTGCTGGGAGCGGGCCTGTACAAGTTCTTCATCGGCCGGTTCCTGCCGACCGCTGAGCCGGAGCCCCCCGGACGGGTCCCGGCCCCGGACGAGAGCTGACCGGCTCCCGGGGCGGCCGTGGTGCGGCCGCCCCGGGAGAGCCCTAGGAGAGGCGGCATTCCATGGCGGACTTCGTCGGCGCGGTGGACCAAGGGACCACCAGCACCCGTTTCATGATCTTCGACCATGCCGGCAACGAGGTGGCACGGCACCAGCTGGAGCACTCACAGATCCTCCCGCGCTCGGGGTGGGTCGAGCACGACCCGGTGGAGATCTGGGAGCGCACCAACTCGGTGATGCAGACCGCGCTGCGCAACGGCAACCTCTCGGCGGAGGACCTGGCGGCCATCGGCATCACCAACCAGCGGGAGACGACTGTCGTCTGGGACCCGCGCAACGGCCGTCCGTACTACAACGCGATCGTCTGGCAGGACACCCGTACCGACTCCATCGCGGCGGCGCTGGACCGCTCGGGCCAGGGCGACGTCATCCGCCGCAAGGCGGGACTGCCGCCGGCCACGTACTTCTCCGGCGGCAAGATCCAGTGGATCCTGGAGAACGTCGACGGGGTCCGCGAGGCGGCCGAGCAGGGCCACGCCCTCTTCGGCAACACCGACGCCTGGGTGCTGTGGAACCTCACCGGCGGTCCCGACGGCGGCGTCCACGCCACCGACGTGACCAATGCCAGCCGCACCATGCTGATGGACCTGGAGACCCTCGACTGGGACGACGAGCTGCTGGGCTTCTTCGGCATCCCCCGGGCGATGCTGCCGACCATCAACCCGTCCTCCCACCGGGAGGCGTTCGGACAGACCCGTACGTCCCGGCCGCTGCGGGCGGCCATCCCCATCACCGGTGTGCTCGGCGACCAGCAGGCGGCCACCGTCGGCCAGGTCTGCTACGCGCCCGGCGAAGCCAAGAACACGTACGGCACGGGCAACTTCCTGGTGCTCAACACCGGCACGGAACTGGTCCGGTCCCAGCACGGCCTGCTGACCACCGTGGCGTACCAGTTCGGCGACAGCCCGGCGATCTACGCGCTCGAGGGTTCCATCGCCGTCACGGGCTCCGCGGTGCAGTGGCTGCGCGACCAGATGAAGGTCATCAGCGACGCCGCCGAGAGCGAGCGCCTGGCGCGTACGGTCGAGGACAACGGCGGGATCTACTTCGTGCCCGCCTTCTCCGGCCTGTTCGCCCCGTACTGGCGTTCCGACGCCCGCGGCGCGATCGTCGGCCTCGCCCGGTACAACGACAACGGCCACCTGGCGCGGGCCACCCTGGAGGCCATCTGCTACCAGAGCCGCGACGTGGTGGAGGCCATGGAGCAGGACTCCGGCGTCCACCTCGACGTGCTCAAGGTCGACGGCGGCGTGACGGCCAACGACCTGTGCATGCAGATCCAGGCCGACGTCCTCGGCGTCCCGGTCAGCCGCCCGGTCGTCGCCGAGACCACCGCGCTCGGCGCCGCCTACGCCGCTGGTCTGGCCACCGGTTTCTGGCAGGACACGGATGAACTGCGCACCCACTGGCAGGAGTCCAAGCGCTGGGAGCCCCAGTGGTCCGAGGAGCAGCGCGAGGAGCAGTACGCGGGCTGGAAGAAGGCGGTGGAGCGCACGCTCGACTGGGCCAAGGTCGAATAGGCCCGGCCGGGAGCGACCGAAGGGGGCGGCCCGCGCTGGCCGCCCCGCACGCTGCACGAGGAGGAGACCATGGCGAACCCGGTGGCTCTCTCGCCCGGCTCACGCGCGGAGGCCCTCGTCCGCCTGGGAGAAGGTGAGTTGGACGTCCTCGTCGTCGGGGGCGGCGTGGTCGGGGCCGGCGCGGCCCTGGACGCCGCCACCCGGGGCCTGAGGGTCGGCCTCGTCGAGGCCCGGGACTGGGCGTCGGGCACGTCCAGCCGCTCCAGCAAGCTCATCCACGGCGGCCTGCGCTACCTGGAGATGCTGGACTTCCGGCTCGTCGCCGAAGCCCTGAAGGAACGCGGGCTCCTGCTCCAGGTCCTGGCCCCGCACCTGGTGCGTCCGGTGCCGTTCCTCTACCCCCTGCAACACCGGGTCCGGGAACGGCCGTACGTCGGCGCCGGCGTGCTGCTGTACGACACCATGGCCACGGCCTCCGGTACGTCCCGGGGTCTGCCCCACCACCGCCACCTGTTCAAGCGCCGGGCCCTGCGCGAGGCGCCCGCGCTGCGCGCCGACGCCCTGGTCGGCGCGATCCAGTACTGGGACGCCCAGGTCGACGACGCCCGGCACACCCTGTTCCTCGTCCGCACGGCCGCCGCCTACGGGGCGCTGGCCGCCAACCGCACCCGGGTCAGCCGCTTCCTGCGGCAGGGCGAGCGGGTGGTGGGAGCCGTGGTCACGGACCTGGACACCGGGGAGGAGACGGAGGTGCGGGCCAAGCAGGTGATCAACGCGACCGGCGTGTGGACCGACGACACCCAGTCCCTCGCCGGTACCCGCGGCCAGTTCCACGTCCGCGCCTCCAAGGGCGTGCACCTGCTGGTCCCCCGCGACCGGATCAACTCCCGCACCGGGCTGATCCTGCGCACCGAGAAGAGCGTGCTGTTCGTCATCCCCTGGGGGCGGCACTGGATCATCGGGACCACCGACACCGACTGGACGCTCGACAAGGCCCATCCCGCCCTGAGTTCCAAGGACGTCACTTACCTGCTGGAGCACGTCAACAGCGTCCTGGCCACGCCCCTGGCCCCGGAGGACGTCGAAGGCGTCTACGCGGGTCTGCGTCCCCTGCTGTCGGGCGAGGCCGCGGAGACCAGCAAGCTGTCCCGGGAGCACCTGGTCGCCCACCCGGTGCCCGGGCTCGTCGTGGTGGCCGGCGGCAAGTACACGACCTACCGGGTGATGGCCAAGGACGCGGTCGACGAGGCGGTCCGGGGCCTGGACGAGAAGGTGCCCGACTGCGTCACGCACCGCGTTCCGCTGCTCGGCGCGGACGGCTACCCGGCCCTGTGGAACTCCCGCCACAACCTCGCCGCGTCCTCCGGGCTGCACGTCGCCCGCATCGAGCACCTGCTGAACCGCTACGGCTCCCTGGTGCACGAGCTGCTCGCCCTGGTCGTGGCCGACCCCTCACTCGGTGAGCCGCTGCCGAGCTCCGACGACTACCTGCGGGTCGAGGCCGTGTACGCGGTGACCCACGAGGGTGCCCGTCACGTCGAGGACGTGCTCGCCCGGCGTACGCGGATCTCCATCGAGTCCTGGGACCGCGGGGTGGACGCGGCGCGGACCGTCGCGGAACTGATGGCGCCCCACCTCGGATGGGACCAGGCCGATCGGGACCGCGAGGTCGACCACTACCTGAAGCGGGTGGCCGCCGAACGCGAGGCCCAGCAGCAGCCGGACGACCGGACCGCCGACGCGGTACGGCTCGGCGCCCCCGACATCAGCCCGGTGCTCTGACGACGGCAGCGCTCCTTCCGGGCACGATCCCTCTCCTGAACCACCTTTCCCTGAGCCGGCATGGTGGCCGCGCGCATAGCTGACCCTCGAACTATGTTGCCCCGCCACATGTGCGCCTGACCTGCGGATTCCTACGGTGTGGCGATACGTACCGTCCCCACCGCACACGAGGAAGTGGCGCACATGGCCTCCGCAGCATCATCCGCTCCCCCGACGCCCGCGAACCTCAAGCGCATCGTCGCCGCCAGCCTCATCGGGACCACGATCGAGTGGTACGACTTCTTCCTCTACGGCTCCGCGGCCGCCCTGGTGTTCAACAAGCTGTTCTTCCCCGGCTCCGACCCGCTGGTCGGGACCCTGCTGTCGTTCCTGACCTATGCCGTGGGCTTCGCGGCCCGGCCGCTCGGGGCACTGGTCTTCGGGCACTACGGGGACCGGCTCGGCCGCAAGAAGCTGCTGGTGCTGAGCCTGCTGCTGATGGGCGGGGCGACCTTCGCGATCGGGCTGCTGCCGACCCACGCCAGTGTGGGCACCGCGGCCCCGGTGCTGCTGACCCTGCTGCGGCTGGTGCAGGGCTTCGCGCTCGGCGGCGAGTGGGGCGGCGCCGTGCTGCTGGTGTCCGAGCACGGGGACGCCCGGCGGCGCGGCTTCTGGGCCTCCTGGCCGCAGACCGGCGCGCCCGCGGGGCAGTTGCTCGCGACCGGTGTGCTGTCCCTGCTGACCGCGGTGCTCTCGGACGACGCGTTCACCAGCTGGGGCTGGCGCGTGCCGTTCCTGCTGTCCGGGGTGCTGGTCCTGGTCGGGCTGTGGATCCGCCTCTCGGTGGACGAGTCGCCCGTATTCCGGCAGGCCCTCGCCGCCGCCGAGGCCCGCAGGGCCGCCCGCGGCGCGGACGCCGCCGAGAAGCTGCCGCTAGTGGCCGTGCTGCGCCACCACTGGCGGGACGTGCTCGTCGCGATGGGCGCGCGGATGGCCGAGAACATCTCCTACTACGTCATCACCGCCTTCATCCTGGTCTACGCGACCACCTCCGCCGACATGTCCAAGCAGACCGCCCTGAACGCCGTCCTCATCGCCTCCGCCGTGCACTTCGCCGTCATCCCGGCCTGGGGCGCGCTCTCGGACCGCGTCGGCCGGCGTCCGGTGTACCTGTTCGGCGCGGCCGGCGTCGGGCTGTGGATGTTCCCCTTCTTCCGGCTCGTCGACACCGCGAGCTTCGGCAACCTGGTCCTCGCCGTCACCGTCGGTCTGGTGCTGCACGGCGCGATGTACGCGCCCCAGGCGGCCTTCTTCTCCGAGATGTTCGGCACCCGGATGCGCTACTCCGGCGCCTCCATGGGCGCCCAGTTCGCCTCCGTCGCGGCGGGCGCCCCGGCACCGCTCATCGCCACCGCCCTGCTGTCGGACTACGACTCCTCCACGCCCATCGCCCTGTACGTCATCGCCGCGGCGCTGCTCACGCTGCTCGCCGTCGGGGTCGCCAAGGAGACCCGGCACCGGGACCTGGCCGACGTCGACGCATCGGACGCCGCGGAGGCGGAGGCGGCGACCGGGGAGGCACCCGCCCCGGCGGCCGACGCCCGGACCGCGGGCGCCTGACCCGGACCACCGGCATCGCTCCTCGGCCTCCGTACGCGCCCGGCGTACGGAGGCCGGTGCCGTACGGGCGGGCGGGTCCTCACGGCCCCGGATCGCCGGTTCAGCTCTGGGCCGGGCCCGCCAACCGGTGCAGGCGCAGGGCCAGTTGTATCTCCAGGGCGCGGGCCGGGCTCTGCCAGTCGTCGCCCAGGAGGCGGCCGACGCGCTCCAGGCGCTGGGCGACCGTGTTGACGTGGACGTGCAGGGCGTCCTTGGTGCGGGCCGGGCTCATGCCGCAGGCGAAGTAGGCGTCGAGGGTGCGCACCAGGTCGGTGCCGCGCCGTGCGTCGTAGGCGACGACCTGGCCGACGGTGCGCTCGACGAAGCCCCCGATGTCCCGGTCCCCGGCCAGCAGCAGGCCCAGGAAGCCGAAGTCCTCGGCGGCCGCTCCGTCGCCGGCCCGGCCGAGCAGGCGCAGCGCGTCCAGGCAGCGGCGGCCCTCCTCGTACCCGGCGACCACCGCGTCCGGGTCGGCGGCGGGGTGGGCCACGGGTGCGGAGGCGCCGACCGTGACCGGTTCGTGCACGGCGGTGCCCAGGTGGCGCGCGGTGCGGCGGGCGAGGTCGGTGGCGGTGTCGCCGGGGGCGAGGGGCAGCAGCAGGACGGTGCCCCCGTCGCGGGCGGCGGCCAGGCCCTGCCGGGTCGCGGCGAGGTGGGAGGCGGCGGACCACAGCCGGCGGCGGGCGTCCGCCTCCTGGTCGGCGTCGGGGGCGGCGGTGTCGAGGCGGGCGGCCAGCACCACGTGGGTGGCGTCCAGGTCGGCGCGCAGCCGCGCGGCCCGCTCGCGCAGCAGCCGGGGGTCGCGGTCGCGGGCGTCGAGCAGGTCGTCGAGGAGCTCGCCGCGCACGCGCTGTTCGGCCTCGGCGGCGGAGCGGCGGGCGAGCAGGAGCAGCGACGTGACCATGGCGGCCCGCTCCAGGGTGCGCTGGTCGACCGGGTCGAGCCCGGGGT
Organism: Streptomyces longwoodensis; assembly: GCF_001514125.1. GTDB lineage: Bacteria > Actinomycetota > Actinomycetes > Streptomycetales > Streptomycetaceae > Streptomyces > Streptomyces longwoodensis. The sequence continues at coordinate 323,789 of NZ_KQ948549.1, read as the reverse complement.
GGCCGCGCAGCACCAGCGCACCGAGGAGTTCACCGCCCGCGGTGACCGCGGCGATCCAGCCGTCGCGGTGGGGCACGGCGTGGCCCTCGGCCCGGGAGGCCTCCAGCGCGTCGGCGGGCGCGGCGTCCGCCTCGGCGAACTCGACGGTGCCGTCCAGGACTTCGGAGACCGCGGCGGCCACGTCGTGGACCCCGCCGCCGCGCAGGACCAGCTCGGCGAGCCGGTCGTGCACGTCGGAGGCGCGCTCGATGACGCCGCTGCGGTCCTTGATGATCTCGTTGGCGTGCTCCAGGTCGGCGAGGGCGGAGCGGGTCTCGGTGAGCAGGTTGGCGGTGTCGATGGCGGCCGCCGCGAGCGCGGCGAACGAGCCGAGCAGCGCGATCTGCTCGCGCTCGAACACCCGGGCCCGCCGGTCGGCGGCGAACAGCACCCCGATCACGTGCGGCCCCAGCATCAGCGGCACGCCGAGGATCGCGACCAGCCCCTCGTCGCGCACGCCGGCGTCGATGGTGGTCGTGTGCCGGAAGCGCTCGTCGCGGAAGTAGTCGTCGGTGACGTACGGCCGGGCCGTCTGGGCGACCAGCCCGCCCAGCCCCTCCCCCATGCCGAGGCGCAGCTGCTGGAAGCGGGCGGCGACCGAGCCCTCGGTGACGCGCATGTAGGTGTCGCCGCGCGCCGGGTCGTTGAGGCTGAGGTAGGCGACGTCGGTGCCCAGCAGCGAGCGGGCGCGCTGCACGATGGCCTGCAGGACGGCGTCCACGTCGCGCAGCCCGGCGAGGTCGTGGGCGGTCTCGAACAGCGCCGACAGCTCGGCCTCGCGCCGGCGCCGGCCCTCCAGTTCCGCGCGCACGCGTAGCGCGAGCAGCTTGGCGTGCTCCAGGGCGGCGACACGCTCGGCGGGCCGGCCCTCGGCGCGGGCGCGCAGCACCGGCTGCTCGTAGGCGTCGGCGGTGGCGCCCCGGGCCAGCAGGTCGAGGAAGGGCGCCTCGGCGTCGCCCGGCGGCGCCGCACCGTCGTCGGTGGGGCGCTCGGCGGACTGCACGTGATCGCTGGACATGCTCACAGGATCACCCATGGCCGTCCCGCGCCGTCAGCCCTGTGGACGACGTGGAGGCCTTCGAGCACTACGTCTGCCATGGGGCCGGGGGTCAGTGCGCGGTCCAGCCGCCGTCGAGGACGAGCGACGTGCCGGTCATGAAGGACGCCTGCGGGCTGCACAGGTAGGCCACGGCCTCGGCGACCTCCTCGGGTTCGATCAGCCGTTTCACGGCGCTGTCCTGGAGCAGCACCTCGGTCAGGACGCGCTCCTCGGGGATGCCGTGGGCCTGGGCCTGGTCGGCGAGCTGCCGGGCGACCAGCGGGGTGCGGACGTAGCCGGGGTTCACGCAGTTGGAGGTGACGCCGTGCGGGGCCCCTTCCAGGGCGGCGGTCTTGGAGAGCCCCTCCAGGCCGTGCTTGGCGGCGACGTACGCCCCCTTGTAGGGCGAGGCGCGCAGTCCGTGCACGGAGGAGATGTTGACGATGCGGCCCCAGCCCTGTCCGTACATGTGCGGCAGGGCGCCGCGGATGAGCCGGAAGGGGGCCTCCAGCATCACGGTGAGCACGGTGTGGAAGACGTCCGGCGGGAACTCCTGCAGGGGCCGGACCAGTTGCAGCCCGGCGTTGTTGACCAGCACGTCGGTGCCGTGGGCGGCCAGTTCCGCGGCGTCCAGGTCGGTCAGGTCCAGGACGTGCGGCTCGACGGTGCCCGGCAGGTGGGCGGCGTCCTCCGCGAGCTCCTCCACTCCCCGTGCGTCCCGGTCGACGGCGCGTACCTTGGCCCCGGCGGCGGCGAGCCGCAGCGCGCAGGCGCGGCCGATGCCGCCGGCGGCGCCGGTGACGAGCGCGGTGCGGCCGCCGAGGTCGAGCGTGGGGGCGTGGGGGCCGGGGACGGCGTGGGGCGAGGTCATGCTTCGACCCTAGGCACCAGTCCGCCGCCGCCACATGTGGGCGCCGCCCATATCTCAGAAGAGACTAGTGGGGTCGAACCATGTGGGTGCGTCGGACAGGGCCTGCTTGATCCGGGTCAGTCCGAACTCGTTCAGCTCGGGCAGCGCGTCCACCGCGAACCAGCCCACCTCCAGCGACTCGTCGTCGTTGACCCGGGCTTCCCCGCCCACGGCACGGCAGCGCAGGGTGATGTCCATGAACTGACAGACGTCGCCGTTCTCGTACGTCACCGGGGTCAGCGCCTGCACCAGCACCACCCGCTCGACGACGCAGTGCACCGCCGTCTCCTCGAGGACCTCGCGCACGGCGCAGGCGGCGGGCTGCTCGCCGGGCTCCGGGATGCCGCCGATCACCGACCACTTGCGCGTGTCGGTGCGGCGGTTCAGCAGCACGCGGCCCTCGTCGTCGAAGACGAGGGCCGTGACCCCGGGCAGCCACAGCAGCTGCCGTCCGGCCGAGGCCCGCAGGGTACGGATGAAGTCGGGAGTCGCCATGCCCCCGACCCTAACGGGCCCGCCGCCCCCGCAGGCCGGCGCCGACCGCCCAGCCGACGCCGCCCGCGGCGACCAGCACCAGAGCCATTTCCGGAAGGATGCCCAGCCGGGTCGCGGGGGTCTCGGAGGAGCGCAGGGGCACCTTCTGGACCAGGGAGTCGGCGACGAACATGCCGGTCCGCTGCGTGATCCGGCCGTCCGGCATGATGATCGCGCTGACCCCGCTGGTGACCGGCACCGTGACCGTGCGGCTGTGCTCGACGGCGCGCACCCGGGACATGGCGAGCTGCTGGTAGGTCATCTCGCTGCGGTCGAACGTGGCGTTGTTGCTCGGCACGGAGATCATCTGGGCGCCGTGGGTGACGGTGTCGCGCACGGCCCAGTCGAAGGCGGCCTCGTAGCAGGTGGCGAGTCCGACCTTGGTGCCGTCGAGGTCGAACACGCCGGGCCTGCTGCCCCGGCTGAAGTCCTCGCGGACCATCGTGGTCCAGTTCTCGTTGATCGCGCCGAGGAGGGAGCGCAGCGGGAGGTACTCGCCGAACGGCTGCACCTGGCGCTTGTCGTAGGTCTGGGTGGGGCCCTTGACCGGGTCCCACAGGATCTGCTCGTTGTAGAGCTTGCCGTCGCGCTCGACGACGCCGCCGACGGAGATGGGCGCGCCGATCGCCTTGGCCGCCTTGTCGATCACGGCGGCCGCGTCGGCGTAGGCGAAGGGGTCGATGTCGGAGGAGTTCTCCGGCCAGAGCACGAAGTCGGGCTTGGCCACCTCGCCCGCCGCGACCCGGGCGGCCAGGCGCTCCGTCTCGCGCGCGTGGTAGTCCAGCACGGCCCGGCGCTGGGCGTTGAACTCCAGGCCGAGGCGCGGGACGTTGCCCTGGATGACGGCGACCGTCGCGGTGCCGTCCTCCGCCCGGTCGCTGACCAGGGGACGCGCGGCGAGGGCGCCCACCACGGGCACCGCCACGCCGAGCAGGGCGATCGCGGCGGCCGACCGGCTCACCTCGCGCGCGTGGCGCCTGTCCAGGGCGAGGCGGACGACCTCGTACAGGGCGAACCCGCACAGGACGACCGCGAAGCCGAGGACCGGGGTGCCGCCCACCGCGGCGAGCGGCAGGAAGACGCCGTCCGCCTGGCCGAAGGCGATCTTGCCCCAGGGGAAGCCGCCGAACGGCACGCGTGCGCGGACCGCCTCCCCGGCGGTCCACAGCGCCGCGGCCCACAGGGGCCAGGCGGGGAGCCGGGAGACGGCCGCCACGCCCACGCCGACCAGGGCGACGAGGACCGCCTCGACGGCGACCAGGGCGAGCCAGGGCCCGGGGCCGACCTCGACGCCGGTCCACACCAGCAGCGGCAGCAGGAAGCCCAGCCCGAAGAGGTAGCCGAGTCCGAGGGCCGCTTTCCAGCCACGGCCGCGCAGCGCCCAGCCGAACAGGGCGAACGCCGGCAGGGCGAGCCACCACAGGGTGCGGGGCGGGAAGCTGACGTACAGCAGCACTCCGGAGAGCGCCGCGACGGCGGCCGGGACGAGGCGCAGCAGCCGGGCGGCGCCCGCAGGCCGCGTGGCCTGGGGCTCCAGCTGGTCCGACGGGCCGACGGGAGGTGCGGAGACGGTCACTCCGGGAGTGTACGGCGGGGGACGCCGGGGCCGACAACGCAGCCGGGCCGCCCTCCCGGCCGGTGCGGCCGGCTCAGTGCGCCGTCGTGCCCGTCGCCCCGCTGCGCAGGCGGGCGCGGATGGCGCCGACCGCGGCCTCCGCGTCGTCGACGGTGATGGTGAAGGTGTGGCCGTCCCACAGCCGCAGCACCACGCCCTCGCCCCGGCGCACCACGACGGCCGTGCCCTGGTGCGGGCGCCAGCGGTAGCCCCAGCCGCCCCAGTGGCGCGGGGTGACGTGTGGCTCGAACTCGGCGCCGGCGACGTGCGTCAGCGGGATGCGGCGGCGCGGGACGCCGATGTGGCCGCAGCGCACCTCGACGCACTCCTTGTCGAGCGTGAGGTCGACGTGGACGAAGGCGAGGGTGCCGAAGATGACCAGCAGTCCGGCGGCGATGCAGCCCACGACGGACATGACGAGGGGGGCGGTGCCGGACGTCCAGGCGGAGTCCACGGCGAGCTGGATGCCGAGCGCCAGGAAGGCGGCCCCGGCGAGCGCGAGGAGCCACTGGAACCGGTTGGTGGCCCGCCCGGTCCAGACGTCGGGGTGGGAGTGCTGCACGCCGTGGAGGTGGTCCCGCATGGCTATGAGGTTACTCAGGTTTCGCTGCGCCGGTAGGTCGTGGCGGAGCGTGACTGCGCCGACCGGCCGACGGCCCGCGCCGGTGACCGCCGGTCAGGAGGCGGGGCTCACCGTGCGCAGCAGCCGGCCCTCGGCGTAGGCCAGGGCGGGCTCGGGCAGGGCGCCCTCGCGGCCGCTGAGCAGCACCGTCACCGTGCCGGTGACCGGCACGCCCGGGGCGGGGCCGGCGCCGAGGCGGCGCAGGGCCTGCGCGGCGACCGCCCCGGCGGAGCCGTGCAGGACGAGCGGGGGCGTGCCGGGCTGCTGCACGGCGGCGCGGATGCGCTCGGCGACCAGTTCGTAGTGGGTGCAGCCGAGCACGACGGTCGTCACTTCGTCGGGGGTGAGCGCGGCGGCCGCGGCGACGGCGGCGTCGATCGCGGACTCGTCCGCGTGTTCGACGGCCTCGGCCAGTCCCCAGCAGGGGACCTCGGTGACGCTCACGCCGTCGGCGAAGTCGCGGATGAGGTCGCGCTGGTAGGGGCTGCCCGTGGTGGCGGGGGTGGCCCAGATCACGACGGGGCCGCCGCCGGCCGCGGCCGGCTTGATCGCCGGGACGGTGCCGACGACGGGCACCGCGGGCTCGAGGCGGGCGCGCAGCGCGGGCAGGGCGTGCACGGTGGCGGTGTTGCAGCCGACGATCAGGGCGTCGGGCCGGTGGGCGGCGGCCGCCTCGGCGACGGCCAGGGCCCGCGCGGTGAGGTCCTGCGGGGTGCGCGGCCCCCAGGGCATGCCGTCCGGGTCGAGCGAGAGCACGAGATCGGCGTCGGGTCGCAGGCGCCGTACCGCGGCGGTGGCCGCCAGCAGCCCGATTCCGGAGTCCATGAGCGCGATCTTCACCCGGCCACGATAGACGATGGGCGCCGGGCGCCCGGTCCGGTGGGGCAGACTGCGGCCGTGAGCGCCTTCGTGTGGATCGCCGTGGTGTCCCTCGCCGCCTGGGTGTGGCTGCTGCTGTGCCAGGGCTTCTTCTGGCGGACCGACGTCCGGCTGCCGCGTGCCGGGGAGCCGGAGCGCTGGCCGTCGGTGTGCGTGGTCGTCCCGGCGCGCGACGAGGCCGCCGTCCTGCCGGACAGCCTGCCGTCGCTGCTCGCCCAGGACTACCCCGGCCGGGCGGAGGTCTTCCTCGTCGACGACGGCAGTACCGACGGCACCGGGGACCTGGCCCGGGAACTGGCGCGCCGGTGCGGTGGGCTGCCGCTGACCGTGGCCTCACCGGGTGAGCCGCCGGCCGGCTGGACCGGCAAGCTGTGGGCGGTGCGGCACGGCGTCGCTCTGGCACGCGCGCGTGAGCCCGAGTACCTGCTGCTCACGGACGCCGACATCGCGCACGCGCCCGACAGTCTGCGCGCGCTGGTGGCGGCGGCGGGCGCGGGCGGCTTCGACGTGGTGTCGCAGATGGCGCGGCTGCGGGTGGAGAGCGTGTGGGAGCGGCTGGTGGTGCCGGCCTTCGTCTACTTCTTCGCCCAGCTGTACCCGTTCCGGCGGATCGCCCGGCCCGGGGCGCGCACGGCGGCCGCGGCGGGCGGCTGCGTCCTGGTGCGCGCCGGGGCGGCCGAGCGGGCCCGGATCCCGGACGCGATCCGGCACGCCGTGATCGACGACGTGGCGCTGGCCCGCGCGGTGAAGGGCGGCGGCGGGCACATCTGGCTGGGGCTGGCCGACCGGGTGGACAGCGTGCGCCCCTACCCGCGGCTGCACGACCTGTGGCGGATGGTGTCGCGCAGCGCCTACGCGCAGCTGCGGCACAACCCGCTCCTCCTGCTCGGCACCGTCCTCGGCCTGGCGCTGGTGTACCTGGTGCCGCCGCTCGCGCTCCTCGTCGGGCTGGTGGCCGGTGACGCGGTGACGGCGGCGGCGGGCGGCCTGGCGTGGCTGGTGATGGCGGGCACGTACGGGCCGATGCTCCGCTACTACCGGCAGCCGCTGTGGCTCGCTCCGCTGCTGCCGTTCACCGCGTTCCTCTACCTGCTGATGACGGTGGACTCGGCGGTGCAGCACCACCGCGGCCGCGGTGCGGCCTGGAAGGGCCGCACCTACGCCCGTCCGGATGCCGTCACCGAAGAGGGCTGAGCCCTACTTGCGGCCCGGCGTCCAGTTCATGCCCCAGCCGTAGGCGCGGTCGACGGTGCGCTGCGGGCTCACCCCCCGCTCGGGCACCAGGTAGCGGGCCTCGCGCTGGACGACCAGGTCACCGCCCTGGTTGCTGATCAGGGCGAGGGCGCACACGGTCGACGGGACGGTGCACTCGTCGAGGGAGAAGTCGATCGCGGCGCCGAACTGCGGCTGGAGGGTCACCGTGGCGTGCAGGTCGGCGAAGGACCGGGCGCCCTCGTAGATGGTCACGAAGACCAGGATGCGCCGGAAGTCGTTGCGGCGGTCGAGGTTGATGGTGAGGTTCTCGCCGCTCTCCACGGCGCCGGTGCGGTCGTCGCCGTCGAGGTGGATGTACGGCGGCAGGTGCAGGGAGCCGAAGGCGTTGCCGAGGGCCTGCACCACGCCCTTGCTGCCGTCGGCGAGTTCGAACAGGGCGCACAGGTCGAGGTCGAGGTCGTTGTGCAGGGCGACGGCCCGCCCGCGCTTGGCGCCCCAGCCGGAGAACTGCTTGCGCACCTCCCAGTTGAGGTTCACGCGCATGGCGCCGGAGGTGCCGCCCTGCTTGGTGAGCGACACCGAGGGCGCGGCCTTGGTGAGCGTGACCTTGGAGAGGCGCACCGGCGGGGCGGGCGGGGGCGGCGGGGCGTAGTGGGCGGGCGGCGGGACGGTGACCGGTGGGGCGGGCATCGCGGCGGGCGGGGGCGGTGCCACCGGTGGGCGCGGGGCCATGACGGGCGGGGGCGCCGCGTGCTGCGGCTCGTCGACCGTGATGCCGAAGTCGGTGGCCAGCCCCTCCAGTCCGCTGTCGTAGCCCTGGCCGACGGCGCGGAACTTCCAGGCCCCCTGGCGGCGGTAGAACTCGCCCAGCACGAACGCCGTCTCGACGGTGGCGCCGGTGCTGTCGAAGCGGGCGACCACGCCGCCCTGCGCCGCGTCGCGGACCTCGACGGCGAGGTCGGGGACCTGTCCGAAGGTGCCGCCGTCGGAGGAGGCGGCGAGGACGATCCGCTCCACCGCGGGCTCCACGCGCGCGAGGTCGACGAGGAGCGTGTCGGTCGTCCGGCCGCCGGCGGGACGCTTGCCCTCGTGGCGCACGGCGCCGGAGGAGTGGGCGGGCTGGTTGTAGAAGACGAAGTCCCCGTCGGAGCGGACCTTGCCACCGGCCAGCAGCAGCGCCGAGACGTCCGCGTCGGGGACGCCGGCCCCGGACCGCCAGCCCACCTCGACCCGCAGGGCCGCCGTCGGCACCGGCGTGTTCGACCCCTTCGGCATGGACATGTGCGCCCCCTCGTCTGCATCGGCGTGCGCGTCCCCGCACCCCTCGGCTGTGTCTACCGGCCAACCTATGCGCTGCCCGGCCGAACTCCCATGCATGGGACGCGAAGGAGCGGGCACAAGGGAGCAGGGGAGCGAAGGAGACGCGGTCACGACCGCCGGTAACCGGCCGGGAACTCGGCTTTTACCGGATGCGGCCCGCGTTCGCCGCCCTTTTTCGCCGCGTTCGCTCGCATTGGGGACAGCGGGTTGTTACCGACACGGAAAACAACCCTCTTATCGGTCTCCCCAACCAGCACATCGTGGGCTTAACTTATGTGCCATGACCTCCCCCCGCTCCACCTATGGCGGCGGCTATTACTCCACCGCCTCCTTCCCGGACACCCCGATCTACGACTCGCTCGTGGCCGAGCGGGGCACCCCGCAGATCGCCCCGATCCGGGTCCCCGCCGCGTACGACACGGGCAGCAGCCTGCCCGCGCTGCCCTCGGCGCTGCCCGCCCTCCCGGCGGCCCCGTCCTACGGCACTTCGTACGGCAGCTCCTACGGCTCCTACGGTTATCCCCAGGCGCCGCAGCCAGCCCCGCTCCAGCAGGCGCCCGCGGCCTACATCCCGCAGCAGGCCACCGCGCCGCGCGGCTACCCCGGACCCCAGGTCCAGCCGCAGCAGCCGCGGCCGGCCGCGCCGGGCATGGGGTACGACGCGATGCGTCCGGCCGCCCCGCGGCCCGCGCCGACGCCGTACCAGGACCCGTACAACAACCAGCAGTACCGGGGCTACTGAGCCCGCTCCCCACGGGCCGGTGCCGCCTGGCACGATGAGCCCATGGGGAACGCGAAGCTGCAGTCGATCCACGTCCATCCGGTCAAGGCGTTCCGGGGCCTGGCGCCCCGGGAGGCCGACGTGGAGCCCTGGGGACTGGCCGGGGACCGACGCTGGACACTGATCGACGACGGGGGAAAGGTCGTCACCCAGCGTCGGCACCCGCACGTCGCCCTGGCCGCCGCCGAGCTCCTGCCCGGTGGCGGCCTCCGGCTGTCCGCGCCCGGCCGGCCGTCACTGGAGGTCGCGGTGCCCGAGCCGGTCGGCACGGTCACGGTCGAGATCTTCCGCGACAAGGTGGAGGGCGTCCTCGCCGACGCCGCCGCGCACGCGTGGTGCAGCGCCCACCTCGGCGAGAGCGTCCGGCTGGTGCACATGGACGACCCGGCCACGCGCCGGCCCGTCGACCCGGAGTTCGCACTGCCCGGCGAGACCGTCAGCTTCGCCGACGGCTACCCGCTGCTCCTCACCACCACCGCGTCCCTCGACGCCCTCAACACGCTGATCGCGCAGGGCGATCACGCCGAGGAGGGCCCGCTGCCGATGAACCGGTTCCGGCCGAGCGTCGTCGTGACGGGCACCGAACCCTGGGCCGAGGACGGCTGGTCCCGGCTGACCATCGGTGACGTGCCCTTCCGCGTCGCCAAGAGCTGCGGCCGGTGCGTGGTGACGACCACCGACCAGGCCACGGCGGCACGCGGCGCCGAGCCGCTGCGCACGCTGGGCCGCCACCGCCGGATGGACGGCAGGCTGGTGTTCGGGCAGAACCTGGTCCCACTGTCCCGGGGCACCCTCCGGGTCGGCGATCCCGTCGAGGTCCAGGACTGACCCACGGCGCCCCTGCTCACCCTTCGCCGCTCCCCGATCCCCCTCCCCCACCTCACCCGCTCGTGCCCGTTGGCCGGGAACCCTCCTGCGCCCCCGCGTCGTTGGGGATGTCGTGAGACGTTCGTGTGAGGACCGGGCGGCGAGTGATGTCGCTCTCTCTTCGGCCGCCGGGCGGGCGAACGGCTCCCCCGGGGGGTTATCACGGAGCGGGAAGGGGGTGCGGGACGTGCGAGCGATCGGCGGGCTCTGGCGCTGGCGGCACAATCCGCTGCGCCGCACGACGGACCTGGTCGAGGCCTGGGTGGCACTGTCGGCCCTGCTGCTGGTCCTCCTGGCGGCGCCCGTCGTCGGCTGTCTCCTCGGGACCACCGCCCAGGGCGCGTTGCAGGACGCGGTGCGCCGGCAGCAGTCGTCCCGGCACGAGGTGACGGCCACGGTGGTGCGCGAGCTGGACGACGCGACGCTGGGCATCGACCCCGAGGCGGCCTCCGGACGGGACGCCCACAGCCGGGTCCTCGCCGACTGGACCGCCCCCGACGGCACCGCGCGGCACGGCGCGGTGATCGCCGACCTCGGCAAGCCGCACGCCGGGGACCAGTTCCGGCTGTGGACCGACGAGCGGGGCCGCGTCGCGGCCCGTCCCCTGGACCCCGCGACGGCGACCACGCACGCGGTGCTGGCCGGCGTCGGCGGGGCGATACTCACCGCCGGCACCGTGGAGGCGGTCAGACGCCTGATCGTCTGGCACCTGGTCCGGCGCCGGTACGCACGGTGGGACCAGGCGTGGAGCAAGGCCGGACCGGACTGGGGCCGGACCGGTACCGGCAGTTGACGGCCTTGCGCCTCCGGTCATCCCACCGTCCCCGCGCACGCTACGGTGGACCGGCCGAGGCTTTCGGCCTCGACCCGCGCATCAGGGAGCCCCAGGGCGCCCCGGGGGCGACGAGCCATCAGTACGACGAGGTGGGGGCGCAGCAACGCCATGGCACAGGGCACGGTCCAGGTGACGCACACCGGCACATCGCGGTGGCGCCGCCGCACGGGTGAGTACGCATCGCTCGCCGCCGCCCTGGAGGCCGCGGCGGACGGCGACGTCCTCACCATCGCCCCGGGCACCTACCGGGAGAACCTCGTGGTGCAGCGGGCGGTGACCCTGCGCGGGCCGGACGGCGCCCCCGGGTCGGTGCGCCTCGCGCCCGTGGACGGCGTGCCGTTGACGGTGCGGGCCTCGGCCGTGGTGCAGGACCTGCACATCGAGGGGCAGGACGCGGCCGCCCCCGCGCTGCTCATCGAGGAGGGCACGCCCGAGTTGACGGACCTGCGGATCGTCACGCGGTCCGCGGCCGGCATCGAGGTGCGCGGCAGCGCCCGCCCCACCGTCCGCCGCTGCACCGTCGACAACCCGGCGGGCCTGGGGATCGCCGTGCTCGACGGCGGCGGCGGTGTGTTCGAGGAGTGCGAGGTGGTCGCGGCCGGGCAGGCCGGCGTCGCGGTCCGCGGCGGCGGGCACCCGCGCCTGGACCGCTGCCGGGTGCACCACGCGTCCGGCACGGGTCTGAGCGCGACCGGCGACAACTCCGCGCTGGAGGCGGTCGGCTGCGAGGTCTACGAGGTGCGGGGCAGCGGTGTCCAGGTCACCGGCCGGGCCACCGCCCACCTCACCGACTGCGACGTGCACCGCACCGAAGCGGACGGGGTCACCCTGGACACCGACGCGGTGCTCACCCTGGCCGACTGCCGCATCCACGACATCCCCGAGAACGCCATCGACCTGCGCTCGCGGTCGGTGCTGACGCTGACGCGCACGACGGTACGCCAGTTCGGGCGCAACGGGCTGTCGGTGTGGGACCCGGGCACGCGCGTGGACGCCCACCAGTGCGAGATCTTCGACAGCACCGGCGACTACCCGGCCGTGTGGGTCAGCGACGGCGCCACGGCCGTGCTGGACTCCTGCCGGGTGCACGACGTGCCGGACGCGCTGTTCGTGCTGGACCGCGGCTCGCGCGCGGACGTCGTCGACAGCGACCTGTCGCAGGTGCGCAACACGGCGGTGTCGGTCAGTGACGGCGCGACCGCCCAGCTCGACGACTGCCGGATCCGGGACGCGGCCACGGGCGCGTGGTTCCGCGACCACGGCAGCGGCGGCACGCTGAACAACTGCACGGTGGACGGCACGCAGACCGGCGTGATCGTCACCAAGGGCGCCGACCCCACCGTCGAGCGGTGCACGGTCGACTCCCCCGCCGAGGCCGGCTTCTACGTGTCGGCCGGCGGCCGCGGCAGCTTCCTCAACTGCCGGGTGACCAACAGCGGCGGCTACGGCTTCCACGTCATAGACGGCTCCCGTACGACGCTCCGGCGGTGCCGCACGGAGCGCTGCGCGCGCGGGGGCTACGAGTTCGCGGACGCGGGGGCGGACGCGGCGCCCGGTTCGGGACCGGTGGTCGAGGACTGCAGCAGCGACGAGAGCGCGGGCCTGCGCCCGACGCCGCCGCCGGTCGCGGAGACCGCGGTGCAGACGGCGGCCGGGTCGCCGGGGCTGCTCGGCGCCGTCCCGGAGCAGCGCGCGACCGTCGCCGAGCCCCTGGCGGCCGTGCCGGAGCCGGAGGAGCCGGTCCGCACCTCGCAGGACGTGCTGGGTGAACTCGACGCGCTGGTGGGCCTGGAGAGCGTCAAGCGCGAGGTGCGGGCGCTGACCGACATGATCGAGGTGGGCCGGCGCCGGCAGCAGGCGGGCCTGAAGGCCGCCTCGGTCAAGCGGCACCTGGTCTTCACCGGCTCCCCCGGCACCGGCAAGACGACGGTGGCCCGGCTGTACGGCGAGATCCTCGCCTCCCTCGGGGTGCTGGAGAAGGGGCACCTCGTGGAGGTGTCACGGGTGGACCTGGTCGGCGAGCACATCGGCTCCACGGCGATCCGCACCCAGGAGGCGTTCGAACGGGCGCGCGGCGGCGTGCTGTTCATCGACGAGGCGTACGCCCTCTCCCCCGAGGACGCCGGGCGTGACTTCGGCAAGGAGGCCATCGACACGCTGGTGAAGCTGATGGAGGACCACCGGGAGTCGGTCGTGGTGATCGTCGCCGGCTACACCGCCGAGATGGAGCGCTTCCTTTCGGTCAACCCCGGTGTGGCGTCACGGTTCTCGCGCACCATCACCTTCGGCGACTACGGCCCCGAGGAGCTGCTGCGGATCGTGGAGCAGCAGGCGGAGGAGCACGAGTACCGGCTGGCGCCGGGCACCCCGGAGGCGCTGCTGAAGTACTTCACCGCGCTCCCGAAGGGCCCGGCGTTCGGCAACGGCCGTACCGCACGCCAGACGTTCGAGGCGATGGTGGAGCGCCACGCCAGCCGGGTCGCCCAGGTGACCGAGCCCAGCACGGACGACCTGACCCTGCTGTTCCCGGAGGACCTGCCCGAACTCCCGTAGTGCGCGGGCGGGTCGGGCGCGGCGTCCTCAGCTCGCGCCCGGCTGGCGGGGTTCCGGCAGCGGCAGCAGGCGGCCCAGCAGCAGGGCGCGTTCCTCCGCGAAGGCCGGGTCCGCCTGGTAGTCGGAGTGGCCCAGCAGGGGCGCGGGCAGCGGGTGGCGGGCGGTGCGGCCGTACTCCAGCGGGTCCTTCAACGGCGCGCGGTCCACGGCGGGGCCGCAGCTGCCGGGCAGCCGGACGGGGCCGCCGATGGGGTCGGTGAGCCGGTAGAGGTTGCGCCAGCAGTCGACGTCCTGGTGCAGGGCGCTGAGCGCGTCCGGCCCGAAGTGGGCGGGGAACCAACGGCCGTAGAGGCGCTCGATGGGCGAGCCGTAGGTCAGCAGCCCGACGCGCGCCCGGTCCCGCGGCTCCAGCTGCCAGGCCGCGGCCGCCGCCAGCACGCTGCCCTGGGAGTGCCCCGAGATGACCAAGCGGCCGCCGGTCTCGCGGGTCCAGGTGGCCATCCGCCACGTCAGGTCGGGCACCGCGCGCTCGGCGTAGCAGGGCGGTGCGAAGGGGTGGGCGGCGCGCGGCCAGAAGGTGCCGACGTCCCAGAGGATGCCGATGGTGCGCCGTGCGGAGGGGTCCTTGTAGGCGCGGCGCCCCCAGGTGACGAAGAGCAGGAAGCCGAGCCCTATCAGCCAGGAGCCGAGGGCCTGCGCGGTCTGGGCGGCGCCGTGGACGAAGGGGTACGTCCCCTCGGTGGCCCGGCCCGGGGTCCGCCCGGTGGCCAGCGCCCCGGCGATCGCCCCGGCGCCCAGCAGCAGCGTGCTGATCGCGGTGACGCCCACGAGGAGCGGCGCGCGGTCGGTGAGGGGGGCCATGGCCCGGGCGCGGGCGATGGTGCCGGTACGGCCGGGGTCGCCGCCGTCGGCGACGCCGTAGGCGCGGCGCACCTCGGCGCGTTCGGCGCGGGCGCGGTGCCAGGTCGCGCGGCCGAGCAGCGCGACCAGGACGAGGAGCACCAGCAGGACCAGCGGGATCACGGACGCCTGCCAGGTCAGCAGGGCGGGCGGGCCGTCGAGGGAGCTCTGCGTGCCGTCCAGCCAGTCGGCGACGCGCTGTGCCACCCCGCCGGACATCACGGCCCCGAGGGCGCAGGCCAGCGTGGCGACGGCGGGGCCGCCGAGCCCGTACAGGGCGACGCGGCTGCGGGTGGTGCCGGGTTCGTCGTCAGAGGCGGTCGGGCCGTCCTCCGGCATCGTCCCCGCGCGCTCCGGTGTCCCTGCCCGGGCACCGGCCTCCGCCTCGGGGCGGCCCGTGCCGCCCTCGCAGCAGTCGCGCCCGCTCCCCTGCTGCGGGGCCGCCCCTCTCCCCGCCGCGGCCCGGTGCAGCAAGGCCGCGACCACGGCCAGGGCCAGCACGGTCAGGCCCTGGCCGAGGGCGAGGGTGCCGAAGGTGGTGTCACCGGGGAGGCGGTCGGCGGCGTGCCAGCCGGGGCGGGACCAGCCGGCGTACACGGTGGTGAGGCCGAGCAGGACGAGCGTGGTGAGCGGCAGGCGGCGTACCAGGTGGGCGTCCAGGGCGCGGTCGAGGCGGTGTTCGCTGCGGCCCCGGCGGCACACCACCCCCACGACGGCCGCCGCGCCGCCGACGAGCGCCGCCACCAGGCACCAGCCCAGCGCGTCGAGCAGGGCCGGACCGCCCGGCCGGCGGTCCTCCCTGGCCGCGGCGGTGCCGACGGCCGCGGCGACGGTCAGCAGGCCGGCCGCGGTGTGGGCGGCCCGCAGCCGGGCCACCAGCCGGCGGCCGTACCAGAAGCCGGGCCGGCTCAGCGTGGTCGGCCCCGGGCGGTGCTCGGCCTCGGGGGCGCGGGTCAGCGGCTCGCGGGACTCGTACGCCCGCCAGGTGCGGTGGGACAGGTACCACAGCAGGACGGTGAGGGCGGTCGGGACGAGCGCGGCGACGGCGAGGCGGCGGCCCGGCCGGCTCCACCAGCCGCCGTGGGACAGCGCCGGGGACAGGAAGCCCAGCCAGGTGTGCCGCTCGGCGCACGCACGCGTGCCCGCGCACTGCCAGGCCGTCAGGTCCAGGGCGACCTCGCAGGCGGCGGCGACGAGCAGCACGGTGAGGGTGAGCCCGGCGAGGCGGACCAGCAGCCCGTACAGCCGTACCAGGCGGGTGTGCTCGCGGGCCGGCGGGCGCATCCAGTGGGCGAGGTTGACGACCATGAAGGGCAGCAGGAGCAGCCACAGGGCGCGGCTGCCGTTGCCGGAGGTCAGGTTGCACCAGACGTACGCCTCGGGGACGGGCCGGTCCGGGGCGCCGCCGGGGCCGGTCTCGGCGTCGACGTCGTCGGCGCGGCGGTGGACGGCGGCCGTGTCGTCGCCGGTGATCCGCACGGTCCGCGGATCGCCGAGCATCTGCTCGGGCGTGGTCCCGCCCACTCCGTGGACGAGGAGTTCCAGGGCCGCGCCCGGTCGGGCGGGCCGGGCGGGGCGGGCGGCCCCGTCGGACAGGACGTCTTCCACTGCTGGCACTCCCCCCGTGACGCGCCGTCGGCACGGCTCCGTGCGGACATCAAGGATGGCGCTTCGTGCCCCGGCGCGCACGCGTCGTCACCGAATCTCCTCCGATCCGCGGCCCCGGTCCGCGGCCCGGTCCGCCGACCGGCCGGTGCGGTCCCGGAACCGTGGGGTGACATGCGCGCGTCGGACGGGTGGTGACGCCGCCCGGGACCTGGCGTGCGAGGATGGGACGCCCGCACGCGTCCGTCCGGGACGGCGGGACCGGCCGGGCACCGGGACACCCGGGCACCGGATGACCGGGACGCAGTCGATCGGCTTGAGGCGAAAGGACCGGAGCGTACGTGAGCGAGAATCAGAACCTCCTCGCGGAGCAGCGCCGCTCCCTGATCCTGGACGAGGTGCGGCGCCGCGGCGGTGTCCGCGTCAACGAGCTGACCCGCAAGCTCGGCGTGTCGGACATGACCGTGCGCCGCGACCTGGACGCGCTCGCCCGGCAGGGCGTGCTGGAGAAGGTGCACGGCGGCGCGGTGCCGGTCGTGGAGGCGAGCACCCACGAGCCCGGGTTCGAGGCGAAGTCGGGCCTCGAGCAGACCGCCAAGGAGGACATCGCGCGGGCGGCGGCCGGCCTGGTGACGCCGGGCAGCGCGATCGCGCTCTCGGGCGGTACGACGACGTTCGCGCTGGCACACCACCTGCTGGACGTGCCCGACCTGACCGTCGTGACCAACTCGGTGCGCGTCGCCGACGTCTTCCACGCGGCCCAGCGCACCTCGGGGCCCCGGCAGGGCGCGGCCACGGTCGTGCTGACCGGCGGGGTGCGCACCCCGTCCGATTCGCTGGTGGGGCCGGTGGCCGACCAGGCGATCGCCACGCTCCACTTCGACCTGCTGTTCCTCGGGGTGCACGGCATATCGCCGCAGGCCGGGCTGTCCACGCCGAACCTCGCCGAGGCCGAGACCAACCGCCGGCTGGTGCACTCGGCGCGCCGCGTGGTGGTGGTCGCCGACCACACCAAGTGGGGTGTGGTGGGCCTGAGTTCCTTCGCGACGCTGGAGCAGGTCGACACGCTGGTGACGGACGCGGGACTGCCGGCCGACGCACGCGTGGAGATCTCCGAGCACCTGCGGGAGCTGGTGCTGGCCGGCGACTCCGGCCAGGTCAGCGAGGACTGACGGTCCGTCAGCGACGGATCCCCTCCTGGGCCCGGCCGGCCGCGCCCGTCAGTCCGGCCACACCCCCGTCGCCAGCAGCGACTCGATCGCCGCGCTGTACGGGGCGATGTCCAGGCCCTGCTCGGCGAGCCAGGCGTCGGAGTAGTACTTGTCGAGGTAGCGGTCGCCCGGGTCGCACAGCAGGGTGACCACGCTGCCGCGCCGTCCGTCGGCGACCATCTCGGCGACGATCTTCAGCGCGCTCCACAGCCCGGTCCCGGTCGAGCCGCCGGCGCGGCGGCCGATGGCGCGGTCCAGGGCGCGGACGGCGGCCACGCTGGCCGCGTCGGGCACCTTCATCATCCGGTCGACGGCGCCGGGCACGAAGCTGGGCTCCATGCGGGGCCGGCCGATCCCCTCGATGCGTGAGCCGCAGTCGCAGGTGACGTCCGGATCGCCGGTGGTCCAGCCCTCGAAGAAGCAGGAGTTCTCGGGGTCGGCGACACAGATGCGGGTGTCGTGCTGCAGGTAGTGGACGTAGCGGGCGATCGTCGCGGAGGTGCCGCCGGTGCCCGCGGTGGCCACGATCCAGGCCGGTTCCGGGAACCGCTCCAACTCCAGCTGGCGGAAGATGGATTCGGCGATGTTGTTGTTGCCGCGCCAGTCCGTGGCCCGTTCCGCGTAGGTGAACTGGTCCATGTAGTGGCCGCCGGTGTCCGCCGCCAGGCGGGCGGACTCCTCGTACATCGTGCGGGGGTCGTCCACGAAGTGGCACTGCCCGCCGTGGAACTCGATCAGGCGGATCTTCTCGGCGCTGGTCGTGCGGGGCATCACGGCGATGAACGGCACGCCGATCAGCTTCGCGAAGTACGCCTCCGAGACCGCCGTGGAGCCGCTGGACGCCTCGATCACCGGACGGCCCGGGCGGATCCAGCCATTGCACAGGCCGTACAGGAAGAGGGACCGGGCGAGGCGGTGCTTGAGGCTGCCGGTGGGGTGGGTCGACTCGTCCTTGAGGTAGAGGTCGATGCCCCACGCCTCGGGCAGCGGGAAGCGCAGCAGGTGCGTGTCGGCTGAGCGGTTGGCGTCCGCCTGGACCTTGCGGACGGCCTCTTTCAGCCAGTCCCGGTAGCCGGCGTCGGTGCGGTCGACGTCGAGGGTGTCGAGGGTCGCGCCGTTCCTGGCTTGCTGGGTGGTGCTCACGTCGGGCTCCTTACGCCGGGCGCCGACCGCGCCCCTGGCGTGGCCGACACACCGATCATAGACACCGTCCGCACGCTTCTCACCTGCATAAACACCACTTTGAGAGCCTCAAAGGAGAGCCTGGGGCGAGCACTCGGACAGGTGTGCGGCGGCCCGGGGGGGCGCATTCGCGCGAGTGCTCCGGGAGGTCGGCGGCTGGGGCCCACGCACCCTGGTGCTCTCCGCGCGGGGCGGGCAGACTGCACACCGCACGGGGGCCTCAGGGGCCACGACAGGAGCCGGTTTCCGACGCACCACGGAACGCACCGCGCCACGCACCACGGCACCACCGCGGGACGCACCATGGCACCACCGCCCGGCACCACCGCGGGGACAGGACCATGGCTCCGCCGCGGAACGCACCGTGGCACCACCGCGGAACGCCCCGCGGGCGCACGGGCCGGCACACCCACGCACGAGGGGGCAGGCAGGCATGGCGGAGCCGGAGTTCACGGCCACCGGGGTGCGGATCGGGCGGGGACTGCGCTCGCTCACCCGGGCCGGGCAGGTCCGGATCAGCGGCGGCAGGCTCGAGTTGCTCACCAGCTACGGCAGTGAGATCGACAGCGCGCCCGTGCAGGCGGTGCGCGCGTCCAGGCCGTGGTGCGCGTCCGCGGGCCGGGCGCTGGCGGACCTCAACGGACACCGGTACCTGCTGACCCTGCGGGCGCACGACCCGGCCCCCGGAGAGCCGGGGCCACCCGCGGCGGGCCGGTTCATCGAGGCCGTACGCCGGGCCGCGGGACGGGGTGGCTGACGAGGACGCACCGGGTGGCCGCGCGGCGACCGTGAGTTGCGCGCTTCCGCCCCTTGCGCCACGCTGTTCTCACGTCACTCTGGGTTTACCGGCGATAACGCTGCGAACCAGCCCGCCGGCCACGACAGCAGGCGGCCGCCCTGTGCAGGCGCACTGCTGGATCGATCCGAACTCCGTGTTCTTCCGGACCTCACGTCGGGGAGTCGCAGCCGTGATCAGCAACCCAAGCAGGCACTGCACGGTGGAGCTCCAAGCCCTGCCGTCGCGGATCGGCCAGGTCCGCAGAATCGTATCCGCGCAGTTGCGCTACTGGCATCTGGACGCCCTGATAGACCGCGCCGCACTCGGTGTGACCGAGCTGCTGACGAACGTCCACCTGCATGCGCAACCCGACAAGACGTGCACCGTGGAGCTGGAGCTGCTGCTCGACCGGCTCACCGTCTCGGTGCGCGACCACGACCCGACGCTCCCGGTCATGGAGGTCGCCGACCGCCTCGCCACCGGCGGGCGCGGCCTGGCGCTGGTGGCCGCCGTCAGCGAGAGCTGGGGCGCGCGCCCGGACGGGGACACCGGCAAGGTCGTCTGGTTCACTCTGCCCGCGCTCGACGTGGCCGGCGCGCTGCCGACGGTGCCGGTCCGCGCCCCGGTGCCCGAGAAGGGCCCGCGGCGTTTCGCGGAGATCGAGGTCGACCCGGTCGCCGACCCGCTCGACGTCCGCACGCCCGCCCATGCTCCCGCCCGGTCCGCCGTTGTCGGCTGACCGGGCGGTGAGACCCTCGCGGGTGCGCCGGGCACGCCCGGGGATCCAGGCACGCTCGGAGCGCTCGCTGCCCTCGGCGGGGCCGCCTCCGGGTGTGCCGCCTCCCGGGGGTGCGCACGCCGGCGTACGCGTGGCTGCCGGCTGACGTACACCTCTTGTGTCCGTACCTCCTCCGGCGTGCGCGCCCCGGCGCGTGGGGGTCACGCCCTCGTGACCGCCCCCAGCCCCGGCACGTACGTCACTCCGTCGCGACCGCCCGCAGGACGTCCAGCCGGGCCGCGCGGCGGGCCGGGCGCAGGCCCGCGAGGGCGCCCGCCGCGAGGCCCACCAGGGCCACCACCGCGAGCTGTACGGGCGGCACGGCGAAGGCGAACGCGGTGTCGCTGGTGCCGTCGGACGCCTCCACCAGGACCCAGCCCAGGAAGGCGCCGAGGGCCAGACCGCCCGCCGTGCCGAACGCGGCGACCAGGACGGACTCCCAGCGGACCATGGCCCGCAGCCGGGCGCGGGTCTGGCCGACCGCCCGCAGCAGCCCGAGTTCCCGGGTGCGCTCGTGGACCGCCAGGGTCAGCGTGTTGGCGATGCCGAGCAGCGCGATGAGCACCGCGAGCGTGAGCAGGGCGTAGACGAGGGTGAGCATCATGTCGATGCCGCCGGCGGAGGACTCGGCGTACTCGTCACGCGTCTGCACCTCGGGGTTGCCGTACCGGTCGGCGACCTTCTGGACGGCCGCCTCGCCGTCGGCCGTGCTCACGCCCGCGCGGAAGCCGGCCGGGAAGTCGAGCGTCACCCCGTCCAGGGCGCGGACGGCGGTGTCGCCGGCGCCGTGGACCTTCACGGCGTCGGCGACCCGGGCGGCCGTGCGGGTGGTGGTCGCGGTGGCGGTCATGCCGCACCGCCCCGGCGGCCGAACTGCTCGTCGAGGACGGACAGTCGGCGCCAGTACTCGTCCTCGTCGATCTCACCGGAGGCGAACCGGCGGCCGAGGACGGCGAGCGGTGAGTCACCGGTCGGGCGCGGCGCGTCGGCCGGGCCCCACGCCCCTGGGCCTCCCGGGCCCCACGGGCCGCGCCGGCCGCGTCCGGCGGTGCGGCGCAGCAGGGTGACGGCGCCGACGACGACGGCCGCCCAGACCAGCGGGAGGAACAGGATCCACGGGCCGGGGCCTCCGTCCCACTGTGCGAGGGTCTGCATCTCGGTCATCTCCTTGGTCGGACGGTTTCTCGGCGATGACTCGAGACTCGCGCGGGGAGGGGGCGCCGGTCGTCGTACGGCCAGCGGCAGTGCGCGTACCTCCCGGGGAGTACGCGGGCGGGCGGCGGCTGCTCCATGGTGAGGGGCACGGTCCCCACCTCGACTTCTGTACCTACTGGTATGTACAGTGCGCGCATGAGCACCGCCGAGCGACTGATCGAGTCCACCCGGGACCTGCTGTGGGAACGCGGATACGTGGGCACCAGCCCCAAGGCGATCCTGGAGCGGGCGGGCGCCGGGCAGGGCAGCATGTACCACCACTTCACGGGCAAGCCAGACCTGGCGCTGGCCGCGATCCGGCGCACCGCCGAGGAGTTGCGGGCCGCCGCGGACGCCGTGCTCGACGGGCCGGGCACGCCGTACGACCGCATCGCGGCGTACCTGCGGCGGGAGCGCGACGTGTTGCGCGGCTGTCCGGTCGGACGGCTGACCATGGACCCGGACGTGATCGCGAGCGACACGCTGCGCGCGCCCGTCGAGGAGACCATCACCTGGCTGCGCGGACGGATCGCCGCCGTCGTCGACGAGGGCCGCCGACTGGGCCAGTTCCCGGCCGAGTCGGACCCCGACGAGCTCGCCGCGACGGTCGTCGCCACGGTGCAGGGCGGCTACGTCCTGGCCCGCGCCTCGGGCTCCCCGGACGCCTTCGACGCCGGGGTGCGCGGTCTGCTCGCCCTGTTGGCCCCCCGTACGCCCGCCGCACCCGCCACCGACTGAGGAGAGGGAACCGCATGCACGCGATGCAGTACGAGATCACGCTGCCCGCCGACTACGACATGGACGTCATCCGCGACCGGGTGGCCCGCCGCGGGCACCTCCTCGACGCCTGGGACGGCCTCGGGCTCAAGGCGTACCTCGTCCGTGAACGCGGCACGCACGGCTCGCCCGTCCACCAGTACGCGCCGTTCTACCTGTGGAACACCACGCAGGGCATGAACGCGTTCCTGTGGGGCCCCGGCTTCCGGGGGCTGAGCGACGACTTCGGGCGTCCCGTGGTGCGGCAGTGGTCGGGGCTGGCGTACGAGCCGGGGGCGGCGGGCGGGTCGGCCGGTGCGGGCGCGCGGTTCGCGCTGCGGCGGCGGCAACCGGTGCCGGACGGGGCGGCCCTGGGCGACCTCATGGGCGAGGTGGTCGCCGGGACCGGGCGGCTGGCGCGGGAGGACGGCGCGGTGCTCGCGGCGGCGGCCGTCGACACCGCCCGCTGGGAGGTCGTGCACTTCTCGCTGTGGGAGCACGACGCGCCGAAGGCGGAGGGCGACCTGTTCCAGGTGCTGCACCTGTCCGCGCCCGGCCTGGCCGCGCTCCCCCGCGGCCGTCAGTGGTGAGGGCCCGCGGCGGGCCCGCGTCCTGACGCTCAGGCGGCGGCCAGCGCGCCCAGCGGGTCGTCCAGGACCGGCTGCCACGCCAACTCGGCCGCTCCGACGAGGCTGTTGTGGTCCAGGGAGCAGGCGAGGATCGGCACCCCGCCGCTGCGGCCCCACAGGCTGCGGTCGGCGACGACGGCGCGCAGCCGGTCCGGGTCGGCGTCCAGGAGGGTGCGGTGCAGTCCGCCGAGGATGATCCGGTCCGGGTTGAGGATGTTCACCAGCCCGGCGAGGCCGAGGCCGAGCCGGTCGATGAGGATCTCGGCGGCGGTGCGCACGACCGGGTCGGCGTACTCCTCACGGAGCAGCTGCTCGGCCTGCTTCAGCAGCGAGCCCTCGGGGCCGGGCTCGCGCCCGGCGGTGGTGAGCAGGGCCAGCGGGTCGGCCTCGACGTCGAGGCAGCCGCGGCTGCCGCAGTGGCAGGGGCGGCCCTCGGGGTTGACGGTGAGGTGGCCGACCTCCAGGGCGAGGCCCGAACTGCCCGTGTGCAGACGGCCGTCGAGTACCAGGGCGCCGCCGACGCCCCGGTGGCCGGTGGCCACGCACAGCAGGTCGCGGGCGCCGCGTCCGGCGCCGTGCCGGTGCTCGGCGAGGGCGGCGAGGTTGACGTCGTTGCCGGCGAAGGCGGGCCCGGTGACGCCCGCCGCGCGCACCCGCTCGGTGAAGATCTCCCGGACCGGTGCGCCCACCGGCCAGGCCAGGTGCAGCGGGTTGAGGGCGAGTCCCTCGGGTTCGGCGACCGCGGACGGCACGGCGAGCCCCGCGCCCACGCACCGGCGGCCGGTGGTGCGCAGCAGCTCGGCACCGGCCTCCACGACCGTGCCGATGATCTTGCCGGGGTCGGCGTCGACGGTCTCGCAGCTGGGCGTGGTGGCGACGATCCGGCCGCCGAGGCCGACCAGCGCGGCCCGGAACCCGTCCGCGTGGACCTGCGCGGCCAGCACCACCGGTCCGTCCTCGGCGACGCCGAGCCGGTGCGAGGGGCGGCCCTGGGAGCCCGCGGCGGCGCCGGGCCGGGCGTCGACCCGGATGAGGCCGAGCGCCTCCAGCTCGGCGGCGACCGCGCCGGCCGTGGCACGCGTGACGCCCAGTTCGGCGGTGAGGACGGCGCGGGTGGGCGCGCGACCGGTGTGCACGAGCTCCAACGCGGGTCCGAGCGCACCGCGCCCGCGGTCAAGCCGCGCCCTGGAGGTGGTTCCTTCCCCCGCCGGCCGGGGGTCCGCCTTGCCGCTCATGAAGGCGAGTCTCCCATGATCCGTTCCTCGCCGTCGCCGCCGGTGAGCCCGCTCACGCGCAGCGTGACGTTGAGCCGCCCGGTCAGCCCGAGCCACGGCGGGGCCGACCCCGGCCGCACCCTGGGCACGCCGTGGTACGCGAGCCGCGCGGGCCCGCCGAACACGAACAGGTCGCCGCTGCGCAGCTCGACGTCGGTGTACGGCCGGGTCCGGGTGGCGGTGTTGCCGAAGCGGAAGACGCAGGTGTCGCCGAGGCTCAGCGAGACCACGGGCGCCGGGGACCGCTCGTCGGCGTCCCGGTGCATGCCCATGCGCGCGTCGCCGTCGTAGAAGTTGATCAGCGCGATGTCGTACGGCGCCGGGTCGGTGGCCCGCGGTCCGAGCGCGTCGGCGACGGCGCGGCGGCCCAGCTCACCGAGCCAGTCGGGGAAGGGCTTGACCGGGGAGCCGTCGCCGTCGACGACCGTGCGGGCGTAGGCGTACGGGTACCAGTGCCAGCCCAGGCAGACCTGGCGGGCCGTCATGGTGCCGCCGCCGGGGGTGCGCACGGTGCGCAGGCCGGCCGGTGGGCGGGCCCAGTCGCGGCAGGCCGCCAGCAGCGCGCGCTGCCGGTCCTCGTCCAGCCAGCCCGGTACGTGCACGGCGCCCGGGGCGATCTCGGCCCGCTCCCGGGGGAACAGCTCGGCGTCCATGCACCCCATCCTGCCCCACGCCGCCTGAGCTGCGGTTCCGCTAGCCTGGGCCCGGTGAACGACCGTATGACGACGCCCTGGGGCGAGCTCGAGCTGGCCCGCTTCCCCGAGGACCCGCGGGACCGGCTGCGCGCCTGGGACGCCTCCGACGCGTACCTGCTGCGGCACCTCGCCGAGCGGGAGGCGCGCGGGCTGCCGACGGCCGGCACGGTCGTGGTGCTCGGCGACCGCTGGGGTGCCCTGGTCACGGCGCTCGCGACGCGGACCGGCGGCTCGTGCGTCCAGATCACCGACTCCTTCCTGGGGCAGGAGGCGACCCGCGCCAACCTCGCCCGCAACGGCGTGGCGCCCGGTGCCGTGCGGCTGCTCACCACCCAGGACCCCCCGCCGGAGCGGATCGACGTCCTGCTGGTGCGGGTGCCCAAGAGCCTCGCGCTGCTCGAGGACCAGCTACTGCGGCTCGCGCCGTCGCTGCACGCGGACACGGTGGTCGTCGGCACCGGCATGGTGAAGGAGATCCACACCTCCACCCTGGACCTGTTCGAGGGCGTCGTCGGTCCGACCCACACCTCGCTCGCCGAGCAGAAGGCGCGGCTGGTGTTCAGCGCCCCGGACCCGGAGCGGCGACGGCCGGCCAACCCGTGGCCGCACACCTACGCCCTCCCGGACGGCCTCGGCGCGCTGTCCGGGCAGCCGGTGGTCAACCACGCCGGGGTGTTCTGCGCCGACCGCCTCGACATCGGCACCCGCTTCTTCCTCGGGCACCTGCCCGACACCCGGGGCGGGCGGCGCGTGGTCGACCTGGGCTGCGGCAACGGCGTGGTCGGTACGGCGGTGGCGCTGGCCGACCCGGGGGCCGAGGTGCTGTTCACCGACGAGTCGTTCCAGGCGGTGGCGTCGGCGGAGGCCACGTACAAGGCGAACGGGGTGCCCGGGCACGCCGAGTTCCGGGTCGGGGACGGGCTCGCGGGGGTGCCCGCCGGCAGTGTGGACGTCGTGCTGAACAACCCGCCCTTCCACTCCCACCAGGCGACGACGGA
This sequence comes from Streptomyces longwoodensis, assembly GCF_001514125.1. Classification (GTDB taxonomy): domain Bacteria; phylum Actinomycetota; class Actinomycetes; order Streptomycetales; family Streptomycetaceae; genus Streptomyces; species Streptomyces longwoodensis. Next base: position 298,580 of record NZ_KQ948549.1, on the reverse strand, counting down.
CGCGACGGCGTGGCGGATGTTCACCGGGGCGCGGCGCGCGCTGCGGCCGGGCGGGGAGCTGTGGGTGGTCGGGAACCGGCACCTGGGCTACCACGTGAAGCTGCGCCGGCTGTTCGGGAACAGCGAAGTGGTCGCGGGCAACCCGAAGTTCGTGGTGCTCAGGGCGGTCAAGCGCGGCTGAACCCCGCCAGGATCGAGGTCACTTCGCGGGTCATCGCCTCACGTCCGGCCGTGAGGTAGGTGCGGCAGTCGACCGCCTCGGGGTGGGCGGCCAGGTGCCGGCGCACCGCCCCGGTCATGGCCTGGTTGAGGGCGGTGCCGACGTTCACCTTGGCGACGCCCCGGGCGACGGCCGCGGCCAGCTCGTCCTCCCGCACGCCGGAGGAGCCGTGCAGGACGAGGGGCACGTCCAGGGCCGCGTCCAGGCGGGCGATCAGGTCGTGGTCGAGGGTGGCGGTCCGGGCCGTCATGGCGTGGGCGCTGCCGACCGCGACGGCCAGGGCGTCCACCCCGGAGTCCGCGACGAACGCCCGGGCCTCGGCCGGGTCGGTGCGGGCGCCGGGGGCGTGGGGGTCGCGCGGGGGTTCGCCGTCCTTGCCGCCGATCTCGCCCAACTCCGCCTCGATCCAGAGCCCGTGGGAGTGGGCCCAGTCGGCGGCGGCGCGGGTGGCGGCGAGGTTGTCCGCGTAGGGCAGGCGCGAGGCGTCGTACATCACGGAGCTGAATCCGGCGTCGGGCGCCTGCCGCAGCAGGTGGTCGCTGCGGACGTGGTCGAGGTGCAGGGCGACGGGGACGGTGGCGCATTCGGCGGCGGCGGCCGCGGCGCGGGCGAGCGGCAGGACGTGGCCCCGGCGGAACCGGACGGCGTTCTCGCTGACCTGGAGGACGACGGGGGTCCCGGCGGCCTCGGCGCCGGCGAGCACGGCCTCCACGTGTTCCAGGGTGACGACGTTGAAGGCGACGACGGCCGAGCGGTGCCGGTCGGCGCGGGTGACCAGGTCACCGGTGGGGGTGAGGGGCACGGGGTCTCCTCGCGGGGGTGGGGCGGCGTTTCGGGGGGCGGTCAGGGGTCTTGGGAGGACGTCCGGGGTGCCCGGGAGGCCTCCAGCTGGGTGTCCGAGTGCGCCGGGGGTCTCGAGGGGAGCGTCCGGCGGCGCCGGAAGGGGCGGCTGAGCCGGGCGTCCGGATGCCGCGAGGCGTGTCAGGGGGCGAGGATCACCGAGCGGGTGAGGTGGCGGGGGCGGTCCGGGTCCAGCCCGCGTGCGGCGGCGACCGCGACGGCGAGCCGCTGGGCGAGGACGAGTTCGGCGAGCGGGTCGAGCCGGCCGGGCACCCACAACGCGCCGGTGGCGCCGACCTGTTCGGCCAGCCCTTCGGGTGCCTCGCCGAACATCCAGGTCGCCGTGCCGGTGGTGCTGACGCTGATGGGGCCGTGCCGGTACTCCATCGCCGGGTAGGCCTCCGCCCAGGCCAGCGACGCCTCGCGCATCTTCAGCGCGGCCTCGCGGGCCAGGCCCACGGTCCAGCCGCGCCCGAGGAAGGTGAACTGCCCGCAGCCCGGGAGCCCTTCGGGGAGCTCGGTCTCCAACGCGGTGCGGGCATCGGCGACCACGGCGTCGGTGTGCAGGCCGAGGTGGGCGCGCAGCAGGGTGAGGGCGGTGGTCGCGAACCGGGTCTGCACCACGGAGCGTTCGTCGGCGTGGTCGAGCACCACGAGGTCGTCGGCGGCCGCCATGACCGGGGTGTCCGGGTCCGCGGTGATCGCGGTCGTCCGGGTGTGTCCGCGCAGGCGGGCCAGCAGGTCCAGCACCTCGGTGGTGGTGCCGGAGCGGGTGAGGGCGACGACCCGGTCGTAGCGGCGGCCGTGCGGGAACTCCGAGGCGGGGAACGCGTCGGTCTCCCCGGCTCCGCTCGTCTCGCGCAGGGCGGCCACGGCCTGGCCCATGAAGTACGAGGTGCCGCAGCCGACCAACGCGACCCGCTCCCCCGGCGCGGGCAACACCCCAGCGTGATCGGCGACTTGGGCAGCGGCCCGGGTCCAGCAGGCGGGCTGGTCGCGCAGTTCGTCCTCGACGTGGGTCATGCGGTACCCCTCCCGAGTGATGATTGTTCCTGCACGGTAGTGGCTTCTTTCGCGCAACTTCAAGCATTCGGACGGGACGGGGATGCGTTAGGGTCACCCGAGGTGACCGGGGATCGGAGGCCGGATGTCACGCGACGCCCGCTGGAAGGCGCTGCTGGAACTGCTCGTGGAGCGCGGCCGGTTGGACGTCGAGGAGGCGGCCGCCGAGCTGGAGGTGTCGGCGGCGACCATCCGGCGCGACCTCGACGGGCTCGCCGAGCAGCAGATGCTGGTGCGCACCCGGGGCGGCGCGGTCGTGCACGGGGTGTCGTACGAACTGCCGTTGCGCTACAAGACGGCCCGGCACGCGTCGGAGAAGCAGCGCATCGCCCGTGCGGTCGCCGACCTGATCGCGCCGGGTGAGGCGGTCGGGCTGACCGGCGGCACGACCACCACGGAGGTGGCGCGCGCCCTGGCCGCGCGCGGGGACCTCGCCACCGGCGCCCCGGCCCTGACGGTCGTGACCAACGCGCTCAACATCGCCAACGAGCTGGCGGTACGACCCCAGTTCAAGATCGTGGTGACGGGCGGGGTGGCCCGGGCCCAGTCCTACGAGCTCGTCGGGCCGCTGGCCGACGGGGTGTTGGGGCGGATCACGCTGGACGTGGCGGTGCTCGGGGTGGGGGCCTTCGACGTCGCGCACGGCGCCGCGGCGCACGACGAGGCGGAGGCGGCGGTCAACCGGATGCTGTGCGAACGGGCCGAACGCGTGGTGGTCGCCGCCGACTCCAGCAAGCTCGGCCGCCGCGCCTTCGCCGGCATCTGCGCCACGGCGGCGGTGGGAACACTGGTCACGGACACGACCGCCGACCCGGGGACGGTACGCCGGTTCGAAGAGGCGGGACTACGGGTGATCGTGGCATGAGACTGCGGGTGGTCGTGGCCTGAGCGGACCGGCCGGCCGCCGAACCAGGGCCTGCTCCCTCACCCCCCACGGGCCGGCGCCCGAGTGGGGCGGGCGCCGGCCCTGCGGCGGAAAGTTCTCGGCCGCGCCCAAGATGTGCCCGACGCGGCACTGGGGTTAACCGCGGCCGTCACGGGGCAGCGCCCGGCGACGCGAGAACCTCCGTTAGGGGGAAGGTGCGGGCCGACGCCCCTCAGCCGCCCTCGTGGGCCAGTGCGATGTCGTGGCCGTCCACGTCGCCCCCGACGTCGACCCCCGTAGCGCGGGGCGGGTAGCCGGTGGCGATCACCGTGTACGCGCCCGTGTCGAGGTCGGAGAAGGCGTACGCCCCGTCCGGGCCGGTCGTCGTCGTCGCGACCACGTTGCCGGCGGCGTCGACCAGGGTGACCCGGGCGTCGCCGACCGGGCCGCCCGCCGCGCTGACCGTGCCCCGCACCTGCGCACCGGGCCGCAGTTCCACGTCGGCGCGGGTGGTCCCGGTGCCCGCCATCTCCACGGACAGCGCCAGCGGGCGGTGCTTGGGCGAGCTGACCGCCAGGGTGACCGGTCCGGGGACCAGGTCGGTGAAGGCGTACCCGCCGAGCCCGTCGGTGCGGGTCGTGGCCAGGACGTCGCCGCGCACGTCCGTCACGATGACGACCGCCCCGGCGACCGGCGCCCCGCCGTCCGCGGAGCGCACGGTGCCGACCAGCGCGCCGGTGCTGCCGAGCAGCACGTCGTGCGTCACCGGGTCCGCGCCCACCACGATCGTGGTCGCCTGCGGCCGGTGGCCGTCGGCGGCGGCGATGAGGACGTAGGTCCCCTCCCCCGGCGCCTGGACGGCGTACGCGCCCCGGAGGTCGGCGACCGCCCGGTCCAGCTGGCGTCCGGCGAGCGAGATCAGGGTGACGGCGGCCCCGGCGACCGGGGCGTTCTCCCCACCGCGCACCTGACCCCGTACCGGGCGCCCGCCCGCCGGGCCGCCCTCGGTCAGGCCCGGCACGGTGGCGACCAGCTCCGCGACCGCGCGGGCGAGCGGCACGGCGACCGCGGACCCGACCGTCTGCTCCGGCGATGCGGCGCCCACCGCCGTCTCGGCCCTCGTCCCGTCGGTCTGCACTGCCGTGTCGGCCCTCGTCCCGCCGGTCCTCACCGCACCCCTCCCCGCCTCGTCCACCGGTGTCGCGTCGGGCGAGGTCGACGCGGCGACCGGTGCCCCGGCGGCCGCGGACACCGCACGGCCCGTCGCTCCTCCCGCCGTCGCCCTCCCCCGCCCCGGGCTGAACGCGGCGGCCACCAGGGCCAGGACCGCCGCTCCGGCACCGATCCCGGTGACGGCCCAGGCGGCGTCCGGGGCCGAGGCGTTCAGGAGCCGCGGCAGGTCGGGGACGATGGGGATGACCAGGGTCTGCGTCAACGAGACCACGATCCCGCCGAAGGCCAGCACCGCGACGACGAGCGGGACGCGGCCACCGCCGACGGGCTCCCCCGCCTCCGCGGACCGGGGTTGCGCTGGGGACATGGCCGGGCCTCCGGGGGCGGTCACTGGGCCTGCACGACGTCCCCAGAATCTAGGGCCTTTGATTGACTCGAGCAACCAGAGTTTCGGTGCGCACGACGTGAACGTTCCGTGCGCACAGGGGAGTTGGAGCGGGGCCCGGCGAGAACGGAAGGGGTGCCCCCGGTCCGGCGGCACCCCTTCGCATCCGGAGGTCTAGAGCGCGCGCTCCAGTCGCTCCGCGACCAGCCTCACGAACTTGCCCGGTTCCTTAGGGCGGCCGCCCTCGGCCAACACCGCGAGGCCGTGGAGCAGTTCGGCGGTGTCGACCAGGCCGGAGCGGTCCTCGCGGTCCTTGTACGCCTGGTTCAGCCCCTTCACCAGCAGGTGGTCGGGGTTGAGTTCGAGGATGCGCTTGGTCTGCGGCACCTCCTGCCCCATCGCGCGGTACATGCTCTCCAGGGCCGGGGTGAGGTCGTGGGCGTCGGAGACCACGCACGCCGGGGAGACGGTGAGCCGCGAGGACAGGCGCACGTCCTTCACCTCGTCGCCCAGCTGCTCCTTCATCCAGCCGAGCAGCCCGGCGAACTCCTCGCCCTGCTTCTCGCGTTCCTCGCCGGACGCGACGTCGCCCTGCGCGTCCAGGTCGACCTCACCCTTGGCGACCGAGCGCAGCCGCTTGCCCTCGAACTCGCCGACCGCGTCGACCCACACCTCGTCGACCGGGTCGGTCAGCAGCAGCACCTCGACGCCCTTGGCCCGGAACGCCTCCATGTGCGGGGAGTTCTCGATGCTCTCCCGGGACTCACCGGTCATGTAGTAGATGTCGTCCTGGCCGTCGCCCATCCGCTCCACGTACTGCTGGAGCGTGGTCGGCTCGTCCTCGGCGTGCGTGCTGGCGAAGCTGGCCACCGCGAGGATCGCGTCGCGGTTCTCGGTGTCGCTGAGCAGGCCCTCCTTGACCACCGCGCCGAACTCCCGCCAGAACGTGGCGTAGCGCTCGGCGTCCTTCGCCTTGAGGTCCTTCACGGTGGACAGGACCTTCTTGGTGAGCCGGCGCTGGATCATCCGGATGTGCCGGTCCTGCTGGAGGATCTCGCGGGAGACGTTCAGCGAGAGGTCCTGCGCGTCGACGACCCCCTTCACGAAGCGCAGGTACGGCGGCAGCAGCGCCTCGCAGTCGTCCATGATCAGGACGCGCTTGACGTAGAGCTGGAGCCCGCGCCGGTAGCCCTGGGTGAACAGGTCGTGCGGGGCGTGCTCGGGCAGGAACAGCAGGGCCTGGTACTCGAAGGTGCCCTCGGCCTGGAGCCGTACGGTCTCCAGCGGCGGGCGCCAGTCGTGGCCCACGTGCTTGTACAGCTCGTGGTACTCCTCGTCCGACACCTCGTCCCGGGAGCGCGCCCACAGCGCCTTCATCGAGTTGAGCGTCTCGGGCCCGGGGGTCTCCTCGCCCTCGCCCTTGCTGTCCGGGGCCATCCGGACGGGCCAGGTGATGAAGTCGGAGTACCGCTTGACGATCTCGCGGATCTTCCAGGGCGAGGTGTAGTCGTGCAGCTGGTTCTCGGGGTCGGCCGGCTTGAGGTGCAGGGTGACGGACGTGCCCTGCGGCGCGTCGTCGACGGTCTCCAGGGTGTACGTGCCCTCGCCGCGCGACGACCAGCGGGTGCCCCGGTCCTCCCCGGCCCGCCGGGTCACCAGGGTCATCTCGTCGGCCACCATGAACCCCGAGTAGAACCCGACGCCGAACTGCCCGATCAGCCCCTCGGCGCCGGCCGCGTCCTTGGCCTCCTGCAGCTCCTTGAGGAACTGGGCGGTGCCGGAGTGCGCGATCGTGCCGATGAGCTGCCCCACCTCCTCGTACGACATCCCGATGCCGTTGTCGCGCACGGTGAGGGTACGGGCCTCGGGGTCGGTCTCGATCTCGATGTGCAGGTCGGAGGTGTCGACGTCTAGGCCGTCGTCGCGCAGGGCGGCCAGGCGCAGCTTGTCCAGCGCGTCGGAGGCGTTGGAGACGAGTTCGCGCAGGAACACATCCTTGTTCGAGTAGACCGAGTGGATCATCAGCTGGAGCAGCTGACGTGCCTCTACCTGGAACTCAAACGTTTCGGTCGGCATGGTTGGCTTCTACCTCGCAGGTCCCACGGTCGCCGGATCTGGTGGGAATCACTGTAAAACACCAAGTCAGCCAGGGGCGCGGGTTGTTGCAACGCGCCGGTCCGCACCCCGGGTCCCGCGGTCCTGCGGGTGGCTCGCGAAAGGGCCCGCCACAGCATCCGCCGGGCGGCTCGCTAGAGACACCCCCTAGGCGGCCAGCTGCGGGTACAGCAGGGCGAGGTCTCCGGCGAGGCCCGCCTTGACCTGGCGGCTGATGTCGTCGGCCAGCACCTCGTGCACCCCGGACTCCACCCCGTCCAGCGCGCGGGCGGCGACGTCGCGCGGGTCGGACTTCGGCGCGTCGACGTCCGCCGCCATGTCCGTGTCGACGTAGCCGACGTGCAGGCCGGTGACCGCGATGCCCCGCGGCCGCAGTTCCAGGCGCAGGGAGTTGCTCAACGACCACAGGGCCGCCTTGGAGGCGCTGTAGGGGCCGGCGACGCCCAGCCAGGAGAGCACCGAGTGGACGTTCAGGACGTGGCCGCCGCCGTTGCGCTCGAGCACGGGGACGAAGGCCCGGGTGACCAGCAGCGGGCCGTAGAAGTTGGTCTCGAACGCGCGGCGCACGTCCTCCACCGGGGAGTCGAGGAAGGAGCCGCCGAGCGAGACGCCGGCGTTGTTGACCAGGACGGTGACGTCCTGGGCCCGGGCGGCGGCCGCGGCCACCGAGTCGGGGTCGGTGACCTCCAGCGCCAGCGGCACGGCGTCGGGGTGGGAGACGGTCCGCGGGTCCCGCGCGGTGGCGTACACCTTGGCCGCCCCGCGGGCGAACAGCTCGTCCACGAAGGCCCGGCCGAGGCCGCGACTGCCGCCGGTGACGAGGACGACGGCGCCCTTGATCGAGGTCATGTCAGCTCCAGACGTAGGGGATCCGGTGCCCGGAGACATCGGAAACCGATCGGTTTCCCCAAGGTAAACCGATCGGTTTCCGTACGCAAGGTTGGACTTTCAAATCGTCCCGGGAATCCCCTCGGGGGTCGCGCTCAGCGCACCCCCGCCGCGTCGAGCACGTCGGCCGCCATGGGGACCACCAGGTCCTCCAGGGTGTCCACGTGGATGCCCGCGCGGGCGGCGGCACCGTCGAACAGCAGCATCAGCCGGCGGGCCACCAGTTCGGGATCGGCGGCCCCGCCTCGCGCGGCCTCGGCACGGAAGAAGGCCGCCAGCTCCTCCTTGACGCGACGCGCCACACGGCTGGCGGGATGGTTTTCGTCCTTGAGCTCGATCTGGACGGCCAGGTAGGGGCAGCCCCGGTACTCGGGCACCGTGGCCTGGGCGGCCGCGCGCTCGAAGACCGACAGCACGCGCGCGCGGGGCGGACGGCCGTCGTCGGGGTCGGGCAGCAGCCGTGCGGAGTAGTCCGCCGCGCGCTGTTCCAGGCTGGCGGCCAGCAGCTCGTCCTTGCCGGCGAACAACTGGTACAGAGAACGCTTGGACACCCCGGCGGCCTTGCACAGGGCTTCGACACCGACGGCGACGCCCTCGCGGTAGGCGAGGGCGGCCGTCGCGTCGAGCAGGCGGTCCCGGGAGGTCGGCTTCACCGGTGCGGTCATGCCGCGAGGGTAACGCCGTCCACCCCGGAACGAAACCGATCGGTTTCCCGGGGGCCGGGCCGGTCGGGCGGCCCGCCCACCGGTCAGCTCGTTTTCTGCATGGTCCGTTGGAAGGCCCGCATGCAGGGGAAGCAGTGCCGGTCCGTCGGCTCACTCCCCGGTGGCCATTCCTGTTTCTTGTCGACGCCGCACAGGGTCGAGGTCTTGTCGGTCGCGAGGACGTGCCAGACCGGCTCGCCCGCATCGTCGGAGCCACACCACATCTCGTGCACTCTCAGCTCCCTCCGGGAGACATCGAGGTCGACTCCCATCCCAGCACGGCCCCCTGGGGGACGGCCCCTCGGATGGGGCATGTGGGTGACACGCACGGTCCCCGGCCCACCCCTCCCCGTACAGACGGACACCGGCACAGGAACAGGAACAGGCACAGGGTCCGGCACCGAGTCGTGCGCCTGAGGTTCTACACGCCCACGCGGACCGGCGATCGCCGCCCCACCCACGCCCACACCACCACCGAGCACACCGCCGCGACCGCGCACCACGTCGAGACGAACTCCAGCCGCCACAGCGCCCCGCACATCAGCGCGCCCACCGCGACCAGGACCCCGAGCGTCACGAGCACCCGGTCGCCGGACAGCAGGAACGCGCCGATGGTGGCCACGAGGTAGCCGGCGACGAGGAGTTCGGGGTGGGGCAGCCCTAGCACGTAGCCGACGGTGTGGCCGCGGATCTCGGCGCGCACGGTCCGGGTGGCGAGGGCGTGGGCGAGGAGGGCGGCGGTCACGGCGCCCGACGCCAGGGGGAGCAGCAGCCGGCGCCGGGCCGGGCCCGGCACGGCGCACCACACGGCCACCGGCACCCACGCCGCGAGCAGCGGCAGGGCGATGACGGCCCAGGCGAGGGTCGCGGGACCCGTGCCCCCGCCGAGGTGCCAGACCCGGGCCTCGACCAGCTGGTGGGCACCGAGGAGCAGGGGCAGCGCGGCGAGCGGCAGGTCACGGGCGCGCCGGGTGCGCGCCACGCAGGCGACGCCCACAGCGGCGACGGCGGTGCCCGCCACGAGATCGGCCGTCGCACTCCAGCACATCGCCCCACCCTCGGTCGCGCCGTCGGATCACGGAAGGGGCCGCCGTGGCCGGCCGCTCACACCGGACGCCCACCCGCCGTGCGGGCCGCTCACACCGGACGCCCACCCGCCGTGCGGGCCGCTCACGCCGGACGCCCACCCTGCTTCCCTCCCCCGCCGACGCACCCCTCACGCCCCGCCCGCCCCTCCGTCATCCCGGACCGCGCCCCGCCTCGGCGCCCGAGCGCCCGACGCACCACGCAGAACAAGCCGCACCCCACCGACGAAAGGGGAGGGACCGGGCACCTTGCCCCCGGTCACGCCGCTCGCCTAGCCTGACTTTGTGCCGCAAATAAACAAAACCCGATCGCACAGTGCCGTGCCGGGCAACGGCAGCCTCCTGTCCCGACTCCGCCTCGTCCTCACCGTCTTCTTCGCCCTCGACGGCTTCGTGTTCGCCGGCTGGGTGGTCCGCATCCCCGACATCAAGGAACAGACGCACGCCTCGGCGGGCGCCCTCGGCCTCGCCCTGCTCGGCGTCTCCGCCGGCGCCGTCGTGACCATGACGCTCACCGGTCGCCTGTGCCGCCGCTACGGCAGCCACCGGGTGACCGTCGTCTGCGCGGTCCTGCTGTCCCTGAGCGTCGCCCTGCCCCCGCTGACCCACTCGGCGCTCGCGCTGGGCCTGGTCCTGCTGGCCTTCGGGGCGGCCTACGGCAGCATCAACGTGGCGTTCAACAGCGCCGCCGTCGACCTCGTGGCCGCGCTGCGACGGCCGATCATGCCGAGCTTCCACGCCGCCTTCAGCCTGGGCGGCATGGTGGGCGCCGGGCTCGGCGGGCTGGTCGCGGGGATGCTCACCCCGACCGCGCACCTGTTCTGCCTCACGCTGATCGGCCTGCTGGTGACCGCGCTCGCCGCGCCGACACTGCTGCGCCACGAACCGCCCCGCCGACCGGACCCCGGGCCCGCCCCCGGACCGGGCACGCCGTCCCGTGCGGCCGGTGGCCACCGGCGGCTCGTGGTCGTCTTCGGGCTGATCGCCCTGTGCACCGCCTACGGTGAGGGCGCGATGGCGGACTGGGGCGCGCTGCACCTGAAGCAGGACCTCGGGACGTCGGCCGGGGTCGCGGCCGCCGGGTACGCGTGCTTCGCGCTGGCGATGACGCTCGGGCGGCTGACCGGGACGACGCTGCTGGAGCGGCTGGGCCGTACCCGTACCGTCGTCGTGGGCGGGAGCACCGCGGCCGTCGGCATGCTCGCCGGTTCCCTGGCCCCGAGCCCGTGGGCCGCCCTGGCCGGGTACGCCGTCACCGGGCTCGGGCTGGCCAACCTGTTCCCGGTGGCCGTCGAGCGGGCCGGTGCCCTCGCCGGACCCGACGGCGTCGCCACCGCCTCCACGCTCGGCTACGGCGGCATGCTGCTGGGTCCGCCCGCCATCGGGTTCATGGCGGAGTGGCTGTCCCTGTCGGCGGCCCTGACGAGCGTGGCGGTCCTCGCGGGGATCGCGGCGCTGATCGGGTTCGCGGTGCGCGACGCCGCGCCGGGCTGACCGGGCCGACTCGGCCCGGCCCCTGGGGCGCCGGGCCGAGCGGCCACCCGCCCCCCTCCCCCTCCCGGACGGGGCGCCGGACCGACCGGCCGCCCCTCCCCCGCGAGGCCCTTGATCGTGCACACTCACCTCATGGAGACTGCGCAGTTCATCGACGTCCTGGACCGGGAGGGCCGGTCGCTCGGCGAGGCCGCCGCCGCGGCCGGGGTCGACGCGAAGGTGCCGACGTGCCCGCAGTGGCAGGTGCGGGACCTGGTGCGGCACACCGGCATGGTGCACCGCTGGGCGACCGCGTTCGTCGTCGAGGGGCACACCGACCACCACCCCGACGGGGGCCTGCCCGACCTCGACGGCGACGCGCTGCTGGAGTGGTTCCAGGAGGGCCACCGGGCCCTGGTCGACGCCCTGTCGGCGGCCCCGCCCGACCTCGCGTGCTGGCACTTCATGCCCGCCCCCTCGCCGCTGCGGTTCTGGGCGCGGCGGCAGACCCACGAGACGACCGTACACCGGGTCGACGCCGAGTCGGCGCGCGGCACGATCGGCCCGGTCGAGCCCGCGGTCGCGGTGGACGGCATCGACGAACTCCTGCGGTCCTTCCACGCCCGCGCCAAGAGCCGGGTGCGCACCGACCGGCCCCGGGTGCTGCGCGTGCGGGCGACGGACACGGACGACGCGGTGTGGACCGTACGGCTGTCGCCCGAGCCGCCCGTGGCGGAGCGCGGCGAGTCCGGAGCGGCGGACTGCGAACTCAGCGGCAGCGCGGCGCAGTTGTACCTGTCCCTGTGGAACCGGCAGCCGTTCCCCGCGGTCACCGGGGACGCCTCGCTGGCCGAGCTGTGGCGGGAGAGGTCGGCGATCACCTGGAGCTGACGGAACCTCAGTAACCTCCTACCGCTGGGCCGTTCAGCTCGCGAGCATGCGTCCCAGCACCGCGCGCTGCACCGGCAGCACCCGGCCGTGCAGCGCGCGCCCCGTCGCCGTGAGGACGACGCGGACGCCGCGCCGGTCCTCCGAGCACAGACAGCGCTCGACCAGGCCGTCCTTCTCCAGGCGCGCGATCAGCCGGGACAGGGCGCTCTGGCTGAGGTGGACGCGCTCGGCGATCTCCTGCACCCGGTAGCCGGTGCGGTCGGCGCCCTCCGCGAGCACGTCCAGCACCTCGAAGTCGCTGGCGCACAGGCCGTGGTGGTGCAGGACGCGGTCCAGTTCGCACTGGGTGCGGGCGTGCAGGGCGAGGATGTCCCGCCACTGCCGCACGAGTTCCTGCTGCTCACCCCGCGTCTCCGTCATGCGCGGCACCGTAGCAGAGATCGCTTTTCGTTGCACGCGAATTAAATGCACTTGCATTCGATGCACACGCATGGAATGGTCGTCGCCATGACCACTCCGCTCCCCTCCCCCGCGTCCCCGGCGCCCTCCGCGTCGACGGTGCGCTGGACTCCCCGGCTGTGGGGCACCCTCCTGGTGCTGTGCGCCGCGATGTTCCTCGACGCGCTGGACGTGTCGATGGTCGGCGTCGCCCTGCCGTCGATCGCGACCGACCTCGACCTGTCCACCTCGACCCTGCAATGGGTCGTCAGCGGCTACATCCTGGGCTACGGCGGCCTGTTGCTCCTCGGCGGCCGGACCGCCGACCTGCTGGGCCGGCGCCAGGTCTTCCTCGTCGCGCTCGGCGTCTTCGCGCTCGCCTCGCTGCTCGGCGGCCTCGTCGACTCCGGCCCGCTGCTCATCGCCAGCCGCTTCGTCAAGGGCCTGAGCGCGGCGTTCACCGCGCCCGCCGGGCTGTCGATCATCACGACGACGTTCCCCGAGGGCCCGCTGCGCAACCGCGCCCTGTCGATCTACACCACCTGCGCCGCCACCGGCTTCTCCATGGGCCTGGTCCTGTCCGGCCTGCTCACCGAGGCCAGTTGGCGGCTGACGATGCTGCTGCCCGCGCCCATCGCCCTGCTCGCCCTCGCGGCCGGCCTGAAGCTGCTGCCGCGCAGCGCCCGCGAACGCGACCACAACGGCTACGACGTCCCCGGCGCCATCCTCGGCACGGCGTCCATGCTGCTGCTGGTGTACACGGTCGTCCAGGCGCCCGAGGCCGGCTGGACCTCGGCCCGCACCCTGCTGTCCTTCCTCGCGGTGGCGGTCCTGCTGACCGTGTTCGTCCTGGTCGAACGACGCTCGCCGGGGCCGCTGATCCGCCTGGGCGTGCTGCGCTCCGGCAGCCAGATCCGCGCCCAGCTCGGCGCGATGGCCTTCTTCGGCTCGTACGTCGGCTTCCAGTTCCTGGCCACGCTGTACATGCAGTCGCTGCTGGGCTGGTCCGCGCTGCACACCGCCCTCGCCTTCCTGCCGGCGGGCGCGCTGGTCGCGGTGTCGTCGACGAAGGTGGGCGCGATCGTCGACCGGTTCGGCACCCCGCGGCTCATCGCGGTCGGCTTCGCGCTGATGGTCGTCGGGTACGTGCTGTTCCTGCGCGTCGACCTGGACCCGGTGTACGCGGCGGTGATCCTGCCGTCGATGCTGCTGATCGGCGCGGCCTGCGCGCTGGTGTTCCCCTCGCTCAACATCCAGGCCACCAACGGCGTCGACGACCACGAGCAGGGCATGGTCTCCGGGCTGCTCAACACCTCCGTGCAGGTGGGCGGCGCGATCTTCCTCGCCGTGGTGACCGCGGTGGTCACGGCGGGCGCCCCGGCCGACCCGACCCCGCAGGCCGTCCTGGACAGCTACCGTCCGGGCCTGACCGTGGTGGCGTGCGTCGCCGCCGCCGGCTTCCTGATCACCCTGACCGGTCTGCGCACCCGGCGCACCCGGCCGTCGGTGGTGGTCGCCCAGTCCACCCTCCGGGAGGCGGAAGCGGACCGCGTGCCGGTCCGTGACTGACGGGGACGCCTCCACCGGTGCCCCGGCGGGCTTCCTTGCCCGCCGGGGCACCGGCCTGTGAAACTCCCGGTATGACGTCATGTGGGGAACGGCTTTGACGGGGCATCAGGGGCGGCGCACCCAGGCCGAGCGGGACGCGATCACCGTCGAGATCGGGTACGCACTGGTCAGCGCGGCCTTCGCGACGGCGGTCGTGGTCGGGGCCGTCGCCGGTCCGGCGCTGCTGTTCGACCTGCCCGCACTCGTGGAGCGCTCGTCGAAGGGGGCGGCCGCGGTGATCGCCCCCGTGCTGTTCCTCACCCGGGTCGTGACGGTGCTGGTCCGTTTCCGGCGGGGCGCTCAGCCCAGCCAGCCCGGACGGACCAACCCCGACTCGTAGGCCAGGACGACCAGTTGGGCCCGGTCGCGGGCGCCGAGCTTCACCATGGTGCGGCTGACGTGGGTCTTGGCGGTGAGGGGGCTGACGACCAGCCGGCGGGCGATCTCCTCGTTGGACAGGCCGATGCCGACCAACGCCATCACCTCCCGCTCCCGCTCGGTGAGCGCGCCCAGCGCGTCGGCCGCGGCGGGCTCCTTGGACCGCGCGGCGAACTCGGCGATGAGCCGGCGCGTCACCCCCGGCGACAGCAGCGCGTCCCCGGCGACCACCGCCCTTACGGCGCGCAGGAGTTCGTCCGGCTCGGTGTCCTTCACCAGGAAGCCGGAGGCACCCGAGCGGATCGCCTCGAAGACGTACTCGTCCAGCTCGAACGTGGTGAGCATGACCACCTTCACCCGGGCGAGGGCCGCGTCGCCGGTGATGCGGCGGGTGGCGGCCAGCCCGTCGAGCACGGGCATGCGGATGTCCATCAGCACGACGTCGGGCCGCAGTTCCCGCACCGCGCGCACGGCCTGCACACCGTCGGCGGCCTCGCCGGCCACCTCGATGTCCGCCTGCGCGTCGAGCAGCGCCCTGAACCCCGCCCGCACCAGGGACTGGTCGTCGGCGAGCAGTACCCGGATCACTGGTCCTCCCCCACCTTCCCGGTCAGCGGCAGCACGGCCAGCACCCGGAAGCCGCCGTCCGGGCGCGGACCCGCCTCGATCGTGCCACCCAGGGCGGCGGCCCGCTCCCGCATCCCGGCGAGCCCGTTGCCGCTGCCGCCGGCCTCGGCGCCGGTCGCCGGACCGTCGTCGTCGATCCGCAGCCGCAGCGACCGCCCGGCGTCCTCCAGGCACACGCGCGCGTGCCGCGACCCCGAGTGCCGTACGACGTTGGTGAGGGCCTCCTGGACGATGCGGAACGCGGCGAGGTCCGCGCCGGGGGCCAGCCGCGGCGGCTCGCCCTCCACCCGGACCGTGAGCCCCGCGCGCCCCGCCTGCTCCACGAGTTCGGGCAGCCGGTCCAGGCCGGGCGCCGGGGTGCGCGGCGCGTCCCCGGGCGTGCGCAGGGTGTCGAGCACCTGCCGTACGTCGCCCAGCGCCTCCTTGCTCGCGGACTTGATGGTGGTGAGCGCGGTGCGGGCCTGCTCGGGGTCGGAGTCGAGGAGGGCGAGGCCGACACCGGCCTGAACGTTGATGACCGACAGGCTGTGGGCGAGGACGTCGTGCAGTTCGCGGGCGATCCGCAGCCGCTCCTCGTCGGCGCGGCGCCGGGCGGCCTGGGCGCGTTCGGCCCGCTCCCGCGCCCACTGCTCGCGCCGGGCCCGCGCCAGCTCGGACACCGCGACGATCACCACGATCCAGGTGGCGAGCACGAACTCCTGGGTGAGGGAGGCCCGGTCGTCCCCGGCGGGCGGCAGCCACCGGTACAGCCACTGTGCCACCAGCACGTGCACCGCCCACAGCGCGCCCACCGCCCACCAGGCGGCCCGGCGGTGCCCGGCGACGACCGCGGCGAAGCAGGCGACGGCGACCGGCACGAAGACCGGCCCGTAGGGGTAGCCGGCGCCCAGGTAGACGGCGACGGCGGCCGTCGTGCCGAACACGACCGCCACCGGCCGGCGCCCGCGCCACAGCAGCAGGCCCGAGGCGACGAGCAGCAGCGCCCGCGCGAACGGGTCCAGCGCGGCCCGCTCCCCCTCCTGGGCGTGGGCCGCGAAGGTCGAGCCGAGCAGCACGAAGGCGGTGACCAGCAGGGTGGACGGCCACGGCAGCCGCCGGACGCGGGGCTCGTCGTCCTCGCCGCGCCGCGCCCAGGGCGGCCCGTACCGCCACCACCGCCGGGGCCCGCCCGCGCCCGTCCGCCGTCCGTCCATGCGGCCACGCTAGACGCCCCGGACGGCCCGGCACGTCCGCCGGGCGGGGTGATCGTTCGTACTCCTGGGGAAGTACGGGCGGGGGGCGGTGACGCGGGTTGCGGGGGCGGGGCCGGGAGGGCCGGCGCGGCCACGATGCGCGCCCCGGTACAGGAACGCGATGGGGGCACCCCACCGGCTACGGCAGGCCCACCTGGTCCGCCAGCCGGGTCGCCGCGTGGCGGAAGAACGGCTCGCGGTCCTCGACGACCCGGTGGAACTGGCCGAACAGCTCGAAGCCCACGAGCCCGTACAGCTGGGCCCAGGCCGCGACCAGGGCCGCGCCGGCCGCGGGCGGCAGGTCGGGGGCGAGGTCGGCGACCAGGCGCTCGGCCTCGGGCCGCAGGTCGGCCGGGAGCGGCAGGTCGGCCAGCCCCGGGCCCCGGTGGGCGTCGCGGACGATGCCGATGAGCAGCAGGCCCACCCGGGCGGCGGCCGGGACGGTGGTCTGGGGGGCGTGGTAGCCGGGGACGGGTGAGCCGTAGATCAGCGCGTACTCGTGCGGGTGGGCCAGCGCCCAGCGGCGCACCGCGGTGCAGACCGCGACCCAGCGCTGTCGCGGGCCCTCCTGGGCCACGGCGGCGTGCGCGGACTCGGCGGCCTCGCCGAGGGAGTCGTAGGCGTCGATGATCAGCGCGGTGAGCAGGTCGTCGCGGCTCGGGAAGTAGCGGTACAGCGCCGAGGAGACCATGCCCAGCTCCCGGGCGACGGCGCGCAGCGACAGCCGGGCGGCGCCCTCCGCGGCGAGCTGTCTGCGCGCCTCCTCCTTGATGGCGGCGGTGACTTCGATCCGGGCGCGGGCGCGGGCCCCTCGGGCGGTGCTGGTCATGGGGACAGTGTTCCACGGAACGAGAGCAGCGCACACAAGCAAGAGCGGCGCACAAAAAAGAGAGCACTGCTCTTGCGGCGGGACGCCGGTCCGTTCACACTGAAGGGGCAGGCGAGAGCACCGCTCTCGCAACGGGCACCGCATCCACCACCGGGGAGTCACCCATGTCGTCGTCGCCGTACTACCTCAAGGGCAGCGCGCTGAACGTCCGGTTCAACAGCGTGATCGGCTGGCTCGCCCGGCACGGGCTGAGCGTCGCGGGCACGGCCGAACTGTCGGTGCCCGGGCGCAAGAGCGGCCGGATGCAGCGCGTCCCGGTCAACCCGCACACCTACGGGGGCGGGCAGTACCTCGTCTCGGCCCGCGGGCACTCGCAGTGGGTGCGCAACATGCGGGCCGCGGGCGCGGGCGAACTGCGCGTCGGGCGCAAGGTGCGGCGCTTCACCGCGGTGGAGGTCCCCGACGCCGAGAAGCTCCCCCTCCTGCGGTCCTACCTGGAGAAGTGGGGCTGGGAGGTCAACCAGTACTTCCAGGGCGTCACCGCCAAGTCCTCCGACGAGGAGATCCTGGCGGCCGCACCCGACCACCCGGTCTTCCGCATCACGGTCGAGGGCTGACACCGCGAGGAAGCGAACAAGCCGAGGAACCCGGGGAGCCCGAGGGCCCGACGCGTTGCGGACCGACCCACCGAGCGGCTTCCGGCAGGGAACGAAGAGCCGGGTGCCGTCCTCGTTCGCGAGCGGGGCGACCGTCGACGTCACCCGCAGCCGCCTCGGGCGCCTCGTACGACAAGGCTTCTCACCCGACCCGGCAGAGGCCGCTACGAGAAAGGGACTCAACGTCCACTCATCAGATTCTGCTCACGATCCAGTTCTGCAGATCTGAGTCAGCCAGGGACACAGCGCGTGCGACCGTACTGTTGTCGCCGCTGATGGTCATTGCGTGGGGGACTCCGGCAGCATCCACGATCGGTCCCCCCGAGTCACCGTTGCTCTGGATGCCGTCTCCCCGGGCGACATCCATGTGCACGATGTGTTCGTTGTTCTCGAGGTACCGGCCGACCCTGACGGTGCACACGGCGAGCTTTGCAGGCCATTGTCCGGCCGCGGTCTGGCCCCAGCCTGATGCGGCGAGATTGGTGCCGGTGTCGACGTAATGGTCGGCCGCGGGGAAAGGGGCCCAGCCGAGTGGTACAGGTGCGTCGAGTTCCATCAGGGCTACGTCCGCCTTGTTCCACCCGGTATAGCCCTTCAGGCCCCTCTGGTAACCGGCGTTCAACTGGAGGGAGCCCACGTGCACGGTGACCTTCGACGGCTCTGTGGCCCACAGGCAGTGCCCGGCGGTGAGCACCCAGCTGTCATCGACCAATATTCCACTGCACCGAGTCGTAGTGCCATTGAGTTTGACAACGTCCACCTGGACGGTGTGGCGGGTTTTGCCGGCCCAGGCTCCGCCGACGATGGCGTGAGCGGGAGCCACCGTTGCCTGGCCGGCAAGAATCCCAGTCGCTGAAGCGATGACAGCCAGGATTCGCCTCGTGATTTTCCTCTGCATACTTTTCCTTTCCGTGTGTCCCTGCTGCAGGGAGGGCGGCGAGGACCTGGATCGTGAGGCGCGTTGTCGAGCGACACGGTGGGCCTCTCCGGCGTGGGTGCCTCCGGAGCCGGTGACTGCTCCGGAGGCTGGGGGCAGGGGATTACTCGGCGGCCTGGGTCTCGGCCTCGTGCTTGAGGTTGTTGACCCAGTTGTGGAGGGAGTTGTCGAGGGCGGCCTGCAGGACGGCCTGGTTGGCTTCGACGGGGGTGCCGGTCCAGGACTCCTCGGTGTGGACGAGGACGCCGTGCGCCGTGGGGGTGAACGTCCACACGTGGACGGCGGTGATGCCCTGGGCGGGGCCGCCCCAGGCCAGGCGCTTGCCGGGAACGACCTGCCGGACGGTAGAGGTGATGTCGAGGCCCTCCGTGGTCCAGCGGAAGGTGGAGCCGGGTCGCAGGCGTCCGGGGGTGTCCTTGACGACGGAGACGACGTCGGGCTGCCAGGCGGGCCAGTTCTCGACGTCGGTCTGGATCTTCCAGATGGTGCGCAGGGGGGCGTGGATGAGGATGTTCTCGCGGGTGATGACGGGGGCGTTGTGGTCGATTTCCACGTTGCCGGTG
Organism: Streptomyces longwoodensis; assembly: GCF_001514125.1. Lineage (GTDB taxonomy): Bacteria > Actinomycetota > Actinomycetes > Streptomycetales > Streptomycetaceae > Streptomyces > Streptomyces longwoodensis. The sequence goes on along the minus strand of NZ_KQ948549.1, from coordinate 279,611 downwards.
TGGGCGATCAGGGCCTGGCTGGAGGCGGCCGGCTCGTCGTCGCCGAGGGCGTAGGCGGTGCCGGTGGCGAGGAGGAGGGCGCCGGTGGTGGCGGCGAGGAACTTGGTGGCGGTGAGGATGCGCATGGTCAGGTCCTTGCGTGTCGGTGAGCCGGTTGGGGGCCTGCCTGCGGCGGGGCGGGTCCGCCCCGCCGCAGGGGTGGGTCAGTTGTGGGGCTCGCTGTCGGGGATCCAGGAGCCGTGGATGCCGCCGGTGACGCGGCGCGGGAGGTGGACGGTGGCGATCCGGTCGAGGCCGGAGGCGTCCAGGACCAGGAGCTGGGAGGCGTCCTGCTTGAGGTCGGAGACGACGGTGAGGAGGTAGCCGTCGTCCTCGCGGGTGGCGCCGGCGGCGGGGACGAAGACGGCTTCGCTGGGCAGGCGGGCGTCGCCCATCTGGTGGACGCGGCGGGCGCCGGTGGTGCGGTCGTACTTGACGACGCCGTAGCCGCCGAAGCCTTCCTGGTCCGGGAAGGAGACCGCGTACTGGTAGCGGTGTTCGGCTCCGAGGAACTCTTCGTTGAGGGTCGGGAATTCGACGGCGAGGTCGTCGATGATCTGCTCGTCGACGCTGCCTGCGTCGAGGTCGACGACCCAGCGGCGGGTGTAGGAGCGGGTGTTGGGCTCGGTGCCGCGGCCGGGTGCGCCGACCCACCAGTTCCAGGAGAGCTGGAAGCCTTCCCGGTCGACGGTGGGGCCCTCCAGGACGATGCGCCCCTGCGCGTCCTCGTAGGCGTTGGCGGCGTGGAGCATGTTCCCCGGCTCGATGGAGAACCAGCGGATCTTCCCGGCGCCCTCGTCACCGCGGGGCATGACGCCGATCCGGGCCGGCTGGTCGTCGTTCCAGCCGTAGGGGATGCCGGAGTGCTCGTCGGGGTCGAAGGTGACGGTGCCCTCGACGAAGACCACGTGATGGCGGGTGATCGCGAAGTCGTGCTTGAGGGAGGCGGTCGCGCCGGGGATCTCGGCGCTGTGCGTGATCTGCCCCGTGGCGTCGGCCACGTAGTGGATCAGGTAGGGCGGGAACGGGGAGGAGCCGAAGAAGTGCAGTTCCCCTGAGACCGGGTCGGTCTTCGGGTGCGCGGTCATGGCGCTGCGCAGCTTGCCGTCGAAGTCGAAGGCGCCGACGGTGTCCAGCTCGGGTGTGAGTTCGAAGGGGAAGTTCGCCTCGCACAGGGCGAGCAGGCGGCCGGCGTGCTCGATGACGTGGGTGCCGGCAGTGCTGGCGGTCAGGTCGATCCCGTGGTCGGTCATGTAGGGGGCGCCGTCGAGGGCGGGGGTGCGGACCCAGCGGTTGCGGTACCACTCGGCGTGGCCTTCGCGCAGCCGGATGCCGTGGACCATGCCGCTGCCCTTGAACCAGTGGCTGGGGGTGACGCCCGGCTTGGGGTTGTGGCTGTTGCGGATCAGGCGGCCGGTCAGCTCCGGCGGGAGGGTGCCCTCGACGGTCAGTCGGGTGGCGGTGATCTCGTCGACGGCGGGCGTGTAGTGGCCGGTGAGGTACGGCTTGTCGGCGGTCATGGCGGGAATCTCGTTTCGTGGGTGCGGCGGGGACAGGACTGGTGCTTCAGTTGCTCTGCTCGGCTCGGGACTTGAGGCTCGCGAGCCAGGTGGTCAGGGACTGCTGCAGGGCCTGGCCGAGCTGCTCGGTGGCGGCGTCGACGGGGGCGCCGCTCCAGGACTCCTCGGTGTGGACCGTGACCTGGCTGCCGGTCTGCTCGAAGGTCCACACGTGGACGCCCTCGATGCCGTTGGCGGGGCCGCCCCACACCAGGCGCTGCCCGGGGACGATCTCGCGGAGGGTGGAGGTGATGTCCAGGCCGTGGGTCTTCCAGTGGAAGGAGTTGCCCGGCAGGAGGGGTCCGTCGAGCTCGGCCTGATCGACGTCCGCGTTCCACTCGGCCCAGGCGTCGATGTCGGTGTGCAGGGCCCAGATGCGCTCCAGGGGGGCGTCGATGACGGTGGACAGGCGGACGATGACGGGGGCGGTCTCGTCGATGGTGAACATGGACGCGGTTCCTCTCGGTCGATGTGGTGTCGGGTGCTGGGGGTCGGTGGGTCAGTGGTGGGCCGCGGGCTGCGGGACGGGCCCGTCGGAGGCCGGGGCCGCAGAGCGTCGGCGGGAGAGTCCGAGCGCGAGGGCAGCGGTGGCGGCCAGGACCGCGGAGCTGATGGCGAAAGCGGTCCGGTACCCGGCGGTCAGTGCCTCCAGGTGCGGTTGGTGGGGGGCCGCGTGGGCGGTGGCGGTGCCTGCGAGGGTGGCCAGGACGGCCAGACCGACCGCGCCGCCGACCTGGCGGGTGGTGTTGACCAGGCCGCCGGCCAGTCCCGAGTCCTGGACGGGGGCACCCTCGACGGACAGGGCAGTCAGCTGGACGAAGGCGATGCTCAGCCCGAGGCCGATCAGGATGCTGGGGCCCAGGACGTCGACGGCGTAGCTGCCATGGGCGCTGACACGCGACAGCCACAGCAGTCCGGCGGCCTCGGTCAGCAGCGCGCCGGTGACCGTGACGGTGGCGCCGATGCGGCGGGAGATCCGCGGCGCGAGGGTGGAGCCGAGCATGTTGGCGAAGGCGAGCGGGAGTTGGCCGAGCCCTGTGGCCAGCGGGCTGTCGCCGAGGACCTGCTGCTGGTAGAGCGGCAGGAAGAAGAACAACGCGATCCACACCGATCCCAGCAGCGCCATCAGCACGTTCCCGGCGGCGACCCGCCCGGTCCGCAACACGCGCGGCGGCAGCAGCGGGTGCGGGTGGCGGCGCTCGACCAGGACGAACGCGGCGAACAGTGAGGCAGCGACGGCGAAGCTCCCCAGGACGGAAGCATCACTCCACCCGGTGCGGCGCGCGGTCGTCAGACCCCACACCAGCGCGGTGAGGGCGACGGTCACGGTGGCCGTGCCGAGGAGGTCGAAGCGTCCGCTCACCTGGGCAGGCGCCCTTGGCACGCCGGCGACCGCGGCGGCCAGGACGAGGGTGGTGCCGATCGCGACCGTGTAGAAGATCCACTGCCAGCCCCACGCCTGGGTGAGCACGCCTCCGAGGAGGACCCCGGCCGCCCCGCCCGCACCGGACACCGCCCCCCACACCCCGAGCGCCTTCCCGCGACCGGGGCCCGGAGGGAACACGTCCATCACCAGGGCCAGTGCCGCGGGGGCGATCGCCGCCGCCCCCAGCCCTTGCACCGCCCGCGCCGCGATCAGCACCGGGGACGTGGCGGCGAGCCCCGCGGCCAGCGACGACGCGGCGAAGACCCCGAGGCCCACCAGCAGGATCCGCCGCTGGCCCAGCAGGTCCGCCGCCCGGCCGCCGGCCAGCAGCAGGGCCCCGAAAGCCAAGCCGTAGGCATTGACCACCCAGGTGGTGGCGCTGTCCGACAGGCCCACGCCCGACCGGATCTGCGGCAGGGCCACGTTCACGATCGAGGTGCCCAGCATGACGGTGAACTGCGCCCCTGCCAGGGCCGCGAGAGCGGCTCCAGGGCTGCGGGTGGTGCCGGTCGTTCTCACGGGAACACTCCTTGTGTGGTTGACCACTCACATTTGTCGTCCAAGAGAGGCGGGACTGGGTGCCCCGCCGATGGTCCGGCCGCGCGGTCGCGCTCGGCTCAGTAGTGCCTGATGCCGGCCGACAGCGTCCTGGCCCAGGGGGTGTCCACCCCTTCGGCCCCCATGGAGACGATGAGATGGCACAGCATGCCCCGCGCGAAGAACTCCTGGACCTGCTGCTCCGCGCCACTGGAAGCGCCGCGCACGTACTCCACCAGCCGGGCGTAGCCCTGCCGCACGGCCTCGCGCACGGCCGGCTCGGACACTGCCGCCGCCTGGGCGTGGAGCTGGATCAGCATCAGATCGTTGTCGCTGATCAGGCGGGCGTACGCCTCGCCCATGGAATCGAGGACGACCTCCGGGGAGCTACCCGTGGCCTCGGCCGCAGCCCGCTCCAGAGCGGCCCGCACCTGCACGAAGCAGTACTCGACCACCGCCGTGAACAGCAGTTCCTTGCTCGGGAACAGCCGGTAGACGTACGCCTGCGAGATGCCCGCCGCCTTGGCCACCTCGGTCGTCGTGGTGCCCCAGTAACCGCGGGCGGCGAAGGCGCCGATCGCGGTGCGCAGCACCGTCTCACGGCGCTCCTCGGCGGTGGACAACTGACGGGGTCGATCGCTCTTCATGTGAGTACTCAACCACTCACACATTGGGGAGTCAACCCGTGGCGGCGTCCGCAGGCGGTGCGGCTCGCGGTCCGGAGGTGCGCGCCGTGGGCCGGCGGGGTGGAAGCGTCGGGGCCTGCAAGCGGTGGGGTTCATGCCTCGTAGCGTGGCCCCGTCGGCCGTCCACTTCCCAGCCCTCCAGGTGTCCGGCGCTGTCCACGCCTGTCCACTCGGCCGGCGCCGGAGGACTCACGCCGTGCCGTACAGCTCCTTGTCCCACAGTGACGCGCACAGCAGGTCGAGCCCCTGCCTCAGGTGGCGCCGGAATGTCCCGTAGGGAAGGCCCAGGCGCCGCGCCGCGGCCTCCTGCGTCGGCGCGCCCGAGAAGAACGCGGTCGCCAGGGCCTCCTTGGCCCGCACGCCGCGCGGGTCGCCTGCGAGCGCCTCAACCGACTCTCGCAGCAGGTCCTTCAGGCCCTGCACCGGATCATCGCAGTCGGCCACCAGGCGGGTGCGCAGCAAGGCGCAGGCGGCGAACGCGCCGGGGTCGCGCCACAACTGCAGTGCTTCGCGGACGGCTTGGTCGAAGGCCGGGCGCGGTGTTCCCGACGGCCCGGACAGCGGCGGCATCTCGGTGGCGTCGATCAGGTGCCGGATCCACTGTTCCACCGGGATCTTGCGCCAGTCGATGGTGAACAGCCCGTACTCGCGGCCGCCGACTTCGCACCGGACCCCGGAGTCGGCCAGGACTCCCTGCAGCCGCTCCGCCCAGGCCGTGTGGTCGTGGTAGACGAGGAAGCCGTGCGCGCGTCCGCGTGCCCGCATGGCTTCCGCCTGGACTCGGGAGTTGCTCAAGTCGATCACGCGCGAGGGCACTTGGTAGCGCTCGGGATAGATCGAGAACCGGGTCATGGCGATGTGCTCGCCCTGCCGCACCGGTGCGGTCTCCTGGCTGTACTGCCACGCGGCCGCAACGACCGGGTCGCGGTCGATGTCGTCCTCCGGCGGCGCCGGGAGGACCAGGCGCGTGGTGAACGCGACGATCCGCCCGCTGGAGGTCAGCCGGAAGACGCTGAAGCCCTGCGGTTGCCGGGCCAGCCAGTACCGCACCAACTCGGCCGATTCCGGGCCCTCGGCCTGCTCCGCCATGGACAGCACCAGGCTGTGGTCTTCCTCCCGGAGGACATCCTCGTACAGGTCTTCCCCGGCACTGACCCACACCCTCGTCCGCTGCAGCTTCCGGACGTCCCGGAACAGGTAGAACAGATCGTCGGTGACCGCCCGCACCCGCTCCGGCCGGGCCTCGCGCAACAGACGCAAGTACTCCTCCGCCAAGCGCTGCCGCATCGCCTGGAACGCGGTGGGCGCCCGCCAGCGCAGGTCGGCCACCAATGTCTCCCGCGCCGCGTCATGCGGGTACAGCCCCAAGGGCGTCGACTCGATGAACGGCAGCTCACGCAGCCACTGGAACAGCTCCGACGCGTCCTGATCGGCGAGCACTGCCGCGAGCAGTTCCTCGGTGGTCGAGTGGGCCTGCGCTGCCACCTCAAGGGCTCGACGATGAGCAGCGGAGGGAACCTCCCCGACCAGTCCGGCCACCAACGTGCGGAGCACCTCGGCCGAGGGGGTCCACTCAGCGCCCACCCGCCCGGCGGAGTCGGCTGCCGCGGCCAGCGTCAGCGCCAACGGATTGCCCCCGGCGAAACGCAGTACCGCGTCCCGCCGCTCCGGCCGCACCGATGCCGCCTCCAGCAACGCTTCGGCCTCGCCCCCGCTGAGCGGACGCAGCTCCCGGACCTGCAGCAGACCTGCCCACGCGGGGTCAGCGGTCCACTGCGGCTGCGGAGCAAGCCGCCCGGCCAACACCACCAGCGCCCCCGGAGCGGCCCGGGGCAGGAACCGCTGCCACAACCGGCTCTCCAGCCACTGGCAGTGCTCGAACGAGTCGACGAACAGCACCGTCCCGGGAACGCTCACGAAAGCGTCCGCCGCGTCCTCGAAGTCCGCCGGGTCGCGCCCGAGGAACCGGCCGTCCAACTCGACCAGACCCCGTCCCTCGGCCCGCACCGTATCCCCCAGACGCCGCAGCAAAGCCGACTTGCCGATCCCGCCCGGCCCGACCAGCCAGAACACGAACGGCGCGTCGGCGTCCCCCCGCAGGGCCTTGCCGAAGCAGTCCAGCTCGACCTCACGACCCACGAAGGAACGTGCCCGAGCACTGGTGAGCCTGGCACCCAGCGAGTGCATCCCGCCTCCTGTGTCCCCGAAGAGTCCGCGACGGACCCGACCGACGTCAGTAACTGCCCCGCCGCATCATCGCCACAGGCCAACAGACAGCCTCCCCGGCCACCGTGGCGACCGGGTTGCCCCGCGAGGTCATCATCCCGCTCGCCGCACCCGGTGCGCATGCGTCGCGGGCACCCGCCGCGCGACGACGGCACTCTGGCCTGGCCGGACGCCCCCGCAGGATGCACCGCCCTCCGCCGCGAACCCGGTTTCGTGTGCGTCGTCGAGCTCTCGGCCGAGGCGTACCGGCCGCCCGCCCACAGCTCGGTTTCCGCCGGCGAGCAGTCCGGTCCAGGACGGTCTACCGGCACCGCACCGAGCGGCCTGGCCGGCGGCCGATCGTGCTCGGTGTGGCCGGCCGGGGACAAGAGTCCGGAGTCGAGGGCCCCGGGCGGCCCGGAACCGACGAGCGGGGTTGCCCGGGGCCGGTCGCCGAACGGGTGCGGGGGAGCCGGTCGGTCACCTTGGGCGAGGCCGGCCCGACGGGACAGCGGCGGGAGACGGTGGGCGACCGCCTCCCGGACGGGCGGGTCAGGACTCCGCCTGCTCCTCCGCCTCCGGCTTCGCCGGCACCGCAGCCGGCCGCCGGTCGAACGCCAGGAGTGCGCGCTGGGCGAGCGGGTGGGTGCGCATCAGCTCGCCGAGGGTCGTCCGGCCGCGGGTGATGTCCGTGAACGCCCGCCAGGCGGGCCGGAAGCCGGTGAGCGCGGCGTGGAAGACGCCGGGGCGCCGCTCGAACACCGACAGCATGCTCTTGCCGACCGCCATCTCCACGCCCAGCCCCGCCTTGATCGCGAACGCGTAGTTCAGCGCCTGGCGGCGGGTGTCGACCGCGTCGTGCGCCTCCGCGATACGCACCGCCCACTCGCCCGCGAGGCGGCCCGAGCGCAGCGCGAAGGAGATGCCCTCACGGGTCCACGGCTCCAGCAGACCGGCCGCGTCCCCGCAGACCAGGACCCGCCCGCGGGACAGCGGCGAGTCGTCGGCGCGGCACCGGGTCAGGTGGCCGGAGGAGATGCTCGGCTCGAAGCCGGCCAGGCCCAGGCGGCCGATGAAGTCCTCCAGGTACCGCTTGGTGGCGGCACCCTCGCCGCGCGCCGAGATCACGCCCACCGTGAGCGTGTCGCCCTTGGGGAACACCCAGCCGTAACTGCCGGGCATCGGGCCCCAGTCGATGAGCACCCGGCCCTTCCAGTCCTCCGCGACGGTCTCCGGGACCGGGATCTCCGCTTCCAGGCCGAGGTCCACCTGGTCCAGCTTCACCCCGACGTGGGCTCCTATGCGGCTGGCGCTGCCGTCGGCGCCGACCACCGCGCGGGCCAGCAGCGTCTCGCCGCCCTGGAGGACGACCGCAACGGTGCGCCGGTCCGGGACGGCCGAGCCGTGCTGCTCGACCCGCGTCACCGTGACGCCGGTGCGCAGCTCGGCGCCCGCCTTCTGGGCGTGCTCGACCAGTTGCTGGTCGAACTCGGGCCGGTTGATCAGACCGAACAGCATCTGCCGGGAACGGCGGGTGCGGCTGAAGCGGCCGTTGTTCGAGAACGTCACCGCGTGCACCCGGTCCTTGAAGGGCAGCTCGAAGCCGGGCGGCAGTGAGTCGCGGGAGGGGCCGATGATGCCTCCGCCGCAGGTCTTGTAGCGCGGCAGTTCGGCCTTCTCCAGCAGCAGGACGCGTCTTCCCGCGACCGCCGCCGCGTACGCGGCCGAAGCCCCCGCGGGTCCCGCGCCCACCACGACGACGTCCCACACCTGCCGCACGTCGTCCGCCGAAGAGTTCTCGCTGCTCACGATGGTCTACTGCTCCCGATCCGCCGCCTGCCGCTGCTGTCCCCCGCATCCTACGGCGGAGATCGTCACGCACCGCCGGGCAGGGAGACGACCGCGAGATGCCCCGCGCCGCGGCAGGCGCGTACGCTCGCACGGTCGTTACGCACACACGTGCGCTCACGAGTACAACGTCGCACCCACAAGGAGCGTGCCCATGTCGTCGCATCCGATCGCCGGGACCGTCGCCGCGCTGATGCCGCAGGCCAGGACGGAGCTGGCCGAGCTGGTGGCCTTCCGGTCGGTGGCGGACTTCGACCAGTTCCCGAAGAGCGAGAGCGAGGCCGCCGCGCGCTGGATCACGGACGCGCTGACCGCCGAGGGCTTCCAGGACGTGGCCGTGCTCGACACGCCCGACGGCACGCAGTCGGTGTACGGCTACCTGCCCGGCCCCGAGGGTGCGAAGACCGTCCTGCTCTACGCCCACTACGACGTGCAGCCGCCGCTGGACGAAGCCGGCTGGACCACTCCGCCGTTCGAGCTGACCGAGCGGGACGGCCGCTGGTACGGGCGCGGCGCCGCCGACTGCAAGGGCGGCGTGATCATGCACCTGCTCGCGCTGCGCGCCCTGAAGGCGAACGGCGGGGTCCCGGTGCACGTCAAGGTGATCGCCGAGGGGTCCGAGGAGCAGGGCACGGGCGGTCTGGAGCGGTACGCCGAGGAGCACCCGGAGCTGCTGGCCGCCGACACCATCGTCATCGGCGACGCGGGCAACTTCCGCGTCGGACTGCCCACGGTCACCTCGACGCTGCGCGGCATGACGATGCTGCGGGTGCAGGTCGACACGCTGGAGGGCAACCTGCACTCCGGGCAGTTCGGCGGCGCGGCGCCCGACGCGCTGGCCGCGCTGATCCGGGTCCTGGACTCGCTGCGCGCCGAGGACGGCTCGACCACGGTCGACGGACTCGGCGGCGAGGCGTCCTGGGAGGGCCTGCAGTACGCGGAGGACCAGTTCCGCCAGGACGCCAAAGTCCTGGACGGCGTGGACCTGATCGGCTCCGGCACCGTCGCCGACCGCATCTGGGCCCGCCCGGCCGTCACCGTCCTCGGCATCGACTGCCCGCCGGTGGTGGGCGCCACGCCGTCCGTGCAGGCGAGCGCGCGGGGTCTGATCAGCCTGCGGGTGCCGCCGGGTGTGGACGCGGCGGAGGCCACCAAGCTGCTCCAGGCCCACATCGAGGCGCACACGCCGTGGAACGCGCGCGTGCGCGTGGAACAGGTCGGCCAGGGCCAGCCGTTCAGCGCCGACACCACCAGCCCGGCGTACGCCGCGATGGCCGACGCGATGGCGGTCGCCTACCTCGGCCAGGAGATGCAGTACGCCGGCCAGGGCGGCTCCATCCCGCTGTGCAACACCCTCGCCGCCCTGTACCCGAGCGCGGAGATCCTGCTGATCGGCCTCAGCGAGCCGGAGGCACAGATCCACGCGGTCAACGAGAGCGTCTCCCCCGAGGAGCTGGAGCGCCTCGCGGTGGCGGAGGCCCTGTTCCTGAGCAACTACGCGACGGACTGACCCGCACAGCACGGGGACCCGGCCCCCGGCCCGCTCGATGGGCCGGGGGCCGTGCCCCGATCAGGTGGCCGACGTGTTGCGTGTCATGTCGGCTGCCTCGGTGATGGCGCGTTGCCTGAGATCGCCGAACAGGTGCATCGAGACGGCGGCCAGGACGTCGAGTCCGCCGACGGTACGCCCGTCCCCGTGGCGGGTGGACACGGCGAGGAGGGGGTCCCCGATCAGCGACGCCGGGGCCGGCTCGCCGGGCGCCACGGGACTGACCGTCCCCCACCGCTCGACCCGGCCCTCGCGGACGACCCGGGCCGCGTGCCGGCCCAGGCCGGTCAGGAACACGCTGGTGATTCCGTCCAGGTCGCGCACCATCGCCGGGACCGCCCTCACCCGCGCCGTCGGTGATCTCCGTCAGCAAGGTCCGCGTCACCGAAGGGGCGACCCACGTGGCCGGCCTGGAAACGTGCAACGAGGTCACCTGAACACCGCTCTGACCAGTGGCGGCTTGAACGGCAGGTCGGTCACCGGGGAAGCGGTCAGCGGTCAGCGGAACGCTGCGCTCGATGCGCAAGGGTGGTGTGGTCACCCGGAGTGGACTTTCTCCTGTCGGAGGCCGGTGGCGCGCCGGGCAGCGGGACCACAGGGCTCATCGGAGGGCACCGGGCCGGCACGGGGCCTCCGGGTGGGGCCGCCGGCACGCGGAGGTGCGGACGGCCCCACCCGGGTGACGCGCTCGGGTGGGGCGCCGCCGTGCCGGTCAGGCGATCCGGTACCTGCCGACTTCCAGGAAGTGGCGCAGCGCTTCGGGCGTGTTGTCGTCGAGGGCGGCGTTGGCTGCCGCGCGCAGGGCCGGGCTGATGGACGGGTCGGCGAGGATCCGGGCTATGGCGACGCGGTCGTCCTCGGCCTGGGCGATCCGGTAACCGGTCTCCAGCCAGGCCCGCATCGCCCCGGGGTCGCCGGCGTCCAGCAGGGCGTTGGCCTCTCGCGTCACACGCCGCCCGCTGTCCGGGTCGGCGAGGATCCGGGCTATGGCCACCTTCAGGTCGTCGGCGTCCGGCTCGTCCACGGACGAGGACACCGCGGACCCCGCCACCGCGGCCGGCGCCGTCGTGGCGGCGAACGACGGGGTGGCGAGCAGGAGGGCCGGGGCGAGGACGGCCGCGGCGATGCCGGGCGCTACCCGATGAAGTCGCAAGGGAGGATGCTCCTCTTCGTTCGCTGTGGAGGTCCGTCGAGGACGCCTCGGAGCGCCCACTCAGGTGATGCTGCCACCTGGGTCTGACAACCGGAGTCGCCCCGCTCCGGTCGCGGGGCACCTGCCACGTCAGCGGCGGGCGAGGGGCACAGGACAGGGCCGGCGGCGCGGGTGCCCGGTGCCGCTGCCCGGAAGGATCGACCGTCGGATCAGGCCCCGGGGGGCGTCTCGCCCACCGGTTCCCCCGCCTCGAGGTACAGCGCGGCGCCGCGTTCCCGGGCCCGCAGGGCCCAGCGCAGGCGGGTGTAGCGGACCGGGGGCAGCAGGGTGGCCGCCTCCTCCTCGGTCGCGAAGCGCCAGGCGCGCAGTTCGGGGCCGGGCAGCAGCAGGCCCTCGACGGTCGCCGGGTCGAGCCGGCCGCCGTCGAAGAGGAGGCGCAGACCGCCGTAACCGGGCGGCTTCGGGGGCTCCCAGTCGACCACGAGCAGCCGGGGCACCTCGGTGAGCCGTATGCCGGTCTCCTCCTCGACCTCGCGCATGCCCGCCCGGGCGGGTGCCTCGCCGCGCTCGACCACGCCGCCGGGGAACTCCCAGCCGGGCTTGTAGGTCGGGTCGACCAGCAGCACGCGGTCCTGGCCGTCGAAGAGCAGGACGCCCGCTGCCTGCGTCTCGGCGGTGGGCTCGGGGGTCTGCACGATGTCGCAGACGGGCACCACGCCGGTGCTGACGGCCTCCGCGATGCGCACGGCCGCCTCGCGCGCGGTGAGGGCGCCGGTGTCCACGAGGTGGGCGTCGGCGGCCAGCCAGGAGGTGAGCGCCGCGCGGTACGGCTCGATGTGGTCGTACGCCCACCCGCGCGGGCGCAGCTCGCCGTCGGGCAGGTCGGCGGGCACCTCCCGCGCGGCGATCCGTCGGCGCAGGATCGTTTCCGCCGGGGCGAGCAGCACATGCCGTACGGGGATGCGGCGGGCCGCGAGGCCGCCGAAGATCTCGTCGCGGTACTCCTGGCGCAGCAGGGTCATGGGGACGACGAGGGTGCCGCCCAGCTCGGCGAGGAGCGCCGCCGCCGTGTCGATCACCAGGCGCCGCCAGATCGGCAGGTCCTGGAAGTCGCCGACCTCGGCGAGGTGCTTGGCCGGCAGCAGCTGCGGGAGTCCCGCGCCGATGACCTCGGGGTCGAAGAGCGTGCTGTTCGGGATCAGTTCGATCAGCTCCCGTGCGGTGGACGTTTTCCCCGCACCGAACGCGCCGTTGATCCAGACGACGGTCACGTGTCCCCCTCTTCTGTTGGCCCCCTGTGGCTTGCCCGCTCCACCCTGCCACGGAAACCAGGCCCAGTTGAGGGCGCCCCGGACGACGGCGACGGCGCCGGCACCCCCTCGGGGCACCGGCGCCGTCGTACGGGGAACCGGCTCCGCCTCAGTCGGTGTGCCCCGGCGCGTCGTCCAGGGCGAAGCTCTCGCTGGCGATGGTGTGGTCCAGGGACGTGAGGGTGTCCCCCACGTTGAGGTTCCCGAGGTCCTCGGCGTCCTGACCGTGGGACGGGGTGATGGCCGCGACGACGAACCCCGTGGCCAGGGAGGCGATGGCGAGCATGCTGCGCTTCTTCATGCCGGGATCAACTACGGGACGGGCCGGGAGGTCACGGGCCGTGGGGGGCACCGACGGCCGGGTGGCCCACCTGGCCGACCCCCGGGTGACCCACCGGGCCGACCTCCGGACGGCCCACCCCGGGCCCTCGGCCCTGGGCACGCCGTCCCCGGCCCCTCCGGCCACCCGCTTCGGCCACTCCGGCCACCCGCCCCGGCCGCCCGGACCGTTCCTGCGGCCGCTCACACCCCCGCCGGTGCCGTCCCGGCCCACCCCGCCAGCGCCGCCGCTGCGGCCCCCACCAGCCCCGCGTCCGTGCCCATCTGGGCCGGGACCACCGTCAGGCGCCGGACGAACGACAGGGTCGCGTACTGCGTGAGGGCCTTGCGCAGCGGGGCGAACAGCACCTCGCCCGCCTTGCCCACGCCGCCGCCGACGACGGCGATGTCGATCTCCACCAGCGTCGCCGTGGCCGCGATGCCCGCGGCGAGGGCCTGGGCGGCGCGCTCGAAGGAGGCGACGGCGACCGGATCGCCGGCCCGGGCCGCGGCGGCCACCGCGGCCGCGGACGGGTCGCCGTCCGGGCCCGGCCGCCAGCCGTCGGCGAGCGCCCGGCGGGCGATGTTCGGCCCGCTCGCGATCCGCTCGACGCAGCCGCGCGCCCCGCAGGGGCACGGGTCGCCGTCCAGGTCGACGCTGATGTGCCCGATGTGACCGGCGTTGCCCGTCGGCCCCGGGTGCAGGCGGCCGTCGAGGACCAGTCCGCCGCCGACGCCCGTGGAGACCACCATGCACAGCGCGTTGTCGTGGCCGCGCGCCGCTCCCTGCCAGTGCTCGGCCGCCGTGATGGCCACGCCGTCGCCGATCAGCTCGACGGGCAGGTCCCCGGCGACGGCGCGGACCCGGTCGACCAGCGGGTAGTCGCGCCAGCCGGGCACGTTGACCGGGCTGACGGTGCCCGCCGAGGCGTCCACCGGCCCGGCGCTGCCGATGCCGACGGCCCGCGTCCGCCCCCACAGCTCGGACGCGGTCAGCTCCCCCAGCACCTCCGCGACCGCCCGCATGACGGTGTCGCCGTCCTCCTGGGCGGGCGTGGGGCGCTGCGCGCGGACCAGGATCGTGCCGTCGCCGTCCACCAGCGCCCCGGCGATCTTGGTGCCGCCGATGTCGAGCGCGGCCACGAGGTCGGTGTGCATCAGTCTGGGATCTCCCGCTCACCACGAAGAAGGGGCTGGCCGGTCCAGCGGTGGGGGACGCGGGCCGGAGATTGCGATGGACAGTCTCCCCCGCATCTGACAACGTTGTCCAGGCTCTATGCTCGACGCCACATCCTCATACACACCACGGACTTCCGCATCCCCGCGGACCCGTTCCGTGCGGACCGGCGCCGCCGGGCCCCCGCGGACCCGTGGATCACAGGACAAAGGACTCCGCATCGTGCCCGAGACGCCCCGCCGCGCCGACCGTCCGAGCGCCCCACGCTACGGCAACCGTCCCACCATGAAGGACGTCGCCGCGCGCGCGGGCGTGGGCCTGAAGACCGTGTCGCGGGTGGTCAACGGCGAGCCGGGCGTCACCCCCGAGACCGAGCGGCGGGTGCAGGAGGCCATCGACGCGCTGGGCTTCCGCCGCAACGACAGCGCGCGCGTGCTGCGCAAGGGCCGCACCGCCAGCGTCGGCCTGGTCCTGGAGGACCTCGCCGACCCGTTCTACGGGCCGCTCAGCCGCGCGGTGGAGGAGGTGGCCCGCGCCCACGGCGCCCTGCTGATCAACGGCTCCAGCGCCGAGGACCCCGACCGCGAGCAGGAGCTGGCGCTGGCGCTGTGCGCCCGCCGGGTGGACGGCCTGGTGATCATCCCGGCCGGTGACGACCACCGCTACCTGGAGCCGGAGATCAAGGCCGGCGTGGCCACCGTGTTCGTGGACCGGCCCGCCGGGGGGATCGACGCCGACTGCGTCCTGTCGGACAACTTCGGGGGCGCCCGGCAGGGCGTCGCCCACCTCGTGGCGCACGGGCACCGCCGGATCGGCTTCATCGGCGACATGCCCCGCATCCACACCGCGTCCGAGCGGCTGCGCGGCTACCGGACGGCCATGGAGGACGCGGGGATACCCGTCGAGGACGCCTGGATGTCCCTCGGCGCCACCGACCCGGCGCGGGTGCGCCGCGCGGCCGAGGAGATGCTGTCCGGGCCCTCGCCGGTCACCGCCGTCTTCTCGGGCAACAACCGGGTGACGGTCACCGTGATCAGGGTGCTGGCCGAGCAGTCCCGGCGGGTGGCCCTGGTGGCGTTCGACGACCTGGAACTGGCCGACCTGCTCCAGCCGGGCGTCACCGTCGTCGCGCAGGACGCGGCGGCCATCGGGCGCACGGCGGCGGACCGGCTGTTCCGGCAGCTGGACGGGGCGCTCCTGCTGCCCGAGCGCATCGAGCTGCCCACCCGGCTGATCGCGCGCGGCTCGGGCGAGCTGCCCCCGGCGGACTGAGGCCCCGGTGGAGGCCGGAGCGACGCTGGAGGAGCTGGGGCTGGCCGACGCCCCGCGCGCCTTCCCGCTGGCCTATCCCGGCGCCTGGCCACGGGAGTCGGGGCTGCTGGCCGGCGACCGGATGCTGCCCCTGGACCGCCTGGCCCACCCGGACCGCACGCCCGTCCTGTGCGTCGGCTCCAACGCCTGCCCCGGCCAACTGCGCGACAAGATGGCCACGTTCGGGATCACCGCGCCGGTCCCGATGGTGCGGTGCCGGGTCACGGGCCTCGGGGTCGGCGTCTCCGCCCACGTCAGCCGCATGGGGTACGTCTCGGCGGCGCCGGTCCGCTGTCCCGCCGCCGTGCGGGAGTTGGTCCTGCTCTGGCTGGACGCCGAGCAACTGGCCGTGATCGACGCGAGCGAGGGCGCCACGCTGCCCGACGGCAACTTCGTGCGCGTACGACTGCCCGTACCGGACGTGCGGGTCGAGCTGGCGGACGGCACGGTCCTGCCGGAGGTGTTCGCCTACGCCAACCGCCGGGGCGTCCTGCACGACGGCTCCGGCGTGCCGCGCGACCACCCCGGGCAGCGCGCCCTGCTCACGGAACTCCTGCTGTCCTCCCCCGCGTTGCGGCGGCTCCTCGGGAACACCCCGGAGGAGTTCTGCGCCCGGGCACGGGCCGACGCACACCGCTGCGTGCGGGGCACCCTGCTGTTCGCGCGGGAGGGGTGGGTGACCCGGTCCGGGCTGGAACACTTGTTCAACGACTAGGGGGTGTCCGACTAGGGTCCGGAGTACGGCATCGCGTGTCGGTCACCGGCCGGGTGAGGCATGGAGGTGCCCGTGAGATTGCCCGCGGAGGCATTCCACACATGTCCGTCGAGTTGAACCACACCATCGTCCACGCAGAGGACCACCACGAGTCCGCGCGCTTCCTGGCCCACGTCCTGGGGCTCGAAGTCGGCGCCGAATGGGGCCCGTTCGTCCCGGTCGCCACCAGCAACGGCGTCACCCTGGACTTCGCGTCCGTCCCTGCCGGGTCCATCGTCACGCAGCACTACGCGTTCCTCGTCTCCGACGACGAGTTCGACGCCGCGTTCGACCGGATCCGGGAGACCGGGATCACCTACTTCGCCGATCCGCACGGCCGGCAGCCCGGCGAGATCAACCACCACCACGGCGGCCGGGGCGTGTACTTCCTCGACCCCGCCGGGCACGGGATGGAGATCATCACGCGCCCGTACGGCAGCCACCCTCAGTAGGACGACCGGGCCGGGTCGCCGTCGCGCTCCCGCGCACGGCGGCCCGGCCTCGGCTCTTCCGTCCGCCGGCCCTACTTCGTCGACGCCGTGAGGTCGCCCCGGCGGGGCGCGGCGAAGCCCTCCAGTGCGGCCCGGGTCAAGCCGGTGGCCTCCGTGACCTCGGCGGCGTCCAGGGCGCCGCAGTCCAGGCCGCGCAGGAGGTAGCCGCTGAGGGCCTTGGCGGTGGCGGGCTCGTCCATGACGTCGCCGGCGGTGCGGCTGGCGTAGCGCGCGAGGCGGGCGGCGGCCTGGGCGAAGCCCTCGCGGTAGAAGGCGAACACGGCGGCGTAGCGGGTGGGCAGGTGGCCGGGGTGCATGTCCCAGCCCTGGTAGTAGGCGCGGGCGAGGGCGCGGCGGGTCAGGCCGTAGTGCAGCCGCCAGGCGTCGTGGACCTGCGCGGCCGGGCCGACGGGCAGCACGTTGGTGGAGCCGTCGGAGAGCCGGACGCCGGTGCCGGCGGCGGCGACCTGCATGACCGCCTTGGCGTGGTCGGCGGCCGGGTGGTCGCTGGCCTGGTGGGCGGCGGAGACCCCGAGGCAGGCGCTGTAGTCGAAGGTGCCGTAGTGCAGGCCCGTGGCGCGGCCCTCGGCGGCCTGGATCATGCGGGCGACGGTCGCGGTGCCGTCGGCGGCCAGGATCGCCTGGCTGGTCTCGATCTGGATCTCGAAGCCGATCCGGCCGGGTTCCAGGCCGCGCGCCTTCTCGAAGGCCTCGAGGAGCCGGACCATCGCGGTGACCTGCTCGGGGTAGGTCACCTTGGGCAGGGTCAGGACGAGCCCGTCCGGCAGTCCGCCGTGCTCGGTCAGGCCGGTGAGGAAGACGTCGAGGGTGCGGATGCCCCGGTCGCGCACCGGCGCCTCCATGCACTTCATGCGGATGCCCATGTACGGGGCGGCGGTGCCGTCGGCGTACGCCGCGGCGATCAGGCGGGCGGCGCGGGCGGCCGCCTCGTCCTCCTCGGCGTCGGGGCGGGGGCCGTAGCCGTCCTCGAAGTCCACGCGCAGGTCCTCCACGGGCTCGCGCTCCAGCTTGGCGCGCACGCGCGTGTACACGGGCTCGGCAAGGTCGTCGGGCAGGCCGAGGACGGCGGCGAAGGACGCGGCGTCGGGGGCGTGCTCGTCGAGGGCGGCGAGGGCCTGGTCGCCCCAGGTGCGCAGGGTGTCGGCGGCGAAGGCGTCACCGGGGACGTAGACCGTGTGGACGGGCTGGCGGGTGCCGGGGTCACCGGGGTAGCGGCGCTCCAGTTCGGCGTCGACCGGCGCGAGGGAGGCGCTGATCTCCTCGCCGACGGCGCCCGCGAGGCTCGTCGCGACCGTCTCCTGCTGGCCCTGCCCCATGCCACACCCTCCCGTTTTCCGCTGTGCGGAATCAACAATCCGTAGAACGAAGCTAACGGGGGATCTTCCCGTGGGTCAACACCCGGTCCACCGACAGGACCGAGCGGTTCTTCATCTGGCCTTCCCCGTCCGGCCCCTTCCGTCCGCCCGCCCGCTCCCCCCATCCTGACGCGCAGGGGGAGGGAGGGCACATGACGGGCCCGGGGAGCGTGAGGCGCCGGACAGGGCTGCGCACGGCGCTGGCGGCCGCTGTGGCGGTACCGCTGCTCGCCACGGTGCGGGCCTCCGGCGCCCGGCGCACGCCGGAACGCACCGGGCCTCCCCCGCCGCTGGAGGTCATGAGCTACAACCTGCGCTTCGCGAGCCGCACCCGCCCGCACAGCTGGCCCGAGCGCCGTCCGGTGATGCGGGAGCTGCTGCGCCGGGCGGCCCCGCACGTCATCGGCACCCAGGAGGGCCAGGGCCCGCAGCTCGCGGACGTCCAGTCCGACCTCGGGCCGCACTACGACTGGATCGGCACCGGCCGCGACGGCGGCGAGGACGAGTCGGCGGCGGTCTTCTACGACCGGCGCCGGCTCGTCCCGGTCGGCCACGGCGACTTCTGGCTGTCCGACACCCCCGGCCGGCCCGGCTCCAACACCTGGGGCGGCGTCCACCCGCGCATGGTGACCTGGGTGCGCTTCCACGACCGGGCGGCCGGCGGACGGCCGTTCTGCGTGCTCAACACCCACCTGGACAACGGGAGCGCGTACGCACGCGCGCGTGCCGCCGCCCTGATCGCCGAGCGCGTCCCCGGCCTCGCGGGGTCCGCGCCGCTGGTGGTCACCGGCGACTTCAACGCCGTCGCCCACGAGAGCCCCGCACACGCCACCCTGCTCGGCGCCGGTCTCGTCGACACCTGGGACACCGCCCGCAGCCGGGGTCCGGCGTACTGCACGTGGCACGGCTGGGGGCCGCCGACGCCGGGCGGGGACCGCATCGACTGGATCCTGGCGACACCGGACGTGACGGTCCAGCGGGCCTGGGTCGACCTCTCCGCGGACGGCGGGCAGTGGCCCAGCGATCACTTCCCGGTGTGTGCGGCGCTGCGGCTCCCGGCCGACCCGCAATGAGCCGAGGCCCCCGCGACCGGAAGGGGTCGCGGGGGCCTCGGGCAGCCGGTCGGGGATCAGCCCTTGCGGGTCTTGATCTCGTCGGTGAGCTGCGGGACGACGTCGAACAGGTCGCCGACGACGCCGTAGTCGACCAGGTCGAAGATCGGGGCCTCGGCGTCCTTGTTGATGGCCACGATCGTCTTCGAGGTCTGCATGCCGGCCCGGTGCTGGATCGCGCCGGAGATGCCGTTGGCGATGTACAGCTGCGGGGAGACCGACTTGCCGGTCTGGCCGACCTGGTTGGTGTGCGGGTACCAGCCCGCGTCCACCGCGGCACGCGAGGCGCCGACGGCCGCGCCGAGCGAGTCGGCCAGCGCCTCGATGATCGCGAAGTTCTCCGCGCCGTTCACGCCACGGCCGCCGGAGACCACGATCGCGGCCTCGGTCAGCTCCGGACGGCCGGTCGACTCACGCGCCGTACGGCCGGTGACCTTGGTGCCGGTGGCCTTGTCGGAGAAGGTGACCGACAGCGCCTCGACGGTGCCGGCGGCCGGGGCGGCCTCCACGGACGCGCTGTTCGGCTTGACCGTGATGACCGGGGTGCCCTTGACGACACGGGACTTGGTGGTGAACGAGGCGGCGAACACCGACTGGGTGGCCACCGGGCCCTCCGCGCCGGCCTCGACGTCGACGGCGTCGGTGATGATGCCGGAGCCGATGCGCAGCGCCAGACGGGCGGCGACCTCCTTGGCCTCGGCGGAGGACGGCACCAGCACGGCGGCCGGGGAGACCTGCTCGACGGCGGCCTGCAGGGCGTCGACCTTCGGCACGACCAGGTAGTCGGCGTACTCGGACGCCTCGTGGGTCAGGACCTTCACGGCGCCGTGCTCGGCGAGGACGGCGGCGGTGTCACCGGCGCCGTTGCCCAGCGCGACGGCGACGGGCTCGCCGATGCGGCGGGCCAGCGTCAGCAGCTCCAGGGTGGGCTTGCGGACGGCACCGTCCACGTGGTCGACGTAGACGAGGACTTCAGCCATGGGAATGCATCTCCTGCGGAACGAAGGTGAGGGGGTCGGCGGCTGCGGGGCTCAGATGAACTTCTGGCCCGCGAGGAACTCGGCGAGCTGCTTGCCGCCCTCGCCCTCGTCCTTGACGATGGTGCCGGCCGTGCGGGCCGGGCGCTCGTTCGCGGCGTCGACCTTGGTCCACGCGCCCTCCAGGCCGACCTCGTCCGCCTCGATCTCCAGGTCGGACAGGTCCCAGGACTCCACCGGCTTCTTCTTGGCGGCCATGATGCCCTTGAACGACGGGTAGCGGGCCTCGCCGGACTGGTCGGTGACCGACACGACGGCCGGCAGCGACGCCTCGAGCGTCTCGGAGGCGGCGTCGTTGTCGCGGCGGCCGGTGACGGTGCCGCCCTCGACGGAGACCTCGGACAGCAGCGTGATCTGCGGGACGCCCAGGCGCTCGGCGACCAGGGCGGGCACGATGCCCATGGTGCCGTCGGTGGAGGCCATGCCGGAGATCACCAGGTCGTAGCCGGCCTTCTCGATGGCCTTGGCGAGGACCAGGGAGGTGCCGATGGCGTCGGTGCCGTGCAGGTCGTCGTCCTCGACGTGGACGGCCTTGTCGGCACCCATGGACAGCGCCTTGCGCAGCGCGTCCTTGGCGTCCTCGGGGCCGATGGTCAGCACGGTGACCTCGACGTCGTCGTCGGAGTTCTCGGAGATCTGCAGCGCCTGCTCGACCGCGTACTCGTCCAGCTCGGAGAGCAGGCCGTCCACGTCGTCCCGGTCGACGGTCAGGTCATCGGCGAAGTGCCGGTCGCCAGTGGCGTCGGGCACGTACTTCACAGTGACAACGATCCTCAAGCTCACGCCGGCTCTCCTACTGCATCGTCAGTTCATCGGCTGCCTACTTCCAGGCAGCATAGGCGCCCGAAGCGGCCGATCCCGGTCCGGGGCGGCCCGCGCTCCGACCGAGATATTACTCGTCAGTACACCCAGTTCCTGCCCGCTAAGCAAGCGCTTTGAACTGTGACCTGTGCAACGCAGCGTAACCGGAACGCAGCGATCTCGCAGGGAGAGCAGGCGTGATCAATCACGCAGCGCGGTGAAACGGCCCTGGTGGTAGAGCAGCGGCCGGCCGGCGCCTGCGGGGTCGCCGAGGACGACCTCGGCCAGGACGAGGCGGTGGTCGCCGGCCGGCACGCGCGCGTGGACGCGGCAGACCAGCCAGGCGAGCACGTCGTCGAGGACGGGGACGCCGTGCGGTCCCTCCTGCCAGGAGGTCGGGGCGCCGAACCGGTCGGCGCCGCTGCGCGCGAACGTGGCGGCCAGCTCCCGCTGGTGCTCGCCGAGTATGTGGACGCCGACGTACTCGGCCCGGGACACCGTCGGCCAGCTGGAGGCCCCGGTGCCGATGCCGAAGGAGACCAGCGGGGGCTCGGCGGAGACGGAGCTCAGGGAGGTGGCGGTGAAGCCCACCGGGCCGGTGTCACCGGACGCGGTGATCACGGCGACGCCCGCCGCGTGCCGCCGGAAGACGGAGCGGAACAGGTCGGCGGAGGCGAGCTGGGCGGCGCCGAGGCCGACGGGGGCCGTCGCGGCCGGGGCGGTCGGCGTGGTCGGGGCGGCAGACGTGGTCGAGGCGGCGGACGTGCCGGACGTGACAGTCATCGAGTGGTGGTCCTTCTGCGAGGAGGGGCGCGGGAGTCCGTGGGTGCTCAACGGCCCGGACAGCGCGCGCTCGCGTGACGGGCCAGGTCGACGTGGACCCGCCCGTGGAGAAGGAGTTCCTGGGGCATGGGGTCAGGCTGACGAGGCACGGCCCGGCCGGTCAAGTGCGTACCGGTCCGCGTGAGGGGGCCCGGGGCCGCCGCCGGCCTCACACCGCCTCGCCCAGCGCGGCGATGACGTCGGCCTTGCGGGGCTGCCCGGTGGCGCGGCGCACGACCCGTCCGTCGGCGTCGAGCACCAGCACGGTCGGCGTCTTGAGGATGTCGAGCTCACGGACCAGGTCGAGCCGGGCCTCGGCGTCGATCTCCAGGTGGGTGACGCCCGGGACCATGGCCGCCACTTCGCCGAGGACCCGCCGGGTGGCCCGGCAGGGCGAGCAGAAGGCGCTGGAGAACTGCACGAGCGTGGCGCGCGTGCCCAGTTCGCCGCCCAGCCGGTCGGACCGCAGCCGCTTGCCCTCGTCCCGCCCGCGCACCCGGACCCTCCCGCTCCGTCGTCGTTGCACGACCCCGAAGGCGCTCGCCGCAGCGAGCACCGCGAGGCACACCACGATTCCCGTCATCGTCCGATCAACCGTTCACGAGACTGAAAAGATTCCCGCCTCCCTTCCCCGTTTCCGCTGCGGAATGCTTGATTCATGGACATCGATGCACGAGGGCCGCGCTTCGGCGCGGCCGTCACGACCGTGGTCCTCGCGGTCGTGCTGATCACCGGCAGCGCCTGGCTGCTGGCCTGGCAGACGCTGGCGTTCGCACTCGGCGCGGCGGGCGGGGTGGCGCGCTCACCCTACGGCCTGCTGTTCCGTGCGGTGGTGCGGCCCCGGCTGGGGCCGCCGACCACCTTCGAGTCGCCCGAACCGCCGCGGTTCGCGCAGGCCGTGGGGCTGGTGTTCGCCGGGGTGGGGCTCGTCGGCTTCTGGGCCGGCCCCGCGTGGCTGGGGCTCGCGGCCACGGGGGCGGCGCTCGCGGCGGCGTTTCTCAGCGCCGCCTTCGGGTACTGCCTGGGCTGCGAGGCGTACCTGCTCCTGCGCCGGGTGACGGTGCCCGCCGAGTGAGGCGGCGGGGCGGGGCGGGTCGCACTGCGGACGTGACGAGGATCTCGCGGTGGCCGGGCACCAGGACTGGAGGTCCGGCCGTTCTTCGGGCACGATCTGCGAGATGCCGCAAACCTACGGCAGCGTAACTTTCCCCGCCGGGAGTCCCCTTCCCAGGCCGAGAAGAAGAGGAAGGGTCCGCCCCACCCATGGCAGAGCTTGTCTACCGTCCCGTCATCGGTTTCGCGAAGACGTTGTTCAAGGTCTGGGACCTCAAGATCGACTGCAAGGGATCCGAGAACATCCCGCGGTCGGGTGGAGCCGTGCTGGTGAGCAATCACATCAGCTACCTGGACTTCATCTTCGACGGCCTGGCCGCGCTCCCGCAGAAGCGCGTCGTGCGCTTCATGGCCAAGGAGTCGGTCTTCCGGCACCGGATCTCCGGCCCGCTGATGCGCGGGATGAAGCACATCCCCGTGGACCGTGCCCAGGGCGAGGCCGCCTACCAGCACGCCCTGGAGTCGCTGCGCTCCGGCGAGATCATCGGTGTCTTCCCCGAGGCCACCATCTCCCCGTCGTTCACGCTGAAGAGCTTCAAGTCGGGCGCCGCCCGCCTCGCCCAGGAGGCGGGCGTGCCGCTGATCCCGATGGCCGTGTGGGGCACGCAGCGGCTGTGGACCAAGGGGCACCCGCGCAACTTCCGCCGCAGCCACCTGCCGATCACGATCCGGGTGGGCGAGGCGGTCGAGGCCCCGCGCGACCAGTACGCGGGCGCCATCACGCGCCGTCTGCGCGAGCGCGTCCAGGAACTGCTGGAGGCCGCCCAGCGCGCCTACCCGGTGCGCCCCAAGGGCCCGGACGACACCTGGTGGATGCCGGCCCACCTCGGCGGTACGGCACCGACGCCGGAGCAGGTCCGGGAGGCCGAGGCGCGCTGAGCGGGCCGGCCGGGGACCCCTCGGGGGAAGGCCGCCGGGTCCCGTCCCGTCGGGCTCCCCGCGCCCCATCGCCCCCTCCCCCGGCGGGGGTTCACGCCCCGAAGTAGTGGCCCTCGTCCAGGTCGGCCAGCAGGCCCGGCTGTTCGGGGTGCCAGTCCAGCAGCTCGCGGGTCAGGGCACTGGAGGCCGGGCCGTCCACCGACAGGAACGGCGCGAGCCAGCCGAAGTGCTGCTCCGCCCCGTCCGCCGGCAGCGACCGCACCGGGACGCCCAGGTGACGGCCGACAGTCTCGGCGATGGCGCGGACCGGCACGCCCTCCTCGTCGGCGCCGTGCAGCCGGCTGCCCGCCGGGGCCTTCTCCAGGGCCAGCCGGAACAGGCGCGCCGCGTCCAGGCGGTGGACGGCCGACCAGCGCTGGGAGCCGCCGCCCGGGTACGCCGACACACCCTGGGCGCGGGCCACCTCGATGACCCGCGGGACGAAGCCGTGGTCGCCCCGGCCGTGCACGGTCGGCGACAGCCGCACGACCGAGGCGCGCACGCCCCGCTCCACGAACGACAGGGCGGTCTCCTCGGACTTGCGCGGCAGGGCCCGGCCCTCCGCCGAGGGGACGTCCCGTTCGGTGGCGAGCCGTCCCGGGGCGACGAGCAGCGTCCCCGAGGTGGCGACGAACGGCCGGTCGGAGCCCGCCAGTTCCCCGGCCATGGTTTCGATGGCCCGGGTGTCTGCCTCGGCGGCCGCCGCGTAGTTCTGGAAGTCGTGGATGAAGGCCAGGTGGATGACGCCGTCCGCCTCGGCGGCGCCCCGGCGCAGGGTGTCGGGGTCGGTGAGGTCGCCGCGCAGCGGCTCGGCGCCGGCCTCCTTCAGTGACGCCTCGCCCCGGTCGGAGCGGGCCAGGCCGACCACCTGGTGGCCGGCGTCGAGCAGTTCACGGACCACGGCGGAGCCGATGAAGCCGGTGGCACCGGTGACGAAGACACGCACAGTGACTGCACTCCTCAAGGGGGATGGAGCGGGGACCGAACGGGATCGAACGGCGGGGGCCCGGCGGATCCGCCGCCGGGCCGGTGACTCCAGCCTGCGGGCGGGCCGCCCCGCGGGTCCAAGACCCGTTCGGCACGACGTGATGCGTTTCGGGCATCACCGCAGCGCACGGCGGTCGCGGCGTGCCGGCCGGGGTTACCGTGGGGGGTATGCCGCCCACCCCGCCGCCGTCCGTGGACCTCGACCTGCGTCTGGTGCGGTACTTCGTCGCCGTCGCCGAGCACCGTCACTTCGGGCGGGCCGCCGACGCGCTGCGCATCGCCCAGCCGTCGCTGAGCCGGCAGGTCCGCCGCCTGGAACAGCAGGTGGGCGCCCGGCTGCTGGACCGCACCCCGCGCGGCACCCGGCTGACGGAGGCCGGCGAGGCGTTCCTGCCGCGCGCGCAGGCCCTGTTGCGGGCGGCCGCGGAGGCGGCGGCGCACGCCCGCTCCGCCGGGGAGTCGGACGTGCTGACCGTCGGCTACACGTTGGGCATCATCGTGACGCCCGCGGTGCGCGAGCTGCGCCACCGCCGGCCCGACGCGGACGTGCGCGCGGTCCACCTGAAGTGGAACGAGTCCCGGGACGCGCTGCTGGACCACCGGGTCGACGCGGCGGTGACCCGGCAGCCGCTGCGCACCCAGGGGCTGGAGGTCACGCGCCTGTACGACGAGCCGCGGGTGCTGGTCGTACCGCTGGACCACCGGCTGGCGGGCAAGGAGGGCGTGACCCTCGACGACCTCGGGGACGAGCCGATGCCGGTGGTGCGGGACGCGGCGTGGAACGCGTACTGGCGCATCGACCCGCGGCCCGACGGGCGCCCCGCTCCGGACGGTCCGGTCGTGGAGGAGCTGGAGGACAAGTTCGAGGTGATCGCCGACGGGCGGGCGGTGGCCATCGTCCCGCTGCCCCGGACGCACGCGCTGCGCCCCGACCTGACGACGGTGCCGCTGGAGGACGTCGGACCCACCCCGGTGCTGCTGGTGACCCGGGCGGGAGACCGCCGCCGTCTGGTGACGGAGTTCCGCCGGACGGCGCGGGCGCTGCTCACCGGCCCGGCCTGACCGGCTCAGAGCGCGGTGGGCAGCGACCTCCACAGGTGCTCACGGTCGGGTGCGGCGCGCAGCGCGTCGAGCACGAGCGGGTGGGGTGCGGCGTACAGCTCCGGGTAGTCTCGCTCGCCGGCCGCCGGGTCGGGGACCCAGGCCAGGCGCTCGCCGTCCAGGGAGAAGCGGGCGTCGACGCCGGGTTTGTTGCCGCGGGGGTCCTGGCGGTGCCAGGCGCCGTGGAAGCGGACGGCGACCAGCCCGTGGACGACGTGTCCGGTGCCGTCGTCGTGGCGCAGGCGCTGGTAGCACAGCGCGGCGGGGATGTCCTCGGCGCGCAGCAGGGCGGCGAGCGCGTGGGCCTTGGCGTGGCAGATGCCGGTGCGCTGCTCCAGGACGTCCGAGGCGCGCCAGGTCACGCGGGGGTCCCCGGCGTCCTGGGAGTGGGGGATGGTGTCGCGGACGAACGCGAAGGCGGCCCGTGCATAGTCATACGAGTCGACGGCCTCCCGGGCGAGGTCGGCGGCCGTCCTTCCGACCACCGGGTGGTCGTGGTCGATGACCTCGTCGGCGGCGAGATACGCGGAGAGGTCGGGCGTGTTCTGGATCAGCTGCATGCCCGCAGAGCATAGGAAAGCGATCACCCGAGCGTCAATGACTTTTCAGGTGACCGCATACCTATGCAGTTGGCGAGCCGGTCCGGCCGCTACCGGGCCATCTCCTCCTTGACCGCCGCGACGAACGCGTCCACGTCGTCCTCGGTCGTGTCGAAGGCGCACATCCAGCGCACGACGCCGGCGGCCTCGTCCCAGAAGTAGAAGCGGAAGCGCTTCTGCAGGCGCAGGCTCACGTCGTGCGGGAGCCGGGCGAAGACGCCGTTGGCCTGCACCGGGTGCAGGACCTCCACACCGTGCACCGCGCGGACGCCCTCGGCGAGGCGCTGGGCCATCTCGTTGGCGTGCCGGGCGTTGCGCAGCCACAGGTCCTTGACGAGCAGGGCCTCCAACTGCACCGAGACGAACCGCATCTTGGAGGCGAGCTGCATGGACAGCTTGCGCAGGTGCTTCATCCGGCGGACGGCGTCCTGGTTGATGACGACGACCGCCTCGCCGAACATCGCACCGTTCTTGGTGCCGCCCAGGGACAGGATGTCGACGCCGACCGCGTTGGTGAACGTCCGCATCGGGACGTCCAGCGCGGCGGCCGCGTTGGCTATCCGCGATCCGTCGAGGTGGACCCGCATGCCGTGCGCGTGCGCGTGGTCGCAGATCGCGCGGATCTCCTCGGGCGTGTAGAGGGTGCCCAGCTCCGTGCTCTGGGTGATCGACACGACCTGCGGCATCGCCCGGTGCTCGTCGTCCCAGCCCCACGCCTGCCGGTCGATCAGCTCGGGGGTGAGCTTGCCGTCCGGCGTCGGCACGGTGAGCAGCTTCAGCCCGCCCATCCGCTCGGGGGCGCCGCCCTCGTCGACGTTGATGTGGGCGCTCTCCGCGCAGATCACCGCGCCCCAGCGGTCGGTGACCGCCTGGAGCGCGACGACGTTGGCCCCGGTGCCGTTGAACACCGGGAACGCCTCCGCCGTGGGGCCGAAGTGGCTGCGGATGATCCGCTGGAGGTTCTCGGTGTAGTCGTCCTCGCCGTACGCCACCTGGTGGCCGCCGTTGGCCAGGGCCAGGGCGGCCAGGACCTCGGGGTGGACCCCGGCGTAGTTGTCGCTGGCGAAACCGCGGACCTCCGGGTCGTGATGACGACGCGCGTCGGTCTTCGGGGGGTTCACGGCTTCTCGGTGAGCCACAGGCGCTGTCCGTTCACTTCCGGGGCGGACTTCTCCCACACCCCGACGATCGCCTCGGCGAGGTCCTTGACGTCGGTGAAGCCCGCGAACTTCGCGTTGGGCCGGTCCGCGCGCATCGCGTCGTGCACCAACGCCTTCACGACCAGGATCGCAGCCGCCGACGTCGGCCCCTGCTCGCCCCCGGCCTTGCGGAAGTAGTCCGCCATGGCGAGCGTCCACGCCTCGGCCGCGGCCTTGCCGGCGGCGTACGCCGCGTTGCCCGCGGTCGGCCTGGTCGCGCCCGCGGCGCTGATCAGCACGTACCGCCCGCGGTCGCTGCGCTGCAGCGCCTGGGAGAAGGCCAGCGAGGTGTGCTGGACGGTGCGCACCAGCAGCAGCTCCAGGAAGTCCCAGTCGTCGAGGCTGGTCTTGATGAAGGTCTCGCTGCCGCGCCAGCCGCCGACGAGGTGGACCAGGCCGTCCACGCGGCCGAACTCCTTCTCGGTGCGGGCGGCCCAGTCACGGGTGGACTGCAGGTCGAGCAGGTCGACCGTCTCCCCGGTGACCGTGGCCCCGCCGGAGGCGTAGCGGGCCGCGTCCACGGCCTCGGCGAGCCGCTCCGGGTCGTTGTCCGCGCCGATGACCGTGGCGCCGGCCTCGGCCAGCCGCAGCAGTGCCGCCCGGCCGGCGGGTCCGCCCGCACCGGCCACCGCGATGACCGCACCGTCGAGAGCCCCGTTGCCCATGTTCTTCCCCTTCGCGGCAGTGTGCTGGAGGCGGTCGCTCACGCGGCGACCCGCTCGGCGCCGTCGGCCGTGATGCCCTTGGTGGAGGCGATCACGTTCTTCAGCTTCTTGGACAGTGCCTCATAGAACATGCTCAGGGGAAACTCGTCCGGGAGCACGTCGTCCACCAGCTTGCGCGGCGGCTGGGTCAGGTCCAGGGCGTCGGGGCCCTTGGCCCACGTGGAGCCGGGGTGCGGGGCGAGGTAGGTGGCGACCAGCTCGTAGCCGGCGAACCAGTGGACGAGCTTCGGGCGGTCGATGCCGTCGCGGTACAGCTTCTCGATCTCGGCGCACAGCTCGTTGGTGACCTGCGGGGCGCGCTGCCAGTCGATGTGCAGCTTGTTGTCGGTCCAGCGGACGACGTCGTGCTTGTGCAGGTAGGCGAAGAGCAGCTGGCCGCCGAGGCCGTCGTAGTTGCGCACCCGCTCGCCCGTGACGGGGAAGCGGAACATGCGGTCGAAGAGGACCGCGTACTGCACGTCACGGGCCTGCGGGACGCCGTCGGCCTCCAGCTTCACGGCCTCCTTGAAGGCGGTGAGGTCGCAGCGCAGCTCCTCCAGGCCGTACATCCAGAACGGCTGGCGCTGCTTGATCATGAACGGGTCGAACGGCAGGTCGCCGTGGCTGTGGGTGCGGTCGTGGACCATGTCCCACAGCACGAAGGCGTCCTGGCAGCGCTTCTGGTCGTGGACCATCGCGGCGATGTCCTCGGGCAGGTCGAGGCCGAGGATGTCGACGGCGGCGGCGGTGACGCGGCGGAAGCGGGCGGCCTCGCGGTCGCAGAAGATGCCACCCCAGGTGAAACGTTCCGGCGCCTGGCGGACGGCGATGGTCTCGGGGAAGAGGACGGCGGAGTTGGTGTCGTAGCCCGCCGTGAAGTCCTCGAAGGTGATGCCGCAGAACAGCGGGTTGTCGTAGCGGGTGCGCTCCAGCTCGGCGAGCCAGTCCGGCCAGACCATGCGCAGCACGACCGCCTCGAGGTTGCGGTCGGGGTTGCCGTTCTGCGTGTACATCGGGAAGACGACCAGGTGCTGCAGACCGTCGCGGCGGTCGGCGGCGGGCTGGAAGGCCAGCAGCGAGTCCAGGAAGTCCGGC
Source organism: Streptomyces longwoodensis (assembly GCF_001514125.1). Classification (GTDB taxonomy): domain Bacteria; phylum Actinomycetota; class Actinomycetes; order Streptomycetales; family Streptomycetaceae; genus Streptomyces; species Streptomyces longwoodensis. The sequence goes on along the minus strand of NZ_KQ948549.1, from coordinate 250,384 downwards.
ACCGCGAAACCGCCGTCGGCCCACGCGTGCAGGTCCTTGACCAGGGCCTCGTGGTAGGCGGCGTCGTGCGGGAGCAGCGGGGAGAGCTCGCGGACCGCCTCGGCCACGCGGCGCACGGCGGCCTCGGCGTCGGCCCGGCCCGGGGCGCCCTCGGCGTCGAAGTCGATCGAGCCGTCCTTGGACTGCCAGGGCCGTATCTGCTCCACGGCATCCTTGAGCCGCGGCCAGGCCGGGTGCTCCACGACCCTGCCGGCCGTAGGAACCTGCTCCTCGGTCGCCGCCTGCACAAGAATTTCCGTCATGTCCCATCCTCCACTGGAGAACCTCGCGTAAGGACACCGTATGCGGACGAGGTTTCCTCCAGCAAGGGGATCATCGGGAAATCGTCCCGTATGACTTTGCGGTAACGGAAGTTTTTCCTGCCGTTCCCCGCCGGGACGGCGCCTTCCCCGGCCGTGTGACGGCGACGGAAACTCCGGTGTAAGGGCGGGTACATCCCTGGCGAAGAGCACTAGGCTGCGGCTCCGGCTGCCGTCGACGGAAGCGAGGCGACGTTGAACTTCCTCACCATCGGTCACCGCGGACTCATGGGCGTCGAGCCCGAGAACACCCTCCGGTCCTTCGTCGCCGCCGAGCAGGCCGGCCTCGACGTCATCGAGCTGGACCTCCACCTGAGCAAGGACGGCGCGCTCGTCGTCATGCACGACGCGGACGTGGACCGCACGACCGACGGCACCGGCCCGATCGCCGAGCAGACCCTCGCCGAGCTGCGCGCGCTGGACGCGGGGCGCGGGGAGCGGGTCCCGGTGTTCGAGGAGGTCCTGGACGCGGTGCGCACCCCGCTCCAGGCCGAGATCAAGGACGTGCAGGCGGCGCGGGCGCTCGCCGAGGTGCTGCACGCGCGCGCACTGGTGGACCGGGTGGAGGTGTCGTCCTTCCACGACGAGGCGATCGCCGAGATCGCCCGGCTGGTGCCCGGCGTGCGCACCGCGCTGATCGGCAGCCTCTACGGCACCGACGTGGTGGACCGGGCCGTCGCCGCGGGCGCCGGGACACTCTGTCTGAACATCCGCCGGCTCACCCTGGAGATCGTGGAACTGGCCCGCGCGAAGGACCTCAGGGTCATCGGCTGGGTGGTGAACACCCAGGACCAGCTGCGGCTCGTACGGGCCCTGGGGCTGGACGGCGCGACGACCGACCTCCCGGAGATCAAGCGCACCGGCCGCTTCACGGCCTGAGCGCCCCGGGGGCGGAACGTCACACCAGCGGCTTGACCAGCAGCTCGAAGGCCAGGTCGGCGCGGCGCGGGATGCCGAACCGCTCGTCGCCGTACGGGAACGGCGTCGTCCGCCCCGTACGGCGGTAGCCGCGCCGCTCGTACCAGGCGATGAGGTCCTCGCGCACCGAGATCACCGTCATGTGCATCTCGGTGGCGCCCCAGGTCTCGCGGGCCCGCCGCTCCGCCTCGGCGAGGACCGCCTTGCCGAGCCCGGCACCCTGCTCCCCGGGGCTGACCGCGAACATCCCGAAGTAGGCGTGCTCGCCGCGGTGCTCCAGCTGGCAGCAGGCCACGATCCGGCCCTCGCGCTCCACCGTGAGCAGCCGGCTGTCGGGCGAGGTGACGATGTCGCGCACGCCCTCGGGGTCGGTGCGCTGCCCGTCGAGGATGTCCGCCTCCGTCGTCCAGCCCGCCCGGCTGGAGTCCCCCCGGTACGCCGACTCCACCAGCGCGACCAGCGCGTCCACGTCCGCCTCGGTGGCGTCGCGGAAGCTCAGCGGGGTGGCTGCGGCGGTGTCCATGCGGGGATCTCCGATCTCGGGCGCGGCGGGGCCGGTACGAGGGTAGCGGGCACCGGCCCGCCGCCCGGATCGGGCCACCCCTGACCTACGGGCGCCTCGGGCCCGGGCCGATCCGGGCGGCAGGCACTAGTGTCCGGGTGCATGGTGCAGGTACTGAGCAGCCGGACGCTGATCCGGCCCACCGATCCGGACCGGTCCCGCGACTTCTACGGCGAGCGGCTGGGGCTCGCCGTGGCCCGGGAGTTCGGCACCGGTCCGGAGCGCGGGACCGTCTACTTCCTCGGCGGCGGCTTCCTGGAACTCTCCGGCCGCGCACCGACCCCGCCGGACCCCTCCCTGCGGCTCTGGCTCCAGGTGCCGGACGCCGCGGCGGCCCACGAGGAGCTGCGGGCGAAGGGCGTGGAGATCGTCCGGCCGCCGGTGAAGGAGCCGTGGGGCCTGGTCGAGATGTGGATCGCCGACCCGGACGGACTGCCGATCGTGCTGGTCGAGGTGCCCGCGGACCACCCGATCCGGTACCGGCCGGGGATCTGATCCCCCGGATGGCCGGGGCGCTGACCCGGGCTTAGCGTGCTGGAAGGGGCCTGTCCGCGCGGAAGGAACCACATGGAGCTCGACAAGCCCGTCCCCGGCAGCCCTTGCTGGACGGAGCTGGGCACCAGCGACGTCGACGGCGCCCGTCGCTTCTACGGCGAGCTGTTCGGCTGGCGGTCCGAGACGGACCCGCGGCAGGAGGCGGGCGGCTACACCATGGCCCACCTCGGCGACACGGCCGTGGCGGCGCTGGCCCCGCTGTACCAGCCGGAGCAGCCGGTGGCCTGGAACGTCTCCTTCGGGGTGTCCGACGCCGAGGTCACCTGCCGGCTGCTGACCGAGCTCGGCGGCCGGGTCCTGGTGGGTCCGATGGACGTCCTGGAGGCGGGCCGGTTCGTGGTGGCGGCCGACCCGGTCGGCGCGGTCTTCCAGCTCTGGCAGGCACGCGCGTTCCCCGGCGCCGGCGTGTTCAACGTGCCCGGTGCGCTCGGCTGGGTGGAGCTGCTGACCCGCGACGCCCCGCGGGCGGAGACCTTCTACACCACGGTGTTCGGCTGGACCGTGCGCACCTCGGAGAACTACACGCAGTGGGGTGTCGGCGGAGCGGACTTCGGCGGGATGGTGCCGATGGACGACAAGTTCCCGCCCGAGGTGCCGCCGCACTGGCTGCCCTACTTCGCGGTGGCCGACGTCGACGACGCGACGGCCGTCGCCACGGGCGCGGGCGGCACCGCCCTGATGGAACCCACGAGCGTGCCGGACGGCCCCCGCATCGCGGTGCTGCGCGATCCGCAGGGCGCGATGTTCGGCGTCTACCGCTCGGGGGACGAGGGATGAGGAACGCCACCGGGAGCGGCGCGGTGCGCGGCCCCGCCGCTCAGGGCCGCAGCCCCTGCATGTGGCCCTCCAGACGGCTGAGCAACTCTCCCAGCAGGGCGGAGAGTTCCCCCTGCCGGTCGTCGTCCAGCGCGGACAGCACGGCCTTCTCGTAGGCGAGCTGTTCGGGCAGGATGCCGTCGACCAGGGCCCGTCCCTCCTCGGTGAGGCGTACGTGGGCCACGCGCCGGTCCCGGGTGTCGCCCCGGCGCTCCACCAGGCCGCGCTCGGTCAGCTGCTTGACGCGCTTGGTGACGGCGGCCCCCGAGGAGAAGGTCTCGCGGGCCAGTTCGCCGGGCGTCAGCTCGTGCCCGGTGCGGCGCAGCGCCCCGAGCAGGTCGAACTCGGCGCGGCTCAGGCCGGCCCGGCGCAGCGGCGCGTCCTCGGCCTGCTGGAGGAGGGCAGCGCAGCGGTTCACCCGTCCGATGACCTCCATGGGCCCGGTGTCCAGGTCGGGGTGCACCTCCCGCCACTGCCGCACGACGGCGGCGACGGTGTCCCGGGCGGCGGCGGGGGTGGTGCCTTGGCCGGTACCTGTGCCGGTGGTGGTGCCGGTGCCCCTGTCGGTACCCGTGCCGGTACCCCGGCCGGTCTCCGTCCGTGCCGTGTCCGCCCCGGCCGTGCTCCCCGCGCTGGCCACCTGGGGTGCCGTCATCGCCGTACGTCCTCCGCTCCGCCGTCCGTGTCCCGGGCCAGGAGCAGGCCCTGGCGCCGTACCGTAGCGGCGAGCGTACGGTGTCCGGACCGCTCGGCCGCCACCACCCTCTCCTGGGGCAGGGCGCGCTGCCACCACTCGCCGGAGGCGGCGTCGGCGGTGGTGCGCAGGTCGGCCAGCGCGGCGGTCAGCGAGCGGCGGGCCGCCTCCAGCGCGGCGGGTGCCGGCGCGGGCTCGGCGAGCAGGCGGGCCGTGCGCTCACGGGCGCGTTCGGCCGTGCCGAGGGCCTGGGCGAGGTGGTCGCCCGCACTGCGGTTGGTGACGACCAGCGCCGCCACGAAGCCGACCAGGGCGCCGACGACGGTGTCCACGACCCGCTCGGTGATCAGCTCGCCGGAGTCCTGGCGGTGGGCGAACTCGGTGATGAGCAGCGCCATCGGGGTCACGCAGACACTGCCCAGCCAGTAGTTGCGGCTGATCAGGGCCTCCGCGCCGAAGTTGAGGGCGAGGCAGCACAGGACGAGCGCCGCCTGGTGCAGGTGGGCGAGCGGCACGAGCGCGGCGAAGGCGAGGACGCCGACCAGGTTGCCGACCACGCGCTGCACGGCCCGGCTCCAGGTGAGGGCGAGGTTCGCCTGGTACAGGGAGGCGGCGGTGACCAGGGCCCAGTACGGGCGTCCCACGCCGAGCGCCAGGGAGACGTAGCCGGCCAGGGCACAGCCCAGCGCGGTGCGGGCGGCGAGGGGCGCGAGGTGGCGCAGGCGGCCGACCCACGGGTGGCGTTCGGCGGCCAGTTCGGCCTCGACACCGAGTATCTCGTCGTCGTCGGCCAGGTCGTCCGGGTGCGGGACGGCCGCGGTGCCGCGCAGATCGCGCGACCACGCGCGCAGCCGCTCCGGGTCGGTGTCGGCCGGGGCGGCGAGGGCGACCTCGGCGCGGACCACGAGCCGTTCCAGGGCGCGGCGCGTGGCGTCGGTGCGGGCACCGGGGGCGAGCAGCGTCTGCCAGGCGGCCTGCACGGCGCCGGCGGGGGCGGCGCGGAGCCCGGGGTCGTCCGCCGCGCCGGGGGCCTCCCGGTACCGCTGGACGTACGTCGCGGTCGCGTTCAGGGCCTGGGCGACGGCCCTCCGCTCGGGGCCGTGCGGCCGCAGCAGTCCCGGGGCCATGCCGACCAGCCACGCCCAGGCGCCGGCAGCGAGGGCCAGGCCCAGGTGACCGGGCACCTGGCCGAGGGTCTGCGGGACGAAGAGGGCGGCGGAGCTGATGAAGGTGAGCACCACGTTCCCGGGCGGTCCCACGCGGGTCGCGTCGCACAGCGTCTTCTGCGCGGCGGCCAGCAGCGCGCCGACGGTGACGAGGACGACGGCGTTCGCGGTGAGCGAGGCGGCGACGAGGGACACGGCCAGCCCGGCGACCATCCCGAGGACCACCCACACCAGGGCGCGCGCCCGGGCGGCGTACGGGCGGTTGTGGGCGTACAGCGCGCACAGCGAGCCGGCCATCGTGTACATCGCCAGGTCGAGGCGGCCGAGCGCGAGCAGGGTGAGGTTCGGCGGGGCGACCGCGACCACGACGCTCAGGGCGGGCTTGAACCAGATCGGCGACGGCCTGCCCAGCCGCAGCACACCCGCGAGGGGGAGTCGGCCTGGGGTACCGGGAGGGGGGAGACGGCGCGGGGACATGCATCCAACTTAGCAGGTGTTTTACCAGTGAAACATCTGCGGGGCGAGCTGCGGGCCGGTGGCTCACCTGCGGCTCACCCCGCGTGCTCCGTCGAATGCCCCCCGTGTACACCTCTGCGCTTGCGTGCGCGCCGCGCGCCTCGGGCATGGCATCCCCTGGAGCGGACCGATGAGCGACCGTCGAGCGGGGAGGTGCGCGTGCACGGACCGGCTTCGCCCGGCTGGCTCCTGGTGGCGCTGTGCGCGGTGACCGGGACCTACTGCCTGCTGCGGATGCGCAGCGGCGTCGAGGAGCAGCGCCGGGCCGCGGGCGGCGAGGCGCTGATGGGGTTCGGGATGGCCGTGATGGCCGTGCCGGCCGCGGTGTTCGCCCCGCCGGGCTGGGCATGGCCGGCCTACGCCGTGGTCTTCGGCGCGGCGGCGCTGCGCGCCCTGTGGGCGGTCCGCCGCAGCACCCACCACCTGCACCACCTCGTGGGCACGGCGGCGATGGTCTACATGGCGCTCACCATGGCCGCCTCCCCCGCCGGGGGCCACGGCCACGTGCACGGGGCGTCCGGCGTCCCGGTGCTGACCGGTGCGCTGCTGGTCTACTTCACCGGCTACGTCCTCGTCACCGGTGCGCGGCTGGTCCCGGTACCGGCGGGGGCGGCGGTGACGGGAGTGCCGTCGGCGGCCGGGGGGCGTGCCGCCGACGGTGCCCCGCGCTGGGGCGACCGGCCGGAACTGGCACGCGCGTGCCGGTTGTCGATGGGGATCGGGATGCTGGCGATGCTGCTGACGATGTGAGGGGGCGCGGTGCCTGCGCAGGTGGCGCGTGCGGCGCGCGTGGCGTGCGTGGCGTGCGTGGGTGCGTGGCGTGCGTGGGTGGGTGGAGTGCGTCACTTTGCCGCGGGAGGCCGTACCGCCGGACGGTGGGCCGCTCATAAGGTGCTGCCCATGATGGTCCCCGCGGTCCTGCTGCTGCTCGCCGCCGTGACGGCCGTCGTGGCCCCCCGACTGCTCGCCCGGGCCGACTGGCCGGACCGCGAGCCGGTGGTCGCGCTGTGGGCGTGGCAGTGCGTGGTGGCGGCGGTGCTGCTGTGCTGCGCGCTGTCGATGACCCTCTGCGCGGCGGCCGCCTGGCAGGCGGTGCGCGGGCACGTGTTCGCGCCCGCGCCGCCCGGGGTCGTGGAGGCGTACGCCCTGGGCGCGCCCGGTCCGTGGGCCGCCCCGGTCGCCGTGGCGCTGTTCTGCGCCGGGCTGTGGAGCGGCGCGATGCTCGTCCGCGAGGTCGCCCGGGCCCGGCGGGGGCTGCGGCTGCGCCAGGCCGAACTCCGGCTGCGCGCACCGCTGTTGCCGGGCGAGGAGCCACAGGCGGGGAGGCTGGTGGTGCTGGAGGGCGAGCGGCCCGACGCCTGGTGGCTGCCGGGGTCCGCGCCCCAACTGGTGGTGACCACCGCCGCGTTGCGTCGGCTGAAGGGGCGGCGGCTGGACGCCGTCCTGGCCCACGAGCAGGGGCACGCGCAGGCCCGGCACCACTGGCTGCTGCACTGCTCGACCGCGCTGGCGAGCGGGTTCCCCCAGGTTCCGGTGTTCGCGGCGTTCCGCGACGAGATGCACCACCTGGTCGAGCTGGCCGCCGACGACGTGGCCTCCCGGCGCCACGGCCGGCTGACCACGGCCCTCGCCCTGGTCGAACTCAACGAGGACCGTGGGGTGTTCGGACCCTCCCCCACCCCGCAGGCGTACGTCCCGCAGCGCGTCCGGCGCCTGCTGACCCCCCGGGACCGCCTCCCCGCGACGCGCAGGCTCGGCCTCACCGCGACGGCCGCGCTGGTCCCCGCGCTCCCGGTGCTGGTGACGCTGGTGCCGGCGCTCCGGGTGCTGGGCTAGGGGGCCGCGGGCCGCGGCCCCCCGGACGCCGCACCCGCAAGCGCCAGTTGGCGCCGATCGTCCCGGCGGGTGTGGGGGTGACCGGTTCAGCGCGGCTCGGTGAGGGGGGCGGCCGCCGGGGCCTCCACCGGGGTGGCGGCTCCGCGTGCACGGGTGGCGGTGCGGGTGAGCCGCACGCCGACGACGGCCGTCGCGACGCTCAGCGCCGCCGCCACCACCCATGCGACCCGGAAGTCCTGCCGCTGCGCCGGGCCGACGTGCGTCCCGACGATGGCGACCAGCAGCGCGACGCCCACGGTGGCGGACATCTGACGCACGGAGTTGACCAGCGCCGACCCGGTGGCCGCCCGGTGGCCGGGCAGGGAGCTGACGCCGGCGGCCACCAGGGTGCCGAGGGTCAGCCCGACGCCCACGCCGCCGAGAACCTGGCTGGGCAGCAGGTCGAGCCAGTAGTCGGCGTCGAGGGACGCGAAGCAGGTGCGCCAGAGCATGGCGGCGGCGAAGAGCAGTCCGCCCGTGGCGACCAGCGGCCCGTGTCCCAGGCGCTGTGCGGAGCGCGCGGTGAGCACGGTGACCACGGGGACCAGGGCCGGGCCGGGCACCATGGCGACGCCGGTGCGCAGGGCGCTCCAGTGCCAGATCTCCTGGCACCACAGGACGTTGGACAGGAGCATGATCGCGAAGGCGATGCCGAACGCGAAGGTGCCGGCGCTCGCGGCACCGAACTGGGGCAGGCGCAGCAGGGGCAGTTCGAACAGCGGGTGGCTGTGCCGCAGCGAGCGGCGGACGAAGACGGCGGCGCCGGCCAGCGCGAGGGCGAAGAGCGCCAGGCTCCTGGCGTCCAGCCAGCCCCAGTCCGGTGCCTGCACCAGGGCGCCGGACAGAGCGGCGATCGCGAGGGTGATCAGCAGGGCACCCGTCAGGTCGGGCAGGCGCCCCTTCTCCGTGCGTGCGGTCGACGGCAGGACGCGCAGCCCCGCGACCACGGTGGCGATGCCGATGGGGACGTTGATCACGAAGACCCAGCGCCAGTCGACCTGGACCAGCAGTCCCCCGGCGACGGGGCCCGCGGCCGCGGCGAGCCCGCCCACGGCCGCCCAGTTGCGGGTGGCGCGGGTGCGCTGCCCGGCCGGCACGGAGGCCAGCAGGAGCGCCAGGGACGTGGGCAACTGGGCGGCGGCGCCGACCGCCTGGAGGGCCCGGGCGGCCACGAGGGTGATCAGGTCGGGCGCCAGGGCACAGCCGAGCGAGGCGAGGGTGAAGACGGTGACTCCCGCGAGGAACACCGGCCGCTGCCCTATCCGGTCACCCAGGCGGCCCGCCACGACGAGGAGGGCCGCGAGGGCGATGGCGTAGGCGTTCAGCACCCAGGACAAGGAGCTCAGGGTGGCCGCCCCGCCGGACGACGAGGCGAAGGACGAGCCGATGGCGGGCAGCGCGACGTTGACGATCCACAGATCGAGGTTCGTCATGAAGACGGCCAGGAGGATGACGATCGACGCCAGGCGTTGCTGTGAAAACCAAAGCGAGGGACTCATGGGGTCAGCGAAGCACGGCACGGTTTGAAATTCAAACCGCTTCGGGCGCGGGATCCCGACCTTGACCGAGCTTTGACATTCAAAGTCCGCGCGGGATACTCGGAGCGTGACCACTCCACACACCGATCCGTACGAGGTCCCCGGCCGCCCCTGCTCGATCGCCGCCACCCTGCAGGTCGTGGGCGACCGCTGGTCGCTGCTCGCCGTCCGCGAGGTCACGTTCGGCAACCACCGCTTCCGCCAGATCGCCAGGAACACCGGTGCCCCCACGGACCGCCTGTCCGCCCGGCTGAAGAGCCTGGTCGCCGACGGCGTCCTGGAGCGCCGCCCGCTGCCCGACGAACCGCGCCACGACGGCTACTACCTGACCGAGGCCGGCCACGACCTGGTCGGCGTCATCCGCGAACTGCTGCGCTGGGGGGACCGCTGGCTGACCGACGCCCCGCCGATGAAGCTGCGGCACCACGACCACGACTTCAGCCTCCGCCCGGTCTGCGCGCACTGCGGCGAGCCGGTCACCCGGGGCGAGCTGCACGCGGAGGTGGCCGCGGCGGGCTGGACGCTGGCGGGGCCGGACGCGGACCCGGCCGGCCAGGGCGTCCAGGACGCGTAGGCCGCCCGCAGGCCGCCCGTGCACCTGCTGGATGCCCTGCTCCAGCAGGCGGCCCCCGCCGCGTAGTGCCCCTGCCGGCACCGCCGTCCGGGTTGGCCTCGCACCCCGCCCTTCGGCGAGGATCGCTGCATGAGCACCCCGCCCGTCGACGCCCCGTCCCGTCCGCCGGTGTCCCGTACGGCCGTCCGCGCCACGGTGCTGTTGTCGCTGTGCTCCCTGGTGCTGCTGGTGCTGGTGGCCGTCGGATGGGAGCCGCTGATGTCCGCCGACGACTCCGTCGCCCGCACCACGCACCGCTGGGCCGTCGACGAGCCGGGTGTGACCCACACGTTCCGCATCCTGTCCGACTGGGTGTGGGACCCCAACACGATGCGGCTGCTGGGCGCGGCGGTGGCGGCGTGGCTGGTGTGGCGGCGCGGGGCCTGGTGGACGGCCTGCTGGCTGGTGGCCGTGTCGGCGCTCGGCACCCTGGTGCAGCAGGGCCTGAAGGCCGCGGTCGGCCGCCCCCGCCCGTGGTGGCCCGACCCGGTGGACACCGCCCACTTCGCGGCGTACCCGTCGGGCCACGCCCTGACCGCGACCGTGGTGTGCGGCCTCCTGCTGTGGCTGCTGCACCGCGCCGGGCCGCCCGCGGCGCTGTGGCGCACGGCGGTGGCGCTGGCGGTGGTCTCGGTGGCCGGCGTCGGTCTGACCCGGGTGTGGCTCGGCGTGCACTGGCCGTCGGACGTGCTCGGCGGCTGGCTGCTGGGCGCAACCCTGGTGGCGGGGGCGATCATCGCGCACCGCCGGTGGCGGCCGGCGCCTCCCGCGCGGCGGTGAGGTCCATCTGCCCAGGGAAGCGGGCCACGCGCGCGATCACCGCCTCCTAGGATCGGTGCCATGGCGACCGTCCTGTTCGACTTCTCCGGCACGCTGTTCCGCATCGAGTCCGCCGGGTCCTGGCTGCGGGCCACCCTGGACGAGACCGGCGCGACGCTCCCCGAGGCGGAACTGGAGGGGAAGGCGCGGGCGTTGGAGGCGGCCGGTGCGCTGCCCGGGGGCGCGCCCCCGCAGTGGGTCCCGGAAGAGCTGACGGAACTGTGGCGGCGGCGCGACGAGAGCGCCGCGCTGCACCGGGCCGCGTACACCGGGCTGGCCCGCCGGGTGCCGCTGCCCGACCCGGCGCTCTACGACGCCCTGTACGAGCGGCACATGAGCCCGGCCGCGTGGGCGCCGTACCCGGACGCCGCCGAGGTGCTGCGGACGCTCGTGGACCGCGGCGTCCGCGTCGGCGTGGTGAGCAACATCGGCTGGGACCTGCGCCCCGTGTTCCGCGCGCACGGCCTCGACGCGCACGTGGACGCCTACGTGCTGTCGTACGAGCACGGCGTGCAGAAGCCGGACCCGAGGCTGTTCCGGGTGGCCTGCGAGGCGCTCGGCGCGGACCCGCGGCGCACGCTGATGGTGGGCGACAACCGGCGGGCGGACGGCGGCGCGGCGGCGCTGGGCTGTGCCGTGCACTTCGTGGACCACCGGCCCGCGCGCCTCCGCCCGGACGCCCTGCGCCCGGTACCGGACCTGGCGGCGGCGCTCGGCTGACGCCGGGCGGTGGCGGTGGTCCGCCGCGGCGCGCGACGCCCCGCGGGCGCCGACCGCTGCCCGGTCGTCGGCCGTTCAGGTCCGGTAGCCCTCCACCTGCGACGAGGGGCGCACGCGGGCCTCGTCGGGGTCCTCCCCGTACTCGCTCTTGGCGCGCCGCTGGCGCAGCAGGTCCCAGCACTGGTCCAGCGCGCGCTCCAGCTCGGCCAGCCGCTGTCGCTCGGTGTCGCCGTCGATGCGCCCGGCGGCGAGGTCCGACCGGAGCCTGTGCTCGTCCTCGACCATCTCCGAGATCCTCGACAGGATCCGGCGGTCCTGCTCCTGCTCCATGTCCGCTCACCTTCCCCGGGCCTGGGTGTCGTGGCCAGCCTAAGGAGATCACGCCCGCGGGGCGACCGTTCGGCCGAAGCCTCCGCGACAGAAGTAGCCTGAGCGAACTTTCGGGGTGGAAAGGGTCCGCCTCGGACGATCCCCCGTGTCGTCCGAGGCGGATTGCGGTCGTGCGCCCCAGGGCGCCGACCGGCATGCGTTGAGTATATTGGCTGGCAGCCAATCAACGCAGGAGTCCAGCATGTCCCCGCGCAGCGCCTCGGTCAATGAAGAATTGCGACGGCGCTCCCGGGAGCGGCTGCTGCAGGCGTCGTTGGAGCTGGTCGGCGAGCGCGGCTACGACGCCACGACGCTGGCCGACATCGCGGACCGGGCCGGTTCGGCGCGCGGTCTGGTGTCGTACTACTTCCCGGGCAAGCGCCAGTTGGTCCAGTCGGCCGTGCACCGGCTGATGCACCGCACGCTGGAGGAGGCCCTGGAGCGCGCGCCGCGCACCGAGGACGGCAGGGAGCGGATGGCCCGGGCCATCGACGCGATCCTGGGACTGGCTCGGGACCGCACGGTCCTGATGCGCCAGCACATGGCGGGGCTGCTGGACACCGAGGGGTTCGTGCAGTGCCCGGAGCAGCGGCGGCTGGCGGAGCTGCTGCGCGAGACGGTGGTCCGGCACGGCTCGCGGGACGTCGACGTCGATTACCCCATGATGCGGTCGCTGCTGATGGGCGCGGTGTTCGCGATGGTCCTGCCCAACGTGCCGATGTCGTTCGCGACGATGCGCGCGGAGCTGTTCCGGCGCTACGGGCTGGACTGGGAGCTGGGCGTCCCGCCGGACGGCGAGGCGCCCGGCGGGACGTGCGAGACGGACCTGTCCCGGTACTTCGCGACCGGGACGCGGCCCGGGGAGCAGCCGCGGCCGGGCGTCCGGCCGAAGCAGCCGGGGGCTCAGTCGAAGTAGTCGGGCTGGGTCTGGACGTTGAGTCCGGGCAGCCGGACGCGCTGGGCCGGGTCGGTGCGGCGGTCGGTGAGCTTCAGGACGTCGAAGCCCTTGGCGATGTCGTTCGAGTAGATGTAGCCGTTGTAGTAGTACGCCGACCAGGAGCCGCCCACGCTGAGCGCGTCGGTGGTCAGCGGGCCGCGCTCGAAGTAGGCGATCTCCTTCGGGTGGGCGGAGTCGGTGAACTCCCAGACGGACACGCCGCCCTGGTACCAGGCCTGCACCATGATGTCGCGGCCCCTGACCGGGATCAGCGAGCCGTTGTGGGCCACGCAGTTCTCGGTGTCGGCCTGGTGGCGCGGGATCTTGTAGTAGCCGCGGAAGACGAGCTTGCGCTTGTCGCCCTTGCCGACGATGTCGTAGATGCCGTCGGCGCCGCGGTCCGGGCCGACGGCGGCGTTGCAGGTGGCCGCTCCGCCGCCGCCCAGCTCGTCGGTGAACACGACCTTGTTCGCCGTCTGGTTGAAGGTCGCCGAGTGCCAGAAGGCGAAGTTGACGTTGTCCTGGACCCGGTCGATCACCTTGGGGTGCTCCGGGTCCTTGACGGAGAACAGGATGCCGTCGCCCATGCAGGCGCCCGCCGCGAGGTCCTGCGCCGGCAGCACGGTGATGTCGTGGCAGCCGGTCGTCTTGGACACCCCGGGGTTGGTGGGCGCGCCCGGGTTGCCGCCGCCGTCCGGGCCCTCACCGGGGAACAGGACGGGGAAGTTCACCACGGCCGCCTGCTCGGGCGCCTTGCGCGGCACCTTGATGACGGAGATGCCGTCGTGCGGTGGCTGGCAGTCGGGGTAGCTGGCGCTGGGCGAGTAGGAGGAGACGTAGATGTACACGTTCTTCCGCTCGGGCACCAGGGTGTGGGTGTGCGAGCCGCACGCGGTCTCGACGGCGGCGACGTACTTCGGGTTGCGCACGTCGCTGATGTCGAAGACCTTCATGCCCTCCCAGGAGGACTTCTCCGTCGCGGGCTGGGTGGTGCTGTTGCAACTGCTGTCGCTGCGCGAGGAGTCGGTGGACAGGAAGAGGAGGTCGCCGGAGACGGACACGTCGTTCTGCGAGCCCGGACACAGTACCTGGGCGATCGTCTTCGGCGCCCTGGGGTTGCTGATGTCGAAGACGCGGAAGCCGTCGTAGTTGCCGGCGAAGGCGTACCGGCCCTGGAAGGCGAGGTCGGAGTTGATGCCGGCGAGGGCGTCCTTGGGGACGTTGACGAGGTGCTCGAGGTTGGCGGAGTGGACGATCTCGTCCTGGCCGGGTATCTCGCCGGCCGCGATCGCCTCGGCCGCGTCGGCCTGCGCCCGGGCGGACACCGCCTTGTCGGCGGTGGGGGCGTCCCCGGGGTCGGGGGTGGCGCCCGCCGGGGTGGCGGTGAGCAGGGCGGCCAGGAGGCCCGCGCCGGCCGCCACGACTCCCAGTCGTCTGTGCCGCGTTCGGGATGCGTTCAACAGGGTCACTGCTTCCTCCCTCGTTGCCGTTCACGGGGAACGGATCACGGTCCTCCGCAGTATCGTCTTAGTCATGCTCAAGCCAACAGATGGCAACGCGTTCACCCCACAACTTTTCGACAGGTGACACACAGGACAGGTACGGGTCCTGACGGTCGGCCCTGACGGGCCACCAAGTACCGCGCTGCAGGAGGTTGTTGTGCTGTTCCGCCGTGCGTCCCTGGCTCTCACCGCCGCCCTGGCCCTGGCCCTCGCGGGCTGCGACTCCGGGTCGGACGCCGCTCCGGAGCCGGCCGGCGGGAGCGGCCCCTCGGTGATCGTCCCGGGTGCGCCCGGGGAGGGGAACCGGACCCTGTCCGCGCGGGAGGCGGCCCAGCAGCGCGCCGAGGACGACACCCCCAACGCGGCCGACGTGGCGTACGCGCGGATGATGATCGTCCACCACCAGCAGGCCCTGGACATGGCCGCGCTCGTCCCCGACCGCGCCGCGTCGGGCGACGTCAAGCGGCTCGCGTCCCGGATCGCCGCCGCACAGGGGCCGGAGATCACGTCGATGCGGGGCTGGCTGACGTCGTACGAGAAGGACGGGACGGCCGGCCGGCACGACCACGCGGCGATGCCGGGGATGGCGACCGGGGCGCAGCTGGCACAGCTGAGGGCGGCGCGGGGCGCGGCGTTCGACCAGCTGTTCCTGACCCTGATGATCACCCACCACCAGGGGGCGATCACCATGGCCACGGACGTCAAGGCGCAGGGCAACAACCTGCGGATCGAGGAGATGGCGGACGACGTGGTCGCCCAGCAGACCACGGAAATCCAGCGGATGCTGACGATGCGCTGAGGGCGTACGGGGCGCGGCCGACCGTGCGGGGGCGCCGCCGATCAGGGGTGTGCCGCCGGCCGGGTGACGCGCGCGGCCGGTGCGTGCGGTACCCCTGTCGGGCGGCCGCCCGCGGTGCGATGCTGGAGCCATGCGAGTCGCCGTGGTCGGCTCCGGGCCGAGCGGGGTCTACACCGCCCAGAGTCTGCTCCAGCAGGACCCCGAGGTGCGCGTCGACGTCCTGGACCGACTGCCGTGCCCCTACGGGCTGGTGCGCTACGGCGTCGCCCCGGACCACGAGAAGATCAAGTCCCTCCAGCACACGCTGCGCACGGTGCTGGAGGAGGAGCGGGTGCGCTTCCTCGGCGGGGTGGAGGTGGGCGCCGGAGGGGTGCCCGTGGCCCGACTGCGCGAGCTGTACCACGCGGTCGTGTACTGCGTGGGCGCGGCGGCCGACCGGCGGCTGGGGATTCCCGGTGAGGACCTGCCGGGCAGCTGGTCGGCGACCGAGTTCGTGTCCTGGTACAGCGCCCACCCGGACGCGGTCGCGGACGGCTTCTTGCGCGGCGTCCGGTCGGCGGTGGTCGTCGGGGTGGGCAACGTCGCGGTGGACGTCACCCGCATCCTGGCCCGGGGCTCGGCCGAGCTGAGCGCCACCGACATGCCGCAGGCGGCCCTGACCGCGCTGGCCGCGAGCCGGGTCGACACCGTGCACATGGTGGGCCGGCGCGGTCCCTCCCAGGCGCGCTTCACCACCAAGGAACTGCGCGAGCTCGGGTCCCTGCCGGAGACCGAAGCGGTGGTGGAGGCGGCCGAGTTGGCGCTCGACCCCGATGCCGCCGACCCCTCCGGGCTGCCCTCGGCACAGCGGCGCAACGTCGATGTGCTGCGGGACTGGGCCGCGCGGCCGCCGGGAGCGGCGCGGCGGCGCATCCGGCTGCGGTTCTTCCTGCGGCCGGTCGAACTCCTCGCCCGGGACGGGCGGGTGGCCGCCGTGCGGTTCGAGCGGACGGCGCCCGACGGGCACGGCGGGGCGACCGGCACGGGCCGGTTCGAGGAGATCGAGGCCCAGTTGGTGCTGCGGTCGGTGGGCTACCGCGGAGTGCCGCTGGAGGGGCTGCCCTTCGACCCCGCGCGCGGGACCGTGCCGCACCGGGCGGGCCGCGTGCTGCGCGGGGTGGCGGTGGCGCCGGGCGAGTACGTGGCCGGCTGGATCAAGCGCGGGCCCACCGGGGTCATCGGCACCAACCGGCCCTGCGCCAAGGAGACGGTCGCCTCCTTGCTCGCGGACGCCCCGGCGCTCGCCCGCCGGGAGGTGCCGGCGGATCCCCTGCCGTTGCTGCGGGCGGCGGGGGCCGAGCCGGTGGAGTGGAGCGGCTGGCTGGACATCGAGCGCGCCGAGGCGGCGCTCGGGGCCGCGCTGGGGCGGGGCGGCCCGGTCAAGCTGCCGGACCGGGCGGCGCTGCGCGAGGCGGTCGGCGGGGCGGGCCCGGACCGGCGACACGGCTGAGGTCATCGGGGTCGCCCGAGGCACCCGGATGCGTGGCGCCCTCCTCGGCCACTCCCCCGGAGAACCGGCTCAGCCGTCCCCGAGGCGCAGCGACTGGCGGTGGGCGGCGGTGAGGACGCAGTCGAGGAGCCCCGGGAAGAGGGCGTCCAGGTCGTCCTTGCGCAGTCCGTTCATCTTCGCCGTGCCCCGGTAGACCTGGTGGATCACGCCCGCCTCGCGCAGGACCCGGAAGTGGTGCGTGCTCGTCGACTTGGTCACCGGCAGGGCGAACTGGGAGCAGGACAGCTCGTCCCCCTCGACGGCGAGCTCCCGCACGATCCGCAGCCGCATCGGGTCCGAGAGCGCGTGCAGCACCGACTCCAGCCGGATCTCCTCGGGCGCCGGGTGCGGCAGGTCACGGCCACCGCCGGCGGCGGGGACGGGGGCGGGCGCTGCGGTGGTCACGGTGGCTCCACTTTCCTCGGGGTCAGCCCATCGTACGAGGTCCATCGTAGTTTGACATCTCCCGTAGTACGACGAGTATCGTACGACGTGACACCGGCACCCCGACGAACGGAGCTTTCCGTGAGTGCGCTCTTCGAGCCCTGGACACTGCGCGACGTGACGATCCCGAACCGCGTGTGGATGCCTCCCATGTGCCAGTACTCGGCGGCTCCCGAGGGCCCCGCGACGGGCGTTCCCACCGACTGGCACCTCACGCACTACGGGGCTCGCGCGACCGGCGGCACCGGCCTGGTCATCGCCGAGGCCACCGCCGTCAGCCCCGAGGGGCGCATCTCGCCGTACGACCTGGGCCTGTGGAACGACGCCCAGGTCGAGGGCTTCCGCCGGATCACCCGGTTCCTGACGGAGCAGGGCACCGTGCCGGCCGTTCAGCTGGCCCACGCCGGGCGCAAGGCGTCGACCGACCGGACGTGGAAGGGCGGGGCGCCGCTCGCGCCGGAGGAGGGCGGGTGGCGGCCGGTCGGGCCGAGCGCGCTCGCCTTCGACGAACGCCACCCGGTGCCGGACGAGTTGACGACCGCTCAGATCGGCGACGTGGTACAGCAGTTCGTGGACGGGGCCCGGCGGGCGCTCGCCGCCGGGTTCGAGGTCGTGGAACTGCACGGCGCCCACGGCTACCTCATCCACGAGTTCCTCTCGCCGCACAGCAATCACCGCACCGACGCCTACGGCGGCTCCTTCGACAACCGCGCCCGCTTCGCGCTGGAGGTCGTCGACGCCGTGCGCGCCGTCTGGCCCGAGGACAAGCCCCTGTTCTTCCGCGTCTCCGCCACCGACTGGCTGGAGGAGGACGGCTGGACGGCCGACGACACCGTGCGCCTGGCGCGGGACCTGCACGCCCACGGCGTCGACCTCGTGGACGTCTCCACCGGTGGCAACGCCCCCGTCCGCATCCCCACGGGCCCCGGCTACCAGGTGCCCTTCGCCGCCCGGGTCAAGGCCGAGACGCCGATGCCGGTCGCGGCCGTGGGCCTGATCACCGACGTCGAGCAGGCCGAGAAGATCGTCGCCAACGGCGAGGCGGACGCGGTCCTCCTCGGCCGCGAGCTGCTGCGCAACCCGTCCTGGGCCCGGCACGCCGCCCGGGCGCTCGGCGTGGAGGTGCGGGTGCCGCACCAGTACCACCGGTCGGTGTGACAGGGGCCGGGGGGCCGCAGCGGCCGGTGCCGCTGCGGCCCCCGCCTGCCGCCGGGCCCGTACGGCTCCTGGCCCTGCCGCCGAACCCGTACGGCTCCTGGCCCTGACGCCGAACCCGTACGGCTCCCGGCCCTGACACCGGCCTTCGTCCGCCCCTCACCGCTTGAGCCGCAGCACCGCCTCCTCCAAGCGGGGCAGGGCCCGCTGGCCCGCCAGGGCGAGGACGATGGAACCGCACACGCCGGCCCACGCGACCGGCCCCAGCGGGGTGCAGCCGAAGAGGCGGCTCGCGCCGGGCGTCTGCACCAGCAGCACCAGGGCGACGGCCGAGCCCAGCACGGTCGCCCGCACCAGTCCGCTCTCGCGGCGGTCGGCCAGGGTCTGCGCCAGCTGGGTGCCGACCACCGCGCACAGCGCCATCGTGGTCGACCGGCGCTGCGTACCCGGCGTGAAGCGCCCGAACAGCCAGGCGGCCACCGCTCCCAGACAGGTCGTCAGCGCGCGGTGCCGGATCTGGTCGATCAGCGGCGCCCCCAGCAGCGCGGTGCCGAGCGGTCCGTCCGTGTCCTCGGTCGCCCGCGGCACCGGGGTGACCGCCACGGCCATCGCCGGGAACAGGTCCGTGAACAGGTTCACCAGCAGCATCTGCCGCGTGGACAGCGGCGCCCGGCGTCCCAGCAGGGTGCCGACGATGCCGAAGCCCACCTCGCCCGCGTTGCCGCCGATCAGGATGGCGATGGCGTCGGCGACGCTGTGCCACAGGGCGCGGCCCTCGTGGACGGCCTCGATGAGCACCCGCATGTCGTCGTCGGTCAGGACGATGTCGGCGGCGTTGCGGGCGGCGGCCGAGCCGCGCGCGTTGAGGCCGACGCCGACGTCAGCGGCCCGGATCGCGGCGGCGTCGTTGGCGCCGTCGCCGACCATGCCGACCACCCGGCCGGCGTCCCGCAGGGCCTCGACCACCTGGAGCTTCTGCTCCGGCGCGACCCGGGCGACCACCCCGGCGTCGCGCAGTTTGCCCGCGCGTTCCGAACGGTCGGCCGACGCCAGCTCGTCGCCGGTGACCACGACGGTGTCCTCGGGCCAGCCGAGCTCCACGGCGATCGCCCGCGCGGTCTGCGGGTGGTCGCCGGTGAGCATCACCGGCCGTACGCCCGCCCCTTCGAGGGACCGCACCAGTTCCGGGGAGGTCTCGCGGGCCACGTCGGCGAGCGCCACCAGTCCGGTGAACTCCAGCTCGCCCAGCGGCCCTTCGAGTGCGTCGGCGTCCGTCTCGCCGTCGCGCAGGCGGCGTTCGGCGACCGCCAGCACCCGCAGCCCGTTCCCGGCCAGCCGGTGCGCGGTGTCGTCCGCCTCGTCGGCGCCGGCCGTGCAGGCGGGCAGGACGTTCTCCGGGGCGCCCTTGACCACCAGGGTGCGCGCGCCGTCGGCGGCGTGGCCCACGGCCGCCGCGTAGCCCCGGGCCGCCTCGAAGGGCAGGTCCTCCGTCTGGGTCCACTCCGGGTCGGCCCCGGCCGCCTCCAGCACCGCCTCGTCGGTGGCGTGCACCGGGCGGTCGGAGCCGCCGTTGGTCCGCGGGCAGGCCCGCGCGGCGACGGTGAGGGTGTGGCTGTCCGCCGCCTCGTCCCGGCCGTGGACCGTGCCGTCGGCCTCGGTGACCCTCACCAGCCGGAGCCGGTTCTCGGTGAGGGTGCCGGTCTTGTCGAAGCACACGGTGTCCATGCGGCCCAGCGCCTCCAGGGTGCGCGGCGCGCGCACGAGCACCCCGCGCCGGCTGAGCCTGCGGGCCGCCGCGAGCTGGGCGACCGTCGCCACCAGCGGCAGCCCCTCGGGCACCGCGGCCACGGCCACCGCGACACCGCCGCTCACCGCGTCGCGCAGCGCGGTGCCCCGCAGCAGCGACAGACCGGTCACCGCGGCACCCCCGGCGAGGGTCAACGGCAGGGCCTTGCGGGTGAGTTCCTGCAGCCGGGCCTGGACACCGGCGGCCGGGGGCGTGCGCGCGGCCAGGTGGACGGCGCGCGACGCCTCGGTGCGGTCACCGGTCTCCACGACCACCGCGCGCGCGTGGCCCGCCACCACGGTGGTGCCCTCGAACACCATGCAGCGGCGGTCGGCCACCGAGGCGCGCGGTGTCGGCTCGGTCTGCTTGTCCACGGGCAGCGACTCGCCGGTCAGCGCCGACTCGTCGACCTCCAGCCCGTCCGCCCACAGCAGGCGCGCGTCGGCGGGCACCACGTCGTCCGCCTGGAGCTCGATCACGTCGCCCGGGTGCAGCTTGGCGGCGTCGACGGTGCGCGGGGCGTCGTCCCCGGCGTCCTCGGCGGTGATACGGGCCTTCTGCCGGTGCTCCTTGATCAGCGCGGCCACCGCGCGCTCGGCCCGCAGCCGCTGGACGCCGCCCACCAGGGCGTTCAGATCGAGCGCGCCCAGGACCAGCAGGGCGTCCGCGGCCGAGCCGAGGACGGCCTCGGCGGCGGAGCCCACCGCCAGCACCGGCGTGAGCGGATCGTCCAGCTCGTGGCGCACCGCCCGGGCCAGCTGGAACGCCCAGCCCAGCGGCTTCAGCGCGGGGACGCGTCCGGCGCGCCCGGCGGCGGCCTGGACCCGGTCGGCCGCCTGCTCCGACAGCCCGGGCTGCTCCTGCGGACGCCGCGCCAGGCGGTCCCGTACGTCGTCGGGGTGCAGGGCGTGCCAGGCGACGCGCTCCCGGGGGTGCGGGGAACGGGCCAGCGCCACGCCGAGGGCACTGCGCGCACCGCCCAGCAGGGCAGCCGCGGCGGCCACGTCCACGGGCGCGTGACGCAGACCGGGCAGCGGGGTACGGCGTCCGCCGCGGCCTGCATCGCCCACGGCCACCAGCAGCCCCGACAGGGCGGCGCCCGACTTGGCCAGGGTCTGGGCCCGGCCGCTCACGGCCTTCGCGGCCGGTACGGCCCGCAGCAGCCGCCAGACGTCCGGGAGGCCGCCGGGCGCGATCACGTCGGCGGCCCAGGCGACGGCGGCGTCGTCGCCGTTCGCCGTCGCCACGGCCACGTCACCGGCCAGCAGGCCGGCCAGGACGTCGTCCGGGGCGGCCGTCGCGCCACCGGCGGCGTGGGCGGGGCCGTCGTCCCCGGGTGGCTGGGGGGCGGTCGCGTGCGGAGTTCCTCGGTCGGGGCGTGGAGGGCTGTCGGGGTCGCGCGCCTCGCTCGCTTCCCCTGCCGCGCCGGCGTCGTGCGCTTCGCTCGCCTCCCCTGCCGCGCTGGAGTCGTACGCCTCGCTCGGTCCGTGTGCCGCGCCCGGGTCGGGCGGCGCGTCGTCGTCCGCGGGCGCCGGGAGGTGGCGGGCCACGGTGAGGACCCCGCCGCGACGGCGCAAGGAGGTGACCGCCTCGGTCAGGGGCCGGTCCGCCGGCACCACGTGGTCCGCGAGGACGGTGAAGTCCGCTAGGGCCGGGTCCTCCACCATCACCACCCGCAGCCCTGCGCCGCGCGCCGCGTCGAGCACGGCCTCGGCCCAGGCGTCGACACCGCCGCCCGGCGCGCGCAGCGCACTGGGATGCAGCAGCACCGACTCCACCGTCTCCAGCTGGCGCAGCCGCTCGCTGTCGCGCACCACCACGCCCGAGCGCGCCAGCGCACAGCACAGGACGGCGTTGAACGCCGCCGGGCCGTAGCGGGCCGCCTTGGGCGAACCGGCGAGCACGGCCTCGGCCGCCTCGTTCGCGTCGTGCTTGATCAGCAGCGTCGCGGCGGCACCCAGCACGCTGCCGGTGCCCGCGTTGGCGGCGTACTCCGAGGCCGGGGACGGGCGCAGCGGCGGCCGGGGCACGGTCGCGGCGGAGGCGCGGACGCGGTCCGGCGCGCACAGCCGGTCGTGGGCCGCGTCGAAGGCGGTGGCGCGCGTGACGGTCTCGGTGAGCTGCAGGCCCCGCAACGCGCCGTCCAGGACCAGGGCCGTCGGCGTCTGGCCCGCCGCGTGCGCGGTGGCGTTGGCCGCGGCGAGCAGCAGGTCCATGCGGGACCGGCCGACGCGCCGGCCCACAAGCCCGCGGAAGCGGGGGTTCTCGCGCAGCAGCGTCACCGCGGCGGTGACCAGGCGCGGCGAGGGCGGCAGGCGCAGCGTGTACGCGGTCAGCCCGGCCGCGGTGCCCGCCAGGTCGATCAGCAGGGCGGCCGTGGCGTTGCGCACCCCGGCCGGGTCGCCGGGGTGGGGGAACTCCTCCACCGGGTCGTCGCTCGGGCCGAGGCCGTGCCGTTCGGCCAGTTCGGCCGCCCGGTCGAGCACCCGGTCGGAGACGGCGTCCTCGGTCGCGGCCAGCACCAGCCGGCCCAGTCCGCCGTCCCAGTAGGCGTAGGCGACGTCCGGCCGCTCGGCCAGGAGGCGCGCCACCCGGCGCGCCGCCTGCTCCAGGCCGCCCAGCCGGTCGACCTTCTCGCCCGAGGTGGGCCGCAGCGCGAGGTGCGCCCGGCGACCGGACCGCCAGGCGCCGCGGGCGCCCGTCACCGCGTGGCGGGTCACCCGGCCCACCCGGGCCGCGGTGTCCACGCCGCGCACGCCGGCCCGTACGGCTCCGGCCGCCGCGCCCGCGGCGACGCCCACGGCGCCCGCGGCCAGGTCGGCGACGGGCGAACCGCCCCGCTCCAGCAGCGGACCTCCCGGCAGCACCCCGGCGGCCACCGCGGCCGGGACCTTCCACACTCCCAGCGCCATCGCCGTCCCTCACTTCCCGCTGCCGGCCGAACCGGACCCGTCCGTGGGGGCCGCCGTCCCGTCGCGGGCTCCGGCGGCCGGGGTGTCCTGCGGGGTGCCGCGCCCACCGGTCGTACCGGTGGCCGCCCCGCCGCCGGCCGCGGGGCCGGTGTCCTTGTCCTTCGCCGCGCCGGCTGCGCCGGTGTCCGTGTTCGTCGCCGCGCCGGCTTCGGTGCCGGTGCCCTTGCTCCGGGCGGCCGTGGGGGCCTCGGGGCCGGTGTCCGTGTCCTGGGCCGTACCGGTTTTCCCTCCCGCGCCGGTCGCCGGTCCTGCATCGGCAGCTCCCCGCGCGGAACCGGCCGCCCGCGTGGTCCAGGTCGCCGAGCCCTTGCGCTGTCCGGTCCGCGCCCCGTGCCCGGTGGTCGACGCCTTCGCCGCGCTCCCGGCGACGCCGTGCGCCGCGCCCTCCCCCTGCGGGCCGGCGTCCCGCCGCTCCTCCGGCCGGGGCCGGGTCAGCCAGGCCACTGCGGCACCGGTGACCGCGACCGGCCACTCCACGACCCCGGCGACACCGAGCACCCCGGCGCCGGCGTACACCGCCATGCGCCGTCCGCGCGGGGACAGGGCACCGGCCCTGTGCCACGCGCCGCCGGCCGCCCGGCCCACCAGACCCGCACCCGGCACCTTCCCCAGCGTCGACGCCGCGGTGCGCACCGGCCCCGGGAGCGCCGACGTGGACGACTGCTGCACGGTCATGGCCCTCACCTCGCGAGAGTTCGCCGTCGGCCTCTCCGGGTGCCCTCGACGCGCCGTTCATCACGCGGTCGCGCTGTCCGTTTGGTCCGACTTGTCCGTGGGGTCGATGAGCGGAAGATCCGTATTCGTCCGGGAACGTTCCGTGTCCTTCCCGAGAAGTACGGCGCGCGCCGCATCTCCACCCCCTGGAGGGGGTAGATCGACTCCCCGGGCACGATGTGCCGGGCGCCGTCCTCGACGAGGCTGGGCGCATCGGACGTGAGGAGGGCGCCATGAACCGCCAGACCCGTATCCGCGTGACGCACCGCCCCCGTCCGACGTCCCGCGAGGCGGAGATCGACCGCCGGACGCCGTCGGGCCGTCTCCTGCCCTACTGACCCGACCCGCCCGGCCGCAGCGGCCGGCCGCTGTCGCGCGACGGTGCCCGGGGACCTGACCCCCGGGCACCGTCGTGACGTCGGGCACCGGCAGGGGTGCCGGGCCGCCGTCGGCCCGCGTCCGTCACCCGGCCGTGCAGGCCTTGCCGTTGAGGGTGAAGGCCGCGGGTGCCGCGCTGTTGCCGGAGTGGCCCGCCTGGTAGCCGATGGTGACGCTCGCGCCCGGCGCGATCGTGCCGTCGTACGACACGTTCGTGGCCGTGACGGCTCCGGTGGCCGGCGCGTAGGTGGCGCCCCATCCGTTGGTGATCGTCTGTCCCACGGGCAGGGTGAAGGCGAGCTGCCAGCCGTTGATGGCCGCGGTGCCGGTGTTGGTGACGGTGACGGAGTTGGTCAGGCCCGTGTTCCACGCGCTGACCGCGGACTTGACCGCGCAGGCGCCGGGGGCGGGCGGCGGGGGCGTGGTGCCGGAGCCGTCCAGCCCGAAGAAGGTCAGCGCCCGGGCGCCCATGCCCCGGGCATAGGCGCCGTGTCCGACCCCCTGGAGGCTGATGGCCTCGACGGGGGCGCGGTCACCGGTGCCGCCGTAGCGGGTGCGGGTCCACCCGCTGGCCGGCGTGTCGGTGGCCGCGGGCGTCCGGCTGACGCCCTGCACGTCGGTCCACTGGTCGATCTCCTCGCCGAAGTTCGGGTAGCGCAGCGTGTCGTCCTCGGTGCCGTGCCAGAGCTGCATGCGCGGCCGGGGGCCGGTGTAGCCGGGGTAGGCGGCGCGGACGAGGTCGCCCCACTCGCGGGGCGTGCGGTTGATCGTGCCGCCGGAGCAGGCGCTGTTCCACTCGGAGCCGTCGGTGGTGGCGAAGCAGCCGAAGGGGACGCCGGCGAACGCGGCGCCGGCGGCGAACACGTCCGGGTAGTCGCCGAGCAGGACGTTGGTCATCATCGCGCCGGAGGAGTTGCCGGTGGCGAAGACGCGGGAGGTGTCGGCGGCGTAGGTGCGGGTGACCCAGTCGACCATGGAGCGGATGCCGACGGGATCGCTGCCGCCGTCGCGGTGGAGGGCCTGCGGCGAGGAGACGTCGAAGCACTTGCTGGCACGGGTGACCGACGGGTACACCACGACGAAGCCGAGCCGGTCGGCGAGCGAGGCGTATTCGGTGCCGTTGTACATGTCCGGGCCGGAGCCGGTGCACCAGTGGACGGCGACGAGGACCGCAGGGTGAGCGGTGACGCTCGCCGGGACGTACACGTACATGCGCAGGTTGCTGGGGTTGGCGCCGAAGCCGGTGACCTCGGTGAGGGTGGCCGCCGGGACGGCCGCGGCGGCCCGGTCACCGGTGGGGGCGGAGCTGGCGGGCGCGGCGGCGCCGAGCACCGCCGCGCACAGCAGGAGCAGGGCGGCGAGGACGGAGCGCAGGGTGCCGCGGGGACGCGGCGGGCCAGGGGGAGCGGTGCGGGCCGCTGCGATCACGGGGATGTCGGACATGGGGGGTCCCTCTCGGGCGGGCGTCCGGGCTGGGGTCGCCTCGCATGGTGGCATGCACACGGCGCCCGTGGAAGCGCTCCCACGCTCCTGGCCGGAAAGCCCTCTCTCCCCACCTGGGGCTAAGGGAAGCGGGGTGTGCGAGGCGTTGACTAGAAAGCGCTTGCCGCCTACGGTCCGTTCAGCGATGTGACCGAGCCGCTCCGCCCGAACCCCATAAGGTCACGTCGTGCGCGAAGGCGGTTCATGAGTACAGCCTTCGTTCAGGTACGCAACCCAACAGGCTCACGAAGGGACGCACCCCCATGCGCACTCGCCCCCCACGCACCCAGGCGCACCGTTCCGCCCGCAAGGCCACGACCGGCCTGACCGCCGTCGCGGCGGCGCTCGCGGCGGCCGTCGTCGTCGCCCTGCCCCAGCCGGCCGCCGCGGCCGACTCGGCACCCGTCGGGTTCGGCGCGGGAACGACCGGCGGCGGCAGCGCCTCCGCGGTGACCGTGTCGACGCTGGACGCCTTCAAGACCGCCGTGTCCGGCAGCGCCGCGAAGGTCGTGAAGGTCAACGGGCTGATCCCGCTGAGCGGTCAGGTGGACGTCGGCTCCAACACCACCGTCCTGGGCGTCGGTTCGTCGTCCGGGTTCACCGGCGGCGGTCTGCGGCTGAAGAAGGTGTCCAACGTCGTCCTGCGCAACCTCAACCTGAGCAAGCCCGTCTCGACGGACGCGATCACCGTGCAGGCGTCGACGAAGGTGTGGATCGACCACAACTCCCTGTCCTCGGACCGCACCCACGGCAAGGACTACTACGACGGCCTGCTGGACGTCACCCACGGGTCGGACTACGTGACCGTCTCCTGGAACACCTTCAAGGACCACTACAAGGGCTCGCTCGTCGGCCACAGCGACAGCAACGCGAGCGAGGACACCGGGCACCTGCGGGTGACGTACCACCACAACTGGTTCGACAACGTCAACTCCCGCATCCCCAGCCTGCGGTTCGGGACCGGGCACTTCTACGACAACTACGTCGTGGGCGCCGAGACGGCCGTGCACTCGCGGATGGGCGCGCAGATGCTCGTCGAGAACAACGTGTTCCGCTCGACGACGGTCGCGGTCACCACGAGCCGCGACAGCGACGAGGACGGCTACGCCAACCTGACCGGCAACGACCTCGGCGGAGCCGCGACCGAGATCTCCCGGGTCGGCACGTTCACCAAGGCGCCGTACGCCTACACCGCCGAGCCCGCCTCGTCGGTGGTCGCCTCGGTGACGGCCGGCGCGGGCGCCGGGAAGATCTGACCCCCACCCACCCCACTCCCCCACACGAAAGGCGACACCCCATGCGCTCAGCGGTACTTCCGCGGGGACGCGCCCTGACCGGCGCCCTCGCCACCCTCGGACTCTCGCTTGGCATGATTATGGCAAGCGGCGGGCTCACCCCGGCGAGCGCGGCGACCTGGCCGACCGCCAACGGCAGCCAGGCGGTCTCCTCGACCATCTCCGTGTCCGGCACCAAGGACTACGGGATGAAGCGCCTCTACGGCAGCGGCGACCTCGGTTCCGGCAGCCAGGACGAGGACCAGGGCCCGATCCTGGAGCTGGCCCCCGGCAGCGTCGTGAAGAACGTCATCATCGGCTCCCCCGCCGCCGACGGCATCCACTGCCTGGGCAGCTGCACGCTCCAGAACGTCTGGTGGGAGGACGTCGGCGAGGACGCGGCGACCTTCCTCGGCTCCTCGTCGTCGAACGTGTACACCGTCTCCGGCGGCGGCGCCAAGGAGGCCAGTGACAAGGTCTTCCAGTTCAACGGCGCCGGCACGCTCAACGTGTCGAACTTCGCCGTGAAGAACTTCGGCACGTTCGTCCGCTCCTGCGGCAACTGCAGGACGCAGTACAAGCGGACGATCAACCTCAACACGATCGAGGCGACCTACAAGGGCAACAAGCTCGTCGGCATCAACACCAACTACGGCGACAGCGCGACCCTGAAGGCCGTGACGATCGTCGGGGACAGCAGCAAGAAGATCGTCCCGTGCCAGAAGTACATCGGCAACAACACGGGCAAGGAGCCGACGACCAACGGCTCCGGCCCGGACGGGACCTACTGCAAGTACTCCTCGTCGGACATCACCTACAAGTAGACCGCCCAGGTCGTCCGCCCCACGGGGCGAGGGCCGCCGACCCGTCCGCCGCGGGCCGGCGGCCCCTCCATGTCCTGCGCAGCGCGCTGACGTCCCCGCTCCAGGGATGGGCTCCCCGCGCGCGGGGAGTTCGGGCGGGCGGGCGGTCATGGGGTGCGTGCGGCCGACACGCCCCGCACCGAGTCGGTCAGCTCCCGGCGGTAACCGTCGTAGGCGGCGCGCAGCGGGGCTCCGGGCCAGTCGGCGGGCAGCAGCGCGACGGGCAGGACGGGATCGGCGAGCAGGTGCCGCACCACGGCGGCGTAGGTGGTGAAGCGGTCGGCGGGGTCCCCGGCGCGGGCGGCACGACCGAGGAGGGTCCGGGCGGTGGCGGCCCACTCCCCCAACGGCCAGAGAGCGGCCGCGAGTTCCCGGGCGGGCTCCTCGGGCCGCGCGGTGAAGGACCGTACGGCGTCCGCGAGCGTGGCGGGGAGCACCGCGGGGAGCCGGCGGTCGAGGTTGGCGGGGCGCAGCCACACCCCCTCGCGGAGCTCGGCCAGGCGCAGGTCGGCCAGCCGGGCGCGCAGGTCGGCGCGTTCGGCGGGGCCGCGGCCGGTCGCGGTGATCACGACGGTCTCCCAGTCGCCGTGCCACGCGCGCGTGCGGGGGTGCACGGCCTCGTCCTGGCGGCGCCTGCGCTCCAGCAACCGGTCGCTCAGGCGGTGGACGCCGTCCGCGCGCCGGAGGTCACCGGCGGCCACCATGCGGCTCAGCGCGGCCCGCAGGGTGGATCCGCCGATGCCGAACGGCTCCACCAGGCGCACGAGGTCCTTCACGGGCAGCTCGGGCGGGTCGGCGCCGAGCAGCAGGCTGAGCACCACCGACCGCGCCGACAGGGGCCGCAGACCGGCGTCGTCGGCGTCCTCCGCCACGTTCCTCCGCATGGCCAGGTACCTTACGTGCGGCGCGTCGTATTGCAGTATTGCTGCGCCCGCAGCAAAGGTGCAACATGGCCGCATGGTCCAGACACCCGCGCTGCCGCAGCCGTACGCCACCCACGTCGTCAGCAACCAGCCGCCGCCCCTCGCGCCTTACGACGCCTCCGAGGACGCCGCCCTGCTGGAGGGCCTGCGCCGGGAGGGCGCGGGCTGGGCCGAGGAGGGGATCCGCCGGCTGGGCCGCCGGGCCGGGAGCGCCGAGGCGCAGGAGTGGGGGGAGCTGGCCAACCGGCACGCGCCCGGGCTGCGCACGCACGACCGGTACGGCCACCGTGTGGACGAGGTCGACTTCCACCCGAGCTGGCACGAGCTGATGCGGGTCGCGGTGGAGGAAGGCCTCGCGGGGGCGCCCTGGGCGGACGCGCGGCCCGGCGCCCACGTCGCCCGGACCGCGGGCGGCCTGGTGTGGGGGCACACGGAGGCCGGGCACGGGTGTCCGACGTCGATGACGTACGCGGCGGTCCCCGCCCTGCGCCGGCAGCCCGACCTAGCCAAGGTCTACGAGCCCTTGCTGACCTCGCGCGCGTACGACCCGGGGCTGCGGGTGCCCGCCGACAAGCGCGGGCTGCTCGCCGGGATGGGGATGACGGAGAAGCAGGGCGGCTCCGACGTGCGCACCAACACCACGACCGCCGCCCCGACCGCCGAGGCCGGCGTGTACACCCTGCGCGGGCACAAGTGGTTCACCTCGGCGCCGATGTGCGACGTCTTCCTGGTGCTCGCCCAGGCACCCGGGGGCCTGTCCTGCTTCCTGGTGCCACGGGTGCTGCCGGACGGCACCCGCAACGCGTTCCGCATCCAGCGCCTGAAGGACAAGCTCGGCAACCACTCCAACGCGTCCTCCGAGCCCGAGTTCGACGGGACCGTGGCGTGGCTGGTGGGGCCCGAGGGGCAGGGCGTGAAGACGATCATCGAGATGGTCAACTGCACGCGTCTGGACTGCGTGATGTCGTCCGCGACGCTGATGCGCAAGACCCTGGTGGAGGCCGGTCACCACGTGCGGCACCGCAGCGCCTTCGGGGCACGGCTGGTCGACCAGCCGTTGATGCGCAACGTCCTGGCCGACCTGGCGCTGGAGTCCGAGGCCGCCACGACCCTCGCGCTGCGGCTGGCCGGGGCCGCCGACCGCGCGGTGCGCGGGGACGAGGGCGAGCGGGCCTTCCGCCGCCTGGCCACGGCCGTCGGCAAGTACTGGGTGACCAAGCGCGGTCCGGCCTTCACCGCGGAGGCCCTGGAGTGCCTGGGCGGCAACGGCTACGTCGAGGACTCCGGCATGCCCCGCCACTACCGCGAGGCCCCCCTGCTGTCGATCTGGGAGGGCTCCGGCAACGTCAACGCCCTCGACGTCCTGCGGGCGCTGGGCCGCGACCCGGCGACGGTCGACGCCCTGTTCGCCGAACTCGCCCCCGCGCGCGGGGCGGACGCCCGCCTGGACGCCGCCGTCACCCGCCTGAAGGACACCCTGGCCACGGCGACACCGTCCGGCGCGCGCCGCCTGGTGGAGCTCATGGCGCTGACGCTCCAGGCGTCCCTGCTGGTCCGGCACGCCCCGCCGGCGGTGGCCGACGCGTTCTGCGCCACCCGGCTGGGCGGCGACTGGGGCCACTCCTTCGGCACGCTGCCCGACGGCGCCGACGTGGACGCGGTGCTGGGGAGGGCGTTGCCCGCCGCGGACTGAACGGCCGCCCGCCCGGAGGTTTCTGTGAGTCACCGCTCGATTCCGGTTCGTTGTCAGTGACGTGGTGCAGACTCGTGATCAGCCGGTACGACCGCCGGCGCGTCTGACACTTCGTCCGGGGGAGGACAACGTGTTCACGGGGATCCACGAGGTCGACTGGGCCTCGCTGCGGCACGCGTACGGCAGCGCGGAGGACGTGCCCGGACTGCTCAGGGGGCTGACCTCCGCTGACCCCGCCGAGCGCGGCACGGCGCTCGACGAGCTGTACGGCTCACTGCACCACCAGGGCCGGGTGTACGACGCGACCCTCGCGTGCGTGCCGTTCCTGCTTCGGCTCGCCGCACACGAAGGGGTGCCGGAGCGGGCCTGTCTCGTGGAGCTGCTGGTGAGCATCGGCGACGGCGACCGGGCCGACGGCCGCGGCGACGGAGCCGGGGCGGTCCGCGCGGGCGCCGAGGTCTTCGTACGGCTCGCCGCCGACCCGGAAGCGGGCGTGCGCCGGGCGGCGGCCGGCGCGGTGGTGCGTTTCCTCGACGACCCGGCGCGGGCCCTGGCGGTGGTGCGGGAGCGCCTCACGGCCGAGCGCGAGGACGGTGTCCTGATCGGCCTCATCGAGGCCCTGGGCCTCGTCGTCCGGCGTCATCCCGCGGTGGCCGGGGAGGCCTTGGACCTGCTCGCGGCCCAGAGCGCCCCGCCCTACGGGCCCGCGCCGCGCCTCGCCGCGCTCGCCCAGCTGACCGGCTGCGCACCCGAGCGCGTGCCCCCGGACCTGGTCGCGACGGCCTTGCGGCTGCTGCGGGAGCGGTCCGGGCAGCGCGCGCGGGTGCCCCACGCGCCCGCTCGGCCGGGCGGTGACTCGCTGGTGGACCGGCTGCACGGTGCGCACCCCTCGGACGAGGAGGGCGCCCGGCTGCTGCGCACGCTGCACACGGCGCTCGACGACCGGCTGACCGAGCGGACCGCCCTGCTGGAGGGCCAGTTGGCCTGTCCCGACCCGACCGACCGGTGCAACGCCGTGTGGCTGGCGGCGGCACTGGTCCGCGGGTGGCGCGGGGACCACACGGCCACCGTGAGGCTCGTCGGGGAGCAACTCGTCGGCGACGAGGGCCGGTTGCGTGACGCCGCCGTCTCCGTGCTGCGCACCCTGTTCGCCCTGGCCGCTCCGGCCGCCGACCACCTGCACGCGCTCGTGGGCGCCCGCCCCGATCTCTGGGTGCAGCACTGGCGCGGTCCCGGTCCGGTGCTGGGCGCTCCCCTGGACGCGCTGGCCCGCACCGGGGACGCCCGGGCGGTGCCGGTGCTCGCGGAGGTCCTGGCGCTCCCGGAGCCGCCGCGTGACGTGGGCTC
This sequence comes from Streptomyces longwoodensis, assembly GCF_001514125.1. GTDB lineage: Bacteria > Actinomycetota > Actinomycetes > Streptomycetales > Streptomycetaceae > Streptomyces > Streptomyces longwoodensis. Next base: position 219,067 of record NZ_KQ948549.1, on the reverse strand, counting down.
GGCCGTGCTGTGCCTCGGCGGGGCCGGGGCTCCGCTGGTCCCGGCGTTACGGCACGCGCTCGGCCGGGTCCCGCTCGACCGGCCGGGCGCGGTGGAGCGCGCCGCTCCCCTGGTCCGGGCACTCGGGGCGCTGCGCGCGGCGGAGGCGGTGCCGGAGCTGGTGCGGCTGGTGGAGGGCCGGGGCGCGGACCCGGGTGGCCGGCTGACGCGGGTCGCGCTGGAGGCGCTGGAGGCGCTGGAGCGCATCGGGCCGCCCGCTCATGAGGCCTCCCCCGCCCTGCGGGCGGCGCTGCGCGGGGAGCACGCGGGTGCGGCGGCAGCAGCGCTGTGGGCCGTCGAGCGGGACGCCCCGGCCGTCCTGCCCGTGCTGCGGGGGGACCTGGCGGCGGGCGACGCGCGGCGCCGGACCCTCGCCGCACGCAGGCTTGCCCGGCTGGGTCCGGCAGCCGGGGCGGCGCTGCCCGCGCTGCGCAGCCGCGCGGCCGACGGGCACGGGGCGCTGGAGGGGCAGCACGGACGGGACCTGCGGGACGCCGAGGAGCGTACGGCGGCCGCGTGTGCGGTGTGCTCCATAAGCGGCAGCACGGAGGAGGTCGCCCGGCCCCTGCGGGAGCTGTGGACGGCCCACCCTCCCGTCCGGCGGGCCGTCGCCGCCTGTCTGGCGGGCCTGGGGCCGGCGGCGGCCCCCCTGCGAGACCTGGCCGCGACGGAGCTGACCCGGCTCCGGCGCCACACGGCCCGGACGCACGGGTACGGCAGCCACGACGTTCCCCACGACGAGGAACTGCTGCGGCTGTGCCGTGAGGTGGTGGAGGGAGCGTGAGCGAGGGGCCTGGTCCCGGCTAGCCGGGCTGTCGTCGGCCCCACAGTGGGTCGAAGCGCGCCCAGTCGGCGTCCCACTGGTCCACGCGGCGGCGCTCCAGCCGCCCGCGCAGGACACGGCCGCCGACGAAGGGGACGGCGGCGCAGGCGCAGCCCGCTAGCACGCCCACCAGGGCGGCGCGCACCCGGGCCCGGCCCGGATCGGCGGGCTCGGTGACCAGGTGGCCGCGCGGGTCCGTCCACAGCGTGACCGTGCTGTGGGCCGGGCTGCCGGGGTCCACGCGGACCTGGCCCGTGTGGGACGAGCCGTCCGGCGCGGTCCAGCGGACCTTCGCCCACACCCGGTCACCGGCGGCGCCGGGCTGGGCGGACGCCTTGCCGGGGGCCTGTTCGGTCAGCAGCCCCTGGAGCGGACGCCAGGTGGCCCGTTCCCGGGCCAGCTCGTGCTCCACGGCACCGGCGGCCGCCCAGCCGGAGAAGACGCCGACGAGGAGCGTGAGCGCCCAGGCACCGAGCAGCACCCAGGCCTCCAGCGTGTCGGCACGGCGCTTGAGCGGGTTGCGCCGCCAGCGCCACAGCCACACCTTCCGACCACGGAACGCCATCGAAGGCTTCCTCCTCGTCAGCGCGCGAACATCCCTGACCTGCTCTCGCCCTTCCATACGGCGGCGGCCGCCCGGTTGCTCAGGACGACTCCCTCGTCCCGACGGTCGCACGGGTCCCCCACTTCGCGCACGCCGACGGCCGACGACGGCCGCCCACCGTTCCCGCTCCCCCGCCGTCGCCGCCATGACCTGCGGTGACGCCCTTCCGAGGGGTGACTGTCAGTGGCTGGGTGCAGACTGGCCGGTGTCTGGGACAAAGACGTCGCGGAGGTGGTCGCAGATGACCGAGGTACTGCTCGCCGTGGGCACGCGCAAGGGCCTGTTCCTGGGGCGCAGGCGCGGGGACGCGTGGGAGTTCGACGACGAGCCCGCCTTCAACGCGCAGGCGATCTACTCGGTCGCCATCGACACCCGGGGCGACCGTCCGCGGCTGCTGGCCGGCGGGGACAGCGCGCACTGGGGTCCGTCGGTGTTCCACTCCGACGACCTCGGCCGCACCTGGACCGAGCCGTCCAAGCCGGCCGTGCGGTTCCCCCAGGACACCGGGGCCTCGCTGGAGCGGGTGTGGCAGCTGCACCCGGCTGCGGCCGAGCCGGACGTGGTCTACGCGGGGACCGAGCCCGCCGCGCTGTACCGCTCGGAGGACCGCGGGGAGAGCTTCGAGCTGGTGCGCCCGCTGTGGGAGCACCCCACCCGCTCGAAGTGGGTGCCGGGCGGCGGCGGTGAGGGCCTGCACACGGTGCTCACCGACCGGCGCGACCCGCGCGCGGTGACGGTCGCGGTGTCCACGGCGGGGGTGTTCCGCACCACGGACGGCGGGACCAGCTGGACGCCGGCCAACTCAGGGGTGTCCGCGGTGTTCCTGCCGGACCCGAACCCGGAGTTCGGCCAGTGCGTGCACAAGGTCGCACGGGACGCGGCCAATCCGGACCGGCTGTACCTGCAGAACCACTGGGGCGTCTACCGCAGTGACGACGCGGGCGGGCAGTGGACCGACATCGGCGAGGGCCTGCCGTCCACCTTCGGCTTCGCGGTCGCCGCCCATCCGCACCGCGGGGACACCGCCTACGTGTTCCCGATCAACGCCGACGCCGACCGCGTGCCCGCCGGGCGCCGCTGCCGGGTCTTCCGCACCTCGGACGCGGGCCGGACGTGGGAGCCGCTGGCGGAGGGCCTGCCCCAGGGGGACCACTACGGCACGGTGCTGCGCGACGCCCTGTGCACGGACGACGCGGACCCGGCGGGCATCTACTTCGGCAACCGCAACGGCGAGGTGTACGCGTCGGCCGACGACGGTGACAGCTGGCGGCAGTTGGCGTCCCACCTGCCCGACGTCCTGTGCGTGCGGGCCGCCGTGGTGGGCTGAGCGGACAGCCACGAGAAGAGCAGACCGGAGCGGCACGACGCCGCAGCGGGACACAGCAGAGGGAACAAGGGGGGCACGTCTGTGCGCACATCGTCCTGGCCGGGTCTTGGCCATCGGTTGATCGTCACCTCGTGTACGGCAGTAGGGTGACGCCCGTGGCACCACGACCCTTGCATGAAATCGTCGAACCGGGCTGGGCGAAGGCCCTGGAACCCGTCGCCGGACGGATCGCCGCGATGGGCGACTTCCTGCGCGCGGAGATCGCCGCGGGACGGTCCTACCTGCCGGCCGGGGCGAACGTCCTGCGGGCCTTCCAGCAGCCCTTCGACGAGGTGCGTGTCCTCATCGTCGGGCAGGACCCCTACCCCACGCCGGGGCACGCGGTCGGCCTATCGTTCTCGGTCGCGCCGGAGGTGCGGCCGCTGCCGGGCAGCCTGATCAACATCTTCCGGGAGCTGACCGCCGACCTGGGGGTGCCCCAGCCGTCCAACGGTGACCTGACGCCGTGGACGCGGCAGGGCGTGCTGCTGCTCAACAGGGCGCTGACGACGGCGCCGCGCAGCCCGGGCGCGCACCGCGGCAAGGGCTGGGAAGAGGTCACCGAGCAGGCGATCCGCGCGCTGGCCGCACGCGGCAAGCCGCTGGTGTCCGTCCTGTGGGGCCGCGACGCCCGCAACCTCCGCCCGCTGCTGGGCGATCTGCCCTCGGTGGAGTCCGCGCACCCGTCGCCGATGTCGGCGGACCGCGGCTTCTTCGGTTCGCGTCCGTTCAGCCGGGCCAACGACCTGCTGATCCGTCAGGGCGGACAGCCCGTGGACTGGCGCCTGCCGTGACCGGCGGCCCGCCCCGGCGGCCCGGTGTCCTCGCCGTCGACTCGGGCGGCTCGGGGCTGCGCGTCGCGGTGCGGGTGGTGGAGGGGGAGGCGGGGGCGCACGGCGCCGTGCCGCGGGGTGCGGGCGCGCAGGATGTCGGGCCGCAGGATGTCGGGCCGCGGGACGCGGTGGCCGAGGTGGCCACCAAGGAGCCGGTGCGCACCGGGCCCCGGGGCATCGAACCCGAGCACCTGATGGAGCAACTGGTCCCGGCCGTGCGGTCGTTGACGGCCCGGACCGGGGTGACCCAGCTGACCGCGGCCGCGGTGGGTGCGGCCGGCTTCGGGACGCTGGGCGACGCGCTGCGCGCCGAGCTGCCCGGCGCGCTGGCCCGGGAGTTCGGGGTCCGCGAGGTCGCCCTCGCCGCCGACGCCGTCACCGCCTACGTCGGCGCCCTCGGGGTGCGTCCGGGGGCCGTGGTCGCCGCCGGCACGGGGCTGATCGCGCTCGGCACGGACCTCTCCCGCTGGCGCCGGGCGGACGGCTGGGGCCATCTGCTGGGCGACTGCGGCGGCGGGGCCTGGATCGGCCGGGCCGGGCTCGAGGCGGCCGTCCGCGCGCACGACGGGCGGCCCGGGGGGTCGGCGGCGCTGCTGGCGTGTGCCGAGGAGGAGTTCGGGCCGGTCACCGGGTTGCCGGGGCTGCTGTACCCGCGTGCGGACCGGCCCGCGGTGCTGGCGTCGTTCGCGCCGCGGGTGGCCGACTGCGCGGCGGCGGACCCGGTGGCCGCGGACATCCTGCGGGCGGCGGCCCGGCACATGGCCGACTCGGCGGCGGCGGTGTGCCCGGCCGGGGACGGGGCCCGAGTGGCGCTCACCGGCGGGCTGTTCCGGACGGGCGAGGCCCTGCTCACGCCCGTGCGCGAGGAGTTGGCCCGCCGGCTGCCGCACGCCCGCCCGGTGCCGGCCGAGGGGGACCCGCTGCACGGTGCGACCGCCCTCGCCACCGCGCTGGCCGGGAACACCCTCGCTCTGCCGCGCGACGCCTCCCTGTTGCACGTGGTGACGTCGGCGTAGGGCGAGGTGGGGGGCACCGTGCGGGACAAGTCGTACGGAAAACACGCTGATCACTTCTGATCCGTACGTAACTCATCAGACAAAAGCGGACGGATACCGCTCACCTGCACCCTCCCCGAACAGGGGAGCCACGGAAACAAGTAACATGCGGCGCCATGAGCTCCCCCACTGGGCCCGCGTCCGGCCTGCCAGTACGAATGCCGCGCCCCCGCCAGCCCGGGCGGCACCGCCGACCCGAGCCCCTGGCGGCTCCCGAGGGCGCGCCCGCGCTCGTCCTCGCGGTGCCGGGCACGCCGAGCGGGGCGACCCGCGGCCTCGCCGAGGAGGTCGTGAGCATCGCCCGCTCCGAGCTCCCCGGCCTGGACGCGCGCATCGGTTACCTGGACGGGGACGGAGCGGAGTACCCCACGCTCCAGTCCGTGCTCGCCCGGATCTCCGAGGAGCGGACCGCGCGGTACGAGCTGGCCGTGGCCGCCGGTGCGGACGTGAAGCAGCCGGACGGACCCGTCGCGGTCGTCGTGCCGCTGCTCGCCGGGCCGGACAGCGCCCTGCTGCGCCAGGTCCGCCAGGCCGTCATGGAGAGCCGCGTGGCGGCCGACCTCACCGACGTGCTGGGCCCGCACCCGCTGCTCGCCGAGGCGCTGCACGTCCGGCTGTCCGAGGCGGGCCTGGCCCGTGCGGACCGCGCCCGCCTGTTCACCGTGGCGACGGCCGCCGACGGCATCATCCTCGCGTCCGTGGGCGGCGAGGAGGCCGTGCAGGCCGCGGGGATCACGGGCATGCTGCTCGCCGCGCGCCTCGCCGTGCCGGTGATGGCCGCCGCGCTCGACCAGGAGGGCTCCATCGCCTCCGTCGCCGAGCAGCTGCGCTCGTCCGGCTCCCAGCAGCTGGCGCTCGCGCCGTACCTGATCGGCCCGGAGATCGACGCCTCGCTGCTCGCCGCGGCGGCCGAGGAGGCGGGCTGTCCGGCGTCCGAGGCGCTCGGCCCGTACCCGGCGATCGGCAAGCTGGCGCTCGCCAAGTACACGACCGCCCTGGGCATCGCCCCGCAGCCGCAGGGCGCGCCGGTGCGCTGAGCCGGCGCCGCGGCCGTACCACGCGAAGGGCCCGCTCCCTCGGGGGAGGCGGGCCCTTCGCGTGTCCGGGCGGTGCCCGGGAGGCGGAGTGGTGTGGGGGGCGGCGCTCAGCGCGTCGCCGGTGCGGGGCCGCCGTCGAACACCACGCACGACGCGGCCGGTACGGCGATCGAGCCGCCCCGGGCCGGCCACCCGGTCGCCGGGTCGAGGTCGAACCAGGTCACGTCACCGGAGCGTTCGTTGGCGACGTACAGGCGGCCGCCGGACCAGGTCAGGGCGCGCGGCCAGTGGCCGCCGCAGGGCACCGTGCCGACGAGCCGCAGGGTGTCGCCGCCGTCCTCCACCGCGAACACCGACAGCACGTCCTCACCGCGCGTCGCGGTCCACAGGAACCGTCCGTCGGGCGCCACGGCGATCCCCGACGGGTAGGCGTCGCCGGCCGGGACCGCCGGCAGCACCGGCACCTCGCCCAGCGGCTTCAGCGCGCCGTCGGGGGCGTCCCAGCGGCAGACCGTGACGGACGGCGTGAGCTCGTTGACGACGTACGCGTGCGTGCCGTCGGGGTGGAAGGCCAGGTGGCGCGGCCCGGAACCCGGACGCAGCGCGTTCTCGCGGTGCACGGCGAGGGCGCCGTCGCGCAGTGTGCACACCCGCACCGAATCGGTGCCGAGGTCGACGCTCACCGCCCACCGCCCGCTCGGGTCGGGCTGCACCTGGTGCGCGTGCGGCCCCTGCTGGCGGGGGGCGTGGGGGCCGGAGCCGGTGTGGGCGAGGACGGCGGACGCCGCCCGGGCGAGGGTGCCGTCGGGGCGGACGGGGAGCGCGCTGACGCTGCCGGAGCCGTAGTTGGCGGTCAGGACGTGGCCGTCGTGCACGCTGAGGTGCGTGGGACCGCTCCCGCCGACCGGCACCGGAGGTCCCGTCCGCTCGGGTGTGTCACCGGCCACCCGGTACGCGGCGACCGCGCCGTCGGTGGTCTCGCTGACCGCGTACAGGGTGGCGCCGTCCGCGGAGAGGGCCAGGTAGGAGGGGTCGGGCACGCCGTTCACACTGCTCAGCGGCGACAGCGCGCCGCTGCGCGGATCGACGGCCGCCGTCACGATCCCGGGGCCGCCGGCCGCCGTGAACGACCCGATGAACGCCCGCCGTCTCATGCCGTCGTCCGCCACCGCTGTCCCCTCTCGCCCTGTCGGGTAGCCGCTGTTCCGAGTGACGGTAGCAGTCGATCACGTGAGGTCTAGACCAAGTACGGCCACTTCGGGTGAGTCGTGCGCGCGGTGGCGCGGAACCGGGCGCGCGGCGGCGCGGAGCCGGGAGGGCGGCGGCGTGGAAACCGGGCGCGCGGCGGTGCGGAGCCGGGAGGGCCACGCCCTGTCGGCCGTCGGCACCGCGCCCGGCCTGCCTCCTCAGGCGTCGACCAGCGAGGATCCCGCGGGCGCGCGCAGCGGGTGGGCGAGGTCGGCGAGGGCGCGTTCCAGGCCGTGCAGGTGGGCGAGGGGGCCGTGCGCGGGGGACGGCTCGGGCGCCGTCCGGGGCGCGGGGACCGGTGCGGCGAGCGGTTCGGCGGCCGCCGCTCCCCCGTCCGTGAGCGCCTCCACCGCCGCCTCGACCCGTCGGCAGGCCGCCGCGAGGCGGGCGTCGTGGGAGGCCTCCGGGTCGGCCGCCACGGCGACCAGTCCGCGGATCTCGCGGGCGCAGGTGTCGAGCAGGTTGAGGACGCTCCGGGCGCGCGCCTTGCGGGCGCGTACGGGGTTCAGCGGGTGCACCAGCGGGGCGACGGCGAGCCGTACGCGTCCGAGGAGCTGCTCCAGCTCGGCGACGCGCCGGGCCGGGTCGGCCGTCGGGTGCCCCGCGAGCCGGGCGGCGGCCTCCGCGGTGCACGCGTGGACGCAGCGCAGGGCGCGCTGGATCCAGGCGTCGGTGATGGCGTGGGTGGTCACCGGCAGGACGAACAGCACGGCGAGGGCCGCGCCCAGCGCGCCGACGCCGGTCTCCGCGAGGCGCAGGGCCAGCAGGCCGGGGGTGAGGACGCCGAGGAGGCCGTACAGGAGCTCGGCGAGCAGGGTCACCCAGAGCATCATCCAGGTGTAGGAGACGGCGGCCGTGTAGAAGATGCCGAAGACGCTGACGGCGACGAGTACCGCGGTCGGGACGGGCGCGCCGGCGACCGGCACGGCGACGACCACGCCCAGGCCGATGCCGATGACGGTGCCGAGCACCCGGCGGAAGCCGCGGACCAGGGTCTCGCCGCGCGAGGTGGTGTTGACGAAGATCCACCAGGTGGCGCCGACCGCCCAGTACCAGCGCTGCCCGGAGACCAGCTGGCCCACCACCAGGGCGAACCCGGCGCCGGCGGTGGCCTGCACGGCCTGGCGGGTGGTCACCCGGGCGAGGCCGGTGCCGCCGGGCGGGGCGGGCACGGCGGCCGGGGGCGTCCGGCGCTCGTAGCACCACGCGCCGAAGCGGACCGCCGCCGCGCTGAGCACGGACAGCGTGAGGGCCGCGTACAGCTCGGGCAACTGCGCGGTGGTCGCGTGCAGGAACTGCGCGACGAAGAACATCATGAACGCGAAGACGCCCAGGCTGTGCCCGCGCGGACCCCAGCGGCGCGCGTACACGCCCGCGCCCGTGACGGCGAGGAAGGTCAGGTCCCGGGCCACGGGGACGTCGTGGAGCAGCGCGGCGGCCGTGAGGACGGGCAGGCCGACGGCGGGCAGCAGGGCGGTGGTGACCGCCTGGCCGCGGACGGTCGTGTCGGCGACCGTGAAGAGGGCGAGCAGCGCGGCCAGTCCGCCGGTGACCGCCCCCGTCAGGGAATGTCCGGCGAGGCCGCAGACCACGACCGCCAGCCCGATGCCGAGGACGGCCCGGGCGGCGAAGCGCAGCCGCGCCCGCCCCGGGTCCGGAGCCACGAACACCCTCTTCAACACTGCGTACCGCCCCCTGTGCGACAACTGCGGACAACTCCGGGCGCCGGTCGGTGCACCGGCATGGAAAAGGCGCCGCGGGATCCGCAGCGCCATCGACGGCTCCATGAGAGCATCCCGGACGCCATCTGCTCAAGCGACCGCCGGACCACTGGTCCATTGGTCCACCAGAAGCACTCCCCGCCAGTCCGCCGACGAGCCAACGGACCAGGGCGGGCGGCTCAGCGGGGCGGCGTCACGCTGGGCCATTGGTACTGTCGGGAGCGATCAGGTACGGAGCGAGGAGGCCGGGCGCCATGGCCGTGGACGAGTTGGACACCCGCATCCTCAGACTGCTGCTGGAGCAACCGCGCACGAGCGTCCGGGAGTACGCCCGCGTCCTGGGCGTCGCCCGCGGCACCCTCCAGGCCCGCCTGGACCGGCTGGAGCGGGACGGCGTGATCACCGGGACGGGGCCGTCCCTCTCCCCCGCCGCGTTGGGGCACCCGGTGCTGGCGTTCGTGCACATCGAGGTCACCCAGGGGCACCTCGACGACGTGGGTGACGCGCTGGCCGCCGTGCCGGAGATCGTGGAGGCCTTCTCGATCACGGGGGGCGGGGACCTGCTCACCCGGGTCGTCGCCCGGGACAACGCCCACCTCGAGGACGTCATCCAGAAGCTGATCAGCCTGCCGGGCGTGGTGCGCACCCGCACGGAGGTCGCCCTGCGCGAACGCGTGCCGCACCGGCTGCTGCCGCTGGTGGAGGAGATCGGGCGGGGGACCGGGAAGTAGCCGTCCTGAGTCTGTTCTAGGGGGTGTCTTGCCGATCAGACCGGGCTCGCGGCGTCTGGCACCGCACCTCGCCGCGTTGTCGTCACTCTCCCCCACTCTCGCCTCCGCTCGAGCGGGAGGGGCCCCCACCGCTCCGCATCGACTCCCTCCTCCGCCTTGCGATGCACGGCACCAGACGCCGCTCCCTGACCCGGCCTGATCGACAAGACACCCCCTAGGACCGGCGGCGCGGCCGTCCGCTGCCGCCGCGCCCGCCACCACTGCCGCCGCTGCCGCCGCTCCGTCCGCGGGCCGCCCCGCCGGAGCGGGTGCCGCCCGACCGGCTGCCGCCGCCGGACCGCGCGCCGCCACCGGTGGACTTCCCGCCACCGCCACTGCCGCCTGAGGTCTTCGCGGAGGCCTTCCCCCCGGTCTTCCCGCCGGCCTTCCCGCCCGACTTCGCGTCGCGCCTGTCGTCCGCCTGCTCCGGCCTCGCGCGCCCGCGCGTGCTGTTGACCGTCCGGCCGCGGACGATCCCGATGAAGTCCTCCACCAGGTCGGTGGTGGCCTCCTCGGGCCAGGACAGGGCGACGCCCGACTGGGGTGCGTCGGTGAGCGGGCGGAAGGTCAGGTCGCGGCGGTGGTGCAGGCGGGCCAGGGACTGCGGGACGATCAGGACGCCGATCCCGGCCGCGACCAGTTCGATCGCGTCGGCCGTGGTCGCCGGGCGCTCGAAGGCGGGCTCGCCGGGGAGCCGGTCCCAGCCGAGGACGTCGTCCAGGGGGTGCAGGACGACCTCGTCGGCGAGGTCGTCGAGGGTCACCTCGTCCGCCGCGGTCACCAGGTGGTCCTTGGGGGCCACGACGACGGTGGTCTCGGTGTAGAGGGGGATCGCGCTGAACACCGTGCGGTCGACCGGCAGCCGGACCAGGGCGGCGTCGGCGGAGCCGTCGCGCAGGAGGACGGGTGCCTCGGCGGCGGTCGCCTGCAGGAGGGTGAGGGGGGTGTCCGGGTGGCGTTCGCCCCACACGCGCACCCACTTGGCGGGCATCACTCCGGGGACGTAGGCCAGCCGGAACGTGGGGGAATCCGCCGAGTCAGTCACCCGCTCAAGGTTACCGGCTGTGGTCGGGGGCCTTTCCCGTGGCGGATAGGCTGGACGGCATGACGTCGCACCAGAGCGCCCAGACCATGAAGCCCGCGACCGCGGCGAAGAAGCTGGGCGTGTACCTCCCCGCCACCCCCGCCGAGTTCCAGCAGGGGTCCGTCTCGCGCGCCGAACTGGACGAGCTCCAGGCGAACCCGCCCGAGTGGCTGCGCGAGCTGCGGCACAACGGACCGCACCCGCGTCCGGTGGTCGCGGCGAAGCTCGGTGTGTCCATCTCGGGCCTGGCCCGGGGCGGGGTGACGGAGGCGCTCACTACGGAGCAGATCGAGGCGCTGAAGAGCGAGATGCCGGAGTGGCTGGCCAAGGAGCGCGCCACGCAGGCGGAGGTCCGCAAGGAAGCGGCCCGCCTCAAGCAGCGCGACGCCGAGCGCGCCGGGTCCGCCTGACCGGCGGCCGCTGCGGGGCCCGCCCTGAGGGGGCCAGGATGCTGAGGGCGTTCGCGAGGACGACGGCTGCGACCGCCGCCCAGTCCAGCAGGCCGAGCCGCTGGCCCAGGCCGATCCAGCCGACGAGCGCGGCGAGGACCGGGTTGACGCTCATGAACAGTCCGAACGCGGCCGCGGGCACCCGGCGCAGGGTGAACAGGTCGGCGAGGTAGGGCACGGCCGAGGACAGCACCCCCGCGGTGACCGCGCAGCCCAGGGCCGGCAGGGTCGGCGGGGTGCGGACGGCGAGCACGACGCCGACCGGCAGGAACACCAGCGCCGACACCAGCGCGGCCGCCGCCGACCCCTCGGCACCGGGCAGGCGCCGGCCGACGGTCCGGTTGAGCAGGATGTACGACGCCCAGCAGGCCGCGGCCAGCAGGCCCAGGCCCATCCCCACGTAGTCCGTCGACGGCCGCGGACGCATCAGCGTGACCGCGCCCGCGGCGGCGGCCACCGCGCAGCACGCGTCCACCCGGCGGCGCGCGGCCGCCAGGGCGAGGGTGAGGGGCCCCAGGAACTCCAGCGTCACCGCGAGACCGAGGCCGATCCGGTCGATCGCGGTGTACAGCGACAGGTTCATCGTCCCGAAGACCAGCGCGAGCAGCAGGACCGGCGTCCACTCCCGCCGGGTGAACGAGCGCAGCCGTGGCCGACCGACGGCGAGCAGGACGAGGGCGGCGACGTACTGCCGTACCGCGACCACCCCGGCGGGCCCGAGCACCGGGAAGGCGAGCGAGCCGATCGCGGCACCGGTCTGGTTGGACACCCCGCTGCCCACCATGGAGACCACCCCGGCCAGCCGGCCCCCGGCCGGGACCGCCGCGGCGGACGGCTGCGCGCCCGGGGGCGTCAGCGGCGCGGAGGCTCCGGCGGACGGGGAGGCGGCGGAGGACGAGGCGGCAGACATACCCGGAGCGTGCACCCGTCATCCTCTTGCGCAAAATGCATTCCTCGCTCCGTCCATACGATGAGCGTATGGACGGAGCGGCGGAGCAGTGGGAGCTGCCGGGGGCGCGGGGGGACGTGCGGGGCGTGGAGCTGCGGCAGCTGCGGTGTCTGGTGGCGATCGTCGACGAGGGCGGGTTCACGGACGCCGCCGCCGTCCTCGGCGTCTCCCAGGCGGCCGTCTCGCGCACCCTGGCCTCCCTGGAACAGGCTCTGGGCGTGCGGCTGTTGCGGCGGACCTCGCGGGTGGTGGCGCCGACCGCGACCGGGCTGCGGGTGGTGGCGCACGCGCGGCGGGTGCTCGGCGAGGTGGACGCCCTGGTGCAGGAGGTGGCCTCGGGCCACACCCGGCTGCGGGTCGGGTACGCCTGGTCGGCGGTCGGCCGGCACACCGTCGCCTTCCAGCGGCAGTGGGCCGAGCGGCACCCCGGGACCGAACTGCACCTCGTGCGCGTCAACGCGAGCAGCGCCGGTCTGGCGGAGGGCGCCTGCGACCTCGCGGTGGTGCGCCGGCCGCAGGACGACCGCCGCTTCGACACCGCGATCGTGGGCCTGGAGCGACGGCTGTGCGCACTGGCCGCGGACGATCCCCTGGCCCGGCGCCGGTCCGTGCGGCTCGCCGACCTCGGCGGCCGGACGCTGCTGATCGACCGGCGCACCGGCACCACCACGGCGGATCTGTGGCCGCCGGACGCGCGGCCGGCCGTGGAGGAGACGCACGACGTGGACGACTGGCTGACCGTGATCGCCACCGGGCGCTGCGTCGGGGTGACCGCCGAGTCGACCGCCCACCAGTACCCGCGGCCGGGCGTGGTGTACCGGCCGGTGCGGGACGCCGAGCCGGTCGCGGTGCGTCTGGCCTGGTGGCGGGACGACCCGCACCCGGCGACCCAGGCCGTGATCGAGCTGCTGACCGCCCTCTACCGCGCGCCGTGACACCGCGGGCCGTGACACCACGGGCCGAAAAGACGCACCCCTCGTGGGCGGCGGCGACGCCGAGGTCGCTCCCCGGCCCCCCGCATGGCTACGATCGGGCCCAGGTGCACCGGAGTGGGTGTGATGAGGCTGTTGGGGGTTGGGATGGCTGCCGGTCGTGTGGTGCGTTTCGACAGCGCGCGGGGGTATGGGTTCATCGCCCCCGACGACGGCGGGGAGGACGTCTTCCTGCACGTCAACGACATGTTGATGCCCGAGTCGCAGGTGCGGCGGGGCATCGTGGTGGAGTTCGAGATCGAGGACGGCGAGCGCGGGCCGAAGGCGTCGTCGGTGCGCCTCGCGCGCGGGGAGGACGGCAAGCCGCTCAGCCTGGACGACGACATGATGTGCGACGTCCTCAACACGGAGGAGTTCACCCGTGAGGTCACCGAGGCGCTGCTGGTGGCGGCGCCCACGCTGACCGCGGAGCAGATCCTCCAGGTGCGGGCCGGACTGGCCCAGTTCGCCAAGCACCACGGCTGGGTCGAGGGCTGACCGACCGACGGGGGCGGCCCTCCGGTGATCCGGCGCGGGGCCGCCCCCGCTGCGGTGCGGCCCTACGCGCTCGTCAACCGGCGAGGAAGCTGAGCCGGACCGTGCGCTCGGGGTTGTCCCGGTTGGTGTCCACCAGGCACACGGACTGCCAGGTCCCGAGCTCCAGGCGGCCGCCCACCACCGGCAGGGTGGCGTGCGGCGCGACGAAGGCCGGCAGGACGTGGTCGCGGCCGTGCCCGGTGCTGCCGTGGCGGTGCTGCCAGCGGTCGTCGGCCGGCAGCAGGGTGTGCAGGGCCGCGAGCAGGTCGTCGTCGCTGCCGGCGCCCGTCTCGATGACGGCCACGCCGGCCGTGGCGTGCGGGACGAACACGTTCAGCAGTCCGTCACGGCCGGCCGCGGCCTCGCGCAGGAAGGACTCGCAGTCGCGCGTGAGGTCGACGACGGCCTCGCGGGAGCCGGACGGAACGGACAGGACGTGCGTGGTGAAGGCATCGGACATGCGTCCATCCTGACCCATGCGCCGGGCGCCGCGGCGGAGGGGGAAGATCCCCGCGCGCGGCGCTGTTGGTAGAAACGTGAACAACACGCGCGCGGTCGAGGTCGAGGTCGTCGTCGTGGGCGCCGGTCAGGCGGGCCTGTCGAGCGCCTACCACCTGCGCCGGACCGGTCTCGCTCCGGACGAGGACTTCGTGGTGCTGGACCACTCCCCCGGCCCCGGCGGCGCCTGGCAGTTCCGCTGGCCCTCGCTCACGTACGGCAAGGTGCACGGGATGCACGCGCTGCCCGGCATGGAGCTGACGGGCGCCGACCCCGCGCGGCCGTCCTCCGAGGTCGTCAGCGCCTACTTCGACGCCTACGAGCGCGCCTTCGACCTGCGGGTACGGCGGCCCGTGGACGTCCGCGCGGTGCGCGAGGGCAGCGGCGGGCGGCTGCTCGTGGAGACCTCGGCCGGCACGTGGTCCAGCCGGGCCCTGATCAACGCCACCGGCACCTGGGACCGGCCGTTCTGGCCGCGCTACCCGGGCCAGGAGACCTTCCGGGGCCGGCAGCTGCACACCGCGCAGTACCCGGGCCCCGAGGCCTTCACCGGCCTGCGGGTCGTCGTCGTGGGCGGCGGTGCGTCCGGGACGCAGCACCTGATGGAGCTGGCCCCCTACGCGGCCGCCACCACCTGGGTGACGCGTCGTCCGCCCGTCTTCCGTGAGGGCCCGTTCGACGAGGACGCGGGCCGCTCGGCCGTCGCGCTGGTCGAGGAGCGGGTGCGGCAGGGCCTGCCGCCGCGCAGCGTGGTCTCGGTGACCGGGCTGCCGCTCAACGACGCCGTGCGGCAGGGGCTGGAGAGCGGGGTGCTGGACCGGCTGCCGGTGTTCGACCGCATCACCCCGGACGGCGTGGAGTGGGACGACGGCCGGCGCGTGGACGCCGACGTCATCCTGTGGGCGACCGGCTTCCGCGCGGCCGTCGACCACCTGGCGCCGCTGCGGCTGCGCGAGCCCGGCGGGGGCATCCGGGTCGAGGGGACGCGTGTGGTCGCCGATCCGCGGATCCACCTGGTGGGCTACGGCCCGTCGGCGAGCACCATCGGCGCCAACCGGGCCGGCCGCGCGGCGGTACGGGACATCAGGCGGCTGCTGGCCGAGAAGGCGGCAACGGCCGACACCACGCGCGAGGACGCCCCGGCCGACACCACGCGCGAGGGCGCCCCGGCCGACACCACGCGCGACGGCGCCCCGGCCGAGTACGCCGCCTGACGGCGCGTCGATCCGGTACGCGGCCCGACGGCGCCCGCGGTCACCGGACCGGGGGCGCGACGTGCTGCTGGTTGCGGTTGAACTCGGCGACGTTGCGCTCGTGTTCCTCCAGGTTCGCGGTGAAGCGGGTGTCGCCGGGCTTGACGGTGACGAAGTAGAGCCAGTTGCCCGCAGGAGGGTCGAGGGCGGCGCGCATGGCCTGCTCCCCCGGGTTGTCGATCGGCGTCGGGGGCAGGCCCATCCGCCGGTAGGAGTTGTAGGGGCTGTCGAGACGGGTGTCCTTCTCACTGGTCCTCAGGGTGGACCGGCCGAGGGCGTAGTTGAGGGTGGAGTCCATCTGCAGCGGCATGCCGCGCGCCAGGCGGTTGAACACCACCCGCGCCACCTTCCCCATCTCGTCCGTGGTGCCGGCCTCGGCCTGGACGATGCTCGCGACGGTGACCGCCTGGTAGACGTTCAGCGCGGTGCGCCGGGCGCCGGCCGCGACGGGCGCCCCGTTGAACCTCCGGTTGGCGGTGTCCACCATCGCGGACAGCAGCGACTGGGGCGTGGTCCGCCCGTCCAGCGGATACGTGGCGGGGAACAGGTAGCCCTCGGGGTTGCCGCCGGCGTCGTTCGGCAGCTTCAGGCCGGCCTGCGGCAGGCTCCGGCGGGTGGTGCCGGGGGCCAGGTGCAGGGCCTTGTCGACGGCGTCGTAGACCTGGACGGCGCGCCAGCCCTCCGGGATGACGAGCGTCGCGGGCGCGGTCGCCCGGTGGGGGGCCCGGTGGAGAGGGCCCTCGAGGGTCAGCAGCGGCACCGCCACGGCGGCGCCGGCCACGACGGCCCCGGCCGCGATGAGGGCGAACCGCCCCCGGCGCGTCAGCCGGATCGTGTTCCGTGACGGAGTGTTCTTCGGCATGCGGGCACGGTAACCCGCACACCTGCACAAACCCGGCATATCTTCATCTTGTCGGTTCCAGCGCGGCCGGATCGCCGGAGGCCGGGGCCGGGCGGGCGTCCTTGCGGACCAGTGCGGCGTACCGGCCGTCGCGCGCCAGCAGCTCCTCGTGCCCGCCCCGCTCGGCCACCCGCCCGGAGTCGAGGACCACGATCTGGTCGGCGCCGCGGACCGTGGAGAGCCGGTGGGCGATGGTGACGGTCGTCCGGCCGGCGGACAGGGCGTCGATGGCCTGCTGCACGGCGTGCTCGGTACGGGTGTCCAGGGCACTCGTCGCCTCGTCGAGGAGCAGCACCGGCGGGTCGCGCAGGATGGTGCGCGCGATGGCCAGGCGCTGCTTCTCACCGCCGGAGAAGCGGTGCCCGCGTTCGCCGACCACCGTGTCGTAGCCGTCGGGCAGCGAGGCGATGTGGTCGTGGATCTGGGCGGCCCGGGCGGCCGCGTACAGCTCCTCGTCCGTGGCGTCGGGCTTGGCGAAGCGCAGGTTGTCGGCCACCGAGGCGTGGAAGAGGTACGTCTCCTGCGAGACCACGCCGACCGCGCGCGCGAGGGTGTCGAAGTCGAGGTCGCGCACGTCGACGCCGTCGAGGGTGACCCGGCCGCCGGTCACGTCGTAGAGCCGGGGCACCAGGTGGCCGAGGGTGGACTTGCCCGCGCCGGTCGGCCCGACGACCGCGAGGCTGCCGCCGGCCGGCACGGTGAGGTCGATGCCGTCGAGGACCGGCGCGCCCTGGTCGTCGTAGCGGAAGGAGACCTTCTCGAAGCGGACCTCGCCCTTGATGCGGTCGAGGTGGACCGGGTCCGGCCGCTCGGTGATGTCGATGGGCAGGTCCAGGTACTCGAAGATGCGCTGGAACAGCGCGAGCGAGCTCTGGATCTGCACGCCGGTCGACAGCAGGCTGACGGCGGGGCGGAACAGGCCCTGCTGGAGGGAGACGAAGGCGACGATCGTGCCGAGGGAGACGTCCGGCCCGCCGAGTTGCAGGGCCATGCCCGCGGTCCAGTAGATGACGGCCGGCATGGCGGCCATCACGATGGTGATCACGGCCATGCGCCAGCGGCCCGCCATGCTGGAGCGCACCTCCAGGTCGACCAGGCGTTCGGACTCCTCGGCGAAGGACACGGTGAGGGAGTCGGCGCGGCCCATCGTGCGGCCGAGCAGGATGCCGCTGACGGACAGCGACTCGGTGACCGTGGCGGCCATCGCGGCCATCTGCTTCTGGCGCTGGGTGGTGATCCTCTTGCGTTCGTTGCCGACGCGGCGGCTGATCCAGACGAACGCCGGGAGCAGCAGCAGGGAGACCACGGTCAGGCGCCAGTCGAGGGCGATCATCGCGATGACCGTGGCGACCACGCTGGTGAAGTTGGAGACCAGCGAGGTGGCCGTCGAGGTGACGGTCGCCTGCATGCCGCCGATGTCGTTGGCGATGCGGGACTGCACCTCGCCGGTGCGGGTGCGCGTGAAGAAGGCGAGCGACATGCGCTGCAGCCGGCCGTAGACGGCGGTGCGCAGGTCGTGCATGACGCGCTGGCCGACCGTGGTCGAGATCAGCGTCTGCAGCACGCCGAAGACGCTGGTGAGGACGGCGCTGAGGATCATGCCGAGGGCGAGCAGGCTCAGCAGGCCGGTGCGGCCCTGCGGGATCGCGACGTCCAGGATCTCCTTGAGGAGGAACGGCGTGGCGACCGAGACGAGCGAGGAGGCGCCGACCAGCAGGCCGACGACCGTGAGCCGCGCGCGGTAGGGGCGGAACAGCTTGAGGATGCGGCGCACCTGCCGGGGTTGTTCCCCGGCGTCGGCGGGCGGCGTCCAGGAGGGTTCGTGATCGGGGTGCATGGGCTCCTACGGAGGTGGGTGGGCGCCGGGCCGCGGGCGCGGCCGGCGACGACGGGAGGGAGCGTAGCTCATTGTTACCTATACTCACAATGAACGTCGTCCTGATATTGTTCCCGCCATGACCACCCCCGATCGCGACGGAGCGCTGGCCGACCAGTTGCTGCGGCTGACCCACCGGGTGCACCGGATCCAGAAGCGCCATCTCCACCAGGCCGACCTGGGCATCACCCCGGCCCAGTCCCGCCTGCTGCGCACCCTCGCCCACTTCGGCGGACCGCCGCGCATGGCGGACCTCGCCGAGCGGCTGGAGGTCGTGCCCCGCGCCGTGACCACGCTGGTCGACGGGCTGGAGGCGAGCGGCGCGGTACGGCGGGTCCCGGACCCCGCCAACCGGCGGGTCATCCGCATCGAACTCACGGACACCGGCCGGGCGACGCTGCACGTGCTGCACGACGCCCGACGGGCCGCGGCGCGGGAGATCCTGGCGCCCCTGACGGACGAACAGCGCGAGGTGCTCGGGGAGTTGCTGGACACGCTGATCGACGGGGCGCCGTTGCCGGAGTGTTGATCGGGTAACGCGGTTCCGGCCTGGGCCGGGAGGGCGCCGGGGCCCTGTGACGCGGGGCAGCCGGAACTCGGCGGTGCCGTGGAAAACGGGTTGAAATCGACCACCGGGCAGCGCGAACCTGTCACGGTTTGCAGCCGCGTCCGCGGCATGTCCTCGCCTGCCCGCGTCCGCTCCACCCGCCCGCTCCACCCCACCTCCCGACACGAGTCACTGGGACGTCATGCGTATCCAAGACCTTCCCCATCCCGACCCCGGTGTGCCGGACGCGCGCTCGGGGCCCCGCTTCCTGTGGTGGCTGGGCCGGAACCAGCTGAGCGGGCAACTCACTTCCCTCGCCTGGGGGTTGCTGCACTTCGTCGCCGTCTCGGCGCAGCCGTTCTGCGTCGGGTACGCCGTACAGGCCGTCGTCGACCGCTCCGGCGCCCGGCTCGCGCTCGCCGGGGGCCTGATGGCCCTGTGCGGCGCGGCCACCGCGGTCGGGGACACGTTCCTGCACCGCGCCGCCGTCACCAACTGGATCACCGCCGCCGCCCGCGTGCAGCAGTTGCTCGCCCGCAAGGCCGCCCGGTTGGGCTCCGCGCTGACCCGGCGGGTCGCGGCCGGTGAGGTCGTGGCGGTCTCCACCGGTGACGTCGAGAAGATCGGCTGGTTCGTGGAGGCCGTGTCCCGGTTCTCCGCGGCCGCGCTCACCGTCCTGCTGGTCTGCGTCGGACTGGTCGTCTACCAGCCGGCGCTCGGCGTGGTCGTCGCCGTCGGGCTGCCCGTGGTGGCGTTCGCGGCGCTGCCGCTGCTGCCGCCCGCCACCCGGCGGGCCGACGTCCAGCGCGAGAAGGCCGGCCGCGCCACCGAGTTGGCCTCGGACACCGTCGCCGGGCTGCGGGTGCTGCGCGGCATCGGCGGTGAGGAGCTGTTCCTCGACCGCTACCGCCGCGCCTCCCAGGAGGTCCGCCAGGCCGCCGTGCGCAGCGCCCGGATGTGGTCGCTGATCAGTGCCGTCCAGGTGCTGTTGCCGGGGCTGCTGCTCATCGCGGTCGTCTGGTACGGCGTCCACCTGGCCCGGGAGGGACGCATCTCCGTCGGCGAACTCGTCACCGTCTACAGCTCGGTGATGGTGCTGGCGTACCCGCTGCGGCACTTCGAGGAGATCGCCATGGCGTACTCCTTCTCGCGCCCGTCCGCGAAGCGCGCCGCGCGCGTGCTGTCGCTGGAGCGGCTCACGGACGCGGGCGGATCGCGCGCCGCGGACGCGCCCTCGGGCGACCTGGACGACCCGGCGACGGGACTGCTCGCGCCCGCAGGCCTGCTCACCGCGGTGGTCTGCGGCGACCCGGACGCCGCCGGGCGCCTGGCGGAACGGCTCGGCGGACACGCCTCCGAGGAGGGGCCCTCCGTCCGGCTGGGCGGCGTGCCGCTCGACGAACTGCCCCTGGACAGCGCGCGGGCCGCCGTCCTCGTCCAGGACAAGGACCCGGTGCTGCTGTCGGGTTCGCTGCGCGACCTGCTCGACGTGCCCGCGTCCGGCCGGGTGAGCGCCGCGGCCGCGCTGAGGGCGGCGCAGTGCGCCGACGTCCTGGACGCGCTCGCGCAGGGCTCACTGGACGCCGACGACCCGATGGACGCGCGGATCACCGAGCGCGGTCGCTCCCTGTCCGGAGGCCAGCGCCAACGGCTCGCCCTGGCCCGGTCGTTGCTCACCGACCCCGAGGTGCTGGTGCTGGACGAGCCGACGTCGGCCGTCGACTCCCACACCGAGGCCCGCATCGCCGAGGGCGTGCGCGACCTGCGGTCCGGACGCACGAGCGTGGTGTTCACCTCCTCGCCCCTGCTGCTGGACCGGGCCGACCGGGTCGTCCTCGTCCACGACGGCGAGGTCGCGGCGGTCGGTACGCACCGCGACCTGCTGCACGAGGAGCCGCGGTACCGGGCCGTCGTCACGCGCGAGCCGGACGGCGAGGGAGAAGCGGGCCCGGGCGAGCGGCACGTGGGACTGCGGGAGCTGGAAGTCCTGGACGTTCTGGAAGACCTGGAAGAGATCGAGGAGACCGCATGATCGGCGTCGCGCCCCCGGCGTACGACCCGGCGGCCCCGACGACGGCCCACACGCTGCCCGTCGGAGCCCCCGCCACCGTACGCGCCTACGTGGGCGAACTGCTGCGCCGGCACCGGCGTGCCTTCCTGCTGCTCGTCGCGGCCAACACGGTCGCCACCGTCGCCTCGATGATGGGCCCGTGGCTGCTGGGCGACCTGGTGGAGCGGGTGGCCGACGGGGCCCGGGAACTTCGTCTCGGGTGGACCGTCTCGCTGTTCGTGGTCGCGCTGGTCGTCCAGGCGGTCTTCGTGCGGGAGATGCGGCTGCGCGGGGCCGTGCTCGGCGAGCGGATGCTGGCCGACCTGCGCGAGGACTTCCTGGTGCGGTCGGTGCGGCTGCCGCCGGGGGTGCTGGAGCGGGCCGGGACGGGCGACCTGCTGTCCCGGATCACCACGGACATCGACCGGCTCGCCAACGCGATGCGCGAGGCCGTGCCCCAGCTGACCATCGGCGTGATGTGGGCGCTGCTGCTGCTGTCCGGGCTGGTCGTCGTCGCACCGCCGCTGGCGCCGGCCGTGCTGGTCGCGGTGCCGCTGCTGGTGATCGGCTGCCGCTGGTACTTCCGGCGCGCCCCGTCCGCCTACCGCTCGGAGGCCGCCGGGTACGCCGCCGTGGCCGCCGCGCTCGCCGAGACCGTCGACGCCGGACGCACCGTCGAGGCCCACCGCCTCGGCGGGCGGCGCGTCGAGCTGTCGGAGCTGCGCGTCCGGCAGTGGACGGCGTGGGAGCGGTACACGCTGTGGCTGCGCTCGGTGCTGTTCCCGGTGATCAACCTGGTGCACGTCACCGTGCTCGGCTCGGTGCTGATGCTCGGCGGGGTCTTCGTCCTGCGGGGCTGGATCGACGTGGGCCAGCTGACCACGGGCGCGCTCGTCGCGCAGATGCTCGTCGACCCGGTCAACCTGATCCTGCGCTGGTACGACGAGCTCCAGGTCGCCCAGGTGTCGCTGGCCCGGCTGGTGGGCGTGCGGGAGATCGAACCCGGCGCCGGGCACGCCTCGCTCGCCCCCGAGGGCCGGGACGTGCGCGCCGACGACGTCCGCTTCGGCTACCGCGAGGGCGTCGACGTGCTGCGCGAGGTGTCCCTCGCCGTCGCGCCCGGCACCCGGCTGGCGCTGGTCGGTCCCTCGGGCGCCGGCAAGTCCACCCTGGGCCGGCTCCTCGCGGGCATCTACGCGCCCCGGGACGGCCGCGTCACCCTCGGCGGCGCCGAACTGTCCCGGATGACCGCCGAACGGGTCCGCGCCCACGTCGCCCTCGTCAACCAGGAGCACCACGTCTTCGTCGGCTCCCTGCGGGACAACCTGCGGCTGGCCCGCACCGACGCCGGGGACGCCGAGCTGTGGGCGGCGCTCGGCGCGGTCGACGCCGACGGCTGGGCGCGGGCGCTGGACGACGGCCTGGACACCGAGGTCGGCTCGGGCGGCGCCGCGCTCACCCCGGCGCAGGCCCAGCAGATCGCGCTCGCCCGGCTGGTGCTGGCCGACCCGCACACGCTGGTCCTGGACGAGGCGACCTCGCTGCTCGACCCACGCGCCGCCCGCCACCTGGAACGCTCCCTGTCCCGCGTCCTCGACGGCCGCACCGTCGTCGCGATCGCCCACCGCCTGCACACCGCCCACGACGCCGACGTCATCGCCGTCGTCGAGGACGGCCGCATCAGCGAGCTGGGCAGCCACACCGAGCTGGTGGCGGCCGACGGAGCGTACGCGGCGCTGTGGAGGTCGTGGCACGGGTGAGGAGGGGCCGGCCATGAGGTCGCTCCCCCGCAGGCCGGGCCCCCGTGGACGCGCTGGCGTTGCGCGGTCGCCGAGCGGGATGGAACGCTGGTAAGCGGCACCCGTGCGGGCAGCGACCGGGCCGTGTCCGGCGCCTTCCGTGCGCGGTCGGTGCCCGGCCCGGCGGCGGACCCCCGCCGACCGTGGTGCGTACGGGCCCGTCCCCACCCTCTGGAGGTACCCGTGAACAGCGCCGACGGATGGGGAGACGACGTCTACCAGCCCGATGCCTCCGACATCCAGGACGACTCGGGGCTGCTCGACGAGGAGGACACCCTCGAGGACGACGACGTCGACAACCCCCTGGACCGCGGCTGGTCCCCTCCCGAGAAGCCCTGGGCCGTGGAGCACGAGGGCATCACGGCGGCCGAGCGGCTGCGCGGCGAGACGCTGGACCAGCGGCTGGCCGAGGAACTGCCGGACCTCGCCGTCCCGGACGGTGACGGTCTGGGTGACTCGGAGGACACCGACGGGGAACTCCTCGACGAGGAGGTCGGCGCGGCCCGCTCCGGACGGCTCGTGGCACCGGACGAAGGGGTGCACGAGGACGAGGAGAGCGCGCTGGTCGCCACCGACGTGGGCATCGACGGGGCGGCCGCCTCCGCCGAGGAGGCGGCGATGCACATCGTCGACGGGGACGCCCTGCCCGGCTGACCCGCCGCCTCCCGGGGCGACGCGGCCCCCGCCGCGCCCGCCGTACGCACCGACCCGGCACGAGGAGCACCCATGCAGCAGGACAAGCACCCCGACTACCACCCGGTCGTCTTCCGCGACCGCGCCGCCGGCTACGCCTTCCTGACCCGGTCCACGGCCTCCAGCGACGAGACCATCGAGTGGGACGACGGCGAGACGTACCCGGTGGTGGACGTGGAGATCTCCTCCGAGAGCCACCCCTTCTACACCGGCAAGGCCCGCACCGTGGACACGGAGGGCCGCGTCGCCCGCTTCGAGCGCCGCTACGGGGAGGGCTCGGCGAAGGCCTGAGCGGAAGGGGCCTGAGGGGAGGCGGCCTGAGCGGACGCGGAGGCCCGGGCGGACGGGCCTCAGATGAAGCCGAGCGCGGCCGCGCCGCCCAGCCCGCCGAGCAGCATGAACACCGGCATCAGCACCTTCAGCTCGATCCAGCTGCCCGCCCGGAACCGCATCACCTTCGGCGGTCCCAGCGGGTACCAGCGCTTGCGTCCGATCGGGATCGGCCACAGGATCGGGCAGCCCGAGACGGTCAGGGCGTCCCCGATGTCGTGCACCAGCGCGCCCAGCAGGATGGGCAGCCCGAGCCACAGGTACTGCTGGCCCGGCTCGGTGAACAGCCAGCCCGAGCCGTTGCCCGGCTTGTCGAGTGTCCCCGCGATGATCCACGCGCTGGTCGCCGCCAGCAGCCACACCAGCACGTCGCTGCTGGAGCCCCGGGCGGCCCGCCACAGCAGGCCCTCGATGGCCAGCACCATGTGCGCGAACAGGATCGCCAGCACCGCCCAGCGGCCCCCGGTCACCGCCAGCGCCGAGGCGCCCGCGCCCGTCAGGACCGCCCACAGCCAGGTGTGCGTCAGGGTGCGGTGCCCACCGGAGCGGCGTGCGTCGCCCTGCTTGCGGGTGGCCTTGTAGACGGCGTAGGACAGCTTGTCGACGATCTCGCACAGCCACCGCGAGAGCGGGCCGAAGGCGCGGGAGATGGTGGCGGCCTTGTGGTCCAGGTCGGGAGCCAGCGCGGCACCGGCACTGATCAGCGCGCCGGTCAGCAGGACGGGCCAGGGCATCGGGTGTCCGGCCGCGGCGACGGCCGCCCCGGCGCCGAGCCAGGCGGCGGCGCCCGACAGTGAGTGTGCTGGTCCCATCATGGCCCTCGTCCGCCCCGTTCCTCGTGTGCCGCTGTCCAGTTGACCCGGTGCGATGACGCCCCGTCGGCGCCACAGCGTAACCGTCGCGATCTTCGGACCGGCAGCCGATTCCCCCCTCGGGGGCCGGGGCAGGCAAGATGGGGACGTGACCCTCATCGATCAGCTGCCGCCGACCGCCGACCCCGACGCCCTGTACGAAGCCTTCGAGTCGTGGGCGCAGGAGCGCGGTCTGACCCTCTACCCCCACCAGGAGGAGGCGCTGATCGAGGTGGTCTCGGGGGCGAACGTGATCGTCTCCACGCCCACCGGGTCCGGCAAGAGCATGATCGCGGCGGGGGCGCACTTCGCGGCGCTGGCCCGCGACGAGGTCACCTTCTACACGGCGCCGATCAAGGCGCTGGTGTCGGAGAAGTTCTTCGAGCTGTGCAAGCTGTTCGGCACGGAGAACGTGGGCATGCTGACCGGCGACGCGTCCGTCAACGCCGACGCCCCGGTCATCTGCTGCACCGCCGAGGTGCTCGCGTCGATCGCGCTGCGGGACGGCAGGCAGGCGGACGTCGGCCAGGTCGTCATGGACGAGTTCCACTTCTACGCGGAGCCGGACCGCGGCTGGGCCTGGCAGATCCCGCTGCTCGAACTGCCCCAGGCGCAGTTCGTCCTGATGTCGGCCACGCTCGGTGACGTGTCCTTCTTCGAGAAGGACCTGACCCGCCGCACCGGCCGCCCCACGTCGGTGGTCCGCTCGGCGACCCGCCCCGTCCCGCTGTCCTACGCCTACCGGTACACGCCGCTCACCGAGACCCTGACCGACCTGCTGGAGACCAAGCAGGCCCCGGTGTACATCGTGCACTTCACCCAGGCGCAGGCCGTCGAGCGGGCGCAGGCGCTGATGAGCATCAACATGTGCTCGCGGGAGGAGAAGGAGAAGATCGCCGAGCTGATCGGCAACTTCCGCTTCACCACCTCGTTCGGCCGCAACCTCTCCCGCTACGTCCGCCACGGCATCGGCGTGCACCACGCCGGCATGCTGCCCAAGTACCGGCGGCTGGTGGAGAAGCTGGCGCAGGCCGGCCTGCTGAAGGTGATCTGCGGGACGGACACGCTCGGCGTCGGCGTCAACGTGCCGATCCGCACGGTGCTGTTCACCGCGCTCACCAAGTACGACGGCAACCGCGTGCGCACCCTGCGCGCGCGGGAGTTCCACCAGATCGCGGGCCGCGCCGGGCGGGCCGGGTTCGACACGGCGGGCTACGTCGTCGCGCAGGCGCCGGAACACGTCATCGAGAACGAGAAGGCGCTCGCCAAGGCCGGCGACGACCCGAAGAAGCGCCGCAAGGTGGTCCGCAAGAAGGCCCCGGAAGGCTTCGTGGGCTGGACGGAGAACACCTTCGAGAAGCTGATCGAGTCGGATCCGGAGCCGTTGACGTCCCGTTTCCGGGTGACGCACACGATGCTGCTGTCGGTGATCGCCCGGCCGGGCAACGCCTTCCAGGCGATGCGTCACCTGCTGGAGGACAACCACGAACCGCGCAAGCAGCAGCTGCGTCACATCCGCCGGGCCATCGCGATCTACCGCTCGCTGCTGGACGGCGGCATCGTCGAGAAGCTCGACCAGCCCGACGCCGAGGGGCGCATCGTCCGCCTCACGGTCGACCTCCAGCAGGACTTCGCGCTCAACCAGCCGCTGTCCACCTTCGCGCTGGCCGCGTTCGAACTGCTCGACCCGGAGTCGCCGTCGTACGCGCTGGACATGGTCTCCGTCGTGGAGTCCACCCTCGACGACCCGCGGCAGATCCTCGCCGCCCAGCAGAACAAGGCGCGCGGCGAGGCGGTGGCCGCGATGAAGGCGGACGGCGTCGAGTACGAGGAGCGCATGGAGCGCCTCCAGGACGTCACCTACCCCAAGCCGCTGGAGGAGCTGCTCTTCCACGCGTACAACACGTACCGCAAGAGCCACCCCTGGGTCGGCGACCACCCGCTGTCGCCGAAGTCCGTCATCCGCGACATGTACGAACGGGCGCTCACCTTCACCGAGTTGGTGTCCCACTACGAGCTGGCGCGCACCGAGGGCATCGTGCTGCGCTACCTCGCCAGTGCCTTCAAGGCCCTGGACCACACCATCCCCGACGACCTGAAGTCGGAGGACCTCCAGGACCTGATCGAGTGGCTGGGCGAGATGGTCCGCCAGGTCGACTCCAGCCTGCTGGACGAGTGGGAGCAGCTGGCCAACCCGGAGGTGATGACCGCCGAGGAGGCCCAGGAGAAGGCCGACGAGGTCAAGCCGGTCACCAGCAACGCGCGTGCCTTCCGGGTCCTGGTGCGCAACGCGATGTTCCGCCGGGTGGAGCTCGCCGCGCTCGACCACGTCGACGAGCTGGGCGAGATGGACGCCGACTCCGGCTGGGACGCGGACGCCTGGGGCGAGGCGATGGACGCGTACTGGGACGAGTACGACGACCTGGGCACCGGCCCGAACGCCCGGGGTCCGAAGCTGCTCGTCATCGAGGAGGAGCCGCAGCGCCGCCTGTGGCGGGTCCGCCAGATCTTCGACGACCCCAACGGCGACCACGACTGGGGCGTCAGCGCCGAGGTCGACCTCGACGCCTCCGACGCCGAGGGCCGCGCCGTCGTGCGGGTCACCGCCGTCGGGCAGTTGTGAGCGTCCACCCCACCACCGGCCCCCGGAGCGGGCGGGACAGCGGATCCCGCCCGCTCGCGAACACAGGAGAAGCACGCCCATGACGAACCCGGCCGAACGGCTGGTCGACCTGCTCGACCTGGAGCAGATCGAGGTCGACATCTTCCGCGGCCGCAGCCCGCACGAGTCGTTGCAGCGGGTCTTCGGCGGCCAGGTGGCGGGCCAGGCGCTGGTCGCGGCGGGCCGCACCACCGAGGGCGACCGGCCGGTGCACTCGCTGCACGCGTACTTCCTGCGGCCGGGCCGGCCGGGCGTGCCGATCGTGTACCAGGTCGAGCGGGTGCGCGACGGCCGGTCGTTCACGACGCGCCGGGTCACCGCGGTGCAGCAGGGGCGCACCATCTTCAATCTCACCGCCTCCTTCCACCGGCCCGAGGAAGGCCCCTTCGAGCACCAGTTGCCGCCCGCCCGCGAGGTGCCGGACCCCGAGTCGCTGCCGACCGTGGCGGACGAGGTCCGGGAGCACCTGGGCGCGCTGCCCGAGCAGTTCGAGCGGATGGCGCGCCGGCAGCCCTTCGACATCCGGTACGCCGACCGTCTGCGCTGGAGCCCGGAGGAAGTGAAGGGCGCCGAGCCGCGCAGCGCGGTGTGGATGCGGGCGGTCGGCCCGCTCGGCGACGACCCGCTGGTGCACACCTGCGCGCTCACCTACGCCAGTGACATGACGCTCCTGGACGCCGTCCGCATCCCCGTCGAACCCCTGTGGGGGCCGCGCAACTTCGACATGGCGTCGCTGGACCACGCGATGTGGTTCCACCGGCCGTTCCGCGCCGACGAGTGGTTCCTCTACGACCAGGAGTCCCCCATCGCGACGGGCGGGCGGGGCCTCGCCCGCGGCCGGATCTACGACGTCGAGGGGCGTCTGCTGGTGTCGGTCGTGCAGGAGGGCCTGTTCCGGGCCCTGTAGGTCGCGTCCGGTCACGTCCCGCCGCGCCGCAGCCAGCCGAGCAGCCGCAGTCGGCCGCGCTCGGGCGGCCGCTCGCCGGGCGGTGCGGTCGGGGCAGCGGCCGGGGGTACGAGGGCCGGTGCGGCCGTCGCGGCCGTCGTGGGGCGGGGCGCGGGCCGCTCGTCCCGGGCTTCCGCCAGGGCGTGGGTCAGGTCGGCCCGCAGCCAGGCGATCTCGTCCGGGTCGTCGGCCGTGGCGATCCGCTCGGCGAGGAGGGCGGCCGGCGAGCCCGGGGTGCCGTGACCGGGCGGCGCCGGCCGGAATCGGCCGAGGTGGGCGCGCTCGTAGGGGTCGGGGACGACCTCGGCGATGTGCACGGGGTCCAGCAGGGAGGCCAGGGCTCCGGCGCGCTGCCACGGGTCCTCGGCCTGCCGCAGCAGGAAGCCGAGGTGCCGGCCGCGCCAGTTGCGGGCCCGCAGGTCCAGCCCCGCCGCCAGGGGGCCGCGCAGCGTCTGGGGGGTGGGCCCGTGCAGGAGGCCCGCGTGTTCCGGGGCGGCGGCGAAGGCGCGCAGTTCGTCGGCGAGGTAGCGCCAGACCACGGCGCGGTAGCGGTTCAGGTAGAAGGTCACGGGCACCACCAGCCCGGCGCGCGCGAAGCGGGTGAACCGGGTGGGTGCCACCTCCATCAGCTCCGCGGCCTCCCGGGTCCCGACGGTCCGGACGCTCTCCCGCAGCGCCTCGGGGAAGCCCGGCTCGGCGCTCAGCCGGTCGATCTCGGCACGGGGGACACGGCGGCCCCCGCCGCCCTCGTCGGGCACGGTCCTGATCCGGCCCAGGCGGGCCGCGAGGTCCAGCTCGCTGCGCTTGAGGCCGAGTTCGCGGGCGGCGCGGCCGGGTGCGCAGGTCTCGGCCGGGGACGCGGTGACGGTGTGCGTGGACATGGTCTCCCCCGTGGAGTGGCGGGCCCCGCGCCGTCCGCGGCGGCCTCGGGAAAAACCGTAGCCGGATCCGCGCCACCCCGGAGAAGCCTGTGGACAACTCCGCCGGCCCTATTGAAGCCGCAGGTCAGAGCTCTGTTTCCGGGGCCTGTTCCGGTCGCCGGGCGTCGACCGTGAGGTGCTCGCCGACCCGGTTGACGAGCAGGGTCATCTCGTAGGCGATCTGTCCGAAGTCGGCCTCGGCCCCGCTGAGGACGCACAGACAGCTGCCGGTGCCCGCGGCGGTGACGAACAGCACCGCGTCGTCGAACTCGACCAGCGTCTGGCGCACCTGGCCCGCGCCGAAGTGGCGCCCGGAGCCCTTGGCGAGGCTGTGCAGGCCCGAGGAGACCGCGGCGAGGTGCTCGGCGTCCTCGCGGCGCAGCCCCGTGCTGGCGCCGGCGACCAGTCCGTCGTTGGACAGCACCAGGGCGTGCCGTACGTGGTCGACGCGCTCGGTCAGGTCGTCCAGGAGCCAGTCGAGTCCCTGCTTCTGAGCCATGGTGCGTTCTCCCCCACTGCCGTTCCCCGTGTGCGTTCCCCGCGCGGTGCGTCCCGTGACGCTCGGGCGGGACGTGTCAGCAAGCCTTCCCCACGACCGGGCGGCGGGCAAGGAGGATGGGGGCATGGCACAGAAGATGACCGACACGGAATGGCGGGCGTTCGTCTCCGAGGGCACCCGCACCGGCAAGTTGTGCACCGTCCGGGCCGACGGCAGCCCGCACGTGGCGCCGATCTGGTTCCTGCTCGACGGGGACGAGCTGGTGTTCAACACCGGCAAGGAGACCGTCAAGGGGCGCAACCTGACGCGGGACGGGCGGGTCGCCCTCTGCGTGGACGACGACCGTCCGCCGTTCGACTTCGTGGTCCTGCAGGGCCGGGCACGGCTCTCCGAGGACCCCGGCGAGCTGCGGCACTGGGCGGCCCGGATCGGCGCCCGGTACATGGGCGAGGAGCGCGCCGAGGAGTTCGGCGCGCGCAACGGGGTGCCGGGCGAACTGCTGGTGCGGGTCGGCATCGAGAAGGTGCTGGCGCAGAAGGCCGTCGCGGACTGACGGCGCGAAACGACTGCCTCCGCGCCGGCCAGCCGGCCGCCCGCGGCGCCCGCCGCGGTCAGCTCACCGAGTCGAGCAGCCGGGCGGTGTGCATCCGCCCGGCGTACTCCACCAGCCGGATCAGGACCTCCTTGCCCGAGTCGCGGTCGCGCGCGTCGCACAGCACGACGGGGGTCCCGTCGTCGAGGTCGAGGGCGCGCGAGACGTCCGGGACGCCGTACGTCCGCGCGCCCGTGAAGCAGTTGACGGCCACCACGAACGGGATGTGCCGGTGCTCGAAGTAGTCGACCGCGGGGAAGCAGTCCTCCAGGCGCCGGGTGTCCGCGAGGACCACGGCACCGAGGGCGCCCTGCGACAACTCGTCCCACAGGAACCAGAAGCGGTCCTGGCCGGGCGTGCCGAACAGGTACAGCGAGAGCCCGGAGCGGATGGTGATGCGGCCGAAGTCCATGGCGACCGTCGTGGTGACCTTGTGGTCCACCCCGTCGGTGTCGTCGACCGACTGGCCCGCCTCGCTGAGCAGTTCCTCGGTCCGCAGCGGCCTGATCTCGCTGACGGCGCCCACCAGGGTGGTCTTGCCGACGCCGAATCCGCCGGCGACCAGGATCTTCAAGGCCAGGGGGGCCGTCTCGCCGTCCGTGGTGTCGGCGTGCTCGGAGTCCATGGATGACTTCCCTCTTCCTCTGATGGGGCCCGCAGCCCTGCGATTCACAGGGCGCGCAGCCCCGCGATGACCTCGCGCAGGATGCGCTCGTCGGGCAGTTGCGCGGGCGGGACGGGACGGCTGACGGTGACGCGGCCGAGTTCCAGCAGGTCGCCGAGGAGCACTCGGACGACCCCCACCGGCAGGTCCGCGCCGGCGGCGAGTTCGGCCACGGACTGCGTCTCCGTGCGGCACAGGTCGGCCAGCGCGCGGTGTTCGGGGCCGAGCGCGGGATCGTCGTCCGGCGCGCCCGGGTCGAGGGTGACCAGCGCGATCAGGTCGAAGCGGACCCCGGTGGGTCCGGGCCGGGTGCGTCCGCCCGTCATGGCGTACGGGCGGACCAGGGGTCCGGCCTCGTGGTCGTACCACTGGCTGCCCGGTCCGTGCGGGGAGCCGGTCAGGGTCTCCTCGGTCATGCGGGTGTGCCGCCTTCCGCTCTCATCCGGCGGCGGGCGGGCGCGAGCCGACGCGTGGGGGCGTGTAGAGGTGCTCCCCCACGCGCTTGACGAGCCGTGCCATCTCGTACGCCACCAGGCCGATGTCGGCCGTGACGGCGGTGAGGAGGGCCAGGCAGGAGCCGTCGCCCGCGGCCGCCACGAACAGGAACGCGTCGTCCATCTCGACCATGGTCTGCCGGACGCCCCCGGCGCCGAAGTGCCGGCCGGCCCCCTTGGCGAGGCTGTGGAAGCCGGACGCCACCGCGGCCAGGTGCTCGGCGTCCTCACGGGTCAGGTCGTCGGAGGCACCCACGGCGAGGCCGTCGTTGGACAGCACCACCGCGTGCCGCACCTCGCGCACGCGCAGCACCAGGTCGTCCAGCAGCCAGTCGAGTTCACCGGACCGCTGGGACATCCTCGAGCTCGGGTCCTGGATCATGCGGGGTCTCCTTCACTGTCGCTGCCCGGTGCGGGCTCGGGGCCGGCACCGCGGCCGGGTCGTCTGCCGCCGCCGCGTGCCCAGCCGTCCCGGTAGGCGGCCATCCGGTCCCGTACGACTTCGGGCGTACGGGACCCGTCCTCGCGCGCGTGCTCCGGCGCGGCGGGGTCCTCGGCCTGCGCGCGGCGCAGTTGGGGGGCGAGGCTCGCCTGGCGGACCCGGCGCGGGAGGCCGTCCGCGCCGTCGGCGCCCTCCGGAGGGCGGTGCGGGTGCAGGGCGGTGACCCCGGGGGGCGGCGGGTCGCCGTCGCCGGGGCCCCGGGCGTCCACGCGTGCGGGGGCGACCAGGGCCGGCCGGTCGGCGGGCGCGGGGACGGCTCCTCGGCGGGCGGCTTCCCGCCGCTGGGCGAACTCCTCGTGCGGTGGGGCTTCTTCATGGCGGCCGTCGGCGGGTACGCGCGTGTAGGCGTCCTCCGTGCCCTGATCCGCGAGCGCCCGCTCCGGGCGGGACCGTTCGGGCCCGCCGGTGTGCAGCAGCGCGGTGGGCAGCAGGACGACGGCGGTGGTGCCGCCGTAGGGCGAGGTGCGCAGGTGGACCTTGATGCGGTGCCGGGAGGCGAGCCGGCTGACCACGAACAGGCCGAGCCGGTCGCTGTCGAACAGGTCGAGCGCCTCGGACTGCGCGATGCGCCGGTTGGCCTCCGCGAGGGTCTCCCTGCCCATGCCCAGCCCGCGGTCCTCGACCTCGACGGCGTAACCGTTGCCGACGGGTTCCCCGGTGACGCGCACACGCGTGTGCGGCGGTGAGAACTGCGCCGCGTTCTCGACGAGTTCGGCCAGCAGGTGGGTGACGTCGGCGACGGCGGCGCCGGCCACGGCGGTCTCGGGGAGCCGGCGCACCTCTACGCGTGCGTAGTCCTCGACCTCGGACACGGCCGCGCGGACGACGTCGGTCAGCGAGACCGGCATGCGCCAGGCCCGGCCGGGTGCCGCTCCGGACAGGATGATCAGGCTCTCGGCGTGGCGGCGCATGCGGGTGGTGAGGTGGTCGAGGCGGAAGAGGTCGCTGAGCTCGTTGGGGTCGTCGGAGCGGCGTTCCATGCTGTCCAGGAGGCTGAGCTGGCGGTGGACCAGGACCTGGCTGCGACGCGCGAGGTTGACGAACACGCCGGAGATGCCGCTGGCGAGTTCGGCGCGTTCCACGGCGGCCCGCAGGGCGGCGCGGTGCACGGTGCCCAGGGCCTCGGCGACCTGTCCCGTCTCGTCCTCGGCGGGCGGTCCCGGCGGCGCTTCGGCGCGGATGTCGATCTCCTCGCCCGCGCGCAGCCTGCGCATCGCCTCGGGGAGCTTGCGGCGGGCGATCTCCAGGGCGCCGTTGCGCAGGCCGACGAGTTCGACGACGAGGCCGCGGCCGATGCGCACGGAGATGACGAGCGAGGCGGCGACGGCGAGCAGGCCGAGCAGCACGGCGGCGCCGGCCGGGGTGAGGAGGCCGCGGGTGAAGGGGTCGGCGCGACGGGCGACCTCGCGCCCGGCGTCGGCCTCGATGGAGCGCATGCCGTCCTGCACGCGTGCGTGCGCCGTGCCCCACGGGTCGGCGGGGACGGCGGCGAGGGCGCGCGTCCCGGGCCGTTGGGCGAGGACGTCGTCCTCGGCGGCGGCCACGGTGGCGTAGGGGGCGCTGCCGGACAGGGTGCGCCACGCGGTGCGTTCGGGGCCGCGCAGGTCGGTGACGGCTGACGCGGTGAGCGCGCGCCGGGTGTCGACGGCACCGGTGAACAGGCGCAGGCGTTCGCCGTCGAGGCGGCCGACGGGACGGGCGCTCGCCAGGACCGCGTCCTCCTGGGCGAGCGCCTCGCCCGCGCGGGAGAACTCGAGCAGCACGCGTGCGTCGGAGCCCAGCTCGGCGTCCTGGATGCCGCTCAGCGCGCCGCCCACCGCGAAGGCCCGCGCGATGGCGGCGGAGTAACGGTCGTACACGGTCCGCCAGTCGGTGCGGCCGTCCAGGACCGCCGTGCGCAGGGGGCGCAGGTGCTCGGTGCCGGAGACGAACGCCTCGAGGCGCTGGGCGACTCCGGAGGGCAGTTCCTGGGCGTCGGCGACGGTGCCGTCGTCGCCGAGCCGGAGCGCGGCCACGGCCCGGTCGGTGTCCCGGGCGAGTCCCGCGAGGTCGGCGTCCTGCCCCGCGCGCGGGGCGGTGGCCCGGCGGACGGCGGCCTCCCGCTCGGCCTGGAGCGCGGCCACGGCGTCGGCGAGGGGGGCGCGCACCTCGGCGTCGACCCTCTGCAACTGCCGCAGCCGGGAGACGTCCTGGGCGGTGGTGACGGTGGCGTACCCCCACAGGGCCAGCAGGGAGACGACGGGCACCATCAGGAGGCAGACGATCCTGGCGCGGACGGTGCGGGGGCGGATGCTCCGGCGTCGCGGGCGGGGGGCCGCGCTGCCGGAAGCACCGGCACCGGCGTCGGCACCGGCGTCGGGCCCGCCGTCGGCCAGGAACGCGTCCGGGGTCTCGTCGGCCGGGGGTCCGGCGTGGGCGCGGCGGCCGCGTACCGGGCGCGGCGGCTGCGCGCCGGCTGTCGGGGTCCTGCGGGGTGTACGCATGGCCTCCTCGTCGGGGCTGGGTGGGGCGAGTCGTCGAGTCACCGGCCCGCTGCCGGTCGGGTGCGGGTCGTTCGGCCCGTCGGGGCGGTCCGCACGGTCCGGGCCGGCCGGCTTGCCGGAGCGCGTCACGCGGTCGGGGCCGGCAGGCTCGTCGGAGCGCGTCACGCGGTCCGGGCCGGACGGGTGCCGGTGCCGCTCCGCTCGCCCGGCTGTGCGTCCCGCTCGTCGTGGCGCTGGGCCGACGCGGACGCCTCACGCTCCCCCGTGGTGGGCGACAGGGCGACGAAGGCCGAGGTCAGGAAGAGGTAGGACCCGAGGCCGACGGCGAGGGGGAAGATGAACTGCATCGCCGTGGCCCCGGGCAGCGCGGTCCCCGACGGCGTCACCTGCACGCTCACCGCGAACATCCCGGTGTAGTGCATGCTGCTGACCGCCGCGCCCATGACGAGGGAGGCGACGGTGACGGCGACGGGTGACGTGGTGTGGAGGGCCGCCCAGAGGGCCGCGGTGGCGGCGACGACCGCGATGAGGACGGACAGCCCGACGCGCACCGGGTCGTAGGTGATGTCGCCGTGCAGCCGGACGGCGGCCATGCCGAGGTAGTGCATGCTCGCCACGCCGAGGCCGGTGGTCAGGCCGCCGAGCAGCAACGCGCGCGTGCGGTCGCGGCCGCAGCCGACGGCGAACACGCCGGCGCAGACGACGACCATGGCGACGAGGAGGCTGAGCACGGTCAGCGGCACGTCGTAGCGGATGTCGGTGCCGCTGACGCCGAAGCCGAGCATGGCGACGAAGTGCATCGTCCAGATGCCGGTGCCGATCGCCGAGGCGGCGGTGAGGAGCCAGTTGCGGCGTGCGCGCCCGGTGGCACCGAGCGCCCGGACGGTGCAGCGCAGCCCGAGGGCGGCGCCGATGCACGCCATGGCGTACGACAGCACGGGGGTCAGCCAGCCGAAGGTGGCGTGGTCCAGGTGTCCCATGGCCAGAGGACGTTAGGGGGGCACCGGCGCACGGAGGGGGCGCGTTTCGAAACCCGGCGGAACATGACACGGAAATACGCCGGAACGACCGCCGCGCGCCGACTCGCGCTCGAACGTGTGCGCAGAGCCGTCATCCGTGCCGGTGACGGCCGGCTGAGGGATCATGCGTCGCATGAGCGACGACCACACGAACGACCACCCGCGCGTGGACGAGCGGACGGACGACCACACGCGCGTGCGGGAGTTCTTCACCGCGCGCGCCGCGGACTGGGACAGCCGCTTCCCCGACGACGGCCCCGCCTACGCGGCGGCGGTCGCCGAGCTGGGCCTGCCGGAGGGCGCCCGCGTGCTGGACGCGGGGTGCGGCACGGGCCGGGCCCTGCCGCCGCTGCGG
This sequence comes from Streptomyces longwoodensis, assembly GCF_001514125.1. GTDB lineage: Bacteria > Actinomycetota > Actinomycetes > Streptomycetales > Streptomycetaceae > Streptomyces > Streptomyces longwoodensis. The sequence goes on along the minus strand of NZ_KQ948549.1, from coordinate 183,647 downwards.
GCGGCCGTGGGGCCTGCCGGGGTGGTCGTGGGGGCGGACCTGACGGCGGCGATGCTGGCGGCCGCCGTGCGGGCCGGACGGGACCGCGACGGGCGGTTGCTGCTGGCCGACGTGGCGGCGCTCCCGCTGCGCTCCTCCTGCCTCGACGCGGTCTTCGCCGCGGGGCTCGTCGCCCACCTGCCGCACCCGGCCGAGAACCTGCGCGAACTCGCGCGCGTGGTGCGCCCCGGCGGCACGCTGGCCCTGTTCCACCCGATCGGCCGGGCGGCCCTCGCCGCCCGCCAGGGGCGGCAGATCACCGACGACGACCTGCGCGCCGAGCCGCGCCTGCGGCCGCTGCTCGCCGGGTCGGGCTGGCGCCTGACGTCGTACGCCGACGAGGACGACCGCTTCCTGGCGCTGGCGGTGCGTCAGGACTGAGCGGTTCGTCCTCGGGCCGGCGCTCCGTCCGGGCCGGCGCTCCGTCCGGGCCGGTGCTCCGTCCGGGCCGGTGCTCCGTCCGGGCCGGTGCTCCGTCGCCGCCGGCGGCCGGCGCGGCCGTCAGGCGCTCGCCCGGACGACGAAGCGGGTCGGCAGGATCAGCGGGGTGGGGTCCTGCCCGTTGACCAGCGCGACGAGCATGCGCGCCATCTCCCGGCCGAGCGCCCGGACGGGCTGGTGGACGGTGGTCAGGGGCGGGTCGGCGATGCGGGCGACCGTGAGGTCGTCGAACCCGGCCACCGCGATGTCGTCCGGCACGGACCGGCCGGCCGCCCGCAGGGTGCGCAGGGCCCCGGCCGCCATGTTGTCGTTGGCGGCGAACACCCCGTCGACGTCGGCGTGCCGCGACAGCAGCGCGGCCATCCCGGCGGCCCCACTGGGCTCGGTGAAGTCGCCCTCCTGCGGCGGCAGCGGCTCGAGTCCGGCCCCCAGCATGGCGTCCCGGTAGCCGCGGTACCGGGCGCGGCCGGCCTCGGTGTCCAGCCGTCCGCAGAGGGTGGCGACCCGCCTGCGGCCCTGGGCGAGGAGGTACTCGGTCGCCTCGCGCGCCCCGCCGGTGTTGTCGACGTCCACGTAGTGGCGGGGGGCCGGGCCGACCGGCCGGCCGCCGAACACGACGGGCAGGTCGGCCTCCTCGGCGAGCCGGGCCAGCGGGTCGTCCTCGCGCAGCGCCATCAGCATGACGCCGTCGGCGCCCCGGCACCGCAGGAGTTCCTCCACCCGCTTGCGGCCCCGGTCGGAGGCGGCCAGGCACAGCATCAGGTGCAGGTCGGCCTCCTCGAGGGCGGCCGACGCGCCCACGATCACCTCGGCGAAGAAGGGGTCCGCGAAGATCGAGGGGTCCTCCCCGGCGACGACCAGGGCGGCGGCTCCCGTCTGCCGGGTGGCCAGGGCGCGGGCGGTGGGGTGGGGGACGTAGCCGAGCACGCGTACCGCCCGCTGGACCGCCTCGCGCTTGGCGCGGCTGACGTGGGGCGCGTTGTTGAGGGCGCGGGAGGCCACGGAGCGGGAGACGCCGGCGTGTTCGGCCACCTCGTCGAGTGTGGGCTGCCGTCGTGACGGACCTGCTGGCATCGGCCGCTGCCCCTTCGGTCGTCGCCGCCGGTACGGGACCCGCGGCGCTGGACATGGCTGGAAACGCTTCCAGTTCCGACGACTCTAGGGTGTGGAACGCCCGCCGGGAAGGGCCGCGAGCACACGCGAACGGGCGCGAACAGCGGTACGTGTGACGGCTCTTGACAGCTCCGGTGGCTCGCCACACGATACGTACCACACCCCGGAGCTCCCTCGACGCTACTGGAACCGCTTCCAATGGGAGCGCTCCCAGAGATCGGTGCCAGGCCCGTGGGTGGGGCGCCCCCGCCGGAGAGCCGCCGTCCCGGGGGCGCCGTTCCACCGCACCTGACCAACGCGTCGTACGCCCCGGACGAGGCGTGCGCGCGTCCCTGCCAGGAAATCGAGGTACGTCATGCGCCGCAGACTCCGCGCCCTGGTGGCAGGCTTGATCGCCCTGCCGCTGGCGCTCGCCGTCGCACCGTCCGCCCACGCCGCGGACCCGACCGGCATGACCAGCGGGTTCTACGTGGACCCCGACTCCAGCGCCAAGCGGTGGGCCGCCGCCAATCCCGGCGACGGCCGGGCGCCCGCGATCAACTCCGCGATCGCGAACACCCCGATGGCCCGCTGGTTCGGCTCCTGGAGCGGCAGCATCGGCACCGCCACGGGCGCGTACGCGGGGGCCGCGGACGCGCGGGACAAGCTGCCCCTGCTCGTCGCCTACAACATCTACAACCGCGACTACTGCGGCGGGCACTCGGCAGGCGGGGCCTCCTCGGCGTCCGCGTACGCGACCTGGATAGCGCAGTTCGCGGGCGGCATCGCGAACCGCCCGGCCGTGGTGCTCCTCGAACCCGACTCCCTCGGCGACTACGGCTGCATGACACAGGCCCAGATCAACGAGCGGCAGGGCATGTTGAGCGGCGCGCTCGGCCAGTTCGCCCGCCAGGCGCCCAACACCTGGGTCTACCTGGACGCCGGCAACCCGGGCTGGGCGAGCGCCGCGACGATGGCCCAGCGCCTCAACGACGCCGGCCTGCGCCAGGCCCACGGCTTCTCCCTCAACATCTCCAACTACTTCACCACGGCGGAGAACACCGCCTACGGCAACGCCGTGAACAGCGCGCTGAGCTCCCGCTACGGCTACACCAAGCCGTTCGTCGTGGACACCAGCCGCAACGGCAACGGCTCCAACGGACAGTGGTGCAATCCGTCGGGCCGCCGCATCGGCACGCCCACGCAGCTCGGCGGCGGCGCGGAGATGCTGCTGTGGATCAAGACGCCCGGCGAGTCCGACGGCAACTGCGGCGTGGGCGCCGGGTCCACGGCCGGACAGTTCCTCCCCGAGGTGGCCTACAAGATGATCTACGGCTACTGACGCGCGCCCCCGCGACCGCCACACCCCACCCACATCACCCACCCCGCCCACCCCTCTCGTCGATCAGGAGCAGTCATGACAGCACGCAGCCCGGGGCGCCGCACGGCCGCCGCCGTCGCCGCCCTCGCCGCCTGCCTCGCGGTCACCGCCACGCAGGCGGCGGCCACCCCGGGGGCGGGCGGTGGCGCCCCGGGCCGGGGCGAGGTCACCCCCGCCACCCGGTTCTACGTGGATCCGCACAGCAAGGCGGCGAAGCAGGCGGTCGCCGACTTCCGCAGCGGGGACTTCGAGGACGCCGCGAACATGGCGAAGCTGGCGAGCTGGCCCCAGGCCACGTGGTTCACCGAGGGCACGCCCCAGGAGGTGCGGGCCGGGGTGAACACGCTGGTCCGGCGGGCCGGGGCCGTGCACCGGACCCCGGTGCTGGTCGCGTACGACGTCCCGGGGCGGGACTGCTCCCAGTACTCCAGCGGCGGGGCCGCGTCCTCGGCGGCCTACCGGCAGTGGATCGACGCCTTCGCCGCCGGGATCGGCGACCGCAGCGCGGTCGTCGTCGTGGAACCCGACGGGCTGGCGCTGCTGCCCAAGGACTGCGGACCCGCCACCGACCCGACCGGCGAACTCACCGCCACCCGCGTCGCCGACCTCGCGTACGCCGTGAAGACCCTGAAGGCGCGGCCGCACACGGCCGTCTACCTGGACGCGGGGAACGTGCAGTGGCGGGCGGTCGGGGACATCGCCCAGCGACTGCTGGACGCCGGGGTCCAGCAGGCCGACGGCTTCTCGCTCAACGTGTCCAACACCCACCCCACCGACCACAACGCCCGGTACGGCACCTGGATCGCCGAGTGCATGTGGTACGCCACCGTGGGACCCGCGCCAGCCCGCGGCCACACCGACTGGTGCGCCAGCCAGTACTACTCGGCGGCCGCCCCCAACGACGGCACGCCCGGCAACAGCGTCGACTCCGCCGACCCCGCCACTTGGCGGTGGACGGACGCCTGGTTCGACCAGAACGCGGGCACGCCGCCGGCCACCGCGCTGAGCCACTTCGTCATCGACACCAGCCGCAACGGCCGGGGCGCCTGGACACCCGAGCCCGGCAAGTACAGCGGCGACCCGGAGCCCTGGTGCAACGCGCCCGGCCGCGGTCTCGGCCCGCGGCCCACCGCCGACACCGGGGTGCCGCTCGCCGACGCCTACCTGTGGATCAAGGTGCCCGGCGAGTCCGACGGCAGCTGCACCCGCGGCACCGGCGGCACCGTCGACCCCGAGTACGGGATCGTGGACCCGCCCGCCGGCGCCTGGTGGCCCGACCAGGTGCACGGCCTGGCCCGTAACGCGGTACCGCGCCTGACCTTCAACCGCTGACGCCGCCCTCCGGGGAGCCGGGCCCGCCCGGTTCCCCGGACCCGCGCACCCCCCTCCGCCGGCCGGGGCATCACCCCAGCGTGATCTCCTCGCCGACGGACCGCTCGCGTGCGGCGGCGACGACCAGGGTGGCCGCGGCGTCCTGCGCTGCCACGCCGACCGACGTGTAGAGGGTGATCTGGTCCGGTGCGGTGCGCCCCGGCCTGCTGCCCGCGAGGAGTTCGCCCAGCTCGGCGTGCACGTGATCGGCGGTGATGAGTCCGTCGCGGATCGGGACGAGCAGGTCGTTGCTCCCCGCGGGGAACGGGGCCAGCGCGGCCCGGCGGGATTCGACGCACACCAGTGCCTCGGCGATCGTGGCGTCGTCGACCTCGCGGCCCGCCGGGTTGTACCCCACGGACGTGATGTGCACCCCGGGTGTCAGCCAGGAACGGCGGACCACGGGTTCGACGGCGTGCGTCGTCGCCGCGGCGATGTCCGCGCCGTCGAGCGCCTCGGCGTAGCCGGACACGGCCCTGACCTCACCCTCGAACCGGGCCGAGAGTTCTTCGGCCAGGGCAGTGGCCTTCACCGCGTCCCGGCCGGCGACGCGGATCTCCCGGATGGGGCGGACCCGGCAGATCGCGCGGGCGTGGGACCGTGCCTGCACGCCGGTGCCCAGCACCGCCGGCACCGTCGCGTCCTCGCGACGTTCATCCGTACGTGCCCGAGCGCGGCCCGGCGGACGCCAGCCGGAGGCTCACTCCGGCGGGGGAATCGCACGGTCGGTGCCTTGACCCGGCGGCAGCGGAACGTCCGCGCTCCCCAGCGGCGTGCCCCCGCCGGCGCGGACGGCCTCCTCGTCGTACGCGACGCCGAAGCCGTTGTGAGGCAGGAGCGACACGATCAGGCCGTCCCGTACGGTCCAGCCGAGGTCCAGGACCATGGCGACCGGGACGAGGTGCATGTAGTCCCGCGGATCGGCGTCGGGTGCGTAAGTGGCCTCGTCCGCCACGGCGATGGAGGCGCCCAGGTACTGGCTGAAGACGTACCAGGGCGCCAATTCGTCCGGCAGGGCCACGGGGCTGGGCCGGTCGGGAACGACGGGCTCGCTGCCGCAGGCCGCCGTCATCAGCGTGGCCGCCAGCACGTCGGGCAGGCCGGTGTCGCCCGCCGGCCGGTGCACGGGGACGGTCGCACGCGCGTGGGCGGCTCCTTCGCGCACCCAGCCCCGGTACTCGTCCCACGCGGACAGTGTCTTTTGCGCCTTGGCCGGCTCCCAGCCCATCGTGGTGGCGACCCGCTGTGCGGCCTGCGGGCCGGTGCCGAAGTGTTCCCGCAACATGCGGGAGCGCACCGCGGTGGCCCGGGCGAGTTCGGCCTGGGCCGGAATGAGCAGGAAGCGGGTCAGTTCCAGGTCCGCGCCCCTCGGGCCGAACACCTCGCTCAGGGGCGACAGACCGGACAGCCACACGGTCTCCAGCTCGGTCAGCACGGCCAGGTCCCGCTCCTCGCGGCCCTCCTCCAGGGCGTACCGGGTCGCCGACCCGGGCCTGGTGAGGCGCTCCAGCACCTCGGCCAGTGCCTCGCGCAGCCAGACCAGCGCGTCCCAGGGGCGGTCCTGGTCCACGGCCCAGTACGTGCGGGCGCCCTTGCCCTTGCGCCACAGCCGGTAGACGTCCGCACCGGTCCCTGGTTCGGACAGCCACAGCCGCTCGCCGGGGCCGCCGATCTCCGCGTTGATGGCGGTCAGCTCCACCACCCGGAGCTGACCCTCGACCAGGTCGACCAAGTCGTCGTAGGTGAAGCGCGGTTCACGGTGAATCGTCGGCATGTCCTGGTCCGTCCCCCCGGCGCGAACGTCTGCCCGCCCGCCCGTCCTGCTGCCGCGGCAGTGCACGGGCGAGCCACTGGGGACCGATCCTTGCACCCGCCGCTCCCCGCTGCCCAGTGGGGGCGCGCACCGGACCGTGCCGCACCGTCGCGCCGCCGGCCGTGCGCGGCCGTGTCACCTCTTGCCGCTGTCCACGATCACCGGTGTGCCGTTGGCGTCCGTGCCGCAGGGGACCGCGTAGACCGGGTTGGCCTTCGCGGCCTCCTTGTAGGCCTCCAGGCACTGGTTGTAGAGCACCTTGTCGCTGAGCGAGCGTTCGATGATCTTGTTGGCGGCGGCGATGCCCTCGGCCTCGATCCGCTTGCGTTCCGCCTCCGCCTTCGCCGTACGGGCCGCCTCCGTGGCCCGTTCGGTGGCCTGCTCCTGCTGGATCTTCTTGTCGATCTGGTCCTGCAGCTTGTCCGACGGCCGCACGTTGCGCAGGTTGACGGTGGTGACGTCGATCCCGCGCGGCGCCAGGCGCTCCTTGACGAGGTCGGCGATCTGGGAGCCGATCTGCTCGCGCGCGGAGGCGTACCCCTCCTCGCTGGTGTGCTTGGCGAAGACGTTGCGGATGATCTCGCGGGCGTCGGGCAGCACCAGCCGCTGCTCGACGGCCTCCTCGCTGCCCGCCAGCCGGTACAGCTCGACCGCCTTCGCCGGCACCACGGCCCACTTGATGGTGACGTCGGCGTACAGCACCCCGCCCTGCGAGGAGCGGACCTCGACGACGTCCTTGCCGTTGAGGTCGAGATCGACCGGGCGGGTCGAGAAGGACGTGACGTCGGTGAACGGCGACTTGAAGTGCACGCCGGACGTCAGCGGCGTACCGGTCTTGCCGAAGGTCACCGGGACGCCGACCTCGTAGGCGCTCACGACGTGCACACAGGCGAACGTCGCCGCCAGCAGCCCCGCGACGCCGCTGAGCGCCGCCCCGACCTTCCAGCCCGTCACCTCCTGGTGCCGGCCGACGAGGAACAGGACGACGGCCGCTATGAGCAGCACGATGGACAGCACGAACACAGGTGATCCCCCTCAGGAAACGTTCCCGCGCCCCCCTGGGCGCGACCCCGGCGCGCATCGTAGCGACCCGAAGTGACACCCAGGCCTCATTCTCATCTGGTCCAGACCTCTTGACGAAAGGTCTGGACCAAGAGCACTGTCATGCCTACGACACCTCACCGCACCCCCCACCGGGAGGCCCGTATGCTCCGCCGTGCCCTGTCCCTGCTCGCCGCTGCGGCGGCGACCGCGGCTCTCACGCAGTTCGCGCAAGCCCCCGCCGCCTCGGCCGCCGACACCTGCGGGCAGCAGCCGAAGCCGGCCGGCAAGGTCCTCCAGGGCTACTGGGAGAACTGGGACGGCGCGGCCAACGGCGTGCACCCGCCCTTCGGATGGACTCCGATCACCGACTCCCGCATCGCCGCGCACGGCTACAACGTGATCAACGCGGCCTTCCCGGTGATCCGTTCCGACGGCACCGCGCTGTGGGAGGACGGCATGGACGCGGGCGTGAAGGTGGCGACCCCGCAGGAGATGTGCGCGGCCAAGGCGTCGGGGCAGACGCTCCTGCTGTCCATCGGCGGCGCGGCGGCCGGCATCGACCTCAACTCGACCGCGGTGGCGGACCGTTTCGTCGCGACGATCGTGCCGATCCTTCAGCAGTACCACTTCGACGGCATCGACATCGACATCGAGACCGGCCTGACGAACAGCGGGAACATCAATCAACTGTCCACGTCCCAGGCCAACCTGATCCGCATCATCGACGGCGTGCTGGCACGGATGCCGGCCGGCTTCGGCCTGACGATGGCCCCGGAGACCGCGTACGTGACGGGCGGCAGCATCACCTACGGCTCGATCTGGGGCGCCTACCTGCCGATCATCAAGAAGTACGCCGACAACGGCCGGCTGTGGTGGCTGAACATGCAGTACTACAACGGCAGCATGTACGGCTGCGCGGGCGACTCCTACCAGGCGGGCACCGTGCAGGGCTTCACCGCCCAGACCGACTGCCTCGCCAAGGGCCTGGTGGTCCAGGGCACGACGATCCGGGTGCCGTACGACAAGCAGGTCCCGGGCCTGCCCGCGCAACCCGGCGCGGGCGGCGGGTACATGACCCCGTCCCTCGTCTCCCAGGCGTGGAAGCACTACGGCGGCGCCCTCAAGGGCCTGATGACCTGGTCCCTGAACTGGGACGGCTCGAAGAACTGGACCTTCGGCGACAACGTGAAGGCGCTGCAGGGCCGTTGAGCGGCCCCGGACGCACGGGCGCCGGCCCTCCCGAGCACCCTCGGAGCGGGACCCGTCAATCCGGGTGGACGATGCGGGTGTCGTAGGCGAAGACGACCGCCTGGACCCGGTCGCGCAGGTCCAGCTTGTGGAGGATGCGGCCCAGGTGGGACTTCACGGTCGCCTCCGCGAGGCACAGGGTGGCGGCCACCTCCGCGTTGGACAGACCGCGGGCCACCTGGACGAGGACCTGGCGTTCGCGGGTGCTCAGCAGGCGCAGCCGCTGCTGCTGCCGGTCGCTGCAGCCGCTGGGGATGTGCGGGGAGAACGTCTCCAGCAGCCGGCGGGTGATCCGGGGCGAGACCACCGCGTCTCCGGCGGCGACGTCGCGGATCGCGCTGAGCAGCACCTCGGGCCGGACGTTCTTCAGCAGGAAGCCCGCCGCACCGGCCCTCAGCCCGGCGAAGGCGTACTCGTCGAGGTCGAAGGTGGTCAGGATGAGCACCCTGCTCTCCGGGGAGACGCGGCTGACGCGGCGGGTCGCCTCGATGCCGTCCGTACCGGGCATGCGGACGTCCATGAGCACGACGTCCGGGCGCAGTCGGCGGGCGAGCCGGACCGCCTCGTCGCCGTCCGCCGCGCTCCCCACCGTCTCCATGTCCGGCTGGGCGTCGAGCACGGTGGTGAAGGCCATGCGCAGCAGTGCTTCGTCGTCGGCGAGGAGAACGCGGATGGTCATGGCGTCACATCCGCTCCGTGGCCGAGGCCGAGGTCCGCTTCGTGGCCGACGCTCTCTCTATGGCAGGGGTCCGCTTCATGGCCGAGGTCGAGGCGGGCGGCGACCTGCCAGCCGCCGCCGGGCAGCGGTCCGGCCCGCAGCGTTCCGCCATGGGCGGCCGCTCGTTCGCGCATGCTGCGCAGCCCGAGTCCCGCGACGGTGTCGGCCTTGCCCGAGAGCGGTCCGTCGTCCGTCACGACGACCGTGACGGTGTCGGTCCGGCACTGGACGGCGATGCGCGCGCTGGTGCCGCGCGGGGTGTGTTTGAGCGTGTTCGTCAAGGCTTCCTGCACCAAGCGGTAGACGGTCAGTTGTGCGGTGACGGGGACGGGGGCCGGGTCGCCCTCGACCTCCAGGCGGGTCGGCAGGCCGGCACGGCGCATCTGTTCCGCGAGGGTCTCCAACTGGGCCACCCCGGGCAGCGGTTGGCGCAGCAGCGTGTCCGGCTCCTCGGTCCTCAGGAGGTGGAGGGCGCGCCGCATGTCCGTCAGCGCCTGCCGGCCGGTCCCGGAGATCTGGCGGAGTGCGGCCGACGACGCCTCGGCCGACCGGGCGTAGGGTGCGGAGTCGGCGAGGGCGACCATGACGGACAGGTTGTGGGTGACGATGTCGTGCATCTCGCGGGTGATCCGGCTCCGCTCCTCGGCCACCGCGAGGCGTGCCTGCTGGTCGCGGTCGCGTTGCAGTCGGGCCGCGCGCTCCCTCAGAGTGCGGGTGTTCACGCCGAGGGAGGCGGCAGCGGCGGCGAACGCGCTGAGCGCGACGGCGGTGGACAGGAACCGGCCCTCGGTCGCCCAGCGCTGGCAGGCCAGCAGGATGCCGCCCTCCATGACGAGGCAGGCGAACAGCAGCCGCACCCGCGTGGTGTACGCGGCGACCGAGTACAGGGCGACGAGCAGGGCGATCTCTGCCGGTAGTTGACAGCCCATCAGCCATTGGACGAACGCCGCGGCGGCCACGGCGCAGAACACCGTCCAGGGGGCCCGGCGGCGCCAGGTCAGGGGCAGCAGCAGGCCCGAACTGACCGCGACCGCCGCGGGGTCGGCGGCGACCGTGGGCAGCGTGGCCACGCCGAGCGCGGTCACCAGCAGGGCGTCCCGCGCCTCCGGCGGGACCACCCGGGCGCCGGCTCGCAGCAGGGTCGTCGCCGACCGGGCGGACGCGAGTGCGGGGACGCCGAGCGGTGTCATCGGTCTCATCGGCGGCCGTAGGTGGGCCAGTTGCGTGCTGCCGTCGTGATCACGTGGACAACGCTAGGACGCCGGTGCGGCGGCGGCATGGGCCCGTCGTCGGAACGCGCCCGTCGCGGAGTGCTTCCTCAGGAGGAGAGACGTTCCTACCCCGGTGGCAACGTCGCCCCCTGACCTGGGGTCCTGCACCGCAAGCCGCCGCATCCTCCGCATCCTCCGCGAGGAGGACACCGCCGTGGACGCCGAGTGCGAAGCACCGACCGAGAGCTGATGTGCCGGCCAGGTGTCGCGGCCTAGCGTCGGTGGCCGACGTGCGGAGCAGCTGTCATCCCCCCTGCCCAGCACGCTGGTCGGCACGGAACGAGGCTGAGGAGAGGTCATGTCGAGAGTCCGCGGAACGGCGGTGAGGGCCGCGGTGGCGGTGCTGGTGAGCGCGTCGGTGGTCACCGCGTGCACGCCCCGGGGCACCGTCCCGGCCGGGAACGCCGGGCCGACCCGGTTCGAGCACCAGGAGATCGACTGGCACGGCTGCAAGGGCGGTCCGCAGGACACCGAGGGCGCGGAACTGGACGAGGCCGGAGCCCGCTGTGCCGAGCTGACCGTGCCGCTGGACTACCGCCGTCCCGACGGCCGGACCATCGAGGTCGCCGTGTCCAGGCTGCCCGCCACGGACCCCGCCCACCGGCACGGCACGCTCCTCTACAACCCCGGTGGGCCAGGCCTGCCCGTCCGGTACCTGGCCCTGTACCTCAGGCGGGCCGTACCCACGCTGGCCGCCCGCTACGACGTGGTCGGCATGGACCCACGGTTCGTCGGACGCAGCACCCCCCTCGACTGCCACTGGCCGGCCGTCGGCATCGGCTCCGCCGGGACGGACCGGGGCACCTTCGACAGGACCGTGCGGCTGGCCGAGGACCTCGCGTCCCGCTGCGCCGGACAGCGGTCCGTCCTGCCCCACGCCTCGACGCGGAACACGGCCCGCGACATGGACGTCGTCCGTGCCGCCCTCGGCGAGCGGAAGATCAGCTACCTCGGTTCCTCCTATGGCACGTACCTGGGACAGGTGTACACGCAGCTCTTCCCGGAGCGCACCGACCGCGTGGTGCTCGACAGCACCCTGGACGCCGACACGTACGGGCCGGACCTGACCCGCACCCTCGGCCCGTCCGTCACCCGGGCGCTGCGGCACTGGGCCGCCTGGGCGGCCCGCCGCGACGGCACGTACCACCTCGGCCCCACCACCGACCGGGTCATGCGGACCATCGGCCGGCTCAACAGGGACGTCGGCAGGTCGCCCGTCGCACTCGGCACGCACACCGTCGACAGCAGCAATTTGCCCCAACTGCTGTGGAACGTCACCGCCGGTGACAGCGACGAGGCGTACGCGAGCTACTCCGCCGACGTGGCGGTGCTGGTCCGCGCGGCCCACGGCGACACCGTCCGGCCCACCCCCACCCTCGACCAGGTCCTGACCGACCTGGCCGGCCCGGACGCGGACGGAACGTTCGCCGTCCAGACCGCCGTCCAGTGCGCCGACCGGGCAGCGGCCTCCCGTGACCCGGAGACCTACTACCGCGACATCGTCGAACACCGCGCGGACGACCCCGTCTTCGGGCCCCTCACGCGGACCGTGACGCCGTGCACCTTCTGGCCGACGACCCCCGCCGAGCCCCCCACCGACGTGCACAACGGCGTGCCGCTGCTGATGGTGGGCGCCACGGGCGATCCGGCGACCGTGTACCGGGGTCAGCTCGCCGCGCACCGGGACCTGAGGAACTCCCGCCTGGTCACGCTGCTCGGTGCCTACCGCCACACCGTCTACGCAGGTCTCTTCGCGCCGCGGAACGCGTGCGTCGACGAGGCGGTCGACCACTACCTCGCCACCGGTGTCCTGCCCTCCCACGACACCACCTGCCGGAACTGACCGGCAGCCTGCGCAGCGGCATGGCCGTATCGATGCCCGCCGCGTCACGGCCACTCCCCCGGCCCGCGCAGCACGCTCGCCTCACCGCACGTCCGACCCGCCCCCGTGCCGCACCGGACAGCCGCGCAGGCCGGGGACGGGGCGGGTGCCCAGTTCGTCCAGGCGGTAGCCGTCCGGGTAGCTCTTGATCTCCCAGTTCTGCCGTCCGTGGTGCGGCGCGCGACGCGGCGGCAGCAGGCGCACCACGCGTCCACGCGCGCGGACGGCCCGTCGCACCAGGGCGCGCGTGACGGGGCCGGGTGGCGTGTAGCGGAACGCCTCCAGGAGCGGGTCGTCGAGCAGGGCGAGCGTCGAGGCGCGCAGGAGGGGGGCGAGGGGGCGCGGGTACCAGGAGGCCATGAGGTCCAGCGTGGCGTCCGCGACGCGGCGCGCGTCCGCGTCCCAGCCGAAGTGGGCCGCCTCGTAGGAGTCGAGGCAGTCCTCGAACTCCTCGTAGGTCTGCGGGACGTCCTTGATGCCCATGTGCCGGCCCAGCATGCGGTAGTGGACGGCGGAGGCGACCGTCTCGTGCCGGGAGAGCCTGCGCCACCCGTAGGCGTCGATCCACCGCTTGGGCACGACGACGAACGTGCACAGCACGTAGCGCATGTCGTCGTCGGAGATGTCGTAGCTGCGGTGCATCTGGTTGATGCGCCGGATCGCGGTGCGGGCCTCGCGGCTGTCGAACCCGTGCTCGATGATGGCGTCGAGGAGCAGTGACGTGTCGTCGTAGCGCTTCTGCGTGCGGTCCGTGAGCTCGGCGGTCGCGGCGAGCAGACGGCCGATGTCCGGCACCGCGTAGGTGCGGTACAGCGCCAGTTCCAGGGCTCGGGTGATGTCCCAGGGGAACTCGTAGGCGGTGGTGAGGAGGTAGATCTCCGACGCCTGCTCGTACGGGTCCATCCGCCGGATCTGTGCCAGCCGTGCGAAACGCTCCATCGGGCCCTCCCCCTTCTGCCGCCGGAGTTCCCACTCTACGGTGAGTGACGGGGGACGGACGGTCAGTCGACGCACACCGCACTGGGGAAGGTGGTCACCATGTTCGACCGGGTCCGGGAGGGCTGGGCGCGGCTGTTGCACTCCCCGCGCGGGCAGGTGCGGTCCGCCGCCGGAGGACGGGCCGGGGACGGCGAGGGCGCCGGGGCGGGGCGTCCGGGGACCGCCGGCCGGCGCGCGCCCAACCTCTTCCAGGCGGCCGCCGCCTACGTCTCGGCCCGCGTCGAGGACGACCAGGAAGGGATCGACGAGGCGGCGGGCTGGGTGACGCCGGAGGCGCTGTCGTTCGGGACCAGCGAGCTGGCCTGCCGCGCGGTCGTCGCCCTCGCGCGGGAGCGGGACGAATCGCCGCGGACCGTCGCCCGTGCGCTCCTCGGACTGCCCAACGGCTGAGACGGCCGGGGGAAAGGTGGCCGATTCGCCCCGTACGGGCCGGAAAACTGCAGGTCCGGGTGGTCCTGGGAGTCGTGACAAGCTCCTTCCCGGCGCATTAGGGTGCGCGCCGATGGACGAACCGATGGGGAGGCTGGGATGGCAGGGACGGACGAGGAGGCCGTCGCCGCCGCGGACGACGCGCTCTACGTGCTCACGGCGGTGTTGCTGACACCGGCGAAGTTCCCGAGCGTGCTGGGCGACGACTACCCGGAGGCCTGCGCCGCGCTCGGCCTGCCGCCGCTGGCCGACGGCTACGGCCTGGTGCTGGGCCAGGACGGCGACGGCGCGCGCTGGACGGTCGTCATCGACGACGTGTCGCTGGTGGCCGTCGCCATCGCGTCCTGGGACTGCGGCATGGAGTACGACCTGTCGCCGGACGACCGCACGGTGGTCGCCGCCCTGCCCGGCTGGCCGCTCGCGGTCGCCGTGGCCGCGCCCGGCGTGCCGGCGCCGCACGACCCCGGCCCGGAGATCGCGGAGGGGCCCCCGCTGTGCCCTCCGGACACGACGCGGTGGGGACCGGCCCAGCGACGGCTCGGCGCGGACGAGATCGCGCTCCAGTGGGCGCTGTGGCGTGAGCAGATCGACGACACCGAGTTCGCCGTGCCCGAGCAGCGGCCCGGAGGGGCCGAGGGCGCCGAGCCGGGCGACACGTCGGCCGGGCAGGGCAGCGGGACCGCCGCCCCGGACGCGGCGGACGGCGCCAAAGGCCACCACGGCGTACGGCGGGTGCTCGCCGAGGCGCGGGCGTACGTCGACTCGCCGCCGCCGCTGGGCCGGGTACGGTCGTCCTTCGCGTCCGGTGACGCGCGGACCCTCCGCGCCGACGGCCCGGGCTGGTCGCTGGTGGCCCGCACGGACGACATCGCGTTCGTCCTGCTCGACGAGGAGCCCGGCGAGGTGCTGCCGGTCGGCCGCGGCCCGGAACTGCCCGGGCTGCTGGAGGCGCTCGACAAGATGGCCGTGCGGCCGCTGTGAGGCGGCGGGGGCCGTGCGGGCGCCTGTGGGGGCGTGACGTCAACGGTCCGGAACGGCACCGCTGAGCGCGGCTCGCGACCGCGCGGCTCCCGAACTCCTCGGTCGCCGGGCAGCACCCATGTGTCGGGGCGTCGCCTGAGTCAGGGCGTCGCCGTGTCGGGCCGTCATCGTGCCGGGCCGTCGCCGTGTCGGGGTATCGCCGTGTCGGGGTATCGCTCTGCCGACACCGTGTGGGGCTCCGGCCCACTTGAGGCCGGGGCGGGGTGTGGTCCGGCTCCATGGCCCGTCGGCTGGTTCCCGCACAGCATGGGCAGCCCGCGCGGATCGCCGGTGCCACCCCGGGCACCCGGTGCGCCCGCGCCGTCCTGCTCATGGAGGCCGTGCATGCGTCCCATCCGAGGTGTCCCGCTCGTCGCCGCACTGCTGTCGGCGGCGGTCGTCGGCGGACCCACGCCCGCCGCAGCCGGTGCGGGCGCCGACGGCCACTGTGCCCGGCAGGGGCACGTGCGCGTGCCGGGCGCGGCGCTGCAACAGAGCGCCTGCCTGGCCGACCTGACGACCACCGGGCTGGCCGGCACGCCGTACACCGACGCGGCCGACCAGGCGGGGCTGACCGCGCGGGACACGCCGGTGCCGTCCGGGGTGCCCGGGGTGCAGGTGGACGGCTACTTCCCGGACTCCTCGCACTTCAACACCACGCACGGGTGGGCGCACGACGCCCAGTTCGTGATCCGGCTGCCCGACCGGTGGAACGGCGGGCTCGTGGTCACCGGCGCACCCGGGACCCGCAAGCAGTACGCGACGGACAAGGCGATCTCGGACCGGGTGCTCGCCCAGGGCTACGCCTACGCCGCGACCGACAAGGGCAACAACGGGGTCGACTTCTACCGCGACGGCGTGCGGCCCGGCGACGCCGTCGCCGAGTGGAACACCCGCACCACCCAGCTCACACGGGCCGCCCGCCGGGTCGTGGCGCAGCGCTACGGGCACGCCCCGCGCCGGACGTACGTCACCGGCATCTCCAACGGCGGCTACCTCACCCGCTGGCAGCTGGAGAACCACCCCGAGCTGTACGACGGCGGAGTGGACTGGGAGGGCGCCCTGTGGACGGCCGACGGGCCGAGCCTGCTCACCTCCCTGCCGACGGCGGTGGCCCGCACCTACGGCACCGCGCGCGACGAGGACCTGTACGCCGTGGGCTTCGCGCGGGGCTCGGAGTTCCTGTGGCCGTACCACGAGAAGGCGTACTGGGGCGTCACGCAGAAGATCTACCGGGCCGAGTTCGACCCCGGCTACGACCCCGCGTGCCCCGGTCCCTCCGCCGGCACCACGGCGGAGCAGATCCTGGCCCCCTGTCCTTCCGACGCCCACTACGACTACGCCTCCCGTCCGGCGGCCGTGCACCGCGCGGTGGCCCGGGTGGCACTGACGGGCCGGATCGGCCGACCGCTCATCACCCTGCACGGTGACCTCGACACGCTGCTGCCGCAGAGCGCCGACTCCGACGTCTGGGCGCGGATGGTCGACGCGCGCGGACGCGGCACGCTGCACCGGTACTACACGGTGGCCGGCGGCACGCACGTGGACGGGCTGTACGACACCTATCCCGACCGGCTGCGGCCGATCCTGCCCTGCTACCGCTCCGCGTTCGACGCGCTGGTGGCGTGGGTGGAGCACGGCACCCCGCCGCCGGCGGACCGCACCCTGGGCAGGCCCGCGGACGGCGACGTGGCCGGCTCCTGCACGCTGGACGACGAGCTCCGGTCCGGCTCCTGACCCGCCTGACGACGGGTCCCGGCGGTCAGCGGCCGAGCTCCCTGCGACGTATGCGGCGCAGACGGCGGCGCTGCGAAGGGTCGAGCGCGAGGTACGCGGCCGCCGGGACCCCCAGCACGATCAGCAGCGCCGCCCACCAGGGCAGCCAGATCAGCAGGAGCAACCCGGCCGCCACACCTCCTGCGGCGATCTTGGCGTTCTTCGACATGTGTGTCGCCTCCTTCGCGGCCCCTGCCGCTCTCTGTCCAGAGAACGGCCCCACGCGGCGCGCAGTTCCGAGTCCCGACCCTGAGTCGACCCTGAACCGCGTCCCCTACGCATCCCTGAGGCGCACCGTCCGGAGGTGTTGTACCCTCGACCACTCCACCCAGGTAGTCAAATTTGAGGAGTAGGTTCGTCTTCGTGCTGAGGCCTCCCACGAAACCCACGGAACCCACGCCCCACGACCCCACGACACCCCCGCCCGTCGCGGACCCGCCGCACGACGCAGCCCAACTCGCCCGCGCGTGCGCCGTCTTCCTGCCGGGCGACCCGGCCCGCACCGGCACCGTCGCCTTCTGGACCCCGGACGGGACGGTCGGCGGCCACAGGACACTCGCCGACGCGGCGCTCGCCGATCTGACGGTGGTCCGGCCCACGGCGAACGGCGTGGACACGATGACCGTTCCGGCGGTGCTGCTCCCGGTGCGCTCCGCCCTGCCCCTCCTCGCACGCGCGCGGGGAGCGGCTGACGCTCATCCGGCCACGGCCTTCTGGGGCGCGGCCACGCTCCTCGCACTGCACTTCGTGGCGCGCGGGCTGCTGCTGCCCGGGGTGTCGGAGGGCGACCACGACGCCTGGCGGATCGGCCCGTTGGGACCGGACGACACCGAGCGGATCCGCCACCTGGCCGCGGCGATGCCACCCGAGGCCCACGCAGTGCCGGTGGACGAAGACCGGACCGGCCACGGACGGACCGGTGACGGACGCACTGGTGACGGACGGACCGGCGACGGAGAGGCCGTCGACGAGCCGACCGACCACGGACAGGTGGCCCACGGGCCGACCGCCCTGCGCCTCCCCGCCCCCGAGACCCTCCTGCGGGCCTACCTCGACGCGGTCGCCGACGCCCTGCCCCGCTCCCCCGCCGCCCACCTCGTGACCGACGGCCCGGCCTACGCGGCGCCCGCACCCCAGCACCTGCCCGAGCTGCGCGCCTGGGCGGCCGATGTCGCGGCCGGCCACGACGCGGGCGTACGGCTCTCGCTGCGCGTCGAAGTCCGGGGCCTCGGCACATCCACGGCGCAGGCTCCGGCGGACGAAACCGATGCGGGCGCGGATGCCGGGACGCCTCCGACGCTGCGGGCCGTCCTCCAGGTGCACAGCGTGAGCGACCCCGCGCTGGTCGCGGACGCCGCCGACGTCTGGGCTCCCACGGGCGGCGCGGCGAGCGGGAAGTTCGGCCCGCGCGTGCGCATGGACGTGCTGCTCGCCCTGCGCCGCGCGGCGAGGGCCTGGCCCGCGCTCCTGCCGCTGCTCTCGGCCGCCGTACCGGACGCCGTGGACCTCCTGGACGACGAGGTGGCCGACCTGCTGGACGACGGCACGCGCGCGTTGGCGGCCGCCGGTGTCGAGGTGCACTGGCCGCGGGACCTGGTCCGCACCCTCACCACGGGCGCCACGGTGGGCACCCCGGGGGACACCCCACCCACGGCCTCCGGCGCAGGAACGTTCGCCGACACCCGCAGCGCAGACGTTGGCACCGGCACCGGCCACCGCGGCAACGCGCTCTCCGCCGACGCCCTGTTGACCTTCACCTGGCGCTTCACGCTCGGCGGCCGGCCCCTCGCGCGCGAGGAATTGGACCGCCTGGCCGAGGCGAACCGGCCGATCGTGCGGCTGCGCGACCAGTGGGTCCTGGTGGATCCGCAGGAGGTGCGGCGCGCCCGGGCCCGCCAGGACCGCGAGGTCACGCCCATCGACGCCCTGGGCGCCGCCCTGACCGGCACCGTCGAGGTCGACGGCCGCCAGGTGGACGTAGAGGCCGCCGGGTGGCCCGCGGCCGTACGGGAGCGGCTGCTCGCCCGGGAGGGGACGGAGCCGGTGCCGCAGCCCGCGGGGCTGGCCGCCGTGCTGCGCGACTACCAGCGCCGCGGCCTCGACTGGCTGGCCCGCACCACGGAGTGGGGGCTCGGCTGCTGTCTGGCCGACGACATGGGCCTCGGCAAGACCGTCACCCTGATCGCCCTGCACCTGCACCGCCAGGCGGCCCCGGAGTCCGCGGGTCCCACGCTGGTGGTCTGCCCCACGTCCCTGATGGGCAACTGGCAGCGCGAGATCGAGCGCTTCGCCCCCGGCACGCGCGTACGGCGCTTCCACGGCCCGCGCCGCGCCCTGGGCGCCCCGGCGGACACCCGAGCGGACACCTCGGCGGGCACGTCGACCGACACACCGACCGACACCCCGGCCCCCGCCACGGGCGACGCCCCCGCCGACGGCGAGTTCGTCCTCACGACGTACGGCACGCTGCGTCTGGACGCGGCGCGGCTCGCCGAGGTGCGGTGGGGGCTGGTCGTGGCCGACGAGGCGCAGCACGTGAAGAACCCGTACTCGGCGACCGCCCGTGCCCTGCGCACCCTCCCCGCACGCGCGCGGGTGGCGCTCACCGGCACGCCCGTGGAGAACAACCTCTCGGACCTGTGGGCGATCCTGGACTGGACGACGCCCGGCCTGCTGGGCCGGCTCGGCACCTTCCGCCGTCGCCACGCGCGTGCCGTCGAGGGTGGTGCGGACCCGGCCGCAGCCGAACGGCTCGCGCGGCTGGTGGGGCCGTTCCTGCTGCGCCGCCGCAAGTCGGACCCGGGCATCGCGCCCGAACTGCCGCCCAAGACCGAGACGGACCACCCGGTGGCGCTTACCGCGGAACAGGCCGGCCTGTACGAGGCCGTGGTGCGCGAGACGCTGGCCGCGATCGCCGCGGCCGACGACATGGCGCGGCGCGGACTGATCGTCAAGCTGCTCACCGCGCTCAAGCAGATCTGCAACCACCCCGCGCAGTACCTGGGCGAGGAACGCCCGACGATCGCGGGGCGCTCCGGCAAGCTGGAGCTGCTGGACGAGCTGCTGGACACCCTCCTCGCCGAGGGGTCGAGCGCCCTGGTGTTCACGCAGTACGTGCGCATGGGACGGCTCGTGGAGCGGCACCTCGCGGCGCGCGGGGTGGCCACGCAGTTCCTGCACGGCGGTACACCGGTCGCGGAGCGGGAGGCGATGGTGCGGCGCTTCCAGGACGGTGAGGTGCCGGTGTTCCTGCTGTCGTTGAAGGCGGCGGGCACCGGGCTCAACCTGACGCGGGCCGAGCACGTCGTGCACTACGACCGCTGGTGGAACCCGGCCGTGGAGGCGCAGGCCACGGACCGCGCGTACCGCATCGGCCAGACGCGCCCGGTGCAGGTGCACCGGCTCATCGCCGAGGGCACCGTCGAGGACCGCATCGCCGATCTGCTCGCGCGCAAACGCCGGCTCGCCGACGCGGTGCTGGGATCCGGCGAGTCGGCCTTCACGGAGCTGACGGACACGGAACTGGCCGACCTGGTCGCACTGCGAGGGGACGAGCGATGAACCGCGAGGACGACCTCCCCGACACGGCAACGGGCTGCCACGAGGGGACGACCAGCCGCTACGACGCGGCCACCGAGCGCACTTTCGCCGCGCAATCCCCCGCGCGGGGAGGGAGTTTCGCGCGGACCTGGTGGGGCCGGGCGTGGCTCGCGGCGCTGGAGGAGGGCGCGCTGGACAACGCCCAGGTCCGCGTCGGCCGTCGGCTCGCACGCGCGGGTGCCGTGGGTGCCGTGTCGGTGCGCCCGGGGCGGGTCACGGCCGTCGTACGGGACCGGGACGGGACGGGACAGCGCGCGGACGTGCTGCTGACGGAGCTGTCGGAGGGGCAGTGGGACCGGCTGCTGGACCTGGCCGTCGAGCGGTCGGGCGACGTGGCCGCCCTGCTGGACGGTGAGATGCCGCCGCGGCTCGTCGAGGACGCGGCGACGGCCGGGATCGACCTGCTGCCGGGACTGGGCGAGTTGGAGGCCTCGTGCGGCTGCGGTGCGTGGGACCACTGCGGACACACGGCGGCGCTGTGCTACCAGGTGGCGCGGTTGCTGGACGAGGACCCGTTCGTCCTGCTGTTGCTGCGCGGCCGGTCGCCGCGGGCGGTCCTGGGCGACCTCCAGGCCCGCGGTACGGCCGCTGCCCCGCCGGAGCCGGCCGCGGCACGGCCCCGGCGGGACGGTGTCGACGCGGCGCAGGCGTACGCGGCGGCGCGACCGCCCCTGCCCGCCCCGCCCGAGCTCCCCGGGCAGCCCGGGCTGCCGCCCTCCCTGGACGCCGAGACGCCCCCCGCGGCGGGCGTGGATCCGACCGCCGTGGAGTTCCTGGCGGCGCGCACGGCGGAGGAGGCGCACCGGATGCTGGCCGAGGCGCTGGGCGGGGGCCCGCACGCGTGCGGGGAGCTGACGGCCGACCTGGACGCGGTGCGGCTGGCCGCCGGGCTCGCCGACACCCCCCGCGCCTTCCGCACGGCCGTCGGTCGGCGCCTCGCCACGGGATCCGGGCGCAGCCGGGAGGGCCTGACGTCGGCCGTACTGGCCTGGCGGTACGGCGGTGCGGCGGCGCTGTCCGTCCTCGAGGAGGAGTGGGCGGTCGAGGGCGAGGCGTGGGCACGCGCGCGTAGGGCGCTCGAGTCGGCCTGGGAGGACGGCGAGCGGCCGGTGCTGCGCGCCCGGGGCAACCGGTGGACGGTGGCGGGCACGTCCTGCCAACTCCGGCTGGACCGCGACGGGCGCTGGTGGCCGTACCGCAAGGAGCGGGGGCGCTGGTCCCCGGCGGGGGACGCGGCCCGGGACCCGGCCACGGCCCTGGCGGCGGCGATGTCCCTCGGGGACGGGGACGGGAGCGGAGGCGAAGACACGGGCGCGGGGTGACTGCTCACGCCTCACCGCCACGCTCGGCTCACGCCGAACCACCCCGTGCGTCGGCCCGACCCGCGGCCGACGCACGGCGTTCACCGTGTCGTCGTACCGCGTTGGAGGAGTGACCCGACTCTGTGCGCTGTCACCCCGTTCGCCCCTCAGGAGGCCCCATGTCCCCGTACGCCGCCGGCCGGCGCCGCGTCCACCGTTCCGTCGCGGCGGTCGTGCCGCTCGCCGTGGCAGCCGCGCTGCTGTCCGCCCGGTCGGCCGACGCGTCCGCCCCCGCCGCGCAGGCCGAGGTCGTAGGGACCGCGACGCTCGGGGACGTGCCGCTCGGGGCGTTCAGCAACGGTCTGCTGCCCGGTACCGTCGCCGACGACCGGGGCGTCGACCTCGGCGGCATCGGCAGCGACATCTACCCGGCGGGCCGCAAGGGCGAGTTCTGGACCGTCACCGACCGCGGGCCCAACGGCCAGATCAAGGTGACCGGCAGCAAGCGGCGCACCTTCCCGGTGCCGGGCTTCGACCCGGCGATCGTGCGGATCAAGGTGACCGGGGACACCGTGCGCGTGCTGCGGGCCGTTCCGATCACCACCTCGTCCGGCAAGCCGGTCACCGGCCTGCCGAACCAGGCGGGGCGCGACGAGGCGCCGTACTCCTACGACGCCCGTACGGCGCTGTCGTACGACCCGAACGGCCTGGACACCGAGGGCGTCGTGCGGGCCGCGGACGGCTCGTTCTGGCTCATCGACGAGTACGGGCCCTCCCTGGTGCACGTCTCCGCGCGCGGGGAGGTGCTGACGCGGTACGTGCCCCGGGGGCTCAATCTGACCGGGACCGACTACCCGGTGGTGGAGGCGCTGCCCGCGGTGCTGCTGCACCGGAAGGTCAACCGGGGCTTCGAGGGACTCGCCCAGTTGCCGGGCGGCGACCTGGTGAT
This sequence comes from Streptomyces longwoodensis, assembly GCF_001514125.1. GTDB lineage: Bacteria > Actinomycetota > Actinomycetes > Streptomycetales > Streptomycetaceae > Streptomyces > Streptomyces longwoodensis. Next base: position 161,273 of record NZ_KQ948549.1, on the reverse strand, counting down.
GGCGTTGCAGAGCCCGCTGTCGCTGCCCGACACGGGCGCGGGCGAGGCGTCGCTGACCACGCGGCTGCTGCGCTTCTCGCCGAAGAGGAAGGCCGTCACCGCCGAGTACGCCTACCGCTTCGACCCGGTGGGCGTCGTCGACCCCGGTGAGGACGACACCTCCGAGCTGAAGATCTCCTCGGTGGTCGCGGTGGGTGGCGACCGTCTGCTGGTGGAGGAGCGCACCGACCGGGCCGCGCGGCTCCAGGTGGTGCGGCTGGACCGGAAGGCGGACATCCTGGGCGGCCGTTGGGACGACGACACGACGTCGCCCTCCCTGGAGCAGCTCGCCGACCCGGCGGCCTCGGGCGTCCCGGTGCTCGCCAAGCGGCTGGCGGTGGACCTCGGCACGGTGGCGGACGTGCCCGGGAAGATCGAGGGTGTCGCGCGCGTGGACCACGACACGCTCGCCCTGATCAACGACAACGACTTCGGGATGACCGACGGGGCCGGGGCGTTCGACGCGCAGGGCAGGCTGGTCGACAGCGGCATCGAGACGAAGGTCGTCCACGTCCGCCTCCCGCGCGGGATCTGAGTCCCCGCGCCTCGCCGCCCAGGGGCGGGCACACCCCCGCCCCCGCCGGCTACGGCACCAACCCCGACGGCAGCAAGGACTCCAGACCGCTCGGCAGTTCGGAGGGGAAGCCGCTCGGCAGCTCCGTGGGCAGGCCGCTCGGCAGTGCTGTCGGGAACCCGCTGGGCAACTCCGTGGGCAGCCGGGACGGCAGGGCGGTGGGGAGGCGGGTCGGCAGGCGGAAGGACGGACCGCGCGTGCCCGTGCCGGTGGTGCTGCCACCGGGCGACTCGTCCGAGCCGTCGTCCCCGCCGGAGGCGAGCACCACGACCACCACGACGGCCGCCACGCCCACCAGGACGCCCAGGGCGATGAGCAGCGGATTGCGGCGCCCGCGCGGGCCCCGGCCACCGGAACCGGGCTCGGGGCCCGGGTCGTAGGGCGGCGGGGGCGGCCCGTAGCCGTCCCCCGGGGGCCCCGGAGGAGTCGGCGGCCCGTAGCCGTCCCCCGGAGGAGACGGCGGAGGCGGCCCATACCCGTCGCCCGGGGAGCCCGGAGGACCCGGGGGCCCCGGCGGGGGCGGTCCGAAGCCGTCGCCCGGAGGGGGCGGCGGCATGTCGCTCGGCGGGCGGGGCGGTCGCGGCGGTACGGGCGGCGTGGCCATGCCGCCCAGGGTGTCGAGAAGTCGCTCCGGGCGCGAGCCCCCGCGCGGGCGTCGGCACGGAGTCGTGCCACGGAGGACACGATTCCGGTGCAACGGCCGCGCGCGGGCCCTGACCTCGCGCCCGGAGCGACGTGTGGAGCACGCGCGGGTGCTCAGCCCGCGCACGCGCGGGTGCTCAGCCCCGCGCACCCAGCAGGTGGTCCATCGCCAGCTGGTCGAGGTGCTCGAAGGCCATCCCGCGCGCGGCGGCGGCCTCCGGGTCGAACTCCTCGAACGCCGAGCGGTCCCCGAGCAGCGCCTGCAGGCCGTCGGCGGCGGTCGGCTGGGCCAGCTCGTCGAGGCGGGAGGCGCGCAGGGCCTCCTGGACCTCCGGGTCCGAGCGGAAGGCAGCCGCGCGCTCCTTCAGGATCAGGTAGTTGCGCATGCAGCCCGCGGCGGACGCCCACACGCCGTCGAGGTCCTCGGTCCGCGGCGGCTTGAAGTCGAAGTGGCGCGGACCCTCGTAGCCGGCGCTCTCCAGCAGGTCGACCAGCCAGAACGCGGCGCGCAGGTCGCCGGCGCCGAAGCGCAGGTCCTGGTCGTACTTGATGCCGGACTGGCCGTTGAGGTCGATGTGGAAGAGCTTGCCCGCCCACAGGGCCTGGGCGATGCCGTGCGGGAAGTTCAGGCCGGCCATCTGCTCGTGGCCGACCTCCGGGTTCACGCCGTACAGCTCGGGGCGCTCCAGGCGCTCGATGAAGGCGAGGGCGTGGCCGACGGTGGGCAGCAGGATGTCGCCGCGCGGCTCGTTCGGCTTGGGCTCGATGGCGAAGCGCAGGTCGTAGCCCTGGGAGGTGACGTACTCGCCGAGGAGGTCGAAGGCCTCCTTCATGCGGTCGAGGGCCACGCGCACGTCCTTGGCGGCGCCGGACTCGGCGCCCTCGCGGCCGCCCCAGGCGACGTAGGTCTGGGCGCCCAGCTCGGCGGCCAGGTCGATGTTGCGGATGGTCTTGCGCAGGGCGTAGCGGCGCACGTCGCGGTCGTTCGCGGTGAACGCGCCGTCCTTGAAGACCGGGTGGGTGAAGAGGTTGGTGGTGGCCATCGGGACGGTCAGGCCGGCCGTGTCCAGGGCCTGGCGGAAGCGCTTGATGTGCTCCTCGCGCTCGCTGTCGGAGGACCCGAAGGGGATCAGGTCGTCGTCGTGGAAGGTGACGCCGTAGGCGCCGAGCTCGGCGAGGCGCTGCACCGATTCGACCGGGTCCAGGGCACGCCGCGTGGCGTCGCCGAACGGGTCCCTTCCCTGCCAGCCGACGGTCCACAGGCCGAAGGTGAACCTGTCCTCGGGGGTGGGCTGGTAGTTCATGCCGCGGCTCCTTGCGTGCTGGGACTATTTCGTCATCGCTGTTTACAAATTAGTATGCCCGAGCATCTCTGGGAAGACAGATCCCGCGGAGCCGCGGAAAAAATTTAGGGAGAGCCCGATGTCAGCAGCCGAGGGTCCGCTCGTCGTCGGCGTGGACACGTCCACCCAGTCCACCAAGGCCCTGGTCGTCGACGTGGCCACCGGCCGGGTCGTCGCGAGCGGCCAGGCGCCGCACACCGTGTCCTCCGGAGCGGGCCGCGAGAGCGACCCCCGGCAGTGGTGGGACGCGCTGTGCGAGGCGCTGCGCCAGTGCGGCACCGCGGCGCACGAGGCCGCCGCGGTGTCGATCGGCGGCCAGCAGCACGGGCTGGTGACGCTGGACGCGCAGGGCGAGCCGGTCCGCCCCGCCCTGCTGTGGAACGACGTGCGCTCGGCCCCCCAGGCCCGCCGGCTGACCGAGGAGCTGGGCGGGGCGAAGTTCTGGGCGGAACGCACCGGCTCGGTCCCGGCCGCCTCGTTCACGGTCACCAAGTGGGCGTGGCTCGCCGAGAACGAGCCCGAGGCCGTGCGCGCCACGCGCGCGGTGCGCCTCCCGCACGATTACCTCACCGAGCGCCTCACCGGCGAGGGCACCACCGACCGCGGCGACGCCTCCGGCACGGGCTGGTGGGCGTCGGCGACGGAGGCGTACGACCCGGAGATCCTCGCGCACGTGGGCCTCGACCAGGCGCTGCTGCCGCGCGTGGTGCGACCCGGCGAGGTCGCGGGCACCGTGCACCGCCACGACCTGCCGTTCTCCAAGGGCACCCTGGTCGCTCCCGGCACCGGCGACAACGCGGCGGCCGCGCTGGGCCTCGGCCTGCTCCCCGGCACTCCGGTGCTGAGCCTGGGCACCTCGGGCACGGTGTACGCGGTCTCCCGGCACCGCCCCGCCGACCCGACCGGCACCGTCGCGGGCTTCGCCGACGCGCACGGCGACTGGCTGCCGCTGGCCTGCACGCTGAACTGCACGCTCGCCGTCGACCGGCTCGCCGCGCTGCTGGGCCTGGACCGCGAGGCCGTCGAGCCCGCGGGCGGCGTCACGCTCCTGCCCTACCTGGACGGCGAGCGCACCCCGAACCTGCCGCACGCCTCCGGGCTGCTGCACGGCCTGCGCCACGACACCACCGCCGGCCAGATCCTCCAGGCCGCCTACGACGGTGCCGTGCACGCGCTGCTCGCCGCGCTCGACCTGGTCCTCGACGAGGACGCGGACCGCTCCGCCCCGCTGCTGCTGATCGGCGGCGGTGCCCGCGGCACGGCCTGGCAGCAGACGGTACGACGGCTCTCCGGGCGCCCGGTCCAGGTGCCCGAGGCGAGGGAACTGGTCGCGCTCGGCGCGGCGGCCCAGGCCGCGGGCCTGCTGACCGGCGAGGACCCGGCCGCCGTGGCCCGGCGCTGGGACACGGCCCGCGGTCCGGTGCTGGAGCCCGTGGAGCGGGACGGGGCGACCATGGACCGGATCTCCGGGGTACTCTCCGGTGCCGCGGCGCTGCTGGAGCGGGGCACGGACTGAGGCCGGACGACGGCGGGCCCGGGCCCCGGCGGACTGTGGGGACCGGCTGGAAGCGGGCCGGTTCCCGGAGGACTCCGGTGACCGGGGCCCGGTCGGCACGGTTCCCTGGACTTCGGTGACCGGGCCCCGGCCGGCACGGTTCCCGGGGGCTCCGGTGACCGGGCCGGGAACGGCGCGAGGTGCCTGGGCCGCCCAGCGGTTCCGGCGCCGGGTGCCAGGACCGCCTAGCGGTTCCAGCGCCCGGTGCCAGGACCGCCTAGCGGGGCCGGGACCGGCGAACGGGGCCGGGACCGGCGAAGGGCCTGGGAACGGACCGACCACGTCGACCGTCCCAGGGACCGGCGAAGGCCGCCGCGAGGACCACGTAGGCCGACCTGAGGACTGACGGAGGCATGAGCGCACCGCTGCACGAGGACCGACCCGCCGGCCGGGGGCCGGCGCTGCCCGACACCCAGCAGGGCATGCGCCGCCGCAACCTGGCGCGCGTGATGCACGCCGTCCGCGCGGAGGGGTCGCTGTCGCGGGCCGCGGTCGCCTCGCGCATCGGACTGACCCGGGCGGCCGTGTCGACGCTGGTCGACGAGCTGATACGCACCGGACTGCTCGAGGAGCTGGGCCCCGAGCGGCCCGGCCGGGTGGGCCGCCCCGGCTCGGCCCTCGCCGTGAGCGGCCACGGCCCCGCGGGGATCGGGGCGGAGATCGGCGTCGACCACCTCGCGGTGTGCGCGATGGACCTGCGCGGCGAGGTGCGGGCGCGAGCCGTGCGGCACGGCACCAACCGGGGCCGCTCCCCCGAGCCGGTCGTCGCCGAACTCGCCGAGCTGATCGACGAGGTGGTCACGGCCGCTTGGGGCGAGCGGCTGTGGCCGGCCGGACTGGCGGTGGCCGTCCCCGGTCTGGTGGACCGGGACGGCCGCACCGTCGTCCGCGCCCCGAACCTCGACTGGCACGACACGGACCTGGGCGCCCTGCTGCCCGGGGACCAGCCCCTGACCGTCGACAACGAGGCCAACTTCGGCGCCCTGGCCGAGCTCTGGCTCACCGAGGGCACCCCGCGGGACTTCCTGCACGTGTCGGCGGAGATCGGCATCGGTGGCGCGGTCGTGGTCGACGGCAGCCTGCTGCGCGGCACGCGCGGTTTCGCGGGCGAACTCGGCCACGTCCCCGTCCACCCCGACGGGCCCGCGTGCGGGTGCGGCGGGCGCGGCTGCCTGGAGCAGTACGCCGGCGAGGAGGCGGTGCTGCGGGCGGCCGGTCTCGCACTGGGCGAGGACCGCGTGGGGTTGCTCGCGGGACGCGCGGCCGACGGCGACGAGGACGTACGGCGCGCCCTGCGCGACGCCGGGACGGCCCTGGGCATCGCCCTGACCGGCGCGGTCAACCTCCTCGACCCGCGGTCCGTGGTGCTGGGCGGCGCCCTGGCCGGACTCGCGCCGTGGCTCCTGCCCTCCCTGGAGGAGGAGTTGGCGCGGCGCACGGCGGGACCCGCCTGCCCGGTGTCGGTGTCACCCCTGGGGCCGCAGGGGCCGCTGCTGGGTGCCGCGCACGCGGTGGTGCGCGGGGTGCTGGACGATCCGGCGGGCGTGGCCGCACACTCCTGACGCACCGTCGGACGACGCGGGTGCGGCACCTGTTGTCGGGCCCCGGTCCCCGCGTGAGGATGGTCCCCAGCCGTATCGCTGTCGGGAGGCCTAGTTGACCGATCCCTGGGTGGCTCTGGAGCCGGGCGCCGATCCCGGAGAACGCGTACGGGCGCTGCGGCGCGCGCACGAGACGTTCACCGCGGCGGGCACCGTGCCGCGGCCGGTGCGGACCGTGGTGGCCGACTCCTGGAGACGGTCGGCGCGGGCCGGGGTCGGGCCGGACGGCGCCGCGAGCGTCGAGTTGAGCGACGGCGACCTCGGCGCGTACCGGGCGGAGCACCCGCTGGCCGCGGTGATGCCGCTGTTCCGGGAGCTGATGGGCACGTTCGCCGCCGACGGCGAGCACCTGCTCGCGGTGTGCGACGCGCACGGGCGGCTGCTGTGGGTCGAGGGGCACCCGGCGACCCGGCGCAAGGCGGGGCGGATGAACTTCGTGCCCGGCGCGCGCTGGGCGGAGAGCGCGGTCGGCACGAACGCGCCGGGGACCGCCGTCGCGGTGGACCGGCCGGTGCAGGTGTTCGCGGCCGAGCACTTCATCCGGCGCGTGCAGCCGTGGACGTGCGCGGCGGCCCCGGTGCACGACCCGCGCACCGGACGGGTGCTGGGCGCGGTGGACATCACCGGGGGCGACGGGCTGGCGCACCCGCACAGCCTGGGCTTCGTCCAGGCGGTCGCGCGGGCCGCCGAGTCGCACCTGGCGCTGCTCGCACCGCGCCCGGCCGCGGCGGGGACACCGGAGGTGACGGCGCTCGGGCGCGACGAGGCGCTGCTGTGCGCCGACGGACGGCGGATCCGGCTGAGCCGGCGGCACAGCGAGATCCTGGTGCTGCTGGCCGCGCACCCGGAGGGCCTGAGCGGGGACGAGCTGCTGTGCGCGCTGTACGAGGACGAGTCGGTGACGCCGGTGACGCTGCGCGCGGAACTGGCGCGGCTGCGCGGGGTGTTGGGTCCGGGGCTGCTGGCGTCGCGGCCGTACCGCCTCACGGTGCCGGTGACGACCGACGTCGCGGTGGTGGAGCGCCGGCTGGCGGCCGGCTCGGTGACGGGCGCGGCGTCGGCGTACGCCGGTCCGCTGCTCCCGGCGTCGCAGGCCCCGGCGGTCGTCCGGATGCGGGAGCGGCTGGCCGACGAGGTGCGGGCGGCGCTGGTCGCCCGCGGCGATCCCGACCTGCTGGCGGACTGGGTCCACGCGGCGTGGGGTGAGGAAGACCTCGACGTGTGGCGGGCGTTGGCGGCGGCGCGTCCCACGGCGGCGGTCCGGGCCCGGCTCACGGCGCTGGAGGCGGAGTTCGCCGCGCCGGCCGGATGGGACCGGGCGGGCCGCGCGGCCGGGACTGGGCACCCGGCGCCGCGGACAGGGCTGGGGGCGGCGCGGCCCCGCAGGGGTGCGAACCCAGGCCCACCTCGGCCCCCGACGGCACGCAACCTTCGTGCAACGTAGCGCTTCCTAGCCTCGCGTCGAGAGCCGCCCAACGGCGGGCGGCGCCCGCTGAGGGAGGCACCCCGCATGACTCGTTACGCCGCGCCGGGCACCGAAGGCGCGATCGTCTCCTACCGGTCGCGCTACGACCACTTCATCGGCGGGGAGTACGTGCCGCCGACCCGCGGGCAGTACTTCGAGAACCCGAGCCCGGTGAACGGCCGGCCGTTCACTGAGGTGGCGCGGGGCACCGCCGAGGACGTGGAGAAGGCGCTGGACGCGGCGCACGCGGCAGCGCCCGGCTGGGCCCGCACCTCGGCCACCGAGCGGTCGGACGTCCTGCTGCGGATCGCGGACCGCATGGAGGCGCACCTCGAAGAGCTGGCGGTCGCGGAGAGCTGGGAGAACGGCAAGCCGGTGCGCGAGACGCTGGCCGCGGACATCCCGCTGGCCATCGACCACTTCCGCTACTTCGCGGGAGCGGTACGCGCGCAGGAGGGCTCGCTCAGCGAGGTCGACGACGACACGGTGGCGTACCACTTCCACGAGCCGCTGGGCGTGGTCGCGCAGATCATCCCGTGGAACTTCCCCATCCTGATGGCCGCGTGGAAGCTGGCGCCGGCGCTGGCCGCGGGCAACGCGGTGGTGCTCAAGCCCGCCGAGCAGACGCCGGTGTCCATCCACTACTGGCTGAGCCTGGTCGCGGACCTGCTGCCACCGGGGGTGCTGAACATCGTCAACGGGTTCGGGCCGGAGGCGGGCAAGCCGCTCGCGTCGAGCCCCCGGGTGGCCAAGGTGGCGTTCACCGGGGAGACCTCCACGGGCCGGCTGATCATGCAGTACGCGGCGGAGAACCTGAAGCCGGTCACGCTGGAACTGGGCGGCAAGTCCCCGAACATCTTCTTCGACGACGTGTGGGAGAAGGACGACGACCTGCGGGACAAGGCGCTCGAGGGCTTCACGATGTTCGCGCTCAACCAGGGCGAGGTGTGCACCTGCCCGTCGCGCGGCCTGATCCAGAGCGGCAACTACGGCGACTTCCTGTCGGCGGCCGTCGCCCGCACCGAGCTGATCAAGCCGGGGCACCCGCTGGACACCGACACGATGATCGGCGCCCAGGCGTCCGGCGAGCAGCTCCAGAAGATCCTGTCGTACATCGACATCGGCCGCGAGGAGGGCGCGAAGGTCCTCACGGGCGGGGAACGCGCCGAGTACGACGGCGAGTTGGCGGGCGGGTACTACGTCCGGCCGACCATCTTCGAGGGCGACAACCGCATGCGGGTCTTCCAGGAGGAGATCTTCGGGCCGGTCGTCTCGGTGGCGTCGTTCGACGATTTCGACGACGCCATCAAGATCGCGAACGACACGGCGTACGGCCTGGGGGCCGGGGTGTGGACGCGGGACATCAACACGGCGTACCGCGCGGGCCGGGCGATCCAGGCGGGCCGGGTCTGGACGAACTGCTACCACGCCTACCCGGCGCACGCCGCGTTCGGCGGGTACAAGCAGTCGGGGATCGGCCGGGAGACGCACAAGATGATGCTGGAGCACTACCAGCAGACGAAGAACCTCCTGGTGTCCTACTCACCGAAGAAGCTGGGCTTCTTCTAGGACACCCCCAGCCGCACCCGACCGACACCCCTCAGGGCGCCCGACACCGCGCGAACCGCGGCATCGGGCGCCTTCGTGTTGCTCTTACAGCACTTCGGAAGGTCATGAGGACTCCGCGGAACGAGTACGCCGAGAGCACCACCAACCTCGGATGGCATGAATGGCCAGAGTCGCAGCGACGACGCCCGCAACAAGCCGAATCACATTCCAAGTGATTCCAACGACCGCGCGTTGCCCATCCGCCTCTACAGCCAGCCGCACGGAGGTCTCTACAAGTGCTACGAGCGGAACAATCAGCCGGAACGGGAGACCGCCAACGCTTGGAATGCGCGCCAGGTTGCCCAGGAGCCCGGCGGGTGCCCCAAGAATGAAAGCCGACAGCCCCCATGCGAGCATGCTGGAGTAGTTCATTCCGCCGGTGCCGCCAGATTCCAGTCCGGTCGGGAGGCTGGGACTCAGGTCTTTGAAAACATAGTATGTGGCCACACCGACAGCCAACCCCGAAGATGAAAGCAGGGATGAATCAACTTTGGATCGTCCGAAATAGCCCACCAGGAATGCATAACAAACCCATGACCATCCATCGGAAAAAACGACGCCCAGAGAGGCGCAGACAGGGTTCTCCCATCTTTCGACAAGGGGGCCTGCCAGTCCCAAGAGAAAACCGATACCGAGGGACACTGCGACCGGCGCAACACGAGTGCGCGGAAAACGAATGATTCTTCCTCCCTGTCCGTGATACGGCTTGCCGGGCGGCGGCGCCAAGGTCGGTGAACGTCAGCCGCCCGTCAGTACCCTCACCGGGCTGCCGTCGAGGTACGCGGTGATGTCCTCCACCACCTCGCCGTAGAAGGTGCGGTAGTTGCCCTCGGTGACGTAGCCGAGGTGTGGAGTGGCCAGCACGTTGGGCAGGGCGCGCAGGGGGTCGTCGGCCGGGAGTGGCTCGGTGTCGAAGACGTCGAGCCCGGCCCCGGCGATCCAGCCCTCGCGCAGGGCGCGCAGCAGCGCGGGCTGGTCGACGAGGCCGGCGCGGGAGGTGTTGAGCAGGTAGGCGTGCGGGCGCATCGCGCGCAGTTCCGGCTCGCCGAGCAGGCCGCGGGTGCGGTCGGACAGGACGAGGTGGAGGGACACGAAGTCGCTGCGCCGCAGCAAGTCCTCCTTGCCGGCGGCGAGTTCGGCACCGCCCTCGGCCGCCCGCTCGGCGGTGAGGTGCGGGCTCCAGGCGAGGACGTCCATGCCGAACGCGGTCGCCACACGGGCGACCCGGCTGCCGATCCGGCCCGGCCCCAGCAGACCCAGCGTCCGGCCGGCGAGGTCCGCGCCGACGGTGGACTGCCAGGGGCCGCCCTCGCGCAGGGCCCGGTTCTCGGTGGTGAGGTGACGGGCGAGGCCGAGCAGGAGCGCCCAGGTGAGTTCCACGGGCGGGGTGGGGCTGCTCGCGGTGCCGCACACCGTCACGCCCTGCGCGGCCGCCGCGTCCAGGTCGATGGACGGGTTGCGCCTGCCGGTGGTGACCAGCAGGCGCAATCGGGGCAGGCGGCGCAGCAGGGCGGCGTCGAACGGGGTGCGCTCGCGCATGGCCACGACGATCTCGCAGTCGGCCAGCTCGGCGGCCAACCGGTCCTGGTCGGTGAGGTGTTCGCGCAGCGTGCGTACCTCGACCCGGTCGGCGAGGGGGCTCCAGTCCGCGTGGGTGAGGGCGGCGTCCTGGTAGTCGTCGAGTACGGCGCAGTGGAGGATCATGCGGGGATTCTGCCGCCCCTGCCGCTCCGCGCGGACAGCGGCTCCTCGTGCGCCCGGGGCACGGCACGCCCCTGTCGGCGGCCGTGGCGGGGCCTGTGGGACAGCCACCGCAGGGTGAGGGCACCGCGGCCCGTGCCGGTGCCGGAACAGGTGAAACGTAAGGGTTCGCTTCCCGGCGCGCTTCGCCTACGCTCGGGGAAGGTCCACCCGGTGATCGACGATCGCGTGATCGACGGCCCGTACGACCGACCACGACACACCAACCACCGCATGACACCTGCCCGGTGACGGAGTCGGCGTGGGGTGCGCGTCCCCGCCCCACGCCACCACTGGACGGCTCCAGGCGACGCCACGGGTCGGCACGTCCGGACGCCGACGACCCGGGTGGCGCGTCCCGCCGGGCGGCGAAAGGGACGCGCCGTGCCTTCGGCTCCGGCGAACTACCGCATCCTGCTGCGCATCTCGGGTGCCGCGGCCTTCTTCCTGCCCGCCGCCGTCGGGCGGCTCGGCATCGCCATGACCGGCATCGGCCTGCTCTGGCTGGTGCACGCGCGCACCGGGTCGTACGCCGCCGCGGGCGTGGTGACCGGCGGGTTCGCCGTCGCGGACGCCGTCATGGGCCCCCAACTCGGCCTCCTGGTCGACCGGTACGGGCAGACACGGGTCCTCCCCTGTGCGCTGGTCGCCCACGCGGCGGCGGTGGCGCTGCTGCTCACGGGCGCCGCACCGGACCTCGTCGCGGGCGTGCTCGTGGGGGCGACGCTGCCCCAGCTCGGCGCCCTGTCCGCCGCCCGCTGGTCGGCGCTGCTGTCGGGCGGACCGTCCCACACAATGTCCGGTGCCTCCACCACTTCGCCCGACGCCTCCCGCACGCCGCAGGGCGCCTCCCCCACACCGCCCGACACCTCCCCCACCCCGCCCAGCGCCTCCCCCACACCGTCCGACGGTGCCTCCACCCCGCGGACCAGCGCCTCCACTCTGCTCCCCGCCGCCTTCGCCCTGGAGGCCCTCGCCAACGGCGTGGCCTACCTGGCGGGCCCGGCCCTGGTGAGCGTCCTGGGCGCGGCCGGCCGTCCCGGCGCCGGTGTGCTCCTCGCCGCCTGGCTGGTGATCGGCGGCGGACTCGGCCTCGCCGGACGGCGGCGCACCGCACCCCCCGTCACCGCACCCCCCGTCACCGCACGCGCCACCCGCAGCCGCGCCGGACGCGACGCCCTGCTGGGCCCGGCGTTCCTGCGGCAGGCCGGACTCGGTCTTGCGCTCGGGGTGTTCTTCGGCGCGACCCAGGTGTCCGTCACGGCGTACGCCGTCGGGTGCGGCACGCCGGACGCGGCGGCGCCGCTCTACCTGGCCTCGAATTGCACCAGCCTCCTGGCCGGCTGGGCGTACGGCGCCGGACGCCACGGCGGCTCGCCCCACCGGCGTCAGGCCGCGGCCGCCGCCTGTCTCACCCTGGCGTGCCTCCCGCTGACCTTCCTGAACGCTCCCCTCGCGGTCGGTGCCGCGCTCGCCCTGACCGGGCTCGCCGTGCCGGTCCTGCTGGTCCTCGCCTCCGTGCTCACCGAGGCGTCGGTCCCGCGGGCCGTCCTCACCCAGGCCTTCACCTGGGGGAACTCCGCGAGCGCGGCAGGCTCGGCGGCCGCCGCCGCCCTCGCGGGGCGGGTGGTGGACGCGGGTGGCGCGCACGCCGGCTTCGCCGTGGCGGTCGGGGCCGCGGCCGTGATGACGGTCCTGGCGCTGGGCGGTGCCGTGCGCCCGCGGGAGCACCAGCGGCCCCGGGTCACGAACGCGACGACCGCGCGGAAGGAGCCGTAGCGACACCTCGGCCGGAGGTCGCCACGGCCGTCACGCCCGCGGCGACCGCTCCCGCTCCGCCACGCCCCACGGCCGGTACGGCCGGCGTACCAGGGCCCGGCCCAGGGGTGGGTGGTGGGCGGCGAGGACAGTGCTCAGGGTCGTGCGGGTCGGTTCGGGCAGGGCCCCGCAGTCCGCCCAGCGCACCACCTGCGCCGCGACCACCCGCAGCTTGGTGTTGGTGCGCTGGGAGACCTCCCGCAGGACCTCCCAGCCCTGCTCCGGACGCAGTCCGCTCACCGCGATGACCACGCCGATCGCCTGGTCGACCACGGCGTGCGAGGCCACGGCCCGGCGCAGCTGGTCGACCTCCTCCTGCAGGGCGGCGATCCTGCCGACCAGGTCGTGCTGTTCGGTCATCTCCGGCCGTTCGTCTCCCATCGGTGCCTTCCCGTCACCCGCGCCCCGGCGCCCCCGGCCCGGCGCGGCACGTGCCTCCCGTTCCACCTTGCGCAGTGCACGGCCGCTCGGCCAGCCGCCGGACGAACGATCCGGGCCATACCGGTACGGAAAACGAAAGGGGGCGACCGGCGCCCGGGAATCGGGGTACCCGCTCGGGGAGACCCGGCATGACGGCCGTCCGGGCGAGGAGACAAGGGCCACCGTGCAGACCCTCACGTTCGACAGTGACGACCTGGACCTCACCGAGGACTTCCTCAGCCGCGCCTACGCCAGGATGCGCATCGGCGGCGGCAGCCCCGCCGGCAGCCGGGCCCGGGTCCGGCGCAGCGCCACACCGTCGCTGAGCGTAGACGAGCTCGCCCTCGACTTCGACATGAGCTACGCGGTCACCCCGCTGGGCCGGATCTGCCTGTGCGTCGTGCACGACGGGACCATCGAGGACCACGTGTACCCGGGTGTCCAGGACTCCTTCGGCCCCGGCGACGTGGTGTCCTTCGCCCCGCCGGACCATGCGTACGCGGGGGTGGTGCGCGCCGCCCGGTACAACATCACGATGCTGGACCCGGCCCTGCTCGACCAGGTCGCCGCGACCGCGCCGGCGTCGCGCCCCGGGCCCGTCCGGCTGACCGGGCACCGGCCGCACTCCCCGGCGGCGGCCGACCGGCTGCGCGGCGCGATCACCTACCTGCGCGACCACGTCCTGGCCGACCCGGACCTCGCCGACCAGCCGCTGGTGGCCTCCACCGCCGCCCAGCACCTGGCCGCGACCGTGCTGGCCACCTTCCCGAACAGCGCGCTCACCGACCCGACCGCCTCCGACCGCGCCGACGCCCACCCGGCCGCGCTGCGGCGCGCCCTCGCCCACATCGACGACCACGCCGGCGAGCCGGTGACCGTCGCGGAGATCGCCGCCGCCGCGCACATCACGGTGCGCGCGCTGCAGTACGCCTTCCGGCGGCACCTGGACACCACCCCCTTGGCCCATCTGCGCCGGGTGCGGCTCGCGCACGCCCACCACGAACTGCTCGCGGCCGACCCCCGCGACGGCACCACGGTCACGCAGGTCGCGGCGCGCTGGGGCTTCGCCCACCCGGGCCGCTTCGCCGCGCTCTACCGCGCCGCGTATGGCCGCTCCCCGCACCGGACCCTGGTCGAAGCCTGACGATCCCGCCCGGATGCGCACGTACCACCTGCGGCGACCGGGGTACCCGGTGCCCGTCGAACCCGCACAGCGAAAGGCAGCACCATGACCGAGACCACCCCGTCCCAGGCCGAAGGCGAGCGCGAGCCCGACGACGTGCCCACCGAGCCCGACCACTCGACCCCCTCGCAGGCCGAGGGCGAGCGCGAACCGGACGAGGGCGAGGAGGCCTGAGCCCCCGGCAGACCCGCTCAGCCGCTCCACGCCGAAACGTCCACAGGCCCGTACGCCTGCACGCCCGTTTGCCCGTACGCCGAGACCTCGAGTCACCCAGTCACCGAGACATCGCGACCCCCAGACGCCGGTAGGGCGACACACCGACATATCGACAAGCCGCTCACACGCTGCTCAGGAGCTGCGGCGAATGCTCCCTGAGCAGCGTGTTCGTCCAGCGGATCTGCCGCAGCGTCCGCGGGTGGCACTCGCTCGCCAGGGTCAGCAGGTCCTCGTCGCGGGTCGCCTGGGCCGCCTGCGCGAGCATCCCCCAGTGCAGGGAGTTGCGCGTGGCGGCCAGGTGCAGCTCGCACAGGTCGCGCAGGAGCAGCAGACCGATGTCCGGCCGCCGGCCCAGCGCCCCGGCGGTCTTCTCGCGCAGGGTGGTGAGGACGCCGGGGGCCGGGTCGCCGGGTGGCCCGGGCAGCCCCAGGCCCCGTCCGCGGCCGCTGTCGGCGAGGCGGGAGCAGTGCTCGTGGGACCAGCGCGCGACGTCCAGGGCGCCGTGGTGGAACTCGTGCTCGGCGCGGTGCCGTCCGGCCGCGGCCAGCAGGGCCCGCTCCAGTGAGCGTTCGCCGTCGTGCAGGGTGCGCAGCGTGAGCGTGATGCCCGTGGACGTCATGTCCGGTTCCCCTCCTCGATGCCGGCGCCGTCCCCCGCGCCCGTGCCGCGAGGGACGACGGGGGTGACGCGGGCGGTGGCCGGCGTGAACAGCTGATGTCTTGGGGCGGGGTCGGTGACCGCAGTCCCGTTGCCGCCCCGGCCCCGCGCCCCGCCGTGCGGTCGGCGTCCTTCGCCCCCGCGCGCGTGGGCGGTGCGCCCCTTCCGAAGGCCCCAGGGCATCCTCCTCCGATCGGCCACGTCGGCCACCGTTCCACCTCCGTAGGACAGTCGTGTCGCGCCCGGGTACCCAGCTGGGCCGATCCCGCGCGCGACGGCCCGGACCCGCCGCTCGTCGCCCCCTCGGCTCCCCCGTACGGATGACCCGCCCCCTACCCGAACGCCCCGCCGACACGCCCCTGTGCTCACCCGTTCTCGTGGAGTTCGCGCCTGTCCCGTACGGGCCGTCCCCGGTGCCGTGAGAAGGTGTGCCGACTCATGAGGGGGCTTCGTGACACTGCGTCGGGTGACACCGCGTCAAGCGCCGGTGGGGACAGGGCGAAGCTGGACGATCCGCACCGCCAGGAGAACCGCCAGGAGAACCGCCAGGAGGTCCGTCACCGTCCTCACGGCACTGGGCACCCTGGCCGGCGCCGCCCTCGTCGGGGGGACCCCGGCCGGTGCCGCGCCGGGCTGGACCGCGGTCGCCCCAGGGGTGACGTACCGGCAGTACGACGTGACGGCGGCGGCCGGCGTGACCCATGTGCACCTGCTCAGCGCGGACCTGACCGACGCTCACGTACGGCTGGGGCTGCTGAGCCCCGGGGCGGTGGCGGCCCGTGACACGGTGTCGCACATGGCGGGCCGTCAGAAGGCCGTCGCCGGGGTGAACGGGGACTTCTTCAACATCAGCGAGGCCCAGCACCCCGGTGTCGCGCCGACCGGGGCCAGTGTGGGACCGGCGATCGCGGACGGCCGGATCCTGAAGGGTGCGGTGCCGGACGCCCAGCGGTTCGGTCCCGCCCTGCCGCCGGGGACACACACGACCGCCGTGCTCGGCGTGGGCGCCGACGGCCGGGCCCACCTGGACGACCTGTCCCTGACCGGCTCGGTCGTCATCGCCGGGCGGCGGACGCCCCTCGGCGGGCTGAACCAGTACGCGCTGCCCGAGAACTCCGTCGGCGCCTACACGCGGGTCTGGGGCAGCGCCTCCCGGGTGCGGGCGACCTGCGGCTCCGACACCGAGCGGGCCGCGCCGTGCAGCGCCGACACGTACGAGGTGACCGTCCGGCACGGCCGGGTGGTGTCCGCCTCCGCGCGCCCGGGCAGCGGCCCCGTCGCCTTCGGCACCACGGTCCTGGTCGGCCGGGAGGCGGGCGCCCAGCGGCTGCGCGCCCTCGCCGAGGGCGCCCGGGTGTCGGTGCGGTACGCGCTCACGTCGGGCCGGGGGGTCGCGTACCGTTTCGCCCTCGGCGGTTACCCGGTGCTGTCCGGCGGACAGCCGCTGCCGGGCCTGGACACGCGGGCCTCGGCGGTGCGCACGGCCGTGGGTCTCGCCCACGGCGGCCGGACGGTGTACCTGGTGGCGCTGGACGGCGCCCGGTCCTACCGCACCGGGATGACGATCGCGGAGGTGGCGCACCTGCTCGCGGGGCTGGGCGCGACCGAGGGGTTCAGCCTCGACGGGGGCGGTTCCTCGACGCTGGTCGCCCGGCCGCCGGGGGCCGCCTCGGTGACGGTGCGCAACCACCCCTCGGACGGCTCGGAGCGCCCCGTGGCCAACGGCATCGGGGTGTTCACCCGGTGACCGCCTGCGGTGTCACGGCCGGATGCTGCTGACGATGTCGGCGGTGGCCACGAGGCCGCTGGAGATGGTCGGGGCCATGCTCGTCCCCGCCAGGAAGAAGCCGAGCAGCAGGCAGACCACCGCGTGCGACATCTTGAGCCCGCCGCTGCGCACGAAGATCACCGCCAGGATCAGCAGCAACAGCACGGCGGAAATCGTTACGGCCATCGTCACCCTCCTCCGCCACGCGTCCGGTTCGCGGCGTTCGGCCGCAAGTGTGGCGTAGCGGAGGGTTCGTCAGGGCGGCGTGGCCGTCGTCCGAACGGGTGGTGTCCCGCGGCCGGGCCGTCAGGCGCGGGCGTCCAGGAAGGACTCCAGGCCCGCCAGGTCGTCGGTGTTGAGGTGGTCGACGCCGGCCGCGAGCAGTTCGGACCACAGGGCGTCGCGGGCGGGCCCCGGGGTGTCGGGGGTGGCCCAGAAGCGCACCTTCTGCCCGCGCCGGTGCGCGGTGGACACCAGCGTGCGCAGGGTGCGCCGCTCGGCGTCGGGGAAGGCGCCCACGCCGAGCCAGGTGAAGGTGAGTGTCCAGTTGTCGCTGATGAGCGGCACGAACGAGGCGGGTGCCGGGGTGCCGAGGTCGGTGAGGCGCCCGTCGTAGAAGGCGCGCCGGACCGTCTGGGCCTCCATCGGCACGCGGGCGGCGCGGTCGCCGGAGATGACGGCGGTGACCGGGCCGGGGCGCACGCGGCCGTGGGCGTACGTGGTGAACAGGTGCGGGTAGCGCCTGAGGTGGCGGTCGAGTTCGAGGTACGTGGAGGAGCCCTCGGTCTTGATGTCGATGAGGAGTTGCAGGGGCGTGTGCCAGCCCCGGTAGACCGAGCCGTGCTGCGCCTTGACGCGGGCGGCGAGCGGGTCGAGGTACAGGGACTCCAGGGTGCGGGCGGGGTCCAGCTGGGTGGCGTCGTGGGCGACCAGGAGCTGGTCGCCCACGAGGAAGATGTCGGCCTCGACGCTGCCGAAGCGGTGGTCGAGCGCGTCGAGGAGGGGGCGGGGGTGCTCGTAGTCGTTGTGGGCGTGGGCGCGCCACAACGGGCGGGGGCCGCGCCGGTGTTCGGCGGCGAAGGCGCTGCCGGCGGGCGGGGCGAGCACCGCGGTGAGCGCGGCACCGGCGGTGGTGAGCGCTCTGCGACGGGTGATGAGGGCCATGCGCTGCCTCCCTGTGGGGCGGGACGGAACCACAGGGAGTATGGGGCCGGGCCGGGCCCAACGAACCCGTACGGCAATGGAGTTGGCCGACTCGCCGTCGCCCGTTCACTCCGGTGGCGGACGGGCACGGGAAAGCCCGCCCCGGACGGGGCGGGCTTCTCGGGGTTTCTCGGGGCCGGCGTCGGCGGCCGTCAGGGGGCCTGGAGGTCGACGAGTCCGGCCACGGCCGCGCGGTGGGCGCCCGACGTGCCGTGGGCGATCGAGTCGGCCTTGGCCCGCTTCAGGCAGAGGTGGACCGGGTGTTCCCAGGTCATGCCGATGCCGCCGTGCAGTTGCAGGGCCTCCTCGGCGGCGTGGACCGCGACGGGACCGGCGTAGGACTGGGCGACGGCCACCGTCAGGTCGGTGTCCTCGCCGGTGGTGAGCGCGTCGGCGGCGGCCCGTGCGGCGGCGCGGAGGCTGACGACCTCCAGCCACAGCTGGGCGAGCCGGTGCTTGAGCGCCTGGAAGCCGCCGACCGGCCGGTTGAACTGCTTGCGCTCCTTGAGGTAGCGCACGGTCTCGGTCAACGCCCAGTCGGCAAGGCCCAGTTGCTCGGAGGTGAGCAGCCCGGCGGCGCTGCGCAGGGCGCGTCGCACCGCGGGCTCCGTGTCACCCAGGCGGCGGCCCTCGGCCCCGGTGAGGGTGACCGTGGCGAGCGGGCGGGTCAGGTCGAGCGAGGTCTGCGGGGTGACGGTCACGGCGTCGGCCTCGACGGCGTACAGCCCGCCGTCCTGAGCCGGCACCAGCAGCACGTCCGCGGCCGCGGCGTCCGCGACGCCGGTCACCTCGCCGTGCAGCCGCCCGTCCTCCAGCCGTACGGCGGGCAGGGCGTCGCCCGGGGCCAGGTGCAGCCCGACGGCCAGAACGCCGACGGTCCGGCCGGACGCCAGCCGGCCCAGCAGCTCCCGGTCACCGCACTCCAGCAGCGCCTCGGTGGCCACCACGGCACTGGCCAGGTACGGCACCGGTGCCACCGAGCGGCCCAACTCCTCCAGGACGACGGCGACTTCGCGGTGCGAGGCGCCTTGGCCGCCCAGCTCCTCGGGGACCAGGAGACCGGCGAGGCCCATGGCCTCGGCGAGGGACTTCCACAGCGCGCGGTCGTGCGGGGTGTCCGACTCGGCGCGGGCGATCACCCCGGCGGGGTCGCAGTGGTCGGTGAGCAGGTCCCGGACGGCGGCGCGCAGCGCCTCTTCCTCCTCCGAGTACAGCAGGTCGGGCTCGGTGCGGCTCATCGGGCGAGGTCCTTCCAGGCGACGTCCTTGTCGGTGCGCGGCTCGGCGGGCAGGCCCAGGACGCGCTCGGCGACGATGTTCAGCAGGACCTCGCTGGTCCCGCCCTCGATGCTGTTGCCCTTGGAGCGCAGGTAGCGGTAGCCGGCGTCGCGGCCGGTGAAGTCCACCAGCTCCGGCCGGCGCATGGTCCAGTCGTCGTACAACAGGCCCTCAGGACCGCGCAGTTCGACTTCCAGGCCGCTGATCTCCTGGTTGAGGCGGGCGAAGGCGAGCTTCATGCCGGCGCCCTCGGGGCCGGGCTGGCCGGCGACGAGCTGCTGGCGCAGCCGCTCGGCGGTCAGGCGGGACACCTCGGCCTCGACCCAGAGCTTCAGCAGCCGCTGGTGCAGGTCGTGGGTGCGCAGTTCGGGCCGCTCCCGCCACGTCCTGGCGACCGGGGCGATCATGCCGCCCTCGCGGGGCAGCCGCATGCCGCCGATGGCGACGCGTTCGTTGTTCAGCGTGGTCTGCGCGACCCGCCAGCCGTCGCCGACCTCGCCGAGGCGGCGGTCGTCGGGGATGCGGACGCCGGTGAGAAAGACCTCGTTGAACTCCGCCTCGCCGGTGATCTGGCGCAGCGGGCGCACCTCGACGCCGGGGTCGGTCATGTCGCACAGGAAGTAGGTGATGCCCGCGTGCTTGGGCAGGTCCGGGTCGGTGCGGGCGATGAGGATGGCCCAGCGGGCGAGGTGGGCGCTGGAGGTCCACACCTTCTGCCCGTCGACCACCCAGTCGCCGCTCCCCTCCTCCCGGACGGCGCGGGTGCCGAGCGCGGCCAGGTCGGATCCGGCGCCGGGCTCGCTGAAGAGCTGGCACCAGACCTCCTCGCCGGTCCACAGCGGCCGCAGGAAGCGCTGCTTCTGCTCGTCGGTGCCGTACTTGAGGATCGTCGGGGCGGCCATGCCCAGGCCGATGCCGATGCGGCGCGGGTCGTTGTCGGGGGCGCCGGCCGCTTCCAGTTCGGCGTCCACGACGGCCTGGAGGGAGCGCGGGGCGCCCAGGCCGCCGAGGCCCTCGGGGTAGTGGACCCAGGCGAGGCCCGCGTCGAAGCGGGCGCGCAGGAACTCCAGCCGGTCGGTGGAGGCGGGCGGGTGCGTGGCCAGCAACTCGGCGGTGCGGCGCCTGAGTTCCGCTGCGTCGACGCTCATGCGGCGGCTCCGTTCTGCTGGGCGGGCACGACCACGACGCGGCCGGTGGTGACGCCGTCCGCGACCCGCTGCACGGCGGCCGCGGCCTCGTCGAACGTCACCCGCTCGCTGACCAGGGGCTTGATGGCGCCCCGGGCGGCGAGTGCGGTGAGCTGCTCGTGGCAGTGCTGGACCAGCTTCGGGTTCTTGGTGTTGTACAGGCCCCAGTGCAGGCCGAGGATCGAGTAGTTCTTCACCAGGGCGTGGTTGAGGCCGGGGCTGGGGATGGTGCCGCTGGCGAAGCCGACGACCACGATGCGGCCCTCGAAGGCGACGACCTTCGTGGACTGGGCGTAGGCCTGCCCGCCGACCGGGTCGTAGACCACGTCGGCGCCCCGGCCGCCGGTGGCCTCCTTGACGGCGGCGACGACGTCCTCGGAGCGCCGGTCGACGACGACGTCGCAGCCCAGCTCGCGGGCCACGGCGGCCTTGTCGGCGCCGCCGACGACGCCGATCACGGTGGCGCCGGCCGCCTTGCCGAGCTGGACGGCCGCGCTGCCGACCCCGCCGGCGGCGGCGTGCACGAGCAGCGTCTCGCCGGCCTCCAGGTGCGCCCGGCGGTGCAGCCCGAACCAGCCCGTCTGGTAGCCGATGTGCAGCGCGGAGGCCTCGGCGTCGTCCAGCGCGTCGGGCGCGGGGAGCAGGGCGACGGCGTCCGCGACGGCGTACTCGGCGAAACCGCCGTGGGGCAGGGCCGGGTTGGCGATGACCCGGCGGCCGTCCTCGGTCTCTCCGCAGATCTCCACGCCGGGGGTGAACGGCAGCGGCGGGGTGACCTGGTACTGACCCCGGCACATCAGCGCGTCCGGGAAGTTGATGTTCGCGGCGCGCACCTTCAGCAGGACCTGGCCGTCGCGCGGGGCGGGCCGCTCGACGTCCTGGAGCCGCATCACCTCGCTCGGCTCGCCGTTCTCGTGCACCTGCCATGCCTGCATGCGGAGCCTCCAGGGGACTGCCTCGTCTGACCGGGGTCGACTGCATACTAAGCGGTCGCTTGCTCCGGGGGAACAGTCGGATGCGTCACTCGGGAGGGCGGGCTGGACGCAGCACGGCGCAGGGCGGCCTCACGCCCCCTTCGGGCGGGCCCGCACGTGCATGCGCTCGCCCTGCGGCCCGAACAGGCTCAGGAACTCCACCGGCCCCTCCCCCGTCGAGCCGAACCAGTGCGGCACCCGGGTGTCGAACTCGGCCGCCTCCCCCGCGGTCAGCACGACGTCGTGCTCGCCCAGCACCAGCCGCAGCCGCCCGGACAGCACGTAGAGCCACTCGTAGCCCTCGTGGCTGCGCGGCTCGGGGTCGAGCTCGCGCTGCGGCTCCAGCACCTTGAAGGCCTGGAGCCCGCCCGGCTGGCGGGTGAGGGGCCAGTGGGTGCGGCCGTGGCGCACGACCGGCCGGGCCCGCACCCGCGGATCGCGCACGGCGGGCGCCCCCACGAGTTCGTCCAGCGCCACCTCGTGGGCCCGCGCGATGGGCAGCAGCAGCTCCAGGCTGGGCCTGCGCAGGCCCGACTCCAGGCGGGAGAGCGTGCTGACCGAGATGCCGGTCGCCGCGGACAGGCCGGCCAGCGTCGCGCCCCGCTCCTTGCGGATGCGCCGCAGGCGGGGGCCCACCTCGGCGAGGACCTGGTCCATGGCGTCGTCGTCGGTCATGGGTTCATTGCAGTTTCGGCAAACGGCTTTGTCAATGCGGCGGTGGCGGAGCGACCGTGCCGGTGGAGGTGGTCACCCATGACCGAGAAGCACGACCCGACCGACGCCTACGAAGTGATCGTCATCGGCGGCGGGGCCGCGGGCCTGTCCGCCGCGCTCGTCCTCGGCCGCGCCCGGCGCCGGACCCTGGTGGTCGACGCGGGCGAGCCGCGCAACGCACCCGCCGCGCACCTGCAGGGCTTCCTGTCCCGGGACGGCATGCCGCCCGCTGCGTTCCTGGCCGTCGGGCGCGAGGAGATCGCCCGGTACGGCGTGGACCTCGTCCGGGACCGGGTGGTGGACGCCCGCCGGGACGGGGACTTCCTCGTGACCCTGGACGGCGGCCGCACCCTGCGCGCCCGGCAGCTGGTCGTCGCGACCGGCCTGAAGGACGAGCTGCCGCCCGTGCCCGGCGTCGCCGAGCGCTTCGGCCGGGACGTCCTGCACTGCCCGTACTGCCACGGCTGGGAGGTGCGCGACCAGGCGTTCGGCGTGCTCGCGGCCGGTGCGCTCAGCGTCCACCAGGCGCTGATGGTGATCCAGTGGTCGAAGGACGTGACCCTCTTCCTGCACCGGGTCGACGAGGCGGAGCTGTCCGACCTGGACCTGCGGCGGCTGGCGGCGGCCGGGGTCGCGGTGGTGCCCGGCGAGGTGGCGGGCCTGGTGGTCGACGACGACCGGCTGACCGGCGTACGGCTCGCCGACGGCAGCGTGCACGCGCGCGAGGCACTGTTCGTCGCGCCGCGTGCCGTCCCGCGCACCGGCTTGCTGGAACGGCTCGGCGCGGAGCTGCGGGAGACCCCGTTCGGCTCCTACCCGGTCGTCGACGAGCGGGGCCTGACCACCGTGCCCGGCCTGTGGGCGGCCGGCAACGCTAGCGGCTTCGCCGAGCAGGTCGTCAACGCCGCGAGCCGCGGCTACCGGGCCGGCGCCGCGATCAACGGGGAGCTGCTGATGGCGGACCTCGACGCGGCGGTGTCGGCCGCTGGACGGGAGGAGCCGGAGGGGGCGACGACCGGGGCCGCCGGGGTGTAGGCGCCGGTCCGGCGTTGCACCATGGCTGCATGCTGCTGACCCGGCTCGCCGACGTGTCCCGGGAGGTCGCCGCCACCGCGGCACGCTCCCGCAAGATCGCCCTGCTCGCCGAACTCTTCCGGGACGCCGAGCCCGACGACGTGCCGATCGTCATCCCCTACCTCGCGGGCCGGCTGCCGCAGGGCCGGCTCGGCGTCGGCTGGAAGGCGCTCGGCCAGTCCGTCCCCCCGGCGGACGGGCCGACGCTGACCGTGCGGGAGGTGGACGCCCGCCTCACCGAGCTGGGCAAGGTCTCCGGCGCCGGCGCGCAGGCGGAACGGGCCCGGCTGGTGGCCGGGTTGATGGGTACGGCCACCGCCGAGGAGCAGCGCTTCCTGCTGGGCCTGATCACCGGCGAGGTCCGCCAGGGCGCGCTGGACGCGCTCGCGGCCGAGGGGCTGGCGCAGGCCACCGGGGCGCCGCCGGCGGACGTGCGGCGGGCGGTGATGCTGGCGGGCTCGCTGCAGGCGGTCGCCCAGGCGCTGCTCGCGCAGGGCCCGGCGGCCCTCGACCGGTTCCGGCTCACGGTCGGCCGGCCGGTCCTGCCGATGCTCGCCCACAGCGCGTCCTCGGTGGCGGAGGCGGTCGGCAAGCTGGGCGCCTGCGCGGTGGAGGAGAAGCTGGACGGCATCCGGGTCCAGGTGCACCGGGACGGCGACACGGTCCGCGTGTACACCCGCACCCTGGACGACATCACCGACCGGCTGCCCGAGGTGACCCGGGCGGCCCTGGGGCTCGCGGGCCGCCGGTTCGTGCTGGACGGCGAGGTGATCGCGTTCGACGACACCGGGCGGCCGCGCTCCTTCCAGGAGACGGCCGGCCGCGTCGGTTCCCGGGTGGACGTGGCCACGGCCGCCGAGGCGGTCCCCGTCTCCCCCGTCTTCTTCGACGCGCTCTCGGTCGACGACCGCGACCTGCTCGACCTGCCGTTCGCCGAGCGGCACGCCGAGCTGGCGCGGCTGGTGCCCGAGCCGATGCGGGTGCGGCGCGCGCTGGCCGCGGGGCCCGACGACGTGCCCGCCATGGAGGGCTTCCTCGCCGGGACGCTGGCGCGCGGCCACGAGGGCGTGGTCGTCAAGGCCCTCGACGCGCCGTACAGCGCGGGCCGTCGGGGCGCGTCCTGGCTGAAGGTGAAGCCCGTGCACACGCTCGACCTGGTGGTCCTGGCCGCCGAGTGGGGCCACGGCCGGCGCACCGGGAAGCTGTCCAACCTGCACCTGGGCGCCCGCACCGCCGACGGCGGCTTCGCGATGCTCGGCAAGACGTTCAAGGGCATGACCGACGCGATGCTGGCCTGGCAGACCGACCGGCTGCGGGGCCTGGCCGTCGGGGAGCACGGCTGGGGGGTGACCGTACGCCCGGAGCTCGTCGTGGAGATCGCCTACGACGGGCTGCAGCGCTCGACCCGGTACCCGGCCGGGGTGACGCTGCGGTTCGCGCGGGTGCTGCGCTACCGCGAGGACAAGCGCCCCGAGGACGCCGACACCGTGGAGACCCTGCTGGCCGCGCACCCGGAGGTGACGCGGTGACGGTCCGGCGCAGCGCCGGGCTGCTGCTGTTCCGCCGCACGGCGGACGGCCCGCAGGTGCTGCTCGGCCACATGGGCGGCCCGTTCTTCGCGCGGAAGGACGCCGGGGCGTGGACCGTGCCCAAGGGCGAGTACGAGCCCGACGAGCCGGCCTGGGAGGCGGCCCGGCGCGAGTTCCGCGAGGAGCTGGGCCTGGAACCGCCGGACGGGGAGGCGATCGCGCTGGGCGAGGTCCGGCAGACCAACGGCAAGCTCGTCACGGCCTGGGCCGTGGAGGCCGACCTCGATCCGGCGGCGGTCGTGCCGGGCACCTTCACGATGGAGTGGCCGCCGCGGTCGGGCCGGCTGCGGGAGTTCCCGGAGCTGGACCGGGTCGCCTGGTTCGGCCTGGAGCAGGCCCGTGCGGTGATCGTCACGGCCCAGGCCGCGTTTCTCGACCGGCTGGCGGAGCACTCGGCCTGAGCGGCCCGGGCCCGGGCCCACGCGTTGCGGCTCCCGCCGCCGCGCGGGAAGGTCGGAGCAGAGTTCAGCTTCCAGGAGGTCGGTCATGCCCATCGCGACGGTCAACCCGGCGAACGGCGAGACGATCAAGACGTACGAGCCGATGGACGAGGAGGAGCTGGAGCGCCGGCTCCAGCTGGCCGAGGCCACGTTCCGCACCTACCGCACGACGTCGTTCGCCGAGCGGGCCGCGCTGCTGGAGCGGGCCGCCGACCTGCTCGACGAGGACCAGGCGGACATCGGGCGGGTGATGACCACCGAGATGGGCAAGCCGGTCAAGCAGGCCCGTGCGGAGGCGGCCAAGTGCGCCAAGGCGATGCGCTGGTACGCCGCGCACGCCGAGGCGCTGCTCGCCGACGAGGAGCCGGACCCCTCCGACGTGACCGACTCCGGCGCCTCCCGGGCCGTGGTGCGCTACCGGCCGCTGGGCCCGGTGCTCGCGGTGATGCCGTGGAACTTCCCGCTGTGGCAGGTGGTCCGGTTCGCCGCGCCGGCGCTGATGGCGGGGAACGTGGGCCTGCTCAAGCACGCGTCCAACGTCCCGCAGACCGCCCTGTACCTGGAGGACCTGTTCCACCGGGCGGGCTTCCCGGTGGGCTGCTTCCAGACGCTGCTGGTGGGCTCGGGGGCGATCGACGACATCCTGCGCGACGAGCGGGTCAGGGCCGCGACGCTCACCGGCAGTGAGCCCGCCGGGCGGGCCGTGGCGTCCACCGCGGGCGAGATGATCAAGAAGACGGTGCTGGAGCTGGGCGGCAGCGACCCGTTCATCGTGATGCCGTCCGCCGACCTCGACCGCGCCGCGCAGGTCGCGGTCACCGCGCGGGTGCAGAACAACGGCCAGTCCTGCATCGCCGCCAAGCGGTTCATCGTCCACACCGACGTGTACGACGCGTTCGCCGAGCGGTTCGTCGCCGGGATGCGGGCGCTGAGGGTGGGCGACCCGCTGGAGGAGGACACCGAGGTCGGGCCGCTGGCGAGCGAGCGGGGCCGGGAGGACCTGGAGGAACTGGTCGACGACGCCCGGCGCGGCGGGGCGCGGGTGCTGTGCGGCGGCGAACGGCCCGAGGGCCCCGGCTGGTTCTACCCGCCGACCGTCGTCGCGGACGTCGACCGGGAGATGCGCATCCACCGCGAGGAGACGTTCGGGCCGGTCGCGACGCTGTACCGGGCCAACGACCTGGACGAGGCGGTGCTCATCGCCAACGACTCGCTGTTCGGCCTGAGTTCCAACGTCTGGACGCGCGACGAGGCCGAGGTGGACCGCTTCGTGCGGGACCTGGAGGCCGGGGGCGTCTTCGTCAACGGCATGACGGCCTCGCACCCGGCGCTGCCGTTCGGCGGGGTGAAGCGGTCGGGCTACGGGCGTGAGCTGTCCGGGCACGGAATCCGCGAGTTCTGCAACATCACCACGGTGTGGCACGGCGCGTGACGGTTCCGCGGCTACGATCCGCTGTGTGAACCGCGAAGTGACTCTCCCCCTGATCGTCGACGACCACGGCGCCCTGCAGGTGGCCGCGGCCGACGTGAGCAAGCTGTTGCGGACGGTGGGTGCGCGGTGGGTGCGGCTCGTCGAGGCCGGGGAGGACCTGGACGAGGACACGGTGGCGGCCCTGGCCATCGAACTGGCGAAACTGGCCGACCGGATCGACGTCGCGTGCATCGCGCACAGCAGCGGCGGCGCGTCCTGACCCGCTGGGGAACCGGTCGGCGCGGCCGCGGCCCCGGGGATCGCCCCGGGACCGCGAGGGTGCCGGGGTGTCAGCGGATCGGCAGGCCCGACAGGGTGCGGGCGATGACCAGGCGCTGGATCTCGCTCGTGCCCTCGAAGATGGTGTAGATCGCGGCGTCGCGGTGCATGCGCTCCACCGGGTACTCGCGGGTGTAGCCGTTGCCGCCGAGGATCTGGATGGCCTGGGCGGTGACCTTCTTGGCGGTCTCGCTGGCGAACAGCTTGGACATGGAGCCCTCGGCCGCGGTGAACGGCTTGCCGTTGACGGCCATCCAGGAGGCGCGCCACACCAGCAGGCGGGCCGCGTCGATCTGGGTGCGCATGTCGGCGAGCTGGAAGGCCACGCCCTGGTTGTCGATGATCGGGCGGCCGAACTGCTCACGCGTCATGGCGTAGTCGAGGGCGACCTCGTAGGCGGCGCGGGCCGTGCCGACGGCCATCGCGCCGACGGCCGGGCGGGAGGCCTCGAAGGTGGCCATGGCCGCGTTCTTCACGCGCTCCCCGCCCGTCCTCGCCCGCTCGCGGGCCCGGGCCAGGCGCTCGTCCAGCTTCTCCTTGCCGCCCAGCAGGCAGGAGCCCGGCACGCGCACGTTGTCGAGGATCACCTCGGCGGTGTGCGAGGCGCGGATGCCGTGCTTCTTGAACTTCTGGCCCTGGGCCAGACCGGGGGTGTTCGGCGGGACGATGAAGGACGCGTGGCCCTTGGAGCCCAGCTCGGGGTCGACGACGGCCACCACGACGTGCACGTTGGCGATGCCGCCGTTGGTCGCCCAGGTCTTGGTGCCGTTGAGGACCCACTCGTCCTTGGCCTCGTCGTAGACGGCGCGGGTGCGCATCGAGGAGACGTCGGAGCCGGCGTCGGGCTCGGAGGAGCAGAACGCGGCGACCTTCACGTCGTCGGCGTCGCCGTACATCTGGGGGATCCAGGTGCCGATCTGCTCCTCGGTGCCGTTGGCGAGGACGCCCACCGCGGCGAGGCCGGTACCGACGATCGACAGCGCGATGCCCGCGTCGCCCCAGAACAGCTCCTCCATGGCCATCGGGATGCCGAGGCCGGTGGCGTCGAAGTACTGCTGGGCGTAGAAGTCCAGGGAGTAGATGCCGACCTTGGCGGCCTCCTGGATGACCGGCCAGGGGGTCTCCTCGCGCTCGTCCCACTCGGCGGCCGCGGGCCGGATCACGTCGGCGGCGAACCCGTGGAGCCAGTCGCGGACCTCCTTCTGTTCGTCGTTGAGCTCCATGGTGAACTCGGCCATGTCCCCTCCAGCGGCGGCGCACGTGCGGTGTTACTTACGGTAACACGCAGTCTGTTACCCGCCAGTAGGAAAAGTCAACTCCTGACGACCGCCCGGCAGCCCGTTCGATGCCGGGGCACGCCCGGGTGTTAGTTTGCGCAGGCGTCACCGAATCAGCACGGGTGGGGAGAGCAGATGGACACCACACAGCGGACCGAGCAGCAGCGGTCCGCCGACCGCCGCCGGCGCGAGCTGCTGGAGGCCGCCGACCGGGTGGTGCTCCGCGACGGACCGCAGGCCTCGATGAACGCCATCGCCGCGGAGGCCGGCATCACCAAGCCGATCCTCTACCGCCACTTCGGCGACAAGGGCGGACTGTACGCCGCCCTCGCCCAGCGGCACACCGACGCGCTCCTGGCCTCCCTGCGCGCCGCGCTGGACGCCCCGGCGGACCGGCGCGAGCGCGTGGAGGCCACCCTGGACACCTACCTCGCGGCGATCGAGGCCCGGCCGCAGGTCTACCGGTTCCTCATGCACCCGGCGGAGGGGTCGCAGAGCGGCGACCAGAGCGCGGACCAGGGCTTCGACGTCGGCAAGCACTCGGCCCCGCTGCTGCGGCGGATGGGCGAGGAGCTGGCCACGGTCATCGAGGAGCGGCTGGACCTCGGACCGGGCACCCAGCAGCTCGCCCGGGTCTGGGGCCACGGCATCGTC
This sequence comes from Streptomyces longwoodensis, assembly GCF_001514125.1. Lineage (GTDB taxonomy): Bacteria > Actinomycetota > Actinomycetes > Streptomycetales > Streptomycetaceae > Streptomyces > Streptomyces longwoodensis. The sequence goes on along the minus strand of NZ_KQ948549.1, from coordinate 132,505 downwards.
GGCATGATGCACGCGGCCGGGGACTGGTGGCTGGGCGAACGGCCCTGCAGCCGGGCCGAGTTGGTCCGCGGCCTCGCCGACCTGCTGTGGGGCCGGCTCGCCGCCGCCGGGGACAAGGTGGGCGGCCCGGGCTTCTGAGCCCACCGCGGCAGGGCCGTCCGGCTCCCGCCCACCGCCCCCTCACCGCCTCGCGGTCGGCGCGTCCGGCCCACCGCCCCGCGGTCACCGGCTCCAGGACGCCCGTGCCGCCTGGCGCGCCAGTCTGCGCCGGCGCCAGCCGGTCAGGCGGTCCGCGTACACCGTGCCCTCCAGGTGGTCCGTCTCGTGCTGCAGGCACCGGGCGAAGAACCCCGTCCCGTGCACGGTCACCGGCTCCCCCGTCACCGTGCGGCCCTCGACCACCGCGTGGTCGTAGCGCTCGGTGCCCGCCTCGAGCCCCGGCAGGGACAGACAGCCCTCGGGGCCGCGGACCACCACGCCGTCCGCCTCCACCAGGCGGGGATTGACCACGTGGCCGACGTGGCGGACGTCGTCGTCGTCCGGGCAGTCGAACACGAACACCCGCCGGGAGTCGCCCACCTGGTTGGCCGCCAGGCCCACCCCGCGCGCCGCGTACATGGTCGCGAACAAATCCTCCACGAACGACGCCAGTTCCGGGCCGAAGTCCGTGACATCCTTGCAGGGCTCGTGCAGCACCGGGCTGCCGAGCAGGGTGAGGGGCCGGACGCGCCCGCGGGCGCCCGGGATCGAGCCGTGTCGCATGGCGGCAAGGGTACGGTCCCGCTCCCGGGCACCGGCCCGCCCCCGCCGCGCAGGCGCGGGCCGGGATTCGGGAGTGCGGAGCGATCTCGATAGGCTGACCACCACCACGGTGCCGTCAGGCTCGCAGTCTGCCGGAAATGTCAGGCACACCCTGAGCGCGGCGCGTACGCAAGGAGGATCGAGAACTGATGGCAGGCAACTCGGACCCGCTCTCGCCGCGGGCCAAGCTGGCCGTGACCGCGGGCAAGGCGGTCGCGGCGGCATCCCGTGCCGCCGGACGCGGCAGCGGTTCGGTGATCGGCGGCCGGGTGGCGCTGAAACTCGACCCCGACCTCCTCGCCCGCCTCGCCCAGAACCTGGACGTCGTCCTGGTCTCGGCGACCAACGGCAAGACCACGACCACCCGGCTCATCGCCGAGGCGCTGGGCGCCGCGGGGCCGGTCGTCTCCAACGCCCTGGGCGCCAACATGCCGGCGGGCATCACCTCCGCGCTGGCCGGCGGCTCGGAGGCCCGGTACGGCGTGATCGAGGTCGACGAGAAGTACCTGGCCGGCGTCGCCCGCGACACCGACCCCAAGTGCATCGCCCTGCTCAACCTCTCGCGCGACCAGCTCGACCGCGCCGCCGAGACCCGGATGCTCGCCGAGAACTGGCGCGAGGGACTCGCGGGCTCCAAGGCCGTGATCGTGGCCAACGCCGACGACCCGCTGGTCGTGTGGGCCGCGTCCTCCTCCCCCAACGTGGTGTGGGTGGCCGCCGGGCAGATGTGGAAGGACGACGCCTGGTCCTGCCCGTCCTGCGGTGGCGTCATGCAGCGCCCGGGCGAGGACTGGTTCTGCGGCGAGTGCGGCTTCCGCCGGCCGACCCCGAGCTGGGCCCTGTCCGGCGACCACGTCCTCGACCCGCACGGCTCGGCCTGGCCGATCCACCTCCAGCTGCCGGGCCGCGCCAACAAGGCCAACGCCGCCTCCTCCGCCGCCGTCGCCGCCGTGTTCGGGGTGCCGCCGCAGGTGGCCCTGGAGCGGATGTACCAGGTGCAGGCCGTCGCCGGCCGCTACGACGTGGTGCAGTTCATGCAGCGCGACCTCCGGCTGCTGCTCGCGAAGAACCCGGCGGGCTGGCTCGAGACGTTCAGCCTGATCGACCCCCCGCCCACGCCGGTGATCCTCTCCGTCAACGCCCGCGGCGCCGACGGCACCGACACCTCCTGGCTCTGGGACGTGGACTACACCCGGCTGACCGGCCACCCGATCTGCGTGATCGGCGACCGCAAGCTGGACCTCGCGGTGCGCCTGGAGGTGGCCAACCAGCACTTCCAGGTGTGCGAGGACCTCGACGAGGCCGTGCGCGCCGCCCCGCCCGGGCGGATCGAGGTCATCGCGAACTACACCGCCTTCCAGGACCTGCGCCGCCGCGTCGGCAACTGACACACAGGGGACTTTTGTGAGCGACAACAGCCTGCGGGTCGTCTGGGTCTACCCGGACCTGCTCAGCACCTACGGCGACCAGGGCAACGTCCTGGTCGTGGAGCGCCGGGCGCGCCAGCGCGGCCTCGACGTGGCCCGGCTCGACGTGCGCAGCGACCAGCCGATCCCCACCTCGGGCGACATCTACCTGATCGGCGGCGGCGAGGACCGCCCGCAGCGGCTCGCGGCCGAGCGGCTGCTGCGCGACGGGCACCTGTTCCAGGCGGTGAACAACGGCGCCATCGTGTTCGCGGTGTGCGCCGGCTACCAGATCCTGGGCCACGAGTTCGTCAACGACCTCGGCCAGCGCCAGCCCGGCCTCGGCCTGCTCGACGTGACGACCGTGCGCGGCACCGGCGAGCGCTGCGTGGGCGACGTCCTCGCCGACATCGACGCCCCGCTCGGCCTGCCGTCGCTGACCGGCTTCGAGAACCACCAGGGCATCACCCACCTGGGTCCCACCGCCCGCCCGCTGGCCCGGGTCCGCTTCGGCAAGGGCAACGGCACCGGCGACGGCACCGAGGGCGCGTACAACGACACCGTGTTCGGCACGTACATGCACGGCCCGGTGCTGGCACGCAACCCGCAGATCGCGGACCTGCTGCTGAAGCTGGCGCTCGACGTGAACGCGCTGCCGCCGACCGACGACCGCTGGTACGAGGCGCTGCGCACCGAGCGCATCGCGGCCGCGCAGCAGCCCGCCTGACCCCGGCGGCCCAGCGCGTCTGACACCACGTCCGCACAGGTGAGCGGGGTCGTCCAGCAGGCGGACGGACGCTACGGACAGGACCCCCGCTGCCGCTAGGGTGGCGGGGATCGAGCCGGACAGCGTGGTCCGGTCCTGTGCCCACGTTGAGAAGGTTGTTTCGGGCTATGCGCATTGGTGTCCTCACGTCCGGCGGCGACTGCCCCGGCCTGAACGCCGTCATCCGGTCCGTCGTGCACCGCGCCGTCGTCGACCACGGCGACGAGGTCATCGGCTTCCGGGACGGGTGGAAGGGCCTCCTGGAGTGCGACTACCTCAAGCTCGACCTCGACGCGGTGGGCGGCATCCTCGCCCGCGGCGGCACCATCCTCGGCTCCTCCCGGGTCCAGCCCTCGCACTTGCGGGACGGGGTGGAGCGGGCCAGGGGCCACGTCGAGGAGCTGGGTCTCGACGCGATCATCCCGATCGGCGGCGAGGGCACGCTGAAGGCGGCCCGGCTGATGTCGGACAGCGGGCTGCCCGTCGTGGGCGTGCCGAAGACCATCGACAACGACATCGCGGTCACCGACGTCACCTTCGGCTTCGACACGGCCGTCGGGGTGGCGACGGACGCGCTGGACCGGCTGAAGACGACCGCCGAGTCCCACCAGCGGGTGCTGGTCGTGGAAGTCATGGGGCGGCACACGGGCTGGATAGCGCTGCACTCCGGGATGGCGGCGGGCGCCCACGCGATCGTGGTGCCCGAGCGGCCCTTCGACATCGAGGAGCTGACCCGGCGGGTCGGTGAGCGGTTCGAGGCGGGCAAGCGGTTCGCCATCGTCGTCGCCGCCGAGGGCGCCAAGCCCGCGCCCGGGTCCATGGACTTCGACGAGGGCGGCAAGGACATCTACGGCCACGAGCGGTTCGCCGGGATCGCCCGCCAGCTCTCCCTGGAGCTGGAGCAGCGGCTCGGCAAGGAGGCCCGGCCGGTCATCCTCGGGCACGTGCAGCGCGGCGGGACGCCGACGGCGTACGACCGGGTGCTGGCGACGCGGTTCGGCTGGCACGCGGTGGAGGCCGTGCACCGGGGCGACTTCGGGATGATGACGGCGCTGCGCGGGACGAACATCGTGATGGTGTCGCTGGCGGAGGCCGTGGAGACGCTGAAGACCGTGCCGGCGGAGCGGTACGCCGAGGCGGAGTGCGTGCTGTAGCCGTCCGCCGGGACGCCGGGGTCTCCCCCGTGCCCCGGCCCCGCCCGGCTGTCGTGGCCCCCGGTCGAAGGTTCGGCCGGGGGCCGCTCTAGTCTTGGTCCGGACGATTCGTACAACCCCCACGAAACGGAGCCGGCCGATGGACCACAGCGGGCACGGCATGCCCATGGATCTGGCGCCCTTCACGCTCGGGCGCGGGCTTCAGTGGTCGGCGGACCCGTTCTTCCTCGTCGCCTGCGTCGCGGGGCTCGCCCTGTACGGGTGGGGGGTGCTGCGGCTGCGGCGGCGCGGGGACGCCTGGCCCGTGAGCCGGACGGTGTCGTACGTCGCCGGCGTGCTGACCATCGCGCTCGTGATGTGCACCCGGCTGAACGACTACGGCATGGTCATGTTCAGCGTGCACATGGTGCAGCACATGGTCATCAGCATGCTGTCGCCGATCCTGATCCTGCTCGGCGCCCCGGTCACCCTGGCGCTGCGCGCGCTGCCGGTGGCCGGCCGGGGCCGCAAGGGGCCCCGCGAGCTGCTGCTGGCGTTCCTGCACAGCCGGTACATGCGGGTCGTCACGCACCCGGCGTTCACCATCCCGCTGTTCATCGCCAGCCTGTACGCCCTGTACTTCACCCCGCTGTTCGACTTCCTGATGGGTTCCAGGACGGGGCACGTCGCGATGATGGTGCACTTCCTCGCGGTGGGCGTGGTCTTCTTCTGGCCGATCATCGGCGTGGACCCGGGGCCGCACCGGCCCGGCTACCTGATGCGGATGCTGGAGCTGTTCGCGGGCATGCCGTTCCACGCGTTCTTCGGGATCGCGCTGATGATGGCGTCGACGCCCATGGTGGAGACCTTCAGGAACCCGCCGGCCTCGCTCGGCATCGACGCGCTGTCCGACCAGAACGCGGCCGGCGGCATCGCCTGGGCGTTCAGCGAGGTCCCGTCCGTGCTGGTGCTGATCGCGCTGCTGTTCCAGTGGTACCGCTCCGAGCAGCGGCAGGCCCGCCGCACGGACCGGGCCGCCGACCGGGACGGCGACAAGGAGCTCGAGGCGTACAACGCGTATCTGGCCTCTCTCAACACGCGCGGGAGCTGATCGGGCGGCTCCGGGGCACCATGGAGGGGGACGCGCCCTGCGGAGGGTGCCCCAGGAGGGTGTCGCGATGCCCGGTTCGACGGACGGTTCCACACGGACGATGGGGGTGCTCACCGTCGGCGGCCTCGTCGTGGTGACGGCCTACACGGTGGCGCTCGGCAGCAACGGCTGGCTGTGGTTCGGCTGGGTGGTGCTGGGCCTGATCACCCTCGCGCTGATCGTCATGCGCACCTGAGGTGCGGTGCGCCGGGCTCACTCCGGGGTGAGCCGGGCGCCCGAGTGCACCCCGGGCTGGTACTTCGGCAGCCGCGCGGTGATCTTCATGCCGGCGCCGGGCGCGGTCTCCAGGACGAGGCCGTGGTCGTCGCCGTAGACCTGGCGGAGCCGGTCGTCGACGTTGGACAGGCCGATGCCGCCGGAGGGGCTGCCGCCGCCGGCCAGGATGCGGCGCAGCAGCTCGGGGTCCATGCCGGCGCCGTCGTCCTCGATGACCACCAGGGCCTCCGCGCCGGCGTCCTGCGCGGTGATGCGGATGTGGCACTTGTCGGCCTTGCCCTCCAGGCCGTGCTTCACGGCGTTCTCCACCAGCGGCTGCAGGCACAGGAAGGGCAGGGCGACCGGCAGCACCTCGGGCGCGATCTGGAGGGTCACCGCGAGCCGGTCCCCGAAGCGGGCCCGCACCAGTGCCAGGTACTGGTCGATGGCGTGGAGCTCGTCGGCGAGTGTGGTGAAGTCGCCGTGCCGTCGGAACGAGTAGCGGGTGAAGTCGGCGAACTCCAGCAGCAGCTCGCGGGCGCGCTCGGGGTCGGTGCGCACGAAGCTGGCGATCACCGCGAGCGAGTTGAAGATGAAGTGCGGGGAGATCTGCGCGCGCAGGGCCTTGATCTCGGCCTCGATCAGCCGGGTGCGCGAGTCGTCGAGGTCCGCCAGCTCCAGCTGCACGGACACCCACCGGGCGACCTCGCCGGCGGCCCGCACCAGCACGGCGGACTCGCGGGGCGCGCAGGCCACCAGGGCGCCGTGGACGCGGTCGTCGACGGTGAGCGGGGCGACGACGGCCCAGCGGACCGGGCAGTCGGGTGACCCGCAGTGCAGCGGGAACGCCTCGCCGCGGCCGGTCTCCAGGGGCCCGGCGAGCCGTTGCGCGATCTCGGCGCGGTGGTGGGCGCCCACCCCGTCCCAGACGAGGACGTCCTTCTCGTCCGCGAGGCACAGCGCGTCGGTGCCGAGCAGCGAGCGCAGCCCGCGGGCCGACTTGCGGGCCGTCTCCTCGGTGAGGCCGGAGCGCAGCGGGGGCGCGGCCAGGGAGGCGGTGTGCAGCGTCTGGAAGGTGGCGTGCTCGACGGGCGTGCCGAGTCCGCCGAGGCTCTGCGGCCGGGCGGTGCGGCGGCCCAGCCAGAACCCGGCGGCGAGCAGCGGCAGGATCGCCACGAGCAGCCCGGCGAGGAACCCGCTCACGCCTTCACCTCCGTCGCGCCGAGGGACTCGGGGAGGTGGAAGCGGGCCAGGATCGCCGCCGTGCCCGGCGGGACGCGGCTCGCGGTCGCCAGGGACACCAGGACCATGGTCAGGAAGCCGAGCGGCACCGACCACAGGGCGGGCCAGGCGAGCAGGGCGTGCAGGCTCCCGGTGGCCGGCAGGCCGGCCATGGTGGCGGTCACGGCGAGGAACGCCGAGCCGCCGCCCACCAGCATCCCGGCGGCGGCGCCGGGCGGGGTGAGCCGCCGCCACCAGATGCCGAGGACCAGCAGCGGGCAGAACGAGGACGCCGACACCGCGAAGGCGAGCCCGACGGCGTCCGCGACCGGCAGCCCGCCCACCACAACGGCGGCCGCGAGCGGCACGGCCATGGCGAGCCCGGTGCCCAGCCGGAAGTGCCGTACGCCCCGGGAGGGCAGGACGTCCTGGGTGAGCACGCCGGCCACGGCCATGGTCAGGCCCGAGGCGGTGGACAGGAACGCCGCGAACGCGCCGCCCGCGACCAGCGCGCCCAGCAGGTCGCCGCCGGGTCCGCCGATCATCCGGTCGGGCAGCAGCAGGACGGCCGCGTCGGCGTCGCCGGTGAGGGCCAGCTCGGGGGCGTAGAGGCGGCCGAGGGCGCCGTACAGGGGCGGGAGCAGGTAGAAGCAGCCGATGAGGGCGAGCACGGCGACCGTGGTGCGGCGGGCGGCGACGCCGTGCGGGCTGGTGTAGAAGCGGACGACGACGTGCGGCAGGCCCATGGTGCCGAGGAAGGTGGCGAGGATCAGCCCGTAGGTGGCGTACAGCGGGCGTTCCGCGCGGCCGGCCGCCAGGGAGGCGGACATGGTGCCGTCGGCGCTGCGGTCGGCGGCGGGGACGGCGCTGCCGCGGGCGAAGGTGAGCCGGGTGCCCCGCTCGATGCGGTGGGTGCCGGCGGGCAGCCGCAGCGCGGTGGCGTCGTGGCGGCGGCCGTCGACGGTGCCGGTGACGGTCACCGTCAGCGGTGCCTCCAGGGTGAGGTCGACGGTGTCGTCGACGTGGACGGCCCGCTGCTCGCGGAAGGCCGCGGGTTCCGCGAAGGCGTGCCGGGGCGCTCCGTCGCCCTGCCAGGCGACGACGAGGAAGAGGGCGGGCACCAGCAGGGCGGTGAGCTTCAGCCAGTACTGGAAGGCCTGGACGAAGGTGATGCTGCGCATGCCGCCCGCCGCCACGGTCGCGGTGACGACGACCGCGACGATCACCCCGCCGAGCGAGTCGGGGGCGCCGGTCAGGACGGTCAGGGTCAGTCCCGCGCCCTGGAGCTGGGGCAGCAGGTAGAGCCAGCCGACGCCGACGACGAAGGCGCCCGCGAGCCGGCGCACCGGCCGGGAGGCGAGCCGCGCCTCGGCGAAGTCGGGCAGGGTGTAGGCGCCGGAGCGGCGCAGCGGTGCGGCGACGAACAGGAGCAGCACCAGGTAGCCGGCGGTGTAGCCGACCGGGTACCACAGCATGTCGGGGCCCTGCACCAGGACCAGTCCGGCGATGCCGAGGAAGGACGCGGCGGAGAGGTACTCGCCGCTGATGGCGGCCGCGTTGAGACGGGGCCCGACGGTGCGGGAGGCGACGTAGAAGTCGGAGGTGGTGCGGGAGACGCGCAGCCCGAAGGCGCCCACGAGGACGGTCGCGACGACGACGAGGGCGACGGCGGGGACGGCGTAGCCGGAGTTCACGGTGGCGGTGCCTCGTCTCAGCGGTCCTCGACCAGGCGCACGAAGTCCCGTTCGTTGCGTTCGGCGCGGCGGACGTACCAGCGGGCGAGCAGGACCAGCGGCGGGTACAGCCCGAAGCCGAGCAGGGCCCACTGGAGCCGGCGGGCGTCCGGCAGCGCGGCGAACAGCAGGGGCAGCGGGCCGACGAGCAGCACCAGGACGGCGAACCCGGCGAGGGCGGCGCGCAGTTGGCTGCGCATCAGGGAGCGCACGTAGGTGTGGCCGAGGGTGGTCTGCTCGTCGATCTCGGTGCGGGGCCGGTAGCGGGCCGGGGCGTGTCCGGGGCGGCCGCGGGAGCCGGTCCGGGTGCGGCGGGGCGGGCCGGTGACGACGACCCGCCGCTCGGCGGGGTCCTGGGGCACCGTCAGGTCCTCCTCATCAGCAGGTCCCGCAGTTCACGGGCGTGGCGCCGGCTGACCTGGAGCTCCTCGCCGCCGACCAGGACGCTGACGGTGCCGGCGTCCAGGCGGAGTTCGCCGACGTGGCGCAGGGCGACGAGGTGGCGGCGGTGGATGCGCACGAAGCCGCGGGCGCGCCAGCGATCCTCCAGGGTGGACAGGGGGATGCGCACGAGGTGGCTGCCGCGTCCGGTGTGCAGGCGGGCGTAGTCGCCCTGGGCTTCGACGTGGGTGATGTCGTCGACGGCGACGAAGCGGGTGACGCCGCCGAGTTCGACGGGGAGCTGGTCGGGGTCGGGCTCGTGCACGGGGATGCGGGCCGCGGGGGTGCCGCGCAGGGCGGCGGCGCGGCGCACGGCCTCGGCCAGGCGCTCCTTGCGGACGGGCTTGAGGACGTAGTCGACGGCCTTGAGGTCGAAGGCCTGGACGGCGAAGTCCTCGTGGGCGGTGACGAACACGACGAGCGGCGGGTGGGCGAAGCCGGTCAGCAGCCGGGCCAGGTCGAGGCCGTCGAGGCCGGGCATCTGGATGTCGAGGAAGACCACGTCGAGGGCGTCCGGTCCGTCGGGCCCGCTCTCCAGGGCCCGGTTGATGCGGCGCAGCGCCTCGGTGGCGTCGCCCGCGCCCTCGACGGCGCCTATTCGGGGGTCCGCGGTCAGCAGGTACAGCAGTTCCTCGAGCGAGGGCCGTTCGTCGTCGACGGCGAGGGCGCGCAACATGAAGGTGGAGTGTAGGAGCAATCCGCACGGCTGGACACGGGCCCGGCGCGGAGGTCCGCGCGGGGTGCGGTGCCGCTTACAGTGCCTCCATGAACAGCGGCCCCGCGTCCTTCGACGAGCTCGACCGGAAGATCCTCACGGCGCTGATGGCGAACGCCCGGACGAGTTTCGCGGAGATCGGCACGGCGATCGGACTGTCGTCGACGGCGGTGAAGCGGCGCGTGGACCGGCTGCGCGAGGCGGGCGTGATCACCGGGTACACCGCCACGGTCAAGCCGTCGGCGCTGGGCTGGCGCACGGAGGCGTACGTCGAGGTGTACTGCGAGGGCGCGGCACCGCCCCGGCGGCTGGCGGAGGTGGTGCGCCACCATCCGGAGATCACCGCGGCGATGACGGTGACGGGGGGCGCGGACGCGCTGCTGCACGTGCGGGCGCGGGACGTGGAGCACTTCGAGGAGGTGCTGGAGCGCATCCGCGCCGAGCCGTTCATCCGCAAGACGATCAGTGTCATGGTGCTGTCCCACCTGCTGCCGGAGAGCCCGGAGGCGGGAGCCATCCACGCCGCACCGGACGTGCGCTGAGGGGCCGCACAACGCAGCATCGTTGCGCCGACGCGCAGCTTTCGTTCCTTGTCGAGCGGTTCGGTCCCTTCCTACCGTGGTGTCAACCCACCGTAGACACCGCAGGACGTGCGGAGGAGCAACGGAGGAACCCCTCTGTGTCCGACACCCGTGTGCCGCGCCGCCGGCGCTTTCTCGTCTGCGAACCCAGACACTTCGCCGTGCGGTACTCCATCAACCCCTGGATGCACCCCGACACCCCCGTCGACGTCGACCTGGCGCAGGAACAGTGGCACGGCCTGATCAGCGCCTACCGTGCCCACGGCCACGACGTGGACACCGTGGAGCCCGTGCCGGGCCTGCCCGACATGGTCTTCGCCGCGAACTCGGCGGTCGTCGTCGACGGCCGCGTCCTCGGCTCCCTCTTCCACGCGCCCGAGCGGCGCCCCGAGTCCCTGCACTACGAGACGTGGTTCACGTCGGCCGGCTATCCCGTCCACCGTCCGCGCAGCGTCTGCGAGGGCGAGGGCGACCTGGTGTGGACGGGCCGCTACATCCTGGCCGGCACCGGGTTCCGCACCACCCGGGACGCGCACCGCGAGGCCCAGGAGGTGCTGGGGCACCCGGTGATCGGGCTGACCCTGGTGGACCCGTACTTCTACCACCTGGACACGGCGCTGTTCGTCCTCGACGACGACAACATCGCCTACTATCCGGAGGCGTTCTCGCCGGGCAGCCGGGAGGTGCTGGCGCGGCTCTACCCGGACGCGGTGGTCGCCACCCGGGAGGACGCGCTGGCGTTCGGCCTGAACTCCGTGTCCGACGGCCGCCACGTCTTCATCGCGCCCCGGGCCGAGGCGCTCGCCGCCCGTGTCGCCGAGCACGGCTACGTCCCCGTCCCCGTCGACCTGTCCGAGCTGCACAAGGCCGGCGGGGGCATCAAGTGCTGCACCCAGGAGATCCGCTGATGACCGCACCCACGCACCCGCGCACCTCCGACGAGCTGATCCGCGCCGAGGAGCCGGTCCTCGCGCACAACTACCATCCGCTGCCGGTGGTCGTCGCCCGTGCCGAGGGGGCCTGGGTGGAGGACGTCGAGGGGCGCCGCTACCTCGACATGCTGGCCGGGTACTCGGCGCTCAACTTCGGCCACCGCCACCCGGCGCTGGTCGAGGCCGCCCACCGCCAGCTCGACCGGCTCACGCTGACCTCGCGGGCCTTCCACAACGACCGGCTCGCCGGGTTCGCGGAGCGGCTGGCGGGGCTGACCGGACAGGACATGGTGCTGCCGATGAACACCGGCGCGGAGGCGGTGGAGAGCGGCATCAAGCTGGCCCGCAAGTGGGCCTACGACGTCAAGGGCGTCCCCGCGGACCGGGCGACGATCGTGGTGGCCGCGGACAACTTCCACGGCCGTACCACGACGATCGTCAGCTTCTCCACGGACGAGACGGCCCGCTCGGGCTTCGGCCCCTTCACCCCGGGCTTCCGGATCGTGCCGTACAACGACCTGGCCGCGCTGGAGGCCGCGGTCGACGAGACCACGGCGGCGGTGCTCATCGAGCCCATCCAGGGCGAGGCGGGCGTGAACATCCCGGACGACGGCTACCTCGCAGGCGTGCGGGAGCTGACCCGCCGCGCCGGCTGCCTGTTCGTCGCGGACGAGATCCAGTCCGGGCTCGGCCGCACCGGGCACACCCTCGCCGTGCAGCACGAGGACGTCGTCCCGGACGTCGTGCTGCTGGGCAAGGCGCTCGGCGGCGGCATCGTGCCGGTGTCGGCCGTGGTGGGCCGCCGGGAGGTGCTGGGCGTGCTGCACCCGGGCGAGCACGGGTCGACGTTCGGCGGCAACCCGCTGGCGGCGGCCGTCGGCACGGCGGTGGTGGAGCTGCTGGAGACCGGCGTGTTCCAGCGCCGGGCGGCCGAGCTGGGAGAGGTCCTGCGGGACGGCCTGGCCGCGCTGGTCGGCCGGGGCGTCGTCGGGTTCCGCTCGCGCGGGCTGTGGGCGGGCGTGGACGTCGACCCGGCGCTCGGCACCGGCCGCGCGGTCAGTGAGCGGCTGATGCGGGAGGGGATCCTGGCCAAGGACACCCACGGCTCGACGATCCGCCTGGCTCCGCCGCTGACGATCACCGCGGACGAGCTGACCTCGGCGCTGGCCTCGCTGGAGAAGGTGCTGGCGGTGGACGCCTGACCTGGGCGGACACCGGGCACGGGGGGCGCCGCCCGACGGCGCCCCCCGTCGTGACCACCGTCCCGGGTCGCCGACCTCCTCCGCTGCGTGCAGGGTGAAGGGAGGCAACGAGGTGGTGGACCACGCTCAGCGACAGAGAGGCCGGTCGTGGGCGCTGACGAGAACCATGACGTCGCCCGCCGCTGGGCCGGCGTGGCCGACGCCGCGCCGGTGCTGCTCGACGCGGACGGCGTGATCACGAGCTGGACCGGGAACGCGCGGCGGCTGCTGGCGTACCCCGCCGCGGAGGTGGTCGGCACGCGGCTGACGCGGCTGCTGGGCGAGGAGGACGCGGCCCGGCTGCCCGGGCTGCTGGCCCACTGCCGGGCCGACGGCGGCTGGGCGGGGCTGCTGACCGCCCGGCGCCGGGACGGCCTGCCGGTGGAGCTGATGGTGCGCATGACCCCGGCGGCCGACGGGCAGGGGCCCGCGCGCTGGCTGCTGCTGATGCACGACGCGGGCCGCGCGGCCAGGGCAGCCGGTTGGGACCTGGACCGCGGGGTGCTGGAGCAGATGGTCTCCGGCTCCCCCATCGGCATCGCGATCGTCGACACCGACCTGCGGTTCGTGTGGTCCAACGCGGCGCTGGCCCGGTTCGGCGGCGGGGCCCCGGCCAGCCGGCTCGGGATGCGCCTCGCGGACGTCCAGCCCGGGGTGAGCGCGGAGCCGATCGAGGCGATCATGCGGCGGGTACTGGCGACCGGCGAGCCGGTCATCGACCACGAGCACGTGGGGCGCGTGCGGTCCGCGCCGCACCGCGAGACGGCCCACATGATGTCGTTCACCCGGCTCGACGACGACCACGGCCGGCCGATGGGCGTCTACTACACGGTGATCGACGTGACCGACCGGCACCGGGCGCGGCAGCGGCTGGCGCTCCTCGACCGGGCCGGGCAGCGCATCGGGAGCGGCCTGGACCCGGTGCGCACGGGCCAGGAGCTCGCCGACGTGGCGGTGCCGGACTTCGCCGACCTCGTCGCCGTGGACCTGCTGGAGTCCGTGCTGCGGGGCGCGGAGCCCGCCCCCGGTCCCCGGGGCGGCGCGGCGGTGGGGCCGCTGCGCCGGGTCGGGCACCGGTCGGTGGACGAGGACGGCCCCGGGGCCGCCGTCGGCATCGGCGACCCCGCCGTGTACCTGCCCGGGTCGCCACCGCTGCGGGCGCTCGCCACGGGGCGCCCCTGGCGCGAGACCCGGCTCGACCCCGAGGGCGACGCGTGGACGTCACGGGACCCGGGCGACGGTGCGGCCGCCGTGCCGGACCCGGGCGCGCACAGCGTCCTCGTCGTGCCGCTGCGCGCCCGGGGCGTCACGCTCGGGACCGCGACGTTCTTCCGGCGGCACCGGCTGGAGCCGTTCGACGAGGACGACGTCAGCCTGGCCGAGGACCTGGTCTCCCGGGCGGCGGTGTGCGTGGACAACGCCCGCCGCTACACCCGGGAGCGCGACGCGGCCCTGGTGCTCCAGCGCAGCCTGCTCCCGCGCCGGCTGCCCGAGCAGGACGCGGTGGAGGTGGCCGCGTGCTACCGCCCGGCCGACGAGCTGACCGGGCTGGGCGGTGACTGGTACGACCTGATCCCGCTGTCGGGCGCGCGGGTGGCGCTGGTGGTGGGCGAGGTGCCCGGGCACGGCATCGGCGCGGCGGCGGCCATGGGGCGGCTGCGCACGGCGGTGCGCACGCTGGCCGCGCTGGACCTGCCGCCGGACGAGGTCCTCGCCCACCTCGACGACCTGGTGGGGCGGGACCGCGAGGAGGGCGCGGCCGTGGACCCGCCGCCCGAACAGGACGCGCGCCAGGTGGGCTCGGGGTGCCTGTACGTGGTCTACGACCCGGTCGACGGGCGGTGTGCCATGGCGGCAGCAGGGCATCCGGCCCCCGCGGTGGTGCTGCCCGGCGGGGACGTCCGCTTCGTCGACCTGCCGCAGGGCCCGGCGCTCGGCACCGGCGGACCGCCCTTCGAGGCGGTCGAGCTGGACCTGCCCGACGGCAGCACCCTCGCGCTGCACACGGACGGGCTGCTCACGCGCGGCGGACAGGGGGCACCGGACGCGGACCGGGACCGGCTGCGCCGCGCCCTGGGGCGGCGGGCCGACTCGCTGGAACTGCGCTGCCGCGCGCTGATCGACGCGCTGGCGCCGGACCAGCCGCACGACGACGTGGCGCTGCTGATGGCCCGCACCCGGCGCCTGGACGCGGGCCGGGTCGCCGAGTGGGAGGTGCCGGCCGACCCCGCGGCGGTGGCCGACGCCCGCCGCACGGCGAGCCGCCGGCTGGCGGAGTGGGGCCTGGAGGACCTGGCGTTCACCGTGGAGCTGGTGGTGAGCGAGCTGGTCACGAACGCCATCCGGCACGCGCACGGCCCGATCCGGGTGCGGCTGCTGCGGGGGCGCTCGCTGGTGTGCGAGGTGTACGACGGCGGGGCGACCGCACCCCATCTGCGGCATCCGCGCACCACGGACGAGGGCGGGCGCGGGCTGCTGCTGGTGTCCCGGTTCACCCGGCGCTGGGGCACCCGGTTCACCCCCGAGGGGAAGATCATCTGGGCCGAGCAGCCGCTGGACGGCGGCGCCGACGGCGAGGGCTTCGGATGAGGGCGCCCGGCCGGGCGGCGGGCGGCTCCGCCGGGAGCGTCCGGCGGCGGAAGGCCGACGATGAGAAGATGGCGCAGACCGGGCAGGATGGGGCGTGGTCATGGACGGCACGGTGATCGACTACGCGGCGGTGTTCCAGGCCCTGCCCGGCGGGGTGGCCCTGCTCACGCCGGACCTGGTGATCGCCGACGCGAACGCCGAGTTCCTGCGGGGCGCGGGACGCCCCCGGGACCAGGTGGTGGGCCGGCACCTGTTCGACGTCTTCCCCGAGAACCCGCACGACCCGGCCGCGAGCGGCATGCGCAACCTGGAGGCGTCCCTGCGCAGGGCCGTGACCACCGGCGAGCGGGACACGATGGCCCTCCAGCGCTATGACGTGGAGGTCCCCGAGCGGCCCGGCGAGTGGGAGGAGCGGTACTGGAGCCCGGTCAACACCCCGGTGCTCGGGCCCGACGGCTCGGTGGTGCTGGTGGTGCACCGTGTCGAGGAGGTCACCGAGCTGATCCGCGCCCGGGGCCGCCGGGACGCCTCCCGGGCCGGCAGTCGCGCCCGCGTCCTGGAGGCCGAGCTGTACACCCGGGCCCGCGAGCTGCAGCAGCTCAACGAACGGCTGCGCCAGGCGCACGCCCGCGAACGCGAGGTCGCGCTCGCCCTGCAGGAGGCCATGCTGCCCGCCCGGCCCCAGGTCAAGTACCGGCAGGTGGCGGTGCGTTACCGGCCGGCGGTCGGCGCGCTCAACGTGTGCGGCGACTGGTACGACCTGGTCGACCTGGTCGGCGGCAACCGCATCGGCGTGTCCGTCGGCGACGTCGTCGGGCACGGCTTGGAGGCGGCCGGGGTGATGGGGCAGCTGCGCAGCGCGCTCAGCGCCGCCTCCCGGGTCGCGGACGGGCCGGCCCAGGCGCTGGACGTGCTCGGGCGCTACGCCCACGTCGTGGACGGCGCCGAGTCGGCCACCGCGGTCACCACGTTCATCGACTTCGAGGACCGCAGGATCACCTACTCCAGCGCGGGCCACCCCCCGCCCGTCCTCGTGCACCGCGACGGCCGCGTGGAGTTCCTCGACCGCGCCACCGACCCGCCGCTGGACGCGCGTCCCGAGCCGACGCCCAGGCCCCAGGCGGGCACCCGCTACGGCGAGGGCGCCACGCTCGCGCTGTACACCGACGGGCTGGTGGAGCGGCGCCACGAGGACATCGACACCGGTCTGTCCCGGCTCGCCGCGTCCCTGGCCCGCCACCGCGACGAGGACCCGGAGTTCCTGGCCGACGCCGTGCTGCTGGAACTGCTGCCGCCCGGCGGGGCGACGGACGACACGGCGCTGGTGATCGTGCGGTTGTGACGCCCCGTCACGCACCGGGCGGACGGTGCGCGCGACGGTTCCGGCCGCACCCCGCCGCGCCTACACTGACAGCCCCACGGCCCGCCGGTTGACCTGCTGGAACACGGTGGGTCACCCGGGGGGCCGGACCGGTCCGGTGGACGGAGGAGCACCCCGTTGTTCTACTACCTGCTGAAATACGTGGTGTTGGGACCGCTGCTGAGGCTGCTGTTCCGGCCGCGCATCGAGGGCCTGGAGCACGTGCCGGAGACGGGGGCGGCCATCGTGGCCGGCAACCACCTGTCGTTCTCCGACCACTTCCTCATGCCGGCGGTGCTCAAGCGGCGCATCACCTTCCTCGCCAAGGCGGAGTACTTCACCGGCCCCGGCGTCAAGGGACGGCTCACCGCGGCCTTCTTCCGCAGCGCCGGGCAGATCCCGGTGGACCGTTCCGGCAAGGAGGCGGGCCAGGCCGCCATCCGCGAGGGCCTCGGGGTGCTCGGCAAGGGCGAGTTGCTCGGCATCTACCCGGAGGGCACCCGTTCGCACGACGGCCGCCTGTACAAGGGGAAGGTGGGCGTGGCGGTGATGGCGCTCAGGGCGGGGGTGCCGGTGGTCCCGTGCGCGATGATCGGCACCTTCGAGGCGCAGCCGCCCGGCAGGGTCGTGCCCCACCTCCGCCCCGTCGCCATCCGCTTCGGCGAGCCGCTGGACTTCTCCCGCTACGCCGGCATGGAGAACGAGAAGGCGGTCCTGCGCGCCGTCACCGACGAGATCATGTACGCCATCCTGTCGCTGTCCGGGCAGGAGTACGTCGACCGGTACGCGGCCGACGTCAAGGCGCAGGAGGCGGCCGCCGAGGCCGCGCGGGAGCGCAGGTTCCGCAGGCTGCCGCTCCGCTGACGGAGGGCGGGTCCGCGGGCCCGGGCGCACGGGAAAGGGGCGGTCGGATGGCTTTCCGACCGCCCCTTCGCGTGTCCCCTGGGTGCTACCGCGTCCTTACGGCTTCGGCGTGGCGTGCGGGGCGCAGGTCACGTCCGCGCCGTCCACCGTTCCGTTGAGCAGGTACGCGTCGACCTTCGGGTTGATGCACGGGTTCACCAGGCTGGTGACACCGTGGGAGCCCGCGTCCTTCTCGGTGATCAGGCGGGAGCCCTTGAAGCGCTTGTGCAGCTCGACGGCACCCTCGTACGGGGTGGCCGCGTCCCGCTCCGACTGCACGATCAGCACGGGCGGCAGGCCCTTGTGCGTCTTGACGTCCACCGGCGTCTGCTGCTTGACCGGCCAGTAGGCGCACGGGAGGTTCATCCAGGCGTTGGCCCAGGTGAGGAACGGGTAGTCCTTGTGCAGCCGGGTGTTGTCCCGGTTCCAGGTGCGCCAGTCGGTGGGCCACTTGGCGTCCACGCACTCGACGGCCGTGTAGACGGCGTTGCTGTTCTCCGAGGCGATGTTGCCGGCCGTGTCCGTCAGGTCCGGGGCGGCGGCGTCGACCAGGGCCTGGGTGTCCCCGGCGAAGTACTTGCTGAAGACCGTCGCCACCGGGATCCACGACGAGTCGTAGTACGGGGCGCCCTGGAAGAAGGAGATCAGCTCGGCCGGGCCGACGACCCCGCCGATCGGGCTCTTCTTCGCCTCGGCCCGCAGCTGAAGCCACTTGGCCTGGACGGCGGCCCGGGTGGTGCCCAGGTGGAACGTGGCGTCGTTGGCGGCGACCCAGTCCTGCCAGTCCTTCCAGCGGCCCTCGAACGCGATGTCCTGGCCGAGGTTGGCCTCGTACCAGATGTTCTCGCGCGCGGGGTTGACCACGCTGTCCACGACCATGCGGCGCACGTGGCCCGGGAACAGGGTCCCGTAGACCGCACCGATGTAGGTGCCGTAGGAGACGCCCAGGTAGTTGAGCTTCTTCTCACCGAGCGCGGCGCGGATGACGTCGAGGTCGCGCACCGTGTTCGGCGTGGTCATGTACGGCAGCATCTCGGCGCTGCGCTCGTAGCAGCCCTCGGCGTACTCGCGGGCGAGCTTGATCTGGGCGAGCTTGTCCGCCTCGGAGTCGGGCACCGGGTCGGCCTTGGGCGCCTTGACGAACTCCTGCGGGTCCACGCACGAGATGGGCGCGGAGTGGCCGACGCCGCGCGGGTCGAAGCCCACGAAGTCGTAGGCCTTGGCCACGTTGGCCCACACGGGGGCCTTGGTGACGACGCGGCGCGGGAAACGCAGGCCGGAGCCTCCGGGGCCGCCCGGGTTGTAGACGAGGGCGCCCTGGCGCTCCGCCTTGCTCCCGGTGTTGCCGATGCGGTCGACGGCGAGCTTGATCTGCTTGCCGTTCGGCCGGGCGTAGTCGAGCGGCACGCTGACGTAGCCGCACTGGATGGGCTTCTCGAGGCCCCAGTCCGCCGGGCAGTCCTGCCAGGCGATGCCGGCCTTCGCGGCCCGCTCGGCGGCGATCGCGGCGCCCCGCTGCTCACGGTTCTGGCCGCTGCCGCTGGTCGCGCCCGCGGAGGGCGCCGCCACGGCACCGGCGATCAGGGTCGCAGCGACCAGCGCACCGGCCGAACCGAGCACCGCCGTCCGCCTGTTCGGTCGTATCTCCCTCAAGTGAGGCTCTCCCCCTACCTAGAGTCGACAGATAGGGGGGATCCTTTCTCCTGTGGGGCACCTGAGAACAGGTGTCGTTGACCTTCTTTGCCAATCCGATAACCGGGCCGGGCGTACCGCTGACCGGATGCGCCGCCCGTCAACCGAGCTCGGCGAGGGCCGAGTCGAGCACCCGGCGCAGGCGCAGCCCGTCCGGCGCGAGCGCGGTGACGAGCACCGCGGGCCCGGCGAGCGGCACCATACAGGCCGTCTCCCCCAGCAGCCGCGCCGCGGGCGGCCGCTCGGCGAACGACGGCCGTACGACGAGGAGTTGCCCGAGAGCGCGGTGCCCCGCCAGTACGGCGGGCCCGTCCCAGCCGCCCGGCGCCCCCGGGCCGCACGCCACCTCCTGGTCGAGGACCAGCCGTGCGCCGACCCGCAGGACCAGACGGCCGGCGAGCCGCCCGGGTTCCTCACCGACGCGTCCGAGCACCTGCTCCTCGCGCAGCACGAGGGTGGCCGTGGGGGCCACGTCGACCCGGGTGGTGACGCGCAGGTCGCTGCCGCGGGCCGAGATGAGGGGCTCGGGCAGCCAGCGGAGCCGCGCCCCGTCCCCGACCCGGACGCGCACGTCGTAGTGTGCGTCGCCCCCGGCCTGGCCCGGCAGGGCGATGGTGGCCGCGGCCGAGGTCAGGCGCAGCCGGGCCCCCTCCTCCACGTTGGCCCGGACGGCGAACCGGTCGCCGCCCAGCGGCCCGCTCATGGCCCCGACGAGCACGACCCGGGCCTCGTCGCCGTCACCGCGGGTGCGGCGCAGCGCGAGCGGCCCGTCGCTCTCCAGCACGGGCAGGCTGGTCCCGCCCCGCCCGTCGCGCCGGGCGACGAGCCGCGCGGTGGCGTGGACGCCCGAGGAGGCGGCGGCCGGGGCGGTGGGTGCCTGGTGCGCGACCGGGGGGACCGCTCGGGGCGCGGTGGCCGCGGGCCCGGTCACGCGGTCCACGCGGCGAGCCGGTCCCGGACCCACGCGGCCACGTCGCGCACACCGCTGTCGGCGCGCAGCGACTGGAAGACCACGGGGAGTTCGGCGCGCTGCGCCTTCGCGTCGGCGGCCATGCGGGCGAGGTCGGAGCCGACGTGGGGGGCGAGGTCGGTCTTGTTGACGACGAGGAGGTCAGCGGTGGTCACGCCCGGGCCGCCCTTGCGCGGGATGTCGTCGCCGCCCGCCACGTCGATGACGAAGACCTGCGCGTCCACCAGCCCCTTGGAGAAGGTGGCGGTGAGGTTGTCGCCGCCGGACTCCACCAGCACCAGGTCCAGCGGGCCGACGGCGTCCTCCAGGTCCTCCACGGCCTCCAGGTTGGCGGAGATGTCGTCGCGGATCGCGGTGTGCGGACAGGCCCCGGTCTCCACGGCCGCGATCCGCTCGGGCGGCAGCACGGCCTCGCGCAGCAGGAACTCGGCGTCCTCGCGGGTGTAGATGTCGTTGGTGACGACGGCGAGCGCGAACTCGTCCCGCAGTTCCCGGCAGAGCGCGGCGACGGTGGCGGTCTTGCCGGAGCCCACGGGGCCGCCGAGCCCGATGCGCAGGGCCCGGCGACGGCCGTCGGGACGACGGGCGTCGGCACCGGCCTCGGCCGGGGCGTGGGGGTGGGAGTGGTCGAGGTGCATGGGGGCTCCTGGGTGTCGTGGGGACCGGCCGGGCCGGTGGGCTCGCCGTCGCTGCGGGTGGGCCGCGGGCGGAACGGGTGAGGCGGGGGTCGCCCGGGGAGGGGTGGGCGCGGGCAGTGGGGTTGCCCGGGCCGCGGCCGGACCCGGGCGGTGGCGGGGCGGCCGGACCCGGGCCCGGGCGCGGCGGCCGGCCGCCGTCAGGAGGCGAACAGCCGTGTCGGGAGGGCGGTGTGGACCTCGGCCCCGATCTCCAGCAGCGGCGCGGAGGCGGCCGGGAGCGCGTCCACTCCCCCGGTCAGGGCGGCACGGGCCGCCCGCACCGCCCGGTCCGCCACCAGGTCCACCTCGTCGGCCGTGCGCGCGAGGACGCCGGTCGCGTCGAACGGGTCCAGGCTGAGCAGCCTCACCACGGCGGTCGCCGGACCGCTGACGCTCTCGTAGGCGGCGCAGTACGCGGCGTCCCGCGGGTCCAGCCCCGCCGCCCGCGCGGTCACGCCGAGCACGACCGGCTGGTGGGCGCCCCTCGGGAACGTCCGCGCCAGCGCGTCGAGTCCGGCGTCGGGCCAGGCGGCCCGGGCGGCCCGCAGCAGCTGGCGCCCCAGCTTGCGGGCGGTGCCGCGCAGCGCCGGTGAGGGCGTCCGCGCGTCGGCGGCCTCGTCGAGCGCCACCGGGTCCACACCGAGCGCGGCGGCCGCGGCGAGCGCCGCCGCGACCAGCCCGGTGGTGTGCAGTCGCCCCCGGCAGAAGTCCTCGAGGTCCGCGGCCCCGGTGATCCGTCCCGCCCGCACGGCCGCCTCGGCGCCGCCGGAGTGCGCGTGCCCTCCGGCGGGGAACCGGCCGTCGGCGAGGACCAGAAGTGCGGCCCTGGTCATGCTCGTTCGCTCCCGCCCGCTCGCGTTCTGTTGATCGTCTGCTCCTCAGAAGAGGAAGTACCGCTGGGCCATCGGCAGTTCCGTGGCCGGCGTGACCTCGACGAGGTCGCCGTCGATGCGCACCGCGAAGCTGTCGGGGTCCACCTCGACCCGGGGCCGGGCGTCGTTCTCGCGCAGGTCGGCCTTGGTCACCCCGCGGGTCGACTCGATGGCCACGAACCGCTTCCCGAGCCCGAGCCGCTCCGGCAGCCCGTCCTCGATCGCGAGCGGGGCCACGAAGTTGAACGAGTTGGCCGCCGGGGCCCGGCCGATCGCCCCGTACATCGGGCGGGGCAGGACCGGCTGCGGGGTCGGGATGGAGGCGTTGGCGTCGCCCATCTGCGCGTACGCGATCTGCCCGCCCTTGAGGACGAGGTGCGGCTTGACGCCGAAGAACGCCGGTTCCCACAGCACGAGGTCGGCGAGCTTGCCCGTCTCGACCGAGCCGATCTCCCGCGCGAGGCCCTGGGCGAGCGCGGGATTGATCGTGTACTTGGCGACGTAGCGCCGTACGCGGTGGTTGTCCGCGCGCCCGTCGCCGGGCAGCGCGCCCCGGCGCCGCTTCATCACGTGCGCGGTCTGCCAGGTCCGCAGGACGACCTCGCCGACCCGGCCCATGGCCTGGGAGTCGGAGGAGATGATCGAGATGGCGCCCAGGTCGTGCAGGACGTCCTCGGCGCCGATCGTGGACGGCCGGATCCGGGACTCGGCGAACGCCAGGTCCTCGGGCACCGCCGCGTTGAGGTGGTGGCACACCATCAGCATGTCGAGGTGTTCCTCGGCGGTGTTGACGGTGAACGGCCGGGTCGGGTTCGTCGAACTGGGCAGCACGTGCGGCTCGGAGACCACGGTCATGATGTCGGGCGCGTGCCCGCCGCCCGCGCCCTCGGTGTGGTACGCGTGGATGCCGCGCCCGGCGATCGCGGCGAGCGTGTCGCCCACGAAACCGGCCTCATTGAGGGTGTCGGTGTGGATCGCGACCTGGATGCCGGTGCGGTCGGCGACGGTCAGCGCGGCGTCGATGACGGCGGGCGTCGACCCCCAGTCCTCGTGCAGCTTCAGCCCCAGGGCGCCGCCCCGGACCTGGGACAGCATGGCCTCGTGCGAGACGGTGTTGCCCTTGCCGAGGAAGCCGATGTTGAGCGGGTACTGCTCCATCGCCTCCAGCATGCGCGCCAGGTGCCAGGGCCCCGGGGTCACGGTGGTCGCCTTGGAGCCCTCGGCGGGGCCGGTGCCGCCGCCCACCAGGGTGGTGATGCCGGCCGCCAGCGCCTCGTCGGCGATCTGCGGGCAGATGAAGTGCACGTGGGCGTCGATCGCGCCGGCCGTCAGGATCCGCCCGTTGCCCGCGACGACCTCGGTCTCGGGCCCGATCACGAGGTCCGGGTGGACCCCGTCCATGGTGTCGGGGTTGCCCGCCTTGCCGATGCCGGTGATCCGGCCGTCGCGGATGCCGACGTCGGCCTTGACGACGCCCCAGTGGTCGACGATCACCGCGCCCGTGATCACGGTGTCCGGGGTGCCCTCGGCGCGTGTGGCGCGCGACTGGCCCATGGACTCGCGGATGACCTTGCCGCCGCCGAACACCGCCTCGTCCCCGGCGAGTCCGGGGCCGCCCGAGCGGTCCTCCTCGATCTCGACGAGCAGATCGGTGTCGGCGAGGCGGATCCGGTCGCCGGTGGTCGGCCCGAACAGGTCGGCGTAGGCGGCGCGGGAGATCTCAGGCATCGAGGGCACCTCCGGTCTCCCCGCGCAGGCCGGGCACGACGCGGGCGCCGGCGAGGGGGACGAGTTCGACGTCGACGGGGAGACCCGGCTCGAAGCGCACGGACGTGCCCGCGGGGACGTTCAGCCGCTTGCCGCGGGCGGCGGCACGGTCGAACTCCAGGCCCGGGTTGGCCTCCGCGAAGTGGTAGTGGGAGCCGACCTGCACGGGGCGGTCGGCGGCGTTGAGGACGGTCAGCCGGGTGACCTCACGGCCCGCGTTGTACACGATCGGGCCGTCCTCGAACAGGACTTCGCCGGGAATCACGGGTGCCCCCTCAGACGATCGGGTCGTGGACGGTGACGAGCTTGGTGCCGTCCGGGAAGGTCGCCTCGACCTGCACGTCGGGGATCATCTCGGGTACGCCCTCCATGACGTCGTCCCGGGTGAGCAGCGTGCGCCCGGACGCCATCAGCTCGGCGACGCTGCGCCCGTCGCGGGCGCCTTCGAGGAGGTGCGAGGTGATGAGGGCCACGGCCTCGGGGTGGTTCAGCCGGAGCCCCCGGGCCCGGCGCTTCTCGGCGACGTCGGCCGCCACGTGGATCAGCAGCCTCTCCTGCTCGTGCGGGGTCAGTTGCACGTCCCACCTCACCTCCTCGCGGCGGGCCGTGCGGGGCCCGCCTGCCGCGGCCACCGGCGGACCTCCCCGGTGGCGTGTCGGGGAACGCTAGTTGGGGTGCGTTTCGAGGACGTTAACCGAGCTCACCGGCCGACGGGGCGCGCCTGCTCATGAGCGCCCGCCGGGGGGCGCAGCGCCGGAGGTGCGGCCGGGAGCGTGGCGCTGGAGGGGCGAGACCGGGGGACCTGGCGCCGGGCGGGACCGGGGGCCTGGCGCCCCGAGGCGGCCCGGTCCGTCCGCGCGCACGCGGTCGCGGGTGCGGTGCCGTCGCCGCGGCTACCGGGCTTCCGGCCCCCGGTGCTCCGCCGCGACGTCGAACCGGCGGTGTTCGCGGGGAGCGGACGCGACCTCACGGACGCGGGCGACCGAGCTGAGCACCTGCTCGTCCTCGGGTGCGTCGAGGGCGTCGAGTCGCTCCAGGTCAGCGGCGGAGACCAGGGCGACGAGGGGCTTGCCGTGCCGCGTCACGACGACGCGCTCACCGCCGTAGACGACCCGGTTGATCAGGTCGGCGAGCTCAGCCCTGGCTTGCGTCACCGGAATCTCGTAGGCCATGCTCCCCACATTACGTCATGTACGTCCTGTACATTTTCCACGGCGGCAGCCCTGCCCCAGGAAGGCGTGAGCCATGACCGGACCGACGCTGCCTCCCGAGTTCCCGCCGCTGCCCGCGCTGACCCGCGCCGAGGGTGAGCTGATCGACCGTTACCTGGACGTGGTCGACCTGCTCGGCCGCATCAACCCCGCCCACGACGGGGACACCTACCGTGGGCTGCGCGCCGCCCAGGCGCTCGTCGGCAAGGCGACCGCGCTGCGGGACGCCCTGGTGCTGATGCACCAGCGGGGTGAGAGCGAACTGCACGCGCGCACGCTGGCGCGGGCCCTGCGCGTGCTGGACGGCGAGCGCCGCACGGCACGGGTCACGGTCCCGCCGCCCGCCGACAGTTGAGCCACGCGGGCGTGACGCGGGCCCGGCCCCGGACGGACCAAACGGGGTACCGCCGATCGGTGTAGACACGACTGCCGTTACCGGCGGGTTCGAGTTGCGCAACCGGGGTGGACAGGGCGCCGGACCGGGCGTTCCATGCCTGGTCCGGGCACATGTCCGGGGGTGGACGGCTGACCGGGCATCAGGATGACCACTCGAACGGGTGAGTGGTGAGTAACAACACAAATCCCTGGTTCCGTTGGGATTTTCGGACATGTGTGAGCCAAGATCCCTGTCTGACGACAAGACCCCGCCACAGCGGCGGGGCGATCCGGGCGGACGCCGAGTCCTGCCGCCGCCCGGATGACAGGTCGACAGGAGTGGATCGGCAGGAGTGGAGGACCCAAGCACGACGGGTCGCCGGACCGAGGTCTCCGCACGGAGACGCCGGGCCGAGCAGCCCTTGGGGTGAAGCCGCGTCAGCGGCCGGGCAACTTCGCCAGCCCGAATCCGACAGGTCATCCTTCACAGGCGGCTGACGAAGGGTTGCGCATGACTGCGCTCAATCGTGTCCCGTCGCTGATGGCCCGGGCCGGTACGGCCTCGGCCTTCGCCATCGCCGCCGTCGGCGGCTCGATCGTGGTCCCGGGCGTCGCCGCCGACGCGGCGGCCGCCACACCGGCGACGAAGGCACTGCAGGTCGCGGCGTCCAAGAAGGGCGCGCCGTACCGGTACGGCGCCACCGGACCGCGCCGGTTCGACTGCTCCGGCCTGACGCTGTACTCGTTCAAGAAGGCGGGCAAGAAGCTGCCCCGCACGGCGGCCCAGCAGTACAACAAGACGAAGCACATCTCCGCCAAGAGCCGCAAGGCCGGGGACCTGGTGTTCTTCCACTCGGGGTCGAGCGTCTACCACGTGGGCATCTACGCGGGCAAGGGCAAGATATGGCACGCCCCGAAGACCGGGGACGTGGTCCGCCTGCAGAAGATCTGGACGAAGAGTGTCTGGTACGGCCGGGTGAAGTGACGCTCCGGAGCGGCCGGCGGCGCCCCTGACACGCCGTCGGCAGCTCCGGGACTCCCGGGGCCGCACAGGGGCTCCCCGAGGGGTTCACAGCGCTCTAGGGGCGTGCGTGGCGCCACGCACGCCCCCAGAGCCGCACAGGGGCCCGCTCGCGACGGGGCGAGTCGGCCCGGTCGTCCAGCCGCTGGGGCCGTGTCCGCGCCCCGTGGGCCCGATGCCCGCGCCCACGGGGTCCGGCCGCCCCGGCGCAGCCCGCCGCGCCCGGTCAGCACCCCTGGCGGTGGACGCGCCCCCCGCTCACGGGCGACGCCGGCTCCTGCTGCCCCACCGCCTGCTGCCCCACTGCCCGTACCGGCTGCGCGGGCAGCGTCCAGGGCAGCTCGATGGCGACCGTCTTGCCGCCCTCCCGGGTGGGCCGCACCCGCAGCCGCCCGCCGTACTCGGCGGTCAGCCAGCGAATGATCGCCAGACCACGGCCGTTGTCCTGCTGGACGGCGGCCGGCAGTCGTCTGGGGAACCGTGGATGGCTGTCGGTGACGCCGACGCTCAGCCGCTCGTCGCGGCGCAGGGCCAGGTCCAGGGTGAAGGTGGGCGACTGGCCGAAGGTGTGCTGCACCGCGTTGGTGGCCAGTTCGGAGACGATCAGACGGACGGTGTCGACCAGGTCCGCGTCCGTCGGCAGACCCCACTCCGCGAGCACTCCGCTCGCGAACGCGCGCGCCGTGGACACCGAGGCGGGATCGCTCGGCAGAGTGACGGATGCTTCCAGATGGTCTGCCATGAAGACGTCGTCCCTTTCTCACGGGACCGCAGCACGACGCGGTGCGGACGGTTCGAGTACGGTCCCGGACTGGTGCTTCGTCGCCAGACTGCCATTGCCGCGCGGGTCCCGGACGGCGATCCACCAAGATATGCATATATCTGTCGCTCGAAGCGGTGAACTCTGCCACGGCAGAGCCTTTCCGGGCGGCTCGGAAGGAGTAGGGAGCGGTTCCATGCAGCACGGCCCCGCGGTGCGCCGCAGGAAACTGGGCGCGGAACTGCGGGCGTTACGCGCCCGCACGGGACTCACCAGCGGTGAGGCGGCCCGGCTGGTCGGCTGGCACCAGTCCAAGGTGAGCCGGATCGAGACCGGCACGAGCGGCGCGAAACCGGCCGACGTGCGGTCGCTGCTCGACGCCTACGGGGTGGACGACCCCCAACTGCGCCAGATGATGCTGCTGTTGGCGGGCGCCGACGACGGCGCCGGGCGGGACCACTGGTGGCACGCCTACCGGGGGGTGCTGCCGCCGACCTACCGCGACTTCATCAGCCTGGAGTCGCAGGCCATCGCGATGCGGACGCTGGAGACGACCGTGGTCCCGGGGCTGTTGCAGACGGCCGAGTACGCCCGTGAGGTGACCCGGGTGGCCGTCGAGGGGGCGGACGAGGACCGGCTGGACACGCTGGTGGAGGTGCGGCTGGCCCGGCAGGACGTGCTGCGCGCGGATCCGCCGCTGGTGCTGAGCGCGGTCCTGGACGAGGCGGTGCTGCGCCGGGAGGTGGGCGGCCCGGAGGTGATGGCGCGTCAGCTCCGGCGGCTGGTGGAGGCCGGGCGACTGCCCCAAGTGCGGCTGCAGGTACTGCCGTTCGCGGCCGGGGCGCACATCGGCGTCACGGGGCCTTTCGTCATCTTCTCATTTTCGAACACTTCTGATCTGGATGTGGTCGTTCTCGACCATTTGACGAGTAGCCTCCACCTCGAACGGAAAGAAGACCTCGAGGCCTATACCGAGGCCTTCAACGCCCTTCGCATCCATGCCCTTTCACCCGAGGATTCGCTGGATTACATCGCCGCGATAGGTGACGGCGCGTAAGGAGGCACCATGACCGCACTGCCTCGGAACGTACCTTCCTCCACCACCCTGACCGGGGTGCGCTGGCTGCGCAGCAGCCGGAGCACCGGAGCCAACAACTGCGTCGAGACGGCCCGGCCGGCCACGGGGCCGTACGCCGGACTGCTCGCCGTGCGCGACTCCAAGGACCCGGCCGGACCCGCGCTGCTCTTCTCCCCCGAGAGCTGGGCGGGCTTCACGGCCGCGTTCCGCTGACGCCCCGCATCGGGCGGAGCACGGCCGTGTCACGCCGACTCATGGTCGCGTTCCGCCGATCACCCGTACGGCGCCGTCGAGTTGGGCCTCGGTGAGGTCCGCACGGGCGGTCAGCCTGAGCCGGGAGATGCCGTCGGGCACGGAAGGAGGACGGAAGCACCCCACGGCCAGGCCCGCCGTACGGCAGTCGGCCGCCCACCGGACGGCCCCCTCCGGGGAGGGGGCCCGCACGGAGACGACCGCGGCGTCCGGACGCACCGCGTCCAGGCCCGCGGCCGTCAGCCGGGCGTGCAGGTCGCCCGCCACCGCGCGGGCCCGCGCCGCCCGCTGCGGTTCACGGCGCAGCAGCCGCAGGGCCGCCAGGGCCGCACCGGCCGCCGCGGGGGCGAGTCCCGTGTCGAAGATGAACGTCCGGGCCGCGTTGACCAGGTGGTCGATCACCCGCGCGGGCCCGAGCACCGCGCCGCCCTGGCTGCCGAGGGACTTGGACAGCGTCACCGTGGCCACCACGTCGTCGGCACCGGCCAGCCCCGCCGCGTGCGGCGCGCCCCGGCCGCCGTCGCCCAGCACCCCGAGCCCGTGCGCGTCGTCCACCACCAGGCCGGCGCCGTGCTCCCGGCAGGCCGCCGCGAGGGCGTCCAGCGGGGCGGCGTCGCCGTCCACGGAGAACACGCTGTCGGACACGACGACCGCGGGGCCCGCATGGGTGCGCAGTGCCTTGCCCACCGCCTCCGGGTCGGCGTGCCCCACCACCTGGGTGGTGCCGCGGGCCAGCCGGCAGCCGTCGATGAGGGAGGCGTGGTTGCCCGCGTCGGAGACGATCAGGGAGCCGTGCGGGGCGAGCGCGGTGACCGCGGCCAGGTTGGCCGCGTACCCGGAGGAGAAGACCAGCGCCGCCTCGAAGCCGCAGAACGCGGCCAGTTCCCGCTCCAGCTCGGTGTGCAGCTCGGTGGTGCCGGTCACCAGGCGCGAGCCGGTCGAACCGCCGCCCCAGGTGCGGGCCGCCGCCGCGGCGCCCTCGACGACCTCGGGGTGGTGGGCCAGACCCAGGTAGTCGTTGCTCGCCAGGTCCAGCAGCGGCGAGTCGGCGGGGCGGGGCCGCAGGGTCCGTACGAGTCCGGCGCGGCGGCGCTGCTCCGCCTGCGCGTCGATCCAGCCGAACGCCATGGCTCCTCCGGTGCTTTTGTAGGTAGCGGACAGACACTAGCGGTACGACCGGCCACACACGGTGTGGCGATACCCACACGTCGATCCGGGTGTGTTGTGCGATCCCTACCTTGGCCCGGAGCGGGTGATTAGGACAGGATCGGCTTTCATGGACCTGCTGAACACGCTGGTGGACAAGGGGCTTCGGCGCGAGCTGCCGACCCGCGAGGAGGCGCTGGCCGTACTGGCCACGTCCGACGACGACCTGCTCGACGTGGTGGCCGCGGCCGGAAGGGTGCGCCGCCACTGGTTCGGACGGCGGGTGAAACTCAACTACCTGGTCAACCTCAAGTCGGGCCTGTGCCCCGAGGACTGCTCCTACTGCTCCCAGCGGCTCGGCTCGAAGGCCGACATCCTGAAGTACACCTGGCTCAAGCCCGACGAGGCGTCCCGGGCCGCGGCCGCCGGACTGGCGGGAGGTGCCAAGCGGGTGTGCCTGGTGGCGTCCGGGCGCGGCCCGACCGACCGGGACGTGGACCGGGTCTCGCAGACCATCCGGGCCATCAAGGACGAGAACGAGGGCGTCGAGGTGTGCGCCTGTCTGGGGCTGCTCTCCGACGGCCAGGCCGAACGGCTGCGCGAGGCCGGCGCGGACGCCTACAACCACAACCTGAACACCTCCGAGGGTACCTACGCCGACATCACCACCACGCACACGTACGCCGACCGGGTGGACACGGTGCAGAAGGCGCACGCGGCCGGCCTGTCGGCCTGCTCGGGGCTGATCGCCGGCATGGGCGAGAGCGACGAGGACCTGGTCGACGTGGTGTTCTCGCTGCGCGCGCTGGACCCGGACTCGGTGCCGGTCAACTTCCTCATCCCGTTCGAGGGCACCCCGCTGGCCAAGGAGTGGAACCTCACCCCGCAGCGCTGCCTGCGGATCCTGGCGATGGTCCGCTTCGTCTGCCCGGACGTGGAGGTGCGCATCGCGGGCGGCCGCGAGGTCCACCTGCGCACGATGCAGCCGCTCGCGCTGAACCTGGCGAACTCGATCTTCCTCGGCGACTACCTCACCAGCGAGGGCCAGGCCGGCAAGGCGGACCTGGACATGATCGCCGACGCCGGCTTCGAGGTGGAGGGCGCCGACCAGGTCACGCTGCCGCAGCACCGGGCGGACGTGGCCGGCGGCTGCGGCTCCCACGCCGCGGCCGGGTGCGGCTCCGACGCCGGGGCGGGCTGCGGCTCGCACGAGGACGGGGGCTGCGGCTCCCACGCCGAGGCGGGCTGCGGGTCCGCCGCGGACGGCGGCGTCTGCGGTACGGCCGCCCCCGCGGCGGTGCCCTCGGCCGCCGAGCCGCGCACCGACCTGGTCGCCGTCCGCCGCCGGGGCGCCGGGACGGACCTCGCGCCCAATGCCTGAGGTGGACGTCCCCGCGCTGCTGGACCTCGACCGGCGGCACGTGTGGCACCCCTACGGTCCGATGCCGGGCCGGTCGGAACCGCTCGTCGTGGAGTCGGCGAGCGGGGTCCGGCTGCGTCTCGCGGACGGTTCCGGTGAGCTGGTCGACGGCATGTCGTCCTGGTGGTCGGCGATCCACGGCTACAACCACCCGGTGCTCAACGAGGCCGCCCGCGACCAGCTGGGCCGGATGAGCCACGTGATGTTCGGCGGGCTCACCCACGAGCCCGCCGTCCGGCTGGCGAAGCTCCTGGTCGACATCACGCCCGACGGGCTGGAGCACGTCTTCCTCGCCGACTCCGGCTCGGTGTCGGTCGAGGTCGCGGTGAAGATGTGCCTGCAGTACTGGCGTTCGCTGGGCCGTCCCGGCAAGCAGCGGCTGCTGACCTGGCGGGGCGGCTACCACGGGGACACCTGGCAGCCGATGTCGGTGTGCGACCCCGAGGGCGGGATGCACGAGCTGTGGAGCGGGGTGCTGCCCCGCCAGCTGTTCGCGGACCCGCCCCCGGCCGCGTACGAGGAGTCGTACGCGGACCACCTGCGGTCGATGGTGGAACGGCACGCCGACGAACTGGCCGCGGTGATCGTCGAGCCGGTGGTGCAGGGCGCGGGCGGGATGCGCTTCCACTCCCCCGCCTACCTGCGGGTGCTGCGCGAGGCGTGCGACGCGTACGACGTGCTGCTGGTGTTCGACGAGATCGCCACCGGCTTCGGGCGCACGGGCGCGCTGTTCGCGGCGGAGCACGCGGCGGTGACCCCGGACGTGCTGTGCGTGGGCAAGGCGCTGACCGGCGGTTACCTCACGATGGCGGCCGCACTGTGCACCGCGCGCGTGGCCGACGGGATCTCCCGGGGCGAGGTGCCGGTGCTGGCGCACGGGCCGACGTTCATGGGCAACCCGCTGGCGGCCTCCGTGGCCTGCGCGTCGATCGGGCTGCTGCTCGGCCAGGACTGGCTGTCCGAGGTGAAGCGGATCGAGGCCGGGCTGGTCGAGGGGCTGGCGCCGGCCGCGGAGCTGCCCGGGGTGCGGGACGTGCGCGTCCTGGGCGCCATCGGGGTGGTCCAGCTCGACCACCCGGTCGACATGGCGGCGGCGACCCGGGCCGCCGTGGCCGAGGGCGTGTGGCTGCGGCCGTTCCGCGACCTGGTCTACACGATGCCGCCGTACGTCACCGGGGACGAGGACGTGGCACGGATCGCGCGCGCGGTGTGCGCCGCGGCGCGGGAGGGATGAGCATGCCGATCCTGGTGATCACGGGTACCGGCACGGAGGTCGGCAAGACGGTGACGACGGCGGCGGTCGCCGCCGCCGCGCTCGCGGCCGGCCGGACCGTCGCGGTGCTGAAGGCCGCGCAGACCGGCGTGGGACCCGACGAGCGCGGGGACGCCGACGAGGTCGCGCGGCTGGCGGGCCCGGTCACGGTGGCCGAGGTCGCCCGCTACCCCGAGCCGCTTGCCCCGGCGACGGCGGCCCGGCGGGCCGGGCGGGAGCCGGTCCGTCCGGCCGACGTGGCGGAGGCGGCGCAGAAGCTCGCCACCGAGCACGACCTGGTGCTGGTGGAGGGCGCGGGCGGCCTGCTCGTCCGGTTCGACGAGGCGGGCGGCACGCTGGCCGACGTGGCGGAGCTGCTGCGCGCGCCGGTGCTGCTGGTCGCGTCGGCGGGCCTGGGCACGCTGAACACCACCGAGCTGACGGCCCGTGAACTGCGGGGACGGCGACTGGAGTTGCTGGGCGTGGTGATCGGCAGCTGGCCGACGACGCCGGACCTGGCGATGCGGTGCAACGTCACGGACCTGCCGGAGGTGTCGGGGGCGCCGTTGCTGGGCGCGCTGCCCGAGGGCGCCGGGGCGCGGACCCCGGCCGACTTCCGCGCTGCGGCACCGGGTTGGGTGGCGCCGCGCCTGGACGGGACGTGGCGTGCCGAGGCGTTCCGCGAGGCGGCGGACGCCTGAGGCACGGCCCCCGGGGAACCGCGCTGCTCGCGCCCCCTGTGCTCCCGGCCGGTCCGGGCGCGGGGGGTGCGGGCGGCGCCGACGGGGGACAATCGACGTAACGGCTACCCGAGGAGGTCAGCCATGTCGTCGCGCTCCGTCACCAAGGACGCCGTCCACCACCCCCTCTTCGCCCGTTTCTACGCCCGTCTGAGCCTCAAGCTGGAGGCCGGCGTCGGTCCGCACCGGGCCGAGCTGCTGGACGGGCTCGCGGGACGGGTCATCGAGATCGGCGCGGGCAACGGGCTGAACTTCGCGCACTACCCGCCCACGGTGTCCGAGGTCGTCGCCATCGAACCCGAACGCACCCTACGGCAGTTGGCCCGCACGGCGGCGCTGCGCGCGGAGGTGCCGGTGGACGTGGTGCCGGGCACGGCGGAGGCGCTGCCGGTCAAGAGCGAGGCGTTCGACGCGGCCGTGCTGTCGCTGGTGCTGTGCAGCGTGCGCGACGTCGAGCGGGCGCTCGGGGAGGTGCGGCGGGTGCTGCGCCCGGGCGGCGAGGTGCGGTTCTTCGAGCACGGCGCGGGCGGCGGCCGGGCGATGCGGCTGAGCCAGCGGGCGCTGGACCGCACGGTGTGGCCCCTGCTGTTCGGCGGCTGCCACCTGCACCGGGACCCGCTCGACGCGATCCGGTCGGCGGGCTTCGCCCTGGGCCCGCACCGCAGCCTGCTGGTGCCGGACACCGGCCCGCGCACACCCAGCTCGTTCTGCGTGCTCGGCCGGGCGCACCGACCGGAGCCGGACGAGGGCCGGGGCGTGCGTTAGGTCGTCGGCCGGGGGGAGCATACTCGGTGTGGAGGCGGTCACATTAGGCTCGGCGCCAGTGCGTCGACCTGTCCCCCGCGCGCGAGGAGGCCGCCTTGTCCACACCTGCTGCGGAGCACGCCCCGGGGCTGTCCCCGGCCGACGGGGTCGCGGCCCGCGCCCGCGGACTGACCAAGGCGTACGGCTCGGGCGAGACGGCCGTGCTGGCGCTGGACTCGGTGGACGTGGACGTCGTGCGCGGCCGCTTCACCGCCGTCATGGGCCCCTCCGGGTCCGGCAAGTCCACCCTCATGCACTGCCTGGCGGGCCTGGACACCGTCTCGGCCGGGCAGGTGTGGCTCGGTGACACGGAGATCACGGGACTGCGGGAGCGGGAGCTGACGCAGCTGCGGCGCGACCGGATCGGGTTCATGTTCCAGTCGTTCAACCTGATCCCGACGCTCAGCGCGGCCGAGAACATCACCCTGCCCATGGACATCGCCGGGCGAAGACCGGACCCGGCGTGGCTGGAGCAGGTGATCGACGCGCTCGGGCTGCGCGACCGGCTCCGGCACCGGCCCGCCCAGCTGTCCGGCGGCCAGCAGCAGCGCGTCGCCTGCGCCCGGGCGCTGGTCTCCCGGCCGGAGCTGATCTTCGCGGACGAGCCGACGGGCAACCTGGACTCGCGGGCGGGTCTTGAGGTGCTCGGCTTCCTGCGGCAGGCGGTGGACGAGCTGGGCCAGACGGTCGTCATGGTGACCCACGACCCCGGCGCGGCGGCCCACTCCGACCTGGTGCTGTTCCTCGCGGACGGCCGGATCGTGGACGAGATGGAGCGGCCGACGGCGGAGGCGGTGCTGGAGCGGATGAAGCGGTTCGACGGGGTCCGCGCGGCGGTCGAGGACACGGGGCGCGGGACCGACGGGACCGGCGCCGACGGGGAACGGAGGGGCTGAGCCCGTGCTCAGGGCGACACTCAGGAGCTTCCTCGCGCACAAGGGCCGCCTGCTGCTGTCGGCCCTGGCCGTGGTGCTGTCCGTGGCGTTCGTCGCGGGCAGTCTGATCTTCTCGGACACGGTCTCGCGCACCTTCGACCGGCTCTTCGCGTCCACCGCGGCGGACGTGACGGTGGCGCCGAAGGACGACTTCGGCTCCCGCGTGGCGACCGGCGCGGTGCGGACCGTGCCCGCCGCGCTCGCCGACCGGCTGGCCCGGGTGCCGGGGGCCGCCTCCGCCCACGCGGAGGTCCGCGCGGACAACGTGACCGTGGTGGACGCCCAGCGCCGGTTCCTCGGCTCGACCACCGGCGCCCCCACCATCGCCTCCGACTGGTACGTCACCGACCGCAGCCCGGTCGAGCTGACCTCGGGGCACGCCCCGCGCGGCGCCGGTGAGGCCCTGCTCGACGCGGACACCGCCGACCGCAAGCACGTGCGGATCGGCGACACGCTCACGGTGATGGCCCAGCCGGGCACGCTGCGGGTCCGGGTGGTCGGCATCGCCACGTTCACCACCACCAACCCGGGCGCGTCCCACGTCTACCTCGACCCGCGCGTCGCCGCCGCCAAGCTGCTGGGCTCCCCCGCCCGCGCCACCGGCGTGACGGTGCAGGCGGCGCCCGGCGTGTCCGACGCCGTGCTCAAGCAGCGGGTCGTGGCGGCGGTCGGCGCCGGCGCGTACGACGTGAAGACCGCCGCCGAGCACGCCAAGTCCTCCGCGGAGCAGTTGGGCACGTTCCTCGACGTCATCAAGTACGTGATGCTCGGCTTCGCCGGGATCGCCGTCCTGGTCGGCATCTTCCTCATCGTCAACACCTTCTCGATGCTGATCGCCCAGCGCACCCGTGAGCTCGGCCTGCTGCGCGCCCTGGGCGCCGACCGCCGCCAGGTGCGCCGCTCGGTGCTCACCGAGGCGGTCCTGCTGGGGCTCGTCGGCTCGACGCTGGGCCTCGCGGCGGGGATCGGGCTCGCGGCCGGGCTGATCCGGCTGATGGGCGCGTTCGGCATGAACCTGCGGGCCGCCGACATGGTCGTCGGCCGGCCGACCCCGGTGGCGGCGTACGTGGTCGGCGTCGGGGTCACGTTCGTCGCCGCGTACCTCCCGGCGCGGCGCGCGGCCGCCGTCTCCCCGATGGCGGCGCTGGCGGACGCCGACGTGGCGGGCGTGGGACGGCCGTTGCGGACGCGCGCGGTGGTCGGCGCCGTGGTGGGGGCGCTGGGCGTGGCCGCGCTGGCCGGCTGCGCGGCGGCCTCGCGGACGGCGTCGGCGGCCTCGCTGCTGGGGCTCGGGGTGGTGCTCACGCTCGTCGCGACGGTGGTCGCGGGCCCACTGCTCGTGCGGCCGGTGATCCGGGTGCTGGGCGGCGCCTTCCCGGCGCTGTTCGGCCCGGTGGGGCGCATGAGCCAGCGCAACGCCCTGCGCAACCCGCGCCGTACCGGCGCCACGGCGGCGGCACTGATGGTGGGCTTGGCGCTGGTGGGCGGCATGTCCGTGGCGAGCGCGTCCATGTCGGCGTCGTTCGACCAGCAGATCGACCGCACGCTCGGCGCGGACTTCGTGGTGCAGAACGCCAACTTCATCCCGTTCTCCGAGGAGGTCACCGACCGGGTGCGCGGCACGGAGGGCGTCGGTCTCGTCGTGCGGCAGCGGTTCGCGCCGGTCGCGCTGCGGCTGCCGGACGGCCGGCGGGTGACCACGACCGCCTCGGGGTACGACCCGCGGGTGGACGACGTCGCCCACGTCACGTACGTCGGGGGCGGCTCGGCGGCGGCCCTCGCGCCGGGCGGCATCGGCATGGACGCCGACTTCGCCCGCGACCACGGCGTGCGGCTCGGCAGCGTGCTCCCGGTGGAGTTCCCGGGCGGCCGGCGCGCCGCGCTGAAGGTCGGCGCGCTCACCGATCAGGACGCCGCCGAGGGCTTCGGCATGCAGGGCGGCGTCTTCCTGGGCCTCGCCACCGTCGAGCGGTACGTCCCGGGCGGCCAGGACACCGCGCTGTACGTCAACGCGGCCGCCGGCACGGACGCGGACCGGCTGCGGCCGCGCCTGGAGCGGGCCCTGAACCCCTATCCGCAGGTGCAGGTGCGCGACCAGGCGGACTACAAGGAGCTCGTGCACGACCAGATCGCGGTGCTGCTCTACCTGGTCTACGCGCTGCTCGGGCTGGCCATCGTGATCGCGGTGCTGGGGGTGGTGAACACCCTCGCCCTGTCGGTGGTGGAGCGCACCCGGGAGATCGGCCTGCTGCGGGCCATCGGGCTGGCCCGGCGTCAGCTGCGGCGGATGATCCGGCTGGAGTCGGTGGTGATCGCGGTGTTCGGCGCGGTGCTGGGGCTGGCGCTGGGTCTGGTGTGGGGCGTGTGCACCCAGCAGGTGCTGGCCCTGCAGGGCATGAAGGCGCTGGCGGTGCCGTGGGGCACCATCGTCGCGGTGGTGGTCGGCTCGGCGGTGGTGGGGGTCGTGGCGGCGCTGCTCCCGGCGTTGCGGGCCTCGCGGATGAACGTGCTGGCGGCGATCGCGCACGAGTGAGCGGGCGGGCCCTCGGCGTCCGGATGCTGGAATTGCGGGTGTCGCCCCCTGGGCCGTGATGGGATCCGTCCATGTCTGAACTGCGCATACGGGCCGCCGTGCCCGCGGACCTGGACGCCGTGCTCGCCTTCTGGACGACCGCCGCGGAGGGCACGAGCATCAGTGACGACCGCGACGGCGTGGAGCGGCTGCTCGCGCGCGACCCGGAGGCGCTGGTCCTCGCCGAGAGCGGGGGTGACCTGGTCGGCACGGTGATCGCCGGGTTCGACGGCTGGCGCTGCCACCTGTACCGGCTCGCCGTGCACCCCGGGCACCGGCGCCGGGGCGTCGGTTCGGCGCTGCTGGCGGCGGCCGAGGAGCGCTTCGTACGGCTGGGCGGGCGGCGCGGGGACGCGATGGTGCTGACCCGCAACGACACCGCGCACCATGCCTGGCGCGCCGCGGGGTACACGGCGCAGGAGCAGTGGCGC
The DNA here is from genome assembly GCF_001514125.1 of Streptomyces longwoodensis. Lineage (GTDB taxonomy): Bacteria > Actinomycetota > Actinomycetes > Streptomycetales > Streptomycetaceae > Streptomyces > Streptomyces longwoodensis. The sequence goes on along the minus strand of NZ_KQ948549.1, from coordinate 95,342 downwards.
CGGTGGGTCAAGCCGCTCGCCTGACCGTTCTCACGGACGGACGAGGGCCACCCCGCCGACTCCTTTGCTCATCCTTTACCATCGACAGGACACTCGGTCCCTCGATGAAAGGTCGTGAGCGTCCGCCCATGGGCGAGCCTCCCAGTCCGCGCCGTCGCGCGCCCCGTCCTGCCCCGTCCGACCATGGGACGGAGGTGACCCGATGACCGAAGTGCTCCTGTTGCTGGTGGCCGTCCTGCTGTCGCTGGCCTGCGGCGCCTTCGTGGCCGCCGAGTTCTCGCTGACCACGGTCGAGCGCAGCGAGCTGGAACGCGCGGTGGAACACGGTGAGCGCGGCGCGTCCGGCGCGCTGAAGGCCGCGCGCAACCTCACCTTCCAGCTGTCCGGCGCGCAGCTCGGCATCACCGTCACCAACCTCGTCGTCGGCATGCTGTCCGAGCCGTCGATCGCCAAGCTGATCGCCGGCCCGCTGGAGTCGCTCGGCCTGTCCGCATCCACGTCGAGCTCGGTCGCGCTCGTGCTGGGCACGGCCCTGTCGACGGTGTTCCTGATGGTCGTCGGCGAGCTGGTGCCCAAGAACTGGGCGATCTCCTCGCCGCTGGCGGTGGCCAAGCGGGTCGGCACCCCGCAGCGCTGGTTCAGCGCGGCCTTCCGCCCGTTCATCACCCACCTGAACAACACCGCCAACCGCTTCGTGCGGCGCCTGGGCATCGAGCCCGCCGAGGAGCTGGCCTCCGCGCGCGGGCCCCAGGAGCTGGCCGCCCTCGCCCGGCACTCCGCCAAGGAGGGCGCCCTGGAGGCCGACACCGCCGAGCTGTTCGTGCGGACCCTGAACCTGGCCGACCTCACCGCGGAGAACGTGATGACCCCGCGCGTCCAGGTCATCGCCCTGGAGGCCCGGGCGACCTGCGAGGACGTGGCCAACGCGACCCGCGCCACCGGCCTGTCCCGCTTCCCCGTCTACCGCGGCAGCCTCGACTCCGTCGTCGGCACCGCCCACGTCAAGGACGTGCTGGCCGTCCCCGCCTCCCGCCGCACGCGCGTGCCGGTCGCGGAGATCATGCGCGAACCACTGCTGGTCCCCGAGTCCCTGACCGTGGACCGCCTCCTGGACCGGCTGTCCGGCAGGCGCACGATGGCCGTCGTCATCGACGAGTACGGCGGTACGGCGGGCGTGGCGACCCTGGAGGACATCGTGGAGGAGGTCGTCGGCGAAGTGCGGGACGAGCACGACCCGCACGAGACGCCCGACCTGGCCCCCGCGGGCACGGACGACACGGGCCACGCCCTGTTCTCCGCCGACGGGGCCGCCCGCATCGACCAGCTCGCACGCGTGGGCCTGCGCGCCCCGGACGGGCCGTACGAGACCCTGGCCGGGCTCGTGGCCGCGGAGCTGGGGCGCATACCGGACGTCGGGGACAGCGTCGAGGTCGGCGGCTGGCGCCTGGACGTGGTGGACGCGTCCGGCCGCCGGGCCGCGCGCGTGCTGCTGCACGCACCCCTCGACGACCAGAGCGAGCAGGAGGTCGGTAAGTGACCGCGGTCCAGTTGCTGATCGGCTTGGCGACGCTCGTCGTCAACGCCTTCTTCGTCGGCGCCGAGTTCGCGCTCATCTCGGTGCGCCGCTCGCAGGTCGAACCGCACGCGGAGGCGGGCGACCGGCGCGCGCGCAGCGTGCTGTGGGGCCTGCAGCACGTGTCGGCGCTGCTGGCCGCCGCACAGCTCGGCATCACCCTGTGCACCCTGGTCCTCGGTGTGGTCGCCGAGCCGGCGATCGCGCACCTGCTGGAGCCGGTGTTCCACGCGGTGGGCGTGCCGGAGGGCGCGGGCCACGCGGTGTCCTTCGTGATCGCGCTGTCGCTGGCGACGTACCTGCACATGCTGCTCGGCGAGATGGTGCCGAAGAACGTCGCGCTCGCCGAGCCGGTGCGCAGCGCGCTGGTCCTCGGGCCGCCGCTGGTGGCCCTGTCCCGGGCGCTGCGGCCGGTGATCTTCACGATCAACGCCTTCGCGAACGGGCTGCTGAAGCTGCTGCGGATCGAGACGAAGGACGAGGTCACGGCGACGTTCTCGGACGCCGAGCTGGCGCAGATCGTCAAGGACGCCGGTGAGGCGGGACTGATCGACGAGGCCGCGCAGGAGCGGCTGCACGACGCGCTGGAGCTGGGCCGCCGCCCGGTGCGGGACGTCGTCGTGCCGCTGGAGCGGGTCGTGTACGCGCGCGTGGGCGTCACCCCGGAGGAGCTGGAGGGGCTGGCCGCCGCGTCGGGATTCTCCCGCTTCCCGGTCGTGGACGAGGGGCGGCGCATCGTGGGCTACCTGCACGTCAAGGACGCCCTGGACGCCTCGCCGCGGGACGAGCCGTTCCGGCTTCGGGACATGCGGTCCATCGCCCGCGTGCGGGAGACGACGCCCCTGGACGACGTCCTCACCGCGATGCGCGGCAGCCGCACCCACCTGGCGGCCGTCCTCGGCGCGGACGGCCGGCTGGCCGGCCTGGTCACGATGGAGGACGTGCTGCGGGAGCTGTTCGGACAGCGGGTGTAGGCGCGGGGCACCAGTGGTCGGCCGGTCCGCGCACTCCGGTGCGCCGGGCCGACCGACCGGCGGGTATGGAGCCGGGATACGATCGCTGACGCCATGCAGACGAACCCCCCTTCCCCGGCTCCCCCTTACTCCAGCCTGGTCGCCGTCGGCGACTCCTTCACCGAGGGCATGTCGGACCTGTTGCCCGACGGCACCTACCGCGGCTGGGCCGACCTGCTGGCCGGCCGGATGGCCGCGCAGGCGCCCGGCTTCCGCTACGCGAACCTCGCCGTGCGCGGCAAGCTCATCGGGCAGATCGTCCACGAGCAGGTGGACGTGGCGGCCGCCATGGGCGCCGACGTGATCACCCTGGTCGGCGGCCTGAACGACACCCTGCGCCCCAAGTGCGACATGGCCCGCGTCACGGGCCTGCTCACCGACGCCGTGGAGCGCCTGGCCCCGCACTGCAAGCAGCTCGTGCTGATGCGCAGCCCGGGCCGCCAGGGGCCGGTCCTGGAACGGTTCCGGCCGCGCATGGAGGAGCTGTTCGCCTGCGTCGACGACCTGGCCGCCCGGCACGGGGCCGTCGTCGTCGACCTGTACGGCGCGCCCTCGCTCGCCGACCCGCGGATGTGGGACGTCGACCGGCTGCACCTGACGGCCGACGGGCACCGCCGGGTCGCGGAGGCGGTCTGGCAGGCGCTCGGCTACGACCCCGAGGACACCGAGTGGCGCACGCCGCTGGCGGCCACCCCGCCGCCCCGCTGGGTGGCCCGCCGCATCGCCGACGCCCGCTTCGCCCGCGAGCACCTGCTGCCCTGGATAGGCCGCCGACTGACCGGCCGCTCCTCGGGCGACGGCCGCCCGGCCAAGCGCCCCGACCTGCTGCCGTACGACGATCCCCACGGGTAGGGCCGCCCCGCGTGACGCCGGTCTCGTAGGTTCCGCCGAACCCGGCCGTGGCGCTGGCCTGCACGAATCGCCAGTAGAATCCGTACACGTGACTTCTGCGCCCGCCAAGCCCCGCATCCCGAACGTCCTCGCCGGACGTTACGCCTCCACCGAGCTCGCCACGCTCTGGTCGCCCGAGCACAAGGTCAAGCTGGAGCGCCGGCTCTGGCTCGCCGTGCTGCGCGCCCAGAAGGACCTCGGCATCGAGGTGCCGGACGCGGCGATCGCCGACTACGAGCGTGTCCTGGACACCGTCGACCTGGCCTCCGTCGCCGAGCGCGAGAAGGTCACCCGGCACGACGTGAAGGCGCGGATCGAGGAGTTCAACGACCTCGCCGGGCACGAGCAGGTCCACAAGGGCATGACCTCCCGCGACCTGACGGAGAACGTCGAGCAGCTGCAGATCCGGCTCTCCCTGGAACTGGTCCGCGACCGCACCGTGGCCGTCCTCGCCCGGCTCGGCAAGCTGGCCGCCGAGTACGGCGAGCTGGTCATGGCCGGCCGCTCCCACAACGTGGCCGCCCAGGCCACCACCCTCGGCAAGCGCTTCGCGACCGCCGCCGACGAGCTGCTGGTGGCGTACGGCCGCGTCGAGGAGCTGCTCGGCCGCTACCCGCTGCGCGGCATCAAGGGCCCGGTCGGCACCGCCCAGGACATGCTGGACCTGCTCGGCGGGGACGCGGCCAAGCTGGCCGACCTCGAGCGGCGGATCGCCGACCACCTCGGCTTCGGGCAGGCGTTCACCTCGGTCGGACAGGTCTACCCGCGCTCGCTGGACTACGAGGTCGTCACCTCGCTGGTGCAGCTGGCGGCGGCACCGTCCTCGCTGGCGAAGACGATCCGCCTGATGGCGGGGCACGAGCTGGTCACCGAGGGCTTCAAGCCGGGCCAGGTCGGCTCGTCGGCGATGCCGCACAAGATGAACACCCGGTCCTGCGAGCGCGTCAACGGCCTCATGGTGATCCTGCGCGGCTACGCCTCCATGACGGGCGAGCTGGCGGGCGACCAGTGGAACGAGGGCGACGTGTCCTGCTCGGTGGTGCGCCGCGTCGCGCTGCCGGACGCGTTCTTCGCGCTGGACGGCCTGCTGGAGACGTTCCTGACCGTGCTCGACGAGTTCGGCGCCTTCCCGGCCGTGGTGGCCCGCGAGCTGGACCGCTACCTGCCGTTCCTCGCCACCACCAAGGTGCTGATGGCGTCGGTGCGCGCCGGGGTGGGCCGCGAGGAGGCGCACGAGGCGATCAAGGAGAACGCCGTGGCGTGCGCGCTGGCGATGCGCGAGCAGGGCGCCGAGCGCAACGAGCTGCTCGACCGGCTCGCGGCGGACGCGCGCGTCCCGCTGGACCGGCAGGGCCTGGACGCGCTGATGGCCGACAAGCTGTCCTTCACGGGCGCCGCCGCCGACCAGGTCGGCACGGTCGTCGCGCGGATCGACGAGATCGTGAAGCAGCGTCCGGAGGCCGCGGGGTACTCGCCGGGGGCGATCCTCTGATCCACCCCGACCGCTGAACTGGAGGGACCCGTGCCCCGTTTCACTCCGGCGCAACTGCAGGCCGCCCGCGACCGGCTCGTCCCGGACGTGGTCGCACCGGACCTGCGCGTGCTGTTCTGCGGGATCAACCCGGGGCTGATGACGGCCGCGACGGGGCACCACTTCGCGCGGCCGGGCAACCGGTTCTGGCCGGTGCTGCACCTGTCGGGGTTCACCCCGAGGCTGCTGGAGCCGGCCGAGCAGCAGGAGTTGCTGTCGTACGGGCTCGGGATCACCAACGTGGTGGCCCGGGCCTCGGCGCGGGCGGACGAGCTGACGGCGGAGGAGTACCGCGAGGGCGGCCGGCTGCTGGCGGCGAAGGTCGCCCGGCTCAGGCCCCGGTGGCTGGCCGTGGTGGGGGTGACCGCCTACCGCGCGGCCTTCGACGACCGGAAGGCCCAGGTCGGCCCGCAGGAGCGGACGATCGGGGACACGCGCGTGTGGGTGCTGCCCAACCCGAGCGGTCTGAACGCCCACTGGACGGCGGCGACCATGGCGGAGGAGTTCGCCCGGCTGCGGGTGGCGGCGGACCACGACGGGGCCGGCGCGGGCGGTGCGGCCGACGCGGGGAGTGGGGCGGCGGGCGGCGTGGCCGACGAGGCGGCGGCGCGGGTCAGGGCAGCGGAACCTCGGTGACGACCAGCAACAGCCGGATCTCGTCGGAGGGATCGAGGTCGGCGACCCCCGCGGCGGCCCACCGCCCGTCCGCGGACGGCTCCCAGACGCAGGCGTGGGCGACCGCCGTGCCGAACCCGGCCCAGGGCTCGGGTATCTCCCCCTTCCCGGTGCGCAGGCGTATCCCCTGCAGACCGTGCTCGAACGGCTCCCCCCACCGCGCGGCCAGCCCGTCGACCAGGCGCTCGCACTCCGCGCGGAACTCCTCGGCCCGCTCGGCCCGCAGCGCGGGGTCCGCGTCCCGCAGCCCGTGGCTCACCCTTAACTCGGCCGTGAAGTGACCCGGCCCGCCGAACCCCAGCTCCGACCTGCCGTCCCGGTCGGGGAAGTCCCGGGAACGCAGCAGGTCGGCCACGGCGAGGTACGTCTCGATGCCCATGCGATCCAGTAAACCGGCCGCCACTGACAATTGGCGGGGCGTCAGCCGGCCCGCCCCGCACGGCCCGGCGCGGCCTTGCGGCGGGTCCGCGGTCGCCGCGCGCCGTCGCGCCGAGTACGATCCGGCCAACACGCGCACGAGCTGGGAGGACGGACGTTGGGGCGGCTGACCGGCGGGGATCCCTCGCTGTTGCGAAGGATCAATTCCGCGGTGGTGCTGCACGCGATGCGTGCCACGGACTGCGCGACGCTGACGGAGATCACCCGGGTGACCGGCCTGTCCCGACCGACGGTCGAGGGCGTCGTCGAGGACCTCATCGAGGCCGGGCTGGTCATGGAGAAGGCGGCCGAGGAGGGCGCGGCCCGGCGGCAGGGGCGGCCGGCACGGCGGTTCCGGTTCCGCGCGGAGGCCGGTCACCTGCTGGGCCTGGAGATCGGACCGCACCGGGTGGCGGCGCTGCTCTCCGCCCTGGACGGGCGGGTGATGGGCGCTCAGGCCAAGGACGTGGACGAGACCGCGTCGGCCGACGAACGACTGGAGCGGCTGCGCACGGCGGTCGCCGAGCTGCTGCGCCGCGCCGGGGTGCCGCGCAGCTCCCTGCGGGCGGTCGGCGTGGCCACGCCCGGCATCGTCGAGGCGGACGGCACCGTACGGCTGAGCACCGCGCTGCCCGAGTGGACGGGGCTGCGGCTGGGCGAGCGGCTGAGCCGGTCCTTCAAGTGCCCGGTGCTGGTGGAGAACGACGCGAACGCGGCGGCGGTCGCCGAGCACTGGAAGGGCGCCGCGACGGAGTCCGACGACGTCGTCTTCGTGCTCGCGGGGCTGAGCCCCGGGGCCGGTTCCCTCATCGGCGGGCGGCTGCACCGCGGGTACGGCGGGGCGGCCGGGGAGATCGGCGCGCTGCACCTGCTGGGGCGCGGGGACACCCCCGAGACGCTGCTGTCCACGACGGACGAGCCCCTGCACCCGCTCGACGAGCAGGCCGTCGCGGCGGTGTTCGCGAAGGCGCGTGACGGCGATCAGCGGGCCCGCGCCGCCGTCGAGCGGTTCATCCAGCGGCTCGTGCACGACGTGGCGGCACTGGTGCTGGCGCTCGACCCGGAGCTGGTGGTGATCGGCGGCTGGGCGGCGGGGCTCGACGGGGCGCTGGAGCCGTTGCGGCGGGAGCTGGCGCGGTACTGTCTGCGGCCGCCGAAGGTGGCCTTGTCGCTGCTGGGCGAGGCCGCGGTGGCCACGGGGGCGTTGCGGCTGGCGCTGGACCACGTGGAGGAGCAGTTGTTCGCGGTGGAGGGGACGGTGACCGCGCGGCGGTGACGTGGGGTTGGGCGCGGTGGGGTGGGAGCGGCCGGAGTTGGCTGTGGGGGCCGGGTGGGACCGGTTCTGTGCGCGGTTCCCCGCGCCCCTGGGTGGGGATGGCCCGAGCCCGCTGCCACAGCGCCGTGAGGCCCTGTGCCCCGGGTTGGCCGGGGCACAGGCGCTGTTTTCGGTCGGTCAGGACGCCTGGCGTTCCGGGCCGTGGTGGATCTCCACGTCTCCCGTGGCGCCGAAGGTCAGGCGGCAGGTGTCGGCGCGGTACGTGGCGACGGCGAGCGCGGCGGTGCGGCCCCCGGCGACGAAGCGGGTGGTGACGACGAGGACCGGGGCGCCGGGCAGGCGGTCGAGTTCCTTGGCGTCGTCGGCGCGGGCCGAGCCCAGCTCCACGGAGCGGTCCTGGCCCTCCAGCTCGCGCCGCTGGAGCTCGCGCAGCACCGCACGCGCGCGGGCGGCGCCGGACGGGGCGTCGATGGCGCTCAGCTCGGGCACCGAGGACTGCGGGACGTAGAGGAGTTCGGCGGCGACGGTCTGGCCGTGGGTCACGCGCGAGCGGCGCACGACGTGCACGGGCTCGTCCCGTCCGGTCTCCAGCGCCTCGGCCACCGCGGCGGGCGGCGGCGCGAGGTCGCAGTCGACGGGCTGCCAGCCGTCGTCGGCCGTGCCCGGCCAGACCTGGCCGCCGGTGCCGACGGCGACCCCCATGCGCGGCGGCGCCACCGTCGTGCCGACCCCCCGTCGGCGCTGCAGGCGGCCTTCCAGCTCCAGTTGCTCCAGGGCCTGCCGGAGCGTGGCGCGGGCCACACCGAAACGGGCCGCCAGCTCACGCTCGTTGGGCAGGATCTCGCCTACCGCGAACTCCGAGTCGAGTGCTTCGCTGAGCACGGTCTTGAGGTGCCAGTACTTTGGCTCCGGCACCGATTCCAGTTGCGTGGTCCCCACCCTGTCCTCCGCAATCGCCGTGTCCCGGCGGCGTTTTCGCGCCCTTGTTTATTAAAGGTTGTTGCACTTGTCTGCGACCATAAGGCGGCCCCCACCCTTGGTCAAGACCAATCCTGGAACCCTTGGGAAGCCGACGGGTGACCGGCCGGGAAGCGTTCACGGGGCGTTCGTACGGCAGCGTTCCCGTGACACGACGGCAAAGCCCCCGTCGCGTGACGGGGGCCGGGTGCCGGGGCGGGCGCCGCTAGACGGGCAGGGCGCGCAGCTTGTCGGGGTTGCGCACGACGTAGACGGCCTGGATCCGGCCGTCCGCCACCTCCAGCTGGAAGACGCAGTCGGGCCGGTCCCCGGACAGCACCAGCAGGGCTGGGCCGCCGTTGAGCTCCAGGAAGCGGTAGGACACGTCCTCGACGCCCTTGCGCGCGGCGCCGAGCAGGAACCGGCCGACGGCGTCGGCGCTCTCCAGCACCCGCACCGGGGCCTTGGCCTTGCCGCCGCTGTCGCCGACGAGCCGGGCGTCGGGCGCGAGCAGCTCCATCAGCGCGTCCAGGTCGCCGCCGGAGGCCGCGGCGAGGAAGCGCTCGGTCAGTTCGCGGCGCTGGACCGGGTCGACCTCGTAGCGCGGGCGCCGTTCGGCCACGTGCCGGCGGGCGCGGCCGGCCAGCTGGCGCACGGCGGTCTCGCTGCGGTCGAGCATCGCGGCGATGTCAGCGAACGGGAAGCCGAACGCCTCGCGCAGGACGAACACGGCGCGTTCCAGGGGCGACAGCGACTCCAGGACGACCAGCACGGCCAGGGAGACCGTGTCGGCGAGCACCGCGCGCTCGGCGCCGTCCGGGACGGTGTCCCCGAAGTCGGTGGCGTAGGGCTCGGGCAGCCAGGGGCCGACGTAGGCCTCGTTGCGCGACTTGATGCGGGCGAGCCGGTCGATGGCCAGCCGGGTGGTGACGCGGACGAGGTAGGGCCGGGGCTCGCGCACGGTGGAGCGGTCCACGCCGGACCAGCGCAGCCAGGCGTCCTGGACCACGTCCTCGGCGTCGGCCACCCGCCCGAGCATGCGGTAGGCGACTCCCATGAGGAGGGGTCGGTGCTCTTCGAAGACGTCGGTCGCGGTGTCGGATAGCACGGGACCATCCCAACCGACCTGGCCCCGCCGTGTCCAGCCGGTACCCGCCCGGCCGGTGCCCGGGCCCCGGGCCGCCCGTGCCCCGGCCGGGTCACCGCCTCGTCCGTTCCGTCGTGTCCGGGCCACGGGCGCGGGCCAGGCGGCGCAGAATGGCGGGCGTCGATGACGGGCCGCACGCCCCGGGGCGTGGGCGGTGACGGGAGGTGGGCATGCGCTACGCGGTGCTGGGCACGGGCGTGGTCGGTCGGACCCTGGGCACGAAACTGGTCGAGCTGGGGCACGAGGTGACCCTCGGCTCGCGCTCCGCGGACAACCCGGCGGCCCTGGAGTGGGTGCGTGCGGCGGGCGGGGGCGCGGCGGCCGGTACGTTCGCCGAGGCGGCCGCGGCCGGCGAGGTGGTCGTCAACGCCGTGGGCGGCCGGGTCGCGCTCGCCGCGCTGGAGGCGGCCGGCGCGCGGCACCTCGACGGGAAGGTGCTGATCGACGTCTCCAACCCGCTGGCGTTCGAGGACGGGCTGGTGCGGCTGTCGCCGGTCGAGTCGGACAGCGTGGGCGAACAGATCCAGCGGACGTTCCCGGCCGCGCGCGTGGTGAAGACGCTGAACACCGTCAACTGCGACGTGATGGTGCAGCCTTCGCTGGTGCCGGGCGAGCACCAGCTCTTCGTGTGCGGGGAGGACGCGGGCGCCAAGGAGCAGGTGACCGGCCTGCTGGGCGAGTTCGGCTGGCCCGCGGGGCGGGTGGTGGACCTGGGCGGCATCACGGCGTCGCGCGCGGTGGAGATGTACCTGCCGCTGTGGCTGACCCTCATGGGCAAGGTCGGGCACGCGCACTTCAACCTGGAGCTGCGCAGAGGACGGTGAGCGGGGCCCCGGCAGCCCGTCGGTCCGCCGCGCGCGGCGGACCGCACGCCGGGCGGTCCCCCGCGCACGGGAGGGCTACCCGCCGGTAGCAATTGCTGACAAGCTGTCTACGGCGTCCGCCCGGCGCCCCCGGCGATCCCAGACGAGGAGCACCCCCATGTCCGCCACCGTCTCCTTCAAGGTCCCCTCCGCGCACGGCCCGCAGCCGGTCACGGTGTCCTACGCGCGCGTGGGCCGGGGTGAGCCGCTGCTCCTGCTGCACGGCATCGGGCACCACCGGCAGGCCTGGGACCCGGTGGTGGACATCCTGGCCGCCGACCGCGACGTGATCGCCGTGGACCTGCCGGGCTTCGGCGCCTCCCCGGCGCTGCCCGACGGGCTGGCCTACGACCTGCCCACGACGAACACCGTGCTCGGCGCGCTGTGCGAGGCGCTGGAGCTGGACCGTCCGCACGTCGCGGGCAACTCCCTGGGCGGGCTGCTCGCCCTGGAGCTGGGCCGCGCCCGGCTGGTGCGCTCCGTGACCGCCCTGTCCCCGGCGGGGTTCTGGTCACCGGCCGAACGCCGGTACGCGTTCGGCGTCCTGCTCGCCATGCGGCACATCGCGCGACGGCTGCCGCTGCCGGTGGTCGAGCAGTTGTCCCGCACGGCGGCCGGCCGGACCGCGCTGACGAGCACCATCTACGCCCGCCCGGGCCGCCGTTCGCCCGAGGCGGTGGTCGCCGAGACGCTCGCGCTGGCCCGGGCCACCGGGTTCGAGCAGACCCTCCGCTCGGGCGCCGCCGTCCAGTTCGTGGAGGACGTCCCGCAGGTCCCGGTCACGGTGGCCTGGGGCACCCGCGACATGATCCTGGTCCGGCGCCAGGGCGTGCGGGCCAAGCAGATCGTGCCCCGGGCCCGGCTCGTGCGGCTGCCCGGCTGCGGGCACTGCCCGATGAACGACGACCCGGCGCTGGTGGCGCGCGTCATCCTGGACGGGAGCCGCTGAACCGGGGGCTGCGGGAGGGCCGTTCGGGAGGGCAGCGGGTCCCGGTGATGGCTCGCGGGGCCAGTTGTTCACCTGTGGTTTCCGTGCGCGCTGCGGCGTCCGCGTAGTCCTGGCACTGCGCACGGCACCCACGCCGGCCGGATCCCGTCCCTGGAGGTCCCTCCATGTCCGCACGCCCGTCCCCGGGACGCCGCAGCGTCCTGCGCGGCTCGCTGGCCGCGTCCGCGGCCCTCACCCTGCCGGCCGCCGTCGGCGCGGCCCCCGCCCTCGCCCTGTCCGGACGGCCCCGGGCGGACTGGGGCGTGCAGGCCGGTGACATCACCGCCGGCTCCGGGCTCGTGTGGGTCAGGTCCGACCGGCCGGCCCGGATGGTCGTCGAGACGTCGGCCACGGAATCGTTCCGCCGGGTGCACCGGTGGCACGGCCCGCTCCTCGGCCCGGACACCGACTTCACCGGCACCACCCGGCTGCACGGCCTGCCCCCCGGCGAGCAGGTCCACTACCGCGTGGTGCTGGCCGACCCCGACGACCCGCGCCGCACGGGCGAGCCGGTGACCGGCACGTTCCGCACGGTGCCGGCCGGGCGCCGGCGGGGCGTGCGGTTCCTGTGGTCCGGCGACCTGGCCGGACAGGGCTGGGGCATCAACCCGGACATCGGCGGCTACCGCATCTACGACGCGATGGCGAAGCTGGACCCCGACTTCTTCCTGTGCAGCGGCGACAACGTCTACGCCGACGGCCCCATCGCGGCCACCCAGGCGCTGCCCGACGGCCGCACCTACCGCAACCTCACGACCGTGGAGAAGTCCAAGGTCGCCGAGACGCTGGCCGAGTTCCGCGGGAACTTCCGGTACAACCTGCTGGACGACAACCTGCGCCGCTTCAACGCCCGGGTGCCGTCGGTCATCCAGTGGGACGACCACGAGGTCCGCAACAACTGGTACCCGGGCGAGGTCGTCGCGGCCTCCGACACGCGGTACACGGAGAAGAGCGTGGACGTCCTCGCGGCGCGCGCCCGGCGGGCGTTCAGCGAGTACTTCCCCGTCTCCACGCTGCGCCCGGGCGCGACAGAGGGCCGGGTGCACCGGGTCGTGCGCCACGGTCCGCTGCTGGACGTGTTCGTGCTGGACATGCGCACCTACCGCAACGCCAACTCGCCCGACGACCAGACCGTGGACCCGCAGGGCATCCTGGGCCGCGAGCAACTGGAGTGGCTCAAGAAGGAGTTGGCGCGCTCGCGCGCGGTGTGGAAGGTGATCGCCGCCGACATGCCGATCGGGCTGGTGGTACCCGACACGACCGAGGGCCGGCCCCACTACGAGGCCGTCGCCCAGGGCGACCCGGGCGCCCCGCTGGGGCGTGAGCTGCAGATCGCCGAGCTGCTGCGGTTCGTCAAGCACCGCCGGATCACGGGCACGGTGTGGCTCACGGCCGACGTGCACCACACCTCCGCGCAGCACTACCAGCCGTCGCGGGCGGCGTTCACCGACTTCGAGCCGTTCTGGGAGTTCGTCTCCGGACCCCTCAACGCGGGCGCCTTCCCGGCCAGCGCGCTGGACGGCACCTTCGGACCGGAGCGGGTCTTCGTGAAGGCGCCGACCGCGTCCAACGTCTCGCCCGCCGAGGGCTACCAGTTCTTCGGCGAGGTCGACATCGACGGCGACAGCGGCGAGTTGACGGTCCGGCTGCGCGAGCAGGACGGGACGGTGCTGTTCACACAGGTGCTCCAGCCGGGACGCGTCGGCCAGTAGCCCGCTCCCGTACCCTCGGTGACCGTGCCGCGCACCGGTGTCATCCCCCGGTGCGCGGCTCCGTCCGCGGGCCGTCCGCGACCCCCTCGGCGGCAGCACTTCACTTCAACACAAAACAAAACGGACATTGGCGGTCTTTACCACCCGGTCACACACCGTTCGTGATCACGCAACACCGTTCCTTCACAGTGGATGCATGACTCGAGACCTGTCTGGCGTGACACGGGCCCGCAACGGCCGGCCCGTGCACCACTGGCGGCGCGACGCCGTCGAACTCGCCGCCCTGTTCACGGCCGTGGCCGTCGCCGACGTGGTGGCGAACCTGGTCGGCCACGGCCCGGACGGGCCGCTGACCCTCGCGGTGTCGGCGGCCGCGCTGCTCGCCACGGCGGCCTTCCACGTCTGGTGGGCACGCCGCCACGGCCACGCACCGCCGACGAGCGATACCGGTGCCCGGCCGCCCTCCTCGGAGCGGCAGGCCGGGCCGTCCGCCCCGACCGACGACGTGACCGGCACGAGCACGCTGTGGCGGATGCGGACGACGGTGCGGGACGCACCGGGCGCGCTGGCCTCCCTCTGCGCGGCGCTCGCGGCCCACGAGGTCGACATCCTCAGCCTCCAGACGCACCCGCTGGGCGCGGAGACGGTGGACGAGTTCCTGCTGCGCGCCCCCGGCGCCCTGTCCTCCCCCGACCTCACCCGGGCGGTGTCGCGGGCCGGCGGTTCCGACACCTGGATCGAGCGGGCCGACGCCCACGACTTGGTCGACGCCCCGACCCGGGTGCTCGGCCTCGCCACCCGCACCGCCCTGGACGCGGCCGAACTGCCGCTCGCGCTGCGCCAGTTGCTGGGGCGCTGCACCATCCGTTCGCTGCCCGCCAGGATCCACGGCGGGGCGGACCAGGTGCCCGCGGAGGGCGTGCTGGAGGAGACCGTGCTGCGGCTGCAGGCGCCGGAGGGCGGAGTGATCACCGTGGAGCGGCCGTACCTGCCGTTCACCCCGACGGAGTTCGCCCGCGCCCGGGCCCTGGTCGAGCTGGACACCCGGCTCGGCCCGCGGGTCCCGCTCAGCCAGGACGTCCTCACCCTGCCCGAGGGCCGGGACATCACCGTGCGCCGGGCCGACACGAGCGACCTGGAGGCCGCGAAGGCCATGCAGGAGCGCTGCTCGTCGCACACGCTGAGCATGCGGTACCACGGCCCGGTCGGCGACGCCGACCGCTACCTCAACCACCTGCTCAGCCCCCGTTTCGGCCGTACCCTCGCCGTGCAGACCGCCTCGGGCCGCATCGTCGGCCTGGGCCACCTGCTGTGGGACGGCGACGAGACGGAGGTCGCGCTGCTGGTCGAGGACCAGTGGCAGCGGCGGGGCATCGGCGGTGAACTGCTCGGCCGGCTGGTGGCGATGGCTGCCGAGGCGGGCTGCGAGAGCGTGTACGCGGTGACGCAGGCGTCCAACACGGGGATGATCGCGGCGATGCGCGGACTGGGCCTGCCGCTCGACTACCAGGTCGAGGAGGGCACGCTGGTCATCACGGCACGGCTGGACACCTCGCTGGTCGCCACGGGCGCGCCGACGACCCCGACGACGCCGACGCCGCAGCCGTGACCCACGGGTGACGGCGGGGCGGTGACGGAAGGGGTGGGGCACCGTGGTGCCCCACCCCTTCCGGCGTCAGACGCCGCTGCTCGCGGTGCTCCGCGCGCCGCGGCCCGCGCCCCTGCCGTCCTGCGCCGCGACTCCGAGCGCCGCGTCGAGGTCGGCCCACAGGTCCTCGACGTCCTCCAGGCCCACCGACATCCGCAGCAGCCGGTCGCTCACCCCGGCGCCCCTGCGGTCGTCGGCGTCGACGATGCGGTGGCTGATGGACGCCGGGTGCTGGATCAGCGTGTCGACGCTGCCGAGGCTGACCGCCGGGGTGATCAGCCGGACCCCGGCGATGACCTCGTGCGGGTCGCCGTGCACCTCGAAGGCGACCATCGCCCCGCCGATGCGCGGGTAGTGCACCCGGGCCACCCGCGGGTCGGCGGCCAGCCTCCCGGCGAGGTCCGCGGCGGTCGCGGAGGCCGCGCGCACCCGCACCGGCAGCGTGGACAAGCCCCGCAGCAGCAGGTATCCGGCCAGCGGGTGCAGCACGCCCCCGGTGGCGAACCGGACCTGGCGCAGCCGGCCGGCGAACTCCTCGTCGCAGGCGACCACTCCGGCAAGCACGTCCCCGTGCCCGCCCAGGTACTTGGTGGCGCTGTGCAACACCAGCCGCGCGCCCGCGGTCGCCGGGCGCTGCAGCACCGGCGTGGCGAAGGTGTTGTCCACGAGCAGCGGCACGGAGCCGCAGGCATGGGCGACGGCCCGCAGGTCGACCTCGGCGAGCGTCGGGTTGGCGGGCGACTCGACGAGGACCAGCCCGGTGTCGGGACGCAGCGCGTCGGTGATCCCGGCCGGGTCGGTCCAGGTGACCTCGGTACCGAGCAGCCCCGCCGTCAGCAGGTGGTCGCTGCACCCGTACAGCGGGCGCACGGCGACCACGTGCCGCAGCCCCTGCGCGGCACGCACCAGCAGGACGGCGCTGAGCGCGGCCATGCCGCTGGCGAAGGCGACGGCGCTCTCGGTGCCCTCCAGCCGTGCGAGGGCCGTCTCGAAGCGGGCCACGGTCGGGTTGCCGAGGCGGCCGTAGACGGGCGGGCCGTCCGGTTCGGCGCCGGTCGTGGCGAACGCGTCGATGCGCTCGGCCTCACCGCGGCTGTCGTAGGAGGGGTAGGTGGTGGACAGGTCGATCGGCGGGGCGTGCAGTCCCTGGCGGGCCAGGTCGTCCCGGCCGGCGTGCACGGCCTCGGTGGCCAGTGCGCGGGGCGCTCGTGGGGCGGGGCGCCGTACGTCGTCGTACGCGTGCGTGCTCGCTGAGTCCATGGGCGGAAGAGTGAACACCGAGCGGGTTCCGGGGGCCGAATCCCGTGTTACGTTCGGCACATGGCCGAATCCGTCGTACTGGACCCGGTGGATCTCCAGCTGCTGCGGCTCTTGCAGAACGACGCCCGGGCGACCTACCGGGACCTCGCCGCGCAGGTGGGCATCGCGGCGTCGACGTGCCTGGACCGGGTGGCGCGGCTGCGGCGCTCGGGCGTGATCCTCGGGCACCAGCTGCGACTGGATCCGGCCAAACTGGGCCGCGGACTCCAGGCGTTGCTGTCCGTGCAGGTCAGACCGCACCGGCGGGAGCTGGTGGGGCCGTTCGTGGAGCGGGTGCGCGCGCTGCCCGAGGCGCTGACGGTGTTCCACCTGACCGGTCCCGACGACTACCTGGTGCACGTCGCCGTGGCGGACATGGCCGACCTGCAGCGGCTCGTCATCGACGAGTTCACCTCGCGGCGGGAGGTCGCCCGGGTGGAGACCCGGCTGATCTTCCAGCGCTGGGACTGCGGCCCGCTGCTGCCGCCGGGGGCGTCCGGGGCCCCGCCGGCCTGACCGAGGCCCTGCTGACGCGGCACCGGTAACCGTACGAGGATGTCCGCATGTCAGAGACGAAGAGCAGCCCGCTGCCCCGAGAGGTCGCCGACGCCTACGTCGACGAACTCGTCGCCCTCGATCCGGTCACCGGCACCTACCTCGGCGTGGCGGAGTCCGCGCGCCGCCTGCCCGACTTCTCACCGGAGGGCCAGGAGGCGCTCGCCCGGCTGGCGCGCGACACCCTGGCCCGGCTCGACGAGGCGGAGCGGCGGCCCGGCGCGGACAGCGACGTGGAACGCCGGTGCGCCCGGCTGCTGCGCGAGCGGCTCAGCGCCGAACTCGCCGTGCACGAGGCCGAGGAGGGCCTGCGCGCGGTCGGCAACATGTCGACGCCCGCACACCACGTGCGGGCGGTGTTCACCGTGACGCCGACGGCCACCGACGAGGACTGGGCGGCGGTCGCCGAACGGCTGCGCGCGGTCCCGGCGGCCCTCGCGGGCTACCGCGCGTCCCTCGCGCTCGGCCTGGAGCGCAAGCTGTACGGGCCGCCGAGACCGACCGCGACCCTGGTGGCGCAGCTGACCGAGTGGACGGACACGGACGGTTCGGGCCGCGGCTGGTTCGAGGACTTCGTGGCCGGCGGCCCCGAGGCGCTGCGCGCCGAACTGGACGAGGCGGCCCGCGGCGCGACGGCGGCGGTCGCCGGCCTGCGCGACTGGGTGCGCGAGGTGTACGCCCCGGCGGTCGAGGACGCGCCGGACACCGTGGGCCGTGAGCGGTACGCCCGCTGGTCGCGCTACTTCAACGGCACGGACCTGGACCTGGACGAGGCCTACGCCTACGGCTGGTCCGAGTACCACCGGCTGCTCGCCGAGATGGAACAGGAGGCCGCGAAGGTCCTGCCGGGCGCCGCGACCCCGTGGGCGGCGCTCGCGCACCTCGACGAGCACGGCCGGCACATCGAGGGCGTCGACGAGGTCCGCGACTGGCTCCAGGGCCTGATGGACGAGGCGATCGAGAAGCTGGACGGCACGCACTTCGAACTCGCCGAGCGGGTCCGCCGGGTGGAGTCGCGCATCGCTCCGCCGGGCAGCGCCGCGGCGCCGTACTACACGGGTCCGTCGGAGGACTTCTCGCGTCCGGGGCGCACCTGGCTGCCCACCATGGGCGCGACCCGCTTCCCGGTCTACGACCTGGTGTCGACCTGGTACCACGAGGGTGTTCCCGGCCACCACCTGCAGCTGGCGCAGTGGGTGCACGTCGCCCAGGACCTGTCGCGCTACCAGGCCACCGTCGGCATCGTCAGCGCCAACGCCGAGGGCTGGGCGCTGTACGCGGAGCGGCTGATGGACGAACTGGGCTTCCTCACGGACGCGGAGCAGCGGCTCGGGTACCTCGACGCGCAGATGATGCGCGCGCTGCGGGTGATCGTCGACATCGGCATGCACCTGGAGCTGCCGATCCCGGCGGACTCGCCGTTCCACCCGGGCGAGCGGTGGACGCCGGGGCTGGCGGAGGAGTTCTTCGGGGCGCACAGCAGCCGCCCGGCGGACTTTGTGACGAGCGAGCTGACCCGCTACCTGTCCATCCCAGGCCAGGCGATCGGCTACAAGCTGGGCGAACGCGCCTGGCTGCTGGGCCGGGAGAAGGCCCGCGCCCGCCACGGTGACGCCTTCGACCTCAAGGCGTGGCACATGGCGGCCCTGTCCCAGGGCTCCCTGGGCCTGGACGACCTGGTGGACGAACTGGCCCGGTTGTAGGGGCCGTTCGGCCTGCGAGGGTGTCCGGCCCCACGTGAGTGCCGCCGCCCCCGTCCGCGGTCGCGGGCGGGGGCGGCCCCGTTCAGCACCCGCAGTCGTCGGCGCCCACCGGCGCGGTCAGCGGGTCGGCGGGGCGCTGCTCGGGCCCCTGCCAGGTGGCGTAGGCGCAGCCCTCGCGCACCCAGTACTCGAAGCCGCCGAGCATCTCCTTGACGTGGTAGCCGAGTTCGGCCAGGGCGAGGGCGGCACGGGTGGCGCCGTTGCAGCCGGGGCCCCAGCAGTACGTCACCACCGGCACCGACCGGTCGAGCAGTTCCTCCGCCTGCTCGGCGACGAGCGCGGTGGGCAGGTGGACGGCGCCGGGGACGTGGCCCTGCTCCCACGCCTCGGTGGAGCGGGAGTCGAGCAGGACGAAGCCGGGGTCACCGCCGGCGGCGAGGGCGGCGGCCACGTCGGAGACGTCGGCGTGGAAGGCGAGCATCGCCCGGAAGTGGGCGGCGGCCTCGGCGGGCGGGGCCGGGGGCACGCGCAGCACGGGGTGGGCGGGGGCGGGGAGCACGGGCAGGGCGGTCATGGCGTGGTCCTTCGTCGGAGAGCCCGGGATCGGGGTCGGCCGCCGGGACGAGGTGGTGGCCGATGACCGAAAATCTACGGTTCGTGCCCGCGACCAGGAAGGTACGTTCCCCGGCCCGTGGCTTGCTCCACCGTGGATTCCCCTGCTATCCCTGGCGGATGACCGCGTATTCCCCGGACGCCACCGACTGGCGCATCCTCGACGTCCTCCAGCGCGACGGACGGGTCAGCTTCGCCGACCTGGCCCGCGCGGTGTCCATGTCCGCGAGCGCGGTCACCGAGCGGGTGCGGCGGCTGGAGGAGGCCGGCGTCGTCCAGGGGTACGCGGCGGTCGTCGACCCGGAGCGGATCGGCCTGCCCATCCTGGCGTTCGTGCGGCTGCGCTACCCGCACGGCAACTACAAGCCCTTCCACGACCTGGTCGCCGTCACGCCGGAGATCCTGGAGGCGCACCACGTCACGGGGGACGACTGCTTCGTCATCAAGGTCGCCACCCGCTCGATGCGCCACCTGGAGGAGGTGTCCGGGAAGATCGGCGCCCTGGGGTCGGTGACGACCAGCGTCGTCTACTCCTCGCCCCTTCCCCGGCGCGCGCTGGGTCAGTGACCGCGCTGGCGGAGCACCGATCCCGAGCGTCCCTTCACCACCTCCAGCTGGGCGTGCACCCGGCGCCGCAGGTCGGCCACGTGGCTGACGATGCCGACGCTGCGGTCGCGCTCGCGCAGCGCGTCGAGGACGTCGAGCACGTCGTCCAGCGTCTGGTCGTCGAGGCTGCCGAACCCCTCGTCGATGAACAGCGTGTCCAGCCGCACCCCGCCCGCCTCGTCGGTGACCACGTCGGCGAGGCCCAGCGCGAGGGCGAGTGACACGAAGAACGTCTCGCCGCCGGACAGGGTGGCGGTGTCGCGCTCCCGCCCGGTCCAGGCGTCCACCACGTGCAGTCCGAGGCCGCTGCGGCCGCGGCCGGTGCGGTCGTCGGAGTGGACCAGGGTGTAGCGGCCGGCGGACATCCGGTGCAGCCGCGCGGTCGCGGCGGCCGCCACCTGCTCCAGGCGGGCGGCGAGGACGTACGACTCCAGCCGCATCCTCCGCTCGTTGTCGGCGGAGGTGCCGGCGGCGAGCCCGGCCAGGCGGGCCACCCGGTCGTACTCCTCGCGCAGCGGCGCCAGCTGTCGTACGCCGGTCGCTGCGCGCGCGGACAGGCGGTCGAGCTCGGCGCAGCGGCGGGCGGCGGCGTCCTGGGCGGAGGCGGCCCTGCGCAGCCGCTCGGCGGCGGCCCGGGCGGCGTCCTCGGCCGCGGCGAGGTCGACGGGCGGGCGCCGGGCGGCGGTCGCGGTGTCGGCCTCGGCGAGCACGGCCCGTACGGCGGCCTCCTCGGCCTGCCGGGCGTCCAGGCGGCGCTGCAGCTCGCGGTGGGCGGTGTCGTCGAGGAGGGCGTCGGCGGCGGCCTGCGGGGTGTCGAACCCGGCCCGGAAGGCGGCCTCGTCCAGGCGGCCGTCGGCGGCCTTGAGGCGTTCGGCGGCCTCCTCGGCGGCGCGGGCGGCGTCGGCGGCCTCGGTGAGCCGCGCGGCCGTCCGCTCCAGCTGCGCGGCCCGGGCGGCCACGCTGTCCGCGTCGCCGCGGGCCTGGACCAGCTCGGACTCCAGGGCCGTGCGCTCCTCGTCGAGCGCCTCGCGCCGGGAGCCGCGGGACGCGGAGCGCACGGCGGCCTCCTGCCGCAGCGCGGTGCGCCGTTCGCGCTCGTGCTCGGCGCGGCGCAGCTCCTCGCTCGCGGCGTGCAGGTCGGCGGCCGCGTCCCGGGCCCGGGCGTGCCGGGACTCCAGTTCCTCGACGGCGGAGGCGAGCCGATCGGTGGGCTCGTCGCCCGCCTCGGCCTCGGCGGCGGCCAGTGCGCGCTGGACGGTGGACAGGTGCTGCTCGGCCTCGTCGTGCGCGGCCTCGGCCTCCTGGTGGGCGGCGAGCGCGCGCTCCTCGGCCTCGCGGTCGACGTGTCCCGCGTCCTTGCGGGCGGGGGCGGGGTGTTCGGTGGCGCCGCAGACCGCGCAGGGCTCGCCGGCCTGGAGGCGGGCGGCCAGCTCGGCGGCGATGCCGTTGAGCCGGCGCTCCCGCACGCGCAGCCAGTGCTCCTTGGCCTCCAGCACCCGCTCGCGTGCGCGGCGCTCCCGCTCGGCGGTGTCCTCGGTGTCGCGGGCCAGCTGGTCGCGCAGCCGGGCCGCGGACAGCCGCCGCTGCGCGGGCTCGCGCTGGGCGGCGTACTGCTCGGCCCGGGTCGCGGCCTCCTGGGCGACGGCGATGCGGTCCTGGAGGGCGGCCCGGGTCTCCTCCCACCCGGCGAGCCAGGCGTCCGCCTCCTCCACGACCTCCTGGTCGGCCCGCTCCTGCCGCTCCAGGTCGGCGCGCTCGGCGGACAGGCCGGCGAGCCGGCGCTCGGCACGGCGGGCCGCCTCCAGGCCGCCCAGCTCCTCGGCGGCCCGGCGCGCGGCGGCGGCGAGCCCGGCGGCGCCCGCGTCCGCGAACCGCTCGGGCAGCCGGGCCCGCGCGTGGGCCTCCGCCCCGGCGGCGCGGCGGTGTTCGGCGTCGGCGGCCTCGCGCAGCTCCAGCGCCGGTGCCACGGCCTCCGCCTTGCGGGCCCGCCGCATGCGCTCCTGCGCCTCCTCGTGGGCGTCCGCGCGTTCCTGGAGCCGGGCGGCCCGCTCCCGTGCCTCGTCGAACCGCCTCTGCAGTCGGGCCAGTTCCCGGGCCTCGGCCAGTTCGCGTTCGGCGGCGGCCTGGGCGGACTCGGCGGCCAGGCGCCCGCAGTGGGCGACGGTGAGCTGCTCGCGCGCGGTGCTGCGGGCGATCGCGGCGGCGGTCAGCACGGCCTGGGCCAGGCCCGGGTCGCCGGGGGAGAGGTCGGGCAGCTCCATGGCGTGCCCGGCCGCCTGCTGCATGCGGTGCGCGTCCGCGAGGAGGTCGGCGTCGCCCTCACGCACGCGTGCCTCGGTGGTGCGGCGGCGCT
This sequence comes from Streptomyces longwoodensis, assembly GCF_001514125.1. Classification (GTDB taxonomy): domain Bacteria; phylum Actinomycetota; class Actinomycetes; order Streptomycetales; family Streptomycetaceae; genus Streptomyces; species Streptomyces longwoodensis. The sequence goes on along the minus strand of NZ_KQ948549.1, from coordinate 73,523 downwards.
CGGCGAGGCGCTTCTCCACCTCGGCGAAGCGCTGGGTGTCGAACAGCCGGCCGAGGAGGCGGCCACGGGCTTCGGCGTCGGCGCGCAGGAACCGCGCGAAGTCGCCCTGGGGCAGCAGGACCACCTGGCAGAACTGCTCGCGGCTCATGCCGAGCAGCTGGGTGACCTCCTCGCCGACCTCCTGGTGGGAGCGGCTGAGGTCCTTCCAGGCGCCGGCCACCGGGTCGTACTCGCGCAGCCAGGTCTGGGCCTTGTCGAGGGTGGTGCCGGTGCCGCGCTTCTTGGGGCGCTCCCAGGGCGGCTGCCGGGTGATCTCCAGCCGGCGTCCGGCGACGGTCAGGTCGAGGGTGACCTCGGTGCGGGTGCCGGGGGCCGCGTGGTCGCTGCGCAGGGCGAGGCCCTGGCCGCTCTGGCGGACGCCGGGCACGGAGCCGTACAGCGCGTAGCACACGGCGTCGAGGACGGAGGTCTTGCCGGCGCCGGTGGGGCCGTGCAGCAGGAAGAGGCCGGCGGCGGACAGCTCGTCGAAGTCGACGCTCTGGGCGGCTCCGAAGGGCCCGAAGGCGGTGAGGTCGAGGCGGTGCAGTCTCACCGGGCCACCTCCCGCACGGCCGCGTCCGCGCGCACGGCGTCGAACGCCTCGCGCAGCACCGCGCGTTCGTCGTCGTCGGGTCCGCTGCCGCGCACGTGGGCGACGAAGTCCTCGGCGACCTGCTGGTCGTCGCGGTCGGCGAGGCGGCTCGCGTAGCTCCCGCCGGGGTCGTCGGGGGCGCGCTCGGGGGCGAAGGCGAGGCTGAGGGTGTGCGGGAAGCGCTCGGTGAGGCGGGCCATGGGGTCGGCGGGGCGCACGGCGTCGGTGAGGGTCGCCTCGATCCACGCGTCCTGGTGGCGGGCGAGGGCGGGGTCGGCGAGCAGGTCCTCCAGCGTCCCGCGCAGCCGGGTCAGCGGGCGCGGCACCGGGCAGTCGACGCGCTCGGCCCCGAGCGAGCCGTCGGCCGCCAGGTCGACCAGCCACATGCTCTTGCGGTGGTCGGCCTCGGAGAAGGAGTACGCGAGCGGGGAGCCGGAGTAGCGCACGCGCTCGGTGAGGGTCTGGCAGCCGTGCAGGTGGCCCAGCGCCACGTAGTCCACGCCGTCGAAGACGCCGGCCGGGACGGACGCCACACCGCCGACGGTGATGTCCCGTTCGCTGTCGCTGGCCTCGCCGCCGGTGACGAAGGCGTGGGCGAGGACGACGGAGCGGGTGCCGGGGGCGCGGGCGGCGAGGTCGGCGCGCACCCGGTCCATGGCGGCCGCGAGCACCGCCTCGTGGCTCGGCCGCTCGACGCCGAACTCGTCCTTGACCAGGGCGGGTTCGAGGTACGGCAGGCCGTAGAAGGCGACGTCGCCGTGGGCGTCGGTGAGCACCACGGGGGTGCCGACCGCGGCGGGGTCGGTGCGCAGGTGGATGCCGGCGCGGTCGATGAGGCCGGCGCCCACGCCGAGGCGGCGGGCGGAGTCGTGGTTGCCGGAGATCATCACCGTGGGCACGCCGAGGTCCGCGAGGCGGTGCAGGGCGTCGTCGAACAGCTCGACCGCGGCGAGCGGCGGGACGGCGCGGTCGTACACGTCTCCCGACACGACCACCGCGTCGACCTCGCGCTCCCGCGCGGTCGCGACGAGGTGACCGATGAACTCGGCCTGGGCCCCGAGCAGGTTCACCCGGTGGAACGCCCGGCCGAGATGCCAGTCGGAAGTGTGCAGCAGCCTCATGATCCCCGAGACTAACGGCCGGGTCTGACACCACGGGCGGTTACTCCCGTTTCGGACCGTCATCAGCGGGTCCCACCGGGCCCGTTGTGCCCGATTCACCCCTTCAGGGCGGTTTGCCAGATCTGTCCGTTCAGGCGTCCCCGTACGCCTCCCCGCCCAGGTCGAACCGGGCCGTCCCGGCGGTCGCGTCGGCGAGCCAGGCGCGGAAGGCGTCCACGTCCGCGTCGGGCAGGCCGATCTCGATCGTCACGGCCTCGCCGTAGCGCACGTCCCGCACGGCGCGGCCGGTGGCGCGCAGGTCGTTCTCCACCTTCCCGGCGCGCTGGTGGTCGACGGTGACGGTGGCCAGCCGGAAGCGCCGGCGGGTGACGGTGCCGAGCGCGTCGACGGCCTCACCGACCGCGCCGCCGTACGCGCGGATGAGACCGCCCGCGCCCAGCTTGACCCCGCCGAAGTAGCGGGTGACGACGGCGACGACGTACCGCATGTCCCGGCGCAGCAGCATCTGCAGCATGGGCACGCCCGCCGTGCCGCCCGGCTCGCCGTCGTCGCTCGCCTTCTGCACGGACGCGTCGGCGCCGATGACGTAGGCCCAGCAGTTGTGGTTGGCGTCGGCGTGCTCCTTGCGGACCGCGGCGACGAAGTCCTGCGCCTCCCGCTCGGTGGCGGCGGGGGCGAGCGCGCACAGGAAGCGCGAGCGGTTCACCTCGGTCTCGTGCACGCCCGCGTGGGCGACCGTGCGGTACTGGTCCTGCATCGGGCCAGCCTATGCGGTGTCCCCGCCCTCCCCCGCCCCGCCCTTCCCGCCGCGCGGCACGGCCGTCCAGGTCAGCAGGGCCGTGCCCGGGGCCAGGGACCGCCAGGTGGGGGCGGGCCGGGTCAGCACGGCGAGGGCCGAGGTGGGGAACTTGGCGCGGATCCTGGGCAGCGTGTCGTCGAGGGCGTCACCGGCGAGGGCGTGGACCAGGTCCTCCAGGCCCGGGTTGTGACCGACCAGCAGCAGCGTCGTCACCTCCGGCGGGGTTTCGTGGACCACCCGCAGCAGCGCCGGGACTCCGGCCGCGTACAGGCGCTCGTCGTACCGGACCGGCGGCGGGCCGTCCCACTGCGCCGAGGCCAGCTCCCACGTCGTGCGGGCCCGCAGCGCGGTGGAGCACAGGGCGAGGTCCGGCAGGCAGCGGGCGTCGGCCAGGGCACGTCCCGCGGCGGGGGCGTCACGCCGTCCCCGGGGGGCGAGCGGCCGCTCGTGGTCGGGCACGCCCTCGGGCCAGGCCGACTTGGCGTGCCGCAGCACCACCAGCCGCCGCAGGGGCCCGTCACTCGGGTCACCGGTCACGTACGGCCACCTCCCTCACGCGTGTCGCCTCCCTCACGCGTGTCGCCTCCCTCAGCATGTCGCGTGCCGCACGCGTGCGTGCCGGGTTCCTCACACGTGTCGCGTCCCTCACGCGCGCGTGCCCCATTTCCTCATGCGTGCGCCCGTGTCCTCACGCGTGCGTGCCGGGTTCCTCACGCGTGCATGCCGATCTCCCGGGTGAGTTCGAGCCCGAGGAGGCGGTCGGCGTAGGCGTACGTCTCGAAGCGGGCGCCGGGCGGCAGGTCCGGGTCGTCCTCGACCTCGCGCAGGACGCGCAGCACCGCCGGCACGTCCAGGTCGTCCTCCCAGGCCGTGCGCAGCCGGACGCGCAGCGGTTCGGGGACCGGCCGCGAGGGCAGCCGGGCCCAGTCGGCCACGGCCCGCCGCCAGCGTCCGAGGGTGTCGGCCGCCTCGCCCAGCGAGGCCGCGTCGATCCGGACGGGCACGTCACGGCGCTCGGACAGCAGGGCGAGCCGCAGGGCGGTCGGGTCGGGACCGGCACCCTCCGTCGGCACCGCGTCCGGTGCGTCGACGCCGGCCATCCACGGGGGCACGCCGTCCAGCACCTCGACCCGGGCCACCCCCACCCGCACCCCGTCCGGTACGTCCGCGTCGGCCGGTGCCACGTGCAGCGCCTGTGCCCCGCCGAGGCCCGCTGCGCCGCCCCCGGTGTCCTCGAAGGGGCGGATGCCGAGGGCCGCGGCGGCGGCGCGCAGGCCGGCCTGCTCGGGGTCCCCCGTCCGGTGCGCCCACACGGGTGTCCCGTCGAGCTCCAGCGCCCGGACGAGCACGTCGGCGACGAGCAGCACGCGCAGCGCGCCGGTGCCGTGGGCCGGGGCGTGGACCTCGACGCGGGTCAGGCCGCGGCGGACGGGGGCGGCGGGGACGGGGTGGCCGGTGCGGGCGTCAGTGATGCGGAGCACGGCCCGAGCGTAGGCGCGCGGGCGCCGCCGCGCAGGCGGGCGGCGAGCATTCCGGACACGTGCGCGGACGCGCGCCGACGGAATCAGGGCCGCTCGGGAACGGTTGAGCGGGTAGGGGCGGGGAGAACCCGTCCCCCCACGGGCCGCTCCCCGCGGTCCCGTGGTCCACCCGACGACCGACAGGAGGCCGGCCGTGCACCGCGACGACGACGCGACGGTCCGCAGGATCCTCACCGAACTCGGCGACACCTGGGCCGTGGTCGGCCTGTCCACCAACCGCTCCCGGGCCGCCTACGGCGTCGCCGAGGTGCTCCAGCGCCACGGCAAGCGGGTCGTGCCCGTGCACCCCAAGGCCGAGCCGGTGCACGGCGAACAGGGGTACGCCTCCCTCGCCGACATCCCCTTCGACGTGGACGTCGTCGACGTGTTCGTCAACAGCGAGCTGGCCGGGGCCGTCGCCGACGAGGCCGTGGCCAAGGGTGCGAAGGCGGTGTGGTTCCAGCTCGGCGTCGTGGACGAGGAGGCGTACGAGCGCACTCGTGCCGCCGGCCTGGACATGGTCATGGACCGCTGCCCGGCGATCGAGATCCCCCGGCTGCGCTGAGCACGCTCCGGCCTGATCGACGAGACACCCCCTAGTCGTGCACCGGGCGGTCCCCGAGCCGGTGGTCGGCGACGTTCAGCGCCTCGTCGACCAGCCGGCGCAGGTGTCCGTCGTGCAGCGCGTACACCACCCGGCGGCCCTCCTTGCGCGTGCTCACCAGGCCCGCGAACCGCAGCCGGGCCAGGTGCTGGCTGACCGCGGGCCGGGCCGCCCCGCACACCTCCGTGAGCGTCGTGACGTCGGCCTCGCCCCCGGCCAGGGCGTGCAGCAGGGTGAGGCGGGTGCGGTCGCCGAGCAGGGCGAGGATCTCGGCGGCGAGGGCGAAGTGCTCCTCGCCCGGGGTGGGCGGGTGACCGTCGTGCGCGGACGACGGGGGTGTGTGTGACGGGTGCGTGCGTGCGCTCATACGCACATAATGGCGCCGTGGCCGGGAAGCCGGCCACCACGGCGCGCACCGGAAGGGGACGGACGTGAGCGAGCACCCCACCCATCGCCACGGCGACGGCCACCGCGAGGGCCACGGCCACCGGCACCACGGCGACGACGGACATCCACACGGGCCGCACCACCACGCCCCGCACGAGCACAGGCCGCACCACCACGGCGCGCACCAGCACCCCTCCTCACCCCCGGGCCCCCTCCACCGCCTCCGGCACCTGCTCACCCCGCACTCGCACGACACGGCCGACAAGGTCGACCCCGCGCTGGAGTCCTCGGCCCGCGGGATGCGCGCGCTGTGGGTGTCGCTGGCCGTGCTGGGCGTGACCGCGCTGGCGCAGGCCGCCGTCGTGGCCGTGTCCGGGTCGGTGGCGCTGCTCGGCGACACGGTGCACAACGCGGCGGACGCGCTGACCGCCGTACCGCTGGGCATCGCGTTCGTGCTGGGCCGGCGGGCGGCCACGCGCCGTTTCACCTACGGCTACGGGCGGGCCGAGGACCTGGCGGGGATCGTGATCGTGCTGACGATCGCCGCGTCGGCGCTCTTCGCCGGGTGGACGGCCGTCGAACGGCTCCTCGACCCGCGCCCGGTGGCACACGTCGGAGCCGTCGCGGTGGCCGCGCTGGTCGGCTTCGCGGGCAACGAGTGGGTGGCCCGGCACCGGATCCGGGTGGGCCGGGAGATCGGTTCGGCGGCGCTGGTCGCGGACGGACTGCACGCCCGCACCGACGGGTTCACCTCACTCGCGGTGCTGGTGGGCGCGGGCGGCTCGGCGCTCGGCTGGCAACTTGCCGACCCACTGGTGGGATTGGCGATCACGGCGGCGATCGCCCTGGTGCTGCGGGACGCGGCGCGCGAGGTGTTCCGGCGGGTGATGGACGCCGTGGACCCGGCGCTGACGGAGCGCGCCGAGCAGGCCCTGCGGGAGGTCCCCGGGGTGCGGGAGGTGGCCGAACTGCGGCTGCGCTGGATCGGGCACCGGCTGCGCGCCGAGGTGGCGGTCGTGGTGGACGGCGAGGTGACGGTGCGTCAGGCCCATGCGGTCGCCGTGGACGCCGAACACGCCCTGCTGCACGCCGTGCCGCGCCTGACGGCGGCCCTGGTGCACGCGGACCCCGCGCCGGTACCGGGCGAGGGGGACCCCCACCTCGCCTTGGCGCACCACCTCACGGCGTAGGACGGGACGACACCGGACGGCGAAGCGGGGGCCGGGCCGTCAGACCGGCGTGCCGAGTCCGTCCAGCACCACCGCGCCGGGCAGCGCGGCGAGGACCTTGCCCGGGACGAGGAGCTTGCCGCGGCGGCGTCCGCTGCCGACCAGCACCCACGGCAGGTCGACGACGGCGGAGTCCACCAACAGGGGCCAGGACTCGGGCAGTCCGACGGGCGTGATGCCGCCGTACTCCATGCCGCTCCCGCCGGTCGCCACGTCCGTCGGCGCGAACGACGCCTTGCGGGCGCCGAGATGGCGGCGCACCACGCCGTTGACGTCGACCCGCGTGGTGGACAGGACCAGACAGGCGGCGAGCGTGGACTCGCCGCCGCGCTTGCCGGCGACGACGACGCAGTTCGCGGACTGCTCCAGCAGCTCGCGCCCGTAGTGCTCCACGAAGACGGCCGTGTCGGCCCACTGGGGGTCGGTCTCCACGTAGAGGATCTGCTCGACGGGCACGCTGCCGCTCCAGCGGCGTACGGCGTCGGCGACCGGGGCGGTCAGCTCGTCGAGGCAGTCGGGAGCGGGAGTGGCGGTGTCGAAGTCTCCGATCGGTGCACGCATGGGCGCACGGTAACAGCCGTGCCCGCGCGGCCGGACCGACGTCTCGAAGGCCGGAATCGGGCCCTGACCGGGGCCTGGCCTCAGGGAACGGGCGGGACGGAGACGGCCATGACCATCACCATCGGCACGTCCCCGGTGTTGCCGTAGGTGTGCGGGGTGTTGGCCTCGAAGGAGGCGGTCGCGCCCGCCGGGACGCGGTACTCGACGCCGTCCACGGTGAGCGTCAGCTCGCCCTCGATCACGTGCACCAGCTCGGCCGTGCCGGTGGGGTGCGGGTCGGAGGAACTGCCCTCGCCCGGCATGAGCCGCCACTCCCACATCTCCAGCGGGCCGGGCGCCTCGGTGCCGGCGAGCAGCAGGTTGTAGCTGCCGGCGTCGGTGTGCCACAGCCGTACGGCCTGGTCGGCGGGCACGACGCGGACCTTGGGGCCCTGCTCGTAGTCGAGCAGCGTGGTGATGCTGACGCCGAGCGCGTCACCGATCTTGACGACGGTGCCGAGGCTGGGGTTGGTGCGGGCCTGCTCGATCTGGATGAGCATACCGCGGCTGACCCCGGCCCGCGCGGCCAGTACGTCCAGGGTGAAGCCGCGCACCGCGCGCCAGTGCTTGACGTTGCGCGCCAGCGACTGGGTCAGCAGGTCGAGGTCCGACACGATTCATCCCATTCCGGAGTCCAATATGCTGGATGACAGGGTTCACCACTCTGCACTACGGTGTGGTGGACCTGACCGTGCACCGAACTGTACTGCGAGGCGAGCGGTGACAGCATTCTTCGCCCTGGCCACCAGCTTGCTCTGGGGTCTGGCCGACTTCGGCGGCGGGCTGCTGACGCGGCGCTTCCCCGCGCTGACCGTCGTCGTCCTCTCCCAGGGCGCCGCGGCGGTTGTGCTCGGCGCGATCGTGGTCGCCACGGGCGGCTGGAGCGAGGCCGGCCCCCGGCTGTGGTGCGCCGTGGCGGCAGGACTGGCCGGCCCGGTCGCCCTGCTCTCCTTCTACAAGGCGCTCGCGCTCGGCCCGATGGGCGTCGTCTCCCCGCTGGCCACCCTGAGCGTGGCCGTGCCGGTGGCCGTCGGGCTGTTCCTCGGCGAGCGCCCGGGGCTGGTCCAGGTCGCGGGCATCGCGGTCGCCGTGGCGGGCGTCGCCCTGGCGGGCGGGCCGCAACTGCGCGGGGCGGCGGTGCAGCGCACGGCGGTACTGCTCACGCTGGTCGCCGCGCTCGGCTTCGGCACGGTGTTCGTCCTGATCGCCGAGGCGTCGACGTCCGTCACCGGTCTCTTCCTCGCCCTGTGCGTGCAGCGGCTGGTGAGCGTGGCGGTGGGCGGCGCCGCGCTGTCCATGAGCGTGCGGCGCGGGACGTCCGCGCTCCCCGACGGCGGTTTCCCCTGGGCCTCGGTGCCGGCGCTCGCCTTCGTGGGCCTGGCCGACGTGGCGGCGAACGGCACCTACACGGTCGCCGCCCAGCACGGCCCGGTCACCGTGGCCGCGGTGCTCGCCTCGCTCTACCCGGTGGTGACCGCGCTCGCCGCCCGAGGGTTCCTGCGGGAACGCCTGCGCGCGGTACAGGCGGCGGGCGCGGGCCTGGCCCTGGTCGGGACGGTGATGCTGGCCACGGGGTGACGGGGATCATGCCGCGGTGCCCGGGGGTGCGCTTGAGCCTGCGCCCGCCGTCCGGTCTCCCGCGAGGGGCGGTGCCTCGGCCGTCCGGCTCTCCGCCGCGGGCCGGTCCGTCGGCCTCCGCTCAGCCGTCGCTGTCCCGTACTGTCAGCCGTCGCTGTCCAGTGCCGCCAGCCGCGTCGCGGGCACCCCTCCGCCCGGTGCGGCCGGGCCGAGCGACCGCGCGCGGGTCCCCGCCCCCTCCTCGACCTGGCCCTCGGCCCCGTTCTCGTTCTCGTTCTCGCTCTCGTCCAGCTCCGCGAGCCGGGCCACCGTCGCGTCGTCGAGGTCGGAGAGGGCGACGAGCTGCTCGGGGGTGACGCCGTCCGGGATCGGCACCGGCGCGGGCGTGCGCAGCGGCGGCTGCCAGCCTCCGGCCGGCGTCCAGCACCGTACGACCTTGGCGGGGGCGCCCGCCACCACCGCGTGGTCGGGGACCTCACCGCGTACTACCGCGCCCGCGGCGACCACGACGTTCCGTCCGATCCGCGCGCCCGGCAGGATCACCGCGCCGGTGCCGATCCAGCAGCCGGACCCGATCTCCACCGGCTCCATGCGCGGCCACTGCTTGCCGATGGGCTGGTGGGGGTCGTCGTAGGAGTGGTTGGTGGACGTGACGTAGACGTACGGCCCGAAGTAGCAGTCGCTGCCGATGGTGACCGTGGTGTCCGCGATGACGTGGCTGCCGCGGCCGAGGACGACGCCGTCGCCGATGCGCAGGATCGGGTCCGGGCCCAGGTCCAGGTCGGGCATCAGCCCGGCCGTGAGGGTGACCTGCTCGCCGACGATGCAGTGGGCGCCGAGGTGGATCCACGGTTCGCCGAAGACGGTGCCCAGCGGGAACGCCAGGCGCGTGCCGGTGCCCAGGGAGCCGAAGCGGAAGTGGCCGGGCCGCTCGGCCGTGACCGAGCCGGTGCGCTGCACCCAGGCCCAGGCGCCGTGGACGGCGCGCTGCGCGAGGCGGCCCCGCCAGGATGAGAACGTGTTCTGCTTCGGCACGACCTCACCGTACTCAGCGGGTACCGGCGCCATCGGGCCGAGGGCCTGTGATCTTCACCCCACCGGGTGGGCTACGGTGCCGGGCAGGACGAGCAGCAGGAGGCGACGATGACGGACCAGCCGCTGATCAAGGGCATCGCGGGCCGGGAGCCGGCGATCGACCCGGAGGCGTTCGTGGCACCGGGGTCCACGGTGATCGGGGACGTGACGCTCGGGGCGGGGGCGAGCGTCTGGTACGGCGCCGTCCTGCGCGGCGACGTGGAGCGGATCTCCGTCGGCGCGCACAGCAACATCCAGGACAACTGCACCCTGCACGCCGACCCCGGCTTCCCGGTCACCGTCGGGGAGCGCGTGTCGGTCGGGCACAACGCCGTGGTGCACGGGGCGACCGTGGAGGACGACTGCCTCGTCGGCATGGGCGCGACCGTCCTGAACGGCGCGGTGATCGGTGCCGGTTCGCTGGTCGCGGCCCAGGCGCTGGTGCCGCAGGGCATGCGGGTGCCGCCGGGGTCCCTGGTCGCGGGCGTGCCCGCGAAGGTCAAGCGGGAGCTGACCGAGGAGGAGCGCCAGGGCGTGACCTTGAACGGCACGATGTACGCGGAGCTGGCGAAGGCCCACAAGGAGGTCCACGCCTAGGAGGCCGGGCCGGAGACGGCCGCCCGGCTGACTGCCGGATCGCACACGGTCGGCCGCACATGGCCGGGCCGAACACCGCCGGGCCGGTGCCTGTCACCCGCCCGCGGTCAGGCCGGGGCCCGTCACTCGCCCGCGGTCACCGGCTCCGGCTCCGCCGCCGGTTCGGCCGCCGCCGTCGCCTGGGCCTTCTTCGCCTTGCGCTTGATCACCAGCATCGACGTCAGACCGATCAGCACCGCGAGCACCAGGCCCAGCCAGGAGAAGCGCTTCAGCCAGGACTCGGCGACGACGCCCACGGAGTAGATGACCGCCGTCGTACCGCCGGCCCAGACGATGCCGCCCAGCACGTTGGCGATGAGGAACTTCCAGTACGGCATGTGCAGGACGCCCGCGAGCGGGCCGGCGAAGATGCGCAGCAGGGCGATGAACCGGCCGAAGAAGACGGCCCACATGCCCCACTTCTCGAAGGACCGCTCGGCCGTGGCGACGTGTCCCTCACCGAAGTGCCGTGGGAACTTCCGCCCCAGCCAGGCCAGCAGGGGCCGGCCGCCCTTGCGGCCGATGGCGTAGCCGATGGAGTCGCCGACCACGGCACCCACCGTGGCGCAGGTGCCGAGGATCACCGGGTTGATGTCGCCGTGCTGGGAGGCCATCAGGGCCGCCGAGACCAGGATGATCTCGCCCGGCAGCGGGATGCCCAGGCTCTCCAGGCCGATGACCAGCCCCACCACCGCGTAGACGGCGACCGCGGGCACCGTGTCGAGCCACTCCTGGACGTGCACCCGGTTCCTCCCGTTTCCCTGCGCTGTGCGTGGTGCCGACGTGGGCCGCCGTGCCCCCGGACGACGCCCCCGGGCAGCCTACCGGCTCGTGGTGGACCGGCCCACGGCCCCGGCCACGCCCTTCGCCGCCCGGAGGGTCAACGTGCGCCGCGCCCCGTGTGTTCCGGACCGGGCACGAGACGCTGGGCGACGTGCGCCAACTTGTGCGCACACAAAGGGAAACGGCACACAGAACCTCCTCTTACGGGGACCGCTTCCGGGGTTCCCGCCCTCCCCCCCCCACAGGGTTCTCCGAGGCGGCTCCCGGGCCACTCCCATGTGTCCGCGCCAGCATGGCGCGCATGACCGCCCCCCACTCCTCCCCGACTCCCCCGCCCGCACCCGTGCCGCCCGTCGCCGCGGTACGCAAGGCGGTGGTCCCGGCCGCCGGGCTGGGCACCCGTTTCCTGCCCGCGACCAAGGCGACACCGAAGGAGATGCTGCCCGTCGTCGACAAGCCGGCCATCCAGTACGTCGTCGAGGAGGCCGCGGCGGCCGGCCTGGACGACGTCCTCATGGTCACCGGCCGGCACAAGCGGGCCATCGAGGACCACTTCGACCACGCCTTCGAACTGGAGCAGGCGCTCGCGGCCAAGGGCGACACCGCGCGGCTGGACGCGGTGCGCGACCCGGCCCGGCTGGCCGACATCCACCACGTCCGGCAGGGCGACCCACTGGGCCTCGGGCACGCCGTGCTGTGTGCGCGCCACCACGTGGGCGACCAGCCGTTCGCGGTGCTGCTCGGCGACGACCTCATCGACCCGCGCGAGACGCTGCTGAGCCGGATGCTGGAGGTGCGCGGCCGGTACGGGGGCTGCGTGGTCGCGCTCATGGAGGTGCCGCCGGAGCAGGTCCACCTCTACGGCTGCGCGGCCGTCGGGCCGTCCGGCGAGGACGGGGTCGTGCGGGTCACCGGACTGATGGAGACGCTGGTCTGCGCTACGACACCGGCGACAAGGCGGACTACCTGCGCACGGTGGTGCGGCTGGCCTGCGCGCGCGAGGACCTGGGGCCGCGGTTCCGGGCCTGGCTGAAGCAGTTCGTGGCCGAACTGGACGCCACGGCCCCGGAGGACGACCGCCTGGCGGCGTGACCGGCCGGGGCACGGCGGACCCCCGGCGGGTCAACCGCACGCGGCGGACCGGCCGTTACGGCGGCCGGCCGAAGTCCGGTACGCGGTCGCCCCGGCCCGGCGTGCGGGCCCGCCCGGGTTCCCGTCCGCTCCCCGCTCAGCCGTTGGGCCGCAGGGTCCACACCACGGTCATCTCCCCCGTGACCGCCCCGTCGGCGCGGCGGATCTCGATCGCGACGGGGAACTCGGGCCGCTCCCCCGCGTCGAGCTGGGCGACGACCTCGGCGGCCGGGCGGCCCAGCGTGGCGGTCGCGGTGACGGCGCCCATGGCCAGCTTCTTGTAGCCGATCTCGGCGCGGACGGCGAGCGGTACGGCGCGCGCGAGCTGGTCCCCGAAGGCGGCGAGGACGATCGCGCCGCTCGCGGACTCGCCGAGCGTGAACATCGCGCCGGCGTGCGGGCCGCCCACGTGGTTGTGGAAGGCGCCCTGGTCCGGCAGGGCGACCACGGCACGCTCCGGTCCGGTCTCCAGGAACTCGAGGTTCAGGGTCCGGGCCATGGGCACCGTGGCGGCGAGCATCTCGCCGATGGACATCTGGTCTGCGCTCATACCGGCGATGTTACCCACGAGTAGCGTGCGCCCGCCAGACGTGCGCCGGGATCGCCGTGCGCTTGCCACCGCACTGACGAGGGGCCGTGACCCATTCGTTTCCCGCGCGGCACTAGGGTGCTGCACCATGTGGCCAGGACAGCAGCAGCCCGGGGGAGAGCAGAACCCGCAGGCACAGCACAACCCGCAGGGGCAGGACAACCCGTACCAGCAGCCGGGCTACCCACAGCCGGGCTACCCACAGCCGGGGTACCAGCAGCCCAATCCGTACCAGCAGCCCGGGTTCCAGCAGCCCAACCCCTATGCGCAGCAGCCGCAGTGGGGCGCGCCGACGGTTCCGCTCGCACCGCAGCCCCAGCCGGGCGGCGGGGGCGGGGGCGGGGGCAACCGCACCAAGGTGGTGGCGATCGTCGCCGCCACCGCGGTGGTGGTGGCCGCCGGGGTCACCGCCTTCCTGGTGCTGGGCGGCAAGGACGACGACACGGAGGCGAAGGGCGGCGGGAGCGCGTCCCCGACGTCCACGGCGACCGCCGGGCCGAGCGACACGGCCACCACCGGCTCCGGCGACAACCCGCGCAACGGGGAGGCGGAGAAGCCGACGGTCGCGGGCTGGAAGGTCGTCGTCAACCCCAAGTGGGGCACCGCGTTCGACGTGCCGGCCGACTGGGAGGTGCAGAACCCCGGCACCAGCTACGGCTTCGAGTGGGAGGACAAGAAGGAGCAGGACGGCTACGGCCGGATCCTGATGGGCGGCACCGCCAAGTACAAGTCGAAGTGGTGCACCGAGGACGACGACAAGGACGGCAAGACCGACGACACCGCGCTCGCCGTGGTCGGCACCAAGGGCGCGCAGGGCGCGAAGAACACCGACGAGATCGCCGTCAACACGCCCGCCTGGTGGGTGTTCGGCGGCTACACCCAGCCCGACAAGAAGAGCCTCACCTTCGACAAGAAGGCCACGCCCTTCACGACCGCCTCCGGGGTCCAGGGCAGTTACGCCTGGGCGCAGTCGACGAAGACGCCCCAGAAGGGCACCTGCGCGAGCGACGGCGAGGCGATCACCTTCGGCTTCAAGAACTCCAACGGCGACTACGTGTCCTGGAACCTGTACACGGCCAAGGGCGTCAAGGACGAGGTGTCCAAGGAGACGATCATGAAGATCCTGAGCACGGTCCGGCTGCACGGGACGCCGACGCAGAACTGACCCGGACGGTGGCGCGCGGCGCGGGTCCGGCGGGCCCGTCCCGCGTGATCTGCGGAAATGACAGATCATCGGTTTGGCACATCGGGGTCCGGGCGGCGATAGTCGGCCGGTGACCACAGCCGCCGACCCCCGCCGCCGTCCGCGCGGACCCGCCTGGGCGGGCCGCAACTACAGCCTGCTGACCGCCGCCGCGTTCGTGACCGGCCTCGGCAGTCAGGGCGCGCTCATCGCCGCCGCCTTCGCCGTGCTCCAGGCGGGCGGCGACGGCGGCGACGTCGGTCTGGTGGCCGCGGCGCGGACCCTGCCGCTGGTGCTGTTCCTGCTGATCGGCGGCGCGGTCGCCGACCGGCTCCCCCGGCACCGGGTGATGGTCGCGGCCAACGCGCTGAACTGTGTCTCGCAGGGCGCCTTCGCCGTCCTGGTGCTGCTCGGCGAGCCGCGGCTGTGGCAGATGATGCTGCTGGCCGCGCTCGGCGGCACCGGCCAGGCGTTCTTCAGCCCCGCCGCCGAGGGCATGCTGCTGTCCTCGGTCGAGGGCGAGCACGCCGGGCGCGCGTTCGCGGTGTTCCGGATGGCGATGCAGGGAGCGGGGCTCGGCGGGGCCGCCCTCGGCGGGGCGCTGGTCGCCGTGGTCGGCCCGGGCTGGGTCCTCGCGGCGGACGCGGTGGCCTTCGCGGTCGCCGGGGCACTGCGCGCGGGCCTCGACGTGAGCCACATCCCCGCGCGGGTGCCGGGCGGGGGGCTGCTGACCGACCTGCGCGAGGGCTGGCGGGAGTTCAGCGGCCGGCCCTGGCTGTGGGGCGTGGTCCTGCAGTTCTCGATCGCCAACGCCGTGGTGGGCGCCGCCGACGCCGTCTACGGCCCCCTGGTGGCCGACGAGCACCTCGGCGGGCCGGGTCCCTGGGGGCTCGCGCTGGGGTTCTTCGGCGCGGGCACGGTCGCGGGCGCGCTGCTGATGACGCGCTGGAAGCCGCGCCGCCTGCTGCTCGCGGGCACGCTGTGCGTGTTCCCGCTGGCCCTGCCGTCCGCCGCGCTGGCGGTGCCGGTGCCGGTCACCGTGCTGTGCGCGGTGATGTTCCTGACCGGGGTGACGCTGGAGGTGTTCGGCGTGTCCTGGATGACCGCCCTGCACCAGGAGGTCCCCGAGGAGAAGCTGTCGCGGGTCTCGGCCTACGACTGGTTCGGCTCCGTCGCCCTGGTCCCGCTGGCCACGGCGCTGGCCGGACCGGCCGAGGGCGCGTTCGGGCGCGGCGCGTCCCTGTGGGGCTGCTCGGCCCTGGTGGTCGTGGTCACGGCGGCGGTGCTGTGCGTGCCGGACGTACGCACCCTCCAGCGGCGTACGCAGCGGGTGTCGCCGGCGGGTGCGCCGAGCGCTGCGGTGGGCGTCGGCGGGATCACGGACGCGGGCCATGCCGCCGCAAGTCCCCCGGCCGGTCCTCATCAGGGTCCTCCGGCCGGTCCCCCGGCCGGCGCCTCAGCCGATGCCTCAGCCGATGCCGAAGGCGCCCTCGGGCGGCACGGGTGAGGGCACGGCGTCCTCGTCCGTCACGGGGCGCGCGTCGCCGGTGAACCGCCGGACGCCGGGCCCGTGTTCGACCCGCGCCGGGAAGGCGTCGGCGGCGGTGCGGCGGGCCAGCGCCGCCGTGTCGAACGGGCGGTGCGCGGCGACGAGGACCGCGTTGCCGAACCGTCGCCCGCGCAGCACCGCCGGCTCGGCGACGAGCACCAGCTCCTCGAAGAGCTCGTCGAACGTGGCGAGTTGGGAGCGCAGGAAGGCGAAGGGCGCCGTATCGGCGAGGTTCGCCAGGTAGACGCCGTCTGCGCGCAGGACCCGCTCGGCCTCGCGCGCGTAGGCCAGCGAGGTCAGGTGGGCGGGCACCCGGGACCCGCCGAAGACGTCGGCCACCAGCAGGTCGGCGCTGTCGTCGGGGGCCGCCTCCAGCCAGGCCCGGGCGTCGGCGGTGTGCAGGGCGATCGCGGCGTCCGGGGGCAGCGGCAGGTGCTCGGTGACCAGGTCGAGCAGGCCCCGGTCGGCCTCCACCACGTCCTGGCGCGAGCCGGGCCGGGTGGCCGCCAGGTAGCGGGGCAGCGTGAGGGCGCCCCCGCCGAGGTGCAGCACGTCCAGCGGCCGGCCGTCCTCGGCGGCCAGGTCGAGCACGTGGCCGAGCCGCCGGGCGTACTCGAACTCCAGGTGGGTGGGCTCGTCGAGGTCGACGTACGACTGCGGCGCCCCGTCGACGGTGAGCAGCCAGGCCCGCTCGCGGTCGACGTCGGGCATCAGCTTGGCGACGCCGAAGTCGGTGGTCCGGCTGACGGGGAGGGACTCGGTCACCGTTCCATTGTGCGGTCACGGGGTCGGCGGCCCCGAGCCGCCCTCAGCCGCCGGTGTCGCCGGACGTGCCCCGGTCGCCGGCGGTGTCGCGCAGGTCACCGATGTTCTTCAGCGCCTCGCGCACGGTCAGCGGGGCGAACCGGTGCCGTTCGCGCGCGACGAAGCCCCGTACGGCGTCGGGATCGGTCCTGGCGTACTCGCGCAGGGCCCAGCCGATGGCCTTGCGCACGAAGAAGTCGGGGTGCGCGCTCTGGCGCAGGCTGTACCCGAAGAGCCGGTCGACGTCCGTGCGTTCCTTGTATCGCAGCTGGTGCAGCAGGGCGGTGCGCACGACCCACAGGTCGTCGTCGGCGCTCCAGGCGTCCATGGCGGCGGTGAGCCGGGGGTCGGCCGCGACGAGCGCGCCCACGACGTGCACGGCGAGCAGGTCGACGGTGTCCCACCAGGGGACGGTGGTGACGAGCCGGCGTGCCACGGGGAGGAAGCCGGACGACAGCCGGCCGGCGTGGCGGCGCAGGAAGTCGACGGCGACGTAGTGGTACTCGCGCTCGGGCAGCCGCCAGCAGCGCAGTGCGACGGCGGTGCAGTCGGCCTCGTCGGGGCGCGGGGTGCCCGCGAACACGGCACGGGTGAGGGCGCGGCGCTCCGGAGCGGGGATGCCCAGGAAAGGAACCACGTCCTTCATGTAGGCCCGCATGACGGCGGCTTGCGCGGGGTCGGCCGCGGCGCCGAAGGCGGTGGTCAGCCGCTCCAGCACGGTGTCGGCGAGGGCGCTGTGCGGGACGTCGGGCGGTCCGGCGGCTGTCACCGTCATGAGACGAACCATACGGCGATCACACACGTCCGTCGGTTAGGGTCGCCGGATGCTCGATGCCACCACCCGCTCTGGGGGCACCGCGACCGCCACGGCCCTTCCCCCGGCCCTGGCGACGGAGCTCACCGTCCCGTCGGCGGCCGTCGTCCCCCCGGCCACCGTCCGTTCCGCGCGAGCCCGGGGAGGTCTCGCGGCACGCTGCACGCGCGTGCTGCTGTCCCCCTGGTCGCGCTTCGCCCTGCTGGTCGCGCTGCTCGCGGGCGCCGCGTCCTGCGTGCTGCTGTTCCAGCCACAGCGGCTGCTCGCCGACGGCTGGCCACCTCAGCTCGGCGGGGCCGCCGCGACCCTGGCGTTCGCCGTGGCGTACGGCCTGTGCACCGTGGCGTTCGTGCCGCGGCCGCTGTTGAACCTGGCGGCGGGCGCGCTGTTCGGCTCGCAGTTCGGTCTGGCCGCGGCGCTGGCCGGCACGGTGCTGGGCGCCGGCGCCGCCTTCGGGCTCGGCCGCCTCCTGGGGCAGGACGCGCTGCGTCCGCTGCTGCGGGGGCGCTGGCTGAAGGCGGCCGACGGCCAGCTCAGCCGGCACGGCTTCCGCTCGATGCTGGCGGCACGGCTGTTCCCGGGCGTGCCGTTCTGGGCCGCGAACTACTGCGCCGCCGTCTCCCGGATGCGCTGGCCGGCGTTCCTGCTCGCGACCGCGCTGGGCTCGGTGCCCAACACGGCCGCGTACGTCGTCGCCGGCGCCCGGGCCGCGTCGCCGACGTCGCCGGTCTTCCTCGTCGCGGTGGCCGCCATCGCCCTGCCGGCGCTCGCGGGCACCGTGCTGGCCTGGCGCAAGCGCCACCACCTGCGGGCGCGGTAGGGCCCGGGCGGGCGTACGCGACGCCCGGAACCGCAACGCTCGGATCGCGAGCCCCGGACCACGACGGCCGGACCCCGACGCCCGAACCACGACGCCCGGACCGCAACGCTCGGACCGCGACGGCCGGACCCCGACCCCCGGACCATGCCCGCAGGACCGCCCGACGCGCGGTCAGACCGCCTCCACGATCATCGCGTTGGCCAGGCCTCCCGCCTCGCACATGGTCTGCAGGCCGTAGCGGGCGCCGCGTCGGCGCAGGGCGTGGACCAGGGTCGTCGTCAGCCGCGTCCCGCTCGCGCCGAGCGGGTGGCCGAGGGCGATGGCGCCGCCGTGCACGTTGACCTTGGCGAGGTCCGCGCCGGTCTCCTGCTGCCAGGCCAGGACGACGCTGGAGAACGCCTCGTTGACCTCGAACAGGTCGATGTCGTCCAGGCGCAGCCCGGCCCGGCGCAGCACCTTCTCCGTGGCCGGCACGACGCCGGTGAGCATCAGCAGCGGGTCGGAGCCGGTGACGGCGAAGCTGTGCAGCCGGGCCAGCGGGCGCAGCCCGAGGCGGGCGGCGGTCTCGCTCGAGGTGATGAGCACGGCGGAGGCGCCGTCGTTGACGGGGCTGGCGTTGCCGGCGGTGATGTTCCACTCGATCTGCGGGAAGCGCTCGGCGAAGACCGGGTCGTGGTAGGCGGGCCGCAGGCCGGCCAGGACCTCGGGGGTGCTGTCCGGGCGGACGCACTCGTCGCGCGAGACCCCATCCAGCGGCGCGACCTCGGCGTCGAACAGGCCCTGCCGCCAGGCGGCGTCGGCCCGGTGGTGGGACGAGACGGCGAAGTCGTCCAACTGGGCGCGGCTCAGTGACCACTTGGCGGCGATCAGCTCGGCGCTGATGCCCTGCGGGACGAGTCCCTCCGGGTAGCGCGCGGCGACGCCGGGCCCGAAGGGGTCCGTGCCGGGCGGCACGTTGGACCACATGGGCACGCGGCTCATCGACTCCACCCCGCAGGCGACGACCAGGTCGTAGGCGCCGGCCAGGACGCCCTGGGCGGCGAAGTGCACGGCCTGCTGGGAGGAACCGCACTGGCGGTCCACCGTGGTCGCGGGCACCGACTCGGGGAAGCCCGCGGACAGGGCGGCGTAGCGGGTGGTGTTCATCGCCTGCTCGCCGACCTGGTCGACGGTGCCGCCGATGACGTCGTCGATGAGCGCCGGGTCGACGCCGGAGCGCTCGACGAGGGTGCGCAGGGTGTGGGCGAGGAGCTCGACGGGGTGGACGTGCGCGAGGGAGCCGTTCGGCTTGCCCTTGCCGATGGGGGTGCGTACGGCTTCGACGATGACTGCGTCACGCATGTGCGGGCCTCCTTGGCCGCCGGGGCGATTACCAGTGAGTAGGAAATCTGGACCCACCATAGTCCTGTGGGTTGGAAAAACAAACCCTCGCCTAGACTGGACCGCATGGCCGCCACGAAGGACCCGCGCCCCTGCTCGATCGCCGACGCCCTCGCCGTCGTCGGCGAGAAGTACTCCCTGCTCGTGCTGCGCGAGGTCTGCCTGGGCAACGGCCGGTTCGACCAGCTGGTGCGCAACATCGGCGCCCCGCGCGACGTCCTGGCCGCCCGGCTGCGGCGCCTGGTCGACGCCGGGCTGCTGACCAAGCGGGCCTACCAGGAGCGGCCGCAGCGCTTCGAGTACCGGGCCACCCGGGCGGGCCTCGACCTGGAACCGGTCCTGATGAGCCTCATGGCCTGGGGCGACCGCCACGTGCGCGGCGGCGACGACCGCCCGATGGTGATCGAGCACTCCTGCGGCAGCGAACTGCTCCCGGTGGTCACCTGCGCGGCCTGCGGGGGTGAGGTCCACCACGAGGACCTGACCGCCCACCCCCAGGTCCCGGGCTGGACGGTCAAGGGGCCTACGGCCGCCTGAGGGGGCGCCACGGCCGTTGTGCGGCAGGATCCTCGACGGCGCTCGGGTCACGGCGCTCGGGTCAAGGAAGGGCCAAAGCGACTCCAAGGGCCGCCCAAGGACCCGCCAAGGCTTCCGCCAAACCCCTGTGGCGGGCTTGTCACGCCGGGGCGCTAGGCTGCCCCCGACACACGTGATCACCGCCGCGGGCGGCCGTCGTGTCCGTCGCCCCTGTCCCGATCGGCACTTGGACTCCTTAACTCCATGTCTTGGTTTGAATCCCTCGTCCTCGGACTCGTCCAGGGGCTGACCGAGTTCCTCCCCGTCTCCTCCAGCGCGCACCTGCGGCTGACCGCGGCGTTCTCCGGCTGGCACGACCCGGGGGCCGCGTTCACGGCGATCACGCAGATCGGCACGGAGGCGGCGGTGCTGATCTACTTCCGCAAGGACATCGGGCGGATCATCGCCGCGTGGAGCCGCTCCCTGGCCGACAAGACCATGCGCCAGGACCACGACGCCCAGATGGGCTGGCTGGTGATCGTCGGGTCCATCCCGATCGGCGTGCTCGGCGTGACGCTCAAGGACCAGATCGAGGGCCCGTTCCGCGACCTGCGGGTGACCGCCACCATGCTGGTGGTCGTCGGCATCGTCATCGGCATCGCCGACCGGCTGGCGGCCCGTGACGAGAACGGCGGCCGGCACCGCGCGCCCAAGCAGCGCAAGACGCTGGAGGACCTGGGCGTCAGGGACGGCCTGATCTACGGGCTGTGCCAGGCCTGCGCGCTGATCCCGGGCGTCTCCCGCTCCGGCGCGACCATCAGCGGCGGCCTGTTCATGGGCTACCGGCGCGAGGCGGCCGCGCGTTACTCGTTCCTGCTCGCGATCCCGGCGGTCCTGGCCTCCGGCGCCTTCGAGGTGAAGGACGCGATGGAGAGCGACCACGTGGCGTGGGGCCCGACGCTGCTGGCGACGGTGATCGCCTTCGCGACCGGGTACGCCGTCATCGCGTGGTTCATGAAGTACATCAGCACCAAGTCCTTCATGCCGTTCGTCTGGTACCGCGTCGTCCTCGGCATCGTGATCATCGTGCTGGTGACGGCGGGCGTGCTGAGCCCGCACGCCGCCGAGTCGGCGGGCTGACCTGCGGGCACTGCGGAGCGTGCGGACCGGCACCGACGGTCACCGGGGCTGCGGCCGTGACCGACCCCATACGGTCTGCGTAGCCGTCCGGTAGCGCGCTGTCAGCTCTTGGCCCTACGCTGGTCCGCATGTTCCCCGATTCTGCCGACCGTGGTTCCGTGCGGTCCGCCGCCGAGTTGAACGAGCGGATCAGGGCCCTGTGGCTGCGTGCGGGCGGCTCCCTGTCCGCCACGGAGCGCGCCGAGTACGAACTGCTGGTGGTCGAGTGGGCCGCGGCCATCCGCGGCGGCGTCGTCAGAGCGGCCTGAACGCCCCCCGGGGCGGTCCCCGTCGAGCGGAGCGCACACGCAGGCATGCGGCACCTCAGCACCGTCCCGCCCAGTCGCGGGACGATCATCTTCCTGAACGGCACGTCCAGTTCCGGCAAGTCCACGATCGCGGCCGAACTGACCCGCGTGCTCGACCAACCCTGCTTCCACATGGCGGTCGACGCCTTCCACGCGATGCGCTCGCGCGCGCCGGTCCCCGCCGAGCGGCTGGACGAAGTACTCCACCGCACCTGGCAGGGCTTCCACCGGGCCGTCGCCGGGATGGCGGCCGCCGGCAACGACGTCGTCGTCGACCACGTCCTGAGCGCCGAGTGGCGACTTCGCGACTGCCTGGCCCTGTTCGACCCCCGCGACGTCGTGTTCGTCGGCGTGCACTGCCCGCCCGCGGAACTCGAACGCCGCGAGCGGGCGCGCGGCGACCGCCCCACGGGGCTGGCCGTCCGCCAACTCCCCCAGGTGCACGCCCACGGCGTCTACGACCTGGAGTGCGACACCGCCCGCGAGGACGCCGCCACCGTCGCCCACCGCATCAAGGACTTCCTGCCCCGCCGCCCCTCCCCCACCGCCTTCGAGAAACTGCGCGCCGAACTGCG
The DNA here is from genome assembly GCF_001514125.1 of Streptomyces longwoodensis. GTDB lineage: Bacteria > Actinomycetota > Actinomycetes > Streptomycetales > Streptomycetaceae > Streptomyces > Streptomyces longwoodensis. The sequence continues at coordinate 51,713 of NZ_KQ948549.1, read as the reverse complement.
GGACGGGACGTGACCACGCCTGGTGCGGCGGCCGGTGCTCGCCGCGGCGGCCCACCGGGGTAGGGCTACCCCCCGACCGAAGACGCCGGTCCACCGCACTGCACAGGCCCCTGTGCACAGACGACTGTGGACCCATGGCACAGGAACCCGGAACTACCGCCCCCCACGCGCCCGTTGGGCAGCCTCCGACACCGCCGGGGGCGACCCGTGGGCGGACGCCTTCCCGTACTCGCGCGGCACGGTCCGGCTGACGCTGCCCGTTCTTCGAGGAGTACGTCGCCCTCCTCAACCGCTGCAAGCGCCCCGGGGCAGACACCCCGCCCGGCGCACGCACCGTCCTCACCCGCTTGATCGCGTTTCCCGCGCCCGCCGTCGACGACGACCGCGACGACCCCGCGCCCCATGCCGCGCACACCCCGCACCCGCCGACGACGAAGAGGACCGGTATCCGATGATGCTGCGCTACGCCCTGAAGTCGGTCCGCGCCCGCAAAGCCGGGTTCCTCGGGGCCTTCGTCGCCCTGATGTGCGCGGCGGCCCTGATCACCGCCTGCGGCAGCCTGTTGGAGACGGGCCTGCGCGGGACGATCCGCACCGAGCGGTACACCGCCGCCCCCGTAGTGGTCTCGGCCGACCAGAACGTCCACCGGACCACCGTCAAGCACAAGAAGGGCAAGACCGGGACCAAGCACAAGGCGAAGCCCGTCGCCGAGCGCGCCTGGCTCCCGCAGGGCCTGGCCGGGACCCTGGCGCACACGCCCGGCGTCGCCCGTGTCATACCCGAACTGACCTTCCTGGCCCAGCCGTTGATCCCGGGCGGCACGGGCGGCCGCAGTGCCTACGGGCACGCCTGGGACTCGGCCGCCCTCACGCCGTACCGGCTCGCCGCGGGCAGCGCGCCGAAGGCCGCGACCGACCTGGTCGTCGACTCCTGGCTCGCCGGGCGGGCCCACCTCCAGGTCGGCGACCGGCTCACCGTCCAGTCGACGCGAGCACCGCGCGGCTACCGCGTCAGCGGCGTCGCCGCCCCTGACGCGGCGGTACGGCACCAGACGTCGCTGTTCTTCTCCACGGCGGAGGCCCGCAGACTGGCCGCGCACCCCGGTGAGGTCACCGCGTTCGGCGTGTTCCCCGGCCCGGGCACGGACACCGGGCGGCTGCGCCGAGCCGTGGTGCGGGCGCTCCACGGCACCACCGCGCAGGTCGGCACCGGGGACGCCCGCGGCACTGCGGAGTTCCTCGACGCCGCCGCGGCACGCACCAGGCTGGTCAGCACCGGCGGTGCCATGGGCGGCACCTCGCTGCTCGTGGCGGTCCTCGTGGTCGTCGGCACGTTCACGCTGACCGTGCAGCAGCGGTACCGCGAACTCGCCCTGCTCCGCGCGATCGCCGCCCGCTCCGGACAGATCCGTGGCCTCCTGGGCCGTGAGGCGCTGCTCGTCGGTGGCGTCGCCGGGTGCGCGGGCGCCCTGCTCGGCCTGCCGCTGGGCAGTTGGCTGCACAGCAGGTTCGTCGCCATGGGGGCCGTGCCCGCGACCCTGCGGCACACGGTCGGCGTCCTCCCCGCGTTCGCCGGCGTCGCCGTGACCCTCGCCGCGGCTTGGGTCTCCGCCCGGCTCGCCTCCCGCCGGGTCGCCCGGATCCGTCCGGCCGAGGCGCTCGCCGAGTCCCGCAGCGAGCCCGCGCGACTCGCATGGGGACGGGTGCTCGCGGGGCTCCTCCTGCTCGCCGGCGGCACCGTCCTGGTCGTCGTGCTCTCCGCGCTGCACACCGAACCCGCGTCGACACCCGTCACGTTCCTGGCCGTGGTCGTCCTGTGCACGTCGGTCGCCCTGCTGGGACCGCTGCTGGTGCGGGCGGCGATGCTGCTCCTCGGCGGCCCGCTGCGGCTCACCGGGCCGGGCAGCCGGCTGGCCGCGGCCAACCTGCGCGGCAACGCCGCCCGCATGGCGTCCGTCGTCACCCACCTCACCCTGCTCGTCGGCATGACCTGCACGGTCCTGTTCGTGCAGCCCACCCTCGGCGACGCCGCCCGCGCCCAAGCCCGCGAGGGCGTGCGGGCCGACTGGGTCGTCGTCGCGGCCGGCCCGGGCGTCCCGGCCGAGGCCGCCCGGGAGTTGCGCGCGGACCACGACGTGGCCACCGAAGTCGTCCGTACGACCGTCCGGGTCGGCCTCGACAAGTACGCGGCGCAGGGCGTCACTCCCGCCGGGCTCACCCGCACCTGGGACCCGGGCGTCACCCGGGGCTCGCTCGGCCGGCTCACCGACCGGACCGTGGCGGTCAGTGAACTGGCCGCGGAGCAGCTCCACTTGAAGCCCGGCAGTACCGTGAGGCTGACGCTCGGCGACGGCACGCCCGCCACGCTGACCGTGGCCGCGGTCTACGCCAAGGGGCTCGGCTTCGGAGACCTCACCTTCGCGCACGACCTGCTCGCCCGCCACGTCGACAACCCCCTCGCGGCCTCCGTCCTGGTCGGCACGACCCGGTCGCGGACGCAGGTCGAGGCCACGCTCCGCGCGTTCCCCGGCACCCGGGTCGTCTCCCCCCGGGCCGCCGACCACCTCCAGGCGCAGCGCCAACAGGCGAACGCGGAGGTCAACCACCTCGCCATGGCGCTGGTCCTGGCCTTCACCGCCATCGCGGTCGTCAACACGCTGGCCATGTCGGTCGCCGAGCGGGTCCGTGAGTTCGCCCTGCTCCGCCTGGCCGGCGCCACGCGCCGTCAAGTGCTGCGGATGCTGCGGACCGAGGCGCTGTCGGTGGTGCTGCTCGCCACCGTGCTCGGCAGTGGCATCGCCCTGGCGGTCCTGACCGCGTTCAGCGTCGGCATGACCGGTCGCGCCGCCCCGTCCGTCACTCCGCTGCTGTACGTCACCGTCGTGGCCGTCGCCGGCCTGCTGGCCCTCGTCGCCACCGCCCTGCCGGGACGCGCGGCGCTGCGGGTGCGCGCGGTGACGGTGGCCACCGCGAAGGAGTAGCGCGGTGCCGGCGGCCACGGCCGAGGGGGAGCGGGTGACGGCGGCCGCCGCCAAGGGGCTCCGCTGTCGCGCGCCCGGCGCACGCCTCTTGGCTGTGCCGCCCCCATGCCCAACACTCGGCGCATGACGCAGCGTGTGGAGCTCGCCGCCGTAATGGACCGGCTGGCCGTCGACGGACTGATCACCGACTACGCCGTGGCGGTCGACGACGGCGACTGGACGGCCTACCGCAACCTCTTCACCCCCGACGGACGGGCCGACTACCGCTCGGCGGGCGGCATCGAGGGCGCCGCCCGGGACGTCGCCGACTGGCTCGCCGCCAGCCTGCGGCCGTTCGCCGTGCGCCAGCACCTGATCGTCAACCGCCGGGTGCGGTTCGGCGTCCTGGACCAGGACACCGGGGACACCGCGCGCGTCCTGGCCGACTACCTGAGCCCGCTGGGCCGCGCGGGGGACGACGGGGCGCAGGAAGGCGTCGCGGGGCCCGACGTCGTGTGCGGCGGACGGTACGCGTTCACCCTGCTGCGCACGGACGACGGCTGGCGGGTGCGGGAGCTCGTCGTGCAGGAGAAGTGGCGCCGCGTGCCGGATCGTACGGGCTGAAGCCTGTGCGGCGGCGGACGCCCCGCACTCCCCGAGCGCCCCGGCCGACCCGCGCCCCCTGTCGGAGATCGTCCGCAACACGCACACTGGAGGCTCTACGGGGTAGGGAGCCGCCCATGAAGACGCTCGACCGCGGGCTCGCCTCCCCCTGGCGCCGCTCGGCCCTCGCCGCCCTCGCCGGCGCCCTGCCCGTGCTGGCCTACCCGTCCCCCGCCCTGTGGTGGTGGGCGTATGTCGCGCTGGTCCCCTGGCTGCTGCTCGCCCGGGCGGCGCCGACCGGGCGCCGTGCCCTGTACGACGGCTGGAGCGGCGGCTTCGGCTTCATGCTGGCCCTGCACCACTGGCTGCTGCCGGACCTGAACGTGTTCACCCTGGTCCTCGCCGCCCTGCTCGGTGTGCTGTGGGCGCCCTGGGCCTGGCTGGCGCACCGGTACCTGGCCGTGGGGACGGGGGCGTCGCGGGGGCGGGTCGTGGTGGCGCTGCTGGTGCTGCCGTCGGCGTGGCTGGCGGTGGAGCTGGTCCGCTCCTGGCAGGGCCTGGGCGGGCCGTGGGGCATGCTCGGCTCCACCCAGTGGCAGGTGGCGCCCGCCCTGCGGCTCGCCTCGATCGGCGGGGTGTGGCTGCTGAGCTTCCTGGTCGTCGCCGTGAACGTCGCCGCCGCGGTGCTCGTCGCCGTGCCGTCCTCCCGTACGCCCGCGGTCGCCGGCCTGGTGGCCACCGCGGCCGCGACCTCGGCGGCCTGGGGGTGGGCGCCGCGCCCGGACGGTGACGGACGCACCCGGATCGCCGTGGTGCAGCCCGGCGTGGTCGAGGGCGTCGACCGGCGCTTCGACCGGGAGGAGCAGCTCACCCGCCGCCTGGCCGGCCAGGGCGTCGACCTGGTCGTCTGGGGCGAGAGCAGCGTCGGCTACGACCTGGCGGGCCGCCCCGACCTGGCCGGCCGGCTCGCCGCCCTGTCCCGCACGACCGGCGCGGACATCCTGGTCAACGTGGACGCCCGCCGCTCGGACCGGCCCGGCATCTACAAGAGCTCGGTCCTCGTCGGACCGCAGGGACCGACCGGCGACCGGTACGACAAGATGCGCCTGGTGCCCTTCGGCGAGTACATACCGGCCCGCTCCCTGCTCGGCTGGGCCACCTCGGTCGGCAAGGCGGCCGGCGAGGACCGCCGGCGCGGCACCGAGCAGGTGGTGATGCACGCCGGGCCCGGGCTGCGGATCGGCCCGATGGTGTGCTTCGAGACGGCGTTCCCCGACATGAGCCGCCACCTCGCCGACGACGGCGCCGACGTGCTGGTCGCGCAGTCGTCGACGTCGTCGTTCCAGCACAGTTGGGCGCCCGCGCAGCACGCCTCGCTGGGCGCGCTGCGCGCCGCCGAGACGGGCCGCCCGTTCGTGCACGCGACCCTGACGGGCGTCTCCGCCGTCTACGACGCGAGCGGCCGGCGGCTCGGCTCCTGGGTGGGCACGGACGCGAGCACCACGGCGGTGTTCGAGGTGCCGCTGGCGCACGGGGTCACGCCGTACGTGCGGTTCGGCGACTGGCCCGTGCACGTGAGCCTGCTGGTGCTGGTCGCGCTGGGCCTCACGGAGGGGGCCCGGGCGCTCAGGCCGCGCCGGAGCGCTCCTGGACCGCTCGCACCACCCGCTCGCACAGTTCGTGAGTCGCCAGCGCGTCCCGGGCGCTGAGCGTCGTCCCGGCGCGGACGGCGTCCAGGAAGGCGAGCGCGGCCTGCTCGATGCCGCGCTGCCGGGCCACCGGCACCCAGTCGCCGCGCCGCCGCACGGTGGGCTGCCCCTTGTGGTCGACCACCTCGGCGAGGTTGACGACCTGGCGCTTGGTGTCCTGCCCCGACACCTCCAGGACCTCCTCGTTGGAGCCGCTGAGCCGGTTCATCACGCCGAGCGCCGTGAAGCCGTCCCCGGCGAGCTGGAGCACCACGTGGTGCAGCAGCCCGTCCTCGACCCGCGCCCGCACGGTCACGTCGTCGACCGGGCCGGGCACCAGGAAGCGCAGCGTGTCGACGACGTGGATGAAGTCGTCGAGGACCATCGTGCGGGGCTCCTCGGGCAGCCCCACCCGGTTCTTCTGGAGCAGGATCAGCTCGCGCGGGTGGTCGGCGCACTGCGCGTACCCGGGCGCGTACCGCCGGTTGAAGCCGACGGCGAGGCCGGTGCCGCGCGCCTCGGCGAGCTCCACCAGCCGCTGGGAGTCGGCGAGGTGGTAGGCCAGCGGCTTGTCCACGTACGTCGGGACGCCCGCCTCCAGCAGCCGGGCGACGATCTCCGGGTGGGCGTCGGTCGGCGCGTGCACGAAGGCCGCGTCCAGGCCGGCGGCGAGCAGCCCCTCCAGGTCGCGGTGGCGCTGCGCCGGGGGCAGGTGGAGGGAGTCGGCGACCCGGTCGAGGGTGGCCGGGGTGCGGGTCTGCAGGTGGAGTTCCACCCCGGGCTGCACGCCGAGGACCGGCAGGTACGCCTTCTGCGCGATGTCACCGAGTCCGATGCAGCCGACCTTCACGGGAGCCCCTTCCCTGCTGTGTACGGATGCGTGTTCGCATGCCTGCACGGCAGCATACGGTGCCGGGCCGGCCGTCCCCCGGGCGGAAAAGGCGTGGTGGACCGGCCCGCCGACGCGACACGATGCCCCCATGACCACGACGACGCAACGCAGCGCGCCCGCCCAGAACGCCGACGAGCGCACCATGCTGGAGGGCTGGCTCGACTACCACCGCCAGACCCTCGCCGTGAAGTGCGAGGGCCTGACCGACGCCCAGCTCAGGACCGCCGCCGTACCCCCGTCCGAGCTGTCCCTGCTGGGGCTGGTGCGGCACATGGCGGAGGTCGAGCGCCACTGGTTCCGCAGGATCCTGGTGGGCGACGCCCCCGACCCGATCTACTACGACGAGGCCGACCCCGACGGCGACTTCCATACCGGCGAGCAGGACACCTGGGCCGAGGCCCACGCCACCTGGCAGGCGGAGATCGAGGAGGCCCGGCGCAACGCCGCCCGGCACGCGCTGGACGACCTCTCCGTCGGGAAGGGCCGCTCCACCGGCGAGCCGTTCTCCCTGCGGTGGATCTACACCCACATGATCGAGGAGTACGCCCGCCACAACGGCCACGCCGACCTCCTGCGCGAACGCGTCGACGGCGCCACCGGCGACTGACCCCGTCCGGCGGGGCGCGCGCTCACCCGTGCGGGGCAACCTGCGCCCGTCCGCTGTCGTCCGGGGCGGCGCAGGCAGCAGAGTGGCGCGGGTGCAGCGAACGACGACTACCGCAACGCTCCTGGTCGCGACGGCCCTCACCGCCCTCACCGGGTGTGTGACCGTGCAGGACCACCCGTCCGCGCCCGGCGCCCCGCCCTCGGCGTCCTCCCGGCCGCGGTCGGGCAGCCCGGCCGGGGCCCAGGTCGCGCAGGCGCCCGCGCGGGAGGCGCTGGAGAGCGTCGACGCGTCCGGCCCCTCCCACCCCGCGTCCGGCAAGGGACGGCGGACGGCGGACGAGGGGGCCTCCGGTCGACGCCCCGCCCCGCACCCCCTGCCCGCTCACCCGGCACCGCACCGGACCGGCCGGTCCCCCGTCGAGGTGCCCGACGCCCGGGGCGTCGCGAAGGGCAGGTCCGACGCGGCACGCCGCACCACCGACGTCTGCGCGCTGGGCAAGCGGTACGGGGGCTGGCGCGCGGACAGCCCTCAGGCGGTGATTTGCGAAGGGACGTACGGCCGTTAGGGCGGACGGCCGCCTCCGTGGGGTCAGCCGCCTCTGCGGGAGGGGATTGCGGGCTCCTCGCCCGGGCCCTCGTCGCCGAGCCGGAGTTCCAGGCGGCCGATCGCCGCGCGCACCCCGGCGCCGTAGCCGTCGTCCACCAGGACGTCCGCCGCGGCCCGGGCCCGGCGCACATGGGTGCGGGCGGCGGCCACGCGGCCCAGCTTGGCGTAGTCCGCGGCGAGACCGAGGTGCAGCGAGGGGTACAGGGCGCGCACCGCGACCGACTCCCGCTGCTCCTCGGCCGCCGTCAACGCCCTGAGGTCCCAGGCCAGTTCGTCCTCGGGGTCGTCGTGGGTGTCGGCCAGGTAGTGGGCGAGGGTGCAGCGGTGGAGCGGGTCGCCGTGCTCGCCCAGTTCGGTCCACAGGTCGAGGAGGCGGCGGCGGGCCTCCTCGCGGTCGCCCCCGAGGTGCAGCATGACGACCTGGCCGATCCGGGTCGGCACGCCGTCGGATGCCGTCCGTCGCCCTCGCTCCGCCACCGCGTCCTCCGCGTTCTCGTCGGCTGCCGCACCGCTGCTGCCACCGACGCTAGCCCCAGCCGTCGGTGTGCGCGCCCGGACGGCGCGGCCGCCCGGCGGGTCAGCCGAGGTCGGGGATCGTCCAGTCGATCGGCTCGTGCCCCTGGCGGGCGACCGCCTCGTTGATCTGCGTGAACGGGCGGGAGCCGAAGAACTTCTTCGCCGACAGCGGGGAGGGGTGCGCGCCCTTGACCACCGCGTGCCGCGTCTCGTCGATCAGCGGCAGCTTCTTCTGGGCGTAGTTGCCCCACAGGACGAAGACGGCCGGGTCGGGCCGGTCGGCGACGGCGCGGATCACCGCGTCCGTGAACCTCTCCCAGCCCTTGCCCTTGTGCGAGTTGGCCTCGCCGGAGCGGACGGTGAGGACCGCGTTGAGCAGCAGGACGCCCTGGCGGGCCCACGGCATCAGGTAGCCGTTGTCCGGGACGGGCGTGCCCAGCTCCTGGTGCATCTCCTTGTAGATGTTCCGCAGGGACGGCGGGATCTTCACCCCCGGCCGCACGGAGAAGCACAGCCCGTGCCCCTGGCCCTCGCCGTGGTAGGGGTCCTGGCCGAGGATCAGGACCTTCACCCGGTCGTAGGGCGTGGCGTCGAGCGCGGCGAAGACCTCCTCGCGCGGCGGGTAGACCGGACCCTTCGCCCGCTCCCCCTCGACGAATTCCGTCAGCTCCTTGAAGTAGGGCTGCTGCAGCTCGTCGCCCAGCACCCCGCGCCAGGACTCGGGCAGCATGGCGGTGTCGGTCACGTCAACGTCCTTCGGTCGTACGGTCGCTCCGGTCCTCAGAACCTACAGGCGACCACTGACACCGGGCGTCCGCGTCCGCTACCAGCTGGTCTTGCGGGACAGTTCCCACATCATCATGATCGTCGAGGGGTCGAGGGCCCGCTCGCCGCCGGAGATGTCCTCGCTGGCGGCCACGTAGGCCTTGCCCTGCCACAGCGGGAGCAGCCGGGCGTCGTCGACGAGGACCCGCTGGGCCTGCTCGAAGTCCTTCACCACCTGGCCGCGGTCGCTCTCCTGGCGGGAGCGGGGCAGCAGGGTGGCGGTGATCTCCTTGGACGGGTAGGGCGTGCCGAGGGCGTTCTGCTCGCCGACGAAGGGGGCGATGAAGTTGTCGGCGTCGGGGAAGTCGGGGAACCAGCCGCGGCCGAACACCGGGTACTCGCCCTTCTGGTAGCCGACCACGTACGTCTTCCACGGGCGGCTCTTGAGGGTGACCGTGAACAGGCCGGAGTCCTCGAGCTGGCGCTTGAGCTCCTTGAACTCCAGGGCGGTCTCGGAGCCGTAGCGGTCGGTGGTGTACCAGAGGGTCAGCGGCACCGGCTCGTCGATGCCCGCGCCGGTGAGGATCCGCTTCGCCTTCGCCGGGTCGGGGTCGCCGAAGGTGTCGAAGTACGGTGTGGTGTGCCCGGTCAGGCCCTGCGGGACCATGGAGTACAGCGGCTCCACGGTGTCCTTGTAGATGGTGTGGGCGAGGGCGGTGCGGTCGACGACCTGGGCGACCGCCCGGCGCACGGCGCGCTTGGCGGCCCACGGGTCCTTGGGGTTGAACACCAGGTAGTTGATGTCGGTGCCGGCGCCCTCGACCAGTTGGAGCCCCTTGTTGGCGGCGTCCTTGCGCCCGAGCGCGACGATGTCGTCGGCGGCCAGGCCGCGGTAGGTGACGTCGATCTTCTTGTCGCGCAGCGCCTTGACCATGGGCGCCGAGTCCTGGAAGTACCGGATGGTGACCTCGCCGTTCCTGCGGTCGGCGAAGCCCTTGTAGCGCTCGTTGCGGACCAGTCGGGCGCTCTTGCCCTCCTGGTAGTCCTGGAGCTTGTACGGCCCGGAGCCGATGACGCCGGAGTCCTTGCGCAGCGCGTCGGCGGGGTAGCCCTTGGGGTCGACGAGGGACATGGCGGGCGTGGCGAGCACGAACGGGAAGGTGGCGTCGGCCTTGTTGAGCCGGAAGACGACCTCGCGGTCGCCTATCGCCTGCACGTGGTCGAGGCTGCCGAGCAGACCGGCCGGGCCGCTGGGCGCGTTGATCTCGCGGATCCGGTCGAAGGAGTGCTTCACGGCCTGCGCGTCGAGCTTGTCGCCGTTGGAGAAGGTCAGGCCCGCGCGCAGTTCGCAGCGGTAGGCCCGGTTGGTGGTGTCGGTGAACGCGCAGCTCTTGGCGGCGTCGGGCTCGGGCGTGGTCGCGCCGCTGGGGTAGGCCAGCAGGGTCTGGTAGATGTTGCGGAACAGCTCCCAGGAGCCGTCCCAGGACGCGGCGGGGTCCAGCGTGCTCGGGGCACTGGTGGTGCCGACGACGATCGGCCCCTGGTCGTCGGAGCCGCTGCCGGAGAAGTAACCGCACCCGGCGACCATGCCTATGGATGCGATCGCCGCCACTGGCCGAAGGCTTCGCTTCCGGTTGAACACGCGCACGCTCCTCGATCTGCCGTACCAAGGGTCGGCCGACCATACCGCAGTGCCACGGGGGTTGAACCTGGTTCGGGAGGCGGTCTTGATCCACCCGTTGCCGACTACGTTGTCAGGCCTCGGAAGCCGTGCGGGACATGACGAGGGCGCCGCTCCCGTCAAGGGAACGGCGCCCTTCGTGAGCCCTTCGTGACCGCTCGGCGGGCGGTCCCGGGACGGTCAGCCGACGCCGGCGTTGAGGAAGATGCCGCCGTCGACGACGAGGGTCTGACCGGTGACCCAGTCGGACTGCCCGGACGTCAGGAAGGCCGCGGCGCCGCCGATGTCGGAGGGCACCCCGAGCCGGCCCAGCGGGTAGGCCGCGGCGGCCTCCTCCTCGCGGCCCTCGTACAGGGCCTGGGCGAACTTGGTCTTCACCACGGCCGGCGCGATCGCGTTGACCCGCACCTTGGGCGCGAACTCGTGGGCGAGCTGCTGGGTGAGGTTGATCAGCGCGGCCTTGCTGACGCCGTAGGCGGCGATGAACGGCGAGGGCGCGAGGCCCGCGACGGAGGCGATGTTGACGATGGCGCCGCCGTTGTCCTTCTGCCAGGCGTGCCAGGTCCGCTGGGCGAAGCCGAGCGCCGAGATCACGTTGGTCTCGAAGACCTTGCGCGCCACGTTCAGGTCGAGGTCGGCGATCGGCCCGAACACCGGGTTGGTACCGGCGTTGTTGACCAGGTAGTCGACGCGGCCGAAGGCCTCCATCACGCGGGCGACGGCCTCGGCCTGGTGCGCCTCGTCGTGGGCCTTGCCCGCGACACCGATGACCCGGTCGGCGCCGAGCTTGTCGACGGCCTCCTTGAGGGCGTCCTCGTTGCGGCCGGTGATGCAGACCCGGTCGCCGCGGGCCACGAGGGCCTCCGCGACGCCGTAGCCGATGCCGCGGCTGGCGCCCGTGACCAGGGCGACCTTGCCGGAGAGTTCAGTCATGTCCGTCACCTTCAGTTGAGCGGGCCGCCGGCCACGTACAGCACCTGGCCGGAGATGAAGCCGGCCGCCTCGCCGGTGAAGAACGCGATGGCGTTGGCGATGTCCTCGGGCTCACCGACGCGCTGCACCGGGATCTGCGTGGCGGCGGCCTTCTTGAAGTCGTCGAAGCCCATGCCGACGCGCTCGGCGGTCGCGGCGGTCATGTCGGTGGCGATGAAGCCGGGGGCGACGGCGTTGGCGGTGATGCCGAACTTGCCCAGCTCGATGGCGAGGGTCTTGGTGAAGCCCTGCAGACCCGCCTTGGCGGCCGAGTAGTTGGCCTGGCCGCGGTTGCCGAGCGCGGAGGACGAGGAGAGGTTGACGATCCGGCCGAAGCCGGCGTCCACCATGTGCTTCTGCACCGCCTTGGTCATCAGGAACGAGCCGCGCAGGTGCACGTTCAGGACGGTGTCCCAGTCGGACGCGCTCATCTTGAACAGCAGGTTGTCGCGCAGCACGCCCGCGTTGTTGACCAGGATCGTCGGGGCCCCGAGCTCCTCGACGATCCGGGCGACGGCCGCCTCGACCTGTGCCTCGTCGGAGACGTCCGCGCCGACCGCGACGGCCTTGCCGCCGGCCGCCGTGATCTTCTCCACGGTGTCCTTGCAGGCCGCCTCGTCGAGGTCGATCACCGCGACCGCGCGTCCCTCGGCGGCCAGCCGTACGGCGGTGGCGGCACCGATGCCGCGCGCCGCGCCGGTGACTACTGCGACCCGCTGTTCTGTGGTGGACATGTGCTGGATCTCCTCGCCGTCGAGAACGCCTGGGAACACCTGCGGAAGGTCCGGCTCCGGCACCCGGCCGGGGCCGCGGCTCCGACGGTACGCCCCTCGGTGAGCGACCGCTTAGTACCTTCCGCAGAGCGACGCTAGAAGCCCTGGCACGCGGTGTCAACGGGACGCCCTGCGGTGTGACCGATCACCCGCCCGCCGGAGTCGTCCCGCACGGCACCCCCGCACCCGATCGGCCTACCGCTGCGCGCGCCGGGAGGGGTGGCGCTCCTAGCGTCGAAGGGCGGCCCGCCCGGGCCGGGAAGGAGGCACCCCGTGCTTCGCAGAACCGCTGCCGTCGGCACGTTGTTCGCCCTCGCCGCGCTCGTGCCGTCGGCCGTGCCCGCCCACGCGCAGGACCTGGACTGCCACGACTTCGTCTACCAGGAGGACGCACAGGCGGTCTTCGACGCCGACCGCACCGACCGCCACCGCCTGGACGAGGACCAGGGCCCGGACGACGGGATCGCCTGCGAGGCGCTGCCCCGTCGCGCCGGCGCGACGACGTCCTCCACCCACCGCCCGAAGCCCACCCCGACGGCCGTGCCCACGCCCGTCCCCACCCGGACGGTCACCCCCACCGCGACGGTCCGGCCCACGACGGTGGTGCCGACCCGGGGCGTGCAGGGCGGCCTGGGCGGCGCCTCCGGCACCGGCCCCACCGGCTGGGACGTGGCCATCGGCGCGACCTTCGTCGCGGGGGCGGCCGTCGCGACGGGGTTCGTGGTACGACGCCGACGGGGCTGACGGCCCGCGGAGCGGGCGCGCCCGGCGACCGATCCCGGCCGGCCAAGGGGACTGAGCCCGGCCATATCCAGGCCGAGCCCCGCCGTATCCAGGGCCGGGACCACCGCGCCCGGAGGCCGGGTGCCGCCGGGCCCTGGGGTCGAGCGCGACCGAAACCCAGGGGCCGGGCCCGCGGGGCTGAGCACGGGCGAGCCCGAAGCCGGACTCGGCCGAGCTGCCCGAACCCACGGGCCGAGCCTGGCCTGGCCCATGGCCGAACCCGAGCCGCCGAACCCGACCGCAGGCCGGAGCCGCCGATCCCCGCCGGGGGACGTCAGCGCACCAGCAGGTCGAGCAGGCGTTCCGTCTCCGCCTCCGGGTCCGTGGTCAGGCCGGTGTGGACCGGGCCGGGCTGGACGATCGTCGAGCGCGGGGCGACCAGCCAGCGGAACCGGCGGCCGGGGTCGTCGCCCGCCGCCTGCCCCGCCGCGTCTCCCCCGCCGCACACCGCCTCCACCGCGCCCAGCGCGGCCCGCACCCCGGCGGCGTCCGCCCCCGGGTCCAGGGCCAGCAGGCGCGCCTCGTCCAGGTGGGTGCGGGCGCCGAGGTACCCGCGGGCGCGGCAGTAGACCAGCACGCCCGCGTTGACGCACTCGCCGCGCTCCACGCGCGGGACGACGCGCAGCAGGGCGTACTCGAAGACGTCCCGGCCGCCGCCCTGCCCGGCCCGGGTGATGTGCCGTTCGGTCAGGTGACCCGCGACGTTGATGTGGTTCCCGGTCATGCTGCCCCCTCGATCCCGGTGATGCGGTCCTGGATGACGGCCGCCCGCGCCAGCAGCGGCCGGGCGTAGCTGCGGCGCAGGTCGTCCGGGTGGTCGAAGCCGGGCTCGTCGGCCAGCCAGACGTCCGGGACCGCGGCGGTGACCTCGGCGAGCAGGTCCTCGGTGACGAGCGGTGCGAGGTCCGCGGCGGCGCCCCGCACGTCCGGTGCGAAGCGCGCCAGGGCGTGGTCGGAGGCGTCGTAGGGACGGGCGGCGGAGGCCTCGGCGGAGGGCCAGTTGTGCTGCCAGATCATCGTCGCACCGTGGTCGATGAGCCACAGGTCGCCGTGGTGCACGAGCAGGTTCGGGTTGCGCCAGGACCGGTCGACGTTGTTGACCAGCGCGTCGAACCACACGGTCCGGCCGGCCTCCCCGGCGTCCACGGGGAAGGCGAGCGGGTCGTAGCCGAGGGCGCCGGAGAGGAAGTCCATGCCGAGGTTGGTGCCGCTGCTGGACCGCAGCAGGTCCTGCACCTGCTGGTCGGGCTCGCCGAGGCCCAGCAGCGGGTCCAGCTCGACGGTGACCAGCCGGGGCACGCGCAGGCCCAGCCGGCGGGCGAGCTCCCCGCAGACGACCTCCGCGACGAGCGTCTTGCGGCCCTGTCCCGCGCCGGTGAACTTCACGACGTAGGTTCCGGAGTCGTCGGCCTCGACGAGTCCGGGGAGCGAACCGCCCTCGCGCAGGGGCGTGATGTAGCGCGTCGCGATGACGTCCTTGAGCATCGCCCCAGGTTACTGGTGGTGCGCGGCGGTCCCCGACCGGGCCGACAGCTCCGCGACAGCTCTGGCTTACGCCCCGCTCATGCCGCGGCGGTCAGGCTCTGCACGTCGTCCGGGTCCGGGCCGCGGCCCGCTGAACGCGCGGCGCCCGCGGCGCGTACCACCTGGCACATCACGATCACGTCCTCCTCCCCGGAAGGGAAGCGTCAGCATGACCAGCGCATCGCTCAACTCCACGTCGGGCCCGGCCCGTCGTACCGTCGTGGCGGCTGCCGGAGCGGCCGGCCTCGCCGTCGCGCTGACCGCGTGCGGAGGCTCCGGCGACGACTCGTCGGACACGCAGAACGGCACGGGCGGCAGCACGGGTGGCAGCACCGGCGGGGCGTCCGCGAGCAGCGGCGGCACGGGGGGCGGCGACGCCGCGGCCGGTGCCGCCCTCACCACGACGTCCGACATCCCCGAGGGCGGCGGCAAGGTCTTCGGCGACAAGAAGGTCGTCGTGACCCAGCCGACCGCCGGCGACTTCAAGGCGTTCTCGGCCGTGTGCACCCACCAGGGCTGTGCCGTGAAGAGCGTCCAGGACGGGGTGATCCACTGCCCCTGCCACAACAGCAACTTCTCCATCACGGACGGCAGCGTGAAGTCCGGTCCGGCGACCAAGGCCCTGCCGCCGGTGTCGATCAAGGTCAGCGGGGACTCGATCACCCTGGCCTGAGCCACGTGACCGCCGGAGCGCCCCGGTCGCCGCGCCGCGCGGGACGCACCGGTCTGGACACCGCCGTGCCCGGGCGGCGAGAGTGCCCGGGGAGTGACCAACGAACGAGGAACGGGGGGCCGGATGACGGTCGGTCAGCGCCGGGGCCGGAAGATCATGATGACGCCCGGTGAGGTGGACGCGTTCCTCACCACGCAGCGCACCTGCCGGGTCGCCACCGTGTCCGCCGGGGGCGCCCCGCACGTCAGCGCGCTGTGGTTCCTCTGGGACGGCACCGCGCTGTGGCTGTACTCGGTCGTGCGCAGCAGGCGCTGGGCCGACCTGCGCCGCGACCCCCGGGTGGCGATCGTGGTCGACACGGGCGAGGAGTACGGCCAGCTGCGCGGCGTCGAGCTGTCCGGCACCGCGGAGTTCGTCGGCGAGGTGCCGCGGACCGGGGAGCTGTGCGCAGAACTGGACGCGGTGGAGACGCTGTTCGCCCGCAAGAACTTCGGCCTGGACACGATCCCGCACGACGGCCGGCACGCGTGGGTGCGGCTGCGGCCCGAGAAGGTGGTCTCCTGGGACTTCCGCAAGCTGGGCGACGCCTGACACCACGGCGACGCCTGACGACCACGGCGACGCCAGGCGCCTGACGCCGAGGCGCCACCGCGGCCCGGTCCGCTCCGGCCCCGACTCCGTCTCCCCCCTCAGCCGACCTTCGCCGCCGCCTCCTGCAGCGCCCGCACCGCCGCCCGGATCGACGGGCGGCGGTCGGCGTCGGCCCGCCAGACGACGTAGACGTGCCGCCGCACGCGCTGTTTGAGCGGCACCATGACCACGCCCTCGGGCACCGGGTGCCGGCCCAGCAGCGGGGCGATGCACACGCCCAGTCCCGCCTGCACCAGGTTGAGCTGGGTGTGCGTCTCGGCGGCGCGGTGGCCGACGATCGGTTCGACGCCCCGGGAGCGCAGCGTGAACATCAGCCACTCGTGGCAGAACTCGCCCTCGCCCCAGGTGATCCACTCGTCCTCGGCGAACTCCCCGAGGTCCACCTCGTCCCGGTCGGCGAGCCGGTGCCCGGCGGGCAGGGCGACGTCGGCCGGGTCGTCCAGGACGGGTGCCTTCACCAGGCCGTCCGGCAGCGGCATCGGCTTGTTGTACCAGTCGAGGACCACCGCGAGGTCGAGGTCGCCGCGCACCACGCCCGCGATGCCCCGCGCCGGCTCCAGCTCGCGCGAGCGCAGCCGCAGCGCGGGGTGCTCCCGGCGCAGCGCGGACAGCGCGACGGGGAACAGGCCCCGCGCGGCCGTGGGGAACGCCGACAGCCGCAGCTCCCCCGCCACCTGACCGCGCTGGGCCTCCAGGTCGGCCTGGGCGAGCTCCACCTGGGACAGGATCCGGGAGGCGTGCTCGGCGAGCAGCCGCCCTGCGTCGGTGAGCCGCACGCCCCGCCCGTTCTTGGCGAGGAGCTGCTGCCCGACCTCCCGCTCCAGCTTGGCCAGCTGCTGCGAGACGGCGGACGTGGTCACGTGCAGTCCCTCGGCGGCGGCGCTGACCGAGCCGTGCCGGGACAGGGCGTCGAGGGTGCGCAGGCGCTCCAGGTTCAACATGTAAGCGATGCTACGCGGTACCGGCATCGAATTCTCGATTGTGCTACGAGGTCGCCGCACGCATCGTAGGACCATGAGCAGCGCCACCGACATGCCCGCGTCCGCCGGGCCGACCCCGTCCGGCACGCCGGCCCCCGCCGTCCCGACCCACCGGGCTCCCGCCGCCCCCTCCGGGGCCGTGCCGGTCCGCCCGCGCCTGGACTGGCGGCTGCGCTTCGGCGCCCTGTCGCTGATCTGGGGCTTCAGCTTCCTGCTGATCAAAGTGGGCACGGACGGCTACGCCCCCTTCCAGGTCACGTTCGGCAGGCTGGCGTTCGGCACGGCCGTGCTGGTCGCCGCGCTGGTGCTGAAGCGGGAGCGGCTGCCGCGCGGGGCGCGGACCTGGGCGCACCTGACGGTCGCCGCGTTCCTGCTGAACGCGCTGCCCTTCTCGCTGTTCGCCTACTCCGAGCTGACGATCCCCTCGACGCTGGCCGGGATCTGCAACGCCACCTCGCCGCTGTGGGGCATGGCGCTGTCCCTGGTCGCGCTCTCCGAGGACCGCCCGACCCGCGTCCGGGTCGCGGGACTCGGCCTGGGCTTCCTCGGCGTGCTGACCGTCCTGGGCGCCTGGCAGGGCTTCTCCGGCCTGGACGCCAAGGGCACCGCCATGGCCCTGCTCGCCTCGCTGAGCTACCCGGTCGGCTGGATCTACGTCCGCCGCACGCTGGCCGGCACCGGGAACTCGAACCTGTCCCTGACCGGCGCCCAGTTGGGGCTGGCCACGGTGCAGCTCGCGCTCGTCACCCCGCTGTTCACCTCACTGCCGACGCACTTCCCGGTGCTGCCGCTGCTGTCCGTCGCCGCGCTGGGCGTGCTCGGCACGGGCGTCGCGGTGCTCATCCAGTACGGGCTTGTGGTCGAGGTCGGGCCCACGACCGCGCAGATGGTCACCTACTTCATCCCGGTGATCGCGACGGCCGCCGGAGTGGCGATCCTCGGCGAGTCGCTGCGGTGGAGCACCCCGGTCGGAGCGGTGATCGTCCTGCTGGGCGCGGCACTCACCCAGGTGAAGCCGCGCGGCTAGAAGCGGGGCGTCCCGCCGGGTCCGCCGCACGCGCACGTGGAGTCGTCCCGCCGGGTCTGCCGCACGCGCACGTGAAGTCGCCCCGCCGCGTCACACGTAGCTCCGCGACGGAGCCGGCCGCACCGCCGACGCCACCGCGTCCGCCAGCGGCGCCACCTCGGGTTCGGTGAGGGTCGACACGGTGATGCGGACGGCCGGCGGCGAGGAGAGGCGGAAGCGGGCACCGGGGGCGACCGCCCAGCCCGCGTGCAGGAGGCGGGCGACCGCCGCGGTCTCGTCGGGGACCGGGATCCAGACGCTCATGCCGCTGCGGCCGTGCGCCGTGACCCCGCGGGCGGCGAGCGCGGTGACCAGTGCCTCGCGGCGCCGCCGGTACGCGGCCGCGACCGCCGCGCCGTCCAGGACGCCATCGGTCCACAGCCGGACCACCGCCCGCTGGAGCAGCAGGCTCACCCAGCCGGGGCCGAGCCGGTGCCGGCCGCGCACCCGGTCCACGGTGACGTCGTCGCCGGTGAGCACGGCGAGCCGCAGGTCGGGGCCGTACGCCTTGGCGACCGAGCGGACGACGGCCCAGTGGTCGGTGACGCCGGCCAGCGGGTGGAACGGCAGGTCGACGATGCCGTGCCCGTGGTCGTCCTCGATCAGCACGGTCCCGGGGTGCTCCGCCAGGAGCGCGCGCAGCTCCCGCGCGCGGGCCGCGCTCACGCAGGCGCCGGTGGGATTGTGGGCGCGGTCGGTGACGACGACGGCGCGCGCCCCGCCCGCCAGGGCCCGGCGCAGGTCGGCGGGCAGCGGCCCGTCGTCGTCGACGCCCACCGGCACCGTGCGCAGCCCGAGCGCCGGGACGAGGTCGAGGACACTGCCCCACCCGGGGTCCTCCACGGCGACGGCGTCACCGGGCTTGAGGTGGGCGGCGAGGACCCGCTCGACCGCGTCCAGCGCCCCGGAGACCACCGTGAGCGGCCCGGGCGGGACCCCGTCGGCGTCGAACCCCGCGCGGGCGATGCGGGCCAGCTCCGGATCGACGGGCTCGGCGCCGTAGAGCACCGGCGCGCGGTCCTGCTGCGCGGCGGCGGCCGCGAACGCCCCTGCCAGCGGCGGCAGCAGCGCGGGGTCGGGGTTGCCGTCCGCGAGGTCGCGCACGCCCGGGGGCACGTCGAGGCGGACCTTCTCGCGGTCGGTGGTGGCCGGCTTGGGCCGCACCCGGCTGCCGCGGCGCCCGTCGGTCTCGATGACCCCGCGCTCGCGCAGCGTGCGGTACGCGGCCGCCACCGTGTTCGGGTTCACGCCCAGCGTGGCCGCCAACTCGCGCATCGGCGGCAGCAGTTGGCCGGGTTCCAGCGCGCCCGTGCCGACCGCCCGCTCGATGCTCGCGGAAATCTCCGCCGCACGCCGTCCCTGGATCGGATACTCTCCTAGCACAAAGCCAATTATGCACTAGTGCAATGGAGAACGCCATGCAGGGCACCGCAGGGTCAGGCACCGAGTCCACCACACCGCCCGCCGCCTACGCCCCGAGCGACCGCACGGTCCCCACCCGCTCCGCGGACCGGGCGTCGTACGACCGCGAGCTGGTGCACTCGATACTCGACGAGGGCTACGTCTGCCACCTCGGCTTCGTGCGCGACGGCGCGCCGGTGGTGCTGCCCACGCTGTACGGCCGGGTCGGCGAGCGGCTGTACGTGCACGGCTCGACCGGCTCGCGCCCCCTGCGCATGACGGGCCAGGCCGACCCGGGGCTGCCGGTGTGCCTGACCGTGACCCACGTGGACGGCCTGGTGCTGGCCCGCTCCGCCTTCCACCACTCGATCAACTACCGCTCCGTCGTGGTGCACGGCATCGCCCACGACGTGACCGACCCGGAGGAGAAGCGGGTCGCGCTGGACGCCCTGGTCGACCACGTGGTGCCGGGCCGGGCCGCCGACGCGCGCCCCGCCAACCGCAAGGAGCTGGCCGCCACCGCGGTGATCCGCCTCGACCTGGACGAGGTCTCCGCCAAGCTCCGCACGGGCGGCGTGAACGAAGAGCCGGAGGACTATGCCCTGCCCCACTGGGCCGGCGTGCTCCCGCTGCGCAAGGGGTACGACACCCCCGTCCCGGACGAGGCCCTGGCGCCCGGCACCGACGTACCCGGCTACCTCACGGCGCTGTGACGCACTGCCCCGCCGGGGGGTGACGGGGCGGTTCAGGCCGCCGTTCCGCGGGCGGACAGCTCCCGTTCGGGGGTGCCGCCCGCGACCGGGTCCGAGGCGCCCTTGACCGGGGTGGTCGACTGGGCGATGAACGCGCCCAGCAGCACCACCGCGCCGCCGACGATCTGCGGGGCGGACAGGTGCTCACCGAGCAGCACCCAGGCAAGCACCGTCGCGATGACCGCCTCCAGACAGGCCACGACGGTGGCGACCTGCGGGGAGAGCCGGCGCACCGACAGCACGCCGGTGCCGTAGGCCAGCACGGTGGCGACGAGCACGATCCAGGCGAGCAGCACCCAGGCGGGCACCTGGGAATCGTCCATGCCGACGGTGCCGGCGAGCACCGACCAGTCCATGCCCCAGGGCCGGGCCACCACGGTCAGCACGACGGTGCCCACGAGCAGGCCGTAGGCGATGACACCCAGCGGGTCGGGAGCCTCGTCGGCGGAGTCGGTGCCCTGGTCGGACAGGACGAAGTAGCCCACCTGGCAGCAGGCCGCGCCGAGGGCGAGCAGCAGACCGAGCGCGTCGAAGCTCAGCCCCGACCACACCTCGACGACACAGGCGAGGCCCCCGACCGCGAGGACGACGCCGACCGCGGCGGCGCGGGTCACCGGGCGCCGCTGCACGAACCGCACCCAGCCCAGCACGAGCGCCGGGGCCAGGTACTCCACGAGCAGGGCGACACCGACCGGGATGCGGGAGATGGAGGCGAAGTAGAAGGCCTGCACCCCGGCCACGCCGAGCAGCCCGAACCCGGCCAGCAGCGCCGGGCGGCGGCGCACCAGGGACCGGTGGCGCACGGCGAGCGGCAGCATCACCAGGGCGGCGCCCGTCACCCGCAGCCACACCACGTGCAGCGGGTCGAGCCCCGCCTCGATCAGCGGCTTGGCCGCGACCCCCGACCCGCCGAAGGCGACGGCCGACCCCACCGCGAGGGCCAGCCCGACGCCCTTGCCACGGCTGCCCTGACTGCTCACTGACGTACGCACCGGGCCATGATGACAGGCGATGACATGAGCGTCACCCCCGATGACACCTGTCTCGCAGGCTGGACGGACCACGGCCGCCGGACGGACGGGCGGGATCGCTGGGACATGTGGGGCAGGCGGGGCAGGCGGGACCGTTCACCGGGCGAGGTCGCCTCCCGTGGCGCATTCGACCGCGGCGCCCGCGCCGGACGCTGCCCGGACCCCCTCCAGCAGGTCCCGCGCGTCGACCCCCGCCCGGCCGAGGACCTCCACGGCCCGGGCCCGCGGGTCCGCGACGAGCGCGGC
Source organism: Streptomyces longwoodensis (assembly GCF_001514125.1). GTDB lineage: Bacteria > Actinomycetota > Actinomycetes > Streptomycetales > Streptomycetaceae > Streptomyces > Streptomyces longwoodensis. The sequence continues at coordinate 30,544 of NZ_KQ948549.1, read as the reverse complement.
GAGCAGGTCCAGGCCGCGCGTCCCGGCCGCGCCCCGGCGGACCGCGCGGGTCCGGGCGTGGGCCATGGCGACGACGGCGACCGGAGAGAGGCACTCACCGGGCTGGCCGCCGGTGCCGTGCGCCGCCTGCGTCACGGCCGGCGACCCCGGCGCGGAGCCCTCCACGGCGCCTTGCCAGCGCAGTCCGTAGCCGATGCTGCGCTGGACGAGGTAGCCGAGCAGCCGGGCGATCCGCGCGCCGTCGCCGAACGCGGCCCGCACCTCCGCGTCGTGCTCCAGCAGGGAGTGCAGCAGGTGCGCGGTGTCGATCTGCCGGTCCCCGTCGCGGACGGCCCGGCGACGCGCGCCGTCGACCACCGCGGCGAACTCGTCCTCGACCACCGCGGCGAACTCGCCGTCGGTCACCGCCGCGAGCTCGCCGTCGAGCCCGCTCACGTCGTCCGCGCCGGACATGGCTGGTTCCTGTTCCGGCTGCGAGGGGATACGGGGGTGCACATCTCCCACCCCATCAGCCGCGGCCGGCCCGGTCATCGGCGCAGCGGAGCATCCTGGCGTCCCACGGACAGTGGACGGCGCCGTCGGAAATCTCCTCCCCAAGGAGGAGATCTGGCCAGGCCCCGGCGCGCGGAAGGCGCCCCGCGGCCGTGCGCGGGGCGCCTTCGTGCCGAGCGGCCGCGAGGCCGCCGGGTCTGGCTCAGTCCTCGTCGGCGAGGATGAGGTAGAGCTTCTTGCGGGCGTCGTTGATGACGGTCAGCGCCTTGTCGCGCTGTTCCTTCGTGCCGGTCTTCCAGACCTGCCCGAAGGCCTCCATCAGGCCGAAGCCCGCCTGGCGGATCTCGCCGAGGGCCTCGAAGTCGATCCCGCGCGAGGCTTCCTCCCAGGGGGCCTCGGGACCGGACTCGGCCGCCGTGCGCCCCGCCTCGGTGAGCGAGAACAGCTTCTTGCCGCCCTCGGTCTCGCTGGTGATCAGGCCCTCGTCCTCCAGCAGCTGCAGGGTGGGGTACACCGAGCCGGGGCTCGGCTTCCACGCGCCGCCGCTGCGCTCGGCGATCTCCTGGATCATCTCGTAGCCGTGCATCGGGCGGTCCTTCAGCAGGGCCAGGATCGAGGCCCGTACGTCACCGCGCCGCGCCCGTCCCCTCGGTCCGCCACGCCCCCGGCCCCAGGGTCCGGGTCCGAACCCGGGTCCGCCGGGACCGAAGCCGCGCCCGCCCGGGCCGCCCGGGCCACCCGGCCCGAAGGGACCGAAGGCCGCACGCCGCCCGTCGAAGCCACCCCGGCCGCGGCCGAAGGGGTGTTCCTGTCCGTGTCCACGCTCGTATCCGTGGGTACGCATCGCCATCACTCCATCCATCGTTGATCTGTCGCGATGCGTCAACGATATATCGGAACAGTTCGCATGACAAGGCCCGAGGAACGATGCCCGGACCGTGCGGCGCGCCGGTCTTCCCCGAGCGCGCCGCTACGGGTTCAGCCCGCCGCCCCCGACGACGACCGCCGGTACCACCCGACCGCCTCCGCCAGCCGGGCCAGCGGCCCCGGACCGGGCGGACAGTCGGCGAGCCTCCAGATGTCCTCCGACCGGTACCAGTGGTCGCGGGCCACCAGCGCGAACTGACGCTCCGAGGCCCGGCCCGGCGTGCTCCGCAGGGCCTCCAGGCACGCCGCGTAGGACCAGTCCTCGTCCCGCACCGGGGGCACCAGGCCGAGCGCGGCCAGCTCGCCCAGCAGGTCGGCGATCCGCACCGGCTCCGGGTGGCTCGCGTGGTACACGCCGGACGGCACCGGGCGCGGCCCCGTGGCGAGCCGGGCGGCCAGCCGGCCCAGGTCCCCCGCGTCGACCACCGACAGCAGGGCGTCCCCGCCGTCCCAGGTCGCGGGCACCCGCTCGACCAGTTCGCGCAGTCCCGTCACGACCCAGCGGTCGCCGCGGCCCGTCACGATCCCGGGCCGCAGGACGACGGCCCCCGCCTCGCGCGCGTACCGCTCCCCCGCCAGCCGCGTCCGGCTCGCCGCCGAGACCGGCTCGGGCGGCACCTCGTCCACCGTGATCCCCCGGTGCGGGCCGGTGCCGTACACGGCCGACGTCGACAGGTGCACCACCCGGGGCACCCCGGCCCGCGCCGCCTCCGCCATCACCGCCCGGGTGCCGGCGACGTTCACCGCCTCGCCCAGCTCCTCGTCGGAGCCGACGTACGAGGCCAGGTGCAGCACCGCCGTCGCGCCCTCGCAGAGCCCGCGCAGCGACGCCGGGTCGGTGACGTCCCCGCGCACCCACTCCACCGCGTCCCGCGGCCCCGCCGGGATCCGCCGGGCCAGCGCCCGCACCCGCGGGACGTCGCCCGGATCCCCGGGGCCGCTCCCGTCACCGCCGTCAGCCGTCCCGCCGCCCCGCACCAGGGCTCCGAGCACGGCCCCGCCGATGAAGCCGGTGGCCCCGGTGATCACCACGGTCCCGCCGCTCCCCGGCCCCTCACCACTCGTCGCACCGCGTCCCGCGGTGCCCTCGCCGTTCACGTCCGGTCTCCCTCCTGTCCTCCTCCAGACGTCTGCCGTTGATCTTCCCGCACGGATCGGGGCCAGCCGTCGGGAATTGGCCTTGGCCGGGCCCTGGACCCTGCCCCTACCGTCGGACCATGCGCATCCGAATCGTCGACGCCTTCACCGACCGTCCCTTCGCCGGCAACCCCGCGGGGGTCGTCCTGCTGGACGACGCCTTCCCCGACGACGCCTGGCTCCAGAACGTGGCGAAGGAGGTCAACCACGCCGAGACCGCCTTCGCCCACCGCCTCCCGGAGGGCGGTGGGGCCGACTGGGCGCTGCGCTGGTTCACACCGGTCACCGAGGTGGCCCTGTGCGGCCACGCCACGCTCGCCACCGCGCACGTGCTCCACGCCACCGGCGCGCACGAGGGCCCGGTGCGCTTCACCACCCGCAGCGGCGTCCTGGTCGCCACGCCCGCCGGGGACGGCTCGATCACGCTGGACTTCCCCACCGCGCCGCTCTCCCCCGCCGCGACCCCGGCCGGGCTCGCCGGGGCCCTCGGCGCCGAGCCGCTCGGCGTCCTGGACACCGGGCCGAACGTCGGCGACCTGCTGGTCGAGCTGGCCGACGAGAAGACGGTGCGCGGCCTGCGGCCCGACCACCGGGCACTCGGCGCCCACTCGGCCCGCGGCATCATCGCCACCGCCCGCGCGGAGGACCCGGCGGGCCCGTACGACTACGTCTCGCGCTGCTTCTTCCCGAACGTCGGCATCGACGAGGACCCGGTCACCGGCAGCGCGCACACCGCGCTGGCGCCGTTCTGGTCCGAGCGGCTGGGCCGGCCCGACCTGACGGGACTGCAGGCCTCCCCGCGCTCCGGCCTGGTGCGCACCGGGCTGCGCGGCGAGCGCACCCTGCTCACCGGGTCCGCGGTGACGGTCATCGACGGGGAGCTGCTGGCCTGAGCGTCACGGCGGTCGCCGCCCGGCCGGCCGCCACGGTGGACGTACCGCCGCACCGCCCCGCCGCCCGGCGCTCACGCGGTCGGCAGCCAGCCCACCTTGCCGGCGAGCAGGGCGTATCCCACGAACGCCCCGATGTCGAGCAGGGAGTGCGCCACCACGAGCGGTCCCACCCGGCCCCAACGGCGGTACAGCCAGACGAAGACGACGCCCATCACCATGTTGCCGAGGAAGCCGCCGACGCCCTGGTAGAGGTGGTACGAGCCGCGCAGCACCGCGCTGGCCACCAGCGCGGTGCCCGGCGTCCAGCCCAACTGGCCGAGCCTGCGCAGCAGGTAGCCCACCACGATGACCTCTTCGAGGACCGCGTTCTGCAGTGCCGACAGGACCAGCACCGGGTACTTCCACCACACGTCGGGCAGCGCCTCGGGCACCACGGTGAGGTTGAAGCCGAGGCCGCGGGCGGCCAGGTAGAAGGCGATGCCGGTGCTGCCGATGACCGCCGCGACGAGTGCTCCGCGGCCGAGGTCGGTCCAGGGGCGCGTGCGGTCGAAGCCGAGCGTGCGCAGGCTGCGGCCCTCGCGCAGCAGCAGGTGCGCCACGAGGGCGACGGGCACGAGCGAGGACGCGATCCCGAACAGCTGCCAGGCGAGGTCCAGCCAGGGCCGGCCCGGTGCGGCGGAGGCGTTGAGGGTCGCCGCCTGGTCCTTCAGGCCGCCGGGTCTGGTGACGGACCCGATGAAGCTGATCAGCGCGGACACCCCGCTGGCCCCCAGGGAGAGGCCCAGGACCAGGAGGGTCTCGTCCCTGAGCAGTCGGCGCGTGAGCCGCTCCGGGGGGCGGCCCACGTCCACCGGGCCCACCGAGCCTGACTCCACCTGCCCACCTGCCTCATGTCGACGACCGCGTGCCCCCGCGGGGCGCCCCTCAGCCTCGCACGTCCGCCGACCGGTTCCGCTCAACAGCTCACCGCCGGCGGCCGGGGCACGACGAGGGGCCGACACAGCATGCCCGATCGTCCCGACCGGAGCCGCGTCGGCCCCTCCTCACCTCGTGGTCCGCCCGAGCCGGTGGCTCGTGCGCGCCCCTATCCCATGGGCACGGGCTCCCGGAGTCCCACCGGCCACAGGTGCACCGGCTCGCCCTTCTGCATCAGCTCGCGGTAGCGCCGCGTGGTGGCCGCGAGCGCCTCCTCGCGGGACAGCCCCGCCTCCAGCCCCTGGTGGAAGGTGGCCGCCTGCCAGGACGCCCCGTTGGTCCGCCGCCGGCAGCGCTCGTCGATCACCCCGAGGTACAGGTCCCGGTCGGCGGGCTCCACGCCCCACGCGTCCAGCCCCGCCTCGGCCAGCGGCAGCAGCTCGTCCCGTACGAGGCTCACGGCGTCGACCTCCGCGAGGCCCCCGAGCCGTCCGCGCCGGGGCCACTGCAGGCGGGCGTCGATGCCGTAGCGGCAGGCGGTGTCGAAGTTGTCGGCGGCCGTCTCGAAGGGCATCCGGGTCCACACCGGGCGCGACTCCTCGGCGAGGGCGCGGACCACGCCGTAGTAGAAGGCCGCGTTGGCCAGGACGTCGGTGATGGTCGGGCCGGCCGGCAGGACGCGGTTCTCCACCCGCAGGTGCGGGACGCCGTCGGCGACGTCGTAGACGGGCCGGTTCCAGCGGTACACCGTGCCGTTGTGCAGGACGAGTTCGGCGAGCTTGGGCACCCCGCCCGCGTCGAGGACCTCCAGCGGGTCCTCCTCGTCGCAGATCGGCAACAGGGCCGGGAAGTAGCGCAGGTTCTCGTCGAACAGCTCGTAGGCGGAGGAGATCCAGCGCTCCCCGAACCAGGTCCGCGGCCGCACCCCCTGGGCCTGGAGCTCCGGCGGGCGGGTGTCGGTGGACTGGAGGAACAGCGGGGGCCGGGACTCACGCCACAGCTCGTGCCCGAACAGGAACGGCGCGTTGGCGCCGACGGCCACCTGCGCGGCGGCCACCGCCTGCGCCGCGTTCCAGACGGCGGGGAAGCGGGCCGGGGTCACCTGGAGGTGCAGCTGCACGGAGGTGCAGGCGGCCTCGGGGGTGATCGACTTCGCCGTGCAGGACAGCCGCTCCACGCCCTCGATGTCGAGGGTGAACTCCTCGCCCCGGGCCGCGACGATCTGTTCGTTGAGCAGGGCGTAGCGGTCGACCTCGGAAAGGTTGGAGGAGACCAGGTCGTCCCGCTCCAGCGTCGGCAGAATGCCGATCATCACGATTCCCGCGTCGACCTCGCCCGCCTTGCGGTCCGCATAGGCCAGGGACGTGCGGAGTTCCTCGGCGAGCCGGTCGAATACACGGCCGCCGAGCCGGTGCGGGGCGATGTTGACTTCCAGGTTGAACATGGCGAGTTCTGTTTGGAAATCGCGGCTGGCGATCCTCTCCAGCACCTCACCGTTCAGCATTCTCGGCATACCGTCGCCGCCCGCGAGATTCAGCTCGATCTCGAGCCCCATGAGGTTCTTCGGGCGGTCGAAGCGCTCGTCGGCCAGGAGTCGCTCCAGCCCCGTCAGGCACTGCCGGAGCTTGTCGCGGTAGCGCTGACGATCGGACAGGTCGAAACCGCCTGCCTCGATCTTCTCCCCCATCGAAGGGTCCTTCCTCGCCTGGGCGGGCCGCGGGTGCGGCCGCCGGTGTCCCGGTCACGGTGGATGATGCCCCGCCGCGACGATCGATAACGTCCCCGCGCCGCCCGATCGCCCGCTAAGCTTGCACAGTGACCGGAGGCACATTCACGGGGCATGACGCAGATCGTGTTTTCACGGGCCGGGTAACTCGTGAAAAACGCCGACAAGAATTGGCCGACCGTTGTGCGTGCATATCACGAGGTCACCGGATTGCCTCCCCAGAAGAATCGGGATGATTCTCCACGTTTCGCCGACCGAATTCACCCTTGCCGCGTGCCCCGCAGTCGGCTAGCCGAAACACAGTCTGAACACGTGTCGTATAAACTCCGCGACAAGGCAGAAGGTGGGCGCCCACGTCGCAACAGCCTGTCGTCGAGGTGACGGACGGCAGGCCACACCTGTCTCCGCGACCGACTCCGACTCCGGCCCCGCCCGACTGCCCCCGCGAGCTGACAGCGCCGTCCGCCCCCGCCCTCGCACCGTGGCCTGTCGATTGAGAGGCGACCCACCATGCCGTTGCACGTTCCCCCGGCTCCCGCGCCCGCCCTGCGCTCCGTCCTCACCGCACTCGGATCACCCACCGCCGTCCGAGAGGCCCGGACCCCGTCCCTGCGCGCCGCGCAGGGACCCACCACACCCGAACTCCCGCTGCCCGTCCACGTGCTGGACCGGATCACCCCTGAGGGCCGGGCCGTGACCCGGCTGGCCGGCTGGCGGTTCCTGATCCGCAGCGGCGAGCGTGCGGTGGCCGCGGCCGAGACCCGGCTGACCCCGGACGGCTGGGCCTTCGCGTACTTCTTCGAGGGCCCCTACATCGCCTCGACCGAACTCGCCGTGCGCCAGGCGGAGTCGACGGCCCAGCCGTACCAGGCCCGCCTGCTGTCCGTGCCGGGCCTGTACATGCTCACCCTGTGGCTGCACGGCGACTGCGCCTCGGACGGCACCGGCGGCCATCCCGCCCCGACCGACCTGCTGGTCCCGCTCGCGCCCGCCCCGCCCGGCATCGCGGCCCACCGGCCGCACCGGGTCGCCGAGTTGCTCCCGCTGCTCACGCTCCGGGTGACGCCCGCGCCCCTGCTGTCGGCCTGACCGGCCGGCCCCGCGCCACCCCGACCCCCGCACCCCGCCCCCCGTGCCCCGCCGCCGCGGCCCGGGCGGCGGGGTGCGGTGCGTCCGGCCCGCCGTCCGCCGCCGCCAACTCGTCGCCCCGACCGGGGACTAGTCCCTTCCGGCCCCCTGGAAACCCCCCGAAGTGACCCCGCGGCGACGATGAACCGCCCGCCCGGGTGACGCGTCATGAACCTGTGAGAAGCGGTGCCGCGAAATCCCTGCGGATCGACGCCCGTGGGGCAACACTGGACTCCGACCGACTTATCACAACGGGGGGCGGCCATGAACGACGTTTCACGCCGCGGGACGACGACCACGCACCTTCCACACCTCACGTCAGAGCGAGAGATCCCATCCATGTGCCAGCACCAGCCACCGTGTCCGACCGCGCACTCCGCCGACCGGGAATCCGCCCGCCTCGTGGCGCACCACCCGGAGCAGGGCTGGAGCCTGCTGTGCAACGGCGTCCTCCTCTTCGAGGACACCGGTGAGCTCCTGCCGGACGGCCAGATCATCGCCCCGCACCGCCCGCTGGCCACCGGCCGGGTCGTGACGGCAGCCTGATCACCACCGGGCGGCCGGAGCGGCGCCCGACCAGCACCGGGCGCCCGGCACGGCGCCCGGCCACCACCGGGCGGCCGACGCGCCGCCCGCGGCACCGAGGGGCCGGACGCAGACCGTCGCTGCGCACCGGCCCCGACGCACGGGGAGCCCCGGTCACTCCCCGTAGCGGCCGTTTCCTCCTAGGGGGTGTCTTGTCGATCAGGCCGGATCAGGGAGCGGCGTCTGGTGCCGTGCATCGCAAGGCGGAGGAGGGAGTCGATGCGGAGCATCGGGGACCGACGACAACGCGGCGAGGCGCGGTGCCAGACGCCGCGAGCCCGGCCTGATCGACAAGACACCCCCTAGGTACGCCTTCCCAGCACCGCCCCGTTTCCGGAAGACTCCTGGACGTTTCGCAGAGGGCGGCGCGGCGCGTCGGGGCGCCCGCGGTGACGGAGGTGGGGGCAGTGGCAGCGTACGAGGACGACGGCGAGGGGCCGTCCACGGCGTCCGGCCCGTCGGCGCCCCGGGGGAAGGTCACCATCACGGCGATCGCCCGCGAGGCCGGGGTCTCCGTGCCGACGGTGTCCCGGGTGGTCAACGGGCGCTCCGACGTCGCGCCCGGGACGCGTGCGCGGGTCGAGGACCTGCTGCGCCGGCACGGCTACCGCAGGCGCTCCCCGGCCCCCTCCGCCGGCGCCGCCCTGCTCGACCTGGTCTTCCACGACCTCGACAGCCCGTGGGCGGTGGAGATCCTGCGCGGCGTCGAGGAGGTCGCGCACACCGCCGGCGTCGGCACCGTCGTGTCGGCGATCCACGGCCGCTCGGGCGCCGCCCGCGAGTGGATGCGCAACCTGCGCGCCCGCGCCTCCGACGGCGTCATCCTGGTCACCTCCGCCCTGGAGCCGGGACTCCAGGACCAACTGCGCGTCCTCGGGGTCCCGTTGGTTGTGGTGGATCCGACGGGCTCGCCCGGCGCCGACGCCCCGACCATCGGCGCCGCCAACTGGGCCGGCGGGCTGGCGGCCACCGAGCACCTGCTGTCCCTGGGCCACCGCCGGATCGCGCTGATCGCGGGCCCGTCCCGGCTGCTGTGCTCGCGGGCCCGCCACGACGGCTACCGCGCGGCCCTGGAGGCCGCCGGGCTCTCCGTCGACCCGGCCCTGGTGGTCCCCGGTGACTTCCGCCCCGAGTCGGGCTTCGCCGGCTGCACCGCCCTCCTGGACCTGCCCGAGCCGCCTACGGCGCTGTTCGCCGCCAGCGACCAGATGGCGCTCGGCGCGATCGAGGCGCTGCGCCGGCGGGGGCTGCGCGTCCCGGAGGACATGAGCGTGGTCGGCTTCGACGACCTGCCCGAGGTCCGCTGGTCCGCGCCGCCCCTGACCACGGTCCGCCAGCCGCTCGCCGACATGGGCCGGCTGGCCGTCCGCACGGTGCTGCGCCTCGCCCGCGGCGAGCACCCCGGCTCGCCGCGGGTGGAGCTCGGCACGGACCTGGTGGTGCGCTGCAGCACCGCGCCGCCCGCGGCTCAGTCCAGCGCGTCCCGGATCGCGTAGTAGGCCGGCTTCGGCGCGAGCTGCTCGTCCCACGGCAGGGCCGCGCCCTCACCGGGGAAGAAGGCCGGGATCCAGGAGTACTTGTCCGTGTAATCCCAGATCGTGATGCCGACGCAGCGGCGCACCGCGAGGCACGCCTCGGTCATGTCCCGGTACCAGTCGGCCTGTCGGGCGAGCTTGTCCTCGGTGGCCGGGAGCTGCATCCGCACGTCGACCTCGGTGAGCGCGGTGTCCAGGCCGAGGCGGGAGAAGCGGCGCAGGTTGTCCTCCAGGCTGGCCGGATAGCCGTACTGGAGGGCGAGATGGGCCTGCAGGCCGATGCCGTCGAGCGGGACGCGCTGGGCCCTCAGCTGTCGCGCGAGGGCGTAGTAGGCGTCGCTCTTGGGACCGACCGCCTCGATGTTGTAGTCGTTGAGGTACAGCTTGGCGTGCGGGTCGGCCTCGTGGGCCCAGCGCAGGGCGTCGGCGATGTAGCCCGGGCCGAGGGTGGTGTAGAAGAGCGTCTCCCGGTAGGTGCCGTCCTCGTTGAACGCCTCGTTGACGACGTCCCAGGAGTAGACCGTGCCGCGGTAGTGGCGCACCTCGGTCTGGATGTGGTGCTTCAGCACGGCGCGCAGCTCGTCGGCCGTCCAGGTGCGGCTGGTCAGCCAGTCCGGGAGCTGGCTGTGCCAGACCAGGGTGTGGGCGCGGACCCGCTGGTGGTGCGAGCGGGCGAGGTCCACGATCTCGTCGCCGGCGGTCCAGTCGAAGACGCCCTGCTGGGGCTCGGTGGCGTACCACTTCATGCCGTTGCCGGGCGTGATCATGTCGAACTCGTGGCCGAGGACGTCCGTGTAGGCGGTGTCGGTGAGTTCGGGGTTGTCGGTGGCGCTGCCGAGGTAGCGGCCGTGGCGTTCGGCCAGGTCGGCGAGCGTGGGCTGCCGGTGGGGGCGGTCGCCGGCCTGCGCGGCCGGGCCGGCGGCGATCCCGGCGGCGACCAGCACGGTGGCGAGCGCCCCGGCGATCCTGAGACGGGTCCGGGCGGTGCTGTGCATGGTGCGACTCCTCACGACGGGGTGCGGGCGGGGGCCGTACGTCCGCGGGCGCGGGTCATCCCTTGGTGGCGCCGGCGGTGAGGCCGCCGACGAGCTGCCGCTCGGCGACCGAGTAGAAGGCCAGGGCCGGGACCATGGCGAGGACCAGGTAGGCGAACACCCGGGCGGTGTCCGAGGAGTACTGGCCCTGGAACTGCTGGACGCCGATCGGGACGGTCCACCAGGTGTCGTCGGTGAACACCAGCAGCGGCAGCAGGAAGTTGTTCCAGCTGGCCACCACGGCGAGCACCGAGACGGTGCCGAGGGCGGGGCGGGCCATGGGCAGCAGCACCCGCCAGAAGAAGCCCAGCGGGCCGCAGCCGTCGAGGGTGGCCGCCTCCTCCAGTTCGGCCGGGATCTCCCGGAAGAAGCCGCGCAGGATGACGATGGTCATCGGCAGTCCGAACGCGGCCTGCGGCAGGATCACGCCGAGCGGGTCGTCGAGCAGTCCCATCGAGCGCAGCAGCAGGAACAGCGGGAGGGCCGCCACCGCGAACGGGAACATCAGGCCGATGGTGAACAGGGTGAACAGCACCTCCCGTCCGCGGAAGGCGAACCGGGCGAAGGAGAACGCGGCGAGTGCGGACACCGCGACGACCACCACCGTCGTCCCGATCGCGATGAAGGTGCTGCTGCCGACCAGCCGCCAGAAGCTCCCGGAGGCGAGGATGCCGGTGTAGTTGGAGGTGACCCACGGGTCGGGCAGGCCGACGGGGTTGCGGGAGAGCTGGTCGGTCGACTTGAAGCCGGACAGCACGGCGTACAGCAGCGGTACGGCCATCACCGCGCCGACCACCAGCAGGACGGCGTGCAGCGACAGGGTCTTCGACGTCCGGGGGGCCTTCACGCGCCGCCTCCTCGCATGGTCGTGGTGGCGCCCGCCAGGTCGCGGCGGAGCACGAACCGCTGGTAGGCGAGGGCGAAGACGAGGCTGATGCCGAACATGACCACGCTGATCGCGCTGGCGTAGCCGACCTGGTAGCGCTTGAAGCCGTACTGGAACATGGTCACGGCCATCGTCTCGGAGTGGTGGTCGGGTCCGCCCGCCGTGATCACCCACACCAGGTCGAAGAGCTGGACGGAGCCGATGACCGACAGGAAGACGCTGATGCGCAGGGTGGGGGCGAGCAGCGGCAGGGTGACGTGCCGGAAGCGCTGCCAGGGCCCGGCCCCGTCGATCAGCGCCGCCTCGGTCAACTCGGCCGGGACGGCCTGGAGTCCGGCCAGGTAGAGCATCATGTGGAAGCCGAAGTACTTCCACATCATGACGAGGAAGAGGGTGGCCATCACGGTGGAGGGGTCGGAGAACCACTTCCCGGCCGGGCCGTCCAGGCCGACCCCGCCGAGGACGTGGTCGGCGAGCCCGTCGCCCGGCGCGAAGATCATGCCGAACAGCACGCCGGTGATCGCCTCGGACAGGACGTAGGGCGCGAAGAACAGCATGCGGTAGACGGCCCGGCCGCGCAGCCGCTGGTTGAGCGCGACCGCCAGCGCCAGCGCGAACGGCAGCTGGAGGCCGAGCGAGAGCAGCACGAGGACCAGGCAGCGCCACAGGTCGCCCCGGAACACCGGGTCCTGGAACAGCCGGGTGAAGTTGTCGCCGCCGACGGCGTCCTCGGGCATGCCGAAGCCGCCCCAGCGGAAGAACGACGCGTACAGCGCGAACAGCAGCGGCAGCAGGACCAGCGTCCCGAACAGCACCAGGGCGGGCACCTGGAGGCCGTAGGCGGTGAGGTGGTGCACCACGCGCCGCCGCGCCCGCCCCCTGGGTCGTTCGGCGGCCGGGGGCAGGGAGGCGACGTCGACGCCGCTCCGCTCCTCGGGGAGGTAGGTGGAGGCCATCGCCTGCTACTGCTCTTCCTTCGCGGCCTTGGTGATCGACTCGGCCACCTGCCGGGGCGACTTGGAGCCCGCGACGAGGGCGGCGACGCTGTCGTTGACCTCCTGGCCGACGGCGGGCGCGTACGCCTGGTCGAGGTAGAGCTGGAACCCGGTGGCGGCCTTCAACTGGGCCTGGACCGCCGTGAGGTTGGGATCGGTCAGGGCGCTCTCCGCGGACGGCACGACGGGGAGCACGCCGGTCTTCTTGACGAGCGTGGTGTCGGTGGCGGCGGAGGCGAAGAACTTCAGGAAGTCCACCGCCGCCTGCGGGGCGCCCTTGCGCAGGGCGTGTCCGCCGCCCCCGCCGAACACCTCGGTGATGGCCCCCCGGCCGCCCTCGACCGCGGGGAAGGGGAAGAACCCGAGGTCGGCGCCGAGGCCCTTGCCGGCGTCGGCCTGCACCACCGGCGCCCACTGGCCCATGAGTTCCATGGCGGCCCTGCCGTTGCCGACGGCGGCCGCCTGTCCGGTGGGCGTGGAGTAGGCGGCGCCGAGGAAGCCCTTCTGGAAGGGCTGGAGGTCCACGAGTTCCTGGAGGTGCTGCCCGGCGCGGACGAAGCCGTCGCCGGTGAAGTCCTTGGCGTCGTTGGCCTTGCCGAGCGCGTTGGCGCCCGCGGTGCGCATCGCCAGGTAGGCCCAGTAGTACATGCCGGGCCACTTCTCCTTGCCGGCCAGCGCGATGGGCGTGGTGCCGGCCGCCTTCAGCTTCCTGACCGCGTCGAGGAACCCGCTCCACGTGGTGGGCGGCTGGGCGATCCCGGCCCGCCGGAAGAGGGCCTTGTTGTACCAGAAGCCGATCATGCCGATGTCGAACGGGATGCCGTAGACCTTGTCGTCGATCAGGTAGGGCTCCTTGGCGACCTTCAGCAGGCCCTCGGACCACGGCGCGGTCCGCTCGCCGAGGTCCTCGACGAGTCCGGCCTCGACCTGCTGCCTGAGCACTCCCCCGCCCCAGGTGTGGAAGATGTCGGGGAGCTTGCCCGATGCGGTCAGCGCGGTCATCTTCGACTTGTACGCGTCGTTCTCGAGCTGGACGACCTTGATCTTGACCTTGGGGTTCTGTGCCTCGAACTGCCGGGCGAGGCCGGCCCAGACGTCCTTGGTCGGCTGGGTGGTGGAGATGTTCCACCACTCGACGGTGGTCGTGCCGGACGACGACCCCCCGTCCGAGTCGCCGCCGCAGGCGCTCAGCGCCGTCATGCTGACGCCGGCGGCGGCGGAGGCCGCCAGGAAGCCGCGGCGGGACAGTGCCGGGTCGCCCATGGATGCTCCTCGAAAGTTTCGGCGCGCGTCCAGAAAACTTCGGTTGCTGCCGCACCCTAGGGAGACGGTCCGAGGGGTGGCAACCCCCCGGACACGGCCAATCGGCGACCGGATCGGCGCCTCGACAGGGGCAGCGAAACATTCGTCCAGCCCCTCGAACATGACGCCCCGGCGCGCCGTCGCCATCGAGGCCCGCTCACCCACACGGGCGGAACCCTTAACGCAGGCTTGACGGCCCCGGCCCCTTGATCCGCGGGCCGCCGCCGCACCCTCGGCCTACGCTGGAGCCGCCGTCCGCGTGATGGCCCCCACCCACGCTGACCAGCACCAGGAGCACCCCCATGAGCACGACCGAGCACCCCGCGCCCAGTCGGCTGCGCTCCTGGATGCTCGAGGGGCTGTCGGACATGGGCAAGGGCCAGGGCGTCACGGGACCGCACGCCACGCCGGAGCCCCCGCACCGCGGCCAGGCCTGGTACCGGGTCATGTGCCTGACGGGCGTCGACTACTTCTCCACCCTCGGCTACCAGCCGGGCATCGCCGCCCTCGCGGCCGGACTGCTCTCCCCCGTGGCGACCGTCGTCCTGGTGGTCGTGACCCTCGCGGGCGCCCTGCCGGTCTACCGCCGGGTCGCCGAGGAGTCACCGCACGGCGAGGGCTCGATCGCCATGCTGGAGCGGCTGCTCACCTTCTGGAAGGGCAAGCTGTTCGTCCTGACCCTGCTGGGCTTCGCCGCCACCGACTTCCTGATCACCATCACCCTGTCCGCGGCCGACGCCTCGACCCACCTGGTGGAGAACCCGCACCTGACCGAGGCCCTGCACGGCCAGCGCATGCTGATCACCCTCCTGCTCGTCGCCCTGCTCGGCGCGGTGTTCCTCAAGGGCTTCCTGGAGGCGATCGGGGTCGCCGTCGCCCTGGTCGCCACCTACCTGGCCCTCAACGCGGTCGTCGTGGCCGCCGGCTTCTGGCACGTGGTCACCGCCGGCCACGTCGTCACCGACTGGTCCCACGCGCTGACCGCCGAGCACGGCAACGTCTTCGCGATGGTCGGCGTCTCCCTGCTGGTCTTCCCCAAGCTCGCCCTCGGCCTGTCCGGCTTCGAGACCGGCGTCGCCGTCATGCCGCACGTGAAGGGCGATCCCGGCGACACCGAGGAGCACCCGGCGGGCCGTATCCGCGACACCAAGAAGCTGCTGACGACCGCCGCCCTCATCATGAGCGTCTTCCTGATCGTCACCAGCTTCCTCACCACCGTGCTCATCCCGGAGAAGGAGTTCGAGTCCGGCGGCCAGGCCAACGGCCGCGCCCTCGCCTACCTGGCGCACGAATACCTCGGCAACACCTTCGGCACGGTCTACGACGTGTCCACCATCGCCATCCTGTGGTTCGCCGGCGCCTCCGCGATGGCCGGCCTGCTCAACCTGATGCCGCGCTACCTGCCCCGCTACGGCATGGCCCCGCACTGGGCCCGCGCAGTGCGCCCGATGGTGCTGGTCTTCACCCTGATCGCCTTCCTGGTCACCTGGGTCTTCGACGCCGACGTCGACGCCCAGGGCGGCGCCTACGCCACCGGCGTGCTGGTGCTGATGTCCTCCGCCGCGATCGCGGTCACCATCGCCGCGCGCCGGGCCGGACAGCGCGGCTGGACCGTCACCTTCGGCGTGGTCTCGGCGGTGCTGCTCTACGTCACCGTCGTCAACGTCATCGAACGGCCCGACGGCGTGAAGATCGGTGCCTGCTTCATCGCCGGCATCATCGCCGTCTCGCTGCTGTCCCGGCTGGCCCGCGCCTTCGAGCTGCGCGTCACCGACGTCACGCTCGACCCCCTGGCGGAGCGGTTCGTGCGGGACGCGGCCAGCCGCAAGTTGCGCTTCATCGCCAACGAGCCCGACCGCCGCGACCTCGCCGAGTACCGCGACAAGATCGAGCAGATCCGCGAGGACAACGACCTCCCCGCCCGCGAGGACTTCGTCTTCGCCGAGGTCACGGTCACCGACCCGTCCGAGTTCGAGGGCCGGCTGGTGGTCCGCGGCGAGGTCCTGCACGGCCGCTACCGCGTCCTGACCCTGGAGTCGTCCTCCATCCCCAACGCCCTGGCGGCCCTGCTCCTGCACGTGCGCGACACGACCGGCTGCACGCCGCACATTTACTTCGAGTGGACCGAGGGCAGCCCGTTCGCCAACTTCCTGCGTTTCTTCCTCTTCGGCCAGGGCGAGGTCGCCCCGGTCACCCGGGAGGTGCTGCGCGAGGCCGAACCGGACCGCGCCCGCCGGCCCCGCGTCCACACGGGCTGACACGGCCGAGGGCCCCCCACCCGTCGGTGGGGGGCCCTCGGTGTGCCCGGCGCGCGGCCGGACCGGCCCGGCCGCCCGGCGGCCCGTCCGCTCAGTCGTCGTACGCGTCCAGCGGCGGGCAGGAGCAGACCAGGTTCCGGTCGCCGTACGCCTGGTCGATGCGGCGCACCGGCGGCCAGTACTTGTCGGCGGCGGACACCCCGCCCGGGAACACGGCCTCCTCGCGGGTGTAGGCGTGCTCCCACTCCCCGCCGAGCGCGGCGGCGGTGTGCGGGGCGCCCCGCAGGGGGTTGTCCTCGGCCGGCCAGTCGCCCGCGCCGACCTTCTCGATCTCGGCGCGGATGGCGATCATCGCGTCGCAGAAGCGGTCCAGCTCGGCCAGGTCCTCCGACTCGGTCGGCTCGATCATCAGCGTGCCGGCCACCGGGAAGGACATCGTCGGCGCGTGGAAGCCGTAGTCGATGAGCCGCTTGGCCACGTCGTCCACGCTCACACCGGTGGCCTTGGTGATCGGCCGCAGGTCGATGATGCACTCGTGCGCGACCAGCCCGCCGGGGCCGGTGTAGAGCACGGGGTAGTGCGGCTCCAGGCGCTTGGCGACGTAGTTCGCGGACAGCACGGCGACCTGCGTGGCCCGCTTGAGCCCCTCGCCGCCCATGAGCCGCACGTAGGCCCAGGAGATCGGCAGGATGCCCGCGGAGCCCCACGGCGCGGCCGAGATCGGCCCGACGCCCGTCTCGGGCCCGGCGGCGGGCTGCAGCGGGTGGTTCGGCAGGTACGGCGCCAGGTGCGACCGCACGGCCACGGGGCCGACGCCGGGGCCGCCGCCGCCGTGCGGGATGCAGAACGTCTTGTGCAGGTTCAGGTGGGAGACGTCGCCGCCGAAGTGGCCCGGCTTGGCGAGGCCGACCAGCGCGTTGAGGTTGGCGCCGTCGACGTAGACCTGGCCGCCCGCCTCGTGCACCTGGGCGCAGATGTCGGCGACGTGCTCCTCGAAGACGCCGTGCGTCGACGGGTAGGTGATCATCAGCACGGCGAGCTGCTCGCGGTGCTGCTCGATCTTGGCGCGCAGGTCCTCGACGTCGATCTCGCCGTCCTCGGCGGTCTTCACGACGACGACCTTCATGCCGGCCATGACGGCGCTGGCGGCGTTGGTGCCGTGCGCCGAGGACGGGATGAGGCAGACGGTGCGGCCCTCGTCGCCGTTGGCGCGGTGGTAGCCGCGCACGGCCAGCAGACCGGCCAGCTCGCCCTGCGACCCGGCGTTGGGCTGGAGGGAGACCTTGTCGTACCCGGTGACCTCGGCGAGCCGCTCCTCCAGCTCACGGATCAGCGTGAGGTAGCCCTCGGCCTGCTCGGCGGGCGCGAACGGGTGCAGCTGCCCGAACTCCGGCCAGGTGACCGGCTCCATCTCGGTCGTCGCGTTGAGCTTCATGGTGCAGGAGCCCAGCGGGATCATGCCGCGGTCGAGCGCGTAGTCGCGGTCGGAGAGCCGGCGCAGGTAGCGCAGCATCGCCGTCTCGGAGCGGTGCTGGTGGAACACCGGGTGGGTCAGGAAGTCGTCGGACCGCAGCAGCCCGTCGGGCAGCACGTCCCCGGCGGCCGCGTCGAGCGCCTCGACGTCGCCGCGGACACCGAAGGCGTCCCAGACGGCGGTGAGCTGCGCGCGCGTGGTGGTCTCGTCGCAGGCGGCCGACACGTGGTCGGCGTCGACGAGCCGCAGGTTGACCCCCTTGTCGCGGGCGGCCGCGACGACCTCGGCGGCCTTGCCGGGCACCCGTGCGGTCACCGTGTCGAAGTAGGTGCCGTGCACGACCTCGACGCCGCCCGCGGTCAGCCCGGCGGCCAGGATCGAGGCGTACCGGTGGGTGCGCCGCGCGATCGCCCGCAGTCCCTCGGGGCCGTGGTAGACCGCGTACATGCCGGCCATGACGGCCAGCAGGACCTGCGCGGTGCAGATGTTGCTGGTGGCCTTCTCGCGCCGGATGTGCTGCTCACGCGTCTGCAGCGCGAGCCGGTAGGCCTTGTGCCCGTCCGCGTCGACGGACACCCCGACGAGCCGCCCGGGCAGGCTCCGCGCGAACTTCTCCTGGACGGCCATGTAGCCGGCGTGCGGGCCGCCGAAGCCCATCGGCACACCGAACCGCTGCGTCGTGCCCACCGCGATGTCGGCCCCCAGTTCACCGGGCGACGTCAGCAGGGTCAGCGCCAGCAGGTCGGCGGCGACCGTGACGACCGCGCCCAGCTCGTGGGCCTGCTCGATGACGGGCCGTATGTCGCGCACGACGCCGGAGGCGCCCGGGTACTGGACCAGCACACCGTTGATCTCGCGCTCGGCGAGGTCGGCCGGGATGCCCTCGGCGAGGTCGGCGACGACCACCTCGACGCCGGTCGGTTCGGCCCGGGTGCGGATCACGGCGACGGTCTGCGGCAGCGCGTCCGCGTCGATCAGGAACAGGCCCTTCTTGTTCTTGCCCATGCGCCGGGACAGCGCCATCGCCTCGGCGGCGGCGGTGCTCTCGTCGAGCAGCGAGGCGCCGGAGGTGGGCAGCCCCGTCAGGTCGGCGACCATGGTCTGGAAGTTGAGCAGCGCCTCCAGGCGGCCCTGGGAGATCTCCGGCTGGTAGGGCGTGTACGCCGTGTACCAGGCCGGGTTCTCCATGACGTTGCGCAGGATGACGGGCGGCGTGAACGTGCCGTAGTAGCCGAGCCCGATCATCGAGCCGAGCACCTGGTTGCGGTCGGCGAGCGAGCGCAGCTCGGCCAGCACCTCGGCCTCGCTGCGGGCACCGGGCAGGTCCAGCGCGTCGGCGTTCTTGATCACGTCCGGCACGGCGGCGGCGGTGAGCTCGTCGAGCGAGCCGTACCCGACCTGCGCGAGCATCTTGGCCCGCGCCTCCTGGTCGGGCCCGATGTGGCGCTGCTCGAAGGGGATGCCCTCTTCGAGCTCGGTGAGCGGAGTGCGGTGGGCGGTCATTGCGGAGGCCTCCTGGTCTGACGCGACCTTCGAGGGACACCACGGCACGGGTGCCCCGACGGCCTCCCCCTCTGTCATCTCAACCTGAGAGCTTCACCGGACGGCCCGGGGGACGTCCGGCTTTCACCGTCGGTGAGAGCGGACGCCGTCGACACCCGCCCTGCTTTCCAGAGTGACCTCGTCCGTGCGGT
Source organism: Streptomyces longwoodensis (assembly GCF_001514125.1). Classification (GTDB taxonomy): domain Bacteria; phylum Actinomycetota; class Actinomycetes; order Streptomycetales; family Streptomycetaceae; genus Streptomyces; species Streptomyces longwoodensis. Next base: position 11,563 of record NZ_KQ948549.1, on the reverse strand, counting down.
ACGTGGGCCTGAGAGATTCCGGGGAGGATTTGCTCCTTCGGCGCCTCCATGGAACTCGGAGGACTCTCCCGCACGGGGTCAGCAGCCGCTGTCAGCGTACCAGCGAGGTCAACGCCGTGGCCTTCGAGTGGCCGCGGGGGCGATTGTGCTCTTTCGTAGTGCTGACGGACGAGTGCGCCCATTGCGACCACATGGAGGGACCGTGCAGACCGACATCGATCCGCGCCACCTGATCGGCCGCAAGGCGTTCGACCGCAGCGGCACCAAGATCGGCACCATCGACGAGGTGTACCTCGACGACGCGACCGGCGTACCGGAGTGGGCGGCCATACGGACCGGTCTGTTCTCCCGGGACGCGTTCGTCCCGCTGGAGCCCAGCGAGCTGGTCGAGGGCGCCCTGCGGGTCCCCTTCGACCGGTCCCTGATCAAGGAGGCCCCGGACTTCGGCGTGGGCCGCCACCTCTCCCCCGAGCAGGAACTGCAGCTCTACCACCACTACGGCCTCGACGTGGCCGCCACGCCCCCGCCTCCGGACCGCGACTTCGGCCGCTTGGCGGGCAACCCGGACGAGGTCTGACGAGCCGGCCGGACCCGCGCTCCTGCCGCCCGGCCGAGGCCTGACCCCCCGGACGGCACCACGCCCTCGCCCCGCCGACACCACGCCCCCGCTCGGCCGACAGCCGGCCCCGCCCGCGGCCGCACGGCACCGTCCGCTCCTCGACCTCCGGTCGGTACGACGTGGAGCGGCCCCCGCTCCCTCCACCGCGCCACCGGCCCCGCTGCATTGCGCCCCCAGCCGCCCCGGACCGGCACTCCGGTGGGCCTCCACCCCCAGGGCAGCCCGCTCCACTGCCCCGACGAACGGGCCCTCGGCCCCAGCCGGTCTCAACCCCCGCTCGGGCCGGACTCCACCCCCGCTCGGGAGGGCCTCCACCCTGCCAAGAGCCGGGCCCCACCCCGGACCCAGCCGCCCTCGAGTGGCCGACCGTCTCCACCGCGCCGCCGGCCCGGCCTGACCGCGGCCCCACGCACCGTCCACCGGTCCTCCGCCCCCCCTCGACCCCGCCACCGCCCGGCCCGACCACGCCCGAGCGACCCCCGACCCGCGCTCCGGCAGCCCTCCACCGCCCGGACGGGCCGGTCCGACGCCCCCGGCCCCCCTCGACCGGCGCTCCACCCTGCCTCCACCCCACTCCAGCCACCCTCCACCGACGCCCCGGCGCACCTCCACCCGCACCAGCCGCCCCCGCGCCCTCGCTCAGCCCCCCACGGCCCCGCTCCCCACCCCGGTCTGCTCCGGCCCCGCCCCGCCGTCCGCCCGGGCCGCTCCGCCCTCCCCGGACGGCCGGACCGGCACCAGGGGCAGCGGGTCGGCCGGTTCCAGGTCCGGGTCGTCGACGCGGAACGTCCGCACCCGCCCGGGCTCCGAGTCCGGCGTCTCGAACCGCACGGTGACCCGGCCCAGACCGCTGCCCTGCACCCACCCGTGACCGAGCGAGGCGTGCCGCACGTCGTGCCCGGGCCGCCAGGAGTGCTCGGCGGGAACGGACGCGGCCGGCCGGGTCTCCTCCGGCACCGCCGCCTCCTCCTCGGACCCGAGGGGGTGCTCCCCGGCGGCCTGCGCGAACAGGTCCTCCTGGGTGTAGTCGGCCAGTCCCGAGACGCCCACCCCGAGCAGCCGCACCCCACCGGTGGTGTCCACCGAGTCCAGCAGCCGGGCCGCCGCCTCCCGGACCACGGCCGGGTCGTCCGTGGGCCCGCGCAGGGTCTCCGAACGGGTCAGGGTGGAGAAGTCGTACCGCCGCACCTTGAGCACGATCGTCCGCCCCGACAGCCCGGCCCCGCGCAGCCGCCGCACGCACCGGTCGGCGAGCCGCTGCACCTCCAGGCCCACCCGGAGCCGGTCGTGGATGTCCACGTCGTAGGTGTCCTCGACGGAGACGGACTTGGTCTCCCGCTCGGCCACCACGGGCCGCTCGTCGCGCGCCAGCGCCATGGCGTACAGGCCGTGCCCGTGGGCCTTGCCGAGCAGCCGCACCAGCTCGTCCTCACCGGCCTCCACGATCTCGTCGATCGTGGTGATCCCGGCCCGCCGCAGGTGGTCGCCCGTCGCCGGGCCCACGCCCGGCAGCGTCCGCACCGACAGCGGCCCGAGGAGCGCCCGCTCGGTCCCCGGCTCGATGAGCACCAGGCCGTTCGGCTTGGCCTGCTCGGAGGCGATCTTCGCGAGCATCTTGGAGGCGGCCAGGCCGACCGACCCGGTGAGCCCGGTGACCGCCCGGATGTCGGTCCGCAGCCGGACCCCGGTCAGCCGCGCCGAGTCGCTGTCCCAGGCCGCTCCCCCGGCCTCCAGGTCGACGAACGCCTCGTCCAGGCTGAGCGGCTCCACGAGCGGCGACAGGGCCCGCAGCAGTGCCATGACCTGGTCGCTGATCGCCCGGTAGAAGGTGAAGCGGGGGGTGAGGTAGGCGGCGTTGGGGGCGAGGCGGCGCGCCTGGGCCATGGGCATCGCCGAGTGCACCCCGAAAACCCGCGCCTCGTAGGACGCGGTGGCCACGACCCCGCGGGGCCCGAGGCCGCCCACGACCACCGCCTTGCCGCGCAGGCTCGGCTTGGACGCCTGCTCCGCCTGGGCGAAGAAGGCATCCATGTCGAGATGCAGGATGGTGGGCGCGTTCCGCACACCTCCGATGCTGCACCACACCACTGACAACGGCAGTCGGCGCCCCCGCGCGACCCGCGAGGACGCCCCCGCTTTGCGCAGGGGCGTCCGTACGGCGTCTCAGACGGCCCGGTTGCGCCGCCGCGCCAGCTCGTCGGCCGGGTTGTGCCCGACAAGCGTCTCGCCGGTGTCCACGCGCTCCCCGTGCAACTGCGACAGGGCGCTCTCGACGTCCCGCCACACCACGCCCACGGCGATGCCGAAGACGCCCTGGCCGCCCTGGAGCAGGGCGTGGACCTCGTCGGGCGAGGTGCACTCGTAGACGGTGGCGCCGTCGCTCATCAGCGTCATGCGCTCCAGGTCACGGAAACCCCGCTCCCTGAGGTGCTGCACGGCGGTGCGGATGTTCTGCAGGGACACGCCGGTGTCCAGGAAGCGCTTGACGATCTTCAGGACGACGACGTCCCGGAAGCTGTACAGGCGCTGGGTCCCGGACCCGTGGGCGGGCCGCACGCTCGGCTCTACGAGCCCGGTGCGGGCCCAGTAGTCCAGTTGGCGGTAGGTGATGCCGGCGGCCGCGCAGGCCGTCGGACCGCGGTAGCCGATCTGCTCGGACGCCATGGACGTCGCCCCTCCGCCGCTCGGCACGGCCGTCGGTCGCTGCGGAGCGTGGTCGGCCGCGCCGCCGTGGAGCGCATACGGACCGCTTCCCCCGACTCCGCGTCCGGGGGCACCCCCAGCCGTACCGTCGCCGCTGCTTCTCACGCCGACCTCCGTCCTTGAACTGCCTTCTCGACGGTAGGCAGTCACCAGGGGTGCGTCAACGATCGCCACACTCGGCACGCCGAGTGATAATCACCCTGAGAGTGGTTTCCCGTACCCCACCGCGGGGAAAGGCTAGCCGAATGCGCTCGAGGACGAGCCGTATGACGCTCCCCTCGGCCGACGGCACATGCCGGGGAACCCCCACGCGCGGGACGGACGCCCCGCCCGCCGGCCCGGCGGCGTCCTGCCGGCCGCCCGGCCCGTGGTGCGCGCCTCCCGCGTCTGCCGCGGCTACTGGCTGCTGGTGCCGAAGTCCTCGGGCGAGATCTGGTCGAGGAACTCGCGGAACTTCTCCACCTCGTCCTCCTGCTCGTCCGGGATGGCGATACCGGCGTCGTCGAGCACCGTGTCGCTGCCGTAGATCGGCGTCCCGGTGCGCAGGGCCAGCGCTATGGCGTCGGACGGGCGGGCGCTCACCTCGACGCCGCTGGCGAAGACCAGCTCCGCGTAGAAGACGCCCTCCCGCAGGTCCGTGATGCGCACTTCGGTGAGCTCCTGGCCCACGGCCTCCAGCACGTCCTTGAACAGGTCGTGGGTCAGCGGCCGTGCGGGAGCCATGCCCTGCTGGGCGAAGGCGATCGCGGTCGCCTCCCCCGGTCCGATCCAGATGGGGAGGTAGCGGTCGCCTCCCACTTCACGCAGGAGCACGATCGGTTGGTTGGAGGGCATCTCGACCCGGACACCTACGACATCGAGCTCGTTCACACAGCAACCCTAGGCCGTGTCCGAGACGTTTGGGTAGTCGGGCCGGGATCGGCCGGCCGATCCGCCGAGGGCGAACGGCGCCCGCGGGGCGTGCCGCAGGCCGTCAGTGAACCCTCAGCGGGCCGTCAGGGCAGCCGGACGCCGAGCGCGGTCTGCACCAGCGCGGCGTGCAGTCTGACCGTCAGACCCGCCAGTTCCTTCGCGCGGGCCTCGGCGTGGGCCCTGGTCTGCGGGTTGCGGTGCCGCCTGAGCGGGGAGACGACCTGGTCCACCAGTCCGGCCTCACGGTCGGCGGCCGCCTTCATCACCCGAAGGTGGCGGGGTTCGATGCCGAACCGGCCCAGCTCGGCGATCAGGGAGGCCACGGTGGCCGCCTCCGCGTCGTAGACGCCGGGCTCCAGCGGGACGACCAGGCCGTACGACTCCCACTCGGCCAGCTCGGCCTCGTCGATGCCGGCGGCCGCCAGCAGCTCGGCGCGCCCGATCCGTGCGGCGGTGGGCACCTCAAGGGACTCCTCGGGGGCCGTCTCGCCGTCGCGCTGCCGGCCCAGCCTGGGCAGGGGGCCGACCTCACCGCGCTCCATCGCGTCCAGGTGCTCCCGGATGACCTTGAGCGGCAGGTAGTGGTCCCGCTGCATCCGCAGGACGTGGGCCAGCCGCTCGACGTCCCCCGCGCTGAACTTGCGGTACCCCGACGGGGTCCGCCGCGGCTCGACCAGGCCCTCCGACTCCAGGAACCGGATCTTGGAGATGGTGACCTCGGGAAACTCGTCACGCAGCACGTTCAGCACCGTGCCGATGCTCATCAGCCCGCTGTCCGCGGCGGCGGTGCCGTGTCCGGCACCGCCCCTCGGGTCTCGCAGCATGGACCTTCCCCAGGGGTGTCCCCGGACCGGAGTCCGGGGAGGGTCAGTAGCCCCGCTGGCTCGCGTAGAAGACCAGCCGGTACTTGCCGATCTGCACCTCGTCCCCGTTCGACAGCGCGACCTGGTCGATCCGCTCGCGGTTGACGTACGTGCCGTTCAGGCTGCCGACGTCGGCGACCGTGAACGTCCCGTCCGGGCTGCGGCGGAACTCCACGTGGCGGCGGGAGACCGTCACGTCGTCCAGGAAGATGTCGCTCTGCGGGTGACGCCCGGCCGTGGTCAGGTCGCCGTCCAGCAGGAAGCGGCTGCCCGAGTTCGGCCCGCGTCGCACGACCAGCAGCGCGGAACCCAGCGGCAGCGCGTCCACCGCGGCCTGCGCCTCGGGCGACAGGGCGGGCAGCTGCGTCTGGCCGGTGGCCTCCGCGTCGTAGGCCTCGAGACCGGAGATCGAGATGGTGGACGTCGTCTCCGACGGGCGCTCGGCCCCGCCCCGCAGCGGAGCACCGCAGTTGGAGCAGAAGCGGCTGTTCTCCGCGTTGCGGTTACCGCACCTCGTACACACCAGGGCCGACATAGGGGAAAACCCTCCACCCGCACTTGAGGTTGACGGTTGTCCGAAACCTATGCCGCCGGACTGTGCAGGGTCAACAGACGGCGCGCCCTGACCTCCGTAAAGGTCACCCGGACCAGCCACCTGGTCCCGGAACAGCGGCCGCTGGCCCTCCGCGTCGGGCTGTGTGCGATGGCGGGCGGTCGCGTTGTCGCTGCCCTCTCGCGCGCTCTTGCCGAACAACTTCGCAAACAACTTCACGGGCGATTCCCCTTGACCGAAACAGACCCGCCCGTGGGGCAGGACGAACCCTGACTGAACACACCGGTCGACCCGGACACCTTCACAACGTCCGTATCCACCAGACAGTTTCCACCACGCACCACCGGATCGGTGCGCCGACCCCCCGCAGCCTCATGCCCTTGCCGGACGTCCCCCATGCACCCCCGGTTCACTGGGAGGACGACCGAGCGTAGTCAGGCTGCTTCGCCGCTCGCAAGGCGTCCACGACGATCTTGTCCGACCGCTCCACCGTAACGGTGGCCTGCTCCTTCTCCAGGGTCTGCACCACGCCTCCAGGGATGTTGAGCGCCGGTTCGAGGTCCTGCGGCTTGCCGATGACCTTGAAACGATAGGGCGCGTTGATCTTGTTCCCGTCGACGCTCACGCTCTTGCCGGAGTCCGTCAGGTACGTATTGGCGACCACCCGCACGCCGTTGACCTGGATCGCCTCCGCCCCGGCCGCGCGCAGCTCCTGGATCGCGTCGAGCAGCATGTCCGCCCGGACCGTCCCCTTCGTGTCCTCGATGGTCATGGTGATGCCGGGACCCTGGGCCGCCACCGTGCCCGCCAGGATGCCGAGTTGCCGTTCCTTCTCGACCGTCTGCCGGCGGGCCTCCTCGGCCTGGTCGGAGCTGTTCTCCAGCTCCTGCTGCTGCTTCTCGAGTCCCTGCTTCTCGTCACCAAGACGCTGACTGCGGTCACCGAGTTCATCGAGGATGCGCACGAGATCCTCCTGGCGGGCGCCGCGCAGCGCGCTGTCGCTGTCGCTGTTCGAGGCGACCTGCACCGCCAGGCCGAAGCCGAGGCCGAACAGCAGCACGGCCACGATGAGTTGGGCGCGGCTCGCCCGCGGCGGCCACAGGCCCTTCACCAGCCGCTGCCGCCCGCTCAGCCGCTCCTGCTCCTGGCCGCCCTCCTGCGGCTCCTGCGGATCGGCGGGCGCCGCGGGCACCTCCTCGGGCAGTTCCCTGCGCAGCGGGTTCTCGGGGGTCCTGTCCTGGTCGCTCATCGGCGTCACGCCCGGAACACGTGCCGGCGGATCGCCGCGGCGTTGGAGAAGATGCGGATGCCCAGCACCACGACCACGCCCGTGGACAGCTGGGCCCCCACGCCCAACTTGTCGCCCAGGAAGACGATCAGCGCGGCCACGACCACGTTGGACAGGAACGACACCACGAAGACCTTGTCGTCGAAGATGCCGTCCAGCATGGCCCGCAGCCCGCCGAACACGGCGTCCAGCGCCGCCACGACGGCGATGGGCAGATACGGCTCGACGGCCGCCGGGATCTCGGGCCGGACCAACAGTCCGGCCACGACCCCCAGGACCAGGCCCAGTACGGCGATCACGATGTGCCCTTCTCCGTCTCAGTGCTCGGCTGTGCTGTTCGTACGATCACACTCGGTGCCGCCGGCAGCCGGACGTCGTCCTCCACGGAGATCGCGGTCCGGATGCCGAAGTTCTCCCGCAGGGCGTCCAGGTACAGGCCGTCGGCGCTGTCCTGGAACCGGGTGCTCAGGTTCTTCCCGTCCCCCACCGCGAGCACCGTGTACGGCGGCACCAGCGGCTTGTTGTCGACCAGTATGGCGTCGCCCGCCGCCCGGATCGCCGACAGGGACGTCAGCCGCTGTCCGTTGATCGAGACGGCCTCGGCACCCGACTCCCACAGGCCGTTGACCACGCGCTGCATGTCGCGGTCGCGCACGCGCCCGGTGTCGGAGAAGTCGGCGGTCTCCCGGGGATCGCCGTTGCCGCCGCTGCTGGCCTCCTCGGCGTCGTTCACGACGAGCTTCACGCCCGGGCCGTGCACGGCGACGGCACCGGACAGGACGCCCACCAGGTCGCCCCCGCCGCCACCGCCGCTCTTCTCCAGGGCGGCCCGCTGGCGGGCGCTCACGTCGTCGCGCAGCTTGTCGACGGACGCCTCGAGCTTGTCGGCCACCTCGGTCTCGCGGTCGATGCGGTCGATCAGTTCCTCGCGCTCCTTGGCGACGACCGGCGCGGCGACCCGTGCTTGGGCCGCGCCGACGGTCACGACGAGCGCCGCCAGCACGAGGCCGGCGGCGAGACCCAGCTTGGCCCGCAGCGTCTTGGGCATGCCGCCGTCGCCCTGCTTGCGGGCGGCGGCCTCGGCGTACCCGTCGTCGAGGCTGTGGTCCATGACGTTGGTGAGCAGCGACATGGACGCGTCCGGGCGCGCCGGACGCGCGGGTGTGCTCCGAACGGGGGGCTGCTGCGGCATGCCGCACATCGTCGCACGTCGCGACCGGTACCTCCGAACGGGGCCACCCGCGCGCCGGACGGACCCCCTCGGGGACACGTGTCCGGCACGCGGGCGTACGGCGGTTCGTCAGCGCCCGGCGCTGTCCACGACCGCAGCCCACTCGTCGAGCAGGGCCTGCGCGGAGGCGTCGTCCGGGCCCTCGGCCCACAGGTGCGTGACCGCCTCGGCCGGGTCGGGCAACACCATCACCCAGCGGCCGTCGGCCTCCACCACGCGCACGCCGTCGGTGGTGTCCACGAACCGGTCCCCGGCCTCCTCGACGACCCGGCGCATGACCAGGCCCTTGACGGCCCACGGCGTCGCGAGGTCCCGCTTGAGGACGTGCGCCCGCGGGATCCGCGCGTCGATCTGGCTGAGCGTGAGCTGCGTGCGCGCCACCAGGCCGATGAGCCGCACGAACGCGGCCGTACCGTCGAAGACGCTGCTGAACTCGGGGACGATGAAGCCGCCCTTGCCGTCGCCGCCGAAGATGGTCGACTCGTCCGCCCCGACGCGCGTCAGGTCGTCGGGCGACGTGGTCGTCCACTCCACCTGCGTCCCGTGGTACGCGGCGACCTGCTCGGCGATCCGGGTGGTGGTCACCGGCAGAGCCACCCGCCCACTGCGCCGCTCGGCGGCCACCAGGTCGAGCAGCACCAGCAGGGCCCGGTCGTCCTCGATGATCCGGCCCTTCTCGTCGACGAGCGACAGCCGCTCGCCCACGGGGTCGAACCGTACGCCGAACGCGGCCTGCGAGGACGCCACGATCTCGCCGAGCCGCACGAGGCCCTTGCGGCGCATCTCGGCGGTCTCGGTGGGCCGCGACTCGTCCAGACCGGGGTTGATGGTCAGCGAGTCGACACCCAGCTTGCCGAGCAGGCTCGGCAGGACCAGTCCGGCGCTGCCGTTCGAGGCGTCCACGACGACCTTCAGCCCGGACTCGGAGATCCCGGTCGTGTCGACGTTGCGCAGCAGCGACCCGGTGTACGAGTCGAAGACGCTGGACGGGAAGTGCAGGTCACCGATCTCGCCCGGGAACGCACGCCGGTACTCCTGGCGCGCGAACACCCGGTCCAGCTTGCGCTGGCTGCCCTGGGAGAGGTCGGCCCCCTGGGAGTCGAAGAACATGATGTCCACGGAGTCGGGCACCCCGGGCGACGTCCGGATCATGATGCCGCCGGCGCTGCCGCGCGCGGTCTGCTGCCGCGCCACGGGCAGCGGCACGTTCTCCAGGTCGCGTACGTCGATGGCGCTGGCCTGCAGCGCGGAGATGACCGCCCGCTTCAGCGCGCGGGCACCGCGGGAGTGGTCGCGGGCCGTGGTGACCGTCGCGCCCTTCTTCAGGGTCGTCGCGTAGGCACCGGCGAGGCGCACGGCGAGCTCGGGCGTGATCTCGACGTTCAGGATGCCGGAGACGCCGCGGGCGCCGAACAGGTTCGCCTGGCCGCGCGACTCCCAGATCACCGAGGTGTTGACGAACGCGCCGGCCTCGATGGTCTTGAACGGGTAGACGCGGACGTTGCCCTGCACGATCGATTCTTCACCGATCAGGCACTCGTCACCGATGACGGCGCCGTCCTCGATCCGGGCGGCCCGCATGATGTCGGTGTTCTTGCCCACCACACAGCCCCGCAGGTTGCTGTGCGGTCCGACGTACACGTTGTCGTGCACGACGGACTTGTGCAGGAAGGCACCGCTCTTGACGACCACGTTCGAGCCCACGACGCTGTGCTCGCGGATCTCGGCGCCGGCCTCCACCTTGGCGTAGTCGCCGATGTACAGCGGCCCCCGGAGCACGGCGTCCGGGTGCACCTCGGCACCCTCGGCCACCCACACGCCGGGCGAGATCTCGAACCCGTCGAGTTCGACGTCGACCTTGCCCTCGAGCACGTCGGCCTGGGCCTTCACGTAGCTCTCGTGGGTACCGACGTCCTCCCAGTAGCCTTCGGCGACATAGCCGTAGATCGGCTTGCCTTCCTTCATCAGCTGGGGGAAGACGTCGCCGGACCAGTCGACCGGCACGTCGGCCTCGACGTAGTCGAAGACCTCGGGCTCCATCACGTAGATACCGGTGTTCACGGTGTCCGAGAACACCTGGCCCCAGGTCGGCTTCTCCAGGAAGCGCTCGACCTTGCCCTCTTCGTCGACGATGGTGATGCCGAATTCCAGGGGGTTGGGCACCCGCGTCAGACAGACGGTGACGAGCGCGCCCTTTTCCTTGTGGAAGTTGATCAGCTCGGTGAGGTCGAAGTCCGTCAGGGCATCGCCGGAGATGACGAGGAAGGCATCGTCCTTCAACGCCTCTTCGGCGTTCTTGACGCTTCCGGCGGTACCGAGTGGCTTCTCCTCATTGGCATACGTGAGCTCCATCCCGAGCTCCTCGCCGTCACCGAAGTAGTTCTTGACCAGCGAGGCCAGGAACTGGACGGTGACGACGGTCTCGTTGAGCCCATGCCTTTTGAGCAGCCGCAGAACGTGCTCCATGATCGGCCGGTTGGCCACCGGCAGGAGCGGCTTGGGCATGCTCGAGGTCATAGGGCGAAGGCGCGTGCCTTCGCCTCCGGCCATCACGACGGCCTTCATGTCGGAAGCGTCCTCCTACAGAGACGACGGTGAGCCGACTTCACCCGTCAAGATTGTCCCGCACTTTCACGCCGCGGGCTTCTCGAGCGATTGCACACCGCTACGCTGCGGGATCAGTCGGTCATGGCGTCCGCGCGGACAAGGCGGCGGACCTGCACCACATACAGCACTCCTGCCCACCAATAGAGGGTTGTACCCCATCCGGCGAACGCCCATCCGAAAATAGCTGCGAGTGACGAGATCCATCCGCTTCCGTCACTGAGCAGCAGCAACGGGAACGCGTACATCAGGTTGAACGTGGCCGCCTTGCCGAGGAAGTTCACCTGGGGCGGCGGATAACCGTGGCGCCGGAGGATGCCCACCATCACCAGCAGGACCAGCTCGCGCGCGAGCAGTACGGCGGTGAGCCAGAGCGGCAGGATCTCCCGCCAGGTGAGGCCGACCAGCGTGGAGAGGATGTACAGCCGGTCGGCGGCCGGGTCGAGCAGCCGGCCGAGGCTGCTGATCTGGTTCCAGCGTCGCGCCAGCTTGCCGTCCAGGTAGTCGCTGATCCCGCTGAGGGCGAGCACGAGCAGGGCCCAGCCGTCGCTCTTGGGACCGCCGAACTCGGGCCTCAAAATGAGCCACAGGAACAGGGGCACGCCGAGCAGGCGAGCCATGCTCAGGATGTTCGGGATGGTGAGGACCCGGTCCGTCTGGACACGGGTCTCCTGGACCTCCACCCGGGGGCCTCCAGTGGGAAACGAGCCAACGATGCTCACTGACCTTACCTCAACGCAAAAAAGCTCCGGCCCCTGGGCAGTGCCCAAGAGCCGGAGCTGTAAAAGGA